>CAWIJT010000012.1:0-136349 GCA_963836495.1 uncultured Actinomycetota bacterium | reverse complement strand
ACCCTGTTTCGAACTGTCTAGGCGCTGCACGGCAGGCGTGCCGTTGGGGTGACGAACTACCCGACGGTGTTCGCAGCGGTTCGCTGTTTTCGGACCCACGTCTGTCGCCAATTGCTTTGCGATGCAGTTTCTTTCGTGTTCCTTTTGCCGTCGATACGTTTCGTCGTCCGCTAAGGCCCCAGCCGAATTCATCGCTCTGCTATCGAAATGCCGGAAAACTTGCGGCGCGAAAGAGAAATTCGCTGAGAAAAAGCTGAGACGCGCAGCTAGGATGCTTGTCAGCCGGCGGGGCACGTTGTCCGGTGATTCTGAGAAAGAGACGTTCGTATGTACCACCGTGGCGTTACAAGTCACATCGGCTTGCTGGCCATCGGAGTGGGCGTCGCGGCAACATTGGCTGCCGCACCGGCTTCAGCCGACCCCGTCGATGCCGCCGCCATCGACCCGTCCCCGCTGCTTTCAGACCTCGCGATCCTGGCACCGACACTGAACGTGGCCATCTCGATCGACGGATATACGGAGGAGTTCGGCACCGCGACAGCCTCTTCGGGCGCCGGCGACGACATTGCGATCGCCATCGGAGCCGGCAGCCACGCGGGTGCCGGCGATGCCGTCAACCCGGGCAGCGGCGACTTCGCCTTCGCCGACGGCGCTGGCAGCGACGCAGGTGCAGGGGTCGGAAATTCGAACTCGGCCTACGCCTACGGCACCGACAGCTATGCCAGTGCCGGCTCAGGCACCGGTGACACCGCGTTGGCAAGCGGCTCCGACACCACGGCTGTCGCCGGCGGTCTCTACACTCCCGGCACCCCTGACACGCTGCTCACCGAAGGCG
This sequence comes from uncultured Actinomycetota bacterium, assembly GCA_963836495.1. Classification (GTDB taxonomy): domain Bacteria; phylum Actinomycetota; class Actinomycetes; order Mycobacteriales; family Mycobacteriaceae; genus Mycobacterium. Next base: position 135,514 of record CAWIJT010000012.1, on the reverse strand, counting down.
ACAATGACTTCGCCTCCGCAATAGGCAACGGTGACAACGCGCAGTCCGGAGCGGGCGTCCTCGACGTGTACGACACGGTCCCCAGCAGCAACGACATCGCCTCCATCCTGGGCAACAGCAGTGACGCGTACTCCGGTGAGGGCAACTCGGACTTGGCAGCCGTCCTCGGCGACACCCTGACCGCAACCGCGGCCCCGGGCAACGACCTCATCGACATCGAACCGTTCGGCACTTCGTTGAGCTCACTGGTCGATAGCTTGTTCTCGCTGTAACGCCAGGCATGGGGAGGCCGTAAGCAATCGCCGCAAGCGGGCCTGAGGCGACCCGGCCGGTCATAGACTGCGCATCAGCACCCCCACAACGGCGAGCAGCGCGACTGATGGACAGACACGGCAGCTTTCTGCGGCGGGCACCGCGACGAACCTTTCGAGACCGCGGCCACGCCGGTCGTGTGTTGGCCGCTGAGCTCACGGCGTACCACGGCACCGATGACCTGCTGGTCCTCGGACTGGCCCGCGGCGGCGTACCGGTTGCCTGGGAGGTCGCCGCGGCCCTGCGTGCACAGCTGGACGTCTTCATGGTGCGGAAGCTGGGCGTGCCGCAGTGGCCCGAGTTGGCGATGGGCGCCCTGGCCAGCGGCGGTGGCGTGGTGATGAACCCTCGTGTGCTGACCAGCTTGCAGATCAGCGACGAGCAGGTACGCGACGTCGTCGACCGGGAAGCCGCTGAACTGGCCCGCCGCGAGCGGGCGTACCGCGGCGATCGCCCGCTCGCCGATCCGCATGGCAGGACCGTCATCGTGGTCGACGACGGGATGGCCACCGGCGCCAGCATGCTGGCGGCGGTGCGGGCGCTGCGGACCCTCGGCCCGAACGCGGTCGTCGTCGCCGTGCCGGTCGGGGCGGCGTCGGTGTGCGAGCTGGTGTCGCAGGAGGCCGATGACCTGATATGCGCGACGATGCCGAACGAATTCGATGCTGTAGGTCAGGTTTTCGTCGACTTCCACCAAGTCAGCGACGACGAGGTGCGGGAGCTGCTGTCGACGCCGACCTAGTGCTCGTCGCCGGCGTTGTCGCCGATGCCGGACTCCGCGTGAGCTGCGTCGTCGCTCTCGTCGATCGGCTCCGCCGGGTGATCCGCGGCGACCTCGTCATCGTGCGACTCCGCGTCCTCGGTCGGGGCGGCAGCGGGGCCCGCTCCGCCGGCCACGCGTCGCTGACGTTCCTGCAGCGCATCGATGATCAGCAGCACCACGCCGAGCACGCTGGCGCCGATGCACACCCAGGCCACCAACTCGTTGCTGGTGATCACCGCGAACACGAGCGCGGCAAGGCCGATCACTGCGAGAACGAGCGAGATAATCAGCACCGATTAATCCTCCAGCCGAGTGGGCGACACTGCCAAAGCTGCAGGATACCGACTCTGGAATCCGGTAGCTGCAGCCGGCTTAGTTCGTGCCCCGATTGAACTGGTTGAAGCCACCGCTGTCGTTGGTCGCGCTGGAGTCAACCGGCGCCGCAGATCCACGCTGGCCAAGCTCCTCGAGCTGAGACTCCAGGTAGGTCTTGAGCCTGGTCCGGTATTCGCGCTCGAAGGTGCGCAGTTGCTCGAGCCGGCCTTCCAACACGGTGCGTTGCTGGTTGATCGTGCCCATGATCTCGGAGTGCTTGCGCTCGGCGTCGGCCTGCAGCGCATCGGCCTTCTCTTGAGCCTGACGCAGCTGGGTCTCGGACCGGGTCTGCGCGTCGGACAGCAGCGCGTCGGCGCGTTGGCGGGCTTCGGAAACCGTCGTCTCCGCCTCGCGTCGCGCGTCGCCGAGGATCTGGTCGGCGTTCGTCCGGGCGTCGGACAACAACTTGTCCGACTCGGCCTGTGCTTGGCTGGTCAGCCGGTCGGCGGTGTCCTGAGCCAGGCTGAGCACCCGGGCGGCCTTCATGGCCTGCTCCTCGCCGAGCGGCTGAGGGGTCGCCGGGGCGGCGACCGGAACGGGCGCAGGCGTCGGCTTGACCGGCTCGGGTTCGGGCTCGTAGAGCGGAATCGCTTGGGTGGCTTGCGCACTGGCGCCGGCGCCGGAGCGGGCACTGGCGAGTTCCTGGTCGAGCTCGTTGACCCGCTGACGCAGATCGGAGTTCTCTTCGATCAGCCGGGTCAGCTCGTTCTCAACCAGATCGAGGAATGCATCAACCTCGTCTTCGTTGTAGCCACGCTTGCCGATCGGCGGCTTACTGAACGCCACATTGTGGACGTCGGCTGGTGTCAGCGGCATTCGTAGCCCCCTTGGGTGTGAACGGTCAATCCGACCAAGAAAGTGTAGGTCCAGATGAACGTAGTCGTAGACATACTGCAACTGCGGCCCATCCTGTCACACCAGACCCGCCGGTAGCCGAATCGGTCCATAAATAAGACCGAATTTCACAGTTTAAGAAGCGGCAAACTCACGCCTTAAGAACTGCTGGAAAACGGTCTTGGCAAACCCGGCGGTCGCACGTGGGCGCATTGAGACCGGCCGAGCCCATTCACGCGCGGTAGTCCAGCGCCATGGTCATGCCGATGAAGGCCACCAGCAGCAGCACCATGATGGACAGGTCGAATCGGACGGCACCCACGGTGAGCTGCGGAATCAGCCGACGCAGCAATCGGACCGGCGGATCGGTGATCGACAGGATGAGTTCCAGCACGACGACCGTCAGGCCACGCGGATGCCAGTCGCGGCTGAACGATCGAATGAACTCGACGACGACCCGCGCGATCAGCAATAGCCAGAAGACGAACAGCGCAAAACCGATGATGTGCACGAACAGCGTCAACGAGAGCCCGACCTTTGGTGATGAAGATGTGACCTTGGTGACAGCCCTAGCTGCAACCAGCGGGCCCACCCAACCTTACCGGCTCGGTCGCCGGCCCGCCGTGGGCGCTACTGGTAGGCGTAGAAGCCGGTCTCAGCGATGCGCCTGCGCTCCTCGGGCGAGACGTCGACGTCAGCGGGTGAGAGCAGAAATACCTTGGTGGCCACTTTGTCGAACGAGCCACGCAGCGCGAAGGCCAGCCCGGCCGCGAAGTCGACGAGGCGCTTGGCGTCGGCGTTGTCCATCGACACCAGGTCCATGATCACCGGAGTGCCGTCGCGGAATCGTTCGCCGATGGTGCGGGCTTCGCTGTAGTCCTTGGGCCGCAGCGTGGTGATCTTCGACAGCGGGCTGCCCTCGTCGAACAGCATCGCCATCCGTCGCGGGTCCATCGCGAGTGCACCGCGGGTGGCACCGCGTATCGATCCGAAGCGCGGTCGGGCCATGTCGGTGTGCTCGTAGTCATGCCCACGGAACCGGGGTTCGTCGTGGTAGCCGCCGCGATAGCTGCCTGGGGCGTACTCGCCGGACTCGGCGCGCGGCTCGTCGTAGTCGCGTCCTTCGTACCGGCCGTATCCGTCCTCGGCGAACCGCTGCCGCGGGAAGCCGCTGCTCCGGGCCGGGCCGCCGTGGTCGTCGTAGTACTCGTCGTCGTAATCGTCCATCGGAGCCATGCCGAAGTAGGCCTTGACCTTGTGCAGTGTGCTCATCGCGTGACCCTTCTACGGCTCTGGAATTTCCGGTGTCTGTGATGAAGATGTGACTGGAGTGACTATTGACGGTGACGGTAGCGGCCGCTGGCCCAATAACGCGGTACCGACACGCACACACGTCGATCCATGTTTGACCGCGCTTTCCAGATCGTTCGACATTCCTGCCGACAATCCCACCGCGTCGGGATGCGAACGGCGCACGCGATGATGCTCCGACTGCAGGATCTCGAATGCCCGATCCGGATCCCAATCCAGCGGCGGAATGCCCATCAGCCCAACCAATTCCAGCGAGTCGGCTGCCTCGACCTGCGCGCATACCTCGTCGACGGCAGCAGAGTCGGACACGTCGATGCCGCCCCGGGACAGGTCGCCGTCGAGGCTGATCTGAACGTAGATCCGCAGCGACCGCGTGCGGTGACCGTCGCTCAGCGCGCCGGCGACCGCCCGCCCGAGAGCGTCGACGACGCGGGTGCTGCTGACCGAGTGGGCGGTATGTGCCCAGTGCGCCATCGAACGCGCCTTGTTGCGCTGAATCTTGCCCACCATGTGCCACTGCCGACGGTCGTTCGGGCCGTCCAGCAACCGCGCGACTTCGTCCACCTTGGCTGCCGCTTCCTGGTCTCGCGATTCGCCGAACGCCGTACATCCCAATCGCGACAAAATCGCCACATCGGTTGCCGGGAAGAATTTGGTAATAGGCAGAAGCTGTATTTCGTCGAGTTTGCGCCCGGCCGCTTCGGCGGCCGCGCCGAGGCGGCCACGCAACGCGGTCAAAGCGTCGCTCAATTCCAATTCACGATCCGGTCGGGGTGAATCTTTTACGGCCACGGCGTTCATTCCATCCACACCACCGAGGCCAGTCGCCCGGTCGGGGCGCCCCGGCGATGGCTGAACAGGTTGACGTCGTCGACCGTGCAGCGCGGGTCCACATCGATGGCGTTGACACCCAAAGCCTTGAGCTGACAAGCGATTCCAGCGCGAAGATCCAACCCGGCCGTGCCGGTCGAGGTGGTGGTGCGACTACCGGGCAGCGCGGCCTCCACCTCGTCGGCCATCGCGGCGGGCACCTCGTAGTTGCGTCCGCTGACCGCGGGCCCCAGCAGCACCGAGATGTCGGGCTCGTGCGCGCCCTCGGCCAGCATCGCCTCAAGGGCCCGGGCCACCACGCCGTCGCGGGCGCCGACCCGGCCGGCATGCACGGCGCCGATGACGCCGGCCCGCGCGTCGGCCAGCAGGACCGGCACGCAATCCGCCGTCACAACCGCCAGTGCCAGCCGCGGGGTGCGGGTCACCAACGCATCGGTGTCCTCCAGCGGAGTGTCGCGTGGACCGTCGACAACCTCGACGTGATCGCCGTGCACCTGATTCATCCACACCAGCCGATCGGTGCCGAGGCCGATCGCTTTGGCCAACCGCGCCCTGTTGGTCGCCACCGCGGCGGGATCGTCACCGACATGGTCACCGAGGTTGAAGGAGTCGAACGGGGCCACCGAGGCACCGCCGGTTCGGGTCGTCGTCACGCGCCTGATGCGAACACTCACCCGTCCAGTATCCGGCGGGCGACTAGCGCCGCATGAACGGCGGGACGTCGACGTCCTCGTCCTCGCCGCCGCCGATGTCGAAGGTCGCGCCGTTGGTCGGCACCGGCACGCTGAGGGCGTCGGCGGGCTCGAACAGGCTCGAACTGATCTTGCCCGCCTTGCCGGGCGCAATCCCAGTGCCTGCGGCGGCTGTCGTGGTGCTGCCGACGATCGGCTTTCGTCCGGGTCCGCTCGCGTCGAAACCGGCCGCGATCACCGTCACCCGCACCTCGTCGCCCAGCGAGTCGTCGATGACCGTTCCGAAGATGATGTTGGCGTCCTGATGGGCGGCGTCCTGCACCAGCGAGGCTGCCTCGTTGATCTCGAACAGCCCCAGATCGCTGCCACCGGCAATCGACATCAGCACGCCCTGCGCGCCCTCCATGGACGCTTCCAGCAGCGGGGAGTTGATCGCGATCTCGGCGGCCTTGAGGGCGCGGCCATCGCCGCGGGCCGAGCCGATACCCATCAGTGCGGTGCCCGCGCCCGACATGATGCCCTTGACATCGGCGAAGTCGACGTTGATCAGGCCAGGGGTGGTGATCAGGTCGGTGATGCCCTGAACGCCGTTCAGCAACACCTCGTCGGCGCTGCGGAACGCGTCCATCAGGGACACCGCGGCGTCGCCCATCTGCAGGAGTCGGTCATTGGGGATGACGATCAGGGTGTCGCAGCTCTCCCGCAGCCCGGCAATGCCGTTTTCGGCCTGGTTGCTGCGCCTCTTGCCCTCGAAGGAGAACGGCCGCGTCACGACCCCTACCGTCAGCGCGCCCAGCTTGCGCGCGATGTTCGCGACGACCGGAGCGCCGCCGGTGCCGGTGCCGCCGCCCTCGCCGGCGGTCACGAACACCATGTCGGCGCCGCGGAGCAGTTCCTCGATCTCGTCCTTGGCGTCTTCGGCGGCTTTCTTGCCGACCTCGGGGTCGGCCCCGGCGCCCAGCCCGCGGGTCGAGTCGCGGCCGACGTCGAGTTTGACGTCGGCGTCACTCATCAACAGCGCTTGCGCGTCGGTGTTGATGGCGATGAACTCGACACCCTTGAGCCCCTGCTCGATCATCCGGTTGACGGCGTTGACGCCGCCGCCACCGATCCCCACGACTTTGATGACGGCCAAGTAGTTGTGCGGCGGGCTCATCATGGTGTGTTCCTCCCTGGTGGAACTGGCTTGAAGCGAACCAGCTGGCAAACCTCAACCTCAAGTAGAGGGTTAGAGTTATGTCAAGTTGTTTCGCGCAAACAGAACGGTATTGCCGCCGCGCGCACGATCGATGCAGGCGCGCCGAAAAGCCGCGGGCGAATTTCGGCTGATTTCCGACCGGGTCGCGACCCTGACTATTTGACGGTAGGCAGATCCGGGCTGGACACGTCGTAGGTGCGCCCGGGCTGGGTGAGCAGCGCCGCCAATTTCTCGGCTTTCTCCTCGGTGCGGTCGTTGGTCCCCCAGATGACCGTGCGTCCGTCGGCGAGTTTGAGCGTGATCGACGCCACCGACGGGGCGGCGATGCGGCCGACCTGCGCGGCGATCTCCGGGCGCAGTGCGAGCAGCACCGCGAGTGCGGCCTTGGTCGTGGGATCGTCGGGACCGGGATTGTCGACGTCGATATACGGCAACGCCGGCGGCGGCGGAGCGGTCGCGAAGTCGACGCCGTCGCGGTCGAACAGATGCGGGCCGTCGGGAAAGTCCTTGACCACCACGGGCACCCGTTCCACAACCGTGATGCGCAGCGCTGACGGATATTCGCGCTGCACCCGCACGCTGGCCACCCGGCGGATCGCGGCCACCCGGTCGGCGATGGCGTCGGTGTTGATCTGCAGCAGCGGCGTTCCCGGCCGCACCTGGGCCACATCGAGCACCTCCTCACGGGTCACGGCCCCGATGCCGGTGACGATGATGCTGCGCGCCGACATCACCGGCGTGAAGTAGAGGATCAACCCGATGCCGGTGGTGAGCGCGATCAGCAGCAGCGACACCAAGAACAGCTTCAAACCCCGGACAGCGCCGCGCGCAGCAGGTTTGGCCTCCGCCGCGGGCTTCCCTTTTGCGATGCGCTTGGCCTCACGTCGGGCTTGCTCGATAGCGACGGCGCGGGCTTGCGCCTCGCGACGCTCGGCACGTTCACGGCGCTCCCGCCGGCGCGGGCCTTCGGCGTCCTCAGGCTGCTCCTGCTCGCCCTCGACGACGGTGATGGGTTCGGTCGCACCGGTGTCCGCGACGGGCTCCTCGCCGACCTCGTTTGGGACCACTCCGTCCGGATCGCTCACTACAACACCCCCCGCCGGCCCGGAGCCCTGCGATTGGCCCGTACCTGCAACGCGGTGACGATCTCCGGTGCGAGCATGGTGACGTCGCCCGCGCCCATGGTCACGACTACGTCGCCCGGCCCGGCCGCTGCGGCGACAGCCTCGGCAACCGAGGAGAGGTCGGGCAGGTATCGCACCGGAACGCTGACATGCTCGGCGACGCTGGCGCCACTCACCCCCGCCAAGGGCTGTTCGCGGGCACCGTAGACGTCCAGCACGAAAACCTCGTCGGCAGCGTCGAGAGCCCGGCCGAACTCCGCTGCGAAAGCCTGTGTCCGCGAATACAAGTGTGGCTGGAACACCACCAGCGACCGGCCGGCGCCGGTCTGCTCCAGCAGGGTGCGCACCGCCTGCAGCGTCGCACCGATCTCGGTCGGATGATGGGCGTAGTCGTCGAAGACCCGGACCGATTCCACCGCGCCGATCAACTCGAAACGCCTACGGACGCCGTCGAATCCGGCCAACCCGTCGAGCACACAATCGGGCGACGCGCCCGCTTCGACCGCGGCCAGCAACGCGCCCAACGCATTGAGCGCCATATGCCGGCCCGGCACCGCGAGCCGCATCACCCGCGGGTGGATCTCCCCGTCCAGCTTGACGTGCGCGACCGCCCCGGTCCCGTGCTGCTCCCAGGACAACAGCGCCCCAGTCAATGTCGCCAACTGGGCGTTCTCCGACGAGCCGTACCGCAATACCCGAATCCCCAGCGCCGCAATGCGTTCCGCCAGAGCGGCCGCGCCCGGGTCATCGGTACAGACCACCAACGCACCGCCCGGAGCGATGCGTTCGGCAAACGCGTCGAATACCGCGGTGTAGGCGTCAAAGCTGCCGAAGAAGTCCAGGTGATCGGCTTCGATGTTGGTAACCACCGCGACATTCGGGGTGTATTCCAGCAGCGAGCCATCGCTCTCGTCGGCCTCGGCGACGAAGTACTCGCCGCTGCCGTGGTGGGCGTTGGTGCCGGCCTCGCCCAACTCACCGCCGACGGCGAACGACGGATCCATACCGCACCGCTGCAAGGCCACGATCAGCATCGACGTCGTCGTCGTCTTGCCGTGTGTGCCGGTCACCATCAGCGTGGTGCGCCCGTCCATCAGCTTGGCCAGCACCGCGGGCCGCAACACCACCGGGATCCCGCGGCGACGCGCTTCGACGAGTTCGGGGTTGGTTTTCGGGATGGCGGCATGCGTGGTGATGACCGCGGTCGCCCCACCGGGCAGCAGATCCAGCGCCGACGCGTCGTGACCGATCCGGATCTGCGCACCCCGGGCACGCAGCGCGCGCACACCGCGCGACTCCTTGGCGTCCGACCCCGACACCTGGCCACCGCGGTCCAGCAGGATGCGGGCGATTCCGGACATGCCCGCTCCCCCGATGCCGACCATGTGCACCCGCTGCAGTTCGGGGGGCAGCGGCGAGGCGTTCATCGGCGGCGTCATCTGCGGCCTGCCCGCGCGACGTCCAGCGCAACCTGGGCCACCTGCCGCGCCGCCTCGGGGTGGCCGACCAGCGCCGCAGCCTTGGTCATCGCAGCCAGCCGCGGCGCGTCGTTGAGCAGAGCCGCCACCTGGTCGGCCACGAAGCCGGGCGTCAGGTCGGCGTCGGCGACCACCATGCCGCCGCCGGCGTCGACCACCGGCAGCGCGTTGAGCCGCTGCTCGCCGTTGCCGATCGGCAACGGCACGTAGATCGCGGGCAGGCCGACGGCGGTCACTTCGGCGACCGTCATCGCCCCGGAGCGGCAGATCGCCACGTCGGCGGCGGCGTAGGCCAGGTCCATCCGGCTCAGGTACGGCACCGCCACGTACGGCGGATCACCGGCCTCGGGGGCGCGAAGGTCGAGTGTGTTCTTGGCGCCGTGCGCGTGCAGCACCGCGACGCCGGCCGCGGCCAGATCGGCTGCGGCCGCGGCGACCGCGCGGTTGATGGATGCCGCGCCCTGCGAGCCGCCGAACACCAACAGCACCCGGGCGTCGTCGGCGAAGCCGAAGTGCGCACGCGCCTGCGACCGCAGCGCAGCGCGGTCCAGCGAGGTGATCGCAGCCCGAACCGGCACGCCCACCACCTCGGCGCGTGGAAGCCCGGGATCGGGCACCGCCGACAGCACACGTTGCGCGCCGCGTGCCCCGACCCGGTTGGCCAGTCCGGCGCTGGCATTGGCCTCGTGCATCACGACCGGCACCCGCCGCCGTCGCCGAAATGTTCCGCGGGCCGCCAGATACGCAGGCAGCGCGACGTATCCGCCGAATCCGACGACGACGTCGGCGTCGACCTTGTCGAGCACGGCGCGGGTTTGCCGGACGGCGCGCAGTACCCGCGCCGGTAGTCGGGCCAGGTCGCCGGTCGGCTTGCGGGGCAACGGGACCGGGGTGATCAGCTCGAGCGCGTAGCCACGCTCGGGCACCAGCTTGGTCTCCAACCCGCGTGCGGTGCCCAGCGCGGTGATGCGGACGCTGGGATCGAGTGCGACAAGGGCATCGGCGACGGCCATAGCGGGCTCAACGTGGCCGGCTGTGCCGCCTCCCGCGAGCACAACCGATAACGAGGAGTCCCCGATTGGCTCGTTGACCGAGTCGTTCACCCGTAGCGCTGACCTTCCAGTACGCGAGCTCTGGCCCGACCATGCTGACCGGCGTGCCGCTGTGCGCCTCCATGATGCCTTCCCGCTGCCTGGCCCTTGCTCGCAGTCCGGGAGGTGCGACGATCCGGTTTGCGGTCCGCGGGGCGCTGCGGCTTGCTCGGTTTAGCCGGCTGCCGCTGGCTGCGCAACCGGTCACGCAGCGCCTCGACCCGAGTCGGGGTGTACGGCGCCGGCAACGGCAGCCGCAAGATGCGGTTCATCCGGTCGTCTCGTCCGGCGCGGAGCGCGGCGACCGCCTCGGGTTCGTGCCGAGCCGCGTTCGCCATCATGCCGATCATCAAAAGCGTTGTCGCCGTGGATGTTCCACCGGCAGAGATGAGTGGCAGCTGGATACCGGTCACCGGCAGCAGACCGATCACGTAACCGACGTTGATGAAGGACTGACCGATCACCCACATCGTGGTGGTCGCGGCCAGCAGTCGCAGGAACGGGTCGGCCGAGCGGCGCGCGATGCGCATTCCGGTGTAGGCGAACAAGCCGAACAGCGCGAGCAGGCCGAGCGCACCGACGAGGCCGAGTTCTTCGCCGATGATCGCGAAGATGAAGTCGTTGTGCGCGTTGGGCAGGTAGTTCCATTTGGCGGTGCCCTGACCCAGGCCGTCGCCGAAGATCCCGCCGTTGGCCAGTGCGTACTTCGCCTGCCTGGCCTGATACCCGGAATCCTGGGGGTCTTGACCGGGGTCCAGCCATGACCGCACCCGGTCGGAGCGATACCCCGCACTCACCGCCAGGATCGCGCCGGCGACGATCGCGGCGCCCAGCGAACTCAAGAACACCCGCAATGGCAGACCGGCGTACCAGAGCAGGCCCAGCAGAATGATGCTCAGCGACACCGTCTGACCGAGGTCGGGTTGCGCGACGATGAGGGCCAGCGCGATGACCGCCGCCGGCACCAGCGGAATCAGCATCTCGCGCAACGTGGCGCGTTCCATCCGTCGCGCGGCCAGCAGGTGCGCACCCCAGATCGCGAAGGCGATCTTGGCCAACTCCGAGGGCTGCATCGAGAAACCGGCGATCACGAACCACCCACGAGAACCGTTGGATTCCTTGCCGATTCCCGGAATCAGCACCAGCACCAGCATCGCGATGGTCGTCGCGAAGCCGGTGAACGCCATACGGCGCATGAATCGCACCGGCAAGCGCAGCGCCAGATAGCACGCGCCGAGCCCGACGATCGTCCAGAGCACCTGGCGGCCGAAGATCGTCCAGGCCGAGCCGTCGTCGTCGTAGGAGCGGACGCCGGACGCCGAGAGCACCATGATCAGGCCCAGCGTGGTCAGCAGCGCGGCGACCGCGATGATCAGGTGAAACGACGTCATCGGCCGGTTCAGCCAGGCCCCGAACCGGGTGCGCGGTTCAGCCGAGGCTGTGGCCGTCGCCTTGGCGGTGGTCTTCGCGCCGTCCGCTGTGTCCGGCGCGATGTCCGTCGACTGGTCGGCCTTGGTTCCCCGGCGTCGCAGCCGGGCCAGCGTGATCTTCACCTGCCGCTACCGACGTGTGGCGTGCACAGCGGCGGCGAACGCGTCGCCGCGGTCGGCATAACCGGTGAACTGGTCGAATGAGGCGCCGGCAGGCGCGAGGAGCACCGTGTCGCCGGGACTGGCCAGCTCTCGCGCGGCGGCGACGGCGGCGTTCATCACGCGAGTGCCGACAGCCTCATCCGACGAAGGAACCACTTGCGTCACATAGGCAACAGGAGACTCAGCAGTCGCATGCATAACAACATCCTCGCTTGCCACCACCTGTACGACCGGCACATCCGGGGCGTGTCGTGATAACGCCTGGGCAACCATCGCCCGGTCTTGGCCGATCAGCACCGCGCCGACCAGCCTCGACGCGACCCTGGCGACGGTCTCCTGCACCGATGCGCCCTTGAGCAGCCCCCCGGCGATCCACACCACCCGTGGGTAGGCCAGCAGTGACGCTTCGGCGGCGTGCGGGTTGGTGGCCTTGGAGTCGTCGACGTAGCTGATCTGATCGACGACGGCCACCCGCTCGGCGCGATGCCTACCGACCCGGAACGACGACAGCGCTGCCGCGATCGCGTCGGCGGGCACGTCGACACTGCGCGCCAGCGCGGCGGCCGCCAGCGCATCGAGCACGCCCACCGGACCCGGCACCGGGATCGACGACACCGGCGCCAGCGGCAGGTCGTCGGCGAAAGCCCGGTCGACCAGCATGCCGTCGCGCACGCCGAGTTCCCCCGCCGCGGGCTCGCCGAGCCGGAAACCGACCCGTACAGGAGCCGTGGCGGCCGACAGCAGCGCAGCCGCGGGCCGGTCGTCCAATCCCGCCACCGCCACCCGGCCACGCAGCACGCCGGCCTTCGCGGCGGCGTAGTCGTCGAAGGTGCCGTGCCAGTCCAGGTGGTCTTCGGCGATGTTGAGCACGACCCCGGCCGCAGGTCGCAGCGACGGCGCCCAGTACAGCTGAAAGCTGGACAGCTCGACAGCCAGCACCTCGGCGGGCTCGCGTAACACGTCCAGCACCGGTTCGCCGATGTTGCCGCACAGCCGGCTGTTGCGGCCGGCGGCGACGAGCATCGCCTGCAGCATCGACGTGGTCGTGGTCTTGCCGTTGGTGCCGGTGACCGTCAGCCAGTGCCGCGGCGGTCCGTAGTGGCCGGCGGCATCGAGCCGCCACGCCAACTCGACGTCGCCCCAGATCGGGATGCCGGCGGCCGCCGCGGCGGCGGGTACCGGCGCGGTCGGCGGGAATCCCGGGCTGACGACGACGAGGGCGTAGTCGGCGATGCGGTCGACGGCGGTCGCCGAATCGACGGTCGGCGTGCCGGCTTCCGCAAGTTGCCGCTGGGTGGCGGGATCGTCGTCGTAGACCGTGGCCGACGCGCCGATCTCCGCCAGGGCTGCCAGCACCGCGCGGCCGGTGACTCTGCCACCCGCGATCAGGACCGGCGCTCCCGCGACCAGTGGCCCAAGCGCAGGCGTCACGTCAGCCGCCGCCGGTGGCGGCCAGCCACTCGCTGTAGAACAGCGCCACGCCCAGCCCGCAGCTGATCGCGGTGAGCAGCCAGAATCGGATGATCACGGTCGTCTCGGCCCAGCCGACCAACTCGAAATGATGATGGAACGGCGCCATCCGGAACACCCGCCGACCGGTGGTGCGAAACGCCAGGATCTGGATCACCACCGAGACGATTTCGGCGACGAACAGCGACCCGAGCACCACCGCGAGGATCTCGGTGCGGCTGGTCACCGAGATGCCGGCGATGATGCCGCCCAGCGCCAGCGATCCGGTGTCGCCCATGAAGATCTTGGCCGGTGCGGCGTTCCACCACAGGAAACCAATGCAGGCGCCCGCCGTCGCCGCCGCGATGATCGCCAGGTCCAGCGGGTCGCGCACGTTGTAGCAACCCAGCCCCGGCGCCGTCGCGCACGCGTTGCGGTATTGCCAGAACGTGATCAGCACATAGGCGGCGGTGACCATCGCCATCGATCCGGCTGCCAGGCCGTCCAGGCCGTCGGTGAAGTTGACCGCGTTGGACCAGGCGCTGACGACGACCACGCAGAACAACACGAAGAGCGCGGGAGCCAGTGTGACGGTGGCGATTTCGCGCACATAGGACAGGTCGGAGGTTCCCGGCGTCAAGCCGGCGTCGTTGCGGAACTGCAGGACGAGGATTCCCACCAAGACGGCGGCGGTGATCTGGCCGAGGGTCTTCGCGGTCTTGTTGAGACCCAAGTTGCGGGCCCGGCGGATCTTGATCAGGTCGTCGACGAAGCCGACGGCGCCCAGCGTGGTGGCCAGGAACAGCACGAGCAGCCCGGACGCCGACGGGCCTTCGCCGTTGAACGCCAGACCGGCCAGGTGGGTGCCGAGGTAGCCCGCCCAGATGCCGGCCAGGATCGCCACGCCGCCCATCGACGGGGTCCCGCGTTTGGTCTTGTGACTCGGCGGGCCGTCCTCGCGGATCTCCTGGCCGAAGCCCTGCCGGTTGAACAGCCGGATCAGCATCGGGGTCAGCAGGATCGACACCGCCAGCGAGATGCCGACGGCGATGAGGATGTCGATCATCGGGTATCGCCCCGCCTGTCAGCGACCAGCGCGTCGGCCAACGCCCCCAGGCCTGCGGCGTTGGAGGCTTTGACCAGCACCACGTCCCCGGGCTGCAGCTCAGCTCGCAGCAAGGCCAGGGCGGCGTCGGCGTCGGCCGCGGTGGCAACGTCGGGTTCTTCCTGCACACCCCGTGCCCCCTCCATGACCGCCCCGTGGTGCATGGCGCTCATAGACCTCCCCGTTCCGACAACAATGAGTCGAGACACATCTAATCGCACCGCCAGCCGACCGACGCGGTCATGCTCGGATATCGCGTCGTCGCCGAGTTCGGCCATCTCGCCCAGCACCGCCCAGCTCCGGCGCTTTCCGGCGGCGCCGACCCCGCCTGCGGCCGAAATCCAGGCCAGCGCCTGCAGCCCGGCCCGCATCGAGTCCGGGTTGGCGTTGTAGGCGTCGTCGATGACCGTCACACCGTCGGCGCGGGTGCTGACCCGCATCCGGTGGCCCGAGACCGGTCCTGCGTCGGCCAGTGCGGTGGCGACTTGCTCGAGGGTCGCGCCGCATTCCAGCGCGACGGCGGCCGCGCACAGCGCGTTGCCGACCTGGTGGTCGCCGTGCACGGCCAGCGTGACGTCCACGACGCCGTCGGCTGAATGCAGGGCGAACTGCGGCCTGGCCAGCTCGTCGAGCGTCACCGGACCGGCCCAGACGTCGGCGTGGTCTCGTCTGCTGACCCGCACCACCCGGGCCGCGGTCACCTCGGCCATCGCGGCCACCGCCGGGTCGTCGGCATTGAGCACGACCACCCCGGACCGCGGAACAGCTTGCGGTAGTTCAGATTTGGTTTTGGCGATGGCTTCGCGCGAGCCGAATTCACCCAGGTGCGCGGTGCCGACGTTGAGCACCACCCCGATGGCCGGCGGCGCGATGGCGGCCAGCGCGGCGATGTTGCCGGGATGGCGGGCGGACAGTTCCAAAATCAGATAGTCGGTGTCGGCGGTGGCGCGCAGCACGGTCCACGGGTGGCCGAGTTCGTTGTTGAACGAGCCGGGTGGCGCGACCACCTCGCCGAGCGGCGCGAGCACGGCGGCCAGCAGGTCTTTGGTCGACGTCTTACCCGACGACCCGGTGACGCCGATGATGGTCAGTCCCCCGGCCACCAGTTCGGCGGCCACCGCGGCGGCCAGCGTGGCCAGCGCCGCCAGCACTGCAGCGCCGGACCCGTCGGTGTCGTGTTCGAGAACACCGGCGCCGCTTGCTGCGACGTGCGGAGTGACGACGATCGCGGGCACCCCGACCGGCCGGGCGGCCAGTACCGCGGCGGCTCCGGCGGCCACCGCCGCGGCGGCGTGGTCGTGGCCGTCAGCCCGGGCTCCGGGCAGCGCGAGGAACAGCCCGCCGGAAGACACTGTGCGAGAGTCGAATTCGACCGTTCCGGTGACGAGAAGGCGCGCCGCGTCCGCAGGGGAGATGTCAGCCAATTCGCCGCCGACGATGTCGGCGATCTGCGCGACGGTGAGGGCGATCATGTGAGCCGCGCCTCGATCGCGGTGGCGAGCTCGATCCGGTCGTCGAACGGGTGGGTCTGCCCGTCGCGGGTCTGGCCGGTCTCGTGGCCCTTGCCCGCGATCACCACCACGTCGCCGGCGGCGGCCCAGGCCACCGCGTGCTCGATGGCCTGTCGGCGGTCGCCGATCTCGACGACGTGGGTGGCAGGGCCGACTTCGGCTGCGCCGGCGAGTATTTCGCGGCGGATCGCCGCCGGGTCCTCGCTGCGGGGATTGTCATCGGTCACGACCACCAAGTCGGCCAGTTCGGCGGCGACCCGCCCCATCGGTGCGCGTTTGCCCGCGTCGCGATCGCCGCCGGCACCGAACACCACCACGAGCCGACCGCCCGGGCGGCGCACCGAGCGCAGCACCTCCTGCAGTGCGCCCGGCTTGTGCGCGTAGTCGACCAGCGCGAGGAAGTCCTGGCCGCGATCGATCCGCTCCAGCCGGCCGGGAACCTGCGTGCCGCGCAACCCCTTCGACGCCTGCTCGGGAGATACCCCGACGGCATCCAGAACAGCCAGTGCGACAAGACAATTGGCAATGTTGTAGGCACCTGGCAGCGCTATCCTCATGCGGTGCCGAACTCCGGCCGGGTCGACCGCGGTGAACTCCTGGGCACCGGCGTCGGCGGTGACGTGGTCGGCGCGCCAATCCGCGGGCCGGCCCTGCGTGCTGACCGTGGTCGCGGATTCGGCGCGGTTGGCCATCGCACGGCCCGCGTCGTCGTCGACGCAGACCACCGAGCGGCGGGCGTGCAGCGGCGAACCGGGGTCGAACAGCCGGGCCTTGGCCTCGAAGTACTCCCGCATGGTCAGGTGGAAGTCGAGGTGGTCGCGGGACAGGTTGGTGAATCCGCCGACCGCGAAGTGAATCCCGTCGACCCGGCCCAGCGTCAGCGCATGACTGGACACCTCCATCACCACGGTGTCGACGCCGCGCTCGGCCATCGCCGCGAGCAGCGCCTGGAGCGCGGGCGCCTCCGGCGTGGTCAGCGTGCTCGGGATGTCGGCCCCGTCGATGCGCAGACCGACGGTCCCGATCAGGCCGACGGCCCGACCGGCCGACCGCAGCCCGGCCTCGATCAGATAGGTCGTCGTGGTCTTGCCCGACGTGCCGGTGACGCCGATGACAGTCAAGTGTTCCGAGGGCCGCCCGTACACGGTCGCGGCCAGTTCGCCCAGCACGCTGCGGGGGTGGGGATGCACCAGCATCGGGACCGCACCGGTGTCGCCGGCCAGCTCCGCCAGCCCGGCCGCATCGGTGAGCACCGCGACGGCACCGCCGTCGAGCGCGTCCCGGTAAAACCGGACACCGTGGGTGGATGCGCCCGGCAACGCGGCGAACAGGTCTCCCGGCTGCACGTCCTGGGCGCGCAACGTGACACCGGTGATGCGGACGTCCGGCCCCTCGGTGGGAACCGCGCCCAGCTGAGCCGCCAGCGTCGACAGCCGCACGCCCGCAATGGTGGAAGGACGCAGCGCAGCGGGCACCGTCATCACTCCCATCCTGGCTAAACGGACTGCTCGATCGGCCATGACACTACCCAGCCGACGATGTGCGACCCGCGGGGAACTACGAGACGGCGTGCCCCGCAGCGGCGAGTGAACCCAGGACGGCGAGGTCGCGCTCGGCGTGGCTCTGTCTGACGTAGACGCTCAGATCCGCGACGGCGTGAGCGTGTCGTTCGTCGAGGCACAACGGCCCCGGTCCCAGCGCCCGGTCCGTCCGGATCAGCGCCTCGTCTGCTGCCTTCTCGACGATGGCGCGCACGCGTCGGGCCCTCAGTTCCGCCAACCCTGACCGATCGCACGGGTCTGCGTCGACGTGCCCCGCGGTCACAGCCAACGCCGCGTCGGCCGCGGTGATCGCGGCGTCCACCGCGCCCAGGTGGGCCAGCAGATGATCGTCGACCGAGCCTTCGGCCACGCGCTGGTAGAGCGGCGCAACGACCGCTCGGGCACCACCCAACCAGCATGCCGCCACGCCGATGGCACCGAACCAGAAGCCCGGCCGACTCAGGTAGTCGCCCGGACTGCCGACCGGAACCGCAGGCGCAGCAACGAATTCCACCGACCTCGTGTCACTGTCGGCCATGCCGGCATTACGCCAGGTGCGCTCCAGCGGCCGCACCGCGCCACCGCCCAGATCGACTGCGAACAGCCCACGTCGCCCGTCGCCGAGTCGAGCGGTGACCAGCGCGTGCGTGCACAGTCCGGCGCCCGAGCACCAAGCCTTGACGCCGTCGAGAACGAGCGCGTCACCCGCGCCGTGGACGGTCACGATCGCGTCGGGGGCTTCAGCAGCCCATACGCCCCAGAGCTCCCCGGCGCTCGGTAACGGGCCGCCGAGCTCGGCCAGGATGGCAGCCGCGTCGGTATGCGCCTCCGCCAACCGTCCTGCCACGATGTCGATTTCGGCCAACTGAGCAAGCCGGCGCCAGCGCTGCGCGGTTTCGCCCGAACCAGGCAACGGGAGCTGAAGTCGGCCGGCACGCAGCCACTCCAGCACCAGCGGCGCGGTCACGACACCTCTTCCGCCCTGTCAGCGGCAACCTCTTGCGAGACTTCCGCAAGGTGATCGGCAAAGCCACCGGGAGCCCGTCCGCGCCGACGGTCCGACGTGGTGACCCACAGCTGATCGTCGGATTGAACGTGGAACCCGGCGGCCCGAAAACGCCTCACCAGGTCGACGTCTTCACCGCTGGCCAGCGCGGCGAACCCGCCGACACGCCAGTACGCCTCGGACCGAAATCCCATGTTGGCGCCGTGAATGTGCTGCTGAAGCGGTGCCTCGGCGCGGTAGCGCGCCTCGTAGAGTTCAGCGACTTCCCGGGAATGGTTGCGCCACTGCCCCACCCGCACGAGGCCCAAGACCATGTCCGCCGAGCTGCCGATCTGGCGTACCAGCCAATCTTGACCCACTTCGGTGTCGGCATCCGTGGTGGCATACCAGGTCCGCTGGCCCACGCCGTCGAGTTCTGACGTCGCGTAGCGGAAGCCGGCCGCACGCGCAGCGCCGACATTGCGCTCATCGACCGCGACGAAGTGGACATCCGGGCCGAAATGCCCGGCAAGATCTGCGCTCCCGTCGTCACACGCGTCGAGGACCACGACGACCGTGGTGGGCACCGCGACAGCAATCGCGGCCGTTCGGATCGCTCCAATGCTTCGGGATAACGCCGCGAATTCGTTGTGCGCGGGAACGACGACGACCGCGCCGGCCTGTGTTGTCACTCCGCAGATGTAACCGTTACCGCCGGTTTTGACACCCTCAGCGGGCCTGTCGTCGCTGGCCAGCGCAACGAACCCGCCGATGCGCCGGCACAGCTGCGCCGGAAATTTCACCCCCCTGCGCCGTGGATCCGCTGGTGGAGGTGCGTTCCGCCGCTGCGAACCGAGACGCATCGCCGCAACAAGACGCCACCGGGCACACAGGAAACCTTAAGTTGAGGTATCCATAATCTAAACTAAAGGTGTTCGTAAAGTGAACAGCAGACAAACAAAGGATCCCCCATGATCGGAAAAGTCCTGTTCGGCGCCGCTGGAGCCGTCATGTCCATAGGTTTGGCCGCGCCGGCTGGCGCGGTGCCGCAAGATTTTTTGGCCACCGTGCGGGCCGCGGGCATCACCGGAACGGATCCAGCCATGCTGGCCGACGGCTATGACGTGTGCGGAGCACTGTGGAATCCTGGCAACGCCGCCGTCACCGACGAGATCGCCACGGTCGGTTCCGTCACCCCCGATCAGCGCGCCGTGGCTAGTCGAGTGGCCGCGGGCTTCGTGCGAGACCATCCACAGCTGACCACCGACCAAGCGGGACAGTTCGTCCTGGCCGCGTACCAGGATCTGTGTCCGGTGCCCGGCACGTATGACTACTGGGCCTACAGCACCAGCTGATATCAGGACGCCTGCAACAACAACCGCGGACCGGGATCGGGCGACAGCGGGACGTTCCCGCGCTGCAGCAGCCAGCCGGCGATGTTGTGGAACAACGGAGCCGCCGAGTGCCCTGGAGTCCCGTCGGCGTTCTTCGACGGGTTGTCCATCATGACGCCGATGACATAACGCGGATCGTCGGTGGTGGCCATGCCGGCGAAGGTGATCCAGTAGACGTTGTCGTAGTAGCAGCCGCACGCTGGGTTGATCTGCTGCGCGGTGCCGGTCTTGCCGGCGATCTGGTAGCCCTCGACCGCCGCCGCGGGCCCGGTGCCTTGCTGGGTGCCCATCGGATCACGCTGCACGACAGCGCGCAACATGTTCCGCACGGTCCGCGCGGTCTCCGGCGATACCACCCGGACGCCGTCTGGCCGCGGCTCCTCGGTGCGGGCGCCGTCCGGTCCGACGGTGGACTTGATGATCCGCGGCGGCATCCGCACCCCGTCGTTGGCGATCGCCTGGTACATCCCGGTCATCTGCAGCAAGGTCATCGAAAGGCCCTGGCCGATCGGCAAGTTGGAGAACGTGCTGCCTGACCACTGGTCGATCGGCGGCACCAGACCGGCGCTCTCACCGGGCAGTCCGACCCCGGTGCGCTGGCCCAGGCCGAATTTGCGCGACATCTCATACCAGCGCTGTGGCCCGACGCGCTGCGCCAGCATCAGCGTGCCGACGTTGGAGGACTTTCCGAACACGCCGGTGGTCGTGTACGGCGCAACACCGTGGACCCACGCGTCATGCACCGTGACGCCACCCATGTTGATCATGCCCGGAACCTGCAGCACTTCATCGGGATTGCTCAGTCCGTACTCGATCACCGACGAGGCGGTGATGACCTTGTTCACCGACCCGGGCTCGAACGGCGACGACACCGGCAGGTCACCGAGCTGCTTGTTGCCCTGACGCCCGATGTCCTGGGACGGGTCGAAGGTGTTGTCGTTGGACATGGCCAGCACTTCACCGGTCTTGGCGTCCAGCACGACTGCGGAGACATTGCGCGCCCCGGAAAGGTTTTTCGCCTGCTGGACCTGCTGCTGCACGTAGAACTGGATGTCGTCGTCGATGGTGAGCTGGACCGTTGAGCCGTTGGCCGCGCGATGCTGGTTTCGGTAGCTGCCGGGGATCACCACGCCGTCCGAACCGCGGTCGTAGGTGACCGACCCATCGGTGCCGGCCAATTCGGCGTCCATCGATTCCTCGAGGCCGAGCAGACCGTGTCCGTCCCAGTCGATTCCGCCGACGACGTTGGCCGCCAGTGACCCGCCGGGGTACTGACGCAGGTCTTGACGTTCGGCCCCGATCTCCGGGAATTTCGTGGTGATCGCGGTGGCGACGGCGGGGTCGACGGCACGGGCGAGGTAGACGAACGTCTCGTCACTGCGCAGCTTCTTGAGCAGGGTGGCTTTGTCCGGCTTGTTATTCAGCCGAAGCGCGACCTCTTTGGCGATGTCCTTCAGTCGCTGCTGCGGGTCGGGGGCTTTGGCGTTTTTCTGTTTGGCGTCGGCCAGTTGCTTCTGGATGCGCCGGGGCTGGAAGGTCAGCGCCCGGGCCTCGATGGTGAACGCGAGTTGATTGTTGTTGCGGTCAATGATGCTGCCCCGCACCGCCTTTTCGACATCGGTGACCTTGAGCTGTCCTGCGGCCTCCGCGCGCAGTCCGGAAGCCCGCGGCACCTGCAGGTAGAACAGCTGGGCGCCGGCCACCAACAACGCCAGGAAGATGACCCCGTTACCGACTCGGTGCCGGAAGACGAATGATGCACCGCGGCTGCCGACGTCCACCGCCTGGCGGGTTCGACGTTCGCGCGCCGAATGGGCAGACGGATTCGCTGTGGCCTGCGCTTTGGGCTTGCGAGACGGACTAGGACGCTTGACCGACCGGTCGGCGCGGCTCACCGCGCGGCACCAGGCGTGGTGACGGTCAGCGGGCCGAACTGCTCACCGTTGAGCGGGGCAACGGGCGCGAGGTGATGCGGTACGCCCGGCACGCCGACCGCGGGCGGCGGCACAGGTCCAGTCGGCGGCGCAGGCACGACCGGGATAACAGGCGCCGGCAGCGCGGGCACCACGGCCGGTGGCAGCGGGGCGACCGGAACCGGTCCGGGGGCGATCTGTAGTCCCGGCACAGGTGCCGGTCCGGCGCCGGGCATAGGGAGCGGGGCGTCGGGTGCGGGCAAGTGCTGCGGACCCACCGTGGTCGCGCCGTCGGGCGTGCGGACCATGACGTCAGGACCGGGTGCGAGCGAGACCGGCGGAGCACCGCCTCCGGGCAAGACCACGGTCGGCACCTCTACCGGGTTTCCCGGCCTGGCAGCGGGCGGGACCGGCTTCTCGTCGGGCAGTTTGGTGTTCAGCGGGGGCGGCGGAACGCCCTGAGCCGGCTTCGGGGTGCCGACGACCACCCAATTGCCCGCAGGGTCTTTCACCAAATGGGCGGTGTCTCGTGTCGGAATCATCCCGAGTCCGCGAGCGGCCTCAGCCAGAGTCGGCGCGGCCTGGGCTTCCTGCACATCCCGTTCGAGCGCTTCCTTCTGCTGCTGCAGCAGTTCGGTCCGCTGCCGGGCGCTACCGAGCTGATAGGAGCGCTCCGCCGCGTCCGTGGACAGCCACAGGGTCAGAGCCAGGCCGGCGCCGAGCGAACCGATCACCAAGACCACGAATGGGACCTTCGCCGCCAGGGTGTGCGGCCGCAGATCGATCGACGCCAGCCGAGTGAGCAGCCGCTCCCGCAGCGGTGGCCGAACAACTCTGGGCTTCTTGGCTTTCCGTGCTTTCGCCCGCGCCTTGGCCTGACCCGCACTCTTCGGCCGGGCCGGCCGGTCGACGGGCCGCGAAACCGGCGAGGTCTGCGGCGCAGATCGCGCGATCCGCGGTTCGCGAGCGGGCGCGGTGGCCTTCCCGGAGCGCGGACGGCTACGACGGGCAGGTGCGGGCTCAGCTACCCGGCGCCCCGCCTTGCGGGACGGGTTGTTCTGCTCGCGACGCCGATCGTCACCACGAGGCGGTTGCGCTTCGCGCTTGGCTTTCATGAGCCTCCCTTCCTCGCTGCCTCTGACTTGGATTGCACACGTTCGATGGCGCGTAATCGCACCGCGGCGCTGCGCGGGTTCTGCTCGATCTCGGCGTCGTCGGCGCGTTCGGCGCCACGCGTCAGTAATGCGAATCGCGGTGCGTGGCCGGGCAGTTCGACGGGCAGATCCGACGGTGTCCCAGACGCGGTGGCGGCGGCGAACGTCCGTTTGACGATGCGGTCTTCCAGCGACTGGTACGCCATCACCACGACTCGCCCGCCGACGGCCAGCGCGTCCAGCGCCGCGGGCAGCGCGCCGCTGAGAGCCTCCAGCTCGCTGTTGACCGCGATGCGCAACGCCTGGAACGTCCGCTTGGCCGGATGTCCGCCGGTGCGCCGGGCCGGCGCCGGAACAGCTTGGTAGACAAGCTCAACCAGCTCGGCGGTCGAGCTGAAGGGGCTGCGGGCGCGGCGGCGGACAATGTGGGTGGCGATGCGGCGGGCCAACCGCTCTTCGCCGAAGCGACGCAGGATGTCGGTCAATGCGCCCTCGTCGTAGTTGTTGACGATGTCGGCTGCGGTCAATGCCGACGTGGGGTCCATTCGCATGTCGAGCGGCGCATCTTGTGAATAGGAGAAGCCTCGTTCGGCACGATCGAGCTGCATAGACGAGACACCGAGATCGAAGAGGATGCCGTCCACGGATTCGGTTGAGCCATAGCCTGATTCCGCCAACGCTGCGTCGATCCCGTCGTAGCGGGTCTGCACCAGCGTCAGCCGGTCGGCGAAACGCTCGAGACGTGCGCGGACGATGTCCAGCGCGGTCGGGTCGCGGTCGATGCCGATGAGGCGCAACCCGGGTAAATCGGCGAGGAATCGTTCGGCGTGCCCGCCGGCGCCGATGGTCGCATCGATGAGCACCGCCCCTGTTCCATCGGGATGGTGCCGCGTCAACGCGGGGCGCAGCAAGGCGAAGCAGCGGTCGAGCAGTACAGGGACGTGGCCGAAACCGCCAGTGACGTCAGGCACGAAAACACCCTCTTGACGTGAGAATTGTTGGGCGGCTGGGCAGTTCATGCGGATGTGCAAGCCGGCGGCCCTTGCATCGAGGTCCCTGTCCGATTGCGCGAACCTGGCGTTGGGGAAGTACGTCAGGGTCGGTTCGGACAGAGGCCACCATGCACGGGCACGCGCCTCAAATAATGTCGCCGAGTGCTTCATCGCTGGCCGCGGAGAAGTTCTCTTCGTGGGTTTCTTGGTATTCCTGCCAGGCCTGTGCATCCCAGATCTCTAGGTAGTCAACCGATCCGATCACCACGCAGTCCTTGGACAGCTGCGCGTAGCGACGGTGGTCGGCCGACAGAGTTATTCGGCCCTGAGCGTCGGGATGTTGCTCGTCGGTGCCCGCGGCCAGGTTCCGCAGGAACGCGCGCGCATCCGGATTGCTGCGCGACGCCTTGCTGGCCCGGCGGGCGAGTTGCTCGAATTCCGCTCGCGGGTAGACAGCCAGGCTGTGGTCTTGGCTCTTGGTCACCATCAGCCCTCCTGCCAGCGCGTCGCGGAACTTGGCGGGCAATGTGAGCCGCCCTTTGTCGTCGAGTTTGGGTGTGTAGGTGCCGAGAAACATCTGGCCACCTCCACGCCTTTCGACTTCGCCCACCATACCCCACAACCCCCCACTGCGCTCCATTTAACGATACGAATGTCACCGCTTGGTGTCGTTTCAGCAGGATCTCGGCCACCTTAACGAAGGCAGCGGACGCCCGAGCATGTGGGCTTACGTGCCAAAGATGGCTGCTGAGCTGGGAATTAGCTTCCCAGTGGGGCGTAGTGGGTCAATTTCACCGCGCGCCGCTGTCGCCCGGCCGCGCGTGGGTGGCCGCGGCGCGTCGCACCGGGCTCACGCAGGCACAAAAAAGGGCAGCCAGTGGCTGCCCTTTTTGATCGTCGTGAGGCCTATTCCTCGAAGCGGCGGCGGAACCGGTCTTCCATCCTGCTGGTGAACGATCCGCTGGGGCCCTTGCCTCGGCGCTGGCGCGCGGCAGGCGAGGCGCCGGGGCGTTCTCCCCGGCCGGGGAGTCGCGGAGCGGTGATGGCGAACACCACGCCGAGGAACATCACCACGAAGCCCACGACGGACAGGATCGGAAAGGGTCCGGCCCACACTGTTTTGAAGGGCACTCCGCAGATCAGCATCGCAAGTCCGAGCAGAAACAGTCCTGCGCCCTGCAACCGTCGCCGCGCCGTCGGCGCACGCAAGCCGCCGCCGCGCACACTCGAGGCGAATTTGGGGTCTTCAGCGTAGAGAGCGCTCTCGATCTGGTCGAGCATCCGCTGCTCATGATCGGAGAGTGGCATTCGTCCCTCCTTGCCGAAAACCTTGCACGTTAATACGGATAGCACGTCGATGCCCGCCACGAGGGCAACTAATAAGAATGATACGAGGTCTATCAGCGCCTTACCACCGCTTCGCGTGCTGATTGTAATAGCGACCGGTCGGCGATCAACGTTCCGGCGCCGCGCCCGATAATGGGATGACAGCATCACACGGGACCACCGGCGAGGAGACCGCACCTTGGCGACATTCCTCATCAATCTGCCGCCGCAGGATATGCAGCGCAGGCTGGCAGACGCCTTGGGTGTTTACGTCGACGCGATGCGGTATCCACGCGGGACGGAGAACCAGCGCGCCGCGATGTGGCTGGAGCACACCCGGCGACGCGGCTGGCAGGCCGTGGCGGCCGTCGAGGTCGACGCGCCGACCGGCGAAACCCCGTCGTCGGCCGAATTGAGCGACGCGCCGCTGCAGGGTGTCGCCTACGGCTACTGCGGCGCTCCCGACCAGTGGTGGCAGCAGCAGGTGATGGCCGGCCTGGAGCGCAGCGGCTTCCCCGGCCCCGAGATCGCGAAGCTGATGACCAGCTATTTCGAGCTGACCGAGTTGCACATTCACCCCCGGGCGCAGGGCCGGGGCCTCGGCGAGGCGCTCGCCCGCCGGCTGCTCGCCGAGCGCAGCGAGGCCAACGTCCTGCTGTCGACGCCGGAGACCAACGGCGAGGCCAATCGGGCGTGGCGGCTCTACCGACGACTGGGCTTCCACGACGTCATCCGCGGCTACCACTTCACCGGTGACCCACGGGCATTCGCCATTCTGGGCCGGCAGCTACCGCTGTAATTGCCCAGCTCTCGTCGCCGTCTGGCACGATGACCGGGTGCGCGCCAGCGGTATACAGCTCCCGTTCCGGAACCTCACAGCGCAAGTGGGAGGCCGGCGCCTCATCGCGCTGACGATGCTGCTGGTCGCGATACCCGTCCTCGCCGGATGCGTCCGGGTCAAGGCGTCGATCACCATCTCCCCCGACGACCTGGTGTCCGGAGACATCATCGCGGCGGCCAAGCCGCGCAACGACAAAGACAATGGCCCACAGCTCGACCCGAACCTGGCGTTCAGCCAGAAGATCGCGGTGTCGAAGTACGACCGCGACGGCTATGTCGGTTCCCAGGCCACCTTTTCCGATCTGACATTCGCTGAGTTGCCCGAGTTGGCGCACATGAACTCCGACGCGCAGGGGATGAACCTGTCGCTGCGCCGGGCCGGCGACCTGGTGATCCTGGAAGGCCGCGCCGACCTGACGTCACTGACCGATCCCGACGCCGACGCCGAGCTGACCGTCGCCTTCCCCGGTTCTGTGACCTCGACCAACGGCGACCGCGTCGACCCGGAGACCGTGCAGTGGAAGCTCAAGCCGGGCGTGGTGAGCACGCTGACGGCCCAAGCCCGCTACACCGACCCGAGCACCCGCTCGTTCACCGGTGCGGCGATGTGGCTGACGCTGTCGTCGCTGGCGGTGGCCGCCGTGGTGGGGCTGCTGGCCTGGTACAGCCGGGATCGCTCACCGCGGGTGGCCGAGCCCAGCGACCCGCCGTCCAGCTGAGCGGGGGCAGTCAGTTCGTCGGCGACCAGTACTCCAGCATCGCGGCGAAGGTCTCAAACGCCGGCGCGGAATTGCCGTAGGTGGCCTCGAGATGGACGCTCAGTGGAAAGCCCAGATCGACGACACCGTCGATCACCCGCTTGTACAGGTCGAGGAACTGCGTACGCCGGTGCGCGGGTTCGGTCTTCGCCAATGTCGCGACGAACGCCTGCTCGTCGGCAACGGTGGGGTTACCGGGATCCTGGATGAGCCAGTTGATGAAGCCGACCCTGTCTTCGACGGTCGGGACGAACCCGAACGACAGCAGGATCTCCGGTCGGTGATCGGTGTTCTTGGCGAACTCGGTCAGAAAGCCCACGATCGCATCGGAATACAGCAATTGGGTCTGCGCGAACGTTGCACCCTTGTCGCACTTGAAGTTCAGCCGACCCTCTTCGCCCTCGCGGGTGGGAATCAGGATGACGCCGCGGTTGGCCACCAGCGGCTGATAGATCGACAGGGCCTCGGTCGGCGCAACCCCGGAGCCCTCGCCATCGGTCATAGTCCTTGGCACGCCGACGAATACGATGCCGTCAATGCCGGAACCGACGAGATCACCGAGCCGCTGACGCAGCGACGACTCGTCCATGAAAGCGGTCACCTGGCTGCATAATCCGCGCACACCGGGCAGCTCGGGCTTGATCGCCGACCAGAAGTCCTGCACGTCCATCTTCGGCTTCATCTCGATGGGCCGATCGTCGTCTTCTTCGATCAACCCGGGCATCATCACGTGGCCGATCCGGCCTCCGATGCCGGAGCTCGCCGCGAGCTGCACCACTTTGCGAGCCTCTTCGACCGCCTGCTCAGCACCGCGGTCGATATTCGGCGGCACCAACTCAAGTGCGATGGTGTTGAAGGTCAACGAGCTACTCCTCATCAAACGACCGGTCCCCCGCCGCAGCAGGCCAGGTGCCGCGAACATCGTGATCGGAATGCACCCGACAGCATAGGTGGCAGAAATCGAGGTCGTCGAAGCCACTGCCGCCGAGCCGCCTGGACAGACCCGAGCCCGGCACAACCCGCTGGAGATTCTCGCGCCGAATACACTTGGCGGGCCAACACCACAGGGGCTGGAGAAAGAGGTGTCGCGCTGAGCGTAGAAGCAGCGGCAACTGTCGAGCTCGCCGACGCCGTCACCCAACAGCTGCGGCGGTACCTGCGCGACCGCCGCGACGCGGCCGCATACATCGGCCGCGACTACACCGACCTGATCACCGGCCTGGAAGAGTTCGTCCTCAGCGGCGGCAAGCGGCTGCGCCCGGCGTTCGCCTACTGGGGCTGGCGTGCGGTGTCCGATCACGACGCCGACGCCCCGGTGCTGATGCTGTTCTCCGCGCTCGAGCTGTTGCACGCCTCGGCGCTCGTGCACGATGACGTGATCGACAGCTCGGCGACGCGGCGGGGTCGGCCGACCACACACATTCGATTCGCCGAGATGCACCGCGACCGGCAGTGGCGCGGGTCCGCGGACCAATTCGGGATCTCGGCGGCGATCCTGGTCGGAGACCTGGCGCTGGTGTGGGCGGACGATATGGTGGCGGGCGTCGACCTGCCCGACGATGCCCGCGACCGGGTGCGACGCGTGTGGGCCGACATCCGCACCGAAGTGCTCGGCGGCCAATACCTCGACATCGTCGGCGAGGCCAGTGCCGCCGAGTCGATCGCCTCGGCGATGGCCGTCAACACCTACAAGACGGCCTCCTACACGGTGTCGCGTCCGCTGCAGTTGGGCGCCGCGGCCGCTGCCGACCGGCCCGACGTGCACGCGAGGTTCCACGAGTTCGGCAACAACCTGGGCATCGCATTTCAGCTGCGCGACGACGTGCTGGGGGTGTTCGGCGATCCGGCCGTCACCGGCAAGCCCTCCGGCGACGACCTGCGATCCGGCAAGCGCACCGTCCTGTTGGCCACCGCCCTGGAGTTGGCGGATGCATCAGATTCGGCTGCCGCCAAGCTGTTACGAGCCTCGGTTGGCACCGACCTGAGTGACGGGCAGGCGCGCGAACTCTGCGACGTGATCGAACGCGTCGGCGCACTGGCTGCGGTCGAGGCCCAGATCGCCGACTTGACCGGCCGGGCGCTCGACGTGTTGGCCGACGCACCTATCCACGCCGCGGCCAAGACGGGTCTCTCCGAGCTTGCCCAACTCGCCGCCAACCGATCCGCCTGACGCCATGTCCATTCCGACATCTGCCCCCACTCCGACCGCAGCCGACGCTGCGCCGCAACCGTTGGCGCGGCTGCGGCAGTTCGCGACCACCGAGCAGGGCCGCCCGGCCCTGCTCGGCTGCCTGGGCGCGGTGCTGATCACCGCGGGCGGCCTGGGCGCGGGCAGCACCAAGCAGCACGACCCGCTGCTCGAGTCGCTGCACCTGTCCTGGTTGCGTTACGGCCACGGGCTGGTGCTGTCGTCGGTGCTGCTGTGGATCGGCGTCACGTTGATGCTCAGTGCGTGGCTATGGCTGGGCCGGCGCGCTCTTGCCGGCCAGGCGGGCGAATACACGATGGTGGCCACCACCGGTTTCTGGCTGGCACCGCTGTTGCTGTCGGTGCCCCTGTTCAGCCGCGACACCTACTCGTATCTGGCGCAGGGTGCGCTACTGCGCGACGGACTGGACCCGTACGCTGTCGGGCCGATCGACAATCCGAATCCGTTGCTGGACAACGTCAGTCCGATCTGGACGATCACCACGGCCCCATACGGCCCAGCCTTCATCATGATCGCCAGGTTGGTGACGATGCTGGTCGGCAACCACGTGATCGTCGGAACGATGCTGCTGCGTCTGTGCATGCTGCCCGGGCTGGCGTTGCTGATCTGGGCGACGCCGCGGATAGCGCGCCATCTCGGCGCGAATGTGCCTATCGCGCTGTGGGTCTGCGCTCTCAACCCGCTGGTGATCATTCATCTGATGGGCGGCGTGCACAACGAGATGCTGATGGTCGGCCTGATGGTCGCGGGCATCGCGCTGACGTTCGAGCAGCGCCATATCGCGGGCATCGCCGTGGTCGCCGTCGGAATGGCGGTCAAGGCCACCGCCGGGCTGGCGCTGCCGTTTCTGGTCTGGGTGTGGATGCGCCACCTGCGTGATCGACGCGGATACCGGCCGCTGCGTGCCTTCTCGGTGGCCGCTGGTGCGTCGGTGTCGATCGTCGTCGTGGTGTTCGCCGTGCTGTCCGGAGTGGCCGGGGTCGGCCTCGGCTGGCTGACCGCGCTGGCGGGCTCGGTGAAGATCATCAACTGGCTGAGCCTTCCGACGGCGACAGCGAATCTGATCCACGCCGTCGGAGGATTGTTCTTCTCGGTGAATTTCTATGGCGTGCTGCATGTTACCCGCGCTGTGGGTATCGCGATCATCGCGATAGCACTGCCGCTGTTGTGGTGGCGCTTCCGCCACGACGACCGCCAGGCGCTCACCGGCATCGCGTGGGTCATGCTCGTCGTCGTGCTGTTCGCGCCCGCCGCCTTGCCGTGGTACTACTCGTGGCCGCTGGCTGTGGTGGCCCCGATTGTGCAGTCGCGCCGCGGCGCGGCGGCGGTCGCCGCCTTCTCCACCTGGATCATGGTGATCTTCAAACCCGATGGCGCGCATGGCATGTACTCGTGGCCACACGTTCTATTGGCGTCAGCGTGTGCGTGCGTCGCCTGGTACGTGATGAATCACCCTATGGCGCAGCAACACAGCGGCTAGTACGCCATCGCCTGCGCGCGACGCAACACTTCACGAGCTTGGTGACCCCGTAGCGCGTCGACCGGGCGGGCGTTGCTGATCGCCTCGCGCGTGCCGTCCCGAGTGACGGTCAGCGACGGATCGGGGGTGAACAGCCAGCGCACGATCTCGGTATCGCGGTAACCGCCGTCGTGCAGGACCATCAACAACCCCGACAGGCTCTTGACGACATTTCCGGAGTGGGTGAAGAAGATCTGCGGTACCACCACGTCGCCGCCTCGTCGTACCGCGACGAGGTGACCTTCGCGCAGATGCTGGTGCACTTTGGTGACCGGCACACCGAGTATGTCGGCGACATGCGGCAGATCGTAGATCGGTTCGTCGGGGTCCAGGACGTCGTCGCCGGCCGGAATCCTGCTCACCGCATCAGTGTAAGGCCGGGTGCAGTACCCAGCGCCGCCTACGATGGGCGCGTGGCTGACGACCTGCCGGAGGGCGCCCTGTTGGACGGGCGCTACCGCGTTGCGTCCACGATCGCCACCGGCGGCACGTCGACGGTGTACCGCGGTCTGGACACGCGACTGGACCGGCCGGTGGCGGTGAAGGTGATGGATTCGCGCTACGCCGGCGATCAGCAGTTCCTGACCCGCTTCCAGATGGAGGCCCGCACTGTCGCGCGACTCAAGGACCCCGGGCTCGTCGCGGTCTACGACCAAGGGATTGACGGTCGGCATCCGTTTCTGGTGATGGAACTCGTCGAGGGGGGCACCCTTCGCGAACTACTGACCGAGCGCGGCCCGATGCCGCCGCATGCGGTCGCCGCGGTGCTGCGCCCGGTGCTGGGCGGGTTGGCCGCCGCGCATCGCGCCGGCCTGGTGCACCGCGACGTCAAACCCGAGAACGTGCTGATCTCCGACGAGGGCGAGGTCAAGATCGTCGACTTCGGCCTGGTGCGTGCCGTCGCGGCGGCCGGGATCACGTCCACCAGCGTCATTCTCGGCACCGCCGCCTACCTGTCTCCCGAACAGGTGCGCGACGGAGACGCCAGCCCCCGCAGCGATGTCTACGCGGCCGGCATCGTGGCCTATGAGTTGCTCACCGGCCAGACCCCGTTCTCCGGCGACACCGCACTGTCGATCGCCTACCAACGTCTGGATCACGATGTGCGCAAGCCCAGCTCGGTGATCGGCGGTGTTCCACCGCAATTCGACGATCTCGTCGCGCGTGCCACCGCGCGTGATCCTGCGGACCGCTACGCCGACGGCCACGATATGGGCCTCGAATTGGCGGCGATCGTCGAGGAGTTGGCGTTGCCGCCGTTCCGGGTGCCTGCGCCACGCAACTCCGCTCAGCATCGCTCGGCCGCGGAGCACGGCGCCACCGACCAGCATCAGCAGCCGAAGCACAATCCGACCCGTCAGCTGGCTCGCGAGCCGCAAGGCCGGACCGCCGAACCGGACAACGAAAACTACGCGTCGGCAGGGCAATTCGCGGGAATCGACCTGATCGAGTTCGCCCTCGAACGCCAGCATGCCCGGCGCATGGTGCTGATCTGGATCGCGATCGTGCTGTCGGTCACCGGCATGGCAATCGGCGCCGCATGGACCATCGGGTGCAACCTCAGCGGACTGATCTAGCCAGACGTGTTCAGTCGCGCAGCATCTCGGCCCCATCACACGCGGAGCCTGCAGCGCTACCTTTCAGTCGCGCAGCATCTCCGCGACCAGGAAGGCAAGTTCCAGCGACTGCTGGGTGTTCAGCCTCGGGTCGCACGCTGTCTCGTAGCGTCCACTCAGGTCGGTGTCCGAAATGTCTTGGGCACCACCGAGACACTCGGTGACGTTCTCGCCGGTGATCTCGACGTGGATACCGCCCGGGTAGGTGCCCAGCGCGCGGTGCACCTCGAAGAATCCCTGCACCTCATCGACGATGCGGTCGAAGTGCCGCGTCTTGTAGCCGTTGGACGACTCGTGGGTGTTGCCGTGCATGGGGTCGCACTGCCAGATCACCTGATGGCCGGTCGCCTGCACCTTTTCGATGATCGGGGGTAACAGGTCGCGCACCTTGTTGTTGCCCATCCGGCTCACCAGCGTCAGACGGCCCGGCTTGTTGTGCGGGTCGAGGCGCTCGACGTACTCGACGACCTGATCCGGCGTCGTCGACGGCCCGATCTTTACCCCGATCGGGTTGGCGATCACCTCGGCGAAAGCGATGTGCGCGCCGTCGAGTTGCCGGGTCCGGTCCCCGATCCACAAGTAGTGCGCCGACAGGTCATACAGTTGCGGCTCGCCGTCCTCCGCCGAGGACAGTCGCAGCATGGCGCGCTCGTAGTCGAGCACCAAAGCCTCATGGCTGGCATAGATTTCGGCGGTTTGCAGGTTGCGGTCGGCAACGCCGCAGGCGCTCATGAACTTCAGGCCGCGGTCGATCTCGGAGGCCAGGGCTTCGTAGCGCGCACCGGCCGGCGAGGTCCGGACGAACTCCCGGTTCCAGTCGTGCACCAGATGCAGCGACGCCAGCCCCGACGAGGTCAGGGCGCGGACCAGGTTCATCGCCGCGCCGGCGTTGGCATACGCCCGCACCAGCCGCGACGGGTCGTGCTCGCGTGCCGCGGCGTCCGGCTCGAACCCGTTGATCATGTCGCCGCGGTAGGACCGCAGCCCCAAGGCGTCGAGGTCGGCCGAACGCGGCTTGGCGTACTGGCCGGCGATGCGGGCCACCTTGAGCACCGGCACGCTGGCGCCGTAGGTCAACACCACCGCCATCTGCAGCAGGGTCCGGATGTTGCCTTTGATGTGCGGCTCGGTGTTGTCGACGAAGGTTTCCGCGCAGTCACCGCCCTGCAGCATGAACGCTTCACCGCGGGCGACCTGCGCCAGCATGTCCTGCAGCCGCACGATCTCCGACGGCACCGTCACCGGCGGGACGCTTTCGAGCACCTTGCGCATCGGCTCGACCTGCCCGCGTGTCCAGTTCGGCTGCTGGGCGGCGGGCTTGGCCAGTGCTGCGTCCAGCCGGGCCCGCAGATCCCCCGGCAGTGGGGGCAGCGAAGGCAGCTGCTCGATCGGTACGTCGACGGTCCAGTTCACCTGTCTATGGTAACTGGGTAATTCGGTCGACTAATCACGCCGCAAGCAGGGCTAATGCTGAGCGGCCGAAGTGATCACCCGGTATCGCGTCAGCTGGTCGCGGGCGTCGACCAGCGCGTCGTGCACATTGGCCGACCGACGCGGCAGCCGCGGACTCCCCCGCTCCTCCCACAGCTGGCGCAGCTCATGGGTGAATCGCGGAATCGGCGGCGGGAGATGGGTCATCGGGCCCCACAGTTGGCACAGCGCCACGTGGTCGTAGGCGCCGACCCAGGCCCAGAGTTCGATCGGCTCGTCGCCGTCGACGTCGAAGAAGGTTTCCAGGTCGGCGCGGATCCGCGCCCGCGAACGCCACAGCTGCGACGCCGGCGGCGGCAGTTTCGGCAGCACGTTGGCGCGCACCCAGCTGCCGGCCCGCTCGGGATTGAATTCGCTTGACACAGCGTAGTATTCGCGGCCGTCCTCAGCGACCACGCCGATCGAGATCAACTCGATGTTATAGCCGTCGTCGATGAATTCGGTGTCGTAGAAATAGCGCACCGGGTCAGTCTCCGGTCACCGGACACCGGCCCCGCTGGTGAGCACGTCCGGCTCCGGCGGTGGCGCCGGATGCACTTCGCGGTCGAGCTGTGCGTCGATCATGCGATGAGAGGGTAGCCGCGGAGTGCCGGCGATGGTGTACTGCAGCCACAGTTTGGCCCGCACCACGGGGCGGCGCAGCGTACGTTCGCGTTGCAGCGCGCGGCTCATTTTGTCCAGCCGACCCATGTACAGGTAGCGCGCCCACGGCGCCTGCGGGCGTGACAGCCGGACCGCGCCGATGAACAGCAGCGGGACGAAGAACATCCCGATCAGGCCTGTCCACACCTTGCCCTTGAGCACCACCAGCACCGCCAGTGGCAACGTCAACGCCATCGCGAACACCACGCCGGCCCGCAGTACGACCGAATGGGTGGTGTCCTGCCACAAGCTGATGAAGAACATCAGCGGATGCAACCCCAGGACCAGCAGTCCGCCCACCGCCACCGCGGCGAACACCGCGTCGACCGACGTCCGGCCGTCTTCCTCCCAGTAGACATCGGACAGGTGCAGGATCAACGCGTACTCGTCGAGTACCAACGCCGCCCCGATACCGAACATGATTGCCGTTGCGGTGAATTCGATCTCGTTGCCATTGAGGGACAGCGTCACCTGCGTCACGCCGGCAACCATCACCAGCACCACTCCGACCACGACATGGTGAATGTGTTTGGTACCGATGTGGATATTGCGGGGCTCCCACCACCTGGGCGGCCGGCCGCTGGCGGCGCGATGGCGGATCAGACGTGCGAACGTACGCGTCACGAAGAAGGTGAGGATGAAGGCGACCAGACAGCACAGCAGCGGGAGCCGCCCGCGGCCGACGATGTCGTGTTCGAACCATTCCAGCACTCTCAAAAAGCTACGCCCACTTGCCCTCGATGGCCGTCCGCGACACCTGCTCGCGCTCGCGCACCGATAGGCTGTGCACCGAGATGAGTAGATGGCGCTTGGATGCGCAGCAGGTCACCTGGCGAAACGCCGGTTGGTGGCTGCTTCAGTTGATGGCGCTGGTCGCGTTGGGCTATGCGGTGTGGCAGCAGGTTGGGCACACCCCGTACCGGATCGACATCGACGTCTACCGGATGGGCGGCCAGGCGTGGCTGGATGGGCATTCGCTCTACGACCATGACGCCAAGTTCCATACCCCGATCGGGCTGAACCTGCCGTTCACCTATCCCCCGCTGGCCGCGGTCCTGTTCTGTCCTTTTGCCTGGTTGGGGATGCCGGCCGCGAGCGTGACGATCACGTTGATCACGATGGTGCTGCTGCTGGTCTCGACGATGATGGTGCTGACCCGACTCGATGTGTGGAAGACCGCACGGCTGGTGCCCGGCCCGGCGTGGTCACGCCGGTGGTTGTTGACCGCTGTCATCGTGGCCGGCGCGACGATCTGGCTGGAGCCGATCAAGGCGAATTTCGCCTTCGGACAGATCAACGTCGTGCTGATGACGTTGGTGATCGCCGACTGCGTGCCGCGCCGCACTCCGTGGCCGCGTGGGCTGCTGTTGGGGTTGGGGATCGCCATCAAGATGACTCCGGCGGTCTTCCTGCTCTATTTCTTCCTCCGCCGCGACCGCCGGGCGGTCGTCACCTCGCTGGCGTCCGTCGCCGCGGCGACCCTGGCGGGGTTCGCGCTGGCCTGGCACGACTCTTGGCAGTACTGGACCCATACCGTCCGCAACACCGACCGGATCGGCTCGGCCAGCTTGAACACCAACCAGAACGTGGCCGGCACGCTGGCCCGGTGGGGCCTGGACGACCACCAGCGGTTCCTCCCCTGGGTAGCCGCTTGCCTGCTGGTCTTGGCGCTGACGGTGTGGGCGGCACGACGGGTGCTGCGCGCCGACGAGCCGGTCATGGCCGTGATCTGCATCGCGCTGTTCGGCTTGGCGGTGTCGCCGGTGTCGTGGTCGCACCACTGGGTGTGGATGCTGCCGACCGTCCTGGTGACGACGGTGCTGGCCTGGCGCCGGCGTAACGCGGCACTGGCCCTGCTCAGCGCCGCCGGGGTGGCGTTGATGGTGTGGACACCGATCGATCTGATGCCCAAGCACCATGAGGTGAGCGCGGCGTGGTGGCGTCAACTCGTCGGGGCGTCGTATCTGTGGTGGGCGCTGGCGACCATCGCCGCGGCCGGAGTCACGATCGCCGCCGCGGTCACGACGGTGAATACGCCGCGGCCGTCGACCGCGCCTGCAGCGGTGCCCGCCGTCAGTTGATCGGTTAGCCTGCCGCCGTCTCAGGAATCCGAGACGGCCGTGCTTTTCCCGACGGTTCGGGCCCGTCGCCGTTCTTCAGCGACGCGGCGTAGATGTCGACGTACTCCTGATCCGAGAGCCCCATCAGCTCGTAGATCACTTCGTCGATGACGGCGCGCTCGATGAATCGGTTACCGGCCAGCCCCTCGAACCGGGAGAAGTCCATCGGCTTGCCGAACCGGACGGTGACCTTGCCGAATCGCCACATCTTGCTGCCCGGCGGGTTGACGACGTCGGTGCCGATCATCGCCACCGGAATCACCGGGACACCGGTGTGCAGCGCGAGACGCGCCAACCCGGTCTTGCCTTTGTAGAGTCGGCCGTCGGGCGACCGGGTGCCCTCGGGATACATCCCCAGCAGCTTGCCCTCGCCCAGCACCCGCTCGGCGGTGTCCAGCGCGGCCTGCGCCGAGTCGGCGTTGCTCCGGTCGATCGGGACCTGCCCCGCGACGGTGTAGAACCAGCGGTTGAACCAGCCCTTGAGGCCGGTGCCGGTGAAATATTCGGACTTCGCCAGGAAGGTGATCCGGCGCCGCACTACCAGCGGAAGGTAGAAACTATCGGCGACGGCCAGATGGTTACTTGCCAGGATCGCCGGACCGGACTGCGGGACATGTTCCAGTCCTTCGATTTTCGGCCGGCCGAGGAGAGCGAGCAACGGACCCATGAAGATGTACTTGAAGAGCCAGTACCACATGGAGCCTCCCACTCACTCGTTCCTGAAAGTGTTCAGGGCCAAGACTACCGACCCAGTGTGTGTGCGACCACACCGGCGCGCGCGACCTGCTGACTCGTCGGCGATGAGTCGGCTGCCGTTAACCTGCCGCGGCTACTCCTCGACGGTGACCGCGATCGGCTGGTAGCGACTCGTCCGGCCGGCATCGGCAGCCGGCTCGGCCTCGACACCACTATCGGGCGGGTCGTCCGGCGGTGTGGTCGGCCGATCAACCTGTTCGACGATCGCCCGGATGACCGCCAGCAGCGTCACACTGTGCTCGGCGATGACGGTCAGCATCGGATGTTCGTCGCCGCTGACGACCGCGGCCAGCGCGCACACCGGGCACCACACCTGCTGACACTTCCCGGTGCCTGCCCCGTCGCCGACCAAACGTGCGGCCGCCAATCGGACCGCGGGGTCGATCTGGTCGAGAATTTTCTGGGCGAGTCTGCGTAGCTCGGGACCGATGTCGGGGTGTGGGCCGGTCATTTGGGCCACACCTCCGGGTCAGGTCGAAATCGCACCGTCAATTCGCTACCGCGAAGGTGCGCGTCCAGCACTGTGCATCGCCGCAGGACGGACGCGAGCCGAACTCTGCGTTTCATCCCGCCGACACCGACGATCAGGTCGTCGTCGACCCGGCCCAGGCTCAGCGCGCCGGAATCGATGTGCGACAACTCTAGCCGCAACCGGTAGACAGACTGCAGCCCAGAGCCCGACTCCAGGTCGACGACGGGACGCAGCGGTCCGGGCGGCGCGGATCCGTCGCGACGGCGTGCGTTGTCCAGCAGTTCGGCCAAGGCCTTGGCGCCGATCGGTTCGCCGGCCAGATGAGGGGTGAGGACGAGTGCCACGTCGCCGATCGCGGCGCCCAGTTCGTCCAGCACGGTCCGCTGCTCGCTGATCCGCTCCGAGTACCAGTCGAAGGCGGGATGAGCGGGCAGATTGCGGTACTCGTACGAATCGTCTTGCATCAGAATCTGGTTGACGATGAGTTCTTCGACGCGCACACCCATCAACGCCAGCGAACTCAGCATCCGGATCGCTTCCGCCGCGACGACCCGTTCTGCGGTGAGCACTAAATGCGCACCGACTCGGGTCCCGTCGGTCAGCAGTTCGCTGAGCTTGTCGACGTTGGCGCTGATGCGCTCGAGCAGTTCCACCACCGCGCTGGACTGCACGTCGCTGGCGCCGGTGGACAGCCTGCGATGCCGCGGCCATGCGCGCTCGACGTAGAGCGCGAAGGTTGCGGGCAGGGTGAGCATCCGCAGGGCGTCGGCGGTGGAAGCGCAGTCGACCACGATGTGGTCCCACCGCCCGGACCTGGCCAACTCCCCCACCTCGTGCAGGCCGAGCACTTCCTGCACACCGGGAAGCGCCGAAAGTTCCTCTGGTGCAATATCTCCGAGCTCCGATTCGGGGAATCGACGGTCGAGCGTGTCCACGACGTGGCGCCAGTGCGCCTCCAGCAGCGCGAGGGTGTCCATGGCCAGCGCATCGAGAAAGCCGGTGTCGAGGTCGGCCATGACTCGCACGCAGTCACGATCGCCGGTCGGTGACACCACCACACCGAGCACATCGCCCAGCGAGTGCGCCTGGTCGGTGGATACCAGGAGGACGCGTTGACCGGCGCGCGCCTCATGCACGGCCGTCGCGGCCGCCAGTGTGGATTTACCTACCCCACCCTTGCCGACGAAGAGACTGATCCGGGCCGGGGCGGGCGCTGCGGATTCACCCAGACTCACTCAGCCTCGACTCGTTTCTTCAGATCTTTCAACGCGGTGTCAATCAGCCTGCGCTCGGCTTTGCGTTTCAGCAAGCCGATCATCGGGATAGCGATGTCGACGGTCAGCTCATAGGTGACGTCTGTGCCAGATCCTTTGGACGCCAACCGATATACCCCGTCCATGGAGCGCAGCAGCGAGCTCGATACCAGTGACCACTGCACCGAACCCCGGTCCTTGGGCCATTGATACGACAGCACCAACGTGTCCTTGAGAACGCTGGTGTCCAGTACCAACCGGGCCACCTTCGGATTGCCGTCGGCGTCGGCTTCCAGAACCTCGGCCTCCTTGTACTCCGATACCCAATCCGGATAAGAATCGATGTCGGCGATCACGTCCATGACCGTGCTGGGGTCCGCCTCGATGTGGATTGTCTGGGCCGTCTTCTCCGCCACCTGGTCGCTTCCTTCTCCGCGGGCTGCGTCTATCTAGGGCATGTCGGCTATCAGCGTCAGCCCACGGCAGAAACGCTACTCCCCGACACAATTCACGCCTGGTCAAGCGTGGGCGAAACCCCGACAGGTCGGGACCGCTCCAGGGTCGCCTTGACCTCGAAGGCCATTTTCTTGCCCGCGACCCGGCGACGGTGCGTCAGCTTCGCGAGATTCAGTTTGGCCAACTGCGCGGGCTTCACCCCGGACGGCTCGGCGTGGAGGAAGTAGTGCAGCAGCACTCCGTCCAGGCACGGCTCGAGCCAAATCTCCATCGTGCCAGCGATCGGCCCGGCGACGGTCCATCGAACGCCCAGCGGCCCGCGATCTTCGACGACCTGCAGCCGCAGATCGGGCCACCACCGCCGCCAGCTGGACGGATCGCCTATTGCGGCCCCGACGAGCGCAGGATCGGCGGCGATGAACATCTCGTCGGCAATCTGAACGCTGTGCACGGACCCTAGCTTCACATATCGAGGCCTCCGGGGCGCACCGCCGCCTGCACTAGGCTGAATTCCGCCTGATCCGAGATTTGCCAAAGCGAGGTCACAACAGTGCGTGAAATTACCGCTCCCGCTCCGTTCACGGTGGGCGAGCACGACAACATCGTTGCCGCGGTGTTCGAACACGAGCGCAACGACCCCGACACGGTGATCTTCCAACGCCTCGTCGACGGCACCTGGAACGATGTTACCTGCGCCGCCGCGGCCGCCCAAATCCGTTCTACCGCCTTGGGTTTGATCGCCGAAGGAGTTCAGGCCGGCGATCGGGTCGCCATCTTCTCGGCCACCCGCTACGAGTGGGCGATCATCGACCTGGCGATCCTCGCGGTCGGCGCGGTCACGGTGCCGATCTACGAGACGTCGTCGGCCGAGCAGGTGAGCTGGGTACTGACCGATTCGGCCGCCGTGGTGGCATTCGCCGAAACCGACCAGCACGCGTCGATAATCACCGAGTTGACCGGTGGGCTCCCCGAACTCCGCCGCGTCTTTCACATCGACGGCTCGGGCCCCAAAGCGCTCGAGCAACTCGAGCAGCAGGGCGCGTCGGTCGACCCCAGCGAGTTGACCGCTCGCCTTGACGCACTGCGGGCCGACGACCCGGCGACGTTGATCTACACCTCGGGAACCACGGGACGCCCCAAGGGTTGCCAGCTGACCCATTCGAACCTGGTCTACGAGACCCGCGGCGCCAAGGCGGTCCTACCGACGCTGCTGCACAAGGGCGAGCGGCTGCTGGTGTTTCTGCCGTTGGCGCACGTGTTGGCCCGCGCGTTGACGCTGTGCGCGTTTCACAACAAGGTCGTGGTGGGATTCACCAGCGACATCAAGAATTTGGTGCCGATGTTCGCGGTGTTCAAGCCGACAATCGTGGTGTCGGTCCCGCGGGTGTTCGAGAAGGTCTACAACACCGCCGCGCAGAACGCGGCCAACGACGGCAAGGGTCGTATCTTCGACCTCGCCGCCCAAACCGCGGTCGACTGGAGTCAGGCGTCTGACGACGGCCCGAGCCTGCTGCTGCGGGCCAAGCATGCCCTGTTCGATCGGCTGGTGTACCACAAGCTGCGCGCGGCGCTCGGCGGTGACTGCCACGCGTCGGTATCCGGCGGTGGACCGCTCGGCACGCGGCTGGGCCACTTCTATCGCGGCGTCGGCCTGACCATCTACGAGGGTTACGGCCTGACCGAGACCAGTGCGGCGATCACCGTCAACCAGATCGACGCGCTCAAGGTCGGTACGGTCGGAAAGTTGTTGCCGGGCAACAGTATGCGCATCGCCGACGACGGCGAAGTGCTGCTGCGCGGTGGTGTGGTGTTCAACGGCTACTGGAACAACGACCAGGCCACCGAGGAGGCTTTTGCGGACGGCTGGTTCAAGACCGGCGATCTGGG
Source organism: uncultured Actinomycetota bacterium (assembly GCA_963836495.1). Taxonomy (GTDB): domain Bacteria; phylum Actinomycetota; class Actinomycetes; order Mycobacteriales; family Mycobacteriaceae; genus Mycobacterium. The sequence goes on along the minus strand of CAWIJT010000012.1, from coordinate 94,524 downwards.
CGCGGTCGACGGGCAAGGATTCCTGACGATCACCGGCCGTAAGAAGGAGATCATCGTCACCGCGGGCGGGAAGAACGTTGCTCCGGCTGTGCTGGAAGACCAGTTGCGCGGCCACGCACTGATCAGCCAGGCGATGGTGGTCGGTGACGCCAAGCCGTTCATCGGGGCGTTGATCACCATCGACCCTGAGGCGTTCGAGGGCTGGAAGCAGCGCAACGGCAAGCCCGCGGGCTCGTCGGTCGGAGATCTGGCCGAGGACCCCGATCTGCTCGCCGAGGTGGACGGCACGGTCAAGCAAGCCAATTTGTTGGTGTCACATGCGGAGTCGATCCGCAAATTCCGCATCCTGCCGGTCGACTTCACCGAGGACACCGGCGAGCTGACGCCGACGATGAAGGTGAAGCGCAAGGTGGTCGCGGAGAAATTCGCCCACGATATCGAGGCGATCTACGCCAAGAATTAGCCGCGGATCAACTCGGACAGTCGGGCGGCCAGATCGTCCCAACGCCAGTGCGCGGTCACCCAATCCCGGCCGGCGGCACCCATCGCGGCGGCGCGGTCCGGGTCGGCCAGCAGATCGCTGACGGCGCCGACGATCTGGTCCACCGACCGCCCGTCGACCACCATTCCAGTCTTGTTGTGCTGCACGGTTTCCGGCGCGCCACCAGACGACCCGGCGACCACCGGCACGCCGGTGGCCGACGCTTCCAGGAAAACGATGCCCAGCCCCTCGACATCGAGGCCGGCTCCGCGGGTGCGGCACGGCATCGCGAACACGTCGGCCATCGCGTGGTACGAGGGCAGTTCGGCGGCCGGGATGCCGCCGGTGAAGGTGACATGCTCGCTGACACCCAGACGCTCGGCCAGCTGGTTCAGTGTCGTCAAGTACGGACCGCCGCCGACGACGACCAGCGCCGCCCCGTCGACCCGCCGCCTGATCGCCGGCAGCGCCCGGATCAGCATGTCCTGGCCTTTTCGCGGCACCAATCGGGACAGGCACAGCACCGTCGGCCGCTCGCCGAGAGCGTGGCGGGCGCGCAGCTCGGCGCGGCGTGCCGCGTCGGGATGGAACCGGTCGGTGTCGACGCCGGGAGGCAGGTGCTCCAGTGCGGCGTGCGGGCCGAACGCCGAGGCGAACCGCCTTCGCGTGTAGCGGCTGACGTAGGTGACCGCATCGGTGTCGTCGCCGATGCGACGCAGCACCGACCGCGCCCCCGGCAGCATCGACCAGCCGACCTCATGGCCGTGGGTGCTCGCCAGCACCCGCGTCGCCCCGGCCTGGCGTGCGCGCCGCGCCAGCAGGCCCAGGGGTGCGGCCGCACCGAACCAGACGGTGTCTATGCCGCGCTCGGCGATCAGCCGGCGCATCCGCCGGTCGACAGTCGGTTCGGGCAACATCAGCGTCCCGGGGTGCCGCACCACTTCATAACCCGCTGCGGCGGCATCGAACGCCTCGGCGTCCTTCCATTGCGGCGCATACACCGTCAGCGAGTGCTCTCCGGTGGCGGCCAGCCGCGAAACCAACTCCACCAGATAAGACTGGATGCCGCCGCGGCGCGGCGGAAAATCGTTGGTTACCAGCAGGACCCGAGACACCCAGGAAGACTAGCGAGTCAGCCAGCGCTGCCAGTCGGCAAGTGTCTCTGCGGTGTCGGTACCGAGCACGTCGTGCAGGGCGGTGGGCAGGTCGGTGTGCCCGTCGCCGCAGGCCTGCTGGTAGAGCGCGCGCAGTGTCGGCGCGCCGCGGGTGTCGGCGACGAACAGCGCGAACCACCATGCCCGGTCGTAGGCAAGCGAGCGCTGCGGCCCGGGATCGGCCAGCTCGGAGTCGGACGGCAACGACGTGGGCGGTGTCGCGACCTCGGGCCGTGGAGTGCGTGGCCGAGCGACGTAGTCGGCGACCCCTTCGGTCAGCCACCGAGGTGCGTCCACTGCTGTCTCTGCGCGCGCGGCGTAGTGAAAAAGCTCATGGCTCAACACGATTCGCAGTGCGCGCTCGCTCATGCCCGCGGCGCCGGGTGCGAAAACGATCCGCTGGCCGGTCGCGGTTCGCCGGGCGGGGTCGATGCGGTCGGCTACCGCGATCGCGGCGATATCGGCCCACTGCGCCCAGGGACCGCCACCGGCTTGTGCCTCGAACTGGCGCTGGGTGCCGGTGGCCACCACGGTGATGTCTCGCGGCCAGTCGGGACCCCAGAACGCCTCGACGGCGTCGACGGCATGACCGATGTCCGCGGCGATGCGCCCGAGTAGCTGCTGAGACTGCGGGCCACCGAGGTTGGTCATCCGCAGGGTCCGATCCCCGACCTGGACGATTCGCGGCGCGCTGATGGTCGACGACGGCAGCAGCGTCGGGGAATGCCTACCGGCCGCGAGGACCCCGAGAATCAGCTCAACCGCCAGGACGCAGACCAGAAGCCGGCGTCGGCGGCGCAGGTCAGTAGCGGCGGGCGTCGTAGATCGGGCCGGAGGAATTCATCGGCACCACCCGCACCGGCTGGCCAAAGGTCGACGAGTGCACCATCAAGCCGTCGCCGATGTAGAGGCCGGCATGAGAGGCGTCGGAGTAGAAGGTCAGCACGTCACCGGGCTGCAGATCGGACAGCGATACCGGCTGCCCGCCGTGCGCCATGGCCTGGCTGGAATGCGGCAGCGCGATGCCGGCCTGCTGGAAAGCCCACATCACCAGGCCCGAACAATCGAACCCGCCGGGCGCGGCGCCGCCCCACGCGTAGGGCGCGCCGACCTGGGTCAGCGCGGCCTGGACCGCGATCGCACCCTGACCGCTGCCGGGCCCGGGAGCACCCGGTCCCATGCCCGGTGCCAGACCCTCAGGGGCGGGAGCCAACGCCGCAGTCATCACAGCCGGTGGCGGAGGGGGCCCGGGCGCAGCCAACTCGGTGCGCTCGTGTGGGCTCAGCGCCAGGTACTGCGACTTGACGATGCCGATCTGCAGCTGCAACTGGCTCTGCTTGGACTGCAACTTCGCGCGCACCGCAGCGGCCTGCTCGGCGGCGGTCTTGGCGTCGGCGGCCGACTTCGCGGATTCCGTCTCGGCGTGCGCGGCCTGTTCGCGGGTGGCGCGGTAGGTGGCCATCTGCGCGATCATCGCCGTGGAGATCACCCGACTCACGGCCAGCTTGCCGATCAGTTGCTGCGGAGATTCGGCGGTCATGATCGCGTTCATGCCGTCGGTGCGGCCGCCCATGTACATAGCTGCGGCGTACCTGTCGACACCGCTCTGGAAGGTTGCCAGCCGCGCCCTCGCCTCGTCGGCGGCGGCGAGATCGTCGGTGTGCTTTTTGTCTGCGGTCCGCTGCGCCGCCAGCTTGTTGTTGAGGTCGAGCTGGGCGCTGTGGATGGCTTCGGTGGTCTGCTCGGCCTGCCGCGACAGCTCGTTGAGCTTTGCCATCGCGTCGTTGGCAGGGTCGGCCAGGACATTGCTGGCAGCGGCACCAGATAAGACGATGAGTCCGGCGAGCACTCCGCCAGCAAACCGCTTCGCGGCGCACAAATGCACGCGCCCACCATTCAGACCAAATCGCAAAACGTTGTTTCCTTACAATCTGCCGACTTGACAGCCGTTGACTGCTTCAGGTCTCAGATAGGTTACGAAACAGCTTCGACGTTGTCCAACTATGAGATGTTAAGAAAACAGCAAGATTTCAGGCTAACGCCGTTAGGCTACGCCGGGCCGCTGCCCGCGGATGGGCACCAACCGCAGTCGGGGCGCCAGTCCTGCATCGGCGAGCACCTCTAGCGCGACACGCTCGTCGTCCAGCAAAGTTTCCGGTACCCCGAGTATCACGCTGACCACGCAGTCGCGGCACCCTGCACCGCGTACCGCACAGTCGTCGCAGTCGATGACCACGGGTTCTGTCGATGCGGGCGGCACTGCCGCCGCCCAGTCAGGCTCGCTGCCGTGCGCCATCTCGCCGGTCCTCTCCGTATGTCCATCGGTGTTGCCACGACGCTAACCGCGCACACCGACAAGTTTGGGCGAGCGGCGTGTGGCCGACGCGCCGGACAGCATCCCGGCCATGTCGGTGGGACTGCTTAACGTCGCCGCCATGGGTGCGCCCGCCGCCGAGCAGCTGAGCCTCCCCGACATCGACGGGGCGACTGAAATCTCGTTGCGCGAGACCACCTTCGTCGTCGTCGACCTCGAGACCACCGGCGGCCGGATGACTGCCGCCGACGGAAAGGTCGCCGACGCGATCACCGAAATCGGTGCGGTCAAAGTCCGCGGTGGCGTGGTGCTGGGCGAGTTCGCGACGCTCGTCGACCCGCAGCGCAGCATTCCACCGCAGATCGTCCAGCTGACCGGCATCACCACGGCGATGGTCTGCGATGCGCCGACCGTCGCCGCGGTCCTGCCGATGTTCCTCGAATTCGCCCGCGGCGCGGTGCTGGTCGCCCACAATGCCCGATTCGACATGGGCTTCCTGCGGGCCGCCGCCGATCAATGCGGGATCAGGTGGACGCGGCCGCAAGTGTTGTGCACCGTCCAGTTGGCCAGGCGGGTGCTCAGCCGCGAGGAAGCACCCAGCGTCCGACTGGCAGCGCTGGCGCGACTGTTCGCCGTCGCCAGCGAGCCGACGCACCGCGCCCTGGACGACGCGCGGGCCACCGTCGAGGTGTTGCACGCTCTCATCGAGCGGGTCGGCAACCAGGGCGTGCACACCTACGCCGATCTGCGCGCATATCTGCCCGACGTGCCGCCCGCCCAGCGCCGCAAACGCGTGCTGGCCGAAGGCCTGCCGCGCCGGCCCGGGGTCTACCTGTTCCACGGGCCGGCGGACGAAGTGCTCTACGTGGGTACGGCAATGAACTTGCGGCGCAGGGTGAACCAATATTTCAACGGCTCAGACCAGCGGACCCGGATGAAAGAGATGGTCGCTCTGGCCAGCCGGGTCGAGCACGTCGAATGCGCGCACGCACTGGAAGCTGGCGTCCGGGAACTGCGGATGCTGCGCGCGCATGCGCCGCCCTACAACCGTCGGTCGAAATTCCCGCACCGATGGTGGTGGGTGGTGTTGAGCGACGAGGCTTTTCCCCGATTCTCCGTGGTGCGCGCGCCGCGCCACGACCGTGCGGTCGGCCCGTTTCGGGCCCGTGCCGACGCCGTCGACACCGCCGACCTGCTCGCGCGTCTCACCGGTGTGCGCACCTGCGCCAAGCGGCTGGCCCGCTCGGCGCTGCACGGCCCGGCCTGCCCGGCGCACGAGGTCTCGCCGTGTCCCGGGCCACGCGATGCGACCGCAGCCGAGTACGCCCCCGCAGCCGGTCGGGCCGCGGCGCTGATCGACGGGCTGGACAACTCCGCGCTGACCGACGCGGCGCAGCGGATCGCCGACCTCGCCGCGCGTCAGCGCTACGAGAGCGCGGCACGGCTGCGCGACCACGCGGTGGCCGCGGTCGAGGTGCTGTGGCGCGGACAGCGCCTGCGCGCGCTGGCCGCGCTGCCGGAGCTGGTGGCCGCCGCCCCCGACGGCGACGGCGGCTGGCAGCTCGCCGTCGTCCGCCACGGTCAGCTCGCCGCGGCGGGCACCGCGCGGCGCGGCGTGCCACCGATGCCCGTCGTCGACGCCATCCGGGCCGGGGCTCAGGTGATCTTGCCGACACCCGCCCCGCTGGGCGGCGCGCTGGTCGAAGAGACTGCGCTGGTCGCCCGCTGGCTGGCCGCCCCGGGCGTGCGCATCGTCAGCGTGACCGGGCCGGACGAGGCGACGGGCTGGTGCACGCCGCTGCGGTCCGCGGGGCCGTGGGCGCACTGGGCCGCATCGGCGCGCTCTGCGCGGGTGGCCGCCGAACAGGCTGTCACCAGCCGCGACTCAGAGTTGTTGACCGAACCGCACCCATCGCGCGAGCAGCTCTTCGGCCGCACCGCTGTCGATGGCCTCGACGGCGCGGCTCAACCCGTCTTCCCACGCCGGCAACCACTCGGCGCGGCTGGATAACCCGGTGTGGGCGACGATCGCGCCCGCGGCGTTCAGCACGACGGCGTCGCGAACCGGGCCTTTGGCTCCGGACAGCACCGACCGGGCCTCCGCGGCGTTGGCCGCCGCGTCGCCGCCACGCAGATCGCTGAGATCGGCTCGGGCGAAACCGAATCCGGCGGGATCGAATGTCAATGTGTCCACGGTGCCGGCCTGGACTCGCCAGATCGTGCTGGTCGTGGTGGTGGTCAGCTCGTCGAGGCCGTCGTCGCCGTGCACCACCAGCACGCTGGACTGTCGCGCGGCGAAGACTCCCGCCATCACCTCGGCCAGATCCGCGAACGCGCAGCCGATCAGCCCGGCTCGCGGCTGTCCCGGATTGGTCAGTGGCCCAAGCAGATTGAAGACGGTCGGCACACCGATCTCTCGTCGTATCGACGTCGCGTGCCGATACGACGGGTGAAACTGCGGCGCGAAGCAGAACCCGATCCCGACCTCGGCGACACTGCGTGCGACCTCGTCAGGACTAAGGTCGATGCGGACGCCGAGCGCTTCGAGCGTGTCGGCGCCACCGGCCAGCGACGACGCCGCCCGGTTGCCGTGTTTGACCACCGGGACGCCGCTGGCCGCAACCACGATCGCCGCCATGGTGGACAAGTTGACGGTGCTGACCCCGTCACCGCCGGTCCCGACCACGTCGACGGTGTCGGTGCCGATCTGATCGGTGGGCAGCCGACGGGCGTGCCGCAGCATCACGTCGGCCAACTCGGTGACCTCGTCGGCGGTCGGTGACTTCATCGTGAGGGCGACGGCAAAGGCCGCGATCTGCGCCGGCGTCGCGGATCCGGTCATGATCTGTTCCATCGCCCAACCGGCCTGACCGCGGGGCAGATCCTCGCCCGCGGTCAACGCTGTGAGGACCCGCGGCCACGTCAGCGATGGCGCCGTCACATCGCAGATGGTCGCACGGTCATCGCGGAGCTGAAAAAGGCGCACTAATTTCAGCCCCGAGTGGAGGTCGACAACTACAAAGCGTCATACTTGCGGATGTGACGACTGCGGTAGGGACCTCGGGTACTGCAATCACGGCGCGAGTTCATTCGCTCAACCGCCCCAACATGGTGAGTGTTGGCACCATAGTCTGGCTTTCCAGTGAGCTGATGTTCTTTGCTGGCCTGTTCGCGTTCTACTTCACCGCGCGCGCGCAGGCGGCGGGCGTCTGGCCGCCGCCGCCGACCGAGTTGAACCTGTATCAGGCCGTGCCGGTCACCCTGGTGCTGATCGCGTCGTCGTTCACCTGCCAGATGGGGGTATTCGCGGCCGAGCGAGGCGACGTGTTCGGGCTGCGCCGCTGGTATGCGCTCACGTTCGCGATGGGCTTGTTCTTCGTCCTGGGGCAGGCCTACGAGTATCACCATCTGATGAGCCACGGGACCACGATCCCCAGCAGTGCCTACGGCAGCGTCTTCTACCTGGCCACCGGCTTCCACGGACTGCACGTCATCGGCGGGCTGATCGCCTTCATCTTCTTGCTGGCCCGCACCACGATGAGCAAGTTCACCCCGGCGCAGGCGACCGCGTCGATCGTCGTGTCGTACTACTGGCACTTCGTCGACATCGTCTGGATCGCGCTGTTCGCGACGATCTACTTCATTCGATGACCAGCGTGCGCAAGAACAGGAGTGCTCGGTTGAAGAAACTGAGGCTGAACCGATCGCTGAGTGACCGGGCGCGGCGTCGCCTGCATCGCCGATTCTCGGCCGGACTGCTGCTCGTCGTGGCTCTCGCGGCAGCCGGTGGGCTGGCCGCCGTCCTGACCCCCACCCCCCAGGTCGCGGTCGCCGACGAGTCGTCGTCGGCGCTATTGCGAACGGGCAAACAGCTTTTCGAAACCTCGTGCGTCACCTGCCACGGCGCCAACCTGCAAGGTGTGCCCGACCGCGGGCCCAGCCTGATCGGCGTGGGTGAGGCCGCTGTGTACTTCCAGGTGTCCAGCGGTCGGATGCCCGCCGTGCGCGGCGAAGCGCAGGCGCAGCGCAAAGACCCGATTTTCGACGAGTCGCAGATCGATGCGCTGGGCGCCTACGTGCAGGCCAACGGCGGCGGCCCGATGGTGACACGCAACCCGGACGGCAGCATCGCGACGACGTCGCTGCGCGGCGACGACCTGGGCCGCGGCGGTGACCTGTTCCGGCTGAACTGCTCGTCATGCCACAACTTCACCGGCAAGGGCGGCGCCCTCTCGTCGGGCAAGTTCGCTCCCGACCTGGAGCCGGCCAACGAGCAGCAGATCCTCGACGCGATGCGCACCGGGCCGCAGAACATGCCGAAGTTCTCTGACCGTCAGCTCTCGTTCGACGCGAAGAAAGACATCATCGCCTACGTCAAGAACGCGACCGAGACGCGCAGCCAGGGCGGTAACGGCCTGGGCGGCTTCGGACCCGCTCCCGAGGGCATGGTGGCGTGGATCATCGGGATGGTCGCCGTCATCGGTGCGGCGCTGTGGATTGGGGCGCGATCGTGACAAGCGAAGAAGGCCACTCGACGCAGCCCAGCGAGGCCGAGCTGAACGCCATGTCGCGGGAAGAACTGGTCGCGCTCGGTGGCCGTCTCGACGGCGTCGAGACCGTTTTCAAAGAGCCGCGCTGGCCTGTCGAGGGCACCAAAGCCGAGAAACGTGCCGAGCGTTCGGTGGCGGCGTGGCTTTTGCTGGGCGGGCTGCTCGGGTTCGCGCTGCTGTTGGTATTTCTGTTCTGGCCGTGGGAGTACCAGCCGAATGGCGCGCCGGGCAACCTCGCCTACTCGCTGGCCACCCCGCTCTACGGTCTGACGTTCGGCGGGTCCGTGCTGTGCATCGCGATCGGCGCTGTGCTGTTCCAGAAAAAGTTCATCCCCGAAGAGATTTCGATCCAGGACCGCCACTACGGCGCTGCCGGTTCAGACGAGATCGACCGAAAGACCGCTGCCGCCAACCTGACCGACGCCTTTGAAAGCTCGACGTTACGGCGCCGCAAATTGATCGGTCTGTCGCTGGGCGCCGGGCTTGGTGCCTTCGGACTCGGCACCCTGGTCGCGTTTGCCGGCGGCTTGATCAAGAACCCCTGGAAGCCAGTCGTACAGACCGCCGACGGCAAGAAGGCCGTGCTGTGGACCTCGGGGTGGACGCCGCGTTTCCACGGCGAAACGATCTACCTCGCCCGGGCAACCGGCGAGGGCGTCGGGTCGCCGTTCACCAAGATGCGGCCCGAGGACCTCGACGCCGGCGGCATGGAAACCGTCTTCCCGTGGCGCGAGTCCGACGGCGACGGCACCACGGTGGAATCGCACGAAAAGCTGACCCAGATCCTGAGCGCCGTCCGTAACCCGGTGATGCTGATCCGCATCAAGCCCAACGACATGCAACGGTTGGTAAAAAGGAAGGGTCAGGAGAGCTTCAACTTCGGCGAGTTGTTTGCCTACACGAAGGTCTGCTCGCATCTGGGATGTCCCTCATCCCTCTACGAGCAGCAGGACTACCGAATTCTGTGCCCATGTCACCAGTCGCAGTTCGACGCGTTGCACTACGCCACGCCGATTTTCGGCCCGGCCGCGCGCGCGTTGGCACAGCTGCCGATAACGATTGACGCCGATGGGTATCTCGTAGCCAACGGTGATTTCATCGAACCTGTCGGACCGGCTTTTTGGGAGCGCACAACATGAGTCCAACACTCAGTCCCCCCAGTATCGGCGAGGTGCTCGCCGGCCAAGGCAACGCCGTCGACTCGCGGTATCACCCGTCGGCCGCGGTGCGTCGCCAGCTGAACAAGGTCTTCCCGACGCACTGGTCGTTCCTGCTCGGTGAGATCGCGATGTACAGCTTCATCGTGCTGCTGCTCACCGGCGTGTACTTGACGCTGTTCTTCGACCCCTCCATGCAAGACGTCACCTACAACGGCGTCTACCAACCGCTGCGCGGCGTGGAGATGTCCAAGGCGTTCGCGTCGACCCTCGACATCAGCTTCGAGGTCCGCGGCGGTCTGTTTGTACGCCAGGTCCACCACTGGGCCGCGCTGATGTTCGCGGCGTCGATCATGGTGCACCTGGCTCGCATTTTCTTCACCGGTGCGTTCCGCCGACCACGAGAGGCCAACTGGGTCATCGGTTCGCTGCTGCTGATCCTGGCGATGTTCGAGGGCTACTTCGGCTATTCGTTGCCCGACGACCTGCTGTCCGGCATCGGTCTGCGCGCCGCACTCTCGTCGATCACGTTGGGAATGCCGGTGGTCGGCACCTGGCTGCACTGGGCCCTGTTCGGCGGCGACTTCCCCTGCGGCGGCGTCGGAAACGACTGCACCGCGGCGGGTTACATCGTGCCGCGGATGTACGGCCTGCACATCCTGCTGCTGCCGGGCATCATCCTGGCGTTGATCGGCGCGCACCTGGCTTTCGTGTGGTTCCAGAAGCACACTCAGTTCCCCGGCCCGGGCCGCACCGAGCACAACGTCGTCGGTGTGCGCGTGATGCCGGTGTTCGCCGTGAAGTCCGGCGCGTTCTTCGCGCTGACCACCGGCGTGCTGGGGCTGATGGGCGGCTTGCTGCAGATCAACCCGATCTGGAATCTGGGACCGTACAAGCCATCTCACGTGTCCGCGGGCTCACAGCCAGACTTCTACATGATGTGGCCCGACGGCCTGGCCCGGCTCTGGCCGGCCTGGGAGTTCTACTTCTTCCACCACACCATTCCCGCGACGGTCGCGGTCGGCACACTCATGCTGGGCGTCTTCGCCCTGTTGATCATCTATCCGTTCCTGGAGAAGCGGTTCAGCGGCGACACTGCGCATCACAACCTGCTACAGCGTCCGCGTGACGTGCCGGTGCGGACGTCGATCGGTGCCATGGCGATCGGGTTCTACATGGTGCTGACGCTGTCGTCGATCAACGACATCATCGCCTACAAATTCCACATCTCACTGAACGCGACGACGTGGATGGGGCGCATCGGGATGATTGCGCTGCCGCCGCTGATCTACTTCGTCACCTACCGGTGGTGTGTCGCCCTGCAACGCAGTGACCGGTCCGTCCTCGAGCACGGCGTCGAAACCGGAATCATCAAGCGACTCCCGCACGGCGCTTACATCGAGCTGCACCAGCCGCTGGGACCCGTCGACGACCACGGCCACCCGATTCCGCTGGAATACCAGGGCGCCCCGGTGCCGGTGAAGATGAACAAGCTGGGCTCCGGCGGTTCGCCGGGCTCCGGTAGCTTCCTTTACGCCGACCCGGCCGCCGAGGCCGACGCGCTCAGCGAAGCCGCCCACGCCTCCGAACAGCGCGCGCTCACCGCCCTGCGGGATCGCCAGGATGGCAGCAACGGCAACGGGTCGTCGAACGGCTCGTCGAACGGCTCGTCGAACGGTCACCACTAGCGCTGATCGCACTACGCGGCAAGCATGCCGCGCAAGTGCCGCACCTGTCGCCATGGGATGAGCGGCATGGCCAGCGTGACCGCGCCGGCGATGCCGTACGCGCCCCACGAGAAGCCGTCGTGGCCGATCGCCATCGAATACGTCGCGGTAGCCACCGCGAGTAACGCGGCGCCCATGGTGCCCATCAGCGCGGCGGTGCCGCGGAGCCAGAAACGGTCCACCTCAGCGTCGGACAACGCTGGCCGCACGGCGGTCAGCCGTTCGGTAGCGCCCTGCGCGGACTGAACGCTCAGCGGCCCGGACGACCTGCTCGACTGCGGAGCCACCGTGCGGGCGGTCGAACCTGCCGGTCGTGCGACCGGCCCGTCGCGGGTGATCCGGCGGGCGCGCAGCAGCATCGGGATCGCCGCCAGGATGATCAGCGCGGAGATGATGATGATCGCGTAGAGCACCGACGAGGTATGCGGATTCCCTTTGGCCTCATGGAAACCCCGGCCCAGGTCCATCAGCGCAACCAGCGCCGCAACGCTCATACCGACCAGGGCCAGCCAGATCGCCGCGCACAATCCGAGAGCGATGCGATCGGCGGTGACCGGCGTGACCTTGCTGCGCGCGCCCCACGCTCGGGAATACTTGTCGATCATCCGCAGGTCGCTTGCGGCTGGTTGTTCTCGTTGTCCGCCAACACTTTGCCGTCGCTGGTGGTGATCTTGCAGTTGAGCTTGCTCAGCCGCAGCAAGCTCGTCGCCTCGATCGAGCCGACGTCGGACTGCGAGATCGGCGTGAGCGTGATCGTCCACGGGATGTAGACGTTGGACATGATCCTTCGCATACCCGACCCGTCGGTGTAGGAGATGGTGATTTGGTCGAACGGCGCCTTGGTGCCGGTCACCGAGTACGTGACCTGCTTGGGACCGGCTGGGGCGGGCTCCGGCGCAGGTGCCGGCGGCGCGGGCGCGGGTGCGGGGGCCGGTGCCGGCGCAGGGGCCGGCGGCGCCTCGCTGGTGGGTGGCGGAGGCGGCGGCGGTTCGCTACTCGGCGGTGGCGGCGGCGGTTCGCTGGTCGTCGGCGGTGGAGGCGGCGCGGGCTTCGGTGTCGTGGTGGTGATCTCGTCCTGAATCGGCGGCGTCGACGTCGGCGCGGTGCTGGGCGTGGCCAACTTGGTGGTGTCGGTGCGGGCGAACAGCAGCGATACCGAAACCACCAGGGCGATCGCCGCGACGATCGCGGCGATGCCGACGATCCACGGCCAGCGCGGGGTGCCCGCCTCGTGGTCGTCGGGAGCGGCGTCGCCGTAGTCGTCGTAGTCGTAGAGGTCGAGGTTCGCCGGCACGTACGGCCCGCTGCTGATGTGTTCGGACTCCGGAGCCGAGTAGGCCCGCGAGTAGACATCGGTCTGGCCTGTCGAACTGTCGGGCTCGCTGCCCGCTACAGACGTTTCGGCGAATTCGGTGTCGCCTTGGCTGGGCTCGGCGCCGGGTTCCAGTTCTTCGGACTCCGGTCCAGGTGGATTCGGCCCGCTCATGTCTGTCTGTCCTGTTCGACTACTTCACCGGCGCACGCGGCACCCCGACTGTCTTGTTGAGCGCACGCTCCGATGTTGCTCATTGTGCCTCGGAAACCCTACCGAACCGGTGCTCGCATGACATTCTCGGCGACCCCGTCACGCACCAACTGATGCCCTGATTGTGACCTTGCGGCCAGCCTGGCCGGCGCGGATCAGTGCTTCTCGGGACCGACGTAGTACTCGAAGACCAAGCCGGCCGCCGAACTCAGCACGAATACAACACCGGCGGCGATCAACCAGGGCAGCCACAACGCGATGCCCACTGCGGTCACCGAGCCGGACAGCGCGATCAGGATGGGCCACCAGCTGTGCGGGCTGAAGAATCCCAATTCCCCTGCGCCGTCGCTGATCTCAGCGCCCTCGTAGTCTTCGGGTCGGGTGTCGAGCCGACGGGCGACAAATCGGAAGAACGTCGCCACGATCAGTGCCATACCGCTGGTCAGCGCGAGCGCGGTGGTGCCGGCCCACTCGATGCCACCGGTGGCAAACAAGCTGGTGAGCACCCCATAGAGCACCGTGCAGAAGACGAAGAACGCCGCGATGAATTCGAACAGCCTGGCTTCGATGTGCATGCGTTCCCCTACTTACTCGCCTGTGGCGCCATCTCACCGCGGCGGGTGTCGAACGGGTGGGTGGTGACGGCGACCGGGGATTGCGCGATCGCCTGCAAAGCCTGCGCATTCGTCTTCCCGGCGATCCGCTGCTGCAGGTAGGCCTTGAAGTCGTTGGGCTGCACGACACGGACCTCGAAGTTCATCATCGAGTGATAGGTGCCGCACATCTCGGTGCAGCGACCTACGAATGCCCCGGTCCGGTCGATCTTGGCGACCTGGAAGACGTTGACGGAGTGGTTGGCCGCCGGGTCGGGCATCACGTCGCGCTTGAACAGGAACTCCGGCACCCAGAACCCGTGGATCACGTCGGCCGACGCGAGGGTGAACTCGATCCGTTTGCCCACAGGCAGCACCAAAACCGGAATCTCGGTGCTGGTCCCTATGGTCTCGACCTTGTCGAAGTTCAGGTAGGTCCGGTCTTCGGTGTTGAGCCCGCGGATCGGGCCGACCAGCTCTTCGCCGTGCTTGTCTTTGCCCTCCGGCTTGGAGGTCATGGCCGCTTTACGCGCGGCGTCAGCGCCGTCGTACTTGAGCGTGCCGTCCTTGAAGTCGACCTTCTGGTAACCGAACTTCCAGTTCCACTGGAACGAGGTGACATCGACCACGACTTCCGGGTCGGAGGCCAGGTGCAGCATCTTCTCCTGCACTACCACGGTGAAGTAGAACAGCACCGAGATGATCAGGAACGGCGTCACGGTGAGCACCAGCTCGAGCGGCATGTTGTAGCCGAACTGGCGGGGCAGTTCGGTGTCGGTGGCCTTCTTGCGGTGGAAAGCGATCGACCAGAACATCAGCGCCCAGACGATGACGCCGACCACCAGGGACGCGATCACCGCGCCGATCCACAGCTGCCGGTTCCAGTCGCCTTCCTCGGTGATGCCCCTCGGCCAGCCCAAGGCCATGGCGTCTGACCAACTGCATCCGCTCAGAGACACCGCCAGCAGGCCGAGCATGCCGGCCAGCACCGGCAGCCGAAGCCGGCGAAAACCCGTCGAGCGGCTTCCTGACAAATCCTGCGAACAGCCTGACCCGCGAGGTGTCACGGTCGCGCCTCCTGAATCACAAGCTGGGCCGACTTCCGCGCATCCCCTGCTGGTAGGCGGGAATATCGGCTGACTCGCACGTCGAATACTACGCAGCGTAGACCACGCACGCAGCGGAGCCGTGTGCAGGCCCGCCGCTGTGCGGCATCCATGATCGACCGCCCGCTGTGCGGCATACTTGTCGGCGATGTGTGGACTGCTGGCCTTCGTGGCTGCCGTGGCCGGCGATGAGCCGTCCCGCAGCGCGCACGCCACGGCCGCGGCCATCGGCGACGCCTCCCACCTGATGCGCCACCGCGGGCCCGACGAGCCCGGCACGTGGGCCGATCCCGCCGGGACCGTGGTTTTCGGATTCAACCGGCTGTCGATCATCGACATCGCGCATTCGCACCAGCCGCTGCGGTGGGGCCCACCCGAGCGCCCCGACCGCTACGAGTTGGTGTTCAACGGCGAGATCTACAACTACCTGGAGTTGCGCGCCGAACTCGCCGAGCGACACGGCGCCGTCTTCGCAACCGATGGCGACGGCGAGGCGATCGTCGCTGCCTACCACTACTGGGGCGCCGAAGCCGTGACGCGACTGCGCGGCATGTTCGCCTTCGCGTTGTGGGATTCCGTCGCAGGCGAATTGTTCTGTGCCCGCGATCCTTTCGGCATCAAGCCGCTGTTCATGGCGACCGGTACCGGTGGCACCGCGGTGGCCAGCGAAAAGAAATGCCTACTGGACATCGCCGACGTGGTGGGATTCGACGCGGGGCCCTCTTCGATCGATCGACGGGCAGTACAGCACTACACGGTGCTGCAGTACGTACCCGAACCCGAGACGTTGCATCGAGGCGTGCGCCGGCTGGAGTCGGGTAGCTACGCGCGCATCCGTCCCGGCCGACAACCGGAGACCACGCGGTACTTCATCCCCCGCTTCCATGCTGTTCCGTTCACCCGAGACACCGAGCAGGCCCGCTACGACGAGATCACCGCGGTGCTGGAGGACTCGGTGGCCAAGCACATGCGGGCCGACGTCACGGTCGGATCGTTTCTGTCCGGCGGCATCGACTCCACCGCGATCGCGGCGCTGGCCATCCGGCACAACCCGCGGCTGATCACCTTCACCACCGGCTTCGAGCGTGAAGGATTCTCGGAAATCGACGTCGCGGTGGCCTCCGCCGAGGCGATCGGCGCCCGGCACATCGCCAAGGTCGTCGCTCCCGACGAGTTCGTCGCCGCGCTGCCCGAGATCGTCTGGTACCTCGACGAACCCGTGGCCGACCCGGCATTGGTGCCGTTGTTCTTCGTCGCCCGCGAGGCCCGCAAGCACGTGAAGGTCGTGCTCTCCGGCGAGGGCGCCGACGAGTTGTTCGGCGGCTATACCATCTACCGGGAACCGTTGTCGCTCAAGCCTTTCAACTACCTGCCCCGACCCGTGCGGCGTTCCATGGGCACGTTGTCACGACCCCTGCCCGACGGCATGCGCGGCAAGAGCCTGCTGCATCGCGGATCGTTGACCCTCGAGCAGCGCTATTACGGCAATGCCCGCAGCTTCTCCGACGCTCAACTGCGCGACGTGCTGTCCGCATTCCGCCCCGAGTGGACCCACATCGACGTCACCGCACCGATTTACGCCGAGTCGACCGACTGGGATCCGGTGGCCCGGATGCAGCACATCGACCTGTTCACCTGGTTGCGAGGCGACATCCTGGTCAAGGCCGACAAGATGACGATGGCCAATTCACTGGAGCTGCGGGTGCCGTTCCTTGACTCCGAGGTGTTCGCCGTCGCGTCGCGACTGCCGGTGAATGCCAAGATCACCCGCACCACCACCAAGTACGCGTTGCGCCGCGCACTGGAGCCGATCGTGCCGGCGCATGTGCTCAACCGGCCGAAACTGGGCTTCCCGGTGCCCATTCGGCACTGGCTGCGCGCCGGTCCGCTGCTGGAGTGGGCGCACGAGATGATCAACGCGTCGGCCACCGACCACCTCGTCGACGCGTCGGCGGTTCGACGGTTGTTGGACGAACACCGAAGTGGCGCAGCCGATCACAGCCGCAGGCTGTGGACCGTGTTGATCTTCATGCTGTGGCACGCGATCTTCGTCGAGCACACTGTGGTGCCGTTGATCAGCGAGCCGCAATACCCCGTGGAGCTGTAACCCTCGCCGCTAGGCCAACACGCCGGCGATCTCGGCGGCGGCGTCGTCACCGTAGGCGTCGGCCAGCCGCACCTTGGCGGCCGCGGCGTCCCACTGCCACTCCTGGGTCCCGGTCGACTCCAGCACCAGCACCGCGACCAGCGAGCCCAGCTGTGCGGACCGCTCCACGCTCAACCCGCCACTGCGGCCGGTCAAGAAACCGGCCCGGAACGCGTCACCGACACCGGTGGGGTCGGTGAGGCTGGTCTCCGGCACCACGTCGACGTGGACGGTCGTCCCGTCGCGGTCGACGATGTCGACGCCCTTGGCGCCCAGCGTGGTGACCCGCAGGTCCACCTTGCCCAGCACGTCGGCTTCCGACCAGCCGGTCTTGTTGAGCAGCAACTCCCACTCGTAGTCGTTGGTGAACAGGTAGGTCGCGCCGTCGATGAGCTTGCTGATCTCCTCGCCGGACAACCGGGGCAGCTGCTGCGACGGGTCCGCGGCGAACGCCAGGCCGAGCTTGCGGCACTCTTCGGTGTGCACGACCATCGCGTCGGGGTCGTTGGCCCCGATGATGACCAGGTCCGGCTTACCGATCGACGCTACGAGATCGGCGAGCTTGATGTTGCGAGCCTCCGACATCGCGCCCGGGTAGAACGACGCGATCTGCGCCATGTCTTCGTCGGTGGTGCAGACAAAACGCGCAGTGTGAGCGGAGTTCGAGATCAGCACGTGGTCGGTGTTGACGCCGTGCGACTGCAGCCACTGGCCGTAATCGCCGCTGAAGTCGGCGCCGGCGGCACCGACCAAGGCGACGTCGCCGCCGAGCACACCGATGGCGAAGGCGATGTTTCCGGCCACCCCGCCCCGGTGAATCACCAGGTCGTCGACCAGGAAGCTGAGCGACACCTTCTCCAAATGCTCGACCAGCAGGTGCTCGGAGAATCGACCCGGAAACCGCATCAAATTGTCAGTGGCAATAGAACCGGTTACCGCGATCGTCACGAAAATCCACCCTTCACAATCTCTAAGTTCGGCTAGCTAAGCGTACCCGCGGCTGCGGCCGCCCATGCACCTCGGCCCGGCGCCCGCTAGCCTTCCGAAGGACACACTCGCACGGCCTACCTCGTCCCGGGTCGTCGGACCTTGCTAACCGAGGAGATCCATTTATGTCCGGTCCGTACCCGTCGGACCGCCGTCCGGACGCGGACGGACCGCCGTTCACCGACACCCATCCCAGCGAGCCGCTGCCGCCGTTTGGACAGCCGATCGGCGCTTCGCCACCGCCTGGCGCCTACCCGGGACCGCTGCGGCCGCCCCTGCCCTATCCGAAACCCCGCCGTCGCCGCTTCGTCGTCGGCGCGGTGCTGACGCTGGCGCTGATCGCGGCGTTGACGGCGGTCATCCTGCGCGGATCGCACGGCGGCTCGACAACGTCGTCCGGCCCGTTCTCCGATGCGACGGCGACAACGGCGATCCAGGGTTATCTGGACGCCTTGCAGCACCGCGACACCGAAGCCATCGCCCGCAACACGTTGTGCGGCATCTACGACGCCGTGCGGGACCGGCGCACCGACCAGGCGCTGGCCAAACTCAGCAGCGACGCATTCAACAAGCAATTCTCCGACGCGCAAGTGACCAGGATCGACAAGATCGTGTACTGGTCGGCCTATCAGGCCCAGGTGCTGTTCAGCATGCGTGTGCAGCACGGCCCAGGCAGCGCGACCAGCGAAGTGCAGGGCGTCGCCCAGCTATTGAGCCAGCACAACCAGGTACTGGTGTGCTCCTATGTGCTGCGGTCGGCAGGAATGTACTAGTCGCTGCGGCGTCAGTTGAACGAATCGCCGCAGGCGCACGAGCCGGTGGCGTTCGGGTTGTCGATCGTGAAGCCCTGCTTCTCGATGGTGTCGACGAAGTCGATGGAAGCGCCCTGGATGTACGGCGCGCTCATCCGGTCGACCGTCAACGTCACGCCGCCGAACTCGGCGGTCAGGTCACCGTCGAGGGCGCGGTCGTCGAAGAACAGGTTGTAGCGCAGGCCGGCGCAGCCACCTGGCTGGACGGCGATACGCAGCGACAGGTCGTCGCGCCCCTCCTGGTCCAGCAGTGCCTTGGCCTTGGCTGCCGCGGCGTCGGTCAAGGTCGCGCCGTGGGTCGTGGCGGTGGTCGACTCGTCCTGAACAGTCATTGCGTCTCCCTGTAAGTCCTGGTGTGTGGATGGGTTCGCGTGGGCAGCGACGCCGCTGAGTTGACCCATCCCTTCAAAGGTACCTTGTCGCGCCGCTATTCCCGAGTCGCGCCGCGACCTGTGACGCCAATCCCGTCAGCTGGTTGGCGGCGTCGACCAGGGCCAACCGCATCGAGCCCGCGTATTCGGCGATCGCGAAGGCGGCCAGGACACCCGCTGATCGAAACGCGGGCTCGTCGAGATCGACCTGACCGGCCAGCACGATCACCGGGACCTGCGACGATCGCGCCGCCGCGGCCAGCGCGCCGACCACCTTGCCATGCAGGGATTGGTCGTCGAACTTTCCCTCGCCGGTGATGACCAGATCGGCGGCGGCGAGGTCTCGGGCCAGCCCGGTGCGCTCGGCGATCATCGATGCGCCCGACCTGCACCGGCCGCCCAGTGCGAGCAGCGCCGCCCCGATTCCCCCGGCCGCGCCGGCACCCGATTCCGCGCTGACCGGGCGTCCGGCCGCGGCATCCAGCTCGCGGGCCCAGGTGACGAGCCGCTCCTCGAGCGTCGCCACGGTGGCCGGATCCGCACCCTTCTGCGGCCCGAAGACCCGGGCGGCGCCCCACTGGCCGACCAGCGGGTACTCGACGTCGCACGCGGCGATCAGCTCCACACCCGCCAGATCTCGACGGGCCTGGTACAGGCCGCCGAGTTCCTCGATCATTCCCCGGCCGCCGTCGGTGCTGGCACTGCCGCCCAGGCCGATGACGATCCGGGTGGCACCCGCCTGCGCCGCCGCAGCGATGAGCCGCCCGACTCCCCTGCTGTGCGCGGCGAGCGCGGTCTGCGGTGTCGGCGGGCCGCCCAGCCGGGACAGGCCGCACGCCTGCGCGCATTCCAGATACGCGGTCCACGATTGCGGATCGAGCACCCACTCGGCCCGCACGTCATCGGCCAACGGGCCGCATACCTGCAGGTGGCGACGTTCGCCGAGGCGGCAGGCAAGCACGTCGACGAACCCCGGGCCGCCATCGGATTGCGGTGCGATGACCAGGTGGTCACCCGCGCGGACCCGTTGCCAGCCCGCTGCGATCGCCGCGGCGGCCTCGACCGCGGTCAGGCTGTCGCCGTAGCTGTCGGGGGCGATCAGCGTCCGCATGGTCTCCCAACAGTAGGGCCGTACCGGACCGCGTACCGGCCGGATCGGCAGCGAAGTAACCTGGCGGACGTGAGACTGCTGGGCCGTAAGAAAGACGAAGGCGTCATCGTCGACCGAGCCGAAGCCGGAGATGCCCCGGAGGCTGCGCTGTCGTCCGCGTCCGGGGGGTCCCGGGTGCCGCAGACGACCGCACCCAAGGGCCGGCCCACGCCGCGGCGCAACGCCGGGCGCAAGGGGCCGATCGCGCCGGCACCGATGACCGCCGCCGAGGCTCGGGCCCGGCGGAAATCCATGGCCGGGCCCAAACTCAGCCGCGACGAGCGCAAAGCGCAGAGTTCGGAGCGCCGCGCCCAGATGGCCGAGCGACGCGAACGCATGATGGCCGGCGATGAGCGCTACCTGCTGGCGCGCGATCAGGGTCCGGTGCGCCGTTACGTCCGCGACATCGTGGACGCCCGCCGCAATGTGCTGGGGCTGTTCATGCCCGCGGCGCTGACGCTGCTGTTCATCATGTTCGCCGTCCCACAGCTGCAGCTGTTGATATCGCCGGCGATGCTGGTACTGATGACACTGATGGCGCTCGACGGCCTCATCCTGGGCCGCAAGGTGGCGCGGCGGGTGGACGAGAAGTTTCCAGAGAACACCGAAAGTCGTTGGAAGATCGGCTTTTACGCGGCGAGCCGGGCGTCGCAGATGCGCCGCATGCGTACGCCGAAGCCTCAGGTCAAGCACGGCAGCCGTGTCGACTGAACAGCGTCCGAAAGCTGGCTGATACAGCGTGCGAACCCTGGTGCTCGGCGGAATCAGGTCAGGCAAGTCGCGATGGGCGGAAGCCGCGATCGCCGAGTCGGCGGAGGGCGACCAGCCGGTGCTCTACCTGGCGACCGGGCAGGTCAGCAGCGACGACCCGTCGTGGTGGCAACGCGTCGCCGAGCATCGCGACCGCAGGCCGCCGCACTGGTCCACGCTGGAAACCGGTGAGATCGCAACACAATTGCGGCGATCACCGACCACGCCGACCCTCGTCGACGATATCGGCGGCTGGCTGACCGCCATCATGGATCGCCGTGACGCATGGGAGGGTGGGTCGGTGTCATCCGACGTCGATGAGCTGATGGCCGCGGTCGCCGAGTTCGGCGCACCACTGGTGATGGTCAGCCCCGAGGTCGGACTGACCGTGGTGCCGGCCACCGAGTCGGCTCGGCGGTTCGCCGACGAGCTGGGCGTGCTCAATCAGCGGTTGGCTGTGCTCAGCGACCGGGTCGTGCTGGTCGTGGCCGGACATCCCCTGCCGATCAAGCTACCCAGGAATTGACGATGTTCGCACCGGTGGCGCCCCCCGACACGGCCGCCGCGGCGGCAGCCCGCGCGCGCCAAGACACGCTCACCAAACCCCGCGGCGCGTTGGGCCGGTTGGAAGATCTGTCGGTCTGGGTTTCGTCATGTCAAGGGCATTGTCCTCCAACGCAATTCGAACGTGCTCGGATCGTGGTCTTCGCCGGCGACCACGGCGTGGCGCGCTCTGGTGTATCGGCGTATCCCCCGGAGGTCACCGCTCAGATGGTGGCGAACATCGCCTCGGGCGGTGCGGCCATCAACGCGCTGGCCGAGATCGCCGGAGCGACGGTGCGGGTGGTCGACCTGGCCGTGGACGCCGAGCCGCTGTCCGATCAGATCGGCGCCCACAAGGTGCGGCGCGGCAGTGGAAACATCGCGGTCGAGGACGCGCTCACCGAGCACGAAACCCGGGCTGCGATCGACGCCGGCCGCCAGATCGCCGACCAGGAGGTCGATGCCGGTGCCGATCTGCTGATCGCCGGTGACATGGGCATCGGGAACACCACTGCGGCAACTGTTCTCGTCGCGTCGCTGGCGAACGTCGAGCCGGTCGCGGCCGTCGGCTACGGAACCGGCATCGACGACGCCGGGTGGGCCCGCAAAACCTCGGCGGTGCGCGACGCGATGTTCCGCGTCGAACCGGTGATCGGCGAACCGGTCGCCACGCTGCAACGTTGCGGCGGGGCCGATGTGGCGGGCCTGGCCGGCTTCCTGGCGCAGGCCGCGGTACGGCGCACCCCGGTCCTTTTGGACGGCATCGCGGTGACGGCGGCCGCTCTGGTCGCCGAGCAGCTGGCGCCGGGCGCCCGACTGTGGTGGCAGGCAGGGCATCTGTCGACCGAACCCGCGCACACCCTCGCGCTGGCCCAGTTGGGCCTGGATCCGATCGTGAACCTGCGCATGCGGCTCGGCGAGGGCAGCGGCGCGGCGGTCGCGTTGCCGGTGCTGCGTGCGGCGGTGGCCACCCTGTCGTCCATGGCAACCTTTGCCGAGGCCAACGTCACCGACCGCACTTCCCCATCGTGATCGGTTCGCTGGCAACGGCTTTCGCATTCGAAACTGTGATCCCGATGCACTCCAGATCGGATCGGCCGTTCGGCGGCGGGGCGATGACCGCGCTACCGGTGGTCGGCGCGGCGCTCGGCGCACTGGCCGCGGGCGTGACGTGGGCCGCCGGTCTCGCATTCGGCCACCATCACCCGCTGACCGGCATGCTCGCGGTCGCCGTGCTGCTGCTGGCGACCCGCGGATTACATATCGACGGCGTCGCCGACACCGCCGACGGGCTGGGCTGCTACGGGCCGCCCGAGCGGGCGCTACAGGTCATGCGTGACGGGTCGACCGGCCCGTTCGGGGTCGCGACCGTGGTGTTGGTGATCGTCCTTCAGGGGCTGGCGTTGTCGACGCTGTCCGCGGCCGGGATCGTGGTCGCCGTTGCGGCGGGCCGAGTGGCGGCGGTGTTGGCTTGCCGCCGCTCGCTGCCGGGCGCGCCGGGAAGCACACTGGGCTCCCATGTCGCGGGCACTCAGTCGGCACCCGTGGTGGTGGGCTGGGTTGCGGTGCTGCTCGCGGCGGCGTCGCTGGCGGGACGGCAACCTTGGCTGGGCCCAGCGGCGGTGTCGGTGGCACTGATCTGCGCCGCGCTGCTGGTCCGGCATTGCGTTCGCCGATTCGGCGGCGTCAGCGGCGACGTACTCGGTGCCGCAATCGAATTGACCACGACGATGACCGCGGTCATGCTGGCGGCATCGCGGTAAGGCTGCCGGTCAGCCGAGCTGTGACATCCAGCCGTGGGTGTCGGCGAAGGTTCCGCGCTGGATTCCGGTGAGGGTGTCTCGCAACGCCATGGTCACCTCGCCGGGTTCGCCGTCACCGACGGTGAACTCGCTGTCGCCGTATTTCACCTGCGAGATCGGGGTGATCACCGCGGCGGTCCCACAGGCGAATACTTCGGTGATCTCGCCGGCAGCGGCTTTCTTCTGCCACTCGTCGATGTCGATCTTGCGTTCCTCGATCGCGAAGCCGGCGTCAGTGGCCAACTGCAGCAACGCGTCTCGGGTGATACCGGGCAGCAGCGAGCCGGACAGCTCCGGGGTGACCAGGCGGGCCGAACCACCGCTGCCGAACACGAAGAAGATGTTCATCCCGCCCATCTCTTCGATGTAGCGGCGTTCGACGGCGTCCAGCCACACCACCTGCTCGCAGCCGTGCTCGGCGGCTTCGGCCTGCGCCACCAGCGATGCGGCGTAGTTGCCGCCGAATTTCGCCGCACCGGTACCGCCCGGGGTGGCGCGCACGTATTCCGTTGACACATAGACGGTGACCGGTTTGATGCCGTGCTTGAAGTACGCACCCGACGGCGAGCCGATCACCATGTAGCGATACTGCTTTGCCGGGCGGACCCCCAGCCCGGGCTCGGTCGCGAAGATGAACGGGCGCAGATACAGCGACTCTTCGCCGCCGGCAGGAGGTACCCAGATTTTGTCGACCGCGATCAGTTGACGCAGCGACTCGAGGAAGAGTTCCTCGGGCAGTTCGGGAATCGCGATCCGCCGCGCCGAGGACTGCATTCGTGCGGCGTTGGCTTCGGCGCGAAACGAGACGATCGACCCGTCCCCCCACCGATATGCCTTGAGCCCCTCGAAGATCTCCTGCGCGTAATGCAGCACGATCGCCGAGGGGTCGAGTTCGATCGGCCCGTATCCGGTGACCCGTGCGTCGTGCCAGCCCTGTCCGTCGGTGTAGTCGATCGAGACCATGTGGTCGGTGTGATATTTGCCGAAGCCGGGGTCGGCGAGAATGGCCTGACGTGCGTCGTCACTCGTCGGGTTGGCGGTGGTCGACACCGTGAACTCGAGGCCGCCGGTTGTCATCAGGCGATTGTATAACCAGGCGCTAGCGGGTTTTTGGATCGACGAAAGGCGGGCGCACCACTTCGCATTCGACAGCACGGCCGCGGACGTCGACGGTGACATGCCGACCGTCCTCTATGCCGGCGTCGACGTCGATCAGCGCAAGGGCGATACCGACTTTCAGCGTCGGCGAGAATGTGCCCGACGTGGTGACGCCGATCTTGTTGTCGCCGTCGAGCACGCTCAGATCTGACCGGAGCACACCGCGACCCACCACGCGCAGACCCCGCAGCAGTCGCCGCGGGCCGGCCTCCTTTTCGGCCAGCAGAGCGTCGCGGCCGAAGAAGGCGTCCTTCTTCCAGCCGATCGCCCAGCCGCACCGGGCCTGCAGCGGCGAAATGTCGGCAGAGAGTTCGTGGCCGTGCAGCGGATAGCCCATCTCGGTGCGCAGGGTGTCGCGCGCTCCGAGGCCGGCGAGTTGCCCGCCGGCGGCCGTGACTGCCGCCAGCAGCGCGTCGAAGACCACGCCGGCCGAGTCCCACGGTGGCAGCAATTCGTAGCCGTGCTCCCCGGTGTATCCGGTGCGGCACACCCGCACCGGTACACCCTGCAGGGTGGCGTCGGCGTAGCCCATGTAGTCCATGTCGGTGGGCAGCCCCAACTCGGCGAGGACGTCGGTCGACCGCGGACCCTGCACGGCCAGCACCGCGTACGAGCGGTGCTCGTCGGTGATCGTCAGCTCCGCGGGCGCGGCTTCCTGCAGTGCGGCGACCACTGCGGGGGTGTTGGCGGCGTTGGGCACCAGGAAGATCTCATCCGAGCCGACGTAGTAAGCGATCAGATCGTCGATCACACCGCCGGAGTCGTTGCAGCACAGCGTGTATTGAGCCTTGCCCGGCTGGATGCGATCGAGGTCGTTGGTGAGCGCGGAGTTGACGAACGCCGCGGCGCCTGGTCCTTTGATCAACGCCTTGCCCAGGTGGCTGACGTCGAATAGGCCGACGGCATTGCGCGTTGCGGTGTGCTCGGCGACGGTGCCGGCATACGACACCGGCATGAGCCATCCGCCGAACTCCGCGAACGTCGCTCCCAGCTCGCGGTGGCGGTCCGCCAAGGGTCCTTGTAACAGGTCAGCACTCATAGACATTTCACCCTAATGAAGAGCTGCGACCGATTGCCCGCCTCCTCCCTCTTCGCTACGCGCAGTGCATCGTCAGCGGGCGGGCTGGCACACTTGACCAGGTGGTCGATTCGCTGGACTTCGACGGCTTGGAGGCAGCGGGAATCGCCGATGCGCGGACAAGGTCCGGTCTCATCCAATATCTGGCCGGTCTGGGTTTCAGCGCGGACGAGATGGCCGATGCCGAGCGTCGGGGCCGACTGTTCGGCCTGGCCGGCGACGCCGTGCTGCGGTCCGGTCCCCAGGCGTTCAGTCTGCGGACGGCCGCGGATGCGATCGGTGCGGCAGTGCAGGACGTCGAGCATGCCTGGGCGATGCTCGGCCTGACCGTCGACGATGTGGACACGCCGATGTTGAGTCAGGCCGACGTCGACAGCCTGGCGACCTGGGTGGCGATGCGGGCCCGGATGGGTGCCGACGACGCCGACGGCTACCTGCGGGTGCTGGGCGCCTCGGTCGCACGGCTGGCCGAGGCCGTCTCGTCGATGATCCGGGCCAGCACCCCCACGCTGTGGCTCGGCCACACCGGCGACGAGCTCGCGACCGCGCAGGCCTACCGGGGAGTCGCCGAGTTCGTCCCGCGCGTCGGGGCGATGATCGACGCCGTCCACCGCCACCACCTGGTGAGCACCAGGACGTTCATCGAGGGCATGGCTCGCGGACCGTCAGCGGGCCTGGTGTGCGGCGTCGGCTTTGCCGATCTGTCCGGCTTCACGGCGCTGACCCAAGCGCTGACGCCGGCCGAGTTGTCCGAGCTGCTCAACGAGTTCGGCGCAACCACCAGCGACGTGGTGCATGCCGGCGGCGGCCGGATCGTGAAGTTCATCGGCGACGCCGTGATGTGGGTGCACGCCGATCCGGCCCGGCTCGCACAGGCGGCACTCGAACTCGTCGACCATCCGCGGGCGCGCGAAGCCGGACTCCAGGTTCGCGCCGGCCTCGGCTACGGCGAGATCCTGGCCTTGGGCGGTGATTACTTCGGCAACGCCGTCAACCTCGCTGCCCGGCTGGTCGCGGCCGCGGCACCCGGACAGATCCTGGCGGCGGCCGACGTCTACGACCGCTTGTCAGATTGGCCTGCGGTCGTGCAGGAACCGTTGCAGCTCAAGGGCTTCGAAGCCCCGGTGATCGCCTACGAGCTCGGCCGATCGGATTCGACGTAGGCGGTCTCGACGCCCTGTTGCAGCGACAACGCCGTGCTCTGGACGACGAGCAGGATGGCGAAAACGGCGACCCAGGACCATGCTTCGCCCGGTGCGAGATGTGCGCTCGGGTTGCGCACCGGCAACGCACTGACGGCACGGACGACCGCCGAGACCACCACAGCGACGGTGATGTAAGGCAATGCGGTCCGCTGCCGCCGGGTGCGCTGGCCGAGCTGCGACTCCGCGCGCCGCCGCTTTCTGCCGATCTGCCACATCGTCGCGCAGACGATCAGGACGGTCAGCGCTATCGGGATGGACAGATTGTTGGCCGTTTCCCACAGCGGCTCCAGCGGCTCCCTAGTTCTCGGATCAGCAAGCGCCAGAGCCAAATCGGACAGCGTCGCCTCGATGAAGAACACCCCGATCGGCGGCACCAGCACCGCGACGATGAAGACGCAGTGTGCGGCGAGAGTGCCCGCAGATCCCGACACGAATTGCACGACCGCGTACAACAGCATGTACACCGAAGCCACAAATGAGATACCACCGAGCAATTCCGCCGACGCGGCCCGTCCACCGGTCAAGGAGCAGCCATTCTCGCCGGCCAGCAGGCTGTATTGAATGGCAGACAAAAACAGGCCGAGAAAGGCATTCATCAGCGCGACGCCGGTCAAGGTTTCGTGCTCGACCTCGTAGGCTGCCCGCGGCTTGCGGTCGCCGCGACGCCGGTAAGAGCGATCCAGCACCAGGTTGATCACCACGAACGCGAAACCGGCCAGGACACCGGCCAACTGCGCATAGTTGCGCGCCACAATCGAAATGTCGAACCCGGTCCACAGTGCGCACGACTCCGCAAGTTGTCCAGTCGGCATCGGCGAAATAGTAGTCGCGCAGCAGCCATAGTCGCGGTTGATCGTTAGGGTTGATCTTCGTGAGCACACAACCCGGTTATCTGGCCCCCACTGTCTCCGTTGTTTCCTCGCTGCCTCGACGCGGCGCCGCAGCGGCGGTGTTGATCATTCCGGTGGTGTCGTCGGGTCCGGAGGGAAAGAAAGAGGAATCGCGCGCGGTCGTCGCCGCGGCCGAGACCTTGTTGTCCAAGGATGCGGTCGCCGAGATCGAAGACGGTTTGCGCGCGCTCAACGCCACCGGCGCAGCCGAGCAGGTGCACCGGTTGGTGGTGAAGTCGCTGCCGGTCGCCAGCGTGCTGACCGTCGGCTTGGGCAAGCCGCGCGACGAGTGGCCGGCCGATGTGCTCCGGCGGGCAGCCGGTTCGGCGGCGCGCGCGCTGGGCAGCGCGGAGTCCGTCATCACGACACTGGCCGAACTGTCCGGCGACGGCGTCCTCGAGGCCGTCGTCGAGGGGCTGATCCTGGGCAGCTACCGCTTCACGGCATTTCGCTCCGACAAGACGGCGCCCAAGGATGCGGGCCTGCGCACGATCACGGTGGTGTCCACCGCCAAGACGGCCAAGGC
This sequence comes from uncultured Actinomycetota bacterium, assembly GCA_963836495.1. Classification (GTDB taxonomy): domain Bacteria; phylum Actinomycetota; class Actinomycetes; order Mycobacteriales; family Mycobacteriaceae; genus Mycobacterium. Next base: position 66,499 of record CAWIJT010000012.1, on the reverse strand, counting down.
ACAGGCCGCCCACGCTGCCGCGGTCGCGACGGCCGTCGCCACCGCCCGGGACTTCGTCAACACCCCGCCCAGCCACCTGTTTCCCGCCGAATTCGCGAGTCGCGCAAAAGCTTTGGGCGAGTCGGTAGGACTCGACGTCGAGGTGCTCGACGACAAGGCGCTGGAGAAGCAAGGCTTCGGCGGCGTGATCGGCGTCGGCAAGGGTTCGGCGCGGCTGCCGCGGCTGGTGCGGCTGACTCATCGCGGGTCGCGGCTGGCCAAGAAGCCCAAGCTGGCCAAGAAAGTCGCGTTGGTCGGCAAGGGCATCACCTTCGACACCGGCGGCATATCCATCAAGCCGGCGGCGTCGATGCACTACATGACCTCCGACATGGGCGGTGCCGCCGCGGTCATCGCGACCGTCGCACTGGCCGCCCAACTGGAGCTGCCGATCGACGTCACCGCCACCGTGCCGATGGCCGAGAACATGCCGTCGTCGACCGCTCAGCGACCCGGTGACGTGCTGACTCAATACGGCGGGACGACCGTCGAGGTGCTCAACACCGACGCCGAGGGCCGGCTGATCCTGGCCGACGCCATCGTGCGGGCCTGCGAGGACAACCCTGACTACCTGATCGAGACGTCGACGCTGACCGGCGCACAGACCGTGGCGCTCGGCTCGCGCACGCCAGGGGTGATGGGCAGCGACGAGTTCCGCGACCGGGTGGCCGCGATCTCGCAGCGAGTCGGCGAGAACGGCTGGTCCATGCCGCTACCCGACGAGTTGAAAGACGATCTGAAGTCGACCGTCGCCGACCTCGCCAACATCAGCGGGCAGCGGTTCGCCGGGATGCTGGTGGCCGGTGTGTTCTTGCGCGAGTTCGTTGCCGACGGGGTCAACTGGGCGCACATCGACGTTGCAGCGCCGGCGTACAACACCGGCGGCCCGTGGGGTTACACCCCCAAGGGCGGCACGGGTGTGCCGACTCGCACCATGTTCGCGGTGCTGGAGGATATCGCCGCGAACGGCTAGTGCGACGTCAGCCGGGGATGGCCGGCCGGGTGGAACCACTTGACTTTCTCCTGCCACGATCGCGCAGAGGTCAAGGCGAAACCGGCGCCGCACCCGCACGCCAGCAGCCAGACCGCCGCTGTGGTGGCTGGGCATTGGAAGACGGGAATCAGCGCGGTGATGATCCGCACCGCGCAGGCACCGATCCCGCTGGCCGAGGCCAGCAGATACAAGTTCGCGATGTTTCTCGAACGAGGGTCTTTCCGCAGCACCAGCAGCGCGCGCGAGCCGAACGCCAACAGGTAGGCGAGGGTTCCGCAGAGCAGAATCCAGTAAACGCTCAACCAGATGTCGGTGGGCAGCGCGAAAAAGTCACGCGCGTACGTCTTGCTGCCGTAGCTGAGCGTGAACGTCGCCAGCAACAGCGGAATGCACAACGTGGCGGGCCGTTCCACGTACTGCCGGAATGACTTCTGCAGCGCTGCGTCGTCTTCCAGCCGACCGACCGCGTTGTAGACGATCGCCGAGGCCGCGACGACGTAGCAGTCATGCCCCACGTAGTTCTGCAGATTCCACATGCCGGTGATGTGGTGCAGTGCGACCCCGACCGTGTCGGAGGCAAACGGCGACATCAGTGCGACCGCGGCGCCCTGCAGGGCGATGTTGAGCGTCGCCGCAACTTCCCAGCGTGAGTGCCACGTGACGCGCCTGATCCAGAGGCTCCACGCGATGGATGCGAGCGTGGTGATGATGAGAGCGGTAAGAGCCACAGCAATTCCCGAGTGCAGAAGGGTGTTTACAGCGGAGGTGCGTCTTGGCGCGGTCGCCAATCCGCGATCTTCGTCGGTTGCTGAAGGGTCTTCACGCTGCCGCCTGCCCCATTGGCGTGCAGCGGGCCGGCGCCACGGATTTCCTCCGCCAGCGCCGTGACCTCTTCAGGCTCGATAAAACGGTAGCGGGTCAGCAGCTCAGCCCGGTTGATACCGAGGTTCGCCGCTGCAACTCGTAAGTTGTCCGCGGTGATCAGAGTCCCCTTGTCCAATTGGTCGTAATAAGTGGACCGTGGGAGTTCCATCGCCGTCCAGATCTCTTCCCTGCTCAGAGAACGGCCGGCCAGGTAAGAGAGCACGGTGGCAAGTTCCTTGCCGCTGTCATCGGGATACACGAGGAACAAGATATCCAGTTTTTCGGCTTAAGGAAATCCGAATCGCGTTAAATGCCTATTGCGCAGTGGCTGTGAAACTGCCCACATCCCCATTCTCGGAGTCTATGTCCAATTAATTGGACGAATATGCGCCGAACTGCCGTGACGCCGACCGGCTGACGCTCCGTCACGCCGACGGCGCGCTCACATATCACCCTGGCTGCGTGTGGCGGAACGGGCTCCGATCGACTTGCCCTGGGTGTGTGCCGGTCACCCCGCAGTGACAGGATGGACGCGGTAATCCCGGGCGCAGCTTTCCTGCACCGCGCTGTGGTAAGCCGGAGGCCGACCCGCGCCCACCGACCGACCGATCGAGGAGTCGACTGAGATGGCCTTCTCCGTGCAGATGCCGGCACTCGGTGAGAGCGTCACCGAGGGCACCGTGACGCGCTGGCTCAAGCAAGAAGGCGACACCGTCGAACTCGACGAGCCTCTGCTGGAGGTGTCCACCGACAAGGTCGATACGGAGATCCCTTCGCCCGCAGCGGGAGTGCTGACCAAGATCACCGCCCACGAAGACGACACCGTCGAGATCGGCGGCGAGCTGGCCGTCATCGGCGATGCGTCCGAGAGCAGCCAGGGCAGCGACCAGCAGCCCGCACCCCAGGCAGCGCCGGAGCCGGAACCCGCTGCAGAGCCCGAAGCCGCACCCGCGCCGCAACCGACGGCGGAGCCACCCGCGCCGGCCGCCAGTGCGGCGGGCTCGACCGGGGAATCGCAGCCCGTCCTGATGCCCGAACTCGGCGAGTCGGTGACCGAGGGCACCGTGACTCGCTGGCTGAAGAAGGTCGGCGACGCGGTGGAGGTGGACGAGCCGCTGGTCGAGGTCTCCACCGACAAGGTCGACACCGAGATCCCCTCGCCGGTCGCGGGCACGCTGCTCAGCATCACCGCCGAAGAGGACGACACGGTCGCGGTCGGCGGCGAACTGGCCAGAATCGGCAGCGGCGCGGCCGCCGCAGCTCCGGAACCGGCGCCCGCACCCGCGCCACCTGCCCCGCCGGCCCCGGCCCAGCCGGCACCAAGCCAGCCCCCGCCCCAGCCGGCGGCGAAACCCGAACCGGCGCCCACCCCGCAGGCCGCACCCGAGCCCGCACCGCAGCCTCAGGCCGAGGCGGCACCGGGAGCCGGCACTCCCTACGTCACGCCCTTGGTGCGAAAGCTCGCCGCCGAGAACAACATTGATCTCAACTCGCTGAGCGGCACCGGCGTCGGTGGACGCATCCGCAAGCAGGACGTATTGTCTGCTGCCCAAGAGAAGGCCCAGAAAGACCAGGCCGCGGCGGCGCCGGCACCCGCACCTGCGCAGGCGCCGTCGACACCGAGGCCGAGTGCACCCACCCCGGCTCCCGCCCTGGCCCATCTGCGCGGAACCACGCAGAAGGCCACCCGGATCCGCCAGATCACGGCCAAGAAGACCAGGGAGTCGCTGCAGCAGACTGCGCAGCTCACCCAGACCCACGAGGTCGACATGACCCGGATCGTGGGGTTGCGGGCAAAGACGAAGAACGCGTTCGCCGAACGCGAGGGCGTGAACCTCACCTTCTTGCCGTTCATCGCCCGCGCCGCCATCGACGCGCTGAAGATCCATCCGAACATCAATGCCAGCTACAACGAAGAGTCCAAAGAGATCACCTACTACGACGCCGAACATCTCGGCTTCGCGGTCGACACCGAGCAGGGCCTGCTCTCCCCCGTCATCCACAACGCCGGCGACCTGTCGCTGGCCGGATTGGCGCGGGCAATCGCTGACATCGCCGCCCGCGCCCGGTCCGGTGATCTGAGACCCGACGAATTGTCCGGCGGCACATTCACCATCACCAACATCGGCAGCCAGGGCGCCCTGTTCGACACCCCGATCCTGGTTCCACCGCAGGCCGCCATGCTGGGCACCGGGGCGATCGTCAAGCGCCCGCGGGTGGTCGTCGACGACACCGGCAACGAATCGATCGGTGTTCGGTCGATCTGCTATCTGCCGCTGACCTACGACCACCGGCTGGTCGACGGCGCGGACGCCGGACGTTTCCTGACCACCATCAAACATCGGCTCGAAGAAGGCGCGTTCGAGGCCGATCTCGGGCTCTAGGGGATGTGAATCGTGACCGCGACTGTCGCGATCGCAGGCTCGTCCGGGTTGATCGGCTCGGCTCTGGTGACGGCACTGCGCACCGCGGACAACACTGTGCTGCGCATCGTGCGCAGGGCACCGGCGAATGCCAGCGAGGTGCATTGGGATCCCGACGGCGGTGAACTCGACGCCGGCGCGCTGCACGGAGTCGACGCCGTGGTGAACCTGTGCGGCATCGACGTCGGGCGGCGACGCTGGTCGGGGTCTTTCAAGCAGAGTCTGCGCGACAGCCGGATAACCCCGACCGAAGTGCTGTCGGAGGCGGTCGCCGACGCGGGTGTGGGCGTGCTGATCAATGCCAGCGCCGTCGGCTACTACGGCGACACCAGGGATCGGTCTGTCGACGAAACCGCTTCGGCGGGAACGGGTTTCCTTGCCCAACTCTGTGTGGACTGGGAAGCCGCCGCGTCGCCCGCCCGGGACGCGGGCGCCCGCGTGGTGTTGGCCCGCACCGGGATCGTGCTGGCCTCGTCAGGTGGCGCGATGCGTCGGCTGCAACCGTTGTTCTCGGCGGGCCTGGGCGCCCGCCTGGGCACCGGCCGCCAGTACATGTCGTGGATCAGCCTGGAGGACACGGTCCGGGCGTTGCAACGCGCGATCTTCGACAAGCGGATCGTCGGACCGGTGAACCTGACCGGCCCGGCGCCGGTGACCAACGCCGAATTCACCGCGGCGCTGGGCCGCGCGCTCGACCGGCGCACCCGGCTGATGGCGCCGCGGTTCGCGGTGCGCGCCGCCCTCGGCGAGTTCGCCGACGAAGCGCTGTTGACCGGGCAGCGCGCGATACCGGCCGTTCTGGAGGGCGCCGATTTCGAGTTCCACCACAACACCGTCGGTGAGGCGCTGCGGTACGCCACCGCGAGGCGCGATGTGGCCTGATCGCTGTCAGCCGGTGGCCAGGTTGGGGTTGTAGCGTCAGGCGGGTGAGTTCGATCCGCTCGAGTACTGCGCCCGTCGATATCCGCCACCTGGACGTCGTGGACTACCGCGTCGCACGACAGCTACAACAAGAGCTGGCCGATGCCCGAGCGGTCGACGGCGTGGACAAGCTACTGCTACTCCAACACCCGTCGGTGTACACCGCGGGCCGTCGCACGCTCACGCATGAGCGGCCCGTCGACGGTACGCCGGTGATCGACACCGATCGGGGCGGCAAAATCACCTGGCACGGGCCAGGACAGCTGGTCGGCTACCCGATCGTCGGGCTGGCCGAACCGCTCGACGTGGTCAATTACGTTCGGCGCATTGAAGAGTCGCTGATCAAGGTGTGCACCGATCTCGGTCTGCACGTGGGTCGCGTCGACGGCCGCTCCGGGGTGTGGGTGCCAGCCGAAGGCGGCCGGCCGGCCCGCAAAGTCGGCGCGATCGGCGTGCGGGTGTCGCGCGCGACGACGTTGCACGGATTCGCACTCAACTGCGACTGCGACCTCGACGCGTTCGGCACGATCGTGCCCTGCGGCATCAGCGATGCCGGTGTGACGTCCATATCGGCCGAGCTCGGTCACCAGGTCTCGGTCGACGAGGTGCGGTCGGCGGTCGCCGACGCGGTGTGCGACGCACTGGACGGTCGGCTGGCCGTGACGCTGACCTCTGTTGCGGCTTCCTAGCCGGCCCGCCGCGTAGCATCGACATCGTGACCGTTGCCCCAGATGGTCGGAAGTTGTTGCGTCTGGAAGTCCGTAACGCGCAAACCCCGATCGAGCGAAAGCCGCCGTGGATCAAGACCCGGCTGCGCATGGGCCCGGAGTACACCGAGCTGAAGCGCCTGGTCCGCCGCGAGGGTCTGCACACCGTGTGCGAGGAAGCCGGCTGCCCCAACATCTACGAATGCTGGGAAGACCGCGAGGCCACCTTCCTGATCGGCGGTGAGGTGTGCAGCCGTCGCTGCGACTTCTGCCAGATCGACACCGGTAAGCCCGCCGCGCTCGACCGCGACGAACCACGGCGGGTGGCCGAGAGCGTGCAGGCGATGAGCCTGCGTTACTCCACGGTCACCGGAGTGGCGCGTGACGACCTGCCCGACGGCGGCGCGTGGCTCTACGCCGAAACCGTCTGTGCCATCAAGAAACTCAACCCGTCGACCGGCGTCGAGCTGTTGATCCCGGACTTCAACGGCGACCCGGGCCAGCTACGGCAGGTCTTCGAGTCCCGGCCCGAAGTGCTCGCCCACAACGTCGAGACCGTGCCGCGCATCTTCAAGCGCATTCGTCCGGCCTTCTCCTACCAGCGCAGCCTCGGGGTGCTCACCGCGGCACGGGATTTCGGGTTGGTCACCAAGAGCAACCTCATCCTCGGCATGGGCGAGACGCCCGACGAGGTGCGCGTCGCGCTGGCCGACCTGCACGGAGCCGGCTGCGACATCGTCACCATCACCCAGTACCTGCGGCCGTCAACGCGACACCACCCGGTCGAACGCTGGGTGACCCCGGAGGAGTTCGTGGAGCACTCTGACTACGCCGAGCAACTCGGCTTTGCCGGAGTGCTGGCGGGTCCGCTGGTGCGCTCGTCGTATCGGGCCGGACGGCTCTACCAACAGGCCAGTCAGCGACGGCACGAGTCGAGCACCGCGCGACCGCACTGACGTCGGCTATCAGTATTCTTGGCGATTATGGCCAAACTCCGCGATGCCAAAGCATCCAAGGCCGCCAGAGCTGAGGCGAAAGCCACTCGCAAGGCCGCCTCCAAAGAGCGCCGCACTCAGCTCTGGCAGGCGTTCAACGTCCAGCGCCAAGAGGACAAGCGGCTGTTGCCGTACATGATCGGCGCGTTCGTGCTGATCATCGCCATCTCCGTCGCGGTCGGGGTGTGGTTGGGCGGATTCTCGATGTTCTCGCTGCCCGTGCTGGGCGCCGTGCTGGGCGCGCTGGCGGCGTTCGTCATCTTCGGCCGGCGCGCGCAACGGTCGGTCTACCAGAAGGCCGACGGGCAGACCGGCGCGGCCGCCTGGGCGCTGGACAACCTGCGCGGTAAGTGGCGCGTCACCCCCGGCGTCGCCGCCACCGGCCACTTCGACGCCGTGCACCGGGTGCTCGGCAGGCCCGGCGTGATCCTGGTCGGCGAAGGGTCTGCGAGCCGGGTCAAACCATTGCTCGCCCAAGAGAAGAAGCGCACCGCGCGACTGGTCGGCGATGTCCCGATCTACGACATCATCGTCGGCAGCGGCGACGGCGAGGTGCCACTGGCCAAGCTGGAGCGCCACCTCACCCGGCTACCGGCCAACATCTCCGTCAAGCAGATGGATTCGCTGGAGTCGCGGCTGGCCGCACTGGGTTCGCGGGCCGGCACCGCCGCGATGCCCAAGGGTCCGCTGCCGGGCAGCGCGAAGATGCGTGGTGTGCAGCGGACCGTACGCCGCCGCTAGCTGTCACCGCCGCACGACGGCGGTGCCGGTCACCCGATCCTGAATGCCGCGCCCGTCGACGTCGACGAACAACGCGGGCACCACGAGCGCGATGAGCAATCCCCGCGCCGCGGCGCGGCCCAACCCGACATGCAACCTGTCGTCGATGGAGGCCACCCGGAGGCCCAGCGCGAACTGGCCCGGAGTGAACGAGAACAGCCGGACCGCCAGCACGCCGAGCACCAGCCAGATCACCAAGATCGCCGTCGACATCACCCGCGCCGAGATCAGCCCGAACGTCAGCCCGAGGGCGGCCAGGCCATAGGCGAGCAGCCAGTCGACGATCAGCGCCGCCAACCGGCGACCCATCCCCACCAGCGAACCGGATCCGTGCTCCGGCAAGCCGAATGCCTCACCGGGATATCCGCGTTGCGGCTCCGATCCGGCAGGTCCCGGACCGGACGGCGAGGGTCGGTTGCTGGGGGCCATAAAGCCAACAATAGGGTGAAATCTGCCCAGACCCTGCGCCGTACCGTGACGGCGGCGCGTAACGTCTGGTCGGGCGATCAGTTACGGCCCCGTAAACGAGAGCCCTCAAGTGACCGCAGTAATTCGAAGCTTGCAGCAAAGGAGATCGCTTCGGTGTCCGAAAAAACGGCCTACGACATCATCAAACTCGCCAAGGACGAGCACGTCGAATTCGTCGACGTACGGTTCTGTGACCTGCCCGGCGTCATGCAGCACTTCACAATTCCGATTTCGTTCTTCGACCAGGGCGTATTCGAGGAAGGCTTGGCCTTCGACGGCTCGTCGATTCGAGGATTCCAGTCGATCCACGAATCCGACATGCTGCTGCTCCCCGACCCTGACACGGCGCAGATCGATCTGTTCACCCAAGCCAAGACGCTGAACCTGAACTTCTTCGTGCACGACCCGTTCACGCTCGAGCCGTACTCGCGGGATCCACGCAACGTCGCCCGCAAGGCAGAGAACTACTTGGCCAGCACCGGCATCGCCGACACCGCGTACTTCGGGGCCGAGGCCGAGTTCTACATCTTCGACTCGGTCAGCTTCGACTCGCGCACCAACGGTTCGTTCTACGAGGTGGACGCGATCTCCGGCTGGTGGAACACCGGCGAGCCGAAAGAACTCGACGGCGGCCCCAACCTCGGGTACAAGGTCCGCCCCAAGGGCGGGTACTTCCCGGTGGCGCCCGTCGACCACTACGTCGACCTGCGCAGCAGGATGCTGCAGAACCTGATCAAGGCCGGCTTCTCACTGGAGAAGGGCCACCACGAGGTGGGCACCGGCGGCCAGGCCGAGATCAACTACAAGTTCAACACGCTCCTGCACGCGGCCGACGACATGCAGCTGTACAAGTACATCGTCAAGAACACCGCGTGGGCCGAAGGCAAGACCGTCACGTTCATGCCCAAGCCGCTGTTCGGTGACAACGGTTCCGGCATGCACACCCACCAATCGTTGTGGAAAGACGGCAACCCGTTGATGTACGACGAGACCGGTTACGCCGGGCTGTCCGACACCGCGCGCCACTACATCGGCGGTCTGCTGCACCACGCGCCGTCGCTGCTGGCCTTCACCAACCCGACGACCAACTCCTACAAGCGGCTGGTCCCGGGCTTCGAGGCCCCGATCAATTTGGTCTACAGCCAGCGGAACCGGTCGGCGTGTGTGCGTATCCCGATCACCGGCTCCAACCCGAAGGCCAAGCGGCTGGAGTTCCGCTGCCCCGACTCATCAGGCAACCCGTACCTGGCGTTCGCGGCGATGCTGATGGCCGGCCTGGACGGCATCAAGAACAAGATCGAGCCGCAGACACCGGTCGACAAGGACCTCTATGAGCTCCCGCCGGAAGAGGCCGCCAACATCCCGCAGGCTCCGACCCAGTTGTCCGCGGTGATCGACCGGCTGGAAGAGGACCACGAATACCTCACCGAGGGAGGCGTTTTCACGCCCGACTTGATCGAGACGTGGATCAACTTCAAGCGAGAGAACGAGATTCTGCCGGTGCAGATCCGGCCGCACCCGTACGAGTTCGCTCTGTACTACGACGTGTGAGCCGGTAAACGCTCTGGCGTGCAGTTTCCTTGCGCCGCAAGGGTGTCAGTATGCCCACGGTACGCAGGAGAATCATAAAGGCAGCCCCCGTAATCGCGGGGGCTGCCTTTCTTAGCGGGGACGATGCTCGCCGCGACGCGAACGTCAGCGTGTAACTAGCAGGATCGCGGGGTGGCGGCGTTGAGCTCATTCGTGCGCCGCCACACCCCGCGACCGTGTGCAATGCGCGCGCAGCGAGAACACAGCTGCCTCAAACACAGCCCACAGCTGGTCGAAACGTGCAGTTGACAGTTTGCCGTTAGCGTCGGGCTAACGAAAATTCGAAGGAGGCGTGCGATGTGGCACAACTTAAAATTCACTCGACGCGGCTTCGCCAACACCATCGTCGCGGTCGCCACCTCAGCAATTGCCCTGGCGGTCAGCCCTGGCGCGGCCGCTAACGTCAACGTCCCGGGTTGTTTGCCGCTCAACGGAACACAACTCACCGCCAACAGCAACGACAACACCAACATCCTCGGTATCATCTACAACACCAACGACACCTACTGGTATCAGGACGGTGCGGTCAACTATCACAAAACCGTTGACGGCGGCGAGTTCAACCTCACGCACAGCAACATTTTCGGAGCCGTACCCGCCGCACCGGGAAGCACCGTGACCATCCCCGGTATTTCGAGCGGCACCCCTCTCCTCGTGACGGTGTGCAACCAATAGGGGGCGTGTGACGCTGCTGATTCACATGCCGCCATCCGGCCATAGTCTCGTCAATTGAATGCACGGTTGCCCGCCTCTTTTCTGCGCGCATACCAAGCCGCCCCTCGCGGCGACTTTACGTTCGGAGAGCCTTATCGACCAATTCGTCAGTGGCACAGTATCATTCACTCATGTAATGCCGGCTTGACCGCATTTGTGCGCACAAGCGCGATATACTCAGTTATATACTGGCACAACGTATTTAAAGATTTTTGTGATCACGAAATCTGCGTCTGACGCGTGCGGCACGTTCGTTGCCTCGGCGATGACCGCCTTCGCTGCGTGTCACGGCAGCCTGGCGCGGTCGGAGTGCGACGACGAACCGTACTTCCTGGACTACGCCGCCGAACAGTACGACGACCCGCTCCGTGGCGGCGCCCTATTGATTGCACACGGTGACGATGATGGGGGTTCCGTCGCCGCCTCGTCGCCTGCCGCTGTCGGTGCCGGGGATGGTTGCGGTGCTGCCCGGCGCTGCGGGTATGGTGCCGGAGGTATTGGTGTGTGTGAGGTTGAACTCGCCGCCATCGACGGTTCTGTGCCAGTTGACCGCACCATCCTGGTACCAGTAAGTCACGTTGCTGTCGTAGGTGATGCCGAGATAGTTGGTGTCTTCGTGGCTGTTGGCGGTGAGTTGTGTTCCGTTGAGCGGCAAACAACCAGCGACGTTGACGTTAGCGGCCGCGCCAGGGCTGACCGCCAGCGCAATTGCTGAGGTGGCGACCGCCGCGACGATGGTGTTGGCGAAGCTGAGCCGAGGAAATGCCATAGTGCCTTCTCGTGTGTCCAGTGAGGGTGCGCTGAGTGGTCAGGCAGCTTGAGTGACCGTGACGCTACGGAAGTGCTCGACGCCGTCTTCGTCGGTCAAGTCGTTAACGACTTCAGCGAGCTTGGTTCTCACGTCACTTGGCGACGAGTACTGCGTGGTGGCGAGTTGACCGTCGTCGAACTCGACAGTGATGAGATAGCTGCACATGTCAGCCTCCTGACTGTTTCTCGAATGGGTCAACGCTAACCCGAAAAGGTCAAATACGCCCTCTGAGCAGCTGAGAACCGGCTGTGGATCTCACGCGCCGGCAGTGACGTGATCCATTCGGGCGGCTCGCACGCAGTGCCATGCCGACAGAGCTGTCGTCCACATCGCACGCCTAGACTTCGGTTATGGATTGCGTTTCGCGGCAAGAACACTCAGGTGGCCGTGGACTACTGCAGATCGAAGACTGCCTGGACGCGCACGGCGGCGTCGCGTTGCCTCCGGGTGTCACCCTGATATCTCTGATCGACCGCAACATCGCGAATGTCGGTGACGAGACGGCGTATCGCTATCTCGATTACGGTCACGGCCCGGAGGTGCGCACCGACGAAGTGACGTGGACCCGGTTCGGGGCCAGGTTGGAAGCGATCGGTGCGTGCGTCCAGCAAGCCGCAGGTCGAGGAGAGCGCGTTGCGATCCTCGCGCCGCAGGGCATCGACTACGTCACGGGTTTCTACGCGGCGATCAAGGCGGGGACGATCGCAGTGCCGTTGTTCGCGCCCGAATTGCCCGGGCACGCCGAGCGTCTCCGTACGGCCCTGCACGATTCGCAGCCCACGCTTGTGCTCACGACAACGGCAGCCACCGCGGCGGTCGAGGCGTTCTTGACCGACCTCCCCCGACGCCTGCGGCCACGCGTCGTCGTCATCGACCAGGTCCCCGACGCCGCGGGGGAATCGTTCGTGCCGACCGAACTCGGCATGGACGATGTGTCGCACCTGCAGTACACCTCGGGGGCAACTCGGCCCCCCGTCGGTGTGCAGGTCACCCACCGTGCGGTGGGTACCAATCTGGTGCAGATGATCCTGTCGATCGACCTGCTGGATCGAAACACCCACGGCGTCAGTTGGTTACCGCTCTATCACGACATGGGTCTGTCGATGATCGGCTTCCCCGCGGTGTACGGCGGACATTCCACGCTGATGTCGCCCACGGCATTCATCCGGCGACCGCAGCGGTGGATCCATGCCTTGTCGGCCGGCTCCCGGCAGGGCCGTGTCGTCACCGCCGCCCCGAACTTCGCCTACGAGTGGACCGCTCAGCGTGGCCTGCCCGCACAGGGCGACGACATCGACTTGGCCAACGTCGTGATGATCATCGGCTCCGAACCGGTCAGCATCGATGCGATCAGAACCTTCACCAAGGCATTCGCGCCCTACGGGTTGCCGAGCACGGCGTTCAAACCGTCGTACGGCATAGCCGAGGCGACACTGCTCGTCGCGACGATCAATCCGGGTGTTGAGGCGTCGGTGGTGTACTTCGACCGTGACCAACTGGGCGCCGGTCGCGCGGTGCGCGTCCCAGCGGATTCTCCCGACGCCGTGGCGCAGGTGTCGTGCGGTCAGGTGGCTCGCAGCGAGTGGGCCGTCATCGTCGACCCGGATCACGCGAACGAGCTGCCGGACGGAGAGGTCGGCGAGATCTGGCTGCAGGGCAAGAACATTGGCCGGGGCTATTGGGGCCTGCCCGACGAGACCCGCTCGACATTCGGCGCTGAACTGGGTTCGCGGCTCGCGCACGGCAGCCATGCTGACGGCTCGACGGTCGAGGGCTCGTGGCTGCGGACGGGCGACCTCGGCGTGTATCTCGACGGCGAGCTCTACGTGACCGGCCGCATCGCGGATCTGCTGACCATCGACGACCGTCACCACTATCCGCACGACATCGAAGCCACCACCGCTGAGGCCTCGCCCATCGTCCGTCGTGGCTACGCGACGGCGTTCTGCGTGCCGACCGACGACGGCAGACAACAGCTGGTGATCGTCGCGGAGCGTGCTGCAGGCACCAGCCGCGTCGATCCGCAACCGGCGATCGAAGCGATCGGGCAAGCCGTGCTGGACCGACACCACGTCAGCGTTGGCGATGTGCGGGTACTGCCTGCCGGCGCGATCCCCCGGACCACCAGCGGGAAGCTGGCCCGCCAAGCCTGCCGCACTCAATACCTCAACGGCACACTGGGCGCGCACTAGCCGAAGATAGATCGGAGTGCGAATTATTCTGATACCGTCTGGTCGGTGACTTCCGACGACGATCATCTCGAAGAGTTACGAGATGCGTTGGCGCAGATGTCTTTTGCGCTGATGGCAGTCCTCACCGAAGTTGCTGCCGAATACGACCTTTCGCTCACCCAGTTGCGGGTGTTGGGCATCCTGCGCGATCGCGAGCCGGCGATGGCCGACCTGGCGACCTTCACCGGCCTGGAGCGCTCCACGATCAGCGGCCTCATCGATCGTGCGGCGCAGCGCGGCCTCGTCACCAAGACCGCCGACCCCAATGACGGCCGCTCGGTGCGAGTCGGGCTCACCGACTCGGCTCGCGGTCTGATCCCGGAGATCACCGCGGCCATCGGTGACCGGATCACGCCGTTGACCGGTCAGTTGAGCACCGTCGAACAGAAGCAGCTCACAACACTGCTCACCAAAGCGCTCGGTTCGCCGGACGCTTAGTCGGCACCCGCCTTGACCGGGCAGCGTCGACGGTGCTAAGCAGGTGCTCAGCATTCGACGGTGGTGGAAGGGATCAGATGGCGCTGCAGGAACTCTTGGACGACATCCGCAAGCGGCCCGGCTCGGGTGATGTCATCGAGGTCATCGATCCCGCGACCGAAGAGATCATCACCGAGTTCACCGACTGCGGGGCGGAAGCGGTCGACGAAGCCGTCGCAGCGGCGAAGTCCTCCTTCGAGTCCGGCGTCTGGTCACAGCTGCCGGGCCGGGAGCGGGCCAAGGTCATGTGGCGGATCGCGGATCTGATCGATGAGCACGCCGACGAGTTCGCCCAACTGGACTCGCTGAACACCGGCATGCCGCTGATGCAGGCGACGCTGCAGATGTCCACCTGTTCTGAGTTCTTCCGTTACTACGCCGGCTGGTGTTCGAAGATCAACGGCGTCGCCTACGACGTGCGGACCGACGGCATCGCGACCGATGCCTACGTCAACATGCACGCCTACACGCTGAAAGAGCCCTACGGCGTAGTGGGCCTGATCTTCCCGTGGAACGGCCCGATCTTCAACGCCAGCGCCAAGCTCGCACCGGCGCTGGCCGCGGGCTGCAGCACGGTCGTCAAACCCGCTGAGGAGACCCCTCTTTCGGCTCTGCTACTCGACCGGCTGATCCACGAGGCCGGTGTGCCCGACGGCGTGGCCAACCTGCTGACCGGCTACGGCCACACCGCGGGCGCGGCGATCACCGCACACCCCGATGTCGAAAAGGTCGCATTCACCGGTTCGACCGAGGTCGGCAAGGAGATCGTGCGGGCGTCGGCGGACAACTTGAAGAAGGTCACGCTCGAACTCGGTGGCAAGTCGCCGGTGCTGATCTTCGATGACGCCGACCTGGACAAGGCCATTCTGATGGCGTCGCTGGGCATCTTCGTGCACTCCGGCCAAGGCTGCGTCTGCGGGTCGCGAATCTTCGTGCAGCGCGGCGTGTTTGACCGCGTCGTCGACGGCATCGCGATGATGGCGAATACGTTCAAGTACGGCGCCCCCAGCGAGGAAGGCTGCGTCAGCGGCCCGTTGATCAGCCAGAAGCAACTCACCCGCGTCATGGGCTTCATCGACGAAGGCCGCAGCGACGGCGTCGACGTAGTCACCGGCGGCTACCGCCTCGACCGTAAGGGCTACTTCGTGCACCCGACCGTGCTCACCAACGTCGACCCGAGTATGCGGCTCTTCCAGCAGGAGATCTTCGGGCCGGTGGTCAGCATCCTGCCGTTCGACGACGAGGACGAGGCGGTGGCCCTGGCCAACGACACCACCTACGGCTTGGCCGCGACCGCGTACACCGAGAACCTGGGCCGCGCGCACCGGATCGTCAAGCGGTTGAAGGCGGGCAGCGTACAGGTCAACTGCCAGTTGGTCTTTGACCACGACGTGCCGTTCGGCGGCCACAAGCAGTCCGGCTGGGGACACGAGTTCGGCAAAGAGGGCATCGACATGTACCTGAAGACGAAGTCGGTTTGGGCCCAGCTGTAACCACGTAGGGTCGGCGTATGGCACGCACGCTGGAAGCTCGGCTGAATTCGAATTGGCCCATCGCCCTGGCAGCGTTCCGGGTGATGTTCGGGCTGCTGTTCCTGTGTCACGGATTGTCCGCGGTGTTCGGCTGGCCGGCCAATCACACTGCGCCGGTGGGCGAATGGCCCGGTTACTACGCGGGATTGATCGAACTGGTCACCGGATTGCTGATCACGGCGGGGCTGTTCACCCGGGCCGCCGCCTTCCTGGCGAGCGGCGAGATGGCGTTCGCCTACTTCACCGTCCACCTGCCGCACGGATTCTTTCCGATCAACAACCACGGCGAAGCATCGGTGATGTACTGCTTCGCGTTCTTGCTGCTGGTCTTCGCCGGCGGCGGCGCCTACGCGCTGGACGACCGGAAACGGCGCTAACGCACCGTGGCGAAGAACGCGCGGACGTCGTCGACGAACAACTCCGGCTGCTCGAAGGCGGCGAAATGCCCACCGCGCGGCATCGTCGTCCAGTGCGTGACGTTGTAGGCCGCTTCGCACCAGCTTCGCGGGGTACGCAGGATCTCCTTCGGGAACGACGCGACGCCGGTGGGTAAGTCCACGCGACCATCGGTGACGAATCTGTTGAAGCTCTCCCAATACAGCCGGGCTGATGAGGCGCCGGTGCCGTTGGCCCAGTACAACATCACGTTGTCGAGCAATTCGTCACGGCTGAGCACGTTCTCGGGGTGCCCGTCGCAATCCGACCACGCCCAGAACTTCTCGACGATCCACGCCAGCTGCCCCACCGGCGAATCGACCAATCCGTAACCAAGCGTCTGGGGCCGGGTGGACTGCTGCTTGGAATAGCCGGTACCCCACTTCTGATGTTCGGCGAATGCGGCCAGAGCCTGCTGGTCGCCCTCGGTGAATTCGCCGGACTCGGCAGGCTTCGCGATCGGCATGTTCAGGTGGATACCGACGCAATGGCCGGCGTTGCGGCCGATCTGGGTGGTCACCGCCGCGCCCCAGTCGCCGCCCTGCGCGCCGTACCGGTCGTAGCCGAGGCGGCCGACCAGCGTCTCCCAGGCATCGGCGATCTTCTCCACGCCCCAGCCCGTGTGGGTGGGCCGGCCGGAGAATCCGTACCCGGGCAGCGACGGGCAGATCACGTGGAAGGCGTCTGCGGCGCGGCCCGACGGAGGATGTGTCAGCGGCTCGATCACCTTGTGGAACTCCACCACCGAGCCCGGCCAGCCATGCGTGATCACCAGTGGCAGCGCATCGTCGTGCGGCGAGCGCTGGTGGATGAAATGGATGTCCAGCCCGTCGATTTCGGTGACGAAGTGGTCGAACCGGTTCAGCGCGGCTTCCCTGGAGCGCCAGTCGTAGCCGCTCGCCCAATAGTCGGCGAGTTCCCGGGTGTAGGCCAGCGGGATGCCCTGGCTCCAGTCGTCGACGGTTTCGGCTTCCGGCCATCGGGTCCGCGCGAGCCGTTCCTTCAGGTCGTCGAGAACGGCTTCGGGGACGTCGATGCGGTAAGGCCGGATGTCGGGCATGACTCTCATCATGCAGGCACCCGCTCAGCCGTCGAGGTCGAGGTCCTTACGGAACCGCTTCATGCCGTCGACCTTGTCGGCGAGTGTGGCGTCCGGTCCGCTGTAGAACATCCACGGCATGGTGAGGATGCCCGAGATGCCGGCATCTTCAGCGCGCTGGTAGTCGGCGATCGTGAAGGCGTCGGTCAGCGGGGTCAAGATGGTGAAATCGTCCATGGCCAAACCACGTTCGGACCTCAGCTCGCGCAACCGGTCCGCGGCCGCGATGGCGCGGTCGGTGGTGATCAGATCGCCGATCCAGCCGTCGTAGCGGGCCGCGCGGCGCAGGGCGATGTCGCTGAGCCCGCCGACGAAGATCGGTATCCGTGGCGGCGTCGGCTGCATCTCCAGCCTCGGCGTTGTGTAGAAGTCACCGTCGAACGCCGTCCAGTCCGGCGACCACAGCGCCCGCATCAATTCCAGCATTTCGTCGGTGCGCTTGCCCCGGCCGGCGAATTGCTGCTCCATCAGGGCGAATTCCTCGGCGCACCAGCCGACGCCGATTCCGAGTTCCACCCGACCCTCGGCGAGATATGCAGCGGTGCCAATGGCTTTCGCCGCAGAGTAGGGATTGCGCATGGCCGGGATGTAGACCGTGGTGACGAATCGCAGATTCGTGGTGACCTGGGCCAGCGCGCCGACCAAGACCCACGGGTCGGGCCACTCGGTGAACGGCTGCCAGCGACGCTGACCGTCTTTGGTGTAGGGGTAGGGAGTGTTCAGCGTTTCCAGGTTGACGATGTGGTCGGGGATCGCGATGCCGTCATAGCCGAGATCGTCAGCGGCCTTGGCGATTTCGATGATCTCCCGGGTGTCGAGAAATGCACTGCTGACGTAGAACTTCATTGCGCTTCCCGCGCCCACGCCGGCCGGATGAAAATACCCTCCGCTTCGGCCGTAACTCCTTCGGCATCGGAAAGATGGCCCGAAACAAAGGATTTGATGCCTTCGGTGCGCTCGACCGCAGCTTCGGCGCGAAGCCTGCCCAACGGGGTGCCGCGGACGTAGCGGATGGTGATGGTCCCGGTGAACAGCGGCTTGGTCAGGCCCTCGCTGGCAGCCTCGCCGAGCACGTGGTCGAGCACCAGCGCGCACACTCCCCCGTGCACCAGGCCGGGCGGACCCTCGTAGGCGGCGTTCAAGGTGAACTCGCTCCAGCAGCGGGTGCCGTCGTCGCCGTGTTGGATGATCAGTGGCGGGGCGATCGGGTTGCGCAGGCCGATCACCGCGTTGTTCCACACCAGCGGCCGCCCGCCGACCGCGTACCGCACCACCTGCGAGTCGTCACGTTGCCGACTGTGCAGCGCAGCGGTCGCGGCCTGGATCGCCGCTCGCGCGGAGGTGATGTCGCCGTCCTCGGCGTCGGTGCGCAGCGCCGCTTGGATCAGCTCTCGAATGTCGTCGGTGAGCGGGCCGTAGCGCGCGACCAGCCGTTCGTGTTCGTCGGCGCTCAGCACCTCGTAAGAAAAATTCAAGGCGTGACTATTCGTCAAAGATCTTGTGCACGACGGCTTTTGCACGTCGGGTCACCCTAAGGTAGTTGTCCAGGAATTCGCCACCATCGCCGTTCTTCGCCCAGCCTGCGGCGACGGCGACGGTGTTGAGCAGGCGTCCGGGCCCGGGCAACTGGTCGGTGGGTTTGCCGCGTACCAGGACCAACGCATTGCGCGCCCGGGTCGCGGTCAGCCATGCGTCTCGCAGCAGGCCGGCCTCCTCGGTGGTGATCAGTGCGGCCTCGGCGGCGGCGTCCAGACTCTCCAGCGTCGAGGTGTTGTGCAGAGCCTCGACGTCGCTGGCATACCGCAGCTGCAGCAATTGCACGGTCCATTCGATGTCGGCCAGGCCACCGCGACCCAACTTGGTGTGCGTCTTGGGGTCGGCTCCGCGTGGCAGCCGCTCTGCATCGACGCGCGCCTTCATGCGCCGGATCTCGAGGACCGTCCCGGCCGACACCCCGCCCGCGGGATAGCGCGTCTTGTCAGCCATCAACAGGAACCGATGACCAAGGTCCGGGTCGCCGGCGACGGCGTCGGCCCGCAGCAGCGCCTGGACCTCCCACGGCTGTGCCCATTGCTCGTAATACGCCGCATAGGACGCGATGGTGCGCACCAGCGGACCGCTGCGTCCCTCGGGCCGCAGATTGGCGTCGACCTCCAATGGCGGGTCGGCACTGGCGGTCCCCAGCAGCGCGCGGACCTGCTCGGCCACCACACCCGCCCAGCGCACCGCCTCGGAATCCTTGACACCATCCGCGGGCTCACAGACGAACAGCACGTCGGCGTCGGATCCGTAGCCGAGTTCGCGGCCGCCCAGGCGGCCCATACCGATCACCGCGATCGCGGCCGGGGCTATGCCGTCCCCGGGGAGGTTGGCCCGGATCACCGCGTTCATCGCGGCCTGCAATACCGCGACCCACACCTCGGTCAGCGCGGCGCACACCTCGGTGACGTCGAGCATGCCGAGCAGGTCAGCCGAGGCGATGCGGGCCAGTTCGCGCCGGCGCAGCGAACGCGCGATGGCGATGGCGCGGACCGGGTCGCTCTGCCGGCCGGCCGAGGCCACCAACGCACCGGCGACCGTGTGTGGGTCGGATTCGAGCAGCTTGGGTCCAGACGGCCCGTCGCTGTAGTTCTGGATGACCTCTGGTGCGCGCATCAACAGGTCCGGCACGTACGCCGACGTGCCGAGCACGTGCATCAGCCGCTTGGCCACCGCCGGTTTGTCCCGCAGCGTGGATAGATACCAGCGTTGGTTGACCATTGCTTCGCTGATCCGGCGGTAGGCCAGCAGCCCGCCATCCGGGTCGGGCGTGTCCGACAGCCAGTCCAGCAACCTCGGCAGCAGCACCGACTGAACCCGGCCACGGCGGCCGCTCTGGTTGATCAACGCCGACAGGTGGCTCAGCGCGCTCTGCGGCGCCTCGTAGCCGAGCGCGGCGAGTTGGCGCTCCGCGGCGGCAGGGGTCATGCCCTGCGAGAACTCCAGGCCTTCTGGCGCAAGCGATTCCAGCAGCGGTTGGTAGAAGAGTTTGGCGTGCAGCCGCGACACCCGCAGGTGGTGATGTTTCAGTTCTTCGCGCAGCACTCCGAGCGCGTCGTGGCTCCCGTCGGGCCGCATGTGGGCCGCTCGCGCCAGCCAGCGCAGCGCCTCGTCGTCGTCGAACGCAGGCAGCATGTGGGTGCGTTTGAGCCGTTGCAACTGCAGCCGGTGCTCGAGAAGGCGCAGGAACTCGTACGACGCAGTCAGATTCGCGGTGTCGTCCCGCCCAACGTAACCGCCGGCGCCCAGTGCGGCCAGCGCGTCCACCGTCGACGCGACGTGCAGTGAATCGTCGGTGCGACCGTGCACGAGTTGTAAGAGCTGGACCGCGAATTCGACATCGCGCAGTCCGCCGCTGCCGAGTTTGAGTTCGCGGGTTCGGACGTCGGCCGGAACCATCTGTTCCACCCGTCGCCGCATCGCCTGGACTTCGCTGACGAAATCGTCACGCTCGCAGGCGGTCCAGACCATCGGCATCACCGCGGCGATGTACTGCTTGCCCAGATCAGCGTCGCCCGCCGCAGGCCGGGCCTTCAGCAGCGCCTGGAACTCCCACGTCTTGGCCCACTGCTGGTAGTAGGTGATGTGCGAGTCGAGGGTGCGGACCAACTCGCCGTGTCTGCCTTCCGGGCGCAGCCCGGCGTCCACCTGGAAGAAGGCTTCCGACGCCAACCGCATCATCTCGCCGGCCACCCGGGCCGATACCGGATCGACGGACTCGGCAACGAAGATCACGTCGACGTCGCTGACGTAATTGAGTTCGCGCGCACCGCATTTGCCCATGGCGATGACGGCCAACCGAGGTGGTGTGGCGTCGCCGCACACCCTGGCCTCGGCGACCGACAGCGCCGCCGCGACCGCGGCGTCCGCAATGTCAGCCAGGTGGGCGCCGACCGCCGTGAACGGCAGCACCGGCTCGTTCTCCACCGTCGACGCCAAATCCAGCGCGGCCAACACCAGCACCCGGTTGCGGTACAGGGTGCGCAACCGCAGCACCACCGACCCTGCGGCCCTTGGCGGTTCGGCCACACATTCGGCGAAGGCGACGCGCAACTGCTCGGCGGATGGCAGCTTCACATTGCCCTGCAGCAGACGCCACGACTGCGGGTTGGCCACCAGGTGGTCCCCCAGGGTCAGCGACGAGCCGAGCACACCGAACAGCCGTCCACGCAGTCCGCGGTCACCGGCCAGTGCGGTATTGAGCTCACGCCAGTCGTCGCCGAGTGCCTCGGCCATCCGGACGATCGCGCACAGGGCGGCGTCGGCGTCGGGCGCTCGGGACAGCGACCACAGCACGTCGACCCACGACTCGGTGTTCCAACCCAATTGCGCGAGGTTAGCGTTCGCCCGGTCGTCGACCAACCCGAGCCGGCCGAGGCTGGGCACCTTCGACCGCTTCGTTACGGGTTGGTTCACGCCCACGACGGTAGCGCAGATCCCGGGAGACTTGGCCGGGCCCCGGAGTTACAGCGAAAGATAGGTTTTCAGCTCGTAAGGGGTGACGTGGCGGCGGTAGTTCGCCCATTCGGCGCGCTTGTTGCGCAGAAAGAAGTCAAAGACATGCTCGCCCAGGGCCTCTGCGACGAGTTCGGAACCCTCCATCGCACGCAGTGCCTCGTCGAGGCTGGACGGCAGCTCGCGGTATCCCATCGCGCGCCGTTCCACCGGGGTGAGGTCCCAGACGTTGTCTTCGGCTTGCGGCCCGAGTACGTAGCCCTTCTCCACACCTCGCAGCCCGGCGGCCAGCAGCACGGCGAAGGCCAGGTAGGGGTTGCATGCGGAGTCGGGGCTGCGCACCTCGATCCGCCGTGACGACGTCTTGTGCGGGCTGTACATCGGGATACGCACCAGCGCTGACCGGTTGGCCGCACCCCACGACGCCGCGGTGGGCGCCTCGCCGCCCAGCACCAGCCGCTTGTAGGAGTTCACCCATTGATTGGTCACCGCGCTGATCTCGCTGGCGTGCTCGAGGATTCCGGCGATGAACGACTTGGCGACATCGGACAGCTGCAGTGGATCGTCGGGGCTGTGGAAGGCGTTCACCTCTCCCTCGAACAGGCTCATGTGGGTGTGCATGGCCGAGCCGGGGTGTTCGCCGAACGGCTTGGGCATGAACGTCGCCCGCGCACCCTCTTCCAGCGCAACCTCTTTGATGATGTACCGGAACGTCATCACGTTGTCGGCCATCGACAGTGCGTCCGCGAAGCGGAGGTCGATCTCCTGCTGGCCGGGCGCACCTTCGTGATGGCTGAACTCCACCGAGATGCCCATGGATTCCAGCGCCTCGATGGCGCTGCGGCGGAAGTTGGACGCGGTGTGTACAGCCTGGTCGAAGTAGCCGGCGTTGTCGGCCGGAATGGGCACCGATCCGTCTTCGGGACCAGGCTCCAGTAAGAAGAACTCGATCTCGGGGTGCACGTAGCAGGAGAAGCCGAGGTCGTTGGCTTTGCCCAGTTGACGCCGTAGCACGTGCCGCGGATCCGCCCACGACGGCGAGCCGTCGGGCATGGTGATGTTGCAGAACATCCGCGCGGAATGGTGGTGGCCGCCGTCGGTCACCCAGGGCAGGACCTGAAAGGTCGATGGGTCGGGGTGGGCGACGGTGTCGGACTCTGAAACCCGGGCAAAGCCCTCGATCGACGACCCGTCGAAGCCGATGCCTTCTTCGAAAGCACCCTCAAGCTCTGCCGGTGCGATCGCAACCGACTTGAGGTAACCCAGCACGTCGGTGAACCACAACCGGACAAATCGGATATCCCGTTCCTCCAGCGTGCGGAGCACGAATTCCTTCTGTCGGTCCATATCTGAAACAGTATGCATTGACCGTTAAATTTGTGTTACCGGCGCGACCTAACACCTTAAGTTTCCGGGCGCGACACCGTCGACGAGATACTTGATCACCGCGTCATCGACGCAGTCGTTTCCGTTGAACACCACCGTGTGTTGGGTGCCCTCGAAGGTGATCAGGTCCGCGCCGAGCTGGCGGGCCAGGTCGACACCGGCCTGATAGGGCGTGGCGGGGTCGTGGGTGGTGGACACGACGACGACTTTCCCGGGCGCGACCGGGGCCGCCGGATGCGGCGACGACGTCGCGGGCACCGGCCACAGCGCGCACAGATCGCGCGGTGCGTACCCGGTGAACTGTCCATAGGACACGAACGGCGCGACCTGACGGATGCGTTGATCGGCATCGGCCCACGCGGCGGGATCGGTCGGCTCGGGCGCGTCGACGCAGCGGACCGCGTTGAAGGCGTCCTGCGAGTTGTTGTAGTGCCCGTGCGCGTCGCGACCGTAGTACTCGTCGGCCAGTGTCAGCAGGTCACCGGGATCGGTGCCGCGCCGCAGACCGAGCAGGCCGCTGGTCAGGAACTTCCAGAACTGCGGGGTGTAGAGCGCGTTGATGGTGCCGGTGGTGGCGTCCGAATAACCGAGTCCACGCGGATCCGAGGTGGCCGCGGGTTTGGTCACCAGCGGATCGATCAGTTGGTGATACCGGTTGACCCATTGGGTCGGGTCGGTGCCCAGCGGGCAGTCCGCCGAGCGGGCGCAGTCGGCCGCGTAGTCGTTGAACGCGGTCTGAAACCCGGCTTCCTGGTTGACGTTCTGGTCGATCGGGCCGATGCTCGGGTCGATCGCGCCGTCCAGCACCATCGACCGGACATGGTCGCCGAACCGCTCGACATACGCCGTGCCCAATTCGGTGCCGTAGCTGTAACCCAGATAGCTGATCTGGTCATCACCGAGCGCCTCGCGTACCAAATCCATGTCGCGCGCGACGGCTGCAGTCCCCATGTTCGCCAGGAACGCTTGACCGTTGCGGGCCAGGCAGCGCTGGGCCACCTGCCGATAGACCTGCTCGATGTGGGCCACGCCGGCCGGACTGTAGTCGACCATCGGGTCGCGCCGGAATGCGTCGACATCAGCGTCGCTCTGGCAGTGCAACTCCGGCGTGGAATGCCCGACGCCGCGAGGGTCGAAGCCGACCAGATCGAATCGGCGACTCACCTCGGAGCCGGCCAGTTCGGGTCCCATCGCCGCGACCATGTCGACCGCCGACGCGCCGGGTCCACCCGGGTTGACCAACAGCGACCCGATGCGCGGGCCGGTCGCCGGTATGCGAATCAGCGCGAGCTGAACCTGCGCACCACCCGGATGTGCGTAGTCGACGGGAACCGGCACGGTCGCGCATTGCGCGGTGGGAACGTCGGCGGTGCTGTGCAGTACCTGCCTGCAGCTCCCCCAGTGCAACGGGGCCGAGGCGCCCGGCGCCGGCCCGGTGTCGTATCCCGGCGCCGCACTCGTCACCGGTGTCCAGGCAACCGCTGCGGCCACCGGCAGTGATGAAGACAGCAGCGCACAGAACACCCCCCTCATGCGCCACATGGGGGCTAATCGTTGCATGCATCGGCCACAGGTCGTGATCCCATTGGTCACACCTTGGTCTCGTTATTCACTGCGCAGATTGACGATTCGGCTCCGAAGCGTCAGCACTTGGCCCCTTTGGACGGCACCGTCCCGCTGAGCAGGTATGCCGTCGCGTAATCGTCGATGCAGCTGTTGCCCTGAAAGACGACGGTGTGCTGAGTGCCGTCGAAGGTGAGCAACCCACCGTGCAATTCATTGGCCAAGTCGACACCGGCCTGATACGGCGTTGCCGGGTCGTGCGTGGTGGACACCACCAGCGTCGGCGTCAGCCCGGTGACAGAAATGGTGTGCGGCTTACTGGTCGGCGGCACCGGCCAGAATGCGCAGGTGCCCAGCGGAGCGTCGCCGGTGAACTTGCCGTAGTTCATGAACGGCGCAACCTCCCGCGAACGACGGTCCTCGTCGATCACCTTGGCCCGGTCCTTGACCGGCGGCTGGTCCACACAGTTGATCGCCACCCGGGCATCGGTGGAGTTGGAGTAGTGCCCGTTCTTGTCGCGACGCATGTACAGGTCGGCCAACTCCAGCATCGTGTCGCCGTGATGGTGGGCCAGCTCGGTCAGCCCGGTGCTCAAGTGATGCCAGAAGGTCGGCGAGTACAGCGCCATGATGGTCCCGATGATGGCGTCGCTGTAGCTCAGCCCGCGTGGGTCTTTGGTGCGCGCTGGTATTCCGCGCATCGGGTTGTTCTTGTCGACGAGCGGGTAGACCAGATCGTGGTATACGTCAACAGCTTTGGCCGGGTCGGTACCCAGCGGACAAGTTGGCGACTTGGCGCAGTCTTTCGCATAGTCGTTGAAGGCGTCCTGGAAACCCTTGGCCTGCTTCAAATCTGACTCGACGGAATCGGCATTGGGGTCGATCGCGCCGTCGAGGATCATCGCCCGGATGTTCTTCGGAAACGCTTCGGCATATGCCGAGCCGATGCGAGTGCCGTACGAGTAGCCGAGGAACGTCAGCTTGCTGTCGCCCAACGCCTCCCGAATGGTGTCCAAGTCACGGGCGACGTTGTCGGTGCCGACGTTGGCCAGGAACTTCTTGCCCATCTTGGCGACGCAACGGGCGACGTATTCCTTGGTCTCCTGTTCGATGTGCGCCACGCCCGCCGGGCTGTAGTCGGCCTGCGGTTCGGTGCGCAGCCGGTCGTTGTCGGCGTCGGAGTTGCACCAGATGGCCGGCCGCGACGCCGACACTCCGCGCGGATCGAAGCCGACCAGGTCGAACCGTTCACGGATTTGCGGCGACAGCGACTGGACGACGCCCAGCGCCGCCTCGACGCCGGACTCACCCGGACCGCCGGGGTTGATGACCAGCGACCCGATCTTGTCGCGGGTCGCCGGGAACCGAATGAGCGCGAGCGTGGTGGCGTCGCCGCCGGGATGCCGGTAGTCCACGGGCACCGCGAGCTTGCCGCACTGTGCGCCGCCGGGCAGCTTCACGGCGCCGCCGCCGGAGACGCGGCACGGTCCCCACTCCACCGGCTGGCCGACCTTCGGCCCGTAGAGCACCGCCCTGCCCTTGACGACATGAGTACAACTGGCAACCGTCGCCGCGACTACCGCCAGCACGGTCCAGATCAGCATCGTGCGCGCGATCTTGCCGCGGCGAGGGGTCCCCATGCCCACACATGCTGCCATGCGTCGATGTGTGGACTGGGCTACCAGCGCTCTACCGTGTCGCGACCAGCAGTTCTTCCATCCCGACGGCGAAGCCGTCGGCCAGGTCCCACAGGTCGGACACCAGTTCGGGGCAGCCGATAATGCCCACGTCGAGTTTGCCGGTCAACGACATCACGGTGATATTCAGTCCCGAGCCGTGGAAAACCGGCCCCAGCGGATACATCGCTTTGACCTCGCTGCCCAGGAAATACAGCGGGACCTGCGGGCCCGGCACGTTGGAGACGACCAGATTGTGCACCGGCATGCTCTTGGTGAGGCTGGTGCGGGCATAGGCCCTCATCGCCATGCCGAAGACCGCCGGCGCGGCGAACTGCGACCAGTCCTGCAGCAGGGTCGCGCTGATTGCCGAACTGTGCTGCTTGGCAACCGAATTCGCATCGGCGATGGCCCTGATTCGCTCCGCCGGGTCGGCGATGTGCGTCTGCAGGCTGGAGAACATCCCCGAAACCTGGTTACGGCCAGGCCGATCCGATTTTTCGTGCACCGACACCGGCACCATCGCCACCAGCGACGACTCCGGCAGTTCACCGCGTTCGAGCAGGTAGTGCCGCAATACACCGGATACCAGGGCCATCACCACGTCGTTGACCTTGACGTCGAAGTAGGTCTTGACCTTCTTGATGTCCTCGAGATCCAGCTGCGCGTAAGCGATGTTGCGGTGCGGGGTGATGGTGTCGTTGAACGCGGTCCGCGGCGCCGCGAACGGCGGAGCCATCGTCTGGCCGCTGCGCGCCCGCAACACCGTCTTGACCACCGACGACGCGGTGCCGGACAGCGCATTGGCCAACCGCAGCGGCCGCATCGCGAACTTGACGGCTCCGGTCAACGCGATCTCGACCTGACTGGCTCCGCCGACGCCGTCGACGGGGTCAGGTGCCGGCGCATCGGCTTCGGTACTGCACAACTGGGACATCAGGTTGGCCCCGGTCACACCGTCGACGCAGGCGTGATGCACTTTGGTCATCACCGCGATCCGGCCGCCCTGTTGGGCGTCGGTGCCCGCGACTCCTTCGATGGCCCACATCTCCCACAGCGGCATGCTGCGGTCGAGCGGCAACCCGGCGATGTGACCGCAGATCTCGGCCAGCTCCACGCGCCCGCCCGGTGGCGGCAGGCCGATACGGTGCAGGTGACGATTCACGTCGAAGTGGTTGTCCTCCACCCAGACCGGGTGATCCAGGTTCAGCGGGCTGTCGGCCAGCTTCTCGCGGAACTGGGGCATCGCCTTGATCCGCAGAGCCAGTTCGTCGCGCAGCCGGTCGAAGGTGTAGCCGCCGGGCATCGTCGACGTGTCGAGTTCCAGAATCGAGCAGACATGCAACGACTGCGAAGGGGTTTCCAAGTAGAGGAAGCTGGCGTCGAGTCCGCTGAGGCGCTGCATGCGCCGATGGTATGTCCGCCGCCGCGGGGTCATGCCGGAATCGCCGGATGGGCAACGGTGTGAGGAAGTCCATCACGACTGCTGTCCACGTGCGGGCCCAGAAGTGGCACAATGGTCGGGTCAGACGAACCCGGGGACCCTTCAGGGCCACGAGGATCGACCCGACCACAGCTAGGGACAATGATGTCTGAACAGACCGTTTATGGTGCCCATCCATCGCAGCCGGACGACGCCGCACCGCGGACCAAGACCCGTATTCACCACCTGCAGAAGATGAAAGCCGAAGGCCACCGGTGGGCGATGCTCACGGCCTACGACTACTCCACCGCCCGGATCTTCGACGACGCCGGCATCCCGGTGCTGCTGGTCGGTGACTCGGCCGCCAACGTCGTTTACGGATACGACACCACCGTTCCTGTCTCGATCGACGAACTGATCCCCCTGGTGCGTGGCGTCGTGCGCGGTGCACCGCACGCTCTGGTGGTCGCCGACCTGCCCTTCGGCAGCTACGAGGCCGGCCCCGCGGCGGCGCTCGACGCCGCCATCCGATTCATGAAAGAAGCCGGTGCGCACGCGGTCAAGCTGGAAGGCGGCGAGCGCGTGGCCGACCAGATCGCGGCCCTGACCGCAGCAGGCATCCCGGTGATGGCACACATCGGCTTCACCCCGCAGAGCGTCAACACCCTCGGCGGCTTCCGGGTCCAGGGCCGCGGCGACGCCGCCGAACAGACCATCGCCGACGCGATCGCGGTCGCCGAGGCCGGCGCCTTTTCGGTGGTGATGGAGATGGTGCCGGCCGAGTTGGCCACCCAGATCACCGGCAAGCTGACCATCCCCACCGTGGGCATCGGCGCAGGACCCAACTGCGACGCCCAGGTGCTGGTATGGCAGGACATGGCCGGGTTCACCAGCGGCAAGACGGCCAAGTTCGTCAAGCGTTTCGGCGATGTCGGCGGCGAATTGCGTCGCGCGGCAACGCAGTACGCGCAGGACGTCGCAGCCAGCGTCTTCCCCGCCGACGAGCACTGCTTCTGACGCCGAGGTTGAGTCGCCGGTCCGACATGGCAGGCTGAGGCGGTGTCCGGCACGTCGCGCTATCTGGAAGTGGAGCGCAAATTCGACGTTGATGAGGCGACGCCATCGCCGTCTTTTTCCGGTATCGACGAGATCGTCGCGGTGGAGCAGGCGGAGACCGAGTCGCTGGACGCGGTGTACTTCGACACCCCGACTCGCGATCTTGCGTCGCATCAGATCACGTTGCGGCGCCGCACCGGCGGCAGCGACGCGGGATGGCATCTCAAGCTGCCGGCGGGCCCCGACGCCCGCACCGAGGTGCGCGCACCGCTGGGCACTGAGCACGATCCTCCGGCCGAGCTGCTGGATGTGGTGCTGGCCATCGTCCGCGACCGCCCGGTGAGCCCGGTGGCCCGGATCAGCACCACCCGCGAGGTTCAGCTGCTGCACGGCGCCGACGGGGCGGCGCTGGCCGAGTTCTGCGACGACCACGTCAGCGCGGGACAGGGAGCCGACGGCAGTATCGCCGCGCAGCGGTGGCGGGAGTGGGAGCTCGAGCTCGTCGGCACCGCCGCGGACGGCGATCTGATGGAGAAGCTCTGCAACAGATTGCGCGACGCGGGTGCGCGCCCCGCCGGGCACGGCTCGAAGCTGGCCCGGGTACTCGACACCCCGTCCGGCGACGCAGACCGTCCGGCTGAGAAGCTGCATCGGGCGCTGGCCGAGCAGATCGACGAGCTGCTGGTGTGGGACCGCGCCGTGCGCGCCGAGGCCGACGACGCCGTGCACCAGATGCGGGTGACCGCTCGCCGGATTCGTAGCCTGTTGCAGGCGGCCCCTGATTCTTTCGGCCTCGCCGGCGACACGTCGATCGTCGACGAACTGCGCGAGCTGGGCAACGTGCTGGGCGAAGCCCGCGATGCCGAGGTGCTGGCCGAGCGCTATCGCAACGCTCTCGACGATCTTCCGCCGGAGCTGGTTCGCGGACCCATTCGGCAGCGTCTTGTCGGCGGCGCCGAGGACCGCTATCGGACTGGGCTGCGACATTCCTTGGCCGCCTTGCGGTTACCACGGTATTTCCGCCTGCTCGACAATGTGGAGGCATTGGTCGCGGCGGCACCGTCGACCAGGGGGCAATCCGCGCCGGTCACTGTGGCCGCCGCGGGCAAGAAGGTCCGCAAGGCCGCCAAGGCGGCGCGGCGAACTGCCGACGCAACAGAACGCGACGAGGCGATACACCGAATCCGCAAGCGTGCCAAGCGACTTCGTTACACTGCCGCAGCGACCGGGGCGAAGAAGGTGTCCAAGCGGGCCAAGGATGTGCAGTCGCTGCTCGGTGATCATCAGGACAGCGTGGTCAGCCGTGAGCACTTGCGGCAGCAAGCCGAGGCCGCGCATGCGGCGGGCGAAGACACCTTCACCTACGGGCTGCTGTTTGCACGGGAGGCCGATGCGGCGCTCGAAGGCCGCAAGCACGCCGAGCCAGCGCTGCGCAAGCTCTTTCGGGCGGTGCGCAAGCTGTCGGGCTGATCCGTCGGGGCGGGCGAGTTGGCGTGTAAGCCGGATTCTGTTCCGCGCTACCAGGTAGCGCGGCGGCGACCATCCATCTGGACACACCGTCACCGGGTGCCTCAAGCGGCCTACCCGCAGGCTCGGGCGAGCCGCCCTCGAACACCTGCGCGACCGCACCGAGGTGCGACCTTCTTGGCCTTGCTTCGGGTGGGGTTTGCCAAGCCACTCCGGTCACCCGGAATGCTGGTGCGCTCTTACCGCACCGTTTCACCCTTACCACCGTGCAGGTGGCGGTCTGTTTTCTGTGGCACTTTCCCGCGAGTCACCTCGGATTGCCGTTAGCAATCACCCTGCTCTGTGAAGTCCGGACTTTCCTCGACTCGTCGCCACACGGGTGCGAGCCGCGGCCGCCCAGCCAACTCGTCCGCGCTAACACCGTACTCGTTGGGGAATCCGCAGGCCAATGGCCATCTAAGCGGCGTGCAACCGCGAGACCGCCACCTCGATGGCAACTTCCATCTCGCTGATGTCCATCCGCACCGCAGTTCCCGGCAGCGGCGGTGCTCCCGACCGATACCGTGTCCCTGTTGGCGTGGTGAATTCTGCTGTGTGCTGCGACCTTTCATCGACCCCGGGTGTGACCGACCAGCCGGCGACCTCTTTGACGTAATTGCACCGCTCGCAGAGGCCGAGTCCGTTGCCCGCGTTCGTCGGACCGCCGGCCACCCATGGCCGAGCATGGTCGTGATGCCGGATCGGCGCGTCGCAGAAGGGCGTGCGGCAACGCTGATCCCGAAACCTGATGAAGGCCGCCAATCCGCGAGGAAACAACCGAGCCTTGGACTCCATCGCCACCAAAGCGCCGGACGCCGGACGGGCATAAAGTCGCCGCAGCGTCGCCCTCGACCGGTCGTCACCGACCGCGCTCGACACCAACTCACGCGCGACGGCCGCCGGGATCGGACCGTAGCCGCAGATGTCGGCAGGCGCACTGGAGCCGCCCACCAGGGTCTCGTCGGACAGCACCAGGTTCACCGCGATCGGCGTGGCGGCCGCTGCGCTGCGGCCGGTGACGCGCTCCACCAAAGCGTCGGCCATCACCTGGCCACGCGAACGTCCGTCGGCGCAGGTATCGGCCTCCCGTCGCAGCGCCGCGTACACCGACACCCCCTGGGCCACCGGCAACAACGCGGTCAGATACGTCATGGTGTCTGGCGCGGGCCTGATGCTGACCGTGCGCTCGGTCGCGGCTTTGGCCGCTCGGTCGACCACCGAGTGCGGGTCGAGTCGGTAGGCGATTGCTTTCGCCGCCGCGGCCACCCGAGCGTCACCCATTCCGTCCAGACTGCTTGCTTCAGAACATAACTCAGCATCAAGCGTCCGTCGATCGTCGACGTCGAGACATGCGCTCTCGCGCACGATCAAGGTCGCTCGCCACTCGGTCAGCACGCCGGTTTCCAGCGCAGCCAACGTATGCGGCATCTCGTACACCAGGGCTTTGGCGAAACCCAGATGCCGGTTACCCCGTGCCGGTGAATCCCGTCGGGCGAGCGCGATCTCGCTGGCGACGCCGCGTCCGCGCCGCGCGGCCGGCATTCCCGCGGCAGACTCAGCAGCGCGACGCGCAGCATCTAACGCGGCCGCCGCCCGAGCCTGACCCGCCGCCGCGGCGCTTTTGACCCGCTCCAACGCGGCGATGCGCTCGACAAGTGCCGATTCGCCGCACGTCGCGTCGACCGATGCAAGTGTTTCGAACATACATTCGATCGTAGTTGAAGCCTCCGACAAAACCCACATGAGCGGCATCCCTATCGTCTACAGAAGCAGAGGCGTAAGGAGATGAGCACTAGATGCCGCCGACTCCATGGAAAAAGCGCGTCGACGCCGGCGACTGGGACGCGATCGCCGCGGCTGTCGACGACGTCGGCGGCGCCCTGTTGCCCCGGCTCCTCACCCCCGCCGAGGCCCGAAGGCTGAGGAACCTCTTCACCGAGGACGAGGTGTTTCGCTCCACGATCGACATGGCGCCGCGTCGCTACGGGTCCGGGCAGTACCGCTATTTTTGCGCGCCCTACCCGGAGCCGATCGAGCCTCTCAAGCAGGCGCTGTATCCACGGCTGCTGCCGATCGCCCGGGACTGGTGGGCGAAGCTGGGACGGGATGCGCCGTGGCCGGACAGTCTCGACGACTGGCTGGACATCTGCCATTCAGCCGGCCAGACCAGGTCGACGGCGCTGATGCTCAGGTACGGTGCAGACGACTGGAATGCATTGCACCGAGACCTCTACGGCGACTTGGTTTTTCCCCTGCAGGTGGTGATCAACCTCAGTGACCCGGACACCGAGTTCACCGGCGGTGAGTTCATGCTCGTCGAACAGCGGGCGCGGGCCCAGTCACGCGGCACCGCAACGCAATTGCCGCAGGGCCATGGCTATCTGTTCACCACCCGCGACCGACCGGTGCGGTCAGCTCGCGGCTGGTCGGCAGCGGCGGTGCGGCACGGACTGTCGGTCGTGCGCACGGGCGAGCGGTTCGCGCTCGGCCTGATCTTTCACGACGCCGCCTGATCGAATTCCGCAGCTGGAGCCGCCGAATCGCGGCCCAGCGCAATGGTCGACGCCGTCATCGCGCCCACGGCTAAGGCCAAGATCAGCCCCCCGGCACCGCGCACCACCAGATGCTCGCCGAGGATGATGACACCCAGCAGGACTGCGACGACCGGCTCGCCGACCAGCATGATCGGCACGGACGCCTGCAACGCGCCGGCATGAAATGCCGACTGCTGCAACACGGTGACCGTGACGGCCAGCGCGACGAGCAGATACGGCGCCGGCACCGTGAGCAACCCGTGCCAACCGTGTGCCGCCAGTCGGTGGGTACTGACCTTGGTCAACACCGCGATCAAGCCGAGCAGCACCGCGACGGCGCTGGCCAACAGCATGGCGCGTGGCCTGCCGTCCGTCCGGCGGGCCGCCAGCACGCAGCCGATCACCACCGGCACCGACGCCGCCAACGCCACCGTCCAGGCAGGCACCGGCGGACGATAGTGTCCTTCACGCGGCTGCCCCACCAGGACGAAAACCGTGAGCGCCGCGGTCAACAGCAGGGCCCAGACCCAATCACGGCCTCGCACATGCTGATTGGAGAACCTCGCCCCCAGCGGCAGCACGAACAGCAGCGACGACACCAGCAGAGGCTGCACGAGCAACAGCGACCCGTGCGCCAGCGCGAGCGCCTGGAACACGTAACCGCCGATCGCACCGAGCGTGCCCGCCCACCACGCCGGCTGGCGAATCCACGACGTCACGATCGCGCCGGACTCGCTGAAGGCCGCCGCTTCCTGCTGAATCGCGCGCTGCCGGACGACGATCCCGACAGCGGCGAAGAATGCGGCGAGCAGTGCCGACCCGATCGCCAGGGCATGCGAGGTTAACCACTCCACGACGTGCCCACTACCCGAATGCCCGCGATCTCTAACCCAAATAGCCGGTCTGGTTGACCAGTCTGACCGACGACGCGCCGTCGGGGTAGAACTCCGCAATGCTCAGTGACGCGAGGTCGAGGTGCAGACGGTAAAGGATGCCCGGGCCTGCATCGAGGGCCTCGCGCAGCAGCATCTTGATCGGCGTCACATGTGAGACCACCAGCACGGTGTCGCCGTCGTGCGCGGCGACGATCCGGTCGCGCGCCCGGCTGACCCGCTCGTTCACGTCGTCGAAGCTCTCCCCGCCCGGCGGGGCGATACTGGTGTCGCGCAACCACTGTCGGTGTAGGTCGGGGTCGCGATCGGCGGCCTCGCCGAACGTCAGGCCCTCCCAGTCGCCGAAATCGGTCTCAAAAAGGTCGTCGTCGACAGTGACGTCCAGGCCCAGCGTCTTGGCCGCCGCCGTCGCGGTGTCGTAGGCCCGCTGCAACGGTGAACTGATCACCGCCGCGACCCCGCCCCGGCTGCCCAGGTATCGGGCAGCCGCATCGGCCTGCTGCCTGCCCAGTTCGGTCAGCGCCGGGTTGCCGCGTCCCGAGTAGCGCCGCTCGACTGACAACGCGGTCTGGCCGTGGCGCAGCAACAGCAGCCGGGTGGCGGTGCCCCGCGCGCCTGTCCAGCCCGGCGGCGTGGGCTTCTGCGCGACGGCCTCTGTCGCCGCCGATGCGTCCATCGCCTCGTTGGCCAGCCGGTCGGCGTGCGAATTCTCCGCACGCGGGATCCACCGGTAGCTGATCTGCTCGAATTGCGATGCCAGCGAACGCGCTTCGGCGTTGAGGGTCCTGAGCTCGCGGTGCTTGACCTGCCAGCGCCCCGACATCTGCTCGACGACCAACTTGGAATCCATCGACACCGCGACGTCGGTAGCGTGCAGTTTGGCGGCCTCTTCCAAACCCGCGATCAGGCCGCGATATTCGGCAACATTGTTGGTGGCGATACCGATAGCTTGCTTGCTCTCGGCCAGCACGGTCGACCGGTCCGCGGTCCACACCACCGACCCGTAGCCCGCGGGCCCCGGGTTGCCGCGGGATCCGCCGTCAGCTTCGACGATCACCTTCACTGAGGCACGCCCTTGACACGCAACAAGATTGCACTGCACTCCGGACACCGCAACACGTCGTCCTCCGCCGCAGCGGAGATCCGCGACATCTCGCCGCGGTCGATCTCGATGCGGCACGCCCCGCAGCGACGGCCCTGCAACGGGGCCGCCCCGGGGCCGCCACCGGCACGCTGCCGCTCGTACAACGCGACCAGTTCGGGATCCAACGCCGCTATGAGTTCCTCACGGCGCGTGGCATTGAGGCGGCGAACGTGCTCGATGTCACCCAGTGTGGTGTTCAGAGCGTGCTCGGCGGCCACGGAATCGGCCTGCAGTTCCTCGATGGCGGACTGCTCGGTGGTCTGCTGCCCCTGCAACTGTTCGCGGTGCTCCATCACCTCGAGCAGCGAGTCTTCCAGGCTGGACTGGCGGCGTTGCAGAGTTTCCAATTCGTGCTGCAACTCCGACAGTTGCTTGGAATCGGCTACCGACTGCAGCAGCGATCGGTCGCGATCCTCGCGTTGGCGCACCCCGTCGATCTCGGCCTCGAACCGCGACACCTGAGTGTTCAAGTCTTCCAACGCAATCTGCAAGGCACCCAAGCGATCGTTCGCCGCGATCTGGTCGGCGTGTATCCGCTCGACCTCTTGACGCTCAGGCAGGTGGGCGGCGCGGTGTGCGAGCTTGGACAGCTCGGCATCCAGCTCGGAAACTTCGAGCAGCGAGTGTTGTTGCGCGATATCAGCTTTCATCAATGACTCCCCCGCGACTATGGATGCTGCTGT
Organism: uncultured Actinomycetota bacterium; assembly: GCA_963836495.1. Lineage (GTDB taxonomy): Bacteria > Actinomycetota > Actinomycetes > Mycobacteriales > Mycobacteriaceae > Mycobacterium. The sequence continues at coordinate 31,061 of CAWIJT010000012.1, read as the reverse complement.
CTACGTTCCACGGGTCGGTGCGGATGGGGCACACTCGAACCGACAGTGCGGCACCGAAAGCCGATCGCAAGACATCGGCCGCCTGCTCACACCACGGGTACTCGCTGGCCCAGTGCGCGACGTCAACCAGTGCCACCTCGGACGCCCGCAGGTGCTCATCAGCCGGGTGGTGACGTAGATCGGCCGTCACATACGCGTCGACCCCGGCGGTGGCGACGGTGCCGAGCAACGAGTCACCTGCGCCCCCGCACACCGCGACGCGCGACACCGCCATCTGCGGATTGCCCGCGGCGCGCACCCCCCACGACGTCGTCGGCAGCCTGGATTCGACCCGGGACACGAACGCGCGCAACGACTCCGGCTGCGGTAGCGTTCCGATGCGCCCCACCCCGACCTGACCCTCCGGCGACGGCTCCAGCACCGCTTCGACGGACAGGCCGAGCGCTTGCGCCAACGCGTCCGACACGCCAGGCGACGCCGAGTCTGCGTTGGTGTGCGCGGTGAACAGCGAACGGCCAGAACGAATCAGGCGGTGTATCAGCGCACCCTTGGCGGTGTTGGCCGCCACGGTGTCGACCCCGCGCAGCAGCAACGGATGATGCGCCAGCAGCAGACCACCGTCGGGAACGTCGGTGACGACCGCAGCGGTGGCATCGACCGCGATGGTCACCGAGCTCACCGGGTCATCGGGATCGCCGCAGACCAGTCCGACGGAATCCCACGACTGCGCAAGCCCGGGCGGGTACGCCTCGTCGAGCACCTCGATGACCGTCGCCAGCCGAACCGTCATCGCAGCACGCCACTGTCGGCAATCGCCCCGACCAGCACCGGCCACTCCGGCCGCACCGCCGCCCGCAGGTAATTCCCGGCGAGCCCGACGAAGGTGTCACACCGTCGCACTGCAATTCCTCTGCTGTGCAATTGCTTTCGAGTCAACTCGGCGTCGCCGACGGCGAACAGCACGAATGGCGCACGGCCGTCGACCGGTTCGGCCCCCGCCGCCCGCAGGGCGGCCACCATGTCGGCGCGCATCGCCGTCAGCTCGCGGGCACCCGCCGCGGCTTCGGCCACGGCCCCCGGTGCGCAACACGCCGCGACCGCGACCAATTGCAGCGTGCCCAGCGGCCAGTGCGGGCGCGGTGCGGTCAGCCGGGCCACTACGTCCGGTGCGCCTAGTGCGTAGCCCACCCGCAGGCCGGCCAGCGACCAGGTCTTGGTCAGGCTGCGCAATACCAGCACGTCGGGCAGCGACGAGCCGGCCAGCGACTCCGGCTCACCCGGCACCGAATCGGCGAAGGCCTCGTCGACGACGACCAGGCGGCCGGGCCGGCGCAACGCCAGGATCTGCTCGCGGGTGTGCAACACCGACGTCGGGTTGGTGGGGTTGCCGACCACGACCAGGTCGGCGGCCTCGGGTACCCGCATACCAGCCAGGCCGAACGGCGGTTCCAGCACGACGTGCTCCACCGGCACACCGGCGGTCGTCAAGGCAATGTCGGGTTCGGTGAACGACGGCGCGATCAACGCAGCCAGCGTGGGCCGCAGATTGGGAAGTAAGGCGAATCCCTCGGCGGCCCCGGACAACAGCGCGACCTCGTCGATGCCGCGGCCGTGCCGGGCGGCCACCGCCTCGACGGCCGCGCGTTCGTCGTCGCGGCTCGGGTAGCGCGCCAGGTCGGTCAGCCGCGCCGCGAGTCGTTCGGTCAGCCACGCCGGTGGCTGCGTGTGGCGGACGTTGACGGCGAAGTCGAGCATGCCGGGCACGGCGGCTTGATCGCCGTGGTAGCGCGCCGCCGCGAGTGGAATCGACACGCTCGAATGCAAACTCGCCACCTCTCAGACAGTAACGGCCTCACGATCAGCCCCGGTATCCGGACACAGTCGCGGCATCTTGGACAATAGAGGCGTGACAGGCACGGTCTCGGCCGCTCAATCGCATCAGCCCCAGCTGGTGATCTTCGACCTCGACGGCACCCTCACCGACTCTGCGGACGGCATTGTGTCCAGCTTCCGTCACGCCCTCGGCCAGATCGGCGCCGCCGTCCCCGACGGCGACCTGACCAGCCGGATCGTCGGCCCGCCGATGCACCACACGCTGTCGGCGCTGGGACTCGGTGAGCACACCGAGGCCGCCATCGCCGCGTATCGCGCCGACTACACGACGCGAGGTTGGGCGATCAACAGCCTGTTCGACGGGATCGAGCCGCTGCTGGCCGACCTGCGCGACGCCGGTGTGCGCCTCGCGGTGGCCACCTCCAAGGCTGAGCCGACGGCGCGACGCATCCTGGCCCACTTCGGGCTCGACGAGCACTTCGAGGTCGTTGCGGGCGCCAGTGTCGACGGCACCCGCGCCAGCAAGGCCGACGTGCTGGCGCACGCATTGGCGCAATTGCAGCCACTGCCCGAACGGGTGCTCATGGTCGGTGACCGCCGCCACGACGTCGAGGGCGCGGCCGCCCACGGCATCGACGCGGTGGTGGTCGGCTGGGGGTACGGCGGAGGCGACTTCGAAGACACCGAGGACACCACCGGCACTGCGTCGCACGTCGCGACGATCGCCGAGCTACGGAGGACGTTGGGTGTCTGACAGAAGACTGCACATCACCTTCGTGTGCACCGGAAACATCTGCCGGTCGCCGATGGCCGAGAAGATCTTCGCCCACCAGATCACCCAGCGCGGTTTGCACAACGCCGTGCGGGTGACCAGCGCAGGTACCGCCGGCTGGCATATCGGAAAGTGCGCTGATGACCGGGCCAACCGGGTGCTGCGCGCTCACGGCTACCCCACCGACCACCGCGCCGCGCAGGTGGCGGTCGATCATCTCAGCGCCGATCTGGTGATCGCGTTGGCCCGCAACCATGTCTCGCTGCTCGAGCAGCTGGGCGTCGACGCCGACCGGATCCGGATGCTGCGATCGTTCGATCCTCGTTCCGGCGCTTACGTTCTCGACGTCGACGACCCGTACTACGGCGACCAGGACGACTTCGAAGCCGTGCTGGCCGCCATCGAGGCGTCACTGCCGGGGCTGCACACCTGGGTCGACGACCGACTTGCCCGAGACGGATCCGGCTGATGCGTCGCATGGCCTTCCTGCTGCGGCCGGGCTGGGTCGCGTTGGCGGTGGTGGTGATCGCGTTCACCTACCTGTGCTTCACCGTGCTCGCGCCGTGGCAACTGGGCAAGAACACCAAGACATCGCGGGAGAACGACCAGATTCAGCAATCCCTGACCACCGCGCCCGTCCCGTTGACAACGCTTCTACCGCAGCAGGATTCGTCGGCCCCCGATGGGCAGTGGCGCAGGGTCACCGCAACCGGGCATTACCTGCCGGACAAGCAACTGGTGGCCAGGCTGCGGGTCGCCGACGGTGATCCCGCGATGGAGGTGCTGATTCCCTTCGTTGTCGACAGCGGCCCGACCGTCCTTGTCGACCGCGGGTACGTACGACCGTTGCCGGGCTCACGGGTACCGCCGATGGCCCCGCCGCCGCGTGACCCGGTGACCATCACGGCCCGTCTGCGCGACTCCGAGGCGCCGGTGACGGACAAGGAGTCCTTCATCAGTGACGGTGTGCGGCAGGTGTATTCGATCGACGTGAAGCAGATTGCCGCGCTGACCGGCGTGCCGCTGGCCGGTTCGTATCTGCAGTTGATCGACGATCAGCCCGGTGGGCTGGGCGTGATCGCTCTGCCGCATCTGGACGCCGGCCCGTTTTTGTCGTACGGCATCCAGTGGATCACCTTCGGTGTCATCGCGCCGATCCTGCTGGGCTACTTCGTGTATTCCGAGGTGCGGGCCCGCCGCGCCGAGCAAGCTCAGAAGCCGCCGGCCGCACCCACCGACGAACCTACGACCGTCGAGGACAAGCTGACCGATCGCTACGGACGCCGGCGCTGAGGCTGACGAACAGCAGCACCGCGGCTGCCTGGACAGCCCGCGAAAGTCTTACCGCGCGGTGCAGATCCGTCACCGTCGGCGATCGTCCGTCGCCGAGAACCGGCCGGATCTGCATGTCGTAGTGGTACCGGGTCGGCCCGCCCAGTCGCACGCCCAGTGCCCCGGCGAATGCCGCTTCGACCACGCCGGCGTTCGGGCTGGGGTGGCGGCGGGCGTCCCTGCGCCAGGCAGCGACCGCACCCGCCGGCGATCCGCCGACGATCGGCGCGCATAGCACCGTGAGCCCCGCGGTCGCACGCGCGGCGACGTAGTTGGCCACGTCGTCCAACCGTGCTGCGGCCCAACCGAATCGCGTGTATCGCGGCGAGCGGTGCCCGACCATCGCATCGAGCGTGTTGACCGCGCGGTAGCCGAGGACACCGGGCACGCCGCCGATGCAGGCCCACAGCAGCGGGGCAACCTGCGCGTCGGACGTGTTCTCGGCGACCGATTCGACTGTCGCGCGGATCAATCCCGCGGCGTCGAGCTGTTCCGGGTCACGCCCGCACAGCGCCGGCAGGAGCCGTCGGGCACCATCGATGTCGTCTCCGCGCAGCCGCTCGCTCATCGCCGAGCCGGTGCGTGCCAGCGAGGTTCCACCGAGCGACACCCAGGTGGCGGCCGCGGTCGCAGCGACCGACCATGCCGGTCCGCACCGGCGGGCGAGCCGTTGCAGCGCAGCGCCGAGAGCACCCACTGCGCCGACCAGCACAGCGACATGCACCACGCCGGCGACACGGCTGTCGCGATAGCTGAGGCGCTCCACCCTCGTTGCCGCAGCACCGAATCCGGCCACCGGATGACCCGTCCGCGGGTCGGCCAGTACCAGGTCGGCCAGATAGCCGAACAGCACACCCATCGCCCGCGTGGCGCCAAACACTCCGGCAGCGTCTCACACGTGGTCTACTCGGCTGATGGCGCGGCGTATTACCCGGGTCGCTGACCTGCTGAATCCTGCAGCTGTGCTGATGCCGGCCGCGAACGTCATCATGCAGCTGTCGCTACCGGGCGTCGGCTACGGCGTGCTGGAAAGCCCGGTCGACAGCGGCAACGTCTACCAGCATCCGTTCAAAAGAGCCCGCACCACCGGCACGTATCTGGCCGTCGCAACGATCGGCTCCGACGCCGACCGCGAACTCATCCGCGCCGCCGTCGATACCGTGCACCGACAGGTCCGGTCAACATCGTCGAGTCCGGTGTCCTACAACGCGTTCGACCCCGGGTTGCAGCTGTGGGTGGCCGCCTGCCTGTACCGCTACTTCGTCGACCAGCATGAGTTCCTGCACGGACCGCTCGACGGGGCGAGTGCGGACGCGGTGTATCAGGACGCCACACGGCTGGGCACCACGCTGCAGGTGCGCGAGGCGATGTGGCCGGCCGACCGGGTCGCCTTCGACGACTACTGGAAGCGGTCGCTGGACGACCTTCGCGTCAACCCCGCCGTCCGCGAACATCTCCACGGTGTCGCAGCGATGGCATTCCTGCCGTGGCCGGTGCGCACGCTGGCCGGACCGTTCAATCTGTTCGCGACGACGGGATTTCTGCCCCCGGAGTTCCGCACGCTGATGCGGTTGGGGTGGTCAGAATCCCAGCAGCGACGATTCGAGTGGTTGCTGGCCGCATTGCGTCTGGCCGACCGACTGATTCCACAGCAGACGTGGATATTGGGCTATCGCCTCTACCTGTGGGACCTGCGGTTTCGCGCCAGACGGGGCTGGCGGATCGTCTAGCGGTCAGAACGTGCTGGTGACCAGGACGATGGCGATCATGCTCAGCAGCGCCATCCAGAACCACGGCTGGAGGTAGATGCGCTCGTTGCTCTCCTCGAGCTTGGGCGCCGGTGAAGTGGTGCGCTCGGGCGTCAGTTGAGAAGTCATGTAGGAAGTATGACTAATTAGGCAAACGAAGTAAATGTGGCGCTCGCCACCTGAGCCCGCCGTTGCGACCTACGTCACACTGATGGGGCTCTAGCCATATCGGACGAGGTAAGAGTGTGACATGCGCGCAGTCGTCATCACCAAGCACGGTCCGCCGTCGGTTCTCCAGGTGCAGGACCGTCCCGACCCACCGCCGCCCGCGGCCGGCCAGGTGCGGATCGCGGTGCGCGCGGCGGGAGTCAACTTCGCCGACCACCTCGCCCGCGTCGGTCTCTACCCCGATGCCCCCAAGGTGCCCAGTGTGGTCGGCTACGAGGTAGCCGGCGTCGTCGAGTCCGTCGGGGACGGCGTCGATCCCGCGCGAGTGGGCCAGCGGGTGCTGGCGGGCACGCGATTCGGGGGCTACGCGGAGATCGTCAACGCCGGCGCGAACGACACTGTGCCGCTTCCTGATTCGATGAGCTTCTCCCAAGGCGCCGCGATCCCGGTCAACTACGCGACGGCCTGGGCGGCGCTGCACGGGTACGGGTCGCTGCAGCCGGGCGAGCGGGTGCTGGTGCATGCCGCCGCCGGCGGCGTCGGCATCGCCGCCGTGCAGCTGGCCAAGGCCGCGGGCGCGGTCGTGCACGGCACCGCGTCACCGGGCAAGCATGGTCAGCTGACGGCGCTCGGCGTCGACCAGGCCATCGACTACCGCCGTGGCGGGTGGTGGAAAAGCCTGAGCCCCTACGACCTCGTGCTCGACGCGCTCGGTGGCACGTCGCTGCGGCGGTCGATGAACTTGTTGCGCCCGGGCGGACGGCTGGTCGCTTACGGTTTCTCGGCGATGCAACAGGGTGAAAAGCGGTCGCTGCGCCGTGCGGCGCCGCAGGTCTTGGCGATGTTCCGCGGTTTCAACCTGATCAAGCAGATGGAAGATTCCACAACCGTCATCGGCCTGAACATGCTGCGGTTGTGGGACGACCGCGGCACCCTCGAACCCTGGATCGGACCGCTGTCGACGGCATTGTCGGACGGCACGGCCGCGCCGGTCGTGCATGCGGCGGTGCCGTTCGCCGACGCGCCGGAAGCACACCGAATCCTCGCGGCGCGGGAAAATGTCGGCAAGGTGGTCCTGGTCCCCTGAGCCGCCATTCGTAGCGGCTACGCGGGGTGCAGCGCGAACACCGGGTGGTCGGCGGGGTCGGGCAGCTTCGCGAAGTAGCCCTCGACGACCTTTCCGGCCTTGACCTTGTACGCATCCAGGATCGTCCGCCTGTCCTGCACGGGCGTCTCGGCGGCAACGTAGTGGACCGTGCCGGACTTCGACGCAATGCTCACCGCGGGGTTCGCCCGAGCATTCTTGACCCACTGGGATTCGCCGCGGGTGGACACCAGATACCGGACTCCGTCGACCTCAACGGTGACAACGGGGATCTTCTGGGTTTCCTTGGTACCGCGTTTGGTCAGGGTCAGCGTTTCGACATTGCTCATCCCAGTCGCCATCGCAATCGGGTTGAAGATCTTGGCGGTGAACCACGGGGGCTTGAGGTAGGCCATGGACATCAGTTTGATCGATGGTCATCCGAATGTCCGGTGTTCAACAGAACCTCGGTGATGCGTCTGACCCCGGTAGCATCCGGTCGAACCGCCGATATCGAGGATGGAAAACGTGACGCTGCGCGACGCCGTACTGGGTGCGTGGGAATTGGTGTCGTTCGTCGCCCGCGACGCCGGCGCCGACGAGGACCGCCATCCACTCGGCCTGGCACCGCTCGGCCTCATTCTCTATACCGTCGACGGCCACATGTCGGCGCAGCTCGCCGACTCGGATATGAAGGGCTACATCTCTTATGGTGGACGCTTTTCCGTCGACGAGGAAAGCTCGACGTTGCGCCACGAAGTCACCATGTCAATGATGCCGGAGCTGTTGACGCAGCCTCAGTTTCGGCACGCCGGTATCGATGGTGAGATCCTGACCCTTTCGGCGACCAGGACCGACGACGCAGGCGTGACCACGCACAGCCGGTTGCGGTGGAAGCGGTCGTCGCCGACCTAGCCACGCACCGGCGCCGACGGAGTGAAGACGACCGGCATCTTCTCTAGACCGCTGACGAAGTTCGCCGGTCGCAGGGGTAGCGGTTCCTCAGAAGCCAGCCGCATGTCGGGAAGCCGCTGCAACAACCGCTGATTCATCATCGAAAGCTCCAGGCGCGCCAGCTGATTGCCGAGGCAGAAGTGGGTCCCGAAACCAAATGCCATGTGGTTGTTGGGATACCGGTCGATCCGGAAGTTCTCGGGATCGCCGAACACCGTCTCGTCGAAGTTCGCCGATTCGAACAGCAGGATGATCTTTTCGCCCTGCGTGAGCCGTACGCCGTGGAATTCGGTGTCAGCAGTGAGCGTGCGAGCCATGTTCTTGACCGGCGCGGTCCAACGCAGCATCTCTTCGATCGCGTTGGGCAGCAGCGTCACGTCGTTCGCCAGCCGCTGGTGCTGTGCCGGCTCGCGCAGTAACTGCGCGGTGCCGCCGGACAGCGTGTGCCGAGTGGTCTCGTCGCCGCCGATCAACAACAGCAACACCTCGTTGATGATCTCGTGGTCAGCCAGCTTCTCGCCGTCCACCTCGGCATGCACCAGCACACTGATCAGATCGTCGGTGGGCTCCGTCTTGCGCGCGGCGATCATGCCCATCATGTAATCGGCGTAGGCGGCGAAAGCATCCACCGTGACTTGCAAGTCGACTTCGTCCATCGTGCTGCTCAGGAAGTTCATCATGTCGTCGGACCAGCGCAGGAACATCTCCCGCTGGGATGGCAGGACACCGAGGATGTCGCCGATGACCGCCATCGGTAGGGGTGCGGCTATGTCCCGCACGAAGTCGCACTCGCCCCGTTCGCACACTGCGTCGATCAGCACATCGCACAGCGCACCGATCGACGCTTCCCTGTCCTTGACCCGTTTGCGGGTGAAGCCTGCATTGACGAGTTTGCGCCGCAACAGATGGGTCGGGTCATCCATTGCGATCATCATCGGCGGCGCATCCTGGTCCGGTCGGATACCGCCTGCGTTGGAAAACAATTCGGGTGCCCGCTCGGCGTCGATCACCGCTTGATAGGTCGCCGCCGCGGCCAAGCCGTTGCGATCCCGAAAGACCGGCTCGTTCGCTCGCATCCACGTGTAGACCGACCGCGAGTCATCGGCATAGAACGCGCCGTCGGTCAGATCGACGTCCGGCCGACGGTCTGTCTGCGAATCGACAGTCGAGTGCACGCTCATCTGTCCGCGTCGCCGAAGGAGATGACACCCCGAATATTGCGCCCCTCCAACATGTCCGAGTAGCCCTCGTTGATCTGGTCGAGGCTGTAATGGCGCGTCACCATGTCGTCGAGGTTCAACCTGCCGGACTTGTACATCGACAAGATCAGCGGGATGTCGTGTTGGGGGTTGCCGCCCCCGAAGATGGTGCCTTGCAACCTTTTCTGCAGCAGCGCAAGCAGCGACAGGTTCAGCGTCACATCGGTATCCACGACGCTGCCCATCGCCGTGATGACGCAGGTCCCACCTTTGGACGTGACGGACACGTACTTGTCGAGATCCGCTCCGTCGACCCGGCCGACCGTGACGATCACCTTGCGAGCCATTCGGCCGGCAGTGATCCCCGCGATCGCCATCAGTGCGGTGTCGATGTCGGCGAAGGTATGTGTGGCGCCGAATTTCAGCGCTTGATCGCGTTTCCACGCCACAGGGTCGACAACAAAGATCCGGTGCGCACCGCAGCTCACTGCGCCGAGTACGGCGGCGGTGCCCACGCCGCCCAGCCCGACAACGACCACATCGTCACCGGGCCGAACCTCGGCCGCGCGCGTCGCCGAGCCGAAACCTGTTGTCACACCGCAACTGACGAGTGCCGCGATGTCAAAAGGTATGTCGGGGTCGATCTTCACCAGCGACGTCTGGTGGACCACGACATACGGCGCGAACGTGCCCAGTAAGGCGTACGGGTAGACATTCTGGCCCTTGGCCTGAACTCGAAATGTCCCGTCGGAAACCGCCGTTCCGGCCATCAGACCCATGCCGAGGTCGCATAAGTTGGTTTCACCCGCGCGGCAGGACGGACACGTGCCGCAGGACGGAATGAACGACGCTGCGACATGGTCACCCACGGAAAGTCCCTCGACACCGTCGCCGACCTCGACAACGACGCCTGCCCCTTCGTGACCGCCGAGCATCGGAAACGATGCCATCGGAATGTCGCCGCTGACCACATGGTGGTCGGAGTGACACAGCCCCGCGGCTTCCAGCTGAACCTTCACCTCGCCTTTGCGAGGCTCACCGATAACAATCTCCTCAACCGACCATGGCTGATTGAAGTCCCAGACCAGAGCGCCTTTTGTCTTCACCTACCTGCCTCCTGTGTCCGACTTCACCTGCAGTGCAACGTATTTCATGCATGAACGCAGGCGACGTGGCAGCACATCGGCGATCTCCGGCGTTCTGGTGTGATTTACTGTTGCATCGACAGTAAATCAGCTGCGCGTGCGTCGCGCGGGCGAATGCCGCGATCTACTTACTCGCTCGCCCCGACAAAATGTGGATTGGCCGCGGCCGTCGTCACACCGGTACCGATCGGCCCGTGGACGTCGAAGAGGCTGGCGCTCCCGGTCGCGATTCCGGCGTCGCTGTAGTGCGTCAACGCCGCCAGGCCGATGTACGGGCCGTCCGGCAGCCGGCACAGCGTCATCGTGTAGTCGGCGTTGATGAATCCGAGTCCTGCCTCGGAGAAACCAGTCAGGGATGCGGTGACGTCGACCGCCATGGCCGCGCACACAAACGGTGTCGGTTCCTCGTCGTCGACCAATGCGTGAGTATGCCGAATCCACGCGAACCGCGGGCCCGGGTACTGCCAGGGATTACCACCGTCGCCCGTGTCGCGACCAAAAGGTTTGATGAAAAGCGGCGCAGCATCATCGAACTGGGCCGGCTCCGCAGGCAACGGCGGCATGACAATGTCTGTGGTCCAGGGCAGCACAGCGGGCTGGGCGCTGCGGCGAAGAAAAAGCGTTGAGGCGCGGGCGACCAACTCTCCGCGCTGTGTCATGGTCGCGTCGATTGCCTGCATGCGCCGGCCAGTCCTGACGACGTTCGACTGAACCTCGACCTGTTCTGCGGCCACGCGGCGCAGGATGTCGACGGTGAAGCGCGCCGGAACCAAGTCCGAATCGGCCCGCTCGGCTTCTGCGCTTCTCGCCAACAGTCCTCCCACCACATGCCCGCCCAGGGTGGGTCCCCACCCACCGTGCGCGATCTGGTTGGGAACGAAGGTGTCGCCATCGGAAGCAAAGAACGGCGTCGACGCAAGAGCAGGCATGCCAACCTCTTCCTCAACGCTGGTGGGCGCGGACGGTATCGAACCGCCGACCGCTGGTGTGTAAAACCAGAGCTCTACCACTGAGCTACGCGCCCGTGCGGCGCCAAAGATACCGCCCACACCGCCTGGCCCCAAAAATCAGGTCTCCAGCGCCGCCAATGCCTCGGTCCAGAGCCGCTGGTCGCGGGCCTCGCCGGGCTGTTTCATCTCGGCGAATCGGATGGTGCCTGACCGGTCGATGACGAATGTGCCGCGGTTGGCGACACCGGCCTTGTCATTGAAGACGCCGTAGGCCTGGCTTACCGCGCCGTGCGGCCAGAAGTCCGAGAGCACCGGGAACAGGAAACCGCTGTCGGCGGCCCACACCTTGTGGGTGGGTGCCGGTCCCACCGAGATGGCCAGCACGGCCCTGTCGTCGTTCTCGAAGTCAGGCAGGTGGTCGCGGATCTGGTCGAGCTCGCCCTGACAGATGCCGGTGAAGGCCAGCGGAAAGAACACCAGCAGCACGTCTTTAGCGTCGCGGAAGTCGCTGAGGGTGACGGGCTGTCGGTTCTGGTCGTGCAGCGTGAAGTCCGGCGCGTCGACGCCGACCGACAACATCAGCGTCGTGCGGCGCGCGACTTCGGTTGCACCAACCGACTCGCGCTCCAATCGCCCAGGTTGACCGACGACGTCGGCATCAGCCCCGCGGTGGGCGCCGACTCGGCGATCTCAGCGGGCTGCACGTGGCCGGGCTTGCCGGTCTTGGGTGTGAGCACCCAGATCACGCCGTCGTCGGCCAGTGGCGCGATAGCGTCCATCAAGGTGTCCACCAGGTCGCCGTCACCGTCTCGCCACCACAGCAGCACGACATCGATGACCTCATCGGTGTCTTCGTCGAGTAACTCGCCGCCGCACGCATCCTCTACGTCAGCGCGGATCTCGTCGTTGGTGTCCTCGTCCCAGCCCCACTCTTGGACAACCTGCCCTCTTTGGATGCCCAGTTTGCCGGCATAACCCGGGGCGTCATCCGCCGCGACCACCGTGCGACCTCCTTGTCAATTCCAAGCCACTGATGCGTCAACGCGCAGTGCGATGACCTTCATCGTCGCATAGCACGTAGCGTTGCACACCCGCGACTCAAAGGGATGCCCGGCAACGCTTGACAGCTTCGGACTTGGCGTCGTTGAGCTGACTGACCCGCTTGTTGAATTCGTCGGTCCCCGCGTGAGCGCGGATGGCCTTCGCCACGTCGCGGGCCGCGTCGTCGTAGGCGTTGAGCGCCTCGCGCAACTCCTGCGACAACGGACCGTTGGAATCGCCTTCGACCGTGTCGGCGCTGTGGTTCAGGGCATCGACCGCTGGACCCTCCACGCCCGAGGTGTTGCCGCCGTTGTTGTACGCCGCGACGAAGTCGTTCACTTTGTCGACGGCGTCCTTGCTGCTGACGACGAACGATTCACACACCCGGACCACGGCTTTGGTGGTCAACGACTGCTGGCGCTGCGATTCCCGCACGCTCGACGTCGCTATCGAGGCTGAGACCGATACGGACACCGAGGCGCGATAGGCCGGGGCGATCGCGTTGTCGGCGCCCGGCGACCCGTCGGTGACTGTGGTGCACCCGACGACGGCGAGGGCGACCGTCGCCACGCTGCCGACCGCACGCGCGGCCGTCCGCCACCCAAGCCTTCCGATCGCCACAGGTTGAGACGTTACCGGGTGACGATCGCAGGTGTCGTCAGCCTGTCTGACCCGGGCAGTACGCGGCGCACCCGCCGGTACGGCACGATAGGAGCTACCCCCGACTCGCGACGGCTCGATCGGCCACAAGCAGACACCTCTTTCTGGGAAGCCGTCTAGCAAGGAGTACCGCGTTGACTACCGAATTCGTCCGCCACGACCTGGCGAAGAATCCAACCAGCGCAAGCGAACCCGACCGCGTGCGGGTGATCCGCGAAGGTGTGGCGTCCTACCTGCCCGACATCGATCCCGAAGAAACCGCCGAGTGGCTGGAGTCCTTCGACGAGATGCTGGAACGCTCGGGACCCGCGCGGGCGCGCTACGTGATGCTGCGGCTGCTGGAGCGGGCCGGCGAGCAACGGGTGGCGCTGCCGTCGCTGACCTCCACCGACTACGTCAACACCATCCCGACCGAGCTGGAACCCTGGTTCCCCGGCGACGAAGACGTCGAACGTCGCTACCGGGCCTGGATCAGATGGAACGCCGCGGTCATGGTGCACCGCGCGCAGCGCCCGGGAGTCGGTGTGGGCGGCCACATTTCGACGTATGCATCGTCGGCGGCGCTCTACGAAGTCGGCTTCAACCACTTTTTCCGCGGCCGGTCGCATCCCGGCGGCGGCGATCAAGTGTTCATCCAGGGCCACGCCTCCCCCGGCATCTACGCCCGGGCGTTTCTGGAGGGCCGGCTGACCACCGATCAGCTGGACGGCTTCCGGCAGGAGCACAGCCACCCCGGCGGCGGGCTGCCGTCCTACCCGCACCCGCGGCTGATGCCCGACTTCTGGGAGTTCCCGACGGTGTCCATGGGCCTTGGCCCGATGAACGCCATCTATCAGGCCCGGTTCAACCACTACCTGCATGATCGCGGCCTCAAAGACACCTCCGATCAGCACGTCTGGGCGTTTTTGGGCGACGGCGAGATGGACGAGCCGGAGAGCCGCGGTCTGTTGCACGTGGCCGCACTGGAGGGCCTGGACAACCTGACCTTCGTGGTCAACTGCAACCTGCAGCGCCTGGACGGTCCGGTGCGCGGCAACGGCAAGATCATTCAGGAGCTCGAGTCGTTCTTCCGCGGCGCGGGCTGGAACGTCATCAAAGTCGTCTGGGGACGCGAGTGGGACGCGCTGCTGCACGCCGACCGCGACGGCGCACTGGTGAACCTGATGAACACCACCCCCGACGGTGACTACCAGACCTACAAGGCCAACGACGGTGCCTATGTGCGCGATCACTTCTTCGGCCGCGATCCGCGCACCAAGGCACTCGTCGAGCCGATGACCGATTCCGAGATCTGGAACCTCAAGCGCGGTGGTCACGACTACCGCAAGGTCTACGCCGCCTACCGTGCCGCCGTCGACCATCATGGCCAGCCGACGGTGATCCTGGCCAAGACCATCAAGGGCTACTCGCTGGGCGCACACTTCCAGGGCCGCAACGCGACGCACCAGATGAAAAAGCTTGCGCTGCAAGACCTCAAAGACTTCCGTGATGCCATCCGGATCCCGATCAGCGACGCTCAACTCGAGCAGGACCCCTACCTGCCGCCGTACTACCACCCCGGTCCCGAGGCCCCGGAGATCCGATATCTGCTCGAGCGGCGGCACGCACTGGGCGGCTTCCTGCCCGAGCGGCGCACCAAGTCGCGGGCGCTGACGCTGCCGGGCCGCGACATCTATTCGCCGCTGAAGAAGGGGTCCGGTAACCAGGAAGTGGCTACCACCATGGCGGTGGTACGCACCTTCAAGGAACTGTTGCGCGACAAGGAGATCGGACCTCGTATCGTCCCGATCATCCCCGACGAGGCGCGCACGTTCGGGATGGACTCCTGGTTCCCGTCGCTGAAGATCTACAACCGCAACGGCCAGCTCTACACCGCCGTCGACGCCGAACTCATGCTGGCCTACAAGGAAAGTCAAATCGGCCAGATCCTGCACGAGGGCATCAACGAGGCCGGATCGGTCGCGTCGTTCACCGCGGTCGGCACGTCGTATTCGACGCACAACGAGCCGATGATTCCGATCTACATCTTCTATTCGATGTTCGGATTCCAGCGCACCGGCGACGGCCTGTGGGCCGCCGCCGACCAGATGTCGCGAGGCTTCCTGCTCGGGGCGACCGCAGGGCGTACCACGCTGACCGGTGAAGGCCTGCAGCACGCCGACGGTCACTCGCAGCTGCTGGCAGCCACCAATCCCGCGGTGGTGTCCTACGACCCGGCGTTCGCCTTCGAGATCGCCCACATCATCGAAAGCGGGCTAGCCCGCATGTACGGCCCCGACCCGGAGAACGTCTTCTTCTATCTGACCGTCTACAACGAGCCGTACGTGCAGCCGCCAGAGCCGGAGAACTTCGATCCAGAAGGTCTGCTGCGCGGCATCTACCGCTTCCGACGGGCCGCCGAAAGCCGCACCAACACCGCCAACATCCTGGCGTCCGGAATCTCGGTGCCCGCGGCGTTGCGCGCCGCCGACATGCTCGCCGCGGAATGGGACGTCGCCGCCGACGTGTGGTCGGTGACGAGTTGGAGCGAACTCAACCGCGACGGCGTCGCCATCCAGAAGGAGGCGCTGCGGCACCCGGACCGCCCCGTGGGCGAGGCCTACGTGACCAAGGCGCTGTCGGCGGCGACCGGCCCCTTCGTCGCGGTGTCGGACTGGATGCGCGCCGTGCCCGAGCAGATCCGGCCGTGGGTGCCGGGCCGCTTCGTCACGCTGGGCACCGACGGGTTCGGCTTCTCCGACACCCGGCCCGCAGCGCGTCGCTACTTCAACACCGATGCTGAATCCCAAGTCGTCGCCGTGCTGGAGGCGCTGGCCCGCGACGGCGAGATCGACCCGTCAGTCCCGGTCGCGGCGGCGCGGCAATACCGGATCGACGACGTCCAGGCCGCACCCGCGCAGACCTCCGACCCGGGCCCAGGCGCCTAGCCGGCCGTCGTGTTTGGCGGAACCATCCAGATAACAGGCGTAGGTTTTAGGGGTGCCTGACAAGAAGTTCGCGGTGCAGCGGTCGACGTTGGAGCTGCTGGACAACGTGCCGGAGTCGCTGCTGCGCCGGTTGAAGCAGTATTCCGGCCGGCTGTCCACCGAGGCGGTCGCGGCCATGCAGGACCGTCTGCCGTTCTTCGCCGAGTTGGAGGCTTCTGAGCGGGCCAGCCTGGCGCTGGTGGTGCAGACCGCCGTCGTCAACTTCGTGGAGTGGATGACCGACCCGCGCAGCAACGTCAACTACACCGCCCGCGCCTTCGAACTCATGCCGCAAGACCTGACCCGGCAGATCGCGCTGCGGCACTCGGTCGACATGCTGCGGGTGACCATGGAGCTCTTCGAAGAAGTGGCGCCCTTCGTGGCCCGCGACGACGACCAATTGACCGCGTTGACGGTGGGGATTCTCAAGTACAGCCGCGACCTGGCCTTCAGCGCCGCCACGGCCTACGCCGACGCGGCCGAGGCCCGAGGCAGCTGGGACAGCCGGATGGAAGCCACGGTCGTGGACGCGGTGGTGCGCGGCGACACCGGCCCCGAGCTGTTGTCCCGCGCCGCCGCGCTGAACTGGGACACCAACGCGCCCGCGACAGTCGTGGTGGGCATGCCGGCGCCGGGCCGGGAACACCAGGCCAGCCAAGACGTTCGCGACATCGCCATCCACCACGGCCGCGCCGCACTCACCGACGTGCACGGCACCTGGCTGGTCGCGATCGTGTCGGGGCAGCTGAACCCGACCGAGAAGGTGTTCGGCGCTCTGCTGGACGCGTTCTCCGACGGCCCGGTGGTGATCGGCCCGACGGCTCCGATGCTGACCGCGGCTTATCACAGCGCCAGTGAGGCGATCTCCGGGATGAACGCCGTGGCCGGCTGGCGAGGGGCGCCGCGGCCCGTGCTGGCGCGCGAGCTGCTGCCCGAGCGCGCCTTGATGGGCGACGCGTCGGCCATCGCGGCGCTGCACACCGACGTGATGCGACCACTGGCCGATGCGGGTCCCACCCTCACCGAAACCCTCGACGCGTATCTGGACTGCGGCGGCGCGATCGAAGCCTGCGCTCGCAAGTTGTTCGTTCATCCAAACACCGTGCGCTACCGGTTGCGCCGGATCGCCGATTTCACGGGGCGCGATCCCACCCAGCCGCGCGACGCCTACGTCCTTCGGGTGGCCGCCACCGTGGGCCACCTCACGTACCAAGCGGAGCATTCCAGCCTCGCTAGCGACATCGTGACGCCCCCCATGCGGCCGGTGCAGAAGGACCTGGTGATGCCGTCGAAGACAGTTGCAAGCGGTTAACAGATCGCAGCGCGGTATCGAATACGTCGCATCGGAGGTGTTTTTGTGGAGTTTCCACAAAAACCTAAGACAAGGTTCATAATCTGTTACACGACGTAAAACCGTCTTGCCAGTGTTCCCTTAAGAATGTGATTGCGTTGCTTGCGCCCGGACAGGGATCGCAGACCGAGGGAATGCTCTCGCCGTGGCTGGACCTGCCCGGCGCCGCAGACCGGCTGTCGTCGTGGTCGACGGCCAGCGGACTGGATCTCGCCCGCCTGGGCACCACCGCCTCGACGGAGGAGATCACCAATACTGCGATCGCCCAGCCGTTGATCGTGGCCGCGACACTGCTTGCGTATGAGGAGCTGACCAGACAGGGAATGTCGGCCGGCGCAGAGTCTGTTGTGGCCGGCCACTCCGTCGGTGAAATCGCCGCCTACGCGATCGCCGGCGTGATCTCCGCCGATGACGCCGTCGCGCTGGCCGCCACCCGCGGCGCGGAGATGGCCAAGGCCTGCGCGAACGAGCCGACGGGCATGTCCGCGGTGCTCGGCGGTGACGAGGCCGAGGTGCTCGCCCGGCTCGAACAGCTCGACCTGGTCGCGGCCAATCGCAACGCCGCGGGTCAGATCGTGGCCGCCGGCCGGCTCAGCGCGCTGGACAAGCTCGCCGAGGACCCGCCGGCCAAGGCGCGGGTGCGTGCGCTCGGCGTCGCCGGCGCCTTCCACACCGAGTTCATGGCCTCTGCCCTGGACGGCTACGCCGCCGCGGCGCAGAACGTCACGACCGCCGAGCCGACTGCCGTGTTGTTGTCCAACCGCGACGGGCAGCCGGTGAGCTCGGCGAGCGACGCGATGGACAAGCTCATCGCGCAACTGACTCGCCCGGTTCGCTGGGACCTGTGCTCCGAGACTCTGCGTCAGCGCGATGTCACAGCGATCGTGGAGTTCCCGCCCGCCGGAGCGTTGTCCGGCATCGCCAAGCGTGAACTTCGCGGGATTCCGACACGTGCCGTCAAGACACCCGCAGACCTGGACGGTCTGACGGAGCTCTAAAACCGTGGGCCACCAGCCCATCACCGAAGTTGTCCATCAGTTACAACCGCATACGCACGTAAATCAGCAGTACACAACACATTACGAAGGGAAACACAACGTGTCCGTCAGCCAGGAAGAAATCATCGCCGGGATCGCTGAGATCATCGAAGAGGTCACCGGTATCGAGCCGTCGGAGATCACCCCGGAGAAGTCCTTCGTCGACGACCTCGACATCGACTCGCTGTCGATGGTCGAGATCGCGGTGCAGACCGAGGACAAGTACGGCGTGAAGATCCCCGACGAGGACTTGGCCGGCCTGCGCACCGTTGGTGACGTGGTCAACTACATCCAGAAGCTCGAGGAAGAGAACCCCGAGGCTGCCCAGGCGCTGCGCGCGAAGTTCGAGGCGGACAGCTCCGAGGCGGTCGACCAAAAGTGAGCAAGCCTTCCACTGCTAACGGCGGTTACCCCAGTGTTGTGGTAACCGCCGTCACGGCGACGACTTCTGTCGCGCCGGACATCGAGGGCACGTGGAAGGGTCTACTGGCCGGCGAAAGCGGCATCCACGTCCTCGAAGACGAGTTCGTGACCAAGTGGGACCTACCCGTGAAAATCGGTGGGCACCTCAAGGAATCGCCTGACGAGCACATGGGTCGCCTGGACATGCGCCGGATGTCCTATGTCCAGCGGATGGCCAAGTACCTCAGCGGCCAGCTCTGGGAGAACGCGGGTAGCCCCGAGGTCGACCCGGACCGTTTCGCCGTTGTGGTGGGCACCGGTCTCGGTGGTGCCGAGAAGATCGTCGAAAGCTACGACCTGATGAACGAGGGCGGCCCCCGCAAGGTGTCGCCACTGGCCGTGCAGATGATCATGCCCAACGGCGCCGCTGCGGTCGTCGGATTGCAACTCGGGGCACGGGCCGGCGTGATGACGCCGGTGTCGGCCTGTTCGTCGGGCTCGGAGGCGATCGCCCACGCATGGCGGCAAATCGTCATGGGCGACGCGGACTTCGCGGTCTGCGGCGGTGTCGAGGGCGGCATCGAGGCGCTGCCCATCGCGGCGTTCTCTATGATGCGTGCGATGTCGACCCGCAACGACGATCCCGAAGGCGCGTCACGGCCGTTCGACAAGGACCGCGATGGCTTCGTGTTCGGCGAGGCCGGCGCGATGATGATGATCGAGACCGAGGAGCACGCCAAGGCTCGCGGCGCCAAGCCGCTGGCCCGGTTGCTGGGTGCCGGCATCACGTCGGACGCCTTCCACATGGTGGCCCCGGCCGCGGATGGTCTGCGTGCCGGTAAGGCGATGGCGCGGGCGCTGGAGCTCGCGGGCATCTCCCCCAAGGACGTCGACCACATCAACGCTCACGCGACCGCCACACCGATCGGTGACACCGCCGAGGCCAACGCGATCCGGGCCGCCGGCTGCGAGCACGCCGCGATCTACGCACCCAAGGGCGCGCTGGGCCACTCCATCGGCGCCGTCGGCGCTCTGGAATCGGTCCTGACGGTGCTCACGCTGCGCGACGGCGTGATTCCGCCGACACTTAACTACGAAACACCTGATCCCGAGATCAACCTCGATGTTGTTGCGGGCGAGCCACGTTACGGCGACTACCAGTACGCCATCAACAACTCGTTCGGCTTCGGCGGACACAACGTCGCATTGGCCTTCGGGCGGTACTGAGGCACGACTTCCGGCGACGATGCGGGCCGCGAGCGGCCCGAGGAGGAGTCGGACGACAGCAGGAAAGGAACTTTCGAAACACCGATGTCAACACCCTCACAGTTGGCTACGGGGAACGGTTTCCCCAATATCGTCGTCACCGGCATCGCCTTGACGTCTGCTCTGGCAACCGACGCGGAAACCACGTGGAAGTTGTTGCTGGACGGACAAAGCGGGATCCGCACTCTCGAGGACCCGTTCGTCAAGGAGTTCGACCTGCCGGTCCGCATCGGTGGGCATCTGCGTGAGGAATTCGACAGCCAGCTGAACCGCGTCGAGAACCGGCGCATGGGCTATCTGCAGAAGATGGCCACGGTGCTGAACCGCCGAGTGTGGGAGAACGCCGGCTCACCCGAGGTGGACACCAACCGGTTGCTGGTGTCCGTCGGCACCGGGATGGGCTCGACCGAGGAGCTGATTTTCAGCTACGACGGTATGCGCGAACGCGGCATGAAGGCGGTCTCGCCGTTGGCCGTGCAGATGTACATGCCCAACGGCGCCGCGGCCGCGATCGGACTACAGCGCGAGGCGAAGGCCGGGGTGATGACGTCGGTGTCGGCGTGCGCCTCCGGTTCGGAAGGCATCGCCCACGCCTGGCAGCAGATCGCGATGGGCGAGGCGGACATCGCAATCTGTGGTGGCGTCGAGACCAGGATCGAAGCGGTACCGATTGCCGCGTTCGCCCAGATGCGCATCGTGATGTCGACGAACAACGATGACCCGGCGGGAGCCTGCCGGCCCTTCGACAAAGACCGCAACGGCTTCGTCTTCGGCGAGGGCGGCGCGCTGATGGTGATCGAGACCGAAGAGCACGCCAAAGCTCGCGGAGCCAACATCCTGGCCAGGATCATGGGGGCCAGTGTCACCTCGGACGGTTTCCACATGGTGGCGCCGGACCCCAATGGTGAGCGCGCCGGGCACGCGATGACGCGTGCCATTCAACTCGCCGGCCTCACCCCGGCCGACATCGACCATGTCAATGCCCACGCCACCGGCACGTCGGTCGGCGACGTGGCTGAGGGCAAGGCCATCAACCGGGCCCTGGGTGCCCACGGCGGAAACGCGGTGGTGTACGCACCCAAGTCCGCGCTCGGCCACTCAGTCGGGGCGGTCGGCGCGGTGGAGTCGATCCTGACCGTGTTGGCGCTGCGGGACCAGATCGTTCCGCCCACTCTGAACCTGGTGAACCAGGACCCGGAGATCGATTTGGACGTGGTGGCGGGCCAACCCCGAACCGGCAACTACCAGTACGCAATCAACAATTCGTTCGGATTTGGCGGGCACAACGTGGCCCTCACTTTCGGTCGCTACTGACCAACCAGACAGAGGAGTTGTGCGATGACCACCCTGGCACCTGAGGCGGTTGACGAGTCACTCGATCCGCGCGACCCGCTACTGCGACTGAGCCGTTTCTTCGACGCCGGCAGCCTCGAGCTGCTGCACGAGCGTGACCGCTCCGGTGTGCTTGCGGCCGGCGGCACCGTCAACGGCCTGCGCACCATCGCGTTCGCCACCGACGGGACCGTGATGGGTGGCGCGATGGGGCTGGAGGGCTGCACCCACATCGTCAACGCCTACGACACCGCCATCGAGGAGCAGAGCCCGATCGTGGGGATCTGGCACTCCGGTGGCGCGCGGCTGGCCGAAGGCGTGAAGGCACTGCATGCCGTCGGACTGGTTTTCGAGGCGATGATCCGGGCATCGGGCTACATCCCGCAGATCTCGGTGGTCGTCGGTTTCGCTGCAGGCGGCGCGGCCTACGGCCCCGCGCTGACCGACGTCGTCATCATGGCGCCGGAGGGCCGCGTGTTCGTCACCGGACCCGACGTGGTGCGGAGCGTCACCGGTGAAGACGTGGACATGGCCTCGCTGGGCGGTCCCGATACTCACCACAAGAAGTCCGGGGTGTGCCACATCGTCGCCGACGACGAGTCCGACGCCTACGAGCGCGGTCGCCGGCTGGTCGGATTGTTCTGCCAGCAAGGGCATTTCGACCGCAGCAAGGCCGAGGCGCACGACACCGACCTGCATGCGCTGCTGCCGGATTCGCCGCGGCGGGCCTACGAGGTGCGCCCGCTCGTGACCGCGCTGCTCGATGACGACGCACCGTTCGAGGAGTTTCAGGCCAAGTGGGCCCCGTCGATGGTGGTCGGCCTGGGCCGGTTGTCCGGGCGCTCGGTCGGCGTGCTGGCCAACAACCCGCTGCGGCTCGGTGGCTGCCTCAACTCCGAAAGCGCCGAGAAGGCAGCGCGTTTCGTGCGGCTGTGCGACGCGTTCGGCATCCCACTGATCGTGATCGTCGACGTGCCCGGTTACCTGCCCGGTGTGGACCAGGAGTGGGGCGGCGTCGTCCGCCGCGGCGCCAAGCTGCTGCACGCGTTCGGTGAGGCCACCGTTCCGCGGGTCACGCTGGTCACCCGAAAGATCTACGGCGGCGCCTACATTGCGATGAACTCGCGTTCGCTGGGCGCCACCAAGGTCTTCGCGTGGCCGGACGCCGAGGTCGCCGTGATGGGCGCCAAGGCTGCCGTCGGGATCCTGCACAAGAAGAAGCTGGCCGCCGCACCCGACCACGAGCGCGAAGCGCTGCACGACGAGCTCGCCGCCGAGCACGAGCGGCTCGCCGGCGGGGTGGACAACGCCATCGAGATCGGCGTGGTGGACGAGAAGATCGACCCGGCCCACACTCGCAGCAAGCTCACCGAGGCGCTGGCCCAGGCGCCGGCACGGCGCGGACGCCACAAGAACATTCCGCTGTAAACCTTTCGCGGACGCGCTCAGGAGTCCAGGAACTGCTGAACGGCCTCCGTGAGGATTCGTCCACCCCGGCTGTTGAGATGAATGCCGTCGATGTGGAACTGCCAACCATTGAGGCGGGAGATCTGATCAAAACTCTGGCGCAGGATCATCTCCCGAAGCAGATAGTCACGGTAGAAGGATGCGAACGAGAAGTGTGTGAACGGCTTGGCCGTCCCCGCGTGTGTGAGTTGGTCCTCGAAAGACTCCCAGAACGGTATGTAGTCCGTCCCAGACGTTGACGCAACATTGCCGATGATGCCGTTGTAGGTGGCGATCAGTTCATTGAGCCTGGCCTGAACAGGATGGCGGGAATTGGGGTCTTCTCCCAGTGGGGCAAGCGAACTCAGCCCAATCCTCGCGTTCGCTCCCCGCTGGAGCTTCTGCACGATGACGTTGAGGTTCGCCTCGAACCCGGCTGGGGACGGCTCGTCACAGAACCGCTTCGATACGCGCACGAATCGCCGGAAATTCGGAAAGACGCTCGCCAAGATGTCGTTCGTGCCGATCAGGATGATCGCCCGCTCCGGCCGCACGGTGATCACCCGGTCGAGAACCCCGAAGGTGTTGATCGACAGATCTCCGCCCACACCGAAGTTGACGAGCCGAAATCGGCTGTTCCGCGGCCGTTTCCGCAGCTCGTCGATCCACTTATAGGTTCCCCGTGCCGCCGTGGTGCTCGAACCCAGGCAGGCAATCGTTTCAACTGGTCGGGCATGCCGCAGCGGACCGCTCATTGCCCGCGACCGAGGATGCGGCGCAGCACGTGCTCGAGGTGATCTCGTGGCGACCGTGGCAGGGGGCCGGTGCGCCAGGCGACGAAGTCGTCGGGGCGCACCAACAGCGCTCCATCGGACGATAGGCCCGTCAGTTCTGCCCATCGGCCCTCGATGTCGCGTATCTCGCCGTCGGCGTCGATGCTGTGCACGCTGATCGGGACATTCAGCGTTGCCGATACGGCCTCGGCCGCGCTTGCCCAGGGCGCACCGGACGAACCGGTGAAAAGCGTGAAGCCCGGTCCGACCAAGTCGAGCGTCGAGATGCGTCGACCCGCGCGGAGCACCCAGGCATGGGGCACCCGGGTACCGGGTTGTGCCCGCAGCTCCTCCACCAGTGACACGGCGTTGGAATCGGCAGGTGCGGAATCGTCGGAAATGACTGCAGCCGAGCGGTATTGGTAGCCGACCAGCAACGAGAACATCGATGCCTCCTCCTCCGGCGGCAGTCCGGGACCCTCGTCCTGGAGCCGGAGCAAGCCGACCGTCGGACCGGTGAGCGACTGGCGAGCGGCGAACCGTCCGACGGGATGCCGCTCGGCGTGGTAGGTGGCCAGCAACGCCTCAGTGGCCGTCCCGTCGAGCACGGCAGCCAGTTTCCAGGCGAGGTTATGTGCGCTCTGGATCGCGGTGTTCGCCCCTCCGGCCTTGAACGGCGGCATGGTGTGTCCGCAGTCTCCGACGAGAAAGACTCGCCCGCACTGGAATTGGTCCGCTACTTGCTCGTATGGCTGCCATGCCGCAGCCTCGATGATCTCCAGATCGATCTGCTCGCCGACGGCCTTGGTGAGCAGATCACGGCAGTACTCCTGGGTGAATTGCGCCGCGGTCTCACCATGGCCGGGAAAGTACGTGGTGATGAACATGCCGAGGTCGTCCTTGGCCACCAGGAATATGCCGTCCACGTCTGGATTCTTGATCTGGACGCCGTCGCCGTCGCTCAGGTGCGGAACGAATCTCCGCCAGGGGGCGCGGAAGTAGATGAATACGACGAAGATCGGCAATGCCCCGTACCCCGACGTCGGAACGCGAAGCGATTCCCTGATCCTGCTGTGCACACCGTCCGCCGCGATCAGAAAGTCGGCCCGGACCGTCTCGGACTCACCTGAGTCCGGGTCGCGAAGCACCGCTGTCACGCCGGCATCGTCCTGCTCGAACGAGCACAGTTCGGTCCCATAGCGCACTTCGCTTCCACGGCGGCGGGTTTCGGCGAGCAGCATCGGCTCGAGCCTGCTCTGTGGGCAGTATTGCACCGAAGGCTCGGGGCTCAGGTGATCCAGGCCGGCGAAAAACGCATCGATGTCGATCGCCAGTGTCTCTTCCGCGCTGTTCAGCGTCGGCTTGACGACCATGTCTGACACTCGGTCGGCAACGGCATGGACCTCGTCGCCGAGGCCCAGACCGCGGAGAATCTCCAGGCTGCGGAAGCTCAGATTGCGGGCCTTGGGGTAGATGAAGATCTCGCGCCGCTTGTCGACCAGCAGAGAACTGGTCCCGTGCTCGGCCAACACCGCCGAGGTGGTCAGGCCGGCGGCGCCGGCGCCGACGATCAGCACCGGTACATGCGTGACGCTCATCGCCGGCCCCTTTCATACGGAACTAGTTAGTTCCGCCTAACGGCAGCCTGTCACTCTCGGCCGAGACGCGCAACCACTAGTTCATCGGTGCGCCGGTGAGCGG
This sequence comes from uncultured Actinomycetota bacterium, assembly GCA_963836495.1. Classification (GTDB taxonomy): domain Bacteria; phylum Actinomycetota; class Actinomycetes; order Mycobacteriales; family Mycobacteriaceae; genus Mycobacterium. The sequence goes on along the minus strand of CAWIJT010000012.1, from coordinate 5,901 downwards.
CAGAATCACGTCTTCGAGCACCCGCCGGACATACACTCGGTCGATCGGCCGCCCGGTCATCACCCGCAGCACGTTGAGGCCCAGGGCGACGTCGGGTATCAGGCTCAGGTCCGGCCGGACGGTATCTCCCCGCGGGCCACCGCATGGTCCAGCACCGCGCGCACCACCTGCCGCGGAGTGGACAGCACGAGGTCGTCGAGGGCAGCCGCCAGGACGGGATTGTGCATCGCTGCCGTCGCTACCCCGACAATGACCTGAATAGTGCTCAGCTCAGCGTCATTCAAGTCAGGCACCGCGGCGATCAGCGCCTCGATGTCGCCGCGAAGACTGCCGGTGTTCGGCGGCTCGACGGGCCCCAGTCGTCGCCTCCAATGGGCGATCGCATCGGCCACCACGACGGCCTTCGACGGCCAGCGACGGTATATCGCGGCCTTGCCCACGCCGGCGCGTGCCGCGATGTCGTCCATGCTCAACCGGTCGTAACCCCGTTCGGCCACGCCAGCCAGCGCGGCATCGAGGATGGGCGCATCCAAGGACCGGTTCAGCCGCGACTGCCTTCGCGCGGGGCGAGCGCTCTCCAGTTCCATGGCCCACCTTGTAGACGGTACGGACTCGTTCCGTGCAATGGTACCGCGCTTGCCTCAGCCGAAGCCCGCCATGAACTCCGCGGCTGCGCTGACAACCCGATCGCGGTCGGCCGCCACCAAGCCGATCCGGGTCCGGCGGTCCACGATGTCGTCGACGGTCAGTGCACCTTCATGGGTGACGGCGTACTCGAATTCAGCTCGGATGACGTCGATTCCGTCGGCCACCGCCTCGGCGGGCCGCTCGCAGGTGGCCGTGGCGATGACGTTGGGCGCCTCGCCCCCGTACCGCAGAACCAGGGATTCCGGCAGCCCGGCCATAGGGGCCAGCGTGGTTCCCGGATTCGCCGGTGCGCCGAGGAGCGGCAGATTTCGGGTTCGGCACGTCGCGGCGTCGAGTCCCCGCAATTCGATGGCCCGGCCGAGCACATCCTCGGCCATATGCCGGTATTCGGTCAGCTTGCCGCCGATCACGCTGATCACCCCCGACGGCGATTCGACGACGGCGTGGTCGCGGGACACGTCGGCGGTGTGACCGGCCCCGGTGTCGATCAGCGGCCGCAGGCCGGCGTAGCTGCCGATCACGTCGGCGCCGTCCAGCGTGATGTCCAGCGCGGTGTTCACCACGTCGAGCAGGAACTTGATCTCCCCTGAGGTCGGCTGCGGCACATCGGGTATCGGCCCCGGCGCCTCCTCGTCGGTCAGTCCGAGGTAGACCCGACCCAGTTGCTCGGGCATCGCGAATACGAAGCGGTTGAGCTCACCGGGGATCGGAATAGTCAGCGCTGCAACGGGATTACCGAACAATTCGGCGTCGAAGACGAGATGGGTGCCGCGGCTGGGCCGTAACTTCAACGAGGGGTCGATCTCCCCGGCCCATACCCCGGTGGCATTGATGACGGCCCGTGCAGCGATATCGAAGGATTCGCCGCTGAGCCGATCGGTCAGTCGCACCGATGTACCGGTGGCCTCGGATGCCGCCGTGTAGGTCAAGATCCGGGCACCCAGCTGCGCCGCAGTGCGCGCCACGGCGACGACCAGCCGGGCGTCGTCGATCAATTGCCCGTCGTAGGCCAGCAGTGCACCGTCGAGACCGTCGCGCCGGACCGCCGGCGCCATGCCGACTGCTCGTTGCGCCGAAATGCGTTGCGAGCCAGGCAGAACAGAGGCCGGTGTGCCCGCTGTCTTCCGCAGCACATCGCCGGCCAGGAAACCGGCGCGCACCAGGGCGCGCTCTGTTCGGCCCATCGACGGCAGCAGTGGAACCAACTGCGGCATGGCGCGCACCAGATGGGGCGCGTTGCGCGTCATCAGGATTCCGCGTTCGACGGCGCTGCGCCGGGCGATCCCGACGTTGCCGGTCGCCAGGTAGCGCAGCCCGCCGTGGACCAGCTTCGAGCTCCACCGGCTGGTGCCGAACGCCAGGTCGTGCTTTTCCACCAGCGTGACGCGCAGACCCCGGGACGCCGCGTCCAGTGCGATGCCGACACCGGTGATGCCGCCGCCGATCACCACCACGTCGGTCGGCGCGCCGCCGGCCAGCGCGGTGAGGTCGGCGGTGCGGCGGGCGGCGTTCAGGGCGGTCGACGTCACGACAGATATCCGTTCAGCGAGTAGGCGAGTTCGGCGGCCAGCGCATCGGCGTCCAGGATCGGCCGCACGATCTGGGCGGATTGAATCGTCGATTGAGTGATGAGCAGGACCATCGCCGCCAGCTGGCGCGGATCGCCGGACCGCACACCGCCGTCGCGCTGAGCCGCCTGCAGGTCCGCCGCGAGCGCGTCGATCAGCATCTGCTGGCTACTGCCGAGCCGTTGGGCGATGTAGACCAACGCCAGTTCGGAGCGCAGTACGGCCATCACCAAGTCGTCGTGGCGCAGGCGGTCGGCCACCGCGACCACCCGAGCGACCAATGACGCGCGAGTTCGCCCGCGGGCGGGCACGTCGGCCAACGCCGCAGTGATATGCCCGGTCAGCAGGGCGGCCAGCACCGACCGGGTATCCGGCCAGCGGCGGTAGACCGTTGGGCGGCTCACACCGGCCCGCCGCGCGATCTCGGCCAGCGTCACGCGCTCGACGCCGAAATCGATCACGCAACTCGCCGCAGCCGCAAGAATGCGATCTTCCACCGGCGCGTTACTGATTGACAGCATGTGTAATACTGTAACGCATGTCTGCCGACCTGCTACCCCCGATGAAGTGGAATGCCTGGGGCGATCCCATCCACGCCAAACCCCTGTCCGAGGGCGTCCGGTCGCTGTTGTCCCAGGCGCTGGGCGTCACCCCGTCACCCGTGGCGGAACTCGACGCCGACCAGGTGACGCTGCGTCCGTCGCAGCTCGCGGCGAGCCATCGTGCGGCGCTGGCCGCCATGGTGGGCCCGGACCACTGCCGCGTCGGCGATCGAGACCGATTGCTGCACGCCGGCGGCAAATCCACGCTGGATCTGTTGCGGCGCAAAGACTCCGGCGTACAAGATGCGCCCGACGCGGTCTTGCTGCCGGGCAGCGACGACGAGGTCGCCGAGATCCTGCGGTACTGCTCGCAGCACGGCGTCGCCGTCGTCCCGTTCGGCGGCGGCACCAGCGTGGTCGGCGGACTCGACCCCGTTCGCGGCCACTTCGACGCGGTGGTGTCCCTGGATCTGCGACGCTTCGATCAACTGCTGGCGTTCGACGAGATCTCCGGCGAGGCCGAATTCGGCGCCGGGGTCACCGGCCCACGGGCCGAACAACTGTTGGGTGAGCGTGGTTTCTCGCTCGGACATTTTCCGCAGAGCTTCGAATTCGCCAGTCTCGGCGGCTATGCCGCGACCCGGTCGTCGGGCCAGGACTCGGCGGGCTACGGCCGATTCGACGACATGATCCGCGGACTGCGCGCGATCACCCCCGCCGGCGTGTTGGACCTCGGCCGCGCGCCGCAATCGGCCGCAGGCCCGGATCTGCGTGAACTCATCATCGGCTCCGAGGGCGTGTTCGGCATCATCACCCGGGTCCGGGTGCGGGTGCATCCCGCTCCGGCGGCCACCCGCTACGAGGCGTGGTCGTTTCCGGACTTCCCCACCGGCACTGCGGCATTGCGTGCGGTCACCCAGACCGGCACTGGGCCGACCGTGATCCGGCTCTCCGACGAAGCGGAGACCGGCGTCAACCTGGCCACCACCGAGTCGATCGGCGAAAACCAGGTCACCGGCGGCTGCCTGGCCATCACCGTGTTCGAGGGCACCGCGGCCCACACCGAGAGCAGGCATGCCGAAACCCGCGCCGTGATGGAGGCGCACGGCGGTATCTCGCTGGGCGAAGCACCCGCGCAGGCCTGGGAGCGGGGCCGATTCGGCGCGCCATATCTGCGCGACGCGCTGCTGGCCGAGGGCGCTCTCTGCGAAACCCTCGAGACGGCCACCGACTGGTCGAACGTCCCTGCGCTGAAAGCCGCCGTCACCGAAGCGCTCACCAGCGCGCTCGCCGAATCGGGTACGCCGGCGCTGGTGCTGTGCCACATTTCGCATGTGTATGCCACCGGCGCCTCGCTCTATTTCACCGTCGTTGCCGGGCAACGCGGCAACCCGATCGAGCAGTGGCGCGCGGCGAAAACCGCTGCGGGCAATGCCATTGTGTCCAGCGGTGGAACGATCACCCATCACCACGCGGTCGGCGCCGATCACCGGCCATGGATGCGCGACGAGGTCGGCGAGCTGGGCGTTCAGGTGCTGCGGGCGGTCAAAGCCACGCTCGACCCCGCCGGAATTCTCAACCCGGGCAAGCTGATCCCGTGACCACGCGGCGCGAGATTGGCAGGGTGACGGTCCTGACCAATCCGGCGTCGGGGCACGGCAACGCGCCGCACGCCGCCGAGAAGGCGATCACGCGGCTGCAGAAGCGTGGCATCGACGTCGTCGCGATCGTCGGCCGCGACGCCGAACACGCGCGCCGCCTGCTGCACGACGCGGTCGACGACGATACCGACGCGCTGGTCGTCGTCGGTGGCGACGGAGTGATCACCGACGCGCTGCAGGCGTTGGCCGGCACCGATGTCCCGCTGGGCATCATCCCGGCAGGCACCGGAAACGACCATGCTCGCGAATTCGGCTTGCCGACAAAGGATCCCGCCGCTGCCGCCGACATCATCGCGGATGGCTGGACCGAAACGGTTGACCTGGGCCGGATTCGCGACCGCCATGGCGCAACCAAGTGGTTCGGCACTGTCGCAGCAGCGGGATTCGATTCACTGGTCACCGACCGGGCCAACCGGATGCGTTGGCCGCGCGGCCGGATGCGCTACAACCTCGCCATGCTCGCCGAGTTGTCACAGCTGCGGATGCTGCCGTTCCGACTGGTGCTCGACGGCCGCGAGGAGATCACCACCGACTTGACCCTGGCCGCATTCGGCAACACCCGCAGCTACGGTGGCGGAATGCTGATCTGCCCCAACGCCGATCACGCCGACGGCCAACTCGACATCACCATGGTGCATTCGGCGTCGCGGACTCGGCTGATCCGCCTCTTCCCCACCGTCTACAAGGGCACCCACGTCAAGCTCGACGAGGTGGTCACCGCGCGGGCGGCGACCATCGACGTGGAATCGCCGGGCATCAACATCTACGCCGACGGCGACTACGCGTGCGCGCTGCCCGCTCAGATCTCCGCAGTGCCCGGCGCACTACACATCCTGCAGACCAGTCCGTGATCCACTAGCGTTCTCTTATCCGGGCCAAGCGGCCCGCCAAGGGAGCCGATGACCGGGAAGTTCTCGACAATCTGCGCGACCGTGCTGCCTATCGCCGCGTTACTTTTCACCGCGCCCGCCTCAGCAGATTCCACCGACGATGCGTTCATCGCCGCTCTGACGAAAAACGGGATCACCGTCAAGGATCGTGACGCCGCGACCGCACTGGGCCAATCGGTGTGCGACGGCCTCGACCAACACCAGCAAACAAGCGTGGTGGCGATGAAGCTGAAGGCGCGCAGCGGATTGTCGCTTAAACAATCCAGCTACTTCGTGGGTGTTGCCATCTCGGCCTACTGCCCCGAATATGCCGGGCACACCGACAACTCCGCGCGGTGGCTCAGCCCGAGCCCGCCGCTGATGTAGGGCTCTAGCCGACTCCGCGGCTGAGCCAGGACACCTCGGCGCCTTCGCCGCCGTCACGGTAGGCCTCGAGCGCTTCGTCCCACGCCGTGCCGAGCGCCGAGTCTAGTTCGGCAGCGAGTGCGTCGGCGCCGGCGGCCATCATCGAGCGCAGCCGCATCTCCCCGATCATCACGTCCCCGTTGGCGCTCATGGCGCCGCTCCACAGACCGAGTTGCGGCGTGTGGCA
>CAWIJT010000011.1:0-1020723 GCA_963836495.1 uncultured Actinomycetota bacterium | reverse complement strand
GCCGAGAGGGCGGTAGAAGGAAAAGGACGTTCGCGTGCTCACCATGCCGTGGCGTGCCGCGGAACGATACGTGCGCATCGGATTCGGTCTGCTCGACGTCGACCCGACCATCTCGCCCGAAACGAACAAACCGCCCGCACGGCCCTGGATGCCTATCGCAACGCCGCGGACCGAAGCGACTTGCCGCACAGCGGTGCAGCACGAATGCGGTGAGCCCCGAATCTTCGGGTCGCGGCGGCTTGGCCTCCTTTGGAGGGCGGCTACTGGCTAACTTGCGCCGAACGTGCGTCGCTCAGCGACGATAAATCGGCGGCCGACATGTTGTGTTCGTTGATGATGTGCAACGCCTGTGAATCATGATCGGCGATAGCGTCGACAAGATCCGCGTGGAGCTGATATCTGCTCTCCATGTATTCGGGCGATGGCTCCTCGTCGACGGGCTGCACGGCCAACAGGTGAGAGTCGATGATTTCCAGGAGATTTAGGTATAAGGACCGCAGAATCGCGCTGGGGCTGATTTCCGCGATCCGGGCATGCAGATCCCAGTTCGTCTGTATGAACGTTGTGCTGTCGGCGGCTGTAGCAGCGACCTTCATCTGATCCAGTTTCGCGCGGAGCGCGGCAACGTCATGGGCCGACACGTGCTCGATGGCGTCTTCGATCAACAGCGGATCCAGTGCGTTGCGCAGCCGCACCGCCTCGGCCACCGACGCTGCATCGTCGCTAAGGGACAGCATCGAGTTACCGAGGCGCACCATCGGCGATTGACGGCTCGCGAACAAACCGCCGCCTGGGCCGGATCGCACCGTGATCAGTCCGCGTGCCTGAACTATCCGCAGTGCCTCGTTAAATGTGCCGACCGAAACGCCGCATGAGGCACGAAGGTCATCCTTGGTGCCCAATCGCTTCCCGGGCTCCAGTGACGCGGCCAGCGTGGCCAATTGGTCAGCGGCCTGTTCGGGCCGCGTCAGGTGCCGACGGGCGAGGCTAGGCTCCCAGTCAGTTCTGCGTAAGGCCGGGGGATCGGTGGTCATCACGGTTCATCTTCCGTCATCAGGCGCGCCGGCACCATGGCATCTCCCCAATTAACCATTATTAATTGCGTTGAATCTATGGACAGCGCTGGGCATTGCCTGCTGCAGACCCGGACTACAAACAGGTGGAAGTGAAGTTCTCCCGGAGCCGCGACTCATTTTCAGATTTCGGTTGGGTAGTTTCAGACACCGGCGCGTGTGCATATTGATGCCATCAACACCTTCGGCGTATCCGCAGGTCGCGCATACTTCGCTTCGTTTCGCGTAGTCGAATCCGGTGTTTCCGCAGTCCACGGCGTTTTTGGACCTGGTTTGATTCCCGCAGCTCCGCAACAGAACGATGCTGGGAGCCACAAGCTCTGGCCAGTTTTCTTTGCGTCGACATTTGTCAGCTGGACCGAATGCGGCCGGGGACGGTGCTCAGTCTGCTGTTGCGGGTTCAGACAGCGTCAGCCGACGATCGCGGGCATGGAGTCCCAGCCACGCACCGTGGATGTGCGGGATCGGCGGGCGTTGTCGAGGTCGACCTGCCATTCCGGGAATCGCTTGAGAACCTCTTCCAGCGCGATCCGACCCTCCAGTCGGGCTAGCGGAGCTCCGACGCAGAAGTGGGCTCCACGGCCGAAGGTCAAGTGTCCGCCGGGTTTCCGGTGGATATCGAAGCGATCGGGATCCTCGAAGTGGCGCTCGTCGCGATTGGCAGAGGCCAGCATCATGAGCAGTGCGCTCCCGGCCGGCACCGTCTGGTCGTGGAACGACACGTCCTCGGTCGCAACGTACCGGGCGACATGGGGACCAGGCGGCTCGAAGCGGAGGAGCTCTTCGATCGCGCCCGGGATCAGGGAGTGATCGTTGACGAGTTCCTTGCGCTGATCGGGGTGCTCGGCCAACACCTTGCCCATCCATCCGAACAATCGGCCCGTGGTTTCCACGCCGGCCCCTGCGACGACCGCGAGGAAGATCAGCAATTCGTGCTTGGTCAATGAACGCGTCGTCCCGGTCTCGTCCTGGAATTGGACGTTGAGCAACTCGGTAATGAGATCTTCGGATGGATTTTTCTCCCGCCACGCCACGTACTCGGTGAACATGTCGCCGTCGAAGTAGTGGTCTTTATTCACGGGCAGCGGTTTGCCCGGTTCATTGCGCAGGACACGATGCGCTTCAGCGCGCACTGAAGGTTGTTCGGAGTCCGGTATGCCGGCGAGCATGCCGATCGTGCGCATCGGGAGTTCGCGCCCTAGGTCGATGACGAAGTCGAAGCTCTGCTTGTCGGTGAGCGGATCGAGACAGGACGTGCAGAATGCGCGAACCTTGTCCTCGAGTGCCCGCATCTTCTTCGGCGTGAAGGCCCGCGATACCAACGCGCGATGGATGGTGTGCAACGGCGGGTCCTCATTGATGAAGACCCCAGGTGGCATTACGGGATCGGTCTTCACCACCTCCAGGATGTCGCCCTTGGCCGAACTCAGCCGGGTCGGGTCTCTCAGGGCTGCCTCAACGTCGATGTAACGGCTGATTCCCCAAAAGTCATGGCGCTCGTTGTAATAGAGCGGAGCATCGTCCCGTAATCGTCGGTACACCGGGTACGGATCGAGATCGATCTCGATGTCCCACGGGTCGTAATAAAGCTGCTCGGTCAACGTGTCTCCCCGTTCGTTACTGTACGACCATATAGCATCTGCTGTACGATCGTACAGTTCGACGAGGACGGAGGGGTGGTCAGGTGAACGATCGGTTCTCTCTCGACGGTCGGGTTGCGGTAATCACCGGCGGTGGCACGGGAATAGGGCGAGGCTCGGCATTGGTGCTGGCCGAGCACGGTGCCGATGTAGTGCTCGCTGGTCGTCGTCCCGATCCGCTTGAATCGACTGCCAAGGAGGCGCAGGCGATGGGCCGACGCGCACTTGCGGTGTCCACCGACGTCACCACTGCCGACGCGTGCCAGGCACTGATTGACGCAACACTTCAGGAATTCGGTCGGATCGACATCCTCGTGAACTGTGCGGGTGGGGCGGAGACCAAGTCCATCTTGAAGTGGCCCGACGACGACTTCGAACGCACAATCGCGCTCAACTTCGTTGCTGTCTGGCATCTCTCACGTGCGGCGGCCAAACCGATGATGAAGCAGGGCAAGGGTGCCATCGTGAATATCTCTTCGGGAGCCAGCCTGCTCGCCATGCCGCAGGCTGCGCCCTACGGGGCGGCGAAAGCGGCGGTCAACAACTTGACCGGCTCGATGGCTGGAGCGTGGGCTCGCAAAGGTATCCGCGTCAATGCGATTGCGGTCGGAGCGGTGCGCGCAGCCACGTTGACGGACGACGCGGCCCGGTACGGGCTCGACCCCGAGGCGATCGCGATGACAAACGGTTTGGGGCGCCTCGGCGAGCCAGATGAAATCGGTTATGGGGTTTTGTTTTTCGCGTCTGATGCGTCGAGTTTCTGTTCGGGCCAGACGCTGTACATGCACGGTGCGCCCGGTCCGGCCGGCATCTGAGGGCGCCCGTTCTTATCGACTCTGTCCGCCGTCTACCAGCGGGCCGGTCCCCGGTTCTCCATCGTTAACGGCCGTTCGTAGGACAAGTCGTGGCGATCGCGGGTTCCGACGAGGTAACCCTTCTCTTTGAAGAATTTCGACTGCAACACACGGGCATCGGCGAGGAACATTCCCTCCACCGTTGACCGGCGAACTGCTATGCGCCACTGGCCGTCTCGGCGTTCCAACCGATCCAAGTAGCGACCGGTGATGAACTGTGCACTCCCGCCATCACTACCGATGAGAACGACGATAACGTAGCTCTCGGCATGCGCTGTGTCGCCGTTGATCTCGCACGAGTGCGTGGTGATGTTGTGGGTATGCACGATCGAGGTTTCGGCGTGAGTCTTGTTAGCCCAGTCTCCGTACTCCGGTCCGGAGTTGACCGCAAAACCGTGTTCGTCCATACCGTCTCGGTGATACGCCGCGCGGATGAGGTCCGCATCGTGGCGATCACAGCCCCGTGCGTGGAGTGCGATGCAGTCGTATATCGCGGTGCGATCAAGTAAGTACTTGACGTCGCGCCGCAGAAGGCCGAGGTCGGTGTCCGCGGTCATGCGTCTCCTGATTGTTGGGTCGCCACGCACTGAACACTGCACCAGCGCACGACTATGAGACTATACGAGTGTACAGCGGATGGCGAGTGTGAAAATGGTTCCAACTGGAAGGTGAGGTGACCATGTCAGCAGCACCCCGTCGCGTCGGTGCGGAAACATCCAAGACGCGCGATGCGCTTCTTGATTCCGTCGAAAAGCTGATGCTGGAAGAGGGCTACGCCAGCGTGAGCTACCGGGCATTGGCCGCCAAGGCAGGTGTCACGCCAAGCCTCGTCCAGTACTACTTCCCATCCCTGGACGACATCTTCCTCGGTGCTATCCGGCGCTACTCCGAACGTAATCTGGCATTACTGGCCGAGTTACTTGAAACACGCTCTGACGATCCGCTGCATGCACTGTGGGACTTCAGCTGGGACGAGGCGACCGGTGCGCTCATGACCGAGTTCCTCGCGCTCGGCAACCACCGCAAGTCGATACAGTCGGCGATCGCCGACGTGACGAACCAAGTGCGAGCGATCGAAATAGAAGCACTTGGAAGGAAATTCGGCAAGGGGGCGCGTCTCGATGGTGGGCTATCGTTAGGCGCGGTCGCCCTCCTGGTAACGGGCATCCCGAAGTTCTTGAGCCTCGAGGAAGGCGTCGGAGTCGATGGCGCGCACGACGAGGTGGTGAAGGCAATCGAAAAGCATCTGGACTCCGTCGAGACCCGGTCGGTACGCCGCAAGCGGAGGACGACGCGGTCGAGCCGGTGACGTGTGATGGCTTCCCCTGGTAGCGCCGGCGCTCGCCGCACACAGAAACTGCAGGCGATCCTGCACGCGACCGAGCGCGTCATGCTGGACGAGGGATATGCGGCCGTCACCTTCCGCCGTGTCGCGGACGCAGCAGGCGTCGCACCCGGCTTGGTGCAGTACTACTTTCCGTCGGTTGACGACTTGTTCACGGCCGTTCTGCGTCAGTCCACCGATCGGATTGTCGCCGAACTCGGTGCCGCGACTCGGTCGGAGCACCCGCTGCGTGCGGTGTGGGCATACGCCAGCGACCGCCGAGGCTCAACCCTGCTGATGGAGTTTCTCGCTCTCGCCAATCATCGCCAAGAGGTACGGACCGTTCTCGGGGAAGGGGGAGAACGGGTTCGCCAGTCGCTCCTCGCCGCAGTAACCGCCCGCTGGGAATCCGATGGTCGAGATCATCGCGGAGTGCCCGCGGCGGCGGCGCTTTTCCTGCTCGCTTGGATTCCGAGAATGGTGCTACTCGAGGAAACACTAGGGACGCTGACGGGTCACACAGAGACACTCGCGCTGGTTGAGCGCTTCCTTGACGACGTAGAGCCGCTGGAGCCTTAACCCACCGGATTCGCTGCAGCTCAAGAATTTGACTCACGGGTGCTGTACAGATGTATGGTGTTCATTGTACAGAACACCAAAGTCGTCGTATCGGAGGCGCCATGATCGGCACGGCTCATTCACTTAGCGAAACTGTGGGCGTGGAAATCACCGACTCTGTTGCCGCAGAGCTGCTGACCCGGGATGCAGCCGAGTGGACCCGCAGCGCGCTGGACCGTCATGGCGTGGTCATCTACCGTGAACTCCACATCAGCGATGACCAACTACTGGCCTTCAGCCGCCTCCTGGGCACTCTGGTCATCCAGCCGACCGGCGAGCATAAGCACCCCGAGATACAAACCATCACAATGGATCCCACGAAGACGAACGCGCTGCTTGCCTCGTACCGTCAGGGGAACTTTCAGTGGCACTTCGACGGCGCGACGGACGCTGTCCCGCAGAAGGCGACGCTACTGAGTGCGCACGAGGTCGATCCCGCAGGCGGCGATACCGAGTTTGCCAGCACCTACGCGGCGTTGGACGCACTCGGCAACGCTGAACGTCAGAAACTGGAGGGGCTGCAGGTGGTGCACACCTTCGCCCACGCCCAATCGTTGGCCAATCCAGGCGCTACTGAATCCGAACGCAAATCGTGGGATCGGGTACCTGCCCGGATCCATCCGCTGATATGGACAAGGCGCAATGGCCGTAAGTCGATGCTGCTGGGAGCAACCGCGCAGGAGATCGTAGGTTGGTCGGCCTCTGAGAGTCGCGAGCTGCTCGACAGACTCTTGGACTGGTCGACCCAACCTCGATTCACGCTTCGTCAGAAGTGGCGCAAAGGCGACCTTGTTATCTGGGACAACACCGGAATGTTGCACCGGGCAAGCTATTTCGAACCGACATCAGTACGTCTGCTGCACCGCACCACGCTCGCGGGCGAGGAGCCCACGGGCCTGTGAGACCGGTGTTGACCCGACTACGTCTGCCGGCAACTCTGACTTTGTGCTATACAGTCGTACAGGAGAATGGGCAATACGAACGTATAGCAGGAGGGCCCCGTGGGTACGACGAATCGGGTAGCGGTGGTCACCGGTGGCGGATCAGGTATCGGGCAGGCGATCGCAACCCACCTCGCCCGAAACGGGAGACAAGTCGCCGTCCTTGACCTCAATGGCGAAGCCGCGGACAAGGTGGCCAGCGAGCTACAGGCCGATGGTGCCAGTGCCGTCGGCGTGCAGGTCGACGTTTCCGATCCAGACGGCGTCACTCAAGCCTTCACGACAGTGCGAGATGCTTTGGGTCCGATCGAGATCCTTGTGACGAGTGCCGCCATCGCCGGCTTCACCCGGTTCGACAAGATCACGTTCGATGAATGGAACCGCTACCTGGCGGTAAACCTGACCGGCACATTTCTCTGCATACAGGCAGCGCTGCCCGACATGGAGGTCGCGAAATGGGGCCGGATCGTCACCATCTCGTCAGCTGCCGGGCAGCAGGGCGCCGTTGGCCAGGGCCACTATTCGGCCACTAAGGGTGGTGTCATCGCCCTCACCAAAACAGTGGCAAAGGAGTACGCGTCGCGAGGAATCGCCATCAACACCGTGCCGCCATTCGTCATTGATTCACCCATGCTGCGCGAGCAACAGCTCGCCAAGAAACTGCCGCCTGCTGAGGTCTTGACGAAGGCTATCCCGGCCGGACGCCTCGGCACCGGAGAGGACGTCGCCGCGCTGTGTGCGTTCTTATGTTCAGATGCATCCGGCTACGTCACCGGCCAAGTGATCGGAGTGAACGGCGGCGCGGTTCTCTAGATCGCCTGGCTCGTATGCAATTAACTCCGATAGACACCGATCACATACGCTCCGATACAACGGTTGGGCGTACGGGTGAAGCCCAGCGAAACCGGGAGAACAGTTGATGTCGAACACGAATCGGATCGCCGTCGTCACCGGCGCGAGCAGGGGCGCCGGAGCGGGCATCGCCCGCGCACTAGGTAGCCACGGGTACACCGTGTACATCACCGGCCGCACCGAGAAAGCTGGGAAGTCCGCACCTGCCGGCACTATCAATGAAACCGCGGAACAAGTGAATGCTCTGGGCGGCAAGGGCATTGCCGTCCGTGTCGATCACGCCGACGATGCGCAGGTGAAGGATTTCTTCGAACGGATCGCGAGCGACCACGGCAAGATCGACGTACTTGTCAACAACGCGGCGATCATCCGCGACGAAATGATGGGCCGCACGAAGTTCTGGGAAGAGCCCGTCAACGTCATCGACACACTCGTCGTCGGACTGCGCAGCAGCTATGTTGCCACCGTGTTCGCCGCGCCCCTAATGTTGCCGCAGCACAAGGGACTTGTCGTCTTCACATCGTCTTCGGGTGCGGCCCATTATGCCTTCGGTCCCGCATACGGTGTGCCTAAGGCGGGAACCGACAAAATGGCCGCAGACATGTCGGTGGATTTCAAAGACACCGGCATCGCTGCTGTTTCGATCTGGATGGGGTCGTTGCTAACCCAACGCGTGCGCGACATCGTGGCGAGGAGTCCGGAAAAGCTCGGGCACGTCCTCGACACCGCAGAGACTCCAGAACTCACCGGCCATGTCATCTCTCAGCTTTACGACGATCCAGAACTTGCGGACCTGAGCGGACAAACGCTGATCGGCGCGGAACTGGCGGTCAAGTACGGGATCAAGGATGAGGGACAGCGCCAGCCCCCGTCGTACCGCGACCTGCACGGCGTTCATCCGCAACCGCAGTTCCCTCACGTCATGAGGTGATGTGCAGCTGGGGGCAGACGGCCCGTCGTGGAGTTTCCAACCGCCTATCCTTGAGCGCGACATGGATAGGCGTGCGGAGCGCGACGCGACGATCTCCGGATTCCTGACGACGGCCGGCTGGGGTAGCGCCGCGCGTACGGCGTTAGCGGGCGATGCCTCGTTCCGTCGCTACTGGCGCCTGACAGACGGAGCGCGGTGCGCGGTGTTGATGGACGCGCCCCCCGACAAGCTCGATATCCGCCCGTTCCTGGCGATCGACGCCCATCTGCGCGGCCTGGGTTTTTCCGCTCCCGAGATTCTCGCCGCCGATCCGTTGACGGGGCTGGCGCTCGTGGAGGATCTGGGCGATGCGACTCTGGCGCGGCGGCTCGAGGCCGGCCACGATCCGGATCGGATTTTCGGCCTGGCGATCGACTGGGTGATCGATGTCCACCGACGCGGCGCGGCGGCAATTCCGGCTGGCCTTCCCGCATATGACGATGCGCGCATGCTGGAAGAGGTCGAGCGGTTCCTGCTCTGGTATGTGCCTGCGGCACGTGGAACGCCTGTCGACGAGGACCCGCGGCATCAGTTCGAGGCGATCTGGCGCGCGCTGTTGCCCGCGGCCCGCACGGTGCCCGACACGATGGTTCATCGCGATTTCTTCGTCGAGAATCTGCTTCTGCTGCCGCGCCCGGGTCTGACGGCGTTGGGGCTGCTGGACTTCCAGGACGCGGTGGTAGGCCCGGTCACCTATGACCTTGTCTCGCTGCTGGAGGATGCCCGCCGCGACCTGCCCGTGACCCTGATCGAGGCCATGCGGGCGCGCTATCGGGCGGCATTCCCGCAGCTATCCGGCGCGGATTTCGATGCCTCGTGGGCGGTGATGGCCGCGCACCGCCATGTGAAATGCCTCGGCCTGTTCGTCCGCTTGGCCAAGCGTGACGGCAAACCTGGCTATCTGCAACATATCCCGCGGCTCTGGCGCCTGCTGGGTCAAGCGCTGACGCATCCCGCGCTGCATGAGCTGACGCACTGGCTGGAGCGCGAAGTGCCCGCCGCGTGCCGCGTGGTGCCGGACCTATGAGCCGCGGCCTCATGACCATGCCGGGCCATGCCATGGTGCTCGCGGCAGGCCTCGGGCTACGCATGCGCCCCCTGACCCAGCGCACGCCCAAGGCGCTGATTCCGGTGGCGGGCCGCTCCATGCTGGACCGCGTTCTCGACCGACTGGACGAAGCGGGCGTGCCCAACCGCGTGGTCAATACGCACTGGCTGGCTGACCAGATCGCCCGGCATCTGGCCGACCATGTCGGCGTGATCCTGTCGCACGAAGACGTGCTGCTCGAGACCGGTGGTGGTGTCGCCCATGCGCTTCCGCTGCTGGGCGAGCAGCCCTTCTTCGTCTGCAATGCCGATATCATCTGGCTGGACGGTGCGCGACCGGCGCTGACCCGACTGGCCGAGGCCTGGGATGCGGCGCGGATGGACGCGCTGCTGCTGCTGGAACCGGTGAGCTCGGCCTTCGGTTATGACGGGGCGGGAGACTTCTTCCGCGCCGATGACGGGCGTTTGCAGCGCCGCAGCGATGCGTCGACGGCGCCCTTCGTCTTCACCGGCGTGCAGATCCTGCATCCGCGGCTCGTCGCCGATGCGCCAGATGAGAAGTTCTCGCTGAACATCCTCCATGACCGTGCGCAGTTGAGCAGGCGCCTGTTCGGTCTCGTCCATGACGGCGACTGGCTGCATATCGGCACGCCGGAGGCTCTGACAGCAGCCGAGTCCTGGTTCGCCGCGCGCGAGGCCCAGGCGTGAGGACGAGCCGGTTTTCTTCTGCCTCAACATGCGTCAACCCAGAGCGCCGTCATTACTGACGCGCCACGAGCACCGGGATCCTGGCTCTGTTGACCACCGCCGCCCCGACCGACCCCAGCAACACGCCCCTGGCCCGACTGCAGCCGTGGCTGCCGACCACAAGCAGTTGTGCCCGTTCGGAGGCCTCGATCAGCCAATGTGCCGGATCACCAATTTCAACGACGCGACGGATCCCCACGTCGGGATAGCGTTCGAGCCAACCCGCCAGCCGTTCAGCGAGCGTCTCCTCCTCCTCGGATAGCTGAGCGTCCCATTTGGAGTCTTGGCGCAACCTGGTCGAGCCGGTGACGCGGGGACTGTTCCAAGCGTGCAAAGCCACCAGGCCTACCCCTCGGCGGGAGGATTCCTCAAATGCGATAGCCGTCGCCGCCTCCGATGCCGGTGAGCCGTCGACACCCAGCAGCACCGGCGCCCGCGCGACATCGCCGATCATGGACTCGTCGCTGTGGATCACGGCGACTGGGCAGTGCGCGTGGTAGACCAATGCCGAACTCACCGAGCCCAGCACGCCGCGGGTCAGCAGGCTGCCATGTCCCCGGTAGCCGACCACGACTAGTGCCGCCTCCCTGGAGATGTCGACGAGCGTCGGGACGGCGGCGGAATGCAACACGCGGCATTCGATCGGCACTGGACCGCACTCACGGGTGCTCTGCTCGGCGACTCTGGTCGCTGACTCGATGACATCGCCTGCCAGCCTCTGCTGCCGCTGTCTGGAGCCGAGCAGCGTGGCCTCCTCGAACCACCCCGGTCCCGGGGCATCGACGACGTGGACCAGAGTCAGCGGCAGATTCCGAAGCGCTGCATCGCGGGCCGCCCACCGCACGGCGCCCAGCGCCGCTGCTGAGCCATCGACGCCTACGACGATCGCGCCACGTCGTGGTTGCCACATTTCGGTTTCTTCCCTGATCAGCGATCTACCTATCGGCAGGGTCGCTCAGGGAGGCCGTGACCGTCAGGGCCGAAAGAGACGCATGGCAGGGGACCAAAGGCATCGATTGATGCCGTTACTGGCTGTCGCAGTTTCGAGTCCGGGCAGCACCACTGGAAAGATGCTGGTCAGGACCACAACTCCAGGCTGGTTTTCTTTTGCGTCATGATGTTGGCTGACTAATTTCAAGCCGAGCCCGACAGTCGTTCCGCTACTGAAAGTGGGCGGCGGCGGTGTAGCTACTGCACCGAATGCTCTGCATAAAGGAGTGCCCGTGATCTATCGCCTTGCAATCGGGGTGCTTGCCGCCTTGACGGTGTCGGTCGTCATCCCTGCCCAAGCCCAGGCCGACCCGCCGACGAAATGTCTGACCAGCACCGTCAAAGGCAAGCAGGTCTATGTGCCCTGCGATCTGCTCAATGCCGGCGCCAATTTCCCGCCCGGGCAGCGTTGTCCCGAACCGCTCGATCAGTACCCGAAAGATGTGCAGGACTGGTGTGGCACGCCGGCCGATTCGCATCCGCCGAGCCCGACTGCGAGCCCGGCAACCCCGACGAATCCGGCTAACCCGACGAGCCCGACCAGCCCGACCAGCCCGACCAGCCCGGCGAGTCCTACGAGCCCGACTGCGAGTCCGACGAGCCCGACTGCGAGTCCGACGAGTTCTGCGAGCCCGACCACCCCGGGTAGCCGATCGTAAGCATTGACGCCGTCATGACTCCGCAGCGGAGCTGACTGATTACTCGGGTGCAGCGGCGGGCCGCCGGCGTCGCCGCTTGTCTTCGTACATGGCAGCGTCGGCCCGTCTGAGCAAATGTCGCGGTTCTTCGGGCGCTGCCGACAGCGCCACTCCGATCGCCGCGCTGATGGTCAGCTGGATGTCTGGGCTGATGGCAATCGGCTGGAGCAGCGACTGACGGATCCGGTCAGCCACCAGGGCGGCGCCCTTGGCATCCGTGCCCGGCAGCAGCACGACGAACTCGTCACCGCCGAGCCTGACTGCGGGGGGGTGGCCCGCGTCGGCCCGCCTCACGACGTCACTCCGGGTGCGGGTCACCTCGACAATCCGCTGCGCAATGCGGCACAGCACGAAGTCGCCGGCTTCGTGCCCGTACTCGTCGTTGACTTCTTTGAAGCGGTCGAGATCAATGAAGATGGCGGCCACCGGGTCAGTTGGTGTTGCTCCTGCCAGCATAGTGGCCATCACGCTGCTCAGATGGCGGCGATTTGGTAGCCCAGTCAGCGAGTCGTGCAGGCCGAGGTGCGCCAGCTTGGCCTGGGCCCGGCTGAGCTGGGCCGATTCGACGTCGTATACGACCAGTTGCGCCGCATGCAGGTCGGCGTCTGTCCAGTGCGCACTTGAGCCGCTGACTCGCTCCAGCCAGGTATCGAACGACTTGCGCGGATTGATCAATCCAGTGGAGTGAGCGTGCGGATCCCCCAGCCAGCGGAGCTGCTGAGGACGGTCTCGCCGGAACCAGATCACGAAGTCATCGGGTGCGCCGAGTGCGACGAACAAGCAGCCAGCGAGACCGAGCGAGCCAGCCGCCGGTTTCTCCAGGCGGTCGGTGGCCCAGGGCGTGACCGGGGACTGGCTGGCGCGGATTTCCCCCGCGAGTCTGCGTACGGCGTCCTCGGATGGCGTTTCGCCAATCGACCGGTACTGCCCGTCCGCACACGCGGCTGCGCCGTCTGCCTGGCAGAGCTCCAAGAGGTCACCCGGAGCCGACGTGAGTCCCTCGGCAATAGCGGGCGCGCTGTTCATGGCTGCCCTGAGCCGGCTCCGGATTGATTCGCGGGTGGCCGCATCGTTCAGTCTGTAGATCTGTTCGGCTGCAGAGACCTGGAGTTTTGCCTGTAGGACTACCAGTTCACACGACCGACGCCGCGAACGCGAGAGCCATCGGGGATCTTCCGATGTGCACGAGACGAGCCGTGTCAGCCGACCCCCTTCGGCCATCGAGAACGAAACGCTGGCTCCCGTCTTCATATTGCGCATGTATTCGAGGTGGTACGGGGAAACGCTCCGCAGCACAGCGCGGCTCAGGTCAAGACTCGTGCCGGCCCTGCGCGGCGATGCAAGCACGACGACATCCCCCTCGTCGACGTCGGGTATGAAGCGCGCGCCTTTGCGGATGTAAATCTCGCGGGCTTGGAGCGGAATGTCGCTCGCTGGAAAATGGTGCCCGAGGTATTGGACCAGTCCTGGTAGACGATCCTCAGCGACGATCTCGCCGTGCCCATCTTCATGGAACTGGTAGACCATCGCGCGGTCGAATCCGGTCAGTGCGCGCACTGCGCTTGCAACGGCCGCCTCAACTTCGGGGACGCTGCTCGCCTCGCCGATCGCCTGTGAGGCGTATAAAACCGGGAGGAGATTGGCTTGATCGTCCTCGTAAGCCTTCTCGATCTCGATGACGATGTGCCCGTCGACTTGATGCAGAATCACATCGACCTTGCCGTCGATTGCAGCTGCCAGGCGTATTCCATACAGATCGTGCGACAAAGGCGGGTATGCACTTTCCTCGATCGCCTGCTCAACTCGCTGCTGGTCGTCGGGGGAGAAGATGCTCATCATCGGCGAATCGAAAAGCTGACCCGGCTCCGCCCCGATAAATTCGGCGGTGTTGGCGCTGGCGTAAGTGACGCGGCGATCCTGCAGATCAGCGGCAACCAGCGCGCCATGGGCTTGAATACGGCCCGATAGGTGGAGCTGCTCACTTGAACAATCGGCCAGAGCCTTGGCGCTCGGATGCGCTTGGGCATTCATGAGGTCGCGCCCGCCACGGCATCCGGCCAAGTAGACGTCACCGGTGAAGAAGTGGAAGACGATGCGCACACCGCGACCGCCGTCATCTGAGCCTTCCGATCCGGAGTCCGACGACGCCCGGTTGCCCAACAGTAGGTTGTTCATCGAGCGAAGAACAGCGCCTGTTTTCGATTTCGTCGACGATCCTATCCGTGTTGGGGCAATGGAGCTCAAGCACTGGGGAATTTTCACCAAGGTCGGCCTCGACTACGTCGATTACCCAAGCTTTACGACATTCGAGAGTGTCAAAATTTCGTGCCGGAATCACCGTGATCGACGACGGCCCGCGTGGAAGTGTTCCCACTCTTTAAAGAACTTTTAACGCGGGGGCCGGGATTGGCGATTCTCGACTTCTCACGGTCGAAAGTGGATAGCATTTGTTTTCTGACAACAGCAAAGCGAGTGTGTGGCAAGAGGCACTATCACATGAAAATCAAGATCGTCGCCGTTTTCTCGATCTGCATTGTTTTCATAACGGCTCCCGGCACCGTTCCTGATTTTGCCGCGCGCGCAGACGATTTGGCGAGCGCGGTCTACACCGGCGTCAACCAGCTTCGCGAGACATGCGGGGTGATCAACGACGACCCGGTTTTGACTTCAGCGGCGCAGCGGCACGCCGACGACATGCTGATGAGCGGTGAGCGCGGCCACATCGGTTCGGACGGCTCGTCACCGCAGGCGCGCATCGCGGATGCGGGCTACAACACCAGGACCGGCTACACGGCTGAGATCGTCTACTGGGGCACCGGATTCGCCGCGTCGCCGACCGCAGCGCTCAACTTGTGGATGGAAAGTCCTCCACACCGGGAGATCATCTTGAACTGCGCATTCACCTCAGGTGGCTTCGCGATCGCCTCGAACGGCTACAAGATGACCGCCGTCGGTGACTTCGCGGCTCCTTAAACCCGAAACCGGGCCAGGCTGTTTGGGAGCAACATCGCCTGCTGCGGCGAGCCCGATACGCCTATCTGGCGATATGTTGACGTCGTGGAAGAGGCCCGGTATTGAATGCCGCTGTCGACCGCCGGGCAATACATGCCTCCGAGCGGGCATTCTGGTCTGCGCTCAGTACCGCCGGGCGGGTTGCGTACGTCGGCGGCGACTACTACCTGACTGACCACGATGATGCCGTTGCGGCGCTGCGTGATTCGTCGCTGGTCTGCCCGCATCTGGACTCCCACACGTATCCGTGGATACCGAGCACCGTGTCCGACCCGGCCGAGCACGCGCGATATCGCAGCATCCTCAACCCCCTGTTCACGCCGCGGGCATTGGCCCCGGTTGTGGCGGCCGTTCAGGACCACGCGGTTGCGCTGGTGGATGCCGTCGCCGACGACGGCGAGTGCGACGCCATCACCGATATCGCCCACCCGCTGGCGTGCCAGACATTGCTGACTGTGCTGGGGTTCCCATCGACCGAACTCGACACGGTGATCAAGCTGGTCGATCACTACCGGCTGCACCGAGACGACCCGAAGAACAATCATCAACGCGTTATTGATTACGTGGCGCAGACCATTCCCCAGGCGGATTCCAGTGGCGTTGTCGCGGCCTTGCGCGATGAATTCGATGACAACGAACTCACGTCGTTTGTTGCGCTGCTCTTTACCTCCGCCGTCGACACCGGCGCCGTGGCCATTGGATTCTCGCTTGTCGAGTTGGCCGGCAACATGCCATTGCAGTCCTTACTGCGCAGCCACCCCAACCAGGTCGGCGCATTTGCCGACGAGGCGGGGCGACTTAATCCGCCCATCACCACCTGCTTGCGGGCCAGCCTCACCGAGATGACCATTGGCGAGGTCACATTGCCGGCGGGTACGCGGTTTGTAGTGCCACTGCAAGCGCTCAACCTCGACGAGGGCATCGACGTATCGATAGCCGACAACCGGGTCCAATCGCGGCCCTCGTACACTTTCGCCGCCGGCACGCGGCGTTGCCTCGGCGCGCACCTCGCACGCGCCGAGATGGTCGCAATCTTCACCGAGTTTCTGCGACGCATTCCTGAGTTCAGGACCGCGGACGGCTACAACGTGCTCGACGCCGAGGTCGACCGGTACCTCACGCATCTGCCGCTGGTGTGGTGACGTGATCCCCTCACCGGTTAGGACGTTCCTATGAACGTGTGCACATCCACGACAGCGGAGAGCATGGGTGTCGCGCATCATTAGGCGGCGGATTATCTCCGTCCCAAATACTGCTGGGGCCTCCGCCCGCGACGGGAACGTTGCCCTGGCCGTAGCCGACGTTGTACCAGGTATGGCATATGTTCGCGTCCCAAGTGAAAGTAGTCGCGGGGTAGTTGGGCCAGGTTTGTGGTTGCCCTGGGCACCATTGATGAGGGCCGTAATTCGGGTCGGGATCAGCCTGGGCGCTAGCCGCTCCAAATCCGAGAGCGACAAATGCGCCAACGCTCGACAGCAGGGCCGCCGCGACGATTCGCTTGGATTTTGGTCTGGCCGTCATGTGTTGTTCCTCCGTTGGCGCTGATCACGCAGAGTGGCGCTATCCGTAGTCTGCACCTGCCTGATAGACCGCTACATGGGGAAATTTCCCCATGTTGGTGTGATTCGGCTCCGCATTACTCATCTGTTGTTGGGATAGCAATGTGAATTGGCTCAGCGTCGTGACGACGGACGCGGAAAAGCCCAGTACTCTTCCACGGTGAACGCGATCGACCCGGAAAAGCTCAACACGTGCCTCATGGTGCTGGCCGACATCGAGTCGTTGCCGCCCGAGCATCCCGATGCCGTTGCCGTGCGTCGGGCCACCGCGGGCATCTTCAAGTCGGTGAAGAAAGCCCGCCGCCACGCCAAGCGCGACGCGGTGGCGGCCGCAGACCACGCCGTCACCGCCGCCACCGCGACTGGTGCGCCCGGCCGCATCGACGACGAAACCGCGGGCCTGCCCCTGGTGTCCGCCGCGGTCGGGGCTTCCGCAGGGACGTTGCTCCGGCCGCGTGCCTGCTACATGTGCAAGAACCGCTACACCGTGGTCGACGCCTTCTACCACCAACTATGTCCGGAGTGCGCCGCGCTCAACCGCGCCAAGCGCGACGCGCGCACCGACCTCACCGGCAGGAGCGCCCTGCTCACGGGTGGCCGCGCCAAGATCGGCATGTACATCGCGCTGCGACTGCTCCGCGACGGCGCCCACACGACCATCACCACCCGCTTTCCGAACGACGCCGTACGCCGCTTCGCCGCGATGCCCGACAGTGCCGACTGGCTGCACCGGCTGCGCATCGTCGGGATCGACCTGCGCGACCCCGCTCAGGTGGTCGCGCTCGCGGACACCGTCGCCGCGCAGGGCCCGCTGGACATTCTGATCAACAACGCCGCTCAGACGGTGCGCCGAGCCCCCGGTTCCTACGCCGCGCTGGTCGAGGCAGAGCGCAGCCCGGCACCGGAAATCGTCGACGTGGTCACCTTCGACCGGGTCAGTGACGCCCACCCCGCGGCGCTCGCCGGAAGCCTCGCCGAGCACCAAACTCCGCACGCTGTAACCGAATTGGCGCTAGCCGCCCGCAGCGCTTCCCCAGACCGGATTGCCGCCGGCACCGCCATCGACGCGGGTGGCCTGCTGCCCGATACGGCGTCGGTCAACAGCTGGACTCAACGCGTGCACGAGGTCGACGCGATGGAGTTGCTCGAGGTTCAGCTCTGCAACCAGACAGCGCCGTTCATTCTGGTGAGTCGGCTGCGCCCGGCGATGGCCGCCTCATCTTCCCGGCGGAAGTATGTCGTGAACGTGTCGGCGATGGAGGGGCAGTTCAGCCGGGCGTACAAGGGAGCAGGGCATCCGCACACCAACATGGCGAAGGCCGCGCTGAACATGCTGACCCGCACCAGTGCGGGCGAAATGCTCGAGCAGGACGGCATTCTCATGACCGCGGTGGATACGGGCTGGATCACCGACGAGCGTCCACACCCGACCAAGCTGCGGCTCGCCGACGAGGGTTTCCATGCCCCGCTCGACCTTGTCGACGGGGCTGCCCGCGTCTACGACCCGATCGTCCGGGGGGAGTTGGGCGAAGATCTGCACGGTTGCTTCCTGAAGGACTACTCGCCCAGCAACTGGTAGCTCGGTGGACATTCCCATCCAACGCGATGCCGGCAGCCCGATCCGAGTGGCTGTACTGGCGCCGATCGCGTGGCGGACGCCACCTCGTCACTACGGGCCGTGGGAGCAGTTCGCCTCGTTGCTCACCGAGGGGCTGGTGGCGGCCGGCCATCACGTCACGCTGTTCGCCACCGCGGACTCGATCACGACGGCGGCCTTGCACGCGACCGCGCCGTGCGGCTGGTCCGAGGATGCGTCTATCGATGCCAAGGTCGCCGAATGTCTGCACATCGCTTCGGTTTTCGAGCGTGCGGCGGAGTTCGACATCATCCACAACGGGTTCGACTTTCTGCCGCTGACCTACAGCGATCTCGTCGCGACGCCGGTGGTCACCACGATCCACGGGTTCTCCTCGGACCGCATCGTTCCGGTCTACCAACGCTACGACGGCACAGCCGCCTATGTGTCGATCAGCGACGCCGATCGGCATCCGAATCTGCACTATGCCGCCACCATCCATCACGGCATCGATATCGGCCAGTTCGCGATCCACCCGAATCCCGGTGAGCATCTGGTGTTCTTCGGGCGGATCCACCCCGACAAAGGCACCGCCGCCGCGATCGACGTCGCCCGCCGCAGTGGTCGTCGGCTCGACATCGCCGGGATCGTCCAGGACGAGGCGTATTTCCGCGACCAGGTCGCGCCGCACATCGACGGCGAGCACGTCCGCTATCTCGGCCCCGTTGATGCCTCCGCGCGCGCCGAGGTGTTGGGCGGAGCGTACGCGCTGCTTCACCTGATCGACTTTGACGAGCCGTTCGGCTACAGCGTTGTCGAGGCGATGGCTTGTGGCACACCGGTAATCGCGAACTCGAGAGGCTCGATGGGCGAACTGATCACGCATAGCGTCACCGGTTTTCTTGTCGACGACGTCGATTCGGCGGTGGCCGCGGTCGCTGCGGCCGGGGATCTGGACCGACGCAGGATCGCCGAGCTAGCGGCCGACCGCTTCACGGTCGCCACCATGATCGACAAGTACGTTGCGGTCTACCGCGACGTCATGGCGAATCGGAGATGACAGTGCGGCGTGATCGTGCGTGGTGGAAGTCTGCTGTCGTCTACCAGATCTATCCGCGTAGCTTCGCCGACTCCGGCGGTGACGGGATCGGCGACCTGGCCGGCATCATCGGGCGGCTGGACTACCTTCGGACGCTCGGCGTCGACGTGATCTGGTTGTCACCGATCTACCGATCGCCCCAGGCCGACAACGGTTACGACATCAGTGATTACCGCGACATCGACCCGCTGTTCGGCACCCTGGCCGAATTCGACACGCTTGTTGCCAAGGTGCACGAACTCGGCATGAAGCTTGTGATGGATCTGGTGGTCAACCACACCTCCGACGAGCACCCGTGGTTCGTCGAGTCGCGGTCTTCGCGCCTCAGCCCGAAGCGGGATTGGTATATCTGGCGCGACGCTCGTGACGGTGCCGAGCCGAACAATTGGGGCTCGTTCTTCTCCGGTCCGGCGTGGCAGTGGGATGCCGCCACCGGCCAGTACTACCTGCATCTGTTCGACCGCAAACAGCCCGACCTGAACTGGGAGAACCCGCAGATACGAAAAGCGGTGCAGGACATCATGGTGTGGTGGCTGGACCGCGGCGTCGACGGCTTCCGGATGGATGTCATCAACTTCATCTCCAAGACCGAGGGCCTGCCCGATGGAGCGGCGATCCCGGGACACCAGTTCGTCATCGCCTTCGCGGAGTTCGCCGACGGACCGCACGTGCACGACTACCTCGCTGAGATGACCCGCGAAACCTTCGGTCGCCGCGAGGGCGAGTACATGACGGTCGGCGAGATGCCGGCGGTGACGCCCGAACAAGCGCGCCTCTACACCGATCCGGCCCGTGGTGAGCTAGACATGGTCTTTCAGTTCGAGCACATGGCCGTCGATCAGAGCCCGACGGACAAGTTCGACTACCGCGGTCTTGACCTGGTTGTGCTCAAGCGGTCACTCAACCGTTGGCAGGCGGCGTTGGCGGACACCGGTTGGAACAGCTTGTACTGGAACAACCACGACCAGCCTCGCGTCGTGTCCCGGTTTGGTGACGACGACCGGGACTACTGGGCGGCTTCGGCCAAGGCGCTCGCGACGGTTCTGCACGGCATGCGCGGAACCCCGTTCGTCTATCAGGGCGAGGAACTCGGAATGACGAACTACCCGTTCCGAAGTGCGCTGGACCACAAGGACCTTGAGGCCGTGAACTACTACAACCACGTCGTCGAATCGGGCGGCGATCAGCGGGCGGCGCTGGCCGGGCTAGCCAAGATCAGTCGCGACAACGCCCGGACACCCATGCAATGGGACTCAGGACCCAACGCCGGCTTCACCTCCACCGACCCGTGGCTGCCGGCCAACCCGAACCACACCTGGCTCAACGCTGAAGCCCAGATCGGTTCAACGGATTCGGTTTTCGCGCACTACCAAGCGCTGATTCGTCTCCGTCACGAATCAGCCATCGTGGTCGACGGCGACTTCACCCCGCTGATGGCCGAGGACCCACAGATCTGGGCGTACACCAGAACTTCTTCCGACGGGAGACTTCTGGTGATCGCCAACTTCGGGCGCGGTCCGCGGACCGTCGAGATCGGCCCGGAATGGATCGGGGCCGATCTGCTGCTCGGCAACCTTCCCGATACCCCTGCCGTGGCGACGTCGTCGTCTCTGGACCTCGCCGGCTGGGATGCGCGCATCTACTCAGGCCGCGTTGGTGTCGACGCGGCCGGTTCTGATCGGAAGACGAGCTGAATAACGTTCGCCGGGTTGGCCGCAAGAAGCGAGAGCCGGTCGTCCACGCGCAAACTCCGCGATATGGCGACCGCCTCAAGGACCCTCCGGTGGTTCGCGAACTCATTGTGGCCCTTTCCATCCCGACAAGCCACACAGCGTGAGTATTGTCGAGCCGTGAACCAACAAAGGGCGCAGGCATCCACCTCGATCTTGGCGGTGGTCGCGGCGGCCCGCGTCGGCGTGGGAGCGGCGATGATTCTCGCTCCGAGCCGGATCTTTTCGCCAGGCTCCGGGACAGAGACACTACTCATGCGGACCATCGGGATCCGCGACGTGGTTATCGGCTCCGGTGCCTGCGCGGCCTGGGCACGCGGCGGAGAAACCGAATTTCGGCGGTGGGCGACACTTGGATTGGTCAGTGACGGAGCCGACTTCGTCACCGGTCTTAGCAGCACGCCGCTGGTCGGTTCCAGAAGCGCGCTGATCGCTACGCTCTCGCCGGTGCCTTTTGTGGCGGCCGGGATCCTGGGTCTAACCCGCCGCTTTGGAAAGCCTTGACGCACTGCGGCTCACCCACGTTACGTCGATGGAGTAGGCGCGCGGCCGTCCAGTCTCGGCTGAAATGATTCGATGGTTTCGAGTAAAACGGCGGGGCCTTCGGCTTCCCAGTTCAGGAAGTGGCCGGCCTCAGGCACCGTCAGCAACCGCGCGCCTGGCACGCCGGCGGCAAGGCGTTGGGCGTGACCGCGCGGCGTGGTGCGATCGGCAGCGCCCACTATCACAGCGGTCGGTATCCGGATCTCGCCAAGACGCGGGTAACGGTCCTCCCGCACGAACGCCCGCGCGATCGGTAGCAGTGCTTGATGATCCTGCTGAGCGAAGATTTCTTGGAACACCGAAATCATCGCAGGCGATGGACGCGTTCCACACTGGGCGGCGCCAAACAACGTGCCAACTGTTTTGGTGCTCACCAGCTTTTGCAACAGGCCGCTTTGCAGCAGAGGCATCTGTAAACGATTCAGTGGTGCGCCATCTTGAATACGTCCTGCCCACGTCGCGAACAGGATGAGACCGCACAGACGCTGCGCCAAGCCGGGGTAGTCCAGTACGGCGCGGATCGCGACGAACCCTCCCATCGAGTGTCCGACCAGCACCGCGTCCTGCACGTCGAAATGCTCAAGAACCGCCACGTAGTCGCCCGCCATGGCCGCAGAGCCACTTCCGTTGGAACCCAACGTGGAACGCCCATGGCCCCGCTGGTCGAACGCGATCACTCGATGGCCGCGCTCGACGAGAGCATCCCACACGAGATTCCATTCGGCCGCCGTCACTCCAAATCCGTGGGCCAGAACGACAGTGGGACCCTCGCCGGCCGAAATTGCGCGCAACACCGTTCCGTCCGAACCGTTGATGAGAACTTCTTCGCCCTCAGGCTCACGGGCCAGCGTCTCGCGTGGGTACGGGTCGGGGTTGGCTTCAATCCGCGCGACGGCCGCACGAATCGCCTGCCATCCCACGGCGCCGATGGCACCGGCCGAGGCGGCGGCGACCACTCCAGCTCTCAGCACGCCCACCACCCTTCTTCAGTGCGCCCCAGACGCCGACGTCCGTCCGGCACGTTACCTCCACGCCGCAAGAAGGATGCGCCGCGGGATCGACGGAATTGGCTAGCGGTTTTCCGGTAGTCACCCGTGTGGCTGCTCAGCCACGCTTAAATTTCAGTGCAGCGACGTAACGCTGTCTGATAATCACGCGTCACCGGGTCATAGCCACCAATCCGTCGGAAGCGAGTCACGTCCTGTGAATGACGTTGCGGAACAGGCGATGAGCAAGGTGCCTGCAGTCACCCTGGGCTTTTGGGTGATCAAGGTTTTGGCGACCACGCTCGGCGAAACGGGTGGCGACACCGTGACGATGACGCTGAATTGGGGCTATCTGGCCGGCGTCACGCTCTTCGGCGGCTTGCTGGTGGCGCTCGTTGTCGCGCAGATCTCCGCCAAGCGCTTCCATTGGAGCCTCTACTGGGCGACGATCGTCGCCTCTACGACCTTTGGCACGACGTTGGCCGACTTCGCCGACCGATCGCTCGGGATCGGCTACGCGGGCGGATCGCTTCTGCTGCTGTCTTGTCTGCTGGCCACCCTCGGGCTGTGGTACCGGTCGCAGGGCACGGTCTCGGTCGACACCGTCTCGACACCGAAAGTCGAGGCGTTCTACTGGACCACAATTACGTTTTCCCAGACTCTGGGCACCGCGCTCGGCGATTGGCTGGCCGACAGTCGCGGCACTGGTTACGAACGCGGCGCGCTGGTCTTCACCGCGGCTCTCGTAGCGGTCGTGGCCCTGTACTACTGGACCGCCGTATCGCGTGTCGCCTTGTTCTGGATCGCCTTCATCCTGACGCGGCCACTGGGCGCAACCGTGGGAGACTTCATCGACAAGCCCGTGGCTGACGGTGGCATGGCGTTGAGCCGACCGCTGGCCTCGGCGGTCATCGCGGCCATCATCGTTGCGCTGCTTGTCATCCTGCCGCAACGTCCAGGACGTCACCCGACGCGGCAGCAATAGCGGCGCGGGTCAATAGGGGTCAAAGTCCCTGAAGATAGCTGCTTTTGGCCCTGAAGGCCGGCGGCCAATTGCGATAAGACAAAACTTGCGTGGTTGGCGCATCTGCAGGGACGGCCAAAGGCGAGAGCATGAGCGAGGTATCGGAAGCGTTTCAACGTACCGACGTCGACAAGTGGGACGCCCGTCTCACAGAGGTGGCCGTCGGGGTGACCCGCCCCATCGTCAAGCGATACTTCCGAGCGCAGGTGAGAGGCCTGGCAAACATCCCGGCCGGTCCGTCTCTGGTGGTCTCGAATCACTCAGGCGGGATCGTGACGCCCGACATGCCGATTTTCGCCGTTTCCTACTACGACACCTTCGGCTACGACCGTCCTCTCTACACGCTTGGTCACGACACGTTGTTCGCCAGTCCTGCCGCTGAGCTTCTCAGACGCACCGGAGTTATCCGCGCGACGCATGACAACGCCGCGGCGGCGCTGGCGACCGGTGCTGTGGTCATGGTGTTCCCGGGCGGCGACTATGACGCTTATCGGCCTACCCTGCAGGAAGCCTCGATTGACTTCGGTGGTCGCTGTGGATACGTCGCCACGGCCATCGAGGCGGGGGTGCCAATCGTGCCGGCGGTGTCCATCGGCGCGCAGGAGAGCCAACTCTATTTGAGCCGCGGGAGGTGGCTGGCGCGTGCGCTTCGGCTGACCAAGCTGGAGCGCCGGCTGTTTCGCACCGATATCCTGCCGATTGCGTTCGGCTTCCCGTTCGGGCTCAGCGTCGTGCTGCCGGTCAACGTCCCGATGCCGACCAAGATCGTCACCTTGGTCTTGCCGGCCATCGATATCGTGGCCAAGTTCGGCGCGCGTCCCGTCGTCGCTGAGGTCGACGCCCATGTGCGGTCCGTCATGCAGTCAGCCCTGACTCGGCTGGCGCGCAGGCGCAAGCTACCGATCATCCACTGACAGGTCGCCACCCGAGAGCGATGTCGTCGACGGCGGCGAATGCCCTCTTCTCGAGGGACCAAAGTCACCGGTATTCCGGAGGTCGTGACGACGGCTCGCGGGCCTCGTACTTTGGGCACAAATGGCCGAATTCATGCGCAACAGCGACGCGTTCACGTGGGCGATGGAAAGCGATCCTCGATTGCGTTCCACGGTGGTCACGGTGATCATGCTCGACCGTTCGCCAGACTGGGAAGTGGTACGCAACCGCTTCGGCCTCATCGCGCGCAAGGTGCCGATGATGCGACAGCGGGTCGTCCCGTCTCCGCCGCCCGCGCCGCCGCGGTGGGAGCACGCGCCAGACTTCGACCTCGACTTCCACATGCGCAGAGTGACTGCGACCGCGCCCGGCACCATCGACACTGTGCTGGAAATGGCCCGGGTCGCGGCGATGGGGGCCTTCGACCGGGCGCGCCCGCTCTGGGAGGCCACGTTCGTCGACGGCCTCGAAAACGACGGCGCGGCAGTGATCCTCAAGTTTCATCACGCTCTGACGGACGGCGTCGGAGGCGTTCAGATCGGGATGATCCTGTTCGACCTGTCCGCGGTCCCCGAGGCGCACGGACCGATGGCGGAATTGCCCGAAGTGCCCCCGCCACCGTGGCTGCGCAGCTACCGCGACACTGCGCGATACAACGTCCAATCGATAAGGAACGCGCTGATGGGCACACTCAGGAGTGCCCCGAAGCTGATTTCCAACGGCCTTCTGCGGCCTGTATTCAGCGTTTCGTCGGCTGCGGAGATGGCCGCGTCGGTCTACCGAACTGTCCGCCCGGTGAACCGCACCGGTTCGCCGCTGATGACGGAGCGCAGCCTGATCCGGCGTCTTGGGGTGCTGGAGGTTCCGTTGCCACAGCTGCGGGCTGCGGCTCACTGCGGCGACGGTGCGTTGAACGATGCTTTCGTCGCGGGCGTTGCGGGCGGGCTGCGCCGGTACCACGAAAAGCACGGCGCCGAGGTCGGCGACCTTCACCTCACCATGCCGATGAGCTTGCGCGAAGAGGGCGACGAGATGGGCGGCAACCGGGTCACGTTGATGCGGTTCGACGTGCCGGTCGGCGAACCCGATGCGGCCCAGCGAATCCGCCAGATCCACGAGAGAACGGGCAGGGTGCGGCACGAGAAGTCGCTGCCCTACACGCAGTGGATCGCCGGTGCCCTCAACATGATGCCGCGGTGGTACATCGGTTCGATCCTGCGC
This sequence comes from uncultured Actinomycetota bacterium, assembly GCA_963836495.1. Lineage (GTDB taxonomy): Bacteria > Actinomycetota > Actinomycetes > Mycobacteriales > Mycobacteriaceae > Mycobacterium. The sequence continues at coordinate 995,286 of CAWIJT010000011.1, read as the reverse complement.
CACGTTGACTTTCTGTGCAGCGACGTGCCGGGAATTCCGATGCCGGTGTTCCTGGGTGGCGCCCGGGTGGTGACGCAGTATGCGTTCGGACCGACCATCGGCGCCTCGGTCAACGTCACGTTGCTCACCTACGTGGACACCTGCGCGCTGGGGATCGACGTGGACACCAGCGCGATTCCCGACTACGACGTCTTTTCGGAGTGCCTTATTGCCGGTTTCGACGAGGTGCTGGCGCTCGCCCCAGCTGCTGGCTGACGCCCGGTGCTCAGTTGCCTGCCTCGATAGCGGCGACTCGTGCGGTGGCGTCGGGTCCGCAGAAGCGCTGAAGATCGACGCCGCCGCCGCCAAGCAGATCGTCGATGCGACGTTTCAGGTCGCCTGACGAAAGATGGGCATAGAGGTTCGCTCCGGGGCACGACGTCTGCGCGAAATCCCGGTGGCCCGCCAACGTGCTGCTCTTGACGCCGAACTTCTTGGCGGCCCACGCGAATACGACTGCGGTGCCGTGTAATTGAGCTTCCGAGACGGCCTCTTGGTCGAAGTCTCCTTCGCAGAGAACGAGGAAATGCCCGGTGGTGTCGTAGTCCGTTGCGGTGTCGCCGGCGATTGCCGGATTGCGTAGTTCGTAGAGGTTGCCGTTGCGGTCGACGCCTACGTGATAGGCGATGTCGATCCATCCCTTCTGGTCTTGGTGATAGCGCTGGTCGTGGCGCAAGCGCTCGGGGGCATTGCGGTTGTCGCCGAGCACCACGGCCTCGTGATGCAGGGTCATCCGGGTGATGGTGTGCGGCTTGCCGCCGGGGCGGGCGGGCCGTGCGCCCCAGGCGTCTCGGCACAGCAGCAGCGCCGAGGTCGCTGCGGTCAGATGGGCACTGGCCGTGCGGGTGTCGCTCGAGCAGGCGCTGACTATCGACGCCGACGCGACACCGCCGGCCAGTCGAAATAGTTGGCGGCGGCTGACCATGTTCACCCGGCGAATATATCGGCGGGATTGAACAGCGTGCTCAGATCGGCCAGCAGCGAGCTTGCGGTCGCCTGAACCAACTCGGGCATGTTCGCCCACTCTGTTGTAGCCACAGTGCCGAGCTCCGAGGGGAAGTCGTTGTTGGCTGTGAGGATCGCCGTCGCGATGTCGTCGCGCGCGTTGAGTAGCCCGGCCACGATGCCGGTGTTCGGGTCGAACAGCGTGTCATTGACGAGCGAGCCCAGCTGCTGAGGTAGCAGGAGCGACAGGGCGGTCTGGCCAATCGCCAAGTCCACGGGCAAGTTGACGTCACTGGACGCCAGCGGGAGAACGTTGACGATCGCCTCCAGGCTGGTGACCGGGTGGGTGACGATGTCGTGGGTGACGGTGCCCCAGTCCGGAGTCAGCGCGGGAGTGAATCTCAGCGCCAGGGGAGTGACCGGGTCGCTGCCGAAGACCGCATCGAAGTTGTCTGTCCCCATCACCCCTTGCAGCCCATGAAGCAGCAATTCCTGCAGCACCCAGTCGGGTTGGGCCTGTTCACGTGAGATGTCCAACCCGTAGTCGTAGGAGAACACGCGCTGAGACATGTCGGCGGCGTATTCGGCTGGGCTGACGATCGGTGTGTCGGCGGGCAGATAGTTGGCCACGTCGGTCACCGGCACCACTTCGGTCGTCACCGGCAGACCGGTCGGATCCGTTCCGTCGGGCAGGTTCTCGAACCGGGCGAATATCTCGCCGCTGCTAACTCCATTGCTGTCAAGCCAATTCGCCACCCCCGGGTTGGTCGCGCTCACCACGTAATAGGTGTATCCGTCCGGATCGGCGAACGCCGTGGTGTTGTTCAACGTTGTCTGCGTCAAGGTGTAAGGCAGCGCAGCACCGAAGACGTTCATCAGCTCGATTCCGCTGTAACCGGAAGGCACGTCGGGAACTTGCACGATCAACGCCTGGTCGGGATTCAGGTCGAAATTCCCCGCGGACACATCGGCGCTGGGCAAACCCGTTGCGAACACGCTGGTTTCAGGCGCCAGTGGGCTCATCGTATTGGACGGCAGTTCGATTCCGGCGACCTCGGCCAGACCCATGTTCTCTTGGTTGAAAGGTCCGACGATGTTGCCGAACGCGGTGAACAACGTGGTCAGCAACGAATCGACCGAATTGATCTGGGTAGTGGGCGCATCGGCCAGCGAGTCTCCGCCGGGAAATATCCCGGTGCTCGGTATGGAAAAAAATGCCGGGCAGTCGGCCACACAGTGGATGCTGATGCTGCCCGGGCCCTTTGCCCAGTCGCCCAACACATCCCGAATCAACAGGGAGGCATCACCATTCGTCGTGGCGTCGCTGTCGTTGATGAAGTTGACCGCGTCGCTCGGCTCGGTCGGCCCGATGTCGACGGTGAATGTCCCGTCCGGATTCACGATGAGGTTGTGGTCGAGTTCCAGACTGCTCTTGCTGACTGCCGTCGAACCGGTGATCGCCTCGGTCGCGATGGCCAGAGCTTCAGTGCCCTTGCCGACGGTGCCGGTGAGCTCGTAGGTCGCGCCGGGAGCAAGGCCGGCTGTCGCGTGATAGTAGATGTCTGGGGTGAAGAACTGAAAGTACTGACGGGAATCGGCGGCATCGCCGGCGACCACCTCGGGCGACTGGAAAAAGACCCCGTTGAACAGTTCGGTGACCCGGGAAAGTCCGGCCGAGAGCAGTTCGTAGTTCGTGTCCTGCAGGCCCGTGAGCAACATGGCGTCGCTGTCCGGTGTGGCGAACGGCAACGACGCGTCGTAGGTCGCCGCCTGCTGCATCGCGTTCAGAAGCTGATCGAGGGCCGGTTGAAACGAGCTTGAATCGGCCGCGGCGCGGGGCACGGTGACGAGCACCGACAGAGCGCCGGCTAGCGCGATCGTTCCCAGCCCGGCGCGCTGAGGCCTCGTTGCCACCACGACGCTCCCTTCCAAGGGAAGCAGTTAGGCGAATTATCGGGCAACTGACCGTAAATAATGTGGTTTCGCGCTGCCGAACCTCAATGATGTTGCATCACCGAGCGATAAGGCCCGGTGACGGAATCGACGCCGATCGACTTACGTTGAGCGCTGCGCAGCTTTGACGTCGCCGCGACGAGCCTTCTCTTTCGTGTGGGTCGAGCAGCAGTGCGTCATCTCGCAGTGGTATCGGTCACTGCAATACTGCGAGCAATAGTTCGAAGCGGCCGGAAGCCAATGCGGATCGGACAGGTCACGCTGTTGATCGTGCGCTTCGAACCGGTGGCCGCAATGCACACAGGTCTTGATTTTGGTCTTGGCCTTGGTCGCGATAGCCATGCTGGTCAGAGTACGCGCCGTGGCCTTGAATCGGTGCTGTTTTTTCATGACAACGGTGAACGAATCGACGTTCGTTGAGCCCAGTGAACTGCTTACTTTCTGCAAGTAACTCAGTTGCGTTCGATTCTCGCTGGCGGGCCACAGGCCGGAGGCGACCCCTCGCGCGGAAATCTATTGCAGCGCATAACTTTTCCGCATCTGCGACGTCAAACCATCGCCAAAGCTCTTTGCCGAGCTAACTGATAACGCAGAGCGCGATGCGTTGTACGGCTGCGGCTCGGGCGGGCGGCTCGGCTCCAACGCGATCGCGCACCGCGGGAATGAACTCGACTGGGGTGGCGTTCGGCTAGCGGTGGCGCATGCGAAGAGATGCCTAAATAATCAGCAATCGAGCATTCCCAGGTGGGAGAGGGCAGGGCGTTGACGATTCTCAAGCGGGCGTGGGTTCCGCTCGTGGTGGTCGTGGCGCTGATCATCGGCGGCGTTGCTGTGATGCGACTCAACGGCGTCTTCCCCGGTCCTGGCTTGCCGAAGCCGGATCCCCGGGATGCGACCCCGCCGTACGCGGTCAAGACCGCCACCTACGAAATCCTGGGACCGCCCGGGACGACAGGCGTCGTCAACTGGATGGATGCGGAGTCACTGCCGCAGAAGGCCAGCTTCACCACGCTGCCCTGGTCGAAGACGATCGTCGCCGCGATGCCGGGCATCTTCGCCTATGTCGTCGCCCAGGGTGACGGCCCTTCGATCGGCTGCCGGATTACCGTGGACGGGAAGTTGGTCGACCAGCAGCAAGTCAACACCCGGGACGCGCAGGTCTCCTGCTTGGACAAGTCCGCGTGAGCGACGACACGAGCGACACGGACCAGATCCCCGTCGCGCGGCACAGCGGAGTCGAGCACAAACCGCGCATAGCGCGCACGATCCGCGTCCTGGCACTACCGATCGTCATCGTGTGGGTGCTGTTGGCGGTCGGCGTCAACGTCTTCGTCCCACAGTTGGAGAAGGTCGCCGAGGAGATCTCGGTACCTCTGTCGCCGTCAGATGCACCGTCGGTGACCGGGATGAAGCACATCGGTGAGAAGTTCAAGGAGTACGACTCCGACAACCTAGTACTAGTAACCCTGGTCGGTGACAAACCACTCGGGCCAGACGCCCACAAGTTTTACGACGAACTTGTCAAGAAGATCCAGGCTGACCACGAACACGTCGAGCACGCGCTGAACTTCTGGGGCCAGCGATTCACGTCCTCGGGTGTCGAGAGCTACGACCATAAGGCCGCCTACGTTCAGGTCAACCTCAAGGGTGACCAGGGTGGTGCCGAAGGCGACAAATCTGTTGCCGCCGTTCGCAAAATCGTCGCGGACTCCAAGCCGCCGGCGGGGGTGAAGGCCTACGTCGCCGGCCAGGGGGCCCTGACTGCCGACACGATCGTCGTCGGAGATGCGAGCCTGGCCAAAATCACGGTCATCACAGTCGTGATCATCGCGATCATGCTGATGTTCGTTTACCGCTCCATCAGCACCGTGTTGCTGACCATGGTGATCCTCTTCGTGGGACTCGCGACCGGCCGCGGCGTGGTTTCGCTGCTGGGCGAAACCGGCATCATGGGGTTGTCGACCTTCGCCGTGAACCTGCTGACCTCTCTGGCAATCGCGGCGGGTACCGATTACGCGATATTCATGGTCGGCCGCTACCAGGAGGGCCGTGAACGGGGCTTGGACCGTGAAGCCGCCTACTACGACACCTTCGCCGGCGTCAGCAAGGTGGTCCTGGGCTCCGGTCTGACCATTGTTGGGGCGCTGGCCTGCTTGAAGTTCACCCGGCTGCCCTACTTCAGTTCGCTCGCGTTCCCGTGCGCGGTGGGACTGCTGGTGGTGGTGGCGGCTGGGGTCACGCTGACGCCCGCTCTCATCGTAGTCGCCAGTGGCTTCGGTCTTTTCGATCCGAAGCGCGAGTTCAACTACACCCGGTGGCGACGCCTGGCGACCGCCATCGTGCGATGGCCGGCGCCCATCCTCGCGATCTCGGTCATCATGGCGATGGTCGGCGCCCTCGGCTTGGCGGGATTCACCCCGCGCTACAACGACCTTTACTATCTGCCGCATAGTGCCCAGTCGGTGCAGGCCTACGACGCGGCCGACCAACACTTCACCCAGGCCCGCCTGAACCCCGACCTACTGATGATCGAGTCGGATCACGATCTGCGTAATCCCCGAGACATGCTGGTGCTGGACAAGGTCGCCGGAGCCATCTTCCGGGTGCCGGGCATCGAACGGGTGCAGAGCATCACCAGACCGCTCGGCCCACCGATCGAAGACGGATCCATCCCGTTCCAGCTCAGCGTGCAGAGTGCCCCGATCCGCGACAACCTCAGTTATCTGAAGGCCCGGGTCGGCGACATCAAGAAGATCAGCGGCTTCCTGGACACCCAGATCGCCCTGCTGGAGCGCCAGTACGCGGTGACCCAGAAGCTCGCGAACGCGGCGGACGACAGCTCGAAAACCACGGCGGAGACGGCTGCCATCACGGATGAAATCCGAGATCACATCGCGGATTTCGACGACTTCTGGAGGCCGATTCGCAGCTACTTCTACTGGGAGAAGCACTGCTACGACATCCCGATCTGCTTGTCGCTACGATCGCTCTTCGACGCGTTGGACGGTTTTGACAAGCTGGCCGAGAAGTTCCACGCCCTCACCACCGACCTCACCAACACGGCGTCGGCCACCCGCGAGTTGCTGGCGATCATTCCCGAGAACATCGCCGTCTCGAAGGCGATCCGGGATACCACGCTGACCATTTACAGCTCGTTCGAGAGCCTGATCGATCAGTTCGACCGGCTGACCGACACCAATGCCGTGATGGGCAAGTCGTTCAACGACGCTCGGGTGGAGAGCCTGTTCTACCTGCCGCCCGAGATCTTCCAGAACTCCGACTTCCAGTTCGGATTGAGCCTGATGGTGTCGCCGGACGGAAAGGCCGCGCGGTTCATCATCACCCACGCCGTGGATCCGGCGACCGCAGAGGGAATCAAGTCGGTCGATCAGGAGCGCAACGCGGCCAAGGAGGCGCTGAAGCTCACCTCGCTGGAGAACGCCGATATCTACCTCGGCGGCACCGCCGCAACATTCAACGACATCGCCACTGGCGCCTGGTACGACCTGCTGATCGCCGCGGTGGCGTCGATCGTGCTGATCTTCATCATCATGGTGCTCGTCACCCGCGCTCTCGTTGCCGCGGGAGTCATCGTCGGCACGATCGTGCTGTCGCTAGGCGCGGCGTTCGGATTCTCGACGTTGATCTGGCAGCATCTGGGCCATTTCCAGTTGCACTGGGTGGCAACGGAATTCGCGTTGATCGTGCTGCTGGCTGTGGGGTCCGACTACAACCTGATGCTCGTGTCCCGGATCGAGGAAGAGATCGGCGCCGGCCTGAACACCGGGCTCATCCGCGGCGTGGGTGTGACCGGCCCGGTGGTGTCCGCCGCCGGTGTGGTGTTCGCCGTCACGATGGCCGCGATGCTCAGCAGCGACCTGCGGGCGATCGGTCAGTTCGGGTCCACGATCGGTATCGGTCTGATGTTCGACACGTTCGTCGTTCGGACATTGATCACGCCATCGATCATGACGTTGATGGGGCGCTGGTTCTGGTGGCCGAAACGGGTGCGAGTACGCCCGGCCAGCCTGATGCTTCGGTCCGTCGGGCCGCGCCCGCTGGTTCGCGCGCTGTTGTATCAGCCGCGGCAGACGGACCACGCGGATCCGCAGACGTAGCGCTGCTGATGATCTGTCTGCTCTGACCAAGGTGAAGGGCGCATACCCTCGATGCGGGCTATGATTTTGCCCGCAGTGCCGCCGAGCAGGAGGGGATCGTTGTGGCCGATGGGTTGAAAGCCGATCTCGTCGCGTTGCACCACGGCAGCAACGACATGCTCGACGCGGTCGGCGAAGCGGCGTTGGAGTTCGGCAGCCACGAGGACGGACTGGCCGAGGCGGCCCCAGGCTGGGTCGGGTCTTCGCAGGCGGCGCTGGCGCAACTGGCATCTCATTGGGAGGCTCAGCACAGCCACCACAAGCGGCAGGTCGGCGGGCTGGGGTCGCATGTAGCCGACGCGATGACCCGTTACTCCGCGCACGAGGACGACTCGGCCCAGACGCTCGGGTCCCTGCCGGGGTAGGTGGTGGCATGTGGCGCCGCTGACCCCGTCTGACGTCAAGCGCTGGGATCCCGACGCGATCCACCAGGTGTTCCAAACGGCCAGCAACCGGGCGCAGACCTTGCAGCGGCTGGGGGACAGCCTGCAGCAGGTGCATAACGGCCTCAGCGACTGGCAAGGCGAAGCAGGCGAAGCGTTTCGCGCCGATCTGGGTCTGACGCGCCGTGATATCGAGTCAGACGGTCAGGAGTCCAGGCAGGTCGCGGCGGCGGTGTCCGCTGCCGAGGCGGACGTTCGAGCGTGCAAGACCGAGCTCGACAGCGTTCAGCATGCAGTTGACGCCAACCACTGGGCGATCACGCCGGACTGGCGAATCGATGTCGGCAACACCTTGAGGGGGCCCAACAGCGGCGCGTTGGCCGTTGAGCAGCAACTGCTGCAAGGTCAGCTCGACGCCGTGAAGATGCACGCGCACAACACTGACCACGAGCTCGCGACCGCCGTCCGCTCAGCTGTTCAGCCACCTACGGGTGCAGGCGCGCCCGCGCCAGGTGCTCCACAGCCGCAAGGGCAGCCGAAACCTCAAGCGGGACAACCGAAGTCATTGCAAGACATGCTGCTTCCGACCGGAGCAGCGAACGAGGGGGATGCGGCGAAAGGTCCACCGGTTCCGGCCGGCGCCGGGGGCGGCAAGCCGCCGTCGCTGGAGGACATGCTGCTCGGGAAAGGCGAACCCGCCGGCCAAAAGCCGCCGCCGGGCAGCCTGCCGGATCTGCTGAGTCGGATGCCCAAACCCGGTTCCCCTGGTGGTGCACCTGCGCCGCAACTCAAACCCGCGGATGTCGAGAGCTTCAAGGCGATGGCCCGGCAATCCATGATCGCCGACGGGGTGCCGGCGGACCAGATCGAGGGGCGCCTCAACGACATCGTGGGCCGCACCCAGCAGTGGATGGACAACGGGATGCCGAACTATGTGCCTCCCGAGCCGCCTAAGCCGCCGCCGCCGGGATTCGGCGACGGGTTCGCCGACCGCTGGTTTGGCTTCGAACAAAGCGTCCATGACCTCACCGGGCAAGAGGGGCTCGGGAAGATGGGCGATGCATGGGGCGGGATGGCGAAAGGGCTCGCCGGAAAGGCCGAGGAATACCTCGTTCAAGGGCCGGTCGCCCCGATCAATGACCTGACGCACGAATTCAAAAGTTTCCTGGACAACCCCGCTTACTACGCAGGTGGTAAGACTGCCGACGGTGCGATCGCGTTGCCGGGGATGCTCTTCGGGCCCGAAGGCGCTGGTCTGGGTAAAATCGCTGACGTCGCAGACGCGGATGCTCTCGCCTACAGCCCGGTGCACTCGCCTAGCGCGCCGGTTGGTCTGGATAGCCCGGTCAACTTCCATCCATGGTCCCACGACGCCGCTTCTGATCTGAATAACGCATTCTGGCATGGAGAGCCCACTAATACTTTGAGTCAGAGTCTTGCGGACATGGCCACTCACTACATCGGCGACAATCCAGACCGTGTAGTTCTAGGAAAATTTGAGGGCCTTGAGGACGGCTATATCGGTGAAGCGAGGCGCAACGGCGGGATTTACTTCGATACAAGCCAAGACGTATGGGGCACGATGACGCACGGGTTCAACACTCCGGACGGCAACGCGCTCGGTTGGCAAGTAAATGAGAGCTTTCTGCGGAGTCAGATGGAGCGCGGGGTGTCCCGAATCGATTATGTTGTAGACCACAACTCATTCTCGTCTGTGGAAGAAGTCCTAGCGCTTAGGCCCGACTCCTTCTCCGCGAAGGAGATAACTTTTCTAAAAGACTACGGAGAGCTATACGGCTACAAACAAGAAGGAGACTCGTGGGTGCGAGTCGCGGACGGGGCGAGATGACGCAAGAATTTTTAACGAGCGTTCAATCCAAGGTCGAGCCATTACTGGCCGAATTAGGTTTCGTGTTTGATGAGTACATCGACAATATTGACGAGGGAGGGCCTAAGGGGTCCGTCGTTATCTATCGCGCGAAGGATTGCAAGATCCAGGTTTACCAATCCGCTAGGAGCGGTGAGGTAAATTGCATGATAGCTCCCCTCGATGCGCCCAACATTCTTGGTCTTTACGATAAGTCTGGCAAGTGGCAATATCTGCCGAGGTTCGCCATTCGTCAGGGCGTTTCAATAGACGAGATCAACAAATATCGCCCCGCAGTCGATTTTCCAACCATCGACCAATTCCTGGAGTCGGTGCGCGGCCGTATTGAAAAGTATTTTCCGGTTGCCCACGAAGGCGTTCTCGAGATGGGTGGGCCGGAGTGGTGGGCATCAAAGCCGTAGGCAGTCAGATCGAGAATCTGCGAACAACGCCGCCTTGGCGCCCTTGATCCGCCTGTTGTGACGCCGCCGAATCTGGGTACAGGTTCGGCATGCAGCGCCCCGACACGATCATCGAGATCCACCGCGAACGCGTGCAAGACCAGACCGTCGAGATGTTCGGCGGTGACAAGTACACCGAGTCCGTCGACGGCACCGGCTACTCGGCGACAGCCACGCTCGACCTCACGCTCGACCGCGTCTGGTTCATCTTCGACGCACAGCAGCGGCTGTGGCAGGAGCTGGTTGACGGCGAAACCCGTGATCCACTAAGGCATTTCGCGATCGACCTGGTGATCTTCGATTCGAAGATCACCATCGATTCGGTGACGTGTATCCCGTTGGCGTCGTTGCCGCCGGCGACGATCACCATCCCGGACGGCCCGCGTGCCGGCGAGTCGCGCGAGATCCCGTACAACGAGATCCCGCTGTTCGGCCGCTTGACGATCCACGACCAGCTCGAGCCGAAAGAGGTAGAGCGCGGCAAGAAGACGATCGCCCTCGACTTCAACCAGCAGGACACCCCGGCGCTGCTGGCCACGCCATTGCCCGGCGAATACGGCCCGCAATTGTTCGGCTCGCACGTCGATCGTCGTCCTGACGGCAGCATCGCCTTCACCGCGCAGGATCCGCGGATCAGCTGGGAACTCGATTACGCCGAGGCGTACTGGATCACCCACAGCATCGCCGGCGAGCTGTTGGTGAATGTCGAGAAGTTGCAGCACCTGGGCATCTCCGACGACGAGGCGCGGGTCAGGGTGCTCGATTCGCTGGCCGCCCAAATCTCCGATGCGGTCGGCCCCAAGCTCGCCGAGATGGGCGACGGTGGCGTCATGGACCTCATGCCCACGCCGATGGACGTCGACCCGCAGTCGCAAGACGACGGGACGGTCAAAGACCTCGACGCCGTCGTGCAGCGATTCGACGTCGGCGGCACTACGCACGAATCCATGGTGATTCAGCTGCAAACGTTGCGGGAGCTGCCGAGCGGAGAAGAACTGCCACCGTCGATCCTCGCTGAAAACCCCAACGAGAAAACAGGATTGGCCGTCACCGGGTGGAGCATTCTGCGACAGGTGCGCACCACAGTCATGAAGACCTTCGACCTCGACGACAGCGATTTCGACGCCGACGTGCCATGCCTGCTGAACGGCCCGAAAACCATCAACATCGGCGGACAGGAACGTTGCCTTGAAGCGCTCGACGCCGATGTGGTGCCCCGAACCCAGGACGGCCGGCTGGTCATCGACGGCACCGTGAGCGCCGAGACCACGTTGTATGACTTCAAAGCCACGTTCAAAGTGACCTACGAGATGGGCCTTGACGACATACCGCGTGATCCGAGCGGCCACGAAACTCAACGGGCCGACCTGGAGAGCGTCGAGAGCCTGGAGATGGCGCTGAGCGCGGCGAGCGATCGCAAGCGCGCGGGCGCGCTGAGCGACCAGGAGTACGAAGCCGAGGTCAAGCGTGTCCACGACCGGTTCGACGAACTGCCCAAGACCGTCGGTGTGCGACCGACGCAGAATCCGCCTGAGGCGGAGGTCAATCCGGACTTCCATCTGACTGTGGCGGGCAAGGTGGCCGCGGCCGCCGGGGCTGCGGCTGTCGTCGGTCTGCTCGCGCTGCCGGTGACGTGGGTCGCCGGGGCGGCGGGGGTGGGGGCCGCCGGTGGCGGCGGGTTGCTGGCCCTCGCGATCGTCCAGTACTTCACCACCGTGCTGACGATCGACTGGTTCGGCAGCGGAATCGGGTCCCGCCAGGTCAAGCATTCGCTCAACGACCGGCCGGACGGCACGTCGCTGCCACCGATCGGAATACCGGTCGACGTGGACTTCAATCGCCACCGCCTCGCGGTGTACTTCCGTCCGCTGCCGGCGAAGTTGTGGGTCGGCTCTGCCGACATCGACGACCAGGACGGCGATCGTCCCGAGGTTCGGCTGGTCGGCGGCAGGTGGCCCACCGACGGCCATCCGTGGAAGCTGTCCAACGACGACGCGATGTTGTACGTCGACTCCGGGGAACTGCAGCTGTTCATGGAACCCGACAGCGTCAGCGGCGACGGCGCACCGATCAGTGTGGCCACCGCGCCCGACGGACGGCACTACCTACAGGTGGAGAACGAAGACCCCGACAAACTGCAACGCCTTCCGGGTCTTGACCGGCAGGGCGACGAGATTCGCACCGGCTCATGAGCGCGCCTGAATCGCCGCGGCGCGCACGTCGGATCCGACCTCTGTAGGGTTATTCAGGTGTGTGGAGCCACCGGTGAGGTGCGACTCGACGGTCGTCCGCCGGACGTAGCGGCGGTGTCGGCGATGGCCGACGTGATGGCGCCGAGAGGTCCGGACGGTGCGGGTGTCTGGTCACAAGGTCGGGTAGCCCTCGGTCATCGTCGCCTCAAGATCATCGACCTGACCGAAGCCGGCGCGCAGCCGATGATCGACTCTGACCTGGGCTTGGCCATCGCCTGGAACGGGTGCATCTACAACTACAAGGAACTGCGGCGCGAGCTGGAGGGCTTTGGCTATCGCTTCTTCTCGCACAGCGACAGCGAGGTGCTAATCAAGGCCTACCACCGCTGGGGCGACGACTTCGTCAAGCATTTCAAGGGCATGTTCGCGTTCGCGATCGTCGAGCGCGACAGCGGTCGGGTGCTGCTCGGCCGCGACCGGCTCGGCATCAAGCCGCTCTATATCACCGAGGACGCGCACCGGATCCGCTTCGCGTCGTCGTTGCCGGCCTTGCTGGCCGGCGGGGGCGTCGACACCAGGATCGACCACGTCGCGCTGCACCACTACATGACGTTTCACTCCGTCGTCCCGGCGCCGCTGACGATTCTGCGCGGCGTGCACAAGATTCCGCCGGCGTCGCTGTTGGCGATCGAGCCCGACGGGCGGCGCGTCGCCACGACGTACTGGGCGCCGGACTTCAGCAGGCACGAAGACCGCGCCGGCTGGTCCGAGCGTGACTGGGAGGACGCCGTGCTGTCCTCGCTACGGACCGCGGTCGAGCGTCGCCTCGTCGCCGACGTGCCGGTCGGATGCCTGCTGTCCGGTGGGGTCGACTCCAGCCTGATCGTCGGCCTGCTCGCCGAGGCCGGTCAGCATGGACTGAAGACGTTCTCCATCGGATTCGAGTCCGCCGGCGGCGTCAAAGGCGACGAATTCCAGTACTCCGACATCGTGGCCAAACGCTTCGACACCGATCACCACCAGATCCGCATCGGCACCGAGCGGATGCTGCCCGCGCTCGACGGGGCCATCGGCGCGATGAGCGAACCGATGGTCAGCCATGACTGCGTCGCCTTCTACCTGCTCAGCCAAGAAGTCGCCAAGCACGTGAAAGTTGTGCAATCGGGGCAGGGCGCCGACGAGGTGTTCGCCGGCTATCACTGGTACCCGCCCATGGGAGAGCCGGCTGCGGCCACCATCGAGGGTTCGGTCGCCCAATACCGCGCTGCCTTCTTCGACCGCGACACCGAGGGCGTCGCAGCACTTCTCGCGGCGGGTATCGCCGCGCCGAACGATCCCAGCGAGCGATTTGTCAGCGAGCACTTTGCTCAGGCAGGCGCCGAAACCGGTATCGACCGCGCGCTTCGTCTCGACTCGATGGTCATGCTGGTCGACGACCCGGTCAAGCGGGTGGACAACATGACCATGGCGTGGGGTCTGGAAGGCCGGGTCCCATTCCTCGACCACGATCTCGTCGAGCTGGCGGCCACCTGCCCGCCGGAGTTGAAGGTCGCCCATGGCGGCAAGGGCGTTCTGAAAGAGGCTGCGCGACGGGTCATTCCGGCCGAGGTCATCGATCGCCCGAAAGGTTACTTCCCGGTTCCGGCTTTGACCCACCTCGAGGGGCCGTACCTGGAAATGGTTCGCGACGCCCTCTACGCACCGGTTGCCAAGGAGCGGGGCCTGTTCGACACCGGTGCGGTCGACGCATTGCTGGCTGACCCGAACGGCCGACTGACGCCGTTGCGCGGTAATGAACTCTGGCAGATCGCGCTGCTCGAGCTTTGGTTGCAACGTCATGGTGTGACCGGGCCGGCGGCATGACCTCCACCGGTCCTTCCGAGGACCACCCCGAGGCGATCACACTCGGCCTGCACGACGCGTCGCCGCCCCACATGGTCGACGCGATGGCGAAGGATGTCGAGCTTGAATTGGGTTGGGGCCGACTCATCTTCGGCCAGACCTTCGCCGACGCTGCGACGCTGGCCGAGGCGCTGCGCAGGGAAGCGCCCGGACGTCGTGACATCTGTATCTATGCGCGTGAATCCCATGTCGTCGTGGCCGGCGCACCCTCCGAGATTTTCATCGACCCCAGCCACACCTACCGGTTGCGGTTCGCCGAGACATCGGAAGAGGACGAGTCGGCACCCCCGCCGGTCGGCGTCACGGTGCGCTCGCTGAACAACCGGTCCGACGCGGACTTGATGAATCGCGTGTACGTCCGCTGCGGAATGGTCCCGGCGCCCGTCGACGTGACGTGGGACAACCACCTGCATCAGCCCGCCGTCACCTATCTGCTCGCGATACGCGACAACGACGGTGCAGTAGTGGGCACGGTCACGGGCGTCGACCATGAGCTGCTGTTCCACGATCCCGAGCGGGGCTCGAGTCTGTGGACGCTGGCGGTCGACCCGGCCGCCGGGATCCCCGGAATAGGCATCGCGCTGACCCGAAAGTTGGCCGCACACTTTCGGCGTGCCGGCCGCGCCTACATGGACCTGTCGGTTACCCACGACAACGCGGCCGCGATCCGGCTATACGAAAAGCTGGGCTTCAGGCGCGTCCCGGTGTTGGCGATCAAGCGGAAAAACGCTATCAACGAGCCGCTGTTCAGCCCGCCGCCGGAAACCGTCGACGATCTCAATCCCTACGCGCGCATCATCGCCGACGAAGCGGTGCGTCGCGGCATCTGGGTGGAAGTCCTCGACGCCGAAACCGGCGAGATGCGCCTCAGTCACGGTGGCCGCAGTGTGATCACCCGAGAATCGTTGTCGGAGTTCACCTCTGCCATCGCCATGTGCCGTTGCGACGACAAGAGATTGACCCGGCGGCTTGTCGCGGAAGCCGGGATCCACGTCCCGCGTGCCCGTTTGGCGACGTTCGACGGCGACGACTACGAATTCTTGAGAGAGGTGGGGGAGGTCGTCGTCAAACCCACTCGAGGAGAGCAAGGCAAAGGCATCACCGTCGGCATCACCGTCGAGCATGGGCCCGACGAGCTCACCGCCGCCGTGGCACGGGCGCGGGAGCAATACCCGGAGGTGCTGATCGAGCAGCGTATAACCGGCGACGACCTTCGACTCGTGGTGATCAACGGCCGGGTTGTCGCCGCCGCGCTGCGACTACCGCCGGAGATCATCGGAACCGGAGAGCACACCGTGCGAGATCTGATCGTGGCGGAGAGTCGACGCCGTTCGGCGGCCACCGGAGGCGAGTCGCGCATTCCGCTCGACGAGGTCACCGAGGCAACTGTCGCCGAATACGGTTGGCAATTCGACGATGTGCTGCCCCAAGGGACGAAGCTGCGGGTTCGCCATACCGCCAACCTGCATCAGGGTGGGACGATCCACGATGTCACCACCGACGTGAACCAGGAGTTGTGCCGCGTCGCGGTGACGGCTGCCGAGGCGATCGGCATCCCGGTGACCGGTATCGACTTACTCGTCCCCGATGTGACCGGCCAGGAATACGCCTTCATCGAAGCCAACGAGCGACCGGGCCTGGCCAATCACGAACCGCAGCCCACCGCAGCGGCTTTCATCGACTTCCTGTTTCCCGGTCAACCCGGTCAGCCCTTCGCCTGGACCCCTGAGGAATCACCGCGCAATCCCGATGATTCGGTGGTCAGATGAAGTCCGAGCCGCCGTCGACGTTCACGGTCGCGCCGGTCACGTAGCCGTTGCGCCGCGACGCCAGATACGCCGTGATCGACGCGATCTCCTCGGGTAACCCGGCGCGGCCCAGGTCGCACGGTTGATGGAAGTTGTTGTCGATCCAGGTCATCACATCGTGCGGGTCAGTCGCATCCAGGCCGTCGGCGGCCAGAATGTCTTTGAGGTTTTCGGTGAAGCTGGCTGTGACGATCGTGCCGGGGCAAACGCAGTTCACCAGAATACCTTCCTTGGCAAGGCTTTTCGATAGATTTTTGGTGATGCTGGACAGTGCCGCCTTGGCTGCGGTGTAGGCGACGATGCGGGGGCTTTGTCGCTGGATGGAATGTGCGGACAGGGTGACGATGCGGGCCCATTCTGCGGCGCGCAGCATCGGCAACGCGGCGCGAATCGAGCGCACCCCGGACATGGTGCCCAGCCCGAAGGCATCGTCCCAATCGGCGTCGTCCATCTGCTCGAAATAGCCGTCACCAGGACCGATGGTGTGTACCAACGCATTCAGCGATCCCCAACGTTCGGACACGGTGGCGAACCCGTCGGCGATGGATGCTGCGTCAGCCATATCGACGCTGATCCCGAGGGCGTCTGGAGCTCCCGCGGCTCGAACCGAGTCGACTGCGGCATTGAGTGCGTCCTTGCCGCGGGCCATCAGCGCCACGTTGGCCCCTTCTGCGGCAAGGGCTTCCGCAATGGCCAGTCCCATGCCCTTGCTTCCGCCGGTGACTACGGCATTCGATCCGGTGAAACCCAGGTCCATGGTCTTCCCCTATCAGGCGTGTCGAGTGAGTCGATTGATGGTGTCCGGCGCCACGCCGAGACCGCGCAGGCAGAACTGAAACGCGGTTCGGCGGACGTTGCTTCGTTCGCAATCGTTTGTGGCCCAATGCCGTTCGGTGCACGCCCACACCACTCCCTGGATCGACTGGGCGTCACTCCCCGGATCGATGCCGTGGAATGTGCCATCGTCGAGGCCGCGCTGAAGCTGCTCGATGAGCGGCTCGAGCATCTGGGCGTATGCGGGCTGAATCAGCTCGGGGGAGGCGAACATCTGTGACTGAGCTTCCATCGACAGCTGACGCAGATCGGATTTGATGTTGTGATCGAACGCCAAGTCGAGCCGGCCGTCGATCCACGCGGCGACCGCTTCGACCGGTGTGTCTGCGCGCGCCATCTTTCTCCTGAGCCGCCGCATCTCGGCGCGCGCCATGTCCAGAAAGACCGTGGCGACCAGCTCGTCTTTGGAGTCGAAATGGCGGTAGAACGCCCTGGTGCTCAACTGCGCGCGATCGAGCACCGCGGCGACGCTCAGCCCTCGAACACCCTGTTCGCGCACAGATTTCGAAGCAGCGGTCAGAATAGCGCGCCGCACGTCGGGATCGGGGGCGAGCTTGTCGCGTCGCCGGGTCGCGGGCTGGGTCACATGTCCTCCGGCTCCGCGAGAATAGACGCCCCTTAAGTGAGAACATTGTTTTCACTTAATGCACGATCACTATCACAGTCGACCCGTGCGGTTGTCAATACTGCCGCAAGGTCACCACGGTGACGGGATGCCCGCACGGATTCTGGCGACCTCGGAGCGCGCAAAGCGCACCCGATCGGTGTCGGCCCCGCGCGCCGCGGCCAGCTCGTCGGCGAGGGCGTACGCGGCGTTGAGGATGTAGCGGGCGCGTCGGCGTTCGCCTCGCTTGCGACCGGCTTTGCGGTACGCTTTGCGCGCCTTACGATTTCCAGCCATCGCATCGAGTTCGACTGGCGTAATGACGTTGCGGGCCTGCTCGGGGGCCATCACGTCGCGGACGAAGTCCCGCTCGCGGGTCACGGTGAGCCGGTAGACCCACGCCACGATGATCAGCGCGACGACGACGGTGCCGAGCAGCAGTCCGATCAGCGCCAGCGCATTGGTACCGGCGACGGCGGCCACCGAGTCCCACGTGCCGTGCAGCAGCATCGGTATCACGATCAGCAGCAGGCCGCGCCCGATCTTGCGTGGTTCGGCGGGCCGACCCAACAGATAGACCACGCCGGCGCAGAAGATCGCGCTGTAGAGGATGTGCGCCGCGACTCCGCTAACCATTCGGAGAATGATGGTTCCGGCGGATGCGCCAATTTGGTTGGCGCCGAACTGCGTTCCCGCGGACGTCATCGCATAGCTGATGTCCTCGACGATCTGGAATCCCAGACCGATGAACGCGCCGAGGATGAACCCGTCGAAGGCCGTTCGGATATGACGTTGCGCCAACGCGATGAGCAGCAGCAGGCCGGAACCTTTCGCGAATTCTTCGGTGAACGGGGCCGCCAGTCCCGGACCCCAGTTCAGTGCCCACACCTGGCCGAACGTCTTGCCGTACAAGGCGAGGATCGCGTCGTTGGCGCTCGCGGCCATTGTCGCGGTGGCCGCGAAGCCACCCCACAGAAAGGCGATGACCATGAGCTTGTGCGGCAGTTTGGCGTAGTGGTCGATGCGGTCGGCGAACCACCAGAACAATGCGGCGTAGATCGCGAACGATGTCACGGCCAGCCCGATAGCTTCGCCGTACGCGTTGTACTCGCGGGCGAGTGTGGACACGAAATTGAGGATGCCGATACCCACCAGCCCCAGATATCCCCAGAAGGCGAAGTTGCGTGGTTGGTAGAACGCGAATTTTCGGCCCCAGCCGGACAGGTCGAGCGCGACGTCGCGTGCGCGATCGAGTTCGGCGAGCGGCGGCGAGGTCATTGCTTGTCCTTGTCGATCTGGCTGATGCTGTCGATCATCCGCAACACGGCGCTGCTCGGCTCTGAGTTGGTGTCAGAAGGCCCGGTCGCCACGGCTTCGACACCGCGGTCGCCGAAAACGAAGGCGGCGATCACACCGGAGGTGTGGGGTCCCGTGACGTGGACCGACGCGCCCTGCTTGCCCTGCGTGGTGGTCACCGTGGTCGGTGCCCCGTTGATGCGCACGCCGCGTCCGCGATTCAGCGCCTCAGAGGTTGCCTCGATCTGGTCGAGCAGTTGCTGGGTGTCGCCCTGGAACGGTCCAGTGCGGAGCGTGAACTTCAGCGCCCCGTGCTCGACGACTGCGGTCGCGGGATACTGACCCGACAGCGGTGCGTGTCCGGCGCGCAGACCAGACGTGATGCCCCAACCGGTCTCGGGCACGAATGTCACGTGGCCTTCGGTTTCGATGACATCACCGGCCCTGACGATGTCGTGATAGGGCACCGACGCGTTGATGACGGGCAACACCACCGCCATCACGATCGCGAGGGCGAACACCGCCAGCGTCGGACCGAGGGTGCGCCGGTCCAGGCCGAACCGTCGCTCGTCAGCGGGCACCCATCGTTCGTCAGGTTCAAATCTCGGCGCTGAGGCTGGTGGGGACACCTCCGCTGTTGGATTCGGCATGTCCGGCCAACCTTCCCATCCGCTGCGGTCACGCCTGATTGGCGCCGCGGTCGAGCGTAGCGATGGCTGACCCGACCAATGTCGTCATTGGTGACATCTGGGGCTTCGGTGCGGCCGAGCGTGGCCGACTTCTAAGCTGCCGATCATGGCTATCGATCGTTTCGCGCTCGCCGCAGGCGGCATCCGACTCGCTTCAGGCGTTGCATTCCTCGTCGATCCGCTGCGCGCCAACCGGTTCTGGGGCGATCCGGATAAACCCACGCCGACCACGCAGCTGCTGCTGCGGTCGATGGGATACCGGGACGCACTGATCGGCGGCCTGTTGGCAGCGTCGGCACTGCGCGGCAGGAATGCCCGAGGCTGGTTGCTGGCGTCGGCGGGAGCGGACGCGGCTGACCTGCTCGGTGGGATCAGTGTTCATCATGAGATGGCACGCTCGCAGCAGCTGATCGGAATAGGTGGCGCCGTCGTCGGCGTCGCCACCGGACTGTGGGGCGCGGTGCGTCCGACCGTCAAGACGGAACAAGAATCGGGACATCCCGGTTGACCTAGTGATCAGTTGACGGCATCGCGGCAGACAGACCCGCAATCGATGGGAGCAAACGTGCAGATCGGTGTGCTGACATTCGTGACCGATGAGGGGATCGGACCGACAGAGCTCGGTGCCGGCCTGGAAGAGCGCGGCTTCGCCTCGTTGTTTCTGGCTGAGCACTCGCATATCCCGGTGGACGCGAAGACGCCCTACCCGATGGGCGGCCCGATACCGCGAAAGTACTACCGAACCCTGGACCCGTTCGTGGCGCTCACCGCGGCCGCCGTCGCGACCGAGACGCTGGTCCTGGGCACCGGCATCGCGTTGGTCGCGCAGCGCGACCCGATCCATACCGCCAAGGAAGTCACGTCACTGGATCTGATTTCCAACGGCCGCTTTCGTTTCGGGGTCGGTGTCGGCTGGCTACGGGAGGAGATCGCCAACCACGGAATCGATCCCCGCGTGCGTGGTCGCGCAGTGGACGAACGACTTCAGGCGATGATCGAGATCTGGACGAAGGAGAAAGCCGAGTTCCACGGGGATTTCGTGAACTTCGACCCCATATACAGCTGGCCGAAGCCGCAGACTCAGCCCTACGCGCCGTTGTACTTCGGCGGGGGCCCGGCGAATTTCGAGCGTATCGCCAGGTTCGGCGCAGGCTGGTTGTCGTTGGGTCCCTCGGCGGACGCATTGTCAGGCCAGCTCGATCAACTCCGCGACGTTGCCGGCGCAGACGTACCGGTGATCGCGATGCATGTCGGCGAATCCACGGCGACCGAGATCGAACGCTACCGGGATCTCGGTATCGACCACGTGGTCGTGGAGTTGCCGACCGAGCCGCGCGATCAGACGTTCAGCTATCTCGATGGACTGCAGAAAGAGTTCGCGCAACTGACGTAAAGCATTGGCCCGTCAGTCGCGCATGTCGATCGGTTCACGGGAGGACGAACGTGCGGGCTTTACGGTTCGCCGAGTTCGGCGATCTAGGCGTGCTGCACGTCGCGGATGTGCCAGACCCGGCTGGGACGCCGGCGCAGGCGGTGATTCGTGTCGAGGCCGCATCGGTCAATCCCTCTGATGTGAAAAACGTTGCCGGCGCCATGGATTGGACGGTGCTGCCGCGTACCCCCGGACGCGACTTCTCCGGCGTGGTCGTCAGCGGGCCACCGGATTGGGCAGGGGTCCCGGTCTGGGGCACCGGCGGCGACATCGGATTCACCCGCGACGGATCGCACGCGGAATTCATCGGAGTGCCCGTGGACGCTTTGGTGCGCAAACCCGAACGGCTCAGCTACGACGAAGCCTCCGCAGTCGGCGTCAACTTCGTCGTTGCCTGGTACGGGGCGGTGGAAGCCGCGCAGCTGACGTCGGGCGAAACCATCGCCGTCTTCGGGGTTTCCGGCGGCGTCGGGGGAGCCGTGGCCCAGATCGCTCATGCCCGTGGCGCCACCGTGATCGGGGTGGACCGTCGGCCCCCCGCGCCGCAGACGCCCGCCGCCACCGTGATCGATGACTTCATCGTCTTCGCCCCGGACGACGATGCGGGTGCAGCGATCAGGCAGCGGACCGGCGGGCGTGGAGTCGAGGTGGTCTACGACGCCGTGGGCGGAGTGACCACGCAGTCGGCGTTGGCCGCCCTGGCACACCGCGGACGGCTGGTGGTGATCAGCGCCGTCGGATCGCCGAACGTCACCGTCAACCTCCTGGACCTGTACCACAACGAAACCCGCATTCTCGGCACCGACAGCGGCAAACTCAGTGTGGTCGATTCAGCTCGACGGCTCGATGCGATGGCGCCGTATTTCGAATCCGGACAGTTCCGCCCGCTTCCGATCGCTGCCACGTACCCGCTCGACGATGCCCCGACCGCATACCAGGCCGTCGCCGAGCACACCGCCGGGCGCGTCGTGATTCGGCCCTGACGTCCCAAATGCGCAGAGAGGCAAGCACATGTCATCGGACCTGACCGAACAAACGATCACCGAAGCCGTCCAACGGAGCTTCGATGGCTCGCCCGACGAGCGCTTCCGGTATCTGCTCGTGAGCCTGGTGCAGCACCTGCACGACTTCGCCCGCGATGTTCGCCTGACTGGCGACGAGTGGTTCACCGCAATGGATTTCCTCGAGCGGGTGGGCAAGGCCTCCAGCCCGACACGTCAAGAGGTGATGTTGCTGTCGGACATTCTCGGGTTCAGCATGCTGCTGGACAGGATCAACCAGCACGCCGGGTCGTCGGTCACCTCGTCGGCGCTCCTCGGCCCGTTCTACGTCGAGGGTCGGCCGACGGCTGACAATGGCGACGATATCTCCGACGGGTTGTCGGGCACGCCGATGTTCGTCACCGGCCGCGTCGTCGACGACCACGGCACGCCGATCGCCGGCGCGCGCGTCGACACCTGGCACAGCGACGGCGAGGGCTTCTACGACGTCCAGCAGGCGGAGAACCTGCACGACGAGTTCGCTATGCGGGCGCTGTTGACCACCGACGACGATGGTCGGTTCTGGTACCGGTCCATCACGCCGCGCTACTACCCGGTGCCCACCGACGGCCCCTGTGGGGAAATCATGCGCGCCGCGAACCGGTCCGTCATGCGGCCCCAGCACGTGCACTTCTGGCTTCATGCAGATGGATACCAGTCGCTGATCACCCAAGTGTTCTACCGCGACGATCCGTACATCAACCGTGACGCGGTCTTCGCCGATGTGGAGTCGCTGCAGGCGGATTTCGTCCGTCACGAGCCCGGGGTCGCCCCGGACGGGACCACCGTCGACGAACCGTTCGTCACTCTGGACTGGACCTTCGTCCTCGCCGCCAACGCTGAATAGCCAAGGGAGAAAACTGATGTCACGGATACCGCTTGCCGACCTCGACGCGCAACCGGAACCGATCCGCGAATTCACGGCGCGGCGCGGGCATCTCAACGCGTTCCGAGTCCTGGCCAATGCGCCTGATGTGTTCGCCGGGTGGACGCAGATGATCGACGAATTGTTCGACAGCCCCACCTTCAGCCTGCGCACGCGGGAAGTGGTCATCCTGCGGGTGGCCCATCTGCAGGGTTCTCGCTACGAACTCGACCAGCACACTCAGATAGCCCGCGATGCCGGTCTCACCGACCACCAGATCGCCGCGATCCTCGACGATGGCGATCTCGACGCGGCCGACTTCAGCCACATCGAACGTGTCGTGCTCGACCTCGTCACCGAGTTGTGCACCACCCGTCGGCTGACCGACGGGTCGTTCGCCGCCGGCCACTCGGCCTTGGGCGACGAGGCGCTTACCGAGCTACTGATGCTCGTCAGCTGTTACTACGGGCTGGCTTTGGTGCTCAACGCCGTCGACGTCGATACCGACACCACAGCCAGATTTCAGCCCTGACAGGAGAAGGCCGGTGACTCGAATCGCTTACCGCGACCCGGACGACATGGCCGACCGGGCTGGTGAATTGACCCGCGCGCGCGGCAGTCTCAACGTCTACCGGACACTGGCCAACGCCGAGAAGGTATTCACCGGCTGGATGTTGGCCGGCGATGCCGCGCTCACCAGCACCGTGTTGCCGCTCCGGTTGCGCGAGCTCGTCGTCCTGCGCACCGCATATCTGATGGACTGTCCCTACGAACTCGGTCAGCATCGGGACGTGGCGCGGACGGTCGGGGTCGCCGGTGCAGAAGTGGACGCCATCGTCAGTGAGTCCGATTGGCAGACAGGTTATTTCGGGGGCGCCGAACTCGCGGTGCTCACATTGACAACTGAGCTGCTGACCACGCGGACGACGTCGGCCGCGGTGTTCGACGAGGTCCACGGTGCGCTTGGTGCGGAGGCCACCGTGGAGGTGTTGATGGTGATCAACCGCTATTCGGGCTTGGCACTGATGCTCAACGCCCTCGACGTCGACCTGGACGAATCCGCGCGACTCCCGATTCCGCCGACCCGGCAAGGAGAAAAATGACGACTGCCGCGGCAGCGGCCGGGCTGCCTACATCTTGATCGCCGGTATCAAACGTTCGAGGTTCCACAGCTGGTGTCGTCGGGCTGACAGGCACGAGATCGCCAGTGCCACGGCCGATATGCCGAACAGCACGATGATCGCCTGCCACAGTCGAGTATCGATGCCGCCGAGGATGAGCTGGCGAAGCCCGTTGACGCCGTACGTCATCGGGTCGAACGCGTGCAGCACCTGGAACGGTTTGGACGTGGTCTCCACCGGATACATGCCGCCGGCGCTGACAAGCTGAAGCATGAGCAACGCCATGATCAGGACTCGGCCCACGGCCGGGCCGACCAGCGCGTTGATCGCCTGCGTCGCGGCGACGAACGCGCACGAGATGAGGATCATGAACGCCAGCATCGAGAACGGGTGCACCACATGCATGCCGAGGGCGAACCGCACCACGCAGTACAGGATGACGGCCTGGAACACCCCGATCGCCGCCGCGGGCAGGTAGCTGGCCAGCACCACGCGGATCGCCAGGACCTCCGCGGCGATCGGACGGCTCTGCAAGGGGCGCAACACCATCCACAGAACCAGGGCGCCGAAGAACAGTGCCAGGGTGAGAAAGAACGGGGCCATGCCGGTACCGAAATTGGGAGCGGCGTTCTCGTGTGAGGCTTCGAGTTGGACGGGACCGCCGATGGTGTCGGCGACGGCGTCCTTCTGCTGGGTGGTCCAGTCGGGAACCTGTTTGGCTCCATCGGCCAGCTTGGTCGCCAATTCGGCCGATCCCGCCTTGAGCTGCCGTGCGCCGTCGTCGAGTGTGGCTATCCCGGTTGCCAACTGAGCATTGCCGGTAGCGACTTGTTGGGCCCCGTCGCGCAGCTGGGTGAGCTTGTTGGTCAGATCGTGTCCCTTGCTGCCGACGTGGTCCAGCGCCGACCCCAACGGACTGCCGGGGTTGCGCAAACCCGATGTCATGGCGATCGCCGCGTTCTGCGCATCGGTGAGTTGCTGGCGGATCTGAGGCGTGAATTGGTGTCCGCGGAGCTGATCCTGGATGCCGCGCAGATTATTCGCCAACGGGTCCTGTCGCGCGGAAAGCTGGTCGATGACCGAGGACAGCGCGTTGGCGGCGGCATCCTGCGCCGTAGCGACGGCGCCGATCTGGTCGTTGGCCTGTTGCAGTGCGGTCGCGCCTTGCTGGAGTTGTTCGGTGTTGCCGCCGATCTGCGACAGAGCTTTGGTGATAGCGAGTATCGGGTCGGTGGCCTGGTTGATTCCGTCGGAAAGCTGTTTGGCGCCGGTAGCCAGCGCCGCCGATCCGGTCCGCGCGGTGTCCAGCCCCGTCAGCAGCTGACCGGTGCCGTCGTCGAGTTTGGCGGCCCCGTCGGCGGCCTGCTTGACTCCCGAGCCCGACGAAACCACCACGGAGAGCATCTGATTGACCGCCTGCCCCGAGATCCGGGACGACACGGCGTTGAGCACCTGGCTGATCGCGGTGCGGCCGATGCTTGTCGAGATGTAGTTGTTGGCATCGTTGTAGACGGCGATCAGATTCGCCTTCTTCGGTTGCCCGGTGATCGGCGATGCGATGGCCGCGCTGAAGTCCGGTGGCAGTTCGACCATGAAGTAGTACTTGCCGTGGTCGACCCCATTGCGGGCATCCTGCAGGTTGACGACGTGCCAGTCCAGGCTCCCGTCGGCGGTCAGGCTCTTGACGATCTCGGCACCGGCATTGAACTGCTGCCCGGACACCATCGCGCCACGGTCGGAGTTGACCAACGCCACCGGCATTTTATTGGTGTGCCCGAAGGGATCCCAGTACGCCCATAAGTACAGCGCGCCGTATACCAGCGGAAGCAGCATCAGCACGACGATGGCGATGCGGGTCATGCGGCTGCGCCCGAACCGTTTGATCTCCGAGCCGAATGCGAGTCCAGCGAGCATCGTCAGTCTCCTTCGGTCAGGATGCGTTGATCGTGTAGTTCGTGATCGGGCGCCTCGCTGCCCAGCGGGTTGGTCACTCCGACGACGACAGTGCGCTGCGCGGCGATCGCACCGAGCCGGTCCACCGCGATCGCGCGCCGGGCGTTGTCGCGTACCTGCTCGAGGTCGCCGACCACCAGAATCGGACGCTTCGACAGCGTCGCCAAGGTGATCCGCAGCAGAAACAGTTCCAGGTCGGACAACTCGACGATGTAGGTGTCGGGCGACGGCGGGGGAGTATCGCCGAACACCTCTGCCATCTCTGCCTGCCCGCCCTCCCGGGGTATCGGCGCGTACCACGGTGCCAGCCATCGACGTTGCTCGGCGAGCACCGTCTGGACGGTCACCGCTTCCTCGAGATCATCGATGTCGGCGAACGCCGCGATGGAGCAGTGCCTGCGGATGGCCCGCGGCGTGGTGTCGCCGAGAACGGTCAGCGCGCCGTGGGTGGGTTTGAACCGGCCCGCCAGTGTCAGCAAGAGAGTGGTTTGGCCGGGCCCGCCGGGCATCTGGATGGCCTGGAAACCCGGGCCGAGCGTGAGATCAATACCTGAGAAGAGTGGTCCGTGCTCACCGTCCACGCCCAGCCCGGCGGCGGTGATGACTGGCTGTACGTCGTCGCTCATTTCGACGAATCCGGATCACTCTGGGCTGCAACCGATCCCAGCAGGGTGGTGATCAGTTGCGCGAGCAGGTCGGGTTCGATGATTCCCGGCTGCAGGACTTCTTCCATGGCGATCCCCAAGTTCACGGTGACGACGAGTTGGGCCAGATCGGCCAGTTGCCGCGGGGACGCGGCGGTCGCGCTGGATCCGACGGTGTAAGCCGCCTGGTCGGCGGCGGCAGTGCGACGGCGGGCGATCAGCCGCTGGCGAAGTTGCGGGTCGCGTACCGCGCGCAGCCAGTACTCGACGAACAGCACGTAATAGTCGGCGTGATCGTGCACGGAGTCCAGGACCGACCTACTCAAATGGCGTGCGGCGTCCGCGGTGTCGCCGCCGCTCTCCAGCGCGGTGGCGATCTGCGCACCGCGAAGCTCGAACTCGCGGTCGAGCAGCGCCAGGAACAGTTCGTCCTTGGAATCGAAATTCGAGTAGACCGCGCCCTTGGTGAATCCCGCGGCCTGACCGATCGCATCGATGGTGGCGCCGGCAAAGCCTTCGGCGGCGAAAACCTTCGAGGCCGCATCGAGGATTCGCTCGCGGACTTCGACGCGAGTGGGGCGAGTCCGTGCAGGCTTGACAGGCGACATGGACAAAAGCATACTCGACGGTATCGACTGGATACCGAAAAGTATCGAAAAGGGTGGACAACGATGGCGGACTTCGCGCTGGTTATTCGTGGCGGAACAGTGTTCGACGGAACGGGTGCGGCGCCGCGGACCGCTGACGTGGGAATCCGGGACGGCAAGGTCGCCGCGATCGCGCCGGAACTGCCCGACGGCGCGCGCACCATCGACGCCCGCGGCCGCTGGGTGCTGCCCGGGCTGATCGACGTGCACACCCATTACGACGCCGAAGTCCTGCTCAGCCCGGGACTGGGTGAGTCCGCCCGACACGGCACCACCTCGATCGTGCTGGGCAACTGTTCACTGTCGACGGTGTTCAGCGACGCCGACGACTGTGCCGACATGTTCGCCCGAGTGGAGGCGCTGCCCTGGCAGATCGTTCACGACGCGATCAAAGAAGGTAAAACCTGGAGCGGCCCAGCCGAATACGTCAAGGCGGTGGATTCGTTGCCGCTCGGGGTGAACGTTGCCGCGTTCATCGGCCACTCCGACATTCGCGCCGCGGTGCTGGGGCTGGGTCGGTCGGTCGATGCCGGCTACCGGCCCACCCGGGCGCAGATCGGTCAGATGCGGCAGATGCTCAGCGATGCCCTCGACGCCGGATTCGTCGGCCTGTCCACGTTGCGCAGTTCGTTCTCCAAGCTCGAAGGCACCCGTTATCCCGCACGGCAACTGCCCTCCACCTACGCGACATGGTCGGAGTTCGGGGCGTTGAACAGCGTCCTGCGCAAGCGTGGACGGGTGCACCAGAGCACGCCAAATCTCGCGCGTCAGGCCGAGGTTGCCCGCTACCTTGCGCAGAGCATCGGCCGAGGCTTCCGTCGACCCCTGAAGACCACGTTGATCGCGGCGGCTGATGTCAAGGCCGACCGCAAGGCGGCCCGGCTGACGATGCTGGCCGCGGATCTCACCAACCGGGCCGGCGGTAACTTCCGCTGGCAGCACCTGCCGGTGCCCTTCGAGATGTACGCCGACGGTGTTGATCTCGTCGTGTTCGAGGAATTCGGTTCCGGCTCAGCGGCGCTCAACTTCCGTGACGAGATGAGTCGCGGCCGACTGCTCGCCGACGAATCGTACCGCCGCCAATTCCGCAGGGACATGACCAAGCATCTCGGCCCGCGGGTGTGGACCCGCGATCTCGCCGACGCCGAGATCGTCTCCTGCCCTGACGCGGGCGTCGTCGGAAAGTCTTTCGCCGACGTCGCCGCCGCCCGCGGAATCGAGCCTGCCGACGCACTGCTCGACCTCGCCGTCGAGCACGGCGCGCGACTGCGCTGGCGTACCGTCGTCGCCAACGACCGCGAGGACGTCTTGGACCGAATGCAGCGCTCGCCCAACGTCCAGATCGGCTTCTCCGATTCCGGCGCGCACCTGCGCAACATGGCGTTCTACAACTCCGGACTCCGCATGCTCGAACGAGTTCACCATCGCCGGTCACTGCCCGTCGAAACTGCGGTGCGCCGGCTCACCGGTGAACTCGCCGATTGGTACGGCCTCGATGCCGGCTACCTGTCGGAGGGCAAACGCGCCGACGTCGCGGTGATCGATCCCGCCGGCTTCGACGGTTCCAGTGCCGCGTACGCCGAGGCGCCCTACCCGGGTGCACCGGACGTCAAACGAATGGTCAACCGTAATGACGACCTCGTCACCGCGACTATCGTGGGTGGTGAAATCGTCTATCGTGCAGGAGAATTCGCGGACGGTTTCGGGACCGACCTCCACGCGGGGCGATTCCTGCAAGCGGTCGATCGCTGACAGGTCTCGGCGACCGGCCTGCTGAGCAGATCCCCGTCCTGGCGTCGTTGCGCGACCGGGGCGCGCGCAAGTACGTCAGCTCGGCCGAAATCTCCTGCGGGGCTCTGTGTTCCCGGCGGCCATTGCCGGCCCAGCTGTCCCGGTAGGAGTCGAACGCCTGCTCTTCCAGAGACAGCGCGAGCTGCTGACCCTTGCTCGTCAGCTTCATCCACGCCGAGAACATCCAATTCTGCGGATCGTCATAGTGGTCGACGTAGCGGCGGGAAATGCGGTGCATCGAGCGGTTCAGTGACTGCTTCGAGCCGATGAACCGGTGGTTGCGCACAGCGCCGAGCTTGAACAAGCCGTCGTCCACCAATGTGCGGATGACTTCTAGGGTTTCGCGTTGCACCTCAGAAATAGACGCCGAGGGATTGTCGTGTTTGATCTTCCAGTCGATGGCGTTGAGAGCGACTGGCCTACCGAGGCCTTTCACCAACAAGTTCTCGCAAATCGCTGCAGACGTCACCATGAGTCACCTCTCGCCGCGGATTGGCTTGGAAATTCATCCGCTCTACGTGGCCTCCAACGGGCCTGCACGCACATGTATTCCGGCAGATTTGAACGGTGTGACAGGGGCTTCCAAGTTGGCTGGTTTTCGATATAGCAAGGCAGTT
Organism: uncultured Actinomycetota bacterium; assembly: GCA_963836495.1. Taxonomy (GTDB): domain Bacteria; phylum Actinomycetota; class Actinomycetes; order Mycobacteriales; family Mycobacteriaceae; genus Mycobacterium. Next base: position 966,046 of record CAWIJT010000011.1, on the reverse strand, counting down.
TATCGGAAGCCAGCAGGCCGTTGCGGCTCGTAGCGTGCACCTCGAGACGATGGAAGGGACGCGATGTCATGGCGATGAACTTGCTGCACCGGCGGCGCTGCAGTTCGGCGGGCTGGGCCGACATGGTCCGCGACGACCTGCTGCCGTGGGCGCTCGCCGATGTTGAACTGGGCGAGCAGACACTGGAAATCGGACCCGGATACGGCGCAACCCTTCGCGCCCTCGTCGACAGGGCCGCGTCGGTCACCGCCGTCGAAGTCGACCAACCGATGGCCGAACGCCTGCAACGGCTTTGCGGCGACCGGGCACGCGTCATCCATGGTGACGGCACGAACACCGGCTTACCGGACGCGCACTTTTCCTCGGTGGTCTGCTTCACGATGTTGCACCACGTGCCCACGGTCCGGTTGCAGGACCAGCTGTTCGCCGAGGCGTTTCGGGTCCTGCGGCCCGGCGGGGTGTTCGCCGGCAGCGATCGCCTGCCGTCGCTGCCGTTCCGGCTTGTCCATATCGGCGACATCTACAACCCGGTCGGGCCGGCGGATCTGCGCGGGCGACTGCACGAGGCAGGCTTCCACGACATCCGCATCGACGTGGCCGGGTCGCGGCAGCGTTGGCGGGCTGACAAACCGAGTTAGGCTGGCGCGCTGTCGAACTCGGCCCGCTCGGCTCGGGCTGACGTGCCGGGGGTATGCCCGAAGCTGCGACGGAACACCTCGATGAAAGCGCTTGCCGACGACCACCCGCACTGGTGTGCCACCGTCGTCACCGGCGTTCGTTCGGCCAGCAGGACGAGAGCCCGGTGTAGACGTAATTGGGTGCGCCACTGCGGGAATGTCATGCCGAGGTCCTGCCGGAACAAGCGAGACAGGCTGCGGTCGCTGGCGCCGACTTCGCGGCCGAGCTCGGCGAGTGTGCGGGTGTCGCCGGGATCGGCGTGCAGGATGTCGCACACGGCGCGCAGCAGGGGCGCGGTCGGAGTGGGCACGTGCAGCGGCTGCTGCGGCGAGGTTCGTAGTTGGTCGAGCAGCACCGCACGGAGCCGTCCACGTTCCGGAGTGTCGGCATCGTCAGCCGTGTACGCGACGATCAGCTCACGCAGCAAGGGGCCGACGGCCAGAACCGTGGGCGTATCGAGCCGGAGCGGGTTATCTGTCCCGGACAAACCGACGGTGTGCAGGTCGAGTTCGCCGTAGGCCCGGTGCGCGTGGAACGTGCCTGCGGGGATCCAGATGGCGCGGGTCGCCGGGGCCACCCACGATCCGCTATCGGTGGTGACTGCCAGCACGCCGCGGCCGGCGTAGACGATTTGATGGTCATCGTGCCGGTGCGCGTCGATACGGTCACCCGACGCGAGCCGCAGGGTGCGGGTAGGCGCAACAGACTCGTGGCGGCTTTCCGGCATTGACCATGAGTCTATTCAAAGTCGGACACCGCCTCGGGTGGTCAGGTCACCGAGGCGTCGTAAATCTCGTCGATGTTGGCTTTGAGCTTCTCGTTGAACTCAGCATCGGACTGGCCGGCGGTGAGCCCCTCGGTCAGCGCCCGCGAGAAGCTCGCGATCAGGCGATGGTTGCAGGCCAGGATCTGCGCGCTCTGGTCGAGGCTGTAGCCGCCGGACAGGGCGACCACCCGCAGCACGCGCGGGTGGTCGATAAGCGAGGCATAGAGATTGTCCTGGTCAGGCAAGGTCAGTTTGAGGATGACCTGTCGATCGTCCGGCAACTCGTCGAGCTTGTCGTGAATCGCCTCGACCAGCAGACTGTCCGCGGTCGGCTTGTCGGGGCTCTTGATGCTGACCTCGGGTTCGATGATCGGCATCAGCCCATGCTCGGCAATCCTGGCGGCGCTGTCGAATTGCTGACTGACAATCGCGTCGATCCCGCCTTTGTTCGGCTCCTGGATGAACGAGCGCATCTTGGTGCCGAAGACGCCCTTCTCGACGGCGCGTTCCAGTAGGGCGTCGATTCTCGTCATCGGTTTCATGAGCTGGACACCGTATCGGGCTTCGGCAAGTCCCTCGTCGACCTTGACGAACGGGACGATGTTCTTCTGCTTCCACAGGAATGCCGCGGTGTCCTCGCCGTTGATGGTGCGATCCATCGTCTGCTCGAAAAGAATGGTGGCCAGAATTTTTTCGCTGGTGAAGCTCGGACTCAAGATCAGCCGTGAACGCATTTCGTGGATGAGGTCGAACATCTGCTTGTCGTTGCCATAGGCGCTCTCCGGAACGCCATACAGCGCGAGCGCTTTAGGCGTACTGCCACCGCTTTGATCCAGCGCGGCGATGAAGCCGCCGCGCGTCGCCATGTCGTTGAGTTGCTCGTCGTTCACAGCAATCCTTCCGCCGTACCGGTGGGCCGCTGCAGCCCTCGCGCCTAGCATCGCGCACCGACAACCCTGCGGCTACCACTTCTGCCAACCCGGCAAACCACCCCGACTCGTGGCGTGGCGGCGGGTCGCTACGGTTGCCACTGACGGGAGAGGACCAGATGGGGCAACGTGACCTTGATCCGACCGAGCGCCTTTTACAGGAGCTGCTGTGGACCTACGGGCCATGCGGCCAGGAAGACGCGGTGCGCACGGTCTGTGCCCGCGAGCTGGAACCCTGGGTCGACGACATGTGGACCGACGACGCCGGCAATCTGATTGGCTACATCGGTACCGATGATGGCGAGTTGCGCGACCACCGGCACCGTTCGGGTTCGATTGCCGGGGGCGCCGCCACCCGGGTGCTGGCCCACATGGACGAACTGTCGATGTTGGTCAAGCGCGTCGAGCCGGACGGCACGCTACACATGACGCAGCTCGGGGTGATGTACCCCGGCAACTTCGGACTCGGGCCGGTCGCGCTGCTGGGTAACCAGCAGACGCTGACCGCGGTGCTGACGCTGGGCTCCGAGCACACCACTCAAGAGAGTCCGCGGATCTGGGAGACCAAACCCGACCAGGGTGATCGTGCGCTCGACTGGCAACACGTCTACGTCTTCACCGGTCGCACCCCTGACGAACTCGCCGCCGCCGGGGTGCACGCCGGCACACGGGTCTGCGTGGACCGCAGCAAGCGAGACCTCGTCGAGTTCGGCGACTACATCGGCGCCTACTTCATGGACGACCGCGCCGCGGTGACCGCGCTGCTGGGCGCCGCCCGCCAACTGCACGACCGCGGCCGACGGCCGCCGCAGGACGTGTATCTCGTCTTCACCACCAACGAGGAGATCGGTGGGGTCGGCGGCACGTACGCCAGCGCGACCCTGCCCGGCACCCTCACTATTGCCCTGGATGTCGGGCCCACCGAGCGGGAGTACGCGACGACGGTCACCGGCGGACCGATCATCGGCTACAGCGACGCGTTGTGCGTGTACGACAAAGACGTCGCTGATCGACTGATGAGCATCGCGACCGCTCGCGGGCTGGCGCCCCAACCGGCGACGCTGGGCGCGTTCATGTCCGACGCATCGCACTCCAAGGCCAGCGGCCTGACTCCGCGCGCGGGCCTGCTCTGCCTGCCGACGCTGAGCACGCACGGCTTCGAGGTGATCCCGCGCGCCGCGATCGACGACATGGCCGGCATCGTCGCTGACTTCCTGCTGGACGTCTAGCCCGGCAGCGTCGCCAGTAGGGCGCTGAGCCCGTACTCGAAGAGCGCGTCGTAATCAGTGGGGGACTGCAGCGCCTGCACCAGTTCCCGATCGGGCCAGTCGTCGTCCCACAGCGAGGGATCCTCCTCCTCGTGTTTGGCCCCGCGCACCGCCGAGAACTGCATCACGGCAGACGAGATCACCTGAACCTGCACGGCGCGCAACACGATCGCGGCCTCGGTTCCGGTGACCCCCATCTCCGCCAGCAATCCGGCCAGCGTCTGCTGGATCGGCAGGAACAGCACGGGTGTGCAGTCGCGCTCGTGCGCGATGGCCAGCAGGTGCTGTCGTTCGATCAACGCCCTGCGCTGCGATCGGGCAAGCGAGGCAATGCATTCCAGCGTCGTCTCGCCTTCGACGGGCAGGTGGGCCATCTCGCTCAGCAGTCGGTCGACCAGGCTGTCGAAGAGTTTGTCGCGGCCCCCGACATGCCAGTAGATCGACGTGACCGCGACGCCGAGTTCTTCGGCGAGCCCCCGCATGGTGAACGCCTCCACGCTGTGGCGCTCGATCATGCCGGCTGCGGTGTCGAGGATCTTCTCCGCGCTAACGGGTTCTTGCGCCGCGGGTGTCATGGGCAAATCCGCTCCGATTCAGGCAAATCCAGATAGCGGTCCAGGTTTCGGTGCATGTTGATCACCCGCCGCTCTTCGTTGGACAGTGTGATGTGCGTGAGCCCGGGCTGGTGCAGACCACGCTGCAGTCCGGACAGCACCGAAATATCTTGAGTCAGAACCAGACCCGGCTCGGCCTCATCTGGCGACAGTCGCACGTCGGCGGGTTTGCATCGCGGCGCACCGGGCGTCATGCGCATCCACAGCATCATCACGAGTTCGCCGTGGTCGGGATCGGGCCCCGGCCGCGACGCCAGCACGGTCAGGTGATCGGCGTTGGCCAGCAATGTCATGTTGGGAAAAATGTTGTACTGATGCAGCCGCATCACCTGATCGGTGCCGGCCCAGCTCAGATCGACTCCGCGGCCGGCGGCGAAATCCTTTATGCGACCGGCGATCACGTCGATGACGGGGCCGCCGCCTGGAAAAGGGGTGCCCTCGGCGACCCCCATCAGCGCCCCCTGGGTGCAGACATAGGCGTCCCACACCTCGGCATCGGTGAGTGCGTCCTTGAGATTCGGGCTTGCTAGACCGTAGAGCTGCTCGGACTTACCGGTAAGTCCCCAAATCGTCTGCGGCGCATAGACATCGTCCATGCATCTGTGTAGTTCGGGATGCAGCGTCTGGATGTGATACGTCTCGCTGAAACCGTCGGCGATCGTCTTCCAATTCGCGTCGACGTCCACGGTCATGGTCGCGTAGCACCGGAAGTCGCCCAGCCCGAGCCAGCCGATGTCGTCCGGCACCGCCTCCAGATAGTCGGCCAGCGGCTGTGCGTCGAGGTCGAGATTGACGAAAACCATTCTCTCCCAGGTGTCGACGCGGACGGCGAACAACGGCAGCTGGCCAAGAGGCAGTGCGCCGAATCCTTTGCGGTTCGGGACTCGTCTGAGCACACCGGCGAGATCCCACGTCCAGCCGTGATAGCCGCAGCGCAGTTCGCGCAAGTCCGTTCCCGCGCCGGAGCACAGCGAGTTGCCGCGGTGTCGACACACGTTCTGAAAGGCGCGCAGCATGCCGTCGTCGCCGCGCACGATGAGTACGGAGAGCGGCCCGCAACGGTATTCGAAGTAATCGCCGGGCTCGGCGACGTGATCGATGGTGCAGGCAACCTGCCACACCTTGGGCCACATCCGTTCGACCTCGAGCTGTGCAAACGCCGCCGAGTAATACCGGCTGGCCGGCACCCGAGTCGGCCTCTGCGGCGGCGCGCCGATGGCGTCCTCGCGCCGAATCTCAGGCGTCGTGTGGGTCGTCATCGAAGCACTCCCGAAGCGTCTGTAACGGTGTTACATTGCCAACTGTAGCGGTCGGCTGCGAAGACAAGGGAGTTATCGTGTTCGATCTCAAAATCACCGGCGGCACCGTCGTGGACGGCACCGGCGCGGACCGATTCGACGCCGACATCGCCGTCAAAGACGGCAAGATCGTCGAGATCAGGCGTCGCGCACCCGGCGGTGCGGCGCTGGAAGGCGATGCCGCGGAGACCATCGACGCGACCGGAAAGATCGTCGCGCCCGGCTTTGTCGACATCCACACCCACTACGACGGCCAAGTCAGCTGGGACGCCCTGCTCGAGCCGTCCAGCGGCCATGGCGTGACCACTGTCGTGACCGGCAACTGCGGTGTCGGCTTCGCGCCGGTGCGGCCCGGTCGCGAAGACTGGCTGATCGGCCTGATGGAAGGTGTCGAGGACATTCCCGGCACTGCGCTGACTGAGGGCATCTCGTGGGGCTGGGAAAGCTACCCGGAGTACCTCGACGTCATCGGCAAGCAGCAATTCGCCGTCGACGTGGGCAGTCAGGTGGCGCACGGCGCGGTCCGCGCCTACGCGATGGGCGAGCGCGGCGCCCGTAACGAGCCCGCCTCCCCGGACGACATCGCCGCGATGGCTCGCCTGGTACGCGAGGCAGTCGAGGCCGGCGCTCTGGGTTTCTCGACCTCGCGCACCCTCGGGCACCGCGCCATCGACGGCGAGCCGGTGCCGGGAACCTACGCGGCCGAGGATGAACTGTTCGGCCTCGGCCGGGCGATGGCGGCCGGCGGTCAGGCGGTCTTCGAGCTGGCGCCACAGGGCGTGGCCGGTGAGGACATCATCGCTCCCAAGAAAGAACTGGAATGGATGCAGCGGCTCGGTGCTGAGATCGACCGGCCGATTTCCTTCGGCATGATCCAGGTCGACGCCGCTCCCGACCTCTGGCGCGAGCAACTCGACATCTCGGCGGCCGCGCACGCGGCGGGCAGCCGGTTGTATCCCCAGATTGCCGCGCGACCGTTCGGCATGTTGTTCGGCTTCGACGGGCATCACGCGTTCACCCACCGCCCGACCTTCCGCCGGCTGAAGGCCGAACACACGCGCGAGGAGCTTGCCCAGCGCCTGGCCGAGCCTGCGGTCAAGGCGGCGATCCTGTCCGAGGACGATCTGCCGCCGGACCCGAATCTGTTGTTCGACAACATGTTTGCGCTCGCCCAGTACGCGCTTGGGCGTACCTACGCGATGGGGGATCCGCCCGATTACGAGCCGACCGACGAGCGCACGGTGGAGAAGATCGCCGCCGAACGCGGCGAGGACCCGCTGTCCACGCTTTATGACCTGATGCTCGAGCACGACGCCACGTCGATGCTGATGTTGCCGTTCTACAACTACGCCTACGGCAATCACGATGCGATTCGCGAGATGCTCACTCATCCCGCCGGCGTGGTGGGACTGTCCGACGGCGGCGCGCACTGCGGGATGATCTGTGACGCATCGTTTCCCACGTTCCTGCTCACACATTGGGCGCGCGACCGTCGCCGCGGTGACACGCTGCCGCTGGAGTACGTCATCCGCAAGCAGTCGTATGACACCGCGCAGCTGTTCGGGCTGTCCGATCGCGGTGTCGTGGAGATCGGAAAACGGGCTGACGTCAACGTGATCGACATGGATGCGATCACCCTGCATCGACCTCAGATGGCCTACGACCTGCCGGCCGGCGGGAAGCGGCTGATTCAAGGCGCCTCCGGCTACGACGCGACGATCGTCAACGGTGTCGTGACCCGACGCGCCGGTGTCGACACCGGAGCACGCCCCGGCCGATTGGTGCGCGGCGCTCGTTAGCCGAGGGCGTGGTCGATCAGCACCTCGGCTGCCTTCTTCGCACGAGCCCACGGGGCGGGGTCATCCAGTGAGGTCGCCAGCGCACCGGCGCCCTCATACAGCACGGCAAGCTGGTTGCCGAGTTGTCGCGGATCCGCGGCCCCTGCCTGACCGGCCAATTCGGTGAGCCAGTCGGCGAAGCCGAGCTTGGACGTCCTGACGATGTCCTGCACCTCGGGCATCGTTCCGGCCGACTCGACGGCCGCGTTGTGGAACGGACACCCCCGAAAAGTCTCGCCGGGCGCGACATGGCCGTCGAAAGCGGCAAGCAGACGCTGACGCGGGGTCTGGTCGTCATCGGCATTGATCACGGTGTCGGCGACGCGTTGCTCCATACCGTGCAGGTATTCCTCCACCACCGCTGCCTTACTCGGGAAGTGTTGGTAGAGCGTACGTTTGGATACTGACGCCTGTGCGGCGAGTCGCTCGACACCCGTGGCGTTGATGCCCTCCCGGTAGAACAGCTCTGTGGCCGCGTCCAGGATGCGCTTGCGTGCGCCTCGACCACCCTTCGTCACCGCGGGCTGCTTGTTCATGTCAGGAGTATACCGAACGGTTTACATAGTGCGTCAAGTGTTGTACTGTCGCGGAAGTAGAAGTACACCTATCGGTTTACTAGGAGTGAACATGACACATCGATCGCCTGTGGTGTTGATAACCGGGGCCTCGTCGGGAATCGGTCGAGCCATCGCGAGCGCATTCGCGGACAAGGGCTTCGAAGTCTTCGGCACCAGCCGTAATCCGCAGCGCACCGAGCCCATCGCCGGGGTGGAACTGATATCACTCGACGTCACCGACGCCGCATCGGTCACCGACGCCGTGTCGACGATCGTTCAGCGGGCCGGTCGCATCGACATCGTGGTCAACAACGCCGGGTTCGGGGTCATCGGCGCCGCGGAGGAGAGTTCGACCGCACAGGCGCAGGAGCTCTTCGACACCAACTTCTTCGGGCTGGTGCGGGTGACCCGCGAGGTGCTGCCATACCTGCGCTCGCAGGGCAGTGGTCGGATCGTCAACGTCGGATCCGTGCTGGGATTCTTGCCGGCGCCGTACGCCGCGCTCTACGCCGCCTCCAAGCACGCGGTCGAGGGATATTCGGAGTCGCTGGACCATGAGACACGTGAGTTCGGCGTCCGGGTGACGGTCGTCGAGCCCGGTTACACCAGCACGTCGTTCGAGGCCAACGCGACGGACGCCGACTCACCCATCGGAAGCTACGCACCGGCACGTGAGCACATCAAAAGCGTTCTCGCGCAGTCAATTCACGCTGGCGATGACCCCGCGGTGGTGGCGCAAGTCGTGGTGAAAGCTGCGACCAGTCGGGTGCCCAGGCGGCGTTACCCGGCCGGCCCGTTGGCGCGCCGATTGACGCTGTTGAAGAAGTTCGCACCGAGTGCATTGCTGGACAAGGGAGTTCGCAAAGCGAATAAATTGACGGCGAATCACAACTCGGCTGGGGCTGGAAGCCCGACGGCGGATCTGGTTCACACCGCCGACAAGAAGGAGGTGTGACGGACCGGCCCGGTCATCCCGCTTTGGCGTACCGACGAACTAAATCGTTTTCGCCGAAGGCTTTTGCGTACTCTGAGCCCCTGTCGTCGCGGCCGAAGAATGTCCACCGCCGCGGAGATGAGTTCGGCACGCTGATCATCTTCACTGTGTAGCGCAAGGTGGTTTCGCGCAGCGTTCCGATAATGTCGCCGACGCGGATGTCCGACGGGTGGATCTCAGGTGCGTCGCACCAATTCTGTATGGCCACTGTTTCCTTAAAGATGTTTCCACCATTGTACCCGCGATCGGGCGTTACGCGGTGCCGTCTTTCGGTCCCTGGGTTAACCAAACGACCGCTAGAGGCGTACCGTCAACGGTGAGCCGTTTCGTTGTCATGCGGTGGTCCTCGGCTATTCAAGCGGATGGCACTCACAGGCAATGGAATTCCTCTGCCTCCCGCGACGGCGGGCAGGCAAACCAGGAGTGAAGGAATTCCATTGAACACCCACGCTTTGCTCGCAGACCGCTTAGTCGTCGGATGACCGATCGACGCTCGGCAAATCCGATCCGGGTCTCCGTTTCTCACGAATTGGGCGGGGACATCGACGGGGCGTGGTGGCCGCGTGTGGACCGCATGACCAATGAACTACCGAACCTCGTCGCAGCGCTGGCCCCGTTGCTGGGCGACATCACCTCCATCAACGTCAACTGGCCGCCGCTGCAACGACCACCTGACTTCAACTGGCCGGGGTGGGAGCACAAACCCCAGCACGTGATGACCGTCAACGGCGTGGAGGCACGCGTCAACCTGCTGATCATCCCGTACGCGACGTACAGCGGACTGGCCCTGATGGTGCTTCGCCGCGCTGCCGGCCTGCCCATCACCCCTGCGGACCGCGACAAACCCGCATTCTTGACCGCCGGCTCGATACTGCAGGCCGCCGCCAGGCAGCTTGCGGCCGTGCCCGGCTACTAGGTGCCGCAGAACGTCTGGTAGTCGCCGAAATCCTCGGGCGCCGCCGCGGCGTAGCGATCCAGACCCGGCCGTTCGTCGAAGGGCGCTGTCACCGCGGCAAGCAACTGGTGGAGCGGATCGAGATGGCCGTCGGTCGCCGCGGTGAGCGCTTCCTCGACGAGGTGGTTCCGCGGAATGTAGATCGGGTTGTTGAGGTCCATCAGCGTCGCATCAGGGTCCAGGGCCCGCCAGCGCGCCAGCCAGTCGTCGATGCCCGCGAGGTTGATGAACAACCCCCGCGTGGGTTCGCGGTCGTCGCGGGCCGCCTGGCCCAGGCCGCGGAAGAATGACGTGTAGTCGACCCGGCTTTCCTTCAGCAGGGCCAGCACGTCGTCGACCAGCGTCGTGACGGTCTGCGCGTCGATGCCGGGCAGACCGAGTTTGGCGCGCATCCCGGACGTCCACGTCTCGTCGTACTGGGCGCGATATACACCGAACGCTTTTTCGGCGAGTGCGACGCCCTCGTCGACGTTGTCGGCGAGCAGCGGGAGGAGCGCTTCGGCGAACCGGGCGAGGTTCCATGCCGCGACGACGGGCTGGTTGTCGTAGGCGTAGCGGCCCCACTGGTCGATCGAACTGAACACCGTGTCGGGGTCGTAGGCCTCCATGAAGGCACACGGTCCGTAGTCGATCGTCTCGCCGGAGATCGTCATGTTGTCGGTGTTCATCACACCGTGGATGAAGCCGATCAGCATCCACCGGGCCACCAGCGATCCCTGGACGGCGGCGACCGACTCGAACAGCGCCAGATACGGGTGATGGGTCATCGCGGCACCGGGATAGTGTCGGGCGATCGCGTGGTCGGCCAGCCGGCGAAGTAGATCGAGATCGCCTGTGGCCGAAGCATATTGAAAGCTGCCCACCCGCAGGTGGCTGGCGGCGACCCGGGTGAGCACGGCACCGGGCAGCAGGGTTTCGCGTTGCACCGGACGTCCGGTGGCCACCACAGCGAGGGATCGCGTCGTCGGGACACCGAGTGCGTGCATCGCCTCACTGATCACGTACTCGCGCAGCATCGGACCCACCGCCGCCAGACCGTCGCCGCCGCGGGCGAACGGTGTGCGCCCCGAGCCTTTGAGGTGGATGTCACGAAGACGCCCGTCGGCATCGGCGAGCTCACCGAGCAGTAGTGCGCGACCGTCACCCAGCCGCGGAACGTAGCCGCCGAACTGATGTCCCGCGTAGGCCTGGGCGACCGGCGCAGCACCATCAGGTACCAGGGCACCGATCAGGAATCGCAACCCGTCCGGACCGCGCAGCCAGGCAGCGTCGAGGCCCAACTGTTCGGCCAGCGGCTCGTTGAATGCCAGCAACCTGGGATCGGGAAACGTCTCGGCCTGCCAGCGGACACCCAGCTCGGGCAGGTCGCGGAAGAAGCGGTCCTGCAGCGCGACGAAGGTATCGGGTGCAACGCTCACGTCATCCACCCTACGGACGGTGACTAGCATCGAGATGCCATCCCGATAGGAGCCCTCACCGCCAATGCTGGAGCCCCACGAGGTCGACAACCTCTTTCCCGCCGATCTGCCCGAACCGGGCGAGTGGGAACAGCGCTATCCACCGCGCGACCTGCCCGCTGACGCTCAGGTGACTCGGCTCGCGCCCTCGCCGACCGGCTTCATCCACCTCGGCGGCATCTACGCCGCGATGATCGACCGTTCGGTCGCGCATGAGAGCGCCGGCCGCTACTTCGTCCGCGTCGAGGACACCGATCAGTCGCGCGAAGTGCAAGGCGCCTACGCGCAGTTCGAGCGGGCATTCGCCTATTTCGGGGTCATTCCCGACGAGGGAGAGGGAACCGGCGACTACGGGCCCTACCGTCAGTCGCAGCGGGCAACCATCTACCTGACCTACGCGCGCGAGATGCTGCGCGCCGGCAAGGCCTACCTGTGCTTTGCCACCTCCGAGGAGCTCGCCGAGATCCGCACCCGCCAGCAGCAGCTCAAGCGACCCACCGGCTATTACGGCGAGTGGGCGATCTGGCGTGACGCCGACGACGCGGCGGTGCGTGAGCAGCTGGAAAAAGGGACGCCGTACGTGGTGCGCTACCGCTCACCCGGCCGCACCGAAGGGCGGACAACGTTCACCGACGCGATCCGCGGCGAAATCTCCATGGAGGCCAACTACAACGACGTCGTCATCCTCAAATCGTCGGCGGCCATTCAATTGCCGACCTATCACTTCGCCCACGCCGTAGACGATCACTTGATGCGGTGCAATCTGGTGATCCGCGGCGAGGAGTGGCTGTCCTCGACATCGCTGCATCTCCAACTTTTCGAGGCGCTGCAGTTCGAGCCGCCGACCTACGCGCACATCGCGCTGCTGATGAAGCAGATCCCGGGCGGCAAGCGCAAACTCTCCAAACGCAAAGACCCCGAAGCCGACGTCGACTTCTACATCAAGTCGGGTTACCCCGCCGAGGCGGTGCTGTATTACCTGCGCGGACTGGCCAACGGCCGGCTGGCGGAAATGCCGCTGCCGGAAGCTCTCGCCGCGCCGATCTCACTGGCCGAGTGCGGTGGCGCCGGCCCGTTGGTGGATCTGGTGAAGCTGGAAGACATCAGCGCCGATCACATCGCGACGCTCAGCGGGCCAGAGATTGTGGCGGCTGTGACGGTGTGGGCCGCGGAGTTCGATCCTGAGCTGGGCCGCGTCATCGAAGCCCACCCGGACTTGGCGCTGGCCGCCTTGGCGGTCGAACGCGACGGTGTCCCCAATCCGCGGAAAGACCTGCGCAAATGGTCGGATTTCCGGTCAGCGTATGGATTCTTCTTCGCGGATCTGTTCACGCTCGTCGGCGCTGACGATGCGCAATTGGGACTGCCGACAGAGCTCGTGCGGTCTTTCGCCGGCGACTTCGTGGCGACCTATCGCGATCTCGACGACTCGGCGCAGTGGTTTCAGCAGGTGCGGGATCTGGCCGAGAAGTTCGGTTTCGCCCGAAACGCCAAGGAGTACAAGCAGAATCCGGACGGTTATCCCGGCTCGATCCGCGAAGCCTCACAGCTGATCCGGGTCGCGCTGACCGGGTCGACCAAGAGCCCCGACATGTTCGAGATCGCGCGCACCCTCGGTCGCGACGAAGTAATCCGGCGGATCACCACCCTGACCGCCTAGAGTGCCGCTGTGGGCAGCGCCGCGATCGACTTCGACGATCTGACGTCGCCGCGGCTCACCGACATACAGCGGCAGATCCTGGAGTACACCGAGGCCAGGCCTGTCGACTTCGGTATCGACAGGATGCTCGCCGAGGCGATCAGGCAGGCCGGTGTCGGCGACGACCTCGACGACAGCGATGGGTTCAGCGACCGGCTGGCGGCGCACGTCGCGGCGATCGAAGCCGACCACGGTCTGACTCAGCTCACCCGCTCCTCGCTGCGGCAACGGGTGGTCCGCCTGCTGCGCAACCGGCTGTCGCTGACCGAACTTCTCAAGCGATACCCCGAAATCGAGTCGATCGACATCGAGCAGCCGTTCATCGTCGTCGGGATGCCGCGCTCGGGGACCACACATCTGGTCAACCTGATCGCGTCCGACCCGCGACGACGTGCACTCCCGTACTGGGAGAGCCAGGAGCCGATCCCGGCCGCCGGTGACGGGCCGGACATCTTCGGCGTCGACCCAAGATTCGCGCGAGCCAAAGCCGAGCACGAGGCGCTGATGGCCAGCGCCCCGGTGGTGGCCGCCATGCACGACCGGTTCCCGGAGGCGATCGAGGAAGAGGTCGAACTGCTCGACCTCGATCTGGCCGGCTATGTGCTCGAATGGCATGCGCGCGTGCCGGATTGGCGGGACTACTACCTGAGCCTGGACCAGCGCCGGCATTACGCTTACATGAGGAAGGTCCTGCAGGCGCTGACATTTCTGCGGGGCCCGCGAACCTGGATCCTGAAAAGCCCGCAGCACTGCGAGCAACTCGGTCCGCTGATCGAGACATTCCCCGATGCGACAGTGGTTTTCACGCACCGAGATCCCGTCGCGGTGATCCAGTCGGCGATCACGATGATGGCCTACTCCGATCGATTGCGGCGGACCGCCATCGACCCGGCCTGGCTGCTGGATTACTGGAGTGACCGCGTCCGCCGGCTGCTCGGCGCGTGTGTGCGCGATCGTGACCTGGTGTCCGGCGAACGCAGTATCGACGTCAGCTTTCATCACCTCAACGGCAACGAAATGCCTTTGCTTGACGAGCTTTACCGGCGCGGCGGCGTCGACCTGACGCCGAAGGTGCGCCGCCGCTTCCAGGACTACCTGGACGCCAATCCGCGTGGAAAACACGGGCAGATCCGCTACGACCTGCAACGTCACTTCGGTATCTCGGCGGACGCGTTGCGCGAGCGGTTCGACTTTTATTTCGACCGGTTCGACGTCCGGCCGGAGAACTAGGAGAACGTGGCGATGGGCACCCCCGACTTCGAGCCGATCTATCGCAGCCGCCCCGGCGCGGACGGTCTGCGCCCCGCGTCCGCCGACCGGGCCGAGCAGCTCGCCCCGGGGTTGTGGTGCTCGCCGGGGCTGTCGAATTCCTACCTGCTGACCACCGACGAGGGTCGGGTGATCGTCAACACCGGGATGGGCTTCGAGGGCCCGGTGCACCGCGCCAACTTCGATGCGGTGGATTCCTCGCCGGTGCGCTACATCATCTTCACGCAGGGCCATGTCGACCACGTCGGCGGTCTGGACAGCGTGCGAGATCCGGATACAACGGTTGTCGCACAAGCCAACTGGACGTTGTGGCGGGACGACAACGAACGGCTCATTCCCTACCGGGCCAACCGCAGCGCGTTCGCCTTCAAGGACACTCTGGCGACCGGTATCGCGGCCGTCCAGCGCCGACTCGGCACCAAGCGTCTCGCGGGTCAGAGCGTCCCGTCCGTCGACCTCGACTTCGTCGACACGCTGGCTCTCGAGGTCGGCGGTCGCCGGATGGAACTGATCGCCGTGCCCGGCGGAGAGACCAACGACTCGTTGGTCGTGTGGTTGCCCGATGAGCGGATCTGTCTGTGCGGGAACACCTTCGGTCCGATCTTCGGGCACATTCCTAACCTGGTCACGATGCGCGGCGACCGCTACCGCGACGCGCTGACCGCGATCGCATCGGTCGAACGCGTTCGCGAGCTACAAGCCGAACTCCTGGTGACCGGTCATTTCGAGCCGATCTCAGGGCAGACGCGGATCGATGCCGAGCTGACCCGGCTGCGCGAGGCCATCAGGTACATCCACGACCAGACGGTGGCCGGCATGAACGCCGGCAAGGATGTGCGCACGTTGATGCGCGAGATCACGTTGCCCGCGGAATACGAAGTGGGTCAAGGCTATGGGAAGGTGTCCTGGGATGTGCGGGCAGTGTGGGAGAACTACTCGGGCTGGTTTCACCACCGATCCACCACCGAGCTGTATCCGATCGGCTTCGATGCCGTGAGCGCCGACGTCGTCGAACTCGCCGGCGCCGACGCGATCGTGCAGCGTGCGGGCCAACACCTCGAAGCGGGCCGCCCGCTGCACGCCATTCATCTGGCAGAGCTGGTCGACCATCCTGGGGCGCGCGAGGTGCTGAGGCGCGCCCACGAGACGCTGTTGGCGGACACCACGAACTTCTGGGAACGGGCCTGGCTCACCGAGCAGATATCGAGTTATTCATGACGGCGCGAGTGAGTTTCGACTTCACCGGCACCACGGTGCTGATCACCGGCGGCACCAGCGGTATCGGTTTGGCGACCGCGTCGTTGTTTCGCGATGCCGGAGCGCGGGTCACCGTCACCGGGACCAAACCGAGCGCGGGCGACTATGACACCGACCTGGTCGGCATGGACTATCACCAGCTCCGGATCACCGAGCACGACTCGGTGGACGCCCTGGCCCGCAGCTTCACCGAGCTCGATGTCCTGGTCAACAATGCGGGCGCGAATTTCCCAGGCGGGCTTGATGAGTCGAAACCGGATGGATTCGAGGCGTCGGTGACACTGAACCTGACCGGCCCGTACCGGCTGACCGTCGGCCTGTATCGCGCGCTGCGGGCCTCGACCGCGGCCGGAGGCGCCAGCGTGGTCAACCTGGCCTCGATGTCGGCGCTGCGATCCGTGGCACTGGTGCCTGGCTACGGTGCGGCGAAGGCCGGAATCGTGAACATCACCCGCAATCTGGCAGTCAAGTGGGCCGCCAAGGGGATTCGGGTGAATGCGGTGGCGCCCGGTGCGGTCGACACGCCGATGACCGCGCCGATGCAGGGCGTGCAAGAGATCGTCGACTCCGAATTGGCGCACATTCCGCTGCGACGCTTCGGATCCGTCGCAGAGATCGCACCCACCGTGGCATTTCTGTGCACCGAACAATGCAGCTACACCAGCGGCGCGGTCATCGTCGTCGACGGTGCTTCGGACTGTGTCTGAGATCGGAAGGAAGACAATGACATTCGCATTACGCCCTGAGGATTACTATCACACCGGCATCGTCGTCCCCGACCTCGACGTTGCGATGGAACGGCTCACCGCGTTGGCCGGCTACACCTGGATCACACCACTGACCTATACGCTGCCGTTCCGCACCGTTAACGGAAGCCGGGAGCTCACTTCGACATTCGTCTACTCGTTGCAGAGTCCGCACTTGGAGCTGATCCAGCAAGTGCCCGAAAGCCCGTGGACCGCGGCGGCAGGAAACTCGGTGCATCACCTCGGGTATTTCACCGACGATCTCGCCGAGAGTGCGCGACTGCTGGAAGCCAACGGCTTCGCCTTCGAAGCGACCGCAGACGTCTCCCCGCCGGAGCTCGCGCTATTCGCCTACTACATCGACGCGTTCGGCACCCGCATCGAGATCGTCGACCGCGCGTTGTTCCCGGACTTTCCCGCTTTCCTGCAGTCGGCGGCGCCGGCGGCCGACGCCTGAGCGGAGCCCGGACATGCTGCTGCCGGTGCTGCGCTTCAACTTCGCCTCGCCGCACGGTGAGCCACGCAGACAGAGCGAACTGATCCGTGCGGCACTCGAATTGGCGCAGTGGGGCGAATCGCGGGGCATCATCACCGTCAGTGTCGACGAGCATCACGCGACGGGGCAGGGCTGGAGTTCCAATCCGATTCTGGCGGCGGCGATGTTCCTGGCGCGGACCTCGACGCTGATCGCCAGTGTGGACTGCGCGCTGGGGCCGCTGTGGAATCCGGTGCGGCTCGCCGAAGACATCGCACTGGTCGACACCATGAGCCGCGGCCGACTACACACCACGGTCGGACTGGGCTACCGCACCGTCGAATACGACTCGCTGGGAGCCGATTTCAGCCAGCGCGGCGCACTGATGGACGGCCTGATCGAACGAATGCTGTCGGTGTGGTCGGGTGCTGAGGCCGAACACGGAGTCTGCGCCGGCACCTGGACGCGGCCGCACCCGCCGCTCTACGTAGGGGGAGGGTCGCTCGCGACGGCGCGGCGGGCGGCGCGTTACCGCCTACCGCTGAGCCTGGCCGATCACCTACCCGACGTCGCCGCGCTGTATCGCGAACTGTGCGCCGAAGCCGACATCAGGCCGCTGATCATCATGCCGGGTCCGGTCAACCGCGGGATGATCTATCTGCACGAGGATCCGGACCGGGCTTGGGCCGAACTCGGTGAGCACATTCTCTGGGAAGCCGTCACGTACGGCGGATGGTCGGCCGATCAACGCTCGTTGATGCACCTGCCCGGGGTTCAGACGCTCGACGAAGTGCGCTCATCAGGGCGATACCGATTTCTGACGCCAGACCAACTGATTGCCGAAGTGCGTGACACCCCCGAGTATGGTCCGATTGTGCTGCACCCACTGGTGGGCGGCATGCCCTTCGATCAGGCGTGGAAGTCCGTCGAGATGTTTGTGGACACAGTGATCCCCGCGCTCAGTTGACGGCAGGCGTTCGAGTCGCGCCCCGGTGGGTATCCGCACTCGACGTCGAAGCGAGCATTGAGGGAATCACCATGAAGAACGCGTCAAAGCGAGCTCTTGCATTGTCCATGAGCGCCGGTGCGCTGATAGCGGCCGTCGGCCTCGGTGCGCAGTCCGCTGACTCGCCGTCGGTCGTGCGCGCAGCACCGGCGTATTCGAGCCCGGCCCCGCCGCCACCTCCGCCACCGCCACCGCCGCCCGCGATGAGACAAGCGCCGAGCGATGACAACAGCTACGGACAGGGCGATGGCGGGGGCGGCGGCGGAGGCGGCGGAGGCGGCTAGTCCTCAGTAGTCGTGGCGGGCCAACTCGCCGTCGCCGTCGCGGTCGTGATCGGCGATCGAGATTACCGCGGGCACCATCTCGCTGGTGACCAGCCCGTGGTCGGCGGTGAGCTCGTCGACGATCTCGAAGCTGCGTGCTATTCGGCCCGGAGTGTCGACGATGGTCGTCACCACTGGGGTACGGCGCGTCAGCTGAAAGAGCTTGTCTCCGTAGGGTTTATGATCGCCGTGAAACCCCAAGACGCCGCGTAACACGGTCGCCCCGTGCGCCGTGCCGGAGTCCAGGAGTCGGCTCACGAGCGCGCGGTGGATCGGCACACCGTCGCGACCGATGGCGCCGCTGGTGTGCACCGTCAGCTGTTGCCAGAGCGGCCGTCCCTGGCCGTCGGCGTCCGGCAGTCGATGCGGTCGGGCGTACAACTCGCCGCCTCGCTTGCACAACCGCACCCGCTCGACGGTCAGCAACGGGTTCGTGACGGCGGCGCCGAGCTCGGCGACCGCGGCCGAGACCTGCGCGGCGGTGCCGATCGAGGTGATCATCATCGGGACGTCCACGTTGCGGCTGAAGAAGCGGGCCCGGTACCGCTCACCGTGCGCTGTGCCGTCGACGCCCAAAAAGACTGCGCCACCGGAGAATTCGAGTCGATACAGCAGATCGCAGACGGCGCGGTATGCGGGCAGCTTGCCGATCTGCTCCTGGCGCCCGACATAGACCGTCAGCTTGATCTTGTCGGCGCTGCCGTTCGCGATCACGTCGCCGCCACCGACCAGGAGCGCTCGTTCCAGCGTCACCAGACCGTGGCCGGTCAGCGCCACCACGTCATCGACCAGGCCGTTGATTTTCGACTCGATGTCGACTGCGGCGATCGCCACCGTCGGATCCTCAGACAGGCTCAACGACTCGTCGGTGCGCAGCACGTGCCTCGGTCCGAAACCCGCTATGCCGCGCAGCATTACACTCGCCGCGACCTCGCCGGTGTCAAATAGATCCAGCACCGCGTCGGCCAGGAAAGCGGGGCGCCGGGGCCCGGCGGCCACGGCACGTTGACGTTCGCCGAAGTAGGCGGTCAGTTTCAGGCAGGGCTGGTTCACAAGCGGCCCGCAATCCATTGTCCGAGTAGCGCCGCAGCGATGCCCGCTACGACGCTGGCCGCGATGTTCATGGCGGCGCGGCGGACCTGACGCTCTTCACCGAGCCGCTGGGTTTCCAGCATCCAGGTGGAGAACGTCGTATAGGAGCCGACGAACGCGGTGTCGGCGACGAGCGCTAGGTGGCGGCTCAACGCCAGGCTGCTCAGTAGGCCGAGCAGTGCGGCGCCGCTGATGTTCACCACGAACGTCCCGTACGGGAACGACCTCGCGACCCGGCGGGCGACCGCGCCGTCGACCAGAAACCGCAACACCGCGCCGAGGCCACCGGCGAGTAGAACCCCGGTCCACAGAAGCAGCATCAGCGCAGCGCTACCCGACGCACCAACGCCGTCGCCAGATACACCGCAACCAACCCCAGAACGAGGCTGGCGCAGGTGTATCCGGCGGCCAGGCCGTAGCGGTGGTGCTCGATCATCTTGAGCGTCTCGACCTGCATCGTCGAGAACGTGGTCAACCCGCCGCACACCCCGGTTCCGAGCAGCGGCCGGCGATAGCTCGACAACGGCATCCGCTCGAGCAGTCGCGTGGTGAAGTAGCCCAGCATGAACGCGCCGACGATGTTGACGGTGAATGTCGGCCAGGGCCATCGCGTCGGGTCGGCGGCCAGCAGGCTGCTCAGACCCGTTCGTGCCAGCGTGCCCAGCGCCCCGCCGGCGAATACGGCAGCCAACTCCCGGTAGTCGCGCGTCGCCACCCGCCGAATTCCCCTTCGTTTCAATGCCTGTTCACCGCAGCTTATGCGGCACCGTCGAGCGGCGGAAACCGAAGATCGGCAGAATGATGCCATGGTGGCCAACCCACGCGCCGGTCAGCCGGCCCTGCCCGAAGACCTCGTCGACCTGCCGCACTTGATCACCGCGTACTACGCGATCCAACCCGATCCCGATGACGTCGCTCAGCAGGTGGCGTTCGGCACGTCAGGCCATCGCGGCTCGGCGCTGAACGGCGCGTTCAACGAAGCCCACATCCTGGCGATCACCCAGGCCATCGTCGAGTACCGCACCGCTCACGGCATCACCGGCCCGCTGTTCATCGGGCGTGACACGCACGGGCTGTCCGAGCCGGCGTGGGTATCGGCACTCGAGGTGCTCGCCGCGCACGACGTCGTCGCCATGATCGACTCGGCCGACCGCTACACGCCGACGCCGGCAGTCAGCCACGCAATCCTCACCTACAACCGGGGGCGGACCGAGGCTCTCGCCGACGGAATCGTCGTGACGCCGTCGCACAACCCGCCCTATGACGGCGGCTTCAAGTACAACCCGCCCAACGGGGGGCCGGCCGACACCGATGCGACCAACGCAATCGCCAAGCGCGCCAACGAGATTCTGCGCAGCGGTGAGCCGGTCAAACGGGTGCCGTTGAGCCGTGCGCTGCATAGCGCCCAACGCCACGACTACATGGACGCCTACGTCGCCGATCTGCCGAATGTCGTCGACGTCGACGTGATCCGCAAAGCCGGTGTCCGCATCGGCGCCGACCCGCTCGGCGGTGCCAGCGTCGATTACTGGGCCGCGATCGCGGAGCGGCACAACCTCGAGTTGACCGTCGTCAATCCGCTCGTCGATGCGACGTGGCGTTTCATGACACTCGACCACGACGGCAAGATCCGGATGGACTGCAGCTCGCCGGACGCGATGGCCTCGCTCATCGCCAGCCGGGACCACTATCAGATCGCCACCGGCAACGACGCCGACTCCGACCGGCACGGCATCGTGACTCCCGACGCGGGACTGATGAACCCCAACCACTACCTGGCGGCGGCCATCGATTACCTCTACCTCAACCGGCCGTCCTGGCCCGCCGGTATCGCCGTCGGGAAGACCGCGGTCAGCTCGTCGATCATCGATCGGGTGGTCGAGGGCATCGGTCGCAAACTCGTCGAGGTGCCGGTCGGGTTCAAGTGGTTCGTCGACGGCCTGATCGGCGGCACGATCGGCTTCGGCGGCGAGGAGTCGGCCGGGGCGTCGTTCCTGCGACACGACGGCTCGGTGTGGACCACCGACAAAGATGGCATCACCTTGGCGTTGCTGGCCTCGGAGATGCTGGCGGTGACCGGCGAGACCCCGTCACAGCGTTATCGGCAGCTGACCGCTGAATACGGCGAACCGACCTACGCCCGGGTCGATGCGCCCGCCAACCGCGAGCAGAAGGCCAGGTTGGCCAAGCTGTCGGCCGATCAGGTGACCGACACCGAGCTGGCGGGGGAGCAGATCACCGCAAAGCTGACCGCGGCGCCCGGCAACGGTGCACCCCTGGGCGGACTGAAGGTGACGACGGCGAATGCCTGGTTCGCGGCGCGGCCGTCCGGTACCGAGGATGTGTACAAGATCTACGCCGAGTCTTTCCGTGGTCCAGATCACTTATCGGACGTACAGAGAGCTGCGCAACAGGTTGTGGATAAAGTCATTGGGTGATCCTCGTCGCCCCACGCGCCCGCTTGACGGCGTGGCGGCGTGAGAAGACGAGGCTGCCGCGCGAAGCGTGGGTGCTGATCGGGGCGAACGTG
This sequence comes from uncultured Actinomycetota bacterium, assembly GCA_963836495.1. GTDB lineage: Bacteria > Actinomycetota > Actinomycetes > Mycobacteriales > Mycobacteriaceae > Mycobacterium. The sequence continues at coordinate 944,295 of CAWIJT010000011.1, read as the reverse complement.
GTCTCGGCGCTCGGCTACGGCGTGGTGTCGCCGGTGTTGCCGGCCTTTGCCCGCACCTTCGGCGTGAGCATGGGCTCGGTGACGTTCGCGATCACCATGTTCTCGGTCATGCGGCTGTGCTGCGCGCCGCCCAGCGGGCTGCTGGTGCAGCGGTTCGGCGAGCGGCCGGTGTATTTGGTCGGACTGGTTGTCGGGTCGATCTCCACTGCCGCTTGCGCATTCGTGCAGAACTACTGGGAACTGTTGGTATGTCGCGCGATCGGCGGCATCGGCTCGACGATGTTCTTCATCTCCGCGTTGGGTCTGATGATCCGGATCAGCCCGGTCGACGCGCGCGGGCGGGTCGCCGGCCTGTTCGCCAGCTCGTTTCTGATCGGTCTTGTCGCGGGTCCGCTGATGGGCAGTCTCACAGCGAGTTTGGGGCTGCGAGCACCGTTTCTCATCTACGGAGCAGTCACGATGCTCACCGCGATCGTGGTGTCCTACAGCCTGCGGCGATCCACTCTGCACATGCCCGGTGAGGAAAACCATGCGGAAGTGACGGTGCGTGCCGCGTTGCGACAACGCGCGTATCGGTCGGCGCTGGTGTCGAACTTCGCGACCGGCTGGTCGGTGTTCGGATTGCGGATGGCGGTTGTGCCGCTGTTCATTTCGGATGTGTTGGGCCGCGGGCCCCGCATGATCGGCCTGACTCTGGCGCTTTTCGCGGTCGGCAACGTCGCGGTGGTGCTGCCCAGTGGCTATCTGTCCGACCGGATCGGTCGACGCCTGCTATTGATCGGCGGGCTATTGGCTGCAGGTGTGGCCACGATCGCGCTGGGCGCGTCGTCGTCGCTGCCGATCTTTCTCGTTTCTGCCTGTGTGGCGGGTGCGGCGTCGGGGGTGTTCGCCTCACCGCAGCAGGCCGCGATCGCCGACATTCTCGGCAACGCAGCGCGGGCAGGCACGGCCGTTGCGGCGTTTCAGATGATGGCCGATCTGGGCGCGATCGTCGGCGCGACGGCGGTGGCTCAGATCGCCGAACATATCGGTTTCGGATGGGGATTCACGATCAGCGGTCTCATCATGATGGCTGCCGCGGTGGTCTGGATGTTCGCACCCGAGACGCAATGCGTGCAGGCGTTACCGGTGCTGGACGATGCTCTCTGATCAGCGACTTTGAAGGCAGGCGGGCCGTGGTGTAACTTCGGTGGGCACGTCTTCTGGGGCTATGGCGCAGTTGGTAGCGCACCACACTGGCAGTGTGGGGGTCAGGGGTTCGAATCCCCTTAGCTCCACCGACAGAAATCCGCTTTGAACTGGTGTTCAGAGCGGGTTTGTCGTTTGCGGATGTTGACGGGGCGAACGCCATTTGTCCTAAATTTGTCCTACCGCGCTTGCCGCGAACTTCGCTGACGCGGCGGTGAGACGGTCGTCGGTGACCCGCCCGTGGACCGCCCGTGTCATGCGTCCGGCGTGGCGATGCCGGGCAGCGGCCACATCGGCGGCGCTGACGACCGCATCCGAGCTGCTAATCCAACAAACGTACTTCGTCGCAGACTTCATAGGACATCCTTGCCGCCAGCATCATTCGGGATCCGGACCAGCGTTGTCGATTAATTGATTCCATAGCTACTAAATTCGGCGGACAAGCGCATAGAACACGCGACGAGCAGTGGCTCAACACGGAAACGAACGGTGCTACGCGACTTACGCACGCAGAGAGCAGATTTGGGCGCAGATTTGGGTGCGACGACGACCGATGGGTGGAACGGATTGCGGCATAGAACAGTGGGGTTCTAAATTCCTATAGAACGGCGGTGTTGTGCAACACAAATATTGGGTGGAGTAATACTCCTCGCGTTCGGTGAAATTCCAGGTTATCCGCGCTGTACGGCATCTTTTTGATCTAGAGTTCTTGGGGACGGCCGATACATCGCGAACCGAAGGACGTTGCCATGGCAGCTGAGCCGCGAGCACCTGGTCGTCGATTGCGGGCAGTGGGCGGGTCTGCCGCGCGCCCGGCAAAGCTGAACCGCGAGTTCGTCATCAACTCCGCGCTTTCCTTTCTGGATCGGGAAGGCTGGGATGCGCTGACAGTCAACGCATTAGCTGCCCATTTGGGAACCAAAGGTCCGTCCCTGTACAACCACGTCCAAAGTCTGGATGACCTGCGTCGCACGGTGCGGGTGCGGGTGATCGGCGACATCATCACAATGCTCGGCCGGGCTGCTGAGGGCCGGGTTGGTGACGACGCCGTGTTGTTCATGGCCGGCGCATACCGTAGCTACGCCCGCCATCACCCGGGCCGGTATTCGGCGTTTACCCGAATGCCGCTGGCCGGTGGCGACGATCCGGAATTCACTGCTGCCACCAAGGGCGCGGCCGTTCCGGTCATGGCGGTGTTGTCCTCCTACGGCCTCGACCTAGAGCAGGCCTTTCCTGCTGCGTTGGAATTCTGGTCGGCTTTGCACGGGTTTGTGATGCTGGAAATGACTGGGGTGATGGACGACTTCATCGACACGGACAATCTGTTCACCGACATGGTGCTGCGGTTGGCTGCTGGCATGCAGCGTCGCGGGGAACCCGTCGTCCTATAGGCGAGGTTGCGGGACGACCCCTGCAGCAAACACAAAAGGGTCCGCTAAAACGCCGACGCGACGCTCCACGCTCCACGCTTGAAGTGGACGTTCGCGTCTTCTCCGTTGCGGCCGGGCCCGTCTTTACTGGCGGACTCGCAACGCATACGCAATGGAGGCGATGAGCTTCTGTCACGTTACATACCGACAATTGGACGTAATGTGCGTTTGCCCGACAATTCATCCGGCGGCGGCGGGGCAACCACGAACTGGGGTCGATATGGCCCGAGGACGGCAGTCTTAACAGGTCTTTGAACTTAGATTTTGCTGTGAATATCCTGAGCGACAGAGGCTAGACCATATCGCCTCGCGCAAGACGATAGCAAACGAATATGAAACCTCTTTACACACGTTGAACATAGGATTACGATCGAATCATCGTGTCAAGGCTATGAGAAGTCCGCTATAGAACGTGTTCTAAGAACGTTACCGGTGAGTAGTTTCGACCGACAAGAAAGTATTTCAAAACGGTAATTCTCCACCGCCCGGATTGGAGGGCCAATGAGCAGCGGATTGTTGTGGCCAAAGGATTTGCTGGCTGCCTGTTTTGGTTGGTGGACTCATGACAGTCATTGACGCTTCTGTCGCCTCGCCTGCCCCACTGGAGCATCACTGGTTATCGTCGGCCGTCGCGACCGAGACGGAAACTGTGCCGTCATCGGATCAGTTGCCTGGGCTCGACGAGATCGAGCGCAGCTGCTGGCAAATGTTTCTGGAATCCTCGACGCGTCTCCTCGAGACGTTGAACCGCCGACTGATGACCGCCCACCGGCTCACGATGTTCGATTTCCTGGTGCTGGATGTCCTCGCCAAGTCGCGGGGTGGGTCGGCACGGATGGGTGACTTGGCGCAGACGCTGGTGGTAGGACCCAGTCGGGTGACCCAGCAGGTTCAACGGCTTGAAGCCGATGGATTGGTTAGTCGCAGCCGTAGCGCAGACGATGGGCGTGTGGTGATCGCGAGCATCACACGTAGTGGCCTGATACGTGTCAAACCCGCCGCCCACACGTACGGGCGGCAGATCCGCAAGTATTACCTTAACCAAATGTCGCGCAATCAGATGATCGCAATGGGCGACTGTTGTCGGCGGATCAGCATTCCGTTGGCTGGCGCAGAGGATCCTGAGCGGGTCTTCTAGGCCGTAAATTCTCAATCCGGGGGCACTGGCGATCACGATTCCCATTCGGACACAACGTGTTTGATGTGGTATCAGGCCGACTGGAAGAGGGTGACATGAATTCGCGCATCGGAGGCCGTACCGCGGGCGGAATCCCTGGACTAGACCTCGCTGAACAAAGTTCGTGGCAGAACTACCTCACCGCCACGCTTCGCGTGTACGCGACATTGAATCGGCGACTGATCAGCGCTCACCAGTTGCCACTGGCGGATCTGCGAATGCTGCAAGCATTGAGAGAGAGCCCCGCCGGCCGTGCCCGCATGGGCGATTTGGCTGCGGCGCTGCAATTGTTGCCGTGCCGACTGACGCGACAAGCACGTCGTCTGGAAACTCAGGGTTTGGTGCAACGCTGTGTCAGCTCCGAGGATCGCCGGGGGGTGTTCGTCATCATCACGGCCGCGGGCCGGCTGATGGCGGATCGAGCCACGACGACGTACGCCCAAAACGTGCGGGCCGTCTTCCTGGACTCTTTGTCGCGGGCTCAAATTGGCGCCATGCAGGAGCGATGCAACCGGATCGGGGCGCCGCTGAAACGCAGTGCAACAAGCTAATTCGGTATACGAGATCGCAAGCACCGCGGGCCGGGCGGGCGAGCTCGACGCTGTTGTAGAACGCGCCGCTGTTCTAGGGGCGAGGTAATTTCGGCTTGAAGCACGCACATACCGGCGCTCAGTTAGCTCCTACGCCCATCGGTAGGCCTCCGAGCAGCGATTCTGGCGTACTAGACCCATTGCCGGGTTTACCTGCGAACGAGGCGATTTCATCGATTTACCTGCAAACGTCTGGCTGCACGAGGCAGCCTCGGGTACTTTCAACGCTCGTCAGGTCAGCGTCGTCCCCGGCGCCTACCGAGAGGTACCGGCTGCGTCGTCGACGAAACCGGTTGTGCTGCTGGGGTCGTGCTTTCCGCATGACCGTGACGCGCTGCTGTGGATCCGCACTTGTGATCCGGTGACACACCGCAGCATGGGCATCCCTCTAGCGGTTGACCACCCCTTGAGCGTCGCTAGGGGGATGCCCGCCAGGACTGCACTGACGTGCCACAGACACTGGGCTGCAAACGTTTTGCTGCGATGTATGTTCTGGCTGGGCTCTCAAAGTTTGGTGTCGGTGCGGTTGTTGAAGGAGATCGGCAAGTGTTCGATGATTGACCCACTCAGCGCAGCAAGGCAGCTGCTCACGATGGTTGAACGAGAAATCCGCATCGCGCGCAGAGTCGCCTTCTTCACCTGCACGTGCGGAATCTTCCCGACTAGCTCCCGCCCACCTCGTCAGCGATGGACGATATGGCAGAAAGCTCTGCGCGACAAAGTCGCCCAGCGACTCGACATTTCATCGCTGTTCGTGGCGGGCAACGAATTCGCGGTGCGTTCCCACATTCGTCCGATCGTTATCGGCCCAGCGAACGCTGGTGGCTTCGTGCGGTGCGACTACCTGGATTAGGGTCGGAAAGTTCGCAGCAATCAGGATTCATCAAGGGCCAGAGGCGTCTTGAGTGACTGGGTGATCCGTCGGCAGCCGTTATCCATCGCAGCGATTTGCGACCGTGAAAGCCGGCCGATGAAGTTCGTTCGGACCTCCTGGGCGTAGCTGACTGTTGCCTCTTCGGCCACCGCTCTGCCCTCGTCGGTGATAGTGGCCGCCACGCCGCGTCCGTCATCCGGGGTGGCTCCGCGACGCAGAAGTCCCCGGGCTTCGAGGCGGCGCGTTTGCCTCGTCAAGCGGCTGCCCGGTGCCGGCAGTGCTTCGGCCAGTTCTCGCATGCGTGCCGTGCCGTCGGGGAAGTTGTTCAGCACGTGTAGCAATCGCACGTCGCTGAGCGGCAACTGGTGCTTCTCGAGCATCTGGATATTCAAGACGGCGTACATTCGCAGGGCGGCATTCAAGTAGTTCTGCCACGACTTCTGCTCGGCGATATCCAGTCCGGGCATGTCACTGGCGGTCCGGCCGCCAACCAGGCGAGGCATAAGTCGCAGCCTAAGAGGTCTACCACCGCCGTACAGTCAAATCGCTGTTCTATCGGCGGGTGAACTGGCACTGGATACCACCGCCGTACAACGTGATTGTCTCGACGATCTAAATCGTCGCGGGTCGCCGTCGTCGCCCGGTCGCCGCTCGGCGGATGTAGCGGAGACGCTCGCCAGGTGTTTGCTGCGGAGGCGGTTGACACGAAATACGAGAACGACCGCGGACTAGATCATGTTGCAGTATCGGTAATCGCGGCAAATTTCGGCTTGATGCCATATCGGCTTGTTATTGCACTATTCATGCTTCTCAGCGCCATGGTGGCTACATAAAAAATATGCTAGAACACGTTCTAAAAGCTACTTTGGAGTAAATTTCGATTTGAACCATTTAGTTCATTTCGATAGTTTTCTAATGTCGGTCCGAAAAGCCTCCTGAGCTGGGCTCGAGCGATAGCTTTGCGGTTGCAGCGGTTGGTTTTCGGCGCGCGCTTCTGCGCTATCCCGGAGACACCCGCCGTTTCGTCTGTACTGCGGCGAACTGGTTCGATACCGTCCCCCGCCGTGACTGAGACGGGTGACGAGCCGCCGACACATCATTTGCCGGGACTTGCCGACGCCGAACGTCAATGCTGGGAAGAGTTCCTCGAGTCGTCGACGCTTCTTCTCGAAAGGTTGGACCGAACGCTCCGCGATGCGCACAACGTCGCCCTCGTCGACTTCCTGGTTCTGGATGCACTCGCCCGGTCGGCCAATGGCTCTGCGCGGATGAAAGACTTGTCGCAGGTGGCGGTCCTGCGGCCCAGTCGAGTGACCGAGCAGATCAGCCGTCTGGAATCGCAAGGACTCGTCCGTCGCACACCCAGTACGAACGATGGTCGAAGCGTAATCACGACCATCACCCGCGATGGCCTGGCTTTGGTCAAGCCCGCGGCGAGAACCTACACCCGCGAGATCCGCAAGCACTACTTCGATCCGATGACTCGCAACCAGATGATCTCGCTCGGCGACGCCTGCCGCTGGATCGGCGACGCGCTCACCAACCGAGTGTGGCCAACAAGGTCCAAACCACGCTAGCCGGCCACTGCAACGCCGGCACTGAGCGGCTGCTGATGGTCTAAATGCGTTGAACAACAGCAATATTGGGATAGACCGGCCGGTTCGATTGATATCGGGCAGGGATGATGGGCGGCGGCCAGCGGGTTTGCGCCCCGCCAAGGACGGCACTCCGATTAGTCGTGCTAGACCCACTCGCCAGCGTTGGCGATGCAGCGAAGATCGGATGCTGCGTATGTGCCTGCCATGCTGGGAAAATGACCCTGAATGGGGAATATTCGGGGTGAACTGAACACGTTACAGAAGCGACATTTCAGTAGTTGCGCTCTGAAACACATAGCGAGGGTTTGGGCTTTGCTGCGGCGAAAGCGCTCGCGCCTTCGACCAGCATATCTGCGAGCCACGGCAAATTGCGAGCGATGAAAACGCCTATACCGATCTGGCACTTCTTGTTTGAGGTTCGCGACACTATGCCCTCTGCTCAGGTAACTTTTGGCTGGTTCACGTCGGGCACAAGTGTGGTGTGAACCAGCGGTCCTTCAGCGACGAAGGCGTACGAAGTCCTGGACGAGTTAAATACCTAGACAACAAGAACTTTGGACAGTGCGCGCGGACGACGGGGCAGACTCGGAAACCGGAGGAATGATGGATCCGTTACAAGGCTTGATGGCGAATCTGCCTGCCGACCATCCGGTGCGGTCGTTGCACAACGGCCACGCGCGCCCGAAGACCGACACCAACGCCCTTCGTAACCTGCGCCATAGCCAGAATCTCACTCAAGCCGAGCTTGCGGATCTGCTCTACGTCACCCAGGAGCGGGTGAGTGCACTGGAGCGCGGCGGTGTCGCGCGTGCCCAGATCGGCAGCCTCCGTCGCTACGTTGAGGCACTCGGTGGACGGCTGCACATCGAGGTCGATCTCAACGGTGAGCGCCATGAGATCGCCTAGGCGCTTGGCCGCGGCTGCCGGTGCGTTCCTCGCAGCAACCGTAATGCCGGTCGGCACCGCACCGGCTATCGGCGCCAGAATCACTGCGCCAGTCGAGGGCTCGGCGGTTGGCAACTCCGTCAGCATCCACGTTCCCACCGCTACCAGCCCGGGCGATCCGGGCGACGGTGGTGACGGCGGGGCGGGGGGCAACGGCGGTGCCGGTGGACGCGGAGGCCGAGGTGGTGCTGGCGGGGCAGGTGGCCACGGCGGTCAACCTGGTCAACCTGGGGAACCCGGTCAACCTGGCGAACCTGGTCAGCCCGGCGCGACCGTGGAACCGCTGAAATGACCTCGGATCGCGATCAATTCGCAGAACTGCCGCATGTGGGTCGCGAAGTGGGCTCACCGCCGGGGGGTGCCAGCGGTACATATCAGTCTGTCGTGGTTCTGCTGGCGACACTGATCGCTGCCCTCGGGACGATGGCGGCTGGATTCACTCTGATAGTGGCCATCGGATACGTCTTGGGTGGCTACGTGGGAGCCATCATCCCGGTTGCGGTCGTCGCAATGATCTTACGGTCGCGTTTCGCGCTGAATAGGCTGAGGCCGGTCGCGGTAAGCTTGGCCGCGTACCAGGACAGGCCGACCCTCGGCACAAGACGAACGTTGGGAGTGCTCACAACGACTCGTGCCGCAGCCGATCACTCCGTCAGAGCGCACTTGCGGATCTCGAAACATAAACCGGCAGCGGCGAGTTCGTTCTCGTGAGGAGCGGGGAAGCGCATGGGCGACTGCCACCGGCGTGTCACGTTGCTCGGGACGCTTCCAACGCAGCTGGTTCCAGTCCTAGAACGTCCGGGTACTATTCGATCGCCCAAACAGTGAATTGCCATCGCATGCGCCATTTTCCGTATTGGCAGCGGGCGCCGTCAACGCTAGCCGTAGTCAATTGACCTCGTGGATAACCCCCCGGCATGACCGGCGCGGAGCACATAATGAATGGGCCCGGGATGGTCTCGACGTATGGACGATCCTCAACAAGCTGATCGCCAGGAGCCATAGCTGACGTGAACAACCCGAAAGCCGACGTCGTCTCTCGCCAGTACGAGAGGTACCGGTATCCCCAACCTATTCAGGACCTCGATGGGTGGCTCCGCAATAATTGGCAATGGTTCGACCCGAGTCACTCTCATCGGGTCTTGTGGCCTGATCGGGGCTACAAGACTGGTCTTGACATTTTGATTGCCGGGTGCGGCACTAACCAGGCGGCGGTTTTCGCGCGCACCAATCCCAACGCCAACGTGGTCGCGGTGGATGTCAGTCAGCCGTCTCTGGATCATCAGCAATATCTCAAAGACAAGCACGGGTTGTGGAATTTGGAGTTGCGTCTGCTGCCGATCGAGGAGCTGCCAACTCTGGGGCTCGACTTTGACCTCGTAGTCTCGACCGGCGTCTTGCATCACATGGCTGATCCATTGGCGGGCATGAAAGCGCTTGCCGCCTGCCTGCGGCCCGACGGCGTGATCGGTGTAATGCTGTACGCAAAGTACGGCCGTATCGGAGTTGAGTTGCTGGAGAGCATCTTTCACGACCTCGACCTGCATCAAGACGATGTGTCCTTGAAAGTGGTGAAGGAGGCGATCGCGTTGCTGCCGGCCGATCACCCGGTCCGAAGCTATTTGAAAGTATCAGGGGATGCGCGGTATGACGCCTACCTGGTGGATACATTTCTGCACGGTCGCGCGCGTAGCTACTCCGTCGACGATTGCCTCGACCTTGTCGCCTCGGCTGGGCTCGCATTCCAGGGCTGGTTTCTGAAAGCGCCGTACTACCACCACGATGTGCTCACGCCGGCACTCACTTTCGACCCCGCCATCAGCGAGCTGCCTGAGACCAAGCTCTGGTCGGTGATGGAGCGGATGCATACCTCGAACGCATGCCACTTCTTCATGGCGTGCCACCCGAATCGACCCAAAGAGTCTTACGTCATTGACTTTTCGACGACTGCCTCTCTGGACTATGTACCGCGGATGCGCATGCGCTGTGGTCTGGCCGGCACCGATATTTTCCGGCCCGGATGGCGGATGAGCCTCAACGCACCGCAGTTGCCTTTTGTGCAGAACATAGATGGCCGCCGCACTATTCGAGACATCGCCGCGGACGTGGCACACAGCCAAGGCCCGGGGCGAGGCGGGCCCGCCAGCTTCGAGAAATTCGGCCGCAAGCTCTTTCAGGCGTTGTGGCGCCTAGATTTCCTTGCCATGGAACTCAATCCATCACCGCAGTCATCTGGCTCGGATTCTCCTTAGTTCGCCGACGTGTCATCCAATGCAGTCGACCGCGACCTCGAGCGCCACGCAGATAGAGCGCATCCTTGTGTCGGCGAGAGGGCCACGGCGATTGACTTACACCGCGGCCAAGACACTTTCGACGATCTGTGGCTTACGATCGGTCACCATGACGCATTACGCACCGGATGTTAGGTCGGTGAGCATGCCGTGAATTCAATTCATTTTGTCTCGGGTCTGCCGCGCTCGGGGTCGACTCTGTTGGCGGCGTTGCTGCGGCAAAACCCACGGTTTGAGGCGGGCATGTCGGGTCCGCTGGCCGGACTGTTCGGGGCGCTGCTGGGTGAAATGAGTGCGCGCAACGAGTTTTCGGTGTTCATCGATGACGCGAAGCGGGAGCGCATCCTGCGTGGATTGTTCGATAACTTCTACGCCGGTTGCGACGCCGAGGTGATCTTTGACACCAATCGCGCCTGGTGTGCGTGGATGCCGGCGATCGCCCGGCTGTTCGCCGATGCGAAAGTCATTGCCTGCGTGCGCGAGCTGCCGTGGGTGATCGACAGCATCGAGCGGTTAATCCAGCGCAATGTCTTTACCCCGTCGTCGATCTTCAACTACACCGCCGGCGGCACGGTGTATACCCGCGCCAACGGTGTGGCAGGGCAAAACGGCATGGTCGGCGCCCCCTACGATGCGCTCAAACAAGCCTGCTACGGCGCGCAGAAAGACCGCCTGCTCCTCGTCCAATACGAGACCCTGACCACCGACCCGGCCAAGACCATGCACGCCATCTACAACTTCATCGGCGAACCCTCGTTCGAGCACGACTTCAACGACATCGACTACGACGTCACCGAATTCGACGACCGCGCCGGCACTCCCGGCCTGCACACCGTGGGTAGCAGGGTCAAAGCCGAGCCTCGCGAGACCCTGCTGCCGCCGGACCTGTTCAACCGCTTCGTCAACGACGCATTTTGGCGCGACCCGCACAACGTCCCCGCCGGGCTGCACGTTGTGTGACGTCTCTTGGACCGTCAGCGCACGGCGCGGCGGCCCCGTTCAAGCCCGGCCCCTGAGCAACAACGCCTGACCTTGCCCCGAACCCAAGGCAGCCCGGTCGACGGTTTCTAACTTGCGATGCGCGGTTCGAGAATAATTAGGCTCATTCACGCTGCCGGCTCCGGGTCGATGATCATCTTGTGTAGCAAGTGATCTCGGGAAACGCTGGTGGGTTTGGGTCACAGCTCGAACGGCCGGCGGGCACGGTGGCGACGGTGGCCTCGACCGAGAGGTCCAGCTTATATAACAACCCCCAAAGCCGTATATGAATTTTTGTTATACGGCATGATAAAGTCTGATTGTGGATCCGGTGCAAAACCCATATCGACCTGGGGCCGGGCGGCGCCCACCAGCGCTGGCCGGTCGTGATGCCTTGCTGACTGCGTTCGATGTGGTGGTGCGGCGCTCTGAGGAGCTAGGCGAGGGCGATCGCGGTTGGATTCTGAACGGACTACGTGGGGTCGGCAAGACCGTGTTGCTCAACGAGCTGCTGCGCCGCGCCGGCGATCGCGATTGGATTACTGCGAAAGTCGAGGCGGGGGCGGGCGAATCGCTGCCGGTCGCGTTGTCGCATGCGCTGGTAAGGGGGATGCGCACGGCAACGGGGCGGCATCCACACCCACCGCTACGTCGCATGCTGGGAGTGTTCAAAGCGTTCAGCGTCAAAGCCGACGCGACCGGGACCGTATCACTGGGTGTGGAAGTCGAGCCGGTCCGTGGCGTAGCTGATTCGGGGCGCTTCGCCGAGGACCTGTCGGCGCTCTTCGAGGTGATGGGGGAGGCCGCGCGCGAGTTGGGCATCGGCGCGCTGATTCTGGTCGACGAACTGCAGGAGGCTGAGGCGGCGGAGCTAGCCGCGATCAATACGGCGCTGCACCATCTCGGCCAGGCAGAGGTGCCATTGCCGCTGATGTTCGTGGGGGCCGGCCTGCCGTCCCTGCCGGCGCTGCTAGCCGACGCCACCAGCTATGCCGAGCGGTTATATGACTACCGGACGGTCGGGTTGCTCGACCGGCCCGCAGCGATGGATGCGCTGACGATCCCCACAGTGCCTTCGAGGTGGACTGGAACCAGGAGGCGTTAACGACGGCCGCGGAGATGGCCAGCGGATATCCATACTTTCTGCAAGCGATCGGAAAACATGTGTGGGACAACGCGATCAGTTCCCCGATCAGCGCTGACGACGTTCAAGTTGGATTGCGCGACGCTCGTCGGGAGGTCGACGAGGGCCTCTACCGCTCCCGGTGGGAACGCGCCACCCCGGCGCAGCGCGATCTGCTGCGCGCACTTGCCGACCTCGCCGGCGACGAGACAGCGACGGTGTCCGCTTTGGCATCCCATATGCGTAAATCGCGGGCCAGTGACCTTTCGGTCGCCCGCAACGAACTCATCAAAAAGGGCCTGGTCTACCCGCCCGAACGTGGCGTGCTGGCCTTCACCGTGCCCGGCATGCATGAGTTCGTCCTTCGACAGGACGTCCAAGACGTCGAGTAGGACGGATCAGAAGGATTGGGTGACCGCTCCTATCGGCTGGCAGAGGCCGCCGAGATAATTGATCCGATGAAATACGCGGCGCCCTACCGGTGGATAATGGCGATTATTCACCAAGCCTCGGCGAACGCGTTGACGCGCAGCATAATCGACTCGATGCTGCAGCCCACCACTGTTGTGCCACAGCCACTTCCGTGCTCGTCGTCGTTTGTCCGCTACCAGCGGATGGCCACGCCGACGTGTCCTCATGCAGTGGTCAGATTGCATCTCTCGATCCGCGGTCTGTGACGAGTTCGCTTGGACGGCGGCCACGAGTTCATCGGCGTACGGCGAAGGATCGGCCGCTTCTCCGTCTCCAGCGCCTCGACGAGGTAGCCGGTGGATCGCGCGCATCGACGCTCCGCCCGGCTGACAGCTGTCGAATAGCAAAGTCGGTTTCTGTCGAAGAATTCTCAGGTGTAGCGGTTGCGAGAACTCTGAGTTTGTGAGCCGTCAGTGATGTCACGAGGCGGCCTTTACTGACCGCAGGGGCCCTAGCTGCGCATTCGGGGCTGGACATCGGCGTATTTGCCTGAAGCGGAGCCGCCTCAGCTAGAACATGCATGTTATACGGGTTCAGAACCTATTCTGCCCAGCAAACAGAACAGATGACAAACTCACATGTGAGAGCAATGAAGTAAATAGGACGGCTATCTGATCCTCAGGGATGAACACGTTCTAATCTATGCCACTCAGTAGTTTCGCCCTGAAACATCCACCCATGCAGGGATGTTTGCTACGAGAAATGCTCTACCGTGCATTGGCCTGCGACAATTCGCCATCGCCGGATTGCGGAGTTCCGACGCCGCGAACGGGTCTGCCGCAGTCACCCGAAACTGAGAGACACTCAGCCGTTGCTTAGGTAGCTTTTGCCCAGTTTCGCATTGACTGCCAACCAAGGAGATGCCGTGCAGCAAGCCCTTCGCCCCTACGCCACTGCCGGTGTCGCACTCGTGGGCGCCGGTCTGATCGCGATTACCCCGATGGCGTCGCGGCTGCCCGACACCGTCACGGTGCAGGACATCAAGCTCGTCTCGGGTGAGGACGCGTTGACTGACCTCTCCTCACCCTGGACCGACGTGTTCAACACGGCGTCCGAGAATGCGACGACGTTGTGGGACAACTTCGCCTTGGCCCCCTCCGTGGGGCTGCAGCAGGCGCTGGTCAATCAGTCTGATCTGTGGCAGCAATTCTTCAACGACCCGACAAGCAGCACCCTCGCCAGCGTCTTCCAGGAGATGCAGACCAACCTGGACAACGTGCTGACCGGCCTCGGGCTGCAAGGCACGAGTATAGGGAATTTCGACGAGACCTCAGGGTGGCCGCAGGACAGCATCGCGTCGCTGGTGCTGCAACACACCATGATCGGAAACCACGCCCTCATGTTCGGGGAGATTCCTGGCTACCTTGCCGGCCAGCGAACAGTCGCTGCTCGAGCCGATCATCAACTTCTTGGGCTCCCCGGACAGCGCCATCCTCATGGGTGATATCGGCCCATTCATCAGCCCGTTGGTGGAGCTGTACAACTGCATTTCCGCCGGCGACGACTTCAACACCACGCTGGCCGATGTGACTGGCGCATTCTTCAACGGCGCCGACCTCAACCTCGATTCGCTGCTCCCGACGATCAACAGTTTGATCGGGTCAGAGTTCCCGCCGGGCATGACCATGGCGGAGCTCGATGTCGCGTTTGGTGGGCTGCTCAGCACCGGTAGCGTGCAGATAGCCAACTACGTGTCCGGCGACACAGATGTTCCCGCGGTGGGCGGCTCGATCTTCAATAGCGTCGGCCTGGAGTTCACTGGCGTCCCCCAGCTGGGCACCCTCACACTCACCAGTGAACCAATCGGTCCGATCGGGGCGTGGGAGGGGCTTTCCCAGACCGTCGCGGGGCTGCTGGGTTCAGGCTGGTCCGACCCTACTGCGGTCGTCGGCTCGGGCATCGACGCCGATTTCAACGGCGACGCAAGCCCCCCCATAACTCTCGATGTGACGGCGCCGCTCTTTGACTGGCTCGGCGACAGCTCCAGCTCGGGGGCCACCGCGGCCACGGACCTGTCCACGCTGGCCCAAGACGTTATGTCGTTGTTCTGATCCGTCACGTGACTTCCACTGAGACGTTTCCCCCTGCTCGTTGAGCCCCAAATCCTTCAGGAAGGTCCACCATGAGTCGTCACAGCAACAACCGGCGCGGCCGCCACAACAAGACCAGCCACCGGCGCCGTAATCGGGCCATCGGCACCGGCAGTGCCATCGGCGCGTTCCTCGCGTTCGGGATGACCCCGCTGGCCTCGGCCCCTCAAGCCCGGGCCGACGAGATCGAGCTCATCCTCGACCCCATCATCAACGCGCTCTCGGGTATCGACCCCACCCTCGGCGCCGACGTCAGCACCTTTGGTGCTGACTTGAGTTCCCTGGTCGACGGCATCGACCCCGGCCTGGCCGGCGACAACACAGCGAGCCTGGCGTCGTTGGCCGATCCCGCCGCGGCTGCCACCACCGCGTCGACCTCGACGTCACCCGATATATCTCAGTTCATCGACACCTACCTGTGGACCCCGTTCAACAACGGTGTTCAGGACTGGATCACGAGCCCGTTCGGTGAGCAGGTCGACACCTCTATCAATCAGTTGGCCGGGGTGGATTTGATCGGTAACGGCGCTGCCGGAACGGCAGCAGACCCCAATGGCGGTGACGCCGGATTGTGGTTCGGTGACGGCGGCGCGGGCTACGACGAAAGCACCGACCCCGGTGTGGCCGGCGGTGACGGCGGCGCAGCCGGGTTGTACGGCGACGGCGGTGACGGCGGTGACGGCGGTCTGGGTGCTGACGGAGGCGACGGCGGTACCGGCGGCACCGTCATGGGTATCGGCGGGGCCGGCGGTAACGGCGGGGACGCCGTCAGCGCTGGTGCGGGCGTGACTGCCGGTGCCGGTGGTAACGGTGGGGATGCGGCGGGCTGGTTGTTCGGCAACGGCGGTGACGGCGGTACCGGCGGTAACGGCGTGAACGGCGCCGACGGCAGTTTCTCCGGCGACACCGCAACGGCCGCGGTGGCGGGCAGTTCCGGCGGCGCCGGCGGCGAGGGTGGCCGCAGCGGGTTCTTCATCGGCGAGGGCGGCACCGGCGGCGACGGCGGCACCGCGGGTACCGGTGGCGAGGGCGCCACCGGTACCGCAACCCACGTCGCCGGCGGTACGGGTGCTGCGGGTGGTACGGGCGGTAACGCCGGCGCCGGCGGTGCTGCGGGCTCCAACTACTTCAACTCCATGAACGAGGCCGGGCAGTCCGGTGACGGGGGCTACGGCGGCGACGGCGGTAATGGCGGCGACGCTTACCAAATCAATGGTGTCTACCAGGGCAACGGCGGTGCCGCTGGATCCGGTGGTGTCGGCGGTATCGCCAGTACGGGTGGTACCTCCGGTGCGGGCGGTGATGGAGGTGACGGGGGCGCGGGCCTGAACGGTGGTGCCGGCGGTGCCGGTGGCGCCGGCGGTGCGGCCACTCGTGCCGACGCCAGTGCTGTCGGCGGCACCGGTGGTGCCGGCGGTAACGGCGGCCAAGGCGGCTATGCCACCGACGGCACCGCGGGCGCCGGCGGGGGCGGTGGTGCCGGCGGCCACGCCGGTACATCCGGCCTCCAAGACGACGGCTTCGGCCCGGGGGGCGCCGGCGGCCAGGGTGGTGCCGGCGGTGACGGCGCCACCACCAGTGACACCGTCAAAACCATCGGCGGCAACGGCGGCTCCGGCGGCGCCGGCGGTAACGGCCTGACCGGCGGCCAGGGGGGTGCCGGTGGCAATGCCGGTGACGGCACGTTCAAGGGCGGCAACGGCGGATACGGCGGCAGAAGTGCACTGGGGTACGGCACCACCCAGACCACCGGTGTCGTCGGCGGCGCCGGCGGGAACGGCGGGACGGGCTCCGGGTGGGACGACAACGGCACCATCTTCAGCATCGGCGGCAATGGCGGCGCCGGTGGCCAAGGCGCCGGCCTCAGCCTCAATGACGGTGGTGTCGCCGGTACCGGTGGTGCTGGTGGTGTCGGTGGTGCCGGTGCGACCGGCGCCGACGTCGTCAGCGTCGGTGGTAACGGTGGCGCCGGCGGTGCCGGCGGTCAAGGCGGCATCGCTTCAGAGGGAACCGGTTCAGCCACCGGTGGTACCGGCGGTGCTGGTGGTGCCGGCGGTGATGGCACCGCCTCCGGAGGTAACGGCGGTGCCGCTGGGTCCGGTGGTGTCGGCGGCTTCGGGGCTGATACGACCGGCGGTAACGGTGGTGCTGGTGGTGCCGGTGGTGACAGCGGTGGTACCGCGGTCCCGACCAACAACCTCGGTATCGGGGCCGCCCACGCGGGCACCGGTGGCGCTGGTGGCACCGGCGGCCCTGGCAACTTCGGTCCCGGCGGCACCGGTGGTGTCGGCGGCAATGGCGGCAGCGCCGCCGGCGACGTCAATGGTGGCGCCGGTGGCACTGGTGGTGCCGGCGGCCTTGGGGCAGCGAACGGGGGCCAAGGCGGTACCGGTGGTGCGGCGACGGGCACCGGCAACGGTGGCCACGGCGGGGGCGGTGGCGCCGGCGGTACCGGCCAGACCGGCAGCACCGGCAAGAGCTACGTGGGCGAGGCCGCCGGTACCGGTGGCAATGGTGGTACCGGCGGTTACGGCGGTGATGGCGGTGCCGGGGGTACAGCGGTCACCGGCACCGGTGGCACCGGCGGTAATGCCGGCACCGGTGGTGCCGGTGGTGCCGGTGGCACCGGTGGTATCGGCCTGCAGGACAGTGACGGCAATGGTCTTGTCGGCGGCACCGGCGGCAATGGTGGTACAGGTGGGTCAGGTGGCAGTGCCGGTGCTGGCGGTGAGAGCACCAGCGGCGCCGACGGCGCGTCCGGTGCCGGCGGTAACAGTGGCAACGGCGGTGTCGGCGGCACCGGCGGTGCTGGCGGGAAGGGGACCGCGGGCACGTACTCGGCCACCGGGGTCGGCGGCGCCGGCGACAACGGCGGGCTGGGCGGTAACGGCGGCCAGGGTGGTGTCGGCGGTGTGCAGACGGCTAACGGCAACGCCGGCAATGGCGGTGTCGGTGGCACCGGCGGCACCGCCGGTAGCGGTGGTGTCGGTGGCGCGGGCGGCACCAGCGCTACGGGTGAGGGACTTGCCGGCGGGACCGGCGGCAACAGCGGTAACGGCGGCCAGGGTGGTCTCGGCGGGGCTGGTGGTGCGGCCACTACCGGTACTGCCGGCGCGGAAGGGGCCGGTGGGAACGGCGGAAACAGCGGAGCTGCTGGTGCTGGCGGCGTCGGCGGCGCGGCGAACGGTGCCGGTAACACCGGCGGCATCGGCGGGACAGGCGGTAACAGCGGCAACGGCGGATACGGTGGTAACGGCACCGATGGTGCGGCCGGCGGTCAGGGCGGTTCCGGCGGTCAGGGCGGTCAGGGCGGTTCCGGCGGCGTGGGCACCAACGGCGCGGCGGCTGGAACCGGCGGGACCGGTGGCAACGCCGGCGACGGCGGCGTCGGCGGCACTTCGGACAGCGGTACCGGCGGCCACGGCGGTTCCGGCGGATACGGTGGTCGCGGCGGTACCGGTGCTGCCGGCGCCGCCGGCGCCGGAGGACCCGGTGCCACCGCTGGCAACGGCGGCGTCGGCGGCAGTGCCGGCAACGGTGGTGCGGGTGGCGCCTCGGAGAGCGGTACCGGTGGCATAGGCGGCCACGGCGGTGGAGCCGGTGAAGGTGGCACTGGCGGTGCTGGTGGATCCGGCGCTGCGGGCTTTAACGGGGGCGACGGCGGCACCGGCGGCGCAAGCAGTGCTAACGGCGGTACCGGAGGAACGGGTGGTGCCTCGGAGAGTGGAAACGGCGGTACCGGCGGCACCGGCGGGGAGGGCGCATACGGCGGCACGGGCGGTCACGGCGGTGTTGGTGGCACTGCAGCTACCGCGGGCGGTTCGGGCGGCAACGGTGGCGACGGCGGCAGCGGCGGCGCCAGTAGCAGTAACGGTGGTGCCGGCGGAACGGGTGGTGCCTCGGGCAGCGGCAATGGCGGTGCGGGTGGCACCGGCGGCGTCAGTGGTACCGGCGGATCCGGCGGTACGGGTGGCGCCGGCGGGGCCGGTCCGCTCTCGGGTACCGGCAACGGCGGCAACGGCGGCAACGGCGGCAACGCCGGGGCCTTAAGCAGTTCCGGCGGTGCTGGCGGTGCTGGTGGTGACAGCGCTAGCGGCACCGATGGCGTCCACGGCGCCGGCGGCAACGGATACGGTGCCTACGGATACGGTGGCGACGGTGGCGCCGGTGGCGCCGCCAGCGGTGCCGGTAACGTCGCCGGCAATGGTGGGGCTGGAGGTAACAACGGTGCCGGCGGCAACGGCGGCCCCGGCCTTGATGGTGCAGCGGGCGGCAACGGCGGCCACGGCGCTAGCCAATACGGATACGGCGGTCGCGGTGGTGCTGGTGGCATCGGCACCGGCGGTGCGGGCGGCGGTAACGGCGGTAATGGCGGCAACGGCGGCAACGGCGGCAACGGCGGCGCTAGCTCCACCAACCCGGGTGCTTACGGCTACTACGGTTACGGCGGCGCTGGCGGCGCTGCGGGTACCGGGACACCGGACGGCATCGCCGGTGGCGCCGGCAACAACGGGGCCGACGGCCAGCCCGGTACCTAAGAGCGGGGCGACGGAAATTACCCAATCCGCCGCTCGTCGGGTCCACAGCACCGACCCGACGACCGGCGGCCCAACGGGGTCGGTTCCGTTCTCGAGCCCTGGCATCGCCTCGGCGCTCCAACCGGTGTTCGAACGCCGCACCGGTGACCCCGTTCAACCCACGCCAGAGCACGGATCGTGCGCGCACATCCAACCCGATCCCCCACAGGGCAAGCGCCAACTCGGAATGCCTCGTACGCCCCATCCAGATTCCTTCGCGCACTTCCACTCTGCATGCAGAGTGCTCGCTGGCAGGGACCCCGTGTGGGTCGCTATTGCACCGAAGCGCAGGCCGCGTTCAGACACCCGCCTTGCACCATGTAATCATCCGGCCGAGTGCTCGTGCTCGCCGAAATACAGCCCGCTGCAGGCCATGTCGCGCGAGCTCACGGTGCTTACCGGGACCGCTGAGGGCCAGAGATGCTGTCCTACTTGATATTTCTTTCCAAATTCCTGAGCGCCGCGCGCGATGGGCGAACGGGCATTGGATCGAACGTGGCATTCCGAGGCGTGACGCAATATCGGCGAAAGAGGTTGGCAGAGAGCATTTTTGATGTTGAAACCACTACCAGTAGCCCACCAGCGGTGGTAGCGTATGGCAATGTCACACAGGCGTTTCGCGGACTCGCCCACTGAGGTGTCACCCGAGCCCACCTTCATGATCAATAGCGGATATGAGACCGGGTAGCGCGCGATGACGTCAATTCACTTCATTTCAGGCTTACCGCGTTCCGGCTCAACGTTGTTGGCGGCGTTGCTGCGGCAAAACCCGCGGTTCGAAGCCGGGATGTCAGGCCCGCTGGCCGGCCTGTTCGGCGCTCTGCTGGGCGAAATGAGTGCGCGTAACGAGTTTTCGGTGTTCATCGACGACGTCAAGCGCGAGCGCATCCTGCGCGCGTTGTTCGGCAGCTTCTACGCGGATTGCCACGCCGAAGTCATTTTTGACACCAACCGGGCCTGGTGTGCGTGGATGCCGGCGATTGCCCAGTTGTTCCCCGATGCGAAAGTCATTGCGTGCGTTCGTGAGCTGCCGTGGGTGATCGACAGCATCGAGCGGTTGATCCAGCGCAACGTCTTTAGCCCGTCGTCGATCTTCAACTACACCGCCGGCGGCACCGTCTATACCCGTGCCAACGGTGTGGCCGGACAGAACGGCATGGTCGGAGCTCCCTTCGATGCGCTCAAACAGGCCTGCTTCGGCGCGCAGAAAGACCGTCTGCTGCTGGTGCAGTATGAAACCTTGACCACCGACCCGGCCAAGACCATGCGCGCCATCTACAGGTTTCTCGATGAGCCGACCTTCGAGCACGACTTCGAGCACATCGACTACGACGTCACCGAGTTCGACGAACGGGCCGGCACCCCGGGGCTGCACACTGTGGGCGAGACGGTCAAAGCCCAGTCGCGCGAGACGTTGCTACCGCCGGACCTGTTCAAACGATTTGTCAACGACGCCTTCTGGCGCGACCCGCAGAACATTCCCGCCGGGCTACAGGTCGTGTGACTTCCCCTATAAGTTCATGACTAGCATGGCTCGTCTTCTCGCCGGTCTGCTCGGCGTGGTAGCGCTCATCGCCGCGGTAGTCACGGCGTTAGGGGGGTGCTCGTCGGCGCGGCCGCTGTGTACGGCGTGTTCTATGGCGGCCGGCTGCTGTGGCGTGAGTACGGCGCGCGGGCCGCGGCGCGTGCTCATCGCCGGGCCGAGTTGCTGGCGCGCGCCGAGATCCAACACCGCTGGTACATGGCCGGTGACCCGCGAGGCATCTTTGGCCGATACCCGCCGGCGGCAGTATGACCGCGCATCTGAGCTTCGGTGACGTGCCTGCGTGGATCGCGTTGGTGCTGTCGCTGCTTGCGTTACTCCGGAATTGGCGTTCGTCGAAGTGGGAAAAACAATCAGCCGAAGCCGCCGACAGAAGCGCGAACGAGGCGGCTCGTGCGAACCTGATTGCACAACGTGCGCTCGATCAGCGCGCCGCGCTGTCCGGAGAAGAGTCGGCGGCTGGCGTGAGATGGCGGATTGAGAAAGGTGACGGCTCCGTCTACGTCCTGCGTAACACCGGCACCAGCACAGCCGAACACGTCTACGTGGATGAATCCCGAGCGCCGGGGATCAATCGCCGACTTCCCAGCGACTCGGTGGTTCAGCCAGGGGCAGGCCACGAGATGCTTTTGTCAGGGTCGTGGCAACATCCGATGCCAACCGAGCTATACGTGCGATGGGCTGGCCAGGACGCCTGGGTTGCGGTGCCGCTGCCCGGGTGAGGGAGGCATAGTGAAGGTTTCGACGAAAGGGGCGGCGTGGTGATGTCGAACGTCGACTCAGTACAGTGAGCGGCCCGCTGCAACTGCGGCCCGAGTCGTTTCGCTCGGTTCTGGTTGAGATGGTTTACTACTCAGCTGGTCCCGATGCCGTAACCGATGGCGCGGCGGCGCACGACTGCATAACGATGGCGCACGGTAGTGCTTTCATCTACCGGCTTGACGGGAAAGACCGCCTCGTTACGGCGCGGCACAATGTGACCGGACGGCATTGGCAGACAAATGAATTCATGGGCGGGTATAGCTCGTCGCCGACTCACCTGCGAGTCATGTTTTTCAAGGACCCGCCTGACAAATGGAAGGTGTCGCTCTCAGAAGACAACCCCAGATTCGGCAACATCGAAGTGCTTCTACGCCAATATCTGGTACCGCTCATAGGTGAAGACTGGAAGCCGATCTGGAGGCAGCACCAGGTACGCGGTGGCGATATCGACGTTGCAGAAGTGCCATTCAACCCTCCGCCCGACGTGATGACCATGAGTTGGGAAAGAACAGGACCGCGAACGGGTCCAGACGAAGCACCGTGGCCGTCACAGCTTTTCCCAGGCGAAGACGTCTTCATCGTCGGGTACCCGTACCGGCTCACCGTCGGCCCGGCGCTGCCTCTGTGGATACGCGGGACGGTGGCATCAGACCCAATGTTCGGCTACACCGCTGGCGGCAAGTCTTACCCGCTCTGGCTCATCGACGCCCGAACGCGACGCGGCCAATCCGGTGCCCCGGTGATGCGGCACCGGCCACCAGGGACCATTCTCATCAGGAACGATGGCATGCCTTGTAGGACACTCGGTACTGACTCGGACCTTCTAGGTGTCTACTCGGGGCGCACCAGCGATGAGTCCGATCTCGGATTCGTTTGGTCGATGGACGAGGTCGACGAAATCTGCCGCAACGGTGCGCCTGGTAGCAACAGTTAGAAGTTTGCCGCCACTGCGGCACTGGCAAATCAGTAGGGCGTCCGATGTCCGACCGGTCTTGTACGGTTACCCGCCATGGACATCAGCATGCGGACAATGGAGTTCGGTAACTACGAACGTCGGCATCCGTGGGGCGATCGGCCCGACGATCTCCCGCTGTCAGCCGCCGTGTGGGATAAGGCCAAAGCCCCCGGTTCAGAGAACTCGACGTTCGTTATCAAGGCGCTCTACGAAGCGGTAAAGCATTTAGAGGCGCGCTTGCCGCAGCCATCACACGACTGACCTTGTCCATGAGCTGTTCCTCACTGTGCAGCGGGCGGCGAGTCGCTCGGCGAGATCTCGGTCGTTGGCGAACAGCTCGACAATGCGCACGCTCGACGCCTCCAGCTCAACCGACGCCGACTGCGGCGGCCGCTTGGCACCTGCCACCATTCATGGCTTGTCATCGCGATCGGCCGAAAGCGTCGTACGCGATGGACTTTTCGGGACCTGTCTGTCTCGACTACGTGCCATGTATGCGCGTGCGCTGCGATATCTCGGGCAGCGAGATCTCTCGGCCCGGGCGGCGTATGGGCCTGAGCCCGGTTAACTCGCCATATTTGGATCGGTCGTATTTGGTTGGACTGGCAGCGGGTGTGCCGGTAGGCAGCGCCGGTGACGTATACGTGACCGACTCGGACAACAAGAGAGCGGTGAAGTTGGCGGCCGGGTCAAGCACCCAAACCGTGCTGTCCTTCTCGACAACCCTGCGGCGGGAAATCGCAAGAAAGCACGCACGGACGGGAAGCGCTGCGTAGGCTTAAGACCCAAGCACGGCTAGGCAATTCACCAGAATCGATACCTATTGCAACGCAATGCGTTTCGTGGTCACATGCTCCATACCTTGCGCTTGCGGACGCGTGAAAACCGCCCCTGGCCCGCACGCCAACGTACTATGAACGAAATCTGCTCATCTGACTTCGGTTCGTAGGGAGAATCCAGCGCCTGGGACTGTTGTTCGTAGATTGCGTGCCAAGTGTTCCTTCCGCCGCTTGGCCCTTCGACGGATACACTGTATTTCGCGGCGTTACTCCTATTGCGGAGTGCGTAGTAGCCGGGTATTGCGTCATTCCCGGCAAACATTATGCTCTCCCATCTGATGCGCCAGATGGCATCGTCGCTCGTACCCGCCCCTACCAACCGTTTTGTTCCATCTTGGATCGCTTTCACGGCGCTGAGGATGAGACCTCCGGTAGCGACCACTGAGCCGTCCGGTTTATCGGCTGCTGAGCCGTCTTGCTTATCGGTCATTGAGCCCGTCCTGTTTATCGCGTAACCAGTGGAACACGCACTAACCGTACCCGTGAGCTTCGTTGGCAGAAAGCCTGCGGAATTGTTGTCTGTGATAATAAAGTCCGGGCGGGCGTTGATCAGCGTCCGGGGGAAGGTCCATGACTATCTTCCTGCTGCCCAACATCATTCGTAGGTCATCGGGGCGTACCAGATGATTCATCTGATGAACTTGCAGCATACCTGATGGATAACACCAGTTTTGTCCATGAGTTGCGAGCCTGAACTCGCTGGGCCGCTGAAGAGTGAGGCTCACCGTAAGGCCTTTCGTCGACGGCGGTTATTTAGGCTTTCACATCGTCTATGCTGCCATCACGAAATCTGGCCTGAAGGGCTGGCCGACCGACATCCAGGCAGCGTCAGTCGAATGCGAAAGTCGTTGCAGCGTAGAACATTTAGGTTCTGGTGCGCGATAGTGTGACGGTTGCTTGACGCTCAATTCGCCGACGCTGCGGGGCCGTCCGCGCATCCTGTAGGCGACCAGTCTTTGCCGCGACATCAACCTGTTGCACGCTGAGGATATGGATGTCAAGACACGTGAGGCCATCCGAAAGGTTCTCGCGTCTTGAAAGAGATATTTCAACACAGCTGTTATCTAGCAATGGAGTCGGCGGACTCCGAGCTGCGGATTATCGGCTTCGATCTGTTTGCCGCGAGTCGGCGCGTCTTCCGGAATAGCTTGCTGGCCTTGAACGCCGGAAGTCTCGGTATTTAGAGTCGTACTACGTTTTTCTTGCGAAGGAGAAGAATGGCTGCTGCTTACGTCGTGCCACGGCCGAAGGGTGGGGGCAAGCCCACCAGTTACGCGGTGGAAGACCACGCCGACCACGAGCTTTACACCTGCCGCACCCAGGACGAAGGCATCCAATGGGCGCGAAAGCACGGATATAGCCCGATCCACGTCCCTCGCGTCGAACACGCCGAGAAGGGGAACCCTGATCAGTGGCGAGAGGTCTAGCGAACGCGTAGGCGGAATCATGCTGTACGCCAAAGATCTTCGCGCACACGTCTATTCCGTCGGTTATCTGATGTCATTGGAAGCCTGGGCATTTCGTCCGAAACATCGTTAACGACGAAGGCGGTATCGGTTCTGTTGCGCCGCAAGTTGATAGCTATATCGGTTTCGTCAACCGCGCGGATGACTCGTCCATCACAACTCGCAGTGGCACACTGAATGCATAATCCCGGTTATCCACCACCCGGAGCAGGCGTGCGGCCGACGCGTACCGCGGATAGTCGAGTTCGTCGCTCTTCGCCAGTTCACTAGACCATCGGACAAAGACCGTTACCGTGGCCATCGACTGCGCCGGTCGTGGTTGACGCAACTGGAGATTATCGACGTAACGGGAGATGCCGTCGTCCCGCCGGCCGTAGCTCAAGTCGATGGCGCCAAATTTCTAAGTGTTGCCGACCGCCCACCTTTGCGGCGACGGCAATCTAGGTGAGGGGCTTCCGTGAGTCGGATAAGTAGTCGAGATCCAGGCTCTCTGTTCTGAGTACCCTCGATAGCGGAAATTCGTCAATCGAGACGAGTTCGGCTACAACCGAAGCGACATCGCCGGTGAGAAGCAAGCTTTCCGCGGCCTCTTCGCATTGACGCGCCCACGTATCGGCAAGTTGCTGCCACGCGAAATACTTCTCTGCAGCACCCCGGCCCACTTCTGCGAGATACGTTGCACAGCTATTTATCTCAGCCTTAAGATCAGCGCCTGGCACGGGAAGATTGCTTGGAGCGTCGTCGATATCTTCCAGCTCCAAAGGGACGACGCCTGGCTCGAGAATGATGATGAGCGTCAGTTCACGCGGTGCTGTTGTCCAGTCGTCGCATTGCACTCTGATAGAATGGAGGTTCGTAAGGGCTTTTCCGAGAGGCGAGTTGGGCTTTCGCGCTTTGGATTTGAGCGCCTCAGCAAGCGGGTCCAGACACTTGACCACCTCGTCAGGGTAGGCGAATCTGCCGAACCGTCGAGCAACAGCGAATGCGAACTCGCGAACATCCTCATCGGTCGCGAGGCTGCAAACCCGTTCGCAGGCAACAAGAACCGTTTTGTTGATCGTCGTAATGACGTCCAGGTTGGCGAAATAGTCAGTGCCTAGTGGGGGAATGGCGACATACTGCGGTCGCTTACCTGTCAAGGCTTCACGAATGTCGTTGGCGTCTTGTAGTTGAACGACGGGTGCAATCTGGATCCGTTCGCGCTCCGGACGGCATGCGTCGCATGTCTGGCTCACGACTACTGCTCCATGAGGGGCAGCTATCTCCGTGGGCCGTGAAGTGCTTTCGAACACATAGGTTTTCGCGCCCTGGAACACGTCGCCCTGTCGCCAGTCGAGACAGGCATCACCGATGTCGCTGCTGGCGGCAACTGCTCTTAGACTCCGTCGCTCTGAATTACCGTTGCCGGCGCTGAACCACGCACGTACCTTCTTGATGGACCACACGACTAGCGACCGGTTTCACCTACCGGTGTACGTAGCGCCTCACGCGTCGCTCCTACAAGGTGCTCAGCGTCGAACGGTGCACCCCATGTGGGGCCTGACGATCTTTCGCGGCGCAGGCGATCCACAACGCTGAGGCCATCACCGCCAACCTGCAGCAGCTGAGATCGGACTAACTCTGCGCTGGCACTTGGGATTTTGGCTTCGATGTCTCGTACGACTGCGGAAAATTCCCTTAGTCGTCGAGCATTCTGCTCGTTGAGACGGCCCCCGTTTGCCCACATGTGAACTGCGCGGCGGGACACGCCGAAGACCTTGCCGAGCTGGTCCCAGGTGAGACCGGAGTGGCTTTTAACCCAAGCGACTTCGTCACGGTCAGTGCGTGATCCGACATCGTCCGGGGCGTGCGCAACGTCAACGTTGTGTTGCGCGACATAGATTGACATGGGTTGCGACAGAGGTGCGAGTGCACCGCAGTCGGTACGATTTACAACCGCGCCGGGCGCTAAAACGCCGTAGCCGCCACCGATTGACGTTCCCACGCATCCGCCAAGAAACGCAACACCCGATAGCAGAATGGACGCGCCCGCTTTTCTTGCGTGGGGCCATTGATCGTCGCAGATCCCACGAGATGGATCGATGGTCCCGAATCGCCCAAAAGTGTAGCTGGCTACAGGCTCGCGGTAGTCCGTCGTCGGCCCGGTCACTGTTCGCCTCCGAAGGAGGTGAGGAATTCTTCGGTTACCGCCCAGCGGAAGAATTGGTACGCACGCAGAGCCAACTCGCGGACGTCTTCGTATATGTCGGTGCCGTCTTTGGTCCCAGCGCCGAATTCAGTGAACGAATCCATGTCGAGGATCCAGGTCGGGTAGCTGTAGGCCGGTTTTACGTTGTCGATGCTGGTACCCGCGGGCAGCAAACCCCAGCGCGCCAGGAAGGACGCTTTGTCTGGAAAGTCGTAGCGAGCTTCGGTGAGAGCTGAGGCGAGCACAGCATTTTCATCTTGTTCCGTGGCGATTCCGAGCACTTCGGGACGCAAGAGTTCGGAGAGCTTGTCTAGGTGCTCTCTCGCGGTTACTTGATTGATGTATCTGACCCCGAGTCGATCGACGTACGGCACCGCAACATGTTTGTTGAGTGCGATCCATGCATCAGCCAGTCGCTGGGCGAACTCTCTGCGACGTACATACTGGGATGTGTCGATGCTGAGAAAGGTGCCACAGAAAGTGATCTGCCATGCGCCATCTCCGCTGACAAGACGCCAGATCCGCGTCGGACCGCGGTTTTCGCTGACACCACCATCGGGGTTGATAGTGACAGCGACTTCGTGTCCAACATTCATCAATGGGTATTGATCGGCGAGACTCGCGGCGATGCTCTTCGCGACGGCATCCTCGTCGGTGGAGAATCGCGTCAGAAGAGGGAATCTCACTTGCGCAATCGTTCGGACAAGTGGAGCAGATGGTAGCGGGATGTTGCCGCTGTCGGGTCTCGCGAAGGCGAAAGGGTGTGCGGTGGTCGCCATGCTTCACACTGTACTTCACACTAGCGACACCGACTGGCTAATAGCAAGGCTGTGGCGATAGGTGTTATTGCTGCTGAACAGCACGTCGATCGCTCGTAGCAAACAGGTGCAGGGTGTTCCCGAAGGCAAGTTGAGAGCTCGGTGTCCCTCTTTCCGCGCAACCGTGTGTAGCCGGCACTGTTAGGCGCGTCTGGCGCGCTCTGTCGTAGCGCGCCGATACTCTAGAGCTATGGCAACCGTTGGCTCGAGTGGAAGCCTTGAAAGACTTGCGTGTGACTTCGAAGAAGACATCGCCACGCGATGGGTTCCCGACGTACTCAATAGTTTCGACCTGGATGAATGCCTGGAGACGCCAAGCCTCTCCAAAGGCGACGTGCAGTTTGTGGACGTACCGAAGCCTGATGGAGGCTGCCGCGTCGTGCCGGTTCTGAGCGCCCAAGCTCTCCGAGCCCTGCGCGATGCTGTGGCGCCACTCCGGCAGATAAGCGATTCAATACTGGATCCGTCGGTTTGTGGTTATCGAACTGGGTCAACCAGCGGGAGCGCCTACAGCGACGAGTACATGCGCTTCCGGGACATCGGCAAAGCGTTAGCGGAAGACCATCGCTATGTCGTTGTTGCAGATGTGCAGAGCTTTTTCGGCTCGGTCGACGCTGATGTCGTGGGCGCGACCATGTTGGGACCGCTGGGCGAGGCGTGGCAGCCGATCCGGCAGTTCTTAGTTGGAGCGAAGAATGTCGGGATCCTGGGGCTGCCAGCAGGCTACGGCGACGCGCGATTGATCGCGAACCACGTTCTCGGAGTAGCGGATAAATCCATTGGTACATCTTTCACGCGCTGGGTCGACGACTACAGGATTTACGCTGAGTCGCCCGCAGTGGCGCGGCGTGCGATACGTCGGCTTGGCGAGTCGCTCCAAGGCCTCGGACTGAAGTTGAATGACAAGAAATTAGAGATCATTCGATCTGACGAGTACCTAGCGCGTCGGCACGGTGCACCTCTCGAAAGCGTTTACCACCCGAAATCCGAACCGCACGAAGCTGTTCGAGCGAACTTGAGGGCTGTGTTTCTACAGGCCGTGAACGAAGACAATCGGCGGTTGCTCCGGTTCGCGCTACCGAGACTTGCAGAGCAAAAAGATACCATAGCCGTTCAGTACGCTCTCCGGGAGATTGGGCAAGGTTCCGTCGATACCCCCCGGTTGGTGTTTTACCTCAGTGCATTCTTAAGTGGATCTGACGTGCGTGAAGGCATCGAGATTCTGGCACGAACGCCGGAACTCTCTCCATGGACGACAATGCGGCTGTGCCCGTTGCTATGCAGCATTGCGCTTCAAGAGCCCACAGTCGAAGCGCTGCGTCGAGCAATCGAAATAACTCAAGATCCCGCACTTTGGGCCGCATTGCTGCGAGTCCTAGCCGTACACGGAGAGAAAGACCTAGTTGTCGATCAGGTCGCTAACAAGCAACCTCTAGATCCGCGCGCGGCGATCGGCGCCTGCGTCGACGTTGGACAATCAGTCCCGAAAGATCTCGAGTTGCTGGCCCCGGGCACTGCACGAGCGGCGGCTTCTATAGCCGTCGTTCCGCACCCCACTGCATACACGCTTCTGTAGATGGCGACGCTGAGCGAAGTTGGGCCGAGTTCGTTCGACGCCTACGAGGGCATCCGAATCGTCATACCTGGTTTGCTTACCTACGGTGTGGTCGCAGCGACATTCTGCACCCTCGCCCCGAGCGAGAGGTCTAGCTTGCTAGTGAATCCGCTCACCGGAGTCGTGGGAGCTCTAGCGATCGGACTCTTGCTGTACTTCCTCGATATCCCCGCACGTGCTGCCGCCTACTCAAAGAATCAGCCGACCGATTACTTGAAAAAGCAGTTCCCGCAGATTAGTGCGGGTGAGCTACGCACGGCGTACTTCTTGCTGCTAAATACTCGAATGCCCGCCAACACGCGTAATCGGGCTCTTTACATGGGATCGATGTACCGCATTGGCGTTGAGATGATACTGGCGCTCGCCATTGCTACGTCCGGAGTGTTCGGCGCGGCGCTTTTCGACTACGGGCCTACCCGCGATCCTATGAGCAGTCAGGCTCACCGATGGGCCGCGATTTTTTTGATAGTCGTTTTCGCACTGGCCTTTTGGGCGAATGCGGCATACGGCCCGGCAAAGGCCGGCGAGCGACTAAAGAGTTTCGTGCGAGGTTTGCGCGTATGGTCAATCGTTCTCTACTGCTTTGGCCTGGTACTGGTCCCTGCCCCAGTGCTGGCAGCGCATTGCCACAAGGCGGCAGCCCTTCAGCACCGTTATGTCGCGCTGGCAGGTCTTGCTTTGACCGTCGCCTACTGGCTCAGGCGTTACGTTCGGGGCGACTTGGTGAAAAAAGATGGTACTAGTTCACGCGAGCCAATGGACTCGTCGTTTGCTGGATTCCTTTTCCTTCTGCCGATGGTCGTAACTCTCTGTCTCTACGAGCCTGGGGCCAAGAACATCATCTCTAGCGCGAGCTATTTGGTCGGTTGGAGTGCCGCCGCAGGGCTGGTAATTGGGATGGTCACCGTCCGCGGGCATGAACGCAAGCTCCACGGTGTCTACATCGGTCAGACTCGCTGGATGAAAGACAACAGCGACGATGTATCGAAGTTTCTCGGCGCTAAGCCGAAAGATGTGGAGGCTAGCGCGCAGCCGTTGAAGCTGGACATCGCAGTAGCTGACCTGAAACTTAGCTCACCCGAACCTAAGTTTCTCGCAAAACTGAAGCGGCTGTTGTCTCAGCCTTGAGCGGGAAAGACCTGCGTGGCATTCGGACAGGCAGGTCGCTGTTCCCGATCGACTTCGCACAAGTGCCGGGTGAGTCTCACAGCGTCCGAAGAAGCCCTGAGAAGAGTGAAAATCCGAAGCCTCACCGAAGGGCAAAACCGGAGCGCTGCCATACCTTCGGGGATTACTGCCAGCTCGCAGAGAATCGGGCAATCATACTGCGCCGCAACGTAATAAACGGGCATAATGCGACTCGTAATGAATAACACCAGTCATCCACGATCAACCGGGCTTTGTCGCCCGGCGCTGGCAGCGGAGTTCAAACAGGCCACGCACCTGGATATCAGGTGGCTCCATCAGCTAGCCTCGCTGTGATCGGCCGAGTCACCGCGGGCGGGTCCACTGTTAGTCCTCAATCTTTCTCCGATATGTCAGCCAAGCGGTCGCACGCTCGATGCTCGAACCGTAGCGCTCCGGGACGGTTTCAATGCGAGAGGCAATCACTCCTGGATCAACGAGACCGTCTGCGATGAGTGCATCAACGAAGTTGCGGTCCTTCTGCCGAAAGGCGCAAAGTTTCGCCACGCAGAGATCTTCTTTGTCCAAACACCAACCGATGTACTGGGGTTGGCCGCTAGGCGCGGCGGTGTTCTCGTTTTGCACCTTGACGAGTCTGGCTCGCCAGCCTGCAGGGAGTGCTGACGTTGTCAGGTCGACGCCATCGATGCTGAAGCCGTGTTGCTGCTCAAAGGGCGAGAACTCGCCGGCTACGCCAACGATGAGGTCAGCAAGGCGGATCGTCTCGTTGTTGTCGTCGGTGATAGGCAGGATGTCGACCTCGAGCGACCTTGTGGCGAGCATCGGAAGTTCGTACTCGGGATAGGTGCCCAGGATCGCTTGTGAACCAACAACAATGACCTCATCCTGGCCTGTGATCTGACAGGCAGCGCGGATCGCGTGCTCTAACTGATCGCGCCGCATTAGTTCATACTTTCAAGCACTTTGGCGCGTTCTTCGACGGAAAGTAATCCACCCATTGGCGTTATCTCACGCATCTCGATGGAATCACGGTCCAGTCCGGTCAGGACGCGATGTAAGCCAGCCACATCCGCTCCGTCAAGCAGCGCTTCCCATCGGTCGAGGTTGCGGATGTGTGGTTGGCCTCGAGCGGCGACGCGCAGCCGAGCTAGATTCGCCTGGATGGTGGGGCGCCACTCTTTCAGAGTCGACTGATCTAGATGGAGTGACAGTTGGCGGTGCAACTTCCACGATCGCCGTTCGGCGCGCGTCAAGTCGGGCACGACAGCACGTCGGAGCACTTCGAGGCGATAACCCATGCATGAGAGCAGGCGGTCGAGCTGGTCGTCGCTGAAATCAACTTTGGCGGAAAGGAATTGGCTGATGCTCGGCTGATGCACACCGCTGAGGCGCGCAAGTTCAGACTGGGTGATGCCCGTCTCGGACATCACTCGACGCAGCAACTCGCTCCTGTCGAACATCAACTAACTATAGCAACTCTTACTATATCAGCCCAGGGAACTCCTTCACCAACGCCGTATTGAGATGCTCCGCTTCCGCCCTGCTCGGTCAGCTTCGTCGGCGCGACGCACAACCCGGGGGAGCGCGCACCCGCTGACGTTGAATGTGGCGAGTTTTATTGCGTAGGTGTGGCGCAGCGCGTGCAGGAGGGCGCCAACGCGTGCGCTGGTCGTTCAGGCCGGCCATCTTGAACGCCCTCAGCACGCGGTATTGCAACATGCCCTGCCCCGGTGGTGTCGCCCATTCTGTGCGGGCTTCGACGGCAACGATGCTCGGCCGGTGCGAAGACCTCGGTGGTTGAAACCGGTTGCGGGATAGAATAAATCGATTCCGGCCGTCCCATAGAACGGCGGTTATCCACCACCAACCCCGCCGTTTTCATTAGACGAATCACGGTGCTGACTGACGGTCGGCCATAGGATCGGCGTGGTTGGCGGCGAGAAGCACTGGTAGACAACAATTTTAGTACGCGACGATCTTAGAGTCGGCTTTCGCTATACCGCGGTTCGCCGACCCGCCGGAGCCAAGTGGTCTGAACGTGACACGTCTAGCTGCAGTGACGTGGCGATGATTCAGTGAACGATTCAATGATTCATCTGATGAGACCGGTTTGGAGGCTGATTTGCCCCTCGACAAGAGTGGCCGCGTGCATATCGTCGGGTCGGTTCCACTACTTCATCCGGAGGCGCAGCCCGTCGACGAGAAGCTCAAGGGATGGCGCAACCAGCAAATGCGCCGCAGCCCGAGCCACGACACGATTGCGGGACGAATCCGGATGGTTGAGCGTTTCGCCGGGCACACCAGTGAGTTCCCGCAGAAAAATTCTCATTCGTTCCGACACAGCCCACGCCTGCCACGATTCGGCGGATAACTGATAGCAGATATTGCTATCATCTGACGATGGCAAAGACGGTGACATTGCGGCTGTCCGACAGTGCTTACAAAGCGGTGAAGCAATACGCCGAGGCCGACCACAAGTCGATGAACAGCTGGATCGAGACCTTGCTCGATGCAGAGGACATGCGGCGACGATGCGAGGCCCACGACCAATGGATACGAGAACACCCCAAGGTTGCTGCTTTCAGCGAGGCGTGGGCCGATCGCAACCTTGACGAGTTGACCAAGCGTTGACATCGCCCCGCCGCGGCGACATTTGGGCTACGGGCACCGGAGTCGACGTGCTCGTCATCTCCTCGACCGTCTACAACGAGATCCCCAGTGAACCGACCATCATCGTCGTCCCGGTATTCGACCGCGACCCCGATACCGGGTTCGGTGTGCCATTGGACGACGGTGCGTGGGCGGCCCCTGGTTTGGTCACCAGCTTGCGCAAGACGGCTCTGAGTGAGTTTGGCCGTCGCATCGACGTCCAGGCGCTGACCGATGTCAACAACATGCTCTTCAGGATTCTCGCCACACCGGACCGATAGGCGGCAAGCACGGCCACCGTGTCTCACGGGATCTGACACATCGCAGGTCAACGGCTGCGCCCCGCGTCGAGTGGGATGAGAAGGAACGCCGAGCCTCACCGACTGACCGGCACGAGAAGTGCGACCCGACACCACCAGCAAACAGGACCGTGTCGCTCCGCCATAACGACGTTGACGACTAACCCCGGCACCGAACAAGGCGATCGCCGACCCGGCACGGGGCGATTCTGAAGCGATGGCATCCGCTCGGCACGACCGAATGCGACGAGATCGAATATTGAGGGTTACCCGTACGGAGCAGGCGTTCGGCCGACGCGTATCGCGGATAGTCGGCCCATCAAGTGCACATGTCGTGATTGACGGAACAGGCGATTATCGGTGAGAGAGGTGTCGAGATGCAGTGAAGATTTACAAGACACGCCTGGCTACTTCTATGACGTGCGGGGCGATGAGGGAAGAGAACCATGAAGGCGACGGCGTTAGCGATGAGGCTGCAACATAGTTTCGTTCTGAAACGCATCGAGCGGGTGGACCAGTTGCTACGACACCGAATCATGGCCCCGGCCTGAAGGATTAGAGCTATCGCAGGTTGCGCAATACGAACATTACCCGGCAGTTCTGCGACACTGTAGCTGAACTCAGAGCAAAGCTGGCTTTGCCCGGGTAGCTTCTGGCCTGATTCAAATCCGCAGCCCGAGCAAGGAGATGCCGTGAAACACATCGAAGATTCCGGTGCTGAATCGTCACTGGATTCGGACGACGTAGCGCATTCAACGGCTCCGGGCAGGGCAGTTTGGTCCCGGTGGGTCGCACCCGCCGGCCTCGCGGCCGGTGTGGTCGCTCTAGCTCTCACACTTGTGCAGTGGTTTCACGGCAATGGGTCGCCTTCATTTAGCGACCAACAAATCAAGGACGCCAAGACGAGCGTCTGCGCCGCCTACACGACTGTCCATCGAGCGGTCGTCGTGAATACTCATTTGGAGCCTTCCCCTAATGGCGATCCGTTGGCGGTGGCGACTAGCGCGCGGCTTGCGCTCTACGGCGGAGGCAGTTATCTCCGTGACCGCCTCACCAGAGCACCCGCCACTCCGGCCGACCTTGCAAAGGCCGTTGATTCCCTCGCTACCACTCTTGAGGACCTCGGCGTCAACTACCTTGCTGGCGCGAGCGCTCTTGTTCAAGACCCGTTGCGGCACAACCTCGACGGGCAATTCGTAGATGTTGATGGACGTTGCCAATAAGCATCCACTCAAGCCGCTGCGAATCTTCGGGGCAGCAGTGCTCGGCCTTGGCTTCCTCCCAGGTCGGCGACATCGACGCCGGCGGTACCGAGTTCGGTGACGTCAATGTCGCCGCTGAGATCGATTGCTAAGCCTTGCGCCTGTTCTCACTGCCTTTCCGCGACCCGATCGTCATGTTCTAGAACTCCAATGTTCTGCCTGCAAGCGTGAAATCGACTTCTGTGCAAACTATTCCGCGTACCGACAAACGGCTCGACGGCAATGCTTTTGATCACATCAGCGAACCCGCCACTTCTGCAACTGTTCTACGCGTGTGTGCGTACGGGGTAACGTTCGGAACTCGCCGCTCACGGCTCGTTAGCCTCCGCCGTGTTCTAGAACTTATTAGTACTGTCAGCCGCTGAAGCACGACATCGACTCCCGCACAGCGCGTTCCGAATATTCCCGCGCGCAGCGCGGATTTGGCTGTCCTGGCTATATCCACAATACTTGTCCGATGAAACGGACGGAAAACTCATGATGACTCCGCGATCAGGTGAGATTCCGCATGGTAGGCGTGATGAGGCGAACGACACGAATGCCGATAGCGTTTTTCGCCGGCGCTACACGCATCCCGAACTCATTCAGGAGACTGATGCGTGGCTCCGCAACAATTCGCAATGGTTCGACCCCAGCCACTCTCACCGGATGCTATGGCCCGATCGGGGTTACAAGCCAGATCTTGACATCCTGATTGCGGGCTGCAGTACCAACCAGGCAGCGGTGTTCGCATCCACGAATCCCATGGCCAAAGTGGTGGCCGTCGACATCAGCGAGCCCGCACTCGATCAGCAGCGCCATCTCAAACACAAGTACGGGCTATCGAACCTGGACTTGCATCTGCTGCCAATCGAAGACCTGCCGATGCTGGGATTCGATTTTGACCTCGTGGTATCGACCGGCGTTCTGCAACACGCAGCCGATCCCGTGATCGGCATGAAAGCACTCGCCGCTTGCCTACGACCCGACGGCGTCATCGGCGTCATGCTCTACGCCAAGTACGGTCGGACCGGTGTCGAGCTGATGGAATCGGTCTTCCGCGACTTGGAACTGGGGCAAGACGACGCGTCCTTGCAAATTGTGAAAGAGGCAATTTCGCTGTTGCCTGCTGACCATCCGACGCGAAGCTATCTGAAACTAGAGACGCGCCCGCCCTATGGCACTGTCCTGGTCGATACCTTCTTGCACGGTCGCGCGCAGAGCTACACCGTCGACGATTGCCTCGAGCTCGTCGCCTCGGCCGGCCTCGCCTTTCAAGGCTGGCTCCAGAAAGCGCCTTACTACCATCACGATTTGGTGAGCCCCGTACCCGGGTTCGGCTCAGCCGTCGCTGGGTTACCAGAAGCCAAGCTCTGGTCAGTGATGGAGCGCATTCACGCCACGAATTCCTGCCACTATTTCATGGCTTGCCATCCCGAGCGGCCGAAAGAGTCTTATGTCGTTGACTTTTCAGGTGCTGCTTGTCTCGACTATGTGCCAAGTACGCGCGTGAGTTGTCATGTCTCCGGCAGTGAGACTTCTCGGCCGGGCGGGCGTCTGGGCTTGAGTCCGGCCCAGTTGTCGTTCATGCGGAACATCGATGGTCACCGCACAATTCGACAGATTGCCGCATGCGTGGCACAGGGGAGCGGCAGCGTTGCTGACTCCGAAATGTTGGCGCGCGAGCTCTTTCAAGCGTTATGGCGCCTGGATTTCCTTGCCATGCACATAGGGCCGTAGCGCATTCCCGGCCGGAGGGGCAAGTGATTTAGCGGACGCTGCGATTAACCTTTCTCCGTCGTCTCCACGTCAATCCGTCGGGCCAGCCTCGTTGACCGTTGACTTTTATGGGCGGCAGTCGGGCTGGTGGTAGGGGTGTTGGTGTAGCCGATGGCGCGACGCAGGCCGGGGCTCGACCCCCGCGGAGGGATGGACGGTGTTGTTGACATGCGTTATTGCCGTGGTGTCGGCGGGATGTCCTGAGCGGTCAGCCTGTTCTTTGCTGGGTGTGGGGTGGATGTGTCACGCGTCATTCGACGTGGCGTTCGGGCACGGCTCGTCGACATGGCTTCTGCCGCTGTGGTATCCCGCATTGTGTGCGGGTTTCGACGTCGCCTACGGTGCTCGATTGCTGCAAATCGGCGGAGGGTTCTGAGCGCTAAGTGTCCTACAACCCCTTGCCGGCAGCGCGAGCAAAGTCGATGCCGGGCCGGATGGTAAGCGGCCCAAGAGGCGACTGAACCGCGCCCGGCATCGGCACGTGCGACGACCCAGGGCGGTTGGACAGATCATATGCGCGATTGCATGAATCGTGTCACATCTATTGACGGCGGCGCAATTTAGGAGCTCTGTGCGAGACCTAAACGCCCTGAAGACTTCTCGCGACTTGAAACAGATAGTTCAATATGAGTGTTTCCCGACAAGGGATTTCGTGCCGCGCGAGCTGTGCATGGGCTCGTCCACTGTGTTTGCGGCAAGCGTACTACGGTTGATGGGTTCGGCAATTTCAGTGAACCAGCCAGTTACATGTGGGTCGTTAAACCTTCGGTTATCCCCGACCTTGGGTTCGTGTTGCCTCAAATTGGCAGGGGAGTTGGGGAGTTGTCCGGAAGCGTCACCAACGGAAGCGTTGCCGATGCTTGAGGTGTTTTTCTAACCGACGAGACACGCATGCCATGAAATCGGTTATTGTGCAGAACGTTTGGAAAATGGCCGAGAAGTCCTGAACAGGGTGGAGCGCGGTGAGTGCACTGTCATCACACGCAACGGCCGCCCGGTCGCCGAATTACGGCCACCCCAACTGCGCACCATCCGAACCGCGAATCCATCGTGCGGCTGTCGACGGACGTTGCGCTGCGCTGTGACTCGCAGAACCCACATAAGCGAAACATGTTGGGGCGTAGAATAGTTAGGTTCTGGCGTCGTATAGAACAGCGGTTGAATAACTTACGCGTCGACTGCGCAAACCAGGTAACCTGATGCGCCTATGCACGCAGTCAAA
Source organism: uncultured Actinomycetota bacterium (assembly GCA_963836495.1). Taxonomy (GTDB): domain Bacteria; phylum Actinomycetota; class Actinomycetes; order Mycobacteriales; family Mycobacteriaceae; genus Mycobacterium. The sequence goes on along the minus strand of CAWIJT010000011.1, from coordinate 906,441 downwards.
GGGAAAGTTGGCGCCCGGCTGGAGCCGCAGGTGCGGCGCGAGCAGCTGCTCGATACCGGAGCCGCGATGTTCGCGGAAATGCCGTATGACGATGTCTTCGTGGAGGACATCGCCGCGCGTGCGGGTGTGTCGAGAGCGTTGTTCTACCACTATTACGAGAGCAAGCGGGACATATACGTAGCGATGTTCAAGCGCGCAAGCATCCGCTTCTTGGCGCGCGTCAGTTTCGATCCGGAGTCAACCCTCGCAGAGCAGCTTGCCATCACCGTCGAGGCCCACATCCAATCGTTTGTCGATCATCCCTTTGAAGTAGTAACGATCAACCGCGGTGCAGATGACCCGGCGATCCAGGCGATACTCGCCGAAGAGCTGAGCGTCGTCGGCCAACCCCTGATCGATCAGCTTGTCGCGGATGGACGACTCCGCGATGCTACCGAGATCGCCGTTGAGGGCTGGCTGGCGTTTGTCCGGGCTGCCTGCATGAAATGGATTGACTCGCGGCATGTCTCGCGGTCCGGCCTCACCGAAATATGCTTACGCGCGTTCGACTGCGCTCTCGACATCCCGATCTCGACAAGCGGCATGCGTGCACGGATATCCGGCGTTGTGCAATCCCCGGCGATCAGTTCGCTGATTCGCAGATCACGGTCCGTGACCTTGGCTCGGGTCCCAGGTCCGCCCGGCAGTCATGAGCCAACTCGGCTTGTCGCGTCATCAACTACTCGCTCGGCATTCACTAGAAGGCGTCCGTGACCGGGCCTCGTGACCCGACAAGTTGAGACCGACGGACGGAATGGTGATCGATGGATATTCAGCAGAACAGTGACAAAGTGTTGCGCTACGGCATTGAGGCGATGGCGCGTGCCGCCGCCGACGTCGTGATCGGCTTGGGCGGGGTGCTGTTCGACCGCCGCTGCCTCGGCTGGGACACCTTGGTATTGCTGGACGATCACACCGATTTGCGACCACTGCAGATCATCGGTGCCGATTGCGCCGATCTTCAGTCGACACTCGACATGCCCCAGCGGCGACAGCCAGCAGCCATCGCCACCTCCGTACAGCTCTATTGCAGCGACCCCCGCGTTTGCGCGCGAGTCGATGCGGCCATCGATAACCAGTCAACCGAAGTGCTGCTGTGGGGCGACACCGACTCGATCGGCCCCAAGCCTCAAATGATTGCCGTCGCGCATCACGTCAGCCGGGCGGCCGCAACATTCAAAACCCACGCGCTGGCCGCCGCCGCGGGCGCGAAAGCCTCGACAGACCTCGTCGTCGAGAAGTTCCTGACGACTCGCGCTACCTGGCAGCCGCCGCACACATACCAGTGGTCGACAGCTAACGACACGGGTCGTGCGCGATCGCGCGATTCTAGGACCCGCCACGAAGACGCGAAAGCGTTGTAGGGAGGCGTCTTCTCAGAGTTACACGGATATCCGCCCGGGCTGCGCTACTAACCAAACTCTGCCACACCACCCCGACAGGACAACTAGGAGCGACCGGCTATGTCCGACCTGGACCACCTCATCGAGCGTTACATCGAAGAGCATTTCCCCGAGAGCGTGAACGTGCCGACCGGCGTCAGTGAAGACGAAGCGATCCGCTCGGTTCAAGAGCAGTACGACGGTGCCGGCTTCGAGTGCTCCGAGGAGACGGCGCGCGGGCTTGTGCAGAAAGCCTGGCGCCAGGCGGCTGCCAGCCGCGACTAGGAAACATCGTGACAGGACTCCGTAGGACTAGTCCAGGCGAACCAGAGTCGTTCGTTGGCGGGTTAGTCCCTATCGCGGAGAAGGCCGTTCGAGAATTCCCGACGACCGGCTTGCCGGAGGTCGACGACGAGCAGAAGTGTCGGGAACAATTGTCAGATTTGTCGATGTCGTTGTTGGGCAAGCTGAACGATACGCTGCTGGACAGGCACCAGCTCGCGTTGTGTGACGTCTGGCTACTCGACCAGCTCGCAGGGTCGGAGCGAGGCGCCCGGCCACATCAGCTAGCGAAAGCAATCATGCTTTCACCGACTCGGGTAGGTAAGCAGATCCGCGGCCTGGAGGCGAAGGGACTGGTTGCTCGCCGTCCTACCCGCTACGACCGGCGAGGCGTGTTCGTGAGCATCACGCTGGAGGGGCGGACGCGGCTCGCGTCGGCAATGGAGACCTATTCCCACGGGATGGGACCATTTGCGACCGTGGTGCACGGCGATTCGAGCGGAAATTCCCTGGTCCGTCGAACGGATCCGGATAGACCGGACGATGGTGGCGAGCGCGAGGGTTGTTACCAGCATCGCGAAGTGTCTACCGATGCACGAACTCTTTGGACTCGAACGAATCCCTGTGGAACCGGCGGCGAAGCGAGCTTCTAATGGCCTCATGCACGGGCGGTACGAACCGCATACCGGTCACGCGCGCTCGGCCGTCATGTCCATCTCGATCCAGCCCTGGCACGGGCCGCTCAAGATGTCGGTGTGCATGACGCCGGCAAGAGTCCCGTTGGCTTGGGGTGTGTAGCGCACAGTGGATCGGGCCGGACTCCATTGGATCGTGGTGTCGGGCATCATGCAGTCCCACTGAAAATCGCTGTGTTGGGTCCACGACGACCCGTCCCAGGTGAATTGCACGGGTTGCGGGACCGTCGGATTGGTCGGCGGAGGGCCGCTGATAATCGTGGCGACGCACTTTCCGCTTGTGCAGCTCGAGCGGAATCCATAGGTCTCGGTGTGCTGGCTCTCAGGCTGACTGGCCGCCACGCTGGTCCCATCTTTGGGACCAACCATGAATGTGATCGCGTACTCGCCGTTCCAGGACGGAGTGTCGGCCGAGGCAGTGTAGCCAAGGGACAGGGCGACTGCGAGCGGCGCGGCGCACACACCGACGAGACTCCTCAGACGGTCTGGGGCCATAGGTTTCTCCTCTCGGCCCGCAGAGGCTTTCCCATCAGCATGTCACTGAATCAGCAGGACATCGGGGAAATCCACCTCAACAGGACGATCGCCGTCACCCCGCCTAGGTAGCTAGATCTCGATCCGCGAACCCATGACCACCGTGCGCTCGGGAGGCAGACCGAAGTAATAAGCGGCGTCGGCGGTCATGTGGGACGTGGCGATGAACAGGTGCTTGCGCCAATGCGCCATGTTCTTTGCCGCACCGATGGTCAGTTCGAGGTCGGACAGAAAGTAGGACGCGTCGTCGACGTCGATCTGGCCTTCCGTCTGCGACGGGTCCAAAAGGCGAAGCACGCCGAGGACATCGGGTGCTTCCATGTACCCGAAGTGCGCGGTGAGATGAAAGATCCCGTCGTCGCCGTAGCCGAGGTCGTCGATTTCCGTCCGCTCGGATTCGGGGACGCGCGGGACCGGCAGGGTGTCGATCGCCATGATGATCACGTGTTCATGGAGCACGTGATTGTGTTCGCAGTTGGCCCGCATCGCCAGGGGCGTGGTCTCTTTTCCGCGGTTGAGAAACACCGCCGTGCCCCGCGTGCGTTGTAGCGGTGGCTGAGTGTGGGCCAGCCGATCGACGAACTCACGGAGCGGTCCCTCAGCTTGCGTCCGCGCTCGGGTGACGATGTCTTGTCCGCGCTGCCACGTGGACAGCACGGTGAACGCAACCACGGCGATGAGCAGCGGCAGCCACGCCCCGTGGACCAGTTTCGTCAGGTTCGCCGCGAGGAACAACAGGTCCACCGTCAACAGCAACCCGGCGCCGATCACGATGATCCACAGGGGCGTATGCCACCTCTTCCGGGCGGTGTAGAAGAACAGCAGCGTGGTGATGGTGATCGTCCCGGTGACCGCCATACCGTAGGCGTAGGCCAGCGCCGCCGAGCTGCGGAAGGCGAACACCAAAATGAGCACCGCGACCATGAGCAGACCGTTGATCCACGGCACATAGATCTGGCCCATCGTCGACTCCGAGGTGTGCGCGATTCGCAACCTCGGAAGATAGCTCAGGTGAGCGGCTGCCGATGCCACCGAATAGGCCCCGGTGATCACCGCCTGAGATGCGATAACCGTTGCGGCGGTTGCCAATAGCACCATGGGCAGCTGCGCCCAGTGCGGGGTGAGTAAGAAGAACGGGGCGCTCGCCGTGGACTCGTCGCCGAGCACCAGCGCGCCCTGGCCGAGGTAACTGAGAGTGCATGCCGGCAGCACGACGAACAGCCAGCCCCGGGTGATGGCCTTTCGACCGAAATGGCCCATGTCGGCGTACAGCGCCTCCGCGCCGGTAACCGCGAGCACGACTGCGGCGAGGGCGAAGAACGCAATTCTGGCGTGCCCGAACACGAACGTCGCGGCATAGGTCGGCGACAGGGCCTTGAGTATTTGCGGGTCGCTGAGGATCCCCTTGACGCCGCAGGCGCCGATCGAGACGAACCAGACGATCATCACCGGACCGAACAGCCGACCGACGGCGTTCGTGCCGTAGCGCTGAACCGCGAACAGCATCACACTGATCACCGCGGTGATCGGGACGACCCACTCCGCGAGCGATGGTTCGACGACCTTGAGGCCCTCAACCGCCGACATCATCGACATCGCGGGGGTGATCATGCTGTCGCCGAAGAACAGCGCGGCACCGAAGATGCCCAGGCCGGCCAGCGCTGCGAGGGTCCGGCGTCCACCTTGCCCGCCAAAGCGCTTCAGCAGCGTGATGAGCGCCATGATGCCGCCCTCGCCGTCGTTGTCGGCGTGCATCACCAGGGTGACGTAGGTCAGCGTGACGATGGTCATCACCGACCAGAACAGCAGTGACACGACGCCGTAGATGTTGTCGGTGTTGAGCGGCACCGGGTGCGGGTCGCTCGGGTTGAAGACGGTCGCGAGGGTGTAGATCGGGCTGGTTCCGATGTCGCCGAACACGACGCCGAGGGCGCTGACCACGACGGCCAGGCGAACAGCTTCAGCGCCGCCGACCGTGCGAGGCGGTGAGACGGACTCTGAAGTTGTTATCTGCACGGTGAGGTCCTCGTTCGGCAGCCGCACCTCCTCATCGAGTGATCGGATGCGGTATGGACGGGTGGCGGCGTAGCGGATAGATCCTAAGCTGGCGATGACCGTCCGCGCCCCGTCACCGCTCTAGCGTTCACCTGTTCGTCGCCGCGATCACATCCCGGTCAGCTCCACCATGTCGACTCGCAGTGCCGGTAGTATCCGGAGCTATGTCGACCCGGAGCGCTGCGACACTCGTCGCTGGGTTACTGATCTTCGGTGCCTCGCTGGTGTTCGGGTTTGGCGGTACGGCGCACGCCCACGGGACGTGGACGCCACCTGTCATGCCGCACGCCCGGGTTCACACCGAAGGACCGTTCTCCGTCCTGCACCAGGGACCGTTCTCCACCTTGCATCAGGGACCGTTCTCCGTCCTGCACCAGGCTCCGTAGGGCCGCAGCAGCAGCTCCCGTCGGCGAAGACAAATCGTCCCACTGTGCTTGTCGGGCAAGCACATTCGCACAATCATGAGCAGTCCGAACGTGAGCCGCTTCGAAGACAGCTCGGTTGACCGAAAAGCAACGATGCGACCTCCTGCGCGGTTAACATCGAAACAACGCGAGATCCCTCGACGGGAGCCAACCTTGAACGGTCGTCATGGAGCCGGCGCGGCGCGTTGTGGACGGAGCGGCGTGCCATCTCCCGTCGATCGCACCTGGGGCGATCACTGATGCGGTCCTTCACGGCGAGGTTCGCCGTCGACGCGCCCGCCCGGAAGGTATGGCGGGTCCTCCACCCGCCGGTACCCGCGGAGGCCACCGTTCCCCGGATCGTCGAATATCCGGCGGGCAGCATGGAAATCCTGCACGAGGGCGACGCGGCCGGGCAGGGCCTGGTGCGCACGTGTGTGTTCGACGTACCTCGTTTCCTGCTGTCTGGCGGCAAGGCCCGATCCTGGGAGGTGGTCACCGAGGCCCGGGTCAACGAGCTGTCGCGTTACGTCTCGATCAGCAAGCCGCTGTGGTCTCGTGCGGAGGGTTATCACCGACTTGACGAGCAATCCGATGGCACCACGGTGCTCACGTTCCACGAGACCTACCACGCTTTCAACCCGGTCCTTCGCGCGCTGCTCGAAGGACGCGTACACGCCAAGATCTCGGCTGACAATCTGTCCACCTATGAGCACGCGCTCGGCTACGCAGGCACCACGAGGAGGATTTCGTGAGCTACGACGTGATCATTCGCGGCGGCACCGTCGTTGACGGTACGGGCGCCAAACCGTTCACCGCCGACGTTGCCGTGCGGGACGGCCTGGTCGTCGAGGTAGGCCGGGTGCGCGGCACGGCTCGGCGCACCATCGACGCCGACGGGCTGATCGTCACACCGGGATTCGTCGACATTCACACCCACTTCGATGGCCAGGCCACCTGGGACCCGCACCTGACCCCGTCGTGCTGGCACGGGGTCACCACCGCGATCATGGGCAACTGCGGAATCGGATTCGCGCCCGTGCACCCCGACCGGCACGACTTCCTCATCGAACTGATGGAGGGCGTGGAGGACATCCCGGGAAGCGCACTGGCCGAGGGCATTACGTGGGAGTGGGAGTCGTTCGCCGAGTACCTCGATGCGCTGGAGCGGATGCCTCGCGCGGTCGACGTCGGCACTCAGATCCCGCAGGCCGCAGTGCGGGCCTATGTCATGGGCGACCGGGCCCTGGACGCCCCGACCGCCGAGGACCTTGCCGCAATGGCCCAGGCAGTCACCGACGGTCTGCACGCCGGCGCGCTCGGCATGTCGTTCGGCCGCACCGCCGGACATCGCAGCGCGAGCGGACAGCCCGTCCCCGGGACGTACTCCGACGAGGACGAGCTCGTCGCTCTGATCGGGGCGATGGCCAAGGCGGGAACCGGTGTCCTGCAGGTCGTTCCGGCCGGCGTGGGCGGCCAGATGGGCGGTGACCACCGACACTCCATCGACGCCGAGGTCGAGTGGATCTGCCGCCTGGGCCAGCAGTTTGGGATACCGCTGACGTTCCTGGCGATGGTCAACGAGCAGGACCCGCACGACTGGCAACGCTGGTTCAGCGACGTACGCACCGCCAACGCCGCGGGCGCCAACGTGCGACCGCAGGTGGCCAGCCGCGCGTTCGGAATGTTGATGGGACACCAGTCACGGATGAATCCGTTCCGGCATCGACCGAGTTACCACGCGCTGATGGAACTGCCATTCGAGAAACGCGTTGCGCTGCTGCGGGATCCGGAGTTGAAGGCGCGAATCCTGGCCGAAACCCCCGACGCGACGGACGCACCCTCGGCCGATCAACTCAACCGGCACACCTTCAAACGCCTGTATCCCCTTGGGGATCGGCTCGACTATGAACCCTCTGCGGAAGACAGCATCGCGGCGATCGCAGAGCGGGAACGCCGCGATCCGTGGGAGGTCACCTACGACACGCTGCTAGGCGCTCAAGGTCGGGAGTTCCTGCTGTTGCCCCTCTTGAACTACGCAGGAAACGACTACCGCCATCTGCATGACATGATGTCGGACCCGTTGAGCCTTCAGGGACTCGGTGATGGGGGAGCGCACTGTGGGATCATCTGCGACGCCAGTATGACGACGTATCTGATGTCTTATTGGGTGCGTGACCGGACCCGTGGACCGCGGATCCCGCTGGAGACGGCGGTGCATCGTCTGACCGGTGATCCCGCAGCGTTCTACGGTCTCGGCGATCGCGGTGTCTTGGCCCCCGGTCGGCGCGCTGATGTCAACCTCATCGATCTCGACAGACTTGGTCTGCACTACCCCGAGCGGGTCGAAGATCTGCCCGCCGGCGCGGGACGACTTATCCAGCGATCCGATGGCTACGTCGAAACGCTGGTGCTTGGCCAGACAATCGTCGACAACGGCGAACTCACCGACAATCGGCCGGGTGGCCTCGTGAGAGGCGCGCGCTCCGCGGCTGCCGCGTAACAAACTCGGCGCGCTAGCAACGGTAGATTCGCTCTGCGTTCGCGGCGAAGAGCTTGTCGCGGGCCTCATCGTCAACTCCCGACGTCACGGCCGAATAGGACGAGTAAAGCTCGTCGAAGGTGCCGTGCATCCCGTCGACCGGAAAATTGCTCGCGAACAAGCAGCGGTCGACGCCGAATGCCTCGATCGCGTGCTCGAGCCACGGAGCCAGCGCGTCGACGGCCATCGAGCCCAATGGCATGGCCAGGCCAGAAAGCTTGCACAGCACGTTGTCACCAAGAGTCGCAAGGGCATTCATGCCCTCCTCCCACAGCGCGCGCTCTTCGTCGGAGTTGTTCCGCGGCCACCCGGTGTGCTCGATGACCACGACCAGATCACCGAAATGCTCCAGTCCCTTGGCCGTTGCCAGCAGCTGGTCGGGATGAGTCATCACTTCGAACACCAAGTCACGCTCCTGCAGGGCGCGCAGCACGTCGGCTGAAGGCAGCGGTCCCTCCAGGGATCCCATCGGACGGACACCGCGAAAGCGGCGCGCCGCCATCTGCTCATCGAGAGCGGCCACCGCCTCAACCACCGAGTCGGTGGGCGGTAGCCCGCCGATGATGGCGTCGGGATGGGTGTCGGCGTCTGCTCGTCGGTCCAACTCGAGGGTCTCAGCGACCGAATGCCTGCCGGTAGCGGCAGCCACGTTGACGAGCTTCTCGACATTCCAGCCGGCCGATTCGCTCAGATAGGTGGGCACGTCGAAGTTGCGGGACATCCCCGAGACATCGCCCATGTTCAACTCCGCTCCGCTCGTCGACAGGTACGGATACCAATCGACGCGAGCCGGGTCCCACAGATGGACGTGAGCATCGACGATGCGGGCGGGCTTGGAGATCACCGCGGGCTCACCACCTCTTGGAGTGTGTCGTCGAACCACGGCGGGACCGAGGGTCCGCCGAAGCTGATACTTCCGATGGGTCGTGGGTGGCTGCGCAGCCCGAACCAGCCTGGGCCGGTGACTAATTCGGCGCCGTTAAGGCCTTCCGCGTTGGGGCTGCAAGACAGGTAGGCGGCCAGCTCGGCGGAAACGTCGTCGGACTCGGCGCTGATGGCGAAGGGCAGGACCAGATTGCCGGTGGCTCTTCGGCCAGCCCGGGCGAGCTGCGCGGCGGCCTGCGCTCGGCTGCGGCCGCCCGCGGTCGTGGCATCGGTGATCGTCACCAGGCGGATCGGACGCCGAGTGCTCGCGGCGAGTTCGGCGACGGCTCTTGCCCATTGGGCGTCAGCGTGGATCTGGTCCACGATGCCCTCGTGTTCGGCCAGGATGCGCTCCCAGTCCGACGTCGTACCTTGCGCTGCTGAACGACCCGAGAGGGCGACCATCACCGCGTCGACATCGTCGAGATGTGCCAGTGCGGCGGGATTGGCGATCGAATGCGACGTCACTCCCCATTCCTTCAGGGCGGCGCTCACAGCCGCGGCAACCTCGGGCCGGTCGGTGACGACGGCGCACGAGCCGGCGGTCGCTGTTGAGAGATGTTCGGCGGGCGCCTGGTCGAAGATGGATCCGAAGCGGGCGTTGCTGCCGCCCCCGCTCACCTGGCCGGCCTCGGCGGGGGCGAGGGCGACGGTAGTCGCGACGTCCAGCAGATGGGGGAGCGAAGGAACGTCACCGCTGCGCACCACCTCGATGAGCCGTGGCTCGTCGATCACGGCGACCTCGGACCCGCCTGCGAAGAGCACCCGGCCCTGGCAGGACGTGAATGTATCGTCCACCAGGTGAGCACCCAACGGCCCCAAGTGTTCTGGTGCGGGCATGGAGCCGAGCGACAGTCCGCCGGTGGCGGCGCCGGTGGTCGGCAGTGTGCCGCCCAGCGCTGCGGCCACCATGCGGGTGGCGGCGATCGGTGATATCGCGTTGACGACCACGCCCGCGGGAGCGTGTCGGCCCAGCTGCCAGGTGAGTGCGGCCACTGCGCGTTTGGCGCATCCGTAGGCGCCCGAGTCGGCAGGGCGCCACCCCGAGCCGGAGGTGACGCCGAGGATGTGACCGCGCCCGGCCGCTGCCATCAACGGCAGGGCAGCGCCCAGGACATTGCGATAGCCGTCGAGGTGCACCGACAGCACGCTGAGCCAGTCGTCGTCGCTGCCGCCGGCGAAGCTGGTGGGCCGGCTGATGCCTGCGACGTTGACCACAGCGTCGAGCCCGCCGAACTCGTCGGCAAGCTCCTGGAACAGTCGACGGACTGCGGGCTCATCGGTGACCGATACTGCCGAAGCCCGGGCCGCACCACCGGCCGCGACTATGCGACCCGCGGTGGTCTCCTCGGTCTGGGGTAGTCGCTCAGAGCCGTCGACGGAGACTAGGGGATCAACGGTGACGACGAAAGCACCTGTGCGGCCGAGTGATTCGGCGATAGCCGCACCGATCCCGCCACCGCCGCCGGTGACGACGACCACTCGCTGCCGCTCGCTCACGTCAACTCGAAGCCATCGAACTCGCCTGCGGCGAGCCAACTCTCGAGTAGATCACGGTAGGCGAAGAAGTCGCCGAATCCCGGCCCGAAGTTGGTGTTCTGGGCCTTGATGCCGCCGGGGTCGCCCTCGTTGTTCAGCCGCGACGGCGTGCACGCCGACATGACGGCGCTGGGGTCGACGTGGGTATCGATGATCTGCCGAATCCAGTCGGCCTCCGCGTCGGCGCTCACGTCGAACGTCTGATGGCCCTGCTTCTCGAGCAGGGCAACCGTTCCGGCGACGAACTCGGCGCCCAGCACGGCGAGCTGAGTGTAGTTGACGGTGACGACCGACTGTTGGCCCGGCGCCGGCATCACGAACATGTTTGGAAAACCGCGGCTCATCAACCCGAAGAGGGACGCGGCGCCACCAGACCACTTCTCGGCCAACGAGATACCGCCGCGGCCGACAATGTCATGGCCGACACGGCGCTGCAACGGCGTGACCTCGGCCTCGAATCCAGTGCCGTACACGATGCAGTCAACCTCGTACTGGTGGCCGTCGACCACCGGCCCCTGCGCGGTGATCTCCTCGATGCCGGTGGGACAGTCGACGAGAGTCACATTAGGTCGATTGAACGCGTCGAAGTACTCGTCGTGAAAGCACGGCCGCTTGCACAGGTAGCGGTAATACGGCTTGAGCGCGGCCGCGACGTCAGGGTCGCTGACCAGCGCATCGATCCGCGCCCGGTGTTCCTCCATGATCCCGAAGTCGATCTCCTCGGCGGTCCTGGTGAACTCCTCGAGAGTCATGCCCCTGCGCCGTGGCGGATTCTGCACCGCGGCGTAATGGCGCGTCCAGCCGTCGTCGGTGAGGTCGGCATCGACGTTGCGGCCCAGCATGACCGACTGGAAATTGTCCATCCGAGCCTTCTGCCAGCCCGGCCCCAGCCCTTCGGCGAACGATGGATCAGTAGGGCGGTTGCCACGCACCCCGATCGCCGACGGCGTGCGCTGGAAGACGTACACATGCTTGGCCGCTTCGGCGAGCGGCGGCAGGCACTGCAGTCCGCTCGCCCCCACCCCGACCAGTGCAACGACCTTGTCGCCGAGATTGGTGAGCGCTTCCCCCGGACCGCCGCCGGTGTAGCCGTAGTCCCATCGCGCCGTGTGGAATGCGCGACCGGTGAAGCCGTCCATTCCCGGGATCGCCGGCAACTTCAACAGATTGAGAATCCCTACCGCCAGCACGTAATAACGGCAGGAGAGCGTGTCCCCTCGGTCGGTATGCACCGTCCACCGAGCCGTGTCGTCATCCCATGTCGTCTGCGTGACCGAGGTGTGGAAGAGGGCATCGGAGACGAGCCCGAAACGCTCGGCCACACGCTGCAGGTGCTGTCGGATCTCCTCGCCGAAAGCGTAACGGCGAGTGGGGATGTAATCGAGTTCTTCGAGCATCGGAAGGTACTGGTAGGACTCGACGTCGCACATCACCCCCGGGTAGCGGTTCCAATACCAGGTGCCGCCCATGCCGCCGGCCGCATCGACGATCCGTATCCGCTCGACGCCGGCCTTGCGCAGGTGAGCGCCGGCGAGGATGCCGGCGATGCCGCCACCGACGATCACCACGTCGGGATCGTCGGTGACGGGCGCCCGCTCGGCGACCGGGGTGAAGGGGTCGGCCCGGTAACCGGCGACGTAGGAGTCGTGGGTCAGATCGCGGATTGCCGCGCGGCCGGGGACGAGGCGCTTGTCGCGCTCCGCGAGGTACTTGGCACGCACAACTTCGGGGTCAAACGCCACAGTCATCCCGATGAGACAGCACCAGGCTGATGTTACAAAAGATCGGCCCGATGTAAGCCGATGTCGGCGAGAAGATGAGAGCGCGCAATCGCGGCAGCCGGGTCCGCGACCGACTCGCCCGACACGAGGTGGCGTGTCGGCACGTTGGCGCCCAGTGTTAAACGCCGGTCCGGACCACGCCCTCGATCACGGCGACTATCTCGCCGGGGCAGTCTTCTTGCAGGAAATGGCCACCATTGAGCGTGACGTGCGGCTGGTCTTTTGCCCCGGGAATCAGATTCTGGAACACCGCGTCGCCACCCCGAGTGATCGGGTCGTTGTTACTGAACGCGCAGACGAACGGTTTTTTGAACTCAGTTAGCACCTCCCAAGCGGCCTTGTTTTCGGTCACTGAGCCGTGTTCGGGCGTGATGGGAACGAGGGTGGGGAACTGGCAGGCGCCTGCTTTGTAGCTCGCGTCGGGGAACGGTGCGTCGTAGGCGGCCACCTCGGCGGGGGTCAACTCCCGATCGGTGCCTGCGTTGACGATCACGCCGATTGGCAGGTCGGGCGTGCTCTGGCTGAAGGCCAGCCACTGCGCGAAACCCTCGGACAGCGGCGTTCCCACCGGCAGCCCGGTGTTGGCGGCGACGACGCCCGCGAAGCGCTCGGGGAACGCCGCGACGAGTCGCAGGCCCAGTAGTCCGCCCCAGTCCTGGCAGAACAACGTCACATCGTGCACATCCATGGCCGTGAGCCAATCGCTGAGCCAGGCGACATGACGTTCGTAGGTGTAGTCGTCACGGTCGGCTGGCTTGTCGGAACGACCGAAGCCGATCAGGTCGGGAGCGAGGACGCGGTGGCCCGACGCGACAAGGGCGCCGATCACCCGCCGGTACAGAAACGACCAGCTAGGTTCGCCGTGCAGCAGCAACACCGTGCGGCCATCCCGAGGACCCTCATCCACAGAGGCCATGCGCAAAACTTGCCCGGTCGGTACGTCAGTGATGACGGTGTAGTGCGGTGTGAAGGGCCAATCCGGCAGATCGGCAAAGCGACTGTCAGGCGTGCGCAGAATCTTCATGGCATTCTCCAAAATGGACTGGGGCCCGCTAGCGAGAGTTAGTAGTGATTCGATACCGGCGCATCAGTGAGTGACGCTACATATTGCGAGTTTGACTAGCAATAGTCATTGGTGCGTCGTTCGCTTGAGCGCAAAACCGACGGCAGACCAACGGGCTGGCCGGAGATGCCAGCACGCCGTAAACGATGCAGGTTTGCTCGGCCCGCCGAACAGGTTCGGGCCAGAGGTAATCCGTCAGCTGGAAGTTTGCTGCGAGTAGCTATTGTTGAGGTTGTCCTGCAGCACTTGCGCGCTGGTCGACGTGGTGACGATCCGCAGGGGTGCCGACAGGGTCCTGACTTCGTATTTCCATCCGGCGGGCAGGCTCAACCGGGGCGCCAGGCCCGCTAGATCGGCTTCGGAAAGCGCGGGATCCTTTTGCTGGCTCCAGGTTTGCATGACCCAGCGCGTCGCGCCCGGTTCCAGCAGTTCGTAGATCTGGCGTCCGGCGTCGAAGGTGAATACGGTCTGGCGGTCCACCGCGTGCGGGGTGTAGGGCCGCGCCGCCTCGATCGGATCGCCGATTTGCACGGTCGCCTCCTTGTGCATGGCGATGCCACCGAACGTCTTGGTCTGCCGCGGCGAGTCGTCCTTGACGATGGAATCCATCAGCCAATATCGCGGTCCGTTGAGCACGGCCTTCGGCACACCGTTGTCGTCGGCGATCTGATCGGCGTCCAGCTTCGCCCATGCCGACTGCGGGCAGTCGTTGAGGCCATAGGAGTTATACACATCAGCCGACAACCCGCTCAGGCCCGCGTGGACGAGAAGAACCTCGCAATACCGCTTTCCCCGAAGGCCGTTGGCCACCACGTGTGTGGTGGCGGTCGTCGTCGGGGGCGCGACGGGCGCGAAGTTGCACGCCGCGGCGAGCAGGCTCACCCCGACGATCCCTATGGCCGCGGCGACCCGGTGCCGGTGATCCCTCATGCCGGAAAGTAAATCATCGCCGACGATATTATGCGAGTCCGACTAGCAATATCTTCGGCCTGGACCTACCCTGGTCGACGTGAGTGTGAAACCGGACGGACGGCGGGTTCGCCGGGAGCGCGGCCGGGAGGCGGTGGTCGACGCGGCATTCGCGCTGATCCTGGAAGGCAAGGGCCCGCCGTCGGCACAGGATGTTGCCGAGCGGGCCGGGGTGTCGGTGTCATCGGTGTTCCGCAATTTCGACGGTCTGGCCGACTTGCAACGGCAGGCCCTGGACCAGTTCCGTTCTCGTTACGCGCATTTCGTCGTCGCGCGGCCGGCGCCGGACGCAGATCTCGAGTCGCGAATCGGGTTGTTCGTCCGCACCCGGGTCGGACTGTACGAGCAGGCCGGTCCGCTGTTGATGTTGGCCCGCATCCGTGCACTCGACCACGAAAAGATGCTCGAGGCGGTCGCCCACAATCGTGCCGCGCTGGCGGCGCAGACGCGGGAGTGCTTTCAGGCCGAGATCGCCGGGCGGACAACGACCGACGCCTCAGACCTGGTGTCCCTGCTGGACTCGCTGACGTCGCCGGAGGCGTACGACCTGATGACCAGAACACATTGCCGGTCCAGCCGGCAGATCGCCCGGTCGTGGCGGACAGGGCTGCGGACGTTGATCGACCGGTGGCCACCGGCGCCCGTCGCCAAGGAGAGGCAATGACGGCCTGCCGCGCCGCTCGCGACGCTGTCGACACGACACGGCAATGCGCACATCAGCGGGACGAAGTCTGAGGGAGATCGCCGATGATGGCCGGATGGTGGGTATGGCCGGTGGCGGCCACGCTCTATGTCGGGTTCCGCCTGTTCTATGACAATTGGCGCGGCCGACTGACGCCCGAAGAGATCGACGACATGCTGGGCCGGGCTGAGGCGGCGGGTGCCGGCGAGCTCAACGACCTGTCGATTGTGCGCACATTCCTTGAACAGGATGACGGGCGGGAATTCGTCATGGTCAATCTGGTGCGGGTGCCCGACACCACGGTCACCGATCCTGATACCGGAGCGCAGGTGCCGGCGGTCGAGATGATGAAGGCGTATTCCAGGGCCTTCATGCCGCTGCTGCTGCGACACGGTGGCCATCCGGCGCTGGTGACAAGGAAAGTCGGGGGTTACGTCGACTCGTGGATGGTAGGTCCCGATCCGGGCTGGAGCATCGTGGGCTTCATGCGCTACCGCTCGCGCCGCGACATGCTCAAGATGGTGCTCGATCCCGCCTTTGAGGCCGCCCATAAGTACAAGCCGCTCGGGGTCGCTGAGACCTTCTCCTTCCCGACCCAGCCCTTTCTGCGCGCCTATGTCAGCCCGCGCATTTCGGTGTTCCTGATCGTCGCCTTGGCCGCTGCGCTTGCGCAGCTAGCCATCGTCGCCATCGGCTGAACCGGACAGCTCGGTGGTGCTCGGCCAACACCGTGCCCATCCATCGCGGTCGACACAGTGGTCCGTACTTAGGGCAGGGGCTTGCCCGACTCATTCCGTGACACGAGATGTGCGTCGGCGCGCGCCGATGGGTGGTCGGCGTCCGGTTGCCGGCGAGCACGCCGGTCGTGCACATCGGCAGTCCGCGATTGAAGGTGCTCGACCTTGGTGACGAAGGGCGACGTCATCGCCCGCACGAGTGCGCCATAGCCGAGACCGAAGTTGATCTCGTCGCCGACCGCGACTGGGTGGTCGCCGAGGTCGACTACCAGGTGGTCGCTGCTCATCCCGAGGACCGTGATGCCCTCCGGTGGCTGCAGACCGTCCGGGTCCACGTCCTGGCGACCGAGCGCCAGGATTGCTTGATGCACGCTTCCGTTGCCGGTGCGGGCCGGCGCCTCGCCGAAGGCGGCCTGAGCGCGATCTCCCCAGGGTTGAGCTGGTTTCGTGGCGACCTCGATGACCTCGGCGGTCAAGGTGAAGGCGTCGGTGTGCAGGCCGGGGATCGGTGTCCGGTACAGCGGGTCGATGCCGATCAGGATGGCTTCGCCGAGTCTGAGTTCGTTGATCCGGCCGACGTCGCGGGTGTGCAGAGCCCAGTTCAGGTTCGCCGAATTGCCGCCTGAGACGACGTCGAGCGAGATCCCGTGCAACGCCTCGATGTCGTCGACCAACCCGGTGAGGATGCCCATGTTCCGGTCGTCGGGCACGACACCGTTCTGGCACGCGAGGTTGGCGCCGAGTCCGACCAGGCGGAGGCAGGAGTGACCGAGGACGGCCCGCACGGCCTCGGGGACGTCGTCGAGCGCGATGCCCTCGCGGAGGTCACCCAGCTCGACCATGAGTACGACGGCGTGCATCCGGTTCTGCCGGGACGCGGCCTGATCGAGCGCCGCCAGCACGACGGCCTCGGTGTTGAGACTGACGTCGGCGGCGTCAACGACCCATGCGACGTGGCTGAGCATGGGTGAGCGGACCAACGTGCGCAACGGTGGCGGATCGAGGTCGGCCAACCGAAGGAGGTTCGGCACCCGGGAATCGCCCAGGCCGCAGGCGCCGCCGCGCAGCATCGCCGCGCCGACTCCCGGCGAGCCCAACACGGCCTTGGTGATCCCGGTGACCCGGATGCCCGGTGCGGCGAGCCGGTCAACGAGGATCCGCGTGTTCTGCTCGACCTTGTCGAGGTCGGTCTCGATCCGAAGCGTCACACCGGCGTGGTCGTGTCGGCCACCACCGCGAGCGCGGGGAAGGCCGCCAGCACCATGTCGACCAGCTCCGACGCGGGCCGCGTCAGAGGGTCGGTGACCGGGATGCCGAGCTGCGAATGATGCTCGGCGATCGCGGTGCTCAGCTCGTCTTCGGACATTTCCTCGTGGTTGATCGTGACCCCGATGACGCGGGTGTCGGCGAATGCCTCGATCAAGGCGATCTCGCTGGCCGCGGTCGGCACCGGCATCATCGGGAAGTCGCCGAGCACCGTGCGCTTCGGCGCGTGCTGCACGATCACGCCGGCCGGTTGGCTGCCACGCAGGATGTGAGCCGACGTGATGTACGCGGGGTGGCTGAGCGCACCCTGGCCCTCGACAACGATCACGTCAGGGTCCTCACCCTCGAACGCGGCGACGACCTGATGCTCGACCTCGCCCGAACAGAACTGGGGGACCAGTGCATCCAGCGCGACGCCGTACTTCCCGCCCTGGATCAAGGTGGTCTGACCGGTGCCGACCATGACCGCCTTGATGCCGCGCGCGTTCAGCGCCTGGACCAGCAAGGTGGCGGTGGTGCGCTTGCCGATCGCTCCGTCGGTACCGAGGATTGCGATCCTGGGACATGTGACGTCGAAGATGCGGCCGGAGAACAGGTGAAGGTCGCGCTTGTCCTTCGGTCGGCGGACGTCGGTGATGGTGACACCGGCGATCACGGCTGCCGCGACGAATTCGGCGTCGTCGTTGAGGAATTCGTGCAGCCCGTTGATGATGTGCATCCCGCGGGCGATGCCGTCGAGCAGCACGACTCGCTGCTCGTTCGACAGGAGGCCGTCGGCAGGTGCCAGGCCACAGATCAGGTAGTCAGGTACGCGGCCGGCGTGGGAAATGGATTCGGCGAGCGATGCGAGCACCGGGATGCCGTTCGCGGTGCCGTCGAGGAGTTTCCCGGCATCGGCTCCGGCCCGGAAACTGTCGATGACACTGAGGATCTCGTACTTCTCCGAGTGCCGGACCAGGCCGTTGGCGGTCTTGCCATCCTGCTCGCCGAACTGGCCCTCGCAGTACACGATCGCGGTGGAACCAGTAGGCAGCTCGAAAGGGGCTGCCGGAAGCATCGACTCGCTGTGTGTGGACGCGCCGAGAGAAGGGGTACCGCTGAGCGAAGACATAAGATCCTCTGACAAGGCTCAGAGAAGGCGACGCGATCGCGGCGGGGCGGTGAGCCCAACGGCCAGCGGGTGGTCTGCCCTGAGGGCCGGCAAGATTACCGGCGTGTTAACTGTACCCGATCGGTTCTGAATCGCCTGCTTCGGCCGAGCGGCCCCTGGCGTTCACCGCGTCGCCATCTGGCCAACATCGGTATTCCCGTGCAGTCACGCCTCGCCCTTCACACTGGAAAATTCGCGCACCCCAGTGGAGGTCTTGTGGTTGTCGGAAACGACGAGGTCGCTCCGAGCTTGGAAGTCGACTCGGCGGGCCAGCGAGCGCAGGTGCGGCGCGCGGCGCTGGCCAGTTCCATTGGCACCACGATCGAGTGGTACGACTTTTTCCTCTACAACACCGCCGCGGCGCTGGTTTTCCCGCACCTTTTCTTCCCCGCATCGACTCCCTACGCCGGCGCGATGGCCTCGTTCGCGACCTACGCGGTCGGCTTTGTCGCCCGCCCGCTGGGCGCCGCGATCTTCGGGCACTGGGGCGACCGGATCGGTCGTAAGGCCACGTTGGTCGTGACGCTGCTGGTGATGGGCATCTCGTCGGCGATCGTCGGCATGCTGCCCGGCACCGCCGCGATCGGGCCGGCGGCGCCGCTGTTACTCGTGCTGCTGCGACTCGTGCAGGGCGTCGCGATCGGCGGAGAGTGGAGCGGGTCGGTCTTGATCGCGATGGAGTGGGGCGACCAACGCAAGAGGGGACTGCTGGGCAGTTTCGCGCAGCTCGGCGTGCCGATGGGGCTGGTGCTGGGCACCGGTGGCATGACGCTGCTGTCGGCCACGCTGTCGCCGGAAGAGTTCAACTCGTGGGGCTGGCGGGTTCCGTTCCTGTTCAGCCTCGTGCTGGTTGCGCTCGGCCTGGTGATCCGGCTGTCGATCCTGGAGACGCCGATGTTCGCGAAGGCGGCGGAAAAGCGAGTTACCGCCCGCATCCCCGTCGTCGAGGCGATCCGGCAGCACTGGCGGGAGATCCTGTTGTCGGCGGGCCTGCGGTTCAGCGAACAGATGCCGTTTTATCTGTTCACGACTTTCGTTCTGATCTATGTGGTTTCGCGGCACGAGTTCACCAAGACATTCGTGCTCAAGGCCGTGCTGGCGGGCGCCGTGTGCGAACTCGTCGCGATCCCGCTGTTCTCCCATCTGTCGGACCGATTCGGCCGCAAGCGGATCTACCTCGTCGGATCCCTGCTGACCGCTCTGATCGCATATCCGTACTTCGCGGTGTTGACCCACGGCGGGGCCGGGCTGATCTTCGCCGCGGTCGTGGTCTCGCTTTTCCTTCACGCGCTGCAGTACGGCCCGCAGGCCGCGCTGATCGCCGAGAATTTCCCGACCCACCTTCGCTACGGCGGCGCCGGACTCGGCTATCAGCTTGCGTCGGTGTTCGCCGGTGGCCCCGCGCCTCTGATCGCAACGTGGTTGCTGCACAAGACCGGAACGCCGTACGCGATCTCGGCGTACATCGTCTTCGCCTCGGTGGTCACGATTGCCTGCTGCCTCGCCCTGCCGGACCGTTCCCGGGCCGACATCGAGGACGTCGCCGTCTATCGCCGGTAGCGGGTCACGGGTGTCTCCGGCAGCACTGGCCCGTCCTCCAGCTTCTCGGTGATGCCCAGGTCGCTCAATCCCAGTTGCGTAAGCAACGGAATACCGCTGGCGTTCAACACAAACCGCTCGTCAGTACTGGTGCCATCGGCGTACAGCATCGAACCGATCAGGCAGATGACCGCCATCTTGTAGGCGTTGAGCGCGCGGTACCACGGCCGGTTCGCCGGTCGGATGCCGCTGATCTCGGTGTAGTGCGAGAGGAATTCGTCGAAGTCGATCGCAGCGGGATGGCTGGTGATGCCTACCGGCTGCATCCACAACAACTCCATCCAACCGAGGTCGGTGAGTGGGTCACCGACCGTGGTCATCTCCCAGTCGAACACCGCGCTGACGTCGTCGCCGACGAACGCAAAGTTGCCCGGCTTGGCATCGCCGTGAACGAGCGTGATGCGGGGATGAGCGGCGGGCGCGGCGTCACGCAACTCGTGGAGCAGTCGCTCGAGGGCGGGCAATGGTCCGCGCTGCACCCGGCGCATTTCGTCGGCCCAGTGATTCAGCTCGCGTTCGAGGTGTCGCGTGCCGTCGTCGAGGCCGGCCAGGCCCACCGTGTCGAGGTCGACCAGGTGAATCTGCGCCAGCTGTTCAGCCATGCCCTCGCACATCCGTCGGATGCGATCGGGCTCGGCGTCGGGCGCCTTCATTTCGTAGACATCGCCGGGCACCCGATCCATCACGAGGAACGGCCTGCCGAGCACGTCGCCGGTCGGCTCGAGCCACAGTGCGGGCGGCACCCGGACCGGTGTGGGCGCCAGGGCCCGCAGGATGCTGAACTGCCGCGCCAGGTCGTAGGGCTCGAGTAGCGCCGGCGGCGGTGGGCGCAGGCGGACCACGATGTCGCGGTGGGCATCGCCCGTCACCATCGTCAGCGCCAGCATCTCCGCCGAGTGGCCGAACTCCACGCTGTCGAGACCGTCGATCCGCACGTCGTCACCGACCTGGTGTGCGAGCCATTCGGCCAACCGCCCAACGATCGCGGTCACGTGTAGGACACCTTGCGGTCGGATTCCTCGGTCAGGCCGAGCTCGGGCCAAACCCCGCCGATGAGACTCTCCATGATTCCGTAGCCGACGGCATCACCGTCACGCACCCGGATTGGGGTGTCCCTGAACTGCCCAAGCTGCGCCAGGTTCTCGTCGCTCCAACAGTCGCCGAGATACTCGCCGTCCAGATGCAGCTCGCCCTTGAAGGCGCCGTGCTTGTGACCTGCCCAGTTCCCGTAGCCGCCGGTCTTCAGGAAGAAGCCGGACTCGCCGAGCGCTTCCACCTCGATGACGCGCTGCTCGCCGGACTCCATCGTCATCAGCAACTCGCCGCCCTTCACGAATCGGGTGTGGGTGTCGTAGGCGATCTGCGATCGGACGCTGCGCACCCCGGTCTGGGTGCCGTCATCGCCGTTGAGGTAGGCCGAGCTGTACTCCCACGGGCCCTCCACGATGAAGATGGCAGTCTCGTAGTAGCTGCCGTCCGGCCGTCGGAAGAACGCCGGCGACCACTTCATCCCGCCGCGGCCGCCCTTCGGTGCGCCGGGGGAGGGAATCAGATCCACCAGTGGTTCGCCGATCGCCTGCCGGACGCCCCAGGAGTGGTCGCGGTAGCCGAACCACTCCGCAGGGTTCACCTCGTATGTCGTGCCGTCGACGGTCACGGTCCCCGACGCCCAGCCGCCCTGGTGGTACCGGACGACGTCGACGTCGACACGGCCGGTCTGCCGGTTACGGACCAGGTTGCGGTCCTCGAAGAACGGGGGGGTCACGCCGGTCAACACGATATCGAACGAGATCGGTTGCACGTCATTGGGTTCCAGTCGGAAGCGCATCTGCTTGAGCGGCTCGACCACCTCCAGGTAGATCGGGCCGACGCTCATGGCTTCCGGCGCCGAGTGCAGCACCCGGCTCCCGCGCACGGTCCACTGCTCCCGACCGCGGGAGACGCCGCCGAACCCGTCGATGATGCCGCGGTTCTGATACTTGCCGAGCCCGAAGTCGACCTGCAGCGAGCCGTCGACGCGGGCCAGCGACGCCCAGATCTTCTCTGTCCACGCCAGTTCGGATTGCGACAGGGTGGCGAACGTGTCGACGATTTGGTGGTTCAGACCTTCGTCGGCGCTGAGGAGGCGGCCAATGTCCTTGATTCCCATACGTTCCTAACGTTGCCGGGACGAGAAGTACCATCTGCCGGATGACCGACGACGCACGCGAGCGCATTCTGGCCGCGACTGTGCGCTGCATCGAGCGTCGCGGCGATACGCAGATCCGAATGGCCGAGGTGGCCGACGACGCGGGTCTCGTCCGCTCGACGGTGTACCGCTACTTCCCGACTCGCGACGATTTGTTGCTGGGATTGGTACTGATGCGCATCGACGCGGCGCTGGCACGATTGGTCCGCTCGCTGCGGTGGCCCGACGATCCGCGTCGATGCATCCCGCGGATGGTGCTGGTTCCGGTCGACTCGGTGGACGGAGATCCGTTGAACGAGGCCCTGTTCGCCAGCGAGAGCACCGCGCTGACGGCCGCACTGGAGTTGGGTTCGGAACGGATCGTGGACATAACGATCGCTCACTACGAACCGTTGTTCGCGACCTGGCAGGCGGACGGCGAGATGTATCCCGATCTGGACCGGCGGGAGGTGGCGCGCTGGATCCACAGCACGGCGTTGTTCCTGCTGTCGCCGCCATGGCGACACCGATCGCACCGGGCCAAGCGGCGCTTCGTCGACCAATTCGTCGTCCGCGCGCTCGTACCACCAATCGGACATTAGAGCATTTTTGTCCGATCGACGGGCGATGCGCGTATTTTCCTGACAGTGACGATCCCAGCTGCCGTTGACGAGCTCGAGCCCGCCTGGTTCAGCGAGGTGCTGGGGTTACCAGTGGCCCGGGTGGAGGTTCTCGACGCGCACTCCGGCACGACGGGCCGGGCGCGCGTCGGCCTGACCGGCGCGGCGAGCGTGCCCGCCAGCGTCTTCGTCAAGCTGCAGCCGTTCAGCCCCCAGCAGCGCAGCTTTCTGCGCAAGGTTGGGCTCGGGGTGGCGGAGGCCCGCCTGTACGACGCTGTGGGAGGCCAGCTGCCGGTACGCATTCCGCGTGTCTGGCATGCCGCCTGCGATGCCGCGGACGGGTCGTTCGTCATGGTGCTCGAGGACCTTGCGGCATCGGGCTGCCGCTTCCCGACACCGGCGGACGACGACGTGCTCGGCGTTGCCATGTCGTTGATGGACGAGCTGGCCCTGCTGCACGCCGGCTACCGCGGCGCCGAGTTGCCGTGGCTCACCCCGCCCGACGGCATGCGGCGGAAGCCCACCGACGGGGAAGTTGCCGCCCGTCGCACGCACTTCATCCAGCTCGCGCTCGACCAGTTCGGCGACGAGCGGGGGCCGGCGTTCCGTGCGCTCGCCGAGCTTTACATCGCGCGCTCTGGCGACGTGATCGCGCTGTTCAACGAGGGCGAGCACACCCTGATCCACGGTGACGACCACATCGGCAACCTGTTCGTCGACGACGGTCGTACGGGCTTCTACGACTGGGCGGTGGCCTCGCGAGCGCCCGGCGTGCGGGATGTGGCGTACTTCCTGTGCAATTCGTTGCCGGTGGAAACCCGCCGCGCCGAACAAGATCCGCTACTCGCGCGCTACCGCGAGGAGCTGGCGGCTAACGGTTGGACGCTCGACGCGCAGACCGTCCTCGACCAGTATCGGCTGTTCTCGATCTACTCATGGATCGCCGCAGTGTCGACCGCCGCGATGGGTTCACAGTGGCAGCCCGTCGAAGTCACCCGCCCGGCGTTGATCAGCACGACCGCCGCGATCGAGGACCTAGACGTCATGGGTCTGCTCACAGAACGCCTATGAATCTGCCCAGGTGGATCGTCCGAAACCGACCCGCCCGCACCCACGACCACGCCTTTCGGCCGGGCAGGGTGTAACCTGAGGGCAGTTGGTACTCCCAGCCCATCCGGAATGGCTCAGCTTCTGAGGCTGATTTGCCCGAGCATCCGCTCACGCCGGACTTAGCTTTTTACCGTTCAGTCGGGATAATCTTGAATGCACCGTCGTTGTTTCAGCCATTGATTGCTCCCTTTGGGCTGCAACACTTTTCGTACACACCGAGTTTCGGCATCCTCGGCACATATGCGCCGACGCCGTGCGGCCTGGCGACCTTCAGCGAGGCCCTGGCGGACGGACTGACGGCCAAAGGCGCCAACGTCAACGTCGTGCGCATTGCCGACGGTGATGTTTCCACGGCGCGCCACGTTGCCGGCGAGCTCGTCAACGGCTCGGCACGGTCGGTGAAGGCAACGTCGGAGCTCCTGAATCAGAGCGACGTCGCCCTCATCCAGCACGAGTACGGCATCTATGGCGGGCCCGACGGCGACGAAGTCGTTCAGATCATGGCCGGATTGCGCGTCCCGTCGATCGTCGTCGTTCACACTGTCCTCAAAGACCCAACAGCACACCAGCTTTCGGTGCTGGAATCGGTAATGGCGTTGGCTGATCAAGTGATCGTGATGTCGGAGGTGGCTCGCCAACGGCTGCACGCAGGCTTCGCGGTCGACCGCCACAAGGTCACCGTCATTCCGCACGGCGCGGCGCTGCCCACTACCAACGGCGTGCGGCGTCCCGATCGACCGACCGTCTTGACCTGGGGCCTGCTCGGGCCGGGCAAAGGCATCGAGCGGGTGATCGACGCCATGGCTTCGCTCACCAGCCTGCCCAACCCGCCGCGGTACATCATTGCCGGCCGGACTCACCCCAAGGTCCTTGCCGCGCAGGGGGACAGGTATCGCGAATCGCTTGTCGCGCAGGCGAAACGCCTCGGCGTCGCCGACTCGGTATCCTTCGATGCGCTGTACCGCACACCCGAAGAGCTCACCGCGCTGATCCAGACCGCTAGCGTCGTCGTCCTGCCCTACGACTCGAAGGACCAGGTCACCTCCGGTGTACTGGTCGACTCCTTGGCGAGTGGCCGCCCTATTGTCGCGACCGCTTTCCCGCACGCCGTCGAGTTGCTCGGTAGCGGTGCGGGAACCATCGTCGCTCACGACGACCCGGATGCGCTGGTCGCCGCGCTGCGCGAGCTGTTGACCGATCCGCACGTCGCCGCATCCATGGCCACCGAAGCCCGCGAATTGGCCCCAACGATTGCCTGGCCCGTCGTCGTCAATGCCTACATCAGCGAGGCGCAACGGCTGCTGGTCACTCAATCGGGACCGACGTGACCGGCCCCGCGCCCACTCCGGTGTTCGCGCACCTGTTGCGAATGACGAATCATCGCGGCACCTTCGAGCACGCCTGCATGGCCGAGCCCCGCCGCGAGCACGGGTATTGCACCGACGACATGGCCAGAGTGCTCGTCGTCGCGACCCGCGAGCCCGACGCATCCGGTGCAGTCAAGGGTCTCGCCGGCAAGGCCCTGCAGTTCTTGAACGACGCCCAGTCCCACAACGGCTCATGCCGCAACCGGATGAACGACGCCGGGCGTTGGACCGACGAGCCGACCACGGACGATCACTGGGGCCGATGCATCTGGGGGCTGGGCACCGCCGCCGCCCACAGCGGCGTCAGCCTGGTGCGCCGACTGGCCGTGATTCAGTTCGAGCGCGCTGCCAAGGCCAGGTCGCCATGGCCGCGGGCGATGGCGTTTGCCGCTGTCGGCTCCGCCGAACTCCTCAGCGTTGAGCCCGGTAATCCCGCTGCCCTGCGACTCCTGGCCGACTACGCCGCCTCCGTGGCAGCGCCCTCAACCGACTCCGACTGGCCCTGGCCTGCGCAACGGCTCACTTACGCGAATGCGATTCTGCCGGAGGCGATGATCGGTGCCGGCGTCGCGTTGGAGGACCCGGGCCTGAAACAGCGTGGCCTGGATCTGCTGGAGTGGCTGCTCGACTCCGAAACGACTAACGGTCACCTGTCGCCCACCCCGGTGGGCGGCCGCGGACCGCAGGACAGCCGGCCTGCCTTCGATCAGCAGCCCATCGAGGTCGCCACCCTCGCCGACGCCTGCGCACGCGCCGCCGCCGCCGATCCGCGGGCGCTATGGCCTAATGCAATCCGGTTGTGCGCCGCCTGGTTTGAGGGCGCCAACGACTCCGGGTTACTGATGTGGGACAGGGAAACCGGTGGTGGTTTCGACGGGTTGCTCGCCGAGTGCGTCAACCTCAACCAAGGCGCCGAATCGACGCTTGCGGTGATCTCGACTCTGCAGCACGCGCAGCGCTTTTCGCTAGTCCCACAATGACTCTGATGCACGCCGAGCTCGTCTCTCGCGACCCTCACCGAGTCACGGCTGATCCGGCTCGGGTGATCGCCCAGCTCTTCGTGCCCGGCCAGGAGGGCTTCGAACAACAGGAGTCCCGGGCGGGAGTGGTGCTCAAGCGCATCCTCGCCCTGACCGACGACGACGTTCGGTCGTCCCTGGACGACGTCATCGCCCGCTTCGACGGACGCCACCGCGACCTGGTGGGCACGCTTCGTCGGCACGCCCACGAGCTCGCCGACCGGCTCGATCCCGACATCCAACTCTCCGATGCGCGAATACTGTTGCTGGGCGCGACCTTTACCAGCGAGTACGCCATCGAGGGTGCCGCGCTGTGCAACCCCAGCATCGTGGCCCACCCCGACCAGACCGGCACGGAGGCGGGCAGCCTGCGATTCGTGATGAGTGTGCGGGGGATCGGAGAAGGACACCGCTCGTCCATCGGATTCCGCACCGGAGTCGTCGACGCCGCGGGCCGGGCCATGATTGATGAGCCGCCCCGCTTCGCCACCAAAGGAAGCGTGTCGGGCGCGCTGCTGGACGCCGCGGTGTTTCGCGGCGAACTCGGCCGCGTCGGTAATGCCGGCGAGGTCGCGAACTACGTGTTCAGTGGGCTCGGCGACCGCTTCACGCGATCCGACCTCGACGCGCGACTCGACAATCTCCAAGGGCATCTGCGCACCCGCGGAAACGGGGAGCGCACGGTCAGCCTGATCCGCACGATCGCGGCGCGGTCCTACACCGCCGAATTCTCCAGCGACGTATCGGTTTCCGAGCGTGTGCTGTGGCCATCGGTGGAGGCCGAGCAGGCCGGCATGGAGGACGCACGATTCGTGCGCTTCGTCGATGACGACGGATCGGTCAGCTACTACGCCACCTATACGGCCTACAGCGGATCCCAGATCAGTCAGCAACTGCTACAGACCAAGGACTTCCAGTCCTTCACCTCGGGGCCGCTCGTCGGGAAGGCCGCGGCTAACAAAGGTCTGGCGTTGTTCCCCCGACGGATACACGGCCGCTTTACCGCTATGTCGCGATCGGACCGCGAGACCAACACCGTCGCCTTCGCCGACCATCCGGCCGTCTGGACGAGCGTGTCGCCCTGCCAGCAGCCTGTCGAGGCATGGGAGGCGCTGCAACTCGGAAATTGTGGCCCGCCAATCGAAACCGACGCAGGGTGGCTGGTGCTCACCCACGGCGTCGGACCGATGCGCACGTACAACATCGGCGCGATCCTGCTTGACCTCGACGATCCGACCCGGGTACTCGGCCGGCTCCGACGCCCGCTGCTCAGCCCCGCGCGCGACGAACAGAACGGCTATGTGCCCAACGTCGTCTACTCCTGCGGCGCGCTGGTGCACGCCCACACCTTGGTGATCCCGTACGGGATCAACGACGGCGCCATCGGCTTTGCCACCGCGCCACTGTCGCAGCTATTGGCCGCGATCGTGCAGCAACCAGATCGACCAAGATGAGGTCACCGTGAGCGCAACGAAGAGGTTCCGCGACAGAACGCCTAACCCGCTGGGCGAGTATGTGCTGCACATGGGTGCGGGATTCGTCGCCAAGGAACGTCCGCACGTGCTGGAGGCGCTCGGCACGCTCAGGGCGCATCTGGGCCGCTGGGAGGCGCCCGACGTCAGCCTGGAAGTCTCGTTGCAGGACCGCGGCCGCAGGGAGCAGCGCGTCACGTTACGCACGACCCTGCCTGGTCTGCCGCCGCTCGTGGCTGTCGCCGAAAACCGCGACATCACCCGCGCCCTTCACGACGCCAAGCGCGAGCTGATCCGGCAGATCGAACACCAGAAGTCGGCGTCGGAACCCATGCGCAATCGCAGGCTCGGGCACAACACGATTCGCCACCCGGGCACGTCGGCCTGACGGCGGACGTCTATAGGACGACGAACCACACGGCGACGTAGTGACTCACCGCCGCGGCCGCGGTGAAGGCGTGGAAAAACTCGTGATAGCCGAAGGTGCGCGGCCACGGGTTCGGCCACCGGACGGCGAAGAAGATGACGCCGATGTTGTACAGGACCCCGCCCGCGAGCAGCAGGCCGACGACGATCGGACCGCCGCCGTCGAGCAGGGTGCCGGCGAACAAGATCCCCACGTAGCCGAGCAAGAGGTAGAGCGGCACGCCGACCCATCGCGGGGAGGACGGCCACCACATCTTCAGCGCCACGCCGGCTGCTGCGCCCGCCCACACGATGGCCAGCACCTCGACGCCGGGACGTGGCGGCATCGCCAACAGAGCGAAAGGCGTGTAGCTGCCGGCGATGAAAATGAAGATCGCCGAGTGATCCAGCCGCTTCATCCACTTCAAGGCCACCGGATTGTGCCAGTGCTTGCGGTGATAGATGGCGCTGACGCTGAACATCGCGACAATGGTCAAGGTGTAGATCAGGGTCGCCAGGACGGCCTTTTCAGACGACGTGATTCCCGCGACCGACACCAACGCCAATCCGCCCACGGTGGCGATGGCCGCACAGCAGAGGTGGATCCAGCCGCGTGCGCGTGGCCTGCCGATGAGCTCGGCGACGGTGTCGGCGAGACCTTGGGGCAGGTCGTCGACGACCGGGGCCACCAGCTCGCCCGCTGGAGGAGCAGTCTTCGGGTCTGCCCGGCGAGGTGTCATGTATTACGCGTCGCTAAAAACCCTGTTCGAGCGAGCCGAGAACGGCGAGTCATCGCGGATCGCGATGACGCGGGAGTGAGTCTAGCCCGAAGAGCGGTCAACCCGGGCCGTTCGCCGGTGCGGCGCAACCGCGGCTACGTCACTCCTCGACGACGCTCTTGATGCGCTCCAGGGTCGTCCGCATGTCGCGTAGGTTCCGGCGTTTGCGCAGGTATCCCAGGAATTCCAGCGGTCGCAGAAACGGCGACTCAATCGTGCGGAACGACTCTGTGACGTCCGTTCCGCCTCCGCTGGCAACGAACTCGTAGTGCCAATTGTTCATTGCCCGCTCACCGGCCAGCACGGCGAAGCCGAACTCCCTGCCGGGCTGACACGCCGTCACTCGACACGTCGCCCAGTAAACGGGACCGATCTCGTTTCGCTTGACATGACCGCGGAACCGCGCTCCGATTGCCGGTCTGTCGACTCCGTCAAGCCACTCGGCGTCGAACACCTCAGGTGAGAATCGCCCGGTATTCCTGACGTCGGCGACGAGGTTCCAGACATCCATTGCCGGCGCGTCCATATGCACCGTCACAGCTCCACGCATCGAAGCAGCCTAATTAATCAGTGGCTGATGTAGACCGCTTTGGTGTTGAAGTAGGCCTCGATGCCCTTCTTGCCGCGCTCGCCGCCCCAGCCGGACTGCTTGTGACCGCAGATCGGCATCGACGGGTCGGCCCCGAGCGCGCAGTTCACCCATACCTGGCCCGCGCGAAGCTCATTCGCGACGCGGTGCGCGCGACCGACGTTCTCCGTCCAGATGGCTCCGGCGAGCCCGTACTCCGTGTCGTTCGCCGCAGCGAGCACCTCGTCCTCGTCGTCGAACGGAATCACGCAGCCGACCGGACCGAAGATCTCCTCGCGGATGAGCCGCATGTCGGGCTGGGTGTTGGTGATGATCGTCGCCTCGTAGAAGAAGCCACGGCGGTCCATCCGCTTGCCGCCGGTGATAACCTCTGCGCCGCGTGAAACGCCTTCGGCCACAATGCCTTCCACACGCTGGCGCTGCTTCTCGCTGATCAGCGGTCCGAGCACCGAGTCGGGGTCCTCGCTGCCGCCCATCGGCAACATCTTCGCGAAGCCCGCGATGCCTTCGACGACCTGGTCGTAGATGCCGCGTTGGACGTAGATGCGCGAGGTGCAGGAACAGTTCTGTCCGGAGCCGGCGAGCAGGCCCAGACTCGCATTCATGATGGCCTTGTCGAGGTTGGCGTCGTCGAACATGATCAGCGGTGACTTGCCGCCGAGCTCGAGTGTCAGGCGCTTGAGGTTGCCGGCGGCTGCCTTGACGATCAGCCTCCCGACCTCCGTGGATCCGGTGAACGCGATCTTGTCGACGTCGTGATGGGCGGCAAGCGCTGCACCCGCGGTCTCGCCGTAACCGGTGATGACGTTGAAGACGCCGTCGGGCAGGCCCGCCTCGCGGAAGATCTCCTCGAGCTTCAGCGCGGTGAGCGGCGTCTCCTCGGCGGGTTTGAGGACACAGCTGCAGCCCGCCGCCAGCGCCGGCGCGGCCTTGAGCATCGCGACGAAGAACGGCCCGTTCCATGGGATGATCAGGCCCGCGACGCCGACCGGCTCGAGCTGAGTGAAGTTGTGGAAGTTCTCGTAGTGACCGAGCAGTCCGTCCGACACGACATTGCTCGACTCGCCGTGGATCTTGCCGACCCAGCCGGCGTAGTACAGCAACATTTCGTTGGCCACTTTGATGATCTGTTGCGCAGCCACCGCGTTCATGCCGTTGTCTTTGGATTCGAGGCCGGCGAGCTCGTCGGTGCGTTGCTTGACGATCTCCGCGGCACGGAACAGCACCTCGGCGCGGCGCGCGGCGGGCAGCTTGCGCCACACGCCCGACTCGAAGGTCTCCCGGGCCCGGGCCACCGCCGCGTCGACGGCCGCCTGGTCGGCGTCGGCGACCTCCGCGATCTGCTCCTCGGTGGACGGGTTGAACACGGGAATCAGCCCTGAGCTGCGGTTTTCCACCGCGGGGTCGACGTCGATGGCGTTACTCACTGTCGTTCATCCTTTCGCAGGGTCGCCGTCACTCTACTTTCGCAGAGTCGTTGTCACTGTACTGACATCGATGACGCCTGACCCAGAAAATGATGAACAAGAAAGGACACCACGCTGACGAATCCGCGCGATTAGGTTTTTGACCTTGATGCGCATTACGCTTGCGCGCGGTCCTTCGTCGACTCAGGAAAGCTCTCATGCCTATTCAGCCCACTCTGCGGCGCCCACAATCTCTCAGCAGCAGTCGTATTCGACGTGTCGCCCCGCGCATGACCGGCCCCACGCTTGGTCAGTGCTTCGACATCGAGGTCATCCGCGATTCCGATGGATGGATGGTCCGGATCCCCGAAATCAACGGGTCTGCCCGCGCGAGCCGACGGGCAGCCGTCGAGTTGGCCGCCCGCGAATGCATCGCTGAGCAGACCGGTATCCCGATCGGCTACGTCGCCGTCTTCGTCTCGCGCGAGATCGTCTAGCGCCGTACGGCTTTCGCTGTCCCGGCTGTTCAGACGGTCACAGTCAGCGGCCAGACCTGCCAGATGTCGTCGCAGTACTCGGCGATGGCACGGTCTGACGAGAATTTGCCGCTGCGTGCGGTGTTGAGGATCGACATCTTCGTCCACGACTCCCCGTCCAACCAGGCGGCGCTGACCTGCTGCTGGCGCTGGACGTAGGACGCGTAGTCGGCGCACACCAGGAACGGGTCGTCGAAGCGAAGATTGTCCACCAGCGGCTTGAACACCTCGGTGTCGCCGTGTGAGAACGTCCCGCCGGCAATCAGATCCAGCACCTCGCGAAGCTCATCGTTGCCGTCGATGTATTCACCCGGCTGGTACCCGTTCGCCTTGACCGCCTCGACCTTGTCCTCGGTCAGGCCGAACAAGAAGAAGTTCTCCCCACCGACTTCGTCGCGCATCTCGACGTTCGCCCCGTCGAGTGTTCCGATGGTCAGCGCGCCGTTGATCATGAACTTCATGTTCCCGGTGCCCGATGCCTCTTTGCCCGCGGTGGAGATCTGCTCGGACAAGTTGGCGGCCGGATAGATCAAGTGCGCGTTCTTGACGCTGAAGTTCGGCACGAACGCCACCTTGATGAACTTGTTCACCTCAGGGTCGGCGTTGACCGTTTCGGCCACCGAGTTGATCAGCTTGATGATCCGCTTGGCCATGAAGTAGCCCGGGGCGGCTTTGCCGCCGAAGATGAAGGCGCGCGGCGGAATCGACAGTTCCGGGTTCTGTTTGAGCCGGTGGTAGAGCGCGACGATGTGCAGGACGTTGAGGTGCTGGCGCTTGTACTCGTGAATGCGCTTGACCTGAATGTCGAACATCCAGTTCGGGTTCAGCTCGATGCCCGTCTCGGACTTGATGTACTTGGCGAGGCGAGCCTTGTTGTTGCGCTTCACATCTCGCCATTGCTGACGGAACGTCGCGTCCTCGACGAACGGCTCCAGCCCGCGCAGGCGACCTAGATCAGTGAGCCAGCCTTCACCGACCGTGCGGTCGAGCAGCTCGCGCAACCCCGGGTTGGCCAACGCGAGGAAGCGGCGCGGCGTCACACCGTTGGTCTTGTTGCTGAACCGCTCCGGCCACAGCTCGTAAAAGTCTTTGAGCACACTGGCTTTGAGTAGATCAGAGTGCAGCGCGGCGACACCGTTGATGGCGTGGCTGCCGACGGTCGCCAGGTGCGCCATCCGAACCTTTTTGCCGCCGTCCTCGCCGATCAGCGACATCCGGCGCAGGCGGTCCTCGTCACCGGGAAATTTCGCGCTGACTTCCTCCAGGAATCGGCGGTTGATCTCGTAGATGAGCTCGAGATGCCGGGGGAGCGATTCGCTGAACATCTCCAGCGGCCAGGTCTCCAACGCCTCGGGCAGCAGAGTGTGGTTGGTGTAACCGAACGTCGCGACGGTGATCTGCCAGGCCTCGTCCCAATCGAGGTCCCGCTCGTCGATCAGCAGCCGCATCAGCTCGGCGACGGCGATCGACGGGTGGGTGTCGTTGAGCTGCACGGCGAATCGCTCGGGGAGTTCCCGGACGCCCGCGTCGGCGAGGTCATCCATGATGTGCAGGATGTGCTGCAGCGAGCACGACACGAAGAAATACTGCTGCAGCAGGCGCAGCCGCTTGCCGGCCTCCGGCTCGTCGTTGGGGTAGAGCACCTTGGTGACCGTCTCCGAGGTCACCTCGTCCTCGACCGCCTTGTAGTAGTCGCCGGTGTTGAACGCCTCCAGCGCGAACGACTCGACGGCGCGCGCACTCCACAGCGTCAGCACGTTGCAGGTGTTGACGCCGTAGCCCTGGATGGGTGTGTCGTAGGCGACGCCTTTCAGCAGCCGCCCGGCCACCCACTCGACCCGGTCGGCGCCGGCGTCGTCGGTGTGGTGCTCGACGTATCCGCCCCACTTCACCAGGTAGTTGACGTCGGGTTTGGCGATCTCCCACGCGTTGCCGTTGACCAGCCAGTTGTCGGTCTTCTCGACCTGCCAGCCGTCCTGAATCTGCTGGTTGAAGATGCCGAACTCGTACCGGATGCCGTAACCGATGGCCGGCCGCTCGAGGGTGGCCAGCGAGTCCAGATAGCACGCGGCGAGCCTGCCGAGGCCGCCGTTACCCAGCCCGGGTTCGGCCTCGCAGGCTAAAACCTCGTCGAGGTTCTGGCCCATCGCGGCCAGTGCGGTCTTGGCCGCCGCCTCCATGCGGAGGTTCAGCAGGTTGTTGCCGAGTTGCGGGCCCATCAGGAATTCGGCCGACAGGTAGCAGGTGACTTTGCGGCCCAGATCGAGTGAGGTCTGAGTCGACGCCACCCGACGGTCCTGCATGCGGTCACGCACGGCCAGCGCCAGCGCACGGTAGTAATGCTCTGGGCGCAGCGCCGCGGCCGGGCGGCCGATCGAGTAGCGCAGGTGATCGGTGATCGCCCGCTGCAACGCGGGCGCGCCCATGCCGGTGCGGGAATGCTCGCTCAGGTCGGCCGGCCGCGATGTGGCGGACACGCCGTCGGTGGGCGTCTGATCGACATCGGTCATCGGCGAGTCCTGTCCCCTCGAGATTGTTGCCGCACAGACATGCGCCGCGGCGGGTCGGTCGTCATTTTGACAGCGGTGTTTGCACACTGGGCGCAAAAATGGAGTCCGTCAGGTTAACGCGAGCGCACGTACTCGCGACGATGGTGCGATGCGGTGAGTGACCGATCGGCCGCGCTGGGAATTCCTGAAGGCTTGACCTGAGCAGCGGTTGAGGTTCTACGGTCGGTGTCGTGACACGTGGAATCGAGCCCCCCACCGGCTGGCCTGATGGCGCGACTCTCTGCAGCCGGCGTGGAACCCGTTGAATCTCATCCGTATTGGGCGGCGACCGGCGCCGTCACCTACCGCGACCCCGACGGGCGCGAAGTCGTGTTCGCGCCGTTCGTGTTCGCGGTGAACGAACCGTTGGAGGGCAGTGCCTCAGGGACGCACTCTTAACGGACAGTGCGGCCGCGTCGGCCGGTGATGCCGACGTAAATCGAGATCAACACCATGGCGACGATGATGCCGACCAGGAAGGCCGTCAGTCTGAATCCGCCGTTCTCGGCAGGGTATGCCAACTTGTAGGTCACCCACGAGCCGACGAATGACCCGATCGCGCCCAGCAGGATCGTCATGACGACGCCGATGCCCTGTTTGCCCGGGAGAATGAGTCTGGCCAGTGCACCGACGATCAGACCGACGAAGATTGCCCCGACAACCGTTCCGATCATTGCTGTTCCTTCGCGCCCAGCCGGTTCAAGACCTCGGACAGCTGCTTCTCGGTGTCGTTGGCCAACTTTTCGAAGACCAGCTTCATCACCGGGTTGAGTATCTTTGCCGCGCCCTTCATCTCGAGATCGGCGCGGTAGGTGAGCCGTGAACCGGCATCGTCGGGATCGACAGTGATGGTGTCGGTCGATGTTGAAGACTTGTTCTCGCCGACAAAGACCAACGTCGACTCGGTCAGCTTTTTCAGCGTGTACGTCAACTCGGCGGTTACGCCGAAGATCTTGGACACGTTGTGCCAGCTGGTTCCCTCGCCGATCTGGCCATTGCCGCGTCGAGTACACGTTTGCGTGCCTGGATCCCACTCCTCGGCGTTGCCGAAATCTTTGAGATAGTCCACTACCCGCGGCGGGGGAGCGGTGACGGTGAAGCTGCGAGCGACCGTTGGCATGCCGCTCGGTTACCCGTTCGCGGAAATTTCCACGCAAGGCCCGGAAAAGCGGAAGACCACCGGGGTCGGGTCCACCGGTGGCCGTCCTTTGTGCGGGTCTGTCGGGATTACTTCTTGAAGGCGTCCTTCACGTGCTCGGCAGCGTCCTTCAGGCTGGACTTCGCCTGGTCGAGCTTGCCCTCAGCCTCGGTGCTGTGGTCGTCGGTGGCTTTGCCGAAAGCTTCCTTGGCCTTACCGGCGACGTCGTCGATCTTGTTGCTCACTTTTTCGTGGGCACCCATGCGGACCAGCTCCTTGCTTGTGCGGACAGTGCAACTTCGCGACGGGTAACTACCCGCCCCGAAAACCGGCCAAACCTCGGTGTGCGAAATTGGCACGATGCAGGTCGCGATCCTCGACGACTACCAGGACGTCGCGTTGAGCATGGCTGACTGGTCGGAAGTGGCCTCGCGTGCCGAGATCACCGTGTTCAACGATCACATCGCTGATCATGGTGACCTGGTCGAGCGGCTGGCCCCTTTCGATGTGGTGTGCGTGATGCGCGAGCGCACGCCGTTACCGCGCAGCATCATCGAGCGGCTGCCACGGTTGAAGATGATCGCCTCCACCGGGCCGTTCAACGCCTCGATCGACATGGCGGCCGCCGAGGAGCACGGTATCTACGTCAGCACCACCGGCGGCTACGTGGAGTCGACCGTCGAATTGACCTGGGCGCTGATCCTCGCGGCCGGTCGCCGGATCGTCGAGGAGAGTCTGTCGGTGCGCGCAGGTGGCTGGCAGACGTCGGTCGGGCGGCAACTGGGCGGTTCTGTCCTGGGTGTGCTGGGTCTGGGCCGGATCGGCTCGCGCGTGGCGCGGGTGGGCAAGGCGTTCGGCATGGACGTCATCGCGTGGAGTGCGAACCTGACACCGGAAGCCGCCGAGAAAGCCGGTGCGACCTACGTCCCCAGAGACGAATTGTTCAGCCGGGCCGACGTGTTGACTGTCCATCTGGTGCTCAGCGAGCGATCTCGCGGTCTGGTCGGCGCCGACGAGCTCGCGCTGATGAAACCCACGGCCTTGCTAGTCAACACCTCTCGCGGCCCGATCATCGACGAGTCGGCTCTCGTCGACGCGTTGCGGTTGCGGCGCATCGCCGGAGCCGGTCTCGACGTCTTCGACTCCGAGCCGTTGCCGGCCGATCACCCGCTGCGATCGCTGGACAGCGTCGTCGCCACGCCGCACATCGGCTACGTCGCCGACCGGGTCTACCGAACTTTCTACGGTGAGACGGCCGACAACGTCGCCCGATGGCTTGAACGCAGCTGACTTCGCCGATGTGGCCGCGAGTCGGCGCGACCACCACGAGTCCAGCAGGCCGAACACCAGCGACACCGTCGCGGCGAGCCCCCAGCCCAGCAGGACATCGACCACGAAATGCTCGGCGGAGTAGACCAGCGCAAACGCCATCGCCAACGGATAGGCCACCAGTACAGGTCGCCACCCGCGGCTGACCTTGCGCCACAGGAAGATCGAGATCATCGCGGTCAGCGCGGCGTGCAGCGAGGGAATCGCGGCGACCAGATTGACGCTGGCCTGGCCGGAGTCGACCAACGATCCGGCCGACTGCAGGTGCAGCGTTCCCCAGCCGCGGGTGGAGATCCGTTCGACGAACTGATTGGCCCCCGGCCGGCTGGTGTGCATCGCACCCAGTAGGCCGCCGTCGGCGACGCCCGCGGCGCCCTGGTACATGCAGTGCGGGCCGGATGGGCCGCCGATGATGTCGGCCCGGGTGCAACGGGCGGCGGCCCACGGCGGCGCGGCCGGGAGCACGATGTAGACGGCGAGCGCGGCGAAGGACAGCGCGACGAATCGGCGGACGAACGCCGCCCACTCGCTTCGGTTGCGCAGCCACAGCACTCCGGCGACGACATAGGGCAACACGAAGAACGACATGTAGACGCCGCTGATGATCACTTCCCACCACGGCGGCTGCGGCATCTTGATGTGCTCTTGCAGCCACACCGTCGGCACGGCGCCGAAGAACAACCAGCGGTCGGCGTCGGGCTGGAACTGCCAGAGGGTGGGCGCGCCGAGGAACGTCGCAGCCCCGCGGCTGAAGTCGTAGAGCACCAGCACCAGCGCGAAGGGCAGCCAATCGCGAACTACCGCGAACACTTTGTGACCGCGGCCGATGCTCGCGGCGATCAGCCCGGTGGCGATGTAGAGCAGCAGCAGTGCGCGGTCGAAGGCCAGTCCGTCCGTCGCGCTGCGGTAGGCCACCACCAGCGCCCAGGTCGTGACCGCCACCCGTCGGGCAATCGTGAGCCGACGCTCGCGGTCGGCCGGCCCGATCATGCTGACGAACGAAGTTCCATGTGGCGGCACGCGGACACGCAGTTGATCACGCTCGGACAGCCGGAGTCGGCGATCGGCTGTTACTGACACCAGCACAACCTTGCCATTACCCGGCTGTTCGCCACCCGTTCATTCTCAACTGCGTTCGCCGTTACACCAAGCACATCGGTAAAACGTCGCAGGTCAGTGGCAACGGATCGATCAAACGTGCGGCGACGTCACGGTGGCGAATTGCCAGGGGACTCCAAGGTTGGCGGGCCTGTGGCTCTCGACGGCCCTGCGCGCAGCGATTCCCACTGGCGCTGTATCGCACGCTCACCCGACGTGGCGAGGATGCCTGACGGCGCGAACATCGACGACGGCACCGGGCTGGCCTCGCTCAACGGTCGGCCGCCGCCGCGAATCACCTTGATAATCGCAATGATTGCGGCAACCAGCACGATCACCACGACGGCGGCGAAGACGATCGACAGGGTGCCCTGGACGAAGGTGTTCCTGACGACGTCGGCCAGTTGCCCGGGCGTCTTCGCCGAACCGAAAGCCGTCTTACCCGACGTCTTGGCGGCGGCGTACTGAAAGTGTTGGGTCCAGTAACCCACGCTCGGGTCGGCCGAAAAAATCTTCTGCCACGAGGCGCTCAGTGTGACGGCGAGATCCCACAGCAGCGGAACGCCCGGGATCCAGGCCCACTTCAGGTAACCCTTCTTGACGACGACGACGGTGACGACGGTCAGGGCGATCGCGGCCAGCAGCTGGTTGGCGATGCCGAACAGCGGGAAGAGCGTGTTGATGCCGCCCAACGGGTCGGTGACGCCCATCAGCAGGATGCTGCCCCACGCGGCGGCCACCGCCAGGCTGCAGATCCATCCGCCCGGACGCCAACTCGGGTTTCGCAGCTTCGCGAGTGGACCACCGATGTTGCCCAGCGTGTCGGACAACATGAAGCGTGCGACGCGGGTTCCGGCGTCGACGGCGGTCAGGATGAACAGCGCCTCGAACATGATGGCGAAGTGATACCAGAATGCTTTGAGGCCGGTACCCCCGAAAGCCCGTTGCAGCACTTCGGACATGCCGACCGCCAGTGTCGGCGCCCCGCCGGTGCGCGAGACGACCGACTTTTCACCAACGCTCGCGGCGGCCTCGTTGAGTTGCTGGGCGGTCGCTGGAACGCCGGACAGGCCAAGGTGATTGACGTAATCGGCGGCGGTCGCGGCGGTGCCGCCGGTGCGGGCGACCGGCGCATTGAGGGTGAAGTACAGGTGCTGGTCCAGGATCGCGGCGCTGATCAACGCCATCACCGCGACGAACGATTCGGTCAGCATGCCGCCGTAGCCGATCAGCCGCATCTGGCTTTCCTTCTCCAGCAGCTTCGGTGTCGTGCCCGAGGAGATCAGCGCGTGAAATCCCGACAGCGCGCCGCATGCGATCGTGATGAACAGGAAAGGAAACAGCGAACCGGCGAAGACCGGTCCGTCGCCGACGGCGGCGAAGCGCGAGACCGCCGGTGCGCGCATGACAGGGTGCGCGATGCAGATACCCATCGCGAGCAACGCGATGGCCCCCACTTTCATGAACGTCGAGAGGTAATCGCGAGGCGCCAGCAGCAGCCATACCGGCAGCACCGACGCGACGAAGCCGTAGCCGACGATCAACCAGGACACCGTCACCGGGGACAAGTTCAACCACGTTGCACCCCATGATGTTTCGGCGACGATATTCCCGGATGCCACCGCGAGCAGCAACAGCACGAAGCCGATCACCGACACTTCCGCGACCCGCCCGGGTCGCAGGAACCGCAGATAGCAGCCCATGAACACGGCGATCGGGATCGTCATCGCGATGGAGAACACACCCCATGGGCTCTGGGCCAGGGCCCGCACCACCACCAGGGCCAGCACCGCGATGATGATCACCATGATGATGAACGCCCCGACGAGTGCGGCGCCGCCGCCGAGGGCGCCGAGTTCGTCGCGGGCCATCTGCCCAAGCGATCGGCCGCGGCGACGGGTCGAAATCCACAGCACCAGGTAGTCCTGCACCGCACCGGCGAACACGGCGCCGACAACGATCCAGATGCTGCACGGCAGGTAGCCCATCTGGGTCGCCAGCACCGGCCCGACCAGCGGCCCGGCCCCGGCGATGGCGGCGAAATGGTGGCCGAACAACACCCGCCGGTCGGTCGGCACGTAGTCGGTGCCGTCGTCGATGACCTCCGCGGGCGTGGCGTGGTCGTCGCGGGGATGGACGATCTTGGCCTCGATCAGCCGCGCGTAGAACCGGTATCCGATGACGTAGGTGCAGATCGCCGCGACGACGAACCACACCGCGTTGACCATCTCGCCGCGAACGAAGGCGATGACCGCCCATGCCACCGCCCCCAGTAACGCG
Source organism: uncultured Actinomycetota bacterium (assembly GCA_963836495.1). GTDB lineage: Bacteria > Actinomycetota > Actinomycetes > Mycobacteriales > Mycobacteriaceae > Mycobacterium. The sequence continues at coordinate 866,934 of CAWIJT010000011.1, read as the reverse complement.
ATCGCGCCGAAGAGGATCTTGTGACCGGTCCCGATGGGTGAGGTGTCGACGACGGCGACCGGCGGAAGGTCGGGGTCGGTGCGGATGTACGTCAGGTGCTGCGGTGCCACGGCGCCTCCCTGTCGGCCCTGCCGCGGGTCAGCTTAACCGCGGTGCAGGGCGCGCACGGTGTCAATGGTGTCGGCCTGATCGGGGCCTTTGTCGTCGCGGTAACGCACCACCCGGGCGAACCGCAACGCCACGCCACCCGGGTAGCGCGACGAGGTCTGGACGCCGTCCAAGGCCACCTCCACGACCTGCTCCGGCCGCACCGTCACCACGTAGCCGTCGGTGGCGCCCACCGCCAGTTCCTGGAAGCGAACGGTCTGCCAGTCCAGCATCGCGTCCGTCATACCTTTGAAGGTCTTGCCCAACATCACGTAACCGCCGGTGGCCGGATCACGAGCGCCCAGATGAATATTCGACAGCTTCCCTTGACGGCGCCCCGATCCCCATTCCACCGCGAGCACCACCAGGTCCAGGGTGTGCACCGGTTTGACCTTCAGCCAACCGGACCCGCGGCGTCCGGCTTCATACGGCGCGGTCAGCGACTTGGCCATCACTCCCTCGTGCCCGGCCGCCAGCGTCGCATCCAGAAAGTCGCCTGCGGCAACGGGATCCGAGGTGATCAGCCGGTCGACCCGGTTCTGCGCGGGCACGATGTCGTCCAGGGCCGCGGCGCGTGCGGCGGCCGGTGCGTCGAGCAGGTCGACGCCGTCGCGGTGCAGGATGTCGAAGAAGAACACCGATAACGGCTGGGCGGTGCGGGCGGCCGCGACATCGACGGACCGGCCGAATCGCGAACCGGTGACCTGGAAGGGCTGTGGTCGGCCGTCGCGACGTAACGCGATCGCCTCGCCGTCGGCGATCAGGTCGCGGACCGGCAGCGCCAGCGTCGCCTCGACCACCTCGGGTACGCGCGCGGTGACGTCGTCGAGGCTTCGGGTGTAGACAGTGACCTCCTCGCCCGCGCGATGTATCTGCACTCGGGCGCCGTCCAGCTTCGCCTCGAAAATGCCTTCGCCGCCGAGCTTTTCCAGTGCTTCGGCTACTCCCGTGGCGGTCTGGGCCAGCATCGGTCCGACCGGTTGCCCGACGCGCAACGTGAACGCGTCCAACGCCGCCGTACCGCCGGTCAAGCCTGCCGCGGCGACAGCGGGCAGGTCGCCGCCGAGCATCGCCGCGCGTCGCACCGCGGCGGCGGGAATCTGCGCTGCCTTGGCGACCGCGTCGGCCATCACGCCGATCAGCGCGCCCTGGCGCAACTCGCCGGTCAACAGGCGCCGCAAAAACGTCTGCTCGACTTCGGTTGCGGCGGCGAACAATTCGGCGACCAGCTCAGCGCGCCGGATTTGAGAGCCCTTACCCGCGACGGCGCCTATCGCCGAGAAGGTGGCGTGCACGCCGTCGACGGTGAGGCTGGGTTGCGCCGCGGCGGGTGGCAGCGAACGTAGGGCCGCATAGCCGACTCCGATCTGGCGCTGCGGCAGCTCACCGGAGAGCCACGCCACGATGACTGCGACCAGGGTCGGATCGGATCCGGCCCGGCCGAGCAGTTCGGCGATCCGCGCGGTCTTGGCCAGCCGCGAAGCCGAGCCACCCACGTCAACCGAGGTAGTCGCGACGTCGATCAGCAGCACAACCCACCTTTACACGCCTGGCCGACATCGTCACGCGCGGTCACGATAACGTGCAGGCACGCCCGGTGACGATGCAGAGCGCGCAGCGCGATGAGGAGGAGCCGGGCAATCAGGCGACGCCGGGTAAGCGGATCCCGGTCACACACGGAGGTTTGAATGGAGATCAACGGCAAGAAGGTCATCGTCATCGGCGGTGCCTCGGGTATGGGCCGCGCCAGCGCCGAGCTGCTCGCGTCCCGCGGAGCCAGCGTCGCGGTGCTCGACCGCGAGGGTTCGGACGGCAAGGACGTCGCAGCCGCTATCGGCGGCGACTTCTATCCGGTCGACGTGACCGACTTCGCCGGCACCGAGGAAACCCTGAAGACCGCGGTCGACAAGCTCGGTGGCCTGCACGTCACGGTGACCACCGCCGGCGGCGGCATCGCGAAGCGCACCATGTCGAAGACGGGTCCCCACGACCTGGAGTCTTTCCAATCGGTCATCGATCTCAACCTCATCGCCTCGTTCAACATCAGCCGGCTGGCCGCGAGCTACATGAGCCAGAACGAACCGGAAGACGAAGAGCGGGGCGTCATCATCAACACCGCGTCGATCGCGGCGTTCGAGGGCCAGATCGGCCAGGTCGCCTACACCGCAGCCAAAGCCGGCATCGCCGGCATGTGCCTGACGATGGCCCGCGACCTCGGGTCGCTCGGCATCCGGGTCTTGGCGATCGCGCCGAGCCTGTTCGCGACCGGGCTGACCAAGGGCATTCCCGACGAGTTCGCCAGTGCGCTGACCAAGGACGCGGCGTTCCCCAAGCGTCTGGGCCGTCCCGAGGAATACGCGAAGTTGGTCGCGGCCATCGTGGACAACCCGATGCTTAACGGCCAGTGCCTACGGCTGGACGCCGGGCAACGGTTCGCGCCGAAGTAACGCGCGCTGGCCGCCGAGCGTGAAGCCACGTTCACGTTCGGCGCCGAGCGTGAGACCAGCTTCACGCTCGCGCGGCCCCACCCGACCGACCACCCGGTTGGATGGTCGGCCCGCATAAGTACAGTCGTTCTCACTGGTCGATGGCGTCCAAGAGGAAGGCCCGCGTATGGGTATCGCACTGACCGATGACCACCGCGAACTCGCCGAGGTGGCGCGCGGATTCCTGACGTCGCAGAAGGCTCGCGCGGCCGCGCGGTCGCTGCTCGACGCACCCGAAGAGGAGCGCTCGCCGTTCTGGCAGGGCATCGTCGAACTGGGTTGGCTCGGCCTGCACATCGACGAAGAACATGGCGGCTCGGGTTACGGTCTGCCCGAACTCGTCGTGGTGATCGACGAGCTGGGCCGCGCCGTGGCGCCGGGGCCGTTCGTGCCGACCGTCATCGCCTCCGCGGTGATCGCCAAAGACGGCAGCGCCGAACAGAAGTCGCGGCTGCTGCCGGGTCTGATCGACGGGACCGTCACCGCAGGCGTCGGTGTGGGCGGACAGGTGCAGCTCGGCGACGGCGTGGCCGACGGCGAGGCCGGGATCGTGCTGGGCGCCGGATTGAGCGGCTTGCTGCTGATCGCGGCGGGCGACGACGTGCTGGTGCTGGAACGCGACCGCGCCGGCGTGACCGTCGAGGTGCCGGAGAACCTGGATCCGACCCGGCGCTCCGGACGTGTCCGGCTGCAGAAGGTCAGCGTCAGCGACGGCGACATCCTCCGTGGGGCAAGGGAATCGGCGCTTGCCCGCGCCCGGACCCTGCTGGCCGCTGAGGCAGTCGGCGGGTCCGCTGACTGCGTCGACGCCGCCGTCGACTACGCCAAGGTGCGCCAGCAGTTCGGCCGGACCATCGCCACCTTCCAGGCCGTCAAGCATCACTGCGCCAACATGTTGGTCGCCACCGAGTCGGCGATCGCCGCGGTGTGGGACGCCTCCCGCGCGGCGTCCGAAGATGAGGAACAATTCCGGCTGGCGGCCGCTTCTGCTGCCGCACTGGCGTTTCCGGCCTACGCACGCAACGCCGAGCTGAACATTCAGGTGCACGGCGGTATCGGCTTCACCTGGGAGCACGACGCGCATCTGCACCTGCGACGAGCGCTGGTGACCACCGCGCTGTTCGGCGGCGACGCGCCGGCCGACGACGTGTTCGAGCGCACCGCGGCCGGTGCCGTTCGAGAGAACAGCCTGGACCTGCCGCCCGAGGCCGAAGAGTTGCGCACCAGAATCCGGGACGACGCCGCCGAGATCGCCGCGCTGGCCAAGGATGCGCAGCGCGACAAGTTGATCGAGACCGGCTACGTGATGCCGCACTGGCCGAAGCCATGGGGACGGGCCGCCGACCCGGTGGAGCAGTTGGTCATCGAAGAGGAGTTTCGCGCCGCGGGCATCAAGCGACCGGATTACGGCATCACCGGTTGGGTGATCCTGACCCTGATCCAGCACGGAACCGATTGGCAGATCGAACGATTCGTCGAGAAGGCGTTGCGCAAAGACGAGATCTGGTGCCAGCTGTTCTCCGAGCCCGACGCCGGCTCCGACGCGGCGTCGATCAAGACCAAAGCCACCCGGGTGGACGGCGGCTGGAAGATCAACGGACAGAAGGTGTGGACCAGCGGGGCCCACTACTGCGCGCGTGGTCTGGCCACCGTGCGCACCGACCCGCAGGCGCGCAAGCACGCGGGCATCACCACGGTGATCGTCGACATGAAGGCTCCCGAGGTCGAAGTGCGGCCGTTGCGGCAGATCACCGGCGGCTCGGACTTCAACGAAGTGTTCTTCAACGACTTGTTCGTGCCCGACGAGGACGTGGTGGGGGAGCCCAACACCGGATGGACGGTCGCGAGGGCGACGCTGGGCAACGAACGAGTGAGCATCGGCGGCAGCGGATCGTTCTACGAGGGGTTGGCCGGCCAACTGGTCGAGCTCGCCCAAGACCACCCGGACCGGTTGGCGGGCAGTCGAATTCGAGTGGGGTCATACCTCGCCGAGGAGAACGCCCTGCGACTGCTGAACCTGCGCCGCATCGTGCGCAGCGTCGAGGGAGCGGGTCCCGGTCCGGAAGGCAACGTCACCAAGCTGAAGTTGGCCGACCACATGATCGAGGGCGCGGCGATCATGGCCGCTCTGGTGGGCCCCGAGGTCGCCCTGCTCGACGGGGCCGGGGCGCTGTCCGGCCGACTCGTGATGGGTGCGCGGGGTATGGCGATCGCCGGCGGCACCTCCGAGGTGACCCGCAATCAGATCGCCGAGCGGATACTCGGCATGCCGCGCGACCCGCTGATCAACTAGCGGGGGCGAAGCGCGGTGCGCCGCCGGGGCCCGGCTCCGCCAGCGCCTCGACGTGCATGCCGCAAGCCACCGAATCCGGTTCACAGTCAACGATGTTCGCCGCTACCCGCAGTCCGCTCTGCTCGGCCAGTTCGACGAGCGCGATCACGTAGGGGCTGGGAATCTCCGGATTGAACGAGTGATGGTTCACCGTGTACGTGAAGACGGTGCCATGACCGGACACCGGCCGCGCGGCCAGCGGACCGCCGCAGTCGCGGCATTCGCCGGCAGCGGGATGAACCCAGCGCGCGCAGTTGTCGCAATGCGCGATGCGAAGTTGCGACGTCGCCTCTGTCGACACGGGCAAGACAGTACACTCAGGTCGCTTGAGTCGGCAGCGGGTTGGTCTAACGGACGGCGCAGATGAGCTATTTCGAAAAAGACGCGATCATTTCCGGTATCGGTATCTCCCGAATCGGCCGTCGCACCGGCATTCCCGGGCTTGAACTCACCCTTGAAGCGGTGCGGACCGCCATCGACGATGCCGGTCTGACCGCGTCCGACATCGACGGTATCGCCACGCTGGGTGACACTCCCGCCGCCGAAGTCAACGCCGCCCTGCAGATCGACGTGGCCGACTGCGGATCGGGATTCGGCACCGGCGGTCTGCTCAACCCGGTGATCTCAGCCTGCCGGGCAGTGTCCGAGGGCCACGCGCGCCACGTGCTCATCTACCGGACGATCCAGATGCTGGGCGGCACGGTCCCGGTCAAGCAGGACGAGAATGCTCCCGCTCCGCCGCTGGCGCGGATGTTCGACACCCCCGAAGGTGAAACGCCCCCGGCCGTCGGCCCGATGGACGATGTCAACGATCTCGTTGCCGCTCAAGCGTATTCCGCGTCGAACTGGCTGGCGCTGAACTGTCGCCGTCACATGGAGCTGTATGGAACCACCAAGGAGCAGTTGGGCTGGCTGGCGATCAACAGCAGGCGTAATGCGGCGCTGAACCCCCGTGCGGTGTACCGGGATCCGATAACGATGGACGACTACCTGGCTGCGCGGATGGTGTCCACGCCGTTCGGGCTGCTGGACTGCGACGTGCCGATCGACGGCTCGATCGCGCTGGTGGTGTCGACGGCCGACTATGCCAAAGACTGTCCGCATCCGGCGGTGCAGGTGGAGGCGGTCGGCGGCTCGGACGGCGCAGGCGGGTGGTTCCACCGCGCGGACTACCCGAAGATGGCGTCTGCGGACGCGGCGGCGCAGATGTGGTCGCGCACCGACCTCACGCCCGCCGACCTGAACCTCGCAGAGCTGTACGACGGCTTCACCTTCCTCACCTTCGCCTGGCTGGAAGCGCTGGGCATCTGCGGCGACGGCGAAGCCGGGCCGTTCGTCGAAGGGGCCGAGCGGATCGCACTGGACGGCGTGCTGCCGCTGAATACGTACGGTGGCCAGCTCTCGGCGGGCCGAATGCACGGCTACTGGCTGCTGCACGAGACCTGTCTGCAATTACGCGGTGAGGCGGGAGAACGGCAAGTGCGCAGGCGGCCCGAGGTCGCGGTGGCCGCCGTCGGCGGTGGTCCGATCGCCGGATGCATGCTGCTGACACGCTGATCACTCTGGGCGATCGTACGGTCGAGCCGCTCGTCAATGAACTTGCACGGGCTGCCCGTCAGCGTCTACCCTCGGCGACGTGCGTCATCTTCTCGTAGTAGCCAGCACCCGCAGCGGGGTCTGATCCAGACCGACCCCCCGCTGTGGGTCGGAAGCTACTACCCGTCGGTCACTCCAACAGAGTTAGAGAAGACCGGCACATGACAATCACCCTCGCTCCCTCCGAGTCGTCGACACTCTTGTTCGACGGCATTCCGCTTCCGCGGGGACTTCGCGAAGCCGCCGACACGATGTCCTGGAAAACCTTCACCGCGACCTACGCGCCGAATAGCGGACCGGTGCGTCTGGGCCACTGGGAGAGCATCGACGCCGCCAAGGGACCACAGCCGCAAACGTTCCAGGCCACGCTGGCGCTCGGCGATCGCATCGAGACCGCGACCGCGTCCGCGACCGGCCCGGTGGCCGCGCTGACCGCGATGCTCTACGAGCATGGTGTCGCGGTCGAGATGTTGCGCTTTCATCAGCTGCAGTCGGACGACACGACCGCAACCTTCATCCAGGGCACCGACGGCTGCCGCGCCGAGTGGGCGATGGGCTATTCGCAAGACCCCACCCAGTCCGCGCTGTCGGCGATCATCGCCTGCGCGAACCGGCTCTACGCCGAGAAGGGTTAGAGGCGGCGCAGCACGATCGGCATGCCGTCCATCGGGATCGGCATGCCGCCGTAGTCCCACCGCGGCTGGTAGCCGGGCCGGGGCAGCTCGAGGCGGTAGCGGCGCAGCAGCCGGTGCAAGATCGTCTTGATCTCCAACTGGCCGAACGTCATCCCGATGCACTTGTGCGCGCCGCCGCCGAACGGCGTGAACGCGTAACGGTGCCGTTTGTGCTCGCTGCGCGGCTCGGTGAACCGGTCGGGGTCAAATTTCAGCGGATCCGTCCAGATCTCCGGCAGGCGATGGTTCATCCCGGGGTACGCGATCACGTTCGTGCCCGCAGGCAGGTAGTAGCCCAGCAATTCGGTGTCGCGCACAGTCCGGCGCATCGCCCACTGCACCGGTGTCACGAGCCGGATCGCCTCGTTCATGACCAAATCGAGGGATTCCAGCTTCTCCAGTGACTCGATGTCCAGCGGACCATCGCCCAGCCGATCCGATTCGTCGCGGCAGCGTTCCTGCCACTCGGGGTTGGCGGCCAGGTGGTAGGCCATCGTCGTCGTGGTCGATGTCGAGGTGTCATGCGCGGCCATCATGAGGAAGATCATGTGGTTGACGATGTCCTCGTCGGAGAAACTGTTGCCGTCTTCGTCTTCGGTGTGGCACAGCACAGTGAGTAGGTCGTTGCCCGCCTTGCCGCGGCGCTCCTTGACGCGCTCACGGAAGTAGTTCTCCAGCAGCTCGCGCGCCTTGAGACCGCGCCACCAGGTAAACGGCGGCACGCTGGTGCGGATGACGGCGTTCCCGGCGCGGGTGGTGACGGTGAAGGCATTGTTCACCTTGGTCACCAGCTCATGGTCGGTGCCGGGTTCGTGACCCATGAACACCATCGACGCGATGTCGAGGGTGAGCTCTTTCATTGCCGGGTAGAGCAGGAAACGTGGATCATTGGCGACCCAGTCGTTGGCCACGACCTGCGAGACGACCTGGTCCATCTGCTCGACGTAGCCGACCAGCCGGGAGCGAACGAACGCTTCCTGCATGATCCGCCGATGGAACATGTGCTCCTCGAAGTCGAGCAGCATCAGGCCACGGTTGAAGAACGGGCCGATCACCGGCACCCAGCCCTGCTGCGAGTAGTCCTTGTTGCGGTTGGAGTAGATGACCTGGGCCGCGTCGGGACCCAGCGCCGCGACGCCCGGCAGAACGGGTGAGTCACCGAAGATGACCGGACCCTTGGTCTCGTACAGGAATTTCAGGTATTCCGGTCCGCCCCGCATCATCTCGATGAGGTGGCCGACGACCGGCAGGCCACGATCGCCCATGACCGGCTTGAGTCCGCTGCCCGGCGGCGGATCCGCGAGTTTTCGCGGCGTCCACTTGGTGTGCAGCAGTCGCTGTTCGACGGCCGCCATCCCGGGAAAGTTGTTGATCGACGGGGTCAGCCGGCGCTTGGCCTGGTCGAGCAGGTAATCGGTGGTGCTGATGGTCGACATCGACATCCTTCTGTGGGGCGTGCGCAGAGGGTGGATCGGCTGTGTGGCAGGCGTCACCTTCTGTCATCCTCAGCCGTGACTTGACGCCTGTCAAGTTTCCTTTTGGGCGTGGCGTGGGGCAAGGTCGTGGGGTGTCCAGCGAGCAGGGAGCCGACCGGGCGACCGATCAAGCACCGGTCGTGCCGATTCCCCGGCGACGGGGCGACCGGCAGCGGCTGGCCATCGTCCAGGCTGTCCGCGAACTGCTCGAGGAGAAGCCGTTCGCGCAGCTGTCGGTGAGCACGATCAGCGATCGCGCCGGAGTTGCCCGTTCGGGGTTCTACTTCTACTTCGACTCGAAATACGCGGTGCTGGCGCAAATCCTCACCGATGCCACCCGCGAACTCGAAGAGCTGACCGAATACTTCGCGCCGCGTGGCCCGGACGAGTCACCGGCGGCTTTCGCCCGGCGGATGGTCGGCAGTGCGGCGGCGGTCTATGCCCACAACGATCCGGTGATGTCGGCATGCAATGCGGCGCGCAACACCGACGCCGAAATCCGCGACCTGCTCGACCAGCAGGTCGACGGCGTGGTCCAGCAGATCATCGGCATCGTCGAAAAAGAGCTGCGGGCAGGTACCGCCCATCCCATCAGCGACGACATCGCAACGTTGGTGCGGACGCTGTCGGTGACGACCGCGCAGATGCTCTCGGGCGACACGTCGTTCCTGGGACCCGAGGGTGACGTGCAGCGTGGCGTGCGGGTCCTCGAGGCGTTGTGGCTCAGCGCGCTGTGGGGCGGCTCGCCCGAGACCTAAGCCGTTGCGGGCCATCGGACCGCCGTATCGTCAGTCCTCATGGCGAAGTGGACGTTCGCGGGTAAGCGGTGTTTGATCACCGGGGCGGCCAGCGGCATCGGCCGGGCGACCGCGTTGCGGCTCGCCGGCGAAGGCGCCGAGCTCTACCTGACCGACCGCAACGCCGAGGGTCTGCGGCAGACGGTGGCCGATGCTCGCGCGTTGGGCGCACACGTCCCGGAGTACCGGGCGTTGGATGTCGCCAACTACGACGACGTCGCCGCGTTCGCCGACGAGATCCATGCCAAGCACGCGAGCATGGACGTGGTCATGAACATCGCCGGGGTTTCGGCGTGGGGGACCGTCGACCGGCTCACCCACCAGCAGTGGGACAACATGATCGCGATCAACCTGATGGGCCCGATCCACGTCATCGAGAACTTCGTGCCGCCGATGGTGGCCGCCCGCCGGGGTGGTCGTCTGGTCAACGTGTCGTCGGCGGCCGGCCTGATCGGATTGCCCTGGCATGCCGCCTACAGTGCCAGCAAGTTCGGCTTACGCGGACTGTCCGAGGTGCTGCGCTTCGACTTGGCCCGATACCGCATCGGGGTGTCGGTGGTGGTGCCCGGTGCGGTGCGGACGCCGCTGGTGGACACCGTCGAGATCGCCGGCGTCGACCGCGAGGATCCACTGGTGAGCCAGTGGGTGAATCGCTTCAGCGGTCACGCCGTATCCCCGGAGACGGCCGCCGAGAAGATGCTGGCCGGAGTCGCGAGAAACCGGTTTCTGATCTACACCTCCGGGGACATCCGGGCGCTGTACGCGTTCAAACGGGTCGCCTGGTGGCCCTACAGCGTGGCGATGCGCCAGGTGAACCTGGTGTTCACCCGGACGCTCAAGCCCGCTCCGGTGTTGCCGCGCTTGCCATCTGTAGCTCCAGTCGAACCCCGAGCAGCCGCACCGGACGGTCCAGCTCGAACAGATCCAGCACCCTCAGCGCCGCCGCGACAATGACGCCGGCGTCGGTGGTGGCCTCGTCGAGTTTGCGGATCTTGGTGCGGGTGTAGAAGGTCGCCGTGCGCACCGTGACCGCCACCCGGGTGACGATCCGGGTTTCGGCCACCACCTCGCGCAGCGCACGCTCGGCCAATTCGGTGACGGCTGACTCCATTTCGGCGCGTTCGGTGAGATCCTGCGGAAAGGTGACGACGTGGCTGCGCGAGCGCGGTAGCCACGGCTCGGAGCTGACGGTGTCATCGCCGCCGCCGTTGGCCAGCAGAAGCAGCCACAGCCCCGTCCGCGGGCCGAACGTCGACGTCAACAGCTCTGCATCGGCCCGGGCCAGCTGTCGCACCGTCGTGATGTCAAGGGCGGCAAGTTTTTTCGTCGTCTTCGGCCCGACACCCCACAATGCGTCCACAGGCCGGTCGGCCATCACGCTCATCCAGTTCGATGCGGTGAGGGCGTAGATGCCGGCCGGCTTGGCGAAGCCGGTGGCGACCTTGGCGCGTTGCTTGTTGTCGCTGATGCCGACCGAGCAGGACAACCCCGTCGCCGATGAGATGACGGCGCGGATCTGCTCGGCGAATTCGGTGGGGTCCTGCGACGTCGGCGCCGACATACGCTTCGTCCCAGCCCCACACCTCCACCGGGTGGCCCAGGTCGCGCAGCAATCCCATCACCTGCTCGGAGGCCGCGTCGTATGCCGCGGGGTCCGACGGCAGAAACGTGGCGTCGGGGCAGCGCCTGGCCGCGGCGCGCAACGGCATGCCCGCGTGCACGCCGAACTCGCGGGCCTCGTATGACGCACAGGTGACCACTTTGCGTGCTTCGGTCGGGTCGCCGCTGCCTCCGACAATGACTGGCAGCCCGGCCAATTCGGGGTGACGGCCGAGTTCCACGGAGGCCAGGAACTGATCCAGGTCGACGTGCAGTATCCAGCGCGGCCTCATCGTCCGCAGAGCTTGCGGGCCAGGTTTTCCCACGCGTCGCCGAGCGTCTGCAGGGTCTGCCCGCGTTCGATCAGCTGGTATTCGACGTAGTCGGCCTCCAACAGCGCCAGCAGGGCATCGGTCTGGCTGTCGAGGTCGCCGGTGGTGCCGGCCGATGCCGAGCAGCATCCGGACGTGGGTGTGCTGCACCGCCGCGGCGGCGCCGTACCGCGATGCCGGATCGCGGTTGGCGGCCGACAGCAACTCCAGGTGGGTATGGGTGAACTGCAGCCGGTCGCGTCCGAACGCCAGCAGCCGATCCAGCGGCGGCGCGTCGGGGCCCAATGGCGGGGGACCGAACATGAAAGCCTGCTGCATGACGCGTTCGTCCTCGTCGAGCAGCACCATCATCAACCCGGCCCGGTTGCCGAACCTGCGGAACAGCGTGCCCTTGCCTACGCCGGCCGCGGCGGCGATGTTGTCCATGGTGACCGCGTCGGCGCCGTGTTCGGTGATCAGTCGGCGCGCCGCATCGAGCAACAATGCGCGGTTGCGGGCCGCGTCACCGCGCTCGTGCGGCGCGGAAACGGGCAGGTCACGAACCGGGTCGATGGTGCTCACAGATTTACTGTAGCGTCATCGGAACAAAACGGACCTTGGTCCGGTTAGATCAGGCACAGATGCACACCGAATACCGAAGGGAACTCAGATCATGCCCGAGACCAAAGTCTTAGCGCTGGTAGGAAGCTTGCGGGCCGCGTCGATCAATAGGCAGATCGCCGAGTTGGCCACCGAGGTCGCCCCGGACGGCGTCACCGTCACGATCTTCGAGGGCCTCGGGGACGTGCCGTTCTACAACGAGGAGATCGACGACGTGATGAACGCCGAGGCGCCGGCCTTGGCCCCGGTCGTCGCATTGCGCGCCGCCGCGGCCGAAGCCGATGCCGCACTGGTGGTCACCCCGGAGTACAACGGCAGCTACCCGGCCGTCCTCAAGAACGCGATCGACTGGCTGTCCCGGCCATTCGGTGACGGCGCCCTCAAGGGCAAGCCACTTGCCGTGATCGGGGGGTCCTTCGGGCAGTACGGCGGGGTATGGGCGCACGACGACACCCGCAAGTCTTTCGGGATTGCCGGCGCCCGGGTGGTTGATGCGATCACACTGTCGGTTCCGTTCAAGACGCTGGACGGTCAGCACCCGCGCGAGCATGCGGAATTGTCTGCAAACGTGCGCGACGCGGTGGGCAAATTGGTCGCCGAAGTCAACTGATCACCGGACGCGCCCAGGCGGTGTGCAGGCCGCCGGGGCGCTTTGCTGTGTGGATCCGGGCGGCGGGACTTGTCGGTGCCGGGTGGTAAATCTGTATCTACACCATCACGACACCACTTTGTGATCTGCGACACGCCGGAGACGCGCCGATATCAGGGCTTACGACCAGGGAATTTCATCAATGTCTTTCAGAACATCTTGTATCCCCACTGATTGTCACCCACTAGGTGTAGTGTTCCCGACACCGACAGACCACAGGCACACCTGGTCGATCGGGACGCACCAGCCGGCTTCGAAACCCAGTTGTGGCGGACCGAAAAGATGGGAATTCTGCGGCGTGGCGGATCGCTGAACAGCAGTAAATGTGCAGTACCCGAGTAGTTGCCAGTCGTGTCTTGCTCCACCGTCGAAACAGAGGGGTCGTACCGCCGATGAGCGTCACCGTTTACACCAAGCCCGCCTGCGTGCAGTGCAACGCCACCTACAAGGCGCTGGACAAGCAAGGCATCGCCTACGACATCGTCGACATCACCCTCGACTCCGAGGCGCGCGACTACGTGATGGCCCTGGGATACCTGCAGGCGCCCGTCGTGGTCGCCGGAAACGACCACTGGTCGGGCTTCCGGCCGGACCGGATCAAATCGCTCACCGCAGCCGTCCTGAGCGCATAGCCGACCACGCAGCACGACAGGAGGGGGATCGCCATGCCGCCCTGCAGCCTGGTGTACTTCTCCAGCGTCTCGGAGAACACCCACCGCTTCGTGCAGAAGCTGGACATGCCGGCAGTGCGGATCCCATTGCACGGCCGTATCGAGGTCGACGAGCCGTACGTGCTGGTGCTGCCGACCTACGGGGGCGGTCGGCCCACTCCGAACGTCAATGACGGCGGCTATGTCCCCAAACAAGTCATCGCCTTTTTGAACAACGAACACAACCGGTCGTTGATCCGCGGCGTCATCGCCGCGGGCAACAACAATTTCGGTACCGAATTCGCCTATGCGGGCGACGTGGTGTCCCGCAAGTGTGGCGTGCCCTACCTCTATCGCTTCGAACTGATGGGGACCCCGGACGACGTGGAAGCCGTCCGCGCCGGTCTCGCCGACTTCTGGAAGGAACAGACGTGCCAACAACCGTCGCTGCAGAGCCTGTAACCACCGGCATGCATGGGTTGCCCGATGAAACGGACTACCACGCGCTCAACGCGATGCTGAATCTGTACGACGCGGACGGCAAGATTCAGTTCGACAAGGACCGCGAGGCGGCCAACCAGTACTTCCTGCAGCACGTCAACCAGAACACGGTGTTCTTCCACAACCAGGACGAGAAGCTCGACTACCTGATCAAGGAGAACTACTACGAGCGTGAGGTTCTCGACCAGTACTCGCGCAACTTCGTCAAGACGCTGCTGGATCGCGCGTATGCCAAGAAGTTCCGGTTCCCCACGTTCCTCGGCGCGTTCAAGTACTACACCTCGTACACATTGAAGACCTTCGACGGCAAGCGCTATCTCGAACGCTTCGAAGACCGCGTCGTGATGGTCTCGCTGACCCTGGCGTCCGGCGACACCGCGCTGGCCGAGAAGCTCGTCGACGAGATCATCGACGGCCGGTTCCAGCCGGCGACCCCGACATTCCTCAACTCGGGCAAGAAGCAGCGCGGCGAGCCGGTCAGCTGCTTCCTGTTGCGCATCGAAGACAACATGGAGTCGATCGGACGATCGATCAACTCCGCGCTGCAGCTGTCCAAGCGGGGCGGGGGAGTTGCGTTGCTGCTCAGCAACATTCGTGAACACGGCGCACCGATCAAGAACATCGAGAACCAGTCGTCCGGCGTCATCCCGATTATGAAGCTGCTGGAGGATTCGTTCTCCTACGCCAACCAGTTGGGTGCGCGGCAAGGCGCCGGTGCGGTGTACCTGCACGCCCATCACCCCGACATCTACCGCTTCCTGGACACCAAGCGGGAGAACGCCGACGAGAAGATCCGGATCAAGACGCTGAGCCTCGGCGTGGTGATCCCGGACATCACGTTCGAGCTGGCGAAGAACAACGAAGACATGTACCTGTTCTCGCCCTACGACGTCGAACGCGTCTACGGGGTGCCGTTCGCCGACATCTCGGTAACCGAGAAGTACTACGAGATGGTCGACGATGCGCGTATCCGTAAGACCAAGATCAAGGCCCGCGAGTTCTTCCAGACGTTGGCCGAGCTGCAGTTCGAGTCGGGCTACCCGTACATCATGTACGAGGACACGGTGAACCGGGCCAACCCGATCGAGGGCAAGATCACCCACTCCAACCTGTGCTCAGAGATCCTGCAGGTGTCCACGCCGTCGTTGTTCAACGAAGACCTGACGTATGCCAAAGTGGGCAAAGACATTTCGTGCAACCTGGGTTCGCTGAACATCGCCAAGACGATGGACTCGCCGGACTTCGCGCAGAGCATCGAGGTGGCGATCCGCGCGCTGACCGCGGTGAGCGACCAGACCCACATCTGGTCGGTGCCCTCGATCGAAGAGGGCAACAACGACTCGCACGCGATCGGGCTGGGGCAGATGAATCTGCACGGATACCTCGCTCGCGAGCGCATCCTCTACGGGTCCGACGAGGGCATCGACTTCACCAACATCTACTTCTACACGGTGCTCTACCACGCGTTACGAGCCTCGAATCGCATTGCGATCGAACGTGGTTCGCACTTCAAGGGCTTCGAGAAGTCCAAGTACGCGTCGGGCGAATTCTTCGACAAGTACACCGAGCAGCCCTGGGAGCCCGAGACCGAGACGGTTCGTAAGCTGTTCGCCGATGCCGGCATTCGCATTCCGAATCAGGACGACTGGCGACGGCTGAAGGAGTCGGTGCAGACCCACGGCATCTACAACCAGAACCTGCAGGCGGTGCCGCCCACCGGATCGATCTCCTACATCAATCACTCGACGTCGTCGATCCACCCGGTTGCGTCCAAGATCGAGATCCGCAAAGAGGGCAAGATCGGTCGTGCCTACTACCCGGCGCCGTATCTGACCAACGACAACCTGGAGTACTACCAGGACGCCTACGAAATCGGCTACGAGAAGATCATCGACACCTACGCCGCGGCCACTCAGCATGTAGACCAAGGGCTTTCGCTGACGCTGTTCTTCAAGGACACCGCGACCACCCGCGACGTGAACAAGGCGCAGATTTACGCCTGGCGCAAGGGCATCAAGACGCTGTACTACATCCGGTTGCGGCAGATGGCGCTGGAAGGCACCGAGGTCGAGGGCTGCGTCTCCTGCATGCTGTGACGTCCCGCCGGATTGCGTCGAGCGGCCAGTTCAAGCACACGAATCAGCGTTTGGTGTGCGATAACCGGCCGTTCGGCGGTCTCGGTGCTGGCGAACGAGCGCGTCTCTTGTTTATTGGTCTGCCCAGGTCAGCGGCCGCACCGGGGTATGGTGCTTGACGTGGTCAGAATTCCCCGACCCCCTCTGCCGCATCCTGGGCCCAAGCCCGCGGTGAAGGTCGACGCGCGCAGCGAACGCTGGCGCGAACACCGCAAGAAGGTGCGCAGTGAGATCGTCGACGCGGCGTTTCGGGCGATCGATCGGTTGGGTCCTGATCTCAGCGTGCGGGAGGTCGCCGAAGAGGCCGGCACCGCCAAACCCAAGATCTATCGCCACTTCACCGACAAATCCGATCTGTTCCAGGCGATCGGCGAGCGGCTTCGCGACATGCTGTGGGCGGCGATCTTCCCGTCCATCGACTTGGCCACCGACTCGGCCCGCGAGGTGATCCGGCGCAGCGTCGAGGAATACGTCAACCTGATCGACAAGCACCCGAACGTACTGCGTGTCTTCATCCAGGACCGCTCGGCGGCCACTTCGCAGTCGACTGTGCGGACTCTCAACGAAGGTCGCGAAATCACACTGGCCATGGCCGACATGTTCGACAACGAGCTGCGGGACATGGAGTTGGACCACGCGGCGGTGGAGTTGGCCGCCCACGCCGCTTTCGGGTCGGCTGCTTCGGCCACCGAGTGGTGGCTGGGATCCGATGCCGACAGTCCACGGCGGATGCCCCGCGACACATTCGTCGAGCACCTGACCACGATCATGATGGGCGTCATCGTCGGTACCGCCGAGCTGCTCGGTATCAAGCTGGACCCTGATCAGCCCATTCACAACGCGGTGCCGTACGACTCCGCTGTGAGCTAGTGCCGGGGCGGCGTTGATACCCTCGGTACCGGTTATTCGCACGGTGGAGGAGTGGCGCACATGAGTACTGCCGAGTCGACAGCCCAGCCCGCCGCCCAGGCTCCGCCGGTGCACACCCGCGCGGTCATCATCGGGACGGGATTCGCCGGGCTCGGGATGGCCATCGCCTTGCAACGGCGAGGCGACGACTTCGTCATCCTGGAGAAGGCCGACGACATCGGCGGAACCTGGCGGGACAACAGCTACCCCGGTTGCGCGTGCGACGTGCCGTCTCACCTGTATTCGTTCTCGTTCGAGCCCAAAGCCACCTGGACCAAGCTGTTCTCCCCGCAGCCGGAGATCCTGGACTACCTCAGGGGCGTCACCGAAAAGTACGGGCTGCGCCGCTACATCCACTTCGGCTCGAAGGTCAGCCGGGCGCACTGGGACGACGGCGAATATCGCTGGCACGTCTTCACCGATTCCGGCGACGAGTACATCGCCCAATTTCTGATCTCGGGCGCCGGAGCGCTGCACATCCCGCGCACACCCGAGATCGACGGCATGGACGAATTTCGCGGTCCGGCTTTCCATTCCGCGCAGTGGGATCACAGCGTCGACCTGACCGGCAAGCGGATCGCGGTCATCGGCACCGGGGCCAGTGCTATCCAGATCGTGCCGGAACTGGTGAGCCGCAAAGCCGGTGTCGCCGAGGTCCAGCTGTATCAGCGCACTCCGCCGTGGGTGGTGCCGCGGCCGAACAGTCTGCTCCCGGATGCGGTGCGTCATGCCTTCGCGTACGTGCCCGGTCTGCGGTTCGCCGTGCGGTCGGGAATCTACTGGGGGCTCGAGGGTTTGGGCTACGCGATGACGCAACGCCCCGGGCTGTTGCGCGCCGTCGAGTTGGTCAGCAAGTGGAACATCCGCCGCAGCGTCCGCGACAAGAATCTGCGCCGCAGGCTCACCCCGAATTACCGGGCGGGCTGCAAGCGAATCCTCTATTCCGGCAACTACTACCAGGCCGTGGCCAATCCGAAGTCGACGTTGATCACCGACCGGATCAGCCGGATCACCGCCGACGGCATCGTCACCGACGACGGCGTCGAGCACCAGGCCGACGTCATCGTCTACGCCACCGGGTTTCACACCACCGACTCCTACACCTACGTCGACGTCAAAGGGCCTCGCGGTGAGGACCTCGTCGACCGCTGGAATCGGGAAGGTGTTGTGGCGCATCGAGGTATCGCCGTTGCCGACATGCCCAACCTGTTCTTCCTGCTCGGCCCGAACACCGGGCTCGGCCACACCTCGGTGGTCTTCATGATCGAGTCGCAGATCCACTACGTCACCGAGGCGATCGCCGCGGTCGACAAGGCGGGCGCGCAGGCGCTGGCACCCAGCCGCTCTGCCCAGGACCGGACCAACGCCGAGCTGCAGACCAAGCTGGCCGGCTCGGTGTGGAACACCGGTGGCTGCAGCAGCTGGTACCTCGACGAGCACGGCGTCAACCGGACATTGTGGGGCGGAATGACCTGGCAGTACTGGCGGGACACCCGCTCGCTCAAACTCGCCGAATACAGGTTCTTCGGGGTGGGCACAGGTTCACGCGCGCTCGCTAACGCCTAATCGACGTCCAAGTTCCGCAGCAGGCCGACGAACGCTTGCGCGGCAGCGTTCACGCCGGCGTCGTCGTCGGTGGCCACGAGATCCAGCAGCAGTCCGCGGACAACGGCCATGCCCAGCCGCGCGAACGCCCGGTCGACCGGTACATCGGCGACGGCCTCGACTTCATCGAGCCACCCGTTCACCGCGCTGGGGACCATGCGGTCGAACGGCTTCTCGCCCTGCGACGCTCGGGCGTAGCACTCGAAGAAGAGCCGTTCGGCCTGCCGTAGTTCGGGGCGGCTGAGATGGGCCCACATGGCCGCGAAGTTATCCGCCGGAACGGTCGGCAGATCGGGGAGAAGCGCCATCTGGCGTTGCTCGACGGCTTCGACGATCGCAACCAGTAGATCCTCTTTGGATCCGAAGTGGTGCAACAACATTCGGTGGCTGGTGCCGACTGCCCCGGCCACCTCGCGCAGAGATCGGTCGCCGACGCCGCCAGTCGCGTATTCGTCGACGAGCGCGTCGAGTAACCGGCGACGTCGTTGCGGATCAGGCGTGCGAGCCACTGGCGCGGCCGAGTTGTTCGGACCGGGCCTTGAGTCCGCGCGCCTCCTGGTCGAGAAAGCGTTGGGTCTTCTTGGTCATCAGCCGCCCGACCAGGGCGCCGAGCAGGCCACCTTGGTCGAGTTGCTGGCGGACCAGGGTGCGGCCGTCGGGCTGAGGGATCACCCAATGTCGGGCGCTCACCCGTACGCCGGGTGAGCGTTGCACCCATGTCCACGACGAGCCGGGATCGATCTCGGTGACCTTCCAGACGAGCTTCGACATGCCCGGTTGCTTGATGGCGAACCGTTTTCCGACCGCCAAGCCGGTGCCATCACGGGCGACCAGCTTCGTCACTGAGGCCGTCCACTCGGGCCAGCGCTCGACGTCGCTGAAGACCTGCCACACCAGTTGCGCCGGCGCGTCGATCTCGACGCTGTCCTCGACAATCATGTACCAAATGGTACATGATTGCCCGCGACACGCAAACACAACTTCTGGTGTTACCGCGGCTTGTCGCCCCCCAGGGGTAGTGTCGGAGGCCTAAGCATGCTCGACTATTCGTCCTGGTGAAACGGGGTTCTGGTGACCGAAAACGTGAAGCTGATCGACCGGGCCTCCGCGATCAACTGGAACCGAGTGCAGGACGAGAAAGATGCCGAGGTCTGGGAGCGGCTCACCGGAAACTTCTGGCTGCCCGAGAAGGTGCCGGTGTCCAACGACATCCCGTCCTGGGGAACGCTGACCCCCAGCGAGAAGCAGCTCACCATGCGGGTGTTCACCGGGCTGACCCTGCTGGACACCATCCAGGGCACCGTCGGCGCGGTGAGCCTGATTCCCGACGCGCTGACCCCGCACGAGCAAGCCGTCTACACCAACATCGCGTTCATGGAGTCGGTGCACGCCAAGAGCTACAGCTCGATCTTCTCCACGCTGTGTTCGACCGCCGACATCGACGACGCCTTCCGCTGGTCGGAGGAGAACCTCAACCTGCAGCGCAAAGCCGAGATCGTGATGCAGTACTACCGCGGCGACGCGCCGCTCAAGCGCAAGGTCGCCTCCACGTTGCTGGAGAGCTTCCTGTTCTACTCCGGGTTCTATCTGCCGATGTACTGGTCGAGCCGGGCCAAGCTCACCAACACCGCCGACATGATCCGGCTGATCATCCGCGACGAAGCAGTGCACGGCTACTACATCGGCTACAAATACCAGCGCGGGCTGGCGCTTCAGGACGCCGCGACGCAGGCCGAGTTGAAGGATTACACCTACGAGCTGTTGTTCGAGCTCTACGACAACGAGGTCGAGTACACCCAGGACCTCTACGACGAGGTGGGTCTGACCGAGGACGTCAAAAAGTTCTTGCGCTACAACGCAAACAAGGCGTTGATGAATCTCGGGTATGAAGCGTTGTTCCCGCGCGACGAGACCGACGTCAACCCGGCGATCCTGTCGGCGTTGTCGCCCAACGCCGACGAGAACCACGACTTCTTCTCCGGGTCGGGCTCGTCGTACGTGATCGGCAAGGCCGTCAACACCGAAGACGAGGACTGGGACTTCTAGCGCCGCACTGCTTCTGTGCGCTAACGGTCGTTGAGTTCCGCGATGCCGGTCATGGTCGCCAGGATGGTCGCCACGTGCTTCGACGCGTCGCCGGAGATGGCGTAAGCGTCGCCGCGACAGACGGTGAGATTTCGCCCGGGGCGAAGAACTTCGCCGTGTGCCCGCAGGGAGTCGCCGACTGCGGGAGCGAGCAAGTTGACCTTGAGCTCAACGGTCAATACGCGCATGCCGGGCTTCATCAGCGTCAATGCCGCATAGCCGCAAGCACTGTCGAGTATGGCGATGGTGACCCCGGCGTGGAAAAAGTCGTCCTGTTGGGTCAAGGCCGGCGAATATGGGACTTCGATCTCCACCGCGCCGGGCTGGACGCTTCGAAGCTCGGCGCCGAACGTAGCGAGCAAACCTTGCCGGGCGAGGCTTTCCCGCACCCGCATGTCGAAGTCAGGATCGCGGGGTTCGAAAGCGGAACTCATGGCCGAAGTGTATTGAAGGGATGGGTCAGCCAGGCCCCAGCTCCAGTTGTGTTCGACCCCAAGGGATTCGACCATCTGGACCGCTTGTCGAGAGGCCGGCGGCGGAATAAACCCCAGGTCAACAGCTGTGCCAGGCGCACAGCGGACGTATATTCCGTGAACGGCGCATGAATTGTGCCCCCGGTGCGGGCGCGAGAGTAGCGCGGCCAACCCCCCAGCCACGACACTGATCGGGTGGCGATTACCCCAGCTTCCGCGGCGTCCTCAGCCGCCAACTTCTTCCGCTCGGTGGTCCAGTGGCTCCAGGTCGGCTACCCCGAGGGCGTACCCGGTCCGGACCGAGTCGCGGTGCTCGCGCTGTTGCGCAGCACACCGCTAACCGAGGACGAGATCACCAAAGTCGTCGACGCCATCGACGAGGAAGAGCTGGACGGCAAGGCCGGTCGCGACGTCATCGCGGACTTCATCTCCGACATGACGCATTACGACGCCGGCCCCGAGAACATCTCGCGGGTGGCCGCCAGGTTGGCGGCTGCCGGCTGGCCGCTGTCGGGCATCAACCGCACGGACGTCGAAGCGGCCTCGAATTCGTCAAATAGTTGAGGTGTCGATCACGAAGCGGTAGCGCACGTCGCTGGCGAGTACCCGCTCGTAAGCTTCGTTGACGTACGAGGCCTCGATCACTTCGATTTCAGGCGTCACATTGTGCTCGGCGCAGAAGTTCAGCATCTCCTGGGTCTCGGCGATGCCGCCGATGTTGGATCCGGACAGGCTGCGGCGCGCCAGTGCCAGTGGGAATGCCGGCACTTCCATCGGGTGCTCGGGGATACCCAGCTCGACGAGCGTGCCGTCGACGTCGAGCAACTGCAGATAATCACCGAGTTTCAGGTTCGCCGACACCGTGTTCAGGATCAGGTCGAAGCTGCTGCGCAGCTTCTTGAACGTGTCGCGGTCGGAGGTCGCGTAGTAGTGCTTGGCGCCCAGACGCAGACCGTCTTCCATCTTCTTCAGTGACTGCGAGAGCACCGAAACCTCAGCGCCCATCGCCGCACCGAGCTTGACGCCCACGTGCCCGAGCCCACCCAGGCCAATGATCGCCAGCCGGGTGTCCGCGCCGGCCTTCCAGTGCCGCAGCGGTGAAAACAGCGTGATCCCCGCGCACAGCAGCGGTGCCGCGAGGTCCAGCGGGATCGAGTCGGGGATGTGGACGACGAAGTTCTCGTTGACGACGACGGCTTGGCTGTAACCGCCCTGCGTCGGGGTGCCGTCTTTGTCGATGGCGTTGTAGGTGAACGTCGGACCGTTCTTGCAGTACTGCTCGAGCCCGGCCTTACAGCTGCTGCAGTGGCCGCAGGAGTTCACCATGCAGCCCACGCCGACGTGATCGCCGATCTTGTGCTTGGTGACTTCGGCGCCGACGGCGGTCACCACGCCGGCGATTTCGTGTCCGGGCACCACGGGGTACTTGGGCTTACCCCACTCCGCTCGCACGGTGTGGATGTCGGAGTGGCAGATCCCGGCGAACTTGATGTCGATCGCGACGTCGTGGGGGCCGGGGTCGCGGCGATCGATGGTGGTCTTGGTCAGAAGCCCCGTCTTATCGGTGGCGGCGTAAGCGGAAACGGTGCTCATCAGCAGTCCTCTTTAATGCGCTTCGTTGACTTATGAATTCTAGTGAACGAGTTCGAGATTAGCATAGATAGACTATGTATTTCGGAGGTGCGTGCGACGTCACACCGCTGGCCGTTCAGTTGATCGGGGCGTTGATCCAGCGCAGGTCGTCGATGATTCCGCGCGCGGCGATGATCCCTCGGCCGGTTTGCCAGATCTCGTTGTTGACCACGAAGATCCGGTTGTCGCGGGTGGCCGACAGCTTGCGCCACGAATCGCTGTCGAAGAGCGCGGGGGCACGATCTTTGGCCTCCGGCGAATCGAACGACACGTACACCAGGTCGGCGTCGGCGGCGGAGAAGTCGGGGTTGTTCGACAGGTCGGTCTCGGTGCTGCCGATCTCGATGTAGGGCTTGTCGGTAAACCGTTGCGCCGCAGGGCGATCGACGCCGACCGTGGTCAACACGCTGGCCGGGAAATTGTCCGACCCGTACACCCGGACGCTGTTCTCGGTGAACTGCACGATCGACACCTGATAGTGGGCGGCGTCGTGCGCCGCGCCGTCGTCGTGGGCCTTGGCGGTGAAGCCGTCGACTAAACCGCCCGCAGCGTCGGCGCGGGCCGTCGCCTCGCCCACACCGCGCAGGTTGTCCTGCCAGGCCGCGCCCGGCGCCCCGGTGAACACCGTCGGTGCGATGTCGGCGAGCGCCGAATACAGCTTCGGCGTCAACGCCTGTGAGCCGAGGATCACATCGGGCCTGGCCGCTCTGATCGCCGCCAAATCCGGGCTGCTGCGGGTGCCCAGGCCCGGCAGATTGTGGACCACTGTGCCCAGGTATGACGGCTGGTCCGGCGAGCCGTCCGGCAGCGCGGCCCCGACGATTCGGGATTGCAGGCCCAGCGCGCACAGCGCGTCGAGTTGGTCACCGGAGAGCACGACGATGCGCTGCGGATCGTCGGGCACCGGGACGGTGTCTGGCCGTACGCCTGCCGCATTGTGGGCGACATGGGGTCCGGCGTCCGGTCCAGCGGGTTCCGGGGCACACGACTCGTCGGGCCGGCGCTGGTTACCCAGAACGCCGGCTCCGGCGATCTGCGTGGTGCTGGTGATGACCGACGCTGCGGGCGCGCCGGGTGGGGTCGATCCCGAGGTGCACCCGCTGCACAGCGCGGTCGAAACGAGGGCCGTTGCGGCGGCGGCAATCGCGGGTCGCACACCCCTGAGCAGCACAGTCCGACGTTAACATTCGAGCAGCTGCCGCCGAGTTCGGTAACGACGGAAACTGTTCACCGGCCTATTACGACAGTTTGTAGGACCTGTCCGTCATGGCGCCCGCTCGGAGGTTAGACTCGAGTTTCACTGTTCCCGGTTGCCCTGCTCGACATTTGGAGGAGCTCTTGACCGCCGAAGCCCCCCCGCTGGGAGAACTCGAGGCCACTCGGCCGTATCCGGCGCGAACCGGGCCGAAAGGCAACCTGATCTATCGGCTGATCACCACCACCGATCACAAGCTGATCGGGATCATGTACGTGGTCACCTGCTTCATCTTCTTCTTCGTCGGCGGTCTGCTGGCCCTGCTGATGCGCGTCGAGTTGGCCGCGCCCGGACTGCAGTTCCTGTCCAACGAGCAGTACAACCAGCTCTTCACCATGCACGGCACGATCATGCTGCTGTTCTATGCCACGCCGATCGTGTTCGGTTTCGCCAACCTGGTGCTGCCGCTGCAGATCGGCGCGCCCGACGTGGCGTTCCCGCGTCTGAACGCCTTCTCGTTCTGGTTGTTCCTGTTCGGCGCGATGATCGGTATGGCCGGCTTCATCACCCCCGGCGGCGCCGCCGACTTCGGTTGGACCGCCTACACGCCGCTGACCGACGCCATCCACTCACCCGGCGCAGGCGGCGACCTATGGATCATGGGCCTGATCGTCGCCGGTCTGGGCACCATCCTGGGTGCGGTCAACATGATCACCACGGTCGTGTGTATGCGCGCGCCGGGTATGACGATGTTCCGGATGCCGATCTTCACCTGGAACATCCTGGTGACCTCGATCCTGGTGCTGCTGGCCTTCCCGCTGCTGACCGCGGCGTTGTTCGGGCTGGCCGCTGACCGGCACCTCGGTGCGCACGTCTACGACTCGGCCAACGGCGGAGTTCTGTTGTGGCAGCACCTGTTCTGGTTCTTCGGGCACCCCGAGGTCTACATCGTCGCGCTGCCGTTCTTCGGCATCGTGACCGAGATCTTCCCGGTGTTCTCCCGCAAGCCGATCTTCGGATACACCACGCTGGTCTACGCGACGCTGTCGATTGCGGCGCTGTCGGTCGCGGTGTGGGCGCACCACATGTTCGCCACCGGCGCCGTGCTGCTGCCGTTCTTCTCGTTCATGACCTATCTCATCGCGGTGCCGACCGGGATCAAGTTCTTCAACTGGATCGGCACATTGTGGAAGGGGCAGTTGACCTTCGAGACGCCGATGTTGTTCTCGGTCGGCTTCCTGGTCACCTTCCTGCTGGGTGGCCTGACCGGCGTGCTGCTGGCCAGCCCGCCGCTGGACTTCCACGTCACCGACAGTTACTTCGTCGTCGCGCACTTCCACTACGTGCTGTTCGGCACCATCGTGTTCGCCACCTTCGCCGGCGTCTACTTCTGGTTCCCCAAGATGACCGGCCGGTTGCTCGACGAGCGACTGGGCAAGCTGCACTTCTGGTTGACGTTCATCGGCTTCCACACCACGTTCCTGATCCAGCACTGGCTGGGCGACATCGGGATGCCACGGCGTTACGCCGACTACCTGCCCACCGACGGTTTCCAGCCGTACAACGTCGTCTCCACGATCGGGGCGTTCATCCTGGGCGTGTCGATGATTCCGTTCGTCTGGAACGTGTTCAAGAGCTGGCGCTACGGCGAAGTCGTCACGGTCGACGACCCGTGGGGTTACGGCAACTCCCTGGAGTGGGCGACCAGTTGCCCGCCGCCGCGGCACAACTTCACCGAGCTGCCGCGCATTCGCTCCGAGCGCCCGGCGTTCGAGTTGCACTACCCGCACATGGTCGAGCGGATACGCGCCGAGGCCCACGTGGGCCGGTCGCACGGCCCGGCGGACGGCGACGTCACTCGAGCCGACGACGTCAACGTTCGTTCGTGATCGCTTCGCACGGCGGCTATCTGGGGTGAGTGCACCCCGCAAGGTGTCGGCGTTGATCACCGTCACCGGTCTCGACAAGCCTGGTGTGACGTCGGCGCTCTTCCAAGTCCTCTCCGGGCACAAGGTCGAGCTGCTCAACGTCGAGCAAGTCGTGATCCGCGGCCGGCTGACACTGGGTGTGCTGGTCTCAGCGCCCGCGGAAGTCGCTGAGGGCAAGGCATTTCGCGACGAGGTCGAGGCGGCGATCCACGCGCTGGGCCTCGACGTCGAGATCGAAGCCAGCGACGACCTGCCGGTCATCCGGGAACCCTCGACGCACACCATCATGGTGCTCGGCCTGCCCATCACGGCCGAGGCGTTCGGCGCCGTTGCCCGCGAAGTGGCCGCACTCGGCGTCAACATCGACCTCATCCGCGGCGTCTCCGATTACCCCGTCACCGGCCTGGAGCTGCGGGTGTCGGTGCCGCCCGGAGTCGGCGGACAGCTGCAAGCCGTGTTGACGCGGGTGGCCGCCGATGCGGGCGTCGACGTGGCGTTGGAGGCCTACAGCATTGCGCGGCGGGCTAAGCGACTCATCGTGTTCGACGTCGACTCGACGCTGATCCAGCAGGAAGTCATCGAGATGCTCGCCGCGCGGGCGGGTGCTGAAGAGGCCGTCGCCGCCATCACCGAGGCCGCGATGCGCGGTGAATTGGACTTCGCCGAGTCGCTGCATCAGCGGGTTCAGACCTTGGCAGGCCTGCCCGCGGCGGTGCTCGACGAGGTCGCCGACGACGTGAAGCTCACCCGCGGCGCGCGGACCACGCTGCGTACGTTGCGGCGGCTGGGTTATCACGTCGGCGTGGTCTCGGGCGGCTTCCGGCAGGTCATCGAGCCGTTGGCGCACGAGCTGATGCTGGACTTCGTCGCGGCCAACGAGCTGGAGGTCGTCGACGACAAACTCACCGGCCGGGTCATCGGCGAGATCATCGACCGGCCCGGGAAAGCCAAGGCGCTGAGAGACTTTGCGCATCAGGTCGGGGTGCCGATGGCACAGACGGTCGCTGTCGGCGACGGCGCCAACGACATCGACATGCTCTCCGCCGCGGGCCTGGGTATCGCCTTCAACGCCAAACCCGCGCTGCGAGAAGTCGCCGACGCCTCGCTGAGCCACCCATACCTGGACACCGTGCTGTTCCTGCTCGGTGTGACGCGCGGCGAGATCGAGGCCGCTGACGCACTCGACGGCGTGATGAGTCGCGTCGATATCGAACCCGAGTAGTCGCCGTGGCGTCGCGGTACGGCACGATGGTGACGTGGCCGACCAGACACGCGAGGCAGTCGACCCCGACCTGCTGATCGACTTCACCGACGTGTCGTTGCGGCGCGACGGTCACACTCTGGTCGGGCCGGTGACCTGGTCAGTCGAGCTCGACGAACGCTGGGTGATCATCGGAGCCAACGGCGCGGGCAAGACGTCGCTGTTACGCATCGCCGCAGCCGCCGAGCATCCCTCGTCCGGTGTTGCCTACGTGTTGGGGGAGCGCCTCGGCCGGGTCGACATGTCCGAACTGCGCTCCCGGGTCGGCCTGAGTTCCTCGGCGCTGGCGCAACGGATTCCGGGCAACGAGGTGGTGCGCGACCTGGTCGTCTCGGCAGGTTACGCAGTGCTGGGCCGCTGGCGGGAGCGCTACGAGGATGTCGACTACCACCGCGCCGTCGACATGCTGGAAAGCCTGGGCGCTGAGCATCTGGCCGACCGCACCTACGAAACCCTGTCGGAGGGCGAGCGCAAACGAATCCTGATCGCGCGGGCGTTGATGACCGACCCGGAGTTGCTCCTGCTCGACGAGCCCGCCGCCGGTCTCGATCTGGGTGGACGCGAGGAGCTGGTGTCGCGGCTGGCCGATCTGGCCGCCGACCCCGACGCACCGGCGCTGGTCCTGGTCACCCATCACGTCGAGGAGATCCCCCCCGGCTTCAGCCACTGCATGCTGATGGCGGAGGGAAAGGCCGTCGCGGCGGGTTTACTGTCCGATGTGCTGACGTCAGACAATCTGTCCGCGGCGTTCGGCCAATCGATCGCGGTGGACGTGATCGACGGGCGGTACTTCGCCCGGCGTATTCGTACCCGCGCGGCCCACCGGAGGAGCTTGTGACCGACGACTCGCTTGTCCCGTTGCCGGTGCGCCCGGCCGCGACCGTGATGCTGTTGCGCGACGACCCGGAAGGTATCGCTGTCTTTTTGATGCGGCGGCACGCGGGAATGGAATTCGCTGCCGGGACTGTGGTGTTTCCCGGTGGCGGCGTCGACGACCGTGACCGCAACGCCGAGATCGCCTGGACCGGGCCCGCGCCGTCGTGGTGGGCGGAGCGGTTCGGCACCGACACCGAGTTGGCCGAAGCGCTGGTGTGCGCCGCCGCACGGGAGACCTTCGAGGAGTGCGGAGTGCTGTTCGCCGGCCCGGCTGACGACCCGAGCGGCATCGTCAGCGACGCATCGGTGTACCGCGAATCCCGTCAGGCGCTGGCTAACCGGACGCTGTCGTTCGCAGACTTCCTGAGTCGGGAAAACCTTGTGCTGCGAGCCGATTTGCTGCGGCCGTGGGCCAACTGGGTGACTCCCGAAGCTGAGCGCACCCGCCGCTACGACACCTATTTCTTCGTCGGGGTGCTCCCGGAAGGGCAGCGCGCCGACGGCGACAACACCGAGTCCGACCGTGCGGAGTGGACCACGCCGCAGGCCGCCGTCGCCGACTTCGAAGCCGGCCGGTGCTTTCTGCTGCCGCCGACCTGGACACAGTTGGATTCGCTGATCGGCCGCTCGGTTGCTGACGTGCTGGCCGTCGAGCGTCATATCGTCACTGTGCAACCGAACGTCGAAATCGACGGCGACAACTGGATTTTCGAGTTCTTCGATTCCGACCGCTATCACAGCGCCCGCAAAGCCGGCGGACTCAGGTGGCGGCATTGAGCGAGTTCGTCAGCGTCCACCTGGACCCAGGCCATCCGGGCGTCGGGACGCTGGTGCTCTCGCATCCGCCCACCAACACCCTGACCCGGCAGGTCTACCGGGAGCTCGCACGGGCCGCGGTCGAAGTTGGCCACCGCGACGACATCGCCACCGTCATCGTGTTCGGCGGCCACGAGATCTTCTCCGCCGGCGACGACATGCCACAGCTGCGCACGCTGAGCCCGTCGGAAGTCGAGAGCTGGATCGGCGTGCACCACGACGCGGTCGACGCCGTGGCCGCGATCCCCAAGCCGACCGTCGCCGCGATCACCGGGTACGCGCTCGGCGCCGGCCTGGGCCTTGCGCTGGCCGCCGACTGGCGGGTGAGCGGCGACAACGTGCGGTTCGGCGCGACGGAGATCCTGGCCGGATTGGTCGCCGACGGCGACGGCATCAGCCGGCTGGCCCGCACGGTCGGGACCAGTAAGGCCAAGGAGTTGCTGTACAGCGGTCGATTCTTCGACGCCGAAGAGGCGCTGGCGCTGGGGTTGATCGACGAACTGGCAGCACCCGACCATGTCTACGACGTCGCGGCGGCGTGGGCGAGCCGCTTCGTCGACGGCCCTCGCGACGCACTGGCCGCGACCAAGGCCGGCGTCGACGGCGTCTTCGACCCGCCCGGTTAGCGCTGGACGCAACTAGATGGATCTGCCGGCGAGCGCACGCTCCAACCCGGTCACTGCCAAGCCCAACTCGAAGTCGAAACTGTGGGAGGGATCCTCGGCTTGGGCGCAGGCGAGGATCTGACGCAGTCCAGGGAACTTGTCGTCTGGCGCCTGAGCTAGCGCGGTGGTGAGTTCGTATTCGTGCGGGTAGATACCGTGTCGATCTTCGAGAAGGGCGATGTTCGCGTGGGTGAACGCGACGTTCGCGATCACGGTGAGAGCGCGCCGGGCGAGAAGGTGGCTGAAGCCGGCGCGCAGCAACGATTCGGTGACGCGCTCTGAGAGTTCCATCGCTGCCGCTCCACCCATTCCTCGAAGCTGAACGTAGGTGGCGCCGATTCCTACTTGGACGACGCCGTCCCGAATGGCGTGCGCCCAAACGCTTAACACCGTTTGCCAATCGGCGTCCCGAGGCAAATCCACTGTCGCCAGTTCTGACTCGAACAAATCGGCGACGACGAGGTTGATCAAGCCCTCACGGCTCCCGACGTAATAGTGCAGCGCCTTTCGGCTGACGCCCAGCTCGTCGGCGACCGCCCCCATCGTGAGTTCGCCCTGCGGAATGCGCCGCGCGGCGACCAGGATTTCTTCGCGGCTGATACGCGGGGGACGGCCAGGAACCCGAGGGCGGGACTGCCCCGGGTTCTCGTCATTCGTTGTTGTCGGTGCGGCCATCGCGGTCAATGTTAGGGCGGTGATGCCCCTAAGTTGGGCGTCTGAGAATGATGACGGTTCACGACCTCGTCGTTTCCAGCTTCCTTGACACGTTCCTTGGCGTACGGTAAGAAAATCTCAGCCTAGTTTTCGCCGGGTGGTAAAAACCTGTTGGTGCGCCTGGGATCTTGCTCTGGCACGGCTTTCAATGGAGAAAGGGCGCAGGATGACTCGTCGTTGCAGCTCTCACGGTGACCGTCGAGGACGCAAGCCGAGGCGAATTCCCATCGTGAGTGCCGGGTCGGCGGCGGGGGCGTTTCTGGCGTTCGGGTTGAGCCCGCTGACCGCACCGCAGGCCAGCGCAGACGGGTTGGACTGGATTCTTGATCCGATCATCAATTCCCTGTCGAGCCTTGACCCCACGCTGGGCATTGACCTGAGTGCACTGGCAACCAGCATCGACCCGTCGTTCGCTCTGGAAAACGCCGCGACGGCAGCGGCGCTTGCCGAACCTGCCACCGCCGCCGGGTCCGCGACGTCCGCCGACCTAGCCCAGTCGTATGCGTTCGCACCGTTGGAGACTGCCGAGCAGGCGTGGATCGCCAGCCCGACCGGTGAGCAGATCGACAACGTGCTCAACGCGACATTCGGGGAATTTCTCATCGGCAATGGTGCGGCCGGCACCGAAGCCGACCCAACTGGTGGCGCCGGTGGGTTGTTGTTCGGCGACGGCGGAGCCGGATGGAACAGCACCGAAGCCGGTGTGGCCGGAGGCAACGGCGGCGACGCCGGATTCCTCGGCGATGGCGGCGTCGGCGGCGAAGGCGGTGCCGGTGCCGATGGCGGTGACGGTGGTGATGGCGGATCGCTGATCGGTATCGGTGGTGACGGTGGCAACGGCGGCAACGGCGTCGCTGCCGATGGTCTGGCCGCCCTTGGGGGAGCAGGCGGCAACGCAGGTACGTTCGGCGAGCACGGCATGGTCGGTGACTACGGTGCCATCGGGTCGTCGGAGCCGACTGACCCCGACGGGACCTTGCTTCCCGTCACCACCACCGGCGACTACCTGACCAACAGCGACGGGCAAGTCGTCCTGCTGCACGGGCTCAACGAGGTGTACAAAGAAGCGCCGTATGAGCCTGCCTCCGACGGGTTCAGCAACGACGACGCGCAGTTCTTGGCCGCCAACGGCTTCAACGTGGTGCGCGTCGGTGTCATCTGGTCCGAACTCGAGCCCGAGCCCGGCGAATTCAATACCTCGTATCTCGACTCGATCGAGTCGACTGTGCAGACATTGGGCAACAACGGCATCTACAGCATCCTCGACTTCCACCAGGACGCCTACAGCACCGCGTTCGGCGGTGAGGGGGCGCCGGACTGGGCTGTGCAGACCGACGGGGCCGCCAACACCGAGCAGACCTTCCCGCTCAACGAATTCTTCAATCCCGACGAGCAAAGCGCCTGGCAGTCGTTCTGGGACAACACCGATATTTCCAACGGCACTGGCCTAGAGGACGATTACTCGCAGATGTTGGAGTACGTCGCCAACGCGTTCAACGGCAACACGGACGTGGCCGGCATGGAGATCATGAACGAACCCTCGCCCGGCGTGTCGACGTTCCTGTCGACGTTGCTCGGCAGCCCATACTTCGACACCCAGCAGCTGACGCCGTTCTATGACCAGGCGGCCGACGCGATTCGGGCCGTCGATCCGAGCACCCCGATCTTCTACGAACCCAACGTCTTGTTCGACGCCACCGTGCCCACCCACCTGGGCACCGTGGAGGCCACCAACACTGTCTTCTCGTTCCACGGCTACTGCGAGATAGACTTCGGCTCCAGTTGCCTACCGTCTTCGGCGAACATCAGCGATGCGCTGGCATATGCTTCGGCGCAGGGTATCCCGGCATTCATGACCGAGTTCGGGAACCTCAGTGGCAGCGCATCCGACACGACCGACACGTTGGCCTCGGAGCTGGACGCCAACCAGAACCTGATTGGCTGGACCGAGTGGGCCTACACCGGCCAAGGCGACATCACCGGCTCACCAGACTCCGAGTGGCTCATCGACAACCCGGAGCTCCCGCCCACCGGCGACAACGTCAACACCGCCGCGCTGCAAGCGCTCGCCGAGCCCTACCCGCAAACGATCTCAGGCACCCCGGACTCCTACTCGTTTGACAACGGCACCTTCCAGTTCAGCTACTCCACCGAAGAGGCAGACGGCCTGGGCAGCTTCCCCGCCGGCTCGCAGACCACCATTTCGGTGCCAACCGTTGAGTTCCCGAACGGCTATGACGTGAGCGTTACTGGCGGGCAAGTGGTTTCGGCTCCCGACGCTCCTGAACTGGTCATCGCATCAGACAACGGTGCAAGTACCGTCACCGTCACCGTGACCACAGTCGCCGGGGCGTGACCGCGGGCAAACCGTAGCCTGACGTCTGAGACGACACACCAGACCGCATCCCCGCTGTCGTTCCCTATCCGAAGGCACGAAGGGCACACATGAACGCCGAGGCCGGTGACGCACCTGCGTCGAATTCCCGCGATGTCGACAGCCTCTACGAGGTAGAGGCGATCAAGCAGTTGAAGGCCCGGTACTGCCGGCATCTGGACACCAAGGATTGGGATGCGTGGCGCACCATCTTCGCTGATGACTTCGTCAGTGACACTTCGGAATCCGGTGGTGATGTGATCATCGGGGCTGATGCGTTCATCCGCTATACGCGCGGACACATCGGCAAGGC
Source organism: uncultured Actinomycetota bacterium (assembly GCA_963836495.1). Classification (GTDB taxonomy): domain Bacteria; phylum Actinomycetota; class Actinomycetes; order Mycobacteriales; family Mycobacteriaceae; genus Mycobacterium. The sequence continues at coordinate 834,115 of CAWIJT010000011.1, read as the reverse complement.
CTCTCAGCCCACCGTCCACCAGGTACATGCTCCTGAGATCACGCTGACGTCACTTACCACCGCAACCGGTGTGTGGGCGCTGCAAGATGTCGTGCGCCTGGCACCGGGGCTGAATCTGCAGGGCTACGGCCACTACCACGAGACCTACGAGAAGACCGACGGACGTTGGTACATCAAGAGTTCCAAGCTGACGCGGCTTCGGGAGGACATCTTCAATCCGGTGTTCTCTTTTCGGGTTCCGGAACGGCTGCGCGATGTCGGTGCGGCCCTAGCGCGGAAACGCGCCAAGTGAGCAGCCCCGTCCTGATCACCGGAGCGTTCGGTCAAGTGGGCAAGCGTTGCACCGAGATATTGCTGTCGCGCGGATGCACCGTGGTCGCCACAGACCTGCGCACGGACGCAGTGGTCGCCGCAGCCGATGCGCTGGTCCGCGACACGCACTCGGGAGTGCTGCAGACCGTCTACGCCGACCTGCTCGACGCAGCAGCCATCAACGACCTTGTCGCCGAACACAAACCGAGCGCGATCATCCATCTGGCAGGAATGCTCTCCCCGCCGTCATATCGCAATCCCCGTCTGGCCAGGCGCGTCAACGTCGACGGCACTACCAACGTGGTGCAGGCCGCTAAAGCCCTGCCCGTGCCCCCGCTGCTGATATTCGCATCCAGCGCCGCAGTCTATGGGTCAGTTAACCCCTACCGGTATCCAGGACGCATCACCGCTCAGACGCCCCTGAACCCCATCGACCAATACGGGGAAGACAAAGTCCTCGCCGAAGCCGTCATTGAGCGCAGCGGCCTACCGTATGCCCTGCTTCGCCTTGGCGGAGTTGTCGCTCCAGACGGGGCGGCGAACCTCAACGGCGACTATCTGCTGTTGATGCGGGCCACCCCCGGCGACAACCGACTGCACACCGTCGACGCGCGCGACGTCGCGCTGGCGTTCGCCAACGCGGTCGATCGGGCTGAAACGATCAACGGCAAAGCTCTCGTCATCGCCGGCAACGAAACACACGTCCATCTGCACCGCGACGTCGAAGACGACATGTTCGACGCGGTCGGCATCGGGCGTCTCGGCCCCACAGCTAGCCTGCCCGGCGACCCCGAGGACGACCGTGGATGGGCATTCACCGGATGGTTCGACACCGCCGAATCACAGTCACTGCTCGACTACCAACGTCATGACTGGGCACAGACCATCGCGTGGGTCGCGGAGTCTCAGGGCCAGCTCCTGCGCACAATATTGCCCGCCGTGGGTCCGGTATTCCGGCCGGTCATGCGTGCGGCCCTGGCTGTCCAGCGGAGAGTCGAGAAGCGCGGACGCTATGCCGATCCGTGGACGCTGATCGCCGCCAAGTACGGACCCCAAGTCCTGGCAGCCAGCAACGAGACACCGCAACGGTGAGAAAACTGGCTATCGGCGTCAGCGGTTTCCTCGGCTCCCGAACGATGAATATCCGGATGGCTGCCAGTTCAACGGCAGCGAGGGGGCCAACTGGGCAATTCAACGGAGCCAGGATGCTCGCCGACCCGGTTGGCCGATAGGCTGGGCGACCATGACCAGTTCCGACCCGGCTCCGCAGCCGCACGCCACCGCCGAGCAGGTTGAGGCCGCGCGACAAGACAGCAAACTGGCCCAGGTTCTCTACCACGATTGGGAAGCGGAAAGCTACGACGAGAAGTGGTCGATCTCCTACGACCAACGCTGCATCGACTACGCACGGTCCTGCTTCGACGGCATCGTCCCCGACGACGAGGTCCGCCGGCTTCCCTACGATCGAGCACTCGAATTAGGCTGCGGCAGCGGCTTTTTCCTGCTCAACCTGATTCAGTCCGGGGTCGCGCGGCGCGGATCGGTCACCGATCTGTCCCCGGGGATGGTCAAGGTCGCCACCCGCAACGGTCAGGCGCTGGGTCTGGACATCGACGGCCGGGTCGCCGACGCCGAGCACATCCCCTACGACGACAACACTTTCGACCTGGTGGTCGGACATGCTGTGCTGCATCACATTCCCGACGTCGAACTGTCCCTGCGTGAGGTGATGCGGGTGCTGCGGCCCGGTGGCCGGTTCGTGTTCGCGGGCGAACCCACCACCGTCGGCAATCAATACGCTCGCAGGCTGGCGGATCTGACGTGGAATCTCACCATCCGTGCGGTCAAGCTGCCCGGCCTGGGTAGTTGGCGTCGCCCGCAGGCCGAAATCGACGAGAATTCGCGGGCCGCGGCGCTGGAGTGGATCGTCGACCTGCACACCTTCTCCCCGGCCGACCTGGAGAACATGGCGACCAGAGCCGGTGCGGTCGACGTCGACACCGCCACCGTCGAATTCACCGCGGCGATGCTGGGCTGGCCGGTGCGCACCTTCGAGTCGACCGTGCCGCCGGGCAAGCTCGGCTGGGGCTGGTCACGGTTCGCCTTCGGCAGTTGGAAGACGTTGAGCTGGGTGGACGCCAACGTCTGGCGTCACGTGGTGCCGAAAGGCTGGTTCTACAACGTCATGATCACTGGGATCAAGCCGTCCTGAAGCTCGGCCTCGACGACGTCGCGTACCTGACGTCGGAGGAGGGCTCCGCTGCGCTGGCCGCAGTCGAAGCCCGTCCGTTGACCGATCGAATCGGCGAGATTGCCACGTTGCGAAAGCAATACGGCAACCGAACGCCGATCTTGGTGGAGACGGTGCTGTTGCGCCGACGCGCTGCCGCGAAGCTCGCCGAACTGGCGGACAGCCAACGCTGGCTGTTCACCGACGAGGCACTGCAGCAGGCCAGCGCCGCGCCGGTTGCGCTGCATCGTGCAAAGCGGCTCAGCAACAACATGATTCACGATGTGACCTGCTCGATCGGCACGGAGCTGGCGGCGCTGCGCGCCGTGGGCGCCTGGGTGGTCGGTAGTGACGTCGACCCGGTGCGGCTGGCGATGGCGCGCTACAACCTCGGCGACGACGCTCACCTGTTGCGGGCCGACGCGTTGAGGCCGGTTACCCGCGATGCGGTGGTGCTGGCCGACCCGGGCCGGCGCAGCGGCGGGCGTCGACATTTCGACCCGCGCGACTACGAGCCCGCATTGGATGCGCTGATCGATGCATTTCGCGGCCGGGACATGGTTGTCAAGTGCGCGCCGGGGATCGAGTTCGACGCCGTGAGCAGGCTCGGGTTCACCGGTGAGATCGAGGTGACGTCCTATCGCGGATCGGTGCGAGAAGCCTGCCTGTGGTCGGCGGGTTTGGCCGAGCCCGAAGTACATCGGCGGGCCAGCATCCTGGACCGCGGCGAGCAGATCACCGATGCCGAGCCGGACGAGTGCCCGGTGCGGGGGCCCGGCCGGTGGATCGTCGACCCGGACGGCGCGGTGGTGCGAGCGGGTCTGGTGCGGCACTTCGCGGCACGCCACGAGCTGTGGCAGCTCGACCCGCACATCGCTTATTTGTCCGGCGACGAACTGCCCACCGGGCTGCGCGGCTTCGAGGTCCTCGACCAACTGGCCTTCGACGAGCGACGGCTGCGGCAGGCGTTGGGCGCGCTGGACTGTGGCGCGCTGGAGATCCTGGTCCGCGGCGTGGACGTCGACCCCGATGCGCTGCGGCGGAGGTTGGCATTACGGGGGACCCGCTCGTTGACGGTGGTGATCACCCGGATCGGCTCCGGTGCGTCCGCGCGGGGGATCGCTTTTGTCTGTCGGCCGTCGCGCTGAGGACCTTTGCCGGGCAAAGATAGGGAATTCTCCCCATGAATTGACCCGCATGGGCACCGCAGACTGATACGAGCGCGCCGGCGGGCTGGTGTGGCTACAGCTAAGCATTACCGGGACATGATGTGGTTGCTGCGGCCTTCACCGCCCGCCGGTTGTGCGACAACCGCAGATGCTGGCCGAGCGATGACATGAATGCCAAGCCCTGTGGATCTCGCCCTTTACTCTTTCGATTCTCAGTGAATTGCGCCGAGTGAGGAACCATTTACTTCAGTGAGATCAGGTTTACGAGTGGTTAAGACTCAGCTTGCGACGGCACCGGGTTTGCCTTAGCGCCGACTTCAATTGCTCAGCGAGCACGGCATCGCGCCGTTGCAATAACCGGTTCGTTCGCTTTCCGCCCCGACCAGCGTGGAAATGCCGAGACGCGATTGACTCCGGCCGATCGGTCGAATAATCCGGCCAATCGAACATAACTTGAGGCTAAACGTATGGTTCTCTCAAGTTGTCCTTGAGATCGTCTCAGCTTGTGAGGCCGGTTTTGACTGTACTGTTCACCGGCTCATCGCGCGGAATCCTTCTAGCAGCCTTATTCTTACCAGCAGCAATACCGTCCGCATGTGGGCGTAGAAACAAAAACTGGCAGTTTTTTCCGGTATATCAGACTTTGTTCGAACAGAATTGACGGCTACGCATAAGCTGTCAGAACTCAGCGCGGTAGGCGCTGACAGAACGCGCACAAAGGTGCGTCCGGGGGAAAGGCAATCGTATGAAGGGGACTCGTGCTGTGGCCCGGTTGGGGCTAATAGCTATAGGGCTGGGATTCGGGGGAGCGCTGGCCGCGATTCCGGGTACCGCGGCAGCGGATTCATCGGACTGGTTGACCGCAGTCGACAGCCTTCTCAGCGGGGTCGCCGTCCCGGCGGCCTCCGATGCATCAGGCTTGAACCTGGCCATCTCGTTTGACGGTATGTCGCTGTTCCAGGACGGCAGTGCGTACGCATACTCCGGCGACAACGGGGACATCGCTATCGCCAACGGCGCCGGCGCCACCGCCTATGCCTACGGCTCCGACAACTACGCCAGCGTTGACGGCACCGATTCCACGGCCATTGCCGGCGGGATCAACGCGGCAACCGCAGGCAGTTCGGCCGACAACACAGCCTTCGTCTTCGGGGATGACAGCTACGGGTTGGCCGGAACGACCGACTCCGCGAATCCCGGCACCTTCGACTACTCCGTCATCTTCGGCAACGGCGATACCGCCTTGTCGGGTGGCGACGCGTCAGGTGCGGGCAGCTATGACGGCGCCTATGTCGAAGGCAACGATCTCGGGACCGCAGACGTGCAGGGTAGTGACTACCTGGCAGACATCCTGAAGTTCTACGGCGACGGCGCGTCGTCGGGTAGCGCCGCGGCCTCCGAGAGCGTCAATCCGCTGGCCGAACTGTTGTCGGGCACTGACACCTCCGGCGCACTGACCGACCTGTTGTCGTCATTCGACGGCGCGAATCTAGCCGCGGACGCCAGCAACTTCTGGACTGAGCTCGCGACGCTGTTCTAAGTCGCGCGGCCTAGCGGGTCGGCGGTCACCGTTTGGGAGGACGGTGGCCGCTGACCTGCGTCTACGGCGGTCGTCATCGGTCACGGCAGGCACTGTCGCGGGCGGTCACAGTGCGCTGTCACAGGAGGCGGGTAGTCTTGCGGGACGGCATTTCAGCCGCTCCCATTCTGCGAGGACAAGTCGACCGATGCGCATCATGATGTCGGCCGCAGTGATAGCGGCCGGAGTCCTGCTGGGCTGGCCCGGCGCAGCGGTCGCGGCGGCTGACTCGGCGTGCGCCAGCCTGGGCGGCGACCTCCAGGACGATCAGACGTGCCGCGTGCACACGTCGACGGCCAGCTACATGCTGAACATGACCTTCCCGACCGATTACCCCGACCAAGCGCTGACCGATTTTCTCACCCAGAATCGTGACGGATTCGTCAGCGTCGCGCAGACGTCGTCGCAGACGTCCGGTCCGCGCGACGTGCCCTATCAGATGGAAGTCACCTCTGAGCAGTACCACTCGGGTCAACCACCTGCGGGCACGCGAAGCGTCGTTCTGAAGGTGTTCGAGGACCTCGGCGGACCGCGCCCGTCCACCTTCTACAAGAGCTTCAACTGGGACCTCGCCGGACAGAAGGCCATCACCTTCGACACGCTGTTCGCGCCGAACGCCAAGCCGCTCGACGCGATATATCCGATCGTGCAGCGCGAAGTGGGCAAGCAGACCGGACTCGGTGCGGCGATTCTGCCCGGTTCCGGTCTCGACGCTGCGCACTACCAAAACTTCGCCATCACCGACGACGAGCTGATCTTCTATTTCGCGCCCGGTGAGCTTCTGCCGTCACTGGCCGGCGCCAGCCAGGTCCACGTTCCGCGCAATGCCATCCCGCCGCTCGCGGTCAAGGGCTAGGCCACAGACCCGCATAGGGGCTATACCGGGCCGGCCAGCGACTCCATATACCCGGCGCCGCATGCCAACGCGATCTGGGCGATGCATCCGATCAGCGGGACGACCCAGGCAACCCGCTTGCGGACCAGCTGGAACAGGGTCAGAGCCACGTCGGCCACCAACAGGGCGCCACCGGCCCATGCGGCCAGATGCATGGCCCGGTCGAGCCACGCCGGGTCACCGCATTTCAGGTAGCCGCATGGATCCGTGGCCATCACCAGCATGCCCAGCACCACAAACGTCGCGCCGTACAACGCAAAGTGGGCGATCACCAGCACGACGGTCGCCAGCACATCAGCGATCGGGCGCCGCGCGGCGGGATCGGTCTGTTGATCCTGCGCGGTCTGCACGGCTGGTTCATCCACCCTGGTCATCATCCTCGCCGAGGCGAGGGTCCGCAGACAATCAGTTCGGCGCGAAGCTGTACACCTGACCGGCGCTGGTGGCGGCGACGACCCGGCGGTCGCGACCGATCGACACACCGACGGGGTAGCCGTCCGCCTCGGGCAAGTTATAGCGGTTGAGCGTGTGACCGCTGCCGGGCTCGAACACCAGCAGCGTCATGCCCCGCTCACCCTGACCGGGGCCGCCGGTCACCACGGCGTAGCCGGCGCCCTGCCCGGCCAGGCTCGACGTCGACAGCGGGCTGACGTCGTTGCGACGCCACACCTCCTGGGCATGATCGCCGGTGTCCTTGAACGCGACGAGTCGGGTGTCCGGCCCGCCGCCTGACACGATCAGCCCGCCTGGCGTCACCGACGGCGGCGTCTGCGCCTGGAACTTCAGCGGAACCGACCACTTCGGCTTGCCGTCCGCGGCATTGAGGGCCCATAGCTTCTCGTCGCGCCCGTTGACATACACGGTGGATCCGTCGCCGGAGAGCACCGGGCTGGCCAGCACACCGGCGCCGACCGCGTTGCTGGTCCATTCCCGGGTCAGCAGCGGGCTCTGGCCGGGGTGGTATTTCAGGCCGACCAGCACGGCCGCCGGGGCGTCCGGCTCCCAGACGCTCAGCACAATCGTGCCGGTCGTCGCCGAGAACGCCGGCGCCGCGGCGACCGGGCAGCCTGCCTGGGCCGCACCGCAGTCCGAGAGTCCGCGGGTGAAGTCGCTCGGATCGACGTTGTCGACCAGGTCGACCGAATTGCCGACCACGACGCCGCGATGGCCGTCGAAGACCTGCACCTGGCCCAGGTGGGTGGCCACCAGAATTTGACCGTGTCCGAGAATCCTTGGCGTGGTTGGCATTCCGATGACCGGGCGACGCCAGCGGATCCACTGCGTGACGGGGAAGGACAGGATCGCTCCGGGTTGGCCGACATAGAGGTTGTCGAAGCCGTCGAACAACGGGCCGGAGATGCCGCCGCCCTGGAACAACCGGGTGCACCAACGCTGCCTGCCGTTGTCGTTGTTCTCCCACTCCATGAGCGAGCAGCCGCCGGGCGTCTGTGCGTTCGCCGCGAGCCAGTTTCGGGAACTGAGCGCCACTGACGCCTCCAACGAGCCCTTGACCGAGCGGGTCCAGCGCAACGTCAACCGACTGGCGCCTGACGTCGGGGTGTAGCTGCTGTTGGCCGCGTCGCCGTACTGAGCGGGCCAGCCCTCGGCGGGCACGGTATCGACCCACGAGTCGGTGTTGCCACAACTTGTGATGGCAACGGTCATAACGATCGCTGACGCCACGGACGACCAATGCCGCACAGTGCGACGGGGAATCGGCCAGGGCACGGTGCGAGGGTAACCCGCGGCGGCCCTGGCGTGGTTGATTGCCCGCCTGCACAGCCCGCCGTTCCGGCGCATCGTCGCCGGAGGCCTTGATTGCCCGCTGCGTCGGGCTGCACGGCACGCGTTAGGCTTTTCGGCCATGACGAGCATGTGGGGTGCCCCGGTCCATCGCCGCTGGCGGGGGTCGAATCTGCGGGACCCACGCCAGGCCAAGTTCCTCACGCTGGCCTCGCTGCGGTGGGTGCTGCGCAACCGCGCATATACCCCTTGGTATCTGGTGCGCTACTGGCGACTGCTGAAGTTCAAGCTGGCCAACCCGCACATCATCACCCGAGGAATGGTCTTCATCGGCAAGGGCGTCGAGATCCATGCGACGCCCGAGTTGGCGCAGCTGGAGATCGGCCGCTGGGTGCACATCGGCGACAAGAACACGATCCGCGCACACGAGGGCTCGCTGAGATTCGGCGACAAGGTGGTGCTGGGCCGCGACAACGTCATCAACTGCTACCTCGACATCGAACTCGGCGACTCGGTGCTGATGGCCGACTGGTGCTACGTCTGCGACTTCGACCACCGGATGGATGACATCACGTTGCCGATCAAGGATCAGGGCATCGTCAAGACCCCTATCCGCATCGGCCCGGATACCTGGGTCGGGGTGAAGGTGACCGTGCTGCGCGGCACCACGATCGGGCGCGGCTGCGTGTTGGGATCGCACGCCGTGGTCCGGGGCGACGTGCCGGACTTCTCCATCGCGGTCGGCGCACCGGCCAAAGTGGTCAAGAACCGTCAGCTTGCCTGGGAGACTTCGGCGGCCCAGCGCGCCGAGCTCGCCGCGGCGCTCGCCGACATCGAACGCAAGAAAGCCGCCCGCTGACTCAGTTCATCTCTTGATAGCGGCGTAGTGCCTCGCCGCGTTCGGCACTGTGGTCGACGATCGGCTCGGGATACTCCGACGGCCGATCGCTCTTGGTCAGGCGGACATCGTCGACGTCGGCGAGTTCGCCCACCCATCGTCGAATGTAATCGCCTGAGGGATCGAACTTCTCGGCCTGCGTGCTCGGATTGAACACCCGGAAGTAGGGCGCCGCATCGGTGCCGCAACCGGCGGACCACTGCCAGCCGTGCTGATTGCTGGCCATGTCGCCGTCGACGAGCTGATCGAGAAACCAGCGGGCGCCCCATTGCCAGGGCAGATGCAGATCTTTGACCAAGAACGACGCGACGATCATCCGCACCCGGTTGTGCATGAAGCCGGTGTCGCGTAGCTGACGCATGCCGGCGTCGACGATCGGGAATCCGGTCTCGCCGGCTTTCCAGGCCTCGAAACGCTGCTCGGCTTTCTTGCCGGTGTCGATTTTGATGCCGTCGAAATCGTGGTTCCAGTTCCACCAGATGCTGTCCGGCCAGTGATGCAGCACCGCGGCATAGAAGTCGCGAAATGCCAACTCCCGCAGGTAAGCCCGTGCGCCTGCGCGTCGCTGGTCCAGGTCGGCGGCCATCGTCCGCGGATGAATGGTGCCGAATTTCAGATGTGCTGACATCCGGCTGGTGCTGTCGTGATCGGGCCGGTTACGGTCGTCGCTGTAATCTTCCAGCGCCGTCTCGACGAACTTCTTCCACTGCTTCTTCGCGGCGGCCTCGCCCGCGGCGATGTCCAGTTCGACGCCCGGGTCGGGTATCTGCACCGCTTTGGCATGCTTGCCCAACGTCTTGGGATCGACCCAGCGCGCTGATGTGGGGCCGGATTTCGCCGCGGATCGCCACCCCATGTCACGCCAGCGACCGAAAAACGGGGTGAACACCTTGTACGGCTCGCCGTTGTCTTTGGTGACACGCCCCGGCGATACCAGGTACGGCGACCCGGTAGCCACCAGCGGCACATCGCCCAGCGCCGCTTGCACCCGCTCGTCGCGGCGCCGCCCATACGGCGCGAAATCCTCCGAGACGTGCACTGACGGTGCTTCGATCTGCTTGGCGATGGCGGGGATGCGTTCCTCGGGGCGTCCGCGGGTCACCAACAGCCGCCCGTCCAAGTCGTCTCGCAGTTGGCGCAGCGAGTCACAGAGGAACTGCATCCGCCGATCACCCGACGACGCCTCGAGGCGCGGGTCGAGCACGAAGCATCCGAGCACATCGTCGCTGGCTGCGGCGGCCCGCAAAAGCGGAGGGAGATCGCGCAGTCGGAGGTCGCGACGAAACCACAACACTGCGGGCATCAGCGACTCACCGGTTTCATCGACGGTTGAGTACCCAGATATGGACGGACATGACGGTGGCGAACGCGCACCACAGGGGATAAGGGAGCAAGGCGGCACCTGCGCGCGGATCGGCCGCGGCGGTTCGCCTGGTGAGGTCGGCGCTACTGGCCGCGAGCAACGCCGCGCCCACCGCGGAGGCGCCGAGCTTGTTGTACTTGAAGAACAGCCAACTCCAGCCCGCGTTGAGCACCAGGTTGGCCACCAGCGCGACGGTGTAGTTGCGCGCCTCGTCGTGGCGCCCGGCCGAGCGCAGCTTGTCGATGGCCGTCGCCGAGGTGATCGCGATATCGGTGTACAGCGAGGTCCAAGCGACCGGGAACACACCGTTGGGCGGCACGTATGCGGGTTTGCGCAGCCGCGAGTACCAGCGCGTGATGCGGGGCTGGCTGGCTACGCTGCCGATTCCTGCGGTCGCCCCGACGGCGAGGCTGGTGGCGGCGAGAGTCTGCTTGTTCACGTGATCTCCCTTGACTGTCGATCAAGTCTTTCAACCATTTAAGTATTAATCAACTGAAGTAATAGCAGAATGCGGATAAGCTGCTGATCGTCATGGGCTCTGATGAGGACGCCGGCGGCCGAGCCGCACTCGAGTCGCAGATTTCGGCGGATCTGCGGGTATTGACGGCCGAATCGGAACAGATCGGCCGAGTTTTCGCTGCCGCACATGACGTGCGGCCCACCGACTTTCGTGCGTTGCTCTACGTGATGGTCGCCGAAACCGCAGGCACGCCGATCACCTCAGGCGAACTGCGTCAGCGCATGGGATTGTCCGGTGCGGCCATCACCTACCTCGTGGATCGCATGATGGCGTCCGGGCACATCATCCGTCAATCTGATCCCACGGACAGGCGGAAGGTCATCCTGCGTTACTCGGATTCGGGCTCGGCGACTGCCAGGGCGTTTTTTGCTCCACTGGGAGCACACACCCACGACGCGATGACAGACTTGCCGGATGCAGACCTGGCGGCCGCCAGCCGGGTGTTCAGTGCGCTGATCGAGGCGATGCGGGTTTATCAGCACGATCTCGCGTCGTCTAAAGCGGCGGAGCGGCCGCCGAACTGATGCCAGCGCACGCTCGAGCAGAGAGGGGGTGAGGTGCTGTGCCAACCGATTCCAACGGGATGACAACCCGCAAACGACGCCACATCGACGTCTGTTTGGACGAGCGGGTCGCATACTCCGGTCTGACGACCGGGCTGGAACGATATCGGCTGCCCTACAACGCACTGACGCAGACCAGCTTGTCGCAGATCGACCTGTCTGCCCGTTTCCTCGGCGTCGGCTTGCGAGCCCCGATCCTGGTCGGCGCGATGACCGGCGGCGCCGAATTGTCCGGCACGATCAACAAGAATCTCGCCGCGGCCGCCCAACGGCTCGGACTCGGAATGATGCTGGGTTCGCAGCGGATCATGCTCGACAGCGCATTGGGAGAGGAGGCGGCCACCAGCTTCACCGTCCGCGACGTCGCACCCGATGTGCTGTTGTTGGGCAATATCGGCCTTGCGCAGCTGACAGTCGCTGCGGTCGGCGACATTTCGAACGCGCTGAAACGAGTCGGTGCCGATGCGCTTGCGGTGCATACCAATCCGCTGCAGGAGGCTGTTCAGCGTAACGGTGACGGCGACTTCTCCGGTTCGGTGGACAGGTTGCGTGAGGTCGCCGGTGCGCTGGACTATCCGGTGCTGCTCAAGGAAGTCGGCCACGGCATCGGCACGTCGGCGGTCGCCGAGCTCATCGGCCAGTCCGGTGACGTACCGGTCGCCGCGATCGACGTCGCCGGGGCCGGCGGAACGTCATGGTCGCGTGTGGAGCAGCTCGTCCGCTACGGCGAGGTGCGCTACCCCGATCTCGCCGACTGGGGCATTCCCACGGCCCAGGCGATCGTGGAGGTGCGTGAGGCGCTGCCCGCCATCCCGCTCGTCGCGTCCGGAGGTATCCGCACCGGGATGGACGCCGCTAAAGCTCTGGCGCTCGGCGCCGATGTGGTCGCCATCGCCCGCCCGCTGCTCGCGGCAGCAATCGAATCCACTGCGGCCGTGGTCGATTGGTTGCAGCGATTCATCGATGAGCTTCAAATCTGCCTGCACGGTGCGGGCGCAGCGGATCTGCCGGCGTTACATCGTGTCGGCGTCACGCCGATTCCTTAATCGCGACTGGTCGTCGATATGGCAGTAATTCTGGCGTACGGCTCTCCGTCGCTCGGGCACCTCTTCCCGCTCGCCGCTCTGCTGAGCGAGCTGGTGGAACGCGGACATCAGATACACCTGCGGACCATGTCCTCCGGCGTCGAGAAAGCGCGCGCCGTGGGCATCAACGCCGAGCCGGTCGACGGGAGGATCGAAGCACTTGTGGCGCCGGATTGGCTGGCCCGCAACGCGTTGGACGTCTTGAAGATGTCGATCGACGTGCTGTGCCGACGCGCGGTGCTGGAGGTCGAAGATCTGCGCGACGCGATGCGGCGAGTGCAACCGGACGTGGTGATCGTCGACGCAAACTGTTGGGGCGCAATGTCGTTGGCTGATGCCGGCGAGACGCCGTGGCTGGTTTTCTCGCCGTTCACGCCCTATCTGCGATCCCCGGGTGTGCCGCCGTTTGGCCCGGGCCTGCGTCCGCGCCAGGGCGTCGCGGGCCGCCTTCGTGATGCGGGGTTCCGGCCTTTTGTGACACACCTCTTCGACCGCCGAATGTTGCCTCGGGTCAACGCCGTCCGCGCGGCGGTCGGGGCGCCCCTCGCCGGCTCGGTCGATGGCCTGATGCGGCGGGCGCCGCTGTTGTTGGCGGTGGGTGGAGAGCCGTTCGAATACCCGCATCCGGGATGGGGCGATGCGGTCCATCTGATCGGTGCATGCGTGTTCGAACCCGGTCCCGTCTCGGTGCCCGAATGGGTCGCGTCTATCGATCGGCCGATCGTGCTGGTCAATACGTCTTCGATCAAACAGGCCGATACAGTATTGGCCTGCACAGCATTTCGGGCTTTGGCCGACGAACCGGTCCATGTAGTCGCGACCTTCCCGGCAGGGGTGCCGCAGGGACTGTCCATCCCACCCAACGCCACTATCCGTCAATTCGTCCCACACAGCGTGGTGCTCGATCGTGCGTGCTGCGCGATCACCCACGGCGGGATGGGCACGACCGTCAAGGCGCTGGACCGCGGTGTGCCGGTCTGCGTCGTCCCGTTCGCGCGGGATCAGGCCGAGGTCGCCCGGCGCGTCGAGGTGGCGGGGTGCGGCGTCCGATTACCGGCCGACAAACTCACCGCACCTGCGCTGCGTGATGCTGTTCGCAGGGCCATGACGATGGCGGACGGCGCCCGCCGGGTAGCCGCCGGCTTTGCCGCGACCGGCGGTGTGCAGCGCGGAGCAGACTTGATCGAGATGCACCTGGGTGCACCGGTCGCCAAGAACGCGAGCCAGTAGCCGCTGCGCTGGCGCAGCGAAAACTGTTCAGGCTCTATACTTTTCCGCTGTCGCAGCGTGCACAGTCCGCGACTTCGGAGGATGGGGAACCAGCTCCGCTTCGAAGTTCGACATCGCGGCGATCATCGCGACGGACACCCGATGAGCGGCGAGCAAGTCTTCGTCGGGCAGGTCCGCGAGCGCGGCCGAGAGGTGGACGCCGAGGGGTGAGAAGAACCCGTGAGCCAATTCCATACCGCTTGGTTCGTAGCGTAGGAGCGCTTTGCGCCGGTCGCAGGGATCTGACTCGCGCCGGACGTGCCCGGCTTCGATCATCCGGTCGACGAGATAGGTGATCGCGGCTGGCGAGACGTCCATCCGCTGCCGGAGTTGCGCCATCGTCAACGGCGTGCCCGCAGTTTCGGCGACCATGACGTGCAGCAACGCGTGAAAATCGTTGCCACTGACATCGTTCTTGCGCGCGAAATGTCGGCCAATCCGATCGGACTGTGCTGTCACCGCCCGCATATCGGCCGACATCAGCTTCTCGAGCTCCGGCCTGCTGGGAGGTGAACCGTTTGTGCCCCGCGTAGTCACCCTGATCGCATCCTTCTTAGCGAATCTCAAGTCAAGTATCGAAAACCTACTGGATCGGCGACGATACGTCAGCATCTAGCCAAAAAGTTCAACCGGCGGGTTGGCGCGGCGTGGTCACATTGCGGCCCCGCGCAGTCTGGTAATCGACCGAATTGTCCATTTTTGCAGAGAATTTCGTGATCAGTGTGGCTGCTGTCACCGTGATGGACGATCACCGGCCACGATCTGCTGGGCTATCTGAGTGATCTGTGTGTTGGATTCCTGAGACATCTGCTTGAGCATAAGAAAGGCTTTCTCGGCATCGACGTCGAATCGTTCCATCAGCCGGCCCTTCGCCTGGCCGATGATGTCTCGTGAAACGAGCGCGCTGCGGAACTGCTGGTCGCGGCGCATCATGTTCCATACCAGCGCGGTGTGCGTGGCGAAAATCAGGCCCAGATCAACAGAGCCGTCATCGAAGGCATTGGCCGGCTCGGCGTAGAGATTGAGCGCGGCCGTCGTTGCGCCTTCCCTGAACATCCCGTACGACAAAATCGATCGGATCGGCGTCTGCCTCAACGCCTCGTCACGATAGAGGGGCCAGCGGTCATCGCATTGCAAATCATCGATGCGCACGCTCTCCTGCATGGCCGCCGCGGTCAAGCATGGGCCCTGCTGATGGCGCCTCTGAATCTCGTCGAGCATGACCGGATAGCGATGGGTAGCTGACGCGGTCTGGCTGCGACGCCGCTTCTGGGTCACGGTGATGCCGGCGTATTGGGCGCCGGGCACCGATGTGGCCGCGCCTTCGATCAGCTCGCGCAGCATGGCAGGGGTGTCGAACGACGCTCGTTGGTGAAGGTCGGCGACCAACTGGGTCGCCTCGAGATACTTCGCGCTGAGCGAATTCACCAGAACCACTTCCCGGTCAGTGCTTTTCGCGCCGTAGTGCACTGGGTTTGTGCACGGCGTCGGAACCGCTCTTGTCGCTGCGCACTTGATACTGTGGCTCGTCTTGGGAGGCGCGTACCTGACGTCCGGCGGCTCGGGTGTCGTCGGTGATCTTCTTTTCGACGGTCCCTTTGACGTTCTGGCCGTGGCTCTTCCACTCGACCTTGTCGCCTTTGCTGAATTGGCGTTCCGCCATCGCATGACCTCCAGCCGATAGGTGGCCCACCCCGCATGTGCCGGGCTCTGCGAATGCCACTGCCGCTTCTAATTTTGTACTATAAACTGAACTATTAAGCTAGTGAAGTAGATGTCATGTACTCACAGCGATCGTCAAGTCCGCGGCGAAACGACGGCTGATCTGGGGCCTCGCTGGGTATACAGCGGTGAACAGAGGAGGATCAATGCGCTGCGTTGTATTCGGCGCCACCGGCTACCTCGGTGCGCGACTGGTCCCCGAACTCCTGTCGGCCGGCCACGAGGTACGGGTCATGGCCCGCACGCCCGCCAAGCTCGACAACGTCCCGTGGCGCGCTGATGTCGAAGTAGTAGAAGGCGACGTCACCGACCGCGAGCAGGTCCGCGGCGCCCTAGACGGACAGCAGGTGCTGTACTACCTGGTGCACTCGATGCTGGGCGCCAATTTCGTCGACGTCGACGCGCGTGCGGCGTCGATCGTGGCTGACGCCGCCGCCCAGGCCGGGCTGTCGCGGATCGTTTATGTCGGCGGCATCATCCCCGATCAGGAGCTCTCGGAGCACCTGGCATCGCGGGAAGAAGTGGGTCGCCTGCTGCGCGAGTCCGGCGTGCCCACGGTGGAATTGCGGGCAGCGGTGATCATTGGGGCGGGCTCTGCCAGCTTCGAGATGTTGAGATATCTGACCGAGCGTCTCCCGCTGATGGTGACACCGAAATGGTTGCGCACGCGGGTTCAGCCCATCGCGGTCCGCGACGTGCTGTATTACCTGACCAACGCGGCGGAGTTGCCCGCCCACGTGAGTCGGCCGTTCGATATCGGCGGTCCCGATACGTTCACCTACACCGAGATGAGCCGTCGATACGCAGTGATCGCGGGCCTGCGCAAACGGGTCGCCATCCCGGTGCCGGTGCTCACCCCGCGACTCTCGTCGCACTGGGTGAACCTGATCACGCCACTGCCACGGTCATTGGCGTCGTCGCTGATGGACTCGTTGGAAAACGATGTGGTGTGCACCGAGCACGACATCGCGGAGCACATTCCGGACCCCGATGGCGGGTTGATGCATTACGAAGACGCCGTCGAGTTCGCATTGGCCCGGATAGGCGAGGGCGACCTGCGCACCCGCTGGTCGCGACCGGGGACCGAAGACGGCGCGTCGCGGCCACTGCCCACCGACCCCGAGTGGGCCGGCGGATCGCTGCACGAGCACGTGATCGAACGACGGGTCGGCGCCAGCGTCGACGCGCTCTGGCGGGTCCTCGAATCGAGCGGAGCCGAGCCGGGCGCGTCGGCCGGGCCGCTGGCGCTGCGCGGCTGGATCGGCCGGCTGAAAGGCGCGGCCAACGCGGGAGAGTCGCTCGATTCGTGGTGTGTCGAGCTGATCGAGCGGCCGCTCCTGCGGCTCCGCGCGAACGTCCCGTTGCCCGGTCGGCTCTGGCTGGAGCTGTCGGTGCACGGCGGCAACGGCGGCCGCCTTTACCGGCAGCGGGCGCTGTTCCAGCCGTATGGCCTTCCCGGTGAGGCGTTTTGGATTGCGTCTGCGCCCTTGCGTCACGCAATATTCGGTGGCATCGCCAGCGACATCATTGCGAGCGCAAGCGCTGACGCTGCCACGCCAGCATGACCCAGGAGACCGCTGCCGAGCAGAACGCCAACGCCTGCGCTGCCCCGGTCCGGTTGGACGGATAGAACGTCCCGTCGACATACCGGTCGATGAAGCCGGACGCGGGCAGCAGATCCAAACCGGCACGCGCTCTCAACCGCTGTTCCAATTCGGTCAGCGGGCAAGGCAATTCGAACACGACCACGCCGATGCCCCAGAGCACGACGGGGATGTGGACGGCGATGCTGCGTCGCCAGCGCAGCGCCAGGAACCCGCCGCTGGGCAGATACGCCAGGTAGGCCAGGTGCGCACCGACGGTGAGACCGACAGCGGCAGAACGCATTAGCCGCTGCCGGCCCGCAGATGATAGCGGCGCTCGGCGTAGGCGAGGTCGTCTTTCCACAGCCGCGCCGCGGCCACCCGCATCAGCCCGGTGACCAAAGGAGCGGCGTGGCGTGCCCGCTTGAAGCCGGTGCGGTCGGAATGCGCCACGACGGCTTCGATCACGGCGGTGCGTGGACGATGGTCCGGCCCCGTTCCAAGCGGTGTCGCGTGAGTTTCTACGACACTGCCGGTCCCTTCGCCGTCGAGGATGCGCATCACGAGCGTGCGTGCCTCGGGGCTGGTGAACTCCGCGACGGTGGGAACTCCCACGCGGCCGATGCGGAAGGTCACGGCGACCAGGAAACGGTCTTCCTCTTCGGTCGGGGTACTCAGCACCTCGAGCCGGGTGAACGAGTAGGGGTGATACCAGGCGCCGTGCCACGGGTCGAGGCGGTTGGCGATGATGTCGGACGGTTCGCAGGTTCCGACCATTCGGGCGACGGCGTGCAACGTGTCGCCGGTCGGCCTGGCCGGAATCACCGGTTGGTCCAGCGGTGTTTCGCCGCCGACGCCGTCGAGGCGCACCCATGCGAGCACACCGTCGTCGTAGCTCGGCAATGTGCGCCAACCGAATTCGTCGGTGTCGGCATTGAGGCAGAGCCCGTGCCAGCGGCAGATCAGGGCGCCGTCGTGCACGGCCGCGGTGGCCAGGTCGGCACCGAGATGTGGGCAACTGCGCGGGCCGACGTGTAACCGCGATTGCTCATCGCGCCAAGCGACCAGTTCGACACCGGCGACGCGGGTGCCCGACGCGCGGCCTGCCCGGACGTCGCGGCTGGCGGCGAAGGTGTACCAGTTGCCGGTCGGTTTGCGTTGCGATCGGTCCAGTGCGGCGTCGATGATCGCCGGGGAGGCGTCGCGGTAGGTCGGCTGCTGCTCGGCCCACGACACCGGCGGAATCGCCTGCAGTGGCCAGTCTTTGGGCCAGCGCCGCCGCACACTGTCGCCGATACTCATGGTCGTGAACGCCTTTCCCGCCCGGCGAGGAAACGTAGCAGCGCCGAACGGCCTCGGGTTGGAACTGTATGCAGCGTATGGCCTGCCAGTCCCCACTGCGTCAGTATCTGGTTAGCCGCCGTCCATCCGGTGGTCGCCGCGCGCTCCATCAGTGCGACCGGCAGGTCGATCCGCACCCCGTCGCCGGCCAGCAGCAGGCCGGGCAGCGGTGTGGTGACGCCGGGTCGCTGCGCGTGACTGCCCGGAGCGAACAGTGGGCAGTCGCGGTGGTACAGCAGTTTTTCGTGCACTATTCGCGCATCCGCGGTTTCCGGATACAGCTCATGCAGCCGACTCAGCATTGCGGTCTGCGGCTGGGCGGATTGCACGGCGTACGAATGTAATTCGACAACCGAGCCGCCGTGTTCGCGGGCCCAGTCAGCGGCTTGGCGTTCGTAGCGGTCCAGAACGCTGATGTTGTCGACCGGTTCGTGGCCCGCGGTTCCCAGAAACGCCGGCCGGTCGGCGGCGACCGGGCGGTCGAGCCACAACCGGTGCACCATGAACGGCGGCGCGGTGCGCAGCTTCTTGATCCGGGCCCGCCAGATGTCGTCGCCGAGTTCCGGTGACGCCGCGACGATTCGCTGGAGTCCGGTCACATCGGTGGCCAGCACGACGGCGTCCGCGTCCAGGCTTTGATCGGCATCGGTGTGGACGCGGAATGTCTGTGTATCCGCGCGCCCGATGCCGGTGACGGAACTGCCCAGATGGAATCGCACTCCGCGCTCGGTCAGGTACTGCCGCAACGGCTCCCACAGCGCGGCGTTGAAGTTGTCGTTCGGGACGTCGAAGATCAGGCCCTCGCTGGAACCCAGGAAGTAGATGTGGAACATGGTGGCCAGCTCTGCCGCGGACAGTTCGGCGGGGCTGGCGAAAAAGCTGCGGGAGAACACCTCGAAGGCCA
This sequence comes from uncultured Actinomycetota bacterium, assembly GCA_963836495.1. Taxonomy (GTDB): domain Bacteria; phylum Actinomycetota; class Actinomycetes; order Mycobacteriales; family Mycobacteriaceae; genus Mycobacterium. The sequence continues at coordinate 814,939 of CAWIJT010000011.1, read as the reverse complement.
GATGGCGTGCCGCCTCCGGAAAGTTGATGCTCTTGAGGAACGTCTCGGCGTCGATGTGGTCGAGCCGGTGATAGATGTCGGGCACCGATACCGCCGCCAGCGGCGCGGAGGCACGCGCGTCGATACGGGTCAGGTCGCTGAACCGAAAGGTGGGGCTGCGCAACGCGAATACCAGCGCGTTCCACGGCGGGGTCTGCGGTAAACCGCGGAAGGTGTCGCGCCGCCCCGCGCCGTCGATGAGCGGGTAGTCGTCCATCGGGGTCAGCATCGACAGCGTCGGGTCGATGCGGCTCAACAGGGCGCGCAGGTTGTAGTACTGCCGGAAGAAGGCGTGGAAGCCGCGGTTCATGCCGAGGTCGTCCTCGGCCCAGCCGCCGACGCGGCCCCCCAAATAATGCTCGCGTTCGACGAGGTCGACGCCGACGCCGCGTTCAGCCAGCCCGGTCGCGGCGGCCAACCCGGCGATCCCGCCCCCGACGACGACGGCGCGCGGCTGCAACGACAGCGCCGCAGCACTCGGTAGCCCCGGCAGTGCCGGAAATGTCTGGCGTTTGCGGTCGGTCATCGCGGCGCATCCCCGAGGAAGGTGTGCGCGATGTTGGTTTCCCATCCCGGCATGGTCTCGCTGTGTACCCCGGTGAATCCCGCGTCACGCAACCGCTGCCGGAATTGCCCAGCGCCGTCGAAGGTCAGCACGCTGCGCCACAGGTGCCGGTACAGCGTCGCGTCACCGGTCTGCCGCCGGCCGGAGGGGATGATGATGCCCCAGCACACCGCGTGCCACACCAACGTGGCTGCTCGGGAGTCGCGCACCGAATAGTCGTGGACTGCCAGCGTCGCGCCCGGAGCCAGCAGGTCGCGCAGCGCCCGCAACTGGGTGTCCGGATCGGACAGATTGCGAATCAGGTACGCGGCCAGGATGCCGTCGAACGGGCCCACGACACCGTTCTCGGCGAGCGCCTCGACGGGGGAGTGCACGAACCGCACGGACTTCGGCCATGACTTGGCCTGCGCTTCGTCGAGCATGCCGCGGGATGCGTCGACGGCGAGGATCTCGGCTTGCGGAGCCACGCTCAGCAGCGCGGCCGTCGACGCGCCGGTACCGCAGCCGGCGTCCAGCAGGCGCAGCCCCCGACCGCGGTCGGGCAGCCGCAGCCGACGCGCCGAAAGTCGAAGGTGGTCATGGTATCCCGGGCTCGAGCCGACCAACCGGTCGTACGCCGGCGCACCGACATCGAAGGCGGCCGGCACGTCCGAGCGGGGCAGACCGGTGTTACCGACGCTCACGTTGACGCTCCCACAGCAGCAGTACGGCGGTCACCAGCGCAAAACCGAACAGAAAGTCTTCGACCGGGATGTCGAACGGAAACCGGACACCGACGGTCTGGCTGTTGTCGTAGATCACGATCGGCGCGCTGAGCTTGGTCAGCCATCCGTCGACCAGGCTCTGGAACCCGACGACGATCAGCATCGACAGCCAGTACGCCGGCCGCCGAAACAGGCCGGTGCGCAGTGCCGTCAGCTCAAGCACGCAGACGATCAGCACCGACACCAGGGCCGGGACGGTGTAGCCGAGCCCGGTCATCGGCGGTTGAACCGTTGCAGAATGGCGTTCACCGCGTTGTAAGTCAGCAAGGCGCACAACGGAATCACCAGAAAGAACAGCACCTCCTCGATCGGCATCCGAAACGGGATCTCCACCCCGGTGATGTAGTCGCGGTTGTACGTCCAGATGTGAGCCCAGATCGCCACCTCGTCCCAGAGTACGAACACCGCGGCGACGGGCAACACCGCACGTGCCGCCCGCCATGCCTGTCGGTAGACACCGGGGCGAAAGATCTCCAGCGGCAAGGTGATCGCGAGGCACGCTGCCAGCACGATGAGGTACTGCCAGCGGTCCATTACGCCGCACCGGCCGGATGGATCAGCCGGGCCCGCCAAGATCGCAGCAGGCCGGCGCCGGCCACCCGCAGCCGCCGTCCGTTGCCCACGGTCGCGCGTTGGGTGAACACCGCGAAGTCGCTGTCCTCGATGCGGTCGAGGATTTCGGCGTAGAGCGTCAGCGCGGTGGCCACGCACGGCCGCGATCGCGGCGCGAGCTTGTCGATTCCCCCAGCGGCGTACCGGTAGACCTGCCGGGCCACATCGTGCTGCTCGACGAGCGCGTCGTGCACTCGGCGATCGGTCCGCCGGTTCGTGTGGCACCACATCAGCAGTTCGCGGTCGACGTTGTGGGCGGCCAGCTCGTCAGCGGGCAAGTACACCCGTTGGCGGACCAGGTCTTCGTCGATGTCACGCAAGAAATTGGTGAGCTGAAAGGCTCTGCCGAGCGCCGCCGCGTACGGCGCGGCCTCGTCGTGCGGTCCGGTCGTGCCCAGGATTGGAAGCAGTTGCAGCCCAATCGCTTCCGCGGAGCCCTTCATGTACAGATTGAGTGCGGCCCGATCGGGATACTCCGCGATCGTCAGATCCATCCGCATGGACGCCAAAAAGTCGTCGAACAACTCGTCGCTGATGCTGTAGCGCCGGGCGGTGTGCTCGACGGCCGTCAGGACCGGGTTGTCTGAATGCTCGTGGTGGGCGAAGAACTGATCGGACAGCTGCTGCAGCCGGGCCGCCCGGCTAGCGACGTCCTGGCTCGGGTCGAAGTCGTCGAGGATGTCGTCGGCGTAGCGCGCGAAACCGTACAGCGCGTGCACCGGTGGGCGCTGATCCGGTGCGAGCAATCTGGTGGCCAGAAAGAACGTCCGTCCGTGCGCGGCGTTCAGCGTGCGGCAACGCCGGTAGGCGCCGCGAAGCTCCGGGTCGTCGATGCCGGCGGCGCTGAGCTCGGTACGGATCACGACCGGCCGGCTTTCGCGATGACGGTGGATGCCGACCGCTCGAGGACGCCGGTGATCCGGTCGGCGGCCAGTCGCCCGGAGATCATCGCGGTGGGCACGCCGACACCGGGCACGGTCGAGGACCCGGCCAGCACCGCGTTGTCGATGCCGCGGACCATGTTGGCCGGACGGAACGGTCCGGTCTGGGCGAATGTGTGGGCCAGCGCGAACGGCGTGCCGGCGACCATCCCTTGGCTCGCCCAGTCTTGCGGGTTGACCACATGCAAGACCTCGGCGTCGTCACGCAGACCCGGAATCAGGCGTTCGGCAACGATATCCATCAGCTGCTCGGTGTAGCTGTCGCCGATGCGCGACCAGTCGACAACCCCGCGATCGAGATTCGGTGCCGGCGCGAGCACATAGAGCAGATCGTGATCGGGCGGGGCCAGGCTCGGGTCGCTGGCGGTCGGGTTGGTGACGAGCAGCGACGGATCGCTCATCAGCCTGCCGTCTCGGATGATGTCGGTGAAGGTCTGATCCCATTCACCGCCGAACAAGATGTTGTGATGCGCCAGCGGTGGATTCGCGGGTGACGTGCGGCGTCGGCCGATGTGGGCGACGACGGCCGACGGCGCGGGCCGCACGCCGCCGACCCGGCGCGGTTCACGGCCCAGCAAGGTGTAGGTCTGTGGGAGCTCGGTGGTCAAAATGACTGCGTCGCAGGCGATGCGTTGATCCTGATCGGTGTGCACGGCGACCACCCGGTGGCCGGCGCGCTCGAGGCCGGTGACCGTCGAGCCGTAGACGAAACGCACGCCGGCATCGGATGCGGCCGCGGCAAGCGCGTCGGGAAGTGCCCGCACGCCGCCACGGGGGAAGAACACTCCGGAGATGGTGTCCATATAGGCGATCACCGCGTACACCGCCAATGCCTGCCGCGGTGCCACGCCGGCATACAGCGACTGGAAGGTGAACACTCGCCGCAGCCGTGGATCGGTGATGTGACGATTGACCATGGTGTCCCACTTGCGGAACCCGCCGATCGCCGCCAGCCGCGCCAGCTGCGGATTGACCAGCGACAGTGGGGAATCGAAGTTCTTGGCGATGAATCCGTCGAACTCGGTGCGGTACAGCCGGGTCAGCCAGTCGCGCAGTGAGCGATAGCCGGCCGCCTGCTTCGCGCCGGCAAATTCTTCGATGGCGGTTGCCATCTGGTCTGCGTCGCTATAAACGTCAAGGCTGCTGTCGTCTTCGGCGAAGTGAGTGCGGTAGGCCGGATCCACGGCCATCAAATCCAGCCGGGCAGAGGTTGTTTCGCCGACAGCGGCAAAGGTGTCGTCGATGATGTCCGGCATCGTCAGCACCGTCGGACCGGTGTCGATCCGGTAGCCGTTGACGTCGACTCGGCCCGCGCGTCCGCCTGGCCAACTCTCACGTTCGACCACGGTGACCTCGCGGCCGCGTCCGGCCAGATGCAGCGCCGCGGACAGCCCTGCCAAACCGGCGCCGACCACGACGACCCGGCTACTTGCACCCTGGATGGTTCGCATCAGCGAACAACTCCTCTGTACGACAACATCATTCGACACGCTCCGTGCACACCGCGGCCATGTTCGTCAGTGCGATCCGCACCGAATCATCGATCACAAGTCGGTCGAGTTCGTTGCGCGCCGACGCGACCCGATCGTCGATGGTCTCCTCGATCCATTGCATCGCACCGGTCGCGACGATCAGGCTGCGCCATCGCTCGATCGCGCTGGCGTCGAGTTCGTCGCTGTTCATCAACTCCGCGAGCTGCGTGCGGGTCGGTGCGTCGGCCAGGTGGTGTGCGGCGATGACCACGCTGGTGGCCTTGCGCTCGATGAGGTCCTGCCCGTCGGGTTTGCCGGTGACCGTCTCGGCGCCGAACACCCCCAGCACGTCGTCGCGCAGCTGAAACGCCTCGCCCACGGCTTCGCCGTAGCGCCCTAGACCGACGATGGTGCGATCGGCGCAGCCGCTCATCGCCGCACCGATCTCCAGCGGCCTTCGCACGGTGTAGTTGCCCGACTTGCGCCGTGCCACCTCCAGCACCGCGGCCATCGACGGCAGTCCGCGGACATCGTTCGTCAGATCGGCGAACTGACCCATGGCCAACTCGGCACGCATCGCGTCGTAACGCGGCCACACCTGCTGGAGGCGTCGATGGTCGATGCCGCTCTCACGTAGCATCTGCTCGGCCCAGATCAAGCACAGATCGCCCAACAGGATCGCCGCCGATTCACCGAAACGGTCGGCCGGACCGGACAGTTTCCGCTGGCGGTGCCACCGGCTGAACTGGACGTGCGCGGCGGGACGCCCTCGACGAGACAGCGAGGAATCCATCACGTCGTCCTGCAGCAGGGCGAAGGCATGCAGCAGTTCCAAGCTGGCGGACGCGACCACGGCCTCGGCACTGTTCACGTCTCCGGCCAGCCATCCCAGGTACATGAATGTCGAGCGGAGGCACTTACCGCCGGCCACGAAATTGACCAGAATATCGCCGGCGACCGCCATCCCCGAGGTGTCGAGGTCTGCAGCGCACCGGTCGGCGACGAATTCGGTGACATGCGTGAGCACCTTGCGGCGCAACTCAATTCGCCACGCATTGAAGTGCGCGAGGTCGGACCAGAGTTCCTGATTCAGCTCAGTGGGCTGCGCGGACGGTGCCAGCGACAACGCCCGCACCTCGCTCACTGAAGTCCCTCTCGACGGATCGGGCGGCGACCATCCTGTATGGCTCAGGCTCACGCGCGTGTACCTCCCTGATGACCAAGACAAACACGGCTCGCCTGGACTAGCCAGGATAACTTCACAAGATTAAACATTAACTTAGTGAACTTCTCGCCCGCTCGCCACAGCAGATGTCTCGCCTAGTCTGAGTTTCATGACTGCAGCCCAGCGGGAACGAGCCGCACTCGTGCAGACCATGGTGGAGGTCGGGCCCGAGGCGCCGACGCTCTGCGACGGTTGGACGACCAGAGATTTGGCCGCTCACCTGGTCGTACGAGAACGCCGTCTGGATGCGACGCCGGGCATCATGGTGCCTTTTCTGGCCGGCTACACCGAAAAAGTGCAGGACAAGCTCGTACGGTCGAAGAGCTGGGACGCCCTGCTCGCGCTGGTGTCGTCCGGGCCGCCGCTGTATTCGCCGTTCAAACTCCTCGACCCACTGGCCAACCTCGGGGAGATGTTCATTCACCACGAGGATGTCCGTCGTGCGGCCGACGGCTGGCAGCCGCGGGTGCTGGACTCGTCCACCGCGGGACTCCTGCGTCGCCAAGTCGGGCTGATGGGCCGGCTTATGTTGAGCAAAATGCCCGCCCGCGTGGTGCTGGCGACGCCGGCGGGTGAACAGATTGCCCGTGCGGGCCACGGCGACACCGTCACGGTGACCGGAGATCCGCAGGAGTTGCTGCTGTTCGTCGCGGGCCGCGATGCCATCCGCGCCGAATTCGACGGCGACCCGCACGCCATTGCCGCCGTGCGGGCGGCGCCGCGAGGTTTCTAACCGCGGCCGAGGAGATGCCGCAACGTCTGCTCCAGACCCGGCCGGCGGAACCGGTGATCGGCTTGCTGCAGTCGCGCGGGAAGCACCCGCTGATTGGCCAAGGCGAGTTCGCGCGCACCCTGTTCGCCGAGCAACACCTTCGGACCTAGCGGCGGCACCGGCACGAGCGCAGGCCGATGCAGGACGTGAGCCAGGGTCCGGGTGTATTCGATATTGCGGACCGGGTCGGGGGCTACCGCGTTGACCGGCCCGGACAGCTCGCTGTCCCACAGCGCGCGGTGATAGACGTCGAGCAGGTCGTCGATGCCGATCCAGGAGAACCACTGTTGGCCACTGCCGAGTCGGCCGCCGAGTCCGGCGGCGAACAGTGGCCGAAGCAGGCGCAGCGTCCCGCCGGCGGGGGACTGCACGATCCCGGTGCGCACCTTCACCACGCGTGCGCCGCCGTCTTCTGCCGGCGCGGTGGCATGCTCCCACTCGTCGACCACGTCGGCCAGAAACCCGTCGCCGCGTTCGCTGTCTTCGGTCAGGGTCTCTTCGCCGCGGTCGTAGCCGTAGTAGCCGATTGCCGACGCGCTGATCAGCAATTTAGGCCCGGACCGCGCCATCAGCTCGGCCAGTCGGCGGGTGGGCCCGATCCGGCTGTCCAGGATTGCGGCCCGGTGTTCGTCGGTGAAGCGACCCGCGATCGATTCACCGGCCAAATGGATGACCGCGTCGACGCCGGCGAGTAGCTCCGGGTCGGGGTCATCGGGATTCCATTGCCGCTCAGTGGGTTTGGCGGCAGCATGCCGCACGAGGCGGATCACGTGGTGCCCGCCGGTGGACAGGAATGCGCTCAGCTGAGCGCCGACCAGCCCGGAGGAGCCGGTGATGGCGACCGTCATCGGAGCCAATCCGGCAGCGGCCGCACGCCGATGCACGGCGATGTCGTCGGCCAGTTGACTGTGCCGGTAACGGAACATCGATCTCAGGGCACGTGCCGGTACGGGTGTCTCGACACGGTCGATGACCCGCGTCCGCCCGTCGCTGACTTCCTCGAAGTCATGGGTATGCCGCCACCGCACAGCCAGTCCGAGCGGCAGCGACGCCAGGCCGTCGGTGCCGATCGAATCGACGAACCGGCGCGGCGGATCGTAGCCATCCGGCTGGTGGTCAGCCACCCAGCGCAGACCGCCCGGAAAGCCGAGTTCGGCGCGCCCGTCTTTCAGCGAGTTCGCTTCGGCCACGATGTGCCCGGGTTGCCATGGCGGCGCCAGTCGGCTGAACGCGCCCGGTCGGGTGTGCCAATCGAACACCTCGTAGATGGGTGCGTCGATCACACTTGAATACAGAAGGCCCATGAGGCCGACGGTACCTGTGCTCGGACGATCGTTACCGATCCGGCAGTGCGTGCTCGACGATGGGCAGCCGCGGCAGCGGTTGGCGTTCGCGGCGCTTGGCCGCCAGATACACCTGCGCCGTCTCGTCGGCGACCGTCTGCCAGTCGAAGTCCGCGGTCAGTCGAGCGCGCGCGGCCTCGGCCCGGCGTTGTGCGGCCGCCGGATCGTCGAGCACCGCGATGACCGCTTTGGCCAACCTGGTCACATCGCGTGGTGGGTAGGACATCCCGGTCTCACCGTCGATCACGGCCTCGCCCAGGCCGCCGATGTTCGACGTCACCAGCGGGGTGCCCGCCGCCGCGGCTTCCAGCGCCGCGAGTCCGAACGGCTCGTAGTGGCTGGGTAGCACCGCGGCGTCGGCGCGATGCAGCGCCGCCAGCAAGTCGTCGTGATCGAGTCGCCCGACGAACCGAGTTGCCTTGAGCACCTTGTGTTTGCGGGCCTGCTCCACCAGCCAGTCCTGCTGGGTTCCCTCGCCCGCGACGGTCAGGGTGGTGCCGGGGTGGGCCCGCCTGATGCGCGGCAGCGCGGCGATCGCCTCGTGCACGCCCTTCTCGTATTCCAGCCGGCCCACATAGAGCAGCTCCGCCTGCCCGCTGCGCGGTGTGCGACGGGCGAACGGCCAGCGCGCCGCCTCGATGCCGTTGCGGATCACTGCCGTATCGGACAGCCCGGGTCCGAACAGATCGTTGATCTCATCGCTCATCGACGCCGAACAGGCGATCAGCGAATCGGATTCGCGCACCAGCCATGATTCGACCGCATGCACCTGCCTGCTCAGCGATCCGGAGACCCATCCGGAATGCCTGCCGGCTTCGGTCGCGTGAATCGTGGAAACCATTGGCACGTCGAAGCATTCGGCAAGTGCGACCGCGGGATGGGCGACCAGCCAGTCATGCGCGTGCACCACGTCGGGTCGCCACGGCTGGTCGCTGTGCCGGTCTTTGAGCGTCAATCCGGCGCGGACCATCGCATGGCCCATCGCCAGCGTCCACGCCATCATGTCGCTGCTGAAAGTGAATTCGTGGGGGTCCTGCGCGGCGGCGACAACGCGCACGTTCTCGCTGACTTCATCCGACGACGGATGCGTGCTCGGATCGGTGCCGGTCGGGCGCCGGGACAACACCACGACGTCATGGCCGGCGGCGGCCAGCGCCGTCGACAGGTGGTGCACGTGCCGACCGAGCCCACCGATGACCACGGGTGGGTATTCCCACGACACCATCAGGATTTTCATCGCGGCAGCCTCCGTGCGTCCAGCGCACCGAACAGGCCGTCGGCCCTATTCCAGCCCTCGGCCAGCCGTTGGGCCACCTCCCGACGACCTGAGGCCAGCGCACCGGCGATCTCACGGGTGGCGTGCGCGTGCAGATGGGCCCGGTAGCGGGCGTAGTCGGCCGCGGAATCCTTGCTCACCATGAATGGCCAATCGCTGGACACCGTGAGCAGGGTCTCGCGCAGGATCTGGTCGGCCACGTGATCGCGGGGCGTCGGCCCGTCCAACGACGCGTTCTGAGCCAGTGCTTTATCGACACATGCCAGCGCGGTGTCGACGACCTCGGTGTTGAGCTGCACCAGGTCGGCGACTTTCTCACCAGCCCACACTTGCCAGTCTTTTCCGGAACCCCAAGAGCTGGGCGGCAATTCGACGGAGTCGCCGACGAGTCCTTCGCTGATCGCGTCACTCAGCGTGCCGATCCGGACGCCGGCTTCCGGCAGTGCCCGCAGCACCCGTTCCAGCCACATCGGCCCCTCGTACCACCAGTGGCCGAACAACTCGGTGTCGAACGCGGCAACGACGTGCGCGGGGCGCCCGATCCGCTCGGACTCGGCAAGCAGTCGAGCGCGCACCACCTCGACGAAATCTGCGACGTGCGAATCGATTGCGCGATCGGCGCGCTCGGGGTCGTAGGGCGCCTTCTTGTCCGACGGCACGTTGCGCCCAGTGACGCGGGCAGCTTTCAGGCCGGTGCGGTGGTCATAGGTGTGGAAGTCGCGGTACGCGGCGTGACCGGGATAGCCGGACTTCGGGGACCACACCCGGTAGCTGACTTGCAGGTCGCGCCCGAAGGCGATGACGCTGGAATCACCCACCGGCCGACCCAGTGCGGTGTCGCCGTGCAACGACGGCCCGTCGACCATGAAGTGGCTGACCCCGGCCGTCGCGTAGTCATGTTCCATGCCTGGGGCGTAAGCACATTCGGGCGCCCAGATCCCAGTCGGCGTGTGTGCCACCCGCTGTCGTGCGTCGGCGAGTCCTTCGCGCAGTGCGAACTCGCGCAATCGCGGCGTGAGCAGTGGCTGGAACGGATGCGCGAGAGGCCCGCCCAGCAACTCGACCGTGCCGGCGTCGATCAGCGCGCGCAACAGCGGGCTCGCGCCGTGGCGCCAGTGCGTGCTGAAATCTTCCAGTGCCCGCCCGGTTTCGGCGAACTCGCGAATCCCGAACGCGCGCAGCGGGTCTGCATGTCCGAAGCTGGCTGCTTCGGCGGCACGCAGCTGCCAGTTGGCCAGCCAGTGGTGCATGCCGTCCAGGCAGTAGGGGTCGTCGAGTTGCGCGGTGACCACCGGGGTGACGCCCAGCGTGATCAGCCGGTGCCGGTCCTCGTCGGCAAGCCTGCGCAGCACCCGCAGCAGCGGTAGGTACGAGGCCGCCCACGACTGGTAGAGCCATTCCTCGCCGACCGGCCAGCGACCGTGGTGGGCCAGCCACGGCAGATGGGTGTGCAGCACCAGGGTGAACATCCCGGGCACGGCTCGGGCGGATGTCACGGCCGCACCGCGATCGCCACCAGGTCCAGGCTGTCGTCGATGTGGCGCCCTGCGTCCGCCGCGGCCTCGACGATCTCGAAATCCGCGGCGGTGACCGCGGCGACGTCGGCCAGCAGTTCCGCGGGCCAGGGTGCGTCTGCGACGGCACGGGCGATCTGGGCTTCGATGATCGAGCCGCCGTGCCGGGCGTCCATGTCGGCCAGCCGGGGTCCGTGAAAGACCCCGTACATTCCGTCCATCGCGAAGCCGGCGTCGACCAGCAGCTGCGTCAGTTCGTCGGCGTTCAGCTCACGGGTGTGAAAAGGATTGATCGGAGTGTCGCTGCCCGGTGTGAACGTGATCCGGTTGGGGGTGGACACCATCAGCAGCCCTGACGGCCGCAGCACGCGGGCGCATTCGCTGACGAAGCGAGGCTGATCCCACAGGTGTTCGATGACCTGGAAGTTGACCACGACATCGACCGAGCTGTCGGCCAGCGGCAGCTCGGTGAGGTTGGCGTGCATGACCTCCACGCGTGGGTAACGGGTCCGAACGTGGGCGACGGTGGCTTCGTCGTAGTCCAGCGCCGTCACCGTGCGGGCGACCCCGGCGAGCAGGTCGGCGCCGTAACCTTCGCCACAGCCCGCCTCGAGCACGTCTCGGCCCGCGCAGCGCTTCGCCAGCTGCCGGTAGACCACCTCGTGGCGCCGGAACCAGTAATTCTCCACGTCAAGGCCGGGGAGGGTGCGTTCACCGGTCAACGGCAGTGCGGCGTCGACGGAGGCGTGCGGAACGTCGGGGATGAATGCGCTCATTGCATAGGGAGGCTAACCCGTGAGGCGGGGTTCGCGAATGGTTCACCACGGGTATGCCGTCGGGCGGGGCAGGGTCTCAACCTGGTTGCGAGGGCGTGGGGGCAGAACCTGCAGGACGACCCGCTATGGTGGGAGAGCGGACGCGCTAAGTTACCAGCCAGTAACATGCGAGTGCGGTTCGCATCAGTCGTAACACTGGTTCTGCGGCTTCCGGCTGCAGGATTCACCCGAGGAGGACGAGCCACTCTCATGACGAACATTGTGGTCCTGATCAAGCAGGTGCCGGACACCTGGTCAGAGCGCAAACTCACCGACGGCGATTGGACGCTGGACCGCGAGGCCGCCGACGCCGTGCTCGACGAGATCAACGAGCGCGCCGTCGAAGAGGCGTTGCTGATCCGCGAGAAAGAGGCCGCCGACGGCACCGAGGGATCGGTGACCGTGCTGACCGCAGGCCCGGAGCGGGCCACTGAAGCGATCCGCAAGGCGCTGTCGATGGGCGCCGACAAGGCCGTCCACCTGCTCGACGACGGGCTGCACGGCTCCGACGTCATCCAGACGGGGTGGGCACTGGCCCGCACGCTGGGCACCATCGAAGGCACCGAGTTGGTGATCGCCGGCAACGAGTCCACCGACGGTGTGGGCGGGGCGGTGCCGGCCATCATCGCCGAGTACCTGGGCCTGCCACAGCTGACCCACCTGCGCAAGCTGTCACTCGACGGCGGCAAGCTCACCGGCGAGCGCGAAACCGACGACGGCGTGTTCACCGTCGAGGCGAACCTGCCGGCCGTGGTGAGTGTCAACGAGAAGATCAACGAGCCGCGCTTCCCGTCCTTCAAAGGCATCATGGCCGCCAAGAAGAAGGAAGTCACCAAGCTGACGCTGTCCGAGATCGGTGTCGAGGGCGACGAGGTCGGGCTGGAGAACGCCGGCTCGAAGGTACTCACCTCCACCCCCAAGCCGCCGAAGACCGCTGGTGAGAAGGTCACCGACGAGGGCGAAGGCGGCAGCAAGATCGCCGAATACCTGGTCGGCCAGAAGATCATCTAAGACCTCACCACCAAGACCTGAAAGACACGGAAAACATCCCATGGCTGAAGTACTGGTGCTCGTCGAGCACGCTGAAGGCGCTATCAAAAAAGTCACCTCCGAATTGATCACCGCGGCACGCGTTCTGGGTGAGCCGGCTGCGGTCGTCGTCGGCAAGCCCGGCACGGCCGAGCCGCTCGTCGCCGACTTGAAGTCGGCCGGAGCCGCCAAGATCTACGTCGCCGAGTCCGACGCGGCGGAGAACTACCTCATCACGCCCTCCGTCGACGTGCTGGCGTCGCTGGCCGAATCTGCCAGTCCGGCAGCTGTTTTGCTGGCCGCCAACGCCGACGGCAAGGAGATCGCGGGCCGCCTCGCCGCCCGGATCGGTTCGGGTCTGCTCGTCGACGTGGTCGATGTCAAGGCCGACAACAAGGCGATCTGGTCCATCTTCGGTGGCGCGTTCACCGTCGAGGGCCAGGCCAACGGCGACACCCCGGTGATCACCGTGCGCCCCGGCGCCATCGACGCCGAGCCGTCCGACGGCGCGGGCGAGCAGGTCAAGGTCGAGGTGCCCGAACCGGCCGAGAACGCCACCAAGATCACCAAGCGGGAGCCCGCCGTCGCCGGTGACCGTCCCGAACTCACCGAGGCCACCATCGTGGTCTCCGGTGGTCGCGGTGTCGGCAGCGCCGACAACTTCCACGTCGTCGAGGAATTGGCCGACTCCCTCGGTGCCGCGGTCGGTGCGTCACGCGCCGCGGTCGACTCCGGCTACTACCCGGGCCAGTTCCAGGTGGGCCAGACCGGCAAGACGGTCTCCCCGCAGCTCTACATCGCGCTCGGCATCTCCGGCGCGATCCAGCACCGCGCCGGCATGCAAACCTCGAAGACGATCGTCGCTGTCAACAAGGACGAAGAGGCGCCGATCTTCGAGATCGCCGACTACGGAGTGGTCGGCGACCTGTTCAAGGTCGCACCGCAGCTGACCGAGAAGGTCAAGACCCGCAAGGGCTGACCGAATGCGAAAGCCCCCGCACGCCAGGGCGGGTTCACGCGGTCGTCGCAGCACTCTCGATTGGAGAGGTTGCGGCGACCGTGTCGTTTTCGGAGGACTGTGTTCGGTTTGGGGATCGGCTAGCAAAGCTTGTTGATGCCGGTGTTTCGGTGAAAGAAGCGGCTGTATCGCTGGGGATTTCACCGAGTCGGTGTTATGCCATCTTGCGGGCGGCGGGCCGGCCGGTGGGGTCGGCGCGGCGAGCCGGCCGCGCTGTCGATGCTGTCCAGGTGGCCGCGGTGTTCGCCACAACCGGCTCGATTAATCAGGCCGCGAAAGCCTGCGGCGTGTCACACGGCCTCGCGCGAGGCCTGTTGGTGTCCCAGGGCCTGGTCTCATCGGTGCGTCAACCGGTGGGTAAGGCTGAGGCCAGGCGCCGGTTCTTCGAACTGCTTGCCGCTGGATGGTCAGCCACGCGTGCTGCCCGTGAGGTCGGCGTGCATGAGCGGACCGGCCGGGACTGGCGCACCGGGGCCCGCAAAGTTGGCAACACGCGGGTCCTTGCCGATGGCACGGTCATCGATTACACGACCGGCACGCGCTACACACAGCCAGTGAAGACCGAAAATTCCTACCGTGTGGCCACTGGTGTGCCCGAACTCAGTGGCCGGTATCTGTGCTTGACCGATCGACTCGCCATCGCTGATGGATTACAGGCCGGCCACACGCTGGGGGTGATTGCCGCCGGGATAGGCAAGCACACCTCGACGGTGTCGCGAGAAATCCGTGGCCGCAGTGTCGAGGGGTTGTATCTGCCTTATCGTGCTCACGCCGCTGCGGTGGTGGCCCGCGCTCGCCCAAAACAGTCCAAACTGGTCATCAACGACAAGCTGCGCCGGGCGGTGCGCAACGGGTTGAGACAGCGATTGTCACCCGAGCAGATCTCTCATCGCCTGGTCAAAGATTTCCCGGCCGATGAGAGTATGCGGGTGAGCCACGAAACGATCTATCAGGCGCTGTACTTCCAGGCCCGAGGTGGACTCAAACGCGAAGTGGCTCAAGCACTTCGCTCTGGCCGCACGCGACGCAAACCGCACCGCAGCCCCGATCAGCGCACCCACCGGTTCGTTGATCCGATGATCATGATCAGCGAGCGGCCCGCTGAAGTCGCCGACCGTGCCGTGCCCGGGCACTGGGAGGGCGACCTGATTATGGGCGAGGGCAATAAGACCGCGATCGCCACCCTGGTCGAACGCGCCACCCGCTACACGATGCTGGTGCACCTCCCGCACGGCCATCATGCCGAAGCCGTGCGCGATGGGCTGATCTCCACGATCGCCACACTGCCCGTGCACCTGCGTGGATCGCTGACCTGGGATCAAGGCGCCGAGATGGCCCGCCACAAACAGTTCTCCATAGCCACCGACATGGCGGTCTATTTCTGCGATCCGGCCAGCCCCTGGCAGCGCGGCACCAACGAAAACACCAACGGACTGCTCCGGCAGTACTTCCCCAAAGGAACCGACCTCAGCGTGTTCGGGCCCGAAGACCTCGAACACGTCTCCCAGCAACTCAACGGCCGCCCACGCAAAACGCTCGACTGGGACACCCCAGCCGAGCGCTTACGTGATCTACTACAGGCTCAATAACCAGCAGTGTTGCAACGACCCCTAAAAATCGCCCAGGCGTGTCGGGGGCTTTCGCTTCTTTTCGCGACCTTCGTCGTTTCGGTGCGAAAATCTTTGCCATGAAAATCACTGTGCTTGGAGCCACCGGCCTAATCGGCAAGGCTGTGGTCGCATCGCTGAGCAGCGCAGGGCACCAGATGGTCGCTGCCTCCCGTAGTTCCGGAGTCGATGTCTTGACTGGGCACGGACTCGCGCACGCGGTTGCCGGCGCCGACGTGCTCGTCGACGTCGTCAACTCGCCGTCCTACGACGACGACCCGGTGATGCAGTTCTTCACCACGGCCACGAAAAACCTGGTGAACGTTGCCCAGTCGGCGAACGTCGGCCACTATGTCGCGCTGTCCATAGTGAACTGTGACGGCTTGCCCGACAGCGGCTACATGCGGGCGAAAGTCGCTCAGGAAAAGATAATCACCGAGTCCCAGTTGTCCTACACCATCGTTCGCGCCACCCAATTCGACGAGTTCGCCGGAGGCATTACCGACTCGCTGACGGTTGGCGACGAGGTGCGGGTGCCCGACGGGCGGATTCAGCCGATTGCTGCCGCTGACGTGGTCGCGTCGCTCGTGCGGGTCGCCCAGGCCGAGCCCATCAATGGTGTGGTCGATATCGGCGGCCCCGAGAAACTGCGATTCGTCGACGTGGCGGATTTGGTAGTGGCGCATCGCGGCGGCTCCCTTCCGGTAATCGTCGACCCGTTGGCGCGTTACTTCGGGACCCTGGTCGGGGAGACCAGCCTGGTCACCGGTGACGACGCGGTGCTTGCCGATACCCGCTTCGCCGACTGGCTGAGCGCTCAGGCGCAGGCCTAGCCTGGCGGTATGCCGGGCGGCGGATCGAATCCACACCGCGAGCTCGCCCGGCTGGCCGACGGCGACGGTGCGGGGGCCGCGAACGCACGGATCGCGCTCGGCAAGGCAGCAGCGGCGACCCGGTTGCGCGCGGCCATCCTGGCGCTCGCGCGGCACCGCGGGCCGGACTCCAGCATCTGCCCGTCCGATGCGTCTCGCGCCGTCGGCGGCGAGAACTGGCGCGAACTGAATGCCAAGAGCCGCAGCATCGCCGTGGACTTGGCCCGCGCCGGCGAGGTGGAGATCACCCAGCGCGGTCATGCCGTCGATCCGGACCAGCCGCTGCGCGGGCCTATCCGCATCCGGATGACGTCCTGACGCCCAATCAAGGTTTGAGAGCCGGCGCTGCGGTGTACAAGTGGGTGCTAGTTGGATCCAGGAAAGGGCTTGACAATGAAGGCAACGGCGCCAGTGGCGATCGCGATCGCCGCGCTCATGTTCAGCGGATGTTCAGCGTCACAGATCATCAACACCGGTGGCGACACCAAGTGCAAGGACTTTGTCTCGCAGGACGAGAAGAAGCAGAACGAAGAAGTCAGCAAGATGCTCAAGGACAAGAGCGGCGCTGATCCGGCGACTCTGCAGGTCACCGCTACCAGGTTGTCGGCGGCGACCTACTGCCAGACGCTCGGCAAGCCGGACAGCAAGATCTCCGAGGCGCCGCACGGCTGACCGGGAAGCAGCCCGGCATGGATTGCGTTGGGCCGACGGCTTATTCGTCGTCGGCTTTCAACACCATCATTGCCCTGCCGGCGACCTGAACCGCCTTGCCGGCCGGGATGGGTTCCTGATTCTCTGAATTCTCGGTCGTCACCGACGTTTCGACGTCGGTGTCGATGACGGGTAGCCAGGCTTTGCCGAAAGGCTCCGGCGGCACGGTGAATTCGATCGGCTCGTGGTGGGCGTTGAAGCACAGGAAAAACGAGTCGTCGGTGACCCGCTGTCCGCGGGCGTCGAGGTCGGGGATGCCCAAGCCGTTCAGGTAGACCGCGACCGATTTGCCGAAGCCCGAACCCCAGTCCTCGTCGTCCATTTCGGAGCCGTCCGGCCGGAACCACGAGATGTCGGGTTGCCCTTCGGTGCCTCGTCGGCGAACCGGCAACCCGGTAAAGAACCGGCGACGCCGAAATACCGGATGCGCGGCCCGCAGCGCGGACACCGCCCGGGTGAACTCCACCAGATCGGCGTCCGCCTCATCCCAGTGCACCCAGGTGATTTCGTTGTCCTGGCAGAAGCCGTTGTTGTTGCCGCCCTGGGTGCGGCCGAGCTCGTCGCCATGGCAGATCATCGGAACACCTTGCGACAGCAGCGTCGTGGCGAGGAAGTTACGTTGTTGGCGCGCGCGCAGCGCATTGATCTCGGGATCGTCGGTCGGGCCTTCGACGCCGCAGTTCCACGACTGGTTGTTGCTCTCGCCGTCGTTGTTGTCTTCTCCGTTGGCGTCGTTGTGTTTCTCGTTGTAGGACACCAGGTCCCGCAGCGTGAAACCGTCGTGCGCGGTGACGAAGTTGATCGACGCCACCGGGCGCCGCGCAGTGGACTCGTAGAGGTCGGCCGAGCCGGTCAACCGGGACGCGAATTCACCCAACGTCGCGGCCTCGCCGCGCCAGTAGTCCCGCACGGTGTCGCGGAATTTGCCGTTCCACTCCGTCCACTGCGGGGGGAAATTGCCGACCTGATAGCCACCCGGTCCGACATCCCACGGCTCGGCGATCAGTTTGACCTGACTGACGATCGGATCTTGTTGCACCAGTTCGAAAAACGCGCTCAGCCGATCGACGTCGTAGAACTCGCGGGCGAGTGTTGAGGCCAGGTCGAATCGAAATCCGTCGACGTGCATCTCGGTCACCCAGTACCGCAACGAATCCATGATCAGTTGCAATGTGTGCGGATGGCCGACATGGAGAGTGTTGCCGGTGCCGGTGTAATCCATGTAGTACTTCTGGTCGTCGTCGACCAGACGGTAGTACGCGGCATTGTCGATACCGCGCATCGACAGGGTCGGCCCCAGGTGGTTGCCCTCGGCGGTGTGGTTGTACACCACGTCGAGGATGACTTCGATGCCCTCGTCATGCAGGGCGCGGACCATGGTCTTGAACTCCTGGACCTGACCACCTGGCGTGCTGCTAGAGGTGTACTTGAAGTCGGGGGCGAAGAAGCCGATTGTGTTGTAGCCCCAGTAGTTTGACAGTCCCTTGTCCACCAGCGTGGAATCGTTGGCGAAGTGGTGCACCGGCATCAGCTCGATCGCGGTGACGCCCAGGCTCTTCAGGTGCTCGATGATGACCGGGTGGGCGATGCCGGCGTATGTGCCGCGCATCCGCTCGGCAATGTCGGGGTGCAGTTGGGTCAGACCCTTGACGTGAGTCTCGTAGATGACGGAGTCGGCGTATCCTCGGTCCGGCGGGCGGTCGTTGCCCCAGTCGAAGAATGGGTTGATCACCACCGACTTCGGCATGCGCGGCGCGGAGTCGTCGTCGTTGCGGCTGTCCGGGTCGCCGAAGTTGTAGCTGAACAGCGCCTGGTGCCACTCGAAGTTGCCGTCGATGGCCTTGGCGTACGGGTCGATCAGCAGCTTGTTCGGATTGCACCGGTGACCCGTGGCCGGATCGTAAGGCCCGTGCACCCGGTAGCCGTAGCGCTGACCCGGCTCGACGGCGGGTAGGAAGCCGTGCCAGACGAACCCGTCGATCTCATTGAGCGCCAGCCTGGATTCGTTGCCATCGGCATCGAAGAGGCATAGCTCCACCTTCTCGGCCACCTCGCTGAATACTGCGAAATTGGTGCCCGAGCCGTCGTACGTGGCCCCCAGCGGGTAGGCCTTTCCCGGCCACTGCTCAATGCGCGCCGATCGGGTCGATTCCGCGGTTTCCGTCACAGCGCCCTCATTCCTCAAAAGGGCCGCGAAGCCGCGACCCGACGCTGGAGATTACCCGCCAGGCGGCGCGTCACACATTGTGTGAACCGGGGCACAATGACATGGTGAATCGTTGGCCGAAACCTGACATCGCCGGTCCTGGACAAGAGTCCGTATGGAACTATCCGCGCCCGCCGCGGCTGGAGGAGTTCGGCGGCTCGATCACGGTCGAGTTGGGTGGCCGCACGATCGCATCGACGACTCGCGCCTGGCGGGTGCTGGAAACCAGCCATCCGCCCACCTACTACCTACCGCCGGAGGCTTTCGCCGACGGGGTGCTGCGCCGCGCGGAAGGCGCTTCGTGGTGCGAATGGAAAGGGCAGGCAACCTATTACGACCTGGTCAGCAAGCGTCAGATAGCCCCGAAAGCGGCGTGGACCTATTACCAGCCGACTCGAGGCTTCGTGCCTATCACCGGCGCACTTGCCGTGATGGCCAACGCGGTGGACCGCTGCACGGTCAACGGCGAAGAGGTGACGCCGCAGCCGGGAGGCTTCTACGGCGGCTGGATCAATAGTTGGATCGTCGGGCCGTTCAAGGGAATTCCGGGCTCGATGGGCTGGTGACGGCTGGAAAGCTTCAGGGCGCGTCGGTCAGCATCGCGTCGATGCGACGCAACCCGAGCGAGCACACCGTCAGATACGCGCCCGCCCACCACGGAACGGCCATGCTCACCCGTGCGCCGTCGCCGACGGGTTCGACGCCGTGGTGGGTTGCCGGGATGCCCGCTACCTTCCAGGCCCAGTGCCTGCCCGGCTCGAACTCGGTGATCACGAACGGCACGCTGAATCCCAGCGACGTCTGCACGGTGCCGGTGGCGTGCAACGCCAGCTCCGTGTGCGGGTGATCAAGCCGTGCGCCACTGACCGTCGGGCCCCATTTCGGCCACGCATCGAGGTCGACCAACACATCCCATGCCGCGGTGGACGGCGCTGCGATCAATCTGTCTACGGCCAGCATCAGCTAGGGAGCCTTTCCGCCGAGGCGTCGCTGTTGTTCGACGACGTCCTCGAGATCCTTGAGCCGTCGCATTCCGGCCAGCGGCTGGTTCATCCGGTGGTTGTTCGCAAGATGCTTGGCGTTGCGATCCAGGAACGACCAGTATCCGCCGGTGAACGGGCACGCATGGTCGCCCACCCGGTCGCCGGGCCGGTAACGGCATTGGCCGCAGTAGTCGCTCATCCGATTGATGTATGCGCCACCGGAGGTGTAGGGCTTGGTGGCCATCAATCCGCCGTCCGCGTGCTGGGACATGCCGACCACATTGGCGACCATCACCCATTCGTAGCCGTCGACGAAGCAGCGGTGGAACCAGTCGGTGACCGCAGACGGATTCCAGCCGCGCTGCAGCGCGTAGTTCGACAACACCATCAGCCGCGGAATGTGGTGTACCCAGCCGTGATCGCGCACCTGGGCGAGAACATCCTTCAGGCAGTGCGCCTCGACGGCGTCGGCGTCCAACTCGGCGAACCACTTCGGCACGCGGGCGTGTGCGCCCAGCGCGTTGCGGCGGCGGTAGTCCTCACCGAAATGCCAATACACATGCCAGATGTAGTCACGCCAGCCGATCAGCTGCCGGATGTAGCCCTCCACGCTGCCGATCGGCGCCTTACCCGATCGGTAGGCGTCCTCGGCTGCGTAGGCGCAATCCAACGGATCCAGCAGGCCCAGGTTCATCGGAGCCGACAATAGACTGTGCGCCATGAAGCGATCGCCGCTGAGCATAGCGTCTTCGTGAGGGCCGAAGTGCGGCAGGCGATCTCGGATGAACACCTTCAAAGCGGCTTGAGCTTCGGTCGCGGTGACGGCGAACTCGCGCGGACCGTCGCGACCGACGAAAGCGACATCGCCGTCGCGTTCCCAGCGGTCCAGATCGTGACGGACCTGCTCGTCGATCTCGTCTTCGTCGGGTCGCCACGGCGGCGCGACACCCAGATCGTCGGCCTGTGCGGGGGCGGGCTCGCGGTTGTCGGCGTCGAAGTTCCACCGGCCCTCGGCCGGCCGGTTGCCGTCCATCAGCAGGTCGAACCGGCGGCGGGCATCGCGGTAGAAGTTCTCCAGCTTCAGCGTCTGATGTCCTTGCGCCCACTGCCCGAACGCGTCCCGGTCGGTGCAGAATCCGCGGGCGGGCAACACCTCTATTTCTGGCATTGACCGCACGAATCGATCCGCGGCCCACGACGTGGGTTGGCACACGCTGACCGGCTCGTTGACCTGATCGAGCGCCTCACGGTACGTGCGCGTCTGCAGGAACGTGGCTTGGTCGCCGAGTTCTTCGGCACGGTGGCGCAGTGCCGAGAGCACCAGGTGGGCTTTGCGGCGGTGGAAGCGGCGCCGGGTGAATGCCGCCTGTGACTCGATCAGCAGCACCGGCTGATCGGGTTCATCGAGAAAATGTGGCCCGAGCTGGTCGGCGAAACACCAGCGCCGGGAATCACCACTCATCTGGCTGCCATACCCTTACGTGCAGAGTCTGAACCCGTTAATAGCCGAAATTCTGGGACCGAGGAGTGCGATGACGGACGCTGTGTCAGCACTGGGGGATGAGAAGTTCGTTTCCCTGACAACGTTCAAGAAGGATGGCAGCGCCGTTGCAGCGCCGATGTGGATCGGGCGCGACGGCGATCACGTTTTTTTCTGGACACCGGCCGATAGCTGGAAAGCCAAGCGCGCCAAGAACAATCCCGAGGTGATCATGGCGCCGTGCAGCCGTCGCGGGACGGTCCGCCAAGGTGCTGTTCAGGTGCACGGCGTAGCCGAGGTCATCGCCGATCCGGCAACCGTCAAGCGGCTGGCCGGCGTGATCCGCCGCAAATACGGCGTGGAGTTTCTCATCGTGACGTTCATCGAACGTGTGCTGGCGCGCGGCGCGAAGCCGCGACTGATCCTGCGGGTCGCGCTGTCTGATTGATCGCTATGGGACGACCTGCCGGATATCGAGACCCGCCAGGGTGCCGGTTGACCGCCAGGCGTCCAGGAGGTCGGTGTATTCGGTTGGGCTGCCGAAGAAGAAACTGTCCTGGTTGAGACGTGCATCCGCGCGGCCCTCGCGGTTGTAGTAACCCGGCGTGCAGGATTCCCGCCGGCCGGCGATGACGCTGGATCGTTGCACGACCGTGTCGACCCAGGCGGCTTCGGCTTCGGCGCTGACTTCCAGTTCCGCGGCGCCGTGCTGCAGAGCCCACGCGATCACCCAGGCGATGTGGCGCGACTGGGTGTCGATCAGGTACGGGAAGTTCACGGTGAAACCGGACTGCGCGATGCTTTCGATGAAGCAGTTCGGAAAGCCGTTGACGTGCAGTCCGTGTAGCGAGCGCACGCCGTCGGCCCACTTGTCGGTCAGGGTCAGCCCGTCGCGGCCGATGACCTCGAAGCCGGTGCGCTGCGAGTAACTGGTGCCGACTTCGAAGCCGGTGGCGAAAATCAAGCAGTCCAAGGGGTATTCGACGTCGTCCACCACGACGCCGCGCGCGGTGATCTGCCCGACCCCGCGGCCGTGGGTGTCGACGAGGCAGACGTTGTCGCGATTGAACGCCTGCAGGTATTCGTCGTGGAAACACGGGCGTTTGCAGTAGTACCCGTACCACGGCTTGAGCGCCTCGGCGGTCGCCGCATCGGTGACGACGGCGTCGACGCGCGCCCGGATCTCCTCCATCTTGGCGAAGTCGGCCATCTCGGCGGCGTTCGGCCCGCCCTCGTTCACGATCGGCATCTTCCTGGTCAGGCTGGTCCACGCGTCGTCGACCAAATCCTCCTCCGATGTGCCTCCAGCAGTCAGGATTTGGAAGTTCTCCATCCGGCGCTGTTGCCAGCCCGGTTCCAACGACGCGGCCCACTCCGGCTCAGTGGGTCGGTTGGCCCGCACGTCGACCGTCGACGGGGTGCGCTGGAACACGAACAGCTGATGCACCGCCTCGGCCAGCCGCGGAACACACTGAATGGCCGTCGCGCCGGTCCCGACAATTCCGACCCGCTTGTCCGACAGCCCGCTCAGATCGGCGCCGGTGTAGCTGTAGTCCCATCGGCTGGTGTGGAAGGTGTGACCGGCGAAGCTCGTAATCCCCTCGATGCCAGGCAGTTTGGGCTTCTGCAGGTAGCCGTTGGCCAGCGCGACGAACCGCGCCCGAATCCTGTCACCGCGGTCGGTGCCGATCACCCAGTGGGAACTGCTGTCCTCCCAACGGATTTCCTGCACTTCGGTCTGGAGACACGCATTACGGTACAAGTCGAAGTGCTCGGCGATCCGTCGGCAGTGGGCGAAAATCTCCGGGCCTTTGGCGTACTTTTCGGTCGGGATGTAGCCGAGCTCTTCCAGCAACGGCATATAGACGTAGGACTCGACGTCGCAAGCGATTCCGGGATAGCGATTCCAGTACCAGGTCCCGCCGACGTCGGCGGCCTTGTCGATCAACCGCACATTCTCGACGCCGAGCTGTTTGCAGCGCGCCCCGATCAGCAGCCCGCCGAAGCCCGCGCCGACCACAGCGACGTCGACGACATCGGCGATAGGCTTACGAGTGAAGCCGGGATCGGCCCACGGGTCGTCACCGAAGCGGCTGAATACGCCGGAGATCTCCACGTATTGGCCGATGCCATCGGAGCGGAGGCGACGCCGGCGTTCCTCGGCGTATTTGGTCCGCAGCGCGTCGGGGTCGAACGGTCCTGCGCTGCTGCTAGACGTCACGGCTGAATAGTGAACCAATTTTGTTAACCAGGCAACGCCGAAATGCCGCTGATTGTTCGAATTGCCGCTGCGACATCGTCATCTAGCGTGCACGGACACGTTACGGCTTCGATGCCGTTTCGCTGAACAACAACGCAACTGTGTGGGCATGAGCCGCCAATCCGTCCTCATACCTGCCGACAAGCCCGCCCCGGGGCGGCGATCGTCGGATGAGCCGCGTTATTCGCTGTTGCTGTCCACCGACCCCGCCCACATCGAATCCGCTCAACGGCTTCGTTACGACGTGTTCAGCAGCGAGCCCGGATTCGCGCTCACCGGACAGGACAGCGGTCTCGACGTCGACCGCTTCGACGAGCACTGTGATCACCTGTTGGTGCGCGAGGAGAATTCCGGCGAACTGGTGGGTTGCTACCGCATGCTGTCGCCTGCCGGTGCCGCTCAGGCCGGGGGCCTCTACACCGCAACGGAATTCGACATCACAGCACTGGATGCACTGCGGCCGTCGCTGGTGGAGATGGGACGCGCGGTGGTGCACAACGACCATCGCAACGGCGCCGTCGTCCTGCTGATGTGGGCCGGCATCCTGGCCTACCTCGACCGCTGTGACTACGACTACGTCACCGGCTGTGTGTCGGTGCCGGTGGTGAGCCCCGGCGAACCGCCGGGCAGCCAGATTCGCGGCGTTCGGGACTTCGTTCTGCGGCGTCATCCGGCGCCAGACGATTACCGGGTGCATCCACATCGGCCGGTGATCATCGACGGGCGCCCGCTCGACGAGATCTCCCCGCCCGCGCGGCCGGTGATCCCGCCGCTGATGCGCGGCTACCTGCGGTTGGGCGCACAAATATGCGGCGATCCGGCCTACGACGCCGATTTCGGTGTCGGTGACTTTCCGGCGCTGCTGGACAAGCGTCAGGCTGACACCCGCTACCTGCGGCGACTCCGATCGATATCGGCGGCCACCGAGGCAGCGAGCAAGGTGGCGTGATGGACGCACCGGTGCGTGCCCACGCCTGGCTGCCGCGGGCGACCTGTGACGCCCAGTGCCTGCACGCGGGCGGCGCGGCAGCGTCGCGACGCGTCGTCGTGGCGCTGCGGGTCGCGCGGCGAATCACTTTGCTGCTGCTGTTCGCGCCGGCGCTGCCTGTGCTGGCGATGGTGCTGCCGGGCTGGTCGAAGTCGAGAAAAATCTACTGCCGGCTGCTGCTGTGGTGTCTCGGGGTCCGGATCACACTGTCCGGCGGGCCGATTCGTAATCTTCCCGGCGTGCTGGTGGTCAGCGACCACATGTCGTGGCTGGACATCCTGACGATCGGCGCGGTGCTTCCGTCGAGCCGGTGGCGGGCATCGCCGGTGTCCTTCGTCGCCCGTGCCGACGTCGCGGTCAACGTCGCCGTGCGGATGATGGCACGCATCGTGCGGGTGATCCCGATCGAGCGGACCAGTCTGCGGCAGCTGCCCGCGGTGGTCGCCACCGTCGCCGCCCGGCTCTATGCGGGCCACACGGTAGTGGCGTTCCCCGAGGGCACCACCTGGTGCGGCATGCCCGGGCCAATCCATCAGGGCTCGGGGCCGTTCTATCCGGCGATGTTCCAGGCGGCCGTCGACACCGGCCGACCAGTCCAGCCGCTGCGGCTGCGCTACCACCACGGGGACGGTCGATTCTCGACTGTTCCGGCGTTCATCGGCGACGACACACTGCTGTGCTCGATCGGCCGGCTGATGGTCGCGCGCCGCACGGTGGCCCGCATTTACGTCGAATCTCTGCAGCTGCCGGGTGAGGATCGCCGGGAGCTGGCCCGCCGCTGCCAGGCGGCGGTACGCGCCGCCGAGGCGCCCAAGCCTGATCACGGACAGCGCTCGTCCGTGCTGGCGTCCTGACCACCTGACAGGCGGGGCTTAATTGCCCGGCCGCTCCGCGGCCCGCATCGTCGCCGGGCGTCGGCTTAATTGCCCTGCTTCTCCTCGGGCCGCTCCGCGGCCCGCATCGTCGCCGGGCGTCGGTATCCTGGGCGGGTCATGGTCTACCTCGATCACGCCGCCACCTCCCCGATGCACCCCGCTGCCATCGAGGCGATGACGGCCGTGATGAGCACCGTCGGTAACGCCTCCTCGCTGCACACCACCGGACGTACCGCCCGACGCCGCATGGAGGAGTCCCGCGAGTTGATCGCGGCCAAGCTCGGTGCCCGCCCGTCCGAGGTGATCTTCACCGCGGGCGGCACCGAGAGCGACAACCTGGCCGTCAAGGGCATCTATTGGGCGCGCCGCGACGCCGAGCCGCGCCACCGCCGGATCATCACCACCGCGGTGGAGCACCATGCCGTGCTCGACGGGGTGAACTGGCTCGCCGAACACGAGGGCGCAGACGTGACCTGGTTGCCGACCGCTGCCGACGGCTCGGTCTCGGCCGCCGCCTTGCGCGAAGCGCTGCAACGGTACGACGACGTCGCGCTCGTCTCAGTGATGTGGGCCAACAACGAGGTCGGCACTGTCATGCCGATCGACGAACTCGCAGCAATCGCCGCCGAATTCGAAGTGCCGATGCACAGCGACGCCGTGCAGGCCGTGGGACAGTTGCCGGTCGCGTTCGCGGCCAGCCAGCTGTCCGCGATGAGCGTGGCGGCGCACAAATTCGGCGGGCCGCCCGGCGCGGGCGCGCTGCTGCTTCGCCGCGACGTCGGCTGCACGCCGATGTCACACGGTGGCGGCCAGGAACGCGACATCCGCTCGGGCACACCCGATGTCGCGGGTGCGGTCGGCATGGCGACGGCGATGCAGTTCGCCGTCGACGGTCTCGAGGCCAACAGCGCACGACTGCGGCAACTGCGCGACCGTCTGATCGACGGGGTGCTGGCCGGCATCGAGGACACCCGCCTCAACGGCGCGACCGGTGCGCGCCGGCTGCCGGGCAACGCGCACTTCACCTTTGACGGCTGCGAAGGTGATGCGCTGCTGATGCTGTTGGACGCCAACGGAATCGAATGCTCGACCGGGTCGGCGTGTACGGCCGGTGTGGCGCAGCCGTCGCACGTGTTGCTCGCGATGGGCGCCGATGCCGCCAGCGCACGCGGGTCACTGCGACTGTCGTTGGGGCACACCACTGTCGAGTCGGATGTCGACGCGGCGTTGCAGGTGCTGCCTGGTGCCGTTGGGCGCGCGCGGCAAGCCGCACTCGCCACCGCCGGGGTGTCTCGATGAGGGTGCTCGCCGCGATGAGTGGCGGCGTCGACTCCTCGGTCGCCGCTGCCCGGATGGTCGACGCAGGACACGACGTGGTCGGAGTGCACCTCGCCCTCTCGCAGACCCCCGGCACATTGCGTACCGGCTCGCGAGGCTGCTGCTCCAAGGAGGACGCCGGCGACGCCCGCCGGGTCGCCGATGTGCTCGAAATCCCGTTCTATGTATGGGATTTCGCGGAAAAGTTCAAGGAAGACGTGATCGACGACTTCGTGTCGTCCTACGCCCGCGGTGAAACCCCGAATCCGTGCGTGCGGTGCAACGAGAAGATCAAGTTCTCCGCGCTGGCGGCGCGCGCTCTGGCGCTGGGCTTCGACACCGTCGCGACCGGCCACTACGCCCGGCTGTCTGAGGGGCGGCTGCGACGCGCCGTCGACAAGGACAAAGACCAGTCTTATGTGCTCGCGGTGCTGACCGCCGACCAACTCAAGCACGCCGCGTTCCCGATCGGCGACACCCCGAAGTCGCAGATTCGCGCCGAAGCCGCGCGTCGGGGCCTGTCGGTCGCCGAGAAGCCGGACAGTCACGACATCTGTTTCATTCCCTCCGGCAACACGCAGGCGTTCCTGGGCGACCGCATCGGGGTACGCCCCGGGTCAGTGATCGACCAAGGCGGCACCGTGCTGGCCACCCATGACGGCGTGCACGCTTTCACCGTCGGGCAGCGCAAGGGGCTGGGTATCGCGGGCCCAGGCCCGGACGGGCGGCCGCGCTACGTCACCGCGATCGACGCCGACAGCGGCAACGTCCACGTCGGCGCGGCGGAAGACCTCGACGTCCAGCAACTGACCGGTCGCCAGCCGATCTTCACCGCGGGCAGCGCGCCGACTGGGCCCGTCGAGTGCGCGGTCCAGGTGCGGGCGCACGGCGAGACCGTCGACGCGGTCGCCGAGCTGAACAACGGTGAGCTTGCGGTCCGGCTGCGCAGCCCGCTGCGTGGCGTGGCGCCGGGGCAGACGCTGGTGCTCTACCGCCCCGACCCGGACGGCGACGAAGTGCTCGGCAGCGCCACCATCGTTGCGTCGGCCTGACTAGCCCGGCACGTTCGCGGCGATGTTGGTGATCACCAGCGCGGGCACCGAATCCGGGAATCCGCAGAACGTGACCTCCACCAGCACCGACGCCTTGAGCAGGTAGTTGCGCCCGCAGGCGCCCGGCCGCGTCTCCAGCGATCGCTCGTCGGCGCTCCAGGAGCCGATGTATCCCTGCCCGGCGGAGCTCTCTGCGCAGCTGCGGACGGTTGCCACCAGTGCGTCGAACGCGTGATGCGCGGTACCGGCGTCGCGGTAGCCGGCCGCGCCCTCCGATATCAGCCCGCCACGCGGCGGGTACTGGAAGGTCGTCTTGTGGAACGCCTCGATGTCGGGTCCGAAGGTGGCGGTGTCGGCGTAGATGAACCGGCACTCCGGCGGCGCGATCTTGGCGAGCGTGTCGATGTCCACGGGTGACTTGCCGTCCATCGACGGAATGATGGTCAACCGCTCGTCGGCGCCGGTGATCGCCTGCATTCGGGACTGGTCGAGCAAGACTCGGTCGACGTCGACACCGGCCAGACTCGGCCCGGCCCCCAACGCCGGTACGGCCGTGCCGTCCACTATGCGCGCGCACGCCGCCGCCAGTAGTGCCGCGGCACACAGCATCAGTCGGCGCGCAATCATCTTGACCAGAGCGTAATCGCGCTGACCTGCCCCGGCAGGGCTCACGTCAACCCCGATCGAATACGGTTGGCCGGTGAGCGTTTTCGCAACCGGCACCGGCACCGGATCATGGCCGGGCACCGCCGCGCGGCCGGCCGCCGAGGTGGTCGTCGGCGAACTCGGCGGCGCACTGACGCACCTGGTCGAATTGCCGGCCAGGGGAGTGGGTGCCGACATCGTCGGACGGGCCGGTGCGCTACTGATCGACGTCGCGATCGACACGGTGCCGCGCGGGTACCGGGTGGCGGCGCGGCCCGGTGCGGTCTCGCGACGGGCGGTCAGCCTGCTCGACGAAGACATCGATGCGCTCGAAGAGGCTTGGGAGATCGCGGGTTTGCGGGGCAGCGGGCGACCGGTCAAAGTCCAGGCGCCGGGGCCGATCACGCTGGCCGCCGAACTGGAGTTGTCCAATGGGCACCGCGCGATCACCGACCTGGGCGCGGTCAAGGACATCACGGCGTCGCTGGCCGAAGGTGTCGCCGCGCACCGGGCTTCGGTGTCACGCCGACTCGACGCACCGGTCGTCGTGCAGTTCGATGAGCCGTTGCTGCCCGCAGCGATTGCCGGTCACCTGACCGGGGTGACGGCGTTCAGTCCGGTGGCGGCGATCGAGGAGACGCTGGCCACCTCGATGCTCGACACCTGCGCCGCCGCAGCGGGTGCTGAGGTGTCGGTGCACTGCTGCGGCTCGGGATTGCCGTGGAAAGTGTTGCAGAACAGCGCTATTCGTGCGATATCGGTGGACGCCGAAACGCTTCAGGCTGGCGATTTGGAGGCCGTCGCTGAGTTCGTCGACTCAGGGCGAGTCGTCGTTCTGGGTGTTGTCTCGTCCAGCACGCCGACGCGGCGGCCGGCGGTCGAAGAGGTCGCCGGCGCCGTCGTGGCGGTCACCGACCGGCTCGGCTTCGCGCGGGCGGCGCTGCGCGATCGCATCGGGGTATCGCCGGCGTGCGGTCTGGCCGCCGCCACCCCGCAGTGGGCGCGCACCGCCATCGGCCTGGCCCGGCAGGCCGCGCAGGCGTTCGCCGACGATCCTGACGCCATCTGACTAGAGGCAACATCAGGCCAGAGCCGTGTTCACGCAGTTGCTATAGCCTGGTGGTCCTGTCGCTGATTGCCGGTACTGCGACGTTGCCATAGCCGCCGCGACGCTGCGAACGGCGGTCTCTCGGGGGAGGACGATGACATGCGAATCAATCTGGGGGCACGAGTGCAAACCGCGACTGTTCGCTGGCGCGCCGGCTTGGCGGCCGGCCTGTCACTGTTGGGACTCGCCGCGGCGGCGTTCCTCGTCCAGGCTCCCGAAATGCCGTCTGCCCGCGGCACCTCGACAAGCGCTATCCCGGCGCCGACGGTCGACGAACCGACGGCGGGACGTCCCAAGTCCGAGACCGCAGTGCTGGCAGGTGGCTGCTTCTGGGGTGTGCAGGGCGTCTACCAGCACGTCAAAGGGGTGACGTCGGCTGAGTCCGGATACGCCGGCGGTGACGCCGCGACCGCCAACTACGACACTGTGAGCACCGAGACCACTGGGCACGCCGAGTCCGTGCGCATCACCTACGACCCGACTCAGATCACCTACGGCCAGCTGCTGCGGGTCTTCTTCGGCGTGGTGCAGGATCCGACCGAACTCAACTACCAGGGTCCCGATGTGGGTCCGTCCTACCGTTCGGTGATCTTTGCTCAGGACGACTCACAGCGGAACATCGCGAATGCCTACATCAGTCAGTTGAACTCGGCGGGCGCCTTCTCCGCGCCGATCGTCACCACGGTGTCGTCGGGCCAGTTCTTCCCAGCGGAGGCCTACCACCAGGACTTCCTCAGCCGGAATCCGAACAACCCGTACATCGTCGCGAACGACCTGCCCAAGCTGGGCGCGCTCAGGTCGACGTATCCGGAGCTGTACCGCGACTAGCGGAGCTGTCGGCGCCCTCCGATAGCCTGCCAAGGTGAGCTCGGCAGAGGCTGATCCCGTTGGGGCTGATCCTGTTGGGTCCGAGGTCCGCCGCAGTTGGCGCGAGCTAGCCGACGAGGTTCGTGAACACCAGTTCCGCTACTACGTGCGTGATGCGCCGGTCATCTCCGACGCGGACTTCGACACGCTGTTGCGGCGCCTCGCCGCGCTCGAGGATCAATATCCCGAGTTGCGCACACCCGACTCGCCGACTCAGCTCGTCGGCGGCGCCGGATTTGCCACCGACTTCACCTCCGCCGAGCATCTCGAGCGGATGCTGTCGCTGGACAACGTGTTCAGCACGGAGGAGTTCGACGTCTGGGCGGGCCGCATCCACGCTGAGGTCGGCGAGGATGCGCCCTTTCTGTGTGAGCTCAAGATCGACGGCGTCGCGCTGGCGTTGGTCTACCGCAACGGTCGGCTGGTCAGAGCCGCCACTCGTGGCGACGGTCGCACCGGTGAGGACGTCACGAACAACGCGCGCACGATCGACGACGTGCCCGAGCGATTGACCCCGAGCGACGACCATCCGATTCCTGACGTCCTCGAGGTCCGCGGCGAGGTGTTCTTCCGGCTGGCCGATTTCGAGGCGCTCAACGCCGCGCTCGTCGAAGACGGCAAAACCCCGTTCGCCAACCCACGCAACAGTGCCGCAGGCTCGCTGCGGCAGAAGGACCCCGCCGTCACCGCCCGCCGCAAGCTCCGGATGATCTGTCACGGGCTGGGGCACATCGAGGGCTATCGACCGGCCACCCTGCACGATGCGTATCTCGCGCTGGCCGCGTGGGGCCTGCCCGTCTCCGACCACACCACCCGGGTGGACAATGCCGCCGGCGCCGTGGAGCGCATCGCCTATTGGGGCGAGCACCGCCACGACGTCGATCACGAAATCGACGGTGTGGTGGTCAAAGTCGACGATGTGTCACTGGAGCGCAGGCTCGGCTCGACCTCGCGGGCGCCCCGCTGGGCGATCGCCTACAAGTACCCGCCGCAGGAAGTGCAGACCAAGCTGCTCGACATCCGGGTCAACGTCGGTCGGACCGGACGGGTCACACCGTTCGCGTTCATGACGCCGGTCACGGTCTCCGGATCGACGGTCGGGCTGGCCACCCTGCACAATGCTGCCGAAGTCAAACGCAAGGGTGTGCTGATCGGTGACACCGTGGTGCTGCGCAAAGCCGGCGACGTGATCCCCGAGGTGCTGGGTCCGGTCGTCGATCTGCGCGACGGCTCCGAGCGCGAATTCGTCATGCCCACAACGTGTCCCGAATGCGGGACGACGCTGGCGCCGGCCAAGGAGGGTGACGCCGACATCCGCTGCCCGAACTCGCGGTCCTGCCCGGCGCAGTTGCGGGAGCGGGTGTTTCACGTCGCAGGCCGCGGCGCGTTCGACATCGAGGGGCTCGGTTACGAGGCGGCGACCGCGCTGCTGAAGGCAGAAGTGATCGACGACGAGGGCGACCTGTTCGGCCTCACCGAAGACGACCTGTTGCGCACCGACCTGTTCACCACCAAAGGCGGCACGTTGTCGGCCAACGGCAAGCGCCTGCTGGCGAACTTGGGCGAGGCCAAAAAGCAGCCGCTGTGGCGGGTGTTGGTGGCGTTGTCGATCCGGCACGTCGGCCCGACCGCCGCGCGGGCGCTGGCGACCGAGTTCGGCAGTCTGGATGCGATCACGTCCGCGTCGACCGAGCAGCTGGCCGCGGTCGAGGGGGTCGGTCCGACCATCGCCGCCGCGGTGACCGAATGGTTCACCGTCGACTGGCATCGCGAGATCGTCGACAAGTGGCGCTCGGCCGGGGTGCGGATGGCCGACGAGCGCGACGCCAGTGTGCCGCGCACGCTGGAGGGTCTGACGATCGTGGTCACCGGTTCGCTGCCCGGTTTTTCCCGCGACGAGGCGAAAGAGGCCATTCTGACGCGCGGTGGCAAAGCCGCCGGTTCGGTGTCGAAGAAGACCGACTACGTCGTCGCCGGTGATTCGCCGGGATCGAAATACGACAAGGCCGTCGAGCTCGGCGTGACCATTCTCGACGAGGACGGGTTTCGAAAGCTGTTGGCCGACGGGCCTTGACGCGTCAGGGGAGTAGCGGCAGCCGCCACAGCGGGGTCTTGGGCTCCAGCAGCCACATCCGGACCACGGTGAACCGGATCAGTCGCAGCGCGCCGGTGATCAAGATGGCGGCCAGCGGGAGATCGCCCAGCGCGGCGGTCAGGATCGCGATGCGAAAGTCGTTGGCGCCGGCCGTCATCAGGTCGAACCACGCATCGCAGATCAACAGCACGCCGGTCGCGAAGGCGGTCAACAGCATCACTTGTCGGCGCAGCATGCCGAACACGACGGTCGCCGCCATCAGGCCGAGCAGCAGCAGGTCGAAGCCGACCCAGGTCGCGGTCCAGTCGTGCACCAGGTAATCGTCGGGCAGTGCGAAGGCGAGGTAGACGATCCAGGGGATCAGCACCAGCGTCCCGCCGGTCATGATCCCGAGCCAGCTCCAGCGGATCCGGTGAACCTGGGCAAGCGGTACGAGTTCGGACAGCGGCCGCTCCAGGCGCTGGACGAGCTTGCGCCGCTCGGCAGGTGACATCGCGGCGATCTGGGCGTCGGTGAGCACGTTCACCCTCGATAAATACCCTGTTTTTCCGGCGGGCTCACTGCAACAGGGTCGCCACGATCCCGGACAGGTAGCCCAGTCGCGCCACCTCCGAGGGCCGGAAGGCGGGGCCACCCGGTCTGCCGAGCATGATCGCGGTGTCCGCGGCGCCCAGCGGGGCGGCGACCAGCGTGGTGTCCAGTTCACGCCACACCTGCGGCACCCAGTCGCTTGCGGCGTCCAGCGCAGCCGCGTGGCCGATCGGCATCCACGGCACGTCGCTCAGCGCGGTCTCCGGCGCGCCGGGACTGCCGACGATGGGCTGAATCCCCTCGTCGGATTTACGCAAGACCAGGCACCAGTTCACCCGCAACACCTGCGGGGCCTCGTCGACCAGGACCTTCAGCTTGGCCGGAATGTCGCCCGCGGCCGCGACATGGTCGATCAGCGCCAACTCCCGGTGGGTGTCCAGCAGCCCGGTGTGCGGCCGCAGGCTGTCGACCCGCACACCGTTGAGCGCCTCGGCCGCGGTGATCAGGGTGTCCGGCATCGCCCGCGGCGGCAGTTCGACGACGAGGTCGTCGATCGCGTAGTCGGGCCCGCGCTCCACCACGTCCAGCGACAAGATGTCAGCCCCCACCGACCCCAGGGCTACCGCCAGCGAGCCGAGGCTGCCCGGTCGGTCAGCCAGCTGAACTCGCAGCAGATAGGAGGACACGCGGACACTGTTTCACAGCGGCGCGCCCTCGGCATGTCGGCGGTAGCCGAGTAGGCAACCGGCCCGTCTCGGGCCGCATCGTCGCCCGGCTACGCTTTTCAGTCGTGTCCCAGATCTCCCGCGACGAGGTGGCCCATCTGGCCAAGCTGGCCCGGCTGGCGTTGACCGATGACGAGCTGGACAGCTATGCCGGCCAACTCGACGCCATCCTGACTCACGTCGGCCAGATCCAGGCGGTCGACGTCACCGGCGTCGAGCCGACCGACAATCCGCTCAAGGCCGTCAACGTCACCCGGCCAGACCAGATCGCGCCCTGCCTGACCCAGCAGGAAGCGCTCTCCCAAGCACCCGAAGCCCTCGACGGTCGCTTCGTGGTCCCGCAGATCCTCGGCGAGCCGGAATGACGGACATCATCCGGCTGGACGCCGCGACGCTGGCCGAGAAAATCGCCGCCAGGGAACTGTCCTCGACCGAGGTCACCCAGGCGTACCTGGATCAGATCGCGGCGACCGACCAGCAGTACGGTGCGTTCCTGCACGTCGCCGGTGACGCCGCGCTGGCCGCCGCGGCCGCCGTCGACACGTCGCTGGCCGCCGGTGAGCAGCCGGCTTCGCCGCTGGCCGGTGTACCGCTGGCCCTCAAAGACGTCTTCGCCAGCGTCGACATGCCCACCACGTGCGGCTCGAAGATTCTGGAGGGTTGGCGTTCGCCCTACGACGCCACCGTGACGGCGCGGCTGCGCGCGGCCGGCATCCCGATCCTCGGCAAGACCAACATGGACGAGTTCGCGATGGGCTCGTCCACGGAGAACTCCGCCTACGGCCCGACCCGCAATCCGTGGAATACCGAGCGGGTGCCGGGCGGCTCCGGGGGTGGCAGCGCCGCCGCGCTCGCGGCATTCCAGGCGCCGTTGGCCATCGGGACCGACACCGGCGGCTCGATCCGCCAGCCCGCGGCGCTGACCGCCACCGTCGGGGTCAAGCCGACCTACGGCACGGTGTCGCGCTACGGGCTGGTGGCCTGCGCGTCATCGCTGGACCAGGGCGGCCCCTGCGCGCGCACCGTCGTCGACACCGCGCTGCTGCATCAGGTGATCGCCGGACACGACCCGAGAGATTCCACGTCGATCAACGCCGCCGTGCCCGACGTCGTGGCCGCCGCCAAGGCCGGAGCCGTGGGCGACCTCAAAGGTGTGCGCATCGGCGTCGTCAAGCAATTGCGCGGTGAGGGTTATCAGCCCGGCGTGATCGCGTCGTTCAACAGAGCCGTCGAACAGTTGACCGCGATCGGCGCCGAGGTGTCCGAAGTCGATTGCCCCCATTTCGATCACGCGCTGCCCGCCTACTATTTGATCCTGCCGTCCGAGGTGTCCAGCAACCTCGCCCGCTTCGACGCGATGCGCTACGGGTTGCGGGTCGGCGACGACGGCACGCACAGCGCCGAAGAGGTGATGGCGTTGACCCGGGCCGCCGGCTTCGGGCCGGAAGTCAAGCGGCGCATCATGATTGGCACCTACGCGCTGTCGGCCGGCTATTACGACGCCTACTACAACCAGGCCCAGAAGGTGCGCACGCTGATCGCGCATGACCTCGACGCGGCGTATCAATCGGTCGACGTACTGATCTCGCCGACGACGCCGACGACCGCGTTCCCGTTGGGGGAGAAGGTCGATGACCCGCTGGCGATGTATCTGTTCGACCTGTGCACGCTGCCGCTCAACCTGGCCGGCCACTGTGGGATGTCGGTTCCGTCCGGCTTGTCCGACGACGACAACCTGCCGGTCGGCTTGCAGATCATGGCGCCGGCGCTGGCCGACGACAGGCTGTATCGGGTGGCGGCCGCCTACGAGGTCGCGCGCGGAGCGCTGCCCTCGGCGGTCTGATCGGCTGCCGCGCGGACGGTCACGGGGCAAGATGTTGACATGCGGATCGGAATTCTCACCGGCGGCGGCGACTGTCCAGGCCTGAACGCCGTCATCCGGGCCGTGGTGCGCACCTGCGACGCACGGTACGGGTCGTCGGTGGTCGGATTCCAGGACGGCTGGCGAGGGCTGCTGGAAAACCGGCGCATGCAGCTGAAAAACGACGACCGCAATGACCGGCTACTGGTCAAGGGCGGGACGGTACTCGGCACCGCCCGCGTCCATCCGGACAAGCTGAAGGCCGGTCTGGACCAGATCAAGGAGACGCTGGACGAGAACGGCATCGACGTGCTCATCCCGATCGGCGGCGAAGGGACCCTGACCGCCGCGCACTGGCTCTCCGAGGAGAACGTCCCCGTCATCGGCGTGCCGAAAACCATCGACAACGACATCGATTGCACCGACGTGACATTCGGGCACGACACGGCGTTGATGGTGGCCACCGACGCCATCGACCGGCTGCACAGCACGGCGGAATCACACCAGCGGGTGATGCTGGTTGAGGTGATGGGTCGGCACGCCGGCTGGATCGCGCTGAACGCCGGATTGGCCTCCGGCGCACACATGACGCTGATCCCCGAACAGCCTTTCGATATCGACGAGGTGTGTCGATTGGTCAAGCGGCGCTTCCAGCGCGGCGATTCGCACTTCATCTGCGTGGTCGCCGAGGGCGCCAAACCGGCTGAAGGCTCGATGGAGCTGCGCAAAGGCGGCACCGACGAGTTCGGTCACGAGCGGTTCACCGGGGTGGCCGACCAACTGGCTTACGAAGTCGAGAAGCGGATCAACAAAGAGGTCAGGGTGACCGTCCTGGGCCACGTCCAGCGCGGCGGGACCCCGACCGCCTACGACCGCGTGCTGGCCACCCGCTTCGGCGTCAACGCCGCCGATGCCGCGCACGCCGGCGAATACGGGCAGATGGTCTCGCTGCGCGGTCAGGACATCGGCCGGGTGCCGCTGGCCGATGCGGTGCGTCAGCTGAAGTTGGTCCCACAGAGCCGTTACGACGACGCCTCCGCTTTTTTCGGCTGATCAAACTCCAAAGCCCTTTTCAGACCGCATCTCTCGTGGAATAGCTGTAACGTTACGGCTGTGGGTGAGTCCCTGACCTGTGAGATGTGCGGCGCAGGCTTCAGCGCCAGATCTGATGCTGTGTATTGCTCGTCGGCGTGCCGGCAGAAGGCGCATCGGGCGCGGACGGCGCTGCGCACGGCCGACTGGGAATGGCGGCAAGGCCCCCGCAGGCCGATGCCCAGAGTGCTCGTCAAACCGGACGTCGCGGGCACCATCGCCCGCGCCCGCGTCCAACAGCGTCGGGCACGTGAACTGTGTCGCACCGCGGAGCAGATTCTTCGTGCCAGCGCGGAGTCCCATGAGCAACTGAAGTCCGTGGTGTGGCTGCGCCGGGCGCGGATGGCCGCGGCAGAGCCGTCGGCCGACGAGCGCGACGGCACGACCACGACCTCCAGGCGGCTGGGGTGATGGAATCCGAAGACGACATCATCACCGCGAAGGTCGCTGAGATCACCGAGCATCGCGCCGTGATCGAGCAGGCCAAGGGCATGCTGATGCTGATCTACGATCTCGACCCGAAGGGCGCGTTCGACCTGCTCAAGTGGCGATCGCAGAAGAGCAACATCAAGCTGCGACGGCTCGCGTTAGAACTCATCGACGAATTTCGAGCGGTGCGCGACGAGGCGATCAGCTCTCGGAAACCATTTGATCATGTGCTGTTGCCCGACCGGAGTATCGCGGGCGGCGACGCGGCTGAAGCAGCGCCCCCTGCCGCCAATTAGGATCGGCGCATGACTTCTGCTGCGAACGCGATGACGGCGTCCGGGGCGGAACTGCTCGACTACGACGATGTGATCGCGCGTTACGACCCGGTGCTGGGGTTGGAAGTGCATGTCGAGTTGTCCACCGCTACCAAGATGTTCTGCGGCTGCGCGAACGAGTTCGGCGCCGAGCCCAATACCCAGGTCTGCCCGGTGTGCCTGGGCCTGCCCGGCTCGCTACCCGTGCTCAACGAGGCCGCGGTGGAATCGGCGATCCGCATCGGACTGGCGCTCAACTGTCAGATCGCGCCGTGGGGCCGGTTCGCGCGGAAGAACTACTTCTACCCGGACCAGCCGAAGAACTACCAGATCTCCCAGTACGACGAGCCGATCGCCGTCGACGGCCACCTCGATATCCCGCTGGATGACGGCACCACCTATCGGGTGGCGATCGAGCGCGCCCACATGGAGGAGGACACCGGCAAGTTGACCCACCTGGGCAGCGACACCGGCCGCATCGCCGGGGCGACAACATCACTGGCCGACTTCAACCGCGCCGGCGTCCCGCTGATAGAGATCGTCACCAAGCCCATCGAGGGCACCGCCGAGCGGGCACCGGAGATTGCCCGCGCGTACGTCACGGCACTGCGCGACCTGCTACGCGCGCTGGACGTCTCCGATGTCCGTATGGACCAGGGGTCGATGCGGTGTGACGCCAACGTGTCGTTGAAGCCAACGGGTACAACTGAATTCGGGACTCGCACCGAGACCAAGAACGTCAACTCGCTCAAGAGCGTCGAGGTCGCCGTGCGCTACGAAATGCGCCGTCAAGGTGCCGTCTTAGCGTCCGGTGGGCGAATCATTCAGGAGACCAGGCACTTTCACGAAGACGGCTACACCAGTTCAGGTCGGACCAAGGAGACCGCGGAGGACTACCGCTACTTTCCCGAGCCCGATCTGGAGCCGGTTGCGCCCAGCCGTGACCTGGTGGAGCGCCTCGCCCAGACCATCCCTGAGTTGCCGTGGTTGCGCCGCAAGCGGATTCAGCAGGACTGGGGTAT
The DNA here is from genome assembly GCA_963836495.1 of uncultured Actinomycetota bacterium. GTDB lineage: Bacteria > Actinomycetota > Actinomycetes > Mycobacteriales > Mycobacteriaceae > Mycobacterium. Next base: position 776,514 of record CAWIJT010000011.1, on the reverse strand, counting down.
CTCCGACGAGGTGATGCGCGACCTCGTCAACGCTGGTGCCGTCGATCTGGTCATCGCAACCGTCGAGCAAGGCGCGTCCAGTGATCAAGCGAAGGCCTGGTGGGGCAACTTCTTGGTGCAAAAGGCCAACGAGGCCGGCATAGAACTCGACGAATTGCCGATCACCCCGGCTCAAGTCGCCGCGGTGGCGGCGCTGGTGGACGACGGCAAGCTCACCACCAAGATGGCCCGCCAAGTCGTTGAGGGTGTGTTGGCCGGTGAGGGTGACCCCGAGCAGGTGATGACCGCGCGCGGACTGGCCGTGGTACGTGACGACTCGCTCATCCAAGCCGCGGTCGACGAAGCCTTGGCCGCCAATCCCGATGTGGCGGAAAAGATCCGCGGCGGCAAGGTCCAGGCCGCGGGCGCTATCGTCGGCGCTGTGATGAAGGCGACCAAAGGTCAGGCCGACGCGGCCCGGGTGCGCGAACTGGTGCTCGCAGCCTGCAGCTAGAACGCGCTGGTCAATTCGGCGAACAGATGGGCGAGCGGTTGGCCCACGCCGTCCCAGCCGATCGATTCGGCGATCGCTTGGTCCTGCTCGAACAGCGACGCGAGTGGCCCCACCGCGGTGGTCGGAACATTGAGTGTCGCGTCTACCAGGCCGCCGTCGATGGTGTCGCTTACGCCGAGGCCGTCGATGAGCGAGCCGGCGGGGCTGAGCAGGCCGCCCAGGTCGGCAGTGAAAACGGCGTCGGTATCCGGCGGAGCGATACCCAAGTCGGTCAGCACCGTATCGAGGTTGACGTCGCCGTACCCGTTCAGGAAGGCGTTGGTGAGATTGGCCGGCATGTTCAGGAGATCGTCGAACGCGGTCGTGTAATCGGGGTTTGCGCCGTCAAGTGCTGCGCTGATGCCGGTGATGTCGTCGTTGAACTGAAGGTACGGGCTCAGCATGGTGCCGATCCCGCCCCACAGGATCCCGCTCAGCGGCGATCCCGAAAAGGGTAGGTACGGCTCGATCTGGGCGGCTTCCGTGGCCCCGACGAGGTCGGACAGGACGGGAATGTTGATCGAGGTGATCCCGAGGTCGACGTTGAGCCCGTTCGTCAGGATGTCGAGAAGGCCGTCTTTGCCCGGCATCGGAATGTCGAAGAGATGCCCAAGGGGACTGTCGATGCTGATATCGCTCGGCGTCGGATCGAGCGAGGAGTAGATGTACGGCTCGGCATCGACGGGTGTGAACGGAGTGGTCGCCGCGTCGAAAGCCGTCGTGAGGTCGCTGCCGAAGTTCCTTGTGCCGTCGAGGTAGTCGGGTGCGTTGGCGGCGAACTGCTGCACGTCGGCGAACGTCGCGGGGGAGAGATGGTCGTAGATGTCGGTGGCATTGGCGAGTGCGGTTTGCAGCACCTGGTCCCAGTTGACGTCGACAAGCTGCACGGCGCGGGTTTGCACATCGGCGAGCTCGGGATGAGGTGCAATCATCGGGATGGCGAACGCGCCGGCGCCTGCCAGGGCGAGGGCGAATCCGGCAGTGCCCCAACGACGAGCGGCGAGTTCCACGGGCATCTCCTCAGCGCTTGGCCTCCAACGGTGCTGAATGCTACCTGAGCTCTTGCTGAGGGTCGTCGCACCGGGCATGCCGAGCCCCGGGCGTCGCGGCAAGTGAAGAGTGGAGCGCTCTCGGGGCGATAACATCTTTTCCCGATACGTGAACGCGTGTTGCTGACCCGAAACAAACAGATGTGTTCGTGCAAAGGCAGAAGTAGTGCAACATCGCTCAGATCCCGGTGCCGCCGCACGATTGCAGGAGTGGATTGACCGGGGTCACAGCATGACCCGCCCAGATGCGGCACCGCACTGGCTGGAAACCATGGTGGCGGCATTGGCCGGCGCGTCCCCAGCTGACCTGAGCACGAATGATCCTGCGGCCGTGGACGTGAGCCCTCGCCAGGCGGCGGTCTTGATCCTGATTGGTGGATCAGCCGAGGACGGACCGACGGTGGTGCTTCTGCAGCGTGCACGCCAATTGCGCGACCACGGTGGAGAAATCGGCTTCCCAGGTGGTGGATGGGAACCTCTCGACGCAAGCCCGGTGGCGACCGCACTGCGGGAGGCACGCGAAGAGATCGGAGTAGATCCCGACGGGATAGACCCCTTGATCATGCTGCCCCGTCTGGTGATTCGCGCCTCGGGATTCGACGTCACCGCCGTTGTCGGTTATTGGCGCGAGCCCAGTCCCATCGGCCCGGCCGACCCAGCCGAGACGGGCCGCGTACTGACGGTCGATTTGCGTGATATCGCTCAGCCGGACCGGTGGAGCACGCTCACGGTCCCTGGGTGGAGCGGACCCAGCGTGGCGCTCGACGACGCGACAGTCGTCTGGGGCTACACCGCCGAGCTGCTCGCTTTCATGTGCAGGCACGTAGTGTGATGCGCAATGACCCGCATCAGCGATCAGCTACACGAGAGCACGGTGGACACCGCACTCGGGCGAATTCGCGTGCAGGTCGGAGGATCCGGTCAGCCAATCCTGTTCTGGCCCAGCCTATTGATGACGGGAGACATGTGGCACGGGGTGGCCGCTGAGCTCATCGACGGCCACCAGGTTGTGCTGATCGACCCGCCGGGCCAAGGTGGCAGCCAGCCACTGACGGGCTTGTTCAGTTTCGGTGACTGTGCCCGCTGTGTTGTCGACGTCCTCGACGGCCTCGGACTGGAACGGGCTCACTTCGTGGGCAACTCTTGGGGCGGCATGATCGGCGGGACCTTTGCCGCGACCTTTCCGGACCGCGTCGGACGAGCGGTGCTGATGAACTGCACCGCCGGTCGCGCGGGTCTCCGCCAGAAGCTCGAGTTCGCGGTATTGCTTCAGGTGGCCCAGTGGCGGGGCGAGATCGGGCCGCCTCTGACCCGATCGGTGCTCAAGGCTTTCTTGGGTCCGACGTCGCTCCGGGAGCGTCCCGATGTTGTGGCACACGTGCGGTCGGCGATGCCGTTGGTCAACGTCACCTCCGCCTCGTGGGCGGTGAAGAGCGTGGTTCCGCGACGGCCCGATCAACGAGAGTTGTTGTCCACCATCGCAGCACCGGTGCTCGTAGTCGGCGGTGCCGAAGACGCGACCTTCCCGCCGCGCGACGCGGTCGCGATGGCCGATGCCATCCCCAACTCATCGGTGCGGGTCCTCGACGGAGTGGCTCACCTTGCCGGCTTGGAGAACCCCACGCTGGTCAGCGGTCTCGTCGAGGAGTTTCTCACCGAAGGTGAACGCGAAAGCGGCTCTCGCACCCAGTAATCACGCTGCCAGCGAGCCTAGGTCTTGTCCTCGTTGGCCCGCGGGAAACCGCCGCCTTGCGGGAACAGCGGGAACACCACATCGTCGAGTTTCATGGCATCGCCGTCGGTTTTGTTGACCGTCGCACCCCAGACGTTGCCGTCCGGCGACATCCGCAATGCCCACGCATGTCCGTGCGTGTCCTGGCGAACCACGTCAGGTTGGCCGGTGACCGCACCGGTGCCCTGCGCAAGATGCACGGCCACGGTTTGTTTCGTGTTGATCAGGTTGACCAACACGGTGCCGTCCAGGGCTGAACACCCCGCCACCCCGGGTTTGTCGGGCCACGTCCACACCGTGGAGACCTTGGATTCCTTGGTGATTCGCTGTAACCGGTCGGCCGTCGGGGAGCGGTCGAGAACATACAGCGACCCGTCGACCGGGTCGGTGCACAGGCCCCCGCCGGAGCCGATACCGCTCAACGCCGTGGTCGGCGGTGCGGGGTGCAGGGTCGTCGGCTCCTCGAGGCGGATCACCTTGCCGGCCAACGAAGCCGGGTCATTGGCCATCGCCGGGTTGCCCGCGTCGCCGGTCAGCACCACCAGCGTGGTGGGACTGGTGAACTGCAGCGCGCCCCTATTCCCGATGGCGCCCTTGGGGATTCCCGTCAAGATGTCCTTCGGCAGATCGTCGTCGGCAACACGGATGACCCGGTTGTCGCTGGGCGTGCTGATGTAGGCGTACATCAGCCTGTCCTGTGAGTAGGTCGGCGAGAGCACGATGTCCATCAGCCCGCCGTCGCCGGACGGATCGACCGGTATGACGGTCTTGACCTTCGGCTCGGCGCTGACCGAGACCTCTTTGACAGCGCCGGTCGTCCGCTCGGCGACAAGCGCCGACTTGCTGTCGGGTTGCATGAGCAGGCCGCTGGTGGACTCCAGGCAGCCCTGCATCACTCCGGGTGCCGGGCACTCCTTCGGAAACGGTTTGTCGGGCAGCGGTGGCGGAGGAGGAGGCGAGGAACTCGGCGGGGCGTGCCGCTCCGGCTCGGTGGTGAACGGCTGGGACGCGGCATCGTTGAACTGGGCACAACCTGCGACAACGAGCATCGCTGCACACAGCACCGCAGATTTGTGCCGCCCCGACCACGTCAACCGCATGCTGCCAGATTACGGATATGTCGGCGGCGGTGCCCGTGGCGGTGCCCGCGCGTCTCCCTATCGTCTGCCCGCAAACAGTTGCCCACGCCCGACGACGCGCGAATCGGAACAGCGAAAGGGCCGCTCAAATCCCCGATTCGCAGGGATTTGCCTTTACCCTGGCACGAGTGAGCAGTCAAAGCCGTGACACCCACTGGCAACGACCGGACCAATCCGCCGTGCCAACTGCGGAGCGACCGACCTCAGCGAACTTGGTCGACCCCGAGGACGATCTGCCGTCGGATACATATGCAGGCGATTTCGAGACGACCCTGATCCCGCATTACGACGCGAACCACTCCGGCAGCGTCCGTTCGTCGAGCTCGGGATACGGAGTGATGAACGGGCAGGAGCCGTTGCCCTACCAGCCCCAATCCACCGGCGGACATTCGGTGTTCGGCTCGGAGGGCGTCGCTGAACACGAGGATCATTTCGACGACGAGCGGGTGCGTGCCGCCAGTCGTCGCGGGACCCAGCATCTGGGCCTGCTGGTCCTGCGGGTCGGCCTTGGTGCAGTGCTGGTCGCGCACGGACTGCAGAAGATCTTCGGCTGGTGGGGCGGGCAAGGTCTGACGGGGTTCAAGAACTCGCTGTCCGACGTCGGCTACCAGCACGCGGACATCCTCACCTACTGCGCCGCGGGCGGTGAGATCGCCGCGGGAGTGCTGCTGGTGTTGGGGCTGTTCACCCCGATTGCCGCCGCCGGAGCGCTGGCCTACCTGATCAACGGCGTGCTCGCCGGCATGTCGGCCCAGCACAGCAGGTCGTTTCCGTATTTCTTGCCGGACGGGCACGAATACGAGATCAGCCTGATCGTGATGGCGGCCGCCGTCATCCTGGTCGGCCCCGGACGCTACGGCTTCGACGCCGGCCGTGGCTGGGCGCGGCGCCCGTTCATCGGGTCGTTTGCCGCACTGCTGGTCGGGATCGGCGCCGGGGTGGCGCTGTGGATAGTGCTCAACGGCAGCAACCCGGTGCGCTAAGCCGCATACGGGTTGGGGACCCGGCCGTCGCTGGCCTGGGTCAGCTGCGGCAGCGTGGCGAAGGTCACCGCGGGTAGCCGCAGTTCGCGCCCGCTTTTGAGCTGCGCGCGCGCCCACGATCCTCTGTTGAACCGCAGCCCCTCGATGTCCTCCCACCGAACCGACTGACTGCCGAGCAGCGTGCGCACGGTCACCCCGTCGTGATCGGCCTGGGTGCGCAGCCGAACGATCAACGCCGACAACAACACCGGGATGATCAGCAGGGGAGCGGTCGGCGGCCAGGTCAGCACCGGGATGAGCAGGCCGAGGGCGAAGAAGCCCACCGCGAAGTGCGCCATCGGTGAAATGTCGAGCACCACCGGCGGCGCGGGTGCCGTTTCCTGTGGTGATTCGCCTGCCATGCATGCATCATGGCACCGACGCCTGAACCGGGTCTCGACACCGCCGGGATTTGACGTTTGACCAGTTCGGGGCCTACCCTCGGGAACCGTGATTACCACTGGAATGCTCGTAGTAGGTCGGCGCGTTGGTGCCTGACTGATCAAGCACACCAACGCGCAACCCTCGTACAGCAGCTAGCTGACGGGGGTTTTTTGTTGCCTACCGGTTTTCCAGAGCATGCACAGGACCAAGAAGGACAAGAGAACCTCGTGAGCGCACCTACCAGATCGCAGTCCGGGCCCCAGGCGCCGACTTCCACACCGGCGTCGCAGGACGTGGCCCGGATCGCCACGGACGCGGCGAAGTCGGCCGCCAAGCCGCCGACTATCCGGCCGAAACATGTTGCACCCGAACAACTTACCGGCGCACAGTCGGTGATCCGGTCGCTGGAGGAACTCGACGTCGACGTCATCTTCGGGATCCCCGGCGGCGCCGTGCTGCCGGTCTACGACCCGCTGTTCGACTCGAAGAAGCTGCGCCACGTCCTGGTTCGCCACGAGCAGGGCGCCGGCCACGCGGCGAGCGGCTACGCCCACGCCACCGGCAAGGTCGGCGTGATGATGGCGACGTCGGGTCCCGGTGCCACCAACCTGGTGACGCCGTTGGCCGACGCCCAGATGGACTCCATTCCGGTGGTCGCTGTCACCGGGCAGGTCGGGCGCTCGCTGATCGGGACGGATGCCTTCCAGGAGGCCGATATCTCCGGCATTACGATGCCGATCACCAAACACAACTTCCTGGTTCGCGACGGCGACGAGATCCCACGGGTGCTGGCCGAGGCGTTCTACATCGCCGCCAGCGGACGCCCGGGCGCGGTGCTGGTCGACATCCCCAAGGACGTGCTGCAAGCGCCGTGCACATTCAGTTGGCCGCCGCGGATGGACCTGCCCGGCTACAAGCCGAACACCAAGCCGCACAACCGTCAGATCCACGAGGCCGCCAAGCTGATCGCCGCGGCGCACCGACCCGTGCTCTACGTCGGCGGCGGCGTCATCCGCGGTGAGGCCACCGAACAGCTGCGGGAATTGGCTGAGCTGACCGGTATTCCGGTCGTCACCACGCTGATGGCCCGCGGCGCGTTCCCGGACAGCCACCGTCAGCACCTGGGCATGCCCGGGATGCACGGCACGGTGGCCGCGGTGGCAGGGCTGCAGCGCAGCGACCTGTTGATCGCGTTGGGCACCCGCTTCGACGACCGTGTCACCGGGCAGCTGGACTCGTTCGCCCCGGAGGCCAAGGTCATCCACGCCGACATCGACCCCGCCGAGATCGGCAAGAACCGGCACGCCGACGTGCCGATCGTCGGTGACGTCAAAGCCGTCATCACCGCGTTGATCGAGGCGCTGCGTCACGACCGGGACGGCGGCTCCGAAGTCTCGGACATTGCCGAGTGGTGGGCGTACCTCGACGATGTGAAGGCGACCTACCCGCTGAGCTACGGCCCGCAGAGTGACGGCAGCCTGAGCCCGGAGTACGTGATCGAGAAGCTGGGTGAGATCGCGGGGCCGGACGCCGTGTACGTCGCCGGGGTCGGCCAGCACCAGATGTGGGCCGCGCAGTTCGTCTCCTACGAGAAGCCCCGAACCTGGCTCAACTCCGGCGGTTTGGGCACCATGGGCTTCGCCATCCCGGCGGCCATGGGTGCCAAGTTCGCCCGCCCCGAAGCCGAAGTGTGGGCGATCGACGGCGACGGTTGCTTCCAGATGACCAACCAGGAGTTGGCCACCTGCGCCATCGAAGGCGCCCCGATCAAGGTCGCATTGATCAACAACGGCAACCTCGGCATGGTCCGGCAATGGCAGACGCTGTTCTACGAGGAGCGGTATTCGCAGACCGACCTGGCCACACACTCGCGCCGCATCCCGGACTTCGTCAAGCTGGCGGAGGCGCTGGGATGCGTCGGATTGCGTTGCGAGCGTGAGGAAGACGTCGTCGACGTGATCAACCAGGCGCGGGCCATCAACGACCGCCCGGTGGTCATCGACTTCATCGTCGGCGCGGACGCGCAAGTGTGGCCGATGGTCGCCGCGGGGACGTCGAACGACGAGATCCAGGCCGCCCGCGGCATTCGTCCACTGTTCGACGACGAAACCGAAGGGCACGCGTGATGACCGGATCGACGAGGACGCACACCCTTTCGGTGCTGGTGGAAGACAAGCCCGGTGTGCTGGCCCGCGTGGCGGCGCTGTTCTCCCGTCGCGGGTTCAACATCGAGTCGCTGGCCGTGGGCGCCACCGAACAGAAGGACATGTCGCGGATGACGATCGTGGTCTCCGCCGAGAGCACGCCGCTCGAGCAGATCACCAAGCAGCTCAACAAGCTCATCAACGTCATCAAGATCATCGAGCAGGACGATGACAACTCGGTGGCTCGCGAGCTGGCGATGATCAAAGTCCGCGCCGACGCCGGTACCCGAAGTCAGGTGATCGAAGCGGTGAACCTGTTCCGCGGCAAGGTGATCGACGTATCACCGGAGTCGCTGACCATCGAGGTCACCGGCGACCGCGGCAAGCTCGAAGCGCTGCTGCGGGTGCTCGAGCCGTTCGGTATCCGCGAGATCGTCCAGTCGGGCATCGTCTCGCTATCCCGCGGACCGCGCGGAATCAGTACAGCTAAATAACCAACTCACCCAATCGAAAAGCCTGAAGAGAAGGAGATATTCACAGTGGCTTTGGAGATGTTCTACGACGACGATGCAGACCTGTCGATCATCCAGGGGCGCAAAGTCGGCGTCATCGGATACGGCAGCCAGGGGCACGCGCACTCACTGAGCCTGCGCGACTCCGGAGTTGAGGTCCGCGTCGGGCTGAAGGAGGGCTCGAAGTCGCGGGCCAAGGTGGAGGAGCAGGGCCTGGAGGTCGACACTCCTGCCGAGGTCGCCAAGTGGGCCGACGTCATCATGCTGCTGGCGCCCGACACCGCGCAGGCCGAGATCTTCGCGAACGACATCGAGCCGAACCTGAAGGACGGCGACGCGCTGTTTTTCGGCCACGGCCTCAACATCCACTTCGACCTGATCAAGCCGCCCGGCAACGTCACCGTCGCCATGGTCGCGCCGAAGGGACCCGGTCACCTGGTGCGTCGTCAGTTCGTCGACGGCAAGGGCGTGCCCGCGCTGATCGCCGTCGACCAGGACCCGACCGGCAACGGTGAGGCGTTGGCGCTGTCCTACGCCAAGGCCATCGGCGGCACCCGCGCCGGTGTCATCAAGACGACCTTCAAAGACGAGACCGAGACCGACCTGTTCGGCGAGCAGGCCGTGTTGTGCGGTGGCACAGAGGAATTGGTCAAGACCGGTTTCGACGTGATGGTCGAGGCGGGCTACCCGCCGGAGATGGCCTACTTCGAGGTGCTGCACGAGCTCAAGCTGATCGTCGACCTGATGTACGAGGGCGGCATCGCGCGGATGAACTACTCGGTGTCCGACACCGCCGAATTCGGCGGATACCTGTCGGGTCCGCGGGTCATCGACGCCGACACCAAGGAGCGGATGCGCGGGATCCTGCGCGACATCCAGAGCGGCGACTTCACCAAGAAGCTCGTCGCCAATGTCGAGGGTGGCAACAAGCAGCTCGAGCAGTTGCGCAAGGAGAACGCCGAACACCCGATCGAGGTCACCGGCAAGAAGCTGCGCGACCTGATGAGCTGGGTCGACCGGCCGATCACCGAGACCGCCTAGCTCCAAGCTTCGTCGAAATCGACGTTAGCGCGACAAGTTTCGGCTTGGGTTAAAAGGATGGTTGCAACACTTCGCGATTAGGGGTGTTATGCGCCATTGGTCTTTGGTGTCGGTGCAGCGTCGATTTTGGGATTTAGTAGCCGCGGGTTGGTCTACTGAGGATGCGGCAGTAATGGTCGGCGTGTCGGCGACCTGTGGGCTGGAGTGGTTCCGCAGATTCGGTGGTGTGAATCCACGTATGCAAGTGGCTCAAGGTGTCACGCGGCCTCGGCTGTCGTTGTTGGAGCGCGAGCGGATCATGATCGGCACCGCGCGGGGTGAGTCGATTCGTTCGATCGCACGCGGGTTGGGGCGTGCTCCTTCGACGGTTATGCGCGAGATCGAGAAGAACGGCCGTACCCGGATGGCCCCTGGCCGGTATCGGGCGTTGCACCGGTTCGGAGCCAACCGGGGCGGCTGGGATGCTCGATCGGGGTATTCAGCGTCGTTGGCTCAGCAGCGCACCGAGGCGCGTGCCCGGCGACCTAAGGCCGGCAAGCTAGCCCGCTGTCCGGCGTTGTGCGCGCAGGTGCAAGCGTTGTTGGTCAAGAAGTACAGCCCCGAACAAATCGCCGGGGTGTTGGCCACGACCTATCCTGATCGCCCGGAGATGCAGGTGTCCCACGAAACCATCTATAAAGCGCTCTACGTGCAAGGACGCGGCGAGCTGCGCCGTGAGTTGACTACGTGTCTGCGCACCGGCCGTGCGTTGCGCAAACCGCGCCGTCGGTCTCGTGGCGGCGATCGCCGTGGCCGCATTCCGGGCATGATCAACGTTTCTGAGCGCCCCGCCGAAGCAGACGATCGAGCCGTACCTGGGCACTGGGAAGGAGATTTGATCATCGGTAAGGATCAAGCCTCCCAGATCGGCACGCTGGTGGAGCGCTCCACCGGATTCGTCCGCCTCCTGCACCTGCCCGACACCCGCTCAGCCGAGGTCGTCGCTGACGCCATGATCGCTGCGATCAAAGAATTACCGCCCACACTGCGTCGTACCGTGACGTGGGATCAGGGTCACGAGATGGCTCAGCACGCCCGGATCAGCATCGACGCGGGCATCGAGGTCTACTTCTGCGACCCACACTCGCCCTGGCAGCGGGGAAGCAACGAGAACACCAACGGGCTTTTGCGGCAATACTTTCCGAAGGGAACCGATCTCTCGATTCACTCGGCCGAACACCTCAGCTACGTCGCTGACGAACTCAACGGCCGACCACGAAAACGGTTCGGCTGGGATAACCCCACCAACCGCCTCAACGCACTACTGTCAACCACAACAGAAACCACTGTTGCAACCAAACCTTGAAACCGCCCGGCGTGTCGTCGCGCTAACGTCGATTTGGCGTTCAACCCGCCAGGCGCCCGGCGAACTTCACCACTCGGCGGGCCAGATGCTCGAGGGCCGCGATGGTCGTAGCGCTGATGTCGTCGATGTTGTCGTGGGTGCTGACCAGGCTGGCGCCATAAGGGTTGCCGTCGACGAACTTCGACGGGTCGGTGTAACCCGGCGGCACGATGATGCCGCCCCAATGGATCAAGGTGATGTAAAGCGACAGCAGCGTCGTCTCCTGGCCGCCGTGTGCGGTGTTGGAGGAGGTGTAGGCCGCATACGCCTTGTCGGAAAGTTTGCCGTCAGCCCACAGCCCGCCCAGGGAATCGATGAAGGTGCGGAATTGGGCTGCGGGGGAGCCGAACCGGGTGGGCGTTCCGAAGATCACGCCATCGGCCCACACGATGTCGTCACCGGTGGCCAAGGGAAGATCTTTGGTGGCCTCGTAGTTGGCGGTCCAAGCCGGATTCTGCGCAAACGATGCCGGATCGTGAGTTTCGGCGACGTGTCGCACCCGGACGTCGGCGCCCGCCGCCTCAGCCGCCGCGGCGACATACTTGGCCATCGTCGTGCCATGGCCGGTCGCCGAGTAGTAAATGATCGCCAGGTTCGTCACCGGGTCATCGTAGGCAATGGCGGATGCTCCGGTGGGTCGACTCGGACACCGAACACCGGCTGGCGGACCCCGTCGTTGGCGAATTCCGCGCACCACGGACGATGCCCGTGGTCGTCAGGCCAGACCAGCTGGAGAGCCCGCAGATCGGGGCCGTAGATCGAGTACGCGAATTTCAAGTGGGCGATCGGGTGTTGCACCTGGACGAAATCGAGCAAGAGCTCACCGCCGATCAGCATCCGCTCACCCGGCACCGGCCGTCCACCGTCGAGGAGATACTTGGCGACGGAATTGAGCACGAGGTTCGCCCGCTGGTGCGGCATCCCCGTCACCAGCAGCTCGGGCAGGCCTCGCTCATGCAAACCGATCGTGTACGCGAAAGGCGAGCGGCCGGTGACGTATTGCACGACCCAACCGTTCTCTTTCACCTTCTCGTAGATGAGCTCCAGCCACTCCTGCACGGTGGAATCCGGGTGATCGCATTTCCAGCACATGGGGTTTTCTCCTGTCGTCGTGCTTGCTGACAGGATTCACCCGGGTACCGACAGTCATAGGCTCTGCGATCCGGCACAACCGCGACCATTAGGCTGTCCGCGTGAGCCTGCCTGTTGTTGTGATCGCTGACAAACTTGCCCAATCAACCGTCGACGCCCTCGGTGACCAGGTTGAAGTCCGCTGGGTCGACGGCCCCGACCGCGAGAAGCTGCTGGCGGCGGTGCCCGAGGCCGACGCGCTGCTGGTCCGTTCGGCCACGACCGTCGACGCCGAGGTGCTGAGCGCCGCGCCCAAGCTCAAGATCGTCGCGCGCGCCGGCGTCGGACTGGACAACGTCGATGTGGACGCCGCCACCGAACGCGGTGTGCTGGTTGTCAATGCGCCGACGTCGAACATCCACAGTGCCGCCGAACACGCGGTGGCGTTGCTGCTGTCGGCGGCCCGTCAGATCACCGCGGCCGATGCCTCGCTGCGCGAACACACCTGGAAGCGGTCGTCGTTCAACGGCACCGAGATCTTCGGCAAGACCGTCGGAGTGGTCGGCTTGGGACGGATCGGACAGCTGGTCGCTCAGCGGTTGGCGGCCTTCGGCACCCACATCGTGGCCTACGACCCCTATGTATCGGCGGCGCGGGCGGCGCAGTTGGGCATTGAGCTGCTAACCCTCGAGGATCTGCTGGGCCGGGCGGACTTCATTTCCGTGCACCTGCCCAAGACGCCCGAGACCGCCGGCTTGATCGACAAAGAGGCGCTGGCCAAGACCAAGCCGGGTGTGATCATCGTCAACGCCGCGCGCGGCGGGCTGGTCGACGAGGCGGCGCTGGCCGAAGCGGTCACCAGTGGCCACGTTCGGGCCGCGGGCATCGACGTGTTCGGCAGCGAACCGTGCACCGACAGCCCGTTGTTCGACCTGCCCCAAGTGGTCGTCACACCCCACCTCGGGGCGTCGACCGCCGAGGCTCAGGACCGTGCGGGCACCGATGTGGCCGCCAGCGTGAAGCTGGCCCTGGCCGGTGAATTCGTTCCCGACGCGGTCAATGTCGGCGGCGGCGTGGTCAGTGAGGAAGTCGCGCCGTGGCTGGACCTGGTCCGCAAGCTCGGTGTGCTTGCCGGTGCGCTCAGCGACGAGCTGCCGACGTCGCTGTCGGTGCAGGTGCGCGGCGAGCTGGCCGGTGAAGACGTTGAGGTACTGCGGCTTTCGGCTCTGCGCGGCCTGTTCTCGGCGGTGATCGAGGACCAGGTGACGTTCGTCAACGCCCCGGCGATCGCCGAAGAACGCGGCGTGGCCGCCGACATCAGTACCGCCACCGAAAGTCCCAACCACCGCAGCGTGGTCGACGTGCGCGCCGTCGCCGCAGACGGTTCGGTCGTCAACGTTGCCGGTGCGCTGTCCGGTCCGCAGCAGGTGGAGAAGATCGTCCAAATCAACGGTCGCAACTTCGACCTGCGTGCCGAGGGTGTCTATCTCGTCATCAACTACGCCGATCAGCCTGGGGCGCTGGGCAAGATCGGCACGCTGCTCGGCACCGCCGGGGTGAACATCCAGGCCGCACAACTCTCCGAGGACGCCGAGGGCCCGGCCGCCACCATCCTGCTGCGGGTCGATCGCGACATCCCCGCCGATGTTCGCGACGAGATCAGGTCGTCGGTGTCGGCCAACAAACTCGAAGTGGTTGACCTGTCGTGAAACTCGCGGTCATCCCGGGCGACGGCATCGGGCCCGAGGTCGTCGCTCAGGCGGTCAAGGTTCTCGACACGGTGCTGCCCGGGGTCGAGAAGACCGAATATGACCTGGGGGCCAGGCGATTTCACGCCACCGGTGAGGTGCTGCCCGAGTCGGTGGTTCCCGAACTGCGGGCCCATGACGCAATCCTGCTGGGCGCGATCGGCGACCCGTCGGTGCCCAGCGGGGTCCTCGAACGAGGTCTGCTGCTGCGTCTTCGCTTCGAACTGGACCACCACGTGAACCTGCGGCCGGGTCGGTTGTACCCGGGTGTGCGCAGCCCGTTAGCCGGCGACCCGGCGATCGATTTCGTGGTGGTCCGTGAGGGCACCGAGGGGCCCTACACCGGGACCGGTGGCGCGATCCGCGTCGGCACCCCCCATGAGGTGGCCACCGAGGTCAGCATCAACACGGCGTTCGGCGTTCGCCGTGTGGTGGCAGACGCTTTCGAGCGCGCTCAGCACCGGCGCAAGCATCTGACCCTGGTGCACAAGAACAACGTCCTGACGTTCGCCGGATCACTGTGGTCGCGAACGGTGCAGGAGGTCGGCGAGAAATACCCGGAGGTCGAGGTGGCCTATCAGCACGTCGACGCCGCGACCATCCACCTGGTGACCGATCCGGGACGTTTCGACGTGATCGTCACCGACAACCTGTTCGGCGACATCATCACCGACCTGGCCGCCGCTGTCTGCGGCGGTATCGGGTTGGCGGCCAGCGGAAACATCGACGCGACCCGGACCAATCCGTCGATGTTCGAGCCCGTGCACGGTAGTGCGCCCGACATCGCCGGGAAGGGGATCGCTGATCCGACCGCCGCCGTTATGTCGGTGGCGCTGCTGCTTTCCCACGTCGGCGAAGACGCTGCCGCCGCGCGAGTGGACCGGGCCGTGGCGTCCCATCTGGCCAGTCGCCCGACTGAACAGCTATCCACCGTCGAAGTCGGCGAAAGGATTGCGTCCGGGCTCTAGTCTCCAGGCCCGGTGGCAGCGTCTTGGTCGGCACGATCGGCACCGCCAGTAGCGGGAAGAGCCCACACAACGCAAACGCCAGGGGATAACCGGATCCGGCAATCACGTCGCCGAGTACCGGTGGCGCGCCAGCGGCCATCAGCCGCTGATAGGTGTTCTGCAGGCCCAGCGACCGCCCGCTCCAGAACGGGCCGGCGTACTCGGTGATCGCGGTGGATTCCAGCCCGTTGTCGAGCATCGAGACAACCGCCACCGCGACCATCAACGGAATGGCGATGAACAACCGCAGATGATCGGCGACCGCCAACCCGGCCATGATCAGGACACCCGCGATGGCCATCACGCGGACCGGACGCAACCGCGAGCCGATCCGGTCCGACCACCTGCCGACCATGATCCGGCCGACCGCGCCGAGCACCTGCGACACCGTCACAACGCATCCCGCCGCGATGATCGAGCACCGGTAATTCGCCATCAGCCAGATCAGCATGAACGTCACAGTGAGCGTCTGCGGCACCATCAACAGCGCTGAGACGGCGTGGATCCGGCGTAAAACCCACGAACCGCGGTAAGGACTGGCCAGCTCTTCTTCGGTGGCGTCAGCCCGTTCCTTGCGCGGCGGGTCCACAATGGCCACGGCGCTGAGCACCGCCGCCGCCGCGCACAGCACGGCCGGGAAGACCATGCCCGACGTCGCCGAACGGCTGCGCTCGGCGAGTTCCGGAATAACCAACGCCCCCAACGCGATTCCGAGGGGCTGCGCGGTCTGGCGGACGCCCATCGCCAGCCCGCGTTGTTCGGGCGGAAACCATCCGGAGACCAGCCGGCCGCCGGCCGAGTTGCAACTGGCGGCCGCCATACCGCCGACGAAGAGCCACGCCCCGAACGCGACCACCGAATGGACCGTGGTCGCGCCGTACGCCGCCGCAGCCGTCAGCGCACTGCCGACCGTCAAGACGATGCGTTCGCCCACCCGGTCGAGCAGCCAACCCCACAGAATCAGTGTCGCCACCATCCCGAAGCTCGGCATCGACGACAGCAACCCCGCCTCGGCAAGCGGCGTGCCCAGATCGTCTTCCAGAGCGGGAATCAGGAACGCGACGCCGTTGATGAAGACGAACGCACTCGCCGTCACCAGCAACGAGACGATGACGATCGCCCAGCGTCGACGTGCGCTTGGTCCGACCCCGCCGGTCGACGGGGCTTGATTGCCGGATTCCTCAGCGGCCCGCGGCCGGGCCGCGTCGTCGTCCGGCTGGGTCGGCATCGATCCATGCTCGCATAGCGATGTGAGCGCTGTGGCTAAAGCGACGCCGGGCCCAGCCGTGTGCACCCGAGCGTCCTTAGTAGGCTCGGGCAAATGCGCCTTGGCCGAATTGCCAGTCCCGACGGCGTCGCGTTCGTCACCATCGAGGGCGAGCCCGACGAGCTGACTGCCCGCGAGATCGCCGAGCACCCGTTCGGCACCCCGACATTCACCGGTCGCTCCTGGCCGCTGGCCGACGTGCGACTGCTATCGCCGATCCTGGCCAGCAAGGTCGTGTGTGTCGGCAAGAACTACGCCGATCACATCGCTGAGATGGGCGGCGCGACGGGGCCCGTGCCGGCGGATCCGGTGATCTTCCTCAAACCCAACACCGCGATCTGCGGACCCAACGTGCCGATTCGGTTGCCGGCCAACGCATCGCCGGTGCATTTCGAGGGCGAGCTGGCTGTGGTCATCGGTCGGCCGTGCAAGGACGTTTCGGCTGATCGAGCGGCCGAAAGCATCCTCGGCTACACCATCGCCAACGACGTGTCAGCCCGCGATCAGCAAAAGGCCGACGGCCAGTGGACGCGGGCGAAGGGTCACGACACGTTCTGCCCGGTCGGACCGTGGATCGCCACCGACATCGACCCGGCCGACCTGGAGTTGCGTACCGAGGTCAACGGAGAGATCAAACAGGACAGTCGCACGTCGCTGATGATCCACGACGTCGGGGCGATCGTGGAGTGGATCTCGGCGGTGATGACCTTGCTGCCCGGCGACCTCATCTTGACCGGCACGCCCGCGGGCGTGGGACCGATCGAGGACGGCGACATCGTCAACATCACCATTTCCGGCATCGGGACGCTGTCGAACCCCGTTGTGCGGAAGCAGGACTGAGGTCGACACACACCGGTCACCGCGACGACGTCGCCTGATCGCGTCGGTCAGCGCGGGACCGCGTCGGGCGCACGTGAGAGGCGGCGTGTTTGTTTGGTAGTCTGCTCGACGGCCCATAACGACTGGCAGCAGTGCCGCAAGACCGCGAACACTCCGCGGAAAGCGTTCTGACCAGCAGTTTTAGGCAGCCAATGGGGTATGGTGTAATTGGCAACACAGCTGATTCTGGTTCAGCCATTCTAGGTTCGAGTCCTGGTACCCCAGCAGTATTTTTCCAAAGTCGTTCCGCCTGCTAGCGATTAGGTGGGCGTCAGGCAGTGAGCTATGCTGGCTCCTCGGATCGGTTCCGGCCCCGTCGTCTAGCGGCCTAGGACGCCGCCCTCTCACGGCGGTAGCGTGGGTTCGAATCCCATCGGGGCTACTTATCCTTCAGGCTCGCGCCGCCGTTGCGCTTCAGCCGGCGGCAGGTGCGGTTGTGCCGCCCACCGGCATGTGCGGCATTCCCAGCTTCCGGTGGTCCCACGAGCGGGTGCGATTGCTGACGATCCGCACCGCCACCCGCTTGTTCATCATCATGTCGACGGCCGGTTTCATCTCATCGGTGTACGGGCCGGTGTAGCGCTCCCACACACTCACGCCGACGCGGAAGATGGTGTCCGGGTCTTCCACGATCTCCGCGACGCCTTCGAACGACACACCGCGCAGCGTGTCGTAGGTCGGGCCGTCTTCGAGCAGGAAGCTGACCCGCGGGTCGCGCAGGAGATTGACCGCCTTCTGCGACTTGGCTTTGGTTTCCAGCCAGATCTCGCCATCGACCACGCCGTACCACATGGCGGTCAAATGCGGCTGTCCGTCCGGCCCGATGGTGGCCAGCGTGCCGGTACGGCTGCTGTTGACGAAATCGGCGATCTCCGCCTCGGTCATGACGATCTGCGCGCGCTGGTTCGTTCCCATGGCGACAGTGTGTCAGGTCACGTTGCGGCGCCGGGCAATGCGGTGCGAATCACAAACGGCGGGTGAGAGCGTCCGCGGCGGCGAGCAGATCTGCTGCCCAGCGCGCACCTGGACGACGACCCATCCGGTCGATGGGGCCCGATACCGAGATGGCGGCGATCACTGAACCATTCGCGTCGCGCACCGGCACCGATACGCTGGCCACTCCCGGCTCGCGCTCGGCAGCGCTCTGAGCCCAGCCGCGGCGACGCACTTCATTCAGTGTGCGATCGCTGAACTTCGCGGTCGCCAGTACGGCTGTCCGGGTGGCGTCGTCGCTGTAGGCCAGCAAGACCTTGGCGCCGGACCCGGCCGTCATCGGCAACCGCGCGCCCACCGGGACGGTATCGCGAAGGCCCGCAGGCGGTTCCAGCGCCGCGATGCATATCCGTGAACTGCCTTCGCGGCGGTACAGCTGCACGCTCTCCCCGGTTATTTCGCGTAGTCGGGGCAGTACGGCTGCGCTGGCCGCCAGCAGCGGGTCGTTGACTTTCGCGGCCAGCTCGCTGACCGCGGGACCGAGATGCCAGCGGCCCTCGCCGTCGCGGGCCAGCAGTCGGTGGACTTCCAAACCTGCCGCCAAGCGGTGTGCGGTAGCCCTGGGCAGGCCGGTGCGATCGCACAATTCGGCCAATCCACACGGTGATTCCGCGATTGTGTGCAGCACCCCCACAGCTTTGTCGAGAACGCCGATGCCGCTATCCTGTCTCACAGAGAGATACTAGCGTCTCGCATAGTGAGATCGACGAATTGGATGACCTCGTGACGAATACTTCAGCCCACAACAGCGCTGGGCGCCCGCGCACTCTGGCGGAGAAGGTTTGGGAAGACCATGTGGTGGCGTCCGGCGGTGGCACCGAACCCGACCTGATCTACATCGACCTGCATCTGGTGCATGAAGTCACCAGCCCGCAGGCCTTTGACGGTCTGCGTCTTGCCGATCGGCCGGTGCGCCGCACGGATCTGACCATCGCCACCGAAGACCACAACGTGCCGACGATCGACATCGACAAGCCGATCGCCGATCCGACGTCGCGCAAACAGGTCGAGACGCTGCGGAGCAACTGTGCGGAATTCGGTGTCCGCCTTTACCCGATGGGCGATATCGAGCAAGGCATCGTGCACGTGGTCGGCCCGCAGTTGGGGCTGACTCAACCGGGAATGACGGTCGTGTGCGGCGACAGCCACACCTCGACGCACGGCGCATTCGGCGCCTTGGCGATGGGCATCGGGACTTCTGAGGTCGAGCATGTGCTCGCCACCCAGACACTTCCACTACGACCGTTCAAGACCATGGCCGTTAACGTCGACGGACAGCTGCCGACCGGCGTGACAGCCAAGGACATCATTCTCGCGGTCATCGCCAAGATCGGCACTGGCGGCGGACAGGGTCACGTCATCGAATACCGCGGCAGCGCCATCGAATCGCTGTCGATGGAGGCCCGGATGACGGTCTGCAACATGAGCATCGAGGCCGGGGCCCGGGCGGGAATGATCGCGCCGGACGCCACCACCTACGAATTCCTGCGCGGCCGTCCCCACGCGCCGACCGGCGCGCAGTGGGATGCGGCGCAGGCGTACTGGGATCAGCTGCGCACCGACGACGGCGCCGAGTTCGACACCGAAGTCCATTTCGACGCCGCCTCGTTGACTCCGTTCGTGACGTGGGGCACCAATCCCGGTCAGGGCGTGCCGTTGGGCGCCACGGTGCCGGACCCCGAGCTGATGAGCGATGACAACGAGCGACAGGCGGCCGAGAAAGCGCTGGCGTACATGGACCTTCGGCCCGGCCTGCCGATGCGTGACATCGCCGTCGACACGGTATTCGTCGGATCGTGCACCAACGGCCGCATCGAGGATCTGCGCGCGGTAGCCGAAATCTTGCGGGGACGGAAGGTGGCCGACGGTGTACGGATGCTGGTCGTGCCCGGATCGATGCGGGTGCGCGCCGAGGCCGAAAGTGAAGGACTGGGCGAGATCTTCACCGCCGCAGGCGCGGAATGGCGCCAGGCCGGCTGTTCGATGTGCTTGGGGATGAATCCCGACCAGCTCGCGCCGGGGGAGCGCTGCGCTGCGACGTCCAACCGCAACTTCGAAGGGCGCCAGGGTAAGGGCGGGCGAACGCATTTGGTCTCGCCGGCCGTCGCCGCGGCCACCGCGGTGCGCGGGAAACTTGCCGCCCCGGCCGACCTGAACTGACCGAGAGGAAGAAAACGAATGGACGCCTTTCACACCCACACGGGCATCGGAGTACCGCTGCGGCGGTCCAATGTCGACACCGACCAGATCATTCCCGCGGTCTATTTGAAACGTGTGACGCGAACAGGTTTCGAGGACGGATTGTTCGCATCCTGGCGGACCGAGCCGTCTTTCGTGCTCAATCTCAGCCCATTCGACAGGGGTTCGATACTGGTCGCCGGACGCGATTTCGGCACCGGATCCTCACGCGAGCACGCGGTCTGGGCGCTCATGGACTACGGCTTCCGGGTGGTGATCTCATCGCGCTTCGGCGACATTTTTCGCGGCAATGCGGGGAAGGCCGGGCTGCTGGCGGCCGAAGTTGCTCAAGATGATGTCGAACTTTTATGGAAGCTCATCGAAGGCAGCCCTGGACTGGAACTGACTGTCAATCTTCAAGATCGGAACGTCACGGCGGGAACGGTGGTGGTGCCGTTCACGATTGACGATTACACCGCCTGGCGCCTGGCCGAGGGGCTTGATGACATAGCCCTTACGCTGCGGAAACAGGATCAGATCGAAGAATTCGAGGCGGGGCGCCCAAGCTGGAAACCGACGACGTTGCCCACTGTCTAACCACTTGATCGGCGCCGAATTTCCGGCGTCGCAGAGCCGTATTCGACGGCCGCTCCACCGACCAAGGGCGGCAACCGGATTCCTAAAAAGTTCGCCGTGAGCCATTGAAATTGCGCGTGGCTCTTGGAAATCAGGCACTTGAGGGTTTACCGTGTTTGCTAGTCGGTCCAAAGAGGGCCGCTAGCTTCGGAGGGTTTGTATGGTCAACAAGGCAGAGCTCATTGATGTGCTCACTGAGAAATTGGGCACGGATCGTCGGCATGCGACCGCCGCCGTCGAGAATTTCGTAGACACCGTTGTGCGCGCGGTGCAGAAGGGTGAGAGCGTCACAATTACCGGATTCGGTGTTTTTGAGCAGCGGCGCCGTGCGGCCCGTGTCGCCCGTAACCCGCGCACCGGCGAGACGGTGAAAGTCAAGCCGACCTCCGTGCCTGCCTTCAGGCCCGGCGCACAATTCAAAGCGGTTGTGTCTGGCGCGCAGCGTCTCCCAGCCGATGGACCCGCAGTAAAGAGAGGCGTCGTGGCAACTGGAGCGAAGAAGGCGGCAAAGAAGGCGCCGGCGAAGAAGGCGGCAGTGAAGAAGGCTCCGGCCAAGAAGGCTCCGGCCGCGAAGAAGGCGCCGGTGAAGAAAGCCGTCGTCAAGAAGGCTCCGGTCAAGAAGGCCGCAGTGAAGAAGGCTCCGGTCAAGAAGGCCGCAACCAAGCGGGTTACCAAGGCAGCCGTGAAGAAGGCTCCGGCCAAGAAGGCCGCAACCAAGCGGGCGCCGGCCAAGAAAGCCGCAGTGAAGAAGGCTCCGGCCAAGCGCGGCCGCCGGTAATCGCACAACACAGCACACCGTAGATTCGCCGCGGAGTCGCCTCACCGGCCCTCCGCGGCGAATTTGCGTGCTAGATCATCACGTTGGCGGCCAGGGCGCTGCCCATGTGGTCAGCTGCTATCAGGTGCCCGTCCACCAGCGACAGCACCCAGGTGCTGCCCTTGCGATTGCGGGACTTGTCCGGCCGTACCCCGTCGCGCTCGCACCACCACGCGATCAGGTCCGGAATCACCTTGCCTTGCGTGCAGATCACCGGCGTGGGATGTGAGCCGGCAATACTCAGAATTCGCCGGCGGCCACGCTTGGGGTTGTCCGCGTAAGCCTCTTCGGTCAGCGTCGTCTCATTGCCGATGATGACGCCCAACTCTTCGGCCAAGGGTTCGACGGTCTGATGACACCGGACGCGATCAGCGGCGTACACATCGGTAGGCCCGAAAGCCGACAGCTGTGCCACAAGCGCCTCGGCCTGTGCCCTGCCTTTCTTGTCCAACGGTCGTATCTTGTCGTCGCCCGAGAAACGGGACTTGCTGCCTGCGGTGCCGTGCCGGACTATCAAAACCGACTGGGTATCGGCCGGGTGTTTAGCCCACCGTCGCAACACCTTTCGGTCGTAGGCGTACGACACCTTCTTCAGGGCGGCAAGGGCGGGCAGCCAGACCAGATCGTCGACCTCATTGTTCGGTGCGAAACTGCCACCGAGGCTTCGCGCCGACCAGTACTGCACTTTCTTGGTGCGCGGCTCGATCGGATAGCTCACCGTGGCTATCCGACGGCCGAGTTGCACATGGTGGCCGGTCTCTTCGAGCACCTCGCGCGCCGCGGTGACCGGCTCGGTCTCGCCGGGATCGACTTTGCCCTTCGGCAGTGACCAGTCGTCGTACCTCGGGCGGTGGATGACCGCGACCTCAGGCGCGGACTCGCTGTGCCCGGGCCGCCACAGCACCCCGCCGGCAGCGTAAACGATTTTGCCCGTCGAGCGACCCGACGAGGACTGTGTCGACACCTGAACTCCTGCAGGTCAATTCGGGACCATAGGCCCTTCGGCCACAAGTCAGGGCTAAGCCTGGTCAGGAACTACGGTGCTGATCCATCAACGACACCTGGTGGTCGCGAACCGTGTGACCGGCTTTCGGCAACGCGTCCCACTGTCCGTCCGGCCTCAGTTCCCAACAGCGCGTGGCGGGGTCCAACGCCGATTCCAAGATGTCGTTGAGTTGTGCGGTCAGTCGAGGATCCTTGACCTGAACCAGCACTTCGACTCGCCGATCGAGGTTGCGGTGCATCATGTCGGCGCTGCCAATCCAGAATTCATCGATGGCGCGGAAGTTGAAGATCCGCGAATGCTCGAGATACTGTCCGAGAATTGAGCGCACAGTGATGTTTTCCGAGAAACCTTCGACCCCCGGGCGGAGTGCACAAATTCCTCGCACCACGACCTCGATGCGCACGCCGGCCTGCGACGCGCGGTACAGCGCATCGAGGATCTGCTCGTCGACAAGGGAGTTCATCTTCAACCGGATGTGACCGTTACCGGTTTCCTGATGCGCGGTGATCTCCCGGTTGATGCGTTCGATGATGCCGACGCGGATACCGTGCGGCGCGACCAACAGGTTGCGATAGGAAACCTTTCGTGAATAGCCCGTCAACGTGTTGAACAGATCGGTGAGGTCTGCGCCGATGTCGGGATCGGCAGTCAGCAGACCGATGTCCTCATACAGCCTGGCCGTCTTGCTGTTGTAGTTACCGGTCCCGATGTGGCAGTAACGCCGGATCGTCGAGCCCTCGCGCCGCACCACCAGACATGTTTTGCAGTGCGTTTTCAAGCCGACGAGGCCGTAGGCCACATGGACTCCCGCCTGCTCGAGCGCACGGGCCCACTTGATGTTGGCTTGTTCGTCGAACCGGGCTTTGATCTCGACCAGCGCGACGACTTGCTTTCCGGCCGCGGCGGCTTCGATCAGTGCCCGCACGATCGGTGAATCACCCGAGGTGCGATACAGCGTTTGTTTGATGGCCAGCACGTTGGGGTCGGCGGCAGCCAATTCGATGAAGCGTTGAGTGCTGGTGGAGAACGAGTCGTAGGGATGGTGAACCAGGACGTCACCCTCGCGCAGTGTCGCGAAAATGCTCTTCGGAGTCTCACGGTCGGCGAACGCATGGCTGGTCGCCGGAACGAACGCCGGGTCCTTCAACGCCGGGCGGTCGACACCGTAAATCTGCCACAGTGACGAAAGATCAAGCAGGCCCGGCACTTGGATGACGTCGCCGGGGTGAACGTCGAGCTCTCGCAGTAGCAGCTCCAGCATGTGCTCGGTCATGTCGTCGGCCACCTCGAGGCGCACCGGCGATCCGAATCTACGACGGGCCAGCTCGCGCTCCAGTGCCTGCAACAGGTCTTCGTCGCGATCCTCGTCGACCTCGAAATCGGCGTTGCGGGTTATCCGAAATGCGTGGTGCTCAACGATTTCCATGCCCGGGAACAGGGCAGTCAGGAAGGCTGCGATCAGCTCCTCCATCGGCAGGAAGCGGACTTCTTTGCCGGCCGATTCGCCCGAGCCGTCGCGGTCGTCGAGCTCGACGAAGCGATCGACGTTGTCGGGCACCTTGACTCGCGCGAAATGCTGACCGCTGTCGTCGGGCCGCTTGACCGTCACTGCGAGATTCAGGCTCAGGCCGCTGACGAACGGGAATGGGTGAGCGGGATCCACCGCCAGCGGTGTCAGGACCGGGAAGACCTGTTCGGTGAAGTACGTCGAGAGCCGGTCACGTTCGGCGTGGTCCAGATCGGCCCACGTCACAATGTGGATGCCTTCCTTGGCCAGCCCGGGCTCCACCGAGTTCAGAAAAACCTCAGCGTGCCGGGTGGCGATCTTCTGGGTCTGCTCGCCGATCCGGCGCAACTGCTCGCGCGGGGTCAGGCCGTCCGCGGAGCGCACCGACAAGCCCATCTCGTCACGCCGTTTCAACCCGGCGACCCGGACCATGTAGAACTCGTCGAGGTTAGAGGCGAAGATCGCCAGGAACTTCGCCCGCTCCAGCAGCGGCAGCGAGGTGTCCTCGGACAGAGCCAGAACTCGCGAATTGAAATCCAGCCAGCTCAGTTCGCGGTTGAGATAGCGGTCAGCGGGAAGCGGGTTGTCGACCGCAGCGGCTGTCGTTGCGGGCGGGGCTCCCGGAGCAGAGTCGGCGGACTGCCACGAAGGCGGCCCGTCGTTGGTTGCGGTGTCCGGAGCTTCGATGTCGGTCACCCCTGCGATCATTCCTCATCTATAGGCGCTGCTGCCACCCACCGGCGCGCATCCATGTGCCGTTGAGGAGCTGTTCACCGTTCGTTACCGCGGGCGGGACGATGGTTCGGTTACCGCACGACTGGTGGCCGGTCCGAGTCCGAGGCGACGCGCGAGGGCCAAGTCATCGGGTGTGTCGATGTCGCAGCGCAATCCGGGCCACCGGCCGGTGAGTTCGACCGCCCCTGAAAGTCGGTGTTGCGCTGAGGAATCCGGCCCGAATCGCGGATCGAGTGGGGTGTCGAACGCGCATAGAGCCGCTGTGCCCGTGCCCAGTCGGTCGGCGACAAAGCTCCGCTTGTGCTGACGCGCGGCTGCGACCGCCTCCGCGAGCTCGTGCGTCTGGAGTGCCGGCAGATCACCTTGCAGCACAATGATATTCGGAACCGACTCGGATACCGCCCGTTCGGCGGCGGCGATCGCGTTGTTCAGTGGATCCGGGTGGTCGGCCGGCGTCGGGTCGGACAGCACGTCGGCGCCGAGTTCGATCGCGGCTGCGGCCGCCACGTCGTCAGGGGTGACGACGGTGATGCGGTGAACCGCGCTCACCCTGGCCGCCGCGGTCAGGGTGTCGACCAGCATGGCCAGCACCACGCTCTCCCGCTGCGGCGCCGAGAACATCGGTGCCAGCCGAGTCTTGGCGGCGGCCAACCGCTTGACCGCAACGATCAGGCCGACATCTGCGTGCCCGTCGGCTCTGCTGCCGTTCATGAGTCCATCCTGCCAGTGCCGATCGGTGGGCTACATTCCATTGCCCCGCTCCTCGGCACATCGCTACGCAATCTGCATCGTCGCTGGGCTAGGTTGGGTTGCCGGGCACATAGCGCACATTCACCAGACGGAGGCCCAGTCAGACCATGTCCACCGTGACAACAGTGATGGGTGCCGGTGCGTGGGGTACGGCGCTGGCCAAGCTGCTCGCCGATGCCGGCGGCGAGGTGACGCTGTGGGCGCGGCGACCCGACCTCGCCGCGGAGATCAACGCCAGCCTGCGCAACCCCGACTATCTGCCAGGCGTGCAGTTGCCCGCGGGAATCAGGGCCACCGCCGACGCCGAAGAAGCGCTCAGCGCGGTGACGACGGTACTACTGGCTGTGCCCGCGCAGACGATGCGCGCCAATCTTGAACAGTGGAACGGTCTGTTCGCCACCGGGGCAACGCTGATCAGCACTGCCAAAGGCATCGAGTTGGGCACGCTGATGCGGATGAGCCAGGTCATCGTCGACGTGACGGGTG
The DNA here is from genome assembly GCA_963836495.1 of uncultured Actinomycetota bacterium. Taxonomy (GTDB): domain Bacteria; phylum Actinomycetota; class Actinomycetes; order Mycobacteriales; family Mycobacteriaceae; genus Mycobacterium. Next base: position 750,495 of record CAWIJT010000011.1, on the reverse strand, counting down.
TCGATCCGTCACAAGTCGCGGTGATATCGGGGCCGAACCTGGCGAGCGAGATCACCGCCGGGCAGCCGGCTGCCACCGTCATCGCCTGCAGCGATTCCGGACGCGCGGTTGCCGTGCAGCGCATGCTGAACGCCGGATACTTCCGGCCGTATACCAATGCCGACGTCATCGGCACCGAGATCGGCGGTGCGTGCAAGAACGTCATCGCGCTGGCCTGCGGGATGGCAGCCGGAGTAGGGCTGGGAGAGAACACCGCGGCGGCGATCATTACCCGCGGTCTGGCCGAGATCATGCGACTCGGCATCGCGGTCGGCGGCAAAGGTGCGACGCTGGCCGGCCTGGCCGGCGTCGGTGACCTGGTCGCCACCTGCACTTCGCCGCATTCGCGCAACCGCACCTTCGGCGAGTCGCTGGGGCGGGGCCAGACCCTGGAGGCTGCCATGCGCGCCCGCGACGGCCATGTCGTCGAAGGGGTGACGTCGTGCGAGTCGGTGCTGGCGCTGGCCTCGAGTTACGACGTCGAGATGCCCCTGACCGAAGCGGTGCACCGGGTCTGCCATAAGGGGCTGTCGGTGGATCAGGCGATGGCGTTGCTCTTGGGGCGCAGCACCAAGCCGGAATGAGCTCGTAACCAGCACCGCTGCGCCAGCCGGTAGCCTCTCTAGGTTGTGAACGCCCGCTCGTCGTCCGATACGTCCCGTCAGGGGCGGGTGCGGGTCGCGGTCATCTTCGGCGGACGCAGCAACGAGCACGCCATTTCCTGCGTCTCGGCGGGCAGCATCTTGCGCAACCTCGACCCGGAGCGGTTCGAGGTGGTCGCGGTCGGCATCACCCCGGACGGTTCGTGGGTGCTCACCGACGGCGACCCCGAGGCGCTGGCGATCGCCAACCGGCAACTGCCGAGCGTGAGCGCGGAATCGGGCACCGAGTTGGCGCTGACCGCTGATCCGCTGCGGGCCGGTCAACTGGTGTCGCTGGCGTCCGGCGGCGCTGAGGTGCTGGCCTCGGTCGACGTCGTCTTCCCCGTCCTGCACGGACCATACGGCGAAGACGGCACCATCCAGGGTCTGCTCGAACTCGCCGGAGTGCCCTACGTCGGCGCCGGGGTGTTGGCCAGCGCGGCCGGGATGGACAAAGAGTTCACCAAGAAGCTGCTGGTTGCCGAAGGGCTGCCGATCGGCGATTACGCGGTGCTGCGGGCGTCGCAGTCGGACCTGGACGCTGATCAGCGCGCCCGACTTGGTGTTCCGGCGTTCGTCAAACCCGCGCGTGGCGGGTCGTCGATCGGAGTCAGCCGGGTGACGAGCTGGCAGGAGTTGCCCGCGGCCATCGAGTACGCCCGCCAGCACGACCCGAAGGTGATCGTCGAGGCGGCGATCGTCGGCCGCGAACTGGAATGTGGTGTTCTCGAATTCCCGGACGGCACAATGCAAGCCAGCACCATCGGGGAGATCCGGGTGGCCGGGGTGCGTGGTCGCGAAGACGCGTTCTACGACTTTGCCACCAAATACCTTGACGACGCCGCCGAACTCGACGTGCCCGCCAAGATCGATGACGATGTCAGTGAGACGTTGCGCGACTTGGCGATTCGGGCATTCAGTGCGATCGACGGCCGCGGTCTGGCGCGGGTGGACTTCTTCCTCACCGAGGATGGCCCGATCATCAACGAGGTCAACACGATGCCCGGTTTCACCACGATCTCGATGTACCCGCGGATGTGGGCGGCCAACGGTGTCGACTATCAAACCTTGCTCTCGACCATGGTCGACACCGCACTGTCGCGCGGAACTGGTTTGCGCTAGGGGACAGGCAGTGGGTTGATCGGCTGCGCCGCCATGATCCGGTCGATGAGTTCGGAGAGCTGCTGAATCGGCGTCGGTCCGGAACCCGGCGGCAAGGTCAGCGCCACATAGACCGGTCGATCGACCGCATACCAGGTGGAGCGTTGATCCTGGCGGACTTCGAACCACTGCACCTTATCGACCATCTGGACCGCGGAGCCGACCACGAAATCGGTCGGCCGCTCCAGGCCGCACCGCAGCACCACGGGATCTCCGTTACCGGCCGGCTGCCAGGCGGCGGCACCGGGAGGAATCGGTTGCACCAGCGCGGCGCGCGTGTAGTCGCCGAGTCGCGCCGGCAGGGCGTCCAGGAGCTTTCCGCACGCGGGATCCTGCGCGCGGGGCGCCGGGACGGCGGCGACGACAACCGGATTCGTATGGTGGCGGGTTGTCGCGATCACCAACACCGCGCCCAGCGCACCGATCGCCACCACCAGCGCGGCGATCAGCGCCGCCCGCGGCGGACCGTCGGAGTCTGTCATTACCTCACCCTCTGCTCGAACTCGGCGGATTAGAACCTACCGTTGATGGCGTGGGCAGCGGCGAATCCGATCGCACACTCGGTGAGGTCGGCGAGTTCGAGGTGATCGGCCGGCTGACGCGGGGCCGCCCCGAGTCAGCCGACGTCATTGTCGGGCCCGGTGACGACGGCGCCGTGCTGCGGGTCGCAGACGGCCGCGTCGTGGTGTCGACGGACATGCTCGTCGAAGGCAGGCATTTCCGACTCGACTGGTCGACGCCGCATGATGTCGGCCGTAAGGCAGTGGCGCAGAACGCCGCCGATATCGAGGCGATGGGCGCACGGGCGACGGCGTTCGTCGTCGGATTCGGTGCGCCACCCGATACGCCGACTGTGCACGTCGACGCGCTCACGGACGGGATGTGGGCCGAGGCGCGACGATTCGGCGCTGCGATCGTCGGCGGAGATCTGGTGGCCAGTCCGCAATGGGTGGTGTCGGTGACGGTTCTCGGTGATCTGGCGGGCCGGGCGCCGGTGCTGAGATCCGGGGCACAACCAGGCTCGCGGATCGCCGTCGCCGGGCAGCTTGGCTATTCTGCTGCCGGATATGCGTTGTGGCACAGCGGTATTGATCGATTCGACGAATTCCGGCAACGTCACCTCGTGCCGCAACCGCCCTACGGCCAGGGCCGTGTCGCGGCTGAGGCCGGCGCGCAGGCGATGATCGACGTGTCCGACGGACTGGTCGCCGACCTGCGGCACATCGCCGAGGCGTCCGGTGTCGGTATCGATCTGAGCACGCAGGCGTTGGGGCCCGACCGCGACGTGGTGCTCAGTGCCGCGGAAGCAGCGGGCGTCGACGCATGGACGTGGGTGCTCGGCGGCGGAGAGGATCATGCGCTGGCCGCAGCATTCAGCGGTGCGATTCCCGCGGGGTGGCGCGAAATCGGACAGGTGCTCGACGGTCCGGCGAGAGTGCTCGTCGACGGCGCGGAGTGGCGCGGGTACGCGGGATGGCAGTCCTTCGGGTCCTGACAGGGTAGCTAGGGTAGCCCGGTGACCGTCTTGACGAGTGCCCGGCGAAAAGAGTTGGTGTGACTGCGCGGCCGCTGCGTGAACTCATCGACGACGGGTGGGCGACGGCATTGGAACCGGTCGAGCAGCAGGTCGCCACGATGGGCCAATTTCTCCGCGACGAGATCGGGGCCGGTCGCGGCTACTTGCCCGCGGGTGAGAATGTCCTGCGCGCCTTCACGTTTCCGTTCGACCGGGTGCGGGTGCTGATCGTCGGGCAAGACCCGTACCCCACGCCCGGCCACGCCGTCGGGTTGAGCTTCTCGGTAGCCGCCGATGTGCGTCCGCTGCCCCGCAGCCTGGACAACATCTTCGCCGAATACGCCAGCGACTTGGGCTACTCCAAGCCGTCGTGCGGCGACCTCACGCCCTGGGCTCAGCGCGGCGTGCTCCTGCTCAACCGCGTGCTGACGGTTCGGCCCGGCAACCCGGCGTCGCATCGCGGCAAGGGCTGGGAAGCCGTCACCGAGTGCGCAATTCGCGCTCTGGTCGATCGCAAGCAGCCGATGGTCGCCATCCTGTGGGGCCGCGACGCGTCGACGCTCAAACCCATGCTGACCGGAAGTGACTGCCTGTCAATCGAATCTCCGCATCCCTCGCCGCTGTCGGCGTCACGGGGATTCTTCGGGTCGCGTCCCTTCAGTCGCGCCAACGAACTGCTGGCTCAGATGGGCGCCGACCCGATCGACTGGCGGCTGCCGTAGCGGCTCAGAACGTCCAGCTGCCGGAGGACTGCAGCACGATGCCGTGGTCGCCGTCGATGCACGCGGTCAAGCCGTCGGCACCGACGACGCAGGTGACATTCACCGCGGTCAGCTTCTGGCCACCGTTCAACGTCGTGAGCGAACTGCTGAACGGCGGACACGCGCCGCCGTGTTTGGTGATGACTGCGTTCGACCTCGCCGCGGCGCAGCCAGTGGTTCCGCCGTCGGGGGCGGAGTCCGGAATGCCGAGAATGTTGCCACTGCATTCGACCGGGCCGTGAGCGTTCGGGTCCGAACTGTAACCCCAGGTGCAGGACACTCCGCGGGTGGTCACGAACCCGATGAACGTGCTGTCGGGCTTGCTGATGGTGTACGCCTTCGGGTCGACCGGGCTGAAGGCGTTCACGTCGGGAAAGCCGGGCGGGGCAGCCGACGCGATCGGATTGCTTGCCGCCCCGGATGCAGCAGCGACGGCGGCCGCGACGATGAACCGTTTCGAAGACATCGGCAGACCTCCGCTCATGCTGAAAGCTGAATGTACTAGCCGACCCGGCGCCGCGACATGCGGTGCTGATCGGCACACGAGAAGCGACGGCCTATGCGTTGTCGTGATCGACGATCATCAGGCACATCACGGCGCGGCCCATCGGCGATATCGCCGACAGGGTCAAGCTGCGTGCGGCAGCCTCAGCCGCGGGCGACCTTGCCGGCCTTGATGCACGATGTGCAGGCGTTGACGCGGTGCTTGTTGCCGCCCGGACGCTCGGCGACGCGCACGCTCTGGATGTTCGGGTCCCAGCGACGGCTGGTCCGGCGGTGAGAGTGCGACACAGACTTGCCGAAGCCGGGGGCCTTCCCGCAGATATCGCAGACGGCAGCCATAGGTGAAACTCCTCAAAGCTCTGGGCCAACAACCTCGCGGGTGGCCATTCGACCTGGCAAGGATAGCCGTCGCGGGGCAGAACCGCCAAAACGATCAACACTCGCGAGGTGCCGCGTGACCTGTGCTGTCGGCCTCAGTGGATAGGCTAGCGCCCATCGCCGGCGGCGCGAGGAGGTGCCTACTACGTGGAGTTTGGGGCCGTGGGGTCGGGGCTGGTTGAGTCGGGTCGTCTGCTGGATGCATCCGCTCTGCGTGACTGGGCGCACACCGCCGTCGGTGACCTGATCACCCACATCGACGAGATCAATCGGCTCAACGTCTTCCCGGTCGCCGACGCCGACACCGGGGTGAACATGCTGTTCACCATGCGATCGGCGCTGGCCGAGGCCAATACCGAGGCCAAGTCCGCCGACGTCGTCACACTGGCCGCCGCCCTGTCGACCGGCGCGTTGAACGGCGCGCGGGGCAACTCCGGGGTGATTCTGTCCCAGATCCTGCGAGGTATCGCCGATGTCACCGCCCACGCCGCCGACGACTCCGGCGGCCGGCTGGACGACGTCGACGCGGCGCTGCTCGGCGCAGCGCTGCATCGCGGTGTCGACCTCGTCGTCGCCTCGATGGGCGGCCAGGAGGTGCACGGCACGATCGTCTCGGTGCTCAAAGCCGCGGGCGACGCTGTCGAGCGGGCGGCCAAGGCCGGCGCGTCGCTGCCACAGGCAGTCACCGCCGCTGGTGATGCCGCGGTCGTCGCTCTGGAAAAGACCCCCGAGCAGCTCGACGTGCTGGGTGAGGCCGGAGTCGTCGACGCGGGTGGGCGTGGTCTGCTGGTCCTGCTCGACGCGTTGCGCTCGACCGTCACCGGGCAGGCGCCCAGCCGCAAGGTGTACGAGCCCGCACCGCGACGGGCAGCGGCGCAGCCCGCCGGCGATTTCGCCCCAGCGCCCGCGCCGCAGTTCGAGGTGATGTACCTGCTGGGCGGCTGCGACGCCGGGGCAGCCGAATCGCTGCGGGAGCGGCTCGACGAGCTCGGTGAATCAGTGGCGATCGCGACGGCAGGCGTCGTCGGCGGCTACTCGGTGCACGTGCACACCGACGATGCCGGGGCCGCGATCGAAGCCGGGCTGGCGATCGGCGATCCGCGACGCATCCAGATATCGGTGCTCACCCATGGCACCAGCGGGCTGCCGCCGGGCAGCTGGACACGGGAACGCGCTGTGCTCGCCGTCGTCGACGGCGACGGCGCGGCCGAGCTGTTCAGCGAGGAGGGCGCCTGCGTGCTGCGGCCCGATGCGCACGCGGAAAACCCGATCAACGTGATCACCGCTCAACAGCTGCTGCGCGCCGTGGTCGATACCGGGGCCGCGCAGGTGATGGTGCTGCCCAACGGCTTCGTCGCCGCCGAGGAGTTGGTGGCCGGCTGCACCGCGGCCATCGGCTGGGGCATCGACGTGGTGCCCCTACCGACCGGGTCGATGGTGCAGGGGCTGGCCGCGCTCGCCGTACACGAACCGGGGCGCCAAGCCGTCGACGACGGCTACACGATGGCCCGGGCCGCGGGCAGCGCCCGGCACGGTGCGGTACGCGTCGCGGCCGAGACCGCGCTGACGTGGGCGGGCACCTGCGAGCCCGGCGACGGGCTCGGTATCGCCGGCGACGAGGTGCTGATCGTCGCGCCCGACGTCGCAACGGCGGCGAGCGGCCTGATCGACCTGTTGCTCGGTGCCGGCGGAGAGTTGGTGACGGTGCTCGTCGGCGCCTGCATCGACGCGGAGTTCGTCGAGTCGCAACTGCAGGCCCATGTGCACGACCGACATCCGGGCACCGAGTTGGTGACCTACCGCACCGGGCACCGCGGCGACGCACTGCTGATCGGGGTCGAGTAACGATGGTGGCGCTGAGCGACCGCCTGGATTGCATCGTCGGTGCGAAGGCCGCGAGCCCGCTCGACGAGGTCTTCGGCATCCGCACCGTCGACGACCTGCTGCGCCATTACCCGCGCAGCTACGTCGAAGGCGCGACGGTGCGTGGTGTCGACGACGAACGTCCGCCGGACGGCGAGCACGTCACGCTCGTCGACGAGATCACCGAGGCAGCGCTGCTCCCGATCCGAAGCCGTCCGAGAGACAAGCTGTTTCGCGTCACCCTGGGCTCCGGTCGAGGCAAAGTCACCGCGACGTTCTTCCATCCCAAGAAGTGGATCACCGACCAGCTGACCAAGGGGACCCGCGTCATGCTGTCCGGGGAAGTGGGGTACTTCCGCGGCGCCATGCAACTCACCCATCCCGACTTCCTGGTGCTGGATGCCGCGGATGGAAGAAACCGCGGCAGCCGGTCGCTGAAGATGATCGCCGACGCCTCTCAGGCGGTGAGCGGAGAAGTGTTGCAGGAGGCGTTCGAGCGCAGCTTCTACCCGATCTATCCAGCCAGTGCGAAGTTGCAGAGCTGGGACATCTTCAACTGCGTGCGCCAGGTGCTCGAGGTCCTCGACCCGGTCGCCGATCCGTTGCCCGAAACGCTCTGCGCCAAGCACAATCTGGTCTCCGAAGACCGGGCGCTGCGCGCCATTCATTTGGCCGAGGACGGCGCCGAGCGTCGCCGCGCCCGCGAACGTCTGGCGTTCGACGAAGCCGTAGGCCTGCAGTGGGCGCTGGTGAGTCGACGCCACGGCGAGCTGTCGCAATCCGGCCCGCCGGCGCCCGCGCGCGCCGATGGTTTGCAACAGGAGTTGCTGCGGCGTTTGCCTTTCGAGCTGACCGTCGGCCAACGCGAGGTGCTCGAGGTGTTGTCCGCAGAGATCGCCGCGACCCGGCCGATGAACCGACTGCTGCAAGGCGAAGTGGGGTCGGGCAAAACGATCGTCTCGGTGCTGGCGATGCTGCAGATGGTCGACGCCGGCTATCAGTGCGCACTGCTGGCGCCGACGGAAGTGCTTGCCGCACAGCATGTTCGGTCGATCAACGACGTTCTGGGTCCACTCGCGATGGCTGGGCAGCTCGGCGGGGCGGACAACGCCACCCGGGTGGCGTTGCTGACCGGTTCGATGTCGCAGGCTCAGAAGAAACTCGTCCGCGCCGAGATCACCGGTGGCGAGGTGGGTATCGTCGTGGGAACCCACGCGCTGCTGCAGGACGCGGTCGAGTTCGCCAAACTCGGCATGGTCGTCGTCGACGAGCAGCACCGTTTCGGTGTCGAGCAGCGAGACCAGTTGCGCGCCAAGGCGCCTGCCGGAATCACGCCGCACCTGCTGGTGATGACCGCCACGCCGATACCGCGGACGGTGGCGCTGACCGTGTACGGCGACCTGGAGACGTCGACGCTGCGCGAGCTTCCCCGTGGGCGTCAACCGATCACCACCACCGCCGTCTTCGTCAAGGACAAGCCGGCCTGGTTGGACCGCGCTTGGCAGCGGATCATCGAGGAAGTCGGCGAAGGGCGGCAGGCTTACGTGGTCGCGCCGAGAATCGACGACAGCGACAGTGCCGGCTCGACCGACAAGGATGAAAGGCCTTCGGCGACAGTCGAAGAGCTGTACGCACGGCTGAGCCGGGATCAGCTGGCTGGTCTCCGCTTGGGTCTCATGCACGGGCGACTGAACGCCGACGACAAAGACGCCGTGATGGCCGCCTTTCGTGCCCGCGAGATCGACGTGCTGGTGTGCACCACCGTGATCGAAGTCGGCGTCGATGTTCCGAACGCCACCGTGATGGTGGTGATGGATGCCGATCGGTTCGGCATCAGCCAGTTGCATCAGCTGCGCGGCCGGATCGGCAGGGGCGAGCACGCGAGCATCTGCCTGCTGGTCAGTTGGGTGGCGCCACAGTCGCGGGCGGGCCACCGGCTCAGTGCGGTCGCCGGAACCCTCGACGGGTTCGAGCTGGCCGACTTGGATCTGCAGGAACGCCGTGAAGGAGATGTGTTGGGGCGCAGCCAGTCCGGCCGTGCGATCACGTTGCGACTGCTGTCGCTGATCGACCATCGGCATGTCATCGAGGCGGCCCGGGAGTTCTGCGAACAGGCCTACACCGATCCGGATGCGCATGCCGGTTTGGCTCTTCTGGCCGCGCCGTTCACCGGCAACGAGCGTATCGACTTCTTGGACAAGTCGTGACCCGACGGATGATGCTCTGGCTTTCGGCGATCGCAGCGCTCGCCGTGCTGGTCGCGTACCAGGTCGTGGTCAGCTCGGCGGGGGAGCATGACCGTGAGTTCGTGGCGCGAGCCGACGTTCCGACGCTGCAACCCGGCACCGACCCGCTGGCCGGGATCGCGTTGGTGCCGCTGAGGATTCGTCACTATGACTATCGGCGCGCGGCTTTCGGCGACGCCTGGACCGACGACACCGACGCCCCGGGCGGGCACAACGGCTGCGACACCCGCGACGACATCCTCAACCGCGACCTGACCGACAAGACCTACGTGTTCACCAAACACTGCCCGGACGCGGTCGAGACGGGCACCCTGCACGACCCGTACACCAGCGCAGTCATCAATTTTCACCGTGGCGCGAAGATCGGCGAGGCGGTGCAGATCGACCACATCGTGCCGTTGGCGCTCGCCTGGGACATGGGGGCCTATGACTGGCCGGTCGCCCAGCGGATCCGGTTCGCCAATGATCCGGCCAATCTATTGGCGGTGGCGGGCCAGGCGAACGAAGACAAGAGCGACTCCCAGCCAGCGCTGTGGATGCCACCTAACGCCGCGTTCCACTGTCAGTACGCCATGCAGTTCATTGCGGTGTCCCGCGGGTACGGGCTGCCGGTCGACGTCGTGTCGAGCAACGTGCTGCGCCAAGCAGCGGCGACGTGCCCGGCGGGCTAGCGACCTAGACGCCGGTGTAGGTCAGCGGATCCTCTCGTACCCGGGTGCCGTCGTTGAGACCGTTGAGCGCTTCCACGTGCTCGGCGGCCAACTCGAAGTCGAAGACGTCGAAATTGCTCGCGATCCGTTCGGGGTTGCCCGACCGCGGGATCACCACGTTGCCCAGCTGGATGCTCCACCGAATCAGCACCTGAGCGGGGGTACGGCCGTACTCCCCGGCGATCGACGTCACCGTGGGGTTGTCCAGCACCCTGCCGACCGCGAGCGGGCTGTACGCCTCGGTGACGATGTTGTGCTGGGCATTGGCCGCGCGCAGCTCGGCCTGGTTGAGCAGTGGGTGCAGCTCGATCTGGTTGATTGCTGGGGTGACGTAGGTCAGGTCGATGACCGTTTCCAAATGCTCGTCGGTGAAGTTGCACACGCCGATCGAGCGAGTCAGCTCGTTGCCACGTGCCTGGATGAGGCCGCCGAAGGAGTCCACGTACTTGCCCAGTTGCGGCATGGGCCAGTGCACAAGGAACAGGTCGACGTAGTCCAGGCCCAGCTTGTCCAGGCTGACCTTCACGGCGTCCTGGGTGGACTGGAATCCCTGGTCGGCGTTGGCCACCTTGGTGGTGATGAACAGCTCCGCACGGGGAATGCCGGACGCCGCGATCGCCCGGCCGACGGCGGCTTCGTTGCCGTACACCGAGGCGGTGTCGATCAACCGGTAGCCGATCTCCAATGCCGCCGAGACCGCGCGCTCGGTTTCATCCTCGGATAGTTCGGCGACGCCGAGCCCGAGCACCGGGATCGTGTTCTCGTCATTGAGTGCAATAGAAGGGACGTAAGCGCCCGACTCGCCGGTCACGTCATTTACCTGCCTGTGAAATCGAAGGTTCGTGGATCTGGGCCGAGCCGGTTTCCGTCGTCGAGCGAAGAGATCGAGGTCATGTCGTCATCGCTGAGTTCGAAATCGAACACATCGAAGTTGCTCGCGATCCGCTTGGGGTTCACCGACTTGGGGATGACGATATTACCGAGTTGAATATGCCAACGAACCAGTACCTGCGCGGGTGTTCGCCCGTGTCGCTCGGCGACGGCGGTGACGTTCGGATCCGTCAGCAGCGATCCCTGCCCCAGCGGACCCCATGCCTCGGTCGCGATGCCCAGGCGGGCGTGTACTTCCCGCAACGTCGTTTGCGGCAGTCGTGGATGCAGCTCGACCTGATTGACCGCGGGCACGATGCCAGTGGCGTCGACGAGGGTCTCGAGGTGCTCGGGTTCGAAGTTGCTGACCCCGATGGACCGGATCCGGCCCTGGTCGCGCAGGTGGGCGAATGCCCTGAAGGTGTCGACGTACTTGTTCAGCGTGGGCGCCGGCCAGTGCACCAGATACAGGTCCAGGTAGTCCAGCCCGAGGCGGTCCATGCTGGCGTCGAAAGCGCTCAGCGTGCTGTCGTAACCCTGGTCGGCATTCCAGAGCTTGGTCACCACGTAGAGTTCGTCTCGAGGTACGCCGGACTCGGCGATCGCGCGACCCGTTTCACGCTCGTTGCCGTAGATTGCCGCGGTGTCGATATGGCGGTAGCCGGCCTGCAGCGCGGTGCTCACCGCCTGCTCGGCGTCCTCGGCCGGAATCTTGAAAACGCCGAATCCGACCGTGGGGATGGAACTACCGTCGTTCAGTGCGACCGAAGGACTCAAGGAACTAGCCATGACACGAAGTCTGCCAGGCGCGCCGGATCAGCAGCTCAAGGCCGCGCGCTTGTCCGGTCGGCTGCAGGGCATCGCGACCAGCGTCGGCCTCAAGGTGATCCCCTGGGTGCCGACCGGGGCCAAACGGCTGTTGTCGGGCGGCCGGTCGGTGATCATCGACGGCAACACGCTGGACCCCACTCTGCAACTGGCGCTGTCCGCGCATGCGCACGGTCGGGTTGAACGGCCTGGTGCTGGGCGGCGACGTGACCGCCTCGCGCGAAAGCATGCGCGAAATGACCAAAGGCTTCGGGGGGCCGCTGGTTCACGTCGGTGTGAACGAGCTTTCGATCCCCGGACCCGCGGGACCGATCCCGGCCCGGCACTACCATCCGGCGACGTCTGATCCGGCGCCGTTGGTGGTCTTCTATCACGGCGGCGGATGGGTCCTCGGTGACCTGGACACCCACGACCCGCTGTGCCGGCTGACTTGCCGCGACGCTGATGTTCATGTGCTGTCGATCGACTACCGGCTGGCTCCTGAGCACCGGGCTCCGGCCGCGGCCGACGATGCCTATGCGGCGTTTGTGTGGGCCCACGAACACGCCGCCGAACTCGGCGCGATCCCGGACAAGATCGCTGTCGGCGGGGACAGCGCCGGCGGGAACCTGGCGGCTGTGGTGTCGCAGCGGGCGCGCGACGAGGGCGGCCCGAACCCGGCGCTGCAGTGGCTGATCTATCCGCGCACCGACTTCACCGCGAAGACCAGATCGTTGAGCCTGTTCGCCGACGGCTTCCTGTTGACCAAGGCCGACATCGACTGGTTCACCCTGCAGTACCTGGGCGGATCGGGCGTCGACGCCGCCGACCCGCGGGTGTCGCCGCTGCTGGCCGACTCGCTGACGGGGTTGCCTCCGGCGCTGATCGCGACCGCGGGCTTCGACCCGCTGCGCGACGAGGGCAACAGCTACGCGGCGGCGTTGCGCGCGGCCGGAACACCCGTGGACTCGCGCTCGATGGGTTCGCTGACCCACGGGTTCGCCAGCTTGTTCCCGCTCGGCGGCGCCAGCGCGTTGGCCACTACCGAGCTGATTTCGGCGTTGCGGGCTCATCTGAGCCGCGTCTGAGTTTGATTGCACGCCTCCTCCTCGGGCCGTACCGGCCCGCACCGTCACCGTGCTGGCCTGGCGCTACAACGCCGGTAGGCTTGAGCGCGATCGCCGGCCGCACCGTGGTCGGGAGCGAAGCCGACTATCCGGAAGTGGGAGCAATTCCATGGGCGACAAAGCCGCCAAATCGAAACGCCCAGCCTACGATCTGAACGCCGCCGGGCGTCGACGCGATCTGCTGGTCAGGATCGGGCTCACCTCGATCGTGGTGCTCTTCGCCGTCGTCCTCGTCGGCTACATCGTCATCTCGCACGACAAGAAGACGGCGAGCACGGCGCAGCGGGCGATCCGGGTGACGACCAGCAAGCTCGTCACCAAGGACGGCAGCAAGGATCCGAAGGCGGTCGTGTCGTTCTACGAGGACTTCCTCTGCCCGGCGTGTGGGAACTTCGAGCGCGGATACGGCCCGACGGTGGCGAAGATGATCGACAGCGGCGCCATCGCCGCCGACTACTACATGACGGGTCTGCTCAGCCGCCCGCAGAACGACGAGTACTCGTCGCGAGCCGGCAACGCCGCCTACTGCGTGGCCGACGAGTCGATCGACGCGTTCCGGCGATTTCACACCGCGCTGTACACCACCCAGATTCAGCCTTCCGAGACCGGCACGACCTTCCCGGACAACGCGAAGCTGATCGAGCTCGCGCGCGAAGCGGGTGTGGTGGGCAAGGTCCCGGACTGCATCAAGAACAACACGTACACACCGATGGTCGATGGGTTGGCAGCGGCCGCCAATATTCATGCCACCCCGACGGTCCGGATCAACGGCCAGGACTACCAGTGGTCGACTCCGGATGCGTTCGTGGCCAAGATCAAAGAGATCGTCGGAGATGTGCCAGGCCTCGAGTCGGCCGCGGCCCCTGCGGCATCGTGACCGCCACGGCGTCAGCCAAACCTGATGAGCCGGTAGCGGATTCGATATTGCCGCCGGATCAGCCACGGATACCGGCGGCCAGCGCCTGGTGGGTGCTGATCGCCGGAGTGATCGGGCTGATCGCCTCGGCCACCCTGACGATCGAGAAGATCGAACTCCTGCTCAACCCGGCCTATGTGCCGTCATGCAACCTCAACCCGATCCTGTCGTGCGGCTCGGTGATGAAGACTCCGCAGGCATCGGTGCTGGGTTTCCCCAACCCGCTGATCGGCATCGCCGCGTTCAGCGTCGTGACCGTCACGGGTTTGCTGGCAGTGACGAAAGTGCGCCTGCCGCAGTGGTATTGGGTCGGCATGACGCTGGGCACGTTGGTTGCTGCCGGCTTCGTGCATTGGCTGATCTTCCAGAGCATCTACCGCATCGGGGCGTTATGCCCGTATTGCATGGTGGTGTGGGTGGTGACGGTGTCGCTGCTGGTGGTGGTGGCCTCGATCGCGTTCGGGCCGACCGGTGCAGAGCGGGGCAATGTCATCGTGCGTGAGCTCTACCATTGGCGGTGGTCGATTGCGACGCTGTGGTTCACCGCCGTCTTTCTGATGATCGTGGCCCGGTTCTGGGATTACTGGTCGACGCTCATCTGAACAATCTGCCCATCCGAGATACCGAAGAGGGACGTACGTGATCTCCAAAGTGCTAGTCGCCAATCGCGGCGAGATCGCCGTCCGTGCGTTCCGGGCCGCCTACGAACTCGGCGTCGGCACCGTCGCTGTCTACCCCTACGAAGACCGAAACTCGTTGCACCGCTTGAAGGCCGACGAGTCTTACCAGATCGGCGAGATCGGCCACCCGGTCAGGGCGTACCTGTCCGTCAGCGAAATCGTCGACACCGCCCGCAGTGCCGGTGCCGACGCCGTCTACCCGGGGTACGGGTTCTTGTCGGAGAACCCTCAGCTGGCCGCCGAGTGCGTCAAGAAAGGCATCACCTTCGTCGGCCCCAAGGCCGAAGTGCTTGCGCTGACCGGTAACAAGTCCCGTGCTGTCGCCGCGGCGCGCGAGGCCGGTCTGCCGGTTCTGACCTCGTCGGCGCCGTCGTCCTCGGTCGAGGAGTTGGTGTCCGCGTCGGCCGACATGGAGTTCCCGTTGTTCGTCAAGGCGGTCGCCGGTGGCGGGGGACGGGGGATGCGGCGGGTCACCGACGCCGACGCGTTGCCCGAAGCCATCGAGGCGGCCAGCCGGGAAGCCGAGTCGGCGTTCGGAGATTCGACGGTCTATCTCGAACAGGCCGTGCTGAATCCGCGCCATATCGAAGTGCAGATCCTGGCCGACACGCACGGCAACGTCATTCATCTCTACGAACGTGACTGCAGCGTGCAGCGGCGTCACCAGAAGGTCATCGAGCTCGCACCCGCCCCGAACCTGCCCGCGCAGGTGCGCGACAAGATCTGCGCCGACGCAGTGGCTTTCGCCCGCCACATCGATTACAGCAACGCGGGCACCGTCGAATTTCTGCTCGACGAGCGCGGTCATCACGTCTTCATCGAGATGAATCCGCGGATCCAGGTCGAGCACACCGTCACCGAGGAGATCACCGACGTCGACTTGGTCTCCAGCCAGTTGCGCATCGCGGGCGGTGCGACCCTCGACGATCTGGGGTTGCGGCAGCAGGACATTCGCCCGCACGGCGCCGCGCTGCAATGCCGGATCACCACCGAGGACCCGGCCAACGGTTTCCGGCCCGACACCGGGCGCATCAGCACGTACCGCAGCCCGGGTGGCGCGGGCATCCGCCTGGACGGTGGAACGAACCTCGGCGCCGAGATCAGCGCTCACTTCGATTCCATGCTGGTCAAGTTGACCTGCCGGGGGCGCGACTTCACCACCGCGGTCAGCCGGGCGCGACGCGCGATCGCAGAATTCCGCATCCGCGGCGTGTCGACGAATATCCCGTTCCTGCAAGCGGTTCTGGACGACCCGGATTTTCAGGCCGGCCACGTCACCACGTCGTTCATCGAGGAGCGCCCGGCGTTGTTGACCGCGCGGTCGTCGGCGGATCGCGGCACCAAGATCCTCAACTACCTGGCCGACGTGACGGTCAACCGGCCGCACGGCTCACGACCGTCACCGGTGTATCCGCAAGACAAGCTGCCTGAGATCGACTTGCAGGCCGCCCCGCCGGCCGGGTCCAAGCAGCTGCTGGTCGAGTTGGGCCCCGAGGGTTTCGCCCGCTGGCTGCGGGACTCCGCCGGTGTGCGCCTCACCGACACGACCTTCCGGGACGCCCATCAGTCGCTGTTGGCAACGCGGGTGCGGACCAGTGGGCTGGGTTTGGTTGCGCCATATATCGCCCGCACCACGCCGCAGTTGCTGTCGGTCGAATGTTGGGGCGGCGCAACGTATGACGTGGCGTTGCGATTCCTCAAGGAAGACCCGTGGGAGCGGCTGGCGGAACTGCGCGAGTTGATGCCCAACATCTGCCTGCAGATGTTGCTGCGGGGTCGCAACACCGTTGGCTACACGCCATATCCGGAGCTGGTGACATCGGCATTCGTGGAAGAAGCCACCGCCACGGGGATTGATATCTTCCGGATCTTCGACGCGCTGAACAACCTCGACTCGATGCGCCCGGCAATCGACGCGGTACGCGAAACAGGTTCTGCGATAGCCGAAGTCGCCATGTGCTACACCGGCGACCTGTCTGATCCGGCGGAGAATCTTTACACGCTGGACTACTATCTGAAGCTCGCCGAGCAGATCGTGGATGCCGGAGCCCACGTGCTGGCCATCAAGGACATGGCCGGCCTGCTGCGCCCACAGGCCGCACGGCAACTGGTCGGTGCGTTACGCAGTCGCTTCGATCTGCCGGTGCACGTGCACACCCACGACACACCGGGCGGTCAGCTGGCCAGCTACATCGCTGCCTGGCAGGCGGGCGCCGACGCGGTCGACGGCGCGGCAGCCCCGATGGCCGGCACCACCAGCCAGCCCGCGTTGAGTTCGATCGTGGCGGCCGCCGCCCACACCGACTACGACACCGGGTTGTCCTTGTCGGCGGTCTGCGAGTTGGAGCCGTACTGGGAGGCGTTGCGAAAGGTCTACGCGCCGTTCGAATCCGGGCTTCCAGGGCCGACGGGGCGGGTGTATCACCATGAGATTCCCGGCGGTCAGCTGTCGAATCTTCGCCAGCAGGCCATCGCGCTGGGGCTCGGGGACCGGTTTGAGGAAATCGAGGAGGCATACGCGGGCGCCGATCGCGTGTTGGGCAGGCTGATCAAGGTCACGCCGTCGTCCAAGGTCGTCGGCGATCTTGCATTGGCACTCGTCGGTGCCGGCCTGAGCGCTGATGAATTCGCCGCGAACCCAGAGCATGTCGACATCCCGGAGTCAGTGCTCGGCTTTCTCCGCGGGGATCTCGGCGACCCGGCGGGCGGCTGGCCAGAACCGTTGCGCTCCAAAGCCTTGGCCGGCCGTGGCGAGCCCAAGCCGGTCGAGCAGTTGACCCCTGAGGACGAAAAGACACTGGGGCTGCAGGGACACAAACGCCAAGCTACCCTCAATCGGCTGTTGTTTCCCGGCCCGACAAAGGAATTCGAAGCTCACGCGGAGACCTACGGCGACACGTCGCGGCTGTCGGCCAACCAGTTCTTCTACGGCCTCCGCCAGGGCGAGGAGCACCGGGTGCAGCTCGAGCCCGGCGTGGAGCTGCTGATCGGGTTGGAGGCGATTTCCGAACCCGACGAACGCGGAATGCGCACGGTGATGTTCATCATCAACGGCCAGTTGCGGCCGGTGGAGGTGCGCGATCGCAGCATGGCCAGCGAGGTTCCGGCGGCGGAGAAAGCCGACCGCGCCAACCCCGATCACGTTGCCGCGCCCTTCGCCGGTGTCGTCACTGTCGGGGTGTCCGTCGGCGACAAGGTGAGCGCCGGCCAGACCATTGCCACCATCGAGGCCATGAAAATGGAAGCCCCGATCACCGCACCCGCCGACGGCACCGTGGAACGGGTCGCGGTGTCCGACACCGCTCAGGTCGAAGGTGGCGATCTATTGGTGGTGCTCGGCTGACGCGCCGGCGACAATAGACGAGCAGTGCGATCCCGGAAGGGCGGGAGGAGCGGCGCCATTTGACACGCATCGTCGGTGGTGTGGCCGGGGGACGGCGTATCGCTGTCCCGCCGCGGGGCACCCGGCCAACAACAGATCGGGTTCGCGAGTCGTTGTTCAACATCGTGACGGCGCGGCTGGATCTGACCGGGCTGGCGGTGCTGGACCTGTACGCGGGCTCGGGCGCGCTTGGCCTCGAGGCACTCTCGCGCGGTGCGGCGTCGGCACTGTTCGTCGAGTCCGACCGCCGCGCGGCGACGGTGCTGGAGGGCAATGTCGCGACGCTCGGACTGCCCGGTGCGACGGTGCGTCGCGGGTTGGTAGCGAGCGTGTTGGCCGGGGGAGCGGCGGCCCCGGTCGATCTGGTGCTCGCCGATCCGCCGTACGAGGTGGACGCCGCCGAGGTGCACGCCGTCATCGCCGCCTTGACCGCGCATGGCTGGGTGCGCGACGGGACGCTGGCGATCGTCGAGCGCGCGGCGGCCAGTGCGCCGCTCAGCTGGCCGCCGGACTGGGAGCCGCAGCGGCCGCGCGTTTACGGCGACACCCGTCTGGAGCTGGCCGAACGGCTGTGAGTCAGCGTGTACCGTCTTTCGACATGCGCCGCTCCTCCTCATCGCTTCGCTCTGCATCGTCGCCGGCGAGCGACATGGGCGCCGCTCCTCCTCAGAACTCGGTTCTGCGTCGTCGTCGGCGCGTGACATGAGCGGCGCCGTATGCCCCGGGTCATTCGATCCGGTGACGCTGGGCCACATCGACGTTTTTGAACGGGCCGCGGCCCAGTTCGACGAGGTGGTCGTGGCGATCCTGATCAACCCCGCCAAGAAGGGCATGTTCGACGTCGACGAACGGACCGCGATGATCGAGGAGTCGACGACGCATCTGCCGAACTTGCGGGTGGAGTCGGGACAAGGTCTGGTGGTCGACTTCGTCAGAGCCCGCGGAATGACGGCCATCGTCAAGGGTTTACGTACCGGCACCGACTTCGAATACGAACTGCAAATGGCACAGATGAACAAACATGTCGCGGGCGTCGACACGTTCTTCGTGGCAACCACGCCGCGCTATTCGTTCGTGTCGTCGTCGTTGGCCAAAGAGGTCGCGACGCTGGGTGGCGACGTGTCCGAACTGCTGCCCGAGCCGGTGAATCGCCGGCTGGCCGACAAACTCCACGCACGGTAGAAACACCAGCGCGGCCGGGCGAAAGCCACGGCCGCGCTGATGATGCGGGTATGTCAGCTCTCGGCGAGCGCGCCGTGCAGCGACTGCTTCGCTTCGTTGATCGCCGTCAGAACTTTGGTCCGCGCTTCGGCGAGTTTCGCCTTCTGCGCGTCGGTGCCTCTCCAATGGATGGTTCGAGCCAGACCGGCGAGCTCGAACAGGCCCCACCGGATCTTGGCGACGTCACCGAACTTTCCGGCGTGAGCCAGCCGCGCGTGAATGCTCTCGCTGCTGATGCCCTTCCACTGCAGGACATTCCGGCCCAACTCGGTCAGGGTAGCCACCCCGTCACTGACGCTGACGAAGCCGCGGCCGGCCAGTTTGCCGATCGCCAATTCGACGATCTCCTGCGGCGGCGCGAACGCTCCGTCGGTGGCTTGTGACACGCGTTCAACGAGTTGTTCGGCATTAGCCGGCCCGTCGAGCAGCAGGGCGGCGGTGCCTACAATCAGTCGCTTGCGACGCCCGCCGGGACCGGGTCGACCCCAGTGTCCTCCGAAGCCGGGTCCGCCCTGGCCCGGTCCACCCCAGCCGGGTCCGCCTTGGCCGGGTCCACCCCAGCCGGGGCCACCGAAACCTGGCCCGCCGAAGCCTGGGCCGCCGAAACCGGGCCCACCAAAACCTGGCCCGCCGAAGCCTGGGCCGCCAAAAAATCCGTTACCGGACATTGTTGTTCTCCTTCTATCTGTAGTGCGCCTCGTCGATTGACTCAGGCGCTACTGTTAGATCTACTTAGTTGATACGCGCGCTCTGGGAGTGTGTCAAGTAACTTGATATCGGTGATTCGAATGCCGCGGTGTACGCGATCACCGGTTGCGTGACAGCATGGGACAGATGGCCGAATCCGAGGATCAACCGCTGGGTTTTCTGGTGCGACGGTTGATGGCGCGGCTGCGGCCCCAGGCCGCGATGGCGTTACGGCCGCTCGGGCTGGGGCTGCCTGAGTTCGTGTGCTTGCGCATCCTCGACGACGACCCCGGCCGGACCAGCGCCGAGCTCGCCCGGCACACCCACGTCACGGCCCAGGCGATGAACCAAGTGCTGCAAGGGCTACAGGACATGGGCCTCGTCACGCGCCCTGCGACCGCGCCGTCAGGCCGGGCTCTGCCGGCGCAGCTCACCCGGAAGGGCGGCGCGCTGCTCAAGCGGGCCGAGATCGCGATCGGCGAAGCCGACGACCAGATGCTGGCGCACCTCAGTCCTGCGGATCGGCGCCAGCTCAAGCAGCTGCTCTACCGGGCCGGGAATCCGTCAAGCGAAGGCGTTTCGGCGTGCAAGGTGCCCACCGAATTGCGAGTCAAGCGCACGTAGCGCCTCGGGCGCGCGGCGACACAGAACGCAGCTACGGGTCTTCGTCTTCGCGCAGCAGTTTCTCGGGGTGGTGGAAGGTGTTCACGCGAGGCTGGCCGTAATCCAAGTGCGGCGGTGGGATCCATTCGGTGTCGCCGTGGCTGTTTTTGCGGGTGGTCCAGCCGTGGTCGGCGAGTCGGTGGTTGGGGCAGCAGGTGAACGTCAGGGTGTTGACGTCGGTGACGGGGTGGGTGGCGTAGGGGTCGCAGTGGTGGACTTCGCACAGATAGCCGGGCACGGTGCAGCCGGGGAACGAACACCCACGATCCTTGGCGTAGAGCACAATTCGCTGGGCCGGTGAGGCCAGGCGTTTGGTGTGATACAGCGCCAGCGCCTTTCCTTTGTCGAAGATGGCCAGGTAGTGGCGAGCGTGGGCGGCCAGCCGGATGACATCAGACATCGGCAGCAGCGTGCCGCCGCCGGTGAGCCCGCGGCCGGCGCCCTTCTCGAGTTCTTCCAGGGTGGTGGTGACGATGATGGAGGCGGGTAGGCCGTTGTGCTGACCCAACTCACCCGAGGCCAGTAGCGCGCGGGCGGCGGCGAGCAGGGCGTCGTGGTGGCGTTGTGCGGCGCTGCGGGTGTCGCTCTGGATGGCGGCTTGCGATGGTGTGCCGCTGATGCAGGGTTCGTCGTCGTCGGCGTTGCACATGCCCGGTGCGGCCAACTTCGCGAACACGGCATCCCATGTGGCGCGGGCTTCGGGTGTGAGCCATCCGCTGATCGGGCTCATGCCGTCGATATCTTGGCGACCGATGGTGACGCCGCGGCGTTTGGCGCGGTCGATGTCGCTGAAGTCGCCGTCGGGGTGCAGGCAGTCGGTCAGCTTGTCGGCCAGCTTGGCCAGTTCATCGGGGCGGTGCTCGAGGCTCAGCCGGGCCAACTGGGCCTCGGCGACCCCACGGGTCTCGAGGTCGACGAAGTCGGGCAGCCGGTGGAAGAAGCTGCGGATGACCGCGACATGGCCGCGCACCGAGGTCGCCGTTGCGCTGGGCCTCGGCAGTGGCCGACAGCAGCGGCGGCAATGGTTCGCCGTTCAACGCCCGCCGCTCCCCGAGATCGGCCGCCTCATGAATCCGCCGTGATGCCTCGGCACGGCTGATGCGCAACCTGTTCGCCAGCGCGGGGGCCAGCTTGCCGCCCAACTCGGTCGGACCGGCCTGCTGGCTGAGCTGGTTGATCAGGACATGTTCAATAGCCGGCTGGCGGCGGCGCATCTGCTCGCACCGCT
Source organism: uncultured Actinomycetota bacterium (assembly GCA_963836495.1). Classification (GTDB taxonomy): domain Bacteria; phylum Actinomycetota; class Actinomycetes; order Mycobacteriales; family Mycobacteriaceae; genus Mycobacterium. Next base: position 729,095 of record CAWIJT010000011.1, on the reverse strand, counting down.
CCAACACCCGCAGCCGCTCGGGCGTGGTGAGCACATCAAACGTCAGATCCAGGGCGCGCTTGTAGTCGGCCTCCAGCGCGTCGAGGACCTCGACGATCTCTTCCCGACTACTCGAACGCATGTTCGAATTGTAGCGACAAGCAACGACAAACGCAGAAGCTATTCACAGGTGAAACCACAGTGACACAAGTGATTTGACCGCGGTCAGTGGCAGTGCTGCCCGTGGTCGTGGTGGCCATCGTCATCGGCCGGTGAGCCGCCCATCATCCGCAGCATCGGGATGCCGCCCGTCGTCACGAATCGGACGATTAGCGCCGCTGCCAACGCCAAGAAGGCGATATTGAGCCAGCTGGTGTAGTTCCACGAAATGCCCGCGTCCATCACCATCGCATGACGATGCGAAGGGATGAAACCTGCTGCGCCGAAAATCAATTCGACAAGGTAGCCTGCCACCACCATCGACGCGTAGAAGGTGCCGAGGAGCGTCAGCATCATCGCGGTGCCGTAGTACTTCCGGTAGATGTTCAGGATCGGCAGGATCAGCAGGTCCGCGAAGATGAACGCGACCACGCCGCCGAAGCTGATGCCGCCGTTCCACAACACAGCGGCCAATGGCACATTGCCGATCGAGCAGACGAACGAGAACATCGCGACTACGGGTCCCACAATCGGTCCCCACAACGCCGACAGCACCGGGTGGTCAGCGAAAAAGAAGTGCTGCCAAAAAGATTCGGGCACCCAAGCCGCGACGGCGCCGGCGATTAGCAGGCCCACCACCAAATCGCGCAGGATCGCCGACCATTCCATGACGAACACATGCGAGACCGACGTGAAGCCCTCTCGCGACAGCAGACGCTGCCAGAACGAACCGGCTCGCTGAATCGACATGTCCATGGCGGCATGGCCTTCCATGGAACCCGCCAGTCCGCGGTCGGCCTGCTCGCGCGCGGCATCGATCAATCGCGCACGGACGAACAGCCGAAACAGCACGGCCAGCGTCACAATCATCAGAGGGCCTCCGACGAACTCCGCCGCGGTGAACTGCCAGCCCATCAGCAGCGCCAGAATGATGCCCAATTCCATGACCAGGTTCGTCGAACCGATCTCGAAGGCCATCGCGGCGGTGAAGTCGGCGCCTTTGCGGAACAGCGACCGGGCCAGCGCCACCGCGGCGTAGGAGCACGACGAGGATGCGGCGCCCAGACCTGCTGCGACGGCCAGGGAGCGGGGCCGGTCGTCGCCGAGTAGCGCCACCACGGTCGATCTGCGCACTACCGCCTGCACAACCGCAGACAGCGTGAAACCGAGGATCAGCGCCCACAGGATTTCCCACGTCATCGACCCGGTCAGCGCCAATGCATGCCCGACTGCGTGTGTCATAACACCTCCAAACCGAATACCCCTAGGGGGTATTCCATATCGTACGACCGGCCCCTCCAACCGCATGGCGGGCCATTCTGGCGTTGCCGCAGAACCGCCGAAACCGACATAATTGCCTCAAGTGTGCAGGTGATTGAGATATTCGGGGCTGCGAAAACCCGACACACCGGGCCGGCAACGCAGTCACAGAAGCAACACCAGGCACACTGGTCACAACAACGAAGCCGGGAGGGTATTGCCGTGTACCGAGTTTTTGAGGCGCTCGATGAGCTGGGCGGAATAGTCGAAGAAGCTCGTGGCGTGCCGATGACTGCGGGCTGCGTCGTGCCCCGCGGCGACGTCTTGGAGCTGATCGACGACATCAAGGACGCGATCCCGGGTGAGCTGGACGACGCCCAGGACGTGCTCGACGCCCGCGACTCGCTGCTGCACGAGGCCAAGGCGCACGCGGATTCCGTCATGTCCGCGGCGAATTCCGAGTCGGATTCGTTGCTCAACCACGCCCGCTCGGAAGCCGACCGCATTCTGGCCGACGCCAAAGCGCAGGCCGACCGGATGGTCGGCGAGGCACGCCAGCACAGCGACCGAATGGTCGGCGAGGCCCGCGAGGAGGCAGCCCGGATCGGCGCCGCGGCCAAACGCGAATACGAGGCCACCACCGGTCGCGCCAAGGCCGAAGCCGACCGGCTCGTCGAGAACGGCAACATCTCCTATGAGAAGGCCGTCCAAGAGGGCATCAAAGAACAGCAGCGCTTGGTGTCGCAGACCGAGGTCGTGCAGTCAGCCAACGCCGAGTCCGCTCGGCTGATCGACGCGGCGCACGTCGAGGCCGACCGGCTCCGCGGCGAATGCGACATCTACGTCGACAGCAAGCTCGCAGAGTTCGAGGAGCACCTCAACACCACCCTGCGCTCGGTCAACCGCGGCCGCCACCAACTCCGGACGGCGGCGGGCGTGCACGACTACGCGCAGCGGTAGCCCTTGCACCAGCGAAGCGGGTCGGTGAGTGGCCGCCCGTAGAATTACGGCCATGGCCAGGCAGCACAGCCGCACGACGCGACCCAACCCGGGCTCGCCGCTATCCGTGGACATTGCGCGGCTCGGGCGACGACCCGGTGCGATGTTCCCGTTGAACCACACGGTCGCCAGCCCGTCGCACATCGGTCTGGACCTGATCGGGATCGCGCCCGGCGCGCCGCTGGACCTCGACTTACGCGTCGAGTCGGTCTCGGAAGGCGTCCTGGTCAGCGGAACCCTGTCCGCAACGATCACCGGCGAATGTGCGCGCTGCCTGGCGCCGTTCAGCGAGCCCATCGAGGTCGGCCTGACCGAGCTGTTCGCCTATCCGGACAGCGTCACCGAAGCCACCACCGACGAAGACGAGGTCGCCCGGGTCGTGGACGACATGGTCGACCTGGAACAGCCGATCATCGACGCGGTAGCTCTAGAACTGCCGTTTTCGCCGGTGTGTCAGCCGGATTGCCCCGGACTCTGCCCCACCTGCGGCGTCGCGCTGGCGAGCGCCGAGCCCGGTCATCGCCACGACGCGATCGACCCGCGCTGGGCCAAGCTGGCGATCATGCTGCCGCCGGACGCCGACGGGGCGGCACATGAGTGATTTGCTCGATGCGCTCGGCGTGGAGCTGGACGACGACCTGCTGACGATGGCGTTGACCCACCGCAGCTATGCCTACGAGCAGGGCGGCCTGAAGACCAATGAGCGCCTGGAATTTCTCGGCGACGCCGTGCTCGGGCTGACGGTCACGCACCATCTGTACGACCGACATCCCGACCTCCCGGAAAGTGATCTGGCCAAGATGCGGGCCGGCGTGGTCAACACCCAAGCCCTGGCCAAAGTCGGGCGCGGTCTGACCGACCAGGGGCTCGGCGCGCACGTGTTGCTCGGCCGTGGCGAGCTCAAATCAGGTGGGACCGACAAATCCAGCATCCTCGCGGACAGCCTGGAAGCGCTGCTCGGCGCGATCTACCTTCAGCATGGCGTCGATGTGGCCCGAGACGTGATTCTGCGGTTGTTCAGCGACCTGCTGGATCAGGGCGGCCTGTTGGACTGGAAGACCAGCCTGCAGGAATTGACCGCGGCTCGCGGCCTGGGCACGGTGTCCTACCAGGTCACCTCGACGGGACCGGATCACCTGCGCGAATTCACCGCGGTCGTCGTCGTGATGGACAACCCGTACGGATCCGGCGTCGGTCGGACCAAGAAAGAAGCCGAACAAAAGGCCGCGCAGACGGCCGTCGAGGCGCTGACCGAACTCGACGTCGCCCTGCCCGGTGAGCCAGCCGGCTAGATGCCCGAACTACCTGAAGTCGAGGTGGTGCGGCGCGGATTGCAGGCCCACGTGGTGGGCAAGACCATCACCGCCGTTCGCGTGCATCACCCCCGCGCCGTTCGCCGCCACGAAGCCGGGCCCGCCGATCTGACCGCCCGATTGCTCGACGCCCGGATCACCGGCAGCGACCGGCGCGGCAAATACCTGTGGCTCACTCTGGACGGCCCCAGCGGCGACGGTCAGGCGCTCGTCGTCCACCTCGGGATGAGCGGGCAGATGCTGCTCGGCGACATCCCCAATGTCGGCCACCTGCGAATCGGCGCGATCCTCGATGACGGCACCACGCTGAGCTTCGTCGACCAGCGAACGTTCGGCGGCTGGCAATTGGCCGACCTGGTCACAGTGGACGGCAGTGTGGTGCCGACACCGGTCGCACACCTGGCACGAGATCCGCTGGACCCGCTGTTCGACATCGACGCCGTCGTCAAGGTGTTGCGGCGCAAGCATTCCGAGATCAAACGCCAGTTGCTCGACCAGACCGTGGTGTCGGGAATCGGCAACATCTACGCCGACGAGGCGTTGTGGCGGGCCAAGGTCAACGGCGCTCGGCTGGCCGAGGCGTTGACGCGCAAGCAGCTGATCACCGTGCTGGAGGCCGCCGCCGAGGTGATGCGGGACGCGCTGGCGCAGGGCGGCACGTCGTTCGACTCGCTCTACGTCAATGTCAACGGCCAGTCCGGCTACTTCGACCGGTCGCTGAATGTCTACGGCCGCGAAGGCAAACCGTGCCGACGCTGCGGGGCGGTGATCCGCCGGGAGAAGTTCATGAACCGCTCGTCGTTCTATTGTCCGCGCGATCAGCCGCGGCCGCGACGCTGATCGGCCAAGTGATGACGCGTCGATCTCGGCGCACGGCGGCCACCCGGTAGAAAAGAACCCATGACAGATCTGTGGGTGGAGCGCACCGGGGTGCGCCGCTACACCGGCCGTAGCTCGCGCGGCGCGGAAGTGCTCGTCGGCTCCGAAGACGTCGACGGGGTGTTCACTCCCGGTGAACTGATGAAGATCGCGCTCGCCGCATGCAGTGGGATGTCCAGCGACTCACCGCTGGCGCGTCGGCTCGGCGACGACTACCGCGCGACGGTGCGGGTATCAGGCGCGGCCGATCGCGACGACGAGCGCTATCCGCTGCTGGAAGAGACGCTGGAAGTCGACTTGTCGGGTCTGCAGGACGCGGACAAGGAGCGCGTGTTGATCGTCGTGCAACGAGCGATCGACCAGGTGTGCACCGTGGGGCGCACGCTGAAATCAGGCACCGAAGTCAAGTTCGAAGTCACCGATGTCGGAGCCTGACGTCCGACTCGTCGCGTGGGTGCACGGGCGCGTCCAGGGCGTGGGATTTCGCTGGTGGACCCGTTCCCGTGCCCTGGAGCTGGGGCTGACCGGCTATGCCGCCAACCGTCCAGACGGCCGGGTGCATGTCGTCGCGCAGGGCCCACGTGACGCGTGTGAACGCCTGTTGCAGTTGTTGCAGAATGGCAAAACACCAGGTCACGTCGACAAAGTTGTCGCCGACTGGTCGCCGCGCGGCGAAGCCATCAGCGGCTTCTCGGAACGTTAGCCCGGCTCCTCCGCGGACGCCCTAGCTTCCCGTATCGTCGCCGGGCGGAGCGGTAGTCTGGCACGTCGTGTACCTCAAGAGCCTGACGCTGAAGGGTTTCAAATCCTTCGCCTCGCCGACGACTCTGCGGTTTGAACCCGGTATCACCGCAGTGGTCGGGCCCAACGGGTCGGGCAAATCCAACGTGGTCGACGCGCTGGCCTGGGTGATGGGGGAGCAGGGCGCCAAAACCCTGCGCGGCGGCAAGATGGAAGACGTCATCTTCGCCGGCACCTCGTCGCGGGCACCGCTGGGTCGCGCCGAAGTCACCGTCACCATCGACAACTCCGACAACGCGTTGCCGATCGAATACTCCGAGGTGTCGATCACCCGGCGGATGTTCCGTGACGGCGCCAGTGAATACGAAATCAACGGCAGCACTTGCCGTTTGATGGATGTGCAGGAGTTGCTGAGCGACTCCGGGATCGGCCGGGAAATGCACGTCATCGTCGGGCAAGGCAAGCTCAACGAGATCCTGGAATCCCGGCCGGAAGACCGGCGGGCCTTCATCGAGGAAGCCGCCGGTGTGCTCAAACACCGCAAGCGCAAGGAAAAGGCCGTCCGCAAGCTCGAGGCGATGTCGGCGAACCTGGCCCGGCTGACCGATCTGACCACCGAACTGCGTCGGCAGCTCAAACCGCTTGGCCGCCAAGCTGAAGTGGCCCGACGGGCCCAAACCATTCAGGCCGACCTGCGCGACGCCCGGCTCCGGTTGGCCGCCGATGACGTGGTCACCCGACAGTCCGAGCTGAACAACGTAGGCGAGGCCGAGGCGACACTGCGCCGCGAGCACGACGAGGCCGCTGCCCGGCTGGCGGTGGCCTCCGACGAGTTGGCCGCCCACGAGACTGCGTTGACGGCGATGTCCGAGCGAGCCGAATCGGCGCAGCAGACCTGGTTTCGGTTGTCCGCCTTGGCCGAACGGGTCAGTGCGACGGTACGGATCGCCACCGAACGCGCCCAGCATCTCGACGTGGAGACCGTCTCGACGGGCGGCCCCGACCCCGACGAACTGGAGGCCGAGGCCGGCCGGGTCGCCGCCGCCGAGCAACAGTTGCTCGGCGAGCTCGCCGCCACCCGCAGCCGGCTGGAGGCCGCACGCGCCGTGTTGGCCGAACGGGAGCGCCACGCCTCCGAAGCCGAACAGGCGCACCTGGCGGCGGTGCAGGCGGAGGCCGATCGCCGCGAGGGTCTGGCCAGGCTGGCCGGCCAGGTGGAAACCATGCGGGCACGCGTCGAGTCGATCGACGACGGCGTGGCCAAGCTGTCCGAACGCATCGAAGAAGCCGCCGCGCGCGCCCAGCAGGCCAAGGTCGAGTTCGAAACCGTGCAGGGCCGAGTGGGTGAGCTCGATCAAGGCGAAGTCGGCCTCGACGAGCACCACGACCGGACGGTGACCGCGCTGCGGTTGGCGGCCGAGCGGGTCGCCGAACTGCAAGCCGCCGAGCGTGGCGCCGAGCGCCAAGTCGCGTCGCTGCGCGCCAGGATCGACGCGTTGTCGGTCGGGCTCGAGCGCAAGGACGGCGCTGCTTGGCTCACCGCAAACCGAAGCAGCGCAGGAATTTTCGGCTCGGTGGCCAAGCTGGTCAAGGTGCAGTCCGGCTATGAGGCCGCGCTGGCCGCGGTCCTCGGCGCGGCAGCCGACGCATTGACCGCCGACAGCTTCAGCGCGGCCGCGGACGCGGTGACGGCGCTGAAACACGCCGACGGCGGCCGCGCGGCCATCGTGCTGAGCGACTGGCCCGCCCACGAGCAGGCGCAGGCGGGCGCGCTGCCCGACGGCGCACGCTGGGCCCTCGATCTGGTCGAGGTTCCGGGGCGGTTGCGCGGCGCGCTGGTCGCCATGCTGTCCGGTGTCGCCGTGGTCGGTGGCCTGAGCGAGGCGATGAACCTCATCGCCGATCGCCCGCAACTGCGCGCGGTCACTCGCGACGGCGACCTGGTCGGCGCAGGCCGGGTCATCGGCGGGTCGGACCGTAAACCGTCCACGCTGGAGATCGCCAGCGAAATCGCCAAGGCGCGTGCGGAACTCGAGGCGGCAGAGGCGAATGCCGACCAGCTCGGCGCGGCGTTGTCCGGTGCGATGAGTGAGCAGACCGCCCGTCAGGATTCCGCCGAGCAGGCACTGGCCGCGCTCAACGAGTCCGATGCCGCCATCTCGGCGATCTACGAGCAGCTCGGCCGACTGGGCCAGGATGCCCGCGCCGCCGATGAGGAGTGGCACCGGCTGGTGCGCCAGCGTGAAGAACTGGAGGCCGGCCGCGCCGACACCCTCGGCGAGCTCGGTGAGCTCGAAACCCGGCTGCGCAACGTCGAGGAGACCCAACACACCGTCGCCGAGCCGGTGGACCGCCAGCAGATCGCCGCGGCCGCCGAGTCCGCTCGCGGCGTCGAGGTGGAAGCCCGGCTCGCGGTGCGCACCGCCGAAGAGCGGGCCAATGCCGTACGCGGACAAGCGGATTCATTGCGCCGCGCCGCCGCCACCGAACGGGAGGCGCGGGTGCGTGCGCAGCAGGCCCGCGCCGCACGCGAACACGCGGCCGCGGTGGCCGCCGCGGTCGCCGACGCCGGGCGGCGTCTCGCCGGCCGGCTGACTCAAGTGGTCGCCGCGGCGTCCCGGGATCGCGACGTGCTGGCCAGCGAACGCCAACAACGCTCGGTGGCGATGGCCGCGGTGCGCGACGAGGTGAACACGTTGGGCACCCGGATCGGCACGCTCACCGAGTCGCTGCACCGCGACGAGGTGGCCAAGGCGCAGGCGGCCCTGCGCATCGAGCAACTCGAGCAGATGGTGCTCGAGCAATTCGGTATGACGCCGGAAGTTCTTGTGGCCGAATACGGTCCGCAGGTGTCGCTGCCGCCGACGGAACTGGAGATCGCCGAATACGAACAGGCCCGCGAACGCGGTGAGCAGGTGACGGCGCCCGCTCCGATGATCTTCGACCGGCCCACTCAGGAGCGACGCGCGAAACGGGCCGAGCGTGAGCTGGCCGAACTCGGACGGGTCAATCCGCTGGCGCTCGAAGAGTTCGCCGCGCTGGAAGAGCGCTACAACTTCTTGTCCACCCAACTCGAGGACGTCAAAGGCGCCCGCAAAGATCTGCTCGACGTCGTGGCTGACGTCGACGCGCGCATCCTGCAGGTGTTCGCCGACGCCTACGCCGACGTGGAGCGCGAATTCGAGGGCGTCTTCGCCGCGCTTTTCCCCGGCGGCGAAGGCCGGCTGAAGCTCACCGACCCCGACAACATGCTGACCACCGGCATCGAGGTGGAGGCACGTCCGCCCGGCAAGAAAGTCAAACGACTCTCGCTGTTGTCCGGCGGTGAGAAGTCGCTGACCGCGGTCGCCATGCTGGTGGCCATCTTCCGGGCCCGGCCGTCGCCGTTCTACATCATGGACGAGGTGGAAGCCGCGCTCGATGACACCAACCTGCGCCGGCTGATCGGACTGTTCGAACTGCTGCGCGCCAAGTCGCAGCTGATCGTCATCACGCACCAAAAACCGACCATGGAGGTCGCCGACTCGCTGTACGGGGTGACGATGCGCGACGACGGCATCACCACGGTGATCTCTCAGCGAATGCGCGGCCAGCAGGTCGACCAGCTGGTCACGACTACTTAAGCGAGGAAATACGTTGCCGCAAGGCCTGTGGATCGCCGTTGCGGTCGCCGCCGCACTGATCGTTGTCGCCATATTGGTGCTGGGGCTGATCCGTTACCGCCGCCGCCAGATCAGTCTGTCCGCCAGCGAGCAAACTCCGACACTGGACCGCTCGGGTGGTTACACCGCGTCGTCGGGAATCACGTTCAGTCGCACCGAGACCGCCGAGCGCGTCGACACCACCGGGTTGCCCTCCGTCGGTGAAGAGGTGACCATCCCGCGTGACGCGCCGAAGCCTTCGATCTCCGACGTCGCACTGCCCGAACAGGATACGGCTGCGCCACCGGCCGAAGCGGCACCCGAATCGGCTCCAGCGGTCGAGGACATCGCGCCGCCCGAGGGCCGACTGGAGCGACTCCGGGGCCGGCTCGCCAGATCGCAGAATGCGTTGGGCCGCAGCCTGTTGGGGATCATCGGCGGCGGTGATCTCGACGAGGAATCCTGGGAGCAGGTGGAGGACACTCTGCTGATCGCCGACTTGGGTCCGACCGTCACGAGTTCGGTTGTCGCCCAATTGCGCAGCCGGCTGGCCAGTCAAGATGTGCACACCGAGGCCGACGCCCGCGCGGTGCTGCGGGAGGTGCTGATCGCAGAGTTGCAACCCGACCTGGACCGCTCCGTGCGCGCCCTGCCGCACGACGATCATCCGTCGGTTCTACTGGTCGTCGGCGTCAACGGCACCGGCAAAACCACCACCGTCGGCAAACTCGCGCGGGTGCTGGTCGCCGACGGTCGGCGGGTGGTGCTGGGCGCCGCCGACACGTTCCGCGCGGCCGCCGCCGACCAGCTGCAGACCTGGGGGTCGCGGGTGGGCGCCGAAGTGGTGCGCGGACCCGAGGGCGCCGACCCGGCGTCGGTGGCCTTCGACGCCGTCGACAAGGGCATCGCCGCGGGCGCCGACGTCGTCGTGATCGACACCGCGGGCCGGCTGCACACCAAAACCGGCTTGATGGACGAGCTCGGCAAGGTCAAACGGGTGGTGATGCGGCGTGCCGCGGTAGACGAGGTGCTCCTGGTGCTCGACGCCACCATCGGGCAGAACGGGCTTGCCCAGGCGCGGGTGTTCGCCGACGTCGTGGACATCACCGGTGCTGTTCTGACCAAGCTCGACGGCACCGCCAAGGGCGGCATCGTCTTCCGCGTCCAGCAGGAGCTCGGTGTGCCGGTGAAGTTGGTCGGGCTGGGGGAGGGACCAGACGACCTGGCACCCTTCGAACCCGCAGCATTCGTCGACGCGCTCCTGGGCTGATAGCCGCCAAATCAACTGTGAGAATGATGTAACGCGGGCGAAACCTACCCGCGTCGCTGTTGGAAACAACCACTTTGCAATGTTCTGGGTCAGGCCACAGGCACTCGTCTGACGGCTAGTCATGGCCGACCGGAGGTGATAGCGAGTGAGTTTCCCGACAATGGGCCTGCCCGATACCGGCGATACCGCGTGGATGCTGGCAAGTTCTGCGCTGGTGCTGTTGATGACCCCGGGACTGGCGTTCTTTTACGGCGGCATGGTCCGCGCCCGAAGCGTGCTCAACATGCTGATGATGAGCGTCAGTGCCATGGGCGTGGTGACGGTGCTGTGGGTGCTCTACGGCTACTCGATCGCATTCGGCAACGACAAGGACGACCTGTTCGGCGACCCGACCGAATACTTCGGCCTGAAGGGCCTCATCGGCGGCAACTCTGCGGCCGCGGCTGCCGGCAAGGCAGCGACCGAGATCCCGCTGGCCGGCACGCTGCCGATGAACGTGTTCGTGGCGTTCCAGCTGATGTTCGCGATCATCACGGTCGCGTTGATCTCGGGAGCGGTGTCCGACCGGCTGAAGTTCAGCGCCTGGCTGGTGTTCGCCGGTCTGTGGGCCACGATCGTCTACTTCCCGGTCGCGCACTGGGTCTTCTCGTTCGACGGTGTCACGGCTGAGCACGGCGGATGGATCGCCAACAAGCTGCACGCCATCGACTTCGCCGGCGGGACCGCGGTCCATATCAACTCCGGTACGGCCGGCCTGGTCCTCGCGATCGTCCTGGGCAAGCGCAAGGGCTGGCCCGGCACGCTGTTCCGCCCGCACAACGTCCCGTTCGTGATGCTCGGTGCGGGCTTGCTGTGGTTCGGCTGGTACGGCTTCAACGCCGGTTCGGCCACCAGCTCCAACGGTGTCGCCGCATCGACGTTCATCACCACCACCGTCGCCACGGCCGCGGCGATGCTCGCCTGGCTACTCACTGAGCGGATCCGCGATGGCCATGCGACGACGCTGGGTGGCGCATCGGGCATCGTCGCCGGATTGGTCGCCATCACGCCGTCCTGTTCGTCCGTCAACGTGCTCGGCGCGTTGGTGATCGGTGCGGTCGGCGGCTCGCTCTGCGCCGTGGCGGTCGGGCTGAAATTCAAGCTCGGCTTCGACGACTCGCTGGACGTGGTCGGTGTGCACCTGGTCGGAGGGCTGGCGGGCACGCTGCTGGTCGGTCTGGTAGCCGCCCCGGAGTCCCCGGCGATCAACGGGGTTGCCGGTGTGTCGAAGGGCTTGTTCTACGGCGGCGGATGGGATCAGCTGGGACGGCAGGCGATCGGCGCGTTCAGCGTTCTCTTCTACTCCGCCATCGTCACCCTCGTCATTGCCCTGGTACTGAAGTACACGATCGGGCTGCGACTCAGCGCTGAGGATGAGGCGACCGGTATCGACGAGTCCCAGCACGCGGAGAGCGGATACGATTTCGCGACAGCAACCGGTTCCGTTCTTCCGCATGCGAGCCTGCCGGAGCCGGAGGGCGCTCGTGGTCATGGCTCGGAAGATCGAGTGGGCGACAAAGTAGAGGCGGAATAGACATGAAGCTGATCACCGCGATCGTCAAGCCGTTCACGCTCGAGGACATCAAAGCCAGCCTTGAACAGGTCGGAACCTTGGGCATGACGGTCAGCGAAGTTCAAGGGTACGGGCGCCAGAAGGGCCACACCGAGGTCTACCGCGGTGCTGAGTACTCCGTCGACTTCGTGCCGAAGGTCCGAGTCGAGGTGTTGGTCGAGGACTACGACGCCGACAAGGTGTTGGACAGCATCGTGCGGTCGGCTCGCACCGGCAAAATCGGCGATGGCAAAGTGTGGGTCAGCCCGGTGGAAACCGTGATCCGGGTCCGCACCGGCGAGCGCGGGGCTGACGCGATCTGACGCCAGCCGTGCGATGACTCCTTCGGGGTGGCCGATCCGACTTGGATGGGAATGACGCAGCGCGAGCCGGATGCATCCGATCCGTCGCCAACGGCGGGAACGAAAACCAAGGCGGCGGCCAGCGATCTGGCCGCTGCCCGGGAAAAGCTGCTCGCTCGCGGGCCCAGCGAACTCGATTCGGCCGCCCTGCGGGAAGCCTGGGGCGAGTTGCACGAATTCTGGCTGAGCACCAAAGCCGCCGAGATCGGTATCACGGCAGGTAACGGCTTCGCGATCGTCGCGACCGGTTCGTTGGGACGCCGCGAGTTGGTGCCCTACTCCGACCTGGACCTGTTGCTGTTGCACGACGACAAGCCCACCAATGAAGTCCGGGAAGTTGCCGACTCGCTGTGGTATCCGTTGTGGGACGCCAACATTCGTCTCGATCACAGTGTTCGGACCGTGCCCCAGACCCTGAAGGTCGCCAGCGGTGACGTGTCGGCCTGCATGGCCATGCTGGACACCCGGCATATCGCCGGCGACCAGGAGCTCTCGGATCGTCTCATCGAGGGGATTCGTCGCCAATGGCGCGCCCAAATCCAGTCGCTGTTCGGCGAACTCGTCGAAGAGACCCACGCCCGGTGGCGCCGCGGCGGCGAGATCGCGCACCGCGCCGAGCCCGATCTGAAGATGGGCCGCGGCGGGCTGCGCGACGTCCAGTTGCTCGACGCGCTGGCCATCGCTCACCTCACCGACCGGCTGGCCGTGGGTGAGGCGGACGACCCGTTGGGTTCGCTGACCGGCGCCCATCTGACGCTGCTCAACGTCCGCACCGAACTCCACCGAGTCTCCGGTCGCGGGCACGATCTGGTGCTGGCCCAGTTCGCCGACGAGATCAGCGAGGCGTTGCACATCGGCGACCGTTTCGACTTGTCGCGGGCGCTGTCCGACGTGGGCCGGACCATCAGCTACCGGGTTGACGCCGGGCTGCGCACTGCCGCCAACGCCCTACCGCGACGCGGAATTTTGTCGATCCGGCGGCGTCCGCGCCGTCCCCTTGATGAGGGCGTCGTCGAGTTCGCCGGCGAGATCGTGCTGGCCCGCGACGCCCGACCGCAAAGCGACCCGGCGCTGCTGCTGCGGGTTGCGGCGGCATCGGCGGTCACCGGATTGCCGATCGCGGTGGCGACGCTGAGCCGGTTGGCCGACACCGCTCCGGAATTGCCGACACCGTGGCCGCGCGACGCACTGGACAACCTGCTGGTGCTATTGGCCGCGGGCCCGGACACCATCGCGGTCATCGAGACACTGGACCGCACCGGGTTGTGGGGCCGGCTTTTTCCGGAGTGGGGTGCGGTTCGCGACCTGCCGCCGCGCGACGTCGTCCATATCTGGACCGTCGATCGTCATCTGGCTGAAACTGTCTCGCGGGCAAGAATATTCACCACGCGGGTGGCTCGTTCCGACCTCTTGCTGCTGTCGGCGTTGTTGCACGACATCGGCAAGGGCCGTGGTGTCGACCACAGCGTGCTGGGCGCCCAACTGGCCACTCAGATCGGTACCAGGCTCGGAATGTGGCCGTCGGATGTCGAGATGCTGTCCAAGCTGGTCTTCCACCACCTGCTGCTGTCGAAAGTCGCGATTCGCCAAGACCTCAACGATCCGAAAACCATCGCAGGAGTCTGCGAGGCGCTGGACGGCGACCCGGTGCTGCTGGATGTCCTGCACGCGCTGAGCGAAGCCGACTCGCTGGCCACCGGCCCTGGGGTGTGGAGTGACTGGAAGGCGTCACTGGTCGGAGATCTGGTGCGGCGCAGCCGAATGGCGATGAACGGCGAGGCGTTGCCGCAAGCCGACCCACTCGATCCCGAGTACATCGCGCTGGCGGCCGATCGCAAGGTGCACGTCCAGCTCAAGCCCGGCGGGCAGCGGCTCTACCACGCGGTGGTGATCGCCCCGGACCAGCGCGGGCTGCTGTCCAAGGCCGCAGGCGTGTTGACGCTGAACTCGCTGCGCGTGCACTCGGCGTCGGTCAACATCCAGGACGGCGTGGCCATCAGCGAATTCGTCGTGTCCCCGCACTTCGGTAGTCCGCCGGCGGCCGGCCTGCTGCGCCAGCAACTCATCCGGGCGCTCGGCGGGCAGATCGACGTGCTGCGCACGCTGGAAGAGCGGGCCGGTGCAACGCAACCCAAGCCCGTCGGGGAGGTGCCGACCGCGGTCCCCATTCACTACCCGACGGCGCCGCCGCGGATGTTGTGGTTCGACGGCACTCCCGGCCGGTTGATCATCGAGATCCGCGCGAACGACCGTCCCGGTCTGCTCGCACTGCTCACCGGCGCGCTGGAGCGAGCCGGAGTGGACATCGACTGGGCGAAGGTCACGACACGCGGATCGATGGTCGACGACGTGTTCTGCATCGCGTTGCCGGAGCGCAGTGCTGGCGCCAAGGCGGCAGGCGAGCCCGGCTCGAGCACCCGCTCGGCGATCGAACACCACCTGCTGACCGTGCTGGACGCTCCCAAGGACGGCGAAGACGCGGCCTGACTCAGGTCGCCGTCGTCAGCCACGCATCGATCCGTTCGGCGACGGTGGCCCAACCGGGTTCGAGCATCATGTTGTGGCCCATGTCGGCGAAGAATTCCGCGTCGGTCCGGTAAGCCCGCGCCGTCGCGCGCACTTCGGCATTGGTGACCAAGCCGTCGTCGGCGGCGCCCAGAACCAGGATCGGGGTGCTGACCCGGCCGGTCCTCACCCGGCGGATCATCGGGTCGATCAGGGAGGCGCGGACGGCCTCGGACTGCACGCCGGCCGCGCTTGCTGCCACGATGTCGTCGGGCGTGTGTGCGCTGAACAGGTGCTCGCGAACCAGTGGCGCGGTGCCGATGAACCCGGTCAGGTTGCCGACCGGCAGCGAGCGCATGGAGATCCACGGATGGCGGCTCCAGATCCTCGTCGCCAGGCCGAGCACACCCTGCGGCGGCACGGACGCCAGCAGGACTGCCGCGGGCGCATCACGGCTCTCCAGATATCGCTGCACGACGAAGCCGCCCAGCGAGTGCGCGATCAGCACGGGCCGCCCGCCGAGGCTGTCGGCGACGGAACCGACGTCGTCGATGTAGTCGGCGATCGAGCAGGCGTGAAAACGCTTGGCGGTGGGACTGCCGCCGTGTCCGCGCAGGCTCAATGCCACAGCGCGGTAGCCGGCGTCGGCGAAGAAGTCCACGAAGTTGGCCCAGCATGACGCCGAATGCCAGCCGCCGTGAACAAACAGCAGCGGTACTGGATGCGCATGGCTGACGGATCCCTTGTCGATCACCTCGAGCATGCCCTCATCCTCACCCGGCTAGGCTGGGCAGCGTGTTTGAATCGCTGTCCGATCGGCTCACCGGGGCCCTGCAGGGACTTCGCGGCAAGGGCCGGCTGACCGACGCCGACATCGACGCCACCACCCGCGAAATCCGGCTGGCTCTGCTCGAGGCCGACGTCTCGCTGCCAGTGGTCCGGGCGTTCGTCGGCCGCATCAAAGAACGCGCCAAGGGCGCGGAGGTGTCCGGAGCCCTCAACCCGGCCCAGCAGGTCGTCAAGATCGTCAACGACGAACTGGTCGGCATCCTGGGCGGCCAGACCCGCCAGTTGGCGTTCGCGAAGACTCCGCCGACCGTCGTGATGCTGGCCGGTCTGCAGGGTTCGGGTAAGACCACGCTGGCCGGCAAGCTGGCGCTGTGGCTGCGCAATCAGGGCCACACCCCGCTGTTGGTGGCCTGCGACCTGCAGCGTCCTGGCGCCGTCGATCAGCTGCGCATCACCGGTGAGCGGGCCGGTGTGGCGGTGTTCGCGCCGCACCCCGGCGCTGCACCGGGTGCCGACCCACAGGCCGGTCCGGGCGATCCGGTGGCGGTGGCATCCGCCGGGCTCGCCGAGGCTCGCGCCAAGCATTACGACGTCGTGATCGTCGACACCGCCGGACGGCTGGGCATCGACGAGGAGATGATGGCCCAGGCCGCGGCCATCCGCGACGCCGTCGATCCCGACGAGACGTTGTTCGTCTTGGATGCCATGGTCGGTCAGGACGCCGTGGCCACCGCGCAGGCTTTCGGCGAGGGTGTCGGCTTCACCGGCGTGGTGCTGACCAAGCTGGACGGTGACGCCCGAGGTGGCGCCGCGCTGTCGGTCCGCGAAATAGCAGGCGTGCCAATTCTTTTCGCGTCAGCCGGTGAGAAGCTCGAAGACTTCGACGTCTTCCACCCTGACCGGATGGCCGGCCGCATCCTCGGCATGGGCGATGTGCTCAGCCTGATCGAGCAGGCCGAGCAGGTCTTCGACGCACAGCAGGCTGAGGATGCCGCGGCCAAGATCGGGTCCGGTGAACTGACCCTCGAAGACTTCCTCGAGCAGATGCTGGCGATCCGCAAGATGGGTCCGATCGGCAACCTGCTGGGCATGCTGCCCGGTGCGGGCCAGATGAAAGAGGCACTCGCCGCCGTCGACGACAGCCAACTCGATCGACTGCAAGCCATCATCCGCGGCATGACGCCGCAGGAACGGGCCGATCCGAAGATCATCAACGCCTCGCGAAGGCTGCGTATCGCCAATGGATCCGGCGTGACGGTGTCCGAGGTCAACCAATTGGTCGACCGGTTCTTCGAAGCACGCAAGATGATGTCGGCAATGGTCAGCGGCATGGGCATACCCGGCTTGGGCCGAAAATCGGCGACCCGCAAAAACGCGAAAGCCAAGGGCGGCAAGGGGAAGAAGGGCAAGAAATTCGGCCCGACCCAACCCAAGGTTCGCGGCCCGCTGGGCGCGGGCATGCCTGCCGGGTTCCCCGATCTGTCGAACATGCCGCAAGGCCTCGACGAATTACCGCCCGGGCTGGCCAATTTCGACTTATCCAAGCTGAAGTTCCCGGGCAACAAGTAGTGCCACACCACGTTCGAGGGATCGGACTGCCCGACGAAGAGCCCATCGAACTGTGGATCGTCGACGGGCGGATCAGCCGCGAACCGGTCGATGACGCAGAGACGATTTTCGACGGCGGCTGGATTCTGCCCGGATTGGTCGATGCGCATTGTCACGTCGGGCTGGGTCCGCAGGGCGGCGTCGAACTCGACGAGGCGATCGCACAGGCCGAGGCCGAACGCGAGGTCGGCACGCTGCTGTTGCGCGACTGCGGATCGCCGATCGACACGCGCAGCCTGGACGACCGCGACGACCTGCCCCGCATCATCCGCGCCGGCCGGCATCTGGCCCGTCCCAAGCGGTACATCCCTGGCCTGCCGATCGACATCGAAGACGAATCACAACTCCCGGATGCGGTGGCGCTGCAGGCCCAACGCGGCGACGGCTGGGTCAAGCTGGTCGGCGACTGGATCGACCGTGGCATAGGCGATTTGGCGCCGCTGTGGTCCGACGACGTGCTGAAGGCATCGATCGACGCCGCCCACGCCAAGGGTGCGCGGGTCACCGCGCACGTCTTCGGCGAGGATGCGCTGCCCGGTTTGATCCGGTCGGGAATCGACTGCATCGAGCACGGCACCGGGCTCACCGACGACATCATCGAGTTGATGGTGGAATACGGAACCGCGTTGGTGCCCACCCTGATCAACGTCGAGAACTTTCCCGGCATCGCCGATGCCGCGGCGAAGTATCCCGTCTACGCCGCCCACATGCGCGACCTGTACGCGAACTGCTATCCCCGGTTGTCCGCGGCCCGTGAAGCCGGCATACCGATCTACGCCGGCACCGACGCGGGCGGCATGATCGCCCACGGGCGGATCGGCGACGAAGTCGAGGCGCTGACCCGGATCGGGATGACCCCCACCGACGCCCTCGGCGCCGCGTGCTGGGACGCCCGCGACTGGCTCGACCGTCCAGGCCTGGACGACGGCGCATCGGCAGACCTGTTGTGCTACTACGACGATCCCCGTTACGGCCCTGAGGTGCTGCACCGCGCGGACGTGGTCGTCCTGCGCGGGCAGTTCTACTAGCGGGAGCGCCGAGGCGTGCCGATCCCGGAATTCATCGTCGAGCTTCGGCGACACGTCGGGCACGCGCCGTTGTGGTTGATCGCCATCACCGCCGTCGTCATCCGCGATGGGCAGGTGCTGCTGGTGCAACGGTCCGACAACCACGCCTGGACCCCGGTGACCGGGATCGTCGACCCAGGTGAGAACCCCGCCGACGGCGCCGTCCGAGAAGTGTTGGAAGAGAGCGGTGTTGACGCGATCGCGAGACGATTGGCCTGGGTGCACGTCACCCGACCGATCGTGTACGCGAACGGCGACCAGGCGCAGTACCTCGATCACGTGTTCCGAATGGACTGGACCGGGGGAGAACCGTTTGCCGCCGACGACGAGAACATCGAGGCCCGTTGGTTCGACCTACATGACATGCCACGGATGTCTGCTGACATGTTGCGGCGTATCGACCTCGCCCGAGATGATCGACTCGACGCTCCAACGGTTTTCGAAGGAAGCTCCTCATGACCGATACGCACGCCGCGTACACCGTCGACGAATTGGGCCGGTTTGTCGCTGACGCCACCCTGTCCGACCTGAGCGACCATGCGCTGACGCTGCTGAAGCGCAACGTGCTGGACAGCATCGCCTGCGCGCTCGGTGCACTCGACGGCGAGCTGATTCCCGCGATCCGTGCGCATGCCGAACAGTTCAGCGGGCGCCCGACGACGACGCTCGTCGGCGGCGGACGCGCGTCGGTGGATCAATCGGCGTTCTTCAACGCGGTGCTGGTGCGCTATCCCGACCTGCTCGACACCTATCTGACGCCGGGTGGGCTGTGCCACCCAGCGGACAACTTCGGCGCGGTGCTCGCCGTGGCCGAACATGCCGAGACCGACGGGGCAGAATTCCTGCTGGCTCTGGCGGTCGCCTACGAGATCCAATGTCGTTTCAGCGCACAGGTTCCCGTCATGGGCCGCGGTCTGAACCATGCGTTGCAGCTGGCGATGTCGGCAGCCGCGGGCTCGGCCAAGCTACTCGGTCTCGACGCCGCGCAGTGCGCCGACGCCATCGCCGCGTCGACCGTGGACAACGTGTCGCTGGCCGCCGTACACACCGAGCCCGTCTCGACCTGGAAAGGGATATCGCCGGCCATCACCGGGATGCGCGCTGTGTACGTGACGATGCTGGCAAGCCGCGGGATCACTGGGCCCCGTGGGCTTTTCGAGGGACCCAACGGCCTGGAGCAGTTGTTCGGCCAGCCGATCGACCTGAGAACGTCAGACGGGTCGCTGACCGCTGTCGAGCAGACCTATCTCAAGCAGTACTGCTCGTTGATCCACGGCCAAGTGGTCATCGACGCGACCCTGGCCCTTCGCGACGAGCACCGCATCACCTCAGCCGACGTCGCGACGGTGACACTCGAGGTATTCCAGGGCGCGTTCGACATCGCCGGCGGTGGGGGCTTCGGCGACAAGGACCACCCGTCAACCAAAGAGCAGGCCGACTACAACCTGAAGTACCTGGTCGCCGTCGCGTTGCTGGACGGTCAGGTCGGGCCCGAACAGCTCGAGACCGAACGTGTTTGCCGGCCCGACGTCCAGGAACTGCTGACCCGGGTGGATGTCCGCGCCGCGGACGACTTGACCGCCGCCTATCCCCAGCGCACGGCGGCGCGCGTGCACATCGCGCACATCGACGGTCGGGAATTTCATCGCGAACAGTCCGACTTCGAAGGCTCGCCCACGCGGCCGATGTCGTGGGACCGGGTGGTGGAGAAGTTGGATTGGCTCGGCGAACCGTTCGCCGACTCCGCTCTGCGGGTCGAGATCGTCGACGCGGTGCGCCGTCTCGATGAGATCTCGGTGGTCGAGTTGACCGGGCTGCTCGGCGCGGTGAGTCCTGACGCGCGACGCGGCAGAACCCGCGGGCGGCTCTAAGGAGCTTGGCCAAGAAGATTGCGAGCACTCGCTATCTATGTTAGCTTCGCTGGACCCCAACGATGCGGAGGACGACAGTGGCCTACGACGTGATCATTCGCGACGGATTGTGGTTCGACGGCACCGGCAGGACGCCGCAGACCCGCTCTCTGGGTATCCGGGACGGCGTCGTGTCGCGGGTGTCCTCCAGCCCGCTGGATGAGACCGGTTGCCCCGAGATCATCGACGCGAAGGGCAAGTGGGTCCTGCCCGGTTTCGTCGACGTGCACACCCATTACGACGCCGAGGTGCTGCTCGATCCCGGATTGCGCGAGTCGGTGCGCCACGGCGTCACGACGGTGCTGCTGGGCATGTGCTCGCTGTCGACGGTCTACGCCAACGCTGACGACGCCGCCGACCTGTTCAGTCGCGTCGAGGCGGTACCGCGCAAGTTCGTCCTCGGCGCTTTGAAAGGTGACAAGACCTGGACGACGCCTGCGGAATACGTCGAGGCGATCGACAGCCTGCCGTTGGGTCCGAATGTCGGCTCGCTGCTGGGGCATTCGGATCTGCGGACCGCGGTGCTGGGCCTGGATCGCGCCACCGACCGCGACGTGCAACCCACCGACGCCGAACTCGACAAGATGGCGGCGATGCTCGACGAGGCGCTCGGCGCCGGCATGCTCGGGATGTCCGGAATGGACGCCGCGATCGACAAACTCGACGGCGACCGGTTCCGGTCTCGTGCGCTGCCGTCCACGTTCGCGACATGGCGTGAACGCCGCAGGCTGATCAAGGTGTTGCGCAAACGCGGCCGGATTCTGCAGAGCGCGCCGAACGTGGCCAAGGCGGAGTCGGGGCTGCTGTTCTTCTTGTCCAGCAGTCCGATGTTGGGGTTGCGCAGGGCAGTTCGCATGAGCCTGCTGGTCTCGGCGGACGCCAAGTCGATGCCGTTGGCCGTGCATGTCTTCGGTCGGGGCACCCGCCTGCTCAACTTCGTCCTGGGCTCCAAGGTGCGCTTCCAGCACCTGCCGGTGCCATTCGAGCTGTACTCGGACGGCATCGACTTGCCGGTGTTCGAGGAGTTCGGCGCCGGCACCGCGGCGCTGCACCTGCGGGATCAGTTGGAGCGCAACACGTTGTTGGCCGACGAGGAGTACCGCCGCAGGTTCCGCCGCCAGTTCGACCGGAAGAAGTTCGGCCCGTCGTTGTGGCACAAAGACTTCCATGAAGCGGTGATCGTCGAATGCCCCGACGCGACGCTGGTCGGTAAGAGTTTCGGCGCGATTGCCGACGAGCGGGGACTGCACCCGCTCGACGCGTTCCTCGACGTCCTCGTCGAGCACGGTGAGCGCAACGTCCGCTGGACCACCACCGTCGCCAACCACCGGCCCACACTGTTGAACAAGCTGGCCAATGAGCCGAGCATCCACATGGGTTTCTCCGACGCCGGCGCGCATCTGCGCAACATGGCCTTCTACAACTTCTCGCTGCGTCTGCTCAAGCGCACGCTGGAGGCGTACCGAGACGGCAAGCCGTTCATGACCATCGAGCGCGCGGTGCATCGGTTGACCGGCGAGGTGGCCGAGTGGTTCGGCTTGGACGCCGGCACGTTGCGAGAGGGAGACCGGGCGGACTTCGTCGTCATCGATCCCGCCGGGTTGGACGAGTCGGTGGACTCCTATCACGAAGCGAAGGTCCCCTTCTACGGCGATCTGAGCCGGATGGTCAACCGCAACGACGCGGCGGTGGTGGCGACCGGTGTGGGTGGCGCAATTGTGTTCCGCAACGGTGAATTCCGTGAGGGCTACGGGAAGACCGTGAAGTCTGGGCGGTACTTGCGCGCCGGAGCGGGCCACGCACAACTCGCCGCTTCGAGCGCGTAGGCCTGCACATGGCGCGGACCCAGCAGCAGCGCCGGGAAGAGACGGTGGCGCGTCTGCTCGAAGCCGGCATCTCGACGATCATCGAGATGGGATACGCGCGGGCGTCTGCGGCGGTGATCACCAAGCGTGCGGGGGTGTCGGTCGGAGCGCTGTTCCGTCACTTCGACACCATGGGCGACTTCATGGCCGCGACGGCTTACGAAGTGCTTCGGCGACAACTGGATTCGTTCACCAAGCAGGTCGCCGCCATACCGTCTGACCGGCCGGCGCTGGAGGCGGGGCTGACCATCTTGCGTGACATCACCGGCAGCCCCACCAATGCGGTCCTGTACGAACTGATGGTCGCCGCGCGTACCGACGAAAAGCTCAATGCCACTTTGCAACACGTGCTGGAGCAGTACACCAGCAAAATTTGCGATGCCGCGCGCGCATTACCCGGAGCCGACGGCTTCCCGCAGGAGACGTTTCCGGTGCTGGTCGCATTGTTGACCAATACGTTCGACGGCGCCGCGATGCTGCGGGCGGTGCTGCCGCAACCCGACATCGAGAACGAGCGGATCGCGCTGCTGACGTCGTTGTTGAGCGGGATCGGCCTCTCGGCCTAGCAGTCAGCGGTCGGTGAGCTTGCTGACGGCGTCATCGAGCCGTCGGGACAGGTGCATCAACTCGTTGATGCCCAGCAGGGTGAGCGGCCGGTGGGTGGCGGGCCCGTCTGCGACCACACAGAACGGGGTGGCCTCGCCGAGGGTGTCGCGGGTTTTCATCAGCACGCTGATTCCCGCCGAGCCGAGGAATTCGACCTTGGACAAATCCACGATCAGTCCGTCGGGCTTCTTGGCGAGCGCGGTGTCGATGGCTTCAGCCAGCCCAGGGGCCGTGAGCATGTCCACGCTGCCGCTGACCGACACCACCGCCAGCCCCTCGACCGACGACTCGGACGCGCCGAAGTCGTCCCGGTCGGATTGAGGAGGCGAACCAGGTGCAGCGTGTTGGTTTTCGGCCATCATCGATCTCTCATTCCTTACGGCCCGCGATCACTACGCGCGACGCAGACCCTGTTGGCAATGGCTGTCGACTCAACCCCTGGACAGTGCCGACCTCTGTCGACTTCGAACCGTGGATGGTTACTGGATTCCTGCGCAATACAATCCCACGGCACTGGAAGACTAGCCCAAATCGTAACGGGTGTCCTCGGAGGCCTACAGTGCGCCGATCGCCGATTGCGGGTTCAACGCGAAACCCCAGTCGAGCAAGTTCCCGGCCTGATCCCAGTAGGTGGGCCCGCCCTCGTGCACCAGCCCGTACATCATCGCCACCACCAAGCGACGGCTCCCGCGTGCGGCGGCGCCGACGAAGGTTTTGCGCGCGGCGTCGGTGAAACCGGTCTTGCCGCCGATCGTGCCCGGGTAGCGCTGCAGCAACTCGTCTTGGTTGACGATCGGGTGGTCGCCATTCTCGCCGGGGAACGGCGCCGACGGTTCGGCGGTGATGTGGGCGAACACCGGATTGGCCATCGCCGCGCGGAAGATGACGGCCAGATCGTGGGCTGTCGACCATCCCGATCCGCCGGGTCCGTCCAGGCCGGACGGGGTAGACGCGTGGGTGTTCACCGCGCCCAACGACGCCGCCTTGGCATCCATCTTCGCCACCGTGGCGTCCGGGCCGCCCAGCATGTGCGCCAACGTGTTGGCGGCGTCGTTGCCCGAGACCAGCAGCACAGCGTCCAGCAACTGGCGCGCCGTGTAGCTGCGGCCGGCTTTCACGCCGACACAGTTGCATTCGGCGTGGCTGTCGGCCTCGTCGGCGATCACGGTCGAATCCAGGTTCAGCTCGTCGAGCGCCACCAGCGCCAGCAAGACCTTGATGGTGCTGGCCGGTGGATGGCGCAGGTTCTCGTCGCGGGCGGCGAGCACTTGACCGGAATCCAGGTCGGCGACCAGCCAGGTCTGAGCCGGACCGTCCGGGATCGGCACCGAGCCGACCGGTTGTATGCCGGCGTCAGCCCAAGCGGTCGAGCCGCTGATGACGAGGGACAAGGTGGCCGCGACTGCGGCCAGGACCATCCGCATGGCAAGGGACCTTACCGGCCCGCGCTGCCCGCCGTCGCGGTCGCAGGTGTTCAATCGATCCATGTTGAGCCAGGCCGAAATCTCTGACCGGTTGGAGATCCAGCAGCTGACCGTCGATTACTCCACGGCGATCGATACCCGTCGCTTCGACGACCTCGACGCGGTGTTCACCCCCGACGCCTACATCGACTACACCGCGCTCGGCGGCATCGAGGGGCGCTACCCCGAGGTGAAGGCCTGGCTGGCGGAGGTACTGCCGAACTTCCCGATGTATGCGCACATGCTGGGCAACTTCTCGGTTCGCATCGACGGGGACACGGCGGCCTCGCGGACGATCTGCTTCAACCCGATGGTGTTGGGCGGCGAGAAAGAGCAGGTGATGTTCTGCGGGCTGTGGTACGACGACGAGTTTCTGCGCACCGCGGACGGCTGGCGGATGACCCGCCGCGTGGAGACCAAATGCTTCCAGAAAATCCTCTGACCGCTTCCGCTCGGGCGAATTTCTGACTCGGGGCCTGGTTCTGGCACAATGGGCGGCTGTCCGTCGCGCGACCCACCGTTACCGCGGTGCTCGTCCGGCGGTCACACACGCGAGGCAAAACCGGATCCTGGCAGCCCGCCCGGATCGCTGAATTGCAGCGTGACACCTGCTAGGAGACGTCGCTCAACCATGGCTGTGAAAATCAAGCTCACCCGGCTCGGAAAGATCCGCAACCCTCAGTACCGTATCGCCGTCGCCGACTCGCGGACCCGTCGCGAAGGCCGGGCCATCGAGGTCATCGGCCGGTACCACCCCAAAGAGGAACCCAGCCTCATTCAGATCGACTCCGAGCGCGCCCAGTACTGGCTGTCAGTGGGCGCCCAGCCCACCGAGCCCGTCCTCAAGCTGCTGAAGATCACCGGTGACTGGCAGAAGTTCAAGGGTCTGCCCGGTACCGAAGGCCGACTGAAGGTCGCCGCGCCCAAGCCGAGCAAGCTCGAGCTGTTCAACGCCGCGCTGGCCGCCGCCGACGGCGCCCCCGACACCGAGGCCGCCAAGCCGAAGCAGAAGAAGGCCCCGGCGAAGAAGGCTGCCGCGGAGAAGCCGGCTGACAAGCCCGCAGAAGCCGACGTCGCGGAGACGCCGGCCGCTGAAGCCGAGGCCGCTGCGCCGGCCGAGCCGGCGACCGAGAGCTGACATCGCCATGAGTACCGTCGTCGTCGACGCCGTCGAACACCTGGTCCGCGGGATCGTCGACAATCCTGACGATGTCCGTGTCGACCTGGTGACCAACAGGCGTGGCCGCACCGTCGAGGTGCACGTCCATCCCGACGACCTCGGCAAGGTGATCGGTCGCGGTGGGCGCACCGCGACCGCGCTGCGCACGCTGGTCGCCGGAATCGGTGGTCGCGGCATCCGAGTCGACGTGGTGGACACCGACCAGTAGCGGAGCCCAGCCGATGGAACTCCCTTGGAGTTGACAGTCGGGCGCGTCGTCAAAGCCCACGGCGTCACCGGTGAACTGGTCGTCGAGGTTCGCACCGACGACCCCGAGTTGCGGTTCGCGCCGGGTGAAGTGTTGCGCGCCAAGGGACGTGATCGTCGGGAGCGTAGCTTCGCCGTTGAAACCGTCCGCGCTCACGGTAATCGCCTGCTGGTGCGGTTGGCCGGGGTGGCCGACCGGGACTCCGCCGATGCGCTGCGCGGCAGCGTGTTCGTCATCGACTCCGCGGACCTGCCGCCGATCGCGGAGCCCGACACCTACTACGACCACGAGCTCGAGGGTCTCCGGGTAAGGACGACGGCCGGCGAAGAAATCGGCATCGTCGCCGAGGTGCTGCACACCTCGGCCGGTGAACTGCTGGCGGTCAACCGCGAAGACGCCACCGAGCTGCTGGTGCCCTTCGTCAGCGCGATCGTCACGTCGGTGTCGTTGGCGGACAACCTGGTTGAGATCGATCCGCCCGAGGGTCTGCTGGACCTGGAGAGCTGAGTACATGCGGATCGATGTCGTCACGATCTTTCCGGGCTACCTGGACCCACTGCGACAGTCGTTGCCGGGCAAGGCAATAGAGTCGGG
The DNA here is from genome assembly GCA_963836495.1 of uncultured Actinomycetota bacterium. Classification (GTDB taxonomy): domain Bacteria; phylum Actinomycetota; class Actinomycetes; order Mycobacteriales; family Mycobacteriaceae; genus Mycobacterium. The sequence goes on along the minus strand of CAWIJT010000011.1, from coordinate 703,067 downwards.
TGTCGTCGAGCTCGCGGTGCACGACTTACGCGACTGGACGCATGACGTGCACCGTTCGGTTGACGACTCACCGTACGGCGGCGGCCCCGGCATGGTGATGAAGGCGCCGGTCTGGGGTGATGCGCTCGACGAGATCTGTTCGCCGGAAACGCTTCTCGTGGTACCGACGCCCGCGGGGACGTTGTTCACCCAGTCGACCGCGCAGCGGTGGGCCGGCGCTCCGCATCTGGTCTTCGCCTGCGGTCGCTACGAGGGGATCGACCAGCGAGTCATCGAGGACGCCGCGACGCGGATGCGCGTCGAAGAGGTGTCGATCGGCGACTACGTGCTGCCCGGAGGGGAATCGGCTGCCCTGGTCATGATCGAAGCCGTGCTGCGGCTGCTGCCCAACGTCTTGGGCAATCCCGCGTCGCATCAGGACGACTCGCATTCGGATGGCGTGCTGGAGGGCCCGTCCTACACCAGGCCGCCGAACTGGCGTGGGCTGGCCGTCCCCGACGTGCTGCTGTCCGGCGATCACGCTCGCGTTCAGGCGTGGCGCCGCCTGATGTCGCAGGAGCGCACCCGCGAACGGCGACCCGACCTGTGGGACCGACGCTGAGGTCAGATCCGGCCGCTCATGTGCACTATCGGCCCACGTCGCGGGGGTTGGGCTGCGGCGCTGATTCGGCATGATTTCGCTGCGTGGGCCCGATCTGGCACAATTGACCAGTTGTCTCCAGCGGATGCCGGCCAGTCGGTCGCTCCCACCTACTGCGAGACGCGCCCAGCTGCCCGAATCCATCGGCTCGGTTGACTGCTCACCCGCCCGTAAGCGGTGAGCGTCGGCTCGTAGCCGCGACTGCAAGGAAGTGTCTGCCGAAATGAACACGCTGGACTTCGTCGACAAGACGTCGCTGCGCGATGACCACCCGGCCTTCAGCCCCGGCGACACGATCAATGTGCACGTGAAGGTCATCGAGGGCGCCAAGGAACGTATCCAGGTGTTCAAGGGCGTGGTGCTGCGCCGCCAGGGTGGCGGGGTCCGGGAGACCTTCACCGTCCGCAAGGAGAGCTACGGCGTCGGCGTCGAGCGGACCTTCCCGGTGCATTCGCCCAACATCGACCACATCGATGTCGTCACTCGTGGTGCAGTCCGTCGCGCCAAGCTCTACTACCTGCGTGAGCTGCGCGGCAAGAAGGCCAAAATCAAGGAGAAGCGCTGATTTTGGCGCGGGTCGGCGATTCTGCGCCGGCCGTCCCGAATTGCTCGGCGGCGCTGGCTACGCTGAAGCGGTGACTGACACGACCGACTCGCCTGAGGGTCAACCCGATTCCGGTCCGGCCGAGCCAGATGTCGTGACAACTGCGCCGGACACGGACGACACCGATCACGACCACGACCACGACCACGACAAGAAGCGTGGGGCCGTCCGGGAAACCGTGATTCTGGCCGTGATCGCGCTGCTGTTGTACTACGTCATGCTGACGTTCGTGGCCCGGCCCTACTTGATCCCGTCGGAGTCGATGGAACCCACGCTGCATGGCTGTACGGGCTGCGTTGGCGACCGAATCATGGTCGACAAGCTCACTTTCCATTTCACTACGCCGCACCCCGGTGACGTCATCGTCTTCAAGGGGCCGCCGCCGTGGAATATCGGGTACAAGTCGATCCGTTCGCACAACCCTGCGATCCGCGGGGTGCAGAACGCGCTGTCCTTCATCGGCTTCGTGCCGCCCGACGAGAATGACTTGGTCAAACGCGTCATCGCGGTCGGCGGGCAAACCGTGCAGTGCCGCAACAGCACCGGGTTGACCGTCGACGGCGTGCGGTTGAAGGAGCCGTATCTGGATCCGGCCACGCTGAGCGTCCCCGACCTGGCTGCCTATCCGTGCCTGGGCCCCGAGTTCGGCCCGGTCCACGTGCCGCCGGACCGCTTGTGGGTGATGGGGGACAACCGGACTCATTCGGCCGACTCCCGGGCGCACTGCACCAGCACCCCGGCGGACGCGATGAACGGCCTGCTGTGCACCGGTGATCCGATGTCCGGCACCGTGCCGGTGAGCAACGTCATCGGCAAGGCGAGGTTCATCGTGTGGCCGCCGTCGCGCTGGGGTGGTGTGCGCGCGGTCAATCCGCAGCAGAATCACTAGGCATGGCCACTACTTGGCCGCCGCGGACGGTGATCCGTAAAGCTTCGGGCCTTCGCACGCTGGAGTCTGCGCTGTACCGCAGCGGTCTCGGGCCGGTGGCCGGGGTCGACGAGGTCGGCCGCGGGGCCTGCGCCGGACCGCTGGTCGTCGCCGCCTGCGTGCTCGGACCGACGCGTCTGGAAAGCCTTGCTGCGCTCGATGATTCGAAGAAGCTGAACGAGAAGATGCGGGAGAAGTTGTATCCGCTGATCCGCCGCTACGCGGTCGCTTACCACGTGGTGTTCATCCCGTCGGTCGAAGTCGACCGGCGCGGCGTGCACGTGGCGAATATCGAAGGCATGCGGCGGGCGGTGGCGGGGCTGCCGGTGCGGCCGGGCTACGTGCTCAGCGACGGATTCCGGGTGCCGGGGCTGGCGGTGCCCTCGCTGCCGGTGATCGGCGGCGACGCGGCCGCGGCGTGCATCGCAGCGGCCAGTGTGCTGGCCAAGGTCAGCCGGGATCGGCTGATGGTGGCGATGGAGAGCGATCATCCGGGTTACGGCTTCGCCGTGCACAAGGGCTACAGCACCGCCGCACACTCGGCGGCCCTCAACGAGCTGGGGCCCTGCCCGCAGCATCGGCGGTCGTTCATCAACGTGCGACGGGTTTCGTCCGGCTCAGGCACCCGGGTGCGCTGGGAGACAGAGTGTGGGCCCGACAATCCAGCACCGGATCGACACGGCCGAGACGGGTGGGGAAAGATGGGATCCCTCAACCAAGCGCGGGATGGAGAAGGACGGCTTAGCCGATGAGTGCCGAGGATCTCGAAAAGTACGAAACCGAGATGGAGCTCTCGCTGTACCGCGAATACAAAGACATCGTGGGACAGTTCAGCTACGTGGTGGAAACCGAGCGCCGTTTCTATCTGGCGAACAGCGTGGAGATGGTGCCACGCAACGCCGACGGCGAGGTCTACTTCGAGCTGCGGTTGTCCGACGCCTGGGTGTGGGACATGTACCGGCCGGCTCGGTTCGTCAAGCAGGTTCGGGTGGTGACCTTCAAAGACGTCAACATCGAAGAGGTCGAGAAGCCCGAGTTACGGCTGCCCGAGTAGACCGGCCGGGCCCTAACTGCGGCCGAGCGACTGGCCACTCTCGCCGAACGACACGTTGCCGCGGCTGTCGATGACCGACCGCGCCACGTCGGCGAGCTTGATGTTGAGGTCTTGGGAATACCGCCGCAGCACGTTGAACGCCTCTTGCTCGTCCACCCCGTGCAGCATCATCAGCATGCCGACAGCCTTGCCGATCTCGCGGTTGGACAACAGCCCGCGTCGCAGGGTGGAGACGTCCTCGCCCGAAGCGACGGCGTTGATCGCCACGCTGGCGAACGACGCCAGCACGATGGCCTGCCCGGCCGCCTCGGTGTCGAAGACGCCTGCGGTGTCGCTGAACAGGTTCAACGCACCGGTCTTGCGTTTGTCGACCAGGATGCGGAATCCCATCGCCCCGCGCACGGGCGTCTCGGCGACGATTCTGGCGGCCAGTTGGGGCCATTCGTTGGGTGTCGTCAGGTCGGTTTCGATCTGTGGCGTTTCTTCCTCGATCGCATCGACACATGGTCCGTCGCCCGCGAGCCGTTCGAGGTCATCGATTCGCTGGGCGATGCGGTCGCTGGCGCCGACGGTGACATAGCGCCCGTCGCGGCGCACCAGCAGGCTGGCGTGGTCGCATCCGGTCACCACCAGCGTCGCTGCCACACATATGGCCGCGTACACCTGGCCGGCGTCCGAGCCTTGATAAATGATCTCGGCCAGCGCGGAGAACACCGTGGCAGGGTCTGCTGCCATCGGTCGCTTCCCGGGAGTGCCGTTTGCCTCGTCTACCACGTCGCCCATCTCGTCAAGCGGTTTGCTTCGCTGATCACTCTATCGACGTCTGGTTGCTTCGCAGCGGCGAACTCCTGCAATTCGCGCCGATGCGGCGCCGTCAAGATCTCGTAAGGGGTGTCGTCAAGATCCCGTAAGGACGGAGGCAGGCCGCCAAGTCGTCGGTTAGGAATAGCTGGTGACAGGTACGGCTGACGGGCAGAAGATCGCCCCGTCATTCATTGACGGGTGGAAGCGGGTTGTTCTCGGCAAGCCGATGATCACCGAGGATCTTGCACACGAGAAGCTTTCGAATCCTGTTGCGCTGGGCGCACTTTCGCCAGATGCGATCTCGTCGACGGCCTATGGTCCCGAGCAGATCATGGTCGAGTTGCTGCCGGCTGCGGGGATGGCGGCGTTTGTGCTGCTGCTTCCACTCGTCGGCGTGATCTTGTTGATTTTGCTGCTGGTCACCGCGTCGTATCGGCAGGTCGTGATGGCTTACACCCGGGCCGGCGGCTCGTACATCGTGGCCAGGGAGAACTTCGGTCCCCGGGTGGCGCAGGTCGCGGCGGCGGCGCTGCTGATCGACTATGTGGTGACCGTGGCGATCCAGTGTGCGGCCGGCACCGTGGCTGTGGTGTCCGCGATACCGGTGCTGGGTCCTTACAGCCTGGAAATGTCGGTCGGCGCGGTGCTCATCTTCTGTTATGCGAACCTGCGCGGGTTGCGGGAGGCGGGGCGGACGTTCGCGGTGCCGACGTACTGGTTCATCGGCATGCTCACGGTGCTGATCGTGGTCGGCATAGCTCGCGAAGTGCTCGGGAATCTGCCGGTCTACGACCCGCAACACATGGACGGCGTAGTGCCGATCCAACAGGGCAACGGCTTGGTAATGGGTGCGACGATCCTGGTGATTTTGCGGGCGTTCGCCAACGGCGGTTCGTCACTGACGGGTGTTGAGGCGATCTCCAACACGGTCAACCTGTTTCGTAAGCCGGAAGGTACCAACGCGCGCCGGGTGCTGACCCTGATGGCCACGATTCTCGGACTGTTGTTGGCCGGTGTGGCCTGGCTCGGCTATGCCACTCATTCGGTGCCGTTTTCGGCCGGATACCCGTCGATGCTCTCTGAGATCGGCCGCGCGGTCTTCGGTAGCGGTCTGATCGGCAACGTCATGTACTTCCTGTTGCAGGCCGCCAGCGCGGCGATTCTGTACAACGGTGCCAATACCAGCTTCAACGGGTTTCCGGCGCTGACCCACTTCGTCGCCGAGGACAGCTTCCTGCCGAGGCCACTGATGAAGCGCGGTCATCGGCTGGTGTTCTCCAACGCCATCATCCTGCTGACTGTGTTGGCAGTGGCACTCCTGGTCGCCACCGGAGGCGGGGTCAACGCCCTGGTGCCGATGTTCGCGATGGGCGTGTTCACCGCGTTCTCGATGGCCGGTTACGGGATGACCAAACACTGGCTGAGCCACCGTGGGCCCGGGTGGCGCGCCAAGCTGGTGATCAACTTGTCGGCGGGCATCTTGTCGACGAGCGTGGTGGCGATCTTCGCGATCGCGAAGTTCACCGAGGGCGCCTGGCTGGTCGTGGTGGTCTTTCCGATTCTGGTGTTGGTGTTGATGCGGCTCAACAGGCAGTATCGCGCCGAGGCTTCAGTACTGCAGATGTCGGTCACCGAGTCTTTTGACTTGACGATGCATGCGCACCACCGGGTCGTGGTTCTCGTGGATTCCGTCGACCTGGCCGAGGTGGAGACGATGCGCTACGCGAAGGGATTACACGCAGACGACCTGATTGCCGTGCACTTCGTCTTGGATGAGGCACGTGCGGCGCGGCTGAAGGTGCGCTGGCGGCACTTCGACTATGACACCGAATTGCGGATGATCGACTGCAAGGACCGCCAGATCGGCCGCGCTGCACAGCAATTTATTGCGCAGGTCAAAGATGATCATCCGGATGCCATCGTGACGGTGTTGTTGCCCCGTCGGATGTACTCCGCGCTGGCGGGACGCCTGCTGCATGACCGGACCGCGGACAGCCTCGCGCGGGTGATCAGCCGCATTCCCGGCGCGAGCGCTCAGATTCTGACCTACGACGTCCAGTCCCGGGTCGCGCGGGCGCTTCAAGCAACCGACGGGGCGGACCGGCTAGGGGACAACGCCGGAGACGCGCAGGCGTCGACGTCGGTCTTTTGACGGTTCCGCTTGGCCGGCGAGATACTGGCCGACTTTGATAATCAGCTGAGAATTGTCGCTGCTGGTTGATATTTGAGTAACCCATGAGCCGCGAGGTCGGCTAACGTTCACGAACGTAAGTTTTTCGCAAAAATCGCGAACGTAGAGGGTGGGATCACCGGCACGTGGCAGAAATCGCGGACGGGCAAGGGGCCCCGTCGACTTTCACCGATTCCTGGAAGCGTTTTTTTCTGGGGAAACCACTGATCAGCGAAAATCTCGAGCACGAGACTTTGTCGAATACCGTTGCATTGGGCGCGCTTTCACCGGATGCGATCTCATCGACGGTCTACGGTCCCGAGCAGATCATGGTCGAGTTGCTGCCGGCGGCGGGAATGGCCGCCTACCTGCTGGTGCTTCCGATCGCCGGTGTGATCTTAGTGATCTTGGCGTTGGTCACCGCGTCATATCGGCAGGTTGTGATGGCGTACACCCAACGAGGCGGATCCTATGTGGTGGCGCGAGCCAATTTCGGGCCGCGCATCGCGCAGATCTCGGCGGCCGCGTTGCTGATCGATTATGTGGTGACCGTGGCGGTGCAGTGCGCGTCGGGCACGTTTGCGGTGGTGTCCGCGGTACCGGCACTGGGCCCTTATCACTTGGAAATCACCGTAGGCGCATTGCTGCTCATGTCTTACGCCAACCTGCGCGGAATGAAGGAGGCGGGCCGGATATTCGCCGTGCCGGTCTACGCTTTCATCGTCATGCTCACAGTGATGATCGTGACCGGTGTGGTTCGCAAAATCTTCTGGGATTTACCGCAATACGATCCGTCGCACATTGCCGGAGCGGTGCCGGTCCATCAGGGCAACGGTTTGATCATGGGCGCCACGGTACTGATTTTGCTGCGGGCATTCGCCAACGGCGGCACCTCGCTGACCGGGGTTGAGGCGATCACCGACGCGGTCAATGTGTTTCGAAAGCCGCAGGGGCCCAATGCCCGTCGTGTGTTGACGAGGATGGCGTGCGTTCTGGGATTTCTGCTCGTGGGTGTGATCTACCTGGTGCACGCGACCCACGCGACTCCCTACGTCGTCGAGTATCCCTCGATGCTTTCCGAGGTTGGCCGGGCGGTCTTCGGCAACGGGGTGATCGGGAAAATCACGTATTTGCTGCTGCAGACGGCCAGCGCGGCCATCTTGTTTTTCGGTGCGAACACCAGCTTCAACGGCTTTCCTGCGTTGACGAGTTTCATTGCCGAGGACAGCTTTCTGCCGCGGCCGATGATGAAACGTGGTCACCGCCTAGTGTTCTCCAACGCCATCATCATTCTGACCGCGCTCGCGGTGACACTGGTGATCGTGACCGGCGGCTCGGTCGACGCGGTGGTGCCGCTGTTTGCGATGGGGGTGTTCACCGGATTCTCGATGGCCGGTTACGGGATGACCAAGCACTGGCTGACCCATCGTGGGCCCGGTTGGCGACCCAAGTTGGTGATCAACCTGTCCGCGGGGATCTTGTCGACAATCGTGGTGGGCATCTTCGCGGTTGCCAAATTCACCGAGGGGGCCTGGCTGGTCGTCGTGGTAATGCCGCTGCTGGTGTTCGCGTTGATGCGGCTCAACCGCCAATATCGCGCCGAGAACTCCGTTTTGGAGAACTTGATAACCGAGCGCCAAGACTTGGTGAAGCATCCACATCATCGTGTCGTGATCTTGGTCGATCACTTCGACTTCGCGACGATCGAAGCCTTGCACTACGCCAGCGGGCTGCATGCGGACAACCTCACGGCGGTCCATTTCGTGATCGATGCGCTGCACGCGTCGCGCCTGCAGCAGCGCTGGGTGCATTTCGAGGACGAGGTTCCGCTGCGGATGATGGAGTGCCCTGATCGTCACTTGAGTCGCGCGGCGCGAGAGATGGTCCTGCAGGAGATTCACGATCATTCGGGCACCCAGGTGACGGTCTTGCTGCCGCGTCGGACATATGCACCGCTGGTCGCGCGGTTGCTGCATGACCGCACCGCAGACCGAATGGCCCGGGCCATCAGCCGGGTCGAAGGAGCAACCGCGCAGATCGTCGTCTACGACGTCGGATCTCGCATCGCCCAGGCGACGGCCGCGGGCCGCGCGCGCGGAAGCGACAGTGCCGGAATGAGCTGAGGGTTCCGCTAGCCAACCGATGGTGGCTCCGACTCGACAGGGCGGATGCCATCGTCGTCGAATTCTGTTGTCTTGATGGCGATTTGCGTCGAAGTTAACGCGCCGCGCTGAACAACCCTTCGTGCATCGAACCGGCTCCTGCGAGCCGATGCGATTGCCGTGGAGTCGGCTGGCGGTTCGCCGCATACCGGGTCGCACGCACTTCGCAGCAAAGACACACCTAACTGGGAGGAGTGAGCCGTTTTCGCGAATATCGCCAGGGGTATTTGGGATGAATAGCGGCCTGTTGCGACCGTCATCTCCCGCGGGTGCCGAAGGGTGCAGCCATGGACTTTGGAGTGTTACCCCCGGAGATCAACTCCGGTCGAATGTATGCCGGACCGGGTCCTGGGCCGATGCTTTCTGCCGCGGCTGCCTGGGGCGGGTTGGCCTCCGAACTGCACTCGACGGCGACTTCCTATTGGTCGGTGATCTCGAGCCTGACTGCGGAGTGGCAGGGCCCGTCGGCGACAGAGATGGCTGCCGCGGTTACCCCGTATACGGGGTGGATGCGCGCGACGGCGGCTCAGGCGGAGCGGACCGCGACCCAGGCCCGGGCAGCGGTGGCTGCCTACGAGACCGCGTTCGCGGCGACGGTTCCTCCGTCAGTGGTCGCGGCCAACCGAACGCTGCTGATGTCACTGATCGCGACCAACATCTTTGGGCAGAACACCCCCGCGATCGCGGCCACCGAGGCGCACTACGCCGAAATGTGGGCACAGGATGCGGCGGCGATGTATGCCTACGCCGGCTCCTCGGCTTCCGCAGCGGAAGTCACGCCGTTCGACTCGCCGCCGCAGACCACCAACCCGGCTGCGGCGACCGGGCAGTCGGCCGCCGTCGCCCATGCCACCGCGACATCGGCAGGCGCGAACGCGCAGACGTTGCCACAGCTGACGTCGGGAGTGCCCCAGATGCTGCAGAGCCTGGCAACGCCTACTTCCGCTGCAACAGCTGCTCCGACGGCCGATCCGGTAACGCTCACAGAGCTGGGGAGGATCATCGAATACGGCCTTGGGCCTTTCAATCCGACCACGGTGTATGACCCGTTCGGAGCCTTCTACGACATCGGCCTACAGAGCTTCCTTGCCCCCTTCAACAACTTCAAGATGCAAATGGCGTACGCAGGTGCCCTCGGCCAGGCGGGACTCGCGTCCGGCCCGGTCGCTCCGGGGATGGGTGTGCTGGATTCGACAGGTGGTGCGTTATCAGCGGGGATGGGCCGCGCCGGCTTTGTCGAAAGCCTGTCGGTGCCCCCAGGTTGGGCCAGCGCGGCCCCAGCGGTGCGGACCGTGGCCAGCGTGTTTCCGCAAACCAGTGTTGGTGCCGTTCCTGCGGCGGTTGCGGCAGAGAGCCAGGGCAGCTTGCTCAACAATATGGCCGTATCGGGTTTGGCGGGCCGGGCCATGGTCGGCACCGGCGGTCCGGCTGCCGGGTCCAGTGGGGGAGGCCGGGGCGCTGGTAACGGCACAGCCACCACCGCCACCATCATCGTGATCCCCGAGGACTAACCCCACGAGGAAGGTAAAAACACATGTCTTCTGTCGTTACACAGCCCGAACGGTGGGCGGCGGTGGGCGCTCAGGCGGCGGCGACTCATGAGATGTCTCCGAATGACCTGGGAATGGGCGCGGGCTGCTACGCGGCCACCGAGGCCCCCAACGCTGTCGCAGCCGGCTGAGGACTTCAGCAATGGACTTCGCCGCGTTGCCGCCCGAGGTCAACTCTGGGCGTATGTATACCGGGTCGGGGTCGGGGTCGATGCTGGCCGCCGCGGCGGCCTGGGACGGGCTGGCCGCTCAGCTGCGTTCGACGGCGGCCTCCTACTCCTCGGTGGTCTCCGGATTGACTGCCGACTGGCTGGGTCCGTCATCGACCGCGATGGCGGCCGCGGCAGGCCCCTACGCGGGTTGGCTCAACGTCAGCGCCGCGCAGGCCGAGCAGACCGCCGCCCAAGCCCGCGCAGCGGCGGCCGCCTACGAGACGGCGTTTGCAGCCACCGTGCCCCCGCCCGTCATCGTGGCCAACCGCGCTCAGCTGGCGTCCCTGGTGGCGACCAATATTTTCGGGCAGAACATGCCAGCGATCGCGGCCACCGAGGCGCGGTACGCGGATATGTGGGCTCAGGACGCTGCTGCGATGTACGGCTACGCTGGCCAGTCGTCGACCGCGTCGCAGTTGACGCCGTTCACCTCGCCGCCGCAGACCACTGACCCTGGTAGCGCGGCTGCGCAATCTGCCGCGGCCACCCGAGTCGCCGGCGCCAGCACGCAGTCGGGCTTGGTCCGGCCGATGTCGGCGGTGCCGTCGGCGTTGCAAGCCCTTGCGGCGCCCGCTGCGGCGGACACAACCCCCTTGGATACTCTGCTGAACGACCTCATCCCGGCGGCGATAGGCCTCGAAGTGCTGGCGGCTGTGAGTGCAGCGAGCCGGCCAGCAACGAATAGCTTGGTGACCGCCACATTCGGTTTCGGGCTGGCGGCGCAGGGCTTCTCGACCGGGGAACTGCCGGTTCCACTCGTGCCGGGAATCCTTTATCCGCCGGTAGCAGATCTGGCGACAGCGGGTCCGGTCGCGGCCGGGTCGGCAGTGTCCGCGGGTGTCGGGGAGGCCGGTTTGGTGGGGTCGTTGTCGGTGCCGCCGAGCTGGGCGGTCGCCACCCCGGCGGTCAGGCTGGCCGCCACCGTGTTGCAGGGCACCGGGCCCGGCGCCGCTCCGTTGGTCGCAGCCGCCAGCCAGGGGGGCCTGCTTGGTCAAATGGCCATCGCGAGCATGGCGGGCGGCGCGCTGGGCAATTCGGTTTCCCGCGCCGCGGTCGAACCGGGTTCCCAGGCAGGCGCCGGCTCGCGCGACGCCGCGGTGGCTGGTGACAGGGACGGCAAGACGGAAGAGAAACTCAAACGCGTCCTTGCCGACCTGTCGGAGAAACCGGAGTCGGTGCAGCACTGGCACACCGACAAAGCTCACCTAGAGGGACTCTTGGAAGAGCTGTCGCAGAAACCGGGCGTCCACGCGGTCCACGTGTCTTCCCGGAACACGCCGAACCTGACGCCACCCAGACCGCGGTGGGCCTGAATCGCGGTCCCACGAGTTGCGGGTCGCGTTCGGGATCATTGCTTCACCGGTTTCGGACTCCGTACCTCGTAAGGAACGATCGTGGCCGCGGCGCCGGGGATCCGGCTGACGGCTTGGGCGATCTTGTCGGCGGTACGGTCATGGAGCAGTAGACCGAGCGGCCCGTACGCGCGGCGCGGCATCAGTACCGTCACATGGGTATTCCGATGTTTGCTTTGCTCGGTGACGACCAACTCCTGTGCGGCCCGGGTCAGTTGGCGGTCGGGGCAATCCACCACCCGCAGTGGAGTATCGAGATCAAAACCCTGCCAGAGGTTGCGCAGGTGTTGGGCATGCTCTTCGTCGATCATGAAGTGAACCGCGGTCAATTCGTCGGACCGCAAGCCCTTCCCGTAGCGCAGTGCTTCGAGCGTCGCAACGTCGATTCCGTTGACACAGAGGAACACATCGTGTCGCGTATACCTTGTCTCGCCGGTATGGGAACTTTCGAGGATCGCCGCCTCAGCCCGGTACTGGTCGTTGAGTCGGATAAACCCGAACACCAGCACAGGGAAGACCACGACGATCAGCCAGGCTCCCTCGGTGAACTTGGTGACTACGAAGATCCCGACAACGATCGTCGAGATGATCCCGGCGGACAGGTTGATGGCCAGTTTGTAGCGCCAGCCCGCCTCGCGATGGGACAGATGATGTTTGGTCATGCCCAAGCCGGCCATCGCGAACCCGGTGAACACCCCCATCGCGTACAGCGGCACCAGGGCACGCACCGAGCCGCCGGTCACCAGCAGCAGGAGCACCGCCAGCGCAGTCAGCGTGATGATGCCGTTGGAGAACACCAGCCGATACCCCCGCTTGGTCAGCGGCCGGGGTAGAAAGCGATCGGCCGCAACGAAACTGGCAAGTGCAGGGAACCCGTTGAAGCTGGTATTGGCACCGGTGAACAGGATCGCCGCGGTGGTTGCCTGGACCAGTAAGAAGAGAATGTGCCCGATCACGCCGTCACCGAAAACCGTGCGGGCGATCTCGGCCAGCATCGACGGATATTCGCTGACGTACGGGGTGACGTGGGTATGGTGCGCAAGGTAGGCCACGCCAATCACGAAGAAGCCGATAACGCAGGCTATCCCGGTCAGTACCCGACGGGCGTTGGGGCCCTGAGGCTTACGGAAGACATCGACGGTGTTGGAAATCGCCTCGATCCCGGCCATCGATGTTCCGCCGTGTGCGAAGGCGCGCAGCAACACCAATACTGTTGCCCCCATGACCAGCCCGCTGCCTTGATGGACGGGAACCAGCCCCTCATGGTGTGGATCGTAATGCGGTAAACCCCAGACGATTTCACGGACGACGCCGGTAACGATGGTCAGCGTGAGCATCACGATGAACCCGTAGGTCATCACGGCGAACACCCGGCCTGACTGCCGCAATCCGCGCAAGTTGGCATAACACGTCAGTAGCACTGCGGCTATGGCGATTTCCAGGTGGTAAGGACGAAGCTGCGGTATCGCCGTGACCACCGCAACCGTGCCGGCCGCAGGCTGCACCGCAACGGTGACCACGTAGTCGATCAGCAATGCGGCGGCGGCCATCTGGGCGACTCGGGGTCCGAGGTTCTCGCGCGCAACCACGTAGGACCCGCCGGCTCGGGTATAGGCCATCACGACCTGGCGATAGGAGGCGGTCACCAATGCCAGGATCAGCACAATGACACCGGCGATCGGAAGAACGAGAACGAAGGCGGCCAGTCCCGCATGGGGCAGCAGTTCCACCATGATCTGTTCGGGGCCGTAGGCGACGGACGAGATCGCGTCGGGCGCAAGAGCGCCGGCGGCGACCGGGTTGGACAGCGTTTCCGGTTCGTGCCGCTCCCTGATCAGCGGCCTGCCCAGCAAGGCACGCTTAAACCTGTCGCCGATCGACGGCGGAATGCTCAGCCGACGACCCGTTGTGGTCACAAACCGTCACCTCCTCGGTTACTCGACGACCTGGTAAGACGGGTCGGCCATAGACATTGCGTCCTTGCTCTGGTCTCTGCGCGCCTGTCCGGTGATCCGAAGTAGTTGGCCGGGAACGATTTCCGCACCACCATGCCCCGGTTGGAAGGTGATGCGAATCTGCCCGCTGTCGTCGCCGACGACCAGGCAGTGAAAGGTTCGGCGCCGTTTAGTGACATCCTCGACCTCGGTGACGCGGCCTTCGATCGTCGCGCTGCGCCCGGGAATGAGCTTGCCCATCGCAACCACCGTCGGTGGTCGCTCCGGATGTTCGTAGGAGGCCGCCATGTGCGTCCCGCCCTGCCATATCCGCCCCCGGACGTCGGCGAATTCTCGTGCGATCCGTTGTTCCACCTTGTTCGGGAACGCTTCGCTGATCTGGGATTCCACGTCGTAGGGCACGATCGTGGCGGCGGCGCCTGGCGTTCGGCTGACGGCTTTGGCGATCTTGTCGGCGGTACGGTCATGGAGCAGCCGCCCGAGGGGCCCATATGCCCGGCGTGGCAGCAACACGGTCACGTTGGTGTCCGGATGCTCATTTCGCTCAGCGGCAACCAGCGCTTGTGCGGCGCGGGGCAAGTGGCGGTCAGGGCAATCGACTACGCGAAGAGGTGTATCGAGATCGAGACTGTCCCAAAGCGTTTGCAAACGCTGAGCCTGCTCCTCGTCGATATTGAAATGCACTGCGGTCAACTGGTCGGCTCGCAGGCTCTTCCCGTAGCGCAGCGCTTCGAACGTCGCGATGTCGACCGTGTTGACGCAGGCGAACACGTGGTGTTGGTCGAACGTCACGAGTTCGGGGCGGTCGGTGCGGAAGCTCTTGAGGATTGCGGCCTCTTCCCGGTACTCGCTGTTGAGCCGCATCAACATGAAAATCAGCACGGGGAAGATCACGACGATGAGCCAGGCTCCCTCGGTGAACTTGGCCACTGCGAAGATCCCCACCACGATCGTCGACATGATTCCCGCCGACAGGTTGATCACCAGCTTGTGCCGCCAGCCGCGTTCGCGCTTCGCCAGATGGTGTTTGGTCATCCCGTAGCCGGCCATCGAGAAACCGGTGAACACCCCGATCGCGTAAAGCGGTATCAGCGCGTTGACCGATCCGCCGGTGAGCACCAGCAACGCCACCGACAGCGTGGTCACCACGATGATGCCGTTGGAGAACACCAATCGGTGACCGCGCTTCATGAGTTGGCGCGGTAGGAATTGGTCTTCTGCGACGAAGCTGGCCAGCGCGGGGAATCCGTTGAAGCTGCCGTTTGCGCCGGTATAAAGGATGGCCGCGCTCGATACCTGAACGAGGACATACATGACATTGCCGGTCAGGCCGTGACCGAAAACGGCTCGGGCGATCTGCGAGAGCACCGACGGATATCCATCGCTATACGGGGTGGCGTGCGTCGCGTAGGCCAGGTAGCTCACGCCCGCCAGCACGAACCCGAGAATGCAGGCCATGGCGGTGATAACCCGCCGCGCGTTAACACCCTGCGGATCCCGGAAGACATTGACCGCGTTGGAGATGGCCTCCACTCCGGTGAGCGACGAGCCACCGTTGGCGAACGCCCGCAGAAGTACCAGAATGGTGGCACCCATAACCAGGCCGCTGCCGTGATGGACCGGGATGGCACCGGCAATATGCCGCGGATCGTAGGTCGGCAATCCCCCGAAGAAGAGATGGCGGACGACACCGACGACGATCGTCAGCGTAGTCATGGCCACGAAGGAGTAGGTCGCCATCGCGAAGGGTCGGCCGGCTTCTCGAACTCCACGCAGGTTCAGGTAGCAGATCACGATCACCACGGCAACGGTGATCTCGAGGCTGTAGGGCCCCAGCGCTGGCAGCGCCGAGGCCA
This sequence comes from uncultured Actinomycetota bacterium, assembly GCA_963836495.1. Classification (GTDB taxonomy): domain Bacteria; phylum Actinomycetota; class Actinomycetes; order Mycobacteriales; family Mycobacteriaceae; genus Mycobacterium. The sequence continues at coordinate 687,780 of CAWIJT010000011.1, read as the reverse complement.
CCGCCACCGTGCCCGCCGCCGACTGCACCGCCACTGTCACGACGTAATCGATCAGCAGCGCTGCCGCGGCGACCTGCGCCACCTTCGGACCGAAGTTCTCCCGCGCGACGATGTAAGAGCCGCCAGCCTGGGTGTAGGCCATCACGACCTCGCGATACGACGCGGCCACCAGCACCAGGACAAACAAGATGACGCCCGTGATGGGAAGCAGCAAAACGAAGGCGGCCATCCCGGCAGCCGGCACCAGTTCGACCAAGATCTGCTCGGTGCCGTAGCACGTCGAGGAGATGGAGTCGGGCGCCAGCGCGCCGAGGGCAACGGGATTCGACAATCTCTCCGACTTCAGCTTCTCGCTGAGCAGCGGCTTTCCCAGGAAAGTTCGCTTGACCACCTGGGTGAGGGGGACTGGTAGGCCTCGTCCGCTATCCGCCGCAGTCACAGCGAATGCCATACCCGGATTAAGCCGTTCCAACCTGGCAATACGTTGGGATATCGCTGAGGTTCAGAAGTCGCCGAGCTTGGAGCCATCAAGCCGACATCGCGTGATGTCGTCTCGCGCGCGACAGCCGATTACTGGGCCGCACACAGCCAGATCCCCTACCGCGTCACCTGCACTAGCCTCATGGATTACTGCACCGAACACGGTCGCGCACAGATTTCGTTGTAGGTCGCCAACACACGGCGCTACCGTGCCTGGGTGGCAGACAACGAGGTGATGGCGTTCGAAAGCGGCGCGGAGCGCGGTTCGCGATTCCCGCGCGCGGTTTACGACGTGGGCCGTGAGCCCGACCCCCTCTACAGCCTGGCCAACGAACGTACTTACCTGTCGTGGCTGCGCTTCGCGGTGACGCTGCTCGCGGGCGCCGTCGCCATTGACCGGCTCCTTCTCGAGCACCCCTCGGCCGGCAGCGAGGTCCCCGCCCTGGGGCTCGTGGCGATCGCCTTCGGTACCTGCGGCCTCGGTGTGCGGCGCTGGTTGGTGACCGAGCGGGCACTGCGGCGGCGCCAGCCGTTGCCCGGCTTCGGTGCACCGGTGCTCGTCTTCGTGGCCATCATCTTTGCGGGAGTCGGTGTCTTAGTCCTCGTGCTCGTGCCACGGAGTTGAGCCTCGATGAACACCGAGCCCCGGAGACTGTGGGGAGAGCAGTACCCGTTCGAGCGAAACCACCTTCAGCGGACGATGACGCTGATCGGGCTGGGCGGCGTCTTCGCCGTTACCGTAATCCTTTTAGTCCACGCCGGTGTCAGTAGCATCCTGGGGATTTCGCTTATCGGCGCCGGCATCCTGTCCGCGCTCGCGGCGGTGTCCCGACACCAATACATCCGCGAGACGCGCCTCGGGTTCGCCATCCTCGAGACCCGGGGAGGCCTGTTTGTGCTCGGCTCGGCGCTCGCGTTCGTGGTCGTTGGCGTGCTCGTTGCCCTGCTCGTCCTTTTCGGATGAGAGCCGCAACACCATCGGTCATGCGCGCGATCGATCACCGCAGCGCTCAGGAACCGCTGTGCCTGGCCTCTTCGAGGTCGAGATCGCGTTCGACGGCGCGCAGCAGTGTCGCATTGATTCGGCCATCGCGCCTCAGCGTCATGAGCACTGACCGCTCGACGCCGATCAGATTCAGCCGCAACGCCCGATACCGCTCGGTCTCCCGTGCGTCGTCGGACTCGTCGTCGTCCGACCGGCCGATCTCGAGGCGCCGGACTCTCGCCTCGTAGAGCGAGCGGGCAGATTTGGTGGCCTCGTCCGTCGCGTCAGCATGCTGAGGATCGTCCAGCCACGCCAAGGCGGCGCGAGCGGCCTTCAGCCGGGCTTTGCTCTCCGCGCCGCCGAAATCCTCGGCCCGTAGATCGAGTCGGCGCAGCAGCCAGGGCAGGCTGGTGCCCTGGATCAGCAGGCTTGCCACGATGACGGCTGAGGCGACCACGATCACCAGATCGCGGTCGGGAAAAGGCTTTCCGTCGGCGACCCGCAACGGGATGGCCAGTGCGGCTGCCAGCGATAAGCCACCTCGCATGCCGGCCCACGCCACGACCACGCGTTCCCGCCAGACCGGCACATCCGGTGTGCGTTTGAATAATCGCGCGGTGACGGGACCGGACAGCATCCACACCACCCGCGACGCGATCACAACGGCGACCACTGCCGTTATCACTGCCACCACGTGCGCCGCGGGTATGCCCGGCACCCAGTGCAACGAGCGCCAAAGTTCCATGCCGACCAAGGTGAAGAGCACGACATTCAGCAGGAACACCAGAACATCCAGAAAAGCGAAGGCCTGCAGTCGTGCACTGGGCGCGTAGATGGCACTGAGGTGTGAACCCACGTAAACACCCGCGGTCACCGTCGCGAGCACGCCGGACACGTGGATACCTTCAGCGAGCACGTAGGTGAGGTACGGCGTCACCAACGACAGGGTGATCTCCAACAGTGGCTGGTCGATGCGCCGCCGTACCTGCACTGCGAGCCAGCCGACGGCCAGGCCCAGCGCCGCGCCGCCGGCCGGGGCGGCAAGCAGTGTCACGATGAGCGGCCCGGGATGTACCGCTCCGACCATCGCCGTGCCCACGGCGCCGGTGTAGAGCACCAACGCGGTGCCGTCGTTGGTCAGGCCCTCGCCTTCGACGATCGTTGCCAGCCGTTCCGGTACATCCAGGCGGGCGAAAACGGATGTCGCCGCAACCGCATCCGTCGGCGCCACCACCGCGCCCGCCACCAACGCCACCACCAGCGGCACACCCGCGATGCCCACCAAGACGCCCGCGACCACGATGGTGGTGACCAAGACCAGGCCCACCGACAACAGGCCGATCGGCCGCGCACTGGCCCGAAGGTCATCTGGGGCAATGAAATACGCCGCGTAATACAGCAGCGGCGGCAGGAACAGATAAAACACGACCTCGGGTGCGAGCGTGGGCACATTGACCCACGGCAGCCAGCCCAGAAACGCGCCGAGCGCTACCAACAGAACGGGATACGGCACACCGACACGATCGGCCAGCCATACCGCGGCGATGGCCAGAAGCGGTCCGCACAGCAGCAGAACTCCGTAGCCTGCCGGATCCACAACCGCACCTCCCGAACGTCAGCCTAGAGGTCGGGACGGTCGCGTCGGGCTGTCAGCCGAGGAACCGCCGCTTCTGTGCGGTCACTTCGTCCGGGGTCACCAGGCCGGAGTCGGCAAGCTTGGCCAGCAGCGACTGCGCCCTGGTGGCGAGTTCCTGCAACTCGGTCGCGATCGCGGTCACCGTCTCGTTCGGCGGCTGCTGGGCGGGCGCGGGTTTGTGCCGCGGCGTCAACCTCACCCGCTGATCACCGCGTCCCGCTGACGCGGTGCTACCGACGGCGCCGCCCGCCGCACCGGCCAGACCCATGCTGCTGAATAGATTGCCGGGGCCGCCGACCTCCGGAGCCGCTGCGGCGTTGGTGATCGGCAGCGTGTAAGCCAGCGGGCGAATTTCGGGAGCCGCGACCGTCCACGCCGACGGCACCGACAGCCTGCCGACGGTGTTTGCCTGGCCAAGTCCGGCGCTGAAGGATGCCGTCGCCGCGTCCGACGGTGCGGCGACGCTGCCTTGGCCGTTCAAGAACCAGTTCGGCAGGTTGGCGGCGCCCGGCCCATAGCCTGTGAACGGGCCCCGTCCTGAAGCGTAGTCACGGTCGGCATTGATCGAAAAGCCGCGGAAGTTGGTGAAGACCCCAGTGAACGTCGACGAGATGCCCGTCACCGAGGAGGCGATAGAAGTCGTGCCTACGGGGAATTCCAGGAGCGTGAGGACGGGAGCGATCGCGCTCAGCAGATCAGTCACCGGGCCCGCTGGAGTCGCCGCCGCCGACGTCGCGAGGCTCTGCAGCGCCTGGGGGACCGCCGACATGACTTGGGGCCCAGTGGATGTGACGGCTTGCGCAACCGCGGCGCTTTGTCCGGCCGGATTGGTGGTCGGCGGTGGCGACGTGAACGGCGTCAATGTCGTTGCCGCCGCTGACGAGCCGGCGTAGCCGTACATCGCCGTGGCGTCCTGGGCCCACATCTCGGCGTAGGCGGTTTCGGTGGCCGCGATCGCCGCGGTGTTCTGGCCGAGCACATTGGTCGCGACCAACGCCGTCAGCAGACTCCGGTTGGCCGCGATCACCGCCGGCGGCACCGTCATCGCGAACGCCGACTCGTAGGCCGCCGCCGCGGCTTTCGCTTGCATCGCGGTGAATTCAGCCTGTGCGGCGGCCGTGGCCATCCAGTCCAGATAGGGCTCGGTCGCGGCGGCCATCGACGCCGATGACGCGCCCAGCCACGGACCGCCGGTCAGTTCGGAGATCGCCGCGCGATACGACGCCGTCGAGGACTGCAGCTCGGTGGCAAGTCCATCCCAGGCCGCGGCTGCGGCCAGCATCGGTCCCGTTCCGGGGCCGGCATACATTCTGCCGGAGTTGACCTCTGGCGGGAGCATCGCGAAATCCATTGTCCGTGGCCTGTCTTAACTTGCAGCTGTGGCGTTGGCGGCTTCGGTGGCCGCATACGAGGTGGCGTTGATCGCCAGTGTGTCGACCAGTTGCCGATGAATCGCCTCGGCCTGGGCGCTGACCGCCTGGTACATCTGCGCGTGGACGGCGAACTGGGCGGCGGTCAGCGCTGACACGTCATCCGCGGCGGCCGGCAGCACGCCCGTCGTGGGCGCTGCGGCCGCGGTGTTTTGCGCGCTCATCATCGTGCCGGTACACGCCAAGCTGGTGGCGGCGGCGCTGAGAGCCTCCGGTTCGGTCATGACGAAGTACATCGGTATTCCTCTCGACAGGTGTACATACATTGATGATTCCCGCCAGAAGGCATGCGGCGACGCGAATACCGTTCGCTACTAAGGGAATTCATGGAATGGGCCGCACGCTATGGGGATAGTGACTCACGGTCCACCCCGCCTTCTAACCCCCAGAGCATTTCGGGTAGAAGCCATCAGCCGGTACGACGGTTAAGGCGAGCTTCATCGCCTGAACGCGATGCTAACGGCGGCCTAACTCCAGGTCAACGAGACGCGCTGGTCGGTTGTGGATTACCGCGGCACTGGGGATAACCGGTCGTGTTCACGCGCTGATCGGCGCGCGGCGGATACCGATGTCGGTCCGCTGCCGGAGGGTGACCGGCATGACGATGTTGACGCGGGCCGAGATCGGGGCAATCGGTGAAGGTGTGGCCGCCGATCACCTGACCGGGTCAGGGCTGCGCATCCTGACCCGCAACTGGCGCTGCCGCTATGGCGAACTCGATCTAATCGCCGTTGAACCCACCACCGACACTGTGGTCTTCGTCGAGGTCAAAACCCGCACCGGTGACGGCTTCGGAGGCCTGGCGCACGCGGTGACACCGCAAAAAGCGCGCCGGTTGCGCCGCCTGGCTGCGATCTGGCTGGCCAGTCAGGACCGTCGCTGGGCGGCGGTTCGTATCGACGTCATCGGCGTGCGGATCGGCCGATGCCGAACACCGGAGATCACCCACCTGCAGGGCGTCGGCTGATGGCACTCGGGCGGGCGTTCTCGGTTGCGGTGCTCGGTTTGGACGGACAGATCGTGGAGATCGAAGCCGACATCACTTCAGGTCTGCCGGGTTTCCACCTGGTGGGGTTGCCTGACGCCGCACTGCAGGAGTCGCGCGACCGGGTCCGCGCCGCGATCACCAACTGCAACAACCAATGGCCGCAATCCCGTCTGACGCTGGCGCTGTCACCGGCGACACTGCCGAAAGTGGGCTCGGTGTACGACTTGGCGCTCGCCGCGGCAGTGCTGTCAGCGCAGCGCAAGAAGCCGTGGCGGCAACTGGAAGCCGCGGTGGTGCTGGGCGAGTTGGCGTTGGACGGACGGGTGCGCCCGGTCCGCGGGGTCCTACCTGCGGTGCTGGCGGCCAAGGTGGCCGGATGGGCGATCGCGGTGGTTCCGGTGGAGAACCTCCCGGAAGCCAGCCTGGTCGACGGCATTGAAGTCTGGGGTGTGCGTACGTTGGCGCAGTTGCAGGGCTGGCTCAGTGGTTCGGCGCGGCTTGACGACCGCATCAGCGGGGTGGTTCCGACGGACGATCAGCCCGCGGATCTGGCCGACGTGATGGGGCAGGCTCAGGCTCGATTCGCCGTCGAGGTAGCCGCGGCGGGGGCGCATCACCTCATGTTGACCGGACCGCCGGGTGTCGGGAAAACAATGCTGGCGCAACGCCTTCCGGGTATCCTGCCATCGCTTACAGACAGTGAGTCGCTGGAGGTCACCGCCATTCACTCGGTGGCCGGCCTGCTGTCGGATGCCACTCCGCTGATCACCCGGCCGCCATTCGTGGCGCCGCACCACAGCTCCAGCGTCGCGGCTCTGGTCGGCGGCGGAACCGGCGTGGCCCGGCCTGGGGCTGTCAGCCGGGCGCATCGCGGGGTGTTGTTCCTCGACGAATGTGCCGAAATCGGCGTCAGTGCACTCGAGGCGCTGCGAACACCGTTGGAAGAAGGCGAGATCCGCCTTGCCCGACGCGACGGTGTGGCGCGTTATCCGGCGCGATTCCAGCTGGTGCTGGCGGCCAACCCGTGTCCGTGTGCACCGGCCGACCCGCGTGACTGCATCTGCGCGGCGGCGGCCAAACGTCGCTATCTCGGCCGACTCTCCGGGCCGCTGCTGGATCGGGTGGACTTGCGGGTCGAGATGCATCCGGTGCGGATGAGCGCGTTCGCGACCGCCGACGCCGAGTCGACCGCACAGGTCCGTCACCGGGTGACGGTGGCCCGCGATGCGGCAGCGCAGCGATGGCATGCCCACGGGTGCCGCACCAACGCCGAGGTCAGCGGGACCCTGCTGCGACGTCGATTCCGGCCCGGCAATGCCGCGATGCAGCCACTGCGAACCGCGCTCGACCGCGGCCTGCTGAGCATTCGCGGCGTGGATAGAACTCTGCGCGTCGCGTGGACCTTGGCTGATCTGGCCGGTCGCGGCACGCCTGGGCGTGACGAGGTGGCCGTCGCGCTGAGCTTCCGTCAACCGGGGGCCTCCCGATGACGGATGCGACGCTGCGCGCGTGGGCCTATCTTTCCAGGGTCGTCGAACCGCCGTGCGCGGAGTTGGCCGCCCTGGTACGCCGGGTCGGCCCGGTCGAAGCGGCGGAGCGGGTGCGGCGCGGTGACGTGGATGACGTGCTCGCGCGCCGCACCGAAGCGCGACGCGACATCGACCGTGCCGCAGAGGATCTCGACATGCTTGCCCGTCGCGGTGGTCGCCTCATTTCGGCCGACGACGACGAATGGCCCGCGCTGGCGTTCGCGGGATTCCGCGCCGTCGGGGCCAAGCCGCACAGCGGGCCGCCGCTGGCGTTGTGGGCGTTGGGACCGGCCCGAGTCGACGACACGTCGCAGCGGTCCGCGGCTCTGGTCGGAACCCGCGCCGCGACCGCCTACGGCGAACACGTGGCCGCCGACCTGGCTACCGGTCTGGCCGAGCGCGACGTCGCGGTGATCTCCGGCGGCGCCTACGGCATTGACGGCGCGGCTCATCGCGCGGCGCTGGCCGCCGACGGCGTCACCGTCGCGGTGTTGGCCGGCGGAATCGACATTCCCTATCCTGCAGGGCATTCCGCGCTGCTGCATCGCGTGGGTGTGGACGGGCTGCTGGTCACCGAGTATCCGCCGGGCGTGCGGCCGGCCCGGCATCGATTCTTGACCCGGAACCGTTTGGTGGCGGCGTTCTCCGGCGCCGCGGTGGTGGTCGAGGCCGGTTTGCGCAGTGGGGCGGCCAACACCGCCGCGTGGGCGCGCGGGCTGGGCCGAGTCGTCGGCGCGGTGCCGGGACCGGTGACGTCGTCGGCGTCGACCGGATGCCATGCTCTGCTGCGCGCGGGCGCCGAAGTCATCACCCGCGCCGAAGACATCGTCGAGTTGGTCGGCAACATCGGCGAGTTGGCGCCCGAGCAGCCCCACCCGGCGACACCGCTGGACGGGTTGAGTGACGACGAGCGGCGGGTGTACGAGGCGTTGCCGGGCCGCGGCATCGCCAGCGTCGACGAGATCGCGATCGCCGCCGCGATGCCACCCGCGCTGGTGTTGGCGCCGCTCGCGATGCTCGAGGTTGCCGGTTTGGCCCAGCGGCACGACGGCTGTTGGCGGATCGTCGGAAAACGTAGGCAACCGCCATGACCGCGTCGACTCGTATAGTCGACAGGGTCAACGCCCAAGGGAGGAATTCGGTTGCCCGGTCGACCAGTGCACACCTTCGAAGTGTTGCGCACCGAACACATCACGTCGCACATGATCCGAGTTGTGCTCGGCGGCAAAGGTTTCGATACCTTCACGCCGAGTGAGTTCACTGACTCCTATGTCAAGCTGATCTTCGTCGACGACGACGTCGATGTGGCCGCGCTGCCGCAACCGCTGACGTTGGACAGCTTCTCCGACCTGCCGGCCGCGAAAAGGCCGGTGGTGCGCACGATCACCGTGCGACGCGCGGACGCGGCCGTCCGGGAACTCACCGTCGACATCGCAGTGCACGGCGACCATGGTGCGGCCGGCCCGTGGGCCGCGAAGGCCACGCCCGGACAACCGGCGTATCTGATGGGTCCCAGCGGTGCCTACAGTCCCGATCCCGCAGCCGACTGGCACCTGCTGGTTGGCGATGAGACCGCGTTGCCGGCGATCAGCGTCGCGCTGGAAGCGTTGCCCTCCAACGCCGTCGGCCAAGTCTTCATCGAGGTCGCCGAGCCCGATGACGAAATTCCGCTTGCCGCACCCGATGGTGTCCAGGTCAACTGGATCCTGCGCGGTGGTCGCGCCGACCTGGTCGGCGAGGAGCGGGCCGGCGACCACTCGCCGCTTGTCGAGGCTGTCAAGACCGCGCACTGGCTGCCCGGGCAGGTCCACGCCTTCGTGCACGGCGAAGCCCAGGCGGTGATGCACAACCTGCGGCCCTACATCCGCAAAGAGCGTGGAGTCGACGCGAAGTGGGCGTCGATCTCGGGCTATTGGCGCCGCGGCCGCACCGAAGAGACGTTTCGGCAGTGGAAGAAGGAACTCGCCGAGGCCGAGGCCGGGACGCAGTAGGGCCTGTTCGCCCGCACGGACGGCTGGCATGCTCGTCGCATGGCATTCGGCGACTACCAGAACGAGATCTATTTCCACGGCCTGGCCGGCGTCGTGCCCACGCTGCCGATGGTCTTCGCGGAACTGGAGGCCAAGGCCGAGAAGGCGTTGCCGCCGTCGATCTGGTCGTACGTCGCCGGCGGCGCGGGCGACGAGCGCACCCAGCGGGCAAACTGCGAGGTGTTCGGCCAGTGGGGCTTGATGCCGCGCATGTTCGTCGGTGCGGCCCAACGTGATCTCTCCGTCGACCTGTTCGGGCTGACACTGCCGAGCCCGCTGTTCATGGCGCCGATCGGCGTGATCGCGTTGTGCGCCCAGGACGGCCACGGCGACCTGGCCACCGCGAAAGCCGCCGCCCGCACCGGGGTTCCGATGGTGATGTCGACGCTGACCGAAGACCCGCTCGAGGACGTCGCCGCCGAGTTCGGCGACACCCCCGGATTTTTCCAGCTCTACACCCCGACCGACCGCGATCTGGCGGCCAGCCTGGTGCATCGCGCCGAGGCGGCCGGCTTCAAGGGCATCGTCGTCACCCTGGACACCTGGGTCACCGGCTGGCGGCCGCGGGACCTGAGCACGTCGAACTTCCCGCAGTTACGTGGACGCTGCCTGACCAACTACACCAGCGACCCGGTGTTCCGTGCCAGCCTGGCGCAGAGCCCGGAAGAGAACCCGCAGGGCGCCGTGCTGCGCTGGATCCAGCTCTTCGGAAACCCCCTGACATGGGACGACCTGCCGTGGCTGCGGTCGCTGACCACGTTGCCGCTGCTCGTCAAGGGCATCTGTCATCCCGACGACGCGCGACGCGCCAAGGATGGCGGAGTCGACGGCATCTACTGCTCCAACCACGGTGGACGGCAGGCCAACGGCGGACTGCCCGCACTGGACTGCCTTCCCGGCGTTGTGGAAGCCGCCGACGGGCTGCCGGTGCTGTTCGACTCCGGCGTGCGCAGCGGCGCCGACGTCGTCAAAGCCTTGGCGCTCGGCGCGACGGCGGTCGGCGTCGGGCGTCCCTACGCCTACGGCCTGGCATTGGGCGGCGTCGACGGCATCGTGCACGTGCTGCGTTCGTTGCTGGCCGAAGCCGACTTGACCATGGCCGTCGACGGCTATCGGTCACTGGCTGATCTCACTCCCGACACCCTGCGGCGCGTCAGCACAGCCTGACGTCCGGTTCCTGCGACGGTGGGGTAGTGCAGGCGATTCTCGACGAGTTCGACGCGTACCTCGAGCTGCAGTGTCTTCGCTCGGCGCACACTCGTCGTGCCTACCTCGGCGATCTGCGGTCGCTGTTCGCGTTTCTCGACGAGCGCGCACCCGGCGCGGGCCTTTCGGCCTTGAGCCTGCCCACGTTGCGCTCGTGGCTCGCCAACGGGGCGGGGGCCGGCGCGGCCCGCACGACCCTGGCGCGGCGCACCTCGGCGGTCAAGACGTTCACCGCGTGGGCGGCGCGACGCGGGCTGATCGCTGGTGACCCGGCGACCCGGCTGCAGGTGCCCAAGGCGCGCCGCGCGTTGCCCTCGGTGCTCCGCCAAGACCAGGCGCTCGCCGCCATGGCGGCCGCGAAATCCGGCTCGCAGCAAGGTGATCCGCTGGCGTTGCGGGATCGCCTGATCGTCGAACTGCTCTACGCCACCGGTATCCGGGTCAGCGAGCTGTGCGGCCTTGATGTCGACGACATCGACACCGGGCACCGGTTGCTGCGCGTGCTCGGTAAGGGCAACAAACAACGCAGTGCGCCGTTCGGCGAACCGGCCGCCGAGGCGCTGAGGTCCTGGCTCGCCGACGGGCGTCCGGCGCTGGTCACCGCGGAGTCCGGGCCGGCGCTACTGCTGGGTGCCCGTGGCGGTCGGCTCGACGTCCGCCAGGCTCGCACCGTCGTGCATCAGACCGTCGCCGCCGTTGACGGCGCCCCCGACATGGGGCCGCACGGTCTGCGGCACAGCGCGGCCACCCACCTGCTCGAAGGCGGCGCCGATTTGCGCGTCGTGCAGGAACTGCTCGGTCACTCCAGCTTGGCCACCACTCAGCTCTATACGCACGTTTCGGTCGCCCGACTGCGCGCGGTGCACGACCAGGCTCACCCGCGGGCTTGAGTTCAGACGTCACGCCCGTCGCCCCGCGGAGCGGTAGCCGATGGCAAAAAGTGTCCCCAGAACTATCAGGTACTGCTGTGGCTGTCGTGACGCCTGCTATTTGTGAAGTGGCTTGAGCCGAATCGGGGTGGACGCCAGCAGCCCCAGCGGGTCGACGTAGTCAGCGCGGGCGGCCGGGCCCCACATCGCTCCCCAGTGCAGACACGCCGCGGCGGGGCAGCCCGGGTGTCCGGCCACCAACTCGCCGATCAGCGTGCCGGTGGCCACTTGCTGGCCGACCCGAACCGCGGCGCGAACGGGTTCGTAGCTGGTACGCAAACCGCCCGGATGGGCCAGTGACACCAGCTGGCGCCCGGCGAGCGTCCCGGCGTACACCACCGTCGCCGCGCCCGCGGCATACACCGGCTGGCCCGGCTTGCCACCCAGGTCAACCCCGCGGTGGCCGCGGTTCCAGTTGGGCGAGGGCGCGTCGAACGCTCGCATCACCGCCGGCTGCGGCCGCAACGGCCACTGCAGCCGGATAGCATCGCCGCGGGCCGGAGATGCGCACAGCACCGCAACCAGAGGCAGAGCCAGAGCCCATCGCACCTCGTCAGTCCACCCCGGCGGCGGCAGACCGGCCAACCAGCGCTGTGGACAAAGCACCTGGCCGAAGCGTGTAAACTGCACTGCGCAACCCGTAACTACGAGTTGACTTCGCGCGTCTGTATTGCGTCTCCCGTTCCACTAGGAGTTCGCACCGCGTGCCGGGCGGTCCCGTCCACAAGACGGGTCCGGCATCGCAGCAGCCGCCAGGGCCTGGCATCACCCGACGCCGGGCATCAACCGACAAAAGGACACGAGCCACAATGGCTGTTGTAACCATGAAGCAGCTGCTTGACAGCGGCACGCACTTCGGGCATCAGACCCGTCGCTGGAATCCCAAGATGAAGCGGTTCATCTTCACCGACCGCAACGGCATTTACATCATCGACCTGCAGCAGACGCTGACGTTCATCGACAAGGCATACGAGTTCGTCAAAGAGACTGTCGCGCACGGCGGCACGGTGTTGTTCGTCGGCACCAAGAAGCAGGCGCAGGAGTCCATCGCCGACGAGGCGACCCGCGTGGGCATGCCCTATGTCAACCAGCGCTGGCTGGGCGGCATGCTGACCAACTTCCAGACCGTGCACAAGCGTCTGCAGCGGCTCAAGGAACTCGAGTCGATGGAGCAGACCGGTGGCTTCGAGGGTCGCACCAAGAAGGAAATCTTGATGCTGACCCGGGAGAAGAACAAGCTCGAGCGCAGCCTCGGCGGTATCCGCGACATGGCCAAGGTGCCGTCGGCGGTGTGGGTCGTCGACACCAACAAAGAACACCTCGCGGTCTCGGAAGCCATCAAGCTGGGCATCCCGGTGATCGCGATCCTGGACACCAACTGCGACCCCGACCAGGTGGACTACCCGATCCCGGGCAACGACGACGCCATCCGCTCGGCTGCCCTGCTGACCAAGGTGATCGCTTCGGCGGTGGCCGAGGGCCTGCAGGCACGCGCCGGTCTGGGCCGCGGCGACGGCAAGCCGGAGGCCGAAGCCGCCGAGCCGCTGGCCGAATGGGAGCAGGAGCTGCTGGCCTCGGCCACCGCATCTGCCGCCCCGGCGGAGAATGCCGCCGCGGTCGCAGCCGAATCAACTCCCACGGAAGGCTGAGCATTGGCCAACTTCACCGCTGCCGACGTCAAGAAGCTCCGTGAGCTCACCGGCGCCGGCATGCTCGACTGCAAGAACGCACTGACCGACACCGACGGTGACTTCGACAAGGCGGTTGAGGCGCTGCGGATCAAGGGCGCCAAAGACGTCGGCAAGCGTGCCGAGCGGGCAACCGCCGAGGGCCTGGTCGCTGCCAAGGGCGGCGCGTTGATCGAGCTCAACAGCGAGACCGACTTCGTCGCGAAGAACGCGGAGTTCCAGAAACTCGCCGACGAGGTCGTCAGCGCCGCCGCCGCGGCCAAGGCGACCGACGTCGACGCGCTCAAAGCGGCCAAAGTCGGTGACAAGACCGTCGAACAGGCCATCGCCGAGCTGTCCGCCAAGATCGGGGAGAAGCTCGAGTTGCGGCGGGCCGCGTACTTCGACGGCACTGTCGAGACCTACCTGCACAAGCGCGCGGCGGATCTGCCGCCGGGCGTCGGTGTCCTCGTTGAATACACCGGTGGCAGTGCCGACGCTGCGCACGCCGCAGCACTGCAGATCGCCGCCCTCAAGGCCCGGTACCTCACTCGTGAGGACGTGCCCGAGGACGTCGTGGCCAGCGAACGGCGCATCGCCGAAGAGACCTCCCGCGCGGAGGGTAAGCCCGAGCAGGCGCTGCCCAAGATCGTCGAGGGCCGACTGGGTGGGTTCTTCAAGGACGTTGTGCTGCTCGAGCAGCCGTCGGTGTCGGACAGCAAGAAGACGGTCAAGGCGCTGCTCGACGAGGCCGGTGTCACCGTGACGCGGTTCGTCCGCTTCGAGGTCGGCCAGCAGTAGCATCAGCCGGATGCGCCATGTGCATGCATTCGGAGACGACGCGCTCGGCCACCTCGACGCCGTCGGCGTGGCTGAGGCGCTCGACAGCGGTCGCGTCAGTAGAGCCGAGGTCGTCGAGGCGGCCATCGCGCGCACCGAAGCCGTCAACCCGTCGCTGAATGGGTTGGCGTACCAGGCATTTGACCGGGCTCGGGCGCAAGCCGACGCGCCGCCTGTCGCCGGATTCTTCAGCGGTGTGCCGACGTTCGTCAAGGACAACGTCGACGTCGCCGGCTTGCCCACGATGCGGGGCACCGACGCGTGGCCGCCGCGACCGGCGCAAGCCGACAGTGAGTTCGCGCGAATGTACCTGGCCACCGGGATGACACCGCTGGGCAAAACGCAGATGTCGGAGTACGGGTTCAGCGCCTCGGCCGAACATCCCAGGCTCGGGTCGGTGCGCAATCCATGGAACACCGACCACACCGCGGGGGCATCGTCGTCGGGCTCCGGCGCGTTCGTGGCCGCAGGCGTGGTGCCGATCGCGCACGCCAATGACGGCGGTGGCTCGATCCGAATTCCCGCGTCCTGCAACGGACTTGTCGGGCTGAAGCCGTCGCGCGGCCGCCTACCGTTGGACAAAGAGGTCAGTCAGATGCCGATCCGCATCGTGGCCAATGGGGTGCTCAGCCGATCGGTGCGCGACACCGCGGCGTTTTACCGTGAAGCCGAACGCCTCTGGCCCGCGCCGAAACTCCCGCCGATCGGGGACGTGAAGCACCCGGGCACGCAACGCTTGCGGGTCGCCGTGATCACACACTCGCTGCTGCGGGAAAGCAGCCCCGAAGTGCGCGAGCTGACACTGAAGTCCGCCGGCCTGCTCGAAGAACTCGGTCACCGCGTCGACCATCTCGAAAAGCCGCCGGTGCCGAAGAGTTTCGCGGCTGACTTCGTGCTGTACTGGGGTCTGCTGGCGATGGGTCAGATTGCGCAGAACCGGCGCGCCGTCGAGGGGTTCGACGTCAGCCGGCTGGATAACCTGTCGCGCGGCCTGGATCGGTACGCACGGCGCAATCTGCATCGTATTCCGTTGGTGCTCATACGGTTAGCGCGTGCGCGGCGGCATACCGCACGGCTGGCCCGGACCTACGACCTGGTGCTGACGCCGACGTTGGCCGACAAGCCACCGCAAATCGGCTATTTGGACCCGACCGCGGACTATCAGCAGATCATCGACCGCTTGGAGGAGTGGGTCGCCTACACCCCGTTGCAGAACGTCACCGGCGAGCCCGCTATATCGTTGCCACTGGCAACATCCGCGGACGGTTTGCCAGTGGGGATGATGTTCTCCGCGCCGACGGGACAGGAAGCCCGGTTGCTGCACGTGGCGTACGAACTCGAAGCCGCGCAGCCATGGGCGCGCATCCAGGACGTCTAGTCACGACTCAGCGTCGCCAGCATCCGTTTGAACTCACGCTGCTCCGACGCCGACAGCTTGGCCAGTACGCGAGCGTCGGCCTCCCGGACGGCGGACTCAGCGTGCTTCAACAGTGTCCGGCCGTCGGTGGTGAGTGACGCCGGCAGCGCCCGACCGGATGCGACCGACGCGGGCCGGCTCACCATCTTTGCACTCTCCAGCCTGTGCAGCACCGTGTTCATCGCCTGCGGTGAGACATTGCCCAGCCGGGCCAGTTCGGCACTGGACGCCCCCGGATTCATGGAAACCATTCGCATGCAGACGAATTCAGGCAGTGACAGACACAGCGGGGTCAGCGCTGCGGCCACCTCGGGTCGCAGCGTCGACATCGCCTGGTGCAGTAGGTAGCCAAGCGGCGCGTCCTCAGTTGTACCCATATCAACCATATTGACACATATCAGTCTGATTGATATACCTGGGCCATGACTGAAACACAGAAATTCGATTTCGATTTCGATCCGGCCTACCGCGGCGAGGCGGCGGAGTTCGCAGGCGCCAGGCCGCCGTGGAGCCTGGGCGAGCCGCAACCGGAGATCGCCGCGCTGATCGACCAGGGCAAGATCACCGGCGACGTGCTCGACGCCGGATGTGGCGAGGCAGCGCTATCGCTGCACCTGGCGGCGTTGGGGCACAACACCGTTGGACTCGACGCGTCGCCCACGGCGATCAAGTTGGCCAAGGCGGCGGCGGCCAGGCAAGGTTTGACGACAGCGTCGTTCGACGTGGCCGACATCACTGATTTCTCCAGCTATCCGACTGGTACCGAAGGCCGATTCGACACGATCGTGGACAGCACATTGTTCCATTCCATGCCGGTTGAGCTGCGCGAGGGCTACCAGCGCTCGATCGTCCGGGCCGCCAAACCTGGTGCGTCCTACTTCGTGCTGGTCTTCGCCAAGACCGGCGAGGGTGCTCCGGCCAACCCGGTCACCGAGGACGAGCTCCGCGACGTCGTTTCGAAGTACTGGGTCATCGACGAGGTCCGACCGGCCAGGATTCACGGCAACTTCGGCGACACCGATCGCCCCGGATTCCCGTTCGCAGCAGTGCGTGACGAAGGCAACGGCCGCAAGTCGTTGCCCGCCTGGCTGCTCTCAGCGCACTTGGGCTGATCGGTGTGACGCGAAAGTCGCGGTACCCGGGATTGCCTCGCGTGGGCACGGGGTAATCCCGGGTGAACCGTCACGACGATCGCGAGAATCCTCATGCCGAAGACCACCAAGGGCGGTGAGCCCAAAAAGAACGAGCTACCAAGCACGTTGCGACGTTCCAGCGCGGGCGCGCAGCGCACCTTCGCCAAAGCTCATGACGCCGCCGCTGACCAGTACGGCAGCGAGGAGCGCGCCCACCGAGTCGCCTACGCCGCGCTCAAACACAGCTTCGAGAAGGTCGGCGACCGCTGGCTGCGCAAGCCGAAGAAAGGCCCGTCGGACGCGCGAGCCGAGCGCGGCGGGCTGAACAATCCGATCCCGTCGGACGACGGCGTCGACGCCAACGCCAGCAAGAAACACCTGCTCGACATCGCGCGCCGCCTCGACGTGCGCGGGCGCTCGACGATGGCCAAAGCGGATTTGGTCGAGGCGATCAAAAAGCACAACCGTCGGGTCCGGGGCTGACAGGCATCCGGCGCGCTCTGACCCCTCCGCGATGGCTGACTGGTCATGTTGCCCGGGTGGCTGCAGAATGAGCTGGAACTATGGACTGGCCACATGAGTGAGCTGCACATCAACGCGACAGCAGTCGCGGACGTCCGTGTGCTCACCCTCGACGGCGTCCTCAATGGCGTCACCTATCGGCCGTTGCGCGACTCCATCGTCAAAGCCGCGCTGGATGAACCTCGTGGTGTCATCGCCGACGTCACCAAGCTGACAGTCCGAGAAGATCCCGCATGGGCGGTGTTCACCAGCGCTCGCTGGCAGGTCGCCGATTGGCCCGATGTTCCCATTGGGCTGGTGTGCGCGCACGATCAAGGTCGAAATAGCTTGCAACGCACCGGTATTACTCGCTACGTGCCGGTGTATCCGACGCTGCCGTCGGCACTCGCCGAACTGACCGCCGACGGTGTCCGTCGCTACCGCCGCCGCAGACGAGCGGAGCTGCCGGCGGAGCGGACCAGCATCCGCCTGTGCCGGGCAATCGTCGAGCAGTGGTTGACGGCGTGGTCGCGAACGGACTTCGTGCACGCGGCCTCGACAGTCGTGACCGAGTTGGTTGAGACCGCCCTCGATCACACCGACAGCGACTTCTCGCTGCGGATGGAGACCGACGGTTCGATAGTGTCGATCGCCGTCCAGCACGTCGGCGTCACGAATCCCACGCGGCGGGAATCCTCGAACGGCAACGTGACCGGCCTGGATCTGGTCGCCGCATCCTGTCGGTCCTGGGGAAGTTACGCCACCGCCAACGGCTACACCGTGTACGGCGTCATCGGCCCGGAGAACCGTTACTGAGCGCTACGGCGTTCCCGCAGATTGCTCGGCGTCGTATCGGGTATGCCCGCCGTATGAGTGTTAGAGATCACAGGTCTGCTGAGGTACGCCGGCAGGCACACCAGCAGGCTGAGCGGGCGCGTGCCGCGATGGAAGACCAGCGTGACGGCAAGGCCGGCGGGGTGAGTGGCTGGGTGGCCGAGCGAGCGGGCGAGTGGGATCTCAGCGGCACCGACGAGAAGGCACTGAAACGCCAGAAATTCTTCTGGAACCTGCTGGTGGATTATTGGTTCCGAATGGAGATCGACGGCTGGGAGAATATCGGTGCGCCGCCGGCCTTGCTGGTCGGTATCCATTCCGGGGCGCCGTTCGTGTGGGACGCCTGGACCGTCGGTCTGCAATGGTGGCGGCGGTTCGGAACGGAGCGCACCCTGCACGGCACCGCTCACGACGCGCTGATGGCGATCCCGGGCTTCGGACGCTACTTCCGGTCGATGGGCGTGTTGCCTGCCGCCCCCGATGCCATTGCGACAGCTTTGGCCGAGGGGCACGATGTGGCGCTGTGGCCGGGCGGCGAGGTGGACTCGCTGCGACCGTGGCGGGAGCGCGACCAGGCAAACCTCGCGGGCCGAAAAGGCTTCGTCAAGATGGCGATCCGCGCCGGAGTGCCCATCGTGCCGATCGCGACCGTCGGCGGCGCCGACGCCATGCCGGTGCTGATTCGCGGCGACGGGCTATCGCGAGCCCTGCGATTGGATAAGTTGCTGCGACTCAAGGTCTTTCCGTTGGCCATCTCGCTGCCCTGGGGTATTGCCCCCGCCGCGCTGCCGCAGTTGCCGCTGCCGGCCAAGATCCGGACCCGGTTCATGCCAGCGGTCGAGATCGACAATGATCCCGCGCGAGCCGACGACGACGATTACGTCGACCGCAAATATCACGAAGTAGAAGACAGCATCCAGCGCGGAATGGACGCGCTCGCACGTAAGCGGGCATTGCCGGTATTCGGCTGACCGCCGCCTGGAACGCGACAAGGCCCGGTCCGCGGAGGACCGGGCCTTGTCGACTGCTGACTAGTCTTGGTGAGCCTGTTGACGCTTCTCGGCCGCTTCTTCGCTGCCCCGCGCTGCTTCTGCTTCGGCTTCCTTCTTGGCGACGTCACGCTGTGCCTGAGCCTTGTCCTGCTGGGCTTCGCCCTCTTTTTCGAGGTTTTCGTTGCCAATCACGCTGCCGACTGCTTCTTTGGCCAAGCCTTTGGCGCCTTCGACGACGCCCTTGATGCCTTCTGCAGGCCCGCTCTTGTTGTCGTCCGACATGGAGTCCTCCTGTTGACTTACGTCATAACCGTTCGATTTCTCGGCCGATACTTCGACCGCCTGTGCGTGGCCGAGACAGACATCGCCTCGTCACGCCGCAAGCCAGCGGATTCCCACGGGGCTGGTTTGGCAAACCTCCGCGCAGTTCCCTCGTGGCGGTGCAGGGCCCCGGACTCACTTCGCCGCTGGTAAGCGGCTTGGACAGGACCGTTGTGACACCGCCCACGTCAGCTGGCGACCTGCGCCAAATATGCTCGACCACAACGTCATAAGCCCTCGCGGCGGCGCCAACGGTGTTCGCTGACTGAGTTTGGGTGTTTTCGCAATTCGCCCGTACCGCACGGGCGACAATCACAGGCGAACGAGATCTCGAAGCTCAACCCCGCCGCGTCTGCCATGCAGCCCGGCGACACTGAACAAGAGAACACCGGCAATGAGGCAGGATGGGACGTGCTGTTTCGGGGGTTAGCCGGATGGTGCCTTCCCACGCGAGGAGTCTGATGACGGAGCAGGAGCCGACGAGTACCAACGGCGCCCACGGCCCGGCAAGTCGACCCCAGTACACCCGGGTCTTACTCAAACTCGGTGGCGAGATGTTCGGCGGCGGACAGGTCGGACTGGACCCCGACGTGGTGGCGCTGGTCGCGCGTCAGATCGCCGAAGTGGTACGCACCGGCGTGCAGGTTGCCGTGGTCATCGGCGGCGGTAACTTCTTCCGCGGTGCGCAGCTGCAGCAGCGCGGCATGGAGCGTACGCGTTCGGACTACATGGGCATGCTCGGAACGGTCATGAATAGCCTTGCGCTGCAAGACTTTCTGCAAAAAGAAGGCATCGACACCCGGGTCCAAACGGCGATCACTATGGGCCAGGTCGCCGAGCCCTACCTGCCGTTGCGTGCCGTGCGCCACCTCGAGAAGGGGCGCGTGGTGATCTTCGGCGCCGGCATGGGGTTGCCCTATTTCTCCACGGACACCACCGCTGCGCAGCGGGCATTGGAGATCGGTGCTGACGTGGTCCTGATGGCCAAGGCGGTCGACGGCGTCTTCACCGACGACCCGCGGGTCAACCCCGGTGCCGAATTGCTGACCGCGATCACACATCGTGAAGTCATCGACCGGGGGCTGCGGGTGGCCGACGCCACCGCATTCAGCTTGTGCATGGACAATCGGATGCCGATTCTGGTCTTCAACCTGCTGACCGACGGCAATATCGCCAGGGCAGTCGCAGGTGAGAAGATCGGAACGCTGGTCACCAGCTAGCAAGGACGAGCGACCACCAATGAGCATGCGCAGCGCACAAGAGAAGGAGCGGCGAAAGTGATCGACGAGACTCTCTTTGACGCCGAAGAGAAGATGGAAAAGGCCGTGGCGGTGAGTCGCGACGACTTGTCGACCATCCGCACCGGACGGGCGAATCCCGGCATGTTCAACCGCATCGTCATCGACTACTACGGTTCGGCCACCCCCATTACTCAGCTCGCCAGCATCAACGTCGCCGAGGCGCGGCTGGTCGTCATCAAGCCGTACGAGGCGGGCCAACTCGGCAACATCGAGAACGCGATCCGCAATTCCGACCTCGGGCTCAACCCCAGCAACGACGGGACTGTGATCCGGGTGGCGGTGCCTCAGCTGACCGAGGAGCGTCGCCGCGAACTCGTCAAGCAGGCGAAATCCAAGGGCGAGGACGCCAAGGTGACGGTGCGCAACGTCCGCCGCAAGGCGATGGAGGAATTGCACCGCATCCGCAAAGACGGCGAAGCCGGTGAGGATGAAGTCGGCCGCGCGGAGAAAGATCTGGACAAGACCACGCAGCAGTATGTGACTCAAATCGATGACCTGGTCAAGCACAAAGAAGGCGAGCTGCTGGAGGTCTAACGGCCGCTCAGCAGACGATGTCCGTGGCAGACACTGATACCGGCGCAGATTCCCCGGCCGAGGGTTCGGTGCAAGGGCCGCCGCCCAAGAAGCCGAAAAAGTCGCGGGCCGGACGAAACCTACCGGCAGCGATCGCCGTCGGTGCGGCCATCGGCTTCACGATCATCGCGATCCTGATTTGGAACCGGTACCTCTGGGTTGTGCTCGTCGCAGTCGCCATGCCCGTCGCGACTCACGAAGTGGTTCGGCGTCTACGCGAGGCTGGTTACGTCATTCCGTTCATCCCGCTGCTGGTCGGCGGCCAACTCATGATCTGGCTGACGTGGCACTTCCATGCGGTCGGCGCGCTGGCCGGCTACGGGGTCACCGCCGTGGTCTGCGTGTTCTGGCGATTGGCGCTGCAGGAGGCGCCCGCGGGGGACGGCGCCCCGGCACCGCCGTCGAACTACCTTCGCGACGTCGCGGCCACGGTATTCCTGGCCGCCTGGGTTCCGCTGTTCGGCGCCTTCGGCGTGCTGCTGGTCTATCCACCCGACGGGTCCATCCGGGTGTTCTGCCTGATGATCGGCGTGGTCTGTTCCGACAGCGGCGGCTATTTCGTGGGTGTGCTGTTCGGCAAGCATCCGATGGTGCCGTCGATCAGCCCCAACAAATCGTGGGAGGGGCTCGCGGGTTCGCTGGCCTTCGGGATCACCGCGGTCACACTGTCCGCGACGCTGCTGGCCCACAAACCCGTGTGGATCGGCCTGCTGCTGGGTCTGACCATCGTGGCCACCGCGACCCTGGGCGACTTGGTGGAGTCGCAGATCAAGCGTGACCTGGGCATCAAGGACATGGGCCGCATCCTGCCCGGCCACGGCGGCCTGATGGACCGGCTGGACGGGACCCTGCCGTCGGCAGTGGCGACCTGGACCGTCCTGACCCTGCTGGGCTGAGGCCGTCACTGATGAAGCAAGAGCTGGTATTCGA
Source organism: uncultured Actinomycetota bacterium (assembly GCA_963836495.1). Lineage (GTDB taxonomy): Bacteria > Actinomycetota > Actinomycetes > Mycobacteriales > Mycobacteriaceae > Mycobacterium. Next base: position 666,058 of record CAWIJT010000011.1, on the reverse strand, counting down.
GGCGCCCCGCCGGGCGCTGCCGCCGCGCCATCTGGCCGACCTCGACGAGGCCGGGCGCGTCGAGGCCGTCACCAAGCTGGGTCTTCCCTCGTTTCGCGCCAAGCAACTCGCGCATCAGTACTACGGCCGCCTGATCGCCGATCCGCAGCAGATGACCGACCTGCCGACCGCGATTCGAAGCCGGGTCGCCGAGGCGTTGTTCCCGACATTGCTGACCGCTGCTCGCGACATCGCCTGCGACGACGGCCAGACCCGCAAGACGCTGTGGCGGGCCCCCGACGGGACCACCTTCGAATCGGTGCTGATGCGCTACCCGCAGCGCAACACGGTGTGCATCTCGTCGCAGGCGGGCTGCGGCATGGCTTGCCCGTTCTGCGCGACCGGCCAAGGCGGTCTGACGCGCAACCTGTCGACCGCCGAGATCGTCGAGCAGGTGCGGGCCGCGGCCGCGGCGCTGCGCGACGACTGGGGCGACCGACTGTCCAACGTGGTGTTCATGGGCATGGGGGAGCCGCTGGCCAACTACGCCCGGGTGTTGGCCGCGGTGCGTCGCATCACCGAGCCGTCGCCGGACGGTTTCGGCATCTCGGCGCGTGCGGTGACGGTGTCGACGGTTGGCCTGGCGCCGGCGATCCGCAAGCTGGCCGACGAGCGACTCGGCGTGACGCTGGCGTTGTCGCTGCACGCTCCCGACGACGAGCTTCGCGACACGTTGGTGCCGGTCAACAACCGATGGAAGGTCGGCGAAGCGCTCGACGCCGCGCACTACTACGCCGAGCAGACCGGTCGACGGGTGTCGGTGGAATACGCGCTGATCCGCGATGTCAACGACCAGCCGTGGCGAGCGGATCTGCTGGGTAAGCGGTTGCACCGCGCGTTGGGCCCGCTGGTGCACGTCAACGTCATTCCGCTGAACCCGACGCCGGGCAGCGAATGGGATGCCAGCCCGAAACCTGCGGAGCGGGAGTTCGTTCGACGGGTCCGTGCCGGCGGCGTTCCCTGCACGGTGCGCGATACCCGCGGCCGCGAGATTGCCGCCGCGTGCGGCCAGTTGGCCGCCGAGGGCGGGTAGCTGGAGCGCAGGCGCATCAGGCCGAGCGTGCGGCCAGTTGGCCGCCGAGGGCGGGTAGCTGGAGCGCGGGCGCATCAGGCCGAGCGTGCGGCCAGTTGGCCGCCGAGCTGGCTACCTGAGCCAGCCGCGCCGGCGCCCCCACCAGTCGCGCACGACGAAGAACAGCACCAGCAACGCGAAGCCGATCAGATACAGGTCCTCGATGTGGCCGACGTGGTTGCCGCGGATGAAGGCCAGCAGCAGCCCGGCGATCAGCAAGCCCGTGATACGCCAGTTGCGGTGGTTGATTTTGCTCCAGCCCCAGTTCGCGGACGGAACATCTGCGACGTCGACTCCGCCTGCGCGCTCCACCTCGGTGCTGGCCACGGCGACTCCTTGGGTAGGGATCAGGATGCCTGCACATTCTGGCATATCGGTATTCGCCGAGCGCGCCGGCGGCGCGGCACAATGAATGGGTGACCGACCGCCGCCTCAAGACCCTGGTGCTGGGTAGTACCGGCTCGATCGGTACCCAGGCGCTCGAGGTCATCGCCGCCAACCCCGATCGCTTCGAGCTGGTGGGGCTGGCCGCGGGCGGCGCACACCCCGACCTGCTGGGCCGCCAACGCGCTGCGACCGGAGTCGGCAATCTGGCCGTCGCCGACGAACGGGCGGCGCAGATCATCGGCGACGTCACCTACAGCGGACCCGACGCGGTCGTCCGCCTGATCGAAAACACCGAGGCCGACGTCGTGCTGAATGCGCTGGTCGGCGCCTTGGGGCTGCAGCCGACGCTGACCGCACTCGCGTCGGGCGCCCGGTTGGCGCTGGCGAACAAGGAGTCGCTGATCGCCGGCGGGCCGCTGGTGCTCGCGGCGGCTCAGCCCGGCCAGATCGTGCCGGTGGACTCCGAACACTCCGCGCTCGCACAGTGCCTGCGCGGTGGCAGCGCCGACGAAGTCGCCAAGCTGGTGCTCACCGCGTCCGGCGGGCCGTTTCGCGGCTGGACTGCGGCCGAGCTCGAGCACGTCACTCCTGAGCAGGCCGGAGCCCATCCGACCTGGTCGATGGGCCCGATGAACACGCTGAACTCGGCGTCGCTGGTCAACAAGGGGCTCGAGCTGATCGAGGCGCATCTGCTGTTCGGCATTCCGTACCGGCGCATCGAGGTCGTCGTGCACCCGCAGTCGATCGTGCATTCCATGGTCACCTTCACCGACGGATCGACGATCGCGCAGGCGAGTCCGCCGGACATGAAACTGCCCATAGCCCTGGCGCTCGGCTGGCCGGCCCGGGTGCCCGCGGTCGCCGCGGCCTGCGACTTCTCCACCGCGTCGAGCTGGGACTTCGAGCCACTAGACGACCGGGTCTTCCCGGCTGTCGCGCTGGCACGACGGGCCGGGGAGACCGGCGGTTGTATGACCGCGGTCTACAACGCCGCCAACGAAGAAGCCGCCGAGGCGTTCCTGGACGGACGGATCGGTTTCCCGGCCATCGTGCAGACAATCGCCGACGTCCAGAGCGCCGCCGACCAATGGGCCGCACAACCCGCTACCGTGGAAGATGTACTTGACGCGCAACGCTGGGCCCGTGATGAGGCGAGGCGTCTGATCCAGCGGGTCACACAGGAGGTTTTACCAACACGATGATGTTCGTTATCGGCATCGTGCTGTTCGCTCTCGCCATCCTGATATCGGTGGCGTTGCACGAGTGCGGCCACATGTGGGTCGCACAAGCAACCGGGATGAAGGTGCGCCGCTATTTCGTAGGCTTCGGGCCAACGCTGTGGTCGACGCGGCGCGGCGAAACCGAATACGGTCTCAAGGCCATTCCGGCCGGTGGTTTCTGCGACATCGCAGGTATGACGTCGGTCGAAGAGCTGCAGCCCGACGAGCGTGACCGGGCGATGTACAAGCAGAAGACGTGGAAGCGGGCCGCAGTGCTGTTCGCCGGGCCGGGCGCAAACTTCGTCATCGGGTTGGTGCTGATCTACGCCATCGCGGTGATCTGGGGACTGCCCAACCTGCATCCCACCGCCGTCATCGGCCAAACCGCTTGCGCCGCATCAGAAACCAAGCAAGGTCAATTCGACAAGTGCACGGGAGACGGGCCCGCGGCCACAGCCGGGATCCGGGCCGGCGACGTCGTCGTCAAGGTCGGCGACAAACCCGTGTCCGACTTCTCCGACATGGCCGCCGCGGTGCAGAAGCTGCACGGCACCGTTCCGGTCGTCATCAAGCGCGACGGCCAGACGATGACCAAATACGTCGATATCACCCAGCGGCAGCGCTGGGTCAGCGACGGCAAAGGCAGCCCGAAGCAGGCGATGATCGGCGTGATGGGAGTGGTGGGCACCCCGACTGGGCCCACCCACTACAACCTGGTCAGCGCGGTGCCCGGGACGTTCACCTTCACCGGCAATTTGTCTGTGCTGCTGGGCAAGTCGTTGCTGGCCATCCCCACCAAGATCGGCGCCCTGGTCCACGCTATCGGCGGCGGGGAGCGGTCGCTGGACACGCCGATCAGCGTCGTCGGCGCGAGCATCATCGGCGGGGACACCGTGGATCACGGTGTCTGGATGGCGTTCTGGTTGTTTCTGGCCCAGCTGAACTTCATCTTGGGCGCCATCAACCTGGTGCCGTTGCTGCCGTTCGACGGTGGGCACATCGCCATCGCGGTGTATGAGAAATTGCGGAACATGGTCCGGACGGCGCGCGGCAAGGTCGCCGCGGCGCCGGTGAATTACCTCAAGTTGATGCCCGCGACATACGTCGTGTTGGTCCTCGTGGTCGGTTACATGCTGTTGACGGTGACCGCCGATGTGGTCAACCCGATCCGACTGTTCCGGTAGAGCATCAGCGACAGCGAGAGAAGGCAAACAGTGACCACAGGTCTGGGTATGCCGACGGCGCCGGCACCCACGCTGGCCCCGCGCCGTAAGACGCGACAGTTGATGGTCCGCGATGTCGGTGTGGGCAGCGATCACCCCATCTCGGTGCAGTCGATGTGCACCACCAAGACGCATGATGTCAACGCGACGCTGCAGCAGATCGCCGAGCTGACCGCTACCGGGTGCGACATCGTCCGGGTGGCGTGCCCGCGTCAGGAAGACGCCGACGCTCTTGCCACGATCGCCAAGAAAAGCCAGATCCCGGTCATCGCCGACATCCACTTCCAGCCGAAGTACATCTTCGCCGCGATCGACGCCGGCTGCGCCGCGGTGCGGGTAAACCCCGGCAACATCAAGGAATTCGACGGCCGGGTCGCCGAGGTCGCGAAAGCCGCCGGTGCCGCCGGCATCCCGATCCGGATCGGCGTCAACGCGGGTTCGCTGGACAAGCGCTTCATGGAGAAGTACGGCAAGGCGACTCCCGAAGCTCTGGTCGAATCGGCGCTGTGGGAGGCATCGCTGTTCGAGGAGCACGGCTTCGGCAACATCAAGATCAGCGTCAAGCACAACGACCCGGTGGTGATGGTGGCGGCCTACGAGCTGCTCGCTGCGAAGTCCGACTATCCGCTGCATCTCGGCGTGACCGAGGCCGGTCCGGCTTTCCAGGGCACCATCAAGTCCGCCGTCGCGTTCGGCGCGCTGCTGTCCCGGGGCATCGGCGACACCATCCGGGTGTCGCTGTCGGCGCCCCCGGTCGAGGAAGTCAAAGTCGGCACGCAGATTCTCGAGTCGCTGAACTTGCGGCCGCGCGGGCTGGAGATCGTGTCGTGTCCGTCGTGCGGTCGTGCCCAGGTCGACGTGTACACCCTGGCCAACGAAGTCACCGCCGGACTCGAGGGGCTCGACGTTCCGCTTCGGGTGGCGGTGATGGGCTGCGTGGTCAACGGGCCGGGGGAGGCCCGCGAAGCGGACCTCGGCGTCGCATCCGGAAATGGCAAGGGCCAGATCTTCGTGCGCGGTGAAGTGATCAAGACCGTGCCCGAAGCGCAGATTGTCGAGACGCTGATCGAAGAAGCCATGCGGTTGGCCGGCGAGGCGGGCGACGCCGGTACAACGTCAAGCGGTTCGCCGGTTGTCACCGTAAGCTGACAGTGGTCCAATCGGGTTAACTGCCAGTCCCCAGAAGAGGGTCAGTATGTCCGCTCCGCCGCTGCGCCGCATAGTCAGCGAGCGACGGGTGTCGGTAGTGCGCGACGGCGCAGCGGTGCGTCGCGTCTTCGACGACGATCCGGTCGGATCATGCATGGTCGCTGCCAGGGTCGCTGATCACGGCATGGATCCCCATGCGATCGGTGGCGAACTATGGACGCGCCGCGGACCCGACGAGTCGTTGTGTTATGCCGGGGCGAACCTGATCCCGTTGCGCGGCAAGCTCACTGATCTCTATGCGTTCGGCGACGCGGCGATGACGTCGTCGCGGCGCTGCTCCTCGCTGGTCGGTCGGGCCGAGTTGGTGATGCCGATGTGGCAGCGACTCGAGCCGGCATGGGGGCCGGCCCGCGATGTGCGCGACAACCAGCCATTGATGTCGCTGACCACGATGCCGACCTGTGCGATCGATCCTGGTGTGCGACAGGTCAAGTCAGACGAACTGGACACCTATCTGGTGGCGGCCGTAGATATGTTCATCGGCGAGGTGGGTGTGGACCCGCGACTGGGCGACGGCGGCCGCGGCTACCGACGTCGGGTCGCCGGCCTGATCGCCGCCGGCCGGGCCTGGGCCCGTTTCGAGGACGGCGAGGTGGTCTTCAAGGCCGAGGTCGGGTCGCAGTCGCCGACGGTCAGCCAGATTCAAGGGGTGTGGGTGCATCCCGAGTGGCGGGGCAAGGGTCTGGGCACCGCAGGAACCGCGACGCTGTCGGCGGTCATCGTCGGGACCGGGCGGATTGCCAGCCTGTACGTGAACAGCTTCAATACCGTCGCGCGCGCGACCTACGAACGAATTGGCTTTGCCGAGGTCGGCACCTTCGCCACCATCCTGCTGGACTGACTCAACGTCGCGGGCTCGATCACCGAAACCTACGTAGGCGCGGCGTCCACTCGTCTTTGTGCGCGCTGCCGTTGATCTCAACGCGACTACGTCGGCGCCAGGGACGGCAGAACGGAGCAGTCTCGGTGCGCCTCCGCCGTTTAGAGGTCACAGTTTCCTAACATCAGCCACAATGGCAACACGAATCACACTAGCAACATCCACGAACCTGGTGCTGGCGGCGCTCGTCGCGACGGGCATGGTCTCCGCGTGCACTCCGCGACCGGACGGTCCCGCACCTGCGGCCGATCGATTCTTCGCCGCATTGGCCACCGGCGACACGGCTACAGCCGCCGACCTCAGCGACAATCCCAGCGACGCACGCGAAGCGCTCAACTCGGCATGGGCGGGCCTGCAGGCTACTCATCTGGACACTCAGGTTCTCGGGTCGAAGTACACCGAAGACACCGGCACGGTCAACTACCGCTACACCTGGCACCTGCCGAAGAACCGCACGTGGACATATGACGGCAAGCTGAAAATGGCTCGCGACGAAGGCCGTTGGCAGATCCGGTGGAACAGCACCGACCTGCACCCGCGTCTCGGCGAGCATCAGAGGCTGGAACTGCGGGCCGATCCACCCAAGCGGGCCTCGGTCAACGAGGTGGGCGGCACCGACGTGCTGGCGCCCGGCTACCTCTACCACTACACGCTGGACGCGTCCAAGGCCGGGGCGTTCCTGATCAGCAGCGCCCGTTCGGTGGTCGACGCGCTTCGTCCGTTCGACAACACCCTCGACCCGCAACTTCTGGCCGAGCAGGCCAGCGGCACAGGCAAGCCGGTCGATCTGATCACGTTGCGCGTCGACGACAACAACATCGTCGCCCCGGCGATCGGCACCCTGCCGGGCGTGGTGATCACGCCGCAAGCCGATTTGCTGCCTACCGACTACCACTTCGCGCCGGCGCTGATCAATCAGGTGAAGAAGGCCGTGATCGACGAACTCGACGGCCAGGCGGGGTGGCGGGTGGTCAGCGTGAACCAGAACAACGTCGACCTGGAGGTGCTGAACGAGGTCGAACCGTCGCCGGCCCCGTCGGTGTCGATCAGCCTGGACCGCGCCGTGCAGAACGCCGCACAGCGCGCGGTCGACAACCAGAGTCGCCAGGCGATGATCGTGGTAATCAAGCCGTCGACGGGGGAGATCCTCGCGGTCGCGCAGAACGCCGCCGCCGACGCCATCGGCCCACTTGCCACCACCGGCCTTTACCCGCCGGGGTCGACGTTCAAGATGATCACCGCGGGAGCGGCCCTCGAACGCGACATGGCAAGTCCGAACACGCTTCTGGGCTGCCCGGGGCATCTCGACATCGGACAGCGCATCGTTCCCAACTATGGCGGATTCGACTTGGGCACGGTGCCGATGTCGCGGGCGTTCGCCAGTTCGTGCAACACCACGTTCGCCCAGCTGGCCAGCCAGATGCCGCCACGCGGGCTGACGCAAGCTGCCAACCAATACGGCATGGGGCTGGACTACCAGATCGACGGCATCAGCACGGTCACCGGATCGGTGCCGCCCACGGTTGATCTGGCCGAACGCACCGAAGACGGCTTCGGCCAGGGCAAGGTGCTGGCCTCTCCGTTCGGCATGGCGATGGTCGCGGCCACCGTGGCTGCGGGAAAGGCGCCGGTGCCCAAGCTGATCGAGGGACGGTCGACGAACATCACCGGCGACACGACACCGATCAGCGACAAAATGATCGAGGGCCTGCGCCCGATGATGCGGCTGGTGGTGACGAACGGCACCGGCAAGGAGATCGCGGGCTGCGGGCAAATATATGCGAAGACCGGTGAGGCCGAGTTCCCTGGCGGCTCGCACTCCTGGTTCGCCGGCTACCGCGGCGATCTGGCGTTCGCGTCGTTGATTGTCGGAGGCGGCAGTTCGGAGTACGCGGTGCGGATGACCAAGTTCATGTTCGAGACGATGCCCGCTGACTATATGGCCTGAAAATGATTCTGCAGCAATGCTTTATGAACAAAGCCTACGGCCTGGGTGCGAGGGGCACCCAGGCCGTAGGGTTTTTATTTCGCCGAGCTAGTGGTGATCCGGGGGCTCCGGGATTTTCCGCTGCTGGCTCGACGTCTGGCGTCTGAACCGGTGGGGACTAGGCCCCCCCTAACCCCACCGGTCCAGACAGCCACCTCTCATCGAGGTGGATTTACCGGGATCAGGCCGCCCCGCCCGCCAGCAGGTCGATCAGCGGAGTCAAGACGTAGTCCAGACCCGTCGGTGTGAGCAGACCGTAGTCCAGGCCTGTCGCCAGGTAGCCCAGGAAGTCGTCCGGAACCAGGTAAGCGCCAGTGACGCCCGAGACGGTTTCGGAGACGGTGCCGGCGACTCCGTCGGTCGTCTGCAGGTAGAACGCGCTGGGGTCCAGCGCGTAGATCAGGTTCTCCAGCCCGTGGTCACCGGCGGTCGACTCGAACGTGGCGACGTCGGTCGTGAAGGACTCGTAGCCGGTAACGTTCGACTGAGCATCCGACAGGTCCAGAGCGGCGTTGTCGGTGCCCTGGGTGCCTGCCGAGCCGAACAGAATGTCGTACGCGTCATTCGGGGTGAACGTGTCACCGGTGGCAACGATGCCGGGGCTGTCGTAGTACGGGTCGATGGTGATGGTCGGGCCAGCGTGGGCGGTGCCCATGCCGACGAACGCAGCGATTGCAGCGCCGCCAAGAGCTGTGCCAATCGCTGTAGAATACTTGTGACTCATGTGCGAGCCTCCATTCTCGGTATCTCTCGAAGTGGATGTGGGGTTGCCGCCCCACAGCCGTTGGCTCGCACATGAGTCCTTCTCCCCCTCATGGCGGACGAGCCTCCGACGTTCGAAGCATATAACAGGTTGGCCTCGCTGTTAAGCCAAACTCTAATTAAAAACTCAGGTGAACTTTTTACAGCGCTAAGCTCTCTATTAGGTGCCGTTCGACCATTGATTGAACCGCCTTGGCGAGGATGAGGCCCGCGTGCCGACCTGTCGCGAGACTCATCTCTGGTCGCGTTCGAGCGGGAAATGGCAGTTGGGGAGCCTAAATCCGGATCGATCGACGTCACACAGCTTCGGTTCCCAGTCGGCGTCGACGGCCCACCATTCGAACGCCGATCTTGAAAAGTCCGAGAAACTGGACGCTAAATCCAACTCTCCAAACTACTTGTCTGAGAGGCGCTAGCAGCGATTTCAGCGCCCATCTCTTTAAGAAAGCAAGATCATTTAGCTAAAGCATTAAATCTGAATGCCGATAAGAAAATCAACGACAACACTGGTTTCAGATAGGCCAAGTTTTCGTACGATCGGAATGACTGAACCGTCCCGAGCGGGGTACCCACCGGAGCGCTCAGCCGTCGAACGCCCGTGTTTCGTGGCGGTAGATTGGTGTGGCCATGACACGTCCCGACGAACTGTCCGAACTGCGGGTGTCGGATGCCGACCGCAACGGCACGATGCGCCGATTACACAACGCGGTCGCGCTCGGGCTGATCGACATCACCGAGTTCGAGGAACGCTCCTCGCGGGTGTCCTACGCCCGCACTCGCAACGAGCTGGACAGCCTCGTCGTCGACCTGCCCGGTCCGGGTGCGATCGTGACCTGCGCCGCCGACCGCGTCGAGTTGCGCGGCTGGGCCGGATCGCTCAAGCGACATGGAGAGTGGACGGTGCCGACGCGGCTGGCTCTGGTGCGACGCATGGGCTCGGTCGAGCTGGATCTGGTCAAAGCCAGATTCGCCGGACCGGTCGTGGTCATCGAGCTGGACATGAGGTGCGGCTCGGTGGAGATCCGGCTGCCCGACGGTGCCAGCGCGTCGATCGACGACGTCCAGGTCTACGGCGGCAGCGCCAGCGACCGCCGCAAGGCCGCGCCGGCCGAGGGCAGGCCACATGTGGTGCTGACCGGGCGGGTCGTGCTCGGCTCGGTGAAGATCAAGGGGCCCCGCCGGCGGTCGCTGCTGCGCGGACGCGCACGTAGCTGAGACAGATATCCTGGTGAGCATGCCTGTTCGTTCCGCCTTGGCCGCCGGTGTGCTTTCGCCGACGCTGCCGGTTCCCCATTCGATTCCGCGTCCGGAATACGTCGGGAAGCCGACGGCGCGGGAGGGTTCGGAGCCGTGGGTGCAGACGCCAGAGGTCATCGAGAAGATGCGGGTCGCGGGGCAGATCGCGGCCGCAGCACTCGCCGAAGCGGGCAAGGCCGTCGCACCCGGCGTCACGACCGACGCCTTGGACCGGGTCGCGCACGACTACATGGTCGACCACGGCGCCTATCCATCGACGCTGGGCTACAAGGGTTTTCCCAAGTCATGCTGCACGTCGCTCAACGAAGTCATCTGTCACGGCATCCCTGACTCGACGGTGATCGAGGACGGCGACATCGTCAACATCGACGTCACCGCCTATATCGACGGCGTGCACGGCGACACCAATGCCACATTCCTGGCCGGCGACGTGTCTGAAGAACACCGTCTGCTGGTTGAACGCACCTACGAGGCGACGATGCGGGCGATCAAAGCCGTCAAACCCGGACGGGCGCTGTCGGTCGTCGGCCGCGTCATCGAATCGTATGCAAACCGGTTCGGCTACAACGTAGTTCGCGACTTCACCGGGCACGGCATCGGCACGACGTTTCACAACGGACTGGTGGTGCTGCACTATGACCAGCCTGCCGTCACCACCATCCTCGAGCCGGGGATGACATTCACCATCGAACCGATGATCAACCTCGGCACGCTGGACTACGAGATCTGGGACGACGACTGGACCGTGGTCACCAAAGACCGCAAATGGACCGCGCAGTTCGAGCACACCCTGCTCGTCACCGAATCCGGCGCGGACATCCTCACGCTGCCGTGACCACCCGGCCGTGAGCGGCGCGCTGCTGGTTGCCGGCACTACGTCCGACGCAGGAAAGTCGATGGTGGTCGCCGGGCTGTGCCGATTACTGGCGCGCAAAGGAATTCGAGTCGCGCCGTTCAAAGCGCAGAACATGTCGAACAATTCCGCGGTCACCGTCGAAGGCGGTGAGATTGGGCGTGCACAAGCGATGCAGGCCCGCGCGGCCGGACTCGCGCCCAGTGTGCGATTCAATCCGATCCTGCTCAAACCCGGCAGCGACATGACGTCGCAACTGGTGGTACGAGGGCAGGCGACCGGCACAGCGACCGCGACAGAATACTGGTCTGACCGCAACCGGCTGGCCACCGTCGTGCAGGACGAATTGGCCAGTTTACGAGCCGAATTCGACGCAGTGATCTGCGAGGGAGCCGGATCGCCGGCCGAAATCAATTTGCGGGCAACCGACTTGGTCAACATGGGCTTGGCTCGTGCGGCGGACCTACCGGTGATCGTGGTGGGAGACATCGACCGCGGCGGTCTGCTCGCGCACCTGTTCGGCACGGTGGCGGTGCTCGAACCCGAGGATCAGGCGCTGATCGCTGGATTCATCGTGAATAAATTCCGCGGCGACGTCTCGCTACTGGAGCCGGGCCTGCGTCAGCTCGCCGAACTCAGCGGCCGTCCAACCTATGGAGTGCTGCCCTACACCGACGATCTCTGGCTCGACACCGAGGACGCGGTCCCGGTGCTGGCCCATCGTGTCCTCGGCACACCACGACCGCCGCGCGGCGCGCAGTGGCTTCGGGTCGCGGTGCTGCGGTTGCCGCGGATCTCCAACTCGACCGATGTCGAGGCGCTGGCCTGCGAACCAGGTGTGCTGGTGCGCTGGGTGCGGGAGCCTGCCGACCTGGCTGACACCGACGTCATCGTGCTGCCGGGAACCAAGTCCACCGTCGCCGACCTGTGCTGGCTGCGTGAACGCGGGCTGGACCAGTCCATCGCCGCCCACGCGGCTTCGGGGCGCCCCGTGTTGGGCATCTGCGGCGGGTTTCAGATGCTGTGCCGCTCGATCGACGACCCGGTGGAGAGCCGATCGGGCCGGACCGAGGCGATGGGGTTGCTGGACGTCGACATCGAGTTCGCGCCCGACAAGGTGCTGCGTCGCCGGGAGGGATCGCTGCACGGCTACGAGATCCATCACGGCCGGGTCGCCCGCTGTGCTGAGGACACCTGGTTCGACATCGACGGGTGCCCGGAGGGGTATCGGCGCGGCCGGATCTTCGGGACGCACTGGCACGGCCTGTTCGACAACGACGACTTCCGGCGGCGGTGGTTGACCGATGCCGCGGTGGCTGCGGGACGGGACGGATTCGTGGTGTCCGACGACGTCGACGTCGCGGCGCGTCGCGACGCACAGCTCGACGTGATGGCCGATTTGTTGGACATTCATCTCGACGTCGACGCTGTGACTGCACTACTCGACGACGGCCCGCCCCGGCGGCCGACGATTGTTGCTGCGCTGCGCTGACCGGTGCTTTCGTCGACGAGTCTAAAAAGCCGCCCAGCAAGGGTTTTCGTCTGGATCGTTCACTATTGCCACAGGGGGTCCCGGATGTGCGGAACGCAGTTCGATGTTGCCGGAACGTTTCCAATTTCAACTTGATTCACGATAAGCACGAAAACGGCCCGCGCGCGGGCGTTTTCACTGTAATTTGCGGTAGTGCCTTCGGCGATGATGACGACCGTCGACGGGTTTCCCATCCAGGTCTGCGACACGGGTCCGGAGCAGGGCTCCGTCGTGGTTCTGCTCTGCGCAGCGCAGCGGGCGCCGGGTGCGTATGACGCGGTGAGCGAGCGGCTGCACACCGCATCGCTGCGCACGATTGTCGTCGGACCGGACCCGCGCCTGACGCCCAAGACTGTGGTGGGCGTTCTCGATGCCCTCGACATCAGTTGGGGCGTCCTGGTCGGCGACCGCGTCGGCGCTGAGCTGGCCTGGGAACTGGCTGCCACCCGGCTGGACCGCTTCACCGGGCTGGTTGTCATCGACCGCGGGCATCCACGTGTCGCCGATCAGGCCGGCGTGATTCGCGACGACCACTGCCCGCCGGTCGAGATCAACACCACGGCGCTGGTCAGCACGCCAGCCGCACAATCCGTGGCACAAGCCAGCCAGCGGTACGTCTACGGCGACTACCGGGTGGTGGACCTGCTGGGCCGGCGCAATGCGCAGGAATCGACCGCGCAGTTGGCCGCCGAGATCGTCCTGCGCACCAGCACCTGGTAACGGATAAAGTCACCGGCGTGAGCTTGTCGCGCGGCGAACTCGAGCGACTCGTCGCCGCCGGTGAAGTCGACACGGTCATCGTCGCGTTCAGCGACATGCTGGGTCGGCTGATGGGTAAGCGGGTATCGGCGCAATTCTTCATCGACGAGGTGGCCGAGTCGGGCGCCGAGTGCTGCAACTACTTGTTCGCGGTCGACGTCGAGATGAACACCGTCGCGGGATACGCGATGGCGGGCTGGGAGTCCGGATACGGCGACATGGTGATGCGGCCGGACTTGTCGACGCTGCGGTGGGCGCCGTGGCTGCCGGGCACGGCGCTGGTGCTCGCCGATTTGATGAGGCACGACGGAAGCCCTATCGAGCCCTCGCCGCGCCAGGTCTTGCGTCGCCAGCTGGACCGCTTGAACCAGCGCGGTCTGCGGGCTTATGTCGCCACTGAACTGGAGTTCATGGTCTTCGATGACACCTACCGCCAGGCCTGGGCCAGCGGATATCGCGAGCTGACACCGGCCAGCGACTACAACCTGGACTACGCGGTGATGCCCTCGAGTCGCCTCGAGCCGCTGTTGCGGGATATCCGCCAGCACATGCAAGGCGCGGGACTGCAGTGGGAGGCCGTCAAGGGGGAGTGCAACAAGGGGCAGCAAGAGCTCGGATTCCGCTACGACGAGGCGCTGGTCAGCTGTGACAACCACGGCATCTACAAGAACGGCGCTAAGGAAATCGCCGACCAACACGGCAAATCGCTGACGTTCATGGCGAAATACGATGAGCACGAAGGCAACAGCTGCCACATTCACATGTCGCTGAGGTCGGCCGATGGATCCGCGGTGGCCGCCGAGGACGGTCAACCGTTCGGTATCTCACCGACTTTCCGCAGCTTTATCGCGGGCCAGTTGGCCACGTTGCGGGAGCTGACACTGCAGTATGCGCCGAACATCAACTCCTACAAGCGGTTCGCCGATCGCAGCTTCGCGCCCACGGTGGTGGCGTGGGGCTTGGACAACCGGACCTGCGCACTGCGCGTCGTCGGTCACGGCGACAACCTGCGGGTGGAATGCCGGGTGCCCGGCGGTGACGTCAATCCGTACCTGGCCGTCGCGGCGCTCATCGCCGGCGGACTGCACGGTATCGAAAACGGTCTGGAGTTGCCGGAACCGTGCTCCGGGAATGCGTACGAGACAGCAGACGGCGTCGAGCGTCTGCCCGGTACGCTGGCCGAAGCGGCGACACTGTTCGATGCGTCGGCAATCGCCCGAGAGGCATTCGGGGATGCGGTGGTCAACCACTACGTCAACTACGCCCGCGTCGAGGTGGACGCATTCAATGCGGCGGTCACCGATTGGGAGAGGGTTCGCGGGTTTGAGCGGTTCTAGACCTCCGGCGACGATGCGGGCCGGAACGGCCCGCGGAGATGCCGGGCTCTCGGGTGCGAAGTCGGCACCGCCTGTGATCGGGCTGACCACCTATCTCGCGCAAGCCCAGACCGGAGTCTGGGACGTCCCCGCTAGCTTTCTGCCTGCGGTCTACTTTCAGGGCGTCACGGCGGCCGGCGGCGTGGCCACACTGCTGCCGCCGCAGCCGGTCGACGCCGACATCGCCGAGCGGGTGCTCGATGGCCTGGACGGCTTGCTCATCACCGGCGGCAAGGACGTCGACCCGGCCGTCTACGGTCAGACGCCGCATCCCAGCACCGACGAACCCGGCCAGCAGCGCGACGCCTGGGAGTTCGCGCTGCTGGACGCCGCGCTCAAGCGGGGACTGCCGGTGCTGGGCATCTGCCGTGGCGCGCAAGTGCTCAATGTCGCGCGCGGCGGAACGCTGCATCAGCACCTGCCCGACGTCATCGGGCACAGCGGCCACCGGGCCGGAAACGCCGTGTTCACCTCGCTGCCGGTGCGCACGGTGCCCGGTACCCGATTGGCCGGGCTGGTCGGCGAATCCGTTGACGCGCGGTGCTATCACCACCAGGCCATTGCCGAACTCGGCGAGGGCCTGGTCGTCAGCGCGTGGGACACCGATGGTGTGATCGAGGCGTTGGAGTTGCCCGGGCACGGCTTCGTGCTCGCCGTGCAGTGGCATCCAGAGGAAACTCTGGACGACCTGCGACTGTTTTCGGCAATTGTGGAGGCGGCGCGGGCTTATGCGAGCGAGGAGCGGCGCGGGTGACGGTGGATTTGAGTCGACGGCTTGGCGACAAGGTCGCCGTGGTGACCGGCGGCGGCGGGGGTATCGGGCTGGCGTCGGCGCGGCGGTTGCACGCTGAGGGGGCCACCGTGGTCATCGCCGACATCGACGCGAAGACCGGCGCCGCGGCCGCCGATGAAGTGGGCGGTCTGTTCGTGCCGGTCGACGTCGCCGACGAGACTTCGGTCAACGCGTTGTTCGACACCGCCGCCAGTAGTTACGGATCGGTGGACATCGCGGTCAACAACGCGGGTATCTCGCCGCCGGACGACGATCTGATCGAGAACACCGAGCTGCCGGCATGGCAGCGCGTGCAAGACGTCAACCTGAAATCGGTATATCTGTGTTGCCGGGCTGCGTTGCGGCACATGGCGCCTGCGGGTCGCGGGTCGATCGTCAACATCGCGTCGTTCGTCGCGGTGATGGGCTCGGCGACGTCGCAGATCTCCTACACAGCATCCAAGGGCGGGGTGCTGGCGATGTCGAGAGAGCTCGGTGTGCAGTTCGCCCGCCAAGGCATTCGCGTCAACGCGCTGTGCCCCGGGCCGGTGAATACCCCGCTCCTGCAAGAGCTTTTCGCCAGCGACCCCGAACGCGCCGCCCGGCGAATGGTCCATGTGCCGATGGGCCGCTTCGGCGAGGCTGACGAAATCGCCGCTGTGGTCGCATTTTTGGCCAGCGACGACGCATCGTTCATCACCGCGGCGACGTATCTGGTCGACGGCGGAATCAGCGCGGCCTACACCACCCCGCTATAGTGCTACCCGGCCGCCGGGGACTGCACCATTACCGTCGGGCGGATCCCGTATCGGGGCATGGCGGCACCGAAGCGGCTTCCGGCCGCGTTGGCGGCCGGCATACCTGGCATACCTGGCATGCCTGCCGCGACGGCAGGCGAAAGGTCCTGCGGCACAGCGCCCAGCGCCGCCCCTTGTAGCCCCTGCAGCGGGCTTATCGCGGGCGCGATCTCGCTCCAACTGGGCGGCGCCGTCAACGCGCCGAGCGCCGCACCACGACCCATGGCCGCCGACACCCCGCCGCCAAGGCCGCCGAGCTCGCCCAGTCCCGCAGCCGGGGCCACCGCTGCCGCGCCGATTCCGTCCGCTGCCGACGCCGCTTCCCCGGCCGCCCCCGCCGCGTCTCCCGCAGCCGCGCCGCCGAACAGACTCGTGAAGGCGCCGAGCGTGTTAGCCGGCGTGTAGAAGCCGGACGAAAATATGGTATTCCAGATATTGGCGTTGAGCCCCAAACCATTTGGGCTGAAGAGGTCATTGAACAGCCCAGAGACTCCCGTTGTGGATGTCGAATTCCCGGTCAACAGATCCAACAGCCCCTGAAGCCCCGATCCCGACGACGTCGACGTCGCGGGGGATGCGAGCGCCTGGAGTGCGGCAGGGGCCGACGTCGCCAGCTGCGACAGCGTGGTCGGTGCGCCAGTTCCAGTGGCCTGACCTACTGTGGTGGTCGCCGGCGCCGGAGCGAACGGCGTCAGTGTCGATGCGGCCGCTGAGGACCCGGCGTAGCCGTACATCGCCGCGGCGTCTTGGGCCCACATCTCGGCGTAGTGGGCTTCGGTGGTCGCGATCGCCGGGGTGTTCTGCCCGAGGACGTTGGTCGCGACCAGCGATGCCAACAACGTACGGTTGGCGACGATCACCGGAGGGGGCACTGTTGCTGCGAACGCAGTTTCGTAGGCACTGGCCGCCGCTGTGGCGTGGTCGGCGGCCTGTTCGGCTTGCGTCGCGGTGGTATTCATCCACGACACATATGGTGCGGCGGCGGAGACCATCGCCGCCGATGCCGGGCCGTGCCACGGACCACTAGTGAGGTCGGAGATCACCGACCCGTATTCGCCTGCTGCCGCTGATACCTCGGTCGCCAGACTGTTCCACGATGCTGCCGCGGCGATCATGGGTCCAGAACCCGGGCCGGCGTACATCCGCCCGGAGTTGACTTCCGGCGGCAATGTTGCAAAATCCATTGCAGAACTCCTTAACTGGTAGCAACCGCATTGGCGGTCTCGGTGGTGGTATAGGAATTGGCGGCGGCCGCTAAGGTCGTCACGAACATCTGGTGAATGACGGCAGCTTGCGCGCTGACCGTCTGGTATGCGTCCGCGTGCGCGGCGAATTGCATTGCTGTCACAGCGGATACCTCGTCGGATGCGGCCGGGACCAGACCTGTGGTGGGGCCCAGCGCTGCAGTGTTCTGCGCTTGGATCCTGGAGCCGACGGATTGCAGGTTGTCTGCTGCGGCAGAGAGGATTTCCGGTACTATGGATAAGAACGACATCGAATACTCCTTCTGGTGAATCGACCGGCCATCGTCGGTGCGTCTGTATTGGCGCGCACGCCGACAACACATGTCCGCGGCGCGCGGATATGCGTGAGAAGCGGCTTGGCGCAGGCTGATTACAGACAGCAGGCGCCACGCCGCGGACCGGATGAAAAGTTGCGGTCATCGATTTGTGTCGCTGGTTTGGTGACCAGCTCAGCTCGCGAATAGGACAGAGCTGTAACGATCTCGGGCTTCTCTGACGTGGACGGTGTTGCTATCCAACCGATCCCGCGTCAACCCGGGATTTTGCGCGGTGGTGATCGCGACCTGGGGTCAACCCAGGCCGATTCCTTTACGCGTGTCAGCCGACGCGTTCGGCCTGCATCGTCCACTTCTCCTCGATGCGCGCATAACGCCAGATCAGCAGGGCGGCAGCCCATGTGACCACGAACAGGCCGACGATGACAAAACCGATCGCGTTGAGATCGACACCGCCCAGCCAACTCCACACTCCACCGGTCCAGCCGAACTGTTCGGCGAGCAGCCCGAGTAATTCGGCAGTGCCGATCAGCAGCGCGACGACCACCGAAAGACCGGTGATGGTGATGTTGTAGTACACCTTGCGGACAGGGTTGGAAAACGCCCAGCCGTACGCGAAATTCATGAACGAGCCGTCGATGGTGTCCAGCAGGCACATGCCCGCGGTGAAGAGCACCGGTAGGCACAGGATGGCGTACCACGGCAGGCCGGCCGCGGCGCTGGTGCCGGCAAGCACCAGCAGCGCGACTTCGGTTGCGGTGTCGAAGCCCAGGCCGAACAGCACCCCGATCGGATACATATGCCACGACGCTGTGACCGATTTGGTGAACCGGCCGAGCACCCGGTTGAGCAGGCCGCGGTTATTCAACTGCGCTTCGAGTTCGTCCTCGTCGTAGTAGCCGCGGCGCATCTGCGTGAACACCCGCACGATGCCGACCAGGATGACCACATTGATGATGGCGATCAAGTACAAGAACACGCCCGAGACGCTGGTGCCGATCAGGCTCGTGTAGTGGTGCAGGGTCGACGAATCCTGTTCGACGGGACCGATTATCGCCTTGAGTCCGACGGCGATGAGGAGTGCCAGCCCGAACACGACCGACGAGTGGCCCAGGGAGAAGAAGAACCCGACGCCGAGTGGGCGCTGCCCGTCGTTCATCAGCTTGCGGGTGGTGTTGTCGATCGCCGCGATGTGGTCGGCGTCGAATGCGTGACGCAGCCCCAACGTGTAGGCGGTCAGACCTATGCCGATACCGAACGCCTTGTCTCCGACGCTCAAGTGGGCCGGCTCGACGACGAAAATCAGAGTGCCCCAGCCGATTACATGCAGTGCGACGATGATGGCGAACATCGTTCCCAAGCGCAACCACTCGTCGGGGTTCAAGGCGCCCCGCAGCCGGGAAGACCGCGACGACGTTTGCCTGCTGAGGGTGTCAGCGGCCATGTTGCGTCCCATCTGGAAATACATCCCGGCCCGATTCGACGCTAAACGACCGGTGGGCGTCTTGCAGACGATTCGCAACAATTTCGTGGATATTTTTGCTGCGGTCAGCCCCGAAAGGTGATCAGCGGAATCGCTATCTCTGCCGGGGTGGCAGCCCCATGGAAGCCGACGAGACGAGCCACTTCCGGCGGCTCATGCGCGGATGCCAGCACCGCCGTGTCACCGAGGCAGGTGACGACCACGTCGCCGATCCGCGACAAGTGCTCAGGACGGACAGGTCCGAACAGTCCGGCCGCGACGGCGTCGTCGCGGGCGCGCACCTCGGCTCGCCCATTCAGGAGCTCGCTCCAGGAGGCGATCACGTCGGACGCCGCGCCCGGCTCGGTGTGTAGGTAGCGCACCCGGGGCTCGCCGGCGACCACACGAACGCCCGCGCGCAACCGCGAGTCGGCGTCAAGGTCGATCCGCCGGTCGCTCGGCACGTTCAGCCCGCCGTGGTCCGCGGTGATCAGCAGGGCGGCATCGTGGGGTAACGCCTCGATCAATCGGGTCAGCAGCGCGTCCACGTGGGCCGCGGCGGCGTGCCACTCAGGGGAGCCGATGCCGAACGCATGCGCCGCGGTGTCGAGCGCGGCGGTATAGGCGTAGACCAATCCGGGCGCTGCGCGCGACTGGTCGATCACGAGCTGCGCGTAGTCGTCGTCGGTGTTCGCGGCGATGAATTGGGCGCCCCGGTACGCCGCCTCGGTCAGGCCGCTGCCGACGAATGCCGCGGGAAGCACCGCCCGGGCACCGACGCCGGCCCGCTGCAGTCGCTCGAACCACGTTGGCACCGGCTGCCATTGGGCCGGTGCGGGATCGTCACGCCAAAATATGTGGCTGAGCACCCGGTCGGTGTCGGGCAGTTTGACGGTGAAGCCCAGGATCCCGTGCTGGCCCGGTGCGACCCCAGTGCCCAAGGACGCCAGGCTGGTCGGTGTGGTCGACGGGAAGGTGCAGGTGAGTTCGTCAAGCCGACCGGTGCCACCGGACAGCACCGACGCCAGTAGCGGCGCATCGGGGGCCAGTTCCGGGAGCAGATGCAGACCCATCCCGTCGACGAGCACGACGACAACGCGGCGCACCTCACCGGCCCACTCGGTCACTCCCAGCGCGTCCACCGCTCCGGAAACGGAAAGCAGCGCGGCCGCGGCGGGCAGGACATCGGCGATTGAACCTCGCGGCGGGTAGGGCACGACGCCAGTCTGACAGCGCCCGATCCGGCCATTGGCGCCGATTCGACGATCGGCTGCGTGATACTGGACGGGTGGCCAGGCCCTCGGCTGTGGATCCCGCCGTCACCGAACGGATCGGCGAGTTGCTGCGTGCTCATGGTCTGCGGCGGATGGCCTCCCGAATCGCAGTCTTGGCAGTGCTCGAGCCGATCCACGGTCATCTGTCGGTCGCCGAGATCGACCAGCGACTTCGCGAGTGCAGGCCGACCCAAGACCAGTCGCCGGACTTGGCCACGATCTACCGCACGGTGACCACCTTGGTCGACCAGGGTGTGTTGCATGCGCTGACACTCGAGGGCGGGATCACCACCTATGGCCTGGCCGCCGACCCGCACCACCACGCGGTGTGCACACGATGCGGTTCGATCATCGAAGTGCCCGCGGGACGACTGGCCTCGGCGCTGGAGCATGCGATGGCAGGCAGCGCGTTCACGCTGTCCGAGCGCGCCGGCCTCACCTTGCACGGGCTATGCCCCCAGTGCCAGGACAGCGCACCTGAAGACGCCGGGCGGGCGCGACCGCCGAGACGTTAGACGTGCGCCAGTCGCTGGTTTGTCACGCGGAGTTGGCGGTCGGTGCTGTCGGCCAACGCGCGGATCTGGTCTGGTTGCAACCGGCCGCACAACCGGCCCCAATGAATGGCAATCTCGTCGCCGGCTGCCACCTCGGGCACCGCGCTGTAGCCGTCGTCCCACACATCGAGGACACGCACCGACGGCTCGGACAGCGTTAGCAGTTCACCGTCCCAGACCAGCTTTTGACACGTTACTTCGATCCGTTCGTCAACGCGGGAAAGCACTGTGCCCCAAGTGATTCGACAATTATCCAGCACGCTGAGCGGCTGTTCGGCACTGTTCTGGCGGCCTCGCCCGAGAAACCGCGTCCACGGATATACGCCGAACACGTGAAAGCAGTGATTGCCGGCTGCTTCACGCGCCAGGTCCGGTGTGAGATGCGACCAGTAGTGGCCCGCCTGCGGGCCGATGACGGCAAGCAACGCGTCGAAGAATTCGCCGGCGTCAAGGGTCGCGCCGACGCCGCCGCCCAGCCAATACGACTCGACAAGCCGGTAGTCCAGCGGATCGCTGATGCCGGTCATCGTCGCGAGCACTTTCAAGTACGGCCAGGCGCCGGAGAATTTCGTCGCAGCCTGGCGCACCTCGTCGACCGAGCCGTCCCGCAAGGCGGCTCCCAGCGGGGGACCGCAATAGCCCAGCGCGTTGGGTGCGTGGGCATACCGAGCGAACATCTCGACGCCGCGGCTGTCCTGGTCCAACGGTCACGCCCGCCCGGATTGACCCACCAGCTTGGCGGCGTCGCGATGCATCCGGCCGAAGTTGTAGTAGGCCGCGCACGCTCCCTCGGGTGACACCATGCAGGTACCGATCGGAGTCTCCGGTGTGCACGCGGTGCCGAAAACTTTGCATTCCCAAGGCTTCAGCACACCCTTGAGCACCTCGCCGCACTGGCACGCCTTCGGGTCGGCGACCCGCACCCCCGGCATCTCGTACCGAAGCTCGGCGTCGAACTCCGCGAAGTCGTCGTGCAGCCGCAGCGCGCTCTGCGAGATGAACCCCAACCCACGCCATTCGAAGTGCGGACGCAGGGCGAACACCTTGCCCATCAACGCCAGCGCCGCCGGGTTGCCGTCCTCGGGCACCACCCGCTTGTACTGGTTCTCCACCTCGCATCGTCCTTCGCGGATCTGGCGCAGCAGCATGGTGACCGCCGCCAGAATGTCCAGCGGCTCGAACCCTGCCACTACCAACGGCTTTCGGTAGACCTCGGTCACGAACCGGTACGGCCGGTTGCCGACCACGGTCGACACGTGCCCGGGTCCGATGAAGCCGGACAGCCGCAGGTCCGGCGACTCGAGGATGGCCTTGATCGGCGGCACGATCGTGACGTGATTGCAGAACACACTGAAATTGCGCAGGCCGAGGTCGCGGGCCCGTACCAGCGTCACCGCGGTCGAGGGCGCGGTGGTTTCGAACCCGATGGCGAAGAACACCACCTGCTTGTCGGGGTTGTCGACCGCGACCTTGAGCGCGTCCAGCGGCGAGTAGACGAACCGCACATCGGCGCCGCGCGCCTTGGCGTCCAGCAAGCTGCCCGATGACCCGGGCACCCGCATCATGTCCCCGAAACAGGTGAAGATCACATCGGGTTGGCCGGCCAGCCACATCGCGTCGTCGATCCGCCCCATCGGGATCACGCACACCGGGCACCCGGGGCCGTGCACCAGTTCGACGTTGTCGGGCAGCAGGTGTTCGATCCCGTGCCGGTAAATGGTGTGGGTGTGCCCGCCGCACACCTCCATGAACTTGAAATGGTCGGGGCCGCTACCCGCCAAGTGCTCGATGGCGGCCAGCAGTTTGCGCGCCGCCGCCGGATCGCGGAATTCGTCAACGAATTTCATCGTCGCCCCCTTTAGACAATCGCCGACGAGTCGAAGGCTTCGATCTCGCTCGTATAGGCCTCGCCGAGCTTCTTGACGGCGGCCAGGGTGAGCAACGCCTCGGTCTCATCGATCTTGGCCATCGCGAACCCGACGTGGACCAGTACCCAGTCGTCGGGCTCGGGCATGTCGTCTTCCAGCAGTCGCAGGCTGATCGTGCGCTGTACACCGCTGACGTCGACCTTCGCCAAATAGTTTGCAGTGTCGGTGATCTCAACGATCCGACCAGGTATCCCAAGGCACATGTGTGGTCTCCTCTCTCGTGTGGCGATCAGCAGATTCGCGGCAACGGGTCGCCGACGAGCATGTCGACGATCCGGGTGCCGCCGAATCCGGTACGCAGCACGACGCTTTCCGCAGGTTCGGTGACGATCTCGCCGACCTCGGCCGCATCGGCACCCAGCGGATGCGACCGCAACGCCTGGAGCCCCGCGTCGGCTTCATCGGGAGCGACGACGGCCACGAACTTGCCCTCGTTGGCAACGTACAGCGGATCGATGCCAAGCAGCTCGCATGCGCCATTGACCATGGGCGCCACGGGTAGTCGCTGCTCGTCGAGCACCACCCCGAGGCCGCAGGACTGGGCCAGTTCGTTGCAGACGGTGCCGACCCCGCCGCGCGTCGCGTCGCGCAGCCAGCGGGTGGACGGCGCGGCCGCCATCAATAGTTCCACCAGCGGGCTGACCGACGCTGTGTCGGAATGGATGTCGGCCTCGATGGCGAGGTCGCCCCGGGCGAGCATCACCGCCATGCCGTGATCGCCCATCGAGCCCGACAAAAGCACTTTGTCGCCGGCACGCACCGACGCGGGCGACAGTGTGCGCCCTGAGGGAATGACACCGACCCCGGTTGTGGTGATGAACAGGCCGTCGGCGGCGCCCCTGGGTACCACCTTGGTGTCGCCGGTGACGATCTGCACACCCGCTATTGCTGCGGCGGCGGCCATGTCGGCGACGATCTCTTTCAGTTCGCCGATGCCGAAGCCCTCTTCCAGAACGAACGCCGCTGCGATCCAGGACGGCACCGCGCCGGCCATCGCGAGGTCGTTGCAGGTGCCGTGGACGGCGAGCTCGCCGATGGAGCCGCCAGGAAAACGTCTGGGCTGCACGACAAACGAATCGGTGGACATCGCCAGCCGTTCGCCGCCGGGCAGCGTGAGCACCGCCCCGTCGCCGAGTGACTCCAGCAACGGGTTGCGAAACGCCTCCATGAACACGGCGTCGACCAGCGCGGCCGACGCCTTGCCGCCCGCACCGTGGGCGAGGTTCACGTGGTCGTCGAGCAACCGGGGCCGGCGCCTGCGGAACGATTCGATCCGCTCGATCACTTCGCCTTCGGCGAATCGCGGCCCCGACGAAAGATATTCGCCTGCTGGCGTGGTCATGCAGCCCCCAAACCTTGATCGTCGCCGCGTTGCTGGGTGGTCAACCATAGTTGGTAACCCAGCAGCGCCTGGGATTCCTGGATGCGGTGCACACTTTGCGAGCGGACGATGAAGCACACGTCCACATCTGCGTTGTCTGCGAAAGCGCCGCCGTCGTAGCCGGCGAAACCGATTGTGTACAAGCCGCGTTGGCGCGCCTCGGCCAACGCGGCGAGCAGGTTGGGCGAATTGCCGCTGGTCGACATGGCGATGGCGATGTCACCGGCCTTGGCGCGGGCGATCAACTGGCGGGCGTACACCAGCTCGAACCCGACATCGTTGCCCAGCGCCGTGAGGATCGCCTGATCGGCGGTCAACGACCACGCGGGTAACGGCTTTCCGGTCGGCGGGCGGGAGAACAGCGCGGCCAACGTGGTGGAATCGGTGCAGCTGCCGCCGTTTCCGAAGGTGAACATCCGGCCGCCGGATGCGAACCGGCGTGCCAGCTCGGTCGCGGCCCGGTCCAGCAGATCGGCGTTGGCTGCCAAGGTGGTGCGCCGCAGTGCCGCGCTCTCGGCGGCCTTCGCCTGGGCCGACGCGGCGAGATCGGCAAGCAACGATCGGGGATCGTCCTGTTCTGCGTCGATGAACGGATAGAGGAAGTTGGTGGGTTCGGTCATGAGCGCCGCCCCTCATCTTCGAGGCGGCTGATCGCGGTCCCCGCGTGCACCAGCACGAGCTCACCCGCAGCGACCGGGTCGATCAGCGCGGTCACCACGTTCTCGACGCCCCGGGCGGTGCGCACCTCCGCCATCCCGTCGGCTGACGCCGTCACCAGCTCACCGAGGCGCCCCTCGTCACTGCACGTGACGCAAACATCTTCGGCGCATTGAGGTTTGAGTAGTCCCGAGTGCTCGAAACACACGTGGGTCAGCTCCCACAACAAGTGATAGAACAGCACAAAGCCGCCCGTTGCGGGGACGCGCGGGTCAGGGTCGTCGAGCCATAGCACGTGATCGGCAGCACCCGCTGTCGGTCGTTCGCCGCTGCCGATCCAGATGGTGGTGGCGCCCCAAGCCGGGCCGCGTTGCATCACCGAGCGCAGCTCGGGGTCATCGGCGGCACCGACCCCAACCACGATGTCGCCGGGACGCACCGAGACTCGCACCAGATCGACCAGGTTCGACCCGGTCAGTGCGACGGCCGGCAGTGCGCGCTTCCCCATCACCACCGGATGCACGAACTCGACCGCGATGTGCAGTGCATGCGGTTCCCACGACGGCGCGATAGACCACATCGTCGCGCCCGCGGCGAACCGCTTGGCCAGGGTGAAGGCGGTCGCGGCCAGATCAGCGGCCAGCTCGGCATCAAGTCCGCGATCGATCGCTGTCGTCGTCTCCACGGCTCAGCCCACTTCCAGCGCGGTCAACACGGAAATCGCGGCCTGCCCCAGCGCCAGCCCGCCGTCGTTGGGCGGCACCCTGTGGTGGGAGAGGACGTCGAATCCAGCCTGCCGCAATCGTTGTCGGCAGCCCCGCAGCAGCAGCACATTCTGAAACACCCCGCCGGTCAGGCCCACTAACCGCACCGGCCCGGCGACCATGCGCGCCACCTCGACGACGGCGACCGCGACCGCTCGATGGAACTCGCTGGCCAGTACCGCCGCGGGCACGCCCGCACGCAGGGCCGACACCATCGTCCGCAGCATCTCGGCGGGGTCGATCACCCCGTTGGGGCGGACCGTCAGCCGCAGTGTCGGCCCCGCGGTGTCGTCAACCGACTCGGCCAGCGCCTCGAGTTCGATGGCGGCCTGGCCCTCGTAGTCGATCCGATGTCGAACCCCCAGCAGCGATGCGACCGCGTCGAACAGCCGGCCCATGCTGGAGCACGGTACGCACCCGGTGCCACTGTCCAATTGTGAACGGATGAGCCGCAGTTCGTCGTGGGTCGCGGCGGCGACTGGGGGTAAGTCTGGTGTCCAGTCGATACCGGCCATCCACAGCTGAGACAGCGCCATCCGCCACGGGTTGCGCACGGCCGCGTCGCCGCCGGGCAGCGGTACCGCCAACAAGTGGCCGACCCGGACGAAGCGGTGACTGTCACGCCCGAGCTTCAGAATTTCGCCGCCCCAGATTGTTTCATCGCAGCCGTAGCCCGTTCCGTCGAACGATACCCCGATGACGGGTTCGCCGATGCGCCCGTGCTCGGCCAGCAGCGACACGACGTGCGCATGGTGGTGCTGGACCAGATCCACTGGTCGATCGCCCGCGCGGCGCTCCGCCCAGCTGCGGGTGTGATAGCCAGGGTGCAGGTCGGCCGCCAATCGCACCGGCTGATGCCGTATTTCGCTGAGTTGGCCGACCGCGCGCTCGAACGCCCGCAGAGTTTCCAGCGTCCCCATGTCACCGATGTGCCCGGACAGGTATGCGCGTGCACCATCGGTCAGGCAGAAGGTGTTCTTCAGTTCGCCGCCGACTGCCAGCACCGGTGGGCCGTCGAGGCCGAGGTCCACGGGCAGTGGCGCGTATCCGCGGGATCGGCGGATCGGTAACTCCCTGTCGTCGACCACCCGCACCACCGAGTCATCGCAGGGCACATGGATGGGCCGATCGTGGTCGAGCACTGCATCGCACAGCGCTGGAAGACGTTGCGCGGCATCCTCTTCGGTAAAGCAGATCGGATCGTCCGATCGGTTGGCGCTGGTCAGCACCAGAGCATCAGGGGTTGGTGCTTCGACATCCGGGACGGGCGCCAGCAGCAAATGATGGATGGGTGAGTAGGGCAGCATCAGCCCGACTAGCGGGCTACCGGGTGCGACGGCGTCGGCGACCGGCGCATCACGACGACGCCGCAACAGCACGATCGGCCGGGCCGCACTGGTGAGCACCGCGGCTTCGGCGTCGTCGATGTGGGCGTAGCGGCGTGCGACGTCGAGATCGGCCACCAGCATCGCCAACGGCTTGGCGGCCCGCGCTTTTCGGGTCCGCAGCGCGGTCACTGCCGCCTCGTCGTCGACGCGACAAGCGAGGTGATAGCCGCCGATGCCCTTGATCGCGAGCACTGCGCCCGCAGCCAGTGCATGCTGTGCGGCCGCCAGTGCGGCATCGGATCCGTCAATTCTCTTCAACGGGTAGGGGTTTGCGGCGAACCACAGCGACGGCCCACAGTCCGGGCACGCGATCGGCTGCGCGTGGAAGCGGCGATCGGCCGGGCTGTGGTATTCGACTGTGCACTGCTCGCACATGTCGAACGCCGACATGGTGGTGGCCGGACGGTCGTAGGGCAGGGCGCGGATGATGGTGAACCGGGGGCCGCAGCTGGTGCACGTCACGAAGGGATGCCGGTAACGGCGGTCGGTCGGATCGAACAACTCGGCGATGCACTGGTCGCAGACGGCGATGTCGGGCGGGATCGGGGTCGTCGCACCGGCAGCCGCCTGGCTGTCGATGATGCGAAAGTTGCTGTCGGACAAGAGGTCTACGGCGACATCGACGACGTGGACAGCGCTGATCGCTGCCAGTGGGGGCACCTCAGCGCGTAACCGGCGGCCGAACTCGTCGAGACGTGCGCAAGGGCCCTGCACTTCGAGGAAGACCGCGCCCGAATTGTTGCCGACGAATCCGGTGAGCCCGAGCTCGGTGGCGAGCCGGTAGACGAACGGGCGGAACCCGACACCCTGGACGACACCGGTCACGGTGAAACGTTGCCGGACATCGAGGGACTGCGTCAGGGTGTCAGTCATCGTCGCGGCCCCGGCCCATCAACTCCAGGCCGGCCATCGCTTGCTCGGCGCCTGCGGGGTCAGTCCTCTCAACGACGAAACCCATGTGAATGATCACCCAGTCACCGGGTGCAAACGTCTCCTCCGGCAACATCCCGACGTTGACCTTGCGCTGCTTTCCTGCGACGTCGACCAACGCGAGCTGCCCGTCATAACCGTCCACCATGTTGACGATCTGGCCAGGTATGCCCAGACACACCGCTCAGCCCCGCCTTTCTGCGGACGCCGCCGGCGATCGGGCCCGCAAACCGGCGACGACCTCGTCCACTGTGTGGATGGCGCGTGGCACAGCGTTGGCGACGGCGTCGGTGAGGCCGATGCCTTCGGTGACGCTGCCGGCCTCGCAGCCGACGACGATAGTGTAAGGCGGTTCACCGCCGAGTGCGTTCAGGCTGGCGAACACTGCCGCCGGATCCATGCTGTGAGCGTCCAGAGCGGCCGTGGCCGAGGGCGTTTCATGGTCGGCTTCAAAGACGTGTAGGGCACCCGGGTTGCCCCGGCTCGGTATTGCGTCGACCAAAACCAGTGCGTCCCACCCGTCGAGCAAGTCGTAGGCCAGGTGCATGCCCCTGATGCCGTAGTCGACGACGCGCACGTCCGAATCGTCCCGCTGGACTGGGACGTGGCGGACCACCACGGAACCGAACCCGTCGTCGCCGAGGAAGATGTTGCCGATGCCCGCCACCAGGATGCGCACTGGATCGCCCGGGTACTACATGTGCCGGATTCTCAGGTACCGCCGGGCGTCTGGCACCGACAGCAGCCCCAAGACGACTCCGGCCAGCGCGAACATTGCCAAGATCCCGATGAACACCCATCCTACGATTGCCATATCGAATTCCCTTCTGTAGTAGTGGTTTCGAGAGGTTCGACTTCGTCGGGGGAGAAGTACAGGTAGCGGCCGTACCACTCGTGCAGGTCGGCTGCAGGATCGTCCTCGACGACGACACCGACGTGCTGGTTGCCGTCGACATCCTCGTGCACCGACGTGACACGAGCCGTCTTCTCCGCGAAGAACAGGTCTTGGGCGTCGGCACGGCGTGACGGATGCAGAAGCACGCGACTGCCCCGCGCCACCCGGACACCGTTCACCAAGACCGCGTCGAGGTCGGGCTGTACCGCGTTGTCGGCCAGCGGATCCCACCAGTCGACGCCGTCAGGCACCTCCGGAATCAGGCTCACCGCCTCCCGCGGATCCCGCAGCGCTCCGTGCAGGCGCGACATGGCTTCGGGCGACATCGCGTCACAGCGGTCGATGATCTGGGCGGCCAGCGGGTCGGTGGCCCGAGCTTGCGCCTTCTCCTGGTCGGTCATCGTCATCACCCGCAGAGTGAGGATCTCGTCGATCTCGGTGCAGTCGTATAACGCGGTCTCACTCTGTTCGGCGACCTCAGGATGGTCGTAGAGGATGATCGGGGAGATCAGCAACAGATCACCGGCTCCGGGCGGGCCGGCCAGCACCGGAAAGCAGCGGTGCCGGGTGCACCGGGACACCGCGTCGGCCGCGGGTGACGGCGGCTCGAGGAGCGAAACGAACTTGCCGCCAATCGCTTCGGCGATGATGTGGGTGCCGATCAGGGATCGCGCGATCGCGTCGTCCTTATCGGCGGCAGGGGCACCGGTGTTGGCGACTCGAACCGAGACCCGTAGCAGCGCACCGTCTGGCTCGATGCCGACCGTCAGCGTGGCGCTCACCTCTCGCCGGTCCCGTGCCAGCCGACCGCCTTCGACGGCTTCGTTGCTCGTCGCCCCCGGCGCGGTCACCGACAACGTCCATGCTCGAGCCGGGTCGTCGAGGGCAAGAGGGCCGAAGGACTCTTCGTGCTCGACCGCTTCGTCCCACGTCAGCCAGGAACCGGACGGTGTGATCAGTTCGTCGACGGGTTCGAAGCGATCCAAGCCGGACTCGCGCTCGGCGCGGCGGTGCTGCAGTTGCAGGAAGCGCACCGTCAGGGTGATCGCCTGCGATCCGTCGACCAGAAACTGCGCCGCGATGGAGTCGTCCTCGCCGATACCGGCGTCGGCCGCACCGGGAGGACCCAAAACCCCCCACTGCCACCGTGATCGGTTCCTGCTCGACGACGCGCGGTACGGGTAGAGCAGGTAGCCCTCGTACAGGATGGCGTCGGCGACGGCGCGGGCCCGGTCCCAGTCGGCGGTCATCGCGCCTCCTGGCGTGCGGCGCCCAGCAGCGCGGTGACCGCGTCCTCGATGCTCAACAGGCCGTGCGCCGACTTGTAGGCCGCCAACTCGGCGACCGAGTCGTGCGACAGCCGCACCCAGCCGGTGTTCGGATAGTGCTGCCGGATCAGCTCCCGCCACGCCGCCACCGGCATGTCGTAGCGGTCCTCGCAGTCCCACGACACCTGCTGAACGGAGAAGCCGCGCTCACCGGCCTTGAATACTGTTCCGCTGAACAGGAATTGCAGTGGCACGGCGCCGTCGCGCAGCGCGTGCAGGTACTTGGCGGCGGCGACCTCGAAATCGTAGGTGCATTCCAGGGACAGCGTCACCTCGGTGTCGTCGACGAAAGCAGGCACCATCGCCGTGCAGTGCTGCCACAGGAAGGTGTGCTGGGTGGTGGCCCAGCGTTCCCGTGGCCCGAACAAGTCGGTCAGCCCCGCCGCTTCCTCGTCGGAGTAGCCGCGTCGCAATGGTTCGATGCGGACCTGGCAGCGCAGCGCGATCGCGTGTACCGGTTCGTGGTCCGGCGCCGAGACGCTGACGCGTGCGGTCAGCACCGGCACGGCCGCGTAGGGCTCGGGCACCATGTCGAGGACTGTGAAAGCCAGTCCAGCGGGGCCGGTCATCGGCGCTGCTCCGTACTGCGAGCGGCCAGCTGCTCGAAGAACGCGACGATGAACTCGCGCGCCTCTTGGCCACCGTCGAAGCCGCGCCACAACATTCGCAGCCCACCGATGAACTCGTAGCACGCGTCGATGGGGACCAGATAGCAATCCGGTTGTTCGGCTTCGGGTTCAGCGCGCACCAAGAGTGCCTCGACGTCGTCGGCGAGCAGACCGACCCTGGGGTCCGCGGAATTGATCGCGGTCCATGCCGCCAGGTCGAGGTCGGATTCGGTTGCCCCCGCCGGTCCCGGGTAGAACGCGACGGTGCGATCCAGCGCGGAGTTGCGGAAGAAGAACGCCAGGCCCACCGGGATCTGCAGCGCTTCCCAGGTGCGGCGGTCAAGTGCGAAGTCGGGAAAGGCCAGGTACCGATCCGGAACCGAGCGGTAGCGCAGCTGTGCGTGGCTGTCGGTGAACAGCAGATAGCAGCCACGGCATACGCACAATAGTTGCCGCCCAGCCACATTCACCACGTGCTGGTGCTCGTCGGCGATGGCCTCCGAGCACATTTCGCAACGCTCACCGGCCGCCTGCGGTGCCCGCCGATCGCCGGTGATTCGGCTCAGGACGTCATAGGGGGTTGTCATACCGGCGCGCCGATCGACTCGGCCGGTACCGCGATGGACAGCACGCCGTCGCGCAACAGCAGCGGGATGGGATCGAGGTGCTCCACGGCGCCGTCATCGAGTCTCGCCCCGGCGTGCACGACGTCGAAATGCGCCTGACAGCGCGGACATCGCAGCACCGGCTCGGCGGTGGTGGCCCGTCGGTGCAGCGCCGCGCCGGCCAAAGACCCTTCGCAGCCCGGGCAATGGTCACGATAGGCGTACAACTGGTCGCCGACCCGGCACGCCAGCACCACCGTGTCGGCGACCGAGAAGCCGCCGACTTCGCCGGGCGCCAGGTCGGCCAGCTCGGGCAGCGGATACCAGGCCGCCGGGCTTCCGCCGATGGCGTGGCCCCTGGCGTGGACCTGAGCAAACAGCGACTCCGCGGGTATCACCGCCGCCGGCTCGGCCGCCGCTTCGGGGGCCACCACCTCGATCGACGAAACCTCCGGTGCGGCAGCGCGAATCGCGTCCTCGACCGCCAGCTCCAGCGTCACTGCCGATGACGGACAGCTCTTGCAGCTTCCGGCGAACTGCAGCCGCACGGTGTCGCCGTCGATGTCGAGCAGATGCACGTCGCCGCCGTGCGAGCCCAGATACGGCCGGACCCGGTCGAGCGCGTCGGACACGCGGCGCCGCACGTCATGCGGGTGCAGGCCGTGCACGAGCAGCAGGCTGGCCACCAAGTCGTCGGCGACCACGCGGTTCAGCATGCCGGGGTCAGCCCGATCACCGACTGCCGCCATGATCCGTGACAAGCCGGCGCCGTAGAGCTCGACCACCTCGCGGACCAATTGCTCGGCGCGCTCGCGAGCGACCACCCCACCGACGGACGTCGCATCCAACAGCGTCTGGATCCGATCGCCCGCCGAGCGCCACTGCGCGTCCCCCTCCAACTCCACGGGGCGATCAGCCATGCATCACTCCCCGGTCGCTGCCTGCGTCGGTGAGTGCAACCGCTCCAGGGTCTTGCCCTTGCCCAGATACATGTGCACACCGCAGGGCAGGCAGGGGTCGAAGCTGCGCACCGTGCGCATGATGTCGATGCCCTTGAAGTGTTCCCTGTCGTTCTCCTCGAAGATCGGCTGTCCCTGCACCGCGTCTTCGTAGGGACCCGGTGTGCCGAAGCTGTCCCGCGGGTTGGCATTCCACGGGGTCGGCGGATACGGGTGGTAGTTGGCGATCTTGCCGTCACGAATCACCATGTGGTGGCTGAGCACTCCGCGCACGGCCTCGGTGAAACCGCAACCGATGCCATCCTTGGGCACCTCGAACTTCTCCCACGTCTTGGTGCGCCCGGCCCGTATTTCCACCAATGCTTTTTCGGCGAAGTGCAATGCGCACGCCGCGGCGTAGGCCTGGAAATACGTGCGGGCCCGGTCACGCTCGATCGTGTTGGAGCCGTGCTGGGGGATCTTCCATTCGAATTCGACCGGCCCCTTCAGCGCGGTCTTCGGAAGGTTGATCTGGACCGAATGTCCGGTGGATTTGACGTAGCCGATGTCGACCAGCCCGGCCAGCGCTGTCGACCACAGCCGGGCCAGCGGGCCGCCGCCGGTGTCCAGAGCGAGGTGATCCTTGCCGTCGAACCACCGCGGCGACATCACCCAGCTGTAGTTGCCGCCGTCCATGTCCCGTTTCTGCGGATGTGGGTTGGTGTGCTGATTCCACGGGTGGCGCCGGTCCACCGGGTTGCCCAACGGGTCGGTCTTGACGAACATCTCCTGTTCGTTCCAGTCGTCGTAATACGAACTGCCCAAAAGGATCCGGATGCCCAGGTTGATGTCGACCAGTGAGTGGGTCACCAGCTTGCCGTCAACGACCACGCCAGGTGTGACGAACATGGCGTTGCCCCAGCGCTCCATGTCCTTGTATTCGAAGTTGCACACGTCGGGGTCCTGGAAGGAACCCCAGCAGCCCAGCAGCGTGCGCCGCAGTCCGACCTTCTCGTAGCCGGGGAGCGCTTCGTAGAAGAAGTCGAACAGGTCGTCGTGCATGGGCACGACCTTCTTCATGAACTCGACGTAACGCATCAGCCGGCTCATGTAGTCGGTCATCAACTGGATGGTCGCCACCGTGCCGACGCCGCCCGGATAGAGCGTGGACGGGTGCACGTGGCGCCCTTCCATGAGGCAGAACATCTCCCGCGTGTAGCGGGACACCTGCAGCGCCTCGCGGTAGAACTCGCCGCTGAACGGGTTGAGCGAGCGCATGATGTCGGCGATGGTCTTATAGCCGTGCGCGCCGGCCTGCGGTGCCGGAGTGTTCTCGGCCTTGGCCAGCACACCGGGATTGGTCTCGGAGACCATCTTCTCGCAGAAGTCGACGCCAACCAGGTTTTCCTGAAAGATGTTGTGGTCGAACATGTATTCTGCGGCTTCGCCGAGGTTGACGATCCACTCGCCAAGATGCGGGGGCTTGACGCCGTAAGCCATGTTTTGCGCATAGCAGGAACAGGTGGCGTGGTTGTCGCCGCAGATGCCGCAGATGCGGCTGGTGATGAAGTGCGCGTCGCGAGGGTCCTTGCCTTTCATGAAAATCGAGTAGCCGCGGAAGATCGACGACGTGCTGTGGCACTCGACGACTTCGCGGTTCTCAAAGTCGATCTTGGTGTAGATGCCGAGGCTGCCGACGATCCGAGTGATCGGATCCCACGCCATCTCGACAAGTTGGCCGGGCTCGCGCTTCGCGTGGGACGGCTCGGGGATGATCGTTGTCATCGAACTTTGCTCCCTATCTCCAGCTCGGATGCGCGACGCGCATTACCAGGTGCGGCGTGCGCCCGTCGTGAGGCTGTCGCCCTTGTGCCGCCAGCGCGGCTCTTTGTCGAGCGTGCGATTGGTGATGCCGCGCAGGCTCCGGATCACCGAGCCGTACAGGCCCGAGGCGGTGGTGGATACCTTGCCGCCGGGCGGCTCGTCCATGAACGGCATGAATTTGTCCGGGAACCCGGGCATGGTGCATCCGATGCAGATTCCGCCGACGTTGGGGCACCCGCCGATGCCGTTGATCCAGCCTCGCTTGGGCACGTTGCATTTGACGACCGGGCCCCAGCAGCCAAGCTTCACAATGCATTTCGGTGACCCGTACTCGGTGGCGAAGTCACCCTGCTCGTAGTACCCGGCCCGATCGCAGCCCTCGTGCACGGTGTTGCCGAACAACCATTGTGGCCGCAGCGCGTCATCGAGCGGGATCATCGGCGCCTGTCCCGTCGCCATGTAGAGCAGATAGGTCAGCGTCTCCGACAGATTGTCCGGGTGGATCGGGCAACCCGGCACGCAGACGATCGGAATTCCGGCTTTGCTCTTCCAGTCCCAGCCGAGGTAGTCGGGCACGCCCATCGCACCGGTCGGGTTGCCGGCCATCGCGTGGATGCCGCCGTAGGTGGCGCAGGTTCCCACCGCGACCACCGCGGTCGCCTTGGGTGTCAATCGGTCGAGCCACTCACTGGTGGTCATCGGCTGCCCGGTGGCCGGGTTGTTGCCGAACCCACACCAGTACCCCTCGTCCTTGATCGCCTCGTTGGGAATCGAACCTTCGACGACGAGCACGAACGGTTCCAGCTCACCGCGGTCGGCTTTGAAGAACCATTCGAGGAAGTCGTCCGCGCCACCGGTGGGGCCGCATTCGAAATCGATCAGTGGCCAGTGCACGGCGATCTGGGGTAGTCCCGGGAGCGCGCCGAGCGCGATCTCCTCGATACTCGGTTGAGTGGCGGCAGTCAGCGCCACCGAGTCGCCGTCACAACTCAGACCCGCGTTGATCCATAGAACGTGGATCAATGTTTGTTCCGCTTTGACTGCTGCTTCCGTTGGCATACCGCAGCTTTCCGGGGCCCGGGCTAAGGTCCCTGACACCACAGGAGTCGACTGTCGGCCCGCTTACGCGGCGCTATTCCCTGGGTCTACTCTCGCCGAACTACCTTGTCAACGATGTTCTGGCAAATTCGGAGACCTCGTACGGGATTCCGGATTTCTCGCGTGGTTTCGTCAGCACCGGCGTATTGTCAGCGTTCGATCTTCGTCCGAGGCCGTCAATGGTGTGCGTCGATCGGCAACCTATCGACCTTCATGCGAATCTGTTGCATGTGTTGGTATTCAAGCGATTACCGCCTGGACGTTCAGGCGCTCAATCGTGATGGCAGCACGCCGCATTCAGCCCGTTGCGACTGCTGTGAACTGTCGCAGCCAGTCGAACCATTCGGCCATGCCTGCACCCGTGCGGGCACTGACTGGCAAAATCGTCGCCGACGGGTTGACCTCGCGGACACGGGCGATATACGAGTCGACGTCGGCCTCCAAATACGGCACCAGATCGATCTTGTTGAGCAGCACCACATCGACGGCGCGGAACATCACCGGGTACTTCAGTGGCTTGTCGTCACCTTCGGTGACCGAATACACCATCGCCTTGGCATGTTCGCCGACGTCGAACTCGGCCGGGCAGACCAGGTTCCCGACGTTTTCGATGATCACCAAGTCCAGGCCGGCCAGATCCAGACCTTGCAGCGCGCGGTTGACCATGGGCGCGTCGAGGTGGCATTCGCCGCCGAACCCGTTGCCGGTGTTCAGCAGGGATATCTGGGCGCCCCGGCCACCGAGCTTGGCCGCGTCCAGGTCGGTGGCGATGTCGCCTTCGATCACCCCGACGGCGATCTCGCCGGCAAGTTCGTCGAGGGTGGCCTGTAGCACGGTCGTCTTCCCTGAGCCAGGGGAGCTCATCAGGTTGACCGCACGAACGCCGTTGTCCTCAAACGCGTTTCGATTAAAGCTGGCTCGGACGTCGTTCTCGGCGAAGATCGCTTCCAATACGTCGATCCGCTGCGATCCGGTGTGGTAGCCGCTGTGGTCGCCGTGGTCGTGGGGATGGTCGTGCGGGTGATCGTCGTGCTCGTGGGCATGCACAGTTCCGTCGTCGTGTCGGTGAAACCTACCCATTGTCAATACCTTTCACGAGACATCCAATGACGTCACCAAGAACTCGTCGCCGCGCAGCACTGTGACGTCCGCACTCTCGCAATGCGGGCACAACAATGACCACCGCGACTCGATCGCTGACTGATGGCCGCAGGAGCGGCAGCTGACCTCAGCGCTGACGAACTCGAGTTCCAACTCGGCGTCGGGCATGTCCTCGTAATCCCGGAGCAGCGTCCAGCAAAACGACAGCGATTCGGGAACCACCTGCCGTAGCGCACCGATCCTGACGCGCACGACATCGACGTGGCGACCGTCGGCGTACGGCCTGACCACGCTGGCGATCGCCTCGCACAGCGACAGCTCATGCACGGCTGATCGCCGCGATGTCCTGGAGCTCACGCACCTGAGCGGCCATGTGCACCGTTCTACACCGCGCAGCCCGTCGGCGGAGCGGAGCGGACAGGACTGGCGGGCCGACGCCGCGTCACGTCCCTGTGACCAATGTCAAACGCCCGATGTGACGGACGCCATTGCAGGTCGCGGGCGGCATCGACCAATCTATCTCGCCAAATCTGCATTGTGGTACAGGAGAACCGGAATGAGTGTTGAACCCGCTGAGTTCGCGTACGACCTGACCCTTGACGAGGCGCGCCGGCGAACCGCCATCCTCGAGGCGATCGGGGAGACCTGGAATCCGCTGGAAGTGCTGGCCGAGGAGGATCGCGCCTACGCGATGCTGTACTCCGACCTGGACGCCGAACAGCAGCGAATCTACGACGAGCTGGTGGCCGCTGGGGTGCTGCCGGATCGGGTGGCCGGCCGTGTTTCCGATTGATCCCACCGCCGATCGGGCTCGCCGCGCCTGGTTCGGCTGCCCACAGTGCAAGCACGGCCACGGCTGCGGCGAATGTCAGAGCAGCCGGAATTGCCGTGTCCATTGGCAGTACCTGCTGAGTAACCAGGCATGGCTACTGCACCTGCAGTGCCCCGAATGCGGTCATCTGTGGTCGGTCGACAGCCGACGGCGCGGCGGGTTGTCAGCCGGCGCCGCGTGAACTGAACCCGCCGGATCAGTCTGACAATCCCAGCAGCGCGTTCTCGACGACCTCCGGCAGCGCTGGATGAATCCAGTACTGGCCGCGCGCCATCTGCCGCACGGTCAGTCCGAAGGTCATCGCCTGTATCAACGGTTGGATGATCGACGAGGCCTGCTGACCCATGATGTGCGCACCGAGCAGCCGATCAGTTTCGGAGTCCGCGACCAGTTTGACGATGCCGGCGGTGTCTTCGGCGGCCCAGCCGTAGGCGACATCGGCATAGTTCTGAATCTTGCACGATACTTCGAAACCCTTTGCGACGGCTTCGTTCTCGGTCAGTCCGACGTAGGCGATCTGCGGATCGGTGAACACCGCGGCGGGGACGTAGCGGTGATCGGTGGCGACCATCGCTTCGAGGTCGTCCCAGTCGCGCAGCAGGTTGTGCTGCACGACTCGCGCTTCGTGGTTGGCGACGTGCTTGAGCTCATAGGGCGACGACACGTCGCCGAGTGCGAAAACATTACGGGCAGAAGTCCGTTGGTATTCGTCGACGACGACCTGCCGGTCGTCGAGGTCGATGCCGGCCTTTTCGGCGTCCAGTTGATCGCCGTTGGAGCGCCTGCCGGTCGCCACCAGCACGGCATCGGCCTGCAGTTCCGAGCCGTCGTCGAGTTCGAGCACGATGCCGGAGCGATTCTCGTGCGAGCCGAGGATGTTGCGGTGGCTGCGCAATTCCCATTTGCTGGACGCGATGCGGGTGAACCGCCCGGACAGGGTGTCGTCGAGATGCCGTAGCAGTGCACCGCCGCGGATCACCATCGTGATCCGCACGCCGAGTGCGGAGAAGATGTGCGCGAATTCGCATGCCACGAAGCCGCCGCCAACGATCACCAGATGTTTCGGCAATTCCGGGATCCGCATGATGTCGTCGCTGGTGTAGTAGCGCACGCCACAGTCCTGGATGGCGGCCGGGATCACCGGCCGCGCGCCCGCGGCGATCACCACTTGCTCCGCGGTGAACTCGTCCCCGTCGTCGGTACGCAGCAGGTAGCGACCGTCGTCCTGCACCGCGGCAAACCGGGTGTGCCGGTCGTAGACGTCGACGTTGGGCTGGGCGCGCCGGTAGTCCTCGCCGCCGATCGCGATGGGATCGATCCGGCCGAATACTCGCGAGACGATGTCGTCCCACCGCACCCGGTCGATGTGTGCGTCGATGCCGTAACGCGATGCGGCGCGGATGGTTTCGGCGACCTCGGCCGCGTAGACGAACATCTTGGTCGGAATGCATCCGACGTTCAGGCATGTCCCGCCGAAGGTTGCCTGCTCGCAGATCGCGACCCGCTTCTTCGCGTAGCGGTCGCTGAGAATGCTGTTGCCGGAACCGGTTCCGATGATCGCGAGGTCGTAGCTTTCCATCCGGTTGTCCTTCAGCCGTTGCGAGATACGACGTCGGAGGCCGCACCCAGATAGTCGTCGAGCCAGGTGTCCAGCTGCTGGTAG
The DNA here is from genome assembly GCA_963836495.1 of uncultured Actinomycetota bacterium. Lineage (GTDB taxonomy): Bacteria > Actinomycetota > Actinomycetes > Mycobacteriales > Mycobacteriaceae > Mycobacterium. The sequence goes on along the minus strand of CAWIJT010000011.1, from coordinate 627,185 downwards.
GCCACCTTCCGTGGCTGCGGCATCGACAAGAACACGTCGTGCTTGGCATCGGCCACCGGGATGATGGTGCTGCGGTTGCCGATGCAGCCGGCCCAGCGCGCGATGTGCTTCACGTCGAGGACCGCGTCACCGCATTGCAGGGCCACCGCGTCCGAGGACTCCCTGACACTGTGGTCCGAGCGCAGGATCAAGTTGGGCACCCCGACGTCGAGCCCACGATGCAGCCGCGCCTGACCGCGCCGCACCGCGGACAACCAACCGAAGGTTATCGGGAAGCCGCCCAACGGTTTCCAGGTCAGGTTGTAGTCGAACTCGCCGTGGTGGTCGCGGTGCAGGCTGGCGCCGTAGCCACCGCCGTCCTCGTTCGGCGAGCGGGCGACCCGTTTGTCGCCGAGCCGAGCGATCACACCGATCAGCGCCGCAGTCGCCGTCCAGCGCAACACCATCGGACCTGGCAGATCCAGGAAGGGGCTATTGAGCACCAGGCCGGCCACGCGGCTACGAGCGATGGCCCCGCGGCGCCGCAGCCGGTCCAGCCACAGCGAAACGATCAGCCCGCCGGCGGAATGGCCGTACACCAGCACTCGCGCCGAACCGGTTTCCTCATTGATGACCTGCAGCGCCCGATCGAGCTCGGCGTCGTAGCGCGCCAGGTCGGTGGTGAAGTGCGGAGTCTGACCGGCGCGCGAAGACCGACCGCATTTACGGAGGTCCAGCGCATAGAAGCCGAAGCCGCGGCCGGCGAAGTGATCAGCCAGCGCCGTGTGGAAGAAGTAATCGGTGTAGCCGTGCACGGCCAGAACGGCGTCGGCGCCCGGTCTGGCGTCGCCGCGACGCAGCAGCGTCGCATCGATGGCGCCCTCGCCGTCAGGGTCCTCGCCCAGCGGGAGGGTGAGCTGCCAGTAGCCGGGCAAAACGTCGGGCTGCCAGCCAGTCACGCTGCCAGCTTACAAACCTCGCAGATCAGCGACGCAGATCCGGCCGGGATAACCTGGCGATCGGTATAGCCACTCGATTGCAGAGGACGAACAACTCGGTGTCAGACCCGCAGGCAGGGACAACCCCGAAGGTCGACGTCGTGCTGGTCGGGACCGGGGTCATGAGCGCCACGCTGAGTGCGTTGCTGCGGCGGCTCGAGCCGGACTGGTCGATGACGATCGTGGAGCGCCTGGACGGCGCGGCGGCCGAGAGCAGTGACCCGTGGAACAACGCCGGGACCGGACATGCCGGGCTGTGCGAGCTGTTCTACACGCCGCAACTGCCCGACGGCTCGATCGACGTCACCAAGGCGGTGCGCGTCAACGAGCAATTCCAGGTCACCCGCCAGTTCTGGGCCTACGCCGTCGAGAACGCGATGGTGTCCGATGTCCGCGGCTTTGTGAATCCGGTGCCGCACGTCAGCTTCGTGCAGGGCGCGCGGCGGGTCGACTATCTGCGCCGTCGCCGCGAGGCGCTCGCCGGCAATCCGCTGTTTAACCACACCGAATGGATCGAGGGCGCCGACGAATTCGCTCGCCGGCTGCCCCTCATGGCCGCGCACCGCGATTTCGCCGAGCCGATTGCGCTCAATTGGGCTGACGACGGCACCGATGTCGACTTCGGCGCGCTGTCCAGGCAGCTCATCGGCTACGGCGCCCGCACCGGGACTCGCACGCTGTTCGGTCACGAGGTCCGCGACCTGTCCCGGCAACGCGACGGCAGTTGGACGCTGACAATCCTGAATCGCCGCACGAACGAACGCCGCAGGCTGAATGCGGCTTTCGTGTTCGTCGGCGCGGGCGGCCAGGCGCTGCCGCTGCTGCAGAAGTCCGGCATCAAGGAAGCCAAGGGGTTTGGCGGCTTCCCGATTGGCGGGCGTTTCCTGCGCAGTGGCAATCCCGCGATCAGCGCCAGGCATCGAGCCAAGGTGTACGGCCTACCCGAGCGGGGTGCACCGGCAATGACGGCGGCACATCTGGACACCCGGATCGTCAACAACACACCATCGTTGTTGTTCGGTCCGTTCGCGGGCTGGTCGCCGAGATTCCTCAAACACGGCCGGCCCAGCGACCTGCCGCGATCGGTGACGCCGGGCAACCTGACGACGGTGCTCGGCGCGGGCCTGGGCCAACGCGAACTTGTCCGCTATCTGATCGGCCAGCTACGACTGTCGCAGCCCACCCGGGTGCAGGCCTTGCGCGAATTCGTGCCCACCGCAGTCGATTCCGATTGGCAGCTCAGCACCGCAGGCCAGCGGGTGCAGGTGATCCGACGGGACAAGCGCAGGGGTGGAGTGCTCGAATTCGACACCACCGTGCTCGCCGCGGCCGACGGGAGCATCGCCGGTCTGCTCGGCGCGTCACCGGGGGCATCGACCGCGCCGTCGGCCATGCTCGGTGTGCTGCAGCGCTGCTTTCCCGATCGATACCAGGGGTGGCTGCCCACCCTCAAAGACATGGTTCCGTCGCTGGGAGCGACCTTGTCCAACGAGCCGGCGCTGGCCGAAGAAGTGCGGACGTGGACCACCAAGGCGCTGCGGCTCGGTCCTGATGACGCGGAGGGCGCATCATGATCGTCGCTCTGCGCCGTGCGTGGGCCCAAGACCTCGACGCCCCAACGCTTTACGCGCTACTCAAATTGCGGGTCGAAGTGTTCGTGGTCGAACAGGCCTGCCCCTATCCCGAGCTCGACGGGCGCGACCTGCTCGCCGAGACCCGGCACTTCTGGCTGGAAGCCCCCGACGGCGAGGTCATCTGCACATTGCGATTGATGGAAGAGCATGCCGGCGGCAAAGCCTTCCGGCTCGGGCGGCTGTGCACCAAACGCAGCGCCCGCGGCGAAGGCCACACCACGCGGTTGCTCCGCGCGGCGCTGGCCGAAGTCGGCGACTATCCGTGCCGGATCAACGCTCAGGTATATCTGGCAGACATGTACGCACAGCACGGCTTCGTCCGCGACGGTGACGACTTCGTCGACGACGGTGTACCGCACGTGCCGATGCTTCGTTTAATTGGTCCGCCTCCTCCTCACGCGGCTGCACCGCCTGCATCGTCGGCGGACGGTTTAATTGGTCCGCCTCCTCCTCACGCGGCTGCACCGCCTGCATCGTCGGCGGACGGTTCCATTGGTCCGCCTCCTCCTCACGCGGCTGCACCGCCTGCATCGTCGGCGGACGGACCCGGGTTCCCGCAGCCGTGACGCCAGTGAACAGCCGATGACCACACCGGAGAACGCGTATCTGGTAGGTCTGCGGCTCACAGGGAAGAAAGTTGTCGTGATCGGCGGCGGCAGCGTTGCCCAGCGCCGACTGCCGCTCTTGGCGGCCAGCGGCGCGGACATCCACGTCATCGCCCGCAGTGCCACCCCGGCGGTCGAGGCGACGAGTGGCATCACTCTGTCGCTGCGCGACTATCGCGACGGCGATCTGGCGGGCGCGTGGTACGCGATCGCGGCCACCGACGACGCGCAGGTGAATGCGGCGGTGGTCGCCGAGGCCGAACGGAATCGAATCTTCTGTGTGCGCGCCGACATCGCCGTCGAGGGCAGCGCGGTGACGCCGGCGTCGTTCGAATACGCGGGGCTGTCGGTGGGTGTGCTCGCCGGTGGCGAGCATCGTCGCTCGGCGGCCATTCGCTCGGCGATCCGGGAGGCGCTGCAGCGAGGGGATATCTCCCCAGAAAGGTTTGAAAGCGAGGATGTGGTGCGCGGCGGCGTTGCGCTGGTCGGGGGAGGGCCGGGCGATCCGGAGCTGATCACCGTCCGCGGCAGGCGCCTGCTCGCGCAAGCGGATGTCGTCGTCGCCGACCGGTTGGCGCCACCGGAACTGCTCGCTGAGTTGCCACCGAGTGTCGAGGTGATCGACGCGGCCAAGATCCCGTACGGACGGTCGATGGCTCAGGACGCCATCAACGCGGTGATGATCGAGCGGGCCAAGGCAGGGCAGTTCGTGGTGCGGCTCAAGGGCGGTGACCCGTTCGTGTTCGCCCGCGGCTACGAAGAAGTGCTGGCCTGCGCCGATGCTGGTATCCCTGTGACGGTCGTGCCAGGTGTGACAAGCGCCATAGCGGTCCCGGCCTCGGCGGGCATCCCCGTCACCCACCGCTCGATCAATCACGAATTTGTCGTGGTCAGCGGCCATGTCGCGCCCGGACACCCCGAATCGTTAGTGAATTGGGATGCATTAGCGGCAATGTCCGGGACCATTGTTTTGCTGATGGCGGTGGAACGCATCGAGCTGTTCGCCGACGTCCTGCTAAAGGGCGGCCGACCTGCGGATACGCCGGTGCTCATCGTTCAGCAGGGCACGACGGCGGCTCAGCAGAGTTTGCGAGCCACGCTGGCGGACGCGCCGGAAAAGATCCGCTCGGAGGGCATTCGACCTCCTGCGATCATTGTTATCGGCGCAGTGGCCGCATTCGGGATTTAAAAGATCCCTAAGATTACTGTAGGGTAAGTTCTTATGACGGCTCTCAATGATGCGGAGCGGGCTGTCCATCGTTGGACAACTGAACCCTCGAAGCGAGAAGTTCACATGCCCCCAGTGCACCCAGCTAAGACCGCCGAGTCTACTTCCACCAAGAGCGCAACGACATGGCTGCCGACCCGTCGGTTCTTCGCCGCGGTCATCGCCATCGCCGGCATGCAGTTGATGGCGACGATGGACGGAACCATCGCGATCGTCGCGCTACCCAAGATCCAAAACGAGCTGAGCCTGTCCGACGCCGGCCGTAGCTGGGTCATCACCGCCTACGTGCTGACCTTCGGTGGTCTGATGCTGCTCGGCGGGCGCCTCGGCGACACCATCGGCCGCAAGCGGACCTTCATCGTCGGCGTCACGCTGTTCACCATCGCGTCGGCGCTGTGCGGTGTCGCATGGGACGACGTCACGCTGGTGATCGCCCGGCTGCTGCAGGGTGTGGGCGCCGCGATCGCCGCGCCGACCGGCTTGGCGCTGGTCGCCACCACCTTCGCCAAGGGACCGGCGCGCAACGCAGCCACCGCGGTGTTCGGTGCCATGACCGGCATCGGCTCGGTGATGGGTCTGGTCGTCGGTGGAGCGCTCACCGAGGTGTCCTGGCGGCTGGCGTTCCTGGTGAACGTGCCGATCGGGCTGTTGATGATCTACCTGGCCCGCACGACGCTGCGCGAGACCAGCCGGGAGCGGATGAAGCTGGATGCCGCCGGCGCCGTGCTGGCCACCCTAGGCTGCACCGCTGCGGTGTTCGCCTTCTCGGTGGGACCGGAAGCGGGCTGGGTGTCGTTCACCACGATCGGCTCGGCTGCGGTCGGGATCGTCGCCTTCATCGCGTTCGCCATCGTGGAACGCACGGCCGAGAACCCCGTCGTGCCGTTCACACTGTTCTTTGACCGCAACCGGTTGGCCACCTTCGTCGCGATCTTCATGGCCGGTGGGGTGTTGTTCACCGTGACGGTGCTGGTCGCGCTCTACGTGCAGGACATCATGGGGTACAGCGCCCTGCGTGCCGGCCTGGGCTTCATCCCCTTTGCCATCGCAATGGGCATCGGCCTGGGTGGGTCGTCGCAACTGGTGTCACGCTTCCAACCACGGGTCGTCATCATCGCCGGCGGCGCCCTGGTGGTCGGCGCGATGGTCTACGGATCGACCTTCAACGGCGCGATGCCGTACTTCCCGAACCTGATCGTCCCCGTCGTCATCGCCGGTATCGGTATCGGCATGATCGTGGTGCCGGTGGCGCTGTCGGCGATCGCGGGTGTCGGCTTCGACCAGATCGGGCCGACCTCGGCGATCGCGTTGATGCTGCAGAACCTCGGTGGACCGGTGGTGCTCGCCATCATCCAGGCCGTCATCACGTCGCGCACGCTGTATCTGGGCGGTACCAACGGCCCGGTGAAGTACATGAACAAGTTTCAGTTGCATGCCCTCGACAAGGGTTACACCTACGGATTGCTGTGGGTGGCAGGCGTGGCCGTCCTCGTCGGTGGGGTGTCGCTGCTGATCGGCTACAGCGCCGAGCAGGTCGCCCACGCCCAGGAAGTCAAAGACGCCATCGACGCCGGCGAGCTCTAGCTCCCAGCGTCACCAGACAGAAGCCACGGCTGTCATCCCGCGCGGATCGCAGCCGTGGCTGTCCCCCGCAAGCGGGAGGTGCCCCCAGTTTGGGGTCACCAAGTACGACTACGGGGCTTGATGGCGTCGACCCGCTTCGCCCGGCTGTAAGCCGCGCTCTTGTGAATTGCCCGACTCCTCAGCAGGCCGACGCGGCCCGCATCGTCGTCGGGCGGGCGATCGCCGCTAGGCTGGCCCGCTGTGATCACCCGGATGTCCGAGCTGTTCCTGCGCACGCTGCGCGACGACCCCGCCGAAGCCGAAATCGCCAGTCACAAGCTGTTGATCCGCGCGGGCTATGTCCGACCGATCGCGCCTGGCCTCTACAGCTGGCTGCCCCTTGGTCTGCGGGTTCTTCGCAACATCGAACGCGTCGTGCGCGAAGAAATGAACGCCATCGGTGGACAGGAGATCCTGTTCCCGGCCCTGCTGCCGCGGGCGCCCTACGAGACGACGAACCGGTGGACCGAATACGGCGACGGCATTTTTCGGCTCAAGGATCGCCGCGACAATGACTATCTGCTGGCACCGACCCACGAAGAAGTCTTCACGTTGACGGTCAAGGGGGAGTACAACTCCTACAAGGACTTTCCGCTGACGCTCTACCAAATCCAGACGAAATACCGCGACGAGGCACGTCCGCGCGCCGGCATCTTGCGCGGCCGCGAGTTCGTCATGAAGGACTCCTACTCCTTCGACATCGACGACTCCGGGCTGAAGAACGCCTACCACGCACACCGCGAGGCCTACCAACGCATCCTCGACCGACTGAAGGTCGACTACGTGATCGTCTCCGCGGTATCCGGCGCCATGGGCGGCTCGGCGTCCGAAGAGTTCCTGGCCGAGAGCCCGATCGGCGAGGACACCTTTGTCCGGTGTCTGCAATCCGGCTATGCCGCCAATGTCGAAGCTGTCGTCACCGCACGCCCGGAGGCCCTGCCGACCGACGGACTGCCCGACCCGGTGGTGCACGACACCGGCGATACCCCGACCATTGCGACACTGGTCGAGTGGGCCAACGGCGCGAATCTGGGCCGCACCGTCACCGGGGCCGACACCCTGAAGAACGTCCTGCTCAAAGTGCGCCAGCCGGGCGCTGACTGGGAGCTACTGGGCATCGGCCTGCCGGGCGACCGCGAGGTCGACGACAAGCGGCTGGACGCCGCGCTCGACCCGGCTGAGTACGCCCTGCTCGACGACGCCGACTTCGCCAAGCATCCCTTCTTGGTCAAGGGATATATCGGCCCGAAGGCGTTGCTGGACAACGGTGTTCGCTACCTGTTAGACCCGCGAATCGTCGACGGCAGCAGCTGGATCACCGGCGCCGACCAACCCGGCAAGCATGTCGTCGGTTTGGTGGCCGGCCGCGACTTCACCGCCGATGGCACCATCGAGGCTGCCGCAGTGCGTGACGGCGACCCGTCTCCCGACGGCGCTGGGCCGCTGGTCTCCGCCCGCGGGATCGAGGTCGGCCACATCTTCCAACTCGGGCGCAAATACACCGACGCCTTCACCGCCGACGTGCTCGGCGAGGACGGCAAACCGGTGCGGCTGACCATGGGTTCTTACGGCCTCGGGGTGTCGCGATTGGTGGCCGTCATCGCCGAGCAGCAGCACGACGAGCTGGGCCTGCGATGGCCATCCGAGGTGTCGCCGTTCGACGTGCACCTGGTGATCGCCAACAAGGACGCCGAAGCGCGCGCCGGGGCGACCGCGTTGGCCGCTGACCTGGATCGGCTCGGCATCGAGGTGCTGCTCGATGACCGGACGGCGTCGCCCGGGGTGAAGTTCAAAGACGCCGAACTGCTCGGCGTGCCCTGGATCGTGGTGGTGGGCCGCGGCTGGGCGGACGGAACGGTCGAGTTGCGTGACCGGTTCAGCGGCGAGAAGCGTGACGTCGCCACCGGTGCGGGCCTGGCCGTCGAGATCACCAGCGCGATCTCTGGCTAGCCGTCAGTCGGCACCCGGGAAGGCCGTGGTGATCGGCCAGTTGCCCAGCGTCTGCTTCCAGCGGGCAAACAGCACCGCGCTCTGGGTCAGTGCCGTCACGCCGAATTTCCGGTCGTCGGCGCTGTCAGCGTGTTCGAGCACCGCGCGCCAGGCCACCTCGGTGTCCTTCTCCATCTGGACGGCCAGTTGCGCCGCGTCGGTCGCGCTGTTGACCGGCATCGGCAGTTGGTAACCCGCGGCGGCCACCGGGGCGGTGACCGAGCGGCCCGACAGCATCGCGATGACCTGATCGCGACGCTGCCGATGCTCAGCGAGCGCGGACGACACCAGGGCGTTGACGTCGGGCTGGCAGTGCGCGGACACGATGCCGTAGCCGTAGATGACCGCGTGCTCGTTGCTCAGCGCGGCACCGAGTGCGGTCTCGGCCGGGGTGTTCGCCGGTGACGGCTCGGCGGACGTCATGACGCCGTCGGCCCGGGCGCCAGCGCAACGCTGTAGGAGGCCGTGCATGACGCCGCGATGGAGCCGAGCAGGCCTGCTCGATACCCCGACGACGTGGTCGCCAGCTGACCGGCGCTGTCCGCGGACTCTTTCAGGGCTCTGATCACGTCAGCCACCGGCGGCGGGGGAGCCGCGGCGTTGGTGGTGGTGGTCGGGCTCGCGGTCTGCGCGGAGGTTGACGTCGGGCTGACGGCCAGGCGCGCGATCTCGGTCTTCAGGGCTTGCGCGTGCCGGGTGCGTTCGGTGGCGACTTCGGTGAGTGCCGCGCTGATCTGCTGCGGCGCACCCACGGCAGCTGACGTGGCCAGTGCGCTGTCGCGCAGGGCGCTCGCCAACGGGGCTTCGAGTTCGTCGACGGCCGGCGGTGGGGGTGGGGAACTACACGCCGACGCCGCGATCCCGAACGCGGCCAGCGCGACACCACCCGCCAAGACACGTCGCCTGCTGACGGTCGTCTCGAAACCAGGCTCGGCGCGCAGCACAGCAACATCCTGCCATTGCGCCCGCGGGGCGCTGGAACGCCGGCGGTAACGGCTGGCTGACCTCGTCGCGAACACATCTCATGAACGATTCCTGGCGTATCGTTGAAGACTGGCTCCGCGGAGGCGCTGGTTTTCTGTACCCGCAGAGCTGCCTGACCGGACAACTCAAGATGAGGAGCTCGCCGTGGCCGCCGCGCTACCGTCGCAGACGCAGGTGATCGAGCTGCTCGATGGTGAGTTCGCGCGCGCGGGTTATGAAATCGAGGATGTCCTCATCGACGGGCGGGCCGAGCCGCCGCGGATCACGGTGATCGCCGACGGCGATAAGGCGCTCGATCTGGATACCGTTGCCGCGCTGTCGCGTTCGGCGTCAAGCCTGCTCGACGCGGTGAACGGCATCGATGGCCGCTATGTGCTGGAGGTCAGTTCGCCGGGCGTGGACCGACCGCTGACCACCGACAAGCATTTCCGTCGCGCCCGGGGCCGCAAAGTTGAATTGGCGCTGACGGACGGTACCCAGCTCACCGGCCGGGTCGGTGAGCTGCGCGACGGCTCGCTGAGCCTGGTGGTGCGCGACGACCGCGCCCGGGACTGGACGATCAACGCGATTCCGTTCGGTGAGATCGTAAAAGCCGTTGTGCAGGTCGAGTTTTCGAATCCGCCGCAACGCGAATTGGAGCTGGCTACGGCCGATCGGCGTGCGGAGACGGAGGGCAGAACATGAACCCGCCGGCGACGATGCAGAACTTGGTGATGAGGAGGAGCGGCGCATGAATATCGACATGGCCGCGCTGCACACGATCGTCGCCGAACGTGGCATCTCATTCGACGACCTGCTCGAGGACGTCAAAGCCGCGGTGCTGAGCGCGTATCGCCACACCGAAGGCCATCAACCGGACGCGCACATCGACATCGACCGCAAATCGGGTTCGGTCCGGGTGCTGGCCCGCGAACTCGACGAGGACGGCAACGTGCTCAGCGAGTGGGAGGACACCCCGGAAGGGTTCGGCCGGATCGCCGCCACGACCGCACGGCAGGTGATGTTGCAGCGCCTGCGTGACGCCGAGAACGAACGGACCTACGGCGAGTTCGCCACCCACGAAGGCGAAATCGTCGGCGGCGTGATCCAGCGTGACAGCCGGGCCAACTCGCGGGGACTGATCGTCGTCCGGATGGGCAGCGAGACCAAAGGTTCCGAGGGTGTGATCCCCGCCGCGGAACAGGTTCCGGGTGAATCCTACGAACACGGTGACCGGCTGCGCTGCTACGTCGTGGGCGTGAGCCGCGGTGCTCGTGAGCCGGTGATCACCCTGTCGCGCACGCACCCCAATCTGGTCCGCAAGCTGTTCTCGCTGGAGGTCCCAGAGATCGCGGACGGGTCGGTGGAGATCGTGGCGGTCGCACGCGAGGCCGGTCACCGCTCGAAGATCGCGGTGGCGTCGCGAGTGCCCGGGCTGAACGCCAAGGGGGCCTGCATCGGCCCGATGGGTCAGCGGGTGCGCAACGTGATGAGCGAGCTCTCCGGGGAGAAAATCGACATCATCGACTTCGACGACGACCCGGCCCGCTTCGTCGCTAACGCGTTGTCGCCGGCCAAAGTCGTGTCGGTATCCGTCATCGACGAGAACGCCCGCGCGGCGCGGGTGGTCGTGCCGGACTTCCAGCTGTCGCTGGCCATCGGTAAAGAAGGCCAAAACGCGCGGCTGGCGGCGCGGCTGACCGGGTGGCGGATCGACATCCGCGGGGACTCGCCCGACGGGGAGACGGACGACTCCGAGCACAGTGCTGCGCAAGGTCTGACGCACGAGGGCTGACCGGGCCGTCGGACAACCCATGCGGGTGGTTCTGAGCACGGTCTGCGTGCAGGTAAACTAAGCCGTGATCCAGCGCGAGACTTCGGCCTCGGCGCATCGACGCACCGAAGGACCGGTGCGGACGTGTGTCGGATGCCGAAAGCGAGAGTTGGCCGTCGGACTGCTCCGAGTGGTGGCTGTGTCGACCGGGAACGGCAAATTCGCCGTGACCGTTGATTCAGCAGGTACTCTGCCGGGGCGGGGTGCATGGTTGCATCCCGTTCCACAGTGCTCCAAGGAAGCAGTCCGAAGGCGAGCCTTCGCTCGAGCGCTGCGCATCAGCGGTGCACCGGATACAACAGCGGTCGTCGAGTACATCGAGCAGATGGATGCGCCCGACACACACCAGCCAACAGATTAGGCAGCAAAGAACATGAGCACACCGTGAAGTCCCGATGACCATGCGTCATAGCTAAACCCGAGGCGCGGCCCACCACCGCTGTCGCCTCTTAGACAGGAGATGTAGTGGCAGGCAAGGCCCGCGTGCACGAGTTGGCTAAGGAACTCGGTGTTACCAGCAAGGAAGTACTCGCCCGACTCAGCGATCAGGGCGAATTCGTCAAATCCGCGTCGTCGACGGTAGAAGCGCCAGTCGCCCGTCGGCTGCGCGAGTCGTTCGGCGGCGGCAAGCCCGCTGCTGAGAAGACCTCCGGCAACGGCGCGGCGGCGGCAAAGCCCGCTGCGAAGAGCGCGGCCCCGGCGGCCAAGCCGGCCGCCCCCAAACCCGCCGCACCTCGCGGCACCTGAACCGCCGGCGCCGCCGGCACCAGCGCCGGCTCCGGCCCCGGCTGCCGAGCAGCCGCAAGCCGGTCCCACGCCCGGCCCGGCTCGGCCCGCGCCGACCCCTGGTCCGCGTCCGGCAGCCCCGAAGCCGGCCGCGCGCACGCCGCGCGTCGGCAACAACCCCTTCTCTTCGGCACAGCCGGTGGAGCGGCCCGCCATTCCACGTCCGCAGGCGCCGCGCCCCGGTGCCCCGCGCCCCGGTGCCCCGCGCCCCGGCGGCGCATCGCCGGGCAACATGCCGCCGCGCCCCGGCGGCGCCGGTCGTCCCCCGCGTCCCGGCGGTCCCCGGCCTGGTCCCGGTGGCAGCAGCCGTCCGGGCGCCCCGGCAGGTGGTCGTCCCGGTGGCGGCGGCGGTGGTGGCGGTAACTACCGCGGCGGTGGCGGTGGTGGCGGCGGAGTCGGCGCCCCTCCCGGCGGCGGTGGCGGCTTCCGCGGTCGCCCCGGTGGTGGCGGAGGCGGACGGCCCGGCCAGCGCGGTGGCGCTGCCGGTGCGTTCGGTCGTCCCGGCGGTGCGCCCCGACGGGGCCGTAAGTCGAAGCGGGCGAAACGCGCCGAATACGAGAACATGCAGGCGCCGGTCGTCGGCGGCGTGCGGTTGCCGCACGGCAACGGCGAGACGATCCGCCTGGCCCGCGGCGCGTCGCTGAGCGACTTCGCCGAGAAGATCGACGCCAACCCGGCTTCGCTGGTCCAGGCGTTGTTCAACCTCGGCGAGATGGTGACGGCCACGCAGTCGGTCAACGACGAGACGCTCGAGCTGCTGGGCGGCGAGATGAACTATGTCGTCCAGGTCGTCAGCCCAGAAGACGAGGACCGCGAGCTGCTGGAATCCTTCGACCTGACCTACGGCGAAGACGAAGGCGGCGAGGACGATCTGCAGACGCGTCCGCCGGTGGTGACCGTGATGGGTCACGTCGACCACGGTAAGACCCGACTGCTGGACACGATCCGGAACGCCAGCGTCCGCGAGGGCGAGGCCGGCGGCATCACCCAGCACATCGGTGCCTACCAGGTGACCGTCGACTTCGAGGGCACCGAGCGGCCGATCACCTTCATCGACACCCCGGGTCACGAGGCGTTCACCGCCATGCGTGCCCGCGGCGCGAAGGCCACCGACATCGCGATCCTGGTGGTGGCCGCCGACGACGGTGTCATGCCGCAGACGGTGGAGGCCATCAACCACGCCCAAGCCGCCGACGTGCCGATCGTGGTGGCGGTGAACAAGATCGACAAGGAGGGCGCCGACCCGCAGAAAATCCGTGCCCAGCTCACCGAATACGGGCTGGTGGCTGAGGATTTCGGTGGCGACACGATGTTCGTCGACATCTCTGCGAAGGCCGGCACCAACATCGAGGCGCTGGAGGAAGCGGTCCTGCTGACCGCCGACGCCGCTCTGGACCTCCGGGCCAACCCCGACATGGAGGCCCAGGGTGTGGCGATCGAGGCACACCTGGACCGCGGTCGCGGACCGGTGGCGACCGTGCTGATCCAGCGCGGCACGCTGCGGGTCGGCGACTCGATCGTCGCCGGCGACGCGTACGGGCGTGTCCGCAGGATGGTCGACGAGCACGGCGAGGACATCCACGAGGCATTGCCGTCGCGGCCGGTTCAGGTCATCGGCTTCACGTCGGTGCCCGGCGCCGGTGACAACCTGCTCGTGGTCGACGAGGACCGGATCGCCCGTCAGATCGCCGACCGGCGCAGTGCCCGCAAGCGCAACGCGCTGGCGGCCCGCTCCCGCAAGCGCATCAGCCTGGACGATCTGGACGCCGCGCTGAAGGAGACCAGTCAGCTCAACCTGATCCTGAAGGGCGACAACTCCGGAACCGTCGAGGCGCTGGAGGAAGCCCTGCTGGGTATCGAGATCGACGACGAGGTGGCGCTGCGCGTCATCGATCGCGGTGTCGGTGGTGTCACCGAGACCAACGTCAACCTGGCGTCGGCCTCGGACGCGATCATCATCGGGTTCAATGTCCGCGCGGAGGGCAAGGCCACCGAGCTGGCCAACCGCGAGGGCGTCGACATCCGCTACTACTCGGTGATCTACCAGGCGATCGACGAGATCCAGAGCGCGCTGAAGGGCATGCTCAAGCCGATCTACGAGGAGAGTCAGCTGGGCCGCGCCGAGATTCGGGCGCTGTTCCGCTCGTCGAAGGTCGGCATCATCGCCGGTTGCCTCGTCACCTCCGGCGTGGTGCGACGCAACTCCAAGGCCCGGCTGCTGCGGGACAACATCGTGGTGTCCGAGAACCTCACGGTGTCGTCGTTGCGACGGGAGAAGGACGACGTCACCGAGGTCCGCGACGGTTACGAATGCGGTCTGACATTGACGTACTCCGACCTCAAGGAGGGCGACGTCATCGAGACCTACGAGTTGGTGGAGAAGGAACGTTCCTGACCATGAGCTGCGACACGCTGAACCCGCAGCATGGCTGATCCGGCGCGGGCACGCAGGCTGGCCAAGCGGATCTCCGAGATCGTCGCTTCGGCGATCGACTTCGAGATCAAAGACCCGGGATTGACCGGCATCACGATCGTCGACGCCAAGGTGACCGGGGACCTGCACGACGCGACGCTCTACTACACCGTGTTGGGCGCGACGCTGGACGACGCGCCCGATTACGAGGGCGCGGCCGCGGCGTTGGAGCGCGCAAAAGGCGTGCTGCGCAGCAAAGTCGGGGCGGGCACCGGGGTGCGCTTCACGCCCACATTGACGTTCACCCGCGACACGGTGTCCGATTCCGTGCAGAAGATGGAGGAATTGCTGGCACGTGCTCGTGCCGCCGACGCCGATGTGGCCCGCGTTCGCCAGGGAGCCACGCCGGCCGGCGATCCCGATCCGTATCGCACGTCCAGTGACGCCGACAACGGGCAATCAGACCCGCTTGGCGACGATGCGGGCCGTGTCGCGGCCCGAGGAGGAGCCGAGCAATCAGACCCAGGGGCACCAACCACTAGTGGGGGAGGCGCCGGTGACGACGATCAACTCGAAGACTGAATCAACCGCTACGCGCGTCGACGCTATGGGCGCCGCCAAGGTATTGGATGCGGCCACGACGGTCGGGGTGGTCTGCCATGTGCACCCCGATGCCGACACGATCGGCGCCGGATTGGCGCTGGCTTTGGTGCTGGACGGCTACGGCAAGACCGTCGAGGTCAGCTTCGCGGCTCCTGCGGCGCTGCCGGAGTCGTTGCGGTCGTTGCCCGGCGGCCGGCTCCTGGTCGATCCGAAGGCGATGCGCCGCGACGTCGATCTGGTTGTGACCGTGGATATTCCGAGCATCAACCGACTCGGCGACCTGCGCGACATGGCAGGCGGCGGACACGAAGTGTTGGTGATCGACCATCACGCCTCGAACCAGCTGTTCGGCACTGTGAATTTCGTTGAGCCGTCGGCGGACTCGACCACGATGATGGTTGCCGACCTGCTCGACGCGTGGGACAAGCCGATCGACGCGGACGTGGCGCACTGCTTGTATGCGGGGCTGACCACCGACACCGGTTCATTCCGCTGGGCCAGTGCGCGGGCCTACCGGCTGGCGGCGCGACTGGTCGAGATCGGCGTCGACAATGCTGCGATCACCCGGTCGCTGATGGACACTCACCCGTTCGCCTGGCTGGCGATGCTGTCGCGGGTGTTGGGCTCGGCGCAGCTGTTGCCGGATGCCGTTGATGGCCGTGGTCTGGTGTATGCCGTTGTGGCAAACCATGAGTGGGTCAGCGCCCGCCCGGAAGAAGTCGAAAGCATCGTCGACATCGTCCGCACCACTGCGCAGGCCGAGGTGGCCGCGGTCTTCAAAGAGATCGAGCCGCAGCGGTGGTCGGTCTCGATGCGGGCCAAAGCCGCAGTCGATCTCGCCGCAGTCGCGTCGACGTTCGGGGGCGGCGGCCACAAGTTGGCTGCGGGCTACTCGACCACCGGATCGGCCGACGAGGTCGTCGCGGCACTCGGCACCGCCCTGGGGTGAGACGGCGCCGATCGGCCGGTTGGCTTCTTCCTGCGCTGAGTGTGCTTCCACGGTGCCCCGTGTTGGTCTACGGCTGACTGGGCACGATGCGTTCACAATGGGAAGTCAACGCCAACAATCGCCTGAAAGGCTGACAGCGCGATGCGGAATGCAGGTCTCGACTTCGGTGCACTGGGACCGCTGCAGATGCTCGCGCACGGCCGCCCGGTCCCGCTCGGCGCGCCCAAACAGCGTGCTGTGTTGGCGATGCTCCTGCTCAACCGCAATCGGCCGGTGTCAGTCGATGCCTTGATCGACGCGGTGTGGGAATCCGAACCTGTGCCCGCGGCGCGAACGAGCATCCACTCCTACGTATCTCGGCTGCGGGGCTTGATCGGATCTGCCGGCGTGGACGCCAATCACGTGCTGGCCAGCGCGGCACCGGGGTATCAGCTCAGCGTCGACGACTCCGACTGCGATCTGGGCCGCTTCATCGCCGAGAAGAACGCTGGAGTGCATGCCTCGGCCGCGGGGCGCTTCGAAGATGCCGGCAAGCATCTGTCGGCGGCGCTGGCCGAGTGGCGCGGGCCGGTGCTCGACGATCTGCGCGAATTCGCCTTCGTCGACACCTTCGCCACAGCGTTGACGGAGGTCAGGATGGTCGCTCACACCGCCCTCGCCGAAGCCGAAATCGCCTGTGGGCGAGCCGATGCGGTGATCCCGCGCCTCGAGATGCTGAGCGCTCAAAATCCGTTCCGGGAACGGCTGTGGGCTCAGCTGATCACCGCCTACTACGTCGTCGAGCGTCAATCCGACGCGCTCGACGCCTTCCGCAGGCTGAAGACGAACCTGGCCGAGAATCTCGGTATCGATCCGGGCCCAACCGTCAGCGCTCTCCATGAGCGAATCCTGCGCCAGGAGCCCTTGGACATCGCCCGCGCCGCGCAGACCACCGCCCAGCCCAGCGCCGTCGAGCTCAGCCCGGCCAGCGGCATTTTGGTCAGCCGGCCAGTCGTCGCCGAACTGCGGTCGCCGGACGGTCAGCGCTTTCGCTTGGATACCTTGACCAGGATCGGGCGCCTGCCCGACAACGACATCGTTCTCGACGATGAGAATGTCAGCCGGTACCACGCCGTGGTCACCGATACCGGCGGCAGTTTCGTGATCAGCGATCTGCGATCGACCAATGGTGTTCTGCTGCACGGCCGTCGAATCCGGGGGAGTGCTGCGCTGACCGACGGTGATCACATACGCATCGGCGGTTACGAGTTCACCTTCGCCATCATCGCGCGCTGAGTTTTCTTCGGCTGAGCTGCGGCGCAGGAATTTCGCAAGAATCCGTCCAGAAGGTGCCAAGGCACCCGTCGCAGACTTGTCATGTCGGAAGAAACGCAACCGACGCCAGGAATGGATTCACCTCCTGAACTGGGACAACTGCCAGGTAAGGAATCACCACCATGAGCACTAAATTTTCCAAGGTGCGTGTCGGGGCCGCCACCATGCTGGCGGCCGTCGGTCTGTCCCTCGTCGCGCCCGCTGTCGCGTCGGCCAACCCGTACGTGCCGTGGAGCGGACCCCTGCACCCGATCCGCCACTACGCCGCGGACGTGCTGCACCCCATCTACACGGTCACGCACCCAATCCGCTCGCTCATCCCATGATCTAGCGGCTAAGCAGCAGCTGTGCCCCGTCTCCACCGCAGAGGCGGGGCACAGTGCTGCTAGCGAACCTGAGCCCGTCCGCGCTGCAGCACGGCCTCCCGGTTGGCGGCGATGTCGTCGCCGCTGGTTCGGAATGCCCGCGCTGCGGTCGCTTCCAGCCATAGCCCTTCGTCGGTGTGCGTGGCATCGATGCGGTGGTAAGAGGTCAGCAGCGCCCGCACCGCATCCTGGTTGTTGCCGACGATCGCCGACGCGACACCGCGAGCGGTGGGCAGGAGCTGATCGTGCGCCACCACCTCGGTGACCAGACCAGCCCGCAGCGCGTCACCGGCAGACAGGTAGTCGCCGGTCAAGCTCATCCGGCGGGCCAGGCCGATGCCGACTTTCTGTGGCAGCCGCACACTGAGTCCCCATGTCGGCAGCAGGCCCACCCGCGCATGGGTGTCGGCGAACCGCGCCTGCTCCGAGGCGATCAAGATGTCGCAGTACAGCGCGAGTTCGAGGCCGCCGGTCACCGCGGCGCCGTTGATGGCGCCGATCACCGGCTTGCTCATCACCGGCCAACGGGGCGAGATGTCGGGCAGCGCCGTCTGACCGCCCAGTTCCTTGAGATCCAGGCCCGCGCAGAACACCGGATCAGTGCCGGTGAGGATGACGACGTCGACGCCCTCATCGACCTCGGCGTCGGCCAGGGCCCCGAAGAATTGATCGCGGAGCGCCGAGGACAGCGCGTTACGGGATTTGGGTCGATTCAGGGTGAGGGTGCGTACCCGCTCGTCGGTCTCGATCAGCAAGATGTCGTCGGTCATAGGCGCAACGGTAGTCAGCGCCGTTTGTCGGGTCCCGACCGGCTTATCGTTGAGGTATGTGCCGAAACATCACCGAATTGCGAGGACTGGAACCACCGGCGACAGCCGAGGAGATCACGGCGGCGGCGCGGCAATTCGTCCGTAAGGTCAGCGGCTTGACCCACCCATCGCCGGCGAACACGGTGGCCTTCGAGCACGCCGTGGCCGAGGTCGCGGCGACCACGACACGGCTGCTGAACGACCTGCCGCCGCGTCGTCAGCCCCCGAAAACGTCACCGCCACTGCGTCGGCTGGCCACGGCCCAGTGACAAACGCGGCCCGGACCGCGACGACGCCCGCGCTCAAGGAGTGGAGCGCGGTGGTGCACGCGCTGCTGGACGGCCGTCAGCGGGTCCTGCTGCGCAAGGGCGGGATCGGCGAGAAGCGCTTCGACGTGATGGCCCGCGAATTCCTGCTGTTCCCGACGGTCGCGCACAGTCACGCCGAGCGGGTGCGACCCGAGTTCGCAAACCTGCTCGCGACCGCTGCCGACGACAGCGCCGACGACCGGCTGGTCATCCGGGCAGCAGCCAAAGTCGTTGCGGCATTGCAGGTCAACCGGCCGGACGACATCGAGATGATCGAAGATCTGCACATCTGGACACCCGAGTCGGTGCGCCGCGACCGGCTCGACTTCCGTCCGAAGCATCGGTTGGCGGTGCTGGTCGTGCAGGCCGTCCCGCTGGTCGAGCCGGTGGAGGTGGCCCGCCTGCCCGAATACGCCGGCTGCACGAGCTGGGTGCGGTTGCCCCTGGCCGCGTCGTTGGGTGAGCCGGTCTACGACGAAGCGTCCCTGCGCGAGACCATCGACCGTGTCCGCGACGCGGTCGAATAGTATTGATGAAGCAAGGAATTTCACGGTGTCTGGTCGACGAGCACCGCGCCGTCCGGCTGATCGCTGAGAGTGCGCAGCGACGTCGACTCGGTGCCCGCGGTGAGCCGCACCACGTGTGCCAGCTGCGCCGGGGCGTCGCACTGCAGATAGTGGTCGGCGGTCGGCAGTATCCAGTAGCGATTTCGTCCGGGCTTGTTCCGCAGAAATTGCTGCCAGACATAGTTCGCGACCCGTAAGGGCGCGATGTTGTCGTGCACGCCCCACACCAGGGTGGTGTTGATACTGCTGGTGGAAAGCGCTTGCAGCCAATCGTTTTCGTGAGCGGCGCGCTCGTTGAGATATTGGATCGTGTCGGGCAGCACAGCGGTCCCGTTGTTGTGTGCGAAACACTGTGCCAGCGCAGCGATCTCGGGATCGCCCACGGTGCGCCGCGGCATGAAGGTCGTCGCGCCCATCCCGGCGGCCAGCATCTCCGGGGTGGTCGCGCCCGCAGTGGCGCGGGCCACGGCGGGGTCGAGTAGCGCCTTCTGAAATTCGGTCAGATTTGCCAGCGGGAGATAGATGTTGGCGTTGGTCAGGATGACGTCGGTCGGCGGGCTCGCATCGTCCTGCGCGTCGAACATGGACAGCGCGATCATGCCGACGCTGGTGCCACGGTCATGGGTGAGCATCGTGTAGTCGTTGAGTTGCCAGACTTTCGTGATCGCGTGGACCAGCAGGCGCGCATCGTCGTAGAGCGAATACACGTAGGGGGCGGCCGGCTTGTCGGAGAGCCCGTAACCGGGGAAGTCGAGCAGATAGATGTCGAATTCAGAGTCGAGTTCGCGGGTCAGCGCGAAGTAGTCGATGCTCGCGGTAGGAAACCCGTGCACGCACACCAGCGCCGGTGCCCCGGGTGTGCCGCACCGGCGGGAGAAGACGGTGACTTCTGCTCCGTCATTGGCGGCGGTCGTCGAACGCCACGTGATTTCCGTTCCGCCGCTTCGCCATTCATCGAAGGCATTCATCAGGGGCCGACTGGAAGCACCACGCGTGACGGTCCGAAGTGCACCTGGTGGACGGAGGGTTTGAGCTGGCTGGCGGTCGCGATTGCCTCGCCGGTACCGAGGTTGCGGGTGAAGCGGGGATGGCTGCCGCCGGCGACGAGTACGCGGATCCGGGTTCCGGCGCGGAACCGGTGCGCGATCGCGTCCAGTTCGAGTGTGACGGTGCGTCCGCCGGGGCTGCCGTCCAACCGGCGGTAGGCGTCGCTGACGTTGCGCGACCGGCCCTTCGCGTCGACTTCGCTGATCCGAACGAACACATCGACGAAAGCGTTGTCGGAGCTGTGCGACAACTCGGCGACGGGGTTGCCGAACACGCACAGATCATCGGTCAGCACGTCGCTGGTGAAGCTGAGTACGTCGCGGCGAGCGGCCAGCGCGCTGTCGTCGCGGTAGCCGCCGTCGGGGGACAGCAGCCGGCCCCCGATCGTGGGTGTCGGCTCCGCCGGGTCGTAGCGAAAACTTGCCGAGAATCCCTCCGGGGGCGCCGTCTCGGCCAGGCCGCCGCCGGGTTGCAGATACAGCGCCCGATCCGTGGCCGCGGGCGGCCAATCGGGCAGTTCGCGCCAGCCCTCGTTGCGGACGAAGAAGCGGACGCGGCTGGAGCGTGGCTGGGCCGGCCGACCGCCGAGGTGGGTGTCCAGCCAGTCGCCGGTCTCCTTGGCAATCGTGGGCAGGCCCGCGAACAGCAGCTGGGTGTGGGTCCACGGACCCATGGTCAGCGCGACCTCCACGCCGCGGTCGCGAAGCTGCCGGTACTGCTGCAGGGTCTGCGGCAGGAACAGGTCTTGCCATCCGCTGAGCAGCAACACCGGCGCGTCGACGCGGTCGAGTGCATCGCCGACCCGTAGCGCCCCCCAGAACGGGTCCTCGGTTTGCGGTGGTGTCAGCCAGTTCTCCCACCACGTCGCCCCTGGGCCGAGCAGCGCGCGGCCGGCCGCGCCCAGCGGCACTTCGGCCGCGGCGCGGACGACGCTTTTTTGAGCGCGAAGCTGGCGGAGGCCGGCCCGAATCCGTCCGGGATCTTCCTGGTGGGCAACCAAATTGCTCCAACCCAGGAAGTCGTTGACGGTGAACGAGCCGGTATCCCATGCGGAGGCGCCCAAATCGTGCGGACCGGCGGTGATCACGGCCGCAGCCAGTTCCGGCGGCGGATCCTCCAGCATCGCCCACTGAGTGAAGCCCAAATACGAGATCCCGACGGTGGCGAACCGACCGGTGAACCACGGCTGGCGCCGCAACCAGGCAACCGTGTCCGCGCCGTCGGCGACCTCGTGCACCATCGGCTCGAACACGCCGCCCGATCCGAATGTGCCCCGCACGCTCTGCAGGATCACGCGGTAGCCGCGGGCGGCGTGCAGGTAGGCGAATATCAGCGAGAAGGGGAACGCCCGGCCGTAGGGTCCGCGAGCCAGCAGCGTGCCCACCACGTCGCCGACGGGTTCGTAGTGGTCGGCTACCAGTTCGACGCCGTCGCGCATCGGGATGGTGATGCTGCTGACCGTGTAGCGATGGGTCTGCGCGGGCAGTCGCAACGCTCGGGCAAGGGCGCGGCCGGCCAATCGTCGATGAAGGGCGCGCAGCGTCGATCCGGTGCGCCGGTCGGAGGTCGTCGTCACGGGCGCAGGCTCAGAACTTGTAATACGGCGACAGGTCGTTGGCGCGCTGCAGATTGGTGGCGGGGCAGTCGACCTCCGGGCTGGAGTAGATCGTCGAGTAGAACAACGACTGCTGGATGACGCCGTAGCTGGTCTTGAAGGCGACCATGCAGGAGAAGTAGAAGTAGCTGTTGTGGTAGGTGGGCTTGAGGTTCCACCACTGCGCGGCGCGGTGACCGTTGATTGTGGTTTCGACGGCGTCGGCCGGCAGCGACTGATCGTAGGTCCGCCAGATGATCGGTTCGACGGCCAACTGGTAGTTACCGGCGTCGTAGTGGCAGCGCAGCCCTTCCTCGGGCTCCGGCGGCGTGAAGGCCAGACCCATCCGCTGCACAACGTCGAACGGGATGTCCTTGCACGGGTCGAACGGACTGGGGTCGGTAGTTGCCACGATCGGGCTTTTCATCGTGGTCGGCGGGTCCAGCGGTGCCGCGGTCGAACGCAACTGCACGGTGCGCGCGCCGACATCGGCGGCCTGCGGCGCGCTCTGCCCCACCACCAGCACGGCCGTGATCAGGGCACCGAGCGCTGCCAACAGCCGCAGCTTGGTGACCATGACACCCCCTTCACCGCCCGAACTACTCACGGGAGCTTACAAGTTGCGAGTCCGCCGCCACATGGTAAACGAGAACCTGTTCTAGTCCGGCGCCGAACCGGCGGGCAGCGTACTGACTAGGCTGGTGAGTCGTGGCTGGGCAAGAACACGGGCAGGAGCCCCCGACGGCGCGGCAGCCGACGTTGTGGGCGGTGTCGGATCTGCACACCGGCCACGTCGGCAACAAGCCGGTCACCGAGTCGTTGTATCCGTCGACGCCCGACGACTGGCTGATCGTGTGCGGCGACGTCGCCGAGCGCACCGACGAGATCCGGTGGGCGCTGGACCTGCTGCGCCGACGATTCGCCAAGGTGATCTGGGTGCCGGGCAACCACGAGCTGTGGACCACCAACAAAGACCCGGTGCAGGTCTTCGGTCGGGACCGCTACGACTATCTGGTCAACATCTGCGACGAACTCGGCGTCGTCACCCCGGAGCACCCGTTCCCGGTGTGGACCGAGCGGGGTGGCCCGGCGACCATCGTGCCGCTGTTCCTGCTCTACGACTATTCGTTCTTGCCGCGGGGCGCGACCACCAAAGCCGAGGGGCTGGCGATCGCGCGGGAGCGCAACGTCGTGTGCACCGACGAGTTCCTGCTCTCACCGCAGCCCTACCCGACCCGGGAGGCATGGTGCCACGACCGGGTGGCCGCCACCCGCAAGCGGCTCGACGAGCTGGACTGGATGACGCCCACGGTGCTGGTCAACCACTTTCCGATGGTGCGCCAACCATGCGACGCGCTGTTTCTGCCGGAGTTCTCGCTGTGGTGTGGCACCACCGAGACCGCCGACTGGCACACCCGCTACAACGCGGTGTGTTCGGTCTACGGGCATCTGCACATACCGCGCACCACGTGGTATGACGAGGTCCGCTTCGAAGAGGTGTCGGTCGGTTACCCACGGGAGTGGCGCCGACGCAAACCGTACAGCTGGCTGCGCCAGGTGCTGCCCGACCCGCAGTACGCGCCCGGTTTCCTCAACGACTTCGGTGGTCACTTCGTCATCACGCCCGAAATGAAGGCGCAGGCACAGCAGTTCCGCGAGCGCCTGCGGCAGCGGTAGCCGCATGACGCTGACCACGTTGATGTCTGCGGTGCTGCCGCGCATCGAAGACCTGGCCTGTGCCGAGTTGTATTCCGATCCACCAGGATTGGCGCCATTGGCCGAAGAAGAACCGTTGATCGCCCGGTCGGTGGCCAAGCGGCGCAACGAGTTTGTCACCGTGCGGTACTGCGCGCGTATCGCCTTGGGCGAGATCGGGTTTCCGCCAGCGCCGATCCTCAAGGGGGAGAAGGGCGAGCCGTGCTGGCCCGACGGCGTGGTCGGCAGCCTCACGCACTGCACCGGCTTTCGCGGCGCGGTGGTGGGGCGCGCGGGTGTTGTGCGTTCGGTGGGTGTCGACGCCGAACCGCATGACGTATTGCCCGACGGTGTGCTGGACGCGATCAGCCTGCCGGCCGAGCGCCATGAACTCGCGGCGCTGCCCGCCGGTGTGCACTGGGATCGCATCCTGTTCTGCGCCAAGGAAGCAACGTATAAAGCGTGGTTCCCGCTGACCAAGCGTTGGCTGGGTTTCGAAGACGCGCACATCACGTTCGAAGTCGACGGATCGGGGTCGGCAGGGTCGTTCGAATCCACGATATTGATCGACGGCGCCACGCTGTCCGGTCCGCCGCTGAGTTCGCTGGCGGGACGCTGGTCGGTGAACCGGGGTCTGGTCTTGACAGCCATCACGCTGTGAACGCGGGTCTTGTCGTCGTCGACAAGCCGGCCGGCATGACGAGCCATGACGTGGTCGGCCGCTGCCGCCGCATCTTCGGCACCCGCCGGGTGGGCCATGCCGGGACGCTGGACCCGATGGCCACCGGTGTCCTGGTGATCGGTGTCGAGCGCGCTACGAAAATCCTGGGCCTGGTGACCGAGACGTTTAAGTCCTATGCAGCCACCATCCGGCTGGGCCAAACCACGTCGACTGAGGATGCAGAAGGAGTTGTCACGCAGCAGGTTTCGGCGCAGGGCGTGACAGATGACGCGATCGAGTCGGCGATTGCCGAATTGCGCGGCGACATCGCGCAGGTCCCGTCGGCGGTCAGCGCGATCAAGGTCGACGGTCAACGGGCTTACCGCCTGGCCCGCGAGGGCCGCACCGTGGAATTGGCCGCCCGGCCGGTGCGCATCGACCGGTTCGAGGTGTTGGCGGTGCGTCGCCACGAGCAATTGGTCGACGTCGACGTCGAGGTGGACTGTTCGTCGGGCACCTACATTCGCGCATTGGCGCGCGACGTCGGCGAAGCGTTAGCGGTGGGCGGTCACCTGACTGCCCTGCGGCGCACCCGGGTCGGCCGGTTCGGTCTGGACCTGGCCCGCACGCTGGAGGACCTGGCCGCTCATCCCGCGCTGAGCCTGACCCTCGACGACGCGTGCCTGCTGTTGTTTCCTCATCGACAGCTCACCGATGTGGAAGCCGACGCCGCCGCCAACGGCCGCGCGCTGACCGCGGCCGGCATCGACGGTGTCTATGCCGCGCACACCGGCGGCAAGGTCATCGCGCTGTTGCGGGACGACGGGTCGAGGACCAGGTCGGTCGTCGTGATCCGCCCGTCGACGCTTTAGCGTCCACCATCCGGCGTTGTCAGGTAACATTCCAGTCGGAATGTAAGTTAATCGGAAAGGTGGGTGGGTGGCCGAGGTCAGCGAACGACCAGTTCGGCGGACGCAAGCAGAGCGCAGCGCCGCCATGCGGACGCGTCTGCTCGACGCCACCATCGAATGCCTGGTCACCTACGGCTACGCCGGAACCACCACGCCGCGCGTCGCGGAGCTCGCCGGTGTCACCCGGGGAGCGCAGATCCATCACTTTAGATCCAAAGAAGACTTGGTAGTCGCAGCCATCGAGCATCTCGCTCAGCAACGGGCGCAAGGGGCGATCCGCGAGTTCGGTCGCGTCCAGGCCAGCAGCGACCCGGTTTCGGCGGTGCTGGAGTTCCTGTGGGAAGCCCACCAGGGTCCGATGTTCATTGCCACCGTTGAACTTTGGGTCGCAGCGCGCACCGATGACGTCTTGGCCGCGCACATAGAGAGAGTGGAGCCGGTGGTGAACAGCACCCTGATCGCGGCGATCGCCCAGCTGGTGCCGGACCACGCCGTGCAAAAAGAGCTGCGCAACTTCGTCTACACGGCGATGGACGCACTGCGCGGCATCTTGCTGAACAGCTTCGTGGACCGTGATTCGGATCGAGTGCGGCGACGGTGGGAGCGGGCCTGCGAGCACCTGCGGATCATCGCGGCCGGACTGCCGGCAGCAGAATCGCCTGCCTGAACCCTGCGACGCCGAGGGGCGCGTGGCCCTTCGCGGCGTCATTGCAAAGATACAATCAGGTGTGTATCTTTTTGACCAGCCGGCCGCAGCGCCGCGAAAGGGGAAGCGATGTCACAGAAGGTCTACGTCGTCGGCGTCGGGATGACGAAGTTCGAAAAGCCCGGTCGCCGGGAGAACTGGGACTACCCCGACATGGCCCGCGAATCCGGCACCAAGGCGCTCGAGGACGCCGGCATCGACTACTCAACGGTCGAGCAGGGTTACGTCGGCTACGTCTACGGCGAGTCGACGTCCGGCCAGCGGGCGCTGTACGAATTGGGCATCACCGGGATCCCGATCGTCAACGTCAACAACAACTGCTCGACCGGATCGACCGCGTTGTACCTTGCAGCGCAGGCGATTCGTGGCGGACTTGCCGACTGCACGATCGCACTCGGTTTCGAGAAGATGAAGCCCGGATCGCTGGAGTCGACCTACGACGACCGCACCAACCCGATGGACAAGCACGTCTTGGCGATGGCCGAGATCTCCGAGGTGCTCTTCCCGGTAGCGCCGTGGATGTTCGGGGCCGCGGGCCGCGAGCACATGAAGGAGTACGGCAGCACCGCAGAGCATTTCGCCAAGATCGGCTACAAGAACCACAAGCATTCGGTCAACAATCCGTACGCGCAGTTCCAGGAGGCCTACACACTCGACGACATCCTGGGCTCGCGGATGATCTATGACCCGCTGACCAAACTGCAGTGCTCGCCGACGTCGGACGGGTCCGGCGCGGCGATCCTGGCCTCCGAGGGCTTCGTCGACAAGCACGGTCTGGCCGGTCAAGCGGTGGAGATCGTCGGGCAGGCCATGACCACCGACTTCGCCAACAGCTTCGACGGCACCGCCAAGGGGCTCATCGGCTACCACATGAATATCGAAGCCGCGCAACGCGTTTACGACCAATCCGGTCTGGGGCCCACAGATTTCCAGGTGATCGAGCTGCACGACTGCTTCTCCGCCAACGAATTGCTGCTCTATGAGGCGCTCGGCCTGTGCGGCGAGGGCGAGGCGCCCAAGCTGATCGACAACGGCGACGTCACCTACGGCGGGCGGTGGGTGGTCAACCCGTCCGGTGGCCTGATCTCCAAGGGCCATCCGCTGGGAGCAACCGGGTTGGCGCAGTGCGCCGAGCTGACCTGGCAGCTACGCGGCGCGGCCGACAAACGCCAAGTGGACAACGTGACCGCGGCGCTTCAGCACAACATCGGACTCGGCGGCGCAGCCGTCGTCACCGCATATCAGCGCGCCGAGCGCTAGCGCACCGACACCGTCGAAGAAGCACAGAAAGAGGAGTGATTGTGGGACACATCGAAGCCACCCGGGAACTGTCCGCGGCGCCGGAAGCGCTGTGGGGCACCGTCACCGATCTTGCCCATTGGGACAAGTGGTTCACCGTTCACGAGAAGTGGCTGCAAGACCCGCCGGCCACGGTCACCGAGGGTGCCATGCTGACGGCCAAGATCGTGATGCTGGGTATGGCCAACAAAATCGAATGGACGATCGACTCGGTCGACGCCCCGCGGACGCTGGTGCTGTCGGGCACCGGGATGGCCGGCGTCAAGGCCCAGTTCACCTTCACGATCGAGCCGGCTGAGAGTGGTTCTGTTTTCTCGGTATTCGGTGATTTCGAAGGTGCGATGATCAAGGGCGCACTCGGCAAAGCGGTGGAGAAGGACGGCGCAAGGCAACTGGCCAAGACACTGGACCAGCTCGACGCCCTGGCCTCAGCGGCGGCCTAGGGCCTCAGATGACCGAAACACTGGAGTTTGACGACACTGGCTTGTATCGCTGGACCGAGGACGAGCGATTCGACGTCACCCGAGAGCGCCTCGCGGAATACGCGGCCGCCACCAACGACCCGATCGAGGCGCATCGCAGCGGGGACGTTGCACCGCCGGTGTTCGCGATCGTGCCCGTCTTCGAGGCTCTTCTCACCCCGGCTGTCGAAGTGATGCCTATCGAGGCGATTCCGCGAATCGTTCACGGGGAGCAGGACTTCCACTTTCACCGCCCGATTCACCCAGACGACAAGCTGGTCTCGCGCGCCAAGATGATCGGATACCAGGGACTGGAGAAAGGCACCCGCGCCGCGATCGTGATCGAATGTCGCACCGAGGACGGCGAATTGGTCAACGAGCAGTACGTCACAACGTTCGTCCGGGGCCTGTCCGTAGGCAAGACCGTCGGTGAGCTCAGCCCGGACCACAAGTTCGACGACGCGTTGCGCAACACCGCGCCAACGGCCAAGGTCATCCAGCACATCGACAATGACCAGACGTTCCGCTACTCACCGGCAGCGGGCGATCCGATGCCGATCCATCTGGATGAAGAAGTAGCCCGAGACGCCGGCCTGCCCGGCATCATCGCCCACGGCCTGTGCACGATGGCATTCACCTCGTGGGCGGTGCTCACCGAGCTCGCCGACTCGGATGTGACCCGGCTCAAGCGGTTTGCGGTGCGGTTCTCGAAGCCGGTGCTGCCCGGTGACGACCTCGAGACCCGCATCTGGACGAAATCTCAGGGCGACGGCCAAACGACTTATGCCTTCGAGACAGCGCGCGGCGGTGACTTCGTCATCACCGACGGCTTGGCCGAGATCAGCGATAGATAGGAGACGTGCGTGGGTGCATTAGAAGGACGGGTTGCCGTGATCACCGGCGGAGGCCGCGGCATCGGACGCGAACACGCATTGCTGTTCGCCAGAGAAGGGGCCAAGATCGTCGTGAACGATCTGGGCGGGAGTAACGAAGGTGAGGGCGCCGACAGCGGCCCGGCTCACGAGGTGGCCGATGAGATCGTGGCCGCCGGTGGCACCGCGGTGGCCAACACCGAGAACATCGCCACCTGGAGCGGTGCGGAAAGCGCTGTGCGGCAAGCGATTGACGAGTTCGGGCGGCTTGACGTGTTGGTCAACAACGCGGGCATCCTGCGCGACTCGTTCATCGCCGGCATGGCGGAAGCTCAGTGGGACTCGGTCATCGCCGTGCACCTGAAGGGCCATTTCGCGATGCTGCATCATGCTGCCGCTTACTGGAAAGCGCAGTCCAAGGCCGGTGATCAACCTCTTGCCGCGGTGATCAACACCGCATCCGGCTCCGGTGTGACGATTCCGAATGCCGGTCAGGCGAATTACGGCTCCGCCAAAGCGGGCATCGCGGCCATGACGCTGATCGCCGCCGAAGAGCTGGAGCGTTACGGCGTGCGGGTGAACGCGATCGCGCCGATCGCCCGCACCAGGCTCACATTGGCCACGCCCGGCATGGGGTCGCTGATGAGCGAACCCGACGAGGGCGAGCTCGATCTGTTCAGCCCGGCGAACATCTCGCCGCTGGTGGCTTACCTGGCAACCGAGAAGTGTCCGATCACCGGCAAGGTGTACGCCGTTCAGGGCGGCGCGATTTCGGCGCTGTCCGGTTGGCACGACACCGAGACCATCGAGACGGACGGACCGTGGGTGATCGACGACATCGCCGCCCGGCTGCCACAGTGATCGGGGCGTAGACGATGTTCGAATGGTCTGACACCGACCTGATCATGCGGGACGCGGTGCGCGGTTTCATCGACAAGGAGATCCGCCCGCACCTCGACGCGCTGGAGACCGGTGAGCTGTCGCCGTATCCGATAGCGCGCAAACTGTTCAGCGAGTTCGGCCTGGATGTGCTTGCCGCAGAAGCGGTCAAGACGATGCTGGACAAGGAGCGGGCAAAGCTGCAATCCGGTGGCGAAAAGCGGTCGCCGGCCGGGCTGGGTGGGCTGGGGCCGCAGGCGTCGATGGCCGCGGTGCTGATCGCCGAACTGGCCGGGGTCAGCCTGGGCTTGCTCAGCGCGGTCGGTGTCAGCCTCGGGCTTGGCGCGGCAACCATCATGAGTCGCGGCACCTTGGCCCAAAAGGAGCGTTGGCTGCCGGATTTGATGACGCTCGAGAAGATCGCCGCGTGGGCGATCACCGAGCCGGACTCCGGCTCGGACGCGTTCGGCGGGATGAAGACAACGGTCAAGCGGGACGGTGACGACTACATCCTCAACGGCTCGAAGACCTTCATCACCAACGGTCCGTATGCCGATGTGCTGGTGGTCTACGCGAAGCTCGACGACGGCTCGGCCGACCGGCGCAACCGGCCGGTGTTGGCGTTCGTGCTCGAAGCCGGCATGCCGGGCTTCACCCAGGGCAAGCCATTCAAGAAGATGGGCATGATGTCGTCGCCGACCGGCGAACTCTTCTTCGACAACGTCCGTCTGACGCCCGACCGACTACTCGGCGAGACCGAACAGCATGCCGGAGGGGATGGCCGCGACAGCGCGCGGGCGAACTTCGCCGCCGAGCGGCTCGGCGTCGCGCTGATGTCGTTGGGCATCATCAACGAATGCCACCGGCTTTGCATCGACTACGCGAAGAGCCGCACCTTGTGGGGCAAGAACATCGGCCAGTTCCAACTGATCCAGCTCAAGCTGGCCAAGATGGAAGTCGCCCGGATCAACGTGCAGAACATGGTGTTTCAGACGCTGGAGAAAGCTCAGGCCGGTAAATCGCCGTCGCTGGCGGAGGCATCGGCGATCAAGCTGTATTCATCGGAGGCCGCCACTGACGTGGCGATGGACGCCGTGCAACTGTTCGGCGGCAACGGTTACATGGCCGAGTACCGGGTCGAACAGTTGGCGCGCGATGCGAAGTCGTTGATGATCTATGCCGGCAGCAATGAAGTTCAGGTAACCCACATCGCGAGGGGGCTACTCGCCGGATGAGCGTCCGAACGACAGCAAAGGTGCTGCGGCGCAGATCGATCACCCTGATCGACCGGCTGACCTACGTTCCGGTGTCGCGGCTGACCCTCAACCTCATGCTCAACGTGCTGGTGTCGCAACAATGGTTGTTCACCGGGCTGCGTCCGGCGGCGGACTATCTGATCGCCCGCACCGCCCCGGTGGTGCCAGGTGTCCGGGTCGAGCCGGTCTCCACACCCGTTCGGGGAGAGTGGGCCTGGGCCCCTGAGGCCCAGGACAGCGTGGCCGCAGCCGGGGTGGTCTTGGTCCTGCACGGAAGCGGGTACCTGATCTGCTCATCTCGTACCCATCGCGGGTTCGCCTCGCATCTGTCCGAATACTCCGGCATGCCGACGTTCACCGTCGACTACCGGCTCGCGCCGGAGCATCCTTTTCCCGCAGCCGAAGACGATGCATTCGCCGCCTACCGCTGGCTGCTGGCGCAGGGACATGATCCGGCGAAGATCGTCGTCGCCGGGGACTCGGCCGGCGGGCATCTTGCGGTCGCACTTGCGGTGCGGCTACGCGCCGAAGGGTTGCCGTTACCGGCGGCGCTCGCGCTGTTCGGACCACTGATCGATCCGTCGTACCGGGCCTGTATCGCCGACCCGCGGGTGCGGGCTCAGCCGCTGGACCCGCGCACGGCCAGACGCGCTGTGGCGCTGTACGTCGGTGACCACGACGATCAAGATCCCCGGCTGTGCCTGTTGAATGCCGACTTGTCCAATTTGCCTCCGATCCAAATACACTTCGGGTCAAGGGAAGTCATGCGGGCAGATGCGGAGGCTTTCGTCAAGCAGGTGGTGGAGTTGGGCGGTCGCTGCGAGGAGCAGTTGTGGCCGGGTCTGATGCACGGCTACTGGCTGTGGCCGCGTGGCGCGGGGCTCACCAGCTTGCAGGTCGCCGGGCACTTCCTGCGCTCGACGGTCGCCGACGCCGACAGCGCATGAAGCTGTCCGGACTGGCTCAGGTACGCGATCGACTAGCCGCGGCCCGGGTGCTCGCGCAACGCGGCATGGTCGACCTACGGCGGCCCGATGAGGCGGTGCGGGCGTTTCGGGCCCTGCGGCTATCCACCGGTGACACTGGGCATTTCGACGAGACCGGCTTGTGGTTCGTCGATGGCCGCGACGACGACATGATCGTCTCCGGCGGTGAGAACGTCTTTCCATTGGAGGTCGAGAACCTGCTCGCTGACCATCCGGGCATCATCGAAGCCGCGGTGGTGGGTGTCGACGACGCCGAATTCGGTAAGCGATTGGCCGCTTTCGTTGTGCGGCGCGAAGACGTGGACGCCGACGAGCTCAAGTCGTACGTGCGTGCCCACCTGGCGCGGCACAAGATTCCCCGTGACGTGGTGTTCATCGATCAGCTACCACGCAACGAGACCGGCAAAGTGCTGCGCAAGCAGCTGGTCGACCGGTAGCCGCGGCCGCTAGCCCGCGACCATCCAAATTGCTTGAGCTGCAGGGCTTCCCAAGTCCACCGTGGTGGGACCGTCGACCGCTGACTCGACCGCGACGGAGATCATCCCGGCGAATTCACGCCGGGTGAGCACCCGCAGCCGCGAGTCGAGGCTGATGCCGATGCTGTCGAAGTAGCGCAGCATCTCGGGGTCCTTGTCGGATATCCGCGCCACCGTGCCCGTGTCACCGTCACCGCAGGACCACAGCTGGCGAGCCGGCGGGGTGGGCACCTGCCCGTCCGAACCCGGGATCGGGTCGCCGTGCGGATCACGCTGGGGAAAACCCAGCTTGGCGTCGATGCGCGCCACCAGCCGGTCGGACACCGCATGCTCGAGCACCTCGGCCTCGTCATGAACCTCGTCCCAGCCATAGCCCAGCTCGGTCACCAGGAAGGCCTCCAGCAGCCGGTGACGTCGCACCATCGCCAGCGCCGCCCGTCGCCCCGACTCGGTCAACGTGACCGCACCGTACTTCTCGTGGTCGACCAGGCCCTGCTCGGCGAGTTTGCGGATCGATTCCGATGCGGTGCTGGCCGATACCCCGAGCTTCTCGGCCAGCATCTTGGTGCTGACCTTGTCCAGCGACCACTCCTGGGCGTTCCAGATGACCTTCAAATAGTCCTGGGCAACCGCGGTGAGCTCGTTGGGCTCGTCGGCAGGGCGCACAACGGAAGTTTAAGCAATCCTCACCTGATCTGCGGCTAGCGCACGACCGCGCGCTACCTGGAGTCGTAGGCTGACTGGTGTGCAACGGTGGCGGGGGCAGAGCGAGATACCCACAGACTGGGGTAGGTGCGTGCTCACCATCGGGGTGTTCGACGGTCTGCACCGCGGGCATGCCGAGCTGATCGAGCATGCGGTGAAGTCGGGCCGCGCCCGCGGGGTGCCGACGGTGTTGATGACCTTCGACCCGCACCCGATGGAAGTGGTCCACCCGGGCAGCCACCCCGCTCAGCTGACGACGCTGACCCGTCGGGCCGAGCTCGCCGAGGAATTCGGCGTCGACGTGTTCCTGGTGATGCCGTTCACCACGCATTTCATGAAACTCACGCCGGAGCGATACGTCCACGAGTTGTTGGTGGAGAACCTGCATGTGGTCGAGGTCGTGGTGGGGGAGAACTTCACCTTCGGCAAGAAGGCCGCAGGGACCGTCGATACGCTGCGCCGCGCCGGGGAGCGGTTCGGATTCGCCGTGGAAGCGATGTCATTGGTGTCCGAGCACCATGACACCGAGACCGTCACGTTCTCGTCGACCTACATCCGATCCTGCGTCGACGCCGGCGACGTGGTCGCGGCCGCCGAGGCGCTGGGCCGTCCACACCGGGTGGAAGGCGTGGTGGTCCGCGGCGACGGGCGCGGTACCGAGATGGGTTTTCCGACCGCCAACGTCGCCCCGCCGATGCACTCGGCCATCCCCGCTGACGGCGTGTATGCCGCCTGGTTCACCGTTCTGGGCCACGGCCCGGTGACCGGGACCGTGGTGCCGGGCGAGCGTTACCAGGCCGCGGTGTCGGTGGGCACCAACCCGACCTTCTCCGGACGCACCCGGACCGTCGAGGCGTTCGTGCTCGACACCGCCGCCGACCTGTACGGCCAGCACGTGGCGTTGGATTTCGTCGCGCGGATCCGGGGCCAGGAGAAGTTCGGATCGATCGGTGACCTGGTCGACGCGATGCGCAACGACACCGATCGCGCGCGGAACCTACTTTCTGCGACCTGAGCTGCGGATTCAGGCTCGACGGCGTCCCGCTGCTAAACTTCCCGGCGACACGGCGCGTGCTGCAGTTCGCGGCGGCCGCAGCCTGAAGCACTGATCGCGGACCGATTGATGGAGATAATTCGTGGCGCTTAACGCCGAGCAGAAAAAAGAAATCCTGGGCTCCTACGGCCTGCACGAGACGGACACCGGTTCCCCTGAGGCGCAGGTCGCCCTGCTGACCAGGCGGATCGCCGACCTCACCGAGCACCTGAAGCTCCACAAGCACGACCACCACTCGCGGCGCGGGCTGCTGCTGTTGGTCGGACGGCGCCGCCGTCTGCTCAAGTACGTCGCACAGCTCGACGTCGAGCGCTACCGCTCGCTGATCGAGCGCCTGGGTCTGCGCCGCTGACCCGGCGCCGCCTGCACAACCGCCGAGGCGGTGCTTGGTGGCCCGGCTCCGCAACGGGCCGTGCCGGCCCGCATCGTCGCCGGGGCGAAGAACTGCCAGGTCGGCGTGTAGAGTCAACAGTGTTTTGGGCCTAGTCGGCCCGAACGAGGTGCGGGGCGCGTGAACCGCGCGCACCGTTCCAGCGAGGCACAACAGGACTTCGAAGGACGACAAGTCTGTATCGCGCGGTCTTCGGTAGTGGCTGCCGTGCTCCCCGAATCGGGGGCCAGCTCGGCCGCTTCGATCGACGGCCGTCGCCGCATTCGGACTTCTGGCGAACCTGCGAATTGTCCTGGAACCATTCGGGTTTTGCGTGCCCACGCGAAATAGCTGAATAGATCCAGAGAGGCCGCACGGACGCATATGTCTGTAGCAGAAATTGACGAGGGCGTGTTCGAGTCGACCGCCGTCATTGACAACGGGAGCTTCGGCACCCGCACCATCCGTTTCGAGACCGGCCGGCTGGCCAAGCAGGCCGCCGGTTCCGTCGTCGCCTATCTCGACGACGAGACCATGTTGCTGTCGGCGACCACCGCCAGCAAGAACCCGAAAGACCACTTCGACTTCTTCCCGTTGACGATCGACGTCGAGGAGCGCATGTATGCCGCCGGGCGCATTCCCGGTTCGTTCTTCCGGCGCGAGGGCAGGCCGTCCACCGACGCGATCCTGACCTGCCGGCTCATCGACCGGCCGCTGCGCCCGACGTTCGTCTCGGGCCTGCGTAACGAGATCCAGGTCGTGGTCACGATCCTGAGCCTGGATCCCAAGGACCTGTACGACGTGCTGGCCATCAACGCCGCATCGGCGTCCACCCAGATTTCCGGGCTGCCGTTCTCCGGTCCCGTCGGCGGCGTGCGTGTCGCGCTCATCAACGGCCAGTGGGTGGCGTTCCCCACCGTTGAGCAGCTCGAAGACGCGGTGTTCGACATGGTCGTGGCGGGTCGCAAGGCGGGCGACGATGTCGCGATCATGATGGTCGAGGCCGAGGCCACCGACAACGTCATCGATCTGATCGCCGGCGGCGCCGGTGCCCCGACCGAAAGCGTTGTGGCGGAAGGCCTTGAGGCCGCCAAGCCGTTCATCGCTGCGTTGTGTACCGCGCAGCAGGAGCTGGCCGATGCGGCCGGCAAGGAAACCGCCGAGTATCCGGTGTTCCCCGACTACCAGGACGACGTCTACTACTCGGTGTCCTCGGTGGCCACCGACGAGCTGGCCAAGGCGCTGACCATCAGCGGCAAGGCCGAACGCGACCAGCGCACCGAAGAGCTCAAGGCCGAGGTGCTCGCGCGGCTCGCCGACACCTACGAGGGCCGCGAGAAAGAGGTCAGCGCGGCATTCCGATCGCTGACTAAAAAGCTTGTGCGCCAGCGCATCCTGACCGACCACTTCCGCATCGACGGTCGCGGCATCACCGACATCCGCGCGTTGTCAGCCGAGGTCGCCGTCGTGCCGCGGACACACGGCAGCGCACTGTTCGAGCGCGGCGAAACCCAGATCCTGGGTGTGACCACGCTCGACATGGTCAAGATGGCCCAGCAGATCGACTCGCTGGGGCCGGAGACTTCCAAGCGCTACATGCACCACTACAACTTCCCGCCGTTCTCCACCGGCGAGACCGGGCGCGTGGGTTCGCCCAAGCGACGTGAGATCGGGCACGGCGCGTTGGCCGAGCGGGCCCTGATGCCGGTGCTGCCGAGCGTCGAGGAGTTCCCGTACGCCATCCGTCAGGTCTCAGAAGCGTTGAGCTCCAACGGCTCCACGTCGATGGGTTCGGTCTGCGCGTCCACGCTGTCGCTACTGAACGCCGGTGTGCCGCTGAAGGCGCCGGTCGCGGGCATCGCGATGGGCCTGGTCTCCGACGACGTCGAGGTTGACGGTAAGACCGAGCGTCGCTTCGTCACGCTCACCGACATCCTCGGTGCTGAGGACGCTTTCGGCGACATGGACTTCAAGTGCGCGGGAACCAAGGACTTCGTGACGGCGCTGCAGCTGGACACCAAGCTCGACGGTATTCCCTCCCAGGTGCTCGCGGGTGCGCTCGCGCAGGCCAAGGATGCGCGTCTGACCATTCTCGAGGTGATGGCCGAGGCGATCGACGAGCCCGACCAGATGAGCCCGTACGCGCCGGTGGTGACCACCATCAAGGTGCCGGTCGACAAGATCGGTGAGGTCATCGGCCCCAAGGGCAAGATGATCAATTCCATCACCGAGGAGACCGGCGCTCAGATCTCCATCGAGGACGACGGCACTGTGTTCGTCGGTGCCACCAACGGCCCGTCGGCGCAGGCCGCGATCGACAAGATCAACGCGATCGCCAACCCGCAGCTGCCCAAGACCGGCGAGCGGTTCCTCGGAACCGTGGTCAAGACAACCGATTTCGGCGCATTCGTCTCACTGCTGCCTGGCCGTGACGGGCTGGTGCACATCTCCAAGCTCGGCAGGGGCAAGCGCATCGCCAAGGTCGAAGACGTGGTGAACGTCGGTGACAAGCTTCGCGTGGAGATCGCCGATATCGACAAGCGGGGCAAGATCTCGCTGGTCGTGGTGGACGACGATGCAGCCGGAGCGGCCGGCGATGGTGAACCAGTCGCCAGCCCGGAGACCGCGCCAGCAGATGCCGCGACGGCCAGCAGCTAGCCTGGGAGGGACGCTGGGGGTACCTCCCGTTAACGGGAGATCGCTGCGCCGCGGAAGGCATTCTGCCGAACCGTCGTCCGCGTTCCGCCGTACCACCCTGCCGGGCGGATTGCGAGTGGTCACCGAATATCTTCCTGCGGTGCGCTCTGCCTCGGTCGGAGTGTGGGTGGGCGTCGGATCGCGCGACGAAGGGCCCACGGTGGCCGGCGCCGCGCACTTCCTCGAGCATCTGCTGTTCAAGTCGACGCCGACGCGTACCGCGGTCGACATCGCGCAGGCGGTGGACGCGGTCGGCGGTGAGCTCAACGCATTCACCGCCAAGGAGCACACCTGCTACTACGCGCACGTGCTCGACAACGACCTCGAGTTGGCGGTCGACTTGGTCAGCGACGTGGTGCTCAACGGGCGCTGCGCCGTCGACGATGTCGAGGTTGAACGTGACGTCGTCCTCGAGGAGATCGCGATGCGCGACGACGACCCCGAGGACGCGCTGGCCGACCAGTTCCTGTCGGCGGTGTTCGGCGATCACCCGGTCGGCCGTCCGGTGATCGGCAGCGTGCAATCGGTGTCGGACATGACGCGCGCACAACTGCATTCGTTTCATCTGCGCCGCTACACCCCGGAGCGCATGGTGGTCGCGGTGGCCGGCAACGTCAACCACGACGACGTGGTGGCGATGGTGCGCGAGCGCTTCGGCCCGCGGTTGGTCCGCGGCAATCGTGCTGTACCGCCACGCAAGGGCACCGGCAGGGTCACCGGCCGTCCGCGGTTGGCGTTGGCCAACAGAGATGCCGAGCAGACCCACGTCTACCTCGGGGTCCGAACGCCGGGCCGGCACTGGAAGCATCGCTGGGCGCTGTCGGTGCTCAACACCGCGCTCGGAGGTGGCCTGAGTTCCCGCTTGTTCCAACAGGTTCGGGAGTCACGGGGGTTGGCGTACTCGGTCTACTCGTCGCAAGACATGTTCTCTGACACCGGCGCGCTGTCGGTGTACGCCGCATGCCTGCCCGAGCGGTTCGCTGAAGTCGCGCGGGTGACCGCCGACGTCCTGCAGGAGGTGGCGCGCGACGGCATCACCGAGTCGGAATGCCGGATCGCCAAGGGTTCGCTGCGCGGCGGGCTGGTGCTCGGTCTGGAGGACTCGAGTTCGCGGATGCATCGCATCGGCCGTGGCGAACTAAACTACGCTGAGCATCGAAGTATCGACCGGACGCTGCAGGAGCTCGATGAGGTCACCCTGGACGAAGTCAACGCGGTCGCACACCGACTGCTCGGCAACCCCTATGGCGCGGCCGTTCTCGGTCCGTATCCATCAAAACGATCTCTGCCACAACCACTTCGGGCGATGACAGGGTAGCGTCATGGTACTCGGATTCTGGGATCTCGATGTCCCGATCGTGGGTGCGCCGATGTCGGGCGGTCCCGGGACGCCTGAGCTGGCAGCCGCGGTGTCCAACGCCGGCGGCTTGGGGTTTCTGCCGAGCGGGTATGTGAGCGCTGAGCGTCTCGCCCACGACATCGCAACCGCACGCGCCGCGACCACCGGACCGCTCGGCGTCAACCTCTTCGTGCCGCAACCCAGCGTCGCCGACGTCTTCGCGCTGGATCACTACGCGGAGGCGCTCGACGAGCTGGCTGAGCATTACGGGGTCGAGGTGGGTTACCCCCAGTTCGGCGACGACGACGGATGGCAGCAGAAGCTCGAGGTCGTGGCCGATCTGCGACCCGAGATGGTGTCATTCACCTTCGGCGCGCCGTCGCCGGATGTGTTGCGCTGGTTCGGCGCGCTGGGGATGCTGCTGTTCGTTACCGTGACGTCGGCGTACGAGGCCGGCGTGGCGCTCGCGGCCGGCGCGGACGGGCTGATCGTGCAGGGTCCGGATGCCGGCGGGCACCGCGGCACGTTCGCTCCGGATATGGAGCCCGGCAACGAGTCGTTGTACACATTGCTGGCCCGGATCCGCAACGCGCACGACGTTCCACTCATCGCGGCCGGCGGTATCGGCACCACCGAAGACGTGGCGGCCGTGTTGAACCGGGGAGCGGTGGCCGCACAGCTGGGAACAGCGTTGCTGCTGGCCGACGAAGCCGGGACCAACACCGCACACCGCGCCGCCCTGCAGCACCCCGAGTTCATCAGCACCGTTGTCACGCGGGCATTCTCGGGCCGTTATGCGCGCGGCCTGGAGAACGAATTCACCCGCATCTTCGACAACATCGCACCGCTGGGCTATCCGGAGGTCAACCAGATGACCTCGCCGATCCGTAAAGCTTCGGCTTACCTGGAAGACCCGCACGGCACCAATCTGTGGGCGGGAACGGCGTATCGGCAGGCAGTCGCCGGGCCGGCGAAGGACATCGTCACCACGCTCGGCCAGGTATAGGTCACACCTCCGGCGTGCGATGCGCCCACGGTTTGCCGGTTTCCAATTGGCTCGCCACCTGCAGCAGAACGTCTTCGCGGCCATAGCCGGCCACCAACTGCACGCCGACCGGTAGCCCGGCGTCGGTCCACTCGACCGGAATATTGATCGCAGGCTGGCCGCTCATGTTGAACGGCGGCGTGAACGGGATGAATTGGAAAGCGCGCTCCACGACGGCCATCGGGTTGTCCGGGTCGTTCGCGATGGTGCCGAGCGGGATCGGAAGCTCGGCGACGGTCGGGGTGAGCAACAGGTCCCAGCCGTCGGCCCACCAGGCCTGTAATGCGCGACGGAAGTGGGTCGCTGCGGAGAACGCGAGTGCGTAGTCGACCGCGCTGAATTGCGCGGCGACGTCGGCTTGCACGCGATTCATCGGCTCGAATTCGTCTGCGGCGAGGGATCGTCCGAGCTGTTCTTCGAATCGTTTCAGGCCGACGCCCATGTTGGTACACCACAGCGTGGCGAAGTGCAACCGTAAGGTGGTGTCCTCGAGCGCGGCCGGCCACGCCAATTCGACTGTGTGGCCGAATGATTCGAGCAGCGTGCCGACAGACCGGGCGGACGCTGCGCATTCCGGCGCGACGGCGCCGCCGTGCGGGTGGTGGTCGAGCAGACCGATCCGCAATCGTCCTGGGTCGCTGTCGAGCTCGTCGACGTAGCGACGTGACGGAGCCGGCGCGATCACGGTGTCGCCGATAGCGGGTCCGCGCACCGCGTCGAGCAGAGTTGCGGTGTCACGCACGGTGCGGCTGACGCATAGTTCGACCGAGAGCGCGGTCTCGTCGCGGATCGGACCTAACGAGATCCGGCCCTGGCTGGGCTTCAAGCCGACCAATCCGCAGCATGATGCCGGAATGCGAATGGAGCCGCCGCCGTCGCTGGCGTGCGCGAACGGGACCATGCCGCTGGCGACGGCGGCCGCTGAGCCGCCGCTCGATCCGCCGGGCGAGCGGGTGGTGTCCCACGGATTGTGCGTCGCACCCCAGGCGAGCGGCTCGGTGGTTGGCACGCTGCCGAGTTCGGGACTGTTCGTGCGGCCGGCAGTGACGAGCCCGGCATCGCGGAAGCGGCTCACCAGCGTGGTGTCGGCCGCCGAGATCGCATTCGCGGTCTTCAGCGCGACGTTGCCGTTGCTGATGCGCTGCCCGGCGTAGCCGGCGAACAGGTCTTTGATCAGGAACGGCACGCCGCGAAACGGCCCGTCCGGCAGTTCGGATCGGGCGGTGTCGCGGGCGTGGTCGAACCAGCGAATCACCACCGCGTTGAGCACCGGATCGATGCGTTCGATCCGCTCGATGGCCGCCTCCAGCAACTCGAGCGGCGTCACCTCACCTTTGGCCACCAGGGCGGCCTGGTCGACGGCATCCATCCAGCGCGTGTCATCGGCTAGTGAAGTCACGCGGTTTGTGTAGCACGAACGCGTAAGTCAGGCCAGCACGGCAGCGGGGTCAGTGAACGGCAGCGTCAGATCCGCGGCCACCAGCGGGGACAGCAACTCGCCGTCGTGGGTCGAAAGCCCCTTGGCAAGAGCGGGATTCGACCGGCATGCGGCCAGCCAGCCTTGGTCGGCGAGCTGGATGACGTACGGCATCGTGGCGTTGGTCAACGCGACCGTGGAGGTTGCGGGCACCGCCGCCGGCATATTCGCCACGCAGTAGAACACTGTGTCGTGCACGGTGAAT
Organism: uncultured Actinomycetota bacterium; assembly: GCA_963836495.1. Taxonomy (GTDB): domain Bacteria; phylum Actinomycetota; class Actinomycetes; order Mycobacteriales; family Mycobacteriaceae; genus Mycobacterium. The sequence continues at coordinate 586,484 of CAWIJT010000011.1, read as the reverse complement.
GTCGGGTCGTCGTGAGTGGTGGGATGCGAGTCTTCGAAGCACCCGCCTTGATCGATCGCGATGTCGACCAACACCGCACCCGGCTTCATATGCGCGACAAGCGCATTCGAGACCAATGTCGGTGCCTTCGCGCCCGGCACCAGCACTGCGCCGATGACCAGGTCGGCCTTTTTGACGGCGTCCTCGATCTCCAGCGTCGTCGAATAGCGGGTCTGCACCCGGCCGGCGAACACGGTATCGAGCTCGCGCAGCTTGTTGAGGTTGACGTCGATCACCGTGACCGCCGCGCCCATGCCCGCCGCGATCCGGGCACCGTGGTAACCGGCGGTCCCGCCGCCGATCACGACGACGTTGGCCGGCTCGACTCCCGGGACGCCGCCCATCAGGACGCCGCGACCACCGTGGGTGCGCATCAGGTGGTAAGCGCCGACCTGCGCGGACAACCGGCCGGCGACTTCACTCATCGGCGCGAGCAACGGCAACGCGCCATCCGCGGTTTGCACGGTTTCGTAGGCGATCGACGTGGTGCCCGACGCCAGCAGCGCCTCCGTGCATGACCGCGATGCGGCTAAATGTAGATAGGTGAACAGCGTCTGCCCACGCCGCATGCGCGAGTATTCGATCGGCGTCGGCTCTTTGACTTTGAGCACCACATCGGCGTCGGCCCAGACGTCGTCAGCGGTGGCGATCAGCTCTGCGCCCGCCAGCTTGAAATCGCTGTCGGAGATTGCCGAGCCTTCGCCCGCACCCGCCTGGATCAGAACCTCGTGGCCGCGGCGGGTCAGCTCGGTGACTCCGGACGGCGTGATCGCCACCCGGAATTCGTTGTTCTTGGTCTCAGTCGGAACGCCGATGTGCATGCCATCAAGTGTGAAGAAAGTTCGACCACGACGCAATTATCACGAAGACACGCTTATATGATGCCGAGGTGGCTGAAGAAGCTTCGAGTAAACTGGTCGATCATGGCGTGTCGTCGAAGGATCTTCGGGCGGCCGACGTGGACGCTGTCGACCGCAGAATCCTGGGCCTGCTGCACGCCGATGCCCGAATGACCAACAGCGCGCTGGCCGAGGAGCTCGATATCGCGCCGTCAACCTGTCACGGCCGCGTCCGGCGACTGGTGGAGTCGGGCGTCATCCGCGGCTTTTACGCCGATATCGACCCCGCCGCGGTGGGATTGCCGCTGCAGGCAATGATTTCGGTCAGTCTTCAATCTCATGCTCGCGGAAAGATCCGCGACTTCATCCAGCAGATTCGTCGCAAGCCTCAGGTGATGGATGTCTACTTTCTGGCCGGCGCGGACGATTTCATCCTGCACGTCGCAGCTCGCGACACTGAAGACCTGCGCGCGTTCGTCGTGGAAAACCTCAACGCCGACGCCGACGTGGCGGGCACTCAGACGTCGCTGATCTTCGAACACCTACGGGGCGCGGCACCGATCTGAGCGCCGAGGGATTCCCGATACCGGGGGTACCGGGTATGCTCCTGCCAATGTTCACGGTCAACGACGAAGCAGTCGGTCCGCACCTGCCTGGTCGCGCGGCACCGGACGATCACGAACGTCTGGTCCTCGAGGCGCGCGACGTCGAGTTCGACTGGTCCACACTGCCGCTGCACTACGTACCGGGCGAGCCGTTCACCACCCACGTGCTCAACGTGCTGCACCTGCTGTTGCCCGCCGGCGAAGAGTTCTTCGTCGACGTGTTCAAGAAGGCGTTGCCGCTGATCAAGGACGATCAGCTCCGGCTCGACGTGCAGGGGTTCATCGGGCAGGAAGCGATGCATTCCCAGACGCACTCCGGCGTGCTGGACTACTTCGCCGCCAACGGCGTCGACCTGACGCCGTTCACCGACCAGATCGATTGGCTGTTCGGGAAGCTGATGGGGGACCGGCCGCGGTGGAGTCAGCGGCGGCAGCACAGCTGGCTTCTCGAACAGGTATCGGTCGTCGCGGCGGTCGAGCACTACACCGCGATACTCGGCGAGTGGATTGTGAACAGCCCCGCGCACGACGCGATCGGCACCGACCCGGTGATGCTGGACATGCTGCGCTGGCACGGCGCAGAGGAAGTCGAGCACAAGGCCGTGGCCTTCGACGTGATGAAGCATCTGCGGGCCGGCTACTGGCGCCAACTGCGCACGCAGTTGGTGGTCTCGCCGATGATGCTGCTGATGTGGATTCGCGGGGTCCGGTTCATGTACTCGGTGGACCGCGATCTACCGCCCGGAGCCAGACCGCGCTGGCGGGATTACTTCAACGCGGCGCGACGCGGTCTGGTGCCTGGCCCGCTGCGGTTTGTTCGGGCCATCGGCGCGTACTACTGGCCGGGATTCCACCCGTCGCAGTTGGGCGGGGTCGAGCGGGCGGTGGACTACCTCGCCATCTCGCCCGCCGCACGCGCCTCGCATTGAGCTGAAGGGATCCGATGATCGCGAGTAGTTCCGCCGTGCCCACCCGCAGTTCGGTGACCGCCACCGACGGCGTCACGCTGGCCGTGCATGCCTACACGCAGATCGACCCGCTACGGCCCACCGTGTTGGCCGTGCACGGCTACCCGGACAACCACCATCTGTGGGACGGGGTTGCCGAGTGTCTGGGCGGGCGCTACAACTTCGTGGCGTTCGATGTTCGCGGCGCCGGAGAGTCGAGCCGCCCGGCGGGCAAGGCCAGTTACGTTTTCCCGCAATTGGTCTCCGATATCGGCGCGGTGATCGACAGCCTGGAGGTCGGCCGGGTGCATCTGTTGGCTCACGACTGGGGCTCTATTCAGAGTTGGGCCGCTGTCACCGACGAGACGGTGATGAGCAAGGTCGCATCGTTCACCTCGATCTCCGGGCCGCACCTGAATTACGCGGGCAAGTTTCTACGGTCAGCGCGCAGTCCGCGCGGCCTGGCCGATGTGCTCAGGCAGTTCATGGCGTCGGGATACATCTGGTTCTTCTTGACCCCAGGCCTGCCGGAGCTGATGGTCCGAGCCGGCGTAGGAGTGAAACTTATTGAGGCTTTTGGGCGTATCGGCAACTCGAGCACGCAGAGTCGACCTGACGCGCCGGTGCGCTCGATCGGTGACTACGTCAACGGGCTCAATCTGTACCGGGCCAACATGCCCGCACCGTTCCTGACGCCCGGGGTGACGCTGCCCGACACGACCGTCCCGGTCCAGGTGTTGGTGCCGCGCAAGGACATCTTCGTGACGCCCGCACTGCAACGGTTCACCGGCTCGATTCCGCTGGGCGGCAGAGTTGTTCCGATCGAGGGTGGCCACTGGGTGGTGACCGCGCGTCCCGACGTCATCGCCCGGCTGGCCGGTGAATGGATCGACAGCGTCGTCGACGGCGCGGCGCCGGCGAGCGCCGAGCGTACCGGGCCGCGAGACGTCCGGGGCAAACTCGCGTTGATCACCGGGGCAGGCGCCGGAATCGGGCGCGCGACCGCCCTCGAGTTGGCCCGCCACGGTGTCAAAACCGTCGTGATCGTCGACCGCGATCTCGCCGCGGCGCAGGAAACCGCGAAGTCGGTTCGGGAGGCCGGCGTCGGCGCCGCGGCGTACCAGGCCGATGTCAGCGACGAGGCGGCGATGAATGCCCTTGCCGCGCAAGTCAACAACGAGCATGGCGTGGTCGACATCCTGGTCAACAACGCCGGGATCGGGATGGCAGGCCGATTCCTGGAGACGACACCGGAGAATTGGGACAACATCCTGGGTGTCAATCTGCGTGGTGTGTTGAACGGAAGTCGTTCGTTCGCACAGCAAATGGTGGACCGCGGCCAGGGCGGCACCATCATCAACGTGTCAAGCGCCGCGGCGTTCCTGCCGTCGAAGTCGATGATCGCCTACGGCACAACCAAGGCCGCTGTGCTGGCGTTCAGCGAAGCGCTGCGTGCCGACCTGGCGGACGACGGCATCACCGTCACCGCCGTCTGCCCCGGCTTCGTCAACACCAACATCGCGAAAAGCACTGTCTACGCTGGTATGTCGGCCGATCAGCAGGAACGTGCCCGGCAACGGGCCGACGCCGCATACCGCCGGCGCAACTACACGCCGGAGGCCACCGCGAAGGCGATCGTCAAGGCAGTCAAGAGCGGGCCGCCGGTCGTACCGATCGCGGCGGAGTCAAAAGTGGGCTATGCGATGCGCCGGATCAGCCCATCGCTGATCCGTCTGCTGGCCCGCTATGACATCCGGCAATCGTGAGGTAGCCCGTGTCGCAGAGCATCTGGGCCAGCAGGCCCGCCGACATCTACGGTCGCCGCAAACGGGACCGCCTCTACACGGTGTTGTGGGGTCTAGGCACGCTACTCGGCGGATTCGCCTCGGCTACGCCGTGGACCCCGTCACGCGTGGCGCCAGTGAACCGTACGCACACCGCCGTGGTCACCAAGCGTGAGCTGATCACCCCGGACGTGGTCGCACTGACGTTCGCCGACGTCGACGGCGGGTTGCTGCCATCGTGGACGCCGGGCAGCCACATCGACGTTCAACTGCCGTCGGGCCGTCGTCGGCAGTACTCGCTGTGCGGATTGCCTGGGCGGAGAACGGATTACCGGATCGCGGTGCGGCGGATCGCCGACGGCGGTGGTGGCTCGATCGAGATGCACGAGGCCTTCAGCGTCGGTGACCGACTGGTCTTCGAAGGTCCGCGCAACGCGTTCTATCTCGGCGGCCACGAGCACGACGTACTCTTCGTGATCGGCGGCATCGGGGTGACGCCGATCCTGCCGATGATGCGGGCCGCGCAGCAACGCGAAATGAATTGGCGCGCAATCTATGCCGGCCGCGGCAGGGATTATATGCCGCTGCTCGACGAGGTCGTCTCGCTGGCGCCGGACCGGGTCACCGTCTGGGCCGACGACGAGCGTGGTGGATTCGCCACCGCCGACGACCTACTGCTCGGCGCCACGCCCGCCACTGCCGTGTACGTGTGCGGGCCGACACCGATGCTGGAATCGGTGCGCACCGCACGCGATCAAACACGCGAATGCACCTCTGCACTACGAGCGCTTCAGCCCGCCGCCGATCATCGACGGCGTCCCGTTCCAGCTGGAGCTAGCGCGATCTCGGCGCGTGCTCGACGTCCCTGCCAACCGATCAGCACTCGACGTCATGCTCGACGTCGATCCGACGACCGCGCATTCCTGCCGGCAAGGCTTCTGCGGAACCTGCAAGGTCAGGGTGGTCAGCGGAGACGTCGATCGCCGCGGCCGCACGGCGGAAACCGACGGCGACATGCTGGTGTGCGTATCGCGCGCCGCCGGCGGCCGCGTGGTGATCGACGCGTAACGGCTGGCTAAGGCGCCGGGGCCAGGTGCAGCTGATTGGTCTCCTGGTAGCCCGCCTTGTTGCCGCAGGCATCCACGTTGTTGGTGATCTGGACCGTGCCGTCCAGGCTGTTCGGGTCCCACGAGTAGACGAAATGAATGGCTTTCGGGATGTCGCCGCCCTGCTCGCAGGACACGCCGCCGTGGCCGTCCAGCTTCCACTGGCCGTCGACCAGATGCGCCTGCCCTAAGTGGCTGATCTCCGAGCATGCGTCCCCGCAGGGAGTGAAGTACCAGTCGCTGTTGATTTGGTGACCGTCGGGGTAGGTCTCGGTCTCGATGTAATGGCCGTTCAACGGGTCGGCAGACACGGGGGCCGCGAGTCCAAGAGCGAGACCGGCGAACATCGCACCCGCGGCCAAGCCGCGTGTGATCGTCATCATCCGCTTCCTTTCGTGAAGCTAGTCAGTGCGTCGGGCACTGTTGGTGGGTATCACAGGAGGCTTTCAGTTCGCGAGCGTTTGGCAAAGTTCTGCTCGGTGAACGCAGGGTTACGAATCGTCTCACGGGCCGAAAAACCGTTCCGGATGGTGACAATCATCGATCCACTGAGCTGTCCCGTCGCAGAGTTTGGCCGTTCGCCATCTCCGATCGACCAGCTTTCGGTCCGGCTTGCAGGCCTGCCGGCACGTTCGAATCGCAACTGGAGTCAACCCCGGACCGTGCATCACTTCGGCCCGGACCTCGACGTCTAGGGTGAAGGCCATGCGTGTTGCAGTACTGGGATCGAAGGGCAAAGTCGGCGCGACGATGGTGCAGGCGGTCGACGCCGCCGACGATCTGACCCTGTCCGCCCAAGTCGACGCCGACGACCCGCTGAGCCTGCTGACCGACAACAAGACCGAGGTCGTCATCGACTTCACCCATCCCGACGTCGTCATGCAGAACCTCCAGTTCCTGATCGACAACGGGATTCACGCGGTCGTGGGCACCACCGGATTCACCGACGAACGGCTGCAACAGGTGCGGTCGTGGCTGGCGGTGAAGCCCGGCGTCTCGGTGCTCATCGCTCCCAACTTTGCGATCGGGGCGGTGCTGTCCATGCATTTCGCTCAGCAGGCCGCGCCGTTCTACGAGTCGGTCGAAGTCATCGAACTGCATCACCCGCACAAAGCCGACGCGCCGTCGGGCACGGCCGCGCGGACCGCGGCGTTGATTGCCGAGGCGCGAAAAGACTTGCCGCCCAACCCAGATGCCACCAGTACCAGCCTTCCCGGTGCCCGCGGCGCGGACGTCGACGGTGTGCCGGTGCACTCGGTGCGGCTGGCCGGACTTGTCGCACATCAGGAAGTGCTGTTCGGCACCGAGGGGGAGACCCTGACCATCCGGCACGACAGCCTCGACCGCACGTCGTTCGTGCCGGGCGTGCTCCTGGCGGTGCGCCGGGTCGCCGAATTCCCCGGCCTGACAATAGGAATCGAATCACTGCTCAACTTGCAATGACCACAAAACCGCGCAGCGTGCGCATCCAACTGATGATCGCGCTCATGTGCGGTGTGCTGCTGTTCTACCTGGCGCTGCTGGGCCGGACCGCCGTCCTGATGATCGGTTCCGGACGCGCTGTGGCCGTCGCACTGGGCGCAGCCCTGTTGATCCTGCCCGGCATCGGCCTGTGGGCGATGCTCGCAACGCTGCGGGCCGGGTTCGCGCATCAGAAGCTGGCCCGCCTCGCCGCGGCGGACGGATTGGAACTCGACGTGAGCGCCCTGCCCCGTCGGCCATCGGGACGTATCGAGCGCGACGCCGCCGACGCCTTGTTCGACACGGTGCGAGCCGAACTCGACAGCGATCCCAATGACTGGCGACGCTGGTATCGACTGGCCCGCGCCTATGACTACGCCGGGGACCGTCGTCGCGCCCGAGAAGCCATGAAGCAAGCCGTCGAACTGCAAGGCCACCAATGAGTGCCGCCATGACGTTCGAGCGGAGAAGGTAGGTCACAATGCCCGGTATGGCAGCGATGGCGGTCGGCGCAGCTCCCGTCCTCGGTGGTGCGCTGTTCGGCGCTGCGGTGGGACAACTCAGGGGTCCCAACCTGCGCGAGGGGATCAAACAAGACCTGGAACTGCTCAAACAGCTGTCTGACATCGAGGCTGCGCGGCGGGACGCGCTGCGGCGCAGCATTGACGACCGCATCGATGAGTTGATTGTGGCGGAGGACAAGGCACGCCAACTGCGCGCCGCCGCCAGTTCCTACCGAGGAAACTGGCGCGACATTGTCCTAATGCTGTGCACGTTGCTCTTCTCGATTGTGTGGTGGTCTGTCGACCATCACCGGGACAGTTGGCTGCCGGTGTTCGTTGCCACGATTGTGGCGTCGGTCGTGGCGGCCGGCTACGCATTCCGCGGTGTGAGCCGAAGCGTGCGCACGCTGCGTCGTGGTCGTGTGAAGTAGAAGACCGGAGGTTTGTTCAGTGCCGCGCTTGCTGATCGTCCACCACACGCCGTCTCCCCATACCCAGGAGATGTTCGAGGCCGTGGTGTCGGGGGCGACTGACCCCGACATCGAAGGCGTGGACGTGGTACGTCGGCCGGCGCTGACCCTATCGGCGACCGACGTGCTCGAGGCTGATGGCTACCTGCTCGGGACTCCCGCCAACCTGGGATACATGAGCGGTGCCCTCAAGCACGCATTCGATGTCATCTACTACCCGTGTCTGGATGCGACCAAGGGGCGGCCGTTCGGTCTCTACCTGCACGGCAACGAGGGCACCGAGGGGGCCCAGCGTGGTGTCGACTCCATCACCACCGGCCTGGGATGGGTCAAGGCCGCCGAGTACGTGGTGGTGTCGGGCAAGCCGGGCAAGCCCGAACTGGAGGCCTGTTGGGAACTGGGCGCGACGGTCGCCGCCCAGCTGATGGCGTGAGCACCGGCAATCAGACATGTGCTGACAGGAGCGTCTGACATGGCAGTGATGGTCAATGCCGACAACTTCGTCCGGGCGGAGACGCACAGGATGTTCGCCGACATCCAACGCGACGCCGGCGGGGTCGGTGTGTTTCGGCACAAGCGGCAGCCTGCGTCGATCGACGATCAGACTGTCATCCGGATGAACCGGGATACGTTGTACAGCTTCGCAATCCTCGATCTCGCAGCACCGGCCTGGCTCTCGCTCCCTGAGGCCGACGGGCGGTACATGTCCGCGATGGTCGTGAACGAGGACCACTACATCAACGTGCTTCTGCACGCGCCGGGACGGCACGAATTGACCAGTGACAGCTGCGGATCGCGGTATGTGTTGGTCGGTATCCGCACCCTGGTCGATCCGCTGAACCCCGATGACGTCGCCGCTGTTGGTGCCCTTCAAGACCGCGTGACGCTAGAGACGGGCTCGTCGGAGGAGTTCACCTCCCCGGAATACGACAGCGAAAGTCTGGACAAGACACGCGACGCGCTGCTGAGCCTGGCGAGTGGCTTGACCGGCTTCGACAGGACATTTGGAACTCGGGACGAGGTAGATCCGGTCCACCATCTGATCGGCACCGCCGCCGGATGGGGAGGTTTGCCGACGTCGGAGGCTTCCTATGTGGGTGTCGACCCGGCGTTGCCGCCAGGCGAGTACGAGTTGACGTTCAAAGACGTTCCAGTAGATGCATTCTGGTCGGTCTCGGTGTACAACTCCGCCGGGTTTTACGAGCCGAATCCGCGGCACCTTTACTCCGTCAACAGCATCACCGGGGTGCCAAATGCGGATGGCTCGATCACCGTTCGGTTGATGGCTGATGTCGGCGACGATGCCCCACCCAACTGCATCGTCACACCGCAGGGTTGGAACTACCTGATTCGGCTGTACCGCCCCCGCGCGGAGTTCATCGACGGGACGTGGACCGTTCCATCAGTTACGCCGATCAGTGGCTCGAAGGGCGGGTGAGATGTTAGACCTTGTTTCGGCCCACGCCGGAGGTCTTTCCGTTAGGGGTCGATATGCGTCGGCGGAGTGCTGAATATCGGGTCGGCGCCTTTCGGCGGGTCGCCGACGCTCATCGTGTTGCAGTCGGTTTCGGCGGGCTGCAACGGCCCGTTGGGGAAAGTCGTCAGGCAGCGTTCCCACATGCCATCGTCGATGGGGCCGTCGCACATTTTCGCGAAGGGATGCCCCGCCTCCCCGGGATCTATACAACCTGCGCGCGACGGCGGGGCGGCGGCGACCAGCCCGCCTGCGGTCACGACGGCGGCCAGCCCTAGAACGAGGTGAAGCTTCATGACATGAAATTAGCGCCTGTGATCCGGTGAATGTGAGAAAACGCGCTAGCGGCATGATGAGATCCGGACGACAAAAGATCAACCCGACGAAGGGCCGGTTGTGACGCGCCTGCTGATCGCGAACCGCGGCGAGATCGCACTCCGGATCATCCGCACCGCAATTGAGTTGGGGCTTGGCACCGTCGCCGTGTACGCCGAGGACGACGCGGACAGCCCGCACGTGCACGCCGCCGACGAAGCGATCGGACTGCCCGGCTCCGGGCCGACCGCCTACCTCGACCATGCCGCGATTCTGTCGGCGGCCAAGGAGTCCGGCGCCGAGCTGATCCATCCCGGCTACGGCTTTCTCAGCGAGCAAACCGAGTTCGCTCGGGCGTGCGCGGCAGCGGGTCACACGTTCGTCGGGCCAGACCCGACGGCGCTGGAGCTGTTCGGCGATAAATCCTCGGCCCGTCGCGCCGCGGTTGCCGCCGGCGTACCGGTCCTTCCCGCCACCGACGGCCCCAGCAGCATCGAAGACATTCGTGCCTTTGCGGCTCAGCATGAGGGTGGCATCGTGATCAAGGCGCTGGCCGGTGGCGGTGGCCGGGGAATGCGAATCGTCCACAGCGCCGATCAGATCGACGACGCGTACCGGCAGTGCGCGGGCGAGGCGGAACTGGGGTTCGGCGACCGCTCACTGTTCGCCGAGGCGCATCTGGAGGGCGCCCGGCACATCGAGGTGCAGATCGTCGCGGCACCGGCGGGTTCGGCGTCCCGCGCGCTGGCACTTGGCGACCGAGACTGCAGCATCCAACGCCGGCATCAGAAGTTGATCGAAATCGCGCCCGCACAAGGCCTTTCCGAAGAGCTGCGACGTGAGTTGCACAAAGCTGCGGTCCTGCTGTGCTCGCGTGCCGACTACCGGGGGCTGGCGACCGCCGAATTCCTGGTCGCGGGTGACCGATTCGTGTTTCTTGAAGTCAACCCGCGAATCCAGGTCGAGCACACCGTCACCGAAGAGACGACGGGTCTCGACCTGGTGGCCGTGCAGTTGGCGATCGCGCGCGATGCCACCTTCGACGAACTGGCACTGCCTACCGGAATCAGCGCCAGCGGTGCCGAGGCCGGTGGCGAGCCGGCGACAGCCCGGGGTATCGCGGTCCAGGCCCGCGTCAACATGGAGACCCTCGCCGCCGACGGAACCATCTCACCGACGGCGGGCACGCTGAGCGTGTTCTCGCCGCCGACCGGGCCCGGCGTGCGCGTCGACACCTGCGGCTGCCCGGGCTTGACGCCAAGTCCGCGCTACGACTCGTTGCTGGCCAAGGTGATCGTCCATGTGCGTGAACCGTCCTTGTCCGCAGCATTGCGCAAATTGCAGACCGCGCTGGCGGAATTTCACATCGAGGGCATCCGTACCAACATCGGGCTGCTCCGCGAAGTGCTGTCCAGCAATCAACTGCAATCCGGCTTGGCGACAACACGTTTCCTCGACGAGAACCTTTCCGCATTTGCCGTCGCCGCGCAGGCTCACCGCCCCGAGGTCAGGGTAGCGCCGGTCGAACTGCATGTGGGCGAGGAAGTGCTTCGCGCGCAGTTGGCCGGCACCGTGATCGAGATCGCGCCGGAGGGCTCGGATTTCGCCGTGGGCTCGCAACTGGCGGTGCTCGAGGCGATGAAGATGCAGCACGTGCTGACCGCGTCAGACGCTGTGCGCATAGTCCGGACCTTGGTCGCACCCGGGCAAGTCGTCGGGACCGGCGACCCGCTGGTGATCTTCGTCCGCACCGGGGAGAGCGTGGCAACCGCCGACGTCGCGCACCTCGATGTGGACCGCAGCCGCGCCGACCTCGACGACGTCCACCATCGGCACCTGCTCACCCTCGACGAAGGCCGGCCGGCAGCGACTGCCAAGCGGCACAAGCAGAATCGGCGCACCGCCCGCGAGAACATCGCCGATCTGGTCGACCCTGGCAGTTTCGTCGAATACGGCGCGCTGGCGGTCGCCGCGCAGCGTAGTCGGCGTTCGGAAGAGGACCTGATCGCCAACACACCGGCCGATGGTCTGGTCGCCGGGGTGGCGCATATCGGCGGCGTCGAGACGGCTGTGCTGTCCTACGACTACACCGTGCTGGCCGGCACACAGGGCATGCGCAACCACGCCAAAACCGATCGCGTCCTCGACCTGGCCACCCGTCGCCAGCTGCCCGTGGTGCTGTTCGCCGAAGGCGGCGGCGGCCGGCCCGGCGACACCGACGTGGCCAACATCGCGGGCCTCGACTTGATGACGTTCCGTTCGCTGGCTGCGCTGAGTGGCAAGGTGCCGCTGGTGTCGATCGTGTCCGGGCGCTGCTTCGCCGGCAACGCAGCGCTCGCCGGCACGTGCGATGTGATCATCGCGACGCCGGACGCCAATATCGGCATGGGTGGTCCGGCGATGATCGAAGGCGGCGGACTGGGCGCATACCGGCCGGAAGACATCGGGCCGATCGACGTACAGCGACGCAACGGCGTCGTCGGTCTGGTCGCCCATGACGAGGCGCACGCGGTGTCGCTGGCCAAGCAGTACCTGTCCTACTTCCACGGCAGGGTCGACGACTGGGCGGTGCCTGACCCGCGCCGGGCACGACATGTCGTGCCGGAGAATCGCTTACGTGCCTACGACGTGCACCATGCGATCGAGGCAGTCGCCGACGTGGGATCGGTCCTGGAGTTGCGGGCCGACTTCGGAGTGGGCGTGGTCACCGCGCTGGTCCGCGTCGAAGGCATGCCATTGGGGTTGCTGGCCAACAGCAGCCATCATCTCGGTGGAGCCATCGATGCCGAAGCCGCCGACAAGATGGCGGACTTTCTGACGCTCTGCGAATCGGCAGGGCTGCCGATCATTTCGCTCTGTGACACTCCGGGGTTCATGGTCGGACCGGACGCCGAAGTCGAGGCCGCAGTCCGGCGATTCGGGCGACTGTTCATCATCGGGGCGAAGCTGACCGTGCCGTTCGGGATGATCATTCTGCGCAAGGGTTACGGATTGGGCGCAATGGCCATGGCCGGAGGCTCCTTCCACGCCCCGGAGTTCACCGTCGCCTGGCCGACAGGGGAGATCGGCGGTATGGGTCTCGAGGGTGCTGTACGACTTGGGTTCAGCAAAGAGCTTGCCGCAGTGGTGGATCCGGTCGAACGCCAGCAGTTGTTCGACAAGCTGGTCGAGGCCGCCTATCAGCACGGCAAGGCGCTCACCTCGGCCACCACGTTCGAACTCGACGACGTCATCGACCCGGCGGACAGCCGGGCCTGGATCACCCGATTACTGGTCAAAGAGGAAGGGAATCGGTCGTGAAAGTTGCCGAAAAGGTCGCCATTGTCACCGGCGGCGGCAATGGCATCGGCGGCGCGCTGGCTGCCAAACTCGCGCAGCAGGACGCGAGAGTCATTGTCGCCGATCTGGACTCCGGCGCTGCCGGCGCGGTCGCTGACGCGATCAACAGCGAGCGACCGGGCGCGGCTGTCGGCGTCGCCGCCGATGTGTCCGACTCCGGGCAGATCGAACAGTTGATCCGGCGGGCGGAAAGCGAATTCGGTCCCGTCGACATGTATTTCGCCAACGCCGGTATCACCGGGGTCTCAGGCCTGGACGTCACCGAGGACGAGTGGGACCGTTCCATCGACGTCAACCTGCGGGCGCACATCCGGGCCGCGCAACTGCTGGTGCCCGGCTGGGTTGAACGCGGCGAAGGCTACTTCGTCAGCACCGCGTCGGCGGCCGGACTGCTCACCCAACTCGGGTCGGCGACGTACTCGGTCACCAAGCATGCCGCCGTCGGCTTCGCCGAGTGGCTGAACATCACGTTCGGCGATCAAGGCGTACGAGTGAGCTGTCTGTGCCCGATGGGCGTGAACACCAATCTGCTGTATTCGCCTGGGGAGTCCGACGATCCACTTGCCCGGCTGGCGACTCGTGCGGTCACCAACGCGGGCGAGGTGCTGGAGCCCGCCGACGTCGCCGATGTGGTGCTCGAGGCCATCGCCGACGAGCGGTTCCTGATCCTCCCGCATCCCGCCGTTCTGGAGATGTATAGGCAGAAAGCCGGCGATTACGACCGATGGCTCAAGGGGATGCGCCGGTATCAGCACTCACTACAGGAGGGTCTGCAATGACGTCATCGGAGCTGGGCGGACGCACCGCGATCATCACCGGCGGGTCGCGGGGGATCGGGCTGGCCGTCGGTGAGCGCCTGGCAGCCGCCGGCGCGAACGTGGTCGTCACCTCCCGAAAGCAGGACAGCGCCGACGCCGCAGCCGAACAGATCGGCGGGGGCGCAATCGGAGTGGCGGCGCACGCCGTCGACGAGGACGCTGCCAAACACTGCGTCGACGTGACGCTCGAACGCTTCGGCAGCATCGACATCCTGGTCAACAACGCCGGCACCAACCCGGCCTACGGTCCGCTGATCGACCAGGATCACGCCCGCTTCGCCAAGACCTTCGACGTCAACCTCTGGGCGCCGCTGCTGTGGACCTCGCTGGCCGCCAAAGCGTGGATGCGTGAGCACGGCGGAGCGGTGGTCAACACGGCGTCTATCGGCGGTATGCACACATCGCCGAATATGGGCATGTACAACGCGACCAAAGCCGCGTTGATCCACATCACCAAGCAACTGGCACTGGAACTTTCACCACGGGTCCGAGTCAACGCGATCGCCCCGGGTGTGGTCCGGACCAAGCTCGCCGAAGCGCTGTGGAAGGACCACGAGGACCTCGTGTCGGCAGGAACACCGCTCGGGCGTATCGGTGAGCCCCGCGACGTGGCTGCTGCTGTGGCGTTCCTGGTGTCGGATGAGTCGAGTTGGATCACCGGCGAGACGTTGGTGATGGACGGCGGACGGCTGCTTGGCGACCCGGCAGGTTTCCGATGAGCGCCGACGACCTGCACGCACGGGTGCAGACGCTGCTCGACGAGCACGATCCGGTGCGGACCGACCCGCACGAGTTCCTCGGTGCGCGGTTCGACGCCGGGCTGGCCTGGGTGCATTTCCCAGCCGGCTCCGGAGGCCTCGATCTGCCGCGCAGCTTTCAGTCAGAGGTCGAGGACGAGTTGACCGCGGCGGGCGCTCCGCCGGGCGGCGGCGGCGCACGCAACGGCATCGGGATGGGCATGGCTGCGCCGACCATCGCGGCATACGGGACCCCGGAGCAGCAGCGAAAGTTCCTGCGACCGTTGTTCACTGGAGAACACATCTACTGCCAGTTGTTCAGCGAGCCGGGCGCCGGATCCGACCTGGCCGGTGTGGCCACCCGCGCGGTCCGCGACGGCGACAACTGGATCGTCAACGGGCAGAAGGTGTGGACGTCGAGCGCGCAGAACGCCCAACGAGCCATCCTGGTCGCCAGAACCGATCCCACGGTGCCCAAACACCAGGGCCTGACGTACTTCGTCTGCGACATGACCGAACCCGGTGTCGATGTCCGGCCGTTGCGCCAGATCACCGGCGAAGCCGAATTCAACGAGGTGTTTCTGACCGACGTCCGGGTGCCCGACGCCAACCGGCTCGGCGCCGAGGGCGGCGGGTGGAAGGTCGCGACCACCACACTCAACAACGAACGCGTCGCTATCGGCTCGATGGCCGGCGGCGTACGGGAGACCGGGACGATCGGCAAGGTCACCGAAGCCTGGCGGAACCAACCGGAGCTGCGCAACCCGGCGATGCACGACGACCTGATGCGGCTCTGGGTGGAGGCAGAGGTCGCACGGCTGACCGGGCTGCGGTTGCGCCAGCGCCTTGTGGCAGGCCAGCCCGGGCCCGAGGGCGCCGGCATGAAAGTGACGTTCGCCCGCTTGGCGCAAGCGATCTCAGGATTCGAGATCGAGCTGCATCCCGAAGAGGGTCTGCGTTACGACGACTGGACGATGCGCCAGCCCGACTCGGTGGACTTCATCGGTCGTGGTCCCGGCTATCGCTACCTGCGGGCCAAGGGCAACTCAATCGAGGGCGGCACGTCGGAGATCCTGCGCAACACCATCGCCGAACGGATCCTCGGACTGCCCCCGGAACACCGGGTCGACAAAGAGATCGCGTGGAAGGACCTTCCTCGATGAGTGACCTGCTGTACACCGACACCGAGGAGGCCGTGCGCGACAGTGTCCGGCGACTGTTCGCCGATCGTTGCCCTGCTGAAGCGGTGACAAGCTTGTACGACGCTGCGCCGCAGGACTTTTCCGGGGTATGGCACACGCTGGCCGCCGACCTGGGCATGGCCGCTCTGCTGGTACCCGAAGCGCTCGGCGGCGCAGGCGCGAGTGCCCGTGAGGCGGCCGTGGTGATGGAGGAGATCGGTCGCGCCGTGGCGCCGGTGCCGTTTCTGTCCAGCGCGGTGCTCGCCACTGTCGCGCTGCTGCATGCCGGTGACACCGAGACGGTGAAAGGATTGGCGGCGGGTTCGCTGACCGCTGCGCTGGCGGTCCCGCTGTCCACCGCACCCGGCGACGCGGTGAACGGCGTCAGCCCCGAGGGCGGTGGCTTGACCGGCCGCATCACCAGCGTGGCCGGTGCGAGTGAGGCCGACGTGCTGGTGGTGCCGGTGGCAGGGGCGTCCGGGCTCGAGTTGCACATCGTCTCCCGCGACGCGGCCGGCGTCGACGTATCGCCATTGCTGACGTTGGACATGACGAGACCCCTTGCAAATATCCAGTTTTCCGGGGCCACGTCGTCGCGCGTCGGCGCCGGGTCCGCTGATGCCGCCGTGGCAGCGGCGCTGGAAACCGGAGCTGCACTGCTCGCATCCGAGCAACTCGGCATCGCGCAGTGGTCTTTTGACACCACGCTGGCGTATGCCAAGCAGCGCAAGCAGTTCGGCCGCGCCATCGGCTCATACCAGGCCATCAAGCATCGTCTCGCCGACCTGTGGATCGATGTCAACGCCGCCGCGGCGGCGGCGCGGTATGCCGCGGACACCTGCGCGAGCCAGGATGGCGATGCGATCGTCGGCGCGGCCGTCGCGCAGGCTTATTGCAGCGGAATCGCGGTGCGTGCCGCCGAGGAATGCGTTCAGCTGCACGGGGGTATCGGGATGACATGGGAGTATCCGGCGCATCTATATCTGAAGCGGGCCAAAAGCGATCAGTTGGCCTTCGGCACCGCCTACCGGCACCGAGCCCGGCTGGCCGGATTGGTCGACCTGCCCGTTTCGTGAAAGGGGAGTAACACATGGACACAAGGATTCTCGGCGGCAACCTCGAGGTCTCGGCGATCGGCCTGGGCTGTATGGGTATGAGCCGCGGCTTCGGTCCGTCCGGATCCACCGCGGAGATGATCGCGGTGATCCGCGCTGCGGTGGAGCGCGGTGTCACCTTCTTCGACACCGCGGAAGCGTACGGAGACAACGAAATACTGGTCGGTGAAGCCTTGGCGCCGTTCGCAGGCCAAGTGGTGATAGCGACCAAATTCGGCTTCGCCTTCGGCGCCGACGGCAACATCAGAGGACTTGACAGTCGACCCGAACACATCAAAGAGGTCACCGACAATTCGCTGCGCCGGCTGGGCGTGGACAGCATCGACTTGCTCTACCAGCACCGCGTCGACCCCGAGGTCCCTATCGAGGACGTCGCCGGGACGGTCAAAGAACTGATTCAGAGCGGCAAAGTGAAACACTTCGGCATGTCTGAGGCGTCCGCACCGACCATTCGCCGTGCTCACGCCGTGCAACCCGTGACCGCGGTGCAGAGCGAATATTCGCTGTGGTGGCGCGAACCGGAGTCTCCGGAGACCGGGGTGCTGTCCACGCTGTCCGAGCTCGGCATCGGGTTCGTGCCGTACAGCCCGCTCGGTAAAGGCTTTCTCACCGGAAGTATCGGCGAGAGCACTCAATTCGACAGCTCCGACATCCGCAGCAGCATCCCGCGGTTCGCGGCTGACGTCCGCGATGCGAACCGCGCCGTGGTCGACCTGCTCCAGACGATTGCTGACCGTAAGGGCGCGACTCCCGGTCAGATCGCGTTGGCCTGGTTACTCGCTCAGCGGCCGTGGATCGCACCGATTCCCGGCACCCGGCGGTTGGAGCGGCTGGAGGAAAACCTGGCCGCGGCCGAAGTCGAGTTGACCGCCGACGACCTCAGCGAAATAGACGCTGCCTCAGCGGCTATCGAGGTGCAGGGTGCGCGCTATCCCGACTTCATGCAGAAGCTGATCGGGCGCTGACCTGACGGGCGACTTCGCCGTACCGCTCGAAACGGTCGGGGTCGCCGACGGCGTTGTAGAGCACCAGTCGCGTCGCTGTCTTGCCATATTTTTCGATTAAGCTGTCCGCCAACGTATCCCACGTCGATTCGGTCGCGAAGGCGGCGATGTGATCGTCGCTGACTTGGGCGGCCATGCCGGGGAGGTCACCGGCCTTCTGCTTCTCGCGAATCCGCGCGGTCGTGCCCTCGAAGCCGGCCTCGTCCCAGATGAATGCGTAGTTCGGTGTGCTGCCGTAGAACGCCATGCTGGCGCGCACGGTTTCACGCTGCTGGTCGCGCTCTTGTTCGGTGTCGCCGACGATCGTCATCACCGGCACGATGATCGCGATGTCCGACGCAGGGCGACCCGCTTTTGCCGCTCCTTCAGCGACTTTCGGCAGCACATGACGCCCGATGTAGCCGGGCTCGCCGATCGGGTGGACGTGTACGCCGTCGGCGACTTCGCCGGCCATCCGCAGCATCCACGGATTCACCGCGGCGATATCGACTTTGGGATCGGGGGCATCGATCGGCCCCGCGCTCCACTGTGGAGTGATGAAGTCGAGATCGTAGAACTCGCCGTGGTGGTCGAGCTTTCCGGAGCGGAAGGCCGAGAAGCATGCCTTCACCGCGAGCAGGTAGTCGCGCAACCGCGGTCCGGGCCGTTCGAAGGCCGCGCCGTAGCGCCGCACGACGTGGGTGCGCACCTGGGTGCCCAGGCCGAGCCGGAAGTTCCCGCCGGAGGCTTCCTGCAGTTCCCACGCCGCGGCCGCGGTGACGAATGGGCTGCGCGGGAACGCCACCGCGACACCGGTGGACAACTCAAGACCCGGCGCGGCTTGCGAGGCCACCGCGGCGTTGAGATACGCAGTGCGGCCCGTCTCAGTGAACAGCATGCCGGAGAAGCCGGCGGCTTGCGTTCGCTTCGCCAGGTCACCGATCTCGCTGAGCGGCTGCGGGACCGTCATCGCGTCGACGTGCATCACCTGCTCAGGCTCGCTCCGAAGACCTCCCGCGTCGCCGTCCAGTGCCGCTCGGCGGCGTCGGCGTCATAGGACCGGTTGTCGGGCACCGCGTATCCGTGCCCCGCCGGATACGTTTCGATCTTGTGCCGGACACCGGCGGCGGTCAGGGCCTTTTCGAGCTGCTCGGCGTGGTCTTCGGTGAATGACGCGTCGTTCTCCGCGCCGCCGACATAGACGAAGGCCTGTATCCGGTCGGCCCGCAAGTGCGGGCTGTCGTTGCCGTCGGTGACCAGCCCGCCGCCGTGAAAGGAGGTCGCGGCGGCAACCCGGTCCGGAACCAGCCCGGCGACCGTCAAGGCCGCGCGCCCACCCATGCAGTAGCCGGTGATGCCGAAGGTGGTTCCG
Source organism: uncultured Actinomycetota bacterium (assembly GCA_963836495.1). Classification (GTDB taxonomy): domain Bacteria; phylum Actinomycetota; class Actinomycetes; order Mycobacteriales; family Mycobacteriaceae; genus Mycobacterium. Next base: position 567,396 of record CAWIJT010000011.1, on the reverse strand, counting down.
CTGACCTCCGGCCGACCGGCCAGGTAGTCGAAGTATGCCGTCGCGTCCGACGCCCAGTTGTCGGGCGTGATGCTGCCGAGGAACGACATCAGGCGCTTGCGTTCGTCGTCGTCGCTGAAAGCGGTCTTGATGTCGAACGGCGCCCAGTCGCCCTGGCGGTAGTACACGTCGGGCAGCAGCACGGCATAACCGGAATCGGCCAGCGTGGCGGCCATGTCGAAGAAGACCTGCCGGAATCCGGCGGCGTCGGGAATCATGACTACACCTGGCCAGGGACCTTGTCCTTCAGGGGTGAACAGGCGGACCGGCGCGGAGCCATCGGGAGTGGTGACGGTGTCGGTGATGTTCGGCATGGCATCCGTTCTACTCCCTGGCTCTGGACGGGTTTTTTCGGCGTCGACCCGCCGCGCCCTGCTTCGCAGCGCTTGCGATCGCCGCTGAACCTGATGGCGTCGACCCGCCGCGCCCTGCTTCGCAGCGCTTGCGATCGCCGCTGAACCTGATGGCGTCGACCCGCCGCGCCCTGCTTCGCAGCGCTTGCGATCGCCGCTAGTCTGAACGCGTGCCGATCCCCACACCGTACGAGGACTTACTGCGTCTGGTGCTCGAGCAGGGCACGACCAAGTCTGACCGGACGGGCACCGGAACCCGCAGCTTGTTCGGACACCAGATGCGGTTCGACCTCTCGGCCGGTTTCCCGCTGATCACCACGAAGAAAGTCCACCTCAAATCGGTGGTCTACGAGCTGCTGTGGTTTCTGCGCGGCGACTCCAACGTCAGTTGGCTGCACGAGCACGGGGTCACCATCTGGGACGAATGGGCCAGCGACACAGGCGATCTCGGTCCGGTATACGGGGTGCAGTGGCGATCGTGGCCCACACCGTCCGGCGAGCACGTCGACCAGATCAGCTCGGCGCTGAATCTGCTCCGCACCGACCCGGACTCGCGGCGCATCATCGTGTCGGCCTGGAATGTCGGCGAGATCCCGCAGATGGCGTTGGCGCCGTGTCACGCGCTGTTCCAGTTCTACGTGGCCGACGGCAAGCTCAGCTGCCAGTTGTACCAGCGCAGCGCTGACCTGTTCCTCGGTGTGCCGTTCAACATCGCCAGCTATGCCCTGCTGACCCACATGATGGCCGACCAGGCGGGCCTGGGCGTCGGCGACTTCGTCTGGACCGGCGGCGACTGCCACATTTACGACAACCACGTCGAGCAGGTGCGTACGCAGCTCGATCGCGACCCGCGCCCCTATCCAGAACTGGTTCTGGCGCAACGCGATTCGATCTTCGATTACACCTATGACGACGTCGTGGTGAAGAACTACGATCCGCACCCGGCGATCAAGGCTCCCGTCGCCGTATGAGCGGACTGGGCCTGATCTGGGCGCAGTCGACGTCCGGAGTCATCGGCCGCGATGGCGGCATCCCCTGGCAGATCCCGGAGGACCTGGCCCACTTCAAGGAGATCACCGTGGGACGCACGGTGGTCATGGGCCGTCGCACCTGGGATTCACTGCCGGCAAAGTTCCGGCCGCTGCCGCGCCGCAAAAATATCGTCGTGAGCCGGCAGACCGACTTCATGGCTGAGGGCGCGACCGTGGTGAGCAACCTCGACGACGCGCTGACAGATCCGGACACCTGGGTGATCGGTGGCGAACAGATCTATGTCTTGGCCCTGCCGCGGGCTGACCGGTGCGAGGTCACCGAGATAGACATCGACATACCTCGTGACGACGGCGACGCTATCGCCCCGGTCCTCGACGATGCGTGGGTCGGCACGCCAGCGGAGTGGCAGACCAGCGACGCCGGTGTGCGCTACCGGTTTCATCGCTATCACCGGGCGCTCTGAGCTGCACCTTAGGCATGACCTGACACAATCGGTCTAGTCACTGATGGCCGCCAGGCATTGCCGAAGGGGGATTACCCATGGAATCCGAATCCGCACGGGCGTTCACTCGCACATTCAGGGGTTACCAGCCGGCTGCGGTCGATGCCCACATCGAGATGTTGACCACCAAACAGCAATTGTTGCTCGACGACGTCGAGAGTCTGAGGACGCGGCTCAGGGAAGTCGGTGACGAAGCCGCGGCGCTCCGGCGGGAGGTCGGCCTTCTGACAGAGACCTCGCCGTCGCCCCACGCGGTGCAGCAGCGGATGGCGCAGATGCTGCGGCGCGCAGTCGACGAGGTGTCCGAAATGCAGGCCGAGGCGCGGGCCGAAGCCGACGCCATGATCGCGGCGGCCGAAGCCGAGGCCAAGGCTGCGGAGCAAAAGCAGAGCGAGGTGCTGGCCGAGCTGGCCAAGCGGCGCGACACGCTGGAAGCCGAATACCAGAAAACCAAGGACGACCTCGACGCCGAACTGGCCGGCCTGCGCGCCGACGCCCACGAGGCGCGTGATCAGCTGCTTGCCGACGCGAAGCTGGAGGCCGACCACTATCGCGAGCAGGCCCAGCGAGCTGCGGACGAAGCGAGCCAGCGACGGATCGACGTCCTCGAGCAACTTGTGGGGGTGTACCGCGACCTGGAAGGAGTTCCGGCCACTCTCGAATCGGCCTACCAGGAACTCAAGAATCCGTCGGAGTAAGGCCGTATTCTCAGCGCGTGTCTTCTAGGCTGGCCGGCGCTCAGGCTCGACGGATAGCCGTTGCGGCACAGGGCTTTAGCGATTCTGGGCCGGCAGGTCCGATCACTCGCGCGCACCTGCGGCGGCTGATTTCGCGCATCCAGGTGCTGCAGCTCGATTCGGTGTCGGTCGCGGTACGAGCTCATTACGCGCCGATCTTCAGCCGGCTCGGGCCCTACGAACGCGACGTGCTCGACCGTGCGGCGTGGGAGCACAGCACCCGCTCACCGCGGCTACTGGTGGAATATTGGGCACACGAAGCCGCGCTGATGGCCGTCGACGACTGGCCGCTGATGCGTTGGCGGATGGGCGAATACCGGCACGGGCGGTGGGGCAAACACATCGTCAAGGCGAACCCGCAGCTAGCCGAGGACATCGTGGCCGCCGTCGCCGAGCTGGGGCCGTCGACCGCCGGGCAGATCGAGACCCACCTGGCCGAGACACCTCGTACGGGCGCGGGTGCGCCCGGAAAACAGTGGTGGAACCGCAGCGACACCAAATGGGTGGCCGAGGCGTTGTTCGCCGCCGGCACGCTCACCACGGCGACCCGGGTGGGATTCGCCCGGCATTACGACCTGACGGAGAAGGTGCTGCCTGCTGAGGTGCTGGCGCGCGAGGTCGCCGAAGACGACGCTGTCCGCGAGCTCGTGCTGCGGGCCGCGACTGCGCTGGGGGTGGCCACCGAGGCCGACCTCCGCGATTACTTCCGGCTGGCTGCCGGACAGGCCAAGCCGGCGATCGCCAAGCTGGTAGCCGACGGTGAGCTGGAAGCGGTCAACGTCGACGATTGGTCGGCGCCAGCGTATCTACGTGCGGGACAGACGATTCCGCGACGTGACCGTGGTACGGCGCTGTTATGTCCGTTCGACCCGCTGATCTTTTTCCGCCCGCGGGTAGAGCGGCTATTCGGATTTCACTATCGCATCGAGATCTACACACCGGCGAGCAAGCGGCAGTACGGCTATTACGTGTGGCCGTTTCTGCTCGACGGCGAGTTGGTCGGGCGCGTCGACCTCAAAGCCGATCGATCCGCGGACGCGCTGCAGGTGGTGGCGGCGTTCGTCGAGCCAAGACGTTCGCCGTCGCGAGTGGCGTCGGCATTGGCCGGTGAGCTGGAGTCGATGGCCGGTTGGCTGGGACTGGCCGGTGTGGCGGTCGGCGAGCGCGGTGACCTGGCCGCCGCGTTGCGAAAGGCCCTGAAGCGCTCTAGGCGTTGATGTTGACTTTCAATTGGCTTGGGTAGAGCCGCCAGACTGCATCCGGCCGGCTTTTCATCTGAGCCTCCAAGTTGGCGAGATCGGCCTGGAATTGGATCATGACGAGCCGGGCGCGGTAATCAAGCGCGATATTGTCGAAGTTGTCCATCAGGGGGCGTCGGCGCACATTCAAGTTGAAGTTCGAGTTGACCAGTCGCTGGTAGATATCCAACGGGTCGCGTCGAAAGTCGCTATAAATCCGCGCCGGCTGGCGGTGCGTCCACAGCTGATAGTTCCACATGAAGCTGCCGAGGATCTCGTGCTGCACCGTCACCAAGTACAGCTGACCCGCGAGCATTCGCGCCAACTGATCCCAGTTAAAGCTGATGGGGTTTACGCCAACTCCGTTGGGAACCAGCGCGTTGAGTTCGGCGAGCCACGCCAGCGTCTCTGAATCTCGATGAATACTCTTGTTGCCTCGCGCTTTTCGCGGATAGTAGATTTCCAGGTAGTTGCGGACAAAACGGTGCAGGACGGCAAACAGCGCTTCGAGGTTATCCTGCGTTGGCGTGTCGAAACCGGCACCGCGCACATGACGTGAATTGCCATCCGTTTGAGGGTCATTCACGTCGTGCGGATATTGCAAGTAGGTGTCGTCGAATAGCTTGCACATGCCATCGAAGGTGAGGCTGAAGGTCGTCTCGAAATCGCCACCGCGTTCCATCTGGCCGCGGGTGACCATGTCATTGCTTTGCTGGGTGCCGTAGACGTACGGCCACAACAGCCTGAACAGAGGATGATTTGGCGACAGGGAATTCCGCGTCGCGATGGCTAACTGGGCTCCACCTGCCAGGTGCACCCAGTTGTAGTGGCGTACGAGTGAAAGATGCGTCGAGGCCGCGCACAATACTATTTTGGTGGCCTGGTCCCACTCTGGGTCGTTCGGTGCGATCGAGTTGCCCAGTGCGCAGTCGATCTCATATGCCTCCAACGAACGCCGGCCTTTGTCGACGCGGAATAACACACGTGAACCGATCTTCATCAGCCCGCGATGGTGCTGGTAATGGTTGAGGATGCGAAGGTCCCATTCCCATGCGGCGCCCTGCGTCGAGCGCTGTGTATAGCACGCGTATGGACCACGCACTGCCAGCGAACCAAGGTCGGGGCTGCCGAGGAACTCGGCTGGCATCCGGGGTGCACCGAATAGTCTGCGACGCGGACCGTTGAACGCTTTTCTCAACGCCACCTGTGGATCGGCGTCTATCTCCGGCAGGCATCGCTGCATAGGTGAAAATGCGGTGTAGAGCCAAACCTGAAAGTCGTAGAACGCGGTGTGCAACCACTTCCGTTCATCTTTGGGGACGTCTGCGCGTGCGCAGACCATCACGTTGTGCAGCGGCACGGCCGGAATCGCCTGGATCATCGGCTTCGGGTTGATGCGGCGCCACGCGGTCGACGGCTTTTTGATAACGAGCGGTCTGCTCGCAAAGAATTTCAACCAGGCGAGCAGATTCCAAATCCCGCGTCGCAGAATCCATATCAGCATTCGCACTCCCGATGAAGTCTACGCATTGCGGTATGCGTCGCCGCGCCACGGATCGGGCTTCAAGTCGCAGTCCCAGGCGCGCAGTGGGTGGCGATTGGGGTCGAGGTCCGCTTCGGCGTCCCAGGGTTCAAAGGCGTTCTTGATGTTGGCAAGACCGGTGTCGGCTAATTCAGGGTAATGACGCAGGATCACGGTCTTGAAGTCTGTTTGGTCGATCCACCGCAGGCCCTCGGGTGTGTACACATCTTCGTTGTAGCACTCGGTATAGAAACGGTCGGCCTGTAGCCGCCGGCTCGCGCTGACGATGAAGATCTGGAACACCGTCTCTCCGAAGCCGAAATGGGTGGGCCGCTGGGCTTCGGCAAGCGTGCCGATCAGCAGGTCGAGATCCTCGACTTTGTCCGGCGGGCCACCATAAACAGACCTCAAGTTGTTCAGCGCTTGTGGGTCTTTGGTGAGATCGTCGAAGCTGCGGATCGGTTTCAGCCCCAGCTGCCGACGGAACTCGTTGTACCGCGGGACGCCGCGTTCGCGTGCACGCAGGATGTCGACCGTTCCCAAGTCGAAGAACGAGTTGCCCGGGACGCTGAGCTCCTGCATGAAGCGCGGAAAGTTGTTGAGCACCAGCGCTCCTGGGTGCTGGTTGCCGAACGAATAGAACAGGTCAGACATGGCGTATTGCTGTGTCAGGCGGGTTGAGCCGCGCTGACGCGACGACGCGAACGCCGCAGGTTGTATGCCGGGGATGCCGGGTCGCTGTAGCTGCAGTGTCTCGGGGAGTAGTGAATGCAGCCGATATACCTCAACGAATTCCTCCGACAGCCCAAACACGCAGTCGTGCCTGTTGATTGGGTTACCGACAATGCCGCCGAGCTCGGGGTTGCCGATGTTGATCTCCGCCACCGTTTTGCGGTCCTTGCCCTTACGCCCCACGTAGGTCAGCAAGCCGTACCAGTTCGAGTTCAGTCCCGTCTCGAGAGTCTGGTTCGGCAAGATCGCAGGAGTCCACTCGACTGAGTGGATCTTCGCCATTACCGCAGCGTTGATGAGGCGCGCCACGTTGAAAAGTAGGTTGTCGTCCCAGTTCGGGTAGGCCACATGCAACATGTCACAGATCGCGTTGTGTTCGTGCACAAAAAGGGTGTGCAGCATCGACAGCCCCACCCACCAGTTGCGTACGAAGGCGGCGTCCTCGACACCCGTTTTGGGGTCGACCGGCAGCAAGCCGTCGGGGCCCAGCAGCATCTTGCCGGACTGATGGCTGCGCAGCCGGTCCTGGGTGGCCTGGTCGCTGCCATAGATTTGCGAGCCATCCCACCAATGAGTGACCTCGTTGATGAAACTGGTCGCGGCGGGCTCCGGTGTCACACCCGCGTTGCGCGTCAGGTCAGCGTCGGTAGTGCTGATGACGAGATCGTGTTGGTGATAACGCTGGATCGCCGGATCGTTACGCGGCAGGGGCACTGTGACAACCGAATTGGGCGCAACGTCGCCATGGCTGACCCAGTCATGAGTCATGAATTGGATCCACGATGCGGCCAGTAAGTTCAAAAACAAGACTGGCGCCATGTCCGGTTGGCCATCAGCGCCGTCAGGACGGGTAAGTAATTTCAGGCTGATCTCGCGCGGGTTCGGCGTCAGCAGGCGCGGGCCCTTCTCGGGGTGAGTGGCGGAGAACTCGACGTTTCGCAGGAATCGGGTGTTGGCTGCGCCTTCCTTAGGGTCGTCGAGGTTATTCCAGCTTCCGTCTGCGGTGCGGAAATGCTTGACTCCGGGGGGCGGTGATGGTCCGTTCTTCAAGAAGGCGACGAGTTCTCCTGGCGGGTAGGTGCTTTTCAGATTTTCCGCGTTGAGTCGCTCGCGGATGTAGGCCAGCAGCAGTACTCCCACGACCACCCCGTGGCGGTACCAGTTGGTCCATACCGTGCCGCGGTACCCGAATACCCGACCCACAATTTTGATCAGGAGATCCATTAACACCGTCAGTATCGCGCCGGCTCGATTGCCTAGCCACAGTCGAAATCGCTTGACGCAGCATTGACACGACGGAGCTGCTGGCGGGTCGGGAAGCGCGCCGGGAGGCACGGAAGGCCACGACAGAAGTTCCTTCTTGGTGGGGTGATGCGGTGGCGGTACATGGTTGTGGATCTCGGCGACGGCGTTAGCTTCCGCAAGCGCGCGCATTGAGTCCCACTCGTCGATATCGCGGGTGGATCCGCCAGCGTGAATCGCCGCAGTGTATTCATTCGCGGCCGCCCTGTAGCGCTCCTTTTTAAAGAACACCAGGCCTGCGGCGGCGTGCTTTTTCCCGCTGGGAGGACCTGAAGAAGGCACACGTAGCTCCTTGCGTGGCAAACCCCGGAGCTAAAATTTACTCGACGCGGGCGCCAACGGAGGAATGAAACACACAATTCACCGGCGGGACGTCTGGCTAAGGTGAATTTCCCTTTTCGTTCCCATGAAAAGCGCGCGACGGGCACCCAGTTGTCGCAGGCAATGGTGTTGCCAGTATCTGTCGCATCTGCCAAAGAGCTTCCCCGGCGGCGCCGCCGGTTAATAATCGACCTGTTGCTGTCCGGCGCTTTAGGGTGGGTGCACCAGGCGGTCCACACCACTGATTGGCGGCAGGAGAGGCGGATGGGGCCAGCAGGCGCATCGTGTCGAGCGTGCGGCACCGAACTGCGCCACGGTGCCCGGTTCTGCGACTCATGCGGGTCACCGGCTCCAGAAGCCCGAATACAGCCTGAGTTCAAACAGGTGACTGTGCTTTTCGCCGACGTGGTGAATTCCCTGTCGATCGCCTCGGTGCTCGGTGCGGAGCGATTGCGCGAGATCATGGCAGACGTCTTCGGCTGTGCGGCAACGATTACTCGCCGATACGGCGGCACGGTCGACAAATTCACCGGCGATGGCATCATGGCTCTGTTCGGCGCTCCAGTGGCGTTGGAGGACCATGCCTTTCGGGCCTGTCTGGCGGCCCTCGACATCCAGGACCAGATCGCACGGCTGGCCGAGGAGGTGCAGCGCCGAGACGGCGTCGCATTGGAACTGCGGGTCGGACTCAACTCCGGCCAAGTAATCGCCGGCGAAATCAGCGCTGACGCAGGGGCTTACACCGCGATCGGCGAGCAAGTAGGACTGGCGCAACGAATGGAATCGGTAGCCCCGCCTGGTGGGGTAATGCTGAGCGAGTCAACGGCGCGGTTGGTCGAACACGTCACCGTGCTCGGGGCGCCCGAATGGGTGAACGTCAAGGGCGCCCAGGCGCCGCTGCCCGCGCGGCGGCTGTTGGGGGCCGCAGCTGAACGGGTGGGCGCCGGCCGGCGCGAGCCGACTCTGGTGGGACGCACGTGGGAGATGAACTCCGTCGCCGGCATTCTCGAGCAGGCGATAAGTGGCGCCGGATGCGTGATCGGCGTGGTCGGGCCACCCGGTATCGGCAAGAGCCGCATCGCCGGCGAAGCCGTGACGATGGCGTCCGCCCGCGGGGTCGAGGTGTTCACGGTCGCCTGCGAATCCCATACTCGCGACGTTCCGTTTCGCGTGGTGTCACGCTTGCTCCGGACGGTATTCGGCGTCAGCGACCTCGACGACCAGGCAGGCCGCGCGAGGGTGCGGGCGCGCATCCCCGACGCCAACCCTGAGGACCTGCTGCTACTAGACGACCTGCTCGGGATCGGCGTTCCGGACGCGGTGCCGCCCGAGATCACTGCCGACGCCCGCCGACGCCGGCTGGCAGCCCTGCTCAACGCTGCCGCCCTCGCCCGCACCACGCCAGCGCAGTACGTGATCGAGGACGTGCACTGGATCGATGAGGTCAGCGAGGCCATGCTTGCCGAGTTGGTCACCGTTGTGCCGCGAATGCCGTCGCTGATGGTGCTTACCTACCGGCCCGAATATCGCGGCGCGCTGTCACGTACTCCGGGTGCGCAGACGATATCGCTGGCGCCGCTGAACACGGCGCAGACCGCGGCGTTGACCGCCGAGCTGCTGGGTACGGACCCGTCGGTGCGAACCCTGAGCGCGCGCATCGCCGAGCGGGCCGCCGGGAATCCGTTCTTCGTCGAGGAGATGGTGCGCGATCTGGCTCAGCGTGGCGTGCTCCATGGCGATCGCGGCGCGTTCGTGTGCCGAGAGGACGTCGCAGACGTCAGTGTGCCGGCGACCCTGCAAGCCACCATCGCCGCTCGCATCGACCGACTTGCCGGGCCGGCCAAACAATTCCTGTACGCCGCCGCGGTGAGCGGCGCGCGGTTCAGGGCCGAGCTGGTTGCTGCGTTGTTGGACGACGTCGAGGTGGACGCGGCGATCACCGAGTTGCTTCAGGTGGAGTTGATCGATCAGGTGCTGTTCACTCCTCGAGCCGGTTATGCGTTCCGGCACCCGCTGATCCGGACCGTGGCCTATGAGTCGCAGCTGAAATCGGGTCGCGCTGAACTGCATCGACGGTTGGCTGCCGCGATCGAAGAACAGGACCCCGGCGGGGCCGACGAGCACGCAGCGCTGATCGCCGAAAACCTCGAGGCAGCAGGGGATTTGCGCGCGGCATTCGACTGGCACATGCGCGCCGGCGGCTGGTCGGCCTTCCGCGATATCCGCGCTGCCCGCACCAACTGGCAACGCGCCCGCCAGGTCGCCGACCGGTTACCGGCCGATACACCTGATCGGGCGTCGTTGCAGATCGCGCCGCGCAACCTGCTGTGTGGCACCTTGTGGCGGGCCGGCGGCAGCATCGCCGACACAGGCTTCGACGAGCTGCGGAACCTGTGCACAGCGGCTGACGACAAGGTCTCGCTGGCGATCGGCATGACCGGGTTCATCATGGCGCTGACGTTCCACAACCGCTTCACCGAGGCGGCCCAACTGGCTTCGGAGCAAAGCGAGTTGCTCGAATCGATCGGAGATCCGACGCTGACGGTGGCTTTGCTGTTCGCGGCGATCTACGCGAAATGCGAAGCGGGCGAGATGCTCGAGGCACTGCGGCTGTCGAACAGGCTCATCGACTTGGCTGACGGGGACCCGACCAAGGGCAACTTGATTTTCGGAGCGCCACTCAGTACCGCGATCGCTATGCGGGGCCATGTCAAGATGTGCCTCGGTATCCGAGGCTGGCTGGACGACGCGGCCGCCGCGATCGAGATGGCCGCACCGCTCGACACAACGAGTTATGTGTTCGCCCTGCTGTGGAAGTATGTTGCCTCGATTCCATTTGGGGCGCTGCCGGCGGACACCACAGCCATCCGCGAGACTGCGGAGGCCCTGCGCATCGCCGAGAGTTCCAGCGACGACTTCATTTTGGGAATGGGCCTGCTCAGTCGCGGCCTGGTCTTGGCCGGTCGCGGCGGTGCGCAACGCATCGCGGCTCTAGACCACTTCACCCAAGCCCGAAATATGGCTCTGGCACAAAGATTTTCGCTGAGTCCGTTGATAATCGTCGACCCTGAGTTCGCGATCGAGAAAGCCCGCACCGGCGATCTCGACGGTGCCGTCGAGATGGTGCGGGCCGGATTGGACGGTGCCTACGTCAGCGGTGACATGATCTGGCGGGGGCGGGCCACCGAAGTTCTGGTTCAGTTGCTCATCGAACGCGGGTCCGAGGCCGACCGGGAAGAAGCCCGGGCAGCGATCGAACGGCTTGCCGCCGTGCCAGTGGATCCCGGCTTCGTACTCCACGAACTTCCGATACTGCGTTCGCGGGCGCTGCTCGCGCGCGCTCTCGGCGATCACAGCAGCAGTCGAGAGTTGCTGGAACAGCACCGCGCTCGGGCGGCGGCTGTCGGCTACGTCGCTCTTTTGGACTCTGAGAAAGCGAACAGCGGTGTTCCTCAAGGGAACTCGATGGCACAGTGAATCTTGCGCGCTATGTCGCCCACACGAAACGGCTGACGCCCGATTTCGACGCAGAAGCTCCGCGAATAGGGGAGCGGGCGGTCGTTCTCGGGGCCAGCATGGGTGGACTGCTCGCCGCAAGGGTTCTGGCCGACTTCTACGACACCGTCACGATAGTCGAGCGTGATGAGTTACCGGGCGATCCCGCAGTCCGGCGCGGGGTGCCGCAGGGCCGCCACGTTCATGTACTGCTGGCCCGTGGCGCGCAGATCTTGGATGAGATCTTTCCCGGGTTTCTCGATGAACTTGTCGCCGACGGCGCTCCGGTGTGGCATGACGGGGATCTGTCCAAGCTGCACTTGTCGTTCGGCGGCCACGACGTGCTGCGCTCGGGCAAGGTCGCGAAAGATCCCAAGGCGCTGGCGATCCACATGCCGAGCAGGCCGCTTCTGGAATACCTTGTGCGGCGACGCATTCAGGCGATGAGCAACGTGACGATCCTCAGCGGCCACGAGGTCGTTCGTCTGGCATCGACACTGGATCGTCGGCGCGTCACAGGGGTGCGAGTGGTCAGCCGCAACGACGGTGCCGAACGAGAGCTGACAGCTGATCTCGTCATGGATGCGATGGGCCGCGCCGCACATACGCCGGCTTTCTTGGAGACCCTCGGCTACGGGCGCCCGGTCGAAGACCACATCGTGATGCATACGAACTACGTCAGTCAACTGCTGCGAATCCCCGCGAACACGCTGAAGGAGATGCTGGTCGATATCGGCCCCGCGCCGGACAGGCCGGCCGGGATGTTCCTGAGCGGCTACGAGAACGACACGTGGATGTTCACGGTTTTCGGGATGGCGGGCCACCAGCCGCCCCGTGATGTGGCCGGGATGCTGTCATTCGCCGAGGAGTACTGTCCCGCCCACCTGTGTGCGGCGATCCGGGCCGCCGAACCCATCGGTGACGCGGCGCATCACCACATGCCGTCCAGTCAATGGCGACGCTACGACAAGATGACCCGACTACCGGACGGTCTGCTGGTTTCCGGCGACGCAATCTGCAGCTTCAACCCCATCTACGGCCAGGGAATGACGGTCGCCGCGCTGGATGCCGTCGCGCTGCGGGGGTGTTTGCGTGGCGGCGACATCGATCTGCCCCGGCGTTACTTCCGTGCCTCAGCGAAATCGATTGGCGTGGCCTGGCAAATGGTAGCGAGCTTGGACCTCGCCTTCCCGGCGGTGGCAGGGCGGCGGTCACGTTGGTTGCAGGTTGCCACCCGGCTCGTGGATTGGGCTCTGACGGCCTCTGAGTCCGATCCGGTTGTTGCGGTGCGCTTCTTCAGAGTCAACAGCCTCATCGACGCCCCGATTCGACTGTTGCATCCGGCATTTGTCTACCGAGCGGCGGTGGTGACACTGCGCCGTCGTCGAGGCGCCGGCCAACGCCGGCAAGCCGTGCTGGCCAACCGAGCCCGCTAGTGTGTTCGCCGTGGCTGAGACCGCGCCGTTGCACGTGCAACTGATCGCCAAGACCGAGTTCGTCGCGCCGCCCGACGTGCCGTGGAGCACCGACGCCGATGGTGGTCAGGCGCTGGTCGAGTTCGCCGGCCGCGCGTGCTACCAGAGCTGGTCCAAACCCAATCCCAAGACCGCCACCAATGCCGGGTATCTGCGACACGTCATCGACGTCGGGCATCTCTCGGTGCTCGAACACTCGAGCGTCTCGTTCTACATCACCGGGATTTCGCGGTCGTGCACCCACGAACTGATCCGGCATCGGCACTTCTCCTACTCGCAGCTGTCGCAGCGCTACGTGCCGGAAAACGACTCCCAGGTTGTGGTGCCGCCCGGCATGGAAGACGACGACGAACTGCGTCGCATCCTCACCGAGGCCGCCGATACCTCCCGCGCCACCTACATCGAGCTGCTGGACAAGCTGGAAGCCAAGTTCGCCGATCAACCCAACGCGGTGTTGCGCCGTAAACAAGCCCGTCAGGCAGCCCGCGCGGTGCTGCCCAACGCCACCGAGACCCGCATCGTGGTGACCGGCAACTATCGGGCTTGGCGGCATTTCATCGCGGTCCGCGCCAGCGAGCACGCCGACATCGAGATCCGGCGACTGGCCATCGCATGCCTGCGGCAGCTGGCCGACGTGGCGCCGGCGGTCTTCGGTGACTTCGATGTCGCCACACTGGCCGACGGCACCGAGGTGGCGACAAGTCCGCTGGCCACCGAGGCCTGAGCAAGGCGCGCTGCACCGAAGAATGGGTTTGGTACCGCCAGGTAACCTTGGGGCCGTGAGCATCGGCGGAATCGACGTATCGACGCGCCTGGGCACGCTGCTGACCGCGATGGTGACACCGTTCGCCCCGGACGGGTCCCTGGATATCCGGGCTGCGGCTCGAGTGGCGAATCATCTCGTCGACGCGGGCTGTGACGGGCTCGTGGTATCGGGCACCACCGGTGAATCGCCGACCACGACCGACGCCGAAAAGCTGACTCTGTTGCGGGCCGTACTGGAAGCGGTCGGAGACCGCGCCCGGGTCATCGCCGGCGCGGGCAGTTACGACACCGCGCACAGCGTCCACTTGGCACAGGCCAGCGCCGCCGAGGGCGCACACGGACTGCTGGTCGTCACGCCGTACTACTCTCGGCCGCCGCAATCCGGACTGTTCGCACACTTCACCGCGGTCGCCGACGCGACGCCGCTGCCGGTGCTGCTCTACGACATCCCGCCGCGCTCGATGGTGCCGATCGAGTTCGAGACGCTGCGGGCGCTGGCCGCACACCCCAACATCGTCGGGGTCAAAGACGCCAAGGGCGACCTGCACGGCGCCGCGCAGTTGATGGCCGAGACCGGTCTGGTCTATTACTCCGGGGACGACGCGCTCAACCTGCCTTGGCTCGCGATGGGCGCCACCGGCTTCATCAGCGTGATCTCTCACCTGGCAGCAGGGCAACTCCGAGACCTGTTGTCCGCCTTTGCTTCCGGAGATGTCACGACCGCTCGCAAGATCAACGTGGCGATCGCCCCGCTGAGCAATGCGATGAGTCGGCTCGGTGGCGTGACGCTGTCCAAGGCCGGCTTGCGCCTGCAGGGAATCGAGGTCGGCGACCCGCGATTGCCACAGATGGCAGCGACGGCCGAGCAGATCGATGCGCTGACCGCCGACATGCGCGCGGCATCGGTACTCAGGTGAACCGGTGGATGTAGACCTTCAGCCGCCTGGTCCGTTGGCCGCGGGCGCTCTGCGCGTCACTGCGCTGGGTGGAATCAGCGAAATCGGCCGCAACATGACGGTTTTCGAACACCTCGGCAGGCTGCTGATCATCGACTGCGGGGTGATGTTCCCGACCCACGACGAGCCGGGCGTCGATCTGATCCTGCCTGACATCCGCCACATCGAAGACCGCCTTGACGAGGTCGAAGCGCTGGTGCTGACGCACGCGCACGAAGACCACATCGGGGCGATTCCGTTCCTGCTCAAGCTCCGTCCCGACATCCCGGTCGTCGGCTCGAAGTTCACCCTGGCCCTGGTCGCCGCGAAATGCCGTGAGCACCGGGTGAAGCCGGTGTTCGTCGAGGTGGCCGAAGGGACGCGCTCCACCCACGGGGTGTTCGAATGCGAATACTTCGCGGTCAACCACTCCATACCCGATGCGCTGGCCATCGCGGTGCACTGCGGCGCCGGAACTGTTCTGCACACCGGCGACATCAAGCTCGACCAACTGCCGCTCGACGGCCGACCCACCGATCTGCCCGGCATGTCGCGGCTCGGCGACGCCGGCGTGGATCTGTTCCTGTGCGACTCCACCAACGCCGAGATCCCCGGTGTCGGCCCGTCGGAAAGCGAGATCGGGCCCACGCTGCACCGGCTGATCCGGGGTGCGAGCGGTCGCGTGATCGTCGCCTGTTTCGCCTCCAACGTGGATCGGGTGCAGCAGATCATCGATGCCGCAACCGCGTTGGGCCGGCGAGTGTCGTTCGTCGGGCGGTCGATGGTGCGCAACATGGGAATAGCGCGCGAGCTGGGCTTCCTGCAGGTCGACGATTCCGATCTGGTGGACATCGGCGCCGCGGAGATGATGGCGCCCGAGCAGGTCGTGCTGATCACCACCGGAACTCAGGGCGAGCCCATGGCGGCGTTGTCGCGGATGTCGCGCGGCGAGCACCGCAGCATCACGCTGACTGCCGGGGATCTGATCATCTTGTCGTCCTCGCTGATACCCGGCAACGAGGAAGCCGTCTACGGCGTCATCGACGAGCTGGCCAAGATCGGGACCCGCGTCGTCACTAATCAGCAAGCCCGAGTGCATGTTTCGGGGCACGCTTATTCCGGCGAGTTGCTGTTCCTCTACAACGGCGTGCGCCCGCGCAACGTGATGCCGGTGCATGGCACCTGGCGGATGCTGCGCGCGAACGCGAAGCTCGCCGCCAGCGCGGGAGTGCCCGAAGAGTCGATCGTGTTGGCCGAGAACGGGGTCAGCGTCGACCTGGTCGGCGGACGAGTGAGCATCGCCGGTGCGGTGCCGGTCGGCAAGATGTTCGTCGACGGGTTGATCACCGGCGACGTCGGCGACATCACGCTCGGCGAACGGCTCATCCTGTCGTCCGGCTTCATTGCGATCACGGTTGTCATTCGGCGCGGGACCGGGAAGCCGGCCGCCACGCCGCACCTGTATTCACGCGGCTTCTCCGAGGACCCCAAGGCATTGGAGCCGGCGGTGAGGCGAGTCGAAGCAGAGCTGGAATCGCTAGCGGGCCAGAACGTCACCGATCCGACCCGGATCGCCCAGGCGGTCCGCCGCACGGTCGGCAAATGGGTGGGGGAGACCTACCGTCGTCAGCCGATGATCGTGCCGACCGTCATCGAGATCTAGTCGGCCCGTGACGAGCTGAACTGGATCGTTTCGGCGATGTGGTCACACAGCAAATCGGTGAACGATGCCACTTGACACTGGGACAAGATCAGGTCTTGCCGCAATGGCGGCACCGCGGTGAAATCGCCGCCGGCCCGCTCGTCGAGCAGCGCCACACCGTCGACGTATCGGTGGCGAAGAGCCACCACACGTTGGTGCAGCGGTCCGGTGGCGTGCAGCACACGGAATACCGACAGCACGCGATCCAGGTAGCTGACCGCGTGAGTGCACGAATGATCAAGTGCCAAGCGATGAATGGCGGCATCTAACACCGCCGCCTCATGTCGTGACAAGAATTGGTACGCCGGTTCGGCTGATACGCCCGGCAGTGCGCCCGACAAGCGGACAGCCTCGTCGCTGGACACATGTGGAGTATGACGCCGAAATCGTCGGTGCTGCGGGAAGTCCCACGTGGCGGCGTGTCGCGGCGGGATCGTCTCGCTCAAAGTCCAACGGCACCAGACGAACTGCCGCCGGATTTGGCGCCACGAGTTACTTGTTGAGAAAGCCTGCGTCGACCGGCAGCGTGACGCCGGTGATGTAGCGGGCCTGGTCCGACACCAGCCAGGCCACCGCGTTGGCGATGTCCTCGGGTTGGAGCACCTCCACCGGCAACGCGTTGCCCATGCTGCCCGGTGAATCCGACGCTGCTGCCATCGTCGCCAGCCACCCTCGGGTGAAGTCGTTGTCGATCATCGGTGTCTCGACACCGGTCGGGTGTAGCGAGTTGACCCGGATATTCTGCTGCGCAAGCAGATTCGCGTAGACCCGCATGAGGCCGACCACGCCGTGCTTGGCGGCGGCATACCCCACCGAACCCGCGTCCGGGCTGCCTACACCGGCGAGTCCGGCCGCGGAACTGATCAGCACGATCGACCCGCCCGAGCCTTGCTTGACCATGGCCGGTATCGCGGCCTTGATGGTGTTGTAGACCCCGGTCAAGTTGACGTCGATGACGTCGCGCCAGCCGTCGTCACCGGACTGCATCGGGGCGATACCGGCATTGGCGACCACGATGTCGAGCCGCCCGAGCTCGTCGATACCGGACTGAACCGCTGCCGACAGCAACGCTCGGTCACGAACGTCGGCCTCCTTGGCGACGATCCGTGCGCCGGTGTCTTCGACGAGTTTGACGGTGGCGGCCAGATCGTCGGCGCTGGCCAGTGGATACGGAACGCTGGCGATGGGTGCGCAGATGTCGACGCCGATGATGTCGGCGCCCTCGGATGCCAGTCGAACCGCGTGGGCGCGGCCTTGGCCCCGGGCGACGCCGGTGATCAGCGCGACTTTGCCCTCGAGTGGCCTTGCCGGGCCAACGTCGGTCACCGGCGAAGCTGCCCTTTGTCGGGGTCGCCGGCCGGAACGGGTTGCAGCATCTTGATATCCGGAGCACCGGCCAGATGCTCGCCGGCCGCGGTGAACATCTTGGCCACCGCAGGCGCGCCGCTATGCGTCTTCAGCGCGTCTTCGTCGGCCCACTGCTCGACGAAGACGAAGGTCTCACCCGATTCGTGTACCGCATACAACTGACAGCCGGGCTCCTCGTGCACCTCCTCGGCCGCGGTGGTGAGAATGTCGCGGACGGTGTCGACCGATTCTGGTTTGACGGTAAGGGTGGCGACGACGACGACGGGCATGCAGGCCTCCTGAACGAAGAGTGACGGCTGTCACCCTACCGAGGGCGTTTCCGCCGCTCGATGGCCGGTTCGATGGTCACGGCCAAGTAACGCGTGTGGCGTATGGTGCTGATGGTGTTTTTGCGATTACGCTTGCCCCATGGCTAGCAAGACCGTCGCCCGTTCCGGGAGCCGAACCAGCAGGTCAAAGGCCGCCCCGCGGGGCGGTTCCCGGTCGGCGCAGGCCCGCCGCAAGCCCGCGGCGGCGCCCCGCAGACCCGCGCGGCGTCGCAACCATTCGTTGGTAACCAGCGCCGGCCTGGCCGGTGGTCGCGCCGTGCGCGCGACATGGCTGATGTTGGCCAAAGGCACCGGCAGCACCGCACGGTCAGTCGGCCGCGCCCGCGAGATCGACCCGGGCCACCGTCGCGACGGTCTGGCCCTGGCCTTGTTGGGTGTGGCCGTGATCATCGCTGCCAGTTCCTGGTTCGACGCGGCCCGTCCGGTCGGCGCCTGGGTCGACTCGGTGATGCGGATCTTCGTCGGGTCGGCGGTGGTGACGCTGCCACTGGTGACCGCCGGCGTCGCGGTGCTGCTGATGCGCACTGAGCCGAATCCGGACGCCAGGCCGCGACTGGTCCTCGGGGCGGCGATGGTCGCGTTGCCGGCACTGGGGCTGTGGCATCTGTGGGCCGGTTCGCCGGACAGCCCGGCCGGGCGTGCGCATGCTGCGGGATTCATCGGCTTCGCGATCGGCGGGCCGCTGTCGGAGGGCTTGACCCCGTGGATCTGTGCGCCGCTGTTGTTCATCGGCGCGCTGTTCGGTCTGCTGCTGTTGACCGGCACCACGATTCGCGAAGTGCCCGACACCCTGCGGACGATGTTCCGCACCCGGATGTTCGACTACGACGACGAGGGTGACTACTTCGAGGTCGACGACCCCGAAAGCCCAGTCGCCGATGACTTTTCCGACGGCTACTACGACGACGGATCTTCCGACGGCGACGATGAAGCCCAGGCGTGGCCGTCCGGCAACGCGGCGGATGACAGCCCGACCGTGCCGGAGCCCGCGGTGGCGCGCAGCCGCAAACGCGTTGCGAAATCCGAGGCCGAGTCCGAAGCCAAACCGACTGCCGCACAAGACGCTCTGGTTCTCGATCGGGTTGTCGACGGGCCCTACGTCCTGCCGTCGCTGAGTCTGCTGGTGGCCGGCGATCCGCCCAAGAAGCGCAGCGCCGCCAACAACGTGATGGCCGATGCGATCAGCGAGGTGCTCAACCAGTTCAAGGTCGACGCATCGGTCACCGGCTGCACCCGCGGACCGACGGTCACGCGCTACGAGGTCGAACTGGGGCCCGGCGTCAAGGTCGAGAAGATCACGGCGCTGCAGAAGAACATCGCCTATGCGGTGGCCACCGAAAGCGTTCGGATGCTGGCGCCGATCCCGGGCAAGTCCGCCGTCGGCATCGAGGTGCCCAACACCGACCGCGAAATGGTCCGGCTGGCAGACGTTCTCACCGCGCCGTCGACCCGTCGCGATCACCACCCGCTGGTCATCGGGTTGGGTAAGGACATCGAAGGCGACTTCATCTCGGCCAACCTGGCCAAGATGCCGCACCTGCTGGTCGCGGGTTCGACGGGCTCCGGTAAGTCCAGCTTCGTCAACTCGATGCTGGTGTCGCTGCTCACCCGCTCCAGTCCCGAAGAGGTCAGGATGATCCTGATCGACCCGAAGATGGTGGAACTGACGCCCTACGAAGGCATTCCGCACTTGATCACCCCGATCATCACCCAGCCGAAGAAGGCGGCCGCGGCGCTGGCGTGGCTGGTCGAGGAGATGGAGCAGCGCTACCAGGACATGCAGGCGTCCCGGGTGCGTCACATCGACGACTTCAACGACAAGGTCCGATCGGGTGACATCACGGCGCCGCTGGGCAGCCAGCGCGTCTATCGGCCCTACCCGTATGTCGTGGCGATCGTCGACGAGTTGGCCGACCTGATGATGACCGCCCCGCGTGACGTTGAAGACGCCATCGTCCGGATCACCCAAAAGGCCCGTGCCGCAGGCATTCACCTGGTGCTGGCCACGCAGCGGCCCTCGGTCGACGTGGTCACCGGCTTGATCAAGACCAACGTGCCGTCCCGGTTGTCGTTCGCGACGTCGTCGCTGACCGACAGCAGGGTGATCCTGGACCAGGCCGGCGCGGAGAAGCTGATCGGCATGGGTGACGGCCTGTTCCTACCGATGGGTGCAGGCAAGCCGATACGGCTGCAGGGCGCCTACATCTCCGACGAGGAGATCCAGGCCGTCGTGGCCGCGTGCAAAGAGCAGGCCGAGCCCGAGTACACCGAGGGCGTCACCGCGGCCAAGCCGACGGGGGAGCGCACTGATGTCGACCCGGACATCGGCGACGACATGGACGTGTTCCTGCAGGCGGTGGAACTGGTGGTGTCCAGTCAATTCGGCTCGACGTCGATGCTGCAGCGCAAGCTGCGGGTCGGGTTCGCCAAGGCGGGCCGGCTGATGGACTTGATGGAGACCCGCAGCATCGTCGGACCCAGCGAGGGGTCCAAGGCCCGCGAGGTGTTGGTCAAGCCCGACGAATTGGCCGCCACGCTGATGGCCATCCGCGGCAACGGCGGCGATGCCGAGGAATCCGACGACTAGCCCGGCGAGCAGACGCAAAAGCGCCCAACTGATCGGCGTGTCGCGGGATTATGCGCCTGCTCGCGGGGATTAGAGCACCAGCAGCATTCGCGAGTTGCCGAGCGTGTTCGGCTTGACGTAGCTGAGGTCGAGGAATTCGGCGACACCGATGTCGTAGGAGCGGCACATCTCCTCGAAGACTTCTGCGGTGACCGGGGTGCCTTCGATCTCGGTGAACCCGTGCCTGCCGAAGAACTCGGTCTCGAATGTCAACACGAACAATCGCTCCAGCTGCAGGTCGCGGGCCACCTTCAGCAGCTGATCGACGATGGCGTGGCCGATGCCGCGCCCGGTCATCGAGGGGTCGACCGCAACCGTGCGCACCTCACCCAGATCGGCCCACAGCACGTGCAGCGCGCCGCAGCCGACTACGCGGCCCTCGTGCTCGGCCACCCAGAATTCCTGGACGGCTTCATAGAGAGTGACGAGGTTCTTTTCCAGCAGGATCCGGCCCGCGTAAGTGTCGACGAGCTGCTTGATCACTGGGACGTCGGAGGTGCGCGCGCGCCTGATCGCCGGCCCGCCGGCCAATGGATCGCTCGCTGCGTTCACCGGTGCAGATTATCGGTTGGGCAGCCACTCGCGACGATGCAGTGGGGGTGCCTCCAGGCGCGATAGCGGCGAGGGGGACGCGTGGCGCGATGAGGAGGAGCGGGTGTATGGGCGCGACCCCCGGCGATCATGTGAAGCGCGTGGCGCGACAAAGACGCGCGGGCAATAGCGCCTAACAGCCCGGTTACCGATATTCTGTTGCCGTGTCGGGGCAGCCGCAGACAGGTCCAGTGGTCCCGCGCGTCCGGGTCACCAACTTGGCCAACGTGCTCACGCTGTTGCGGCTCGTTCTGGTCCCCGTCTTCCTGCTGGCGTTGTTCGCCGGTAACGGCCACGAAACCCCAAGCCGCATCATCGCGTTCGTTGTTTTCGCCGTTGCCGTCATCACCGATCGTTTCGACGGCGCGCTGGCCCGCAGCTACGGAATGGTGACCGAATTCGGCACCATGGCCGACCCGATTGCCGACAAGACGTTGATCGGCGCGGCGCTGATCGGGTTGTCGATGCTCGGCGACCTGCACTGGTGGGTGACCGTAGTGATCCTGACCCGCGAGGTCGGGATCACCGTGCTGCGGTTCGTGATGCTGCGTCACGGCGTCATCCCGGCCAGTCGCGGGGGCAAACTCAAAACCCTTGTGCAGGCCGTCGCGATCGGGTTGTTCGTGCTACCGGTGTCGGGCACGTGGCTGGTGACAGCCTGGGTGGTGATGGCAGCCGCGATCGTGCTGACCGTGGTCACCGGCCTGGACTACGTCGCCTCCGCGGCGAGGGACGCCCGTGGACGACCCGCTGCTCACTGACGAGGCCCGCGCGCTGGTCGCCGACCTGACGGTCCGTCAACAGAGCGTCGCGACCGCCGAGTCGCTGACCGCGGGGCTGCTCGCCGCCACGCTCGCCGGGGTGCCGGGCGCCAGTGAGGTACTGCGCGGCGGCCTGATCACTTACACCGCGCACACCAAGATCACGTTGGCCGGCGTCGCGCCGCAGATCCTCGACGACGTCGGGCCGGTCGCGGCTCCAACTGCGCGAGCGCTGGCCGTCGGCGCACGTCAGCGCTGCGAGGCCACCTGGGGTGTCGGGTTGACCGGCGTCGCCGGGCCGCAGGCGCATGGCGGGCACGATGTGGGCACGGTGTTCATGGGCCTGGCCGGACCCGGTGAGAGCGGGGCGATCGAGGTGGTCGAGCTGCAGTTCACCGGCAGCCGCTGGGACATTCGCCTCTCGGCGGTGCGCGAGTCGATCAGCAGGCTGCGTGCGCTCGTCGCGGCGGAGTAGCCGGGCAATCGGAGCCCTGCCGGGAACCAATGACCGCGCGGCCGTCGTTGACTCTGTGAAGAATCAACCTGAGCGGACTAAAGGAGAGCGCGATGCCGCCACTGCTGCGCGAGGTCCTCGGCGATGTACTGCGTCGGGCCAGAACCACACAAGGCCGGACGCTGCGTCAGGTATCGGACTCCGCACGGGTCAGCCTGGGCTATCTCTCCGAGGTCGAACGCGGTCGCAAGGAGGCATCCAGCGAGCTGCTCAGTGCGATCTGCCATGCACTGGACGTGCCGCTGTCGGAGCTGCTCATCGACGCCAGCGAACAGCTGGCACGTCAGGAGTCGGCACCGACTGCAACGGCGAGCGCGGCCAATATCGACGCCAGCACCAAGGTCGTCATCCCGTCTGTGGTCACAATGGCCCTGTCGGCCCACGCATAACGCCCAACCGGCAAGGGTGTGGCAATCGGCGCAGAACCGATAAATTGAGCGTGCACGCGGACACCTACACACAAAGGCGGAGCTAACCGATGGCCAATCCGTTCGTCAAAGCGTGGAAATACGTCATGGCGCTGTTCAACGCGAAGATCGACGAACACGCCGACCCCAAAGTCCAGATCCAGCAGGCCATCGAGGAAGCGCAGCGCCAGCACCAAGCGCTGACGCAGCAAGCCGCGTCGGTGATCGGAAACCAGCGCCAACTCGAGATGCGGCTCAACCGACAACTGGCCGACATCGAGAAGCTCCAGGTCAACGTTCGGCAGGCGGTGACACTCGCCGACCAGGCCACCGCTGCCGGCGACAGCGCCAAAGCCACCGAGTACAACAACGCCGCCGAGGCGTTCGCGGCCCAGTTGGTGACCGCCGAGCAGGGCGTGGAAGACCTCAAGGCGCTGCATGATCAGGCGCTTGGCGCTGCCGCGCAGGCCAAGAAGGCGGTCGAACGCAACGCCATGGTGCTGCAGCAGAAGATCGCCGAGCGCACCAAACTGCTCAGCCAACTCGAGCAGGCCAAGATGCAGGAGCAGGTCAGCGCGTCGCTGCGGTCGATGAGTGAGATCGCCGCACCCGGTACGACGCCGAGCCTGGATGAGGTGCGCGACAAGATCGAGCGTCGCTACGCCAACGCGCTCGGTCAGGCCGAGCTGGCGCAGAGCTCCGTGCAGGGCCGGATGCTCGAGGTCGAGCAGGCCGGTGTCGAGATGGCCGGCCACTCGCGGCTGGAGCAGATCCGCGCCTCGATGCGCGGCGAGGCGCTACCCGCCGGCGGGTCGACCGGTGGCCAGGTCTCCCCGGGCACTCCGGCGACGGCTCCGCAGGCCGCGCCCACCGAAAAGCCCATCGGCCAGTAGAAGACGGCAGCGAGATGGCGGTGCAGTCCGGTCGCGGGGCGCCCTGGCGGGCGCTACTGCTGCGCGGCTTCGACATCGCCGACGACCTCGCCGACATGGTGGTGCGACGGATCAGTGCCGCCACCAACCCTCGGGAAAAGCAACTGCGGCGACGCCGCCGTGCGCTGCGGTGGGGTCTGATCTTCGCCGCAGGATGCGTGTTCTGGGCCGTGACGACGGCGGTGCTGGCCGCGTGGGGCTGGTTCGCGTTGCTTCTGGAGATCACCGGCGGGGTGGCGGTCGCGCAGGCGATGATCGCGACGCTGCTGCTGATCCGCTACGGCTGGCTGAAATCGGAGCCGCTGCCCGCGCAGCGGCCGGCCACCACCCGACGCCTGCCACCGCCGAGTTCGGCGGCCCGGTCGGCGATGTCGGCACTCGGCGCCTCCGAGCGCGGCTTCTTTTCGCTGCTCGGCGTAATAGAGCGCGGAAACATGCTGCCCAACACTGAGATTCGCGACCTGACCGCCGCAGCCAACCAGAGTTCGGCCGCCATGGCGGCCACTGCTGCCGAGGTGGTGTCGATGGAGCGGGCCGCCAGCGGCACGCCGCAGTCACGGTCGTATCTGGCTCCGACGATCAACGCGTTCACCGCGCAGTTGAGCGCGGGTGTGCGTCAATACAACGAAATGGTGACTGCGGCAGCGCAACTGGTCTCATCAGCAAACGGAGATCGCAGCGCCCCGCTGACGGCGTCGCGCCAGCGCTACCGTGACGAACTGGCCGGCGCGACCGATCGCCTGGCCGGCTGGTCGCAGGCGTTCGACGAACTCGGCGGGCTCCCGCGCAGCTAGATGTCCTGGCCGTGGGTGCTTGACTCGTCCCTGGGGCCGTAGCGGTCGATGTAGGACTGACGCATCTGCTCCTGGCGCTTACTCCGGCGTGCGTCAACAAGATTCGGGTCCAAGCCGTGCACCTGCAGCATGTGACGGCGCCACACCTTGTTCAGTGCGTGCGAAAAGTACACGAACGGAATGAGAATCGGCAGCGTCATGCTCAGGTGGACGTCCAGCGTCGTCGGGATCAGCCAGAACGGGATGAGCACCAACACTGCGGGAACCGCCACTCGGCGCATCATCCGCCCGGTCGCGCCCTTGTCGACCAGATCGTGGCGCACCCAGTCCCGCATCGAGTCTGGCAGCTGCCCCCCGCAGCAGTAGCGGATGAACTGAAGCGCATTGGGCCGTGCGGCGCTGTCGCTCATTGCGGCTACAGCGATGCCCGCAGCGACGGCACCACGAGGCCCGCGAGGCCGCGCAACGTCGCCTTGAACATGTCGAAGAAGTCGAAATAGTCTCGCCACAACGTGATGTGGCCGTCGTGCACCTCGAAGACGCCGCAGACCCAGAACTGCAGCCGCAGTGGGCCGAAGATCAGCGCGTCGGTGCGCTCGGTGAGCACCGCGGCACCGTCGGCGGCTATGCGGTGAATCTTCACCTCGAACGCGCTGCTGCCGCCCAACGAGCTGAACAGTTTCATCGCTCGCTTGCGGCCGTGGATCGTCGGCAAGCCGACGTTCTGGTAGACGAGGTCGTCGGCCAACGCGGCGCCAGCGGTGTCGAGGTCTGCGTCCTGCAGCGCATGCAGGAAGACCTCCACAGTGCGGGTGTTCTCAAGAGTCTGCTCGGTCATGATCACTAGCGTAATGGCGATCGCCAGCGCGGCGGAGCCGAGCGCAGCGGGTCAGCACGCATCCCTGGCGGTGCCGCTGTGGCAGGGTGAGCCCATGCGCGTCGCGGTGGTCGCCGGGCCGGACCCGGGCCACTCGTTTCCGGCGATCGCGCTCTGTCAACAGTTTCTGGCGGCCGGCGACACACCGATGCTGCTGACCGGCGTCGAATGGCTGGACACCGCGCGCGACGCCGGTGTCGACGCGGTCGAACTGCTCGGGCTCGACGCGACCGAGGACGACGACGACCTCGACGACGGCGCCAAGCTCCACCGGCGCGCCGCCCGGATGGCTGTGCTCAATGCTCCGCAGTTGCAGGCGATGGCGTTGGATCTGGTGGTCTCCGACGTCATCACCGCATGCGGCGGCATGGCGGCCGAGTTGCTGGGCATCCCATGGGTCGAGCTCAACCCGCATCCGCTCTACCGGCCGTCGAAGGGGTTGCCGCCGCTGGGCAGCGGGTTGGCGCCCGGCACCGGCATCCGGGGACGGTTGCGGGATGCCACGATGCGCGCGCTCACCGCGCGGTCATGGCGTGCAGGTCTCCGGCAGCGCTCGGAAGCTCGTGCCCAGATCGGTTTGCCCGCAAGCGATCCCGGACCACTGCGACGATTGATCGCGACGTTGCCCGCTCTGGAGGTGCCACGCCCGGACTGGCCGGCCGAAGCCGTTCTGGTCGGCCCGCTGCACTTCGAGCCGACCGAGCAGGTCCTCTCGATCCCGCCCGGTTCGGGGCCGGTGGTGATGGTGGCGCCGTCGACGGCGTCGACCGGGACGCGGGGAATGGCCGAGACCGCGCTGGACTGCCTGGGTTCCCTCGGTGCGCGGGTGGTGGTGTCGCGGTTGAACGGTTCGGATCTGACCGTGCCGCCGTGGGCGGTGGTCGGGCTGGGCCGCCAGGACGCCTTGCTTGCGCAAGCCGACCTGGCCATCTGCGGCGGCGGGCACGGCATGGTGGCCAAGTCGCTGCTGGCCGGCGTGCCTCTGGTGGTGGTACCCGGCGGCGGTGACCAGTGGGAGATCGCCAACCGGGTCGCGCGGCAGGGGAGTGGACGGTTGGTGCGGCCGTTGACGGGCGAGGCATTGGCCACCGCCGCCGCCGATGTGCTGGCGACGTCGAGCTATCGCGACGCCGCCCGTCGCGCCGCGGCCGGTGCCGTCGAGGTCGCCGACCCGGTACGGGTGTGCCATGAGGCACTGGTCCGAGCTGGGCGGCTCGGACCCAGGTAGCTTCGTCGGCGTGCGGCTGACGGAATTCCGGGAACGGGTGACCCTGCGTTTCGGCACGACCTATGGCGCTTCGGTGCTGGCAGATCACGTGCTGAGCGGATTTGACGGGCGTACCGCTGCGCAGGCCATCGAGGACGGCGTGGAACCGCGGGATGTGTGGCGGGCGCTCTGCGTCGATTTCGACGTGCCCCGCGAACAGTGGTGACCGGGCCCCGGACACGCCGACGGCGTGTCTCCTTGCATTCGAACACCTGTTCGCTACTGTGGTGATTGTTCGACGGGCCCGACTTGTCGGTGGGCTGCTTTAACGTCACGGCCAATTGACCGATACCGGTCACATCGAACAACGACTACACCGAGAGGTAGCACCATGGCACAAGCCCCAGACCGCGAAAAGGCCCTCGAACTGGCGATGGCCCAGATCGAGAAGAGTCACGGCAAAGGATCGGTGATGCGCCTCGGCGACGAAGTGCGCGTACCGATCTCGGTCATCCCGACCGGATCGATCGCGCTGGACGTCGCCCTGGGCATCGGCGGCCTGCCCCGCGGCCGCATCGTGGAGATCTACGGCCCGGAATCCTCCGGTAAGACCACTGTCGCACTGCACGCGGTGGCCAATGCCCAGGCCGCAGGCGGCATCGCGGCGTTCATCGACGCCGAGCACGCGCTGGATCCCGACTACGCCAGCAAGCTGGGCGTGGACACCGATTCCCTGCTGGTCAGCCAACCGGATACCGGCGAGCAGGCGCTGGAGATCGCTGACATGCTGATCCGCTCGGGCGCGCTGGACATTCTGGTCATCGACTCGGTGGCCGCGCTGGTGCCGCGAGCGGAGATTGAAGGCGAGATGGGCGACAGCCATGTCGGCCTGCAGGCCCGGCTGATGAGCCAGGCGCTGCGGAAAATCACCGGTGCGCTGAGCAATTCGGGCACCACGGCGATCTTCATCAACCAGCTTCGCGAGAAGATCGGGGTGATGTTCGGCTCGCCCGAAACGACCACGGGTGGAAAGGCTTTGAAGTTCTACTCGTCGGTGCGTCTGGATGTGCGGCGGATCGAGACACTCAAGGACGGCACCGATGCGGTCGGTAACCGCACCCGTGTCAAAGTCGTCAAGAACAAGGTGTCACCGCCGTTCAAGCAAGCTGAGTTCGACATCCTCTACGGCAAGGGCATCAGCCGGGAAGGCTCGCTGATCGACATGGGTGTCGACCAGGGCTTCATCCGCAAGTCCGGGTCCTGGTTCACCTACGAAGGCGAGCAACTCGGTCAGGGCAAGGAGAACGCCCGCAACTTCCTCATGGAAAACGCCGACGTGGCCAACGAGATCGAAAAGAAGATCAAGGAGAAGCTCGGTATCGGCCCGGTGATGACGGATGACCTCCCCAGTGACGTCTTGCCCGCTCCCGTCGACTTCTGAGCCATCTCGCGACGAGCAGGCGCGGGCGCTGTGCCTGCGCCTGCTCACCGTGAGAGCGCGGACCCGTGCCGAGTTGGCCGGCCAGCTGGCCAAGCGTGGATACCCCGACGATGTCAGCACCCGGGTGCTGGATCGGTTGGCCGACGTCGGTCTGGTGGACGACGTCGACTTCGCCCAACAGTGGGTGCACTCGCGTCGGGTGAACGCCGGAAAAGGCAAGCGTGCGTTGGCCGCTGAGCTGCACACCAAAGGCGTCGACAACGACGTGATCACCTCGGTGCTCAGCGACATCAACCCCGATGCCGAGCGTGACCGCGCCGAAGAACTGGTGCGCAAGAAGCTACGACGGGAAAACCTCAGCGACGACGACCTCGGGTTACGCCGCCGGCTGGTGGCGATGCTGGCCCGCCGCGGTTACGGGCAGACGATGGCCTACGACGTGGTCAGCGCCGAGTTGTCCGCCGAACGGGAGCGCCGGCGCGTCTAGGTCGGCCGAACATCGCACCGCCGCCTGGCCGTACCATGGCCCAGTGACTTCGATGGTGACCTCGGACGCAGCTGCGCTGCGGTCGACGCAGCGCACCTACGAGGTCCGCACCTACGGATGTCAGATGAACGTCCACGACTCCGAACGGCTGGCGGGACTGCTGGAAGCAGCGGGCTACCAGCGCGCGGCTGATGGCACGGACGCCGACGTGGTGGTGTTCAACACCTGCGCGGTACGGGAGAACGCCGACAACAAGCTGTACGGCAACATCAGCCATCTGGCCCCGCGTAAGCGCAGCAACCCCGACATGCAGATCGCGGTCGGCGGATGCCTGGCCCAAAAGGACAAAGAATCGGTGCTGCAGAAGGCGCCGTGGGTCGACGTCGTCTTCGGGACGCACAACATCGGGTCGTTGCCCGCGCTGCTCGAGCGGGCTCGTCACAACCAGGTCGCTCAGGTCGAGATCGCCGAGGCGTTGCAGGAGTTTCCGTCGTCGCTACCGGCCGCTCGTGAATCTTCCTACGCCGCCTGGGTTTCCATCTCAGTGGGATGCAACAACAGCTGCACGTTCTGCATCGTGCCGTCGTTGCGGGGCAAGGAGGTCGACCGTAGTCCGGACGACATCCTGGCCGAGGTGCGGTCGCTCGTCGCCGACGGCGTGCTGGAAATCACGTTGCTCGGCCAGAACGTCAATGCCTACGGAGTGTCGTTCGCCGACTCGCGGCTGCCGCGCAACCGCGGAGCGTTCGCCGAACTGCTGACCGAATGCGGCCGCATCGACGGCCTCGAACGGGTGCGGTTCACCTCGCCGCATCCTGCCGAATTCACCGACGACGTGATCGAGGCGATGGCCGCCACCCCGAATGTCTGCCCGACGCTGCACATGCCGCTGCAATCCGGGTCGGACCGGGTGCTGCGCGCCATGCGACGGTCGTACCGCGCCGAGCGTTATCTCGGCATCATCGACCGGGTCCGTGCGGCGATGCCACACGCCGCGATCACCACCGACCTGATCGTCGGCTTCCCCGGAGAAACCGAGGAAGACTTCGCCGCCACACTCGACGTCGTCCGGCAGGCCCGATTCGCGAGCGCATTCACGTTCCAATACTCCAAACGTCCCGGCACCCCGGCCGCCGATCTGGACGGTCAGCTGCCTAAAGCCGTTGTGCAGGAACGCTACGAGCGGCTGATTGAATTGCAGGACCAGATCGCCTGGGAGGAAAACCTCAACCAGGTCGGGCGCACCGTCGAGTTGCTGGTCGCCACCGGTGAAGGCCGCAAAGACGATCGCACCGCACGGATGAGTGGTCGATCGCGCGACGGTCGGTTGGTGCATTTCACGCCCGCTGCCACCCAGGCCCGACCGGGCGACATCGTCACCACGGCGATCACCGGCGCCGCGCCGCATCACCTGATCGCCGACGGCGAGGTGATCAGTTATCGCCGCACGCGCGCCGGTGATGCGCATGCCGCCAGGCAGCGTCCCCGCGGCATCGGGCTAAACCTCGGGATGCCCGCAATCGGAAAACCCATCGCGGCAATGGAAACTCCGGGGTGCACGCGATGAGCCGCAACGAGGGCGACTTCGACGCTTTCCGTGACGAGATCGAGGCGGCGGAGCGCCGTATCGCCGGCGAAATCGAGCCGGGGACAAGGGCTTTGGTCGTCGCCGTCTTGGTGTTCGTGCTGATCGGATCGTTCGTGCTGCCGCACACCGGCGACGTCCGCGGCTGGGACGTGCTGTTCTCCACCCACGGGGCGGGCAAGGCCGCCATTGCGCTGCCGTCGCGCGTATTCAGTTGGCTGGCGCTGGTTTTCGGCGTCGGCTTCTCGATGCTGGCGCTGTTGACCCGACGTTGGGCGCTGGCCTGGGTCGCCCTGGCGGGTTCGGCGGTGGCCAGCGCTGCGGGGTTGCTGGCAGTGTGGTCGCGGCAGACGGTGGCGCACGGGCATCCCGGTCCGGGTATCGGGCTCATCGTCGGCTGGATCGCCATCATCTTGTTGACGTTTCACTGGGCGCGGGTGGTCTGGTCGCGCACGATCGTGCAACTCGCCGCCGAAGAGCAGCGCCGCAGGCTCGCCACCCACGAACAGTCCCGCACGCTATTGGAAACGCTCGACGATCCAGACCGCACGCAGCCGCCCACACCGAACGACAAGGCCCAGAGCTAGCGCTTCCGCGTCAACGCGTCGGCGGCGGCGTCCGCCCACTGCCGCCACTGCTCTGCGTTGGCCCGAGCCTGCTCGGCTTCCTTGGCGCGCCCAGCCGCCTCGGCTTTCTGCGCTTGGCGTTCGAATTGCTCGACACGTTCCCGGAACTGCTCGGCGCGGGCTTGAGCCTGCGGATCAGACCAGTCCGACTCGCCTGCGTCACGCACCTTCTTCTCGACCGCGCGCATCCGCTTCTCGAGGTCGGCGGCGCGTTCCCGGGGGACCTTGCCGATTGCGTCCCACTTGTCACCAATGGTCCGCAGCGCCGCCCTGGCCGCTTCGTGATTGCTGGTGTCGATCTTCTCCGCCTCGGCCAGCAGCGCTTCTTTCGCGGTGGCGTTCGCTTGAAACTCGGCGTCGCGTTCTTTGGTCACCGCGTTGCGGGCCTTGAAGAACGTGTCCTGGGCGGCTTTGAATCGGTGCCACAGCGCGTCGTCGACATCGCGTGACGCGCGCCCGGCGGCTTTCCAGTCGGCGAGTAGCTTGCGGAACTCGGCGCTGGTCGGACCCCAATCGGTGGACTCGACGAGTGCTTCTGCCTGCACGCAGAGCCTTTCCTTGACGTCGCGGGCACCCGCCCGGTCGCGATCCAGCTC
The DNA here is from genome assembly GCA_963836495.1 of uncultured Actinomycetota bacterium. Lineage (GTDB taxonomy): Bacteria > Actinomycetota > Actinomycetes > Mycobacteriales > Mycobacteriaceae > Mycobacterium. The sequence continues at coordinate 536,144 of CAWIJT010000011.1, read as the reverse complement.
GGCGAAATGCGATCCGCGACGGCGGTTGAACGCCTCGCGCGCAGCCGAATAGCGCTTCCACAGCGCATCGTCGGTTTTGCGGTCCAGGCCGCTGATCGTCTTCCACTCGTCGAGAATCTCGCGCATCCGGTCGCCGGCGACCTTCCACTGCGTCGAATTGTTGCCCAGCTCCTCGGCTTCGGCGGCCAGCGCCTCCTTGCGGGCGGTTTGCGCCGCGCGATGCTCGTCGCGCCGCGAGCGCTCGGCAGCGGCGGTCGCGTCGGCGTGCTCGGCGATCTTGGCCAGCCGTGCGGCCAGTGCATCGACATCGCCGAGCACCTTGGCGGTCGGCAACGTCTCGGCCAGCCCGGCGGCGGTCGCTTTGATCTTGCGGGCGTCGCCGGTGCCCGCGGCGAGGCGCTCTTCCAGCAGCGTGATCTCGGTGCTCAGGTCCTCGAACCGGCGGCCGAAGTGGGCGAACGCTGCTTCGTTGTCGCCGGCCTGCCAGGAGCCGATGGTCCGCTCGCCGGCAGCGGAGATCAGCCACACCGTCCCGTCGTCGTCGACACGGCCGAACCGATGGGGATCGCTGGTCGGTGGCAACACGACCGGGTGGGCATGAGGACGGGGAGTCGGCTTGGGTCCGGGCCGCGGTCCTGGCCGCGGGACGGCCCGTGGTTCGCTGTGTGGCTCGTCAAGCGTCATGAACTACCGTCACCTACCCTTCGCGCGGCTATTGACCGCACACCTGCCGCGCATAGCGGCGCCGTCGATACCAGATACCTCTTCAGTATTGAAGCAGCTTGCCGTGCGCAGCGTTCCGAGTTGGCGGCGCAGGCCGTCCCGACCACGGCTTTTGCCTGCATATTCAGCGCCGCCGGTCCGGCTGTAACCGGCAACCGGTCGGGGGCCGCCCTAGGCTGTCCGGAGGAACCACTGGTGAACGGGGGGTGAACGGTGTCAAAGGCGGATCTCGCTGCGTTGCTTGCGCTGTGCGCCGCGCTGGCGTCGGCGATGGGGGACGTGATCCGGCAGCGGTCCGCCCAGGAGATCACCGACAAAGAGGTCGGCCACCTCGAGCTGTTCTGGATGTCGGTGCGTGATGCCCGCTGGTGGATGGGCGCCGTTGGCGCGGTAGCCAACTACAGCCTGCAGGCAGCGGCGCTCGCCCTGGGTTCGGTGATGCTGGTGACAGTCCTGCAGGTCACGTCGTTGCTGTTCGCTCTGCCGATCTACGCGCGGCTGGCCCATCACCGGGTGACGCGCTGGGAGTGGGCATGGGCGGTGGCGCTGGCCGGCGCGCTGGCAGTCCTGGTGACTGTCGGCGACCCGGGCGCCGGGAGCGCGCGCGGTCCGCTCGGAACATGGTTGGCGGTGGCGATGGTGATGGGTCCGGCCTTGGTGTTCTGCGTGGTGGGCGCCCGCGTGTGGTCCGGCGGTCGGGCGGCACCGGTGCTGCTCGCGGTGGTGGCGGGTTCAGCGTTGGCGTTGTTCGCGGTGCTGACCAAGGGTGCGGTCGGTGCCGTGGCCGGTGGATTCGGGGCATTCCTGCGCGCGCCCGAGTCTTACTGTCTGATACCGGCCGCGCTGGCCGGGATGATCTTCCAGCAGTCGGCATTTCGCGCCGGTGCGCTGACCGCGTCGCTGCCGACGGTGACGGTCGCCAAGCCCGTGGTGGCCTCCCTGCTCGGCGTCGTGGTGTTGGGCGAAACGCTGAGTGCCGGCGGCCCTCGGCTGTTCGCGCTGGTCGGAGCCGCGATTGTGGTGGTCATCGCGACGATCGCCTTGGCTCGCGGTGAGGCGGCGACCATGGCCGCAGGCTCCGGACACGACGTGTTCGTCGCTGACGTGGCGACGTCCAACCGTTAGCTGGGGCGCGTGGCACCCGACCTTTCCTCACCGGCGTCAGTACCGTGGCAGGGAACAGTTCACGTTCGGGGTGTTCGACGACCGGTGGGGAGGTAGCCATGCCCAAAGCGGATATTGCCGTGCTGTTGGCGTTGGCCGCCGCGCTGGCGTCGGCGATCGGCAACGTCGAGCGTCAGCGGTCGGCTCACGAGGTCACCGACAAGCCAGTGGGTTACCTGGCGCTTTTCGTCATGTCATGGCGTAATCGCAGCTGGCGGATCGGGGCGTTGGCGGCGATCGCCAATTACGCCTTCCAGGCTGGTGCCCTGAGCCTGGGATCGGTGATGCTCGTGACCGGACTGCAGGTGACGGCGCTACTGTTCGCCCTGCCGATTTACGCACGCATGACCGGGCATCCGGTGACTCGCTGGGACTGGGTCTGGGCAGCGGTCTTGGCCGCCGCGCTGGCGGTCGTGCTCACCGTCGGCAATCCGACCGCCGGATACTCGCGGGCCGCTTTCTCGACATGGCTGATCGTCGCCGCGATCATGGGGCCGCTGCTTGCGCTCTGTGTGCTGGGTGCCCGGATATGGCCCCATCGGGCGATAGCAGCGGTGCTGCTGGCCGCGGTGTCCGGTGCATCGCTGGGGTTGTTCGCGGTGTTGGTCAAAGGCGCCACCGAAGCCGCCCGAGGTGGCATCGTGGCGCTGCTCGCGGCGCCGGAGCTATATGCGGCCATCCTGGCTGCGTTTGCCGGGATGGTGTTCCAGCAGTCGGCCTATCGCGGCGGCCCGCTGAACGCGTCGATGCCGACGATGACGGTGGCCAAGCCGGCGGTCGGCTCGTTGTTGGGTGTCGCGGTGCTCGGGGAGACCCTTCAGCCCGGCGAAGAGCGGGTGGTCATCCTCATTGTGGCGGTCGTCGTGACGGTGGTCGCGACCGCGGCGCTGGCCCGCGGTGAGGCCGAGGTCGTGCAGGCCCACGCCGACGACGTCGCCACCGGACGACTGCTGGCAGTGTCGGAACGCTAGTTTGATGGCGTGCTGAGCGCTATCGCCGTCATCCCGTCTGCGCCGGTGCTGGTTCCCGAACTCGCCGGGGCCGCCGCCGCGGAGGTTGCTGAGCTGCGCGCGGCCATGATCGCCGCCGTCTCCGCGCTGCCGCCGCGTTGGGTCGCCGTCGGGGTAAGTGCGGTGGATGGTGTCGTCGGCCCGAACAGCGTCGGGACCTTCGCGGGTTTCGGCGTGGACCTGACCGTGCGGCTTTCCCCGCAAGCCGGCGGTGAGCCGATCGACATGCCGCTGTGCGCGCTGATCGCGGGCTGGATACGGGCGCAGGCCCAGCCAGACGCTCAGGCTCAGGTCCGGGTCTACGCGGCACACCACGACGCGCAGACAGCGCTGGAGTTCGGCCGACAGCTGCGCACCGAGATCGACCGGGCCGACGAGCCGACCGGCGTGCTGATCGTCGCCGACGGCGCCAACACGCTGACCTCGTCCGCTCCCGGCGGTCATCACCCCGACGACGTCGACGTCCAGCGTGCCCTGGATGACGCGCTGGCTTCCGGCGATGCGTCTGCGCTGACCCGGCTGCCCGAGCAGGTCGGGGGACGGGTGGCCTTCGGCGTGCTCGCGGGTCTGGCCGGTCCGGCACCGCGGTCGGCCAAGGAGCTCTACCGCGCGGCGCCCTACGGCGTCGGGTATTTCACCGGTATCTGGCAGCCGTGAGGCCGCTGGCGATCGTCGGGCCGACGGGCACCGGCAAGTCGCAGCTGGCCCTCGACGTCGCGCAGCGCTTAGGCGGCACGTTCGGCGCCGAGATCGTCAACGCCGACGCGATGCAGTTCTACCGCGGAATGGATATCGGCACGGCGAAACTGCCTGTCGCGCAACGCCTTGACATCCCGCATCATCAGCTCGACGTCCTCGACGTCACCGAGACCGCGACCGTCGCGCGCTTCCAGCAGGACGCTGCCGCCGACATCGAGGCGATCGCGGCCCGCGGCAATGTTCCGGTGCTGGTGGGCGGCTCGATGCTGTACATCCAATCGCTGCTCGACGATTGGTCGTTCCCGGCGACCGACCCGGTGGTGCGGGCGAAGTGGGAGGAGCGGCTCGCCGAGGTCGGCACCAGCGGGCTGCACGCCGAGTTGGCCGGCCGCGATCCGGCGGCCGCCGCGTCGATCCTGCCGACCGATGGGCGACGCATCGTTCGCGCGCTGGAAGTGGTCGAGCTCACCGGTCAGCCCTTCGTCGCGTCGGCTCCCGTTATCGGTGCACCCCGCTGGGACACGGTCATCATCGGATTAGATTGCGACACTGAGCATCTCGACCAGCGACTGGAAATGCGGACCGAGGCGATGTTCACCCAGGGTCTGGTCGACGAGGTGATCGCGCTGCTCGACCGGGGGCTGCGCGACGGCGTGACCGCGTCGCGGGCGCTGGGCTACGCGCAGGTGCTGGCCGACCTCGATGCCGGAGGCGACGGCGACGCCGCCCGGGAGGCGACCTTCGTCGGCACGCGCCGCTATGTGCGACGGCAACGGTCCTGGTTCCGCCGCGACCACCGGATCCACTGGCTGGACGCGAGCGCTACCGGTAACGCCGACGCGGCGCTGCAGGCCTGGCGGCACGTGTCCTGAGCAGGTGCTAGCCGGCTGCGCCGTGGCTGCCGGTTGCGCCGGTCGCGCCTTGAACCCCGTTGGCACCCGCACTCCCGTTGGTGCCGTGCTGCACGATGGTCCCGGCCCCATTGGTTCCCGTGCCGCCCGTGCCGCCGGCGCCGCCTGACCCGCCCGCCCCGCCGGTGCCACCGCTGCCGCCTGACCCGCCCGCGCCGACGCTGCCGGCGGTGCCGTTGGTGGCCGTACCACCCACGCCGCCTCCACCACCGTTGCCGCCGGTACCGCCGACGCCACCGTTGACGCCGGCCCCGCCGGCCCCACCGTTGCCGCCGTCCACCGTTCCGACGTTCACGGTGATGGTCGCGTTGCCGCCGTTGCCGCCGGCACCGCCGGTCGGGCCGACGGCACCCGTGCCACCCATGCCGCCGGTGCCGCCAGCGCCGCCGGCGCCGCCGTTACCTGAGATCGATCCGCCCGCGCCGCCGGCGCCGCCGGTGCCGCCGGTGCCGCCGGTGCCGCCGGTCGCGCCGACACCAGTAGCGGCACCGCCGGTGCCGCCGTTGCCTGCCGTCGCGCTGCCGACATTGGCCACCGCCGTGGCGTTACCGCCGGTGCCCCCAGCCCCGCCGTCGGCGAAGTCGCCGGTGCCGCCGTTGCCGCCAGCCCCGCCTTGAGCTCCTGTGAGGCCCAACCCGCCACCGGCGCCGCCGGTCCCGCCGTTGCCGCCGGCCTGCCCAGCGACAGTGCCGTTGGTGCCGTTGCCGCCCGTGCCGGGTGGGGTGCAGACGCCGAGGCAGTTTTGGTTGGTGCCGGTGCCGCCGTTACCCGCCTGGCCGTCCGACGGGTTGACTCCGGTCGACCCGGTGCCGCCGTTGCCGCCGGTGCCGCCGTTGCCGCCGTTGCCGTGGGTGCCGCCGTTGCCGCCGGCGCCGCCGTTGCCGCCGGACCCGCCCGCGGTGGTGGCGGTCGCACCGTTGCCGCCGTTGCCGCCGTTGCCGATTGGGCCGCTGGGAGTGCTGCCGGTGGTGCCGTTGGCGCCGTGGATGGAGCCGGTGCCGCCGGTGCCGCCGGATCCTGCGGTGCCGACGCTGCCGCCATTGCCGCCGTTGCCGCCGGCGCCGAGGTTGCCGCCGGAGCCGGCGACTCCGTTGACGCCGCCGGCGCCGGTGCCGCCGTTGCCGGGTGTGCCGGCGGCCCCGCCGTTGCCGGCCGCTCCGCCGGTGCCGGTGGTTCCGGTGCTGCCGTGGGCGGCGGTGCCGCCCGCACCGCCGTTGCCGCCGTTGCCGCCGGCGGCGCCGTTGCCGCCGTTGCCGGCTTGGCCGCCGATGCCGTTGCTGGTGCCTGATACCCCGGCCGCACCGTTGGCGCCGGTGCCACCGGCGCCGCCGTCGGTCCCGTGTGCCGCCGTTGCCGCCGGCCCCGCCGTTGCCCGAGATCGAGCCGCCGGTGCCGCCGGCCCCGCCGTTGCCGCCGGCCCCGCCGGCGATGCCGTTACCCCCGGTCTGACCCGCGATGGTGGCGTTGGCGCCCGCGGTGCCCGCCAACCCGTTGCCGCCGGTGCCGCCGTTGCCGCCGTTGCCTTGGGTGCCGCCGTTGCCGCCGGCCCCGCCGTAGCCACCGGACCCGCCCGCGGTGGTGGCGGTGACGCCGTTGCCGCCGTTGCCGCCGTTGCCGAACGACCCACTCGGTGTGCCGCCGCTCGTGCCGTTGGCGCCGGGCGTGGAGCCAGAGCCGCCGTCTCCACCGGCACCACCCCCGCCTGCACTACCGCCGTTGCCGCCGGCGCCGCCATTGGGGTCGGCTGTGGTGCCGGCTGCGCCGCTTCCGCCGTCAGCAGGTGTGCCGCCATTGCCTCCGTTACCGCCGTTGCCGCCGGCGCCGGTGGTTCCGGTGGTGTTGTCGGCGCCGGTGCCGCCTGCGCCGCCGTTGCCGCCGGCGCCGCCGACACCGCCCGTACCGCCGTTGCCGCCGGCTTGGCCGATTCCGGTGCCGCTGCCGGCGAATGACCCGTTCACACCGGCGGCGCCGTCGCCGCCGGTGCCGCCCGACCCGCCCTGGGCGCCGGCACCACCGTTGCCGGCGACGGTGCCGTTACCGCCTGCGCCGCCGTCGCCGCCGGCTCCACCGGCGTAGCCGGTGTCGCCGGACCCGCCAGCGCTGGTGGCGTCGGCAGCGGCATAGCTGTCGCCGCCTGCGCCGCCGTTGCCGCCGCTGCCGCCGTCACCGACAGCGCCGTTTGCGGCCTGCCCGGCGCCGCTGTCGCCGCCGGCACCGCCCGCGCCGCCGTTGCCGCCTGCGCCGCCGATGCCGCCGGCACCGCCACCCGGGTCGGCCGCAGCCCCGCTGGCGCCGGCTCCGCCGTTGCCGCCGGCCCCGCCGTCACCGCCGGCGCCACCGTTACCGCCAATACCGATCAACGTCGAGCCGGCCCCGCCAGCCCCGCCGCTGCCGCCTGCTTCCCCGGCTATGCCCGCGTCGCCCGCCCCACCTGGGGACGTGGCGGCTGCGCCGTCGGCGCCCGCGTAGCCGGCCCCGCCGTTGCCGCCGTTGCCGCCGTTGCCGAACGCGCCCACATCGGTGATGTTCTGGCCGATGCTCCCGCCTGCGCCGCCATTGCCAGCGGCCAAAGTGGCTGTGCCGGCCCCGCCGTCGCCGCCGTCGCCGCCGTTGCCCATCAGTTGGCCGCCGTCGCCGCCGTTACCACCATCGGCGCCGAGCCCGCCGGCACCGCCATCGCCGCCGTCACCGATCAGGCCGGCACTCCCGCCGTCACCGCCGGCCACCCCGGGATCCGCAGCGGCGTCATAGCCGGCCCCGCCGTCACCAAAGAAGAGCCCGCCGCCACCGCCGGTGGGGTCCGCCTCGGTTCCGGGTGCGCCGTTGCAAATCACGCCACAGAATTCGCTGGGCACCTGGAACAGGTAATTGATGTCTTGGTCGATATATTGGCCGACTGGACTAGTGATCCAGGCTTCAATGCCAAATTGATTGTCGATCCACTGTTGATCGAATGAGTGCACCGGCTCGTAAAAGCCCTGCTGGAAGGCCTCAGCGAGAGCGGCGTTATCGGTTGTCCCATTACTGACAAAGAGCTCGTCAAGGAAACTGCTCAGATCTAGAGTGCCGGCGGGGTCGCCAGCGGCGGCTAGCGCGCCGGGGTCGGCGGCGGCCGCTAGCGCGCCGGGGTCGATGAGGTTGATGATCAAGTCTTCGAAGTCGGCTTTTGCCGTCGGCGCCATAGCGAATGGGTTCACCGCGGCGGCTAAGAATGCCCCGGCGGTGGTGGACAGGCCGACCGCGGCACGTCGGCGGGCCTTGCGGTCACGCGTGCGAGCTTCCCGCTTTGCGTGCCGACCTGACATCCCCTTGCCTCACTGTTCAGACCTAGCGGAACCCCGCTTCAGCTTCGCCAAAGTTACTAGACGTCTGTCGAACAGAACATAAGTACGCCGCTTTCTACGTCCAATTTTTTGGATTTTCTATTGTGGTACGCGTCCCTCACCGTCCAACGTTGGCGACAATGTCGTCCGACGGTCAGGAAGACTCGCCGCTGACCAGGCCGGTCCGGGCGAACGAGGGCCCGCACGGGCGACGCCTCGACACGTATCCTGAGCAGGTGCTCTTCACCAAAGGCCATGGCACCCAAAACGACTTCGTCGTGCTGGATGACCTGGATGCCGCGCTGACGCTGACGCCTGCCGTGGTGGCGGCGTTGTGCGATCGGCGCCGCGGCCTGGGCGCAGACGGGGTTTTGCGGGTCACCACCGCGGGGGCGGCGCTGACCGCCGGCGTGTTCGACCGGGTGCCGGACGGGGTGGGCACCGACGACTGGTACATGGATTACCGCAATGCCGACGGGTCGATCGCGCAGATGTGCGGCAACGGCGTGCGGGTGTTCGCGCATCACCTGCGGGCCAGTGGTCTGGAAAGCCGCGACGAGTTCGTTGTCGGCTCGTTGGCCGGCCCGCGGCCGGTCGTCGTGCACGGCGGCGATGTGACCTACGCCGACGTCAGCGTCGACATGGGCAAGGCGAACCTGCTGGGCCACGGGCAGGCCTGCGTCGGCGGCCGCACGTTCGACGGGTTGGCGGTTGACGTCGGCAACCCGCACCTGGCTTGCGTCGTCTCTGACCTGACGCCCCAAGCGTTGGCGGCGCTGGACGTCGCGGCGCCGGTGAGCTTCGACCAGACGCAGTTCCCGGACGGTGTCAACGTCGAGGTGCTCACCGCCCCGGTCGATGACGCGGTGAGCATGCGGGTGCACGAGCGGGGGGTGGGCGAAACCCGTTCCTGCGGAACAGGAACCGTCGCTGCGGCTGTCGCCGCATTGTCGTATGCCGGCGCGACCAGCGGCGCGCTGATCGTCCGGGTGCCAGGTGGCGAGGTCGTCGTCACTGTCACCGAGGCAACCAGTTTTCTGCGCGGGCCATCGGTTTTGGTGGCCCGCGGCGAACTCAGCGAGCAATGGTGGCAGGAGGCGTCACGTTAAATCGGATGCATATCGGCGCTTCGGCGTGCACCATATGTGATTGCCTATGACACTTCCGGACTTTCCACATCAGGACATCCCCAGTACGGGTGAACTCGCTCTCGATGACCGCGCGGCGCTGCGCCGGGTCGCCGGGCTGTCCACCGAACTCGCCGACGTCTCCGAGGTCGAATACCGCCAACTGCGCCTCGAGCGGGTGGTGCTCGTCGGTGTCTGGACCGACGGCAGTGCCGCCGACGCCGACGCCAGCCTCGCCGAGTTGGCCGCGCTGGCCGAAACCGCCGGCTCCGAAGTGCTCGAAGGCATGGTTCAGCGGCGCAGCAAGCCCGATCCCTCGACCTACATCGGGTCGGGCAAGGCGGCCGAGTTGCGCGACGTGGTGCAGGCCACCGGTGCTGACACCGTGATTTTCGACGGCGAACTATCGCCCGCCCAACTGAACGCGTTGGAGAAAGTCGTCAAGGTGAAGGTCATCGACCGGACCGCGCTGATCCTCGACATTTTCGCCCAGCACGCCACCAGCCGGGAAGGCAAGGCGCAGGTGTCGCTGGCGCAGATGGAATACATGCTGCCGCGGCTGCGCGGCTGGGGTGAGTCGATGTCGAGGCAGGGCGGTGGCGCGGGCGGCAGCGGTGGCGGTGTGGGCACCCGTGGACCTGGTGAGACCAAGATCGAGACCGACCGACGCCGTATCCGCGAGCGGATGTCGAAGCTGCGCCGCGACATCAAAGAGATGAAGCAGGTCCGCGACACTCAGCGCAGCCGTCGGCTGAACAGCGACGTACCGTCCATCGCGATCGTCGGCTACACCAACGCCGGTAAATCCAGCCTGCTCAATGCGTTGACCGGGGCCGGGGTGCTGGTCCAGGACGCGTTGTTCGCAACGCTGGAACCCACGACTCGCCGTGGCCAATTCGACGACGGACGACCGTTCGTGGTCAGCGACACGGTCGGTTTCGTGCGGCACCTGCCCACCCAGCTGGTCGAGGCGTTCCGCTCGACGCTGGAGGAGGTCGTCGGCGCCGACCTGCTGGTGCACGTTGTCGACGGCTCCGACGTCAACCCGCTGGCTCAGATCAGCGCAGTCCGTCAGGTGATCTCCGACGTGTTCGCCGACCATCACAGCGGCGCGGCACCGGAGCTGATCGTGGTCAACAAGACCGATGCCGCAAGCGGTTTGGGGCTAGCCAAGCTGCGCCGTGCGTTGCCCGGAGCGCTGTTCGTCTCGGCCCGCACCGGTGACGGTGTCGAGGCGCTGCGCCAGAAGATGGCCGAGTTGGCCGCACCGACCGACACCGCCGTCGACGTCGTGATCCCCTACGACCGCGGCGATTTGGTGTCGCGCATGCACGCCGACGGCCGGGTACAGGAAACCGAGCACATCAGCACAGGCACCCGCATCAAGGCGCGGGTTCCGGTGGCACTGGCCGCCAGTCTGCGCCCATTCTCGGCGAGCTGACCGGGCTGTAGATAGCAGAAGGCGCCGGAGCCCCCAGTCCGGCGCCTTCCGTCTCTTGCGGGTTTTACAGGCTGCCCAACAAGCCATCGAGCAGGGTGGTCAGGTCGGTACCGAGACCGCCCAAACTGCCCAGGCCGAGGTCACCGAGCAGAGTGCTCAGGCCGCCGACGTCGGTCAGAGCCGTCGGCAGACTGTCCAAATAGCTGGTGAACTCAGTCGTCACATTCGAGAAATCGGCGGTGGCGATGGTCATCAGGTCAGCGTCGAAACCCGTCGCTCCCGCCGTGGGCAACGTGTCGCCGGCGAGCGCTACCGGGTCTTTGGCGATGTCGGCAAGAATTCCCGCCTCCGACGTGGCCGCGGACACGCCCAGCAGCTGGTTCACTTCATCTTCAGCTGCCCAGGTGTCGAGGAACACGCCGCTGGAGAAGCTGTTCGCCGCTCCGTCGAAAAGGCCGTCCGCGCCACCGGCCACAGTGGTGCCGAGCAGGGTGTCGGCGGCAGGCACGCCGAGCGCCTTGACCGCTTCGTCGTACAGTTCCGCATACCCGCCGGTCGAACCGTAGATGCCGCTGTACAGCGTGTCGTCCAGCGTCGTTTCGTAGGTCAGGATGTCGCTGGCCGTGTCCACCAGGGCGACGTCGTGGTGTTCGACGGGCACGCCCGACTGTGCCACCGACGACCCGTTCCACGGCAGCGACCCGAAGAGGCCCGCCGCCGCCAGCGCGGCCGTGGCGACGACCGTCCTTCTTGTTCTCGCGTTCATGATTTCCTTTCCCGGTAATCAACGTGGGCTGCCGGTGCGATTGCCAATGAAGTCATCCCGATGTCGAAACACTCGTGCAGCCGCGGTTTTCACTGCTGCACCGATCGGCCATGGCCCCGCCCCTCCCATAGGACACCTGCTGGTTTTCTCAGGTGGGCCTAAGCTACAGCTTAAGGTTTGTGCGAGTCTAGGAAATCGTTGACAAACTTCGAAAATCTTTTGCGGCATTGGTACTGGTCAGAGCGAAGTACAGCGAAACCGGGCGACTACTTAGTGCCATGAAGAATTACTCAGTTTCCGCTCAGGCAGGTTGCATTCAGATAGTTTGAAAAAGCGATTTTTCGTGGACTACCTAAACAATTCGTAGATGTCCTCTGCGGGAGTCTCCAGTACTTGCTGCGCCAACCGGGCTTTGATCTGGTCGAGGTGGGCTTCCTCGGCCTGAGTGCGCTCGACTTTGTTTTTCAAGTCGATGAATTCAGCGGTGATGAGGCCGGGGCGCAAGAGCAGCGTCGCCGCGCGGCCGGCTAACAAAACCTGGAAGACATAGCTCTGCAAGAGCTTCCCGCGGTCGGGCCGCACCAGGGCCGAATCGACGGTGTAGCGACCGTCTGTCACCGCCCGGGTCACAGATTCGAACCCATCGCGAACTCCCAATTCCACGAGGGGGGTGCGGATCACGATCGATCGTCGCTGCGGCGGATGGTTGGGAGAAAGCGCGGCAAACGCCCGTTGCATCACCTTCAACGCGATAGCCACGCCCGCCGGCGAATGCGGCCCGGCGTAGCACAGCATGTCGGTGTAAGAGAATTCCAGGTGCTGCCCGAGTTCCTGCACCAGGATCGTCTGGTCCATCACGCTGACTGTAGGCCCCGGCACCCGGCACCCGAGCCAACCAACCATCCGGTTGGTATATCTTGGGGCCACAGAGTCCCCAACCCGCCGGAGGTCATCCCATGGGTAGCGCCGTCAAGTACCAGCGCACGCTGTTCGAACCCGAGCACGATCTGTTCCGCGAGTCTTACCGGTCGTTCCTGGAACGACACGTGGCGCCGTACCACGACGAGTGGGAGAAGGCGAAGATCGTCGACCGCGGCGTGTGGTTGGAGGCCGGCAAGCAGGGTTTCCTGGGGATGTCGATCCCCGAGGAGTACGGCGGCGGCGGAAACTCCGACTTCCGGTACAACACGATCATTACCGAAGAAACCACGTACGGCCGTTACAGCGGCATCGGGTTCGGCCTGCACAACGACATCGTCGCGCCCTACTTGTTGAGCCTGACCAATGAGGAGCAGAAACAGCGCTGGCTGCCCAAGTTCTGCACCGGCGAGCTGATCACGGCGATCGCCATGACCGAACCGGGCACCGGCAGCGACCTGCAGGGAATCAAGACGCGCGCCGTCAAGCATGGCGACCACTACGTGCTCAACGGTTCCAAGACCTTCATCACCAATGGCATCAACTCCGACCTGGTGCTGGTCGTCGCCCAGACCGACCCGGACAAAGGCGCACAGGGCTTTTCGCTGTTGGCCGTCGAACGCGGGATGGAGGGTTTCGAGCGCGGTCGGCATTTGGACAAGATCGGTCTCGACGCCCAGGACACGGCCGAGTTGTCCTTCACTGACGTCAAGGTGCCCGCCGAGAATCTGCTCGGCGAAGAGGGCAAGGGCTTCATCTACCTGATGCAGAACCTGCCGCAGGAACGCATCTCCATCGCGATCATGGCCGCCGCGGCCATGGAGAAGGTGTTGGAGCAGACTCTGCAATACACCAAGGAGCGCAAGGCCTTTGGTAAGCCGGTCGGCAGTTTCCAGAACAGCCGATTCCTGCTCGCCGAATTGGCTACCGAGGCAACGGTCGTGCGCATCATGGTCGACGAGTTCATCGCCCTGCACCTCGAGGAGAAGCTGACGGTCGAACAGGCCGCGATGGCCAAATGGTATGCAACCGAAAAGCAGGTGTACTTGATCGACCGCTGCCTGCAATTGCACGGTGGTTACGGCTACATGCGCGAATACCCAGTTGCCCGTGCGTATCTCGATGCCCGCGTGCAGACGATCTACGGTGGCACCACCGAGATCATGAAAGAGATCATCGGCCGCAGTCTCGGCGTCTAGCCGAGGTCGTCGAAACACGGCAAGGCCAACGATCAGGTCACGCATCGCTGACTGGATCTGGCCCGAAGCGGCCACGTTCGCTTTCGATTGCCGATCGCCTGCCGCGGGGCGTGATCGCCGAAATCGGCGCAAAATCGCCTGAGCAGAATGCGACACCAACGGCTCCATGGTGATCATTTGATGATCTAGGGGTATTAGCTTCCGTAGTGTCTCCGTATGACTTGCCAGGTGTCGTCAGCCGCAACGGAGTTGTGGCGGCCCGCTGCGCGGTCGAAACTTGGCTCCAGAGTGTGGACTGGGCGGCCGCCGGGAGGGTGGATGACAGTGCAGCAAAGGCGATCGAGCGCCATCGCGGGACGCGCGACGCGCGGTCTGGTGGCATTGGCGGCGGGTCTGGCCTGCATAGCGCTGTTGGCGCCCGTCGCGGTGGCGTCCCCGCTCGGCGAGGCCGACGATGCGATCACTGCGGCGTGGAAGGAAGCCGGCGGCGACACTTCGGATCTCGGCGCCAAACAGGGTGAGACCTATGTTGCGGGTGAAGGATTCGCCCACGACTTTGTCCACGGCAAGATGTTCTTCACGCCGGCTACCGGGCCCAGGTCGATGATGGGCGCCATCTTGGACAAGTACGAGTCGCTGGGCGGCCCGGCAGCCAGCGATCTGGGTTTTCCCACCATCAACGAAGCACGCGGGCTGGCGGGCCCGGACAGCCGGGTCAGCACCTTTTCGGCCAGCGACAAGCCGCTCATCTACTGGACGGCCGACCACGGCGCGTTCGTCGTCCGCGGTGCGATCAACGCCGCGTGGGACAAGCTGGGCAGCTCCGGTGGCGCCCTGGGCGTGCCGACCGGCGACGAAACCTACGACGGCCAACTGGCGACCCAGGCGTTCAGCGGCGGCAAAATCTCCTGGAATCGGCTGACCAAGGCCTTCAGCACCGTTCCGCCGGCCTTGGCGGGCCAACTCACCGGCCTGCAAGTGCCCGTCGACCCAACTGCCGAGATCAATATGGCGTGGCGGGCAGCAGGCGGCGCGGCTGGCCCGCTGGGTGCCAAACAGGGTGACCAAACACCGGTCGGCGCGGGCGGGCTGGCTCAGGTCTTCAACGGCGGAAAGGTTTTCTTCAGCCCCGCCACCGGCGCGAATGCCGTCGAGACCGACATTTTGACCAAGTACGAGGCGTTAGGCGGTCCTGGTGGCAACCTCGGATTCCCGATCGCCAACGAAGCCGACGGCGGGCTGAAACCCGCCAGCCGGGTCAGCGAGTTCGCCGCCACTGACAAGCCAGTGATCTTCTGGACTCCCGAGCACGGCGCGTTCGTCGTTCGCGGCGCGATCAGAGCCGCGTGGGACAAGCTCCTCGGTGCGACCGGCAAGCTCGGCGCGCCATTGGGGGACCAGACGGTCGCCAAGGACGCTGTCACACAGAAGTTCACCGGTGGCCAGATCAGCTGGAATCAGGCCAAGAACACCTTCACCACCCAACCGACGAACCTGGCATCGGCCTTGTCCGGTCTGCAGATTCCCGGGCAGAAAACAGTCGCTGGTCCGGCATCCAAAGGCGTTGGCGTGCACGGATTGGCCTGGCATTGGTGGTGGCTGCTCGTTGGCATCGCGGCGCTGCTGGTGATCGGCTTGTTGGTGTTGCTGGCGCGGTCCTTGCGTCGACGCCGCGCCGCGAAGCGCAGCGACAGGGACGCCGGCCCCGACGATTCGGATGACTCTGGCTTTGACTCGGCGACCGAAGCTGTGTCGCAGTGGTCGCCGGAAACCGACCGAGTGCTGGCGACGTCGAGCCTGAACGACGAGCAGCGTCCGCCCCGCCCGCGAACGGTGCGACTGCCCAGTCAGCCGACCAGCGCATGGATGCCGCCGCGCCGCGCGGACCTGATCGACGAGCCGACGGATGACGAAATCGACAGTCTCGAGGAGGTTTCCGCGTTCGCTGAGTTCGACGAGTCCGGGGAGGGCGATGCCGACCACTTCGACGACGGCTTCGACGAGGATCCCGATGACGTCGACACGGATCCGACCGGGTTTCCTGCCCAAGGCGACGGGCGCGGCGGTCGGCATGCGGCCGCGGATGGCGACGGTGACGAGTCCGCTGTCACCACTGCCGTGCCGACAGTGCGAATCGCGGCTGGGCAGTTGGCAATTCATCTTCCGATGGACGACCCGTATCAGGTGCCGGACGGATATCCCGTCAAGGCGCACGCCAGCTCAGGCTTGTACTACATGCCTGACAGCGTCCTGTATGAGGAGACGATGGCCGAAATCTGGTTCGCCAGCGAGGAAATCGCGCAGGCGAACGGGTTTCACAAAGCCAGGTAGCTCCTCGGCCGCGTCAGATCTTACGGATTACCGTGACGACCTTGCCGAGCACGGCAGCGTCATTGCCCGGGATGGGGTCGAAGGCCGGGTTGTGCGGCATCAGCCACACCTGGGCGCCAGTGCGCTTGAACGTCTTCACAGTGGCCTCGCCGTCGATCATCGCCGCCACGATGTCGCCGTTGTCGGCAACGCTCTGTTGACGGACCACCACCCAGTCGCCATCGCAGATGGCGGCGTCGACCATGGATTCGCCAACGACCTTCAGTAGGAACAGCGCGCCTTCTCCGACGAGTTCGCGCGGCAGTGGAAAGACGTCTTCGACGGCTTCCTCGGCCAGGATCGGCCCACCGGCGGCGATTCGTCCGAGCACCGGGACATAGGTGGGTTCCGGCAGCGCGTCGGTTCCGGCGACATCCGTCAGCACCGGCGGCCTCGACCCGTCGTCGGAGATCCGAACGTCGACCGCTCGCGGGCGGTTCGGGTCGCGGCGAAGGTAGCCTTTGCGCTCCAACGTGCGCAGTTGGTGGGCGACAGACGAGGTCGATGTGAGGCCGACGGCATCACCGATCTCCCGGATGCTCGGCGGGTATCCGCGGCTGGTCACCGAGGCGCGGATGACATCCAAGATGGTCCGTTGTCGTGGCGTGAGCCCCGAATCCACAGCTTTGAGGGGCCGATCAGAGGTGGCGTCTGGGGATTCGCTCTCGCTCATACGGCCGAATATAGCCCTTTTTCGACGTAAAGCAAACACCTGTTCGATGTGTTCCGTTAGGGGTTTCCGGTCAGATCGCCCGTAAAGCAGCAGATGACAGGGAAAAAGTTGTCGGTGGCCCCTCGTATCGTCTTCAGCATGTGCAACATTTCGATCACATGTTCGGTATTCGAACACACTATCGATTACTATTCGAACAAGTGATCGACCACGAGCCGACTGGAGGAACGCACATGATGCCTATCGAGATGATCTCAACCACCGCACCGACCCGTGTTCGGTCGACCCAGGAGCGTGCGACCGGTCGCCGCAGCCGCCCCGGCCCGCGGGGGCCTCAGCCGTCGCGACCGGTCGCCGCACCCCCGCGCTACCGGGGCACCGGTGTGCTGATGTCGACCGCGCCGCACCGACCGCGCCCGATCACCCCGGCGACCACGGTGACGTTGTCGCTGGTGGCGGCGGCGATCACGGTGTGGCTCGGCCTGATCGCGCACTTCGGCGGAATGCTGCACGCCGGCCCCGAGCATGCGGCACGCAGCATTCCGGACCGCCTCGCCGTTGTTCGGGTCGAGTCGGGGGAGACCTTGCAGCATCTGGCTGCCCGGGTCGCGCCGGACGCGCCGACCAGTCAGGTTGCCGCGCGCATCCGCGAACTCAACGATCTCGACTCCTCCGCGGTGACTGCGGGCCAGACGCTGATCGCACCGGTCGGCTGACGGCCTCGCCGTGCGCCGCTACCGCCGACACGCCATTTACCAGGCGCGACATCCGGCGCCGCTAGGCCGACAACAGGCCACGCGGGTAGTCTCGTGGAAGTCTGGGTCACCTGGAATTCTGCGCGACGAAGGAGCGGCCATGCACTGTCCGTTCTGCCGTAACCCTGATTCCCGCGTCGTCGACTCCCGCGAGGCCGACGAAGGCCAGGCTATCCGGCGTCGCAGGTCGTGTCCGGAATGCGGGCGGCGATTCACCACCGTGGAAACTGCGGTGCTGGCCGTGGTCAAACGCAGTGGGGTGACCGAACCGTTCAGTCGCGAGAAGGTGATCAGCGGCGTGCGCCGGGCGTGCCAAGGCCGACAGGTCGACGACGATGCGCTGAACCTGCTGGCCCAGCAGGTGGAGGACACCGTGCGAGCCGGCGGGTCACCGGAGGTTCCCAGCAACGAGGTCGGGCTCGCGATTCTGGGTCCGCTGCGCGAACTCGACGAAGTGGCGTATCTGCGATTCGCCTCGGTGTACCGGTCTTTCGAGTCCGCAGACGATTTCGAGCGTGAGATCACTGCGTTGCGTGCCCACCGGAAGGTGCCGGCGTCCGGCTGACGGGCACCGCCGCGGTTTAGGCTGGCGCCATGCCGCCCGAGCTGCACCCGAACCTACGCGAATTGGCACCGTTGCTCGGCACCTGGCGAGGCCGCGGTTTCGGTGAATATCCGACCATCGAGCCGTTCGACTACCTCGAAGAAGTCGCGTTTTCGCATGTGGGCAAACCGTTTTTGGTGTACGGCCAAAAGACCAAGTCCGCAGCCGACGGCGCGCCGCTGCACGCCGAGACCGGCTATCTCCGCGTCCCACGACTAGGCCAGGTCGAACTCGTGCTGGCGCACCCGAGCGGCATCACCGAAATCGAGGTCGGCGCCTACATCGCCGACGGCGCGACAATCGAACTCGAGATGACTGCGACGCAGATCGGTATGACGCCGAGCGCCAAAGATGTGTCCGCTCTCGGTCGGCGGTTCCGCCTGCACGGTGACCAGCTGTCCTATTCGCTGCAGATGGGCGCGGTCGGACAACCGACGCAGCATCACCTGTCCGCGGTGTTGCACCGCGGCGACTAGCTGACCTGCCGCATACCGTCGTTGACGACGCGGCCGGCGACCCGAACCCAACCCTGTGGGCTCCATGTGGTCTCGATCATCGAGCCCCGGCCTTGTGTGATGGACAGATCGCGGCTCAGATGGTCGGTGATCCGCACCGCCGCAGACCCGGTTGCTTCGTCTTCCGGCACGCCCAGATTCGCGGCGAACAACCGAGAACGCAGCGAACCCGCGGACTCGTCGATCCACGCCCACAGGTAGTGCGCCGCGTCGTCGGGGAAATCGGCGGGGTCGGCGGCGGCCAGGTCCTCGAGCGACTCCAGATCGTGAATCGCGAAATCCGGCGCCCACTCCGAGCGGGCGCTGATGGCCGTCAGGTCGCCGTCGTAGCTCACCTGCACGATGCCGGCCGGCACCTGCAGAGTGCGAATGGGAGTGCCGATGTCCCGCAGCCACCACGAGGCTCCGACCGTCGGGTGTCCGGCGAACGGCAGCTCGGTGGCCGGGGTGTAGATGCGCGCGTGCGCGCTGGCCGAGTCGGCGGCGGGAAAGTCGACGAAAATTGTTTCGCTGTAACCCAACTCGGTGGCCACGCGTTGGTGCTGGTCCGGTTCTATAGTGGCGGCGTCCACCACACCGAGCGGATTACCGAAATTGCCCGCCGGATCGGTGAACACGCGCAACACCGTGACGTCGATCGCCATGAAACCGACTCCTACGACGTGCGATCAGGTGGCGCTGCGTTCGTCGGCGCCCATGGCGCTCAACACTGCCACACGGGTGTCCACCGAACCCGAGATGGTCTGCGCGCCGCCGCCGTTGCGCAGCAGCTCCCGCAGCGCGACTTGATCGTATTCAGACGGTTCGGTGGTATCGATGAAGCGCTCGACGACCTCGATGAACCTGGCCGGGTCGTCGTGGAACGGGAAGTGCCCGGAGTTCTCGAAGACCTCCAACCGAGAACCCGGCATGGCCGCGTGGGCCATCTTGGCGTGACTGACCGGAACAACGACATCTTCTGCGCCCCAGACGATTTGAACCGGGACGGACTGCGTCAAATAACATCGGTCAAGCATCGTCACGCTCTGGCCGCGCCAGTCGACCACCGCTCGCAGCGTCCGGGTGAAGGCCGACGAGGCCATCGGCTCTGGCAAGTCGGCCAATATCCGCAACACGTCCGGCAAGTCGCGGCCGACCGCGGTGGAGCCCAGAATCAGCCCGGCGGCGCGCCCGACGATCTGCAGTGCGGGCAGGACCAACGGCAGTCGCAGCAACGCCAGCGCCTCGCTGCCCATCGGCAACGACGCCAGTCGCAGCGCGACGTTCACGTCCTTGGTGACTCCGCCGGCCCCGACGAGAACCAAACGCTCGACCAGTTGGGGGAATTGGTAGGCGAATTGCATCGCCACTCCGCCGCCCAGCGAATGGCCGATCACGGTGGCCCGCTCGATGTCCAGAACCGAAAGCAGATCGCGCATTCCGTTGGCGTATGCCGCGATCGAGTAGTCGGCGCGCGGTTTATCCGATTGCCCGTGGCCGAGCAGGTCGACGGCGATCACGGTAAAACGTTGCGCCAGTTTGGCTTGCACGGTTTCCCACGTGGTGGAATTGTCGCCGATCCCGTGGATGAGCAGGATCACCGGACCGGACCCGGCGATCCGGAAGGCCCGCCGATACCCGTGAATGGTGCGGAACTCCAGTGAAGGTGAGACTTCCCGCACGGAACGAAGATTGGGCTTCCGCTCGCTCATCTGCGCCAACTAACTTCGCTGTCAGGCGCCGGGTCAGGACGCTCAGGCCGGGTCGTCGTCGTCGAACTTTTTCTCCGCCTGCTGCGCGAGAAAGCGCTCGAACTCAGCGCCGAGCTCGTCGCCGCTGGGTAGATCTTCATCCCGCGTCAGCAGTGACCGATTCTCCTGAGCGGCAATGAAGGCATCGTACTGGCGCTCCAGCGCAGCCACCACTTGAGCGACTTCGGCGCTCGCCTCGACCTGCTCGTCGACCTTCACCTTGATCTCGGCTGCCGCCTCGACGAGTGCGTTCGTCGGTAACGTCAGCGAGCCGGTTTTGCCCAACTGTTCGATCAGTGCTTGGGCCGCGGCCGGATAATCCGTCTGCGCCAGGTAATGCGGGACGTGCACGGTGAATCCGACGACTTCATGACCATGCTGGGCCATCCGGTACTCCAGCAGATTCGACGCGCTGCCGGGAACCTGCACCTCGGTGATCCACGGAGTGAACTCCGCGATCAGCTCTCGGTTGTTGGAGTGCGCGGTCATGGTGACCGGCCGGGTGTGCGGGACCGCCATCGGGATGGTTCCCAACCCGATCGTCTGCCGAACACCGAGACGCTCAGCGAGCAATCGCACCGCGGAGATGAACCGCTCCCACTTGAGGTCCGGCTCCATGCCGGCCAGCAGGAGGAACGGCGTCCCGACGCTGTCGTGCATGGCGTACAGACTTAGCTCTGGATCCTCGTAGTGGGTGAAGTGGTCGGTCTTGAACGTCATCAGCGGCCGGCGCGACCGGTAATCGAGCAAGTCGTCGATCGCGAACGAGGCCACCAGTTCGGTGTCCAGGCTGTCTCGCAGGTGACGGGCAGCCAGCCGGATCGCGTGACCGGCATCGGAAAAGCCCTCCAAAGCGTGCACCAGGACCGGGCCGCGCCCATCGGACGCCGACAACTGGGGCGCCGGGAACTCGAGCTCGTACATGCCGTTGTGCTCGGGAATGTCAGGCGTCTGGTCGTGGCCCATCGCTGTTGCCTCCTCGCCACGGCGCTATCTGTCACACCGTGTCAGTAAGTGTCCCCCAGATCGGTGGGCAGCGACACCGAACCCCGGTCCGCGCTGCACGCCAATGTGGTGAAAAACGCGGCCCGGGCTTGCCGCATTCCAGGGGATACCCGTTTCGCGCGGCCGCACCGTATTCGATCGGGCATGATCGACGACGATGCGTATTCCGGCAGCGGCGGTGGCCTTGACCGTGGTGCTGGCCGGCTGCGGACATCAGGCCCGATCGGCGCCTACGGCCGACCATGCCGTCGCCGCCAGCGAAAACCACAGCATCGCCGCCCCCGTCGACGCGGATCCGCGGGTGGGCGCGCTGTTTCTGTCCGGCAGCGACCTGCACGCCTGCACCGGTTCGGTGCTGCATTCTGCGGCAGGCAATCTGGTGCTGACTGCCGCGCATTGCCTGAGCGCTGCCGGCCGGGCGACGTTCGTTCCCGGTTTCGCCCGTACGGCATCGCCGGGCGATGTGTGGACGGTGGACGCGCTGTATCTGGATCCGCGCTGGCTGGCCAACAGGGATCCGTTGGCGGACTTCGCGATTGCGCGGGTGGGCCGTCCCGCCGGCGGATCGATCGAAGCCGTGGTCGGCTCGGCGCTGTCGCTGGGCCGCGCGCCGGCGCGCGGCACCCAGGTCAGCGTGATCGCCTACCCTGCGGGCGTCGGCGGCCTGCCGGTCGGCTGTCGGGCCACGACCGAGCTCAACACGGGCGGCTTTCCCGAACTGCCCTGCGCGGGCCTGGTCGACGGCACCAGCGGCGCGCCATGGATCAGCGGCTCGACGGTCGTCGGGTTGATCGGCGGCCCGCACGGTGGCGGCTGCGCGGAGAACCTGTCCTACTCCTCGCCGTTCGACCAGCACCTCGCCCAACTGCTCGCCCGCGTCGAGGCGGGTGAACCGGGTGATGCGCCGCCGGGCACCTACAACGACGAGTGCTAGAGGTCGAACTGGTTGAGTGCGCGGACCTTGTTCATCACGTCGAGAGCCGCGACCTTGTAGGCCTCGGAGAACGTCGGGTAGTTGAACACCGCGTTGACCAGGTATTCGACGGTGCCCTCACAGCCCATCACCGCCTGACCGATGTGCACCATCTCGGTGGCGTTGCTGCCGAAGATGTGCACACCCAGCAGCGTGAGGTCCTCGGTGGAGACCAGCAGCTTGAGCATCCCGTAGGAGTCGCCGGCGATCTGGCCGCGGGCCAGCTCGCGGTAGCGCGACACCCCGACCTCGTACGGCACCGCCTGCTTGGTCAGCTCGACCTCGGTGGCGCCGACGTAGGAGATCTCCGGGATCGAGTAGATGCCGATCGGCTGCAGCGCGGTCAACCCGTGCACCGGCTCACCGAACGCGTGGCACGCCGCAACCCGGCCCTGATCCATCGAGGTCGACGCGAGGGCGGGGAAGCCGATGACGTCGCCGACCGCGTAGATGTGATCGACCTTGGTCTGGAACGACTCGTCGACGAAAATCCTGCCGCGGGCGTCGGCTTCCAGACCGGCTTTCTCCAAGTCGAGGTTTTCGGTCTGGCCCTGCCGGCCCGCGGAATACATCACCGTCTCGGCGGCGATCTTCTTGCCGCTGGCCAGGCTGGTGACGGTGCCGGCCGCCCCGACCTGCACACCGGTCACCTCTTCGCCGAAGCGGAACGTGACCGCCAGGTCGCGCAGATGGAAGCGCAACGCCTCGATGATCTCGGGGTCGCAGAAGTCGAGCATGTCCTGACGCTTCTCGACGATGGTGACCTTGCTGCCCAGTGCCGCGAACATCGACGCATACTCGACGCCGATCACGCCCGCGCCGACCACGACCATCGACGTCGGGATCGTCTTGAGGTCGAGAATGCCGTCGGAGTCCAGCACCCGCTGCTCGTCGAATTCCACGCCCTGGGGCCGGGCGGGCTTGGTGCCGGTTGCGATGACGATCTGTTCGCCGCTGACCGTGGTGCGTTCGCCGCGGGCGCGGTCTTCGACGAGAAGGGTGTGCTCGTCCTTGAACCGGCCCTCGCCCGGGATCAGGTCGATCCGGTTGCGCATCAGTTGGTTGCGCACCACGTCGGCCTGCTTGCCGATCACGTGCTGCGTTCGTGACAGCAGGTCGGCCGGGGTGATCTTGTCC
Organism: uncultured Actinomycetota bacterium; assembly: GCA_963836495.1. Taxonomy (GTDB): domain Bacteria; phylum Actinomycetota; class Actinomycetes; order Mycobacteriales; family Mycobacteriaceae; genus Mycobacterium. The sequence continues at coordinate 513,101 of CAWIJT010000011.1, read as the reverse complement.
TTGACGCGGTAGCTGGCGCCGTAGAGCTCGCGCTGGTTCATTCCGGTCAGGTAGACGACAGCCTCACGCAACGTCTTCGACGGGATGGTGCCGGTGTTGACGCAGACGCCGCCGAGCATCGGTCGCTGTTCGATGACGGCGACCGACTTGCCCAGCTTGGCCGCCGCGATCGCGGCCTTCTGACCACCCGGGCCTGAGCCGATGACGACCATGTCGTATTCGAGGATCGAACCCATGGTTGACACACTTACCCCCGCAGCGTTGCGGGTATGCGTCACAAACGGCTACGTGCACGTGAACAATCCGGACGCCTCCACAGTCACGGGTTCATGCACAGCAGGTGGGTCGCAGCGCCCCGGACGCCCGCGCGTTGACGGTGCCGGTTGCCAGCGTCAGTGCCATGACCAAGCAGCGACGTGACTTTGAACTCAATCGCCCCGGCGCGGTGATCGCCGCACTCCCGGCCGTGCTGGGCTTCGTGCCGGAGAAATCTCTGGTGCTGTTGTCGATCGACAGCGGCGAGTTGGGGTCGGTGATGCGCATCGATCTCGCCGACGCCGTGGCCGACCAGATCGGGCATCTCGCGGAGGTCGCCGCCTGCGCAGGCCCGGAAGCGGCGATCGCGGTGATCGTCGATGCCGACGGCGCGGGCTGCCCGACGTGCAACGAGGAGTACCGCGACCTGTGCTCGACGCTGACCGACGAGCTGTCGCGGCACGACATCGCGCTGTGGGCGGTGCACGTGGTCGACCAGGTGGCGGTCGGTGGCCGCTGGCACTGCGTGGACGGCTGCGGTGCAGGCGGCGTCGTCGATGACCCCGGCGCGTCGCCGCTGGCGCTTGCTGCGGTGCTCGACGGTCGCCGGCTCTATGCGCGGCGTACCGACCTGCAGGCCGTCATCGCGGTCGACGGCCGGGCCGGCAGCGCATCACTGGCCGAGGCGATCGACGAGCGTGCCGCGTCGCGAGCCCAGGCACACCGCACCGACGCGACGGCGTGCGTCCGCAGCGACGTCGAGGCCGCGATGGCCGCCGCCGCGCGAGTTGCCGACGGACAAGAACTCGCCGACGCCGAACTGGCCGGCTTGGCGTGCGCGCTGGCTGACGTCGAAGTGCGAGACACGTTGTACGCGTTGGCAGTCGGCCACAGCGCGGGCGACGCCGAGTCGCTGTGGGCGCTGTTGTCGCGCGGTCTGCCCACGCCGTGGCGGGTTGAGGCGCTGGTGCTGCTCGCTTTCAGCGCCTATGCCCGCGGCGACGGGCCGCTGGCCGGGGTGTCGCTGGACGCCGCGTTGCGTTGTGAGCCCGGCCACCGGATGGCGGGCATGCTGGACACCGCGTTGCAATCAGGTCTGCGGCCCGAGCACATTCGCGAATTGGCGGTGACGGGATACCGGCTGGCGGATCGTCTCGGTGTGCGGCTACCGCCGCGACGAACGTTCGGTCGCCGCGCGGTATAGCTAGACCTTTTCGACCTTCACCGCGTGCGCCATCTCGTGCGGCAGGCTCACGTTCTCATGGCCGGGAATCACGATCGTCACACCGCCCGACGGAATGGACTCGACGGCCACCCTGGCGTTGGGCACCACGCCGGCATCTTTGAGACGGGTGATCAGGTCGATGTCGCCCTGCACATGTTCGGTCAGCTGACGCACCACCACTGCGACGGGCGGGCCGGCAGGTAGTTCCGTCAACCGCACCAGGTTGCCGTTCTCCCGGCCGAATTCGTCGCCGACGCCCAGATCCAGCAGTCCGGGGATCGGGTTGCCGAACGGCGACGTGGTCGGGTTGTCGAGCACCTGAACCAGCCGTCGTTCGACGTCCTCGCTCATGACGTGTTCCCAACGACACGCCTCGGCGTGAACTTCTTCCCACGGCAACCCGATGACGTCGACCAGCAGCCGTTCGGCCAGCCGGTGCTTGCGCATCACTGAGATGGCCAAAGCGCGGCCCTTGTCGGTCAACTCGAGGTGGCGGTCGCCGGCCACGTGCAGCAGCCCGTCGCGCTCCATCCGCGACACGGTCTGGCTGACCGTGGGCCCGCTCTGGTCAAGACGTTCGGCGATACGGGCACGCAGCGGGGTCACGCCCTCTTCCTCGAGGTCGTAAATGGTCCGCAGGTACATCTCGGTGGTATCAACCAGGTCGTTCATTCCGCACCCTCCATTGCCGCCGAGTCTACTGGGCAAGCAGCGCGAATGGTTCGCTAACACTCCAGCGCAGCGGTATGCCCGCCGCAGCTGCGACGGGCATACCGGTCGACGATTCGGTCGGCGTCAGCTGGCGTACGAGCGCAGCCGGTCGGCCCGGTCGCCGTTGCGGAGCTTGGCCATCACCTCACGCTCGATCTGGCGCACCCGCTCGCGGGACAGGCCGAAGAGCTTGCCGATCTGATCGAGCGTGCGAGGCTGACCGTCGTCCAGTCCAAAGCGCAACCGGATCACCTGATGCTCGCGCTCGTCGAGCGTGGCAAGCACGCTGCGGATGTCGGTGTGCAGCAGTTCGGCGATCACCGCGTTCTCCGCGGACATCGCCTCGGCGTCCTCGATGAAATCACCGAGCGGCGCTTCTTCTTCGGATCCCACCGGCATGTCGAGGCTCACCGGGTCGCGGCTGTGCTCGAGGAGATCGTTGATCTTCTCGACGGGGATGCCCGACTCTTCGGCGAGCTCTTCGTCGCTCGCTTCACGGCCCAGGGTCTGGTGTAGCTCGCGCTTAATCCGCGCCAGCTTGTTGACCTGCTCGACCAGGTGAACCGGCAACCGGATGGTGCGGCTCTGGTCGGCCATACCTCTGGTGATCGCCTGCCGGATCCACCACGTCGCATACGTGGAAAACTTGAATCCCTTTGCGTAGTCGAACTTTTCCATTGCGCGGATCAACCCGAGGTTGCCTTCTTGGATGAGGTCCAGCAGCGGCATGCCGCGGCCGGTGTAGCGCTTGGCCAACGACACGACCAACCGCAGGTTGGCCTCCAGCAGGTGACGGCGCGCCGCCTGGCCGTCGCGGACCACGGCAGCCAGGTCGCGTTTGCGGTTCTCGCCGAGGCGCTTACGGGTGTCCAGCAGATGCTGGGCGTACAGCCCGGCCTCGATGCGTTTGGCGAGCTCGACTTCGTCGGCGGCCGTCAGCAACGCCGTCTTGCCGATTCCGTTGAGGTACACGCGTACGAGGTCCGCGGCTGGGCTTTGAGAATCCAAATCGCTATCGGCGCGGATAGTGTTGGCTTTTGCCATGGCGGCCTCCTCAGGGCGTGGACTGTCATCGGGTACAACGACTGACCCGGGGGAGTAGTTCCCGCTGGGTCTCGTTCTCACACCCGTTGACGTGCGCGAATGTCCGCTTGCCCTGAGAATGTGCTGAGAACCTGGTGCGGCACCGCGCTATTCGGAACTGTCGCCTTGCCCGTGCGACGATTCCGGTTGCGGCGCCGGGCGACTGCGACGCTCGATCGCGGGGCGCTCGGCCGTGGGGAAGAGGGGAGTCCGCCGGACCGGCTCATCGAATCGTCGCGGTTCGTCGGCGCGCCGGGGCGGACGGTCGTTGGCGATCAGCACCGCAACCCAGGGCAGCGGAATCGACGCGGCCACGATTGCCAGTGAGATAAGACCGTTGTGCCACATGCCGTACGCGACGGCGGCCAGTAGTAGCGCGGGAATACGGAACGACATGATCGTCAAATATTTCCGCACGCGTTGGCGGTGTTGGACTTCGTAAGAGGGTGCGGCGGCGGTGATGAGGATCGGTCGACCATCGTCGTCGAAACCCAGCTCTTCGCTGCGCCTCATTTCTCCACTGTTGCACAAGTTCGCGCACGGTGCCCCGACGGCTTCCGGCACAATGGTGAGCCATGGAGACGCAGACGATCGAACGCACCGACACCGACGAACGCGTCGACGACGGGACCGACAGCGACACCCCTAAGTTCTTCCATTACGTCAAGAAGGACAAGATCGCCGAAAGCGCCGTGATGGGCACGCATGTCGTCGCGCTGTGCGGTGAGGTGTTCCCGGTGACCAAGGCGGCCAAGCCGGGCTCTCCGGTATGCCCGGATTGCAAGCGGATCTACGAGAACCTCAAGAAGAGCTGACCCGGTCGACGCCGGTGTCGGCGGGCTCGTCGGCCTCGTCGACGACCTCTTTGGCGCGCCTGACCAGCCACCGTCGCAACCGGTGCGCGTGAGTTCGCGGCGCCGGCCACTCCTCCTGGATCGCCGCGTTGAACTCGGCGCCCAGCATGATGGAAAAGCCGGCGAAAAAGGCGAACAGCAGGAATGCGATCGGCGTGGCCAGCGCGCCGTAGGTGTAGCCGGTGCCGGTGATGTATCGCAGGTAGACCCGCAGGCCCAAGGTGGCGACTACGAATGCCACGCTGGCCAGCGCGCCTCCGATAATCAGCCGGTGTGTCGGTAACGGTTCCGGCAAGGCCACGCGGTACAGCACGACCACCGCCACGATCAGGGCCGTGAGCAACGCCGGGTAGTAGCCGTAGGCCAACACGTCCTGTAAGCCGTCGGGGATGAACTGGGCCAGCTTGCGCGGCCCGCGCACCATCAGCGGCGCGGTGACGATGACGAACAGCAGCATCACCACATACAGCCCGAGCGCGAACAGTCGCTGGCGCACCGGGTGGCGCAGCGGCGTCTGGTCGTGGGCTTCGACGACGGAATCGACGAACGCCGAGATCGCCGACGACCCCGCCCACAACGAGATCAGGAAGCCCAACGACACCACCTCGCCGCGGGCGCCGCGATCGATGTCGGCGATGGTGGGCTCGATGATCTCGTGGACGACGCTCGGCGAGAACACCTTGTTCGACATCGACACCAGACGCTGCTCGATATCCGACATGACGTCCGGACCGAAGAGGGGAGCGACATAGGCCAGGCTGCCGAGCATCCCCAACAACAGCGGCGGCAGCGACAACGCCGACCAGAAGGCCGCTTGGGCAGCCTCAGAAAAGATCGAGTCGTCCCAGCTTTTCGACAATGCTCGCTTGGTGATACGCCAAAGATTGCGGCGCGAGGGCTTCACTGCTGGCTCGCTCATGACCGGTTCAGGATTCCTGACGAATGACGATCGCGCCAGGACTGCAGGTCGCGAGTCGTGCGTTAAGCCCCTAGTGGGTCTGCACTGATCTCCAGCACCGCAGACAACTCGACCAGCTTCGCCTCGTGCTCGTTGGCGTGATGCTGGCAGAACAGCAGCTCTGCACCGGAGGGCAGGGTGGCGCGTACGCGTGCAGCAGCGCTGCATCGGTCGCACCGGTCGGCCCGGGTCAACTCTGGAACAGTCAAGGTCGCGTTCATGGCTACTCCGTTCTGCCTTGCCCAACTGTCTCAGATGTCTGGGCTTTTGGCCGTCTTCACCGCGGGTTTACCCGCTGTGTCGTTTCTCACCCCTGCCTGTAAGGCACTTTCGGCAGGATGGCGGTATGACTCAACCGCCGCCGGTGCTGGTCCACCTGTGTCCCACCGACGACTGGGCCGTCGCGCAAAGCAGTGGCGAACTACGACCCGAGTCCCTAGCCAGCGCCGGGTTCGTCCATCTGTCGACGCCCGAGCAAGTGCACTTGCCGGCAAACCGGCTCTTCACCGGCCGCCGAGATCTGCTCTTGCTGCACGTCGATCCGTCTCGTCTGGACTCACCCATTCGTTGGGAACTAGGACTAGCAACGGATCCCGAGTCGATGCTGTTCCCGCATCTCTACGGCGCCTTGCCGATTGGTGCTGTGATCAATGTCACTAGCTACTTGCCGTCGGAGGACGGAACGTTCGCCCCGGCTGGGTGATCGGTCAGCGAATAGGCGTCGGCTTCGATCTCCACCAACAGCTCAGGCGCGATGAGGGCGGCGATTTCGACCATGGTGGTCGCGGGCCGAATCTCGCCGAAAACCTCGGCGTGCGCCACTGCGACCTCACGCCAGCGAGAAATATCGGTCACATAGATGCGGGTGCGAACGACATCGCTGAGCGCGGCGCCCGCCTGATGGAGTGCGATCTCGATGCGGCGCAACGCTTCTCTCGTCTGCGCTGCGATATCGCCGACCGGCCCCGGGCCGGTAGTGCCGGATACGACGGTGTGCGGGCCGATTCGGACCGCCCGGGAATAGCCGACGGCCGACTCGAACTCCGATCCGGACGAGACAAGGATGCGACTGGTAGCCATCCGGTCAACCTAGGCCGGCGGTATCGGCGACGCATCCAATTTAATTGCAGCCCAACAGGAGCGACAAAGTTGCGTTTTAGGTGCACCCGCTGACGTGGATTCGTCGGCCTGCTCCGACGCAGACACTGACCGGTGGGGGTGGTGGCGGTGGGGGCGGAAAGTCCTGTGGCAGCGGCGCGTAGTTGCCCGGTGGCGGGACGTAGGCGTTCACCGTGTCGGCAACGTTGGTGCACCCGCTCACGGAGACGCGTCTACCGACGCTCGCACACACGTCGGCGTTGGCCACGACGGAGGGTTGCACCACGGTGTAGATCTGCGGAATCGCCGTCAAAGCCAACACCGCTATCCCTGCGGTCGTCCAAGAGCGCACCCACCGGTTCATCGCGGTCTCCTTGCCGTGGCGGTCGGGGTTTCTTCTGGCCGATAAGTGATCTGAGGGCCGAAGCCTACGCGGGCGGCCGACTGCGGCCACATCGCTTAGGTGCCGCCCTGCCCGAGTAGAGGAGTCCACTGGCAACGCTCCCTGACGTCAGCCAAGGGCTGGCGGATGCCCTCCAGGTCGGCTTGCTCTTGCGGGTTGGCGCTGAAGTAGCTCTGCACTCCGTTGGAAATCTGATCCTTGGGCTGATCCTGAAGGTCGGTGTAGAACCCGTTCAGGTCCGGGTGGGTGAAAAGGTAAGCCGAGAGCGCCGTCGCGACGCCCGCCGCGACACCGGCGACGTCGGCAGCTGTGCAGTTGGGCGGCCGCGAGGGTGGATCAGCTGCGGCGGTCGCCGCGTTCGCGCATAACAGCGTGCCGGTGACCGCGCCAGCGCTGACCGCGCCGACGACCACTCGGCGCGAAAGGATTTCTGAGAGCAACATGACTGGCACCTTCATTCGGTAATCGACCTGGCTGCGACCGATGGCGGTCGGCGCTGGGCCCGAGCTAATCAGACGGAGCTACCACTTTTCTGCGTTACGGCGATCAATCTCTCCTCGTCGTCGTCCTGGCGGTCTCGGGCGTTCACGCGCCTGGCAGCTGCATTTGCCGCATGGCTTTGGCGGCCTGATCTGGGCATTGCTGGCGAATGGTGATGCCGGTCAGGGCGCCGGCGTTAGATGCGCTGTAGCCGCGGGCCTCCAGAGAGGCTTCGATGCTGCCAAGGCTCGTACCATTCCGCAGTGCCGCGCAGACGTCGAAACTGGGGGAGATCGAGGCGGCCTGGGCGGGCGCGGAGACGGTGAACGCAGCGGCCACGACGCCCGTAGCCACGACGAGAAACGATCGAGTCATGGTTTCCGCGTGATAGCGCATGCCTGCTCCGGTTCCGATAAGAAACATCGACCCGGATAACGCTATGCAGGGCAAGCCCGCGACACAGGTGCCGTAGGCCCTTTTCAGCAGTGGACGTTGGACCCTGCGACGGGATTTCTGAATCGCGAGGTGTGAGGTGTGTCGCTCAGTCGAGGTAGTCGCGGAGCACCTGAGAACGGCTGGGGTGACGCAACTTTGACATCGTCTTCGACTCGATCTGCCGGATGCGCTCACGCGTCACGCCGTAGACCTGGCCGATCTCGTCGAGCGTGCGGGGCTGGCCGTCGGTGAGACCGAAACGAAGCCGCACCACGCCGGCTTCGCGCTCGGACAGCGTCTCGAGGACCGACTGCAGCTGATCCTGCAGGAGCGTGAACGACACGGCGTCCACAGCCACCACAGCTTCGCTGTCCTCGATGAAGTCACCGAGCTGGCTGTCGCCCTCGTCGCCGATCGTCTGGTCCAGCGAGATCGGCTCCCGGGCGTACTGCTGGATCTCCAGCACCTTCTCCGGGGTGATGTCCATTTCTTTCGCCAGCTCTTCGGGCGTGGGCTCGCGGCCCAGGTCCTGCAGCAGCTCGCGCTGGATGCGGCCCAGCTTGTTGATCACTTCGACCATGTGGACCGGGATGCGAATGGTGCGAGCCTGATCAGCCATCGCGCGGGTGATTGCCTGGCGGATCCACCACGTCGCGTAGGTGGAGAACTTGTAACCCTTGGTGTAGTCGAACTTTTCGACCGCACGGATCAGACCCAGGTTGCCTTCCTGGATCAGGTCGAGGAAGGCCATGCCGCGGCCGGTGTAGCGCTTGGCCAGCGACACGACCAGTCGCAGGTTGGCTTCCAGCAGATGGTTTTTCGCGCGGTCACCGTCGCGGCAGATCCACGCCATGTCGCGCCGCTGGGCGGCGGGCAGCTTCTCGCCGCGGTCGGTCAGCTCCACCATCAACTGCGTCGCGTACAGGCCGGCTTCGATCCGCTTGGCGAGCTCGACCTCCTCCTCGGCGTTGAGCAGCGCCACCTTGCCGATCTGCTTGAGGTAGGCGCGAACCGAGTCCGCGGAGGCAGTCAGCTCGGCGTCTTTGCGTGCTTGCCGCAAGGCCTCCGACTCGTCCTCGTCCCATACGAAATCGCCTGAGGCCTTGTCCTTTTCGGTCGGCTCGACGATCTCCTCTTCTTCGGCCACTTCGTCGTCGGTGGCTTTGGCAGGTACTACCACCGCTTTCGCGTCGGCTGGGGCGTCGCCGTCGGCGACGTCTCCGGCGGGGTCGTCCTCGAGATCCTCGAGTTCGAGGTCCTCGGCCTCGAGATCGATCACCGGGTCGACATCGAGGTCGTCGGCGTCGTCTTCGGCCTCGACGTCGGTCGTCGTGACGTCGGCGTCGTGGATGGTGTCGTCTGCCGACCCCTTCTTGGGGCGGCCGCGGGCGGGCCCGGACTTTGCGCCCGCAGTCTTGGTCGCGGCGCGGGCCTTCGGCTCGGCTACGGCCTTCGCCGGTGCCTTTGCGGCCTTGGTCGCCGTCTTGGTGGCGGAGCCGTTGGCGGACTTGGCCGGCGTGCGCTTGACGGCGCCGGCGGGGGCTTTGGCTGCGGTGCGCTTCACCGGCTCATCGGTTGCCGGTCGTGCTTTGGTCGCTGCCACGTAAACCCCTTCGGTAGAACTCATTTCCGGTGCTCAAGGCACGCTCAACCGGAAGATGTCGGCTTATGTCGGATGTCGGCGTCGATATCAGGGTGGATATCGGCCGCTATCGGTCAGGCGGCTGCCGGAGACCATTGTAACGACAGCACGGCTATCCCCCGGTCAGAGCACGCAAATCAGTGCGTCACGTCGCGCGTCGCCGCCATCGCCGCGCCGACGATGCCGGCGGTGTTCTGGAGCTTGGCGGCCACCACCGGGGTGTGGTTTTTCAGCAGCGGCACCCACTGGTCGGCTTTGCGGCTGATCCCTCCGCCGGCGATGAACAGCTCCGGGCTCATCGCGTTCTCGATGGCGATCAGAACCTTCGTCACTTGCTTGGCCCACTTTTTGAAGCTCCAGCCGCGCCGGTCCCGGACCGACGACGCGGCGCGGTGCTCGGCTTCTTTGCCGCCGACCTCGATATGCCCGAACTCGGTGTTGGGCAGCAATATCCCGTTGTGGATCACCGCCGAGCCGATTCCGGTCCCGAATGTGAGCAGCACCACGACACCGGTGGCGTCGCGGCCTGCGCCGTAGCGCTCTTCGGCCAACCCTGCCGCGTCGGCGTCGTTGAGAACCGTGACCTGCTGGCCGTTCAGCTCAGCGCTGATCAGGTCGCTCGCGTTGGTGCCGATCCACGACTTGTCGACGTTGGCGGCGGTCCGCACGATGTTGTGGGTGACCACGCCGGGGTAGGTGACTCCGAGCGGGCCGGTCCAGCCGAACTCCGCGACGACGGCGGCGATTGTCTTGGCGACGGCCGACGGTGTGGCGGGCCGCGGTGTCAGCAGCTTGACCCGGTCGCCGATGAGTTGACCGGTGTCTAGATCGACGATCCCGCCCTTGATCCCGCTGCCGCCGACGTCGATGCCGAAACCCCGGCGCTGCGGCGAGTCGGACGATGCGTTGGTCGAGTCGGCAGTGGTCATCGAATCTCCTCGGCGGGACATGGCTGTCGACCAAGACCCTAGTGCGTGGGTCAACGGTTAGTCGGCCCGTTACCCCGGTGTTGCCGAACCCAATGTCGGCTGTGATGCGATGAGTCGGTGAGCACACTTGAGATCCAACCGGCGCATCTGCGATCGATAGCGGAGATGCTGGCCCGGGAAGCGGCGGGGTTCGTCCGGCGCCGTCGCAGCGAGGTCTTCGGCGCCGAAGCGGGCGGTGCGGACGACGCCGCGGTACAAACGAAGACGACCCCGACCGACCCGGTCACCATCGTCGACACCGAAACCGAGCAGTTATTGCGTGATCGGTTGGCGCAGCTGAGATCTGGTGACGCGGTACTCGGTGAGGAAAGCGGCGGCCCCACCGACCCGACGACCGGCGAAGACGACGCCGTGACCTGGGTGCTGGACCCGATCGACGGAACGGTCAACTTCGTCTACGGCATCCCGGCCTACGCGGTGTCGGTGGCGGCCCAGGTCAACGGCGAGTCGGTGGCCGGCGCCGTTGCCGACGTGGTGGGCGATCGGCTGTATTCGGCCGCGACCGGATTGGGCGCGCAGGTCGTCGACATCGACGGCGCCCGCGCGTTGCGATGCAGCGCGGTTGATGATCTGTCGCTGGCGTTGGTCGGCACCGGATTCGCCTACTCCGGGCGCCGTCGCACTGCCCAGGCAGAACTGGTGTCCAAGATGCTGCCCGAGGTCCGGGATGTCCGCCGGATCGGCTCGGCGGCGCTGGATTTGTGCATGGTCGCCGCCGGCCGGCTGGACGCCTACTACGAGCACGGGCTGAAGGTCTGGGACTGCGCGGCCGGGGCGCTGATTGCCGCCGAAGCCGGCGCACGGGTGCTGTTGCCGGAGCCGGGGGACCCGCACCGCAACGACGCCGTGGTGGTCGCCGCGGCACCCGGCATCGCCGATCGTTTGCTGGCCAGGCTCGCAGACTTCGGCGGGCTGGCGCCGATACCCGGCTGACCGGTCAGCAACTGGTTGAGTGGATCTTCGCCAGCAGCGCCGGGTCGGCCGACTCGGAATCGCCGCGTTTGAGGCCAGCCAGCACGGAAGCGATGTCGTCGCTGTGCGCCAACGCGCTGAACTCGGTGCCCAGCACCAGGTCGACGGAGTCGTCGGTGCGGTCGTCGCGGTACAGCTCAGCGCACGGCGCCACCAGCCACACCGCCGCGGCACCGGCCTGACCGGCTTCACCGAAACGGATCTGCCCCTGGCAGACCAGCCGGGTCTGGCCGTAGATCGGATCGTTGGCCGCGGCCGGCTGCGCGAAGCCCACGTCTTTGAGGGTGCCGGCGACGTCGGCGGCCTGACCGCCGCGTCCGCTGGCGTTCAGGACGCGCAGTTTCGTGTCGGCCAGCTTGGCCGGCGCGACATTGATCATGGTGCTGCGCGACACCGGAGAGCCCAGCCGCGGCTGGCCCGGGTCGGGTTGTTCGGGCGGCGGGTTGCACACGGTGGCCTCGTGGACCTCGGGCGTGCGGGTGAGGGCAATCGTCCAGACCACGCCGGTGGCCACCAGTAGCACCACGAGCAGGGCAATCGCGGGTCTGGCGTTGCGCCGGCGGAAAGGGCGACCATGCTTGTCGAAGGCGGTTCCTTCGGTGATGTGCGCGACCACGATGGCACTCTAAGGCACTGGAGAAGCCGGATGTTTAGTGCGAGGTAGGGCGGCTAAATAACTGGTGTGACGTAATTCACACTTGAACTCTCAGGTATACGGGCACGAATCATTTGGTGGATGCGTTCGACGCTGGTACAAAGCTTTGCTTGCAGGGTTACGAGGGGACAAGAAGATGGCTACCGATTATGACGCCCCACGGCGTACCGAAACCGACGACGTTTCAGAAGACTCCCTCGAGGAGCTCAAGGCACGCCGGAACGAAGCGGCATCGGCGGTAGTTGACGTCGACGAATCAGAATCTGCCGAGTCTTTCGAGCTACCGGGCGCCGACTTGTCCGGTGAAGAGTTGTCCGTTCGGGTGATACCCAAGCAGGCCGACGAATTCACCTGCTCCAGTTGCTTTCTGGTGCAGCACCGCAGTCGGCTCGCGAGCGAGAAGAACGGCGTGATGATCTGTACGGACTGCGCGGCCTGACTCCAATGGTCGGGACGCCGCAGACTAACGACTGCGCAACGCCGACAACACTCGCTCGGGGTGCCGAGAGCTCACCAGCCAGTACGGCGTCGGGTCGTCCGCGTCGTCCAAGACGACGAGGACCAGCGGCCCGACCCAGCCCCGGTGCACCACGTAAGCGGCAGGGTCGAGTTGCCGTCCCAGCGCCGCGGACTTGGCCGAGCGGGGAATGTCCGCTGATCGGGAGATCACGGTGACGGGCAGATGCGCTTCACCTGCCCACAGCTCGACACCGTCGCCACCGCCGGTCACCCGGATCTCGACGCGGCCCAGCCACAGCAGCGCCCCGGCGGCCACGACGAACAACGCCGCGTACGGAATCCAGTGCGGGATGCTCGGCACGCCCCTGTTGACCTCCAGGGAGATGATCGTCGCGAGTGCGAGGCCCAGTGGCCACCACCACCACGGAACCCACAATCGCTCGCGATATCGCACGCTTTGCGGCGTGACTGGCGCACCTGACACTCGGTCAAGGGTAATCTGTGGCCCCGTGTCGACCAGTCTGGCGGTTGTTCGTCTCGACCCCGGGCTTCCGCTGCCCGCCCGGGCCCACCACGGTGACGCGGGGGTGGACCTCTACAGCGCCGAAGATGTCGAATTGGCGCCCGGCCACCGCGCGCTGGTGCGCACCGGCATCGCGGTCGCCATCCCGCACGGGATGGTCGGGCTGGTGCACCCACGATCCGGATTGGCTGCGCGGGTTGGGCTTTCGATCGTCAACAGTCCGGGCACCGTCGATGCCGGTTACCGTGGCGAGATCAAGGTCGCGCTGATCAATCTCGACCCGGCGGTGCCGATCATCGTCAAGCGCGGTGACCGCATCGCCCAGTTGCTGGTGCAGCGCGTAGAGCTGGTCGACCTTGTCGAGGTGTCGTCGTTCGACGAGGCTGGACTGGCAGATACCTCCCGTGGTGGCGGCGGCCACGGCTCCTCCGGCGGACATGCGAGTCTGTAATGGCATTCGGTAGACGTAAATCCACAGAGCAGCCGGTCGACGAGCCGGAAGTCGTCGGCGCGCACCGCAAAGCCGAGGCCCCGGTAGCCGCTGACCTCGACGACGGCCCGTTCGACGTCGAGGACTTCGACGACGCGGCGGGCGCCGCCGAGGGCCGTCTCGACCTCGGCTCGGTGCTGGTGCCGCTGCCGCCCGCAGCCCAATTGCAGGTCGAGCTGACCGAGACCGGTGTCCCGAGCGCGGTGTGGGTGGTGACGGCCAGTGGTCGATTCACCATCGCCGCCTACGCGGCGCCCAAGACCGGCGGGCTGTGGCGTGAGGTTGCCGGCGAGCTGGCCGACTCACTGCGTAACGACGGCGCCACGGTCACGATCCAGGACGGTCGCTGGGGACGCGAGGTGGTCGGAACCGCGACCGGCGTGGTGCGGTTCATCGGCGTCGACGGCTATCGCTGGATGATTCGCTGCGTGGTGAACGGCTCCATCGAGACCATCGACGAACTGACCGAACAAGCCCGGGAAGCGTTGCTGGACACAGTGATTCGCCGTGGCGACACGCCGTTGCCGGTTCGTACGCCGTTGCCGGTGCAGCTGCCCGAACCGATGGCGTCGCAGCTGCGTGAAGCCGCGGCGGCCCAGGGCGCGGCCGGTGGACAGGCGGTCGCGCAGCCGGCCCCGGATGTCGAAGGCGAACCAGGCGAGCCGACGCCGACCGAGCGCCGCAGCGCCTCGGGTTCGGCGATGCAGCAGCTGCGCAGCACCGGCGGCTAGTGGCTACAGCTCGTCGAGTGCTGCCAGGCAGGCGGCGCCGAGCGCGGCCGGGTTCGCACCGAGCTGGTCCAACGTGATCGTGCGCAACGCTGCCCGCGGCGCCGAGTTCGCCCATTCCCGTCCGACGTCGAGCGGATGAATCGGGTCGTCGCCGGCCGCGACGACGCCCATCGGCATTGTCAGACCTTGCATTTGCGCGTATGTCGGAGCGACGTAGCCGGCCGCCTCGTCCATCGCGTCGGGCAGATCCGGCCACTGGCTGCGCCACGAGCGGGCCAACTCATCGGCCAGCCACGGCGGACTGGACGCCCGCATCTGCGCCGTCGTCGCGGCCAGGCCGTGCTCGCGCAGCTGCCGGGCCGAATAGCGGGCCGCCAGCGCGGCGGGAGAGCTGCCCGGCTCGCCCGTCCAAGCGGGCAACGCGGCCAGCACCGCGACCGCGCGTCCGGGGTGGCGCAGTGCCCAGGTCAGCGTCACCGCCGCCCCGATCGAGACGCCGCCGACCGCGATCGGGCCGTCATGTGCGGCGGCGTCCAGAGCCGCGCAGTAGCCCGCGATCAACCGGCCCGGCTCGGGCCGCGGCGCCACCAGCCGGGCGCCCACCGAGTGCAGCGGCGCGGCGAACGCCCGGGTGACGTAATCGTCGTCGGACCCCGTCCCGGGCAGCAGGACAGCCCGCACGCCGCGGAGGTCGATGGCCATCCCTAGATATTGCCTGGCCGCCGCGTGGCGTTCGGGGAACCATCGGGTCTACGGTGTCCGTTGTCGTGAGAGGATCGCTTAACCCGGTCCGAGGTGAACCAACAAGCATTGACGCTCAGGAGAGGCCATGGCGGCGGAAGGTTATCTGCGCCGGCTGACACGTCGGTTGACGGAGGACCCCGAGCAGCGTCACGCCGAGGAGCTGCGGGACGAGGCAGTGACCACCGGAGCACAGCGGGCCATCGACTGCCAGCGCGGCCAGGAGGTCACCGTCATCGGAACGTTGCGGAGCGTGGAATGCAAGGGCAAGGGCTGCGCCGACGGCGTCCGTGCCGAGCTGTTCGACGGCACCGACACCATCGCGCTGGTGTGGTTGGGGCAGCGCAGGATCCCCGGCATCGAGTCGGGTCGCACGCTGCGGGTGCAGGGCCGGCTCGGCAAGCTGGAGAACGGCACCAAGGCGATTTACAACCCGCACTACGAAATCCAGCGGTGAGGCTCGCTTCGTGACCCGCGCAACTGGCGCCGGCGACACGGCTGACACCGTCGACGGCGAAGCGGCGGTCGCCGCGGATCGCACCCCGGCCGATCGGGTGATGGCACAGCTGGGCGGCGTCGCCGGGGTGATTTATTCGTCGATCCCGGTTCTGCTCTTCGTCGGCACCGAGCGGCTGTTGAGCCTGGTCGCGGCCGCTGGAGCCGCGCTGGGCTCCGCGGTGCTGATCCTGCTGTGGCGGGTCTTCCGTCGCGACTCGCTGCAGCCGGCGGTGTCCGGGCTGATCGGCGTCGCGGTCTGCGTGCTGATCGCCTACCTGCTGGGTGAGTCCAAGGGCTATTTCCTGCTGGGCATTTGGACGTCGTTGCTGTGGGCGTCGGTCTTCGCGACATCGATCTTGATTCGACGGCCGGTGGTGGGCTACATCTGGAGCTGGCTGCACGGGCACGACCGGGGCTGGCGCACGGTGCGCCGCGCGGTCTACGCCTTCGATCTCGCGACGCTGACCTGGGTGCTGGTTTTCGCGGCCCGCTTCGTGGTGCAGCGGGTGCTGTATGACACCAACCACGAGGGCTGGCTGGTGGTGGCGCGGATCGCGATGGGCTGGCCGCTGGCGGCTGCTGCCGCGCTGGTGACCTTCCTGGCGATCAAATCGGCCCAGCGCGCGCTGGACGCCGCGGGCATCAGTGTGGTGGCAGCAGAAGCCGGCTGAGCTCTTCCTCTGACTCGGTGACGGAGACGAACAGCAGCTCGTCGCCACCTTCGAGCGGCTCGTCGCCCTGCGGCACGATGACGCGCGGTCCGCGCAGAATCGTCACCAGCGCGACGTCTCGGGGCAGTTGCAGCTTGCGCACCGGCTTGCCGCCCCACGGCGTGTCGTCGGGCAGCGTGATCTCGACCAGGTTGGCCTGACCCTTGCGAAACTCCATCAGCCGCACCAGGTCTCCGACCGCGACGGCTTCCTCGATCAACGACGCCAGCATTCGCGGGGTGGACACCGCCACGTCGACACCCCAGGCGTCGGTGAACAGCCACTCGTTGCGGGGGTCGTTGACCCGGGCGACCACCCGGGGCACCGCGAACTCGGTCTTGGCGAGCAGGCTGAGCACGACGTTCGCCTTGTCGTCGCCGGTGGAGGCGATCACCACGTCGAACTCGTGGAGCTGCACCGACTCCAGCACGCTGACCTCGCACGCGTCACCGAGCCGCCAGTGCGCGGCCGGGATCGCCTCGGGGTCGATGTGATCGGGTTTGCGCTCGATCAGCGTGATGTCGTGCCCGTTGTCGATCAGCTCGCGGGCCACCGAGCGGCCGACCGCGCCGGCGCCGGCGATCGCGACTCTCATTGGCGCCGCTCCTTCTCATCGCTGCGCTCTGTATCGTCGCCGGCGCGCCTCATTGGCTGTCCTCGCTGGGCGGCAGCGCCGCGATGGCCAGCGCCTCGGCTGCCCGCCCGGAGATGGCGGCGATGTAGACCTGGTCACCGGCCTGGATGACGGTTTTGGGTTCGGGAAGGATGCCGGTGCCGAACCGGATCAGAAACGCGACGCGGGCGCCGGTGGCGGCTTCCAAGTCGGTGGACCGGCGGCCCACCCAATCCTCGTGCAGAGCGACCTCGGCCACGGCGACGGTCCCGGTCGGGTCGCGCCACTTGGCGGTCTCGCCCTCTCGGGTGAGCGCGTTGAGCAGCCGGTCGGTGGTCCACGGCACGGTGGCGATCGTCGGAATGCCGAGACGCTCATAGACGTCGGCGCGTTTGGCGTCGTAGATCCGCGCGACGACCCGCCGTACGCCGAACGTTTCGCGGGCCAGCCGCGCCGAGATGATGTTGGAGTTGTCGCCGGAGGACACCGCGGCGAATGCGTCGGCATTCTCGATGCCGGCCCGCAGCAGCACGTCCCGGTCGAAGCCCAGGCCGTGCACGCGCTCACCGGCGAACTCGGAACTCAGCCGGCTGAACGCGGTGCTGTCGCTGTCGATCACCGCGACGTCATGCCCGATCCGGGACAGCCCGTCGGCGACCGCCGAGCCCACCCGGCCGCACCCCATCACAACCACCCGCATTTGAGGGCTCCTCGGCCTGCGTCCCGGTCGGAAACTTTGTCGATGAGCAAACCGTACCGGCAGGCGTGGGTGCGCCTACTCTTGGCTCTCGTGTCCAAACTCTCGACTGCGGCGCGCCGATTGGTTCTGGGTCAGCCGTTCCGCAGCGATCGGCTGAGCCACACGCTGCTACCCAAGCGCATCGCCTTGCCGGTATTCGCCTCCGACGCGTTGTCCTCGGTCGCGTACGCGCCCGAAGAGGTCTTCCTGATGCTGTCGGTGGCCGGGCTTGCGGCGTACTCGCTGACGCCGTGGATCGGCGTCGCAGTAGCCGCGGTGATGCTGGTCGTGGTGGCCAGCTACCGGCAGAATGTCCATGCCTATCCGTCCGGCGGCGGCGACTACGAGGTGGTCACCACCAACCTCGGCGCCACCGCAGGTCTGACGGTGGCCAGCGCGCTCATGGTGGATTACGTTCTGACAGTAGCGGTTTCGACGGCCTCAGCGATGTCGAACATCGGATCGGCCATCCCGTTCGTCGCCAACCACAAAGTGCTGTTCTGTGTCAGCGCGATCCTGCTGGTGATGGCGCTGAATCTGCGTGGCGTGCGCGAATCCGGCCTGGCCTTTGCGATCCCGACCTACGCCTTCATCGCCGGTGTGGGGATCATGTTGGCCTGGGGCCTGTTTCGGATTTACGTTCTGGGCGAACCGCTCCGGGCCGAGTCGGCTAACTTCGTGATGCACGCCGAGCGTGACTCGATCGCCGGCTTTGCGATGGTATTCCTGGTGGCACGGTCTTTCTCGTCGGGCTGTGCGGCGCTGACCGGTGTGGAGGCGATCAGCAACGGGGTGCCTGCTTTTCAGAAACCCAAGTCGCGCAATGCCGCAACCACGCTGCTGCTGCTCGGCACGATCGCGGTGAGCCTGTTCATGGGTATCATCCTGTTGGCCAAGGAGACCCGGGTCCAGATCGTCGACAATCCTGCGGCTCAACTCGTCGGAATCCCACCTGACTACCAGCAGAAGACGCTGGTCACCCAGATCGCGCATGCCGTCTTCGGAAGTTTCCAGATCGGCTTCCTGCTGATCGCCGTGGTGACCGCACTCATCCTGGTGCTCGCGGCCAATACGGCGTTCAACGGATTTCCGGTCTTGGGTTCGGTGCTCGCACAGGACAGCTTCCTGCCCCGCCAGTTGCACACCCGTGGCGACCGGCTGGCGTTCTCCAACGGGATCGTCTTCTTGGCGGTCGCCGCTCTCGCCGCGATCATCGCGTTCCGGGCGCAAGTCACCGCGCTGATTCAGCTCTACATCGTCGGGGTGTTCATCTCTTTCACGCTCAGCCAGATCGGCATGGTCCGGCATTGGACCCGATTGCTGCGCGACGAAAGCGATCCGGCCGTCCGGCGAACGATGATGCGCTCCAGGGTCGTCAATACGATCGGCTTCGTGGCCACCGGCGCGGTGCTGCTCGTCGTCATGGTCACCAAGTTTCTTGCCGGGGCCTGGATCGCCGTGGTCGCCATGGTATTGCTGTTCGTGGTGATGAAGCTGATTCGCAAGCATTACGACGCCGTCGCTCGGGAACTGCAGGAGCAGAACGTCGAAGACCACGACGTCGTCCTGCCGAGCCGCAACCACGCCGTCGTGCTGGTGTCCAAGCTGCATCTGCCGACACTGCGCGCACTGTCCTATGCGCGTGCGACGCGACCCGACCTGTTGGAGGCGGTGACCGTCAGCGTCGACGACGGGGAAACGCGCGCGCTGGTTCGTCGCTGGGAGGACAGCGACATCAGCGTCCCGCTGAAGGTGATCGCCTCGCCCTACCGTGAAATCACCCGTCCGATACTCGATTACGTCAAGCGGGTGAGCAAGGAGTCGCCACGCACTGTGGTGACGGTGTTTCTGCCCGAGTACGTGGTAGGCCATTGGTGGGAGCATGTGCTGCACAACCAGAGCGCGTTGCGACTGAAGGGGCGACTGCTGTTCATGCCCGGAGTGATGGTGACATCGGTTCCCTGGCAGCTCAATTCGTCGGAGAGGCGCAAGACTATGCATCCGCATGCGGCTCCCGGCGATGCCCGTCGCGGGATCTTCGATTGACCACGGAAGCGCCGCCGGGTTTGACGGAGCTGACGTTGACCGTTGGTCCGCCGGCCAACGGGGGCAGCTGCGTGGCCCGACACGACGGGCGGGTGGTGTTCGTCCGCTACGCGTTGCCGGGAGAGCGCGTGCGAGTACGGGTCACCGCGGACCGCGGTTCGTATTGGCACGCCGAGACGGTTGAGGTGCTCGAACCCTCGACGGACCGCACCGCGTCGCTGTGCCCGATCGCCGGTGTGGACGGGGCCGGGTGCTGCGATCTGGCTTTTGTCGACCCGGCGGCAGCGCGTGGCCTGAAATCCGAGGTGGTGTCCAATCAACTTGCCCGCCTTGGTGATTACGCGTGGCACGGAGAAGTTGAACCGCTGTCGGATAACAGTGCGACGGGGTGGCGGACCCGGATCAAGCTCGACGTCGGTGCGGACGGGCGCGCCGGCTTCCATCGCCACCGCAGCGACGAGCTGGTCGCCGATCTGGACTGCGGCCAGTTGCCGACCGGAATGATCGACGGCTTGGCCAGCGCGCAATGGCCGCCGGGCGCGCACGTTCATGTCGTCGTCGACGACGACGGTCAACGGCATGTGGCGCGCACCGTGCGCCGGCGTGGGCGCAACGCGACCGAGGTGATCGAGGGCAGCTATCACGGGGTGCAGCGGGTCGGCCGGCACGCCTGGCGCGTTCCGGTGACCTCGTTCTGGCAAGCGCATCGCAGTGCCGCGCAGACCTACAGCGAATTGGTCTGTGATTGGGCGCAACCCGATTCCGGGATGACGGCATGGGATCTCTACGGCGGCGTCGGGGTTTTCGCCGCGGCACTCGGCGACGCGGTAGGGGAGTCCGGTCACGTGGTCAGCGTGGACAGCGCGAGGGCGGCATCGCGGACAGCCAATGCCGCACTGGCCGAGTTGCCGCAGGTACACATGATCACCGATTCGGTGCGCCGGGTGTTGACCGCGCAGAGCGGCACCGCTGACGTGGCCGTGCTGGACCCGCCACGCGCCGGCGCCGGACGCGAGGTGATCGAGCTGCTGGCCGCGGCCGAGGTGCCCCGGGTAGTCCACATCGGTTGCGAAGCAGCGTCATTCGCCCGCGACATCGGCCTGTATCAGCGCCACGGCTATTCCGTCGGCGAGATTCGGGTGTTCGATTCGTTCCCGCTCACGCATCACATCGAATGCGTGGCGCTGTTGACGCGTTGACGCGCGGCCTCAGGCGAGGACGAAGTACCTGATCCACAAGTAGAGCGCGCACAGCACGGTTGAAATCGTGGTGATCACCATGCCCTTTCGGGTGAACTCCCAAAAAGAGATCGGGTTGCCGGAGCGCAAGGCGATACCGAGCATGACGATGTTGGCGCTTGATCCGACAGCGGTCAGGTTGCCGCCCAAGTCGCCGCCCAACGCCAACGACCACCACAGCGCGTGGTGGTGCGACTGGCCCGCCATTGTCGAGGCCAGGTGGCTGACGATCGGCGTCATCGTGGCCACGTAGGGGACGTTGTCGATGAAACCGGACACCAGTGTCGAGACAACCAGGATCAACATGGTCGCCAGCAAGACGTTGCCGCCGGTCAATGTGCCCGCCAGCTCGCCGAGAATCTTGATGACCCCTGTCTTGAGCAGGGCGCCGACCATGATGAACAGGCCGACCATGAACAGAAGGGTGTCCCATTCGACGTTGGACAGGTACTCGGACTGTTCCAACCGCGAGGTCAGAATCAGAACGCCGGCCCCCAGTAGCGCCACCAGGGACGGCGCGACGTGGATCGCCGGGGCGAGGATGAACCCGGCGAACACCACCACCATCACGAGGCCGCACCTGACCAGCAGGCCACGATCGCGGATAACGTCACCCTCTTGCAGCGACGTCACGCTGGCGACTCGTTCGGCACTGACGGCCGAAAAGCCGCGGAACATCAGCGGCGACACGGCGAGCAGGACAAGCAACACGATAACGACGATCGGGGCCATGTTCGTCAGGAAGGCGTTGAACGACAGGGCCTTACGGGCGCCGATGATGATGTTCGGCGGGTCGCCGACCAGTGTCGCGGCACCTCCGACATTGGAGGCGAACACCTCGGCCATCAACATCGGTACTGGATTGATGTCCAGCGCATCGCAGACCAGCAAGGTGACCGGGGCGATCAGCAACACCGAGACGACGTTGGGCAGCACGGCCGAGGCGAGCGCCATCACCAGCATCAGCAACAGCATGATGCGCACCGGCGAGCCGTTGGCGCGTTTGACGGCCCAGATCGCGACGTATTCGAACGCACCGGTCTGGCGCAGGATGCTGACGATCATCATCATCCCGAGCATCAGAAATATGACGTCCCAGTCGATTCCGTTGTCCTGGGAGTAGAACACGTCGGGGGAGTCCATCACCGGCAGGCAGATCATGAGCCCAGCGCCCACCAGCGCAACCTTGGTTTGGTTGAAGCGCTCGCTGATGATGAAGGCGTAGGCGACGATGAACACCGTAATCGCGTAATACATCATCGGCGCGGATCTCCCGACGGCCTCGGCACGCCGGGGAGCCTATAACGGAATCCTTCGATGTTTCTGTGAGGCCGGGTGCCGCGCCGCTAATGCGTCCGGCTGGTGAAATCTCCAGGGCTGCTTGGTAAACGCACGCGGCCGACTGCGGGAGGAGCGGCACTAATCCCGACGCGTTTACGCCGTGCTGGGTGAATTCGAATCTTTCAGCGCTGCGGCCAACAGGCGTGATGCGGTGATCACCCCGTGCAGTTTGCCGTTTTTGACGACGGCGACCAGCGGACTCCTCAGGCGCGCCATGACCTCGGCAACCTCGATGATGGTGTCGTCGGCATCGGCCACGGGTATGTGCTGGCGTTGCTTGGGCAGCATGTCGCGGATCGTCCTGCCGCGCAGCTTCTCTGCTGCGTGGTCGGCCATCGATTCGGTCATGACGCTGGCCAGCCCGGGATCATCTTGCACGTAGCCGGGCACGATGAATCGGACGACTTGAGACGCCGGGAGCACGGCAAACGGCGTCTCGGACGTGTCGGTGACAACCACCAGACCGTTCAGCCGGTGCTCTGCGAGCAGTCGGACCGCATCAAGCGCATCTGAGTCGATTTTTACTACCGGGAACTTCTCGTCGAGATCCTCTGCCCGCACACCGACACAATACGTCTGTCGCGAGCATTCGGGGACCGGGAGGGGCGTTAGTGATCTCTCAGGTTTGTTTCGAAGCGCCTTAGTGGGCTACGCGAAGGCGAAGTAGCGCACCCAGAGATATCCGAGCGAAATGACGAACGAGACCGCGACCACGACGGCGCCCTTTTTGGTGAAGTCCCAGAAGGAGACGGGAGCGCCGGCGCGTTCGGCGAGTCCGACGATGACGATGTTCGCGCTGGACCCGATGGGGGTGAGGTTGCCCCCGAGGATGGTGCCCAGTATCAGGGCCCACCACACCACGTCATGATTAGCGGCGCCGTGTAGGGACGGGATGAACTCGGCGACGATGGGCGTCATGGTGGCGGCGTAGGGAACATTATTGACAAGGCCGCTGAACAGGAACGACACGCCCAGGATCAGAATTGTCGTCACCCACAGGTTGTCGCCGGTGACGTGGCTGGCCGCATGGGCCAAGTTGCTGATGACGCCGGTCCTCACCAGGGCACCGACCATGATGAACAGGCCCGCGAAGAACAGCAGAGTCTCCCACTCGACGCTGGACAAGTAGAACTCACGATCCAGGCCGGAGATCAGGATCAATACGCCGGCACCGGCCATCGCCACCAGCGAGGGCTCCATGTGGATCTCTTTGTGCGCGACGAATCCGGCGAACACCACCAGCAGGACGATGCCGCTTTGGATCAGCAGCTTGCGTTCTTTGATCGCTTCGTTCTCGTCCAGCGTCATGATATCGGCGACCCGCTCGGGATCGACGGCTAAGGCGCCGGGGAACAAGCGGGGCAACAGCAACAGCAGGGCGACGAGCACGATGAGCACCGCTGGCGCCATGTTGGACAGGAACGAGATGAAGCTCAGGTGGGCTCCGGTGCCGATGATGATGCTGGTCGGGTCACCGACCAGGGTGGCCGCGCCACCGATATCGGAGGCGAAGGACTCGGCGATGAGAAATGGCGCCGGACTGATCGCCAACCGTTCGGCTACCAGCACGGTGACCGGTGCGATCAACAAGACCGTCGTGACGTTGTCCAGGAAGGCCGACCCGACTGTGGTGATGAGTACCAGCAGGATCATGACCCGCATGGGCGAGCCCTTGGCGCGTTTGGCCGACACGATCGCGATGTATTCGAACACCCCGGTCTGGCGCACCACGCTGACGATGATCATCATCCCCAGCAGCAGAAAGATGACGTCCCAGTCGATCCCGGTGTCCTCTGAGTAGAAGACCTCGTGAGAGTTGACTACGGGCAGGAAGAACATCAGTGTCGCGCCGCCCAGCGCCACCATGGTCTTGTTGAAACGTTCGGTGGTGATCAACGCGTAGGCGATGACGAATACCGTCGAGGCGTAAATGGAATGGAAGAGGTTCATCGGCCGTCCTGCGGTCGGGTGTGCGCGCGGCTATGCGCCGCACGCGCGGAAGCGGGGCTCAAGATTTCAGCGCCGCGGCCAGCAGGCGTGATGCGGTGATCACGCCATGCAACTTTCCGTTCTTGGTCACTGCGATCAGCGGACTTCGCGACTGCGCCATCTCCGCTGCCGCCTTGAAGGCGCTGGCGCGCCCATCGACTGAGATGACGTTGCGCGGGTGCTTGGGTAGTAGGTCGCCTACCGTCTTGCCCGCCAGATTCTGTGCGGCGTGGTCAGCGATCGCGTCGCCCAGGACGGCCGCCAGCGTGAGGTCGTTCTGCGCGTAGTGCGGCAGGACGACGCGCATCAGCTCAGAAGCCAGCAATATCGCGCAGGCCTTTCCGGACGGATCGGCGACGACAAGCCCCGGCAGATGGTGCTCAGCGACCATGCGCGCCGCGTCGAGGGCGTCAGAATCCACGGTCACCATAGGGAACTGTTCGTCGAGATCCTCTGCTCGCACAGAGAACACCTTAGGCTAACTTCAGGCGAAGTAGCGCAGCCACAGGTAACCAACGGAGAGTGCGTAGGAGACCGCGGTTACGGCGGCCCCTCGCTTGGTGAAATCCCAGAAGGAGACGGGGTGGCCGGCCCGTTTCGCGATCCCGACCGCAACGACATTCGCGCTGGCACCGATCGGGGTGAGGTTGCCGCCGAGCACGGTGCCCAGCAGTAGGGCCCACCACAGCACACCAGAGCTGTCGTGCCCGGGGATGGATGTGGCGAACTGACTGACGATAGGTGTCATCGCGGCGGCGTACGGGACGTTGTTGATGAAGCTCCCCAACGTGAAGGACACCGTGAGGATGAGCATTGTCGCCGTCCAGGCATCGCCGCGGGCCAGCTGGCTGGCATGGTGGGCCAAGTTGTCGATGACGCCGGTCCGCACCAGGCCGCCGACCATGATGAACAGTCCCGCGAAGAACAGCAGCGTCTCCCACTCCACGCTGGACAGGTAGAACTCACGGTCCAGGCCGGAGATCAGAACCAAAATCCCGGCGCCGGCCATCGCCACCAGTGACGGCTCCATGTGGATCGCTTGATGCAAGACGAATCCGGCGAACACTGCGGCCAGGACGATCCCGCACTGGATCAGCAACCGGGCGTTACGGATCGCTTCTCTCTCGTCGAGTGCCATCACATCGGCGACGCGTTCGGGATCGACGACGAAGAAACCCGGGTAGAGGCGAGGCAGGAGTGCCACCAGGGCGAGGAGAACGAGGAGCACCGCCGGGGCCATGTTGGCGGTGAACTCGATGAAGCTCAGGTGGGCCCCGGTGCCGATGATGATGCTGGTGGGGTCGCCGACCAGGGTCGCCGCACCCGCGACGTTCGCGGTGAGGGCCTCGACGACGAGAAACGGCGCGGGGTTGATCGCGAGCCGTTCGCACACCAGGAGGGTGACCGGTGCGATCAGCAACACCGTGGTCACGTTGTCCAAGACGGCCGTTCCGAGCGTGGTGACCAGCATGAACAAAATCATGATTCGCAGCGGGGAGCCCTTGGCGCGTTTGGCTGACCAGATCGCGACGTATTCGAACGCGCCGGTTTGGCGCACCACACTGACGATGATCATCATCCCGAGCAGCAGAAAGAGGACGTCCCAGTTCACCCCGGTGTCGCGGGAGTAGAACACTTCGTCGGAATTGATGACCGGCAGGAAGAACATGGCCGTCGCACCGGCCAGCGCCACCAATGTCTTGTTGAAGCGATCGGTGGTGATCAACACGTAGACGACCACAAACACCGTCGACGCGTAAATGGCATGGACGACCGACATCGTCATCGGGCACTCCGCCTGCGGGTACTCGTCGGGCTCAGCATGGACGGCGAAGGAGCCCAGAAGATTTGCGAGCCGCGACAGATCTGCGCGACGCCACGATCACGCCGCTCAAACTAACGTCCGCCTGCTCGGCGCGGTCGCGTCGACCGTGCAAATCATCGTGAACTCCTGAATCGCCCTCATGCCAGCACCCGGACAGCAAGAATGGCCGCCGACCAGGCTTCCCGGCTCACCGAGAAATTAACTTAACAGGCTTGCCTGTGCTTCCGCTGAGCGGCGCAGCTGTGTTACGCATCGCATCGCCGCAGCTCTAGGCACTGCTCGGGCCTTCGTGCGTAGACTGTCGTCATGCTTGAACAGATCCGTGGGCCCGCCGATCTGCAGCACCTTTCGCAGGCGGCATTACACGATCTGGCTGACGAGATACGCGACTTTCTCGTCCACAAAGTCGCCGCGACCGGCGGCCACCTGGGTCCCAATCTCGGCGTCGTCGAGCTCACGCTCGCCTTGCACCGGGTGTTCGATTCCCCGCACGACCCGATCCTCTTCGACACCGGCCACCAGGCTTACGTGCACAAGATGCTCACCGGTCGCGCCGCGGACTTCGAAACCCTGCGCAAAAAGGATGGCCTATCGGGTTATCCGTCGCGGGCCGAGAGCGAGCACGACTGGATCGAGTCGAGCCACGCGAGTGCGGCATTGTCGTACGCCGACGGCCTGGCCAAGGCCTTCGAGCTGACCGGCCACCGCAATCGACACGTGGTCGCGGTGGTCGGTGACGGCGCGCTCACCGGCGGAATGTGCTGGGAGGCGCTGAACAACATTGCTGCGACCCGCCGCCCGGTGGTGATCGTCGTCAACGACAACGGTCGCAGCTACGCCCCGACGTTCGGCGGCTTGGCCAACCACCTGGGCATGCTGCGGCTGCAGCCCGGCTACGAACATCTGCTCAAGCGTGGCCGCAACGCCGTGCGCGGCATGCCGCTGCTCGGCGATGTGGCCTACCAGTTCATGCACAGCATCAAAGCCGGTGTGAAGGACGCACTGTCGCCGCAGCTGCTGTTCACCGATCTCGGGCTCAAGTACGTGGGGCCGGTCGACGGTCATGACGAACAGGCCGTCGAGGCGGCGCTCCGCCGCGCCCGCGGATTCGGCGGTCCGGTCATCGTGCACGTCGTCACCCAGAAAGGCCGCGGCTATGGGCCGGCCGAAGACGACGAGGCCGACCAGATGCATGCCTGCGGTGTGATCGACCCCGCGACCGGGCTGGCCACCAAGATTCCGGGGCCGAGCTGGACCGCGACCTTCACCGAGTCGCTGATCGAATGTGCGGCCAAGCGCCGCGACGTCGTCGCGATCACCGCGGCCATGCCCGGGCCCACCGGGTTGACGGCATTCGGAGAACGCTTCCCGGGCCGGATGTTCGACGTCGGAATCGCCGAGCAGCACGCTATGACCTCGGCGGCCGGATTGGCCATCGGCGGGATGCATCCGGTCGTAGCGATCTATTCGACGTTCCTCAACCGGGCGTTCGACCAGGTCATGATGGATGTGGCGTTGCACAAGTTGCCCGTCACCATCGTGCTCGACCGGGCGGGAGTCACAGGTCCGGACGGCGCCAGCCACAACGGCATGTGGGACATGTCGATACTGGGCATCGTTCCCGGGATGCGAGTGGCAGCGCCCCGCGACGGCGCTCGGCTGCGTGAGCAGCTCGGTGAAGCGCTGGACGTCAACGACGGTCCCACTGCGATCCGGTTCCCGAAAGGCGATGTCGGCGAAGATGTTCCAGCGCTGCAACGCAAATCCGGCGTGGATGTGCTCGCGGTACCGGCCGACGGGCTCGGCGCCGACGTGCTGCTGGTGGCGGTCGGGGCGTTCGCGTCGATGGCCCTCAAAGTCGCTGAGCGGCTTCGTAACCAGGGCATCGGCGTGACGGTGATCGACCCGCGTTGGGTGTTGCCGGTGTCGGATGTGATCTCCGAGCTTGCGTTGGCGCACAAAGTGGTCGTCACGCTGGAAGACAACGGTGTGGCCGGCGGTGTCGGTTCAGCGGTATCGGCCTCGTTGCGCCGCAACGAGATTGACGTGCCGTGCCGAGATGTCGGTTTGCCGCAGCAGTTCTTCGATCACGCGTCGCGCGGCGAGGTGCTCGCCGATGCGGGTCTGACCGACCAGGACGTCGCGAGGCGGATCACCGGATGGGTGGCCGCGCTCTCCCGCGACGATGCAGGCCGGGACGGCCTGGGGAGGAGCGGGACCATCGATCTGTCCCGTGACGCCGCCGAGTCCGACACCGAGATCACTGAGCATCTGGACTGACGCCGGCCGGCGTCGATTGCAACGCTGTGGTCAATACCGGGACTACGAGTCCACGTTGCCAGCAGCGGGCTTGTCCGGCCGCCAGGAATTGATCGATCGCGGTCGCCGTGTCGCCGGCGGGTTCTTCCCAATCCCAGCAGAGCCGGCGCACCAGTTCTGGCGTCACGAGATTCTCAGCGGGCACCGAGACTCGTGCCGACAGTTCCCGCAGCGCGGTGCGTGACGCGTCGAGGCGTTCGGCGGCCTCGGGTCTGCGCCTGGCCCAGCGGGCCGGTGCCGGTGGACTGTTGGGCGATTCGGCTTCCTCTGCGGGCCCGGGGTTTTCCCGCGCTGCTCGCAGCGCAGCCAGCCAGGTGTGAGCGCTGCGGCGTTGCCTGCGGCCGCCGAAGATCGGCAGCGCGACGAGATCGTCGAGGGTCTTCGGGTCGGCGATCGCGGCGTCGATGATCGCCGAGTCGGGCAGGATGCGTCCCGGTGCGATGTCACGCCGTTGGGCGATTTCGTCTCGCACCGTCCACAATTCGCGGACAGCGGCCAGGCCACGCGAGTTGCGCACCTTATGAATGCCGGATGTGCGGCGCCAACGGTCCCGCCGAGTCGACGGCGGGCCCTGGTCGACGGAGGTCAGCAGGTAGTCGAATTCTTCTGCGGCCCAAGCGGTTTTGTCCTGTTCGGCCAGCACGTCGGCGATCGCGTCGCGCAGGTCGATGAGCACCTCGACGTCGAGCGCCGCGTAGTTGAGCCATGCCTCAGGAAGTGGGCGTTTGGACCAGTCGGCCGCGCCGTGCCCCTTGGCCAACCCCAGTCCGAGTAGCCGCTGCACCATGGCCGCGAGATTGACCCGGTCGAAACCGGCCAGTCTTCCGGCCAGCTCGGTGTCATAGAGCGCAGGCGGACGCATGCCGACTTCGGCCAGACATGGCAGGTCCTGGTCGGCCGCATGCAGAATCCACTCGTCGGTCGCCAGCACCTCGGCGACGGGCGCCAGCACGGTCAGTGCGTCGCCACCGTGGCTGACCGGATCGATGAGCACAGTGCCGGCGCCGGCCCGTCGAATCTGAATCAGGTAGGCGCGGTTGGAGTACCGGAAGCCCGAGGCGCGTTCGGCATCCACCGCGAACGAACCGTGGCCACCGGCCAGCAATTCGGCCGCGGCTTTGATCTCGCCGGTCGACGCGGACAATGCGGGCACGCCGTCAGCGGGCTGGACCAGCGGCGTGACGTCGGGCTCGGCGCTGTCGGGAGTCTCGGCTGTCGTCTCGGTCATGTCAGACGCGGGATCGGGTGCCCAGGTCCGTCACCCCGACCGGTGGCAGCCCCGCGGCGTGCTCGAGGACCTCGCAAAATGCTTCGACGTGGGTGCCGATGTCCGGGGTGAGCGCTGTCCAGGACGCGCGGAGCTCCAGCTGATGGGCGCGCGGCGGGCCGGAGATGTCGCCGTAGCGCACCGAGGTGGTGGCGGTGACTGTGCCGCCGAGTGCGGTGACCTGTTCGGCGCGCGCGTCGAGCGCTTCGACAAGCCAGCTCCACGCCACCTCGGGCAGCAGCGGGTCGACGGCTTCGCTGGAGTCCAGGTCAGCTTGGATGAAGGCGACCAGCCGCATGGTGCCGTCCCATGCGTCGGCTCCGTCGGGGTCGTAGAGCAGGATGAGCCGGCCGAACGCGTCGCCGTCGGACTGCTCCGGGACGATGTCGAGTTCAGGTCGCTTGACCTCGGCGCCGAGCGCATAGCTGTACGGTGCGAGACGCTGCGGCGGCCGGATCGGGCCCAGCTCGATTTCCGATCGCACGCTGGCCCCGCTCATTGCCGCCACCGCGTCCTGGAAGGGCACCGGTTCGGCTGTAGTCATTTGCGCCGCTCCTCTGTGTCGCGCCCCCTTGGATCCGCGGCGCCTATCAAGATCATGGGCGCCGCTGCTGTTGGTCGCGCCGCACGGCATCGTTGCTGGCGGGTCACAACGTCTGACGCTAGACCCATCCGAGGACACGCAGACACAGGCGCGCCGTTCTGCCGGCGGTGCCACGGCCCCCGGCCCGTCAGCCCGGGGTGAAACGCGCCTGCCGCTTCTCTCGGTGCGCGGCCAGGCCCTCTCGGACGTCCGGCCCGCCGAAACTCAGAAACTCCAGGCCAAGAGAGGTTTCGAAGGCCGGAGCGAACATCCGGTACCAGTGGTTGAGGCTGTGTTTGGTGAAGCGGATCGCCGATTGCGCGCCCTGCGCCAGATCCACCGCGATGCCCGTCGCGGTCGCGAGTACCTCCTCGTCCGCCACGCAGAGGGACACCAACCCGATGCGCTCTGCTTCCTCGCCGGACAGCGGCGCACAGGTGAGCAGGTAGTACTTGGCCTTGGCCATCCCGACCAGCAGCGGCCAGCAGATCGCGGCGTGATCGCCCGCGGCGACGCCGAGCTTGGTGTGGCCGTCGATGATCTTCGCGTTGCGTCCCGCAACCGATACGTCGGCCAGCAGGGCCACCACCAAGCCCGCGCCGACGGCCGGGCCGTGAATCGCCGAGATCACCGGCTTGTCCAGGTTGACCATGTTGAGCACCAGGTCGCGGGCCTCACGCATGATCCGCATACGATCGTCGAATTCGCCCATGGTCTCGTCGATCAGGTCGAAGCTGCCGCCCGAGGAGAAGGCTTTGCCCTCGCCGCGGACCAGCACCGCGCGCACGTCGGGGTCGCGACCGATGGCCGGCCAGATGTCGGCCAGATCGCGGTGCATTTGCGGGCCGACCGAATTGAGCCCGGGCGCATCGAGAATGACGTGCAATACGCCTTCTTGACCATGTTTGTCGGCGCGTTCGACCCGCAGGCTGGGGAACTCGTCGTAGCTGACTGCTGGGTAGCGAACAGGCATCCCGGCTCCTCATCTGGCTCACGGACTGTATCGACGACGAGGTTACGCACGGACCGGGGCGCCGCCACCCGCACCCGACGCCGCGCCCAGGGTTCGTGGCAGCATTGAAGCTGATGAGTGACCGTCGCACGCTTCCCGAATCGCCGTACCTGGCTGCGGCCGCGGGCCGCAAACCGAACCGCGTGCCGGTGTGGTTCATGCGGCAGGCAGGCCGTTCGCTGCCGGAATACCGGGCGCTGCGGGCGCAGAACAGCATGATGGCGGCCTGTTTCGACGCCGAACTGATCACCGAGATCACCCTGCAGCCGATACGCAGGCATGATGTCGATGCCGCAATCCTGTTCTCCGACATCGTGGTCCCGCTGCGCGGCGCCGGCATCGACGTGGACATCGTTCCCGACGTCGGCCCGGTGATCGGTTCGCCGGTGCGCACGGTTGCCGACGTCGACGCGCTGAGACCGCTGGAACCCCAAGGCGTGCAACCGGTATCGGATGCGGTCTCGCTGCTGGTGCGCGCGCTGGGCAATGTTCCGCTGATCGGGTTCGCCGGTGCGCCGTTCACGCTGGCGTCTTACCTGGTAGAAGGCGGCCCGAGCCGCAACCACACCCGGACGAAAACGATGATGCTGGCTGAACCGTCCTGCTGGCACGCGCTGATGGAGAAGCTGACCGACCTCACCATCGCGTTTCTGCGGGTTCAACTCGACGCCGGGGTCGACGCGATCCAGGTGTTCGATTCGTGGGCGGGCGTGCTGTCACTGGCCGATTACCGCCGGCACGTGCTGCCGCACAGCACGAGGGTGTTCGCCACGCTGGCCGATCGGGGTGTCCCGATGACGCACTTCGGCGTCGGCACCGCAGAGCTGTTGGGCGCCATGTCGAGCGCCGGTGCGACGGTGGTCGGAGTCGATTGGCGGACGTCGCTTGTGGACGCGGCTTCCAGGGTCGAGGCCGGAAAGGCATTGCAGGGCAACCTCGATCCGGCGGTGCTGCTGGCAGGCTGGCCGACGGTCGAGCAGGCAGCGCGTTCGGTGATCGACGACGGCCGGCGCGCGGTGGACGCCGGCGCGGGCGGGCACATCTTCAACCTCGGCCACGGCGTGTTGCCCGAAACCGATCCGGGCATTCTCACCGATCTGGTGTCGTTGGTGCACTCGCTATGACGTCAAGCACTCGATCGTATTGCGTTGTCGGAGGCGGTGTTTCGGGCCTGGTTGCGGCTTATCGGCTGCGACTGGCCGCAGGCGACGGGGCGAACATCACGCTGTTCGAACCCGCTGACCGCCTCGGCGGCATACTGCGCACCGAGCTGGTCGGCGGCGTTCCCACCGACGTCGGCGCCGAGGCGTTCGTGGTGCGCCGCCCCGAGATGCCGGCGCTGCTCGACGAACTGGGCCTGGCCAACAGGCAAGTCGGGACCACCGGAGCGCGACCGCTGATCTACAGCCAGGAACGGCTGCATCCGCTACCGACTGCCACGCTCAACGGCATCCCGTCGTCCGCGGAATCGATGGCCGGTCTGGTGAATGACGCCACTCTTGCCCGCATCGCGTCGGAACCGAGCCGTGCGTTCGAGTGGCAGTCCGGCGGCGATCCCGCCGTCGCCGACGTGGTGACGGACCGGTTCGGTGAGCAGGTGGTCGCCCGCTCCGTCGATCCGATGCTCGGTGGGGTTTACGCCGGATCGGCCGCGACGATCGGGCTGCGTTCGGCTGCCCCGACCCTGGCCGCCGCTCTGGACGGCGGGGCCGCCAACCTGACCGACGCCGTCCGCGGGGCCTTGTTGAGCGTCACCGCGGGGCCGGTATTCGGTGCGGTAAGCGGTGGTTACACCGTGCTGGTCGACGAACTGGCGCGGCGCGGCCGCCCGACATGGGTGCAGTCGGCGGTGCAGAGTATCGAACCCGCCGAGCAAGGCTGGACGCTGCGCGACGACGGCGGTGGCAGTTGGCACGCCGACGCGGTGGTACTCGCCGTCCCGGCCGCACGCCTGGCCGGGCTCGTCGAGACCATCGCTCCGCGGACCGCCGCCGCGGCCGGCCGGATCGTCAGCGCGTCGTCGGCGGTCGTGGCGTTGGCGGTGCCGCGTGGTCTCCGTTTCCCGCAGAATTCGGGCGTGCTGGTCGCCAGCGGAGAATCGTTGCACGCCAAGGCGATCACCTTGTCGTCGCGCAAGTGGGGACGGGGCGACGTGGAGTTGTTGCGGCTGTCCTTCGGACGGCTCGGTGACGACGTTGCGACCCGCGCCTCCGACGACGAGTTGTTGGCCTGGGCGATCGAAGACCTGGCAACGGTATTCGGGCTGGCCGTCGAACCCGTGGATGTGCGGGTGCAGCGGTGGCCGGATGCGATGCCGCAGTACGGGCCCGGCCATCGGGATCTGGTCGACGAACTCCGCGCCGGTCTGCCGGCGACCCTGGCAGTCGCGGGCAGCTATCTCGACGGCATCGGGGTGCCGGCGTGCATCGGCGTCGCGGGCCGTGCGGCTGCCGCCGCCGTCTTGGCCGTCGAATCCTCCGTGGCACGATAGGTCTCATGGCCCGCCTTGACTACGACGCCCTGAACGCCACCGTTCGCTATCTGATGTTCTCGGTGTTCGCGGTCCGTCCTGGCGTCCTCGGCGAAGCTCGGGACGCGATCGTCGATGAGACGGCGACCTTTCTCAAGCAGCGCGAAGAACACGGGGTGGTGGTTCGCGGACTCTACGACGTCGCGGGTCTGCGCGCCGATGCCGATTTCATGATCTGGACGCACGCCGAACACGTCGAAGCCCTGCAGGCCACCTACGAAGACTTCCGTCGCAGCACCACATTGGGTCAGGCGTCGACGCCGGTGTGGAGCAGCGTCGCGCTGCACCGGCCCGCGGAGTTCAACAAGAGTCACATCCCGGCGTTCTTGGCCGGCGAGGAGCCGGGTGCGTACATCTGCGTCTACCCGTTCGTCCGGTCCTACGAGTGGTATCTGCTGCCCGACGAGGAGCGCCGCCGCATGCTCGCCGAACATGGCATGGCCGCTCGGGAATACAAGGACGTCCGGGCGAACACGGTGCCGGCGTTCGCGCTCGGCGATTACGAATGGTTGCTGGCGTTCGAGGCTCCGGAGTTGCATCGGATCGTCGACCTGATGCGGGAGTTGCGCGCGACCGATGCGCGCAGGCACACCCGCGAGGAGACGCCGTTTTTCACCGGGCCGCGAGTTCCGGTGGAGCAGTTGGTGAATTCGCTGCCCTGACGCAGCAGACGAGGGGGACATCATGACCACTCAGTTCGATCCGACCGATCCCGCCCGATTCGAAGAGATGTACCGCGACGAGCGGGTCTCGCACGGCCTGCCTGCCGCCACACCGTGGGACATCGGCGGCCCGCAACCGGTTGTGCAGCAACTGGTCGCGCTGGGTGCGGTCAAAGGCGAGGTGCTCGACCCGGGCACCGGGCCGGGCCACCACGCCATCTACTACGCGTCGCAGGGCTACTCGGCTACCGGTATTGACGGCTCGGAAACCGCGTTGGAGCGGGCGCGGGAGAACGCGCGTAAAGCCGGTGTGTCGGTGGACTTCCGGCTTGCCGACGCGATGAAGCTCGACGGTCTGGAAAACCGCTTCGACACCGTCGTGGACTGCGCTTTCTACCACACCTTTTCGACCGAGCCGGAGTTGCAGAAGTCATATGCACGGGCGTTGCACCGCGCCACCAAGCCGGGTGCACGGCTGTACATGTTCGAATTCGGCATCGGCAATGTCAACGGTTTTCAGATGCCGCGGTCGTTGACCGAGGCCGATTTTCGCGACGTGTTTCCCGACGCAGGCTGGGAGATCACCCATCTGGGGCCGACCACGTACCAGATCAACATGAGCTCGGAGAACTTCGACCGGATGCTCGAGCGCGATCCCGAATTGGCGGAACGGATGAGGCCGATGGCCGAACGGTTCCGGACTTTCGAGCCGTGGCTGACGGACGGCCGGGTGCATGCCCCGTTCTGGGAGGTTCACGCCACCCGGGTGGACTAGGCGCCGGTGAACTGGACGACCGTGAAGGTCATGTCGGCGCGGTTGGTGAACCCCAGCTGACGGTAAAGCTCGATGGCAGTGGTGTTCTGGTGTATCGCGTGCAGGAACGCGCGGTGACCTTGCTGCCGAATCGCCGCATCGACGGCCGCGATCAGCAACCGCGCCAACCCCTGGCCCCGGTGATCCGGGTGGGTGCACACCGCGCTGATCTCGATCCAGCCGGGCAGTTGCAGGCGACGCCCGGCCATGGCGACGAGTCGGCCCCCGCGCCGCACGCCGAGGTAGCCGCCGAGTTCGACGGTCGAGGCCGCGAACGGGCCGGGACGGGTGAGCTCAGCCAGCGCGACCATCTCGGCGGCATCCCGCAGGCCCAGCGCCACAAGAGTTTCCGCGGCGCGTGTCGGCACCCCTGCGAGCCCGTTCACCGGCGCCATCATCTGTGTGCACGAAAGTACATGAGCCACAGACCATCCCGAAGACACCGCGTCTGCCGGTTGCCCGCTGGGCGCCACCAGTGCGGCGCGGTCCCCGGGACGACTCAGGTCAGCCAGGTCGCGCCAGGCACCGGGATCGATGACATCGCGCAGGGTCGCGAACGGCGCGACATCCACCCGGTACCGGTACGCGCGTACGGCAGCGTTGCCGCGATCCGGTGTGACGGCGAAACGACGATGCGGCCCGGTGAGTGCGTGCCAGACCGGATCGTCGAGCAGTCCGGGATCGGCATCCGATCGTCTCGAGCACGGCCTGGCGGCAGCCATTCCTCAGGAGCCGGCAGGCACCAGGCGCAGCGAGATCGAGTTGATGCAGTAGCGCTGATCGGTCGGGGTCGGATAGCCCTCGCCCTCGAAGACGTGACCCAGGTGGCTGTGGCAGTTGGCGCAGATCACTTCGGTGCGGACGGCGCCCATCGAGTGATCGGGTCGCAGGATCACCGCGTCGGAGTCGGCCGGGTCGAAGAACGACGGCCAACCGCAGTGCGATTCGAACTTCTCGGTGCTGCGGAACAGTTCGGCGCCACATGCCCGGCACTGGTAGACGCCGGCGGTCTTGGTGTCGGTGTACTCACCGGTGAACGGTCGCTCGGTGCCCGCCCGACGCAGCACGTCGAACTCCTGCGGGTTGAGTTTCTTGCGCCACTCGTCGTCGCTGAGTTGCAACTTGGGCGTCTTGGAGGAAGTCATGCCTCCACGCTAGCTCGGGATTCCCGGGGCGTCAGCCACGCCGGGTCGATCCCGTGGTCTAAGCGGCCCTCAGCTTTGGCATCGCGGTAGCGGAAGTACAGCACGGCGAACACCACGATCAGCAGCAGTGACCAGCCGTAGGTGATCTTCAGGTAGTCCAGCGGCCGCCCGATGAACATCCAGTGGAGCAGCAGCCACTTGTCCATCGTCAGGAAGCCGTAGACGCCCAGCCATGCCGGCCAGTTGCGAATCACCGAATTGGGCAACACCACCGTCATGAGCAACGGAAACAGCATCATCGAGTAATAGCCCTGGGCCAGTGCCAGCACCAGCCACGACCACAGCAACAGCACACCCGACGATGTGGCGAACCAGAACAGCGGATCGCGGGTCCGGTAGTAGCGATACAGCAGCCACAAGCAGCCGATGGCCAGCAGGGTGAACAGGATTCGCAGTAGATGGATCAACCAGAACGGCAGCCCGAAATAGACACCATTGCCTTCGATCGAGCTGTTGAAGTAATCGCGGACGCCCAGTAGGTAGGGCACGGTGCGGGTGACGAAGTCCTTCGGATGCACGACGAGGTGCCACGCGGCGAGGTTGAACACCAGCGGTACCAGGAAGGCCGGCACCACCGCGCGCCATTGGCGGTTCAGCAACGGCAGCAGCAGCAGCGGGCCTAGTGCCGGCTTCACCACCAGCGTCAGGCCGATCGCGATGCCGGCCCACCACTGTCGGCTTGTCCGGCCGTCGAGCAGCCAGCGCAAGAACAACACCTCGAGCAGCAGGATGACGCCGTTGATGTTGGTGAAAACCAGTGTGCTCGTGACGGATTCGGTGCAGAACATCGCCAGCAGCAAGGCTGGGGCCGCCACCGAGGTCAGCCTGAAGTTGAACATCCGCAGCAGCACGTACCCGGCCAGCACGATGGCGGCGCTGTTGACCGCGACGAACAAGTACCGCGACTCCGCGAACGGCAGATAACCGAAGGGCGCCATGATCAGCGTGCCGCCGGGCGGATACAGGTAGTGCGGGTCGACGTAGTCGAAATGCTCGTTGTAGATGTCCCAGCCGTGCCGGAAGTTCGACAGCGCGCGGTAGACCGGCTTGAAGTCGTCGGTGATGTTGCCGTTGGCGGGCAACACGATGGTGCGGTGGATCACCGCGAGGATGGCCAATGGCCACAACACTGAGCGCAGGACGGTCGCGGTGCTCGGCGCAGCGGCGCGGGGCGCGAAGAGAGCCTGTGCCCGGTCGAGCAGGCCGCTGCCAGTGGATTCAACTGCAGTCACGGGCGCCACTCCTCCTCACTGCTGCGCTCTGCATCGTCGTCGGCGCGTGTCACGAGCGCACCCTATAAGGCCTGAAGGTTCAGGCGGGACAGTAGGTGTCGGTTGACGGCAGGTTGCCGCTGTCGAGATACGCAACCAATGGGGGGACCGCGCACGACGAATAGACGCTGGCCCCGTGGCCGATGCCCTGCCACATCACCCGCTTGCTGGCCGCCGTCGCGTTGATGATGGTGGCCGCGGTGGCCGATACGCCCTCCGACCCGACGATGGGGTCGTTCTGCACGCCCATCAGGAGCACGTTGACCTTGAGCACCTTCGGCGATGGCGGCGGCTGAGTGCTGGGCCAGGAGACGCACTTGACCAAGTTGAGTGCGCCGACGACGCCGAACTGCGGGTAGAGCTTCGCCCAGGCGACGACCAGTTCCCGGATCCGGTCGGGCGTAGGCCGGTTGAGCGCGTCACTGCAGGTGTTGACGAACTGTCCGTCGGTGCCCCTGGTGGCCTCCGCCCGGTTGATCAGGCTGGTCAACAGATTGGTGTCGCCGGAACGGGCGTTGGCCAGGGCGGTGGCGAGGTCGTTGGTGCTACTGACCCGATCGCCGGTGGGGAAGCCGAGCGCGGTGGTGATGGCGCTGACGATGGTGGCGACTGATGCACCCGCCGGGCCGTGTCCGCCGCGGGCGTCGTCCAGCAACGAGTTCACCGCAGCCTTGGGGTCGGGGCCGAGTGGGCAGTTGACCGCGGCGCACTGCTGGGCGAACGCGTCCAGCGCGGCCTGCTGCCCTTTGACCTTCTGCTCGGCGGCGGCTTCGGCGCCGACGCCCAGCGCAACGGGGGAGTCGAGCACCAGGCGAGCGACCCGGTCGGGGTGAGAGCTGGCGTAGGACAACGCCACCTGTGCGCCGTTGCCGATCCCGATCAGGGCCAGCGCCGGCACGTCCCAGGTGCTGCGCAGCCGCTCCAAATCGGTCGCCGCGTGCGTGTTGTCGTAGGCGGAGTCGCCGGGCGCGATGGTGTCGGTACAACTGGTGGTGGCGTTCTGCACGATGTCGGCGAGGTTGGCGACGGGGTCGTTGCCGGACTGGAACTGCGCCTGATCGTGGATCTCTTGGCGGTCGAACTGGTCGAGGCAGTCGACCGGGCTCGATGTGCCCATGCCGCGACGGTCCACGGCGACGATGGGGTGGCTGTGCAGCACGTCGGCGCCCGCGCGTGCCAGCCATACCGGCAGTTGCAGCGACGACGGCAGGTCCGAACCCGTGGTGAAGACCAGCGGCCCTGCGTCGTCGGGCGTCTGCGCTGAGCGGGCGCGCACTACGCCGATGCTCAACGTCCCGGCGGCGCCGTTGACCGGGTCGAGGTCGGCGTCGTAGCTGGCGCAATCCAGTTTCACCCCGGCCGGTGCGGGAACCGCGGCGTCGCCGAATTCCCGCGTTGTGCAATCGTGCCAGGACAAGTCGTTTTTCGGCTTGGCGATCGGCGGTGGACCGTTGGTCGGGGGTGCCGTCGTCGCCTTACCCTGCGGCCGGGCGCCGGCGTTGGTGGCGAACCGGGGGTTGGCGGCCAGCCCGGGGGCGCAACCGGCCAGCACCGCGGTCGCCACGAACAGTGATGTGGCGATCGCAGCGGGCCGGTTCATGCCGACAACAGTAGCCAAGGGTTCGTCGATCAAGCGTCGTCGCGCACGTAGCGCGTGTACAGGTAGCCGTCGTCGTCGGTGAGGACATGAGCGCGGCGCATGGCGGTGAGCACCTGACCCGGGCCGGTGGCGATCCGGCCGGCCTGACCGCCGACCAGGCTCGGCGCGATCGTCAGGCACAGTTCGTCGAGCAGGTTGTGCTCGACGAACGAGCTGAACAGCATCGGGCCGCCTTCGGTCAGCACCCGGCTCAGGCCGCGATCGGCCAGCGTGGTCAACAGGGCGGCCGAATCGACCTCGCCGGGATCGTCGCCCGAGCAGTCGATCACATCGGCGAGACCAGACAGGGTGTGCCGGGTCTGGTCGGCGGCCGCCGCGCAGGTGAACACCAGCGGTGGCACCTCGGTGCGGGTGAACACCGGCATATCGCGCTCCAGATGACCGGATTTGGTGACGATCGCCAACTGCGGAACTTCGCTCTGCCCGCGGGCCTGCCGCCGTCCACGCTGGCCGACGTTGGGGCGGGCGCCCGCATAGCCCTCGGCGCGCACCGTGCCCGCGCCGACCAGGATCACGTCGGCGAGTTCACGCAGCAGGCTGAACAACGCCCGGTCGCCGGATCCGCCGAGCCGGCCGGACTTGCCGCTGAAGGTGGCGCCGCCGTCGAGGCTGGCGATGAAGTTCGCCCGAAGCCACACGCCGTGGTGGTCGACCGGATATCCGTACAGGTCGGACAACTCGCCGCCGTCGAGATCGTGCGCCGCCTCGAGTCGCCGCAACTGCACTCCGCCGGCGTCGTCAGCTGAATGGTCAGCCATGCCGATGATTGCAACACGTCGGCAGGGTGCCCGATGCACGGGGTTGCACGTTGGGCTGCCTGCACTGCGGGCAGCCGTCACGGCACACGCCGGACCATCACATAGTCGTGCTCGGTATGAGCGCCGAGTTGGAACGTCCTGGTGCCGGTGACGGCGAAGCCGGACTTCGCGTAAAACCGTTGTGCGCGTGCGTTTTTCTGATTGACACCGAGCCAGACGCTGTCCGCTCCCGATTCTGCGACGGCCTCGAGCGCGGCGTCCATCAACGCCGTGGCCACCCCTGAACCGTGCTGCGCAGGTCGGACATACATCTTCGACAGCTCGGCACGGTCGTCCTCGACGCCACGAATCAGCATGGCGTAGCCGACAATTCGGTCGTCTTGCTTGGCGATGAGGATGGTCCGCCGCGGGTCGGACAGATACTCGGCGAACCGGGTGTCAGACAGGTTGGCGTCGATGAACGACGCGATGTCGGCCGGTGCGGCCGACGGGGGGCAGGCCAACGGGAACGTGTCTGCGGCGACCTCGGCCAGTGCGGCGACGTCGGTGGTTTCCGCAGACCCGACGCGCGTTACAGATTCCACTGCGCGAGGTGATAACCCGTCTTCTTGTCCAGCAGAACAACAGTGGCGACCGGATCGCGGTACGCCTCCCAGTAGACGCCACCGCGGACGATCGAACCTGCGGGCGCGTTGGCCAGCGCGGCGTCCAGCGCATCGGGTGCGTCAGATGGGCGGGATTTGTAGGCGTCGCCGAACGGAGTGACCCCGTCGAAGGTGAAATCGGTGAGCATCTGATACGGGTTCGGCACGCGCACCGCGTGGATGGCCACGTCCGCGCGCACGACCGCGGAGTTCGGGTAACTCTTCACCGGGACGCCCACGCGGTTGTAGCCGAAGCCCGGCGGCGGGTCGACCGGTTGGACGCTGCTGACGGTGACGTCCGCGACCATCTTTCCGGTGTCGACCCGCAAGGTGTCGCCGAGGTGACCGATCGGCGCGTCGCCGGCCGATGAGTGCGGAGCAGCGATCAGCGTGGCAGCAAAGACTGTCACCAACACAATCAGGCAGCGGCGCATCATCGCATGATGGCATATGGCGTGGGCGCCATTGCCAGGTTGTGCCACTCTCAGGCCTTGGGGTAACCGCGTCGCACGGTGCGGTCCAAGATGCCCAACGTTGCCCGCAGCGCGCCCTCGGAGATCACCGGGAAGATTCCGGCTTCCCGCCACTTCTCGTCGATCTGCGACCAGTCGTAGAACGACGTGACGCGGGTGCCCGCGCCCTGCTCGTCGGCTTCGAGGCGGTAGCCGTAGACGTGACCGATCTGGGGTCGGATCTGACCCAGAATCGTCCACGAGATCAGCCGGTCCGGCTCGAACTCCTTGATGCTGACCGTGACGTCGTACTTGCCCATCGGAAAATCGTTGAGGGCCTCACGGTCCATATGCACGACGAAGCTCTCGCCGGCAGCGGCGACGGGGGATCCTTCGGCATCCTGCAACATCCCTGACGCGTCGATCGCGACATGCCCCTGCGGATCACATAACACCGCGAAGATGTCGGCGGCGGGCGCTGCAATGGTGCGGTGGACTTCGATCATGTCGGCCATTCGTCCGATTCTGGCAGGGCGACTGTGGCTGCGTTGCGCTTCGGGCACAGCGGGGACAACGGTGCCCGCTCTGAGCGATGATTGTGCGATGCGACGTCTTCTGGTGCCGGCCGGCATCATCGCAATATTGAGCTTTGCCGCGTCGGCTCACGCCGACCCCGCTGCCGACCTCGATGCGAGCTTCCTTGATTCGCTCACCAGAGCGGGCATCACCATCAAAAGCGGACCGGGCGCCGTCAAGGCCGGCAAGACAGCCTGCGGGCTGATGCAGGAGGGCAAGCCGGAGATCGATGTCATCCAGCAAGTGATGCACCAGAACCCCGGTTTGGACACCACCCGGGCAGCGCAGTTCACTGCGATTTCGGCCAGCGCCTACTGCCCGCAATATCTGCAACGCGCCGGCGGTGGCGGCGGCCCGACTCCATGACACGTCTGCTGGCGGTGCTCGGTATCGCCGCGAGCCTGTGCGTCGCGGCTCCGGCCGACGCCGACCCGACCGGCGACCCGAAACTCGACGCGAATTTCCTTGATGCGCTGCAACGGGCGGGCGTCACTTTCAACAACGGGGCCGCCGCCGTCAACGCGGCCAAGGCGGCGTGCGCGATGATGAACCAGGGTCAGCCCGAACTCGGCGTCATTCACAGTGTGACGGAACAGAATCCGGGAATCAGCACGACCAGCGCCGCGAAGTTCACCGCGATCGCGGCGAGCGCCTACTGTCCGCAGCATCTGCAAGGCGCCGCCGTTAGTCAGAACTAGCCGTGGGAACATCGGGCACTAGGCGAAAGCAAGCCGGGGGGCAATGGTGAAAGTCGGTTTGGCGGCCCAGGCGCTTCCGATGCGCTATTCGCCGATGGCGGTGACGCGCAGCAGTTACCTGTCTGCGGTAGCCAGCCGGGCGGACTCGTTCTGGTTGGCCGACCATCTGAACTCCTTGTATCCACGCTCGATGGCCAAACCGAAATACATCGGTGCCGCACGGTTCACCCCGAAAGTCGATGCCAACCTCGAACCGTGGACCGTCCTGGGACACTTGGCTGGCCGAAATCGGTTGGGCCGCATGCGCCTTGGGATCGGTGTCACCGACGCCGGCCGGCGCAATCCAGCGGTCACCGCCCAAGCGGCCGCGACGCTGCACCTGCTCACGCGGGGACGGGCGATCCTCGGTATCGGCACCGGCGAGCGCGAGGGCAACGAGCCCTACGGTGTGGACTGGTCCAGGCCGGTGGCGCGCTTCGAGGAGGCGATGGCCACCATCCGCGCGCTGTGGAACTCCGGCGGCGAGCTGGTCACCCGCGATTCGCCGTTCTTCCCTTTGCACAACGCCGTGTTCGACCTGTGGCCGTATCGCGGCAAGTGGCCGGAGATCTGGATCGCCGCGCACGGACCGAGGATGTTGCGCGCCACCGGCCGCTACG
Source organism: uncultured Actinomycetota bacterium (assembly GCA_963836495.1). Lineage (GTDB taxonomy): Bacteria > Actinomycetota > Actinomycetes > Mycobacteriales > Mycobacteriaceae > Mycobacterium. The sequence continues at coordinate 470,288 of CAWIJT010000011.1, read as the reverse complement.
CCGACGGGTGGTTTCCCGCAGCGGTGTTCTCACCCGCGGACTATGCGCGCGGCCTGGATGCGGTTCGCGCCGCGGCGTCGGATGCCGGACGGGATCCGCTGTCGATCGTCGGAGCGATGTTCTTCTTCACGGTCACCGGACGCAACCGACAAGAGATCGACGAAGCGCTGGAGTCGACCGCGATGAAGACCTTCGCGCTGAACATTCCCGCGGAATTGTGGGAGCGTCACGGCGTTTCTCACCCGATCGGTACCGGTTACCAGGACCTCATCCCGCAGATCCTGGACGAAGACGCTGTGCTCGCGCATACGTCGAATGTGCCGCTGTCGCTACTGAGAAACGCGTGCTTGCAAGGCACGCCTGAGGAGATCGTCGATCAGCTCGCCGAGTGGCGCGATCACGGTCTGAGCTACCCGGTGCTACTGAACCTGAGCACCCTGCAGCCGAGCCTTCGCCGTGGCCTGGCCGCCGGCAACCCGTTCGCGAAGGCCTTGAGCGGCGTTCGCAAGTTGTGACACAGCCTGCGCCTCGGTCAGATCCCGGACCAGACCCAATGCTGGCCGCCTTCGTCCCATCTCGGTTGCATGTTCTGTGCCCATGGCGGCGGGGGAGGAGGCGGCGGCACGTCCACGGGTGCGTAGGGCGGCGCGTAAGCCGGCCGGATTACGTACCAATCCGGCGGTGCAGGGCCGGGTTTGCATTCGTTGGTCCACACATTGCGCGACCAGTGGGGGTCGCAGTCCGCGGAGCTGACCGCCGATGTTGCGACGGCCGCGGCCGCCAGTGGGATTGATGCGGCCGCGACGGCGGCGGCCAGACGGCGAACGATCATTGCAGGCCTCTCGCTGGGACCCCGGTGGCCCGATACCGGGCTGGCCCAGCTTATGCCCCCAGCGGAGGCTGCGCCGGCGAATCCTCTGCGGTCCGGCTGACCTTCGGCGACCCGGTACGTATCGCCATCGTTAACCCAGATTTTAGGTAGGCTCGTCGACGCCGGGATTAAAGCAGCTTGATCTTGAAGTTATCAGCCGTATGCGTGAGTCTCACCTGTTCAGCCGATGAGCGCTCGAGTCGCGCGTCGATGCAATGGCCACTGCACTCATCTGCGGGCCCGGAATGAAGGTGATCTGTTGTGCTAGTCGAAGATCCGATCAGCGCCTCCCTCGAAGACCACGATGGTGTTGCCGTGCTGTCGGTCCGCGGCGACATCGATATGGGCAGCGCGTCAGCCTTCAAAAGCGCGATCGGTGAGGCGCTGGCCAGCAACCCCCCGGCGCTCGTCATCGATCTGCTGGGCGTCGAATTCCTCGGCTCGATCGGCGTCAGCGTCCTGGTCCAGGCTCACGAGAGGGTCGGCGACGACGTTCGGTTCGCCGTGGTCGCTGACCGTCCGGTGATCAGCCGGCTCGTTCAGATGCTCAGGCTCGACGAGGTCTTCTCACTTCATGAAGCGGTCGCAGACGCATTGGTCGCCGTTAAATCACCGGCGCGCGGCCGCGCTCCAGCCGCCGTGCCTTCGAAAACTCGGCAGCGGCCGTGAGCTGAGGCCATGCCGACCAGACCATTGAGAGATTTCTCGGCTCTGACCGGCTCCAGGCTCCGTCGTAGGGAGATCGCGTGAACAGAGACGCCTTAGCACGGACCTAAGCGCACCGTCGGCTGATGCCGCGACGCGGCGACGATGACGGCGCTGCTCTATTTTTCTAGAAGAAAAAATCCAACATTCCGTACTTTTTCACTAGCAAACTCTTATTTGTTGTTAAGGTTCTGTTCGCCCCAAACGGTGGGGCGTGTCCCGCATCAGAACGGAGTTTCACTTTATGAACCGTCGCCTCTTGACCCTTGGAACGTTTGCTGGAGGGATCGCTGCCGTGGCTGTCGTCGGCATGTCCGCCGCGCAGGCCGACACCTACGAATACACGCTCGGCCCAGACGTTTACTTCGGCCCGCTCTCGGATCCGGTGGGCGGGAACATCAGCACCAACGCGTTCCATGAGGTCCTGACCGGCACCTCCTACATCGAAGCCAAGGACATCACTACCGGCGTCAGCGTGGATGACTACACGTTGTACGGGCAGGGCACGGAGACGCTGAACCCATACACCGGTGCCGTTGAAAGCTGGAACCTCATCGAGACCAACGAAGACGTCGCCGGTACCGGCCTTACGGTCGGCTCTCAGGTCGATGTCCTGGAATTCGGCAGCGGGTTCGCCAACCAGGTCGTCGATATCCCGGGCGTAGAGGGCGCTCTGGCCACCATCACGGACACGCTGATCACCCCCTTCGGAGATCTGACGCTGTTCTCGTTCTGAGCACGGCGGCAAATATCCTGGATCTCCCACAACGGCCATCTCAGTTCCAGTCATCTGAACTGAGATGGCCGTTTGCTGTGCGTGGTCCGCTCCGCGGTATCGGGCCGCGGCCAAGTTCTCGAAGTTAAGCTGAAATTTCGCTCAGTTTTTCTCAGTTAGCGAACCATCGGAACCAGCGAAACTTTGCGGCATCGTGGACGCCCGGACTGCACGGCGGGGTGTCGGCGGTGTGTCTACGCCGCACGCGAATCGAGACCCTGGCCGACGCAGAGAAGGGCATAGAGGCGATCAAGAGCCTCAGAACAATCCTGGATCGGCCAGAACGACGGTGGGCGGCACATCGCCCATTCGGGTCACGACTATCGGGATCTGCGAAATCGTTCCCTGTCTGCCGCATTCGTTGGTTGCCACGGTGTCGGTCTGAGCGCCTGCGAGGGTGCCGTCCGGCTGCGGATTCAACGACCAGCCATGCGTTTCGTTGTCGCGGGCTGTTCCCTCTGTTCCAGGGCATTGCGATGGTGCTTGCAGATAAGGCGTGTCCTGCCAGTGGCCGTCAACGAAATGGAGAACCTTTGCGACGCCGGTGCCCTGACCGTGGTTGGTGTCGGCCAGCTCGGACCCTGTGGCGGAGCATCCCTTACTGGTGCAGAGGGAACGAAAGGCCCACCACTCTGTCTCGTTGGTAGCGCCGTCCACGCGAAATGTGCCGTCGAGTACCGGGCCGCCAACGACCACGTCTGTGGTGTTCGTCGTCGGTGGGGCGATGACTGTGGCCGGGTCGGTCGCGGCGACGCCGGGCGGCGCATCACCGGTCCGGGTCATCACGAATGGGGTCTGCAACACAGTTCCTTGGGAACCACATTCGTTGGTGAGCACGGTTTCGGTGTGGACGCCTCGGAGCGTGCCGCCAGCTTGTGGTTCGAACGCAAACGCGATCAGCTCGGTGGCGGTGCCTGCGATGACTTCTTGGTTTGCCGCCAGGCAGCGTGGTCGTGGCACTTGGGTAGTTCGCGTGGCTTGCCAGTGGCCGTCGCGATAAAAGAAATCGGATGTAAGAGCTGGTGTACGGGCTAATTGGTGGTTGGCCCCGTCCAGTGCGGTCCCGGTAGCAACGCATTCTGTCGACCTGCACGATGAGCGAAAGGCCCACCAACCGGTGGTGTTGGGTTGGGGTTCAGGCGCGCCGTTTTGTGTCTGCTTAGCAGCGTCGTAGTCCAGCCTGTAGGTGCCGTCGAGCGGCACCGGGCGGGCGTTGTCCGACGATGGAACAGGGGCCGGCGCATTCGGTGCTGCGGTGCGGTGTACGTAAAACAGCAGGATTGATAGGACCGCTATCGCAGCCACCGAGAGCGCCACCACGGGACCCAACCACGTTGCCCGGCTGCGGTTCTCGCTGATCGCGTCTGCCTCGTGCTCGTCGGCGGCGTCAGACCAAGCAAGTTCCGGAGTCGGTGCGGCAGGCGTCTCGATCAGTTCGGTCGCATGGTCCCCGGGCGCGGCGGCAGTTTCGTCGCTGACGGATGCGGCGCGCGTGTCGTCATCGTCGTTCAACCGGATCTGATCTCCTTAGTCCGGGCAAGCGCGCTCAGTCGTTGTCTTCACAAGATCATCCCGGCACGGATTTAATCACCTAGAACGGACGCGGTGAGTGCATTCGTAGAAGCGCGGCGGCGCCGGGAGGGGTGCTGATCTATGAAGGCCCCGAACGGTGACATCATTGCTGCCAGCCAGATGCGCAATCGACAACGGTACGCAGTCATCGGGTGTAGAGAAATTGAGATGAAGACACTCTGGGAGCTGGCAGCGGCGCTGACTTTGGGCGCTGGGCTGCTAGCGGTACCCATAGCAGGACCCGCAGTTGCTAACGCTTGCGTTGATGTTGGCGGCCGCCATGTCTCGGTGGGCGGATGTCCCGGCGACGACGCGGCGAGGGCGGCGGCGGCCACCGGGGCGGACGCCGGCGTGGACTACGGCGCGCCGCCGTGCATCGCGCCTGATGGGACTCGGTACTGGACGCCGGACGGCGATCCCTGCTGAGGCGGTGATTGGCCGGGTGCGATTGCGATCCACTGGACAGAACTGCCTGGAATCTCTAGGCGCTCGTTGAGCAATTCCTCGACCAGATGACTTGGGGGCTAGCCACCGTACTCATCCGAACTGCTCGAACTGTGGTGCGCGATACTGGGATTGAACCAGTGACCTCTTCCGTGTCAGGGAAGCGCTCTCCCGCTGAGCTAATCGCGCCGGGGAATCCAAAGCTGGAGGTGGAGACGGGAATCGAACCCGTGTGCACGGCTTTGCAGGCCGTTGCCTCACCACTCGGCCACTCCACCGCTGGGATTGATGCCAGTTGCACCTTCGAGCGGATGACGGGATTCGAACCCGCGACCCTCACCTTGGCAAGGTGATGCGCTACCAACTGCGCTACATCCGCGCGCAACGGACGAGATCGTCGCCCGGTGCGAAGCACGACGATAGTCCACCTGAGCGGGACCGCACAAATTCCTCGGTACGACAGGCGCGCCGCGATTTGCTGCGAGGCAGTACTTTCAGCCGAGACGACCGCGCGTGCTAATCTTCGTGCTCGTTCGCCTCTCGGCACCGGTCTCGTAGCTCAGTGGAAGAGCGCCCGCCTCACACGCGGGAGGTCGCTGGTTCGAACCCAGCCGGGACCACCACATGGTCTTTTCCGATAAATCCAAAGATCGCATGCGGCCGCATATGGTCTGCGTATATGTCACAGCGACCCGACCGGCGGCAAACGGTGAGTCACATGGATGATCAGGCCGACGAGCTGCGCGCAGCTCGCGACCAGATTGAGCAACTCGTGCAGGTCATCGTCGAGATCGGCTCGGACCTCGACCTGGACGGCACGCTGCACCGCATCGTCAAAGGCGCGATGACGCTGACCGGAGCCCGCATCGGAGCGCTCGGCATTCGCGGGGGTGACGGGAGCCCGAACACATTCGTCCACACCGGCATCGACGGCGGCACCGCGCGATTGCTGGGTGGGCTGTCAGTGGGGGACGGGCTGCGTATCGACGACTTGCGCACGTATGCCGGCGCCGAGGGGCTCGAGACAGGCGCCAGTCCGATACGCGCGTTGCTGGCGATCCCGATCATTGTCCGAGCTGCTGAATTCGGTGTCCTCTACTTGGCCGACGACCGGCCGGGGCGGGTGTTCTCCGACTCCGAGGACGGCACCGTGCGTGCGCTCGGCTCGGCGGCCGCGGTCGCCATCGACAACGCGCGACTCTTCGAGCGGGAACGCGACACGGCGAAGTGGACGAACGCCAGTCGCGAGATCACGACCGCGCTGTTGTCCGGAGACCCGCAGACCGGGCCGCTGCAGTTGATCGTGAACCGGGCGCTGGAGTTGGCCGAGGCCGAGCAAGCGATTCTGCTGGTTCCCAGCGAGCCCGACCTGCCTATCTCCGACGTCGACACTCTCGTCATCGCTGCGGCAGCGGGTCGCTACACCGCAGAGGTGATCGGCAAGCAGGTTCCGATAGACGGCTCCACGACGGGCGGTGTCGCGCGTCGCGGAATACCGCTGATCACTGACTCTTTCCAGTACCCCATTGAGGGCTTCACCGACGTCGGCGAACGGCCGGCGATCGTCATCCCGCTGATCGCGGACGAGGCACCGTTGGGTGTCATCGCCGTCGCGCGCAACCCGCAGCAGCCGGCGTTCGGCAGCGATTACCTGGAACTCGTCAGCGATTTCGCCCGGCACGCCGCAATTGCATTGGCGCTGGCCGCTGGTCGCGAACATGCACTCAATCAGCAACTCGCGCAAGCTGACTCCGTCGATGACGCACTCCAGGCCGCATCCGAGGAACTTCGTCGACTGTGGCGGGCCCGGCGCGTCTTGGCTGCCACCTTCCCAACGCACCGCCCGGTCACTGAAAACGTCTCAGGCAGGCCAGATCTGGTGTCGGTCGGTGAGTCGGCGCAGTGGGACGAGCTACCGCCTCAGACCAGACGCAGCATCGAGACGTTGCGTGACGGCGCGTTGCTCAACCCGTACACGGCGGAACCGGGCACCGCGGGCATCGCGTTGCAGCATCCCGAGGGCGTGCTCGTCGTCTGGATCGATCTGGCCAAGCAGCGCGCCTTCACTCTCGAGGATCAAACGCTGCTCACCATGCTGGCCGGGCGTCTCGATCACGGTCTTCAGCGGGTGTATCAGGTCGACCAGCAGCGTGAGACCGCGTTGGCATTGCAGCTTGCGATCCTCGGCCCGGCGCATCTGCCGCAGGGGTTCGCCGTTCGTTACCAGGCCGCGAGCCGGCCTTTGCAGGTGGGCGGCGACTGGTATGACGTCGTCGACCTCGAGGACGGGCGCATTGCGCTGATCGTCGGCGACTGTGTCGGTCACGGGCTCGCGGCGGCCACCGTCATGGGACAGCTGCGCAGCGCCTGTCGCGCGCTGTTGCTCGAAAACCACAGTCCCCGTGCTGCTCTCGCTGGCCTCGACCGATTCGCCGCGCGACTGCCCGGCGCTCGGTGCACCACGGTCGTCTGCGCGGTGTTGGACCCCGAGACAGGCGAATTGGTCTACTCCAGCGCTGGACATCCGCCGCCGATCGTGGTGTATGCCGACGGCTCGACCCACTTGCTCGAAGAAGGCCACACCATTCCGCTGGGCGTGCGACCCAACCGACCGCGCCCCGAAGCGCGCGTGATCATTCCTGCGCGCGCAATGCTGTTGCTGTACACCGACGGTCTGGTCGAGCGCCGCCGTAGCGCGCTGGACGACGGCATCGCGCGGGTGTGCGCCTTGCTGCAGGAAGGTCGCGGGTCGGCGCTGGAAGAGCTTGCGAATCAAGTGATGTCGGGGCTGGCGCCGCGCGGCGGTTACCAGGACGACGTGGCGCTGCTGCTGTACCGCCATCCCGCGCCATTGCAGCTGGATTTCCCGGCCAACGTCGACCAGCTCGCGGGCAGCCGTGCCGCTCTGCGCAGCTGGTTGACCCGGGCCCAGGTGACGGCGGAGCAGGTTCACGATGTGCTGCTCGCCGCCGGGGAGGCCGTCGCCAACGCTATCGAGCACGGCCATCGAGACCACCCGGACGGCATGATCAGGCTGCGCGCGGTCGCGTTCGCGGACGAGGTTCGGGTGACGATCGTGGACACCGGCACGTGGAAGACTCCGCAGCCCGCCGCCCACGCCCATCGCGGCCGGGGTATCACGCTCATGCGAGCGCTGATGCACGACGTCGTCATCGATTCGGTGAACAGCGGAACGACTGTCGAGTTGTCCGCGACGATCACCTGATGCCGACCTCGCTGACTCTCGACACCGCGCGGTCCAGCGACGGAAAGCTCGTCCTGACCGCGACAGGGGAGATCGACCTGAGCAACGTCGAGACGTTCGACGACGTGCTCACCACGGCCGTCACTGAGAGCGCCGACGGCGGCGGGATACTCACAGTCGATCTCAGCGGCGTGGAGTACCTCGACAGCGCCGCCGTCAACGTGCTCTTCCCACACGCCGACCACATCCGGCTGATCGCCCACCCGTTCCTCGTTCGCGTCTTCGCTATCAGCGGCCTCTCCGAGGTGGCCGCAGTCGAGCCCGCGACGCGGGGATCGGAGGGTTGACGCAGCGCAATCTGCAGACCTTGCCTCAATGCCACTGCGCCACATGCCCAACGCGTAAGGTCGCGATCGGAAGGCAGGGTTGTTCGAGTTCGACGAGACGAAGGAGACCTGTGGCAAATCGCGGAATATTGATTGGCATCGCAGCGGCGGCCTCTGTGGTCGCAGGGCTGGCCGGCTGTTCGGACAACAAATCCAACACCACAAGCCCCCCGGCGGCCAGCGGCAGCTCGGCGCCCGGCGGCACCAAAGTCCTCATCGATGGCCAGGCGCAGAATGTCACCGGGCCGGTCACCTGCACCCCGGTCAACGGGAACCTCAGCATCGGGATCGGTGATCCGACAACCGGTATCGGCGCAGTCGTGTCGACTGCCGATACGCCGGTGGTTCAAGCGGTGGGTCTGGGCAACCTGACCGGCGTGACGCTCGGCTACCAGGCCGGCGCCCCAAACCAGGGCACTGCGCAGGCCACCAAAAGCGGCAACTCCTACACGATTAAGGGCACCGCGACGGGGGTAAACGCCGCCAACGCACAGCAAACGGTCGTCAAGCCGTTCGAGATCGATGCCACGTGCCCCTGACGCGGGCCGACGTCATTGACTGTGAAGCTCGGAAGGGGCTGACAAGTATGTATGTGAAGCATGTGGCGGGCGCGGCAATCGCGGCGGCCTTGGGCATGTCAGGGCTGACGGTTGGCACCGGCTTAGCCGCTGCGGTGCCGGTGAAGACGGCTCCGAACTGCACCATCTGCGGGTCTTTCGCGGATGAGCCGCCACCCGGGCCGCCCCCGGGACCCGGCCCCGGGGGAGGACCCGGCGGACCCAGTGGTCCGGGCGGAGCCGGCGGATCGCACGGACCGAGCGGACCTGGCGGAGCCGCACCTGGTGGACCGGCGCCCGGCGCACCGGCGCCCGGCGGAACCGGTGGGGGCGCGCCGGGTGGTTCGGGCGGAGCCCATGGGCCCAGCGGACCGGGCGCGCCGGCGCCCGGCGGCCCCGCGCCCGGTGGACCGGCACCCGCGGGACCCGGTGGACCCGGACATGGACCTGGCGGCCCGGGTGGCCCCGCGCCCGGTGAACCTGGTGGTCCGGGCGGGGCCGGACCCGGTGGGCATGGCCCGGGTGGACCTGGGGGACCTGGTACGCCGGGTGGGCCTGGCGGTCCCGGTGGACACGGACCTGGCGGACCTGGCGGCCCCGGTGAGCCTGGACCGGGTGGACCCGGCGGCCCGGGTGGGCCGGGCGAACCTCACGGTCCTGGCGGACCTGGTGGCCCGGGTGGCCCACCACCGCCGCCGTATGTGCAGCACGGCGCCTTCGATCGGGGTGGCCCGCAGTTCGGCGGTCCGAGAGACGCACCGCACGGCTTCAGCGCCCCCGACCACGGTGCACCGCCACCGCCCCCGCAGCGCGGGTTCGGTTGGAACGACGGACCTCCGCCCGGCGGTCCTCCGCCAAACTGGGATGGGCCGCCCCCTCCCGGTGGATGGAACGGTCCGCCACCTCCCGGTGGCTGGAACTCGCGGTGGAACGGTCCCAGCCGCGACATAGCGTTGGCGCAAGCTGATTACGGGGCGTTCAATTACGGCGGCTTCAACGCCATTCCGGTGTTCAACCCGCTCTTCGGTGGCTGGGGCTTCTGGTTCTTCGGGACCTGGATTCCGCTGTACTGACCTGACTGCGCACCGAGGCGTCGCGCCGTGGTTCGCTATGCGACTGCGGCGCGACGCCGCGCGGCGGAAAAGAATGCAAGCGGCGCGATTGTTGTGCAAGATTGCGGCGTGGCTATGTACCAGGGCAGGGCGCTCGCAGACATCAATCTCACCGGACATCCGTTGGGCGAAGCGCTGGAAACCTTTATCACCCGACGTGATCCGACCCTGGAGAACGTCCAGATCAGGCGCGCCACTCCAACCGGTGACGTCGAGACGCGGGTACAGCCCCATAAGCGGTGGTACGAGGTGATCTTCGAAGTCGACGACAAGCCCGACGAGGACGAAGACGACGACGACGACACCTACGCGGCGAGGAAGAAAGCCGAGGCTAAAGCGAAGGCCGCGGAAAAGGCGCGAGTAAAAGAATGGCCGCCCCGCAATCGGTCGTGGGCTCCTTCGCCCGAACAGTGACGCCAACCGGTCTCGATCGCCCATGATGTAGGGCAGCAGACCGGGAGGAGCGGCGCTCGTGACTTACGTTCTTGACCAGATGGTCGACCGGGCTCGCGGGATGCGCGAGCTGGTTCGCGCCGAAGCCCAGGAGTCCGAGCGGTTGAGGACGCTCTCCCCGCGAATCGTCGAGGAGATGTGGGCCAGCGGCCTGATGTCTGCGCTCAACCCGGTGGCAGCCGGTGGCGTCGAGCCGTCGTTTCCGGAGATGATCGACACCTGGATCGAAATGGCTTGGCAGGATGGGTCTTTCGGTTGGATAGGGATTGCCAACCTGCCGTCGACGTTCGCCGCGGCCACCTATCTTCCCGACGAGGGTTTCGCCGAGGTCTTCAGCAGGAACGACAACCACATCACCATCGGCGGTCAGTACTTTCCCAACGGCCAAGGGGCAGCGGTCGACGGCGGCTACCGATTGAGCGGGGCGTGGAGTTTCGGCTCCGGCACCGGCCACGCGGCCTACATCGGAGCGGGCTTCTTCCCGATGGACAACGGCGAGATGCGGTGGATCAGCGAGGGCATTCCGGATATGCGGGTGGCATTTGTGCCCCGCGAGGAGGTCACCTTCACCGACGGATGGCATGTTCAGGGGCTCAAGGGAACCGGCTCCTACGACTACAACGTCGCCGACGTCTTCGTGCCGGAGTATCGAACGATTCCGCTGTTCATTCGCGAGCCCGTTCGGGGCAGCTCGCCTGCGAGCCGGATGGGTCTGATGCCGGTCACCGCGGCCGGCCACGCGGCGTTTGCGCTCGGGGTGGCCAAAAGCATGCTCGACGACGTCGAGGAACTGGCGGCCACCAAGGTGCGGATGAGCGACATGGCGACGCTGGCCAGCCGTCAGACTTTCCAGAAGGGGCTGGCCCACCATGTCGCCGCGTGGCGGGCCGCGCGCTTACTGGTGCTGGACGCGTTCACGGCAGCCGAGCACGCCGTCGAGGCGGGCGACGACCTGACGCCCCGATTGCGTGCGGACATGAGGCTGGCGGCGGTGTACGCCACCGACACATCCCGGGCGGCCGCCGAGTGGGCCCACTTGGCGGCCGGCACCACCGCAATCCGCGAGGGCAGCCGACTCGAGCGCGCCTTCCGCGACATCTACACCGGCACCCAGCACGCCTTCATCAGCGAGAAGATCGCGATGGACGTCGCGCAGATATGGCTCGGCATCATCGACGATCAGTTCGGACTCTGACTGTCCCGCAACAGGACTCGAGAGAGGATTCGCTGATGGTGGATGTCGGCCGCGCTCGATCCCGCACATTCGTCGTCACGGGCGTCGCGTCGGGCATCGGTCTGGCCACCGCCGAACGCCTGCTGGCCGAGGGCGGCAGCGTCGTGGGCGCGGACCTGGCCGCGCCACCTGATCTCGGCCCAGACTTCCGGTTCGTGTCAGCCGACATCACCGACGAGGCCGCGATCGCCGCGGTGTTCGCCGCTGTGCCGGACCGGGTCGACGGTGTCATCCATTCCGCGGGCGTCGCCGGCGGCGGCCCCGTGCATTTGCTCGATCGCGCGGAATGGGAGCGGGTGATCGAAATCAACCTCACCGGAACCTTTCTCGTCGCCAAAGCGGCCCTCGCCAGAATGATCGATCAGCCTCGGGTCGACGGTGAGCGGGGCTCGATCGTCACGCTGGCCAGCATCGAGGGCCTGGAAGGCACAGCGGGCGGCAGCGTGTACAACGCGGCCAAGGGCGGCGTCGTGCTGCTCACCAAGAACATCGCGCTGGATTACGGGCCGAGTGGCATCCGGGCCAACGCGATCTGCCCCGGTTTCATCGAAACACCGCTGACTGAAAGCGTTTTCGGCTTGCCCGGCATGGAGGGTCCCAGGGCATCGGTCACCGGAGAGCACGCCCTGCAACGCATGGGGAGATCGGGCGAGATCGCCGCCATGGCGGCATTCCTGGTGTCGCCGGATGCCTCGTTTGTCAGCGGGCAGGCAATCGCGGTCGACGGCGGCTACACCGCGGGTCGCGACCATGGCGTGGTCCAACTCTTCGGGCTCCCGCGCTAGCGGGAATGAGACTCCGGCTCAACGCAACTGCCGGTGTCCTCAGTTCAGTCGACGAGGACGCACGTGGACAGCGCGGCGTCCACGCTGCTGTCGACCGGCAGCAGCTCGCTGAGGCCGCACGCGGCGATGATCCGCGTGACATGTGACTGGTTGCTGACCAGGCGAATCTCGACGCCGCGGTGCCGACAGCGCTCGGCTTCTTCGCCGAGCGCCGCATAGGCGCAACACGCCATGAAATCGACGCCGCCGATGTCGATGACAAGCGGTCCGGGCGGGCCTGCGGCCGCGGCCGCTTCGCTCAGCAGGCGCCGCCAGGTGGCCTCGTTGGACGCGTCCAATTCGCCGCCGGCGCTGACGATCACGACTTGACCGCTGCGCTCGGTCGTCGCGCGCAGGGTGCTCCGGGAACGTGCCAGATCAGAAATCAGCCGACTGCTCAGCATGAGATGATTGAAAGATTGCTCCGCAAGGGCGAAAGTGCTCATTGTGTTCCCGATTCTCGGGCGCCTAGCGCCGCGATGTGGGATGCCTGCCCTACGTGCTTAAGACTGACGTCAGTTGGTGATTCATCATTTATAACAGAACGGCAACAGTTTTGTCCATGTCAGAACCCCTGAGAATTAGGTGAGAACGACGCAAAACCTCGTCCTATCGAACGGACTTGCGCGAACGATCTCGGGGGCGGCGGATCGCGGTCCGGGCTGCAGCGGCGTAACGCGTGAATTATTCTCGTTCAACGCTTTTCGAGTCATCCGGCCGAACTCGCACAGGGAAATCGCCGGGCTTCTCCGAGGCTGGCAAATCCGGCGGTGTGGATAGTCGATCTTTATCGACAATTTTGTCTGAATCCGAAAATCGCGCCGGATAATTTGCTACGTCAGCGGGTGTGAAATCTGTGACAGTTGTGAAAAATGCGCGTGTTCGCGGAGCCGACAATCGCGATCAGGCGGCGGTGTTATCGGATTCGGCGGCGGGCTCGGCTTCGATCTCGGCGATCGCGCGAGATGTGCGCTCGCGCAACAAGACCGCGGCGATACCACCGCATATCACCGCGACGACCAACGCGATCCAGGAGAAGCGCGCCAGCCAGCGTTCCGCAGCGATCCCTGCGTAGTACACCAGCGCCGTCGTGCCGCCTGCCCAGCACAGCGCCCCCGAGACGTTTGCGAGCAGAAACCGTGCGTAGCGCATCTTCAGCGCGCCGGCCAGCGGCCCGGCAAAGATCCGCAGCAATGCGATGAACCGGCCGAAGAACACCGCACGGGAACCCCAGCGCTCAAAGAGCCGCTCGGCGAATGTCACGTGCGCCGGACCGAAATGATTGGGGAAGCGTCGGCCCAGCCGGTCGAACAGCGGCAAGCCCAGGCGGCGGCCGATCGCATAGCCGATGGAGTCACCGATCACCGCTCCGATGACCGCGGCAGCACCGACGCCGAGCGGGTTGACCGCCAGCTCGTGCCGCGACGACAGCAGCGCGGCGCTGACGAGAACGATCTCACCCGGTAGCGGGATGCCCAGGCTCTCCACGCCGACGACGGCGCCGACCATGCCGTACACGGCGAGTGGGGGAACCGACTGCAACAGGGCATCGACCGTCATGGCCTAAGGATGCCCGACGGCGGCGACGAGCCGTCAGGCGATGTGGGACATGATCTGCTTGCGGCGTTTGGTCGCCCACTCCTTCATGTCGACTTTCCCCGTGGTGTCGCAGGCCGCCATCAGCAGCGCGGCGGCCGGGATCACGGCCATGCCGAATGCGCAGGTCTCGTCTGTGCCGGTCATCACCCACTGCAGAACACCGTCTGAGGGAACCGAATACTCACGCAGCTGCATGGGGCCGGACTGGCCCGCGGGTGCCGCGCCGACGGCCGTCGCGCTGCAAGTGGCTACGGCGCCAAAGGCTTTCCACACCACGTCGTGTGGGTTCAACGCCGTGCCGTACACGTCGGCGGATTCGGCGTAGATCGCGGACGGCCCGAGTTCATAACTCGACTCGGCATGGTCCGTCGACCCCGGCGGCGGCAGCGGTGAATCTTTGAACAACAACGCGGCCCCGCACTCGGGCGGTCGGACTGTGGTGAAAAAAGTACTGCCGACCGGAGCCTGCTTACCGGGCCCCAGCGGGGTCTGGTCACCGTCGCCGAGCAGAAGGTCGCGGGCCGCGACCGGTGGGTGTGCCGGCTTAGCCGCCGAACTCGACGATGCCGTTGAGCGGCCGCCCGCGGCCACCGGCCGCCCGGGGACGGCGGTGGCGCAGGCTGTCAGCAGCGCCGCCACACTGAGCAGCGCGATGAGAACGTGAGGTCTCCGGGTTACCGGCCGAGGAGTCATCCTTCTCCTACGGTATCCCAGGTACGGTTTCCGGCATGCAGAAAAGGCAGGCATCGCGCGTTTCGACACGTCCTCACCGAATTCGCGTTGAGGACCAACGTGATTCGCAATGACCGGGCGTAGATGAGTCCGGCCCGGGCCGCGGCCGTCGCGGTCGTCTTCGTGTGGCTCGGCATGGTGCTGGCCATATCGTTCCTCGAGGCGCCGTTGAAGTTCCGCGCGCCCGACGTCACGCTGCAGATCGGTCTCGGCATCGGCCGGCTGGTTTTCCGCGCGCTCAACATCGTCGAGGTGGTGCTCGCCGTCGCGTTGACGGCGGCCGAGGTGGCAAGCCCGCCGCCGGCCGTGGCGGCGACGGTGCTGGCGGTCGCGGTGGTCGTGCTGGCCGCGCAGATCGGCGCAGTGCGGCCGCGGCTGACTCGCCGCTCCGATCAGGTGCTCGCCGGCCTCGACGCACCGCGCTCGCGGGCGCACCTGATCTATGTCGCGCTCGAGGTGATCAAGGCAGTCGCACTGGCTGCCGGCGGGGTTCTTCTACTATTGCGCTGACATGACATCCGCCTCGTTGTCGACGCCGTGGTCGAGGGCTATGGGCCTGCGAGTGCCCGTGGTCAACGCCCCGATGGGCGGTGTCGCAGGTGGACGGCTGGCAGCAGCGGTGACGGCCGCCGGGGGACTGGGCATGGTCGGCATGGGCAGCGCCGGGTCGACGTCGACGCTGCACGCCGAATTGCCGCACGTCCGCGGAACGTTCGGAATTGGCATGGTGGACTGGGTGATCCGCAAAGAGCACGGTCTGTTCGATGCCGCACTCGCCGCACGGCCGGCACTGATCTCGGTCAGCTTCGGAACCGACCTGTCGTGGGTGAGCCGTGTGCATGACGCCGGAATCGCCGCCGCCACACAGGTTTACAACAGTGACGAGGCCCGGCGCGCCGAAGACGCCGGAATCGACCTGTTGATCGCCCGCGGTAGCGAAGGCGGCGGACACGGGGAGGCGACCATCGGAACCTTGCCGCTGCTCGCCGCGGTGGTGGACGCCGTGTCGGTGCCGGTCCTGGCCGCCGGTGGCATCGCTTCGTCGCGAAGCCTGGCCGCGGTCCTGGCCGCCGGGGCCGGCGGCGCATGGCTCGGCACCGTCTTGTCAGCCTCAGCGGAGGGGTTGACGAGTGACGCCGGCCGTCGCGCGTTGATAGCCGCTCAAGAGACCGACACCGTCAGCACCCGGGTGTTCGACATCGTTCGTCGTCGGCCGTGGGCCGAGCGATTCCCGTCACGCGTGCTACGCAACGACTTCGTCGCGCGTTGGAGCGGTCACGAAGACGCGCTGGCCGAAGATCCCGGCGCCGAATCTGAACTGAATGCCGCGGTTGCGGCCGACGACATCCGGACCGCGCCGGTTCTCGCGGGCCAGGGAGTCGGCATGATCGCCGAGGTCACCCCGGTGGGTGAGGTCATCGAAAGACTCTGCGCGGGAGCGCACCAGCTGCTCGCCGGCTGGGGTCAGACCGCGTGCACGTAGCGCTTGTTCATCATCCGCTGCAGCAGTTTCGTGAACGGCCCGCCGGCTTTGCTCCACCACGTCGCCGGCCGCGAGAACGCGGACACCTCGGCGTAAACGGCAGAGGTCAGCGGGTCATGGCGCACCACGAACCGCTCTTCACCGGACTCGGGATGGCCGGGCAGCGTGCCGTATGCGAATCCCCGCACGTTCGGCTCGTCGACGACGTAGACGACCCGGCAGGGCGCTGTGAAAAAGCCCATTTTCACCACCACCACCGTGCCGACGGCGACGACGTCGCTGCTGGCCTGCACCCCGAGGCCGGCGCCACGCTGCATGCCCCAGTGCATCACCGCGTCCGCGGCCTGTTCGAAACGAAGCTGACCCATCCCGATGTGGGCCGAGTAACCGATGTGCTTGTATCCCGGCGGAGGTGTCGGCCCCGCGGTCGCACCCACCTCCGGGTAGGTCAGCGGGAGCTGAGCGATCGTGTGCAAATCCACCGGCCCAGCTTGCCACGCGAACGTGGCCGGTTTTTTCGGCCTCGCGTACCGTCGGCGATGTGACTACCCAAGCTCCCGCTCACGCGTCCGGAACGTTCACGCTCGGCGGTGATCTCACCGTGAACCGCCTCGGTTACGGCGCCATGCGCCTGACCGGCAAAGGCGTCTGGGGCCCGCCGGCCGATCGCGATGAAGCCGTTCGCGTCCTGCGGCGCGCGGCCGACCTCGGCGTCAACTTCATCGACACCGCCGACTCCTACGGCCCCTATGTCGCCGAGGAGATCATTCGGGAGGCACTGCATCCCTACGACGGGCTGGTCATCGCGACCAAGGCCGGACTGCTGCGCACCGGGCCCGACGTGTGGGTCCCGCTGGGTTTCCCCGCTTACCTGCGCCAGGAAGCCGAACTGAGCCTGCGGCGGCTCGGTGTCGACACCATCGACCTGTTCCAGCTGCATCGCATCGACGACAAGTTCCCGCTGGAAGAGCAGATCGGCGAGCTGGTCAAGCTGCAGCAGGAAGGCAAGATCCGCCACATCGGTCTGTCGGAGGTCAACGTCGGCCAATTACACGCCGCACAAAAGATCACCGAGATTGTGTCGGTGCAGAACCTGTACAACCTGACCAACCGGAGTGCGGAGAAGCTTCTGGACGAGGTGACCAAACAGGGGATCGGTTTCATCCCGTGGTTCCCGCTGGCCTCAGGCCCGCTCGCCGCTCCCGACGGCCCGCTGGCGAAGCTCGGCGCCGAGCACGGTCACGCCAGTCCGTCACAGCTGGCGCTGGCCTGGCTGCTGAAGCGCTCACCGGTCGTCCTGCCGATCCCGGGGACCTCGAGCGTGGCCCATCTGGAGGAGAACGTCGCCGCGGCCGAAATCGAACTCAGTGATGAGGAGTTCGAGAAGCTGAGCGCGCTCGGGGAGCAACAGAACAACTAGCCCCCGGATGAGTCGGGCCGCCGGGCAATACGGTGTTCGGGTGGCATCCCAAGACGCGTGGCATCCCGGCGGTGGCTTCAACCCGCCCGAACCGACGGTCAGGGGCGGGCCGGACTACGGCCGGTTCATCGACGCGGTCCGCCGCTTGCAAGACCACGCTCGCGCCGCGGACGCGCCCGATGAGGTGATCACCGAGGCCGCCGACCTGTTGGACAAGGTCTCGACGCTGCTCACGCCGTTCGACACCGACGAGTGGTCGTCGCCGTCGGGCCGGCGGATGGACCTGCCGGTGCGGGGCAACATCTTGACCGTCCCCATGTCAGCGCATAAAACCGACGACGGTCGCATCGAAGGCTGGGCCCGGTTCGCCCGCTTTCACCTCGGCCGCAACGGCGCCGTGCACGGCGGTTCGATCGGCATGCTGTTCGACACCGTGCTGGGGTTGACGTCGTCGGTGCTCACCGGCGGACCCCGGCAGCGCACCGCCTACCTGCACATCAACTACCGGCAGATCGTGCCGATCGAAAAGAAGCTGCAGATCGATGCCGCCGTCGATCGGGTCGAGGGCCGCAAGATCTTCGTGGCCGGCCGGTTGAGCGACGGGGACACCGTGCTGGCCGACGCCGAGGCGCTATTCGTCCTTCTCAAACCTGACCAGCCCTAAGGCGGCCTCGTTCAGGGATTGCTCCACGGCGACTGCGACGTCGTCGCGGGCAACGTGACCTCTTCGTGGTCGAGTTCGCGTTCGAGCGCGCGAAGACTCTTGTCCGACAGCATGCCGGCGTCGCGCCAGCGTAGGAGTTCGTCACGTTCGGCTTCGATAGCCGCTCGCCGGACGCCGACGGCTGCCTCGTAGGCCGGCATGACAGGCACATCGTCGGACTCGAGGGATTCCAGTGCGTCCAGTCGACGCCGGTAGCGATCCAATCTGGCGGACAACTGTTCGCATGCACCGTCAATCGCATGCGCAGGAACATCGTCCGCGTGCTCGTGCCGCATCTCGTCGAGCCGGTCCAGGGCGGCCTCAACGGCGGCGACGCGCGCTCGATTGCGCAGACGAGCCTCGTCGACGGCGTCAGCGCGAAGTCCCAGCGCCCGCACAACCGGACCGAATGTCGCGCCCTGGCCGATCAATGTCACCAATACGACGACGAAAGTGCAGAACAGCAGAAGGTCGCGGTCGGGAAAGGGTGCGCCGTTGTTCGTGACGAAAGGCACCGCGAAAATCGCCGCGAGACTGACCACACCGCGGGTGCCCGCCCAGCTCAGCGCGACAATCTCACGGCCATCCAGCCGCTCCGAGTTGCGCTCTGACGGGCGAGGGCGCCCCCGCATCCCGACGTCGCTGGCGGAAGCGGTGTCGGTGACATTGCCGAGCCAGGTATGCATTGGTCCGGGCAGTGCCTGGGTGAGTAACAACCACAGCGGCCGTATCAGCAGCACCAGCGTGACGGTGATAGTGATCGCGACAATGACCCTCGACGGTGAGTATCCGTTGAGGCCGTCGACGATGGTGGGTAGTTGCTGACCGATCAGCAAGAACACCAGGCCTTCCAGCAGGAAGTTGACGAGGCGCCATACAGCTCGGGTCTGCAATCGGCTTGCACCCGATTCCGATCGGGGCGAGTGGTGTCCAACGACCAGCCCGCAGACCACCACCGCGAGCACGCCCGAGGCGTGCACCTCCTCGGCCGCCAGGTACGCCAAAAACGGTGTGGCGAGTGAAATCGCGTTGGCGGTCAGCACATCGCGCGTCCATCGTCCGAGCATGCGCCGACAGAACGCCAGCACCAGTCCGACCACTAGCCCGCCGACGGCTGCCAGGACAAACTCCCAAATCGCCGACAGCACGGAGAATTCGGTGCCTCGCGCGACTGCGATGGCCATGGAGAATGTGGTGAGTGCGGTCGCGTCGTTGAGCAGGCCTTCACCCTCGATCAAGGTGACGATGTTCAGCGGTAGGCCGACCTTGCGGGCGACGGCGAGCGCGGCCACCGGATCTGTGGGTGCGACCGCGGCGCCCAGCGCCACGCCGACTGCGATCGTTGCGCCACTCACCAGCAGGCCGAACGTGACACCGATCGCCCATGCGGTCAGCAACACCAGGACGACCGACAGGCTCACGATGGGGCGAAGGTTGCGGCGTATGCCGACGAGCGACGATTCCAGCGCCGCGTTGTACAACAGCGGCGGCAACAAACACGTCATCACGACGTCGGGATCGAGGCCGATGTTGGGCCCCGGCAGCAGGGCGTAACCAATGCCAACCAACGTGAGCAGCGCGGCGCCCGGCAGCCCAGTGCGCTCGCCGATCCAGTTCACTACGAGAAAGACGGCAACGGCGGCCAGCAGCAATGCGAGCGCGGTGTCCACTGCCACACGGTCATTCTGCCGGAGATTTGGGCAGCAGCTCGACGGCCCTGCTCGGCCCCGGACCGCCCCGATAGCATGGTCGGGTCCATCTGAACACCCGAAAGCCATGGAGACCGCGTCGATGACCGCCCTTGCGCACACCGTCCCAGCAGCCCCGATCCGGGTAGCTGCCGGGACGACGGCGGCGGCCGCGATCCGCGAGGCCGGGCTGCCAGGCCGCGGCGCGCCCGACGCGATCGTGGTGATTCGCGACGCCGACGGCACGCTGCGCGACCTGAGCTGGATTCCCCAGGCCGATGCCGAAGTGACTCCGGTGGCGGCCAACACCGACGACGGGCGCAGCGTCATCCGACATTCGGCCGCGCATGTGCTGGCCCAAGCGGTGCAGGACCTCTTCCCCGACGCCAAACTCGGCATCGGACCGCCGATCACCGACGGCTTCTACTACGACTTCGACGTGGCCGAGCCTTTCACGCCGGAAGACTTGGACAAGCTGGAAAAGCGCATGCGCCAGATCGTCAAAGAAGGTCAGCTGTTCGATCGGCGCGTCTACGAATCCAAAGACGAAGCCCGCGCCGAATTGGCCGGTGAGCCATACAAACTCGAACTCGTCGACGACAAGTCCGGGGACGCCGACATCATGGAGGTCGGTGGCGACGAACTCACCGCCTACGACAACCTCAATCCCCGTTCCCGCGAACGTGTTTGGGGGGATCTGTGCCGTGGACCGCACATTCCCACCACGAAACACATCCCGGCGTTCAAGCTGACCCGTAGTTCGGCCGCGTACTGGCGGGGCGATCAGAACAACGCGAGCCTGCAACGGATCTACGGCACCGCGTGGGAAACGCAGGAGGCACTCGACAAGCATCTCGAGCTCATCGCCGAAGCCCAGCGCCGCGACCACCGCAAGCTCGGCGCTGAGCTCGACCTGTTCAGCTTCCCCGACGAAATCGGTTCGGGCCTCGCGGTTTTCCATCCCAAGGGCGGCATCATCCGTCGCGAGCTGGAAGAGTATTCGCGGCGCAAGCACGAGCAGGCGGGTTACGAGTTCGTCAACACCCCGCACATCACCAAAGAGCAGCTGTACGTCACGTCGGGCCACCTGGAGTGGTACGCCGACGGCATGTACCCGCCGATGCATCTCGACGCCGAATTCAACGAAGACGGCACCGTGCGCAAACCCGGCCAGGACTACTACCTCAAGCCGATGAACTGTCCCATGCACCATCTGATCTATCGGTCGCGGGGACGGTCGTATCGTGAGCTTCCGTTGCGGCTCTTCGAGTTCGGCAGCGTCTACCGCTACGAGAAGTCCGGTGTGATCCACGGTCTGACCCGGGTGCGCGGCATGACTCAGGATGACGCGCACATCTATTGCACGCGTGAGCAGATGCGCGACGAGTTGACCTCGGTGCTGCGGTTCGTGCTCGATCTGCTGGCCGACTACGGGCTCAACGACTACTACCTGGAGCTGTCCACCAAGGACCCCGACAAATATGTGGGCTCCGACGAGGTGTGGGAAGAGGCCACCGAGATCCTGCGGGAAGTCGGCGAGGCCTCCGGTCTGCAACTGGTGCCCGACCCTGGCGGCGCGGCTTTCTACGGACCGAAGATCTCGGTGCAGGTCAAGGATGCGCTGGGCCGCAGTTGGCAGATGTCGACCCTGCAGGTCGACTTCAACATGCCGGACCGTTTCGAGCTGGAATACACCGCAAGCGACGGTTCGCGGCAGCGGCCAGTGCTGATCCACCGCGCGCTGTTCGGGTCGATCGAGCGGTTCTTCGGCATCCTCACCGAGCACTACGCCGGCGCCTTCCCGGCCTGGCTGGCCCCGGTTCAGGTGGTCGGCATCCCGGTTGCCGACGAACACATCGGATACCTGGACGACGTTGCCGCGCAGCTCAAATCGCGCGGAGTGCGCGTCGAGGTCGACGGCAGCGACGATCGGATGGCCAAGAAGATCGCGCACCACACCAATCAGAAGGTGCCGTTCATGCTGCTGGCCGGCGACCGCGACGTCGAAGCCGCTGCGGTGAGTTTCCGGTTCGGCGACCGCACGCAAATCAACGGTGTTCCGCGCGACGAGGCGGTGGCCGCTATCGCACAGTGGATCACCGACCGTGAAAACGCGGCGCCCACCGCCGATTTGGTGAAGGTGAACACCCGTGGCTGACGACGACTCGATCGTCGATCGGGGCGCCGGTGAAGCCGACCACCTGCAGCGGCTCTGGACGCCCTATCGCATGAGCTACCTCGCTGAAGGACCGCTGAAGCAGGACACCAGCAAGCGCGACCAGCCGTTCACCGACATCCCGCAATTGTCCGACGAGGACGGCCTTGTCGTGGCACGCGGCGAACTCGTCTACGCCGTGCTGAACCTCTACCCGTACAACCCGGGACATCTGATGGTGGTGCCCTACCGTCGGCTTTCTGAACTCGAGGATCTGACCGAAGCCGAAAGCAGCGAGCTGATGGCCTTCATCCAGAAGGCGATTCGCGTCATCAAGAACGTGTCGCGCCCGCACGGCTTCAATGTCGGGGTCAACCTCGGCCACTCGGCGGGCGGCTCGCTGGCCGAGCACCTGCACGTGCACGTCGTGCCACGGTGGGGCGGCGACGCGAACTTCATCACGATCATCGGCGACTCCAAGGTCATCCCGCAGTTGCTGCGCGATACCCGCCGATTGTTGGCCACCGAGTGGGACAGGCAGTCGTGAGTAAGCTTCTGTCCCGCGAGGGGGTCGCCCGCGTCACCACGCCGGTGGCCCGGGCCTTTCTGCGAGCGGGCTTCACCGCGGACGGTGTCACGATCATCGCCACCGCCGCTGCGGTGCTGGCGGCGCTGACGCTGTTTCCGACCGGCCGAATATTCGCCGGTGCCGTGGTGATCACCTTCTTCGTCCTGTTCGACATGGTCGATGGGGCGATGGCGCGAGAAAGCGGTGGCGGCAGCCGATTTGGCGCTGTTCTCGACGCCACCTGCGACCGCATCAGCGACGGCGCGGTGTTCTGCGGGCTGGCGTGGTGGGCCGTGTTCGGCCTTGGCAGTCGGCCGCTGCTGGTGGCGACGCTGATCTGTCTGGTCACCTCACAGGTGATCTCCTACATCAAGGCTCGCGCCGAAGCGAGCGGACTGCGCGGCGACGGCGGTGTGATCGAACGCCCGGAGCGGTTGATCATCGTGCTCCTCGGAGCGGGGCTGTCGGACCTGCCGTTCTTCCCGTTGCCGCCGGCGCTGCCGGTGGCGATGTGGCTGTTGGCCGTTGCCAGCGTGATCACCTGCGCTCAGCGGCTACACACTGTCCGGCGCTCGCCGGCCGCGGCAACCCCGCTACCGCCCCCCGGCGAGTCGGCTCAGCCGGGAGAGAACGACCCGTGATTGTTCCGGCCGGTCTGAAACTGCCTGGGGTCAGCGGTCTTTCGCTGGGGGGCCGGATGACCGACTGGGGCTATGCGACCGGGTGGCTGATGGTGCGCGCGATGCCGGAATTCGCCGCGCGCAACCTCTTCGACGCCGGTGCGCTGTATGCGGCGCGAAACGGGGGACCGGACCAACTGCGGAAGAACCTCGCACGCGTGATCGGGGTGACGCCGACAGAGGTTCCGGGCAGTCTGATGCGTGCGTCGCTGGAGTCCTACGCACGCTATTGGCGCGAGGCATTCCGGCTGCCGGCGATGGATCACCGCGCGCTCGGCGAGCGGCTAGCCGAAAAGGTCGAGGGCACTGAGCATCTCGACGCGGCACTGGCTGAAGGCCGTGGCGTCGTCGCGGCGTTGCCGCACAGCGGAAATTGGGACATGGCCGGGGTGTGGCTGGTGCAGAATTACGGCAGGTTCACCACCGTCGCCGAACGGCTCAAACCCGAGTCGCTGTATCGCCGGTTCATCGAGTACCGGGAGAGCCTGGGATTCGAGGTGATCCCGCTGTCCGGCGGCGAGCAACCACCGTTTCCGTTGCTCAGTCAGAGGTTGCGCGATAACAAGGTCGTGTGTCTGATGGCCGAGCGCGACCTCACCCGGTCCGGGGTTCAGGTCGATTTCTTCGGCGAGGCGACCAGGATGCCCGCCGGCTCGGCGAAGCTGGCGATCGCCACCGGGGCGGCGCTGCTGCCCGTGCATTGCTGGTACGACGG
This sequence comes from uncultured Actinomycetota bacterium, assembly GCA_963836495.1. Lineage (GTDB taxonomy): Bacteria > Actinomycetota > Actinomycetes > Mycobacteriales > Mycobacteriaceae > Mycobacterium. Next base: position 446,407 of record CAWIJT010000011.1, on the reverse strand, counting down.
CGACGACTGCCGAATCACGTTCTACCCACCGCTGGACTGCTCCAGCGGTGACGTCGGGGTCGTCACCCAGGCGCTCGCCGACGTCTTCGCCCGCAATATCGCCGAGCATCCCGCCGACTGGCACATGCTTCAGCCCCAGTGGCTCGCGGATCTGTCCGACGAGCGACGGGCCCGATTGGCGGGCACGTGATGCGGATCGGAATGGTCTGCCCGTACTCCTTCGACGTGCCCGGCGGCGTGCAGTCGCATGTCCTGCAGCTCGCGGAGGTGATGCGGGCCCGCGGTCACAGCGTCAGCGTGCTGGCGCCGTCGTCGCCGCATGTGTCGCTGCCGGACTACGTCGTCTCCGCCGGCCGCGCCTTCCCGATTCCTTACAACGGATCGGTGGCCAGGGTGCAATTCAGCCCCACCGTCCACGGCAAGGTCAGGCGCTGGCTGGCCGAGGGTGACTTCGACGTGCTGCATCTGCACGAACCGAATGCGCCCAGCTTGTCGTTATGGGCGTTGCGGGTCGCCGAAGGGCCCATTGTGGCGACATTTCATACCTCGACCACGAAATCGCTGTCGCTGTCGGTGTTACAAGGCTGGCTGCGCCCGTCGAACGAGAAAATCGTCGGCCGCATCGCGGTGTCCGATCTGGCCAGACGCTGGCAGATGGAGGCGCTGGGCTCAGACGCCGTGGAGATTCCCAATGGTGTCGATGTGGCGTCCTACGAGTCGGCGCCGCTGCTGCCCGGGTATCCGCGGCCCGGCAAGACGGTGCTGTTCCTGGGCCGCTACGACGAACCTCGCAAAGGGATGGCGGTGCTGGTCGATGCCCTGCCCGCCCTGGTGAAGCGTTTCCCGGGCCTGCAGGTGCTGATCGTCGGGCGTGGCGACGAAGACGAGCTCCGAGCCAAGGTCGGTGGATTGGCCGGACACCTGCGGTTCTTGGGCCTAGTCGACGATGACGCCAAGGCGTCGGCACTGCGCAGCGCCGACGTCTACTGCGCGCCGCACACCGGCGGCGAGAGCTTCGGCATCGTGCTCGTCGAGGCGATGGCCGCCGGTACTCCGGTGGTGGCCAGCGACTTGCCGGCATTCCGGCAGGTGCTGCGTGACGGGGAGGCCGGACTGCTGGTGGCGGTTGACGACAGCGCCGCACTGGCCGACGGCCTGATCTCGGTGCTGGAGAACGATCCGCTGGCCGAGCGTTACGCGGCGGCCGGGTCCCACGCGGTGCGACGCTACGACTGGTCGGTGGTGGCCAGCCAGGTCATGCAGGTCTACGAGACGGTCGCGGTCAGCGGCAGCAAGGTCCAGGTGGCGAGCTGATGCTCTGGACGATTGTGCTCGTCTCGGCGCTGGCCGTGCTGCTGCTGGTACTGCTGGGGTTCGCCGCGCGGGGCTATCGCACGGCCAATCGACTCGACCGCCTGCACGTGCGTTACGACCTGTCCTGGCAGGCCTTGGACAGCGCGCTCGGCCGACGGGCCGTGGTGGCACGCGCGGTCGCGACGAGCGCCTTCGGCGGCGCCACCAACGCCCAAGCCGAGAAGTTGGCCGGGCTGGCCGATGCGGCCGAACGCGCTCCGCGCCGGGCTCGTGAGGCGTGCGAGAACGCGTTGTCCGCCGCACTGGCGACGGTTGATCCGGGGTCGGTGCCGGCGGGCCTGATCGCCGAACTGGCCGACGCCGAGACGCGGGTGATGTTGGCCCGCCGATTCCACAATGACGCGGTCCGCGACACGCTCGCGTTGCGCGATCGGCGCCTGGTCCGGCTGTTTCGCCTAGCCGGAACAGCGGCGCTGCCAAGCTATTTCGAGATCGCCGAACGGTCGCAGGCACCACGGCACGCCGAGCAAGCGGGAGCCTCGCGGCGCACGTCGGCGCGCGTTGTGCTGCTCGACGAAACCGGCGCGGTGTTGCTGCTGTGCGGATCGGATCCGGCCGCGGCCGACGATACGGGCGTGGTGGCGCCGCGATGGTGGTTCACCGTCGGCGGTCAGGTCGGGGAGGGTGAACCACTGGCCAAGGCCGCCGCTCGTGAGCTGGCCGAGGAGACCGGTCTGCGCGTCGACCCGGCCGATATGACCGGACCGATCTGGCGTCGCGACGCAGTGTTCGAATTCAACGGCGCGGCGATCGACAGCGAAGAGTTCTTCTTCGTCCACCGCACCCGGCGATTCGAGCCGTCCACCGCGGGGCGCACGGATCTGGAGAACCGGTACATCCACGGGCACCGCTGGTGTCACGCGGCTGACATCGCCGATCTCGTTGCGGCCGGCGAGACGGTGTATCCGCTTCAGCTGTCGGAGCTCCTCGCCGAAGCCATGTCGTTGGCCGGGTCGCCCGATCGGCCCCGGCAGCTGCAATCCATTCGCTGAGCCAACCGCCCTCTTGTCGCGAGCAGACGCATTCTCGCGCGCCGGCGGCCGTTGCAGTGCGAATCTGCGTCTGCTCGCCCCGGGGCATGGTTACGCCGGTTGACCCGCGAAAACGGTGCGCCGACTACTGCACATGCGGTGCCCACTAGAATTGGCTGATTCCAGTTGAAGGAGATCAGCAGTGAACAGCGCTAAGCCGAATGGCGTGAACGGCACTGCGCGGACAGGAACCGCGCGGGTCAAGCGCGGCATGGCCGAGATGCTCAAGGGCGGCGTGATCATGGACGTCGTCACGCCGGAGCAGGCTCGGATCGCCGAGGGCGCCGGCGCCGTCGCGGTCATGGCCCTAGAGCGGGTTCCCGCCGACATCCGCGCTCAGGGCGGGGTGTCGCGGATGAGCGACCCCGACATGATCGAGGGCATCATCGCCGCGGTCACCATCCCGGTAATGGCCAAGGCCCGCATCGGGCACTTCGTCGAGGCGCAGATTCTGCAGAGCCTCGGTGTGGACTACGTCGACGAGTCCGAGGTGCTGACCCCGGCCGACTACACCCACCACATCGACAAGTGGAAGTTCACCGTGCCGTTCGTCTGTGGTGCGACCAATCTCGGCGAGGCGCTGCGCAGGATCAACGAGGGCGCGGCGATGATCCGCTCCAAGGGCGAGGCCGGCACCGGTGACGTGTCCAACGCGACTACCCACATGCGTGCCATCGGGGGAGAGATCCGGCGCCTCGGCTCGCTGTCGGACGACGAATTGTACGTCGCGGCAAAGGAATTGGCTGCGCCGTACGAACTCGTCGTCGAGGTCGCGCGCGCCGGCAAGCTGCCGGTCACCCTGTTCACCGCCGGCGGTATCGCCACCCCGGCCGACGCGGCCATGATGATGCAGCTCGGCGCCGAGGGCGTGTTTGTCGGCTCGGGCATCTTCAAGTCCGGGGATCCGGCGCAGCGCGCGGCGGCGATCGTCAAGGCGACCACCTTCTACGACGACCCTGACGTTTTGGCCAGGGTGTCGCGTGGGCTCGGCGAACCGATGGTCGGCATCAACGTGGAGGAGCTCGCGGCGCCGCATCGCCTGGCCGAACGCGGCTGGTAAGAACATCCTGTGTCGATCGAAAAGATCCTCGATCTCGAGCAGCTCGAGATCAACATCTACCGCGGCAGCGTGTTCAGCCCCGAGCAGGGCAACTTTCAGCGCACCTTCGGTGGCCAGGTAGCCGGCCAGTCACTGGTGTCGGCGGTGCGCACCGTCGATCCGCACTTTCTGGTGCACTCGCTGCACGGCTATTTCATCCGACCCGGAGATTCCTCGGCGCCAACGATTTTCATCGTCGAGCGGCTGCGCGACGGCGGCTCGTTCTGCACCCGCCGGGTCAATGCGATCCAGCACGGCAAGACGATCTTCTCCATGTCGGCGTCCTTCCAGACCGATCAAGAGGGCGTCCACCACCAGGACGTGATGCCCTCGGCGCCACCACCGGACGACCTGCCGGGACTCAAGTCGATGAGGGTGTTCGACGACGAAGGTTTCAAGCAGTTCCAGGAGTGGGACATTCGCATCGTGCCGCGCGATCAACTGCACACGCTGCCCGGCAAGGCAGCCCAGCAGCAGGTGTGGTTCCGGCATCGCGATCCGCTGCCCGACGACCCGGTATTGCACATCTGTGCGCTGGCCTACATGAGCGATCTGACCTTGCTGGGGTCGGCGCAGGTCACCCATCTCGACGAGCGGGAGCATCTCCAAGTCGCGTCGCTGGATCACGCGATGTGGTTCATGCGGGTGTTCCGCGCCGACGAGTGGCTGCTCTACGACCAGTCGTCGCCGTCGGCGTGCGGCGGTCGCTCGCTGTGCCAGGGCAAGATCTTCAACCAATACGGCGAAATGGTCGCCGCCGTCATGCAGGAGGGTCTGACCCGCTTCCCGAGCGAGTACCGGCCGCCGCAGCAGTGAGCGCCGTGCGCATCGGGGTGTTGGCGTTGCAGGGGGATTTCCGCGAACATCTGGCAGCGTTGAGTGACATCGGGGTCGTTCCGGTGCCGGTGCGGCGCTCTGACGAGTTGGACGCCGTCAACGGCTTGGTGATCCCTGGTGGCGAGTCGACCACGATGAGTCATCTACTGCGGGAGCTTGATCTCTTGGAGCCGCTGCGGAGGCGACTGGCCGCGGGTCTGCCGGCTTACGGCGCGTGCGCGGGCATGATCATGTTGTCCAGCGAGATCTTGGATGCGGGTACCGTTGGCCGTGAGGCAGTTCCGCTGGGCGGCATCGATATCACAGTGCGGCGCAATGCGTTTGGACGCCAAGTCGACTCATTCGAAGGCGACGTTGCGTTTTCCGGCTTCGATGAGGCAGTACATGGGATTTTCATCCGCGCGCCGTGGGTGGAGCGGACCGGCGACGGTGTGCAGGTGCTGGCCCGCGCCGCCGGGCACCCGGTGGCCGTACGTCAGGGGGTCGTGCTCGCTACGGCGTTTCACCCGGAGATGACCGGGGACAGGCGGATTCATCGGTTGTTCGTCGACATGGTCAGCGGGGCGGCATGACGCCGTGAGGTCAGCCGGGGGCGGGCAGCGCCCAGCGGAGGCCGCCGACCAGGACACGCCCGACGCTGCGCACGACGGTGAGTTCGACCGGCGGGAAATACGGCAGCAACAGCGGTATGCGGGCCCATAACGGCAGCATCGCCACCGCCGTCGCGGTCAACGCGCCATACGGTGCCCGGGCCGCCAACGGCAGCGGCGGCGTCAGCAGAAGAAATCGAGCGGCTTCGCGCGCTGCCGGCGTGGAGTGCAACTCCGGTCTGAACGCCTTAAGTCGTTGGGCCAGTTCACGTTCGGTACGCGGCGGGTCCAGTACGCCGAGCCTGGCCGCGATTTCAGCCATGTCCGCGACGTATCCGTCGCGACCGGCCTGGTCCAGCGGAGCGGCACCGTAGCGCTGGTGGGCTCGCAGAAAGCTGTCGGCCTCCGCGACGTGCACCCACTCCAGCAGATGTGGATCGGTGGCGGTATAGGACCTGCCGTCGGCCGCTGTGCCGTGTACCCGGCGATGGATTCCGCGGACCCGGTCGACCGCGCGCTGCGCGTCAGCCGCGGACCCGAACGTGGTCTCGGCCAAAAATATGCTGGTGCGTTGCAGCCGACCCCACGGATCGTCGCGGTAGTTGGAGTGTTGGGCCACGCCGGCCATCGCCAACGGATGCAGCGATTGCAGCAGCAACGCCCGCAACCCACCGACGAACATCGAGGCGTCACCGTGGACGCGGCGGATCGGACGGTCGTCGGAGAACCACCGCGGCCCCGGTGTGTGGTGGATGCGGTCCCGCTCCGCCGGACCCTCGGGCCCGGCCACCATTTCGAACAGGCTGCTGCCTAAAGCTTCCCGTACCGCCCGAAGCGGGCTTTGCGCCGTCACCGTTCCCACGGTACCCAGCGTTTGAAACGGAGCGCTGCGGTGTAAAAGCTGACCATGGATTCCTCTGCCGATAGCGCTGTGACCAGCAAATTCGATCAGCCAGTGCGCACCTGGCGTGATATCCCCGGCTGGTTTCAGTGGCGCCGACACCAAGAGGAGGCCGCCGCACACTTTCCTGACGGGAGCCGGTTCGTCGAGGTGGGCTGCTACTTGGGACGCAGCATCTGTTCGCTGGGTGAGGTGGTACGCGAGGCGGGACTCGACGTCAGGATCGTCGGCGTCGACACCGCCCGGGGCAGCGGGCCGGAAGGTCAGGAAAACAACGACGCCCACGCGCCCGCGGTCGACCACGGCGGCGGCACCTTTGCCGGGCTGCTGCACCGCAACATCATCGACTGCGGATTGGCCGACACCATCCAACTGGTGATCAGCGACTCTGTCGCCGCCGCCGAGTTCTTCGCCGACGGTTCGTTGGCGTGGGTGCACATCGATGCGCGCCATGACTACGACAGCGTCGTCGCCGACATCAACGCGTGGGCACCGAAGGTGAAACCGGGTGGCTGGTTATCCGGGGACGACTACCAAGAAGACTGGTGGCCCGGAGTGGTGCGCGCGGTCGCCGACACCTTGCCTGATGCGGGTTCATGGGAGTCGATGCAGTGGCGGTGGATCAAACCGGGCTAGGCGGGTAGTCCGGCAATGTGACGTCTTCGGCCGCGCTTCGGTTGAAGCGTTGACCGATGAGGCTCATGCTGGTGCGGACGGCTGGGCTCGCGAAGGCGCGGGCACCGGTGTGCAGCAAGCGGATACCGGCGCGGGTGCGGGGGTTGGCTCGCCGGAGCATCGCCGGCCGGACGTTTTGCGCAGCCCCGACATGTGGTCGTAGGAATTGCTCGTATCTGGCCAGTGCGGCGCGCAGATCGTCGGTGCGAGACAGTTCGCCGGCCAGCACGTAGGCCCCGATCAGTGCCAGGCTGCTGCCGCCCCCGCCGACCGGCGACGGGCAGAATGCGGCGTCGCCCAGCAGCGCGACCCGGCCTTTGCTCCAGCGCTGCGCACGAACTTGGCCGATTGCATCGAAATACATCGGTGCCTCGTCGAGCCGCGCCAGGATGCGCGCGGCGGGTCCGCCGGCGTCGGCGAAAGTCTTTCGCAGGATGGTGATTTGGTCGTCGCGGCCGAGATCTTCCAGGCCGCGTACGGTCGACAGAAAACTCAGCATGGCCCGCGTGGTGCCGAGATTGTCCGGTCGCAGGTGGATCGAGCGAGACGCCGGAACGTGCTGCCAGTTCCACCAGCGATCGTCGGACTCCAGGCGAGGAATGGTCAGGTACGCGATGTACATGCCCAGATCGGTCACCTGGACCGGCAGTACCAGGTCGCGAGTGCGTGACCGCAGTCCCTCGGCGACGACGACGAGATCGCTCTCGATCGACGTGCCGTCGTCGAGCATCGAGATGACGTGGTCGCCGTGGTCGGCGAGATCGGTGATCTGGGTGTCGAACCGGTACTCGGTGGTGTCGCGGGTGCGCTCGATCAAAATGCGGGACAGCTCACCGCGCAGGATTTCCAGCTCAGCAGTAATGCCGTCGCGCCGACCCGAGCCGTTCATCGGAAATGACGCGGCCGCCGAGCCGTCGTCGTTGATGAATCGCATCCCAACCTCGGTGGTGTTGGCGGCCCGGACGTCGTCCTCGATGCCCATCAGCCGGATGACTTCGCGGGCAGCGCCGCGCACATCGATGTTGTGTCCCTCGTCGCGCCTCTGCGGGAATCGCTCGACGATCGTGGTCTGCCAGCCGCGGGCGGCGAGCTGATGGGCGAGTGCGGGCCCGGCAATGCCGGCACCGGAGATCAGCGCGCGAGGTCGGCTCATTGGCGCTGTATATCACCGCTGGCTGTGACCGAAACACTGCCGGCCCGCGCCTAGTATCGGTTCGCATGCGATCTCACCGCGAGCGAATGCTGGCCGGTGAGCTCTACCGGGCCGACGATCCTGACCTGGTCGCGAGTCGCCAGGCATGCCAACGCCTGCTCAGCCGCCTCAACGCTACGGACGACGACGAACGACCGGAACTGTTGCGGGAGCTGCTCGGGTCGCTCGGTGAGGGTTGCTCGATCCTGCCGCGGTTCCTGTGCGACTACGGCACGCAGATCAGCATCGGCGCCCACACGTTCATCAACTACGACGCAATCATGCTGGACTGCGCACCCATCGTGATCGGCGATCACGTCTCGATCGGTCCGCGGGCGCAGTTCCTGACGCCGCTGCACCCCATCGACGACCACGACGCGCGCCGCGACGGCTGGGAGTCGGCGTCGCCGATCGCCCTCGGCGACAACGTCTGGCTGGGCGGCGGCGTCATCGTCTGCGCCGGCGTGACGATCGGCGACAATACCGTCGTCGGGGCGGGCAGCGTCGTCACGCGGGACGTTCCCGACCACGTGCTGGCGGTGGGAAGCCCGTGCCGGGTCGTCAGGGAAATCCCGTAGTGGGCTGCACGTAGACTCGTCAAGCAAACTTTTGACAGCAGCAGAAGAGGTAATCAGTAGATGAGCGGCCATTCCAAGTGGGCCACCACCAAGCACCAGAAGGCCGTCAAAGATGCGCGCCGCGGCAAAGAGTTCGCCCGGCTCATCAAGAACATCGAGGTGGCCGCCCGCACCGGTGGCGGCGATCCAACAGGTAACCCGACGCTGTACGACGCGATCCAGAAGGCCAAGAAGACGTCGGTGCCCAACGACAACATCGAGCGCGCGCGTAAGCGCGGCGCCGGCGAAGAAGCCGGTGGTGCTGACTACCAGACCATCATGTACGAGGGCTACGGCCCCAATGGTGTCGCCGTGCTGATCGAATGCCTGACCGACAACCGCAACCGGGCGGCCGGTGAGGTGCGGGTCGCGATGACGCGCAACGGCGGCAACATGGCCGACCCCGGTTCGGTGTCCTATCTGTTCACCCGCAAGGGCGTGGTGACGCTGGAGAAGAACGGGCAGACCGAGGACGATGTGCTGACCGCCGTGCTGGAGGCCGGTGCCGAGGACGTCAACGATCTGGGTGAGAGCTTTGAGATTGTCTCTGAGCCAACCGATCTCGTCGCCGTGCGTAGCGCGTTGCAGGAGGCCGGCATTGACTACGAGTCGGCGGAGGCCAGCTTCCAGCCGTCGGTCAGCGTGCCGGTCGACGTCGAGGGCGCCCGCAAGGTGTTCAAGCTCGTCGACGCGCTGGAGGACAGCGACGACGTGCAGAACGTCTGGACCAACGTCGACCTGTCCGACGAGGTGCTGGCCGCGCTCGACGAGGAGTAGGTCTCGTCTCTGCGCCGAAATCGACCTGAGCGAGGCGCCCTCTCGCGATTTTACGCGCTGCCGTCGATCTCACCGAGGGGTGTGGATGGTCGTAGGCGCGATATCGGTGAAAGCCAGCACCATCTGTTCATGGGCGAGGTCTTCCGCGGCAGCGAGGCGTTGGGCGACGCTGCGTTGACCGAGCATCAACTGCGTCGGTGGTATCGACCGATCTTCCGTGACGTCTACGTGCCCAAGCAGTCCGAGCCTTCGCTCGAGGATCGCATTGTCGGGGCGTGGCTTTGGTCGCGTCGGCGTGCGGTGGTCGCCGGCTCGGCCGCCGCGGCACTGCACGGCGCAGCGTGGGTCGACGCTGATGCATCGATTGAGCTTGTCGGCAAGAGTTCTCGGCCGCAGCGTGGTGTCGTGGTGCGCGACGAAACTCTTGAATCGGACGAGATCACCTGGGTGCGACGCCTACCGGTCACGACGGTCGTCCGCACCGCGTTCGATCTGGGCCGGCACCTGCCGCGCGGCGAAGCGGTTGCCCGACTGGATGCGCTGATGCGGGTGACAACGTTTTCGATTGCCGACGTGAATGTGCTCGCGCAACGGCACAAAGGTGCACGCGGTCTGCGAAACCTAGGTGCAGCGTTGTCGCTCGTTGACGGTGGTGCTGAGTCACCGAAGGAGACCTGGCTGCGGTTGTTGCTGCTCGACGCGGGCTTGCCGAAACCCGAATCGCAGATACCACTGTTGCGCGGGGGGCGCTTAGTCGCCGTGTTCGACCTGGGCTGGGATGAATACAAGGTCGCCGCGGAATATGACGGCGACTATCACCGCAGCGATCGCCGTCGGTTCGTCAAGGACATCGACAAGATTGGTATCGCTGAAGACCAGGGCTGGATCGTCATCCGCGTGGTCGCCGAGCATCGACCCCGCGCCATCGTCAGCCGGGTGTATGGCGCACTGACCCGCCGCGGGTGGCGCCCAGATCGACGCCAGCGTGCCGCCCTCTCGCGATTTGTCGAGCCGGCGTCGATCTCGGCGTAGGTCTAGTCGTATCCGTGGCGCATGTCTTCGACGACGCGCGGATGCTCCAGCGTCGACGGCTCCAGTGTGCGGGGCTGCACGTCGGGGGAGAAGACGGTCGCGCCGTCGAGCACCGCCTGGTCGAGGAAGCGCAGTGGCGGCGCGTTGGGCGGCAACGCCGGCCGCGGCGCGGTGTCGCCGCGGCGCGCCAGCGTGAAACCCCAGTCGCCGAACGTCGGGACGTAGACGTGGTAGGGCGTGACCGCGTAGCCGGCGGACTTCACCGTCGACACCGTCCGCCAGAACGCCGTCGGCGTGGAATACGGGCTGCCCGATTGCACCACCAGCAGCCCGTCGGGCGTGAGGGCGCGGGAGACCAAGGTGTAGAACTCCGTCGAATAAAGCCGGCCGAGCACCGGTGTATCGGGATCAGGCAGGTCGACGATGACCGCGTCGAACGACGGCGATCTGGCGGCCCGTAGCCAGGTCATCGCGTCGCCGGTGACGATCTGCACGCGTGGATTGTCCAGCGAGCCGGCGTTGGCGGAACGCATTGTGCCGCGGGCTAATTCGATGACGGCCGGGTCGAGTTCGACTTGCACGATCTTCTCGACGCCCGGCGTTCTCAGCAGTTCACGGGCGGCCAGTCCGTCGCCGCCGCCCAGGATCAGCACCGATCGCGCCCCCGCACCGAGCACCGGATAGACCAGACTCTCGGTGTAGCGGTACTCGTCGCGGGTGGAGAACTGCAAGCCGCCGTCCAGATACAACCGCATGTCGTTGCCGCGGCGCGTCACGACGATCTCCTGATAGGCCGACTGCCGGTAGGCGATGATCGGGTCGGCGTAAAGCCTTTGCCGACTCGACGTTTCGATGTCCTGAGCGCGGGCCAGCAACGTGGCGAGCAGAGCCAGGGCTGCGGCCAGCGCGCATAATGCCGCGAGTAGTTGCCGCGCGGAAACCACTTGCCGCAGCAGAAAGATCGCCACGACCGCAGCGGCCAGCAGGTTGACGATGCCGGTGGCCGCGGCGCCACGAATCATGCCCAAGTGCGGTAACAGCAGGAACGGCCACGCCAGACCGCCGAGCAGCGCGCCCAGATAATCGGCAGCGGTGAGGTTGGCCACCGTCCGGCCGGCGTCGGCCGCGCCAGACGTACGGCCGCGTTGCAGCAATGTCATCAGCAGCGGGACCTCGGCGCCGACCAGTCCACCGATCAGTGCGGTGCCCACGGCCAGCATGAGAAGTGATCCCCCGACGAAGGAGAACATCACATACAGCGCCGCCGCCGACAGCCCGCCGACGATGGCCAGTAGTGCCTCGACAGCGACGAAAGTGACAGCGGGCCAGGCCAATAACGGCTTGACGATCAGGGCGCCGGCTCCGAGCGCGGCGATGTAGCCGGCCACGATCAGCGACGTGGCGACGATGCCGCCGCCGTTGAGGCTCGTCGACAACGTCAGCAGCGCAAGCTCGTAGACGATGCCGCATGCCGCGCACGCCGCGACCGCGGCCAGCAGCACCGACCGTCCGCGGGGTGTCACTTGCGCCAGATCAGTCGATGTCATGACAGCGCTGCGGCGGTCACCCCTCCGACGGCCAGCAGCATCACGGCCACCGCGAAGGCCGCCGGGTGTAGTTCGGGCTCGTCGATGTGCTCATGGAAGTCACCCGGGATGATGAAGTGCAACGACAGCAATGCGATCCCTTGCAGGACAACGCCGATCAGCCCGAAGACCGCGACGCCCACCAAGCCCTGCCCGAGCTTGCTGTAGCTGTTGGTGATCGCGCTGATGATGACAGCGGCCAACGCGATGTAGTTCGCGCAGGCCAGCATCACCGCATTGGGGCGACGATCGATGAAGACCATCTGTCGCAGCTTCCCTGGGGTGAGCACGTCGACCACGATGAAGCCGATGATGAGCACGGCTGTGCCCACCAGGAAGTACGAGAGGGTGGCGACGGCGCCTTTGAGCACCGGATCGAGGTCGATGTTTCCCAATTCGAGTGCCAGATACATCGGTGTCTCCTTCATGAGTGCGTCTGGTGAGATGTCATTTGGTGCCGCCCGGGCCACCCGTGCTGCCGCCCGAGCCGCTTGAGGGAGACCCGGGGTAGAAGCCGGGGCCGAGGAAGATGAACGCGCCGTGGTTGTAACCGGCGGCCAGGTCCTCGACTCGGATGCTGCAAGGACGTGCGCCGTCCTGGCCGACCGACACGACGGCGTCGTCGTAGCGCAGGTAGTGGGTTCCGGCGCTGTCGGCTCGTGCCGCGGGACGCTGATAGCCGGCGAGCGTGTCAGCCACCTGCCCGGGCGACCCGGTGCAGAGGTATCGGGTGCCGCCGGCGTCGCGGGAGTATTCGCTGTAGTGGGAGGCGATGAATGAGCGAATATTCTTGCTCTGCAACGATATTCCGAATACCAGGCTGAGCATGGACGTGGCGGCCAGCGCGAATGCCACCGCAAACAGGCGGTTGCGGCTCATGGGTGCCACCGGCTGGCGGTGTAGACGATCGTGCCGCCTGATTCGGCCGGGTAGAGGTGCCAGGTCTGCCAGCGCCAGCCGGGGCCGTCGGCTTCGGCGGCCAGCGCGGTGAGCGCGGCATCGTCGCCCGGGAAAGTGCCGCCGAGCCAACCACTCTCACGGGCGCAGCGGTCACGCAGCTGGTCCGCGAACTGCCGGAATGCCGGCTCGTCGTACACGTCGGTGCGCGACTCGAGATGATAGCCGGGCACCTGGGTGCGCCCGGGCAGCTCGCCGCCGACGTGACACGAAACCTGCTCGGAGAAGCGGGTATCGGCGTGCTCGACGGTAATGACGTGCGACGCGCCGAGAACGCCGAGCATCAGTGCGCCGCCATCAGGGTGCTCGAGCCGGACAGATGCGAGGGGAACCGGCGCGGGCGCGTTGAGTGCCAGGCCGAGTCCGGCTCCGCTGACATCGGCAGGGGCGACCGACAGCTGATGAAGCGGCACTAAAGGTCGCCTCTACTCTGATGTCGCCGGCGGGGCCGGATACACGGTGAGCTCGCTCGTCACCACGGCCTTGCCCGTGGAGACCTCCCACGGCATGCCCGGACCCCAGCGCTCGAAGGAGAGGAATAGCGCCTCGTCGGCGTTGCTGTAGTCCACGAAGTCCATGTCGCCGCCGGCCGGCAGTCCCGTCGTCCCCTCGGTGGTGTAACCGGCGTGACCGTGTTCGGACTCGTGATAGGTCACGTCGTCAATGGTGTGCGGGCCACCCGGCTCGAGCTGTAAGTCTTTGCGGCTCAACCACATCGCCAGCTTGAGCCGCCCATCGTCATCTTCGACGCTGAACCAGATCGGCTGATCGCCGCCTTCGAGCAGATGCTCCCACCAGACGAACGGGCCCTCGCGGTAGGTGACCGACCCGCGGACCACGTAGTCGATGCCGCCGTGGCTGACGATGGCGCCGGGACCCAGCTGGCGCGGACCGAACTGCGGCGCCGCGTTGGCGAACGCGAGTGGATCCTGTCGGGCGCCGCGCGGCTCCTTGGGGCGACGGAGCGCGATGACGAAAACCACGATCGCTGCGCCGAAGAGCACGGCGGCCAGCACGAGCAGCACGGAACCCACAGCACATCCTTCTGTTTGCCCCGACCGGGCCGTGGGACCAGTAGTGGGGTTCAAGCTAGCAGCTTTTGCCTGCCCTGAGCGTGGGATGACGATCTAGGGTCACGGCGGGGTACCCGGCGACCCGGCGGTGCCGGGAGATCCGGCCGTACCCGGATAGCCGGGGCCGCCGCTCCCGGTCCCGGCGTAGCCGCCGGGACCGCCGTTTCCGGGGTTGCCGCCGGTGCCGCCGGTGCCGGTCTGGCCAGCGGGTGCGATCGAGTCCCCGCCGAGCCCGCCGTTGCCGCCGTTGCCGCCGTTGCCGCCGTTGTTGTTGTAACCGCCGGCACCACTCGAGCCGCCGTTTCCGCCGGCCCCGCCGTCCGCGCCGTTGCCGGCGTTGCCACCATCACCCGACCCGAAGGCAATGCCGCCGTAGCCGCCGGTGCCGCCCTGACCTCCGTTGCCGCCGAGCCCGCCGTCGCCGCTCAGGCCGGTCGGCTGGCTCCCGTTGCCGGCGCCACCAGCACCACCGGTGCCGCCGGCACCACCAGCACCGCCGGCGCCACCGTCCGCGCCATTGCCGGCGTTTCCGCTTGCATAGAAGTCGGATTGGTGATCGACAAGGCCCGCGGTACCGCCGAAGCCGCCCTCACCACCGATGCCGCCCTGGCCGCCGTATCCGCCGACGCCGCCCTGACCGGCGGCTTGAGTAGCCGACGCAACCCCGCCGGCGCCACCGTCACCGCCGTTGCCGCCGAGTCCGCCGCTGCCGCCGGTTCCGGCCGAACCGGCGTCGCCGAACGCGGAGTAGCCGCCTTCGCCGCCAAAGCTGCCCGAGCCGCCGTTGCCGCCCGTTCCACCGGCCTGACTGGCGTCACCGCCGTTGCCGCCGTCACCCGCCGCTTGGGTGTCCGAGGCCGCGCCACCGACTCCGCCATTGCCACCGCTGGCGCCGTTTCCGCCGACGCCGTTGGCGCCGCCGTCACCGCCGTTGCCCGTTCCGGCGGCGTAGCCGCCGTTGCCGCCTTCACCGCCTTCGCCGCCCCCGGTGTCGCCGAAGGTCCCGCCGATGCCGGCCGAGCCGCCGGCCCCGCCGTTGCCGCCCTGCAGTGTCGCCGTGCCCGCGCCGCCATTGCCGCCGTTGCCGCCGATGCCGGCGTTGCCACCGGCGCCGCCCACCCCGCCGTTTCCGCCGTTGCCGGTCGGGCCCAGCGCCTCGCCGCCGTTGCCGCCGCTGTTACCCGGGCCGCCAAGACCCGCCATTCCGCCGTAGCCACCAGCGCCGCCCGGCCCGCCGTTGCCGCCGTTGCCGCCGTTTCCGCCGCTGTAGCCGGCTTCGCCGTTGCCGCCGTTGCCGCCGTTACCCAGCGCGGAGTTGCCGCCGTATCCGCCGAAGGGGTCCTGTCCGCGGTTCGCGCCGCCGCCCTCGCCGCCATTGCCGCCCGAGTATCCGGCGGCCGTGGTCGACCCGCCGCCGCCGCCGTTGCCGCCGGCGCCGCCGACGCCGCTGTTGCCGCCGTTACCGCCGTTACCGGCCCCGGCGGCGTAGCCGCCGTTGCCGCCGGCGCCGCCGCTGCCGGGATCGCCGCCGTCTCCGCCGGCTAGGCCGTAGCCAGTGGAGACCACCGATCCACTGTTGTCGAAGCCGTCGCCGCCGTTGCCGCCGTTCCCTCCGACGCCGCCGTTGCCGCCGTTGCCCGCGCCCTGGGCCTCGCCGCCGCTACCGCCGCTGCCACCGAAGCCGCCAGAGGCGCCATTGATGTTGGTCGAACTGCCCGCCCCACCGTTGCCGCCATTGCCGCCATTGCCGCCGTTTCCGCCGTCGCCCGAGCCCACGCCATAGCCGCCGTCGCCGCCGTTGCCGCCGTAACCAGACCGGAAGCCACCGTCGCCCGCGGAGCCGCCGGTGCCGCCGTTGCCGCCCGCGCCACCGGTGCCGCCGTTAAAGCCAGCCTGGCCGTTCGCGCCGGCACCGCCCGTGCCGCCGTTTCCGCCGTTGCCGTATTGCCCACCGCTGCCGCCGTTTCCGCCGCTGCCGCCCAGGCCGTCGTTGACGCCGATGGTGCCGGCTGCGCCCGTGCCGCCGTCGCCGCCGTACCCGCCCTGGCCGGCGAAGTAGCCCGTGACAATGGTCCCAGTTTGACCGGCGTAGCCGCCGGTTCCGCCAGTGCCGATCTGCCCGCCGGCCCCGCCGGTACCCGTGGTGTCGCCGGGGTTGCCGCCGTTTCCGCCGTTTCCGCCAACCCCGCCGTTGATGCCGGTTTCCCCGGCGGCGCCGTTTCCGCCGTTTCCGCCCAGACCGAATTCGCCGCTGCTGCCGCCGTCGCCGCCGTCGCCGTTCGTGCCGACAGTGCCGTTGCTGGCGGTGCCTGCATTGCCGCCGGTCCCGCCGGTGCCGCCGTCACCGCCGGCGCCGCCGTTGCCGCCATCACCCCCGGTTCCGCTATTGACGGAAAGGTCGCCGGTCGCGCCGGTGCCACCAGTACCGCCGGTACCGCCGCTGCCGCCGGTACCGCCGAAGCCACCGTCGCCGCCGTTGCCGGAGATCGAACCGCCGGCCCCGCCGCTTCCGCCAAGGCCGCCGTTTCCGCCGAGGCCGCCCGCGCCGCCATTACCGCCCGCGCCGTCGTCGACGCCGAGCATCCCGGCCGCGCCGGTCGAGCCGGTTGTGCCGCTGTCGCCGGCCCCGCCGGACCCACCGTCGCCGCCGTTACCAACCGGCCCGGCGTTGCCACCGTTGCCACCGACGCCGCCGTCTGCACCGGTGCCGGTGTTGGTACCGCCGTCGCCGCCGGAGCCACCGTTGCCGCCGTTGCCGGAGATCGACCCGCCGTCGCCGCCGTTTCCGCCGTTTCCGCCGGTGCCGTTGTTGACACCGGGTTCACCGACGCCGCCAGACCCGCCGTTACCGCCATTGCCGACCGAGCCGCCGTTGCCGCCGTCGCCGCCGTTCCCGCCGTCGAAGCCGGCGCCGCCGTCGCCGCCGTTGCCGGACGCGCCGGTGGGTACCGTCCCGGCACCACCGCCGGTGCCCGCGTTGCCGCCGGTGCCGCCGGTGCCGACCGCGCCGCCGGCGCCGCCCGAGCCGGCCACGGTGCTGGCGTCGCCGCCGTTGCCACCGTTGCCGCCGCTGTCGAAGTCGCCGTTGCCGCCGGTGCCGCCGTCGCCGGCGAGTCCGGCGTCACCGCCGGTGCCGCCCTGGCCGCCGCTGCCGTTGGTACCGACGACGGTGCCGCTCTGCGCGGTGCCGGCGTTGCCGCCCGCGCCACCAGTCCCACCGGTTCCGCCCGCTCCGCCGTTGCCGCCGTTGCCGCCCGTCGCACCGCCGCCGTGGTAGGTAGCGCTGGGGCTGTAGCCGGTGCCGCCGGTTCCGCCGTTGCCGCCGGTTCCGCCGGCGCCGCCCGCGCCACCGTTGCCGGCGGTGTTACCGGACAGCGAGCCGCCGTTGCCGCCCGCGCCGCCGTGACCGCCGGTGCCTCCGACACCGCCGGTGTAGCCGGCGTGACCGTTGGGACTGCCGTAGACGCCGTCGTTGCCGTTTGTCGTCACGCCGCTGTCGCCGGTGCCGCCAGCGCCGCCGTTACCGCCATTTCCGATGGCCCCGCCGGCACCACCGTTACCGCCATTGCCGCCGGTCACGCCGGTAGCAGTGCCGGTGAAGCTGTAGCCGTCACCACCGTTGCCGCCGTTGCCCGCCACAGTGGACGGTGTGCCACCGGTGGTGCCGCCGGTGCCGGTGGTCGAGCCGTGGCCCCCGGCCCCGCCCGCGCCGCCGCTCGTGGTGCCGCCGGCTCCGCCGTCGCCGCCGGCGCCGAGTTGACCGCCGGATCCGGCCTTGTCTGCGGCGCCGTCGGCGCCGTCGCCGCCGTTGCCGGGTGTGCCGCCGGTGCCGCCGTCCCCGCCGTTGCCGCCGGCACCTTGGCCACCCGCGGTGCCGTGGGCCGCCGTACCGCCCGCGCCACCGGTGCCGCCGGCGCCGCCTGCGCCGCCGCTGCCGCCGTTGCCGCCGGCTTGGCCGGCGCCGTCGTTGGTGCCCGAAACTCCCTGGGCCCCAGCGTTTCCGGTGCCGCCGTTGCCGCCGAGCGCGCCGGTGCCACCGGCACCGCCGTTGCCGCCGTTGCCCGAGATCGAGCCGCCGTTGCCGCCGACGCCGCCGTTGCCGCCGGCCCCGCCGGCCTGGCCAGCGGTGCCCGAACCGCCTACGGCCGTGGCGTTTCCGCCGTTGCCGCCGGCGAGGCCGTCGCCACCGGCGCCACCGGTACCGCCATCGCCGATGGATCCGCCGTTGCCGCCGGCGCCGCCGTTGCTGCCGGCCTGACCGGCAGCCGTGGCGTCGGCGCCCTGGCCGCCGTTGCCGCCGTTGCCGGCTGGGCCGGTCGGGACGCTGCCCGCGTTGCCGCTGGTGCCGACGCTGGAGCCTTGGCCGCCGCTGCCGGCTGCCCCGCCAAAGCTGTTGCCGCCGGCGCCGCCGTTACCGCCGGCGCCGAGTTGACCGCCGGATCCGGCTACTCCCGCAACACCCGCGGCGCCGTCGCCGCCGTTGCCGGGCGTGCCGCCGGTGCCGCCGTCGCCGCCGGCCCCGCCCGCACCTTGGCCACCCGCGGTGCCGTGGGCCGCCGTACCGCCGGCCCCGCCTTGTCCGCCGGCGCCGCCTGCGCCGCCGCTGCCGCCGTTGCCGCCGGCTTGGCCGGCGCCGTCGTTGGTGCCCGAAACTCCCTGGGCCCCAGCGTTTCCGGTGCCGCCGTTGCCGCCGAGCGCGCCGGTGCCACCTGCACCGCCGTCGCCGCCGTTGCCCGAGATCGAGCCGCCGTTGCCGCCGACGCCGCCGGTGCCGCCGGCCCCGCCGGCCTGGCCAGCGGTGCCCGAACCGCCTGCGGCCGTGGCGTTTCCGCCGTTGCCGCCGGCGAGGCCGTCGCCACCGGCACCGCCGGTACCGCCGTCGCCGATGGATCCGCCGTTGCCGCCGGCGCCGCCGTTGCTGCCGGCCTGACCGGCTGCCGTGGCGTCGGCGCCGTGACCGCCGTTGCCACCGTTGCCGGCCGGACCGGTCGGCACGCCGCCGACCGTTCCGCTGGCGCCGGTGGTCGAGCCAGTGCCGCCGGTGCCGGCCGCTCCGCCGAAGCTGTTGCCGCCGGCGCCGCCGTCGCCGCCGGCGCCGAGTTGACCACCGGATCCGGCCACGCCCGCGAGACCGGTGGCGCCGTCGCCGCCGTTGCCGGGCGTGCCGCCGGTGCCGCCATCGCCGGCATTGCCGCCCGCGCCCTGGGTGCCCGTGGTGCCGTGGGCCGCTGTGCCGCCGGTTCCGCCATCGCCGCCGTTGCCGCCTGCGCCGCCGCTGCCGCCGTTGCCGCCGGCCTGACCGGCGCCGTCGTTGGTGCCCGAAACTCCCTGGGCCCCAGTCATTCCCGAGCCGCCGTTGCCGCCGGTGGCGCCGATGCCACCTGCACCGCCGTCGCCGCCGTTGCCCGAGATTGAGCCGCCGTTGCCGCCGACGCCGCCGTTGCCGCCCGACCCGCCGGCCTGACCGGCAGTGCCCGAAGCGCCCACGGCTGTGGCATCGGTGCCGTTGCCGCCGGCCACCCCGTCACCGCCAGCACCGCCGTTGCCGCCGTTACCGACCCCCGCGGCGTTGCCCCCGGCCCCGCCAACGCCGCCGGCCTGGCCGGGGTTGAGCCCATTGCCGCCGGTACCGCCATTGCCTCCATCGCCGCCGGTGGTAGCGGCGCCGCCGTTCGCGCCGCTGGCCGCCTGGCCACCCGCGCCGGAGCCGCCTGCTCCACCTTGACCGACGTCGTCGCCGTTACCGCCCTGGCCGCCTGCGCCGCCGGCTCCGGCTGCCGGGCCGGTGCCGCCATCGGCGCCGTTGCCGCCAGTGCCGCCGCTACCGCCGGCACCAGAGTTACCGCCCTGGCCGCCGATTCCGCCGTCGCCCTGGCTGCCCGCGGTACCGTGGGCGGCCGTGCCGCCGAGGCCGCCGTTGCCGCCCTGCCCGCCGGCGCCGCCGTACCCGCCGTTGCCGCCGGCCTGCCCGGTGCTGCCGGTGCCGCCAGCGGTGGTGGCATTGGTGCCGTTTCCGCCGTCGGCGCCGTTACCGCCATTGCCGCCGACCCCACCGGTGCCACCGGTGCCGCCGGCGCCGCCGTTACCGGACACCGCGCCGCCGTTGCCACCCTGGCCGCCATTGCCGCCGGCCCCGCCGGCTTGACCCGAATTCCCTGCGCCGCCAATGGTGCTGGCGTTGGTGCCGTCGGTGCCGGCCAACCCGACGCCGCCGGCGCCGCCCTGGCCGCCGTTGCCGGTGTTGCCGGCGTTGCCGCCGTTGCCGCCGTCGCCGCCGGCCTGACCGGCGTTGAGGGCCTCGCCGCCCGCGCCGCCGTAACCGCCGTTGCCGCCCTTCGCGGTGGCGCCGTTGGCGCCGTCCGCGGCCTGGCCACCCACGCCGGTTCCGCCGGCTCCGCCTTGGCCGACGGCGCCGCCGTTGCCGCCCTGGCCGCCGTTGCCGCCGGTGCCGGCTGCCGTTCCGCTGCCGCCGTCGCCGCCGCTACCAGCGGCCCCGCCGTTACCCGCATTGCCGGCGTTGCCGCCCTGCCCGCCGACGCCGCCGGCGCCCTGCGAGCCCGCGGTGCCATGGGTGGCGGTGCCGCCGAGTCCGCCGTCGCCGCCCTGGCCGCCGGCGCCGCCGCCACCGCCGTTGCCGCCGGTTCCGCCGTTGCCGCCGGTTCCGCCGGCGGTGGTGGCGTTCGCTCCGGCAGTGCCGTCGGCGCCGCTGCCGCCGTTGCCGCCGACCCCGCCGGTGCCGCCGGTACCGCCGGCGCCGCCGTTGCCGGAGGTCGTGCCGCCGTTGCCGCCTTGACCCCCGTTGCCGCCCGACCCGCCGGCCTGACCGGCGGTGCCCGAGCCGCCCAAAGTGGTTGCGCTGCCGCCGTTTACACCAGCCAGGCCGATACCGCCGGCCCCGCCCTGACCGCCGTTGCCGATGGTTCCGGCGTCGCCGCCGTTACCACCGGCACCACCCGACTGGCCGGGATTGAGAGCGGTGCCGCCAGCCCCGCCGGTGCCGCCGTTGCCGCCTGTGGCAGCCCCACCCGTCGCGCCGGTGGCGGCTTGACCGCCTGCGCCGGTTCCGCCGGCCCCGCCGGTTCCGGCCGTGCCGCGGTCGCCCCCGTCGCCGCCGTTGCCGCCGGTACCCGCGACGGTTCCGCTGCCACCGTTGCCGCCGGCGCCGCCACCACCGCCATCTCCAGCGTTGCCGGCGTTGCCGCCAGCGCCACCGACCCCGCCAGCACCCTGCGCGCCGGCGTTGCCGTTGTCGGCGGTGCCGCCCTGCCCGCCGTTACCGCCCTGCCCGCCGCTGGCGCCGTCGCCGCCGTTGCCGCCGGTCCCGCCGTTGCCGCCGGTGCCTCCGGCAGTGCTTGCAGTGGCGCCCTGAGATCCGGCGGCCCCGTCACCGCCGTCGCCGCCGTGGCCACCGGCGCCGCCCGCGCCGCCCGCGCCGCCGTCGCCGGAGATACGCCCGCCATCACCGCCGTCTCCACCGTTCCCGCCGGTGCCGCCGGCCTGGCCGTTGGTGCCGGAACCGCCCGGGTTACCGGCGGTGATGCCGTTGGTACCTGCGAGCCCGACGCCGCCGGCCCCGCCGTTGCCGCCGTCGCCCATCGGTCCGGCGTCGCCGCCGTTGCCGCCGGTGCCGCCGGACTGGCCGGGGTTGATGGCGGTGCCACCGGCACCACCGTCGCCGCCGTTGCCCCCGGTGCCGGCTGCGCCGTTGCCGCCGTTGCCGCCCAGACCGTTGTCACCGGCGCCGCCATTGCCCGCATTGCCGGCGGTGCCGCGCTCACCGCCATTTCCACCGTTGCCGCCGGTGCCCGCAGCGGTGCCGGTGCCGCCGTCGCCTCCGGTGCCGCCAGCGCCGCCGTTGCCGGCATTGCCGGCGTTACCACCGTCACCGGCTTCGCCGCCGGTCGCGCCCTTGCCGCCGTCACCGCCGTTGCCGCCGTCACCGCCGTTGCCGCCGTCGGTGCCGTCGCCGCCGGTGCCACCGGGCGTGGTGGCGTCGGCGCCCGTCGTGCCGTCGGCGCCGTTTCCGCCATTGCCGCCCTGACCGCCGTCACCGCCGTCGCCGCTTTCGGCGGTCGTGCCGTCGGTCTCCTTACCGCCCATGCCGCCGTCGCCGCCGCCCCCGCCGGAGCCGCCGCTAGTGCCGTCGGGGTTCGCCGCGGTGCCGTCGGTGCCGTCCAGGCCGTTGCCACCGTTGCCACCGTCGCCGCCCTGCCCGGCGGTGCCGCCGTTGGCGTTGGTGTTGTCGGTGTTCGCCCCGCCCTTACCGGCGTCACCGCCGTCGCCGCCCTTGCCGCCGTCGCCGCCGTCGGGGTCGGAGGAGGTGCCGTCCGGGCCGGCGGCCCCGCTTCCGCCGTCGCCGCCGTCGCCGCCCATTCCGCCGGTGCCGTTGGTGCCGTTGGCGGCGTAACTGCCGTTGCCCGAGCTGCCGCCGTTGCCGCCCTTGGCGCCCGCGCCGCCGTCACCGCCGGAGCCGCCGTCGCCGCCGGCTTGGCCGGGGATGGTGCCGTCGCTGCCGGTGGCGCCGTCGCCGCCGTTGCCGCCGTTCCCACCGTTGCCGCCGACACCACCAGTGCCGTTCTGGCCGTTCGTTGCGCCCGGGCCGACGCCGGCACCGCCCTGGCCGCCGTTGCCGCCGTCGCCGCCCTTGCCGCCGTCCTCCCCGCCCTTGCCGTCGTCGCCTGGGTTGGTGCCGTTGGCGCCGTTGGCGCCGGTGTAGCCCGCGCCGCCGGCGCCGCCAGTGCCTCCTTGGCCGCCGTTGCCGTTGGTCGCGGTGGTGCCGTCGACGTTCTGGCCGCCGTGGCCGCCGTCACCGCCGTCGCCGCCATCGGAGCCGTCGGTGCCGTCGGGGCTGCCGGTGGTGCCCGGGTCGCCGGCCTGGCCTGTTCCGCCGGTGCCCCCGACGCCGCCGATCCCGGCCATGCCGTTGGCGGCCGTGCCGCCGCCGCCGTTCATACCGCCCTTGCCGGCGTTGCCGCCGTCGCCGCCGTTTCCGCCAGTGCCGCCGCTGGGATTGGCGTTGTTCCCGTCGCCGCCGTTGCCGCCAACGCCGCCGGTGCCGCCGTCGCCGCCGATTCCGCCCATCCCGTTTGTACCGTTGGGGGCCTGTCCGCCTAAGCCGGTACCGCCGTGGCCGCCGATGGCGCCGTTGCCGCCATTGCCGCCGTTGCCGCCGTCGCCGCCGTCGGTACCGGTTCCGCCGGGCGTACCGGTCGTACCGGCCGTGCCGGTTGCGCCGCTGTAGCCGGCACCACCGGTGCCGCCGTTTCCGCCGCTGCCGCCGACGCCCTGGTTGCCGTTCGACGCGCCGGATCCGCCGGCCAGGCCGCCTTGGCCGCCGTTGCCGCCGTTGCCGCCGGTACCGGCGTTACCGCCGTCGGGGGAGCCGGCGGTGCCTGCCGCGCCGGAATACCCCGTGCCGCCGGTGCCGCCCTTTCCGCCGTCGCCGCCGTTGCCGCTGGGGGCGCCATTGCCGCCGCCGGGACCACCCGCGCCGCCGGGCCCGCCGTTGCCGGCGTTGCCGCCGTTGGGGTTGGCGGCGGTGCCGTTGGCGCCATCCAGGCCGGTGCCGCCGGTTCCACCGTTACCGCCGGGACCCGCGGCGCCGTTGTTGCCTGACTGGCCGCCGTTGGCCAGCATGCCGCCACTACCGCCCCCGCCGCCCGCGCCGCCCGCGCCGCCGGCCCCGCCGGTCGGGTCGGCAAGGGTGCCGGACGTTCCGGTGCTTCCGGTGCCGCCGGCGCCGCCGTTGCCGCCGTAGCCCGCAATGCCGTTGGCGCCGGTGCCGGCGTAGCTGCCATTGCCGTTGGAGCCGCCCGCGCCGCCGGCACCGGCTTGCCCGCCGTTTCCGCCGACGCCGCCCGCCCCGCCGCCGGACGCTCCGGCTGCGCCGTTTCCGCCGTCGCCGCCGTTTCCGCCGTCGCCGCCCTGGGCGCCCATCCCGTGAGTGCCCATGGTGCTACCTGTGCCGCCGATACCGCCGCTGCCGCCGGCGCCGCCGTAGCCGCCGTTTTGACCGTTGGCGCCGTTGGCGCCCGGGCTTGCGCCGTCCGCGCCGTCGGCGCCGGTGTACCCGTCGCCGCCCATGGCGCCGTTACCACCCTTGCCGCCTGTTCCCGACATGGCGGTGGTGCCGTCGGTCTCGGCTCCGCCCTTGCCGCCGTTACCGCCGGCGCCCCCGGCGCCCCCGGCCTGGCCATTCGGGTTGCTCGCGGTTCCGTCATTGCCCGCGACGCCGTTGCCGCCACCCGCGCCATCGCCACCGTTGCCGGCGTTGCCGTTCTGGCCGGTAGTTCCGGAGGAGCCGTTGCCCGAGTCGCCGCCGGTGCCGCCCTTGCCGGCGTCGCCGCCGTTGCCGCCCGCGCCGCCAGCCTGGCCCGCGTCGCCGGGGGCGGTGCCATCGGCGCCGTTGGCGCCCTTGCCGCCGTCGCCGCCATCCGCGGCGTTGCCGCCCGCGCCGCCGATACCGTGGGCGCCGGTGACGGTACCGGCGCCGCCCTTGCCGCCGTCGCCGCCGTTGCCGCCGTTGCCGCCTGCGCCGCCGTTGCCGCCTGCCTGCCCGGGGGCGGTCGCGTCGGTTCCCTGGGCGCCGTCGACGCCGTTGCCGCCCTGGGCTCCCGAACCGCCGTTGCCGCCGTTGCCCTGCACGCCCGTGGTGCCGTCGGCGTTGTTCCCGCCCTGACCGCCTTCGCCGCCGTCGCCGCCGTTGCCGCCGTTCTGGCCGTTGACGGCGCCGCTCATTCCGTCGGCACCGGCGGCGCCTTTGCCGCCGTCGCCGCCGTTGCCGCCGTTGCCTGCGCTGCCCGCTCCACCGTTGGCGGCGTTGTTGCCACCGCCGGAGTCGCCGCCGTTGCCTGCCTTGCCCGCGTCGCCACCGGCGCCTCCGTCGCCGCCGTTCTGGCCATTGGCACCTGGAGTAGTGGCGTCGCTGCCATCGGCGCCGTCGCCGCCGTTGCCGCCGTTGCCGCCGTTGCCGCCTTCGCCGCCGACGCCGTGCCCACCCACGATGGCGCCGGTGCCGCCGGTGCCCCCGTCGCCGCCGTCGCCACCATCGCCGCCGTCTTGGCCCGCGGTACCGGCTGCTCCCGGCGTGCTGGCATCGGTGCCGTCGTCGCCGTCGGTGCCGTCGCCGCCCTGGCCGCCGTCGCCGCCGGTGCCGCCGTCGCCCGAGACGCCGTGCGCGGTCCCGGTGGCGGTCAACCCGCCCAGGCCGCCGTTGCCGCCGGCGCCGCCGTTACCGCCGGCGGTGCCGTTGGGGCTGCTCGAGTCGCCGTCTTGGCCGGCCATGCCGGTTCCGCCGTCGCCGCCGTTGCCGCCGGTACCCGCGGCGCCGTCTTGACCACTGGCCGCAGTGAGGCCGTTTCCCGAGTCGCCGCCGGCGCCGCCAACGCCGGCGTTGCCGCCCTCGCCGCCGTCGCCGCCGTCGAAGCCGTCCGGGTGCTCGGCATAGCCGTCGACGCCGACGGAGCCGTTGCCGCCGGTACCACCTGCGCCGGCGTTGCCGCCCACACCGCCGACACCGTGAGTGCCAGCGACGGTGCCGGTGCCGCCGGTTCCGCCGTTTCCGCCGGCACCGCCGTTGCCGCCATCCTGGCCGGCGCCGCCGTCGTTGGGTGTGCCGTTGGCGTTCGGGACGGCGTTGGTGCCGGTGCCGCCGGTGAGGCCGTTGCCACCGGTGCCGCCTTCGCCGCCGTTTCCGCCGTTGCCTGACGCCGCATAGCTGCCGTCGGCGTTCAGGCCGCCCTGCCCGCCGTCGCCGCCGTCGCCGCCGTTGCCGCCCGCCAGGCCGTCGGCGCCGGGGGTGTTTCCGTTCGCGCCCGCGTAGCCGTTGCCTCCGTTGGCGCCGTTGCCGCCAACCCCGCCGCTGCCCAGGCTGCCGTTCGCGGCGTACACCCCGTTACCCGACGAGCCACCGGCGCCGCCCTGGCCGCCGTTGCCGCCCGCGCCGCCCGCGCCGCCGGCGTAGCCGTCGGGATGAGTCGCCGTTCCGTCGGCGCCCGCATAGCCGTTGCCGCCCGTCCCGCCGGTGCCGCCCGTCCCGCCGACGCCGCCCGCGCCATGCGCACCCGCAACGGTGCCGGAGCCGCCGGCCCCACCGTTGCCGCCGGTTCCACCGGATCCGCCGCTATTACCGGCCTGGCCGGTGCCGCCCGACGTTGTGGCGTTGGCACCGTTGGTTCCGGTGTAGCCGGTGCCGCCCTGGCCGCCCGTGCCGCCCTGTCCGCCGTTTCCGGTCGCGGCCTGGGTGCCGTCGGCGTTGAATCCGCCGGCGCCGCCGTTGCCGCCGGTGCCGCCGTCACCGCCGGCGCTGCCGTCGATACTGGTCGAGGTGCCGGCCGTCCCGGTGACGCCGGTGCCGCCCTGGCCGCCGGTGCCGCCGATTCCGCCGTTGCCCATGGTGCCGCTGGCGGCGTTGACGCCGTTGCCCGACGATCCGCCGTCCCCGCCTTGGCCGCCACTTCCGCCGGTGCCGCCGTTTCCGCCGGCGTAGCCGTCGGGATGCGCCGTGGTGCCGTCGGCGCCCTGGGCACCGCTGCCGCCGTACCCACCGTCTCCGCCGTTGCCGCCGACCCCGCCCGCGCCGTGCGCGCCCGCGACGGTACCGCTGCCGCCGACGCCGCCGTTGCCGCCGGTTCCACCGGATCCGCCGTTGTTGCCGGCCCCGCCGTTACCGCCCGGTGTGGTGTCGTTGGTGCCGTTTGCCCCGGTGTAGCCCGCGCCGCCCTGGCCGCCGGTGCCGCCCTGTCCGCCGTTGCCGGTGGCGGCCTGGGTGCCGTCGGCGTTGAGTCCGCCCGCGCCGCCGTTGCCGCCGGTGCCGCCGTCCCCGCCGGCGGTGCCGTCGATGCTGCTCGAGGTGCCGGCCGTGCCGGCATACCCGGTGCCGCCCTGGCCGCCGTTGCCGCCGAGCCCGCCGGTGCCGTCGGCGGCGTGGGTGCCGTCGGCGTTGAGGCCGCCGGTGCCGGCGTTACCTCCCTGGCCGCCGTTGCCACCGGTCCCGCCGTCGGGGTCGGCGCTGGTCCCGTTCGGTCCCATGGCGCCGGTGCCGCCTTGGCCGCCGGAGCCGCCGATTCCGCCGTTGCCCATGGTGCCGCTGGCGGCGTTGACGCCGTTGCCGGAGTAGCCACCGGCGCCGGCCGCTCCGCCGTCGCCGCCATTGCCGCCGTTTCCGCCGGCGTAGCCGTCCGGGTGGGCCGCGGTGCCCTCGTTCCCGGTCGTGCCGGTGACGCCGGCGCCGCCGTCGCCGCCGTTGCCGCCGACCCCGCCGGCGCCGTGGGCGCCGGCCATGGTGCCGGTGCCGCCCTGTCCGCCGTTGCCGCCGCTGCCGCCCGCTCCGCCGTTGGTGCCGTTCGGATCGACGGCGGTGCCGTTTGCCCCGGTGTAGCCCGCGCCGCCCTGGCCGCCGGTGCCGCCGGCGCCGCCGTTGCCGGTGGCGGCCTGGGTGCCGTCGGCGTTGAGCCCACCCGCGCCGCCGTTGCCGCCGGTGCCGCCGTCCCCGCCGGCGGTGCCGTCGATGCTGCTCGAGGTGCCGGCCGTGCCGGCATACCCGGTGCCGCCCTGGCCGCCGGTGCCGCCGAGCCCGCCGGTGCCGTCGGCGGCGTGGGTGCCGTCGGCGTTGAGGCCGCCGGTGCCGGCGTTACCTCCCTGGCCGCCGTTGCCACCGGTCCCGCCGTCGGGGTCGGCGCTGGTCCCGTTCGGTCCCATGGCGCCGGTGCCGCCTTGGCCGCCGGAGCCGCCGATTCCGCCGTTGCCCATGGTGCCGCTGGCGGCGTTGACGCCGTTGCCGGAGTAGCCACCGGCGCCGGCCGCTCCGCCGTCGCCGCCATTGCCGCCGTTTCCGCCGGCGTAGCCGTCCGGGTGGGCCGCGGTGCCCTCGTTCCCGGTCGTGCCGGTGACGCCGGCGCCGCCGTCGCCGCCGTTGCCGCCGACCCCGCCGGCGCCGTGGGCGCCGGCCATGGTGCCGGTGCCGCCCTGTCCGCCGTTGCCGCCGCTGCCGCCCGCTCCGCCGTTGGTGCCGTTCGGATCGACGGCGGTGCCGTTGGCCCCGGTGTAGCCGGCGCCGCCCTGGCCGCCGGTGCCGCCGGCGCCGCCGTTGCCGGTGGCGGCCTGGGTGCCGTCGGCGTTGAGCCCACCCGCGCCGCCGTTGCCGCCGGTGCCGCCGTCCCCGCCGGCGGTGCCGTCGATGCTGCTCGAGGTGCCGGCCGTGCCGGCATACCCGGTGCCGCCCTGGCCGCCGGTGCCGCCGAGCCCGCCGGTGCCCATGGTGCCGCCAGCGGCGTCGACCCCACTGCCCGAGTAGCCTCCGACGCCGCCCTGGCCACCATTGCCACCGCTGCCGCCGTTGCCGCCGGCATAGCCGTCGGCGTGCGTCGATGATCCGTCGTTGCCCTGGGCGCCGGTGCCCCCTTGGCCGCCCTGGCCGCCGTTCCCGCCGGTGCCGCCCGCGCCGTGGGTACCGGCCACCGTGCCGGTGCCGCCCGCCCCGCCGTTACCGCCATCACCGCCGGATCCGCCGTCGTTTCCAGCGCCACCTTCAGCGCCGGGGACGGCGCCCGTGTTGCCGTTGGCCCCGGTGTAGCCGGCGCCGCCCTGGCCGCCGCTGCCCCCGGCGCCGCCGTTGCCGGTGGCGGCGTGGGTGCCGTCGGCGTTGAGCCCACCCGCCCCGCCGTTTCCGCCGGTGCCGCCGTCCCCGCCGGCGGTGCCGTCGATGCTGCTCGAAGTGCCGTTTGCGCCGGTCGCGCCGCCGCCGCCTTGGCCGCCGCTGCCGCCGACGCCGCCGCTACCCGTAATTCCGCTGGCGCCGCCGGTACCGGCGTGGCCGGAACCGCCGTTGGCGACACCGCCGCCGGACCCTCCGCTGCCGCCTGTGCCGCCGTTGCCGCCAGTACCGCCGCCACCACCGGCCTGACCCGCGCCGTTATCAGTCCCGGCGACCCCGGCTGCACCGGTGACGCCGGCGCCGCCCTGGCCGCCAGTGCCGCCGTTGCCGCCGATCCCACCGGCGCCGCCGTCACCCGAGATCGCGCCACCCAGGCCGCCGGTACCGCCGTCTCCGCCCTTCGCGCCGTCAGTGCCGTCGCCGCCGGAAGCGCCAGGGGCCAACCCATCCGCGCCGTCGGCGCCGGCCGAGCCATTACCGCCCCTGCCGCCGTTACCGCCGTCGCCGATGCTGCCGCCATTGCCGCCGTTGCCGCCGGTGCCGCCAGCTGTGTCGGTACCGGTCGCGTCGTAGCCGGCACCGCCTTGACCACCGTTACCGGCTGGACCCGTAACCCCGTCGCCGACACTGCCGTTGAGGCCAGCGCCGCCGCCCGTGCCGCCGGTCCCGGCGGCCCCGCCCGTGCCGCCATCTCCTGCTGTTCCGGCGTCGCCGCCGTTGCCTCCGGTGCCGCCGTTGGGGTCAGCGGCGTCGCCGGCTCCGCCGGTGCCGCCGTCCCCGGGTGTTCCCGCGTTACCACCGACGCCGCCAGCACCGCCGCTGCCGTTGACGCCGTCACTGGCCAGGGAGCCTTTACCGGCGTCACCGCCAGCGCCACCAACGCCGCCCTGCCCGCCCTCGCCGCCATCTCCGCCGTTGCTACCGCTGGCGCCCGCCGTGGTGGCATCCACGCCGTCGCCCCCGTCACCGCCGCCGCCGCCAGTCCCGCCGACGCCGCCGAGGCCGCCGTTGCCGCCCGGCCCGAAGATGTAGCCGCCGGCCCCGCCGTTGCCGCCGGTGCCGCCGGCCCCGCCGGCCCCGCCGGCCCCGCCTGTCGCACCGTCTTGCCCGGCCGATGCCCCATCGGGGGTGTAGCCCGCCCCGCCGGCCCCACCCTGGCCGCCTTCCCCGCCGCTGCTGAAAAACAGCCCACCGGCGCCCCCTGCGCCGCCGGCGCCGCCGGTTCCGCCGTCGGGATTGGTCGCGGTTCCGGCTCCACCGGCACCGCCGTCGCCGCCGTCGCCGCCGTTGCCGAAGAAGAACCCACCGGCGCCGCCCGATCCGCCGTCGCCGCCGTTGCCGCCGTACTGTCCGGCACCACCGTCGGTGCCGTTACCGCCGTTGCCGAAGAGGAAGGCCGCGTTGCCGCCGGTACCTGCCGCGCCGTTGATCGGGGCCGGATCGGCCAACTGGTCTGCCGGTGACATGGCGGTGGGGTCCGCGGTTAGGGCGAGGGTCCCGTCGTCGATGGAGTCACCAGCGTTGCCGCCGTTGCCAATCAACCACCCAGCGTTCCCGCCGTCGCCGTCGGGGCCGTAGCCGTTACCGCCGTCGCCGAACAACAGGCCGGCGTTGCCGCCATCCGGGTCGGCCGCCGTGCCCGCAGATCCGTCGCCGACCAGATACTGCCCGGAGACCGTGTTGATGAACCCGTCGACCTGCTCACCGAACGGGCTGTTGATCCAGTTCTCGATGTCGGTGTGTAGCGGGTCGTAGACCATTTCGTCGAACCAGGCAGACCAGGCGGCATCCGATGACGATGAAGCCAACGCGGACAACGGATCTGACGACGAGGCCGAGGCGGACAGCGCTTCCGGTGTCGAGACGAGTGCCGTCAGCCAATCCGACGGCAAAGCCGCGGTCGAGTCACCGGCCGTGGTGGTGGCGCTGGCGACGTCAGCAATGCTGAACCCAATGGTCCCAAGATCCACTCCGGACACGGGGTCCGCCACACCGATCAAAGGATCGAACACCGCGGCGCTGGAGTTGGAGATCGAGTTGATGACCTGGTCGATGATCAGATCTAACCCATCGGCATGTGCAGTTGGCGGCGTGGCCAACTGACCCATCCCGAACGCCAGTACGGCCCCGGCGCCCGTTCCCAGTCCCAGCGCTCGACGCTGACGATGCGCCTTGGCGTGGCGCGCTTGTCGATCGCGTTTACTGCGGGTATGACGGGACATCGGGCGCTCTCCGCGCAGATCGTTTACTCAGGCTCCGCTAAGGTAACGCTTGGGTCACGGCTGTGTCCAAGAAAATGGACAAATCTCCCGCTAAGATCTGGTAACGCTGGACCAGCGCTTAGGCCGTTCGTTGGCCACGGTTGTACCGATTACGCGCCCACCGCAATAATAAGAAAAGCTAAGTGTTTATCAGTTAACCCTTAGTGTGCTCGTGCGTGAATTTACAGCGTGCGCCGCTTTCCGAGCGGGTCCTCAAACGACGCGCAGGCCCTGGGGGATCCGCGCCGGATCGCGCCAGAAGGCGTCGTGGACGAAGCGATTGAACAAGTCCGGCGGCAGCAACGTGTCGCGTGGCTCGGCCTTGACCACACGGCGCACAGTGTGCAGTCCCGGAGTGCCGGCACGCTCGTCGAACTCAGTGACGTCGTAATCGACGTGGCCGAAGTCGTGTTCGTAGAAGGGCTCGTCGAGGAATTCGTAGATAGCGTGCATCGTCTTGGCCGGGTCGGTGGTCAGGGTTTCATATTGCATCAGCAGCAGGCGGTCTTTCTGCGGCCCGTAGCACGCTTGCTTGAGCGCGTCGTAGGGCGCGCCGACCATGCCGTCTTGGCCCGCGACGCCGTTGGCGCGGGTGTAGACCGTGCCGCCCGGGTTGTAGTTGAAGATCGACGATGGACTAAAGACGTTGCGTTGGACAATGCGTTCGATGCTGTCGATCACCCAGGGCAATTCGCGAACGCAGGCAATCACTTTCGCATCGGGAAACAGCTGCGCGATCGCAGGCATCCACGCGCACCACGCCCGACTGGTGTCGAAGATGACGTTGGCAGTGTTGTCGGCGTAGAAGCTGTCGAACAACCCATGGACGATGCGCTGACGTTTTGCGTCGTCGAGGAACACCGAAAATTCGTTGCGCGCGCTCATCTCTCGAAGCAGGGCGCCGAACAACCCGGCCAGCGGACCAGACATTCCCGCCTGGAAATTTGGATTTTGGCGCAGTAATGCCGCTAGCAGAGTCGAGCCCGAGCGCGGCAGGCCCGAGATGAAGTGGATCGATGCCATCGCACGCTCCCGACCTCACGTCCGTGGCTCTGCTACGGGCATCGAGCCGTCTGATTGCAGCGATGTTAGCTGATTTGGGACGGGCTCAGTAGATGTTGGATCCCGTCCTCTTGAGGCGAGACGAACGCATCTGGAGCCAACGATTTTCAGCCTCCGGGCCGGCCGTGCTCACCGGGAAGCCCGGGTGCTCCGCCGGGCGAGCCGGGCGCGCCACCGGCGCCTCCCTCGCCTCCCTCGCCAGGCTGGCCGCCCGGTCCTGCGGCTCCGCCTTTACCGCCCGCTCCGCCGTTGCCGCCGGCGCCGCCGCTGCCTCCGGCTCCGCCTTTACCGCCTGCGCCGCCACTGCCGCCGGCGCCGCCTTGGCCGCCGTTGCCGTTCGGGTCTTTAGCCGCAGCGACCGCGAGGGCCGGGGTCGGAAATCCGCTGCCGGTGCCGATGGCGAGTACGGCCGCATCGGCGCTGGCATCCGGCTCAATGGCCGCGGGCCCGATCGCAGCAGCCAGGAAAGCGCCGGCAACCACGCTCGGAGCGACGGCTCGCCAGAGACTCTGAAATGCGTTGTCCGCTAGCATAATTACCGTGTGGACGCGGTCAACCTGCGCCGGTTCAGCTGCCCGCGCAGCGGCCGAAAGTCCTCGGTCCTCAGTCATTTGCATATGTCATTCAATTGTTTGATCTCCCCGTCAAGATCTTTTCGCAACGGGTCTTGCAGCGAATTATCAGCTGCAGCAAGGTAATTCGCGCCGAGTTGTTCGATCGTCTGGGACATAGAACTGGCGGCTTTAGCCAGGTCGGCCGGCGTCGCGGGCTCAGTCGCCAGGCGGTCGCGCAGGTAACCGCCGCCACCCAAGAGGGCTAACCGAGCATTGGCGGCCACCGCAAGCTGGCTGGTCCGGTCGTCACGATTG
Source organism: uncultured Actinomycetota bacterium (assembly GCA_963836495.1). Classification (GTDB taxonomy): domain Bacteria; phylum Actinomycetota; class Actinomycetes; order Mycobacteriales; family Mycobacteriaceae; genus Mycobacterium. The sequence continues at coordinate 413,821 of CAWIJT010000011.1, read as the reverse complement.
GGGGTCACCATATGAGTGTTCTCGACAACTCCCTTGCGAACCGTCACATAAGCAGCACAGACATTTGTCTTCGCTTGTGCGACTTGGCTATCGTTGAATCTCGGGCCGCCGTGGCCGGCGCGGAACCACGCCGCGGCAGCGATGGCAATCGCGATAACGGCAAGTGTCAGAGCTATGAAAGGGACGGGGACCGTCTTGCGGCTATCGCTGGCACCAGCGTCAGTGCGATCCGCCGACGTTTCAGGCATGGGCCGATGATATCCCTGACCGTCGACGGTGGTGGAATGTTACCCGCGATCCTTCTGCCCACTCTCGTTCGATGCCGGCACGGCCGTTGCTGACTACTTCGGTGGGTTCAGACCCATTGCGAGAAAGTCCAGGCGCCATAACGCTTGAAAAAGCTTGCGGCCGAACTTCTCGAAGTCGGCAATTCTGCCTCGCCCCGGACCGCGGCCTTGAGCCACGATCGCGGCGATCTCACCGATCGTGCGGGTGCCGTCGACATTCTGCACAAATGGCAACTGCGCGGCATTCAGGGTCATGCGCCAATCCGGACGAAGAAGCTGAGAACCGGAGAGCCCACACCGCATCCGCATCAGCGGCACATAATCCAGCGAGTCCTTGGTGGAAAAGTCGACGGCGTAAGACTCTTGTGGCCGGTCGGTGCGGCACGCCAGGAAGAAGTGGCAGGCGTTGAGTGTGTGGATTCGTTCCATCACGGACCAGATTTTGCGCTCGGGTAACGCGCTGAGGACTGGATAGAATTCGGGCGCCGCCGTCAGCAGATCGTGGTGATAGTACGGCGCTTTGAGAAGCCAGCCCTGAAACTCGAGTCCGGCACTTGAGACCAGGTCCAGACAGTCGTCGACTGAGTAACTTCGGGCCCTACCGTGCAAAAATGTGTCGACCAGGACGGCGTCGTACTGCGAATCGTTCGAGATCTTCAGGTAGCTTCGGGCCGGGTGATCAGCCGGCAGTAACGAGATCGTTTCTTTGACTACGCGCACTGACGCATCGTCTTGGCGGAGCCCAAAGTCGCGGAAGACCGATTCCATTATCTCGACGCCGAGGCGGCCATACTTCGCATACAGCATGACGCCGATCGCGCCATCGGGCCGCAAGCATGCGGCGAGCGCTTTCATGCCCGCTGCCGGATCAGCCATGTGATGCAGCACGCCGGTGGACACGATGAGATCGAAATCCATTCCAAGCGTGGGCAGTTCTTCGATCGGTAGCAGACGAAGATCCAGGTTCCACAACCCGTGCTTGTCCTTGAGGTACTGCTGGTGATCCAGGGACGGCTGGCTGATATCGACCCCCACCACTTTCGCGTCAGGGTTGGTGAACGCGAAAACCGCGGCCTGATTGGTGCCGCAGCCGGCAATCAGAATATCGAGGTCGCGTTTGTATTCGCGGTCCGGCCAAAAGATCCGGGATGCATGACTAGGGTCAAACCATTGCCAGCTACCACGAAGCCAGGCCTCGAGGTCCTGTATGGGTTCTGGATACCGCCACCGCTCGTACTGGCGGGAGACGACGTCAGCTTTAGGATCGTTCACGTCGGTGCTGGCTCCTCTACAGGCATGTCGGGTCCGCCCATTATGTGCCACACACGTTTTCTGATGCGGGATTATTAGCCATCGTTCTGCCTGTCTAGCAGGCGATTTGCGCCTGCTCGCAGGCGGGGACGTGATCTCAAGTCTCCGAAAGAGTGACTTTCGCGCAAGTTGCTCGCTCGTCACACCTCGGTGCTTCGGCCGGCGGCTCACCCCGAAGCCAGGACTGCGCCGGCCCAGGCGACCCGCCGCCGTTGTGATCCTTCACCATGCCAGGGCGCAAGCGCGACCGTAGCGTGCTCAGATATCGCCACTGCGAAACACGACGTCACTGCAGGTCAACGATGTCCGGTCAAGCTTCAAGACTTGCTGAAATGGCCCGTTCGGCTCGACGGATCCAGGTTCCCGGCCAAGCGTCGTGTCGTTGCATCAGGATGTCGCTATCGCACGCTACTGTTTCATCGAACAAGCGTTCGTAAAATAGGAGACCAAGGTGCGCGTGATGGGCGTCGATCCGGGGCTGACGCGGTGCGGGCTCTCCGTGGTGGAGAACGGCCGGGGACGCCAGATCATCGCGCTCGATGTCGACGTCGTCCGGACCCCAGCCGACGATCCGCTGCACCGTCGCTTGCTAGCGATCAGCGACACCGTCGACCACTGGATGGACACCCATATGCCGGACGTCATCGCGATCGAGCGGGTCTTCGCCAACCAGAACGCCAACACCGCGATGGGGACGGCGCAGGCCGGCGGCGTGATCGCGCTCGCGGCCGCCAGACGCAACATCGACGTGCACTTCCACACACCCAGTGAGGTCAAGGCCGCCGTGACGGGCAACGGCCGCGCCGACAAGGCTCAGGTCACCACGATGGTCACCAGAATCCTTGGGCTGCAAGCCAAGCCAACGCCCGCCGACGCCGCCGACGCATTGGCGCTGGCCATCTGTCATTGCTGGCGTGCGCCGATGATCGCGCGGATGGCCGAAGCCGAGGCCAAGGTTGCCGAGCAGCGCAAGAAGTTCGCGGCGAAAGTGAAGGCAGCACGTTGATCGCCTCGATTCGCGGTGAGGTCCTCGACATCGCACTCGATCACGTCGTGATCGAGGCATCCGGTGTCGGCTACAAGTTGATGGCGACGCCGTCCACGCTTGCGACGCTGCGCCGCGGCAGTGAAGCGCGGTTGATCACGGCGATGATCGTCCGCGAAGATTCGATGACGCTCTATGGATTTCCCGACGGCGACGCCCGCGACCTGTTCTTGACGTTGCTGGGTGTCTCCGGCGTCGGACCCAAGATCGCGCTGGCGACCTTGGCGGTCTACGACGCGACGGCGTTGCGTCATGCGCTCGCCGACGGCGACGTCAACGCGCTGACCCGGGTGCCGGGTATCGGCAAGCGCAGTGCCGAGCGACTGGTGCTGGAACTGCGCGACAAGATCGGTCCGATAGCAACCGCTGGGGCGTCGCCGTCGTTGAACGGCCACAGCGTCCGCAGTCCTGTGGTGGAAGCCCTTGTGGGACTTGGCTTTGCGCTCAAGCAGGCCGAGGAGGCGACCGACAAGGTGCTGGCCAACGAGCCGGAGGCCACCACATCCACGGCGCTGCGATCCGCGTTGTCGATGCTGGGGAAGACGAAGTGAGTCCACCCGACGATGACGACGTCGAGGATCGGGAGGTAAGCGCCGCGCTGACCGTCGGCGAAGGTGATGTCGATGCCAGCCTGCGGCCGCGCTCGTTGCGGGAGTTCATCGGCCAGCCCCGAGTGCGCGAACAGCTGCAGCTGGTCCTCGAGGGTGCCAAAAATCGTGGCGGCACACCGGATCACATCCTGCTGTCCGGTCCGCCTGGCTTGGGTAAGACGTCGCTGGCGATGATCATCGCCGCCGAGCTGGGCACGTCGCTGCGGGTGACGTCGGGCCCGGCGCTGGAGCGCGCCGGCGACCTGGCCGCGATGCTGTCCAACCTCGTCGAGCACGACGTGCTGTTCATCGACGAGATTCACCGCATCGCCCGGCCCGCCGAGGAGATGTTGTATCTGGCGATGGAGGACTTCCGGGTCGACGTTGTCGTCGGCAAAGGCCCTGGGGCAACGTCGATTCCGCTGGACGTGGCGCCGTTCACGCTGGTGGGCGCGACCACCCGCTCTGGCGCGCTGACCGGCCCGTTGCGCGACCGGTTCGGCTTCACCGCACACATGGACTTCTACGAACCCGCCGAACTCGAACGGGTTCTGGGCCGTTCCGCGGGAATCCTCGGAATCGAACTGGGGGCAGAAGCCGGCGCGGAGATCGCCCGTCGCTCGCGGGGCACCCCGCGGATCGCCAATCGGCTGCTACGCCGCGTCCGCGACTTCGCCGAGGTGCGCGCCGACGGCGTGATCACCCGCGACGTCGCCAAGTCGGCCCTAGCGGTCTACGACGTCGACGAGCTCGGCCTCGACCGGCTGGACCGGGCGGTGCTGACGGCGCTGACCCGCAGCTTCGGCGGCGGTCCGGTCGGGGTGTCCACGCTCGCGGTCGCTGTTGGCGAAGAGGCCACCACGGTGGAGGAGGTGTGCGAGCCTTTCCTGGTGCGGGCCGGGATGATCGCGCGCACGCCGCGCGGCAGGGTCGCCACCCCGCAGGCGTGGACCCACCTGGGAATGACGCCGCCCCCGCGGGCCAGCGGGTTAGGGCAGCCCGGACTGTTCGAGTAGCGGTTCGCCGCCATCGGGAAAAGGAGGCGCAATGATCACCGCCGCACTGGTATTCGCAGCTCTGGCCGCGTTGCTGCACGTCTACATCTTCACGATGGAGTCGCTGACCTGGACCAGCAAACGCACTCGCGCCGCGTTCGGCACTACGGCCGAAGAAGCCGAAACCACTAAGCTGCTGGCGTTCAACCAGGGCTTTTACAATCTTTTCCTGGCGATCGTCACTGGCATCGGTGTCGGCGCCGTCGAAGTCGGGCATCGCGGCATCGGTGCGGCGCTCATCTTGGCCGGCGTCGGGTCCATGGCGGCGGCAGCGGTCGTATTGCTGGCGTCGGCCCCGGATAAGGCCAGGGCGGCGTTGACGCAGGGCACATTCCCGGCGATCGCGATCGTGCTACTTGTCGCGGGCCTTCATTAGCTTCTTATCCTGAATAAACTCAGCAGTTGCTGCGTTTGGCTGCCTAGCTCGTAAACGATGGAAGACCCGTTGTGACACCACATCGTGTCGTTGCCCGTCGGCGTCGGACTTCCGTTGCCTCTGAGGTGGATCTAAGGCGCGGCGGCTAGCGTGACACGCGCGTTGACGGCACCGGTATTGCGTCGTCGCGAGGGGGTACTCAGCACGCGCTTGACACTTCGGTGTCCACTGTTTGAGGAGAACTCGTATGAATGGTTCGCAGGCAGGCTTCGGCGCCCTGCACATGCCGCGCAGCCGCGGAGCGGTCAGCGGATTGCTGCTGATCATCCTAGGCGTGTGGGGGGCATTGGTCCCATTCGTCGGGCCGTACTTTCGTTTCGCGTACACGCCCGGTGAAGTGTGGGTGTGGAGCACCGCGCGTGCGTGGCTGGAGGTGTTCCCCGGCGTCGTCGCGGCGGTGGGCGGCTTCCTTCTGCTCGTGTCGGGCAACCGGGCGACGGCGATGTTCGGCGGCTGGTTGGCGGTCATCGCGGGAGCGTGGTTCGTGGTCGGCCGCTCGCTGGCGTCGACGCTTCGCCTCGGCGACGTCGGCCACCCGATCGCCGCGACGGACGCCAAGCGCGCAGCGATCGAGATCGCGTCCTTCTCCGGGCTGGGCGCACTCATCGTCTTCTTCGGTGCAGCGGTGCTGGCGCGCATGTCGGTCCGCACGGCTCGCGACGTGGAATACGCCCGTCGAACCGAACTGTCTTCGGCCGACGATACTTTCGACGCTTTCGCAGAGTCGGCCCGAACTCAGGCGCTGACGTCCGCGCCGCGACGCCACCGGCGTGCGAGCAGCGGCGGTGTGTTCCATCGGCGCAAGGCTGGCGTAGCAGGCAGTTGATCGACTTACCGGCGAGCGAATACGCCTGCGGTCGTTCGGTTTTCGAGTGAAACGCTGACCGATGTGCTAGCTCGGCGCGGGTGAAGCCGAGGAGGGTCTGGGCCTGTCGGTACCGCCGGCGAAGGCCGCTTGCATGGGAGATTCCTTTCTTGTGCTCACGGCGTCCGATTTGCCTTGTCCCGGCGATGCGGCGCGGTAAACTCCCCGGCATCTGGGCCCGACCGTTACCGGCGGCGGGGGGCGCAGTCCGACCATGACGAGCTTTACGCGACGCATTTCTCGGGCCGAAACCGTGCCCGAGATAACAGAGGACGATTGATGCGCAGAGCGGTCGCCGCCGCGGCGTTGACGCTGCCATTGCCCATAATTGGGTCACTCTATTTGACAATCGGATCGCCGCACTCAACGACGATCAACAAGATTTATCGCTCGGATTACGTATTGACCAGCACCGATAGCAACGACGCATTGGTTCTCGTTCCGGCGGCAAATCAGTTGTACGCCGACGCCGCCAATGACCTCTATCTGGCACCGAACGGGTTCGACGGCACCGCGACGGTTTTCCTCACACCGGATGCGGGGAACGAGGTAGCCAACGTCGGGCCCGGCGTGCAAGCTCTGGTGCAAGCGATCGAAAGTGACTACCTCGCCGGCGATTTGAGTGCATCAGATCCGCTCTACGTCTTCGGCTACTCCGAGGGCGCGGTCGAAGAGGGATTGGCTGAGCAGCAGCTGGCGGCCGACCAGATCCCCTCATATGATCTGAATTTCGTCATGGTGGGCGACAGCGCATCTGCCGAGGGCGGGTTCCTGAATTCGTTCATCGATTCGCTGCCCGAGTCGTGGCAGCAGCCCACGACTGAACTGTTGGCCCAGTTGGGTGTTACCGCTCCCGTGCTGGGTGCCACCACACCCGACAACCTTTACCCCACCGAGGTGTACGGCCTGACGGGAGATGGCTGGACAAACTGGGACGACGGCGCCAACACCTACGGCATGTTCACCGAACACCTGGAATACCTTGGTCTGACTCCGAGCGAAATTGCCTCGGCTACTGAGACGACCGACGGGATGACGACGTACTTCACCATCGACAGCGCCAACGTCAATGATTTGTCAGCGTTGTACAACCAACTCCTGCTGGCGCTGGAAATAAGTCCGACCGGCGCCTCCGATGCCGCCACCCTGCCTTCGATCGCAGCTGATTTCGCGGCGATCGGGGCTGACCTGCACGCGTGGAGCACCGACCTCGCTGCCGACTTCTTCGCCGCCATTGGCCTTCCGGACCTCGTCGTGCCCTAAGCGAAAGCCCCCATCTCGGGATGGGGGCTTCGCGTGCGTCTGTCAGAGCAGTCCGAGCAGTTGCAGGTCGGTGATGTATTTGACGATCACCGGCTGCGTGACATGTGGAATGTCCTTGTCCGGACCGATTTTCGCGTCCTGCACCGCGGCGCGGAACCGATCGGTCGGAGCCATCGACCCGTTGATCGGAGTCTGCGGATGCTGGTAGTTGTGCAGCAGCGGCAGCAGCGAGTACTGGCGCTGCCGCTCGGGCAGTGCCCGCAGCGTCATCTCGAATCGCTGCAGCCAGGCGTCGTAGTCGCCCACCCGCTGGACCGAGTACCCGGCGTCGATCAGCCAGTCGACGTACTCGTCGAAGCCGATGCCGTCGTCGTATGGATTCATCACGTGGTAGGTCTGGAATTCATCCACCGCCTGGGCTCCCAGGCTTGAAATCGCCTCGGCGATGAATTCCACGGGCAGCCCGTCGTAGTGGGCGCGTTGGCGGTTGCCGTCCGCGTCGAGCTCGTAGAACGAGCCAGGCGCGATGCCGGTGGCGACCAGGCTGAGCATCTGCCGGGTGAACATGTCCGGCAGGTTCAGCTGGCCCGCGTACGTGGTGTCGGCCAGGATCATGTCGCAGCGGAACACCGCCGCCGGCAGGCCGCACAGGTCGTGGGCTTCGCGCAGCAAGACCTCGCCGGCCCACTTGCTGTTGCCGTAACCGTTGGCGTAGCCGTCGTTGATCTTGCGGGTGGCGCTGATCTCCCGGATGTCGGCGTCCTCGACGAAGCGGCCGGGTGCGATCTGGTCGCCCACACCGATCGTCGACACGTAGGTGAAGGGCTTCAGCTTGCTGGTCAGCGCGATCCGCAGCAGCTCGGCAGTGCCAACCGCGTTGGGACCGAACAACTCGCTGTATGGCAGCACGTGGTTGACCAGGGCGGCCGGGTCGACGATCAGGTCGACGGTGTCCGCCAGCCGCTGCCAGGTCGCATCGTCGAGGCCGAGGTTGGCCTCGCCCTTGTCGCCGGCGATGACCTCGAGGTGGTCGGCGGCCAGCGACCGGTAATGCTCCAGCAGCTTCGGGTCTCCGCTGTCGAACGTCTTGTCCAGCCGCGCCCTCGCGTCCTCATGTGACTTCGCGCGCACCAGGGCGATCACCTTGCCATCGACCAGGTCCATCCGCTCCAGCCAGTCCAGCGCCAGGTAACGGCCGAGAAATCCAGTTGCGCCAGTGAGCAATACAGTGCGCACCTCGGTGGGGGCCGCGGGCAGCTCGGCCGCCGCGGACAGCGTTGCGGCGTCGATGAACTTGTCCAGCGTCAGGTCACCGGCGTGCACCTCGACGGCGTCGCGGCCGTGCACCGTGGCGAAGCTGGGCCGCTTGCTGCCGTGTCGCTCGCCCTCGATGTAGGTGGCGATGGCTTGCAGGTCATTGGCCGGGCTGACGATCACGCCGACCGGCACGTCGCACCCGAAGATCTCGTGTAGCAGGTTGCCGAATGTCAACGCGGACAACGAGTCTCCACCCAAGTCGGTGAAGTGGGCGTCGGGCGTCAGATCGGACTTGGCCGCACCGAGCATCGCCGCCGCGGCCCGGCTGACGGTCTGCAGCACCGGGGCGTCGGCGCCGCTGCGCCGCAACTCGGACAGTTCGTTCGCCTGGCCTTCGGCCAAGTCGGCGTACAGCTGCTCGAGGCGCTCACCGTAATGCTGCTTGAGCTTCGGCCACGCCAGCTTGCGGATACCGGTCAGCAGCCCGTTCTCCAGGGTGAACGGGGTGGTCTCGACGATGAAGTCACGCGGCACCTCGTAGGACTGCAGGTTCGCCTGGCGGGCGACGGTCTGCAACGACTCGGCGATCTGCGCCTTCGACGCAGTGTCGTCAGTCGGCACGACAACCGCCAGAAGGTAAGGCTGCGCGCTGTTTCCGTAGACGTAGATCTGGCGGATCAGCGGGCTGTTGCCGAACTCGGCTTCGAGCTTGGCCAGCGTGACGAACTCACCCTGCGCGAGCTTCAGCACATTGTTGCGACGGTCGACATAGACCAACTGGTCGGAAGCGACCTCCGCGAACACGTCGCCGGTTCGGTAGTAGCCGTCCTCGTCGAACACGCCGGCGCTCGTCTCGGGTCGCTTGTAGTAACCGGGGAACATGTTCGGGGTCTTGAGCAGCAGCTCGCCCCGCGGATGCGGCCGGTCGGTGGCGAAGTAGCCGAGGTCTGGAACATCGACCAGCTTGTAGTCCTCCACCGGTGGGCGTTGGATCTTTCCGTCGAGCAGGACCATGCCGGCCTCGGTCGAGCCGTAGCCGTCCACCAGATGTATCTCCAGCAGCGACTCGACCCACTTGCGCAGCTCGGGAGAGATCGGTGCGGATCCGGTCATGGCGAAGATGTATCGCCCGCCGAGCAGTTCGTGGCGCTGTTCTGTCAGCACCTGGGACTCCGCGGTGTCGCGCGCGACGCCTTCGGCGGTCCGTCGGCCGACCTCGCTCTGGAATTCGCTGTAGAGCATCTCCCAGATCCGCGGCACCAGGTTCAGCTCGGTGGGCCGCACCAAGCGCAGGTCCTCGATCAATGTCGACAGGTCGCTCTTGGCGGCGAAGTAAGCGGTGCCGCCGTTGCCGAGCGTGCCGTACAGGGTGCCGCGACCCATGACATGGCTCATCGGCATGAAGTTCAGGCTGATCGAGGCAGCGCTGGGCCCGAACCAGTTCTTGGCCGAGCGGTTCCACATCTTGGCGACGTTGCTCTGCGGGTACATCGCGCCCTTGGGGGCGCCGGTGCTGCCGGAGGTGTAGATCAGCAGCGCCAGGGGGTCGTCCTCGCCGGACTCGGTGGCGGCGGCGGGCAACGCAGCGCCACGGTCGCGGACGTCGTTGAGCGTCTCGACGGTCACGTTGAGCTCGGCCAGGCGCTGTTGTGCACCCCGTAGTGCCTCACGATTCTCGTCGAGCTCGTCGCGGTAGTCGAAGACCACCACGTGTCCGGGCGTGTGGCCGGCATCGGCGGCGGCGAGGATGACATCGACGGCGTCGGACAGGTAGTCGACGCTGGCCGCGAACACGGTGGGTTCGGTTTCGAGGACGATCGGCTGCAACTGTGTGATCGCCGCGCTGGTCTGCAGGGGCACCGAGACGGCGCCGGCCACGCCGAGCGCGATGTCGATCGTGGTGTAGTCGACGCTGGTGAAGCCGAGGACGCAGACCCGGTCGCCGGCGGCGATCAGGCCGTCGGTCAGCGCTCGGGACAACTCACCGACCCGGTCGGCCAGCTCGCCGTAGGTGACCTTGTCGAACCAGGGCAGCAGCGTGGCGGAGGTACGTCCGGTTTGGGGATCTGTGACCAGCTCGTAGGCGCGCTGGGCCAGTGCGGGCCGGTCGGAGTAACCCTCCAGCGCGGCTTTGACGACGTCGGGGAGGTGCGGTGCGGCAGCCGCGATGGCGTCGCTGACGGCCGGGTCTGGTCGCGCGGCCGCGAACTCGGAATCGTTGGCGGCCAGCTCGACGGCTCGGCGGTCGAGAGCTTCTTGGTTGTCGATCGACATGGGAGAACCTCACAACTGAAGATTTTGGGGAAATCGTGGCGGTGCGGCGTTGCACCTAATGACTACTACGTTAGCAAAGGTAACGATATTTCCGTAACTGCCGACAATGTGGAAAGTGTGAGGTGGCTAACTGGTTGAAGGCGCTCAGAGTTCGGCCAGCAGACCGGCCAGCACGTCGAGACCTTCGGTGAGTAGTTCGTCGCTGATGCTCAGCGGCGGCAGGAAGCGCACCACGTTGCCGAACGTCCCTGCCGTCAACACAATGACGCCGGCCGCGTGGGCGGCGGTGGCCAGTGCACTCGTCAACGCAGCGTCGGGCTCTGCGGTCTCGGGTTTGACGAATTCGGCGGCGATCATCGCGCCGCGACCCCGCACGTCGCCGATGCGGTCGTCGGCGGCTTGCAGCGCCAGTAGGCGGTCCTTCATCAGCCGCTCGATCTGACGGGCCCGCTCGATGAGTCCGTCGGCTTCGATCGTTTCGATGGTGGCCAGCGCGGCCGCGCAGGCGACCGGGTTGCCGCCGAACGTGCCGCCCAGGCCGCTGCCGTGCGGTGCGTCCATGATTTCGGCGCGACCGGTGACGGCGGCCAGTGGCAGCCCGTCGGCGATGCCCTTGGCGATGCAGATCAGATCGGGCTCGATACCCTCGTGCTCGCAGGCGAACATCGCGCCGGTCCGGGCGAACCCGGTCTGCACTTCGTCGGCGACGAAGACCACGTCGTTGCGGCGACACCAGTCCAGCAGCGTGGGCAGGAACCCTTCGGCCGGCACGATGAACCCGCCCTCACCCTGGATCGGCTCGATGATGACCGCGGCCAGGTTGGCCGCGCCGACCTGCTTGGCGATGACGTCGATCGCGCGGCGAGCGGCCAACTCGCCGTCGGTGGCCATTTCCTTGTCGATCAGCCCGTCCCGGAAGGGATAAGACAGTGGCGCCCGGTAGATCTCCGGCGCGAACGGCCCGAACCCGCTCTTGTAGGGCATGGATTTGGCGGTCAAGGCCATCGTCATGTTGGTGCGGCCGTGGTAGGCGTGGTCGAACGCCACGACGGCTTGCTTGCGGTTGTAGGCGCGCGCGATCTTGACGGCGTTCTCCACCGCCTCGGCGCCGGAGTTGAACAGCACCGACCGCTTCTCACCCGAGCCCGGGGTGAGCCGGTTGAGATGTTCGGCCACGGCGACGTACTGCTCATACGGCGTCACCATGAAGCAGGTGTGGGTGAAGTCGGCGACCTGGGCACGGACGGCGTCGACGACCCGGGGTGCGGAGTTGCCGATCGTGGTGACGGCGATGCCCGCCCCGAGGTCGATCAGCCGGTTGCCGTCGACGTCCTCGACGATGCCGCCGGCGGCGCGGGCCGCGAACACGGGCATGGTCTGCCCCACGCTGGCCGACACCGCCGCGGCCCGGCGCTTGGTCAGCTTCAGCGACGTCGGACCGGGGATTTCGGTGACAAGGTGGCGGCTCTGCTCGACAGGAGTCACGTCAGCAGCCTAGCCCTGCGAGGTTGCGAGCCGCGAGGCTCGCTGAGGAGCCCGGCCGATCAGATCCAGTGCCGCCGAGCCTCGGCGATGACGCCGAATTCACCCTGCGGCAGTATGTCCCAACTCTCGACACACGTTGGTCGTCGGGTCCCAGTACTGGCCGGGGTCGCAGTTCAGTGGCTGCGGACCTTGGCCCAGCGGCCGGCACACATTGCCGGTCGGGTCCCAGTACTGGCCGGGATCGCAATTGATCGGGTCGGCCCAACCAACGGACGGCGTCGCGAACGCCACGGCCGCCGCCGCGAGCAGCGAGGCACCTGCCAATCGACCGATTACGTTTCTCATCCCTGACCTCCTCGATAGCCGGAAAGCGACAGGTCAACGCTTAACACATTCCGGCCGGATCTAAACCCCGAATGTCCGACCGTCGATCGAATCGACCGTCGTGAAGGAGCTGACCGGTTGGCGGCGTAACCGGCGCGGCTGACGGACCGGATACCCCAGGGCGATCACCGCGGCCAGCGCAAATGCGTCAGGCGCGCCCAGGATGGCTTTCACCTCTTGTTCTTCCCGAATCGCGATCGTGGTGATGACGCCGCCGAGGCCCTCGTCGCGGGCGGCCAACACGATGCTCCACGCGAACGGGTAGAGCGACGCACCGCCGGCGAACGTGTACCGATCGGCGTCGCGGTCCACCGCCGCCAACATCGACAGGTCGGCGAACAGTGCGAGCAGTACCGGCACTTCGTCGAACTTCTCCGCGAAATCCCCTACGCCGCCAGGGTTTTCGGTGGCCAAAGCACGCGCTTCGGCGTCGCGGTCGCTGGTCGGCGACCACGGCCGCAAACCGGCGGCGGCCAGCGCCGTGTATTGCCGGGAACCCTTCACGTAGCAGTCCCGCAGCCGCCGACGGTTCGCCGCGTCTTTGACGACCACCACCCGCCACGCCTGTGCGTTGGCGCCGCTGGGTGCGAAGCGGGCGGTGTCGAGCACGCGGGCCAGCACAGCGTCGTCGACGGCCTGGTCGGTGAAGTCGCGCACCGCGCCGGTGGTTCGCAATGTCTCGATCAGCTCCATCGCCCAATGATTCAGCATGACGACGGCCTAGTGGCACACTGGTGACCGATATGGACCGATACGAAAGATCTTCGCTGTCATGAACCAAACGGTTGTCTTCCTGCCGCTGCTCGTCGTCATGGGCGCGTTTATGTATTTCGCCTCCCGAAAGCAGAAGCGCGCGATGCAAGCCACCATCGATCTGCACGAGTCGCTGCGCGTGGGGGACCGCGTCCACACCACCGCTGGGTTGCACGGCACCATCCGGCGCATCACCGACGATGATGTGGACCTCGAGATCGCTCCCGGGGTGGTCACAACGTGGATGAAGCTGGCGATAAGGGACCGCATCGAGCCGGAGATCCTGGACACTGTTGCCGAAGAGGCCGACGATCTGGCCGACGACCCGGGGCGACTGCCCAGGGACTGAGGTCGGTGGCCTGGCACGTACCCTTTGCGGGTGCAGTCGAACTGATCGGCGCGTAAGGCACAGCGGCGCGACGAGCCGCGCAAGCGGATCGCGCAGGAGCAGAGGAGATTCAACACGTGGCATCGCCTTCGGCGCCGGAGCACCCCTCCCGCTACCTGGCGGTATTCCTGACTCTGCTCATCGGCGTCTACCTGCTGGTGTTCCTCACAGGCAACAAGCAGGCAAACCCGAAGCTGGGTATCGACTTGCAGGGCGGCACCCGGGTCACCTTGACCGCGCGGACGCCGGACGGGTCTCGGCCGTCACGCGAGGCACTGTCGCAGGCGCAGGAGATCATCAGCGCCCGCGTCAACGGTCTGGGTGTCTCGGGTTCTGAGGTCATCGTCGACGGCGACAACCTGATCATCACGGTGCCGGGCACCGACGGCAGTGAGGCGCGCAATCTCGGCCAGACCGCCCGGCTGTACATCCGTCCGGTGATCAACGCGCTGCCGGCCGAGAGCGCAGCTGCACCGCAGGGCGGTCAGAAGCTGCCACGTGGAGGCCTGCCCGGCGGTGCCGCACCCGGCGGCGGTCCCAACACGCCCGGCGTCCTCCCGCAGGGCACGCCGCCTTCGGACGCGGGGCAGGCCCCCGGCGACACGCCTGCTGCACCCGGCGGCCAGCCGGGGATCCCGCCGCAGCCCCGGCCGTATCCGGAAGACCCGGTGCCGGCACCGCCCGCCCCTCCTCCGGTCCAGCCAAGTCCGCCCGATCCGCGAAAAGACCTCGCCGAACGCATTGCCAAGGAACGGGAATGGCGGCAGAGCACCAACAAGGGTGTGCAGTTCCTGGCGCTGCAGTACGAGGCCACCCGCTGCCTGCAGGACGACATCCTGGCCGGCAACGACGACCCCAGCCTGCCGCTGGTGACCTGCGACACTCAACACAAACAGGCATACCTGCTGGCCCCGTCGATCATCAGTGGTGATCAGATCGCCAATGCCACCTCGGGCATGGACCAGCACAGCGGCGGCTACGTCGTCGACATGCAGTTCAAGAGCGGGGCAGCCAACACCTGGGCGGACTTCACCGCTGCGCACATCGGCACGCAGACCGCGTTCACGCTGGACTCACAGGTCGTCAGTGCGCCCCAGATCGAAGGTGCGATCCCCGGCGGCCAGACTCAAATCCACGGGCAGTTCACCAGTTCTCAGGCACGCGAGCTCGCCAATGTGCTCAAGTACGGTTCGCTGCCGCTGTCGTTCGAATCGTCGGAAGCCCAAACCGTCTCGGCGACATTGGGTTTGACGTCGCTGCGAGCGGGCTTGATCGCGGGTGCCATCGGATTGGCGCTGGTGCTGGTCTACTCCTTGCTGTACTACCGGGTGCTCGGATTGCTGACCGCACTGTCGTTGATTGCCTCAGGCGCAATGGTTTTCGCCATTCTGGTGTTACTCGGGCGCTATATCAACTACACACTGGACCTGGCCGGCATAGCCGGTTTGATCATCGGTATCGGCACGACGGCCGACTCGTTCGTGGTGTTCTTCGAACGCATCAAAGACGAGATCCGCGAGGGCAAAACGTTCCGCTCTGCGGTTCCCCGTGGTTGGGGTCGGGCCCGCAAGACGATCGTGTCGGGTAACGCGGTGACGTTCCTGGCCGCCGCCGTGCTCTACTTCCTGGCGATCGGGCAGGTGAAGGGCTTCGCGTTCACGCTGGGCCTCACCACGATCCTCGACATCGTCGTGGTGTTCCTGGTGACCTGGCCGCTGGTGTACCTGGCATCGAAGTCGTCGAGGCTGGCCAAGCCGGCGTTCAACGGCCTCGGCGCGGTCCAGCAGGTTGCCCGCGAACGGGCGGCATTGAAGCCCAGGGCCTATTCGACGGGGCGGGGATAACGGCAATGGCCTCAAAAGCGAACACGACCGGCACTGACGACACGACGGCCGTCGAAATCACTTCGGATACCGCAAAAGTGGTCCGCACGACCGGCGTGGACACCGGCGCCGTTCAACCGCATCACAGCTTTCTGTCCCGCCTCTACACCGGCACCGGCGCATTCGAGGTCATCGGTCGGCGCAAGCTGTGGTACGGGATCAGCGGCCTGATCGTCGCGATCGCGATCGTCAGCATTCTGGTGCGCGGCTTCACCTTCGGTATCGACTTCAAGGGCGGCACGACAATGTCGATGCCCCGTGGAGACGCAACTGTCAGCCAGGTCGGGGAGGTCTTCCGGCAGGCGCTGGGCCACGACCCGGAGTCGGTGGTGATCGTCGGTAGCGGGTCATCGGCGACCGTGCAGATTCGGTCCGAGGCGTTGCCCAACGACAAGACCGACAAACTGCGCAACGCGCTGTTCGACAAGTTCCAGCCCAAGGGGCCCGACGGTCAGGCCAGCAAGAAGGCCATCTCCGACTCGGCGGTGTCGTCGACGTGGGGCGGGCAGATCACCAAGAAAGCGGTGATCGCGCTGGTGGTGTTCCTGGTGCTGGTCAGCCTGTACATCACCGTTCGATACGAGCGTTTCATGGCGATCTCGGCTTTGACGACAATGGTTTTCGACCTGACCGTCACCGCCGGGGTCTACTCGCTGGTGGGCTTCGAGGTCACCCCGGCCACCGTGATCGGTTTGCTGACCATCCTGGGTTTCTCGCTCTACGACACCGTCATCGTGTTCGACAAAGTCGAAGAGAACACCCACGGCTTTCAGCACACCGCGCGGCGCACCTTCGCCGAGGAGGCCAACCTCGCGATCAACCAGACCTTCATGCGTTCGATCAATACCAGCCTGATCTCGGTGCTACCGGTGCTGGCCCTGATGGTGGTGGCGGTGTGGCTGCTGGGCGTCGGGACGCTCAAGGATCTGGCCCTGGTCCAGCTCGTCGGCATCATCGTCGGCACCTACTCGTCGATCTTCTTCGCCACCCCGCTGCTGGTCACCCTGCGTGAACGGACTGAGCTGGTGCGGACGCACAACCGCCGCGTCGCCCGGCGCCGGGGTCCGGACAAGGGTGAGGCTCGTGCCGAGTCGGTCGCTGATGCGCCCGACGAGCCCGCCGAACCGGCCCAGGCCGCAAGCCGGGCGTCGCTCGCGGCCAAGGGTGAGTCCGCCCCGAGCAAGCCGGCGCCGGGCGCGCGACCGGTGCGGCAATCCGCCGGTCGCCATTCGCGTCCGAGCGGCAAGCGGGACAAACGCTAGCCCGATGGTTGCCTGGCGTCGGCGCGCGGCCGCGAGCTGGCTGGTGGCCACGCTTGCAGTGGTGGTCCCGGGCGCATTGTCTGCTTGTTCGGGAAGCGCTGCAGGGCAGGTCAACTACGTCGTCGACGGCGCACTGGACACCTACAACAGCAACACGGTCAGCGGAGCGGCTTCGGCCGGAGCGCAGGCGTTCGCCCGCACGCTGACTGGTTTCGGCTATCACGGCCCCGACGGTCAGGTCATCGCCGACCACGACTTCGGCACCATCTCGATCGTCGGCGGTTCGCCGCTGGTGCTCGACTACCAGATTGCCGACAACGCGGTCTACTCCGACGGCAAGCCGATCACCTGTGACGACCTGGTGCTGGCCTGGGCCGCACAGTCGGGCCGGTATCCCGGCTTCGACGCCGCCAGCCAGGCCGGCTACGTCGACGTCACGTCGATCGACTGCCAGGCGGGCCAGAAGAAAGCGCGGGTGTCGTTCGTCCCTGACCGCAACATCGTCGACTACAACCAGCTGTTCACCGCCACCACGATCATGCCGTCGCACGTCATCGCTGAGGAACTGGGCATCGACACCACCGCCGCGTTGCTGCGCAACGATGTCGCGGCCATCGGACGCATCGCGCAGACGTGGAACACCACTTGGAACCTCAAGTCCGGCATCGGGGCGGGTGACGTCGCCAAGCACTTCCCGTCGTCGGGGCCCTACAAGATCGAATCGGTGTTGGACGGCGGCGCAGTGGTGCTCGCCGCGAACGACCGCTGGTGGGGCGCCAAGCCGATGACCAAACGGGTCACGGTGTGGCCGCAGAAGGCCGACATCCAGGACCGGGTCAACGACAAGAGCGCCGACGTCGTCGACGTCGCCGCCGGGTCCTCGGGCGCGCTGGCCACACCGGACAACTATCGCCGCACCGATGCCGCCTCGGATGGCATCGAGCAGTTGATCTTCGCCGCACGCGGGCCGCTGGCAGACGTCGCGGCGCGCCGCGCGGTCGCGTCGTGCACACCGCGTGACGTCATCGCGCGCGACGCCATGGCCCCGATCGCCAACGCGCGACTGCACACCGCTTCCGACGACGCCATCGGGCAGGCCGAAAACGTCCCGGCCGCAGGCCAATACATCAAGTCGAATCCTGAGGCGGCGCGGGCGGCGTTGGCAGGCAAGCCGCTGGCCGTGCGGATCGGCTACCGCGGGCCCAACGCCCGCCTGGCCGCCATCGTCGGCGCGATCGCCAAGGCCTGCGCACCGGCCGGCATCACCGTCTCCGATGTGACGTCGGGTTCCGTCGGGCCGCAAACTCTCAAGGACGCCCATGTCGACGTGCTGCTGGCCAGCACCGGCGGCGCCGCGGGCAGCGGTTCCACGGGATCCTCGGCGATGGACGCCTACGACCTGCACACTGGTAACGGCAACAATTTGTCCGGCTACGCCAACGGTCAAATCGACGGAATCATCGGCGCTTTGGCGGTGTCGGCCGATCCTGGCGACCTGGTCCGGCTGCTGGCCGAGAGCGCGCCGGTGCTGTGGGCCGATATGCCGACGTTGCCGCTGTACCGTCAACAGCGCACTTTGTTGGCGTCGAAGGAGATGTATGCCGTCGGTACCAATCCCAGCCGCTGGGGCGCCGGATGGAACATGGACCGCTGGGTCCTGGTGCGGTGAACGACCGCGCCTCGGCCGCCGGTCTGATCGCGTCGTTGACCCGTCAGGTCGCCGATTTCCCTTCGCCTGGAATCCAATTCAAAGACTTGACCCCGTTGTTCGCCGACCCGCAGGGGCTGGCCGCGGTGACCGACGCGATTGCCGGCGTCGCATCGGACGCTGACCTGATCGCCGGCATCGATGCGCGCGGGTTCCTGATCGGCGGCGCCGTCGCCGCCCGGCTGAACACCGGTGTGCTGGCCATCCGCAAAGGCGGCAAACTGCCGCCGCCGGTGCGCACCGAGGATTATCAGCTCGAGTACGGCACCGCGAGCCTGGAGCTGCCTGCCGACGGGATCGAATTGGCCGGCCGCAGCGTTGTCATCGTGGACGACGTGCTGGCCACCGGCGGGACGATTGCCGCAGCGCAGCGGCTGCTCGAACGGGCGGGCGCCCAGGTGAGGATCGCCGCGGTGGTCATCGAATTGACCGGGCTGGGCGGTCGTGAGCTGGTAGCGCCGCTACCGGTACACAGCGTCGCGGTTCTCTAGCGCACAGCGCGGCGGACGATATCCTTGAGGCTCCGGAGGTGAGAGGCGTGGCAGACGACAAGGGCACGGCTATTCAGCCGCCCACTGAGCCGCTGCAGCTCGCTGACATTCCGCCCGCCGCCGAACCCGGGATCGGCCTCAAGGCGCCCAGCAGTGCCTCCCGGCGGGTCCGGGCCCGGCTCGCGCGCCGGATGACCGCTCAGCGCAGCACGCTCAACCCGGTGCTCGAACCGCTGGTGGCGGTGCACCGCGAGCTCTACCCGAAGGCCGATCTGTCGCTGCTGCAGCGCGCCTACGACGTTGCCGAGCGACGGCACGCCACCCAGATGCGGCACTCGGGCGACCCGTACATCACCCACCCGCTGGCGGTGGCCAACATTCTCGCTGAGTTGGGCATGGACACCACCACGCTGGTCGCCGCCCTGCTACACGACACTGTCGAGGACACCGGTTACACCCTGGACGAGTTATCGAACGATTTCGGCGACGAGGTCGGCCATCTCGTCGACGGGGTGACCAAGCTGGACCGGGTGGTGCTGGGCAGCGCCGCCGAGGGCGAGACGATCCGCAAGATGATCACCGCCATGGCGCGCGACCCGCGGGTGCTGGTGATCAAAGTCGCCGACCGGCTGCACAACATGCGGACCATGCGCTTCCTGCCGCCGGAGAAGCAGGCCCGCAAGGCCCGCGAGACGCTGGAAGTGATTGCGCCGCTGGCACATCGGCTGGGTATGGCGACGGTCAAGTGGGAGCTGGAGGATCTGTCGTTCGCGATCCTGCATCCCAAGAAATACGAGGAGATCGTTCGCCTGGTCGCCGGCCGGGCGCCGTCGCGCGACACCCATCTGGCCAAGGTGCGCGCCGAGATCACCAACACGCTCAACGCGTCGAAGATCAACGCGGTCGTCGAGGGACGGCCCAAGCACTACTGGTCGATCTATCAGAAGATGATCGTCAAGGGCCGCGACTTCGACGACATTCACGACCTGGTCGGCATCCGCATCCTGTGCGAAGAGATCCGCGACTGTTATGCCGCTGTCGGCGTTGTGCATTCGCTGTGGCAGCCGATGGCGGGCCGGTTCAAGGACTACATCGCCCAGCCGCGCTACGGCGTCTACCAGTCGCTGCACACCACCGTGGTCGGGCCGGAGGGCAAACCGCTGGAGGTGCAGATCCGCACCCGCGACATGCACCGCACCGCCGAGTACGGCATCGCGGCGCACTGGCGCTACAAAGAAACCAAGGGCCGCAACGGCGTGCCACATCTGCATGCCGCCGCCGAGATCGATGACATGGCGTGGATGCGCCAACTGCTCGACTGGCAGCGGGAGGCTGCCGACCCCGGCGAGTTCCTCGAGTCGCTGCGCTACGACCTTGCCGTGCAAGAGATCTTCGTGTTCACCCCGAAGGGCGACGTGGTCACGCTGCCCACCGGCTCGACCCCGGTCGACTTCGCCTACGCGGTGCACACCGAGGTCGGCCACCGTTGCATCGGCGCCCGGGTCAACGGTCGACTGGTCGCGCTGGAGCGCAAGCTGGAAAACGGTGAAGTCGTCGAGGTCTTCACCTCGAAGGCGGCCACCGCCGGGCCGTCGCGGGACTGGCAGCAGTTCGTGGTGTCGCCGCGCGCCAAGACCAAGATCCGGCAGTGGTTCGCCAAGGAGCGCCGCGAAGAGGCGTTGGAAACCGGCAAGGACGCGATCACCCGCGAGGTCCGCCGCGGCGGACTTCCCCTGCAGCGCCTGGTGAATGGCGGATCGATGGCCGCGGTGGCCAACGAGCTGCACTACACCGACGTCTCGACGCTCTACACCGCGGTCGGCGAGGGGCACGTCTCGGCCAAACACGTGGTGCAACGACTGCTGGTCGAACTCGGCGGAATCGACCAGGCCGAGGAGGATCTGGCCGAGCGCTCCACCCCGACGACCATCCCGCGCCGCCCGCGCAGCACCGAGGATGTCGGGGTGGCGGTGCCGGGTGCTCCCGGAACTCTGACCAAGCTGGCCAAGTGCTGCACGCCGGTACCCGGCGATCAGATCTTGGGCTTCGTCACCCGAGGCGGGGGAGTCAGCGTGCACCGCACCGACTGCACCAACGCCACATCGCTGCAACAGCAGGCTGAGCGCATCATCGAAGTGCACTGGGCGCCGTCGCCGTCGTCGGTCTTCCTGGTGGCCATCCAGGTCGAAGCGCTCGACCGGCACCGGCTGCTGTCGGACGTCACCCGGGTGCTGGCCGACGAGCGGGTGAACATCCTGTCCGCCTCGGTGACCACCTCCGGTGACCGAGTGGCCGTGAGCCGCTTCACTTTCGAGATGGGCGACCCCAAGCATCTGGGCCATCTGCTCGACGTGGTCCGCAATGTCGAAGGTGTCTTCGACGTCTACCGCGTAACGTCAGCGGCCTGACAGCCGTCGATGACTTCGCAGAAAGCTCTGGTCATGGGCGCCAGCGGCAACGTCGGCGCCTGCGTCACCCGTCATCTGGTGTCCAGCGGTGCCGACGTGCGGGTACTGCTACGAAAGTCAAGCTCCACCAAGGGCATTGACGGCCTGAACGTCGAACGGCGCTACGGCGACATTTTCGACGAAGCCGCTGTGGCTGCCGCGATGTCAGACCGCGAGGTCGTCTACTACTGCGTCGTGGACACCCGGGCCGAGCTCCGAGACCCCGCTCCGCTGTTCAAGACCAACGTCGAGGGTCTGCGCCATGTCTTGGACGTCGCGGTACACGCGAACCTGCGACGGTTCGTCTTCCTGAGCACCATCGGGGCGATCGCGATCGGGCGCAACGGCGAAACCGTCGACGAGGACACCCCGTTCAACTGGTCTGACGAGGCCGGGAGCTACATCGCGTCGCGACGCGAGGCCGAAGGACTGGTGCTCTCCTACGTCGTCGATCACGGGCTGCCCGCGGTGGTCGCCAACGTGTCGAATCCGTACGGGCCGCCCGATTATCAACCGCGGCAAGGAATGTTCGTCAAGCTCGCCGCCTTGGGCAAGATGCCGATCTACATTCGCGGCGTCGGGTCCGAAGTGGTCGGCATCGACGACGTCGCCGACGCACTGTTGTTGGCCGCCGAACACGGACGAATCGGCCAGCGCTACATCATCTCTGAGCGTTACATGAGCCAGCGCGAACTGATGACGTGCGCGGCGCAAGCGGTCGGTGCACGGCCGCCACGCTTCGGCATCCCGATGGCGGTGATGTACGGGCTCGGCTGGCTGAACGACGCGCTGGGAGCTCTCACGCGACGCGACTTCCCGATGAGTAGGCAGAGCGCCCGACTCGTGGAACTGACCTCGCCGGCCAGTCACCAGAAGGCCACCCGCGAACTCGGTTGGCACCCAACGCCAACCGAGGACTTCATCCGCCGCGCGGCCCGCACCTACGTGGAGCGCTCAAGTCCGGCGGGCTGAGGTGATGGTGACTTCGTTTTTGGGCTGACCGTCATCGCCACCGCCGGCGACGCCCGCTGCGGCGATCTTGTCCACCACGGCCAGGCCGGCCTCGCTGATCGTGCCGAAGATGGTGTAGGTCGGCGGCAGCAGCGAGTCGCGGTACACCATGAAGAACTGGCTGCCGTTGGTGCCGGGTCCGGAGTTGGCCATCGCCAGCGTTCCGCGCGGATACACGACGGGTCGCTGTAGCGCGGGCTCACCGGGTGGGTACTGATCGGTCGGAAATTCGTTGGCGAACTGATAGCCCGGTCCGCCGGTGCCGTCGCCCTTGGGGTCGCCGCACTGCAGCACAGACAGCGCCCGTGCCGTCGTCAGCCGGTGGCAGTCAGTGTTGTCGAAGAAGGAATTCTGCGCCAGGGTCACGAAACTGTTGACGGTGCAAGGTGATTCATTCATCGCCAGTTGCAGGTCGATTCTGCCCTGGTTGGTGACGATGGTCAGCCCGACCTGAGCCGGGTCGGTCGCGATTTTGCCGTTTTGCGGTTTCGCGGCTGATTTGCTGGCGGCGTCGGGGGATGGCGGGTACTGGCAGTTGGCACCCACAGCGGCGGACGGAAAGAACGGCGGCAGGAGAGCGCCGGTCACCGGAGCGGGTCGCACCGAGGTCGTCGCGCTGACGGCCGCATTGCTTGCCGTGGTCGAAGCCGCTGTGCCCGTCGAGTGCTGAGCGCAGGATGACACGGCGATCGCCAGCGCGAGTACGGCGAGCAGTCGAATTCGCGTCATGGTCCTCAATCCAGCTGTACCGATTTGATGGTGACTTCGGTGGCGGGGGGTCCGTCCGCGCCGCCCCCGACCACACCGCCCTTGACGATTTTGTCCAGGGTGGCCAGACCGTCCTGCTGTATCTTGCCGAAGACCGTGTAGTTCGGCGGCAGCTGAGAGTCCTTGTACACCAGGAAGAATTGGCTGCCGTTGGTGTTCGGACCACTGTTGGCCATCGCCAGCGTCCCCCGCGGGTAGACGACGGGCTGCTGCAGCGCCGGATCGCCCGGCGGGTACTGGTCGGTGGGGTACTCGTTGGCGAATTTGTATCCCGGCCCGCCGGTGCCGTCACCGCCGGGGTCACCGCACTGCAAGACCCCGAGGGTGGGCGACGTGGTCAGCCGGTGACATTTGGTGTCGTCGAAGAATTTCTGCTGCGCCAAGCTGGCGAAACTATTGACGGTGCAGGGGGATTCGTTGTTCGCCAGCAGCAAGCCGATGTGACCCTGGTTGGTGACCATGCTGACGCTGACCTCCGCCGGATCGGTGGGCACTTTGCCTGTCCGGGGCGGCTTGACCTGCTTGCTCGGCTGTTCGGCCGCGGCTGGGTATTGGCAGTTGGCGCCAAGGTCGGCCGCCGGCTTGAAGGTCGGCAGCGCGCCTGCGTCGGAGGTGGGGCCGTTGCTCGCCGACGAACTGCTGCTGGATGCGGACTGCTTGTTCTTGTGATCCTGGTTGGTCGCGAAGATGCTGTACGCGGCTGCCGCAACCACGACGACGGCCGCGATCGAGGCTCCGATGATGGTCAGCAGGCGACGACGCTTGGCCTGTTGCGCGCGGCGTTCGAGCTGGCGTTCCAGTTTGCGCTTGGCTGAGGCTCGTCGTTGTTCGTTGGTCGGCACCGACGCTGTTCCTCCGTACTCGCGGGCTGGGTCTGCAGAGAGAGTGTGCCAGCCCAGGCTGAATGGGGGTGGCGCGACCCGTCCACCGTGGCTCGGATGGGAAACTGGAGGACGTGTTCATCACCGGATTTCCCGCGGGGTTGCTGCAGTGCAACTGCTACGTGCTGGCGCCGCACCCCGGAGCGGACGCCATCATCGTCGACCCGGGCCAGCGTGCGATGGGTCAATTGCGGCGGATCCTGGACGAGAATCGGCTCACACCTGCGGCGGTGCTGCTCACGCACGGCCACATCGACCACATCTGGTCTGCGCAGAAGGTGTCCGACACCTTCGGCTGCCCCGCTTACATCCATCCCGAGGATCGGTTCATGCTCACCGACCCGATCAAGGACTTCGGGCCCAAGATCGGTCAGTTGCTGCTGGCCGCGATCTTCCGTGAGCCCAAGCAAGTCGTCGAACTGGACCGCGACGGCGACAAAATCGACCTGGCCGGTATCAGCGTGACCGTCGACCACACGCCCGGCCATACCCGCGGATCGGTGGTGTTTCGCGTTTCGGGCGACAAAGATCTGGCGTTCACCGGCGACACGCTGTTCGAGCGCGCGGTGGGCCGCACCGACCTGTTCGGCGGCAGCGGACGCGACCTGTTGTGCTCGATCGTCGACAAGCTGCTGGTTCTCGACGACAAGACGGTGGTGCTGCCAGGACACGGCAACGCCACCACCATCGGCGCCGAGCGCCGATCCAACCCGTTCCTCGAAGGGCTGAGCCGGTGAGCGCGCCGACGACGATGCAGAGTGCAGCGATGAGGAGGAGTGGCGCCGTTGACTGAGTTCTCCGGGCCGAAGGGCGTTCCGGACTACTACCCGCCGGATTCGGCGTGGTTCGTCGCCGTCCGGTCCGGTCTGCTCGACGCCGCCCGCCGCGCCGGATACGGCGACATCGAATTGCCGATCTTCGAAGACACCGCGCTGTTCGCCCGCGGGGTCGGCGAGTCCACCGATGTGGTGTCCAAGGAGATGTACACCTTCTCCGACCGCGGCGATCGCTCGGTGACGCTGCGGCCAGAGGGCACCGCCGGCGTCGTGCGCGCGGTGATCGAGCATGGCCTGGACCGCGGCGCGCTGCCGGTCAAGTTGTGTTACGCGGGCCCGTTCTTCCGTTACGAGCGCCCCCAGGCCGGCCGGTACCGGCAGCTGCAGCAGGTTGGGGTCGAAGCGATCGGTATCGACGACCCGGCGCTGGACGCCGAGGTGATCGCGAT
This sequence comes from uncultured Actinomycetota bacterium, assembly GCA_963836495.1. Classification (GTDB taxonomy): domain Bacteria; phylum Actinomycetota; class Actinomycetes; order Mycobacteriales; family Mycobacteriaceae; genus Mycobacterium. Next base: position 388,752 of record CAWIJT010000011.1, on the reverse strand, counting down.
CGCCGACGCCGGTTTCCGGTCGCTGGGACTGGACGGTTTCCGGCTGGAGATCACCTCACTGGGCGACGACACCTGCCGTCCGCAATACCGGGAACTACTGCAGGACTTTCTGTTTGGGCTCGACCTCGATGACGAAACCCGCAGACGCGCCGAGCTCAACCCGCTGCGGGTGCTCGACGACAAGCGTCCGGAAGTCAAGGCGATGACCGCGGATGCGCCGGTGATGCTCGACCACCTCTCCGATGTGGCCAAGCAGCACTTCGAGACAGTGCTTGCGCACCTCGACGGGCTGGGTGTGCCGTATGTGATCAACCCGCGGATGGTGCGCGGACTGGACTACTACACCAAGACCACCTTCGAATTCGTGCACGACGGCTTGGGCGCGCAGTCGGGTATCGGTGGTGGCGGTCGATATGACGGGCTGATGCGTGAACTCGGCGGACAGGATCTCTCCGGCATCGGGTTCGGGCTCGGGGTCGACCGCACGATGCTGGCGTTGCAGGCCGAGGGCAAGGACGCACGCCCGACCGCGCGCTGCGAGGTGTTCGGTGTTCCGCTGGGTGAGCAGGCCAAACTGCGCCTGGCGGTGCTGGCGGGGCAGTTGCGCGCGGCCGGCGTGCGAGTGGATCTGGCCTACGGCGATCGCGGACTCAAAGGCGCGATGCGGGCCGCGGACCGGTCCGGAGCGCGGCTGGCGCTGGTGGCCGGGAATCGAGACATCGACGCCGGTACCATAGGCGTGAAGGATCTGACGACGGGGGAGCAGGTCGACGTGGCGACGGATTCGATTGTCGCTGAGGTACTTTCGCGGCTGAACTCGTAGCCGCCCCGAGATCGACGCCAGCGCGCCACACTGCGAGAGGGCAGCACGCTGCCGTGGATCTGGGTGGCTAACGTCAGCCGCGGCCGTGCTTGACCTGGTTGAAGGGCACGCCCCGGTCGGCGGCCAGTTCACGCGGAAAGCCGAGTATCCGTTCGCCGATGACGTTGCGCGCCATTTCGGTGCTGCCGCCGCCGAGTGCCGCGGTCTGCCGCGACAGGTAGCGCTCGCCGATCGCGAGGAGCCCGGCGGGCCCGTCGACGACTCCGGCGTCGCCGGCGATCGCCAGCGCGGTGTCGACTTCGAGCATGACTTCCTCGGCATGGAAAAGCCGGATCAGGGTGCCGCCGGTCGGGGGCAGTGATCCGTCCAGCACGCCCCGGAAGACATGGTCGATCAACTGTTCCCGCACCGCGCGATGCGTCAGCGCCCGGCCGGCCGCCTCACGCGCCCGCTCGTCTCCGGTGAGCCCGGCCGCGCGAAGCATCGCGTGATAGTCGGGGGCCTGCTCCTGGTTGTTCTCGGCGCCGCTGCCGCTGGCGAACTCCGAGCCGCCGCCGACGGCGCGCCGCTCGTGATGCAGCTGGCGGGTCGCCACCTCCCAGCCCTTGTCGATTTCGCCGACAACGTCATCGTCGCTGAGTTCCAGGTCGTCGAAGAACTCCTCGCAGAACTCGGTCGACCCGTTGACCTGCTTGATGCGGCGCAGCGTGATGCCCGGGCTATCGAGCCGCACCAGAAACATCGTCAGGCCTTCGTGTTTGGGCACGTCCCAGTTCGTTCTGGCCAGCAGCAGCCCGTAGTCCGCGGCGAAAGCGCCGGTGCTCCACGTCTTGGCGCCGTTGACGATCCATCTATCGCCGCGTCGCTCGGCGCGGGTGATCACGCCGGCCAGGTCCGAGCCCCCGCTGGGCTCGGACAGCAACTGGACCAGCACTTCGTCACCACGCAACGCGGCCGAAATATGTTGGCGCTTCTGCTCTTCGGTGCCAGTGTCGAGGATCGTCGCGCAACAGATGGTGAACGTCGGGGTGTTCAAGATCAGCGGCATCTCATAGCCGGCACTCTCGACGTCGAAAGCTTTTTGATACGCGATGTCGAGTCCGAGGCCGCCGTATTCGGTGGGAAAGCAGATGCCGGCGAAGCCGCCGTCGTAGAGGCGCCGTTGCAGTTGGCGAACGTGCCGCCAGGAGTCCTGCTCGCCGCGGTCGGCGAAGGGCGGATCGTTCGGGTCGTCGATGCGCGGCATATTGGCCGAAAGCCATGCGCGAGCCCGCTCGGCGAATGCCGTCACCGATTCCGCGGTGCGCGTCGAAGCTGTCATTGCCGCCTTCCGAGAGTCCTATTGACCGAAAGTGGTAATGACATTATCAGTGGTCCGGCTCGTCCTCAGCCGCGGCGAGGACGAGTGAGCGTGAACTGCTCCACCACGCTGATCGACCCGTAAGGACCATTGACCGCATAGTGGGTCGCCTTGATCGAGGTCTTGCCGCCGGGAGTACCTGGATCGACGTCGAAAGCGACGAAGCCATACGGGTTGTGGCCGTCACGAAATGCCGACCACGGCGCGTCTTCCACCACATAGATGGGCACTCTGCGGCCGATCGCGTCGTGGGCAGCCCCGATGCCGGTGACCACGCGGCATCGGGGCTGCGGGAAGAACAGGGTGTTGGACGGCGACGAGGTTCCGCCGCCGCCGATGACGACGTGCACCGTCCCTTTGGTGGTGTCGATGACGTCGCCGCGGTCCTCGACCGGAATCGGGGTTTTGGTCTCGCTGTCCTGCGTGCCCCGGATCGGGTGTGAACGCTCGTAGTGGTGTTCGTGGCCGCACACCACCAGGTCGACCTGGTAGCGGTCGAACAGCGGCAGCCATTCCCGGCGGATACCCAGGTCGGCGCCATTGGTGTGATCGGCGGTGGAAATCGCGGTCTGGTGCATGCACACAACTACCCAGTCGACCCGATTGTCGGCGCGTGCATCCGCGAGTTCTTTTTCCAGCCAACGCTTTTGCGCGCCGCCGGAGTAGCCGTGCACGTAGAAGTTACCGCCGTCCTGGTAGCACACATCGTCGTTGCTGAGGCTGATGATCCGCACCGAGCCCGCGGTGAACGAGTACCACAGGCCGCGCAGCTCGGCGTCGGATCCGGAGTCGGGCAATGCGAAGTATGCCTGGTATGCGGCGTAACCCACTGGGCCGTTGCCTGATTCGTTCTCGTGGTTTCCTGCCGCGGGCATCCACGGTCGGTAGCGTGCGGACCGCGTGTTGTTGTCGAACCAGTCCGACCAGGTGCGGACCCGGTCGTGGGCCAGGTTGGCGTAGCACAGGTCGCCGTTGACCAGGTTGAACAGTGGACCGATGCGCTCGATCGCGGTGGTGATGTCGCCCGCGGCCGGCGATCCCAGGTTGTCGCTGCGGTAGCCGTTCTTGTCGAGTCGGCCCAGTGTCGGCGTCGCCTGATCGCCGAAGCTGGTGAAAAGCAATGGTTTTCGCCCTGAAGGAGCGGTCATGACGGTGCCCAGTTCGGGGCTGGTGCCGTCGTGCACGGCCGCGTACACATACTCGGTGTCGGCGGCCAGGCCGCCCAGCCGAGCATGGTGGACGCGAACTTCGGTGTGCGATGTCGCGTCACGGTAGGTGCGAGTTTCAGCCGCGACGGTGCGGCCGAGACCGGATGTCGGTGTGCCCACCATGACGCGCGGGTTGGCGACCGGGTCGGTGGTGTGCCACGAGACGACAACCTCGGCGGAGGCGTCCTTGCCGAATTGCAGATGCAGCCCGCCGACCGGCTGCGCTCCGCGTTGTGCGGGCTGTGCCCACAGATCGGGGCCGCGGCCCGGTGATGCGAGCAGCGCGACGCCGCCGGCGCCGAGGCCGGCACCGACGATCGCCGTCGCGGTACTGGTCGTCAGCAATCTCCGGCGACTCACGCCGGCCGTCGGCGTGCCGTCGGCCGCCGGCTCCGACTCGTCGACCATGCTTCTTTCTTACCTCTCGAATGGCTGCGGGCCGGTGAACGCTAGCCGGCGAATACATAGACCCAAGCGTGCGGCCCGGACCGCAACGGTACGGAGATCCGGCGGTAGTCGTCGACCTCGTAGTCGTCGGCCGCGGCCAATTCCGCCTGGCTGAGGGTGAAAACGGTGCCCTCGATGTGCGCATCCGGTCGGTCGGTCGGCCGCAGAATAGGATGGCGGTCGCTGCCGCTCGCAGCGATGACGTGGGGATCGGTGATCGTCACATAGTCCAGGTCGTAGCCGATGATCGCGTCGACGTAACCCTCGATTTCCCGGCCGAATGTGGCAACTTGGACTTCTCGTTGCCGCAGCGTCCCATAGGAGAACAGCAGTTCGCTCACTGACGGTGCTTAGCATCCGCCGTGCCCGTCTGCCACCGGGGCGCCCACGGCAAGGCTCCTGTCCGCGACTTTTTCAGTGTTTCTCAGTATTAGTTCTATTTCGATTGTGATCCGCAGGATGCGGGCGGCTAACGGGCTCGATATAAACCGTTCCGTGGGCGCGGTCGTTTACCAACGTCGACCGACTCACAATGGTGCGCGACTTCACCCGGCGACGTATTCCCGGAGACGGCTAATCGACGCCTCGTCGCCCGCCGCTTGACTGGCGGTGGCACCGCCCGGCGTGGGTGACCCGCAGGTGGCGGCGACCCGATCTGAGCGTGGCCGTCTCGTGTGGCCGCGTGCGGGGGAACACCGTTGGTGCGCGCGAATCGTTAAGTAAGCAAGGGTTTTACGTGGATCGCCGGCAAGGCCGCGACAGGCTGGGGGGCGGTGGGCGACCGAGTCAGGATTTTGCTACCCGGTGGCCGCGGTGAGGATCGACGTCGACCGTTGGCGGACGGTGACATCAGAGCCGCGTTGGCGCCGGAGAAGCTACTGACCTACGTCGAATAAGGGCCTCGCCGATGACACGCTTTCACGCAACGGCAGGATCCTGGGAAGATCCTGTATGGGGTGGCCAAGAAATTGGCTCAAGCGGCCAATGTCTCTTTGGTTTTTCTCAGCCAAGCGCGGGCATTTGTGATTTAAGATTGCGCCACTATCAGACCGCGACAGCCGCACTTGCGACGAGTTCATTGCGTTAACTCATCCAAAGGGCAGCCAGCGGCCTGGTGTCGTGCGAGGAGGGACCGGGGTTGTCGTTTGTAACTGCTCAGCCGGAAGCACTGTCCGGGGCTGCAGCCAACTTGGCGGGCATCGGCGATGCAATGGCGGCGCGAAACACCGTCGCTGCGACACCGACAACAGGCGTAGCGCCAGCGGCGTCGGATATTGTTTCGGCAATGACGGCGGCGCAGTTCGGTAATCACGGATTGACGTATCAGCAGATCGCCGCGCAGGCGGCAGCAGTACACGAACAACTAGTAGCTGCGCTGCGTTCCGGGGCCGGAGCGTATGCGCTGACCGAGGCGGCGAATGCAGCTGCTGCTGGCTAAGGGGGGCCTGGGCCAATGAGTTTCATGATATTTCCTCCGGAGATCAATTCCGGACTGATGTACAGCGGGGCGGGGTCGGGTCCGCTGATGGCTGCCGCATCGGCGTGGGATGAGTTGGCTGCCGATCTGGAGTCCTCCGCCAACGCGTTCCAGGCGACCGTCGCACAGCTGACCGGGGCAACCTGGTTAGGTCCGACTTCGGCACGGATGGCTTCGGCGACGGCGCCGTATGTGGACTGGCTGGCCGGCACCGCCGGGCAAGCAGCCCAGACCGGGGCTCAAGCGAGGTTGGCCGCCGCTGCCTATGAAAGCGCCTTCGCGGGCACTGTCCCGCCGGCGGTGATCGCCGCTAACCGGTCGTTGCTGGCGGCGTTGGTCGCCACCAACTTCCTCGGCCAGAACACGCCGGCGATCGCGGCCACCGAGGCGCAGTACATGGAAATGTGGTTCCAGGACGGGCTCTCGATGGACACCTACGCCACCGTCTCGCAGCAGGCGGTCGCGTTGCCCGAGCAAGCCCCGGCCCCGACGACGAGCGATGGCGGGACGTCGGCCAATGCGGCCGCAGCGGCTCAGTCGACGGCCCAGTCGGCTTCTACCACCGGCAGCACCTTGGGTACCGATTTGGAGGCGCTGCTCAATTCCTACCTGACGTCGAGTTCAACGAACCTGTCGTCCCAGTGGACCAGCGTCCTGGGCGATCTGGGCCTGTCGAGTTTGGACTCGACCCTGGTGCCCTCGCTGGCGCCGAGCGGTGTCGCTTCGGCCACGGGTTCGATCCTTCCCGTGCAGGGCGTGTATTACGCGACCATGCTCGCGAGCATGCCGGCCAAGATGCTGATCAGCATGAGCAACTCGATGGGTGCCAGCCAGGCGTTGCAGGCGGGCCAACAGGCGATGCTCGCCGACGTATCCAAGCTGGTCGACGGCAAATTGAAGACCATGCTCGCAAGCATCTCCGGCCAGATGCGAGGGTTCGGATCGTCGATCACCGCTCAGCTGGCGTCGGCGCAGCGACTCGGCGGATTGTCGATACCGAACGGCTGGGCGGCCAATGCGCCGGAGATGGTGCGCGCGGCTCCGGTGCTGCCGCTGAACAGCATCGCGGCGCCGAGCGCAGCGACTCCGCTACCCAGCAGCCCCTACACGCAGGCCCTGATGGGTGCGATGAACGGGCGCGGCATGGGCACCCAGGCCGCCAAGACGGCGTCGGTGAAGGTAGAGACTCGTACGCCCGCCGGCGGATGAGAAGTGGGGGAATGCCTTTGCTGCACAACGCATTCGCACTGAAATTGACACTGAACTAAGGAGAGAGATATGCCTACTCGTTTTATGACTGACCCGCACGAGATGCGGTCGATGGCGGGCCGTTTCGACGTGCACGCGCAGACGGTGGAGGACGAGGCCCGCAAGATGTGGGCGTCTTCGCAGAACATCGCCGGGGCCGGCTGGAGCGGTACCGCGCAAGCCACCTCCTACGACACCATGGGCCAGATGAACCAGGCCTTCCGCAACATCGTCAACATGCTGCACGGTGTCCGCGACGGGCTGATCCGCGACGCCAACAACTACGAGAGCCAAGAGCAGGCCTCTCAGCAGATCCTGTCCAGCTAGCCCAAACCCGCCACACTTTTAAGGAGAACAGTCATGTCGATCAGTTACCAGTTCGGCGACGTCGACGCCCACGGCGCGATGATCCGCTCCCAGGCCGCCTCCCTGGAGGCCGAGCACCAGTCCATCGTGCGCGATGTGCTGGCCGCCGGCGACTTCTGGGGCGGCTCGGGTTCGGTGGCCTGCCAGGAGTTCATCACCCAGTTGGGCCGCAACTTCCAGACCATCTACGAACAAGCCAACTCCCACGGCCAAAAAGTCCAGACCGCGGGCAACAACATGTCATCCACCGACTCCGCCGTCGGCGGCAGCTGGGCCTAACCCCTCATCGGGTAGCGCGTCACAACACACCGGGCATCACGATGCCCGGTGTGTTCTGTTTGAGATGAGATCCGCGCGTCCGGGCGTCGCTTGCCGCCGTAATGTGTTGACATTGTTGACTTTTCGATCCAGTCACGTTCAGTCACGCGGCAGACCGCGCATTTCCCGAAATGTACGGCCGCGATCACCCGAGGCAGACGCGCCTCGACTTTTCGCACCGGCCTCTGCCAAGCCAGACAGAAGTCCGAAATTCTGGACGTAAAGTTTGGAATTCTGTATCTTTCTCAGACTGTTCTCAGTTAACATTCGATATGCAGCTGTGCGTCTCGGCACAGGCCTGGTCGCTGTCGAAGGAGACGGTCATGGAACTAGCTCTTCGTCCGTACGTAACCGCCGGCGTTATCGTGGCGGGGGCCGGTCTGATCGCCGCGGCGCCGATCGGTCTGCCTTCACTGCAGATCCAAACGCGCGCAGTACAACTCGCTTCTGTCGACGACCTCGGCGACCCGGCAAGCGCGGCGAGCCTGACGGATCAGGAGTACCCCCTGGCCAGCTGGGCGGACGTCTACAGCGACACCACCTCCAACCTGCAGTCGCTGGACGCACAGATCGCCGCTGACCCCTATCCCGTGCTGTCGGCGATCGACGCCAACCTGACCGACTATGCGAATGAGCTTGCGTCGGCGGCGCAGACGTCGAGCAGCAATCTGACAACCACGCTGCAAGACCTGTCGACTGTGCTGTCGAACGCGGTGACCGATCTGCAGTCCGGCGACTTCTACGACGCCGAGACGAGCATCCAGCAGTTCCTGATCACGGAGCCGGAGAGCGTGTTTAGGCCTTTCGAGAGCGCCTACTTCGACATCACTCAGTCGATCGTGAACAACCTCGACAACGTGCTCACTCCGGGAGGCCTCGCTTACGCCAACACCACGTCGGACTTCACATCGTTGTTCTCCGTTCCAGAGTGGTTTACCGACCTCGAACAGGCGTCGCTGTATGGGCCGAACGCCGCCGAGTATGCGATGGCCGGGGTCACCCAAGACGTCCTCACCGCATGGCAAAGCGGTGACTACAGCTTGGCGCTGAGCGATATCTCGAATGCAGGCTCGACGATCCTGGATGCCTACCTCAACGGGTATCAGGTCGATGGCAGCCCTGTCACCGGTCCGACACCCGACCTTACCGACGCCGCCGCACTCCGGATCGGGCTTGACCCCGCCGAGGGGGCGCTGAACGGCGGAAGGGAAAGCGTGCTTTCGGCGAAAGAGATCATCGCCAGTGACATCTCGCCGCTCAGGGAGGCTCAAGGACCGATCGCCGATGCGACTTCGGCCGCGAGCGTAGGCGCTGACGCGCACACGCTGGCTGGAGACCTCGGCACGTTGCTGAGCCCCGACACCGCACTGGGTGACATCGTTACGGCCTTCGACCCCAACGCCATAGCGGACATCACGTCGCTGCTGAGTGGCGACCTTGCGCCCAATGCCAGCGGGTGGGTGGTGGACTTCCTCGCCCTCTTCTGAGGGCTGGAGGGCGAGTAGGCGTCGCGAGGGGCGCCTACTCGGCCACCGCCGCGCATGCGCCGAGGATGGTTGTCGAGGTGAAGTTGGCCGCATTGGCCAGGTGGTTGTCGGTCGGGGTGTAGGTGGGTAGCGCGGTGACGAACGCCCGTCGGTACTGCGCCGAAAGGTTCGCCAAATCTTGCCAGATCGCGTTATCACTTTGCCGGCCAAGCTGTTCCAGCTTGCTCGCAAACGAATTCATCACCGGCCCAACCTGATAGTTGACGGCTTTCTGCTCGCGGTTCCAGTAGATCGACGGGATATTGGGGTCGATCCGCTGCCATGCGGCGGTCTGCTGGCCGAACTGGTCCAGCGCCGACTTCCATTCAGGACAAACATTATTGTCCGAGGTGAGGAGGGGTTGCGGGCTTGCGAGGTTGCCCACCGGCGCGATGTCGGAGGGTGCTGCCGCGGGCGGCACCAGCGGCCCTCGAGCCGCGGCCGGTCCATCGCTGATGGCAGCGCAGATCGCGCCCAGTGCAGACGAAGCGCTATTGGCGGCGCCGGCCAAATTGTTGTCGGCAGGCGTGTATTTGGGAATGCGCTCGGAGTATGCACGCGCGTAAGCGATGAACTGCTGGTAGAGCTCGCGCATCACCCGGTGCGGGGTCAGCTTGACCAAGCCGACCGTCTGGGCAGCTGCGCCACGCATTGACTGTCCGGCCGCGATGAACTGTGCTTTCTGCTTGTCCGTCCACGCAGATGCCGGAATCGACCGGTCGCGGTCGTTCCAGAGCCCTTGCCCGCTGTTCGCGAGTTCGTTGTTGATCGACGTCCACGCCACGCAACTGGGGTCGTCGGTGATCACGGAGACGGGCCCGGTGTCTTTCGCACTGGCCACGCCGGCAACCGCTTCCGGGTTCGCGTTGTCGGAGCCGGATTGAGGTCCTCCCGAACCTCCGCCGCCGAACAGCAGAACTGCGGCGACGATTGTCGCCAGAACGGCCACTGCGGCCACCCCACCTATTGCCCACTTGAGATTTTTGTTATCGCTTGGGGCGTCAATATCAGACGTCACGATGGACCAGCTTAAATGACAACCCAGTTACCGCAGGCGTATTGGTGACCGGGCCCAACCCGATTCGGCCGTTTCTCAGCTCGTTAACAGGGTTGACATTTACTCGAACACGCGTTCGAATTGATTCTATGCGGTGGGAGGCCCAGGGCGTCGAGGTCGATGATGGCGCGCTGCCCGGATTGGAGCGCATCGGATTCGTCCGCAGCGTGCGAACCCCGCAGTTCGACGGCATCACGTTCCACGAGGTGCTGTGCAAGTCCGCGTTGAACAAGATTCCGCACGCCGCCGCGTTGCCATTTCACTACACCGTCAACGGCTATCGCGGTTGTTCGCACGCCTGCCGATACTGTTTCGCCCGACCGACTCACGAATACCTGGATCTGGACTGCGGCAACGATTTCGACACGCAAGTCGTCGTCAAGACCAACGTCGTCGACGTATTGCGCCGTGAATTGCGTCGGCGGTCGTGGCGGCGCGAGACAGTGGCGCTGGGCACCAATACCGATCCGTACCAGCGGGCCGAAGGTCGCTACGCGTTGATGCCGGGAATCATCGGCGCGCTCGCGGAATCGGGCACCCCGCTGTCGATTCTGACCAAGGGCACGCTGATGCGCCGGGATCTGCCGCTGATTGTCGAGGCTGCCGGTCACGTGCCGGTCAGCCTCGCCGTCTCGCTCGCGGTCGGCGATCCAGAACTGCACAAACAGGTCGAGCCGGGCACGCCGGGACCGCAGGCGCGCCTCGGACTGATCGCGGCCATCCGGGAGGCCGGACTGGCCTGCCACGTGATGGTGGCGCCGGTGCTGCCGTACCTGACCGATTCCACCGAGCATCTCGATGATCTGCTGCGCCAGATCTCAGCGGCCGGCGCCAGCGGCGTGACAGTGTTCGGGCTGCATCTGCGCGGATCGACGCGCGGCTGGTTCATGTCATGGCTGACCCGCGCTCATCCGCAGTTGGTAAGCCCGTATCGCGAGTTGTTCCGGCGCGGAGCGTATTTGCCGCCGTCCTACCGAGAAGAGCTCAGGATGCGGGCAGCCCCGCTGATCGCCAAATACGGGCTGAGTGGCGATCAACGGCGAGGTGATGTCGTGCCGCCGCAACGAATCGCTGAGACGTCACAGCCGACGTTGTTCTGACCTAGTTGAGGTCAGGCGCGTGGAAGGTGTCGCACTGGTTCGGGTCGCCGGTTTGATAGCCCACGGTGAACCAGTGCTGGCGCTGCTCCGAAGACCCATGCGTCCATGACTCGGGACTGGTGTGGCCGGTGGCGGCCTTCTGGATGCGGTCGTCGCCCACTGATGCCGCCGCCGACAGCGCGTCGGCAATATCCTTGTCGCTCAGCGGTTCCAGGAAGGGCACCCCGGTGCCTTCCTGCTTGGTTGTCGAGGCGTAATGCGCCCATACTCCGGCGTAGCAGTCGGCTTGCAACTCGGTGCGCACGCCGTTACCGCCGGCGCCCTGCGCACCCTGCTGGGCGCGGCCCAGTGATCCCTGCAGATCCTGTACGTGGTGACCGAACTCGTGGGCTACCACGTATTCCTGTGCCAATGGTCCACCGCTGGAACCGAATTGGGTACGCAGCACGTCGAAGAAGCCGGTGTCGAAGTAGGCGGTTTGATCCACCGGGCAATAGAACGGTCCGACCTCGGTGCTGGCCGGTCCGCAACCGGTGTTGACCTGACCGCTGAACAGCCGAACACGCGGGCGGGTGTATCCGCGAAGCAGCTGCTTCCACACCGCGTCGACGGAGTTGCCGGTGGCAACGACGCGGCACTGCACGTACTGGTTGGCGTCCGCACCGGTTTTGCATTTGCTCAGATCGAAGCCTGGCGCGACGTCCTGGGTGGTGTTCGCCGGCAGCTGATTGACGACTTTGCCGGGATCAACGCCGAGCAGCAGGGCCACGACCAGGAACAGCAGGCCGCCGAGCCCGCCACCGATTGCGATGCCCCGTCCGCCACCGCCGGATGCCGACGTCGTGCTGGTGTCGATCTGCATACCCTCGTTGAAGGTCATCGCATTCTCCGTTGCGTTCATGTCGCGGCTTGCGGCCCGGCAAGATCAGCTTTCCACACTACGATTCGGGCGTGCCCCGGGTTGCCGAAGTTCCTGCTCTCGCGCGAACGGCGGCGGGCGATCTGCGCGGCACCGTCGAAAACGGCGTTGCGGTGTGGCGTGGGGTCCCGTACGCGCAGCAACCGGTGGGCGAGCGCCGGTTCGCCGCGCCGGCGGCGTTACGGCCGTGGACGGGTGTGCGCGAGGCCGTCGCACACGCGCCGCTGCCGCCGCAGAGCCGTTCGATGGTTACGGGCGACCGCCGCGACCCGAAGGTGCGCGACGAAGCCTGCCTGACGGTGACGGTGTGGTCGCCGGACGCGTCCGGCTCACGTCCGGTGATGGTGTGGATTCCCGGTGGTGCATTCCTCACCGGCGCCGGACAGCTACAGCTCTACAACGGCTCCCGGTTGGCCGCCAACGGCAATGTCGTCGTCGTCAACGTCACCTACCGGGTTGGGGTGTTCGGCGGTTTCGAGCTTGGCGACCTCGGTGACGGATTTGACGACAACCTTTGCCTGCGTGACCAGATCGCCGCGCTGACCTGGGTGCATGACAACATCGCGGCATTCGGCGGCGATGCCGAACGAGTTACCCTGTTCGGCGAATCTGCCGGAGCCACTTCAGTTTTGGCTTTGATGGCCAGCCCGGCAGCCGAGGGCTTGTTCAACAGGGCGATCGCGCAAAGTCCTGCGCTACCACTGATCGCCGACCGTGCGACTCGAGCCGAGCAGGCTCGCGAGTTCCTGCGCCGGCTCGGCGTGAGCGCGGGGGAGGCGCATCTGCTCAAGGAAATGCCGCAGCGCGAATTGCGCCGTGCCGCAGGAGAGTTGCAGCTCGCAAGCGTAGAGTCGACGCCGACGCTGGCGCACGGCCTGACGTACGGTGTCGATCTGTTGCCGCGACATCCGATCGAAGCGGCGCGAGTGGGCGCGATAGCCCGGATCCCCTTGATTCTCGGGACAAATCGGCATGAGGCGGCGCTCTTCGCCCGCGATGATCCGCCGATGTTGCCGACGACGCCGCCAACCATAGAACGGTATTTCGCTCGGGTGGCACCGGATTCGCGGGAACGGATGATGCAGGCCTATCCCAGCTATCCGCGACGCCGAGCACGGGAATCCATCGGTGCCGACGCGATGTTCGTGGCGCCGACATGGGCGTTCGCCGATGCCTACTGCGCACATGCACCGACGCATGTCTACCGGTTCGACCACGCGTCGTGGACATTACGGGCAACGGGCCTGGGCGCGGTGCACGGTAGCGAAATTGTGCACGTGTTACATAGCTACGACTCGCATTTGGGCCGGCGCCTACATCCGTTAGGCGCATGGCTGACGCCTGCGGTCGGGCGCCGTATGCAGCGGACTTGGGTGGACTTCGCTCGCGCGAATCCATCGAATGATGAACCATGGTCGAACGATTGGCCCCGTTACGACACTCTCCGGAGAGCGACTCGTCTGATCAGGTCCGCTGCGGATGTGACCTGCGACGACCCGGAGGTTACCCGGCGCGCAACATGGTCTGAACTTCTATAAAATGCTGAGTCTGAGTCGCACCTGAACCTGCAAAAACCCTGTGCTTGTTCGTGGACCAGTCGCCGTCGCACGCCTGACGAGGTATTTTGGGGCCCACAATAAAGCCAGGCTTTCGCGGGTCTAGGGGATGAGGTCCGAAATGTCTCAGGAATTCAGCGGGGATTCTCAGCTTCCGTGTATGTATTTTTCGAAGCCTGCGGTGGTCATTCCCGAGACCGCGATCGACAACGAGGCGGTGCTGTCACGAGTTCGCGACAACTTCCGCGGTCCGGAGGTGCAATGGGACCCGATCGCACAGGGCGTCGAATACGTACTGGGCCGATGTAACACTCAGGTCCGCTACGTCGACCCGGACCAGACGCTCTCGCCCGGCGAGTTCGCGTCACGCGCGGCGACCGCCTGCCTCTTCGAGAACGGCGTCGAAGCGTCCGAGGTCGACCTTTTGGTTTATGGGGGAATTGCCCGCGAAAACTTCGAACCCGCAACCGCAGCCGAGGTCGCGGGACGCCTGGGCGCCACGCCGTTGCATGCATTCGACGTGACGTGCGCGTGCGCCGGAATGGTTGAAGCGCTGCACGTCGTCGCGGGTTACTTCGCGTTGCACCCGGAGATCAAGACGGCGTTGGTGTGCGCCGGCGAACTCTGGCGCGACCACGTCACCTATGACTTGCAGTCACTCGAAGACGTCGCGAACCTGGCCGCCGGACTGACGCTGGGAAACGCCGCCGCGGCATTCCTGGTGACTCGGGAGGCGCTACCCGCGGGCAGCGCTCGGCTGCTGGGCATCCAGCACAAGACGATGGCCGAGCACTACGACCTGTGTTCGGCACCTATCGACGGTCATTTCGTCTCACGCTCGAAAGAGCTGTTCGCGCTTGCGGTTCACGTGCCGCCGGAGGTTCAGCGCCTTCTCGCAGCCACGGGCTGGGCTGCCGAGGACGTCGATCACTATGTCTTTCACCAACCGAGCCAGGCGATCCTGGAACGCGTCTTCGACGCACTCGGCGCGCGGCCGGAGGCATGTGTGCACACTCATGCGCTGTACGGCAACACGGCCAGCACCTCGTGGGCGGTCGCACTCAATCATCGTCTGAAGCATGGGACCGTCGACAACGGTGACAAGCTCGTTATCGCAAGCGCCGCATCGGGCTTCACGATCGTGTGTGCCTCTGCGGTGTGGGAGAGCTGAATGGGTCGCTACCTGCGCGTCTATCGGGTCATCAGCCAGACATTCGGGTTGTGGTTTCGGCCTTTCGGTGCCTTCGGACTTTTGCAGGTGCGCCAAGCGATTTCGGCGGTGACGCTCGGCTTGGACTACCTCTTCTATCCGCGTCATCGAAACCAGGCGATCGACCGGCCGATCTTCATCATCGGTAATCCCCGCAGCGGCACGACGTTTCTGCATCGCTTTCTGCTCGGTGCCGGCGATATGGCCGCTTTGGAGTTGTGGGAGATGCTGTTTCCCGCGATCACGGCGCGCAAGCTGCTTGGCGGCATCGTCCCGCGACTCGACAAGCTCTCGCCCGCCCGCTATCACCCGTCCGATGTTCATGAGACGAGTCTGCGCGGAATCGAAACCGACGACGTCGCATGGTTTTTCCGGAAGCTGGACGGGCCATTCGCGTGGGCGTATTTCCTTGCCTGGCGGGATACCTGGGGGAGTGAGCTTTCGCGACACGCTTTCGGGATCGACGGTGTGTCTGAGCAGGAGGAAAACCGGTTCTTCACATACTACGAAGGGATTTGGCGCCGGAATCTCATGCTCAAGGGCGCCAACCGGATCCTGGTGAAGTCGAGCATGCTCACATTCCGGTTGGATGCGCTGCTGCGGCGTTATCCCGACTGCCGACTCGTGTACGTCGTTCGCGATCCGGTCGAGGTGATCCCGTCGGGAATGTCGCTGTTGGCCAGCGTGCTGGAAAACGGCTTCGACGTATGGAATCGCACCAGCGAAGAGGACCAGGGCAAATGGCTCGAAAACCTCTACCAGGCTTCGGGCGACATGCTGCGCGTCTTCCGGGACGCCGAGTTGGCCGGACGCATCCCCGACAAGAACGTCTGCGTGGTGCGCTATGAGGACCTGCTGCAGAACCTCGAGCCGACGATGGCGCGAATTCTCGATTTCATCGAGGTCAAGCCGCGCGCCGAATTTGCAGACGAGGTGCGGCAACAGGCGGAGAAACAGCGCGGCTACACCAGTGGCCATCAACACTCACCTGACCAGTTCGGACTCGACCCCGAGCGCATCCGGAACGACCTCGGCTTTGTGTACGACGCGTATGGCCTGTCGGGCAAGCGCGCTCCTAGTTCAGCGCCGTCTGCCGACAACCCGAATCCCGCGCCTGAAAGCTTGAGTAATCATGGATAAGCGCTCAGTGCAGAGTGTTGAAAAGTCCTCGCTACCTTCACCTTTGACCGTGCGACTTCGGTTTGCCGCGAACCAAGCGACGTCCACGGCCAGTCGCCATCGAATTATTCGCAGGCTCGGGACGGCTACCGGTGGGTATCTGGCCTTGGCCTTTCTGCCGTTGGCTGTTGCCCATGCTGATAGCTACGACATCGACCCTACGGGTACTGAAACCATCACCGGCATCTACGGGACCGGGCTCGGTAGCGCCGATACGGCGCCCCCCGCCGTAGCCGGAACTATTCAGGGATATCAGACATTCGCCTACACCGATACCACGTCCGGAGCGACCGGTACCTTTGCCGGCGACGAGAGTACGGTGACGGATGGCTTCGACGACACTAACGTGGAAGTCGTTGTCACGCAGGATGAATCAGGCACTTCGCTGCCTGTCGGATCGGTGTTCGACACCTACACCCTCGGCGACAGCGGTGACGTGAACATCTACTCCGCAGTGCCCTCGAGCGATGGTGACGTGATCTCGGATACGTGGGTGACGCCCGACGGCGACGACACCGTAGTCACGACGTTTGACGGGGCAGACGTGACGATCGCCGATGCCGGCGGCGCCCCGGTGGGCAACGGAGACACCTTCTCGCCCATCGCGGATACGACCAATCTTATTTCCGTCAACGGGATTCCACCGATCGACATGGTGCTCCAGGGCCACGAACACTTCACCGTCGACAGTGCGTCGGGCGATGCGGTCGGCACCTTCGCCGGCGACGAGTCGACCACTGCGGACACCGCGGGTACCTACACCGAGGCAGTGCTCGTCACCAAAGACTTGACAGGGGACGGCGATCCGCCCGTCGGCTCGGTCTTCAACACCATCAACTTGGACGGCTTCGAGAACTATTACTCCGACCTCACCTCGTCAACGGGCGGCGCCGACACGATCTCGGACATCCTGGTGAACCCGTCCGGGCAGGAGATCACCATTCCCGTCAGTTTTGACGCCGCCGCAGCCGAGACCCCGGTATCCGTCGACCTTTCCGACGGCGATGACATCGCCGCTGATCCCAATTCCACCGAGATATTCAACGGAGTCAACGGGCTTCCGCCGGTGGACATCGGCGTCCAGGGGCAGCAAGAATTCGACCTTCTCTCAGGCAATACCGTGTTGGGGGCCTTCGACGCCGACGAGACGAAAACACTGGACTTGTTCGGCGACACCACCCAGACGCTTCTCGTCACCCAGGATGTATCAGGTGACTCTCTGCCGGTCGGCTCGGTGATCGAAACTGTCACGCTCGGTAGCGGTTTCGAGAATATCTACACCGACGTCGCCTCCACGGTCGCCGGCGGGGACGTGTACGCGGATACCTTGGTGACGCCCTTCGGCGACGTGACCGTCCCCGTCACGTATGACCTGGCGGTGGGTCTGGCCGCCGATCTGTTCCAGATCCTGCCGTGAGCTGACGGTCGCGCTGCGGGGTGCACCGTGTGCCAGTATGCCGACCGGGGCGCATACGGCCCTGGCGGGTTGATCCAACCTGAATGAATGATAAGTTCGCTATCGCAAACTCTCAGTACTGCACTGTTCGTTGGTCGTCGACACATTGGAGCTCCCTATGTCCAGCAAATCACGTGGCGGGACGCTGCCGGCCGCGATCCTCGGCGCCGTCGTGGCCGCGGCGATGGCGGCAACGGCATCCGCACCGGTGGCGCGCGCCGACGACCCACTGACCGACCTCGTCAACGCAGTGAACGGCGATTTTGCCCTCGCTCAGGATGCCTTCACGCTCGCCAACACGGATTTCGGCGCGTCAGACATCGCTGGTGGCTACGCTGCGCTCTTCACCGGCATCGACGACGATGTGCTGTCGGTGCCGGACAATCTGCTGCAGGGGTCGATCGCCGGGCTCACGGGTGTTCCGGTCGAGTCCTCGATCGACTGGTCCTTCCCGGTCACCGAATTTGGCCCTGCCGCACTCGCCGCCTCCACCATCGTCCTGGCCGGCGAGGGTGACTTCACTTCGGCCGCATCCGATCTCGCCGGTTCTGGCCTTGCCGACGCCGTCAGTGCGAGCCTTCAGGGTGTCGACTACCTCGACGTCCTGGCTCCGGAGATTTTGCTGGTCGGCGGGCTGGACTCGCTGGGATTGTGACGGCTCGCGGCGTACGCGTGCTGATCGGCGGGAGCGTCTAACCCGGGCCGTCACTGGCCGCGGCCAGCAGCGGCACCAGGACGTCGCTGATCGGCGTCGCAATCCCGTGCTTTCGTGCTTTGCGGATGATGACACCGTTGCGGATGTCCCATTCCATCGGCCGGCCCGCCTCCCGGTCGGCAAGTATCGACGTGCCCATATCGGTTGGGGCCGAACGGAACATCTCCGCGGTGCCGGCTGCGACGTCGTCGCCGAGTTGGGCTCCTTCGGCGCGGGCGACCGCGAGACACTCGGCGGCGTAACGGCGGGCCAGCTCGGCCACATCCTCGCGGCGGAACATGCCGGAGCGCCGGCCCGTCAGCACCATCAGGCCGGCGACCGCGTTGACCAACAGCTTGCGCCACGCAGCCGTGATGAAGTCGGGATCGCAGTCGGCGGTGCCACCCGCCTCGCGCCACAGTTCGGCGAACGTCGTCGCCGCGGGTCCGGTCGGCAACGCCAGCCGGGCTTCGCCACGCAGGCGCACCCAGCCCTCGGGTTGGGTCTCGGCGGAGAACCAGACGATGCCGGGAATGACGGTCGACGACGGGCAATGTGGTTGCACCAACTCGACTTGCTCGACGCCGTTCTGCAGGACGACGACGATGCTGTGCTCATCGCACAGCCGGGCCAGCCAGCGCGCTGCGTCCGCGTTCTGGGTGCTCTTGACCGCGAGCAGCACCACGCCGACCGGGTCGGCGATGTCGGCGGGGTCGGTGCGCACCGGGCCGGGCACCACGATCGAATCGGCGCCGTCGGGCCGCAGTTCGATCTGCGATCGTGGCGTCCGCCCGCAGATCAGCACGTCGTGGCCGGCGGCAGACAGGTACGCGGCGGCCGTCGTACCGATGGCGCCTGGACCGATCACTGCGACGTTCACCACGACATCCATAGTGACCGTTCGAAATAGCCGCCTCTAGACTGGGCTGTCGTTTCCACCACTCACAAGGAGCATGTGTGCTGCGCAGTCACGTCGCGGGTTCGTTGCGGGCCACCGATGCCGGCCAACAGGTGACGCTGGCCGGTTGGGTCGCGAGAAGGCGTGACCACGGTGGGGTGATCTTCATCGACCTACGCGACGCCTCGGGGGTGTCCCAGGTGGTGTTCCGAGCCGACGACGTGCTGGCCCAGGCCCATCGCCTGCGCGCTGAATTCTGCGTCGCCGTCGAAGGCGTGGTGGAGATCAGGCCGGAGGGCAACGCCAACCCGGAGATCGCGACCGGGGACATCGAAGTCAACGCGACGTCGTTGACCGTGCTGGGGGAGTGCGCCCCGCTGCCGTTCCAGTTCGACGAGCCCGCCGGCGAGGAAACCCGGCTGCGCTACCGCTACCTCGACCTGCGCCGTGACGGCCCCGGGGGCGCGATTCGGCTGCGGTCCAAGGTCAATGCCGCCGCCCGCGACGTGCTGGCCGCACACGACTTCGTCGAGATCGAGACGCCGACGATGACGCGGTCGACACCGGAAGGCGCCCGCGACTTTCTGGTGCCGGCCCGTCTGCAGCCCGGCTCGTTCTACGCCCTGCCACAGAGTCCGCAGCTGTTCAAGCAGTTGCTGATGGTGGCCGGCATGGAGCGCTACTACCAGATCGCCCGCTGCTATCGCGACGAGGATTTCCGGGCCGACCGTCAGCCGGAGTTCACTCAGCTGGACATGGAGTTGAGCTTCGTCGAGGCCGAGGACGTCATCGCGATTTCGGAGCAGGTGCTCAAGGCGGTGTGGGCGTTGATCGGTTACGACCTGCCACTGCCGGTGCCGCGGATCAGCTACGCCGACGCGATGCGGCGATTCGGCACAGACCGACCCGACCTGCGGTTCGGGGTCGAACTCGTCGAATGCACCGACTTCTTCAAAGACACCACTTTTCGGGTGTTCCAGGCGCCGTACGTCGGCGCGGTGGTCATGTCCGGCGGGGCCTCACAGCCGCGCCGGACCTTGGACGGCTGGCAGGAGTTTGCGAAGCAGCGCGGCCACAAGGGGCTGGCGTACGTGCTGGTCAGCGACGATGGCACGTTGAGCGGACCCGTCGCCAAGAATCTCTCTGACACCGAAATCGCGGGCTTGGCTGCACACGTCGGTGCCCAACCCGGCGACTGCATCTTCTTCTCGGCAGGCCCGGCGAAGGCATCGCGCGCGCTACTGGGTGCGGCCCGGGCCGAAATCGCGCGCCGGCTCGACCTGATCGACCCCGATGCGTGGGCGTTCACCTGGGTGGTGGACTTCCCGCTGTTCGAGCCCGCCGATGAGGCCACCGCTGCCGGCGATGTCGCACTGGGTAGCGGCGCATGGACCGCTGTGCATCACGCGTTCACCTCCCCGAAGGCCGACTCGGAGACCACCTTCGACAGCGACCCGGGCAACGCGCTGGCCGACGCCTACGACATCGTCTGCAACGGCAATGAGATCGGTGGCGGCTCCATTCGTATCCACCGCCGCGACATCCAGGAGCGCGTGTTCGCGATGATGGGAATCGGCGCGGCCGAAGCGCAAGAGAAGTTCGGATTCCTGTTGGATGCGTTCACCTTTGGCGCGCCGCCACACGGCGGCATCGCGTTCGGCTGGGACCGCATCGTCCAGCTGCTGGCCGGAGCCGATTCGATCCGCGAAGTGATCGCGTTCCCGAAGTCCGGCGGCGGCGTCGACCCGCTGACCGACGCTCCCGCGCCGATCACCGCGCAGCAGCGCAAGGAATCGGGCATCGACGCGAAGCCCGAGGACGCGCGTCGCAAGCCCGCTTCCGCCGACGCGGAATAGGCCACCGGCCGGCCGAGGTTGAGCCAGGCATGTCGCAACAGATGCCTGACACCGAGTCCATCAAAGCGTTCAACGAAGCCATCACCGACGAGTTCCGGTCCAACGACGGCAAAGTCGGTGGCCAGTTCAAGGGCGCTGACCTGCTCCTGCTGACCACCACGGGCGCCAAGTCCGGTCAGCCGCGCGTTTCGCCGCTGGCCTACTTCCGCATCGACGGGAAGCTGATCATCATCGGGTCGTTCGCCGGCGCCGACGTCAACCCGGCCTGGGTGCACAACCTGCGCGCCAATCCGTCGGCACAGGTCGAGATCGGCAACGACTCGTCAGACGTGACCGCGCGAGAATTGCCGTCCGACGAACGTGACGAACTGTTCGGCAAGATCACTGCGGCCGCCCCCGGCTTCGCCGAGTATCAGGCGAAAACCACGCGGGTGATACCGGTCTTCGAGCTCCAGCCGGCGGGTTAGCTCGGCGGCCCTCGGGCTGCGCCTGGCACCTGATCACGGGACGATCACCTCGCCTATCACGGGGTGGTCACCGCTGGAATTATTTAATGCGGGACCAGCGACCACAGCGTCTGCAACGTGCCGCGCACCGGGTGCAGCAGGATGTTGACGATTTGGATCGGGAAAAGCTGGCCGTTGCCGCCACACTTCGGCCACGCGCCTGGCCCCTGAGTGGCGAGCACCCGGTTCGCCACGGCGATCTGCTCGTCGCGCGGGGCGGAGGCCGGGTCGCCGATGCCGCCGTTGGCCGCCCAGGTTGACGGCTTGAACTGCAGCCCGCCGTAGAAACCGTTGCCGGTATTCGCATGCCAGTTGCCACCCGATTCGCACTGCGCGACGGCGTCCCAATCCATGCCGTCCGCGTACGCCACCCCAGTAGTCGGGGAAATGACGAATGTCATGCCCAGGACGACCAACGCGGCTATCACCAGGTGCTTGCACATCGTGCTCACTAGCCCACCTAAATGACTCATTTAACACTTCTAACAAACACGCGTGAAAGGAGTCAATGCGTGGGGTATTAGCAATTTAGTGAGATTATTGGTAAGGAGGCGCTTAATGTTGCTGAGATAGATTAGAGATAAAGGAATAGCTTAGTGATGCAGTTTTATACCTACGGGATAAAAGTGACGTAAGTTATCTCGTCGTGATTGTGTTAATTAGAGTGACAGATGTGACTGGTGTTACTCAAGTGATATATGTTGCGCGGGGCGCCATCCCCTGCGCCCTCACTTGGCTTCGTCGAGAAACTCTTGTACCAGGCGTTTCGGGGCCTGCGTCAGCCAGGCTTCGACGATCAGTTCACGCAGGCCGTGCGGATCGATCACCGCGAGTCGGACCAGCACGGCTGGATAGCCGTCGAAATGCGGGGTGGTGAAGTAGACCTCGGGCTCGTCGGCGATCAGCGCGTGCTTGACGCCCTCGTCGGCCACCCGGACACCGAGGATGTCTCCCTGCGGAGGTTCGATCCCGAGTGCGGTCAGCGCCTCGTGGTCCGACGTGCGCAGCGGGCGCTCCCAGGCGATCAGCTTCTTGCCGACTCGCCATTCGCGCGGAGACCGCTCCTCGCTGAGGGGAAGCGTTCCGACGACCCTGGCGACGTCGTCCCACGTGGCCATGACTCATTGTGCTCTTCTGAAGCGCTGTTCGGTCTCGATCACGCTGCGCCGCTGCGGGCGATCTTGCGGCTCACTAGTGTTGCAGCGTGACGTCGTCGACCCAGGCCAGCGAGCCCGAGCCGCTGTCACCGGATCAGCAGCTGCCGCCCGGCCCAGGGGCCCGTTACCGAATCACCCACCGCACGCAGTACCAGTACTCCGATGAAGTGACCAGCTCCTATGGCCGCGGATTTCTCACCCCTCGCGACCTGCTGCGGCAACGCTGCCTGTTCCACGAGTTGCGTATCTCGCCGACCCCTGCGGACAGCTCCACGAGCCGCGACACCTACGGCAACACCAGCTCCTACTTCCACGTCACCGAACCGCACCGGACGCTGACCGTCACCAGCGAGTCGATTGTCGAGGTCTATCCGGCGCCGCCCGAACGATGGGGTGCCGGACCGGCGCTCGCGCCGTGGGAGCATTCCCGGCCGGTCGGCGCGCGCGGGGCACTGGCCACCGAGTTCGCGCTCGACCTGAATCCGCCCGAGATCACCGACGAGGTGCGAGATTACGCCGCACCGAGTTTCGCGCCCGAGCGTCCGCTTGTCGAGGTGCTCGGCGATCTCACATCGAGGATCTACACCGACTTCACCTATCGTTCCGGCTCGACAACGGTTTCCACTGGGGTGAAAGAGGTTCTGACAGCGCGAGAAGGGGTATGTCAGGACTTCGCGCGGCTGGCGATTGCCTGCTTGCGTGCCAATGGTTTGGCGGCCAGCTATGTGTCGGGGTATCTGGCCACCAATCCGCCACCCGGAAAGGAACGCATGATCGGCATCGACGCAACCCACGCCTGGGCTGCGGTATGGACACCACAACCGCCCGGCCAATTCGAGTGGCTGGGGCTGGATCCGACCAACAACCAGATGGTCGACGAGCGGTACGTCATCGTCGGGCGGGGCCGCGACTACGCCGACGTCCCGCCGTTGCGCGGCATCATCTACACCAATGCCAAGAAGAGCAAGATCGACGTCGCAGTCGACGTCGTGCCGTATGAAGGTGACGAATTCGATGCGTGATTTCCACTGCCCCAACTGCGGTCAGCGTCTGACCTTCGAGAACTCGACGTGCCTGGCATGTGGCAGCGCGCTGGGATTCTCGCTGGCCGAGATGGCCCTGCTGGTGATCACCACGGGCGACGACGCCGACCACGCCGGCTTCGTCAGCGCCAGTGATTACGACCTGTGCGCCAACCGCTATGTCGCCGAATGCAACTGGCTGGTGCCTATCAATCCCGGCGGACTCTGCGAGTCCTGCCGGCTGACGATCGAGCGGCCCAACGATGCAGACAAGGCGGGCCTCGCGGAGTTCGCCAGCGCCGAGGCGGCCAAACGTCGACTCGTCGTCGAACTGCACGAACTGAAGCTGCCGATCGTCGGACGCACCGAAGATCCCGACTACGGGTTGGCTTTCCGACTGTTGTCCAGCGCACACGAGAAGGTGATGACGGGTCACGAAAACGGCATCATCACAATCGATCTGGCCGAGGGCGACGATGTCCACCGCGAGCAACTGCGAGTGGAGATGGACGAGCCGTACCGCACGCTGTTGGGTCACTTCCGCCACGAGATCGGCCACTACTACTACTACCGGTTGATCACGCCGTCCGCCGAGTACGTCGACCAGTTCATCGCCTTGTACGGCGATGCGAATGCCGACTACCAGGAAGCGCTGGACCGGCATTACAGCGAGGGTGCACCCGAGGGTTGGCAGAAGAAATACGTGTCGTCGTACGCCACCATGCATCCTGCCGAGGACTGGGCCGAGACGTTCGCGCACTACCTGCACATCCGGGACACGCTGGACACCGCGGCCTGGTCGGGGTTCGCACCGGCTACGGCGACGTTCGATCGACCGGTCTTGGGGCCCAGCGCTTTTGCCACCATCATCGACATGTGGCTACCTGTGTCGTGGTCACTGAACATGGTGAACCGGTCAATGGGTCACGACGACCTCTATCCATTCGTCCTGCCGGTCGCGGTACTGGAGAAGATGAAGTTCATCCACAACGTGATCGACGAGGTGACCGCGCTGAGCGGCAAACGTGACCCGGTGCGCGCCTAGCACCGGTCGTCACGGCATGACGCGACTCTCGCCGGGTCCCCACAACGGCTGCATGCCGCCGGGCAGCGCGAGCTGAGTCGCGGTGATCACCTCGGCCAGCTCGCGCAGCGCGGCGTGCACGGAGGTCAACAACTCGGCCAGCTGCTTGCGGCGGCCGCCGGCGACCGCTTCGAGTTCGCCGGGATGCGATCGCCGTAGCAGCGTGCTGATCTCGGCGACCATTCGCTCGGGTCGTGAGGAGCCTGACGAGCCCGGCAAGTCGCCGAGGTCGGCCTTCAGTCGCTCTAGCTGATACACCAGCGACCGCGGGTTGGTCGGGTCGAAGAGCATCAACTCGGCCAGGGCCGCCACGCTCACCATGCCCGCGGTACGTCGACGGTAGATCACCGCGGATTCGGCTGCGGTCAGCGTCGATTCGATGACGGTCCGCTCGGCGGCCAGAGTCCGCACGGTGGTCAGCGTCGCGTTGAGCAACGCGGTCAGGCCGAGGCCGCGTTCGATGCGCTTGCCGATGTCCATCAGGGTCCAGCCGACGTCCTGCACCATCGACTCACCCGCGACGCCCGCCAGCGTGAGCATTCCGACCAGGGTCTGCGACTGTGCCGCCGCCAGCGCGGCGTCGGCCTCGGCCAGCGAGTCGGGTGGCTCAGTTTGGTGCGCCAATGCCCGCTCGACCCCGGCCAGCACCACCCATGTGTCGCTGGACAATTGGTCCCGCACCGCCCTGGCAGCCAGCGCGAGCCGGTCCACCGATTGCACCAGTGAGCCGGGACGGTCGCGGTCCATGGTCAGCGACCACAGCGTCGACGGCGCGATTGCGATGATCTCGGCCGCGTCGCCGGCCTGGATGTCGGTCCCGGTGATGCGGCCGAGCGCGGCCATCAGCACCGGCACACAATCACTTTCGGACGTTTCCTGACGGTGCCGGAATTCGTAGTAACGCCTGCGTGTCACGATCAACAACCGGGCCATGTTCTCGGCGCGTTCGCTGTACCGCCCCATCCAGAACAGGTCGGATAGTACGCGTGGCGAGCTGACGCCCAGCGTGCCCGCACCGGTCTTCGCCGGGGTCTCGGGTGCTGGAACGGTCACCGTCTCGGTGCGCGAGCGCTCGGTGGGACGTACCCAGACATCCTTGGCCGCAATGGTTTTCAACGTGTAGGCCGATGGCCCAGCTGCCAGCATGTAGCCCAGCCCGCCGAGCATCGGCGCGTAGCCGCCGCGCTGGGCGACGGTGAACAATCGCATGCCCACCCCGCCGGGGGAGAATTCACCGCCGTAACTGCTTGGCGCGGAGGAGAATTGCGGCAACTCCTGGCCAACCCACTGCCACGGCATCGCTTCGATGGCAGCGGACAACTCGGCCAGTCGCGCCGACGACAGCGCCGGGCCGACGAGGGTCTGCCCGCCGATGGTGGGCCTGATCAACAACGACGACAGATTTGCCAGCAGGTGCGAACGTTCGCTGTCGATACCACCCCAGTAGCTGGGCGCGGTGGCCAGCAGCGGTGCTTCGCCGAGCAGTCGCTTGGCCAGCTCGGGTAGAAAGCGTTGCAGTCCAGCACCTTCCAAGACTCCACTGCCAACGGTGTTGACAACGGTGACCGCCCCGCGGCGCTGCGCCTCGACCAGGCCGGCCACCCCGAGCCGCGAATCGGCGCGTAGATCCAGTGGGTCGGTGTAGGCCGCGTCTACGCGGCGGAATACCACGTCGACGCGTTTGAGCGTGCCCAGCGAACGCATCCAGAGTCTGCCGTCGCGTACCACCAGATCTGCGCTCTCCACCAGCGGGAAACCCAACAGCGTCGCGAGATACGCCTGATCGAAGGCGGTTTCGGAGTAGATGCCGGGGCTGAGCACAACCACGACAGGGTCTTGGACGCCGTCGGGCGCCGCGTCGATCAGCGCCAACCGCAGCGCCTGCGCGAACGGTGTCGTCGGCCGCGGCCCGACGCGCTCGTACAGGTCGGGCAGGGCCTGGGTGAGCACCCGTCGGTCGGCCAGCGCGTAACCGGCTCCCGACGGGGCCTGCGTCCAGTCGGCGTTGACCTGGAAGCCTCCGTCGGGCAACCGGCTGATGTCACAGGCATGCATGAAGAGTTGGTGATGGCCCGGCACTTCGATTCCGTTGGCGGCGCGCATGTAGCCGGGATTGGCGAACAGCAACTCCGGCGGTAGCACGCCCTCGGTGAGCGAGCGACGGGCGCCGTACACGTCGGCGAGCACGGCATTGAGCACCCGCGACCGTTGCACCACCCCGGCTTCGAGCACGTCCCAATCGGGAGCCGACACCACCAAAGGCAGCGGGTCCAGTCGCCACGGTCGCGGCTCTCCTTGGCTGCCGGCCGCTGGTTCCTTGCCGGGATCGACTCCGGTATAGGTGATGTCGTCGTTGTCGACCAGTTGGCGTACCGCAGCGCTGAGCCGTTGCAGCCCGGCCCGCCCGCGGTCACCGACGACGTCGGCGATCGCGGTCCAGCCCGGCCGCACGTGTCCGCCCTCGTCGACGAATTCGTCGTAGCCGCTGACCGGGCCTCGCAGGCCGGGTGGGCGCAGGTCGAACAGGGCTTCCTGGGAGCGCGCGCCGCGATACCCAGCCAGCAGTTGGTCGACGTCGACGCGGTGGTGAGCAGCCGTCGACGACTCGCCGGAATGAACAGTCATTTCTGCCGAAGCCATTACCGCAGAACGGTACGCACGCGTCGCAGATCCAGGATGCCCGGCGCGCCGATGTCTGTGGAAATTCGCGCCTGCATCTCGCGCACGTCCGACAAGTCGAGCTTGCCGGAGGTGAATCCGGTGGCCTCGAAGCGGCGAGCGCGGCGGGATTCGGCTTCGACGGCGTTGACGGGCGGCACGTCGTAGGCGCGGCCGCCGGGGTGGGCGATGTGATAGGTGCAGCCGCCCCGCGATGTCGACGTGGTGAGGTCGACGAGCTCGAACTGCAGCGGGCCGTCGACGGTGATGCTCGGATGCAGCGCACTGGGCGGCTGCCACGCCCGGAACCGCACGCCGCCGACGTGCACGTCGGGGTTGTCGGTGGCCAAAAGCGGCACCGGGAAGCCGTTGCACGTCAACAGGTAACGGTGGCGGTCGGCGCCGATGATCCGGACCTGGATGCGCTCGACCGAGGAGTCGACGTAGCGGGCCGTGCCGGTGGCGGTGGACTGCTCGCCGAGGGTGTTCCACGGCTCGATCGCGCCCCGCAGCTCGATCTCGACGCCGTCGAACACCGCGGTGCCGATCCGCGGGAAGCGAAATTCGGTGAACGGGTCCAGCCAGTTGGTCTCGAACGCGATGCCGTGCGCACGCAGGTCCGCGGCGACATCCGCGATATCGTGGATCAGGAAGTGCGGCAACAGGTATCGCCCGTGCAGGTTTGTTCCGTGCCGGATCAGCGGAGCCCGCAGCGGCTCGTCCCAGAACCACGCCACCAGCGAACGCACCAACAGCGACTGCACCATCGCCATCCGCAGATGCGGGGGCATCTCGAAGCCTCGCAGCTCCAGCAGTCCGAGCCTGCCGCGTGGGCTGTCCGGGCTGTAGAGCTTGTCGATGCAGAACTCGGCGCGGTGCGTGTTGCCGGTGATGTCGGTCAGCAGATGCCGAAGGGCCCGGTCGGTCACCCATGGCTTGGCGTCGGCGCCCTCGGAAAGCGAAGTGAGCCGGTCGATTTCGGCGAACGCGATCTCGAGTTCGTAGAGCGCCTCGGCGCGGCCCTCGTCGACTCGCGGCGCCTGCGACGTGGTGCCGACGAATCGACCGGCGAACAGATAGGACAGCGACGGGTGCCGCTGCCAGTACGTCAGCAGCGACACCAACAGGTCGGGTCGGCGCAGCAGCGGCGAATCCTTCGGGGTGACGCCGCCCAGCGTGATGTGGTTACCGCCGCCGGTGCCGCTGTGACTGCCGTCGAACTGGAACGACTCCGTGGACAACCGGGCCAATCTGGCTTGCTCATAGAGGGTTTCGAGTTGCTCACGCTGCTCGGCGAAACTCGCGGTGGGCGCGATGTTGACTTCGATGACGCCGGGGTCGGGGGTGATCGTCGTCGAGGTCAGCCGCGGGTCCGGGGGCGGTTCGTAACCTTCGATGACGACCGGACAGCCGGTCGCCTTCGCCGCGTCGTGGACCCAGCCGATCAAATCGACGAAGTGATCCAGCGCCACTGTTGGCGGCATGAACACATAGAGCAGCCCGTCGCGAACCTCGGCGACCATCGCTGTGGTCGGCGCGGTTTCGTCGTCATCGACGTCCGCGTCCTCGGTGGACGGATGTAACTCGTCGCCGACGGTGGTCGGATCGGTGTCGAACGTCGGCCTCGGCGGCTTCCAGCTGATGGCGTTGAGCGGCAACCGCAGGCCTGCCGGTGAGTCGCCCTCCACCAGTACGACGCGGCCGCGACGAAGTCGCCAGTCTGCGCTGGCCCAGCCGGCGTCGTCGTCGCGTCGGTGCAGCGGTAGCACGAATGCCGCCGGCGCTTCGGTGGATTCGTCCAGGCGTGCCAGTAGTTCGGCGCGGCCGGCGACGGTGTCGGCGCCCGCTGCGGAGTCCAAGTCGGCGTCCGGTGCGACCGGGTCGCCTTTGGGCAGGCGGGCTTTGGTCGCCAGCCGCGACAGCGGATCTTCATAAGCGGGTCGCACCTGCGACAGCGGCAGGCCCAGGCCGTCGGCGATGGCGGCCAGCAAGTCGCGTGCGGCGGACTCGGGTGCCGGTGGGCCGGCCTGCTCGATCTCCCAAGGGTCGGCGAGCAGCGTGGCGTCGGGCCACAGTGGCTTTCCGTCGGTGCGCCAGTACAGCCCGATCTGCCAGCGCGGCAACGGTTCTCCGGGATACCACCGGCCTTGCCCGCGGTGCACCAGGCCGTGCGGGGCCCACTGCGCCTTGAGTCGCGCAGCCAGGTCGGAAGCCCGTTGACGTTTGTGCGGGCCATCAGCGGCGGTGGTCCACTCGTCGTCGACCTGATTGTCCACCGAGACGAACGTGGGTTCACCGCCGACGGTGAGCCGGACGTCGCCGGCGGTCAGTCGCTCATCGACGCCTCGGGCGACATCCTGGATGGTTGCCCACGCCTCGTCGGTGTAGGGCAACGTGACGCGGGGGTCTTCGTGGATGCGGGTGACGGTGTTGGAGAACTCCAGCACCGACTCGCACGGCTCGACCCCGCCGGTGATCGGCGCGGCGCCCGACGGATGCGGGGTGGCTGCCAGCGGGATGTGACCCTCACCGGCGAACAGGCCCGACGTCGGGTCCAGCCCGATCCAACCCGCACCCGGGATGTAGACCTCGGCCCAGGCGTGCAGGTCGGTGAAGTCGGCGGCCGGTCCCGACGGCCCGTCCAGGGCTTTGACGTCGGAGGTCAGCTGGACCAGATAACCGGACACGAAGCGGGCGGCCAGTCCCATCTGACGGGCGACCGAGACCAACAGCCACGCGAAGTCGCGGCACGAGCCGACCCCGGTGCGCAGCGTGAAGTCCGGCGTCTGCACACCGTGTTCCATCCGCACGCTGTAACTGAGGTCGTTGTTGATCCGCCGGTTGAGCTCCACCAGGAAGTTGATCGTGCGGGTGCCCGGCGGCACCGCGAAGTTGCGCACCCACGCCTGGACCAGTTCGCCGGGACCCGAACCCGGGCCCTCCTCGTCGACGGGCCGCAGGTAGGGCTTGAGATCGTCGCCCAGCGGTTCGGGATAGCTGAACACGCCGGACGACGGCCACGTCTCGGCCCAGTCTTCGATGAAGAAGTCGAACGGGTTGATCACCTTCAGATCAGCGATCAGCCCGACGGTGATGGTCAGTTCTTTCGTGGGATTCGGGAAGGTCAACCGGGACACGAAGTTGCCGACGGCGTCCTGTTGCCAGTTGACGAAGTGGTCGGCCGGCTCGACCCGCAGCGAATAGGCCTCGATCGGGGTGCGCGAGTGAGGCGCCGGGCGCAGCCGCACGACGTGCGGGAAAACCCGGACCGGCCGGTCAAAGGTGTAGCTGGTGCGGTGCTCCAGTGCAACTTTGATGGTCATAACCGCCCATCTCATCACGCCAGCGATTCAGCCGCAGCATGGCAACGGTCACCGTATGGCGGAGTGGCGTAACCGGTTTTGGCGGGCGACTGTTCCTAGGATCGCTCGGGTGGACGATCGTTACGGCTCAGACATACTGGCGCGCGACCCGCACCGCTCGCGAAAGCCCCGATCGGTCGAAGTGCCCATCGAACTCGGCATGGTCGTGGAGGACGCGCAAACCGGCTACGTCGGCGCGGTCGTGCGCGTCGAGCACGGCCGGATGGAGCTCGAAGACCGTCGCGGAGCCACCAAGCCGTTTCCAGTCGGCCCGGGATACCTGGTCGACGGCAAACCGGTGATCTTGACCGCGCCGCGTCGTCCGGCACCCAAGGCCGCGGCCCGGACGGCGTCGGGCTCGGTAGCGGTGACCGGGGCACGTGCCAGGGTGGCCCGAACCGGGCGGATTTACGTCGAAGGCCGCCACGACGCCGAGCTCGTCGAACAGGTGTGGGGTGACGATCTGCGGATCGAGGGCGTCGTGGTCGAATACCTCGGTGGTGTCGACGACCTCGTCGACATCGTCAAGCAATTCCGGCCGAGCCCGCAGCGGCGCCTGGGCGTGCTGGTCGACCACCTGGTGCCCGGGTCGAAGGAATCACGGCTGGCCGACGCGGTGCGCCAGGGCCCGGGCGGTGCACACACGCTGGTGGTCGGGCACCCGTTCGTCGACGTCTGGCAAGCGGTCAAGCCGGCCCGGCTGGGGCTGTCCGAATGGCCGGTCATCCCGCGCGGCACGGAGTGGAAGCACGGGATCTGCGACGCCCTCGGCTGGCCGCACTCCGACCAGGCCGACATCGCCGCGGCCTGGCGCCGCATCCGCGGCCAGGTTCGCGATTGGACAGACTTGGACGCCGCGCTGATCGGCCGGGTGGAAGAGCTGATCGACTTCGTGACGGGTGAAATCAGCTAGGGCGCTACCGGACCGCCGGAGAGCCGACGATAGGTATAGACCTGGATCAGCAGCGCTACCGGGACGGCGACGATGAGGCCGACGAAGCAGACTATGAAGCCGAGGAAAATCACCAGACCCTGAACCAAGAAGGACAGCAACGTCTCGCCGATGTGCGACCTGACGGTGCTGACGCTGGCCTTCAGCGCGTCGATGGGTGACAAGCCGCGGTCCGTCGCGAACGCGATCGTGAACAGCGCGAAGAACGTGAAGACGAGGATCGCCACGAACGACAAGAGCGCGAACACGAAGCTGGGCAGCAGCGCGAGCAGGTTCAGAACGGCGCTGATCACGCTGAGCAGAGCGCCGGCCAGGACCACGGTGCCGAAATTGCGCGGCTTGAAAAACGAACCGACGGTGACCGGTCTGCCGTCGGCGAGGTCGAGTCCGCCGGACAGGAAGGCGGCCTGCACGAAGATCCCGAATACGAACGACACGATGGACAGGACCAGCGTTCCGGTGGTGCCCAAGCCTGCCGAGAACGATGCGGCGTAATCGCCGTCTGCGCCGACGTTGTCGGCCGTGGCACCGCCGAGCAAGACGAACACCAGCCCGTGCACGACGATCCCCACGACTCCATAGACGAGCGTGGCCAGGATCAACGGCCCTTTGTTCTGCTTGAACTTATTCCACGCCCAGCCGACGGCTTGACCGATGTCGAAGCCTTGTCCGGGCGCCGGCGGATAGCCCGGGGGTGGTCCGTAGCCAGGCGGCGGCCCGTAGCCAGGCTGCGGCGGTCCGTAGCCGGGCGGCGGCGGGGGATAACCGGGGGGAGGTCCGTAACCGGGCTGCGGCGGTCCGTAGCCGGGCGGCGGCGGGGGATACCCGGGGGGCGGGCCGTAACCCGGCGGCGGTCCAGGCGGCGGTCCGTAACCCGGCGGCGGGCCGGGCGGAGGCCCGTACCCGGGTGGCGGGTAGTTGCCCGGGTGCGGGTTGTCGCTCCACGGCTCGCTCGGGTTGCCGGGATACTCCGGAGGTTGGCTCATGACCGCTCCTGCGTCGTCGTCGGGGAGTTATGCAGGCGTGCTCCGCGAACTTAGCAATTATTCAACGGCACCGCTGCGACGTCACACTGCGCGCTGACGTGTCGTGCTGACGTGGTATGCCTGACACCGTGTCCGACGGTCTGTTCGACGTCCCCGGCGAGACCGATCGTGGCGAGCGCGCGCAATTCAGTTCGGCCACCGCGCCGTTGGCCGTGCGGATGCGCCCGGTCAGCCTGGACGAAGTGGTCGGTCAGGACCATCTGCTGCAGCCCGGTTCGCCGCTGCGGCGTCTGGTCGAGGGATCGGGTATGGCGTCGGCCATCCTCTACGGTCCGCCCGGCAGCGGTAAGACGACGCTGGCATCGCTGATCTCGCACGCCACCGGGCGCCGGTTCGAGGCGTTGTCGGCGTTGTCGGCGGGAGTCAAAGAAGTCCGCGCGGTGATCGATATCGCCCGTCGCGCCGCCGCGCACGGTGAACAGACCGTGCTGTTCATCGACGAAGTGCACCGGTTTTCCAAGACCCAGCAGGACGCGCTGCTGTCCGCCGTGGAAAACCGGGTGGTGCTGCTGGTCGCGGCGACGACCGAGAACCCGTCGTTTTCCGTCGTCGCGCCGCTGCTGTCGCGGTCGCTGATCCTGCAACTGCAGCCGCTGGGTTCCGAGGACGTCCGCGCCGTCGTGCAGCGTGCGATCGACGACGATCGTGGCCTCGGTGGCCGGATTGAGGTGACGCCCGAGGCCGTCGACCTCGTGGTTCGGCTGGCGGCCGGCGACGCCCGCCGCGCGTTGACCGCGCTGGAAGTGGCGGCCGAGGCGGGGGACCAGGTCACCGTCGAGGTCATCGAACAGTCACTGGACAAGGCGGCGGTCCGCTATGACCGCGACGGCGACCAGCACTACGACGTGATCAGCGCGTTCATCAAGTCGGTGCGCGGCTCCGACGTTGACGCCGCGCTGCACTACCTGGCCCGGATGCTCGTCGCCGGTGAGGACCCGCGATTCATCGCCCGACGATTGCTGATCCTGGCCAGCGAGGACATCGGGATGGCCGACCCGACGGCCCTGCAGACCGCGGTTGCGGCGGCGCACACCGTGCAACTGATCGGCATGCCCGAGGCCAAGTTGACCTTGGCGCACGCCACTATCCACCTGGCCACCGCACCGAAGTCCAATGCCGTCACCAACGCCATCGGGGCGGCGATGCAGGACATCAGCGCAGGCAAAGCCGGTCTGGTGCCGCCGCATCTGCGTGATGGCCACTATTCCGGTGCCGCGGTGTTGGGCAACGCGCAAGGTTACAAATACTCGCACGATGACCCGGATGGTGTTGTGCCGCAACAGTATCCACCCGATGAGCTGGTCGGTGTCGACTATTACCGACCGACCGGCCGCGGGGTTGAGCGGGAAATCGGCGGTCGGCTGGACAAGTTGCGGGCGATCATCCGGCGTCGGCGCTGAGCATCGTCGGTAACAACCGTCACTCCGGCACCGTCGGAGGAACCACCGACGATTTTCGAAAGCACGGCATATGCGATATCACTCGGCTCCGTGTGTGCCGAATTCGCGACGGCTTTGACGTCATCCGCTAATCGCCGCATTGTGATCGGACCTGCCGAACAGGTTTGAAATCCTCGCTTGTGGATAGGCCCTATCGGGTAGTCGTAGCAACGACTCACACTTGTAAAGAAAGAACAGCGGAAGGTGATGTGGTGTTCTCCAAGATCGCATTAAAGACAATGGCAGCTGCTGCGGGGTTTGCGACGGCAGGAATTCTCATGGCGACGCCCGCATCGGCGGACCCGCAAGCCGTCGCGTTCGGCCAATCGGCCGAGGTTCCGGGGGCTGCTGGAGCTGGCGCCATCGACTACACCGTCAGTGACTTGCAGCCCAGCGGCCACAATGACGGCGTGTGGTACGCCGACGTCACGGCCACAGGTGTCAGCGGCTCCCCGACCCCGAACATCGCCGATTTCAATGCCCGTGCCGTTAACAGCTCGACCTACGCGGTGATGAAAGGCAACGAGACCGACGGCCTTCCTAACCAGCCGCTCGCGCCGGGCACCCAAACAACCGGAAGGCTTTACTTCGACGTGAAAGGCGGCACAGCCCCCGACAGCGTCGTTTACCGGGATGGCTTCGGCACCGATAAGGTCGTCTGGAAGAGCTAGCCTTCCGCGACGACGAATACCGCTGAACATTCGGCGTCGTGGACGGGTGATATCGCCCGTGCCTCGCTTGTGAAAAGCGGCTGGCGCGACCCTCGGTGATCAGTGCGGTTCGAGGGTGCAGTCGTCCGCTTGCTCGCGCCTATCGGCGAGCGCCCCAGGCTGCGACCCCAGATCTGATGCTTGAAATCTAATATATCAGATGCTAGACATCAGTGATGGTCACACGACACATGGCGCTCGTCGCCTTCATGCAAGCGGGCAGCACGTCGGTCTACGCCGGTTCGTGGCGTCACCCCGCCACCGAGCACGGCTACCTGGATGCGTCCTACTACGCCAAGATCGGCAGGCAACTCGAAGAGGGTTGCTTCGATCTGATGTTCTTCGACGATCGCCTCGCCATGCCGGGCATTTACGGCGGCTCGGTTGCCGACGCCGTCAAGTACGGCGCCCGCCCGGTGAAGCTGGACCTGTCTATCGTGCTGGGCGTGCTCGCGCAGGCGACGTCGCACATCGGCCTCGGCGCGACCGGGTCCACCACCTACTACACGCCGTTCCACATCGCGCGTACCTTCGCCACCCTCGACCACCTGTCTCGCGGCCGCGCGGCGTGGAACATCGTCACCTCGGTCAACAACAGCGAGGCGCAGAACTTCGGCCTGGAAACGCATCTGGGTCACGACGCCCGCTACGACCGCGCGGAGGAATTCCTCGAAGCCACTGTCGGGCTCTGGGACACCTGGGAAGACGGCGCCATCCTGCACGACCGCGTCAACGGCATCTACGCCGACCCGGACAAGGTGCACGAACTGAATCACGCCGGCGAGTTCTTCTCGGTGCGCGGGCCGCTGACGGTACCCCGCACGCCGCAGGGCAGGCCGGTGCTGATCCAGGCCGGCTCGTCGGGCCGCGGGCGCGAATTCGCTTCGCGCTGGGCCGATTTGATTTTCACTGGTGACCCGGGCATCGAGGTGGCCCGTAGCCATTACGCCGACCAGAAAGAACGCATCGACGCCGCCGGCCGGGACCCGCAATCGGTCAAGCTCTGCCCGATGGCCTACGCCGTGGTCGGCGAGACCGAAGACCACGCCAAAGAACGCGAGCAGGTCTTTCTCAACGACCTGGTGCACCCGATGGCGTCGCTGACCCTACTCTCGGAGTTGATGAACTACGACTTCGCCAAACACGATCTCGACGACCCGATCACCGACGAGCTCATCGGGTCGGTGTCGGGTATCCGCGGTCTGGTGCAGAACCTGCGCGCCCACATCGGTGACGACATCACCCTGCGCGACCTGGCCGGCCACCGCGCCACCCTGCTGCAGGGACCGCGTTTCGTCGGCACCGGGACGCAGGTCGCCGATCAGATGGAGGAGTGGTTCAACGGCGGTGCCTGCGACGGATTCGTCTTGGCCGCAACACATCTGCCCGGCGCGTTCGAGGACGTGGTGCGGATGGTGATTCCGGAACTGCAGCACCGCGGCCTGTTCCGTAGATCCTACGACGGCTCGACCCTGCGCGATCACCTCGGTCTGCAACGGCCGGCCGGCGTACCTGTCAGGGCATGATGCTCGAAGGCATCCGGGTTCTCGACGTCGCGACGTTGGCCGCCGCTCCGCTGGCCGCTACGTATCTCGGCGAATTCGGCGCCGACGTCATCAAGATCGAGCAGCCCGACGGCGGCGACCCGATCCGCACCTGGGGCAACCAGGTCGACGGCGTCGGCCTGATGTGGAAGTCGTTGGCGCGCAACAAACGAGCGATCACCCTCAATCTGCGCGTCGCCGAAGGCCAGGCGCTGCTGCGGCAGCTGGTCGAACACGCCGACGTGGTGATCGTCAACACCCGGCCGGCGACCCTGCGCACGTGGGGGCTGGACTACCCGGCGCTGCGCGCTGTCAACGACAAGATCGTCATGCTGCACATCACCGGTTACGGGCTGACCGGGCCGAAGAGCGAACGTCCCGGCTTCGGCACACTGGGCGAGGCGATGAGTGGCTTCGCCAACATCACCGGCGAGGCAGGCGGGCCGCCGACGCTGCCGCCGTTCATGTTGGCCGACGGGGTGGCCTCGCTGAACGCCGCATACGCGGTGATGATGGCGCTCTACCACCGCGACGTGCACGGCGCGCCGGGGCAGTTGATCGACGTCAACCTGATCGACCCGTTGGCACGATTGCTGGAGCAGACGCTGCTGGGCTACGACCAGCTCGGGCTGGTGCCGACCAGGGCAGGCAACCGCTGGGACATCTCGGCGCCACGCAACACCTACCGCACCGCCGATGACCGGTGGCTGGCGATGTCAGGCAGCTCACCGACGTTGGCGCTGAGGGTGTTTCGTGCGATCGGACGAGCCGACCTGGTCGACGACGCCGACTTCTCCGATCCGCAGCGAAGGCTGGCGCGAGCCGGCGAGGTGGACCAGGTGGTCGCCGACTGGGTGGCCACCAAGACGCTCGAGGAAGCGATGGCAATCTTCGACGCCGCCGAGGTGGCCGCCGCTCCGGTATACGACATCACCGATCTCGTCGCCGACGAGCAACTCGCACACCGCGAGGTCTTCGTGAAGGTCGGCGATGACGAACTCGGCGCGATGACCGTGCAGGCGCCAGTGCCCCGGTTCTCCGGCGCGACCGGTCGCGTGCAGCATCTCGGGCCGCGGATCGGCGAACACAACGCCGAGGTGTATGGCGAACTGCTCGGGCTCACCGGCGGCAACATCGACGACCTGCATGCCCGCGGCGTGCTGTGAAAGGAGTACCCGGGTGACGTCACTGCTGCGCCGTTCCGAACTCGCGGTGCCCGCGGCCAACGAGCACATGTTCGCCAAGGCCGCCGCATCGGCGGCCGACCTGGTGTTCCTCGACCTGGAGGACGCCACCGCGCCCGCCCACAAGGAGGCGGCCCGCGCCAAAGCCGTCACGGCGCTCAACGAACTCGACTGGGGTCACACCGTTCGGGCGATCCGGATCAACGGACTGGACACCCAGTGGTGTCACGACGACATCGTCGAGGTCGTGACGAACGCGCGGGAGAATCTCGAGACCATCATCATCCCGAAAGCGCTACGGGCGCGCGATGTTTGGTGGGTGGACGTGCTGCTGACCCAGCTGGAGGCCAAACTCGGCCTGTCGCGCCAGATTCGACTCGAGGTGCTCATCGAAGAGGTCGAGGGCCTGGCCAATGCCGAGGAGATCGCCACGGCCAGCCCGCGGCTGGACGCCCTGATCTTCGGTGTCGGCGACTTCTCGCTGTCCCAGGGCGCTCGGGTGGACACCAATTTCGACCCGCTCGGCGAATATCCCGGTGACTTTTGGGCGTACGCCCGCAACAAGGTGATCGTCGCGGCCCGCATTGCCGGCATCGACGCGATCGACGCGCCCTATCCCGACTACGGCAACCTCGAAGGCTACGAACGCGACGCGCGACGGGCCGCGCTGATGGGTTACACCGGCAAGTGGGCCATCCACCCGAGTCAGATCGACGTGGCGAACCGGGTCTATGCGCCGACCGACGAGGAGATCGCGTTGGCCGAGCGCAACGTCGCCGCGTACCGCGAAGGCGAGCAGAAAGGTCTGGGCGCGGTCGGTGTGAACGGTGTGTTGGTCGATGCCGCGCACGTCAAGATGGCGCAGGCGACTCTGGAGCGGGCGGCACTGATCGCGCGAGGTGCCTCGCCCTCAGGATCCTGACGTACGCCGAGATCGACGCCAGCGCATAGGAATGCGAGAGCCTGTCTCGCGCGCGTCGATCTGGGCGAAGCAGGGCAAAGCCTGAGCCGCTAGACCAACTCGGGCACCCGCAGGTGTGCCAACGTTAACTCGAACTCGCCGACGTCGTGCTGGTCGGCGCCGAGGTCGCGAAGCCGAGCCGTCCGTAGCGAACGGGCCTGTTCTTCGTTGCGGTGCATAGCCTCGAGGCTGTCGAACGTCGACGACGACACCGCACGCCAGGAGGCGCGGTCGATCATCAGGCTGGCACTGCAGAAGCCGTCGAGTTCCGCAATCGCCGGCAGCACCGACTGGCGGTAGTACTCGATGGCCCGGTCGAACTGATCGGGTCGCACCCGCAGCCAGGTGGCACGCACGCAGGCGGCGGGACCGGAGCGGTGATCGCGATGCAACACTGCGATCTCCCACTCGTCGATGGTCGGGCTGCCCCCGAACGTCTGTGCCGCCTGATCGCGGATCGGGCGTGCCTGTTCAGCGCTGGCGTGCATCGCTGCTTCGGTCTCCCATGCGGTGGTCACGATGCAGCGCCCGGACTCGCGGTCGACCAGCAGCGACAGCCCGATGCAGCCGTCGACCTGGGTGAGTCCGGGCATCACAATATTGCGGACATGTGCGATTCCGGCGTCGACCGACGATGGCTGCGCCTGGATGGTGGTGGAGCGCGCGTACATGGCAAAGCCCTCCTGGCTCGGGGCAGCACCCCGGCGGCGCCACCGCTGCTACCCACACCCTCCTCCGCTGGATTCGCCATGACAATGGGCAAATACGTAGGCTGGAATGGTGATTACCGATGTGCTGGATGTGGACACCGCGCGTCGCCGTATCGTCGATTTGACCGAGTCAGTGCGCGCGTTCTGCTCTCCGCGGGGCGACGGACTCTGCAACGTCTTTGTGCCGCATGCGACGGCCGGGGTCGCAATCATCGAAACCGGGGCCGGGTCCGATGACGATCTCGTCGACACGTTGGAGCGGTTGTTGCCGCGTGACGACCGCTACCGGCATGCCCACGGATCATTCGGCCACGGCGCCGACCATGTGATGCCCGCGATCGTTGCTCCGTCGGTCACCGTGCCTGTGCAGGCGGGGGAGCCGCTGCTGGGGACCTGGCAAAGCGTCGTCCTGGTCGACTTGAACCGGGACAACCCGCGGCGCTCGGTGCGCCTGTCCTTCGTCGAGGGGTAATCCGCGGCACCGCTCGTGGTGAGGGCAGCGCAGCCTCCCCGGTACTGTGGTGCGGTCGAAACAGGCTGGTACCGGTACCCGCGGGGCCGGGGTCGGTGTGAAGAGGAAGCGGAAAAGTGCAGACACACGAGATCAGGAAGAGGTTCCTGGATCATTTCGTGAACGCGGGTCATACCGAGGTCCCGAGTGCTTCGGTGATTCTCGACGACCCCAACCTGCTGTTCGTCAATGCCGGCATGGTGCAGTTCGTGCCGTTCTTCCTCGGTCAACGCACCCCGCCATATCCGACGGCGACCAGCATCCAGAAATGCATCCGGACACCCGACATCGACGAAGTCGGGATCACCACCCGGCACAACACTTTTTTCCAGATGGCCGGAAATTTCTCGTTCGGCGACTATTTCAAGCGCGAGGCCATCGAATTGGCCTGGACGCTGCTCACGAACAAGGTCGAGGACGGCGGCTACGGGCTTGATCCAGAAAGGCTCTGGGCCACAGTCTATTTCGATGACGACGAAGCAGTGCGGCTCTGGCAGGAGATCGCCGGGCTGCCGGTCGATCGAATCCAGCGGCGCGGCATGGCCGACAACTACTGGTCGATGGGCATTCCCGGCCCGTGCGGCCCGTCGTCGGAGATCTACTACGACCGCGGTCCGGAGTTCGGCGTCGACGGCGGGCCAGAAGCCAACGAAGACCGCTACATCGAGATCTGGAATCTCGTGTTCATGCAGAACGAACGCGGCGACGGAACCAGCAAGGACGACTTCGAAATCCTGGGTCCGTTGCCGCGCAAGAACATCGACACCGGTATGGGAGTCGAGCGGGTCGCCTTTCTGCTGCAGGGCGTGCACAACGTCTACGAGACCGACCTGCTGCGACCGGTCATCGACGTGGTCGCCAAGCGGGCGCCGCGCGGATATGACGCCGGCAACGACGCAGACGACGTGCGCTACCGCATCATCGCCGACCACAGTCGCACCGCAGCCATCCTGATCGCGGACGGCGTGAGCCCGGGCAACGACGGCCGCGGATACGTGCTGCGCCGGCTCCTGCGCCGGGTGATTCGCTCGGCGAAGCTGCTCGACATCGACGGCCCGATCGTCGGCGAACTAATGGCCACCGTCCGCGACGCGATGGGTCCGTCGTATCCGGAACTGGTCGCCGACTTCGACCGGATCAACCGGATCGCGGTCGCCGAAGAGACGGCGTTCAACCGCACGCTGCAATCGGGTTCGCGATTGTTCGAAGACGTCGCGGGCGCCACCAAGGCGTCCGGTGCGACCGTGCTGTCCGGCTCGGACGCCTTCACCCTGCACGACACCTACGGATTCCCGATCGAGCTCACCCTGGAGATGGCCGCCGAAGCTGACCTGCAGGTCGACGAACTAGGGTTCCGCGAGCTGATGGCCGAGCAGCGCCGCCGCGCGAAAGCCGACGCCGCCGCGCGCAAGCACGCACACGCCGACTTGACCGCATACCGCGAGTTGGTCGACGCCGGGCCTACCGAGTTCACCGGCTTCGACGAATTAACTTCGCAGGCAAGGATTTTGGGTATTTTCGTCGACGGCAAGCGGGTGCCGGTGGTGGCGCACGCCGGCGGCGTCGACGCGGACCGGGTGGAGCTGGTCCTGGACCGCACACCGCTCTACGCCGAATCGGGCGGGCAGGTCGCCGATGCGGGTTCGATCACCGGCACCGGATCCAGCGAGAGCGCGAAGGCGGCCGTCACCGACGTACAGAAGATCGCGAAAACACTGTGGGTGCATCGCGTCAACGTCGAATCGGGAGAGTTCGTCGAGGGCGACACCGTCGTCGCGGCGGTGGATCCCGGTTGGCGCAAGGGCGCCACCCAGGGCCACTCCGGCACCCACATGGTGCACGCTGCGCTGCGGCAAGTGTTGGGCCCCAACGCCGTTCAGGCTGGATCTCTGAACCGGCCGGGCTATCTGCGGTTCGACTTCAACCGGCAGGGCGCGCTGAGCGCCGAGCAGCTCAGTCAGGTCGAGGAAGTGACCAACGAGGCCGTCCAAGCCGACTTCGAAGTGCACACCTTCCTGGAGAAGCTCGAGAAGGCCAAGGCGATGGGCGCGATGGCCATGTTCGGCGAGGCCTACCCCGACGAGGTGCGGGTCGTGGAGATCGGCGGCCCGTTCTCGCTGGAGCTGTGCGGTGGCACCCACGTGCACAACTCTGCGCAGATCGGGCCGGTGACCATCCTCGGCGAGTCGTCGGTGGGCTCCGGTGTGCGCCGGGTGGAGGCCTACGTCGGGCTGGAGTCGTTCAAGCATCTTGCCAAGGAGCGGGCCCTGATGGCAGGTCTGGCGTCGTCGCTCAAGGTGCCGTCCGACGAGGTGCCCGCCCGGGTGGCGAACCTGGTGGAGCGGCTCAAGGCGGCGGAAAAGGAAATCGAACGTAGCCGGTTGGCGAACGCACGAGCAGCCGCGGCAAACGCCGCCGCTGGAGCACAGCACATCGGTAACGTCCGGGTGGTGGCGCAGCGGATGTCGGCCGGGATGACGGCCGCCGATCTGCGTTCGCTGGTCGGTGACATCCGCGGAAAATTCGGCAACGACCCAGGAGTGGTCGCGCTGATCGCCGAAGGTGATGGCGGCAGCGTGCCATATGCCATCGCCGTCAACCCCGCCGCTCAAGACCTGGGACTGCGGGCCAACGACTTGGTCAAGCAACTCGCCGGCGCAGTCGACGGCCGCGGCGGCGGCAAGGCCGACCTCGCGCAGGGGTCGGGTAAGGATCCCTCCGGCATCGACGCGGCGCTCGAGGCTGTACGGGCTGAGATAGCGCGGGTCGGCTGAGTGGACTCCTCGCACCGCCTGCCTGATCGGCCCGGCGCGGACGATCCGGGACGCGGGCGGCGGCTTGGTATCGACGTCGGCACCGTGCGCATCGGCGTGGCGAGCAGCGACCCGGACGGCATCCTGGCCACCCCGGTCGAGACGGTGCGACGCGAGAGATCCGGTAGGCATGTTCGGCGGCTGGCCGAGTTGGTCGCGGAGATGAACGCCGTCGAGGTGGTCGTCGGCCTGCCCCGCACCCTGGCCGACCGCACCGGGCCGTCGGCCCTGGATGCGATCGAGTTGGCCGAGGTGCTGGCCGGCCGCATCGCGCCGATACCGGTGCGGATGGCCGACGAGCGGCTGACCACCGTCAGCGCGCAGCGCTCGCTGCGCCAGGCCGGAGTCCGGGCCAAAGGTCAGCGTAGGGTCATCGACCAGGCAGCGGCGGTGGCGATCCTGCAGGGATGGCTCGATGAACGCCGTGCCATGTTGCCCGGGGAGGTCAACGGTGTCTGACGGCCGGAAGCGTGCCGAGCCGGTCTCTGTTGGGCCGCCGCGACGTGGGCGCTCGCGCGCTGAACGGCTCCGCGCCGAACGAGGACGCCGGCGCAAGCGATTGATCCGGGTATTCACGGTCGGCTTCCTCATCGCTGTGGTCTTGGCGGTGGTGTTCGTCGGCTCCAAGATGTGGCACGGCCTGGGCTCGCAGAACGACTACGCCGGCGAGGGCAAGAAGGACTTGGTGGTCCAGGTCCACTCCGGTGACTCGACCACGGCGATCGGCGAGACCCTGCACAAGCAGGACGTCATCAAGACCGTCAAAGTGTTCCTCGAGGCCGCCCAGGGCAACGCCAAGATCTCGGCGATCCAGCCCGGCTACTACCGGTTGCGGACCGAAATTTCGGCGGACTCGGCGGTCAAGCGACTGGTGGACCCGCATAGCCGGGTCGGCAAGGTGGTGATCCCGGAAGGTCAGCAGCTCGACGACACCACCGATGTCAAGACCAACGACACGACCCCGGGCATCTTCACCATGATCTCTGAGGCCAGCTGCGTCGAATTGGACGGAGACAAGCACTGCGTCGCCGCAGCCGACCTGCGCGCGGCAGCCGAAAAGACGCCGCTGCCTTCGCTTTCGGTGCCTAGCTGGGCCGTCGGCCCGGCGACCGCGATGGGCGAGGATCACCGCCGCCTCGAAGGCTTGATCGCGCCCGGAACGTTCAACGTCAATCCCGCGGCGGACCCGCAGGTGATTCTGGAGTCGCTGATCAGCGCCAGCACGGAACAGTATGTGAAGTCGGGTTTGCTGGACACCGCGACGGCGATGAACACATCGCCGTACAACGTTTTGGTCGTCGCATCGCTGGTGCAGCGGGAGGCCAA
The DNA here is from genome assembly GCA_963836495.1 of uncultured Actinomycetota bacterium. Lineage (GTDB taxonomy): Bacteria > Actinomycetota > Actinomycetes > Mycobacteriales > Mycobacteriaceae > Mycobacterium. The sequence goes on along the minus strand of CAWIJT010000011.1, from coordinate 345,069 downwards.
GCCGCAGGACTTCCCGAAGGTGGCGCGTGTCATCTACAACCGCCTGGCCGAGCACCGCACGCTGGAGTTCGACTCGACGGTGAACTACCCGCTGGACCGCCGCGAGGTGGCGACCACCGACGGCGACCGCGGGCAGACCACGCCGTGGAATACCTATCTCTCCGAGGGGCTGCCCGCGACGCCGATCTGCTCGCCGGGCATCGACGCGGTCAAGGCGGCCGAGCACCCCGAAGACGGTGACTGGCTGTACTTCGTCACGATCGACGCGCAGGGCACCACACTGTTCACCCGCGACTATCAACAACATCTGGCGAACATCGAGTTGGCCAAGCGCAACGGTGTCCTCGACAGCGCGCGTTAGAAAGGCGGCGGTCCTCGGTTCGCCGATCGCTCACTCGCGCTCTCCGCAGCTGCACCTGGCCGCCTACCGGGCGCTGGGCCTGTCCGACTGGACGTACGAGCGCATCGAATGCGACGCCGAGGAATTGCCCGGTGTCGTCGGTGCTTTCGGGCCGGAATGGGTGGGGGTGTCGGTGACGATGCCCGGTAAGTTCGCTGCGCTGCGGTTCGCCGACGAGCGCACCGAGCGAGCCGAGCTGGTCGGGGCGGCCAACACATTGCTGCGGACCCCGACCGGCTGGCGGGCCGACAACACCGACATCGACGGCGTCGCGGGAGCATTGCGTGCAGAAGGCTTGTCGACGGCTGCCGCGGTGGTATCGGGGTCCGGGGGCACCGCACCGGCCGCGATTGTCGGTCTGGCCGACCTGGGCGTCACCGACATCACCATTGCCGCGCGCAACCCGGACAAGGCGGCCGGGTTGATCGACCTCGCGCGGCGGGTCGGTGCCGCGGCCCGGTTCTGCGATCTGCACGGCGACTCGGTCAGCGACGCGGTCGCCGCCGCAGGCGTCGTCGTCAGCACGCTGCCCGCCGATGTCGCTGCGGGTTACGCCGAAGCTTTCGCCGGCGCGCCGGTGCTGCTGGACGCGATCTATGACCCATGGCCGACGCCGCTGGCTGCCGCCGTGACCGACGCGGGCGGCCGGGTGGTCAGCGGGCTGCAGATGTTGCTGCATCAGGCGTTCGCCCAAGTCGAACAATTCACAGGGCTACCGGCTCCGCGAGCGGCGATGGCGGCGGTGTTGTCGTAGCTTTCCGCCCATGCGGATCACGGTGGCGCTGTTGTGGATGGTCGCGCTCATTGCCTACGACATCCGCCGCCGCCGACTGCCCGACTGGCTGACGTTGCCGGGATTCGGTGCGATCGTCATCGTCGCGTCCGGCTCTGGCCACGGCAGGGCTGCGGTGCTGGGCGCCGCGGTGCTGAGTGCTGTCTACCTGCTGGTGCATGTGACGTCACCGACCGCGATGGGCGGCGGCGACGTCAAGCTTGCGCTCGGCCTCGGCGCCCTGACCGGCAGCTTCGGTGGCGACGTGTGGTTTCTGGCAGCGCTCGGCGCGCCGCTGCTGACGGGGGCCATCGCAGTGGTTGCCGTGCTGCGCCGCTCAGGGCCGTCGGTACCACATGGTCCGTCGATGTGCCTGGCGAGCGTTGCGGCGATCAGCCTGGTGGTGCTGCCATGACTGATTGGCAGTATCTGGCAGTGCCGTGACTGGAGTCGGCAGCGTGTCTGGCCGGACCATCAAGCCATGACATCTACAACATTTTCACGCCCCACCGATTCTGCCCGCCGGCGGTCCCTGCAAGCCGACCTCGCCTTCTGGTCCGCCGCCGGCGCCGTCGTCGCCGCGCTCAACGGGCCGCTGGCGCACGGGTGGCAGGTGCCTCGAGCCGTGCTCCTCGTCGGGGGGCTGTCGTTCGCGGTCCTCGGGCCCGTCCTCCTGCTGGGCCTGAACCGGATCCGCCGGGTGTCGGACGGCCTGGTGGCCAGCTTCGTGGTGGCCAATTTCCTGCTGGCGCCCATCACCGCGGCGGCGGCCTGGTTCGGTTGGCTGGGTCTGAGCGCCGCAGGCAATTGGGCGCTGGCCGACGCGGCAGCGGTGATGCTCGTACTGGGCGCCTGGCAACTCACCGCATTGCGGCGACGCTAGGCCGCTACCGGGCGGCGGCCTTTCAGTGCGGTCCGCAATCCGTAGCGCTTCCCGTTGATTTCGCGCGGCTCCTGCTCCGGGAACTTCTTCTCGGAGTGGGTCTCTGGCGCATCGTCGGTGGTGCCGGGCAGCCAGCTGTCGGGGACTGCGAGTTTCAGGATGGTCCAGAACGATTGCCAGTACTGACGCAACAGAGGCCCGGTCGTGTACGGCAGGTCGTATTTTTCGCAGACCGCCCGCACCCGGACTCCGATCTCGGCGTACCGGTTGCTCGGTAGGTCGGGGAACAGATGGTGCTCGATTTGATAGCACAGGTTCCCGCTCATGAACGCCATGACCGGGCCCGCGTTGAAGTTGGCCGAGCCCAGCATCTGGCGCAGATACCATTCGCCGCGGGTCTCCTCTTCGAAACTCTCGCGGGTGAATTTCTCGGCACCGTCGGGAAAGTGCCCACAGAAAATGACCATGTAGGCCCAGTAATTCCGGATCAGGTTGGCGATGGCATTCGCCTTGAGCGTGTGCTTCCAGTTAGTGCCGGCCAGTGCCGGGTAGACGATGTAGTCCTTGCCCGCCTGCTTGCCCATCTTCTTGCCCATGATGCGCAGATCTTTTCGCGCCTGCGCCCAGGTTTTTTCTTTCTTCCGGATCTTTTCGCTCTCGACGTGGTGCAAAGCGACGCCCCACTGGAACAGCGTGCCCAAAAGCACGTTGTAAATGGGATTGCCGATCATCCAGGGCGCCCACTGGTGGTCTCGCGTCACGCGCATGATGCCGTAGCCGACGTCGCTGTCCAGACCGACGACGTTGGTGTATTTGTGGTGGACGAAATTGTGCGAGTGCTTCCACTGCGACGACGGGCACGCCGTGTCCCACTCCCATTCGGTGGAGTGGATTTCCGGATCGTTCATCCAGTCCCACTGGCCGTGAATGATGTTGTGGCCCAACTCCATGTTCTCGATGATCTTGGCCGAGGCCAAGCTGGCGATACCCGCCAGGCGCGCGATTCTGCTGCTGCTGGCGAACAGCGCGAGGCGCCCGAAGGCGGCGAGTCCGCGCTGCAGTTGAATTGCGCGACGGATGTACTGCGCATCGCGTTCGCCGCGCGATTCCTCGATGTCGGCGCGGATCGCGTCGAGCTCCGCGGCCAGGTCCTCCACGTCCTGCGGACTCAGATGGGCGTATGCCTTGATGTCAGTGATAGCCATGAGACAGGTTTCCTCTCACACCTTGATGGTGCAGTTGCCGGATGCGGTTGAAATGCAGGTCTGTATGCGATCGCCGGCGCCATGCTCTTGACCCGAACGAACGTCGCGGACGTGGCCGTCTTCCAACGGCAGCACGCAGGTTTGGCAGATACCCATTCGGCAGCCGAAGGGCATTTGGATGCCTTGCTGCTCGCCCGCCTCCAGAATGGTTGTCGCGCCGTCGATCTCGATCTCCTTGTCGGAAATGGCGAACGTGACTGTGCCGCCTTCGCCGCCTTTGTCGGTGGCGGCGATGTTGAACCGCTCCATATGCAGCTCGTCGCCGATGTCGTTGTCCTGCCACACCTTCTCGACCGCGTCGAGCATGGCCGCGGGCCCGCACGCCCACGCTGAACGGTCCCGCCAATCGGCGACGATGTCGTCGAGTTTCTCGAAGTCGACCTTGCCGTCGGCCTCGGTGAGCTGGAGATGGAGCCGATAGCCACGCTCTTCCTGCTCGATCTCACGCAATTCGTCGTGGAAGATCACCGCATCCTGCGACGCAGCGGAGTGCACATGCACGATGTCGGGGAACTGGCCACGCGCCCGCAGCGACCGCAGCATGCCCATCACGGGAGTGATCCCACTGCCCGCGGTGATGAACAGCAGGGATTCCGGAGGAGGGTTCGGCAGCGCGAAGTCCCCTTTGGGTGACGCCAGCCGAATGATGGTGCCCGATTCGACGCCGTTGACCAGGTGGGCAGACAGGAACCCCTCCGGGGTGGCCTTCACGGTGATAGAGATGTTCTCGTCGCCACGTTCGGGCACCGATGTCAACGAATACGACCGCCAATGCCACTTGCCGTCGACACGCAAACCGATACCGACGTACTGTCCCGGGCGGTAATCGCCGGAGAATCCCCAGCCCGGTCGGATGACGACTGTTGCCGAGTCTTCGGTTTCGGGTTTGACCGCGACGATCTCGCCGCGCAGCTCGCGCGCCGACCAGAGTGGGTTGAGCAACGACAGGTAGTCGTCGGGGAGCAGCGGCGTCGTCGCACGCGCGGCCAGCCCGCGAACCATGTTGACCCACGACCCCGACGCGGAGTCGACGTCTTTCGCAGGGGATCGGGCCCAGCTCACCAAGTTTTTCAGGGACGAAGTCATCAACCGCCTTCCGTTTCTGCGCCAGTGCGCTGCTGTGACCGTGATCACGAGGTGGCTACCCTACTGGCGAGTAAGTAAACCCGGAATGACATGTCAATCGGCGGAAGAATCGAGCGGCGGCGTGACGTTTTTCCTCGTCGACACCAGTCATGGGAAGATGGGACTCGTGTTGCGATGGACCACTGCTGGTGAATCCCACGGCCGCGCGTTGGTGGCCGTGGTCGAGGGCATGGTCGCCGGGGTGAGCGTCACGTCCGACGACATCGCCGACCAGTTGGCCCGCCGCCGCCTCGGCTATGGCCGCGGCGCCCGGATGAAGTTCGAGCGCGACCAGGTGACCGTGCTGGGCGGGGTGCGCCACGGCATCACGCTGGGTGGGCCGATTGCCATCGAGGTCGGCAACACCGAGTGGCCGAAGTGGGAGACCGTGATGGCTTCCGACCCCGTCGATGCGGCAGCACTGGAGGTGGCGCGCAATGCGCCGCTGACCCGGCCACGGCCGGGCCACGCCGACTACGCCGGCATGCTCAAGTATGAGTTCGACGACGCCCGCCCGGTGCTCGAGCGGGCCAGCGCCCGCGAGACCGCGGCCCGGGTCGCGGCCGGCACCGTCGCCCGGCAATTCCTGCGCCAAGCCCTCGGCGTGGAGGTGCTGTCGCACGTCGTCTCGATCGGCGAGTCGACGCCCGTACGACGGCCCGCCGCCGCAGGCCGGGGACTTGGCGGCGATCGACGACAGCCCGGTGCGGGCGTTCGACAGGGCGGCCGAGGTATCGATGATCGCCGAGATCGAGGCGGCCAAGAAAGACGGCGACACCCTGGGGGGCGTCGTCGAGGCGGTCGCGGTGGGCTTGCCGGTCGGGCTCGGGTCGTTCATCAGCGGCGACAGTCGCCTCGACAGCCAACTCGCCGCCGCGGTGATGGGCATCCAGGCGATCAAGGGCGTCGAGATCGGCGACGGATTCACCACCGCACGCCGGCGTGGCAGCCGCGCCCACGACGAGATGTACCCCGGCCCCGACGGCGTCGTTCGCTCGACCAACCGGGCCGGCGGGCTGGAAGGCGGCATGACCAACGGCCAGCCGCTGCGGGTCCGCGCGGCGATGAAGCCGATCTCCACCGTGCCGCGCGCGCTGGCCACCGTGGACATGGCCACCGGCGAGGAAGCCGTGGCGATCAACCAGCGCTCCGACGTGTGCGCGGTGCCGGCCGCCGGGGTCGTCGTCGAGACCATGGTGGCGTTGGTGCTGGCCCGTGCGGCGCTGGAGAAGTTCGGCGGCGACTCGCTGACCGAGACGCGGCGCAACATCGACTCATATCTGCGGTCGGTCGCCGAGCGGGAGCCGGTCAGCGAAGTCCGGGCATCCGGGTAACCGTGATGGCACCGAAGGCCGTATTAGTGGGACTGCCGGGATCCGGTAAGTCCACGATCGGGCGACGCCTGGCCAAGGCGCTCGACGTCGAGATGCTCGACACCGACGCGGCGATCGAGCAGCAGACCGGACGCACCATCGCCGACATCTTCGCCACCGACGGGGAAAAGGAATTCCGGCGCATCGAAGAAGACGTGATCCGGGCCGCGCTGGCCGGCCACGACGGCGTCCTGTCGCTCGGCGGCGGTGCCGTCACCACTCCCGGTGTACGCGACGCGCTGGCCGGCCATACCGTCGTCTACCTGGAAATCACTGCCGCCGAAGGGATTCGGCGTACCGGCGGTAACACCGCGCGCCCGCTGCTGGCCGGCCCGGATCGCGCTGAGAAGTTCCGGGCGCTGATGACCCAGCGGGTACCGCTGTACCGAAAGGTCGCGACCATCCGCGTCAACACCAACCGCCGCAACCCCGGGGCCGTCGTGCGTCACATCGTGTGCCGCCTGCAAGATCCCAAACTCGGCAGCGCCGCCCGCAACCGGCGCAGGCCGCCATGGCGTCGCGGACCGGCGCCGCAGACCCGACTGGCCGTTCCCGAACCACGCACCGGGCCGCCACCCACACCTGCCACGCCGGCCGCGCTGGCCGCAGCCCGCCGACACAGCAGCGCCGAGGCAGGCAAATGACGGACCACCCCGAACCGGTCACCATCGAAGTGGCCGTCGACCCGCCGTACCCGGTGGTGATCGGGACCGGCCTGCTCGGCGAACTCGCCGACCAGCTGGCCGGTCGGCACCGCGTCGCCATCGTGCATCAACCGGTGCTCACCGAGACCGCTGAGGCGATCCGAAACCACTTGGGAGACAGGGGGATCGACGCGCACCGCATCGAAATCCCAGATGCCGAAGCCGGTAAAGACCTGCCCGTCGTCGGATTCATCTGGGAAGTGCTGGGCCGCATCGGCATCGACCGCAAGGATGCCTTGGTCAGCCTCGGCGGGGGAGCCGCGACCGACGTCGCGGGCTTCGCCGCGGCGACCTGGCTGCGGGGTGTATCGATCGTGCACGTGCCCACCACGTTGCTGGCGATGGTCGACGCGGCGGTCGGCGGCAAAACCGGCATCAACACCGATGCAGGCAAAAACCTGGTCGGTGCATTCCACCAGCCGAGCGCCGTCCTGGTCGACCTCGCGACGCTGCAGACGTTGCCGCACAACGAAATCGCCGCCGGGATGGCCGAAGTCGTCAAGGCCGGTTTCATCGCCGACCCGATGATCCTCGACCTCATCGAGGCAGACCCGCAGGCGGCGCTGGACCCGGCCGGGGAGGTGCTGCCGGAGTTGATCCGGCGGGCGATCGCCGTCAAAGCCGAGGTGGTGGCCGCCGACGAGAAAGAATCGGCGCTGCGCGAAATCCTGAACTACGGCCACACTTTGGGGCACGCGATCGAGCGACGGGAACGCTACAAGTGGCGCCATGGCGCCGCGGTCTCGGTGGGGCTGGTGTTCGCCGCCGAGCTGGGCCGGCTGGCCGGACGTCTCGACGACGCCACCGCCGAGCGGCACCGCAGCATCCTGACGTCGCTGGGACTGCCGATCGGTTACGAGGCCGACGCGTTGCCGCAGCTGCTGGAGTTCATGGCCGGTGACAAGAAGACCCGCTCAGGGGTGCTGCGTTTCGTGGTGCTCGACGGGCTGGCGAAGCCGGGTCGCCTGGAGGGCCCGGACCCGGCGCTGCTGGCGGCCGCTTACGCGGAGGTGGGCACCCGATGACCGGCGGTGACGACAAACAGAGCAGTGCGATCCGAAAAGGGCAGGAGGAGCGCCGCATCGGGAATGTCAACGTCATCAATGGGCCCAACCTCGGCCGGTTGGGCCGCCGTGAGCCCGACGTCTACGGCGACACCACCCATGACGACCTGGTTGCGCTGATCGAACGGGAGGCCGCCGAGCTCGGCTTGAAAGTCGTTGTGCGGCAGAGCGACAGCGAAGCGCAACTGCTGGACTGGATTCATCTGGCGGCCGATGCGAAGGAGCCGGTCATTCTCAACGCCGGCGGGCTGACGCACACCTCGGTCGCGTTGCGGGATGCCTGCGCCGAGTTGAGCGCACCCCTGATCGAGGTCCACATCTCCAATGTGTTTGCCCGAGAAGAGTTCCGGCACCACTCGTATCTGAGCCCGGTGGCCACCGGGGTCATCGTGGGATGCGGTGTGCAGGGCTATGCGCTGGCCCTGCGCTACCTGGCCAAGCGCTAGCGGTCAGTCCTTGTCCGGCTCGCCCTGAGCCTTGATGTGTTCGGTGGGCTCGGCGGATTCGTGAGCCGGCAGCGCCTCGGTCTGCTCGGCGCTGGCCGGCGGCCAGGGAATCTTCGCAGTCTTCTCTTCACTGGGGGCCGCGCTGACGGCCTCAGTGTGCTGGTCGGCCTCCTGGCCGTGGGCGGTCGGCTCGTGCTCGTCGCGCTCGGCCGTCGCGACGGCGGACTGCTGTTCCTCCGGCCATTCGGCGGCTCCCTCGGTGGCGGCCTGGTCCGAACGCACCGCGGCGAACACGTCGGTGTCGGCCCGATCCTCGTCACCACCGCCCTTGCTCTGCGGCTTGTAAGCGCCGGCGCGGTCGATCCGCCAGCGGCCTACCGTCACGCCGCTGATCGCACCCAGAAACACCACCAACGCGGTGAACGCGGCGAACGTGGTGAGCTCGTTGATCAGGCCGCCGACGTAGAGCGACTTGTAGAAGATCGAGATCAGCCAAGTTACGGCGCCACTGAGCAACCCGGCGATCAAACCGGCCAGCAGCCACGTCATAGCCAGGTCTTGGCGACGGTCCGGGTCGGGGTTGCTCGCGGCGTCCTCGCGGCCGTCGATTACGCCCCAGATGACGACGCCGACGATGAACAGCAGCAGCAGAACGATGCTGATCAATGTCGCCTGCGTCTGCCACACGTTGATCAGCGTGCCCTGGAACAGGCGGACGACGACCATCGCGCCGCCGAAGACCAGGCCGCGCAGCATCCAGTTAGTCATGGGGCCACAGCGTAGCGAGTAGCGTCATCCCACGTGACACATTCCCAGCGCCGCGCCGCACTTGGTGCAAGAATCCGCGCTGCCGACCTGGATGCGATGCTGGTCACCGATCTGGTCAACGTGCGTTACCTGTCCGGTTTCACCGGGTCCAACGCGGCCTTGCTGGTGTTCGCCGACGACCGCGGCGCGGTGCTGGCCACCGACGGCCGCTACCGCACTCAGGCAGCCCGGCAGGCGCCCGACGTAGAAGTGGCCATCGAGCGAGCCTGCGGTCGGTCCCTGGCCGGGCGCGCCGCGACCGACGGCGTGCGGCGGCTGGGCTTCGAAAGTCACGTGGTCACGGTCGACGGCCATGCCGTGCTGGTCGCCGCGTTCGCGGAGGCCGGCGGCACGGACCTGGTCCGCGCCTCTCAGACCGTGGAAGCGCTGCGGGAAATCAAGGACGCCGGCGAGGTGGCGTTGCTGCGGCTGGCCTGTGAGGCCGCCGACGCCGCGCTGACCGACCTGGTCGCGCTCGGCGGCCTGCGGCCGGGGCGGACCGAACGCGAAGTCGGCCGTGAACTGGAGGCGTTGATGCTCGATCACGGCGCCGACGGGGTGTCGTTCGAGACGATCGTGGCGACCGGGGCGAACTCGGCGGTCCCTCATCACCGACCCACCGACGCGGAGCTGGCTGCCGGCGATTTCGTCAAGATCGACTTCGGCGCCCTGGTCGGCGGCTATCACTCCGACATGACCCGCACTTTCGTGCTGGGCAACGCGGCCGAATGGCAGCTGGAGATCTACCAACTGGTCAGCGAAGCACAGCGGGCCGGCCGGCACGCGCTGGCGGCCGGGGCGACGCTGGCCGACATCGACAAGGCCGCTCGCCTGGTGATCGCCGACGCCGGGCACGGCGATCACTTCGGTCACGGCCTGGGCCACGGCGTGGGCCTGCAGATTCACGAAGCGCCGGGGATCAACGCCACCGCCGCCGGTACACTACTTCCGGGCTCTGTCGTGACCGTGGAGCCCGGCGTCTATTTGCCTGACCGTGGTGGTGTCCGCATCGAGGACACGCTGGTTGTGGCTGACGAGACCTCCGGACATGCACCGGAATTGCTCACCCGGTTCCCCAAGGAACTGGCGATCCTGTAGGAGATTCACCGACTGTGGCAAGCACTGCCGATTTCAAGAATGGACTCGTGCTGGTAATCGACGGCCAGCTGTGGCAGATCAACGAGTTCCAGCATGTCAAACCGGGCAAGGGCCCGGCCTTCGTGCGCACCAAACTCAAGAACGTGCTCTCCGGCAAGGTGGTCGACAAGACCTACAACGCCGGGGTGAAGGTGGAAACCGCGACGGTGGACCGCCGCGACGCCACGTATCTCTACCGCGACGGCTCGGACTTCGTGTTCATGGACAGCCAGGACTACGAGCAGCACCCGCTGCCGGAATCGCTGGTCGGCGACGCCGCCAAGTTCCTGCTGGAGGGCCTGCCGGTGCAGGTGGCGTTCCACAATGGGGCGCCGCTGTATCTCGAGCTGCCGGTCACCGTCGAACTCCTGGTCACCCACACCGAGCCGGGTCTGCAAGGCGACCGGTCCAGCGCCGGCACCAAGCCGGCGACCGTGGAGACCGGCGCAGAACTGCAGGTGCCGTTGTTCATCAACACCGGCGACAAGCTCAAGGTCGATTCCCGCGACGGCAGCTATCTGGGACGTGTCAACGCGTGAACCGGCCCGCTCGTCCGGTCAAAGGACGGCATCAGGCTCGTAAGCGTGCCGTCGACTTGCTGTTCGAAGCCGAGGCCCGCGGACTGACCGCGGGGGAGGCGGCCGACGCCCGCACCGCATTGGCTGCGGCCAATCCTGATGTGGCGCCGCTGCATCCGTACACGGTGACAGTGGCCCGCGGTGTCAGCGCGCACACCTCGCACATCGACGACTTGATCGCGTCTCATCTGCAGGGCTGGACGTTGGACCGGCTGCCCGCCGTGGACCGGGCCATCCTGCGGGTCGCGGTGTGGGAGTTGTTGCACGCCGACGACGTGCCCGAGCCGGTCGCCGTCGACGAAGCGGTGGAACTGGCCAAAGAGCTGTCGACCGACGACTCACCGGGATTCGTCAACGGGGTGCTGGGCCAGATCATGCTGGTGACACCGCACATCCGGGCGGCGGCCCACGCGGTTCAGGTCCCTCCGGCGACAATGCGGGCCGCGGACGCGGCTCGAGGAGCCGGAGAATCAAGCCCCGAGCCCGCCGCGGAGTCATGACCCGGCTGGAACTGCGTGTTGTGATCGCCGCGATCTTGGCGGCGACGGTCGTGTTGGGCGCGGTGCTGTGCGCGGCCTACGGGCAAGCGGCGATCGCTGCGGCCCTGGCGATCTATGCGCTGGGAGTCGGTGCCTGGCTGTACCACTCGATCGAACGCCTCCTGCTGGCCCGTCGCATCGACACGGTCCGCTCGGCGGCCACGCCGTTGCGGCCGTTGTTCCCGGTGATGGCCGCGATCATGGCGTTGACGCAGGCCGTCGTGCGGTCGCTGTCCGACGCCACCGAAACTGAGCGCCCCGAGCTGTCGATCCGGCGCTGGAGGCCACTCACGCGCGGTCGTCGGAGCCACGACTACGACGACGAGTTCGACGCCTGAGTCTGCCGATCGCGGCCCACCGAGTCGCTCAGAGCCGGGCACGTCGGACACCCCCATTTGCGACCGGTGTGGCCGGTGTGGCATCGCGCGGGTAAACAAGAAGCGTCGGCGAAATGCCCGCGAGTGGCTCACGAGAGGGACACACTGGCGATATGGACCGAGACGGCAAGCGCCCGAGACGGCTTCGAGTTTCTGCGTTGGCGGCGGTCGCGAACCCGTCGTATTCGCGCATCGACACCTGGAATCTGCTTGACGACGCGTGTCATCAGCTCGCCGCCGTCGACCGCGCCGGCCTGGACACCAGCCACGAGGTCGCACGGGTGCGGCGCCTGCTCAACCGTTTGAGCGCCTACGAGCGTTACTGGATCTACCCGGGCCCGGACAATCTCGCAACGTATTGCGGTTACCTGGACCACCTCGCCACGGTGAGCCTGGCCGAGCAGGTGTCGCTGGCCGTTCGACTGCTGTCCGAATACGGCGATCGCGCAGCGTTGTTCGACACCTCGGCGTCGCTGGCCGATCAGGAATTGGTGGCCCGCGCCAAAGAGCAGCAGTTCTACACCGTGCTGCTTGCCGACGACTCGCCGATCACCGCGCCCGAAGGCTTGGCCGGAAGCCTGCGCGCGATCCGCGACCCCGGCGATGAGGTGCAGTTTGAACTGCTGGTCGTCGGCAGCGTCGAAGACGCCATCACCGCAGTCGCGTTGAACGGCGAGATCCAGGCGGCCATCATTCGCCACGACATCCCGCTGCGGTCCCACGACCGGGTGCCGCTGATGACCACTTTGCTGGGTGCAGGCGACGAAGCGGTGGCCACCGACCGTACCCACGACTGGGTGGAATGCGGTGAGTGGATCCGCGAGCTACGGCCTCACATCGATCTCTACCTGCTCACCGACGAATCGATCGCCGCCGAGACTGAGGACGAGCCCGACGTCTACGATCGCACGTTCTACCGGCTCAACGACGTCACCGATCTGCACAGTACGGTGCTGGCCGGTATTCGGAATCGTTATTCCACACCGTTTTTCGATGCACTGCGGGCATATGCGGCACGGCCGGCCGGCCAGTTTCACGCGCTTCCCGTCGCGCGCGGCGCCAGCATCTTCAACTCCAAGTCACTGCACGACATGGGGGAGTTCTACGGCCGCAACATCTTCATGGCCGAAACCTCTACCACATCAGGCGGTTTGGACTCGTTGCTGGACCCGCACGGCAACATCAAGAAGGCGATGGACAAGGCGGCCAAGACCTGGAATTCCGATCAGACCTACTTCGTCACCAACGGAACGTCGACGGCGAACAAGATCGTTGTGCAGTCGCTGACCCGGCCGGGTGACATCGTGTTGATCGACCGCAATTGCCATAAGTCGCACCACTACGGCCTGGTGCTCGCCGGGGCGTACCCGCTCTATCTCGATGCCTATGAGTTGCAGCCCTTCGCAATCTATGGCGCTGTGTCACTGGACACCATCAAGAAAGCCCTGCTCGACCTGGAAGCCGCCGGTCAGTTGGGTCACGTGCGGATGCTGCTGCTCACCAACTGCACATTCGACGGCATCGTCTACAACCCGCGACGGGTGATGGAGGAGGTGCTGGCGATCAAGCCGGACATCTGCTTCCTCTGGGACGAGGCGTGGTACGCCTTCGCTACCGCGGTGCCGTGGGCACGGCAGCGCACCGCGATGATCGCCGCCGGGGAACTCCAATCCATGCTGTCGTCGCCGGCCTACGCCCAGGAGTACGAGCAGTGGCGGAAGTCGATGCAGGGGATCGACCGGTCACAGTGGGTCGAGCACCGTCTGCTGCCCGACCCCCGTCGTGCCCGCGTCCGCGTCTACGCCACTCACTCGACGCACAAGTCGCTGTCGGCGCTGCGGCAGGCATCGATGATTCACATCCACGACCAGGATTTCAAAGCGCTCTCTCGTGACGCATTCGGTGAGGCGTTCCTGACCCACACCTCGACATCACCCAATCAACAACTGCTCGCGTCGCTGGATCTGGCCCGCCGCCAGGTCGACATCGAGGGGTTCCAGATGGTGCGCTACGTCTACGACATGGCGCTGGTTTTTCGGCACCGCGTCCGCAAGGACCGGTTGATCAGCAAGTGGTTTCGCATTCTCGACGAATCCGACCTGGTGCCAGATCAATTCAGACTCTCCGCTGTGAGCTCCTACCGCCAGGTGCGCCAAGGCGCGCTCGAGCAGTGGAACGAGGCGTGGCGGTCCGACCAATTCGTGCTCGACCCCACCCGGGTCACCCTGTACGTGGGGCAGACGGGCATGAACGGGTACGACTTCCGCGAAAAGGTGTTGATGGAGCGGTTCGGCATCCAGATCAACAAGACCTCGATCAACAGCGTGCTGTTGATCTTCACCATCGGCGTCACATGGTCGAGCGTGCACTACCTGCTCGACGTGCTGCGCCGGATAGCGATCGACTTCGATCGCACCGAAGACGGGGCCAGCCGAGACGACCGCGCCCTGCAGCGACGCCGGGTCGAGGAGATCACCGAGGATCTGCCGCCGCTACCGGACTTCAGCGAGTTCGACGGCGCGTTCCGGCCGGACGACGCCAGCCCGTTCGGCGACATGCGCTCGGCGTTCTATGCCGGCTACGAGGACCTCGATCGCGAACACGTCATGCTCGGCGAGGCCGGACGGCGGATCGCCGAAGGAAAGTCCCTGGTGTCAACGGGATTCGTGGTTCCCTATCCGCCCGGGTTTCCGGTGCTGGTGCCCGGCCAGGTCGTCTCCAAACAGATTCTGTACTTCCTGGCTCAACTCGACGTCAAGGAGATCCACGGATACAACCCTGATCTCGGGCTGTCGGTGTTCACCGAGGCCGCACTGAAGCGAATCAACGCGGCGCGGCAGTCCGACATCGTGGTGGGATAGCCGCCGCTAGGCTTACCGCCCATGGCGACATCGGACCGGCCGGCCAATTCTCGCCTCGCCGTGAACGACTGGGTGCAGGAGGGTTTCCGGGTCCTGGCCGAGGACGGGCTGAAGGGTCTGACGCTCGATCGGCTGTGCACCCGGTTGAAGGTGACCAAGGGCAGCTTCTACTGGCATTTCACCGACATGAATGCCTACCGCGCGGCGCTGATCGACACCTGGGCGGCCGTGCGCGATGAGGATCGAGGCTATTTCGACGATCTCTCCGGCGAGCCGCCCCGGCAACGGCTGGCGCGGATGATGACCGCATTGGTCGGTCCCCGGCACTGGATGCTGGAGCGAGCCATGCGGGAGTGGGCGCGGTCGGAGCCTGCGGTTGCTGCCGCCGTGCGGGCCTCCGACCGCAGGGTGATCGCCGCAGTCCGGCAAGCCTTCCTCGACGACGGCTTCGGTCCCGAACAGGCCGACATCCGGGCCGGCGCTACGTTCGCTGCGGGCATCGGCTTTTTGCATATGTCGGGTTCCCGTCCCGGCAAGCAGGCGGCTGGGCGGCGGGAGAAATTTCTCGAGATCATGCTGCAGCATTGATCAACCTACCATACCAAAAGGTATGGTAGGTTCCATCGCATGGTCGATGCCGATTTCATTGCGCGACTGGCCGATCGCGCGGGCGAGGCAGAGAAGCTGCGCCGGCTGCCGCAAGCGTCCATCGACGACTACCGGCAATCTGGGCTGGCGGGGCTGCTGCTACCGAAGCGCTACGGCGGACGTCAGGCCGAGTTTCCGGAAATCCTTGATGTGGTGCGTCGATTGGCGCACGGTTGCACGTCAAGCGCCTGGACGTTGGGTTTCTACACTCTGCACAACTGGATGCTGGCGCTGTTCGGCGAGCAGGCCCAAGATGAAGTCTTCGCCGATGGGCCGGTGCTGTGTCCCGCGCCGCTGGCGCCGACCGGACGCGGCACTCCGGTCGACACCGGTGTCCGGCTGACCGGTCGATGGTCGTGGGCGACCGGGGTGATGGACGCCGACTGGGTGCTGGTCGGTGCGATCTGCGGCCCCGACGACGCGCCATACCCGGCGCTGGTTTTATTGCCCGCCAAAGACATTCGGGTCGACGACGTCTGGCACACCGCGGGCATGTGCGCCACCGGGTCCAATGATGTGATCGTCGATGACGTGTGGGTTCCGGGGCATCGATTGGTGACGGTGGCCGACATCTACGGTGGCACCGCACCGGGTGCGGCGCTGCACGACGCAGCGGTCTACCGCTGGCCGATGGTGCCTGCACTCGCGCTGACCGCAGCGATGCCCGCTCTGGGCACCGCGGAGCGGGTAGCGGACCTGTACGCCTCCCGCCTCGGCGAACGCGTACTCGCGTATTCCGGTGCTGCACAGAAGAATCAACCCGCTGCTCAAGTCCGGCTCGGCGACGCCCGGGTCCGGTTGCGTGCCATGCGCGGTCTGGTCCAGACAGCCGCCGACGACATTCAGGCCCGAGTCAGCAGTGCCCGGCACGTCGGCCGCGCAGTGCGTGCCGGCGTGCGCGCTGCCGCGGCACACGTGGTGCACGAATCCCGTTCGGTCATCGCCGACCTGCTCGAGTCGTCGGGAGCCAGCGCGCAGTTCCTGGACGACCCACTGCAGCGGGCCAAGCGCGACGTGGACGTCATCTCCGGTCACGTGGTCTTCGACTACGACGTCAGCCGTGAGTTGGCCGGTGCGCTGGAGATCGGCGCGGAGACCTCGCCGTTCGCGATGGCCTAACGCATCGCCTTGGCATAAAGGAGGCTGTCACGTGGTTCGGTCCCGAGATTGGGGTAGACCGCATGGCGGGCCAGTCGACCTTCGAGCGTGAACTCGGCTCGCTCCAAGAGTCGCACCGAACGCTCGTTGTCGACATTGCAGGTAGCCCACACGCGGTACACGTCGGGATCGGCGTGCAAGGTGGCGATCAGCATGTCGAGCGCCTCGGACATCAAACCCTTGCCCCACCAACGCCGACCGACGCAGTAACCGATTTCCGCCGAGTGCCGCACCGGGCGCCCGCAACTGATCATCCCGACGATCTCGTCGCTGTGCTGCAGCACCATCACCCAGGTTCGAAAGTGTGCATCGACGTTCATTCGCTGGCTGATCACTCGCCGCGTCGCCGCCACGTCCGAGTGCGGTGTCCACAGCAGATACTTGGTCACCTGAGGATCGCGACCGATCCTCTGGAAAAGCGGCCCGGCGTCCTCGATCGTCGGAAGGCGCAGCAGAAGTCGCGCCCCGTCGATGCGCTCAGGGGTGAATTCGGCCATTACGCGCCCAGTGCGCGATAGGTGCGGTGCACGAATTTCGGCTGCACCGCTTGCAGTTTCGCGAACGACGTGTTGCCGGCGACAGCGGCGGCGGCGTCGGCCGAAAACGAGGGCATGTTCTGAATCAGATACAGCAGGATCAGGTCGGCGGTCGGATCGGCCTGCCACCACGTCCCGTATGCCCCGGGCCAGCTGAACGACCCGACACCGCCCGGCCCGAACAACGGCGCAGATTTCGCCGGGTCGGTGACCACCGACAGGTTGAGCCCGAAGCCGCGCCCGATCCAGAACGGCGCCCCGAGGAATGAGTGTCGCTTCTGCTCGTCGGTCAGCCGATCGGTGCGCATCAGCCGTACCGATTCCGGGGAGAGCACCCGCACACCGTCGAGAATCCCGTCGCGCAAGAGCATTTCGATGAATCGCCGGTAGTCGTCCACGCTCGACCACAGGCCGCCGCCGGCGTTGGGGAAGTCGGGCGGGGTGAGGTGTGGTTGACCCATCGCGTCGTGCTGGAGTTGATCGTTGTCGTCGAGCCGATACATGGTCGCCGCGCGCCGGCGACCCTCGACGGTGACGTGGAAGCCGGTGTCAATCATGCCCAACGGCTGCAGAATTCGTTCGTCCAGCACCTGATGGAA
Organism: uncultured Actinomycetota bacterium; assembly: GCA_963836495.1. Classification (GTDB taxonomy): domain Bacteria; phylum Actinomycetota; class Actinomycetes; order Mycobacteriales; family Mycobacteriaceae; genus Mycobacterium. The sequence continues at coordinate 327,797 of CAWIJT010000011.1, read as the reverse complement.
CGGCTTTCCCTCAACCCGGGAGACCAGGATGCCGGCCACGTCGGTGGAGTGGCCGTAGGTCAGTCGATCACCCGGTTGATGCACCAATGGCAACTCGGCGAGCGCCGTGAGCCACGAGTCAGGACCGCGCCCGAACGGCAGACGGACGTAGGCACGGGAGATGGGCCCGCCGACCGAGAATCCGTAGCCCAGGCCGCTTCGGTGGGTGAGTAAATCCTCGACCAGAATTGCCCGTTGCGCCGGATGGGTTCGATCCAGCGGTCCGGCCGGATCGTCGAGTACCCGCATGTCGGCGAACTCGGGCAACCAGCGCACGACCGGATCGCGCAGCGCCAGCTTGCCCTCGTCGACCAGGCTCATCACTGCGGCGACGGTCACCGGCTTGGACATCGACGCAATGCGGAACAGTGTGTCGCGCTGCATCGGCAGCTTGGCGTCGACGTCGCGGTAGCCGATCTCGTTGACCTGCAGCACTTTCCCGTGCTGCCACACCATGGTGACCGCCCCGGCGAGTAGACCCGCTTCGCAGGCGTCGCGGATAGATGCCTGATTGCCGTCGAGGTTCACTTGGATCAGGTTAGCCAGTGCCGTCGTGCCCGGGCATCCGAGGGCCAGCCTCGGCCGGCCCTAGGGCTGAACAAATGGACGGAGATCACGGCGAGTCTTGTGATCGTCTGCGCCTGGCTCGCCGTCGGCATGGCTGCCCCGCGTGTAGTCGCCTTGCCACGGCACTCGCTCTCCCGCGGTCGTGTCCGTGGCTGCCTGCGCTTGCCCAACCTCGTGACGTGAGCGAAGGAAGAACTCATGCTTGCGGCGCAGATCGTCATCAGACTCGATCGGTCTGAGTTCGGGGGCGAACTCTTCCAGTTCGGCACGACGCTGCGGGACGATCATGCAGATCGGCTCATCGACTTCGAACCGTACCGGCATCAGTTGGCGGGTGAACTTCCAGTTCATGCTGAAACTCGAGCTCGCCCAGTCGGTTTCGACTATCCCCTCCAACGGTGAAACAGCGTCCTTGGGATGGTTCGCCGGCCCGCGGACCAGCAGGTCGTAGCCGGGCGGAGTGCGAAACAGAATCGGCAGATGCCAGGTCAGAATGCCGTAGCCGAAATTGCTGGCGGGTAGTAACTGACCGGGGTCGCGCTTATCCGGCACGATCATCAGATCCGTGCGGTTGTCCCCACCCATCCAGGTAGCGCTGAACGCGCTCGGATTGCGCAGTTCCCAGCCACACTGGTTTGCGATGAGTAGCGGCAAGCACCGATTCGCCCAGCCTCCGCGCGTCGCTGACATCCACGGCCTGTTGACCGGTGCCGGGACGATCGGCGGGGCGTTCTCGCCGGTGATGAATCCGATCAGCGGCCGGGCCGGCCTGGTGGACTCTTCGCTCATCCGATCCTCGATGTGGCTGCAGTATTCCCGGAAACATGCCGCAGGCTCCGGCGGCTACGGCGCGTAGGAACGGGGATGAGGTTACTGGCCATTTCTGGGGGAATCCTAGTGACCGTGTTGATCGGAGCCGCCCTCGAGGATCCGAGGCACGACTCGCGCCTGTCATTTTCGCTGGAGCAGCGGGGAATGCTAGGCTGCGCGGCAGTCGACATCCTTTAACGATCCGTCCAGAGAGGCGGAGAAGGAGGTCAGGATCTCGCATGGGTGCCGCGGGTGATGCCGTTTTCCGCAGCGAATCTAGGGAATTGATGTCGGCGGCCGACGTAGGCCGGACCATTTCCCGCATCGCGCATCAGATCATCGAAAAGACCGCGTTGGATGGCGCTGACGCGCCCCGGGTCGTGCTGTTGGGAATCCCGACCCGCGGTGTAACCCTGGCCGATCGGCTCGCGGTCAACATCGCCGAGTTCTCCGGCGCCGAGGTCGCCCACGGGGCGCTGGACATCACGCTCTACCGCGACGACCTGATGACCAAGCCGCCGCGGCCGCTGGAGAACACCTCCATTCCGGCCGGCGGCATCGATGACGCCCTGGTGATCCTCGTCGACGATGTGCTGTTCTCCGGGCGATCGGTGCGCTCGGCGCTGGACGCGTTGCGCGACGTGGGCCGCCCGCGCGTTGTGCAGTTGGCCGTGCTGGTCGACCGGGGCCACCGCGAGCTGCCGCTGCGCGCGGACTATGTGGGCAAGAATGTCCCGACATCGCGCAGCGAGAGCGTGCACGTGCTGCTGGCCGAACTGGATGGTCGCGACGCGGTGGTCATCGCCCGCGAGGACGCGTCATGAGCAGGCACCTGCTGGCGGCCGGCGACCTGTCCCGTGACGAGGCCACCGCGATCCTCGACGACGCCGACCGGTTCGCGCAGGCCCTGGTCGGCCGCGAGGTCCGCAAGCTGCCGACGTTGCGCGGACGCACGGTGATCACGATGTTCTACGAGAACTCCACCCGCACCCGGGTGTCGTTCGAGGTGGCCGGAAAGTGGATGAGCGCCGACGTGATCAACGTCAGCGCGGCCGGATCGTCGGTCGGCAAAGGTGAATCGCTGCGCGACACCGCGCTGACCCTGCGGGCCGCCGGCGCCGACGCGCTGATCATCCGGCACCCGGCTTCCGGTGCGGCACAACGGCTTGCCGACTGGACGTCTCCTTCCGGCGGGGCCGGAGGTCCAGGACCGTCGGTGATCAACGCCGGCGACGGCACCCATGAGCACCCGACGCAGGCGCTGCTGGACGCCTTGACCATCCGGCAGCGGCTCGGCGACATCGACGGTCGTCGCGTCGTCATCGTCGGCGATATCCTGCACAGCCGTGTCGCCCGCTCCAACGTGATGTTGCTGGCCACGCTGGGTGCCGAGGTGGTGCTGGTGGCGCCGCCGACGCTGCTTCCGGTCGGCGTCGCGGACTGGCCGGTCACGGTGTCGCACGACCTGGACGCCGAACTGCCCGCCGCCGACGCGGTGTTGATGTTGCGGGTCCAGGCCGAGCGCATGAACGGCGGCTTCTTCCCGTCCTCGCGCGAGTATTCGGTGCTGTACGGCTTGTCCGATCGGCGCCAGGCGCTGCTTCCCGGTCACGCGGTGGTGCTGCACCCCGGCCCGATGCTGCGCGGCATGGAGATCTCGTCGTCCGTTGCCGACTCGACGCAGTCGGCGGTACTGCAACAGGTGTCCAACGGGGTCCACGTGCGGATGGCAGTGCTGTTTCATCTGCTGGTGGGCACCGAGGCGGCCGTCGATGGGCTCGGCGGAAAAGGGATTGTGGCATGAGCGTGTTGCTGCGCGGGGTACTGCTGTACGGCGAGGGGGACCGGGTCGACGTGCTGGTCGACGACGGCCAGATCGCCGACATCGGCGCGGGGCTGCCCATCCCAACCGATGCCGATGTCATCGACGCCACCGGTCAGGTGCTGCTGCCCGGATTCGTAGACCTGCACACCCACCTGCGCGAACCCGGACGCGAATACGCCGAGGACATCGAAACCGGTTCGGCCGCAGCAGCTCTCGGTGGATACACGGCGGTCTTCGCGATGGCCAACACCAGCCCGGTTGCCGACAGCCCCGTGGTCACCGACCACGTCTGGCACCGGGGACAGCAGGTCGGACTGGTCGACGTGCACCCGGTCGGCGCTGTCACCGTCGGGCTGGCCGGAACCCAACTCACCGAGATGGGGATGATGGCCGCAGGCACGGCGCAGGTGCGGATGTTCTCCGACGACGGCAAGTGCGTCCACGACCCGCTGATCATGCGGCGCGCCCTGGAATACGCCACCGGGCTTGGGGTGCTGATCGCTCAGCACGCCGAGGAGCCCCGACTGACTGTCGGCGCCGTCGCGCACGAGGGGCCGAACGCCGCGAAGCTCGGGTTGTCCGGCTGGCCGCGGGCCGCCGAAGAGTCGATCGTCGCCCGGGACGCCTTACTGGCCCGCGATGCCGGCGCGCGGGTACACATCTGCCACGCCTCCACCGCAGGCACCGTCGAGATCGTCAAATGGGCCAAGGGTCAAGGGATTTCGATCACCGCTGAGGTCACGCCGCATCATCTGCTACTCGACGACAGCCGGCTGGCCAGCTATGACGGCGTCAACCGAGTCAACCCGCCGCTGCGCGAGGCCAGCGATGCCGTCGTGCTGCGCCAAGCGCTGGCTGACGGCGTGATCGACTGCGTGGCAACCGATCACGCCCCGCATGCCGAACACGAGAAATGCGTCGAGTTCGCCGCCGCGCTGCCGGGGATGCTCGGCTTGCAGACCGCGTTGTCGGCGGTGGTGCAGACGATGGTCAATCCCGGTTTGCTGAATTGGCGTGGCGTCGCGCGGGTGATGAGCGAGAACCCGGCTCGCATCGCGGGGCTGCCCGATCAGGGCCGACCGCTGGAAATCGGAGAGCCGGCCAACCTCACCGTGGTGGACCCGGATGCCACCTGGACCGTCGACGGTGCCGGCCTGGCCAGCCGGTCGGCCAACACTCCCTACCAATCGATGACGTTGCCCGCCGTCGTGACCGCGACACTGCTGCGCGGCAAGATCACCGCGCGCGACGGAAAGAGTCCGGCATGAATCGCGCCGGCGACGATGCGGGTGGTCCCGGGGAGGAGCGGCGCACATGAACTCGGGCACGCTGATCGCATCGCTGGTCGTGGCCGCGGTGGTGGCGCTGTTGATCACCTTCATCATTGCGCTGATGATGCGTGGCTGGCGGGAACGCGGGCGACAGCAGGCCGAACTGCTCGGAACCCTGCCCGACATCCCGGGGCAGGTCGGCCCGGCGGCCATCACCACCCCCGGCGTCTACGTCGGCTGCACCATGGAGCCGGCCTGGAGCCAGCGCATCACCGCCGGTGACCTCGGCTATCGCAGCAAGGCGGTGCTGAGTCGTCACCCCGAGGGAATTCTGGTGCAGCGCGTCCGGGCACAGCCGATCTGGATTCCGCGAGAGTCGATCTCCGGCATCCGAACAGAGCACGGCATCGCCGGAAAGGTCGCCGCCCGGGACGGAATCCTGGCCATCCGATGGCGGCTGCCGTCAGGAGTCAAGATCGACACCGGATTTCGCGCCGACAATCGCGATGAATACGAGGGCTGGCTGCAGAGCTGGCCAGAAGGGGTCGCGCTGTGAAAGCGATGCTGGTTCTCGAAGACGGCCGCACCTTCACCGGAACCGCGTTCGGTGCGATCGGCCAAACCCTTGGTGAGGCAGTCTTTTCCACCGGCATGTCGGGATACCAGGAAACGCTGACCGACCCGAGCTATCACCGCCAGATCGTGGTGGCCACCGCCCCGCAGATCGGCAACACGGGGTGGAATGGAGAAGACGGCGAGAGCCGCGGCGACAAGATCTGGGTCGCGGGCTACGCGGTGCGTGATCCCTCACCACGGGTCTCGAACTGGCGTGCCACCGGAACGCTGGAAGACGAACTGGTTCGCCAGAGCGTCGTCGGCATCGCCGGTATCGACACCCGCGCGGTGGTGCGCCACCTGCGTAGCCGCGGGTCGATGAAAGCCGGTGTGTTCTCCGGCGACGCGCTGGCCACGCCCGACGAGTTGGCCGACCGGGTACGCGGCCAGCAACCGATGCTGGGCGCCGACCTGGCCGGCCAGGTCAGCACCGCCGAGGCCTACGTCGTGGAACCGGAAGGACCGCAACGGTTCACGGTGGCCGCGATCGATCTGGGCATCAAGACGAACACCCCGCGCAATTTTGCCCGGCGCGGAGTGCGCACCCGGGTGTTGCCGTCCTCGACGACCTTCGAGCAGATCTCCGATCTCGCACCGGACGGCGTGTTCCTGTCCAATGGGCCCGGCGACCCGGCCACCGCCGATCACATCGTCGAGGTGACCCGCGCGGTGCTCGGCGCCGGCATCCCGTTGTTCGGCATCTGCTTCGGCAATCAGATCCTGGGCCGTGCACTGGGGCTGTCCACCTACAAGATGGCGTTCGGCCACCGCGGAATCAACATCCCGGTGATGGATCACGCCACCGGACGGGTCGCGGTCACCGCACAGAACCACGGCTTCGCGCTCGAGGGTGAAGCCGGTCAGCGGTTCGACACCCCGTTCGGCACAGCCGTGGTCAGCCACACCTGCGCCAACGACGGCGTCGTCGAGGGTGTGAAACTCGTTGACGGAAGAGCTTTTTCGGTGCAATACCATCCGGAGGCCGCGGCCGGCCCGCATGACGCCGAGTATTTGTTCGACCAATTCGTCGACCTGATGACGGGGGAGCGCGGGTAATGCCACGGCGGACTGACCTCAAACATGTCCTGGTGATCGGCTCGGGGCCGATCGTCATCGGACAGGCCTGCGAATTCGACTATTCCGGCACTCAGGCGTGTCGGGTGTTGCGGGCCGAGGGGTTACAGGTCAGCCTGGTCAACTCCAATCCGGCGACCATCATGACCGACCCCGAATACGCCGATCACACCTATGTCGAACCCATCACCGCCGCGTTCGTGGAGAAGGTCATCGTCCAGCAGGCCGAGCGCGGCAACAAGATCGACGCGCTGCTGGCCACCCTCGGCGGCCAGACCGCGCTCAACACCGCGGTCGCGCTGTACGAGAACGGCGCGCTCGAGCGCCACAACGTCGAGCTGATCGGCGCCGACTTCGACGCCATCCAGCGTGGCGAGGACCGGCAGATGTTCAAGGACATCGTCGCCAAGGTCGGCGGCGAATCAGCCCGCAGCCGGGTGTGTTTCACCATGGACGAGGTTCGCGAGACCGTCGGTGAGCTCGGACTGCCGGTGGTGGTCCGGCCGTCGTTCACCATGGGTGGTTTGGGCTCCGGCCTGGCGCACACCGCGGACGAGGTCGACCGGATGGCCGGCGCCGGGTTGGCCGCATCGCCGAGCGCCAACGTCTTGATCGAGGAATCGATCTTCGGCTGGAAGGAATTCGAGCTCGAGCTGATGCGCGACAGCAAAGACAATGTGGTCGTCGTGTGCTCGATCGAGAACGTCGACCCGATGGGCGTGCACACCGGCGACTCGGTGACCGTGGCTCCGGCGATGACGCTGACCGACCGGGAATACCAGCGGATGCGGGATCTCGGCATCGACATTCTGCGCGAGGTGGGCGTCGACACCGGCGGCTGCAACATCCAGTTCGCCGTCGACCCGCGCGACGGCCGGCTGATCGTCATCGAGATGAACCCACGGGTGTCGCGGTCGAGTGCGTTGGCGTCCAAGGCCACCGGCTTCCCGATCGCCAAGATCGCCGCGAAGCTGGCCGTCGGCTACACCCTCGACGAGATCCTCAACGACATCACCAAGGAAACTCCGGCCTGCTTCGAGCCCACGCTGGATTATGTGGTGGTCAAGGCGCCGCGGTTCGCGTTCGAGAAGTTTCCCGGTGCCGACCCAACCTTGACTACGACGATGAAGTCGGTCGGTGAGGCGATGTCGTTGGGGCGCAACTTCGTCGAGGCGCTCGGCAAGGTGATGAGGTCGCTGGAGACCAAGCGTGCCGGGTTCTGGACGGGGCCCGACACCGAGGGCACCTCCGAGGACGCGCTGGAGCGTCTGCGCACTCCGACCGAAGGCCGACTCTACGACGTCGAGCTGGCGCTGCGGTTGGGCGCTTCGGTGGACCGGGTCGCCGAGGCCTCCGGCATCGATCCGTGGTTCGTCGCGCAGATCGCCGAGCTGCTGTCGCTTCGGCAAGAGGTGAGCGACGCCGCCGTGCTCGACGCCGAGCTGCTGCGCCGGTGCAAGCACAACGGATTGTCGGATCGTCAGATCGCCGCTCTGCGACCGGAACTGGCCGGCGAGGACGGTGTTCGCTCGCTGCGGCGGCGGCTGGGCATCCACCCGGTGTACAAGACCGTCGACACCTGCGCCGCGGAGTTCGAGGCCAAGACGCCGTACCACTACAGCAGCTACGAGCTCGACCCGGCTGCGGAGTCCGAGGTGGCGCCGCAGACCGAGAAGCCCAAGGTGCTGATCCTCGGGTCGGGGCCGAACCGGATCGGCCAGGGCATCGAGTTCGACTACAGCTGCGTGCACGCCGCAACGACCTTGTCGCAGGCCGGTTTCGAGACGGTGATGGTCAACTGCAACCCGGAGACGGTGTCCACCGACTACGACACTGCGGACCGGCTCTACTTCGAGCCGTTGACGTTCGAGGACGTGCTGGAGGTGTTCCACGCCGAGCAGCTCTCCGGCGAGAACGGCCCGGGTGTCGTTGGGGTGATCGTGCAGCTGGGCGGCCAGACTCCGCTCGGGCTGGCGCAGCGGCTCGCCGACGAAGGTGTGCCGATCGTCGGAACCCCGCCGGAGGCCATCGATCTGGCCGAGGACCGCGGCGCATTCGGCGACCTGCTGACGGCGGCGGGACTGCCCGCGCCGCGGTACGGCATGGCGACGACGTTTGCGCAGGCTCGGCGGATCGCCGCCGAGATCGGCTACCCGGTGCTGGTCCGGCCGTCCTACGTGCTGGGTGGCCGCGGCATGGAGATCGTCTACGACGAGGAGACGCTGCAGGGCTACATCGCCCGCGCCACCGAACTCTCACCCGAACATCCGGTGCTGGTGGACCGCTTCCTGGAGGACGCGATCGAGATCGACGTCGACGCACTCTGCGACGGCGCCGAGGTCTACATCGGCGGCATCATGGAGCACATCGAAGAGGCCGGCATCCACTCCGGCGACTCGGCGTGTGCACTGCCGCCGGTGACGCTGGGCCGCAGCGACATCGAGAATGTGCGCCGCGCGACCGAGTCGATCGCGCATGGCATCGGCGTCATCGGCCTGCTCAATGTGCAGTACGCGCTCAAGGATGACGTGCTCTACGTGCTGGAGGCCAACCCGCGCGCCAGCCGCACGGTGCCATTCGTCTCCAAAGCCACGGCGATACCGCTGGCGAAGGCCTGTGCACGGATCATGCTGGGCACCAGTATTTCTCAACTGCGCAGTGAGGGCATACTGGCAGCCACCGGTGACGGCGGCAGCGCATCGCCGAATGCGCCGATCGCGGTGAAGGAAGCCGTGCTGCCGTTCCACCGCTTCCGCAAGGCGGACGGCTCGGGCGTCGACTCGCTGCTGGGCCCGGAGATGAAGTCGACCGGTGAGGTGATGGGAATCGACCGCGACTTCGGTCGCGCGTTCGCCAAGAGCCAGACCGCCGCCTACGGATCGCTGCCGACCGAGGGGACCGTGTTCGTGTCGGTTGCCAACCGGGACAAGCGGTCGCTGGTGTTTCCGGTGAAGCGGTTGGCTGATCTGGGTTTCCGGGTGCTGGCCACCGAAGGTACCGCGGAAATGCTGCGCCGCAACGGGATTCCGTGCGACGAGGTGCGCAAGCACTTCGAAGACGCACAACCGGGCCGTCCGCCGATGTCGGCCGTCGACGCGATCCGCGCCGGCGAGGTCGACCTGGTGATCAACACGCCCTACGGGAACTCCGGGCCGCGCGTCGACGGCTACGAAATCCGTTCGGCCGCAGTCGGAGTCAACATCCCATGCGTGACGACCGTGCAAGGTGCCTCAGCGGCCGTGCAGGGTATCGAGGCGGGCATCCGCGGCGAAATCGGTGTGCGCTCCCTGCAGGAACTGCACAGCACGCTGAGCAACGGCGGCCACTGACGATGCCGGGGTTCGGTGCCCGGCTGGCCGACGCGGTATCCCGCCGCGGGCCGCTGTGCCTGGGCATCGACGCGCATCCCGAACTACTGCAGGCCTGGGGTCTGCCGGTCAGCGTCGACGGCCTTGCGTCCTTCTGTGAGACCTGCGTGCAGGCGTACGCCGATTTCGCTGTCGTCAAGCCGCAGGTCGCATTCTTCGAAAGCTACGGCGCCGCCGGCTACGGCGTACTCGAGCGGACCATCGCCGCGCTACAGGACGCCGGTGTGCTGGTGCTCGCCGATGCCAAGCGCGGCGACATCGGATCGACGATGGCGGCTTATGCGGTCGCGTGGGCCGGGGATTCGCCGCTGGCCGCCGACGCTGTGACGGCCTCGCCCTATCTGGGCTTCGGCTCGCTGCAGCCGCTTCTGGACACCGCGGCCTCGCACGACCGCGGCGTGTTCGTGTTGGCGGCGACGTCGAACCCCGAGGGCGCCAGCGTGCAGCGCGCTGAGACCGGCGGTCGTTCGGTGGCCCAGGCGATCGTCGACCAGGCCGCGGCGGTCAATCGCGCGTCGGGCCCCGGGCCGGGCTCGGTCGGCGTTGTGGTCGGGGCGACCCTGACCGCAGTACCCGACGTCAGCGAGCTCGGCGGACCGGTGCTGGTGCCCGGTGTCGGCGCGCAGGGCGGGCATCCTGACGCTCTGCGTGGCCTCGGTGGCGCTGCTGCGGGGCAGCTGCTACCCGCGGTGTCCCGCGAGGTGTTGCGGGCCGGTCCGGACGTGGCGTCGCTGCGGGCGGCCGGCCAGCGGATGCGCGAGGCCGTCGCATATCTGGCCGGCTGAGCCGTCGCCAAACGGCCCGTGAGCCGCTACTACGCGGAGTAATACATGGTCGCAGTGCTGCTGGGCCGTCCGTTCGAGCTGTGCAGACCGTGGCGGCCGACACGCGCGACACGCCGCGAAGGTCGCAACCGGCGCAGATTTGGTTTTTTCGGCGGTCCGAGGTCGGCAGCCGTGCCGCCGCCCGAGGTGTCGATCCGCAGCCGCAATCGGCAAGAAAGCGCTGGTCGAGGCTACTTCCGAGAGATCGGACCGCACAGTCGAACGCGGTGAAAGCGACTCCGTCAGCGCCGTGGCGTGCAGTCGCTATCCGACCCCACAAGCTGGGCCTTTATAGCTTCAACCAGGGGGGCGGGTTAGATTTCGTCAGAAGGCGTGGGTACGGTCGTCACCGCTGGCTGGAGTACCCGGCCGACACAAACAAAGAGAATTGATACGGAGGAATCGTGGCCCTTCCCCAGTTGACCGACGAGCAGCGCGCGGCAGCGTTGGAGAAGGCTGCCGCCGCACGCCGAGCGCGAGCCGAGCTCAAAGACCGGCTGAAGCGTGGCGGCACCAATCTCAAGCAGGTGCTGAAGGATGCCGAGACCGACGAGGTCTTGGGCAAGATGAAGGTTTCCGCATTGCTGGAGGCTCTGCCGAAGGTGGGCAAGGTCAAGGCGCAGGAGATCATGACCGAGCTCGAGATCGCCCCGACGCGCCGTCTGCGCGGACTCGGCGATCGTCAGCGGAAAGCTCTGTTGGAGAAGTTCGACTTTTCCTAGGCTGGGCCGTCTGCAGGAACGTCGTTGAACGCCGACGGGGGACCGGACGGTGACCGCGACCGACGTCGGGCACCCGAGCCAACAGGCCGGGCTGCCGGGCGCGTGGTCGTACTGTCCGGTCCGTCCGCGGTAGGCAAGTCGACGCTGGTCCGGTGTCTGCGGGAGCGGATACCCGACCTGCATTTCAGCGTCTCGGCGACAACCAGAGCCCCCCGGCCTGGTGAAACGGACGGAGTGGATTACCACTTCGTGACGCCGGGCCGCTTCCAGGAGTTGATCGACGACGGGGCTCTGCTGGAGTGGGCCGAGATTCACGGCGGTCTGCACCGATCGGGCACCGTGGCCCACCCCGTCCGCGAGGCCGTCGAGGCCGGACATCCCGTCCTCATCGAGGTCGATCTGGCCGGGGCCCGCGCGGTCAAACACGCCATGCCCGAAGCGATCACGGTGTTCCTGGCTCCGCCGAGTTGGGACGCGCTGAAGGCCCGGCTGATCGGGCGGGGAACCGAGACGCCCGAGGTGATCGAACGCCGACTAGCCACCGCGCGGACCGAATTGGCGGCGCAAAACGACTTCGACGAGGTCGTGGTGAACAGTCAATTGGATACTGCGTGCTCAGAATTGGTATCATTGCTGGTTGGAACCGCGCCGGACACCACGTGACGCGCCATCCAGACTCATTTCAGCGTTAGCCGCACACCGCTCTAGGCCGCCAGGAGAAAACTTACGTGAGCAACTCGCACACCGACGCGTCATTAGCCGCCGTCCCCGATCAGTTCGACCCGTCAGCGGGTGGCATCGGCGCCTACGACACGCCGCTGGGTATCACCAACCCGCCTATCGATGAGTTGCTCGAGCGGGTGTCCAGCAAGTACGCCCTGGTCATCTACGCGGCCAAGCGTGCCCGCCAGATCAACGACTACTACAACCAGCTCGGCGAGGGCATCCTCGAGTATGTCGGCCCGCTGGTCGAGCCGGGTCTGCAGGAGAAGCCGCTGTCGATCGCGATGCGCGAGATCCACGGCGACCTGCTTGAGCACACCGAAGGCGAATAGCGGGCCTGCGATGAGCCTCCCCGGCGAGCAGCGGACGGACCGTAAGCGGGTCGTCGTCGGCGTTTCCGGAGGTATCGCCGCGTACAAAGCCGCGACGGTCGTTCGCCAACTCACCGAGGCGGGCCATCAGGTCCGCGTCATCCCCACCGAAGCCGCGTTGCGCTTCGTCGGCGCCGCGACCTTCGAGGCGTTGTCCGGCGAGCCGGTTCAGACCGGGGTCTTCGACGACGTGCCGCAGGTGCCGCACGTCGCCATCGGTCAGCGCGCCGACCTCGTCGTCGTCGCGCCCGCCACCGCCGACCTGCTGGCCCGTGCCGCGGCGGGCCGGGCGGACGACCTGCTGACCGCAACGCTGCTCACCGCGCGATGTCCGGTGCTGTTCGCGCCGGCCATGCACACCGAGATGTGGCTACACCCGGCGACGGTCGACAACGTGGCCACGCTGCGTCGCCGCGGGGCCGTGGTCCTCGAACCGGCATCCGGACGGCTCACCGGGGCGGACACCGGCGCGGGCCGGCTACCAGAAGCCGAGGAGATCACCACCTTCGCCCAGCTGCTGCTGGAGCGACACGATGCGATGCCGTTCGACTTGCACGGCGTCAAGCTCCTGGTCACCGCGGGCGGCACCCGCGAGCCGATTGACCCGGTCCGCTTCATCGGCAACCGCAGCTCCGGCAAGCAGGGCTACGCGCTGGCCCGGGTCGCCGCTCAGCGCGGCGCCGAGGTCACCCTGATCGCCGGGCACACCGCAGGGCTGATCGACCCGGCCGGCGTCGAGGTGGTTCAGGTCAGCTCGGCACAACAGCTGCGCGACGCAGTGTCCAAGCATGCGCCCGACGTGCACGTACTGGCGATGGCGGCCGCCGTCGCCGACTTCCGGCCCACGCACGTCGCAACCGCCAAGATTAAAAAGGGCGCCGAGGAACCGCAGTCCATCGATCTGATCCGCAACGACGACGTGCTGGCCGAGGCTGTGCAAGCCCGCACCGCCGGTCAGCTACCCAACATGCGGGCCATTGTCGGCTTCGCCGCCGAGACCGGCGACGCCAACGGCGACGTGCTGTTTCATGCGCGGGCCAAGCTGCGGCGCAAGGGATGCGACCTCTTGGTCGTCAACGCCGTCGGTGAGGGCAAAGCCTTCGAGGTGGACAACAACGACGGATGGCTGCTGGCCGCCGACGGCACCGAGTCGGCACTGCAGCACGGTTCGAAGACTTTGATGGCAAGCCGTATCGTGGACGCGATCGTCACGTTCCTGCACAGCGCCGACAGGGACGCCACCTAGCGTCCATGGCACTGTCGACCGGCCGGTAGCATGTACCGGCCAACAGATATGGTTTGTCTAACTAACGTTTTCACGTGGACTGAGAAGGGTGAGGGTGTGAGCGAACAGGGTCGGTTGTTCACCAGCGAGTCGGTGACCGAGGGGCATCCGGACAAGATCTGCGACGCGATCAGCGACTCGGTGCTCGACTCGCTGCTGGCCGTAGACCCGCGCTCGCGTGTCGCCGTCGAGACGGCCGTCACCACCGGCCAAGTGCACGTCATCGGCGAGGTCACCACGAACGCCAAGGAAGCCTTCGCCGACATCACCAACACCGTGCGTGAGCGCATTCTCGAGATCGGCTACGACCACTCCGACAAGGGGTTCGACGGGACGACCTGCGGCGTCAACATCGGCATCGGCCGGCAGTCGCCCGACATCGCGCAGGGTGTCGACACCGCGCACGAGACGCGCGTCGAGGGTGCGGCGGACCCGCTGGACTCCCAGGGCGCCGGCGACCAGGGCCTGATGTTCGGTTACGCGATCAGCGACACCCCGGAGTTGATGCCGCTGCCGATCGCACTGGCCCACCGGCTCGCGCGGCGTCTGACCGAGGTCCGCAAGAACGGCACCCTGCCCTATCTGCGCCCGGACGGTAAGACCCAGGTCACCATCGAATACGAGGACAACGTCCCGACCCGGCTGGACACCGTGGTGGTCTCCACCCAGCACGCCGAGGGCATCGACCTGGTCAAGACGCTGGACCCGGACATCCGCAAGCACGTGCTCGCGACCGTCATCGAGGAACTGGGGCACGAGACGCTGGACTCGTCGTCGACTCGGGTGCTGGTCAACCCGACCGGCAACTTCGTCGTGGGCGGCCCGATGGGTGACGCCGGCCTGACCGGCCGCAAGATCATCGTCGACACCTACGGCGGCTGGGCCCGCCACGGCGGCGGCGCGTTCTCCGGTAAGGACCCGTCGAAGGTGGACCGGTCCGCGGCCTATGCGATGCGCTGGGTGGCCAAGAACATCGTCGCGGCCGGGCTCGCCGAGCGGGTCGAGGTGCAGGTGGCCTACGCGATCGGTAAAGCCGCTCCCGTTGGTCTGTTCATCGAGACGTTCGGCACCGCGACCGTCGACCCGGTCAAGATCGAGAAGATCGTGCCCGAGGTGTTCGACCTGCGGCCCGGGGCGATCGTCCGCGACCTGGACCTGCTGCGGCCCATCTATGCACCGACCGCTGCCTACGGCCACTTCGGCCGTACCGACATCGACCTGCCGTGGGAGCGCTTGGACAAGGTCGACGACCTCAAGCGCGCCGTCTAGTTCCGCGCGAACAGACGCAGAATCGCACGATTTGTCGCGGCATGACGCGATTCTGCGTCTGCTCGCGCCTTGCTCCTAACCGGTGAACCGGTAATCGTCGAGATTGAAATGCCCGCTGCGCCAATACACTTCGAAGGTATTCGCGGGCCGTAGCCCGACGTCGCCGTTCTTGTCGAAGTAGTAGCTGTTGGCCGCCCGGCAGCTGTCCTGCCAGAACACCTGCCGGTGCCTGCGGCTCAGCATCTCGTCGAAATAGCGGGCGTTGGCCGCTTCGGTGACTTCGACGCGATTCGCGTCGTCACTGCGAGCCCGCTTCAAGCAGCGCACGATGTGGCGGGTCTGCGCCTCGATCAGGGCGAAAAACGACGAGCCGACATAGCCGTACGGGCCCATGATGCTGAACAGGTTCGGGAAGCCGGGAACGCTCACACCCTCGTAGGCCTGCGCCCTGTTCTCGTCCCAGAACCGTGTCAGTGACCGGCCGCCGCTGCCGGTGACGGAAAAGGTCGGCATCGTGTCGGAGTCGAACACGTGAAAGCCGGTCGCCAGTATGAGGACATCGACCTCGTGGTCGGCTCCGTCCGCGGTGGCCACGGCCGACGGTGTGACCTTGTCGATCGGTGCGGTGACCAGCCGTACGTTGTCGCGGTTGTAGGTCGACAGGTAGCTGTTGTGGAAGCCCGGCCGCTTGCAGCCGATCGCATAATTCGGGGTGAGCTGTGCGCGCACCACCGGGTCGCGCACCTTCAGCCGCAGGTAGGCGCGGCCGAGGGGCTGCATCCACCGGGCGAACGGATACACCGTGAAGTATTGCGCCGGAATGGGAAACGTCACTTCGACGTAGGTCTGGC
Source organism: uncultured Actinomycetota bacterium (assembly GCA_963836495.1). Lineage (GTDB taxonomy): Bacteria > Actinomycetota > Actinomycetes > Mycobacteriales > Mycobacteriaceae > Mycobacterium. The sequence goes on along the minus strand of CAWIJT010000011.1, from coordinate 312,183 downwards.
TGATCAACCGGTGCAGATCCGATATTCCTGGCAGCCGCATCGCCCACTGCGCCAGTTTGGGCAGTGGCACATCGAACTTCGGGAAGCACCAGATCGGTGTGCGTTGAAAGACGGTGAGCTCTTTGACGATTGGGGCGATCTTCGGGATCAGCTGGACCGCCGATGCGCCGGTGCCGATCACGGCGACGCGTTTGCCGGCCAGATCCAGCGAGTGGTCCCAACGTGCGGTGTGCACGGTAGCGCCGGCGAAGGAGTCGACGCCGTCGATGTCGGGCGGTTTGGGTACGGTCAGCACACCGCTGGCGTTGACCACGAAGCGTGCGGTGACCTCGCCGCCGGGGTCGGTCTGCACTCGCCACAGTGCGCGCTCGTCGTCGAACTCCACGCCCAGAACCTTTGTGCTGAAACGAATTTTGCGCCGGATGTCGTACTTGTCGGTGCAGTAGTCGGCGTAGGCCTTCAGTTCATTGCCGCGTGCGTAGGTTCGAGACCAGTCCGGCCGCTGCTCGAACGAGAACTGATAGGAGAAAGACGGAATATCAACGGCGATACCGGGATAGGTGTTCCAGTACCAAGTGCCGCCGACGTCGTCAGCGGCTTCCACGATGAGATAGTCGTGAAACCCTTCCTCATCGAGCTTGATGGCGACGCCGATACCCGAGAATCCCGCGCCGACGATCAGGCAGTGGTAGTCGGGCTGATCGACGCTCACCATTAGCGCAGCGCTGCCTTCAGCGCCGCGAGGCCACGATCGGTCGCCTCGGCGGCAGCCGGAATGAGCAGCGCGAAGCTGACGTAGCCGTGCACCAGCGTGGGTTCGTTGCTCAGTTCGGCGGACACGCCCGCGGCGTTGAGCAGCGAGGCATACAGCGCTGCATCGTCGCGCAGCGGATCGTGCTCGGCGCTGCCGATGAACGCAGGCGGCAGGCCGGCGAAGCTGCCGTAGTTGGACGGCGCGAGGGCCGGCGGCAGCGCTTTCGGGTCGCTGATGTCGATCCCGGGGACGTACCAGTTCAGGAAGGCGTCGATGACGTCGCGGTCCAGGATCGGCGCGTTGGCGTTCTCGGTGAACGACGGCAGCGACAGGTCTGCGGTGATGGATGGATACCAGAGCAGCTGGAACGCCAGTTTGAGTGCACTGGTGTCGCGCGCCAGGTGGGCCACGACCGCGGCGAGGTTTCCGCCTGCGGAGTCGCCGGCGACGGCGATCCGGCTCGGGTCACCGCCCAACTCAGCGGCGTGTTCGCCGACCCATTGCAGCGCGGCCCAGCAGTCGTCCAGCCCGGCTGGGAACGGATGTTCGGGTGCCAGCCGGTAGTCGACAGACACCACGATGGCCTCGGCGCCGACGGCGTGCGCGCGAGCGACCGGGTCGTGGGTGTCGAGATCGCCGAGCGCAAAACCCCCGCCGTGATAGAAGACGACGACCGGTAAGTTGCTCTGCTCGGCGGTCGGTGGCCAGTAGATACGGACCGGGACGTCGGTGACGTCGCCGTGCCCGACGGTGCGATCCTCGATCCGCAGATCCGGCAGCATCTCCGGCGGGGCCTTGAGTTGGCGGAGCCTGGCCCGGGCGACCTCGACGCCGTCAGAGGCCTTGAAGGTCAGCGGAAACGCATCGACCAATGCCTTGAGCGTCGGGTCGATCTGCGGTCGGGCGGTGGTCGGATCCGTCATGGACCTACCGTACGTGCAGCCCAGCCCGCAGTGCCTCGAGGCCGCGGTCCATCGCGGCCGTCGCGGCGGGTACCACTCCGGCGTAGCCCAGATACCCGTGCACCAGCGTCTCGGCGTTGTGCACCTCGACGGGAACCCCGGCGGCGGCTAGCAATTCCCCGTAGCGGCTGCCGTCGTCACGCAGCGGGTCGTGCCCGGCGACGGCGATATAGGCAGCGGGCAGACCGGCCAGGTTCTCGGCCCGGCCGGGCGCCATTCCCGGCGGCGGATCGGATAGGTCGATCGCGCCGGCGTACCAGCGGGTGAACGCGGCCACGGCGGCGCGGTCGAGGACGGGAGCGTCGGCGTTCTCGGCGAACGACGGCAGCGACGCGTCCCACAGCGTGGCCGGATACCACAACAGCTGGAACGCAATTGGCGGACCGTCCTCGTCGCGGGCCCGCTGCGCGACCACCGCCGCGAGGTTGCCGCCGGCCGAGTCTCCGGCCACCGCCAGGCGGCTCGCGTCGGCGCCGATCTCGCTGCCGTGCTCGGCAACCCACTGTGTCGCGGCCCAGGCGTCGTCGACTGCAGCGGGGTACGGATGCTCGGGCGCCAATCGGTACTCCACCGACACCACCACTGACGAGGCGCCGACAGCGTGCTGGCGGCATGTGCCGTCGTGGGTATCCAGGTCGCCGACGACGAAGCCCCCGCCGTGGAAGAACACCACGACGGGCGGTAAAGCGTGATCGGTTGGCGGCCAATAGATCCGGACGTTGATCGGAGCACTCGGCCCATCGATGGTGCGGTCTTGCACGCGCAGTTCCGGATGGAAGCTGCGTCGCGGCAGGTCTCGCAGTTGCTGGCGAGCCGTCGCGACCCCGCCGTCGGCGGATAACCGGAACGGAACCGCGTCCAGTACCTTCAGCAGGATGGGATCGATCGCGGATCCAGAGTCGACGGCTGCCATGCAGACACCGTACGCACCCAGGGTCATGCTCGGCGCCTGGGTAGCCGCCGGATGGGCCGGCATTGCCTATGGGTTGTTCCTGACCATCGTGGCGTTGCGCTTTCCGCCCGGTGCCGACCTCACCGGCGTATGGGCTGCCCAACCACTGTTCAAAGCGTCGATGGCGTTGCTGCTGGCGTTGGCGGCGGCGGCGCATCCCAGTGTCCGCGAGCGCCGCTGGTTGATGCCGGCGCTGATCTTCTCCGCTGCCGGTGACGCGCTGCTGGCGATTCCGTGGTGGCCGGCGTCGTTCGTGCTCGGGCTGGGCTCATTCCTGTTGGCGCACTTGTGTTTTCTCGGGGCACTGCTACCGCTGGCCCGGGCATCTGAGCGGCCGCGCTCTCGGCTGGTCGCGGCTGCGGGGGTGTGCGTGGCATGCATCGGCCTGCTGGCGTGGTTCTGGCCGCAGCTCGGTCGTGACGGGTTGACCATTCCGGTCACCGTGTACATGGCCGTGCTGGTCGCGATGGTCTGCGCGGCGTTGCTCGCTCAGCTGCCCACGGTCTGGACCGCCGCCGGGGCACTATTGTTCGCCGGGTCGGACGCGATGATCGGCATCGGGCGGTTCGTGCTCGGCAGCGAGGCGCTGGCGGTGCCGATCTGGTGGACGTATGCGGCCGCGCAGGTTCTGATCACCGCGGGCTTTTTCTTCGGTCGGGTGTCGGCGAACCCTGCTACACCTGGCGAGTGACCACGCGGACCCGGCAACCCGCCGCATTCGAGCCGATCGCGCGGGTGCTGCCGATGCTGTCGGTGCCGCACCTGGATCGCGACTTCGACTATCTGGTGGCCGCTGAGCAATCCGACGACGCCCAGCCCGGCGTGCGCGTGCGGCTGCGCTTCCACGGCAGGCTGGTCGACGGTTTCATCTTGGAGCGCCGCACCGACACCGATCACGTCGGCAAGCTGGCCTGGCTAGACCGGGTGGTCTCAGCCGAGGCGGTGCTCACTCCGGAGATCCGTCGGCTGGTCGATGCCGTCGCCGCCCGCTACGCGGGTACTCGGGCCGACGTGCTGCGGCTGGCGATGCCGCCCCGGCACGCCAAGGTCGAACGTGAAATAGCAACGCCGTCAACACTTTCCGATATCGCCCCGATCGATTCCGCGGGCTGGGACGCATACGGACGCGGCGGCGCATTCCTGGCAGCGCTCGCCGAGTCGCGCGCCGCCCGCGCGGTGTGGCAGGCACTGCCCGGCGAGCAGTGGGCGGATCGCTTTGCCGAGGCCGCCGCGCAGACTGTGCGGACCGGTCGTGCGGTGCTGGCGATCGTTCCGGATCAGCGCGACGTGGACGCGCTGTGGCGAGCCTCGACGGCGCTGCTGGACGAATCCGTTGTGGTGGCGCTCTCGGCGGGTCTGGGTCCATCGGCGCGGTACCGGCGGTGGCTGGCGGCGCTGCGGGGTAGCGCACGGCTGGTGATCGGCACGCGCAGCGCGGTGTTCGCGCCGGTGAGCGACCTTGGTCTGATCATGATGTGGGACGACGGCGACGACACGCTGGCCGAGCCGCGGGCCCCGTATCCACATGCGCGGGAGGTCGCGATGCTGCGTGCGCACCAGACGCGCTGCGCCGCGGTCATCGGGGGATACGCCCGCACCGCCGAAGCCCACGCGCTGGTGCACAGCGGATGGGCGCACGACGTGGTCGCCGCTCGCCCGGTGGTGCGCGCCCGCGCCCCGCGGGTGGTGGCTCTCGACGACGGCGGCTACGCGGACGAACGTGATCCGGCAGCCCGCACGGCGCGGTTGCCGTCGGTTGCGCTGCGCGCCGCCCGCTCGGCACTACAGGCCGAGGCGCCGGTGCTCGTGCAGGTGCCACGCCGCGGCTATGTTCCGTCGCTGGCCTGTGCGCGGTGCCGGGCGATTGCCCGCTGCCGGCACTGCACCGGCCCGCTGTCGCTGGACGATCGCGACGGGACGGCCCCGATCTGCCGGTGGTGCGGCCGGGCCGACGCCGCACTGCGGTGCACCCGCTGCGGATCGGAGGCGGTGCGTGCCGTCGTGGTGGGGGCGCGGCGCACCGCCGAAGAGCTGGGCCGCGCGTTCGCCGGAACAACGGTGATCACCTCGGCCGGCGAAGCGGTGGTGCCCGAGGTGCCGGATCGTCCGGCGCTGGTGGTCGCCACGCCCGGCGCTGAACCCCGCGCAGCGGGCGGATACGGCGCGGCGCTGCTGCTGGACAGTTGGGCGCTGCTGGGCCGGCAGGACCTGCGCGCCGCCGAGGACACGCTGCGGCGGTGGATGGACGCGGCCGCGCTGGTGCGGGCTCGTGACGACGGCGGGGTGGTGATTGTGGTCGCCGAATCATCGGTTCCGACCGTTCAATCGCTGATCCGCTGGGATCCCGTCGGCCATGCGGAAGCCGAATTGGCGGCCCGCACCGAAGTCGCGCTGCCGCCGAGCGTGCACATGGCGGCCCTGGACGGTTCCGCCGACGCGGTGGCGGCGCTGCTCGACGAGCTCCGTCTGCCCGACAGCGCTGAGCTGCTCGGGCCGGTGCCGTTGCCTCAGGGTGCGCGTCGACCGCCCGGGATCGCGACCGACGCGCTGGTGACCAGGATGCTGGCGCGAGTGCGCCGCGAGCAAGGCCTGGCGCTGGCTTCCGAGCTGCGGCGCGCCGTCGCAGTGCTCAGCGCCCGCCAGGCCCACGAGCCGGTCCGGGTACAGATCGATCCATTACACATCGGCTAGGCGACCGACGGCGCTACTCGGGTGTGCAACGTGTGTCGGCGCGCGAAGTCGGCGTTTTCCGTGCGACGATGCGAGTGCTGGCCGAGAGCCAATGACGCCAACCGGCCTTTCTTTCCCGCGTCGAGGGAGGTCAGAGATGGCGACGATCACCGACACCACACGAATCGAGCGGTGCCTTGTATTCGTGCGCGAGCACCTCAAGCAGGCCCGCGCTGCCGACGACGAGATCCGGGCCATGCAGTGGCATGCGGTGATGGATGAGTTCATCGACGCGTGGCCGCGGCCCAAGTCGGCATGATCATCGATCCCGTCCACTGCACCGAGATCGGCTGTGCCTGTCCCGGCAGTCGCTGGTGGACCGGGTGGATCGGTTCGCGTGAAATACATATCGTCCCCATCGACGATGTGCAGCCGCATCATGTCGAGGAATGCGGCTGCGACCCAGAGATCACGCTGCATGTCGCGGGCGACGGGTTCGCGTCGTGGCGGGTGTCCCACAACAGCTTCGATCGCCGCGAACTCGGGGAGCAAACGGGTTAGTGCCGTCCTGCTTCCTGGGCGAGCTGCACGCGCGAGGTGAGCCCGAGCTTGGTGTAGACGTGAGTCAGGTGGGTCTGCACTGTGCGGGGTGAGATGAAAAGCCTTGCAGCGATGTCGTTGTTGGCCAGTCCTTCACTGAGCAGTCGGACGACGTCCAGCTCGGTTGGCGTCAGTGAGGCCCAGCCGCTGGTAGGTCGTTTGCGTTGGCCGCGGCCGCGTTGCGCGTAAGCGATCGCCTCCTCGGTGGACAAGGCCACACCCTCAGCCCATGCCGAATCGAAGTCTGGGTCGCCCAGGGCATCTCGCAGTGTCGCCACCGAGGCTTCGTAGGTGGCGTCATCGACTTTGAAACGGACCTCGCCGATGCGTTGCCGAAGGGCGTGTGCCGCACCGAATAGCCGGGCCGCTTCGCGGGGGCTGCCGCCGTCACCAGTGAGATCGGCGAGGCACTCCAGGGTGTTGGCAACGTGTGCGCGCGCTCCGCCCTCGGCTGCGCGCGACAGCGAGTCGTGAACGTCGCGTTCAGCCTGCTCCGGGTCGTTTTGGGCGTTCGCCACCCGGGCGCGCGTGCTCAGCGCCCACATCAGCCAGAAGCCAGTCGTGGTCGATACGGCCTCGTCGGCCCAACGGCGTGCCGGAGCGAGATCTCGGTCCGCTAACGCGGCCTCGGCATTCCAGATGCGTTGCAATGCCGGCGTGCCACCGCTCACGACAATCGGGAACTGGAGCGCGGCTTCGCGCGCTTCGTGCGCCGCCGCGAAATCCCCAGCGGCGCAAGCGGCGAACCCGGACGCCATGTGCCCGAGTGCCTCGTACCGTCCGCCGAGCCCCGCCCCGCCGTCCAGCATCGCCTCGGCTGCCGCCCGGGCTGCGGCCGACTTACCCTGATGGGCCAGTACCAAGCTCTGACCTCCGAGGCTGCTGACCCTCCACATTTCGTCGTGCGCTGCCTCGGCCTCGGCGGCAACCTTGCCCTGCAGTGCGGCGGATGCGGCTAAATCACCGCTGATGTGCTGCGCCACCGCTAGGTAAAAGCGGCACAGACGCGAGTTGAACCGGTCACCGATTGCGTCGGCGAGGTCACGTCCTTCCTCGCCGGCCTCCTGCACCCCGATCAAATCCCCCGCGATGTGCGCGCCCCGCGCCTGCTCGGCGAGGATCTGGCTTAGCCGCCACTGATCGTTCACGGCACGGGCCAGGCCGCTCGCCTCCGCCAAACTCGCTCGGGCCAGGTCTACGTCATAGCCCGCGTTGGCGATAAACCCTTGTGCGGTCAATGTCCGGGCCAGCAGAGCCGGGTCATCGATGTCTCGCGCGATCGCCACCGCTTGGTCGGCCTGATCGCGGCGGTCGGTGGCACCCAGAAAAGTATCGAGCACGGCCTTGTCCGCGAGCGCCCGGGCTCGCACCGCGGTCGGCACTGTGGGCCGCAGCGCGTCGAGTTCGGCGAGGGTGGCGTCGAACCAGGCCGCCCCTTCCCGCAGCCCCCGCGATACCCACAGCGGCTGCAGCGACGACGCCAGCGCCAACGCCGGTTCGACGTCGGAGTTTTCGCGGTTCCAGACGAACGCGGCGCGCAGATTGTCGATCTCGATCCCGGCCTGCTCGAGACACTGCTCGTAGTCAGTGCCCGCTGGCGCGTCGAGGACAGCGGCCAATGCCGTGTAGTGGTCGCGGTGGCGGGTGCGCACGTCGTCGGCTTCGCCTGATTCGCCGAGCTTTTCAAGCGCGTACTGGCGCACTGTTTCCAACAGCCGATAGCGTGTTCTGCCGCTTGCGTTTTCGGCCACGATCAGTGACTTGTCGACCAGCAGCGTGAGCAGATCCAGCACCTGAAAGCGCTCGATCTCATCACCGCTGGCGGCGGTTTGGGCAGCGTTGAAGTCGAAGCCGCCCATGAATGCCGCGAGCCGACGGAACAGCACTCGTTCGGGTTCGGTCAGCAGGGCGTGTGACCAGTCGACCGAGGCGCGCAATGTCTGTTGGCGGCGCACGGCGGTGCGTGCACCCCCAGTCAACAACCGGAACCGGTCATGGAGGCTCTCCAGGATCTCGGCTGGCGACAGCGCGCGCACACGTGCGGCCGCCAATTCGATCGCCAGTGGCAAACCATCGAGCCGCGCGCAAATCTCGCCCACCGGCGCGGCGTTGTTGTCGCTGAGGGTGAAGTCGGGTCGAGCGCGACGAGCCCGGTCGGTGAACAGTTCGATGGCCTCATCGCGAAGTGACAGCGACGGCACCCGCCAACTCACTTCGCCGGCCACCCCGATCGGCTCACGGCTCGTCGCCAACAGCGTCAAGCCGGCTGCCGTGCCGAGCAGCGCGTTGGTCAGTGCCGCACTGGCATCCAGCAGGTGTTCGCAATTGTCGAGCACCACCAGCAGTTGCCGGTCGGCGATAAAACGAGTCAGGGTGTCCATGGTCGAGCGGCCGGGCTGGTCGGGCAGCCCCAGCGCGCGGGCCACGGTCAACGGCACCAACTCTGGATCGGCGATCGGCGCCAGATCCACGCACCACACCCCATCGTCGAATTCGCCGGACAGTCGGCCTGCGACCTCGATGGCGAGCCGGGTTTTTCCCGCTCCACCGGCACCGGTCAACGTCAGCAATCGGTTCTCGCTGAGCAGCCCCTGCAGCTGCGTCAGCTGCTCTTGACGGCCCACGAAACTCGTGAGCTGCGCTGGAAGATGTTGAGAAATAGCGGCTTTCGGTAGCCGGAGCGGCGGGAATTCGTTAACCAAATCGGGATGGCCGAGCTGGACCACTCGCTCGGGACGGGGCAGATCACGCAGCGGGTGGGTGCCCAGATCCGATAGCCACGCATCGCAAGGCAGGCCGTCGAGCACCAGCGCCTCGGTGGCGCCCGACAGCAACGTTTGGCCGCCGTGGCCGAGATCGCGCAGTCGTGCGGTGCGGTTGATAGTGGGGCCAGCGTAGTTGCCTTCGTCGCGCAACTGGATCTCACCGGTATGCACGCCAATCCTCAGCCGGATCGGCGCCAACGGTGCGCGTTGCATGTCCAACGCCGCCGCCAGCGCATCCGACGCGCGGGCGAACGCCGCCACGAAGCTGTCACCCTCGCCCTGCTCGACAGGGCGCACGCCGTCGTGGGCCGCGATGACGTCGGACACGACACTGTTGAGCCGAGCCAGGGCGGCCGTCATCTCCTTGGGCTGGCTCTCCCACAGCCGGGTGGAACCCTCGACGTCAGCCAGCAGCAACGTCACGGTGCCCGTCGGTAACAGCCCGCTCACGTCTAGCTGACTCCAGTCCAACAGGGGCGTGTCCAGGTGTGGATCGATTTCGCTCATGCTAGCCAGCATGCGGGTACCGAAACCACAAAACATCAGCGCAAACGCGCAGATTCGTGGCCGAGGAACATACGACCCGCGTAGCGCAGATCTACGCGACTTGGCCGACGTTCTGAGGCTTGTGGCGCCGGATAGTCGAGTCAACCGCCGGCCCAGCGGATTTGAGTAGTGCACTACTCATGCCATCGGAGCTGGGCGTTGAGACAGTGAGTTTTCCAGAAAGGTTGACGGCCATGTTTCAAGCGCCTGTACCGACCGATGTCGCCGAACTGCCCTTGGCGCCGAAGAACCCGCTGCGCTATCGGGACCAGCTCAGGGCTGTGCGATCGCTGATCGACGGGCACCAGGATTTGCTCGACGCCGGTGGCCGCGTCACCCGAATCGTGCTCGGACCCAAATGGCTTTTCCCGACAGCGGTGTTGATCGCATCTCCGCAGGGTGCGCGCGACGTCTTGGGCCGCACCGACGAGATCGCCGATCGCGGCGGAACGACGACCGCGATTCAGCTGCGCCGACTGATGGGCGGCAATCTGCTGGTCCTGCCACACCACGAATGGTTGCCGCGGCGCCGAACCCTCCAGCGGATGTTCACCAAGCAGCGCATCCCGCGCTACGCCGGGCATATGGCCGCGGCCGCGCAGTCGGTGGTCGATGGCTGGCGCGACGGCGCCACGATAGATCTAGACACCGAATGCCGCACCCTGACTTTGCGGGCACTCGGCCGATCTGTCCTCGGCATGGACCTCGACGCCCGGGCCGATGCCATCGGCCAGGCATTGCGACCCGCCCTGACCTGGATCGCGGACCGCGCGACCCGACCCTTCAACCTGCCGCAGTGGGTGCCCACCCCAGGCCAGCGACGGGCACGTAGGGGCAATGCGACTCTGCATCAGCTCGCCGCCGAGATCCTCGCCGCGGTCCGAGAAGATCCCGACCGGGATGCGCCACTTGTGCGTGCCTTGATCACGGCAACCGATCCGCAAACGGGCCAACCGCTGTCGGACGACGAGATCTGCCACGAACTGGTGCTGTTCATCCTCGCCGGCCACGACACGACGTCGACCACGCTCGCGTACTCACTCTGGGCGCTTGGACGCCACTCCGAAATCCAACAGCGAGTGTTCGATGAGGTCAGCGCACTCGGTGACCGGCCACTGACACCCGACGACGTGCCCCGGCTATGTCACACCGTGCGGGTGTTGCATGAGGCCCTCCGACTATGTCCGCCCGCCGCCGGAACGCCCCGGATGCTCAAGAAGAACTTGGCCGTAGACGGCTACCGGCTAGAAGCCGGCACCATTGCGATAGTCAGCTTCTACGCCATGCACCGAGATCCGGATTTGTGGCACAGCCCGATGACATTTGACCCGGATCGGTTCCTGCCAGAGCGATCACGGGGCCGAAGTCGTTGGCAGTATCTGCCTTTCGGCGGCGGACCTCGGTCATGCATCGGCGACCACTTCGCCATGCTGGAGGCCACCCTCGCACTGGCCACCATCGTTCGTGGAGTCCGGATCGAATCCCTCAGCGGCGACTTTCCTCTGGCCACCCCATTCACCGTCGTCGCCGCCGAGCCGGTTGATGCCCGCGTTCGTGCGCGGACGTCAATCCAGTGGAGATCAGCTTGAGGTGTGCCGCGCCGCCTCCTGAACAAGTTGCACGCGCGAGGTCAGGCCGAGCTTGGCGTAAACGTGGGTGAGGTGGGTCTGCACGGTGCGTGGTGAGACGAAAAGCCTTGTGGCGACGTCGTTGTTGCTCAGTCCCTCGCTGACCAGGCGCACCACATCTAGCTCGGCCGGCGTCAGTGAAGCCCAACCGCTGGCGGGTCGTTTACGTTCACCGCGGCCGCGCTGCGCGTAGGCGATCGCCTCTTCAGTGGACAACGCGGCGCCCTCGGCCCATGCGGAGCCAAAGTCCTTTTCGCTCATCGCATCTCGCACGGCGGCAAGCCACTCTTCGTAGCTGGCATCGTGGATTTTGAAGCGGGCCGCCCCCTTGCGCTGCCGAATGGTGTGGGCCGCGCCGAGTAGCCGCGCTGCTTCGCGCCCCCGGCCGAATTCGCCGCCCTGAGCGGCAAGGCATTCGAGGATGTCGGGTGTATGCAAGTACGCGCCGGTGCTCGCAGTGAGTGCGAGAGCCTCGTATGCGTCGCGCTCCGCCCGGTCCGGCTCGCCCGCCGCGATCGCCACCCGGGCGCGCACCCCCAGCGCCGCCGCCAGGAAGCCGCCCCACGATGCCGACACGGCATCGTCGGCCCATCGGCGGGCCGCAATCGGATCCCCGCCGGCCAAGGCGGCCACCGCGTGGTAAGTCCGTTGCAGCCCCGCCATCTGCGGCAGGACACTGAATTGCGGCGACGCCTCCACCGCATCCTGCAGTGCCGCAAGATCTCCCGCGGCCATGGCCGCGTTAGCCAGCGCCGCGTATCCATAGGCTGCATAGGCGCCTCCAAGGTCGGCGGCAGCCTGGATGGCCGCGTCGGCGGCGGCTCGGGCCGCGGACGCCTCACCTTGGAAGGCCAGCACGACGCCCCGCCCCCCGACGCTTTGCACCTCCATGATCCCGTCGTGCGCGGCTCGGGCATCGGCCAGCAACTCGGCGATTTCCAGAGCGGCGCGGGTCAATTCGCCCTGGTGCATCGATGCCCAGGCGAGGCAATACCGGCAGATGAGTGAGCTGTACCGATCGCCAATCGCGTCGGCGAGGTCGCGTCCTTCTTCGGCGGGGGCCTGTATCGCAAACGGATCACCGGCGTGGGTCGCTCCTCGTGCTTGCCCAGCGAGGATGTGAGTGAGTCGCCACGGGTCCTGTAAATCTCGGGCCAGGCCGATCGCTTCGGCAAAATACGGTCCGGCTGCCTCAGTCCTGAGGGCGGCGACCAGACCGCAGGCGGTCAGAGCCCGTACCAGCAGAGCCGGATCGTCGACCTCGCGCGCCAGCGCCAGGGCCCGCTGCGATTGATCCAGGCTGTCGGGGTCGTCCAGCCAAACGGCGAGCGTTGCTCTATCAGCCAGCGCCCGCGCGTGCACTGCGGTCGCCACCTCGGGATCGTGCGCGTCGATATCGCCCAACGCGGCGTCGAACCAGGCCAGCCCTTCTCTGAGGAGTCCCCTCGCTTGCCACAGCGGCTGCAGTGACGACGCCAGCGCGAGCGCGAGTTCGCCGTCGGAGTTTTCCCGGCACCACCCGAAAGACGCGCGCAGGTTGTCGATCTCGACGTTGGCCTGCTCGATGCGCTGCGCATAATCATCGCCGGCCGGTGCGTCAAGCCGGGCAGCCATCGACGTGTAGTAATCGCGGTGGCGTGTTCGGACTGCGTCGGCTTCACAGGACTCGCCAAGCTTTTCCAGAGCGTATTGTCGGACCGTTTCCAAGAGCCGGTAGCGCGTTCGGCTGCCGCTCTCGTCGGCCACCACAAGTGACTTGTCCACCAGCAGGGCGAGTTGGTCGAGCACTTGATAGCGCTCGACATCGCCACCGCCGCAGATGTTCTGCGCCGCGCTGAGGTCGAAGCCGCCCATGAATGCCGCGAGCCGGCGGAACAGCACCCGCTCGGGTTCCGTCAACAAGGCGTGCGACCAGTCGACCGAGGCGCGCAAGGTCTGCTGGCGGCGCACCGCGGTGCGTGCACCGCCGGTCAGCAACCGGAATCGGTCGTGCAGGCTGTCAAGGATCTCGGTCAGCGATAGCGCCCGCACCCGTGCTGCGGCCAGCTCGATTGCCAGCGGCACCCCGTCGAGGCGACGGCAGATTTCGCTTACCGTCGTGAGACTTTCGTCGCTGATGTCAAAATCGGCTCGAGCGCGGCGCGCACGATCAGCGAACAGTTCGACGGCTTTGTCGGCTAGCGGCAGTGAGGGCACCCGCCAGCTCAGTTCACCGGAAACCCCGATGGGCTCACGGCTGGTCGTCAACAGTGTCAATCGAGGACAGGCTTCGAGCAGCGCCAACACCAACGTGGCGCTCGCATCGAGCAGATGCTCGCAATTATCCAGCAGCACCAGCATCTGACGGTCGGCGATGAATTGGCTCAGCGTCTCCATCGTGGAACGGCCTGGCTGGTCGGGCAGGCCCAAAGCGCGCGCAGTCGTAGTCGGCACCAGATCGGGGTCGGTGATCGGCGCCAGATCCACATACCAAACGCCATCGCGGAAGTCGTCGGAAAACTGGCCCGCGATCTGAATTGCCATGCGGGTCTTGCCTACTCCGCCGGCGCCGGTCAATGTCACCAGCCGGTTCTGGATCACCAGATCCCGAACCTGGGCGATATCTGCTTCGCGTCCGACAAAGCTGGTGAACTGCACTGGAAGGCGCCGGGAGATAACAGCTTTAGCGACGCGCAGGGAAGGAAAGTCGTTGACGAGATCGGGATGGCATAGCTGCATCACCCGTTCGGGGCGGGGGAGGTCACGTAGCGAGTGCGTGCCTAGGTCGGTCAGCCACACATCGTCGGGAAGTCCGTCCAGCACCATCGCTTCCGTCGCCCCAGAGAGCAGGGTCTGCCCACCGTGGCCCAGGTCGCGCAGTCGTGCGGTGCGGTTGATGGTGGGGCCGGCGTAGTTGCCTTCGTCGCGCAGTTGGATTTCACCGGTGTGGATCCCAATCCGCAATCGGGTCGGGGCCAGCGGCGCGCGCTGCAACTCCAGCGCACAGGCGACCGCGTCGGAGGCACGGGCAAAGGCGGCCACGAAGCTGTCGCCCTCGCCTTGTTCGACGGGACGCACTCCACTGTGCGTGGCGATGGCGTCCGAGACCGTCTGATTCATCCGGGCCATTGCCAGGGTCATCTGCTCGGGCTCGGTTTCCCACAGCCGCGTGGAGCCCTCGACGTCGGCCAGCAGCAACGTCACTGTTCCGGTCGGCAGCAGCCCGCTCACGCCCAGCTCGCTCCAGTCCACCAGCGGCGCACGATCGATTTCGCTCATGCTAGCCAGCATGCGTGCGCAGCGACGGCAAAACATCAGCACAAACGCGTAGATCGCGGGCGCGCATACGACCCTGATCCCGCAGATCTACGCGTTCTGACCGATGGTTTTGGCTTCACGCTCTCGGATAGTCGACTCAGTCGAATCCGAGGACAGGCCACCATGACCATCGACGCCACTGTCACCAACAGCCCCACCTTTATTGATGCCGAGCTGCCGCCCATCGCATATGAACACGCGGCTAATCCCGAAGAAGCGCATCGCCTCATCCGTCAGGCCCGTCTGCAGGGCCCGATCGCGCTGGGGCCGCATGGATCGGAAGTGCTGAGCTACGAGCTGGTCCGGAAAGTCCTGCGCGATTCGAGGTTTCGCATGCCGAAGGGGATCGCGCTTGCGGCACAGGGCATCACCAGCGGTCCGGTCTGGGACAAGGTCACCGCAGGCCTGTTGAGTCGGGATGGCGCCGATCACAATCGGCTGCGTCGGCTCGTCTCCAAGGCCTTCACGCCACGGTCAACCGCACGACTGAAGAGCACGATCGCGGGGGTCATCACCGAACTGGTCGATCCGGTGACCAGCACGGGGCGGTGCGACGTGGTCGCCGACATCGCGCGCCGGTATCCGATTGCGATCATCAGCGGGTTGCTCGGCGCCCCGCGCCAAGACTGGCAACTGTTTTCTGACTGGGCTGACGACATCTTCAAGCTTCTCACCTGGAACGTCGCCAACGAAACTCCCGTCATCATGGCGGCCTTCGGCGAGCTCGACGCCTACATCGAGGACATGATCGACCGGCGGCGCCACCACCTCACCGACGACCTGGTCTCTGAGTTGATTCGCGCCGAAGATGACGGCGACCGGCTCACTGCCGACGAGCTAGTCATGCTCGCCGAAGGCCTGCTGATGGCGGGCACCGACACCACGCGCAATCAGTTGAGCGCCGCCGTGCAAGCGCTGTGCGATCACCCTGAGCAATGGGACCTGCTGGCTGCGCATCCCGAACTCGCACCGCAGGTAGTCGAGGAGCTGATGCGCTATAGCCCCGTCATTTTCGGCACCATCCGCCAGGCCGTCGAGGATGTCCAACTCGACGGCGTGACGGTGCCCGCAGGCACGCACCTGGTGATCAACACCGCCGCCGCCAACCGCGACCCCGCCGCGTATAACGATCCCGATCGCCTCGACATCACCCGCGAGGGTCCGGCGACCATGCTCACGTTCGGCGGCGGGATCCACTACTGCCTTGGCGCACACCTCGCCAAGGCCGAGCTCGCCGAAGCCCTGACCGTCATCACGCGGCGTATGCCCAACCCACGCCGCAGCGGCCCCGCCCCGTGGAAGCCGCTGGTCGGGATCACCGGACCAACGAGCCTGCCCCTTGAATTCGACGCCGGTCACTAATACCGAGTTAATTCGCCGAAGCCGGGCTACGCTTCGCCGACATGTCAGGTCGTCCCGCCTGAAATCTCATTCGACAGGAGCTTTCATGCAAAGGACGGCATTAATCAATCGGTCGGCGATCGCCATTCTGGCTCTTGCCATCGGGATAGCGGGCTGCAGTTCCAAGCCCAGCAACAAGCCAACGACGAACACACCGTCGGCCACCTCGACCACGACGACGACCGTCACGACGCAAGCGAGCCAAGCCAAGGTAGCGCCGCGAAGCTTGGTCCCGGGTCCGAACCCGACCATCGCGAGCTACATCCAGCAGAACGGCATCACCGAAACTGCTGTGCACCGAGGCGATCCCGGTGCGCCGACCATTGATCTGCCGATCCCCGACGGCTGGGCCGACGCCGGAGGCGACACCCCGGCCACGGCGTACTGGGCCGTCATCGACACCGGCCCGGAGGCCGCCAAATACACACCAAGCATCGTGGCGACGGTGTCCAAACTCGTCGGCAATGTCGACCAGCAAAAGCTTCTCGACCTTGCCTCCGGTGAACTGAAAAACCTGCCGGGTTTCAAGCCCATGGGAGACGGCTCCACCGGCACGCTGGCCAATTTCCCTGCGTCTCAATTCGGCGGCACGTGGACGCAAGGCACCCAGACGAGAGCAGTCGCGCAAAAGACCGTGGTCATCCCGGCCGCCGGCGCGGTCTATCTGCTGCGGCTCAACGCCGACTGCCTCGAAGATCAGGTCGGCCAAGCACTGCCCGCGACCATCACGATCGACGAGAAGGCAACGATCGCCGTGTAGGGCGGGCCGGCGGCAACGCCTTCTGCAGGTCGACAACATCTCCAGGGATGCGTCTTTCACGGTGCGACAACGTCTTTCGCCGCGGCAAGGCAAAGATGTGTTGGGTGGCGGGCGGATTCCACTTCTTGCCGAAGATGAATAGACGGGGGCGTCTCGGTCGAACTGCTGGCCAGGTCACGGCCGTGCGACAAAGCTGTGGGCATGACAGATCGCTTGCCGGACGTGGGCCGGCGCCACGTTATCGGGATTTCACTATCCGCGGCCGGTGCGTTGGCTCTGTCGGCATGCAGTGCCTCGCCGCACGGCGCACCGTCGCCTCAGGAAGTGCCGGTCACGCCGCCCGAGGACCTCATGCGCGAGCACGGCGTACTCAAGCGCATCTTGCTGGTCTATCGAGAAGGCATCCGCCGACTGCAGGCTGACGAGCCGGATCCGTCGCACGCGCTGAATGAGAGCGCAGGCATCATCCGAAGTTTCATCGAGGACTACCACGAACACCTCGAAGAGCAATACGTATTCCCCAAGTTAGAACAGGCGGGGCGCCTGGCCGATATCACCGGCGTGCTGCGAACGCAGCACCAGCGGGGCCGTGCTGTCACCGATCGAATGCTCAGTGCCACAGCTGGAACGGCTGCGCTTGATCAATCGGCGCGAGAAGCGTTGGTGCAAGACATGTCTGCGTTCATCCGAATGTATGAGCCGCACGAGGCGCGCGAAGACACCGTAGTTTTCCCCGCATTGCGGGATGTGCTGCCGCCCAGGGAGTTCAGCGAGCTCGCGGAAACCTTCGAAGACGAGGAGCACCGGCGGTTCGGCCCGGCCGGCTTCGAAGGGGTGGTGGCAAGGGTCGCCGATATCGAAAAGAGCCTGGACATCTACGACCTGAGCAACTTCACACCGGCCTGACTACGGTGTGACCGACTTGGTCAGTTCATTGCCCCACACCGACTGGGCGCCGGAGTCGCCGATTCGAACCACCTGAACGATGGCGGCCGCTCCCACGACGATCGCAACGACGGCGAGCAGCACCGTGACGGCTAACCCGGGTGCGGCCGCCCGAACCTCCCGCCAGTGCACCAGCGCCACTACGACGGCGACGACGAGCAGCGCGATCGAGAAGTAGATCATCAAGCCGCCGCGCTCGGCATGGGTATTCAAGATGTCGCGGTGGCGGTGTTCCTGGTCGTAGAGCCACTCGCCGGCATTCGCGGTGATCGGCGTCAGCGCCGCTGTTATGACGGCAAAAGCGAGCACCAGCCAGACCAGGCGCCGCCGGGCCGCCGGCCACAGCGCACACAGAATTTCCAGCAGCGCCGTCAACGGCGCTAGCACCACCACGGCGTGCACGAGCAGCGCGTGGGCCGGAAGTCCCGAGATGGTGGTCAGTGTCATCGCGCTCCTCAACCAGCTGATTCGATGTTTTGCCGCGACTACTTCCTACACTGTGCCGGTGCGTCTTGTCTTTGCCGGAACTCCCGAGCCCGCGCTGCCCGCGTTGCGGCGCCTCATCGATTCGCCGCGCCACGACGTGGTCGCGGTGCTCACCCGACCGGACGCTGCATCGGGACGGCACGGCAAGCCACAGCCCTCGCCGGTGGCCCGGCTGGCCCTCGAGCACGGGATTCCGGTGCTGCGACCGGCTCGGCCCAACGGTGACGAGTTCGTCGCGGAGCTTTCAGCGTTGCAGCCCGACTGCTGCCCGGTGGTCGCTTTCGGTGCGCTACTGCGCGACGCTCTGCTGGCAGTGCCCGCCCACGGCTGGGTCAATCTGCACTTTTCCCTTCTGCCCGCGTGGCGCGGAGCGGCTCCGGTTCAGGCGGCGATTGCCGCGGGGGACACCGTCACCGGCGCAACGACGTTCCAGATCGAATCAGGTTTGGACTCCGGGCCTGTCTACGGTGTGGTCACCGAGGCGGTTCGCCCGATCGACACCGCGGGGGATTTGCTTGAGCGGCTGTCGATTTCGGGTGCGGCACTGCTGTCGAGCACACTGGACGGCATCGCCGACGGAGCGCTGACACCGATACCGCAACCCGCCGACGGGGTCAGCGTAGCGCCGAAAATCACCGTCGAGGAGGCTCGCGT
The DNA here is from genome assembly GCA_963836495.1 of uncultured Actinomycetota bacterium. GTDB lineage: Bacteria > Actinomycetota > Actinomycetes > Mycobacteriales > Mycobacteriaceae > Mycobacterium. The sequence goes on along the minus strand of CAWIJT010000011.1, from coordinate 293,763 downwards.
CCGTTGGGACCTGCCGGCCGAGGTCGTCGAACGACGCATCCGCGCGGTCACGCCCAATCCCGGCGCGTGGACCCTGATCGGCGACCTGCGGGTCAAACTCGGACCCGCGTACCTCGACACCGATGGCCCGCACCTTCCACAATCGCTGTCTCCCGGTGAAATTCACGTCGATCGCCGTAGTGTGCGGATCGGCACCGCCTCGCAGCCGCTGCGGCTGGGTCAGGTCCAGGCGCCAGGGAAGAAGGCGATGAACGCAGTCGACTGGGCCAGGGGAGCCCGCCTCGACCCGTCGGTGCGAGCGTCATGACGCCACCGGAGCGACGGCCGCGACGCGACCGACCGACCACCAATGCAGCGCAGCGACCGGCGAGGCCACCGAGGCGCCGGCCACTGGACCCGGCCCGCCGCGCCGCATTCGATGTCCTGCAAGCGGTGCGCGAACGCGACGCCTACCCCAACCTGATGCTGCCGGTGTTGTTGCGGGAAAGGGAGATTCACGGTCGCGATGCCGCGTTCGCCACTGAGCTGACGTACGGCAGCTGTCGTATTCGCGGTCTGCTGGACGCGGTCATCGGCTCGGCTGCAAACCGGCCGCCGGAGACCATCGATCCGGTATTGCTCGACCTGCTGCGGCTCGGGACGTATCAACTACTGCACACCCGCGTCGACGCCCACGCCGCCGTCTCGACCACCGTCGATCAGGCTGGAATCGAATTCGACTCGGCGCGTGCTGGTTTCGTCAATGGAGTATTGCGCACCATCAGTACCCGCGACGAGCAGTCCTGGATCGACGAGCTGGCGCCCGACCCGTCGACCGATCCGATCGGCCACGCCGCGTTCGTGCATGCCCATCCGCGTTGGATCGCGCAGGCATTCGCCGACACACTCGGCGCGTCGGCTGGGGAACTCGACGCCGCATTGGCCGCCGATGACGAGCGGCCCCATGTGCACCTGGCCGCCCGGCCGGGCGCGCTCACGGCTGAAGAACTGGCCGGCGCGGTGCACGGCGCCGTGGGCCGCTATTCGCCATACGCGGTGTACCTGCCCTCCGGCGACCCTGCCCAGCTGACCGCGGTGCGCGACGGCCAGGCCTTGGTGCAAGACGAGGGCAGCCAGCTGGTTGCCCGGGCGCTCACCCTGGCTCCGGTCGCCGACGATGCCGGGCGATGGCTGGACCTCTGTGCGGGCCCGGGCGGCAAGACCGCGTTGTTGGCGGCGCTGGGCCTTGACTCCGGGGCCCGCGTGACGGCGGTGGAGCCGACCGAGCATCGTGCCGATCTGGTCGTCGAGAATACCGCTGGATTGCCGGTCGAGGTGGTCCGTGTCGACGGTCGGCACAGCGGTCTCGAGCCGGGTTTCGACCGGGTGCTGGTCGACGCACCGTGCACCGGTCTGGGTGCTTTGCGACGTCGCCCCGACTCGCGGTGGCGGCGTCAGCCCTCCGACGTTCCGGCGCTGAGCCGGCTGCAGCGTGAGCTGTTGTCGGCAGCGATCGCACTGACCCGGCCCGGTGGCGTCATTCTGTACGCGACCTGTTCGCCGCACCTGGCCGAGACGGTCGGGGTGGTGGCTGACGCGCTACGTCGGCATCCGGTGTCCGCCTTGGATACTCGGCCGCTGTTCGACCCCGTCACAGATCTGGGCGACGGACCCTACGTGCAGCTCTGGCCGCACCGGCACGGCACTGACGCGATGTTCGCCGCGGCGCTGCTGAAGTCGCAGGCTCAACCGCGAGTGTCACAGCCGGGCGAGTAGTTCGGCCTTCTTCGCGGCGAACTCGTCGTCGGAGAGGATGCCGCGTTGATGAAGTCCGGCCAGCGACTCGATGGCCGCCACGATCGTCGCCGGATCCTGGGATCCGCCGCCTACCGGTGCGGGTGCCGGTGCTGCTTCTGGTGCCGTCGTCGACGGTTGTGGCGCTGGGGCGGACTGGTACTGACCCTGGCGCTGCGGGGCGGGCGCGGTGACAGGAGTGGCGGCCACCTGCTGGACGCCGAGTTCGGTCAGCGTGGACACCCCGAAGGTGCCGAACTGGCTGGTGAAACCGACCGAACCATATCCGCCGCCCTGCTGTTGCTGCACGCCGCCGATGTGATGCTCCCCGGTGTCGAAGATCTTCGTGACGCCGTTGATCTGGATGGCGAGCCGCCTGGTACCCGGGAAGATGGCGTAGCGCGCGTCGTTCTGAGCGCCGGTCGCGCTCGGCACGCCGAGTTCTGCGGGCCACCAGTTGGCCGAGGTGAATCCGCTCCCCGCGCCCGTCGCGGAGGCGGGAAAAACCGTTGTGGTCGTCAGGAGCTGAGCCAGCTCACCGCACAACGCATCGACCCGCGCCTTGAGTGCGTTGTCGAACATGTCGCCGACCATCGTCATGCCGCCGCGCATCCACTGCCCAGATCCGCCGAGCTCGGGGATGGCGAATTGGGCCATGGTCCCTCCGCCGGCGTGGACGGCGAACAACATGGCCAGCACGGCCTCGCGGGAAATTCCGTGTCGCCGGGCGATGTCGCCGATTGCGTTTTCGGCGTCGGGTGTGACCGTTGCCTTTGTCATTGCATGTCTTTCGTCGTGGGTACCTGTTCGAGGTTACGCAATCAGGCGCGGCACTTCAGGCCTGCATCGTCGCCCGATTGGGCTGGATGGTCGTGCTCCTCCTCAGGCCCTCCATGCCTGCATCGTCGCCCGACTACGCTATTCGCCATGTCAGGCAACACCGATCGGCCCATGATCGCGCCATCGATATTGGCCGCGGACTTCGCCCGGCTAGCCGACGAGTCGGCCGCCGTCGAGGGCGCCGACTGGCTGCATGTCGATGTCATGGACGCGCATTTCGTGCCGAACCTCACGATCGGGCTGCCCGTGGTGGAGAGTTTGCTTGCCGCCAGCGACATTCCGATGGACTGCCACCTGATGATCGAAAACCCCGAACGCTGGGCGCCGCCGTATGCCGAGGCGGGCGCTTACAACGTGACCTTTCATGCCGAGGCGACCGACGATCCGGTGAGCGTGGCCCGCGATATCCGCGCCGCCGGGGCGAAAGCGGGATTGAGCATCAAACCCAACACCCCGCTGGAGCCGTACCTCGACATCCTGAAGGACTTCGACACCTTTCTGGTCATGTCGGTCGAGCCCGGCTTCGGCGGTCAAAAGTTCATTCCCGAAGTGCTGAGCAAGGTGCGGGCGGTACGCAAACTCGTCGACTCCGGCGAGCTGACGATTCTGGTGGAGATCGACGGCGGGATCAACGCCGACACCATCCTGCAGGCCGCCGAGGCCGGCGTGGACTGCTTCGTCGCCGGGTCGGCCGTGTACGGCGCCGACGACCCGGCGGCTGCCGTCGAGGCACTCCGGCGACAGGCGGGCGCCGTGTCACCGCACCTGCGCCGGTGAACGACGAGTCGGGCTTCAGCTACGACGCCGCCATGCAGTTAGCCGTCGAGCAGGCCGATCTGGTGAAAGGGAAGACCTACCCGAACCCGCCGGTCGGCGCCGTGATCCTGGACCGCGACGGCGAAGTCGTCGGCGTCGGCGGAACGCAACGCACGGGTAGCGCCCACGCGGAGGTGGTCGCGCTGCGCCGGGCAGGTCGGCTCGCCGACGGCGGGACGGCGGTGGTCACCTTGGAACCCTGCAATCACCACGGCAAGACCCCGCCCTGTGTGGACGCGCTCATCGAGGCCGGCGTCGCGACGGTGGTGTATGCGGTCGATGACCCCAATCCGACCGCGGCCGGCGGTGCGGCTCGGCTGGCCGCCGCCGGTGTGCGCGTCGTGCGCGATGTGCAGCACGATCTGGTCGTGACCGGACCGCTGCGCGAATGGCTGCACAAGCAGCGCACCGGATTGCCGCATGTGACATGGAAATACGCCGCCAGCATCGACGGGCGCAGCGCGGCCGCAGACGGGTCCAGCCAGTGGATCACCAGCGAGGCCGCGCGCGCCGACGTGCATCGGCGCCGGGCGACGGCCGACGCGATCGTGGTGGGGACCGGCACGGTGCTGTCCGACGACCCAGCTTTGACCGCCCGGCTGGCCGATGGTGGTCTGGCGGACCGGCAACCATTGCGGGTGGTGGTCGGTAGGCGCGAAATACCTTCGGAAGCAAAGGTTCTCAACGACGATTCGCGCACCATGGTGATCCGGACCCGCGAGCCAGCCGAAGTGCTTCAGGCGCTGTCGGATCGCACCGACGTCCTGTTGGAGGGCGGCCCGACCCTGGCCGGAGCCTTCTTGCGGGCGGGAGCGATCGACCGCATCCTCGCTTACATTGCGCCGATCCTGCTGGGCGGACCTGTCGTCGCGGTCGACGACGTCGGGGTGCCGAGTATCGCCCGAGCGCTGCGTTGGCGTTACGACGGCATCGAGCGGGTCGGCCCGGATGTGCTGCTGAGCCTGGTACCGCGTGAGCCCGCGTCGGGCTCGACCAGGGCCTAGGCTTGAGGCCCGACCGTCTGCGCCTCGAGCAGCTCGGGCTCATCGGCATGTACCTGCCGGCTGCCGATCAGCAGACCAAGCAGCGCACCCACCAAGCAGATCACGACGGTGGCGGTGAAGATGCCCCCGTACATCTCGGCGAACGCCTTGCGGTAATTGTTTGCCTGACTGAGGACCCGCTCCGCGAGGGTGGCGTCAGCCGGAACCTGAGACGCAAATTTCGATACCAGATGCGGAAGCTGGTAGAAGCCCCATGCGCTCAGCGACGCGACCCCAATCAACATGCCGGTCATCCGCGCCACGACAACGGCCGCTGAGGCGATACCGTGCTGAGCTGACGGCACCACGCGCAAGCTGGCAGAAGTCAGTGGTCCGATCACCAGACCCAGACCGAGGCCGGCCACCACGAGCTCAGGCAGCGCGACGACGCCGAAAATATGGGGTCGCTGGCTCAGCAGGTCGATGCGCCACGTCGAGATCACCCAAAAGCCGCCGGCCGCAACGACTAGCCCGATGAACGTCATCGCGCGGTCGCCGATTTTGGTCGCCGTCCAGCCTCCCAGCACCGCGCCGACCGGTAGGGCACCAAGGAACCACAGCAGAAACAGGGCGGCGGCGTCTTGGTCTTTGCCGAGGACACCCTGGGCGAAGAGCTCTACGTCGACCAGCGTGACCATCAACGCTGCACCGGCGCACAGGGAAGCGCCGAGAGCGGACAGGAATGGCAGAAAGTGCACGCCAGTGGGTTCGATCAGCTTGGTTCGCGAGAATCGTTCCCAGACAAAGAAAATGACGGCGAACACAACCGCGGCGACAATCAGCGGTGGCCCGTAGCTCGGCAGCGCGTGCTTGCCGTCGGGGTTGGCGTTGTACAACCCGATGACCGCCAGACCCAAAGTGATCGCCAGCAGCAGTCCACCGACCACGTCGATCTTCTCCGGATCGGCAGCACGCCCTCGCGCCGGAAGGCTGAACTGGATCATCAGCATCGCGGCCAGCGCCAGCGGCACGTTGATCCAGAACACGTCCTGCCATCGGCTGGTCAGCCAGACGATGAAAATTCCGTAGAGCGGCCCGAGCACGCTGCCCAACTCCTGCGCGGCGCCGATGCCGCCGAGCACTCCGGCGCGGTTGCGCTGGGCCCACAGGTCGGCGCCCAGCGCGAGTGTCACCGGCAGCAGTGCACCGCTGGCAACGCCCTGAATGGTTCGGCCGACCACCAGCACGTCCAGATCGGTGGATAGAGCCGTGATCACCGACCCGATCAGGAAGGTGGCCAAGCTGACTTGAAGCAGCAGCTTGCGACCGAATCGGTCAGAAGCGCGGCCCAGCAACGGCATCGCCGCGATGTAGCCCAGCAGGTACCAGGTGATGATCGGCGTGATCCGCTGCAGGTGATTGATCGGGATGCCGATGGTGCCGATGATGTCGCGCATGATGGTGACCACGACGTAGGTGTCGAGGGCACCCAGCAAGACGGCAAGGCTGCCGGCGCTGATCGCGATTCCGCGCCCGGCGTGCGGCGTCGCCATCAGGCCACCGGGGGCTTGGTCACCTGCACTGGAGCGTTCCAGTTGGACAGTGTCATCTGCACCGAGTTGCCCGGGGTCTGCTCGAGCTGCACCTGCACCAGCTGGTGGTCGCCGTTCTCCTCGATCCATACGATCGTGTTAGCCGGCTGCGTCGCTTTCATCTGCGGGGCAAGGCCGTTGACTGCGTCCGCCGTCGTCGTCCCGGTGATCTTCACGGTGCTTTGACCGTTGATCGTTTCCCGTGACTCAGATTTCGGGTTGCTGAGGTTGGTCAGCACGTTGGCAAGTCCGGTGTCCGGCTTGAGGATTGACGACGGGTCGTAGATCGCCGCTGCCGGTCCGAAGTTCTCCCATTGGCCGGGGCTGAGTGTCGCGTACAGGGTTCCGCCGTCGACCACGAACTGCGCGTCGATGTCCGAGCCGCCGAAGGTGATGTTGGCGTTGCCCTGAGCAGCGGTGGCCGGGGCGGTGGTCAGATCGCCCGTCAGGTTCTTGATCGGCAGGTGCTTGATCTTGCCGTTCACCGACAGCGCCAGATGCACGCTCTTGACGTTCTTGGTGGTCTGTGCGGATTCCTTGACCAGGGTCGCCGCGTCCGGCAGCGCGCCGCCGGACGGTTTGGAGGACGACGAGCATCCGCTGACAAGCGCGGCGGCGATCGAGAGGGCGGCGAGAACGGCGAGGATAGGCCTGATTGGGCGCGACGTCTGCATAGTGTGCATCGTAGAGGGTCCGGTCGAACCGGTGACGAAGCGCAAGGTGGCGGGGACGTCGCGCACGCGAGGACGACTGATTAGCCTGAGGCTTGTGTTCACCGGAATCGTCGAGGAATTGGGCGAGGTCGTCGGCAAAGACGACCTGGGCGATTCCGCTCGCTTCACCATCCAGGGTCCCGTGGTTACCGCCGACGCCGGACATGGCGACTCGATCGCGGTCAACGGGGTCTGCCTGACGGTGGTCGAACTCTTGCCGGGAGGCCAGTTCACCGCCGATGTGATGGGCGAGACGCTGAGCCGGTCCAGCCTGGCAGGGCTGGCGGCAGGCAGCTCGGTCAACCTCGAGCGGGCCGCGGCGCTGAACAGTCGACTGGGCGGCCACATCGTGCAGGGACACGTCGACGGCACCGGTCAGATCCTGACCCGCTCGCCTGCCGAGAATTGGGAAGTGCTGCGGATCGGCATGCCCGCCGAACTGTCCCGCTACGTCGTCGAGAAAGGCTCGATAACCGTCGACGGTATTTCGTTGACGGTGTCCGGACTCGGGGACGACTGGTTCGAGGTGTCGCTGATCCCGACGACCCTGGAGTTGACCACGTTGGGCCGTGCGGCGCCGGGCACGGCGGTGAACCTCGAGGTCGACGTGATCGCCAAATACGTCGAACGGTTGATGACACACAAGTAGTGGCAATCGGAATTCGCTCGAACGGTATGTGATCGAGAAAGATCTGTCGCTGCGCCTGCTGAGTGCCATCCTGTGTTGATGGAGCAGCCTGATCAATCCCCCCTCGCCGAAGGTGTTCCGCTTAGCGAAACGCGTTGGGACGGGGACGACTACGACGCTGAAGGCATCCCAGCGCCGACATCGCGCCCAAGTCTGATCCTTCCGGGACTCGGGTACGGGTCGCCGCCAATTGTCAGACGGGTGCAGAACATCCCGGTGGGGGACATCCCGCCGGCGTGGGCCGGCGGCCGCGGCCCGAGTATCGCCGAGATCGTCGTCAAGAACGAGTACCGCTACGCGACAATCGGTCTAATCCTCGGCGGCCTCGTCGTACTGGCCGGGATAGCGATGATTCTGCTCAACATCAGCGGCGCGATCGACCTCACCATCCACGTCAAAGACAATGAGGTGAAGATCAACACCGCCGTTGTCGGCATCGTCGTCGCCTTTGTCGGCGCGGCGATCATCTACTTGACCAAGCCGCGACTCACGTTCGCCACGCCGTGACGTAGGTCGGCGACCCGGTGCGGCTAGAGCACTGAAATCGCCTGGACAGCCGCTGATCGGCGACTCGATTATGCTGAGATCTGCTTATGCACGGCCTGAGAAAAGCCCTAAAAATAGGGAATTCGCCCCATGTGCTGAGGCCGTCTGGCAGGGCAGTCTGATCTCGCTGGTGTCCCACCTTCGAGATTGGAGTCCCCGATGGACAGCAAGAAATCACGAACCGGAATGCTAATCGGCTTCGCTGCGGCTGCCGGTGCCTTCGGCGCCGCGGCAGTGATGTCGGCGGCCACCTCGCCCACCGCCCGTGCCGACGACTTCAGCGACATCATCACCTACGTCGACGTTGATCTCAGCGAAGGCCAGGACTATGCCACCACCGCCTTCTCCGACTTCAGCAGCGGCGACTTCGTCCCCGGTCTGACCGCGCTTTTCGTCGGCGTCGATGACGACCTTCTCGCCGCGCCGGACAACTTTCTGATTGGAACAGTCGAAGCGCTGGCGGGTGAACCACTCGGCGGTCCCCTCCTGTACGACCTTGGGGGCGAAGCCAACCTCGCAGACGGGCTGTCCCAGGCGGAAGTCGACTTCAGCGGCGCCGTGGCGAGTTTCGAGGATGTTCCAGCGGAACTCGCCGCCGGTGATTATGGCTCGGCTACCTATGACGTCTTGACAGGTGTGGACTATCTCTCCGTTGTGCCTCTTGAAGATCTCCTACTCGGCGCCGTGGCTTCGCTGTAAGGCACCTGACCGACGAACTCAGTGTGATCACCCCTTGAACGAGCAACGCCCGCTCCACCGATCGGCGAAGCGGGCGTCTCGCAAAGTGGCTCCTTACAGCGGGATCCAGACTCCGAAGAAGTCGAAGCCCCACTGGTTGAACCCGGGGTTCCAGATCGGGTTCTCGTTGTAGCCGTAGTAGTTGATCGGGCCCTCGTTCCAGAACCCGCCGGGCGGGGGAAGCGGCCTGTCCCAGTTGGGACGCGGCGGCGCGCCGGCACCCCAGGGTGCAGGTCCGTCGCCCCACGGTGCTCCGTGGAAGTAACCGCGCTGGTCGTCGCCGTGCCAAGGACCGCCGGGCCCGCCGGGACCGTGGTCGCCAGGTCCGCCCGGTCCGTGCATTCCGGGGCCACCCGGCCCACCCGGTCCACCGGGGCCGTGGTCACCGGGACCACCCGGACCGCCAGGACCGTGGTCACCAGGGCCTCCGGGACCACCAGGCCCACCCGGGCCTCCGGGTCCGTGACCACCAGGTCCGCCGGGCCCGCCAGGGCCGCCCGGTCCGGGGGCGCCAGGTGCAGGGCCACCCGGTCCACCTGGTCCGCCGGGCCCGTGGCCTCCGCCGCCCGGATCTTGGTGTGCAGGTCCGCTGACCGCAGGCGGGGCGCCGTGGCCTCCGCCGGGTCCCGGGCCGGGAGCGGCGCTTGCCGCACCGGCACCCACGCCCAACGCGGCTGCCCCCAAGGCGCCGGCGATGGTCGCTCCGGCCATCAGTTGCTTCAGTTTCATCGTCTTTCACCTGTCTATCTGCGTATGCATTGGACATTTGCCCCCGACGTAACTGAACGTTAAATAGCTTCGCTATGAGTCGGCTGTGTGAGGCCCGTGCAGATCTTCTGCGATGTTGCGTGCAGCGAATCAACCTGTTCGATGCGTCCGGTCAATGAGACATGGCAATAACGACGGCCAGACGGTGGTTCATACTGGAGTAACTCCTGAGGACTTCAGGTGAGTTTTCTCCACGAGGTGGCATCGATGACGAGGTTGGACTCGGTCGAGCGCGCGATCGCCGATATCGCGGCCGGCAAGGCCGTCGTCGTGATCGACGACGAGGACCGGGAAAACGAGGGTGACCTCATCTTCGCGGCCGAGAAGGCCACACCAGAGTTGGTGGCGTTCATGGTCCGCTACACGTCGGGATACTTGTGCGTGCCGCTGGACGGGGAGATCTGCGACCGGCTGGGTCTGTTGCCGATGTATGCGGTCAACCAGGACAAGCACGGTACCGCCTACACCGTGACCGTTGACGCGAAACATGGAGTGGGAACTGGCATCTCGGCATCGGATCGCGCGACCACGATGAAGTTGCTGTCGGACCCCGGCAGCGTCGCAGACGATTTCACCCGGCCCGGTCACGTAGTTCCGTTGCGCGCCAAGGACGGTGGTGTATTGCGCCGGCCCGGCCACACCGAGGCCGCTGTCGACCTCGCGCGGATGGCCGGCCTGTCGCCAGCGGGCGCTATCTGTGAAGTCGTCAGCCAGAAGGATGAAGGCGCGATGGCGCAGACCGACGAACTACGGGTCTTCGCCGACGAACACGATCTCGCCCTGATCGCCATCGCCGACCTGATCGAATACCGCCGCAAGCACGAAAAGCACATCGAGCGGATCGCCGAGGCCCGGATCCCGACGCGCCATGGCGAATTCCGCGCGGTCGGATACAAAAGCATCTACGAGGACGTCGAACACGTGGCGTTGGTCCGCGGGGAGATTGCCGGACCCACCTACGACGGCGACGACGTCCTGGTCCGCGTGCACTCGGAATGCCTGACCGGCGACGTGTTCGGTTCCCGCCGCTGCGACTGCGGCCCGCAACTGGATGCCGCGATGGCGATGGTGGCGCGCGAAGGCCGCGGTGTGGTGCTCTACATGCGTGGCCACGAAGGCCGCGGCATCGGTCTGATGCACAAGTTGCAGGCGTACCAATTGCAGGATGCCGGCGATGACACCGTGGACGCCAACCTCAAGCTCGGCCTGCCCGCAGACGCGCGCGATTACGGCACCGGGGCGCAGATCCTGGTCGACCTCGGGGTCCGCTCGATGCGACTGCTGACCAACAACCCCGCCAAACGCGTCGGGTTGGACGGGTATGGGCTGCACATCATCGAGCGGGTGCCACTGCCGGTACGGGCCAATTCGGAGAACATCCGGTATCTGATGACCAAACGCGACCGGATGGGTCACGACCTGGTCGGGCTGGACGACTATCATGAATCCGTCCATCTGCCAGGCGAATTCGGGGGAGCTCTGTGAGTGGTGCCGGCGTTCCCGACATCGCACCACTGGACGCCTCGACCCTCACGCTGGCTATCGTGGCCAGCACCTGGCACGAGAAGATCTGTGATGCGTTGCTGGCCGGTGCCCGCAGAATCGCCGACGAGTGGGGCGTCAAAGATCCGACCGTGGTGCGGGTCCGCGGCGCCATCGAGATCCCGGTCGTGTCTCAGGCCGTCGCCCGTCAACACGATGCCGTCGTGGCACTCGGTGTGGTAATCCGCGGCGAAACACCGCATTTCGACTACGTCTGCGACGCCGTCACACAGGGGCTCACCCGCGTCTCGCTGGACGAGTCGACGCCGGTCGCCAACGGTGTGCTCACCACCAATAGCGAGCAACAGGCGCTGGATCGCGCAGGCTTGCCCGGATCCGCCGAGGACAACGGCGCCCAGGCGACGGCGGCGGCACTGAGCACCGCGCTGACGCTGCGGGATCTGCGCGCAACGTCGTGACTTCGAAGATCGCGAGCGACTGGGATGCGCAACTACGTCCCCATCTGACGCCCTACGTCGCATACGGCGCGGCGTTCTTCCTTGCCGCGTCACACGTGGTGCTGGGTCTGCTGCTCAAGATCAAGTCCAGCGGTGTCACCTTCCAGACCGCCGACCAGGTCGCGATGGCTGGCTTGGGCTTCGTCCTGGCCGGACTCGCGCTGCTGTTCGCGCGGCCGCGGCTACGGGTCGGCGCCGCAGGGCTGTTGGTGCGCAATCTGCTCGGTGATCGCCTGGTGCCGTGGTCAGACATCGTCGACGTGTCCTTCCCGGTCGGGGCCCGCTGGGCGCGAATCGATCTGCCCGACGACGAATACATCCCGCTGATGGCGATCCAGTCCGTCGACAAGGAGCGCGCCGTGGATGCCATGGACACCGTGCGCGCACTGATGAAGCGCTACCGACCGGATTTGGTCGGCCCGCACGACTAGCCTTGGAAACCGTGGCTGATCCAGCGACGTACCGCCCTGCTCCCGGGTCGATCCCGGTCGAGCCCGGCGTTTACCGATTCCGCGACCAGCACGGACGCGTGATCTACGTCGGCAAGGCCAAGAGCCTGCGCAGCCGATTGACGTCGTACTTCGCCGACATTTCCAGCCTGCATCCGCGCACCCGGCAGATGGTGACGACCGCGGCCAAAGTCGAGTGGACGGTGGTCAACACCGAGGTCGAAGCGCTGCAGCTGGAATACAACTGGATCAAAGAGTTCGACCCGCGGTTCAACGTTCGCTATCGGGATGACAAGTCCTATCCGGTGCTGGCTGTCACCCTCAACGAGGAATTTCCGCGCCTGATGGTCTATCGCGGTCCACGCCGAAAGGGTGTTCGTTATTTCGGTCCGTACTCGCATGCCTGGGCCATCCGGGAGACGCTCGATCTGCTCACCCGGGTCTTTCCCGCGCGCACGTGTTCGGCGGGAGTGTTCAAGCGGCACAACCAAATCGACCGCCCGTGCCTGCTCGGCTACATCGACAAGTGCTCGGCGCCGTGCATCGGGCGGGTGAGCCCCGAGCAGCATCGCCAGATCGTGATGGACTTCTGCGACTTCCTGTCCGGCAAGACCGACCGGTTCGCACGCGAGCTCGAACAGCAGATGCATATCGCTGCCGACCAGCTTGATTTCGAGCGCGCGGCACGGCTGCGCGACGATCTCGGCGCGGTGAAACGTGCGATGGAGAAGCAGGCGGTCGTGCTCGGTGACGGCACCGACGCCGACGTGATGGCTTTCGCCGACGATGATCTGGAAGCAGCGGTGCAGGTCTTTCATGTGCGTGGGGGACGGGTCCGTGGCCAGCGCGGCTGGGTCGTCGAAAAGTCCGCGGAGGCAGGGGATTCCGGTGCCGAGCAGCTGGTCGAGCAGTTCCTTACCCAGTTCTACGGCGATCAAGCCGAACTCGGCGGCGCGGCCGACGAATCCGCCAACGCCGTGCCGCGCGAGGTATTGGTGCCGTGCTTACCGTCCAACCATGACGAGCTGGCGAGTTGGCTTACCGGTTTGCGCGGTTCCCGGGTGAACTTGCGGGTGCCGCGCCGAGGCGACAAACGGGCGCTAGCCGAGACCGTCCAACGCAACGCGAAAGACGCTCTGCAACAGCACAAGCTCAAGCGGGCCGGCGATTTCACTGCCAGATCCGCTGCGCTGCAGAATATTCAGGAAACGCTGGGCCTGGCCGACGCTCCGCTGCGCATCGAATGTGTCGACATCAGCCATGTGCAGGGCACCGACGTGGTGGGCTCGCTGGTCGTGTTCGAGGACGGCCTGCCGCGAAAGTCCGACTACCGGCACTTCGCGATCCGGGAAGCCGCCGGTGAGGGCCGCTCCGATGACGTCGCGTCGATCGCTGAGGTGACCCGCCGGCGCTTCGTTCGACACCTGCAGGACCAGGAAGACCCGAAAATCCTGTCACCGGAAGGTAAATCACGGCGCTTCGCCTACCCGCCCAACCTGTACGTCGTCGACGGCGGTGCCCCGCAGGTCAATGCCGCCAGCGCGGTATTGGAAGAACTGGGCGTCACCGACGTCGCGGTGATCGGCCTGGCGAAGCGGTTGGAGGAGGTGTGGGTGCCGTCGGAGCCCGATCCGATCATCCTGCCGCGTAACAGCGAGGGTCTGTACCTGTTGCAGCGCGTCCGCGACGAGGCCCACCGCTTCGCGATCAATTATCACCGCAGTAAGCGGTCCAAACGGATGACGGCGTCGGCGCTGGACGCGGTGCCGGGGCTGGGCGAGCATCGCCGCAAGGCCCTGGTTACCCATTTCGGATCACTGGCGCGCCTCAAGGAGGCTACGGTCGAGGAGATCACGTCCGTTCCGGGCATCGGGGTCGCGACCGCGACCGCAGTGCTCGAGGCGCTACGAGGTGGCGCCGCCGGATCGGATGGGCAGGCACAGGTCAGGGTCGCTGAGCGGGCATCGGGATGACGGGCGAGGGGATGGACGGGACCGAAAGCCACAGCGGCTCAAACGGATCCGGTATCGAAGTGGTGTTGGTTACCGGCTTGTCCGGTGCCGGGCGTGGCACCGCGGCCAAGGTGCTCGAAGATCTCGGTTGGTATGTCGCCGACAACCTGCCGCCGCCGCTGATCAGCCGGATGGTCGACTTCGGGCTTGACGCCGGCTCGCGGATCACGCGGTTGGCTGTGGTGATGGACGTTCGTTCCCGCGGGTTCACCGGCGATCTGGACTGGGTGCGCTACGACCTGGCCACCCGTGGCATCACCCCGCGGGTGGTGTTCATGGAAGCCTCCGATGACATGCTGGTCCGCCGGTATGAGCAGAATCGGCGCAGCCATCCGCTGCAGGGGCAGCAGACGCTGGCCGAAGGCATCGTCGCCGAGCGCGAGATGCTCGCCGCGGTTCGCGCAAACGCCGACCTGATCATCGACACCTCAACGCTGTCGGTGCGCGAATTGCGGGAAACCATCGAACGCGCCTTCGGCGGCGAGACCGTCAGACAGACCAGCGTGACCGTGGAATCCTTCGGCTTCAAATACGGCTTGCCGATGGACGCCGACACCGTGATGGATGTGCGTTTCCTGCCCAACCCGCACTGGATCGACGAGTTACGTCCGCATACCGGGCAGCATCCCGCGGTTCGCGACTACGTGCTCGGCCAGACGGGCGCGGCGGAGTTCTTGGAGACTTACCATCGGTTGCTGTCTTTGATCATCGACGGCTATCGCCGGGAGGGAAAGCGCTACATGACCGTGGCGATCGGCTGCACCGGCGGTAAGCACCGCAGTGTCGCAATCGGTGAGGCCTTGGCGGGGTTGCTCGAGTCCGACGAGCAGTTGTCGGTGCGGGTCCTGCACCGGGATCTGGGTCGCGAATGAGCCCACGGATTGTCGCCCTCGGTGGCGGGCACGGCCTGTATGCGACGCTGTCCGCGGCCCGGCGACTCACCCCGCACGTCACCGCCGTCGTCACCGTCGCCGACGACGGCGGATCGTCGGGAAGGCTGCGCAGCGAACTCGACGTGGTACCTCCCGGCGATCTGCGAATGGCATTGGCGGCGTTGGCATCTGATAGTCCACAAGGCCGGCTGTGGGCGACGATCATGCAGCACCGCTTCGGCGGCAACGGGGCGCTGTCGGGCCACCCGATCGGTAATCTGCTGCTCGCCGGCCTGAGCGAGGTGCTCGCCGATCCGGTTGCCGCGCTCGATGAAGTCGGCCGCATCCTCGGGGTGCGTGGCCGGGTGCTGCCGATGTGCCCGATCGCGCTGCAGATCGAGGCCGATGTGTCCGGCCTGGAAGCCGACCCGCGGATGTTCCGTCAGATCCAGGGTCAGGTGGCGATCGCCACCACACCGGGAAAGGTGCGGCGCGTGCGGCTGTTGCCCGGCGATCCGCCGGCCACCCGCCAGGCCGTCGACGCGATCATGTCCGCCGATCTGGTGGTGCTGGGACCGGGCTCGTGGTTCACCAGCGTGATACCGCATGTGCTGGTGCCCGGTCTGGCCGCGGCGCTGAAAGCGACCTCCGCTCGCCGGGCGCTCGTGCTCAACCTGATGGCCGAGCCAGGGGAGACGGCCGGTTTCTCGGCGGAGCGCCATTTGCATGTGCTCGCCCAGCACGCGCCGGGCTTCACCGTGCACGACGTGATCATCGACGCCGATCGGGTGCCCAGTGAGCGTGAGCGCGAGCAGTTGCGGCGCACGGCGACGTTGCTTCATGCCGAGGTTCAGTTCGCAGACGTGGCCAGGACTGGTACACCTTTACATGACCCAGGCAAATTGGCAGCGGCGCTGGATGGGGTCGGTGTCCGCGACACCGGCCGGCCGCTGTCGGCGATAGACACCGGCGCGTTGGCGATCGAGCAGGAACGTCGGCAAACCGGCGCCGAGGGATCGGGTCGAAACGGACCGAGGGGTGACGACGCGTGGCGATGACGGCCGAAGTCAAAGATGAGCTCAGCCGTTTGGTGGTGAGTTCGCAGACCGCGAGGCGCGCCGAGGTGACCGCCCTGCTGCGGTTCGCCGGCGGATTACACATCGTGGCCGGCCGAGTGGTCGTCGAAGCCGAGGTGGACCTGGGCAGCATTGCGCGACGGCTACGCAAGGACATCTTCGACCTGTACGGCTACAGCGCTGTCGTACATGTGTTGTCCGCCAGTGGAATCCGCAAGACAACGCGATACGTGCTGCGGGTCGCCAACGACGGCGAGGCGCTGGCCCGCCAGACCGGTCTGCTCGATCTGCGCGGACGCCCGGTGCGCGGCTTGCCCGCCCAGGTGGTCGGCGGGAGCGTCGGCGACGCGGAGGCTGCGTGGCGCGGTGCGTTCTTGGCGCACGGCTCGCTCACCGAGCCCGGACGGTCCTCGGCACTGGAAGTCAGCTGCCCCGGTCCCGAGGCGGCGCTGGCCTTGGTCGGCGCGGCGCGGCGGCTCGGCATCAGCGCCAAAGCCCGCGAGGTACGCGGCGCCGACCGGGTCGTAGTGCGCGACGGCGAGGCGATCGGTGCGCTGCTGACCCGGATGGGCGCCCAGGACACTCGGCTGGTCTGGGAAGAGCGGCGGATGCGCCGGGAGGTTCGGGCCACAGCGAACCGGCTCGCGAATTTCGACGATGCCAATCTGCGGCGCTCGGCTCGCGCCGCGGTGGCGGCCGCCGCTCGTGTGGAGCGGGCGCTGGAGATTCTCGGCGAGGGTGTGCCCGACCACTTGGCCGCAGCGGGCAAGTTGCGCGTCGAGCACCGGCAGGCGTCATTGGAGGAACTCGGCCGACTGGCCGATCCGCCGATGACGAAAGACGCCGTGGCAGGCCGCATTCGGCGACTACTGTCGATGGCCGACCGCAAAGCGAAGGTCGACGGCATCCCCGACACCGAATCGGCAGTTACGCCAGACCTGATGGAAGACGCCTAGAGGCCCAGACTGGACAGGTCTGCCAGCAGCGTCAGGGCGTCCCCAGCGCTTTGGGTGTCGAGCGTTATCCCTAAGCCCTCCGCCAAGATAGCGGCGTTGTCCGCGGTGATCCCGGCCGGACTTCCGATGCCTAATGAGTCGACCAGGTTGCCAAGTTCGTTGCTGAAGTCGAGTTCACGGCCGTACAGCGCGCTCAGATCAGCAATCACCAACGGATTCGTTTCGTCTTGCGTGGTGATCGTCGGGAGGTTGGCAATGTCGGTGTTGATCTGGTCTTGAAAAGCCAAGGTGTCGGTAACGACGGGGAGTTCGTTGGCGTCGGTTGCGGCAAGTGCAGCCGGTTCGCCGGCGATGGTCTGCTCGAGAGTGGTGAGCTGGCTGGCAAGCGTACTGCCCTCCGCCGCAATCGAATTCACCTCATCTGAGGCTGTTGCACCCGAAGAGAATGAGTCCCCGATGTTGATACCGCTGGCGTCGATGATGTTGCCGAGGCTTGCGAGATCTGAGTAGAAGACCGAGTCTTCGAATAAGCCGTAGGAGTTTTCGAATTCGGTCACGTCGGCGTAGATCGTCGACAGGTCGCCGTAAGCGGGATCGGCATCGGCATGAGACAGCGGCGCGGCCAACAGGCCGGTGAGCGCTGCTCCGCTGCTCGCAATAAGCAGCCAGGCGGAACGGCTGAGATTCGCCATACGTTTCCTCAACGGATCCGAAGAAGTTAGACGCCAGATTCTTACCGGTCAGTGCGAGACCGCGTCAACGGCAATGCGCAGACTCACAGCTGTCTTCAAGGTCAGCAGGCTGACTCGGCTAGATTGATTTCTCGCCAACGGTGGCAGACCTGAAACGAGGCCGGCATGGGATTCATCACCCCGGATCTTCCCGACGTCGATCCCGAGACCTGGCACGAACTGCCCGCGGCGTCGAGGTTGCAGGTGGTGACCCGGCATTGGGTCGAACACGGTTTCGGCACGCCATCGGCGATCTATCTGCTGTACCTGTTCAAGATGGCCGCCTATGTCGCAGGCGCCGCCGCGACGATCTCACTGACCCCCGGTCTGGGCGGGTTGGGGCACATCGCGGACTGGTGGACGCAACCGATCGTGTACCAGAAGGTCGTCGTGTTCACCCTGCTGTTCGAGGTCTTGGGGCTGGGCTGCGGGTCGGGCCCGCTGACCGCGCGATTCTGGCCGCCGATCGGCGGCTTCCTGTACTGGTTGCGACCCAAGACAATTCGCCTTCCGCCGTGGCCTCGTGAGGTTCCGTTCACCAGCGGCGACACCCGCACCGTCCTTGATGTGGGCCTCTATGCCATAGTCCTGGGGTCCGCAGTCTGGCTGCTGCTGTCGCCCGGCCACGGCGGATCCGTCACCGGCGCAGGCGATGTCGGTTTGATCGACCCTGTCCGGGTGGTGCCGACGATCGTTGCCTTGGCGTTGCTGGGTCTGCGCGACAAGACGATCTTTCTGGCGGCCCGCGGTGAACACTACTGGCTGAAGCTGCTGGTGTTCTTCTTCCCGTTCGTCGACCAGATCGCCGCATTCAAGATCGTCATGCTCGGCCTGTGGTGGGGTGCGGCGACGTCCAAACTCAATCATCACTTCCCGTACGTCGTCGCGGCGATGACCAGCAACAACGCGTTGCTACGCGGGCGGCCTTTCAACTGGTTGAAGCGCAGGCTCTACCGCGACCCGGTCGACGACATACGGCCGTCGTGGATACCGAAGTTGATGGCCCACGGTGGCGGCACCACAGCCGAACTCATCGTTCCGGCGGTGTTGGTCTTTGTCGCAGGCAATCACCCGTGGCGGTGGGCCCTGATCGGCTTCATGGTGATCTTCCACCTCAACATCATTTCCAACCTCCCGATGGGTGTTCCGTTGGAGTGGAACGTGTTTTTCATCTTCTCGCTGTTCTACCTGTTCGGGCACTACGGCAGCATCACGATCTACGATCTCAATTCGCCGCTGCTGCTGGCGATGCTGCTCGCCGCGCTACTCGTGGTGCCAATCGTGGGAAATATGTTTCCGCAACAGATTTCGTTCTTGCCTGCGCTGCGCTACTACGCGGGCAACTGGGCGTCCAGCGTGTGGTGCTTCCGTGCCGGCGTCGAAGACAAGATCGAGGCCGACGTGGTAAAAAGCTCCGCGCTCACTGTCAGACAAATCGCCAGACTCTACGACCAGCCAACCGCGGAGATCATCAGCGACAAAGCCCGAGCCTTCCGGGCCATGCATGTTCACGGCCGCGCGCTCAACGGACTCCTGCCTCGCGCACTGGACGACGAGGCGGACTACGTGCTGCGTGAGGGCGAGACCGTCGCCGGTGCGCTGATCGGCTGGAATTTCGGCGAGGGCCACCTGCACAACGAACAGTTGGTGGAGGCGGTACAGCGACGTTGCGGCTTCGCGGAAGGCGATCTGCGGGTGATCGTCTTGGAGGGCCAACCGATCCAGACCCAAAAGCAGTGGTACCGCATCGTCGACGCGAAGACCGGGCTGATCGAGGAAGGCTTCGTGACCGTGAAGGACATGCTGGCCCGCCAGCCGTGGCCCGAACCCGATGACGAGTTTCCCGTCCACGTCCTCCGCGGGAACGGCGTCTAGCGCGCTGGCCAGGCAAAACGGCGGCCCATGGACCTGAATGGCTGTGATTCGCGGCACGTTGTCGCAGCAACTAGGCTGGCAGCGAGCATTCGTCCGCAATGAATGGAGAGACACGTGACGGTCCGGGTAGGCATTAACGGCTTCGGTCGAATCGGGCGTAATTTCTACCGGGCCCTGCTGGAGCAGCAAGCCGCGGGCGCCGACACCGACATCGAGTTGGTCGCGGCAAACGACCTGACCGACAACGCGACGCTGGCGCATCTGCTGAAATTCGACTCGATCCTGGGCCGGCTGCCCTTCGACGTCAGCCTCGAAGGCGAGGACACCATCGTCGTCGGCGACAAGAAGATCAAGGCGCTGGAGGTCAAAGAGGGACCGGCCGCCCTTCCGTGGGGCGACCTCGGTGTCGACGTCGTCGTCGAGTCGACCGGCATCTTCACCAACGCCGCAAAGGCCAAGGGCCACTTGGACGCCGGTGCGAAGAAAGTGATCATCTCCGCGCCCGCGACCGACGAGGACATCACCATCGTGCTGGGCGTCAACGACGACAAGTACGACGGCAGCCAGAACATCATCTCCAACGCCTCGTGCACCACGAACTGCCTCGGACCGGTGGCCAAGGTGCTGAACGACGAATTCGGCATCGTCAAGGGTCTGATGACCACCATCCACGCCTACACCCAAGACCAGAACTTGCAGGACGGTCCGCACAAAGACCTGCGCCGGGCTCGGGCCGCGGCGCTGAACATCGTGCCGACGTCGACCGGCGCGGCCAAGGCGATCGGCCTGGTGCTGCCCGAGCTCAAGGGCAAGCTGGACGGGTACGCGTTGCGGGTCCCGATCCCAACCGGCTCGGTCACCGACCTGACCGCCGAACTGGCCAAGTCGGCCACCGCCGCGGAGATCAACGCCGCGATGAAGGCCGCCGCGGACGGTCCGATGAAGGGCATCCTCAAGTACTACGACGCCCCGATCGTCTCCAGCGACATCGTCACCGACCCGCACAGCTCGATCTTCGATTCCGGGCTGACCAAGGCGATCGACAACCAGGCCAAGATCGTGTCGTGGTACGACAACGAGTGGGGTTACTCCAACCGGCTCGTCGACCTGGTCGCGCTGGTCGGCAAGTCGCTGTAAGCCGTGGCCATCCCGAATCTGTCGGACCTTCTCGCGCAGGGGGTTTCGGGTCGAGGAGTGCTGGTCCGGTCCGACCTCAACGTGCCCCTCGGTGACGACGGAACCATCACCGACCCGGGGCGGATCATTGCGTCGGTACCTACGCTCAAAGCGCTGGCCGACGCCGGCGCCAAGGTGGTGGTGACCGCGCATCTGGGACGGCCCAAGGGCGAACCCGACCTGAAGCTGTCGCTGGCGCCGGTCGCCGCGGCACTCGGTGAGCATTTGGGCAAGGACGTGCAGTTGGCCGACGACGTCGTCGGTCGCGATGCGCGTGCCCGTGCCGAGCGTCTGACTGACGGGGATGTCCTGCTGCTGGAGAACATTCGGTTCGACCCGCGGGAGACCAGCAAGGACGACGGGGAGCGGCTGGCACTGGCCCGCGAACTCGCCCAGTTAGTCGGCTCGACAGGCGCGTTCGTGTCCGACGGCTTCGGTGTGGTGCACCGCAAACAGGCTTCGGTCTACGACGTCGCCACGCTACTTCCGCACTATGCGGGCACGCTGGTGGCGGAAGAGGTCGGCGTTCTGGAGCGGCTGACCAGTTCGACGAAGCGCCCGTATGCGGTGGTGCTCGGCGGTTCGAAGGTGTCGGACAAGCTCGGCGTGATCGAGCAGCTGGCCACCAAAGCCGACAGCATCGTGATCGGCGGCGGAATGTGCTTCACATTCCTCGCCGCACAAGGTCTTTCGGTTGGCACGTCGTTGCTGCAGACCGAGATGATCGATACCTGCCGTCAATTGCTCGACACTTATGCTGACATCATCCGGCTGCCGGTCGACATCGTGGTGGCCGAGAAGTTCTCCGCTGACTCGGCGCCGGAAATTGTTGCTGCTGAGGCGATTCCAGACGGCAAAATGGGATTGGATATCGGGCCCGGCTCGGTCGAGCGATTCACCAAATTGCTGGGCAACGCCGAGACGATCTTCTGGAACGGCCCCATGGGGGTCTTCGAGTTTCCGGCGTTTGCCGCGGGGACCAAGGGTGTCGCCGAGGTGATCGCCGCCGCGACAGCGAAGGGCGCGTTCAGCGTTGTCGGTGGCGGGGACTCCGCTGCCGCCGTGCGCGCGCTGGGTCTGCCCGAGGATGGCTTCTCGCACATTTCCACCGGCGGGGGCGCGTCGCTGGAATATCTTGAGGGCAAATCGCTGCCCGGCTTGGAAGTACTGGGCAGTGTCAGCTCTTGAGTGAAGGACGTCGATGAGTCGCAAGCCGCTGATAGCCGGCAACTGGAAGATGAACCTCAACCACTTCGAAGCGATCGCGCTGGTGCAGAAGATCGCGTTCTCGCTGCCAGACAAATACTTCGACAAGGTCGACGTCGCGGTCATTCCGCCGTTCACCGATCTGCGCAGCGTGCAGACCCTGGTCGACGGCGACAAACTGCGGCTGACCTATGGCGCCCAGGATCTGTCGCAGCACGACTCCGGCGCATACACCGGTGAGATCAGCGGGGCCTTCCTGGCCAAGCTGGGCTGCCACTACGTGGTGGTCGGCCACTCCGAGCGGCGTACCTACCACGACGAGGACGACTCCTTGGTTGCCGCGAAGGCCGCCGCGGCGCTCAAGCACGAGCTGACACCGATCGTCTGTATCGGTGAGCATCTGGAAGTTCGCGAGGCCGGTGACCATGTCAGCCACTGCCAGTCGCAGCTGCGTGGGTCGTTGGCTGGGCTTTCGGCCGAGCAGATCGACAAGGTGGTCATCGCCTACGAACCGGTATGGGCGATCGGTACCGGACGGGTGGCCAGTGCGGCCGATGCCCAGGAGGTCTGCAAAGCGGTTCGTGCCGAACTCGCGACGCTCGCCTCGCCGCAGATCGCCGACCGCGTCCGCGTGCTCTACGGCGGCTCGGTGAACGCCAAGAACATCGGCGACATCGTCGCGCAGGACGACGTCGACGGTGCTTTGGTCGGTGGCGCGTCGCTGGATGCCGAGCAGTTCGCGACGCTATCCGCCATCGCAGCCGGTGGCCCGCTGCCGTAAACATCGGGCTCGTCAGGTTGCGGGTTCTGCGTGCTCCCGTTTAGCTTATGGAAACCTAAAAGCAACACAGGCTCGTTAAGTTCCGTTGGTTACGACTCTGAACACGTCCTCGGGGAGGCATCGGATGGCTGGTCGCGCGAGCGCCAAGAACTCACGCAACGCCAAGGCGCGCCGGTGCGGGGCTGTCATGGGTGGCGCTGTCAGCGCGTTTGTCGCCGCCGCGGCGATGGCGACTGGCTCGGCCGCCCCCGCCAAGGCCGACTTCGAGGACCTGCTCGACCCGATCATCCAGCCGCTGCTGACGTCGTTCACGGACTCACTGTCCGCGATCGACCCCGCCGCGGCCGTGGACCTGACCAGCTGGAGCGACAGCCTGCTCGCCAGCCTGAACTCGCTCGATGTGGCGACGCCGGCGGCAGCAGAGTCGGCGGCGGCATCGGCGGCTTCGGCCGAGCCCGCAGCAGCGAGTGGCACCTACGACCTTCCGATCACCATCCAAGAGGACACCGAGCCGACGGTGACCGCCTCAGTGGACGGGGCGACCACGACGGATCTCGTCGACACCGGATCCAGCGGCCTCGTCATTCCGTACACGGACTTCGGATCGAATGAGTTCTCGGACCTGCTGAGCCTCGGGCTGCCCACCGGATTCGGCGAGAGTGGCTACAGCGGTGGGGTGGAGTACTTCTACCTGACGTACAACTTGCCAGTCGACTATGCCAACGGCCTCGACACGACCACGCCCGTCGAGGTCGAGGTGTACTCCTACGACCCGAGCGACTTCTCGAGCCTTTTCACCAATGACGCCTTCCAAGGCTTCCTCACCGATAACGACTCGACCGGCATCCTGGGCATCGGAGATGACACCAGTGGTGGGGCGGGCGAGAGCCCGTTTCAGTACGCGGGCTTCGGCGGCGTGACGGTCGACGAGAACGAGGCCGCCAAGTCTGGCGAGTTGATTGTCAGCACTACCCCGGATACGACCGGGATCCCGCTGACCGCCAGCGGCTCAACCGTCAGCGGCCTGACCGAAAGCGTCACCACTGGCTCAAGTGGTACTGGAACGGTCCTCGGTTCTGGCTCGGTCTCGGACGACTTCGACTCGGGCGGTGTGTACGGAACGATCCCGTCGTCGGTTTACGACGGCACCGTGCCCAGCGGAGACTATGTCAATGTCTACGACGGCAGCACGCTGTTGTACTCCTACGAAGTCGGCACCGATTCCGACGGCACTGACACGGCGCCGGATGTCACGTCGGGAACCTCGATCGACAGTGGTGTCATCCCGTTTGAGCAGTATCCGATTTCTATCGACTACAGCACTGACACGCTATACCTGGACAAATAGCTCGTTCAGCGCCGGTCTGAGCCGGCCGATTGCAAGCCGGTAAGCTTCCAGCCATGGAATTGGCTCTGCAGATCACCCTGGTGGTCACCAGCATCCTGGTGGTCCTTCTGGTGCTGTTGCACCGCGCCAAGGGTGGCGGCTTGTCGACACTGTTCGGTGGCGGTGTGCAGTCCAGCCTGTCCGGCTCGACCGTGGTGGAAAAGAACCTCGACCGATTGACGCTGTTCGTCGTCGGCATTTGGCTGGTCGCCATCGTCGGTATGGCGCTGCGCATCAAATACAACGCCTGAGCCCACGAAAGGCGAAGACGGCCAACGACCCTGATACTGGGGTGTATGGCTGACGCATCCGACTCGCTCGAGCCCTTCGGCGCCGTACAGCGCACCCGAGTAGGGCGCGAGGCCACCGAGCCGATGCGCGACGACATCCGGCTACTCGGAACGATTCTGGGCGACACCGTGCGCGAGCAGAACGGCGACGCGGTCTTCGATTTGGTGGAACGGGCCCGGATCGCATCCTTCAAGGTGCGTCGCTCGGAGATCGAGCGCGCCGAGGTGGCTGAGATGTTCGCCGGCATCGATATTCACCAGGCGATTCCGGTGATCCGGGCGTTCAGCCACTTCGCGCTGCTGGCCAACGTCGCCGAAGACATCCACCGGGAACGTCGCCGCGCCATCCACGTCGAGGCCGGCGACCCGCCGCAGGACAGCAGCCTCGCCGCCACCTATCTGAAGCTGGAAGCAGCCGACCTGGACTCTGCGACGGTGGCCGAGGCGCTGACCGGGGCGCTGGTCTCACCGGTCATCACAGCGCATCCGACCGAAACCCGTCGTCGTACCGTCTTCGACACCCAGCACCGCATCACCCAGCTGATGCGGCTGCACGCACGCGGGCATGTCCACACCGATGACGGCAGCGACATCGAAACCGAGCTGCGCCGCCAGGTGCTGACGTTGTGGCAGACCGCGTTAGTGCGGCTGTCCCGACTGCAGATCACCGACGAGATCGCGGTCGGTCTGCGCTACTACTCGGCAGCATTCTTCGACGTGGTCCCGAAAGTCAACGCCGGGGTCCGCGACGCGTTGCGCAGTCGCTGGCCCGACGCGGATCTGCTCCCCGAACCCATTCTGCGGCCCGGCTCGTGGATCGGCGGCGACCGCGACGGCAACCCGAATGTCACCGCTGACGTGGTGCGACTGGCCACCGGAAGTGCGGCCTACGCCGCGCTGAATCGCTACACCGCGGAGCTGAGCGCGCTGGAGCAGGAACTGTCGATGTCGTCGCGACTCGTCGCCGTCACCGACGACCTGATTGCGCTGGCCGCGGACTGCGACGAGCCGGCTCGCGGCGACGAGCCCTACCGCCGCGCGTTGCGCGTCATCCACGCCCGGCTCACCGCGACCGCCGCGCAGATCCTGGACGAAGAGCCGGACGACCTGCTGGATCTTGGGTTGGCGCCGTACTCGACGCCAGGGGAGATGCTGGCCGACCTCGACACCGTCGACGCCTCCCTACGCGCCAACGGCAGCAAGCTGCTGGCCGACGACCGATTAGCTCGCTTGCGGGAAGCCGTGGACGTCTTCGGGTTTCACCTCTCCGGCCTGGACATGCGGCAGAACTCCGACGTACACGAGGAGGTGGTCGCCGAGTTACTCGCCTGGGCGGGTGTGCATCCCGATTACTGTTCGCTGAGCGAAGACGAGCGGGTCAACATCCTGGCCGACGAGCTGAGTACCCGACGGCCGCTGATCGGCGACCGGGAGCAGTTGTCCGAGCTGGCGCAGAAAGAACTCGCGATCGTCGCGGCGGGCGCGCGGGCCGTCGAGATCTACGGTTCGCCCTCGGTGCCCAACTACATCATCTCGATGTGTCGTTCCGTCTCCGACCTTCTCGAAGCCGGCATTCTGCTGAAAGAGTCGGGGCTACTCGACACCTCCGCCGACGAGCCGTACTGTCCGGTCGGCATCGTCCCGCTGTTCGAGACGATCGACGATCTGCATCGTGGTGCATCGATTCTCGAAGCGGCACTTGACCTTCCGGTCTACCGAAGCATCGTGCGCGCCCGCGGTGACAGCCAAGAGGTGATGCTCGGCTATTCCGATTCCAACAAGGACGGCGGCTATCTGGCCGCGAACTGGGCGCTCTATCGGGCCGAACTCGATCTCGTCGAATCGGCGCGCAAAACCGGTATTCGGTTGCGGCTCTTTCACGGTCGCGGCGGCACGGTGGGACGCGGCGGGGGGCCGAGTTATCAGGCCATCCTCGCTCAACCGCCGGGCGCGGTGAACGGCTCATTGCGGCTGACCGAGCAGGGCGAGGTGATCGCCGCCAAATACGCGGAGCCGATCATCGCCCAGCGGAACCTGGAGACCCTGCTGGCGGCGACCCTCGAGTCGACCCTGCTCGACGTCGAAGGGCTGGGCGACGCGGCCGGTCCGGCGTATGAGATTCTGGACGAGCTGGCCGATCGCGCGCAACGCGCATACTCCGAATTAGTCCACGAGACAGACGGATTCGTCGAATATTTCCTGCAGTCCACTCCGGTCAGCGAAATCGGGTCGCTGAACGTCGGTAGCCGGCCGACGTCGCGCAAACCGACATCGTCCATCTCCGATTTGCGCGCGATCCCTTGGGTGATGGCCTGGAGCCAGTCGCGGGTGATGCTGCCGGGTTGGTATGGGACCGGTTCGGCCGTCGAGAGCTGGATCGCCGAGGACGAGGGTCGCGTCGAGCTTCTGCGCGACCTATACCAGAAGTGGCCGTTCTTCCAGACCGTGCTGTCGAACATGGCGCAGGTGCTCGCCAAGTCCGATCTGGGCTTAGCGGCTCACTACGCCGAATTGGTCGACGACGAGTCTTTGCGGCGACGGGTGTTCGACAAGATCACCGCCGAACACCAGCGAAGCATCAACGCGCACAAGCTCATCACCGGGCAAGACAACTTGCTGGCGGACAACCCGTCGCTGGCGCGATCGGTGTTCAACCGGTTCCCGTACCTGGAGCCACTGAATCACCTTCAGGTCGAGCTGTTGCGCCGTTATCGCTCCGGTGATGACGACGAGCTGGTGCAACGCGGAATCCTGCTGACGATGAACGGGCTTGCCAGCGCGCTGCGCAACAGTGGCTGACGGCGCTGCTACACACCTGTTGTGGCGGCTAGTTATCCACAGTTGGGATGTGATCCACAGGCAGGGACTTGTATTGGCTGCCGCCGTCGGGATTGTCGGTCTGATTCGTAACCTCGAGGTATGGGTCCAGCGATCAGCGCCGAGCAGGCACGGGAGCGGATCACTACTGCTCTCGATGCGATCGACGCTGCTCACGGCCTCCTGCGCGGTACGCGATCGGATCTGCTGGGCAACAGGTTTCGCGTCGACGTCGCAGAACGACTGGAGACCCAGGACCGTGTCAACCGCGGGCTGATGTATCGAATCTTCGCCGAGATCGCCGACCCACCCGACGAATCCAGCTCCGTGGCCCTGATGCGGTCCACGTTGTGGGCCCGCCTGCGGATCACCCCGAACGAGATCACCCGAAGGTTCAAGCTGGCGGCCCGGATTCGGCCGCGCCGCTCATTGACCGGACCGCCGGTCCCACCGGAGTTGCCCGAGCTGGCCGACGCCGTGGAGGCCGGCGCTCTCGGCGAGGAACACATCCGAGCGGTCTGCCGAGCGATCGACGTGCTGCCCGGCTGCGTGTCACCTGCCGACACGGCACGCGCCGAGCGCACACTCGTCGAGCAGGCCACCAACGTCGACGCCGGCATCGTGGTCAAACTCGGTCAGCGCATCGCCGATTACCTCAATCCCGATGGACTGTTCAGCGACGACGACCGTGCCCGCCGCCGCGGATTACATCTCGGGCCACAGGGACCCGACGGCATGTCGAGGCTCACTGGTCTGCTCGACCCGCAGGCCCGCGCCTACTTCGAGGCCATCGAGGCCGCGGTCCGCCCCGGCCGTCACCAACCTGACGAAGCGCGCGACGAGCGCAGCCCCGCCCAGCGCTGCCACGACGCGTTGAAGCTCGGTCTGGAGACTGCCATTGCATCCGGGGGTCTCGGTGTACACCGCGGCCACCCCGTCACCGTAGTCGTCACCACAACACTGGCCGAACTCGAGCAGGCCGCCAGCGCCGTTCTCGACCCGTCGACACCGATGCCGGCGGCCGCGAGGACAGGCGGCGGCTCCCGGTTGCCGATGCGCGACCTGATCAGCATGGCCGCCAAGACAATTCACTATCTGGCTGTGTTTGACGATCACACTAAGCGGCCGCTCTACCTCGGGCGGCAGAAGCGAATTGCCACCGCCGACCAGCGGCTGATCTGCTATGCCCGCGACCGCGGCTGCACCCGCCCCAACTGCCTTGAATCCGGCTATCACTGCGAGGTCCACCATGAACCTGGCTGGGGGCATGGCGGCAGGACCGATGCGGACAAGCTGTTCTTCGCCTGCTGCCCCGATCACGGCATGGAAAGCCGCGGCGAACTGCGCACCGAGGTCGTCGGCGGGCGGCTGGGCTGGACCGATGGCACCGGGCCACCCGAGATCAATCACGCCCATCACCCCGAAGAACTGCTCCGCGGCGATCCGGATCCACCGGAGCAGGTCGCCTAGACGAGCACTTTCTGGATAGCCGGTGCGACCATCGCCACCAGCGTCTCGGTATCCGCTTTCGCCAGGATGGGAACTCCGACGAGTCGTCGGCCAACGACGATGCCGACCAGCATCGACGACGCCAGTCCGGCGCGCAGAGCGGCGTCAGGGGCGTCGTCTCGTCTCGCCCCCATCGCATCGAGGAGCCTGGCTTGGATGAACTCGCGCAGTTGTGTGGCGGCTCGTTCGTTGGCGATCGCGCCGCGCAGCATCGCCATCAATGGATCTGAATCCTCCGGAGCGCCTTCCCACACTTCGAGGTAGGCCCGCACTACTCGTTCGCCAAGATGTTCGTCCGGCCCTTCAAACACAGTGCTGATGCGTGCCAACGATTTTGGTGAGATCGACATGACCGCGGCGAACAACTCTTCCTTCGAGGTGAAGAACTGAATGACCAGCGAGGGGTTGACCCCCGCGTCGGCCGCGACCCTCCTGATCGTCGTCGAGGCGAAACCGTCGGCGGCGAAGCGCGCCCGGGCCGCGTCGAGGATGGCCTGCCGTGTCGTATTGACGCCGGGCCGCCGTCCGCGGCGAACCTCGGCTGCCGGCTTGCCCTTCGCGGTCACGGGTAGAACTTACCGCGAAAGCAGAAATATAAACGCCTGTTGATTTAATGCGACGGGGCGTCTACGGTCGGGGAGTGGGACGAGGCCGAGCCGGACAGGAACAGAAATGACACAGGTTGAGAAAGTCTTCACACAGTCCCGTCCGCTGGAGCCTGGCGATCGATACGGGGTGCTGAGTGGATTCGACCCGGGCACCCGCACGCTGGCGGCGGGCTTTCGCCTCGCGCCGCCATTCAAGCCTTTGCCGGTCGACATCGTGCTCGACAAGGACGTGGCCGTCACCATGCGTGACGGTGTGACCACCTATGTCGATATCTTGCGGCCGGTGGGCGCCGAGAAGGTGCCGGTGATCGTGGCGTGGAGCCCCTACGGCAAGGGCGAGGGAAGTGCCCCGGCTTCGATAGGGGTATTCGGGTTGGTCGGTCTAGACAACGGGATCGTGTCGGGTCTGCATAAGTTCGAAGGACCCGACCCTGCGTATTGGTGCGCCCAGGGTTACGCGATCTGTAACCCCGATGTCCGCGGCGTCTCAGATTCGCAGGGCGACAGCGTTTTATGGGATCGGCAAGAGGGCGAGGACTGTCACGATCTGATCGAGTGGCTGGCCGCTCAGGACTGGTGTACCGGCAAGGTCGCGATGAGCGGCACCTCCTATCTCGCTGTCGCGCAATGGTTCGCCGCCGCCGAACAGCCGCCACACCTTGCGGCGATCAATCCGTGGGAGGGCGTCAGCGACGTTTACCGCGATCTCGTGATGCGCGGCGGCATGCCCGACACCGGGTTCGCCCGACAGCTTCAAGACAACAGCTATTGGGGCAAGAGCCGCAAGGAGGACATTCTTGCCGAGGCAGAACGCTACCCGCTGATGAATGGCTTGTGGCGCAACAAGATCCCGCGGTTCGACCGAATCAACGTGCCGGCGTACGTCGTGGCCAGCTACTCGAATTCGTTGCATACGGCTGGTACGTTTCGTGCTTGGCGACGGATAAATTCCGAAAAGAAGTGGCTGCGCATTCACAACAGTCAGGAGTGGCCCGACTACTACGACCAGGCGAACAGGGAAGATCTGCGTCGGTTCTTTGATCACTTTCTGAAGGGCGAGGACAACGGCTGGGAGCAGACGCCGCGCGTCCGCTACTGCCTGCTTGACCTCGAGGGCGGAGACCACGTCAATCTGGCCGCGGACGAGTTCCCCCCGCACGGTGTCGTCTACACGAAGTACTACCTCGACGGCCGTTCACGCACGCTGGGTACGGAGGCGCCCCCGGAGGAGGTGAGCACGACCTACGACGCGGAATCCAATCCGGGCCTGGTCTCGTTCATCGCCCGTTTCGACGAGCAGACCACAGTCGTCGGCTACCCCAAGGTGCGGCTATGGGTAGAAGCTCAGGACGCCGACGACATGGACCTCTTCGTCTTCGTTCAGAAGTTGAATGCGCAAGGGACCCCCTTGCAAGCGTTCACCGTGCCCAACCTCAGCGCGATGATCCACGACGTCACCGAGCGGGGGGCATCGATCCTGCGGTACAAGGGCACCACAGGACGTCTGCGCGTGTCGATGCGACACCTCGACGAGACGCTGTCGACCGACGAAGTGCCTGTCCACAGCTTCGACCGTGTCGATAAACTCACGCCCGGCGCGGTCGTCGAGATCGAAATCGATCTGCTCCCAGTCGGTCTGGTGTTCTATCCGGGCGAGCAGCTTCGGCTGGTGATCAGCGCGCAGAATGTGACTGGTCAATGGATGCCCGCACTCCGCGAATACGTACCCCAGAACAGTGGCAGGCACATCGTCCACACTGGCGGCACTCATCCGTCGTATCTGCAGCTGCCGGTTCAGACCGCCGTGTAGCTGAGTCGGCAGGGTCCATCCGCCCTTGCCACGCCGCCGATCTGAGCCGGGACCGGCCGCGGGTGCGTCGTCCAGCACGGTGTGACCCGGTAGCGGCCCAACACGTGGGTCATCGCCGCGGTCATAGCCGCCAGCGAAAACGGCTGTGCCGGACACGAATGCCGTCCGTGACCGAACGATGTCACCAGCATCGGCGAGGGCAGCGACTTTTCGTTGGTCAACCGGTGTCGCGTCCACCGATCCGGGTCCCAGTCCTCGAGTCCTGTTGCGGCGGAGGTGTTCAGTAGCGGCAGCAGCGTCGCGATCGTCCAACCGGGCGGAACCTTGTAGCAGGCATCGCCGGTATCCAGTTCGACGGGCGACAACACAGCGCGCGACATGATCGAGCGCTGAGCCAGGCGAATCGACTCCAGTGCACATCGCTGCGCCAGGTCGGTGTCCCCGGCGATCACTCGGTCCGCGTACGCCGGGTGCTCGATCGCATCGACCAATGCCCATCCGAGGGCAGCCGCCAGGTTCGACATCGAGGCGATGTGGATGAGCGCAACATCGAGCGCGATACCACGAATTCGGTTGTCGCCGCGCTCATCACGCCAGGCGTCGACGATCCTGTCGAATAGGGCGTGATCATCGGCGTCGTCGCCGCGGTTGTGCAGGGCGTCGGCGATGATGCCGACCACCTCGTCGAGAGCAGCCCGCTCGGCGGTCTTGCCCGACGCGGCGACGGCCGCCATCGCGTCCGGATGGACGAACGCATCGGAGCCGTCCAGAAGGTCGAACGCCCGCGTCAGTCGCTCGAACGACTCGCCGCGCGATGAGCCGGGGCCGGCCCACGAGGCGAGACCCATGCGGTGGCCCAAGCGGCGGGTCAGGTCGAACACGTCGACCGATCCCTGCGACCCGAGCTCGACGGCGGTCTCGTCGAGTGCACGATCCAGGTTGGCCAGATAACCGGCGACATCATCGCGGCGGAACAGTGTGCTCGGCAGCAGGCGGCGGCCTTCGAAAATCTCGTCGGGCAGTTTGCGCCGCAGCATCAGGTAATCCGCGACGCCCTTGCTGGCTTTGTCCTCGGGCAAGCCGTAGAACGACTCGACACCGGTCGGTGAGAACGTGAACAGATAGCGATCGGATCCGCTGTGCACGGTGAACGTGTCGCCGTGGCGGGCGCGAGCAGCCGCAATCTCGGCGACGGCGTCGGTGACCGAGACATCCCACGGCAAACCGGTGCCCTCGGCATACGGCGGACGGGGGACCGGCTGGTTCGGCACGGCCTAACGCGAGGTCCGGCCACGTAAGGCGTTGAACGCGTTGCGAACTGCGTGCTCGGTGACCGACAGCGGCGACATCACGGTTTCGCCGACACCCACCATGTAGTCGATGCGCTGCACGACCGCTTCGACCGGAGCGACAAGCGTGGCCAACCGGCCCATCAGGTCGTCGATCCTGCTCAGGGTGGCCTCGAAGTGGTCCAAACCGCCGTTGAGGCGGTCGACTGCGGTGTTCAGGTGAGTCAGCGATTTGTTGAGGTCGGTCAAGCTTTCGCCCAGTCCGCCCAACACGTCTTCCAGCTGCTCGACGGTGACGTCGGCGTTCATTGCCGCCTGGGCCAGGCTCTTGATCCGCTGTCGCGGCGCGCGGCCGCCTCCGGCGCTTTTATCTGCCATGCCGCTCATTATGGGGGTCGAGGGAACCCCGGGAACCGAAAACCCATCTGATCGGATATGCCTGAGCAAGATCGCGGCCACTACTGCGCCGCCGTGACCAGCCGAGCTGTACCCCCAGACGTCATCCGACAGATGCAGGAGTATGCGCGCGGCTACGCCGACCGGCAGGCCGAAGCCCGACCCTAGTCGGCGGGAAGCTTGGCTGCGGCGGGCTTGTCGAGAAACCAGACGGTGTGGTCGCGGCCGACCGCACCCGCCGCGGGGATCGACACCGGGTCGGCGCCGCCGATCGCTGCAGCGACGGCTTCGGCCTTCTCCTCACCCGCCACCAGCAGCCAGACCTCGCGGGACCGCTGAATCGCGGGCAGTGTCAAAGTGATTCGCAGCGGTGGAGGCTTGGGTGAGTCCTCGACGCCGACCACCTGCCGGGTCTTCTCCCGCACAGCGGGAGTGTCCGGGAAGAGGGAATTGATGTGGCCCTCTGGGCCTACGCCAAGGAGATGGACGTCGAAGTTCGGCGCGGGATCACCTGGCTCGGCGTTCGCGGCCAGCAACTGCTCGTAGGCCAGCGCGGCGGCGCCGAGATCGTCGCCGAATTCACCGTCGGCGGCCGGCATGGCGTGCACGTTGCGCGCCGGGATGTCGACGTGATCGAGCAACGCCTCGCGAGCCTGCTTGTCGTTGCGTTCGTCGTCATCTTCGCTGACGTAGCGTTCGTCGCCCCAGAACAGATGCACCTTGGCCCAGTCGACTCGCTCAGACTGCGCCGCGAGGAAACGCAACAACTTGTTGCCGTTGCCACCTCCGGTCAGCACGATCAGCGCTCGACCCCGCGCGTCGACGGCAGCGTCGATGACCTTGATCAATCGTTCGCCGGCTGCGGCAACCAGTCCGTCGCTGTCGTCAAACCTCTCGACAGTCGTGCTGCTCATACGTACTCCACCAAGTCGATACCCTTCAACGCCAAGAAGTAGATCGCGTCCGCATCCAGTCGCCGCAGGTCCTCGGCCAGACACTCGCGAGTTTCTCTGCGCGGCAACGGAACAAGCGCTTCGGGCTTGGCTGTGCGGCTTATCGTCGCGGTCTGACCGTCCTGCGGTCGGCTCAGCGTCACCGTTTCGCTCTTGCGTACCAGTTCGACTTTGAGTTCGCCGACCGCACGACGCACCGGCCCGTCGATACGGCTGGCCAACCAGCCCGCAAGCACGTCCAGCGCGGGCTCGGTGGCCAACCCGGACACCAGCGCCGACGTGATCGGCTCGTGTGGGGGCTGATCGATTGCCGAAGCCAGCAGCGCCCGCCAGTAGGTGATGCGGCTCCAGGCGAGATCGGTGTCACCGGGGTGGTAACCAGGCAGCCTGCTTTTGATCGCGGCAAGCGGGTCAGCCCCGTTGGTCGCATCGGTGATGCGCCGCAGAGCCAACTGGCCCAACGGGTCTTCAGCGGGCACGGCCGGGGCCTCACACGGCCACCACACCACCACCGGGATGTCGGGCAGCAGGAACGGTACGACGACGCTGCCCTGGTGCCCGGCCAACGGGCCGGAGAGCCGCAGCACCACGACCTCGCCGGCGCTGCTGTCGCCGCCGACCCGCAGTTGCGCATCAAGGTGCGGTTCTGTGGCGTCCGCGTGACCGGTCGTCACCGCTATCACCCGGCTGGGATGCTCATGGCTGGCCGCGTTGGCGGCATCGATGGCTTCCTCGAGCAGAGTGTCGCTGTCGGTTGCGATGACCAGTGTCAATACCCGGCTCATCGTCTTCGCGCCGACTTGCTCGCGCAGTTCGTCGAGCTTCTTGTTGATCTGGGTGGTGGTGGTTTCCGGCAAATCGACGATCATGGTCGCCGCCATTCCCGGCCGGTCCGCTGCAGCATCTCGAATGCCGATGCCGGACCCCACGTGCCTGCCTCATATGAGTCGGGCTTGCCGCCTTCGGCCCAATGATCGAGCACGGGATCCAAGACTTGCCAAGCCAATTCGACTTCATCGTTGACCGGGAAGAGTGAGGGCTCGCCAAGCAGCATGTCCAGGATCAACCGCTCGTAGGCCTCGGGCGACTCCTCGGCGAACGCTGCCCCGTAGGAGAAGTCCATGTTGACGTCGCGCACTTCCATGCTGCCCGGCACCTTGGACCCGAATCGCAGCGTCACACCCTCGTCCGGTTGCACCCGGATCACCAACGCGTTGGCGCCCAACTCGTCTGTCATCGTCGCGTCGAACGGCAGATGGGGAGCGCGTTTGAACACCAAAGCGATCTCGGTCACCCTGCGGCCCAACCGTTTTCCGGTGCGCAAGTAAAACGGCACGCCTGCCCACCGGCGAGTATCGACTTCCACGGTGATGGCGGCGAACGTCTCGGTGATGGAGTCCTTGGAGAAGCCGTCCTCATCGAGAAGCCCGACGACGTGTTCGCCGCCTTGCCATCCGGCCGTATATTGCCCGCGTGATGTGGTCTCGTCGAGCGGCTGCGCGAGATGCGTCGCTGACAGCACCTTGATTTTCTCGGTCTGCAATTCCTTGGGATTGAAGCTGACCGGCTCTTCCATGGCCGTCAGCGCGAGCAGTTGCATCAAGTGATTCTGGATCACATCACGCGCAGCGCCGATGCCGTCGTAGTAGCCACCGCGTCCGCCCAGGCCGATGTCTTCGGC
This sequence comes from uncultured Actinomycetota bacterium, assembly GCA_963836495.1. Lineage (GTDB taxonomy): Bacteria > Actinomycetota > Actinomycetes > Mycobacteriales > Mycobacteriaceae > Mycobacterium. Next base: position 258,432 of record CAWIJT010000011.1, on the reverse strand, counting down.
CATGGTGATCTGCACGTGGTCGACGTAATGCGAATTCCAGATCGGGTCGAACAGTTGGTTGGCGAACCGCATCGCCAGGATGTTCTGCACCGTCTCCTTGCCCAGGTAATGGTCGATGCGGAACACCGACTCCTCGGGAAAGACACTGTTGACCACGTGGTTGAGTTCGCGCGCGCTGTCCAGATCGTGGCCGAACGGCTTCTCGATGACCACCCGGCGCCACGTGCCCTCTTGAGCGGCGGCCAACCCGGCGCTGTGCAACTGCTCGCACACGGCGGGGAAGTCCTTCGGCGGGATCGCAAGGTAGAACGCGTGATTACCGGCGGTGCCACGTTCGGCATCGAGCTTGTCCAGCGTCTCGGCCAGCCGCGAAAATGCCTTGTCGTCGTCGAAGGTGCCCTGGACGAAACGACATCCTTCGGCCAACCGGTCCCAGATGACCTGTCGAAAAGGCGTGCGGGAGTGGTCCTTTACGAGCTGGTAGACCTCGTCGCTGAAAGCCTGGTCGTCCCAGTCCCGGCGACCGAACCCAACCAACGAGAAGGTCGGGGGTAGCAGGCCGCGGTTGGCCAGATCGTAGATCGCCGGCACCACCTTTTTGCGCGCCAAGTCTCCGGTGACACCGAAGATCACCACGGCACATGGTCCGGCGATACGGGGGAGGCGCTTGTCGCGCTTGTCCCGCAGGGGGTTCTGCCAAGTCTCGGCGTTGCTCCGAGTGTTGGCAGGACTCATTTGTCGGCGGAGTCGAGCTGCTTTTGAGTTTCCTCCAACAGCTCGGTCCACGACTCCTCGAACTTCTGCACGCCTTCGTTCTCCAATACAAGGAACACGTCGGTCAGGTCGATTCCGACCGCCTCGAGCTTGTCGAAGACTTCCTGGGCGGGCGCGGCCGTGCCGGTTACGGTGTCACCGGTGACCACGCCGTGGTCAGCGACAGCGTCAATCGTCTTCTCCGGCATGGTGTTCACGGTGTTCGGCGCGACCAGCTCGGTGACGTAGAGGGTGTCGGAGTAGTCGGGGTTCTTCACACCGGTCGACGCCCACAGCGGACGCTGCACGCGCGCTCCGTCGGCCTCGAGCGCCGCGAACCGATCCCCGCCGACGAAGTTCTCCTGGTAAGCGGCGTAGGCGAGTCGGGCGTTGGCCACGCCGGCCTGTCCACGCAGCTCCAAGGCATCGGGTGAGCCGATGGCCTCCAGACGCTTGTCGATCTCGGTATCGACCCGCGAGACGAAGAACGAAGCGACCGAATGGATCTTGGACAGGTCATGCCCGGCTTGCTTCGCCTTCTCGAGTCCTTCGAGGTAGGCGTTGATCACCGCGCGGTGGCGCTCCACCGAGAAGATCAACGTCACGTTGACCGAAATGCCTTCTGCCAGTGTGGCGGTGATGGCAGGCAGACCGTCCTCGGTCGCCGGGATCTTGATGAACAAGTTCGGCCGGTCAACGATCTTCCACAGCTCGATGGCCTGCTTGGCGGTTTTGTCGGCGTCGTGCGCCAGCCGCGGGTCGACCTCGATGGATACTCGGCCGTCGACGCCGTCCGACGCTTCCCACTGCGGCGTCAACACGTCGCAGGCGTTGCGTACGTCGTCAGTGGTGACCGTGCGGATGGTGGCATCGACGTCGGCGCCGCGCTCAGCGAGTTCGGCCACCTGGGCGTCGTAGGCATCGCCTTCGGCGAGTGCCTTCTGGAAGATCGACGGGTTCGTGGTTACACCGACAACGCATTTGGTGTCGATCAGTTCTTGCAGGTTGCCGGACTGCAGGCGTTGCCGGGACAAGTCGTCGAGCCACACCGATACGCCTGCGGCGGACAGAGCGGCCAAGTTGGCATTCTGAGTCATCGAATTACCCTTTGCTTAGTTGTCTATTGTTCGTTCGGCTGCGTCGACGACGGTTTCCGCGGTGAAGCCGAATTCGCGGAAAAGGGTCTCTGCATCGGCGGATTCCCCGTAGTGCTCGAGCGAAACAATCTCACCGGTGTCGCCGACCAGCTTGTGCCAACTTTGTGCGATGCCGGCCTCGACAGCGACCCGTGCCGAGACCGACGGCGGCAGCACGCTGTCGCGGTACTCCTCGGACTGCGACTCGAACCATTCGACGCAGGGCATCGACACCACGCGCGCCACAATGTCTTTGTCCGCCAACAACTTCTGTGCTTCGACGGCCAGTTGAACTTCGGAGCCGGTGGCGATCAGAACGACGTCTGGCTCGTCACCGCCGTCGTCGCCCAAGACGTATCCGCCCTTGGCCACGCCGTCGTAGTCGGTGCCTTCCAGGATCGGCAGACCCTGGCGGGTCAGGATCAAACCGACCGGACCGCTGCCGTTGCCGCGGGCCAGGACTGTCCGCCAGGCGTAGGCCGTCTCGTTGGCGTCCGCCGGGCGCACCACCGACAGGTGCGGGATGGCACGCAACGCCGCCAGGTGCTCGACCGGTTGATGCGTCGGACCGTCCTCGCCGAGCCCGATCGAGTCGTGCGTCCACACGTAGATGGTGTCGATGTCCATCAGCGCGGCCAGTCGCACCGCCGGACGCATGTAGTCGGAGAACTGCAGGAACGTGCCGCCGTAGGCGCGAGTCGGTCCATGCAGCACGATGCCGGACAGGATCGAGCCCATCGCGTGCTCGCGAATCCCGAAGTGCAGCGTGCGGCCGTACCAGTCCGCGGTGTAGTCCTTCGTCGAAATCGACGGTGGACCAAACGATTTGACGTTGTCCATGGTGGTGTTGTTACTGCCGGCCAAGTCAGCGGAGCCACCCCAGAGTTCGGGGAGCTTGGGGCCGACCGCGTTCAGCACCTTGCCGGACGCCGCGCGGGTCGCGATCGCCTTGTCGCCCGGCTCCCAGTGCGGAACGTCGGAATCCCAGCCGTCGGGCAACTCCTCGGCGGTCAACCGGTCCAGCAGCTTTTTACGCTCGGGTTCGCGCTCGGCCCAGGCCTCGAAATCGGTGTCCCACTTTTCGTGGGCTTCCTTGCCGCGCTGCACCAGCTCACGGGTGTGATTGATCACCTCATCGCTGACCGCGAATTTCTTGTCCGGGTCGAAACCAAGCGCTTTTTTGACCGCCGCGACCTCTTCGTCGCCCAAGGCTGATCCGTGCGCCTTACCGGTGTTCATCAACTTCGGCGCGGGGTAGCCGATGATCGTCCGCAGCGAGATGAACGACGGCCGATCGGTGACAGCCTTGGCTTTGGCAATAGCTTCTTCGATCCCGACGACGTTCTCGCCGCCCTCGACGCGCTGAACGTGCCACCCGTAGGCCTCGTAGCGGGCGGCGGTGTCCTCGCTGAGCGCGATATTGGTGTCGTCCTCGATCGAGATCTCGTTGTGGTCGTAGAACACGATGAGGTTGCCCAGCTGCTGCACGCCGGCCAGTGACGACGCCTCGGAGGTGACCCCTTCTTCGATGTCGCCGTCGGAGGCGATCACGTAGATGTGGTGGTCGAACGGGCTGGTGCCTTCGGCGGCATCCGGATCGAACAGACCGCGCTCGTAGCGCGCTGCCATCGCGAAGCCGACCGCTGACGCCAGGCCCTGGCCCAGCGGGCCGGTGGTGATCTCGACGCCCTTGGTGTGCCGGAACTCCGGGTGCCCGGGGGTCTTCGATCCCCAGGTGCGCAACGACTCGATGTCGGAAAGCTCCAGACCGAATCCACCGAGGTACAGCTGCAGATACAGCGTCAGGCTGCTGTGCCCACAGGAGAGCACGAAGCGGTCGCGGCCGAGCCAGTGTGGGTCGCTGGGGTCGTGCCGCATCGCCCGCTGGAACAGCGTGTAGGCCAGCGGAGCGAGACTCATCGCGGTCCCGGGATGGCCGTTTCCGACTTTCTGAACCGCATCGGCGGCCAGCACGCGGACGGTGTCGACCGCAGCCGAGTCGACGTCGGTCCAGTCGTCCGGGTGGTGCGGTTGGGTCAGTGTCGAGATGTCCTCAAGTGTGGTCACGTACTGAAGTCCTCGGGTCGGCAGTTTGATCCGATGTCCACCCTAATGCCGGAACGTTGCGGGCGTGTCAATCGATATTTCGCCCGCCGACAATTCAAGTGTTGTCAACTGTGCGTTGTGCCGCGAGGCACGCCGATTGGCTGCGAATGGCCCCTGCGGTGCATGCTGGGCAAGTCGTCCCGTCTACCATCGTGCGTAGTAGAAGCTGCGCGCTGCTGCGACCCGAGGGAGTTATTGCGTGAGCGTTCGCGGCCACGTCGCGCCGACCAGAGTCCGAGAGACCGGGCTCGCTTATCTGGCGTTGACCAAGCCGCGGGTCATCGAGCTGTTGCTGGTCACCGCTATTCCGGCGATGCTGCTGGCGCACCGCGGCAGCGTGGACCCGCTGCTGATCTGCAACACGCTGGTCGGCGGCATGCTGGCCGCCGGGGGCGCCAACACGCTGAATTGTGTGGCCGACGCCGACATCGACAAGAAGATGAAGCGAACTGCGCGACGCCCACTCGCTTGCGCGGCCGTGCCGACGCGCAACGCGCTGGTGTTCGGCCTGGTGCTGAGCGTCGCTTCCTTCGTCTGGCTGTGGTGGACGACCAATCTGCTGTCGGGGTTGCTGGCGGTCGGCACGATCGCGTTCTACGTCTTCATCTACACCCTCGTGCTGAAGCGACGCACCTCGCAGAACGTGGTGTGGGGCGGGGCCGCAGGCTGTATGCCGGTGATGATCGCCTGGTCGGCGGTCACGGGCACGATCGGCTGGCCGGCGCTGGTGATGTTCGCGGTGATCTTCTTCTGGACGCCGCCGCACACCTGGGCCCTGGCGATGCGCTACAAGGAGGACTACCAGGCAGCTGGTGTCCCGATGCTTCCCGCCGTCGCGACCGAGCGCGAGGTGACCAGGCAGATCCTGATCTACACCTGGTTGACGGTGGCTGCGACGCTGGCACTCTCGCTGGCCGCCGGGTGGCTCTACACCGCGGTCGCCGCGGTGGCCGGGGTGTGGTTCCTGACGATGGCGCATCAGCTCGACGCCGGTGTGCGTCGCGGTGAGCCGGTCAAGCCGCTGCGGTTGTTCCTCCAATCGAACAACTACCTCGCGGTCGTGTTCTGCGCGCTGGCGCTCGATTCTGCGCTGGCGCTGCCGACACTGCTTCACGTCTGATCCCAATCCGCAGGTCCCAAGACCCGTGAATACCCCCTACCCCGACGGGGTCTTGTAGCTACTACACCTCGTAGTTTTCAATGCCCGACGTGGCTTTGTCGAAGACTGTCAGGCATGCGCTGTGACCGCGCCGGTGTGGATGGCGCTACCGCCGGAGATGCATTCCACGTTGCTCAGCAGCGGCCCCGGGTCGGCGTCGCTATTGACGGCAGCCGCAGCGTGGTCGTCGCTGAGCACTGAATACGCCGAAGCGGCGCAGGAGTTGAGCGCCACTCTCGCCGGCGTGCGGGCCGGGGTGTGGCACGGTGCCAGTGCCGAGCAGTACGTCGCCGCGCACGGTCCTGCGCTGGCCTGGCTGACGCAGGCCAGCGCCGACAGCGCGCTCGTCGCCGCTCAGCACGAGACCGCCGCGGCCGCCTACACCGGGGCGCTGGCGGCGATGCCGACCCTAGGGGAGTTGGCCATGAACCATGCGGCCCATGGGGTGCTGGTGGCCACCAATTTCTTTGGAATCAACGCCATTCCGATTGCGGTGAATGAAGCCGACTACGCGCGGATGTGGGTGCAGGCAGCCACCACGATGGGCACGTATCAGGCCGTCGCCGGATCGGCATTGGCCGCGGTCCCACCGACATCGCCGACGCCGCTGATTCTGGCAGCCGGAGGCGAAACCGCTGCTGCGACAACGCAAGACGGCGCGAGTTCGTCCTGGCAAGACCAATTGGCGGCGCTGCTGCACGACTACACCCAGGGATTCGCTCAGCCGCTGGGTGAACTGCTGTATCCGAATGGATGGCCCTTTCCTGCTTTTCAATTCAGCAGCGCGGTCGCCAACGCCCTGCAGTCAGCGATCCCTGGCCTGTCCCCGACGCTGGCCTCCGCGCTGGGCTGGACCGTCTTTCACACCGTCGTGCTGTTCTGGCCACTGGTGCAGGCGGCACCGTTCTTGTTCATCGCGAGCGTGCCCGCGATCTTTGCGGCGGGATTCGCCGGGCTGGCCGGAATCGCCGGCGTTGCCGCAACGTCGGGCGTCCCGGCAGCCCCGGTCGTGGACATGCCGGCGACCACAGGCCATTCGCCGATGAGCCCGGTGCCGTCGGCGTCGACGATCGGCAGTCTCGGAACGAGTGGCGGCCACGCGCCGGCAGCGTCGACGGCCACGGCAACGTCAACCGCGTCAGCGCCCGGCGGCGGCCATTCCGGAGATGGGCCGGGTTTCACCCCGCCCTACCTCGTGGGTGGCACGGCGATGGCGGCGCGGGTGAGCGCGCAGGCGACAACGCAGGAGCCGACGTCGCGTGGTGCGCCGAAAACGCCCGCGGTCGGGGCGGCGGCCGGGCTCGCTGAGGCCGACCGGAGCCGGCGGCGCCGGCGTCAGCGCGCCCGCCGACATACCTATGGCGACGAGTTCATGGATATGAACGTCGACGTCGAACCCGGTGCGCCGACCGCCTCGGAGCAGGGAGCGCGCCCGCTGGGGTTTTCCGGGACCGTTGCCATCGGCGATGAGCACGCTACCGGGCTTGCGACGTTGAGCGGCAATGGTTTTGGCGGCGGGCCGACGATACCGATGCTGCCGGGCGGCTGGGATGACTGACCAGGTGATCCACGCATACCCCCTACCCGTAACGAGTCTTGTCCTACGACACGCCGTCGTATTGAATGCCGAGGTGATTTCATGGATCGTCGGTGCGGGCTGGATGGCCGCTGAGATGGTCCGTTGATGACGGCGCCGGTCTGGATGGCGTCGCCACCCGAGGTGCATTCGGCGTTGCTGAGTAGCGGCCCGGGGCCCGAGTCGCTGCTGGCGGCGGCTGGCGCGTGGAACTCCCTGAGTGCTGAATATGCTTCCGCCGCTGAAGAGCTCAGCGCGGTCTTGGCGGATGTGCAGGCCGCAGCGTGGCAAGGCCCCAGCGCCGACCAGTACGTGGCTGCGCATCTGCCCTATTTGGCATGGCTGGTGCAGGCCAGCGCCGATAGCGCGTCGGAGGCTGTCCAGCAGGAGACCGCTGCGGCCGCCTACACCGCGGCCCTGGCCGCCATGCCGACCCTGCCGGAACTGGCGGCCAACCACGTGATCCATGGGGTATTGATGGCGACCAATTTCCTTGGAATCAACACCATTCCGATCGCGCTCAACGAGGCCGACTATGCGCGGATGTGGACGCAGGCGTCCGCCACGATGACGACCTATCAGGCGGCTTCCACCGCCGCGGTAGCCGCGGCGCCGCAGACGCCTCCTGCGCCGCAAATCGTAACTGCCCGTCCTGCCGACGGCGTCTACGGAGGCGGGGGCATCGCCGACCAGGGAATCCTGCCTATCATCGACAACGATTCCGGCAATCCCTACCAATTGAGTTGGTATACCAACCGAATAACAGAGGTCACCCAGACGTTTGCGAGGGACATCCAACTCATAGGACAAAACCCGACGCAAGGGCTGCTCCAGCTGGAGTACGACGCCGTGGGAGTCGCATCGGACGAATTCGGCCACGTAATTGAGTTCGTGAACGCCTTCCCCGAAGTTCTGGCCCTTCCTCTGCTCGTGCCCGTCGCCGCTGCGGGAGGTCTCGGGGGACTCGGCGGGCTGGCCGCGATCCAGGTCGACGCGGTCACCGCCCCGGTGGCGGACGTACCGGCGCCCCAGACACCCAGCTTGCCGGCAGCAAGTAGCCCCGCTGTGCTGACCGCCTCGGCCGCGGCGCCCGCCTCGGCGCCGGCGCCTACGCCTGCGCCGACGGTGAGCACCGTTGCCAGTTCCGTGCCGACACCGCCCGCCGCAGGAGGCGGGCCGGGTTTTGTGCCGCCCTACGCAGTAGGGCCTCCCGGTATCGGCGTCGGGTCAGGCATGGGTGCTCAAGCCAAGACGCACGAGCCGACTTCGCGCGGATCCGCGAAAGCGCCCGAGATCGCTGCTACCGCAGCGGTCGCCGGGGCGCGGCGCCGGCGTCGCAGACGATCGGGTATGCGCGGTTACGGCGATGAACATATGGACATGAATGTCGAGGTCGACCCTGACTGGGCCGCGCCGTCGGGTGGAGAGACGGCGGCGTCGGACCAAGGAGCGGGCGCACTGGGGTTCGCCGGAACGGTATCGCGGCGTGGTACGCAGGCGGCGGGCTTGGCGACGCTTTCAGGTGGCGAGTTCGGCGGGGCACCGAATATGCCCATGCTGCCGGGCACATGGGATCCAGACCACCAGCCTGCAGACGGACATGAGCAGACCTAATGAAGGATTGAGAAGGGAACACCGGCGGTTGACGATGCGGCGATTGAACGAATGATCGCGGATCTTCACCGGCCATGCTGCGGACCGTCGTCCGGCGACCGAGGAAATCCGTTCGGCCGCTGTGGATTTCGCCGAGTCCGGCTATCCCACTCTTGGGTCGAGCACGGAACGGTGCGTGTCGGCCTGATCGGCCGCTGGTTTTCGAGTTCATGATCGTGTGGTAACTATTAATGAAAATGATAGTCATCTCAGCCCGGAACGGGCGCGTGACAACGTGAGATACAAACTGGGCCGACGAGTGCGGCAGAAGGCGGAAAGCACGGCTGATGCAGCAACGCGTATCGGGCGTTAGCGCCGAATTCTCGCTCGCCGAGTTACTTGCACCGCTGTCCGTCGAGACTTTTATCGACGAGATATGGGACCTAGCCCACTACCACGTAAAGCGCGGGCGCCCAGGATTTTTCGATGCTCTTCTACCCGGACCGTCGACGGTTGACGACTTGCTGGAGTTGTTTGGCCGCGAACCGTCGGCAGTGCGTCTGGTCAAGGGAAGCGACAAAAGGGGACCGGAAAACTACCGGCTCATTGACGGCGGCCTCGATCTCGTCGCTGTCGGCAATGACTTCGCCGATGGCTACACCATCGTCCTAGATGGTGTTGAGCAGTACGTGCGTTCGGTCGGGAGGCTGGCCCGCTCGATCGAGGTCGAGCTGAACTTCCCGGTCCAAGTCAACGCCTACATCACTCCGCCAGGCCAGGTCGGGCTCGCTCCGCACTACGACGACCACGACGTCTTGATCCTGCAGGTCCAGGGCTCCAAGACCTGGCATTTGTACGTCGGCGCCGACCGCCCACCACGTGAGATCCAGCGGGACAACGAAAAAGCGGTTCCTGTCGAAGGTCTCCCGGCGCCAACCGACGTGCGCCTGGAGGCCGGCGACGTGCTGTATGTGCCACGGGGCCGCGTTCACGCCGCCGAGACAGATTCGGAGCAATCCGTCCATCTCACCGTCGGAATCCACGCGCCGACGGTGCTGATGCTTGCCATCGGTGCGCTGTATTCGCAGAGCTTCCGTGACGACCGTCTGAACGCCCGTCTACCGGTCCGGCATCTCGACGACGAGACACTGGACGCGACGGTGCGGGATCTGGTACGGGAAGCTGTTCAGACAGTGGAGGATTCGGGCGCGATGGCCGGCGGGCTGGGTCTGCTGGCGGATGTTCTGGTTCGTCGCGGCACTTGCCCACCGGTTGGCCAGGTCGCCAGCGCCACGGCAATCGACGAACAGACTCTGGTGGCGAAGTACCAACCGCTGTATTCGCGCGTCAAGGTTGTCGATGACGGCGTGACCCTGGACTTCGCCAGCCTGTCCATCAACGCCGGATCCGACCACGACGCGGCGATGAGATTCGTCTCCAGTAGCACCGGGCCGTTTCGGGTCGGCGATCTACCCGGACTGCAGGCTAAACAGCAGACAGATCTGGCCCGCACCCTGATCGTGAGTGGCTTCCTGGTCCGCTTGCCCGAATGAGGAACGGATAGTATGAGCGGCTGATGCGGGACCGAGAATTGTCACTGGGCTGGTTGCTGGCGCCGCTGGCGATTGACACGTTCCTCGCCGACATCTGGGGGACCAAGCATTACCACGTAAGCCGTGCCAGCCCAGGCTATTTCGACTGCCTGCTGGACGGTTCGGCGAGCGTCGACGAGGTGGTGGGCCTACTTCGGCCGGATCTGTCGCTGTTCAGCTTGGTCCGGGAAAACGACAAGAAGCAGCCCTACGTCTACCGCCGCGCCGACGGCAGTTTCGACGTCGATGCATTCGGTAGAGACTTCGCCGATGGCTACACGATCGTGCTGGAGAGTGTCCAGCGATACGTCCGCGCACTTGCCTCCTTATTGCATTCCATCGAGGTCGAACTGAATTACGCGGCTCAGGTGAACGCCTACATCACCCGACCCGAATCCCAAGGCTTCGTTTGCCATTACGACGATCACGACGCATTGATCCTGCAGATCCGGGGATCCAAGATCTGGCACATCTACGACGGTGCCGACGTCACGCCGCACCAGATGGCTCGTCACGATCCGGTCGATCCGGCCGTGCTCCCGCCCCCGACCGATGTGCTGTTGGAGACCGGTGACCTGTTGTACCTGCCGCGCGGACGAATTCACGCGGCCGAAGCGACCTCGGACGTATCGGTTCACCTGACGCTCGGTCTGCAAGCGCCCACGCTGCTGATGCTCGTCACCCGGGCGCTGAATTCACTGAGTCAGTCCGACGACCGTGTCCACACCCAATTGCCCCCGCGATACCTCAACGACCCCGATGTGCAAGCCCGCTTGGGTTCCTTCGTGCACGGCATCGCCGAAGCTCTCGAAGAGCCGAGCACCATCGCGCAGGGTTTGGATTCGCTGGAAGACGACCTCGTCAAGCGCGGGCTGAGCCCGACCGTCGGGCAGACATTCTCGAACGCCGTCGAGATCGACGGAAGCAGTCGCGTAGTGAAATACCAACCCCTCTACTCGCGGGTGACCGATACGCCCGACAGTGTCACGCTGCACTTTTCGCGACTGACCGTCAACGCCGGTCCCGAACACAAGGACGCACTGGTGTTCGTTTCGAAAAGCACTGAGCCGTTCAGGATCTGCGAGCTGCCCGGCCTGTCGGCTACGCAGCAAATCGAACTCGCGCGGACGCTGATCGTCAACGGTTTCCTGGTCCGGCTGCCCGACTGATGGCACTCTCCGATCTCGCGAACTGGACGCCGATCAAACTCGACTTCTCCGGCACCGCGCCGGTGGTCTACTGGGCCAACCTTTCAGACGAGCGATTTGTTGAGCCGTTCTTCGATCAGACCGTAGGTCGATGGGCCGCCGGCCCGCGATCCACCCAGGTGGTCAGGACCGGGCTGGAAGCTCTGGTCGCGCTGGACGCTCAGCCGTCGCTCGAGCCCGCGGGCATGATCTTTCATCTCTCGCGTTGTGGATCGACGCTCGTCTCCAGGCTTTTGGGCACGCTGCCGGGCGTGGTCGTCATTGCCGAACCCTCGCCGCTGAACGCACTTCTCGCGCTTGACCCGAACCTGGTCGACCGGGCCACATTGATCCAGGTGGTGCGGCTGCTGGTGCGCGCACTGGGTCGACGGCGACACGGAGACGAGCAGCAATTGGTTCTCAAATGCACGAGCTGGAACATCCGGCAACGGGAGATTCTGGCCGCCGCTTTTCCGGACACGCCGTGGGCCTGGGTTCAACGCGACCCTGCTCGCGTGCTGACCTCACTTCTCGCCGAACCGCCCGGCTGGCTGCGGTGGCAAGACTGGCCCCAGGTCGCCAAGCAACGGTTTGGATTTGATCCGGCGACGGTGCCGGGTATGACCCGCGCCGAGTTCGGCGCGCAGGCCCTCGGCGCGATGCTGGAGGCGGCGGCCGCGGCCGATCCGGCTGGGCGGCTGTGCATCGACCACGCCGAGTTGCCTGATGCGGTATGGCGGCGCGTTGCCCCGCATTTCGGGCTCGATGTCGACGATGCGGCCATTGCGCGCATGACCGAACAATCCCGCTTCTACTCCAAAGATTCGGCGCCCCGAGTCTTCGCGGGTGACGCCCCGGAACAGCGCTCGGTGACCGAAGAGACGCGCCAAGCGGCGCAGCGCTTCGCTGAGCCGGGCTACCGTCTGCTCGCGTCGCACACATAGCGCGCAGTCGGCAACGGCGGCAGGCAGTTTCAGCGCCGACCAGACACGCCCCGGAAAATCCGTCATCTCGAGTTTCCAACCGGGCTGCTTTGTGGTGTAATCGTTAATGAAAATCATATTCATGTTCGTTGAGGAGTGCTTTCCATGGCGTTGCGCGTCGTTCCAGAAGGTCTTGCGGCTGCCAGTGCGAGCATCGCGGCGCTGACGGCACGGATGGCCGGAGCGCACGCCGCGGCAATGCCGTTGATCACCGCCGTGGCGCCACCGGCCGCGGACCCGGTGTCGCTGCAGAGCGCAGCGGGATTCAGTGCTCGTGGCGGTGAACACGCGGCGATGACAGGCGAGGGGATTGAAGAACTCGGTCGCGCCGGCGTCGGAGTCGGCGAGTCGGGCGTCAGCTACACCAGCCGTGATGCGGCGGCCGCGGCGATGTATCACGTTCTGAGTTACTGACGATGACGGCACCCATCTGGATGGCCGCACCGCCCGAGGTGCACTCGGCCTTGTTGAGCAGTGGTCCCGGGCCCGGGTCGCTGTTGGCGGCGGCGGGCGCGTGGAATTCGCTGAGTGCCGAATACACCGAAGTGGCTGAGGAACTCAGCACAACGCTCGCCGAGGTGCAAGGCGGCGCATGGCAGGGGCCGAGCGCCGAGCAGTTCGTGGCCGCGTTCGTGCCCTACCTCGCGTGGCTGACCCAGGCGAGCGCCGACAGCGCATCAGCGGCCGCGCAACACGAGACCACGGCGTCCGCCTACACGGCCGCACTGGCTGCCATGCCGACCTTGCCCGAACTCGCCACCAACCACGTCGTTCATGGTGTCCTGTTGGCCACGAATTTCTTTGGCATCAACGCGATTCCGATCGCGGTCAACGAGACCGACTATGCGCGTATGTGGGTGCAGGCCGCCACCACGATGAGCACCTATCAGGCAGTCGCCGACACTGCGCTCGCCGCGACGCCGGCGACCGATCCGGCGCCGCAAATCGTGAAATCCAATGGCACCGCGCAGCCAGCCGAAAGTGGCGACCCCTACAGCGGACTCTCCGGTGATAACCCGCTGGGGATTCCGCAGTGGCTGCAGAACATCCTGCAAGAGTTTGGTATCAGTAACTCCCAGGTTGCCCATGATCCGACGCTCGATTACTGGTTCGACACCGACATTGCGAATTTCCTGCAGAACTTCGGGATCACGTGGGACCCCGCCGCGGGCACTGTCAACGGAGCCACCTACGACTCCTATGCGAATCCGGCCGTGGCGATGTTCTGGGTCGCTCGAGCGCTCGAACTCTTCGAAGACGTACAACAATTCGGCACGTACCTGGTAACAAATCCGGTGCAGGCTTTCCAATACTTCTTCAGCTGGGAACTGTTCGACATTCCGCTTCACATCGAAGAAGTTCTTGTCTACCTGGTCTCGAATCCGCTGCTGATCGCGGTCGCGGCCAGCCCCGCGGTCCTTTCGGCCGGCGGCCTTGCCGGACTAGCAGGCCTGGCCGCCATTCCGCCCCCGCCCGTGGCTCCGGTACCGGTGCCGGCCCTGCCGCCGGTCTTGCCGATGGTCGGGACAGCTCCGAGTGCGTTCGGCGCTGCCGGCGTCGGCCCGGGCACGTCCCCGGCGCCCACGCCCACGACCGCTGCGGGCGCCCCCGCCGCACCGGCGCCGCCGACGGCACCGCCGCCACCTGCTGCAGGCCCGGGCTTCACGCCCCCGTACATCGTGGGTGGTCCGACGATCGGGTCGTGGATGAGCGCGCAGGCAAAGACGCAGGAGCCGACGTCGCGTGGCGCGTCCAAAGCGCCCGAGGCCGCGGCGGCAGCCGTTGCGGCGGTGGCAAAGGGTCGCACGAGGCGACGCCGGCGGGCCCAAATACAGGACCATGCCGACGAATTCGCCGACATGAACGTCGATGTCAACCCGGATTGGGGCACGCCCACGGCATCGCAACAGGGCGCGGGGCCGCTGGGATTCGCCGGCACGGTGTCGAAAGGCGGGGAGCGGGCGACCGGATTGGCTACGCTTTCCGATGACGGATTCGGAGACGGACCAAGCATACCGATGCTGCCCAACACCTGGTCATCTGACTCAGAACATGGCGACGACTGAACCTGGTTGCGTGACAACCGTATCGATGAATAAAGGGGTACAGGAATGAGCTTGTTGGATGCACATATTCCGCAGTTGGTGGCGTCGGAGTCGGCGTTTGGCGCCAAGGCGGGGCTGATGCGGTCGACGATCGGTCAGGCGGAGCAGGAGGCGATGTCGGCGCAGGCGTACTTCGCCGGTGACGGTGCGGCGGCGTTTCAGGCGGCACACGCCCGCTTTGTGGCGGCGGCGGCGAAGGTGAACTCGTTGCTGGACATCGCGCAGGCCAACCTCGGCGATGCCGCGGGTACCTACGTGGCCGCTGACAGTGCTGCGGCGAGCAGCTACCCGGGCTTCTGAGCCAGTCGAGTCTGAACGAAAGGTTTTGTGATGTCACAGATCATGTACAACTACCCGGCGATGCTGGCGCACGCCGCGGATATGGCCGGTTACGCGGGCACGCTGCAAAGCTTGGGCGCCGACATCTCCAGTGAGCAGGCGGCGTTGCAGGCCGGCTGGCAGGGTGACACCGGGTTGAGCTATCAGGCGTGGCAGGCGCAGTGGAATCAGGCGCTGGAGCAGTTGGTGCTGTCCTACCGCGCGATGGCCGGCACGCACGAGAACAACACCACCTCGATGCTGGCACGCGACGCCGCCGAAGGCGCCAAGTGGGGCGGCTAACCAACCCTATCGACCCCTGCCTGTGCCCCTCGCCAGCTGTGACGCCGTCTTCTGCTAGTCCTCGACACGCATTAGCTTAGACAATGCTAAGTTCAGCTGGTCAATTCGCACCGCGCGAGTCTCCCTGGATGCGCCCATCTGGATGGCGTTTCCTCCCGAGGTGCATTCCGCATTGCTGTCCAGCGGTCCCGGTCCGGTGTCTTTGCTGGCTGCTTCTGAGGCGTGGTATCTGCTGTCTGCTGTATACGCTTCCGCCGCAGAGTATCTCATCTCCGTGTTGACGTCGTTGCAGGCCGCCGTGTGGGAGGGGCCGACCGCAGACTCGTACGTGGCCGCGATCTGCCAATCTGGCCTGGCTGATGACGGCCAGCGCTGCCCGCACGGCAGCGGCCGCCCAGCATGAGTCCGCCGCCTTCTCCTACAGTGCCGCGTTGGCAGCCATGCCGACCTTGCCTGTTGGCCACCAACCATGTAGTTCACGGTGTGTTGCTGTCGACGAATTTCTTTGGCATTAACACGATTCCGATTGCGCTCAACGAAGCCGACTATGCGCGGATGTGGGTTCAGGCCGCCACCTCTATGACTACTTACGATGCTGTCGCCAGCACCGCAGTAGTGTCCTTGCCGCATACCGGTCCGCTCCGCAGATACTGAAGACGTCGGTCTCACCTCCGGGCAATGCAGCGTGCGTCGTCTACGGGCCTGGGTGATCAGCTGGCTGAGCTGGTGCAGAAGCTGTTAGTGTCGCCATAAATCGTCAATGATTACTGTTTCGACAACGTCTATGACTTCCTGAACGATCCGGTCGGCTACACCGAGACGCACTTGATCAGCATACTCTTGTCGTATCCGTTGGCGCTGCTGCAGAACCCGCTTCTCGTGTTCTTCGACGGCGACGAGGCTTTCTTCCCTCTCGGCTATGCGATTACCCCGCCTTCGCCGGCTCTGTCGATCGCCTCCGCTCGGATCTGCGGTCGGCCTCGCGGGCTGGCCGCGTTTGCCGCGCAGAGCCTGCCCCGGTCACTCTTGAGCCCGCGCTCGCACCTGCGCCGGTTGCGCCTACTGTGCATAATTTGTTTCCCGCGGTCGCGTTGGCTCCGACACCGGCCTCGCCCGTCTGAGCCCCGGTGCGGCGGCACCTGCATCTTCTCCCGCGACTGCCCCTGCCGCTGCCAGGTGGTTACCGCCGCCGCCGTCCGCTGGCGGCGCGTGTTTTGGCTATCCCTACTTGGTCGGCCCTCCGGGCATTGGGTTCGTTTCTGGTATCCGAACCAGCGCACGCGCTAGCGCCAAAGACAATGGCGTTTGAGCCCTTCTGTGCCGCAGCTGCAGCCGCAGCGGCCGTCGTGCGCGGCGGCAGTCTCGCCGGCGGCTGCAGGCGATATCGCTCGATCATGGCTACGAATTCGCCGACATGAATGTCTAAGTCGACCCCGACTGGGAGCACCGCGCTTTGACTAGCCGTTGTTGTCAGTCAACTGCTCTTTCCAGTTGGGCTTTCCGGCACGTCCGCGACGATGCCGTCTAGCGCCGCGGATTGGCACGCTGACCGCTACGTTCAGCGACCCCCAGTTCCGATGTGCCCGGAGCTGGGAGCCCGTCGTCCGGCAGCAATCATCTTACGGCGTAAGCACGATCGAGCCGACCGTCTGGCGGCCTTGCAAGTCCCGATGCGCTTGCGCGGCATCGGCCAGCGGATACCGTCGGCTCACGCTGATGTCAACCGTGCCCTGCGCGATCGCATCGAACAATTCACCAGAGCGCCAAGCGAATTCCTCGCCGGTCCGGGTGAAGTGGGCCAGTGAGGGCCGCGTCAAGTACACCGATCCGGCCGCGTTGAGCCGCTGCGGGTCGAACGGCGGAACCGGCCCACTCGACCCGCCGAACAGCGCCAACGTCCCCCGCACGGCCAAGCTGGCCAGGCTGGCGTCGAATGTGCTTGCCCCGACACCGTCGTACACCGCCGCCACTCCCGCGCCCGCGGTCAGTTCGCGGATGCGGCTGCCGAACTCATTCGGATCGTCACCCGGATAATCCAGCACATCGGTCGCGCCCGCTTGCCGGGACAGCTCGGCCTTCGCCGGCGTGGACACCGTCGTGATGACGCGGGCGCCCAGGCTCGTCGCCCACTGCGTCAAGATGTGCCCGACGCCGCCCGCTCCGGCGTGCACCAGAATCACGTCGCCGGGCGCAACGGCATACACCGACCTGATCAAATAATGCGCTGTCGTGCCTTTCAGCAGCGCCGATGCTGCCATGTCAAAACCGACAGCCTTCGGCACCTTCGCGACGAATTGCGCTGGTGCGGTACTGAATTCGGCGTAGGCGCCTGCGGCGGCCGCGGTCACCACCCTGTCGTCGACGGCCGGCGACGTGACGTCGTCACCCACGGCGGCCACCGTGCCGGCCACTTCGGTGCCCAGGACGAAGGGGAGATCACGCGGATAGGTCCCGGACCGGAAGTAGGTGTCGATGTAATTCACGCCGATCGCTTCGGCCTTGATCAGGACCTCACCAGGGCCAGGGGAGGGCTGCGGCTTCTCGACGTAGTTCAGGACTTCGGGACCACCGATTTCGGCGACTTCGATCGCATGCATGGTGACTATCATCCGCAAGCATGGAGTTCGCGTGAAGTTGGCCCGGCCCGACATTCGCCATCCGAGGATTGTGCTGGCCGGTTCACCCGATGGCGATGACGCCGGCCTGGTGGCCGCGCTGCGGGACCGCGGCTTGGGCGCCCGTTGGCTGTCGTGGACCGAACCCGGCACACTCGACGCCGATCTGGTGATCCTGCGGGAGGGCAGCGATCGCGCCGAGTTTTTGGCATGGACCAGGCAGGTGCCCAACCTGC
This sequence comes from uncultured Actinomycetota bacterium, assembly GCA_963836495.1. Lineage (GTDB taxonomy): Bacteria > Actinomycetota > Actinomycetes > Mycobacteriales > Mycobacteriaceae > Mycobacterium. The sequence goes on along the minus strand of CAWIJT010000011.1, from coordinate 240,770 downwards.
TCAACGCGCCCGACGTCGTCGCCTGGAACACCGGCGGGCATCATCTGCGCGACATTCGTGACGCTGGAGTCCCGGTCGGAGGCCGTCGTCCGGCCGGCACCGCGGTCCACACGGCGCTGGTGTTTTTCGGTGGCGTCCCGTCGCATGCATTCGTCGCGAAGTCCGCGGTCGATGCGGACTTCGAATTGTGGGAGCTCGGACAGACCGCGCTGCACGCCGCCGCCGATCGTCTCGGCATCCCCGTCGACCACTTGCTGTATGCGCGGGTGGACGTGATCGGCGAGCCCGGTGCTGCCGCCTTGACCGAGCTGAATCTGGTTGCCCCGCAGCTGGGTTGGCGAGTCCTCAGCACCGCGGTCCGCGACGACAAGCAACGTCAGTTCGCGCTGTGCGTCGAGTCAGCTCTGGAGCGGTTGGGGCTCGGTCCGATCTGGCATCGACGCCCATAACGCTGCGGTGGCCGCGGTGCATATCGCAGCTCCGGCGACGTGGACGGCGACCAGCGCCGCAGGAACCCCGGTGAAGAACTGCACGGTCCCGACCGCTGCCTGACCGACCACCACGGCCACCAGCACGGCTAACCGCAGCAGCACCGGTCGGGGCGCGTGCACCGCCAGCAGGCCGAAACCCAGGCCGACCAACAGCGCAAGGTAAGCGATCAGCAACGACGAATGCGCATGCACCAGCGTGGTGATCTCGATTCGCAGCCGGGGCACAGTGCGATGCGGGCTGGTGTCGCCGGCGTGCGGGCCTGCCGCCGTGACCAGCGTGCCGGCCACCAGCACCGCCGCCAACGTCATCGCGCTGAGCACGGTGAGCCAGCGCAGCGGCTTGACCACCCGGTGACGGACCACGCCATCGTCGGGCTGGCCGACCTTGACGAACAGCAGCACCGACAGCCAGACCATCGTCATCGACGCCAGCAGATGGATCGACACCGTCCACCACGCCAGCCCGGTCAGCACGGTGATGCCGCCGATCACCGCCTGCAGAATCGTCGAGGCGGGCATCAACCAGGCGTAGACGAGCACTTCCCGCCGGCGGCGCGCGCGGGTGACCGCGAGCACCGCCAGCGCCGCGGTGATGACCACCGCGAACGTGATCATCCGATTGCCGAACTCGACCGCCTGATGGATACGGGGCACCTCGGAGTGCGCGACGGGGGTGAAGCTGCCCGGAAAGCATTGCGGCCACGTCGGGCAGCCCAGCCCGGAGGCGGTGACGCGCACGATCGCGCCGGTGACCGCGATCCCGCCCTGGGTCAGCACCACTGCCGCGGCGATGACCCGCTGGGTGCGCAAGCTGGGGTCGGGCAGTAGGTCCACGATCCGCATCAGTAAGCGCCCGACAGGCATCGCCCGATCGTAGGGCAATGAAAACTACGCGACGTAGTAGGGCGACGTTCCGCTCAGCGGCTCAGGTGAAACGGAACCACCGCAGCGCGGCCACACCGGCCAGCGTGCCCCAGACCGTCAGTACGACGATGCCGAACCAGTCCACCGAGATCGTCATCGCTTGCGACAACGACTCGGCGAGCGCGCCCGCCGGGGTGAGCCGGGCCGCCCACCTGACGGCCGAGCCGACCAACTGGGTCTCGATGGTCAGCGCAGCGAGTGCGGCGAAGGCGAACCACAGCAGGTTGGCCACCGCCAGCACGATCTCGGCGCGCAGTGTGCCGCCGAGCAGCAGTCCCAGCGCCGCGAACACCGCGGTGCCCAACGCGATGACCACCGCGCCCAACGCCAGGCCCGCCGCGGCAGGGCGCCAGCCAAGCGCAAAACCGATGGCTCCCAGAATGATTGACTGCAGGAATACCACCGTCACCACTGCCGCGGACTTTCCGGCGATGATGCCCCACACCGGCAGCGCGGTCGCGCCCAGCCTTTTCAGCGCGCCATAACGGCGGTCGAAGGCAACCGCGATGGCCTGGCCGGTAAATGCGGTGGAGATCACCGCCAGCGCCATGATCACCGGCACGAAGGTGGCGGCACGGTTGTTGCCGAACGACCCCAGCGGCAGCAGGGTCAAACCCACCAGCAGCGTGATCGGGATGAACATTGTGAGCAGCAATTGCTCGCCGTTGCGCAGCAGCAGCTTCAGCTCGAGGGAGAACTGGGCGGCCAGCATCTTCGGCACTGCCGCAGGATGCGGATCGGGAGCGAAAGTGCCTGGTGCGAAATGGCTTTGGGGCATTGCGCCACTCCTCTTCACAGGTTCGCTCTGCATCGTCGTCGGCGCGGGGTCACGATCGCAACTCCCGCCCGGTCAGCTCGAGGAAAACGTCTTCCAGGCTGCGTTGCTCCACGCGCAAATCGGTTGCCAGCACGTCGATTTGGGCGGCCCACGCGGTCACGGTCGCGAGCACCTGAGGGTCGACCGAGCCTTCCACCAGATACTCACCAGGGGCTGACTCGGACGCTCGGTAGTCCTCCGGCAATGCTGACACCAGCAGCGACAGGTCGAGGCGTGGCGGCGCGCTGAACCGCAACTGGTCCTTGGCGCCGCTGCGGGTGAGTTCCGCCGGTGTCCCCGCCGCCACCGTCACCCCGTGATCCATGATGACCAGCCGGTCGGCGATTTCCTCGGCCTCCTTGAGTTGGTGGGTGGTCAGCACGACCGTCACCCCGTCGCGGCGTAGCGCGTCGATCAACTCCCACACCAGGATTCGGGCCTGCGCGTCCATGCCCGCGGTGGGTTCGTCGAGGAACACCAATTCGGGCCGGCCGACCAGGGCACAGGCGAGCGCGAGCCGCTGCTGCTGGCCGCCGGAAAGCCGTCGGTAGGTGGTGCGGGCCGCATCGGTCAGGCCGAGGGTGCTCAGCAGCCACTGCGGGTCCAGTGGATTGGCGGCGTAGGAAGCCACCAGATTGAGCATCTCGCCGGCCCGGGCCGCGGGATACCCGCCGCCGCCCTGCAACATCACGCCGATGCGCTCGCGAAGCCGGGCGTTGTCGGCGACCGGGTCCAGCCCCAGCACCTCGATGGTTCCCGCGTCGGGGCGGATGAACCCCTCGCACATCTCCACGGTCGTCGTCTTGCCTGCGCCGTTGGGGCCCAGCAGCGCGAACACCTCAGCGGCGTGCACCTCGAGGTCGAGATGGGCGACGGCAGTGGTCGAGCCGTACTGCTTGCACACCCCGCGCAACCGCACGGGGACGTCTGAGGCCGGGCTCACGAAGATTCAGCGTAAGCGCCCGGCAGCGAAGCAGGCTGAGGGGCCTGGCCGGCCGGCAACTGATCCTGCTCCGCCGCGTCGGATGTGGGTTCCTCGCTGGTCAGCGGTCGCCAGGGCAATCGGTGGGAGGTGGCCGCGATGAGCAACAGCACAATGACCGTGCTGGCCACTGTCGCGTCCACGATCTGGAACAGCGCGAACCGATCTCCGTTGGCCGTCGGCCCGAAGATGCCCACGACGATCGTCACCACGATCACCGCGACCCGGAAGCCCTGGCGGGTCGCCCAGGCCGCCAGTGGGATGATGGCCCACAGCAGGTACCACGGCTGCACAACGGGAAACAGCAGCACCGTGCCACCCAGCGCCACTCCCAGCCCGCCGACCGGATGCAGCCGGCCACGCAGCACCGCCATCAGCAGCCAGGCCACCATCACCGCAATGATCAGCACGCCGATGCCACGGGTCAGCGACAGCACGGCGGTGGTGTGGTCGCCCAGGCCCAGCAGGATCCCGACCTGCCCGGTACCCAGGGCGATCAATGTCGGCGGCGACATCCAGCTGCGCACCACGTTGGCAGTGCCGAGCGTGTAGATCCAGCCGAAGCCGAGCCGGCTGGCGGACCCGACGGCGGCCATCACGGCCAGCGACAACCCGGTCGTGAGCGCACCGGACAGCAGCAGTGCCCGCAGGGTGCCGCCGTAGCGCTGGGCCAGTGCCATCGTCACGAAACCCAATGCCAGCAGCGACGGCAGCTTGATCTGCGAGGAGAGCACGATGAGCACCGACCCGAACAGCAGCATGCCCAGCGGTGCCCAGTCGGCCCAGTGCCCCCGGGCTCGTGGCCACGGCCGGGGCCACAGCGGGCGCGCGGAGTCGACACCGCGCAGCGCGAACTCGGTCCCGGTCAGCATCAGCCCGAGCATCGGGGCCTCGTTATGGATGCCGGCGACCAGATGCATGATCAGCAGCGGGTTGGCCGCGCCCAGCCACAGCGCGCTGACCTCGGCCACACCGCAGCGGCGGGCCAATCGGGGCGTGGCCCACACGATCAGGCCAACACCAACCAGCACGACCAGCCGATGGCAGAGCACCGCGGCGACGATGTTTTCCCCGGTCAACGCCGAAATCCCGCGACCGATCCATAAGAACAGCGGGCCGTAGGGCGCCGGGGTCTCACGCCACAGGCTCGGCACCGACAGGGTGAAGACGTGGCCGAGACCCAGACCGGTCGCCGGGCCCACGCGGTACGGGTCGAGCCCCAGCCGGCAGATCTGGCTCTGCGCCAGGTACGAGTAGACGTCCTTGCTGTACATCGGCGGCGCCACCAGCAGCGGCAGTACCCACAGCAACAGTGTGCGGTCCAGATCGCCGCGGGACATCCGCCGCTTGCCCAGCGCGAATCGGCCCAGCATCAGCCAGGCCAGCGCCATCATGACGGCGCCGGTGGTCGTCATCGTCAACGACACGGTCTGGATCCGGGACGGCAGATTGAGCAGCCGGACCCCGAACGTCGGGTCCTGGACCACTGGCCGGGCCCCTGCTCCGAGCGCCCCGATGCCCATCAGCACGGTGCCGGTGGCGCCGAACACCCGGGTCCGGCCGAGCGCGGATTGCTCGATAGGGTTCAGCGGCTGACCCACCGCCTGTTCGTCGCCGTGCAAGCTGGCGATCGACGAACTCAGCGTGTGGTGGCGGGCTGCCATCACAGCAGCGTAGCGGCGATCGCCAGCGCGGCGGAGCCGGGCGCAGCGGGTCGTCGCCATACGACCAGGCCGGCGATCGCCAGCGCGGCGGAGCCGGGCGCAGCGGGTCGCCGCCATATGACCAGGCCGGCGATCGCCAGCGCGGCGGAGCCGGGCGCAGCGGGTCGCCGCCGTGCGACCAGCCGCCGCCCGGGCACGCACCGACACCTCAGGTGTGACCAGCGCAACCCGGGGAGAGGGTAGCCTTCCTGGATTCGCTCGCGGAATTGCGTCACACTGGTGTTGTGAAATTCCCGCAGCCCGTCTCTGGAGCCGAAGCCGCAGCCGCGGCCGCGACCCACGACGGCCAGACCCGCAGCGCCGTCGTCCGGTTGCTGCTGGAGTCCGGGTCTATCACCGCCGGGCAGATCGGCGAGCGACTGGGCCTGTCGGCCGCAGGCGTACGACGCCACCTCGATGCGCTGATCGACATGGGCGAGGCCGAGTCGGTTCCCGGCGCGCCGTGGCAGCAAGCCGGGCGGGGGCGGCCGGCCAAGCGTTACCGGCTGACCGCGACGGGCCGCGCGAAACTCGAACACAGCTACGACGACCTGGCCTCGGCCGCAATGCGTCAACTGCGCGAGATCGGCGGTGAAGAGGCGGTCCGCCGCTTCGCCCGTCAGCGCATCGACGCGATCCTGTCCGGTGTCGAGGCCGCCGACTCTGACGCCGACGAGGAGGTCGAGGCCGCCGCCGAGCGCATCGCGGGCGCCTTCTCCAAAGCCGGATACGTGGCAACGACCACCCAGGTCGGCGGTCCGATCCACGGTGTGCAAATCTGCCAGCACCACTGCCCGGTGTCGCACGTCGCCGAAGAGTTCCCGGAATTGTGTGAGGCCGAGCAACAGGCGATGGCCGAGGTGCTCGGGACTCACGTGCAGCGGCTGGCGACCATCGTCAACGGCGACTGCGCCTGCACCACCCACGTGCCGCTCGCGGCAGGCGAAGCGAACCCAACTGTCCTTCGGCGCTCAGCCCGCGCCGAAGCCACCACGAGCATCAAAGGAGCGTCGCTATGACCCTCACCCCGGAGGCCACCAAGACGGATGCGCCCGCCGCGCCGCTGACCCAGGACGAGGCGATCGCCTCGCTGGGCCGCTACGGCTACGGCTGGTCGGACTCCGACGTGGCCGGGGCCAGCGCGCAGCGCGGGCTTTCGGAGGCGGTGGTCCGCGACATCTCGGCCAAGAAGAGCGAGCCGGAGTGGATGCTGGAACACCGACTCAAGGCGCTGCGGATCTTCGAGCGCAAGCCGATGCCGAACTGGGGCTCGAACCTCGAAGGCATCCACTTCGACAACATCAAGTACTTCGTGCGCTCCAGTGAGAAGCAGGCCGCGACGTGGGACGACCTGCCCGCAGATATCAAGAACACCTACGACAGGCTGGGCATACCGGAAGCCGAGAAGCAGCGACTGGTGTCCGGTGTGGCTGCCCAGTACGAGTCGGAGGTGGTCTACCACTCCATCCGAGAGGATCTGGAGAAGCTGGGCGTCATCTTCCTGGACACCGACACCGCGCTGCGTGAGCACCCCGAGATCTTCCAGCAATACTTCGGCACGGTGATCCCGGCCGGCGACAACAAGTTCTCCGCGCTGAACTCCGCGGTCTGGAGCGGGGGTTCGTTCATCTACGTCCCACCCGGGGTGCACGTCGACATTCCGCTGCAGGCCTACTTCCGGATCAACACCGAGAACATGGGCCAGTTCGAGCGGACGCTGATCATCGTCGACGAGGGCGCATACGTGCACTACGTCGAGGGCTGTACTGCGCCGATCTACAAGTCGGACTCGTTGCACTCGGCGGTGGTCGAGATCATCGTCAAGCCGGGTGGGCGCTGCCGCTACACCACCATCCAGAACTGGTCGAACAACGTCTACAACCTGGTCACCAAGCGGGCCCGGGCCGAGGCCGGCGCCACGATGGAGTGGGTCGACGGCAACATCGGATCCAAGGTCACCATGAAGTACCCGGCTGTCTGGATGACCGGCGAATACGCCAAGGGCGAGGTGCTCTCGGTGGCGTTCGCCGGCGAGGGCCAGCACCAGGACACCGGCGCCAAGATGTTGCACCTGGCGCCCAACACGTCGAGCAACATCGTGTCCAAGTCGGTCGCCCGCGGCGGTGGTCGCGCCTCCTACCGCGGTCTGGTCCAGATCAACAAGGGCTCACACGGATCGCGCTCGAGCGTGAAATGCGATGCGCTGCTGGTCGATACGATCAGCCGCAGCGACACCTACCCCTATGTCGACATCCGCGAGGATGACGTGACGATGGGCCACGAAGCCACCGTGTCCAGGGTCAGCGACACCCAGCTCTTCTATCTGATGAGCCGTGGTCTGACCGAGGACGAGGCGATGGCGATGGTGGTGCGCGGCTTCGTCGAGCCGATCGCCAAAGAGCTGCCGATGGAGTACGCCCTGGAGCTCAATCGGCTGATCGAGCTGCAGATGGAAGGCTCGGTCGGCTAGTGACGAATGTGACCGAAGCGGTTGAGGGTTCGGCCCTCGCCGCTGCCAACAAGGGCGAGCTGTTCTCCTCGTTCGACGTCAACGCGTTCGAGGTACCCGGCGGCCGCGACGAGTTGTGGCGTTTCACCCCACTCAAGCGGCTGCGTGGGCTGCACGACGGCTCCGCCGCGGCCAACGGAACCGCGACGATCGAGGTCACCGAGCGGCCGGGCGTGACGGTCGACGTCGTCCGGCGCGGTGACGAGCGGCTCGGTCAGGGCGGTGTGCCCTCCGACCGCGTTGCCGCTCAAGCCTTCTCGTCGTTCAACTCGGCGACGGTCGTGACCGTCGCGCCCGACACCGAGGTGGCCGAGCCGATTGAGGTCATCATCGCCGGACCCGGTGAGGGTGCGGTGGCTTACGGGCATCTGCAGATCCGCGTCGGGGAGCTCTCGCGAGCGATCGTCGTGGTCGATCTGCGAGGCAGCGGGACCTACGCCGACAACGTCGAGATCATCGTCGGCGATTCGGCGGGCGTCGGCGTCATCTGGATCGCGGACTGGGCCGACGACGCGGTGCATGTCAGCTCTCATCACGCCCGCCTCGGCAAGGACGCGGTGTTGGGGCACGTCAACGTGATGCTGGGCGGCGAGGTGGTACGTACGACGACCACCGTGCGCTTCGACGGGCCCGGTGGTGACGCGCAGCTGCTCGGCACGTACTTCGCCGACGACGGCCAGCACCTCGAGGCCCGGCTGTTGGTCGACCACTCGCAGCCGAATTGCAAGTCCGATGTGCTGTACAAGGGTGCGCTGCAAGGCGATCCAGATTCCAAGAAGCCCGATGCCCACACCGTGTGGGTCGGCGACGTGCTGATCCGCGCCGAGGCCGAGGGCACGGACACCTTCGAGACGAATCGCAACCTGGTGCTCACCGACGGCGCCCGCGCCGACTCGGTGCCCAACCTCGAAATCGAGACCGGTGAGATCGTCGGTGCCGGACATGCCAGCGCCACCGGGCGTTTCGACGACGAGCAGCTGTTCTATCTCCGCGCCCGCGGAATACCCGAAGCGCAGGCCCGCCGCCTGGTGGTGCGCGGCTTCTTCAACGAGATCATCGCGAAGATCGCCGTCCCAGCCGTGCGTGAGCGCCTGACCGAAGCCATTGAACGAGAACTAGCGATCACCGCTGGGCTCGATTGAACGACGAGAGAAGCGACAAGCCATGACAACTCTGGAAATCAAAGACCTGCACGCCTCGGTCTTCACGCCCGACGGTGACGAGGTCCCGATCCTCAAGGGCGTCGACCTGACGGTCAAGTCCGGCGAGACCCACGCCGTGATGGGCCCGAACGGGTCCGGCAAGTCGACGCTGTCCTACGCGATCGCCGGCCATCCCAAATACACCGTGACCTCCGGCTCGATCACCCTTGACGGACAGAACGTGCTGGACATGAGCGTCGACGAGCGCGCCCGCGCAGGCCTGTTCCTAGCCATGCAGTACCCGGTCGAGGTGCCCGGTGTGTCGATGTCGAACTTCCTGCGTTCGGCCGCGACCGCGGTGCGGGGCGAGGCGCCCAAGCTGCGGCACTGGGTCAAGGAAGTCAAAGCGGCGATGCAAGATCTCGACATCGACCAGTCGTTTGGCGAACGCAGCGTCAACGAGGGCTTCTCCGGTGGCGAGAAGAAGCGTCACGAGATCCTGCAACTCGGGTTGCTCAAGCCCAAGATCGCGATCCTCGACGAGACCGACTCCGGTCTGGACGTCGACGCGCTGCGCGTGGTCAGCGAGGGCGTGAACCGCTACGCGGCGGCGGAGCACGGCGGAGTCCTGCTGATCACCCACTACACCCGCATCCTGCGCTACATCCAGCCGCAGTTTGTGCACGTCTTCGTCGGCGGCCGGATCGTCGAATCGGGCGGCCCGGAATTGGCCGACGCGCTCGAAGAGCACGGCTACGAACGTTTTACCCAGAATGATGGCGGCGACCCGCTGCGCCCGGCTTCGCCGCACTTGCGATCGCCGCAGCCGGCCACATCGGAGGCCTGACATGACGGTCCTGACATGACTGTCTCGGTCACCCGACCCGCGGCGCTGGACCTCTCGGCGATCCGGGCCGACTTCCCAATTCTGTCGCGTGTTATGCGGGGCGGAAACCAGTTGGCCTACTTGGATTCCGGTGCGACGTCGCAGCGCCCGGTGCAGGTACTCGACGCCGAGCGGGAATTCCTCACGACCTCCAACGGGGGAGTGCACCGCGGGGCGCATCAGCTGATGGAAGAGGCGACCGACGCGTACGAGCAGGGTCGCGCCGACATCGGCGACTTCGTCGGCGCGGACGTGGACGAGTTGGTGTTCACCAAGAACGCCACCGAATCGTTGAACCTGCTGTCGTATGTTTTGGGGGACAACCGTTTCGAACGAGCTGTCGGCCCCGGTGACGTCATCGTCACCACCGAGTTGGAGCACCACGCGAACCTCGTCCCGTGGCAGGAGCTGGCCCGGCGCACCGGCGCCACGCTGCGCTGGTACGGCGTGACTGACGACGGCCGCATCGACCTGGACTCGCTGCAGCTCGATGGCAACGTGAAAGTCGTTACCTTCAGCCACCATTCGAATGTCACTGGCGCGATCGCCCCGGTTGCCGAGCTCGTCGAGCGGGCCAAAGCCGTCGGTGCGTTGACGGTGCTGGACGCCTGCCAATCGGTGCCGCACCAGCCGGTGGACTTCTATGCGCTCGACGTCGATTTCGGCGCATTCTCCGGTCATAAAATGCTGGGCCCCCACGGGATCGGCGTGATGTACGGCCGTAGTGAGCTACTCAGTGCGATGCCGCCGTTCCTCACCGGCGGATCGATGATCGAGACGGTGACCATGGAAGCCACCACGTACGCTGCGCCGCCGCAACGATTCGAGGCCGGCACCCCGATGACCTCCCAGGTCATCGGGCTGGCTGCGGCGGCCCGCTACCTCGGTGCCATCGGCATGGACGCTGTCGAAGCCCATGAGCGTGAATTGGTGGCCGCCGCGATCGACGGCCTCTCCGGTATCGACGCGGTGCGGATCATCGGGCCCACGGATCTGGAAAATCGTGGCTCCCCAGTGTCTTTCGTCGTCGACGGCGTGCACGCACACGATGTCGGCCAGGTGCTCGACGACGACGGTGTCGCGGTCCGGGTCGGCCACCACTGCGCGCTGCCGTTGCACCGTCGATTCGCTGTCGCCGCCACCGCGCGCGCATCGTTCGCCGTGTACAACACGCTCGACGAGGTCGACCGGTTGGTGGCGGGCGTTCGTCATGCCATCGAGTTCTTCGGCGGGGAGTGAACGGTCGTGCGTCTCGAGCAGATCTACCAGGACGTGATCCTCGATCATTACAAGCATCCGCAGCACCGCGGGCTGCGTGAGCCGTTCGGCGCCGAGGTCTATCACAAGAATCCGGTGTGCGGCGACGAGATCACGCTGCGCGTCGCGCTATCGGAGGACGGCGAGCAGGTCGTCGACGTCTCCTACGACGGCCAAGGCTGTTCGATCAGCCAAGCGGCCACCTCGGTGCTCACCGAGCAGGTGATCGGCCACAGCGTCGGGCAGGCGCTGAAGACGGTCACCGCCTTCACCGAGATGGTGTCCTCCCGAGGGAACATCGAAGGCGACGAAGACGTCATCGGTGACGGCGTCGCATTTGCCGGCGTGGCCAAGTATCCGGCGCGGGTGAAATGCGCACTGCTGGGCTGGATGGCTTTCAAGGATGCGCTGGCGAAGGCCAGCGTGAAAAAACATGCAGTGGCCCACGCTTCTGATGACGTCGAGGAGGTCGAAGGATGAGCGAAATCGCAGCGCCCGACAACGAATTGCTGGGCGACATCGAGGAGGCGATGCGTGACGTCGTCGACCCCGAACTCGGCATCAACGTCGTCGACCTCGGATTGGTCTACGGCGTGAACCTCGAAGACGCGGAGGAGGGCACCGTCGCGCTGATCGACATGACATTGACGTCGCCGGCGTGTCCGCTGACCGATGTCATCGAAGACCAGTCTCGCAACGCGTTGATCGGCGCCGGTCTGGTCGACGAATTGCGCATCAACTGGGTGTGGAATCCGCCGTGGGGCCCGGACAAGATCACGGACGACGGTCGCGATCAACTTCGCGCACTGGGTTTCACCGTCTGACGGCGCTGAATCCGAAAAGCCCCGCGACGCGCGGTCACCGAAACGGATGTTGTTTGTTAACGGCTCGAAAAACATTTGCGGTCGAGGTCTGCAAGGTAGCGCCGGTCGGGACTTGGCCTCACAATATCTAGGTACCGCAAAGAAAGGGACTGCCAGATGACCAGGAAAATGATGTTCGTTGCGGCCTGCGCGGCTTCAGCGCTGTTGGGCAGCGGCATCGCTCATGCAGACCCGGCACCCGAACCCGCACCCGGACCTGAGCCGAACGGGCCGAAGTGCTGGGTAACGGCCGATGATGGGCATCAGCAACTCACACCCTGCGGCTGGGCGTACTCGGACAAATCCGGTTGGTACCAGGTTCCCTGGGGTTTCCAGGCCATGTGATCGGTTTCCGCCTGAAGCTGTCCGGACAGCTTCAGGCGGAGACACAATATTCACCTCCGCAAGATGTGAATCCGACCGACCTTCGTTACGATCGATTTCGTGACGGATGCCGCGAAAGCCCAAGGGTCCACGGAGCAGACAATCGCACCGCACGTCGTTGTGATGTTCGGTGCCACAGGCGATTTGGCGCGCAGGAAGCTGTTGCCCGGTCTACTGCATCTGTCCACGTCGCACCTCGCCCCTGAGATCCGCATCATCGGAACCTCACTCGACGAACTCGACACCGAGTCTTTCCGTAAGCAGGCGCAGAAAGCCTGCCACGAGTTCGCCCACCACAAAGTCTCCGAAGAGCTCGCGGATCAGTTCATTTCGAACCTGGCCTTCGTCTCACAGCAGGACGGCCCGGAGGCGCTGGCAAGGGCGGTGGCCGAGCAGAAAGAGATTCTGGGCGGCGACGCTCGTCTGCTGCATTACCTGAGCGTCCCGCCGTCCGCGGTGATGCCGGTGATGGACACGTTGATCAAGGCAGACTTGGCGGACAATTCCCGCCTCATCATGGAAAAGCCGTTCGGCATCGACCTGGCCAGCGCGCGAAAGCTCAACGACGCCATCCATGAGCGCTTCGACGAGGAGCAGATCTTCCGGATCGACCACTTCCTCGGCAAGGAAGCCGCCCAGAACATCCTCGCTTTCCGATTCGCCAACGGGCTGTTCGAGCCGATCTGGAACCGCAACTTCATCGACCACATCCAGATCGATGTGCCGGAGCGCCTGACGGTCGAAACTCGGGCCCAGTTCTACGAGTCCGTCGGGGCTTTCAAGGACATGGTGGTTACTCACTTGTTCCAGATATTGGCGTTCGTCGCCATGGAACCCCCGACCGAGCTTGCGTCAGCGGCCATCAGCGACGAGAAGAACAAGGTGTTCCGCTCGATGCGTTCCCTTGATCCGAACCACGTGGTGCGTGGCCAGTACCGGGGCTATCGAGACGAAGCCGGGGTGTCAGAAGAATCGGATACCGAAACCTTCATTGCGTTGCGGTGTGAGATCGACAATTGGCGCTGGGCGGGCGTCCCATTCTTCCTGCGCACCGGCAAAGGCCTGGCCGAGGGGCAGCGCATCATCTCGATCGCGTTCCATGAGCCGCCGAGAAGTATGTTTCCGGCCGGATCCGGTGTGGGATCAAAGGGTCCGGACCACCTGACCTTTGACCTCGCCGACGTGTCCAAGATGTCGCTCTCGTTCTACGGCAAACGGCCGGGACCGGGAATGAAACTGGACAAGCTCAGCCTGCAGTTCACCATGGAAGAGAGCGCTCACGCCGGTGATGTGCTCGAAGCCTACGAGCGGCTCATCCTCGACGCGATGCGCGGCGATCACACGCTGTACAACACCGCGGAGGGCATCGAACGGCTCTGGGAAGTGTCGGCGCCGTTGCTCGAGGACCCCCCGCCGGCACGCACCTACGACCTGGATTCATGGGGACCCAACGCGGTCCATCCGCTGATCGCCCCGCGGGCATGGCGGCTGCCGTTCGAAAGAGGCTGGCGCGGCAAGACATAACCGCGCCAGCCGCCCCGGTCGTACTAGTGCCGGTGGTGTCCGCCGCCCGGCTGAGGGCACTGCCCGTTCTCGGCCGGCTGAACAGTGATCGCCGTCGCCTGCAGCGCACCGCCGCCGTCGTTGGTGCCATGCGCCACAATGCACTTGCCCTGCGCGATCGCCTGCGCGTCGGTGGCTGTCTGCTTGGTGAATTTGGTCGTTCCGGTGACGGTCACGGTGGCCTGCGACGAATTGCCGCTCGGGTCAGTGCTGTTCACCGTGATGGTATTACCTGCGACGGACGCGACTTGGCCACTGGTCGGCTGGTGCCGATTGGCAGCGCCCGGCGGCGGGGTCGCAGAGCCGGCTGGTTGTTTGGGCTCCGGGCATTTGCCGTCGACGGCGGTGCTGATCCGTACCGATCGGGCGGTGACCGCGTTGTCGGAGTCGCTGTGCCGGTCAGGGCGCACACTGACGCAGCTGCCGGTGGTGACGTCGGTGAGTTGAGCGGCGGTGAGCTCAGAGACTTTCGTCGACGGCGTGAAGTCGACCGTGGCGGCCCCCGATCGCTGGCTGACCTGAATTGTGCTGCCAGACACCGAGTCGATCAGCCCCGTCACCCAGTCCTTTCCTGCGCCCTTCGCTGACGGTGCTGACGACGAGGTGGGAGCCGAGCTGGTCGGACTCGCCGAGTTCGGCTTCGCGTTGTTCGAGCTGCCGCACGCGGCCAGCGACAGCGCCGTCGCCCCGGTGACCGCGAACATCGCGAAGCGAGACAAGCGGGCTGTCGAAATTGTGGCGGGCATCGAGGTCCTTTCGATTGTCGGCCGCGTAGCGCAGACCGACTGTGGCAACGGCTTTCACGATCGGTGCCACCGCTGAGCGCAGGCTTGTGGTCGATTAAGAGTGCGCTGTGTATCGCTGGGTCGGCCGGTTGTCCACAACGCCTGCCACCGTGCAGATTGGCTTCAGAAGTGATGGAAGTGCGGCAGATGAGGGAAGTGGAAGTGGTGGCGCGGGCGGCCCATGGCCACGCTGCGGTCCTGCGCCGCCTCGGTCAGCGGCGGCCAGGGACATTCGACCGGTTGGCCCCGGGAACACAGCGGCGGCGAGCCGCGTTGAACAGCCCGTGACTACCCAAGACCTCACCGCCGCGCAGTTCAACGAAACGGTCAACGGCAACGACATCGTGCTCGTCGACTTTTGGGCGTCCTGGTGCGGACCGTGCCGGCAGTTCGCCCCCACGTTCGCTGCGTCCGCGGACAAGCACCCCGACGTTGTACACGCCAAGGTCGATACCGAAGCCGAGCAGGAACTCGCCGCCGCCGCGCAGATCCGCTCCATCCCCACGCTGATGGCCTTCAAGAAGGGCAAGCTGGTCTTCAACCAGGCCGGCGCACTGCCGCCCGCTGCACTGGAGGATCTGGTGCAGCAGGTCAAGAGCTTCGACGTCGACGCCGCGATCTCAGCGCAGGAGCACGACCAGGCCTGAGAGGCCCTGCACGAGTCGGGTTACCGTTCACCGGTGAGCATGATCCTCGTGGAACACCCACGTCCACACGTTGCGTTGATCACCCTGGACCGTCCCGAGCGGATGAACTCCATGGCGTTCGACGTCATGGTGCCGCTCAAGGCGGCGCTGGAGACCATCACCTACGACAACTCGGTCCGCGTCGTCGTCCTGACCGGGGCCGGCAAGGGCTTCTCCTCGGGCGCCGACCACAAATCCGCCGGTGATGTGCCGCACGTCGCGGGGCTGACCCGGCCGACGTACGCACTGCGCTCCATGCAGATTCTCGACGATGTGATCCTGGCACTGCGGCGTATGCACCAACCGGTGATCGCTGCGGTCAACGGTGCCGCGATCGGCGGCGGGCTCTGCCTGGCGCTGGCCGCCGACATCCGGGTCGCCGCCAGCGGAGCCTATTTCCGGGCCGCGGGCATCAACAACGGGTTGACCGCCTCTGAGCTGGGGTTGAGCTACCTGTTGCCGCGGGCGATCGGTTCCTCACGGGCGTTTGAGATCATGTTGACCGGACGCGACATCGACGCCGAGGAAGCCGAGCGGATCGGGCTGGTCTCCCGCCAAGTACCGGACGACCAGTTATTGGACACCTGCTACGCGATGGCCGAGCGGATCGCGGCGTTCTCGCGGCCGGGCGTCGAGTTGACCAAACGCACACTGTGGAGTGGACTGGACGCCGCTAGCCTGGAAGGGCATATGCAGGCTGAGGGTCTAGGGCAGCTCTTCGTCCGCCTGCTCACCACCAATTTCGAAGAGGCCGTCGCGGCGCGCGCCGAACAGCGTCCGCCGATTTTCACCGACGACAAATAGCAGCTGACTAAGGAGAGCGACCGTGATCACGGCAACGGACCTCGAGGTCCGCGCTGGCGCGCGCACGTTGCTCTACGCCGACGGTCCGGCTCTGCGCATCCAACCAGGTGACCGCATCGGCCTGGTCGGGCGCAACGGCGCAGGCAAAACCACTACGCTGCGCATCCTTGCCGGCGAGGGAGAGCCGTACGCGGGATCGGTGGTGCGCGCCGGCGAGATCGGTTACCTGCCGCAGGATCCCCGAGAGGGCGACCTCGATGTCCTCGCCCGCGACCGGGTGCTCTCCGCGCGCGGGCTGGACACGCTGCTCACCGATCTGGAAAAGCAGCAGGCGCTGATGGCCGAGGTCGCCGACGATGCCGCTCGTGATCGCGCGATCCGCCGCTACGGCCAACTCGAGGAACGCTTTTCCGCGCTCGGTGGCTACGGCGCAGAAAGTGAAGCTGGTCGCATCTGCGCGAGCCTCGGGTTGCCCGACCGCGTGCTGACCCAGCAATTGCGCACCCTGTCCGGCGGCCAGCGCCGTCGCGTCGAATTGGCGCGAATCCTGTTCGCCGCCAGCGACAGTGGCGCCGGCTCGGCTACCACGCTCCTACTCGACGAGCCGACCAACCACCTCGACGCCGACTCGGTGGGCTGGCTCAGGGATTTCCTGCGCAACCACACCGGCGGCCTGGTCGTCATCAGCCACAACGTCGAACTGCTGGCCGATGTGGTCAACCGGGTCTGGTTCCTCGACGCCGTGCGCGGTGAAGCCGACGTCTACAACATGGGCTGGCAGAAATACCTCGACGCCCGTGCGACCGACGAGCAGCGTCGGCGTCGCGAACGCACCAACGCCGAACGCAAGGCCACCGCACTACGCGCCCAAGCCGCCAAGCTCGGGGCCAAAGCAACCAAAGCCGCTGCGGCACAGCAAATGTTGCGTCGCGCCGACCGGATGATGGCCGCACTCGACGACGAGCGGGTGGCCGACAAGGTCGCCCGGATCAAATTCCCCACCCCCTCCAACTGTGGGCGCACACCACTGACCGCCTCCGGGCTGACGAAGACTTACGGCTCGCTGGAGATTTTCACCGGGGTGGATCTGGCCATCGATCGCGGTTCGCGGGTGGTGGTGCTCGGACTCAACGGTGCAGGCAAAACGACGCTGCTGCGGCTGTTGGCCGGCGTCGAGCAACCTGACGCCGGAGCGATGGAGCCCGGATACGGTTTGAAAATCGGGTATTTCGCCCAGGAGCACGACACCCTCGACGACGGCGCGACCGTGTGGGAGAACATTCGGCACGCCGCGCCCGATTCCGGCGAGCAGGAACTGCGCGGGCTACTGGGAGCATTCATGTTCAGCGGCAGCCAGCTCGAGCAGCGAGCAGGCACGCTGTCCGGCGGAGAGAAGACGAGGCTGGCGCTCGCCGGCCTGGTGGCTTCCACGGCGAACGTGCTGCTACTCGACGAACCGACGAACAACCTCGATCCGGCGTCGCGTGAGCAGGTCCTCGACGCACTGCGCAGTTACGCCGGAGCGGTCGTCCTCGTCACCCACGATCCCGGCGCCGCCGAGGCGCTCGACCCGCAACGCGTCGTGCTGCTACCCGACGGAACTGAGGACCACTGGTCCGAGGAATACCGGGATCTCATCGAGCTGGCCTGACGGCCAGGTGCGCGTTTCATAGCTGTAACAGGGGATTTCGTCAAAGCGGCCCGCCGACTGACCCGGCTTCCTAATCTGTGTGCTTTGGGGAGTCTGTTCAACTGGGGAGGGGCCGATGAGGAAATCGAAAAAACCACGCGACCAAATACTGCGCGAACTGCGTCACGCCTACGAAGGCGGCGCCAGCATCCGCACACTGGTCACGTCGACCGGCAGATCTTACGGATCGATCCACAGCATGCTGCGCGAATCCGGCACAACGATGCGCAGCCGCGGCGGGCCTAACCACCGCACCCGAGCACGCTAGCCTCGCGGCCGATCACCGCTGTCGTACCGAGCCCTCGACCAGATCGAGCACCGCGGTCAGCAGCTGCGAGTCTTCACCGGAGGCCACCTTGGCCACCAAGCCGTCAAGAACCAGGTCCAGATAGCACTGGAGCACGTCGCTGGGAATGTCGTCGCGCACCCGTCCGGCCTGTTTCTGCCTGCGCAACCGGTCGATCGTCGCCGCCGTCAGTTCCTCTGACCGCTTCGTCCACTCCTTGTTGAAGGCGGGGTCGTGGCGCAGCTTGCGGGCGATCTCCAATCGCGTGGCCAGCCAGTCGAACTGGTCGGGTGCGGCCAGCATGTCGCGCATCACCTGAACCAGACCTTCGCGCGACGCGACGTCGGCCATTCGCTCGGCGTCTTCATGCGCCAACTCGAAAAACAGCGTGTCCTTGTCGCGGAAATGGTGGAAGATCGCACCCCGCGACAAGCCGATCGCCTGCTCGAGACGGCGCACGGTGGCGCCGTCGTAGCCGAACTCGGCGAAGCAGCCGCGGGCGCCGTCAAGGATCTGACGGCGCCGGGCCTCCAGATGGTCCTGGCTGACCTTGGGCACGGCCGCTTCGCTAGGTCTTGAGCATGTTGCGCAGCACGTACTGCAGGATGCCGCCGTTGCGGTAGTAGTCGGCTTCACCTGGAGTGTCGATGCGCACCACGGCGTCGAATTCGATTGCGTCACCGCCATCTTTGGCCGCTTTGACGTGAACGGTCTTCGGCGTCTTGCCGCTGTTGAGTTCCTCGATGCCGGTGATGTCGAACACCTCGGTGCCGTCCAGGCCCAAGGATTCGGCCGACTCACCTTCGGGGAACTGCAGCGGAATGACGCCCATCCCGATCAGGTTGGACCGGTGGATGCGCTCGAACGACTCGGTGATCACCGCCCGCACGCCCAGCAGCGATGTGCCCTTGGCCGCCCAGTCGCGGGACGAGCCGGACCCGTACTCCTTGCCGCCCAGGACTACCAGCGGAATGCCTTGTGCCGCATAGTTTTGCGCCGCATCATAGATGAAGGCCTGCGGGGCACCTTCCTGGGTGAAGTCGCGGGTGTAGCCACCCGAGACGTCATCGAGAAGCTGGTTGCGCAACCGGATGTTGGCGAACGTGCCGCGGATCATCACCTCGTGGTTGCCGCGTCGCGAACCAAAGGAGTTGTAGTCCTTGCGCTCCACGCCGTGCTCGTCAAGGTATTGCGCGGCAGGCGTTCCCGGCTTGATGCTGCTGGCGGGGGAGATGTGGTCGGTGGTCACCGAATCACCCAGCAGCGCGAGCACGCGGGCACCGGTGATGTCGCCGACGGGCTCCGGATCGGCGGGCATGCCCTCGAAGTACGGAGGCTTGCGGACGTACGTCGAATCAGAACCCCACTCGAAGGTGTTGCCGCTCGGTGTCGGCAGGTTGCGCCACCGCTCGTCGCCCTTGAACACGTCGGCGTAGTTGTCGACGAACATCTTCTGGTTGATCGACGAGGCGATGGTGTCCGAGACGTCCTTCTGCGACGGCCAGATGTCTTTGAGGAAGACGTCGTTGCCATCTTTGTCGGTCCCGAGCGGATCGGAGTCGAAGTCGAAGTCCAGCGATCCGGCCAACGCGTAGGCGACCACCAGCGGCGGTGAGGCCAGGTAGTTCATCTTCACGTCCGGGCTGATCCGGCCTTCGAAGTTCCGGTTGCCCGACAACACCGCGGTCACCGTGAGGTCGTTGTCGTTGATGGCCTTCGAGATCTCCTCGGGCAGCGGGCCGGAGTTACCGATGCAGGTGGTGCAGCCGTAGCCGACCAGGAAGAAGCCCAGCTTCTCCAAATACGGCCACAGTCCGGCCTTGTCGTAGTAGGCGGTGACGACCTGAGAGCCCGGTGCCATCGAGGTCTTCACCCATGGCTTCGACGTCAGGCCCTTCTCCACGGCGTTGCGGGCCAGCAGTGCCGCGCCGAGCATCACCTCGGGGTTAGAGGTGTTGGTGCACGACGTGATCGCGGCGATCACCACCGCGCCGTGATCGATCACGAATTCGCCGCGCTCGTCGGACTTGACGTGCACCGGGTTGCTCACCCGACCCTTGGCGTTCTTGGCGGCGGAATACACCACTGGGGCGTCGTCGGCGTGACCGTTCGTCGGCTGACCCGGGTCGCTGGCCGGGAACGTCTCGTCGATCGTCTCGTCGAGCTTGGAGTAGTCCTTCTTGCTCGTGTCGTTGCCGACATAGTCGGGGATCTGCTTGCGGAACGTGGACTTGGCTTCCGACAACACGATCCGGTCTTGCGGCCGCTTCGGGCCTGCGATCGACGGCACCACTTCGGACAGGTCGAGTTCGAGGTATTCGGAGAACGCCGGCTCGTGCTCAGGGTTGTGCCATAGACCCTGCTCTTTGGCATACGCCTCGACCAGGGCAACCTGTTCCGGCTTGCGGCCGGTGAACTTCAGGTAGTCGATGGTCTCTTGGTCGATCGGGAAAATCGCTGCAGTGGAGCCGAATTCGGGGCTCATGTTGCCCAGAGTGGCGCGGTTGGCCAACGGCACCTCGGCCACACCTTCGCCGTAGAACTCGACGAACTTGCCGACAACGCCGTGCTTGCGCAGCTTCTCGGTGACGGTCAGCACCACGTCCGTCGCGGTGACGCCCGGCTTGATCTCGCCGGTGAGCTTAAAGCCGACGACTCGGGGGATGAGCATCGACACCGGCTGACCGAGCATGGCGGCTTCGGCCTCGATGCCGCCGACACCCCAGCCCAGCACGCCGAGGCCGTTGACCATCGTGGTGTGCGAGTCGGTGCCGACACAGGTGTCGGGGTAGGCGAGCCCGTTGCGTGCCATCACCACACTGGCCAGGTATTCGATGTTGACCTGATGCACGATGCCGGTGCCCGGCGGTACCACCTTGAAGTCGTCGAAGGCGCCCTGGCCCCAACGCAAGAACTGGTAACGCTCGCCGTTGCGCTGGTATTCGATCTCGACATTGCGCTCGAATGCGTCGGCGCTGCCGAACAAGTCGATGATCACCGAGTGGTCGATCACCAGGTCGGCGGGCGCCAGCGGGTTGACTTTGTCGGGATCGCCGCCCAGATCGGCGACGGCCTCACGCATGGTCGCGAGGTCGACGATGCACGGCACACCGGTGAAGTCCTGCATGACGACCCGGGCGGGCGTGTACTGGATCTCGATGCTGGGCTCTGCGGTGGGATCCCAGTGGGCGATCGCCTCGATGTGGTCCTTGGTGATGTTGCTGCCGTCTTCGTTGCGCAACAGGTTTTCGGCGAGCACCTTCAAGCTGTAGGGAAGCTTCTCGGTACCCGGGACCGCGTCCAACCGATAGATGTCGTAACTGTCCTCACCTACCTTCAAGGTGTCGCGGGCTCCGAACGAATTCACCGAATCTTTGCTGCTCACATCAACTCCCGAGATCTGTTGGTCGGCGGCTGCCCGCCGACGGGCGGTGCCGACGCGCGCTGTCGAGTCTAACAGTACGCTTGTCCTGCATTCCGGCGGATCTGAAAACCGTGGTTTCATCCCCGCGGCCACCTGTTGTAACGCAGTCGTCGCCGGGCAGATTAAAGTCGTCAACCGTGACCACCCCGCACCCGCCGCTCTATATTCCCGGCGAGATCTGCGGCACTGTCGGTGCCGACCCGGCGAGCAACCCCGATCAATGCCTGGCGATCGTGCAGCAGCAGGTCACTGCGAGCAACATCAGCGCGCCGTCGGCGGTCACGCCGGCGCTGCTCCAAGTGATCAACCAGGCGCACGGCGACGGCATCGACCTCAAGATCGTCGTGCTGGACCACAATCCGCTGAACGACACCCCCTTGCGCGACATCGCGACGGTTGTCGGCTCCCAGCACCCCGATGCGACCGTGCTGGTGCTCAGCCCGAACTTCGTCGGCACTTACAGCACGCACTTTCCGCGCTCCACGCTGGAGATCGGTGAGGACAACGCCAAGACCGGCAATACGGTCGTCTCGGCACAGAATTTCCTGCACCAGCTCGAAACACCGCAATTTCCCTGGACCGAATTCACCATCGCAGTGCTCATCGGGGTATTGGGAGCGGTGATAGGGACGCGACTCCTGCAATTGCGCGCAAAGAGGTCGGCAACGCCGCACGGCGACGTAGACGAATCCGCTGCAGGCAGCGAACACGCGGTCTAACTCGCACTATTCATCTCGTGTCGCATAGCGTCGACGCGGCAGCGGCATCGTGGGCAAATAAGTGATGTCACCGTTCGGTCACAGTTAACGGACGAACAGATGCGTAATTTGTGACGAAAGTTCTCATTGGTTCAATTGTGACTTACGGTGCAGGAGATGTGTTTGGTCTAGTCGTGCTTCCAGTGATAACTGGGGACATGAGTGACCAGCGCCCTCCGCCCCGCGTTGAGCCAAGGAGATTCGAGTCGAATGAGACGCAACCCCCGCGGCTCGTCTATCCGATTGGCGACCGAGTTCACCCGCCGGATGAGTCCAGCGATGCTCAGTGTCGCTGTACTGCTGTGCATCCCGGGACTGGCCGAAGCTGACCCGGGCGCGGGGCCCGACACGATGGCCAAGCTCATCGCCGACGTCGCGCAGGCCAGCCAGCATCTCCAAGACCTCAACGCGCGGATCGAGTCACAACAGGAAAGCGTCAACAAGGCCCTGGTCGATGTCGAGACCGCGCGGGACAACGCGACGACCGCACAACACGATGTCGAGGCCAGCCAGAAGTCGGTCAAAGATGCCGACGCCGCAATCGCCTCGGCCCAAAAGCGATTCGACCGTTACGCGGTCGCCAGCTACGTCAACGGTCCCTCGGACGGCTACCTCACCGCGGCCAGCCCCGACGACATGATCGCGACCGCGGCCGCCGGCCAGACCCTGGCAACCAGTTCGCGCCAGGTGATGGACAACCTGCTGCGCGCGCGCACCGAGCAAGTGAACAAGGACTCGGCGGCGCGGTTGGCCAAGCAGAAAGCCGACAAGGCTGTCGTCGACGCCCAGTCCAGCCAGAACGCAGCGGTGGCGGCCCTGACCGACGCCCACCGTCAGTTCGGTGCACAGCAGCAAGAGATTGCACGCCTGGCCGATGAGCGAAATGCGGCCCAAGCCAGACTCGACGCCGCCCGCAACTGGTCGGCACCCGCGGGCGGACCGGGTGCTGGACCGCGGGCGGCGTCAACGTCAGGGTCCCCCGGCGACCGCTGGGATCCGGCAGCCCCGGGCTCGCCCAGCACGCCGAGGGGCAACGGCGGCGCGTGGGCGGGCGACTGGGACCCGACGCTGCCTCAGGTGCCCAGCGCCAACGTGCCCGGTGACCCGGTCGCGATTCTCAACAAGGTCCTCGGGACGATGTCGACGTCCTCGGAAGTCACGTCCAACATGGGCCGAAGCTTCCTGCAGCAGTTGGGCCTGGCCCCCACGCCGAGCGGCTTCACCAACGGCAAGATCCCGCGGGTATACGGCCGGCAGGCCTCCGAATACGTGATTCGCCGCGGTATGTCGCAGATCGGCGTGCCGTACTCGTGGGGTGGCGGCACCGCCGCCGGGCCCGGCAAGGGCATCGACTCGGGCTCCGGGACCACCGGCTTCGACTGTTCTGGCTTGATTCTGTACTCCTTTGCCGGCGTGGGCATCAAGCTGCCGCACTATTCGGGTTCGCAGTACAACCTGGGCCGCAAAATCCCGTCCTCGCAGATGCGTCGCGGCGACGTGATCTTCTACGGCCCCGGCGGCAGTCAGCACGTGACGCTCTACCTGGGTCAGGGGCAGATGCTCGAGGCTCCCGACGTCGGTCTGAAGGTGCGCGTCGCGCCGGTCCGCACCAGCGGTATGACGCCGTACGTGGTCCGCTACATCGAATACTGACGCGTGAAAGGTCCCATGCGCCACTGGTTTACAGATGGTAGGAGTCTGCGCTGGACCAGACCGGTCTGGCCGGTGCTTGCTGCCCTGGGTCTACTGATCGCCCTCGCTGTTCCCGCGGAGGCCGAAGACGGCGCCTGGGACCCGACCTTGCCGCCGGTGATCAGCGCCGGCGCACCCGGGGATCCGCTTGCCGTCGCCAACCAATCGCTGCAGGCCACCGCGAGCGCCACCCAGACGACCCTCGACCTGGGCCGCCAGTTCCTCGGCGGGTTGGGGCTCAACCTCGGGGGCAGTGACGGCGGCGGCACCAGTCCCAGCAAGATCCCCAGGGCAAACGGGCGACAGGCGATCGAATACGTGATCCGCCGCGGCGCCTCGCAGATGGGAGTGCCGTACTCCTGGGGTGGCGGGACGCTCGACGGCCCCAGCAAGGGAATCGACTCGGGCGCCAACACCGTCGGGTTCGACTGTTCGGGGCTGGTTCGGTACAGCTTCGCCGGGGTCGGCGTGCTGATCCCCAGGTTCTCCGGTGATCAGTGGAAGGCCGGTCGCCACATTCAGCCGTCGCAGGCCAGGCGCGGCGACCTGATCTTCTACGGTCCGGGCGGCAGCCAGCACGTCACCATTTATCTGGGCAACGGCCAGATGCTGGAGGCGTCCGGCAGCGCGGGCAAGGTCAAAGTCAGCGCGGTCCGGAAGTCAGGTATGACGCCGACGCTGACCCGGATCATCGAGTACTGAGGCACCCGTCCAGGGCATGCGGGCATCGTCTGAAGCCGGGGTCCTGCATGGTCGCCGGATGGGCCACGTCGACGGATCCCGAGTCGCCTGGAATAGTTGAACAAAGGGCACGCCGCTGCCCCGCGACTTTCGTCGTGCGACATTCGTGTCTGATCGAGCTTTGGAAGGTTTTAGCCGTGGAGGGTGAGCGATGACAGCAGCAGGTGGGCCGCCCCCGGGCGCCGGTAGCTATTCGGGTCCGGGTGGACCCACTACGGCCCCTGCGCATGCGGCGCCGTCCGGCGGTGGGAATGGTCTGGCCGCCGAGGTGCACACCCTGGAACGGGCCATCTTCGAGGTCAAGCGCATCATCGTGGGCCAGGATCAACTGGTCGAGCGCATGCTTGTCGGCCTGTTGTCCAAGGGGCACGTGCTGCTCGAGGGTGTGCCCGGCGTCGCCAAGACACTGGCCGTCGAGACCTTCGCGAAGGTCGTCGGCGGGACGTTCGCCCGTATCCAGTTCACTCCCGACCTGGTGCCTACCGACATCATCGGTACCCGTATCTACCGGCAGGGCAAGGAGGAGTTCGACACCGAACTCGGTCCGGTCGTGGCCAACTTCCTGCTCGCCGACGAGATCAACCGCGCGCCGGCGAAGGTGCAGTCGGCCCTGCTGGAGGTCATGCAGGAACGCCAAGTGTCGATCGGCGGCAAGAGATTCCCGCTGCCCAACCCGTTCCTCGTGATGGCCACGCAGAACCCGATCGAGCACGAAGGTGTCTACCCGCTGCCCGAGGCGCAGCGTGACCGCTTCCTGTTCAAGATCAACGTCAGCTACCCCTCGCCGGAGGAAGAGCGCGAGATCATCTACCGGATGGGCGTCAGGCCCCCGGAGCCCAAGCAGATCCTGGAGACCGGTGACCTGCTGCGGCTGCAGGACCTTGCTGCCAACAACTTCGTGCACCACGCGCTGGTCGACTACGTCGTGCGCGTCGTCACCGCCACCCGCCACCCCGAGCAACTCGGCATGAATGACGTCAAGAGCTGGATCTCGTTCGGCGCATCGCCGCGTGCCTCGCTGGGCATCATCGCCGCATCGCGCTCGCTGGCGTTGGTGCGCGGCCGCGACTACGTGATCCCGCAAGACATCGTCGAGGTGATCCCCGATGTGCTTCGGCACCGGCTGGTGCTCACGTACGACGCGCTGGCCGACGAGATCTCGTCGGAGATCGTGATCAACCGGATTCTGCAGACCGTTGGTATGCCGCAGGTGAATGCCGTTCCGCAACAAGGCCACTCGGTCCCACCGGCGATGCAGGCCGCGGGTGCGGCTAGCGGTCGGTGACCGAACCGAAATCCGCGGCGGACCCGTCTGCGGCCACCAGTCCGCCGTCGATGCAGCGCGGGCAGATCGACGACCCCAAGCTGTCGGCGGCGCTGCGCACCCTTGAGCTCACGGTCAAACGCAAGCTCGACGGCATGCTGCACGGCGACCACCTCGGCCTGATTCCTGGCCCGGGCTCGGAGCCGGGGGAGTCGCGGGAGTATCAGCCGGGCGACGACGTGCGCCGGATGGATTGGGCGGTCACCGCGCGTACCTCCCACCCGCACGTCCGGCAGATGATCGCCGACCGCGAATTGGAGACCTGGCTGGTGGTCGATCTGTCGGCCAGCCTGGATTTCGGCACCGCGGTATGCGAGAAGCGCGATCTGGCAGTGGCTGCCGCAGCTGCCGTCGCTTTCCTCAACAGCGGCGGAGGGAACCGGCTCGGTGCGCTGATTGCCAACGGGGAGAAGATCACTCGGGTGCCGGCGCGCTCTGGCCGTCAGCACGAGCAGACGCTGTTGCGCACCATCGCCACGATGCCCAAGGCTCCGGTCGGAGTCCGTGGGGATCTGGCGGTGGCCATCGACGCGTTGCGGCGCCCGGAACGCCGCCGGGGTATGGCCGTGATCATCAGCGACTTCCTCGGCCCGATCAACTGGATGCGGCCGTTGCGTGCGATCGGCGCCCGCCACGAGGTGCTCGGCATCGAGGTGCTCGACCCCCGCGATGTCGAGCTGCCCGACATCGGCGACGTCATCCTCCAGGACGCCGAATCCGGCCGCTCGCGCGAATTCACCATCGACGAGCAGTTGCGCGACGACTTCGCCAAAGCCGCCGCGGCGCATCGCGCCGACGTGTCCCGCACATTGCGCAGTTGCGGAGCGCCGCTGCTATCGCTGCGTACCGACCGGGACTGGATCGCCGACATCGTCCGTTTCGTCGAATCCCGCCGACGCGGGGCACTGGCGGGGCGCCAGTGACTCGCGCTTTTCACCAGTCGGGTCTCAACACCAGAAGACGGTCCCACTTATGACACTGCCGTTGCTCGGACCGATGACGCTGTCCGGCTTCGCCCACGCATGGTTCTTCTTGTTCGGGCTGCTCATCCTGGGACTGGTGGCGCTGTACATCATCGCCCAGGTCGCCCGGCAGCGCCGGATGCTGCGCTTCGCCAACATGGAGTTGCTGGAAAGCGTTGCGCCCAAACAGCCCACCCGATGGCGGCACCTGTCAGCGATCCTGCTGATTGCGGCGCTGCTGCTGTTCACGATCGCGATGGCGGGGCCGACCCACGACGTGCGAATTCCGCGTAATCGCGCGGTGGTCATGCTCGTCATCGACGTCTCGCAGTCGATGCGCGCCACCGACGTCGAGCCCAACCGGATGGCTGCGGCCGAGGTGGCCGCCAAGGAGTTCGCCGGCGAATTGACCCCCGGTATCAACCTCGGCCTGATCGCGTACGCGGGCACGGCGACCGTCCTGGTTCAGCCGACGACCAATCGGGACGCTGCGAAAGCCGCATTGGACAAGTTGCAGTTCGCCGACCGGACCGCCACCGGCGAGGGCATCTTCACCGCGTTGCAGGCCATCGCCACCGTCGGCGCGGTGATCGGTGGAGGTGACACCCCGCCGCCGGCCCGCATCGTGTTGTTCTCCGACGGTAAAGAGACGATGCCGACCAATCCGGACAACCCGAAGGGCGCGTTCACCGCGGCCCGCACCGCCAAAGACCAGGGCGTGCCGATCTCGACGATTTCGTTCGGCACCCCGTATGGGTTCGTCGAGATCAACGGCCAACGCCAGCCGGTGCCCGTCGACGACAGCACGATGAAAAAAGTCGCCGAACTCTCCGGTGGCAATCACTTCGACGCGTCGAACTTGCAGGAGCTCAAGCAGGTCTACGCCTCACTGCAGCAGCAGATCGGCTACGAGACGATCAAGGGCGACGCCAGCGTCGGCTGGCTACGTCTCGGTTCGGTGGTGCTGGCGCTGGCCGCGCTCGCCGCCCTGTTGATCAACCGGCGGTTGCCGGCGTAGCGCTGTTGTGCACCAACGCCGGGCGATTTCGGCGTTGCCGCGGTGAGGCGATAGGTTGTCGGGGTGACTGACGTTGCTGCCGAGAACGTTGCCGACACTCCCGTTGTCAAACCGCCATTCGTGTCC
This sequence comes from uncultured Actinomycetota bacterium, assembly GCA_963836495.1. Taxonomy (GTDB): domain Bacteria; phylum Actinomycetota; class Actinomycetes; order Mycobacteriales; family Mycobacteriaceae; genus Mycobacterium. The sequence goes on along the minus strand of CAWIJT010000011.1, from coordinate 212,953 downwards.
CGGTCGGTGCTGGTGACCGGAGGTAACCGGGGGATCGGCCTGGCGATCGCACAGCGTCTGGCCGCCGATGGGCACAAAGTGGCTGTCACGCACCGCGGATCCGGCGCGCCCGAGGGGCTCTTCGGCGTCGAATGTGACGTCACCGACAATGCCGCGGTCGACCGGGCGTTCACCGCGGTCGAGGAGCATCAGGGTCCGGTCGAGGTGGTGGTGTCCAACGCCGGCGTCTCCGCGGACGCCTTCCTCATCCGGATGACGGAAGAGCGATTCGAAAAGGTCATCGACGCCAACCTCACCGGGGCGTTCCGGGTCGTCCAGCGCGCATCGCGCAGCATGCAGCGCAAGCGATTCGGTCGGTTGATCTTCATCGGATCAGTCTCCGGCACCTGGGGCATTGGCAACCAGGCCAATTACGCGGCATCCAAAGCGGGCGTGATCGGTATGGCCCGTTCGATCGCCCGCGAGCTGTCCAAGGCCGGGGTGACGGCGAACGTGGTGGCCCCGGGCTACATCGATACCGATATGACCCGCTCGCTCGACGAACGGATCCAGGAGGGGGCGCTGGACTTCATCCCGGCCAAGCGGGTCGGCACCGCCGCCGAGGTCGCCGGGGTGGTCAGCTTCTTGGCGTCTGAAGACGCGAGTTACATCTCCGGTGCCGTGATTCCGGTCGACGGCGGCATGGGCATGGGTCACTGACGACTGCACGACGTAAAGGACGGACATGGCAGGACTGCTCGAAGGCAAACGGATTCTGGTCAGCGGGATCATCACCGACGCGTCGATCGCGTTCCACATCGCCAGGGTTGCCCAAGAAGAGGGCGCCCAACTGGTGTTGACCGGATTCGACCGGCTGCGGTTGATCCAGCGGATCGCCGACCGGTTGCCGGAGAAGGCTCCGCTGATCGAACTCGATGTGCAGAACGAAAAGCATTTGGACACTTTGGCGCAGCGCGTGACCGAGGTGATCGGCGAGGGCAACAAGCTCGACGGCGTCGTGCACTCGATCGGTTTCATGCCGCAGACCGGGATGGGGATCAACCCGTTCTTCGACGCCCCGTATGAGGATGTCTCCAAAGGCATTCATATCTCGGCGTATTCGTATGCGTCGTTGGCCAAGGCACTGTTGCCGATCATCAACCCGGGCGGCTCGATCGTCGGGATGGACTTCGACCCGACCCGGGCGATGCCGGCATACAACTGGATGACGGTGGCCAAGAGCGCGCTGGAGTCGGTCAACCGGTTCGTCGCGCGCGAGGCGGGCAAGCACGGCGTTCGATCGAATCTGGTTGCCGCGGGCCCGATCCGGACGTTGGCCATGAGCGCCATCGTCGGCGGCGCACTCGGCGACGAAGCGGGTGCCCAGATGCAGCTGCTCGAAGAGGGCTGGGACCAGCGGGCGCCCATCGGGTGGAACATGAAGGACCCGACGCCGGTGGCCAAGACGGTGTGCGCGCTGCTCTCGGAGTGGTTGCCCGCGACCACCGGCACCATCATCTACGCTGACGGCGGCGCCAGCACTCAGCTTCTTTAGGCGCCAATGGATTACAGCGCTTTCGACGCGGTGCTGCTACTTTCCTTCGGAGGGCCGGAAGGGCCCGAACAGGTAAGGCCGTTCCTGGAGAACGTCACCCGCGGGCGCAACATCCCGCCGGAACGCCTCGACGACGTGGCCGAGCATTATCTGCACTTCGGTGGGATATCGCCGATCAACAAGATCAACCGGGCGTTGATCGAGCAGATACGGGCCGAACTCGACGAGCGCGGCTTGGACCTGCCGGTCTATTTCGGCAACCGCAACTGGGAACCCTACATCGAAGACACCGTTGCGACCATGCGGGACAACGGCGTTCGGCGTGCAGCGGTTTTCGCCACGTCGGCGTGGAGCGGATATTCCAGCTGCACCCAATACGTCGAGGACATCGCCCGGGCGCGCGAGGCGGCGGGACCGCATGCCCCGGAGCTGGTCAAACTGCGGCCCTACTTCGACCATCCGTTGTTTGTGCAGATCTTCGCCGACACCGTGGCCGCGGCGGCCGCCGAACTGTCCGGAGACGCGCGGCTGATCTTCACCGCGCATTCGGTTCCGGTGGCCGCCGACCAGCGTTGCGGCCCGCAGCTCTACAGCCGCCAAGTCGCTTACGCGGCGAGCCTGGTCGCCGCGGCGGCCGGATATACCGACTACGACCTGGCCTGGCAGTCCCGGTCAGGTCCGCCACAAGTGCCATGGTTGGAACCCGATGTCGCCGATCATATTTCGGCATTGACCGCGACCGGGACCAAGGCTTGCATCGTCTGCCCGATCGGATTCGTCGCGGACCACATCGAGGTGGTCTGGGACCTCGACGAGGAGTTGCGGAGTCAGACCGATGCGGCAGGGGTGGCGTTGGCGCGCGCGTCCACCCCGAACGCTGATCCCCGATTCGCCCGGCTGGCAGTGGATTTGATCGACGAACTGCGCCACGGCGATGCGCCGGCACGGGTGACGGGGCCCGACCGAGTGCCAGGCTGCGCGGCCAGCATCAATGGCGAACCATGCCGGGCACCGCATTGCGTCGCGCGGGATACTGCTGACTAGCGCCCCATCAGCCGTGCCACGCGGCGTGCAGAATCGCGGTCAGCGCAGCCATTCTCGCCGACCGCACCACCGCGGCCAGCGGCCGCAACGCATCGGTGGCGATCTGGGCCTCAGACAGCGACTGCGTGCCGATACGGCTCAGCCCGGCGCTGACGGTGATGATTGCATCGACGTGTGCGGCGTTTTCCAGCACCCGCAGTGCGCGCGACGGAGCAGGCTCTGGAACCTGGTGATGCCGTGTGGATTCCAACACTTGCTCGACCATCCCGCGCGGATCGTCGACGTCGACGCCTGCCGATCCCAACCCGATGGTGGTCAGAGCATCGGCCGCCGACCGAACTGCCAGTCGCAGTGCGTATTCGGCCTCGCCGAGTTCGGTCTGGTCGAAAGCCGGGGCGCAGGGCAGCGAGTAGACGGTCCACGACAGCGCACACAACTCGGGGATCGCGAGTTCGTCGTCGCTCTCGTCGTAGCCGAATTCAGGCACCAATCCGACCGCGACGCTCGGGTCGTTGGGATGGGTGACGATCACCGCCTCACCGGCGGCCAGCGCGTCGCGCTCGAACTGTGTTCCAGGAGTCAACCCGCGGACGTCGCCGGGGACCGGCAGCACCACCTTGATCGACGGCGTGTCCGTCCGAGTCCGTCCCGCTGCGGTGCGGACCGTCTGGAGCAGCGACACCGCACCGGCGTCGTCGACGTCCGGCCAGGGCAGTCCGGTGTGACCCGCCGCGACAGAATCGTAGGCGGTCACGGAATGTGTTGGGGCCCAGCAAGACAACGCATCCAAGACGTCGTCGGGCGCGGCTTGGCCGGCAAGCCAGGCATTGGCCCATACCGAGAGCGTCGCGCTGGGGCACCACATGGTCACGCAGTCTAGTTGTTCGCCCTGGGCATGGCCGCTCTCGCGTTATCCTGACGGCATGCCTGCGGCCGTGATCTGGCTGATCGTCGCATTTGGGCTGGCCGGCGCAGAGGCGCTGACCGGCGATATGTCGCTGCTGATGCTGAGCGGCGGCGCACTGGCGGCGGGCGGATCAAGCTGGCTGGGCGTGCCGCTCTGGGCCGACGGCGCGGTGTTTCTGGTGGTTTCGGTGCTGCTGCTGGTGCTGGTCCGGCCCGCGCTGCGGCGGCGGCTGACCCCGACGCAAGGTCTTCCGACCGGCATGAAGGCGCTGGAAGGGAAAAATGCGCTGGTGCTCGATCGCGTAGCGCGCGACGAGGGCCAGGTGAAAGTTGATGGCCAAGTGTGGACTGCGAGGCCATTCAACGACGGTGATGTGTTCGAACCCGGCGAGCTGGTGACCGTGATGAATATCGACGGGGCCACAGCAGTGGTCTGGAAGAACTCGTAACCCCTGTGCAGCAACTAGGAGAAATTCCGATGGCCTTTCTGATACTTTTCGCCGTCCTGGTGATCTTCGCGGTCATCGTGGTGGCCAAGTCGGTCGCGCTGGTCCCACAGGCTGAAGCCGCGGTGATCGAACGGCTCGGTCGATACAGCCGCACCATCAGCGGGCAGCTGACGCTGCTGGTGCCCTTCATCGACCGGGTCCGTGCCCGCGTCGATCTACGTGAACGGGTGGTGTCGTTCCCGCCGCAGCCGGTGATCACCGAAGACAACCTGACGCTCAACATCGACACCGTCGTCTACTTCCAGGTCAGTAACCCACAAGCCGCGGTCTACGAGATCAGCAACTACATCGTCGGTGTCGAGCAGCTGACCACTACGACCCTGCGCAACGTGGTCGGCGGCATGACGCTGGAGCAGACGCTGACCTCGCGTGACCAGATCAACCGGCAGCTTCGCGGTGTGCTCGACGAAGCCACCGGCCGCTGGGGTTTGCGGGTGGCCCGAGTGGAACTGCGCAGCATCGACCCGCCGCCGTCGATCCAGGCGTCGATGGAGAAGCAGATGAAGGCCGACCGGGAGAAGCGCGCGCTGATCTTGACGGCCGAAGGAATGCGGCAGGCCGCCATCACGCAGGCCGAGGGGGAGAAGCAGTCCCAGATCCTGGCCGCCGAGGGCGCCAAGCAAGCGACGGTCCTGGCCGCCGAAGCCGACCGGCAATCCCGCATGCTGCGCGCGCAGGGTGAGCGCGCGGCGGCCTATCTTCAGGCGCAGGGCCAGGCCAAAGCGATCGAGAAGACATTCGCGGCCATCAAGGCCGGCCGGCCCACCCCGGAGATGCTGGCCTACCAGTACTTGCAGACCTTGCCACAGATCGCCCAGGGCGATGCCAACAAGGTGTGGGTGGTGCCCAGCGACTTCGGCACGGCGCTGCAGGGTTTCACAAAGCTACTCGGGGCTCCGGGCGATGACGGGGTGTTCCGCTTCGTGCCGTCACCCGTCGATGCCACTCCGCCTCCGGCGGAGCACGACGACGAGGACATGGCGGGCTGGTTTTCCACCGAGACCGACCCGGCGATCGTCCAGGCGGTGGCCAAGGCAGAAGCAGACGCCCGCCCGCCCGTCGACGGCACGCTGCCGCCACAGCACGAGCTCAGGCAGTGACGTGAGCTCGTGGGCGTCGCCGAAAACCTACGTTGGGCTCGCAGCATTCCAAGCCGTCGACGCCGTCGCGTGTGCCATCCCGGTGGCCCCGATTGTGAGAAGCCTTGACACTCTTGGGGTTCCGCAAGAAATCCGGTGGATACTGCCGGCGTCGAAGGCGGCCTCGGCCATCGGATTGCTGTCGGCAAGCCGATTCCCGGCGTTGGCCCGGCTCACCACCGCAATGTTGACGCTGTACTTCGTACTCGCCGTCGGCGCACACATGCGGGTCCGCGATCGCGTTGTCAATGTCATTCCGGCAGCATCGTTTTTGGCGACCTACGCGATCTTGACGGTACGAGGGCCGGCGGCGGACTAGCCGAGTCGCAATTCGACCATGGGCAGTGCCGTGTCAGTGGCCGAGATTCGGCTGCCGAGCGTCTGTTCCAGCATAGTTTTGAATCGCTCCCAAGCCCATGGATGCGTGCTGATGTATGCGCCGAGCGCCTGATCGGCTTCCGCCTGTGTCGAGGTGCGTGCCGTGGCCGGCGCGGGCGGATGGCTTCCGATGACCACCCGTACCTGCGAGTCGACGGCAATGTTGCGGAACCACTGCGCCTTCTCGCCGAAGCCGGACGCAACGACATACACGTCGTGCGCGGGATGGCCGACGATTTCGAGGACCACGTAACGCCGAGCCCCGGACACTCGGCCCGTGTGCTCCAGCATCAGCATGCGCGAGCCGAACACCGCCCCGGCACGGGCCTTGAAGATCCAGATCGGAGCCCGCATGAGTCTGCGGCAGCGCATGACGCGTGCACCGACGGAGTACAGCCGCGCTGTAGCGGACAAGATGACCTCTTTTCGGTCGGCTTGGTCGTATCGGATGCTGAACACATTTCGTTAGCGTTGTTGATCACTGCCACGTTCAATACGGCAGGTAGTGGGTACCTAACGACGCGATGAATACCGCACGCCGGTTGACCGGTCTGAGTCGGCGCCGGCGCCGATGGACCGTCGATCAGATCCAGGTCACCGACCCGAAAATGACGCGTCAGTCCATCAAGGGCGCGTCGATCGGCAACTTCATGGAGTGGTACGACTTCGGCGTCTACGGCTACATCGCCACCACGATTGCGCAGGTGTTCTATCCCGGCGACAGCGTCAGCGCGGTCCACCTGATTGCGACCTTCAGCACCCTGGCGGCGGCGTTCGTCGTGCGTCCGATCGGTGGTTTCATCTTCGGACCGCTCGGTGATCGCATCGGCCGCAAGCGGGTGCTGATGATCACGATCGTGCTGATGACGGTGGGCACGACGGGCACCGGGCTGCTACCGGGCTACAGCGCCATCGGCATCTGGGCGCCGATCCTGCTCGTCGTCGGACGGGTGTTTCAGGGGCTGTCCACCGGTGGCGAATACGTCGGCGCGATGACGTACGTCGTCGAGCAGGCGCCGGATCGCAAACGCGGGATGATCGTGGGTTTTCTGCCGCTGGGCAATCTCAGCGGGTTCATCGCCGCAGGCTTGCTGGTCACTGTGCTGCAGAGCTGGCTGCCCAGCCACGACTGGCTCACCTGGGGATGGCGGGTGCCGTTGCTGCTGAGCGCGCCGTTGGGAGTCGTCGCGATTTACCTGCGGATGCGGCTCGAAGAGTCACCCGCCTTTCAGGAAGCGCAGCACAACGCCGAAGTCGCCGGCGAGCAACCGCAGAACTACCGCCGCACCATCGCCGAGCAGTGGCGCCCCATGCTCATCTGCGCGGCTCTGGTGTACACCTCCAATGCCGCCGACTACATGCTCACCGGCTACCTGCCGACCTACCTGAAAGTCGTCGTCCATATCGGCCATACCGCCGGCCTGGTGATGATCACCGCAACCTTGACCGTCCTGGCCATGCTGCTGGTGTTCGTCGCCGCGCTGTCCGACCGCATCGGCGTCAAGCCGATCATGAGGACGGGTTGCGGATTACTCATCGTCGGGTCGATCCCGGCTTTTCTGCTCATCCGGCATGGCAGCGGCTACCCGCTGGTCTTCATCGGCGTGCTGCTGATCGGGCTGATGGAATTGTGCTTCGACAGCACATCGCCCGCGACGATGCCGGCACTGTTTCCGACCAATATCCGATACGGGGCGCTGGCGATCGCCTACAACATCTCGATATCGGCACTCGGCGGAACAAGCCCGTTGATCGCCCAGGCACTGGTGTCGGGCACCGGCAACGTCATGGTGCCGGCTTACATGCTGATCGTCGCGGGAGTGGTCGGGGCCGTGACGCTGGTGTTCACGCCCGAAGTCGCAGGCAAGCGACTACCAGGATCGCCCCCGACAGTGGAGACCGAGCAGGAGGCTCGTGCGTTAGTCGAGGACATCGAATAACTGCCCAGGCGGGCATGGGTCACGCGATTACGGCGACGGTTCCCCCGTCATGCCCCCGCCACCGCTCTTGGCTCCGCCGCCTCCGCTGTGCGGGCCTTGCTCCGCGGTAGGCGCCGTCGCCGGCACATGCGCTCCGCCCGGGATCGGTGGGGTGCCGGTTTGGGTTGGAGATGGGGGGTTCGGCATCGGGGCGGCGTTAACCGGCCCCGCCCCGAACGTCAGAGTTGATATCCCGACGGCGGCAGTAATCGCCGCCGCGCCAGCTAAGCGCTTGAAGTTCATGATTGGTTGATCCCTCCGAGGCAGTTCATCTTCCACGTGCTGCTTCGCGGGTACCCAGCTAACGCTGGAACCAACCTCCGCAACGCCGCGCAACGATGTTGCCATCGGATTAATTACTGGCTGTTCAGGCTCGGTCTCGCCTCGCCCCATGCGAAAAGCTCGGACCCGGTCAGCCCGGCGGCGGTCCTGCTGGTGCTGCGACAGGGCACTGCGGCAGGTACCCCGGCACCCCGCCGCCGCCTCGGGGGCTCCCCCCTCCACTGCGCCCGTACCTCCAGCACTTCTCGGCTGGAATGGGAACGCCCGGCGGCGGTACACCCGGATCCGGTTGGAAGGCCGGGGCCGACGGAAATGGCTCCAACGAGGCAGCGTTGACGAACCCTGCCCCGCCGGCGAGTGTTGACATGCCGACGCCGGCGGCGATCGCCGCCGCGGCGGCTAAACGTTTAACATCCATGGTGCGTGTGCCTCCCCAGACCTTCACCACGCTGGTTACTAGCTACCTAGTCGGCTACGCGGAGATCACCGACGGCGAACACCATGCCGCCGTCTTGCCTTTGCGAATTGGTGCAGTGGCCCAATTCTATAGACGACCAGCACGTATTGCGAGGATCGCGCGGAGGCAAACGCGCCGAATCCGTGAGCCGACCTGACCCGGGAACCGGTCAGCCGCGAATCGCCGGTTCGGCAGCATCGTCGCTGTCGGCCGACTGTGCTTGCTCATCCCGCCGATGTTGACGAATTTCGTACGCCAACAACGCGATTCCGAAGAACCCGGTGCACAACGACACCAGAAAAAGCAGCGGGCTGACGTGACCGGTGAGCGCGTCACCCAAGATCACCACGGCCGCCGTCCCGGGAAGCACACCCGCGATCGTGGCCAGTGTGTAGGGCAATACCCGCACCGCGGACGCGCCGACCGCGTAGTTCAGCGGCGCGAACGGCACCGCGGGGATCAGTCGCAGCGACAGGACCGCAACCCAGCCACGATCGCGCAGTCGGCCATCGACCGTCTCCACCGCCCGATGACGAACCAGGCGGCCGAGTTGCCAGCCGGTCGCCCGGACCAGCAGCAGCGCGATCACCGCGCTGGCCGTGCTGGCGACCACTGCCAGCGTCACGCCCAGCACCGGCCCGAACAGCAGACCGGTAGCCAGCGTGAATGCGGTACGGGGAAACGGCAACACCGTCACCACGACGTGGGCGGCCAGAAAGGCCAGCGGCAACCACGGACCCATCGACATCGACCAGTCGCGCAACTGCACTGCCGAGGGCAGCCGGACCAGCAGCACGACCGCGACCAGGACCCCGATCGCCGCGCCCGTCGACACCAATCGGCGGGTGGACACCTGCCGCATCGTGGCGACGACGGCGACGCCCAGCGGTCGCGCCGCGTCGGTGATTCTGTCGATGGCGTGCCGCATCACGCGCCTCAGCCTACGGCGGACGAGTCGATAAACGTCAGCGGACGAACAACGACAGCAGCTTCTTGCCCAATGGCAGTGCCACGGAGTCGTTTTCAGTGCACACGGTCACTCTGCGGCCTGACCGTCGGCGCAACTCGCGCTGCAGCTTGTCGTGCAGGGTGGCGGCAGCGGCCGGGCAGCCGTGACACGCACCGGACAGCCGTACGTGCACGGTGTCGCCGTCCACCGAGATCAATTCGATCGCCCCGCCGTGCGATTCCGCGAGTGCGCCGATCGGACCGGCGAGCAGCTCGGAGGTCATCGCGGTGAGCGGGCCGGTGTCATCGCGCGCGGTGTCTACTAACCAGCCCGCAGGGTCCAGCAACGCGTCGCAGAGTGCATCGCGGATCTCGTCACCCAGCTCGCGCCAACTGTTGTCCGCCCGCAGGGTGATCAGCACATCGGCGGTGCGGAGCTCGATTTCGCTGATCACTCCGTCGTCCAGCAGCGCGCCCAGGCGCCCGGGCGCCGCGCGAACCGCGCCATGGGCCGGCAGTCGGTCGGCCGCAACCACCCAGCGGAGCTGCCGCGGGTTTGCGGTGGCGGTGGCGTGGATGGGGATCATGCGCCCAGGCCCAGCGCAATCGATCGCGCCGCGAAGGCCATCACCCACGCGAGGACGAACATGTAGCTGAATGCGAAGGCGGGCCAACGCCAGGTGTTGGTCTCGCGGCGCATCACCGCGATCGTCGACATGCACTGCAGCGCGAACATGAAGTACACCATCAACGCGATGACGGTGGGCGTGGTGAACACCTTGTGGCCGTGGTCGTCGGTCATGGTGGCCAACGCATCGCGCGGATCCTCGGGATCGGTCGCCGCCGCAACCTGGCCCAGCGTCGAGACGAAGACTTCGCGTGCCGACAGAGACCCGACCAGCGCGATATCAGTGCGCCAGTCGAAACCCAACGGCGAGAACACCGGCTCGACGGCGTGGCCGACGTCTGCGGCGAGGCTGTGGTTCATCACGTATGCCGTGGCGTCGGTCGCAGTTAGCCCGTGGGTCTGCGCCTCGCGGACCGGCAGATTGAGCAGCGCCCACAGCACCAGGGACGTGCCGAGGATGATCGTGCCCGCCTTGCGCAGGAACATGCTGGCCGCGCTCCACATCGCGGCAAGCATCATCCGCGGCGACGGCAGTCGGTAAGGCGGAAGCTCCATGGTGAACGGCAGCAGGTCGCCGCGCAGGATCGTCGACTTGACCACCGACGCGGCGATCAGCGCGGAGAACCCGCCACCCAGGTACAGCAGGAACATCGTGACGCCTTGGGCACTGAACCACCACCAGTGCGTCTGCGGCGCCACCAGCAGACCGACCAGCAGTGTGTAGACCGGCAGCCGGGCCGAGCAGGTCATCAACGGCGCGGTGACGATGGTCGCGATCCGGTCACGCGACGACGGCAGCGTCCGGGTCGCCATGATGCCCGGGATCGCGCAGGCGTACGACGACAGCATCGCGACGAACGCGCGGCCTTCCAGCCCGGTCTTGGCCATGACGCGGTCCATCAAGAACGCGGCCCGCGACATGTAGCCGACGTTCTCCAGAAACGCGAGCAGGCAGAACAGCAACACGATCTGCGGAATGAACTGCAGCACGGTGCCGACCCCGCCGATGATGCCCTGGCCGAGCAGACCACGAAGGACGGGATTGCCGACGTGCTCAGCGACCTGCTCGCCCAGCCAAGTCAGCGCGCGGCTGATGCCGTCGCGCAAGGGCGTGGCGGCGGTGAACAGGACCTGGAAGAACCAGAACATCACCGCGAAGAAGGTCAGCGTGCCCCACAGCGGATGCAGCAGGACACCGTCGATGCGGCGAGTGCGCTGGTCGGCTTGCGGCGCAACATAATCGGCCGCGTCCAGCACTGACTGACCCCAGGTGTCGATCGCTTCCTGGCTGGCCGGCGGGAGGATCGGCGGCCGCTGCCATTCGTCGAACGACGCCAGTTGAGATCGCAGGTCGTCGATGCCCGACCCGCGATGCGCGATGACTGCGGTCACCGGGATGCCCAGCGCCGTCGACAACGCCTCGACGTCGACGCGCCCGCCTCGCAAGGTCAGCTCGTCACCCATGGTCAGCGCCAGCAGACACGGCAGATCGAGTCGCAGCACCTGGCCGATCAGCAGGATCGAGCGTCGCAGCGTCGTGACATCGGCGACCAGCACCACCGCGTCGGGCCGATCGATGTCCGAATATCTGCCGGCGAGCAGTTCGGTGACCACCTGCTCATCGGGGCTGATCGGGTCGAGGCTGTAGGTGCCCGGCAGATCTTCGACCGCGATCGGGACGCCATCCACGCTGGTGGTGCCGACGCTGCGGCCGACTGTTACTCCCGGGTAATTGCCGGTCTTCGCGCGTAATCCGGTCAGATGATTGAAGACGCTGGTCTTGCCCGCGTTGGGGCTGCCGACCAGCGCCACCCGCGGGATGCCGGCGAGGGCGACCGGGGTAGGGCTGACGTCGTGGCACGCTGTCATTCGTCGGCTTCCGGGGCGACTTCGATCAATGTCGCCTCCCGGCGGCGCAGGCACAGTTCGGTGTCCTGGATCCGGTAGACGGTCGGGTCGCCGAGCGGTGCACGACGAATCACATCGACACGGGCGCGTGCCCGAAAGCCCAGTTGCCCCAGCCGATTTGCCACCGCGGGATTCGCTTGTGGGACGGTGCCGATCACCGTGGCATGGCTCCCGGGCGCCAACTCGGCAAGCACGATCACCGATCCGGCTTGATCGCGTGTGCTCTGAGGCCGAGTACGCATGATCGCCCTAACGTTAGCTGTCCTACCTGAGTAAGGTACTCCTCACTTCCGGGCGTGCTCCGTAGCTCGTCAAGCCCGCTGGCCGCGGGGTGTTCGGTGGGCCCGCAGAGGATCATTTAGCCTGGTGGGTGGGTGACAGACCAGGTTCGGGCTGTCAGGTTGGACCTGCCACATACTGAGATGGGGAGCCGCCGGTGTCAGTCGATGTGTCCGCTGAACCTGCAGACCTCGCACAGGCTCGCGCCCGATGGCGCACCGCGGTGGCCGGGGTGCTGGCCAAGAGCCTGAAGCGGAACGCTGATGACATCGAGGCGTTGGGTCCCGAACCCGAGGGGATGCTGGAGACCTCGACATACGAGGGCTTCGCGATACGGGCGCTCTACACCGCTCTTGACGAACTGCCGGAACCACCGCTTCCGGGCGAGTGGCCGTACGTGCGTGGCGGCGACGCGCTGCGCGACGTCAAGTCCGGATGGAAGGTCGCCGAAGCAATTCCCGCCGGCCAGGTCGCCGGGGTCGCGGCAGAGGACGTCAATGCGGCGGTGCTCGCCGGCCTCGCCGAAGGAGTCAGCGCGCTGCTGATTCGGGTGGGGGAGTCGGGTATTGCGCCCCAACAGCTGGCGAAGGTGCTCGACGGCGTCTATCTGAGCATGGCGCCGGTGGTTCTCGATGCCGGTGCTGATTACCGCGCGGCGTTCGACGTGCTGCAGGAGTTGGTTGCCGACGTGGAACCCGACCAGCGCGCGACGCTGTCGATCGACCTGGGTGCCGATCCGCTCACCGCGTCGCTGAGCGATCGCCCTACCCCGCCTGTCGACGAGGTCGTCGCCGTCGCCAAGCAGGTAGCCGAACACCATGGGGTGCGGGCGATCACCGTCGACGGTCCGGCATTTCACAACCTGGGCGCCAACGCAACCTGGGAGTTGGCGGGCAGCGTTGGCGCCGCGGTGGCCTATCTGCGGGTACTCACCGAATCCGGCCTTTCGATCGGCGATGCGTTGCGGCAGATCAGCTTCCGGTTGGCCGCCGATGACGACCAGTTCTTGACCATCGCCAAGATGCGGGCCCTGCGTCAACTCTGGGCGCGGGTTGCCGAGGTCGTCGGCGAGCCTGACGGCGGAGCGGCGGTTCTGCACGCCGAGACCTCGCTGCCGATGATGACCCAGCGTGATCCGTGGGTGAACATGCTGCGCAGCACACTCGCGGCGTTCGGCGCTGGCGTGGGTGGTGCCGACACCGTGCTGGTATACCCCTTCGACGTGGCAATCCCCGGCGGATTCCCCGGCATGGCAACCAGTTTCGCGCGTCGGATGGCCCGCAACGTGCAGCTTCTGCTGCTCGAGGAATCGCACGTCGGTCGCGTCCTGGACCCGGCAGGCGGATCGTGGTTCGTCGAAGACCTCACCGAACAGCTGGCGCAGCAGGCGTGGGAGCGATTCCAGGCTATCGAGCAACGTGGCGGTTTCATCGACGCGCACGACTACATCTCCGAACAGATCGGGGACGTCGCGACTCGACGTGCCGACGACGTCGCGCATCGCCGGACCGCCATCACCGGTGTCAACGAATACCCGAACCTGGGCGAACCGGCTCTGCCGCAGAATGATTCGCTGCACTCGCCACTCGCTGCAGGCAAGTTGGTGCGCTACGCGGTGCAGTTCGAAGCGCTGCGGGATCGATCCGACGCCTACCTGGACCACACCGGCGCCCGGCCGCGAGTGTTGCTGTTGCCGTTGGGCCCCTTGGCCGAACACAACATCCGCACGACCTTCGCAGCGAATCTGCTGGCGTCCGGCGGTATCGAAACGATCAACCCCGGGACAGTCGATGCCGAGGGCGTCGCGAAGGCCGTCGCCGACGCCGGATCGCCCGCAGTCGCGGTGATCTGCGGTACCGACAACCGCTACGGCGGCGAGGCGGCGGCGGTCGTCGAAGCGGCGCGCCGCGCGGGAATCGACCACGTCTGCCTGGCCGGTCCAGCCAAGGCAGTGGCAGACGCCGAACACCAACCCGACGAATTTCTGACCGCAAAGATCAATGCGGTGGAAGCGCTTTCGGGCCTGCTGAGCCAGTTGGGGGCATAACGACGATGACGACCACCGCACCTGTCGTAGGCAGCTTCTCCGATGTCCCGCTGCACGGCGACCGCACAGTGCCGACGCCGACCGAGGACGCCGTCGAAGAACACATCGCCGCCGCGGCAGCGGCACACTGGTACAGCCCCGATGAGTTGGTATGGCACACACCGGAAGACATCGACGTCAAACCTGTGTACATCGCGGCCGACCGCGCAGCGGCCGAGGCCGACGGCTATCCACTGAACAGCTTCCCGGGTGAGCCGCCGTTTGTTCGCGGCCCGTACCCGACGATGTACGTCAACCAGCCGTGGACGATCCGCCAGTACGCGGGGTTCTCCACCGCCGCGGAGTCCAATGCGTTCTACCGACGTAACCTCGCCGCCGGCCAGAAGGGTCTGTCGGTGGCTTTTGACCTCGCCACTCACCGCGGCTACGACTCGGATCACCCGCGCGTTGCGGGCGACGTCGGAATGGCCGGTGTGGCCATCGATTCCATCCTGGACATGCGCCAACTGTTCGACGGCATCGATTTGTCGACCGTATCGGTGTCGATGACGATGAACGGCGCCGTGCTGCCGATCCTGGCGCTCTACGTCGTGGCCGCAGAGGAGCAGGGGGTGCCGCCGGAAAAGCTGGCCGGGACGATCCAGAACGACATCCTCAAAGAGTTCATGGTGCGCAACACCTACATCTACCCGCCGAAGCCGTCGATGCGCATCATCTCCGACATCTTCGCCTACACCAGCGCCAAGATGCCGAAGTTCAACTCCATCTCGATTTCCGGTTACCATATCCAAGAGGCCGGTGCGACAGCGGATTTGGAGCTGGCCTACACGCTCGCCGACGGAGTCGACTACATCAAGGCGGGTCTGGCGGCGGATCTGGACATCGACAAGTTCGCACCGCGGCTGTCCTTCTTCTGGGGCATCGGCATGAATTTCTTCATGGAAGTGGCCAAGCTTCGGGCGGGCCGGCTGCTGTGGAGTGAGCTGGTCGCACAGTTCGACCCGAAGAGTGCGAAATCGTTGTCGCTGCGCACCCATTCGCAAACCTCGGGCTGGTCGCTGACCGCGCAGGACGCCTTCAACAATGTCGCGCGCACCTGTGTCGAAGCGATGGCGGCGACGCAGGGTCACACCCAGTCGCTGCACACCAACGCCCTCGACGAGGCGCTGGCCTTGCCCACCGACTTCTCCGCCCGGATCGCTCGCAACACGCAGCTGCTGCTTCAGCAGGAGTCGGGTACGACCAGGCCGATCGACCCCTGGGCGGGCTCGTATTACGTGGAATGGCTGACGTATCAACTCGCGCAGCGAGCGCGAGCCCACATCGCGGAGGTCGCCGAGCACGGCGGTATGGCGCAGGCGATCAGCGACGGTATTCCGAAGCTGCGCATCGAAGAAGCCGCCGCTCGGACGCAGGCTCGTATCGACTCCGGCATCCAACCGGTGATCGGGATCAACAAGTACCAGGTCGAGGAGGATCAGGAGGTCGAGGTCCTCAAGGTCGAGAACAGCCGGGTGCGCACCGAGCAGCTGGCCAAACTCCAAGAGCTGCGGGCTGATCGGGATCAAGGTACCTGCGACGCCGCATTGGCCGAACTATCCAGGGCGGCCGAGGCCCACGGCCGGGCCGGTGACGACGGACTGGGCAACAACCTGCTGGCACTGGCCATCGACGCGGCGCGGGCCAAGGCCACTGTCGGTGAGATCTCCGACGCGCTGGAACGGGTATACGGACGCCACCAGGCGGAGATCCGCACCATCGCAGGGGTTTACCGCGACGAGGCTGGAAAGGCCGAAAACATGGCAACCGCGACCGAACTCGTCGAAAAGTTCGCCGAGGCGGAGGGCCGGCGGCCGCGAATCCTGGTGGCCAAGATGGGCCAGGACGGTCACGATCGCGGACAGAAGGTGATCGCAACAGCGTTCGCCGACATCGGATTCGACGTCGACGTCGGCTCGCTGTTCTCCACGCCGGACGAGGTGGCGCGGCAGGCCGCCGACAACGACGTGCACGTGGTCGGCGTGTCGTCACTGGCGGCCGGGCACCTCACGCTGGTGCCGGCACTGCGGGATGCGCTGGCTGAGGTGGGCCGGTCCGACATCATGATCGTCGTCGGCGGGGTCATCCCGCCGGGTGACTTCGACGAGTTGTACGCCGCAGGCGCCACGGCGATCTTCCCGCCCGGCACGGTCATCGCCGATGCCGCCATCGATCTGCTGAACAAACTGGCCGAGCGTCTCGGGCACACCCTCTAGCCATATGGCAACCGAAAACGGCGATGGCATAGACGAACTCGCCGCGGCGGTGCGCGGTGGCGACCGTGCGGCGCTGCCGCGGGCGATCACGCTCGTCGAGTCCACTCGTGCTGATCATCGCGACGAGGCGCAGCAGTTGCTGCTGACGTTGATGCCGGCGGCCGGCAGCGCTTTGCATGTCGGTATCACCGGGGTTCCCGGCGTCGGCAAGTCGACCACGATCGAGGCGCTGGGCATGTACTTGATCGAGCGCGGACATCGGGTGGCGGTGCTCGCCGTCGATCCGTCCTCGACTCGCACCGGCGGATCGATTCTCGGCGACAAGACCCGGATGCCGCGGCTGGCAGTGCATCCCGATGCCTACATTCGCCCGTCGCCGACGTCGGGCACACTCGGCGGCGTGGCCAAGGCCACCCGCGAAACCATCGTGCTACTCGAGGCGGCCGGTTTCGACGTGATCTTGGTGGAGACCGTCGGTGTCGGCCAGTCCGAGGTGGCGGTGGCCAACATGGTCGACTCTTTCGTCTTCCTGACGCTGGCGCGTACCGGCGATCAGCTGCAGGGCATCAAGAAAGGTGTTCTCGAGCTGGCCGACATCGTGGTGGTCAACAAAGCCGACGGCGATCACCTGCAGGAGGCGCGCGCAGCCGCCCGCGAGCTGTCCGGTGCGATTCGCCTCATCTATCCGCGCGAGACCCTCTGGCGCCCGCCGGTTCTCACCATGAGTGCGTTGGAGGGCACCGGCCTCGAGGAGCTATGGCAGACCGTCGAGCGACACCGCGACGTGTTGACTGAGTCGGGGGACTTCGAGGCGCGGCGGCGAGCTCAGCAAGTCGACTGGACCTGGCAGCTGGTTCGAGACACGGTGCTGGACCGAGTGTTGTCCAACCCGGCGGTGCGCAAAGCCCGCGCTGATGTCGAGCGTCAGGTGCTCACAGGAGAATTGACGCCGGCTCTGGCGGCCCAGCAAATACTGGAGCTCGCATCAATAACGGATGGGTAAATTTCAAGTCGTATCCAATCTGTAAAGGTAGATTCTTTCAACATGACCCTCGAAGAGGCGGGTAATCGCCGGTCGGTGCTGCCGCGTGGTGTCCACGGCGCAGCCGACCCTCATTTCGCCTGCGCGGTGCGCAGCTTCGCCAGCATGTTCCCAGGCCGCCGATTCGGTGGCGGGGCGCTGGCGGTCTATCTCGACGGCGAGCCCGTCGTGGACGTATGGACCGGCTGGGCAGACCGGCGAGGGCGGGAGCCGTGGTCGGCCGACACCGGCACGATGGTCTTCTCGGCGACAAAGGGCATGGCGTCCACCGTCATCCACCGCCTCGTGGATCGCGGACTGATCGACTACGACGCACCGGTCGCCGAATACTGGCGGGAGTTCGGCGCGAACGGCAAATCGAACATCACCGTACGTCAGGTGATGCGCCATCAAGCCGGTCTGTCGGCGTTGCGGGGCGCCCGCAAGGAGGATCTGCTCAACCACGAACTGATGGAAGAACGACTTGCGGCGGCACGCCCGGGCTACTCGTTCGGCCGCTCCGCGTACCACGCGCTGACGTACGGCTGGCTGATGTCGGGACTGGCACGCGCCGTCACCGGTACGGGGATGCGGGAGTTGTTCCGACGAGAACTGGCAGAGCCGCTCGGCGCCGACGGCCTGCACCTCGGCCGGCCACCGGCCGAGGCGCCCACGCGTGCCGCTCAGATCATCATGCCGCAGAGCGCAATTCAGAATCCGATATTCAACGCGGTAGCGCCGAAAGTCGCCGCGTTACGAATGTCCGCAGGCTTCGGCTCAATGTACTTCCCCGGCGTGAAAGCTGTTGCACAAGGCGATATTCCGCTCTTGGATGCGGAGATTCCGGCGGCCAATGGCGTGGCGACGGCACGTGGACTGGCCCGGATGTACGGTGCGATCGCCAACGGCGGCCGCATCGACGGCAAGCAGTTCCTGTCCCGCGAGATCGCAGCGGGCCTCAGCGGTCGACGAAGCCTGCGGCCGGACGGCAACCTGGTGATCCCGCTGGCATTCCACCTCGGCTATCACCGCCTGCCGTTCGATGCGATACCGGGTTTCGGCCATGTCGGCCTCGGCGGTTCGCTGGGTTGGGCCGACCCGGACAGCGGTTTGGCGTTCGGATTCGTCCACAACCGACTGCTGTCGCCATTCGTGGTTCTTGATCACGCCGGGTTCGTCGCAACGAACGCCCTGGCAAGGCTCGGTGCCGCCGAGGCGCGCAAACACGGTTTCGAGCGGGTGGCCGACTTCGGCTCGCCCTTGTCCGAGCCGGGAGCTGTTGCAGGCTAACGATTTTGAATGAGTCAGCGTGATGCCCGGCAAACAAGCCCGCGTTCCCCGTCTCCCGGTTGACGAGGCCAAAGCCGCCGCCGACGAAGCGGGTGTGCCCGACTACATGGCCGAGCTGGCCATTTTTCAGGTGCTGTTGAACCATCCGAAACTGGCGTCCGGCCTCAACGACCTGCTGGCGCGAATGCTGTGGCAGGGCACGTTGGACAGCCGTCTGCGCGAACTGGCGATCATGCGCATCGCTTGGCTCACCGGGTGCGAATACGAATGGTCACAGCACTGGCGCGTCGCGCAGGGTGTCGGCGTGAGCGCCGATGATCTGGCGGGCGTCCGGGACTGGCAGTCTTATCATGCATTCGGGTCGGCTGAGCGTGCCGTGCTTGCAGCCACCGACGACGTGGTGCGTGACGGTTCGGTAGGCGCGGAGAGTTGGGCCGCGTGCAAGCACGAGTTCGGCACGGACCCGGCCACGCTGGTCGAGCTGGTCACCGCGATCAGCGCCTGGCGGATGGTCGCGTCGATCCTGCAGAGTTTGAACGTTCCGCTGGAGGATGACGTGGCGAGCTGGCCGCCGGACGGCCAACCACCACCCTGTCTGGACGATCCGCTAACTGATTGATACGTCAGTCATTGCCAGGCAACGTATTTCGATTTCGGTTAGCGATTGCGGCCCGTACCTGCGCCGGTAAGGTGACGGTGTGGCCGAACCGTCCATTCCCAGTGTTCTGCGTGAACGCGCCAGTCTGCAGCCCAATGAAAAGGCCTTCACTTACACTGATTACGAGCGGGATTGGGAAGGCGTCGCGGAAACCGTCACGTATTCGCAGCTGTACCGGCGGTCGCTGAACGTTGCGCAAGAAGTGCGATTGCATGGATCGACCGGCGACCGAGCTGTCATTTTGGCGCCCCAGGGACTCAACTACATCGACGCGTTTTTCGGGGCGCTGCAGGCCGGACTCATTCCGGTTCCGCTGTCGGTCCCGTTGGGTGGTGCGGTCGACGAACGGGTGAAGTCGGTACTGATCGATGCGGCGCCCTCCGTAGTTCTCACGACGTCCGATGTGGCCGGTGACGTGGCCGACTACATCAAAGGTCAGCCCGACGGACCTGCTCCGTCTCTGGTCGAGGTCGACTCGGTAGACCTGCAGTCGCGCAGCGGCTTTCGGCCTGGCCGCGATACCCGCTCCGAGACCGCTTATTTGCAATACACCTCTGGATCGACCCGTGCACCCGCCGGAGTGGAGGTCACGTATAAGAATCTGCTGGCCAATTTCGAGCAGATGTTTGCAGACTATTTCGCGCACACTGGCGGCGTTTCTCCGCCGGACACCACATTTGTCTCGTGGCTGCCGTTCTATCACGACATGGGTTTGTTGGTCGGCGTATGTGTTCCGCTTCTAGCCGGGTACCACGCCGCGCTCACCAGTCCGGTGTCATTTTTGGCCCGACCGGCGCGCTGGTTGCACATGCTGGCGAACAACCCCCATACGTTCTCAGCAGGCCCAAATTTCGCATTCGAGGTGGCGGCGCGCAAAACGTCCGATGAGGATTTGGCCGGCATCGACCTCAGCGGTGTTCTCGGCATCATCAACGGAAGCGAGCGAGTGCAACCGGCATCGCTGAGGCGGTTCACCGAGCGGTTTGCCCCATTCAACTTTCCCGCCACTGCGCTGCGGCCCTCCTACGGGATGGCCGAGGCGACGGTGTACATCGTGACCCGCGAGCCTGGTGAGCCGCACATCGTTCATTTCGATTCCGACAGCCTGGCCGACGGACAGGCTAAGCGGTGTGAAAGCCCAGATGGCACAGCGCTTGTCAGCTACGGTGTGCCGCGCTCACCGATCATCCGGATTGTCGACCCCGAAACCAACGTCGAGTGCTCGGCGGACACCGCTGGTGAAATCTGGGTTCACGGCGACAACGTTGCTACCGGCTACTGGCGCAAGCCTCAAGAGAGCGAGTACACGTTCGGCGGAAAACTGTCGAATCCGTCACCGGGCACACCCGAGGGACCGTGGCTGAGAACCGGAGATCTGGGGTTCTTCCATGAAGAGGAACTGTTCATCATCGGGCGCATCAAGGATCTCTTGATCGTCTACGGACGCAACCACTCTCCTGACGACATCGAGGCGACGATTCAGTTGATCACGCGCGGCCGCTGTGTGGCGATAGCGGTTCCTGATGACGGCATGGAGAAGCTCGTCGCTATCGCCGAACTCAAGAATCATGCCGGTGGCGACGATGCGCTGCAGCAGTTCGCCAGCGTGAAAAACGAGGTGACCTCGGCGATATCAACCTCACATGGCCTCAGTATCGCGGATCTCGTTTTCGTGCCCCCAGGCTCGATTCCGCTGACCACCAGCGGCAAGGTGAGACGCCAGGCTTGTGTCCAGCGATACCAGCAAGATCAGTTCGCCAGATTAGATGCTTAAGGATTGACTCGGGGGGCTTCAATGAGTGGTCATAGGTGCCGATGGCTCGGCTTAGTGCTGCTTACGAGCGGAAGCGCCGGACTGTTATCGCTCACTTCGATATTGCATCCCGCGTTCGCGTTCGGGGCGCCGTCAGTCGACGTCGAACCGACAGTCCCGTTCGAGGTCATGGAGGGTAGCGGCGTGTCGGTACCCACCCAAAGCTACATTGACTACGTTCAATCTCTGTATTTTCCCTCGACGGCGCTCTTTGATGGCCAGCCCACTTTCCCCAACGTTGACCCTCAAGGCCTGACTACGCCCGAACAGTTCTATCCGGTGACCGGCGTGAACAGCGAATCCCTCGAGGCGTCCGTCTCCCAGGGTGTCACGATCCTGAACAACACCATTGCTTCGGGTCTTGAGGCTGGCCAACCGTTCGATGTTTTCGGTCTCTCACAAAGCTCCGTTATCGCCTCGCTGGAAATGGAGGAGCTCGATCCGTCCGGCACGCCCAGTGACCTACCCGCTCAATTCGTGCTGGTCGATGACCTGATGAATCCCAACGGAGGGATCTTCGAGCGCTTTGCGGGCCTGAACATTCCGAGCCTGGGGCTCGACTTCTACGGCGCGACTCCGGCCGACGACTTCCCGACCACGGTTTACACGCTGGAGTACGACGGCTACGCAGATTTTTGCCAGTACCCGGGCGATCTATTGTGCGATATCAACGCCGTCATAGGAATGGACACCGTACACCCCGAGGCCCTTGATCTAACACCAGCGCAGCTCGCGACGGGTCAACTGCTGCCGGGTTCAGCGGCCCTCGGCGCTGACAGCCTCACCAACTACTACATGATTCCCACCACTGATCTGCCGCTGTTGGATCCGCTGCGTGAAATCCCCATCGTGGGCAACCCGCTCGCTGATCTTCTCCAGCCCGACCTAACGTACCTAGTCAACCTGGGCTACGGCGACCCGCTGTACGGCTGGTCGACCAGTGCCGCCGACGAGGCTACTACGATTGGTTTGTTCCCGAGCCTCAGCGATGTCGAAATGCTGCCTGGTCTTTTGGTCAACGGAGCGCAGCAGGGCATTGAAGACTTCATCGGTGACTTCACGGGCACCGGCCCGAACCCGGAAACGCTAGCATCGCTCGACTCACTCGGCTCACTGCTCGAATCTTCGTCGGGCACGACGGGCTCGTTGACCGATCCGCTATCAACGTTGTCGACCTTTATTGCCGATCCGACGTTAGCGCTCAATGACCTTGGTGAAGCGATCTCGGGTGTGGGCTCAGCGGTAGATAGCTTTCTGCTCCCGACGGCGGACGTCATTGAGGCTCTCCTTACAAGTATCCCCGCATACGACGCCAGCCTCTTCTCAGACAACCTCAGTGACCCAATCAACGCACTCGGTTTGCCGATCGTGGCGGACATCGGAATAGGCACAGTGCTAGGTGGGCTTGAACTTGACCAGCTCGGTACTGCGATTTCAGGCATCGTGACTGCACTCGTACCCTAGTGCGGGTACGAGAGGTGATACTGATGGTGCCGGTAAGGTGGATCGATGGTGGCGAACTCTGTTGTCGTGGAGGAACAGCCAGCGAATCCGACGGTTTCGGTGTGCGTACCGATGTACAACAACGGCACTACGATCGCGCGTTGTCTACGCACCATCCTGGATCAGGACGGCGTCGAATTCGAGATAGTGGTTGTTGACGACGATTCGTCGGACGACAGTGTTGCCATCGTCACCACGTTGCTCAGACCGGGAGACCGATTGGTACGCAACGGATCTCGGCTAGGTCTTAATGGGAACCACAACAAGTGTTTAGAACTCGCACGTGGCGAATGCATCCAGTTCGTACATGGGGATGACTGGCTACTCCCCGGTGCGCTGCAGACACTTGCCCACTGTTTCACCAATCCGTCAGTAGGATTGGCTTTCGCGCCCCGACGCATAGTCAATAATGATGTCCCGTGGTGGCGCCTGAGGCGCCGAGCGCGCCCGGTGCATGTTTACTTTCCCAATCTTCGAGAACACAATCGTGGATCTTCGTTAGTCGCTCAGATGGCTTTGGCGGGTGCGGGTTCCAATTGGGTAGGCGAACCGACCTGTGTCATGTTTAGGCGGCGCCTGGCCCTTGCGACGGGCGGCTTTCGTGACGATATCCAGCAACTCGTTGACTTGGACCTTTGGTTTCGATTGATGCTTCGGTCGGAAGTATATTTTGTGCCACAAGAACTTTCGGTACGCAGTCACACAGCGGCGACTGAATCGATGCGCAATTTGACGACTCGGAGCAACTGGCTCGACCACTTACGCATTCTCACCTGGGTGATCGTGGATCCGGCGTCAACCACCGGAATTCGGATGATTGCAGCATGGTGGTGGCTAATTACATGGTTGACGCTGCCCGTGAAGGTCGCGGCGTCGGGGCAACAGCGGCGGTCACGTCTGAAAACCATCGCGCGGGCACCCGTTTCCGAGTTTGCCCGTGCTCGGCGGCTGCGTGATGGGCTCCTGTGACGTTCGCCAACAGCCGTGGCGTCTCAACCGCGGGCGAGTGTGAGATCGGATAACGCGCCGAGCACGGGTCCCAGTACACGGGAGTAGTCGATCGTCAGGTGATTCTGGTCGAAGTAAGCCAGGGTGTTACCCACAATCACCGGGCAACGCTCAGCAGTGCACAGTAATGGGGTGACGTCGGCATACTGTCCCTCGCCGGCTTCGGTCGCGGCGGTCTCGGCTGCGATGCCGGCTTCGGGCACCGCTACCGACCGGGGTGACGAGCAGGCGGTCGCGTCGTCGAGGTGGCCAGACAGGCAAATCGGCACCGCTGAGTGCGGATCTGGGATCGGTCCAAACACCAGCACCTTCGCACCGAAGCCGCGCAGCTGTCGCACCAGACGAGTAATGCTATCGAGCCACTGTGAGTCGTATGACGTCAAACCAGAGGGAAATCCAAAGCTGTTGCCGTAGTGACGCTTCATGCTTAGCACGACCAGCTGCGGCCGCTCGGCCTTCAGCCGGGTGAGGATGTGGCTGCGCCACTGCTCGCACTCGGTGTACTCCCGTCGGAGGTGAGGGTCGCTGATCGGCAAGTCCATCGGCGGGCATCCACCTTTTCCAAGGATTTCCAGCCGCCAGCGCCGCTGCTTGGCGGCCTGTTCCAAACCTGGAGCCCACATCGTTGCATTTGAGTCACCGAACAGAGCCACCCTGGTTTTCGAGGCGGTGTCACCCGTAGCGCATTCAGGTTGGTCCAGTGTGAAGAACTCGCTCAGACAGCCGTTCAACAACATGGCATTCTTTTCCGCCGCCGCGTCGGCAAGCGGCGGGTCCAGGTTCGAGGGTACGGCTTCCAGTTCAGCGGATGCTGCGACCGCGGCCTGGACCTGCGCGAAATCACGTGCCACCGCAGCGTCATACGGACCGACCTCTTGGCCGGTCGGTCGAGGCCCGCTCACCGTCAGGTGTGGCGCTGCCGGGCCGCGACCTGTCGGGGTAGGTACTAACACCAGCAGCACTACGCACGTACAGACCGCTATTGCAGTAGCGACACCGCCGAGCACCAGACTGCGGGTGGCCGACCGGCGCATGGAAGCAGACAACCGGAAGGGATTCTCGACGAGGCGCAACGTGAGTGCGGCCAGACCTCCGGAGACAATGACCGCAATTACCCTGCCTACCAGTCCTAACGGATGACCCAGCAACGGCGGTGCGAGCAGCAGGACTGGCCAATGCCACAGGTACCACGAGTACGAGACCCGGCCGATTGCTCGCACCGGCGGCAAGGACAGAGCGCGTTCGACTCCGAGAGAAGGCGCGGCACAGCCTGCGCCTATGACAACCGCTGAGCCCAGAACGGGGCACAGCGCTGCGACGTACGGATAGGGCATGGCTGAATTCAGTCGGACGCAACCAAGGAATATCACCGCGAGTCCCGCCCACCCGAGGACCGCGGCAGGCATTGCCGGTATTCGGCTCCACTGGCCAGCGGTGAGGGCCACCAAGCCGCCGATGGCCAACTCCCAGGCCCGGGTGGGCAACGAGAAGAACGCCACGGCAGGCACCGGTTGAGTGGCCGCGAACGACAGTGCGAACGACACCGCCGTGACCAGCGCGAGGATTACGAGGTAGGGACGTTCCGACGATGAATGGATGCGGGAAAACTTACGGCGGACGACCCAAGCGGTACCAATGATCAGGGCTGGCCACACGAGGTAGAACTGCTCCTCAACGCCCAGAGACCAGTAGTGCAAAAAGGGCGACGGGGGCATTTCATTTGAGAAGTAGTCGGTGTCATCTAGAAGGAACCGATAGTTGCTGACGTACAGTGCGCTAGCGATCCCGTCACCCAGCACGGTCTTAACCTGCAACGGCGGTAGCAGGACAGCAGAGCCGATTGCGGTGATGACACCCACCAGGGCCGACGCCGGCAATAACCGCCGTGCCCGCGCCCCATAGAACCCACGCAAACCGACCGTCCCGCGAGCGCTCACCTCGCGCCGAAGCAGCCCGGTAATCAAGAAGCCTGAAATCACATAGAACACATCCACACCGATGAACCCGCCACCAATGCCGGGCACACCCGCGTGAAATAGGACGACAGCCAGCACGGCGATGGCGCGTAGGCCCTCGATGTCTGGGCGAAATCTCGACCGCGGCGGTCGTGGATCCTGCGCTCCCGCGGTCGGGCTGACGCTATCGGCCTGATGCAAAGTCACCACCTTGACGAGAAGGGTGCATTCTTCTTGTAGGTCATTGTTACACTACGGTTTCGTTAAAAGATCACCTGCGTTATCACTGCTTTTATTTACGCGCCGGGTACAGCGGTTGGCCGCGTCAGTTGCTTTCTTCCCTCCGTGATTTACTGTGCAATACCATGCACTCTGAGCATCGCGACTACGAATAGCGGACTTGTGATCACCTTACTTGAAGATTCACCTGATCGGTCAATTCCAGCATGGGCAACGGTGCTTTCGGTCACTTTCCGAACACCCGTATGCGGGATCCGCGGTCGTGAAGCCGGCTACATCGTTGGCGCGCAGACGGAGAACCTTGGCACAGCACCCGCAGCTGTGTCCTGCAGCGCCCACGGTCGGCCTGACGCGGTTGAGCACATGAAGGAGTTGGTGACTGTCTGCACGCGAAAGCCGCCTCATGCAGACGTCGGGCAAAAGGTTCCGGGCCACGTGAATGCGATAGGGAAGGCCGCCGTCGAGCGTAAAATCACCCCGAAAAGTAAGTCTGCATCATCTCGGCGGCGTCCAATTTTGTTGCGGCATCAATTGGCTCGACTTGCACTAGCGCAACGAGGTCGGGCGAGAGGCGTGAGATTCGCAGTGCCAGCAGCAAGATTGCGTTGCTCGATGTTCGGGCACCATTACGGGTTAGGGTTCGGCTGATGAGATTCGTGTTGGCGTGCTACGGGAGTCGTGGCGACATCGAGCCTTGCGCGGCGACTGGTCTTGAGCTGCAACGCCGGGGACATGAAGTGTGCATCGCAGTCCCGCCCAATCTAGTCGGA
This sequence comes from uncultured Actinomycetota bacterium, assembly GCA_963836495.1. Taxonomy (GTDB): domain Bacteria; phylum Actinomycetota; class Actinomycetes; order Mycobacteriales; family Mycobacteriaceae; genus Mycobacterium. The sequence continues at coordinate 186,402 of CAWIJT010000011.1, read as the reverse complement.
TTCGTCGAGCAGGCTGGGCTTCCTGCGATCGCCTACGGGCCTGATTCGCGTGCGGCGTTAAATACGGATTTTCTGCAGAACTTTTGGGAGAATTTTCCGGCTAATTTCTTGAAGTTACAAAATCCGTTGAAATTAGTACGCGAAACTGTGGTGCCGTTAGCCGCAGAACCCTTCGAAAAGGATTGGGCGGAGATGAGCACCACGCTGGCGTCGCTAGCCGACGGTGCCGACTTGATGCTGACTGGTCAGAGTTTTCCGGAAGCTGCCGCGAATGTTGCCGAGCGCTATAACATTCCTCTGGCGACGCTGCATTATTATCCTGTGCGGGTCAACGGCCAGCTTTTTTCGGCCCTACCGCCGCCACTGGTTCGCTCCGCATTGACGTTGTTTGAGTGGGTGCAATGGCGTTGTACAAAACACGTGGAGGACGCGCAGCGTCGTGATTTAGGCTTGCCGAAGGCCACAAAACGGTTACCTCGACGGATCGCAGAACGTGGATCACTTGAGATTCAGGGTTACGACGAGGTCTTCTTTCCGGGATTGGCAGCCGAATGGGCAAAATGGGGCGGGCGACGCCCCTTCGTCGGGGCGCTCGCAATGGAACTGACAACAGACGCGGACGAAGACGTCTTGTCGTGGATCGCCGCGGGTCGACCGCCGATTTACTTCGGTTTCGGCAGTACACCGGTTCAATCATTCGACGCCACGGTCGACGTGATCGCGGCGGCCTGCGCGGAACTGGGCGAGCGCGCCCTGATTTACGCCGGCGGAAGGGACCTGGACCACATCTCGCCCCCCGACCACGTGAAACTCGTCGGTGCGCTCAATTTCGCCACGGTTTTTGCCGCCTGTCGCGCGGTCGTCCACCACGGTGGAGCAGGAACCACCACGGCTGGCTTGCGAGCCGGCCTGCCTATGTTGATCCTCTGGACATGGGCCGATCAGCCGCTATGGGCGGCTCAAGTCAAACGGCTGGGGCTCGGGCTCGGCCGACGCTTCTCGGAGACCACCCGAACATCGCTGATTGCGGATCTTCGCGTCATTCTTCAGCCGGAATATGCTGCTCGAGCCCGAGAGATAGCCCCTCGGATAACTAAGCCGGCTGCCGGCGTCGTTGCCGCCGCGGATTTCCTAGAGAATTTTGCCAGCCTCGAGCGCACAGGCTGATCTACGAACGTGGCGACTCATTGATAGGTCCTTTGATGGGAGAGTGATCACGCGGAGACTCGCCGGCCGCATAGCGACCGGGACCGCCTACACCGGTGGAGTTTCAATGCCGGCGGTCGGATCGTTGCGTCAGCCTGGCTTGCGCAGAATGACGATGTCTTGGTAGCTCGTGAAGGGCTTCCGCCCGCACCAGTTCCCCCACAACACGTCGCCCACCTGCTCAAGGCCGGCATCGCGCACTGCCTGATCCCAGCCTTCCTGCGGAAGCGCGATGGCGGCCTCGGGAACTTCGGGATCGACGACGATCAAATCGCCGTGCGGACGAAAGGGTTGCACTCCCCAGTTTTTCTGCAGATAGTCCTGAGACGGCTTGCCTTGCGCAACCGACCTCTGGGATTCGGTATTCCACACAAACAAGGTCACCAACGCCCGCCCGCCCGGGGCGAGCACCCGCGCGGTCTCATCGAGGTATCGAGCGACGGCGGGCAGCGGCATGTGCGTGAAAACAGATGTGGCAAAGGCAAAATCAAAGCTGTCGTCGGAGAAAGGGAAGGTGAAAGCATCAGCATGCACTGTGCCCGACGGGTTGTAGAACTTGTTGTAGATGTCCGCACGCTGGAAGTGGAAGTTCGGATGAGAAACGTAATGCTGTAAGCACCAGAGCACGCCGCTGACATCAATATCGAAGCCCTCGTAAATCCCTTTTGCTGGGTCGAGGAATGCGGTCAGCGGTCGGGCCATCCGCCCGATACCCGATCCGATCTCAAGGACACGGTGGTGCGGCGCGATGTGGCCGTAGTCGCGAAAGTACGTGAAAAACTCGTCGCCGATCTCTCGGAAACGGGGGCCACCGGTAAGGTCCTTGCGGCGCGGTGGAATCAGAGGGTCCCTGCGACCGAGAAGGGTGTCCACTACATCGCCCGGCGCATGTCGCACAAACTGGCCGGTTCTGTTCAGGGTGGGCTCTGGGATGAATTTTCGAAGTAGCGAGCGAATACGCGCGGCAATCATATGTCTCTAGATACCCTTTCTGGACTTCCACACCGAGAATTCAAGGGATACAACTACATTCAAGCGGATGCGCCTTCTGGTGTTGGTGATGCCACGCATGCGTACTGTAGGTAAAGGCCGTCAGCGAAGTAGCCTAGGCTCAGGACGACGAGAAGAAGGCCAAAGGGACCACCATGCCCGTTGATGCCCCTGACGCGCTGCATGGTGAAGCCGGCAGCTGCGAACATTCGCTCGATGCTCTTGCGCGTGAAGAATCGCAGGTGGGTGCGGTCGAAAATGCCAATGTCTTCCTGCGGGAAGTCTTTCCGAAAAACTATCGTGCCCAATGCCGGTAGGAATCGGATGTTCGGGATTGAAGCAACGACGACACCTCCATGCCTGAGCTTGCGTCGAAGTTGACGAAGCGTCGCCTCCGGGTTCACCAGGTGCTCCAGTACGTCGTTGCAGACGATGGCGTCGAAGTAGGCATCGGGCAGCTCGGCGATCCGCTCATCGACGTCTCCGGGTAGGACGTGATCGATAACGGCCCTTGCGCATTCGGCTGCTTGCGGCTCGAACTCGATACCCCAGACTTCGGCGCCTGTGCGCTCTTTAACGGCGGCGGCGAACACGCCTTCGGCGCATCCGACCTCCAAGACACGCTGCGCGTCTGCTGGCACAAACCGCAGCATCTCGGCACGGGGTGCGCGGTGATATATGGGGATATTTGCGCGTTCTGCCGCTTTACGCATAGCTCTGTGTCCTTCCCGAGAACCAATACCCGGTTGACTCCCTGATCGCTCTGGGCCGCAGCGGGAGCAAGTATCGGAACCTGTTAAGTGACGGCACTTTATCCCTTTCTCCGAGGAAGGCTGAGATGTCAGGCACCGCCCACGCCGCCCGCCACTAGCATTACTCCCACCACCCCAAGCATGGCGGCGAAAATGCGGCGACGGCGAGTTCCGCACCATTCGTGCAAATGCGTCATCATCAGTTGGGTCCGAACTGGTGCTGCTAGGCAGCTTATCAACGGAATCTCGATGACTGCGAGCAAGCCGACCATGAAGACAACTGACGCGCTGAGTCGCGCGCTGACCGACGATCCCGACGCCGCGATGACGGCGAGAAGCAACGGATAGGCCTCGGCAGGCGGTCCGTTCGCGAGGCCGAAAGCAAATGCCACCCAGGCAGACCCGCCTTCAAGCACTTCCAGCGCGCGGCCGTAGAGTCGCGCGAGCAGTCTCGGTTCACGCTGCGGCGCCACCATTTCGATGACGGAATCGCCTACCAGCCCGGCAGGTACTTGTGCGCGCTTGAGCGAAAAGCCTAATGCGATCAGCGCAGCGACCGGCATCAGGAACAGACCAATCCCGGTCTGAATTCGCCGAGCCGTGTGGCTTACAAGTGCGGCAGACACCGTTGGCATGAACGCCGGTGCAACGTGATCGAGCAGTATCAAGAGACCTACAAGTGCGGTAACGCCCGTCGCCATGGCGCCGAGCCAGTAAGCGAGCAGATTGCGCATCGGCCGGGGCCGTGAGATCAAGAGTGCGGCGATACCCAGCCGTACCGGGTCGATCGCCGCGAGGAGCGCCACCACGAATACCGTGCCCATCAGCAAAACCTCCTTAAGGTGGCCGTTTCTTCGAGAAGATTTGCAGCCGCGGTGACGGCTTCATCGGGCTTGGTCATCTGAGTGGCGATCTCGCGGGCCCGGGTCATGTATTGCGGCGCCAGGATGGTGCGAAGGTCCCCGACCAGCGATTCCAGGGTGGTGGCCGAAAGGCGCCGGGCGTAGCCAACTTTGAGCCGCTTGACCGCAGCTGCCCAGACCGGCTGATCGGTCATGGTCCAGAGGATCATTGTAGGCATTCCAGCACGCAAGCCTGCGGCGGTGGTCCCTGCGCCGCCGTGGTGGACGACCGCGCGGCAGGCGGGAAAGGTGGTCGCATAGTTGATCAGGCCAACAAGTTTCACGTGGTCAGGATGTGGGATGTGGCTGGGCACTTTCCCGCCCGTGTAAATCAAGGCTCGCTCGCCCAACTGCGAGCACGCTGCGCTGATCATGGCCACCGTGTCGGCGGGGGATTGGACCGGTGTGCTGCCAAAGCCGAAGTAGATCGGCGGTTTTCCGGCGGCAATCCACGACAAGACCTCGTCATCGGCCTGAGTCGGCAACTCCATCGTCAGCTGCCCGACAAAAGGCCGTTGGCCATGCCATTGCGCCCATTCGGCCGCCAGCCCCGGGAAAAAGAACTCATCGTAGGCCTGGATCTCGAGCGATCCGCCTTCCACGATGCGTCGTGTTGAGGATGCGGTCGTTTTGGGCAGGCCCAGTTCACGGCGCTGGGCGTCTTCAGCCTTCTTCGTCGCCCGCCAATGCAGCCACCAGAACGTCGAAAGCGCGGACCGGGTGACCCGTGATGGCAACATCGGCAGAAGCTGGCCGTTGGCCCGCACTGGCATCCAGTGCAGCGAAACCACCGGAATGTCGTAGAACTCTGCGACATTGGCGGCGAGCCCCTGCTGGATCATCCCCGTCAAGAGCAGGTCGGCCCCGTCCGCCATCGACTTCAGCGTCGTGCCCATCTCCGCCCAGCCCTGGGCGAAGAACTTTTGGTGTGCGCTCAGCAACCTGATCGGAGTCCGGATGTTCAAAAAGTCCTGCACAAACTCGTTTTCGTTGAACTCCTCGGAATCCGGCCCGTAGGCGACCGCAGCGAGTCCGGCCGACTCGATGAGGCCGATCAGGTTGGGCGCGACCCCCATAAGCACTTCATGACCCCGGCGCGCCAGTTCCAGAGCGACTGCTGCGCCAGGTTCGACATCGCCGCGACTCCCATGAATGGCTAGGGCAAATTTCATTAGGGGTGCGTCCTGCTGATCGGCAACCATCGGGTATCGACTAGCGCTGTCGGGCGTTCGCTCGGTCGTGGGTTGCTGCCGCCTCCGAGTGGTAATTGCTCGTCCGGCGGCGACTGTTCCGCGGCGTTCGGGGGTATTGCATTGTGCAACGCTTCATCCGACGCATTCGCAGTGTCCTGTGTTGCCAGGCGGCGCCTGGCAACGAACTTAGGCGTCACGGCCTTCCGGATTTGAGCCAGACGGCTCGGTCGGCTTCGTCTGGCCGGCTTGCGTGCTTGCGGTCGTGATGGCCACCAGTTCGCACGGTTGACCAAAGTTGCTATCGCCGGGACCGTCACGGTGCGCACCAGGAATGTGTCCAGCAGAAGCCCTGTGCCGAGAACGAATCCGACCTGGACCATCATGCTGATGCTGCCGAACAACAAGCCGAACATCGAGGCGGCGAAGATCAGACCGGCCGCAGTGATCACGCCGCCTGTCGCCCCGACAGTGCGGATCACACCCACCCGGACGCCACGCGGTGACTCGTCGCGAATCCGCGAGATGAGCAGCAAGTTGTAGTCAGCGCCGACCGCCACCAAGATGATGAACGCCAGCCCCGGAACAGTCCAGTGCAGTTGTTGGCCCAGAATCAGCTGAAACACGAGCACGCCGATGCCGAGCGCCGACAGATACGACAAAACCACCGAGCAGATCAGATACAGCGGCGCGACTATCGCTCGCAGCAGACCGATCAGAATCAGGAAAACGATGGCGACGGTCGTGACGATGATGAAGTTGAAGTCTCTGTTGTAGTAATCGCGAGTATCCCTCAACCCCACTGGGAGTCCGACCATAGACACTTTCGCATCGGAGAGCGTGGTGTTCGGTTGGGCTTCCCGCGCGGTGTCGAGAATCGAGTTCACCTGATCCATCGCGGCGGTGCTGAACGGATCGAGCTTGGTTTGCACCAGATACCGCGCCGCGTGGCCATCGGGGGAGAGGAAGATACCCGCCACTTTTTTGAATTCGTCGCGACTAAACGCCTGCGGGGGGATGTAGAACCCTGCCATGGGCGGCGCGGACGCCCCGGATTTCATGCCCATCAGGAATCCAGAAGCGTCGTTGAGACCTGCACCCATCTGCTTGGTCTGATCGACGAGCATTTTCACGGCGTCTGCCAGTTTTCGACTGCCGTCGGCGAGTTGACCAGCGCCATTTTGCAGGGTCGCCAGCTTGGATGACAGGCCGCCGACGCCGCCACCGAGCAACTGCATGGAGTTGCTGACCTTGGCGAGCATCCCCTTGAGTTGGTTCGTCGTTGCCTCGAGGCTTTGTGATCCCTCGGTCGACTGGAGTTGCTTCGACAGATCTTCCAGGTTCGTCAGCGCCCCGCTGTCATGGGCGTCGGCGATGCGCTCCAATTCGTTGCGAGAGTTCAGGCAGTCCGGGCTCAACGAGCAAACCGGCGTGGCATCGAGAGCCGTCAAGATCGGTCTCGCGAGACCGGCCAGGTTGTTGACATCTGCGACGTTCACGCCAAGGGACTGGCCCAGCGTCTGCATATTGGTGACCAACTTCCCGGCGTCGTTGAGCTGATTGAGGGTCTTCTGTCCGCCGAGAGTGTTCTGCAGAGAACTCAGGGTATCGACGAGACCAGTGATACCGGGCAGGGCCTGATCGACCTGATTGCGCAAGTCGCCCAGGGCATCTGCCAATTGGTTGGCACCGTCGGCCATGGTGTCGAGGTCATTGGTGTGACCGCTGATCTGTTGCGAGGCGTCTCCGAGCTTGTTGCCCACTTCGCCGGCCTGCCAGGCCAACCTGGCCTGTTCCAGCGACTCGCCCATCGGCCTTGTCATGCCTCGCACCATGAGGACGCCTGGCACCTGACTCACTCGCTGAGCCATCTGCTCCATGTCCGCCAACGCTTTCGGGTTCCGCAGGTCGTGTGGTGACTGGATGAAGAGGTACTGCGGGATGATCGAATCCAGCGGGAAATGTTGCGCCATCACCGCGTATGCCTTTGCGCTCTCGACCGAAGGCGGCAACGTTTTGCGGTCGTCGTAGTTGAAGTGCACCAGGCTCGTGCAGCTCGCTAAGAAGATCAGTACCAATAGACTTGCGAACAGGTGAATCTTGGGGCGGCGTACGATCCGCACCCCGGACCGTCGCCAAAATTGCGTCGTCAGTTCGCGTCGCGGCTTGATCCAGCCTCGGCGTCCAGCGAGCAACATGATCGCCGGTAGCACAGTCATCGCCGCGAAGAACGCCACGGTGACGGCAATCGCCAAGGCCGGCCCCACTGCCGAGAACACCGGCAGCCGAGTGAAGATCATCGCGAGAAAGGTGACCGCCACAGTCGCCGCCGAGGCGGCGATGACCTTTCCGATTGAGTTCAAAGCGTGTTTCAACGCCTGATCGGAACTCTCGCCGAGCCGCACGTAGTCGTGGTAGCGGCTGATCAGGAAAACGGCGTAATCGGTTCCTGCGCCGTATATCACGGCGCTCATGAATACCGTGGTTTGGCTCGACACGCTGAGGCCCAGTTCGGCCAGTCCGGCCAGAATGCCCTGCGCCGTCACTAGCGATGCGCCGATGGTGATCAGAGGCATCACCATGGTGAGCGGATTTCGATAGACGATGAACAAGATCAGCAAGACCATCAGGCCGGTGCCAATCTCGATCACATGCAGATCTCGTTCACCGATCCCGGTGAGGTCCGCGGCGGTGGCCGCCGGCCCGGCGAGATAGGCACTGAGGGTCGACCCCTTGACCGTCTGCTTGATGAGTTTCGAGGCGTTGACGTACGCCACTACGCCTTCGGCTGAGCCCGCATGGCCGGCGAGGCTGATCGGCAGGTACCAAGCTTTATTGTCTTGGCTGGACAGCACTTTTCGCACGTCCGGGGAACTGAGGAAGTCTTGCATCGACACGACGTCTGCTGTGTCTTGACGGAGTTTGCCGACGAGCGTCCGGTAGGTGTCCTCGTCGGCCGGACTCAGACCCTTATCGTCGGTCAGCACAGCCAAGATCACATTGTCTGTACCTTTGTCGTGAAAAGCCTCGACCATCTGGCGGGTGGCGACCATCATCGGGGAATCGTCGGGCATCATCGCTGCCTGCTTCTGTCCGACGATCACTGACAGCGGTGGCAATGCCAGCGTGAGAACCGCCGCGAGCACAATCCAGAAACCGATGACGATCAGCGGCCTACGAACGACGAAATTTCCCAGCCGAGCGTAGATGCCCGAGGCTGGGGCCGTGTCCGGCACGCCCCTCGGTGCGGCTTTCTCCGTAACGGTAGTTGCCGCTGCTGCGTCAGTCACGCTCGTCCGTCGCGACATTCGTGCAGGTTACTACCTTGGCTGTTTAGTTGAGAGTCCACGATCGACAGATACGCATTGTGGATGACCCTTTCGCGTCTAGGCCGGCTGCCTCAGGGCGACTTCGCGCACCGGCGCCGCTGAGTAACGACGCTCGGCCACGCGGACATATACCGACTTCAACGTTGCGAGGAACTGGGTGACCGATTCGCGCGCGACCGGATTATCGGGGAACAGCACGACTGCGCGAGTTTCGTCCTCGAGTCGGGTCACCCGGATGTCGAATTGGGCCGGAGCGCCGCCGTCCTGGAAAACTCGTGCATTGAGACCCTCCAACCTCTCCGTGACGAGCGCGGAGAATGGCGGGATGCCGAGGTCGATATGGAACAGCAGTGGCACGCGCCGGTCAGGCCGCTGCAGCCACGGCGCTAATTCCAACACCCGACCCATGGGGACTTTGGCTAGTTCCCGCCCTGAGTCGAACGACGACTGCGCGGCGCGGACGGTGTCACCGAACGAGGACGGGTCGACCGGCACGGTGATCGGGACGAAGCCGGTGATCCAGCCAGACGTCATGAAATCTTCTGGCGTCGAGCGGATGTCGGTGACAACGTATCCGTAGTACGTGTCGGCGCCGGTCAGTTCACGCTCTATCAGGGCGGCGCAGGCGAACACACCGCCACTGAATCGAGCGCCTTCGGACACGCAGACGGATTCGAATTCGGCTGTCTGCTTTTTATCGAGCAACGTCAAACTCATGAAGTCGCAGACTCCCGATCCGTCACCCAGCGATACCGGGCAGTCGGGAAGCGTGCCAGAGTTGCCCTCAAAGTACTCGATCCATGCCTTCACCTCAGGAGACTCTGCGGTGAGAGATGAAAGGTACTGATGCTGGCGGTCGCAATAATCGAGATAACTGCCTGCCTTCGGCAACGTGAGAGGTGCTCCTCCGCCTACCAAAGCGTTGTACATCAGTCCGATTTCAGGCAACAGCACACTCGGGTACGTGGCATCGATGTTGACGTGATCGATCGACAAGCAGAAAGTGAAGTGGCATGTGTGCTGAATGATGAAGAAGCGGAAGCTGTCCCAGTGCAACGGATCAGGCGTTGCCATCGCCAGACCCTGTAATTCCGCCGGCGCTAACTCGCCGTGTTTGGTGGGAACGAACTTGATGGCAGCTGGATTGTCGATGGTCCGCCTGACGATGTTCGCGTCATCGACGTACTCGAACCAGCTGTGAAACGTGTCGTGTCGGCGAAGGTGCGCGTTGATGACGTGCGTCATGGCTCGAACATCGCATTCGCCAGGCATCTCCCAGGTGGCAATGCACAGGCGCGACATCTCGACGCCCTTGGCCCTGAAATCTTTCCAGCTGCGTAGATGTTCGGCCTGCATGTAGCTGGGAGGCGTCGGATCAGCAGGCGCCTCCTCAGCTTTGGCAAGTGTTGCCGGCGTCGGACCCCACGACACCACCGAACCAGGGTCTGCGACCCAGTCGTACACGCTTTTGACGGTTACTTTCCCTACTTCGAGCACTTCGCCTCCCCTAGTCCGTTGTGAGCTCATCGAAAAACGTTTATCAGCAGGTCATCACGCTGGCACCGCCTCGAGGTCTGCCAATTCGTTGCATAGGTGACCCGCCAGTCCGCGAACAGTGGTGATGTTGGTGGAGCTGATCCGGATGCCGGTTTCGGTCTCGATGCGGGTGCGCAGCTCGAGGGTGCCCAGCGAGTCCAAGCCGTAGTCCGCAAGCGAACGGTTCGGATCGACGCTGCGCCGCAAAATCAGGCTGACCTGCTCCGAGACCAATTGGCGAAGCCTATTCGGCCACTCATCTGTCGGCAGTCCCTTGAGTTCGCCGCGGAATTTCCCTGCCTCCGTGGCACTTTGCCCAGTCGACTGGAGTGCTTCAGCGAATTGACTTCGTTGCGCGAGCGCGGTCAACCAGGGTGTTCCGGTGATCGATATGTAGCCCGCGTAGGCGCGGTCGTGGCGCAGCAATGCCTGGAAGGCGTACGCACCATCTTCTGGGGCGATCATTGTGGTTTCGCCGCCTTCGGCTAAGCCCGCACCGCGGCCGATTTTGTCCCACGCCCCCCACGCGATCGCGGAGGCCGGTAGGCCCTGCGCGCGCCGCCAGTACGTGAAGCCATCCAGCCAGCTGTTGGCGGCCGCGTAGGCGCCCTGCCCGCGCGAGCCGAGCAGCGCGGCGGCCGACGAGAACGAGCAGAACCAATCGAGCGGCTGGCCTGCCGTGGCGTGGTGCAGATTCCAGGCACCGTAAACCTTTGGCGCCCAGTCGCGGTCGATGAGGTCGTCGGTGATGTTGTTCAGCGTGGCATCTTCGACCACCGCGGCGGCGTGCAGCACTCCGCGCACCGGGAGTCCGGTAGCGGTGGCGGCTGTCACAAGACGGTCCGCCGTTTCGCGGGCTGCCACGTCGCCGCACTCCACCGCGATGTCGGCCCCCGTGGCACGGATTCGCTCGATAATGCCCTGCGCCAACGAGTCTGGCTGTGAGCGAGAGGTAAGCACAATCCGGCCGCAGCCCGCGGCGGCCATTTTCTCGGCCAAGAAGAGTCCGAGGCCGCCCAGTCCGCCGGTGATCAGATACGCGCCGTCGTTGCGGAAGGCGCTGGCCGCCTCCTGCGGCACCACCACGGGGCTGGCTCCCGTCCGCGGAATGTCGAGGACGAGTTTGCCGGTGTGCTCGGCCGCGCTCATCACCCGGATGGCTGTGGTCGCCTCGGTGAACGGGTGGAGGGTGTACTCGGCAGGCGGCAGGTCGCCGTCGGCAACTCGGCGGAAGACCGTGCCCAACAGTTGGCCGATCCGCTGCGGATGCGTCTCTGACATCAGCGCCAGGTCGACATAGTGGAATGTGAGGTTGCGGCGGAATGGGAACATCTCCAAGCGCGCGTTCGCATACACGTCGCGTTTGCCGATCTCGACGAATCGACCGCCGTCGGCCAACAATTCGAATCCGGCACGTTGCGCCGCCGCGGTCAGGGAATTGAGCACGATGTCGACGCCGTAACCATCGGTGTCGCGACGGATCAGCTCGGCGAAGTCGGTGCTGCGTGAGTCGTAGACATGGTCAATACCCATGCTATGCAGCAATTCTCGACGCTTCGGGCTACCGGCGGTCGCGAAGATCTCCGCGCCGGCGGCACGGGCGATCGCCACCGCGGCCTGCCCCACGCCGCCGGTCGCGGAATGAATCAGCACCCGGTCCCCGGATGAGATCCGAGCCTGATCATGCAGGCCATACCAAGCGGTGGCATGACCGGTCGATATCGCAACCGCCTGGTGGTCAGACAGCCCGGCCGGCAGCGTGACGGCGACTCGGGCGTCGCAAGTGACAAATGTCGCCCAGCAGCCGTTTCTCGAGAAGCCGCCGACCCGGTCGCCGACCTGATGGTCGGCGACGCCCGGACCCACTGCGGCGACCACGCCGACGAAGTCCACACCCAGCTCGGGTTCGCGTTCGTCGATGGTGGGGAATCGGCCCATCGCCATGAGGACATCCGCGAAGTTCAGGCTCGATGCCGTGATCGCCACCTCGATCTGTCCCGGCCCCGGCGGAACTCGATCGACTGCAACAAGTTCCATCGTTTCCAGATCACCGGGGGTGCGGACTCGCAGACGAAGACCTCCTTCCGCGTGTTCGACGACAGTGGTGTGCCGCTCGTCGGGACGCAGCGGACTCGGACGCAGGCGCGCGACATACCACTGCCCGTTGCGCCACGCCGTCTCGTCTTCGTTCAAGCCGCTCAACAGTTCTCGCGCTAGCTGCTCGGCGTTCGGTGTCTTCGTCCACATCGACTTGGGTGACACGCAGGTGAGGATTTTCCGCACCGATCACCCGCAACAGGCCGCGCAGTCCCGCCTGCTCCAGGTTGACCTCGCCCGGCGATCTGACGAGTTGCGCTTGGCGGGTCACGACGAACAACCGAGGTGACGTTCCGGGCAGTTCGGTCAACTCGCGTGCGATGCGGACCAGGTGCCGGACCTGCTCGCGACCCCCGGTCAGACTCTGCTCGTCTGCACTGCCGTTCCATGGCGCCGCGACGACAACCACTCCGGCGAATTCGTCCTCGCGGAGGTAGCTCGCGAACCGCTCGGTGTTGGCGCGGTGATCAGCATGTGCCGACCACGACACGGATACGACCTCCTTGTCACGAAGTTTGAACGTGTCGGCCAACTTCGTCGCAAGCAGGTCTGCATCATCGGAAGTGTTGACCAGCAACCACTTTCCGGTCTGATCCTCAGCGATCGCGGGTAGCGCCTGGGGTTGCCACTCGATGGTCAGCAGGCTTTCCCCCAGCAGCCGATCGCGGTTGCCGCTGTCCGACGCTCCGGTGCCCATCCGCAGTCCGCGAGCGGTCAGCACGACCGTGCCGTGTGCGTCGATGAGGTCGAGGTCGGCGTCCAGACCGGTATTCGATGCCGTGACCCGCGCGTAGCAGTAGCGCGCATCACGGGTCTGGCCGTAGACCCGCAGCTGCCGCACGCCCAGTGGGAGCAACAGCCCGCCGTTGCCGATGTGCCGTGCGCCGGGATGCGCCGCCACGGATTGAAAGCATGCGTCCAGCAGAGCCGGATGCACGCCGAACGCACCCTGCTGCGAACGAATCGAGCCCGGTAGTCCGATCTCGGCCAGCAATGTGCTGCCTGACCCGTCGACAGTGTGCACAGCGGCCAGACCGGCGAACGCAGGACCGAATTGGATACCGCGCCTGCCGAATGACTCGCGCAGTTCGGCTCCGTCGGTCCGGTCCGGATGCGCCGCTCGCAGTGAGTTCAGGTCGTGCGCGGGTGGCCGATAATTCTCGTCGGCGGCATGTAGGACCGCAGAGGCCCACCGCACGTTTGTGCCGTCTTCGTTGGTCTCGACGGAGAAGTCGGCGACGGTCGACGCTTGAAAGGAGGCGGTAGCACCGACTGTTGTCTCGGCATCCAGCAGCAGCATCTGCTCGAAGCGGATGTCACGGACTTCGGATGCCTCGCCGAGGACGGCACGGGCGGCGGCCAGCGCCATCTCGCAGTAGGCGGCGCCGGGAAGGGCGGGCACGCTGTGTATTTGGTGATCGGCCATCCACGGCGACGCCGTCGTGCCGACGTCAGCCTGCCACACGTGGCGCTCGGGCTCTTCCTGCAGACGGACGTGCGGGCCCAGCAGTGGATGGACAGACACCGTACTGCCGCCGTGGGCCGACGAACCCTGGGGAGTCAGGATCAGTTGACGGTGGGTCCAGGTCGGCAGTGGGGCGTCGACGAGGTGTCCGGAGGGATATAGCACCGAGAAGTCCACTGCGGAGCCGGCCGCGTGCAGATCGGCCAGCAGTCCGCGCATTCCGTGCGGGAGCGGTTGCTGCCGGCGCATCCCGGCCAACGCGGCCACGGGCGTCTCGACACCCAGCGCTGTCTGCTCGACGGCACGAATGAGCAACGGGTGTGGTGACAGCTCGGCGAAGACTCGGAAACCGTCCTCCAGCGCCGCCTGCACCGCCGCACCGAATCGCACCATCTGCCGCAGGTTGTCCACCCAGTAATCGGCATCGCAGTACGGTTCCTCGCGCGGGTCGATCGACGTCGCCGAGTAGTACGGGATCGTCGGAGACCCCGGGTCCAGGTCAGCCAGCACGTCGGTCAGATCGTCGAGAATGGGATCGACCTGGGGGGTGTGCGAGGCGACATCGACAGCCACCTCGCGCGCCATGATCTCGCGCTGCTCCCATCCGGCGACGAGTTCGCGCACGGTCTCGGTGGCGCCGCCGATCACGGTCGATGTCGGCGAGGCCACCACCGCCACCACGACATCGTTGATTCCTCGCTCCGCGAGTTGTGAAAGCACTTGTTGCGCGGGCAGTTCGACCGACGCCATCGCACCGCCTCCGGCCAGCCGGAGGCACAATGTCGAACGGCGGCAAATGACGCGCACGCCGTCCTCGAGTGACAACGCCCCGGCGACGACGGCAGCCGCCACTTCGCCGAGCGAGTGGCCGATGACTGCGCCCGGGACGACACCGTAGGACTTCATAGTGGCGGCCAACGCGACCTGCATCGCGAAGATGGTCGGTTGGACGCGGTCGATGCCGGTGACCGTCTCGGCCGCCGTCATGGCTTCGGTCACCGAGAAGCCGGACTCCTGGGCGATCAGCGGCTCCACTTGCGCGATGGTCGCCGCGAAAACCGGTTCCTTTGCTAACAATTCGACACCCATGCCGGCCCACTGCGAGCCTTGGCCGGAGAACACCCACACCGGGCCGCGGTCGTCGTCGCCGACCGCGGGCTGATAGGGGAGGTCGCCCTCGGCGATCTCCCGCAGCGCCGTAGCCAAATCACGGAGATCAGCTGCCGGCACTGCCGTCCGTACGGGCGCGTGGGCGCGCCGACGCGCCAGGGTGTACGCAACGTCCCGCAGTGCGATGTCATGCTCGTTGCGCTCCACCCAGTCGGCCAGCCGGCCGGAGGTTCGGCGCAGCGCGTCGACTGACGTGGCCGACACCGGGAAAAGCAGCGGTGCCGTCATCGCGGAATCGACTGCTACTCCGTTGCGGTCAGCGGGCTCGGGCGCCTGCTCGAGGATGGCGTGCGCATTGGTGCCCGACATCCCGTAGGACGACACCGCCGCCCTTCGCGGGTGCCCGTTGCCGGCGGGCCACGGCGTGATCTCCTCCGGCACAAACAAATTCGTGTCAACCCGGGCCATGTCTTCGGGAAGCTCGGTGAAGTGCAACATTCGGGGGACCACGCCGTGCTGTAACGCCAGCACCGCCTTGATGAGCCCAACCGTGCCCGCGGCTGATTCGGTATGGCCAAGGTTGCTTTTGACCGACGCCAGCGCGCAAGGCCCGTCGGTGCCGTAGACCCGTGCGAGGCTTGTGAACTCAGTGGGGTCACCGACGGGGGTCCCGGTGCCGTGCGCCTCGATCATGCCGATGCTGGCGGCGTTCACACCGGCCGCCTGCAGTGCCGAGCGATAGACAGCGACCTGCGCGTCCATCGACGGGCTTGTGATGGTGCTGGAACGACCGTCTTGGTTTGACGCGGTGCCACGGATCACGGCCAGAATCCGGTCGCCGTCGCGCTCCGCGTCGGACAGTCGCTTGAGCGCCACCATGGCGCACCCTTCGGACCGAACGAATCCGTCGGCCCCTACGTCGAACGAGTGGCAGCGACCCGTGGCCGACAGCATGCCGATCGCCGATTCCGAGGCGTTGACCCACGGGTCGAGGACCACCATGCAACCCCCTGCCAAAGCGAGATCGGTTTCGCCCTGATGCAGGCTGCGGCAAGCCATGTGCACGGTTACCAGACCCGACGAGCACGCAGTATCGACAGTGATCGCCGGCCCACTGAGGCCCAACGTGTAGCTGATGCGGCCGGACGCCATGCTGAACGCCGTACCGGTGTATCCGTACGGCTCTTCCAGAGCGCCCGCTTTGCCGGTCACCACCGTGTAGTCGTCGTGCCCCAATCCGACGAACACACCCGTGTGGGAACCGGTCAGCGACGTCGGGTCCACTCCGGCGTGTTGCAGCGCCTCCCACGAGGTCTCCAGCAGCAACCGGTGCTGCGGATCTATCGCGGTCGCCTCACGGTCGCTGATGCCGAAGAACTCCGAATCGAAGCCTGCGACATCGTCGAGGAATCCACCCCACTTGCTGACTGAGCGACCCGGCGCTCCTTGCTCGGGGTCGTAGAGGCTCTCCGCGTCCCACCGCTCAGCGGGGATCTCGGTGACCAAGTCGTCGCCGCGCAGCAACGCGTCCCATAACAGTGCGGGGGAGTCGATACCGCCTGGGAGCCGGCACGACATCCCAATCACCGCAACGGGAGTGACACCTGTTTCAGCCACGGCCGTTTACTCCGCCCCGGCCGCCGCGAGGTTCTGCGAGGCGGCCAGCTCATCGGCGAGGTACTGCGACAACGCCCGCACGGTGCTGTGATCGATGATGTTCTGGGCACTGATGCGGATGCCGGTCTCGGATTCGACCCGGGTGCGCAATTCGAGCGTGCCGAGCGAGTCCAATCCGTACTCGGACAGCGGACGGTCCGGGTCGACGGAGCGCCGAAGCAGCAGTCCGATCTGCTCGGACAGCAACTTCCGCAACCGGCCCGGCCACTCATCGAGTGGCAGCTCGCTCAGTTCGGCCCGCAGTTTGCTCGAGCCCTTGGCGCCTTGCGCCGAGGATTTGAACATCTCCGCGAACTTGCTGCGCTGTGCGAACGTGGTCAACCACGGCGTGCCGATCAGCGGTGCGTACCCGGCGTACGCGCGGTTGTACCGCAGCATCGACTCGAACGCGTACGCACCCTCATCCGGCGCGATGGCGGTGTCGGTGTCTTCGGCCAGAGCCGTGGCACGACCGACTTCACCCCAGGCACCCCACGCGATCGAGGTCGCCGGCAAACCCTGGGATTTGCGCCAACGAGAGAAGGCGTCCAGCCAGCTGTTGGCCGCGGCGTACGCACCTTGGCCAGGTGAACCGATGAGAGCTGCCGCCGAGGAGAACGAGCAGAACCAGTCCAATGGCTCGCCGAGGGTGGCTTCGTGTAAATTCCACGCTCCGTAGGCTTTTGGCCTCCAGTCACGGTCGAGGAGCCCGTCGGTGATGTTGACGAGGGTGGCATCCTCGACTACCGCGGCGGCATGCAACACACCCCGCAACGGCAGGCCCGTGATCGTCGCCGCGGCCACCAGGCGATCCGCCGTGGCGCGTTCTGCGATGTCACCGCACTCGACGACGATGTCGGCACCGATGGACCGAATCAACTCGATGGTCGACAGCACCTCTTCGCTCGGTTCCGACCGTGATGTGAGGACGATCCGGCCACAGCCTGCGACGGCCAACTTTTCGGCGAGGAACAAACCGAGCCCGCCCAAGCCGCCGGTGATGATGTAGGAGCCGTCGGGCCGGAAGACACGGATGAGCCCCGGCGGCACCGCCACCCGCGTCGGCTCGGTGCGGGGCACGTCGAGCACGAGTTTGCCGGTGTGCTCGGCGTTGCTCATCGCCCGGATTGCGCTGGCCGCCTCGGTCAGCGGGTAGTGCGTGGTCTCCGGCATCGGCAACACACCATCGGCGGTCAGCCGATAGACGGTATCCAGCAGGTCATGGAACCGTTCGGGATGACTGTGCGACATCAAACCGAGGTCAACCCCGTGGAATGCGAGATTACGGCGGAACGGGAACAGTCCCAGTCGAGAGTCGCCGTAAATGTCGCGCTTGCCGATCTCGATGAATCGTCCTCCGAGAGCGAGCAATTCGATGCCGGCACGTTGTGCGGCGCCCGTCACCGAGTTGAGCACGACGTCGACGCCATAGCCGTCGGTATCTGTGCGGATCTGTTCGGCGAAGTCGACGCTGCGTGAATCGTAGACGTGTTCGATTCCCCAGTCGCGCAGCAGTTGTCGACGGTGCTCGCTGCCGGCGGTGGCAAAGATCTCCGCGCCCGCGGCACGCGCGATGGCGATCGCCGCCTGCCCGACCCCGCCGGTTGCGGAGTGGATCAGCACCTTGTCGCGACGGCCGATGCGGGCCAGGTCTTGCAGCCCGTACCAGGCGGTGGCAGTTGCGGTAGTCACCGCCGCCGCCTGCTGCTCGGTCAGGCCTTCGGGCAGCGTCGCAGCGAGGTCGGCGTCAAGCGTTACGAACGTGCCCCAGCAGCCGTTGGGCGAGATGCCGCCGACGCGGTCACCCACCTGATGTGTCGTCACGTCGCTGCCGACCGCGCTGACCACGCCCGCGAAGTCGGTGCCCAGTTGCGGCAACCGCCCCTCGAAGGAGGGGTATCGGCCGAAAGTGACCAGCACGTCAGCGAAGTTGATGCTTGACGAGGTCACCGCGACCTCGATCTCATTGGACCCCGGCGGAACCCGGTCGAAGGCGGTCAGCTCGATCGTCTGAAGGTCTCCGGGGGTGCGGATCTGCAGCCGCATGCCGTCGCGCTGCGGGTCCGCCAGAGCGGTGAATCGCTCTTCGTCGCGCAACGGGCCCGGGAACAACCTCGCGGTGTACCACTCGCCGTCTCGCCAGGCGGTCTCGTCCTCTTCTGATCCGCTGAGCAGTTGACGTGCCAGCCGTTCGCCGTCCGTGCGCTCGTCCAGGTCGATCTGCGTCACGCGCCAATCCGGGTACTCGTTGCCGACCGAGCGCAGCAAACCGCGCAGCCCAGCCTGCTCCAAATTGGCCCGGTCGTCGGCCAGTACTGTCTGCGCGCTCCGGGTCACCACGAACAATCGAGGTGGCTCGCCCTCGTGTTCGGACAATCCCTTGATCACGCGGACCAGATGCTGCACGTGGTCACCGCCCCGTTGCGCGGACTCGTCATCGGGGTTTCCGTTCTTCGGTCCGTTCAGCACGACCAAGCCGGTGAACGCGCCGGTGCGAAGGTGCTCGGCGAGCTGTTCGGCGTTGGACGAGTGGTCGGCGTCCTGCGGCCAGACGACGGTCGTGGTCTGTGCGCGTTCGACTTTCAACGCATCGATCAGTGTGTTGGTGACGACATCTGCACCCGCAGAGGTGCTGATCAACAGCCAGTTACCCGCTTCGGTCTGGCTTGGCTCGGGCAGCTCTCGCTGCTGCCATTCGATCGTCAGCAACCGCTCGTTGAGTAGCCGCTGCCGGTTGGCGCTTTCGGAGGAGCCGCTGCCGATCTGTAGCCCTTCCACGGTGACCACCACCGCGCCGTGCTCGTCCAGCAGTTCGAGATCGGCCTCGACCCACGTGGCGTCGGCGCGGGTCACGCGCGAGTACGAATAGCGAATATCGCGGGCAGGCCCGTGAGTCTGCAACCGCCGGACACCCAACGGCAGCATCAGGCCGCCGATTCCGGCCGCCTGGATGGCGGGGTGGGCGGCGACGGACTGGAAGCACGCGTCCAGCAGCGCCGGGTGCACGTGATACGAGGTCTGCTGCGACCGGATCGAGGGCGGCAGGCCGACCTCGGCGAGCACGGTGTCGACGACGCTGTCGCCGACGCCCTCCCCGACCAATACGGCTGCCAGGCCACCGAAAGCCGGACCGTACTGCAGCCCCCGCTTGTCGAATCCCTGTCGCAGTTCATTGCCGTCGACACGGCGCGAGTGCACGGCGAGCAGCGCATCGATATCGTGCGCCGGCGGGTGTTCTTCGGCTGCGGACCCGGCGTCCAGGACCGCGCTGGCCCGGCGCGCTCGTTCGCCTTCCTGTTCGGCTTCGACCGAGAACTTGACCACGCCGGGCGAAGCGACCGTGGCGACCGCCGCAACCGGCGTCTTCTCCTCGAGCAACAGCATCTGCTCGAACCGGACGTCGCGAATGAGGGCGGTCTCACCGTGGATTGCGCGAGCCGCGGCCAACGCCATCTCGAGATATGCGGCACCCGGAAGCACCGCGATGTCGTGGATTTTGTGGTCGCCGAGCCAGGGAAGCGTCGCGGTCCCGACCTCCGCCTCCCACGCGTGGCGCTCCGGCTCCTCGAGGAGTCGTACGTGCGAGCCAAGCAGCGGGTGCACCGCAACGGTGTTGATGCCCTGCGACCGAATGCCGTTTTTGTCGAGGTCGTAGATGAACTGGCGGTGCGTCCACGTCGGCAGCGGTGCATCGATCAACCGTCCGCTGGGGTAAATCACCGAGAAGTCCACCGCGGCGCCCGCGTTGTGCAGATCGCCCACAAAGCTGCGCAGTCCGTGCGGCGTTTCCTGCTCACGCCGCATGCCGGCCAGCGCGGCCACACGCATATCCAGGTTGCTGGCGGTCTGGTCGACTGCGTGCGTCAGCAATGGGTGTGGCGACAGTTCGGCGAACACCCGAAAGCCGTCCTCCAGCGCCGCTTGCACGGCCGAGGCAAAGCGCACGGTGTAGCGAAGGTTCTCGACCCAATAGTCGGCGTCGCCGTTCGGCAGATCGCGCGGATCGAAATGCGTGGCCGAGTAATACGGAATCTCGGGCTCGCGCGGCTCCAAGTCGGCGAGCACCTCGGCCAACTCGTCGAGGATCGGATCGACCTGCGGCGAGTGGGATGCGACGTCGACGGCCACCTCGCGCGCCATGATCTCGCGCTGCTCCCAGACCGCAACCAATTCGCGGACCGACTCCGTCGCACCACCGATGACCGTGGAGGTCGGCGACGCCACCACGGCTACCACCACGTCCTTGATGCCGCGTGCCATGAGCTCGGAAAGCACCTGCTGCGCAGGCAATTCCACCGATGCCATGGCGCCGGCACCGGAAACCCGCAGCATCAGCTTCGAGCGACGGCAGATGACGCGCACACCGTCTTCGAGCGAGAGCGCTCCAGCCACCACCGAGGCTGCCGCTTCTCCCATCGAATGCCCGATGACCGCGCCCGGAATCACGCCGTAGGACTTCATCGTTGCGGCCAGCGCGACCTGCATCGCGAAGATGGTGGGTTGAACTCTGTCGATACCGGTGACTGTCTCGGACGACGAGATCGCCTCGGTCACCGAGAAGCCGGACTCCTGCGCGATCAACGGCTCCAACTGGGCGATTGTGGCGGCGAACACCGGTTCTGCTGCCAGCAGGCCGGCTCCCATCGCGGCCCACTGCGAGCCCTGCCCGGAGAACAACCACACCGGCCCGTGGTCATCACGTCCCGCCGCGGGCTGGTACGGGATCTCGTCCTCGGCGATCTCTCGCAGAGCCGAGGAGAGCTCCGGCAAACTGCCTGCCGTCACCGCGGTCCGCACCGGGCGGTGCGCACGCCGACGTGCAAGCGTGTAACCGAGATCCGAGGCAGAGATCTCGTGCGCGTGCGCGTCTACCCAGTCGGCAAGTCGCGCTGCGGTCTTGCGTAGTGCGTCGGGCGACGTCGACGACAGCGGGAAGACCAACCGCCCATCAGCGGGCGGGGCGCTCTTTTCCCCGTCGGTCGGCACGACCGGCGGGGCCTGCTCGACGATGGCGTGCACGTTGGTTCCGGAGAAGCCGTAGGACGACACCGATGCCCGCCGCGGGTGACCGCCGTTGGTCGGCCACGGTGTGGTGGCCTGTGGCACGAAGAGTTTGGTCTCGATCTGGGCGAGGGCATCCGGCAGGCGCTCGAAGTGCAGGTTCTGTGGGACCACTCCGTGCTGCAGCGCAAGTATCGCTTTCATCAGCCCGAGCGGTCCTGAGGCGGATTGCGCGTGCCCGAAGTTCGTCTTCACCGAAGCCAACGCCGTCGGACCGCTGATGCCGTAAACGTTGGCGAGGCTTTCGTATTCGATGGGGTCGCCCACCGGCGTGCCCGGGCCGTGCGCCTCGACCATGCCGACGGTGGCGGCGTCTACGCCGG
Source organism: uncultured Actinomycetota bacterium (assembly GCA_963836495.1). Classification (GTDB taxonomy): domain Bacteria; phylum Actinomycetota; class Actinomycetes; order Mycobacteriales; family Mycobacteriaceae; genus Mycobacterium. The sequence goes on along the minus strand of CAWIJT010000011.1, from coordinate 164,785 downwards.
CGGCAGCCAGCGCCGCTTGGTACACCGCAGTCTGCGCGGTGACCGACGGCACCGAGATGTTGACCGTCCGGCCGTCCTGGTTGGCCGCAGTGCCGCGCAACACGCCCAGAATCCGGTCACCGTCGGCCACCGCATCGGACAAGCGCTTGAGCAACAGCACAACGCTGCCCTCGCACACCGCGAAGCCGTCAGCTGCGGCATCGAACGCGTGGCACCGTCCGGTGGGAGACAGCATGCCTTCGGCTGAGCCGGCGGCGAACTTGCGCGGTTCCAGACTCACCGAGGCGCCGGCGGCCAGGGCCAGGTTGCTCTCCCCGTTGTGCAGGCTGCGGCAGGCCAGGTGGACCGCCAGCAGCCCTGACGAGCACGCGGTGTCCACTGTGAGCGCCGGACCGTGCAGGCCCAGCGTGTACGAGATCCGCCCAGATCCCAGGCTGAAGTTCGTCCCGGAGAAGCCGTACGGGCCTTCCAGAGCGTGGGCGTCCGCGGCGAGATACGCGTAGTCGTTGTGGGTCAGTCCGACGAACACCCCGGTCAGCGTGTCGGCGATCTGATCTGGCGCCAGACCCGCGTGCTCCATTGCCTCCCACGCTGTTTCCAGCAGGACCCGGTGCTGCGGGTCGCTGGCCAATGCTTCGCGTTCGCCCAGGCCGAAGAACTCGGCGTCAAAGCCGGTCGGGTCATCCAGGAAAGCGGCCCACTTCGATATGGACCGACCAGGCACGCCCGGTTCGGGGTCGTAGTACTGATCCATGTCCCATCGGTCGGGGGACACCTCCTTGACGAGGTCGTCGCCCCGCAGCAGCGCCTCCCACAGCTGTTCCGGGGATTCGATCCCGCCGGGAAGCCGGCAAGCCATGCCGATGACCGCCACCGGGGTGGTCGGGTTCTCTCCGTTGTTATGCGGCAGGGAACGACCCGTATCCGAGTACTGAGGTAAGACCTGGTTCGTCTCGAAAGTATGCAATTCGCTCTCTTTCTATACGAAACGCACTACATCTTTCAGGGGCGCGTTATCCGGCTGCGTGTTTCGCTACTTTTAGCCCCAGTACGGTCTCGGCAACCCCGTCGTCACCGTGCAGCAAAGTTTTAGCAGAAGATCTGTTGATTCGATAATTGCGGCAGACTGCATGCTAGCTCGTAATTTGCATCCCGCACCCGATTTACGGGCGAAACTCGGGGCGAATCCAGGGTGGTGTGAGCGGTCAAAAATCGCCTTAGAGGTGGTCAATTCCCCTCCTTATGGCAATGGCCGAGGCGGCGGCGGCGCCTGGGGCCGGCGCGCCAAACTCGCGCTGAGGCGCTGCAGAACACTCGGTGGCACCGACTCGGGAGAGCGCTCTATTCGCGGCTTCGTTGCAGCTCAAGGGATTGTTCGCAGTGTGCGCGGTATTGTACACACATTCAACAGCAATGTTCACGAACCGGACAGTTACATCAGCGTGATGCGAAACCAGGACTGTCGTCAACTCGAGCAGAGGGTATTTAACGGCGTCTTAATCGATTCTTAGCCAGAGTTCAGCTGATGACCGTGGGCTCCAGCTTTTATTGCCGGCCCGCGGTTTAATCGTTGCCTTTCCCTGATTCTTGTTGTATACGTGTCAGTCCGTCCGGCCAGGCTGGCTAACTTCATTTACCGGAGTGTCCTTAAGCGGAGCCTGATTGACGTATCAATCAGTTACGTTTGACGGTGTGATTGACTTATCAATCAGTAATTCGGGGCTTCATATTGACACGCGAATCAGTAATTCGTAGCGTCTCTGCGATGCGAACCAGGGTGGCCGAAATGCTCGGCGTGGAGCTCCCGATCTGTGCATTCAGCCACTGCCGGGACGTCGTGGCGGCTGTCACCAACGCGGGCGGTTTCGGCGTGCTCGGCGCCGTCGCGCACAGCCCGAAGCGTCTGGAGAACGAACTGGCCTGGATCGAGGAGCAGACCGGCGGCAAGCCGTACGGTGTCGACCTGCTGTTGCCGCCCAAGTACGTCGGCGACGACCGCGGCGGCGTAGACGCCAAGCAGGCCCGCGAGTTGCTGCCCGAGGAGCACCGCGCATTTGTCGACGAGCTGCTAATCCGTTACGGCATAACGGGATCCACTGATGAGGAGCACCGGCCTACTGGTCAACTCAACATCTCGCCAAAAGGCTACGAACCGCTGCTCGACGTCGCTTTCGCTCATCGCATCCGACTGATCGCCAGTGCGCTGGGGCCGGCACCGCCAGATTTGGTCGCTCGCGCGCACGACAGCGACGTGCTGGTTGCGTCGCTGGCCGGGAGCACCCGGCACGCGCAGAAACATGCCGAGTCCGGCGTCGATCTCATCGTCGCCCAGGGAACGGAGGCCGGCGGGCACACCGGCGAAGTCTCGACAATGGTGCTGGTCCCAGAGGTAGTCGACGCCGTCGCCCCGGTGCCGGTCCTGGCAGCAGGCGGAATCGCCCGGGGCCGCCAGATTGCCGCAGCGCTGGCACTCGGTGCCGAAGGTGTGTGGTGCGGTTCGGTGTGGCTGACCACCGAGGAAGCCGAGACACTGCCCGTCGTGAGGGACAAGTTCCTGAACGCGACATCCTCCGACACCGTGCGGTCGCGATCGCTGACCGGCAAGCCTGCGCGCATGCTACGTAGCGCATGGACGCAGGAGTGGGAACGCGCCGATAGTCCGACCCCCCTCGGCATGCCGCTGCAGAGCGCGCTGATCACTGACTCCCAGGTCCGTATCAATCGCGCTGCCGCGCAACCTGATTCGAAAGCCCGAGACCTCGCAACCTACTTCGTCGGCCAAGTCGTGGGTTCGATGAACAAAGTGCAACCGACCCGAACGGTGGTATTGGACATGGTTACCGAATTCATCGATGTCGTAGGTCATCTCACTGAGGTGATTGACCAATGAGCGACGCCGGGGGCACCCGCAGGCGGCGTGCGGTCAGCGTAGAAGACAAGTCCAAGCGGCGTAGCCAGATCATGTCTGCCGCCAAAATAGTGTTCGCGCGCAACGGATTTCATGCTACGACGATCGCCCATATCGCCAAAGAGGCCGGGCTGGCTTACGGGTCGGTCTATTGGTATTTCGACTCGAAGGACGAGCTCTTTCACGCGTTGATGGCCGCCGAGGGTGACGCCCTGCGTGACCACATCGCGGCGGCGGTCGGCGAAAGCGGTGAGCAGCCTGAGAAGAACTGGGAACCGCTTCGCGTGACTGTGCAGGCCGTTCTGGAGTTCTTCGAGGCCGACACGGCGGTGACCAAACTCCTGCTGCGTGACGCCTACGCGCTCGGCGACCAGTTCGAGAAGCACCTCGGCAGCATCTACGAGCGTTTCATCGACGACATCGAGAAGCAGATGATCGTCGCCCAGCAGCGCGGTACGGTCATCAACGCCCCGCCCCGGATGCTGGCCTTCAGCCTGGCAGCGCTCATCGGCCAGCTGGCACATCGCCGGCTCAGCACCGACGACGGGGTGACCGCGGGCGAAGTCGCAGATATCGTGGTCTCGTTTTCTCTCAACGGACTGCGGCCGCGGGAGAGCTGATTACGTCCTCAGGAGATGCCGAGCGGTGGTAGACCACAGCGATACAACCCGGCACTCTTCGGTCAGCGACCAGCCGCGAACACGCGACGACATCATGGCTGCGGCAAAGAAAACGTTCGCGCGCAGCGGTTTTCACGGTACGACGATCGCCGACGTAGCCAAAGAAGCGCAGCTGCCCTTTGGGGCGGTGTACCAATACTTCGACTCCAAAGATGCGTTGTTTCAGGCGCTGATCGCCGCCGAGGAATATGCCCTGCGGACCCACGTCGCGATCGCCTTGGCGCAGAGCGGCGGACGGTTCGGCTACGCCGAGGCACCGTTTCGTGCCACGTTGCGCGCCGTCTTCGAGTTCTTCGACGCCAACAGGGAGAGCACCAAGCTGCTGTTCCGGGACGCTTTCGGACAGGACAAGCGGTTCGACAAGCAACTCGGAGGTGTCTATGAGCGGTGGATCGACGACATTCAGAGTCTGATCGTCGCGGCACAGAAGAGCGGAGAAGTGGTGACCGCCCCGCCCCGACTGGTGGCATTCACGCTGTCGGCGCTGATCGGAGACATCGCGCATCGGCGGCTGACCACCGACGACGGCATCAGCGCGGCCGAAGCCGCCGACTTCGTCGTCTCGCTGGTCATGAAGGGATTACGGCCAGATTAGGCCGCAATCGGCCCGGTAACGACCTCATAACGGCTGGTCAGGGTCGTGCGATTTCCGGGCGCGTCGAATTGACCTCAGCCAGATGTTCATGCATCATCGTGGGAGTAAGCACCTCGTTAGGTGAGGCGTCTACACGGATACAGGCCACTGACCCCGAACGTCGAGAGACGCCCAGGGTCAGGACAGCTCCTCCCGGCTTAAGGGTTGAGCCCAAGTGGCTTCCGGCCTTGCATTCCTGGGCCCGGATACGGCGTGTAGTGCCGAAACTCTGACGAGTGGGGTGCGGTTTCCCGACATTGGTCGGGGTTCTGTATTCCCGCTTGCGTGCCAATCGTGCGATTAACCGCACATGTCGCGACCGCGAGGAGGTGAGGGACGTATGAGTTCCGATTCCAGTCCGGATCGATATCCGGATTCCGTTTCGTCCCGATCCGGCCCGCGTCGCGTCGCTATCGGCTGAGCCTCTTTCGGCCTGAACAGCACGTCGACTCCTGCGTCGGACGGACATCGAATCCCGTTGTGCCCGTTTGACTTTCTGCTTTAGGAGGCGACCATGACCGCATTTCTGCACGACGACGTAGTAGCAGTGGCGGCGACGTCCGCACCCAGGCTTCGGGTAGTTCCTGACCCCGCGCCGGCGGCCGTGCCGACGCCGAAGACCACCAGGCGCGCTGATGCGCACATCGGCGGCGCGGACCCGTTGGTTGCGGGAGCCGCTCGGCTGCTGTGTGTTCCGCTGCGCCAGCTCTACGCTGCGCTGTGGCGCGCAGGCGTCATCGAGGTGGGCGCCTGAAGGGCGCTCGCGAGCCGCTGTTCACTTCTCGCTCCCGGCACCTGAGGCGTTGCGACGCTTCGGTGCCGGGAGCGATGTGTTATGTCTGCGCCGAGATGAGGGCGGACAGGCCTTGCTGATATGCGGGGAGACTGTGCCGCCAGCCCACTTGAACCGCCCCACCGCTGTCCACGGTGATCTGCGCGCCCACGTGAACGTACGGACTGGGCGGTAAGTAGGGCACGAGGTCAAGGAAATTCACCACCCGATAGCAGCTTTCGATCGCAGCATTGAAGCTCGCGGCGAAGTCGCTCAGCCCGACCCGGGGTCCGGCGAACGTGAGCACTCGCGGCTCTATCGTGTTCGGCGGCATGTTCCGTGCCACGTCCGGGGCCGCAAGCACGGCCAGCGCCGCACCGAGGCTGTGGCCGGTGATGAGGATTTGATCGCAGCCGGCCGCCGCAGTGGCCAAGTTCGCGGCGATGTTCTGCCGGACGAGCTCGTAGACGTCCTGAAAGCCGGAGTGCACCTGCCCGAACCCGCTGATTGGGCGGTAATCGTCGGGAAGCGCGTCGATGTCCGCGACCCACTCTTCGATGTCTGAGGTGCCGCGAAAAGACAGGAAGGCGATGCGACTGGTCGGATTGCTGCCCATCAGGCCGAAGATGTTGGTGTCCTTGGTCATCTCCGTCACCGCTGTATGCGGACTGGTCATCGCGGCGAGCATGACGGTGTTGGCTTTGATCAACGCGGTCTGGCTGTAGCCGGCAGGCAACGTCGGGGTGCTGCCGTCCATCACGGCGTAGGCCGCCTGGGCCAGTGGCAGCACCACATCGCGCGCGAACGTCGGGTCGAACGCCATCGCCGCAGTCTAGGAAAGCTGGGCCGACTTCACCGGCGATCCGGCGAGTTGCTGTTGACCAGCGGGAACTTGCCCGGTGGCTGGATGACAGTTGAGTCAGTTGTACGCTGACGTCAAAATTCTGACCTCTGGGGGCGACCTCGTCGAACCCGGCTGCAGCAGAGTCGAACTCAGGAGTGTTCGCGCCATGCCCGATTCGCACGTTGTGGACCGCGCGCTCGATCTCGAGGTCGTCGACGCCGGCCTCGTGCGGGGCCGAACCCAGCCCGAGTGGGCGAACATGGTTGGACCTTTTGGCGGTATCACCGCTGCCGTCCTGCTGCGCGCCATCGAGTCACATCCGGACCGTCTCGGTGAGCCGGTTGCACTGACGGTTAACTACGCCGCGCCGATCGTCGACGGTGCATTCGAGATCACGCGACGAGCGCCGCGTACAAACCGCACGAACCAACACTGGATCGTCGAACTCAGTCAGGATGGTGCGGTCAAGACGACGGCCACCGCCGTGTTCGGGATCCGACGCGACACCTGGTCTGACACCCAGGCAATCTCGCCGGAAGCGCCGCCTCCAGAGCAGATCGAACGCGGCTCGTATGAGAACCTTCCGACCTGGGTTCGGTTGTACGACATGCGCTTCACCGAAGGCTCGTTCGCCGGCGGCGACGTGCGGCCCGGGCCCTCCTCGACGACCACACTGTGGGTACGCGATGCGGCCCAGCGTCCGGTGGATTTCGCGGCGATTGCCGCATTGTCCGATATTTTCTTCCCACGAGTGTTCCTCCGTCGCGGGATCGTGCCGTCCGGCACCATCTCGCTGACCACCTACTTTCACATCGATCAACCCCACGTTGATGCCATCGGCGGCGACTACCTCCTCGGCACTGCCCACGCGAACCGCTTCGACCGTGGATTCTTCGACCAGAGCGCGCAGTTGTGGAGCCGAGACGGCGCGCTCGTGGCGACGAGCCACCAGATCGTCTACTTCAAGGACTAGACGGCCGTGGACACGGCACTTTTCCGTGGCTGCGAGACGGGCCGTAGAATCGGCCCGACAGCGTCGATCCGGCCATCACCGGGGAGCCTTCGGAAGAACAGCCGACACCTCGGCCCAGTAGAACCGAACGGGTGAGCCCGTCACAGCTCGCAACGAGCGGCCACGCACAGGCGTGGCAAGCGGGGTGGTACCGCGGCGCTTGCGCACCAGCGCGACGTCGTCCCCGTGCCCTGACAGCGGCACATGGAGACGACGCGCAGTGACCGAGAACGCCTACCCGAAGCCGGCCGGCGGCGCACCCGATCTACCGGCCCTGGAACTCGAGGTCCTCGACTACTGGGCCGCCGACGACACCTTCCGGGCCAGCATCGCCCATCGCGCCGACGCCCCCGAGTACGTCTTTTACGACGGGCCGCCGTTCGCCAACGGACTGCCGCACTACGGACACCTGCTCACCGGCTACGTCAAGGACATCGTGCCGCGCTATCGCACCATGCGCGGCTACAAAGTGGACCGCCGCTTCGGTTGGGACACCCACGGCCTGCCCGCCGAACTGGAGGTCGAACGACAACTCGGCATCACCGACAAATCCCAGATCGACGCCATGGGCATCGCCGCGTTCAACGACGCCTGCCGCGAGTCGGTATTGCGCTACACCGACGAGTGGCGGGCCTACGTGACCCGCCAGGCGCGGTGGGTCGACTTCGACAACGACTACAAAACCCTTGATCTGCCCTACATGGAATCGGTCATCTGGGCGTTCAAACAGCTGTGGGACAAGGGATTGGCCTACGAGGGCTATCGCGTACTGCCGTATTGCTGGCGCGACGAAACCCCGCTGTCCAACCACGAATTGCGGATGGACGACGACGTCTACCAGAGCCGGCAAGACCCGGCGCTCACCGTCGGATTCGCGATCACCGATGGCGATCTGGCGGGCGCGCACCTGCTGGTGTGGACCACGACGCCTTGGACGCTGCCGTCGAACCAGGCTGTGGCGGTCAACCCCGACGTCAGCTACGTGCAGGTTCGCGCCGGCGATCACCGTGTGGTGCTCGCCGAGGCTCGCCTGGCCGCCTACGCCCGGGAATTCGGCGACGAACCGGAGGTGCTGGGCGCCTACCGCGGCAGCGATCTGGTCGGCTTGCGCTACACGCCGCCATTCCCGTATTTCATGGATTCCCCCAACGCTTTTCAGGTGCTGTCAGCCGACTTTGTCACCACCGATGACGGTACCGGCATCGTGCATTTGGCCCCGGCCTACGGTGAGGACGACAAGGCGACTGCCGACCAAGCCGGCATCGTCCCGGTGACACCCGTTGATGCCAGAGGCCGATTCGACGCCACCGTGCCCGACTACCAGGGTCAGCACGTCTTCGATGCCAACCCGCAGATCATCCGAGACCTGAAGAATCGCACCGGCCCGGCCGCGGCGAACGGCGCGGTGCTGATTCGCCAGGAGACCTACGACCACCCGTATCCGCATTGCTGGCGGTGCCGCAATCCGCTGATCTACCGAGCGGTTTCGTCGTGGTTCATCAAGGTCACCGACTTTCGGGACCGCATGGTCGAGCTCAACCAACAGATCACCTGGTATCCCGAGCACGTCAAAGACGGTCAATTCGGGAAATGGCTGCAGGGCGCGCGGGACTGGTCGATCTCGCGAAATCGCTATTGGGGCACGCCCATTCCGGTGTGGGTATCCGACGACCCGGCCTATCCGCGGATCGACGTCTACGGCAGCCTCGACGAGCTGGAGCGCGACTTCGATGTGCGCCCGGACAACCTGCATCGGCCCTATATCGACGAATTGACCCGGCCGAACCCGGATGACCCGACCGGACAGTCGACGATGCGGCGTATTCCCGATGTCTTCGACGTGTGGTTCGACTCCGGCTCGATGCCCTACGCCCAGGTGCACTACCCGTTCGAGAACCGGGACTGGTTCGACACGCATTACCCCGGTGACTTCATCGTCGAATACATCGGTCAGACCCGGGGCTGGTTCTACACCCTGCATGTGCTGGCCACCGCGCTGTTCGACCGACCGGCGTTCAAAACCTGTGTGGCGCATGGGATCGTGTTGGGCAGCGACGGCCAGAAGATGAGCAAGTCGCTGCGCAACTATCCCGACGTCAGCGAGGTCTTCGACCGTGACGGCTCGGATGCCATGCGCTGGTTCTTGATGGCGTCACCCATTCTGCGTGGTGGCAACCTGATCGTCACCGAGCAGGGGATCCGCGACGGGGTGCGCCAGGTGCTGCTGCCGTTCTGGAACGCCTACAGCTTTTTGGCGCTGTACGCGCCGAAAGTCGGCTCATGGCGCACCGATTCGCGCCACGTCCTGGATCGCTACATCCTGGCCAAACTGGCGGTGCTGCGCGACGACTTGACCGCGCAGTTGGATAGCTGCGACATCTCCGGAGCGTGTGAACAGCTACGACAGTTCACCGAAGCCCTGACGAATTGGTATGTGCGACGCTCGCGTTCGCGGTTCTGGGAAGAGGACGCCGACGCCATCGACACCCTGCACACCGTGCTCGAGGTGACCTCGCGGCTCGCCGCGCCGCTTCTTCCGATGACCACCGAGATCATCTGGCGTGGCATCACCGCCGAACGCTCGGTGCACCTGTCCGACTGGCCGGCCGCCGACCAACTTCCGGCGGACGCGGAACTGGTCGACGCGATGGACCAGGTTCGCGAGGTGTGTTCGGTGGCCTCGTCGCTGCGTAAGGCGAAGAAGTTGCGGGTCCGGCTGCCGCTGTCGAAACTCACGGTGGCGGTGGATAACCCACGGCTGTTGGAGCCGTTCACCGATTTGATCGCCGACGAGCTGAACGTCAAAAAGGTTGAGCTGACCGACGACATCGACAGCTACGGCCGCTTCGAGTTGACCGTCAACGCCCGGGTCGCCGGTCCGCGAATCGGCAAAAACGTGCAGGCGGCGATCAAAGCGGTCAAAGCCGGTGAGGGCGTCGTCAACCAAGACGGCACATTGACTGCGGGGCCGGCGGTGCTGCAGCCCGACGAGTACAGCTCGCGGCTGGTCGCCGCCGACCCCGAGTACACCGCGCCGCTGCCGGGCGGAGCCGGGCTGGTGGTGCTGGATGCCACGGTGACACCCGAGCTCGAAGCCGAGGGGTGGGCCAAAGACCGCATCCGCGAATTGCAGGAGCTGCGTAAGTCCAGCGGGCTCGAGGTGTCCGACCGGATCAGCGTCGTGATGTCGGTGCCCGCCGAACGCGCCGACTGGGCGATGACGCATCGCGACCTGATCGCCGGCGAAATCCTGGCCACCAGTTTCGAATTCGGCGAACCAGAACAGGGTGCTGCCGAGATCGGCGACGGAGTGAAGGTCGCGATCGCGAAGAGATAGCGGCTGCGGCTAGTGGTTCCGCAGCGCGTGCTGCACATGCGGCCATAACGGCATACCGGCGATGATCGTCCCGCCTGCTGCGATCAGACCGATCGCGGCGTCGACACTTTCACGGCCGTCCGCCGCCCAGTAGACGTCCTTGAGGTCGAGCAGCAACGCCAACTCGTCAACGATCAGAGCATTCGCGGACCCGAAGGCGATGGCTGCCGCGGGGTGGTGCCGTTGGCGCTCTGTTCCGCGCAGACCGACCGCTCCCACGGTGGCCAGCAACGCGATACCAATGTTGTAGTGATGAAAGTGCCTGCCGCCCAGGCTGACACCTCCGCCCGCAGGGCCATGGCCCGCACGAATCCAGTGGGTGAGCCCGCGCAGGCCGGCGAACGTGACGGTGAAGGCCGCCCAGGCCAGCACGGCAGCTTGCTCACCGGGTTCGAGCCGCGTATGCCACTCGTTGCGCAGCCGCGCCCACCGTCGGTTCGGCTTTTCCGCATGCTCCGGCGATGCGAACGCATTGCTGGTCTCGGAGCCCATCAGCCCGCCCGGACGAGGCGCCGGCCCAGCCCGCGGCCACGGCCGACCGCCACTGCAAGATCGTCGAAGACGCGCGTCGCCATGACCGAAGACGTTAGCGCAATAACATCGGTAGCTGTGGATTCCCGCTGGGTGCTGCACCTCGACATGGACGCGTTCTTCGCATCCGTCGAGCAACTCACCCGGCCCACTCTGCGTGGGCGCCCGGTGCTGGTCGGCGGGCTGGGTGGACGCGGTGTTGTCGCCGGCGCGAGCTACGAGTCGCGGGTATTCGGCGCGCGTTCTGCCATGCCGATGCACCAGGCTCGCCGGTTGATCGGCGTGACGGCTGTCGTGTTGCCGCCCCGCGGCGTGGTCTATGGAGTCGCCAGTCGTCGGGTGTTCGACACCGTGCGGGCGATCGTTCCCGTCGTCGAGCAGCTGTCGTTCGACGAAGCTTTCGGTGAGCCGCTGGAACTGGCCGGCGCCTCCGCGAGCGACGTCGAACGATTCTGTGCGCAGTTGCGGCGACGGGTGCTCGACGAGACCGGCCTGATCGCATCGGTCGGCGCCGGTTCGGGCAAGCAGATCGCGAAGATCGGCTCCGGCTTGGCCAAACCCGATGGAATCCAGGTGATTCGGCGCGATGACGAAAAGCGGCTGCTCGACGGGCTCGCGGTGCGCAAGCTCTGGGGGATCGGACCGGTCGCCGAGGAGAAGCTGCATCGGCTGGGCATCGAGACCATCGGGCAGCTCGCTGCGCTGAGCGACGCCGAGGTGGCCAACATCCTCGGCGCGACGATCGGGCCCGCGCTGCATCGGTTGGCCCGCGGTATCGACGACCGGCCGGTGGCCGAACGCGCCGAAGCCAAACAAATCAGCGCCGAATCCACCTTCGCGGCCGACCTGACCACACTCGAGGAGCTGCGTGAGGCGATCGCCCCGATCGCCGAGCACGCCCATCAACGGCTGTGCCGCGACGGCCGCGGCGCCCGCACCGTCACGGTCAAACTGAAGAAGTCGGACATGAGCACGCTGACCCGCTCGGCCACGCTGCCCTACGCGACCACCGACAGCGCCGCGCTTGCGGCGCTGGCTCGCCGGTTGCTGCTCGACCCACGCCAGATCGGCCCGATTCGTCTACTCGGCGTTGGTTTTTCGGGACTGAGCAGCGTGCGTCAAGAATCGCTGTTCCCCGATCTGGAGTTGTCCGTGTCCGACACCGATCCGGGTGCCTACTCGGCGCACGCGGGCCCAGATGCGGTGACGCCTCGGGCACCCGACACCTGGCGAGTGGGCGATGACGTCACCCATCGCGATCTCGGCCACGGTTGGGTGCAGGGCGCAGGGCACGGCGTGGTCACTGTGCGGTTCGAAACGCGCGGCTCGGGTCCCGGCCCGGCGCGGACGTTCTCCTCCGACACCGACGACATCAGCCGAGCGAACCCGGTCGACAGCCTCGACTGGCCCGACTACGTCGCCGCGCTCGCCGAAGCGAACTCAGAGCAGCCGGCCGACGACGTCGCGCAGCGGTAGCCCCGCGGCCAGCGCGGCCATCAACAGCACCCTGGCCTGGCTGGGCGGCAGCCCGGACACCATCACCGCTCCAGCATCGACCAAATCGCGGCCCGGTCCGTATCCCGGACTGACCCGACCACCCACCACGCGGGTCGATACCGCCACCTCGACTCCGGCCTGGCAGTGCTTTCGCACGCCGTCGATCACCGCGGCGCCCGCGTTACCCGAACCGAGCGCCGCCAGCACAATGCCGCGGGCGCCGGCATCGACGCAGGCGTCCATGGCCACGGCGTCACCGCCCGGATACGCCGCAACGATGTCGACCCGCGGGGCGCTGGCCGCGCTCAACTCGCCCAGATAGGGCCGGGTCTTGGCCTGCGCCAGCGTCGCGCCGCCGTTCACTTCGCCCAGCACTCGGCCGGCGAAAGCATCGCCGGTCGACACCTTGTGCAGCCCCGCCGGTTGCAAGATCCGGCCGGCAAACGCCACCAAGACGCCGAGGTCATGGGCAGCCGGCTCGGACGCGACCGCCAGCGCGTCGCGTAGATTCGTCGGCCCGTCCGCGTCGGGCGCGTCCGCGCTGCGCATGGCGGCGGTCATCACCAGCGGGACCGCGCCCGCATAGGTGAGGTCCAGCCATAGCGCGGACTCCTCGAGGGTGTCGGTGCCGTGCATCAACACGACCCCCGAGGCACCACCGTCGACTGCGGCCCGAACTGCCGCACTGAAGACATCCCAGTCCGACGGGGTCAACTGCGAACTGTCCTTGGCCATCACGTCGACGACATCGACGTCCAGACCGGCGGTCAACTCCGCCCCACCCCGGGTCGGTCGATGCGCCCCGTCGGCGTGCACAGTGCTGGCGATCGTCCCACCGGTGGCGATCACGGTCACGCGGCTCATGCAACAAATCATCCCGCATCGGTCGCCGCTGAAGAGGCGGGCAGCGATCGCGAGCGCGGCGCGCCCGGGCGCTGCGGGTCGCCGCAACGAAGGCTTAGTGGATGATGGACGGGTGACGGACCAACCGACGGGACCCGCTGAGCCGGCGGCCGAGGCCGCTACGGCCGAGGAAGTGCAGGTTCCCGCGCCGAGGCGGCGCCAGTCGCTGCTGCTGTCGGTGGCCGCGGTGGTGCTGGCCCTGGACATCGTCACCAAGGTGCTCGCGGTCAAGCTGCTGACCCCTGGGCAGCCCGTTCCGATCATCGGCGACACCGTGACCTGGACGTTGGTCCGCAACTCCGGGGCCGCGTTCTCGATGGCGACCGGCTACACCTGGATGCTGACGGTGATCGCGTGCGCGGTCGTGGTCGGGATCGTCTGGATGGGACGGCGGCTGGTGTCGTCGTGGTGGGCTGTCGGCCTCGGGATGATCCTCGGCGGCGCGATGGGCAACCTGGTGGACCGGTTCTTCCGCTCGCCCGGGCCGCTGCGCGGACACGTCGTGGACTTCCTGTCGATCGGATGGTGGCCAGTATTCAACGTCGCCGACCCGTCGGTGGTCGGCGGAGCAATCCTGCTGGTCACACTCTCAGCGCTGGGTTTCGACTTCGACACCGTCGGCCGCCGCCGCGCCGACGACTCCGCCGACGCAGCCGACACCGCGGGCTCGGATGGCCAGGGGCCGCACGACGACACCGTTGACCGGTCCACGGCCGACCGAAGCTGATGTCCGATCGGTCGATGCCGGTGCCGGAGGGCCTTGCCGGTATGCGGGTCGACGCCGGGCTGGCGCGGCTGCTGGGGTTGTCGCGGACGGCCGCCGCGGCGCTGGCCGAGGACGGCGGGGTCGAACTGGACGGTGTGCAGGCCGGCAAATCTGATCGGCTGACCTCCGGGGCGTGGCTGCAGGTGCGGTTGCCCGAGCCGCCGGCGCCGGTGGAGAACACGCCTGTCGACATCGAGGGCATGACGATCCTGTACTCCGACGACGACATCGTCGCCGTCGACAAGCCGGCCGGGGTCGCCGCGCACGCGTCGGTGGGCTGGACCGGGCCGACGGTGCTCGGTGGGCTGGCGGCGGCCGGTTACCGGATCACCACCTCAGGCGTGCACGAGCGCCAGGGAATCGTTCAGCGACTCGACGTCGGCACCTCCGGCGTCATGGTGGTCGCCATCTCCGAGCGGGCCTACACCCTGCTGAAGCGGGCGTTCAAAGAGCGCACGGTCGACAAGCGCTATCACGCTCTGGTGCAAGGACATCCGGATCCCTCCAGCGGCACCATCGACGCGCCGATCGGCAGGCACCGCGGCCACGACTGGAAGTTCGCCGTCACCTCCGACGGCCGGCACAGCCTGACCCACTACGACACCGTCGAAGCATTCGTCGCAGCCAGCCTGCTCGATGTTCACCTGGAAACCGGCCGCACACACCAGATTCGCGTGCACTTCGCCGCGCTGCATCATCCGTGCTGCGGCGACCTCACCTACGGCGCCAATCCCAAGCTCGCCAAAAAGCTTGGGCTGGAACGTCAATGGCTCCACGCCAGGTCGCTGTCCTTCACCCATCCCGGCGATGGTCGACAGATGGAGATCGTCAGCCCCTATCCGGCGGATCTGCAACACGCGTTGGACGTGTTACGCGACGACGGTTAGCTCAGTTCCGCGCCCGACGCGGGAAGCTTTTGGCCTCGTCGACCCATTCCCGCTCGATCCGCCCGATCTCCAACGACAGCAGTGCCACAGTCGCGTTGTCGCAGTTGACGTCAAGGGCGGTGCGGTATTTGGCGGCTGCGCCACTGCTGGGCAGGTGCGGCCGCAGACCTTCGAACCACTCGTCGCCGACGACGTTGGGCGCATCGCCGTCTCGAGAACCGGCGGCCCATCGGCGGTAGGCGTCTCGCGCGTCCGCGAGACCCGCTCGCCAGCGTTGCACCGCGTCGTACCGTTGCGAATGCAGGTTGGAAATCATCTGGTGCTTCTGCTCAGAGCTCGCCGCCAGCCGCGGTAACCAGGTGTCGCCCACCAATCTCACGAGTCCCAAGATGCCCGCGGTCGACGCACCCGCGACCACACCCATCAGCCCCATGCCCGCCATGCTCATCAGCAGATCGTCGCATCCACTCGCGGTCCGGGCACTCCGATCGTGGCTATGGCTTGCGGGCCTCGACGAGCAGTCGGGTCGCGTGGGCGAGGAACGGCCCGTCGGCCTCGATGCGGTCATGCAGCGCGCGGAGTTTCTCGCGATAACGCTCGACGCTGAAGTCCGGGACAGTCCACACAACCTTGCGCAGGAAATAGATCACCGCGCCGATGTCGAAGAACTCGGCGCGCTGCCGCTCCATCCGCATCTGAACAACCTGCATGCCGGCGGCCTGTGCTTGTGCGCTCTGGGCATCAGGATGCAGCTCGGCCCATTTCTCGGGCTGCGGTCCGATGAAGTAGTCGACCAACTCCGACATCGTCGCGGGCCCGATCTGCTGGGCGAAATAACTGCCGTTCGGCCGCAGCACCCGGGCAATCTCGTTCCAGCGCACGGTGATTGGATGCCGACTCGTCACGAGGTCGAACGCCTCGTCGGCAAATGGCAACCTCGGCTCGTCCCGAGTCGCCACCACGACGACGCCCCGTGGGTGCAGCAACTTGGTGGCCAATGCCGCGTTCGGCGGCCAGGTCTCCAGCGCGACCATCGTCGGCGGGAAAGTCTGCGCACCGGCCAACACCTCGCCGCCGCCGGTGTCAAGGTCCAACGCTGCCGACGCGGTCGTCAGCCGTTGGCTCATCTGGCGTTGGTAACCCCAGGACGGGCGTTCCTCGGTGGCGCGGCCGTCCAGCCAGGAGAAGTCCCAACCGTCGACCGGCGCGGCAGCAGCTTCGGAAACCAGATCGTCGAATGCCCGGGGCATAGCCCCAGTGTCCTCAGGGTGCGAGCCTGATATGTCCCGGGGGCGCCGCGGGCTGTTCCGGTGTCGGACTCGCCGGCGCGTCGCCGCCGCCCGCGCCTCCGCCCGGGGGACCTGGAGCAGGCGGAGCAGCAGGAGCAGGCGGCGCCGCCTCCTGCGGTGGTGCTTCCTGCGGTGGTGCCTCCTGTGGTGGTGCCGCTTCGGGCGGTGGCTGAACCTGTTGTTGCTTCGGCGGCGCCTGCTGGACGTGTTTTGGTGGCGGCGGTGGCTGCTGCGGCGCCGGCGCCAACTGCTCGGGTGACGGCGGCGGTTGCGCGGGAACGGGCACCGGCTTGGTCGGCGCGATTTCTCCGGCAGGGACTGGTCGGACCAGCGAGGCCAGCATGACGCCGCGGGACGTCACCGCGTCATGCCCGAACGCGGTGAACCGGGACGTCGGGTCACTTGGCGGCGTCGCGCGATACGCCGTGATGGAGGCGATCTTGCCTCTGTCGTAAGGGCAGTACGCCTCCACCGACGCGATGACGAACTGGTCGATGGTTCTGGTGATCTGGTCGGCGGGGTTCAGGCGGGTGAGCGGATTCTCGTTGTAACCGTTGTTCCTGATCAGATCGACCAGGTCGCCGACCGACATCCCACCATCAAGTTTGGCGCATGCTTTGCGGGCCGTCTCGATGAGGCTGTTCGCGTTGTCGACGGGGGGGATTTGCTTCTGGCCCAAAAGGTCGAAGAATTTCTGGTCCTGGCCTGGGTCGGCGGTTGCCATGTCGCCGGGCAGCATGACCGCCGCACTCGCTACGACGACAGCGGCCATCGCGGCGGGGAGGTGGCGGATGATTCCGGAAAACATGGCCGGGTTTCCGTTCTGCTGAAGCCATCGGCTGGCGAGCCTACGACTTCTAATCTAGGCCGCGCGTGGCAATCTGGCAGCTTCCCGGCTTGCAACGAGGTCCGCCGAGCGTGGTCGACGCGAGAACCCAGGCCGCAAATTCGCAGCCGACACACGCTCGGCGAAGTTTATGGTCAGACGACCGCCTTGACGTCTTCCGATGCGATCTCGCCGGCCAGCGGCGCAACGGCGCGAAGTATCTCGGTGATGGTGTCCGGCTGAAGGCCGGCCGCGCAGAGCGAGTCCGCCAAGTGCGCGGAGACCATCGCGAAGTGATGCATGGTGATCCCGCGGCCTTCGTGGGCCTGGCGGACGGTCGCACCGGTGTAGGGCCCGGGCCCGCCGAGTAGCGAACTGAGGAACTCTACCTGCTTGGCCTTGAGCCTTCGCATGTCCGCCCCGGCGTAGAAGCTGGCCAGGTGGTCGTCGTCAAGCACTCGGCAGTAGAAGTCCTCGACGACGACTTCGAGAGCGTCGTGACCGCCGACCTTGTCATACAGCGAGGCCGCCCCGGGCTTGCGAAATCGGGTGAGTATTCCCATGCCAACTACAGGACCATCCGACGATTGCCCGACAGTTAGAGCGCCATCACCAGGCGATTACTTGGCGTAACAACCGGATTGCCACAGAATCACGTGTACCTCGCTTTCGGTTGCCCGAGGCCGTCAACATCGGCGGCAGATTTCTGCCACCACCCTGCTGCTGCCGGCCTGCGCATCGGCAACCGATTCCGAGGCGGGCCCACCCGCTGATGGCAGCTGTGACGTCGATGTGACCGCCCCGCGCCGACCGAAGGCCCACGGCGCAGGCATGGTGCCGGTAACCTAGCCGGATGTTGCGGGGGGCTCAAAGAGCCACTGTGGCCGAAGCACGGGGTTTCTTCGGCTGGATCGGTGTGTTCGTACTGCGATGGCCGTGGGCTGCCATCGGGCTGTGGGTGGCGCTCGCCGCCGTTCTGTCGGTGTCGCTGCCACCGCTGACCGAAATGGCCGCCAAACGGCCCGTCCCGATCCTGCCCAACGACGCCCCCGTGCTGGTGACGACGCGACTCATCTCCGAGGCTTTCCACCAATCCGGCTCAGAAAATGAAAACGTCCTGCTGGTCGTCCTGACCGACGAAAACGGGTTGAATCCGTCCGACCTCGCCACCTACCGCACCTTGGCCGACAACCTGCGCCCCGACACCCGCGACATCGTGATGATGCAGGATTTCATCCGGACGCCGGCCCTGCGCGAGGCAGTGACCAGCAAGGATCACAAGGCGTGGTACCTGCCCATGGTGATCGCCGGCGGGGTCGGCACGCCCGAGTTGCACGAGGGGTTCGGCCGGGTTTCCGACATCGTCAAACACGCCGTCGCAGGATCCACCCTGACGGCGAACCTGACCGGTCCGGCTGCCACCGGCGATGACCTGATGTACATCGGTATTCGCGACATGCACGTGATCGAGACCGCCGTGGCCCTCATGGTCCTGATCATCTTGTTCGTCATCTATCGCAACCCTGTCACCATGATGCTGCCGTTGTTCACCATCGGCGTTTCGTTAGTGGTGGCGCAGTGCATCGTGGCCGGCGTCGCCGAACTCGGTCTCGGCGTTTCCAGCCAGACGATCACGTTGATGACGACGATGATGGCGGGCGCCGGAATCGACTATGCGGTGTTCCTGATCAGCCGCTACCACGACTATTTGCGGCTCGGCGTGGATTCGGACCAGGCCGTTTTCAAGGCGTTGAACTCGATCGGCAAAGTGATCGCCGGGTCCGCGGCCACTGTGTCGATCACCTTCCTCGGGATGATCTTCACCCATTTGGGTGCTTTCCGAAACGTCGGACCGGCGTTGGCCATTTCGGTTGCTGTGGCGTTGCTGGCCGCCGTGACGTTCCTTCCGGCCCTGATGGTCCTTGCGGGACGGCGTGGCTGGATCAAGCCGCGCGGCGACCTCACCACCCGGTTTTGGCGCCGCTCCGGAATACGCATCGTGCGCCAACCGATTCGTCACCTGGTAGCCAGTCTGATCGTGCTGGTCATTCTCGCCAGCTGCGCGACGTTCGCGCGCTTCAACTACGACGACAGCAAGACCCTCCCGTCTTCGGTCGAGAGCTCCATCGGTTATGACACGCTGGCCCGCCACTTCCCGTTGAATGCCACCATTCCCGAGTATCTCGTCGTCCAATCGCCACACGACTTACGCAAACCCGCGGCCGTGTTCGACCTCAAGCGACTGGAGCAACGGGTCAGCCAAATGCCCGACATTGCAGGGATTCACGGCGCCCCGGTACCCAAGGCAACGACTGAAAAGTCCGACAGCGCAGAACACGACTCATGGACCGATTCGGCGCTGGGCAGTCCGAAGAAAAGGGAATCTGACAGCGACGGCGCGGAGTCCTTCCCGAACGTCGCCAACCTGATGTTCTCGATCGGCAGTACCGGAAGTGCAGGTCCCGATCTCATGCCCGCCATCCCCGGCATGCCGCCGCCGCCCGCAGAAGTCGACGACACGGCGATGTTCGTCAGCACCGTGCGCGCGCTCGGCTTCGCGATGTCCGTCGACGTCGCAGACATCGCCAGCACGGTCAACGCCGCGCCGGTGACGGTGCTCGACGTCGTGTCGATCACCGCACACGACGGTGGAGCACTGCAGAAGATCAACGACTTCGCCGAACAACTGAGCTCCATGCCCGACGCGGACAGCATTGAAGCGGCGTCACTGAATGTGCGCCGAATCGTCGACAAAGCCAGCAACGACCTCCGGATCATGAGCAACGACGGCCCCGACAAGAAGAACCCCGCGCCGGCGCCGCCGCCACCCGCGCACACCTACTCCGACGCGATCAAGCAGATGATCGACGAGATCAAAGATCTGATCAAGCAAACCAGCCACACGGGTGGAGGGTTGACCGAAGCGTTGACGGCGTTCATCTCACCCGACGGACATACGGCGCGCTACCTCGTTCAAACCAAGCTCAACCCGTTCGCCACCGATGCGATGAACCAGATTCACAGCATCACCGACACGGCCAAGGGCGCGAAGAAAGACGCCACGCTGAAAGACGCGTCGATATCGGCATCTGGGGTCACCGCGATGCTCCGAGACACGCGCGCCTACTACGACCAGGACATCAAGCTCATCATCATCATGACGATTCTGATCGTGTTCTTCATCCTGGTCGCCATACTGCGTGCCGTCGTCGCACCGCTGTACCTGATAGCCACCGTGGTGATCTCGTACTTGTCGGCACTCGGCGTCGGCGTCATCGTCTTTCAATTCATCCTCGGCCAGGACTTGACCTGGAGCATCCCCGGACTGACGTTCATCGTGCTGGTCGCCATGGGTGCGGACTACAACTTGCTGCTCATCTCCAGGCTTCGGGAAGAGGCGCCGCACGGTTTGCGCTCCGGCGTCATCCGCACGGTGAGTTCGACCGGTGGGGTGATCACCGCGGCGGGCGTCATCTTCGCGGCGTCGATGTTCGGCATGCTGTTCGCCAGCATCAGCACCTTGGTGCAGGCGGGTTTCATCATCGGGACCGGCCTTCTGCTGGACACCTTCCTGGTGCGCACCATCACCGTGCCCGCCATCGCCGTCCTGGTCGGGAATGCCAACTGGTGGCCGTCACAGCCTCCGCCGCCCGCACCGCGGGAACGACCCAACCGGCACACTGCGCACGACTCCACACCCACGTCCCACGCGCCGGACGTCACCGCGCCCGCCGCGATCGATTCAGGCACTGTCGCGCTGCGCTCGTGAGTTCGGCAAGACCGCAAGACACACTCGCCGACACGCCGGTATCCGTCGGTGCGCGGCCATAGACTGGCGAGCCTATGAGTCAGTCCTTCGTGCACCTGCACAACCACACCGAATACTCGATGTTGGACGGTGCCGCGAAGGTCGCCCCGATGCTCGCCGAGGCGCAGCGGCTGGAGATGCCCGCGATCGGGATGACCGACCACGGCAACATGTTCGGTGCAAGCGAGTTCTACAACGGGGCCACCGCAGCGGGCATCAAGCCGATCATCGGTATCGAGGCCTACATTGCGCCCGCTTCACGCTTCGAGACCCGCCGCGTCCTGTGGGGTGACCCGGGGCAGAAGAGCGACGACGTGTCCGGCAGCGGCTCGTACACGCACATGACGATGGTCGCCGAGAACGCCACCGGGTTGCGCAACCTGTTCAAGCTGTCGTCGCTGGCGTCCTTCGAAGGCCAGCTGGGCAAGTGGTCGCGGATGGACGCCGAGCTGATCGCCGAGCACGCCGACGGCATCATCGCCACCACCGGCTGCCCGTCCGGTGAGGTGCAGACCCGGCTGCGGCTCGGACATCACCGTGAGGCCCTGGAAGCCGCCGCCAAGTGGCGGGAGATCTTCGGACCCGAGAATTTCTTCCTCGAGTTGATGGACCACGGGCTGTCCATCGAACGCCGGGTGCGCGACGGGCTGCTGGAAATCGGTCGCACACTGAACATTCCGCCGCTGGCCACCAACGACTGCCACTACGTCACCCGCGACGCGGCGCACAACCACGAGGCGCTGTTGTGCGTGCAGACCGGCAAGACGCTTTCGGACCCCAACCGGTTCAAGTTCGACGGCGACGGCTACTTCCTGAAGTCCGCCGCCGAGATGCGGGCGATCTGGGACGGCGACGTGCCGGGCGCCTGCGACTCCACCCTGTTGATCGCCGAGCGGGTCACCTCGTACGCCGATGTGTGGGCACCGTGCGACCGGATGCCGGTCTTCCCGGTGCCCGACGGACACGACCCGTCGTCCTGGCTGCGCCACGAAGTCGACGCGGGCCTGCGACACCGGTTCGGTGACGCGCAGCCCGACGGCTATGCACAGCGGGCCGCCTACGAGATCGAAGTCATCTGCGACAAGGGTTTTCCGTCGTACTTCTTGATCGTCGCCGACCTGATCAACTACGCGCGCTCCGTCGACATCCGGGTCGGACCGGGCCGCGGCTCGGCGGCCGGATCGCTGGTGGCCTACGCGCTGGGCATCACCGACATCGACCCCATCCAACATGGGTTGCTGTTCGAGCGGTTCCTCAACCCCGAGCGCGCGTCGATGCCCGATATCGACATCGACTTCGACGACCGTCGTCGCGGCGAAATGGTGCGCTACGCCGCCGAGAAGTGGGGACACGACCGCGTCGCGCAGGTCATCACCTTCGGCACCATCAAAACGAAAGCGGCGCTGAAGGATTCAGCCCGCATTCACTACGGGCAGCCCGGCTTCGCGATCGCCGACCGGATCACCAAGGCGCTGCCGCCGCCCATCATGGCCAAGGACATTCCGCTGTCGGGGATCACCGACCCCAACCACGAGCGCTTCAAGGAAGCCGCCGAGGTCCGCGGCCTGATCGACACCGACCCCGATGTGCGGACCATCTACCAGACCGCCCGCGGCCTGGAAGGTCTGATCCGCAACGCCGGGGTGCACGCCTGCGCGGTCATCATGAGCAGCGAGCCGCTGACCGACGTGATCCCGCTGTGGAAGCGCCCGCAGGACGGCGCCATCATCACCGGCTGGGACTACCCGTCGTGTGAGGCGATCGGGCTGCTGAAGATGGACTTCCTCGGCCTGCGCAACCTGACGATCATCGGCGACGCGATCGAGAACATCAAAGCCAACCGGGGGATCGACCTGGACCTGGAGGCCCTCGCGCTGGACGATCCCGCGACGTTCGAATTGCTGGGCCGCGGTGAGACGTTGGGAGTTTTCCAGCTCGACGGCGGGCCGATGCGCGACCTGCTGCGACGCATGCAGCCCACCGGGTTCGAAGACATCGTCGCCGTCCTCGCGCTGTACCGGCCCGGCCCGATGGGCATGAACGCGCACAACGACTACGCCGACCGCAAGAACAACCGGCAGGCGATCAAACCGATCCACCCCGAACTCGAGGAACCACTGCGCGAGATCCTCGCCGAGACCTACGGCCTGATCGTGTATCAGGAGCAGATCATGCGTATCGCGCAGAAGGTGGCCGGCTACTCGCTCGCCCGAGCCGATATCTTGCGCAAGGCGATGGGCAAGAAGAAGCGCGAGGTGCTGGAGAAGGAGTTCGAAGGCTTCTCAGAAGGCATGCAGGCCAATGGATTCTCGGCCAAAGCGATCAAAGCGCTGTGGGACACCATCCTGCCCTTCGCCGACTACGCGTTCAACAAGTCTCATGCCGCCGGCTACGGGTTGGTGTCGTATTGGACCGGCTACCTCAAAGCCAACTATCCGGCTGAATACATGGCCGGTCTGCTCACCTCGGTCGGTGACGACAAGGACAAGGCCGCGGTCTATCTGGCCGACTGCCGCAAACTCGGCATCACCGTGCTGCCGCCGGACGTCAACGAGTCCGGGCTGAACTTCGCCTCGGTCGGCACCGACATTCGCTACGGGCTGGGCGCGGTGCGCAATGTCGGCGCCAACGTGGTGGCCTCGCTCATCAACACCCGCACGGAGAAAGGCAAGTTCACCGACTTCTCCGACTATCTCAACAAGGTCGACATCGCGGCCTGCAACAAGAAAGTCACCGAATCGCTGATCAAGGCGGGTGCTTTCGACTCGCTGAAGCATCCGCGCAAAGGACTCTTCCTGGTACACACCGACGCGGTCGAGTCGGTGCTGGGCACCAAGAAGGCCGAGGCGATGGGCCAGTTCGACCTGTTCGGTGGCGACCCGAACGACGGGGGAGCGGGCACCGACTCGGTGTTCACCATCAGGGTTCCCGACGAAGAGTGGGACGACAAGCACAAGCTGGCGTTGGAGCGCGAGATGCTGGGCCTCTATGTGTCCGGCCATCCGCTGAACGGGATCGCGCATCTACTGACCAGCCAGGTCGACACCGCCATTCCGGCGATCCTCGACGGCGACGTCGCCAACGAGACCATGGTGAAGGTCGGCGGCATCCTGGCTTCTGTGAACCGGCGGGTCAACAAGAATGGAATGCCCTGGGCGTCGGCACAATTAGAAGACCTCACCGGTGGCATCGAAGTGATGTTCTTCCCGCATACGTATTCCGCCGTCGGTGGTGAGATCGTCGACGACACGGTGGTGCTGGTGACGGCCAAGGTGGCGATTCGGGACGACCGCATCACCCTGATCGCCAATGACCTTGTCGTACCTGACTTCTCAAACGCGCAACTGGACCGGCCGCTGGCGGTGAGTTTGCCGACCCGGCAGTGCACCATCGACAAGGTCAGCGCGCTCAAGCAGGTGCTGGCGCGTCACCCCGGAACGTCACATGTGCATCTGCGGCTGATCAGCGGGGAGCGGACCACCACACTCGAACTCGACGCATCGCTGCGGGTGACGCCGTCGCCGGCGCTGATGGGGGATCTCAAGGCGCTGCTCGGCCCCGGCTGTCTGGGCGGCTAGCGGCGACCCCCAGCGCGGCGAAGCCGGGTGCCGCGGGTCGCCGCCATCAACTCAGCGGCGAGTGTGCCGCTGGCGTCACGCTCGGGGGTGTGCACCGCCTGAGGCCGGATCCTTGTAGATCACACCGTCTTTCATCACAAAGTCCACGTTGCCGGTGACGTCGATATTGATGAATGGGTCACCGGGCATGGCGATCAGATCGGCGATCTTGCCCTCGGCGATCACCCCGAGATCATCGAGGCGCAGCAGTTCGGCGGCCACGCTGGTGGCAGCGCGCAAGGCCCGCAACGGCGTGATGCCGTTGGACACCATCATCGGGAACTCGCGCCAGTTCTCTTGGTGCGGAAACATTCCGGCGTCGGTACCGAACGCGATCCGAACGTCGCTGGCGGCTAAATGCTCGGCCGCACCCAACAGCGCAGCGCTGTATTTCGTCAATTTTCTGCGCGCGTGCTCCGGAAGCAACGCCCAGCCCGGATCGTCTTCGCCGTGCCGGGCTTTGGACAGGATCAAGTACTGCGTGGGCACGATGAATACCCCGGCGTCCTGCATCATCGTCAGTGTCTTTTCCGACGCGAGGTTTCCGTGCTCGATGCTGCGCACGCCGGCTTGAACGGCCCGCCGGATACCTTCGTCGCCGTAACTGTGTGGGGTGACCGGGATGTCGAGGTCTGCGGCCGTCGCCACCAAGACGTCCATCTCTTCTTGGCTGTAGGTGGCGTGCCCAGGGTCATCCGACGGTGAAGCAAAACCTCCGGTCGCCGCGAACTTGATCCAGTCGGCGCCTGCCCGGATCTGCTGCCGAACCCGGGTACGGATCTCGTCAGCACCGTCAGCCGACGCCAACTCCAAGTTCCGACAGCAGCCCTGATATTCGTCGGCGACCATCCCGCTGAAGTCGCCGTGACCGCCGCGGGCCGAGATGATATGCGGCGCCACCACCATTCGCGGGCCGACGACGAGGCCGGCCGCCACCGCCTCACGCAGATCAATGGTCGGGTAGTCGACATCGACGCAACCCACATCCCGCACCGTGGTGAACCCGTTGTTCAGCAGGGCGCGCAGCACCGGCAATGCCTTCAGTGTCTTGGTGGTGCTCGAGTCGAGAGCCTGCATCAGCCCCACCGGCGGCGCCAGCGTGACGTGGGTGTGGCAGTCGATGAATCCCGGCGTCAGGGTGTGCCCGGAAAGGTCCACCACCCGCGCGTCGGCAGGCGCCTCGATCGCGTCAGCGACCCGCTGGATACGGCCGCCCACGACCAGCACCTGATGGGGCGCCGTCGTGCCAGACAGCCCATCCCAGACGTTCGCGCCCGTGATCAGCGTTGCCACCATCGCGCTACCTTGTCGGATCAGAAGCGGTAGCGCAAGATTCGCGCAGCGCGAGCCCCGGATCTGGTCGCACCCATCAGCCGGGTCGACAGCCGGGCCGCCGCCGGGTAGAGGTCGACCTCCGGTGCGTGCGACAGGCTGCTCTCCTCGACCAGCCGCAAACGCGGACTCCAGCTCTCCGGCACGTGAGGATCGGCGAAACCCCGGTACGCCCATTGGTTTCCGACGGCGCTGAAGCCGATCTTCATGGCGGCGATGTTGAGCCGACCGACGCGCCCGTAGTCATTGATCGCCACTTCGCCGGAGCCGAAGTACTCGGGAATACGACGGAATAGCGCCACGATCACCGACTCCGGCATGAACGCCAGCAGGCCGTCGGCGATCAGCATCGTGGGTCGGTCCGGCGGAATCTGGTCAGTCCAGTCGTCGTCGGCCAGCGATGCGGCCACAGAATGAGCATGATCACCGGCCGGCACGAGTTCGTTCCGCAACGCGATGACGTTCGGCAGATCCAGGCTGTACCAGTCGACCGTGGCCGGCGGTGCGACCCGCAGCATCGGCGTGGCCAGGCCCGCCCCGAGGTCGACCACGACGGCGTCGGGATGATCGATGACGAAGCGACGCACCCGTTCGTCGAGCATCTTGGCGCGCAGCGCTGTCTGGCGCACGGCGCTCGACGGCACCCCTAACGACTCAAAGTCGTAGTCGATCTTGGCGACGATGTCGTCGGCCAGCGTGTCGCCGAGTATCGGCTTCGGCCAACGGCTGTCGAGTGCGCGGGCGTATTGGGTGACGAACGCGGTCCGCTCGACGGGTGTCAAGTCAGTGATCGCGATTCCCATACGGGCAACGTACTCCCACGACTAGCCTCGGCTGCGTGAGCGATTCGAAATCCAGCAGCCCGACCACGATGTGTGAGGCGTTTCAGCGGGCCGCCGCGATCGACCCGGACGCCGTCGCACTCCGCACCCCCGGCGGCACCCAGACACTGACATGGCGCGACTATGCCGCCGGGGTCCGTCGTGCCGCGGCCGGATTGGCGAGCATCGGAGTGCGCCGCGGTGACACCGTGTCGCTGATGATGGCCAACCGGATCGAGTTCTACCCGGTGGAGGTCGGCGCCCAGCACCTCGGCGCGACCTCGTTCTCCGTCTACAACACTCTGCCCGCCGAGCAACTGACCTACTTGTTCGGCAACGCCGGCACCAAGGTCGTCATCTGTGAGGAGCAGTACGTCGACCGGATCCGGGCCAGCGGCGCGGCCCTCGACCACATCGTCTGCATCGACGGAGCGCCCGAGGGAACCATCTCGCTCGACGAGCTTTACGCCGCGGGCGCCGAGGACTTCGATTTCGAGTCGGCCTGGCGGGCCGTGCAGCCCGACGACGTGATCACCCTCATCTACACCTCAGGGACGACGGGGAATCCCAAAGGGGTCGAGATGACGCATACCAACCTGCTCTTCGAAGCCGATGCCCTCGCCGCGGTCGTCGATGTCCGGGCGGACGACCGCACCACGTCGTACCTGCCGTCGGCTCACATCGCCGACCGCATGATGGCGTTGTACAACCAGGAGATGTACGGCCTGCAGGTCACCGTGGTGTCCGACGTGCGCGAGATCGCGGCCGCTTTGCCCGACGTGCGGCCAACCGTGTGGGCCGCGGTTCCGCGGGTGTGGGAAAAGCTCAAGGCTGCAATCGAATTCGCTGTCACCCATGAGGAGGACGACACAAAGCGACAGGCGCTGCAGTGGGCGCTGTCGGTTGCCGCCAAGCGAGCGGCAGCACTCGTCGCCGACGAACCGCTGCCCGACGATCTGGCCGCCGAATGGGCGCAGGCCGACGAACTGGTGCTCTCGAAGCTGCGCGAGAAGCTCGGGCTCGACCAGCTGCGTTGGGCGGTGTCCGGGGCCGCGCCGATCCCACGTGAGACGTTGGCCTTCTTCGCCGGCATCGGCATCCCGATCGCCGAAGTGTGGGGTATGTCCGAGCTGAGTTGTGTTGCGAGCGTTAGTCATCCGCGCGAGGCGCGACTGGGTTCGGTGGGCAAGCTGCTGCCGGGGCTGGAGTCCAAGATCGCCGATGACGGCGAGTATCTGGTGCGAGGCCCGCTGGTGATGAAGGGTTACCGGCGGGAGCCGGCCAAGACCGCCGAGGCCATCGATCCCGATGGCTGGCTGCACACCGGCGACATCTTGGACGAGGACGCCGAGGGCTACCTGCGGGTGATCGACCGCAAGAAGGAGTTGATCATCAACGCGGGCGGCAAGAATATGTCGCCGGCCAACATCGAAAACACGATCAAGGCGGCCTGCCCGATGATCGGGGTGATGGTCACCATCGGCGACGGACGTCCCTACAACACCGCGCTGTTGGTGTTCGATGCCGACTCGGTGGGCCCCTACGCGGAACGGCACGGACTCGCCGACGCCTCGCCCGAGGCGTTGGCCGCCCACCCGGGCGTGCTAGCGCAGATTTCGGCGGGAGTGGCCGACGGCAACGCGAAACTGTCTCGCGTGGAACAGATCAAGCGCTTCCGGGTACTGCCCACACTGTGGGAGCCTGGCGGCGACGAGATCACCCAGACGATGAAGCTCAAACGCCGACCGATCATGGCCAAGTACGCCGCACAGATCGAGGAGCTCTATGCCGGCGAGCCGGGTCCGGACGTTCACGAGCCTAAACCCGCGTCAGCGGTCCAACCGGCGTGAATTCAGCTGGCGCGCTTTCGGTTCCGGTGGGCCAGCGCCGCCGTCGCCAATCCGCTGCGGCCTAGACTGTCGCCCATGAACAGCGACTCGGGTCGGTTCCCGGCATAGCGAAATTTGTTCTCGGAGGCCGTTTCTGGGGCATCGTCAGAGGTTGCCGATTGAAACCGGACCGGCAGGGCCAATTTGCATATCGTTCGCACCGTGAGTAGGTACTGGCGCAGGAATGAACCTGTTGTGTAAGGCAAGTCGTACTTGAGGCACAACGCGCGCACCCGCACTGAGATCTCGGGTAAGCGGTTACTCGGCAGATCAGGAAACAGGTGATGTTCGATCTGGTAGCACAGGTGTCCGCTCATGAAGGACAGCACCCGCCCGGCCCGAAAGTTCGCGCTACCCAACATCTGCCGCAGATACCACTCCGGCTTCGTCTCGTCCTCGAGAACCGACTCGTCGAACTTCTCCGCGCCATCGGCGAAGTGCCCACAGACGATCACGATGTAGGCCCACGCATTACGAAGCCCGTTGGCCACCACAGTGGCTCCGAGTGTGCGGCGCCACCGTCGGCGGCCCAACGCCGGAAAGAGCACGTAATCCTTCACCGACTGCCGGACCATCTTGCGAAGCATGGTTGTTTTGTGGGCCGCTTTCGCGGCCTCTGTGGTTTCGCGTTCCTGTATCGCGTACAGGCTGTGGAAGGCCACACCCCATTCGAAGGCGGCGGCCAGCAGCACTGCGCGCAACGGTTGGAGCAGGTTGCCCGGCCGCCACTCCTGTTCCCGGGTAACCCGAAGAACTCCGAAGCCGAGGTCGTCGTCCACGCCGATCACGTTGGTGAATACATGGTGACGATGGTTGTGTGAGGACATCCAGTGCGACGACGGACCGACCATGTCCCATTCCCACGTCGCGGAATGGATTTCCGGGTCGTTCATCCAGTCCCACTGGCCGTGGCAGACGTTGTGCGACAGTTCCATGTTCTCGATGGCTTTGGCCGCCGCCAGCGCCACGGTCCCGGTAGCCCAGCCGACTCTGGTCTTGCTGGCGAGGATGGTCAGCCTTGCCGCGATCTCGAGAGCCCGCTGGATGGCGATGGTGCCGCGGATGTAGGTACGGTCCTTCGCGCCGAGCGAGGCCTCGACATCGCAACGAATCGTCTCCAGCTCGGCAGCCAGAGCCGTGATGTCCGCGTCGCTCAGGTGGGCGTATTCAGGTACCTCGGTGATCGCCATCGAGGCTTACCGGGCCGGCGCCGGGTTGGTGGGACAGCCCGAGTGACCGAAGACGCGCAACGGCCAGCTGAACAGCTGGGGCATGTGTGAGTACCTGCTTCATCGGCGTTTGGCCGTGCGTCGGTGCGTCTGACCGTGCGATAACCCTGCAACATCCGTGCAATATGCGATGCCGCAAGCAGACATTACACGGCAGCCGTCACCAAACGGTCTCCTCGAGGTCTCGGTGCCCTGCACTGGCGGGTTTATGGTGGCGGTATGCCACTCGAAGGTGAATATGCCCCCAGCCCCTGGGATTGGTCCCGCGAACAGGCCGACAAGTACGCCGAATCCGGCGGGTCCGACGCCGCGGACATGAAGGGCAAGCCGATCATTCTGCTGACCACAGTCGGCGCCAAGACCGGCAAGCTACGTAAGACACCGCTGATGCGGGTCGAGCACGACGGCGAATACGCCGTGGTGGCGTCGCTGGGCGGGGCGCCGAAGAACCCGGTTTGGTACTACAACATCGCCAAGAATCCACGCGTCGAGCTGCAGGACGGCAGCGTCACCCACGACTACGACGCGCGTGAGGTCTTCGGCGACGAGAAGGCCGTCTGGTGGGAACGCGCCGTCGAGGCATGGCCGGACTACGCCGATTACCAAACGAAGACCGACCGGCAGATTCCGGTGTTCGTGCTGACCCCTGTGCAGTGAATCCGCAGTTTGGTGGCACCATTGACCGGTGTCCGCCGAACTGAGCCAAGCCCCCGGCACCCGGGGTGATGAGCCGCTGTGTGCGGCTGACATCGACAGCGCGGCGCAGCGAATCGCCGGAGTGGTCATGCCCACCCCGCTGCAGCTCTCCGACCGGTTGTCTGCGATAACCGGCGCCAATGTCTACCTCAAACGCGAAGATTTGCAGACCGTGCGCTCCTACAAGCTGCGCGGCGCCTACAACCTGCTCGTGCAGCTGTCCCGCGACGAGCTCGCCGCGGGCGTGGTGTGCTCCTCGGCGGGGAACCACGCGCAGGGCTTCGCATATGCCTGCCG
The DNA here is from genome assembly GCA_963836495.1 of uncultured Actinomycetota bacterium. Lineage (GTDB taxonomy): Bacteria > Actinomycetota > Actinomycetes > Mycobacteriales > Mycobacteriaceae > Mycobacterium. The sequence goes on along the minus strand of CAWIJT010000011.1, from coordinate 134,171 downwards.
GGCGCTGGGAATTCGCGGTCGTGTCTACGTGCCGGCCAAGACGCCGAAGCAGAAGCGTGACCGCATCCGCTACCACGGCGGCGAGTTCATCGATCTGATCGTGGGCGGATCCACATACGATCTGGCGGCCGAGGCCGCACTCGCCGATGTCGTGCGCACCGGCGCCACCCTGGTTCCGCCGTTCGACGACCCGCGCACGATGGCCGGCCAGGGCACCATCGCCGTTGAATTGCTCGACGCGCTCGACGTCGAGCCCGATCTGGTCGTAGTCCCCGTCGGCGGTGGCGGGTGCATCGCCGGCATCACCACGTATCTGGCCGAGCGGACCACCAACACCGCGATCCTCGGCGTCGAACCAGCGGGTGCGGCGGCGATGATGGCGGCGCTGGCAAGCGGCGGACCGGTCACGCTGGATGCGGTCGACCAATTCGTCGACGGCGCCGCGGTCAGCCGTGCCGGGCGGTTGACGTACGCCGCGCTCGCCGCTGCGGGCGACATGGTGTCAATCACCACCGTGGATGAGGGTGCGGTGTGCACCGCGATGCTCGACCTCTACCAGAACGAGGGAATCATCGCCGAGCCGGCGGGAGCGCTGTCGGTTGCGGGCCTGCTGGAAGCCGACGTCGAGCCGGGCTCGACAGTGGTGTGCCTGATCTCGGGCGGGAACAACGACGTGTCCCGCTACGGCGAGATCCTCGAGCGCTCCCTGGTTCACCTGGGGCTCAAGCACTATTTTCTGGTCGACTTTCCGCAGGAGCCCGGCGCGTTGCGCCGATTCCTCGATGGCGTGCTCGGCCCGAATGACGACGTCACGTTGTTCGAATACGTCAAGCGCAACAACCGGGAGACCGGTGAGGCACTGGTGGGTATCGAGCTGGGGTCCGCCGCCGACCTGGACGGGTTGCTGGAGCGGATGCAGCTCACCGACATGCAGATCGAGAAGCTCGACCCGGACTCGCCGGCGTACCGCTATTTGTTGTAGCCGCGAGTGTCAGCGGAGGGTCTCGACGGCTTGTTTCGCTTCCGCCAGCCCGGCACCGGTGGCGTCACGGTATTCCTTGATCGCGGCGATCGTCTTGCCGGCGCGGACAAGCTCGACCACCCCCGGTGGCATCCCGGCGGCGGTGGCCGCCGCGAAAGACACGTAGCGGTCCGGAAACAACGCCTCGAGCTGCTTCTCGATGTGATCGAGACGGGCCCGTGCACCGTAGTCAATGTCGCTCACGGTCCGACCTTAGTTCGCCGAGACTCGGCGAGCTCAGCAGTTCGATCGATTCGTCGTTGGCGCGAAAGATCGGCTCCAGCGGAACAGCGAACCGTTCAGCCAAAGCGGTCAGCGACTTCGACCACACCAGATCAATCGACGAGACCGGTCCGCGTCCGGGTCCCGTCAGGAGCAGCGCCACGGTGGTTCCCGGCTCCCGGTCGTCGAGCAGAGTGCGCAAGGCCGACATCAGGTTCCAGATGACACGTCCCCGCGGTCGGGTGCGAATCGGCATGCGGCTGAGCTTGCGGGCCAAGCAGCGATCCGGCCCGATCAGCCCGAACCACAACATCCGCTCCTCGAAACCCAGCGGCCCCATCAGCGCCCGCCAGCGCTGACGCAGGTCCTCAGCCGAATAAGCGGGGTCAGCGGCGGTATGGATGGGCGGGATCGGCAGCAGCTGGCTCATCCGCGCATCATCGGCGGTGACGGGTCGGGCGGGTAGTCAGTTATCCACAGTTCGCAGGATCGCGAACGAATGTGGTGGCAGTTCAGAGCTTTCCCCGCCGATGCTGGGCGCGCCCCAGGCCAGCACCAGATCGCCGGTGCACGGCACGGTCACTGGATCAGTGCTCAGATTGCAGGCCACGACCAATCGACCGCGACGCATGATGATCCAGCGATCCTCTTCGTCGTAGTCGACGATCAGATGCTCCAGCCACGGGTCGGCGAGATCTGTCTCGTTGCGCCGCAACGCAATCAGATCGCGGTAGACCTGCAGCAGCCGTGCGTGGTCATCGGTGTCCAGCTCGGCCCAGTCGAGCTTCGAGCGCTGGAACGTCTGCGGATCCTGCGGGTCGGGAATGTCGTCGGCGTCCCAGCCGTGACCGGCGAATTCCTTCTTGCGGCCCTCGGCGGTGGCGCGCGCAAGCTCCGGTTCCGGGTGCGAGCTGAAGAACTGGAACGGTGTCGAAGCGCCCCATTCTTCACCCATGAAAAGCATTGCGGTGTAGGGCGACCCGAGGACCAGCGCGGCCTTGACGGCCAGTTGCCCGGCATCGAGGTTCTGCGACGGGCGGTCCCCGAGGGCCCGGTTACCCACCTGGTCGTGGGTGCAGGTGTAGGCAAGCAGCCTGGTGGCCGGGATTGTCGAGGTGTCGAGTGGCCGGCCGTGCCGCCGCTGCCGGAACGACGAATAGGTGGCCGCGTGGAAGAAGCCGTGCCGCAACGTCTTTGCCAAGGTGGCCAGCGAACCGAAGTCGCCGTAGTAGCCCTGTCGCTCGCCGGACACCGCGGTGTGGATGGCGTGGTGAATGTCGTCGTCCCACTGCGCGGTCATCCCCAGTCCACCGTCCGCGCGGGGCGTGATCATCCGTGGGTCGTTGAGGTCGCTCTCGGCGACCAGCGACAGCGGCCGGCCCAGTTGCTCAGCGAGCGCGGCGGTTTCGGCGGACAACTCCTCGAGCAGGTGGATCGCGGTGGTGTCGAACAATGCGTGGACGGCGTCCAGGCGCAGCCCGTCGGCGTGGAAATCGCGCATCCAGCGCAGGGCGCAGTCGATGATGTAGCGGCGCACGTCGTCAGAGTCTGCGTCGGCGATGTTGATGCCTTCTCCCCACGGATTGCTCGCCGATGACAGGTAAGGCCCGAACTTCGGCAGGTAGTTGCCCGACGGACCGAGATGGTTGAACACCGCGTCGATCAGCACGCCCAGACCGCGCCGGTGGCAGGCGTCGACGAATCGGACCAAACCGTCGGGCCCGCCGTAGGGTTCGTGCACGGCGTACCAGAGCACGCCGTCGTAGCCCCAGCCGTACTGTCCGGAAAACGCGTTGACCGGCATCACTTCGACGAAGTCGACGCCGAGGTCGACGAGGTAGTCAAGCCTGTCGATTGCCGCGTCGAACGTGCCGGCCTGGGTGAATGTGCCGATATGCAGCTCGTAGATCACCGCACCCTGCACAGAACGACCGCTCCAGTCGGCGTCGGTCCAGGCGTCGGTCGCCGGCTGCCACAGCTGCGAACTGTCGTGCACCCCGTCGGGCTGGCGGGGCGATCGCGGATCAGGGAGCAACGTCGGGTCGTCGTCGAGCAGAAATCCGTAGCGCGCATCCGGGGCGGCATCGACGGTGGCTCGCCACCACCCGTCAGGCCCGCGTGACATCGACGACACCGCGCCGTTCACGTCGAGGCGCACCGCCTCGGGTTTCGGCGCCCACACCGCGAACTCAGGCATCGCTGCGCTCCAGCAATGCCACCGGCAGCTCGGCGAACAACGCCGAGACCGGCGTGGCCCCGCTCGCTACGGCGCCGGTCAGCGCGTCGGTCCAGGAGCCGTCCGGCAGCGTGAGACTCGTGTCACCCCAACCGGTTTGCTCAAGATTCACGGTCCAACGGGTGACCGCGACCAGCACGTCGCCCGCACGCCGAAACGCCACCACGTGGTTCGCGGCCTCGCCGCCGGCGAGCACTGGACGATAGGAGCCCCCCACGAAGCTGTCCGGCCGAGCGCGCCGTACTTGCAGGGCGGCTTGGACGATACGAAGTTTCTTGTGCTGCAGTGATGTCAACTCCGCACGCCGGGCCGCATAATCCACCTCGCGCCGGTTGTCCGGGTCGACCAGGCTGTCGTCCCACAACTCGGTGCCTTGGTAAATGTCCGGGACCCCGGGCGCGGTGAGCGACAGCAGCTTTTGACCCAGCGCGTCGTTCTCGGCATGCGGCGCCAACTGGGCCAGCAGATTGGTCAGCTCACGCGCCACCGGGCCGTCGAGCACGGCGTCCAGCCAGCTGTGCACCGCACCCTCGAACTCGGCGTCTGGGTCGTTCCACGTCGTGTGCCACGCAGCTTCGCGGATCGATTTCTCGGCGTAAGCGTGCAACCGGTCGCGCAGCTCGTCGGTCACCTCTCCGTCGGCCGGCCACACACCGAAAATGTTCTGCCACAGAAACAATCCAGTTGCCGGGTCGGGGGAGAGGACAACCTTTTCCCAACGGCCGACGAACTGCGCCCACAGTGACGGCACCTGCGACAGCACGCCGATGCGGGCTCGGACGTCTTCGCCGCGTTTGGTGTCGTGGGTGGTCAGCGTCGTCATGGTGTGCGGCCACAGTTGCGCCCTGGTTGCCGCGCGATGATGGAATTCGCCCAACCCGACACCGAAATGGTGCGGCTCGCCGCCGACTTCGTTCAACGACACCAACCGCGCGTCGCGGTAGAACAAGCAGTCTTCGACGGCTTTGGCGGTCACGGCGCCGCATAACTGTTGCAGTCGCACCGCCGCCTCGCCGCCGCCGGCCAGCGCGGCGGCGATCAATTGCAGCGGAACGTCCAATTCCGGTGCCGCAGAACGAGTTGCCGCCAACGCGGTGGGCAGTATTGCGGCCAGGCTGAGATAGTCGGTGCGATAGACATCGACATGTGTGAGCAGCGCCGCCACGGCCGCGGGCAGTTCCGGATGGTCGACGCCGGCCGCCGCGACGATGCAGCGCCGCAGCCGACTCAGTTCACTGCCCAGCGTCTCGGTGGCGGATTTGGTCTTGAGATCGGCCAGCATGGGGGCGATCTGCCCGTAATCGAACCCGGCGGACGCCACGAGCTCGGTCAGAGCCTGCTCGCCGGTCGGATCGACGAAGATACCGCCGATCTCACGAAGCGCGTCGTAGCCTGTGGTGCCCGCAATCGGCAGCAGCGGATCCAGCGCCTCGTTGACGGCGAGGATCTTCTCGATCACGATCCAGGCGTCGGGCCCGGTCAATTCGCGCAGCCTGCACAGATACCCCGAAGGATCCGCCAAACCGTCAGGGTGGTCGATGCGGACTCCGTCGACGAGTCCCTCGGAGAACCACCGAGCCACCTCGACGTGGCTGGTGTCGAATACCGACGGGTCCTCTTGGCGCAGACCGGCCAGTGAGGTGATCGAGAAGAACCGGCGATATCCGGTCACGCCGTTGCGCCAGCCGATCAGCCGGTAGTGCTGTCGGTCGTGCACCTGCGGACCGCTGCCGTCGCCGGTGCCCGGCGCTATCGGCAGTGCCAGGTCGCCGAGCCGCAACAAGTCTCCGTCGACGGTGAGATCGGCGGCGTCGTCGTCAGAACCCAGCAGCGGCAACACAATCCGGCCGTCGCCGAGATCCCAGTCGATGTCGAAGAACGATGCATACTGCGACGACTGGCCGTGCCGTAACACATCCCACCACCACGGGTTCTGCTCCGGCTTGTCCACGCCGACGTGATTGGGGACGACGTCGACGATCAGGCCCATGCCGCGGGCGCGCGCCGCGGCCGACAGCCGGGCCAGGCCCTCCGGACCGCCCAGTTCGGCCGAGACCGTCGTCGGGTCGGTCACGTCGTAGCCATGCGCAGACCCGCTGACCGGGGTCAGGATCGGCGACAAGTACAGGTGCGACACCCCGAGGTCGTCGAGGTAGTCCAGCAACAGCTCAGCGTCGGCGAAGGTGAACCCGAAGCCGCTCGACGGACCCCTGAGCTGCAGCCGGTAGGTCGACAGGACCGGAAATGCCATGCGTCACTGAGTCTTACGGAACACGAGCAACGCCCGGCCGGGAAGTGAAACCTCGTCGCCGTCGTTGACGACCAGCTGCACCGCTCCGGCAGCATCGGTGGTGTCCAGCACAGCAGTCCACTCCTTGGCATAGTCGTCTGAGGGAATCACGAAGTCGACCTCGTGGTCATGGGCGTTGAAGCACATCAGGAACGAGTCGTCGACGACTCGCTCGCCGCGCGCATCGGGCTCGGGAATGGCGTCGCCGTTGAGGAACACCGCGATGCTCTTGCCGAATTCGCCGCCCCAGTCCTCATGCTGCATTTCCTTGCCCGCTGGTGTCAGCCAGGCGATGTCCCGGACCTCGTCGCCGCTGCGGATCGGCTCGCCGTCGAAGAACCGGCGTCGACGAAACACCGGGTGGGCCTTGCGCAGGCCGGTGACGGTGCGGGTGAATTCCAGCAATTCACTGTTCTTGTCGACGAGCGACCAATCCATCCAGGACAATTCGGAGTCCTGGCAGTAGACATTGTTGTTGCCGTTCTGGGTGCGGCCGATCTCGTCGCCATGGGAGATCATCGGCGTGCCCTGGCTCAGCATCAGCGTCGCCATGATGTTGCGCATCTGCCGGTGGCGCAGGTCGAGGATCTCCGGGTCGTCGGTCGGGCCCTCGACGCCGCAGTTCCATGACCGGTTGTGGCTTTCGCCGTCGCGGTTGTGCTCGCCGTTGGCTTCGTTGTGCTTCTCGTTGTAAGACACCAGGTCGTTGAGGGTGAACCCGTCGTGGGCGACGACGAAATTGATGCTGGCGCTGGGACGTCGGCTGCTCGCCGCATAGAGGTCCGACGACCCGGTCAGCCGGGACGCGAACTCGCCCAATGTCGCGGGCTCGCCCCGCCAGTAGTCACGCACAGTATCGCGATACTTCCCGTTCCACTCGGTCCACAAACCAGGGAAGTTGCCGACCTGGTAGCCGCCCTCGCCGATATCCCAGGGCTCGGCGATCAGCTTGACCTGGCTGACCACCGGATCTTGTTGCACCAGATCGAAAAACGCGCTCAGCCGGTCGACGTCGTAGAACTCCCTCGCCAGGGTCGAGGCGAGGTCGAAGCGGAAACCGTCGACGTGCATCTCGGTCACCCAGTACCGCAGCGAATCCATGATCAGCTGCAAGGTGTGCGGGTGACGCGCGTTGAGGCTGTTGCCGGTGCCGGTGAAATCCTTGTAGAGCCTCAAGTCCTCGTCGAGGAGTCGGTAGTAGGCGGCGTTGTCGATACCGCGGAAGTTGATGGTCGGCCCGAGCTGATTGCCTTCGGCGGTGTGGTTGTAGACCACGTCGAGGATGACCTCGATGCCTTGCTCGTGAAACGACCGGACCATCGACTTGAATTCGGTGACCGCGCCACGGACGCGCCGGTTGGCGGCGTATTGGTTGTGCGGTGCGAAGAATCCGAAGGTGTTGTAGCCCCAATAGTTTCGCAGGCCCAGGTCGATCAGCCGGTGATCGTGCATGAACTGATGCACCGGCATCAGTTCGATTGCGGTGACATTCAGCGATTTCAAGTGCTCGATGATCGCGGGGTGGGCCAAGCCGGCGTAGGTGCCGCGGAGAGCTTCAGGGACTGCGGGATGAGTCTGCGTCATGCCCTTGACGTGGGCCTCGTAGATGACCGTCTCGTGATACGGCGTGCGTGGCGCGCGATCGGTCGCCCAGTCGAAGAACGGATTGATCACCACGCTGGTCATGGTGTGGCCGAGCGAGTCGACCTGAGGCGGAGTGCCTGTGTCGGCCGGGTCCTCAGCCGCTGCGGCCAGGTCGTAGGAGAACAGCGACTGGTCGAACGTGAACTCACCGTCGAACGACTTGCCGTACGGGTCGAGCAGCAGCTTGCTGGGGTCGCATCGATGACCCGCCGCCGGGTCGAACGGCCCGTGTATCCGAAAGCCGTAGCGCTGGCCCGGACTGACGTTCGGCAGGTAGGCGTGCCACACGTATCCGTCGACCTCGTCGAGGCAGAGGCGCGTCTCCTCGCCGTCCTCGTCGATCAGGCACAACTCGACTTTGTCGGCGATTTCGGAGAACAACGCGAAGTTGGTGCCGCCGCCGTCGAAAGTCGCGCCCAGGGGATAGCTGCTTCCGGGCCATACGGTGGTCAACGGGGGTGAAGCTGCCGCGGCGCCACTGTTCGGGTCTGACGGAGGCATCATTCGACCTTAGTGGCGACGGACTGGATCTCGCCGTCCGGGCGCGTTCGATGGCCCGACTTTCCCGCGGGCCGCTACCCGGCCCGCATCGTTGTCGGGCGTCACCACCAACCAGTGGCGGCCGCCATCTGTCGACCCAGCTCGGGGGTCAGAGTGCGCATGTAAGTAGCCGACAGGTGATGAGCGTCGTGATACACCAACACATTTCCTTCGACGGCCCGGCAGATGTCGCGCCGGCAGACCGCGTCGCTCATGTCCAGTGGTTTCAGCATCGGGAACTGCCCGACGAAGTCCAGGGTGGTGTTGTGGTCGGACAGCACCTCGGACCGCTTGATGCCGCACGACTCCGCGTCGCCGCCCTTGGCCAGGCAATCCGATGGGTTGAACGGTTGTTTGTCCTTGACCAGCCATGGGGTGTCGCGCATGGCCAGGATCGGAATGTTGTTGTCGGAGAACGCCTGCCAGATCCCGATGTAGGTGCCCGGCATGACGTCTCCGGGCTTGATATTCCAGGGCCGCGTCGATGTGGTGAACACGTAGTCAGGGTGGTCGGCGATGACCCTGGCCATCGCTTTGGGCACCCAGTCTCGGCACTGCGGGTACGGGTCGTTATTGCCCATCACGCGCGGCATCTTCTCGGTGGACAGCGCGCAGCCCATCTTCAGGTAGGTGACGACCTTGAAGTGGTGTTTGCGGCCCAGGACGTCCAGCGCGGTCAGCCAGTGCTCGGCATGCGAGCCGCCGGCGAGCGCGATCGTCCGGGTGGCGTTTTTGTCGCCGTAGACGCAGGTGATCACGGACGTGTCGAGAAAGTCGCTGATGCAACCGTCGCGGGTGGACGGCGGGTAGTCCTCTTGAGCTTCCAGCACGGTCGGCCGCATCCGCAGGGCCGGCACCCGCAGGTGGTCGATCAGGGCTCGCGCGCCGGGATAGTCGTGCGGGTTCAGTGTCAGCAGTTCTTTGCCGTCGGCGCGTTCCAGGTTGACGTGCTCGCGCCAGGTGAACGCCGTCGCCGTGAGCGTCACACCCAGCAGCGCGACGACCGAACCCAGCACGATGGTGGGTCGGCGCAGCCGTGTTCGCCACGGCACGACCATCGCAACGCCCGGCTTGGCCGCGGCCGGACCGCGATGCCGCAGCGGTTCCTCGACGTATCGGTTGGTCAGATAGGCCAGCGCGCCCGAGATCAGCAGCACCGCCGTGCCTTCGACGAAGTTAGCGTGCGTGTGGCCGGTGTAGGCGAGCCAGAAGATCAGCAGCGGCCAGTGCCACAGATACAGCGAGTACGCGATCTCGCCGAGCCGCACCAGCGGACCCGTCGCCAGCAGGCGATTGGGCAGCGGCAACGTTGCACCGTCAACGCGATTGGCACCGGCCAGGATGAAGAGCAAGGCCGCGCCGACGGGCACCAGCGCCCACGGCCCAGGGAACTGCTTGACGCCGTCGATGAGTGCCCCGCAGGACAGCACCGCGAGCAAGGCGATCGTGGCGGCGGTGGTGCGCAGCCACATCGGCCAGCGGACGTAGGGGACCAGAGCGCCGGCGAGCGCGCCCAGCAGCAACTCCCACGCCCGGGCGAAACTGTTGTAGTACGCCATCGACTGGTTGGCCTGATGATCGATGATCGCGTAGACGAACGACGCCACCGTCAGCGCGCTGAGCAACAGTACGAACGCGATCCGCAGTCTGTCGCCGAGGCGGCGTCGCAGGAGGAACGCGAACCCGAAGACCAGCGCCAGGAACGCGATGTAGAACTGGCCCTGCACCGACATCGACCAGATGTGCTGGAGTGGACTGACCGCTTCACCGGCCCGCAGATAGTCCGCGACCGTGCTGGCCAACTCCCAGTTCTGGTAGTACCCGAGGCTGGCCAGGCTCTGGTCGGCGAACGTCTCCCAGCGGGTCTCCGGCTGAATCAGCACGGTCAGCACCGCGCAGGCGGCCAACACAACGACAAGAGCCGGCAGCAGGCGGCGGACCAACCGGATGACTTCAGGTACCGGTGACAGCGATGACGCCGGATTGAGTGCCGCGCGGAGCAGCTTGCCGCCGAAGAAGAATCCCGACAGTGCCAGGAACACGTCCACCCCGCCGGAGACCCGGCCGAACCACACATGGAACATCGCGACCAGCGCGATGGCAATGCCACGCAGTCCGTCGAGATCGAGGCGGTAGAAGCCGGCTTTCCGGTTTCCTGCCGCGGGTTGGGCGGTGTCCGAAACGCCGGCGACGGCCGGACGGGTCGGGGAGACGGTCAACATGATTGACAGACAATCTACCCAACCCGGCGGCCGTCGCGGGTGGTCGAGGAGTCGCCGGTCAGGACTCCAGGATGCGGGTCAGGTACGGCACCATGCCGGTGGTGCGCGCCGGCGAGACCGTGACCGCAGGCTCGGTGGCCTCGATCATCTGGTTGTTGCCGAGGTACATCGCCACGCTCTGGGTGCCGCCGGGGCCGTAGCAGAGCAGATCGCCCGGGCGTGCCTGCGCCGGTGTGACTTTCCTGCCGACGTTGCATTGCTCGGCCGAGGTGCGCGGCATTTTGACCCCAGCGCCGGCGTAGGCGTACTGGATCAGACCCGAGGCGTCGAAGCCCACGATGTTGGCGTTCAGCCCGGTGCCGCGAGTCGGCCCTGCGGCGTTACCACCGCCGTACAGGAACGGCACATTGCGCTGGGACAGCGCACGCTGAATCGCATAGTTGGCGGACTGCTGGTAGCCCACCAGAGTGGGGCCGCCGGGGTCGGCGCCCGCGGCGTCGGGGTTGGCCATCGGAAGCGTCAGCAACAGGGCCAGGCCGACAGGGACGGCGTAGCTGCGTTTCATATCGATCACCTCTCTGTGGCGTCGGCGCGGTGACTTCGCGCATCGGCCGTCATTGCCTGTGATTCACCGCGGAGCGTCGTGCGTTGGCCCTCCCCGTTGGGGGCCGGACGCTGCGTCGTCGCCGACGTGCGCCCGACGGTGAACCGCTGAAACCACAACAGTCACTATGGACACTGTGGCAACAAATCGCTGCGTAAGCCACTGTGAAGGCGCTGGAAGAGGGATTTTTTGTCGTACCGTGACCGAACGGTGATCGCTTGTCCGTCACAGCCTCAATCTGGTGCGCGCAGTTGTGATTTCGCTCTCAGCCGACGACGGCCTCACCGTGCCAGTAGGTGCCGCTGTAGGCCGTCAGCAGCGATCCGGCTGACGAGCAGACCAGCACGATGGCGATCGCCAGCAACGGCCAGAAGCACAGGTACCAACCCTTGAGCAGGGATACCAGCGGCCCGATCAGCGCTGCCGCCACGGCCGCGCCTATTCCGCCCCACACCACCGGATAGATGTAGAAGTCGACGCCGAACGGCACGGGCGGGCAGTCGTCACCCGTGCAGACGTCCTTCAGGAAGCCGAAGAACGTCGAATACCAGTCTGTCGCAAAGACGATGAACACGAGTAGCGCCGACAACGCAAGCAGTGCACCGACGTCCCAGGGGATGAGTCGAAGCCGCAACACCGGCGGCGGGGATTCAGATTGTTGTGGCGTGACCATTTCGCTCAATGCTGCCGGATGCCCGGGCTTTCTGCGACCGATTGCGCCGCGCAAGGGCGAATGCGCCGCTTCTCCTCATCGCTTCGCTCTGCATCGTCGCCGGCGGGGTCGGCCGGCGGCTGCTTTACCCTCAATCGTTATGGCCGCGGCGACACCCGGGCTCACTCCCGAGCAGATCAGCGCGATCGACGCGGCTCACCTCTGGCACCCCTACAGCACGATCGGCGCAGAGACGGTCGCCCCGGTTGTCGCCGTCGGCGCTCGTGGCGCCTGGCTCACTCTTGTCCGTGACGGCACCCAGGTCGAGGCCATCGACGCGATGAGCTCCTGGTGGACGGCCATCCACGGCCATGGCCACCCGGTGCTGGACGCCGCGGTAGCCGCGCAGGTCTCGACGATGAGCCACGTCATGTTCGGCGGTCTCACCCACGAACCCGCCGCGCGGCTGGCCCAGCTGCTGGTCGACATCACCCCGGCGGGCCTGGAGACGGTGTTCTTCAGCGACTCCGGGTCGGTGTCGGTGGAGGTCGCCGTCAAGATGGGCCTGCAGTACTGGCGAAGCCGCGGCCTGCCCGGCAAGCGTCGGCTGATGACCTGGCGGGGCGGCTACCACGGCGACACCTTCACACCGATGAGCATCTGCGACCCGGACGGCGGGATGCACTCACTGTGGTCTGACGTGCTGGCCCCGCAGGTGTTCGCCCCGCAGGTGCCGCGGGATTACGACCCCGCCTACAGCTCGGCGTTCGAGACGCAGCTGGCCGAGCACGCCGACGAACTCGCGGCCGTCGTCGTCGAACCGGTGGTCCAGGGAGCCGGCGGGATGCGCTTTCACCACCCGCGTTACCTGACCGACCTGCGGGCGATCTGTGACCGCCACGACGTGCTGCTGGTCTTCGACGAGATCGCCACCGGGTTCGGCCGAACCGGCGAATTGTTCGCCGCCGACCATGCCGGAGTGAGCCCGGACATCATGTGCGTCGGCAAAGCGATGACCGGCGGCTACCTGAGCATGGCCGCGACGCTGTGCACGACCGACATCGCGCACACCATCAGCTCCGGTGAGGCCGGCGCGCTGATGCACGGACCCACATTCATGGCCAATCCGTTGGCCTGCGCGGTGTCGGCGGCCGCCGTCGAACTGCTGCTCGGCCAGGACTGGCGCTCGACGGTCGCCGAGATCAGCGCCGGGCTGACGGCGGGCCTGCAGGCCGCGCGCACCCTGCCGGGGGTGACGGACGTCCGCGTGTGCGGAGCGATCGGCGTCATCGAATGCGATCGGCCCGTCGACCTGGCGATCGCCACACCGGCCGCGCTGGACCTCGGGGTATGGCTGCGGCCGTTCCGCAACCTGGTCTACGCCATGCCGCCGTTCATCTGCACGCCGGAGGAGATCGCGCAGGTCACCTCAGCGATGGTGGAGGTCGCGCGGCTGACCGGTTCTCGTAGGCTCTAGTGCGATGACGCAGATCGAGACTTCACCGTTGGCCTGGTTGGAGGCGCACGCCCAGCAGCGCCGCCAGGCCGGGCTGCGTCGCGCGTTGCGGCCGCGGCCCGCCGTCGCCACCGAACTCGATCTGGCGTCCAACGACTACCTCGGTCTCTCGCAGCACTCGCACGTCATCGAAGGCGGGGTAGAGGCGCTGCGCACCTGGGGCGCGGGTGCCACCGGGTCTCGACTGGTCACCGGCAACACCGAGCTGCACGAAGAGCTCGAATCCGAGCTCGCCGAATTCGTCGGCGCGGCAGCGGGTTTGGTGTTCTCGTCGGGCTACACGGCCAACCAGGGTGCGGTCGTCGGGTTGTCCGGTGCGGGTTCGTTGCTGGTGTCCGATGCCTACTCGCACGCCTCGCTGGTCGATGCCTGCCGGCTGTCGCGGGCGCGGGTGGTGGTGACCCCGCACCGCGACCTCGACGCCGTGGACGTGGCGCTGGCGTCGCGCGACGAGGAGCGGGCCGTCGTGATCACGGAGTCGGTGTTCTCCACCGACGGAGCGCTGGCCCCGCTCCGCGAATTGCACGACGTGTGCCGCAGGCACCGGGCACTGCTCATCGTCGACGAAGCGCACGGCCTGGGCGTGCGGGGCGGCGGCCGCGGGTTGCTCTACGAGCTGGGGTTGGCCGGTGCGCCCGATGTCGTCATGACGACGACCTTGTCGAAAGCCCTTGGCAGCCAGGGGGGTGCGGTGCTCGGGTCGGTCGCCGTGCGCGATCACCTCATCGACTCGGCCCGGACGTTCATCTTCGACACCGGTCTGGCGCCGGCGGCGGTCGGCGCCGCGTTGGCCGCGCTGCGGGTATTGGCGACTGAGACCTGGCGACCCGACGCGGTGCTGCGGCACGCCGCCACCCTGGCGGAGATCTGCGATGTGGGCCTAGTGCCGCAGTCGGCGGTGGTCTCGGTGATCCTCGGCGCGCCCGAGGTGGCGTTGGCCGCCGCGACCGCCTGCCTGGAAGCCGGCGTGCGGGTGGGGTGCTTCCGCCCGCCGACAGTGCCCGCGGGCACGTCACGGCTGCGGCTGACCGCGCGGGCGTCGCTGGACCCCGACGATCTCGAGCTGGCTCGGGCGGTGCTGACCGACGTGCTCGGCGCGGCACGGCGTTGACGGTTCTGGTCGTCACCGGGACAGGGACCGGGGTCGGCAAGACCATCGCCACTGCGGCATTGGGGTCGGCTGCCCGCCAGAGTGGCGTGTCCGTCGCGGTCTGCAAACCCGTGCAGACCGGCACCGATGCCGGCGACGACGATCTCGCCGACGTCACCCGGCTGACCGGGCTGAGCAAGGTCGTCGGGCTGGCGCGGTACCCGCAGCCGCTGGCGCCGGTGGCCGCCGCCGAACACGCCGGCAAGCCGCTGCCCACCCGCAGCAACGTGCTCAAGCTCATCCGCGCCGTCGACCGTCCAGGTCAGTTGACCCTGGTCGAAGGGGCCGGCGGTCTGCTGGTCGAGCTTGCCGAGGGTGGCGTGACGCTGCGGGATCTCGCGGCCGATCTGGGCGCAGCCGTCCTGGTGGTGGCCACCGCCGATCTCGGGACCCTCAATCACACCGCGCTGACGGTGGAATCACTTGCTGCACATGAACTTTCCTGCGCAGGATTGGTGATCGGCAACTGGCCGCTGCAGCCCGGGGTGGTGGAGACCTCGAACAGGTCGGCGCTGGCCCGGCTGGCCCCGCTCACAGCGCCGCTGCGTGCGGCGCTGCCCGCCGGGGCGGGATTGATGAGCACCGCCGAGTTCAACGCGATGAGTGCGCACGCTTTCGACCGTCGCTGGCTGACCGCGCTGGTCGGCTGATGGTTCATTCGGTCGAGCTGCTCTTCGACAGCGACACCGAGGCGGCCCTGCGCCGCATCTGGGATGACCTGGCGACCGCGGACACGCCTGCCCGAGCGCCCGCCGGTCGCCCGCACGTCACGCTGGCGGTGGCGGAACGGATCCTGCCCGACGTCGACCCGCTGCTGCGGCCGGTCGCTCGGCAGCTGCCGCTGGCATGCACCGTCGGGGCGCCGCTGCTGTTCGGCCGATCCAACGCCGTGCTGGCCCGGCTGATCGTGCCGACGGTCGAGCTACTCACCCTGCATGCCGAGGTGCATCGGATCTGCGCCGCGTACCTGGTGCCCGGCCCGCTGCCGAACAGCCTGCCCGGCCAGTGGACGGCACACGCGACGGTGGCCCGCCGGGTCGGGGGACCTCATCTCGACGATGCTTTCCGCCTGGCCGGTCAGCCGTCAGAGATTCACGGCACGATTGCCGGTCTGCGCCGTTGGGACGGCACCGCGCGTGTCGAGTATCCGATCAGCTGAGTTATTTGCCGCTGCTGCCCGGGCTGGCGCCACCGCCTGCGGTGTAAGACGCCTTCCCGGTGCCGGCGAGCCCGCCGCCGGACACGATCAGGTATTCATCGCGGATCGGCTTGTCGGCGAAGAAGTCCTCGAGAATCTCCCGGGCGCCGGCGGCGTAACGGGCCTGGGCCGACAGCGTGGTCCCCGACACGTGCGGCGTCATCGCCTCGTTCGGCATGCTGCGCCACGGGTGGTCCGCCGGCGGCGGCTGGGGATACCACACGTCGCCGGCGTAGCCGGCCAGTTGCCCGCTCTTCAGCGCGGCCACCACCGCGTCGCGTACGCAGATTTCGGCGCGAGCCGTGTTGACGATGTAGGAGCCGCGCCGCATCGAGGCGATCAGCTTCTCGTCGAACAGGTGATAGGTCTGCGGATGCAGCGGCGCGTGGATCGAGACCACGTCGACCGCACCCGCCAGCGACGCGGCGTCGGGGTGATAGGTGACGTTCAATTCCTTCTCGACCTCGTCGGGCAGCCTGCGGGTGTCGGTGTAGTGCAGGTTGACGTCGAACGGGGCCATCCGCCGCAGCACGGCCAGGCCGATGCGTCCTGCGGCGATCACACCGACGTCCATGCCCTCGACGTCGTAGGCGCGTTCGACACAGTCGGCGATGTTCCAGCCGCCGTCGGTGACCCACTGGTGGGACGGGACGAAGTTGCGCACCAGCGCCAGGATCTGCATGACGGCGTGCTCGGCGACACTGATGCTGTTGCAGAACGTGACCTCGGCGACGGTCAGGCCGCGGGCAATCGCCGCGTCCAGGTCGACATGGTCCGAGCCGATCCCCGCGGTGAGGGCGAGCTTGAGGTTCTTGGCTTTGGCGATTCGCTCGGCGGTCAAGTAAGCCGGCCAAAACGGTTGGGAGATCACGACATCAGCATCGGGCAGCTCGCGCTCGAATTCCGAGTCCGGGCCTTCTTTGTCGGATGTCACGACCAACTGGTGCCCGCCGCTCTCCAGGAATGCGCGCAGGCCGAGCTCACCGGACACGCAGCCCAGCAGCTCACCCGGGGTGAAATCGATCGCCGACGGGCTCGGCAACGTCTGACCGCCGGGGTAGCCGTGCAACACCGGGATGCTGTCGCGCGCGTAGACCGGGGGATAGCCCGACACTGGATCCGGATACAAAACAAGCAGAACTTTGGCCATGGTCGCCAACCCTATCCCTGGCGCCGGTCAGCCCCCGCCGGGGTCAGCGACCCCGTCGTCGCGTTGACGATGCCTCGAATCAGGGAAACAATCGCGAACTATGGCGTTTGATCCGGCCGGGTCCGCTGCGAGCATTCTGCGGGGCTGGGTGCACGCGATGCTCTCGCACCGGCACGGCAACGAGGTGTACCAGACCTCGACGATGAGCGCGCTGCTCGACGGTGTTTACGACGGCGACGTGACGATCCGGGAACTGTTGCAGCACGGCGATTTCGGCCTGGGAACCTTCAACGGTCTGGACGGCGAAATGCTGGTGCTGGACGGGGTCTGCTACCAGCTGCGCGGCGACGGCAGCGCGCATGTCGCCGAGTCCGGGCAGCGCACCCCGTTCGCCGTCGTCACCTGGTTCGACGCCGACCGCACGTTCGACGTCGCGGCGCCCATCGACCGCGCCGGGCTCAAAGCGCGCATCGACGAGTCGCTTCCGAGCAGGAACCTCATTGTCGCCGTCCGCGTCGACGGTGATTTCAGCGAGGTCCGCACCCGCACGGTGACCGAGCAACACCGCCCCTATCCGCCGTTCATAGAGGCCACCGACGACCAGCAGGAAGTGACCTTCACCGACGTGACCGGCACGCTGGGCGGATTCCGGATGCCCGACTACGAACAGGGCATCTCGGTGGCCGGCTACCACTCGCACTTCGTCGACGCCGACCGCCGCCACGGCGGGCACGCCCTCGACTATCGGCTGGATCGGGGCCGGGTGCAGATAGGCGTGCGTTCCGATCTGCATTTGAGTCTGCCCCGGACGCCGGAATTCCTTGCGGCGGAACTCGACAGAGCCGACATGGACACCGAGATCCGCCACACCGAGGGAGGATGAACTGAGCAGCGACGAAGTGCGATCCGCCCAACGCGTGGTCGACACGCTCTCCGCCTACGGCGTTCGGTACATCTTCGGCGTGCCCGGGGCCAAGATCGATGCCGTCTTCGACGCCCTGTCCGACGGCGGCCCGCAACTGGTGGTCTGCCGCCACGAGCAGAATGCGGCGTTCATGGCCGCCGCAGTCGGACGACTCACCGGCACACCAGGTGTCGCTCTGGTGACGTCAGGACCGGGCACCACGAATCTGGCCACCGGACTGATCACCGCCACCACCGAGCAAGACCCGATGGTGGCGATCTGCGGCGCGGTCCAACGGTCGGATCGTCTCAAGCGGACGCACCAATCGATGGATGCCGTAGCCGCCCTGAGACCATTCACGAAATACACCGGTGAGGTCAACGATCCCGATAATGTTCCCGAGGCGGTCGCCAACGCTATTCGCAACGCGCTCACCCCGCCGCGCGGTGCCGCCGCGGTGGTACTGCCCGCCGACGTGTTGGCCGCCACGACCTCAGCGGCGATCGTCGAACCGTCGCCGGTACCGCAGCTCGGGCCGGCACCTGCTGATCGAATTGCTCAGGCCGCCAAGCTGATTCGTGACGCGCAGCGTCCAGTTCTGTTTGTCGGTGTTCGAGCGGGTGAGCCTGAGCCCTGTGCGGCACTGCGTGAGTTGCTCGCGGTGACCGACCTGCCGGTGGTCGAGACCTTCCAAGCGGCCGGAGTGGTGTCGCGCGAACTCGAGGACCACTTCGTCGGTCGTGTCGGCCTGTTCCGCAACCAGCCGGGCGACATCCTGATCGGCCATGCCGACGTCGTGGTGACGGTCGGCTTCGACCCCGTGGAATACGACCCGCGGCTGTGGAATTGGCATCCGGGCCGCCCGCTGATCCACATCGACGAGATACCCGCCGACATCGACAACCACTACCAGCCCACGTGCGAGTTGCGCGGCGACATCGCTGCGACGCTGACCGCACTGACCGGACCGTTGACCGGACTGCGGCTGAATGACGCGGTGAGCACGGACATCGCCGAACACCGTGCTGCGCTGCGAGAGATCGACGACGAGACCCGAACTCGGCCGCCAGCCGGCTCCGGCCTCAATCCAGTGGCATTGGTGCTGAAGATTCGTGACCTGATCGACGATGACGCCACCATCGCCTGCGACGTGGGATCGCATTACATCTACATGGCACGGCACTTCCGCGTCTACCAGCCTCGGCGGCTGCTGTTCTCCGACGGCCAACAGACGCTCGGCGTCGCGTTGCCGTGGGCAATGGCCGCGGCATTGGTACGGCCCGGCACGCCGGTGGTATCGGTTTCTGGTGACGGTGGATTCCTCTTCAGCGCACAAGAATTGGAGACCGCGACGCGGTTGGGCCTGAGCTTCACGCATGTCATCATGCGCGACAACACCTACAACATGGTCGCCTTCCAGGAGGAACTGAAGTACGGGCGCGCGTCGGGCGTGCAATTGGGTGACTACGACATCGGCCACTACGCCGCGGCGTTCGGCGCCACCGGGATCCGCGTCGGCGACATGACCGAATTCGAGAACGCGTTCACCCGATCGCTGAGCGACACCGGAGTGACCATCATCGACGTCCCGGTCGACTACAGCCGCAACACCGAACTGTTCGCGGAGTTGCACGACGACGTCTTCGAATGACGCGTCAGGCACTGAATAGCAGATACAACCCGGTGAAGGTATAGCTCACCATGACCAGCATCATGGTGAGCTGCCCCGTCAACTGATGACCAGTGGGCAGCAGCCGGATTGCCTTGTCGTGCGCGGCGATCACCGCCATGATGTGTCCGGTCACCACCGATGTCACCTTGACGACCGCGAGCACGGTCGGGTGCATGGACAGGATGTAGGCGACGTGTAAGTGTCCGAGCCCGAGGAGGTTCCAGCCTTTGCCGAGCGGATCGGCCAAGGCGAAGATCGCCTGCTGCCCACGCTCGACGAGATACGACAAATAGTGGGCGAAGATGTAGCCGACCACGATCGGGATCAGTGAATGCGCCAACTCGCCCGGCAGCGCACGGCGCTGCTCGCGGTCGATTCCTCCCGTCGCGCGGGCGGCCAGCGAGAACGTCGTCGCCACCACCGCGATGAACATCAGCAATCCGATGGTCCGCAGCGCCGACGACGAAACCGTCACCGGCACAACGTGAACAGCCCGGCTAAGCCGGTCGGCGACGTTGCGCCACGTGGCCGACGACGAAAAGCTGTCGAAGGCGGTGGAGCCGAGTAACACCGCCAGCACAGCAACCACGCCCGGGCGAATGGGCAGCGAGAGCAGATGGTCGAATGGGTTGCCGATCCCGATCTTCTGAGTCTCCGCGTCGCGTCGCAACGGCGAGAGCCGCGACACCACCATGCTGTACACCCCGAACGGGTCGGCCCGGGCGAACCACCGCTGCCCGCACAGCCAGGCACCGCCCAGGAGCACCACGGTGTACACCAGCAGCCACGCCTTGACCCAGGGCAGCGCGGCGGGGTTGGGGCTGGCCAATTCCATCCAGACGAACGCGAACAGCCCGACCGCGGCCGGGCGATATCCCCAGGACTCCGGGTAGGACAACCGCGGCCGACCCAGGCGCGCCGGTGTAACGCGTTGCAGCACTAGGTAGATGGTTCGCACCGGGGAGATGACCCGCCACACCGGTCCGACGAGCAGCGACATCGCCACCAGCCCAACCCACAACAGCACGTAGAAGACGCCGAGCAACGCGTTGGCCTGAGTCTGTGGGCCGCAGAGTCCGGCGACCAGCGTCCACCCGGTGAAGACCAAGGCCACAACTGCGGCGATGCCGCGCGTCACCGGAGAATCCACCAGCGTCGTGACGGCCGCAGGCAACGGGCGGACCGGTCTCTGCGCATCAAACCGTGAGCGCCGCCACGCGAACGCGACCAGGGCGAAGGTGAAGGTCAACGCCCACGCCGCCCCGATCACCGAAAAGGCATACGGGACCGGGAGATCGCTCGACCCGCCGAGGCCGTGCGCCAGAACGCGTTCGGTCATGGACGCACTTGAATAGTGGCGACCGTCCGATCCAGGTGATGCAGCTCGACGTCGACGTTGCCCGGTACATCGACGTTGAACTGGAACGTCTGGTTGGCGGCCGCGGCCACCTCGAACTTGTGGTCGGGCACCGAATGCACGTGCAGTTCGTCGGCGGCGTCGCTGGTGACGCGCAGTGTGATCGGCTGTCGCACGGTTGCCTGCAGGGTCGCGTTGGCGGGAGTGACCTGCCCGTGCGCGATCGTGATGTCAATCGTGAGGGCGGCGCCGGTGGACGTCGCTCGACGAGTTGTCGCAGCCGGCCAGTGCTAACGCCGTCCCGAGCACCACCGCCACGGAGAGGAGCGCCGAGCGCAGCCCTTCTGCGGCCCTCATGCCGCCTTCGGGGGAACGCGGTCCAAGGCCGGTTCCTGGGGTTGCGGCGGTGCGGTGTCGCTGTCGTTGATCCGGCCTGCGCCCCACGTCAGCGCGCTGATCACGCTCAGCGTGAAGAACAGCACCACAACGCCGCCCGCGGTGAACAACCAGGCGGGAACGCCCGGATCGCGTTCGCGCTGCAGGATCGACACCTCGAACGTCAGCGGTCGAGTGCTGTTGAGCTGCACTGGAATCGCCTTGACGGGGATCGCGTCGTCCTCAGGCGCCCAGACCGGCACCGCTGCCAGTGTGCGGCCGTCGTGAATACGCACCAACGTCTTCCAGGACCCCCATACCGGAAGCGGGCGGTTCGAGACGTAATGCCCCGGACCAACTTTCGTCAGCCGGTCGATCACCAGACCTCGGTCATTGTTCATGCGGCCCTGCCAGGCCAACACCGTGACCCAATCTGGATGGGCGCTGATCAGATCCGGCGGATTGATCTGCACATCAGCCGATACCATCCGTTGGCCCGGCGCGCTCGGCAGATCGGTCAGCTTGACCGTCGCGGTGTCCTGCTTGGGCACATGAATGTGCAGACCGTTGGCCACCGTGCCACCGATGACGAGCACGGTGAGTGCGACGGCGGTGATGCCGAAGGCCCGGCCCGGCAGCTTCTGGCCGGTGAGGACCATGCCGAGCAACGCCGCGCAGACGCCCACGAAGATCGCGACCGGGACTGCCGTGGGCAGCGCCTCACGCCAGAGCGTGATCGGCCACGGGTAGTGGTAGACCTTGCCGATCCACAGCGATTCCAGCCACAGACCAGCGGTGCCGATGCCCAGACCGGCCACCGCGCCGAACACGATCGGCCGGCGGAACAGCGGCGTGAGCGCCAGCAGTTCGACCACCAGCGCGGGTCCCAGATACAGCGGGAACCAGTTGATGGGTGCGCCCAACACTGGTCCGACAATCAGCGCGACGGCGCCGCGCAGCGCAATGGCGAACAGCGCCGCGATGACCGCCGCGCCGCGCCCCAGCGTCATGCGCGCGACGATGGTTCCGATGGCGGCCGCCGCGGCGATCAGCATCGGCTGGAACACCAGCCGGAATTGGGGCACGCCGAAGTCGAATTCGATCTGGTAGACCGACATCCCGATCAGCAGCCCGCCGCAGGACAGATAGCGCACAAATCGGACGAAGGGCCGGTCTTTTCGCTCCGGAACACCGTCTGCGGGCCCGCTTGCCTGCAGGTATCGCTCGCCCTCGTACTCCAGCATCAGCACTGCGAAGAGGGAGAAGTTAGCGCCGCCGATCATCATCAGATGCGTCGGGCCCCACAGGGTTACGTCCTGGCCGAAGATGCGATGCCAGACGTCGTCGAGCGGAAAACCGATCATCGCGTACATACCGCAGGCCGCCATCAGCAACCCGCCCACCGGCGCGTACCAGTTGCGGGTGATGCGCAGCGCCGCCGGCCCCGGCTTGTCGAAAGGCAACACCACGGCCAACATGCCGCCGACGAAGATGCCGAACAGGCCGATGATGATGAAGTAGTGCGCCGGGTTGGCCAGCGGACCTGGGTCGCGGCCGTTGCCGATGTGCCAGCTGACATCCCAGATGAACCCGAACAGGGCGCAGATGATCGAGGTGGTGAACACCAAGACGGGCAGCGCGACCCACGAGGGGCGGTCGAACTTGCTTCCCAGCCATTCCGCGACGGTGGTCAACCACGTGATGCGGTGCGTGCGATGCGCCCAACCGACGTACAACATGACAGCGCCGATCACCATCGCGGCGATCGACAGACCAATGACCTGATCAAGCCCGGCGCCGCGCGCCGGTGGATCTGCCAGAACCGTCAGTTCCACCCTCGTTCCTCCCACCGCGATGTGGCCGCCCCGAAACGCTGGGCGCAAACTTACTTCACGGTAGGTTGCCGGCGGGCGATCCGTTCAAACTTCGATTGATTTTGCTGCCGGTGTGGATCATTCGCGCTTGTCGTCGACGGTGTCGCCGACCGCGGTCTGCTCGTCGTCCTCGGCGCGTCGCCTGTCCCTGATCGCGACGAAGAGCACCACGCCGACGACGACCACCGCCGGTAGAAAGGCCGGCCCGGCCAGCAAGAGCCAATGGTGCGCCACGTACAGGACGTGCGGGCTGCTCATAGTGGGTTCACTTCCGGGGGACTGTTGCCGACCCCGACGGGGTACCCACTGGCCGCCGATCCGACCACGTCACGTTTGTGCAGGTGCACCCGGCTAGCCTAGCCTGGGCACCGTCTAAAACAGGCTGCGATAAGCCACTGCGCCCGTGTGCGTTGACCAACAGGGACGAAGAAATAAGGAGTAGCTGGTGACTCAGGCGGCGACTCGGCCCACATCCGACACCGAC
Organism: uncultured Actinomycetota bacterium; assembly: GCA_963836495.1. Lineage (GTDB taxonomy): Bacteria > Actinomycetota > Actinomycetes > Mycobacteriales > Mycobacteriaceae > Mycobacterium. The sequence continues at coordinate 111,060 of CAWIJT010000011.1, read as the reverse complement.
AGCACCGACATCCTGGCCGTGGCCCGTCACCAAGTGCTCGAGCGCGGTGAGGGACTGCGCGAGCAGCAGGTGCTCGAGGTACTGCAGCTGCCCGACGAGCGGCTCGAAGAGCTGCTCGCGCTGGCGCACGAGGTGCGGATGGCCTGGTGCGGTCCCGAGGTCGAAGTCGAGGGCATCATCAGCCTGAAAACCGGTGGCTGCCCGGAGGATTGCCACTTCTGCTCACAGTCCGGGCTGTTCTCCTCGCCGGTGCGCAGCGCCTGGCTCGACGTTCCCAGCCTGGTCGAAGCGGCCAAGCAGACCGCCAAGACCGGCGCCACCGAGTTCTGCATCGTCGCCGCGGTGCGCGGTCCCGACGAGCGACTGCTGTCCCAGGTGGCTGCGGGCATCGAGGCCATTCGCGACGCCGTCGACATCCAGATCGCATGCTCACTGGGCATGTTGACCGCCGAGCAGGTGGACCGGCTCGCCGCGATGGGCGTACACCGCTACAACCACAACCTGGAGACCGCGCGCTCGCACTTCCCCAATGTCGTCACGACGCACACCTGGGAGGAGCGCTGGGAGACGCTGTCGATGGTGCGCGAGGCCGGCATGGAGGTGTGCTGCGGCGGCATCCTCGGCATGGGCGAGACCGTCGAGCAGCGCGCCGAGTTCGCCGCGAACCTGGCCGAACTCGACCCCGACGAGGTGCCGCTGAACTTCCTCAACCCGCGGCCCGGAACCCCGTTCGGCGACCTCGAGGTGCTGCCCGCGAGCGAAGCGCTCAAGTCGGTGGCCGCATTCCGGCTGGCCCTGCCGCGCACCATGCTGCGCTTCGCCGGCGGCCGCGAGATCACGCTCGGCGATCTGGGTGCCAAGCAAGGCATTCTGGGCGGCATCAACGCGGTGATCGTCGGCAACTACCTGACCACGTTGGGCCGGCCGGCCGAATCGGATCTGGAGTTGCTCGAAGATCTGCAGATGCCGATCAAGGCGCTCAACGCCAGCATCTAGAACGGACGTCGATGGTCTGCGAACTGCCTGCGCCGATCGGTGCGGGCGTCTACAACGTCTACACGGGCGACTCGGCGGGCAGCACGGTGCCGACGGCGGCGCAACTGGGCCTGGAGCCGCCGCGGTTCTGCGCCGAATGCGGGCGCCGCATGGTGGTGCAGGTCCGGCCGGACGGCTGGTGGGCCAAATGTTCGCGGCACGGGCTGGTGGACTCCGCCGACCTCGAGACGCATCGATGACGACTGTGCAGACCGCCGGGGCGCCGCGCATTTCCCGGCGTCGAGCGGCGATCACCGTCGCGGCAGGACTAATGCCGGTGGGTGTGCTTGTCGGCGCGCTGTGGGCGTGGGTCGCCCCGCCGATCCACGGCGTGGTGGCGCTGACCCACGACGGTCAGCGGGTGCACGACTCCCTGGGCGGGGAAGCCGATCACTTCTTCGTCGCTGCGTTCCTGATGCTCGGGCTGCTCAACGTCGTTGCCGCGGTAGCGGCCGTGCTGGCTTGGCAGTGGCGGGCGCATCGCGGTCCCGGCATGGTCGCCGGGCTGTGCGCGGGCGTGGTGGCAGCGGCCGCTGTGGCGGTCGGCGTGGGCGTGCTGCTGGCCCATTTGCGTTATGGCACAGTTCATTTCGCTGCGGTGCCGGTGAGTCACGATCACCCGGTCTTCTATATCACGGAAGCGCCGCCGGTGTTCTTCGGGTCTACGCGGCTACAGATGGCATGCACCCTGCTGCTACCGGCCGCCACTGCCGCGCTGGTGTACGCGGTTCCGGCCGCGGCCACCGCGCGTGATGATCTCGGCGGCTATCCGGTTGTCGACTCGATCTACCGGCCTACCGGAGTCGACCCGTCATAACGGGCGGCGGTGCACCGACTTTCCGGTGATCACTCGGGCCGCGATGACCGCGAGACGGGCCATCCCGACGTAGGTCGCCGGGTTGAACATCGTCGGCCACTTCGTCCTGATCAGGTGATCGGACAGCGGTCGGCCCGCGAACCGGTCCTGAAGCCAGCGCAACGCCATCGGCGCCGACAGCGGATGCAGCAGCAGATGCTCGTTGAAGGCATCCCGGTGGTAGGTGACCTCAGCGCCGCCGGCCGAGTAGGCGTCGGCCAGCCTGTCGATGTCCTCGACGTCGATCAGGTAGTCGTGCACCGCCTGCACGATCAGCACCGGCGGAGTCGGCACCTTGGCGCCCAGCCTGATGCTGTCGAAGACGTGTTGCACCTCGGGCATGGTCAGGATTTCTTCGAGCGGCCGGTCGAGGTAGACGCCGACGTCCTTCTTGATCATCCGCAGAACCGCACCGACCGTCGTCATGCTTTCCAGTCGCTGCAGCAGCGCGCGACCCTCGTCGCTGGCGTGCTCCTGGATGACCCGGTTCAAATCGGGATAGACGTGCATCAGCGCGGCGATCACCATGGCCGGCAAACCGGCCAGATAGGTGCCGTTGAGCCGGCGGAAGGTGTGGCCGAGGTCGCCGACGGGTGACCCGAGCACCGCGCCGACGACGTCGAGTTCGGGCGCGTAGTCGGCGCATAGTTCGGCGGCCCACGCGGTCGCCAGCCCGCCGCCGGAATACCCCCACAGCGCCACCGGCGCCGACGGCGACAGTCCGAGTCGCTCGCTGCTCAACGCCGCCCTGACACCGTCGAGAATGAAATAGCCCGGCTCGAATGGCGCGCCCCACATGCCGTTTCGGCCTTCGTGGTCAGGTATCGACACCGCCCAGCCCTCGGCGAGGGCGGCCGAGATCAGCAGCAACTCCAGCTGCGCCAGCGAGCCCAGGGCTTGCGCGCCTCGCCGTAACGCGTACGACGGGAAGCAGCGGGACGACACCGCATCGATCGCGCACTGATACGACAGCACCGGGCAGGGGCGTTCGGGGGCGGCGTCCGCCGGGACGATGACCGTCGTGGCGGTGGCCTCCGGATTGCCGTTCATGTCGGTCGTCCGGTACAGCAACTGGGTCGCCATGGTCCGCTGCGGGATCAGGCCGAGAAATGCCAGCTCCACGTCGCGCGACCGCAGCACCGTGCCTGGTTCGGCGTGCTGATAGCCGGGCGGCGGCTCGTAGAACTGGTCGTCTGACGGCAGTTGGGGACGTGCTTTGGCCTGCAGTTCCTGATGCGGCGCGACACCGATCCATTCCGCACCGGTTGCGCTCGCAAGGTTGCCAATGTCCATCGGGGCATTCTCGCTTAAGAACGCTTTAAGAATCCAGTCGGCCCGCCGCGGGCATGCGGCATTTAGGCAGAACCGGGAGGTCGCAGGGCCGCAAACTCGTCGGTAACGCGCAACTGGGAATCCGTGAAGCGGAACAACGCGGCCGGTCGGCCGCCACTGCGTCCGGATTGCGCGACCGTGCCGGTCGGGCTGATCACGCCGCGACGGGCCAACACCCGCTGCAGGTTGGTCGTGTCGACTTGATGCCCCAGCGTGGCGCTGTAGATGTCGCGCAACGTGGACAACGCGAATTCGGTGGGTGCCAGGGCAAAGCCGATATTCGTATAGGACATCTTGGCGACCAGCCGGGTGCGGGCGTGGTCAACCATCGTGCCGTGGTCGAACGCCATCCGCGGCAGCGCCGTGACCGGGTGCCAGCGGGTGTCCGGCGGAAGCTCCGGGATGGCGGGGGAGGGCACCAGGCCCAGGAAGGTCGATGCGATCGTGCGGGTGCCGGGCAGCCGATCGGGCTCGGAGAACACTGCGAGCTGCTCGAGGTGGGCCACTTCCCGCAAGTCGACTTTTTCGGCCAGTTGACGCCGCACCGAGGTCCTCATGTCCTCGTCGTGGCGCAACTGTCCGCCGGGCAGCGACCACGCACCACGCTCGGGATCCTGGGCCCGCTGCCAGAGCAGAACGCTGAGCTCGGGTGTCGCTGCGGTGGCCTTGGGGCCAAGGCCGCGAATCTGGAACACGACAGCGAGCACCTCGTGCTCAGTGCTACCATGGGCCATGTTTTCGATTATAAGTCGAAAACCTGGTGGGGGGCGGAAGGATCGACTATGACAGTCGTGAATCGCACCGATCTGCTGTCGAATGGGCTGGTTAAAGACATGACACACGATCTGGCCGCGGGAATCAGCAACACTCCCAACGGCTACGTGGGCGTTGAGGCCGACGAGCAATGGGCTGCCGAGATCCGTCGGCTCGCCGAGATGCGCAACGCCACGATCCTGGCGCACAACTACCAACTTCCCGCCATCCAGGACATCGCCGACCACGTCGGTGACTCGCTGGCGCTGTCCCGGGTCGCCGCCGATGCCCCCGAAGACACCATCGTGTTCTGTGGCGTGCACTTCATGGCCGAGACCGCGAAAATCCTCAGCCCGGACAAGACCGTGCTCATCCCCGATCAGCGGGCCGGTTGCTCGCTGGCCGACTCGATCACCGTCGACGACCTGCAGGCGTGGAAGGACGAACACCCCGGGGCCGTCGTCGTCTCGTACGTCAACACCACCGCCGCGGTCAAAGCGCTCACCGACATCTGCTGCACCTCGTCCAACGCCGTCGAGGTCGTCTCGTCCATCGACGCCGACCGCGAGGTGCTGTTCTGCCCCGACCAGTTCCTGGGCGCGCACGTGCGTCGGATGACCGGCCGAGACAACGTGCACGTGTGGGCCGGTGAATGTCACGTGCACGCCGGGATCAACGGCGACGAGCTCACCGAGCAGGCGCGCAAGCACCCAGATGCCGAACTGTTCGTCCACCCCGAGTGTGGTTGCGCGACCTCCGCGCTGTATCTGGCCGGCGAGGGCGCCTTCCCGGAAGACCGGGTCAAGATTCTGTCGACCGGCGGGATGCTGGATGCCGCCCGTGAGACCCGCGCCCGACAGGTGCTGGTCGCCACCGAGGTCGGGATGCTCTACCAGTTGCGCAACGCCGCCCCGGACGTCGACTTCCGGGCAGTCAACGACCGCGCGTCCTGCAAGTACATGAAGATGATCACGCCCGCCGCGCTGTTGCGTTGCCTGGTCGACGGCGCTGACGAGGTTCACGTCGATCCGCAGACGGCTGGGCGGGCGCGACAGAGCGTGCAGCGGATGATCGAGATCGGCCAGCCCGGCGGCGGCGAATGAGTATCCGCCCGGCGTGGCAGCAGAATGCCGACGTCGTCGTCATCGGTACCGGCGTAGGCGGTTTGGCCGCCGCGCTGGCCGCGCACCGGGCCGGCCGTCGGGTCGTCGTGCTCAGCAAGGCGGGACGCAAACCCGGCGGCACGGCCACGCATTACGCGCAAGGCGGAATCGCGGTGGTACTCCCGGACAACGACGATTCAGTCGATGCGCACGTCGCCGATACCCTCGCCGCCGGCGCGGGCCTGTGCGATCCCGACGCAGTGAGCTCGATCGTCGCCGACGGCTACCGTGCCGTGACCGAATTGGTCAGCGACGGAGCACGATTCGACGAATCATCGCTCGGCGGTTGGGCGTTGAGTCGCGAGGGTGGGCACTCCCGGCGGCGCATCGTGCATGCCAACGGGGATGCCACCGGCGCGGAGGTGCAACGCGCTCTCGACCACGCGGCGGACACACTGGACATCCGCACCAAACACACTGCGCTGCAACTGCTGCACGATGCGGGTTCGGTGACCGGGGTGCTGGTCGCCAACCGGCAGGGGATCGGCACTATTCACGCGCCGTCGGTGATCCTGGCCACCGGCGGGCTGGGGCATCTCTACAGCGCCACCACCAACCCCGAGGGCTCGACCGGGGACGGGATCGCGTTGGCGCTGTGGGCCGGTGTCGCAGTGAGCGACATCGAATTCATCCAGTTCCACCCGACCATGCTGTATGACGGCCGCGGTGGCGGTCGTCGACCGCTGGTTACCGAGGCCATTCGCGGCGAAGGCGCGATTTTGGTTGACAGCCAAGGCAATTCGGTCACCGCGGGCGTGCACCCGATGGGCGATCTGGCGCCCCGCGACGTGGTTGCGGGCGCTATCGATGCCCGGCTGCGGGCAACGGGCGAGCCGTGCGTGTACCTCGACGCCCGCGGTATCGACGATTTCAAGCGCCGCTTCCCGACGGTCACCGCGTCGTGCCGAGCGGCCGGTGTCGACCCGGTGACCCAACCCATCCCGGTGGTTCCGGGCGCGCACTACAGCTGCGGCGGGGTGGTCACCGATGTGCACGGTCAGACCGAACTGCCGGGGCTGTTCGCCGCGGGTGAGGTCGCCCGGACCGGGATGCACGGCGCAAACCGGCTGGCGTCCAACAGCTTGCTGGAGGGCCTGGTCGTCGGGGGACGGGCGGGCAAGGCCGCGGCCGACCACGCGGCCGAGGCCGGGCCGGTGCGCGCCACCATGGCGGAACCCGTCGTTCGCGCGGCGCTGGCCCGCGGCGACCTGCAACGGGCGATGAGCCACGACGCTTCGGTGGTGCGCGATGCCGACGGCCTGCGCCGGTTGATCGATGGCCTGTCGGCCGCGCCGATGGCGACAGTCGCCACCCGCGCCGGCCTCGAAGATGCCGCGCTCACCGTGACAGCTCGCGCGCTGGCCGCCGCCGCGCTGGCCCGCGAGGAGAGCCGGGGCTGCCACCACCGAGCCGAATATGTCGATGCGGCAGCGACTCCGGCCGGCAGCCTCGTCGTCCGGCTGGCCGCTGACGACAGCGCGGACATCGAGACGCTGGCGGCGGTCTGCTGATGGGCCTGACTGCCGGCGAGCTCGCCGAGGCTCGCGCCACGATCAGTCGCGCGCTCGATGAAGACCTGCGCTACGGGCCGGACGTGACCACGCGCGCGACTGTGCCTGAGGGCGCAAGGACGACCGCGTCGCTGATCACCCGTGAGCCCGGGGTGATCGCCGGGGTCGACATCGCGCTGCTGGTGCTCGACGAGGTCCTCGGCGCCGACGGTTACCGCGTGCTCAACCGCGTCGACGACGGCGCGCGACTGCAACCGGGGGCGCCGCTCCTGACAGTCGAAGCCCAGACACTGGGACTGCTGACCGCCGAACGGACCTTGCTCAACCTGGTGTGTCACCTGTCCGGGATCGCCACCGCGACGGCGGCCTGGGTCGACGCGGTGTATGGCACGAAGGCGGAGATCCGGGACACCCGCAAGACGCTGCCCGGTCTGCGTGCACTGCAGAAGTACGCGGTCCGGGTCGGCGGCGGCGTCAATCACCGGCTCGGGCTGGGTGACGCGGCGCTGATCAAGGACAACCACGTTGCCGCCGCGGGGTCGGTGGTCGCGGCGCTGCGCGCGGTGCGGGCCACCGCGCCCGACCTGCCCTGCGAGGTCGAAGTCGACTCCCTCGAGCAACTCGACGACGTGTTGGCCGAGGGCGCCGAGTTGGTGCTGCTCGACAACTTCCCGGTCTGGCAGACCCAGATTGCGGTGCAGCGCCGCGATGCGCAGTCGCCGACCACGAAACTCGAGTCGTCCGGCGGACTTTCGCTGGACACCGCCGCCGAATACGCCGGGACGGGTGTGGACTACCTGGCCGTCGGCGCACTCACCCACTCGGTGCGGGTGCTGGATATCGGTCTGGACATCTAACTCCGAGCAAGCAGAATGCTGGAATGCGGCAGCTGACGTTTGTAGAGGTCGGCCGGTACACATGGCGCGATGTCGACGAGCCGGAGATCACGCGGCCCGAGCAGGCGCTGGTCCGGCCACTGTTGGTGGCGTGCTGTGACCTCGACGTCGCGGTCGCGCGCGGTGCCGCGCCGCTGCCGCCCGGATACGCGGTCGGGCACGAGGGCTTGGCGGAGGTCGTCGCGGTCGGCGACGCCGTCGCGAGCGTCGCGACAGGCGACCGGGTCGTCGTGCCGTTCCAGATCAACTGCGGAAGCTGCCGCGAATGCCGTCGCGGCGTGACGAGCTCGTGCGGTTCGGTGCCGTTGATGGCGATGTACGGGCTGGGTCCGCTCGCCGGCCTCGACGGTGGCGGCTTCATGTCCGATCGGGTGCTGGTGCCCTACGCAGACGCGATGCTGATTCCGCTGCCGGCGACCGTCGACCCGATCGCGGTGGCGTCGCTGTCCGACAACATCCCCGACGGCTGGCGCGCAGTCGGTCCGTTCAGATCGGAGCTGGCCGCGCTCGACGCGTCCGAGAGGCGTGTGCTGGTGATCGGTCGGTTGTCAATCGGGTTGTATGCGGCGGGTTTGGCCGCGGCACTCGGCTGCCACGTCGACTACGTCGATACCGACCCGAGCCGCCTCGCCGCGGCGGAAAAGCTCGGCGCGGTTGTGCATGACGCGGCCAAGCCGGACAAAACTTGGGATCCCTATCCGGTCACCGTTCACACGACCGGCGATCCGGCGCTGTTGGCCGCGGCGTTGCGGGCGACGTGGCCGGACGGGGTGTGCACCGACACCGGGATCTATTTCCAGCCAAGCGTCGAGATACCGATGCTGCGCACCTACACCAGGGGCGTGCGTTTCGTCACCGGCCGGGTCAGTGCTCGCGCCGTCATCCCGGACATCCTCGAGCTGCTCGCGGGCGGCTGCGATCTTTCCCCGGTCGTCGACCGTGTCGTGGCGTGGGACGACGCGCCATCGGTCTGGTCGGCGATGACCGGCAAGACCGTCTTCGCGCGGGTGTAGCCGGACGATCCTGCGCGAAACAGCGGTGAGGGCTGCGATTCGTCGAGATCCACGACCTTGCGCGCTATCTCGCGGCGGTACGCCTAAGCGATGTCGGCGACCAAGACTGCGACCCGGCCGATCTGCTGGCGGGCGAAAAAGGGCAGCCCCGTGCCGTCACTCCCGGGGGGCAGAACCCGCGGGTTGGTGATGTGGACGTCCTTGCGGATGAAATGCAGGTCGGCTTCGCCGGCGGCCAGCACGTTCTTGACCCAATCGGTTTTGCCGTGGGCCAGCCCGATCGCCAGCACGTTGCCTTTGCGATAAGCGGTCACAATGGTTTCATACGGCTTGCCCGACGTGCGGCCACGATGCTTGATGACCGAGAACGTCGGAAGGTAGCGCGCAATCGGCTTGACCAACGGGTTGAAGTACTTGACTTGGAAGTTCTCAAACCACACCGGGAAGATCATCGGAATGCCCGGGGTGTTGTTGGGATGGTCCTTGCGGGACATGGCGACTCCGTTTTCGTCGGGTGCGGCCACTGTACCGGCCGGATAAGCGGTTGCTCTGTTCTGGGACAATGGTCGTTGTGAACGTGATGGCACGCATCGACCTGCGGGGCGCAGACTTGTCCACGGCCCGGCTTCGGGCGGCGCTGCCCCGCGGCGGAGTAGACGTGGAGGCCGCGCTGTCCACGGTGCGTCCGATCGTCAATGCGGTCATCGATCGTGGTGCTGAGGCCGCGCTGGAGTACGGGGAGTCACTCGATGGGGTGCGTCCGCCGACGGTCCGGGTACCCGCCGCCGAACTGGACGCGGCGCTGGCGAGCCTGGACCGCGATGTCCGGACCGCGTTGGAGGTGGCGATCGAGCGAACGCGTGCCGTCCACGCCGACCAACGCCGCTCCGACCACACGACGACGCTGGGCGATGGTGCCACCGTGACCGAGCGGTGGGTTCCGGTCGAACGCGTCGGCCTCTACGTTCCAGGAGGCAACGCCGTCTACCCGTCGAGCGTCGTGATGAACGTCGTACCGGCGCAGGCCGCCGGGGTCGGCTCGCTGGTGGTGGCCAGCCCGCCGCAGGCGCAGCCGCAGGGTCGATTTGCGGGCCTGCCGCACCCGACGATCCTGGCCGCCGCCCGGCTGCTGGGCGTCGACGAGGTGTGGGCAGTCGGCGGCGCGCAGGCGGTGGCCTTGCTGGCCTACGGCGGCGTCGACACCGACGACGCCGAGTTGTCGCCCGTCGACATGATCACCGGGCCGGGCAACATCTATGTGACTGCGGCCAAGCGCCTGGTCCGCTCGCGAGTCGGCATCGACGCCGAAGCCGGGCCGACCGAGATCGCCATCCTGGCCGACGACACCGCGGACCCGGTGCACGTCGCCGCCGACCTGATCAGCCAGGCCGAGCACGACGAGATGGCGGCCAGCGTCCTGGTGACGCCCAGCAGCGCGCTCGCCGACGCCGTCGACACCGAACTGGCCACCCAGCTGGAGACCACCGTGCACCGGCAGCGGGTGACGACCGCGCTGGCCGGCCGCCAATCCGCTGTCATCCTGGTCGACGACATCGACGCAGGCATCCGTACCGTCAACGCCTACGCCGCCGAACACCTGGAGATCCACACCGCCGACGCGGACAAGGTCGCGGCCCGAATCCGTTCGGCGGGCGCTATTTTCGTCGGCGCATTCTCTCCGGTCAGCCTGGGTGACTACTGCGCCGGATCCAACCATGTGCTGCCGACGGCGGGCAGCGCCGCGCACTCCAGCGGCCTGTCGGTGCAGACCTTCCTACGTGGCATCCACGTCGTCGACTACACCGAGGCGGCGCTGAAAGACGTGTCGGGACACGTGATCACGCTGGCCAAGGCTGAAGACCTGCCCGCGCACGGCGAGGCGATCCGGCGGAGGTTCGGGCAATGACCGGTCGACCGTCGCTTGACGATTTACCCCTGCGCCACGACCTGCGCGGGAAATCGCCCTACGGCGCGCCGCAATTGGCGGTGCCGGTGCGGTTGAACACCAACGAGAACCCGCACCCGCCCAGCGCGGCGCTTGTCGACGACGTCGTCGCGTCGGTGCGTGATGTCGCCGTCGATCTGCATCGTTATCCGGACCGGGACGCCGTGGCGCTGCGCACCGACCTGGCCGCGTACCTGACTGCGCAGACCGGCGTCCGCCTCGGGGTGGAAAACCTCTGGGCGGCAAATGGATCCAATGAAATCCTGCAGCAGCTCCTGCAGGCCTTCGGTGGCCCCGGCCGCAGCGCGATCGGCTTCGTCCCGTCCTACTCGATGCACCCGATCATCTCCGATGGCACCCAGACCGAATGGATCCAAGCGTCTCGCGCGGCGGATTTCAGCCTCGACGCCGACGCCGCGGTCGCCGCGATCACCGATTGTCGCCCCGATGTGGTGTTCGTCACCAGCCCGAATAACCCAACGGGCCAGAGTATTTCGTTGTCCGATCTGCGCCGGCTGCTGGAGGCGGCCCCCGGCATCCTGATCGTCGACGAGGCCTACGGCGAGTTCTCCGCGCAGCCCAGCCCGGTCGAGTTGGTCGAGGATTACCCGACCAAGCTCGTCGTGACCCGCACCATGAGCAAGGCGTTCGCGTTCGCGGGCGGCCGGTTGGGCTACCTGGTCGCGACTCCGGCGATGATCGACGCAATGCTGTTGGTGCGGCTGCCCTACCACCTGTCGTCGATCACCCAGGCCGCCGCCCGGGCAGCGCTTCGGCACGCCGATGACACGTTGGCCAGTGTGGCGACGCTGAGCGCCGAGCGGGAGCGGGTGTCAGCAGCGTTGACCGGCATGGGGTTTCACGTCATTCCCAGCGACGCCAACTTCGTCCTGTTCGGCAGGTTCGCCGACGCGCCGGCCACCTGGCAGCGGTACCTCGACGACGGGGTGCTGATCCGCGACGTGGGCATTGCCGGGTATCTGCGGACCACGATCGGCCTGGCCGACGAGAACGACGCGTTCTTGGCCGTCAGTGCACGTCTGGCTGCCACCGAATTGGCACAGCCGTTAGGAGCGTCATGACCACCGGCCGCCGCGCACGCGTTGAGCGCACCACCAAGGAATCCGACATCGTCGTCGAGATCGATCTCGACGGCACCGGAAACGTCCACATCGACACCGGGATTCCGTTCTACGACCACATGCTCACCGCACTGGGCAGCCACGCCAGCTTCGATTTGACCGTGCGCGCCAAAGGCGATGTCGACATCGAAGGGCATCACACCATCGAGGACACCGCGATCGTCCTCGGCCAGGCGCTGGGGCAGGCCCTCGGCGACAAAAAGGGCATCCGCCGCTTCGGTGACGCCTTCATCCCGATGGACGAAACATTGGCACACGCCGCCGTCGATGTCTCCGGCCGGCCCTATTGCGTGCACACCGGCGAGCCGGATCACCTGCAGCACACCACGATCGCCGGCAGCTCGGTGCCGTACCACACCGTGATCAACCGACACGTCTTCGAGACGCTGGCCAACAACGCCCGCATCGCGCTGCATGTCCGCGTTCTCTACGGCCGCGACCCGCACCACATCACCGAGGCTCAGTACAAGGCCGTCGCCCGGGCATTGCGTCAAGCGGTCGAGGCCGACCCGCGAGTGTCCGGCGTGCCGTCCACCAAAGGCAGCCTGTGACAACCAAATCCGTCGTGGTGCTGGACTATGGCTCCGGCAACCTACGGTCCGCGCAGCGCGCGCTGCAACGGGTCGGAGCCGCCGTGGAGGTGACGGCCGACCTCGACGCGGCCGCGGCCGCCGACGGGCTGATGGTCCCCGGCGTCGGCGCGTTCGAGGCGTGCATGAGCGGGCTGCGAGGGATAGCCGGCGATCGCGTTATCGCCGAACGCATCGCTGCCGGACGACCGGTGCTGGGAGTGTGTGTCGGCATGCAGATCCTGTTCGCCCGTGGTGTCGAATTCGGTGTGCAGAGCAGCGGCTGCGGCCAATGGCCGGGCGCCGTGACCCGGCTCGATGCACCGGTGATCCCGCACATGGGGTGGAATGTGGTGGCCGCCGCGCCTGGCAGCGCGCTGTTCAAGGGCCTCGACGCCGACGCACGGTTCTACTTTGTGCACTCCTACGCCGCCCAACGATGGGAGGACGGTCCCGAGGCACTGCTCACCTGGGCCACGCACGGGGTACCGTTCCTGGCCGCGGTCGAGGACGGGCCGCTGGCCGCGACGCAGTTCCACCCGGAGAAGAGCGGGGATGCCGGAGCGGCCGTGCTGAGCAACTGGGTTGAAGGGTTATGACGTGTCGTTGATTTTGTTGCCCGCCGTCGACGTGGTCGAGGGCAAGGCGGTGCGGTTGGTGCAAGGCAAGGCCGGCAGCGAAACCGAGTACGGCTCAGCGCTGGACGCGGCGCTGACCTGGCAACGCGACGGCGCCGAGTGGGTGCACCTGGTCGATCTCGACGCGGCGTTCGGACGTGGTTCCAATCGTGAGTTGCTGGCCGAGGTTGTCGGCAAACTCGACGTCAACGTCGAGCTCTCCGGCGGTATCCGCGACGACGACTCGCTGGCGGCCGCACTGGCCACCGGCTGCGCCCGGGTCAACGTCGGCACGGCGGCGCTGGAAAACCCGCAGTGGTGTGCGCGGGCGATCGCCGAGCACGGCGACAAGGTTGCGGTAGGTCTCGACGTGCAGATCGTCGACGGCGATCACCGGCTGCGAGGGCGTGGCTGGGAGACCGACGGCGGCGACCTGTGGGAGGTACTGGAACGCCTTGACAGCGAAGGCTGTTCGCGGTTCGTCGTCACCGACGTCACCAAAGACGGCACCCTGACCGGACCCAACCTCGACTTGCTGCGCGCCGTCGCCGAGCGCACCGACATCCCGGTGATCGCCTCCGGCGGCGTGTCCAGCCTCGACGACCTGCGCGCCATCGCCACGCTGACCGGCAGCGGCGTCGAAGGCGCGATCGTCGGCAAGGCGCTCTACGCCGGACGGTTCACGTTGCCGCAGGCGTTGGCAGCGGTGGCAGGCTAGGGCCGCAATGGATCTCGTCGCGCTGGTGGCCGAAGCGTCGGCGATTCTCGATGCCGCCGCGAAGCCGTTCGTCGCCGGTCATCGCGCGGACTCCGCCGTCGCCAAGCGAGGTGACGACTTCGCCACCCAAGTCGATCTCGCCATCGAACGCCAAGTGGTCGACGCGCTGATGTCGGCGACCGGAATTCCGGTCCACGGCGAGGAATTCGGCGGAGCAGATCTCGACTCGCCGTGGGTATGGGTGCTCGATCCGGTCGACGGGACGTTCAACTACGCCGCGGGCTCGCCGATGGCGGCGATACTGCTGGGATTGCTGCACGACGGGAAACCAGTCGCAGGGTTGACCTGGTTGCCGTTCATGAATGAGCGCTATGCCGCCGTCGAAGGCGGCCCGGTGCTGAAAAACGGTGTGCCGCAACCACCGTTGGCCAAAAGCGATCTCAACCACGCGATCATCGGTGTCGGAACATTCAACGCTGACTCCCGCGGCCGGTTCCCCGGGCGGTACCGGGTGGCGGTGCTCGAAGAGCTCAGCCGGGTGTCCTCGCGGATGAGGATGCACGGTGCCACCGGCATCGACCTCGCCTATGTCGCCGACGGGGTGCTCGGCGGCTCCATCAGTTTCGGTGATCATGTGTGGGATCACGCGGCCGGTGTAGCGCTGGTACGTGCGGCCGGCGGTATCGTCACCACACTGGCCGGCGAGGAGTGGACCCCCGAGTCGCGGTCGGCATTGGCCGCCGCCCCCGGTGTGCACGACCAGTTGCTCGAGATGCTGCGCGGAGTAGGACACCCCGATGAATATTGAGCGTACTGAATCTAGTTGCGGCACAAGCCTTGCGGTGCGCGTCATTCCGTGCCTCGATGTCGACGACGGCCGAGTGGTCAAGGGCGTCAACTTCGAGAATCTGCGGGATGCCGGCGATCCGGTCGAATTGGCCGCGGCCTATGACGCCGAGGGTGCCGACGAGCTCACCTTTCTCGACGTGACCGCGTCGTCGTCGGGACGGACCACGATGCTCGATGTCGTCCGCCGTACCGCTGAGCAGGTGTTCATACCGCTCACCGTCGGGGGTGGCGTACGGACGGTCGCCGACGTCGACGTGCTGCTGCGGGCGGGCGCCGACAAGGTGTCGATCAACACCGCGGCCATCGCGCGGCCGGAGTTGCTGGCCGAGATGGCGGCCCAGTTCGGTTCGCAGTGCATCGTGTTGTCAGTCGATGCCCGGACGGTGCCGACCGGGTCAGCGCCGACGCCGTCGGGCTGGGAGGTCACCACGCACGGCGGACGCCGCGGCACCGGCATCGACGCCGTCGAGTGGGCGGCCCGGGGTGCCGAGTTGGGGGTAGGGGAGATCCTGCTGAACTCGATGGACGCCGACGGCACCCGGGCCGGTTTCGATCTGCCGATGTTGCGGGCGGTCCGGGCGGCGCTGACGGTGCCGGTGATCGCCAGTGGCGGCGCGGGTGCGGTCGGGCATTTCGCGCCGGCGGTGGCCGCGGGTGCCGATGCGGTGTTGGCGGCCAGTGTTTTTCACTTCCGGCAATTGACGATCGGGCAGGTGAAAGAGGCGATGGCCGCAGAAGGGATCACGGTGCGATGACGCTCGATCCGGCTATCGCGGCACGCCTCAAACGCAACGCCGACGGGCTGTTCACCGCCATCGTGCAGGAGCGCGGCAGCGGTGACGTGTTGATGGTCGCGTGGATGGATGACGACGCGCTGGCCCGCACCCTGGAGACTCGCGAGGGCACCTACTTCTCGCGCTCCCGCAGGGAGCAATGGATCAAGGGCGCCACGTCCGGTCACACGCAGCGGGTGCATTCGGCGCGGCTGGACTGTGACGGCGACGCGGTGCTGCTGGTGGTCGATCAGGTGGGCGCCGCGTGCCATACCGGCGACCACAGTTGCTTCGACGCCGACGTTTTGTTGCAACCCGACAACTGACCTGTTGACACCGCGCACCCGACGCGGCTCAGCGAAATATCACCGGAGCGTTAAAAAATATTCAGCGGCCACTTAGGCCCAACTTATGAAGCATCGGCTCCGAATCTCAGGTATCCGCGGCCGCCCGGGGCGCGGATAGACCGGGGGAGTCCCATGAAATCTGCAAAATTTGTTGGTCGCGTTGGGGGATTGGCAGTCGGGCTGGGCATCGGATCGGCGATGGCCGCGATGCCGTGGGTCGCCTCTGCCGATACCACCGCCGACGCCGCGTCGTCGATCGACCTGGGTGGCTTGGGCCTCCCAGACGCCGCCGACCCGGCGTCATCATTCGACTTCAGCAACATGGCCCTGTCGATTGACGGCTACACCGTGTTCACGGACGGCACCGCCACCGCCACCTCGGGCACCGGCGACTTCGCATTCGCCGACGGCGCCGGCAGCATCGCCAACGCCACCGGCGGAACCGGCAACACCGCGATCGCCGACGGCGCCGGCGCCGGTTCCACCGCCGACGGCGGCACGGGTGACTATGCCAGCGCCACCGGCGTCGACAGCTTCGCCAACGCCAACGGCACGAGCGACTACGCCAGCGCCACCGGCTATGAAAGCTCCGCGAACACCTTCATCGACAGCAACACCACCGTCATCGCCAACGGCGCCAATAGCAGTGTTGTGATCGACTCCGACAAAGACTTGGGCATCGCCGACGGCACCAATGCCACGGCTGGCGCTGAAGGCTCCAACGACATCGCCGCCGTCTTCGGCAATGACAGCAGCGCGAACGTCATCGAAGGCAGTAACGACATCGCTGCCGTCAGCGGCAGCAACAGTTCGGCCGAGGTCCTCGACGGCGGCACCGACGTCGCTGCCGTCTCCGGCGACGGCAGCACTGCCGGTGCTGGGTTTGGCACCGGCGACCTCGCCGCCGTCTTTGGCGACGGCCAGACCGCTTACTCTGAGCTGGTCAGCGGCGCCACCACAATCACGCCATCGTCGCTGGCTGAGTTTTTCGACCCGTCGCTGGCGACCGGCTCTGTCGACGCAACGTTGCTGACCGACTTCCTAGGGCTGCTATAACCGCGCGGCAACGCCGTACATAGCCGTCAGCGATCTTCCAGATCAAACAGCGCTGACTGCTCCACTCGGACGAGTGGAGCAGTCAGCGCTGTTTCTTTGAACAAAGCCCGTCCTTCATTTTCTTAACTATGTTTGCTGGGCGCATCGATCAACCTTCGGCGTACGAGTTAACGGCAAAGTCGATCACCCGTCATGAATGTGCTTGGCGCGCACCCTGTGCGGCCGAAAGAACCTGTAGATCAGCTAGATAGTCCGATGTATTGGCTGAACTAAACCGGAAAACCGGCATTCTTATCTCCCCAAAATTGGCAAACACAGTTCTACCGGTATGGATGTCGCGGCAAAACGGGAAAAGTGTTGCTAGGGTACCCACCACGGCAACGGCTGCCGCGTAGTGAAATTCGTCGGTTCTCGTCAACCTGGAGGGGAGCCGGGATAGGCCATGGGGACAGTGGCTGGTTCACCAACGGCGCTTCCGCGAATCGTCTATATCGCGGCGGTTCCGGTTGCCGTTTTCATTGTGTTCGCTGTCTGGGTGCTCGCAGGATCCGGCGATCAGTCGACGATGCGCACGACGATCGACGTTGCGGGAGCGCTGGGATTCCCGTTGTTCGCGGCGGTAAGCGCCGGTGTAGCCGCGCGACGAACCCGCGGCCAGCAGCGACGGGCGTGGGTGTACATGACCATCGGGGTGGCTGCCTGGGCGTTGGGTGAAGTAGCGGTGATCTATCACCGGTTGTGGCTCGGTATCGTCTCGCCGCCCTACCCAACGGCGGCGAACGTGGGCTTCTTGCTGTTTCCGGTGGCCGCCTGCGGGGCAATGCTGGTCTTTCCGGCCGGTTATCCCGGCGGGGTTCGGTTTCGGATGGTGTTGGACGGCGCCATCATCGCCGCGTCGTTGTTCGTCGTGTCCTGGGTCGCGGTGCTGCGCCGGGCGTACGCGGCGACGGGTGTCCAGCACTCCGCGGCGTTCATATCGCTGGCCTATCCGGGCTTGGAGGTCGTCACCGTCACCGTGGCGGCTTTGGTGCTCGCCCGTGCCCACCCCCGGTGGCGTCGGACCGTGATTCTTTTGACGGTCGGCCTGACCCTGATCGCCGCGGCCGGTATCGCCTATGCGTACCTGTTCTCCCGTGACATCTACACCTTTGAGAGCCCCGTGGGTCTGGGCTGGCCGGCGGGGCTGGCCATCATGGGAATCGCTGCGCTCACCTGCCCGTCGGAGTCGTCCTATCCGCTGCCCGAGCCGTCCGCAAAACTGACCGCGCCGACGTCCTTGTTACTGCCCTACATCCCGCTGGCCGTCGCCGGCAGCCTCGAACTCATCGAGTTCCGCAACAGCGTGAATTCCGATCCCGCGTTCGCCGTCGTGCCATGGCTGGTCATCGCCGTGCTGGCTCGCCAATTCCTCGTGGTCGCGGAAAACCGGCGGCTGCTGCACAGCGTGTCCGACCGTGCGCTGCATGATCCGCTGACCAATCTGGCCAACCGAGTGTTGTTCCACGACCGGCTCGACGATGCAATGCAGCTCAACCGTCGCGAACGGCGCTCGGTCGCGGTGCTGTCGATGGATCTCGACGACTTCAAACTCATCAACGACAAGCTGGGTCACGCGGCCGGTGACGCGCTGCTGGTGCAAGCCGCGCAGCGACTGCTGGGATGTGTGCGCACCGGAGACACCGTCGCCCGACTCGGCGGCGATGAATTCGCCATACTCATCGAGGACGCCGGGGAGCACGCGCATCTCATCGTCTACCAGATCATGGAGGCGTTCGAGCGACCGTTCATCACCGACGGCGAAAACATCTTCATGCGGCCCAGCGCGGGCCTGGCGGTAGCCGGCGCCGATGATTCCGCACTGCGCGCCTCCGAGCTGCTCAAACACGCTGATATGGCGATGTATTCGGCCAAACGGCTCGGTGGCGGCCTACAGACTTTCAGTCCCGAGTTGCATGGCAACGACGACACAGGCCCCGGCTTCCCGGTGTCAGATGTTCATCCGTCTCGTAGCGGATTGGGTGAGGTGCGCCTTCTGACCGATCTCCGTCAGGCCATCAGCCACCGCGCCCTGACGGTGCTCTATCAGCCGAAGATCAACCTCCAGACCACCGGTGTGGTGGGCGCCGAGGCCCTGGTTCGTTGGCCACATCCGGTGTTCGGATTGGTTCAGCCCCAACAGTTCCTGCCGTTGGTACGCCAGCACGGCCTGATGCGCACCTTCACCGACGTGGTGCTCGACCAAGCACTCAGCGACGCCGCCCAATGGCGGCGCCGAGGATTCGACGTACCGGTCGCCGTCAACCTGTTTCCGCCACTTGTCGGAGACCTCACCCTGCCCTGTCGCATCTTCGACGCACTGGCACGACACGACTTACCGGGCGACGCGTTGATCGTCGAAATCACCGAAGACCTACTGCTGGACAACATCGACCGGACCCGCGACGTACTGGAAGTCCTGCGAGAACGCCGCGTCCACATCGCACTTGACGATTTCGGTAGTGGTTATTCAGCGTTGACCTACCTGCGCAAGCTACCCATCGACGAAGTCAAAGTCGACTACGACCTGATCGGAAGCGTGCTGACCGATCCGCGCGCGCAGGCCATCGTGCGAGCTGTCATCGACCTGTCGCACGCGCTACACGTGACAACCGTCGCTGAGGGCGTGGAGAATGCCGAGACAGCGGAATGGCTGCGCGACCGGGGATGCGAAGTGGCACAAGGCATCCACTACAGTCCGCCAGTCGCTGCGCCCGCGGTGATGGACTTGATCGGCTTTGCAGGCAGCGCGGTGAGCTAGTCGGCCGCTTCCAGTCCGTTGGCGGCGCCGACCGCCGCCCGCGCCCATTCGTGCAAGCGCACGGCGGGTGCGATTCGATCTTTTCGGATGAGTTCTGCGTTGACGCGAGTTCCATTGGCGCCGTGCGCCATCACTGCCGGCGGCCGGAACGCGAACGTGTGGTTGGTGGTGTCGACGGCCAATAAGCCATCAGTATCGGTGAGCCCGTTGGCGCGCATGGTGTCGTCAGCCCATCGCGCTGGGGTGAGTCCCGAAAAGTCGTCGACATAAGCGACCCAGAGATGGACGTTGTGTCGGGTGTACAACTTCGACACGGCGCTCTCCACAGCGCTACGGCCCGCGCCGGACAGCTTCCCGGCGGGATCGGTGATGTACCGGGTGAGTTGAACCGCCGGCGCCGTGGCGGAACCGGTGCCGGGTCCGGGCTGGTTGGTGTTGGTGTCGACGGCCGCATCGTTGGTTGACTCATTCGCCTTGTGGCGCAACGCGTGCCCACCGACGGCCAACACAAGTAGCAGCAGTGCCGCGACAGCCGATAGCAGCACTGCCCGCCGGCGCCCGCGACGTTGTGGTTTCTGCGGTGCGGGCGGTGGCGCGACAGGGCGGGTAGGCGCGACAACGGCATTGCCGGCCAGGGTGTCAGCTGCGCCGACGCCGGGTCGCCCAGTCAGTGCCGCCGCGAATGCCGAGCAATCCGGGTAGCGGTCCGCGGGATCTTTCGCGAGAACCTTGGACGCCACGGCGTCGAGGTCGGCAAGGTCGGGGCGCCGCTGGCCGATCAATGGCGGTGGCGCGGAAAGGTGCTGGGAGATGACGACCGCTGCGTTGGAATCGTCGTACGGCGCCTTACCCGTCAGCAGCTGAAATGCTGTGCAGCCCAGCGCATATTCGTCGGCACGCCCGTCGATGTCTTTGCCCATGAGTTGTTCGGGCGCGGCGTAAGCCGTCGTCCCCATCACCATGTTGGTAGCGGTCAGGCCGCTGATGTCGCCGATCTGCCGGGCAATCCCGAAGTCGGCCAGCAGGATCCGCCGCCCGCGCGGGTCGGTGTCGGTCACCAGGATATTGGCGGGCTTGATGTCGCGGTGCAGCAAACCACGTAGGTGCGCATAGTCGAGTGCATCGGCGACGGCGCTGATGATCGCGAACGCCTCGGCCCTCGGCATTCCGTTCGGATACCGGCTGCGCAGCAACTCGGCCGCGTCGGTTCCCTCGACGTAATCCATCGACAGCCACAGCTGTCCCTCGAACTCGCCGCGGTCGTGGATACCGACGATATGCGGGTGCCAGAGTTCGGCAGCGAGGTCCGCCTCGCGGCTGAATCGCTGCCTGAACTCCTGATCCGCGGTCAACGCGGCGGGCATGACCTTCAGAGCGTCGCGGCGGGGTAATCGTGGGTGCTGTGCCAGGTAGACCTCGCCCATCCCACCGGACCCGAGGCGCCGAAGGATCGTGTATCCGGCGAACACATCTCCGTTGTTCAGTGACATGCCGGACAGCCCGTCAGCCGCGAGAGCGCAGTGTCTCTAGGGCCTTGTCGGCGTGGGTGTCCATGCTCAACTCGCTGGAGATCACGTCGAGCACGGTGCGGTCGGTGTCGATCACGAAGGTGGTGCGCTTGACGGGAAGGAGTTTGCCCAAAAGCCCTCGCTTGACGCCGAATTCGGCGGCGACCGCGCCGTTGGTGTCGGACAGCAACGGGTAGTCGAAACGCTGGGCGTCGGCGAACTTGGCCTGCTTTGCGACTGGATCCACGCTGATGCCGACCCGGTTGGCGCCGACGGAGGCGAATTCCTGCGCCAGGTCGCGGAAGTGGCAGGCTTCCTTGGTGCACCCGGGTGTCATCGCTGCCGGGTAGAAGAACAACACCACGGGCCCGTCGGCCAGCAGTGTGCTGAGCCTGCGCGGGGTACCAGTCTGGTCGGGAAGCTCGAAGTCAACCACGGTGTCACCGGTTTTCATGGCCGTCACGCTACGCCAGTAGTGATCAGAGCTCAGCTGCCCGTCTGGGAGGATGGCTGCGTGCACGCCAACCTCGCCGCCGCGACGACGTCGCGCGAGCATTTCCGCGCGCTGGCGGCCGAGCACCGCGTGGTGCCGGTGACCCGCAAGGTGCTTGCCGACACCGAGACGCCGCTCTCCGCCTACCGCAAACTCGCCGCCAACCGGCCCGGCACCTTCCTGTTGGAATCGGCCGAGAACGGCCGGTCGTGGTCGCGGTGGTCGTTCATCGGCGCAGGCTCGCCGTCGGCGTTGACGGTGCGCGACGGCCACGCGGTCTGGCTGGGGGAGGCGCCGCACGACGCACCTACCGGCGGGGACCCGCTGCAGGCGCTGCAGACCACGCTGGACCTGCTGGCCACGGCAGCGCTGCCGGGGTTGCCGCCGTTGTCGGGCGGCATGGTCGGCTTCTTCGCCTACGACTTGGTCCGACGCCTGGAGCGGCTACCGGAGTTGGCCGTCGACGACCTGCACCTACCGGACATGCTGCTGCTGCTGGCCACCGACCTGGCGGCCGTCGACCACCACGAGGGCACCATCACGCTGATCGCCAACGCGGTCAATTGGAACGGCACCGACGAACGGGTCGAGGAGGCCTACGACGACGCGATCGCGCGGCTGGATGTGATGACCGCCGCGCTCGGCCAGCCGCTGCCGTCCACCGTCGCGACGTTCACCAGACCCGAACCGCAGCACCGCGCGCAGCGCACGGTCGAGGAGTACGGCGTAATCGTCGAACGTCTCGTCAAAGAGATCGAGCGCGGCGAGGCGTTCCAGGTGGTGCCGTCGCAGCGCTTCGAGATGGACACCGACGCCGAGGCGATCGACGTCTACCGAATGCTGCGCGTGTCCAACCCCAGCCCGTACATGTATCTGATGCATGTGCCGAATGGGGAAGGGGGAACCGCTTTTTCGATCGCAGGATCGAGCCCGGAAGCATTGGTCACCGTGCAGGACGGCTGGGCCACAACACATCCGATCGCCGGGACCAGATGGCGCGGCGAGAACGACGAAGAGGATCAGCTGCTGGCGAAGGAGCTGCTGGCCGACGAGAAGGAACGCGCCGAGCACCTGATGCTGGTTGATCTCGGCCGCAACGACCTGGGCCGGGTGTGTGTGCCGGGCAGCGTCCGCGTCGAGGACTACAGCCACATCGAGCGCTACAGCCACGTCATGCATCTGGTGTCCACGGTGACCGGGATGCTCGCCGAAAATCGCACCGCTCTGGATGCCGTGACGGCGTGTTTCCCGGCCGGCACGTTGTCCGGAGCGCCGAAGGTGCGCGCGATGGAACTGATCGAGGAAGTGGAGAAGACCCGGCGCGGCCTCTACGGTGGCGTGCTCGGCTACCTCGACTTCGCCGGCAATGCCGACTTCGCGATCGCGATCCGTACCGCGCTGATGCGCGATGGCACCGCCTACGTGCAGGCCGGCGGCGGGGTCGTCGCCGACTCCAACGGGCCCTACGAGCACACCGAGGCGAGTAACAAAGCGCGGGCAGTGCTCAGCGCCATCGCCGCCGCCGAAACGCTGAGCACCCCCGATCCCGGCCCGAATGGCTGACGCCCAGCCCGGGCGGCGGACAATCCGCATCGCGCAGATCCTGCTGGTCGCCGCCGCCGGCGGATTGTGGGCCGCGTCGCGGCTGACCTGGGTCGAACTGCGCACGTTCGACGGCCTGAGCCCACCCAAGCTCGTCACGCTCTCGGGTGCGGAATGGTCGTCGGGGCTGCTCCCGTTGGCGCTGGTGCTGCTGGCAGCCGCAGTCGCCGTGTTGGCCGTGCGGGGATGGGCGCTGCGAGTTCTTGCCGGGCTGATCGCGCTGGCCAGCCTTGCGACGGGTTATCTGGCGGTCAGCACGCTGGAGATTCCGGATGTGGCCTTGCGGGCTGCCGATCTCGTGCGTGTTCCGCTGCTGGAATTGGTCGGCAGCAAGCGGCACCAGACCGGCCCGGTGATCACGTTGGTGGCTGCGGTGTTCGCACTGTTCGGCGCCGCGTTGTTGATGCGCGCGGCGACCAAGGCCGGCAGCACGTCGACGAAATATGTCACGCCGGGCGCACGCCGGGCCGTAGCGCGCCATAGGACTAGGGACGAGACGACGATGTCGGAGCGAACCATGTGGGACGCGCTCGACGAGGGCCACGACCCGACCGACCGATCAGTCGAGTCGGCGTCGCCATCGGATGGCGATTCACCACCCGAACCTGACACCGAGGGTCGGTGACGGGTCGTGCGCCGGCGCTCGCTACCCTTCCTAGGACGTCGTGTAGAAATCTGGCGGCGCCCGGGGAGAGGAACCGACAGCATGAGTTCGGTAACCGTGCTCGACTCCATCATCGAAGGAGTCCGTGCCGACGTTGCCGCTCGCGAGGCTGTCGTGAGCATGTCCGAGATCAGGGCCGCCGCTGAGGCTGTGCCGGCACCGCGCGACGTCCTGGCGGCGTTGCGTGAGCCCGGTATCGGCGTCATCGCCGAGGTGAAACGGGCCAGCCCGTCGGCGGGACCACTCGCGTCCATCTCCGACCCCGCCAAGCTCGCCCGCGCCTACGAAGACGGCGGCGCCCGGATCATCAGCGTGCTGACCGAAGAGCGCCGTTTCCACGGCAGCCTCGACGATCTGGACGCAGTACGCGCAGCCGTGTCGATACCGGTGCTGCGTAAAGACTTTGTGGTGGGGCCCTACCAGATTCACGAGGCCCGCGCCCACGGCGCGGACATGCTGCTGCTGATCGTCGCGGCGTTGGATCAACCGGCGCTGGAATCGATGTTGGAGCGCACCGAGTCGCTGGGCATGACCGCACTCGTCGAGGTGCACACCGAGCAAGAAGCCGACCGCGCGTTGACCGCCGGCGCCCGGGTGATCGGTGTCAACGCCCGCGACCTGCGGACGCTGCAGGTCGATCGGGATTGCTTTGCGCGTATCGCTCCCGGCCTACCGTCCGACGTCATCCGGATTGCCGAGTCCGGCGTGCGCGGCACTGCCGACCTGCTCGCCTACGCTGGAGCCGGTGCGGATGCAGTGCTCGTCGGCGAGGGTCTGGTCAAGAGCGGCGATCCCCGTGCCGCCGTCGCCGACCTGGTCACCGCGGGTAAGCATCCCTCCTGCCCCAAGCCGGCCCGCTAGGCGTCGAATCCGATGAGCCGCTTGCGCGTTGAGCGTTCGTGATGGCAGACATTGTGGGCCCGGAGCTACCGCGTTCCAGCGCCGCCATCGCCGAACCTACCCACCACGACCCCGACGCTCGTGGACATTTCGGTGTCTACGGCGGCCGGTTCGTGGCCGAGGCGTTGATGGCGGTGATCGAGGAAGTCACCGCGGCCTATGAGAAGGTCCGTACCGACCAGGAGTACCTGGACGAGCTCGACAAGCTGCAGACGCACTACACCGGCAGGCCCTCGCCGCTCTACGAGGCGGTACGGCTCAGTCGACACGCCGGCGGCGCACGGATATTTCTCAAACGAGAAGATCTCAACCACACCGGTTCTCACAAGATCAACAACGTGTTGGGTCAGGCGCTGCTGGCTCGCCAGATGGGCAAGACCCGGGTGATCGCCGAGACCGGTGCCGGTCAACACGGCGTGGCGACCGCCACCGCGTGCGCGTTGCTCGGCCTGGACTGTGTGATCTACATGGGTGCCGTCGACACCGCGCGTCAAGCGCTGAACGTCGCGCGGATGAGATTGCTGGGCGCCGAGGTCGTCTCGGTCGAGTCCGGATCCAAGACGCTCAAGGACGCGATCAACGAGGCGTTCCGCGATTGGGTCACCAACGCCGACGACACCTACTACTGCTTCGGTACTGCCGCCGGGCCGCACCCGTTTCCGACCATGGTCCGGGACTTTCAACGGGTCATCGGCCTGGAGACACGCGTCCAGATTCAGGATCAGGCCGGGCGACTACCCGACGCCGTCACCGCCTGCGTGGGCGGAGGATCGAACGCGATCGGCATCTTCCACGCATTCCTCGACGACCCCGGTGTACGGCTGGTCGGCTACGAAGCCGCCGGCGACGGTGTCGAAACCGGCCGTCACGCCGCGACATTCACCGGCGGCTCGCCCGGAGCCTTCCAGGGATCTTTTTCCTTCCTGCTGCAGGACGAGGACGGCCAAACCATCGAGTCGCATTCGATCTCGGCCGGCCTGGACTATCCCGGCGTGGGCCCCGAACATGCGTGGCTCAAGGAGACAGGGCGCGCTGAGTATCGCCCGATCACCGACAGCGAGGCCATGGAGGCGTTCCGTCTGCTGTGCCGCACCGAAGGGATCATTCCGGCGATCGAATCCGCACACGCGATAGCCGGCGCGCTCAAACTGGGCAACGAATTGGGCAGTGGCGCAATCATTGTCGTCAATCTGTCTGGCCGCGGCGACAAGGACGTCGAGACCGCCGCCAAGTGGTTCGACCTGTTACCGGATAACGGACAGCCGTGACCGTCGAGCAGAGCGAGAAGAGCGGCCTCGCTGAGCTTTTCGGTGCCTGCGAACGTGAGAATCGGGCAGCGCTGATCGGGTATCTGCCGACCGGATACCCCGATGTCGAGACGTCGATCGACGCGATGAAGGTGTTGACCGAATCCGGGTGTGACGTCATCGAGGTCGGCGTGCCGTATTCCGACCCGGGTATGGACGGCCCGACCATCGCGACCGCGGCGGAGGTGGCGCTGCGCGGGGGTGTCCGAGTTCGCGACACGTTGTCCGCGGTCGAGGCGATCAGCGCTGCCGGCGGTCGAGCCGTCGTGATGACGTACTGGAATCCGATCTTGCGCTACGGAGTTGACGCCTTCGCTCGCGACCTGGCTGCGGCGGGTGGGCACGGGTTGATCACTCCCGACCTGATTCCCGACGAGGCCGACGACTGGCTGGCCGCGTCCGATGAGCATCACCTGGATCGCATCTTTCTGGTCGCACCGTCATCGACACCGCAGCGGCTGGCGACGACGGTCGAGGCGTCGCGTGGATTCGTCTACGCGGCGTCGATCATGGGCGTTACCGGGGCTCGCGACGTGGTGTCCAACGCTGCGCCCGAACTGGTGGGCCGAGTCAGGGCGGTGTCCGATATCGCCGTCGGCGTCGGCCTGGGCGTGCGGTCGCGGCAACAGGCGGCTCAGATCGCGAGCTACTCCGACGGCGTCATCGTGGGCTCGGCACTGGTCACGGCGTTGACCGCAGGCCTGCCGACGATGCGGGCGCTGACCGAGGAACTGGCAGCCGGTGTGCGCCAGCGGGTTTCGGGAACATGACGACCACGGTCATCGCGTACTTCCCGAGCCCGCCACAGGGCGTGTGGCACATCTGGTTGCTGCCCATCCGTGCGTACGCATTGTTCATCATCGCCGGGATCATCGCCGCGCTGCTGATCGGTGATCGACGCTGGGCGGCTCGCGGCGGCGAGCGCGGCGTCATTTACGACGTTGCGCTGTGGGCAGTGCCCTTCGGGCTGATCGGCGGCCGGCTGTATCACTTGGCGACCGACTGGCGGACGTACTTCGGTGAAGGCGGCGCGGGACCATGGGCGGCGCTGCGTATTTGGGACGGCGGCCTGGGCATCTGGGGCGCGGTCGCCCTCGGTGGTGTGGGCGCATGGATCGCCTGCCGGCGCCGCGACATTCCGCTTCCGGCGTTCGGAGATGCGATAGCACCGGGCATCATTCTGGCGCAGGCGATCGGCCGGCTCGGAAACTACTTCAACCAAGAGCTTTTCGGCCGCGAGACCACGATGCCGTGGGGCTTGGAGATCTTCTATCGCCGCGACCCGGCGGGTTTCGTCGATGTGCATTCGCTCGACGGGGTGTCGACCGGGCAGCTGGCGATGGTCGTGCAGCCGACATTCCTCTACGAACTGCTGTGGAACCTGGTGGTCTTCGCGCTGCTGATCTACCTGGACCGGCGGTTCACCATCGGGCACGGCCGGCTGTTCGCGCTGTATGTCGCGGGCTATTGCATCGGGCGTTTCGGTATCGAGCTGCTGCGTGACGACACGGCGACGCATGTCGCCGGAATTCGGATCAACTCGTTCACGTCGACGTTCGTTTTCATCGGAGCGGTGGTGTACCTGATCTTGGCGCCGAAGGGCCGCGAGGATCCCGCGACGCTGAGCGGATCGGCCGCCGAGCTGCTCGAGCCGGACTCCCTGGACGAGGACGGCGCCGAATCCGAGCCGGAGACGCCGGAGGCGGAAACCGAGACGGCAGCGGGCGATCAACCCGAAGCCGAAGCCGAAGCCGTGGCCGTCGCGGAAGAAGCTGAGGCGGCGGAAGTCGACCCGCCGGTCGTTGAGGTGGCCGCGGCGGCAGGCGCCGAGGATCCGCCGCCAACGCAGCCCGACGACGACTGATGACCACCCCGGCGCAGCACGGCGCGGCACGCCCCGCCGGGCGCCCGACCCGCGTGGCGTTGGGCATAGGCGCGCTGCTGGCCGCCGCGCTCACCTACATCGGCCTGGTCGACCCGCACGACCCCGACTCGTTCTTTCCGGTCTGCCCATTCCGGCTGCTGACCGGCTGGAACTGTCCCGGTTGCGGCGGGCTGCGAATGATCCACGATGTGCTGCACGGTCACCTGGCCGCGGCCGCTGCCGACAACGTGTTGCTGCTCGTCGGTATCCCGCTGGTGGCCTGCTGGGGTCTGTTGCGCTACCGCCGCGGAAAATCGACGTTGACGATTCCGGCGACCGCCGTCGTCGTCAGCACGCTACTGGCGTGGACAGTGGTGCGTAACCTGTCCGGATTCCCGTTGGTTCCGACACTGCTGACCCACTAGCCGGCCATCTGAGTGAGAGATGATCAGCTAGCGCGACTATGCTGAGTCGTCGTGGCGAGACGCGGCAAGATCGTCTGTACTCTCGGCCCGGCCACCAGCTCTGACGAGGTGGTCAGGGCTCTGGTCGAAGCCGGAATGGACGTCGCCAGAATGAACTTCAGCCACGGCGACTACAGCGACCACAAGGCCTCCTACGACCGGGTGCGTGCGGCGTCCAATGCCACCGGACGCGCGGTCGGGGTACTCGCCGACCTGCAGGGCCCGAAGATCAGGCTAGGGCGCTTCGCCGACGGGCCGACGTATTGGGCGGATGGCGAAACCGTCCGGATCACCGTCGCGGAATGTCAGGGCAACCACGACCGGGTGTCGACCACCTACAAGCAACTGGCCCAGGACGCGGTGCCGGGCGATCGCGTCATTGTCGACGACGGCAATATCGCGCTGGTCGTCGAGAGCATCGACGGCGACGACGTCGTATGCACCGTGGTCGAGGGCGGTCCGATCAGCAACAACAAAGGAATGTCGCTGCCCGGGATGAAGGTCTCTGCTCCTCCGCTGGCAGAGAAGGACATCGAGGACCTGGAGTTCGCGCTGCATCTCGGCGTCGACATGGTGGCGCTGTCGTTTGTGCGCTCGCCGTCGGACGTCGAACTGGTCCACGAGGTGATGGACCGGGTCGGACGCCGGGTCCCGGTCATCGCCAAATTGGAGAAGCCGGAGGCGATCGACAATCTCGAAGCCGTCGTGCTGGCCTTTGATGCGGTGATGGTCGCCCGTGGCGACCTCGGCGTCGAGCTGCCGCTGGAAGAGGTCCCGCTCGTCCAGAAGCGAGCCATCCAAATGGCCAGGGAGAACGCGAAACCCGTCATCGTCGCGACGCAAATGCTGGAGTCGATGATCGAACACTCGCGGCCGACCCGGGCGGAGGCCTCCGACGTGGCCAATGCCGTCATGGACGGGGCGGACGCGGTGATGCTCTCGGGCGAAACCTCCGTCGGGAAATACCCGTTGGCCGCGGTGCAGACGATGGCCCGCATCATCTGCGCGGTGGAAGAGAATTCGACCGCCGCTCCGCCGTTGACGCACGTGCCGCGCACCAAGCGAGGCGTGATCTCCTACGCTGCTCGCGACATCGGCGAGCGCCTCGATGCCAAGGCGTTGGTCGCCTTCACCCAATCCGGGGACACTGTGCGGCGGCTGGCGCGGCTGCACACCCCGCTGCCGCTGCTGGCGTTCACGCCGCTGCCCGAAGTACGCAGCCAGCTTGCCATGACCTGGGGCACCGAGACGTTCATCGTGCCGATCATTCAAACCACCGACGGCATGATCCGTCAGGTCGACAAGTCGCTGCTGACACTGGGCCGGTACAAGCGTGGCGATCTGGTGGTCATCGTCGCCGGCGCACCCCCGGGCACCGTCGGCTCGACGAACATGGTGCACGTGCACCGAATCGGCGAAGAGGACGTCTAGCCCGGACTGGCCCGACTACTAGGCCGTCCGCCGACGATGCGTTCCGCGTGGCGGAGGGTTGAGGAGGCGGACTACGGGGCCGTCCGCCGACGATGCGTTCCGCGTGGCGGAGGGTTGAGGAGGCGGACTACTAGGCCGTCCGCCGACGATGCGTTCCGCGTGGCGGAGGGTTGAGGAGGCGGACTACTAGGCTAAGCCCGGTGTCTGACTTCGACGAGCTGATGACCGTGCTCGACCTGCGTCGCACGGGCGAAGGCCACTTCATCGGATCCCACCCCAGCAAGAACCCGCCTCGGACGTTCGGCGGCCTGTTGATGGCGCAATCGTTCGTCGCCGCGACTCGCACGCTGAGCCGCGATCTTCCGCCCAACGCTCTGTCGGCCCACTTCATCAACGGCGGTGCGACCGACAAAGACGTCGAATTCGACGTCGTACCGCTGCGCGATGAGCGCCGTTTCGCCAACCGCCGCGTCGAGGTGACCCAGGATGGCACATTGCTGGCGACGGTGATGATCTCGTACCTGGCCGGCGGTCGCGGTCTCGAGCACAGTGTCGAGCCACCCGACGTCGCCGACCCCGAGACACTGCCGTCCATCAAGGAATTGCTGGTCGGCTACGAGGACAGCGTCCCGTTGTTCGTCAATGCGCTGCAGCCCATCGATTGGCGATACACCAACGACCCGTCCTGGGTGATGCGGGAGAAAGGCGACCGCCTCGCGCACAACCGCGTCTGGGTCAAGGCCGACGGAGTGCTGCCCGACGACCCGGTGTTGCACACCGCCACGATGCTCTATTGCTCGGACACCACCGTGCTGGATTCGATCATCACGACGCATGGTCTCTCGTGGGGATTCGACCGGATTTTTGCTGCGACAGTTAATCATTCGGTCTGGTTTCACCGTCAAGTCGATTTCAGCGACTGGGTGCTGTACTCGACCGCGTCGCCGGTCGCGACGGATTCCCGCGGGCTGGGGTCCGGGTATTTCTTCGACCGGTCCAGGCGTCCGGTAGCCACCGTCGTGCAAGAAGGCTTGGTGAAGTATTTCCCCAGCGCGCGCGAATAGCGTATGCCGTTGCGATGCAGCCGGGTTCAGCGAACTGGGGTCGGTGTCAGCGTGACGCTGAGCCGGTCCTCGACGTTGTGCCGAAACTGGTCCGCGCAGCGCTGCTGCTCGAGCTTGCCGGAGCCGGCTTTCTGCATGCAGTCGATGTAGTCGCCGCCGCCGACGTCTTTCCATACCGTCGTCCAGATTGCGATGAACGCGAAGCCGACAACGATCGCCAAGGCTCCCAGCACAATCCCTGCGATTGCGACCCCGCCGTTGTTCGCGATGCCGCGTTTGGCTCGGCGATACGCGATCACGCCGATCACCACTGCGACGACACCCAGCGTGATGGGGGCGAACACTGTCGCGACGCCGACCAACCCGATCACCGCCAGGACGAGCGACGCGATACCGAGGCCGTTCCTGGGTGCGACTGTGTGCGGGGGAGACCCGCCATAGGGCGGTGGGGGATAGCCGGCCGGGTATGGGACCGGTGGATATCGGTACGGATCGGGATAGGGGTGTGGCGATTCCGTCGGCGATGTTCCCGGTGAGTGTTCGCGTCTGTCCGGAATATCCGAAAACCCGGTCATGACTCGCTCTCTGGTCGGGCGGCGTTGGATGAATCTCGGCCAGAGTACTCGCCGGCGCAGATGCGTAATTCGGAATACTTGCGGTCGGGCAGGTGGTGGGTAGCGACCACCACGGTCCGCTCGGCCGCGATCAGACCACCCTGCGGATCGAGAAGACGGCGCAAGATGGGCTCGGCGTCGACGGCGTCCAGGTGTTCTGTCGGCTCGTCGAGGAGCACGATGCGCGCAGGTGAGATGATCGCCCGCGCCAGTAGCAACCTCCTGCGCTGGCCTGCCGAGAGCGCACCGGGCCCGGCTGCCAGCACCGTATCCAGACCGTCCGGCAGGCCGGCCAGCCAGGCGCCCAGGCCAACCTTGTCCAGCGCGACGGCCAGTTCGCCGTCCGGGGTGTCACCGCGTGCGACCAGCAGGTTATCTCGGACGGAGGTCGCGAAGACGTGTGCGTCCTCGGCGAAAAAGCCGACCGCACAGCGTAGCTCGGGTTCGTCGATCAGCTGCAGCGGTGTGTCACCGAGCGTCACCTCGCCACGGGTGGGTGTCAACAAGCCGGCAAGTGTCATCAGCAGCGTTGTTTTGCCCGATCCGCTGGGCCCGGTGACCGCCAGTCGTGCGCCCGGCTCCAACGTCACCGTCACGGCTGTGCCGGTGTCCCGGCCACCGTCGCGGGCGATGGAAACGTCGTGGCCGCACAGCGTCGCGGTAGCTTCTGGTTGAGGTGACGCAGTCGCGGTGGCGCACCGAGGCTGCGGAGCGACCACTGCGTCGTCGGCCGGCGTCAAGTCGAGCAGGTGTCGTGCCGCTATCCGCGAACGCGTCCATTGAACGGCCGCGGCGGGCAACGGCGTCGTCGCCTCGAATGCCGACAGCGGCAACAGCATCAAGATGGCTAACGTCGTCGGCGCGACTGTGCCCGCCAATCCGATTGCGGCTACCGTGGCGCCCAGCACGCTGGCTCCGATTGCCGCTGTGGGGACGGCGGTCGCGAGCGCGGCGGGCCGGGTGGCGGCATCGATGGCGTCACTCCAATCACGTTGCTGGTGTTGCGACTCCAGCACGATGTCCGGCAGTGTGCCGCCGACTCGTAATTCGGGCGCGTGTTCCAGTGCCAGCATTGCCGCTACATCGCGACCGGAATGGTGTTGACGTGCAACCGCTTCCTGCGCGGTAGCGGCTTTCGCCGCCAGCCAGGGGGCGATGACCCCGGCGACCAGCAGGCAGATCGCCATCAGCGCCGCGGCCGGGGCTGAGATGGTCCCGATGACCAGCGTCGCGGCCAACGCGAGCGCGACCGCGATGCCGTACGGCAGCACGGAGCGGACCAACACGTCGGCCACCTGATCGACATCGGCGCCCACTCGGGCGACCAGTTCCCCGCTGTGTAACCGGGTCACGTCGTCAACCCGTCCGTGCGCCAGGCGAGAATAGATCCGCGCACGGGCGTTGCCCGCGGCCCGTAACGCGGTGTCGTGGGCGACCAGGCGTTCGCAATAGTGCAGCACGCCACGGGAAATGGCGAATAAGCGGACGGCGACCACCGCGATCGCCAGATCCAGCACGGGCGGCATCTGCCAGGCGCGGGTGATGAGCCAGGCCGACAGTCCTGCCAATGCGAGGGCGCTGCCGAGCGACGCAACCCCGAGTGCGATGCCGAGCAGTAAGCGCGGCAGCCGGGGGCGCAGCAGTGGTAGCGCTGCAAGCAGGGGTTCAGACCCGGGCATGGTCGGCCATTTCTGCCCCGCGCACCTCGACGACGTCGTCACCGATCGCCAGAATCTGCTCGCGGTGCCCGACCACGACTACCGTGTCACCGGCGCGCGCCCGCTCGACGATCGCATCCAGCACCCGGGTTTCAGTAGCAGCGTCCAGGTGAGCGGTCGGCTCGTCGAGCAGCAATATCGGCGAACGTAATCCGAGCGCTCGGGCCAACGCGAGGCGTTGGCGCTGCCCAAGCGACAGCCCGACACCGTCGCGCCCGATCACCGTTTGCGCTCCGTCCGGCAGTTCTGCCAACACGTCGTCGAAACCAGCTGCCGCACAGGCGGCTTCCGTATCGACAAGAGCGCCGAAGAGCGCCAGGTTATCGGCGACGGTGCCTGGCACCAGCACTGGCCGCTGCGGCAGCCAGCACACTTGCTCCCACCAAGCGTTCGATTCAAGATCGGCGATATCGATGCCGGCGACGGTGATGCGGCCGCTGGCTGCGGAGGTGACCCCGGCGATGGCTTCCAACGCGGTACTCTTTCCCGCGCCGTTGCCGCCGGTGAGCACGGTCACTCGGCCCGGGCGAATCACGGCGCTGAGGTTCTGCGGGCAGCACCCGTCGCGACCGTCGACGCCCAGCGTGTGCAGGACGATCTCGGCGCCACGCGCCGCCACCACGCGAGAACCCGGGACGGGGGTCGGGCACCGCTCGATCAGCTCGAAAGCTTTGTCGGCCGCGGCCCGGCCATCTTGTGCGGCATGGAATTCCACGCCGATGCGGCGTAGCGGCCAGTAGACGTCAGGTGCGAGCAGCAGCACGGTCAAGGCGATGCTCAAGCTGATCTCGCCGTAAACAAGGCGAAGGCCGATACTGACGGCGATCATGGCGACGCCGAGGGTGGCAAGAAGTTCCAGTACCAGTGCCGAGAGGAACGCGATCCGCAATGTCGCCATCGCCGAACGCCGGTGGGCGGCGGCCAGATCGGCAATGCGATGCTCGGGGCCGTCGGCGCGCCCCAACGCCCGCAGTGTGGGAATTCCGGCGATCAGGTCCAATAGTCGAGCCTGTAGCGTGGCCATGGCCGCGAGCGCCGACGCGGAGCGCTCAGCGGTCGCGAGGCCGATCAGCACCATGAAGATCGGGATCAGCGGCAGCGTGATCACAACGATGAGGAATGATCGAAGGTCGTAGAGGCCGAGCACCACTGCGCTGATCGGAGTGAGGATCGCCGCCAGCAGCAAGGCCGGCAGGTAGGCGGTGAAATACGGTCGCAGCGCGTCGAGTCCGCGAGTCACCACCACCGCCGTGTCATCGCGCAGTGCTGAGAGTTCCCTGGGTTGGCGGGCGGTGACTGCCGCCAGCACCCGGCTGCTCAGATCGGTGATGACCGCGCTGGCCCCGCGTTGGCCCAGCCGAGTTTGAAGCCAGTGCGCCACCGCGCGCACCATCCACACCGACATCAGCATCGCCAACGTCGGCGCCCACTGCGCCAGCATCCGCGCCGAGGGATCACCAATGACGCGAGAAGCGATGTGCGCCAACATGATCGCTGAAACGATTGCGCAGCCGGAGATCACCACACCGCATAACACCGTTGCAGCCAGAAACCGGCGCAAAGCCGTGGACGTGCGCAGAAGTCGTGGATCCAGCGGACCCTGACTGCTTTTGCTCAGGGCACTCGCCTTGCCAAGCCGATCGACGGCGGTATCCGGTCAGCCGAAATACGCTGACGGAACACCCAATAGGTCCAGGCTTGGTACGCCACCACCAGCGGCGCGAAGATAGCAGCGGCCCACGTCATGATCTTCAAGGTGTAGGCACTCGAGGATGCGTTGCTGACCGTAACGCTCCACTGCGGATCGAGCGTCGATGGAACCAGATCGGGATACATCGCCCCGAACAGCAACACGACGACGGCGGTGATCACCACGGCGCTGCAGACGAATGCCCAACCCTCGTGCCTGCGAGTGAATACCAGTGCGACGGTGGCCAGTTGCGCTACCACGGCGACGGCCAGCGCCAGCCAGGTCCATGTCTTGCCATGTGCGACTTGCGTCCACACCCCGAACGCGGCCACGAGTACGGTGACCGGCAGCGACAGCCATACCGCGACCCGCAACCCGCCGTCGCGGACCGGCCCAGATGTCTTCAGCACGACGAAGATCGCACCGTAGAGCAGGAACAGTCCGCAGGTGGCCAGGCCGCCCAGCAGCGTGTACGCGTTCAGCACGTCGGTGATCGACAGGTTGACCTGATGCTCGGCGTTGACCGGAAGGCCGCGGACCAAGATTGCGAAGGCCACCCCCCACAGCACCGCGGGCAACCAGGAACCGGCCGCAATGCCGGCATCGGCCCAATGGCGCCACTTCGGGTCATCGATTTTGCCGCGCCATTCGATGGATACGGCGCGAACGATCATGCCGAACAGGATTGCCAGCAATGGCAGATAGAGCGACGAGAAGACGGTGGCATACATGCCCGGAAAGGCAGCGAACATCGCCCCGCCGGCGGTGAGAAGCCACACCTCGTTGCCGTCCCACACCGGACCAATGGTGTTGAGCACCGCCCTGCGGCGTGGCTCCCGGTCCCCGCTGCCCATCCGGGCGATCGGCTCCATCAGCATGCCTACGCCGAAGTCGAAGCCCTCGAGAATGAGAAATCCGAGGAACAACACTGCGAGAAGACCGAACCACACGTCGTGCAGCGCCATCGAAAGCTCCTTCCTGCCGGGTAGGCAGCGATCAATAGGCGAATGACAATGGCGCGACGTCGTCGGCACCGGGCGGTGCCGCCGGAGCAGGCTCTGCGTCATGTTCCAGTGGCCCTTCAACGACATAGCGTTTCAATAGCCAGAACCAGACGACCGCGAGAACCGCGTAGATCAGGGTGAACGTCACCAGGGAGGCGACCACCATTGCAGGCGCATGGTGGGACACGCCGTCGGCGACGACCAAGTGGATGTGCGGGTCGCCGGTCGGGTTAGGCGCAACGATCCAGGGCTGGCGACCCATCTCGGTGAAAACCCAGCCGGCACTGCTGGCCAGGATGGGCGTGGGCAGCGTCAGCAGCGCGAAGCGGGACAACCACCGCTGACGAGGGACACGCCCGCCACGAGTCAGCCACAGTGCAGCAAGGGCGAACAACACTGGGATGAGCAGGAATCCGATCATCGCGCGGAAAGACCAGTAGGTGACGAAGAGGTTGGGGCGATAGTCTCCCGCGCCGAATCGCTGTTGATCGTCACGCTGGATATCACGCACACCTTGCAGCGTCACGCCATCAAATCGGCCTTTAGCCAAAAACGGCAGTACGTATGGTACTTCGAGCACGCGGGTGAGGCCGTCGCAGTTGTTCTGCCTGCCGACGGTCAGGATGGAGAACTCGGGATCGGTTTGGGTGTCGCACAACGATTCAGCGGACGCCATCTTCATCGGCTGCTGATGAAACATGAGTTTGCCCTGAGCGTCTCCGCTGAAGAACAGTGCGA
The DNA here is from genome assembly GCA_963836495.1 of uncultured Actinomycetota bacterium. Lineage (GTDB taxonomy): Bacteria > Actinomycetota > Actinomycetes > Mycobacteriales > Mycobacteriaceae > Mycobacterium. The sequence continues at coordinate 74,627 of CAWIJT010000011.1, read as the reverse complement.
GCGTCGCTGCCAGTGCGACCCAGCAGCCCAGGATGGTGGCTGGACGGTAGATGCTGCGGGCGTCGCTGCCGTCTGTTCGGCTGTGTGAGCGGACCATCCACCACGCGCTCACGGCCGCGACGAATGTGCCGGCGGTCAGCAGCGAGGCGGTGACCGTGTGCCCGAACGCTGCCAGCCCGGTGTTGTTGGTGAACAGCGCCGAGATGCTGTTCAGCTCAGCGCGTTTGGTGATGGGGTTGTAGTGCGCGCCGACCGGGTGCTGCATAAACGAGTTCGCCGCGATGATGAAGAACGCGGACAGGTTCACCGCGATGGCAACGATCCAGATGCACGCGAGGTGGACCAGGCGGGGGAGTCGGCTCCAACCGAAGATCCACAACCCGAGGAAGGTGGATTCGAAGAAGAACGCGGCGAGGCCTTCCATAGCCAACGGAGCACCGAACACGTCGCCGACGAAACGTGAATACTCACTCCAATTCATCCCGAACTGGAATTCCTGCACGATGCCGGTGGCAACGCCCAGCGCGAAGTTGATCAGAAACAGCTTGCCGAAGAACTTCGTCAGCCGATACCAGGCAACGTTGTCGGTGAGCACCCACACCGTCTGCATGACGGCAATCAACGGCGCCAGGCCGATGGTGAGCGGCACGAAGATGAAGTGGTAGACGGTGGTGATGCCGAACTGCCACCGTGACACGTCGACCACATTCATCGTTTCAGCTTCCGCCTCAGGGAATCAGCACTACTACACAGTGTAGTAGATAGTCATTCCCCCGAATGTATCCGGTCGAGCGCCGCTCCAAAAAGGGTCAAACGACCCTGTTCGACGGTTATCCGGCTAGGGCGTTGCCCACCCGCTTCGATGCGTTGCGGATACCGAACGACGACACGATCTCGAACACCCCGATGACGACCAGCCAGATGCCGACGATGAGCGTCAGGATCGCCAGTGACGTGAAGGGCGAACCGATCATCACGACGCCCGCCACAAGGCTGATCGCGCCGAGGATGATCTGCCAGACGCGGCCCGGCAGGTGCGGATCGCTGATCGCCGAGATCGACGTTGCCACACCACGAAAGATGAAGCCGACACCAATCCAAATGGCCAGCAGCAGAAGTGCGTAACCCTGTCCGAAATGCCGGAAACACAGCACCGCCAAGACCAGCGAGGCCGCGCCGCTGATGAACAACAACACTCGTCCGCCGGCCGAGACGTGGAGGCTGAACGCGAAGACGACTTGGGCGACACCGGTAACCAGTAGGTAGAGGCCGAACAGAACGGCCGCGATGACGAGGGAGTCTCCGGGCAACACAAGCACCAGAACGCCCAGGGTGAGCGCGAGAAGTCCAGACACCAGAGTCGACTTCCAGAGATGTGGCAATAACTTTGGCGCAGCAGTGGTTTCCATGCCCGAATGGTCCCACAATCGGCCATCGCGGTGGGACGTTTGCCGGATGCGTCAGACCCGGGCCGTCTCGGATGCTCCGGTGCGAACCTCTTCGGAACCGGTGTCGGGTTTGCGCCCGAGGAGATACCAGGTGCGCATCAGGCCTTTGCCTTTGACCTCGACGACTCCTCGCTCTTGAAGCACAAAGTCGCCACGGAGACGCCGATAGACGTCCTCGGGCACTTGGATCCGGCCCACCGAGTCGGTGGATTCCATTCGCGATGCGACGTTGACCGCGTCGCCCCACACGTCGTAGAAGAATCGGCGCGAACCGACGACCCCGGCGACGACGGGCCCGCTGGCCAGCCCGATGCGTAGTGGCAACGGATTGCCCCGCAGATCCTTCAGTCGGCTTGCCGCATCGGCCATGTCGAGCGCGAAGGATGCCAGTGCCTCGACGTGATCGGCCCGCGGCTGGGGCACACCGCTGACCACCATGTAGGAGTCGCCACTGATTTTGATCTTTTCCAAGCCGTGCTTGTCCACCAGCGCGTCGAAGTCGCTGTAAAGCCGGTCGAGGAAGCGGATCAGTTGTTCGGGCGGCATATCACTGGCCCGCTCGGTGAACCCGGCGATGTCGGCGAACAGCACCGAGGCGTCGTCATACTTGTCGGCAATAACGTTGCGCGCCGGGTCTTTTAGACGCTCGGCGACGCTGGACGGCAGGATGTTGGCCAGCAGTGTCTCGGACCGCTCGTACTCGACTTCCATCGCCGCTTCGGCCCGAACGATCTCGCGGACCGCGTACCACACGGTCGTCACCACCATCACGCACGCCGAGACCGTGGTGACGACAAAGCTCAGTGACAGCGCCCACGCCGGCTGGGCGCCGGTGTCGCGCGGGACCAGGAACTGCAAGGTGATCACCATGCCGGCGGCGATGGCGGCCAGCAGAGCCGCCAGGTAGATGCGATCGACGCCGAGTTGCAGAACGACAAGGCACGCCGCGACCAGAAAGTAGAACTGCAATCCCGAGCCGGTGCCCACGAACCAGCAGATAGTGAAGATCGAAACGTAAGCCGTGCCGATGAAGGCCAGCGGCGGGACAAGTTCGCCGAAGCGATGCAGTACGGGGATGGTCGCGTAGATCACGGCGGCGACGATGTTGATGATGCCGGTCCACCACAACTCGGGCGCAGCGAACACCTGCACGAATCCGAAACCGGCGCTGATGAATACCGCCATCGACGCGGTGAGATTCAGAATGCGGCTCCGGCGGGCGATCCGGTCGGAATACACCTGGTTGCGAGCGCGTGGTTGCTCCCGAACTGCTGCTACGCAGTCCGGTGTTCGCCGCGAACCTGCTGGCTGCTGGGCAGCGCACCGCTTAGCCACCACAGCAAAAGCCTAACCGTTGGAACGCCGGTGGTGCAGCGTCTCGGGATTGGGCTTGCTGACGTTTGTCATGTCCGGCCGCAACGTCAAAGGCATGGCAACCACCGCCCACGCAAACGATGACTTTCGCTTCCCGTGACAAGCGGATCGGCGAGTGCGTATCGCTGCAGTGTGATCGACCGTGGCCCAACAGGATTCATCATTCAAGGTGGATCGTCCACATCAATTCGGTGATGTCGGTGACGCCGATCAGCACGATCTGGTCAGTCGCTCGAACGAAGACCGTTTCCGATATCACGCTGCGTACCGGGAAGCCTTCGGCATGGAGCCAGTCGACGACCACGGTGCCGGCGGCCAGCAGTGCGGCGACACAGTCGCGGGGCGGGGTGGCTGAATGTCCGGCCAGCAGCGCGGGCAGAGGTCGTCCGATCAGCGCGATGGTGTTGGGATGGTGACCGAGCATGGTGGCCAGAGCGGGGTTGGTGTAGACGACGGCGCCGTCGATCCGGACGGCGAGCATGGGGATAGCCAGCCGGTCCAGCAGTACCAACGCGGGCAACTCCTGGAGGTATGCATCCGGAGCACTCGGCGCGGGTCGGCGGCGGAGATCGGTGCTGGCGAGACATTGTGCGGTGGGCTCGCTTCGGAGCTCAGAAGATTCAGGTGATGTGGTCATTGCGATCCCGGCGTACGGACGATCACCGTGTATGCCGAGTACGGAGCGGGTGCCCCTTGAAGTTCCGCGGCGCACGCACGGCGGAACTTGTCCCAGACCAGGCTGAATTTGCCAGCGCCCCAGATCTACCCGATCTGATCCGATGAGAAACCCCGCGTTGAGACCCAGAGTAATTGCATTTTGTCAATTTCATGCGCCGCTGCTGGGAACTTGCTGGGACGGCCGCCGAGCGGTTCGACTTTAGGTAGTCTTCAGTAAGTTCTTACGCTTTTTTAAGCACGGGCATCTCTTTAGCCGACCTGGGGGGTCACATGGCGGTCAATCGCCGCGCCGCTGATTGCAACGGTGCCGAGGGCACCAACTCAAGCAGCATGAGGGTGCGCCGGTACGGGTTGGCCATGGGCGGTGTGCTCGGTGCGTTTGCTGCAGCGGCGGCGATGGCGACCGGCTCGGCGGCGCCTGCGAGGGCCGACATTGACGCCATTCTGGACCCGATCATTCAGCCGCTTTTGACGTCGGTGACCGACTCACTCGCGGCGTTCGACCCCACCGCGGCCGCAGATCTGACCAGCTGGACCGACAGCGCACTCAGTTCTCTGAACTCGATCGACCTGGCGCTGCCCGGCGCGGACTCCGCGACATCAGCCGCTGCGGCCAGCGCCACCGAGTCGGCCGTGGTTTCGCCGACGAACGGCACCTATGACCTGCCGCTCCTGCTCACCGGCCCATACCTCGACGACCCGGCGGTGAACGCGTCGATCGCGGGCGGAGCCACGACGCCGCTGCTCGTCGACACCGGGTCCAGCGGCCTGATCCTGCCGTACACCGACCTCGGTTCGAGCGCCTACACGCCGTTGGAGGGCCTGCTCAATCTCGGCCTTCCGACCGGCGTCGGTGAGAGCGAAATCGGCGGCGTGGACTACCTCTATCTGACCTACAACAACGTGCCGGTCGACTACCTCAACGCTTTCGGCACACCGGACCTGAGCACCGACGGCCCAGCGGGCATCGAAATCTACTCGTACAACCCGAGCGAATTTTCCAGCTTCTTCACCAACAACGCCTTGCAGACCTACCTCAGCGGCAACGACGTCGCCGGAATCCTCGGTATCGGCCAGGACAACGCCGGACCGCTATCGAGCCCCTTCCTCGACTACGGCGGCGTAGAGGTCAACTTCCCCTACACGATCGACCAGAGCGGTTTGGGTTTCACCGGTATAGACCTGGTCGTCACCGACCAGGATCCGATCACCGGCGGTGTCGTGAGCAGCGGCACGTCAATCCTCTCGGTACTGGAATCGGCCGACGGCCAGACGGTGCAAGTTACCGACAACCTCGACTCCGGCGGGGGTTTCGGAACCATTCCGTCGAGCCTGGTGGGGGGCGACACCATCGTCCCGGCGGGCACCGAGATCACTGTCACCAACGCCGCCGGTCAGGAGTTGTACAGCTACGACACGACCGGCGACTACGGGTACGACGAGGTCAGCGACAGCCCGACGATCGTCTCGGGGACGAGCATCGACAGCGGTCTGATTCCCTTCCTGAACCACAGCGTGTACATCGACTACGGCAACGACACAACCGACATCAGCCCATTCGTGCCGTAGCGCGAGCCGTCCTGTGGCCTGCGCCGCTAGATTGACGCGGGTTGCCAGTGACGGAGGCTAGGTTCTGCGGCTGCGTTGAAAACCACGGTTTCACGCGGTGGCCCGGCAGCGCGGGAGCGACGATCAGCACTGCGCCAGCAAGCGCAGCCGTTCCAACCGCGCCAGCAGCGGCGATCCGTACTGCCGCCATCGCGCTAGCGGAGAACTTGGTCCCGAACATCGGTATTTCCTCTCTTGCAGACCAGCGGGGATGTCGTGAACCCGTCGATCACGAGGTGCGCGTCCGTGACTGCTGGCTGGGAATGTCGTGCCGTCTAGCTGGGAACTTGCTGGCCCGACCGAGGTCGCGCCTCAAACTTAGGTATTCTTAGCTTCTCTTTAGGTGTTCATAAGCATGAGCACGGCTCGAACCGGGGGACTAATGACCATCAATCGCCGCACCAGGTGTCGTGTCCAACAGTGGAGCACCGGCGCGGGGTTACTCGCCGCCGCCGCCATGATCGGGATGGCGACTGCCCACGCCGACACCGACGACCCCGCCGTGGTGCCCTACAGCCCGGACCCGTCGAACCTGTTCTCGCCGGTCTACACGATCACCCCGACCGGTGCCGAGGATGTCAGCGTGACCGACGGGGCCGGCGATGTGTTTGGAACCCAGGACTTCACGATCTCCGAGCTTGGGTTTCCGGTGGACACGTTCACCGGCAATGTCGAATACACGCCAACGCCATTTGACGAGGCAACCGGCTTATCCGGAATTCTGAGTCAGCTCAGCCAGGACTTCGGGCTGCCCGGCGGCTACAGCGAGGAGATCACCACGCTCGGCGGCACCGGGACGGTGCTGCCCGACGAGCCGACCGGCTTCTTAATCGACGATTTCGGGTTGGGGTACGGCAACGTTTTCGAGGAATCCATGAACACCGCCGGAACGTCGGCCACCGTCGGGGACTTCATCCTCACACCATATGGGGACGAAAACATCACTCCCATCGTTGACCTCTTCCTTCCCCAGGGCATCGGCATCACCGATGCGGCTGGCGCCGTTGATCCGTCATCGTTTGCCGATCTGCTGTCGTCCATCGGTCTATAGCCCTGCGGGGGCAGCGGCCGGAGTGGCAACGAGTTCGCACTACGGTTCGGACGGCTACCAGTGCGCATAGCAGGTTCGAATCCTGCCGGGTGCACGGCCTGACCAGCACAGATGCAATTCCGTGCAAGCTACGTGCAATAACCAGCACCAAACGTGCAGGTCACACCGCCGCGGCTAGGCACCGTGAGCGGTTGCGAGGACAGCCAGTGTTGCGGCGAGCAGCGTTGCTGCGACGGCAAATTTCATGTACGCGACTCCTAGCGGTCCCAGCATTGGTGTGCTGAATCCGCCGCGCACTGATGACAACGCCGGACCCAGACCAAGTTTGGGCAATAGACCTCGACGTCCGGCGGCGCGAATTGCGTGCCTGGCGGCAACGGCATCGGCAGGGTCTCGCTTGGCGGTGGTGGCAGGTCTGCGTGGGCTGTCGCGGGAACAGCCAGTGCTGCGGCGAGCAGCAACGCAGCAGTGACGATTTTCATGCACGGAATTTAGCGTTGGTTGCTGTCAACAATCTGAACGCAGTTGAGCGCAGTTAGCGCAGCTATCCGAAAGCATGAGAGCCGGTATTGCGCCGCACAGCTCGGAGCTTGCTGGGATGTTGCGGCGCGCATCAAGCGTAAGATACTCAGTGCGCGTTGGTCATCGCCCGTAGCTTCAGGATCCGGTGTCTATTCCTGCGCGAACGCTGTCCTTGGACTGAAACGGCATCGGTCCGTTAATTGACGGCTGCGAATATCGTGCTGTGGAGCTTGGAATTTGCTGGCATAGCGTCAGACAGTTCAAAAATCTAAGTACTCTCAGCACCTCAGACGTGTTCTTGAGCGTGAAGCACGTCGCAATCACGGGGACCAAATGATCAGCAATCGCCGCACCAATTGCCGTGGCCGCCAATGGACTGCCGGAGTCGGGCTGGCCGCCGCCGCCGCGATGATCGGAATGGGTACGGCCCGCGCCGACACTCCATCAGACGTGCTTTCCGCCGTCGTCGACCCCTACGATGCGCTAGTTCTCATTCCAGCCGAGAACCAGCTGTACGCCGACGTCGCCAATGCGCTATACCTGCAACCGAACGGGTTCGATGGCGACGCAACAGTTTTCATCACACCATCCGCGGGCAACGAGGTGGAGAACGTTGCTCCCGGCGTGCAAGCGTTGGTGCAAACGATCGAAGGCGACTACACCGCCGGCGACTTGAGTTCGACAACTCCGCTCTATGTCTTCGGTTACTCAGAAGGCGCCGTCGAGGAAGGGCTGGCTGAGCAGCAGCTCTCTGACTTCGGCATACCTCAAGGCGATCTGAATTTCGTGATGGTGGGCGACAGCGCATCCGCGGAGGGAGGGTTTCTGAATTCGTTCATCGACTCGCTGCCAGAATCCGAGCAGCAGGCCACAACCGAACTCTTCGCACAACTGGGCGTGACAGCTCCACTGCTGGGAGCCACCACCCCAAATGACTTGTACCCCACCGAGGTCTATTCCCTGTCGGGAGACGGCTGGGCAAATTATGACGATGGCGCCAACATTTACGGCATGTTCACCGAGCACCTGGAATACCTTGGCTTGACGCCCGCCGAGGTCGCCGCTGCTACTGAGACCACCGACGGTCTGACGAACTACTACACAATCGACAGTGCGAACGTCAATGACCTGGAAGCGTTGTACAACCAAGCCCTGCTGGCCTTGGACATTGCTCCGTCCAACGTCTCCATTGACGCGGCCAGTTCAGCCGCAGATGTAGCTCCCGCTGCCGCGAGCCCCGACGAAGTGATCGGCCAAGCGACCAATGTCCTGAACCAGGGAACTGCCGTATTGGACACCGCCCCAACGGCTGACCTCAGTGCCCGCTCGGCGGAGTTGATCTCCGGCCAGGAAGGGCTCCCGAGCAGCTTCGAGGATTACCTGAGCTTTTTGACGTCCCAGCAAGACACGCTGGCGGTGGACGGCCAGACATATGTAGCCGGTGTTGATGAGCAGTTGGTTTCTGCCGCTCAAAGCATTTTGTCGGCGGATCAGGCGGTCGTCGCTGCTGACCAAGCCGGTGACCTGAGCAGCAACAGCCTGCTGCCCGCCGATTTCACGCTGTTTGGGGCTGACTTCCAGTTCGCCGGTGCCGCTTTCGACGCAGGCGGCGCGACCTTCCTCGCGGATATTTTGAATGGTCTCGATGCTTCGTCAGCCGCCGACCTTGCGTCGGGAGCCGCTGCGGTGGACCCGTCCATCTTCGCCGACCTGGTCTCGTCGTTCGGGCTGTGACCTAGCATCGGCGAAATGCGCTTCGAATATCGGGCGGTTGCAACGATCGCGCTCGGCTTACCCGCGACCGTCGCTCCCGTCGAGCGAACATGCAGAGTTGCTACGGCAGACGGCTCGGTCCCGCTGGCATCGTCGTGACCGGGAATTACCGCACGCTGACCACGATCGGCCACCACAGCACCGGTCAATTGGCGGGTATCACCGCCACGCAGTGCGGCCGCCCCGGCTCTCAAGTCGCCGCAGAGGAAATGGCGCCGCTGTGAGAAGTGTGGCAGCCGCTGATGCCCCCCGACCACGCAGCAATCAAGTTCGACCCGGCCAAGGTGACCGCAACCGCTGACTCTGATGGCTTCGCGATCAACGGCATCGGCGCTGACCCGAGCCTTCGCCAGCCGGCCTGCTCAGGGCGCCAACGTCCTTGCAGTGCAGCGACTTCTAGGGAATGAGACGGCAACTATGACGCTTGACACATACGGCCATCTGTTTTCGGACGACCTCACCAGCGTTGCGAAGTAACTCGACGCAGCAGCCAACTTGGCGTTGGAATACGTCGAGCCCTGGACTGCGCTATCACTGCGGTATTTCAATGGCCAGCGCCCGATGGCACTTCATGCATCGGACGTGTCAAGCAGGTGGTGCCCTCGGTGAGATTCGAACTCACACTGCACGGGTTTTGAATCCGTTTCCTCTGCCAGTTGGGATACGAGGGCCTGCTGCGTACGGCCTCCCACCATAGAGGATCGGCAATGGAGAGCCGACTCACAGCCCCGCAGTCGATGATCGGCGTGGTTCACGAGAGAATGTTCGATATGACCGACGCCGACGCCCCGACCCCGCACCGCGTTCTCATCGCCGAGGACGAGGCGCTCATCCGGCTCGACTTGGCCGAGATGCTGCGCGAAGAGGGCTACGAAATCGTCGGCGAGGCCGGCGACGGCCAGGAGGCCGTCGACCTGGCTGAGCAGCTCAATCCCGACCTGGTGATCATGGACGTGAAGATGCCTCGGCGCGACGGCATCGATGCGGCGTCGGAGATCGCCAGCAAGCGCATCGCGCCGATCGTGGTGCTGACGGCGTTCAGCCAGCGCGACCTGGTCGAGAAAGCGCGCGACGCCGGGGCGATGGCTTACCTGGTCAAGCCATTCACGATCTCCGATCTGATTCCCGCGATTGAGGTGGCGTTGAGCCGTTTCAGCGAGGTCAGGGCGCTGGAACGTGAAGTCGAGACACTCTCTGACCGGCTAGAGACCCGCAAGCTCGTCGAGCGCGCCAAGGGTCTGCTGCAGGCCAACCAGGGCATGACCGAGCCCGAGGCGTTCAAATGGATCCAGCGCGCGGCGATGGACCGCCGGACCACCATGAAGCACGTCGCCGAAGTCGTCCTAGAAACGTTGGATACGTCCGACGAGACGAAAAGCTAGCGGCTCATGCCGAGCGTCACGCTGGAGTGGCCGTCGACGCCGAGCGTCACGCTGGAGTGACGCTGACACGAAAAGCTAGCGGGCGACGATCACCGACGAGCCGTGGCCGAACAAGCCCTGGTTCGCGGTGACGCCGACGGTGGCGTCTTCCACCTGCCGTCCGGTTGCCTGACCGCGCAGTTGCCAGGTCAGCTCGCAAACCTGGGCGATCGCCTGAGCCGGAATCGCCTCGCCGAAGCAGGCGAGCCCGCCCGACGGGTTGACCGGCACCTTTCCTCCGATGGCCGTAGCACCGCTGCGCAGCAGCGCTTCGGCCTCGCCTTTGGGGCACAGCCCCAGATGCTCGTACCAGTCGAGTTCCAGCGCAGTGGACAGGTCGTAGACCTCGGCCAGGCTGACGTCCTCGGGCCCGATACCGGCTTCGGCGTAGGCGGCGTCAAGGATCTGGTCTTTGAACACCCGCTCCGGCGCCGGCACCACCGCGGTGGAATCCGTTGCGATGTCGGGTAATTCGGGAAGGTGCTGCGGGTACTGCGGGGTCACCGTGCTCACCGCGCGCACCGACGGCACGCCGTCCAGAGAGCCGAGATGCTTACGGGCGAAGTCCGCGCTCGCCACGATCAACGCGGCCGCCCCGTCGGAGGTCGCGCAGATGTCGAGCTGCCGCAGTGGGTCGCTGACCACCGGGCTGGCCAGCACGTCTTCGACCGAGGATTCCTTGCGGTACCGCGCATTCGGGTTCTGCAGGCCATGCTGGGAGTTCTTGACCTTCACTTGGGCGAAGTCCTCCGCCGTCGCGCCGTACAGGTCCATTCGGCGACGTGCGAGCAGCGCGAAGTACACCGGGTTCATCGCGCCGATCAAGTGGAACCGCTGCCAGTCCGGGTCGTTCTTGCGTTCCCCGCCGACCGGGGCGAACGCCCCCTTCGGTGTGGTGTCGGCGCCGATGACCAGCGCGACGTCGCAGAAGCCGGCCAGGATGTGGGCGCGCGCGCTCTGCAGTGCCTGGGACCCGCTGGCGCAAGCGGCATAGCTGGAGCTGACCGGGACGCCGTTCCAGCCGAGCTTCTGCGCGAACGTCGATCCGGCGATGAAGCCGGGGTAGCCGTTGCGGATGGTGTCGGCCCCCGCGACCAGCTGGATCTGCCGCCAGTCCAGGCCGGCTTCGGCGAGCGCGGCCCGTGCGGCGACGACGCCGTATTCGGTGAAGTCGCGGCCCCATTTGCCCCACGGGTGCATGCCGGCACCGAGGATGTACAGCGGCTCAGGAGTGCTCATGACGCGACCTTCCACGCGTGCACGATGCGTTCAACGCCGTCGGCGTCAGTGAACAAGGTCATGGTGGCCAACTCCATCTCCATGCCGACCTTCAGGTCAGCCGCGAGGGTGCCCTCGACTACCTTGCCCAGCACGATGATTCCCTCGTCGGCCAGCTCCACCGCAGCGATGGCGAACGGTTCGAAGGGATCTGCGGCGGGGTAGGGCGCAGGCGGCGGGTACCGATTCTCCGTGTAGCTCCACAGCGTTCCGCGACGCGACAAGGCGACGGACTCCAATGTGTCGCTGGCGCAGGCCGGATTGGGGCAGTTGTTCTCGCGCGGCGGGAAGACGTAGGTGCCACACGACGGGCACTTACTGCCGATCAGATGGGCTTTGTCGGCGTCATCGGTGGCGAACCACCCATCGATGGCCGGTTCTGGACTGGTGACCTCTGGCACCGGGCTAGCCTACCCAGCGCCGGCACAAAACTGAAACGTGTTGCAGTTTCGTCGTAGCGGGTGCGGTCGCTACTCGGGGTCGGACCCAGTGCCTAGAGTTGAGCCCGTGAGCCCTGCGAGGACGGCAAGCAAGAAGACGGAAGCGACGAAGGCAGGCGACGAGAAGCCGACGTTGATGCTGCTGGACGGTAATTCGCTGGCGTATCGAGCGTTCTACGCGTTACCGGCCGAGAACTTCAAAACTCAGGGCGGCTTGACCACCAACGCCGTCTACGGATTCACCGCGATGTTGATCAATCTGCTGCGCGACGAGTCACCCACTCACATCGCGGCGGCCTTCGACGTGTCGCGCCAGACGTTTCGTGCCGAGCGGTATCCGGAATACAAGGCCAACCGGTCCACCACCCCGGACGAGTTTCGCGGGCAGATCGACGTCACCAAGGAAGTGCTTGCGGCGCTGGGCATTACGGTGCTTGCCGAACCGGGCTTCGAAGCCGACGACCTGATCGCGACGCTGGCGACCCAGGCCGACACAGAGGGCTACCGGGTGCTGGTGGTCACCGGTGACCGCGATGCGCTGCAACTGGTCAACGACGACGTGACCGTGCTCTATCCCGTCAAGGGCGTCAGCGAGTTGACCCGCTTCACCCCGGCCTCGGTGGAGGAGAAGTACGGTCTGACACCCAAGCAGTATCCCGACTTCGCAGCGTTGCGCGGCGACCCCAGCGACAACTTGCCCGGTATCCCCGGCGTCGGTGAGAAGACGGCCACGAAATGGATCAGCGAGTACGGCTCGCTGCAAGAGCTGGTCGACGGCGTCGATTCGGTGCGCGGAAAGGTCGGTGATGCTCTGCGGGCCAACCTCGCCAGCGTGATTCGAAACCGGGAGCTCACCGAACTGGTCCGTGACGTGCCGTTGGCGCAGACGCCGGACACGCTGCGGATGCAGCCATGGGATCGCGACCAGATTCACCAATTGTTCGACCAGTTGGAGTTCCGCGTCCTGCGCGATCGGCTGTTCGACACGCTGGCCGCCGTCGAGCCCGAGGTCGACGAGGGATTCGAGGTGCGCGGGGGAGCGCTGGAGCTCGGCACGGTCGCACAGTGGCTGGCCCAGCACGTCGCCGACGGTCGCCGAGCAGGGCTCGCAGTGGTCGGGACGCATCTGCCGTACGGCGGCGATGCGACCGCGCTGGCGATCGCCGCAGCCGACGGCGACGGCGCCTTCATCGACACCACAACGTTGACACCGGAGGATGATTCGGCGCTGTCGGCATGGCTGGCCGACCCGCAGCGGCCGAAGGCCCTGCACGAGGCCAAGTTGGCCATCCACGACCTCACCGGACGCGGCTGGACGCTGAACGGGGTCAGCTCCGACACCGCGTTAGCCGCCTACCTGGTCCGACCCGGACAACGCAGTTTCACTCTGGACGACCTGTCGCTGCGCTACCTGCGCCGCGAATTGCGCGCGGAAACATCTGAGCAGCAACAACTTTCACTCCTCGATGACAACGACGGCGTCGACGAACAAGCGGTCCAGACGGCGGTGCTACGGGCCCGCGCGGTGGTGGACCTCGCCGAAGCGCTGGACGCCGAGCTGGCCCGTATCGACTCCACGTCGCTGCTGGCCGAAATGGAACTGCCGGTGCAACGGGTGCTGGCCGGCCTGGAAGCCGCGGGCATCGCGGTGAACCTGGACCAATTGACCGAGCTGCAAAGCCAATTCGGCGATCAGATCCGTGACGCCGCCGAAGCGGCCTACGCGGTGATCGGCAAGCAGATCAACCTCGGCTCGCCGAAACAGCTGCAGGTCGTGTTGTTCGACGAGCTGGAGATGCCGAAGACCAAGCGGACCAAGACCGGCTACACGACCGACGCAGATGCGTTGCAGTCGCTGTTCGACAAGACCGGGCATCCGTTCCTGCAGCACCTGCTCGCACACCGCGACGTCACCCGGCTGAAGGTGACCGTCGACGGGCTGCTCCAGGCGGTGGCCGCAGACAGCCGGATTCACACCACGTTCAACCAGACGATCGCGGCGACCGGCCGGTTGTCGTCGACCGAGCCCAACCTGCAGAACATTCCGATTCGCACCGACGCCGGCCGCCAGATCCGGGACGCGTTCGTCGTCGGTGACGGCTACGCCGAGTTGATGACCGCCGACTACAGCCAGATCGAAATGCGGATCATGGCGCATCTGTCTCGCGACGACGGCCTCATCGAAGCGTTCAACACCGGCGAAGATCTGCACTCGTTCGTGGCGTCACGCGCATTCGGCGTGCCGATCGATGAGGTGAACGGCGAATTGCGGCGCCGGGTCAAGGCGATGTCCTACGGGCTTGCCTACGGCCTGAGCGCCTACGGCCTGGCGGCTCAGCTGAAGATCTCCACCGAAGAAGCCAAAGTCCAGATGGATCAGTACTTCGCCCGGTTCGGCGGGGTGCGCGACTACCTGCTCAACGTCGTCGAGCAGGCCCGCAAGGACGGCTACACCTCGACGGTGCTGGGTCGTCGCCGCTATCTGCCGGAGCTGGACAGCAGTAACCGGCAAGTGCGGGAGGCGGCTGAGCGGGCGGCGCTCAATGCGCCGATCCAGGGCAGCGCGGCCGACATCATCAAGGTGGCCATGATCGAGGTCGACAGAGCGCTCACGGCGTCCGGATTGTCGTCGCGCATGCTGCTGCAGGTCCACGACGAGCTTTTGTTCGAAGTCGCCGACGGCGAGCGTGAACAGCTCGAGGCACTCGTGCGCGACAAGATGGGCGGCGCGTACCCGCTCGACGTGCCGCTGGAGGTCTCGGTGGGTTACGGGTCGAGCTGGGACACCGCCGCGCACTGAGCTTGCGGCAGCGGCTTTCTCGCGATCTGATCGGGTTTGTGGCGCGCGTCGTTGTCTGAGTTCCGGTGTCGGTGGGTAAGCGCCAGAGGATATCGAGGAAGGTGTGTCATGAACGCAACCTGGATGATCCCCTTCATCATCCTCGGCGGCGCCCTTCAGACCTGCGGGGCCGCCATGAACAGTCAGCTCTACAAGCACATGCTCAATCCGTGGCTGGCGTCGGCGATTTCGGCTGCTTTGGTCGCAGTGTTCTTCGTCGCGGTATTTGCCGTCAGGTCGAAGCCGTTCCCGAGCCTGCAGGACGCCACGTCGATGCCGTGGTGGGCCGTCGTCGGTGGCCTCGTCGGAGCGGTTCAGGTCTATGCGGGCCTGACCCTGGTGCACAAGGTCGGAGCCGGCACCTTCATGGGTCTGACCGTGAGTGCGGCGCTCATCATGTCGCTGCTGATCGATCATTTCGGCTGGCTTCGCGTCGATCCCCATCCGATCAGCCTGGGCAGGGTGGCCGGTGGCGTGCTGATGGTCGCCGGAGTGGCACTGATAACCGCGTACTGACGGCGCTCGAGAGGGCCCGGCCGGGCCGTGTCGCACGAATTCGATGAATTCTGGCCCAACGCCGAGGAGGCGAGTTTGGCCAGCGTGTACCCAGTCGAGTAACCTCGACGGGTACACCAGCAGTGTCCCTTCGACCCAACTTGTCCGGAGCAACCCAACAATATGCCGAGTCCCACCGTCACCTCGCCGCAAGTAGCCGTCAACGACATAGGCTCGAGCGAGGATTTTCTCGCCGCCATCGACAAAACAATCAAGTACTTCAACGATGGCGACATCGTCGAAGGGACCATCGTCAAGGTTGACCGGGACGAGGTCCTCCTCGACATCGGCTACAAGACCGAAGGCGTCATCCCCTCCCGCGAGCTGTCCATCAAACACGACGTCGACCCGAACGAGGTCGTTTCCGTGGGCGATGAAGTCGAAGCCCTGGTCCTCACCAAAGAGGACAAAGAAGGCCGCCTGATCCTGTCCAAGAAGCGCGCGCAGTACGAGCGCGCCTGGGGCACCATCGAGGCGCTCAAGGAGAAGGACGAGGCCGTCAAGGGCACCGTCATCGAGGTCGTCAAGGGTGGTCTGATCCTCGACATCGGCTTGCGTGGCTTCCTGCCCGCCTCGCTGGTCGAGATGCGCCGCGTCCGCGATCTGCAGCCGTACATCGGCAAGGAGATCGAGGCCAAGATCATCGAGCTCGACAAGAACCGCAACAACGTGGTCTTGTCGCGTCGCGCCTGGCTGGAGCAGACCCAGTCCGAGGTGCGCAGCGAGTTCCTCAACCAACTGCAGAAGGGTGCCATCCGCAAGGGTGTGGTGTCCTCCATCGTCAACTTCGGTGCGTTCGTCGACCTGGGCGGGGTGGACGGCCTGGTGCACGTCTCCGAGCTGTCCTGGAAGCACATCGACCACCCCTCCGAGGTCGTGCAGGTCGGCGACGAGGTCACTGTCGAGGTGCTCGACGTCGACATGGACCGCGAGCGGGTTTCGTTGTCGCTCAAGGCGACTCAGGAAGACCCGTGGCGGCACTTCGCCCGCACCCACGCGATCGGCCAGATCGTGCCGGGCAAGGTCACCAAGCTGGTGCCGTTCGGTGCGTTCGTGCGCGTCGAAGAGGGCATCGAAGGCCTGGTGCACATCTCCGAGTTGGCCGAGCGCCATGTCGAGGTGCCCGACCAGGTGGTCGCCGTGGGCGACGACGCGATGGTCAAGGTCATCGACATCGACCTGGAGCGTCGCCGCATCTCGCTGAGCCTCAAGCAAGCCAACGAGGACTACACCGAGGAGTTCGACCCGGCGAAGTACGGCATGGCCGACAGCTACGACGACCAGGGCAACTACATCTTCCCCGAGGGCTTCGACGCCGAAACCAACGAGTGGCTCGAAGGTTTCGACACTCAGCGCACCGAGTGGGAAGCGCGCTACGCGGAGGCCGAGCGTCGGCACAAGATGCACACGGCGCAGATGGAGCGGTTCGCCGAGGCCGAGGCCGAAGCTGCCCAGCGTCCGCAGTCCAACAGCAGCTCGTCGTCGAGTGACGACCAGCCGAGCGGTGGCTCGCTGGCCAGCGACGCGCAACTCGCCGCACTGCGGGAGAAGCTCGCAGGCAGCGCCTAACCGCCGCACCGGATGCTTCGCATCGGTCTGACCGGCGGTATCGGCGCCGGCAAATCGACGGTGTCCTCGACGTTTTCGGCGTGCGGTGGCGTCGTCGTCGACGGCGACGTCATCTCCCGCGAGGTAGTTGAGCCCGGTACCGAAGGGTTGGCCGCGCTGGTCGAGGCGTTCGGCGACGACATCCTGCTGCCCGATGGTGCATTGGACCGCCCGGCGTTGGCGGCCAAAGCATTCAGCAATGAGGCAACACGCCAGATTCTCAATGGGATCGTTCATCCGCTGGTCGGTAAGCGGCGCGCCGAGATCATCGCCGCCGTACCGGAGGACTCCGTTGTGGTGGAAGACATTCCACTGCTGGTGGAGTCGGGGATGGCGCCGCTGTTCCCGCTCGTCGTCGTGGTGTACGCCGACGCAGAACTACGGGTCAAGCGACTCGTCGAGCACCGCGGCATGGCCGAGGACGACGCCCGGGCCCGGATCGCCGCGCAAGCCGCCGACGAGCAACGCCGGGCCGTTGCCGATATCTGGCTGGACAACTCGGGGTCGTCCGAGGCGCTCGTCGAGCGCGCCAAGCAGGTGTGGGCACAGCGCATCACGCCGTTCGCGCACAATCTCAGCGCCGGTGAGGTGGTTCGTCCACCCGCACGGCTGACGGCTGCCGATCCGACCTGGCCCGACCAGGCGCGGCGCATTGTCAACCGACTGAAGGCCGCATGCGGGGCACGGGCCTTGCGGGTCGACCACATCGGTTCGACCGCAGTGCCAGGATTGGACGCCAAAGACGTCATCGACATTCAGGTCACCGTCGAATCACTCTCGGCGGCAGACGAACTCGTTGAGCAGTTGCTGGCCGCCGGCTACCCACGTATCGAACGCATCACCGCAGACCTCGGCAAACCCGAGCCGCGAAGTACCGTCAGCCGCTACGACCGCGATGACGACCCGGGACTGTGGCAGAAGCGGATTCATGGTTCGGCTGACCCGGGCCGGCCGACGAACGTCCACCTGCGTGTCGACGGCTGGCCAGATCAGCAGTTCGCGCTGCTCTTCGTCGATTGGCTGGTGGCCAATCCGGTTGTGCAAGAGCAGTATCTGGCGGTCAAACGGCAGGCTGAACAAGCCGCCGATGGAAGTGTCGACGCCTACGTCGCCGCCAAGGAACCCTGGTTGTCCGACGCCTATCGTCAGGCGTGGGACTGGGCCGACGCTTCGGGTTGGCACCCGAAGGATTAGGGCGCGCCGCACCGGCCGCAGTGCCCCCGCAGGCGAGCGCATTCCCTCCCTAGGGGTGTAGTTGTACCCCCCTTGCGGGTGGTGGACTTGTTGCACAAGACCGACATACATCGGTCATCCATCATCTCCAGGAAGGCTCAACCATGATCGTTCTCGGCATCATCCTGCTGCTCGCGGGATTTCTGCTCAAGATTTCCATCCTGTGGACCTTCGGCATCATCCTGCTCGTCGTCGGCGCGATCCTGGCCATCCTGGGCAGCACCGGACGCGCCATCGGCGGCCGTCGGCACTATTTCTGAGCGACGCGGCGTCGCCGCGTTATGCCTCAGATCACATGAACAGGTTTACGGACGTATTGGCCGGGTTATTGGACATATGTGTGAAAGGAGTTTGAAATGCCCACCTGGGAATGGATCTTGATCGGGGCTGTCGCCGTGGTGGCGATGGTCGCGGCGATCGTCGTCATCAGCATGATCAGCTTTCGCGCCAAGACGAAGCGGCTCAAACAGCACTACGGCAGTGAGTACGAGCACGTGGTATCCGAGACCGGCAGCGAGAAAGGTGCCGTGCGAGAGCTCACCACGCGAGAGCGCAAGCGCGGCAAGCTCGACATCGTTCCGCTCTCACCGGCGGCGCTCTCGAAATTCAACGCCCGCTGGCAAGAGGTGCAGGCCGCATTCGTGGACAACCCCGCAACGGCCGTAGGTGTCGCCGACCATCTGGTGACCGAGGTGATGCGCGAACGCGGTTATCCCGTCGACGATTTCGACCGACAGGCCGCGAACATCTCCGTCGACCACCCGCAGGTCGTGGACAACTACCGCGCCGCACACGGTATCCACGTCTCGCAGCAGCATGCTGACACCGAACAACAGCGAGAGGCGTTCGTGCACTACCGGGCGCTGTTCGAGACGTTGCTCGAAACCCCAACAGACAACGACGCAGCACAGGAGGCAAGCGCATGACCACCAATGAGCAACAGATACTTCACGATTCGCCCGAAGAGGCCGCGGCCCCCGTCGCCGACGCGTCTCGCATCGAGAATGAGGACCCGGTCGCCGCGTCCGAGCCGCTACCCACCTCCGACGCAGCGGATCCGGTCGCTGCGGAGCCGGCGAGCGCGCGGCACGAGTCTGACGAATTGCTCTTCGCCGGCGACGATCTCGCCGATCTGCGAGCGCGGTGGGCCGGTGTCCAGGCCGCCTTCGTCGACGATCCGAAGGACTGCGTCCAGCAAGCGGACGTCCTCGTCTCCGATCTGGTGGAGCAATTGACCACCGGATTCGCCCAGGCCCGTTCGCGTCTTGAAGAGCAGTGGTCCCGCGGCAACGAGGCCTCGACCGAAGACCTGCGCATGGCCCTGATGCATTATCGCGAATTCTTCGAGCGGTTGCTTGCCGTCTAAAGCGCTGTCCCGCAAGGCAAGTCGCCGATCATCGCCATGTGAGTGGCATGCCGTTGCCGGCCAGCCAGGCATTGAGGTCGTAATCGTGGCGGGCCAGGCCGTCAACGGCGTGCAAGGCGCGCTGCACGGCCTTCTCGGCGACCTCAGGCGCCAGCAGGCCGTGCCGCGCTGCTTCGACGAGCTCGTCGACGTCGGTCAATTCCACGCCGCGGTTCGTACGGACGACGAGATCGAGGTAGTGGTCCTCGGCGCTCCACACGTCGCTGCCGGGCGTGTATTCGCCGACGTCGAGGTAATAGTCCTGGTCGCGTTTGTGACCGGGGTTGAAGTGAAAGACCGTCGCCCGCAGTCCCAGCGACGGCAGCAACCACGACTCCAGGTAGTGGAACTGGGCGCGGCCAGGCGTCGGCCGGGCTACGTAGAGACCCCACGGCCGCACGATGTACTCATCGACGGCCCGCACGATGCCCTTGGGGTCGGTGTTGGTGCGGGCGCGCAGGTCGAACGTCTCGTGCTTGGGCGGGTGCATGGCGTCGGTTCAGCGACTGAGCCGGATTTTCCAGCGGACGAAGCCGGCGTAGAGCACAGCCAGCCCGGCCAGCATGCCCATGTCGAGCAGCCAGAAATGGCGGGTGTGCTGCCAGAACTGGTCTTGCGGTAGCAGCGTCGGTGGAACCAGATGCCGGATGTCGACGGTCGATGCCGCCGCCGCGTAGCCCCATCGTGCGGGCATCACCCAGGACAACTGGTCCAGGCCGAGCCGCCCGGTGACCGGCACCATGCCGCCGCACAGCACCAGTTGCGCCATCACCGCGACCACGAACAACGGCATGATCTGCTCACCGGAACGGACCAGCGACGAGATGGCCAACCCGAGGACCGCCGAGACGACGCAGGTCGCGGCGACGGTGATGAACAGTTCCGCGGTCGCCGCGACGGTGGAGTGGCCCAACAGCACGGCCCCGTGGGCGGGTGCGCCCTTGCCGACCACCACGATCGCGGTGATGAGCGCCGCCTGCAGTATCGCGAACCCGCAGAACACCAGAGTCTTGGCCAGCAGGTACGCCGTCGTCGAGAGGCCGACCGCCTGCTCGCGCTGGAAGATGGGGCGCTCGCCGACCAGATCGCGGATGGTCAGCGCGGTACCCATGAAGGCGGCCGCGGGCATGAGTAGGGCCAGGATCTGCGCGGCCTCGTCGGGGGTCCCGGCGTGCGGGCCCGGTGTCTGGAATCCGGTGTTGCCCGGAACGGTGAGCGACAACGCACCCAGGATGAACGGCAGCAGCGCCAGGAAGATGAAATACGCGCGGTCGGCGACGACGAGGCGGACCTGCCGGCGGGCGATCGTCGAGATCTGTTTGCGCACGCTGGTGTGCACGGGTTCGCCCAGGTCGGCCGGCTTGCCTGCCGGCGGGGCAGGCTGCTGCTGCTCGCGTTCCCGGAACCGGCGGTTGGCTTCCTCGGGGTCCGCACCCACCTGGCTGAAGATCTTGGCCCAGTTGGTCGTGCCCATCACGTCGCCGATGCCGTCCGGCGGACCGCAGTAGGCCGTCTTACCGCCCGGTGCGACGAGCAGCACCTGGTCGCAGACGTCGAGGTAGGACAGCGAATGCGTCACCACCAACACCACCCGACCGGCGTCGGCGAGCTGTCGCAGCATCGACATCACCTGCAGGTCCAGCGCCGGGTCCAAGCCCGACGTCGGCTCGTCGAGGATCAGTAGCGACGGCCCGGTTAGCAGCTCGAGAGCCACCGACGCGCGTTTACGCTGCCCCCCGGAGAGCTTGTCGACGCGGGTCTCGGCGTGCTTGGTCAGGTCAAGCTCTTGGAGAACCTGGTTGACGACCTTGGTGCGGTCGCCCTTGCTGGTGTCGGGCGGCAGCCGCAGTTCGGCGGCATAGCTGAGCGCCTGGTTCACCGTCAGCTGCCGGTGCACGACGTCGTCCTGGGGAACCATCCCGATCCGGCTGCGCAGCGATGCGTACTCGGCATGAATGTCGTGGCCCTCGAAGGTCACCGAACCCCCGGTGGGCGTCGTGTAGCCGGCGATCAGCCTGGCCAATGTGCTCTTGCCGGCACCTGACCCCCCGATGACGGCGGTCAGCGTTCCCGGTCGCGCGGTCAGGGTGATGTCGCTGAGCAGTTGTTTGCCGCCGTCGACGACGTATTGGACGCCGCGCACCTCCAATCCGCCGGTGCGGGTTGCCGCTTCGGTCTCGCTGCGGCGGACCAGCAGACCGCCGTTGTTGACCAGGTCGACGTTGCCGATGGTGACCACGTCGCCGTCGCTGAGAATCGCCGAGCCGACCCGGGTGCCGTTCACGAAGGTGCCGTTGACGCTGGTGTCGCGGATCTCGGTGCCTAGAGGCGTCAGGGTCAGCGTGGCGTGATACCGCGAGGCCAGCACGTCGGGAATGACGATGTCGTTGTCGGTTGCGCGGCCGATCGTCACGGAGCCGGCCGGTTTGGCCGACGGCGACGAGCGCGGTGCGAGCCGTTTGACGAATCTGGTGGCGAAGTTCTCCGCGTCGCCCGCACGGACGTCGCGCATGGTGGCCTCGGTCGGCGGGACGTGGCTCAGCGGCGGCGCGGACCGTGCGTTGACGACGGTGAGCTCGTCCGGCGGCGGTCCGGCCGTCGGCTTGGGGTTCTGCACGTTGGTCGGATACTCCGACGGCGACTGCGGCGGCCGGACGGGCGGCGCGGTCCGCCGAGGCGGAACGGGTGCCGGCCTGGGTGGCGGCGTCGGCCTTCCGCTCTCCCGCGGCGAGTCCGCGACCGGCGCAGACGGAGCGGTTGTCGACCATGACATGGTCGATTCCGGACCGGGCGCTGCAGCGCGGCCAGGTGGCTGGCCACCCTTCCCGCGGCGCGGCCCGACTTCGAACGTCAGTCGCGGACCGCCGGCATTGCCGACGTTGATGCTCTGCCCGTCGTAGATGTCGACCACGGGAGAGCGATAACCGTTGACGAAAGTCCCATTCACCGAGCCGTTGTCGATGGCGACCCATTTGCCCTGCTCGAAGCGCAGGATCAGGTGCGCGCGAGAGATCCGAGGATCGGCAATCCGGATGTCCGCGCGCAGATCACGCCCGATGACGACGTCCTGACCAGGCGCGAAGGTTCGTTCCGAACCGTCGTGCCAGATGGTCAGCAGGGGCGGGGCTGGTCGACTCACCCCTCCAGTATCGACGCTGCGTCAGCGGAGCTTCGACGTGGCGCACTGTGATTCGCCTGTATCTTGCCGTGAACTGCGCCAAAGCCGCGATTCATAGCCTCCTCATAAGTGGCACAGCTGGAGATCACCGCGTCTGGCGGCATGATGGCGAACAGTAAGACAACGGTTGGGGCGAAGGCTGCGCGTCGGACTTGCGAAAACGTCCGGCCTGCAACTAATTCAAGAGTCCAGTCGCGCAGCGGGTATCCGGGGGAAGCGGACACCGCGCGCACGAAGTGATGTGAGGGGGATGCAGGTTATGGACGAGGCGACCAGAGCGACGCAGCGCTGGGACGCCCCATCAGGCCCGCCCGCGCAGCCCGCGGAGCCTCAGCGCTTCCGCGGCCTGTTGCAGCGTGGCTATGAGTCGCTCCCGCATCTGGCCATCACCCGACTGCTGACCCGGGTGCCGCTGATCGGATCGCGCCCCAGCCGGGAGCGTCCGGAGTCGGGTCGGCCCGGCGGCGCTGAGGCATCGCGTGCAGCGCTGAGCTCGCCCACCGTGTTCGCCGGCTACACCATCCTGCGTCCGCTGGGCTCCGGTGGGATGGCCGACGTATACCTGGCCAAGCACCCGCGGTTGCCTCGCCGCGATGCACTCAAGGTGCTGACCGAGGGGACCACCGACGACGCCGAATTCCGCGAGCGATTCAACCGCGAAGCAGACCTGGCGGCGACGCTGTGGCATCCGCACATCGTCGCGGTGCACGATCGCGGCGAGTTCGACGGTCATCTCTGGATCGCGATGGACTACGTCGAGGGCACCGACGCGGCCCGCCTGATGCGCGAGCGTTTCCGCGGCGGGATGTCGGAGCAGGATGTGTCGGCGATCGTCACCGCGGTCGCGGGCGCGCTCGACTACGCCCATGCCCGCGGACTGCTGCACCGCGACGTCAAACCCGCCAACATCCTGCTCACCCATCCTGAGGAGGACGACCGTCGAATCCTGTTGGCGGACTTCGGGGTAGCACGTCACCTCGCTGACATCAGCGGCATCACCGAGACCAACGTCGCGGTGGGCACGGTCGCCTACGCCGCGCCCGAGCAGCTCGTCGGCTCGAACATGGACGGCCGCGCCGACCAGTACGCGCTCGCCGCATCGGCGTTTCACCTGCTCACCGGCGCTCCGCCGTATCGCAACTCCAACCCGGTGGCGGTGATCGGCCAACACCTGCATGCCGAGCTCCCCAGACTGAGCGACTACCGACCTGATCTGGCCGACCTCGACGAGGTGTTCTTCAAAGCTTTGGCGAAGGACCCCGCGGACCGGTTCGACCGGTGCCGCCAATTCGCCGCGGCCTTCAACGATCGCATCTGCGGCCCTGCGCCGGCCGGTCGCGCGCGATCGCTGCTCCGGCACACCGCGGCCTCGACGGCCAAGAGAAAGTTGACGCTGAAAACCGGTATCGCGGTCGCGATGGTCGTGGCGTTGCTCTCGCTGACGGTGACGTGGGCTATCTCGTTCTTCTCGTGGGACGACCAGCCCCAGGCGAACCTCGCGTCGCCGCCGCGGGTGCAGGCGACGACATCGGCGGCGTCGGCGCTCGCCGCACCGCCACTCAACGGCAGCTATCGGCTCGACTACGACCGGTCGAAGCAGACCTCCAACGGCGTGATCCGCAACAACGGCGGGCCCACGACGTGGTGGGCGTTCTCCTCGGCATGCTCCGCGGCAGGTTGTGCGGCGACCGCCACCAAGCTGGACGAGACCAATCATCAAACGGCGAAGGCGACCGGCAGCGCCAACACCGGCGTGCTGCATTTCGTCGACGGCCATTGGCAGTCCGAACCCAGACAGTTGCAGGCCCAGTGCCAGAAGACCCGCGGAGCGCCGTTGGTCACCCAGTCCGAGACCGTGGTGTGGTCGCTGACACCGGAACCGGACGGCACACTGCGCGGCGTGCAGATCCAGACCGTGCAGAGCAACGAGTGCGGCTCGCAGGGGGCGACACTGCGCGTCCCCGTGGTGGCATCCCGGACCGGTGATGTTCCGCCGGAGGTGGCGATGGCCGATCCTTCGCAGGCCGCCAACAGCACGGCGACGCCGGTCGGCACGGCGGCGCCGGCGGTGCTGGGTGGTCCGTGCACCGACATCGACAAACTCGGCTACGACGCCACGGCCAACGAGCAGGTCGTTTGCGAGGCCAACACCTGGGACAAAGCGCCGACGACCACCGGCGTGCATCCGGTCGGCACCTCCTGCACGGACGCTCCCGTGTTCACCATGTCGAAGTCCGACGACGGGCACCTCATCGAATGCAGCCCCGGTTCCCGGGTGTGGAGCAGCCAGCACAGCTGACCCAGGTTCGATAGTCGAGCTCCTCCTCAGGCCGCGCCGGCCCGCATCGTCGCTCGACGGCACGTTGTCGGTACCGGCCTCTACTCTGGAGCCATGGCTTTCGCCACCGAACATCCCGTGGTCGCGCACTCCGAATACCGCCCTGTCGAAGACATGGTGCGTGCCGGCGGCGACTTCGAAGTCATCAGCCCGTACGCTCCCGCGGGCGACCAGCCGGCCGCCATCGACGAGCTGGAACGCCGGATTCGGGCGGGGGAGCGCGATGTGGTGCTGCTGGGTGCCACCGGAACCGGGAAGTCGGCCACCACCGCGTGGCTCATCGAGCGGCTGCAGCGGCCGACGCTGGTGATGGCGCCCAACAAGACACTCGCCGCGCAACTCGCCAACGAGTTGCGAGAGATGTTGCCGAACAACGCCGTTGAGTATTTCGTGTCGTACTACGACTACTACCAACCCGAGGCCTACATCTCGCAGACCGACACCTACATCGAGAAGGACAGCTCGATCAACGACGATGTGGAGCGGCTGCGGCATTCGGCGACGTCCTCGCTGCTGTCGCGCCGTGACGTGGTCGTGGTGGCATCGGTGTCCTGCATCTACGGTCTGGGCACGCCGCAGTCTTACCTGGACCGGTCGGTCGAATTGAAGGTGGGCTCTGAGGTGCCCCGCGACGGGCTGCTACGACTGCTGGTCGACGTGCAATACACCCGTAACGACATGTCGTTCACCCGCGGCACCTTCCGGGTGCGCGGCGACACCGTCGAGATCATCCCGTCGTACGAGGAACTGGCTTTGCGCATCGAGTACTTCGGTGACGAGATCGAAGCGCTGTACTACATGCATCCGCTGACTGGCGACGTCGTGCGTCAAGTCGACTCGTTGCGCGTCTTCCCGGCGACGCATTACGTCGCCGGACCGGAACGCATGGCCCATGCCATCTCGACCATCGAGCAGGAACTCGAGGAGCGGCTCGCCGAACTCGAGGGTCAGGGCAAACTGCTGGAAGCCCAGCGCCTGCGGATGCGGACGAACTACGACGTCGAGATGATGCGCCAGGTCGGGTTCTGCTCCGGGATCGAGAACTACTCGCGGCACATCGACGACCGCGGACCCGGCTCGCCGCCGGCGACGCTGATCGACTACTTCCCGGAAGACTTTCTGATGGTCATCGATGAGTCACACGTCACGGTGCCGCAGATCGGCGGCATGTACGAGGGCGACATGTCGCGCAAGCGCAACCTCGTCGAGTTCGGCTTCCGGCTGCCCTCAGCATGCGACAACCGACCGCTGACGTGGGAAGAGTTCGCCGACCGGATTGGTCAGACGGTGTACTTGTCGGCGACGCCGGGGCCCTACGAGCTCAGCCAGTCGGCCGGAGAGTTCGTCGAGCAGGTGATCCGCCCGACTGGGCTGGTCGACCCGAAAGTGGTCGTCAAGCCGACCAAGGGCCAGATCGACGATCTGATCGGCGAGATTCGCAAGCGCACCGCAGCCGACGAGCGGGTGCTGGTGACGACGCTGACGAAGAAGATGGCCGAGGATCTCACCGACTACCTGCTCGAGACGGGTATCCGGGTCCGCTACCTGCACTCCGAAGTCGACACGCTGCGGCGGGTGGAGTTGCTGCGTCAACTGCGGATGGGTGACTACGACGTGCTGGTCGGCATCAATCTGCTGCGCGAGGGGCTGGACCTGCCAGAGGTGTCGCTGGTCGCGATCCTGGACGCCGACAAGGAGGGTTTCCTGCGCTCGTCGCGCAGCCTGATCCAGACCATCGGCCGGGCCGCCCGCAACGTGTCCGGCGAAGTCCACATGTACGCCGACAAGATCACCGACTCGATGCGGGAGGCGATCGACGAGACCGACCGGCGTCGCGCCAAGCAGGTCGCCTACAACGAGGCCAACGGTGTCGACCCGCAACCGCTGCGCAAGAAGATCGCCGACATCCTCGACCAGGTCTACCGCGAGGCCGACGACACCGAAACGATCGAGATCGGCGGTTCCGGGCGCAACTCGTCGCGGGGCCGCCGGGCGCAGGGTGAGGCCGGTAGGGCAGTCAGCGCCGGGGTGTACGAGGGGCGTGACACCGCCAACATGCCGCGCGCCGAATTGGCTGACCTCATCAAAGATCTCACCGCGCAGATGATGGCCGCGGCCCGCGACCTCCAATTCGAGTTGGCCGCCCGGTTCCGCGACGAGATCGCCGACCTCAAGAAGGAACTGCGCGGAATGGATGCCGCCGGTCTGAAGTGAGTTCATCCGACGGCGCCGACGCCATCGACGGCTGGCGTGCGCTCTTAGGTCCTCGATATGTGCGGACGTCGACCCTGCTCGCCGGCGGCGTGGCGTTGTATGCCACCAACGAGTTCGTCACGGCCAGTCTGCTGCCGAGCGCGATCGCCGAGATCGGCGGTGAACGGTTCTACGCCTGGGTGACCACCCTCTACTTGGTGGGATCGGTTCTCACGGCCTCTTTGGTCAACACCGCGCTGTCGCGGATCGGCCCTCAACCGTCGTATCTGTTGGGGCTGGCCGTGTTTGGGATTGGCAGCGTGGTGTGTGCGATCGCCCCTGACATGGAGCTGCTGCTGGTCGGCCGGACCCTGCAGGGCGCGGCCGGAGGCCTGTTGGCAGGTTTGGGCTACGCGCTGATCAACGCCGTGTTACCGCCATCGCTGTGGACCAGAGCCTCGGCGCTGGTGGCCGCGATGTGGGGCGTCGCCACGGTGGTCGGGCCGGCGGCCGGCGGATTCTTCGCGCAGTTCGGGTTGTGGCGCTGGGCATTCGGCGTCGTGGCGATCCTGACCGCCGCGATGGCCGCCCTGGTTCCGGGGGTGCTTCCCGCGGGCCGGGGCAATCGCGACGACTCGTCGCCGAAGCGGAGCACGCCGGTCTGGTCGGTGCTGCTGCTCGGGGCGGCGGCGCTGACCATCAGCGTCGCCGCGGTCCCGACGAACGCCGCCGTGACGGCCGCGCTGCTCGTTGTCAGTGTGGCGTTCATCGGGGTGTTTCTGCTGGTCGACCGCCGTAGTGCGGTGCAGGTGCTGCCGGCCAGCACGTTTGGTTCCGGGCCGCTGAAGTGGGTCTATCTCAGCCTTGCGGTGCTGATGGCCTCAGCAATGGTCGACATGTATGTGCCGCTGTTCGGGCAACGTTTGGCGCATCTGGGTCCTGCGGCCGCCGGGTTCCTGGGCGCCGCGCTGGCCGTCGGGTGGACCCTCGGCGAGATTCTCAGTGCGTCGCTGAGCAGCAAGCCCGCCATCCGGCGGGTGGTTGTGATGTCACCGCTGGTGCTGGCCGCCGGCCTGATAGTGGCCGCGGCGACCCAAGTCGCCGACGCCTCGGCCGGCCTGGTCGTGATATGGGCTGCGGCATTGACGATCACCGGCCTCGGCCTCGGCGGCGCCTGGCCACACCTGTCGGCGTGGGCAATGCGGTGTGTCGACGACGCGAGCGAAGGCGCGGCTGCCGCCGCGGCGATCAACACGGTGGAACTCATCTCCGGGGCCTTCGGCGCAGGGCTGGCCGGTGTCGTGGTCAACAGCGCGCACGGCGATATCGTGGTCGCCGCCCGGGCGCTGTTCGCGGTGTTCACCGTGGTGGGCGTCGCAGCCGGCGTGACCGCCTACCGCGCCGTCAGGCAACTGCGCTGATGTCCGCTGCAGACAGGCGAGTGTCAGCGCACCGACTTGACCACCTGGGTCCGGTGGAACTGCCAGCGCTCGACGATGCGGAACCCGACCAAATCCGGCACCTGGTAGGCGGGGGAGCGCCCGAATCTCCACCCCGGCGACAGTGATGCGCCCACTTGGTGATTCGGCAGTCTGGTGTTGTGCGTGGTGATCGTCCACAGAGTGCTGCATTTGTAGAGCCGACCGGTCGCAAGCCAAGCAGCAACGTGGCCGTCCCACAGCGTTTCCCGCTTGGGAGCGGGGACACCGCGACCGACGTCGACCAGCGGCCGGAAGGCCGCCGGGCGCGCGGCCAGCAGCGCGCGGATCGGCCCGGGCAGCCAATGCACGGTGTTGTCGACCATCAGACAGTCGCCGGGCGACGCGTGAGTGCTGACGAGGTCGGCGACGTCGCTGTAATCCCAGCCTTCCTTCGCGTACCGCTGCCGTTGCGAGAGAAAGAAATTCGGTATCGCCGCCGCGGTCAGCACAATCAGCACCACAGCGATCCACCGCGGCTTGCGCGTCACTGTCACGATGCAGACGGCCAGTACGACCGCCATCGCCGGCGTGGTGAAGAACAGGTACCGCGGGTAGTAGAACGGATCACTGATGGCCGAATAGATCAGCGCGATGGCCGTCGGCACCACGATCCACGCCGCGCAGATGATCAGGACCCGTCGGGTGTCGCCGGCCGACTCCCATCGGCCGGTCAACCGGATCGTCAGCGCGGCGACAAAAATCACCGCTGCCAGAATCCCGAACGGGACGCTGTTGTCGAAGTATTGGTGTTGGGCGACGTCGAGGATGTTGTGCCAGTTCAGTGGATAGATCCAGGCGACCTGGGCACTTTGGCCGCGGGCGAACAACAGCAGCGGCGTCACAGCACCCACAGCGACGGCCGAGGTGATCGCCCATCGCAGCACCACAGGTTTCTCGCGGCGCAGCACCGGTGTGATGACGGCGTAGGCCGGCACCAGCAGGATCAGATAGATGTTGAGCAAGACGGAGACGATCAGCGCGAGGGCGTAGAGCAGCCACAGCCACCATCGGTTCCGTCGGATCGCGGTGATCAGCAGCACGGTCAACCAGACCGCGGCCACGGCCGTGAACGCATACGACCGCGCCTCGGCCGCCGCCCACGTCACGCGCGGCAGGATCGCGAACACGATGCCCGCGCACACTGCGGTGCCCCGTGGCAGGAAGTGCTGTGCGAACACCACCACCCCGGCGGCGGCGACCCCTACCGCCAGGCAGCTCGGAACCCGCGACCAGAACTCGGTCGCCGGAAAGATGGCGAACCAGCCGTGCATCAACAGGTAGTACAGCCCGTGCACGGCGTCGATATGGCCGAGCAGACGCCACAGTTCGGGCAGTGAACGACCGGCCGACGCCGAGATCGTCGCGCTTTCGTCGAACCACAGCGACGGGTGGCCGATCCCGACGGCGCCGACGACGGCCGCCAGCAGCGCCACCGCAACGGGGTCGAGCCGCCCGCCGGATCGACGTGGGGGCGAGTCGGCCGCGACGACTGCGGTGCTGGGTTCTTGGATTGTCGTGGCAACCATGATGTGTGTCACTGTAAGGCTCTTCCGGTGAAGCTGCTTACCCGTCCGGCCTGCTCACAGACCTTTTTGGCGGCTGAGACCGGATGAGGCGCCTCGGCGCGCCGCACTGGTTTTCTATTAAATACCATGCGAGTCAACAGGTTTCAGCGAAATCTCTGACCAGCTGCTCGGCCCTGACGACCTGTCGCGGCCCCAGAATGCGTCGCTCCCACCGTGAGCCGGGTCTCGTCGACCGCTTCGGCGTGGCCCAAATCCGTCCATCTATCTGCGGCGAAGCGTTAGTGTCTTGGGTTGGCGATGCAACCGACACCTGGGAGGGTAAATGAGCGCCTATCGGACCGTGGTGGTAGGAACCGACGGCTCGGACTCGTCGCTACGCGCGGTGGAGAAGGCAGGCAGCATCGCCGGGGCGGACGCGAAACTGATCGTCGCGACGGCGTACCTGCCGCAGCACGAAGACCCACGGGCCGCTGACGCCCTCAAGGACGAGAGCTACAAGGTGTCTGGTAGCGCGCCCATTTACGCGATCCTGCGCGAAGCCAGGGACCGCGCACACGCCGCAGGCGCCCAGAACATCGAGGAGCGCTCGATCGTCGGCGCCCCGGTCGACGCGCTGGTCGGACTCGCCGAAGAGGTCGGTGCCGACCTGCTCGTCGTCGGCAACGTCGGCCTCAGCACGATCGCAGGCCGACTGCTCGGGTCGGTGCCGGCCAATGTGTCACGTCGCGCCAAGGTCGACGTGCTGATCGTGCACACCACCACGTAGACGACTTCCCGCTCGTCAGCCCGGTGATCGACGCGGCGAAATACGGGCCGTGGGCGCTGATCGCCGGCGGCTCGGAAGGCGTCGGCGCCGAGTTCGCTGATCTGCTGGCCCTGGCGGGCCTGAACCTGGTCCTGGTCGCCCGCTCGGCCGAAGCGCTGCAGCGCACCGCCGACCAGTGCCGACGGCGTGGCGCCGACGTCCGCACCGTCGAAGCCGATCTGAGCGCCGTCGACGCCAGCCGGCGAATCGCGGCGGCGACCGATGAGCTGGAGATCGGCCTGCTGATCGTGGTGGCAGGTGCAAACACGCACAGCCACGAGTTCCTCGACGGGGACCTCGGCGAATTCCGGCGGGTCATCGATTTGAACCTGTCGACGCCGCTCGCGCTCGTGCATCACTACGGGCAGGCGATGCGTTCGCGCCGCCGCGGCGGCATCATGCTGCTCGGCTCGCTGGCGGGCTACCTCGGATCGGCTCGACACACCGTCTATGGCGGCGTTAAGGCGTTCACCAGGATCTTCGCCGAGGGCCTGTGGCTGGAGCTTCGCGAGCACGGCGTCGACGTGCTGGAGCTGGTGCTCGGCGTCACCCGGACACCGGCGATGGAGCGGGCCGGACTGAATTTCGATGCGCCCGGCGTGGTCGTCGGAAAGCCCGCCGACGTCGCCCGCGAGGGCCTGGAATGGCTGGGCCGCGGTCCGGTCCACATCGTCAGCGGCAACGAGCAGCTGGTCTCCCTGCGTAGCGACCCCGACCGGGGCAAAGCTGTGCTGGGCGCCCATCGCGCGATGCAGAGGCTGTTGGAGCGGAGAGGAAGCAGCGATGACGGCGGAGGAGCGGATCGCGGCCCTGGAACGGCGGCTGCGCCGGGTTGAGGACGAGCTGGCCATCAGTCACCTGCTGGCGTCATACGGGCCACTGGTCGATGCCGGCGATGCCGATGCGGTCGCGGAGTTGTGGGCACCCGACGGTGAATACGACGTCGAGGGCTGGCACATGCAAAGCCGGACCGACGTCGCCGACATGGTGCGGTCCGCGGCACACCAGGGGTTGATCGGCAGCGGGTCCGCGCACTTCCTCGGCCCGGTCTGCGTCGACATCGACGGTGACGAGGCCGTCGCGGTGTGTGAGTCGATCCTGGTTCGCCATGACGACGACGGCTACCACGTGTGGCGGGCGGGCGCCAACCACGTCGCGCTGCGACGGACGGCCGCCGGGTGGCGGATCGTCAAGCGCACCACCCGCGCGTTGGACGGCTCCGCCGAAGCGCGCGAGTTGCTTGCCGCAGGCGCCCACGGGCGGTCGGTATGACCGAACTCGACGGCAAGGTCGCGCTGGTCACCGGCGGGGGAGCAGGCATCGGCGAGGCCATCGCGCGCCGGTTCGCCGACGAGGGCGCGAAAGTGGTTGTGGCCGAACAAGATCCCCAGACCGGACAGGACATCGCCGAGTCGATCGGCGGCCTGTTCGTCCCGCTCGACGTCGCGGTGCGCGAGCAAGTCGGAAATGCTGTCGCTCAGGCTGTTTCGGCGTTCGGCTCGATCGACATCGTCGTCAACAACGCCTGGGGCGGTGGATCGCTCAGCCGCGTGGAGAACAAGACCGACGAGCGACTCAGCCACGGCATCGCGGTCGCGTACTACGGGCCATTCTGGGCGATGCGGGCCGCTTTGCCGCACATGCGCGAGCGGACGCGGTGACCTAGGCGCTGGCGAGGTCGTGGCGTTCCAGCCGGAACGTCCGGCTCAGCCGGTCCGGGCGCGTCGTGAGGGTCACCTCGACGGCCCCGCCGGACGTGATGACGTAGCGCTCCTCGACATCCGGGCCGTCGTCACGCCGTCGCACCGCCTGACCAGGCAGATCCTGGTCGTTGAGGTTCGGATCAAACGGGAAGAACACCGGCTCGTACGGCGTGACGTCGCCGTCGGGGTGGCCGTCGCGCAACCGGCTGCACTCGACGAAGCGGAAGTGTCCGATGTTGTGGGCGGCGCGATATGTCCGGGTGACGACGAACGGTGGCTGGCCCGCGGTCGGCAACGCAGAGCCCTTCGGCACGATCGGGTCGAAGCAGACGTCCTCACCCGCGCACGCCTCGCGAAACACCCCGAAATGCCGCGAAAGACGTTCGGACAGAGCGAATCCCGCTTCCCGGTCGAGGAAGACCGCCAAGCCGATCGCCGTCGCCGCGAACGGGTGCAGTGAGCGTTTGACCCGCTTCTCGTCGAACGTCGCGCGCAGCGACCGCGCGACCAGCGGGAAGCTCCCGGCGCCGCCCACCACGTAGATCCCCGCGACCTCCGACCAGCTGACATCGCCGTGCAGAACGCGGGAGAGAGCGTCAATCGTCTTGTCCACCAATGGGCTACAGGCCGTATAGACGTCGTCGATCGGGCAGGAGAACGGCTCTTTCCCGACGGCGGCGAGGTCGACCAGGAAGCGACGAGTGTTCGGCCCGACGGCTTCTTTGCGGACGGCGCACTCCTCGAGCAGCATGTCGCGCGTTCCCGCAGGCA
The DNA here is from genome assembly GCA_963836495.1 of uncultured Actinomycetota bacterium. GTDB lineage: Bacteria > Actinomycetota > Actinomycetes > Mycobacteriales > Mycobacteriaceae > Mycobacterium. The sequence goes on along the minus strand of CAWIJT010000011.1, from coordinate 41,399 downwards.
GCGTGCGCAGGGCAGCGCCTTTGCGGACGACCTTGAGGATCGCTTCGTCGAAGTCGTCGCCGCCGAGCCGCTGGATGCCCTCGCTGAACACGACTTCGTTGAGCCGGCCGGCCATCTTCAGCAGCGACGCGTCGAACGTCCCGCCGCCGAGGTCGTAGATCAGCACGTACTCGCGCTTGGCGGTAATCGTCGAGCGATAGCGGTGGGCGTACTCGAAGCCCGCCGCCGACGGCTCGTTGAGCAGCGCGACCACCTCGAAGCCGGCCTGCGTGAACGCATCCAGGGTCATGAACCGCTGCGCGCTGGACGCGTTGGCCGGAACGCTGATCGCGGCTTCGACCGGCTCACCCTCGGGCAGTTCGAGGTTCGACCGGTGCTGCAGGTCGCTCTTCAGTTGGGCGAGGAAGCCGGCCAGCAGGTCGGCCAGCCGGTAGCTGCGTCCGGCCAGCTCGACCGTTGTCTTGGGCCCGGCGTCGTTGAGCAGACGTTTGAAGGACCGCAGCGCCGACCAGCCCGGCTCGTGACGAACGGCGGCGGCGTCCAGCCCGAAGCGCAGCTCGCCGGCTTCGTTGGCGGCGATGATCGACGGCCACGTGTCGACGCCGTCGAATGACGCCACCGGATAATTACCACGATCGACGACCGCGGCGACGGTGTGCGTTGTGCCGAAGTCGATGCCCACCTTCATCGGCTAAGCGTAGGTGTTGCAAGCCGTTTCGCGGCTGCAAATCACCGACGAACCTGGGTCTGATGGCCCGCTCACCAGCCGCGTTCGCGCCAGGTGGCCAGGCTCGGGCGCTCGTCGCCCAATGTGGTGTCGTCGCCGTGGCCGGGGTAGACGACAGTGCTGTCGTCGTAGACGTCGAACACCCGAGTGTTGACGTCATCGAGCAGCTGGTCGAAATCGCCGGGCTGCCAAGTCTTTCCGACTCCTCCGGGGAACAGGCAGTCGCCGGTGAACAGCTGAGTGACGCCGCCGGTGGGTGGGCCGTCGAGGGCTAGCGCCACCGACCCCGGCGTGTGCCCGCGAAGATGGATGACGTCGAAGGTCAGCTCGCCGATCTGCACGGTGTCGCCGCCAGCCAGCAGGCGGTCAGGTTTGACCGGTAGCGGATCGGCGTCGATCTCATGCGCGGCGGTCGGTGCGCCGGTCGCCTGCGCGACGGCTTCCAGCGCCTGCCAGTGGTCGAAGTGCTGGTGGCTGGTGACGATCAGCGAGACCTTCGGGGCCTGAGTTCGGATCAGGTCCAGCAGGACGTCGGCGTCGTTGGCGGCGTCGATCAGCAACGTCTCCCCGGTCGCGGAACAGGTGACCAGGTACGCGTTGTTGTCCATGGGGCCCACCGACGCTTTGAGGATTGTCACGCCCGGGAGCGTGCGGCGGGCCGCAGTGCCCGCGTCGACGTGGCCGGTGTAGTTCTCGTCCAGGGCGGTCATACCAGTGACGGTACTGGCCGACCGTCGCTTGTCGGTACCGGCACATAGCATGGTGATGACGTGTGTGACGAGCTCGAAGTGGAAGAGATATCTTGGCTGACCGCCTGATCGTGAAAGGTGCTCGCGAGCACAATCTGCGCGGCGTCGATCTTGATTTGCCGCGCGACGCGTTGATCGTCTTCACCGGCCTGTCCGGCTCCGGAAAGTCTTCGCTGGCGTTCGACACGATCTTCGCCGAAGGTCAGCGGCGTTACGTCGAATCGCTGTCGGCGTACGCCCGCCAGTTCCTCGGTCAGATGGACAAACCTGACGTCGACTTCATCGAGGGCCTTTCGCCCGCGGTGTCTATCGACCAGAAGTCCACCAACCGCAACCCACGCTCGACCGTCGGAACCATCACCGAGGTCTATGACTACCTGCGCCTGCTCTACGCGCGGGCCGGCACCCCGCACTGCCCGGTCTGCGGCGAGCGCATCGCGCGTCAGACCCCGCAGCAGATCGTCGACCAGGTGTTGGTGATGCCCGAGGGCACCCGCTTCCAGGTGCTCGCCCCGGTGGTCCGTACCCGTAAGGGCGAGTTCGCCGACTTGTTCGAGAAGCTCAACGCCCAGGGCTACAGCCGGGTCCGCGTCGACGGGGTGGTCCATTCGCTGACCGATCCGCCCAAGTTGAAGAAGCAGGAGAAGCACGACATCGAGGTCGTGGTGGACCGGCTGACCGTCAAGGCCAGCGCCAAGCAGCGGCTCACCGATTCGGTGGAGACCGCGCTGAATCTCGCCGACGGCATCGTGGTGCTGGAATTCGTCGATCACGAACACGATGCGCACAATCGCGAGCAGCGGTTCTCCGAGAAGCTGGCCTGCCCCAACGGCCACGCGCTGGCCGTCGACGACCTGGAGCCTCGGTCGTTCTCGTTCAACTCGCCATACGGCGCCTGCCCCGAGTGTGTCGGTCTGGGGATCCGCAAAGAAGTCGACCCCGATCTGGTGGTGCCGGACCCGGATCGCACCCTGGCCGAGGGCGCGGTGGCGCCCTGGTCGATGGGTCACACCTCGGAGTACTTCACCCGGATGCTAGCCAGCCTCGGCGAGGCGATGGGCTTCGACGTCAACACCCCGTGGCGCAAGCTTCCGGCCAAGGCGCGCAAGGCGATCCTGGAGGGCTGCGACGAGCAGGTGCACGTCCGCTACCGTAACCGCTACGGCCGCACCCGCTCCTATTACGCCGACTTCGAAGGTGTGCTGGCGTTCCTGGAGCGCAAGCTGGATCAGACCGAATCCGAGCTGATGAAGGAGCGCTACGAGGGCTTCATGCGCGACGTGCCGTGCCCGGTCTGCGAAGGGACACGGCTCAAGCCGGAGATCTTGGCCGTCACCTTGACCGCCGGTGAGCGCGGCGCGAAATCCATCGCCGAGGTCTGCGAGCTGTCGATAGCGGACTGCGCGGATTTCCTGAACGGCCTCACCCTCGGTGCACGTGAACAGGCAATCGCGGGTCAGGTGCTCAAGGAAATCCAGTCGAGGCTGGGCTTCTTGCTCGACGTCGGATTGGAGTACTTGTCGCTGTCGCGGGCCGCGGGCACGCTGTCCGGTGGCGAGGCGCAGCGCATCCGGCTGGCCACCCAGATCGGCTCCGGTCTGGTCGGCGTGCTCTACGTGCTCGACGAGCCGTCGATCGGCCTGCATCAGCGCGACAACCGTCGGCTCATCGAAACCCTCACTCGCTTGAGGAATCTGGGGAACACCCTCATCGTCGTCGAGCACGACGAGGACACCATCGCGCACGCGGACTGGGTGGTCGACATCGGGCCGGGAGCAGGCGAACACGGCGGCCACATCGTGCACAGCGGCACCTACGCCGACTTGCTGACGAACAAGGAGTCGATCACCGGCGCCTACCTGTCGGGCAAGCAAAGCATTGCCGCACCGTCGATTCGGCGTCCGGTTGACAAGAAACGCCGGCTCACGGTCGTCGGCGCGAACGAACACAACCTGCGCGGCATCGACGTGACATTCCCGCTCGGCGTGCTCACCTCGGTGACCGGGGTGTCGGGTTCCGGGAAGTCGACACTGGTCAATGACATCCTGGCGGCGGTGCTGGCCAACCGCCTCAACGGCGCCCGGCAAGTCCCCGGCCGGCACACCCGGGTGACCGGCCTGGACAACCTGGACAAGCTGGTGCGCGTCGACCAGTCGCCGATCGGCCGTACCCCGCGATCCAACCCGGCCACCTACACCGGGGTCTTCGACAAGATCCGCACCCTGTTCGCGGCGACCACCGAGGCCAAGGTTCGTGGCTACCAACCGGGCCGATTCTCGTTCAACGTCAAGGGCGGTCGCTGCGAGGCGTGCACCGGCGACGGCACGATCAAGATCGAGATGAACTTCCTGCCGGATGTGTATGTGCCGTGCGAGGTCTGCCAGGGGGCCCGCTACAACCGGGAGACCCTGGAGGTGCATTACAAGGGCAAGACCATCTCCGAGGTGCTCGACATGTCGATCGAGGAGGCGTCGGAATTCTTCCAGCCGATCACCGGCATCCATCGCTACCTGAAGACGCTGGTCGACGTGGGCCTCGGATATGTGCGACTGGGTCAGCCCGCCCCGACGCTGTCCGGTGGTGAGGCGCAGCGCGTGAAACTGGCGTCCGAGCTGCAGAAGCGGTCCACCGGGCGCACGATCTACATTCTCGACGAGCCCACCACCGGATTGCATTTCGAGGACATCCGCAAGCTGTTGGACGTCATCAACGGCCTTGTCGACAAAGGCAATACGGTGATCGTCATCGAACACAACCTCGACGTGATCAAGACCTCGGACTGGGTTATCGACTTGGGACCTGAGGGCGGCGCCGGGGGCGGCAGCATCGTCGCCGAGGGCACGCCGGAGGACATCGCGGCGATACCGGAGAGCTATACCGGCAAGTTCCTCGCCGAAACGCTCGTCAGCACCTCCGCTACTCCTCGGCGATCGTCCAAGCGCCGCAAGGTCAGCGCTTAGCCGCTGTTGTCGTCGCGCATCGACTTGCGGATCTCGGCCAGGCGTTCGGCAGCTGCGCGCTCCCGGGCCTCGTACTGCTCGTCGACGCTCTGGCCCTCGGAGCTCTCGGCGTCCAATTCGGCGGCCCCGATTGATGTCTCGTAGCGGCCCTCTATCTTCTCGCGAACCGAGTCGAACGTCGGCACACCGGAGGTGGTGTAACCGGGATCTTCCGGCTCGTCAGGCACAGTCTCAACTTACCTGCCGACCGGCTCGGCGTGCGGCGCCGGAGCTGCGAGCGAGAGTGGAGGCCGCCCGGACGGCAACGGAATCCACGGCACACCGGGTGTGCCCAGTCGGCCGGCCAGCCAGGGCAGCGCCGCGGCGAAGGCATTGCTGGCGAACGGCCAGTCGTGTTTGCCCGGCTGCGCCACGACCGCGCAGTTGATGCCGTTGACGCGGCCGAGTTCGCACAACGACTCGGCCGCGACGGTCTGGTCGTTGAAGTACCGGATGACGTCCTGACCGCTCAGCCCGATATCGCCGGCGTCGGTCACCGTCAGACTGCGGTGATGGTTCGGCGGATTGCTCGACGAGATGTCGAACCATCCCGAAACCCCGCTGTAACGGCCATGTTTGGCGATGACCGTGGCCGGGTCGAACGCGGCCCAGGCATTGGTGTTGCCGCCGAACAGCCGGGCGATCGTCTGCGCCTTGGTGCCGGCTTCCGGGCCCATGTTGCCGGAGATGTCGACGAATGAGCTGAACAACTCCGGATGCATCACCGTGAGGTCGAGCGCACAGGTTCCGCCCATGGACCAGCCGGCGACGCCCCAATGCTCGGCGTCCGGGCTGACGCCGAAGTTTGAGACCATGTATGGCACAACATCTTTGGTGAGGTGGTCGGCCGCGTTGCCGCGGCTGCCGTTGACGCACTCGGTGTCGTTGTTGAACGCCCCGCCGGAGTCTACGAAGACCAGGACCGGGGCGTTGCCGCCGTGCGTGGCGGCCAGGTCGTCGATGGTCTTGACCGCGTTGCCGGCCCGCAACCAGTCCGCGGGTGTGTTGAACTCCCCGCCGATCATCATCACGGTCGGCAGGTGTACCGCGGGCGGGCTGGAAAACCATGCGGGGGGCAGGTATACGAGCTCACCGCGATGCTTGAAATGCGACGCACCATCGGGGATGGTCACCGGTACGACGCTGCCGTGCGCCGGCTGAATGCCCGCTGCCGCCATGGCGCTGATGCCGGCGGCATCGGTCTGGTACGGCAACGGACCGGCGGTCAGTTGGTCCCATGCCGTCTGCACGGTGGGGAAGTAGCCGACCCACAGGTTGAGCGTCAGTGCGGCGCTGAGCAGACACAGCGGCACCGCGAGCAGCGAGGCGCTACGCCGCCACCAGCGCGCGTTGCGCCAGCCCAGGACCGCGACCGCGCCGGCCCCACCGGTGACGGCGATCCACCACCACAGCGGCTGGGGCGCGGGATCGTCGGCCAGACCGCGGTTGTCGATGTACCAGTGCGACCACCCGGCCAGGCAACCACCGAGCAGCGCCGCCGCCGGCAGCGATACCAGGCGCCACCGACGTGAGCGCCATCCGATCGCCACCACAAGCACGGCCACCGAGGCGACCTGAACCACACCGGGCACCCACCCGTGCATCAGGGAGGTGTGGTTGTCGCTCAGCACCGCACTCGCGAGGTTCGCCGTTGAACCCTTCACATATTGATTGTGGCCTTTTTCGCCGCTGTGAGCACCAGTTTTGCTCAGCAGATGAGCAGCCAGTTTCGGCGCCGAGGCCTCAGCGTGGTTTCGCGAGCGGGAAGGGCAGCGTCTCGCGGATGCTCCGGCCGGTGATCAGCATGACCACGCGGTCGACACCCATCCCCATCCCGCCGGTCGGCGGCATCGCGTATTCCATCGCCTGCAGGAAGTCCTCGTCGAGTTCCATGGCTTCCAGATCGCCGCCCGCGGCCAGCAGCGATTGCTCCTCGAGGCGGCGGCGTTGCTCGACGGGGTCGGTCAACTCGCTGTAGGCGGTGCCGAGCTCGACGCCCCACGCCACCAGATCCCAGCGTTCGGCGACACCGGCCTTGCTGCGGTGCGGCCGGGTCAGCGGCGACACCGACAGCGGGAAGTCGATATAGAACGTCGGCTGCTCGGTTCGGGCTTCGACCAGGTGCTCGTACAGCTCCAGCACCACCGCTCCGGCATCCCATCGCGCCAAGTAGGGGATCTGCGCGGCATCGGACAGCCTGCGCACGGTGGACAGGCTGGTCTCGGGGTCGACGTGCTCGCCGAGCGCCTCGGACACCGCGTCGTACACGGATTTCACCGGCCAGACGCCGGAGATGTCGACGGCGTGCACGGCGCCGTCGTCGCCGGGGCGCAGCACCACCTGAGCACCGTTGGCGGCCTGCGCGGCGTTCTGGATGAGCTCTCGGCAGCCGTCGATCCAGGTCGTGTAATCGGCGTGCGCCTGATACGCCTCCAACAGCGTGAATTCCGGGTTGTGACTGAAGTCGACGCCCTCGTTGCGGAACGCCCGGCCCAGCTCGAACACCCGCTCCACCCCACCGACGCAGAGCCGCTTGAGGTAAAGCTCGGGTGCGATCCGCAAGTACAGATCGAGGTCGTAGCTGTTGATATGCGTCATGAACGGGCGGGCCGTCGCGCCGCCGTGAACCTGCTGCAAGATCGGGGTTTCTACTTCCAGGAATCCCTTGGCGTTCAACGTATCCCGGATGGCGCGCACCACCCCGCTGCGGGCTGTGATCAGCTCCCGCGACTCGGCGTTGACAGCGAGGTCGACGTAGCGACTGCGCACCCGAGCTTCGGGGTCGGTGAGGCCTTTCCACTTGTTGGGCAGCGGGCGCAGGCACTTGCCGATCAGCCGCCAACTGTGCACGATCAGCGACTGGGTTCCGGTCTTGCTGAATCCCATCCGCCCGGTCACCTCGATGAGATCGCCGAGATCGATGGCCTTGGTGAAGTCGGCGGCGCGACCCTGTTCGAGAATCGAATTCTCCAGCAGCAGTTGGACTTCCGCTGACCAGTCGCGCAGCTGCGCAAACAGCACACCGCCGAAGTCCCGGATCCGCAGCACCCGTCCGGAGACCGACACCGTGCCTTGGTCGTCGTTGCCGAGTGCCTGCGCCACCGTGTGGCTGGGCGGCTGCCCGACCGGGTAGGCGTCTATACCGTTGTCCTTCAACGTCTTCAGCTTGGACAATCGGACACGCATCTGTTCCGGCAGGCGGCGGTCCCGGTCGTCGATGTCGCCGAAGTCGGCCTCCTGCAACGCGGTCACGTCCGGAGCCGACCCGTCGCTCCGCAGCAGCCCGGTCGCCAGCAATGTCGGCGGCACCGACGGGTGATGACCGGTGTGGTGTTCGTCGCGCCGAGCGAAAGGCAGCACCAGGAAGCCCTCCGCGATCGAAGAGGCGACGCCGACTCGCGGAATCATCCGGGCGTCGTCGTAGCAGGCGAAGCGCGGTATCCAGTCCGGTTGGTACTTCATATTCGAGCGGTACAGCGTCTCCAACTGCCACCACCGCGAGAAGAACAACAGAAAACCGCGCCACAGCCGCGCTATCGGACCGGCACCCAGTTGGGCGCCCTGTTCGAATGCGGACCGGAACATGGCGAAGTTCAACGAGATTCGGCTGATGCCGATGCGCTCGGCGTGCAAGGCCAGCTCGCTGATCATGAGCTCGATCGTGCCGTTCGGGGACTGCGGCGAGCGACGCATGAGATCGAGCGACACGCCGTTGCGGCCCCACGGCACCAGCGACAGCATCGCCACGACCGTCTCGTCGGACGTGATCGCCTCGACCAGCAGGCAGTCGCCGTCCGCCGGATCGCCCAGCCGGCCCAATGCCATCGAGAAGCCGCGTTCTTCCTGCGTGTCTCGCCAGGCATCCGCCCGTTCGGTCACCTGCGCCATTTCGGCGGGCTCGATGTCGTGGTGCCGTCGAATGCGCACCGTCAACCCGGCGCGGCGGGCCCGCGTCACCGCCTGGCGCACCCCGCGCATCTCCCGTCCGGACAGCCCGAACTGAGATGTGTAGAGAATCGCTTCGTCGCCGAGCTCCAGCGCGTTCAGGCCGGCCTCGCGAAATGCCTTGGCCCCGGCCGAACTCGCCCCCATGTTTCCCGGCGTCCAGCCGTAGCTCTGGCACAACGCCAACCAGGCGTCGATGGCCTGGCGCCAGGCCCGCGGATCACCGATCGGATCGCCACTGGCCAGGCACACTCCCAGCTCGACGCGGTAGGTGATCGCCGCCCGGCCGCTCGGTGCGAACACCACCGACTTATCGCGGCGAGTCGCGAAGTAGCCGAGCGAATCGTTCTTGCCCCACAACTCCAGCAGCCCGCGGATCGCCGACTCGTCCTCACCGGTGAGTGCGTTCTCCGCCCGCTGCGACTGGAACAGCACAATCGCGGCGGCGATCAACGCCATCGCGCTGAACAATCCGAACAACGCGTTGAGGAAGACCGGCGGTCGGCCGCTGAACGACGCCGAAGCGACGACAGCGAAACCAACGACCCGGTTCACGACGTAGAAGAGGCGGTCCTCGACGGCCAGCGAGCGGGGGAACATCTCGACCAGGACCCAGGACAGCCCGATGCCGATCGCCCACCCGGCCAACAGCACACCGGCCGCCTTGAACAGCGCGCCTTGGCGGACCTTGGCCCAGAATTCCCGGTAGGACAGCACCAGGACGACCAGCGCAGCCAGATGCAGGCCGAGTCCGAGCGTCTCGCCGAACGTCCGCGCCTTGCTGACATGGTCGGCCGTCAGGCCCGCGATGTTCAGCCCCGCAGCGATGAGCAGGTTGAGGTTGAGCAACCACCAGGCGATGCGTTTGCGCGCGGTGAGCGCGCCGGCAAGCAGCGCCAGCACGAACGACCAGGCGAAGCTGGTGTCGGGGAAGTTGAAGACGTAGTCGTTGATGAACTCGCGCGGTTCCCGGATGACCCACCTGATCACGGGCGACACGCTGGCGATGAGGGACAACGTGGCGATGACGCCGACGATCCAGCCGGCAGCTGCGGGCACCCAGCGAAGCCGAGATTTCGGCTGGCTTCGGGCGCGAGACGCAGTGAGGGTCACAGACCGCGAGGATATTCGCAGTTGCTATGGAATGCCTATGCAAGCCGGACATCGCACTGATCGTGTCGGCGGCGCGATCGCCGGGCCGATGTCTCGTCGCGTGCGAGCCCGCGCGGCCGGAATTCCGGCGATGGCGTCATCACTGGTAAACTCCCTTTCGCGACCGTCTCAGGTGAAGACCAGAGACAGCAAGTGGAGACCCACTCCCACCGTTTGCCATCAGACGAATGTCAAGGCACAACGGTCCGGTCACCGGCACACCAGCTGTGCCGGTTCTGCGTTTGCGCAGGCGGCTTCTCGCCGTGATCGGTCGGCACCGGGCCCTGCTCAGCAGGGCTTTTTTGCTGATGGCGTGATTTCCCACCGCTGACTCCGGACAGATCCATGTGACGGTGGCGCGACAGAATCAGGGAAAGAAGAAGCCCCGCGACGAAGCCGGGCCAACAAGCCTAGGGAGGCCCCATCAGCACTGAGACCCGTGTCAACGAACGCATCCGCGTACCTGAAGTCCGCCTGATCGGACCGGGAGGGGAGCAGGTAGGCATCGTGCGTATCGAAGACGCCCTCCGCGTCGCCGCGGATGCCGATCTCGACCTTGTCGAAGTTGCCCCGGATGCCAGACCACCGGTCTGCAAGATCATGGACTACGGCAAGTTCAAATACGAGGCGGCGCAGAAGGCGCGTGAGTCTCGCAAGAACCAGCAGCAGACCGTCGTCAAAGAGCAGAAGTTGCGACCCAAGATCGACGATCACGACTATGCGACCAAGAAGGGTCACGTGATCCGATTCCTGGAAGCGGGAGCGAAAGTCAAGGTGACCATCATGTTCCGTGGACGCGAGCAGTCGCGGCCCGAACTGGGCTACCGGCTCCTGCAACGCCTGGGCGCCGACGTCGCCGACTACGGATTCGTCGAGACCTCGGCCAAGCAGGACGGACGCAACATGACGATGGTGCTGGCACCGCACCGCGGCGCGAAGACCCGTGCCCGTGCGGCCGAAGATGCCGCAGGCCCCACCCAGCAGGCAGCACCCAAAAGCGACACCGAACCGTCGCCGAACTAACAGATAAGACAGAGGACGTACAACAGATGCCTAAGGCCAAGACCCACAGCGGCGCGTCGAAACGATTCCGTCGCACCGGAACTGGGAAGATCGTCCGCGAGAAAGCCGGCCGCCGCCACTTGCTCGAGCACAAGCCGACCAAGCGGACGCGCCGACTGGATGGACGAACCGTCGTGTCGGCAAACGACACCAAGCGGATCAACAAAATGCTGAACGGCTGACCGGCGACCGACCGAGCGCCGGAACACCACTACGTCCACCCGAACGAATAGGAACAACCCATGGCACGCGTAAAGCGGGCAGTCAACGCCCACAAGAAGCGCCGCACCATTCTGAAGGCTTCCAAAGGCTATCGCGGCCAGCGGTCCCGCCTCTACCGCAAAGCCAAAGAGCAGCAACTGCATTCACTGACCTACGCCTACCGCGACCGTCGCGCGCGCAAGGGTGAGTTCCGCAAGTTGTGGATCTCGAGGATCAACGCGGCCGCCCGCGCCAACGACATCACCTACAACCGGCTGATCCAGGGCCTCAAGGCTGCCGGCGTCGAGGTCGACCGCAAGAACCTCTCCGACATCGCGATCAGTGATCCCGCGGCGTTCACCGCGCTGGTCGAGGTCGCGCGCACCGCGCTGCCCGACGACGTCAATGCGCCGTCCGGAGAGGCTGCCTAGCGCGCACCGGCGACCCGGTGCTCACCGAACGATCGGCCCGGGTGGTCGAGGCTGTCAAACTGCATCGTCAGATCACCCGGCGCCGCTCGCAGCGGTTTCTGGTGGAAGGCGCCAACCTGGTCGAGGCCGCGTCGCGGCGCGGACTGGTCCGCGAAATCTTCGTCACCGACGCCGCCGAGCAGCGGTACGCCGCACTGCTGGCACCCCACGCCGCAGCGGTCCATCCGGTCACCGAGCGGGCTGCAAAAGCTCTGTCGGACACCGTGACTCCGGCTGGCCTGGTGGCAGTGTGCGAGTTGCCCTCCACTGACTTGGCCGATGTGCTGGCGGGCGCGCCCCGACTGGTCGCCGTCGGCGTGGAGATCGGCGAACCGGGCAACGCGGGCACGTTGATCCGCATCGCCGACGCGATGGGCGCCGCCGCAGTCGTTTTCGCCGGCCACAGCGTCGACCCCTATAACGGCAAGTGCCTGCGGGCGTCGGCGGGCAGCATCTTCTCCGTACCGGTCGTCGTCGCGCCGGACGCCGGTTCGGCAGTCCATGCCTTACAGGCCGCCGGTCTGCAGATTCTGGCCACCACTGTGGACGGCGAGGTGTCACTTGATGACGCTGAGCTTGCGGGGCCGACGGCGTGGCTGTTCGGCGGCGAGGCGCACGGCCTGCCTGCCGAGTTGGCCGAGCTGGCCGACACTCGGGTGACGATACCGATGTCCGGCGGTGCGCAGAGTCTCAATGTTGCTGCTGCAGCAGCGATTTGCCTCTATCAGAGCTCGCGGGCTCAGGTCTAGGCGGCCTTACGCGGCTTTTTTGGAGCCCCAGCGGATCGCAGACCGGCCAACGAGAACGTGGTGTGCACCAGCGAACCGGCGCGCTCGATGATGGATTTGCGCGGCGGAAAGTAATGCATGGGGAGCCCGCGACGGTCCGACGGCGGCCCCATGAACCTCGGCGCTTCGACCAGCGGGGCATCGGCGGAGTCGCGCCCTTCGGCGCGGCGATACGCGGCCAGCGCGCGCGGGTGCAGTCGAATCTCGTCGGGCACCGCCAAGAACGCCAACTCCACCACCTTGCCGAACAGCCGCAGCACCACCTCGTCGCCCGGCGTCCAGCGCATGCCGGCCTTTTCCCGCACCGACGGCTCGAACAGACCGGCAGCCAACCAGCGTTGACCTGCGACAAGTGGTTTGAACAGCTGGTCCCACAGCGGGTCGGGCATCAACACGAATTTCGGCTTGGGGATCCGGATGTGGAAGATGTCCAGGGTGGCCTGATTGATCTCCAGCTCGTCGCGGCACACCCGTTGCCAGTACTCCTGGAAGTCCTCCCACGACGCGGGGACCGGCCGCATGCTCATCCCGTACATCCGGTACCACTGCACGTGCTCGTCGAACAGTTGACGCTTCTCGGCCTCGGTCAATCCGCCGCAGAAATATTCGGCCACCTTGATCACCAGCATGAAGAACGTCGCGTGCGCCCAGTAGAACGTCTCGGGGTTCAGCGCGTGGTACCGGCGGCCGGCGCCGTCGACGCCCTTGATCGTGTGGTGATACTGCTTGATCTGGGCACCCGTCTGGGCCGCTCTGTCACCGTCGTAGACCACGCCCATGATCGGGTACACCGAGCGCGCCACCCGCTGCAGCGGCTCGCGCAGCAGAATCGAATGCTCCTCGACCCCGGCGCCCAATTCCGGATACATGTTCTGAATCGCGCCGATCCAGACGCCCATCATCCCGGTACGCAGGTCGCCGAAGTACTTCCAGGTCAGTGAATCCGGCCCGAGCGGGTTCGGCCCTCGGGCAGCGTGCTGGACCGATTCGCGCCGAGTTGATGTGCGCGATGACTGCACTGGCACCGTCGTCACAGTCATCACAGCCTCCCAGTCTCGATGGGCGATGATGAAACCACGATAATGTTGACAACACACGTTGTCCACGACCCGGGGCGTGCCGCGACGTCTCGTTACCGAGTGTCGACACGAGCGTCGTAAGCCCGTGATCAGGCGGTTCGCCTCACGGCGTGTCTGACACCACCCTCGCCGTCGTTGCCGCTCTCTCCGAACACCACCTACCCTGAGGGTTGTGGAACTCGGGCCCGATCCAGCGTCCCGCGAGCCCGAGCAGACGGTGGCCACAACGGATCAACCCGGCTCGCAGCGTTCGCCGGCGTCATTGCGTGGCGCGGCCGAATGGTTGCGTAACACCAACCAGAGCCCCAGCCTGATCGAAGTGGTGCGCCGCGCGCGCCGCGCGTTGCCCGGCGACCCGGATTTCGGAGACCCGCTGTCGATGGCCGGTGACGGCGGACCGCGTGCCGCCGCCCGAGCGGCCGGTCGCCTGCTGGGCGAGCGGGGTGGCGCGTCGCGCGAGGTCGGTCTCGGTGCGCTGCAGATGTGGCAGGCGTTGACCGAAGCGGTGTCTCGCCGCCCGGCGAACCCGGAAGTCACGCTGGTGTTCACCGACTTGGTGAACTTTTCGACCTGGTCGTTGCACGCCGGTGACGACGCCACGCTGAAGCTGTTGCGCCGCGTGGCGCGCGCCATCGAGCCGCCGCTGCTGGACGCGGGCGGGCACATCGTCAAGCGCATGGGCGACGGCACCATGGCGGTGTTCTCCGACCCACTCGTCGCGGTCGGCGCCGTCCTGGAGGCCAAGCGGGCACTGAAATCGGTCGAGGTCGACGGCTACAAGCCCCGGATGCGGGTCGGCATCCACACCGGACGTCCGCAGCGACTGGCCGCCGACTGGCTCGGCGTGGACGTCAACGTCGCCGCGCGAGTGATGGAGCGGGCCACCCGAGGCGGAGTGATGGTGTCCGGCACCACACTGGACTGCCTCAAGCAAGAAGATCTGGACGCTCTGGGAGTCGCCGCCAAGCGGGTGCACCGCCCGGTATTCGCGGCTAAACCCGCAGGTCTACCGCCTGATTTGGCCATTTACCGGCTCAAGCCGTCCAGAGAAACTGTCAGGGATATCTCAGGTCTGGACAGCGCGGATGACGAAGATCCGCAGGCATAGTAGATAGCAATGATTATGCAGACCCTGTCGCGGCTGTCGCGCGTGCGGATCACCCTGGGCTATGCGGCCTTGCTGGTGAGCGTCAGCATGGCCTTGGTCTACCTCGGGCCGCGGGTACGCGCCCAAGTCATCGCACAGGCCAGCACCAATCTGCACAATCTCGCGCACGGCAACCTGGAAACGTTGTTCGGCAGCGCGTTCGTCACCGAATCCGGTCCGATGTACTTCTGGCTGCCGTGCTTGGTGTGCCTGCTGGCGCTGGCCGAGCTGATCTGGCGCAGCGGTCGGCTGGCCATCGTGTTCGTCACCGGCCACATCGGTGCGACGCTGCTGGTTGCTTGCGGCCTGACCGCCGCGATCGAGTTGCACTGGCTGCCGCTGAGGATCGCGCGGGCCAGCGACGTCGGGGTGAGCTATGGCGCCGTGGCGGTGCTGGGCGCGCTGACGGCGGCGATACCGTCCCGGTGGCGGCCGGCGTGGATCGGTTGGTGGGTGCCGGTCGGCATCGCGGCGGCCGTGCTCGGCGAGGATTTCACCGACGTCGGACATTCCGTGGCGCTGGCACTCGGCTTGCTGGTCTCCACCCGGTTGACCGGCCCGGCCCGGTGGACGCAGACCCGTTGCGCGTTGCTGGCGGTGTCGACGATCTTCGGGTTCTTCATGCTGGCGCACGGCAGTTGGTCGATGGCGGTCGCGGCTGTCGTCGGAGTCGCGGGCGCGGGGGCGGCCGAGTTGACGACTCGTTCGCTCGTGTCACGTCGACGCGTGGAGCTGCCGGCGCTACCGCCGGAGCCTGTGCTCAACGGCTGAGCCTGATCGCTAGGGGACGGCCCGCGAGTACAGCCAGGCATCCCACAATGGCGTCAGCGACTCGTCGCTGTACTCGGCGGCCAGCGACGTGAAATCCTCGGTGACGACGCTGGCATGGCGGTATCGCGTCGTCCAATCGTTGAGCAACGCAAAGAATTTCTCGTCGCCGAGGCGTCGGCGCAGCGCGTGCAGGGTCAGCGCGCCGCGCTTGTAGACCCGGTCGTCGAACATGTCACGCGGTCCGGGATCGGTCAGCAGCAGATTCTGGGGCGCTTTGCGCAGCTTCTCGTGATACTCGCGAGCCAGGTCGTCGGCGCTGGATCCACCGCTGTGCTCCGACCACAACCATTCCGCGTAGCAGGCGAATCCCTCGTGCAGCCAGATGTCGCTCCACTGCCGCACCGTCACCGAGTTGCCGAACCACTGGTGGGCAAGCTCGTGGGCGACGAGCCGCTCGCTGCTGCGCGAGCCGTTGCAATGGTTGGCCCCGAAGATCGAAACACCTTGTGCTTCAAGGGGAATGTCCAGCACATCGTCGGTCACGACGACGGCGTAGCCGTTGGCCAGCGGATACGGGCCGAACAATTCGACGAAGAGCGTCATCATGGCCGGCTGGCGAGCGAAGTCGCGGTCGAAATTACGCCGCAGCCGCTCGGGCAGCGCGGCGTGCATCGACACCGACGCGCCGGGCAGCTGGACGTCCTCGTACATCCCGATCTGCAGGGTGACGAGATAGGTCGACGTCGGCTCGGGTTGGTCATAGGTCCAGACGGTTTGCGCCGCACGCCGTCGCCGTGACGTCAGCTTGCCGTTGGCGACCACCCGGTACGGATTGTCGGCGGTGATGCGCATCCGATACGACGCCTTGGCGCTGGGGTGGTCGTCGCAGGGGAACCACGACGCCGCGCCGTTGGGCTGCCCGGCGACCAGGGCGCCGTTGGTCAGTTCCTCGAAGCCGACGTCGCCCCACAACGACCGGATCGGCCGCGGCGCGCCGCGGTAGTGCACGGCGATCGACATCGCCGCTCCGGCGGCCAGCTTCGACGACAGCCGAATGCGCAATTTGCGCTCGCGACAGTCGAAGTGGGCTGCGCGCTTGCCGTTCACCACCACCTTCGACACCGTCATCGCGTCGGACAGGTCGAGGGTGAACTCCGTCAACTCGGTCAGCGTCGCCGCGGTGATCGTCGCCGATCCCGACAGCCGATTGATCGCGACCTTGTATTCCAAGTCCAATTCATAGCGTGACACCCGGTAGCCGAAGTTGCCGTTCTTCGGCAGGTACGGGTCGATCACCGATTGCGGCGCGTTCGCTGAAACCTCGCGGGGCGCTGCCTTTTTGGCAGTGGACTTCACGCCGCGGTGTCCTCGGCGCCGCGCTCGGACTTCTTCCCGGCCTTGTCCCGTGCGACGTCCTTCCACGGCCTGATCGGATTGCCCTGCCAGCGCGTCGATCGCGGCACCTCGTCGCCACGCACGACCAGCGACGCGGGGCCGACCGTCACGCCCGCCCCGAGCCGGGCCGACGGCAGCGCGACACCGTGCGGACCCAGCGTCGACCCCGGTTCCAGCACGACGGCATCCATTCGCATGATTCTGTCGTGGAACAGGTGAGTCTGCACGACGCAGCCACGGTTGACCGTGCTGCCGCGACCCAGTGTGACGAGATCAGCCTCGGGCAGCCAATAGCTTTCGCACCACGCGCCGCGGGCGACCTTGGCCCCGAGCGCGCGCAGCCATAGATTCAGTGCCGGTGTCCCGCTGGCCGCGCGGGCAAACCACGGTGCCGCAACGGTTTCCACGAAGGTGTCGGCGAGCTCATTTCGCCACACGAATGACGACCATAGCGGGAATTCGCCGGCCCGGATTCGGCCGACCAGAACCCATTTCGCGGCGACCGTCACGACGGCGGCGATCCCGCCCGCGGCCAGCAGCACCAGCCCACCGCACAGCGCCGCACACCAGATGCCGTACATCCGTGTCAGCGCTTGTAATACACCGAGCACCGCGAGCCCGATCGCGACCGTCACCATCATCGGCAGCAGCCGCAACGATTCCACGCCTGCCCGCATGGCCTTCAGCCACCACGGCGGTGCGTAGGTGCGGGCGGCGTCGCTCTCAGCGGGGCGCCTGCGCAGCCGCATCGGTGGACTGCCCAGCCACGACGAACCGCGCTTGGCCTTGGGCGGGGTCGCCGACAGCACCGCGACCAATCCGTCGTCGGGCACGCGGCGGCCCGGCTGGGTGATGCCCGAGTTACCGAGGAATGCGCGCCTGCCGACCGTCGTGGTGGCCGCGTAGATCCAGCCGCCGCCCAGCTCGTAGGACGCGACCATGGTGTCGTCGGCCAGGAATGCGCCGTCCTCGATCACGGTGAACTTCGGGATCAGCAACACCGTCGAGATCTCGGTGCCGCGCCCGACCTTGGCGCCCAGCAGCCGCAGCCAGGCCGGCGTCAGCAGGCTTGCGTACAACGGGAACAGATAGTTGCGGGCACCGTCCATCAGGCGCTCGGTCGCCCACAGCTGCCACCCGCTGCGGCTGCGCACAGGGTGGTAGCTCTCTTTCAGGCCGATCGAGAGCAGTCGCACCGCGACGACCGTCAGCAGCGCGTACACCGCCAGGGCGGCGATCGTCGCGACCGGAGTCCACAGCAGCGCGGGCAGGACCGCCTCGGACAACCGATGGGTGTGCCGGACGCCGAAGCCGATCACCCCCAGGCACGTCGCCAGCCCGAGCAGCGGCAGGCCCGCCAGCAGCGCCGACGTCAGCGCATACGCCGCGACCCACTGGGTCCTGCGGGCCGGCCGTTCGTCTGGCCACGGGTGCTTCACCCGACCGGACTTCACCGCGGGCGAACCCTTCCAGTACTGGCGGCTTTTGACTTTCCCGACGACCCCCGACCCGGGAGCGACGTCGGCGTTCTTGCCGACAGTCGCGCCGGGCAGCAGCGTGGTCCGCGCGCCGATCGTCGCGTCGTTGCCGATGGTGATGGCGCCGACGTGAAAAGCGTCGCCGTCGACCCAGTGCCCGGACAAATCCACCTCGGGTTCGACCGCGCTACGGTGCCCGAGCGTCAACAGTCCGGTGACCGGCGGCAGCGCGTGCAGATCGACGCCTTTACCGATGTCGGCGCCCAGGGCGCGCGCGTAGTACACCAGCCACGGCGCACCCGCCAGGTTGACCGCGCCGCTGGCCTCGGCGAGCCGCTCGGCCAACCACACCCGCAGATGCACCGACCCGCCGCGCCGGTAGGTGCCCGGTTGCACGTTCGGCAGCAACAGTCGGATCGCCAGCACCGCGATGGTCATCCGCCCCAGCGGTGTGACGAACACGACGAATGCCGCCGCGACCAGCCACCAGTTCACCGCGACGGTCCATGGCACCACATGCAGCTCGCGGGCGACGTTGTTGCCCAACGCCAACCACGTCACCCACGCCGCGGCCGTCAGTGTCGCCAGCGGCACCGCCGACACGCTCTGTGCGAGCTGGGCCAGCCGCGGGGTAGGTCGCACGACCCGCTCGGTGACCGCGGGCGGCGCCTCCTGCTCGTCGAGAAAGCCGGCCAGCGAACCGAGCCGCGGATGGTCGTAGAGGTCGGCGACGGTGACCTGTGGATACCGCTCGCGCAGCGCGGCGACCAGTTGCGCCGCGGCGAGCGAGCCGCCGCCGAGGGCGAAGAAGTCGGCTTCCGGACCCGTCAAGCCGACCCCGAGTAGATCGCGCCACAGTCCGGCCAGCCAGCCCGTCGTGCCGCCGAGGCTGGGTGTCTGCTCGGCGTCACCGCCCGGCGGCGGCCAGGGCAGCGCAGCGCGGTCGACCTTGCCCGATGTGCGGGTGGGCAGCTCGTCGACCAGGACGAGCCGAGGCACCAACGCCGCGGGCAATCGTTCGGCGAGTTGAGCGCGCGCGGCGGCCATGTCGAATTGCGGGTCAGCGCTGACGACGTATCCCACCAGGACCGGTGTGCCCGCACCGGTGCGTCTTACCGCCGCCGCGCCGCCGCTGACCCCCGGCAGGTGCACCAGCGCCGAGTCCACCTCGCCCAGTTCGATGCGACGGCCCCCGACCTTGACCTGATCGTCGGCGCGGCCGCAGAAGATCAGGCCCTCGTTGTCCAGCCGCACCAGGTCGCCGCTGCGGTAGGCCCGTCGCCAGCCCAGCGTCTCCATCGGGGCGTACTTCTCGTCGTCTTTGTCCTTGTCGAGGTAGCGGGCCAACCCCACCCCGCCGATCACCAGCTCACCCATCGAGCCGTGACTCACCGGCCGGCCTTCGGCGTCGACGACGGCCAGATCCCAACCCGGCAACGGCAGGCCGATGCGCACCGGGCCGATGCCGTCCAGCCGGGCCGCACACGCCACCACGGTGGCCTCGGTGGGCCCGTAGGTGTTCCACACCTCCCGGCCGTCGACGGCGAGCCGCGCCGCCAACTCAGGGGGACAGGCCTCCCCGCCGAAAATCAGCAACCGCACCGCTTCGAGCGCTTCGGCGGGCCACAGCGCGGCCAGTGTCGGCACCGTCGACACCACGGTGACATCGCGCGAGACCAGCCACGGACCCAGGTCCATTCCGCTGCGCACCAGCGACCGCGGCGCCGGGACCAGGCAGGCGCCGTGCCGCCAGGCCAGCCACATCTCTTCGCACGACGCGTCGAACGCCACCGACAGCCCGGCCAGCACCCGGTCTCCCGGCCCAATCGGGTTGTCCTGCAAGAACATCTGCGCTTCCGCATCGACGAACGCGGCCGCGTTGCGATGCGTGACGGCGACACCTTTGGGTGTGCCGGTCGATCCGGACGTGAAGATGATCCACGCGTCGTCGCGGGTTAACGGCGCGCCGGCCCGCCAGCCGCGCGACGAACCCGGGCCCCGCGTCATGCCGGTCTCGGTGACGACCGCGACGACGTTCGCTTCGTTGAACACCAAGTCGGCGCGCTCGTCGGGATCGTCGGCGTCGACCGGCACGTAGGCCGCGCCGGTGGCCAATGCCGCGAGAATCGCCTCGTAGAGCGCGAAGCTGCCCGACGGCATGCGGATGCCGATCCGGTCGCCACGGCCGATGCCCCGCGCGGCCAGCCATGCGACGCTGGCTTCGATGTCACTGATCAGCTCGCTGTAGGTGAGCTGCACAGTGCCGTCGTCGATCGCCGCGGCTTCCGGATAGCGCGCAGCGGTCTCGTAGAGGATGTCGATGAGGGTCCGCGGGCCGGGAGCATGCCGCGACAGCAGATACTGCGCCGGCACACGATCGGGGGCCTGAGGCATCGCCACCTGTACGAAAATACTCAAGCTGTGCCGTTGTGACGGCGGGCGCGCGCACGGTGTGTGCGAAAACTCCGCTGACGGCGTCTGATCGCCGCCGACGTGACCACCTATGATCGGCTCTTGCGTGTCACGCTGTGCCGCGCCTCGCCAAATGCCCTCACCCCGACAAGGAGAGCCGTCGCGTGGCTGACCAAGCCGTCGACCTGTCGCAGGAGGCGTTGACCGCCGCCGTCGACGCAGCGCGGGAAGCCTTTGCGGTCGCGACCGATCTGGACGCACTGGCTCGCGCCAAGACCGAGCACCTCGGTGATCGCTCACCGGTGGCGTTGGCGCGCCAGGCGCTGGCCACGGTGCCCAAGGCCGAGCGCGCCGACACCGGCAAGAGGGTGAACAGCTCGCGCGGTGACATCCAGCAGGCCTACGACGACAGGCTGGCGGCACTGCGCGCCGAGCGGGACGCCGCGGTGCTGATCGCCGAGCGCATCGACGTGACCCTGCCGTCGACGCGACAGCCCACCGGCGCGCGCCATCCGATCACGATCCTTGGCGAGCACATCGCCGACACGTTCATCGCGATGGGATGGGAGCTGGCGGAGGGCCCCGAAGTCGAAAGCGAGCAATTCAACTTCGATGCGCTGAACTTCCCCGCCGATCACCCGGCGCGCAGCGAGCAGGACACTTTCTACATCGCGCCGGACGGCTCCCGTCAGCTGTTGCGCACGCACACGTCGCCGGTGCAGGTGCGCACCTTGCTGGCCCGGGAGTTGCCGGTCTACATCATCTCGATCGGCCGCACGTTCCGCACCGACGAACTCGATGCCACCCACACGCCGGTCTTCCATCAGGTCGAGGGCCTGGCGGTGGATCGCGGTCTGTCGATGGCCCATCTGCGTGGCACCCTCGACGCCTTCGCGCGTGCCGAGTTCGGATCGCAGTCCCGCACCAGGATTCGCCCGCACTTCTTCCCGTTCACCGAGCCGTCGGCCGAAGTCGACGTGTGGTTCGAGAACAAGAAGGGCGGCGCCGGCTGGGTAGAGTGGGGCGGCTGCGGGATGGTCAACCCGAATGTGTTGCGCGCCGCGGGCATTGACCCACACGAGTATTCCGGGTTCGCGTTCGGCATGGGTCTGGAACGCACGCTGCAGTTCCGCAACGGCATCCCGGACATGCGCGACATGGTCGAGGGCGATGTCCGCTTCTCGTTGCCGTTCGGGGTGGGGGCCTGATGCGCGTTCCCTACAGTTGGCTGCGTGAGGTCGTCAGCGTCGGCGCTCCCGGTTGGGACGTGAAGCCCGCCGATCTCGAGCAGGCGCTGGTACGCGTCGGCCACGAAGTCGAAGAGGTCATCACGCTCGGCCCGGTCGAGGGTCCGCTGACGGTGGGGCGTGTCGCGACGATCGAGGAGCTCACCGAGTTCAAGAAGCCGATTCGCGCCTGCACGGTCGACGTCGGCGAAGACGCCCCGCGCGAGATCGTCTGTGGCGCAACAAACTTCGCCGTAGGTGACCTGGTGGTGGTGGCACTGCCCGGCACTACACTGCCCGGCGGGTTCAACATCGCTACGCGCACGACCTACGGTCACACCTCCGACGGGATGATCTGCTCGGCCGCCGAACTCGGTTTGGGCGCAGACCATTCCGGCATCCTGGTGCTGCCTCCGGGCACCGCCGAACCCGGTGCCGGCGGTATCGAGGTGCTCGGCCTCGACGACGTGGTCTTCGACCTGGCGATCACCCCGGACCGCGGTTACTGCATGTCGGTGCGCGGGCTGGCCCGCGAAATCGCCTGCGCCTACGACCTCGACTTCGTCGACCCGGCTGCCGTACCCGCGCTGCCCGCCGAGGGGGAGGCCTGGCCGTTGACGGTGCAACCGGATACCGGTGTGCGCCGGTTTGCGTTGCGCCCGGTGACCGGCATCGACCCAGCCGCGGTGTCGCCGTGGTGGTTGCAACGCCGGCTGTTGCTCAGCGGCATCCGGGCGATCTCGCCCGCCGTGGACGTGACGAACTACGTGATGCTGGAACTCGGTCATCCGATGCACGCTCACGACCTCAACCGGATCACCGGCGGCTTCGATGTGCGGTTCGCCCGGCCCGGCGAGACGGTCGTGACGCTCGATGACATCGAGCGGCGGCTCGACCCGGCCGACGTCCTGATCGTCGACGAGGTCGCGACCGCGGCGATCGGCGGCGTGATGGGTTCGGGCAGCACCGAAATGCGCGGCGACTCAACCGATGTGCTGCTGGAGGCCGCGGTGTGGGATCCGGCCGCGGTATCCCGGACAGCGCGTCGACTGCGTCTGCCCAGCGAAGCCGCGCGCCGCTACGAGCGGGACATCGATCCGGCCATCTCGGTGGCGGCACTGGACCGCTGCGCCACGCTGCTGGCCGGCATCGCAGGCGGGCAGGTCTCGCCGAAGCTGACCGATTGGCGTGGCGACCCGCCACGGGACGACTGGTCGCTACCGCCGATCCGGATTGCCGCCGACCTACCGGACCGCACCGCCGGGGTCAGCTACCCCGACGGCACAACCGCCCGACGGCTGACCCAGATCGGCGCCGCGGTCAGCGACCACGGCGACAGCCTGACCGTGACACCGCCGAGCTGGCGGCCTGACCTGCTGCAGCCGGCCGACCTGGTCGAGGAGGTGCTGCGGCTGGAGGGGCTGGAGGTCATCCCGTCGGTGCTGCCGTCGGCTCCGGCCGGCCGGGGCCTGTCCGCCACTCAGCGCCGCCGCCGGGCGATCGGCAAGTCGCTGGCACTGTCGGGCTACGTCGAGATCCTGCCGACGCCGTTCCTGCCAGCCGGGGTTTTCGATGCCTGGGGCTTACCGGCCGACGACGAGCGTCGCCACACCACGCAGGTGCTCAACCCGCTGGAGGCCGAGCGGCCGCATCTGGCCACGACCCTGCTGCCTGCCCTGCTGGAAGCTCTGGCGCGCAACGCGTCTCGTGGCATCGTGGACGTCGCACTGTTCGCCGTCGCGCAGGTCGTTCAGCCGACAGAGCAGACCAAGGGCGTCGGGCTGATCCCGGTCCACCGCCGTCCCACCGAGGACGAGATCGCGTTGCTCGACGCGTCGCTGCCACGACAGCCCGAGCATGTCGCGGTGGTGTTGACCGGGCTGCGCGAACCGCGTGGCCCGTGGGGCGACGGCCGGCGCGCGGACGCCGCCGACGCGTTCGACGCCGTGCGAATCATCGCTGCCGCCAGCGGGGTCGAGGTGTCGCTGCGGGCCGCCCAGTACCTGCCGTGGCATCCGGGCCGCTGCGCAGCAGTACTCGTCGGCGAGACGGTGGTCGGGCACGCCGGGCAACTGCACCCCGCGGTGATCGAGCGTGCCGGCCTACCCAAGGGGACCTGCGCGGTCGAGTTGGACCTCGACGCCGTACCGATCGTCGATGCCTTGCCCGCGCCCCGGGTGTCCCCGTTTCCGGCGGTCTTCCAAGACGTCAGCCTTGTGGTGGACGCCGACGTCGCGGCGCAGACGGTCGAGGACGCCGTGCGCGCCGGCGCGGGGGAGTTGCTCGAGGAGATCCGGTTGTTCGACGTGTTCACGGGTCCGCAGATCGGCGACGACCGCAAGTCGCTGACGTTCGCACTGCGGTTCCGCGCGCCGGACCGCACCCTGACCGAAGACGAGGCCAGCGCCGCCCGGGACGCGGCGGTGCGCTGCGCCGGCGAGCGAGTCGGCGCCGTGCTGCGCGGCTGATTCCGCGCCGAGAATGAGTTTGCAACGCTATGCATAGTCATGCAACGATGGGTGGCATGACGCGGGCGATGCGGGCGACGGTGGCCGGTGCCAGCGGCTACGCGGGCGGCGAGATCCTCCGGTTGCTGCTCGGGCACCCTGCCTACCAGGACGGACGGTTGGAGATCGGGGCGTTGACGGCCGCTGCCAATAGCGGCAGCGCGCTCGGTGAGCATCACCCCCATCTGCTGCCGTTGGCTCACCGGGTGCTCGAACCGACGGAGGTCGACCTCCTGCGTGACCACGACGTCGTCTTCCTGGCACTGCCGCACGGCCACTCGGCGGAGTTGGCGCGACAACTCGGCCCGGAGACGCTGATCGTCGATTGTGGCGCCGATTTCCGCTTGACCGATGCGGGCGCGTGGGAGCGCTTCTACGGCTCCGCGCACGCCGGTCACTGGCCGTATGGTCTGCCGGAACTGCCCGGCGGTCGCGAGGCGTTGCGCGACGCCCGGCGCATCGCCGTCCCGGGCTGCTATCCCACCGCCGCGTTGTTGGCGCTGTTTCCCGCGATGGCCGAAGACCTGATCGAGCCCGCCGTGACCGTCGTCGCGGTCAGCGGGACCTCTGGCGCGGGCCGCTCCGCGAAAACCGACCTGCTCGGGTCGGAGATCATCGGATCGGCACGGGCCTACAGCATCGGCGGCGCCCACCGGCATACGCCCGAGATCATTCAGGGGCTGAGCCTGGTCACCGACCGGGACGTCACCGTGTCGTTCACACCGGTGCTCATCCCGACCTCACGGGGCATCCTGGCGACCTGCACGGCGCGCACCCAGTCGCCGTTGTCGCAGCTGCGAGCAGCCTACGAGAAAGCTTATGACGCTGAGCCTTTCGTTCATCTGCTACCCGAAGGTCAACTTCCCCGCACCGGTTCGGTGATCGGCAGCAACGCCGCCCAGATCGCGGTCGCGGTGGACGAGGATGCCTCGACTTTCGTTGCCATCGCGGCGATCGACAACTTGGTCAAAGGCACCGGTGGTGCGGCCGTGCAGTCGATGAACCTGGCATTGGGCTGGCCTGAGGCCGAGGGTCTTTCGGTGGTCGGGGTGGCGCCGTGACGGACCTGACCGACGTCTCGCCGCTGATCCGCACGCAGGGCGTCACGGCGCCGGCCGGTTTCCGTGCCGGCGGCATCGCGGCGGGGATCAAGGCATCGGGGCGGCTCGATCTCGCTCTGGTGTTCAACGAAGGTCCTGATCAGGCGGCCGCTGGTGTATTCACCCGCAACCAGGTCAAGGCGGCACCGGTGTTGTGGACGCGCCAGGTGCTCGCCGACGGCCGGCTGCGGGCGGTGGTGCTGAATTCCGGTGGCGCCAACGCCTGTACCGGTCCGGGCGGCTTTCAGGACACCCACGCCACTGCTGAGAAGGTGGCCGCGGCCTTGTCGGAGTGGGGTACCGAGACCGGGGCCATCGACATCGCGGTGTGCTCGACCGGCTTGATCGGTGACCGGCTACCGATGGACAAACTCCTCGCAGGCATCGTGACCCTGGTGCAGGAGATGGCCGGCGGGATCGGCGGCGGCGATGAGGCCGCCCGGGCGATCATGACCACCGACACCGTGCCCAAACAGGTTGCGCTGCATCACCCGGACAAGTGGACGATCGGCGGCATGGCCAAGGGCGCCGGGATGCTGGCGCCGTCGCTGGCCACCATGCTCTGCGTGCTCACCACCGACGCCGTCGCCGAGCCTGCAGCGCTCGAGCAGGCGTTGCGCCGCGCTGCCTCGCGGACGTTCGACCGGCTCGACATCGACGGCAGCTGCTCGACCAACGACACCGTGCTGCTGTTGGCTTCGGGTGCAAGCGAAATCACGCCGAGCCAGGCCAACCTCGACGATGCGGTGTTGCGGGTCTGCGCTGACCTGTGCGCCCAGTTGCAAGCCGACGCCGAAGGTGTCACCAAACGCGTCACCGTCACCGTGACCGGTGCGGCGAGCGAGGACGACGCGGTGATCGCGGCGCGGGTCATCGCGCGGGACAGCCTGGTGAAAACCGCGCTGTTCGGCTCCGACCCGAACTGGGGCCGGGTGCTGGCCGCTGTCGGGATGGCACCGGTACACCTCGATCCCGACCGAATCACCGTGTCGTTCAACGGTTCAGCGGTTTGCATCGACGGTGTCGGCGCGCCGGGAGCCCGCGACGTCGACCTGTCCGCGACCGACATCGAGGTGCTCGTCGACCTCGGGGTCGGCACTGCCCAGGCCGCTATCCACACCACGGACCTCTCACACGCGTACGTCGAAGAGAACTCGGCCTACTCGTCATGAGCACCCAGACGCTGTCTACTCAAGTCAAAGCGCAGGTACTGGCCGAAGCGTTGCCCTGGCTGACCCAATTGCACGGCAAGATCGTCGTCGTCAAATACGGCGGCAACGCCATGACCAACGACACGCTGCGGCGTGAATTCGCTGCGGACATGGCATTTTTGCGTAACTGCGGCATTCACCCGGTCGTCGTGCACGGCGGCGGCCCACAGATCAGCGCCATGCTCAAACGACTGGGCATTGCCGGTGATTTCAAAGGGGGATTCCGGGTCACCACACCTGAAGTGCTCGACGTCGCGAGAATGGTGCTGTTCGGTCAGGTCGGCCGCGAGCTGGTCAACATGATCAACGCCCACGGCCCGTATGCGGTCGGCGTCACCGGCGAAGACGCAAACCTGTTCACCGCGGTGCGGCGCAGCGTCAGCATCGACGGCCTCGACACCGACATCGGCCTGGTTGGCAACATCGCGACGGTGGACCCCGCCGTCGTACTGGATCTGATTGCCGCCGACAGGATTCCGGTGGTGTCCACGCTCGCCCCCGATATCGACGGCGTCGTCTACAACATCAACGCAGACACCGCTGCGGGTGCACTGGCCGAGGCGCTGGGAGCCGAGAAGTTGTTGATGCTCACCGATGTCGAAGGCCTCTACACCCGCTGGCCGGACCGGGATTCACTGGTCAGCGAAATCGATTCCGCCGCATTGACACAACTGCTCCCGACGCTGGAAACGGGCATGATCCCCAAAGTCGAGGCCTGCCTGCACGCGGTGAACGCCGGGGTCCCGAGCGCTCACGTCATCGATGGCCGCGTCGAACACTGTGTGCTGGTCGAACTGTTCACCGATCAGGGATCCGGCACGAAAGTGGTGAGCGTATGACCGCGCCGGCGACGATCAACAGAGCAGTGCGATCCGAAATGGCGGAGTGGAGCGGCGCCAAATGACCCGCACGGAGCAGCTGCAGGACCGGTGGTCCGCGGTGATGATGAACAATTACGGCGTCCCGCCGGTCGCCTTGGCCAGCGGTAGCGGTGCTGTGGTCACCGATGTGGACGGCAAGTCCTACCTCGATCTGCTCGGCGGCATCGCGGTCAACGTGCTCGGCCACGGGCACCCCGCCATCATCGACGCCGTCACCCGGCAGATGTCGACGCTGGGACACACCTCCAACCTGTATGCCGCCGAACCCGGTATCGCGCTGGCCGAGGCACTGGTCGGCCTGCTCGGCGCCGACGCCGAGGCCCGAGTGTTCTTCTGTAACTCGGGAACCGAGGCCAACGAGGTGGCCTTCAAACTCTCCCGCCTCACGGGCCGAACTAAACTGGTTGCGGCCCAAGGCGGTTTTCACGGCCGGACGATGGGTTCGCTGGCGCTGACCGGTCAGCCGTCCAAGCAGGCGCCGTTCGCGCCGCTGCCCGGCTACGTCACCCACGTACCGTACGGGGACGCGGATGCACTGGCCGGCGCGGTCGGCGACGACACCGCGGCGGTATTCCTCGAGCCGATCATGGGGGAGAGCGGCATCATCGTCCCGCCGGATGGCTACCTGGCTGCCGCTCGCGAGATCACCGCCGCACACGGCGCACTGCTGGTCCTCGACGAGGTCCAGACCGGAATGGGACGCACCGGAACGTTTTTCGCTCACCAACACGACGGCATCACGCCGGACGTTGTGACGATGGCCAAAGGCCTCGGCGGTGGATTACCCATCGGGGCGTGCCTGGCGATCGGCCCGGCGGCCGAGTTGATGACCCCTGGCCTGCATGGCAGCACCTTCGGCGGCAACCCGATCTGTACTGCAGCGGCGCTGGCCGTGTTGCGCGTGATCGCTGACGACGACTTGGTGCGGCACGCCGGCGGGTTGGGAAAGACGTTGCACCACAGCATCGAATCGCTGCACCACCCGTTGATCGACCACGTCCGCGGCCGGGGCCTGCTGTGCGGCGTGGTGCTCACCGCGCCGGTCGCCAAAGAGGTCGAAGCGGCTGCCCGTACCGCCGGGTTCCTGGTCAACACCCCGGCACCCGACGTCATCCGACTGGCGCCGCCGTTGATCATCACCGAGCATCAGATCGACACCTTTGTCACGGCGCTACCGGCAATCCTGGATACCGCCGAAGGGGCACAATGACTCGACACTTTCTGCGCGACGACGACCTGACGCCCGTCGAGCAGGCCGAAGTCCTCCAGCTGGCAGCCGAATTGAAAAAAGACCCATTCAGCAGGCGCCCACTGGAAGGTCCACGCGGAGTCGCCGTCATCTTCGACAAAAACTCCACCCGTACCCGATTCTCCTTCGAAGTCGGCATCGCTCAACTCGGTGGGCACGCCGTCGTCGTCGATGGCCGCAGCACTCAACTGGGCCGCGAGGAGACTCTCCAGGACACCGCGAAAGTGTTGTCCCGCTACGTCGATGCCATCGTGTGGCGGACTTTCGGGCAGGTGCGGCTCACCGCGATGGCGTCGACCGCGACGGTCCCGATCGTCAACGCGCTCTCCGACCAGTTCCATCCCTGTCAGGTCCTTGCCGATCTGCAGACCCTCGTCGAACGCAAAGGATCGTTGCACGGCTTGCGGATGTCCTACTTCGGCGACGGCGCCAACAACATGGCGCACTCGCTGATGCTGGGCGGTGTCACCGCGGGCATGCACGTCACGGTGGCCGCGCCGGACGGATTCGCGCCGCTGCCATCGGTGCTCGCCGATGCGCAGCGCCGAGCCGACTCAACCGGAGGCTCCGTGACCGTCACACCGGATGCGGTCGCGGCGGCGTCTGGCGCCGACGTGCTGGTGACCGACACCTGGACCTCGATGGGTCAGGAGGACGACGGGCTCGACCGAGTCCGGCCGTTCCGGCCGTTTCAGCTCAATGCCGGGCTGCTGGCCAAGGCTGACTCGGAAGCCGTCGTGCTGCATTGCCTTCCGGCCCATCGCGGTCACGAGATCACCGATGACGTGCTCGACGGCCCGCACAGCGCGGTGTGGGACGAGGCCGAGAACCGGTTGCACGCACAGAAGGCGCTGCTGGTGTGGCTGCTGGAGCAATCGACATGACGCGCTCGAAGGCAACTCCGGAAATCACCCGGGTGGGACGGCAGGCTCGCATCGTGGCCGTGCTGTCCTCAGCGGAAGTCCGCAGCCAAAGCGAGCTGGCCGCGCTGCTGGCCGCCGACGGCGTCGAGGTCACCCAGGCCACTCTCTCCCGCGATCTGGAAGAGCTCGGTGCGGTGAAGCTGCGCGGCGCGGACGGCGGTGTCGGCGTCTACGTCGTGCCCGAGGACGGCAGCCCACTGCGCGGGGTGTCCGGTGGCACCGCACGGCTGTCGAGGCTGTTGAGCGAGGTACTGGTGTCCACCGACGCCACTGGGAATCTCGCCGTGCTACGCACCCCGCCGGGCGCGGCGGACTACCTGGCGAGCGCGATCGACCGGGCAGCGTTGCCGTACGTCGTCGGGACCATCGCCGGGGATGACACCATCTTCGTGGCGGCCCGCGAGCCGATGACCGGCGCAGAACTCGCAGCCACGATTCAAGACCTGTCGTAACCGCACTATCTAAGGAGATCAGTTCATGTCCGAGCGCGTCATCTTGGCGTATTCCGGCGGTTTGGACACCTCGGTGGCGATCAGCTGGATCGGCAAGGAGACCGGCCGAGAGGTCGTCGCCGTCGCGATCGACCTCGGTCAGGGCGGTGAGGACATGGAGGTGGTGCGCCAGCGTGCGCTGGACTGCGGTGCGGTCGAAGCGGTCGTGGTCGACGCCCGTGACGAATTCGCCGAGCAGTACTGCCTGCCCACCATCTTGTCCAACGCCTTGTACATGGATCGCTACCCGTTGGTGTCGGCGATCAGCCGGCCGTTGATCGTCAAGCATCTGGTCGCCGCAGCCCGCGCTCACGGTGGCGGCATCGTCGCGCACGGGTGCACCGGCAAAGGCAACGACCAGGTCCGCTTCGAGGTCGGATTCGCCTCCCTGGCACCGGATCTGGAGGTATTGGCGCCGGTCCGCGACTACGCATGGACGCGGGAAAAGGCCATCGCGTTCGCTGAAGAGAACGCCATCCCGATCAACGTCACCAAGCGCTCTCCGTTCTCGATCGACCAGAACGTCTGGGGCCGCGCCGTGGAAACCGGCTTCCTGGAACACCTCTGGAACGCGCCTACCAAGGACGTCTACGACTACACCGAAGATCCGACCGTCAACTGGAACACCCCTGACGAGGTGATCGTCGGCTTCGAGCGCGGCGTCCCGGTCTCGATCGACGGCAAGCCGGTATCGGTGCTGCAGGCCATCGAGGAACTCAATCGGCGGGCCGGCGCGCAGGGTGTCGGGCGCCTCGATGTGGTCGAGGACCGCCTGGTCGGCATCAAGAGTCGGGAGATCTACGAAGCGCCCGGCGCGATGGTGCTCATCACGGCGCACACCGAACTCGAGCACGTCACTCTCGAGCGCGAGTTGGGCCGGTTCAAACGGCACACCGACCAGCGTTGGGCCGAATTGGTGTACGACGGCCTGTGGTACTCACCTTTGAAGACGGCGCTGGAGACCTTCGTCGCCAAGACGCAGGAACATGTGTCGGGTGAGATCCGAATGGTGTTGCACGGCGGGCATATTGCCGTCAATGGCAGGCGCAGTGCCGAGTCGCTCTACGACTTCAACCTCGCCACCTACGACGAAGGCGACACCTTCGACCAGTCCAACGCCAAGGGGTTCGTCTACGTGCACGGGCTGTCGTCCAAGCTGGCTGCCCGCCGGGATCTGGCTGCCGACCAACAGTGACTACCAACGAAGGGTCGCTGTGGGGCGGACGGTTCGCCGACGGCCCGTCCGATGCGCTGATCGCGCTGAGTCGATCCACCCACTTCGACTGGGTGCTGGCGCCATACGACGTCACCGCATCCAAGGCACATGCGGTGGTGCTGTTCAATGCCGGTCTGCTGACCGAGGATCAGCGCGACGGTCTGCTTGCCGGTCTGGACAGCCTCGCCGATGACGTCGCCGACGGGAGCTTCACCCCGGTGGTCACCGATGAGGACGTGCATGCCGCGCTGGAGCGGGGTCTGATCGATCGGGTCGGGCCCGAGCTGGGTGGACGGCTACGGGCAGGCCGTTCGCGAAATGATCAGGTAGCCACGCTGTTTCGGATGTGGCTGCGCGACGCGATCCGCCGGGTCGCGGACGGGGCATTGGATCTCGTCGGCGCGCTGGCCGCCCAGGCCGCCGCGCACCCGAGCGCCGTCATGCCGGGCAAGACGCACATGCAGTCGGCCCAGCCCATCCTGTTGGCGCACCACCTGCTGGCGCACGCCCATCCGCTGCTGCGTGACGTCGACCGAATCATCGACCTCGATGCGCGCACCGCGGTATCTCCCTACGGCTCCGGAGCTTTGGCCGGCTCGTCGTTGGGCTTGGACCCCGACGCGATCGCCGAACAACTCGGCTTTGCCGCGGCCGCCGACAACTCGATCGATGCGACCGCCTCGCGGGATTTCGCGGCGGAGGCGGCATTCGTGCTGGCCATGATCGGTGTCGATCTGTCGCGACTCGCCGAGGACATCATCATCTGGAGCTCAACCGAATTCGGCTATGTCACCTTGCACGATTCCTGGTCGACGGGCAGCTCGATCATGCCGCAGAAGAAAAACCCCGACATCGCCGAATTGGCCCGCGGGAAGTCTGGTCGGCTGATCGGAAACCTGGCCGGCCTGCTGGCGACGCTGAAGGCCCAGCCGCTTGCCTACAACCGGGATCTGCAAGAAGACAAGGAGCCGGTGTTCGACTCGGTGGCGCAGCTCGAGCTGCTACTGCCGGCGATGGCCGGGCTGGTCGCCACGTTGACCTTCGATGTCGAGCGCATGGCGGCACTGGCCCCCGCCGGCTACACCCTCGCCACTGACATCGCCGAGTGGCTTGTGCGCGAGGGCGTTCCGTTCCGGGATGCCCACGAGGCCGCAGGTGCGGCCGTGCAGATCGCCGAAAAGCTCGGCGTCGGGCTCGAGGAGCTGAGCGACGACCAGCTTGCTGCCATCAGCGACGAGCTGACCCCGCATGTGCGGGACGTGCTCACCATCGAGGGGTCGGTGTCGTCACGTGATGCGCGCGGCGGCACCGCGCCCACCCAGGTTGCCCGGCAACTCGACTCAGTCCGCGCTACCGCCGAGCGGTTCCGGGAACAACTGACCCGCTAGAGGATTTCGGCGGTCAGATGATGATGTCTGGCAGCGGACTTGACTGAACGTAGGGAATCTCGCCGGCGGGTAGCGGCAAGCAGAAGTAATTGCCCTGGACGACATCGCAGCCGAATTCCTTGAGCCACTGCGCTGTCCCCTCGTTTTCGACCCCTTCGGCCACACTGGCTATATCGAACTCCGCCGCCAGCTCGATGACCGAGCGTGCGATCGTCGCGGCGCGTCGGTCATAGAGGATCGGCGCGATGAGCTGTCGGTCGAGTTTGACCTCGTCGACCGGCAGCTCACGGAGGTACGTGAGAGCGGAGTAGCCGCTGCCGAAGTCGTCGATCGCCACCCGGATGCCAGGCTCCCGCAACCGATTGAGCACAGCTCGTCCCTTCGCGAAGTCGGCCACCACCACTTCCTCGGTGATCTCAACCGTCAACAAGCTGGGCGACATGCCGTGCGCGTCCAACACGGACATGATGCGGTCCGGCAAGGTGTCGTCATCGAGGTTGGGCGCCCACAGATTGATGGCGACCCTGATCGAGGTGCCCGCCTGGCGCCAACGCGAGGCGTCGGCGACCGCCCGGGACAACACCATGTCGGTGACGGCGTCCATCAGTCCGTGCTCGCGAACCAATGGGAGAAATTCGCCGGGCTCCAAATTGCCCAAAGCTGGGTGTTCCCAGCGCAATAGCGCTTCGGCGCCGCAGACTGCACCACTCAAAACCTCGAATTGGGGCTGATACACCAGAGTGAGCAAGCGGTCGTCGATGGCGCGTCGCAGGTCCGAGAGCAACTGCAGTCTGGCGACGCCCTCGCGGACGGCCCGGCGCCTGCCGGACCGCGCGTCCATCTCAGGCGTGTACGTCTGCACTTCCGTTGCGCTGGTCTGCTCGGCGCAGGACCGTGCCGCTGCGGCCTGATCAAGGAGATCGCGCGCGGTCAGCGGCGCGTGGTGGTCTGATTCAGCCGACGTCACACCCACGCTCAGACGGACGAAGATGTGACTGTCGCTGATTTCGAGAGCGCTGTCGAACGATCGAGCAAGCCGTTCGGCCAGCCCCGCTGCCACTTCCGGGCGGTCTTCGACCAAAATGGCGAATTCGTTGCCGCCCATCCGCGCGAGGGTGTCGCCTGCGCGCACCGCGGCCTGCATCCGTGCCCCGATTTTGCGCAGAAATTCGTCGCTGGCTGCGTAACCCAGCGTGTCGTCGACGAGGTGAAAGTCGTCGACTCTGACTCTCAGCAAGCTGACCGGGACACCGAGGCGCCGGTGCAACTGCACCGCGTGGGCCAGCCGTTCATCGAGTGATCGCCGATTTGCCAGGCCGGTCACCGTATCCCGCAGGGCGGCGTCGGTCACCGCCGCGATCAGACGTTGCTTCCGGTCGAGCCCCAGCAAGTAGCGCACCAGCACGGTGACGATGAGTAGCAGATCCGCCGCGAAGACGAACTGATCGCGGCGATCCGCGGGCCAGAAATGCACGGCAGTGACGACGACCGCGACCACCGTCGGCAGATACGGCAGCCACATGTAGAGCCTCGACGATCGCCAGGACTGACTAGTGTCGAGTTCGGGTCCCGGCCGGGAGTTGATTGCCGACAGTGCCAGGAAGTATGTGCCGCTAAACCATCCGAGAGTGACGACGTCATCTGGCACTTGGTGCGGATTTTGCACATAGATGTGAATCGCCCCAGCGATACCGATGGCGGCGAACCCCGCGGAGAGTAGCCCTGTCGAGAGCCGGTTGCCCGGCTTGGCTTTCCGGACGACGATGAGCGCCATCGCGACAATCCCGATGTAAAACGCCGTGATGATGGCCAACATCATCCCCGGGAAGCCGACCATGTCCATCCGGCCCATCACCAGACTGCCCAACACCACGAACAACGAGGCGGCGACGATAAACCCGTCGATCAGCAGACCGATGCCGAATCTGGAGTCATCGCGAGCGGGAACCAGAAGCGCTGCGGCCGAAGCGCATAACGGCAACACCAGATAGCCGATGTCGGCCGCCGAGGAAGTCGAGATCGGCGCCGTGCCGCCCAGAGCGACGTAGCACCACACGCCCGTACCGGCTGTCCAGCCACCCAACCCGATAGCCATGGCAAGCCACGCGCGACGTTGACCGGCTCGTCCGGCCCGGGCGGCATTGACCGCACAGCCGGTGGCAAACAGCGCCATGACCACAGAACCCGCCGGGCCGATGACGGAGACACCAGTAGGGCCTGCACCGCCAAGGCCGATCAATAGCATTCCCGCGAAAACCAGCAGGCCGACCGTCGCTAACACAGCGAGCGGGAATCGACGTGGCGTCACTGCGGACATCTCTCGACCTGTCATAGGCGGTTACCAAATGCTGGGCAAGCGACATTCGCTCTCCGGGAATATTAAATGACGCTGACCGGCGTCGCTTTCAATGCCCGCGAACGTAATACCAGCGGTATCATACGGTCGGGAAGTCCAAATTTCCGGAGTATTTATCCGGTCGTCAATTCCGGACTTACTCAACCACTTCGGAAAGTTCCAGCCATCGGCTTTCCAACTCGGCGACATCCCCCTCTAATTCGCGCAATTGCTCGGTGAGGCGGGCTATGCCGACATGGTCGGATTGGTCGTATTCGGCGAGTTCGTGATGTTTTCCCGCGATCTGTTCGGCCAGCCGCACCAGCTTCCGGTCGATGGACGCGATCTGCTTCTGGGCGGCGCGAAGGTCAGCCCCCGACATCTCTGCGGAGTCGGACGGTCTTGCGGCTGCCGGCGTGGAGGCCTGCCTGGACGCTTGCGCGGCCAGCCGTAGGTACTCGTCCACACCGCCGGGTAGGTGCCGCAGTCGGCCGTCGAGAATCGCGTACTGCTGATCGGTGACACGTTCGAGCAGGTAGCGATCGTGCGACACCACGATCAGGGTGCCTGGCCAGGAGTCGAGCAGGTCCTCGGTCGCCGCCAGCATGTCGGTGTCCACATCGTTGGTCGGCTCGTCGAGCAGCAGCACATTGGGTTCGGCCAACAGCGTGAGCATGAGGTGCAACCGGCGGCGCTGCCCTCCGGACAACTCGTCGACGCGCGCAGACAATTGGGCACCGGCGAACCCCAACCGCTCCAGCAATTGCGCCGGCGTCATATCGCGGCCGTCGACGTCGTATCCGGCGCGCAGACGCCCGATCACATCAGCGACGCGTTCGTTGGCCAACGGAGTCAGCTCATCACCACGCTGGTCGAGTATCCCGAGTCGAACGGTCTTGCCGCGCTTGACTTTTCCGGTGTCAGGTTGGACGGCTCCGGTGATGAGCCCGAGTAGCGTCGACTTGCCCGCACCGTTGGCCCCGACGATGCCACTGCGCTCACCGGGCCCTATTCGCCATTCGACATCGCGCAGCACGGGCCGGCCGTCGAACGAGACTGATACGTCCAGCAGATCGATGACGTCCTTGCCCAGCCGCGCGGTGGCGAGTTTGGCCAACTCGACGGTGTTGCGTAGCGGTGGGACATCGGCGATCAACTCGTTGGCCGCGTCGATGCGGAACTTCGGTTTCGACGTGCGGGCCGGGGGACCGCGGCGCAGCCACGCCAACTCCTTGCGCATCAGGTTCTGCCGCTTGGACTCCACCACTGCGGCCTGCCGATCCCGTTCGACGCGCTGCAGCACGTAGGCGGCATAGCCCCCCTCGAAAGGCTCGACGATTCCGTCGTGCACCTCCCACGTGGTGGTCGCCACCTCGTCGAGGAACCAGCGGTCGTGCGTCACCAACAGCAGCCCGCCGGTGCTGCGGGCCCAACGCTGACCGAGGTGCGCGGCCAGCCAGGTGATGCCCTCGATGTCGAGGTGGTTGGTCGGCTCGTCGAGCGCGATGACGTCCCAATCGTCTATCAGCAGGGCGGCCAGTTGGACCCGCCGCCGCTGGCCACCGCTGAGCGTGCCGATTGCGGCGTTCCAGTCGATGTCGGCCACCAGGCCGCTGACCACGTCGCGGGTGCGCGCGTCGCCGGCCCACTCGTGTTCCGGCCGGTCGCCGACCAGCGTCCACCCGACCGTGCTGGTCGAATCGAGAGTGTCGGTCTGGCCCACTGCGCCGACGCGCAGACCGCTGCGCTGGGTGACCCGCCCGGAGTCCGGACGCAGCTGACCGGTCAAGAGGCCCAGCAAACTGGATTTGCCGTCACCGTTGCGGCCTACGATGCCGATGCGGTCGCCGTCGCCGACTCCGACCGTCACAGATTCGAACACAACCTGGGTCGGATATTCGAGGTGCACGGCCTCGGCCCCCAGCAGGTGTGCCACTGTGCAAACCCTAGACGGCCGCTGCATCAGGGCGGGTCGCGAGGCAGAAAGACTAGGCTGGTCGGCGGGCCGGCACCGTGACGAAAGCAACGGGTCCACCCCCTGCGATATGCCATGATGTGCACGCTGTCAGGCCCACGCGCAGCACACGATGGTCTTCGTTCGAGGGGAGCCGCGGCATGGATCTGAAGTTTTCGGCGGTCACCCGGCCGGTCGAGCGTCTGATCGCGACAGCCCAGAACGGCCTGGAAGTATTGCGCCTCGGCGGCCTGGAAACGGGCAACTCCCCGTCACCGTCACAGGTCGTGGAGAGCACGCCGATGTACAAGCTCCGGCGGTACTACCCGCCGGACAGCCGCCCGGGGCACCCTCAGGCAGGCCCGCCAGTGCTGCTGGTGCACCCGATGATGATGTCGGCGAACATGTTCGACGTCACCCGCGAGGATGGCGCGGTAGGCATCCTGCATGCCGCCGGTCTGGACCCATGGGTCATCGACTTCGGCTCACCCGACGAGATCGAAGGCGGAATGCGCCGCACTCTGGCGGACCACATCGTCGCGCTGAGCGAGGCGATCGACGCCATCACCGACGTCACCGGTCAAGACGTGCACGTCACCGGTTATTCGCAAGGCGGGATGTTCTGCTACCAGGCAGCGGCCTACCGGCGCTCGAAAAGCATCGCCAGCATCGTGACGTTCGGGTCTCCCGTCGATACCCTGGCGGCCCTGCCGATGGGACTTCCGCCCAACTTGGCTCCCGGTATCGCCAATTTCATGGCTGACCACGTCTTCAACCGCCTCGATATCCCAGGGTGGCTGGCGCGCACCGGCTTTCAGATGCTGGACCCGCTCAAAACCGCCAAAGCGCGAGTCGATTTCGTGCGCCAACTGCACGATCGCGAAGCGCTGCTGCCGCGCGAAGCCCAGCGCAGATTCCTGGAGTCGGAAGGCTGGATCGCCTGGTCCGGACCGGCAATCTCCGAACTGCTCAAGCAGTTCATCGCGCATAACCGGATGATGACCGGCGGTTTCGCGATCAACGGCCAATTGGTGACGCTGACCGATATCACCTGTCCTGTGCTGGCTTTCGTCGGCGAAGTCGACGACATCGGTCAGCCGGCCGCGGTGCGCGGTATCCGGCGCGCAGCGCCCAATGCCGAGGTTTACGAATACCTCATCCGGACAGGTCATTTCGGTCTGGTTGTCGGATCCAGAGCGGCGCAGGAGTCGTGGCCGACTGTCGCCGATTGGGCGCTGTGGATTTCCGGGAACGGCAAGAAGCCGACCGACATCTTCCCGATGGCCGATCAACCAACCGAACCGGACGACCGCGGCGTCGCACTCAGTTCGCGGATGATGCACGGCCTCGGCGAGGCGTCCGAGGTGGCGTTGACCCTTGTTCGCGGAGCGGCCGACGCCGTTTTCGCGGCGAACAAATCCATGCGAACGCTGGCCGTCGAGACGGTGCGGACGCTGCCTCGATTGGCCCGGTTGGGCCAGATCAACGACCACACCCGGATCTCGCTGGGTCGGATCATCGGCGAACAGGCGCACGACGCCCCCAACGGTGAATTCCTGCTGTTCGACGGCCGCGTTCACACCTACGAGGCGGTCAACCGTCGTATCGACAACGTCGTGCGCGGTTTGATCGCAGTCGGGATCCGCCAGGGCGAGCACGTCGGTGTGTTGATGGAAACCCGCCCGAGCGCACTCGTCGCCATCGCCGCACTGTCGCGGTTGGGGGCCGTCGCGGTGCTTCTGCAACCGGATGTCGACCTGGCTGCCGAGGTCCGGGTTGGGGGAGTGAGCGAAATCATCACTGACCCCACCAATCTCGAGACCGCACGCCAACTACCCGTACAGATCCTGGTTCTGGGCGGCGGTGAAGCCCGTGATCTGCATCTCTCCGATGACGACAATGTGATCGACATGGAGAAGATCGACCCCGACGCGGTCGAATTCCCGGCCTGGTACCGGCCCAACCCCGGCTACGCGCGGGATATCGCGTTCATCGGGTTCAGCAC
The DNA here is from genome assembly GCA_963836495.1 of uncultured Actinomycetota bacterium. GTDB lineage: Bacteria > Actinomycetota > Actinomycetes > Mycobacteriales > Mycobacteriaceae > Mycobacterium. Next base: position 2,538 of record CAWIJT010000011.1, on the reverse strand, counting down.
CGCCAGCGGACAACTCGTCGCCAAACAGATCACCAACTACCGCTGGGCGTTGTCCGCCTTTGGTACCGCCTCCGCGGCGGCGCTGGGGCGCACCGACACGGTGTACTGCCTCACACCCCTGCACCACGAGTCGGGGCTGCTGGTCAGCCTCGGTGGTGCAGTGGTCGGCGGCACGCGCATCGCGCTGTCCCGCGGACTGAGACCCGAACGTTTCGTCGCCGAACTCCATCAGTACGGCGTCACCGTCGTCACTTACACGTGGGCCCTGCTTCGCGACGTCATTGACGACCCGGCGTTCGCACTCCAGGGAAACCACCCGGTCCGGCTGTTCATCGGGTCGGGTATGCCGACCGGTGTATGGCAGCGGATCGTCGACGTGTTCGCGCCGGCGAATGTCGTCGAATTCTTTGCGACCACCGATGGGCACGCCGTGCTGGCGAATGTGTCCGGTGCCAAGATCGGCAGCAAGGGCCGGCCGCTGCCCGGAGCGGGACGGGTCGAGCTGGGCGCTTACGACGCCGAACATGATCTGATCCTGGAGAACGAACGCGGGCTGGTGCGCATCCCAGACGCGAACGAAGTCGGTGTGCTGCTCGCTGAGCCCCGCGGGCCGATAGATCCCAGCGCCTCGGTCAAACGAGGTGTCTTCGGTCCCGCCGACACCTGGATCTCCACCGAGTATCTGTTCCGCCGCGACACCGACGGCGACTTCTGGCTGGTGGGTAGGCGCGGTACGCCAGTGCATACCGAACGCGGCGTCGTGTTCTGCGACCCGATCACCGATGCGCTCGGGCTCCTGCCCGCGGTCGACCTCGCGGTGACCTACGGGGTGTCGATGGACGGCCACCAGGTCGCGGTGAGCGCGGTGACGACGCGTCCCGGTGCGACGATCACGGCAGCCGACCTCACCGAGGCAGTAGCCGCCATGCCGTTCGGACTGGGACCCGACATCGTGCACGTCGTGCCGGAGCTGAAGCTCAGCGCTACATACCGACCGACCGTCAGCGCGTTGCGGGCGGGCGGCATCCCCAAGGCAGGACGGCACGCGTGGTTCTTCGACGCGCAGGCGAATCAATTTCGGCGCCTGACCGGTCCCGCGAGAGCCGAGTTGTCCGGTGCGCAATAACGTTGGGAGCGAACGTGATTGACCAGACGCTGCTGCGGATCTTGGTCTGCCCGGCCGATCGAGGTCCGCTGTTGCTGGTCAACACGCAGGGCCAGGAGCTGCTGTACAACCCACGGCTGCACCGTGCCTACCGGATCGAGGACAACATCCCGGTGTTGTTGGTCGATGAGGCGACCGAGGTCGATGACGACGAGCATGCGCGGCTCATGGCGCAGGCAGGTCCGGCAAATCCCCAGTGAGGTAGCGCTGCAGATTCGGCGCGATGGTGTCCGCGATCTGCTGAGCGGGTAGCGACGCGAACGGTTCCAACTCGAGGATGTAGCGCGTCATGATCACACCCACCAGTTGGGATGCGACGAGCTGGATGCGGACGATGCCGCTGCCGGGAGGACTGTCGACGCGGCTACCCACCTCGACGGCGATCACGTCCTGGATGAAGGTGCGAAACAGGTTGACCTCCGAACCTGCCACTATCGACCGCAGGGTGGCGATGAAGCCGGCACCGATCTCAGAGTCCCATAGCGGCAACAACATTGACAGGATCGCGTGACCGAGTTCCTCGACCGGCACGTCCTGTAGCGGACCGATCACGTCCATCGGATCGATCGGGACCTGCACGGCCGCGGCGAACAATTTCTCCTTGGTGCCGAAGTAATGATGCACCAGGGCGGAATCGACCCCTGCGGCCGCGGCGACAGCGCGTATCGAAGTATTGCTGATCCCATTGCGGGCGAACAGATCTCGGGCCTTCTTCAGAATTCGTTCGCGGGTGTTGGAGTTTCCGGGAGGTCGGCCGGGACGTTTGCGGCCGGCGTCGGTGGTCGCCACGTCAGGGTGTCCGGCGTTTCAAGGTCGCGGCCGCCAGACACAACGCCGCGAGCGCAAAGCCCACGACGACCGCGATGTCGCGTACCGCGACACCGGTGAGCTCGCTATGAGCGCTCACCTGCTGTAGAGCCTCCAGTGCATAGCTGGCCGGCAGCACATTGCTGATCCAGTGCAGCCAGGTGGGCATCAGTGCGCGCGGGATGATGATGCCCGCCAGCAGCAGTTGCGGCACCATCACCAGCGGGATGAACTGGACCGCCTGAAACTCCGTCCGCGCGAACGCGCTACACAACAATCCGAGACCGACCCCGAGTACCGCGTTGACAATCGCGATGACGAACACCCACAGCGGACTGCCTGCGGTGTCGAAGCCCAGCACCCAGAACGACACGGCACACGCCGCGATGGCCTGCGCCGCCGCGGCGATCGAAAACGCTGTGCCGTAAGCGATCAGCAGGTCAAGTCGGCGCAGCGGGGTGGTCAGGATGCGCTCCAGCGTCCCCGAGGCCCGCTCCCGCTGCATGGTGATCGCGGTGATGATGAACATCACGAACAGCGGGAACAGGCCGAGCAGGATCAGACAT
>CAWIJT010000010.1:0-519958 GCA_963836495.1 uncultured Actinomycetota bacterium | reverse complement strand
TCCGCGGCTGAGCCAGGACACCTCGGCGCCTTCGCCGCCGTCACGGTAGGCCTCGAGCGCTTCGTCCCACGCCGTGCCGAGCGCCGAGTCCAGTTCGGCAGCGAGTGCGTCGGCGCCGGCGGCCATCATCGAGCGCAGCCGCATCTCCCCGATCATCACGTCCCCGTTGGCGCTCATGGCGCCGCTCCACAGACCGAGTTGCGGCGTGTGGCAGAACCGGTGGCCGTCGACGCCCGCGCTGGCGTCCTCGGTGACTTCGAAGCGAAGCACAGTCCAGGAGCGCAGCGCATTGGCCAACCGGGCGCCGGTACCCACCGGACCGACCCAGTTGGTCACCGCGCGCAGCTGCCCGGGCATGGCCGGTTGCGCGGTCCACTTGAGGTTCGCTTTGGAAGCCAGCGTCGACGACAACGCCCACTCCACATGCGGACATACCGCGGCGGGCGAGGCGTGGATGTACACCACGCCTGTCGTCACGTCGGCGAACTGGTTCGACGAACGCATCTCTTGCTCCTTCGGCTCCACGAGGGACGTCTTCCCCAACGACCTGGTGAACCCGACGAGCAGATATAACGATCTTTGTGTCTTGCGTGTCTATTGTGCCTTGTGAGGCCCTTGTTGCGCTAGTGCGAGTTATACGCGGCCAGCACCGCGTCCGCGAGCGCCGGCCACACCGGCAGCGCCCACTCGCCGAAATCGCGGTCGGTGAGCACCACCAGAGATAGCTGGGCGGATGGATCTACCCAGATCAGCGTGCCTGACTGGCCGAAATGACCGTAGCTGTTCGGCGAGTTGGACGCCCCTGTCCAGTGCGGTGATTTCGAGTCCCTGATCTCGAAGCCAAGACCCCAATCGTTGGGCCGCTGAACTCCGTAGCCCGGCAGAACGCCGTCGAGACCCGGAAATTGCACAGTGATCGCGTCCGCGTGCATCTCGGCCGACACGGTCGCGGGCGTAAGTAGGTCGCCCGCGAACCCGGCCAGATCGACGACCGTCGACGTCGCCCCGTAGCCGGCCGCTTGCGCCCCGCCGTCGAGACGGGTGGCGGACATTCCCAATGGTTCGAAGACCGCCTCGAACAGATAGCGGCCGAACTCGATCTCGGTCGCCTGCTGAACAGTCTCGGCGAGCACCGCGAAGCCGTAGTTGGAGTAGATCCGGCGGGCGCCGGGCTTGGCCAACGTCTGTCCGTTGAGCATCGCCAAACCCGAAGCGTGAGCCAGCAGATGCCGGACCGTCGAGCCCGGCGGACCGGCCGCGGCATCCAACTCGACCGCGCCTTCCTCGATCGCGATCTGCGCGGCCCGCGCCACCAGCAGCTTGGTCACCGACGCCAGCGCGAACTGCCGATCGGTGTCACCGTGGCTGGCCAGGACACCCGATGGGCCGACCACCGCGGCGGCCGCGTTCGACACCGGCCAGTCGTCGAGCGCGTGGAGTACTGGAAGTCCGGCCATCGCGCAGGAGCCTAGCCCGGCAACGATGCGGGCGCGCCACGGCAGCGAAGAAGCCGGGCCATCTTCGTCAAGCCCGCTTGTCGGCTACCGGCCCGAGATGTCGCCACCAGCAACTGATGTAGATCAGCATTGCAACCCCCAGCGCGACGATCACCCAGAGCACAATCGTGACATCGACCCACGCACCGAATGGCGGCGCGCCGGGGAGTGCATTTCGCAGCGGTACGACGGCGAAGAGCATCGCCGCGTACCACGTCGTCATCGGCGGCTGGAATTGTCGTCGGTTGCGCAGCGTCTGAACGGCGACGACCGCGCCCAATACGGCAATGGTGATGAGGACGGCGACGACAACGACGGCGAACAGCGCGGTGCTCAGCGACCGCTGCACATTCAATCGATACGACTCGTGTTCACCGGCTTTCCGGGCGCTGACAATCAAACCCGGCAGATGGTCGATGAATGTCGAAGGTACGAGTTCGGGCGGACGCTGGCCTTCAGTGCCGTGGATGAGTTGAACCTCGACTGGGCCCGAATGGTAAACATCGAATGGCCAACGTTCCACGTGCCCCGCGAGGGTCAGCGCGACCGGAAACACGCCGGGAAGCATTCCTTTCGCGTAGGGGCGGCGAACAGGCGTAACCGCGGATCGGACGACGAGAACGAGATCTTCCTTGAGGCGGTGGGTTACCGGATCCAGCAACCCGGATCCTGGTGAAACAGCCAGATTGGCAACGAGACCGGTGTTATTCGGCTCCATTTGTTCCACAGTGAATGTCGCCGTGGTCTGGTCGACGATTCCCGGGTTGTCGCTGAGATTGTTGGCCGCAGTGCCCACAACGGTGTCGGAATAAAGCACAACCAACGCGCCGTAGGTACAAACAATGAGCACGACCAGGCCGGCCACGCCCAATCTGGAGACCGCTGATCGCATTCTTTCGCCCCTATTCCAATGACCGTCTGAGAAATTTACTGCAGAACTCGTGGATCGGGATGGAGGTAGGGACAACAGGAGCCGCCCAATCCAGCGACCGACCAAGCACTAGGTTGGTGGCATGAGCCAGACAGTGCGCGGGGTGATCTCGCGGAAAAAGGGCGAACCCGTCGAAGTCGTCGACATCGTCATCCCCGATCCCGGTCCGGGCGAGGTCGTTGTCGACATCACCGCGTGCGGGGTCTGCCACACCGACCTGACCTACCGCGAAGGCGGCATCAACGACGAGTTCCCGTTCCTGCTCGGCCATGAGGCCGCGGGCACCGTCGAGGCGGTCGGCGACGGCGTCACCGCCGTCGAGGCGGGCGACTTCGTCGTGCTCAACTGGCGCGCGGTCTGCGGTCAGTGCCGGGCCTGCAAGCGCGGCAGGCCGCAGCTGTGCTTCGACACGTTCAACGCCGAGCAGAAGATGACGCTCACCGACGGCACCGAGCTGACGCCGGCGCTCGGCATCGGCGCCTTCGCCGACAAGACGCTGGTGGCCGCCGGTCAGTGCACCAAAGTCAATCCCGAGGCCGACCCGGCGGTGGCCGGCCTGCTGGGCTGCGGGGTGATGGCAGGCCTCGGCGCGGCGATCAACACCGGTGCGGTCACCCGCGACGACACCGTGGCGGTGATCGGTTGCGGCGGCGTGGGCGACGCGGCGATCGCCGGGGCGGCGCTGGTCGGGGCCAGGCGGATCATCGCCGTCGACACCGACAACACCAAGCTCGACTGGGCCCGCACGTTCGGCGCGACCCACACCGTCAACGCCCGCGAGCTCGATGTCGTCACGACCATCCAGGATCTGACCGATGGTTTCGGCGCCAACGTGGTGATCGACGCCGTCGGCAGGCCGGAGACCTGGAAGCAGGCTTTCTATGCTCGAGACCTTGCGGGAACCGTTGTGCTGGTGGGTGTTCCGACACCGGACATGCAACTCGAGATGCCGCTGGTCGACTTCTTCTCACACGGCGGCTCGCTGAAGTCGTCCTGGTACGGCGACTGCTTGCCGGAGCGCGACTTCCCCACACTGATCGATCTCTACCTGCAGGGCCGGCTGCCGCTGGAGAAGTTCGTCTCCGAACGCATCGGGCTCGACGACGTCGAGGAGGCATTCCACAAAATGCACGGCGGCACGGTGCTGCGCTCGGTGGTGATCCTGTAGATGCCGAACATCGAACGCATCGTCACGCACGGCACCTTCGAACTCGACGGCGGCAGTTGGGAAGTCGACAACAACATCTGGTTGGTCGGCGACGGCTCCGATGTGCTGGTCTTCGACGCAGCCCACAGCGCGGAGCCGATCGTGGCTGCCGTCGGCGGACGCAACGTGGTGGCAGTGGTCTGCACGCACGGCCACAACGACCACGTCACCGTCGCACCCCAACTCGGCGAGACGCTCGACGCGCCAGTCCTGCTGCATCCCGCTGACGATGTGTTGTGGCGGATGACGCACCCGGACAAAAGCTTTCGTGCGGTGTCCGACGACGAGACGCTCAGCGTCGCCGGCATCGAACTGCACGCGCTGCACACGCCGGGACACTCGCCGGGCTCGGTGTGCTGGTACGCCCCTGAGTTGGGCGCGGTGTTCAGCGGCGACACCCTGTTCTCCGGCGGACCCGGCGCCACCGGGCGGTCGTTCTCGGACTTCCCGACGATTCTGCAGTCGATCTCCGGTCGACTCGGGTCGCTGCCCGCCGACACCGTCGTCTACACCGGCCACGGCGACAGCACCAGCATCGGTGACGAGATCGTGCACTACGACGAATGGGTGGCCCGGGGCCACTGAAGAGCCACTGACGGCTAGCGGCCCTCGAGGATCCTGCGCTTCTCCGCTTCGAATTCAGCGTCGGTCAAAGCTCCGGAATCACGCAGTGCCGCAATTATTTTCAGTCGTTCCAACCGAACACCCTCATCGCTCGGCTCGTGCGGCACGCCGGTCACCGGCGGCTTCACGACCGGGGTGACCGGAAACTGGTAGTCGGGTGCACCCAAGGCCGCGGCGGGAATCTCCTTGCGACGCATGCGGCCCAGCCACGTCGAGGCCACGATCGACGCGACGAGGCCCACGGCGAACATGCCGACGAACACCCACACCAAAAATCCGATCGGACTGCCGTGGCCGAAGGCCAGCCGCGGGTCGATGAAGCCGCCGACCTTGCCGTCGGTGCTGATGTTGTAGGTGCCGTCGGCCGGGACCTGGGCGACCCAGACCCGCACGTGTGCGTCGTTGTTGACTGTCGTTGTGGAGCCGACGTTTTCCGTCACCGTGGGATCCGCGACGCCGTTGGGTGGGACGATGGTGACACCCATCGGCGGTACCGGCAGGCCGCCCCCGTTCGGGCTGCCGATCACCTCGGCGTGCAGGCTGATGGTCACCTCACCGCGGGGCAGGTGCAGACTGGCCGAACCGGGGATGGGCACCTCCCCGTAAGCGTCGTAGTCGTCGAGGAAGAACGCGTTGAGCACCAGGGTGGCAATGAAGCCGACAACCGCAACGACCATCAGCCAGATGGCAACCGTCCGCGACAATTTGGCAGGTCTTTCGCTGCTCACACGCGAAGTGTGTCACCGCCGGCCACCAAGCGCACACTAAAATCAGGCGCCGAAACAAGGGAGTGATGCTCGATGGCCACCAATCTCGTCGCAACGGTGCCGGACCTGTCGGGAAAGCTCGCAGTCGTCACCGGATCCAACAGCGGGCTGGGCTTCGGGCTGGCGCGCCGGCTGTCCGCGGCAGGTGCCGATGTCGTCATGGCAATCCGTAACCGCGCCAAGGGTGAGGCGGCCATCGAGGAGATCCGCGCGACGGTTCCGGACGCGAAGCTAACCATCAAACCCCTCGACCTGTCGTCGCTGGCAAGCGTCGCAGCCCTAGGCGAGCAACTCAACGCCGACGGCCGTCCCGTCGACATCCTGATCAACAACGCCGGGGTGATGACGCCGCCGCAACGCGAAACCACCGCCGACGGATTCGAATTGCAGTTCGGCAGTAACCATCTCGGCCATTTCGCATTGACGGCTCATCTGCTGCCGCTGTTGCACGGCGCCCGGGTCGTGTCGCTGAGCAGCATCGCGGCTCGTCAAAGTGGCCGCATCCACTTCGATGATCTCCAATTCGAGAAGTCGTATTCGCCGATGCAGGCCTACGGGCAGTCGAAGCTCGCGGTGCTGATGTTCGCCCGTGAGCTGGATCGCCGCAGTCGCGAGGCCGGCTGGGGTATCACCTCGACCGCCGCGCACCCCGGCTTGACCAAGACCAACTTGCAGATCAGCGGCCCGTCGCACGGTCGCGCGACGCCGTCGTTGATGGAACGGCTCTACACCGTGTCGTGGCGGCTGGCCCCGTTCCTGTGGCAGGAGATCGACGAAGGAATTCTGCCGGCGCTGTACGCGGCGGCGTCCCCTGAGGCCGAAGGTGGCGGCTACTACGGACCGCGCGGCATCTACGAGGCTGCCGGCGGGGGCGTCACGCTTGCCAAGGTGCCGGCGCGCGCCGGCAACGAGGCCGACAGCCGGCGACTGTGGGAACTCTCCGAACAACTCACCGGGGTCGGCTACCCGGGTTGACGCAACCCGGTTTTGACCCGTCGCCGCAGCGGGTAGTCCGCCAAGGTCAACGAAGATGTTGCGAAAGAGACGGGTGGGTTATGAGTGACGACGACAAGCAAGAGGCCGCCAACGACGAGAAGGACGCTTCGTCCGAAAAATTCGAATTGAGCGACGAAGGCAAGGAAAAGGTCCGCCAGATGCGGGCGACCTATGAAGACGACCGGGAGACCGCTGTGCTGCCCGGCACCGGCGGGACCATCACCGGCGTGGCCATCAACGAATGGCTGGACGACGACGGCAACCCGAAGTTCGGGCAAGACGAGCAGCACGAAAAAGACAACGAGAAGGAAAAGCAGCAGCAGAGCGCCGACTAGCGGTATCTCGGATCCGGCTGAAAGAGCCGCGGACCATTCGGTACCCCGGGGAATCTCGGCCGATCAGGCCGCTGCGGCGCCTCACTGGAGCTCTGCGTCTGGGTTGTCGTCGGTGCGGTCGTGCTGGTCGTGGCCGGAGACGTTGTCGTTGTCGGCGCTTCGCTGGTCGTCGATGCGGTCGTACCGGTGTCGGACGCACTTGACGGCGGTGCAGTACTGACCGGAGTCTGGTCGTCGCTGGTGCCCGGGTTGACCGGCGCCGTGTTGACGCCAGAGGTCGGGGCGTTCGGGGCACTGTTCGACGTGTGTCGCAGCGCGATCATCACGCCGCTGCCGATAGCCAGCACCGCAAGCGCGGTGCCCACTGCCACCACCACCGGGCGGCGGTACCAGACGTCGGCCAGAACGGGCGGCAGCGAATCGAGATTCGCCGGTGGCCGCGGCGCGGTCAGCGGGGCGCTCTTCGCTTCGCTCAGATACTCGTCGGCGCGCAGAGGCATGATGCCGGAGTCGTCGTCCGCCTCCGACCAGGCCAACGGCGGTACCGGGTCGGGTTCGACAACAACCTCGGTGCGGGTCGTCGGATCGGCGACCGAGCCCAGTGCGGTCGGCGCCAACGCCGTCTGCCCGTCGGCCGGCCCGCGCGCGGCCCGCAGCGCCGCGCCGAGCGCGGCGGTCAGGTGTGGCCGCGGCGCGGTGATGACCAGCGATCCGAACTGTTGCGACAGCGTCGTCGTGATGAGCGGAATGTTTGCGCCGCCGCCGACCGACGCGATCGCGACCAAGTCTTGCGGACGAATTCCGTTGCGCTGCAACACATCACGGAAAAACGTCGTGAAACCCTCCAACGGCTGCCGGATCGCGTCGTCGAGGTCGTCTCTGGTGAGCCGGATTTCTCCGTGATTGCCCGGAACGTCGCCGGTCAATTCGGTCGCCATGGTCGACGAGAGCCGTTCTTTGGCGTACCGGCAGGCGGTGCGCAGCCGGTTCAGTGAACCGACCGCCGACGTCTCCGCGGTGTCGAAAGAGCCTCCTGAGGAGAGGTCCGCGACGAGGTGAGTCAGCAGCGCTTGGTCGATCCGGTCGCCGGAGAACTCGGCGTGCCGCACCGCGGGCGCGATGGCTTCATGACCGTTCCCGGCGTCGACGAGGGTGAGCGTCGTTCCCGAGCCGCCGAAGTCGCAGACGGCAACGGTTCCCTGGTTGGGCACCCCCGGATTCACCTGCAAGGCGAACAGCGACGCGGCGGAATCCGGCAGCAGCAACAACCGTCCGCGCGACCATTCGGAGACCCGCTCGAGCGCGATTCGCAGGGCATCGACCGCCGCCGAATTCCAGTGGGCGGGATGGGTCACCGCCACCGCATCCGGCAGCATCCCGCCGTCGGCGGCGGTATAGGCCAGCGCCCGTAACGCGTCGGCGACCAGCGTCTCGCTGCGGTGCATCGTGCCATCCGCAGCCGCGATACCGGCCGAACCTCCCACCTGGTCCACGAAATCGCTGATGACCAGGCCGGGCTCATTGAGCTTCGGGTTCTCCGACGGGATACCCACCTCCGCCGGACGCTGCCGGAACAGGGTCAACACCGGCTTACGCGTGACTGCCCGGTCGGCCGTCACCGCCGCCAAATTGGTGGCCCCGATGGAAAGGCCCAGCGCCGACCGTTCTCCGTCAGCCATGTCGTCTCATCCTGCGCATCGACTACCAATTTATCGGCTGTCCCCGTTCGGCCAGCCGGGCACCGCCGTCTATCGAATCGTTCCGACGCCCGCGATCAGCGGTAGGTCGAGCGGGGTGACCCAGCCCGGGGGGAGCCCGTTGACGGCCGGCACCGCGTTCAGCGCCCGCATCCCGGTGGCCAGGCAGCCGGCCGCGGCGGCGTCGCGCCCGGATCCGTCGGTGAACCGGAACGCAGTCTCCTGCGAAATGCTCGGCGTGCCTTCGATATCGACGCGGTAGACGTCATCGGTGGTGCCGGCCGGCCAGTCTGGCGCTGCGTCCAGACCGATCCGGTTGACGTGCTCGAGTTGAATGCGGGTCTGGCCCTGGTAGACGCCGTTGATGGTGAAGCGGACGGCCGCCACGTGTCCCGCCGGGATGACACCCTTGGCTGTTTTGCGCTCGTTGGGCGTGATCCACTTGTCCCATGTGGTGGTGATCTCGTCGAGCATGATGCCGGCGGCGTGGGCGATCATCGGGACGGTGCCGCCCCACGCGAAGATCAGCACGTCACGGTTTTCCAGCATCGGGCGGAACTCCGGCTCACGGCCGATGCCCATCTCGACTTCGTAATCGCCCTCGTAGTTGGTGTAGTCCAACAACTCTGACGCCCGCACGGTACGTACCTCCGAACACAAGCCCATCAGCGTCATCGGAAACAAGTCATTGGCGAAGCCGGGGTCGATGCCGGTGGTGAAGCAGGACGACTCACCCAGCTCGCAGGCCTCGGTGATCGGTGCGATCCACTGCGGCGGGTTGAGGTGCATGGTCGGCCAGACCCAGGGCGTCATCGCCGTCGAGCACACGTCGATACCCGCACGCAGGAACCGCGTCATCAAGGCGATGTTCTCGTCGGCGTGCGCGGCGGTCGGGCCGTAGTGCACCAGGGCATCGGGCTTCAGCGCGATGAGCGCCTCGACGTCGTCGGTGGCCGTCACCCCGATCGGTCCGGACAGGCCGCAGATCTCGCCTGCGTCGCGGCCCACCTTCTCCGGGTTGCTGACACCGACGCCGACCAACTCGAACTCGGGGTGTTTGACGATCTCAGCGATCACCATCTTGCCGACGAACCCGGTACCCCAAATGACAACTCGTTTAGCCATGCGGTTCACCCTAGGCGCGCCGGACCGGCGATCGGCAGGAATCAGCGCTTGCGACCGACGGTGAAGGTCATCCGCTCGATCAGTCGGTCGCGCAACCCCACGGTGTGCCACAGGACGGCAGAGATATGCGCGGCGATAACGATCATCAACGTGAACGCGATCACCGAATGAGCTTGGCGCAGAATCCAAAACACTTGCACGTCGAAGGGCGCGATCCGCGGCAGCCGAACCGAACCGAACACGACGACCGGTCCCCCGGCTGCGGACAGCATGGCCCACCCGACCAGCGGCTGGACCAGCAGCAGCGTGTACAACAACTTTTCGGACAGCACCACGGCTTTGCCTTCCAGCGCGCCGATCGTCGGCGGCCATGCAGGCGGGTGATGGGTCAGGCGGTTGACCACCCGGACCACCATCACCAGCAGGATGAGCGCGCCCAGCGACTTGTGCACCATCACCACCGCACCGCGTCCGCTGATCGAGTTGACCATGACGAAGCCGACGAACAGGGCGGCGAGTACCAGGGCAGCGGTCAGCCAGTGCAGGATTCTGCTCAGCGCGGTGAACGTGTGGACCTCGGGAGCGTCGGTCACAGCGTGTTCTCCCCCGTGCGACGCCGGTATGACGCGGCGTAGACGGCCGACCGGGCGCTCAGCAGCGGGTCATCGGACGGTTCGATGCCGGGCGGGAGCACCAGCGGATCGAAGTTGATATCGCGGGCGTTGCCCTTGGCCTCGGTGTCGACCGAATTGAGAGTCAGCACTCCCGCGTCCACGGTGCGGCGATCGGCAGGCCACGGCAGGGTCGCGTCGTTGGTCGGATCGTCGCGCGTACCGACGGTCAGCACCAGACGCCAGCGCAATGGGCCGGCCCGCAGTTGCCGAACGAGCGGATCGAACAGCGCGTCGGGTCCCGACGTTGGCGGAAGCGCGTGCTGCAGTGGAATCAGCGACCATCGCACCGGTGTCCGCACACCGGATGCGCTGACGAAGTAGAAGGCGTTCAAGCCACTGAAGACGCTGTCGGCGAAACCGGGAGTCGGCGGGTGCTGCTTGATGATCGTCATGGCGCGCGCCGCCGGAGGGTGGGTGGCGTAGAACCGCGTCATCGCCGCCGGGTCGGGCTTGCCGGTGGCGGGGACCACGGCCGTGGCGACCAGCCGGTCGTAGAAACTCTGCGGCGAATTATCCGGGAAGACAGGAAGATTCAGCATCGCCGTTCGCCACTGCCGGCTGCCGGGGAATCCGAACGTCAGGCCGAGCCCACGGCCTATCGCGGGCGCGTCAGCGGTGTGCGGGTTGCCGCCGGCCCCCGAGAACCGACCGAGCACCGGGGTTCGGCCGGGCGCGAACACTGCCGCCGTCGACAGTTCTCCGCCGTTGCCGTTGCTGTCGAACCAGCCTGCAACGGAGACGCCCTTGGCGTGGTTGGTGCGGTAGCCGGGATGCCGCCCGAACGCCCTATTGAAGACGTCCAGGAAGGCTTGCGGTGTCAACCGCGAGGGACCGATCCAGTTGATCGCGGTGAGCAACGCCGCCGCATCGGCCGCCAGGAAAGCTCCGACCGCGACGGCGCCGCGGAGCAGGTCGCGCCGCCCAGGTGTGGCCATCGATCAGCTCCCTTCACCAGCGTCACGACAATTGTCGAGCATCGGTTCGATTGCGGCGCGCCAGGCTTCGGAGAAAACACGGCAAAAGCGGCCCGCGCGGATGGCCGGAGTGACACCATGACGCCGGGGGGTGACCATGACCAGCACATCGTCCATCGTTCTCGCGGCAATGACCGCTGCCGCCGCCACGCTCGGACTGACCGGACCGGCCAACGCCACCAGCGGTCCCACTCAGGTGACCTACCAATTGAGTGGGAGCAGCCCGGTAGCCGACTACGTCTCGTACCAGACCGACAGCGGTGTCTCGGGTCAGGTGCAGCAGACGCACGTGCCGCTGCCGTGGAAGACGCAGTTCAACTTCGTCGGCAACCCCGTGTTGGTGATCAGCGCACAAGGCCCAGGTTCGATCACCTGCACGATCCTGGTCGACGGCAACGTAGTCAGCCAAGCGACCGCGAATGGGGCGCCGGCCCGCACCGTCTGCTCGCACTGACGTCTCGACGCGCGGACCGATCAGGAGCCGATATCAACCGGTGCGCGTGGTCTTCGGTGGTGGATAGACAACGCGGGCGATGCTCGCCGACAGCCAGCCGATAGCCCAACCACCGAAGAACACCGCAAACGTGTGCCTGGTGGTGTCGCCGGCGTGGGTGAACACCGTCGCGAGGATCACCGCCCAGACCACCGCGCAGCCGATGCTATAGCTGGTGTATGTACGAGTCCTACTGTGCAACAGCCGGATTCGCTGAATCATCCCCGATCCGATGAGTGACGTCCGGACGTGCAGCGGCAGCGTGCCGTCGCCGTACATGTCGTCCAGCATGGCGAGCAACTCCTCGCCGTAGCGGCGGCGCCAACCTGCCGGATACCAGCGCAGGACCCGCTCGGCGTCGCGGGGGTTCACTGTGCCCATCCCGGGTTGGGTAGCTGCAACGCGATCCCGAGCCGGCGGGCACCTTCGGCCGCGATTGCTCCCAGGCTGCGTACTGCGGCCGTCAGTTCGGTCCGTCCCGCGGCGGTCAACTTGTACGGGCGGCGCCGCTCGTCGAGGCCGGCCGATTCGATCAAGCCGCGTTCTTCCAGCGCGGTGATCGCCCCGTACAACGTTCCCGGCCCCAGGGTCACGCCGGCGAACTGCTCGATATCGCGTGCCAGCGCGTATCCGTGTTTGGCGCCGGAAGCCAGGCTGGTCATGATCAGGATGCTTGGGTCGTTGCGTTTACCCACCCGCTGGGGCTTTCTCGAAGCGCGCACCATGAGGTCCACTTTAGTACGTTTCACGTAGTACGGAAAGCGTCATGGAAGGCGGTTCTCCGACTCTCCTTCGAGGCGACCGCGACCGGTTTAGGCTCGCGCCTGTAGTCCGCTCAACCACAAGGACGGTCGACATGAGCCTTGCGACTCGACTGAACGGCACGGTCCCACCGAAGGTTGCATTCGGCGACATCGACCTTGGCGCATGGGATTTCTGGTCACTCGACGACGATCTGCGCGACGGGGCGTTCAGCACTCTGCGACGTGAGGCGCCGATCTCGTTCTGGCCCGCCATCGAGATGGAAGGCTTTCATGGCGGCGACGGCCATTGGGCGCTGACCAAGCTCGACGACGTACACTTCGCCAGCCGTCATCCCGAGATTTTCAGCTCGAGCCCCAACATCACCATCAACGACCAGACCCCTGAGGTAGCCGAGTTCTTCGGATCGATGATCGTGCTCGACGACCCGCGGCATCAGCGACTGCGCTCGATCGTCAGCAGGGCGTTCACTCCGAAGGTGGTGGCCCGGATCGAGGCATCCGTGCGCGAGCGGGCTCACCGACTGGTTGCCTCGATGATCGCCAATCATCCCGACGGCAACGGCGAGGCGGTCGGCGAATTAGCCGGCCCGCTGCCGCTGCAGGTCATCTGCGACATGATGGGCATCCCCGAGGAAGACCATCAACGGGTCTTCCATTGGACCAACGTCATACTCGGTTTCGGCGATCCGGACCTGACGACTGATTTCGATGAATTCGCCCGCGTGTCAATGGAGATCGGCAGCTATGCCGCCGCACTCGCCGAGGAGCGCCGCAGCAATCCCTGCGACGATCTGACCACCAGCCTGGTGCACGCCGACGTCGACGGCGAACAACTGACGTCGGCCGAGGTGGCGTCGTTCTTCATCCTGCTCGCCGTCGCCGGAAACGAAACGACCCGCAATGCGATCAGCCACGGACTGCTCGCGCTCACCCGCTATCCCGAGCAGCGGCAGAAGTGGTGGGCCGACTTCGACGCTGTATCGCACACCGCCGTCGAAGAGATCGTGCGATGGGCGTCGCCCGTGGTCTACATGCGGCGCACGCTCACCCACGACTTCGAACTCAACGGGACCACGATGGCCGCCGGCGACAAGGCCACGCTGTGGTACTGCTCGGCCAACCGTGATGAAGACAAGTTCACCAACCCGTGGATGTTCGATGTCACCCGCGACCCGAATCCGCACGTCGGTTTCGGCGGCGGAGGTGCGCACTTCTGCCTGGGCGCCAACCTGGCCCGTCGCGAGATCCGGGTCATGTTCGAAGAACTCAGCCGCGAGATACCCGACATCTTCGCAACCGACGAGCCGGCCCGACTGCTGTCGCCGTTCATCCACGGCATCAAGACATTGCCGATCGCCTGGACGCCGCCACGCTGATTCCGGCTCATTCCGCAAAATCAATCGGCGCCGGAACCTTATAGTCGGCGGGCGGACAAGGAACGGAGAAGACCGGTGAAGACCTCGGGAATTGCTACGGCCTGTGCGATGCTCGCCGCGGCCGCGGTGGCACACGCACCGGTCGCGGGCGCGGGCATGCAGATCGGCAACTATGAGGACCACACGCCGCGGGATCCCGGACACTCGTGGCTGTGGTCGATCAGAGAATGCGGTCCCAACCAACTCATCAACACCACCGACTGCGTGAGCGTGGACGCCATTCCGCGGCCCAACGGACAAGCGGTGCCGTGGAGGGCCGAAGCGCACCTCGCCAACGGTCGCTACACCATGGTCGTGGACGTGCCCGACGGCGTGCGCTGCAATTTCTACTTCCTACCGTCACACGACACGTACTCGTGGGACATGGTGACGTTGCAGGGTTCAGTGGACTCGACGTTCGACGCCGGCTGCGGAAATGCACCGGGCGGGACGGTCTCCTACCCCTTGACGCTCGTGCGGTTCTAGACGTCGCTCAGTCACGAATCTCGTTGTCGCGCAGTCCTAGCCGACCGCCAGCGCTGGGCGGGTGAACAACGGACCCCACTCGTAGCGAGCCGCCGAGTCGGCGTCGGCCGATGTGTGGGCCGATGTTTCGCCGCCGTTGGCCAGATGCACCAACGCCCAGGCCATCGCGAAGACCGGTATCCGGTGGCGTTGCGCCGCGTCGATCAGCTCCTGGAAAGCTTGTTCCGAGGTGCACCGGCGCAGGCCGATGAGAATGCCTTTCGCGGTGTCGAGGATGCGACCACCGTGCACTTCTGTCGTCATACCGTGCCTATCTCCTGTCGAGCCGCGCCCCACGCATGGCGGCAAACCCGTCCCGATCCCTGTGCCATGATTTGCGCATGCGTCCGGCGACGCCAGATTTCGGTGCGTATCGGTATCGGCCTGTGACCGTCTTGGTGCACAAGCCATGACATCTGACGCCGCCTACTGATAGACGATCTGCGAATCCTTCTGCGCCCCTGAGCAGGAGTTGAACGCCGCGAACCGCCGACATGAAAGTTGACCGGTTTGTACAGCATGATGTGCAGGTGTTTGGGCTCGTCGTCATCGTCGTTCTGTTCGCGATCGTCATCGTGGGCACGGTGCTGGGTCGGCGCTACCGCGTCGGCCCGCCAGTTCTGCTCATCGGTCTCGGCGCGCTGCTGGGTTTGATCCCCCGGTTCGGCCACGTCCGATTGGACGGCGAAATCGTGCTGCTGCTGTTCCTGCCGGCGATTCTGTACTGGGAGAGCCTGAACACGAGCTTTCGCGAGATACGCGCGAACGTGCGGGTCATCTTCTTGCTCAGCATCG
The DNA here is from genome assembly GCA_963836495.1 of uncultured Actinomycetota bacterium. Classification (GTDB taxonomy): domain Bacteria; phylum Actinomycetota; class Actinomycetes; order Mycobacteriales; family Mycobacteriaceae; genus Mycobacterium. The sequence goes on along the minus strand of CAWIJT010000010.1, from coordinate 505,140 downwards.
GTTTGGTGATTGCCAGCGCGGTAGCGGTGTCGTGGACGGCGCGGGCGTTCGGGATGGAATCGCATGCGGCGTCGGTCCTCGGTGCTGTGCTGTCCCCTACCGACGCGGCTGCCGTCGCCGGTCTGGCCAAGCGATTGCCACGTCGGACCCTGACCGTGCTGAAAGCGGAGAGCATCATCAACGACGGCACCGCGCTGGTGCTGTTCGGGGTGAGCGTGTCGGTCGCGGTGGGCGGCGCACCCGTCGGCCCGATCGACTTGACGGTCCGATTCATCCTCTCCTACCTCGGCGGCATCGCCGCCGGACTGCTGGTCGGCGGACTCGTGACGCTGATCCGTCAGCGACTCGACGCGCCGCAAGAGGAAGCCGCCCTCAGCCTGCTGACACCCTTCGCCGCATTCCTGCTCGCCTACGCGATCGGCTGCAGCGGAGTGGTCGCCGTGCTGGTGTCGGCCTTCGTCCTGGCCTACGTCTCGCCGCGGTTGATCAAAGCCCGATCCAGACTGGTCTCGTTCGCGTTCTGGGACATTGCGACGTTCCTGATCAACGGCGCACTGTGGGTGTTCGTCGGAGTCCAGATTCCCAGCGCAGTGCGCGGGATCTCGCGGGTCGACGGCGGCGTTCACCACGCCGTCCTGATGTCTGCCGCCGTCACCGTCGTCGTGGTCGCTACTCGGCTGGTATGGGGAGAGGCCACCACGATGTTGGTTCGCGTGCTGGACCGGCGCGAGGCGCAGCGCGCCCGTCGGGTGGATTGGCGCCAGCGTGCGGTGTCCGGCTGGGCCGGTTTCCGCGGCGCGGTATCCCTTGCCGCCGCCATTGCGGTTCCGCTGACCACCACGAGCGGCAGCCCATTCCCCGACCGCAACCTGATCATCTTCGTCGTGACGTTCGTGATCCTCACGACCGTCATCGTCCAGGGCACCACGTTGCCGGCGGTCGTTCGCTGGGCGCGCCTTCCCGAAGATGTGGCCCACGCTGAAGAACTGCGACTGGCCCGCTGCGCCGGTGCGCAGGCTGCCCTCGATGCATTGCCGTTGGTCGCCGCCGAACTCGGCATCAGCGACGACCTGCACAACCGTCTACAGAAGGAGTACCAGCAACATGCCGCGCTGGTCAGAACCAGCAACGACGGTTCAGCTCCCAGCGACGCCGAAGAGCGCAGCGATCTGATCCGCCAGGTGCGGTTGGGCGTGCTGGAACACAAACGGCGCGCGCTCATCGAACTTCGCGACACCCGTCGCATCGACGACATCGTCCTGCTCGAGGTGCAGTCGGCATTGGATCTCGAGGAAGCGCGACTGCTGGGACCGTCGGGACCCGACTGACGGGTTCGCTTACCGAGTAGCCACTTTCGCGACGATCTGGTTGGCGATGTCCACCGCGGAGTTCGTCGGGTTCGCGCTGCAGGTGTTGACGTCGACGATGACGTTGTTCTTCACGGCCAGCGCCCGGCCACAGGCCCAGCCGCCGGCCTTGGCCTGCTGCTGGGTCGAAATCGTGCTCAGTGCGCCGTTGTCATCCGCTATCGGGCCGACTATCCACTGCGTTCCGGACTGCGTATGGGTGTACTCGTGGCAGGCCGGCCACCGCAGGCCCGACGCAATGAAGAAGATTTTGGCCTGCTTGGCGGTGGGAAACAGCACCACAGCCTGCTCGGCATAGTGGGTGAATCCGTTGCCGTCGTTGAGCGCCTGATCACGAACAGCGGTGAACCCACTGTCTGCGTATACCCGGGCTTGCGCCGAGCCGTCGATGGCCAGGCATTCCGGCGGCTTCATGGTGGCGCTGTCATCGGTCATCGCATCGTGCTTCCTGACAATCGCCAGCTCGGTCGCGCCCATCAGTGGGTTGATCTGGGCCGGGGTGAGCAACAACGTGTCGAGTTCACGCTCGACGATGGGCCGCGGGATCAGCGACGTCACCGTCGTCGACGAGTTCGTGTGGGCCTGGTTGCTACCGCCGCATCCCGCGGCGAGAATCCCGGCGCAGGCTACGGCGAATGCGGCCGCGAAGTGGCGCATCTCCTCTTTCCCATCCCCCCTCGTAGCCCTGCCCGATCACGCGACGCGATACTCATCGGCGTTGCCGGTCAGAACTCGCGCGTTCACTTTACCGTGAGCTCCGGCCAGCAATACCAGTGCATTAGAGCATTTTTAGGCTGCGCACAGTGATTCCAAATACCACTCGGATGGTTTGCGGACCACAGCCCACCGGTTTAGCCAAAGGCTGATCGGCCGACTGACGAGCTGAGTAATGTCGACCCGTGCCCCTTCGACGGGAGAGCCCGTTTCGCGGGCGTCGGTTGCGCTTGCATGAAGTGCTGCTCGAGCGCGTCTTGATGAGTCTGCCGGGCTACCAGTTCATGGTTCGCCTCGCGCCGCGGATCGACACAGTGCTGATTCCCCGGACCAACGGGCGCTTCAGTACGGCCGGAGTCGACAAGGTGGGGCTGGTGACGACGACCGGCGCGAAATCGGGGCTGCCGCGCACGCAACCGCTGGTATTGATCGAGGACGCCGGCGGACTTCTCGCGATCGGGTCCAATTACGGCCGCCCGACACATCCCGGGTGGAGTACCAACCTGCTGGCGCACCCGGACTGCACGGTCGAGTTCAAGGCCGCGCCTGCGCAATACCGAGGCGAGCTGCTCAGCGGCGCGGACCGTGCGTCGGCGTGGGCCACCGCCACCGACTTCTACGCCGGTTACGAGAGCTACCGCGTCAACTGCGCACCCCGAGAGATCAGGATCTTCCGCCTTCTGCCCAGTGCAGTCTGAGGGCGTCGATCGGACCGGTCTCCGGTGTTCACGGCTTGTTCAGCTACTCGTCGGTGTCAGATCGTTGACCGCACACGGGCACCGGTTCTGCTTGATGGATGCGTGTGGTTCAGGTCGCCAACTTCTACGGACCTCGTTCCGGCGGCCTTCGCACGGCCGTCGACCGACTGGGTGCCGAATACTGCGCTCTGGGTCACGAGGTGTTCCTTATCGTGCCGGGTCGGCACCCCGAACACACCCGGCTGGCCACCGGGGTTGTGCGAATCACCGTGCCCGCCAGACTGATTCCATTCACCGGCGGATACCGCGCCGTGCTGCCGAAACCGGTGCGGGAGTTGCTGGAGGCGCTCGGACCGGACACCTTGGAGGTTTCCGACCGACTCACGCTGCGGTCGCTGGGCCGCTGGGGCAGCGGACACAACGCGACGACGGTGATGATCTCGCACGAGCGACTGGATCGCCTTGCGGGCCAGGTACTTCCACGGCGCGCGGCCCGGCGGTTCGCCGACTTCGCCAATCGGCGCACCGCGGCCGACTACGACACCGTGGTGTGCACGACGGGGTTCGCCCGCGAAGAATTCGATCGCATCGGCGCCACGAACACGGTGACCGTACCGTTGGGCGTGGACCTGGAGATGTTCCACCCGTCCCGACGCTCGAGCGCGATGCGCCGGCGCTGGGCCACACCGAACCAGATCCTGCTGGTGCACTGCGGGCGGCTGTCGGTCGAAAAGCGTGCCGACCGCAGCATCGACGCGGTCGCCGCATTGTGCGACGCCGGCGTCGAGGCCCGGCTTGTCGTCGTGGGCGACGGCCCGCTGCGGGCCCGGCTACAGCGGCAGGCCGCGCGACTGCCGATCGACTTCACCGGGTTCATCTCCGACCGGCACACCGTGGCCGAGCTGCTGGCCTCCGCCGATGTCGCACTGGCACCCGGACCGCACGAGACGTTCGGGCTGGCCGCGTTGGAGTCGCTGGCCTGCGGGACGCCGGCTGTGGTCTCCCGCACGTCGGCACTCGGCGAGATCATCACCGCCGACAGTGGGGCTCTGGCCGATAACAATCCGCTGGCCATCGCCGAAGCCGTCAGTGCGATCGTGAGCCGCCCAGAAGTTCATCGGCGCGAGTCCGCGCGGGCCCGGGCCGAGATGTTCACCTGGCAGCGTGCCGCCGTCGGCATGCTGACGACCTTGGGAGCCGCGTCCCCGCGGGACCACCGCGGCGACTCCCAGCACACCGCCTAGCCGCGGCTGGCCGGACCGGCGGGCCCGACCTGGCCGGTGAGCGGATTGACCTGGACGGTCATCGGACCCCCGGCCGCCTGCTTTCCCTGCTGCGCACGCTGCTGCGCGGCGGCCTGGGCAAGCGCGGTGACCACCTGGTTGTTCTTCGCCATCTCCTTGCGGTCCTCTTCGGACAGCTCGTAAAACGACCACAGGCCCCACGCGGCGGGCCGGATATACAGTGTCACCTTCTGGTGCCGACGCTTGTTCTGCGTCAGCACCGCGGGAACGGGCACCACCCGATCCAGCGTCGCGGAACTGACCAGCTCCTGGGCGATCTTGTCGACGTCCACCCCGTCTTGCAGCTCGTAGACCATCGACTGGTGGGGGGTGTGCGATGGGCCCTGGAGGGCCAGGAACCACGCCATCCGCGTCTCCTTAACTCGTGACTGTCAGGCGTAACTGTAGAGGGCGCTGACTAATTCGTGTCAGGGAACGCCACCTGGGCGGCCGGCGCACCCCGGGCAACCACCACCGGCATCGACGTCGACGCGTTGGTCTGCAGAATTGTCTGCACCACCTCGATGAGGTCCTCGACAGGCATCAACTTGCCGGGCATGCAGCCGCCGGACACCCACAACGGGTACGCCTTCATCGCCAGATCCATGTCCCAGCCGGCGTTCATTCCGGTTGCCGCGTCACCCTCGCCGCCCGCGCACTCCCCGACGATGAGGGACGTGAAGCCGACGTCCGGGTGCTCGGCCCGCCAGGCTTCCACCAACCTTTCCAGCGCGGCTTTGCTGACGCCGTACGCGCCCAGTCCGGGCCACGGCGGCCCGAATGTGCCTGCGTCAGAAGAGAGATAGACCGCCTTGCCCGCCGATGCCGTGAGATGCGGTATCGCCGCCGCCGTAGCCAGCGACGCTCCAATGACGTTGGTGTCGAAGATGCGTCGCCAGGTGTCGGCACCGGTGTCGACCATGCGTACCAGCGGGCTGATCGCGGGTGTGTAGATGAGGTTGTCGATACCGCCGAGTGCCTCGGCCGCCTGATCCAACGCCGCGCGACATGAGCTCTCGTCGGTGACGTCGCATTCGACGGCGACGGCACTGTGGCCCGCCTCCTCGGCCGCGGACTCGATGCGCGAGCGACGCCGCGCGAGTAGGGCGACCTGCCCGCCGCGTTGCGCCAGACCGACACCAATGCACCGCCCGAGCCCACTCGATGCGCCAACCACCACTGTCCGTGACATTTTCGCCCTTTCTTGTAACGCGCCCGCCGCAGGCACAGCGTATCGGCCGCCTCGCCGAGCCGCCCACCCGCCGCTGTCCGGAATGATGAATCCGGATTCCCAGACAGAGCGTCCGGACCTTCAGCAGGCTCGCGTGGTGTGAGTTTAGACACATAGGGAAGGGGCTAATCGCAGCTCAAGGACGGATTCGGCACCAGACGTGTACCTGGAGAAGCAGGAGGGTGAACGCGATGAGCATGACTTCTTTCGCGGTGGCCGAGATCGCCACCACGGATGAGCGGGAGTACGACAACTGGCTGGCCACACTGACCCAAGCGACGGAGCGCCTCGACGAACTGCAGGGCGTCGTCGCCGAACTGCGCCACATGTGTGCGCTCGGCGACGTCGTGGAAAGCCGGCGGGTGTTGGACGTGTTGGCAAGGCACCGCGCGATCACCTGAATCTGCGGGGACCACTCGGCGCCAAAGATCACTAGCGTGGGACATATGAAGTATCTAGACGTCGACGGAGTCGGCAATGTCAGTCGAATCGGCCTGGGCACCTGGCAGTTCGGATCGCGCGAGTGGGGTTACGGCGACAGCTACGCCTCGGGTCCGGCCCGCGACATCGTGCACCGCGCCCGCGCGTTGGGCGTTACGTTTTTCGACACCGCCGAGGTGTACGGGCTCGGCAAGAGCGAACGAATCTTGAGCGACGCGCTCGGCGACGAACGTGATCAGGTCGCGGTGGCTACCAAGATCTTCCCGGTCGCGCCGTTTCCCGCCGTCGTCAAACAACGCGAGCGGGGCAGTGCACGGCGGCTGCGGCTGGAACACATTCCGCTGTACCAGGTTCACCAGCCCAACCCGGTGGTTCCCGATTCGGTGATCATGCCGGGGATGCGTGAGTTGCTCGACAGTGGAGCCATCGGCGCGGCCGGCGTCTCGAACTACTCGCTGTCGCGGTGGAAGCAGGCCGACGCCGCACTGGGACGACCGGTCATCAGCAACCAGGTTCACTTCTCCTTGGCCCACCCGCAAGCGCTGAACGACCTCGTGCCCTTCGCCGAGCAAGAGAATCGGGTGGTGATCGCGTATAGCCCACTGGCGCAAGGACTCCTGGGCGGCAAGTACGGCGTGGACAACCGGCCCGGCGGCGTGCGCGCGATCAACCGGCTGTTCGGCACCGAGAACCTGCGCCGGATCGAGCCCCTGCTACAGACGTTGCGCGACGTCGCCGACGACGTCGGCGCCAAGCCGGCACAGGTGGCACTGGCCTGGCTGATCAGCCTGCCGAATGTCGTCGCCATCCCCGGTGCGTCCAGCGTCGAGCAACTCGAATTCAACGTTGCCGCAGCCGATATCGAGCTGAGCGCGGATTCCCGCCAAGCGCTGACGGATGCGGCCCGCAAATTCCAGCCGGTGTCGATGAGGCGTTCCCTGACGGACTCGATCCGGGAGAAACTGCTCCGCCGCTGAAGCGCTAGCTCAGGCTGACCAGGTGGTCGATCGAATCGATGGGCAGTTCACCGTCGACGTAGGCGGTGACCATCATGTTGGTCAGGTTGATCGAACCCTTGTGGTTGTCCAGGAACGCTGTGTCGGCGGCGTCGCGGCCGGTGGCGATCCGCACCATCGACTGACGGGGAGCCAGGCATGTGGCGTCCACGACACGCCACTCGCCGTCGACGAACGCCTCGGCTACGGCGTGAAAGTCCATCGGGTCGCACCCCGGCGGATAGACCGCCACCAGGCGGGCCGGCACGTTCAACGCCCGCAGCAGCGCAATCACCAGATGTGCGTAATCACGGCATACCCCCGCGCCGGCCAGCAGCGTGTCGGCAGCGCCGTCGATCGGATCACTGGATCCCGGAACGTAATCCAGCCGCGCACCCACCCAGGCGGCGACCTTCTCCAGAAGCGTCGCCGAGTCGCTGTACTGCCCGAATTCGGTTGCCGCGAATCCGAAGAACTTATCGGCTTCCGCATAGCGGCTCGGGCGCAGATAGGTGATCACATCGATGTCGCTGACCGGCGCAGGCTCGGCCTCGCCGGACACCGTCGCCGAGTACGACAGGTTCACCCTGCCCTGGTCGACCTGCACCGAGTGAATCCGCGTGTCGTGCGGCCCGATGATCTCGACTGGCTCGATGGCGTTGCCGTTCAACGTGATCGACAGCGACTCCCGAACATCGAGACCGGGCAGGCGAGCGACCGCGACCTGGAACTCCAACGTCGTGGCGGCCGTGACGTCGACTTCGATCTGGGCGCCGACCTCACGGTTGGCGACCGTGGTCGCGACGTCCTGCCCTCGCTCTTTGTGGTTCCGCCATGACGGCATAGGGGTACCCGCCCTTCCTTAGTCGCAGATAGCGCGCCGAGGCAAGGCAATGCCCTCGACCGATGTCCAACGAGATCTCGTCGTACGCCATCGGCTGCGGACTCAACCAGGGCACAGACTTCGAGTCCAGAGTACAGAGCAGCGCGATCCTTATCTCACAGGACGTAGAGCATCTCCTGGTAGGTGGGCAGCGGCCACAGGTCGTCGGCGACAACCGCTTCGAGCGCGTCGGCGGCGGTCCGAATCGCGTCCATCGCCGGCAGCAGCTCATGTTGTGCGTGCTTGGCCTCGTCGAGCGCCGACTCCGCGGAGTGATCCGACAACGCCGCTTTCAACGCGCTCAAGCTCTTTTCGAGGTCGACGATCGGGCCTGAGACTGTCTCCAGCGCAAGGGTGCTCGGCTCGACGCCGGCGGCCTTCAATGCGGCGACGTTCTGTGCGAGCTCCGTCTGGTAGCGAATCGCGGCCGGCAGGATGATCGTCGATCCGATCTCCAGCGAAAGCTTTGCCTCGACCGCGACGGTCAACGCGTACTGCTCCAACTGGACCTCGTAGCGGCTGTGCAGCTCGCGCTCGTTGAACACGCCGTATTTCTCGAAGAGTTCGACCGCCTCGGGCGTGATCAGCTCGCCGACGGCATCAAGCGTCGTCTTGAGGTTCGGCAAGCCCCGCTCGGCCGCCTCGATCTGCCACTTCTCCGAGTAGCCGTCGCCGTTGTACACCACGTCTCCGTGTTCGGTGATGACCTCGGTGAGCAGGGTTTGGACGGCCTTGTCGAAGTCCTCGCCGTCGTTTATGGCCTTCTCCAGCTTGGTGGCCATGAAATCCAGCGAGTCCGCCATGATCGAGTTGATGATGATCAACGGCACGGCAACGGTCTGGCCGGAGCCGGGAGCGCGGAACTCGAACCGGTTGCCGGTGAACGCGAACGGGCTGGTGCGGTTGCGGTCACCCGGGTCGGTCGGCAGCGGCGGCAGCGTGTCGACACCAATGATCATGGTGCCCTTACCCTTTGACGAGGTCGCCGCACCCTTGGCGATCTGCTCGAAGACGTCGGCGAGTTGTTCACCGAGGAAGATCGAGATGATCGCCGGCGGTGCTTCGTTGGCACCCAGCCGGTGGTCATTGGTGGCCGAGGCGACCGAAACCCGGAGCAGCCCAGCGAATTTGTGCACGGCCCGGATCACGGCGGCGCAGAACACCAGGAACTGAGCGTTCTCGTGCGGGGTGTCGCCCGGAACCAGCAGCGAGCCGAGCTCGGAGTTGCCCATCGAGAAGTTGACGTGCTTACCCGATCCGTTGACGCCGGCGAACGGCTTCTCGTGGAACAGGCATTCCATGCCGTGCTTCTTGGCGATGGTCTTGAAGATCGTCATCGTCAACTGCTGGTGGTCGGAGGCGATGTTGGCGCGCTCGAACATCGGCGCGAGTTCGAACTGGCCGGGGGCCACCTCGTTGTGCCGGGTCTTGGCGGGAATGCCGAGTTTGAACAGCTCACGCTCGGTGTCCATCATGAAGCCCAGCACCCGCTCCGGCACGGCACCGAAGTAGTGGTCGTCGAACTCCTGACCCTTCGGCGGCTTGGTGCCGAACAGGGTGCGCCCCGCGTTGATCAGGTCCGGCCGAGCCAGGAAGAAGTGCCGATCGATGAGGAAGTACTCCTGCTCCGGCCCACAGAACGACACCACGTGGTTGAGGTCCTTGTGGCCGAACAGCTTCAGCACCCGCTCGGCGTGCTTGCCCATCGCCTGCTGGCTGCGCAGCAACGGGGTCTTGTAGTCCAGTGCTTCACCGGTCATCGAGACGAACACCGTGGGGATGCACAGGGTGTTGCCGTTCGGGTTTTCCAGGATGTAGGCCGGGCTGGTGGCGTCCCAGCCGGTGTAGCCGCGCGCTTCGAAGGTGCTGCGCAGACCACCGGACGGAAAGCTCGATGCGTCGGGCTCGCCTTGGATCAGCGTCTTGCCGGCGAACTCCGCCAGCGTCGCACCGTCGGAAACCGGCTCGAGGAAGCTGTCGTGCTTCTCAGCGGTGAAGCCGGTCATCGGGTAGAAGACGTGGGCGTAGTGGGTGGCGCCCTTCTCCAGCGCCCAGTCCTTCATCGCCGCCGCGACGGCATCGGCGACGGCCGGGTCGAGTTTCACGCCCTTGTCGATGGTCGCGGCGATCGACTTGTACACCGCTTTGGGTAAGCGGGCCTGCATCTCCGCCTTGGTGAAGACGTTGGAGCCGAAAACCTGGCCCGGCGTCTCGCCTGGATCGAAGCTGATTGCAGGAGGCACGTACGCCTCGACGTTGGTGATTGCTGCCAGGCGTACTGCGTTGCCGCTCAATTTAGTCCCTATCGCCGCGATGCTCTGCATCGAAATTTGCCGGTTGTTGCTCGGCTGACATTAAGGACGATCGATGGCCGGGATGTTACACAGCTGTCAAACTCTGATGGCGTCCACGTTTGGCTCGTCAACGTTGTGTTTCGCCGGGTCTTAGGTGACCCACTCGGGCTGCTGCTGGGTTTCGACCGTGGAGAAGTCTTTGTGCGCCAGGCCCGCGGTGCACCCGCCGTCGACGACGAACTCCGAGCCCGTCGAGTAGCTGGACTCGTCGCTGGCCAGGTAGACCACAAGGTTGGACACCTCGGTGGGCTCAGCCGCGCGGCCCAGCGCGGTCTGGAACAAGTCGTCGGGAACCCACTCCGTCATCGGCGTCTTGATCAAACCAGGATGAATCGAGTTGACCCGAATTCCGCTGGGCCCCAACTCCATTGCAGTCGATTTCGTCAGCCCGCGCACGGCGAACTTGGTCGCGGTGTAGCCGTGACAAGCGATGGTGCCAGCCATGCCCTCGATCGACGAGATGTTGATGATCGACCCGCGGCCGGCCAACTTCATCGGCCCGACAACCGCACGGATGCCGAGGAAGACACCGGTCAGGTTGATGTCGAGGATGCGATGCCACTCCGAGAGTTCGTAGTCCTCGATCAGACCGACGTTGATGATGCCGGCGTTGTTGACCAAGACGTCGACGCCGCCGAACTCGCCCACGGCGGTGTCGACCACGCGGCCCCAGTCGTCGGGTTGGGTGACGTCGAGGTGCACATAGCGGGCTGCGTCGCCGACGTCCTTCGCCACCGCCTCGCCTTCGGCGTCCAGGATGTCGCCGAAAACGACCTTGGCGCCCTCGCGCACGACCGCGTGCACGTGCGAAGCACCCATTCCGCGGGCGCCACCGCTGACCACCGCGACCTTGCCCGCCAGTCGTCCCGTCATCGCTTCCTCCTGCTGCATCCGCCTAGCGTGGCAGCCTAGTGAAGCGCGCGAGCGTCTCGTGGGTTTTCAGAACAGGACGCTGTCCGCAATCTGGAGTTGGGTCAACAAAGCCTCGAGGCTGTTCACCATCGAATCCTGAATGGTGAAGTATTCGGTCATGCCGTCCTTCAATGGCTCACCGGCAGAGGCGATTTCACTCGGCGTCAGACCGAGATACTCGAGGTGGTCGGAGTACAGACCAAGATCGTTGGCGCCGTTATCGTAGATTGACCAGCCGTCGCCGGACAGCGAATAGACCTCGGTCGGGAAGTAACTGTCTGGGGTCACCTGCCCCAACACTTCATCGGCACCGAACTCCTTGAAGGCGTCGACGATATAGGGCTGCCACGATGTCGGGAATTCATTCAGGAACGTATTCAGAAACCCGCCCTCGGCGGATGCACTATCACCGACCATGACGAAGTTCAGGTCTGCAGGGGTAATGGCACCGTTGTCGTAAGCCGCGAGCTGCTGTTCTGCCATCCCCATCACGACGGAGCTTTGTGAATATCCGAACACATACAGCGGACCGCTCGCCATGTCCCCGGCGTTGTAGTCCGCCTCGATAGTGCTGACCAACTGATTCACGCCGTCATTGACGGCGTCGTTCAGCGTGCCACCCGATACGACCTCTGGCATATCGAGTGTGAGCACATTGCTGTCATCGGCGGCGGGGACGAAACCCTGCGGCTCCAAGTACAGATTTGCGGCGGCATCCGCATAGTCCGCATTGTCGACCGGGATGATGATCAGCGCGTCATCGACCAATGTGTAATCGGCATGGATCACATTCTGAGTCGATGAAAGAAATAGCGATCCCACGACGAGTGGTGGTGCGGCGAGAAGCAAACTCACGGCTGCTTTCTTCATTGTCTATGCCGTGACTTCTGTACGCGACGGGATAGCGAAAACACGGGGCGTGTCCAATCTGATTGGGCCGCTTGTGGACTGGTGGCGTGGGCGGCTGGGGGCGTCGTTAATCGCCGCGGAACAAGGAAGCCTGTATCGCGGGATGCGTGCGGCTGCCGGCAAGGGGCAGCCGGATGCGTTAAACCTCCCCTAGCCCCCTAGGCGGATCGAGGACACGTCACGCTAACCCCGGCAGGCTTCAACGGATGGCCTGTTTAGCGCGTAATTCAGCCGATCGGGCGAATGACGCGATGAATTAACAGCGTTAATAATAGGAAAAGCGCAGCGCAAATTATTTACGCTGCTTTCAATTTAAAGCCAGCCGGTGCGTGCAGCGGCCACCGGCTCCGGGGGCGCGGGAGCCAAGGCGCCGTCTCGCACACCGTCGAGCATCCGCTTGACCGCCGCGACGATCTCCGGAGCCGCCGCGACGAGTCCCGCCTTGTCCGCATCGGCAACCTCGTCGGGATCGACGCCGGCCCGAGCCAGCACCGCGTCTGGGTCGGCCAACTCGGCGGCCAGCCACGACACCGGGTCGGCGGACAGTTCGGGAACGAAGTTGCGGCGTCCGGGTTCCCAACCGCTGAATCGGGGATGGTGATGCGCCCTGTCCAGCAACTCGGGTGGGGTCTCGGTCGATCCGAAGAGGTCGACCCGCCAGACCGGGCGACCGAAGGTGATCGGGACGCCCGCGTAGATCGACCCCTGCGGGGCGTCCCGATCAACGATCCGCAATTCGAGTCGGACTCCCCGTTCCGGGGTCTCCTGACCTTCGTTCGGTGTCGGGTCGACGAAGAACATATCGCCGACGACTACTCCCAGGGATTCGAATCCGAACGCTGCGAGCATCGCGTACCCCTCTCCACGCTCATGGCATTTACTTCAGCGTAGGCGGGGCTCGGAGTTCAGGCCAACGGCCTCAGCCTGAGCTTGACCGGAACTCTTCCTCGATTTTCTTGCCGAGATCCGCGTCGACGTTGCTCCAGTATTCGAACGCCCGCGACAGGACCGGCTCTTTGACGCCTTTGGAGAGGTGCCCAACGATGTTGTGCACCAGTCGCTCTCGTGCTTCGTCGTCGAGGACTTCGCGCACCAGCGTTCCGGCCTGTCCCCAGTCGTCGTCCTCTGCACGCAAGGTGTACGCGGCACGGATCAACTCGCCGTCGGCCTGCCAGCGGATCTCGGCAGCGCGCGCCGGGTCCGCGTGCGGGCCGCCATAGGAGTTCGGGGCATACACCGGATCTGAGACGTTCTTGATCCGCATTGCTCCGTCTTTGGAGTAGCTGTTGACCTCCACGTGCGGCGAGTTGACCGGAATCTGCTTGTAGTTGGTACCCAGTCGGGCGCGGTGCGCGTCGGCGTAGGAGAAGCCACGGGCCAGCAGCATCTTGTCCGGGCTGAGGCCAGTGCCGGGCACGAGATTGTTCGGCTCGAACGCGGCCTGCTCGATCTCGGTGTGGTAGTCGGTGACGTTGCGGTCGAGCGTGAGCTTCCCGACGTCGATCAGCGGATAGTCACTGTGCGGCCATACCTTGGTCAGGTCGAACGGGTTGAAGCGGTAGGTCTTGGCGTCCTCGAACGGCATGATCTGCATCTTCAGCGTCCAGCTCGGGAAGTTGCCGCTTCGATCGCGTCGTAGAGGTCGCGCTGGTGGTAGTCACCGTCCTCGCCGGCCAATTGATCGCCTTCCTCCTGCGTGAGAAAGTCGATGCCCTGGTCACTGATGAAGTGGTATTTCACCCAGAAGATCTCGTCAGCGGTGTTGATCCAGCTGTAGGTGTGGCTGCTGTAACCGTTCATCTGCCGCCAGCTCTTGGGGATACCGCGGTCCCCCATCAGCCAGGCCACCTGGTGCGCGGACTCGGGCGTCAGGGTCCAGAAGTCCCACTGCATGTTGTTGTCGCGCAAGTTGGTTGCCTGCATGCGCTTCTGCGAACGGATGAAGTGCTGGAACTTCATCGGATCGCGGATGAAGAAGACCGGCGTGTTGTTGCCGACCATGTCGAAGTTGCCCTCCGACGTGTAGAACTTCAGCGAGAATCCGCGCGGGTCGCGCCAGGTGTCTGGGCTGCCGCGCTCGCCGGCCACGGTGGAGAACCTGATCAAAGTGTCGGTCTTGGTGCCCGGCTGGAACACCGCGGCCCTGGTGAATTTGCTGACGTCGCCGGTCACTTCGAAGTGGCCGAACGCACCGCCGCCCTTGGCGTGCGGCTGACGCTCCGGGATGCGCTCCCGGTTGAACTGGGCCATCTGCTCGATCAGGTAGTGGTCGTGCAGCAGGATAGGGCCGTCGGGACCGACGGTCAGCGATTGCTTGTCACTGGGTGCCGGGGCACCGCCGTCGGTGGTGGTGAAACGTTCAGTCATGGACTGCCTCCTCGTCTTCCGGCCGCGCCAAATGGACTGGCAGCGCACGCCGTCCAGTAGAGGTACCCGCAAAGGGCGCAAAATATCGGTCGGGGCGGTCTACGGTCAGGACTCATGACGAGTGTCAGTCGGCCGGGCACCCCAGTACATCGAACTGCCAGCGTGTTGGCAGGTGTCGCGGCATGGCCCGCCGTGATCTCGATGGCACACTGACGACCATGCGCATGGCCGATGCCGACGATCTGGTCGCCGTTGACGTGTTCAACGCCGCTCAGGTGACCGGTGAAATGGTGAGCATGACGCTGGTCAGGCGCGTGGTCGATGACTTGCTCACCCACCCACCGGCATGCGGCTGCGGACACTGCGAGGCCGCCGCGGTCGCGCGGGTCAGGGATGTCTGGGACATCGCGTCGGGTTGGCAAAAAGCGATCGCTATTACCAGGAGACGCGCAGCACGCTAACGCCGAAGCGTGCGCCGCCGGCTGTGCCTACAAAGCTGGCGGTGTGATGATGGGAAAGTCGATGATCGGGTTTTGCTGCGGCGGCTGCGGAGTTGGCGTCAGGGCCTGCGAGAGCGGTTTCCCCATGTGCTGGGGGCAGTAAGCACTCGCCGCGATCATGGTGAACTGGGCGGCGCCGTCGGGGGTGAATCCCGGATTGCTCGACGACACGCTCTTGATGACGCCGGCTTGGGGATTGCCCTGGTCCATCAGCTCGCACGCCTGTTTGCCGACCGCGATGGCGAGATTTGGGTCCTGGTACGTAATGCCGGCCTTGTTGAGCGCTGCCAAAAAGCTCGCGTCAGGCCCCGGATCGGCCTGTGCCGGCGTGGCCATCCCGAGTACCGCGGCGAAGCCGGCTAGCGTGACAAGGAATCGCATGGCTCCATCCTCGTACACATTGGCGCCAATGTCTCGTCCGATTTCGCGAGGAATTGGTTGCCTCGAAAAGCGACCCGACTCGCCTGAAATTCAGTGCTTAGACAAGCCGCCGAGCCCATCGATCTCGGCGCCGTTCAACCGCTCAATACGCCGAATTCACCTATTAGTAGATGAACCGACATTGAGAACCCACCGACGTGTGTCGACGGTCCGACACGAATCACCGCAGATCAGAAGGCAATTCATCCAATCGGACTACTGATCAGAGGCTTGGAAATTCGAACCTTAGCGCACAGCCTAACCCCGGGCGGCCAACCGAGGACATCTGGGAGCGGCGTGTCTCGCGAGCGCGTGGCTGCGGTCGTTACCCATTGGACGGCCCGATTACCGGGCGTGCACCAACGCTGCTGTGTTCACCTGTCCGCTGGCCGCGATTTTGATGCGCGGTCAAACGCGGATGCCAAGGTTGGCGAGTCGTTTAGTCTCCCGGCATGGATCGCATCTGGCAGTGGGTGTGGGATCGGTACGCGGCGCGGTACTCGTGGGTGATCTGCGCGATCAATTTCCTTATAGCGTTACCGGTCTACCTAATTCTTTCCTTCATCATCGTGGCTTTCGAGAAGTCCAGTCGCTACATCGAGTCGGCCGGTGTCACCGTCGTCGCGGTGCTGGTGATGATGTACGCGTCGATTCTTCCCGGCTTTGGCGTGTGGCGGCTCGTCGGTCGATGGGCTGCGGGCCAGGAGATGGACCGGGTACGCGCGCTGGAAGCCACGTATGTCTGGGCTCGTAAGGGGACCGCTCGTGCATTAGGGGTTATCGCAGTCGTGGCCGGCGTATTGGGGATCATTGTCGGGGTCATTGCCGGCGCGACCCTATGGAGGCTAGGCCAGTACGGGATCGTGGGCGCCACTTTCGGGCCGGGCACCTTCGTGATCGGGGTGCACAGTTTGGTGGAGGCCCCGCAACGGCCCGTAAGGGCCGCGCTCGCTGGTGGCGAGGGAATCGGGGACTCCCTGCCGCGGTCTCGACCGACGTTTGCGAACTGGACGAACCTGTCCATGCTCGGGGTGGCATTTGCCTTCGCCGTCGTGGGCGTCATGTTCACCGCTGTGTTCGAACGAGCGAGTCACATTCCCGCGCTCTGGGTGGTTATCGGATTCGGGTTGACCCTGGGATTCGGTGTGCCGATAACGGTCTTCGCCTCCTTCTCGCCAGCCCTGAAACCAATTAACGACCTTGCCGAAGGAACCAAACGTGTTGCGGCCGCTGACTACAGCCAACGCCTACCGGTGGTGCAAGACGACGATCTCGGGGCGCTGACGGCGTCGTTCAACCGCATGCAGGCTGGTTTGGCCGAGCGGCAACGACTTCAGGCAGCGTTTGGGACCTACGTCGATCCGGCTCTCGCAGCACGGCTACTGGAGCAGGGCGACGATGTCTTCACCGGGGAACGCCGCGAAGTCACCGTGATGTTCATCGACATCCGCGACTTCACCCCGTTCGCCGAAGCCAACACCGCTGAGGACACCGTCGCCCGGCTCAACGCGCTATTCGAGATCGTGGTGCCCGCCGTCGTCGAGGCCGGTGGGCACGTCAACAAGTTCCTCGGCGACGGCGCGCTGGCTGTCTTCGGGGCACCAAACGACCTTGCCGATCATGCTGATGCCGCTGTCGCCGCCGCTCTGCAGGTTCACCGCCTCGTTGCCGAGGGATTCGGCGGGGAGCTTCGGATCGGCATCGGAATCAACACCGGTGTAGTGATCGCGGGAACCATCGGCGGCGGCGGAAAGCTCGAGTTCACCCTCATCGGTGACACCGTCAACGTGGCAGCCCGCGTCGAGCAACTCACCAAAACCACCGGCGACACGATCCTTATCACCCAGCAGTGCATCGATGCCTTGGCGTCGCGACCCCCCGAACTCATCGACCGGGGATTGCATGTCCTGAAAGGAAAATCGGCCGCGGTGCAAATCTTCGGCCTCGACCAAGAGACCGGCGCACGGGTTGACCTCACTAGCTAAGGAGAGGTGAATCAACCCTCTGCTACGTCCACCCGCGACCCCGATGCATTCGGTGCGGCTTTCGAGAAACCCATAACGTTAGTACTGAGACGCTTCAGTCCGCAATCACGCGTGGTTGATCCCGGTGTAGTCCTCTCTTCACGGGCGGAATTATCGTTAGATCGTTGAATATGAGCACTCCTGGCCCGGTACGTCGCTATGACAAGGGTGATGTCGAAGCGCATCGCGTGAACTGGATCTCGGATCGGCGGATTGCAACATTCGCCGGGCGGGAGACGGCGCATCGCGCCTCGGCTGAACATTCAGCCGAGGCGAACGGAATCGCGCGTCGTTTCATTCATGCACATGCGAATGGCGATCCGGTCGACTTGTTCTTGATGGCGATGGCTTGGGGCTACAAAACCCCGCGATTACGGACCGCACCGCACTCAGAATGTCCTCGATGCGGACCACGCCGAAGCGAAGCTACGCGCCATCGTCGATGCTACGCGCGCTCACGGCGCGGCAGCCGGCTGGCATGCGCTATTGAACACGCACAAGATCACTGGCCTGAACATGTCGTTTGGCACGAAGCTGCTCTACTTCGCCGGATACACCACTAATCATCGACCGCGTCCACTTGTGCTTGACGAGCGGGTGCGGACGTCGCTCGATGAAATCGCACCAGGGACAGTGCCTCCGACGGGGCGCGTAGTACGGGCCGATTACTTGCGTTATCTCGAACTAGCCGAATCCTGGGCGTCAGAATCCAGTTGGAAACAGGAACCCGACGTCGTCGAGTACGCACTCTTCGCACACGAACCTAAGCCGAAAGAAGCTGGACCGCACGCGACTTCAAGTAGACAAGCGGGCCGTAGCCAGGAAAGACAATCTCCGCTGTGCCCAAGCTGCAACATCCAGTTACCTGCGAGCGGAGTGTGCGCTTACTGCAACTGACCGCTCGTCGGTGCCATTTCCACCAGACACTCGGACCGAGATCCAACTGCGAGGTCCAAGATTCGCTGCGACCTTTGAGAAATTCGCACCGCTAGTTCTGAGACTCACTCAAGGATGAGGGTTCTGCCGAACCAGCGTCCACCTGCCGCACACCGAGTGCCGCAAGCCAGTCAGGAACACGGCCAAAATCATCCAGTGGGCCCTAGAGCAACTGCGTAAAATTTCAAACAAATAGATGAGAGATCGGATACCCGATGGCAGAAGAGTCAGGTCAGACCGGCGGTAACGCAATGCGCGGCGAAGTCAACCCGCACAACACCACGTACCGACCCGGATCCGAAGAGACCAAGGGCTGGGTAGTGAGCAGCCCAAGCACCGTTCCACCGGCGGTCGAGGGCCCCTTCGTGTTGCCGCCGTCAACGAGTGGCCCTTCGGTCCCAGCGCAGCAGCCCGAAGTCGAACCTTCACAAGCTAGCCCGCCGCCTACGTCGCTAGACGACCAGTGACCTGCTAGAAACCGAAGTCTCCGAGCAGACATATGCCATCGACGGTTCTAGGTCTTGTGCTGTTTTTATGCTTCATCACCCCTGGCTTAATATTTGAGCTGCTCAGAGAGCACAGCCGGCCAGAACGGAAGTACACAGTCCTGCGCGAAACCAGCGTCGTGGTCGTCGCAAGCGTCGGACTCCTGTTACCCGCCACCGCAGTTCTTCTATTAGCAAGAAACTGCGTGGGTGAGGTTGCCCCAGCTTTTGAACTTCGATGGTTCCCCCATCTTTACGCGCTCGCTAAGGCACCAGCTCAGTACTCCGCTTCACACTTAGCTCCGGTAGTGCTATTCATACTGCTCGCAGTAAGCTTGGCCGGGCTATTCGCTTATGTCGCTGACCGGGCGCTCTGCTGGAAATATCCGTCCGCAGGTGCGGTGAGACCCAACCCCCTGCTGTTCGACGTGCTCAACGGACGTTACAGACCCTCTAATGCGCAGTCAGTTATCGCCGCTGTCGAGTTAAAAAATGGTGCGGCAATCTACGGTGCGATTTTAGGTTATGAATCGAAAAATGATAAAACACTAGCCTGGATCGCTATGATGCCGCACTCGCAAATCAGCTATGCAATTCGTAAGCCTCACGGAACGTTAGAAGATATACCTCGTCAGTGGCGATACATTTTCATACCAGGCGATGAAGTACGCACCATCAATGCCAGCTTCTCCGCTAAGGACACCTAACTGTCAGCAGCCAAATAGGGCCGTTGAGGCTACTCTAGAGATCATGATCGTTTGGGCTGCTCAGAGCATTGCTTGTGGGTATCTAATACACACTAAAAACCCATTTTGGAGGCATCAGATACCCACAAATGCTCAAGATGCCGCCACGAGCTTGCCAGCGTTGGCCGACGACCGCGCGTTCTTGCGTAAATGTACTGAGCACGCCTTGTGAGCATTACCTAGTGCCCCTTAATCGCGCCATGCGGTGCTACGAGACATTCTGAGCAAGACTCTTCGGACAGGAAGCCGTACCTAACTGCGGTCGTTACAGCGTCCCTAATCGAATGACGATCTCGGCACTCATCGCCAAGCGATCCAATTCGTCCCACATAGACGCTGAACAGGCGTTTTGAGTGGGGTCGGACGTGGGGCTTTACGGCAAGGCTGTTCTGACCGCCGCAACTCGAACAACGCCGCCTCCACCTGCGCCGCCATCTGATGCGGACACCGCGCCGGCCGATGCGACCGATCAGCCAAACCTTCCAGACCCTCAGCCTCATACCGGGCTAACCGGGCATGCAACGTCTGCCGCGACACCCCAACTTTGTCGGCAACCTGCGACACACTCAAACCATCGGCGATCACCGCCAACACAGCCTGATACCTCTGCTCAGCCACGCTCAACTCCCTCATCAAGGGAGTGTCAAGGATCAGCCGAAACCACTGTCAAGCATCAACCGACGTCATACAAGCTCTGACGTGGGGCGGGCGGGGCTCGAACCCGCGACCAACGGATTATGAGTCCGCGGCTCTAACCAACTGAGCTACCGCCCCTGACACCGACTTGCTGCGGGTACAGGCCCGCGCTCGCTGGTCTCGGCTCGTACAAGTTTCGGCCAACTGCCGCAGAAACTTCCGCACAACATTAGCGCCCGCATGGTTCGCCCTCCTCAGGCGAGCCTTCGCTTACTTGTGTGTAACCGGCTTATACACTTATATTTACTGCTACCGGCATACACACATAAATTGGAGGCGACGTGGCCACCACCCTGACCCAGCAGCAGCTTTTGCTCGAGCTCGAGCCCGTGGCAGAGCGACTGATGAACCGCCACATCTCGATGTTCAAAAACTGGAACCCACACGACTTCATCCCCTGGGCCGAAGGCAAGAACTTCACGACGCTGGGCGGCCAAGACTGGGAGCCCGAGCAGTGCGGACTCTCCGACGTCGCTCGAGTAGCCATGGTGCAGAACCTGTTGACCGAGGACAACCTGCCGTCGTATCACCGCGAAATCGCCATGAATTTCGGCATGGACGGCGCCTGGGGCCAGTGGGTCAACCGCTGGACCGCCGAGGAG
The DNA here is from genome assembly GCA_963836495.1 of uncultured Actinomycetota bacterium. GTDB lineage: Bacteria > Actinomycetota > Actinomycetes > Mycobacteriales > Mycobacteriaceae > Mycobacterium. The sequence continues at coordinate 484,577 of CAWIJT010000010.1, read as the reverse complement.
AACCGGCACAGCACCGCGCTGCGCGACTACCTGGTGGTGACCCGCTCAGTCGACCCGTTCGATCTGGAGAGACTTCGGATGGAGCAGGTCACGAGAGGCTTCAGTCCAGGCCAGAACCGCCAGGGCACCCTGTTCGCGGAGAGCTTGTTCGACTCCGTCGTCTACGTCTCGTTCCAGGAATTGGCCACCCGTGTCTCACACCGCAACACCGGCAGAGCCTGCAACGACACGATCGCCGACCAGCTGATGGCTCGGTTATCGCACGACGAGAACCTGCACATGATCTTCTACCGCGACGTCACCGAAGCCGGCCTCGAGGTCGCGCCCAACCAGGCGATGACGTCGATACATCGCGTTTTGCGCAATTTCCAGATGCCCGGCTTCACAGTCCCCGGATTCCGCCGCAAGGCCGTGATCATCGCGGTCGGCGGTGTTTACGACCCGCGCATCCACCTCGACGAAGTGGTGATGCCGGTCTTGAAGAAGTGGCGCATCTTCGAGCGCGACGACTTCAGCGGCGAGGGTGCCCGGTTGCGCGACGACCTCGCGCTCTTGGTCAAGGAGCTCGAGGACACGTGCGACAAATTCGAGGTGTCCAAGCAGCGCTTCCTCGACAGGGAAGCCCGCAAGGCCGAGGGCATCAGCGCCGCCAAAGCGCTCAAGACCGACGGCACGTTCGCCACCAGCCGACACTAGCGGCGAACGCCGGGCCCAGGATGCCCTGAATTTGAGGACATTTGGCCCTAGGGCGTTGCGGCGCGGCTGGAAAAGACTTGGGCGGCTTGGCGAATGCCGAGCCGGTTATCAGATCCCCTGGAGGCAACGCATGACCGCCGAAGCGCCGCCCATCGCCGATCTCGAGGCGCACCGTCCGTTTCCGCCGCGGCACGGTCCGCCGGGGAATCTGATCTACAAGGTCATCAGCACCACCGACCACAAGATGATCGGCGTCATGTACATGGTCGCGAGCTTCACCTTCTTCTTCATCGCCGGTCTGATGGCGTTGTTGATGCGCGTCGAGCTGGCGAAACCCGGCCTGCAATTCTTGTCCAACGAGCAATACAACCAACTGTTCACCATGCACGGCACCGCCATGTTGCTGTTCTACGCGACCCCTGTCGTCTTCGGATTTGCGAACCTGGTGCTGCCGCTGCAGATCGGCGCGCCCGACGTGGCCTTCCCCCGCCTGAACGCACTGTCGTTCTGGCTGTTCGTCTTCGGAGCGCTCATCGCGTTGAGTGGCTTCATAGCCCCTGGCGGGGCGGCCGATTTCGGGTGGACCGCCTACACGCCTCTTTCCGACGCGATCCACAGTCCCGGTGTGGGAGCAGACCTTTGGATCCTCGGCCTGGCCGTCGGTGGTTTGGGCACCATCCTCGGCGGGGTCAACATGATCACCACCGTGGTGTGTATGCGCGCGCCGGGTATGACGATGTTCCGGATGCCGATCTTCACCTGGAACATCCTGGTCACGAGTGTGCTTGTGCTGATTGTCTTTCCGTTGCTGACCGCTGCGCTGTTCGGTCTGGCCGCTGACCGTCGCCTCGGTGCGCACATCTACGATCCGGCCAACGGCGGCACGCTCTTGTTCCAGCATTTGTTCTGGTTCTTCGGCCACCCCGAGGTGTACGTCATCGCATTGCCGTTCTTCGGCATCATCTCCGAGATCATCCCGGTGTTCGCGCGCAAACCGATCTTCGGCTACACCACCCTGGTCTATGCGACGTTGTCGATCGCCGCGCTGTCCATCGCGGTGTGGGCCCACCACATGTACGCCACCGGAGCCGTACTGCTGCCGTTCTTCTCGTTCATGACGTTCCTCATCGCGGTCCCGACCGGTGTCAAGTTCTTCAACTGGATCGGCACGATGTGGCACGGCCAGTTGACTTTCGAAACCCCGATGCTGTTCTCGCTCGGATTCTTGGTCACCTTCCTGCTCGGCGGCCTGACCGGCATACTCCTGGCCAGCCCGCCGATCGACTTCCACATCACCGACACCTATTTCGTCGTCGCGCACTTCCACTACACGCTGTTCGGCACCATCGCGTTCGCCACGTATGCGGGCATCTACTTCTGGTTCCCGAAAATGACCGGCCGCATGCTCGACGAGCGCCTCGGCAAGCTGCACTTCTGGCTGACCTTCATCGGATTCCACACCACGTTCTTGGTTCAGCATTGGCTGGGCAACAGCGGGATGCCGCGCCGCTACGCCGACTATCTGCCTACCGATGGGTTCCAGACGCTCAACTTCATCTCCACGATCGGAGCATTCATCCTCGGCATCTCGGTGCTGCCCTTCGTGTGGAATGTGTTCAAGAGCTGGCGCTACGGCGAGCCCGTCACCGTCGACGACCCCTGGGGCCACGGCAACTCGCTGGAATGGGCCACGAGTTGCCCGCCGCCGCGGCACAATTTCACCGAGCTGCCCCGGATCCGTTCGGAGCGGCCAGCTTTCGAACTGCACTATCCGCACATGGTCGAACGGTCGCGTGCGGAATCCCACATCGGCCGTGGCAAGCGCGAGCCCGCGTCAGCCGAACACAGTCTGACCGTCGACGTCGAGTAGGTACTTCTCGGTGCCGTCCTCAACGCGCGGGGCATCGCCACCCAACGCCACCGCGATCTTGTTGCTGGCGTTGCGCATCACATCGAAGGTCAGCTCGACGGCCTGGGCGTCGGTGAAGTGTCCGCGCACCCCGGCGGCGATGCCGTCGTCGATGTGCCCGGGCGACCAGATCAGCGCGTCCACGTAGCGCAACGCCGCCTTGTGGCTGTCGGTCAGCTGCGCCGATGCCTCGAACCGCGCGATGTCGCCGTAGATCGTTTCCGACCCGCCGGCATCCAGCGCCGTCGTCTCGCGCAGCGACTTGCACAGCCGGCAGTTGTGTTGGGCGGCGCCGCGCAGCCGAACCACCTCCGCTGTCAGCGCATCGAGTTCACGCAGCCGGGCCACCGTCGGCAGAAAGTCGTTGAACACGAAGTCGGACGGGTCGGTGGTGTGATCCCACGACACCGGCCCGTTCACCCACGCGAGGTGGTCGGCGCCGACGCCGAGCGCCTCCAGCCCAGCACGGACCCGGGGAACGAAGTCGGCGATGTACATCTGCGTGACGACACCAAAGGTGCTGTCCCCCAGAACTTTCCATAGTGCAGAGCGCTGCTCGCCGCCGATCCCCGTAACGTCGGTGCTGAACTGTTCGGCGAAGTCGACGACGGCGGCGTCGCCATCGGTGACCGCGACCTCGGCGGGCAGCGCCGGCAGACCGAGAGTGTGCGCGCAGACCTGCCGCACCAGCGCGGTTATGCGACCGTCGCCGGGCGACAACCCCACCAGTCGAGCCACATCGTCGTGTAAGACCACACCTGGATTATGTCGCCTGACTCACCGACGACATGTGAAAGTCCGGAATTCGCAGCGACGGCATCGCCGTGCGGGTGACCCAGTCGCCCCACTCCCGCGGCAGGGTCGGCTCGCTGACACCGGCCTGGCCGGCCCGCCGCAGCAGATCCAACGGGCTCTCGTTGAACCGGAAGTTGTTGACTGCAGCCGTCACCTCGCCGTCCTCGACCAGGTACACACCGTCGCGGGTCAGACCGGTCAGCAGCAGCGTCGTCGGGTCGACTTCGCGGATGTACCACAACGTGGTCAGCAGCAGCCCGTGCTCGGTCTGGGCGATCATGTCAGCGAGTTCGGTGTCGCCGCCGGTCATCAGCACGTTGTCGGCGGCGACGGCGACGGGCGCGCCGAATTCGGCTGCAGCAGCGCGCGGATAGGCCAGCGCGTTGATCGCGCCGTCGCGAATCCAGTCCACCCGGCCGATGTCCATCCCGTTGTCGAAGACCGACAATGTCTCCGACGAACTGGCTGCCGCGACGAACGGTGTACAGCCCAGCCCCGGCGCCGACGGATCGGAATACAGCGTCAGCGGAAGGTCGGTCAGCTTCTCCCCCACCCGGGTGCCGCCGTCGAGCGTCGACAGCGCTGTGCGGCCCTCTTGTGCACCGCGGCCGGTCATCGACCACACGAGGTAGACCATCATGTCGGCCACCGCCGACGGCGGCAGGATCGTCTCGTAGCGCCCCGCGGGCAACTCCACGCTGCGCTGCGCCCACCCCAGTCGCAGCGACAGCTCCTCGAGCAGCGAATCCGTTGCCACATGGCCGAAGTCGGGTGCACCGACGGCTACCCAGGCGCTGGCGCCGTCACGTTTGCCGTTGATCTCCACCGATCCGGCCGGCTGGGTGTAGCGGCGGCGCAACCCGCTGGATGTCGCGAGGAACACCGTCTCCACGGCATGCCGCGCGAACCCGAACAACTGGTCGGCGCCGCGGAATCCGCGCGCCAACGGGCCGGCGATGGTCGAGAACACTTCCGGCCCGGTCGCCGGGATCGGTGCGTCCCAGTCCGCCGGCACCGTGTTGCCGTTCAGCAGCGGTGCGGCATCGCGGGCCTCCGGAGCCGACGCCGCGGCTGCCTGCGACGCCGCCACCAAGCCTTCGATCACCGACGGGTCCACCTCGGATGATGTCAACGATCCAACTCGTGCGGTATCGCGTTCGCGGACAATCGAAATGACGGTGACGCGTCGTGCGGTCGAGACGCCGTTGGTGGTCATCGAGTTGTTCGCCCAGCGCAGCGATGTGGCGATGCGGTCGCTGACCAACACGATCGTCTCGTCCGCGCGGCCGAGCCGCGCTGCGGTACCCAGCGCGATGTCGATGACCTGCTGCGCGTGGATCATGCGCGCCACTCCTCAGCATCGCTTCGCTCTGAATCGTCGTTGGCGCGGATCACAGGCCCGCCTCGGTTCGGGTGTTGAGCACGTTGATACCGCGGAACAGCGCTGACGGGCAACCGTGGCTGACCGCGGCCACTTGGCCGGGCTGGGCCTTGCCGCAGTTGTAGGCCCCACCGAGGCGCCAGGTGGACGGCCCGCCGACGGCTTCCATCGAATTCCAGAAGTCGGTCGTGGTGGCCTGATACGCGATGTCGCGCAGTTGACCGTCCAATCGACCGTCCCGGATGCGGTAGAAGCGTTGCCCGGTGAACTGGAAGTTGTAGCGCTGCATGTCAATCGACCACGACCGGTCCCCGACGATGTAGATGCCGTTGTCCACCCGGGCGATCAGGTCGTCGGTGCCGAGGTCCTCCGGGCTGGGCTGCAGCGACACGTTGGGCATGCGCTGGATCGGCACGTGGTGCGGCGAATCGGCGTAGGAGCAGCCGTTGGACCGGGCGTAGCCCAGTCGCGGAGCGAACACCCGATCCAGTTGATAGCCGACGAAGATGCCGTCGCGCACCAGGTCCCAGCGCTGGGCGGCCACCCCCTCGTCGTCGTAACCGATGCTGGCCAAACCGAAGTCGACGGTGCGGTCGGCGGTCACATTCATCACCGGCGAGCCGTACTGCAATGTGCCGAGCTTGTCCGGGGTGGCGAACGATGTTCCCGCATACGCCGACTCGTAGCCAATGGCCCGGTCGTATTCGGTTGCGTGCCCGATGGATTCGTGGATGGTCAGCCACAGATTGGTCGGGTCGATCACCAGGTCGGTCGGGCCGGGCGTCACGCTTGGCGCTTTGACCTTCTCGGCGAGCTGTGACGGCAGCTGCGCCAGCTCGTCGGACCAGTTCCACACGTCGTCGCCGGCGACCACCTCCCACCCACGGGCCATCGGCGGCGCCAGCGTGCGCATCGATTCGAATCCGCAACCCGCGTCGACCGTGATCGCTTCCAGCACCGGCATCAGCCGCACCCGCTGCTGGGTGATCGACGACCCGAAGGTGTCGGCGTAGAAGGTCTGCTCTTTGACGATGTTCAACCCGGCCGACACGTGGTGGACACCGTCGGCGGCCAGCAGCCTGCCGGAGTATTCGTCGAGTACGGCGATCTTGTCGGCGGTAGGAACCGTGAACGGGTCGACCTGGTAGCGCGATACCCAGGTGGCGTCGGTGTACACCGGCTCGGCTGCCAGCTCGACGGGATCGGTGTTCAGCGCGGCCAGCGTGCGGGCCACCGACACTGCCCGTCGCGCCGTCGCCGCCGCGACGTCCGTCGAGAGTTCGGCGTGCGACGCGAATCCCCACGTGCCGTCGACGACGACACGGACCGCCAGACCGATGTCGCGGTTGACCACCGCGGTCTCGAGTTCGCCGTCGCGCAGCTGGATGATCTCGGTGACGAGCCGTTGAATGCGCAGGTCGGCGTGGGTGGCCCCAGCGGCGGTGGCCGCTGACAGCGCTGCATCGGCCAATTCGCGGCGCGGCAGGCTGAGAAAGTCGGCATCGATCCCCCGGTTCGGTGTCACGCCTCCACCGTAATGATTGGCTTTAATACCTTCATGGCCACCGCCGGCGACGATGCAGAGCGCGCAGCGCGATGAGGAGGAGCGGCGCATGAACAGCGCCGGCGACGATGCAGAGCGCGCAGCGCGATGAGGAGGAGCGGCGCATGAACAGCAGTCCGGCTGCGACCCGTCGATCGACCGCGCTGGGGTATGCACTGCTCGCCCCCAGCCTGTTCGGCGTCGTGGCGTTTCTGCTGCTCCCGATCCTGGTGGTGGTGTGGCTGAGCCTGCACCGGTGGAACCTGTTGGGGCCGATCGAGTATGTCGGCGGCCAGAATTGGCGGTCGGTCCTGCGCGACTCGAGCTTCGGCAACTCGCTTCTGGTGACATGCGCGTTCGTGGCGATCGTGGTCCCCACCCAGACCGTGCTCGGCCTGGCGGTCGCGTCGCTGCTGGCGCGCAATCTGCCCGGCAGCGGGCTGTTCCGCACGATTTATGTGCTGCCGTGGATCTCGGTACCGCTGGCGATCGCGGTGCTGTGGCGCTGGATTCTGGCGCCCACCGACGGCGCGGTCAGCACCGTGCTGGGGCATCGCATCGAATGGCTCACCAATCCCGGGCTGGCGCTGCCGGTGGTGTCGGCCGTGGTTGTCTGGAGCAACGTCGGCTACGTCGCACTGTTCTTCCTCGCCGGCATCCTGGCCATACCTGAGGAGATCCACTCGGCGGCCCGCACCGACGGCGCGACGTCATGGCAGCGGTTCCGGCGCATCACGCTGCCGATGTTGCGGCCGACCATGTTCTTCGTTCTGGTCACCGGGGTCATCAGTGCCGCACAGGTTTTCGACACCGTCTATGCGTTGACCGGGGGCGGCCCCCAGGACCGTACCGATCTGGTAGCGCACCGCATCTACGCGGAGGCCTTCGGAGCCGCGGCGATCGGCCGTGCCTCGGTGATGGCGGTGGTGCTGTTCATCCTCCTGGCCGGCATCACCGTCGTTCAACATCTCTACTTTCGGCGGCGGGTCAGCTATGACCTCACCTAGAACGGCATCGGCAGGACTGGTCTACGTCGGCCTGGCGCTGGGCGCGTTGATCACGCTGGCACCGTTCGGGTTTGGTCTGCTCACCTCGTTCACCACGGCCCACCAGTTCGCAACGGGCGCACCGTTGACCTGGCCGCGGCCTCCGACGCTGAGCAACTACACCGGTCTGGCGGGTGCGGGGTTCAGTCGCGCACTGGCGGTGACCGCATTGATGACGGCGGTGAGCCTGCTGGGGCAACTGAGCTCGTCGATACTTGCCGCATACGCGTTCGCGCGTCTGCGTTTTCCGGGCCGGGACAAACTGTTCTGGGTGTATCTCGCGACGTTGATGGTGCCGGGCAGTGTGACGGTCGTGCCGCTGTATTTGATGATGGCCCAACTCGGGCTGCGTAACACGTTCTGGGCGCTGGTGTTGCCGTTCGTCTTCGGCTCCCCGTACGCAATCTTCCTGCTGCGCCAGCATTTCCGTGCCATCCCGGACGACCTGATCAATGCGGCCTACCTCGACGGCGCCAACACGCTGGACGTGATCGTGCACGTCGTGGTGCCGTCCAGTCGGGCCGTGATCGTCACGCTGATGCTGATCACCGTCGTATCGGAGTGGCACCACTTCCTGTGGCCGTTGATCATCACCAGCGGCACCAAATGGCAGGTGCTGACGGTGGCGACGGCGGCACTGCAGTCGCGCTACAACGCGCAGTGGACGCTGGTGATGGCCGCGGTTGCCGTGGCCGTTGTGCCACTGCTGGTGTTGTTCTTGATTTTCCAGCGGCACATCGTGCGGTCGATCGTCGTCACGGGGCTCAAGTGAGCCGGCCTCGATTCTCCACGCTGGTCGCACTGGGCTGGGTGCTGGTGGCCGCGCTGCTGGCCGCCGCGGCGGTGCTGCTGGACGTCACGGCCCGGCCGCCCAGCGGGAAGACCGTGGTGACGGTCCGACTGTGGGACCAGCAGGTCGCGAAGGCGTATCGGCAGTCGTTCGCAGCGTTCACCCGGGCACACCCCGACATCGAGGTGCAGACCGATGTGATCTCGTATTCCACCTACTTCAACACGCTGCGCACCGATGTCGCGGGCGGCAGTGCCGACGACATCTTCTGGATATCCAACGCCTACCTGTCCGGATACGCCGACAGCGGCCGGCTCATGGACATCGGGAAAACACTTGGGCCGCAGGCTAGCTCAGCCTGGGAATCGTCGGTGGTCGAGCAGTTCACCCGCAACCGAACGCTGTGGGCCGTCCCGCAACTCACCGACGCCGGTATCGCGGTGTACTACAACGCGGATCTGCTGGCTGCCGCCGGAGTCGACGCAGCGGCGTTGACGGAGCTGCGCTGGGCTCCGGATACCCACGACACGTTGCGGCCGATGCTGGCCCGGCTCACCGTCGATGCCGCTGGACGCACTGCGGCCACACCGGGTTTCGACCACGAACGGATCCGGCAGTATGCGTACAACGCGGCCAACGACCCGCAGGGCATCTACCTCAACTACATCGGGTCGGCGGGCGGGGTGTTCCAGACCGGTGACCAGTTCGCGTTCGACAACCCCGGGGCGGTCGACGCGTTCACCTATCTGGTCAAGCTGATCAACAACGACCACTTTGCGCCGCCGGCCTCAGACACCAACGAGAACGGCGACTTCTCCCGTAACCAATTCCTCGCCGGCAGAATGGCACTCTTTCAGTCCGGCACCTACAACCTGGCTTCGATCGCCGCGCAAGCAAGTTTCCGGTGGGGCCTGGCCTTGCTGCCCGCTGGGCCGAAGGGTCGGGTCAGTGTCACCAACGGTATTGCCGCGGCGGGTAATTCGGCGTCGCCACACCCCGACGCGGTGCGCCAGGTGTTGGCCTGGATGGGCAGCACCGAAGGTAACGCATATGTGGGCCGCAACGGCAGCGCCATACCTGCGGTCAGGTCGGCCCAGCAGGCGTACTTCGACTACTGGAAGAGCAAGAGCGTCGACGTCACGCCGTTCTTCGCCGTTCTCGACGGTCCACGGATCGCCGCCCCCGGCGGCGCCGGTTACGCCGCCGGAAATCAGGTCATCAAGCCGTATTTCGATGAGATGTTCCTGGGCCGCGGCGACATCGCGACAACGCTGCGCGAGGCTCAGACCGCGGCCAACACTGCCGCCGGCCGCTGAGCAACTAGGGCCGCACCGGTGGGACGTCCAACAGGGCCGCGGCGACGCAGACAGCTACTGTGACCGAAATCGCCAGCCAGTCGGCCCGTTTCGGCCGGGACGGTATCGCCGAGATCTGGCCGATACCGCCACGCGCCGTGATGGCGTCGCCCATCTCGTCGGCGCGGCGCAACGTCACCGTCAGCGCCGCGGTGAGCAGGTCGAGCAACTCCCTCGCCCAACGCCGCCGCCGTGCCCTGCGGGTGTCCGCCACCCGCTTGGGCCGTAACCGGCGTGCGGCATACAGCACCCGGAACTCCTCGATCAGCATCGGGAAGGCGCGCAGCGCAAGAGCAAGCGTAGCGGCCCACTCCTCAACCGGAATCCGCAGCAACCGCAGCGGGCGACCCAAAGTTGCCACCGCAGGCGCTATTTCAGCAACGTTGGTGGTCCAGGACACCATCGCGCCCAGACCCAGCAAGACGATCGACAACGCCGTGATCCGCAGGAAGTTCAGCAGCCCGCCGAGTCCAAGCGACGTTCCGGCCAGGTCGATCACCGGGTGCCCGCCGGCGAACGCCGCAGAGATGCCGCCGAGGGCCAACAGCATCCAGAACCAATGCGGGACGGCGGGCAGCACGCCACGCGGAATGCGCGCGATGCGCGCCGCCGCCAGCACCAGCGCAGCCACCAGCCCGATGGTGATCCAGCCCGGACTGAACGTCAGCAGTATCGAGATGGCACCGACCGCCAATAGTTTCGTACCGGCCCACAGTTCGTGGATCGCGGAGTTGCCGGGCACCGGGCGCAGCAGAACGACCGACCGGGTCGGCTTGGGCGCGGAGCGCTCTTCTGGCGGCACGGCGGTCACGAGAGTCCTCCGGCCGTCGTCGACACCGCTTGGAGCATGCCCGCACTGAGGTCCAACGTGTTCGGGCACAGCTCGTGCATGCCGGTGTCGTCATGCGACATCACCACGACGGTCAGACCCTGTTCGCGCCGGAGATCCTCGAGCAGATGCAGCAAACCGCTTTGCGTATCGGCGTCCAGGCCGGCCAGCGGCTCGTCGAGGATCAACGCCCGCGGAGAGCGGGCCAGTAGGCCGGCCAGCACGACCCGGCGCATCTGACCGCCGCTGAGCTGATCGATGGGTCGTTTCGCCAACCCGCTGTCCAGCCCGACCACGGCCAGCGCAGCCGCCACGCGGTCCTGGTCTTTAGGCGAAAAGCCCGCTGCCGAAGCCACTTCCAAGTCGACCCGGCTACGCATGAGCTGCAGCCGCGCCGCCTGGAACGACACCGCGACCGCGCCGACCTGCTCGTGCGTCGGGCGGCTGTCAAGCAGGCAGGTGCCGGTCGTCGGCACCGTCAGCCCGGCCATGATCCACGCCAGCGTCGACTTCCCTGAGCCGTTGCCGCCGTGGATCAACAAACCGTCCCCTTGGTGCACCGTGAAGCTGACCTCGCGCAGCGCGGTCTTGGCCCAGGGTGTGCCGCTGTCGTACTCGTGCCCGACACCAATGACTTCCAGAACCGGCGGGCCCGACTCGTGACCGATCGCCGGGGCCGACGCCGGGACGACACTGGTCTCGACCATGCTGGTGTTGTCCCCGGACTCGCTGAGGTTGATTGTGCTGTCGGCGGATTCGGCTTCGTTGTTGTAGTGCGTGATGTGAATGAGCGCCGTCCGGTGCCGATTCTTGAGGCCGGAAAGCACCTTGAGCAGCGCATCCCGCCCTTGCTGGTCGACCATGCTGGTGACTTCGTCGGCGATGAGCAGCGCGGGCTCGCGTGCCAGCGCCGCCGCGACCGCGAGCCGCTGCAGCTCGCCGCCCGACAAGCTTCCGGTGTCACGGTCGGCTTGCGCGTCCAGGCCGACTTCGGCGAGCAACCCGTCCACGTCGACGGGCGTTCCCGGCGGCAGCCCCCACACCACGTCGTCGGCAACCCGGGTCCCCAGCACCTGACTTTCCGGATGCTGCATGACGACTGCGGTGCCTCCGAGGCGGCCGAGGCCCACCGACCCGGGCCGTTCGATGATGCCCGACGTCGGCTCCCGGCCGGCCAACACGAGCATCAGCGTCGTCTTACCCGACCCGTTGGCCCCGGTGATGGCGAGATGTTCACCGGCTTGCACGCACAGGTTGACCGGTCGCAGCGCGTCGTGGTCGGCATGCGGATAACGAAAGCTGACCTGCTCCAACCGCACCGGCACCGGTCCGACCGGCGCATTGTCCAGCGGGGCGTCCAATTTGTGCACGTCGGGTATGCCGAGCATCCGGTCGAGCACCCGCGACAGCGCCCACCACCCGATCAACGACACGGCCATCAGCGAGAAGAGGCCGTTGATGAACAGCAGCAGCGGCCAATAATGCAGCGCCTGGCTGACGAACCACTGGAGTCCCCGGGCGGTCGATTCCAATGCGGGCCCGATGCGAGTGCTGAGCGGGAACGGATGCGCGATCGCAAAGTTTCCCATCGACGTCAGGATGGCCGCGATTCCGTCGGTGTTGGCGGTGATCGTGTCGAAGATCAGGTGCCGCAACCGCGACAGCACTGCCAGCGCGCCTACCGCCACGACGTTGAACACGGCTCCGGCGATGACCGAGACGACGAGCACCGTCGGCATGCCGCGGCCCCGTCGTTTGATGACGCCGGTGAGCCCGCCGACGTAGGCGTTGTTGGCCACCGTCATCAGGCCACCGAGCCCGGCGATCAAAAAGGCGATCAACGAAGCGGCGACCGTCGCCGTGACGAGCGCGCGAAACCGGTAGCGATAGGCCAGTAGGCCCATCGGGACAGTGCCCAGCAGAGCCAGCGCTCCAGCGAACGGAACGACGATGGAGATGATCGCGGTCGCCGCGCAGAGGGCGGCCATGACGGCGGCTTGCGCGAGTTCGCCGGGGCGAAGCGATCCGGAACTTCGAGTTCCGGACGCGGGGCGAGTCGCGTTCATTTCATCGATTCTGCCAGCAGTCGCGGGATGCCTCCGTGCGCGGACTGTGGCGGGGTACGGGTTTCGCGGCAAAGAAATTGCTCGGTAAGTGGTCTAGATAGCCTAGCTATGCAACTATATACGCATGACGTCATCCGCAACCACCGAGCCTCGCGCGGCCGAGGAGGCCGACGCCAGTCTGGGCGCGGATCTGCTCGCCGTCGTCGCTCGGCTGAACCGCTATGCGACCCAACGAATCCAGATGCAGTTGCCTGCCGCCCAGGCCCGACTGCTGTCGACCATCGATGCCCACGGCGAAGCGCGGATCTGCGATCTGGCCGCGGTGGATCACTGCTCACAGCCGACGATGACCACGCAGGTGCGACGGCTCGAGGACGCCGGCCTGGTCACCCGCACGATCGACCCCGGCGACGCCCGGGCAGTCCGCATCAAGATCACGTCACAGGGTTTGCAAACTCTCAATCGGGTCCGCGCCGACAGAGCCAGGGCGATCGAACCGCAACTCGGCAACCTCAATGCCTCCGACCGCGAGACGCTGGTGGACGCGGTGACAGTGCTGCGCCGCCTGCTCGACGATTCGGCGCCGGCCCCGCGCCCGGGCGCGTCTCGCTAGCAGCCGGCCGGCGGCGAGACTGCCTGCACCGACACCCCCCGATCGGTGCTCAGCGCATCATGGCGAGTGGACAAGCGTCGCTCGACTCCAAGATGATGGGCGCGAAAGGGGGTGGCAATGCCGACCGATAGGTCGTTCGGTTCCCCCTTGATCGTCTGGTTCGGTCCTCGTCGGTACGCCTTCCCGCCAGGCCGCGACGTGATCGTCGGTCACGGCAACTCATCCGACATCCACCTCGACGGCGCGGCCGCGCCGACTCATGTCGTGCTGCACTACAGCGGCGATCAATGGATCGCCGTCGACCGCGGCGAAGGCGGGATTTACGTCGACGGGGTGCGGATGTCGACGGTCTTCATCCACGACGGCCGGACGATCACTCTCGGTGATCCGCAACACGGACCGCGGCTGACCTTCCAACTCGGCGCACCACTGCCGCCACCGCGGCCTGCGCCGCCACCACCGATCCAGCGCCCGCGGCCGCCGCTTCCACCGCCGCCGCCACCGCCACCGCTCCAGCACCCGCCGCCGCCGCTTCCACCGCCGGCACCGCCGTGGTCAGCGCCGCCACCGCCAGGCCCGCCACCCTGGTCGGCGCCGCCACCGCCGCAGGGCCCCCTGGCGTGGTCGGCCGCACCACCGCCACTCCGCCACCGCAGCCACCACCGCCAACCGCCGCGCAGGCGCCACCCGACTTCGCGCCGGCCTCGCCCGCGGCGCCGCGCAAACGGGCCGCGGCCGTCCAGCGCCTCACCGGCGCAGCACGAAAACTTCTGCCACAGAGGTCCGAACGCCCGCCCGCACGAAGCCGCACCCACATCGGCGATCGCTGCGAGCACGCGCGAGGCGGTCACCCAACGGCTCGCCAGCGCAACGCGAAAGCTATTGCCGCAGAGAGCTAAAGACCAGCCGAGCGAGGCCGCACCTCCGACGGCCATCGACGGCCCGCTGGACGTGCGTCGAGTGCGGTTCAGCATCGACGGCCATCAAGCCCTGGCCGACGTGTCCTTTACCGCGGCGCCGGGCACACTCACCGCGGTCATCGGGCTGTCAGAGTCAAGCACCTCTGCCCTGGCCGACGTCTTGGGCGGTGCGGTCCAACCAAGCGTCGGCACAGTCGATTTCGGCGGCCACAACGTCGCGGCCGATTACGTGCGTCCGCGTGTCGCGGTGGTACCGCGCCACGACCTGCTGCATCCACAGCTGACCGTCGAACAGGCGTTGCGCTTCGCCGCCGAATTACGTTTCACACCAAACACTTCCGCGCAACAGCGCGACCAGGTCATACGCTCGGTACTCAACGACATGGAGCTGACCCCGCTGCGCACCGTTCAGCTGAAAAATCTCACGGTCGAGCAGCGCAAGCACGCATCTTTGGCGGTGGAACTGCTGACCAGTCCGGCGCTGCTCGTACTCGACGAGCCCACCGCCGGACTCCAACCGGAAGCGCAGCAACAGCTTCGGGCGATGTTGCGCCGACTCGCCGACGACGGACGTGTCGTGGTGGTCGCAACCACCTCCCCCGCCGACCTCGACGGCTGCGATCAGGTGCTGATATTGACGCCGACGGGAATCCCGGTGTTCGCCGGCGTACCAACCCAGATCGCCGATGAACTCGGCACCAGCGACTGGGCCGACATCGTCGCGCGCGTCAGCGCCGATCCGTATGGCGCGCACGACGAGTACCTCGCTCGTCAGCACGCAACACCGGTCACCGAGCCCTCGCCCGAAGCGCCACCGGAGAACTTCGGCAACGAGAGCCCACCGACGTACCCGAATTTCTTGCGGCAGCTGGTCATTTCGTTGCGCCGACAGGCCTGGCAACTGGCCGGCGACCAGCGGTACCTCATCTTCCTGACCATCCTGCCGCTGCTCGTCGGCGCGATCACACTGCTGGTGCCCGGGGACGCAGGTCTGGGCCCGGCCAGCCCTTACGGCAACAGCCCCGATGAGGCCGTCGAGATTCTCGCCGTGCTCAACATCGGCGCCGTCATGATGGGCACGACGCTCGGCATCCGTGACCTGTTCGGCGAACGCCGCATCTTCCGTCGCGAACAAGCCCACGGGTTGTCAGCGTCGGCGTTCCTGACCGCGAAGGTCGTCGTCTACAGCGTCATCGCCACCGTGCAGACCGGCGTCATCACCATCACTGCCGCTGTCGGCAAGGGCGCACCCACGCGCGGTGCCGTTCTGCTCGGCAACGCGACGTTCGAACTGTTCGTGGTCCTGGCCGTCACCGCGATCGTCTCGGCCGTCGTCGCGCTCGCCCTCTCGGCGTTGGCGTCTTACCTCGAGCAGGTCTTGCTGACGGCGGTGCTCATCGTGTTCGCCTCGCTGGTATTCGCCGGAGCGATGTTCCCGATCTCAGGCAGGTTCGGCCTGGAGCAGATCGCGTGGCTTGTGCCGGCTCGATGGAGCTTCGCCGCGCTGGCCTCCACCGTCGACGTACACGAGGTCAATCTGCTTGCTGCCGCCGACGATTCGTGGAAGCACACGTCGGGCCAATGGTTACTCGACATGGGCATGCTGATCGGGCTGGGCACGGTCGCGACCGCGGCGTTGCGGTGGTGGTTACGACGGCCGGTACGCCGCGCATCGGCAGCCGAGCTCAGTCAGACGCCGTGATCTCCGACCACAGCGCTTCGTAGCACAGCGCCGCAGCATTGTGTGGCGCGAAAGCCGTTACCGGCGCCCGTTGTTCGGCCATCTGCTCGATGATCGACAGCGCGGGGATCGCGGTGTTCAGGATCCCCGACCGTTCGGTGGGCAGTCGTTGTATCAGCTCGCGGTGCAGCCGCTTGCGATGGTCGACCATCGAGAAGAATGCCCGGACCTGGGGACGGCGGCCGTCGAAATCGCGCACGAAGTCGGTCAATTGGTCGAACGTGCGAACCGACAGTGTCGCCGGGATCATCGGCACCAGCAACGTGTCGACGGCATGCAGGACGTTTTCCGACAACAACGAGATGCTCGGCGGGCAATCGAGGAAGACCACGTCGTACTGTCCGTCAAGCGCCCGCAACAACTGGCGGATCCGGCGAGTGGGCCGCTTGCGCTCGTCGAGTTGCACGTCCAGATTGCGGTAGCGGAAATCCGCCGGCACCAGGTCGAGCCCGTCGTAATCGGTGGCCTTGATCGCATCGTCGAGCGACCGGGTGCCGTCCACCAAAGCACGTCCGCCGCCCTTGACTTTGGGCCGCACCCGGAAGAAGTACGTGGCGGCGCCCTGCGGGTCGAGATCCCACAGCAGCACGTTGTAGCCGCTGCTCGCCGCCAGATGCGCCAGGTTGACCGCCGCCGATGTCTTGCCCACGCCTCCCTTGATGTTGTACGTCGCGTACACCTTCATCGAGGCACCAGCGCCTTCACCAGGGAACGGTTCGCATCGTCCAGAAACGGTCCCAGCCGGCCGGCCAGCGCCGCGCGAGCGTTCTGCTGATGCGCGTCGAGTTGGGCGGCCAACTCCCCCATCGCCAGCACCGTCGTGGGAGGCGCAACACCTTGCTCCATCATCGCCGCGGCGAATTCGCGGATCGCTTCTCGCTGCACCTCGCCGTCTTGAAAATCGCCCAACGTGTCCTGAAGCGCCTTGAGCTCTTTGAGCAGCCGGCGGTGCGGGGCGCGGGCACACACCGGACGGAACACCTCGAGCAGATAGCGCAACTCTTTGCATCGCTTGCGCAACGAGTGCACATCCTCGCTCGGCGAGTCGGCGTTGATGCGCTTCCCGCGGCGCACCGCATTGCGGTAGGCCCGCCCGATCCGCTGGCGGGCCAGCGCCGCGACCGTCGGTTCGCCGACGGTGTCGGCGATCACCTCAGCCAGCGCCCCGCGCCACTGGATCATCAAGTCTTCGAAACGGCGCGACCGCAGCCCGCGCACCAGACGACGCCGTTCGGCAGCCCGATGCCGAATGAGAAACGACCGGAACGGATCGAGTTCGCTCGGGTCGGCCGATGTCAGCCGGCCTGCCATGGCGTCGATGTCGAGCAAATACACGTCCAAATCCCGGACGGGTGTGGTCAGATCGCCCAACCATTTGAATTCCGCACTGAACCGCTCGGCCAGACCATTGGGCAGCACGTCGCCGGCGAGCTTGAGAATCGAGCGGGTTCGCCGCACCGCGACCCGTAGGTCATGCAGGAATTCGATGTCGATAGCCGCGATCGTGCCCGGCACGTTGTCGACGATGGCCGCCGCGAATTCATCCAGCATCTCGGCAATCGCCACCGCCGCAGGCGTGTCCGGCCGCAGCGACTGTGCTGCGCCGGCCTTTTCACCCGGTCTGCGACTCGCGCTGGTCAGCGCCAGATCGTAGGGCGTCGTCGTCACCGCGGTGAATCCGTCGATCGAGGCCAACAACCGCGCGATCCGGTCACCGGCGTCGTCGTAGCCACGCAGCGGTTGGATCCGCAGGTGGCCGGCGCCGGAGTCAACGCTCTCGGTCAGCAGCCTGGCGACGGTTTTCTCGTCGGCGTTGAGCACCCGACTCTCCCGGGTCACGCATCGCACCGTCACGACGGGCAGCAATGCGCGCGGCGCGACGATCGGCGTCAAAGCATCACGCAGCCGGCCGTCCGGCAGCGCCTGCGGCTGCGCCGGCCACTTCACACCGGCCCGTGGGGCCTGCAGCCGCGTCCCGTCGGGAAACTGCATGATCAGCGGCCCGTCGTCGACGAACCCCAGCGAGATCCCCGCCGAGTGCAGCCGCCAGTCGAAGGTATCCAGCCAGGTGTGTGTTGCCGCACTTTCCGGTTCGGTGGCCAGGCTGAACGTGGGCTGCAGGGCCGATTCGACGACCTCCAACTCAACCGCGCCCTTCGTGCTGAAAGCGCGGGAAATCGTGCCCATCACTTACCTTCCATTGGCCGCATGGCTGCGACCGCGCGACAGACTATAGCCACCTTTGGTTAACGGACCGTTCATCTATGGCGGGGCGGGAAAATGTCGGCTGACCTCGGGCAGCTTACCGCCGCGTCACGATCCCGATCAGTTACCGTCGGGTATGACCACCATTGCGGATCACTTGCGTAACTCGCTCGACGGACGTTGGCGCGACGTGAAGAACGAGATGCGAGAGCGACTGACCGGCGAGATCTTCCGCCCGCACTACACCCCGAACACCGTCATCGCACGCACCAAAGTGGCCGAGCAGATGAGCATCATGGCCGCAGCGGGCGCAGCCGACGACGGCTTCCGCAAAGAGCACGGCGGCCACGGCAACGTCGGGGCCGCGGTCACCATGATCGAGATGCTCGCGATGTCGGACCTGTCACTCATGGTGAAGGCCGGCGTGCAATGGGGCCTGTTCGGCGGGGCCGTCGAGAACCTCGGCACCGAACGCCACCACAAGGCGTACGTGAAGAAGATCATCAACCTCGAACTGCGCGGCTGCTTCGCGATGACCGAGACCGGACACGGCAGCGACGTCCAGGCGCTCGAGACGACCGCGACCTACGACGCGGCGACCGAGGAATTCGTGATCCACTCCGAGACACCCAACGCACGCAAGGACTACATCGGCGGAGCCGCCGAAACCGCTACCGTCGCAGCAGTTTTCGCACAACTCATCACAACCGAAGACGGCGAGCAGGTCAACCACGGGGTGCACTGCGTCCTGGTGCCGATTCGCGACGACGAGGGCAATGACCTGCCGGGCGTGACGACCTCGGACTGTCAGTACAAGGGCGGCCTGCCGGGCGTCGACAACGGTCGCATCGTGTTCGACCATGTCCGGGTCCCGCGGGTGAACCTGCTGAACAAATACGGCGATGTGGAGCCCGACGGCACTTACACCTCGCCGATCGAGAACTCCAACCGCCGGTTCTTCACCATGATCGGCACCCTGATCCGCGGGCGCATCACCGTCGGCGGCAGCGCGGGTGCCGCGGCGCGGGTGGCGCTCGACATCGCGACCCGGTATGCCTTGCAGCGCAGGCAGTTCAGCGCACCCGACGAAGACGGCGAAGTGCTGATCATGGACTATCTGGTGCATCAGCGGCGGCTGTTCCCGCTGATCGCGAAGTCGTATGCCTTGCAGTTCGCGCAGAACGAACTGGTGGCCAAATGCCACGATCTGCAGTCCTCAGATTCCCCCGACGCCGAGGAACAGCGCGAGCTGGAATCTCGCGCCGCCGGCCTGAAAGCCGCGAACACCTGGCACGCATCGACATCCATTCAGGAGGCCCGCGAGGCGTGCGGCGGCGCCGGCTATATGGCCGACAACCGGTTGATCGCACTTCGTGCCGACACCGACGTGTTCACCACCTTCGAGGGCGACAACCACGTGCTGACCCAGTTGGTCGCCAAGGAACTGCTGACCGCCTACGCCGACGACATCAAGGGCATGAGCCCGGTGGAGTGGGTGCGGTTCGCCGCCAACTTCGCCGGCGAGCGGGTGCTGAAACGTACTGCGGCCGAGACGATTATCCAGACCGTCGTCGACGCGCGGCAGGACAACGAAGAAGAGGGCAGCCTGTTCAACCGCGGCACTCAGGTTCAGATGTTCGAGGACCGTGAGGAATACATGATCGCCTCAGTGGCGCGACGGCTGCAGGCCAAGTCGAAAGAGATGTCGGCGTTCGACGCGTTCAACTCCGTGCAGGATCACGTGCTGCACGCCGCGAGAGCGCACATCGACCGGGTGGTGTTGGAGGCGTTCGTCGCCGGCATCGACTCCTGCGAAGACGACGAGGCCCGCGAGGTCCTCGGGCTGGTATGTGATCTGTACGCGCTGACGGTGATCGAAGACGACAAGGCGTGGTTCGTCGAGCATCGCTTCTTGTCCACCGAGCGCGCCAAGGCGGTCACCCGAGGGATCAACGACCGGTGCCGGCTGTTGCGCCCGCACGCCAAAACCTTGGTGGACGGCTTCGGGATTCCCGCGGAGCTGCGCTACGCCGAGATGCTGCATCCCGAGAAGCTGCCCACTCCCGGCGCCGCCGAAGACGGGTCTACTGATTCGGCACTGCTCCACGGGTGACGAGTTTGCCGTTCGGCCCGATCTGGTACGCGACGATGCCGACGCCGCTGGGACAACACATCGAGTCGCCCGCCTTTTGCCACCGGTATTGAACGCTGACCGCGTCGTCGGTTGACGACAGCACGCTGGTGTACGGCTTGGGGTTCGGCGTAGGTGTGCCCAGCGGACTGTTGTGGTCGAAGAACAGCAACTGCTGGGGGCTGACGGCGGTGGCCGCTGCGGGTTTCACCTGGACCCAGTACAGCCTGCAGTTACCGGTGTGCCCACGCGCGTCCTCGGTCCAGCCGGCGCCGGGCGTCGCGTGCGGCAGGGTGGCGATGGCCAAACGCACGGTGTTGGCTGCGGGTCCGTCGCCGTCGCTGCAGTTGTCCGGCTGTGTCATCCATGGCGGTCTCCATCCGCAGGACGTCGCCACCAGACTGAACAGGACCAGCGCTGTGATCGATCGACGCACGCCGCCAGCGTAATCAGAGCGCACAATCATTCACGGCGATTCAAAGTTCCTCATCGGTGCACCGACCGGGGTATGCATTCGGCACCTGTTCGCTATCACGGGAGTTGATCATGACCGCCGCCATCACCTCGACAGAACTACGTGACCGCATCGCGTCGGACACGCCGCTGCGGATCCTCGACGTGCGCACCCCGGCCGAATTCGAGACCGCGCACATCGACGGGTCGTTCAACGTGCCGCTCGATGTGCTCAACGACCGCAGCGCCGAGGTGGCCCAGCAGCTCGGTCAGAGCCATGACATCGTGCTGGTCTGCCGCTCGGGTCAACGCGCCACCCAAGCGGCCGAGCTGCTGCAGAGCGAAGGCGTCACTGGCGGGAGCGTCCTGGAGAACGGGATAACCGACTGGGAGGGAAGAGGATTCGACGTCACCCGTGGTGAGCAGCGATGGGATCTGGAGCGCCAGGTCCGCCTGGTCGCCGGCTCCATCGTGCTGTCTGCGGTGCTCGGCAGCGTCGCGATCCCGCGCCTGAAATGGCTGGCCGCAGCGATCGGTGGCGGCTTGACGTACGCTGCCGTCTCCAATACCTGCGCGATGGGAACCGCGCTGTCGAAATTGCCGTACAACCGCGGCGCGACGACGGATGCCGAATCGGTCCTGTCGCAGCTCGCGACGCCGCCTTCGTACGCCCCGGACCACGGCAGCGCCGACGGCCCGTAGTTATTGCGGGGGCGGCACGTAATCGCCCGCCGTTTTGCGCAACTGCCAGAGTTGGGCCGGGCAGTAGATGTTCACCGCGTTCGAGATCAAGTAATTGGCCGAGTACTCGTCGTTGGGCTGCACATCGTTTTTCACATCGCCGATGACGTGGCCGTAGCTGGCGCCACCGGTGATCTTGTCGCAGATGCCGTGGGCGTAGCTGATGGCATCTGCTGTGTTCGCAAAACTGTATTGCTTACGCACGGTGGTGTCATAGATGAATTCGATATCGGGCGCGGGGACGGCATGCGCCACCGGCGTTGCGCTGCCGCAGAAGACCGCGGCGACGAGCAGGCTTGCCGGCAACACTGCGCGCTTCGTCGTCATGCCGGTTGTCCGTATACGGCGACCAGGACGCTGCGGTCGAAGCTGTTTTCCGACCACACCCCGATCTGGGTGTTGGCGCAGTTCGACATGATCGCCATGTAGTCGGGGCGGTAGTACCAATTGCCTATGACGTCAAGGTCATTGATGGCCAGCGAGTTATTGATCGCCACTGTCTCGGCCACGGTGCCGCGGTAGCCCGCGTCGCGGGCCCGGTCCTGGACCGACGATCCGTCCGACCCGACGTCCGCGTCGAGGCCACGATTGTTGAGCACATCGACGGTGTGGCGCTGCGCGGCGGCCTGCAGCTGCGGGTTCTTCAGCAGCTTGGTGGTGCAGCCGGCCTGAAACTTGATCGTGTCGACGTTGGCCACGATGCCGTTGTTGAGCCGGTCGTTGTTTCCGGGAACCCCGGGTGCGGCCGACGCGACGGCGACCGGCGCGAGGACCAGCGCGACCGATATCGACAGCGCCTGTCCGAGGCCGCGAATGCCCTTGTCAGTCATGGCGTCTCATCTCTACGGAAGGATTGTTACCGGATATTCGCGGCGAGGTCGCCGGACATTGCGCTGAGTTGTTGGCTCCACGTCGGCCAGTCGTTGCCGCCGCCGCGGCCCAGATCGAAATGGCCGTTCTTGCCGCCGACGTCTCTGAAGTGGGAGTAGAACGTCGCGTTCGTGCCTTGGGCGATATCGCCGTAGCCGGCCATCGCGCCTTGGTCGGTCGGGGCGCCACTGCCCGGGCTGTACACCCACAGTCGGGCGTTGTTGTCGACCAACTGCTGGACGTTCTGGTTCGGCGAATGCCACTTCCAGCGACCCAGTTGAGGCAGGCCCCACATGTGGTCGCTGTCGGCGCCGCCCTGCTTGAGCGCCGCGGTGATCGTGCCGTCCACTCCGGTGCGTTCTGGCGCAAGGAAACCCGACAGCGATCCGGCGTAGCGGAACCGGTCCGGGTGGAACGTCACCAGCGCCGCCGCAGCGTATCCGCCCTGGGAGACACCGACCACACCGTGCCCACCCGGCGCCAGACCCTTGTTGGCGGCCAACCAGTTCGGCAGCTCAGTGGACAAGAACGTGTCCCACTGCTTGCTGCCGTCCTGCTCCCAGTCGGTGTACATGCTGTAGGCGCCACCGGCCGGTGCCACCACCGAAATTCCTTTACCGGCAAGGGCGCCGAATCCGTTGCCCGCCGTCACCCAGTTGCTGACGTCGGGCCCGGCGTTGAACCCGTCCAGCAGGTATGCCGCGTGCGGGCCGCCGGCCAGGAAGGCCACCGGAATGTCACGTCCCATCGACGGCGACGGCACCATCAGGCTGTCGAAGCCAGCCGCCTTGGTAGTACCTGTCGACCCTGAAATCACCGTCACCACAAGCAATCCCACTGCAACCGCGATGGCGTACAGCCGCTGCAGGCTCACGGTCTTCACATCTGCCTCACTCACTCACACCGGGTCGAACTGTGAAATGAGCCATCGACCGTCGACCTTCTCGAGACTGACGCGCACACTCGATGTGCTCTGCGTCGGCGCGTCGTTGCCGATGGTGGTGGTCTGGTCGACGAAAACCAGTACCACCGCGTGCTTTCCGGTCGCCGACACCGACGCCGCGGCAGGCACCGTGGCCACCGCCGAAATGTGTTGCTGCTTAGCACCCGGCGCGACCACATCGTTGACGAGCTGCGTGTACTGCTGGCGGAAGGGCTCGGCGAGCCGACCAGCGGCGGCCTTCAAATCCTGGTCCACGGTCTCCGGCTTGTACGACAGGATCGCAATCGTGCTGTCGCTGGCGGCTCGTATCGACTGCTCCGCCGCAGCTTGGGATTCCCGCGCAGTGCCGTCCAGCCATTTGAGGTAGCCGACACCCAGCGTCAGGATCAACGCCAACGCGGGGAGGACCACGGCGAGTAGCCGTCCCCACGAGAACCGGCTGCTCCGCTCGGCCGGTGCTTCGTCGGTCTCGTCGGCCTCCTCGGCGTCATCAGCAGCTTCTACTTCTTCGATCAGATCGTCGCGCTCGGCGAGATCGTCAGCAGACGTCTCGTCGGCGACCGGGTCATTGTCACCGGACATTGGGGCGTTCTCCTCCACGTTGAGGGCGGATCGGCCGCTCACGGCACGAACTCGACGTTCGACACCTTGGCGCCGTCCCCAGTCTTGTCGACGGTCAGGCGCATCCGCCATCTGCGCGGCTCTTGGTCTGGCGGCGCCGCGGCCATCGACGTCTTGACCGATACGGCGACGAGCACCTGCGCCTGGTTTGTGGTGGAGGAGAGCAGCCCCGCCTCGGCGATGGTGCCCTCGGATTTCGACTGCATCTTCTTGACGACCTCGACGAATGGTTGCGAACGGTTCTGGAATTCATCGTGGAAGCCGCCGGTCGCCGAGTCCAGCACCCGCTTGATGTCGGCGTCGACTTCGGTATAGCTGATGGTGGTCAGGTTGATCGCGGTCTGCCGCGCGACTTGCACGAAGAGGCTGCGCTGCGCTTGCACCTGATGGTCCTGGTGCACGCGGTATCCCAGCCAGCCGCCTAAGCCGACCAACGCGACGATGATGGCAACTGCGACGGCGACCGGCTTGGAGACGCCCGACAACCATTGCCGCGCGCGGCTTTTCCGCACCGGCTTGTCGCTGTCCTGGTCCGCGGCATCCTCGGCGTCATCGGCGGATTCGGCATCTACCGCTTCGGCCTCGACGGCGTCGGTATCTAAGGGTTCGGCATCGGCGGATTTGCCTTGCGCGGCGGCACTATCATGCTCTGCCATGTCTTGCCTTTCGAATTGAACGCCAGGTCGGAGTCACTGTAGTGCCGGCCGTCCGGCCCGACGTAGTTCCCGGTCAAGGGATCGTAGGGGATCGCGATCGCCGGCTTGGGAGCCGACGAATCAGCGGGCGGGTGCCAGTGCTCTCCCGGCGAGTACGGTGGGCCGCCCTTCGGGAATTGGGGCACACCCTGACCGCTCAACGTCGCGTTCGGATCGCCCTTCCAGAACAGGCCGTCGTTCAGCGGGACGTACTGTTCGTCGCTCTCGCACATCTCGACGGTCGGGGCGCGCTTGCCCGGCTTGGTCTCGCAGGGAACGTTGCGAACGCCGCGGACATTCATGTCGGAGTTCTGCGGAATGCGGCAGTACAACTCGCCGTTCGTGCGGTCGGGATAGTCCTCCCGGACAGGGATCCGCTGCTGCTGCACCGGCAGGAACCCGGCGTTGCACGGTGGCGGCGAGTTGAGATTCAAGTTGAAGTCGAGATAGATGCCTTTGTAGTCCATCTTGGCAACCCTGTCCGGCACGATGATCGACGACATCACCGCGGTCCCTTGCGGAAACATGACCAACAGCTGCTCGAGGTCGTTCCGGTAGGACAGCGCAATGTTGCCCAGGCTGACCAAGTTCGCCAGTAGCACCGGCAGCGTAGGAGCCAACCGGTCGAACAGCGCGGTGCCTTCGTCGAGCGCCGGGCCCGCGTTGTTGAGCAAGTCCGCGAGCCTGGCGTCTTGCGCCTTCACCTGACTGGTGATCGCGTTCACCCGCTGCGCCCAGGTCGCGATCGAATCCGACGTTCGCACCTGCGAGCTGGCCAGCGGCGGAAACTCGTCGATCAGCCGGGAGAACGTGTCGCTGGTCTTGCCGGCATCGATCGCCAACGCGGTGCCGCCGTCGACGAGCCGGGACAGTTCCGGACCCAAGCCCGCGACGGCTTTGGAGGCCTCATCGACGACGGTGTGCAGGTTGTCTTGCGGGATCGCCGCGAGAGCCTTGTTGGTTGTGTCCAGCAGCGTCCCGATGTCGACCGGGATCTGCGTTCTGCCGACCGCGATCACGTCGCCGTCGCGCAATTTCGGGCCGGTGTCCTGCACGGTGCCCGAATGCGGTGTCAACTCCAGGAATTGCTCCCCGACCGCCGAGCGGCTGTGCACCGCGGCGGTCACGTCGCGGGGAATCGCGATGTCGGATTTCAGCGAGAGAACGGCCTGCACTCCGTTTCGGGTGACGTCGACCGACTTGACGGTGCCGATCTCGCTGCCGCGATAGTTCACCACCGACGTCGGGTACAACCCGCCGGACGCGGCCAGGTCGACCTTCACGGTGTATCGCCCAACGCCCAGCAGCGCAGGCACTCTGACGAATCCGAAGGCCATCACGCCGATGGAGAGAATGGTGACCGAGGCAAGGATCGCCAGCTGTGTCCAGACTTGCCGAGACAGGCGCAGCGAACTCGAACGGGCCATGTCAGTAACCCCCCCAGTGGTACGCCGCGATCAACGGATTCACCGCGGTGTACGGGCTGGGCATCTGGCCGATGGTTCGGCCCCACTGCATCTCGAGTTCGGTGAGGTTGCCTTCCCACCTCGAGCCGGTGAAGAAGCCGCTGTCCAGACGGCTCAGGGTCAGGTCGACGATCAGCGAGATGTTGGCGAAGTCACCCCGAAACCAGTTGGGCACGGTGCTTTTCACCCACGGTAGCGTCGAAAGGAAATCCAGACCTCTGGTCAGCGCGGGCCCGGCGTTGGCCAATTCGCGCAGCGCCGGCGCGAGGTTACGGAAGTTGTCGACGAGCGACTTCTTGCTCTGATTGATCGTGGAGGCGGCCACAGCGCTGAATTGGCCCACCTTGTCGATCGCGTCGACCAATGTCTTGCGGGTATCCGCAAGGACTCCAAGCGCCTGCGGAATCGTGGTGAGCGCCTTGTCAACCGCTGGGTCTTTGTCGGCCACCTGGCCGACCAACGAGTTGAGACTGTCGATGGCAGTGATGATGTCGTCCGTCTGTTTTTTTGTCTCAGTGACGAAGATGTCCAGCTGGGTCAGCAGGCTACGCATCTCTTTTTCTCGACCCGTCAACGCCGTGGCGAAAGTCCGGGTGATCTCTTGAAGATGACCCAGTCCGCCGCCGTTGAGCAGAATCGCCACCGACGCCAGGGTCTGCTCGGTGGTCGGATACGTCGCAGCACGCGAAAGCGGAATCACCGAGCCGTTTTTGAGCTGTCCGCGCGGCGCCTCATCGGTCGGCGGCGCCAACTCGATGTGCATGGAGCCCAGCAGGCTGGTTTGGCCGACCTTGGCCGTGCTGTTCGCCGGCAGGTGAATATCACCGTTGATGCGCATCGTCACCAGGGCGTGCCAGTCCTGCACCTCGATCTTGGTGACGTTGCCGATGTTGACGTCGGCGACCCGCACCCGGGTGTTCGGCTGGATGACGACGACGTCGGGCAGTTGAGCCTGAATGGTGTACGCACCGTCGCCCTTCCCCTGGGTCCCGGGCAGCGGTAGCGAGTTGAGACCCCGCCAACCTGCACAACTCGTCAACAAGCACAAGCACGAGATGGCAAGCGCCGCAGATACTATGCGCTTCATGGTGTGCCCCTCGGCGGCACCGCTGCGGCCTCGGGCACCATCATCCCCGACAGTCCCCCGTGCGGGTCGGTCGAGTGGACGGCGACCGGCGCCGGCGGGACGGCGCCCCCGGGCAGTGCTTGCGGCGACGTCGGCGGTGGCGCGTCAGCGGGGGGTGGGCCACCCGGCGCCCCCGGCGGCGGTATGTGCGGGTTGAGTTTGTCCTCGCTGTAGGTGATCTCGTTGGGACGTGCCGATGCACCCACGAACGGGTTGAAACCGAGCGGCAGGAAGTTGTACTGGCGGTTCTTGATGATCGGCGACAAGTACTGCTCGCACAGTCGCGCTGAGTTCTTCGCTCCGACACGGCCATCGGATTCGATTGAGCCGCAGATGGATTGGACGGTGTCGGCGAAGTTCGACAGGGCCAGAATCCCGGTCACCGCGCTCTGCGCCGGTTGATAGATGTTGAGGAAGTTCTGGAACACGTTCGGCGCGACGTGCAGGGTCTGCTTGATGTCACGACGGCTGTCGTTCAACGCCGTGGTGATTGCGTTGAGGTGGTCGAAGGTCGTACCGATGGCTTCTCGGTTCTCGGCCACGAAGGGACGCAGGTCGTTGACGGCGGAGTCCAATCCCGCGATGGCCTGGCCCCACTCGTTGGGCGTATTGGTCATCACCGTGGTGATGTTGGCCAGGTTCTTGTTGAACGACGCCAGTAGTTCGCTGCTCGAGGTCAGCGCGGAGACGAACTTCTCCAGGTTGCGCAGCGTGCTGAAAATGTCCGTGCTGTGGTCGCCGAGCGCTGAAACCGCCTGCGAGAGCTTGATGACGGTGTCGCGCGCGGTGTCGCCCTCGCCGCGCAGGTTGGCGGCCGAAGTGTTGACGAATTGCCCCAGCGCGCTCGTCCCGCCCTCGGTGGTGGGTTGGAGGGACTCGGTCAGCTTCTCCAACTGCTTACGCAGGTCGTCCCACTCGACGGGGACCGCGGTCCGCTCCTCCGGAATGGTCGCGCCGTCAGCCAGTTTCGGCCCGCCGGAGTAGACCGGGACGAGCTGGATCGCGCGCGACGTGACCAGCGATGGCGACAGGATCGCTGCCCTGACATCGGCGGGCACCGGATATTCCGACTCGAC
This sequence comes from uncultured Actinomycetota bacterium, assembly GCA_963836495.1. Classification (GTDB taxonomy): domain Bacteria; phylum Actinomycetota; class Actinomycetes; order Mycobacteriales; family Mycobacteriaceae; genus Mycobacterium. Next base: position 456,566 of record CAWIJT010000010.1, on the reverse strand, counting down.
GGTGAACGTGACCTTCGCCGCGTTGGGCTGCGGCTCGATCTTCTCGATCGTTCCGACCGCAACGCCGAGAATGCGGATCTCGTCGCCGGTGTAGACACCGTTGGTGTTCGGAAAGTAGGCGATGTAGGTGTTGCGGGTCACCTGTTTCCACCACGGCGTGACCATCATGCTGATCCCGGCGAGCAGGATCAGCACCAGGCTGATCGCGGTCCCGACTTTCGTGAGTCGTCGATGGTTCTCGATCCATTCCTCGCCGCTTTTGACCCGATTGCGCACTCCCGCAAGGACTTCCGCGAATGCCATCAGCGACCCCCGTTCGCAGGCACTTCATTGGGCGCCGGTTGGTACACCGGCGTCTGCTTGGGCGGCGGCTGGAGATCCGCCGGCGGCCCGGGCGGTGGCCCACCTGGCGGTGGCGCCGGGGGCGGCGGCCGGTACGGGTAGCAGCCGGGCCCGGGTAATGGGATACCCGCGGGGCCGCACGACTGTTGGTCCGGATTGCCGGTGATTGCGTCCGGGATCGACCGTCGCGGCTCGCCGCCTTGTCCGGTTCGCGGGTACGGCAGCGGTAGCAGCGGTAGGCCGGGCTGGCCGTTGCCGGGATCGACAAGTTGGGACGGCAGCAGCACATTGGGGTCGAGCCCCAGATCGGAGAACGCCGCGTCGGTGAACGGCTGCGCGAACTGCCCCAGTGTCAGGTTCGGCAGCGAGGCTTTGAAGAACGGTCCCGACCCCAGCACCTCTCCGAACGACATCGCGTACTTCGGGATGAGGTACAAGGTGCGCTGCAGTTCCTTCTTGCGGTCGTCCAGAACCCCCAGCACATTGTTGAGCTTGTCCAGGGCGGGCTTGAGCTGCGTTCGGTTGTCGCCGATGACAGCGGATATCTCCCGCGCCGCGGCCCCGACGTTGGTCATCAGCGCGTCAACCGCGTTGCGTTGCGTCAAAAGCTCGGCCAGCAAGGCGTTCGCGTTGATGACCAGGTTGGCGATCTGGTCGCTGCGCTTGCCGAGCACTCCCACGACCTTGTTCGCATTGCTCAGCAGGCTGCGCAGTTTCGCGTCACGGTTGTCCAGCGTGCTGGAGAACTGCGCAACCCCCTCGAGCGCGGCCTTCAGATCAGGCGGGGTGTCTTTGAAGGTGTTCGCCAACGTCGTCAAAGCCGACGAGAGCTTTGCGGTGTCCAATGCGCTGATGGTGCTGGTCAAGTCGCCCAGGGCGTCCGGTAAGTCATAGGGCGCGCGAGTGCGCTCGACCGGAATGGGGCCCTGCAGCGTGCCGTCTCCTCGCGGAGTGATCTCGAGCATCTTCGTGCCGAGCACGGTCTCGGTCTTGATCGACGCCTCGGTGCGGTTGCCCAGTGCCACGTCGTCGTCGACGGTGAACTTGACCAGCACCTTGGTCCCGTCCAATGTGACGCTGGACACCCTGCCGACCGACAGCCCCGACACCCGCACATCACTGTCCGGTTTGATGCCGCCCGCCTCGGTGAAATAGGCGGAATACCCGGACTTTCCGGTGAGGAACGGGATTTTCTCGTAGGAGAAGACGGCCACGACCAGGGCGACGACGATGCCGATGCCCACCAGACCGACCGTCACCCGGTTACGGTCGGCGAGCGGTTTGATGTCGCGCCGCTTGGCATTGATCTTGTCTTTCAGCGCGCTGAAAGGGCTTGTGAGAGAAGTCATTTTTTCGGCAAGCACCGCCCGGTTACCTGGCTCACCAGCTTGACGAACGTGGGTTGCCCGTTTCGGCCGTTGAGCTTGATGATCACATCGCAGATGTAGAAGCCGAAGTAGTCGCCGTACAGGCCCTGGCGGGACAGCGTTTGATACACGTCGGGAAGTGTGCGGACCAGGTCGTCGAAGTAATTGTGATCGGACTCGATCTGTCCCGAGAAGCGATCCGTTTGCACCACCGTGTCTTTGATCGGTTGTCGCGCCTGCGTCAGCAGGTCGGCCACTGATCCCGTCGCGGCATTGATGTAGGCCACGTCCTTGGTGATATCGGTCTTGCGCTCGGACAGCGCCCCGACCAGGAGCGAGAGCTTGTCCAGGCCGTCGGAGAACTGTTTGTCGCGGGTGCCGAAGGTGTGCAGCACGACGTTCAGGTTGGTTATCACGTCGCCGATCAGCTTGTCGCGGTTGGCCAACGTGGTGGTCAGCGCGGACGTCTCGCCGAGCACCGACGAGATGGTGGCGCCCTCGCCCTGGAACACTCTGAGCAATTGGCCGGACAATGCATTGACCTGGTCAGGATCCAGCGCGCGGAACAGCGGGCGGAAACCTCCGATGAGCGCGTCGACGTCGAGGGCGGGAGAGGTACGGGCCAACGGAATCGTGGCGTTCTGCGGCAATCTTCTGGGCGGACCGGGTCCGTCCTCGAGAGCGAGATAGCGGTCGCCGATGAGGTTTTCGTAACGCACCGACGCCTTCGTGCCCTCGGTGAGCCTCAGCCCCTTGTCGATGGCGAACGCGACGTGGACAGTGCCGTCCTTTTCCAGCTTGAGGTTGCTGACCTTGCCCACTTCGACACCGGCGATACGGACGAAGTTTCCGCCCTTGAGCCCTGAGACATTGGAGAACACCGCGTTGTAGGACGTGCGGGAATCAAAGCGGAACTGCCCGAACACCGTCACCAGAATGAAGACGAACGCAAGGGACACAACGGTGAACGCCACCACACGCGCGATGGCGCCGGCGTTGGTTCGCATTGCAGTTCCTTACTTGCTGGAGGTACAGGGTTCCTATGGCGCGGGCGGTGCGGGCGGTGCCGGTGGCGTCGCGGCGCCCGCGTAATCCGGTGCGCCATAAGGGGGTTGCCCGGGGTAGGCCGGCGGCAGGCCCGGTGCCGGACCGCCAGGGTAGCGGATCAACGGCGGCTGGGGCGTTCCCTTGGTGACCGGGAAGTAGTTGACGAAGCCCGGGAAACCGATGCCGGAGTTGGGCCGGATGTCCAGGCCGGTGCCGAATCCGGTGTCGGTCACCAGGTACTTCACCGGGAAGTTCGCGCTCGCATCAGGCAGGGAACCACAACTCGGCTTGCCCCCGGGGCCGCCCTTGGCCTGCACGAGGGGCAAGTTGTCGGGAAAGCGGTACGGGTCGTCGCCGAAGAGCAGTCCACCGTCGATCATGAGGGATTTCCCGTTACCCCCCATGTAGGCCCTGCCGCCGTTCTCCAGGTACCAGACGGCGCCCTCGAACGTGCATTTGTAGGTCGGTGAATATTTGTTGAGCAACTCGAAAGTCGGTGCTACCAGGTTGATTGCGTCGACCAAATTCTTCTCGTTACGGCCGATCGTGTTGATCCCGGCGTTGGAGAAGCCGATCGCATCCAGCAGCAGGCTGTCGAGCGCTTTTTTGTTCTTCGTGATCGTCACGCTCGTCGTCGAGAAAGAATCAAGCGTTGACAAAATGTCCTGCGCTGCAACCGAATAGGCCGCGGCAGTCTTACCGAACAGCTGCCAGTCCTTGCGGATGGTAGCTTGTTTGGGGTTCACCGCGACAAGGAATTGGTTGCCTCCGCTGATCGCTTCACCGATGCGTTCGCCCTTGCCGCGGAATCCTTCGGACAATGCCGACAGCACACCGTTGAGCTTCGCCGGGTCGATCGCGTGGACGATCGACTGCAGGTTTTCGAAGACGGTGTTGACTTCGACGGTGACGTTGCGACTATGCAGCACAGCACCTTTGGCCAGTTCCCGATGGCTGGCGCCGGACGCGGGGACGATGAGGTCGACGTATTTCGCCCCGAACGCGGTGCTGGACTTGATCTCCGCCTCGACGTTGCTCGGCAGGTAGCGGAATTCGTTCGGATAGATCTTGAGTTTCAGCTTGGAGAGATTCGTGCCTGCTGGATCCGCGTAGGACTCGACTTTGGCCACTTCGCCGATTTGGACGCCGCGCAACTTCACTTTCGCGTCGTCTTCCATCACCAAACCGGCGCGGTCCGAGATGACAGTGAGCGGAATGGTTTTCTTCAGCGTTCCTTCGAACGCCATCGCCGTCAGCGTGCTGATCGCAACGACCACCAGAACGAGTACCGGTGCCCACCAAATAGGATCGATACCCCGGCGCTGCCTGTTCTCCTTGCTCATCTCACCCCCCCGACAGGTGGAAGTTGCCGGACTGTCCGTACACCGACAGCGTGATGGTCAGCAGAATGAAAACGCCGGCGGTGATCGAAGAACGTACGGCACGACCGACTGCTTCGCCGACTCCGGCCGGTCCGCCGGTCGCGTTGTAGCCGTAATAGGTGTGGATTGCCATCACCGCAGCCGCCATCGACAACGCTTCGGTGAACGACCAGAGCAGATCGGTGGGGTGCAGAAACGACGAGAAGTAATGGTCGTAGACCCCGCGGGATTGCCCGTACACGATCGTCGTGCCGAATCGGGTCGCCAAAAACCCCATCAGCATCGCAATGGTGTAGATCGGGATGACCGCGACGACTCCGGCCACGATGCGGGTGGACGCCAGGTAGGTGATGGGCCGGATGGCCATCGCCTCCAGAGCGTCGATCTCCTCGTTGATGCGCATGGCGCCGAGTTGCGCGGTGGCGCCTGCACCGATGGTGGCCGCCAGCGCCACCCCGGCGGTGGCCGGCACGATGAAGCGGACGTTGAGAAATGCGCCCAAAAAGCCGGTGAGAGCTTCGATTCCGACGTTGGACAACGTGTTGTAGCCCTGTACGGCGATCAGCGCGCCGGTGGTCAGCGTCAGAAATCCGACGATGACGACCGTGCCGCCGATGACGGCGAGTGCGCCGGTTCCCATTCCCAGGACCGCGATCAACCGCAGTACTTCACCCGGATAACGCCGAACCGCATCGACCGTAGAGGCGAGCGAGTTGCCGATGAACGCCGTCTGCTCGCCCAGAGTTCGGACGGCTTCAACGACGCGGATGAGCAGTTCGCGTCCGGGGATGTAGGTTTCGTCGTCCGGCTCAGGCGTACCCGACCCGAACCTCGCGACATATCTGCGCAGAGCTTCGCTCTCGGACGTCATGGCGACACCTTCACACCGAACGCGGTGGCCAGGATGTTGATCAGGAACAAGGCCATGAAGGCGAACACCACGGTCTCGTTGACGGCGTTGCCGACTGCGGTCGGCCCGCCGCCGACGGACAAACCCTTGTAGCAGGCGATCAGGCCCGCCGACAGCCCGAACAGCAGTGCTTTGATCAGGGAGACGATTACCTGCGGCAGGCCGGTCAGCAGGGTCATCCCGAAGATGAAAGCTCCCGGCGTGACGTGCTGGACGTACACCACGAAGAAGTAACTGCCGGTGAGCCCGACCACCGCGACCGCCGAATACAGCAGCAGTGCAACGAAAGTCGCGGCGATCACGCGCGGCACCACGAGAGCTTGGATCGGATTGATGCCGATGACTTTCATCGCGTCGATTTCCTCGCGAATCGTCCGGGCGCCCAAGTCCGCGCATATCGCTGTGGAACCGGCTCCCGAGACCACGATCGCGGTCACCACGGGTCCGACCTGGGTGACCGACGCCAGTGCCGCACCGGCACCGGACAGGTCGCCGGCTCCGACCTCGATCAGCACGATGTTCAACGTGAAGACGATCAGCACGGTGTAGGGAATCGAGAGCACCAGCGTCGGCACGATCGAGACCCGCGCGACGAACCAGATCTGGTCGATCAATTCGCGCAGCGCAAAAGGCCGGCGAAAAGCGGCGGCGAACGTCTCGCCGGCCATGACGACGAAATCGCCTACGGCACTGGCCGGCTTCGACCACTCGACCCGCGACAGGGTCGATCCCCCGGATTTCTCAGGCACCTGCTTACCCGATCCACCGATTGCTGCGGCCGTGTGACGAAGGCCACGAGTTCAACGCTGGACTAATTTGCTGAGCAGATCGATACCCGATCGCCGGACAGGTGATCCGGCAATCCGGAAAAGCCCCTTCGAACTGGTAAGTCAATGTGCCGCCGTTCGACAGATGTCCAGCTTTAGCGAGATTCATTGGGTTTGCTCGCGGTGCTGATCGTCGGTGCGACTCATCGCGCTCCTCTGTCAAATGGGACGGCTTGGGATTCAACCTAGGTCTGCGGGCACGCACACACGCAGTGGCGCGACAACAGGGTCGCTGATCCACAGCGCACACAGACCACGTCCGTAACTTACGGGCGTGGTCTGTGCCGCGGGAGAGTTGTAATCAACCAGAGAAAATCTGGCCTGAGCCCCGACGAAGCTCAGCCGGCGTTGGTGCCGCCTTCGGCGATCCGGCGCACCGCTGTGAGGAAGACGTCGATCTCCTCGTGGGTGTTGTAGAAGGAGAACGACGGCCGCACCGTCGCTTCCAGCCCCAATCGCCGCAGCGCCGGCTGCGCGCAGTGGTGACCGGCGCGCACCGCGATGCCCTCGGCGTTGAGCGCTTTACCCACCTCGAGAGGCTCGTGGCCGGCCAGCACGAACGACAGCACGCTGGCCTTCTCCGTTGCGGTGCCCACCAGTCGAACGCCGGGGATATCGGCCAGCCTCGGCGTCGCGTATTCCAGCAGCGTGTGCTCGTAGGCGGCGATGCGGTCGAGACCCAGCCGCTGCACGTAGCGCAGCGCCTCGGTGAGCCCGACCGCGTCGGCGATGTTGCCGGTGCCGGCTTCGAACTTGGTCGGCGGACCTTGATACACCGACCGTTCCAGCGTGACGTCGGCGATCATGTGGCCACCGCCCTGCCACGGCGGTGTCTCGGTCAGCGCTTCCTCGGTGCCGTACAGCGCACCGATCCCGGTGGGCCCGTAGATCTTGTGTCCGGAGAACACGAAGAAGTCGGCACCGAGTTCGGCGACGTTGACCGGTATGTGCTGAATCGACTGGGCGCCGTCGATCAGCACCCGAGCGCCGTAGCGGTGACCCAACTCGACGATCTTGTCGACCGGGACCACGGTACCCAGCGCGTTGGACACCTGGCTGGCCGCGACCAGCTTGGTGCGCGGTCCGAGCAACTGCTCGAATTCGTTCAGCAGCAGGTTGCCCGCGTCGTCGATCGGAGCGACCTTGAGAATCGCACCGGTCTTCTGCGAAATCAGCTGCCAGGGAACGATATTGGCGTGGTGCTCCAGGTGGGTGATGACGATCTCGTCACCGGGCTGCAGATGCTTGCCACCCCAGGCGTGCGCCACCAGGTTGATGGCTTCGGTGGTGCCGCGCACGAACACGATGTTGTCGGCCGACGGTGCTCCGATGAAGTCGGCGACGGTGTCGCGAGCCTCCTCGTAGGCATCGGTTGCCCGGGCCGCCAATTCGTGCGCGGCGCGGTGGATGTTGGAATTCTCGTGCGCGTAGAAGTGCGACAACCGGTCGATCACCACTTGTGGCTTCTGAGTGGTCGCGGCGTTGTCGAACCAAATCAGCGGCTTTCCGTGGATGACCTCTTTGAGGATCGGGAAATCCGCCCGCACCGCGTTGACATCGAACACCTCGTGGTCGTCCGGCAGTTGCGGGACGGGGTCGGCGACCGTCAGAAAGTGATAGTTGGCCTCGTCGCCGGCCGGCGCGTCCGCGCTGGCCGGAACGCTCCCCGTCAACCCCAGATCCGGAACCGACGGCGCCCCCGACAGCCACGCGGGTGCCGAACCGCGCGGCGCCACCGGAACGGTAGGCACCGTTCCCGCCAGCACTCCCGGCAACGTCGGCACGATGCCCTGGGGCACCGCGAAGGCGCTCAGGTCGGTCGGCGGCAGGTAGGGATCTGCGATCCCGCCGGTCGTCGCTGCAGCTGAGGGTGCTGCTGTCGTGTCCGGCACACTGCCTCTCGGGGCCACCGGCACCGTCTGCGGCGGCAGCTCGGGCTCCGGCGACGTGGGAGCCGGGAGGTAGATGTCGGAGACACCGAGCAACGGAATCGGCGTCGGGTACTGGGTCGCAGAGCCCGCCGTGGTCTGACCCGCCGACGTCGCCGTCGTCGTGTCAGGCACATTGCCCCGCGGGGCAACCGGCACCGACTGCGGCGGACTGTCGAAACCGGGCCGGATGCTGGACGCGTACAACTGGCTCGCCATCGCGGCGAGTTCCGTTGCGCTGATGGGCAAGTCGCTCTCGGCGTCTACTGCTCGGTGCTCACTTGTACTCATGGAACTGATCCACGGCTGCGCCATCGAGAACGGCGAGCGCGTCGTCGGTGAGCACGGCCAAGGATGTATACAGCGTCACCAGGTAACGGGCGATCGCCGACGCGTTGATGCCGGTGAACCGGACCGACAACCCCGGCGCCTGCTCCCCGACCAGACCAGGCTGGAACAGGCCCACCACGCCCTGGCGCTCTTCACCGGTGCGCACCAGGATGAACTTGGTCTTGCCGTCCTCGACGGGCACCTTGTCCGACGGGATCAACGGGATACCGCGCCACGTGATGAACTGCGCCCCGAACAAGCTCACGACGACCGGCGGCACCCCGCGGTACGTGGCTTCCCGTCCGAACGCCGCGATGCCCAACGGGTGGGTCAGGATGAAGCTCGGCGTCTTCCATGCCTTGGTGATCAGCGCGTCGAGGTCGTCGGGTGTCGGAGCACCGCCCAGCGTCTGGATGGTCTGCTCGGGAGTGGCCTGAGCCAGCAGGCCGTATTCGAGGTTGTTGATCAGCTCGAATTCCTGGCGCTCTTTGATCGTTTCGATGGTCAACCGCAGCTGCTGGGCGATCTGGTCGTGCGGGCTGGAGTAGAGGTCGGACACCCGGGTGTGGACGTCGAGCAACGTGGAGATCGTGCGCAGCGTGTACTCGCGCGGGCTGGTCTCGTAGTCGACATAGGTCTCGGGCAGCGGGTCGTCCGTACCGGCCCCTTCGTCGGCGTGGATCGCCACTTGCTCCGGGTTGACGACGCGGTTCACCCGGTAGATGCCGGCTTCCACCGGAACCCAGCTGAGCAGGTGTAGAAGCCAACGGGGGGTAATCGTGGAGAGCTGCGGAACCGTCTTCGTCGCGTTAGCGAGTTGGCGGGCACCGAGATCGCCAAGCGTTTGAGACTCGTTTTGGGCCGAGGTCATCGTGGTCCTTCCGTCTTGGTCGAATACTGAGCGTCGGGCGAATGTCTACCGACCGAGAGCGCCGCGCTGAGCCTCGGCAAGTGTAAAACTCATCGAGATTTTATCAATAAGCGGGGTGTGAAAACGGTTGGCACGAACCCGCTCGAAATGATGCCTTATAGTGGTCGGCATGCAACAGGCTGCACAGCTGCGCTTTGTTCCTTCGCGCTGCCTCGACGTGCGTTGCTGTTGTTGTTGTTGATTTCCTGACGCCAATCTGACGTTCAAATCCTCGCGCATTTATCCCGCAAGGGGTCCGCTCTCGCGGGCCTAGCGGTGAGACAGCATCGCGCGCGGGGGCAAATCCTCAGGAAGATCAACCACTCTCATGACTCTGCTATCGATTCCTGCGCCGACGCAGGTGACAACCGCTCGACGAGTCGTCGTCCGGCCGGCCCACGACTTGCCTCAGATGACCCGTTATCGCGGCGGGACCTACTCGCACACCGTCGACCGGATCGTGTTCGCTGACGGCAGCTCTGCGCGCACCGACCTGATCAGACTCAATCCCAACCTCGACGCGTACTCGCTGGATTTCACTGGCATCGCCCCACGTCTGCCGTCCCGGTATCAACTCGGGAACTGGTCGGCACTGCCCCACCTGCGTGCCCGCGGTCGCGAGGCGCAGATCGGCTGGATCCTGCGCAACTCCTTCCCGATCGTCTCCACCCCGGAGTTGAGCCGACAGGTCCGCGCCGCCGGATATCCGTTGGGAGCGGCCAACATCGCCGACCACGAAGCCATTGCGGCGACGCAAGCCGCGATCTGGTACTTCACCAACGGCCTGGCGCTGGACACCCAACCGCTCAACGTTCCGATCGCCGTGCGGCGCGGCCCCGGGCCCGTCATCACCTACGAATTCGACGGTGAACCCCAGGTCGGCGGTTACTCGGTGTGGACCACCTCGGACGCACCCGTACACCTGCGACTGCAGAAGTCGACCAATGGCGTTGACTGGCAGGATGTTTCGGGTTCACAACTGATTACCGGCGCAACCAAAGGCCGTTACCAACGCGGGCTGGGCGTCGGCAGCACCGTGTCGTCGAGCAGCCACGGTCGCCGCGGTCGCGGTTTCCGCTACTACCGACTTGTCACGACACCGCCCGCCGCCGCTGCCAGTGTCGGCCATGTCAGCTTCTGGCTCACCGGCACAACGCATTACCGCAACGCAGACCGCGTCGTGCACCTGTACAACTACTTGATCGCCGGAGCGAATGCAGCCCGGCACGAGGCCGGCGACCCACAACTGGTCACCCGGCACGCGGTAGCCGAAGACGGCCTGGTCGGACCGTTCTATGTTCGAACTCCGTTGGCGCTCAACGTTACCGACCAGCACACGTTGGTCGGCTCGGACGGCGTCGCGGTCGACGGGCTGATTCAGCCGGGACAAGACTTCTACATTCGACCGGCGCCGGGCACCTCGGCGACAACCTTGATCGCAACGGCGACGCAGGCGATCGGCGGCCGGGTGTTGACCGGTGTGGCGGCGGAAGATTCGCCGCAGCGATTCACCCCGGTCGCGCTGGCCGTTCCCACCGACGTTGCAATTCACTTCGATATCGACTGGGATTGCAGTTGTGACTATCGCTGACAACATCACCCAACTTGTCGGGCACACGCCGCTGGTCCGGCTGAACCGGGTCACCGACGGCGCCGGCGCGCAGGTTGTCGCCAAGCTGGAGTCCTTCAACCCGGCAGCCAGCGTCAAGGATCGCCTCGGCGTGGCCCTGATCGACGCGGCCGAAGAGGCGGGCCTGCTCAAGCCCGACACCATCATCCTCGAGCCGACGAGTGGCAACACCGGCATCGCGCTGGCGATGGTCGCCGCGGCCCGCGGATACAAGCTGACGCTGACCATGCCGGAAACGATGAGTGTCGAGCGGCGGAAGCTGCTACTGGCCTACGGCGCCGAACTCATCCTGACCCCGGGCGCCGAGGGCATGCCGGGCGCGATCGCCAAGGCCGAGGAATTGGCCAAGTCCGACCAGCGCTATTTCGTACCGCAGCAGTTCGAGAACCCGGCCAACCCGGCGATCCACCGCAAGACCACCGCCGAAGAGGTCTGGAAAGACACCGACGGCAAAATCGACTTCTTCGTTGCCGGGGTCGGCACCGGCGGCACCATCTCCGGCGTCGCGCAGGTGATCAAGGAGCGCAAGCCCTCGGTGCAGTTCGTCGCCGTGGAACCGGCAGCCTCGCCGGTGCTGTCCGGCGGCAAGAAGGGCCCCCACCCGATTCAGGGCATCGGCGCCGGCTTCGTTCCTCCGGTTCTCGACACCGACCTCATCGACGAGATCATCACCGTCGGCAACGACGATGCCATCACCTACACCCGACGGCTCGCGCGTGAAGAGGGGCTGCTGGTAGGTATCTCCTCGGGCGCGGCGACAGTGGCTGCCCTGCAGGTCGCCCGGCGTCCGGAGAACGAGGGCAAGCTGATCGTCGTCGTGTTCCCGTCGTTCGGCGAACGCTATCTGAGTACGCCGCTTGTTCGCGGACGCCGACTAGTCATGCTCTCGGCCTTCCGGGATGACATCCGGGTAGCGAAGGAGCGTGATCCGGCCCTTCCCAGCACCTTGCAGGTCGTCTTCGCCTACCCGGGCGTGCATGCCATCTGGGGCCACCGGGTCAGCCAGTGGCTGTGGAGGCGTGGCGCGAAGGTGGCCGCCCGCACGCTCGGCGAGGTCACCCGCATCCTGACCGGCGTCGACATCCATCCGGGAGCGATCCTCGGTCGCGGCGTGTTCATCGACCACGCCACCGGTGTGGTGATCGGGGAAACCGCCGAAGTCGGCGACGACGTGACGATCTTTCACGGCGTCACGCTCGGCGGCACCGGCGGCGACACCGGCAAGCGCCATCCGACCATCGGGGACCGCGTCATCATCGGCGCCGGCGCGAAGGTTCTGGGGCCGATCAAGGTCGGCGACGACAGCCGCATCGGCGCCAACGCCGTGGTGGTCAAAGAGGTGCCGAGCAGCGCCGTGGTCGTCGGGGTACCCGGACAGGCCATCAGCCGTCACGGCGGAGACCGCGGCGACGCCGCGCTGCCCGACCTGGTCGGGATCAGCCTGCAGTCGCTACTGACCAGGGTCGCCAAGCTGGAGGGTCAGACCAACGGCGAGTCACAGACCGGCCGCGTCATCCGGCCACCCGAGGCCGGTGTGTGGCACGGCGAGGACTTTTCTATCTGAGTGCGAGTTCGGCGTCCTGCCAGGCGCCGAATCCACCGAGCAGGTCTGACACATTCTCGAAGCCGGCCGCCCTGAGCAGGCTCGCCGCCACCAGTGACCGGTAGCCGCTCGCGCAGTACGTGACGACCGGCGCCGCCTTGTCCAGACTTCCCAGCGAATCGGTGAGCGACGGCAACGGAATCTCTTGCGCGCCGGGGATCACCCCGCCTTCGGTCTCCCCCGGGTTGCGCACGTCGACCAACTGGGGAGCCGGCCGCGCCTTGAGCACTTCAGCGAGCTGCTCGGCGGTGTAACGCGACGCGGTGACGATGACGTCTGGACGTTCTGCGCGAACGTCCGACAGGTTTCGTAGTTGACCGATGACACGGTCGAAGCCCACGCGGGAGAGGCGGGTCTTGGATTCCTCCGCGAGTTCCTGGTCGCCGACCAGGACGATGTCGCGATCAGGCGAAATAATCTGGCCGGCACCTTCGGCGAAGCGCCCCTGCAGGCCGATGTTGATCGCGCCGCGCAGATGACCGGACGCGTACGCGTCTGCCTCCCGGGTGTCCAGCAGAATCGCGCCGGATTCGGCGCGCTCGTAGACCTCGCGGACATCGAGTAGCCGCGGCGGGCTCTCGTCCAGCAGCGGACGCAACTCCCGGTTACGCAGCGAGTCGAATTCGAAGTAGTGCGGTTGCGGGGACTGTCCGGCGGTGATCGCGGCGACGAACTCGTCGACGTCGGTGAACTGCAGTGCGTAGTTGTCCCGGCGCTGCTCCCCGATCGTCGAACTCGTCTCGCTCGACATCTGCTTGCCGCACGCCGATCCGGCCCCGTGCGCGGGGAAGACACGGGTGGCGTCGGGCAACGTCAAGAGTTTGCCGTGCAGCGACTCATAGAGGGTGCGCGCCAACGTGTCCGAGGACAGGCCGGTGCCGGCCAGCAGATCCGGACGGCCCACATCGCCGACGAACAGCGTGTCGCCGGTGAGGACGCCGTAGGGCACCTCGTCGCCGGGGTGTTCGTACACGACGATCGATATCGATTCGGGCGTGTGACCGGGTGTCGCGAGAATCTCCAATGTGACGTCGCCCAGCGAGATCCGCTGACCATCGCGCAATGCCACGAACGGGAACTCGATGTCGGCGCCTTCGCCGTAGCAGATCTGTGCCCCGGTGGCGGCCGCCAGTTCCAGATGACCGGTCAGGAAGTCGGCGTGAATGTGCGTTTCGATCACCCGCTCGATATGCAGGCCGTGCTCGTTGGCCTCAGCCACGTATGCCTCGACGTCGCGGCGGGGATCGACCACCACCGCTTGTCCGGTGCTCTCATCCCCGATGAGATACGAGCCCTGAGACAAGCAGTCCAGATAGTGCTGGGTGAAGATCATGTACGTCGCCTCCCCGGGTCCTTGAGACCCTGTTCCTAGTCCGTTGTACGGCCTTCGGAGGGCCAGGTGCGGCGGCCGCGACCTCGGCAAGACACTCAGCGTCGCTCGTGTGTGCGGCCTGATTAAAGAGTTTCCCGCTGGTAGCGGTCGCCGGCCACTTGAAATCACCCTGAGTTTGATCCCGCGGCAGAGCGCGCTGGTCGGTGGCCAGCAGGGCGCCGCCGTCCCAGGCGAGGGGCAAATTCGACGAGACAAGCGCGCTGATCTGAATGATGATGGAGCAATGAGACTACTTTTCTGTCTTGCCGGCTTCGCCGTCGCCGTCGGCCTGGCCGTGCCAGCGCAGGCCGACCCGCCCCCGCCCCCGCCGGACAACCCCGGTGCCGATGCGGCCTTCCTCGACTCGCTCAATAAGGCGGGTATGACCTACAACAGCGCGCCCAACGCCGTCACGGCCGGCAGAAAGGCCTGCGACTTCATGAACCAGGGGCTGTCGCAGAACGATCTGGTCGAAAAGTTGAGCTTGCTCAACCCGGGCTTGAATCACGGCGGCGCCATGAAATTCGCGGCGCTGGCGTCGAGCGCCTACTGCCCCGACTTCCTGGACAGGTCGAGCACCCAGAACAACTCCCCCTACCCCGGTTTCAAGGGGATGATGGGGGGCAGCTGAGCAACGTGGCTCGCCTCGAAGCCAGCTTCGAGATCACGCCTGCGGCACGAGTAAAAAGAGTGCCCACGCCGCGATCGACTGGGCATCGGTGATCTCGCCATCGACGATCATCTGCTCCAGCTCGCTGCGGGAGAACCAGGCGCTGTGCATGTCCTGCTCCTCGTGTTCCCGTTCGTGCTGACCCTCGGTGATCCCCGTCGCCAGGAACACCCGGCCGCGCTGGCTGCTCATACCGGCCGCCACGTCGAGCAGACCGAGGAAAACGATCGACTGCGCGCGCAGTCCGGTCTCCTCGCGTAGTTCCCGCTCGGCCAGCGCGGCGGGTTCGACATCGACTAAGTCCGGTGCAGTCCCCTGCGGGAACTCCCACCGCCGCAACCCCAGCGGATAGCGGAACTGCTCGACGAGGCAAAACCGGTCGCCATCTCGCGCGATCACCAGCGCGTAGTCCGGTTTGTCGATCACGGCGTAGCTCCCGTAGCTGCCGTCGAGGCGATGGATCTGGTCCTCCCGCATCGTCAGCCAGCGGCTTCGGTACACCTCGCGCGAAGCGACGCGCACAATGTGCTCCATGCAGCCAGTATCACTTTGACGGGCCGACGGGTGCATGCCCGCCCCAGATGCGTTCTCACTCAGGACTCAGGTCAAAACGTATTGGTCAAAAACAGTTGCAGGGACTCGAACAGGCTCTCGAACAGTCCGCTGCTGCCGATCCCGTTATCGAGTGCACCGATAAGCGCGTCGAAGCCGTTGATGTTGTCGGAGATGTCGATATTTGTGAGGTCGCCGTCGATCGATGTGGTCGCGTCAGCGATTTGCGTCGGTGTCAAACCCAAATATTCCGCGTGCGTGGTGAACAGGTTGTACAGCGCATCCAGCTGACCTCCGGCGGTGAAGTCCTGTTGGTAGTCGGCGACCCCGTCGCCGTCGAGCGTGTAGATCGTCGCCGGGTACAGATCATCGGGCGTCAGGTCAGTGTTCGCCTCGATTCCGCTCGGGAGGGAGGGGTCGCCGATGAACACGAAGTGCAGATCGGCGCTGGGGATGCCGTCTTCTGCGAGCTGGGTCATGGCGATCGACTCGGCGGTGGCGCTTTGCGAGTATCCGAAGATCGTCAGCGGGTCCTCGGCACTGAAAGCGTCTGGAGTCGCGTGGAATTCGTTCTCCACGGCGAGGGTGACGTCGTCGGCGTCGGTGAGATTGCTCTGCTGGATCAGTTCGGGCGTGGTCAGTACCTGCAGCGGCGCGGCGCACGGGTCGGTCCCGACCATGTCGCAGACCGTCGAGGAGGTCGCGCCACCGTCGAATCCCAGTGGGTGCAGATACAGATTCTCGACGGCCTGCGCGAACGAGGTCGACGGGGTCGACTCCAAGGTTCCGCCGAGGATGATCGCCGTATCGCTGCCAGATAGCGGGTCGTCCGCGTCGGCGTGGGCGGCTTGGACACTCGCCGCGCCGGCCGCGCCGAGAAACATGCCGACGATGGCAACTTTCGCGAGCACCTCAGGTCCGTCCACCGCTGCACTTCCCTTTGCCTCTTGCCACGCGCATAGTCTGCGTCTTCACATGTTCTCATCTGAAGGACAGCCTGGTTTCAAGGAGTTCGATCTGAAAGTAGCGGGAGCGACGGCTTCGTTGTTCTCCCCGACCGCTGCGACTTCGTCGCAGTATCGCCCGGCGGGGCGATCGGGACCCCGATCCCACAGCGATTGCCACGCGATCGTGCACGCTGAGATAACTGCTCCCCCGGGTGGACTCGAACCACCAACCCTTCGGTTAACAGCCGAATGCTCTGCCAATTGAGCTACAGGGGACTGCCGTGGCGTCCGCATGCACGCTGGCGCGGATCGCTGGATGACTTTAGCGTACCGGCGTCCGCACGCCCAACCAGAGTGAGCGCCCGCCACAGGGCGGCCGGCCGCGCAGATGAGGCAGGATGGGTGGATCAACACCAACCCGGAAAGGGACCGTTTTGATCCGATACGTCGTCATGCTGGGACTGGGCTACGTGTTGGGCGCGAAGGCCGGACGTCGTCGTTACGAGCAGATCGTCGGGACCTACCGCGCCCTGACTGGCAGCCCCGCCACCAAGTCGATGATCGAAGCGGGACGGCGCAAGGTGGCGGATCGGGTCTCACCCGACGCCCGGATGGTGACGCTGACCGAGATCGACGACGAGACCAGCGTGATCGAGCCGCAAAGACCCTCCCGTGACGATCGCGAGCGCGGCGGGTCGTCACGTAAATCCAGCGCTCCCTGACGGGGCGCGATGTCAGACGGCGAGATCGTCGCCGCTGGCCTGCTGCAGCAGGCTGCGCCGGTAGGCCTCCATCGCGACCAGATCACCGAACAACGCGTGGTATTCGTCGCCCTGCTCGACCGGTGACATCCGCTGCAGCTTGGACTTGACCTCCGCGATCTGCCTGCCGACCCACACCTCTTGCAGGCGGGCCAATACGCCGGCGATGTAGCGCGGTAGCTTCTCCTCGTCTTCAACCCGGAAGGCCTCGACGCCGAGCTCGTTGATCAGTCCGGCCGCCGCCGGTGACAACGCCTTCTGGCGCACCGCATCAAGCCACTCGCCTCCGCTCGTGCCGGTGCCGGTGCCGCCCGCTGTGTCGATGGCCGTGCGCACCGCTGCGTAGCCGGGATGGGTGAAGCTTTCGACGGTCAGGGCGTCGAACACCGGCCCGGCGATCGCGGGGTACTGCAGCGCGGACTTGAGCGCCTCGCGCTGCGGCCACAGGGTGGGGTCGTTGGGGTCCGGGCGCGGCGCGGCGGCGTGCTGAGTCGCGGCATCGGGGGCGGCCCCGCGACGAGGTTTCGGGCGGCCTTGGACTGTCGGGCTTTTGGCCTCTTCGCGCACCCGGCCGATCACCTGCGCGACATCCGGCCAGCCGACCCAGCCGGCGAGCTGCCGCGCGTACTCGTCCCGCAGTGTCGGGTCTTTGATCTGGGCGACGATCGGTACGCAACGACGCAACCCGGACACCCGGCCTTCGGCGCTGTCTAGATCGACGTCGCTCAGCGTGGCGCGAATCGCGAACTCGAACAACGGAGTTCGTCGCGCCACCAGATCGCGCAATGCGCCGTCGCCGGACGCCAACCGCAGATCGCAGGGGTCCATGCCGTCGGCCGCGACGGCGACGAACGACTGGCCGGCCAGCTGCTGTTCGCCGCCGAAAGCCTTGAGCGCCGCGGCCTTGCCCGCTTCGTCGCCGTCGAACACGTAGATCAGCTCGCCGCGAAAGAAGTTGTCGTCCATCATGAGTCGGCGCAACATCGCCATGTGCTCGTCGCCGAAAGCGGTGCCGCAGGATGCCACCGCCGTCGTCACGCCGGCCACATGCATCGCCATCACGTCGGTGTAGCCTTCGACGACGACGGCCTGATGGCCTTTGGCGATGTCGCGTTTGGCCAGATCGATACCGAACAGCACCGCGGACTTCTTGTACAGCAATGTCTCTGGGGTGTTGACGTACTTGGCTTCCATCGGGTCGTCGTCGAACAGTCGCCGCGCCCCGAAGCCGATCACCTCGCCGGACGACGAGCGGATGGGCCAGAGCAACCTGCGGTGGAAGCGGTCCATCGGACCTCGGCGACCCTCCCGCGACAAACCCGCGGCCTCGAGCTCTTTGAACTCAAAGCCTTTGCGCAACAGGTGTTTTGTCAGTGAATCCCAGCCAGACGGCGCGAAGCCGCAACCGAATCGGTGTGCGGCGTCGCCGTCGAAATTCCGTTCGGTCAGGTATTTGCGAGCAGGCTGAGCCTCCGGGGATTCCAGCGCGGCCGCATAGAACGCCTGCGCCTCGCCGTTGGCCGCGAGCAGCCGGCTGCGACTGCCTCGGTCGCGCTGCACATTGCTGGCCGCCCCGGTGTAGCTGATCGTGTGTCCGACCCGGTCGGCCAGCAGTTCGACGGCCTCGACGAAGCTGACGTGTTCGATCTTCTGCATGAAGGCGTACACGTCGCCGCCTTCGCCGCAGCCGAAGCAGTGGAAGTGGCCGTGGTTGGGTCGCACGTGGAATGACGGCGACTTCTCGTCGTGAAATGGGCAGAGGCCCTTCAGCGAATCCGCGCCGGCACGTCGCAGCTGGACATAGTCGCCGACGACGTCTTCGATGCTGACGCGTTCGCGGATGGCGGCGATATCGCGATCGGAGATGCGGCCGGCCATCGGCACAGTCTAGAGCCGGCGACCGTCGACTCCGGCTAGTTGGTTAACCCGTGCCGATGACGCCGCACGCGAATCGCTTTTCCGCGTCCCGGCTGTGCTCGGCGCCGTGCAGCATGAGCGCGGTCTTGCTACCTGCCAGCAGGTCGTCCCGGGTGAAGGCGTCGGTGGTGGTCACCAGATACGCTGCGCCGTCTTGGCGCACCTCCAGAGGGTCGAGGTCGCCGCTCATCGGCTCGCCGGTGTGCCCGGGCGCCTGATAGTGCTCACCGGCCGACAGGAAATCTCCCGGCGGGCCGCCCTGGGCGCCAAGCGAGTTGGGTTCGCATTTGCCTATCGAGTGGATGTGCAGAGCGTGGAAACCCGGCTCCAGGATGTGGTTCTGGGTCGTCTTGACGGTGACTGTTGCATAGCCGTTGGCGAACTCGAACGTGGCGGTGGCTATCGGCTGGTTGTTAGCGGTGCTCAGCTGGGCGGTGAGCGTCTGCCCACTAGGGGCGGCGCCGGTCGAAGTCGTGCTGGACGACTGCTGGTGCGAGCTACAGCCGCCCAGTGCGGCGACGACGGACATAGCGGCAAGGACAACGGTGGGCTTGGACATGAGCCGAGAATAGCCTCAGGCCTGCGTGGCCTCGATGCGTTCCAGACGCCCCTCGGTGTAGGACGCAATCTGATCGACGATCACGCGCAGGCGCGCACCGTCATCGCCGGCGGCGTTGAACGCCGGTACGAACACCGGATCGAGGCTGTTGGGTGCAGCGGCCAGTGCGGCGTTCGCGACCCGGTGGATCCGCTCGCGTTGGTTGGCCTGGATGTTCTGGTGTCGCGGGTCGGACATGATGAACTGCAGCGCCAGGGTCTTGAGCACTGCGACCTCGGCGCGGACCACCTCGGGCACCGACAGCTCGGCCTGGTATCGGGCCAGCGGACCCGGACCGGCCACCGCCTGGGTGGCCGCGATCGCCGCCGACGCGAACCGGCCGACCAGCTCACTGGTCAGCCGCTTGAGAGCCACCGCCGCGGTCAGCGTCGCGTCGTACTTGCCGACCGCGGCGACAGCCGGAAGTCCGGACAGCCGGTGCGCGGCCGCGGCCAGGTCGTCGGCCCGCATCCCGGCGAAGTCACGTTCACCGAGCGTGGCCAGCGCGGCGGCTCCGTCCTCGTCGGCGAGCACCCGCAGATCGATCCGCCCGGAGACGACACCGTCCTCCACGTCGTGCACCGAATAGGCGACGTCGTCGGCCCAGTCCATCACCTGGGCCTCCAGGCAGGGCCGCTCTGCCGGTGCGCGGTCGCGCACCCAGCCTGCCGCGTCGCGGTCCACGTCGTAGAAGCCGAACTTGCGCCGATGCTGATCGCGCAGCCACGGATACTTGGTGACCGCGTCCAGCCCTGCCCGGGTCAGATTCAGACCGACGCTGTTCCCTTGTCCGTCAAGGACTTTCGGCTCCAGGCTGGTCAGGATCCGGAAGTTCTGCGCGTTGCCCTCGAAGCCGCCGTACGCCGCCGCGAACTCGTCGAGCGCCTGTTCACCGTTGTGCCCGTACGGCGGGTGCCCGATGTCGTGAGCCAGACCGGCCATGTCGACCAGGTCGGGGTCGCAGCCCAATCCGATCGCCATGCCGCGCCCGATCTGAGCGACCTCCAGTGAGTGGGTCAGGCGCGTACGGGGGGTGTCGCCTTCGCGCGGCCCGACAACCTGTGTCTTGTCAGCGAGTCGACGCAGCGCGGCGCTGTGCAGCACCCTGGCGCGATCCCGGGTGAACTCGCTGCGGTGTTGGCCGTCGGTGCCCGGCAAACCCGCGGTCTTCGGGGATTCGGCCACCACCCGCTGGCGGTCGAAGTCGTCGTAGGGGTCACGCTCAGTCATCGACGACCAGTCTGCCAGCCGGACCGAGCGGTCTGGGACCCGCTGCGTCGCAGGGCTACATTGTCGAGCATGAGCAGTGTCCGCTCGGCCGCCGTGTTCATGGCGATGCTGATTACCGCATTACTGGTGGCACCATCGGCCGCGGCACAACCGCCGTTACGGCTGTCCACCTACATCACCGACGACGCCGGGGCGCTCAACGGCTCCGGCCGTGCCGCAATTCAATCGGCCACCGGAAAGCTTTACTCCGATCGCCGTGTCCAGTTGTGGGTGGTGTTCGTCGACGACTTCTCCGGACAGTCCGCCGTCAGTTGGGCGCGCAACACCAGCGCCGCGAGCGACTTGGGCGACTTCAGCGCCGTGCTCGCGGTGGCCACCGTCGACCACTCCTACGCGTTCCTGGTGCCGAACCGGGTGAAGACGATCAGCGCCGCCCAGGTAGACGATCTGCGGCGCAACCAGATCGAACCCGCACTGCGCCGCGGCGATTGGAGCGGTGCAGCGGTTGCCGCGGCCAACGGGCTCAACCGTGGCCAGGGGGCGACGAGCTCGGCGCCACTGCTGATCGGATTGGGCGTGATCCTGGTCGCGGTTGCGGCCCTGTATGTGCTGATGCGTTACCGGCATCGCCGGCGCCGGGCGGCCGAGCTCGCTGCGGCCAAACGCGTCGACGCCACCGACCCGGATGCCTTGGCGGCGCTGTCGCTGGGCGCGCTCGACGACCTGTCGCGGTGGAAAGTCGTCGACGTCGACAACGCTGTGCGCACCAGCGCCAACGAGCTGGCGCTGACGGTCGAAGAGTTCGGCGAGCAACGCACCCAGCCGTTCAGTGACGCGGTAGACCACGCCAAAGCTGCGCTTGCCCAAGCATTTGCCGTTCGTCAACAACTCGATGACGCGATACCGGAGACCCGGGAGCAGCGCCGCGAGCTGTTGACTGAGGTGATCGTCTCGGCGGCGCGGGCCGACCGTGAACTGGAGTCGCAGCGTGCGGCTTTCGAGGAGATGCGCGACTTGGTCGTCAACGCGCCGTCTCGCCTCGACGCCCTGACCCAACAGATCGTCGACCTGACCGCACGCGTCGAGCCGGCCGAACAACGAATGACCGAGCTGCACAACGAATTCGATTCCTCCACGCTGACCTCGGTCGCCACCAACGTCACGACCGCCAAAGACCGGCTGGCCTTCGCCGACCAGAACATCACCCGAGCGCGCGATCTGGCGTCCAAACCGGTCAGCGGTGCGCAAAGCGGTCTGGTCGACGCCGTACGCGCCGCGGAATCGGCACTGGGCCAAGCTCGTTCACTGCTCGACGCGGTGGACAGCGCCGCCAACGATATTCGGCACGCGGTGGCTACCCTGCCGTCGCTGACCGCCGACGTCCACGCCGGCATCGGCCACGCCGACGCCACCCTGCAGGGCGGCCAGAAGAGCACAACACCGCACCTGCATGACCTGGCCAGCGCCCGCGACGCGGCGAGCAGGGCGCTGGACACCGCGCGAAGCGGCGGTTCGGCCGACCCACTCGGCTCGTTCACCGCATTGACCAAAGCCAACGCCGAACTGAATCGGCTGCTCGCCATGGTCGCCGAGGAGCAGGCGACGGCCCAACGCCTCAACCGAACGTTGGAGCAGGCGTTGTTCACCGCGCAGTCACGGGTGCACGCGGTGTCGGAGTACATCGACAACCGTCGCGGCAGCATCGGGCCCGAGGCTCGCACCCGTCTGGCCGAGGCGAACCGTCAATTGGAAGCCGCCCAAGACAAACGATCCGATGCGGTCAGCGAGGCCATCACGTACGCCAACAACGCCGCCACACTCGCCGCGCAGGCGCAGTCTCTGGCCGACCAGGATGTGCAATCCGCGCAGCGGGCCTACACCGGCCGGTACGGCGGAGGCAACAACATGGGCGCGATGATGGGCGGCATCATCATCGGCGACATGCTCAGCGGAGGCATGCGAGGCGGATTCGGCGGCGGCTTTGACGG
Source organism: uncultured Actinomycetota bacterium (assembly GCA_963836495.1). Lineage (GTDB taxonomy): Bacteria > Actinomycetota > Actinomycetes > Mycobacteriales > Mycobacteriaceae > Mycobacterium. The sequence goes on along the minus strand of CAWIJT010000010.1, from coordinate 434,255 downwards.
CGGCTGGGGTCCGACGTCGTTCGGCGGCTCGTCGGGATCCTCCGACGGCGGCTTCATGGGCGGCGGCGGACAGTTCTGAGCTGCGCAACCAGCCTGCGCCGCTGTCTATGTGCCTCGCACAGTGGAGGACGCGGCAGCCCACCACGCCCTAGTGAGCCGCCGCGTCGTCGTACTCATCATATTGGTCATGTGACCAATAGTCGCGACGAACGCGATAATTCCTCGACGAGTGCGCTTGCGCTCGCCGGCTAGCAGCCCCGCAGCCGCGACCCTAGATAATCGGTCACCGCGTCGATGGCCACCCGCTCCTGCGTCATCGCGTCCCGCTCCCGGATCGTGACGGCGTGATCGTCGAGCGTGTCGAAATCCACCGTCACGCAGTAGGGCGTGCCGATCTCGTCCTGACGCCGGTAGCGGCGGCCGATGGCACCGGCGTCGTCGAAGTCGACGTTCCAGTATGTGCGCAACTCCGCGGCCAGATCGCGGGCCTTCGGGCTCAGGTCGGCATGGCGTGACAACGGCAGCACGGCGGCTTTGACCGGCGCCAGCCGCGGGTCGAGCCGCAGCACGGTTCGTTTGTCCACCCCACCTTTGGCGTTGGGCGCCTCGTCCTCGTGGTAGGCATCGATGAGGAACGCCATGAACGAGCGGGTCAGACCCGCCGCGGGTTCGATCACGTACGGCACGTAGCGGGTGTCGTTGACCTGGTCGTAGAACGACAAGTCGACGCCGGAATGCTTTGAATGCGTGGACAAGTCGAAATCGGTGCGATTGGCCACCCCCTCGAGCTCACCCCACGGGTTGCCGGAGAAGCCGAACTTGTACTCGATGTCGACGGTGCGGTCGGAGTAGTGCGACAGCTTCTCTTGGGCGTGCTCGTAGAGCCGCAGGTTGTCCGCGTTGATGCCGAGTTCGGTGTACCAGGCCAGCCGGGTGTCGATCCAGTACTGGTGCCACTCCGGCGCGGTGGACGGCTCGACGAAGAACTCCATCTCCATCTGCTCGAATTCGCGGGTGCGGAAAATGAAGTTGCCCGGCGTGATTTCGTTGCGGAAGCTCTTGCCGATCTGGCCGATCCCGAACGGTGGCTTGCGCCGTGACGTGGTCACCACGTTGGCGAAGTTGACGAAGATGCCCTGCGCGGTCTCGGGCCGCAGGTAGTGCAGCCCCTCCTCGGTCTCGATCGGGCCCAGGTAGGTCTTGAGCATCATGTTGAACTCGCGCGGCTCGGTCCACTGCCCCTTGGTGCCGCAGTCGGGGCAGACGATCTCGCTCATCGGCACTGAGTCTGGCTCACCACCCTTCTTGAGGGCGTAGGCCTCCTGCATGTGGTCTTGCCGATGCCGCTTGTGACAGTTCAGACATTCCACCAGCGGGTCGTTGAAGACCTCGACGTGCCCGGAGGCGACCCAGACCTCGCGCGGCAAGATGATCGAGGAGTCCAGGCCGACGACGTCGTCGCGCCCAGTGACCACCGAGCGCCACCACTGCCGCTTGATGTTCTCTTTGAGTTCCACGCCCAACGGGCCGTAGTCCCACGCCGATTTGGTGCCGCCGTAGATTTCGCCGGCGGGATAGACGAGGCCGCGCCGCTTGGCGAGGTTGACGACGGTGTCGATGACGGACGCCACGAGGTGCTGACTCCTGTGTTGTGAAACGCGGACGATCCGTCATCGTAGCCAGCCACGGCGCGCTCTTTGACATGCATGACCGTGCATGTGACAGTGGTGGCAGTATGTGTCCCTCAATCCCCACCGCAGCTGACGGTGACGAACTGGTCGGCGAGCACCAGCACAGTGCTGCCGCCGAGCTGCCCGCGCCGCCGCCGCGGGAGATCCTCGAGGCCGCCGGCGAACTGCTGCGCGCACTGGCCGCGCCGGTGCGAATCGCGATCGTCTTGCAGCTACACGCGTCGCAACGCTGTGTGCACGAATTGGTCGATGCCCTCGGTGTGCCCCAGCCGCTGGTCAGCCAGCACCTGAAGATCCTGAAAGCCGCGAGCGTGGTCACCGGGGAACGGTCGGGACGCGAAGTGCTGTACCGGCTGGCCGATCACCATCTGGCGCACATCGTGGTCGACGCCGTCGCGCACGCCGCGGAGGACAAGCCGTGAGCACCGGGGCTGGGGTACGGGCCACCCGGCAGCGGGCGGCGATCGCGGGGCTGCTGGACACCCTCGACGAGTTTCGCTCGGCCCAGGAGCTGCACGACGAACTGCGCCAGCGCGGCGAGAACATCGGCCTGACCACCGTGTACCGAACGCTGCAGTCGATGGCATCGGCGGGACTGCTCGACACGCTGCGCAACGACACCGGCGAATCGGTCTATCGCCGTTGCTCGGACCACCATCACCACCACCTGGTGTGCCGGATTTGCGGGTCGACCGTCGAAGTCGGCGACCACGAAGTCGAGACGTGGGCGGCCGAGGTGGCCGCCAAACACGGGTTCTCCGACGTCAGCCACACGATCGAAATCTCGGGCACCTGCTCGAACTGCCGCAGCTGAGCTAACCGGTGAGCGCCCGGCGGATGTCCGCGCCCTTGTCGAGCACCATCAGAATCAGCGTCTGCAGCGCGTCGTTGCTGAGGCCACCGCCCGGAAAGTTGTAGCGCAACAACACATCTGCGGACTTGCTGGAATTGCGCTTGGTAGCCGGGTCGGCAGGCTTCTCCACCACGGAGACCGATCCCAGCAGGATACTGTGCGACAGCTCGGCCACGCGGTCGCGAATCTTCTTGTTCAGCAGCAGATCCCACACGACGACCTGCGTCAGCGACACCAGTTCGAGGCCCTCGGTGATGTCCACCACCCGCAGCGACGCGATGGTGCCGCCGTGCCGCACGGTCAGCGCTCCGTCGGATTCCTCCTCGACGGGCAGCACGTCGGAAAGCACCGTGAGCAACTGCTCCTGCAACGACGGCATCAGCGGGGCCCCTTCATCAGGCGGTCCCGAACCGCCGGTTGCGTGATGCGTACTCTTCGCACGCGGCCCACAAACGCCGCCGGTCATAGTCGGGCCACAGGGTGTCCTGGAAGATGAATTCGGCGTAAGCCGCCTGCCACAGCATGAAATTGCTGGTCCGTTGCTCACCGGAGGTCCGCAGCAACAGGTCGACGTCCGGGATGTCGGGGCGATGCAGGTGACGGGCCACGGTCGCCTCGGTGACCCGCTCGGGGTTGAGTGTGCCCGCGGCGGCTTCGCGCGCGATATCCCTTGCGGCCTCGGCGATTTCGGTCCGGCCCCCGTAGTTGACGCAGTAGTTGACGGTGATCACGTCGTTGTTCATGGTCAATTCTTCGGCGATCGCCAGCTCGTTGATCACGCTGCGCCACAGCCGTGGTCGCGAGCCTACCCAGCGAATCTTGACGCCCATCTCGTTGAGGTTCACCCGGCGCCGTCGCACCACGTCGCGGTTGAATCCCATCAGGAAGCGGACTTCGTCGGCGGAACGCTTCCAGTTCTCGGTGGAGAACGCATAAAGGCTCAGCCATTTGATGCCGATCTCTATTGCGCCGCAAACGATGTCGATGACGACGGCCTCGCCCATCTTGTGGCCTTCGACGCGGGCCAGTCCTCGCTGGGTGGCCCAACGACCGTTGCCGTCCATCACGATGGCGACGTGGTTGGGTAACTGGTCGGCCGGGATCGACGGTGCCGACGCTTTGGAGATGTGCTGCGGTGGGCGGCGGGGCCCGCCGTCCGGCGACGGCGGCAGCGCTGGAAAAGGCACCGGCCATGTCGACGTGTCGGGGAAGACCGGATAGTCATCCGGCGCCGGGGCGAGCTGCGGGAAGTCAACCTTCCGCTTGCGCTCAGCCCTCATGGGCCACATCCTGCCTGACCAACGCTATGCGACGGTCGAGCAGGCTCTGGTCTATCTGATCGACCCGCCGGATCCGCTCGACGAGCGGCAATGTTCGCAGCTGCCGCTCCACATGCCATTGCAGGTGAGCGGCCACCAATCCACTGACGTGGCTGCGGGCCGATTGCGGCAAGGCTTCGGCAGCCTCCCAGTCGCCGTCGCGCAGCGCCGACATCAGATCCAGCACCCCCAGCGGCGGTGTCGTCGCGCCGGCGGGGCGGCAGAATCCACAGACACTGCCGCCGGCGGCGATATGAAAGGCCCGGTGCGGGCCCGGCGTGGCGCAGCGGGCGCAGTCGGTCAGCGCCGGGGCCCACCCGGCGATGCTCATGGCGCGCAGCAAATAGGCGTCCAACAACAGCTCACGGGGTCGGCTGCCGTCGGCCACCGCCCGCAGCGCACCCACCGTGAGGCGGTGTAATTCCGGAGCCGGCGCCCGCTCCTCGCCCGCGAGTCGCTCGGCGGTTTCCAGCATCGCGCACGCGGAGGTGTATCGGCCGTAGTCGCTGACGATGTCGGTGGCGAACGCGTCAAGCGAGACGACCTGCGTGACGATGTCGAGGTTGCGGCCTGGGTGCAATTGCACGTCGATATGCGCGAACGGCTCGAGCCGCGCGCCGAATTTGCTGCGGGTGCGACGCACCCCCTTGGCCACCGCGCGAACCAGCCCGTGGTCGCGGGTGAGCAGGGTGACGATCCGGTCGGCTTCGCCGAGCTTGTGCTGGCGCAGCACTACCGCTCGGTCTCGATACAGCCGCATGGATATCAGTTTGTCATCGCACTGCGACGGCGCGTTGTGCACGCGCCGATAATCTCTAGTACTGATGAGTAACTCGCCGGCACCACGCTTCCCCACCCTGACCGACCAGCTCTACCAGCTGGCCAGCGGTGAAGTGACTTCCGACGAGCTGGTTCGCCGCTCGCTGCACGCCATCGGCCTCAGCCACGCGTCGCTGAACGCTTTTCGCGTCGTGCTCACCGAGTCGGCGCTGGCCGACGCCGCCGCTGCCGACCGGCGGCGCGCCGCCGGGGACCAGGCCCCGCTGCTGGGTGTCCCGATCGCGGTCAAGGACGACGTCGACGTCGCCGGTTCGCCGACCTGGTTCGGCACCGCCGGCAACGTCCGCCCGGCCACCGAGGACGCCGAAGTGGTCCGCCGGCTGAAGGCGGCCGGCGCGGTGATCGTTGGCAAAACCAACACCTGTGAGCTGGGCCAATGGCCGTTCACCAGCGGGCCGGCATTCGGCCACACCCGCAACCCGTGGTCGCGCAGGCACACGCCGGGCGGGTCGTCGGGTGGCAGCGCGGCCGCGGTGGCCGCCGGACTGGTGACCGCCGCAATCGGCTCCGACGGAGCGGGCAGCGTGCGCATCCCGGCGGCCTGGACCCATCTGGTCGGCATCAAACCGCAACGGGGCCGCATCTCGACGTGGCCGCTGCGGGAGGCGTTCAACGGCATCACCGTCAACGGCGTGTTGGCCCGCACGGTCGCCGATGCGGCGCTGGTGCTCGATGCGGCGTCCGGCAACGTCGACGGCGACCTGCACAAGCCGCGACCGGTGAAGGTGTCCGAGCACGTGGGCATCGCACCTGGCCCGCTGCGTATCGCGCTGTCGACCCGCTTTCCGTTCACCGTGTTCCGGGCCCAGTTGCATCCGGAGATCAGAGCGGCGTTGGAATCTGTCGGCGACCAGCTGCGGCTGCTCGGCCACAGCGTGGTCTCGGGTAACCCCGATTACGGGCTGCGGTTGTCGTGGAATTTTCTGTCCCGGTCCACCTCCGGGCTGCTGGACTGGGCCGAGCGGCTGGGCGACGGTGTGGAATGGGATCGCCGGACGCTGGCCAACATGCGGGTGGGCCGCGCACTCTCGCAGTCGATATTGCGCAACGCCCGTGCACACGAAGCCGCCGACCAGCGCCGGGTGGGCTCCATCTTTCGCATTGTGGACGTCGTGCTCGCACCGACCACCGCGCAGCCTCCGCCACTGGCGCACGCTTTCGACAGGCTCAGTGGCCTGGGCACCGACCGGGCCATGATCGCCGCGTGCCCGGTGACCTGGCCGTGGAACATCCTCGGTTGGCCGTCGGTCAACGTGCCGGCCGGTTTCACGTCTGAAGGCCTACCGATCGGCGTGCAACTGATGGGGCCGGCCAACAGCGAACCGTTGTTGATCTCGCTGGCGGCCGAGCTGGAGGCGGTCAGCGGCTGGACAGCCAAACAGCCGACGGTGTGGTGGAACTCCGGTACCGACATCCCACCCGTCGCAGCGTCAAAACCCTAGTCTGCCAAGCTGTTTGGGGTCACGCTGCCAGTTCTTGGCGACCTTGACACGCAGATCCAGGTAGACCTTGGTGCCCAACAACTTCTCGATCTGACTGCGCGCGGCGGTGCCCACCTCGCGAAGCCGGGCCCCGCCCTTGCCGATCACGATGCCCTTCTGGCTGTCCCGCTCCACGAAGAGCACGGCGTGCACGTCGATCAGGTCGTCTCGCCCCTCGCGCGGGTTGACCTCGTCGATCACCACCGCAAGCGAATGCGGCAACTCGTCGTGCACACCTTCCAGCGCGGCTTCCCGGATGAACTCGGCCATCAGGACCTCTTCGGGCTCATCGGTCAGCTCACCGTCGGGGTAGTACGGCGGTCCGACGGGCAACGCGGCGACCAGCACATCGATCAGCACATCGATCTGCTCGCCGGAGACCGCCGAGACCGGCACGATCTCGGCGTCGTCGCCGACGAGTTCGCTCACCGCCATGAGCTGAGCGGCCAGCTTTTCCTTGGTCGTCTTGTCGATCTTGGTGACGACGGCGATCAATTTCGTTCTGGGAGCAGTGGATCGGATCTGCTCGACAATCCACCTGTCCCCCGGTCCGATGCCCTCATCGACAGGTATGCACAAGCCGATGGCGTCGACTTCGCTGTAGGTGTCGCGAACCAGATCGTTGAGACGCTTGCCCAGCAGAGTTCGCGGACGGTGCAACCCCGGAGTGTCGACGAGGATGATCTGGAAGTCGTCTCGGTGCACGATCCCCCGGATCGTGTGCCGGGTGGTCTGCGGTCGACTCGACGTGATCGCCACTTTCGAGCCGACCAGCGCGTTGGTCAGAGTCGACTTTCCGGTGTTCGGCCGCCCAACGAAACAGACGAAGCCAGAATGGAATTCACTCATCGTCGGCTTCAATCACTTCCGCACGGCTCAGCAGCACGGTGCCGATCCTGATCCGCCCCCGGTGATCGGGTCCGCCCTCGGCGTGCAACAACAGCCCATGCGACACCACTTCCGAGCCGGGCAGCGGAACGCGGCCCAGCTCCAGCGCCAGTAACCCGCCGACGGTTTCGACGTCCATGTGCTCCTCGAACTCCACGCCGTAGAGCTCGCCGACGTCTTCGATCGGTAGCCGGGCTGACACCCGAAATCGGTTGTCTCCCAGATCTTCCACCGGCGCAACCTCGGCGGCGTCGTACTCGTCAGCGATCTCGCCGACGATTTCCTCCAGCACGTCCTCGATCGTCACCAGCCCGGCGATCGCCCCATATTCGTCGACCAGCAACGCCATGTGGTTGCGGTCACGTTGCATTTCCCGCAGCAGCGCATCGAGGGGCTTGGAGTCGGGCACGAAAACCGCAGGGCGCATCACGTCGATCACGGCGGTGTCGCGGCCACCACCGTTGGAGTAATAGGTCTGTTGGACACAGTCTTTCAGGTACACCACGCCCACGATGTCATCGACGTTCGCGCCGATCACCGGGATGCGGGAGTGCCCGCTGCGCACCGCCACCGACGTCGCCTCGTCCGCGGACTTGTCGCACTCGATCCAGATCATCTCGGTGCGCGGCACCATCACTTCGCGAGCCGGGGTATCGCCGAGTTCGAAGACGGACTGGATCATTCGGCGCTCATCGGCGGCGACCACGCCGCGCTGCTGCGCCAGGTCGACGACCTCACGCAGCTCGATCTCAGACGCGAACGGGCCGTTTCGAAAGCCGCGACCCGGCGTCAGCATGTTACCCAGCACCACCAGCAGCCTGCTGATCGGTGCCATCAGCACCGAGATCGCTTGCAGCGGTAGAGCCGATATCAACGAGATCGTGTAGGCGTTCTGGCGGCCCAGGGTTCGCGGACCGACACCGATCACGACGAAGCTGGTCACCACCATGATGGCCGCGGTGGCGAACAGCGCCCAGTCGCGGCTCACGCTGCGGTAGAAGTAAGCGGCCAGCAGTACGGTCGCGCTGATTTCGCAGATGATCCGCAGCAGGACAACCAGATTGACGTAGCGCGGCCGATCGGTCATGACCTTGGCCAGCCGAGCCGCGCCCGGCCGCTCGTCGCGGACCAGCTCTTGCACTCGGGCCATCGACACCGTGTTGAGCGCGGCATCGATCGCCGCGAACAAACTGCCCAGACAGATCAGCACGATCGCGCCGAGCAGCGGAGCAGAGCTGTTCAATTGTCGAAATGCCTTGATTTGTCCAGCAATCGCTGGTCTCGCTCGGCCTGGCGTTCCTTGCGGTAGGTCTCGACCTGGACAGCGACCCACTCCTCGAGCAGGCGCCGTTGCAAGGTGAACATCTCTTTTTCCTCGTCCGGCTCGGCGTGATCGTAGCCGAGCAGATGGAGGACGCCGTGAACTGTCAACAGCGCCAGCTCGTGTCCCAACGAGTGGCCCGCAGTCGCGGCCTGCTCGGCGGCGAATTCGGGGCAGAGCACGATGTCACCGAGCATCGCCGGTCCCGGTTCCGGGGCGTCGGGTCGGCCGCCCGGCTCGAGTTCGTCCATCGGAAAGCTCATCACGTCGGTCGGACCGGGCAAGTCCATCCAGCGCATATGCAGGTCGGCCATCGCCGCGGTGTCCAGCAGCACCATCGACAGCTCAGCGGCCGGATTGACATCCATCTGGGCGATGACGAACCTTGCGACGCTGACCAATTCGGATTCGGAGACGTCGATCCCCGATTCGTTGGCGACCTCGATACTCACAGCGCTGTCACCGGCGACTGCGAGCGCTCGGGGCGCGCCGCGCCGACCGGTTCATCGTCAGGCCGGGCTGTTCATAGCGTGCATAGGCATCCACGATTTCCGAGACCAACCGGTGCCGGACGACGTCCGCACTGGTCAACTCCGAGATGTGGATGTCGTCGATGCCGTCGACAATGTCGACGGCCGCGCGTAGTCCGGACTTACCGACACCGGGCAGGTCGATCTGCGTAACATCGCCGGTGACAACCACTTTCGAGCCGAACCCGAGTCGCGTGAGGAACATCTTCATCTGCTCGGCGGTGGTGTTCTGGGCCTCGTCGAGGATGATGAACGCGTCATTGAGCGTTCTACCCCGCATGTACGCCAGCGGCGCAACCTCGATCACCCCGGACGACATCAGCTTTGGAATCAGTTCGGGATCCATCATGTCGTGCAACGCGTCGTAAAGCGGGCGGAGGTAAGGGTCGATCTTCTCGCTCAGCGTGCCGGGCAGAAAGCCAAGCCGCTCACCGGCTTCCACCGCAGGCCGAGTCAGGATGATGCGGGTGACCTGTTTGCTCTGCAGCGCTTTCACCGCCTTGGCCATCGCCAGGTAGGTCTTGCCGGTTCCGGCCGGGCCGATGCCGAACACGATGGTGTGGGTGTCGATCGCGTCGACGTAGCGCTTCTGGTTGAGCGTCTTGGGCCGAATCGTCTTGCCGCGGCGTGCCAGGATGTCGAGGCTGAGCACCTCGGCCGGCGACTCGTTGCCGGTGCCGGTCAGCATGGCGACGCTGTGCCGCACCACCTCGGGGGTCAGTGGCTGGCCGCCGGCGACGATCGCAATGAGTTCGGAGAGCACCCGTTCGGCGAGCGCGACGTCGGCAGGCTCACCGGTCAGCGTCACCGCATTACCGCGTACATGGAGGTCGGCGGGCAGGATGCGCTCGAGTGCGCGCAGGTTTTCGTCAGCGGAGCCGAGCAGGCCCATGACGAGGTCGGGCGGAACGTCGATGCTGCTGCGGACCTGTGGTGTCGACGAACCAGCAGCGTTGGTCTCGCGGGGCGTCACGTGGGTACTAATGCCTGCTCTCTGCGGTGTGGCGCGATGTGTTTGGACGACTCAGTCTACCGCCGTGATGTGCGCAAACCCAATGGTTGGCCGCTGGCCGACCGCGCGTGAGCATCTAGGAATCAGCTCCGCCGTCGGGTATCTCCCACCGCGGCGTCAACACTCCCAGTGCGCCGAGTGCGACGGCGGCCGCCGTCGATGTGCGCAAAACGGTGGGGCCCAGCCGGACCGCGACGGCGCCGGCGCCGGTCAGCGCGGCCAGTTCGTCGCGAGCGATGCCACCCTCGGGGCCCACCACCAGCATCAGTGACTTCGCTTGCGCCAGTGGTAGATCGGTCAGCGGTCTGCCGGCCGACTCGTGCAGCGCGAGCACCGTCGCCCCGGCCGCCACCGCGTCGCTGATCCGCTGGGTCAGCGTCTCGGTCGACAGCACGCCTTCGACTGATGGGATGTGCGCCCGGCGGGATTGCTGTGCGGCGGCGCGCGCGACCGCACGCCAGCGGCGTAGCCCCTTCTCCGCACGGGCCGCTTCCCAGCGAGCCACGCAGCGCGCAGCACGCCACGCCACAAAAGAATCTGCCCCTGCTTCGGTGGCCAGTTCGATCGCCAGTTCGGAGCGCTCGGTCTTGGGTAGCGCCTGGACCACCGTCACCGGCGGCTGAGCCGGCGGTATCTGCCACCGGTCCACCACCCGGGCCTGCAGACCGTCGCGGCTGATCTCCTCGACCGCACAGCGGGCCATACCGCCGGTGCCGTCGCCGAGGATCAACGTCTCGCCGCGGCGGATCCTTCGGACCGTGGCGGCGTGGAATCCGGCGTCGCCGTCGACGACGGCCAGCTCACCGGTCTCGGGGAGCGCTTCGACGTAAAACAGGCCAGGCATGCCGGACGGCTAGCGCCCCGTGAAGGTTTCACGCAGCCGGCTGAACAAGCCGCCGGCAGCCGAGGCGCTGCTGTGCGTCGACCGCACCTCGGCGACATCGCGGGTGCGGCGGGTCTTGAACTCGCGCAGCAGGTCGGCGTCCTGGTGGTCGAGCCGTTCGGGCACAACCACGTCGATGTGGACGAGCAAGTCGCCGCGCGCACCGGAACGCAGATGCGGCATCCCGTGGCCGCGCCGGGTCGTCACCGAGCCGGGCTGGGTTCCTGCCGGAATGGTGATCTCGGTCAGGCCGTCGATAATTGCGTCGACGGTCACCGTGGTGCCCAGCGCCGCGTCGACCATCGGCACCGAGATCGTGCAGTGCAGGTCGTCGCCGTCACGCACGAAAATGTCGTGCGGTTGTTCGTGGATCTCGACGTAGAGGTCGCCCGCCGGCCCTCCGCCGGGTCCGACCTCACCCTGGGCTGCCAACCGGACCCGCATGCCGTCGCCGACGCCTGCGGGGATCTTGACGGTGATGTCGCGTCGGGCCTGCACTCGGCCGTCGCCACCGCACTGGTGGCACGGGTCGGGAATCACTTCGCCGACGCCGCGGCAGGTCGGGCACGGCCGAGCGGTCATCACCTGCCCGAGTAGCGAGCGCTGAACGGTTTGCACCTCGCCGTGACCGCCGCAGGTGTCGCAGGTCACCGGCGACGAATTCCCGTTGGTGCCGCGGCCCTGGCATCGATCACAGAGCACCGCGGTGTCGACGGTGACCTGCTTGCTGACGCCGGTGGCGCATTCGGTCAGGTCCAGACGCATCCGCAGCAGTGAGTCCGAACCGGGCCTGACCCGCCCGATCGGCCCGCGAGAGGAGGCGCCACCGCCGAAGAACGCTTCGAAGACGTCGCCGAGTCCGCCGAAGCCGCCGAACCCGTTTCCTGCCGATGCCGCGCTCTCCAGCGGGTCACCGCCCAAGTCGACGATGCGTCGTTTCTCCGGGTCCGACAGCACCTCGTAAGCGGCGCTGATCTCCTTGAACTTCGCCTGCGCGCCCTCATCGGGGTTGACGTCGGGATGCAACTCGCGCGCCAGCTTGCGATACGCGCGCTTGAGCTCCGCATCGCTGGCGTTCTTGCCCACCCCGAGCAGACCGTAATAGTCGCGTGCCACGCTTGACCTTTCTTAGGCCTTCAGGCCTCGTTCGACCACTCGACGGTGGCCATACATAGATTGTGCATGCAATACCGGCTCATCGCGTACCCAGCACTTCGCCGATGTACAAAGCAACCGCAGCGACACTAGCGATAGTTCCCGGATAGTCCATTCGGGTGGGGCCGAGCACACCCATACCGCCGTAGACCGTGTCGAGGGTGCCGTACGTGGTGGACACCACCGACGTGCCGGCCATCTGCTCCGCCTCGGTCTCATGTCCGATGCGAACCGTGACCTTGCCTGCCTCCTGCTGCGCTGCCAGTAGCCGCAACACCACGACCTGTTCTTCGAGTGCCTCCAGGATCGATCGCAGCGAGGAGCCGCCGAAGTCGGCGGTGTTGCGCGTCAGATTGGCCGTGCCGCCCAGCAGCAGCCGCTCCTCGGTGTGCTCGACCAGCGACTCGAGCAGCACTGTCGCCGAACGCCCGACCGCGTTGCTCAGGCTCGCCGACTGCCCGCCTCGCCCGTCGAGGTGCGCGGCGAGGTCGGCGACGGCGATCGACGCCGCGGAGAGCTTCTTGCCCTCCAGAGCCTGGCCGAGCATCTCGCGCAGCTGCGACAACTGATGGTCGTCGATGACGTCGCCGAGTTCGACGACGCGCTGGTCCACCCGGCCGGTGTCGGTGATGACCACCATCAGCAGTCGCGCCGGGGTCAGGGCGATCACTTCCAGATGCCGCACCGTCGACGTCGACAGCGTCGGGTATTGCACGACGGCCACCTGGCGGGTCAGCTGAGCCAGCAGCCGCACCGCGCGGCGCAGCACGTCGTCGAGGTCGACGCCGGACTCCAGGAAACTCTGAATGGCGCGCCGCTCGGCCGACGACATCGGCTTGACATCGTCGAGACGGTCGACGAACTCGCGGTAGCCCTTTTCGGTCGGCACCCGACCGGAGCTGGTGTGCGGCTGGGTGATGTAGCCCTCGGCTTCCAGCACCGCCATGTCATTGCGCACCGTGGCGGAGGAGACGCCCAGGTTATGTCGCTCTACCAGCGACTTCGACCCGATAGGCTCCTGGGTGGACACGAAGTCGGCGACGATCGCGCGCAGCACGTCGAAGCGGCGCTCTTCGGCACTCCCCATCGGACTCCACCCTCCTTACCCGGACCAGTTTACGGGGATCACCAGCGGCTACGGTTTCATCACCGCATCGTCGCCGCGCTAGCCTGTCCCTCATGGCCACACCGGGGAGGGCTGTGCCGGAGACCGGCCGCCGATGATCTTCAAAGGTGTGCGCGAAGGCAAGCCGTATCCGGAGCACGGCCTGTCCTATCGGGACTGGTCACGGATTCCGCCGTGCCAGATCCGGCTCGACGAGATCGTCACCACCACGACCGTGCTGGCACTGGACCGTCTGCTGTCCGAGGACTCCACCTTCTACGGCGACCTCTTCCCCCACGCGGTCAAGTGGAAGGGTGTGGTCTACCTCGAAGACGGCCTGCACCGCGCCGTGCGCGCGGCGCTACGGAACCGCACCGTGCTGCATGCGCGGCTGCTCGATCTGGACGCGGTGACCCAGCAGGCCTAGCGCGCCGTGAGCGGCTAGTTGACGGCCGTGGCCGCCTGGATCAGCGCGATCGCGGCGTCGTGCTGCAGCACCCAGGTGCCACCTTGATCGACGAACGCCAGTTTCTTCTCGACCGGCCCGGCGAACTTCGGGCCCGTGATGGCGACGTCGGCGCTGGCCCCGTTCGGGCCGATCGGCTCGATGTTGGTGAAGGCGAACTGTTCCGGGAAGTTCCCGTTGCGGAAGGCCTTGCGCAGGTCATGGTCGGCCACGTGGCCCTCGTCCGCGCTGATGCCGTTCTCGACCAGACCGAACTTGGTCTCGTACGACACGCCCGGGTCGGTGACGCGGTTGGCCAGGTCGGTGAGCGTCTCCGGGCTGGGCAGCTGGGGCTGGCCCGGCGCGGGCGGCGGCGGGTCGAGCGGAGCGCTGAGCACCACGGGCCGCACCTGCAGCGCGGCTTCGCCGGTCAGTGACGTCACGCCGGCTGCGGCAGCACCGATGGCGGCCACGGCGGCCACCCCGGTGGCAATCAATTTCACGGTCATCGTTGTCCCTTCGATTCGCACCTGAACATCGGTGTCATTGTGCTGGTCACCGCCTGGTCTGTGGTGACCCTGCTACTGGCGTGTCGTATCGCTTGTTGTTTTACATCAAAGCCACTTGCGGGTGGCGCTGGCAAATAACGCCCCTATCCGACGTGGATCCGCCACTCGGCCGCGTCCCGCTGCTGGCGCCAGAATTCCTCGAAACGGCCTCCCGCTGTAAGCAACTCGTCGACCGTGCCGTCCTCGACGATGTTTCCGGTATCGAGGAACAAAACTCGGTCGGCGTGCCGGATGCTGGCCAGCCGGTGCGCGACGATCACCCGGGTCCGCGGCCGCGGATCGGCGGTCAGAGCGTCGACCACGGCAGCCTCGTTCTCGGTGTCCAGAGCGCTGGTCGCCTCGTCGACCAGCAGTATCGGCGCCGGTTTGAGCAAGGCCCGCGCGATGCTGACCCGCTGTCGCTCACCGCCGGACAACGCCGACCCGGCCTCGCCGACGACGGTGTCGACGCCGGCGGGCAGCCTGCCGGCGAGTTCGTCGACGCGGGCCAGCGCGAGGGCGCTGGTGAATTGGTCCTCAGCGGCGGCGGGGTCCCCGGCGGAGACGTTGTCCCGGATCGTCCCGTGAAAGAGGTAAGGATGCTGAAACACCACGCTGCTCGCGGCGCGCCGAGCTACGGCGTTGAGCGACGCGACGTCGACACCGTCCACCAGGACGCGGCCCCGCGTGGGTTCGTACAGGCCTGCGATCAGTCCCAGGATCGTGCTCTTGCCCGATCCGGACGGCCCGACGATCGCGGTCGTCGTTCCGGGTTCCAGCGTGAAGCTCACTCCGTCCAGCACCGGCGCGCTTGCCCCGTCATAGCTGAACGCGACATCGTCGAACTCGATCCGCGGCGCGTCGTCGTACGCGCATGGGGCCTCGGTCCCGGATGTCACGGTCGGCGCGTTGAGCACCGAACGGATTCCGTCGAGGGTGGCGCGGGTGCTTTCCAACGCCGGCGCCAGCTCACTGATGGAGGTGAACGGCTCGAGATAGCGGGCGATCACGACGATCAGCGCGATCGCCTCGGGCACGGTCAGCGTGCCGGACAGCGTCAACGCCGTGGTCGCGCCCGCGAACACGATCAGCGCCAGCTGGCTGGCCAGACTGAACAGCAGCTGGCCGGGAACCTGCATGCCCAGCAACCGCATCGTCGCGCCGTGCTGCGCGGCCAGCGCATCGCCCACCAGGCTTCTGGCCGGCTCGACGCGCCGCGCGGCCCGCAATGCCTGCTGGGTCCGGGCGAATTCGATGATCCGCTCGGTGAGCGCCGTATTAGCTTGCGCGGCAGCATGGTCGGCGCGACGAGTCAGTCTGGCCGACGCCCACAGCGCCCCCAACATCACCGGCACACCGCCCAGGGCGGCCAGACCGAGTTGCCAGGACACCGGCAGCAGAGCCACTCCGATCGCGGCTGGCAACAACACCGCGGTGAGCAGTGGCGTCAATAGATTCACCGCGAGGCCAACCAGTTCCGGCCCTGTCGCGGCGATGGCCTGCCGCGCCGTTGCGGTGTTGTCGGAGCTGAACCATTCCAGCCGCACGTCCGGCAGCCGGTCGGCCACGTCGTGCTGGGTGTGGTCGAGCACCGCGAAGCCCAGATCGAATCCGATTCGCGCCGTGGCGGTGTCGACCACCCAGCCGGCTGCCGTCGCGGCGGTGAGCCAGCCCAACCATGCCAGCGACTGGTGCGGCGCATGGCTGAACAACGCCCCCACCAGGGGGACCAGCAGCACCGTCCCGACCGCGCGCACCACCACCGACACCATCGCGAGCACGGCGTAGGCGACGACCTTTCCCCGCCGGTCCGCGGGGACCAGGCCTATCCAGGTGCGGATCATCGGGCCCCCTCCCCCGCGGTCGTCGCGGTCACCGGGTCGCGACGGCCGGTGTCCCACAGCCGTCGATACCGTCCGTCGGCGGCGAGCAATTCGTCGTGGGTGCCTTGCTCGGCGATCCGGCCGTGATCGAGTACGACGATCTGGTCGGCGCCGGCGATGGTGTGCAACCGGTGCGCGATCACCAGCACGGTTCTTTCTCGGGTCAGCCGGTTCAGCGCTTGCTGCACAAGGTATTCCGACTCGGGGTCGGCGAACGCCGTCGCCTCGTCGAGGATGAGCACGCCGGTGTCGGCGAGGATGGCGCGGGCGATGGTCAGCCGCTGACGCTCACCACCGGACAGGCCGCTGGCCGCCCCCAGCATGGTGTCGTAGCCCTGCGGCAATCGCATGATCCGGTCGTGGATCTGCGCCTCGCGGGCCGCGGCCTCGACCTGCCCGGGGGTGGCGTCGGGGACCGCGAGCGCAATGTTGTCGCGGACCGTCCCGTGCACGAGTTGGGTCTCCTGCAAGACGAATCCGACGCGGGCGTAGAGCTCGTCGGCGGTCATCGACCGGATGTCTTGACCGGCAACGTGTATCGCGCCGTGTTGCACGTCGTAGAAGCGGGCCAGCAGGGCGGCCAGGGTGGACTTCCCGGATCCGGACGGCCCGACCAGCGCAGTCACCGTGCCCGGCCTCAGCGTCAACGACACGTCCTGGATCACCGGCACATCGGGGCGGTAGCCGAAGCTGATCCGGTCGAACACCACGGTGGCGTCGTCGGACGCTTCGCCGCTGCCGCCGCGCACCGCGAGGTCGGATTCGTCGAGCGTGACCTGCAACCGCCGGGCGGCCAGCAGGCCGGCGCGGATGCCGCCGAGCCCGTAGGCGATGTTGAGCAGCCGCGCACCGAAGGTGGTGCCCAGCAGCAGAAACGGGAGCAGGTTGACCGGGTTCATTCGGCCGTTGACGATCAGCAGGGTGCCGGTTGCGGCGATCAGCCACAGGAAAGTCGTTGGCCGCGTGGCCAAATCCATCATCGTCTTCTTGCCGGCCAGCGGGCGCTGCCAGTCGATGAGGAAGCCGATGTACTCGTCCAGACGACGGCGGAAGCTCGACGCCGCGGCACCGCCGAAGACCCGGATCACCGGCTGGCCCTCCAGATAGGCGCCGGCCTCACCGCTCATCCGCTCGGCCCAGCGCTGCGACTGTGGGATTTTCGGGCCGGACTGGATGGTCATCGACGACGTCAGCACCAGATAGAACAGGACCGGGATGAACAGCACCAGCGCCACCCGCCAGTCCACGACGAACAAGTAGACCAGCACGGCGAGCGGCGCCACAACCGCCGCGACCGCATCCGGAATGGCATGGGTGACCAGATAGTGCAGCGATAACGTGTCGTCAGCGACGAGCTGCTTGATCGCCCCGGAACCGCGGGCGGTGAACCAGCCCAACGGCAATCGCGACAACTTGCTCAGCAGCCGCGAGCGCAGGTCGCTGGCGAAGCGTGCGTCCACGACGTGCAGCGACAGCGTCAGCGCGGCACCGAGTACCGTGCCGAAGCCCAGCAGCGCCACCGCCGCGAACCCGACGTCGCGTAGCCGCGACGAGTCCGCGCCGGACACCAGCAGCCGGGTCAGCTCGACCAGCAACACGAACGGCGCCAGCTGCACCAGCGTGATCACCGCCTGCAGCACACCGGAGGCGATCAGCGCCGAGCGCAGCGGTGCGAGCAACCGGCCGGCGGCCTGCGCGCGCCAACTGCCTTGAGGCGCCGATAGCGTTGTTTCCTGTTGCGCGACAATAGTTTCCGGCTGGATCACAGTGACCGCATCAGCAGGTGCGACACTCTCAGTGATCTCCAGGGGCGTCGGTTCGTCGCCGCGGCGGGTGCCCATCGCGCGTCCGGCACTCCAATAGGCCTGGGCGTGGATTTCGGATTTGGGAAAACCGAAGTCATCGCGTAGCCGCGTCCGGACATGCTTGAGCGTGCTCGCCTCCGGTGTCGCCCAGGCATACCAGTCCGACCAGTCGCGACGCTCGATCGCGGCGGCCAGCGATTTCTCGTCGCGTCGGGTCACCCAGGTGAGCCGCAGTCGCGGATGCTGCGCGACCGGGATCAACGTGTCGCTGTCGTCGTGCTGCTCGAGATAGGCCTCGATCGGAACGTCGTCGGGGACGACGCCGATGATCCCGTTGATCCCCGGAATCGAGGCCGAGTCGCCGATCAACAGATAGCCCGCGGGCTGTTCGAGAGGTGTGTCGAATCGCGACGAACCCATCAGCGACATCACGGCGATCGTCGCGCCGGGTTCGACCGTGCGGGCCCATAGTGACGCAGGACCGGCGGGGTCGTGCAGCACCACGTCGACCGCGAACCGGCCGGCGGGCACATCGGCTTCGGAAATCGTGTACGCGCGCTGGAATTCGGTGCTCGACCCCTCTGGATCGGGAAACCAGAATCGCAGCCAGGCGGCGGGCTCAGCTTGCGCGTCCTGAAACAGGGTCGGTGACTCCATCCGTATCCGGACGAAATGAGGTGCGATTCGGACGGTCTCGATGACCGTCGCCGTGTGGTCCCGGGCGCCGAAGCCCCGCAGCACCGCACCCTGAAACCCGCGCGCCATCAGCGGTCCATCGCCTCGCGGAGGCTGTTCGGCCGCATGTCGGTCCAATGCTCCTCGACGTAGGCCAGGCACTCGGCGCGACCGGCTTCACCGAATACCTTGTGCCACCCGGTAGGAACGTCGGCGAAGGTCGGCCACAAACTGTGCTGGTCTTCGTCGTTGACCAGCACGACGAACGTGCCGGTCTCGTCATCGAAGGGGTTGGTGCTCATCATCTCTCCTGATCGATGCTGTCTTGGTCGGGGCTCGCTTGGTCGGAGATGGGGGGCCGGCGCCCAGGTCGGCACCGAGCACCCGGTCGGACAGCAGTCCGAGGCAGCTGAGATTGGGGAAGCCGGGACCCTGTGTGAGGCCGGCAAGGTTGGGCAGGAACAACTTCGGTGCGACGTCGATGACCGCGAGGTCATGTCCGATCGACTCCTCTACGCGATCACCAGCCAGCGGACCGCCCAGCCCCAGCTCGAGCAGATCGAGCGCATCCTGGCTGAACAGCGAGGTGAACCACAGCGGGTCGGCGCCGGACCCGTCGATGACCAGGTCGAAACCGTGCACAGTCTCCAGGTTTTCACTACCCCGATTGGTCGACAGCGTGAGCCGGATCTGCTCGTCGCGGCCGACGGCATGGGCGACCCGTCCGCGCAGATGACGAATGCGGTCGTCGGCCAGCAGCGCATCCTGCACGGTGGACGAGAACACCCCGCGGTCGGTCCGTGCGATCGCATCGCGCCGTTCGCCCACCGTCAGCGCCGTCCAGTCGCTGGGGTCGGAGAACAGCGCGTTTTCGAAGAAGCTCTCACCACGGGTGAACAGCGTCACCTGCGGTGAGATGACAGTGATGGTCGAAACCCGGTGCCGGAACAGTTCGTTGAGCATCGCGGCCGCGGTCTCGCCGCCGCCGATCACCGCGACCCGCTCCGCGCTGATCCGCTCGTGTTGGCCGGCGCGATGCCAGAACTGCGCGATCGACAGCACCCGCGGATTGCCCGGCAGCAGCGACCGCTCAGCCTGCCCGGGCCCGGTGATCATCAAACCGTCTGCGTGCACGGTAGTTTCGTCGGTGTGCAGCGCCCATCGCTCACCGTCCACAGCGAGCTTGTCGACGTGGCCGTAGACGACAGTCATGCCGATCTCGTCGGCGACCCAGCGCAGGTACTGGCTCCATCGGCGGTGGGTGGGCGCTGGTCGGCCGCGATCGATCCACTGGGCGAACTCGCTGGTGGCGACCAGATACGACTGCCAGCTGTAGCGCATCATCCGCTCGTCGAGTTCGGCGTTGCGACGCGGCACCAACGACGAGCGGTACGGGAAGCCGACATCTTTTTCCGGGCTCGTCCCGAGTCGCTGTGCGCCGTCGGTCCAGCCGCCGCTGGCAAGCCAGTTGGCGCCGACCCCGATCCGCTCGACGGCGACGACCTGCGGCGCGTCGACGCCCATCTCGGCCAGGACGTGTGCCTTGGCCGCGACGGCCACCGCCTTGACGCCGCCGCCGAGCACCCCAAGTGTGGTCATGCCACGATCTCCTCGAGCGCTTGGTGCCAGAGTGCTTGCAGTTCAGCGATGTCCGATTCGCTGAGAATGTCGGGCAGCGAACGCCATTGCGTCACCAACACCTGATGCTCTGCGTTGCCGAGCACCGTCGCGATCAGGCTCAGCTCGTAGCGCACTGCCAGATCGGGCTCGGGCAACGGCGACACCCCGTTCAGCAGGCTACGGTCCAGCCAGAGTCCACTCGTGCCACGTGTGCCGCCAATGTCGGCGTGGCCCAGATAGTTCAGCAGCACTTGCGGTCCGCCGAAGTCGGCGAGCCGGTCCGCGGCAGTGCTGCGCAGGTAGCGCAGTAGCCCGAAATCGACACCGTCGCCGGGGATTCCCGCCAGCAGATCCCGCACCTGTCGCGGGTCTTCGGTGTCCACCCGCAGCGGATAGATCCCGCTCAGCAGTCCTACCGTCTCGGTGGTGTCGACAGTGCCGTCGAACAGCGCGTCGGCGCGACCGTGGGTTTCCAGCGCCAGTAGCGGCGGTGGGGTCGGCTGGCCGCGGCGCTGCCGCCACCGGCTGATCATCCGCGACGCTGCCGCGACCAGAACCTCGAACACCGGCAGACCCGACCGCATCAGCCGGGCGGTGGTGTCGGTGTCGAGCATCGCCGTGGTGACCAGCAGACCACCGGCGCGGTCGGTGTCCGGCCGGAGCCGCCGACGGCCGAGGTCAGGGTCGTCACCGACGAGCTGTGCCGCCCAATAGGGTTCGCTGTCAAGGGCTTCGGCGCGTTCGGTCATGGCCTGCACCCAACGCCGGTAGCTGGTGTGCTCACGCACCGGCGCGGGCGTCGTCCCGGCGATCAGCGCGTGCAGGGTGGCGTCGAGTTCGCCGAGCACCACCTGCCAGGACACCGGATCCATGGCCAGGACGTGCGCGGCCAGCAGCAGGACGCTCTGCCCGCTCGGTGGCCGGAGCCACGTCGCCGCCAACAGCCTGCCGTGTTCGGGGTCGAGGTTGTCGATCGCATGGGTGGTGTGGTCACCGACGGCTGCCTGCAGGTCACCGGCCACCCACACCTCGGCGAGCACGTCGCCGGCGCTGCCGGTGTGCAAGGTCATGGTGGCGCGGTCCAGCCGGCTGCGCAGCACTTCGTGACCGTCGACGATCACGGCCAGCGCCGCGCGCAGTTGCTCGGCCGTGACGCCCTCGGGCAGCCGGATCGCTTCGGCCTGGGCCAATCTGCGCGGCGCACCGAATTCGTAGAGCCAATGGGCGTTGGGCAGCAGCGGTATCGGCCCTGTTGCGTTGTCTGCTTCGGGGGTGACGTCGCGACCATGGTCAGCTTCCGCGTCGATCGCCGCGGCAAGCTCGCGAACGGTGCCGCACTCCAGCACCAGTCGCGCGCGCAGCGCAACGCCGCGCCTGCGGGCCGACTGCACGACCGAGAGCGCGGCGATGCTGTCCAGGCCCAGCTCCAGGAAGTCGGCGTTCGGGTCGACCCGGTCGACGTGCAGTACTTCGGTCAGCACGTGGATGAGCGCGGATTCGGTGGCGGTCTCCGGTTCGCTTCCGCTCGATTCCGTCGCAGCCGCCGAATCGATTGCCGCCAAAGCGGCTTCGTCCACTTTGCCGTTCGCGGTCAGCGGTATGTCGTCGACGGTCACGATGCGCTGCGGAACCATGTAGCGGGGCAGCCGAGCGACCAGCATCCGGCGGAGCTCCGGCACCGACGGCGAATCATCCACGGCCACATAGGCGGTCAATCGCGGAACACCGTGCCGCTCATCGACCGCCACGCTCGCCTGCCGCACCCCGGGATGCGATTCGAGTACGGCGGCGATTTCGCCCGGTTCGACGCGATGGCCCCGGATCTTCACCTGCGCATCGGCGCGGCCCACGTAGCGCAACGAGCCGTCGGGTTGGCGTCGCACCACATCGCCGGTTCGATACATCCGTTCGCCGGCGACGAACGGATCGGCGACGAAGCGCTGCACGGTCTCCGGTGCGCGGCCCAGATAGCCGCGGGCCAGCTGTGCGCCGCCGAGGTACAGCTCGCCCGCCACCCCGTAGGCCACCGGCCGCAGCGCGGAGTCCAGGACGTAGCCGCGGGTGTGTGCGGTCGGGCGCCCGATCGCCGGGTCGTCGTAGTCGTCGATGGCGGCCACCACCGCTTCCACCGTGGTTTCGGTTGGGCCGTAACAGTTGAAGGCCGTCATCCCGGTGCGACGGCATTCGGCGCGAATGAACGACCAGGACGCGCCGCCGAGAGCTTCACCACCCAACGCCAGCACCGCCAGCGGGACGCGGGTCAGCAAGCCGGCCGCCCGCAACTGGGCGAACATCGACGGGGTGGTGTCGATCATGTCGACACTGTGCTCGGCGATGGCGGCGACCAACGCTTCGGCGTCGGTCTGGGTGCGCTCGTCGACGATGTGCACGACGTGACCGTCCAGCAATCCCGCCAACGGCTGCCAGGCAGCGTCGAACGCGAAAGACCACGCATGCGCGATGGACAGCGGGCGGCCCAGCCGAGCCGCCGCGGGTCGCAGCACATGGTCCAGATGGTCGTCGGCGTAGGCGCCGACGGCGGCGTGAGTTCCGATGACGCCCTTGGGTTCTCCCGTCGTCCCCGAGGTGAACACCACGTAGGCGGCCTGCTGCGGGTTGACATCGACGGGCGCGAAGTCATCGGCCTCATCGACGTCGGGGTCGAAGCCGTCGTCGATGACGATGGCGACCCCGCTTTGGCGCAAAATCGAGTTGACCCGTTCTGCGGGCATTCCCGGCTCCAAGGGGACATACATCGCGCCGGTTTTGAGCACCGCGAGCATCGCCACGACGTAATCCGGTCCGCGCGGCAGCGTGATGGCGACCGGCGTTTCGGCAGCTGCGCCGCAGGCGACCAGCGCGCCCGCCATCCGGTTGGCAGCCGTATCCAGCTCTCGGTACGTCAGAGTGCCGTGCGCCCAGGTGATCGCCGGGCTGTCCGGCGTCTTCGCAGCCATCGCCGCGAATCGCGTGTGAATACCCTGCGCCGTAGCGGGTTTCGCGGACCCGGCCAATGGCGCCGTCTCGTCGGCAGCCAGGATGCTGACATCGCGCAGCGGGCGGTCCCAGCGGGCCAACAGCTGATCTGCGGTAACCAGCAGTCGGTCGCCGAGCATCGCAGCGGTGGTGTCGCCGAGTGCGCCGTCGATGACTTCGACCATCAGCACGAGCCCGTCGTCGCCCATGTGAGCGGCGAGCACGATCGGGAAGTGGGTGAGACTTTCCACCGCGGCCGGCCGGAACGTCACACCGCTACCGGCCAACTCGTCGCCGGCTGCCATGCCGCCGGTCGGGAAGTTCTCGTAGACCAGCAGCGTGTCGTACATCTCGCCGACGCCGCCCAACGCCCGCAGTTGCGCGTGTCCGAGATAGCTGTGCTCACGCAGCATCGCCGAATCGCGTTGCACCGCTAGGCATTGCGCACCGACCGGGGCATCGGCGTCGAGCCGCACACGCAACGGGACGGTGTTGATGAACAGTCCGACCATGGTTTCGACGCCGACCAGTTCGGCCGGCCTACCGGATACGGTGACGCCGAACACGACGTCGGTGCGGTCGGTCAGGCGCGACACGATCACCGCCCAGGCCATCTGCAGCAGCGTGTTCAGCGTGACCCCACGCGAGCGGGCGCCCTTGACCAATCGCTCGGTCGGCTCGGCACGCAGGTGCAACTCGGTGCGTTGTGGCAGACCGGCCTTGCGGGCGGCGTCCGCCCCGCCGAAGGCAGCGGCCAGCATCGTCGGTCCGGGCATGCCGGCGAGGTGCTCCCGCCACACCTGTTGGCTGGCCTGCTGATCGCGGCCCGCGAGCCAGCCGATGTAGTCCCGGTACGGGCGTGGCGGCACCGGCAACGCATCCGGGTCTCCGCCGGCGCGGTAGAGGATCATCATCTCGGTCACGAACACCGGCAGCGACCAGCCGTCGATCACGATGTGGTGTGCGGTGATCACCAATCGCCAACGCGCAGCGGGCAGTTCGATGAGCAGGAATCTGATCGCGGGTAGCCGCTCGAGGTCGAACGGCCGTCGTCGTTCCTCGGCTTCCAGCGCCTCGATGTCCGCTACCGCACCGGTGACGTCGCGCCACGGCAACTCGACTCGCGACGGCACGATCTGCACCGGTCGCGCAATCCCCCGGCTGAAGAAGCTGGCCCGCAGATTGGGGTGCCTGACCAACATCGTCGATGCGCACTGACGGAGCAGCGCGACATCGAGTGCGCCGACGACGTCGGCAGCCATGCCGATCACATACGGGTCGTCGGCGGGTTCACCTTCGGCGAACTCCGCCAATGCGGTCAGCGAGTACAAGCCCTCCTGCAGCGGGCTCAGCGCCATCACGTCCTCGATGTCGGACGTGATGTCGACCTGGGTGTCCGCGGCAGTCACGGCGTTCCTTCGCGCGACGTCGACCATAGCTGCGTCACCGCAGCCAAATCGGCCGGAGACAGTCCCGACGTGCTCATCGGCTCGAACCTGGTGTCACTCGACTGGTTCTGGTCATCCACGGTATCGCCGAGCGCATCGACAGCGGCGGCCAACTGTTCCACGGTCGGATTCTCGAACACCATGCGCGGGTTGACGTTCAGACCGACTGCCCTTGCGCGAGAGGCTAATTGGACGGACAGAATGCTGTCGCCACCGAGGGCGAAGAAATCGTCGAATCGTCCGACGTCTGAGGTCGACAGCAGGTCGGCGAACACCGCGGCCAGTGCGCGTTCGGTCTCGGTGCGCGCGGGTTCGGTCTGGCCGCCGGTGCTGACAGCCGGCCGCGGCAGTCCCGGCCGGTTCAGCTTGCCCGACTCGGTCTTGGGCAACGCGTCGAGCACGGTCAGTGACGACGGCACCATGTATCCCGGCAGTGCGGTGGTAACCGAGGCCCGCACCGAGGCCGCGAACGCGGCCTCATCGTTGACCGACCCCCGCGGCACAATGTATCCGGCGAGGCTGGTGCCGTCGTGCACCTCCCAGGTGCGCGCGGCCGCGGCGGCCACCCCGTCAACGGCTGCCAGCGCGGCCTCGACTTCGGCAAGCTCGACCCGGAATCCGCGCACCTGCACCTGATGGTCGGCGCGACCGGCGAACTCCAGCTCGCCGGTCTCAGTCCAGCGGGCCAGGTCGCCACTGCGATACAACCGGCTACCAGGCTCGGCGCCAAACGGATTGGCGACGAATCGTGATGAGGTCAGCGCGGGCCGCTTCCAGTAGCCCCTGGCCAATTGGTCACCAGCGTAGTACAACTCGCCGACCACCCCGACCGGTACCGGCCGCAGCGCGTCGTCGAGCAGATATGCGGCCGCCCCGGCTACCGGCGAGCCGACGAGCGGATTGGGCGGGCCCAGCCGACCGCGGGACACGGCGCCGGACGTTTCGGTCGAGCCGATGTTGTTCAGCAGCTGCGGTCCGTCGCCGGCGGTGTCGGCGCACGCCGCCGTCAACCGTTGCAGCAGCGAGTTGCTCACCGGCTCTCCCCCACACACCAGCCGGGCGAGCGAGCGCACCGAGTCGGGAGCGCTGTCGACCAGTGCGGACACCAGGCTGGGCACCGCGGTGATCTGCGTGATCGATTCGCGTTTGATCAGCGCCGCAAGGGCTTCGGCATCGCGGTGCTCGGCATCGTCAGCCAGGATCATCGTGGCACCGGCCGCCAGACCGGCCAGCAGTTCCATGCCGCCCTCGAGGAATGTCATCGACGCCTGCGACAAGCGGATGTCATCGGCCGTTCTCGGCGGGTAGTTCCGCAGCTGCCAGTCCAGCCGGGCCGCCATCGCGCGCTGAGTGCCTACGGCGCCCTTGGGTTTTCCGGTCGATCCGGAGGTGAAGACCAGGTACATCGGGTCGTCCGGATGCGGCAGCCTGGGCGCGCCGTCTTCGTGTGAGCGGTCCACTGCGGCGCGCACGGCGACGTCGTCGAGCGAAAGGACAGTGCCCGCATAGTCTTCCGGCATGGTGTCGACCGCTTCGACGGTGGCCAACACGACCGGTGGCTCAACGTCGGAGAGCATGAACTGCTTGCGTGCCAACGGATAGTCGGGATCGATCGGGAAGTAGGCGGCACCGGCCTTAACGATGGCCACCAGTGCCGCGACCATGTCGATGCCGCGCCGCATGGACAGGCCGACGAAGCAGCCCGGCCGCACACCGTGATCGATCAGTAACGCCGCCAGGTTGTCCGAACGGTGATGCAGCCCAACGTAGTCCAGTTCGTCGCCCGCACACCGGACCGCGATTCGTCCAACAGGCAGTCGCCGGCTCGGCTCGAGCAGTTCCGGAACTGTGCGGGCCCGATCGGATGGCGGCTGCTCGCCTCGACTCCAGTCGGTCAGGATGCGCTGCTGCTCGTCGGCGTCTGTCAGCACGACATCGCGCAGATGCTGATCGATGTTGTCGGCGAATTCGGTGACGACGCGGGTCAGCCAACCGGCCACCCGTTCGATGGTCCTTCGCTCGTACAACTCGGTGCGGAAGATGAGGTGGCCGTTATAGCCGATCCCGTCCGAGCCGACGGTACCGAAGAAGTTGACACTCAGATCGGCGTGCGCCATGTCGAACACCGGGTCCATTGATGTGCACACAGTGTCCTGTTCGCCGTCCGAAGCCGACTCGATGATTCGTGTGGCGGGCAGGTGGTCTCGCACATGCACGATGACACCGAACAGCGGATTGCGGGACAGCGATCGCACCGGGCTGACACTGTCGACGACCCGGTCGAACGGCAGGTCTTGGTGAGCGTATGCGGCCAGGGCCGTTTCTCGGGCGCGGATCAGCACCTCGCGCAATGTCGGGTTGCCGTCCACGTCGTTGCGCAGCACCAGGATGTTGACGAAAAAGCCGATCAGCTGGTCCAATTCGGCCTCGGTGCGCCCAGCGACGGGTGTGCCCAGCGGAATGTCGGCACCGCTTCCCGCCTTGTGCAGCACCACCGCGACGGCGGCCTGCAGTGCCATGAATTCGGTGACGCCCAACTCGCGGCACCGCTCGGTGAGCTTGGCACGAGTGACCGCGTCGATGCGGAACGGCACGGATTCACCCTCGCCGCTGGGCAGCGGCGGGCGCGGGAAGTCGGGCCGTAGCCCGCTGTCTTCCGGCAGTCCGGTCAGCTGGCGGGTCCAGTATTCCCGCTGCTCGGCGGCGACCGCGGTCTCCTGCCCGCCCGGCTCGCCCAGGTAAGCACGTTGCCACGCAGCGTAATCGGCGTATTGAACGCGCAGCGGGGCCCACGACGGGGCTTCGCCGTCGCGACGCGCCCGGTAGGCGGTGATCACGTCGGTGAACAGCACGCCGGCAGACCAGTGGTCAGACGCAATGTGGTGAACGACCAATGACAGCACGTGTTCTCCGCCGGCCTGCAGCACGGCAACCCGAATCGGCCACTCCCGGTCGAGCTCGAAGCAGTGCCGACGTTCGGCGTCCAACTGGCGCTGCAGCCATGCGTCGCCGTCACCGTCGGCGCGGTGCACCGTCAGCGCGGCGGCCGGGCCGACCACCTGGTACGGCACACCGTCGGCGTCGATGTAGGTGGTGCGCAGGATCTCGTGGCGGGTGACCACGTCACCGACCGCAGCGATCAACGCGTCGATGTCCCACGGTCCGGTCAGCCGGGCCGCAAACGGAATGTTGTTGACCGGGCTCGGCCCGTCGACGCGGTAGGCAAACCAACTGCGCAGCTGGGACGCCGACAGTGGCAGCGGCTCGTCGTGAGCGGTGGCGACGAGTGGGGGCCGGGCCTGCGCGCGACCGCCGGACCGCAGCTCGTCGACCCGCTGCGCCAGTAGGCCGACCGTGCCGAGCTCGAAGATGTCGCGGATGGCGATGTCGACGCCGCATTCCGAACGGATCGCGGTGACGAGTTTGGTGGCCACCAACGAATGACCGCCCAGATCGAAGAACGAGTCGTCGACCCCGACCCGGGCGTGGCCGAGCAATCCGGAAAACAGTGTCGCGACGCGGCGTTCGGTCACGGTCGCGGGCTCGCGGTAGTGCGCCTTCGCCGCGATCTCGGGCTCCGGCAGCGCCGTCCGGTCGATCTTGCCGTGCGCGGTGATCGGGATCTCGTCGAGCACGACGTAGGCAGCCGGCGTCATGTAATCCGGCAGCGCGGCGGCCACCCTGGAACGGATCCGCTCGAGATCGACCGTCTCGCGTCCGGCGCCGTCGACCGGAGTTATGTAGCCCACCAGGCTCTTACCCAGTTGCGGTAGGTCGGAGGCCACGACGACGGCCTGCCCGACGCTGGGGTCAACCGAGATCGCGGCGCCCACCTCGCCGAGTTCGATGCGGAACCCGCGGATCTTCACCTGCTCGTCGGCGCGGCCGACGAACTCGATATCGCCATCGGCGTTGCGGCGCGCAAGGTCACCGGAGCGGTACAACCGGCCACCCGGGGTGAACGGGTCGGCGACAAAGCGTTCCGCGGTCAGACCGGGCCTGCGGTGGTAGCCGCGGGCGACATGTGTTCCGCCGATGTAGATTTCGCCGATCACCCCGACCGGGACCGGTTGCAGCGCGTCGTCGAGCAGATGCAACTGCGTATTGATCTTGGGCCGGCCGATCGGCACCACCCGGGTACCTTGGGCCCCTTGCACCGGATAGCTGGTGGCGTTGACGATGGTCTCGGTGGGCCCGTAGAAGTTGTACAGCAACGCGTCGAAGGTGGCGTGGAACTTGTCGGCGATCTCGCCGGGTAGCGGCTCACCGCCGATGGGCACCCGGCGCAGGGTGCGCCATTGATTGACCCCTGGCAACGACAAGAACAGCCCGAGCAACGACGGGACGAAGTGCATCGAGGTGATGCCCTCACGGCGCAACAGCTCGGTCAGGTATCCGATGTCGCGCAGCCCGTCCGGCCGCGGAATCACCAGCCTGGCACCGCAGATCAGCGTTCCGAAGATCTCGCCGATGGACACGTCGAAGCTCGGCGAGGCCACTTGGAGCAGCCGGTCGGTCTCGTCGACGCGATATTCGTCGCCGAACCAGACGAAGTATTCGGCGATCGGCGCGTGTGGAACCGGGACGCCTTTCGGTAGCCCGGTCGAACCAGACGTGTAGATCAGGTAGGCCGTGTTGGCAGGACTCAGCGGACGAACCAGCTCCTCAGGTGCGGGATCGCTGGCCGGGTATCCGGCCAGGTCGGTAACCGGTTCACGCAGAACCAGTTTCGCGTCCGCATCGCCGAGGATGAAGGCCAGCCGATCGTCCGGATACGTCGGGTCGACAGGCAGGTAGACCGCCCCGGCCTTGAGGATCCCCAGCGCAGTGGTGACCAGTTCGGGCGATTTGTCGATCAGCACCGCGACCCGGTCTTCGGTCCCGATGCCTCGCCCGATCAGCCAGTGCGCCAGCCGGTTTGCCTCGTCGTTGATCTCCCGATAGCTGTACTGGCGGCCCTCGTAGACGACCGCGACGGCATCGGGCGTCAGCGCGGCGCGCCGCGTCACCAAACCGGGCAGCGTGCTGGCCGGGGTGTCGAAGTCCTCGCCTGCCGACACCTGGCGCAGCCAGTCGGCATCCGCCGCGCTCATCAATCCGCACGCGGACAGCGCGGTGTCCGGATCTGCCAGCGCGTTGTCCAGCAAGACGCCGTAGTGCCGCAGCAGTTGTTCGACCAGCGGCCGATCCAGCACCTCGACCAGGTATTCGGCTTCGACGAGTGCGCTGCCATCGGAACCAGGTGCGGCACCTGGCAGTTCGATCATCAGGCCCAGCGGCAGCTGGTTGAGGTGCCCGCGCAATTCGGCGCGTGCGCAGCGCACTCCCGGCGGACAGAACCCGCCACCGTCGGGCTCCCGCAATCCGAAACTGACCCGGGTCATCCGCTCGGCGCCATGTCTGCGGTCCGGATTGGACTCGCGCACCAGCCATTCCAAGTCGACGCGCGAATGTGCGAGAGCGCCGACGGCGTCGTCGCGAGTCTGCACAAGGAGTTCGCGGAATGTCAGACGCGGCTGCGGGCGCATCCGCATCACCAGGGTGTTGCCGTAGTAGCCGATCGCGTCTTCGGTGCCTGCTTCCCGGTTCAGCACCGGGGTGGCCACCAGAAAGTCGGAGGCGTGCGTGTAGCGATGCACCAGTGCCCCGAACGCGGCCATCAGGACCATGTACGGAGTGGCCCCGGTTTCCCTGGCCAGCAAACCGACTCGGTCCATCGTCTGCGCGGACAACCGCGCCGTGGCGCGCTGCGCACGCCAACTGCTCGGCACCACCGAACCGTGCGGGCCGGGAAGCTCAAGCGGCTCAGGCAGATCGGTCATCAACGACCGCCAGTAATCCAGGTCGTCGTCGATGTTCGGCGTGCGGTCCGCAGCGACGATCGTCGACGGCCGCGCGATGCTGCCCGGGTCGGTGTAGGCGCGGGTGAGGTCGGTGAAGAACGGTGCCCACGAACCGTCGTCCCAGGCAATGTGGTGCGCGGTCAACAGCAGGATCAGCTCGTCGTCACTCACCCGAACGGCTACGACCCGCAACGGGGAATCCTTGGCCAAGTCGAATGGCTGCTGGAACTGGCGTTGCGCCAATACTTCCAGCCGCAGTCGGCGGGCCTGTTCGGCAAGTCCCGACAGATCGTGTTCGGCCCAATGCGGCCGCAGATCATCGACGATCAGCGGATGCGGAGCGCCGTCATCGTCGGTCTGATAAACGGTGCGCAGCATTGGGTGCCGCACGGCGACGGCGTCCAACGCCTGATGCAGCCGCGCGACGTCGACGGTGCCGGTGACGCGGTAGGAGACGCAGATGTTGAGCAGCGCACCGGCAGGGTCGACGGACTGCACGAACCACATCCGGCGCTGGCCATCGGACATCTCCGGCACCTGATGCACGTCGGCGGTCACCGCGGCGGCCGGTCGCGCCAAGCCACGATCAGCGATCTTGCGGCGCAACAACTCCAGGCGCTGCGCGTCAAGCGTGCCTATGCCGGTGGTGTCAGTCACGCGCGAATTCCAACCTTCCCACGACGTCGATCAATTCGTTGACGGTGATGCCGCCGAGCATCTGCGCCACCGGTGCCGAATGCCCAACGGCCCGGCGCAGCCGCTTGCGCAGATCGAGCGCCAACAGTGAGTCCAGTCCGAGGTCGATGAGCGACGCGGTCGGATCCATCGACGCCGAACCGTCCCATTGCAGCGTCGCGGCGAGCTCGGAGCACACGACCTCCGGCAGCGGACGCCGGTCTGCATCGTTCTCGGCTGCGCCGCGCCCACGATGCGGCACGTTGATGCCTTGGCTGTCCAAGAACACTCCGAGCCGGTCGACGTCCGCCTGGAAGATCAGCGGGTCACCGCCGTAGCGGCCGAAGCCGGCGTCCACGGCGCGTTCTGGCCGCATCGCGATCAAACCGGAGCGTTCGGTCCGGGCGACCTCGGCCTCCTCGACGACACCGGCGTCCCGCCACAAGCCCCAGCGGATCGCGGTGCAGTCCAATCCCCTCGCGCGCAGCTGAGCAGCCAGCATGTCGAGCAGCCGGTTCGACGCCGCGTAGGCGGCGTGACCGTGACCGCCCCAGACCCCGAACACCGATGAGCAGGCCAGGATTCGGCATTCTGGCTGTAGCGGCCAGACGTCGGCCATCGCCGCCAGCCCGGCCACCTTTGCCGCGCATACCGCCGCCACGTCCGCTCCGGTGAGCTCAGCGTGCATGCGTACGGTCGCGATTCCCGCGGTGTGGATCAGCAGCGATGCCCCCTCGCCGGCGTAGTCGGCGGCCAGGGCGGCCAACGCGGCACGGTCGGTGATGTCGCAGCGCGGGGCGAGCACGTCGACGTGGTACTGCCGGTTGAGCTTTGTCAGGGTTTCGGCCTCGACACCGTTGCGGCTCAACAAGATGATCCGGCGGGCGCCGCGTTCGGCGCAGTACTGCGCATAGCGCAAGCCGATCGCTCCGCTGCCACCGGTGATCACCACATTGTCCAGCGAGAGGCTTGCCGGTGAATCAGCGGCAGCCGCGGCATCTCGCACGGTGCGGACGTATCGTCGCGGCGACGTGTCAATGCCGTTGGCGCGCAATGCCATCACACCGGGTTCGCCGAGCAGGACGGTGAGGACGGCAGCCCCGGTCGCCACGCCGACATCCTCGGAGCGGACGTCGAGACTCCCGAATGCCTGATCGCCGAATTCGACGCCGACGCTGCGATGCATCGCGGCCAGCGCCGCCTGCGCGGGTCTGACGGCGGCGTCGCCGGGCTCGACGTGTTCGCCGTCCGCGGTCAGTAGCCATACCGCCCGGCATCGCGGGCCGATGACCGCGGCATAGTCGGGCAGCCCCGCCTTGTCCCGACCGGCGAGCTCGGCAACGGCGTCGATCACGTCGAGCCGATCCGACGCGGGGGCGATCACAGCGACGATCTCGGCATCGCTCGGCGACACCGGCTCGCAACCGGCATGTGCGCGGACTGCTTGAGTCAGCAGCTGGGCCAGCGTTCCCTCGGTGTCGCCGACAATGGCGATACCGCAGCGAGTTCCGTGGGGCGCGGTCGGCAACATCGAGGGCTGCCAGCCTTCGACGGCGACCGTCAAAGGAGTAGCGGACGCTGCAACCGGCTTGGTCGGCGGTTCCGGCGCGACCCACAGATGTACCGCACGCATGGGCGCGTTCGGGAAGCCGCGCAACGGGGGTCGGACATCCGCAGTGAGTGTCTGCGACCAGGGATAGCCCGGGTCGGCGGTCACCACGGCCGCGAGATTGGCCGACAATGCTTCCGTGATCGCTGTGTCGCGATGGCCCGAGCCGACGATCACCGCGGACTCGTCGTCGACCTGTTCGAACAGGGGGTACAGCAGCGCGGGGTGCGCGGACATTTCGACGAACGTGTCCGCGCCGCATTTCTGGGCGGCAACCACCGCCCGATCGAACCGAACTGTGCTGCACAGGCTTTCATGCCAATAGTGCGAGAAGTCCGCGTCTGCGGTCACCTCGGCGCCGGTCGCCGAGCCGACGAATGCCACCGGCCCGTCCTGGAACGACGATGCGGGCAGCAACTGCGCCAATTCCGCGGCCGGGTGCCGCAAAGCGCTGGTGTGGCCCGGATAGTCGACGGCGAGGTGGTGGGTGAACACGCCATGTCGCTGCGCGAGTTCGGTCACGGCGATCACGGCGTCGTGATCACCCGACACCACCGTGGCGGATGGCCCGTTGACCGCGGAGACCTCCAGCCAGCCCGGTGCTTCGTCGATGAGTGCTCGTGCTTGTCGAATCCGACGC
This sequence comes from uncultured Actinomycetota bacterium, assembly GCA_963836495.1. GTDB lineage: Bacteria > Actinomycetota > Actinomycetes > Mycobacteriales > Mycobacteriaceae > Mycobacterium. The sequence goes on along the minus strand of CAWIJT010000010.1, from coordinate 401,010 downwards.
CGAGAACGGCCATGGCGTATCGACCCGTCAACTGGTCGATGACCGCGACGCGCGCACCCACCAACGCGACCGCGTCGGACAACGAGATCTTCTCGGCGACATAGGCTGCGGCGATCTCGCCGAGACTGTGCCCGATGGTCACGTCGGGACGGACCCCGCACACGCGCCACTGCTGAGCCAAGCTGACCGCGTGGACGAACTGGGCGCCCTGAATCTGCGCTCTCGACCATTCCCGGTCGCTGTCGGCGCACAGATACGGCAGCGGCGACGGCAGCCCGGCTGCGCCGAATGCCGCAGCGCAGCGGTCTGCCTCAGCACGATACCCGGCCAGCCGCTGATAGGCCGCTGTTCCCATCGACGGCCACTGATTGCCCTGCCCGGGAAACACAAACGCGATTGTCGGCGCAACGGTTTTCGACGATCGGCTGACCAGCGGATGGTCATCGCCGCGCACCAGTGCGGCAAGGGCGGCGACCAGCTCGGTCCGATCCGCGGCCCGCACGACCGCGCGGTGCCGCCGTACCCGCCGCAGCCGCACCAGGGTGGACGCCACGTCGGCGGTTGGATCGTGGTCACCGTCGAGCCCGTCGAGAAAGTGCAGGATCGCGTCCGCATCCGCGGCGATCAAGCTTTCGTCATGCGACGAGAGCACCACCGGTACCCGGCCGTCCGGCAATCGTTGCCCGAGCATCACGCGACCTCGGGCAGCGAGACGATGACGTGCGCATTGGTGCCGGCGATACCGAATGCCGAGGTGGCCGCGACCCGGTGTCCCTCAACGGCGGGCCATGGTGTCAGGGTCGCGGCAAGGCGCAAACCCTGCTTTTCCCAATCGATCTCGGGGCTCGGGTCGGTGGCGTGCAGAGTCGCCGGTATCGCGCCGTGTTCTGCGGCGACCAAGACTTTCGCGAGCCCCAACGCGCCACTGGCGGCCAATGCGTGACCGAGGTTGGATTTCACCGACCCCAACAACGCTCCGCCGCCGGGTTCGGTGTCCCCGTAGGTCTGCGCCAACGACTGCAGTTCGGTGCGGTCACCGAGCCTGGTCCCGGTGCCGTGCCCCTCGATCATGCCGACGTCTTCGGCGCGGATCCCCGCCCGGCTCATCGCGCGGCGGAAAAGGTTCACCTGTGCGGTGCCGCTGGGAGCGCTCAGACCCGCGCTGCGGCCATCGTGGTTGACGGCGCTACCGAGAACCTCGGCAAGGATGTGTCGGCCGTCGCGCAGCGCCGCCGACTTCCGCTGCAGGACAAAGACTGCCGCACCCTCTGCCCAGACGGTGCCGCTGGCCTGCGCGCTGTAGGCACGGCAGTGCCCGTCGTCGGAGAGGGCGTGTTGCTTGGAGAACTCCACGAAGAATCCCGGCGACCCGAGCACGTTGACTCCGCCGGCCAACGCGACGTCGCAGTCGCCGTCCTGCACGGCGCGGACGGCCGCGTGAAAAGCGACGAGTGCCGACGCGCAGGACGAGTCGATGGTCACCGCCGGCCCTGTCGAGCCCAACGTGTATGCGACCCGGCCGGAGATCACGCTCAGGGCTGTACCGGCGAGCAGGTGCCCGCTGTATTCGGAGAATTCCGCCATTTGCGGCCCGTACCCCGTCGCGGACGCGCCGAGATAGCAACCCATGTCGTGGCCGGCCATATCGTCGGGGTTGATGCCGCTGTTCTCCAGCGCCCGCCAGCACACCCGAAGCGCCACGCGCTGTTGAGGATCCATCGCAACGGCCTCGCGCGGCGAGATCCCGAAGAACTCCGGGTCGAACGTCGTGGCGCCGGTGAGGAAGCCACCACGGTCGTGGATCTCCTTGAAGCCGTTGCGCCGTGACCCTTCGAACAACTCGCGAACCGCCCAGCCGCGGTCGACGGGGAACGGACTCAACGCCTCGCGGCCGCGCGACAGCAACTCCCAGAATTCCTCGGCAGTATCGATGCCGCCGGGTGCTTCGATCGCCATACCGACGATCACAATCGGCTCGGTGCCGAATCCGTTCTCATCCATCAGCATTCACCCGCGCGGCGATGGCCTCGATGTGGTCGTCGAGGTAGAAGTGTCCGCCGTCGTACCAGGACAGGTCGAACGCGCCCTCGGTGTGATCGCCCCAGAGTTCGAGATTGGCGGCGCTGACACGGTGGTCGCCGCGGGCGCCGAGTGCGGAGATGTCGGCACCGATTCGGACGCCGGCGTCGCAGGTGTATCGGTTGATCGCCTGATAGTCGGATCGGATAGCAGTCACCAGCAACTCGGCGAACTCCGGATCGGCAAGCAGGTCAGCGTCGGTGCCTCCGAGATCGGCGACATCGAGAATCAGTTCGTCGTGGCTGGTAGGCAATTCGGGCATGCCGGCGACTGCCGACGGGGCCGGCGCCGCCGACGCCCACAGCCGCTGCACCGCGGCACCGCGCGATTCGGCGATCTTGGCGAACTCGAATGCCACGACGGCGCCCATGCTGTGGCCGAACAGTCGCAGCGGCGCCACCCGCCGCCATGGCGCGGACACGAACAGTCCGCGGGCCAGATCGTGGACGGTGTTGGGAGCGGGATCGGTGAGTCGGTCTGCGCGCTGCGGGTACTGCAGGATGTAGGTGTCACCGCCAGCGGCCAGCGCGGTGGCGAACTTGCGGTAGCCCATCGCGGCCCCGCCTGCGTGCGGAAACACCACGGTGGCGCCGACGTGGCCTCCGCCTTCTCGACCCGGCACCAGCTTGATCCACGGCGGGAATTCCTGCTTCGCCACCGCAGTCAGGTTATTGAAGATCATTGCGCTGCTTCTGTTTCAGCGATGGCCGCGACGACGTCACCGGCTTCCATTCCGATGACTTCGAGGTAGAGTTCGGCGACCTGGTCGAGCCGGCCGGGCTCGCGGTCGCGGCGGCAGAGCACGTCCGCAAGTGCGCCCACCGTCCGGGTCGCGAAGATATCGGCGACGATCACGTTCGGGGTGTCCAGCCACGCCCGGATGCGGGCGACGGTCTGCGTCGCCAGCACCGAATCTCCACCGAGCGCGAAGAAGTCGTCGTCAACGCCGACCGACGCCACGCCGAGCACGTCGCCGACGATCGCCGTCAGCGCGGATTCCAGCGGGCTCGACGGAACCCGCTGGGTTGCCTGGACCGATTCGGCGACGGCCGCCGCCAACTGCCCTGCGACGACCCGCCGGTCGATCTTGCCCGCGAGCGTGAACGGTATACGCTCCACCAGCGACAGGTGCTGCGGGATCATGTGCGCAGGAACACGTTCGGTCATCGCCTCGCGAACTTGATCGACGGTCAGCTGAGAGTCGTCGGTGCGAATGGCCGCGGCGAGGACGTCGCCGCCGCCCTGCGCGGGGGCCATCGCCGCAACTGCCATCGCCACGCCGGGTACCTTCTGCAGCGCCGCCTCGACTTCGCCGAGTTCGACACGGTAGCCGCTGATCTTCACGCGATGGTCTGCGCGTCCGACAAACTCACACGTTCCGTCGGGCCAGTACCTCGCCAGATCGCCGCTGCGATACCACGTCCGCCCGTCGTACTCGACGAAACGCTGTGCGGTGAGATCCGGGCGGCCGCGGTAACCCCTCGCAATACCGCGTCCCGATATCCATAGCTCACCGACAACCCAGTCCGGACAGTCGTTCCCGGCGTCATTGACGACCCGGCAGGCGATGTTCGGCAGCGGCACACCGTAGGGAACCGCGGGCGCATCCGCAGGCAGATTGACGAGTTCACCATCATCAAAGATCGGCTCGAAAACCGTTGCGTGAATTGCGGTTTCCGTCGCACCACCCAGACCGGCGAATCGCACATCGGGTGACTCGCGCCGCAGTCGACGCGCCTGATCGGGGCGCACCCAGTCGCCGCCGACCAGCACCGTCCGCAGCGACGACAGACCGTGAGCGCCGGCGTCGAGCAGCATGTCCAGCGAGCCGGGCATGACATTGAGCCCCGTGACCTTGTGGGTGTCGATGAGCCGAGCCCAGGCATCGGGTTCCCGCCGGTCGGATTCGTCGACGAACACGACCGCGCCGCCAACCCGCAGCGGTGCGAAGATCTCCACGACGGACATGTCGGCGTCCAGCGCCGACAAGGCCATGAAGCGGTCGCTGGAGTCGATGCCGAAGCGGGCGGTGAGGCTTTCTACGGTGTTCATCGCGGCGTCGTGTGTCACCTCGACACCTTTGGGTTCCCCGGTCGAACCCGACGTGAACAAGACGTAGGCGAGTTGGGCGGGATCGCTGACCGGACTTGGCAGTTCGGCCACCGATCGGTCCAGCACGTCGGCAAGCCTCAGCGTCGGCACCGGTAGCGAAATCTGCTCACGGCCGCAGACCACAGCCAGGCGGACGTCGCCGGCGGCAAGCATGCGCTCTGCGCGGTTTCGGGGCTGATCGACACCGATGGGAAGATAGACACCGCCGGCAGCCATGATGCCCAGCAGCACCGGCACCTGTTCGGCAGTCTTCGGTCCCATCACCGCGACGGTGTCTCCCGCACCGATTCCGTTCGTGCGCAGGGCCGCTGCCACCATCAGCGCTTGGTCGCGCAGTTGCCCGTAGCTGAGGTCACCAGTGCCGGCGAAGACCGCAGGTGCTTCGGGTTGGCGCTCGGCGTGCCGGAAGAAGCCGTCGTGCAGCGCTTCTCCACTCGGCTCAGCCCGTACGGCATTGATCGAGTCGCGCACCGCACGCTGGTCGGCGGGTAGCGCCGGCGGGTCCGGCGCGGTCCAGGCGCTGTCGGAAGTGGCCAACCGTTGCAGTTCGTCGACGTGGTGGGCGAACATCGCGTCGATGACGCCGGCCGGGAAAACGTCGTCGCGGACATCCCAATTCACCAGTACGCCGCCGTCGAATTCGGTGACCTGGGCGTCGAGCGCAACCTGCGGCCCTTGGGAGATGATCCATCCCGGGGTGCCGAAAGCGTCGATGACGTCGTCGCTGAACAGCTCGCCGAGTCCGAGCGCACTGGTGAACACGACCGGCGCGAGCACCGGGGTGCCGCGGTAGCGGCCGAGGTCGCGAAGCACCGACAAGCCAGAGTAATTCGAGTGGGTCGCCGCGGTCCGCATGGCGTCTTGCACCGCCCACGCCCGCGATGCCGCATCGTTGGTGTCCGCCAGATCGATGTCGAGCAGCAGCGACGAGGTGAAATCGCCGACCAGGCTGTCCACGTCGGGGTGGAAGGCCTCGCGGCCGAACAGCGGCAGGTTGAGCAGGAATCGCGAGGTGCTCGACCAGCACTGAAGGGAGTGGGCGAACGCCGCAGCGAACATCATCGCGGGCGTGACACCGTGCGCCCGGGCGTGGGCGAAGAGCGCATCGCGGGTCCGCGGGTCAAACCACTGCCAACGTCGAATGCTCTTGCGGGATGCACCTTTGAGGTTCGAGTACGGCAACGACGGCGGGTCCGGCAGCTCGGATATGCGCTGTGCCCACCAGTCCCGAGCGGCGTCGACAGCCGGCTGCGGCCCGGCTTCCCGTTGCACCGTCTCGTGACGGTATTCGCGGTAGGTATACCGCAATTCCGCAAGCTGCTCACCGTGATACAGCTTCGCCAGATCAGCCATCAGAGTGCGATAGCTCATCGCGTCGGCGGCTTGCATGTCCAGATCGACATGCAGTCGCGAGCGTTCGCCGGGCAGCATCGACAGAGTCAGTTCGAGCACCTGCCCGTCGAGCTGTTGATGCGACTTGCTGTCTCGAAGATCGTCGAGCCGTGCTTCGGCGTCGGGCTCGGCGAGATCTCTCAAGTCGTGAACCGTGACTGGAAGGTCTGCGCGCCCCCGGACCGGATCGATCTGCTGGTTGCCGTCGGACAGAAACCGCACCCTCAGCATCGGATGGCGCCTCGCCAGTTCCTCAGCCGCACGCTGGAATCGCTCGGGATCTGTTGCCTCACCGTCGAATTCGACATAGAGATGGCCGGCCACGCCGCCGAGCGGCTGACTGTCATGGCGTCCCACCCACATGGCGTGCTGCATCGGCGCGAGCGGAAAAGCATCGTCGGCGTCATGTGTCGATGCCGTCGTGACGTTGCCGCCCTCGGCCTCCGGCACGTCCTTGTCGCCCGCGGAAACGAGCAACGACCACGCCTCGATCGTGGGATCGGCCGCCAGTGCGGCGAAGTCGACATCGATCCCGCGGCGGCGCCACCGGCCGGCGAGCGACATCATCCGAATCGAGTCGAGGCCCTGGCTGATGAGGTTGCCGCCGGGGTCGACAGTATCGGCGCTCACACCGAGCATGTCGGCGACCTCAGCGCGCACCGCAGTCATCAACGCACCCAACCCTCCTGCTACTTAGTGGAGGCTAGCCTAAATTGCGGGCAACTTTAGTGCCTGGGTGCCTCGGACGCTACCGCCCTCGGATCGCACCGCGGTTCCGCCCCCAAGTAAACCAAGCCTTACTGAGGTTAGGGTTACCTATTGTGCCTCAGCATGTTCTCAGGTAGCGTCCGTCGCGCCTGCTGAAGCACCACGTATTCACGACGGTCACCCAAGGAGATTCCGTGCAGCTAGTCCCCCTATCGCAGATGCCTGCTCACAAGAGCCGATTGCTGTTCGCAGCGCTCGCCGCAGCAGGCGCCGGCCTCATCGCTGCGAACCCTGGTGTCGAGCACCGGGCGGTCACGCTGACGGCCGGCGAAGAAACCTGGTCAGAGGTCGTTGCGGCGACGGAAAGCAATCTGCAGACGTTGGAGACCGGGGCGTCAACCGCCAGCACGGAGCTGTCGGCGGCGTTCACCGCGCTGTCGACCGAATTCGGCGGACAGTTCAGCAGTGCACTGACCGGTTTCGACAGCGGAGTGCAGAACGCGATCGATGGCGGGTGGTACGGCAGCGACGACGGTTACGTCGAGGGGCTGTTCCCAGGCACGATCATCGGCGGCCCGGATAGCCCGTATACCAGCATCGGGACCCTGGCAGAGGTCTCGAACGCCCTCCAAGCAGGTCAGTCCGAGCAGGCGTTCAGCTACCTCGACACATACTTCCTCGAGACACTGGATCACACGCTGAAGCCCCTGTTGGGTCCGCTGCTCGACGAGACCACCAAGGGCGCAACGACGTTGTCGATCCCCGTCGAACTGTCGCAAATCCAGACGAATCTGCTCGAGACATTCGGCACGTACAACGAGCTGAAAGCTTTCGGCGACGCCACCCTGTCGCCGCTGCTCGGTGCCGGCTTCGGCCTCTCCGAGGACATCGACAACATCGCCGCCGACCTGTCCGGTGGTGATTACACCCAGGCGCTGGCAGATCTCAACAACCTGCCCTCCGACGTCACCGGTGACTTCCTCAACGGTTTCCCCAGCACCGGTGAGCCGTTCACCGGGCTGCTCTCGTTCAGCAGTACGGCCGCGGACGCCAGCATCCTCCAAGACCTTCTGGTCATCTGGCCTGAGCAGTTGGCCCAGGTGTTCTAGCCTCGAGCATCGAACGCGCTTGGAGGCCGAGATGCTGTCTTCCACGCTGGAAGGCTTTGTGCCGTTTCCGGCAGACCGCGCGGCACGCTATCGGGCGGTCGGCTACTGGACCGGTCGGCCTCTGGACTCGATGCTGTCCGACGCCGCGCGACGCCGGCCCACGCATGTCGGGGTGATCGATGCCGATAGCGCGCTGACATTCGCGCAACTCGACCAGCGCGCCGACCGCGCCGCAGCCGGGCTGGCGGCGCTGGGCATCGCCGCCGGCGATCGGGTGTTGTTGCAGCTGCCTAACGGCTGTGAATTCGCAGTGGCGTTGTTCGGACTGCTGCGCGTCGGCGCCATTCCGGTCATGTGCCTGACCGGCCACCGCGCGGCCGAGTTGGGACATTTCACCAAAGTCGGCGGGGCGAAGGCGCTGATAATCCCTGACACCGCAGCGGGATTCGACTACCGCCCGATGGCGCGGCAACTAGCGCAGGAGCACCCGGGGCTCGAGCATGTCATCGTCGACGGCGACGCGGGGCCGTTCACGTCGTGGTCGCAGGTGTGCGCGAGTCGCGACGAGCGACCCGCGCCGAGTGCTCCGGATCCGAGTTCTCCTGCACTGCTGCTGGTTTCGGGTGGCACCACGGGTTTACCGAAGCTCATCCCCCGCACCCATGACGACTATGTCTACAACGCCAGCGCCAGCGCAGAGGTCTGCAAGCTGACCGCCGACGACGTCTATCTGGCGGCGTTGCCAGCCGCGCACAATTTCCCATTGGCGTGCCCGGGCCTGCTCGGCGCTATGGCTGTCGGCGCCACCACAGTGTTTCTCACCAACCCCAGCCCGGAGTCGGCGTTCGAGACGATCACTCGCCATGGCGTCACCGTCACCGCATTGGTGCCGGCATTGGCGAATCTGTGGGCACAAGCCACCGAATGGGAGCCGGTGAAGCCGACGTCGTTGCGGCTCTTGCAGGTCGGCGGCGCCAAGCTGGAAGCCGACGACGCGCGCCGAATCCGCGAAACCCTGACGCCCGGCCTGCAGCAGGTTTTCGGGATGGCCGAGGGGCTGCTGTGCTATACCCGACCAGGCGATCCGCCGGAACTGGTCGACCACACCCAGGGCCGGCCGCTCTGCGTGGACGACGAATTGCGGGTCGTCGACGATGCCGGCCAACCGGTCCCAACCGGCCGCGAAGGGGAACTGCTCGTTCGCGGCCCCTATACGTTCAACGGGTATTTCCGCGCGCCGGCCGACAACGCGCGCTCCTTTGACCCGGATGGCTTCTACCGCAGCGGCGACCTGGTCCGCAGACAGGCCGACGGTTACGTGGAGGTCACCGGCCGGGTGAAAGATGTCATCCACCGTGGCGGCGAGACCGTGTCCGCGGCGGACATCGAAGAGCATTTACATGCGCATCCGGCGATCTCGTCAGCGGCCGCGGTCCCGTTGAAGGATCCGTATCTGGGCGAGAAAATCTGCGCAGCAGTCGTTTTCACCGGAATTCCGATATCGCTGACCGAATTGAACGACTACCTCGACCAACGTGGCGTGGCCAAGCATGCCCGGCCCGATGTGCTGACGGCGATGGCGGCACTGCCGACCACTCCCGTCGGCAAGATCGACAAGAAGGCCATCGCCCGGCAGCTGCAGTCTTAGCTGTAAGACCCATTCATGTAATTCAGACAGAGATTACTTAGCTTTCATCACTAGCCTCAGTTACAGAGTCGTCGTCGCTCTTCGAGAGGGTGAGAGCAGTGAAAGCACGTGTTGAGACCAGTTCGCCTGCGGAAGCAAACGGCGCTACTGCGCGTCATTCAGTGTGGTCAGGCGCCCTTTCGGTACTTGCGACTGGCGCAGCTATCTTCGGCGCGGGAGCAGCAACCGCATTTCCGGTCTCCACGGATGCTCAGGACGTTCGTCTCGCGAGCTGAGTAATCGCGGTACACGCTTTCAGAACACGGCCAAGCACACCGCGACGAAATGACATGTCGCCGCGACGGCAGTGCAAGCATGGAATATCTCGTGGTACCCGAATGTGCTCGGCCACGGGTCGGGCCGGCGGAGCGCGTAGACGATCGCGCCGAGACTGTAGAGAACCCCGCCGACCCCAAGCAGCACCGTGGCGGCGACGCCGGCATTGTGCAGGATCAGTCCGGTGTACCAGACCCCCACCCAACCCAGCAGCAGGTAGAGAGTGACGCTCAGCCAACGTGGGGCGGCCGGCCAAAAGAGCGTGAGCGCAACGCCGGCCAGCGCTGCGCCCCAGACAATGCCCAGCACCACATGCCCGGTGTGTCGAGGCATGTCCAGTCTTGCGAACGGTGTGTAGGTGCCGGCGATAAAGATGTAGATCATCGAGTGGTCGAGACGTCGCATCCAGGCCCTGGCTACATCCGAACCCCAGTGGACGCGGTGGTAGGTGGCGCTGACGCCGAACATCGAGACAATCGCCAGCGTGTAGGCCAGCGTTGCGTGTCCAGCCAGTCTGGAGGCCACCGCCCACGACACCGTCACCAGTGCCGAACCGGCCACGAGAGCCGCAGCCGCGCAATACACATGGATCCACCCGCGCAGCCGAGGCTTCTCGGCGATTGCCATGGGTAATTGAGCTGCATCGATCTGACGACTCATTGTCTCGCTCCCCCGCGCTCTCGTGTCGGCACCAACGGTATTGCGAGCAGCGGAAATAACCCGCAGAGTACCCACGCCAGCTGATAGTGAGACGCCCCGATCAGCGTCCCAAAGATCGGGATCGCGTCCGCTCCAGGATGGCCCGGCGAACTCGGCGATCGCGGTTGCTTCTAACCCGTTGTCCAGCATCGCAATGACCGATACGGCAATCATCAAGAAGACTGCAGACACAGACTCCTTCTGATCCGAGAGCGCCAGGGCGAACAGCATTACGGCGGCGGTCGCCGCAATGAGGCGAACAGGTTGCATCCGCGAGCCGATCAGATCTGACCAGCGCCCCACGGCCACGCGCCCCACGGCGCCGAGTAGCTGCGAAATAGTCACGGCGCCACCGGCCGCCGCGAGTGACCATCCGTGGCCACGCACGAGCCGCTCGCCCAGCCTGTCAGTGAGGTAGCCCCAGAGAATCAACGTGGCGACCATGCCCCAACTGGGCATCGACGCCAGCAAAGCCGCCTCGGCCAGCGATATTCGACGCGCCGCGGCTAGCGACGGGATCAGAAATGCGACCCCGCTGACAAAGAGAAACGAGGTTGCCGTGACCCACACCGAGATCAGCGTCACCGTCCACCGACCCGGTGCCGTTGCGGGCAGCGACTCCGTCGCTGTCGGGGCCGTCATCCGCAGTCTCCGATCGCGCTGCGGCCGCCGTGGTCCTTTGGCTGCGGTAAATCGCATTCAGCGTCAACTGTCCGCGTCCATATCGGCGTTTCGGTGATCTCGAGATAGTCGGGATTTGATTGGTTGAAAGCGCTGATCACCAACGCCAGGCAGTCATCGGGACCTTCTTGATGACCCTCATAGAGAAACGTACCTGAGATACGACGATCGAAATGCGCTGGCGCTAAATATAATCCCGTGCCTTGCATCCAACCCGACGAGGAGTCCTCGACGACGACCGGCACATGACCTGGAAGATCAGCGAGAATGCGCAACAGCTGGTCAACGTTCATCGACAACGCCAATCCCTGGGCGCCGCAGCCGTGCTGGTCATCGTCATCATGGGAGCGCCAGAGTAGGAGCGGAGCGCTGAGAAGCCGCTGAGAATCATGTCGGGCTTTTCACTCTCAGCCGATTCTCAGTGCTAGGCGATCACACTAGGTTCGTGTCTGCTGGGCGGTCGTTGCGCCGCGCGTTCGCGCATCGGGGGTGGCTGAAACAGCTGAGCATCTCAGCTCGCTCAGCTACGGTCTCGGCGCTTGCCGTGTTGGTTGCGCTTGCGCTGGCAGGCTCGGTCCTGGACGTCACCCTTTACCGCTACCTATTGGCCGGTGTCGACGATGCCACCGCCGGCAGAGTTCGCAGCATTGTCGCCGCCTTGCAGACCAGCCCACCTGACGGTCTCGATCAGGACCTGTTGACCACTACTCAGCGCGTCGTCGCCATTCAATTGATCGGGCCGACTGGAGCCGTGGTGAAACGGGTCGGCGCGGCTCCCGCCACGCCGCTGGTGCCTGCGAATCGATTCGACTACAGCCTCATTCGCGGCATGTCCGACGACGCGGTGGCCGGCGACGATATGCGGATAAGCGGCCAGCGGGTCGATACGGCGCACGGCCCGTACACCGTGATCGTCGGAGGAGGCAGCGAAGCAGTAGAGGCGATCGCCCGGACCGTGGCACTGCTATTGGCCTGTGGCGCACCGATTATCGTCGGAGTCGCTGCGGCGGCGAGTTACCGGCTCGTTCGCCAGTCTTTGCGGTCGGTGGATGCTATTCGCAGCAGAGTCGCCGAAATCTCGGCTTCGGATTTGGCCGAGCGTGTCCCCGTGCCCAGCAGCGGCGACGAGATCTCCGCGCTCGCGGTCACGATGAACGAGATGCTCGCACGAATCGAAGCGGGTCATCGAGCGCAACAGCGCTTTGTCGGCGACGCCTCTCATGAACTGCGCAGCCCGCTGACCACCATCATCTCCGGACTGGAAGCAGCCGAGGACCACCCTGAGATCCTCAACTCGGGGTTGGCAAGTAACACGCTGCTCCCCGAGGCGCACCGTATGCGGACGCTGATCGAGGACTTGCTTCTGCTGGCGCGAGCCGACGAACAACGCTGGGTGATGCACGCGACGGAAGTGTCCGTCAGCGAGGTCGCCGAAGCCGAAGTGGCTCGAGCGCGGCACAATGCCCACTGCGCCATCCATTCCGTGATCGACCCGGTGCTGATACTCGGTGACGCCGCAGCGATCTCGCGAGCTGTACGCAATCTGCTGGACAACGCGATCCGGCACGCGACGTCACATGTCGAGGTCTGCGTCAACAGTCGGGAGCGCGAAGCGATCATCGCAATCAGTGACGATGGCCCGGGTATCGCGCCCGAAGACCGGATGCGGGTGTTCGAGCGCTTCGTCCGACTGGACTTCGATCGGTCCCGCAGCAGCGGAGGAGCCGGCCTAGGGCTGGCGATCGTCGCCGAAGTGGTCGCCGCTCACGGCGGTACCGTCACGATCGAAGATCGACCCGGGCGGGGAACCACGATGCTGGTGTCGTTGCCTCAGCACACCAATCGGTAACCGACCCCTCGCACCGTCTCGATAGTGTTGGTACCGAAGGGCACATCGATTTTGCGTCGCAGGTATCCGACGTACACCTCAACAACGTTGTCGGGTCCCTCGTAATGCTCATCCCACACGTTGCGCAATATCTCGGTCTTGGTGATGACCGCGTCTTTGTTCCGCATCAGGAACGCGAGTAGCCCGAACTCGCGCGGCGTCAGGGTGATCGGGGTTTGACCGCGCTGCACCCTGCGCCGACTGGGATCCAGCGACAAGCTGCCCGCAGTCAGCACCACCGGCCGCTCCGGAGCCCCGCGTCGCGCCAGTGCGTACAACCGCGCGACAAGCACCCTGAACGAAAACGGTTTCGTCAGATAATCATCCGCTCCGAGATCGAACGCATCGGTTTCGTCGTACTCGCCGTCCTTCGCGGTCAGCATGAGCACCGGCGTCCAGACACGCGCGGCCCGCATGCGACGCAACACCTCGTATCCGCTGAGGACAGGAAGCATGATGTCGAGTATCACCACATCGAAACTGTTCGCCGTTGCCTCCCGTAGCCCATCGGTACCTGTACCGACTGCCACCACGACAAAACCCTCCGCTTCCAGACCAGCAGACAGAGTCGCCGACAAGCGCATCTCGTCCTCGACGAGTAGGACCCTCATGCCCGCACGCTCTGCGCGCGAAAGCAGCCCTCGAAGTGACCGTTCTCAATCCCGACGGTTTGCATGAACGAGTGAGCGACAACCGGGCCGACGAGCCGAAACCCCTTTGAGCGCAGCGCGGTTGACATTGCCTTGGATTCCGGGCTGTCCATCCGGCCATCAGCCCAACGCCGCAGTCGGTGGTGGCGGCGGGCTTCGTAGTCCCACACCAAGTGGGCCAACGAGAATGTCGCCATCGCACGAGCATTGTGCACCGTGGCTTCGATCTTGCGCCGATTGCGGACGATTGTATGGTCGAGCATCAATCGCTCGACATCGTCGGGAGTCATCGCGGCCACAGCCTGCGGCTCGAATCCCCTGAACGCGCGCCGGAAGTTGTCTCGCTTGTCGAAGACGGTCACCCACGACAGGCCGTTCTCGAAATACGTCAGCGCGAGTGCCTCGAAAAGAGCGGCCTCGTCGCGGGTCGGCGTTCCCCACTCGACATCGTGATAGACCGTCAGATCGCGGCCCGTCTCGGTAGCCCAGCGGCAGCGGGTGACTCCGTCGCCGGCAGTGATGACGGTAGGCAGCTCTGGCGGCATGTCGATGCCCGCCATCGCCTTCATCCGCTCAACAGTAGTCGGCAGGTCAGCTATGTTTGGGCTCGAACGCCAGGAAAGAAGGACTCGATGCGCGACGACGACATACGGACCGCCCTGCAGCGACATTGGGCCGCATCGGACGCCAACAACTTTGAGACTGAGCACGAGATCTACCGCGACGACGCGGTTCTCGAGTATCCGCAATCGGGTGAGCGGATCCGCGGTCGGCATAACATTCAGGCGTCGCGCACCGCGCAACCGAACTCGAAGCGGTTCACGGTGCGGCGCATGCAGGGCGAGGGCGATCTGTGGGTCACCGAGCTTGTGATGACGTACGACGACCAGCCCTATTACACCGTCAGCATCATGGAATTCGACGGGACCGAGGTGGTCCGTGAGACCCAGTACTTCAGCGACCCGTTCGAGCCGGGGCCATCTCGCGCTCAATGGGTCGAACCGATGTGACGACCGTTGCCGCTCAGAGTCCGGCGGCCAGCCTCCACAGGGCTTCGCGTCGGCCGAGTCGTGCGTTCCAACGAACGCAGTTGCCGTGCAACGGTTTCCTCTGAGCCGATAGCGACCCACTCGCGACTCGCGAACCTTGCCATTGACTAATGTCACCATTTTGTGTTGACTCTTTCGCATGACGGACCCAGCGCCGGGCCGCGGATCACTGCGATCGCGTGGTGCAGCACTCGTGAGCACGCTGACACTGCGACACATCAGCGCGGTGCTACCACCCGAACAGGCCTGGGGGCTCTACCTGTCACGCCGGATCCTGGCCGGGGTCATGGACACGTTCGGACCACCGCTGGCCGGCGCCCGCGCCGAGAAAGTTGACGGCGTCCTCCCCGACGGCCGTCGTGTCGTCGGCGAGTGGGTGCGTGCACCCGGAGTCGAGACCACCGAGAGCGCGATCTACTTCGTCCACGGCAGCGGTTACGCGCTGTGCTCGCCGCGGACGCACCGTCGGCTGACGTCCTGGCTGTCGCGACTGACCGGGCTGCCGGTGTTCGTCATCGATTACCGGTTGGCGCCGCGGCACCGCTTCCCCACCGCCGCTGACGATGTCCGCGCGGGATGGGACTGGCTGACCGGTCACGTGCCGCCGGAACGTATTGTCGTCGCGGGCGATTCGGCAGGCGGTCATCTGTCCGTGGACCTGCTGCTACAGCCCGACACTGTCACGAAACCCGCTGCACTGGTGCTGTTCTCGCCGCTGATCGATCTGACCCTCGGGCTGGCTCGTGCGCGCGAGGCGTTGCGTCGCGATCCTGCGATCCGGGTCGCCGATGCAAGCCGCCTGCTCAAGCTCTACACCCGGGGAGTCGATCCCGCCCACCACCGCTTGACTCTCGACATAGCCGGCGGGCCCGCGCTGCCGCCGACCCTCATCCAGGCGGGTGGTGCCGAGATGCTCCTTGGCGATGCGCGGCGACTCGCCGCCGATATCCGCACCGGTGGTGGCCGTTGCGAACTGCAAGTCTGGCCAGACCAGGTGCACGTCTTCCAGGCATTGCCGCGACTATCCCCCGAAGCCGCCAAGGCTATGGCACGTGCCGCGCGTTTCATCACAACATCGTTGCGGGCCAGTGATTTTGACGCCGTGGCAGGAAGGGCAGTCTGACGATGGTAAGACCGTTCGGCACATCACCCAAGGTGACCCACAACGCACGGGCGGTGGTGACGGGTGCGGGCAGCGGTATCGGCGCGGCGTTTGCCGTCGAACTCGCGAAACGTGGCGGCCGCGTCGTGTGCAGCGACATCGACGAAGTCGCAGCCAAGAGAACGGTGAGCGCGGTCACCGACCACGGCGGCGAGGGTGTCGCCATCGTTTGCGACGTAACGCAACTCAGTGACGTCCAGGAACTCGCCATCGCGTCGCAGTCCTGGTTCGGCGGCGCGCCCACGCTGGTGATCAACAACGCAGGCGTCGGCTCCG
This sequence comes from uncultured Actinomycetota bacterium, assembly GCA_963836495.1. GTDB lineage: Bacteria > Actinomycetota > Actinomycetes > Mycobacteriales > Mycobacteriaceae > Mycobacterium. The sequence continues at coordinate 385,242 of CAWIJT010000010.1, read as the reverse complement.
GCGGCGCCCCGATCGGCGAACTCCCCATCGAAGACTGGCACTGGGTGCTGAGCATCAACCTGTGGGGACCCATTCACGGCTGCCACGTCTTCGCGCCCATCCTACGATCCGCCGAACCCTCCGACGTCCCGCGCGGCATCATCAACGTCGCGTCCGCCGCAGCGTTCGGTGCAGCGCCCAGCATGGCGGCGTACAACGTCAGCAAAGCCGGCACGCTGTCGCTGTCGGAGACGCTGGCCGCCGAATTATCCGGCAGTGGAATCAAAGTCACCGCTCTGTGCCCCACCTTCGTCAAGACCAACATCCTCGAATCCGGTCGCCTCACGACCGAGACGAACCAGTTCGCGCACAAAATCATGCGCTGGACCGGAGTCTCGGCAGACAAAGTCGCGCGCACCTGCCTGGACGCCCACGACCGCGGCGACCTGTATTGCATGCCGCAACTGGAAGCCAAGATCGGCTGGAGCATCAAACGTTTGATCCCTGGCACCTACACCCGCGCCATCGGCCTGGTGTCCAGGGTTTCCCCGATGTAAAGACCCATCCAGAGGAGGACCCCGATGAGTATCGACATGGAAGCGATGCTGGCGAAGATCAAGGATCGCCAATGGGCGCTTGCCGACATCGACTGGGACGCACCCGGCGCCGAGACCATCACGCCGGAATTTCGGCCGCAACTCAAGGCGTTCATGGCCGACCTGTGCTGGATCGAGAACATCGGCGCCCGCGGTTTCGCGGCGCTGGCGAAGAAGGCACCCACGCCGACCATCGCCGAGATCTATCGCTATTTCCACGCCGAGGAGCAGCGGCACGCCAACGCCGAACTGGCGCTGATGAAGCGCTGGGGCATGCTCGAGGACGGTGAGGTTCCCGAGCCGAATGTGAACATCCGCCTGGCGATCGACTGGCTGGACCGCTGGGCCGACGACATGCCGCTGTCTCTGCTCGGCACCGTCATCCCGATGCTCGAAGTCGCGCTGGACGGCGCCCTGTTGAAATTCCTGCTCGACGAGGTGCACGACCCGGTGTGCCACCAGGTGTTCGAGAAGATCAACAACGACGAATCACGGCATCTCGTTGTCGATTTCGAAGTTCTCGACCTGATCGGACACGCGAAGATCCGCAGGCTGCTGATCGACTTCGTCGGTCACCATGCCACTCCAGGTCTCATCATCGGCGCGATCATGGGTGCACCGCTGATCAACCGGATCCGCAACGAGATCATCGAGATGGGAATGGAGCCCGAGCGACTGTATCGGGCCGTGAAGCGATTCAAGGAGCTTGGCGATCGCGGCGAGCACACCAGTCGGGTGCCGACGTATCGGTTCCTGCGGCGCTACGCCGGAGTGGTCACCAATCCGCGCCACCCGTACCACCTGCTGGCCAATTCGATGGTCTGGCTTTCCGACCGGTATCCACGGCCGCTGCTGCCGTCGGTACCCACCTGGGTCAAAGAAGTCACCCACGAGCCGGCGGCCTGATCATGCCCGGCACACACACCTACGACACCCTGATCGTCGGAGCAGGCTTCAGCGGGCTCGGCGCCGCAATCAAACTAGGCAAAGCCGGCAACAAGGCGCGCGACATCGTCATCCTGGAGCGCAGCGACCGGGTGGGCGGAACGTGGCGTGACACCAGCTATCCGGGTGCCAGTTGCGACATTCCGTCGCTGCTGTACTCGTATTCGTTCGTCAAGAACCCGACGTGGTCGCGGACGTACTCACCTGCCGGAGAAATCTGCCGACACATCGAGGACATGGCCGACCGGTTCGACATCCGCCGTCACATTCGGTTCGGACAGGAGGTCAGCGGGCTGTCGTTCGACTCCGACGCCGGCGTGTGGACCGCAACGACGTCCGGCCGCAAGCGCTTTCGGGCCCGCACTGTCATTCTGGCCTCGGGGCCGCTGCCCGATTCCAGCTTCCCGGAGATCCGCGGCATCGACTCCTACCGCGGCATGAAGATTCACAGCGCCCGGTGGGATCACGACTACGACTTCACCGGAAAGCGGGTCGCGGTCATCGGCACCGGCGCCAGCGCCATCCAGATCATCCCCGAACTGGTCAAGCAGGCCGAGTTCGTCAAGGTCTTCCAGCGCACTCCGGGTTGGGTGCTGCCCCGCTGGGACGTTGCGACTCCGCCGGCCGTCCAGAAGGTGTTCGCCAAAGCTCCTGCGGTGCAACAGCTTGCGCGTCAGGCGTTGTACTGGGGCCATGAGGCCAGCGCCACCGCGCTGGTCTGGAACACCCCGCTGACCTCGGTGGTGACCCGGCTGGGCCGTATGCATCTGCGCCGGCAGGTCAAAGACCCGTGGCTGCGTCGCCAGCTCACCCCCGATTTCACTCCGGGCTGCAAGCGGATGCTGGTCTCCAGCGACTACTACCCCGCCCTGCAGCGTGACAACTGCAAGCTGATCGATTGGCCCATCGCGACATTGAGCCCCGTCGGCATCCGCACCAGCGACGGTGTGGAGCACCATCTGGACTGCATCGTGTTCGCCACCGGTTACGACGTCCACCTCGACGGTCCCCCGTTTCCGGTCACCGGTCTCGGTGGCCGCAAGCTCGGTGACGAATGGGCAGGCGGTGCACAGGCTTACAAGAGCGCCAGCGCGCACGGATACCCGAACTTGTTCTTCATGACGGGCCCCAACTCCGGGCCGGGACACAACTCGCTGCTGGTGTTCATCGAAGGCCAGCTGGACTACGCCGTGCGCGGCATCACCACCATCCTCGACAGCGACCTGCGTTACCTCGACGTCCGTCACGACGTCCAGCACCGCTACAACAAACGGATCCAGCAGCGGCTCACCAAGACAACGTGGATGTCGGGCTGCAACAGTTGGTATCTGACCAAGGACGGATTCAACGCGTCGATGTACCCCGGGTTCGCCACGCAGTATCTTCGACAGATGCGAGATTTCCGGTTCGACGACTACGACGCGGTCGAGCAGAGCGCCGTCCGCGTCAGCTCATCCGCCTGAGCGATGACACCCGACCGACCACCCCGCCCGGAGACCGGCACCATCGCCGGGATCTTGGCGAACCTGCGGCGCGCGCCCAAACGCGTTCGGCGCCAGTCACGGGAGGTCATCGAGAACGCGGTGTCGCAGTTGTTCGACGCAGCGGTCCGCCAACCGCACGGCGGCCTGGGCTCCGGGGAATACCGCATCGACGACCTCGCCCGGCTGGCGGGCACCACCACCCGCAACGTCCGGGTGTACCGGGACCGCGGGTTGTTGCCGCCACCGCTGCGGGTCGGGCGCATCGCGCTGTACAACGACACCCACTTGACCCGGTTGCGGCTCATCACCTCGATGCTCGACCGCGGCTACAACATCGCGCATGTCCGGGAAATGCTCAGCGCCTGGGAGGAGGGCAAGAACCTCGGCGATGTGCTCGGCCTGGAAACCGCGATCGTCGGCACCTGGACCACCGAGAAGTCCGAGACGGTGCCGCTGACCGACGCACAGCGACTTATCAACGACAGCAAGGCTTTCGACCGCTTGGAGCGGCTGCAGGTGATCCGCGTCGACGGTGACCAGGCCACCATCACCCGCCCGAAATTGATCGACGCGTTCAACGAGATCCGCGACTACGGCGTGAGCATGGACAAACTCATCGACCTGCACGAGCAGATCGTCCCGCTGGTCGATCAGATCAGCGAGATGCTGGTGCGGGCGGGTGCCGAACACGTCGCCGACCGGATCAAGCCCCGCGAAGCCCTGCCCGCCGATACCGAGATCGCGCAACTGATCACGATGCTGGTCCGGTTGCGCACCCAGGCCGTCGCATCGGTGACCGCCACCCTGGCGTCGTCGATCGAATCGACCATCGAATCATTGGTCAGCAGCATCCTTGCCGACTATCTGGAAGGTGCCCCGGACGCCGACGCCGGCTAAGGGATCTGGCGCAGCGCGACCAGGTGCGGTGCCAGCGTGCTCAGCTTCTCGCAGGTCTCTTCGAATTCGCGGTCGGGATCAGAGGCGCCGATGATGCCGGCCCCGGCCCGTAGCCAGGTCCGCCCGTCGCGCTCGTAGACCGTCCGCAGCGTCAGCGCCGCATCCAGTCTGCCGTTCGCCGAGAACATCACCACTGCACCGGAATACAGCTCACGAGGAGCCTCGTCGAGGCGCAAGATCGCGTCGACGCTCGCCGCTTTCGGGATGCCGGAGGCAGTGACGGCCGGAAACAGCGTCTCCAACGCGTCCATCCGGTTTTTCGACGCATCCAACCGACCGGTCACCGTCGAACCGAGATGCTGGACGCTGCCGCGCTCGCGCACCGCCATGAAATCGACGACCGCGGCGGATCCCGGTTCGGCGACCTCGGTGATCTCCTGCAGCGAGCTGCGCACCGACATGGCGTGCTCGACGATTTCTTTGCTGTCGGATTCGAGATCCTCGCGGGCCTGCCGGTCGCGCACGGCGCCGCGGCCCAGAGCGCGGGTGCCCGCCAACGGCTCGGTCACCACGACTCCGTCGTCCACGGCCGCCACCAGTTCGGGACTGTAGCCCAGGGCCCGGAATCCACCGAGCCGCAACAGGAATGACCGCGCCGGGGTGTTGTGTCGCCGCCCCAGCCGGTAGGTCGACGGAAAGTCCAGTGGGAACGGCACATTCACGGTTCGAGACAGAATGACCTTGTGGTAGCCGCCGGCGGCGATCTCGCCGATTGCCGCGCCGACCCGGGCGCGGTAGTTCGACGTGTCGGCGGCGACGTCGACCGGAGACGCTGTCGGTGTGAGCGGCGAACCCGCGTTGAGCAATCCGATCACGACGTTGCGGTGACGCTCGTCGGCATCGACCACGCTGACGGTGTCGCTGGTGACGACGATGCGGGTGCGCGGCCAGAACACCGTGGCCAGCGGGGTGTTCGGCGCGAGACGCTCCTGCAGACCGAAGCGGTACGCGCCGAATTCGAAGGCAATCCAGCCGAACGCCTGATCGGTCTCCAGCAGCAGCCGGTCGACGGCCTCGCCGAGCACCGGTCCGGGTCGCCCGGTCCACGCTTCGCGCTGCGTCACGCCGTCGCGGATGATGCGGAGCTCGTCGCGGTCCAACTCGATGACGGCCAGCGCGCCGATCGCCAGCACCCACTGCCCGTCGTACTCGTAGAGTAGATATTCCTCACCATCGCGCTCGGGCAGTGCCGCAGCCAGCTCGGCGGCGAGGTCGGCGGGGACGATGTCAGCCGGCAACGGATACGACAGTGCGGCGGCGTGTGCCTGGCTGGTCTCGACACCGACATCGGTCACGGTTAGTAAATGTAGCCTAACCTCAGAACCGACGGGCAACTCCGTCACCCGGGCCGGGCCCTGACGAGAGGACAGCATTGTGTTCGTCATCAGACTGCTCGACGGCGAAGAGATCCGCGGGTCCGAGAACGATGAGCTGACCGTCAACGAGAATAGCGGCGTGCTCAGCGTGCACCGGGTCGACGGGTTCCAGGAAGTCACCACGCACTACTCGCCGTCGGCGTGGGCGTGGGTGACACATCGGGTCAAAGAGCACGGCGTGCGGCGCCGCTGAGCAGCTGTTACGGCGACAAGCGGACGGCGCCCTCCGGGCAGTTCTGCTCAGCGTCGACGGCCTGTGCCTCAAGGTCCCCGGAGACTTCACCGGACCGCACGACCGCATGTCCGACGTCGTCGGCGTCAAAGACTTCCGGCGCCAAGGTGTAACAGCGCCCATGACCGACGCAGCGATCTGCGTCGACAACGACGCGCGTCACGTCGTGGGTACCGGAAACGTCAGCGGCAACGACTCCACCGATCGCAGTGCGGCCGTGTAGGCCAACTGCGTACCGGGCTTGATCGCGTAATCGGGTATGCGGCGGTGGAATTCGCGCAACGCGACCCGCAGTTCCATGCGCGCCAGGTGGGATCCCAGGCAGCGGTGCGGCCCTCCACCGAAGGCCCGGTGCCGGTTCGGGTTTCGGCGAAAATCCACCAGCTCCGGATCGGGGAACTCGGCCGGGTCGGTGTTGGCTGCGCCGAGCAACGGGCTGACGCGCTCGCCCTTGCTGATCGGGCATCCGCCCACCTCGGTGTCCTGCATGGCAACGCGAGCGACTCCGGGCACCGGTGTCTCCCAACGCAACAACTCCTCGATCGCACTCGGCAGGATGTCGGGTTGCTCGACGAGTTGATGACGGTGATCCGGGTGGCGCGCCAGATACACGAAAAAGCAGTCGAGCGAATCGGTCACCGTGTCCAGCCCGGCAATCAGGAAGAGGAAGCAGATGTCGAGGATCTCCTCGCGCGTCAGCGGTTCTCCGTCGACCCTGGCCGCGATCAGCGAAGACAGCACATCGTCACGCGGGCTGGCGATGTGGTCGTCGATGGCGCGGTCGAAGTAGTCGTAGATCTGTTGCGCCACCCCGGCCGAGGCGTCGTGGCGCCCGTCGTAGCCGGAGGCACCCTCGGGGCGGATCACCCCGTCCTTCCATTCCAGGAACTGGTCGAGGTCCTCCAGTGGCAGGCCGAGCAGTTGCAGGAACACCGTGCACGGCAGGGGTACCGCGAACTCTTCGTGGAAGTCGCACTCCCCGTGATCGACGAATCGGTCGATCATCTCGTTCACCAACGCCGCGACCTGGGGCTCGCGCCGGGCCATCTCCCGCGGGGTGAACAGCGGATCGAGGATGCGACGGTACTTCGCATGCTCAGGCGGGTCGACCTGCAGGGGAATCAGCGGCCGAATGTTGCCCAGGTCGACGGCATCCATGTTGGACGAGAACAACTCGGTGTGCTTGAGCGCCATCTCGATATCGGCCAGCCGGCTGAGCACGACCACCTGCGGCGACCGGAAGACCGGAGTCGACTCGCGCAACGCCTTGTACATCGGCTGCGGGTCAGCGAGGCCGGACACCGCCTGGTCGACAAACCCTTCGGTTTCTGTCATGCAGTCAGCCTGACACCAAAACCCGTGCCACGAGGCCGATCGACAACGACGGCGCAAAGTTCGAGTCGGTGGAGTCGTGTATGATCGAACGTATGTTCGAATACAGTGCATCGGTGCAGTTCAGTAGCACCTTTGCGGGCGTGGACGACGCTGGCGTGGTGGATGCCATCACGGATGCGGCGCGACGGCAGAACGTGATGTGCGCACGAGAACTTGCCGCTGCCGGCGAGTTATACGCACGTCGCGCACCCGAGGATGATGTCGATCGCCAGAACTGGGCTATCGACGGTCACGAGAACGTCGTCGCTGAAATAGCCGCGGCCTTACACATCAGTCGGGGCCGTGCCCGAGGGCGATTGCGCTATGCCATCGTCTTGCGGGAGCGACTGCCCCGTATCGCCGAGATCTTCGCTCGAGGACTGATCGACTTCCGCATGATGTCCGCGGTTGTATCTCGCACCGAGCTGATTGAAGATCCGATTTTGCTCGTCAAGCTGGACGCGGCCATCGCCCGGCATGCGCCGAACTGGATGCGCCTGTCGGGACCCAAACTTTTCGAGCGCATCGACATGTGGGTTGTGCGGTTCGATCCGGCCGGCAAACGAGTGCCGGCACACCACACCGAGAATCGCTATGTCGAGATCGCGCCGACCGATGCAGGCTTGGCCGGGGTATGGGCACAGCTGCACGCTGCCGACGGTGTGGCGTTGGATCAGAAGCTGGACAGGCTCGCCCACACTGTCTGCGCGGCAGATCCACGCAGCAAGCAGCAACGTCGTGCCGATGCGCTGGCCGCTCTGATTGCCGGGCACACTGAGATGCGCTGCGAATGCGGATCGCCGGATTGTTCTGCCGCGCAGCGACGCCCGGCCACCGACGTCGTCATTCATGTCCTGGCCGAGCAGGCGACGATCGCCGGTGACTCCCCATCTCCTGGCTACCTGGCGAAGTTTGGGCCTATCGCCTCAAATACATTGCGCGACATAGCGACAACGGCGAAGCTCAAGCGGTTGGTGGTGCCCTCGAAGGGTCCCGAGCCGGGTTATCGACCGTCGTCGGCCTTGGCCGAATTCGTGCGGTGTCGGGATTTGACGTGTCGATTCCCCGGATGCGACCAGACTGCGGACGTATGCGATCTCGACCACACGGTGCCCTTCCCCGTGGGTCCTACACACGCATCGAATCTGAAATTACTGTGCCGCTACCACCACTTGCTGAAAACGTTCTACAGCGGGTGGGCAGATCGTCAGCTGCCGGACGGCACCGTCACGTGGACCGCACCCACCGGCCACACCTACACCACAAAGCCCGGCGGCAGCCTCTTCTTTCCTGCGTTGGCCACCTCAACAGGAGAACTGACGATGGCTCAGAGTGATGAGTCGTCCAGTCGTGCAGGGGGATTGATGATGCCGCGACGGAAGCGCACACGCGCCGAAGATCGCCGCTACCGCATCACCTCGGAGCGTCAGATCAACGAACAACGGCTCGCCGAAGAGCAACTCACCCAGCAGCGCCGAAAATACTCAGCGGATAGCGATCCGCCGCCCTTTTGACGGCACCCGACCTAGCCAAGCAGGTTGCGGACGACTCCGTCGGCCAGCAGCCGTCCCCGATTGGTGAGCACAAGGCGTTCGCCGTCGCGGACCAGCAAGCCGTCCTCAACCGCGGTCTCGGCGCGCCGGCGTTCGGCTTCGTCGAGCAGTTCCACCGGCAAACCTTGACGCAGCCGGATTCCTAGCAACACATCCTCGGTGTGACGACTGTCGGCGCTCAACTCTTCGAAACCAGCCACCGGCAACCGGGCTTCACCCAAGATCTGGCCATAAGCGTTGGGATGCTTGACATTCCACCAGCGTGTCGCGCCGACGAAGCTGTGCGCGCCAGGACCGGCGCCCCACCACTGACCACCACTCCAGTAGCCCAGATTGTGCAGGCACTGTCCGCCCGGGCGACTCCAATTCGACACCTCGTACCAGTCCAGGCCCGCCGCCGACAGCCGCTCGTCTGCCAGTTCGTAGCGATGCGCCAGCACGTCGTCGTCGGGAGCGGCGAGTTCACCCCGGCGGACCCGGCGAGCCAGCGCGGTGCCCTCCTCGACGACCAACGCGTAGGCGGACACGTGATCGACGCCGGTCTCGATCGCGGTGTCGATCGACCACAGCAGGTCGTCGTCGGACTCCCCCGGTGTGCCGTAGATGAGGTCGAGGCTGACGTGTTCGAACCCCTCGGCCAACGCCTCGCGGGCCGCTGCCGCCGAACGGTTCGGCGTATGTATCCGGTCGAGAACCCCGAGCACCCGCGGTGCCACCGACTGCATGCCCAGCGACACCCGGGTGAAGCCGGCCGCGAGGGCGGCCGAGAAGAAGTCAGGCCACGCCGACTCCGGATTGGCTTCCGTAGTGACCTCGGCGTCGAAAGCCAGCGTGAAGTTGGCCCGCACCGCATCCATCACCGAAGCCAGCCGCGCGCCGCCCAGCAGCGACGGCGTGCCGCCGCCGACGAACACCGTCCGCACCGTCGGCGCGTCCAGTCGCGCGGCCGCCAGCTCGAGCTCTGACCGCAATACCTCCAGCCAGGCGTCCGGATTGACGCCGCCCAGCTCGGCCGGGGTGTAGGTGTTGAAGTCGCAGTAGCCGCAGCGGGTGATGCAGAACGGCACGTGCACGTAGATGCCGAACGGTCCGCCGGGGCTCAACCGCACGTCGGGCAGCTCAACTGCCGCAGTGGATGCCGTCACGTGGTCTCAATATTCACCAGTGGCGGCCTAACCTCCAGCGCAGGGCGTCGAGCTCAGCCTTTCGCTTACTTTCGCTCATGGTGAGCGAAAGTCCCCCCTGGTAACAGCGGCCCGAGACATCCGTGGCACAATGGTCGAGTGACCGTCGCCCACCACAGCCAAATCCGTATCGCGTTGGTGGCGCGCCGTCATATCGACTTCAAGCGTGTGTGCAGCTGCTGCTGTCCGGCTTGATCTCGTAGACCCGTCCACCTGCATTTTCAGCTGGCTTCCGGATCTGCGCCGCCGGTACAGCCTCCGGTGATCTGCGCGCCCCTAGCCGGCTGCTCCACAGAGGAGATCGCCGAATGACGTCCCCCCGCCCCGCCAAAAGCCAAGGCCAGTGGGCGCTCGGTGAGCGCGAGCCGCTCAATCCCAACGAGCAGTTCAAACAAGACGACGATGCGCTCAACGTGCGCGAAAGAATCCTCAACCACTACTCGAAGGCCGGCTTCGACAGCATCGACAAGAACGACCTGCGCGGTCGGATGCGCTGGGCCGGGCTCTACACACAGCGTGAGCAGGGTTACGACGGCAGCTTCACCGGCGACGAGAACATCGACCTGCTCGAGGCCAAATATTTCATGATGCGGGTGCGCTGCGACGGTGGCGCCATCTCGACCGCCGCGCTGCGCACGCTGGGCGAGATCTCCATCGAGTACGCCCGGGACACCGCCGATATCTCCGACCGGGAAAACGTGCAGTACCACTGGATACGGATCGAGGATGTGCCCGCGATCTGGGACCGCCTGGCGACGGTGGGGCTGCAGACCACTGAGGCCTGCGGGGACTGCCCGCGTGTGGTGCTGGGCTCCCCACTGGCCGGCGAGTCGCTCGACGAGGTTCTCGACCCGACGCCGGCGATCGACGAGATCGTCCGCCGCTACATCGGCAACCCCGAGTTCTCCAACCTGCCACGCAAATACAAGACCGCGATCTCGGGTCTGCAGGACGTCGCGCACGAGATCAACGACATCGCTTTCATCGGCGTCAACCACCCCGAACATGGTCCAGGACTGGACCTTTGGGTCGGCGGCGGCCTGTCCACCAACCCGATGCTGGCTCAACGGGTCGGCGCGTGGGTACCACTGGACGAGGTTCCCGACGTCTGGGAGGCCGTCACCACGCTCTTCCGTGACTACGGCTACCGGCGACTCCGTGCGAAAGCCCGGCTGAAGTTCCTGATCAAAGACTGGGGCATCGAAAAATTCCGCGAGGTGCTCGAAACCGAGTATCTGCACCGCAAACTCATCGACGGCCCAGCGCTTGAGCCCCTTGCGCGCCCGATCGATCACGTCGGCGTGCAGCGCCTGAAGAGCGGGCTCAACGCTGTCGGTGTGGCGCCGATCGCGGGGCGGGTTTCCGGCACCATTTTGGCTGCCGTGGCCAACCTGGCCGAGCAGGCCGGGTCGAAGCGCGTCAGCTTCACCCCGTACCAGAAGCTGATCATCCTGGACGTCGCCGACGACAAGCTCGACGAGTTGGTCGCCGGTCTCGATGCGCTGGGTCTCCCGTCGAGGCCGTCGCACTGGCGCCGAAACTTGATGGCCTGCACCGGTATCGAATACTGCAAGCTGTCCTTCGCCGAGACCCGGGTGCGTTCTCAGACGCTGGTGCCCGAGTTGGAGCGCCGCCTCGACGACATCAACAGCCAACTGGACGTTCCGGTCACGGTCAACATCAACGGCTGCCCCAACTCGTGTGCGCGAATTCAGATCGCCGACATCGGTTTCAAGGGGCAGATGGTCGACGACGGCGACGGGAATTCAGTCGAAGGCTTTCAGGTTCACCTAGGGGGCAGCCTGGGCCTGGACAGTGGTTTCGGCCGAAAGCTGCGCCAGCACAAGGTCACCAGCGACGAACTCGGCGACTACATCGACCGGGTGGTGCGCAACTTCATCAAGCAGCGTGACACGGGCGAACGTTTCGCGAAGTGGGCGCTGCGCGCCGAGGAGGCGGATCTGCGATGAGCAAGATGAGCAACCTGACAACCGAAGCCGAACTACGCGAACTGGCCGACAAGGGCGCGGCGGAGTTGGAGGGCGCCAGCGCCACCGACTTGTTGCGCTGGACTGACGAGAACTTCGGCGGCGTCGGCGGGCCCCGGTCCACCGCGACCTGCAACTACGTCGTGGCATCGAACATGCAGGACGCCGTGCTCGTCGACTTGGCCGCCAAGGTTCGTCCCGGCGTGCCGGTGTTGTTCTTGGACACCGGATATCACTTCGTGGAGACAATCGGCACCCGCGATGCGGTCGAGGCCGTCTACGACATCCGGGTACTCAACGTCACGCCTGAGCACACCGTCGCCCAACAGGACGAGTTGCTGGGCAAAGACCTGTTCGCCAGCAAGCCCAGCGAATGCTGCCGGATGCGCAAGGTCGCCCCGCTGGGCAAGGCGCTGCGCGGCTACTCGGCATGGGTGACCGGTCTGCGACGGGTCGAAGCGCCCACCCGCGCCAACGCTCCGCTGGTCAGCTTCGACGAGGCGTTCGGCCTGGTGAAGATCAATCCGCTGGCCACGTGGTCCGACGAGCAGATGCAGAGCTACATCGACGAGCACGACGTTCTGGTCAATCCGCTTGTCTACGAGGGTTATCCGTCGATCGGTTGCGCACCATGCACGGCCAAGCCCGTCGAGGGCGCCGACCCCCGCAGCGGGCGTTGGCAGGGGCTTTCGAAGACCGAGTGCGGGCTGCACGCATCGTGACCCAACTGGTTTTGGCCGCGCACGGCAGTCGGGATCCGCGGTCGCCGGCCAATGCGCGCGCCGTCGCCGACCGGATTCGCGGTATGCGCCCCGGCCTCGACGTCCGGGTTGCCTTCTGTGACCTGAACACTCCACGCCTGATTGACGTGCTGACGCCGGGTGCGGTGGTCACCCCATTTCTGCTCGCCGACGCCTACCACGCCCGCATCGACATCCCGGGGCAGATCGCCGAGTGCGGTGTCGCTGCGCGACAGGCCGGCGTGCTCGGGGAAGACGTCCGACTGGTCGACGTCATGCACGAGCGGCTCGCCGAACTGGGTTTCAGCACAAGCGATCCCGAGTTGGGCGTGGTCGTCGTGGCCATCGGCTCGACGCACGCCGCGGCCAATGCCCGCACCACAAATGTCGCGAGCACACTGAGCGCGGGCACGCAATGGGCGGCAGCGACAACCGCGTTCGCCACCGGATCGGGGCCGTCACCAGCCGAGGCTGTCGACCGGTTGCGGCACAGCGGCGCGCGCCGCCTGGTGATTGCGCCGTGGTTCCTCGCGCCCGGCCGGCTGACTGACCGAGTGCTGGAATATGCTGTGGCGCAGGGCATCCCGATGGCAGCACCGCTGGGATCGCACCGACTGGTGGCCGAGACGGTGCTGGAGCGCTTCGACACGGCGGTCGCGGCGCCCATCGCCGCCTAGTCGATCCCGACGCTTACTGCGTCGCTCTCCAAGGCTGCTTCGGGGAGGTGCGGCACCCGCGTGGCGCGGACGTAGACGGTGTCGCCCGCCTTCAATCCCAGCGCCTCGGCGTCGCCGCGGGTGATCTGAGCGATGAATTGCCGGCCGGTGGCGGCGTTGGTCAACTCGATGCGCACCTCGAAACCCAACATGACCACCCGGTCGATGGTGGCCCGAACCACGCCGGTGATCTGGTCGGTGCCATCGTCTGAAGCGATTGCCATATCGGGGTTACGGCCCACCCGGATGTCATGCGGGCGGACGAGAACGCCGTTCAACGCAGACACGGCGCCGAGAAACGACATCACAAACGCGTTCGTCGGAGTGTCATAGACGTCGCGCGGCGACCCCACTTGTTCGATGCGGCCGGCTTTGAGCACGGCGATCCGGTCCGCCACGTCCAGCGCCTCGGCCTGGTCGTGGGTGACCAGGACGGTGGTGACGTGCACGTCGTCGTGCAAGCGGCGCAGCCATGCCCGCAAGTCCTCGCGGACCTTGGCGTCCAACGCCCCGAACGGTTCGTCGAGCAGCAGCACCTTGGGGTCGACGGCCAGCGCCCGCGCCAATGCCATGCGCTGCCGCTGACCACCGGAAAGCTGACTGGGGTAACGGGTTTGGAAACCGCTGAGCCCCACCACTTCGAGCAGGTTGTCGACCTTCTCGGTGATCTCGGCCTTGGGGCGTTTGCGGATCTTCAGCCCGAAGGCCACGTTGTCACGAACGGTCAGATGCTTGAAGGCCGCGTAATGCTGGAACACAAACCCGATGCCACGCCCCTGCGGCGGGACACCGGTGACGTCACGGTCGCCGATCGTGATGGTCCCGCTGTCGGGTTGGTCGAGTCCGGCGATGGCGCGCAACAGCGTCGACTTGCCCGAACCGCTGGGGCCCAGCAGCGCCGTGAGGGAGCCGTCGGGCACTTCGAAGTCGACGTTGTCCAGTGCGACGAAGTCGCCATAACGTTTGTTGGCACCCCGTACGACAATTGCGTTGCTCATCAGCCTTCCCTCTCAAGCCTGCTTGGCGGCGCGCGCACGACGCGCATCGAGAATCACCTGAACGATCAGAACCACCACGGATACCGCCATCAACAACGTCGACAACGCATACGCCCCGTACTCGGCGCCGCGGTTGTAGCGGTCGGCCACCAGCAGAGTCAGCGTCTGAGACTCGCCCGGCAGGTTCGACGACACGATGAGGACCGCGCCGTACTCGCCGAGCGTGCGGGCGACCGTCAACACGATGCCGTAGGTGAGGCCCCAACGGATCGACGGCAAAGTGATCCGCCAGAAGGTCGGCCACCAACCGGAACCCAGCGTCGCCGCGGCCTGCTCCTGATCGGTGCCCAGCTCGTACAGCACCGGTTCGACCTCACGAACCACGAACGGCAACGTGGCGAACACGCTCGCGAGCACGATGCCGGGCAAGCCGAAGATGATCTTGAAGCCGAAGTCTTTCTCGACGAAGCCCAGCAGACCCGCCGACCCCCACAGCACGATCAACGCCACGCCCACCACGACCGGAGAGACCGCGAACGGCAGATCGATGATCGCCTGCAGCACGCCCTTGCCGCGGAAACGATTGCGCGCCAGCATCAGTGCGGTCGGAATCCCGAAGACCACGTTGAGCGGCACCACAATCGCCACCACCAGCAGCGACAAGTTCAGCGCGGAGATCGCGGCCGGCGTGCTGATCCAGTCGACGAACTGGCCGAGACCGGGCGCGAATGTCCGCCACAAGATCAGTCCGACCGGAATGATCAGCAGCACCAAGACGTAGCCCAGCGCCAAGAAGCGAAGCAGATACCGGACCCGAGGCGAGAGAGTCATGCCGCCAACTCCTCGCGCTTGGCTGCGCGTGACCCCACCGTCCGCAGGACGAACAGCACGACGAACGAGATAAGCAGCAGCACAATCGATATCGCGGCGGCTCCGACGCGGTCGTCGTTTTCGATCAGGGTCCGGATCCACTGCGAGGACACCTCGGTCTTACCGGGTACCGCGCCGCCGATCAGCACGACCGAACCGAATTCGCCGATCGCACGCGAGAATGTCAGCCCGGCACCGGTCAACAACACCGGAGTCAGCGACGGCAGCACCACAGTGGTGAAAATCGTCGCGTTGTTCGCGCCCAGCGACGCGGCCGCTTCCTCGGTCTCACCGTCGATTTCGAGCAACACCGGTTGCACCGCCCGCACCACGAACGGCAGCGTGACGAACGCCAGAGCCACGCCGACACCCCACTCGGTGTGTTGCAGGTGCAAGCCGACGGGGCTGTTCTTTCCGTAGAGCGCCAGCAACACCAGGCTGGCCACGATCGTGGGTAGCGCGAACGGCAGATCGATGATCGCGTCGACGATCCGCTTACCCGGGAAGTCGTCGCGTACCAGGACCCACGCGATGAGCAGGCCGAAGACCATGTTGACGACCGTGACGCCGGCGGAGATGGTCAGTGTCACCCGGAACGACTCCAGCGCGGCATTGGAGGTGACCGCGAGCTCAAATGCCTTCCAGCCGCCGCCGATCGACTGCCACGCGATGGCAGCCAGCGGCAGCAGCACGATCACCGACAGCCACAAGATCGAGACACCGACCCGCAACGAGGTGCCGTTGCTCCGTAATCTGTTGCGATGCGGGGCGTTCCCGCGCCCCGCTACCTCGCGTGTGATCGCCGTCGTCATCCGGTGGCCTTCGTGTAGATCTTGGTGATGCTGCCCGAACTCTTGTCGAACAACTGCTTGTCCACGGTCGGCCAGCCACCGAGATCAGCGATGGTCCAGAGTTTGGCAGGAGCCGGGAACTTGTCGCGGACCTCGGCGGCGACGGCGGGATCGACCGGACGGAATCCTGCGGCCGCCCAGACCCTTTGGGCCTGCGCGGTGTACTGGAAGTTCTTGAACGCGGTGGCGGCGTTGAGATGGGTGGTGCTGGTCACCACCGCAACCGGATTCTCGATCTTGATGGTCTGCGCGGGGTTGACGTGGGTGATCGCCTTACCCTGCCGCTCGGTGGCGATCGCCTCGTTCTCGTAACTGATCAGGACGTCACCGCTGCCTTGGACGAAGACGTCGGTGGCCTCGCGGCCCGACCCGGGGCGAAGTTTGACGTGCTCGTCCACCAGTTTGTGGATGAAGTCCAGACCCGCCGCGGAGTCGTGACCACCGCTGCTCTTGACCACGTACGGCGCCAGCAGATTCCACTTCGCCGAGCCCGAACTCAGTGGGCTGGGCGTGATGACCTCGACGCCGGGGCGCAGCAGGTCATCCCAATCCTTGATGTTCTTCGGGTTGCCGGGCCGCACCACCAACGTCACGACCGATCCGAACGGGATGCCTTTGGTGGCGTCCTTGTCCCAATCCTTGGAAACCTTGCCGATTTTGACCAATCGGGTGATGTCGGGCTCGACGGAGAAGTTGACGATATCGGCGGGTTTGCCCTCCGCGACGCCGCGTGACTGGTCACCCGAGGCGCCGTAGGAGGAGATGACCTGAATGCCTTTGCCTTCCGGCGAGGCGTTGAACGCCGGAATGACTTTGCTCCAGCCGGGTTCGGGCACCGAGTAGGCGACCAGCGTGATGTTGGTGTTCGCGTTCGACGGACCGCCACCGCCGACCACGTCACTGGGCCCGCCGTGACACGCCGCGAGCATGCCGGCGGTCACAGTCAACGCGGCGGCGCGCCGCAATCCGGCGACACTTCTGATGTCGTCGAACAATGGTCGACCTTTCACAGTGGGCTTATCGGCGGACGAGTCCCGTCGCGAAGGAGAGCGAATCTCAGCGCGGGGAGAAGGTCAGCGACAACAATGCACGTCAGCTACGGCGCAACCGCCCACGGCAATGAGTGCCAAAACATGACACTCGGTGTTGCCGGACGCTGCGTGCATGGCCGAAAGCGTAACAGAGGGCGCCGGACCCCTGTGCAGGTCAGCGCGTCAGAAGCCAGGCGACGATGACCAGTACCACCAATGCGACCAACACCAACGTGACCTGCGATCGCGGCATCCCGGTGTTGCGGCTCATCCGGATTCTTCGTCGCTGTGCAGGATGCGCCGCATCACGTGAATACCGCGGCCCAGCAGTGCGTCCAGCCCCACCGCGATGACGTAGGCCAACGCCAGCACGACCGGCATCACCACCACGGTCTGCAAGACGAATCCCAGCCCGGACAGCCACAGCTCGACGCCGTCCCACCAGCTGAGGATCCCGTTCACCGGGCTCACCCTATTCGGCGTGGCTGACGAAGCCAACATGCCAAGATCGGCGGATGACCAACCCCAGCGAGTCGACCTGCATCGTCGCCGGGGGTGGGCCGGCCGGGATCATGCTCGGTCTGCTGCTGGCCCGTGCCGGCGTCGACGTCACGGTGATGGAGAAACACGCCGACTTCCTGCGCGATTTCCGCGGCGACACCGTCCACGCGAGCACACTGCGTCTGCTCGACGAACTCGGGCTGGGCCGGCAATTCGCCGAGCTTCCGCATCGGCTCATCGACTCGGTCCGATTCCAGGTCGAAGGCGTCGTACTCGACGTCGACTTCCGCCGGCTCCCGGGGGCGCACAAGAACATCGCGCTGGTGCCGCAATGGGATCTTCTGGAAATGCTGGCCACCGCTGCCGACGCCGAACCCGGCTTCCGGTTGCTGCGCAACACCGAAGTCATCGACGTGATCCGCAACGGCGATCGGGTCGCCGGAGTGACATACCGCGACGCGGACGGTCAGACCCAGGACATGAGGGCCGCGTTGACCGTCGGGTGCGACGGCCGCACATCGACGCTGCGCGATGCCGCCGGCTTAGTCCCAGAGGCGTTCGGAGCGCCGATGGACATCTGGTGGTTCCGGCTGCCCCGCCACGCCGACGACCCACCCGGGCTCGCCGGTGTCCTGAATGCCGGGCGCGCCGCGATCACCATCGACCGGGGCGACTATTACCAAATCGCGTACATCATTCCCAAGGGATCCGACACGCAGCTCCGGGCAGCGGGAATCGAGGCACTGCGCAGCAACCTGGTGAGCATGGTTCCGTCGCTCGCCGACCGGGTAGACGCATTGACCTCGTTTGATGACGTGAAACTGCTTGACGTGCAACTCAATCGGCTGCGCCGCTGGTATTGCGACGGGCTGTTGTGCATCGGCGATGCCGCGCATGCCATGTCACCGGTCGGCGGCGTGGGTATCAATCTCGCGGTGGCCGACGCCGTCGCCGCCGCCCGAATTCTGGCTCGCCCCTTGCTTACCGGGCAGCTTTCCACGCGGCATCTGGCGCATGTCCAGCTGCGACGCTGGATTCCGACCGCGATCATCCAGGCGGTGCAACGGAATATTCACGACAACGTGATCGCGATCGCGGTAGGCGACGGCGGCACAGACCACAAACCGCCGGCAGCATTGAAGGTGGCCAAAGCGCTGCCGGTGTTGCGACGGCTGGCGGCATACATGGTGGCCATGGGTCCGCTGCCCGAACACGCACCAAAATACGCCCGCCGCTAGCTGAGCTTGTCAATCCTGTTCATCATCGCGTGCGCGACGTCGACGGCGCTGGTGTCCGGGTTCGCCGATCCCGGATCCGACGGATTGCGGTCGCCGAAGAAGACCACCTCGACCTCGACAATGCAGTTCAACCGCACACCTACCGCGCGGGATTGGGGCGTGGCCTGCAGGGGTTCCATGTTCGGCAGCTCTGCCGTCGCCGTATTGGTCGCCGAGACAACGGAATCGGTGACCCGGATGTCGTTGACGACGGTCGTCGTCTTGATCGGCCCGGTCTGTTCGGTCGTCGTTGCGTCCTTGCACTGCTGCCACTGCTGGGGGAACTTGGCGAACAGCGCCTGAGCCGCAGCCGCCGAAGGGAACGCGGCCACACCTTCGATCACGCTGATCACCTGGGCCGGATCGCCGTCGTTCCACCACGTCTCCCACAAGACGTCCCGGACGTCGGAGGGCTCGTAGACGCTTTTCTGCAGCATCGCCGTCACGCCCAGGCAGTCGGTCGGTGATCCCTCGCCGCCGGCCTCGCCGAGTTTGTCCGGACCACCGAAGACCGGCTCCTGCCGGTTCACGAAAGGTTGCTCGAGCATCCGCGACAGCGCGGTGTTGCCCAGGGGCACCCGCCGCAACACCGGACCGGTCAGCGGCCGCGGCTTCAGATTCGGCGCGGGCTTCGCTCTACCGGCGACGACCGGAGCACAGCCGACCACCAACGCGGCGACCAATGCGCACGCCGTCGCTGGTCCCAGTCTTCGCATGGCTACTTCTTACCTGGACTAAACTGGCCGCGCACGCCTCGTGGCGACAGGAACCCGGTGCAAACCCGGGGCGGTTCCGCCACTGTGAGGGCCCCGGAGTCCAGCCCGCGGACCTGAGCCAGACACTGACCACGAGGCACTCCGCCGAACGGGGCGAGAACCCCGGGGAGGAACAACAGTGAACACCGCTGATGCCGTACATCGCATCGCTTTGCTGTCCACATCCGACACCGACCTGCTGTCGGCCCGCGCGTCACTCGCGGCCTACAACCTGGGAAATCCGGCGCGTCAGGCCGTCGAGTCGATGCTCGACGGTGCCGAAGTGGTCGTGCTCCGGGTCCTCGGGTCGTCGGCGGAGGTCGCCGACGAACTCAGCACGCTGCGCGCCACCGGGTTGCCACTGGTCGTGCTCGGCGGTGAGCGCGCGCCCAGTGCCGAGCTGATGGAACAGTCCACCGTGCCGATCGGCCTTGCAGCCCAGGCACATTCGTACCTCGCCGAGGGCGGGCCGGCGAACCTCGGGCAGTTGCATGCTTTTCTGTGCGACACCGTCCTGCTCACCGGCAACGGATTCGACGAGCCGGTGGTGGTCCCCGAGTGGGGATACGCCGAACGCGCCGCCGTGGTGGGCGCGAATCCCCGGGTCGGCGTGCTGTACTACCGGGCCCACGAGGTCAGCGGCAACGCCGGCTTCGCCCATGCGCTCGCCGACGCCATCGATGCGACCGGCACCGCGACCGGCATCCCCATTTTCGCGTCCTCGCTGCGCAGCGCACCCGACGAGTTGTTCGACGCGCTGGGCACCCTCGATGCCGTCGTCGTCAGCATGCTCGCCGCCGGGGGCTCCAAATCGGCTGCCGCCGGCGCGGGTGAAGACGACGCATCGTGGGACATCGAGCGCATCGCGGCGATCAACATCCCTGTGCTGCAGGGACTTTGCCTCACGTCGTCGCGGGCCGAGTGGGAATCCAACGACGACGGCGTGACCCCGCTGGACTCTGCGACGCAGATCGCGATCCCTGAGTTCGACGGGCGCATCATCACCGCGCCGTACTCCTTCAAAGAGGTCGACTCGGACGGACTTCCGCACTATGTGGCCGATCCGGAACGCTGCGCGCGGGTCGCCGCCATCGCGGTCAACCACGCGCGGCTGCGCCGGATACCCAACCGGGACAAGAAGCTCGCGCTGGTGCTCTCGGCCTATCCCACCAAGCACTCCCGCGTCGGCAACGCCGTCGGACTCGACACCCCGGCGTCGGCGGTGCGACTCCTGCGGCGCCTCGCGGCCGACGGCTACGACATCGGCGACGGCTTCGGCGTGCTCGACATCGACGACGAGACGCGGGCCGGCGACCAACTGATGCACACGCTCATCGACGCGGGCGGCCAGGACGAGCAATGGCTGAGCACCGACCAGGTCGCCGGCGCGCAGGTGACGGTGACCGCGGCGGACTACGCCAGGTGGACCGGCGACCTTCCCGCGCAACTGCGCGACGCGATGGCCGACAAGTGGGGCCCGGCGCCGGGACGGCTGTTCGTCAACGACGACGGCGACCTCGTGCTCGCCGCGCTGCGGGCGGGCAACGTCGTGCTGATGATCCAGCCGCCGCGCGGGTTCGGCGAGAACCCGGTGGCGATCTACCACGACCCCGACCTGCCGCCGAGCCATCACTACCTCGCGGCCTACCGATGGCTGGAGCACGGCTTCGGCGCGCACGCGGTGGTACACCTCGGCAAGCACGGCTCGATGGAGTGGTTGCCCGGCAAGAACGCGGCGCTGTCCGCGGCGTGCGCCACCGATGCCGTCCTCGGCAATTTGCCGCTGATCTACCCGTTTCTGGTCAACGATCCCGGCGAGGGTGCGCAGGCCAAGCGGCGAGCGCACGCCACGATCGTCGACCATCTGATCCCGCCGATGGCGCGTGCCGAGAGCTACGGCGACATCGCGCGGCTCGAGCAGCTGCTCGACGAGTACGGCAACATCGCGGCGATGGACCCGGCCAAGCTGCCGGCCATCCGCGGTGAGATCTGGAACCTGATGCGCGCCGCGGAGATGCACCGCGACCTCGGGCTCGACGACCGGCCTGATGACGACGAGTTCGACGACTTCCTGCTGCACGTCGACGGCTGGCTGTGCGAGATCAAGGACGCCCAGATTCGCGACGGGTTGCACGTTCTCGGTGAGGCGCCGAGCGGAGCGGCGCGGGTCAACCTGGTGCTCGCGATCCTGCGCGCCGCCCAGGTGTGGGGTGGCAAAGACCATGCCGTGCCCGGCTTGCGAACCGCTCTCGGGTTGAAGGAGGGAGCCGAGACCGCCGCGGTCGACGAGATCGAGACCCGCGCCCGCGGACTGGTCGAAGCGATGGAGGCCGCGGGATGGGATGCCGGCGCCGTCGACGCCCTGCACGAGTCGCCCGACGTCCGGCTCTGTCTGCGGTTCGCGGCGACCGAAGTGGTGCCGAGGCTGGCGGGCACCGCAGGCGAGCTCGACGCCGTGTTGCACGCGCTGGCAGGCGGTTTCGTCCGACCCGGCCCGTCCGGGTCGCCGCTGCGAGGCCTGGTCAACGTGCTGCCCACCGGCCGCAACTTCTACACCGTGGACCCGCGTGCGGTGCCGTCGCGGCTGGCCTGGCAGACCGGGCAGGCGATGGCGGAGTCGCTGTTGCAGCGCTACCTCGACGACACCGACACCTATCCCGAATCGGTCGGCCTGTCGGTCTGGGGCACCAGCGCGATGCGCACCTCCGGTGACGACGTCGCCGAGGTGCTGGCACTGCTCGGCGTGCGGCCGGACTGGGACGAGGCGTCGCGCCGGGTCAGCCGGCTGGAGGTCATCCCGCTCGACGAACTCGGCCGGCCCCGCATCGACGTCACCATTCGCATCTCCGGGTTCTTCCGCGACGCCTTCCCGCATGTGGTGACGATGCTCGACGACGCGGTGCGGATGGTGGCACTCCTCGACGAGCCCGACGAGCAGAACTACGTCGCCGCGCACGCCCGCGCCGACCTCGCCGACCACGGCGACGAGCGGCGTGCCACCACAAGGGTTTTCGGGTCCAAGCCGGGATCGTACGGGGCGGGCATTCTGCAGGTGGTCGAAGCGGGCACCTGGCGCGACGACAAGGACCTAGCCGAGGTCTACACCGCCTGGGGCGGGTTCGCCTACGGACGCGGTCTGGACGGCGCCGCGGCCGCCGATGACATGCGCACGAACTACGCGCGAATCAAGGTCGCGGCCAAGAACATCGACACCCGCGAACACGACATCGCCGACAGCGACGACTACTTCCAGTACCACGGCGGCATGATCGCGACGGTCCGCGCCTTGACCGGCACAGACCCCAAGGCCTACGTGGGCGATTCGACCACTCCAGACGCGGTGCGCACCCGCACGCTGGCCGAGGAGACCGCCCGGGTCTTTCGGGCCCGGGTGGTCAACCCGCGCTGGATCTCGGCGATGCGCAGGCACGGCTACAAGGGTGCGTTCGAACTCGCCGCGACCGTCGACTATCTCTTCGGCTTCGACGCGACCGCGGGTGTCGTGCACGACTGGATGTACGAAAAGCTCGCGGAGAGTTACGTTCTCGACCCGACGACGCGAGAGTTCCTGGATCAGTCCAACCCGTGGGCACTGCACGGCATGGTCGAACGGCTGCAGGAGGCGGCCGATCGCGGACTGTGGGCCGACCCGTCACCGGAGACGTTGGCCGCGTTGCGGCAGGCCTACCTGGAGGTGGAGGGCGACATCGAGGGCCGCGGTGACTGATTCGGTCCGGGTGCGCATCATCGGCATCGGCATGGGCCCCGCGCACGTGACGCCGGAAGCGGCCGAGGCACTGCGGTCGGTCGATTACGTGCTGGCCGCCGACAAGGGCGCCGACGACGGACTGCTGGCGTTGCGGCGTGCGGTCGTCGACGCGCACGCAGGCAGTGCGGTTGAGATCGTGCAGATCGCCGACCCGCCACGCAACCGTTCAGCCGATCTGACCAGCGCGGACTACGAGGGCGCCGTCGCCGACTGGCACGACGCCCGCGCCGCCGCGTATGCCGACGTGCTGCGCGAGCGCGGTGGCAGCGCGGCATTTCTGGTCTGGGGCGACCCGTCGCTCTACGACTCGACCATTCGTGTGGTGCAGAAGATCGAACAGCTCGGCCTACCAGTCGAATTCGACGTGCTACCGGGCATCAGTGCCCCGCAGCTGCTCGCCGCCCGGCACCGCATCGTGTTGCACGAGGTCAGCCGCCCGGTCCACGTCACCACCGGCCGCAGGCTGCAGGAGGCCGTCGCCGCCGGGCAGGACAACATCGTCACGATGCTCAACCCGCCGCCGGACCGCCTCGACCTCACCGGCCTCGACGATTGGGCGGTGTGGTGGGGCGCCAATCTCGGCGCCGTCGGCGAGCGACTGATCGCGGGGCGCCTCGGCGACGTCGTCGGGCAGATCGCCGACGCGCGCGTCCACGCCCGCAGCGAGGCGGGCTGGGTGATGGATGTCTTTCTGTTGAGGAAGCACGGGTGACGCCGACGCGGGTGCTGCTGTTGGGTGGGACGTCAGAAGCCCGCGCACTGGCCGTGAAGCTGCTGGACGACGGATTCGACGTCACCAGCTCGCTGGCCGGCCGCGTCGCCCGGCCGCGACTGCCGGTCGGGTCGGTGCGGATCGGCGGGTTCGGTGGAGTCGACGGCCTGCGAGCGGCATTGGCCGACTTCGACGCCGTGGTCGATGCCACCCACCCCTTCTCGGCGACGATCTCCGCCAACGCCGCAGCCGCCTGTGCCCACGAGGCCCGGCCGCTGCTGCGCCTGCAACGTCCCGGCTGGTCCGACCGCGCCCAGCCGTCATGGCATTGGGTGAGCTCGCATCGCGACGCCGCCGAGCAGGCAGCACGGCTGGGTGTCAGGCCGCTGCTCACCGTCGGCCGCCAGCAACTCGCCGAGTTCCGCGGACCGCTCGGCGAATCGGCGGTGCTGGCACGCGTGGTCGATGAGCCGGACCTGGTGCTGCCGACCGGGTGGCGGCTGATCAACGACCGCGGACCCTACGCATTGCCCGGCGAACTCCAGTTGCTGCGCGAGCACCGGGCCGACGTGCTGGTCACCAAGGATTCCGGCGGCGAGTACACGTGGCCGAAGATGCAGGCCGCCGAAGAATTGGGGATTCCGGTCGTGATCGTGCGCCGTCCCGCCGCGCCGGCCGGGGTGGCGGTGGTGTCCGACGTCGACGACGTCGTGGAATGGCTACGCGAACGCGCCTAGCGCGGGCTCTCGGCCCGCCTGCGCCGGATCCACAGCGCGATATCCAACGCGGCTCCGCCGAACATGATCGCCACGATCACGAAATTGAACGTCCGGTGCCCCGCGGCGTCGAGTTTATCGCTGACCAGCAGCATCGTGCCCAACGTCATCAAGGCGATGAAGGCCTTATAGCCCCGCACAGTGACCCACTCACTTCTCGTATTCGGCTCGACCACGGCGCCAGTCTCACTGTCGCCTACCGGTGATTCGCGCCGGACCGCTGTGAGGTTTGTGTCCTACTGCTGAGAACTTGCTGAAATGGGACTACCGCTCCATGGACGGCATCAGCGAAACGCTGAGCGAGGGCGGGGTGGCCGGCCCAGTGCGTGTGCAGGTACGCGGCGTGCAGGGTGGGCGTCGCGAAGCCCTCGGGACCCGCGGGCAGATTCCAGGCCGCGGGGCCCTCGGATGGGCTGACCGTCGTGCGGTGGAATTCGTGCCCGGTGACCTCGGTGCCGGCTCTGGCGAGCACAGAATCGACAGGGCTGGTGGCGGTCCGGTAGCCCAAGGTCAGCTGCGGCGTCATGGTGGCGTCGGCAGGCACCGCTCCGACCATGGGTGTGCCGTCCAGCGTGCGGCACAGGTAGAGCATCCCCGCACACTCGGCGACAGTCGGGACGCCTGCGGTGATGGCGCTTCGCAGTTCGGCGATCAGCGATGTGTTGCCGGCGAGTTCGGCGGCGTGCACTTCGGGGAATCCGCCACCCAGGTAAATGCCCGCGGTGTCGGCGGGCAGCGACGCGTCGGTCAGCGGATCGAATTCGGCGACGTCGCATCCGGCCGCTCGTAGGAGTTCTTCGGTCTCGGCGTACCGGAAGGTGAACGCGCGACCCCCCGCGATCGCGACCACCGGTCGAGCTGAAGTCGGCGGTTCGACGTACTGCGTCGCATCCCAAGCGGTTTCGTGCAGAGATGGGGCACCGCCGGCGAGCCGCAGTACCGCGTCGATGTCGACGTGCGCGGCGACGAACTCCGCCATCCTCGCCAGGGTGGCAGCCGACTCGAGGCGTTCGGCGGCCGGCACCAGACCCAGGTGACGTGACGGAGTCTCGACGCCGTCGTCACGGGGCAGCACACCGAGAACCGGAATACCAGTCGGGACAAGCGCTTCGCGGACCTCGTCGGCGTGACGCGTCGTGCGTGCCTTGTTGAGAATCACACCGGCGATGCGCACCGACGGGTCGAAGGCCGCCAGACCGGCGATGGCCGCGGCGTGGGTACGCGACGCGTGCGAGATGTCGACGACCAGCAACACCGGCGACGACGTCAGGGTGGCGACGTGCGCGGTGGATGCTTGCCCGCCGGTACCGAGCCGACCGTCGAAAAGGCCCATGACGCCCTCGATCACCGCGACGTCCGCCGACCTCGCGCCGTGCAGCAGCAACGGGACCACGCGGTGTTCGCCGACGAGGAACGGATCGAGGTTGCGCCCCGGGCGGCCGGTGGCCAGGGCGTGATAGCCCGGGTCGATGAAGTCGGGTCCGACCTTGTGACCGGAAACCCGCATGCCGCGTCCGGCCAGGGCTGCCATCAATCCGGTTGCGACAGTAGTCTTTCCATGCCCGGACGCCGGCGCGCCGATGACGAGCCGGGGCAGATCGGTGACTACCACTCGATCCCTCGCTGGCCCTTCTGGCCCGCATCCATCGGGTGCTTCACTTTCGCCATCTCGGTGACCAGATCGGCGATGTCCAGTAGCCGCGGATCAGCCTTGCGGCCCGTCACCACGACGTGCTGGTGGCCGGGCCGGGTGGCGAGGGTTTCGACGACATCGGCGATGTCGACCCATCCCCAGTTGATCGGGTAGGTGAATTCGTCGAGCACATAGAGGTCGTGGGATTCGGTCGCGAGCCGCCGCTTGATCTCGGCCCAGCCGGCCGCCGCCGCTTCGGCGTGGTCGACCTCGCTGCCCGCCTTGCGGCTCCACGACCAGCCCGACCCCATCTTGTGCCATTCGACCGGGCCGCCCTCGCCAGTCTCGGTGTGCAGCGCGCCCAGACGTTCCAGCACGGTCTGCTCGCCGATCCGCCACTTCGCCGACTTGACGAATTGAAACACCCCGATGCGGAATCCCTGGTTCCATCCGCGCAACGCCAAACCGAAAGCCGCCGTTGACTTTCCCTTGCCGTCACCGGTGTGCACGATCAGCAGCGGCCGGTTGCGGCGCTGACGCGTCGTGAGCCGATCGTCGGGCACCACGGAGACCTGGCCCTGCGGCATCAGGCCGCCCCGGGGGTCGCGCCGCGGACGATGTCGGCCAGCGCTTGGGCGTTGACGTGGCCGAGCGGCACATGGTCGGCATCGAGATGCCGGGCCAGCGTCGCGGCCAAACCCATTCGCATCCTGCCGCTTTCGCAGTCGACGACGATGCAGCCGATGCCGTCGTCGGCGAGGTACTTCGCGGCCTGCCGGGACCGTTCGACGGCGTCCGGTCCCGCCGTCGCGCGACCGTCGGTGACGACGACGAGCAGCGGTCGGCGGCCCGGGTCACGCAGCCGTTCACGCCGCACCACCTCGGCGGCTTTCATCAGGCCTTCGGCAAGCGGGGTGCGGCCGCCGGTAGGCAGGTCGTCCAGTCGCCTGGCCGCGATGTCGACCGAACTGGTTGGCGGAAGGGCGATCTCGGCCGCGCGGTCGCGGAAGGTGATGACGCCGACCCGGTCGCGCCGCCGGTAGGCGTCCAGCAGCAGCGACAGAATGGCGGTCTTGACCTGAACCATCCGCTCGCGCGCTGCCATGGAACCCGATGTGTCGACGACGAACAGCACCAGGTTGGCCTCGCGTCCTTCGCGGACGGCCCGACGCAGGTCAGAAGACAGGAAGCGGAGCCGACCGCCGCTGCGACCGCGAGCGGTTTGATGCGGTGCCGCAGTTCGTACGGTCTCCACGAAATGAATGCCGGACCCGGTGCTCGACAGCGGGCTCGAGCCGGTGCGGTGACCGGTCGTCGTCCGGGCGCGGCTGCGTCGACCGGCGTGCCCGTCTCCGACGCCCGGGACGGTGAAGAGCCGCGTCGTGTACGGCTCGCCGGCTCCGACGGTGTCGTGGTCCGGCGGTGCGGGTGTGTGATTCGGCTGGCCGCCGTTTCCGGACGGCGGCGGGGCGTCGGGGCCGCCGTCGTCGTGCCCGCCGTCGGGACCGTCGGGGTCGGTGTCGGGATCGGGTCCGTCACCAGTGTCCGGCGGCAACAGCTCGTCGAGTTCGTTCTCGTCGAGGCCTGGGCTGTCGAATGGGTTGCGCCGTCGGCGATGTGGCAGCGCCAGCCGGGCGGCGGCGCGCAGATCGTCGACGTTCGGCTCCTCGCGGCCGTGCCACGCGGCGTGCGCGGCGGCGGCCCGCGCCATCACGATGTCGGCCCGCATGCCGTCGACACCGACCGCCGAGCACACTTCAGCGATCCTGAGCAGCGCCGCCGCCGTGAGCTGGACTCGCGACAAGATCGACTGCGCGTGCTGGATCCGGACACGAAGCCGCTGTTCGGCGTCCGCGTACTGCGTGCGGAACGCATGCGGGTCGGCGTCGAACAACAGTCGCCGGCGCACCACCTCGGCCCGCAGGGCCGGCTCGCGCGGCGCCGCGACCTCGACGGTCAGGCCGAACCGGTCGAGCAGCTGCGGCCGCAGCTCGCCCTCTTCGGGATTCATCGTCCCGACCAGCACGAATTTGGCCGAGTGCGTGACGGATATGCCGTCGCGTTCCACCGTGACAGTGCCCATGGCGGCCGCGTCGAGCAGCAGGTCGACCAGATGGTCGTGCAGCAGATTGACCTCGTCGACGTACAAGATGCCGCGATGCGCCTTGGCCAGCAGGCCCGGCTCGAAGTGCACGGCGCCCTCGCTGAGCGCTTGTTGGAGATCGATCGACCCGGCGACCCGGTCCTCAGTGGCGCCGACGGGTAGCTCCACCAGCCGCACCGGCCGAGTCTCGACGGACGCGTCGGGCTCGAACGGGCCGTCGGGTGAGAGCGGGTTCGCTTCGGCCGGGTCCGAGGAGAACCGGTCGCCGGCGACGACGTCGATCGGCGGCAGAATCTGAGTGAGCGCCCGCACCAACGTGGATTTCGCGGTGCCCTTCTCGCCGCGCACCAGCACGCCGCCGATGCCGGGATGCACGACGCACAGCACAAGCGCCAATGCCATGTCGTCGAGCCCACCCGGGGCATCGGGGTCGCCACCGAGCACGGCGGGAAACGGGAACAGCCGATCAGTCGAGGTCACAGTGAGGCTCCGCGTTTTACGCTAGCATCGCCGCCGTGCCGACCCCTGAGCTGCGATTGGCCGTCGTCGGTGTCGGCGCCGACGGGTGGGACGGGCTGACGGCAGCGATCCAGGCGGTGATTCTGTCCGCCGACGTCGTGCTGGGCGGGCCGCGGCAGCTGGCGCTGCTGCCCGCGGCGGACAGTCAGACTCGGCAACCCTGGCCCTCGCCGCTGAGCCCGGCACTGCCCGAGCTGCTCCACGAACTCGAAGGCCGCCGAGTCGTCGCGCTGGCCTCCGGCGACCCGATGCTCAGCGGCATCGGTACGACGCTGGTCGGGATCTTGGGCGCAGACCGGGTGACCGTCATCCCGCACGTGTCGTCGGTGACGCTGGCGCGGTCGCGGCTCGGCTGGTCCGCGGAGTCCACCGCGGTCGTCAGTGTCGTGGGCCGCGACGTGCACGCAGTATTGCGCGAGCTGGCGCCCGGACGTCGCGTGTTGGTGCTGTCGTCCGACCAGGACACGCCTGCGACCATCGCCGGATTGCTCGCCGCCCGTGGATATGGCGCAAGCCGTTTCGTCGTTCTGGGCGATCTCGGCTGTGACGAGGAGACGATCGTGGAGACCACAGCCGGGCAATTCTCCGGCGCCGCGCCGCGGCTGAATATCGTTGCGCTGCACTTGAATGGACCGCTGCACGCCGGATGGGTGGCCGGGTTGCCCGATGACGCGTTCGAGCACGACGGGCAACTCACCAAGCGGGATCTGCGCGCGGCCGCGCTGGCACGTCTGCTGCCCGCACCCGGGCAGCTGCTGTGGGACGTCGGCGCAGGGGCGGGTTCGATCGGCATCGAATGGATGCGCAGTCACCCGGCCTGCCGGGCTGTCGCGGTGGAGGCCGACGCCGGCCGCGCCGAACGGATCGCCCGCAATGCCAAGGCCCTGGGAGTGCCTGCGCTGCAAGTGGTCCACGGCTCGGCGCCCGATGCGTTGGATGACCTGAGCACTCCGGACGCGGTGTTCATCGGCGGCGGTGCGACCCGGTCCGGCGTCCTCCAGCGATGCCTCGACGCGCTGCGCGGTGGCGGCCGGATCGTCGTTCACGGGGTGACGGTGCAGACCGAGGCGCTGCTGGCCGCGGCCTACGCCGAACACGGCGGCGAACTCACCCGCATTCACGTCGAGCACGCCGCCCCGGTCGGATCCTTCACCGGCTGGACCCCGGCGCGTGCGGTGACACAGTGGGCCTTCACCGCATCGCTCTGAGCTCACCATGATCGCTCTCGCCGCGGGTCGTAGAGGTGGCTTTCGCCCGCGCACGGGTGCTCACCGAGTGCGGCGCCGACGAGAATCACCGCCGCTTGACGCAGACCGGCCGCCTCGACCTTCTCGGCGATATCGGCGATCGTGCCGCGGAGAACGCGTTCCTCGGGCTGAGTGGCCCGATACACCACCACGACCGGGCAGGCTGGGCCGTATGCCGGCGCCAATTCGTCCATCAGTTCCCGAGTGCGGGTGATGGCCAAGTGCAGCACCAAGGTTGCGCGCGTCGAGGCGAACGCGGCCAACGACTCGGTCTCCGGCATCGCGGTGGACTGCGCCTGGGTGCGAGTCAAGACGACGGATTGCGCGACCAACGGAACGGTGAGTTCGCGACCGACGCGCGCCGCCGCGGCGGCATAGGCCGGCACCCCGGGCGTGATCTCCCACGGCACGCCCACCGCGTCGAGTCGCCGGGTCTGTTCCGATACGGCGCTGTAGAGCGTCGGGTCGCCCGACACCAGCCGCACGACCCGTCGGCCGCCGCGGTAGGCATCGACGATGCGAGCGACGATCTCATCCAGGTCCAGCTTCTGGGTATCGATCAGATCTGCTGTTGGAGAACAGCTTTCCAGCACTCCGGGGTCCAGATAGCTGCCGGGATACAGGACGGTGCCGGCCTCGGCGAGCAGTCGCGTCGCGCAGACGGTCAACAGGTCCGCGGCGCCCGGTCCGGCGCCGACGAAATGCACCGGGGTCATCGCACCCACCGCGGCGTCCACACCCGGCCGCTCGGGGTGGCCCGGGTTGCTGACGCGCCCACCAGAAGAAGGCATTTCATGTCGATGGCGTCGGTGTCGATGTCGCCCAGCGTCGTGACGGTCAACGACTCGTCATCTCGCCCGACGTCGCGGCCGACGACGACAACCGTGTCGGCGCTGCGGTGTTCGAGCAGGATCTTGCGGGCCATGGCGATCTGGTCGGCGCGGGTCCGCGATGCCGGGTTGTAGATCGCCAGCACGAGGTCGGCGTCGGCGATGGCGCGCAGTCTGTTCTCGATGACCGACCACGGCTTGAGCCGATCGGACAGGCTGAGCACCGCGAAGTCCGCTCCGAGCGGCGCGCCGGCCCGCGCCGCGACGGCGTGCACGGCCGAGACGCCGGGCAGCACCCGAATGGGGACTCCGGCGAAGCGGTCGTCGTCGGCGGCCTCGAACACCGCCGAGGCCATGCCGAAGACTCCAGCGTCGCCACCGGAAACCACGGCGACCGTCTCGCCGCTGCGCGCCAACTCGAGAGCAAACCGTGCCCGGTCGACCTCGACGGTGTTTCCGGATGCGTGCCGTTGCAGCCCTTCTCGCTGCGGCACTCGTGCGACGTACGGACCGTAGCCGACGACGTGCTGCACTTCGGCGAGCGCACGCGTCGCCTCCGGCGTCATCCACTCGTCCGGTCCGGGTCCCAATCCGACGACCAGAAGCTCAGCTACGTCGGTGGCCGGAAGGGTTGTCGGACTGGCTGTTTCGGCCACCGTGCGGGACCGCTGCCCGTTGACCGAATCGCCGTTGACCACGATCAGCGACAGGTACGGCACGGTTGCTTCGTCGACCTCGGCGACCGGCATCCAGCGCTCCTGCGGGTGGCTGGCCCGTTCGATGTACATGGCGTGGTCGAGGCGACCCGCGGCGACCAGCGCGCGACGCACAGCCCCGAAGGTGCGGCCGAGTTTCATGATGATGGCGCCGTCGGTATCCGCAAGGCGCCGAGCGAGTTCGGGCTCCGGCAAAGTGCCCGGCAACACCGTCAGGACGTCGGTCTGACGCACCAACGGCAAGCCGGTGGTCGCGGTCGCGGCGGCGAACGCCGGCACGCCGGGGATCACCTCGCACACGAAGTGCGGGCTGAGCCGGTCGTGCATGTACATGAAGGAGCCGTAGAACAGCGGATCCCCTTCTGCCAGCAGGGCAACGGTGCGTCCGGCGCGCAGATGCGCGGTCAGCCTGGCGGCCGATTCCTCGTAGAAGTCGGCGAGCGCTCCGGCGTACCCGCCCGGATGGTCCGTCGTCCCGGTGGTGATCGGATAGCGCAGTTCCTCCTCGATGACGCCCGCCGGGATGAGGTCCGCGGCGATGGTGCGCGCATAGGAATCCTTCTTGACGCCGGCGTGGTATGCGATCACGTCGGCCTCGCCGATGACGCGGGCGGCCTTGAGCGTGATCAACTCGGGATCCCCTGGGCCCAAGCCGATTCCGTAGAACCGGCCTGCGGTCTGGTCGGTCGTCATTCGTCCTCCGAGGCCAGCGCGTTGATCGCCGACGACGTCATCGCCGATCCCCCGCGCCGGCCGCGCACGGTGACGAACGGAATGTCGATCTGGTGATCGCGGGAGAACGAGATGAGCGCGTCTTTGGACTCCGCGGCGCCGATGAAGCCCACTGGGCAGCCGACGATGGCAGCGGGCCGTGGCGCACCGTCGAGGATCATCTCCAGCAGGTGGAACAAGGCGGTCGGGGCGTTGCCGATGGCGACGACCGCCCCGTCGAGATGCGGCTCCCACAACGAGACCGCGGCGGCGGTGCGGGTGGTGTTCCACTGCCGGGCCAGAGCGGGCACGCTTGCATTGCGCAGGAAACAGTGCACATCGTTGGCGGCGGGAAGTCGGCCCGCGGTGATACCGGTCGCGACCATGTAGGCGTCGCACAGGATGGGTGCGCCCGCTTGTAGCGCAGACCGCGCGGCGGTGACCAGATCGGGGTGGATCACCAGATCGCTGACGACGTCGGGCTGACCGGTTCCGTGAACCATTCGCACAGCCAGCTTTTCGGCCTCGGCGGGGATGTGCGACAGGTCGGCTTCGCGGCGGATGGTCGCGAACGAGTCCGCGTAGATCGCGGGGCCGTCGGCGACGTAGTCGTAGCGTCGCGTCGGCCGCCGGGCCGTCATCGGGACACCGCCGCGGCGTCGGGAATCAGGATGCCGCGCCACGGCGTGACCACGAGATGCTCGACATGGCAAGCCTGTTCGAGCAGCGATTCGACTCGGCTGCGCGTCAGCACCCCATCGTCGGCGGGCAGGTGAATGCCGCCTGCGACCGTGCCGTAGGCAAGCGGCGGAGCCTGGTTCGGAATGCGGGGATCGGCGGGCACCGCGGGCTGCAGTGGCTGGATCAGCTCACGGACGTGCCATACCGCATTCGCGCCCGTCCCGCGAACGTCGAGGAACTGCCGCGCCAGGTCGAGTATCCGTGCGGCGGCATCGGCCAACGCCGTGACGTCTCCCCAGTGATCACCGACACGCAGTTGTACCTCGCCGTCGCCGAGCGCGACGAAACCCAGGTCGGTTCCGCGCTTTCCGGTTCCGGTGAGCCGATCGAGAACGTCGCCGCGTCCGTCGTCGAGGGTGAACAGGAAACGTCCAGGGAGGCCGGCGAGTTCGGCGTAGCCGCATATCGAGGTGTCGAGCTCGGTCGCGGTCTCGCGGAGGTCGGCGCGTCCACCGGCCAGGCCCGTCTGTGGCGACACGAGCACGTTCCGCACGAGTTCGTGGGTTCGCGACGGGAGCAGGCCCGTCGACTCGATCGCCGCCAACGCGGTCGCGGTCAATTGCTCGCCGTCGCCCGATATTCCGCGCAGTTGCAGGTTGGCGCGGCGGGTCAGATAGATGCGACCGTCAGCGTGGTCCTGGCTGACCTCGGACAAGCGCCTCAGCGCGTGGGTGGGCAGTCGGCCGCCGATGAGGCGGATTCGGACCAGCAGCCCGTCGTCGGCCTGCCACGGCCGCAACGCGCCGGGGCACATGTCTACCCGTGTGCGCTTGCGCGTGTCCATCGTCACCGGCTGCTACTTCTTACCTTTGTCCCCTGCTGCGTCGGCGGACAGCGCGGCGACGAACGCCTCCTGCGGCACCTCGACCCGCCCGATATTCTTCATCCGCTTCTTGCCTTCTTTCTGCTTCTCGAGCAGCTTGCGCTTGCGGGTGATGTCACCGCCGTAGCACTTCGACAGCACGTCCTTGCGGATCGCGCGAATGTTCTCCCGCGCAATGATTCTGGATCCGATCGCAGCCTGTATCGGCACCTCGAACTGCTGACGCGGAATGAGCTCTTTGAGTCTGGTGGTCATTTTGTTGCCGTAGGCCGCGGCCCCGTCCTTGTGCACGATGGCGCTGAATGCGTCGACGGCTTCACCCTGCAGCAGGATGTCGACCTTGACCAGGTCCGCCTCCTGCTCACCGGACTCTTCGTAATCGAGGCTGGCATAGCCGCGGGTGCGTGACTTCAGCGAGTCGAAGAAGTCGAAGATGATCTCCCCCAACGGCATTGTGTACCGCAGCTCGACACGCTCGGGCGACAGGTAGTCCATGCCGCCGAGTTCACCGCGCCGAGATTGGCAGAGCTCCATGATGGTGCCGATGAATTCGCTGGGCGTGATGATCGTGGTCTTGACGACGGGCTCGTAGACGGCGCGGATCTTGCCGTCGGGCCAGTCCGACGGGTTGGTGACGACGAGTTCGGAATTATCCTCTTTGACAACTCGATACACGACGTTCGGCGACGTCGAGATCAGGTCGAGGTCGAACTCCCGCTCCAAACGCTCACGGGTGATCTCCATGTGCAGCAGACCCAGAAATCCGCAGCGGAAACCGAAGCCGAGCGCCACCGACGTCTCGGGTTCGTAGGTGAGTGCGGCGTCGTTGAGTTGCAGCCGTTCCAACGCGTCACGCAGGTCGGGATAGTCGGAGCCGTCGACGGGATACAGGCCCGGAGTACACCATCGGCTTGGGTTCGCGATAGCCGGTCAGCGCCTCGGTGGCGCCGTGTCGCGCGGAGGTGACGGTGTCGCCGACCTTGGATTGGCGGACGTCTTTCACACCGGTGATCAGGTATCCGACCTCCCCCACGCCGAGCCCGATGGTGGCCTTCGGCTCGGGCGAGACGATGCCCACCTCCAGAAGCTCATGGGTGGAGCCGGTGGACATCATCGTGACCTTTTCGCGCGGCGTGATCTTTCCATCGATCACCCGGACATAGGTCACCACACCGCGGTAGATGTCGTAGACGGAGTCGAAAATCATTGCGCGCGTGGGCGCGTTGGCGTCGCCGACCGGTGCCGGCACCTCGCGAACCACGTGGTCGAGCAGTTCGGTGACGCCCTCCCCCGTCTTGCCTGATACGCGCAGGACATCGCCGGGCTCGCAGCCGATGATGTGAGCGATCTCGCCGGCATAGCGGTCCGGATCGGCGGCGGGCAGGTCGATCTTGTTCAGCACCGGAATGATGTGCAGACCGCGGTCGAGCGCCAAGTACAGGTTGGCCAGGGTCTGCGCTTCGATGCCCTGGGCGGCGTCGACCAGCAGCACCGCGCCCTCGCAGGCCTCCAGCGCGCGGGACACCTCGTAGGTGAAGTCGACGTGACCGGGGGTGTCGATGAGATGCAGCACGTACTCGGTGCCGTCGACTACCCACGGCAGCCGCACGTTCTGGGCCTTGATGGTGATGCCGCGCTCGCGTTCGATGTCCATCCGGTCGAGGTACTGGGCGCGCATCGACCGCTCGTCGACGACGCCGGTGAGCTGCAACATCCGGTCGGCCAGCGTGGACTTGCCGTGGTCGATATGGGCGATGATGCAGAAGTTCCGAATCTGCGCCGGCGCGGTGAAGGTCTGGTCGGCGAAACTGCTGATGGGAATCTCCTGGTGAAGCCGGGCTTAGGCGCTTCCAGGGTATCGGCGGACGGGCGCTGCAGCACAATCGCGGCACGGGGCGGCGTCGCGGTCGAGGTCACCCGCGAGTGCCGCTCCGACTGCGACGACGCCGACGACCGGCGATTTCTTGAATGCACAATGGTGTCCTGGCATCGGACGGCGACAATATCTGCGCATTTTCCAATTAGTCTAATTAATTGGACCATACGTCTGATTTTGCAGATATTTTGGCAATTCTTCGTCAATTTGTCAGCGGCCGAAGTGCTGCCTCAAGATCGTTTGCGCAGGTGCTTTCACCTGCGAAAAGGCACTTTTCAGAATTCATTAAAATCGCGTCAACATTTAACTGGACGTTTGCGAACCTTAAGCGGTACCTTAAGCGCATCTGAGAAGAGCTCAGGTGTCCTTATATGGGGAGGACGGGGTTTTCACCAGTCGGCACAGCGTCCACGCGATCGAACGTGGCTCTAATTCTGTCGCGCTGTCTGGGAAGACTCCAGTGGCAGTTGTGCCAGCGGCCCACACCGATTGCGGGGAAGGAAATTCATGAAGGCTGGAACGAAGCGGACGGTGCTCGGCGCCGCTGCGGTCGCGGCGGCAGGACTCTTCGGGTCGCTGCCGTTCGACGGGTCATCTGTGGCACAGCAGGGCGTGCCGACCGTGCACCGTGACGTCGCGCTGGTGGACGACTACACGACGCTACTGACCGACGAGAGCGCTTACGACACCGCTCTCTACAACGACGTGTTGGGGCCGACCGGAGCAGAAGAGCAGCTGTTCAGCACATTAGCCACGGCGACCAGCACCTCGGAGGCAACGACCGACCTTGACGCCACTGGCGCAAGCCCCATCTACAGCGGGGACTTCAACGGCGCCGAGAGCAGGCTCTTCGAGGGGTTGTTCCTGAACACCCTGGTCGGCGAAGACCAGCTCAACCAGTCGTTGGGCGCCACCGCGACCGAGTCGGAGACCGCGATTCTCGCGGAGTTCACCGCCACTGGTGGGCCGCCGATCCCCGCCGGCGCCGACGTCACACTTGCGGACCTCACCTCTGCCGTGGGTACGTCGAGCTTTGACACCGACCTGACGTCGATTGCCAACGCGGACTACAGTTTCGCGGCCGGAGACTTCGAGGGTTACCTGACTTCGCTCACCGGCGACACGACCGGTCTTACCGACCTCAGTGCCGTTCTGACCGACTTCAGCAGCAGCTTCAGTGACCTGAGTAACCTCGGCACTGACTTCAGCACTGTGCTGACCGACCTGGGCAGTCTTTTCTAAGACACCAGAACAGAAAGCGCCGGGGCGGGGAGCTCCGGCGCTTTCTGCTATCTGCCGCCGCGGCACGGTACGGGCACAACGAAACCCCCGGAGTGATCGGCGATTTTTAGGGGTCGTTGCAACACTGCTGGTTATTGAGCCTGTAGTAGATCACGTAAGCGCTCGGCTGGGGTGTCCCAGTCGAGCGTTTTGCGTGGGCGGCCGTTGAGTTGCTGGGAGACGTGTTCGAGGTCTTCGGGCCCGAACACGCTGAGGTCGGTTCCTTTGGGGAAGTACTGCCGGAGCAGTCCGTTGGTGTTTTCGTTGGTGCCGCGCTGCCAGGGGCTGGCCGGATCGCAGAAATAGACCGCCATGTCGGTGGCTATGGAGAACTGTTTGTGGCGGGCCATCTCGGCGCCTTGATCCCAGGTCAGCGATCCACGCAGGTGCACGGGCAGTGTGGCGATCGTGGAGATCAGCCCATCGCGCACGGCTTCGGCATGATGGCCGTGCGGGAGGTGCACCAGCATCGTGTAGCGGGTGGCGCGTTCGACCAGGGTGGCGATCGCGGTCTTATTGCCCTCGCCCATAATCAGGTCGCCCTCCCAGTGCCCGGGCACGGCACGGTCGGCGACTTCAGCGGGCCGCTCGCTGATCATGATCATCGGATCAACGAACCGGTGGGTGCGCTGATCGGGGCTGCGGTGCGGTTTGCGTCGCGTGCGGCCAGAGCGAAGTGCTTGAGCCACTTCGCGTTTGAGTCCACCTCGGGCCTGGAAGTACAGCGCCTGATAGATCGTTTCGTGGCTCACCCGCATACTCTCATCGGCCGGGAAATCTTTGACCAGGCGATGAGAGATCTGCTCGGGTGACAATCGCTGTCTCAACCCGTTGCGCACCGCCCGGCGCAGCTTGTCGTTGATGACCAGTTTGGACTGTTTTGGGCGAGCGCGGGCCACCACCGCAGCGGCGTGAGCACGATAAGGCAGATACAACCCCTCGACACTGCGGCCACGGATTTCTCGCGACACCGTCGAGGTGTGCTTGCCTATCCCGGCGGCAATCACCCCCAGCGTGTGGCCGGCCTGTAATCCATCAGCGATGGCGAGTCGATCGGTCAAGCACAGATACCGGCCACTGAGTTCGGGCACACCAGTGGCCACACGGTAGGAATTTTCGGTCTTCACTGGCTGTGTGTAGCGCGTGCCGGTCGTGTAATCGATGACCGTGCCATCGGCAAGGACCCGCGTGTTGCCAACTTTGCGGGCCCCGGTGCGCCAGTCCCGGCCGGTCCGCTCATGCACGCCGACCTCACGGGCAGCACGCGTGGCTGACCATCCAGCGGCAAGCAGTTCGAAGAACCGGCGCCTGGCCTCAGCCTTACCCACCGGTTGACGCACCGATGAGACCAGGCCCTGGGACACCAACAGGCCTCGCGCGAGGCCGTGTGACACGCCGCAGGCTTTCGCGGCCTGATTAATCGAGCCGGTTGTGGCGAACACCGCGGCCACCTGGACAGCATCGACAGCGCGGCCGGCTCGCCGCGCCGACCCCACCGGCCGGCCCGCCGCCCGCAAGATGGCATAACACCGACTCGGTGAAATCCCCAGCGATACAGCCGCTTCTTTCACCGAAACACCGGCATCAACAAGCTTTGCTAGCCGATCCCCAAACCGAACACAGTCCTCCGAAAACGACACGGTCGCCGCAACCTCTCCAATCGAGAGTGCTGCGACGACCGCGTGAACCCGCCATCCTCCGGGGGTTCGTTGTGGAACTCAGTACTGCGGGATCAGAGCCGTCGGCTCAGAAGTAGCCCAGCAGGTCCTGGTAGCCGAGCGCGAGGTAGTCGCTGACGGCCGTCGCGACGCCGCTGGCCAGGAAGTCATGACTTCCGAACAGGTCCGCGACGGGAAGGATGGCGCCGTTGTTCAGCAGCGAGTAGTCCTCGACGTTGAACGCGTTGTAGAACTCGGTCAGCGCACCGTTCAACACGTCGTACGAGCCCGGGTCAGTCGAGACGTTGGTCGGGTTGAGTCCGGTGACCAGGTCGTTAAAGGACGTGTTCAGGTCGCCGACCGGAATGGTGTCGAAGCCCACGTTGGTGTTAGCAGCCGTGTTGGGAACGATGTCTGTGTAGACACCAGCGAGCTTGCCGTCGAGCTCAAATAGGTTGTTGAGCTGGACAATCTCGTTGGCCTCGAGCTGGTAGATGTCGCTGGGCGCGGTCGCTGTCTGCGCCGGCGCGAAGTCGGCGTAGTAACCCTCTAGGTCGCCATTGCCGAAGTTGATGAGGTACTGCTCTGCGGCGGACGCGCTGCCCAGGGTCAGCGCGTGGTTGAGCGCGTTGTTTTCGATGTAGTCGCCGACGTTGGTGTCGAGCGCGCCGTTGTTCTCCGCTGCGTACAGCGCGACGTTGTATGCGTTGTCGTACTCAACCAGCGCGCCGTTGTACTCGTTGTACGGCCCGGTGTCCGACGAGATGCCCGCCAAGATGGGGTTCGCCCCGTACAGTTCGGTCTCCAAGGGCGTGACCTGACCGTAGTCGGCGGTGCCGGCAACCAAGGGCGGGGCGTCTTTAGTCAGATCCGGTGTCGTCGTGAACGTGTCGAATGTGCCGGGGGTCGTGGCCTTGGTGATGTCGGCGGAGTCACCCGCGAACAGGGCGTCGAGCTCAAAACCAGAGTTCAGCGATGAGATCTCGCTGTCGAGCGTGTCAGTGACAAGAGTGGGGTCGGGCGCCGCGGCTGCAAGCGGCGCGAACGCGACAGTCGCTCCGGTCGCGAAGGCGGCGGCCGCGGCGATTTTACGGATGTTCATGGTTACCTTTCGAAAATTTCCACCGACGGTCCGGGCGTAATCGTCGGAGGTCCCCCCAAAGCCCTCCCCTGGGGCAAAACCTGAGAGGAACATAACAATCTCCTAGGTTCTCGAGAAGTTTTCCGCTTGGGATTCATCCGTTCGGACTAACGGCACGCACGCTCGTTCACGACAACACGTCCGTACGCAGGGAAACCACGACCAGGAGGCGGCTTGCCCGTGCCGCCAAGATGGCGTCACGGCGAAGGGCATAGCAGTGGCTAGCTGAGAATCAGGCGTTCGGACAGGCGCCAGCGTCCGTCAGCCTCGGCACTCGCGTGCAGCATCGAACTTGGTTCGGACGTTGTTACGGCTTTAGCGCGCTTCGCTTTTCAGCGCCGGACGACCGTTCGGCGCTCGGCTCAGAGCAGCGCCACTCGACTGGTTGCCGCCAGAGTGACCGCCCCGGCGGCCGCGGCGCCGGCCAGCGTCAGGCACGCTCTGATCCGGCGTGTGATGGACCGCGGGTGCTCGAGGTTCTGGATGGTGACGAGGCTCTCGGACTGCTCAGGTTGCGGTGTGCTCACGATCTTCGGGTCTCCGTTCGGACCAGCTGGCGGACTAGTCGGCGATTAGCTCTACATAAGCGAATACTTAGACGATCCTGTGTGAAAACTGGGAGCTAAGGCAATAGGGGATTGCCCTAGAGTTTTGGTGCGCAGGGTGCCGCCGGACCACCACGCTCATCGTGTGCCGACCTATGCTGGCGAAGATGGCGACACAGTGGAGGACGTTCCAGCGGCTCGCCGAAAACCTGGTGTTCAACGAAGCGCCGAAATTGGTTCGCCAGCTGCAACGATCACCTGCCCTGCAGCGGGGCATCAAGATCGGACTGGACGTCATCGCCGCCGCCGTCGCGGTCGAACCGCCGGCTGAGATCGCTGGGGGCAGGCCGGTGACCCAGACCAGCGTGCCGAC
The DNA here is from genome assembly GCA_963836495.1 of uncultured Actinomycetota bacterium. Taxonomy (GTDB): domain Bacteria; phylum Actinomycetota; class Actinomycetes; order Mycobacteriales; family Mycobacteriaceae; genus Mycobacterium. The sequence continues at coordinate 344,380 of CAWIJT010000010.1, read as the reverse complement.
CGCGCACCGGGCCCGCAAGCTGGTCTATGCCCCCGACCTCGACGGCCGGGCCGACCCGGGCGAAATCGTGTGGACCTGGGTGACCTATGAAGACGACCCGTCCCGCGGCAAAGACCGCCCGGTGCTGGTCGTGGGTCGCGATCGAACGACGTTGCTCGGGTTGATGTTGTCCAGTCAGGACCGACACGCTGCCGAACGATCCTGGGTGAGCATCGGTAGCGGCAGCTGGGACGACGCCGGCAGGCCCAGCTGGGTGCGGCTCGACCGCGTGCTCGACGTCCCCGAAGAAGGCATTCGCCGAGAAGGGGCGATTCTGGACCGCAGTGTCTTCGAGATCGTGGCTGCGCGGCTACGCCGCGACTACTCCTGGAGCTGACCTACCCCTGGGTGATGTAGGACTGCAGTTGCTCGTGCTCGCTTTCCAGCTCTTGCATCCGGGTTTTCACCACGTCGCCGATGCTGACGATGCCGATCAGCTCGCCGTCTTCGACCACCGGCACGTGGCGCACCCGGTTCTCCGTCATCAACAGCGTGAGGCTGTCCACCGTGTCTGACTTGCTGCAGGTCGACACCACCGACGTCATGATCTGACTGACCGGCCGGGAAAGTACCGCCGCTCCGTTGGCGTGCAACTGTCGCACCACGTCACGCTCCGAGACGATCCCTTTGACACCGTCGGGACCGACCACGACCATCGCGCCGATGTTGTGACTGGCGAGCCCGTCGAGCAGTTCGGTCACCGTCGCGTCGGGGTTGATCGTCACCACCGCGCCGCCTTTGCCGCGCAACACATCTGCAATCCGCATGAGGCCTCCAGCCGAGTGTGATCAGGTTCACATCCAGGCTACGGCGAGATGGGCCGACATGACAGCAGCTGAGCGAAATCAGATGAACACCCAGCTGAGGTGGCGGTCAGAAGTGTTGCGACTCGATGGATTGGTGTGGATCGAGGTGGATGCCGCCCGCTTGCAGTGTGCTGTTCCACAGCGCCCACATCCACTCGGACAGTTGCGTGGTGAATTCCGGCAGCGGCGCGGGTTCGGGGTCGTTGAGCCAGCGAGTTGCGGCGGCTTCGACGAAACCGACAGACCCGAAGGCCAACGGCACCGCGGGGCGTTCATCCAGACCGAAGGTGCGCAGGACGGCGCCGATGACCGCAGCGAGATTCGTCGCGACGGTGTTGTTGACGTCATGTATCGCGGCGACGCCGTGGGCGTCATCGCTGAGCGAATGACGGCTCAGATATTCATAGAGATTCGGGTTCTCGATGCGCCACCGCAGATGCACCGACACGCTGTTGGCGATCATGTCCATCGGCCGCGCGGTCGTATTCCACGTCGGGCTCTGCAGTCCAGTCAGCAGGTCGCTGGCCTGCCGGGCGACGCTGCGGTGCAGGTCGGCGGCACCGTCGAAATACCGGTAGAGCTTGGTGCGGGTCACCCCGACATGATCGGCGACCTGCTCGGTCGAGGCCTGCGGACCGTAGTGGGCGATTGCCTGTAGCGCCGCGTCGACGAACTCGGCGCGACGCTTACTGCGCTGTCCCGACCAGCGGGCCGCTCGCCCGTCAACAGCACCGTTCGGGACCGCGTCACGTCGTGTGCTCGAACTCATGCTTTACATGGTACGGGTTGTCCCGCTAACCTCGCCCGGTACACCACGTACCGGACACTTCCAAGCGGCCGGTCTCTTGGTCCAAGGGGGAGGTAGCCATGGCGGGCGAGCATCGGCAAATGCGCGCTGGGTCGCGGCCGACACCTGCGGGCCGTGCTGATCTGGCGAGGGGTGAGATCGGCGCGGGTACGGTGGTGTATCTGAAGCTGCGTGTGGAGCTTGATCATTCGGCCGATACGGGCTACCGCGCGCTGAAGCACGAATCAGCAGGAATGACAACATGATTCGTATGCATGCTGGGCCATCTCGCGCAGGCGATGGCCCAGGGCCGTTTCCGGCCAATCTCAGCAGAGCGACCAGCCGGACGAGCGCTGGAACACGACCCAAGAAGGTCGCCCCGAATGGCGCGTCGGCAGGGAGGAAACCGACTCGCGAGTCGTCGCGCTTCGGCGAACCGGCGGGCGACATACAGGGCATCGACGCCACTGGCCCAGTACCGCTGGTCGTGATCGATGACCACCCCATCGTTCACACCGGTGTCCGGCACTGGGTCGCGAACGCCGCCATCCCGACAGACACCTTGCCCGCCTACCGCTCGGTGGCCCAGTTTCTCCACGAGCACCAGCGCCACTTTAAAACGGCGGCAGTGATCGTCTACGACCCTGAACGCGGGGAGCAGCCGCCCGATTACGCTGGCCTGCAACAACTCTGCGATCTACAACATCGAGTTGTCGCATACTCCCGTATCGCCTCCGCCGAAATCATCCTGAACTGTCTCGACGCCGGCGCCACCGACTACATCGTCAAGACTGAATCACCGCAACACCTCATCGACGCCATCACGGCCGCTCACCGGGGCACTGAGCATCTCGGACCCCTGGCAACCGCCGCTATGCAGGCCGCGCAACAGCATGGGCGCCCGGAACTCACCGAGCAAGAACGGCGCGTCCTCATCGCGTGGCTGCTCACCGACAACAAAGACGGAGTCAGCCAGCAGCTCCACATTGCTCCGAGCACCGTTCGGACCCATCTACAGCGGATCCGGCGGCGATACCGCGAGATAAACCGGCCCGCCCCGTCTAAGGCAGCGTTGTTCGCCCGAGCGCTGCAAGACGGTCTGCTCGGCATCCACGACGTGTGACCGCCGGACTATGCCAATCGGGTGATCTCGACAACCACATCGAGATCGGTAGCGCCTTGCCCGTGGTAGATGCCCTTCAGCGGAGAGACGTCGGCGTAGTCGCGGCCGACACCGACGGTCACGTACTGCTCGTTGATGTCGCTGTCGTTGGTCGGATCGTGGTCCCACCAACTGCCGGTCCACGCCTGAATCCACGCATGACTCTGCCCGTCGACGGTCTCCCCGATCACCGCGTCGGCGTCGGGATGGTGATACCCGGACACGTAGCGCGCGGGAATTCCCATGCTGCGCAACACCATCAGTGACAGGTGAACAAAGTCCTGGCAGACGCCTTTGCCTTCGCGCAGGGCGTCCGAGCCGGACGTGTGCACCCCGGTGCTGCCCTTGACGTAATCGAGTTCGCTACGCACCCAGGCGGCCGCCGCGAGCACGGCATCGGCGGGTTCGTGTTCCTTGGCGATCCGCCTGCCCACGGCCGCAATGCGTTTGCTCGCCGGCGTGTAATCGGTCGGACGCAGCACCTCGTCGTAGCGATCGATGACCGCCTCCTGCCGCAGATCGGACCAGGACAGCTTCTCGGCTATGGGGTCGGGCCGGTCGGTTTCGACCACCGACGCGGATGTCACGGTCAACTCCGTGTGGGGCGCGTGCAAGTCGAACGCCGTCACCGCCGTGCCCCAGTAGTCGACGTATCGGTACGACCTTGTCGCAGGGACCGTTTCGACCCGGTTGAGGACGACGTTCTGCCGGGAGTCCGATCTAGGCGTGAGCCGGGCTTCGTTGTACGACGCCGTCGCAGGCGACGGGTAGGCGTAGCCGGTCGCGTGCAGAACGCGGTTGCGCCACATCAGTTCTTCCCCTGCCCGGTCGGTAGCGGATCGCGGTAACCGGCATCAGACCAGGCGACCCACGGCACGGCGTGGAAGTACTGCGCCGACAACGCTTCTCCGACGTCGAAACATGACTTCTGCAGCCCGGCGAGCCGCGTCTCCAGCGATTCGAGCAGGACCCCGGGCCGCACGAATTCAAGCTCACTGCGCGCGCGTCCCAACAGACGCTGAGCCTCGGACGTGGCGCCGACGCGACTGCCCCGACTGTGCAGCAGTTCGTCGAGGCTGTGCTCGGCCAACTTCAGCGAGTAGAAGATCGACCGCGGGAAAAGGCGGTCCAACAGGATGAATTCGACGACCCGATTGGCGTCCAGCACACCGCGATAGGTGCGCAGGTAGGTGTCGTGTGCGCCGGCGGAACGAAGCACGGTGACCCACGCCGGGGACACTGCGCTGTCGCCCACCCGCGACAACAACATGCGCACCGTCATGTCCACCCGTTCGATTGCGCGGCCCAACACCATGAAGCGGTAACCGTCGTCGCGTGACAACGTCGAATCGGCAAGACCGGCGAACATCGCGGCCCGACCTTCGATGAACGACAAGAATTCGTGCGGGCCCAGCCGTTTGGCGGCCCGCTCCCGTTCACCCAGCGCATTGAAAGTGGTGTTCAGGCACTCCCATGTCTCGGTCGACGTCACCTCGCGAGCAGACCTGGCGTTCTCCCGCGCGGCGGTGATGGCGTCGACGATCGACGTACCGCCGCCGGTGGTGTTGCGTTGGAACGCAACCAGGTCGGTCAGCGACCAGACTTCCAATTCGGTGTCGGGCGCTTCAATCCCCAAGACCTGCAACAGCACTCGTGACGTGTGATCGGGATCGACGCTGGAATCCTCCAGCAGTTGGTGCACCGTGACGTCGAGGATGCGCGCCGTGTCGTCGGCCCGCTCGACGTAGCGACCGATCCAGTACAGCGCTTCGGCATTGCGAGCGAGCATCAGCGTGTCACCCCCCGCCGCCGCAGCTGCTGCTGTTGACTCGGCTGTTGTGCCACAACCGGTTCCGACTTCGGCATTCTCTGCTGCTGGAACTGCTTCTGGTGCTGCGACTTGTCGCCGTCCGCCTCGCCGTTCGTGGTGACCGTCTTGGGCAGCTTCTTCACCACCTCGGCGGCGCCGAGCTCACGGTCGGCCGCCGACGTGCGCGACGCCAGCACCCAGGTGTCCTTGGATCCGCCGCCCTGACTCGAGTTGACCACCCGCGACCCATCGACCAGCGCCACCCGGGTCAGGCCGCCGGGCAACACCCACACGTCGTCGCCGTCGTTGACCGCGAAGGGCCGCAGGTCGACGTAGCGGGGCGTGAGCGTGTCACCGATCTGCGTCGGAACGGTCGACAGCTGCATCATCGGCTGAGCAATCCAGCCACGTGGGTCGTCGCGGATGCTCTTACTGATCGCGTTCAGCTCTTTGGTGGACGCTTCCGGGCCGAAGACGATGCCGTAGCCCCCCGAGCCCTCGACAGGCTTGATCACCAGCTCATCGACCCGGTCGAGAACCTCTTCGCGCTCGTCGTCCAACCAGCACCGGTAGGTGTCCACGTTGGCCAGCAGCGGCTTCTCGCCCAGGTAGTACTCGATGATGGTCGGCACATAGGTGTAGACGAGCTTGTCGTCGCCCACCCCATTGCCGATGGCGCTGGAGATCACCACGTTGCCCGCGCGGGCCGCATTGAGCAGGCCGGCCACACCCAACACCGAATCGGGGCGGAACTGCATCGGGTCCAGATAGATGTCGTCGATGCGCCGATAGATGACGTCGACCTGCACTTCGCCCTCGGTGGTGCGCATGTAGACCTGGTTGTCCCGGCAGAACAGGTCGCGGCCCTCGACCAGCTCGACACCCATCTGACGGGCCAGCAGCGAATGCTCGAAATACGCCGAGTTGTAGACACCCGGGGTCAGCACGACGACCGTCGGGTCGGCCTCGTTGGTAGCGGCGGAGGCACGCAGCGCCCGTAGCAGGTGCGCGGCGTAATCGTCGACGGCGCGTACCCGGTGGCTGGCGAACAGGTTCGGGAAGACCCGCGCCATCGTGCGCCGGTTCTCCATCACGTACGAAACCCCGGACGGCGAACGCAGGTTGTCCTCCAGGACCCGCCAGGTGCCTTTCTCGTCGCGGATCATGTCGATGCCCGCAACGTGGATGCGCACGCCGTTGGGCGGCACGATGCCGACGGCCTGCCGGTGAAAGTGCTCGCAGGAGGTGATCAGCCGGCGCGGGATCACGCCGTCCCGCAGTATCTCCTGGTCGCCGTAGATGTCGTCCAGGTACGCCTCGAGGGCCTTGACGCGCTGGGTGATGCCGCGCTCCAGCCGCGTCCACTCGGCGGCGGAGATCACTCGCGGGACCTGGTCCAGCGGAAACGGCCGTTCCTGGCCGGACAACGAGAACGTGATGCCCTGGTCGACGAACGCGCGGGCTAGCGCCTCGGCGCGGTCATCGAGGTCGGACGCATCCGACGGCGCCAGTTCCTTATAGATGCCTTTGTAGGGCCCACGGACGTTGCCCTGGCCGTCGAACATCTCGTCAAAGGCTTCGCCGTAGCAATCGGCCGCGGAGTTATAGCCGTCGAAGATGTGGTCGTAAGGCGGCTTGCTGCGCTGTTGCCGTTTGGTTTCTCCAGGCAAGGTTCGAAGGGCCACTGTGCCATGCTGCATCAGATCGTCTGGCTCTGCAGGTCCGGGGTCTTCGCTTTGGGAGATTGCATCGCGGACTGATACCCTAGGCAGTCGCCGCTCAAGCGTGAGATCGCTGCGGCAAACCGTGACACCACAAGCCGCCAAAAGTTTACGTCGAAGGAATTACGCGTGGCCAACATCAAGTCGCAGCAAAAGCGCAACCGCACCAACGAGCGCGCACGCCTGCGCAACAAGTCGGTGAAGTCGTCGCTTCGCACGGCTGTGCGCGCGTTCCGCGAGGCCGCTGAGGCAGGCGAGAAGGACAAGGCCGCCGAACTGCTGGTCTCCACCAGTCGCAAGCTGGACAAGGCTGCCAGCAAAGGCGTGATCCACAAGAACCAGGCCGCCAACAAGAAGTCCGCGCTCGCCCACGCGCTGCACAAGCTCTGACCTGAGTCACTCCGCCACTAACTCGGCGACCTTCCGCACCGCAGCTTCCAGGGCGTAGTCCGCATCCGCGGCTGCGCCCTTGACGTCGGCGTTGAGCGCCGCCACCAACCTCATCGCCGTCGCTACCGAGTCGCGTGACCAGCGGCGGGCCTGTTTTTGCGCCTTCTGCACCCGCCACGGCGGCATCCCCAGTTCGCCGGCCAGCCGGTACGGGTCACCGGAGAGCCCTCCGACCCGACCGATGCTGTGGATGGCCTCGGCCAGCGCATCGGCCAACACCACGTGTGGTTCACCGCGCAGCATCGCCCACCGCAGCGCTTCGACCGCACCTTCGACGTCACCGACCACGGCCCGGTCAGCGATGTCGAAGCCTTTCACGTCGGCCCGGCCGCTGTGGTAGCGCCGCACCGCCGCGGCGTCGACGCTTCCTCCGGTGTCGGCGACCAATTGTGAACAGGCCGAGGCGAGTTCACGTATGTCGGAGCCGATCGCATCGATCAGTGCGCTGACCGCGTCATCATCGACCTTGACCTTCAGTGCGCGAAACTCCTTGCGCACGAAGTCCACTCGTTCACCGGGTTTGGTGATTCGCGCGCACGGATGCACCTGGGCACCAAGTGCGCGTAGCTGATTGGCCAGGGCTTTGGCGCGCCCGCCGCCGGAATGCACGACGACCAGCTCGGTGCCGATCGGGACGTCGGTGGCGGTGCTGGCGATCAGCTCGGCGGCTTCCTTGCCGGCTTCACCGGCGGCTTCCAGCACGACGATGCGCTCGTCGGCGAACAGCGACGGGCTGAGCAATTCGGCCAACTCGTAAACGCCGACGTCGCCGGCCCGTACCCGGCTCACCGGAACGTCGTCGGTGCCCGCGCGTTTGCGGGCCGCCCGTAGCACGTCGGCGACGGCGCGCTCGACGAGCAGAGCCTCGTCGCCCAACACCAGATGCAATGCCGAATCCTGCTGGCTCACCGGTCGATCGTGTCACGTCGTGCCGACAGACCCACCGGCCCCTGTCAGCAGACCGGACAACGACCAGGCGAGCAGCGCTACGGCCGCGAGCGCCATCCCGGTCCGAAACCATCGCCACCGCCACAGCAGCACGGCCAGCAGCCCTACGGCACCGACAGCCAACACGCCGGGCAACCCGGGCGGCACCGGCAGGCTCGCGGCGGGAACGCTCGCCGCCCAGTGCGCGATCCGCAACAACCACCACACCTCGGGGCCGGTGAACCGGATCAGCAGCTGCGCCCCGGGCGGCCAGAACATGCACGCCGCGGCCGCCGCGGTGCCCAGCACGGTGATCGGTGCGACCAGCGCCGCGACCGCGAGGTTGGCCGCGGCGGCAACCAGGCTCACCCGGCCGGAGATACCGGCGATCAGCGGGGCCGTCACCAACTGCGCCGCGCACGCCACGCAGACGGCGTCGGCCACCCACTTCGGCCAGCCCGCCGCCACCAGACGTCGCGACCACACCGGCGCAACGACCACCAGCGCCGCCGTCGCCACCACCGACAGAGCCAGGCCCACATCGACGGCCATGTGCGGCGCGACCAGCATCAACACCAGCACGGTCGCCGACAGGGCCGGAATCGCCTGTCTACGCCGCGCCGACAACACGCCCGTCAACGCGATCGCGCCCATCACCGCGGCGCGCAACACACTGGCCGTGGGCTGCACCACGACGACGAACAGCAGCAGGGCCGTACCGGCCAGCGCGACCGCGACCCGCGGTCCGACGAGCCGCGACGAAAACAGCACAGCGCCGCACACGATCGTGACGTTCGCCCCCGATACCGCGGTGAGATGGGTCAGCCCGGCCGTCCGAAATTCCTGGGTGGTGATCGGGGTGACCATCGACATGTCGCCGAGAACCAGAGCCGGCAGCATCGCCGCCTGATCGGCCGGCAGCACGCGACGGCACGCGGCAGCGAATTCCGCGCGAACCGCGTACGCGGCGCGATTCACCGGCCCGGCGCGACCCGTCGTCGGCGCACCGATCGCGTTCACCACGGCCACCGTCAGGTCATGGCGGGTGGGCCTGGTGATCCTGGCCCGGAAGCGCAGCGGCTGGCCCACCATCACGGCGGCGAAGCTGCGCGCCGGCGCGAAAACCACCACCCGGCCCGAGGTCTCGGCGGGCCCCAGCTGTCGCAGCGCGGCGCGGAACATCAGCTGGCCACGGCCCACCGGCGTCGCGCTCTGCGTGGGCGTGAGCGCCACGTCCGCGCCGGTGCCGAATGCAGCGGTGATTGGATGATGCGCAACTGCGTTGGCGCGCAACGCGATCGCAAACCCGAAGCCCGCCCCGACCACACCGGCGGCGAGCAGCCCGATCCCGATGGTCCGCATCCGCGGCCTGCCGCATTCGGCGCGCCACAGCAGCGCTCCGCACACCGCCATCGCGGCGCACAACGACGCGACGGCGTTTCCGATCGGCCACAAGATTCCCGCCGCGGTCACGATCCAACTCATCACCGCGGCCGGCACCAGGCGGGCATCGATGTCGGCGGGTTCCACCAGCCTCAGACACGGACCAGCGGGCGCAGTTTTTCCAGCCGCCCGGGGCCGATGCCGTCGACGTCGCCCAGTTGGTCGACGCTGGTGAACTTGCCGTGGGCTTCCCGCCAGGACACGATCGCCTTGGCGGTCACCGGCCCGACGCCGGGCAGCGCGTCCAGCTGCTGCAGGGTCGCGGTGTTGAGGTTGATCACCCCAGCCGCGCCGGACTTGCCGGGGCGCGTCGCGGTGCTCGACGGGCCGGCCGCAGCCGTGCCGGAGCTCACCGAGCTGCCCAGCACGCTGGGCTGCCCCCTGACCGGCGCGATCCCCACGACGATCTGTTCTCCGTCGTCCACCTGACGCGCCATGTTGAGCCCGACGGTGTCGGCGCCGTCCAGCACGCCGCCCGCGGCCTTCAACGCGTCGGCGATGCGCGCGCCCGGCGGCAAGGTGACCAGGCCGGGCGTGTGCACCAGGCCCACCACGCTGACCACCACCGGCTGGTTGGGCCGATCCGACGGCCTCGCGCCACCGCCGTGGCTGGCCGTCGCCGCCATGTCGACCGGCGGCAGCTTGGCCGACACCACCGGAGCGGGCTGTTCACGCATCAGCGTGAAGATCGTCACCAGCACCGCAATGGCTGCGATCGCGGCCAAGGCGATGGCACCCGCGCGGCCCGGGTCGGCACGCACCCTGGCCAGCAAGCCGTCGTGGTCCGTCGAGCCGTCCGGAAGCCAGCGCGGCAGCAGGGAATTCGGGTCGCTATCGGCGTCGTCGTCGTCGACATCGCGGTCTGGGTGAGCGACGGAGTCCGGTTTGGCACCGAGACGTCGGTGCAACCGCTCGACGGGCAGTTCTGTGCGCATGCGGCGACGGTAGGTGCGTTGACCGTCATCGCGGGGTCGTCGCGCGGCGTCACCCGCCCCCGCTGTGGACAGATCCCGGACTGTGCACAACTCCCCTGACGCGGAGCCGCCTGACTGGTTGGTTGGGATGACGGATACCGTGCATGCAGGACCGTCAGACCCAGCAGAGGAGGCTGTCATGCAACTGGCGCTTACGAAGGATGAAGCCGCCTTCCGCGACGAGCTGCGCGAGTTTTACACGACGAAGATCCCCGCAGACATCCGCGAGCGGATCCGTCAGGGCGAGGGGTACGGCCGCGACGACATCGCCACCAGCCACAAGATCCTCAACGATCACGGACTCGCGGTGCCCAGCTGGCCCGTCGAGTGGGGCGGCAAAGACTGGACACCGACCCAGCACCAGATCTGGCTGGACGAGATGCAGCTCGCGTGTGTGCCGGAGCCACTGAACTTCAACGCCAAGATGGTCGGCCCGGTGATCGCCGAGTTCGGTTCACAGGAGACCAAGCAAAGGTTCCTGCCGCCGACGGCGAACCTCGACATCTGGTGGTGCCAGGGATTCTCCGAACCCGAAGCCGGCTCGGACTTGGCGTCGCTGCGCACCACGGCCCTGCGTGACGGCGACAGCTACGTCGTCAACGGCCAGAAAACCTGGACGACGCTCGGTCAGTACGCCGACTGGATCTTCTGCCTGGTCCGCACCGACCCGCAGGCGCCGAAAAAGCAGGCCGGCATCTCGTTCCTGCTCATCGATCTGGACACTCCCGGCATCACGATGCGCCCGATCAAGCTGATCGACGGCAGCGTCGAGGTCAACGAGGTGTTCTTCGAGGACGTCCGGGTACCCGCCGATCAGCTTGTCGGAGAAGAGAATCAAGGCTGGAGCTACGCGAAGTTCCTGCTGGGGAACGAGCGGACCGGGATCGCGCAGGTAGGCCGCAGCAAGGTCAAGATCGCCGAAGTGAAGAAGCGGGCCACCGAGAACGGATTGCTCAAGGATCCGCTGTTCGCCGCTCGGGTCGCCGAAGCCGAAAACGAACTGCTGGCATTGGAACTCACCCAGATGCGGGTGGCGTCGGGCTCGGTGGACGGCAAGCCCAATCCGGCGTCGTCGGTGCTCAAGCTGCGCGGGAGCCAGCTGCAACAGATCGCCACGGAGTTGCTCGTCGAGGTCGCGGGCCCGGACGCACTGCCGTTCGAAGCCGGCAAGGACGTCGCCTCTCCGGAGTGGGCGCAAAGCAGCGCACCGCATTACCTGAACTACCGCAAGACGTCGATCTACGGCGGTAGCAACGAAGTACAGCGCACCATCATCGCGTCGACCATTCTCGGCTTGTGAGACAGGCCCCCTTGTCGGAGAAAAAGAGGTAAAGCCATGGACTTTCAGTTGAGTGACGAACAGGTACTGCTGCGCGACACCACCCGGGAGTTGCTGTCCCGCAGCTACGACGCCGAGAGCCGCAACAAGGCGATCGCCTCCGATCTGGGCTGGAGCAAGGAGGTGTGGACCCAGCTGGCTGAAACCGGCATCCTCGGACTGGGATTCGACCCCGAAGAGGCCGGTCAGCTCGAAGTGATGGTGGTACTCACCGAGGTCGGGCGGCGATTGGCACCTGAGCCCGTGACGCATGCCGCGCTGGGCCCGGGCGCGATCATCGCCGAGGTCGGCAACGACGCCCAGAAGGAGCTGCTCGGCGAGGTCGCAGAGGGTCAGCGGTTGCTGGCCTTCGCGCACCTCGAACCGGGCGCGCGCACTTCTGGCATCGACGAGATCTCGACAACTGCTGTGCAACAAGGTGATTCGTGGGTGCTCAGCGGTCGCAAGAACCCGGTGCTCGCCGGTGACTCCGCTGACACGTTGGTGGTCAGCGCGAAGCTGCCGGACGGCGGCATCGGGTTGTTCCTCGTCGACGGCGAGGATGTCACCCGTCACCCCTACCGCACGTTCGACGGCCAGCGCGGTGCGCAGATCGATCTCGACAAGGCCGCGGGCGAACCACTCGGCGATGCCGTGGACGCCTCCACGGCGATCCGCAACGGCCTGGTCCGCATCCAGTCCGCACTGTGCGCGGAGGCCGTCGGCGCGATGGAAGAGGCGTTGCGGCTGACGACCGATTATCTGAAGCAGCGCAAGCAGTTCGGCGTCACCCTGAACACCTTCCAGACGCTGACCCAGCGCGCCGCCGACATGTATGTCTCCCTGGAACTGGCGCGCAGCATGAACTTCTATGCGGCGCTGTCGATCGCCGACGGCAATCTCGATCCCGTTGTGGCCGCCCGCGCCAAGCTGCAGATCGGACGGTCGGGCCGACACATCAGCCAGGAGGCGATTCAGTTGCACGGCGGTATCGGCATGACCGCGGAATATCCGGTCGGCCACTACGCGGCGCGGCTGACCGGAATCGACCACACCCTCGGATCGTCTCAGGACCAACTGCACGTCCTGATCGACCAGGTCGCCGACTACGACGTCGTGACGCTGTAAGCCGGTCGCATGGCCGAACTCTCCGACGAGGTCGTCGATTTCCTGTCAGCGGGCACCCGCACCGCGATGCTGGGCTACCTCGCCGCCGACGGCCGGCCCTTGGTCGCCCCGGTGTGGTTCATCGTCGAGGACGGCGAACTGGTGTTCAACACCGGCCGCGAGACGGCCAAAGGCCATGCTCTGAGCAGGGATTCGCGCGTCGTCATCTGCGTCGACGACCCGCATCCGCCCTATTCATTCGTCCAAGTCCAAGGCACGGCAACGCTGTACGACGGTGCCGACGATCTGCTCGAGATCGCCACCCGGATCGCTGAGCGATACGTGGGCGTCGACCGCGCCGAGGAGTTCGGCCGCCGCAACGCCGTGCCCGGCGAGCTGGTGGTGCGGGTCCAGCCGTCGAAGGTCAACTCGGCCTTCGACGTCACTGACTGAACCCGCCCCGCGTCAACTCGTCTCCGACGCACCCGATTCCGCGTCGCCCGACGCTGCAGACACCGCAACGGGTTCGGCGTCAGCCGGCGCCTCAGCGGTCGGCGCAGGCGCTTCGCCGTCCGCGTCGGGCATCTGCGCCGCCAGGTACTCGGCAAGCCCACCGATCGTCGGGTAGTCGAACACCGCTGTCGCGTTCAGCGTGAACGCGCCACCGAACTGCGCGTGCAGCCGGTTGCGGAGTTCGACCGCCATCAACGAGTCGGTACCCAGGTCCAGGAACCGGCTGGTCGCCGCGGGTGGCTGCGCGAGTCGCAGGAACTGCTGCACCTCCCGCTGCAGGTGTTCGGTGAGGAACGCTCCGCGCTGCGGCACCGGCACATCGTTGAACTTCTTGAGCAACTCGGCGTCGCCGGCCGAGTCCGTCATCGCGCTCGGCAGCACCACGTCCAGAATCGGTGGGCGAGAAGCGCCAAGCAGCTTCGCGGCCCGCGCCCAGTTGGCCTTGATCACGGTGCCCTGTCCGATTCCGTTGGCGACGACCTCGGCGAGCGCGCTCAGAGCCGCCGACGGTTCCAGCGGAATCAGGCCTTGCACACCGAGATTGGCCTGCACGGCGTCTGAGGAGGCCATGCCGCCGTGCGCCCACGGGCCGAAGTTGATGCCCGTCGCCGTCAACCCCTGCGCCTTGCGGTTCGCCACGAGCCCGTCCAGCAATGCGTTGGCGGTCGCGTAGTTCGCCTGACCGGGAGGGCCGAGCACACTCGACACCGACGAGTAGACGATGAAGAAGTCGAGATCGTCGTCCTTGGTCAACCGGTCCAGGTAGGTGGCGCCGAAAGCCTTGGGCGCCAGCGTCGTCCGGAACCGCTCCACGCTCTGTTGCGCCAGCAACGCGTCGTCGAGCACACCCGCCAGATGCGCCACACCTGCCAGTGGTGGCAACTCCTCGCGGATCCGACGCAGCAGTGCCTCAACGTCAGCTTCGTCGCCGATGTCGGCCGAGAAGGTGTGGATCCGGCACCGGTAACGCTCGGTGATGTCGTCGATGACCCGTTGCGCATCCGCATCGGGCGTGCGCCGACTGGTCAACACGATGTCGCCGGCGCCGAGTTGCGCCAGGTAGGCGGCGGTGTGCAGACCGAGTGCGCCCAGACCACCGGTGATCAGATAGCTGCGATCATCGCGCGGCTGTAGCGGTTTCGGCATCTGCACGACGACCTTGCCGATATGCCGCGCTTGCGACATGCGACGCCACGCGGTCTTCGCCTCGGCCAGCGGGTAGATCTCGGCGGGCAGCGGCGTCCACTCCCCCTTGGCCAACCCTTCGGACACCTCGGTGAGCAGAGTGCGGATACGGTCGGGCTCGGTGAACATCACCGTGTCCAGCGCAACGATCTCGTAGGCGATATCCGGGCGGACCTCGGCCATCTGTTCTGTGGTCCAGATGTCCCGCTTGGCGATCTCAGCGAAACGCCCGTTGTGAGCGGTCGCCCGCAGGGTCGCTTCGATGAAGCCTTCGTTGGTGAGAGAGTTGAGTACTACGTCAACACCTGAGCCGCCGGTATCCTCTAATATCTGGTCGGCGAAATCGGTTGTGCGCGAGTCATACACATGCTTCACGCCGAGCTTGCGCAAGGTGTCCCGCTTGTACTTGCTCGCCGTCGCGTACACCTCTGCACCGTGTTGTTGCGCCATCTGGATGGCGGCCAATCCGACACCACCGCTCGCCGCGTGGATGAGCACCTTGTCGCCCGGATTCAGCTTCGACCAATCGAACGAGAGCCGAACCGTGAGCGCCGCGGCTGGAATGGTCGCGGCGTCAACCGCGCTCACCCCGTCCGGGATCGGCGCCAGGAACTGAGCCGGCACGTTGAACCGGCTGGCGAACGCACCCTGCATGGAGCCGTAGACGCGCTGGCCAACCGCTACTCCGGTGACGCCCTCACCCAATTGCGTGACGACACCAGCGAAGTCACCACCGATCGGGCCGGGATCGCCCGGGTAGAGACCGAGCACGTTCAGCACGTCGCGGAAGTTCAGACCTGCGGCCTCCACCCGAACCTGCACGTAACCCTCGTCCGGCGCCGGCACCTCCTTCTCGGTGATCCGGAGGTTGTCGATCGCGCCGCGCTCGGTCGGCGCCAGGACATAATCGGTTCCCCTCGGCACGGCAAGGTTGCCGCTGCGCGCCCACGGCAGCAGCCGGGATGCCAAGAACTTGCCTTGCCGCAGCGCAAGTTCGGGTTCGTTGACGGGTGTGCTGAGCAGGTCGGCCAGCGAGCGCTCGACCCCCTCGGTTGCGTCGTGGTCGACCAGCCTGCAATGCAGGGCCGGCTCCTCGTTCACGATGTTGCGCCCGAAGCCCCACAGCGCCGCCTGGACCGGGTCGACCGGCTCGCCGGACTCCGTCGCCACCGCACGTTCGGTGACGATCCACAGTCCGTTGGGCAGTTTCAGCGACGGGTCGGCCTGTAGGGCGTGCACCGCACTGAGCAGGTGTGCGATCTCGTTCTCGAGCCGCTCCGCAGCCTCGGCGCTCGTCTCGTCGTCGCCCGGTGTGCTGCTGGCCCACACAACGCCGGAGTACGGCATCCCGCGCTCCTGCGCCTGAGTCAGCAACTGCCCCAACGGCTCCGGGTTCGTGGCCCGGTCGAACGGAATGCAGCCCGGCAGGGCGGCGGCCAGTTCGCTGAATCCGGCGACCAGCCAGGTGCCGATCGCATCGCCGGCGTCCTCGCTCGGCGCCGGCGGCGGCAGCTCCTGCCAACCAAGGGTGTACAGCAGCCGGGTGGCGTCGCCACCGAGCCCGCGCAACAACGCCTCGCGGGGAGCGCGCTTGACGGTGAACTCCCGAATCCCGCCCAGCAGGCGGCCATCCCGATCGACGAAGTCGAGGTCGAAGACCTGAGTTTCGTTGTTCAGTTCGGCCGCGTGCCAGCGCGCACGGCAGTAGAACCGCCGCGGCATCTTGTCTTTCAGGAAGACCTGCCCGTAACGCAGCGGCAAGAACAGGTCACTGACGCCCTGCTCGGCCGCCAGCAGGGCCGGGAAGGCCGGGAAGGCGACACCGGTGCACAGGTCCATCAAGACCGGGTGCATCGGCTCAGACCCGAGATGCTCGGTGAGTTCCTCGCCGACGGTGATGTCGCCGATCGCCTCGCCTTCGCCAAGCCAGAGCGACTTCAGCGAGCCCGACCAGTTGGGCCCCCATGACAGCTCCATGTCGGCGAACGTCTCGAACAGCTCCTGCGGACGCATCCGGTTCATCCGCTCGATCGCCGCGTCGACGGGATCCTGCTCGGGTTCCTGCTCCTCTTCGACACCGTTGATGACGGTGCCGTCGGCGTTCAGCGACCAGTCGACGTCACGGACACCGTAGGGACGGCTCTGCACCTTGAAGTTCCAGCCGTCACCGTCGTCGAGCGCATGCAGCGTCAGCTGCACCTCGCGAGAGGCCTTCTCGGGCAGAATGATCGGCTCGTAGAAGAAGACTTCCTTGACCCGCCCCGGAGTGCCGATCGCGGCCAGCGCCATCGCGGCGTACGTCGCACCGGGGACGACCACGGTCCCGTAGATGACGTGATCGGACAGCCACGGCTGCGACTTGACCGACAGCCGACTGGTGTAGACGGAGTCACCAGAAGCGAGATCCTTTGCACTACCCAAGAGTCCGGACGTGGCACCACCGTCGACGGCGATACCGGACGTCTGCGGCCAGAACCGGCGCCGCTGGAACGGATAGGTCGGCAACTCGAGCGTGTGGTGCGACTGATGTTGCAGCGCAGCGAAGTTCGGTCGATGACCACTGACGTAGGCCGTGGACAGAGCGTCGGCGATCTGACGCCGGTCAGCGACGCCCTTGCGCAGCGACACGATCGCACGCGGTGCGGCGAGGTGTTCCGGCCAGACCTGCACCGCCGCACCGGTCAGCACCGGCTGCGGACCGATCTCCATCAGCACCGTGCAACCCAAGGCCGCGATGGTGCGGACGCTTTCGGCGAACTGCACCGGCTGGCGGGAGTGCCGCCGCCAGTACTGGGCGTCGATCGGAGTTTCCGCGGTGAGGATGGCACCTGTGCGGTTGCAGACCAGCGGCAACGTCGGCACCGCGAACGTGAACTGCGATGCATACGACTCGAATTCGCCGAGCACCGGATCCAGCAACTCGGAGTGGAAGGCGTGGCTGGTGTGCAACCAGCTGCAACGAATTCCGTCCTCACCGAATTTCGTGACGACCTCTTCCAGATCCTCACCCGGACCCGACAGCACCGTGTTGGGGCCGTTGTAGGCGCCAACCGATATCCGCGGGAATTCGTTGGCGACTTCCTCGACGCGCTTCGGATCGGCGAACACCGCGACCATGCGGCCACCTTCGGGCAGGCTGCCGAACAGCCGGCCACGCTCGGCGATCAGCCGCACCCCGTCCTCGAGGCTGAACACCCCGGCCACGCAGGCCGCCGCGTACTGGCCCACGCTGTGGCCCAGCACCACATCGGGCTCGATGCCCCACGACTGCCACAGCCGGGCCAGACCCATCTCGACGGCGAACAGAGCCGGCTGAGCAAACGAGGTGTGCTTCAACGTTTCGCCGGCCTCACCGCCGGTCTCACGGTCGGTGGCGAAGATCACCTCGAGCAACGGGCGAGGCAGAATGTCGGCGACCGCCTCCGCGCAACGTTTCACCGTGTCCGCGAAAACCGGCTCGGCGGCGAACAATTCGCGCGCCATCCCCGGATGCTGGCTGCCCTGCCCGGTGAACAACCACGCGGTCGTCGGCTGATCGGCGCACTCACCGCGCACCACGCCGGGTCGCAGCCGGTTGTCGGCCAAGTCGGCCAGACCGTCGCGGGCGCTCCGCACCGAATCCACGACCAGCGCGGCCCGGTGTTCGAAGTGCGAACGCCCCACCCCGGCGGTCAGGCACACTTCGGCGATGTCTGCCTCCGGGTTGGTCTCCAGCCAGGTTCCATAGCGCTGCGCCAGCGCCACCAGGGCGTCCGGCGTCCGCGCCGAGAGTGGCAGCACGCCTACCGATTCCGGTGGGCTGGCCGCATTCACGGCCTCGTCGGCGACATCTGCCGGCGCGTCGAGGGCGATCACCGGCTGCACCGGCGCCTCCTCGATCAGCACGTGTGCGTTGGTCCCGGTGAAGCCGAAGGAGCTCACACCGGCGCGACGCGGCTTGCCGTTGGCCTCCCACGGGGTCGCCTCGGTGACGACCCGCACCGGCAACGAATCCCACGGGATGTGCGGCGACGGGTTGTCGAAGTGCAGGCTCTTCGGCAGCACGCCATGCTGCAGCGACAACACCACCTTGATCAGACCGGCCGACCCTGATGCCGATTCGAGGTGGCCGATGTTGGTCTTGACCGACCCCATCAGCAACGGCTTCTCGGCGTCACGCCCGCCGCCGTAGGCAGCCCCGGCCGCCTGAACCTCGATCGGGTCACCGAGCGGAGTGCCTGTCCCGTGCGCCTCCAGGTAGTCGACGTCGGCGCCGGTGAGGCCCGCACGAGCCAGCGCCGTGGCGATAAGGCGTTGCTGCGCACCACCATTGGGCACCGTCAAACCACTGGACGCGCCGTCCTGGTTGACCGCGGTGGCCGGAATGACCGCGGCAACCCGGTCACCGTCGCGCACCGCATCGCTGAGCCTCTTGAGCACCAGGATCCCGCAGCCTTCACTGCGCACGTAGCCGTCAGCGGAGGCGTCGAAGGTCGCGCATCGGCCGTTCGGGGACAACATTCTGGCGCGCGACGCCGCGATGATGGTCACCGGGCTGATCAGGACGTTGACCCCACCGGCCAACGCCAAATCGCAGTCGCCGGAATGCAATGCCTGGACCGCCTGATGGACGGCCACCAACGACGAACTGCACGCGGTGTCGACCGCGACCGCCGGGCCTTCCAGACCGAGGGTGTAGGAGACCCGGCCCGAAATGGCGTTCAGCGCATTGCCGGTGATGAACTGCGGCTCAATTTTCTCAACCGAGTTGGCGGACAGCAGATGTGAGTATTCGTTGGCACCCACACCGACGAAGACACCGGTTCGGCTGCCGCGCAACGACGCCGGCGAATAGCCGGCGCGCTCGAGGCTTTCCCACACGGTTTCCAAGACCAGCCGCTGCTGCGGGTCGATCCACACCGCCTCGCGCGGCGAGACACCGAAGAACTCCGGGTCGAATCCGTCAATCCCCTCGATGTATCCGCCGTAGCGGCTGTAGATCTTGCCCGGGACGTCGGGATCCGCGTCGTAGAACTCGTCGATGTCGAACCGGTCCTCGGGGACCTCGCTGATCGCGTTGCCGCCGGCGGACAACAACTCCCAGAACGCTTCGGGGCTGGAGGCGCCGGGGAAGTTGCACGCTACCGAGACGATCGCGATCGGCTCGTCCGTGCGCGTGAACGCTGTGGTCGACTGCGGGCTCGCCTTGGCCGACTCGCTGAGCCCGAGCACGTCGCTGAGCAGGTAGTCCACCACATCGGACAGCCGTGGGTAATCCATCGCCAGGGTAGCCGGGATCTCCTTGCCGACGCCCTGCTCGATGCGGCGGCGCAACTCGACGGCCATCAGCGAATCCATACCGAGGTCGAAGAATCCGGCGTCCTCACGGATCTCTGCGGGATCGACGCGCGTCACCTCGGCCACTGCGTCACGCAGATAATTCGACAGCAGCTTTCGGCGCTGCTGCACCGGAGCATTGGTGAGTTGTTCGACCAGCTGGGTCGTGCCGGACGCCGTCAGCGTCGGCGCTGCATCGGGCACCTCGGCCGCCAGTTCAGCGAGCAACGGCCGCCGACCGGCTTGTTGGTAGAGCGGCAGGAATTTGGCCCAGTCGATCCTGGCGACCACACCTTGCACTGCACCCTGCGCCGAGGATGCCAGCAGATCGGTCAGACCCGCCAATGCGTCGGTAGGCGCCAGCGGCTTGATTCCGCGTGCTGCCAACTTCTTTCGCGCGTCCGCGTCGGCCATGCCGGCCGACCACGGACCGAAGTTCACGCTGATTGCCGGCACGCCCTGGGCGCGCAGTCGCCAGGACAGGCCGTCGAGGAAGGCGTTGGCCGCGCCGTAGGCGGTCTGCCCGAACCCGCCCCACACCGAGGCGATCGAGGACGTGCTGATGAAGAAGTCCAGTTTCAGGTCAGCGGTCGCCTCACTCAGGTGCCAAGCGCCCCAGACCTTTCCGGCGAACACCCGATCCACTTCGGCGTCGTCGAGGGAGTTCAGCGGGGTGGTGCCGATCTCGCCGGCGGCGTGAACGATACCGGCCAACGGCGGAAGCTCGGACGCGATGGTCGCCAGCAGTCGTGCGACGTCGTGCGCATCGGCGACATCGGCCGTCACGACCCGGATCTCGCAGCCGTGTTGTTCGCGGATCGCGTCGATGCGACGTTGCGCGGCCTCGCTGGGCGAGCGCCGACTCGTCAGCACCAGCTGCCGGGCACCGTTGGCGGCCAGGTACGCGGCGATCTCCAGACCGATCGAGCCAAGGCCACCAGTCACCAGATACGTTGCGTCGGAACGCAATGCGACCGGCGTCGCACCCGGTGTGTCGGTCCGCCGGACAAGGCGGGGAACGTAGACCACGCCGTCACGCAGCGCCACCCCGTCTTCGCCGCGGTCCGCAGCCACCACGTTGACGAGCTGCGACCATTCGTCGGCGCTGCCCGCGGACAGATCGGCCAACCCGCCCCACATCTGCGGGTATTCCAGCGACGCGGCGCGACCGAATCCCCACAGCACACTCTGGTTGGGTGACACGGTGTCACCGTCGACGACGTGCTGCGCGCCGCGGGTCACCAGCCAGATCGGGCTGCGGAGCTCGGCGGCGGCCGCAGCGCGGAGCAGGCGACGTGTTCCGCCCAGGACGCGGTGCTGCATTCCCAACAGCGATCGCATCGTCGGCGTGGTGTCGGAATCGACCGCCGCGACATGCACGATCCGCAGCGTCGGTTCGCCTTCGGCGGCAGCGCGCAACGCCACCTCGAGCTGTTCCTCGTCGGCATCCGATGCCGGCAACCCGAGGATCCGGTGCTGTTGCCCGAGCGCGCTCAGCGCGTCGACCAGCGGCTGAATGGCATCGCTGTCGTCGCCGATCAGCAGCCAGGTCGCCGCCTCGCCGGTGTGTGCGCCTGCGCCGACGGCAGCGGACTTGTCCCACCGAATCTCGTAACGCGCATCCGAGATCGACTTGGTCTTGCGGTGTTGGTTGTGCTGTGCGGCAAGCCTTGTCAGCACATCGACGGTCTGGTGCTCGTCACCGGCGCCGCCCAGAAGAGCGACGAGCTCGTCGATCCGGCCCTCCTCGAGCAGCCGGATGGATTGACTCGTCGACTCGACGTGAGAATTCTGGTTGGGCATGGTTCGCTTGTCGCGGTACCAATACTGACGATGCTGAAACGGGTAGGTCGGCAGGTCGAGCTTGCGGGCCGACTCGTGCTGGACCGCAGCGAAGTCGGGCAGATGGCCCAAGGCGTACGCGTCAGCGAACGCCTCGGTGATCTGCCGGTGGTCGGCGGTGTTCTTACGCAACGAGGCGATCGCGCGCGGCGTGGTCGCCGGATCGGGCCACGCCCGCAGAGCCGCGGCGGTGAGCACCGGCTGAGGGCCGATCTCCAGCAGTACCTTGCATCCCAGATCGGCCAGAGTGCGCACGCTCTTGGCGAACTCGACTGGTTGCCGTGCGTGGCGACGCCAGTAGTTGCCGTCCAGTTTGACGTTCCGGCCGAGCGTGGCACCGGTGCGGTTGTCCACCAGAATCTTCTGCGGCGAAGCGTAGGTGAACTGGTTCGCATACGACTCGAACTCGTCGAGGATCGGATCGAGCAGCGCGGAGTGGAACGCGTGGCTGGTGTCCAGCCAGTCACACCGAACGCTGTCTGCCGTCAAGCGGGCCACCGCCTGTTCCAGATCGGCTGCCAGACCGG
Organism: uncultured Actinomycetota bacterium; assembly: GCA_963836495.1. GTDB lineage: Bacteria > Actinomycetota > Actinomycetes > Mycobacteriales > Mycobacteriaceae > Mycobacterium. The sequence continues at coordinate 322,453 of CAWIJT010000010.1, read as the reverse complement.
ACAGTACGGTGTTGGCGCCGTTGTAGGCGGCCACCGACAGGCTCGGGAACTCATCCGTGAGCTTCTCGACGCGCTCGGATGCGGCGAATGCCGCGACCATCCGACCGCCCGCGGGCAGACTGCCGAACAGGCGGCCGCGCTCGGCCATCAACCGCATTCCGTCTTCGAGGCTGAACACGCCGGCGATGCAGGCCGCCGAGTACTGGCCGACGCTGTGGCCCAGCACGACATCGGGCTCGAATCCCCATGACTGCCACAGGCTGGCCAAGCCCATCTCCACCGCGAACAACGCGGGCTGGGCGTAGGAGGTCTGCCGCAGAGCCTCTTCACCGTCGGGGCTGTCGATATCGAAAATGACGTCCAGCAAGGGCTTTTCGAGAACATCAGCGGCCGCCTCGGCGCACCGCTTCACGGTTGCGGCGAAAACCGGCTCGGTGTCGAACAATTCGCGAGCCATGCCGACGTACTGACTGCCCTGACCGGTGAACAGCCACGCCGTCTTGGGTGGGGCGTCGGCGGATCCGCGGACCAGGCCAGGTGCCGGTCGGTCGTCCGCGAGCGCGCCGAGTAATTCGGCGGCGGAGTCGATCGAGTTGACCACCAACGCGGCCCGGTGCTCGAAGTGAGCGCGACCGACCCCGGCCGTCAGGCAGAGGTCCGCCAACGTGGCGTGCGGGTGCCCGCTGAGCCAACCGCGGTACTGATCGGCCACCTCCACCAGTGCCTCGGGTGTGCGCGCAGAGATAGGAAGCACGCTGAACCGTTTACCGGTCGGCTCGTCGACCGGCGCCGGCGCGACGGCAACAGGCGCTTCTTCGAGGATGACGTGCGCGTTGGTCCCGGCGAACCCGAACGAGCTGACCCCGGCGATGCGGGGGCGCCCGTTGCGCTCCCATGCGGTGGCTTCCCGCACGATCTGGACGGGGAGCCGGTCCCACGGGATGTGCGGCGACGGGTCGCGGAAGTGCAAATGCTGCGGGATGAGTTCGTTTTCCAGCGCCAGGATCACCTTGATCACACCCGCGATGCCCGCGGCGGCCTCCAAGTGCCCGATATTGGTCTTCGCCGAACCGACCAGTAGCGGCCGGTCCGCGTCGCGCGCGGTGCCGTAAGCCGCCCCGGCCGCCTGGATTTCGATCGGGTCGCCCAGCGACGTCCCGGTCCCATGCGCCTCCAGGTAATCGACCTCGGCGGCCGAGACCCCGGCGCGCTTCAACGCATCAGCGATAACCCGTTGCTGCGCAACACCATTCGGAACTGTCAAGCCGCCCGATGCGCCGTCTTGGTTGATCGCACTCCCCCGGATCACGGCCCGGATCCGGTCGCCGTCGCGGATCGCGTCCTCGAGACGCTTCACGACGACGACACCGCAGCCCTCGCCACGCACGTAGCCGTCGGCGGCTGCGTCGAAGGTCTTGCACTTGCCGTCCGGCGCGAGCATGTGCGCGTGCGAGAAGGTGATCATGGTTGCGGGACTGAGCAAGACGTTCGCCCCACCGGCCAGCGCGAGGTCACACTCCCTCAACTGCAGCGCTTGGCACGCCTGGTGAATCGCGACCAGCGACGAGCTGCACGCCGTGTCGACGGCAACTGCCGGACCCTGCAGACCCAGCCGGAAGCTGATCCGGCCCGCTGCGGCAGACGAGGACGTCCCGATCGCCATATAGGCCTCGATCTCGGCGTAGGTCAGCTCACCAGACGCCATTCCGAGGTAGTCGTGGGTAGCCAGGCCGACGAAGACGCCAGTGTTGGTGCCCGCCAGAGCCGTTGGCGCAGTTCCGGAATGCTCCACCGCGCGCCATGCCGTCTCCAGCAGCAGCCGATGCTGCGGGTCCAGCATCCGCACCTCACGGGTCGACATGCCGAAGAACGGGGCGTCGAATCCCGTCACGTCGTCGACGAATCCGGCCCGACGGGTGGCTACCTTGCCGGGCGCGTCGGGATCCGGGTCGAAGAATTCGTCGACGTCCCATCGATCTTCGGGCACCTCTGATACAGCGTCGCGTCCCTGCGACAGCACATCCCAGAACTCATCCGCGTCCGCAGCGCCCGGGAAGCGCGCGGCGTACCCGACGATCGCAAAGCTCGCCGGTTGATTTTTTTGAGTTCCTATGGACGACATGCTGTGTCCTCCTTGCTTGGGGACGTGGGAGATTCGGTCGCCGCGAACGGCCCGGTTGGGCACTACGATCACCGCCACGGGCAAGTTATGCAAGTGTGCGACACGTACCGCGCACACTACCCGGACAATGCCCGCGGTCCGCGTACCACGCCGCGCGCGGTTACGCCAGATGGCGACACTCATAGGTAAGAGCGTTATCTTGGTCGGGCTGTCAGCGTGGTCGGCCCGGAGCCGCCACATCGAGGAGGACAATCTTTTGCGCATCGGGAAAATTACGGTGGGCTCGCTCGACGAATGGACGCTGGCCCCCGGTTCGGTGACCTCCTGGCATCCGACGGCCGCAGCGAGCGAGAAGGTCCGGCATGCGCCGGTCAGCTCCGTACCGGTGAGCTATATGCAGGGCCAACACCTCCGCAATTACAGCGAACGGACCACGGCGGGGCTGAATTTCTCCCGGCAAATCATCGCCAGCTGTGACGTGGCCGGCCATTGCGATATCGCGGCCATGGATCAAGCCCTGAACGCATACCTGCGTCGGCACGACACATTCCGGAGTTGGTTCGAGGACGGCGGCGACGGTCAATTCATCCGGCATACCATCACCGACCCGGACGATATCGAATTCGAGCCGATCAACCACGGTCACATGACCGTCGAGCAGATACACGCGCACGCCATTGCCATACCGAATCCGTTGGACTGGGGATGCTTCACATTCGGAATCATCCAAGGCGAGAACCACTTTTCGTTCTTCGCCGCCATGGACCACGTCCACGGGGATGCGACATTGATCGGCACGACGATGCTCGAGGCCAACGGGATGTACGCGGCGTTGACCAGTGGTGGCGAGGCCCTGCAGCTTCCCGATGCCGGCAGCTTCGATGACTTCTGCGTCCGTGAACGCGAATTCACCTCTCAATTGACTGTGGACTCGCCGGGAGTTCAAGCGTGGATCGACTTCGCCGAGAACAACGACGGCGGATTCCCCGAATTCCCGCTCCCGCTTGGCGATCCGTCAGAGTCGGTCAAGAGTTACATGGCTTCAGAACTTCTGATGGACGCAGCGCAGACGGAGCGATTCGAAGCTGCCTGCTCGGCGGCCGGCGCGCGCTTCGTCGGCGGCTTGTTCGCCTGCCTCGGCTTGGTGGAGCACGAATTCACTGGCGCCCTGACGTATTACGGACTGACCCCTCGGGATTCGCGCACGGCCGCGGACAACTTCATGACGCAGGGCTGGTTCACCGGTCTGATCCCGATCACCGTGCCCATCGCCGCCTCCTCTTTTGCGGATGCGGCATGGGCGGCGCAGTCGTCGTTCGATTCGGGCCTCGACATGGCGCGCGTGCCGTACTACCGCGTACTCGAATTGGCGCCGTGGCTGAAATGGCCGGAGCCGAATTTTCCGGTGTCGAATTTCCTGCATGGTGGCGCAGCACCGCTCAATGCCATTCTTGCTGCGGGCGACCTCGGGCTGGCGGACAATATCGGGATCTATCCCGACGGACGATTCTCTTATCAGCTGACCATCTATGTCTTCCGGTACGGCGAGGGCACGGTGATGGCGATCATGTATCCCGATAATCCGGTCGCCCTGAAGTCGGTCACGCGCTATATGGAGGCGATGAAGTCCGTGTGCGTGCGGGTCGCCGACAGCGGGCACTGGGGAAGGGTCGCATAGCGACGAGCGCCTCGATGGGGAGGGCTTTTCCGATCGAACGCCGGCGAGGCCCGGCGGGCGCGCACAGCATTGCCAACCGGGGGATGGGAACTTTATGCGATGGCTAGCCGCCTTTGTGGCGCGGTGGCCTTGGGTAGTGATAGGGCTCTGGGTGGCGATCGCGGTCGCCCTTCCGCTGACGTTGCCGTCGCTCAACGAGATGGCCGAGAAGCATCCGCTCGCGATCTTGCCCAGCGATGCGCCGTCGAGCGTCACCGCCCGAACGATGACCGAGGCGTTTCACGAATCGGGCTCTGAGGACCTGCTGCTGGTGGTCCTGACCGACGACAAAGGTCTCGGGCGCGACGACGAAGCCGTCTACGGCAAGTTGGTGGACGCGCTGCGCAAGGACACCAAGAACGTCGTGATGCTGCAGGACTTCATCAGCGTGCCGCCCCTGCGAGCCATCGTGACCAGTAAAGACGACAAAGCCTGGGTGCTGCCGGTGGGCGTGGCGGGCGAGTTGGGGACGCCACGGTCCTACGACGCGTTCAACCAGATCGGCGATGTCGTCAGCCACGCCGTCGCCGGCACGTCGCTGCGGGCGAATATCACCGGGCCTGCGGCGACGGTCGCGGACCTGACGGTCGCGGGCCAGCAGGACCGCCTTCCGATCGAGTTGGCGATCGGCGTGCTGGTGCTGATCGTCCTGTTGGTGGTCTATCGCAGCGTGATCACGATGTTGCTGCCGCTGCTGACGATCGGCCTGTCTCTTGTCATCGCCCAGTCGCTGGTGGCCGCCTTCTCCGAGCTGACCGGCACCGGCGTCTCGAACCAATCGAACGTCTTTCTGAGCGCGATCATGGCCGGCGCCGGAACGGACTACGCCGTCTTCCTGATCAGCCGCTATCACGACTATTTACGGTCCGGTGCGACGTCCGAACAGGCGCTCAAACGTGCGTTGATCTCGATTGGAAAAGTCGTCGCCGCATCGGCCACCACCGTGGGAATCACGTTCCTGTTGATCAGCTTCGCCCAGATGGGCGTGTTCAAGACGGTCGGGATCGCGTCCGCGATCGGGATCGGCGTGGCTTTCCTGGCCGCGGTGACATTGCTGCCGGCGATCCTGGCGATCGCGGGCCCGCGCGGCTGGGTCAAGCCGCGACGCGAACTGACCGCTCGGCTCTGGCGGCGTTCGGGCATCCGCATCGTGCGCCGGCCCAAGACCCACCTGGTCGCCAGCCTGCTGGTGCTGGCGATCCTGGCGTCGTGCTCGGCCTTCGTGAGCTACAACTACGACGACCGCAAGGCGCTGGGAGCGTCAGCGCCGAGTTCGGTCGGCTACACCGCCCTGGATCGCCATTTCCCGGTCAACCAGTCCATCCCGGAGTACATCCTCATCCAGTCGCCCCATGACCTGCGCAACCCGCAAGCCCTGGCCGACCTGGAGCAGATGGCGGACCGGGTCAGCCAGTTGCCGAACATCGCCGCGATCAGCGGTATCACCCGGCCGACCGGGAATGTGCCGGAACAGTTCAGAGCCACCTATCAGGCGGGTGCGATCGGCTCGTTCCTGCAGGGTGGATCGGAGCTGATCAACGACCACTCCAGCGACCTCAACAAGTTGACCGCAGGCACCGACACGCTGGCCGAGAATCTCGACAACGTCCGCGGCCAGGTCAGCCAGCTCGCGGCCAGCGTCCAGGAACTGGAAAACACCTTCACCTCGACCAAGGATCAGTACAGCGGCGAGACGCTGGTCAAAGAAGTCGACCTGGCCGCCCAGCTCGTCGACCACGCCAACGTGATCAGCAACGACATGGGCTGGAACTTCACCGGCGCCAAGAACCTGTTCTCCTGGATGGGCCCGGTGCTGACGTCCCTGCGCGGCAACCCGGTGTGCGACGCCGACGAGTCCTGCAGCGATACCCGCGGCGTGTTCGAGCAGCTCCTGGGTGGCCGCGATCAAGCGGACCTCGATGCGATCAACGACCTGGCCCGCCAGATGCAGGAGTACCCGGACAAAAAGCAACTGAAGGCGTCGACGGACCGACTGCGCGGTTCAATCGCCAACCTCACCGGCGTGCTGCATTCCCTGGGGCTGGACCAGCCCGGCGGCCTGCAGGGGAATCTGAGCACCCTGCAGAGCGGCGCGGATCAGTTCGCCGGTGGCAGCCGGCAAGTGGCTGACGCGGTGGCTCAGCTCGTCGACCAGGTCAAGCAGCTGGGAGCAGGGTTGAGCGAATCGGCGACGTTCCTGTTGTCGCTGAAACACGACGCGGCCCAACCCGCGATGGCCGGGTTCAACATCCCGGCGCAATTGCTGCATCTGGATGAATTCAAGAAAGCCGCCAGCATCTTCATGTCACCGGATGGCCGTTCGGTGCGCTACCTGGTACAGACCAGGCTCAATCCGTTCAGCACCGACGCGATGGATCAGGTCAACACGATCATCGCGACCGCTAAGGGAGCCCAGCCGAACACCACCCTGGCGGACGCCAAGATATCGATGGCCGGATACACCGTCGGCCTGAAAGACACCCGTGACTACTACGAACACGACATCCGCTTCATCATCGCGATCACCCTGCTGGTCGTGCTGCTGACGTTGATCGTGCTACTACGGGCGATTGTCGCACCGCTGTACCTGGTGGCTTCCGTGGTGATTTCGTATCTGTCGGCGGTCGGCATCGGGGTGCTGTTCTTCCAATTCATTCTCGGCCAGCATCTGCATTGGAGCGTGCCGCCGTTGGCATTCGTGGTGCTGGTCGCCGTGGGAGCCGACTACAACATGCTGCTGGTGTCGCGAATGCGTGACGAGTCTCCGAACAGCGTGCGCTACGGCATCATTCGCACCCTGAGTTCCACCGGCGGTGTGATCACCGCTGCGGGCGTGATCTTTGCGGCCTCGATGTGTGGTTTGTTGTTCTCCAGCATCGGCACCGTCGTTCAGGGTGGTTTCGTCATCGGCGTCGGAATCCTGCTGGACACCTTCCTGGTTCGCACCGTCACGGTTCCCGCGCTGGCGGCGCTGATCGGGCGGGCGAGTTGGTGGCCGTCGCGGGCCGCGAGGGTTCGCGCGCCCGCATGATCTATGTGAAACTACGAGGCGAAACGAGCGGTCAGAGGTAGCGATGAAGAAACTTCTCGCAGGATTTAGTGCGCTGGTAACTATCAGCGCCACAGGGTGTTTCGGTATCGGCACCGCGACGGCCGATGACACGCCGATCAGTGGACCGCCGAGTCCCGGAGCGCCCGGCGACCAGACCGCCTACGCCCTCGGAGGCGCTCACGTTCTGGGCATCCCCTACGACCAATACATCCGCATGGAGGGCGCCGAGTGGTTCCCCGGCCAGCAGCGGCAGATCGTGCGCTACCCGGCGGGCCAGGTCCAAGGCCACGTGCTGGAGCGGCTGTTCCCGGGCATCAAGCCAGGTATCGACGAGTTCGACCGCGACTACCCGGGCTTGGGCCTCGACGGCCCCAGCGTCGGTCAGTCGGTGGATGAGGGCGTGAACAATCTCGATGCGGCGATCCGCACCACCGGTCGCCCCGGTACAGCGATCGGTTTGTCCGAGGGCGGTTTCGTGGTCGACGGCGAGCAGTCCCGGCTGGCGACCGACCCGACCGCTCCCCCGGCGAACACCCTGAACTTCGCGACCTTCGGCGACCCGATCGGGCATCACGCCTTCGGTCAGAGTTTTCTGACCGCCGTGTTCCCGGTCGGCAGCGTTGTTCCCGCGCTCGACTACACCATGCCTGCGCAGTACGAGAGCCAGTACGACACCAACAGGTTCGTGGCTGCATACGACTCGATCGCGGACTTCCCCGACCGGCCGGACAACATGTTCGCCCTCGCCAACACGCTGCTGGGCCTTGCCACGGGTCACACCGCGGTGGCGTTCACGAATGCGAGCATGGTGCCGCCGGAGAACATCAGAACCACGATCAACTCCAGGGGCGCGAAAGACACGACGATCATGGTCCCGGAAAAGCACCTTCCGCTGGTCATGCCGCTGAAGTACATCGGGATCCCGGAGGACACGCTGAACAAGCTCGACGCGATCCTGATCCCCAGGGTGAACGCGGGTTATGCACGCAACGACGACCCGGCGACCGCTCCGGTTCAGGTGGACCCCGTGCGCGGGTTCGACCCGGCGGAGGTCACCGCGCCGGCCAACCAGGCGACCTTCGGTGGCGGCGCAGACCCGCTCTCGCAAATTCTCAGCGGAGCCATGTCCGTGTTGTCGCACGGCGCAGGCCAAGCCGGTCCCTGAGTCCCAGCCCACACATTCATCTATCCAGTACGGACGTAATCTGACGCCTATGCCTCAACCAACCCTCCTCAGCTTGCTGCACGGCCGTGCCAGCATGCGGCCCGACGACGTGGCTTTTACCTACACCGGCTACGAGAACGATTGGGCGGGAGCGCGCGAGAGCCTCACGTGGTCACAGCTGTACCGCCGAACACTCAACGTGGCGCGCGAGTTGGGCCAACACGGATCTGTCGGAGACAGGGCGGTCATCCTGGCTCCTCAGGGCCTCGAGTACGTCGTGGCGTTTTTAGGCGCGATGCAAGCCGGCCTCATCGCGGTTCCACTTCCGTTGCCGCACCGCGGCTCGCACCACGAGCGGGTGAGTTCGGTCGTCGCCGATACATCACCGTCCGTTGTTCTCACCACGTCAGCGGTCGCGGAAGACGTCGGCGATTATGTCGATCAATCACGGATGGAAGCCGCGCCGAAGATCCTCGAGATCGACTCGCTGGATCTCGACGCCGTCGGCGGCCCAAGCAGTGGGACCCCTGATTCGCCGAGTGTCTCGTACTTGCAGTACAGCTCGGGTTCGACCCGGCTGCCCACCGGGGTGATGATCTCCTACCGCAATGTCCAGGTGAACTTCGACCAACTGATGCGCAGCTTCTTCGCGGACCTCGATGCCCAGCTCAAGTCCGCGAAGGACGCCACGATCGTGTCGTGGTTGCCGCTGTATCACGACATGGGCCTGGTGCTCGGCGTCTGCGCACCGATCCTGAGCGGATACCCCGCCGAATTGTCGAGTCCGGTTGCGTTCCTGGAGCGGCCCGCCAGATGGGTGCAGGCACTGGCGAAAAGTCCGCATGCGTTTTCGGCGGCGCCCAACTTCGCTTTCGACTTGGCCGCCCGCAAGACGTCCGACGACGATCTGGCCGGCCTCGATCTCGGCGGCGTGCTGGGCATTATTAACGGTGCCGAACGCGTCGAGCCGGCCACGTTGGAACGCTTCGCTGATCGATTTGCGCACTTCAACTTCCGGGACTACATGCTGCGTCCGTCGTATGGCTTGGCGGAGGCGACGGTATTCGTGGCATCCGGCACGTGGAGTAGCACCTTGGAGGCGGTTCCCTTCGACGTCGACGAGCTGTCCGCGGGCCGCGCTCAGCGGTGCGCGGCCGGGTCCGGCACATCGCTGGTCAGATACAAGGTGCCGCGATCGCCCATGTTGCGCATCGTCGACTACGACACACACCGGGAGTGCGCGCCGGACGTGGTCGGCGAGATGTGGGTGCACGGCGAAAACGTCGCGGACGGTTACTGGCACAGACCACCGGAAGACCAGCGCTGCTTCGGCGCAACGCTCGTCGACCCTTCGCCGGGAACGCCGGACGGCCCCTGGCTGAGAACCGGTGACCTGGGTTTCATTTCCGAGGGTGAGCTGTTCATCGTCGGCCGCATCAAGGATCTGCTGATCATCCGCGGGCGTAATCACTATCCCGAGGACATCGAGGCCACGGTCCAGGAGATCACCCGCGGTCGGGTTGCGGCGATAGCAGTGCCGCTGGACAGCACCGAACAGCTGGTCACCGTCGTCGAGATCAAGAAGCGTGACGACTCCGACGAGGACGCGAAGAACCGGCTGGGCGAGGTCAGAAGCGACGTCACCTCGGCGATCTCGAATGCGCACGGCCTCAACGTCGGAGACCTCGTCCTGGTGGCGCCCGGATCGATTCCCACCACGACCAGCGGCAAGATTCGACGCGCTGCCTGCGTGGATTTGTACCGCCACGATCAATTCGCCAGGTTGGATGCCTGAGCGGCCCGGCGCGCCGCACAACAACCAATGATCCCCACGGTCTTGCTGATGGCTGTCGCCGTGAGTTTCGAGCCGTTCCGAATCGGCATGACCGTGCTCATGCTGAACCGACCCAGGCCCACGCTGCAATTGCTGGCGTTCTTGACCGGCGGCTTCGCCATGGGGACGACCGTGGGTCTTGTTGTGCTGTTTGTGTTTCGACGCGTATTGCTGAGGTCTGGCTACGTGACATTGCCCAGAGTGCAGCTTCTGATCGGCCTCTTGTTCCTGATGGTCGCCGCAGTGGTGGCCGCTGATGTGCCCCGCCGACTAGGCGTGCGACCGGAAAAATTCGCGACACCGGCGCAACGCTTGATGCGCGGAGATTCATTGTCGGTCGCGGGAATCGCCGGACTGAGCATCGCGTTGCCGTCGGTCGACTACCTGGCCGCATTGGCGGTCATCCTGGCCTCCGGCGCCGCTGCGCTGACCCAAGTCGCGGCGCTGTTGATGTTCAATGTCGTGGCCTTCGCACTCGTCGAAATACCGCTGCTGGCTTACGTTTTGGCGCCCGAGAAAACCACCGCGTCGATGGCGGCACTCAATAACTGGATACGGTCGCGTCGCCGCCACGAAGTGGCACTTCTGCTTGCCGCTGTCGGCGGGGTCTTTCTCGCGATCGGCTCGGTAGGGATGCTGCGCTGACACAGCCCGCGGGATTCAGGGAGTGTCGAACTTATCCGCGATGTCCTGCCATGCCCGAGCATTTTTCCGCGCAATTTCGGCGATTGTGCCCGAGCAGTGGACCGGAACGGCCTCAGCGAACTCGTTACAGGCGCTAATTGCCACCACAACGGTGGACAGCAACCGCAAAAGAGTGCGGCCCCGCTCAGAAGATCGCACCGAGGGATCGTTCCTCAGTCGCTGGAGAAGGTCGTTTCCCCGCACCACCGGAGACACCCGCGGATCAACGGCCGCGGCGTCGGCAGTGCCGTTGCGTTTCTCCGAGCGCGGACTCGGCGGGTTGGCGAGGTTTTTCGGCAGTGGACTTTCGCCTTTGTCGATACGCCGGCGCACATCACGCGCGGTGGTGACGGATACGCCTGCTTCGCGAGCGATTTCGCGCAGCGATGCCCGCGGGTTGCTCGACAGGAACTCGGCGGCCCGGCGCCGGCCGATGACCGGGCTCACCGGCCGGGTCTTGCCGTCTCGGCCGAGGCGGGGACTCAACTGGGGAAGTTCCTCAGTTGCACACGCGCGCAATTTGCCGACCGTCTTGTTCGACACCCCCGCGATCAGGCCGATGGATCGGTCCGACCAGTGCGGGTAGGACGCCACGATGCGTTGGGCCGCCGCCTTTCGTTCCGACAGTGTCAGCGGCAGGCCGTGGGTGACGTTCAGGTGCACCGCCAGCGCGAACGCCTCGGCGTCGTCGCCGTCGAAAAATCTCGCGGGGATTGCCTTGTCGCCACGCAATTCGGTCGCACGAAGCCGGTGCATCCCGTCGATCACGCGCATCGAGGCCCGGTGAATCACGATGGGGGGCAACGGCAACGGTGATTGCGCCAGCACCCCGGCATGGTGCTCGTTGACCTTGGTCTTCCGCGGGGTGAACGAGTTGCGAATCGAGGCCAGGGCGACTTCTTCCACCGGCGAGGCCTCACCGCGCCACACCCAGTCCCTGACCGTGCAGTCCGCCGACGGCCCTGCGTCGCCGGTCGCGCGCGTCAGAAAAGCTTGGCTGCCGCGCGAAAAGTTCGCGTCACTCTCATTTAATAGAGTCATCGGTCCGATAAGCCTGAGCTATCTTCCTGCCCCTGTTTCTTCACGACTGCTTGGATTCAACAACCGCCCGCGGGCAGGCCCTCAAGAACGCTTATCGGTAATCACGCGACCACAACAACGAAGTCACGTCGATGACCACATCCCTGCGTACCTTACGCTCGCGTAGGTTACCGCAGAGTAAGATGCTTACTGTCATTTTGTCAACCGCTGGAGCCGAGGTCTTGGCCGACCAACTCGTGGGTTGGGCGAATTCCCGGCGACTCTGCATCGGTTGCAGCACAGGATGTTTCGCGGCGACACCGCAAACGTGGCCGCCCGCTGGATATCGAGCCAAACATTTGTTCCAGTCCTCGTTGAGGATATCCAGCCGTTCACGCCATGAGTGCCGGGGCCGGTGAACATAATGGGTTCAATCAAACCGGCGAAGGAGCACCGATGAGCACGAGCAGCGCAGATCGTCCGTTACGGGTGATCCAGTGGACTACCGGCAACATCGGGCGACGGTCGCTGCACGCCATCATCGGCAGACCCGACATGGAACTGGTCGGCGTGTACGCGCACGGGCACGACAAGGTCGGTGTCGACGCCGCTGAGTTATCCGGCTGGCCGGAGCCGACCGGTGTGCACGCCACCAACGACATCGACGCGCTCCTGGCGCTCGCGCCCGACGCGTGTTGTTACAACCCGTTGTGGCCGAACGTCGACGAACTCGTCCGCCTTCTCGAGTCGGGCGTCAACGTGTGTTCCAGCGCGGCCTGGATCACCGGCGGCAAGCAGACACCGGAGGACAGGCAGCGCATCGAGGACGCCTGCAAGCGGGGCGAGTCGACGATTTTCGGCAGCGGGGCGCACCCGGGGATGACGAACCTGGTTGGGATGGTGCTGAGCGGGTCCTGCGAACGTGTCGACGAGATTCGCATCACCGAATCGGTGGACTGCTCCACCTATGAGTCGGCGGAAACCCAGACCGCGATGGGCTTTTCGCAGGACCCTGACACCCCGGGCCTGGCCGAGAACGTGCGTCGGGAGAGCGAAGTCTTCGCCGAGTCGGCGGCGATGATGGCCGACGCGATCGGGGCGAAGCTGGACAAGTTGACCTTCGACGTCACGTTCACCGCCGCCACCGGCGACTCCGACCTGGGCTTCATGAAGATTCCGGCTGGCACCGTCGGCGGCGTCTATGGCTTTCACCGCGGCTGGGTGGGCGATCACAACATCGTCAGCGTGGGGTTCAACTGGACCATGGGCAGTCATGTGGTGCCGCCCAAACCGCTGGAGCACGGGCACGTCATTCAGGTGTTCGGCTTACCCAACATGCGCACGGTCGTGCACTGCCTACCACCGAAGGACTGGACCGAGCCCGGCTTCATGGGACTGGGCATGATCTATACCGCGATGCCGGTCACCAACGCGGTGCCCGCGGTCGTCGCGGCCCGGCCGGGAATCGTCACGCTTGCCGACCTACCGCCGATCACCGGGCGCGCCGCGGTGGCGATGTGAGGCACCCGCACCGATGAGACCGCACTGAACGCAGGCGTGCCCTATCGTCTAGCATAGTTAGCCGAGCGAAGGGCCTGCGCGGCGTCGACGACGACGACCGTTGAGCCGAACTCTTTGGCAAGCTGCCCCGGCCGCGTCTGCGGGGCGGCAGGAGGAGACCGAGTGAGAGCGTTTTCGATAGGCGGCCTGCTCAAGCGTTTATGGATCCCGCTGTTGCTGATCGTCGTCCTGTCGATCTCCGGGCTCGCTGTCACCCGCCTGCACAAGGTGTTCGGCTCGCAAGACCTCAATGCCAACGCAGGAGCCGGTATCAAGATCGTGCAGTTCAACCCCAAAGTCGTCAAATACGAGATCCTCGGCCCGCCCGGGAGTACGGCCAACATCAATTACTGGGACGCTGACGCGAACACCCACCAACTCGACGGTGTACCGCTGCCGTGGTCGTTCACCTTGTCGACCACGCTGCCCACGGTGAGCGCGAACATCATGGCGCAGACCGACGCCGGCCACATCGGCTGCCGCATCACCGTCGACGGCGAGTTGCGCGAGCACCAGAGCTCCGATGGCCACAACGCCCAGACCTTCTGCCTGGTCAAGTCCGCATGAGCAACCATGAGGTCACGACCACCGCCGACGCCGAGACGACGCCTGCGCACCGACCGTTCATCCCGCACGCCATCCGGCTGCTTGCGATCCCGATCATCATCGGTTGGGTCGTCCTGACCGTCTTCGTCAACGTCGCGTTCCCACCGCTGGAAGTCGTCGGCGAGGCGCACTCGGCGCCGATGGCGCCGCTGGACGCACCGTCGATGAAGGCGATGATGCGGATGGGGCACAACTTCCACGAGTTCGACTCCAACAGCACCGTGATGTTCGTCGTGGAAAGCCAAGGGCCACTTGGCGAAGCCGCGCATCACTACTACGACGACATCGTGCGCAAACTGCGCAAAGACACCAAGCACGTGCAGCACATCCAGGACTTCTGGGGCGACAGGTTCACCGCGGCGGGCGCGCAGAGTGCCGATGGTAAAGCGGCCTACGTCCAGGTCAACATCGCCGGTAACCAGGGCACCACCCAGGCCAACAACTCCGTGGAAGCCGTCCGGAAGGTCGTCGACGAGGAACCCACGCCGCCCGGGGTGAAGGGGTACGTCACCGGTCCCGCGGCGCTGTCCGACGACATGCACGTCATCGGTAACGCCAGCCTGGCCAAGATCACGCTGTTCACCCTGGGCGCGATCGCGATCATGCTGCTGCTGGTCTACCGCTCTATCGTGACGACGCTCATCCAGTTGTTCATGACGTTCGTCGCGCTGGCGTGCGCGCGGGGGATCGTCGCGGTGCTCGGATACAACAACGCGTTCGGGCTCACCACCTTCGCGGCGAACATCCTGACGATGCTGGCGATCGCTGCCGGGACGGACTACGGCATCTTCCTCGTCGGGCGGTACCAGGAGGCGCGTCGTGCCGGCGAAGACCGAGAAACCGCCTACTACACCACATTCAAAGGCGTGGCGCCCGTCGTGCTGGGGTCCGGCCTGACGATCGCCGGCGCGACATACTGCCTGAGCTTCTGCCGGTTGCCGTGGTTCAACACCATGGGCGCGCCGGTGGCCATCGGCATGATCGTCGTCGTGGCGGCCGGGCTGACCCTGGGTCCCGCAGTCGTCTTCCTGGGCAGTCGCTTCGGGCTCTTCGAAAAGAAAGGCCAGGCCCGCGGCAAGCTGTGGCGGCGGGTCGGTACCGCGGTAGTACGTTGGCCTGCACCCATTTTCGCGGTCAGCCTGGCCGCCGTCCTGGTCGGCATGGTCGCACTCCCCGGATTCAAGACGAGCTACAACGACCGCCACTACCTACCCGAGACAGCGCCGTCCAATGTCGGCTACGCCGCCGCCGACCGGCACTTCTCCGAAGCCCGGATGAACCCGGACCTGCTGATGATCGAAGCCGACCACGACATGCGCAACACCGCCGACATGCTCGTGCTGGACAAAGTCGCCAAGAACGAGATCCGCACCGAGGGCATCGCGATGATCCAGGACATCACCCGGCCGCTGGGAATTCCCATCCAGCACAGCTCGATTCCGTTCCAGAACAGCATCCAGGGCCAGACGACCATGCAGAACATGAAGTTTCTCAAAGACAGAATGGCCGACATTCTGAAGATGGCCGATGAGATGCAGATCATGATCGACGTGACGACACGGCAGGCGAAGGTCACCCATGACCTCGCCACCGCCGCCCTCGACAGTGCGAAGACCACGCAGGAGACGTCGGAGATCACCGACACTTTGCGTGACCACATCGCGGATTTCGAGGACTTCTACCGGCCGATCCGCAGCTACTTCTACTGGGAGAAGCACTGCTACGACATCCCGGTCTGTATCTCGTTCCGGTCGTTGTTCGACTCGATCGACGGCTTCGACCAACTCGCGGAGAAGTTCCACGATCTCTCCGGCGACATCACCCGCACCGCGGCAGCCTCGCACGAGTTGGAGCAGCTCATCCCAATCATGCTCGAGACGTTGAAGACGACGCACGGGCTGACGTTGACCATGTACCAGACGTTCAAGGCGATGATTGACCAGATGGAGGCAATGAGTAATACCTCCATCGTGATGGGACAGAGCTTCGACAAGTCGCAGAACGACGACTTCTTCTACCTGCCTCCCGAGGCGTTCTCAAACCCGGAGTTCATTCGCGGCGTGAAGATGTTCTTCTCCCCCGACGGAAAGTCGGTGCGGTTCTTCATCACTCACGAGGGCGACCCGATGACGCCGGAGGGCATCGACCGGGTCGGCGCAGAACGCGCCGCAGCGCAGCAAGGGCTCAAGCAGTCCTCGCTCTCAGACGCCAAGGTCTATCTGGGTGGGACCGCGGCGACCTTCCGGGACATGGCCGACGGCGAGAAGTACGACCTGATGATCGCCGTGGTGTCGGCGCTGACGCTGATCTTCATGATCATGCTGCTGCTTACCCGCAGCGTGGTTGCGGCATTGGTGATCGTCGGGACCGCGAGCAGTTCGATCGCCGCGTCGTTCGGGCTGTCGGTGCTGATCTGGCAGGACTTGTTCGGCATACACATCCACTGGATCGTGATGGCGCTGTCGGTCATCATCTTGTTGGCGGTCGGCTCGGACTACAACCTGCTACTGGTGTCGCGGTTCCGCGAAGAAATTCACGCCGGACTCAAGACCGGATACATCCGGTCGATGGCGGGCACCGGCGCGGTGGTGACATCGGCGGGTCTGGTGTTCGCCTTCACGATGGCGGCGATGCTGGGTAGCGAGTTGACCGTGCTGGGGCAGTTCGGCTCGACGGTCTGCATCGGTCTGCTACTCGACACTCTGGTGGTGCGAACGCTGTTCATGCCGTCGCTGGCCACGCTGCTCGGGCGCTGGTTCTGGTGGCCGCAGGTCGTACACCCTCGCGGTGACCACGCCAAGCCGAAGCCGCTGCCGGCGGCACCCGCCGGGGAGGACAACACCGCCCCGCTGGCCGTGCAGAGGTCGTGACCGCGCAGGGTTAGTCGTCGGCAACCTCGACGCAGACGCCCAGCGCGCCCGCACCGACGTGGAGGGCGAGCACCGGGCCCAGCTCCGTCACGATCGGCGGCCCGCAGCCGGGCAACAGCTCACCGAGCGCGGTGACCACGTTCTGTGCGCCGTCGGGATTGGCGACGTGATGCACCGCGATCGACGCCGACCGGCCGTCGACGACCTCACACACCCGGTCGATCATCGTCGCGGTGGCCTTGCTTGCCGTGCGTACCCGTTGCGCCAGAACGAGTTTGCCGTCTTCGATGCGAAGTAGCGGCTTGAGTGAGAGTTTGGTGCCCAGCCAGGCGCCGGCCCCACCGATGCGTCCGCTGCGTCGCAGATTGTCCAGTTGGTGCACGACGATGAACCCGTGATTGCGGGCCGCCGCCGCGGTGGCGGCGTCGACGACGGTGTCCAGATCGGCGCCGTCGGCGGCTGCCCGGGCGGCGGCCAGCGCGACGAAACCCGTGTTCATCGCGGCCGATTTCGAGTCGAGAACCCGTACCGACGGCCCGATTTCGGCAGCAGTGGTGTTGGCGGCGGCAAGGGTTCCCGACAGCGCCCCGGACAGATGCACCGCCACCACCCCGTCGCCGGCGCTGTCCGCCAGCGCCTGCCGGTACGCGTCGGCCAACTCGACCGGTGTCGCGGCGGCGGTCGTCGCATTGCCGTAATCGTGGATGTTGGACGGAATCTCGTCGACCCCGTCGCGCAGATCCAGATCGTCGAGCAGAACGTGAAGCGGGACCTGGCGTATCCCCCACTGCCGACGCAACGCGTCGGGCAGGCGTGCCGCCGAGTCGGTGACCACCACGACAGCCATGCGGCTAGCCGCGCTTGTCTGTGGTCACACCGGCCTCAGCCAGCGCTTTGAGCATCAACTCGGCGACGGCCTGGTGGGCTTCGAAGTTCCAGTGGATGCCGTCGGGGTTGCCGCGGCCGCTCATGACTTGTTCGCCGACAGCGGCTTTCAGGTCGACCAGCGGAACGTCGTAGCGGTCAGCCCAATCGGTGATGGCCGCGACGGTGCCGGGCCGGCCGTGGTGAGCCTTGCCATAGGTTTCGGCGATGTGCACCGACGGCAACGAGGCCACGATCGGAATACCTGGGCGGTTGAAATCGATTGCCCCTCGGGTTAATTCGAGGTACTCAGCGGACAGATGCGGCGGCAACGCAGCTCTGGCCACCGGAGAAAGTCGCGGCTGCACCCACCCGTAGCCCTCGCGCACCCATCGCCGCAGCCACGGCGGGCGCACATAGCGGATGAGTTCCCGTAGCGCAGTCGGCAACGGCGAGGGCAGCGAATCCATGCCGGACGTCGCGAACACCACCGCACCGGCCCGCGGCAGGGCCGCCCATGCACGCGGGTCCTGGGTAGCCGCCCACCAGATATCCCGACAGGTCCAACCGATGCGACCGATCAACTCCAGATCCCAACCCAGTTGGGTGGCAACAATGTTGGGCCAGATGCGTGGGTCGTCTGCCGGCAAGCCACCGGTCGGCCCGTAGTAGGCAAGGGAGTCGGCGAAGACCAGCAGCGTCGGCCGGCGATCAGAGGACATCGCTCGCGACCTGCGCCGAAGCGTTCCACACGTCGAGCCGCCAGCGGATGGCGTCGAAATCGGTTGAGCGATCGGTGGTGTGCCCGGACAGCTGAGTCCAGCTGGCGTTGCCCATACCGCCCAGCGCGGGCCAATTGTCGACGGGCAGACCCAGTAACGCCGCCGTCAATGCGGCGATCAGGCCACCGTGGGCCACCAGCACCACCGGCCGCACCGCGTCGTCGTCGGCGCCCCATTCCGGCTCGCGGGCAACGAGTTCGGCGACCAGGGGCACGCTGCGGGCGGCGACGTCGACCCGGTTCTCGCCGCCGTGCGGCGCCCAGGTGGCATCGTCACGCCAGGCGAGGCGGGCACCCGGCGCTTTTCCGTCGATCTCGTTGTGCGTCATCCCCTGCCAGTCGCCCAGGTGGGTCTCCCGCAGCCGCGCGTCGACGTGCACCGGCAGGCCGATGCGCTCCCCCAGCGCGATCGCGGTGTCGTAGGCACGGCGCAGATCGGAGGACACGATCAGCAGCGGTTGGTGTTTGGCCAGAGCCGCGGCTGCGGCAACCGCCTGGGCGCGGCCCAGCTCGGTCAGCTCGGTGTCGAGCTGGCCCTGCATTCGGCTTCCGAGGTTGTGTTCGGTTTGTCCGTGCCGCAACATCACCAGCCGGCGCAGTGTCATGACAGGTCCACGGTCAAAACCGGGCAGTCACGCCACAGCCGGTCGAGCGCATAGAAATCGCGTTCGTCTTGGTGCTGGATGTGCACCACGATGTCGACGTAATCCAATAGCGTCCAACGGCCTTCGCGGGTGCCCTCGCGGCGCGCGGGCTTGTGGCCGGCCTCGCGCATCTTGTCTTCGACTTCGTCGACGATGGCGTTGACTTGCCGTTCGTTGGACGCCGAGGCGATCACGAAGCAGTCGGTGATGACCAGTTGCTCGGAGACGTCGATGACGACGACGTCGTCGGCAAGCTTCGAGGCGGCCGCTCGCGCGGCGACTTCTGCCATCTCGATCGCTTCCGGCGCGGCCGTCATGCCTCGCCCTGTGGTTTGCGGTAGAGGTCGCGCTTGGAGACGTACTGCACGACGCCGTCGGGCACCAGGTACCACAGCGGGCGGCTTTCCTGCGCGCGCAGCCGGCAATCCGTCGAGGAGATCGCCAGCGCCGGGATCTCCACGAGGGTCAGCGCGTCTTCGGGCAGCCCGTCGAGCACGTCGGTGAGATGCTCGCGGCCCAGTTCGTAGCCGGGCCGACTCACGCCGACGAACTTCGCCAACGCGAACAGCTCCTCGAGGTCGTGCCAGGACAGGATGGAGGACAGCGCGTCGGCGCCGGTGATGAAGTACAGCTCGGAGTCCGGGTTGAGCGCTTGCAGGTCCCGCAGCGTGTCCTTGGTGTAGGTGTGCCCGCCCCGGTCGATGTCGACCCGGCTGACCGAGAAGCGCGGGTTGGCCGCGGTGGCGATGACCGTCATCAGGTACCGGTCTTCTCCGGCGCTGACCGCACGCTTCTTCTGCCACGGCTGACCGCTCGGCACGAAGACCACCTCGTCGAGGTCGAACAAGGAGGCCACTTCGCTGGCGGCGACCAGGTGACCGTTGTGGATGGGGTCGAAGGTCCCGCCCATCACCCCGAGCCGCCGCTTTCGCATGGTTTGCCAGCTTACTGGAGCACTAGGGCCCAGCTCCCACGCGTGCGGATCGTCACATCCGCCTCACCGGTATCTCCCGGGGTCAAGCGAAGGCCGGGTTGAACAGGTCTTCGACGGTATTCAGCAAGGCGGTGATCGCCCCGCTGTCCGCAACGCCGTGGGTAAAGGCGTCCAGCAGCGCCGTCCCATCGTTGATGATGGCGCCCATGTCCGTTCCGTCCGGGATGGTGATGGTCGTAGTCAAGTCGTCCGTCGTTGCGACGCCAGACGCGACGTCCGCCGCCGTCAAACCCAGGTATTCCACGTGGGTGGTGAAGAAGTGGTAGATGGCGTTACCGAGGGCGTCGAAGGCGTTGCCGTTGTCGGCGGCGAGAGCCGCGTTCCAATCCTCTTGCCAGTCGGCGACCCCGTCGGTGTCGATCGTGTACACGGTCGTCGGGTACAGGTCATCCGGTGTGTCACCGGAGAGCAAGCCGCCCGGGGCGAATTGGTCCTCGTTGATGGCGGTGAGAACCTCGTTCGTGAGAGTCGTCCCGGTCGTACCGCCGCCGAACAACTGGATCAAGTCTCCGTAGATGTTGGTCGCAATCCCGTTCGCGTCGCTCGGGTCGCCGATGAACACGAAATGCAGGTCGTCTTGGGGAATACCGTCTTGGGCAAGCATCTTCTCTGCCACCGAGGCGGCAATGGCGCTCTGCGAGTAGGCGAACACCGTCAGCGGATCGGAGGGACTCATCTCCCCCGCGTTGTATTCAGCTTCGATCGCATAGACGAGGTTGGTCTCGTCTTGAAGGCTGCTCGGGCCGAACTCGAACACTTCCGGCGTCGTCAACACCTGCAACGAACCGTCGCACGGCAGGTTTCCAGCCATGTCGCAGATTGACGTGCCACCGGCAAACCCCAATGGCTGCAGATACAGCGAGTCGGCGGCCTCCACATACGCGATCGACGGTGTCGGTTCGGCGGTGCCGCCGAGGAAGATCGCATTGGTGCTGCCCGACAACGGGTCGTCGTCGGCGTGGGCCGACACAGCCAGTGCGACGGAAATGCCGGTCGCACCGACAATCGACGCGACTACGCCAAGACTCTTCAGCACGACGAACCTCACTCGATTTCTGCGGGGCGCCCAGTTTGTCTGAGGCCGCGCTCACAATAACCTCAGTGTGGCCTGTGCAACTGAGGAATCCGGGCCCTAGACGGGCAGCAGCTGGTCGATCACCGAGGCAAGCTGCTTGGCCGACCGGCACTCGTGCATGGTGATGACTTCTTGGTAGCGGGGCACCGCGGAGTCGCCGCTGCCCCAGAGGTGTTTGGGCTCGGGATTGAGCCAGTGCGCATGCCGGCTGGCGGTCACCATGTGCGCCAATACATCGGTGGCCGGGTCGCGGTAGTTGGTGCGTCCGTCACCGAGCACCAGCAGCGAGCTGCGTGGCGACAAGACGTTCGGATGTGCCTGGATGAACGAGACGAACGCGTTTCCGTAATCGCTGTGACCGTCGCGGGTGTAGACGCCGGCCTCCCGGGTGATCCGCTGGATCGCCACCGCGAGGTCGGCGTCCGGACCGAACATGTGGGTGACCTCGTCGCTGGTGTCGATGAAGGCGAAGACCCGGACGCGGGAGAACTGTTGACGCAGGGCGTGCACCAGCAGCAGGGTGAAGTGGCTGAACCCGGCGACGGACCCGGACACGTCGCACAGCACCACCAGCTCCGGGCGGGCCGGGCGCGGCTTGCGCAACACCAGGTCGATCGGCACACCACCGGTGGACATCGATTTGCGCAGCGTTTTGCGCAGATCGATCGCTCCGGCCCGGGCGCGTCGCCGTCGAGCGGCCAGCCGGGTGGCCAGCGTGCGGGCCAGCGGTTGCACGACCCTGCGCATCGAACGCAGTTGGTCACCGGATGCGCGCAGGAACTCGACGTTCTCGGAAAGCTGTGGAATGCCGTACATCTGGACGTGGTCGCGCCCGAGTTGCTCGGCGGTACGCCGTTTGGTCTCGGCGTCGACCATCTTGCGCAACTGAGTGATCCGCTGCGCGGCAAGGGCTTTGGCGATCTGTTCCTGGGTGGGCGTGGGCTCGTCGCCGTAGGGGGCGAGCAGGCCGGCCAGCAGCTTGCCCTCCAACTCGTCAAGCGCCATCGACTTGAGCGCCTGATACGACGAGTAGGACGGGCCGCGGCTGGAGTTGTACTTGCCATAGGCGTCGACGATCTGCGCGATCATCGCCACCAGTCGGTCGTCCATGTCGGCGAGGTCGGGGTTGTCGGTGAGCAGATCGAGCAGCATCTGGCGCATCGCCTCGACGTCGTCGGGCGGCAACTGGACGTCCGGGTCGGCCGCGGCCTCTTCGGTCACCACCGCCCGTGCGCCCAGCGCGGCGGGCCACCACAGGTCGAACATCGCGTCGTAGGTTTCGCGATGCTCGGGACGGCGCAGTACCGCGCACGCCAGGCCCTCGCGCAACACGTTCCGGTCACCGAGACCGAGTACACCCATCACCCGGCCTGCGTCCACCGTTTCCGACGGTCCGACCGAGATACCTTGCGCACGAAGCGCTTCCACAAAGCCGACCAGGTGGCCGGGCAGGCCGTGCGGCGCCAACGGCTGGCTGGGACGTACGCGGCGAGGGGCCATCAGTCACACCTCAGTTCAGCCTGAGTTCGCCGTTTGCACGCTGCTGGTCGGACTGGTGTTTGAGCACCACGCCCATCGTGGCGGCGATCGTCGCGTCGTCGATGGTGTCCATTCCGAGCGCGAGCACGGTACGTCCCCAGTCGATGGTCTCAGCCACCGAAGGCACTTTCTTGAGCTGCATCCCGCGCAGCACGCCGACGATCCGCACCAGCTCCTCGGCGAGGTGGCCGGGCAGTTCGGGAACGCGGGACAGCAGAATGCGACGCTCCAACTCGGGGGTGGGAAAGTCGATGTGCAAGAACAGACAACGGCGTTTGAGCGCTTCGGACAGCTCGCGGGTGGCGTTGGACGTCAACACGACGAACGGCGTTCGCTCTGCGGTGATCGTGCCCAGTTCCGGCACCGTGACCGCGAAGTCGGACAACACCTCCAGCAGCAGGCCCTCGATTTCGATGTCGGCCTTGTCGGTTTCGTCGATCAGCAGAACGGTGGGGTCGGTGCGCCGGATAGCGGTCAGCAGCGGCCGGGAGAGCAGAAACTCCTCGCTGAACACGTCGAGCTTGGTCTGGTCCCAGTCCCCGGAACCTGCCTGAATACGCAGTATCTGCTTGGCGTGGTTCCACTCATAGAGGGCGCGGGCTTCATCGACACCCTCGTAGCACTGCAGGCGGACCAGCTCGGATCCGGTCGCCTGGGCCACCGCGCGGGCCAGTTCGGTCTTGCCGACGCCGGCGGGACCTTCCACCAGCAGTGGCTTGCCGAGCCGGTCGGCAAGGAAAACCGCAGTGGCGGTAGCGGTATCGGGCAGGTATCCGGTCTCGGACAACCGCCGTTCCACGTCGTCGATGTCGGCGAACAGCGGGGCCGGCCGCGCAGGCACACTCACGTTTACGTTTCTCCTCAGCGATGTCAGGCCGGACGGGTCTGACCGTCTCCCCAACCGATCCACTTGGTTGAGGTCAACTCGGACAGCCCCATCGGTCCGCGGGCGTGCAACTTCTGGGTGGAGATGCCGATCTCGGCGCCGAAACCGAACTGCTCGCCGTCGGTGAAGGAGGTCGACGCGTTGACCATCACCGCGGCGGCATCGACACCTTCGGTAAACCGTTGGGCGGCAGCCATATTGGTGGTCACGATGGCCTCGGTGTGGCCGGTCCCGTATTCGTTGATGTGAGCAATCGCCCGGTCGACGCCGTCGACGACCGCGACCGCGATCTCCATCGAGAGGTATTCGCGGCGCAGGTGAGCGTCGTCGGGATCGAGGTGCACGGTCACACCGGCCTCCTGCAGCGCGTTGGTCAGCCGCGGCAGAGCCTTATCGGCGATCGCGGCGTCGATCAGCAGCGTCTCGGCTGCATTGCACACACTGGGGCGACGGGTCTTGGAGTTCAACAGGATCCGTTCGGCCATGTCGAGGTCGGCGGCACCATGCACGTAGACATGGCAGTTGCCGACACCCGTCTCGATGGTCGGCACGTGGGAGTCGCGGACGACGGCGTCGATCAGGCCCGCTCCCCCGCGCGGGATCACCACATCGACCAGACCCCGGGCCTGGATGAGATGAGTGACCGAGGAGCGATCGGCGGCCGACAGCAGTTGGACGGCGTCCGCGGGCAGGTCTTCGCTGGACAGCGACTGACGCAACACCGCGACGAGCGCCTCGTTGGATTTCGCCGCCGAGGCGCTCCCTCGCAGCAGTGCCGCGTTGCCGGACTTGAGCGCCAGACCGAACGCATCGACCGTGACGTTGGGCCGGCCCTCGTAGACGATGCCGACCACGCCGAGCGGAACGCGCTGTTGGCGCAGCGCCAGCCCGTTGGGCAGCGTGTAGCCGCGCAGTACCTCCCCGACCGGATCGGGTAGCCCAGCGACCTGGCGCAGGCCGGCGGCGATGCCTTCGACACGCTTGGCATCCAGCGCCAGTCGGTCGAGGATGGCGCTCGGCGTATTGGCGGCCCGCGCCGCCTTCAGGTCTTCAGCGTTGGCCGCCAGGATCCGTTCGGTGTTGGCCACGATCGCGTCCGCCGCGACGACCAGCAGCTGATCCTTGGCGACCGTCGGCAGTGAGGCCAGCACGCGGGCGGCAACCCGGGCCCGGCGCGCCGCGTCGTGCACCTCCTGGCGCACGTCGGGGGCCGAGAAGGCATGCACACTCATCGACCAAGGGTAGCGACTTTCCTACTGCCTGGTGGACACGGCCCCGACCGACGATGTTTCCTTGCGACGGTCGTCGATGATGCGGCCCAATTCCTGAAGCAGCAGGGGAGTCCGCAGCACGAGGTCTTCGATGTGCTCGCGGTCGATTTCCAGCGCCGTCACTTCTTCCAAGGCGTATGCGCCAGAGAGGCTGGGCTGACGGGTGAGCGTGGTCAAGCCCAGGAACGAGCCTTCTTCCAGCACGCTGAGCGGTACCACCGAACCGTCTTCGGCGATGGTGGTCAAGCGGATGCTGCCCTTGACCAAAAACGTCATCGCCGTAGGCACTTCGCCGACGTAGTGGACGACTTCATCGGCGCCGTAACGAATCACCCTCGCGTGCGGAGCAAGTGACTGTTGATCGGTGTTGCTCAGCCGCAACGCCGGCGCCACGACCGTCCGCATCGCCTTCTGCACGCGCGCGGGTGTGGAGAAGTCGTCGTCGGCGCCATCGAGGTGCAGGCCCTCCCGCCGCGCCGCGTACCAGATCCAGCGCAGGAACGTCGCTTGCGCGGCGCCGTCGTCGGCGGGCGACTTCAGCGCGACGCTGACCCGGTATTCGCCGGTGCCTGCCGCCGTCGCCGAGGGCGCAACCTCGGGTTTGCGTTGCGGCAGCGCGCTGGCAACCCGCACCAGCAGGGCGCGCACCCGGTCGGGCGGATCGTCCACCGAGAACGTCGCGGTGATGGACAGTTTGTGGGCATTGGGTGGACGACTCAGATTGGTGAACGAGGTGGCGGCCAGCACCGAGTTCGGCGTGATCTGCAGGCCGTGGCCGGTTTGAATGTGGACGGCACGCCAATTTGCCTCCACGATGCGGCCGCGCGCGGCAGGGGTGTCCAGCCAGTCGCCGATCCGGAACGGCTGCTCGAACAACATGAACAACCCCGACACGATCTGGCCGACGGAATTCTGCAGCATCAAGCCGATGACGACCGATGTCACGCCCAGCGCGGTGAACAGGCCACCGACGCGCACACCCCAGACGTAGGAGAGGATCAGCGCAAGACCGACGGCGATCAGCAAAAGCCTTGTGACGTCACGAAATATCGTCGGTACCCGTTGACGCCACGAACCCTGCGGCGCCCCGTCGAACAGGGTGGCGTTGAGTCCCGACAACAGCAGCAGCAGCACGACGAAGCCGAACACCGTCGCAAGCTCCCGCACCGCGGTGACCCGCGCCGGCACTTGGGCCACCTTGACCAGGAGCAGCAGCAGCGCTGCCAGCGGCACCAGATAGGTGCGCAGCAGGTTGACCGGCGGGGCCAGCGGGCTTTGCCGACGGGCGAGGAATTGATGCCATTCGGTCAAACTGATCAGGACGAGCGGCAGCCCGAAAACCAGACCGACGGTCCAGTACATCCACAAAGAGTCTGTCGCGTTCATGTGCGGTCGGACAATCGCCAGATCGGCTGCTCTGAGCCGTCGACCACGATGCTGCCCGCCGGCGTGAACTGCCGAATGTCGCGCATCACCTCGTACACCTCCGGTGTCACGTAGACGCCGGACTCCGATGTGCTACCGCGCATCCGGTGCGCGAGATTCACTGCGGTGCCCCACATGTCGTAGATGACACTGGATCTGCCCACCAGGCCACTGATCACATTGCCCGTGTTGACTCCGGCCCGCAGTCCGAGGTGGCGGCCCGTTCCGCTGTTGAACCGCTCGATGATGCGTTGCATCTCGACGGCGAAGTCGATGGTGCGGGCCACACTGTCCAGGCGCGGTGTGTTCAGTCCGCAGCTGGCGAGGTAGCCGTTGTGCACGGTCCGAATCGGCTCGACGCCACAGGTTTCCGCCGCTGAGTCGAGTTCGCGCATCAGCTCGTCGACGATCCCGACCAGCTCATCACCGGACACTGTGGTCGAGATCTCGTCGAGGCCGACGATATCGGCGAAAATGACCGTGACGTCACGGTGTTCCTGCGCGATGACCTGCTCGCCGTCGCGGTAACGCCGCACGACCGCTTCCGGCATCAGCGAGAGCAGCAGACGGTCGTTTTCGTTGCGTTGCTCGGTGAGCAGACCTTCTTTGATCTGCAGATTCCGGCTCATCTCGTTGAAAGCGCTGGTGAGGTTGCCGATCTCGTCTCGGGTCGTGACCGGGATCGCGACGTCGTAGTTGCCTTGACTGATCCGTTCCGCGCCGTCCTGCAGGCGCCGGATGGGCCGCACGAAGACCTGGGCGATCAGCATCGCGAGTACGCAGATCACAAAGACCATCGCCGCGGTCGTCACGATCAGCGTCCGGGTGAAAGACTCGATGCGCGAATAGGCTTCGGAACTGTCCCGGGTGGCCAGGATCGACCAGCGCAGGTCCGAGTTCGGGATTGACACCGGCGCGTAGGCTGCCAGCTCGCGCTGGCCGAGGTAGCTGGTGTCGCCGACGGTTCCGGTCTGCCCGCGTTGCGCGGCGTGAAAAGCCCGAGTATCGACGGGCTGAACCAGCGTCGTGCCGTGCCACCGGATCGCCTTGGCGACAACGTCGGGTGGGGTGCCTGCCGCGACGGCTTCGCGTTCGTATTGCTTCGGGTCTTGCAGGAACAGCCGGGAATCAGAACGCATCAGCCCGTCTGGTCCAGCCAAATACGTCTCTGCCGTCTCCCCCATGCCGGCGGCTTTCCAGTTCTGGTCGGCGGTCATGATGCGGTTGATCTTCGAAATCGGTAGCGGCAGCGCCAGCACCCCGTTCGTTTTGCCGCCCGAATTGATCGGCGACACCAGCCAGGCGATGGGCATTCCGCCGGCAGCCTGAAACGGCTGGAAATCGGTGATCCAGACGAAGTCGACCGAGTCGGCGTCCATCGCCTTTTCGTACGCGCCACGCAGGTTGGACTCGCGGTATGGACCGGTGAGGATGTTGGTGCCCAGTGCGGGACCCTTGTTCACGCTGTAGACCAGGTTGCCCCGGGTGTCGATCAGCATGGCATCCCGGTATTCGAAGCGGGTGGCGATCTCGCGAAAGTATTTGTTGAATTTGACATTTGCGGCCGACCAGGCACTGCCCGGATCGTCGGGTGCGGCTGAGTTGCGTGATGGAAGCGTGTAGTGGACCTGGAGATATTTCTGCGCGTTGTTGTTGGGCAGCAGCGCATCGAGGTCGAGGTGCACCCCGGTTGCCTGCTGGATCGGCTTGATCAGCGTGTCGGTGTAGTAGGTCTGCAGCGCCTGCTGCTGGCCGGGATCGACTGGAGCGTCGGCCAGTTGGTCGAATCCTGCGCTGAAGGCCTGCACGGCTTCGTCTGCGGTCGTCCCGCGGCTGTACACCGCCAGCGAGTTGGCCAGGTCCCCGAACAACATCTCGATCGCACGCTTCTGCGCCTCACGCAGTTGGGTCATTCGTTCGGCCGCGACCGGCATCAGCTTGCTTCGGCCGTCGACATACTCGACGACACCGATGACCGCCAGCGACGCAAGGCTGGACGCCAGTAGTAGCACCATGATTTTGGATTGCAGGCTCAACCGGCCAAGCGGGCGACGCAGCCTGACTTTTGCAGCAGGCGCCGTTATGGGCGGGGCTGGATCAGTTGAGCTCTGCACCGTCGATCGACTTCCCTTTTCGCTGACGGGCTGGAAAAGCCCAGATCACGCAGCAGCGTAACGCGAATGATGTAGTGAAATCGGATTTGCCGAAAACCGTTATCAACACGTCGTTTGTGAATCGGAGCGGGACTCCATAACGTCGGCGCAATGACTCGGGTCTGCGTCGTGGGAAGTGTGAATATGGATATCGGTTTCGATGTCGACACATTGCCCCGCCCGGGTGAGACGGCATTAGCAGGCCCGTTGCGTTCAACTCCCGGCGGCAAGGGCGGCAATCAGGCGGTGGCAGCGGCACGTGCCGGAGCAGATGTGCAATTTGTCGGCGCCGTCGGCGACGACCCGGCCGCCGCACAGTTACGCGAGCATTTGCACGACAACGGCGTGGGTACCGACGGGCTCATGACGGTGTCCGGACGCAGTGGCACCGCGGCGATCGTCGTGGATTCCGCCGGTGAGAATTTCATCGTCGTCGCACCGGGCGCGAACGGCGAGCTGACGCTGGATTCCACCGCATCGCGCCGACCCATCGCGCAGTGTGAGGTGTTGTTGCTGCAGTTGGAGATTCCGATCCGCACAGCGACGGCAGCCGCGCGCGAAGCCCGCTCAGCCGGGGTGACCGTCATCGTCAATGCCTCACCGCCGGGCGGTGACTCCGATGAGCTGGCCCAGCTGGCCGAAGTGACCGACGTGTTGGTCGTCAACGAAACCGAGGCCGCGCACTGGGATTGGCCCGTTGCACACCGAGTGACCACACTCGGAGCCCGCGGCGCCAGTTACCGCGGCGGCGGTACGGAGTTCACGGTGCCCGCGCCCGCCGTCGAGCCGCTCGACACCTCAGGTGCCGGTGACGTATTCGCCGGTGTGCTGTCGGCCAGCTGGTCCGGCGGGCCCGACCATGCACTGCGTCGGGCCTGCGCGGCCGGCGCGCTGGCCACGCTCACCCCCGGCGCCGGAGACTGCGCGCCGTATGCCGAGGCGATCGACGACGCGACGCGGCCGGGCTGATGCACTAGGCCAACACCGCACCGAGATCGGCGACGAGCGTCTGGTATTCGTCGTCGGTGAGCGGCGTTGCGCCCGAATCGGTCAGGACGGTCACCACCGCGTCCAGACCGGGCAGCACCGTCAAGTAGTTACCGCCGAAGCCGATCGCGGAATACGCGCCGTCCGCGATTCCGGTGCGGCTCGACCCGTCAGAGGGGCCCGCCACCCACCAGCAATAGCCGTACATACCCAGCAGTCCGGTCGGATGATTGGTGCGCGAGACAGCGCGGGTGCTGCGCGCAATCCACTCAGGCGAGAGCAACTGTCGGCCATTCCAGACACCGTTGTTCAGACAGAGCTGTCCGAGTTTGCCGATATCCCGGGCCGACACGTGAAACTTGTAGTTCGGGTATCGGGTTGTACCGCCGAGAATGTCGGCCCGATAACGGTATGAGCCGCATCGATAGCTATCCCAATCGGTCATGCCCAGCGGGCCGGCGAGCTCGTGTTCGAAGGCGACGAACACGCTGCGGCCGGTGCTGCGTTCGTAGACATGTCCCAGGACGTTGAAATCCCAGTTGCTGTAACACCAGAACGTGCCGGGCGGGTGCGAACCTCTCGACGGCCGCCCAGGTGTGCCCGCGTCAGCGACGGGCAGGTGTACGCCGGACCGTGCGGTGAGGAGATCTTCGATCGTCGCCGATTTCTCCTCGTCGGTCAGGGCGGGCGTGTCGTCGATGTCCAACTCGCGCAGCGTCGTAGCGAGATCGATGTCGCGCCGGTCGTAGGCCAGACCGACGAGCACACTGAGGATCGACTTGCGCATGGAATGAACATCGATCGGACGGGAGACGTCGCCCACTTCGACGATGGTCTGTCCCGCATGACGTATCTGCGCGGCGCTGATGTGCGAATGCCGCAGGCGATCAGCGATATCGGCCAGCGATGTCACCGTGGACGACGGTCCGCCGGCTCACGACGCACGTCGTGGGCGATCGCCAAGCCGTCACCGGTGTGCAGCTCATCGGCGTTCTGGTCGATCAGCACTCGACTGCGGTTGGGCGAGAGCAGGATCGACACGTGGTGATGTGGTGACCCCGCCGCGAACGCCAGGCGGTTGACACGAAGCAGCGCCGATCCGATCGCGGTGTTGAGCAGGCTCGCGTTGCGCGGACCCGCGATCTCGGCGGTGATCTCGTGCTGCATCCGATCGACCACCACACCAGCGCCGGCGAGCAACTCGTACAACGGGTTACGGCGCAGCGCAGCGGTGGTCAACGTCTTGGTGAGTTCGACCGGCAGCCAGGCATCGGTGACCATCAAGGGCTCGTGCGTTCGGCGCTCACGGCGCACCCGCACAATGTGCAACATCTCGCCCGAGCCGCCGAGCGCGTCGCCGATCGAGACCGGCGGCGTTCGGATGTCGTGCTCGACCACCTCGATGGAGGTCTGGAATTGCGTCTGCCGCAGGCCGTCCATGTAGGAACCGACCTGCGGCGTCTCCTCAGAACGGTCACGTTGGCGAACGAATGATCCGACACCGTGCCGTCGTTCGATGTAGCCCCGCTCGGCGAGGTCGGCCAGGGCCCGGCGCACCGTGATGCGGGAAACCCCGAACTGGTCGCAGAGCGCCTGCTCGGTGGGCAGTGCATCGCCGGGAGCCAGCGCGCCACGAGCGATCTCGTCGTGCAGCACCAAGAACAACTGACGATGCAGCGGCACTCCGGCGCCGCTGGCCACCGGTCCCACTGCGCTACCGGTCTGCTGCATGAGCACCAATCTTTTCACACCCCGCTTGCCCGAGCCGACGATATTTGTTATGACTATATAACAACAAGACAAGATCGCATATCTTCCGACGGGGGTTCTCCGATGACCGCGACACCGGTCCAGCAGCAGGCGACCGATCCGAACGGTCCGACCGGACGATTGGCATCCTGGGTCGCCGGGCTGAGCCTCGGTGACATTCCGGAGGCGGTGATCGAGCGGGCCACCCATCTGCTACTCGACGGGCTGGGCTGCGGCCTGATCGGCGCGCAACTGCCGTGGTCGCGGGTTGCCACCGACGCCGTCCTCGCGCTGGAGAACGACGGCGACACCGCTGTCATCGGCACCGGCACATCCACCAGCGGACCCGCGGCCGCCGTGCTGAACGGCACCTTCATCCAAGGCTTCGAACTCGACGACTTCCACCCGATCGCACCCGTGCACAGCTGTTCGCTGGTCATTCCCGCGCTGTTGTCGACGGTGACCGCACAGCCGCGGCCCGTGACCGGCGCCGAGTTCCTGCTCGCAGCGATCGTCGGACTCGAGGTGGGGCCACGGGTCGGATACACCCTGCACGGATCACAGATGCTCGACCGCGGCTGGCATTCGGGCCCGGTGTTCGGCACGCACTCGGCGGCAATGGCTTCCGGAAAACTGCGCGGGCTGTCACCGGCACAGTTGGAAGACGCGCTGGGTCTGGCCGGCACCCAATCGGCAGGCTTGATGGCCGCCCAATACGAAGCGATGAGCAAACGCATGCATCACGGGTTCGCCGCTCGCAACGGCTTCTACGCCGCAGGGCTGGCGGCGGCGAACTACACCGGCATCAAGCGGGTGTTCGAACGCGAATACGGCGGATTCCTCAGCGTTTTCGGTGAAGGCCACGATCCCGATGCCTCGCTGCTGACCGACCAGCTCGGTGAGCGCTGGGAAACCTCGATCATCATGGTCAAGTCGTATGCCGTGATGGGCGGTCTGCACGGAGCCGTCGACGCCGCCCGCAAGCTGCGCGATTCGGTTGCCGCCGAGGACATCTCGAAGATCGACATCACCGTGGGTGAGACGGTCTACAAGCACGGCTGGTGGCAGCCGGAGCGGCCGTTGACCGCCATCGGCGCCCAGATGAACATCGGCTACGCCACCGCGGCCGCGTTACTCGACGGCACCGCTCTGCCTGAGCAATTCACGCCCGCCCGACTGGACGCCGACGACATCTGGTCGCTGATCGGCAACACCCACGTGCACCTGGACGAGTCACTGGCCGACGCCGCACTGGCCGAGCGATTCCGCACCGATCTCGCGGTGACCACCCGCGACGGCGCCGTGCATCAGGTTCGCGTCGTCGCGCCGCACGGCGCGCCCTGGGATCCGGTGACCAACGACGAACTGGTCGCCAAATTCCATGCGCTGACCGATCGCGTGACCGACCGGGACCGCGCCACCGCGATCGAGAAAGCGGTCGTCGGCCTCCGGGACCTCGACGACGTCGGCAACCTGATCGATTTGCTGGCCCCGCCGGTTGCCGGCGCACTGGACTGAAAGGACGACGACGCATGCCCACCACAGCGGCCCGACAGAACTTGCGGGCGTTACTCGATCGACGCGAACTCATCGTCGCACCAGGCGTTTTCGACGGGATCACCGCGCACCTGGTCAAACGCACCGGTCAACCGGCTGCCTACATGACCGGCGCAGGTGTGGCGGCGTCCGGCTTCGGCCTGCCGGACATCGGGCTGGTCACCGCGACCGAGATGGCCGAACGCGCCCGCATGCTCGTCGGTGTACTCGGCGACATCCCGCTGATCGCCGACGCGGACACCGGCTACGGCGCCGCGATGAATGTCGTGCGCACCGTAGCGCTCTACGAGCAAGCCGGCGTCGCGGCAATCCAATTGGAAGACCAGGTCTTCCCGAAACGCTGCGGCCACCTGACCGACAAACACGTCATCGACGCCGCGGAGTTCGAACACACGTTGGCCGCTGCGCTGGACGCCCGCACCGATGACGGCATGCTCGTCGTCGCGCGGACGGACGCGCGGGCTCCGTTGGGCTTGGACGCCGCCATCGAGCGCGCCAATCGATACGCCCAAGCGGGTGCGGACGTGATCTTCGTCGAGGCCCCGCAGTCGATCGAGGAGATCGAGCGGATCGCCCGCGAGGTGCAGGCACCGCTGCTGATCAATCTGGTCCTCGGCGGCATGACGCCGCTGGAGTCCGCGACACGGCTGCAGGAACTGGGCTACGCCATCGCTATTCATCCGAGTAACCCACTCGCCCGCGCGGTTCTGGGGATGCTGGAAGGCTTGTGTGAACTCAACGGCGGGAACGTCGCCGACCATCTGCCCACTCGGCCCGCCGAGTTCTTCAACCTCGTCGGGATGGCGGAATGGCTCGCCCTCGACGCCCGATACGCACGGCTGGAGCACAGCTCATGAGCATGACCATCATCGAGAAGATCTTCGCCCGCAAGGCCGGCCTGGACCGGGTGGCTCCAGGCGACACCGTCGTGGTCGACGTCGACATGACCGTGCTGATCGATCTGCAGTTCGCGACGATGTGGATGGAGCCGCTACGCATTCACGACCCCGACAAGCTCGCGATCGTGATGGACCACGCCGTGCCTGCGCCGACCATCAAGGACGCCGCCGGCGGGCCGCACGCCCGCAAGTTCGCCAAAGACTTCGGAATCGAGCGCTTCTACGATGTCGGCCGGCACGGCA
Source organism: uncultured Actinomycetota bacterium (assembly GCA_963836495.1). Classification (GTDB taxonomy): domain Bacteria; phylum Actinomycetota; class Actinomycetes; order Mycobacteriales; family Mycobacteriaceae; genus Mycobacterium. The sequence goes on along the minus strand of CAWIJT010000010.1, from coordinate 288,756 downwards.
TCTGCCATCAGGTGATCGCCGAGAACGGATTGGCCCGGCCGGGAGAAATATTGGCCTGCACCGACTCTCACACGTGCGCGGCCGGTGCCTACAACACCGCGGCGCGTGGCCTGGGCCCCGCCGAGGTGTACTCGATCATGTGTACCGGCAGCACCTGGTTCCAGGTCGCGCCGACCATTCGCTACGAGTTCGACGGCGTCAAACCCGACACGGTCAGCGGCAAGGACATCTTTCTGCACATCGCCAACGAGTACGGCGACGCCGCAAACCTCAACCTGGAATTCGGCGGCCCCGGATTGGCCAGCATCCCGATGCACGACCGTCGCACCATCGCCACCCAAGGCGCCGAGGTGTCGGCCGACTTCAGCACGTTCGAGCCGGATCAGGTGTTGACGTCGTACCTCGACGACCACGATGTCACCGGATATCATTCTGCGACAGCCGATTCCGATGCAACCTACCAGGAGGTGCGACGGGTGGATCTGGCCGTGCTGGAACCTTACGTCGCCCGGCCGGGCACGGTGAGCCGCAACGGCTTACCGGTGTCGCGGATGGAGAGGCAGAAGATCGACCAGGCGTTCATCGGGTCATGCGCGAACGGGCAACTGGAAGACCTCGAAATCGCGGCGGAGATATTGCGCGGCAACACTGTTGCGCCGGGCGTGCGTCTGCTCGTGACACCCGCCTCCCAAGCGGTCTATCGCGAGGCGATGCGGCGTGGCTATCTGCAGGACATCGCCGACGCCGGCGCGGTGATCACCAACTCCACCTGCGGCGCCTGCTTCGGTTATCACATGGGCGTCGTCGGGCCCGGCGAAGTGTGTCTGACGTCGAGCACCCGGAACTTCACCGGGCGGATGGGCAGCACCGAAGCCCAGATCTTCATGGCGTCGCCGGCGACCGTCGCCGCATCGGCGCTCACCGGCTACATCACCGACGCGAGGAGCGTGACCGCATGACGCTGTCCATCACCGGCACGGTGTGGGTGTTCGGCGACGACCTGAACACCGATGCCATGTATCCGGCGTTCGCCATGAAGATGGATCCACCCGAAGCGGCCAGACATGTCTTCTACGAAGTGCGGCCCGGCTGGACCGATGAGGTGGCACCGGGAGACATCGTGCTGGCGGGCAAGAACTTCGGCGTGGGATCGTCTCGTCCGGTGGCCGCGCTGTTCGCCGAACTGGGCGTCGCCGGCCTGGTCGCCGAGGAATTCAATTCGCTGTTCTTTCGCAACGCGGTGAACGCGGGCTTGCCCGCCATGACGCTGCCCGAGGCCACCACGATTTTCAGCGAGGGCGACACCGGCACATTCGATCTGAGTTCCGGCGCGTGGCGCAACGAGACGACCGGGGCGTCGGGGTCGGTGTCCCGGTTGCCCGATCTGATTCTCGACATCATCTCCAGTGGAGGTGTGCTGCCCAGGCTGGCGGCGCAGGGTTATCTGCCCGCCGAATTGGGCGAGGTGTTGCGGTCTAGCACGGTGGCGATTCGCGGCGCGGGTAGCGGCGCATGATCGGCAAGCTGCTGCGCCGTGTCCCGGTCGCCGGAGAACGTCGAAGCCCTTTCGCGAAGCCGGATTTCGCGGCTCCATCTGCGGTGACCATCACCAGCACCGCGTTCGCCGAGGGCGCGGCGATACCGAAAGCCAGCGCCGGCAGGGGCGTCGGCGACAACACCTCGCCGCAGCTGAGCTGGACCGGTGTGCCGCCGGGCACCCGGCAGTTGGTGCTCGTCATCGACGACGTCGACGTACCGCTGCCGCGGCCCATCGTGCATAACGCCGCGGTGATCGAGCCGACGATCACGCACGTCGACACCGGTGCATTGCAGCCGGATACCGCCGGAATACGGTTGATCCGAGCGGATTTGCGTCAATACGGCTACGCGGGCCCACGCCCGATTCCCGGCCACGGGCCACATCGCTACCGGTTTCAACTGTTCGCGTTGGATGCGCCGATCGCGCAGAACGTGGCCACAGTCAAGGCGCTGCGCAAGCAGATGGCCGGACACGTACTGGCCCGCGGCCTCTTGACCGGTACGTACGAGCGCTAGTCTTCGGGAGCTTCGCGTTCCTCACAGTCCGGCCGCATGGGTGACCCTAGCAAAGCGGCTGGCGGGATCGCAGGCTTCGCGCACCGCGGCGACATCGTCGAGGACGTCGAAGTCAGTCAGGAGCTCCACCGGAGTCACGTCAATACCGTTGTCACGCAATGCCTTCAAGGTGAGCTCTGCGGTATCGGGCTGGGACATGGGGACGCTGCGAAGGCATTCGGCCGTCGACGGTGTTTGGAGCCCGAGGATCCACCAACCACCGTCGCACGCCGGTCCGAGCACGGCTTGCGCCTGCAGCAGCCTGCGTGCGCAACTGATCAGAAGTTCATCGGTCACCTGCGGGGTGTCCATCCCGATTTGCAACACAGGAAGCCCTCCGGACCGAGAGTGCGCGTCGGCGTGCGCATTGGCGAGCCGGTCGGCGAAGTCGTCTCCGCGCTGGCCGATCACCGTGAAGGATTCGAGTCGACGACCGATGTCGGCGGCGCTGGCGGCGGCGTCCAGGTTGCCGGTGAGCGCGACGACCCGCGCCGCGACCGGCGCGGCGGCGGCCGCGTCCAGTGTGTCCAGCAGCGCGGCGGCGGCGATCTCGGCGGCGACCCGGTCGCCTACGGTCGCGGCGAGCCGGGTCTTGGCGCGGCCGGGCTCCGGAGCCTTCGCCACCACCAGCAGAGTCACTGGCAAGGGACTCATGAGATCACCTTCCAGAAGTCGAAAATCGCGGTGATGCTGCCCCGAAGGGATCCGCTGACCTTGGATTTACCGCCCGTCCTGGGGCCGTAGCTGACGTCGAGCTCGACCACTCGCCAGCCGGCAGCTGCGGCGCGAACCAGCAATTCCAGCGGATAGCCCGACCGTCGATCGACGACACCCAAATTCAGCAGCGCCTCGCGCCGGGCCACTCGCATAGGCGCGATGTCGTGCACCGGCAGGCCGTGGCGGGTCCGCAGCCGCCAGCTCATCACGACGGTGCCGACCCGGGCCACCCACGGCCAATGCAGCCCGGGCACCGGCCGACGCCGGCCGATCACCAGGTCCGCACCCTGCTCGAGTACGGCAACCAACCGGGGCAGGTCACCGGCATCCATCGAGCCGTCGGCATCGATGACCGCCACAATCCCCGTCGTCGCGCCGACCACCCCGGCGTGCACCGCTGAGCCGTATCCGGGCCGCGGTTCGACGAGCACCTCTGCGCCGTGACGGCTGGCCACGGCGGCGGTGTCATCGGTGCTGTTGTTATCGACCACTAACGTCCGGTAGCCGGCCGGAACAGCGGCCAGCACCGCAGGCAACGACTCCTCCTCGTTGAGGCAGGGCAGCACTACCGTGACCAGATTGTCGGGGTCGGGCATGGCATCCGACACTAGGGCATCTGCTAGCGCAGCGGCGCGAACGCGAATTGACGCAGGCCATCGCGCGGATCGACGGCCGCGCGGAAACCCAGCACCTCGGCGGCCCGTGCCGGGTCGGCGACGATGTGTCGCACGTCGCCGCTGCGATATTGCCCGGTGACGACCGGCGACAGTGCGCCATCGCGGGCGTCGCACAGGGTGGTCGCGACCTCGCGGATCGAAATGGGCCGTCCTGAGCAGACATTGACCGCGGTGAAGCCCTCACGCTCGGACGTCGCCGCAACGTTGGCGGCGGCCACGTCATCGACGTGGACGAAGTCGCGCATCTGACCCCCGTCTTCGAAAACTTTTGGTGGTTCGCCCTTTTCGATCGACGAGCGGAAGATCGCCGCAACCCCGGAATACGGGGTGTCACGCGGCATTCCAGGACCGTAGACGTTGTGGTACCGCAACGCCACCACCGATCCGCCCGTCGATTCCGACCACGCCAGCGCGTAGTGCTCCTGCGCGGTCTTGCTAGCCGCGTACAGGCTGCGCGGCCGCAGAGCGGCATCCTCGTCGACGAGCCGCCACTGCAATTCCTCGCCGCCGAGCGGACAGCGGTGCTCGAAGATTCCGGCGTCCAGGTCGGCCCGCCGCCGCGGTAGCGGGTCGACCGGGCCGTGAGCCGGGCATGCGTAGCGGCCCTGCCCGTACACCACCATCGACGACGCGAGCACCAGACGCCGGACCCCGGCGGCAAACATCTGTGCCAGCAGCACCGTGGTGGCCAGGTCGTTGTGGCCGCCGTAGGCCGGCGCGTCGGCGGCGTCCACCCCGGCTCCGACCATCGCGGCCTGATGACACACCAGGTCGACACCTGCCAGCAGCGGCGCCAGCGACTGGCCGTCTCGGACATCGACCTGGTGGCATCCGGGCGGCAGCTGCGGATCGGGTCCGTGCGCAGCGGGCAGCAACACGTCGACACCGACGACGTCGTGCCCGTCGGCACGCAGCGCCGCGCCCACCCGCGAACCGATGAAACCGGCCGCCCCGGTCAGCAACACCTTCACGGCACCCCTATCTCTCTGCGCACCCGCTTGTCGAACAGCTCCGTATACCTTTCGAATTCGACCACACCGTCTGCGAAAGCCTGTGGGTGTTCCCTCAGCCCGGCGGTAACAGGTCCGGGGTGACGATCTGCAAGCCGCTGCGGCCGTCGGGGTCACTGCCCGTCACCAACACCGCGCCCGAACGTGGATCGACGGCAACCGAATTGGGCTGTTGCACGGTCGGCAGATCGGCGAGCACCCGCGGCTTCGCCGCATTCGAGGTGTCGATCACCCGCATGAGGTTGGGGGCGGTCAGCGTGACGTAGAGGCGGCGGCGAGCCGCGTCGTAGGCCAGCCCGTAGGGTTTGCCCGGCGCGTCGATCTTGGCGATCTGGGTAAGTTGCGGATCGATGCGCTCGACGAAGACCGCGCCGCCGTCGGTGTCCGCGAACGCGGCCACATCGCCCGACATTGCCACTGCGTGAGTCAGTTTCATCCCCACTGGCCCCTGCGCCACCTGCTGGTGACTCGACCCGTCGTACACCCACACACCGTTTCCCTGCACGTCCGCAACTGCGGCGTATTCGCCTACCGCCGCGACACCGCCCGGCTGCACGGGGCCGGCGGGAAGTGACGCGATCACCGTGCCCGCGCGCACGAACAGCACGCCGCCGCCGCGCTCATTGGTGACGACGATCGTGCCCCCGGCCGTTTGGGCCGCGTCGTGCGGTTGGCGGCCCACACCCGTTGTGGTGGAGGTTATCCGGCCATCGGCGAGGTTCAGTTCGCATAGTTCATCGGACCCCTCCAGCGGCACCAACACAGGCCCGTCGGGTCTGGCCAGGCTCAGGTGCCGGGCCGCTCCGTCCGTCGGAACCGTCTGACGGACCGCACCGGTGGCGGCGTCGATCAGTTCGACGCCGTCGGGGTTCCGCACCGCGACGGCCCCAATGCCCGACTCCGCGATCACGATGCCTTCGGGTGCGTTGCCGATCGGGACCACCTTCCCGGCCGGCGGCACGGCCGGGGCTCCGGCGGGCGCGGGTTCAGCCGGGGGTGTGCCGGTGCGCACAGGGACCGGGGTCGTGGTGGGTGCACGCGAGCCCGCATCACCGCTGCAGCCGGCGACCAGCAACCCGATCGCCAACAGGCACATCGGCGTGCAGCGCGAGTTCACCACTCCACTGTGCCCGACCATGCCGGTCACTGAAGTCGAAGCCGTACCACGAGTGGCGGTAAGATACACGCTGATTTATCTTTATGCCAATGTTTCAGGCGCAGCAGGGTCTACCCCCACCGTGGTGATCAGGTGGCGGCCCGCTGAGCGTCCAGCCGGAAGGCCACGGGTTTTGAAATCGCTGCGCTGGCAATCCCCACCCCAATCAGCATCGAATACCAATTAAATCTCCGATGATGCGAAAGGGTGGGCAGATGAAGGTCGCCACCTCGCTCCGAGCTCTTCGTCCGCCCACCGCACGCCGAGGCGCAATCGCGGCTGCGCGATGTACCGGTCGGAAGCGGCGATGACGCCGGATGTCTGCGAGGCATCTTCGGCGGGGTCGGCCGACCTGATCTACCGTTCGGCGGCGGCGGGCAGATCATGCTGGGCCCGCAACCATCACGGACATCGTCGTGAATTGCCGATTGCCCGCTGGATGGGCGGGCCGGACACCACGCATGAGGATCGGCTCGCCGATGAGCACGTACTCGGCCACTGCTCGTGGCGCCCGACGCTGGATTTGGGGTGCGGTCCCGGGCGATTCACTGCTTCCCTGCAACAGCGCGGATCGCCCGCCCTGGGGGTCGACAGTTCGGCAGCCGCAGTCGAGATGACGCGTCGACGCGGGGGTACCGCGATCCGCCGCGACCTGTTCGCACCGTTACCCGCCGAGGGCAGCTGGGAGCGAATCCTGCTCATCGACGGCAATATCGGTATCGGTGGCAACCCGATCCGGACGTTGAGGCGCGCCGCGGATCTCCTTGCGCACGGCGGCATCGTCATCCTCGAGATCGATTCCCCGGCAACTCTGTTCTGTTACGAAATGCTGCGCTGGGAAACGGACCAACACCTGGGGCATTGGTTTCCGTGGTCGCGCGTGGGGGCCGCCGCGCTCGGCGACATCGCATCCGCTGCCGGGTTCCTCGTGACTCAGGTTATCGATATCCACAACCGGGTGATTGCGGTGCTGACAGTCGCAGCCCGTGGCGGCGCGAGTCGGTAACCTGACGAAGATGGTGTCGCGTTCGGGTGACGGCCCCGACGAAGATGGTCGGGCAGGCGACGCGATCGAGGCGCCCTTCGGGTTTCCCGCACCGCTGTGGCGGACGTTGGAGCGTCACCGCCCGCCCGGGATCGGCCTGCTGCAGCGGTGGCGCAGCCCGCTGCGGGGGCCCTGGTTGACGTCGGTATTCGGCTCGGTGCTGCTCGTCGGGCTGCCGGTGGTGATCCTGACCGGACTGCTGTCCTACATCGCGTACGGTCCGCAATTCGGTCAGGCAATCCCGCACGACGTCGGATGGCTCACACTGCCCACCTTCGATTGGCCCAGTCGGCCGTCGTGGCTTTACCGCCTCACTCAAGGTGTGCACGTCGGGTTGGGTCTGATCATCATCCCGGTGGTGCTGGCCAAGCTCTGGTCGGTGATTCCCCGACTGTTCACGTGGCCACCGCTGCGCTCGATCGCCCAGCTTCTGGAGCGGCTGTCACTGTTGATGCTGGTCGGAGGAATCCTCTTCGAGCTCGCCACCGGGGTGCTCAACATCCAGTACGACTACGTGTTCGGGTTCAGCTTTTACACCGCGCACTATTACGGAGCGTGGGTATTCGTCGCCGGTTTCGTCATCCACGTGCTGATCAAGTTGCCGAAGATGGTCACCGGTCTGCGTTCGCTGTCGTTTCGCACCGTGCTGCGCACTTCGCGCGCCGACACCCGTCCCGAACCACCGGACATCGACGGACTGGTCGCCGTCGATCCCGCACCGCCGACGGTGAGTCGTCGCGGGGCGCTGGCGCTCGTCGGGGGTGGCGCAGTGTTCGTCGCGGTACTCACCGCCGGCCAGACGCTGGGCGGTTTCACCCGCCGTGCGGCACTGCTGTTGCCGCGCGGCCGCAGCCGCGGCGACGGCCCCAACGATTTCGAGGTCAACAGGACCGCTGCGGCTGCCGCGATCAGGCCTGCCGATATCGGCACCGACTGGCGGCTCGCCGTGCAGAGTCCGTCAGGACGGCTACTGCTGGACCGGGCCGCTCTGGAAGCAATGCCGCAGCACACCGCCGAACTGCCGATCGCCTGCGTCGAAGGGTGGTCGACCACCCAGACGTGGAGCGGGGTTCGCCTCCGCGACCTGGCCGCCCTGGCCGGGATGCCCACCCCTGCCCGGGCGACGGTGCGCTCACTGGAGCGCTTCGGCGGGTTCAATCATGCGGTCCTGCAGGCCAACCAGGTGGGCAATCCCGATGCGCTGCTGGCCCTTCGGGTCAACGGCGTCGACCTGTCGATGGATCACGGCTATCCCGCCCGGATCATCGTGCCCGCGCTGCCGGGTGTGCACAACACCAAATGGGTACGGTCCATCGAATTCGGGCAGACCTGACATGCGCGCCCTGATCACCCGGTTCACCGCCTTTTACGGCAGTCATCCGTTGCACCTGCTGGGCATGATCGCCGCGTGGGCGTTCGCCGGATACGTCGTGACTCTGCTTGGCCCGCAAGCCCTCTGGAACCACAAGGTGTGGTGGCAGTCGATCGCGGTCTGGTTTCTGGCCGCGATCATCGCTCACGACTTGGTCCTATTTCCGCTCTATGCGCTCGCCGACCGCTCCGTCACAGGCGCCCTCGCCGCGGTGCGGGGTCGTCGGGCAGAGCCTTCGTTGCAGGTGTCGCCGTTGAATTATCTCCGCGTACCGACCCTGGCGGCAGGGCTGTCGCTGCTGCTGTTCTTTCCCGGAATCATCCAACAAGGACAATCGAGCTACGTCGCGGCCACCGGGCAAAACCAACAACCGTTCTTCGGGCGCTGGCTGCTGCTGGTCGCCGCCGTGTACGGTCTCAGCGCGCTGGCTTTTGCCGGCCGGCTGGCCGTCACCGGGCACCGCGGTAAAACCACCGACATCCACATCGATACCGGCGCTGAGAACACGAGCACTGAACCGCACTAGCGGCCGCAGGCCGGCACGTTTGTCCTGGCAGCGACCCAAAACTTTGACCATAGGCTGGTTCTTGTGAAGATCGGACGCCGCGAAGCTGTCGCGGTGCTACTGGGCATCGCACTGGTCGTCGCCGCTTTCGTGGTGCCCCATCTGAGCTTGGGCCTTGTCACCCCGTTGATCCGCAGCACGCCGAAGCAGATCCACGATTACGCCGGCACCGCACCAATTTTCGGCTGGTGGAAAGCCCATGTCGGCTGGGGCAGCATCCCAGCCGCCGCGATCGGTATCGCAGCGGTGCTATGGGGCCCGGGCCTTGCGCAGCGAATGTCGTGGCGCGTCCTCACTGTGGTCACCTGGGCCACGTCGTGTGGCTGGGCTTTTTCGCTGGCGATGATCGACGGCTGGCAGGTCGGCTTCGCGGGGCGGCTGGTCGCACGCCACGAATATCTGCGGCAGGTGCCGACGATCACCGATATCCCCGAGATGCTGCGGACCTTCTCCAGCCGCATCCTCGACTTTCAGCCACATTCGTGGATCACCCACGTCTCCGGGCATCCGCCGGGTGCGCTGCTGACATTCGTGTGGCTTGACCGCATCGGCCTCGGCGGCGGTGCCTGGGCGGCAACGTTCTGTCTGCTGATCGGGTCGAGCGCGGCGACCGCTGTGATCGTCGCGGTCCGCGCGGTGTCCGATGAGCCGACCGCGCGGCTGGCCGCACCATTCGTCGCGGTGGCACCGACCGCGATCTGGGTCGCCGTTTCGGCAGATGCCTACTTCGCCGGCGTCGCCGCCTGGGGTATCGCCCTGCTGGCACTCGCGGCGAGCCGCACGGTGCGCTGGCCGATTCCGGTCGCCGCCGGTGCGGGGCTGCTGCTCGGCTGGGCGATCTTCTTGAACTACGGACTGATGTTGATGGGGCTGCCCGCGCTGGCGGTTCTCATTGCTGTGCGTAACCGCCGCGCTGCGCTGGCCGCGTTGGCCGCCGCAGTGCCCGCCTCGGTAGCGGTGGTGGTGGTGTTCGCGGTAGCGGGGTTCTGCTGGTTCGACGGTTATACCCTTGTGCAGCAACGCTACTGGCAGGGTATCGCGGCAAACCGGCCGTTCCAGTACTGGAGCTGGGCGAACCTGGCCTCGGTTGCGTGTGCGATCGGCCTGGGCAGCGTCGCCGGATTGGGCCGGGTCTTCGATGTCCCGGCGATCCGGAGGCGTTCCGGTCTGCACCTGCTTGTGCTGGCCGCGATCACCGCGATCCTGTGCGCCGATCTGAGCATGTTGAGCAAGGCCGAAACCGAACGCATCTGGCTGCCGTTCATGGTGTGGTTGACCGCGGCGCCGGCCTTGCTGCCCCCCTCAACCCACCGATGGTGGCTGGCCGCCAACGTCATCGGCGCTCTCGCTATCAACCATCTCATCCTCACCAACTGGTAGCCGCGCTCCACTAGAGTGCTCGCATGGTCAGCACCGCGCCACCTCAGCTGGAGTCCGATGGTGGTCCGTTTCGGTTCGATCGGGCGGAATTAGCCGGGGCGGCAGGCGATTTGGGTGTGCTGGTGCCGATCGCGGTGGCGTTGATCGTGAAGAACGGCCTCACGCCGACGGCGGTGCTGTTACCGGCCGGGCTGTTGTATGTGGTGGCCGGCCTGGTGTATCGGCTCCCGGTGCCGGTGCAGCCGTTGAAGGCATTCGGGGCGATCGCGATCGCGCACGGTTTCGGCGGTGATGACATCGCCGCCGGCACCCTGCTGATGGGCGTGATCTTTGTGACGCTGGGGGTGTCGGGCCTGTTGGACCGGGTCGCGAAAGTGTTCCCCCAACCAATCATTCGGGGGATCCAGCTGTCGGTAGGACTGCTGTTTTGCCAGTTGGCATGGAAACTGGTGTCCGCGACGCCGAGAGCGTTCACCGACCACCAGCACTCGATGTGGTGGCTGGCGGGCGCCACCGTGTTGCTCATCGCTACGGCGCTGCTGCTGCGACGCCGTCAGATCACGCTCGTCTTTGTCGCGTTGGCCGTGGTCGCGATGGCGGTTCACTTCCGAGGCTCAGTCACCTTCGGTCCGTCGGCGGTGCACATCCCGCACCTGAGCTGGACCGCATTCACCGGCGCAGCAGTAGCCCTCGTGCTGCCGCAGTTGCCGTTGTCGTTCGCCAACTCGTGTTTGGCTACCGCGGACGCGGCCCGTACATACTTCGGCGATGCCGCTCGGCGGGTGCGTCCAGGGCGGCTGGCAATCACCTTCGGTCTGGCCAACCTGTTCGCCGGCGCGATCAGCGGGATGCCGGTGTGTCACGGCGCTGGGGGAATGACAGCCCATCGCAGCTTCGGCGCCCGCAGCGGCGGCGCGCCAATCATGCTGGGTAGCCTGCTGATCGCGCTTGCCCTCGCGATGGGAGCGACTCTGGCCGCGGCGCTATCCGGGTTCCCGGTACCGATCCTGGCGAGTCTGCTCACCGTCGCCGGCCTCCTGCATATCGCGCTGCTGAGAGATCTGCGGGGCCCCGCGCACTGGGCGCTGGCTCTTACGGTCGGGATCACCGGTTTTCTCAGCAACCTCGCCATCGCTCTCCTTGGCGCACTTTTGGTGTGGTGGGTAGCCCGCTCGATTCAGGCATTCCGAGTCCGCCGCGAAAAAGACGGCCCCGACCCGCATTGACCAGCGAGGGCGGCTCATGCGAGCGTCAGCGCGGATGGTCCTTGCCCGCGATCTGGTCCAGTGCGTGGTCCAGCACGTCGGCGAGCACGCTGAGTCCGTCGCGGACCCCACCCGGCGATCCAGGCAGGTTGACCACCAGGGTCCGGCCGGCTACCCCGCATACGCCGCGCGACAGCACCGAGGTCGGCACCTGCGGCAGACCCGACCGCCGGATGGCGTCGGCCAGACCGGGCACCTCGTAGTCGAGCACGGCCTTGGTCTGAGCAGGGGTGTCGTCGCTCGGCGAGATGCCGGTGCCCCCGGCGGTGATCACCACGTCCACACCCTCGGCGAGGGCGTCGCGGAGGGACTGGCCGACCGGGGCGCCGTCACCGACTACTACCGGCTGCACCAACGAGAATCCCTGCTGCTCAAGCCATTCAGCGATGACGGGCCCGCACCGGTCCTGGTAAACGCCGGCCGACGCGCGACTGGAGGCAACGATGATCCGCGCCGATCTGCCTGCCATCACCTCACCCACGTTCCGCGGCGACCGCCATCCTTGCGCAGGACCCGGATGTCATCGATCCGCGCAGCAGGGTCGACCGCCTTGATCATGTCGTAGAGCGTCAGCGCCGCCACGCTCACCGCCGTCAGCGCCTCCATCTCCACCCCGGTGCGGTCGGTGCTGCGCACCGTCGCGGTGATCTCGACATCCGTGTCGCCAACCGCGAAGTCGACGTCGACACCGGTGAGCGTGAGCTGATGGCACAGCGGGATCAGGTCGCTGGTGCGCTTAGCGGCCAGAATGGCCGCCACCCGTGCAGTGGCCAACGCATCGCCTTTGGCCAGCCCGCCCGCCGAGATCAGCTCGACCACCTGCCGGGACGTGCGCAGCGAACCCGCGGCGACGGCAGTGCGGTCCGCGGCGTCTTTCGCGGTGACATCGACCATATTCGCCGCACCTCGGTCATCGATGTGCGAGAGCGGGCCGGACCTGAACTCGTCGTCGGGGCGAACGCGTCGGGCCACGTCGTCATCTTACGGAGCGCTGAGGTCCCAGATCTCCAGCTGAGATCCGGCTTGAACTTCTGCGACGTCCGCAGCGATATCCAGCAAGCAGTTCGCCGAAGCTAGCCAGCGCAGGTGATGTGAGCCTGGCGGCCCGGAGCAGACGACCGTACCGGCGGCGGCGTCGAATACGCCGCGGCGAAACTGGCGCTTACCGGCCGGTGATATCACCGTCTCGGTGAGTACGGCGGATCGTCGCGGACGTTGCGGAGCCGGCAGACCCATGGCCATGCGCAGCGCCGGGCGGATGAACACCTCGAATGACACCAGCGCGCTGACCGGGTTACCGGGCACCGCGACGATAGGCGTGCCGGCCACCCGGCCGGCGCCCTGCGGCATGCCCGGCTGCATCGCCACCTTGACGAACTCCACCCCCTTGTCACCGGCTCGGCCGAAGGCGTCCTTGACGACTTCATAGGCGCCCGCACTCACGCCACCACTGGTGATGATCAGATCCGACTCGGCGGAGTATCGGTCCAGCGACGCGGCGAACTGCGCAACGTCGTCATTGACCGTCAGGGTGGCGACCACGTCGGCACCGGCGTCGCGGACCGCGGCAGCCAGCATGATCGAGTTGGACTCGTAGATCTGCCCAGGCTGCAGCGGGGTGCCCGGCGACACGAGTTCCGAGCCGGTGGAAATCACCAACACCCGCTGCGGCGGGATCACCGTCAGCTGGTGCAATCCCAACGCCGCGGCGAGTCCGGCCACCGCCGGGCTGACCACCTGCCGGGCCCGCAACACCGTGGTGCCCGCAGCGACGTCCTCGCCGGCGCGGCGGATGTAGCGTCCCTCGGCGCTGGGCGCGCTGATTGTCACGACGTCGGTCCGCCCATCGGTGGCCTCGACGGGCACCACCGCCGTCGCCCCGGTCGGCATCGGCGCTCCGGTCATGATGCGGTGCGCCGTACCCGGCTCGAGTGCGAGGATGTCGAGGCGGCCGGCCGGAATATCCTCAGCCACGGGCAGTTTCACCGGGTGCTCGGCTGTCGCCGCGGCCACTTCGTCCGCCCGCACCGCGTAGCCGTCCATCGCGGAGTTGTCGAAGATCGGCAGCGGCACCGCCGCGATCACATCGTCGACCAGCACCCGACCCGCGGCGGCGGGCAGTTCGGCGATGGCGGCAGGCCGGGCGGTAATCAGCCCGGCGACGATGCGCTGATGCTCCTCGACCGACCGCATCGCCCGCGGCCTCACTCGACTCCGATGGTCACTTCAGTCGCCTTGATGAACACCGTTGCGGGCTGGCCCTCAGTGAGGCCCAAATCAAGCACGGCATCCTTGGTCACCGATGACGTGACGACCTGATCGCCGCCGTCGAGCCGCACCTTGACGATTGCCATCACAGCGCCGATCTCGACTTCGACGATGGTTCCCTTCAATTGATTTCGAGTTGATAGGCGCAATTGCATGCCTCCGAATCGTCTCTGGCCTCTGCAGAGTGTAGGCCCGGTGCGCCGAGTTCTCGGGGTATGCCGCCGGGCCCCGACAAGGTGGTAGCACCGGCGCGATGGCGGCCCCTCAGTGCCGAGGTCGTGTGGATGGGCGGTCTAAGTTTGGGGTTCATGAAGATGGCGTTGTCGGTCCCGCAGTCGATTTCTCCAACACCGTCAGAGCGGTTGACCCCACAATGACGCTGGTAGTGCGTGCCGCACTTACCGATCAACCAATTCTGTTGGCCGAGCACGAGGAACTGGTGAGCCATCGCGCGGCTGGCGCAGTCGTGGGGTTTCTCGGCGTGGTTCGCGACCATGACGGGGGACGCCACGTGGTGGGGCTTGAATATTCTGCGCACCCGTCGGCCGCCACGGTCATCGCTGAAGTCGTCACCGAGGTCGCCGAGCAGTCCGAAGGTGTGCGGGCGGTTGCGGCCAGCCACCGGATCGGCGTCCTGCGGATCGGCGACGCGGCTTTAGTGGCCGCCGTCGCTGCCGATCATCGGCAGGCGGCATTCGACACCTGTGCACATCTGGTGAACGTCATCAAGGCGCGGTTACCGGTGTGGAAACATCAATTCTTCGCCGACGGAACCGACGAATGGGTGGGTTCGGCTTAGTTACGGCAAGTCGAGAATCCGGGCCTCGCATCGACGGTCAGCGTCATCCTCCGGCGAAAGGCGGCAGCACGTCGATCGTGTTACCCGCACGTAGCGCCACGGTCAGGTCTCGTACCGCCACACCGTCGCAGAGGAAAGAGCACCGCGACAGCACTTGGGCCAGCTCCTGACTTCGGGCTCTCAACGTGTCGACAAGTTCGCCGATCGTGGCGCCGTGACTTATGGTCAGCTGCTCGAAGTCGGAACCCACGGCGGCGCGGGCGGCGGCGAAATACCGGACAGTGATGTGGACCGGGCGCTCTGTCTTGGCCGTCACCTCAGCCGCCAATCGCGCTCATCGGCCGGGCCGGCTGGACGAAGTTGGGGTCGTTGATGCCGTGGCCCGCCGGTTTGCCCCACATCGCCGCCCGCCACGCGTCCTCGATCGCGCTGTCGTCAGCGCCGCCGCGCAGCAGCCCCCGCAGGTCGGTCTCCTCGATGGCGAACAGGCAACTGCGGAGTTGGCCGTCGGAGGTCAACCGGGTTCGGTCACAGGTGGAGCAGAAGGGATGCGACACCGAGGCAACAACCCCAATCTTCCCGTTGCGACCTGTTGCCGGATCAGCAATCCGCCACGACTCGGCCGGTGCCGAACCCCGCGGCGTCGTATCAGGTTCCAGCACGAAGTGACGGCCCAGCGTCGCCAGCACGTGGTCGCCGGTGAGATTGGCCGCACGGCGCCACCGGTGTCCGGCGTCCAACGGCATCTGCTCGATGATCCGCAATTGGTAGTCGTGCTCGAGGCAGAAGCGCGTCAGCAGCACCGCGTCATCGAGTCCAGTCAGCGGGTCCAACACGGCGTTCACCTTGACCGGTCGCAGACCCGCCGCGTGCGCAGCGGCCAGACCGGCCAGTACATCGGCCAGCCGGTCGCGACGGGTGATCGCCGCGAAGCGCGCGCTGTCGATGCTGTCCAGCGACACGCTCACCCGGTCCAGTCCAGCCCGCGCCAACGCCTGCGCGCGTTGCGCCAACCGCACTCCGTTGGTGGTCATCGCCAGCTCCGGCCGAGGCTGCAGCGCCGCCGCTGCGGTAATGATCTCCTCAAGGTGCTTGGCCAGCAACGGTTCTCCACCGGTAAGCCGCACCTTGGTTACGCCCAGGCGGGTCACGCCGATGCGCACCAGCCGCACAATCTCGTCGGGTTGGAGCAGTTGCTTGGCAGGCAACCACGGCACACCCTCGGCGGGCATGCAGTAGGTACATCGCAGATTGCAACGGTCTGTCAACGACACCCGCAGATCAGTTGCGACCCGCCCATGACTGTCGATCAGTGGGCCGGTGGCAGGGGGCTGGGCTGCGCGCTCTTCGGGCCGACGCGACACCAACGGAAGACCGAGTGCCGTGATCACCGCGACACCATTCGAATCCACTCGCGAGCAACGGCTTTGCTATTCATCGGGTCCGGACAATCTTTAATCTTCGGGAACTTCGCGCTCGATCTCGTCGAGCCAGGCCTCGGCTGACATGTCCGACGGGGCGCGCCAGTCGCCGCGTGGCGACAGCGCACCGCCGTGGGAGACCTTGGGGCCATTCGGCAACGCGGAGCGTTTGAACTGGCTGAACGAGTAGAACCGCCGGACGAAGATCTGCAGCCAGTGCCGAATCTCCTTGAGCGAGTAGGCAGGTCGCTTGTTCTCTGGAAAACCGGGCGGCCAGTTCCCGTGGTCTGCATCGCTCCACGCATGCCACGCCAAGAACGCGATCTTCGATGGCCGGTATCCGTAGCGCAAGATGTGGAACAGCGAGAAGTCCTGGAGGGCAAACGGCCCGACTTTCGCTTCGCTGCTCTGGAGCTCTTCTTCCTCGCCGCTGGGTACGAGCTCGGGGGTGATCTCGGTGTCGAGCACCGACTGCAACACCTCCGCGACCGCCGTGTCGAACTCACGAGAGGAGATCACCCACCGGATCAGGTGCTGGATCAGCGTTTTCGGCACGCCGGCGTTGACGTTGTAATGCGACATCTGGTCGCCGACACCGTAGGTGGACCAGCCCAGCCCCAGCTCGGACAGGTCGCCGGTGCCCAGCACGATCCCGCCGCGCTGGTTGGCCAGCCGGAACAGGTAGTCGGTGCGCAGCCCGGCCTGCACGTTCTCGAACGTGACGTCGTAAACCTTCTCGCCTTGGGAGAACGGGTGATCCATCTCCTTGAGCATCAGCTTCGCGGTCTCGGTGATGTCGATCTCGGCGAATGTCACCCCGAGTGCGCGGCAGAGTTCGACTGCGTTGCGTTTGGTGTGTTCACCGGTCGCGAAACCCGGCAGGGTGAATGCCAGGATGTCGCTGCGCGGCCGGTCTTCGCGATCCATCGCGCGCGCCGCGACGATCAACGCGTGCGTCGAGTCGAGGCCACCGGATACTCCGATGACGATCTTCGGAAAGTCCAACGCGCGCAACCGCTGTTCGAGCCCGGCGACCTGAATGCTGTAGGCCTCGTAGCAGTCCTGCTGTAGCCGCTGCGCGTCGGCGGGCACGAACGGAAAGCGTTCGATCTTCCGGTGCAGGCCGATGTCGCCGGTGGGCGGGTCCAGCTGAAATTCGATGCGCCGGAACGAGTCCGCCGAATCCCGGTGGTGGCGCCGGTTGTCGTCGAAGGTGCCCATCCGCAGTCGTTCCGCGCGCAGCAGCTCGAGGTCGACGTCGGCGATGCTGCGGCGCTCACCTTTGGGGAATCGCTCGGATTCGGCGAGCAGGACACCGTTCTCCCAGATCATCGTCTGGCCGTCCCAGGCCAGATCGGTCGTCGATTCGCCCTCTCCCGCAGCCGCATACACGTAGGCGGCCAGACAGCGCAGCGAGGCCGAGCGGGCCAGCAGCGAGCGGTCGTCGGCGCGGCCGATGGTGATCGGGCTGCCCGACATGTTGGCCAGCACCGTCGCGCCGGCCAGCGCCGCTTCCGCGCTGGGCGGGACCGGCACGAACATGTCCTCGCAGATTTCGACGTGCAGCACGAAGCCGGGGAGATCGGAGGCCGCGAACAACAGATCCGGGCCGAACGGCACCTCGGTCCCGGCGATCCGGATGGTCCCGCGCTCGTCGTCGCCGGGTGCCACTTGACGACGCTCGTAAAACTCGCGGTAGGTAGGCAGGTACGACTTGGGCGCCACCCCGAGCACCGCACCGCGGTGGATGACGACGGCGGTGTTGTAGATGCGGTGCCGGTAGCGCAGCGGGGCTCCGACCACCAGGACCGGCAGCAGATCGGCGGAGGCGTCGACGACAACGGCCACGGCGTGCTCCACGGCGTCCAGCAACACGTCTTGCAGCAGGATGTCTTCGATCGAGTAGCCCGACAACGTCAGCTCCGGGAAGACGGCCAGCGCGACGCCGTCGTCGTGGCACTGCCGGGCCAGTCGCAGCACCGACTCGGCGTTGGCCGCCGGGTCACCGATCGTGGCGTGGTGCGTGCACGCGGCGACTCGGGCAAAGCCCTGGCTGTAGGCGTTGTAGAAGTCCATAGCCCCTCTATTCTCGCCCCGCCGCTCGAATTACGGGTCGGTTGGGGCCACGTACTCTCGAAGAGGTGACGCCTGCATGTGCGGAATCTCCCGAACTGGTCGCTGTGCTGACCGGCCGCCGCATTGCTGTGCTGACCGGCGCCGGGATGTCCACCGACTCCGGCATACCTGACTACCGCGGTCCGGATTCACCGCCGAGCAATCCGATGACGATCCGGCAGTTCACCTCCGATCCGGTATTCCGGCAGCGCTATTGGGCGCGAAACCATGTGGGTTGGCGGCACATGGACGACACCCGGCCCAACGCCGGGCACCGGGCGACGGCTGCCCTCGAACACGCCGGAGTGGTCAACGGCGTCATCACCCAGAACGTGGACCTGCTGCACACCAAGGCCGGCGCGCGCAATGTGATCAACCTGCATGGCACCTACGCGCGGGTGGTCTGCCTGAGCTGTGGCGCGTCCATGAGCCGCGCCGCGCTGGCCGAGCAACTCGACGCGCTCAACCCGGGTTTCACCGAACAGGTCGAGGCGGTCGGCGGGCTGGCCGTGGCGCCGGATGCCGACGCCGTCATCACCGATACCGCGTCCTTCCGCTACCTCGACTGCCCGGTCTGTGGCGGGATGCTCAAACCCGACATCGTCTATTTCGGCGAGAGCGTACCTAAAGACGTTGTCCAACAGGCTTTTTCGCTTGTCGAGGACGCTGAGGCGCTACTCGTGGCCGGTTCGTCGCTGACGGTGTTTTCCGGTTACCGCTTTGTCCGGCACGCCGCGGCGCTCGACATACCCGTCGCGATCATCAACCGGGGACCCACTCGCGGTGACGATGTGGCCACCATCAAGGTCGAAGCCGGCTGCTCGGAAATGCTGACGCTGCTGGCCGAGGAGTTATCGCCGGTCTCCGCCCGCTAGAACGTGCACGGCATGCTGCGGATGCCGTGGATGAAGTTGCCCGGCACGTATGCGGCCTCGCCGGCCTGGATGTCCGGCAACTGGTGCAACACCTCGCCGATGATCGCGCGCAGTTGCGCCCTGGCTACGTGCGCGCCCAGACAGAAGTGCACACCGCCGCCGCCGAACCCGACATGGGGGTTCGGACTGCGCCCCAGGTCAAGACGCTCGGGATGGTCGAACGCGTCGGTGTCGAAATTTCCCGATGAATAGAACATGACCACTTTTTCTCCGGCTTTGATGGGCTGGCCGGCGATCTCGACATCCCTTGCGGCCGTGCGGCGGAACGTCATCACCGGCGACGCCCAGCGAATGAACTCCTCGACCGCCCCGCCGATGCGATTGTCGAAATCCTCCAGCAGCCAGGCGCGCTGATCTCCGAAGTCGGTCAGCGCCTTCAACGCATGGCTGGTGGTCTGGCGGGTGGTGTCGTTGCCGGCGACCGCGAGCAACACGAAGAATGCGGCGATATCGGCGTCGGCCAACCGGTCGCCGTCTACCTCGGCGTTCACCAGGGCGCTGAACAGGTCGTCGCCCGGATTCGCTCGTCGATCGGCGGCCAACCCGAAAGCCACCTGGTGGATGTACATCTGGGATTCGAACAGCACTTCCAGCGGCTGGCGACCGTTCAGGTACGCCGGGTCGGCCCACGAGACCATCGCATCGGCCGCGTGCGCGACCTTCTGTCGCTCCTCCTGCGGAATTCCCACCATGTCCGACAGCGTGCGGATCGGCAGCTCCTTGGCGCAGCGCTCGACGAAATCGACGCCGCTACCTGCAGCCTTGAGTTCTTCCACGATGGTCACAGCGTTCGCCTTGATCGAATCCTCGATGCGCCTGACCTGCCGCGGAGTGAACGCGGCGCTGACGAGTTTGCGCAGAAACGTATGCCGGGGCGGGTCCATCGCCAGAAACGACTGCGACGCCTCGAGAAGCTCTTCCGGCACATTCTCGAAGAGGACGCCCCTGCCGGACAGAAACGCCTCGTTGTCACGGCTGACGGCGACGATGTCGTCGCGGCGGGTGACCGCCCAGTAGCCGGGATCGTCGGGATCGGACATCAGCGAGTCCTCGACGGGCGGGTGCCAACTCACCGGGCGCTGCGCCCGCAACTCGGCGAACGACCTCTCCCGCTCCTGCGCACTGGTCGACCAGAACGCGCGCGACGACAGGTCGATCGGGTCGTATGCGCGGGGGGTGGCGGTCGTCGCTGTCATGGTGGATCCTCCGTCGGCTATGACGCTCGTCACATATCGCAACAACGACGACCCTAAATCTAGACACTCTGTCTAGTCAAGATGTCATACTTTCGTCTACGCCCTGACCAGCGGCGGACAGGAGGAGCCATGCCGTCAGTCACCCGCAAGCCGCAAGCCAGGCGGCAGGAGCGACGCGAGCAGATCGAACGCCGACTGCTCGACGCCACCGAGCGGCTCATGCGCGACGGCGCGAGCTTCACCGAACTCAGCGTCGATCGATTAGCGGGCGAGGCCGGGATGTCGCGGGCCACTTTCTACATCTACTTCGAAGACAAGGGCGACCTGCTGCGCCGGTTGGCCGGGCAGGTCTTCGGCGACCTCGCCGACAGCGCCGACCTCTGGTGGGCGGTGGCCTGGCGGCACGATCCCGACGACGTCCGGGCTGCGATGACCGGCATCATCGCCGGCTACCGGCGGCATCAACCCGTGCTCGTCGCACTCAATGAGATGGCCGGTTACGACCCGCAGGTGGCCGCGACGTACCGCGAGCTACTGACCGGGATCTCCGGACGACTCACGCAGGTCATCGCGGAAGGACAGGCCGACGGCTCGATCCGCCGCGAGCTGCCCGCGGCCACCACGGCCAGCGCGCTGACGTGGATGGTCGAGCGGGCCTGTCAGCAGAATCTTCCGAACCGGCCAGCCGACTACGATGCCGAGCTCGCGATTAGTCTGACCGAAATTGCCTGGGGTGCACTATATTTGACACCGATCAGCTAGACGGCAACCAGATCGTCGGCGTGGACGGCGGGCCTGCGTAGTTCGGCGGGCAGCTCCGACGTCGATTGGCCGATCATCGTCGCCAACTCGGCAGCGTCGTAGGCGACGACGCCGCGGGCCACCACGGCCGCGTCCGGACCGGTCAGGTCGACCACGTCACCACCGTGGAAGCGGCCCGACAGCGCGGTGATTCCGGCGGGCAGCAACGAACGACGTTGCCGCAGAACAGCACTCACCGCGCCGTCGTCCAGGGTGAGCGAACCGGCCGACTCCGCGGCGTAGCGCACCCAAAATCGGCGCGCCGACATGCGATTCGGGCGGGGGGCGAACACCGTGCCCACCGACGCATCCGCCAGTGCCGTCGCCGCGTCGGATGCGGCAGCCAGCAACACCGGCACCCCGGCATCGGCGGCCAGCAGCGCCGACGACATCTTCGAGGCCATCCCACCGGTACCCAGGTGGCTGCCTTGGCCCGCGGTGACGCCGTCGAGGTCGTCCGGGCCGGAAACCTCTGCGATGAAACGCGATTCGGCTACTTTGCGTGGGTCGGCGTCGTAGAGGCCATCGATGTCGCTCAGCAGGATCAACGCGTCGGCGCCGACCAGATGCGCCACCAACGCCGACAGCCTGTCGTTGTCGCCGAAGCGGATTTCGTTGGTGGCCACCGTGTCGTTCTCGTTGACGATCGCCACCGCATGCAGGGCACGCAACCGGTCCAGTGTGCGCTGAGCGTTGGTGTGCTGCACGCGCATCGAGATGTCGTGCGCGGTCAACAACACCTGTCCCACGCTGCGCTGGTAACGGGTGAACGCGGTGCTCCACGCGTTGACCAACGCAACCTGTCCCACGCTGGCCGCGGCCTGCTTGGTGGCCAGATCCGTGGGTCGCTTGCTGAGCCCCAGCGGCTCGATACCGGCTGCGATGGCGCCCGAGGACACGATGACGACATCGGAGCCCGCTCGCATCCGTGCCTCGATGGCGTCGACGAGACCGGCCAGTCGGCTGGCGTCGAACATGCCGCTCGGGGTGGTCAATGCGGTGGTGCCGACCTTGACCACGACGCTGCGCGCAGTCCGAATCGCTTCGCGTGCAGGACTATTCATCGTGCCCGCGACGCTGACGACGCGCCGCCTTGCGCTCGTCGGCGCCGATACGATCGTTGTTCTCCAGGCGCGGGTCGGCTCCGCGTCTCGTCATCAAAGCGTCGATGCCCGACGGTGTCTGCGGCTCCCAGTCGAAGGTGACGTCGCCGATGGTGACCGCGCACCCGGGCCGTGCGCCGAGTCGCACCAGTTCGTCCTCGACGCCCAGGCGCGCCAGCCGGTCGCCGAGATAACCGACCGCCTCGTCGTTGTCGAAGGCGGTCTGGGCAATCCAGCGTTCGGGCCGCCGCCCGCGCACGACGAATCCGCCCTCCCCGTCGGACTGCACCGTGAATCCAGACTCGTCGACGGGCACCGGGCGGATCACCGGCCGTCGCGGCACCAGCACCGGCTGCGACTCCTTGTATTCGGTGACCATGTTGGCGAGGCCGAAGATCAACGGCTGCAGTCCTTCTCGGGTGACTGTCGACACCTTGAAGACAGGCCAGCCCCGCTCGGCGATCTCGTCGTAGACGAAGTCGGCCAGTTCCCGCGCGTCGGGCACATCGATCTTGTTGAGCACGACCGCACGTGGCCGCTCGACCAGGTCACCGAGGGCCGAATCGCCTTGCAACGTCGGCGTGTAGGCGGCCAACTCGGCCTCCAGGGCGTCGATGTCGGAGATCGGGTCGCGGCCCGGCTCGAGAGTCGCGCAGTCGATGACATGCACCAGTACCGCGCATCGTTCGATGTGGCGCAGGAAGTCCAGGCCCAGACCGCGGCCTTGCGATGCCCCGGGGATCAGGCCCGGCACGTCGGCGACGGTGAACGTCCGCTCCCCCGCCGACACCACGCCGAGGTTGGGCGCCAGCGTGGTGAACGGGTAGTCGGCAATCTTCGGCTTGGCCGCCGAAATCGTGGACACCAGTGAGGATTTGCCAGCTGAGGGGAATCCGATCAAGCCGACGTCGGCGACGGTTTTGAGCTCGAGAGTGAGGTCGCGGGTTTCACCCTTCTCGCCCAGCAGCGCGAACCCGGGCGCCTTGCGGGCTCGTGAAGCCAGCGCGGCATTGCCCAGCCCGCCGCGCCCTCCGGCGGCGGCCTCGAAGCGCGTGCCGGCACCGACCAGGTCGGCAAGCATCCGGCCGCCCTCGTCGACCACAACGGTGCCGTCGGGCACCTTGATCTCCAGATCGGCGCCGGCGGCGCCGTCCCGGTTGCCGCCCATGCCCTGCTTGCCCGACGGGGCGTCGACATGGGGCCGGAAGTGAAAGTCGAGCAGAGTGTGCACTTGCGGGTCGACCACCAGCACGATGCTGCCGCCGCGGCCGCCGTTACCGCCGTCAGGCCCGCCGAGCGGCTTGAATTTCTCGCGATGGACCGAGGCGCAGCCGTGACCGCCGGAGCCTGCCCGCGCGTGGATGACGACACGATCGACAAACCGAGCCATCGGGGTTCCTCTTACTTGTCAGGCGTGCAGCACACGCCCGCGACGCTCAGTCGGTCGAAGACGCGGCCGAGACGATGTTGACCGTCTTGCGTCCACGCTTGACACCGAACTCGACGGCGCCGGCTGCCTTGGCGAACAACGTGTCGTCGCCGCCGCGGCCAACGTCGATGCCCGGGTGGAAGTGCGTGCCGCGCTGGCGGACGATGATCTCGCCGGCCTTGACGATCTGGCCGCCGAATCGCTTGACGCCCAGCCGCTGTGAGTTGGAGTCGCGACCGTTACGTGAGCTGGAAGCGCCCTTTTTGTGTGCCATGTGTGGTCTCCCGCTACTTGATTCCGGTGACTTTCAGGACCGTCAGCTGCTGACGGTGACCCTGACGCTTGTGGTAGCCGGTCTTGTTCTTGAACTTGTGGATACGGATTTTGGGGCCCTTGGTGTGCTCGAGCACTTCGCCGGTCACGGCGACCTTCGCCAACGCGGCGGCATCGGCGGTGACGGTGGCACCGTCGACGACGAGCGCGACCGGCAGCGACACGTTCGCGCCCGGCTCCGAGTCGAGCTTCTCGACCTTGACGACGTCACCGACGGCAACTTTGTACTGCTTACCGCCGGTTTTGACGATTGCGTAGGTCGCCATGATCTCGTCTACCTTCTTTTCTGGTTCTAGCTGGTTCTTCGGGCGTCCGGCAGCCAGAGGCGCGCGGGCTGGTTTGGGAGTGCCGGCGAAAACCACGGGCCTGCCGACAACTGGTCAAGGGTACGTGACCAGCGGCTACAGGGTCAAACCGGCCTGTCAGTCCTCGTGGGCCGGCGGACCGGCAGGTCTGGCCGCTGCGCGACGCCGTCGCGGCGGCCCGGCGGTCACGGCTGCGACCTGGTGCTCGTCTGCCGAGTCGTCGTCGGTGTCGTCGTCATCGTCATCGGTGTCGTCGTCGTCATCCTCGTCGGCGTCGTCGAGGTCCTCATCCTCGAGGTCGTCATCGTCGTCCTCGAGGTCGTCATCGTCGTCCAGATCGACCTCGTCGGTGTCGTCCTCGTCGTCGCTGTCGTCCTCGTCGGTGTCGTCGAAGTCATCGTCGTCGAGGTCTTCTTCGGCGGCCTCACGCGCGACCTGCTTCTTAATCAGGGCATCGGCCTCAGCCGGGTCCTGGCCGCCGATCGATTCGTCGACGTCCTCGGCGTGCGCAGACTCGTCGGTGTCGTCCTCGTCGTCATGGCGACCGTTGGCCGCGGCCATCGCCTTGAACATCGGATGATCGCCGTGCGAATGGGCGGGCACCGAGGCGACCGCCGGCTCTTCGGCCTTGCCCTTCTTCGAGCGCCGGCCACGCCTGCTACCGGACTCGGATTTGCGACCCGGAGCCGGCGCGGAATCGACAGGGTCGGCGTGCAGCATGATGCCGCGACCGCTGCAATGCGGACACGTCGTGGAGAAGGCTTCGATCAACCCGGTCCCCAGCTTCTTGCGGGTCAGTTGCACCAGGCCCAGCGAGGTCACCTCGGACACCTGATGACGGGTGCGGTCGCGGGCGAGCGCCTCGGTCAGCCGGCGCAGCACCAGGTCGCGGTTGGACTCCAGAACCATGTCGATGAAGTCGATGACGATGATGCCGCCGATGTCGCGCAGCCGCAGCTGGCGCACCGTCTCCTCGGCGGCCTCGAGGTTGTTCTTGGTGACGGTCTGCTCGAGGTTGCCGCCGGAACCGGTGAACTTGCCGGTGTTGACGTCGACGATCGTCATCGCCTCGGTCCGGTCGATCACCAACGTGCCGCCAGACGGCAGCCAGACCTTGCGGTCCATCGCCTTGGCCAGCTGCTCGTCGATGCGGTGCACCGCGAACACGTCGGGTGGCGGCACTCCCTCAGCCGGCCCCGCGGGCTCGTATTTGTCCAGTTTCGACATCAGTTCGGGCGCAACCGAACTCACGTATTCGTTGATCGTGGTCCAGGCGTCGTCACCGGAGACGATCAGCTTGCTGAAGTCTTCGTTGAACAGATCGCGGATGACCTTGACCAGCACGTCGGGCTCTTCGTACAGCGCGACCGCGGCACCGGCCGCCTTCTCCTTGGTCTGCTGCGCCCGCTCGGCGATCTCCGTCCACCGCTCCTGCAACCGGTTGACGTCAGCTCGGATGTCGTCTTCCTTCACGCCTTCGGACGCCGTGCGGATGATCACGCCGGCGTCCGGCGGCACGACTTCGCGCAGGATCTCCTTCAGCCGCTGACGCTCGGTGTCGGGCAGCTTGCGACTGATGCCGGTCGACGACGCACCCGGCACGTACACCAGGTAGCGGCCGGCCAGCGAAACCTGCGTGGTCAGCCGGGCTCCCTTGTGTCCGACCGGATCCTTGCTGACCTGCACCACGACGTAGTCGCCGGACTTGAGGGCCTGCTCGATCTTGCGGTTGGAACCACCCAGGCCGGCGGCCTCCCAGTTCACCTCGCCGGCGTAGAGCACGCCGTTTCGGCCGCGACCGATGTCGACGAAGGCCGCCTCCATCGAGGGCAGCACGTTCTGCACGATGCCCAGGTAGATGTTGCCGACCATCGACGCCGAGGCCGCGCTGGTGACGAAGTGCTCCACGACGATGCCGTCCTCCAAGACGGCGATCTGGGTGTATCGGCTGCCGGGATGCGGCGGCTCGCTGCGGACCGTGTCACGCACCACCATCACCCGTTCGACGGCTTCGCGGCGGGCCAGGAACTCGGCTTCGGTCAGTACCGGCGGACGGCGCCGTCCGGCGTCGCGGCCGTCGCGGCGGCGTTGCCGCTTGGCTTCCAGGCGGGTGGAGCCGTCGATGCCCTGGATCTCGTTGTTGTTGGAGTCGGACTTGTTGTTGGCGCGGGGTGCCCGCTCATGCACCACGGTGTTCGGCGGGTCGTCCGGTGACGGATTGTCCTCGTTGTCGTCGCCCGACCCGGACTTGCGGCGCCGACGGCGGCGACGCCGCTTCGTCGCGCCCTCGCCGGAGCCGCTGTCATCGTCGTCGGAGTCGTCGTCGTCATCGGAGTCGTCACCCGCATTGTCGGCAGACGCAGCATCCGGCTTGTCCGGTTTGCCGGCGTCTCCGTCGGAGTCGTCGCCCTTCTCCGAACCGTTCTGGTCGCCGCGACCGCGGCCACGGCCGCGCCGGCCGCGGCGTCGCCGCCGGTTGGCGGGGCGTTCGTCCTGATCGTCGTCGGTGTCGTCGACGTCCTCGGCGTCGTCGTCACCATCATCAGAGTCGTCGGCGTCATCGGATTCGTCGGCGTCGTGAATCTTCTCGACTCGCTGGACCGGCTGTGGCGCCACGAAGAGCGGCATGTACGCGGGGCGGTCGACGGCGGTATCGGGGGTCTCCAGCATCAGCCGTGACTCGGGTTCGTCCGCCTCGACGGCAGCCTCCGTCTGGGTGGCACCGACCGTCGCGGCGACCGGAGTCGCGCGGGCCAGCAGGTCGCGGACGCGTACCGCGTCGACCCGCTCAACGGTCGAATGAGCGCTGCGGATCCGCCCGTCGAGCTCGGTCAGCGCGTCGAGCACCTGCCTGCTCGTCGTCCCCAGCGCCCGGGCCAGGGAATGGACCCTCAACCGGTCTGGCAGTTCCTCGTGCTGGGACGAGTGCTCTGAAACCTCTGAGAATGGGCCACCGTCTGTCACGTATTCTCCTCAAGCCCCCGGGCGCGTCCTGATCGACGCGGCCACGCGAGGGCTTCGCTATGCGCCCGGGTCACCTGCTCCCGGACTTGTGATGGTCTTGCCCCGAGAGGTTCGGGAGGAACGCACTCGGTGCCGGTCTGAATGATGGCTGGACGGTCGGCGCCGCATCGCGGGACGCGATGGTCGCCCTTGTCTAAGTCTTCATTCGGGCGACTGTCGACGTTCCTAAGCCGGTCCGGCGACGTTCACCCGATCTCTAGTATCCCATATCGATGCACCGGGCCGGACCAAGTGCACCGACCCGTTACTAAGCCTTGTCGAACCAGAGTCCAATCTCGCGCTCCGCCGACTCCGGCGAATCGGAGCCGTGCACCAGGTTGAACTGGGTTTCCAGGCCGAAATCACCGCGGATGGTGCCGGGTGCGGCCTTCTCCACCGGGTCGGTCCCACCGACGAGTTGACGTAGCGCCGTGACCGCCCGCGGACCTTCGACGACGGCCGCGACCAGCGGTCCCGATGTGATGAACTCCAGCAGGGAGCCGAAGAACGCCTTGCCGTCATGCTCCGCATAGTGCTGACGGGCCAGCGCATCGCTCACGGTCCGCAGTTCCAGCGCCGCGACGGTCAGACCCTTGCGTTCGATGCGGCCGATGATCTCGCCCACCAGGCGTCGTTCGACCCCGTCGGGCTTGATCAACAGCAGAGTCCGCTCAGGCATCGGCGCCGTTCCTCCTCATCGCGTCGCTCTGCATCGTCACCGGCGCAGGACTAGGGCTCGTCACGGCGCACAGCGTACCGAACGGCCCCGGCTACCTTCGCGCCAGCGGATCATTCCGGCGGGCCGTCCTGGCCCGGGAGCAGCCCGTATCTCTCGCGGCGGAGAACCTCGGACCGGACGTAGACGATCAGTCCCCAGACCGCGGCGAACAGCAGGCCGATGAAGCCCACCCCCGGGTAGAGCGCAAAGCCGGCGATCGGTATCAGCTGTACCGCCAGGTCTGCCCAGATGGCCCACGACCGGCCCTGCATTCCGGCGAGGCCGATCAGGATGGCGGTCAAGCCCAGCAGGTAGATCAGCGCAAACGCATTCAGTCCGCCGCCGACCGCACTGACCACCGGCAATGCCAGGAGCACGACGATCGCCTCCAAGATCAGCGTGCCGGCCGTGACACCCCGAAAGCTCTTCCACGGGTCGGGTTTCGATGCCTCCGGTGGCGGTTCCTGAGTCGTCACTCGGGATCCCGACCGAACAGCGTGCGTGCGGTGCCGGCGGTCACCACCGAACCGGTGATGACGATGCCGGTCCCGGCGAATGAGTCGTCCTCCGCATCGGCCTCGTCGACCAAAGCGGTCGCGATGTCGATGGCGTCCCGCAGATTCTCGGCGGTGTCCACCCGATCGGGTTCGAACCATTGCTGCGCGGTCAGGGCCAGCGACTCCACGTCCAACGCTCGCGGAGATCCGTTCTGGGTGACCACGATTCGATCGAACACCGGTTCCAGTGCGGCCAGTATCCCGCTGGCGTCCTTGTCGGCCATCACGGCGATGACGCCGACCAGGAACCGGAAGTCGAATTCCTCGGCCAGCGCCTCGGCCAGCGCGGC
Organism: uncultured Actinomycetota bacterium; assembly: GCA_963836495.1. Lineage (GTDB taxonomy): Bacteria > Actinomycetota > Actinomycetes > Mycobacteriales > Mycobacteriaceae > Mycobacterium. Next base: position 260,202 of record CAWIJT010000010.1, on the reverse strand, counting down.
GGCGCCCGCCGGGTTGTGCGCGGCGTCAACGAATACCGTTGGCGCACTGCGCATCCGTTCCAGGCGTCCAGGGCTGGTCGCCGCGGCGAATCCGGCCCGAACAGTGTCGATGTCCAGTTGACGGTCCTTGCCCGCGCCGAAGAACGCCTCGACGGCGGCCAGAGCGATGGCCGCGTTGTGCGCCTGGTGCTCGCCGTGCAGCGGCAGGAAGATGTCGGAGTACACCCCGCCGAGGCCTTGCAGTTGCAACACTTGGCCGCCGATGGCGACTTGGCGGCCGAGCACCGCGAATTCGGAGTCCTCACGGGCGACCGCAGCGTCGGCATGCACGGTCTGCGCCAGCACTGCTTCCATCGCCTCGGGGACCTGGCGGCCGATCACCGCGACCGTGTCAGGCGCACCTTCCTCCGCTTTGTGGATGATGCCGGCCTTCTCACCGGCGATGCCGGCGATGTCCTCGCCGAGATATTCGACATGGTCGACGCTGATCGGCGTGATCACCGCGACCGGCGCGTTGACCACATTGGTGGCGTCCCAGCGGCCGCCCAGGCCCACCTCGATCACCGCCACCTCGACCGGCGCATCGGCGAACGCCGCCAGTGCCATGGCGGTGAGCACCTCGAACTTGCTCATCGCCGGGCCGCCCGCCTCGCGCGACTGCTGATCCACCATCTGCACGAACGGCTCCAGTTCGGCGTAGGTGTCGACGTAGGTGGCGGGGCTGATCGGCGTCCCGTCGATGGCGATGCGCTCGACCGCCGACTGCAGGTGCGGGCTGGTGGTCCGCCCGGTGCGCCGGTGGAACGCGGTCAGCAACGCATCGACCATCCGCGAGACCGATGTCTTGCCGTTGGTGCCGGCGATATGGATCGACGGGTAACCGCGTTGCGGCGAGCCCAGCAGATCCATCAGCGCTGAAATGCGGGTCAGGCTCGGCTCGATCTTGGTTTCCGGCCAACGCTGGTCGAGCAGATGCTCGACCTGCAGCAGGGCCGCGATCTCGTCGGGCGTCGGAACTACGCCGATGGGTGCTTCATCGTCGTCCGGAGCATGCGTCACGTCAGCCCGGCCAACCTGGCCGTGATGCGGTCGGCTTCCTCGCGGGCGACCCGCTGACGCTCGCGCTGCTTGTCGACGACGGCCTCCGGCGCCTTGGCCATGAAGTCCGCATTGCCCAATTTCGCTGTGGTCGAGGCCAATTCCTTCTGCGCGGCGGCCAGGTCCTTCTCCAGCCGACGACGCTCGGCGGCCACGTCGATGGTGCCGGAGGTGTCGATTTCGACGACTTTGGCATCACCACTGAGGCCAACCTCAAGAGACGCCGACGGATTGAAATCAGGACCTGGTGCGGTCAGCGAGGTCAGGGCCATCACCTCTGCGCTCAGCTGCCCACCACCGGCCAGCTGGGCCGGGACCTTTTGCCGATCGGCCAAACCCTGATCGCTGCGGAACCGGCGGATCTCGGTGACCAACTTCTGCGTCTCGCTGATCCGTTGCGAGACAGCCGGATCCAACGTGATGCCACGCGGCTTCGGCCATTCAGCTACCACCAGTGATTCCTGGCCCGTCATCGCCTGCCACAGCGCCTCGGTAACAAACGGGATTACCGGATGCAGCAGTCGCAGCAGGGTGTCCAGCGCTGTGGCCAGCACGGCCGTCGTGTGCGACAAGCCGTCGGCAAGTTGTACCTTCGCCACTTCGAGATACCAGTCGCAGAATTCGTCCCAGGTGAAGTGGTAGAGACTTTCGCACGCGCGGCTGAACTCGTAGGAGTCGAACGCCGAATCGACCTCGGCGCGAACTTCTTCCAGTCGGCCCAGAATCCAGCGGTCGGCGTCGGTCAGCTCGTTCTCTGCCGGCAGCGGGTTCAACGCCGCGCCGTTCATCAGCGCGAACCGGGTCGCGTTGAACAGCTTCGTGACGAAGTTGCGTGAGGCGCGGACATGGTCTTCGCCGACGCTGAGATCGCTGCCGGGGCTGGAACCGCGGGCCAGGGTGAATCGCAGCGCGTCAGCGCCGTAGAGGTCCAGCCAGTCCAGCGGGTCGATCACGTTGCCCTTGGACTTGCTCATCTTTCGACCGGACTCGTCGCGGATCAGCCCGTGCAGGAAGACATCGGTGAACGGCACCTGCGGGCCCCGGCGACCATCCAGCGTGATCGCGTCGTCACCGCCGACGAACGTCCCGAACATCATCATCCTGGCCACCCAGAAGAACAAGATGTCGTAGCCGGTCACCAGAACGCTTGTCGGATAGAACTTTTCCAGGTCCGGTGTTTGCTCCGGCCAGCCCAGAGTGGAGAACGGCCACAACGCCGAGGAGAACCAGGTGTCTAGGACGTCGGGATCCTGCTCCCAGCCCTGCGGCGGCGTCTCGTCGGGACCGACGCACGTCTGCTGGCCGTCGGGGCCGTACCAGATCGGAATGCGGTGGCCCCACCACAGCTGCCGCGAGATGCACCAGTCGTGCATGTCGTCGACCCAGGCGAACCAGCGCGGCTCCAGGCTGGCCGGGTGAATCACGGTGTCGCCGTTGCGGACCGCGTCGCCCGCGGCCTTGGCCAGCGATTCCACCCGAACCCACCATTGCAGCGACAGCCGCGGTTCGATCGGCTCACCGCTGCGCTCGGAGTGACCGACACTGTGCAGGTACGGGCGCTTCTCCGCGACGATCCGGCCCTCCGCCGCCAGCGCCTCGCGCACTGCGACCCGGGCGTCGAAGCGGTCCATGCCGTCGAAACGTGTTCCGGTGTGGGCGATCCGGCCTTTTGCGTCCATGATCGTCGGCATGGGCAGCTGATGGCGCTGCCCGATCTCGAAGTCGTTCGGGTCGTGCGCCGGAGTGACTTTCACTGCGCCGGTGCCGAACTCGGGGTCGACGTGACCGTCGGCGACGATGATGATCTGCCGGTCCAGGAACGGATGCGGCAGCGTGGTGCCGACCAGCGCGCGGTAGCGCTCGTCATCGGGATGCACAGCGATCGCGGTGTCGCCCAGCATCGTCTCCACCCGGGTGGTGGCCACCACGATGTGCGGCTCGGCATCATCGAGCGAGCCGTAGCGGAACGACACCAGCTCGCCGTCGACGTCTTCGTAGCGGACCTCCAGGTCGGAGATGGCCGTCTCCAGCACCGGTGACCAGTTGACCAGGCGCTCGGCCCGATAGATCAGGCCCGCGTCATACAGCCGTTTGAAGATGGTGCGCACCGCCCGCGACAGACCGTCGTCCATGGTGAAACGCTCGCGGTCCCAGTCGACGCCGTCGCCGAGGCGGCGCATCTGACCACCGATCGCACCGCCCGATTCGCGCTTCCAGTCCCACACCTTGTCGATGAACAGCGCGCGGCCGAAGTCTTCTTTGGTCTTGCCGTCGACGGCGAGTTGCTTTTCGACGACGCTCTGGGTGGCGATACCGGCGTGGTCCATGCCCGGTTGCCACAGCACCTCGTAACCCTGCATGCGCTTGCGGCGGGTCAGGGCGTCCATCATGGTGTGCTCGAGCGCGTGGCCCATGTGCAGGCTGCCGGTCACGTTCGGCGGCGGCAGCACGATCGAATATCCGGGCTTGCCGCTCGTCGGGTCGGCGGCGAAATAGCCGGCATCCCGCCAACCCTGATAGATCGCGCTTTCGGCTGCGCCCGGATCCCACGCCTTGGGCAGGTCTTCGGCCCGCGTGTCAGCGGTGCGTTCTGGGCTGGCAGTCACCCGTCAAGTCTAGAAAGCTCCGGCGCCCGCCACGAACACCGCCTACCGCGGAGCGGTACGACGAGGGTGTGCCTACTTCTTGCCGCCGAGCAACCCGCCGAGGATGTCGCCGGCCTTGGAGCCCAGCGCGTTGCCCAACACGGTGCCCAGCGACTTGTTGCCGCCCACGCTGCCGAGAATGCTGCCCAGCACGTCATTGAGCGCCCCGCCGGAACCCGCCGCCTGCGTCGCGGGCGCTTCGCTCTTGCCGGTCAGCTGCTTGCCGATGTAGGCCAGGACGATCGGCGCCAGGATCGGCAGCAGTTGCTTGAGCAGGTCGCTATTGCCGCCGCCGCCGCTGGCGAGCGCGTTGGCGACCTGCGTGGAGTCGTTGCCGCCGAAGATCCGCGCGATCGCCTGCTGACCCTCCTGCTGGTCGACCTGGTCGACGCTGACGCCGCCATCGAGCAGGCCGGCGTGGCTGTCAGCGGCGGACTCGATCTTGCTCGCGTGATCGGGGTCTTGGGCGTTCTCGTGCAGACCACCCACCAGGACTGGGACCAGCAGATGCACCGCCTTGTTGACTTCGGCCTCATCGACGCCGATCTTGCTGGCGATGTCACTTGTGGGAATCTGCGCGAAGAGATCTTCCAGACCAGACATGGACCCGTCCACCTAACGTTGCTGGGAAGCTTTGGTTCTGAGATGACATTAGCCCAGCTGATCTTGTCCGAACAGCGGTTCTTCACACAGCAGATCTATTGTCGGCAGCCGGCTTAGCGGTGCATCAGCCGCGCTGTTTCCAGCAAGACTTCCGCGGCCGGGAACCGCGCCAGTAAAGCGTCACCCATCGCTGCGGCCGGTGTCAGCACGCCGTGCAGGTCCGACAGCGCATCGCGGTCCAGCGCCAGCGCCAGACCGCTCTCGCCCAACAGCACTGCGGTGGCCTTGTATCCGGGGTCGCCGCTTTGCGCGATGGTGGCGATGTAACGAGCGCCGGACGTCGTCGTGGTGTACGTCTCCGCCTTGTAGAAGCCGCGTTCCCGAACGGCTTCACTGGGACCGGTGCCGGGTTTGGGCAGCACCCGCTCCACCAGTCGCCGCGGCAGCAGCCGGAAATAGCGGCTGCCCACCGCCGACACCGCGTTGCCGATTCCGTTGACGACGGCTGAGGCCACCGGCGCGACGGCCGACGACCCCACGCTCATGTGCTCGCTGTACTTGAACCGCCTGCCGTAGGCATAGTCTTGTAATGCGTTGCTGCGCCGCACAATTCGCGTGTTGGATGGCGCCATGATGAAGCCGGCGGTCCACAGGCCGTCCAGCTCCGGTGCGATCTGGCTGCCGCGGCGCCGCCGAAGGTCGGGTTGTGCGCCGAGCTCGGGTTCGGCGCCACGGTCGGGACTGAGCGTGTAAGGATCGGCGAATTGGCGGCGCACGTCGGCGTCGCTCGACGTCGCGTCCAGCACCTCCACCATCGAGGCGACCGTGCCACCAGAGAAGCCACCGGCAAACGAACGGACCACGAAGTCGGTGCCGAGCAGTTCGCCCGCGCCGTCTTCGAGCGCCCTGCGGTGTAGCGCGTACACAGTGAGATCGGAAGGGATCGAATCGAATCCGCAGGCATGCACGATGCGGGCGCCGGTGTCGAGCGCCTGCTTGTGGTAGAGGTCGATGCTGTCGCGGATGAACGGCGGCTCGCCGGTCAGGTCCGCGTAATCGGTGCCCGCGGCGGCGCAGGCGGCGACCAGCGGCAGACCGTAGCGGCTGTAGGGGCCGACGGTGGTGACGACGACCCGGGTCTGGGCCGCCATCGCCTCCAGCGTCGACGGCGACGAGGCGTCGGCCTGCAGCACCGGCCACGACTGGGCCGACTCCCCCAGCGTCTCGCGAATCGACTTCAGGCGATCAGTCGAGCGGCCGGCCAGCGCGATCCGCGCGTCGCCGCCGGCCCGGGCCAGATATTCGGCCGTCAGCTTGCCCACGAAGCCGGTTGCGCCATACAGGACGATGTCGTATTCGCGCGTTGAAGTCACGGGCGCGACGGTACTCCGAGCGTCTCCGGCAATTCGGCACTCTCCCCCAGCACGTGCTCAGCCAGGAAGGCGAACACCACCTCGTACCAGATCTTGGCGTGCTGGGGTGCGGCGATCCAATGGTCCTCGGACGGGAAATACAGAAAGCGATGCGGGCTGCTGCCGTCCTGTCCGGCCGGCAGCGCCGACGACGCGAGCAGCTCGTACCACAGCCGCAGGCCCTCACCGATCGGCACGCGATAGTCCTTATCGCCGTGGATGACCAGCATCGGTGTGCTGATGTCGCCGACGAAATGGTGGGGCGAATTGTCGGCGGTCATCTGCGGCGTCATCTCGCGGCGCCAGTAGTAGGCCGTGTCGGTGGTCGTACTGAACTGGTCGAGCGCCCACAGGCTGGCATGGGTCACGATCGCGGCGAAGCGGTCGGTGTGACCGGCAACCCAGTTGGCCATGTATCCGCCGAACGAGCCGCCCATCGCGGCGGTGCGCGTCGCGTCGATGCGCCGATCCGCGCACGCCGCATCGGTGGCGGCCATCAGGTCGTCGAACGGCGCCCCGCCCCACGCGCCCCAGCCGCGCTGGATGAAGTCCTGGCCGTAACCGGTGGACAACGCCGGGTCCGGCAGCAGCACCGCGTAGCCCTTGGCCGCCATCAGCCACGGGTTCCACCGCCAGGACCAGCTGTTCCAGCTGCCCAACGGACCCCCGTGAATCCACAGCAGCAACGGGGCCGGTGCCTGGTCCTGCGGCAGCACCAACCACGACCGCACCGTCGTCCCGTCCGCCGCCGTCGTGGCAACATCGGTCAATGTGCCTGCTAGCGTAGGCAACTCGACGCAGGGCAACACGGTGATCGCGCCGCCGGGGTCGATCCGCACCGGATGTGGCGGCGCCGCATAGGAACTGCGCAGCGCGTACAGCACGCCGCCGGGCGCGGCGACGACGTCGGTGTAGCCGAAGTCGTCGTCGGTGACCTGAGTGACCGTCGACGTCGACACCTCGATGGCGAATATCGGTGCGCGGCCGTTCTGATCGGCTGTGACCACAACGGCGGCGCCGTCTGCAGACCAGGTCAACGACGCCGGCCGCCGATCCCAGGCTTCGGCAACCGATTGCGGCTGCTCGCCGAATCGCAGGTACTGCAACGTCATTCGTGGCGCGCGATCAGGGGCGGCGATGGTTTCCCGGGTGAACGCCACCGCCGTCCCGTCCGGCGAGATCGAGGGGTTCTCCAGGTCGGCGTCGGGGTCATCGGCGATGATCGTGCGCTCGCCGGATGCCAAGTCGACCCGCAGCAACGTCGAACGGTGGACCGGTCCCGGTCCGGCGACCGGCCAGGTGGTCACCAAGAACCGCCCGTCGGCACTGACGTCGAACCCGGCATCGTGCAGTCCCCTGCCCGGTTGCGGGGTGAGATCGCGTGGCCCGTTCGCGTCGAACAGGTGCGGTTCGTCCGGGCCGATGTCCTTGTTCCAGAACCGCACCGGATACCCGGCGTGCAGTACCGCGCCGACTTTGTTGTCCTTGCGCAGTGTGCGCAGCCGCCGATCGTCGTCGATGTCGCGGGCCGCCGCAAACATCGGCGCGACGACCACGGTGGCGTCGGCGTCGCGGGCGGTGCGCACCGCGCTGACGCCACCGGGCATGCTCAACACTTCGACAGCCTCGCCGCCGCCGGCGGGCAGTCGCCACAGCGAAGCGGGTGGGTCTGTGCCGTCATCGGTGTTGTCGGCAGTCGGCCGCGACGAGACGAACAGCAGGTCGCCGTCGGCGGTGAACACCGGCGACGAGTCGCCGGTGGCGCCGCGGGTGAGCCGCCGGGCGGGACGGCGGCCGAGCGGGTCGAGCTCCCAGACGGCTGCGACGTACCCGGTGCGTTTGTCGTCGAGTTCGGCCACCGTCGTCACCACCCGCGAACCGTCTGTCGACACGGCGAGGCCCGAAACCCGCGGCAGCGCCAGGTAGTCGTCGAGGTTGTCGAATGCCGTTGCGGTCATGCGTCGTTGCTAACACAACCCGCCACGACGGGGTTCAGCCGGCCCACACGTCCTCGACATAGTGGTCGGATTCGACCAGACCGTTCAGCCAGTCGCGGGCCTGGCCGTCGTCAGCACCCGTCCGTGCCCGAAAAATCTCGAGGAAGGACCCGCGCACGGCGGGCGCCATCTGCGCGCCGTCCCCGCACACATAGACGTGGGTGTCCTTGGCCGGGTCACCCAACAGATTCCACACCTCGTCGGCGTCCGCGGCGATCCGGTCCTGCACGTAGCGAACGCCGTCCTGCGGCGCACGGGAAAAGGCCGGGCGCATCTGCACAATCCCCAGGGCCTCGGCCAGTTCGAACCGGTCTCGGAAGATGTAATCGACCTGCGGGTCACGTACCCCGAAGAAGCACAGTGCAGGCTGCACCGGCGCTGCGGCGCGTTGTGAGGCGAGTCGATCACCGAGGAAACCGAGGAACGGTGCGACTCCGGTGCCTGCGCTGACCAGGATCACGTTCTTGGCCGGATCGGCCCCGGCCCGAAACGCCTGCCGCGCCGGGTCCACCCGCGCCCGGATCACCCGTCCGGGTTGAACGGTTGCCAGGAAATTGGACGCGACACCCTTGAACAGGCCATGACCGGAACGGGCCGGCGCGTCGAGCACGCTGACGACCAGCCCGACCACCCGCGGTGACAACAGCGACGACGACGCGATCGAATAGTGCCTCGGGGCCATGGGGTCGAGCAGTTCGAGCAGTTCAGCGCCGGTGAGAACGCAGCCCGGGTACTCGGCGAGGCACTCGATCACGCTGAGCGGGCAGCCGCCCGGGTCTTCGGCGAGTTCGGTGAGCCGCCGTTCCTCCGGAGCACAGGCGTTGGCCGCCGCAAGACGGCGTAATTGACTGGGAGTCACCGGCTTTCGTAGTTCGACGAAGTGAGTGAGTAGTTCTCGTGCACTGACCTCGCGATCCAACGCGATCAGCCGCCGTGAGCTGCGGCGCGGATTGATCGACAACCTCAGTTCGGGGTCGATGCCGAGCTGCGCCAAGACCGCGTCCACGACCTCGGGTGGGTTGTCGGCGAGCACCGTGAGGTGGTCACCCGTCTGGTAATCGACACCATCCGGAAGTTGCACGCGGATGTTGTGTTTGGCGTGGCCCAATCCATTGTCAGGACTGACCAGTTCGGTGTTCTCCAGGATCGTCATCGGGATCACCGAGGACCGCTCGTCCATCGCCGCCGTCACCGGACCCACGATCTGGCGCAACTCGTAGAGCGGTTCGGCGGCATCGGTGATCGGCGTGGCGTCGGGGTCGCCGTACCGCTCGGCCAATGCCGACCACAGCGAGCCCGCGAACTCCTCGACCACACCGACCAGATCTCCCGAGGTATCGGCTGATGCCCGCGGAACCAGTCGATTGGCCGCCAACTCAGCGAGGCGCTCATCGATTCGCTGCGGGATCACCTGGTAGGTGTCGGCCCAGTTGTGGTCACCCACACCGAGAACCGCGACGTTGGGTGCCGGATTCAGGGTGGTGTCCGCATCGAGCAGCCAGCTGAGGAAGGCGCGTGCATCGTCGGTCGGTTGGCCGTTGTAGGAAGACGCGATGATCACGACGGCCTCGGCTTCGGGAAAGCCGCCAACAGCGTCGTCGAGGGGTGCCAGCGTCACGGTGCAGCCCAAAGCAGTTGCATCATCGGCGAATTGGCGGGCAAGGCCGCGGCAGGTGCCCAGGTTCGAACCGTAGAAGATGGCCAGTCTGGTGCCGGCTGTCATCGCCGTTGCGGCACGCTCGTTCTCCGCGGCGACGGGCCCGGAGACGGGCGTGCCGGTAGCGCGATCCTGCGGAGTGCGCCGGAGAAGATCGAGCCGGAATCCGACCGGGCGGCGGCTATTGGGGTTTTCCCACTGCGGGACGTAGTGGTAGGCGTCGATGAGGCGGTAACGATGGACCAGTCGCGCCAGTGCCATCGCGGCCTCATGCAGGGCGAACTGCCGGCCGATGCACGAGCGCGCGCCGGTTCCGAAAGGTTTGAACAAGGCGGCCGGCCGGGCCGCCGAACGTTCCGGAGCGAAGCGATCGGGGTCGAAGAATTCGACGTTGTCGCCCCACTGCGGCTGGCGATGCAGTGCGCCGGTCAGCACGGTCACGGCCTCGCCGCGCCTGATCGGGTATCTGCCACCGATCACTGTGTCTTCCAAGGCCATTCGATCAAAGCTCAGCACCGGTGGTGACAGCCGCAGCGTTTCCTCGATGACCTGGCGCAGATAGGTCAGCTTACCGATGTCGTCGTAGCCGGGCAGATAGTCATCGTCGGTTCCGAACACAACGTCTACCTCGGCCTGTACGCGATGCAGCACCGCCGGATCGCTGACCATGTTGTACAGCGCGTTGGGCATCAGCTCCGATGTGGTGAGCTGGCCGGCGATCAGAAAAGTCAAGATCTGGTTGCGAATGTTCTCCGTTTCCAGCACGGGGTTGCCGTCGGCATCCTGTTGCAGCATCAGCGCCAACAGGTCCTCGAATTGGCGATCACCGGATCGGTGCTCGGCGATGAGCCCGTCGATGAACCCGTGCAAGGTTTTCAGTTGTTCGTTGAACACCGGCGTTGCCGTTCCAGATCCCAACTCCCCCAGCGCCGTTGTGAAGCTCTGTGGGATCGGAGCCAGGCCCGGGCAATGGAAAGAGTCGAAGCGCGAACCGAATCCGGCGAGCGCGACGGTGTCCATCGCCAGCTTCTGTAGGTCGGTCGACACATCCACCGGCCCGACTCCGGCGCTGACGTCCCACCGGTCGATCAGTTGGGCATTGATGTCCAGCATCGCCTCGTGGTAGGCGCGCAGACCCGCGTAGCTGAAACCCGGCAAGAGGACATCGTGAGCCCGCTGCCAGTTCGGTTCGCCGTGGTAGGCGGTGAACAGACCGTCACCTGCCAACGGCCTGACCCTGGCAAGGGTGGGCGTGAGGTTCTTGGCGAACCGGCTCTCGTCGCACAGCTCAGTAACGAGGTCCAGCGAGCACGCATACAGCTTCCTGAAGCCGCCGTTGAAGTCCGCGTAGAACAGCGGACCGTGCAGTTCGCCGAGTATGTCTGCCGCCAAAGCGCGGGGGCGGCCGGCAAGTCGAGCCGGGTCGGGCAACGGTCCCTCGGCCGAGGGGACACCGGGAAGATCCGGTGGCAGCGACGCGCGGAACTCGATCACGCGCGCAGCATAGATTTCGGCGGGCCAACTTTGTCGGAATCCGCCGTTGTCACCCGCGCGCAGGGACAGCTGTGCAATCGTGTCCGCCTCCATTGCCGCGGTTTAGTCGCGTTAGTGTGCTGTGGTCGGCCTCCGCGAACAGGCCGGTAGAAAAGTTGGCGAATTGATGACCGCTGCAGACACGTCGGCGCTGGAGTCGCGGGTCGGCCACCACTATCAGATGGATGGCACCTACCTGGTCGGCCGCGAGAAACTCCGCGAGTACGCCCGCGCGGTGCAGGACTACCACCCCGCGCATTGGGATGTCGACGCCGCCGTCAAGCTGGGTTACTCCGACCTGGTGGCGCCGCTGACCTTCACCTCCACCCCGGGCATGACCTGCAACCGGCTGATGTTCGAGCAGGTGGTGGTCGGTTACGACACCTACATGCAGACCGAAGAGGTCTTCGAGCAGCACCGCCCGATCGTCGCCGGCGATGAATTGCACGTCGATGTCGAGCTGACGTCGGTGCGCAGGATCGCAGGCCGAGACCTGATCACCGTGACCAACACCTTCACCGACACCGCCGGCGAGCGGGTGCACACCCTGCACACCACCGTTGTCGGTCTGACCGCCGAGGACGTCGATCCGGCGATCAAGACGGCGGTGCAGACGATGATGATGCACGACGTCGACCTCTTCGGCATCGGCGAATCCGAGTACCACAAGACGGTGCGCCCCGAGGGCGAGATCCGTATCGCCGAGGACACCGGCCGTACACCGGGCACGCCGTCCTTCGACGACGTGAAGGTCGGCGATGAGCTGGCGGTACACCAGACCCGAGTGTCCCGCGGCGACCTGGTGAACTACGCCGGTGTGGCCGGCGACGCCAACCCGATTCACTGGGACGAAAGCATCGCCAAGCTGGCCGGGCTGCCCGACGTGATCGCCCACGGCATGCTGACCATGGGCTTGGGTGCCGCATTCACCTCCGCATGGTCAGGTGATCCCGGCGCGGTCACGCGCTACGCGGTGCGGCTGTCGGCTCCCGCGATCGTGTCGGCCGCCGAGGGTGCCGACATCGAGTTCAGCGGCCGGATCAAGTCGCTCGACCCGGACACCCGCACCGGTGTCGTGATTGTCGGGGCGAAGTCCGACGGCAAGAAGATCTTCGGCCTGGCGACACTGAACGTCCGCTTCAGCTGACCTGTACACGCCTGACGGCGGTGGCGGGCCTGAGCCCGACCACCGCCGTCAATTGTCGATCGTTTGTCAGCCGCGACGGCCGCAGACCGGCCACGCGCCGATGCCCTGCGAGTGCAGCACGTTCTCAGCCACCCGGATCTGCTCCTCACGGCTCGCGCCGTTCGGGGAACCCGAGCCACCGTTGGAACGCCAGGTGCTGGGCGTGAACTGCAGACCGCCGGAATAACCGTTGCCGGTGCTGATGGCCCAGTTACCACCGGACTCGCAGCTGGCGATCGCGTCCCAGTTGACGCTGTACGCCCGGTGCACGGGCTCCGGCGCCTTCTCGGGGGCCGGGGCCTGCTCAGGCGCCGGTGCCTCGCCGGCAGGCGGCGCGGGGGCCTCCGGTGCGGGCGGAGCTTCAGGCGCCGGGGCCGGCGGCGCGTCGGGTGCGGGCGGCGGCGCATCAGGCGCCGGGGCCGGCGGTGCGTCGGGCGCTGGGGCCGGCGGTGCGTCCGGTGCCGGGGGAAGGTCAGCCGGTGCCGGCGGAGCGTCTGCGACGGGCTCAGCCGCCGGTGCCTCGCCTGCGGGCGGCGGGTCGATCGACGGCACAAACCCGGCCAATTCGACCGGCGCGGACGGGGTGACCCGCTCGTAATCGGCGGAGGCGATCGCGTTGGACAGCGTCAACGGAGTCGTGGCAAGCACACCGGTGATCGCGGCCATGCGAAGCGTCTGGCGGACGTTCTTCAACATCGTTCCTTTCGCGGGTGCGCGCGCCGAAGAAAGCCCAGCGATGTGGGCTGGTGCCGGTGTGTCCGGCTGGTTGATCCTTCGAGTCGTGCCGTCTCTTTCAGGCACGACAGCAGGGGCATGAGCTAGCCGATCCGGGCGTGGGCCCGGCGGTCGCACGGGGGCGTCGTCGCCGTCCGTAGCCCCCGCTCACACGCGGGTCCGTGGATTCGATTCTTTTGCGGCCTTTCGAGCCGGTTTGGACCGTACGAGACCGCGTTGCATTCGTCATGTCGCGACACGCCACTATTTCGGGAAGGTAAAGGCTCGGTCACAGCCCCTCAGCTAATTGACTGCCCAGGTCAATGCGGCGTTTCCCGCTGCCGGTAATTGCTTGGTCCGGACCACCCGGAGTGAGCCAAATCACGCACTTTTTGTGAACCTCGACACGCCTGGGCGCGGGGTAGCGCACGCGGGAGGAGGGCAGACGGCCGCAATTGCAGCAGACACCTGACGTAATCAAGATCACACGTTAGCTCGCGATGTCACAGAGGATTTCGCTGCGGTGCCACTCGCTCATCGCACTCGATTAACCCAGTGTAGATCCAAAGTATCTGTTGCACAGTCACTTTCGAATAGTCGAGTGGCATGGCGCAGCGCGGAGGCCTAGATTTCTGGTGCGACAACCGCGTCATCAATATGGCTGTTTTTCAATGGCTTTCGAGGGCTCCAGACGTGCAGCCCATGTCGCCGATAAAGGCTTGGGCCGACGCGCCATGAGGCGTGTCGTCGGGCGCTATCGCACCGGATCGAAAGGCGCCACCCGCCCGGCACGCCCCAGTGCCGGGGCGCCCAAACATCTGCTGCTGCAACGAAATACGCACACAACCCAGCGGCAATTAGCGTGATAATGGCTGTGCGCAAAATGTATGTGCGGGGTCAGTCAGCTAACTGACGAGTGCCCATTACCAGTCGTTGATTCGGCACGAATTCGGCATCGTTGATTTCGCGGTATCCGCACCGGAAATACACGTCAATTAAAGGAGAATATCGGCCGCGATAACGGTCGAGCGAGTCAGCGTCCGGCGAGCAGCAGCCGACGCAGGCCGCTCACCGGCTTGCCGTCGCCTGACGGATGCGATTCGGCGATCACTACTCGCTGCGTGTCGACGTGGTCGACTAAGGCGGGCATGTTCCGCTCGCCGGCAGCAATGAGCTCGTCGATCTTGCCGGCCAGCGCCGTTCGGTAGATCCCGACCAGATAGCGATTGGTTCCGTCCCAAGGCAATACGACGTCCGCGTCCACTTCGGTGGCCCGGTCCAAGAGCACGTCGATCAAGTCGGCGGTCAGGAACGGAACGTCGACGGCGCTGAGGAAGGCCCACTTCGCGCCTGCCGCTGCCGCGGCATGCAAGCCGCGCGCGGTCGCCAGCAGCGGGCCCAGTCCCCGAACGTCATCGCGCACAACCTGCGCCGAAAGGTTCGGCAGCGCTTGGCCTGGCGCGGCGACCACGAAAACCGGCTGACACCGCTGCCCGATGATGCTGACAGCGTTCTCGACCTGCGTTCCGGAACCTGCAACCGGCGCGACGGCCTTGTCCCGACCCGCCCGGAGCGAGGCGCCCCCGGCCAGTACCACACCGGCCAACGAAGCCGGCCCTGTCACTGCTGCCACGTCAGTTCACTGTCCAGGTGTCGCGGCCGTGCAGCAACGACTGCAACGCGGCACGGTCAAACGGCTGCGATTCGCGGGCAGTGCGGATCTGTGTCCGCACCGCATCGTCGTAGGTGGGCCGGCTGACCTGACGGAAGATGCCCATCACCGTGTGTTCCAGATTTTGCTGCGACAACCGCGAAAGTGCGTACGCGTAAGCGGAATCGGTGGTGTGCGCGTCGTGCACGACGATCTCGTCGACGCTCACATCGGCAGTCTTGGCCACTTCGAGCCCGAAGCCGGACCGCACGACGCAGTAATCGCCGTTGGCGCCGAACACGATCGGCTCGCCGTGGTGGACGTTGATCACTCGCTCCTCGGCGCCCTCTTTACGGAGCGCGTCGAACGAGCCGTCGTTGAAGATCGGGCAGTCCTGCAGGATCTCGACCAACGCGGACCCGCGGTGCTCGGCGGCGGCACGCAGCACCTCGGACAGGCCCTTGCGGTCGGAGTCCAGTGCACGGCCGACAAAGCTCGCCTCGGCGCCGAGCGCCAGCGACACCGGGTTGAACGGCTGATCCAGCGAGCCCATCGGCGTCGACTTGGTCACCTTGCCGACCTCGGACGTCGGCGAGTACTGACCCTTGGTCAGGCCGTAAATCCGGTTGTTGAACAGCAGGATGGTCAGGTTGATGTTGCGGCGCAGCGCGTGGATCAAGTGGTTACCACCGATCGACAATGCGTCCCCGTCGCCGGTGACCACCCACACCGACAGGTCCTCGCGCGCCAACGCCAGACCCGTGGCGATCGCCGGCGCCCGACCGTGGATCGAGTGCAGGCCGTAGGTTTCCAGGTAGTACGGGAATCGGCTCGAGCAGCCGATGCCGCTGACAAAGACGATGTTCTCACGACGCAATCCCAACTCCGGCAAGAAGTTTCGCATCGTGTTGAGGATGACGTAGTCGCCGCAGCCAGGGCACCAACGGACCTCCTGGTCGCTGGTGAAGTCCTTGGCCTTCTGCGGTTGATCGGTGGTGGGCACGCGACTGTGCTTGGACAGCACGTCGCTCAGGCCCAGGTCCGCGCCAATCAGGTCAGTCATCAACTAGCTCCCGCTCCGACGGTGGCCGCCGCCAATCTCGCGACCATCGTCTTGTCATGCTCGATTTCAGCCAGCGTGCCGGCCAGCGCGGCGCGGATCAGGCGTCCCACCTCGTCCGCCAAGAAAGCGGCACCCTGGACCTTGGTGACCGACTGCACGTCGACCAGATACTTGCCCCGCAGCAACAGCGCCAGCTGGCCGAGGTTCATCTCGGGGCACACCACCTGCGGGTAGCTCCGCAGCACCTCGCCCAGGTTCGCCGGGAAGGGCCGCAGGTGGCGCAGATGGGCATGGGCGACCTTGATGTCGTGGCGCCGCGCCCGACGGCAGGCCTCGCCGATGGGACCGTAGGAACTGCCCCAGCCGATCAGCAGCAGCTCGGCATCGCCGGTCGGGTCGTCGACTTCGATGTCGGGAACCGAGATCCCGTCGATCTTCGCTTGCCGCAACCGCACCATGAGGTCGTGGTTGGCCGGGTCGTAGGAGATGTCGCCGGTGCCGTTCGCGGATTCCAGCCCGCCGATGCGGTGTTCGAGACCGGGAGTGCCGGGCACGGCGAACAACCGAGCCAGCGTCTCCGGGTCGCGTGCGTACGGCTGAAAGGGCTCGTCCGGGTTGGCGAAAGTGTGCTGAATGGGTTGCAGTTCATCGACATTCGGGATCCGCCAGGGCTCCGAGCCGTTGGCGATCGCGCCGTCGGACAGGATGATCACCGGGGTGTGGTACGACACTGCGATCCGCACCGCTTCCAGTGCGACGTCGAAGCAGTCCGACGGCGATCGCGGCGCAATCACTGCCACCGGCGACTCACCGTTGCGGCCATAGAGCGCCTGCAGCAAGTCGGCCTGTTCGGTCTTGGTAGGCAGACCCGTCGACGGCCCGCCTCGCTGCACGTCGATGACGATCAATGGCAACTCGGTCATCACCGCGAGGCCCAGGGCCTCGGACTTCAGCGACAGACCCGGCCCCGACGTGCTGGTCACTCCGAGTGCCCCACCGTATGAGGCGCCCAACGCGGCGCAGATGCCGCCGATTTCATCCTCGGCCTGGAAGGTCAGCACGTTGAAGTTCTTGTGCTTGGACAGCTCGTGCAGGATGTCCGACGCCGGCGTAATCGGGTAACTACCCAGCACGACCTGCAGATCGGCCAGCTGACCCGCCGTCACGATGCCGTAGGACAGCGCGGTGTTGCCGGAGATCTGCCGGTACTCGCCGGTCGGCAGTTTCGCCGGTGAGATCTCGTAGGTGGTAGCGAAGGCTTCGGTGGTTTCGCCGTAGTTCCAGCCGGCCTTGAGCGCCAACACATTCGCCTCGGCGACATCGGGCTTGCGGCCGAATTTCTCTCTGATGAAGCGTTCGCTGGTTTCGATCGGTCGGCCGTACATCCACGACAGCAAGCCGAGCGCAAACATGTTCTTGGCGCGCTGACCGTCCTTCTTCGACGCGCCGATGGCCTCGACGGCGCCGAGCGTGAGCGTCGTCATCGCCACCGCTTCGACCTTGTAGTCCGACAGCTCCCCGGTCTCCAGCGGGTTACTCTCGTATCCGACTTTGGCCAGGTTGCGCTTGGTGAACTCGTCGGCGTTGGCGATCACCAGCCCGCCGATCGGCAGGTCGATGATGTTGGCCTTCAGTGCCGCGGGGTTCATCGCGACCAGCACATCGGGACGGTCGCCGGCGGTGAGGATGTCGTAGTCGGCAATTTGAATCTGGAACGACGAGACGCCGGGCAAAGTGCCCTGCGGCGCGCGGATCTCGGCGGGATAGCTCGGCTGGGTGGCCAAGTCATTACCGAAAAGTGCTGCCTCAGAGGTGAATCGGTCACCAGTGAGCTGCATACCGTCACCGGAGTCACCGGCGAAGCGAATGACGACTTTCTCCAGTTTCTCCCGCTCAGGGAACGCCGAAGGGGGTCGCTGCGAATCTGAATCAGATCCTGACCTGGCTCCGTTTTCACTCGGACCCACGTCGCCGCCTTCCGTCGCTGTTCATCGCACGGGCACGTGGTCGATACCGGTACGTTTCGTCCGAGAGGAGCCTCGGTCGGTTTTTATGTCACTGGTAGTACCGATTATTGCACTTCTCTTAAAGAAGCTGTGACGCAGGTGCACCCAACCACGTTACCGCGTCACGACCAAACTCCGAGGTCAGACACACGCCAACGACTCGGACCCACCCGGAGTGTGGCGTTCGTCACTTTTGTCGGCGACGGAACTCTAAGAATCGAAAGCTACGCGTGGGTAACATTTGCTAGCGGTGCGCCTCCCCCGTCCGGGGGAGGCTCGGGGTAGACGCTCCGGGGCCGGTTTCGGGCATGGCAGCCCAGTACAGCGTCATGCCGATGGCCGCGATGATCCCGAGCGAGGTGAACGCGGCGTCGTAGCCGGCGGCCACCACGATTCCGCCCGCGATGATGTTCGACAAGGCCGCGCCGACGCCCCACATCGCGGTGAGCGCGCCGAGGCTGACGTTGAATCGCCCGCTCCCGTGCGTCAGGTCCTGCACGACGAGCGGGAACAGCGCGCCGAAGATTCCGGCCCCGACGCCGTCGAGGACCTGGACGCCAACCAGCCAATAGGGATCGTCGGACAGCGTGTAGAGGAAGCCGCGGATCGTCAGGAAGAAGAACCCGACCAGAAAGATCGGCTTCCGTCCCCAGCTGTCGGCCTTCGCGCCGGCCAGGTACGCCGTCGGCACCATCACGATCTGCGCGGCGACGATGCACATCGCCATCAACGCGGTGCCGACGTCCTTGTTCTGCAGCGCCAAGACTTGCCCGACCAGCGGCAGCATCGCGGCGTTCGCGAGATGAAAGGCGGTCATGGCGGCGGCGAAGATCAATAATCTGCGATCGCGAAACAGCACCGCGAGCCCGGACGGCTGCGGGTGCGCATCGCCGGGTTTGTGGTCCATGCCGCGGGCCACGTCGTGGTCGATCGCGTTACCCGGGATCCGCAACGCCGCGACGA
The DNA here is from genome assembly GCA_963836495.1 of uncultured Actinomycetota bacterium. Classification (GTDB taxonomy): domain Bacteria; phylum Actinomycetota; class Actinomycetes; order Mycobacteriales; family Mycobacteriaceae; genus Mycobacterium. The sequence continues at coordinate 241,674 of CAWIJT010000010.1, read as the reverse complement.
CGCTCAGCGTCGCCATGGCCGCCAGCACCCAGAACACCACTGCCGGACCGAACCAGTAGGCCAGTCCACCCGTGATGGCGCCGGCGGTCGCATTGCCCGCGTGGTTGAACGACTCGTTGCGTCCGATCCGCCGGGAGAAGGATCGGCTGCCGACAATGCCCAACGTGATCGCGGCCAGGGACGGCGCGAAGACCGACCCGGCGGCGCCGGTCAGCACCTGCAGTAGTGAGATCGCGACGAAGTGCGGAAACAGCGGCATGGCCAACGTTCCAGCCGTGACCGTGATCGCGGCGACGACGACCAGCGCCCGCTTAGCTGACGTGCGGTCCACCGCCGCGCCGACCGGTGTCTGCGCGACGATCGCGGCGATGCCGCCGATCCCCATCACGAACCCGATCGACGCCTGATCCCAGTGGTGCGTCAGCAGCAGGTAGACCGACAGGTAAGGGCCCAGGCCGTCGCGCACGTCGGCCAGAAAGAAGTTCAGCGCATCCAGCGCGCGAGAGATGCGGCCAGGAACCGCGTCGGTGGAACTCAACGGTCAAAGACCGGGCAGCTGCCCGACCGGATGGTGGCTAGGCGCTCTTGTCGCGACGCTCGGTACGCGACGGCTTGCGCGGCACGATGGTCGGTAGCACGTTGTCTTCGACGGTCTCCTTGGTCACCACGACCTTGGCGACGTCGTCGCGGCTGGGGATGTCGTACATCACCGGCAGCAAGACTTCTTCCATGATCGCGCGCAGACCGCGAGCACCGGTGCCTCGGTGGATCGCCTGGTCGGCGATCGCTTCCAGGGCGTCCTGGCTGAACTCGAGTTCGACGTTGTCCATCTCGAACAACCGGCTGTACTGCTTGACCAGCGCGTTCTTCGGTTCGGACAGGATCTTGACCAGCGACTCCATGTCCAGGTTCGTCACCGAGGCGACAACCGGAAGCCGGCCGATGAATTCCGGGATCAGCCCGTACTTGATCAAGTCCTCGGGCATGACTTCAGCGAAGTGGTCGGTGGTGTCGTTCTCGGCCTTGGAGCGGACCTCGGCGCCGAAACCCAGACCGCGCTTGCCGACCCGGTCGGAGACGATCTTCTCCAGCCCGGCGAAGGCGCCCGCGACGATGAACAACACGTTGGTCGTGTCGATCTGGATGAACTCCTGGTGCGGGTGCTTGCGGCCGCCCTGCGGCGGAACCGACGCCTGCGTGCCCTCGAGGATCTTCAACAGCGCCTGCTGGACGCCCTCCCCGGACACGTCGCGGGTGATCGACGGGTTCTCGCTCTTGCGGGCGATCTTGTCGACCTCGTCGATGTAGATGATGCCCGTCTCGGCGCGCTTGACGTCGTAGTCGGCGGCCTGAATCAGCTTGAGGAGAATGTTCTCGACATCCTCACCGACATAACCGGCCTCGGTCAGCGCGGTGGCGTCGGCGATCGCGAAAGGAACATTGAGCATCTTGGCCAGCGTCTGCGCCAAGTAGGTCTTGCCGCAGCCGGTCGGGCCGAGCATCAAGATGTTGGACTTGGTCAGCTCGACCGATTCACTCGACCGGGAATCGCGGCCCTTCTCGCCGGCCTGAATTCGCTTGTAGTGGTTGTAGACCGCGACGGCGAGCGTCCGCTTGGCGGTGTCCTGCCCAATCACATAGCCCTCCAGGAATTCCCGGATCTCGGCAGGCTTGGGCAGTTCGTCGAGCTTGACGTCGTCGGCGTCAGCGAGTTCCTCTTCGATGATCTCGTTGCACAGATCGATGCACTCATCGCAGATGTAGACGCCGGGCCCCGCAATAAGCTTCTTGACCTGCTTCTGACTCTTTCCGCAGAACGAGCACTTCAGCAGGTCACCGCCGTCTCCGATGCGCGCCATGGTGCTGGGGGCCTACTTCCTGTTCACCGGTCGGATCGTGCTATGTCGCGTGTATTTCCCGACGCTACCCGCTTGCTCCACGGGGATGCGACCGTTAGAGGCGAATCGCGTCGGTGATATTCATGTTGTGCGCCTGAACATATCGCCTCCGGCGTCCCAGTGCCCGCCTGTACGCGCCACTGTGTCTCTGGCGTGTCGCGTACGTTATGCGACTGAGAGGCAGACGAACCCGATCGTCCTAGATTGAAGCCTGTGGGTTTCGCTGTCGCCGAGGATACCGTGTTCGTCGCCGATGGCGGCGTGGCCACGGAGCTCGAGGCACGCGGTCACGATCTTTCCGACCCGCTGTGGTCAGCCCGAATGCTGGTCGACGAGCCGGCTGAGATCGCCGCGGTGCACACGGCGTTCTTCCGCGCGGGGGCGACGATCGCGACCACGGCCAGCTACCAGGCATCGTTCGACGCCTTCGCGGCCCGCGGAATCGGGCGTGACCAGACCATCCGGTTGCTGCGGCGCAGCGTCGAGCTCGCTGACGACGCGCGCGCCGAAGCGGGCGTTGCGGCCGGTGCCGGGCCACAGCGGTGGATTGCGGCGTCCATCGGTCCGTACGGCGCCGCGCTGGCTGACGGCTCGGAATACCGCGGGCGCTACGGGCTCACCGTCGCGCAACTGCAGGCGTGGCATCGGCCAAGGCTCGAGGTGCTGGCCGACGCGGGCGCCGACGTGCTGGCGCTCGAGACCATTCCCGACGTCGACGAGGCCGAGGCGGTGGTGAACCTGGTGCGCTCGCTGGGCGTGCCGGCATGGCTCAGCTACACCATCGACGGGCTGCGCACGCGAGCCGGGCAGCCGCTCGCCGACGCGTTCGCCGTCGCCGCCGGGGTGCCGGAAATCGCTGCGGTCGGGGTCAATTGCTGCGCACCGGCCGACGTGCTACCTGCTATCGCACCGGCCTTGGCCACCGGCAAACCGGTGATCGTCTACCCCAACAGCGGTGAACGCTGGGACGCCGCACGACGCGCTTGGGTTGGCCCAGCACAGTTTTCGCCGCAGTTGGCGGCGCGCTGGGTTGCGGCGGGCGCGCGGGTTGTCGGCGGATGCTGCCGCGTGCGGCCAGACGACATCGCCGCGCTGGCGGCCATGCTGAGCTAGTCGACTAGGCGTTGGACGCGGAAAGCTTCCGGTATTCCAGCACGGTGTCGATGATCCCGTAGTCCTTCGCCTCGGCGGCGGTGAGGATCTTGTCCCGGTCGGTGTCCTTACGGACGACGGCGGCGTCTTTGTTGGTGTGGTGCGCCAGCGTCGTCTCCATCAGCGTGCGCATCCGCTCGATCTCGGCGGCCTGGATCTCCAAGTCGGAGAACTGGCCCTGGATCACACCGGACAGCGACGGCTGGTGGATCAGTATCCGGGCGTTGGGCAGCGCCATGCGCTTACCCGGGCTACCCGCGGCCAGCAGCACTGCCGCGGCCGAGGCGGCCTGACCCAGGCACACCGTCTGGATGTCGGCCCGCACGTACTGCATGGTGTCGTAGATCGCCATCAACGACGTGAAACTGCCGCCGGGCGAGTTGATGTACATGGTGATGTCGCGGTCGGGGTCCAGCGACTCCAGCACCAGCAACTGCGCCATGACGTCGTTGGCCGACGCGTCGTCGACCTGGACGCCGAGGAAGATGATGCGTTCCTCGAACAGCTTGTTGTACGGGTTCGACTCTTTGACACCCCAGCTGGAGTGCTCGACGAACGACGGCAGGATGTAGCGCGCCTGCGGTTGGATGTCGGGGTTCATGACGGTGTGACTCCGTTGGTCTCGGCGCGGGTGATGATGTGGTCGACGAAGCCGTAGTCCAGGGCTTCGGGAGCGGTGAACCACCGGTCGCGATCAGAATCCGCCACGATGCGCTCGATCGGTTGCCCGGTGAATTCGGCGTTGAGCCGGAACATCTCCTGCTTGATGACCGCGAACTGCTCGGCCTGGATGGCGATGTCGGCAGCGCTACCGGTCACCCCGCCCAGCGGCTGGTGCATCAGGACGCGGCAGTGCGGCAACGCGTAACGCTTGCCCTTGGTGCCGGCGGCCAGTAGGAACTGGCCCATCGACGCGGCCATCCCCATGCCGTAGGTCGCGATGTCGCACGGGGCCAGCACCATGGTGTCGTAGATCGCCATGCCGGCGCTGATCGAGCCGCCCGGCGAGTTGATGTACAGCGCGATGTCTTTGATGGGGTCTTCGGCTGCGAGCAGCAAGATCTGCGCGCACAGCCGGTTGGCGATGTCGTCATCGACCTGCGAACCCAGGAAGATGATGCGCTCGGAGAGCAATCGCTCGTAGACCGAGTCGGTGAGGTTCAGACCCAGCGCGCTTGCGCGCATTTCAGTCCCACGGCTCACAGTGGGTTACCTGCTTTCTCGAGTTACGTATCACCGACACTAACCAACCAGGGCGCTCACGCACTCCCCGAAACTCCCGCGTTCGCTCAGAGCGTCACTTCGTGTCGCCTGGTCACTCTTCGGCCACGGCTTCGGCGACGTCGTCTTCAGTGTCCTCGGCATCAGCGTCGTCGCGCTCGCCGAAGAACTCGGCGGTCTCGACGACGGTTCCATCGGTGTCGGTCACCGTGGCCGCCTGGACCGCCGCGGCGATGGTCAGCCCGCGGCGGACGTCGGCGAACATCGCCGGCAGCTGGTTTTGCTGCTGCAGGTAGCCCAGCAGCTGCTGGGGCTCGATGCCGTACTGCCGCGACGTCACCACCAGCCGTTCGGTGAGGTCTTGCTGGCTCACCTGGATGTCGAGGTCGTCGCCGAGCGCGTCCAGTAGCAACTGTGTCTTGATCGCCTTCTCGGCCTCCGAGCGGGCGTCGGCGTCGAACTTCTCGCGCGTCGTGCCCTGCTTTTCCAACGCCTCGGCGAGCTTCGCCTCGTCGTGGTCGAGCCCGTGCAGCGCGTTGTGCAGTGTGCTGTCCACCTGGGCCTGCACAATCGATTCCGGCAGCGGTATGTCGACCTGCTCGATCAGCGCCTCGAGCGCGTTGGTGCGGATCTGCTCGGCCTGTTGCACCCGTTTGGTCCGCCGAACCTGGTCGGCCAGGTTCTCGCGTAGCTCGTCGATGGTGTCGAATTCGCTTGCCAGTTGGGCGAATTCGTCATCAGGCTCGGGCAGCTCGCGCTCCTTGACCGAGACGACGGTGACGGTGACGTCGGCCTCCTTGCCGGCGTGCGGACCGGCTGCCAGCTCGGTGGTGAATTCTTTCGACTCGCCGGCCGACAGACCGATGATCGCGTCGTCCAGACCGTCGATGAGCTGGCCGGAGCCGATCTCGTGTGAGAGACCCTTCGTCGCCGCCTCGGGCACCTCTTCGCCGCCGATGGTGGCCGACAGGTCGATCGACACGAAGTCGCCGGACGCGGCCGGGCGCTCGACGCCGGTCAAGGTGCCGAACCGGGCACGCAGCGATTGCAGTTCGGCGTCCACGTCTTCGTCGCTGACGTCGATGGGATCGACGGTGATCTTCAGCGCGCTCAGGTCGGGCAGGGTGAAGTCCGGCCGCACATCGACCTCGGCGGTGAACACCAGCTCCTCGCCGTACTCCTTCTTGGTGACCTCGATCTCGGGCTGACCGAGCGGCTTCACGTCGGATTCGGTGACGGCCTGGCCGTAGCGGCTCGGCAGTGCCTCGTTGACGACCTGGTCGAGCATCGCCTCACGACCGACGCGCGCCTCCAGCAGCTTGGCCGGCGCCTTGCCCGGCCGGAAACCCGGCAGCCGAATCTGCTTGGCCAGCTCTTTGTAGGCCCGGTCGAAGTCGGGCTTCAACTCTTTGAAAGGCACCTCGACGTTGATGCGAACCCGGGTGGGGCTCAGCTGCTCCACGGTGCTCTTCACGCGTGTACTCCTCGGTTGTTCTGACGGTCGTTACTACTCAAAGCCTGTTGGGTGGGACGTGCCAGTCGGGGTGACAGGATTTGAACCTGCGGCCTTCCGCTCCCAAAGCGGATGCGCTACCAAGCTGCGCTACACCCCGCGGTGACCACGAAATCCTACGGCCAAGCCGCGTCGCCCCCCTAGCGGCCTCACGACAGGGGTCACGGGACGGCATCATTTGGATAGGATGTCAGCCGCGAAGTACAGTCGCGCTCGACTGAAACACGCGGGCGTAGCTCAATGGTAGAGCCCTAGTCTTCCAAACTAGCTACGCGGGTTCGATTCCCGTCGCCCGCTCCACACCGGCGCCGGACACCGTGGCGGACTAGGCTGAGGACGCTCAATGCGCCTACGTCGGCCCGGTGGCCGGCCAGGCCGACCCGGCAAGCTGAGGAGGCTGACCGATTCAGCATCCAGGTGCCACGGCCGAAGTCGATATCCACGGCTCATGCGAGCCCCGCTTCGACGGGGTGCGCGAGGCGTTCGCCGAGAATTTCGTCCAGGGCAAGGAAGTCGGCGCAGCGGTCGCCGCGTGGGTCGACGGCGAGCTCGTCGTCAACCTGTGGGCCGGATCCGCCGATGCCGAGGGTGTCAGGCCGTGGCAGGTGGACACACTGTCCACCGTGTTGTCCGGAACGAAGGGCCTGACCAGCACCTGCGTGCATCAACTCGTCGAGCGTGGCGAGATTGACCTGGATGCGCCCGTCGCCCGCTACTGGCCCGAGTTCGCGCAGGCAGGCAAGCAGGACATCACCATCGCCATGGTGATGAGCCACCGATCGGGGGTCATCGGGCCGCGCCAACGCCTGGACTGGACGCAGGTCACCGACTGGGATCTGGTGTGTGACCGACTGGCCGCCGCCGAACCGTGGTGGGAGCCGGGCACCGCGCAGGGCTACCACATGACGACGTTCGGATTCATCCTCGGCGAGGTGTTCCGCCGGGTCACCGGCGGCACCGTCGGCCAGTACCTACGCACCGAGATCGCCGAACCGCTCGGCGCCGAGATCCACATCGGGCTGTCCCGTACCGAGCAACGTCGCTGCGCCGACCGGGTGGCCAAACCGCACATCCGCGAGATATTGGCCGACCTCAACGCGCCCGGCTACCCCACCACGCTGGCCGAACACCCGAAGGCTGGCCTGGCTGTGTCCATGGGATTCGCACCCGACGACGAAGTCGGCTCGAATGATCTGGAACTGTGGCGCGAACTCGAGTTCCCCGGGACAAACGGGCAGGTGTCGGCGCTGGGACTGGCGACGTTCTACAACGCTCTGGCTGAGGAGAAACTGCTCAGCCGCCGACAGATGGATCTGATCCGGGTCTCCCAAGGGGGTCTCGAGACCGATCTGGTGCTTGGCCCGCGGGTCGCCGACCACGGCTGGGGGCTGGGCTACATGCTCAACCAGCGCTGCGTCAACGGACCCAACCCGTCGATCTTCGGACACGGCGGCCTCGGCGGCTCATTCGGTTTCGTCGATGTGGAGAACCGGATCGGATACGCCTACGTCATGAATCACTTCGACCCGACCAAGTCCAACGCCGATCCCCGCAGCGTCGTGATGAGCGACGAGATTTACGCGGTGCTCGGGGTCACGAAGCGCTGACACAAAACCGCACCTGCCGACCGGCGAACGGCCGTGGCAGGTGCGGATTTGCACACGCGTGTTGTCAGCTGGACGACTTTTACCTGTGGTCCCATCCGGGGCCGCCAGGTCCGCCGGGTCCCCCGTGGTCCCATCCCGGTCCACCGGGTCCGCCGTGATCCCATCCGGGTCCGCCTGGTCCGCCGCGGTTGTCCCACCCGGGTCCGCGGTTGTCCCATCCCGGGCCGCCCGCGCGGAAGTTGTCGTGGCAACCGCCCCAGTCCCAGTTGTTGCCCCAACCTGGATCCCAGAAGTCGCCTGGGCACCACTGCGGGAACGGACCGGGCTGCGCCTGAGCATCGGTCGCAGTGGACAGACCCGCGAATCCGAGACTGGCTGCGACGGCTGCCGTTGCGGCAGCGATGCGTACCTTCTTATTCATCGCCCCAGGGTACCCAGCGCTTCCGGTCTCAAACCGCCAGCGGTACAACCGTTTTCGATCTGTGACATCGGCCGACGGGTCTGACCTGGACACGCGATGGTAACGCCAGCGCTGTCACCTGCTGCGACAGAACTTTCGGATCAGCTACTTCCACCGGACGAGTCGCCTCCGCCTGAGGAGTCACCTCCGGACGATGTGTCCGATCCACCGGACGCGTCAGAGCCTCCCGACGCGCCACCGCCGCCCGAACTGTCGGCTCCCATCGATGGTCCGCTTCCGGCATCGGATCCGGGGGCGCCCGTCTCGAGTCCGGTTGTGCCCGGTCCCGGACCGTTGGCGTCAGGTCCAGCAGGACCCGATCCGGGTTCAGAACCCGAACCGCCCGGTTCCTGCCCACCTGGCTCGCTTGGCCCGCCCGGCCCTGCGGGACCACCCGGTTCACCTGGACCACCCGGTCCCCCAGGACCACCCGGTTCACCTGGTCCGCCAGGACCATGGCCGCCGGGGCCACCGGGCTCGTGTCCTCCCGGACCACCCGGCTCGTGACCCCCGGGCCCGTGGCCGCCGTGCCCATCGCCCGGACCGCCCGGCTCCCCAGGCCCGCCCGGGCCGCCGGGGCCGCTGGGGCCACCCGGACCGCCGGGGCCACCCGGACCGCCCGGGCCGCCGGGGCCGGCGGGGCCGCCGGGATTGACGATCCTCGGTGGCGGTTGAACGATGGTTGGCCCATTGTTCGTGTTCGGGGTTGTCATCCAGTTGCCGTGGCAGGTGTTCCAATCCCAGTTGGTTCCCCACGAGGGATCCCAGAAGTCACCGGGACACCAATTCAATATCGGTTGCGCCTGAGCCGTGGTCACTCCACCCAGACCGGCTAAGCCAAGACCCGCTACCACCACTGCCGACGCGATGGCGCGGCTCGCCAACTTGTTCATGAGCTATGCGTACCTGGACCGGCTATGCGTCAACCCTGCGGACCCTTGCGGCCCGATGAGAGTGTGGCTACGTCTGGCAATGAGGGCACCAGAACACATTTCGGCCCTCCAATTCGGCTGTGCGGACCGCCGTTCCGCACACTCTGCACGGGTCGCCGGCACGACGGTAGACGTACGTGCGGGGCCGTCGCGGACCGTAGGAGGGCGCACCGAGATCATGTTCGGGCCGCACCGTGATGATCTTGCCGCGGCGCACGCCGACTTTCATCAGTTCCACCAAATCGGTCCAGGCCTCGGCGAACTCCGCTTCGCCCATCGCGCGACCGGTCCGATAGGGATCGACGCCGTGCCGGAACAAGAGCTCGTTGCGGTAGACATTGCCGACGCCGGCGATGATGGTTTGATCCATCAGCAATGCGCCGATCGGCCTGCGCGACTTGGTGATTCGCTGCCACGGCCCTGCCGGATCGGCATCGCGCCGGAGCGGATCGGGGCCGAGTCGGGCGACGACGTCGTCCACTTGAGCTTCGTCGATGACCTCACAGACCGTGGGTCCGCGTAAGTCGGTGCCGTATTCGGCTCCGACCATACGCATGCGTATTGCCCCGACCGGCTCAGGAATCACCTCACCGTCCGACAGCGACCACTCGGTGAACTTGCCGTACAGACCGAGGTGCACATGCACGGTCGCGCCGCCGACATAGTGATGGAACAGATGCTTGCCCCACGCGGTGGCCCGTTGCAGCACGCGACCGTCGATCGTCGACGAGGCGTCGAAGCGGCCTTGCGGGCTGGAAACCGCGACCGGCGCACCGGCATAGCGCCGCTGGTGCAGTCGGGCCAGCCGATGCAGGGTATGCCCTTCGGGCACGCCGGCTATCCCCCGTCGGCGCCGGGCACCGGCGGTGGCTGATGCGTGCGCTCGTATTCGTCGAGGATGTCGATACGTCGTTGGTGGCGTTCGGCTTTCGACCACGGCGTGGACAGGAACGCGTCGACGATCGCCAGCGCCTCGGGCACGGTGTGCATGCGACCGCCGATGCCGATCAGCTGGGCGTTGTTGTGCTGGCGGGCCAGCGACGCCGTTTCGACGCTCCACGCCAACGCACATCGTGCGCCGGGAACCTTATTCGCGGCGATCTGCTCGCCGTTGCCCGACCCGCCCAGCACGATGCCCAGGCTTTCCGGGTCCGCCACTGTTTTCAGCGCGGCCGCGATGCAGAACGCCGGGTAGTCGTCTTCGGCGTCGTAGGTGTAAGCGCCGCAATCGATCGGCTCATGGCCGGTCGTTGTCAGGTGGTCGATGATCTGCTGTTTGAGTTCGTAACCGGCGTGGTCGGAGCCGAGGTAGACACGCATGACCGTGATCCTTCCCCGACGACCGCCGCTAGTCGAATTCGGGGCCCTCGGTGCGGCTCCGCTTGAGCTCAAAGAAGTGCGGGTAGGCCGCGAAGGTCACCGAGGCATCCCACAGCTTGCCCGCCTCTTCGCCGCGCGGAATGCGCGACAGCACCGGACCGAAGAACGCGATGCCGTTGATGTGAATGGTGGGCGTCCCGACGTCGTCGCCGACCGCGTCCATTCCGGCGTGGTGGCTCTTGCGCAGCGCCTCGTCGTAGGCCTCACTGGTCGCAGCGTCGGCGAGTTCGGCCGGCAGGTCCAGCGCCTTAAGCGACTGCTTGATCACGTCGTCGAGGTCTTTGTTGCCCTCGTTGTGAATCCGAGTGCCCATCGCCTCGTATAGCGGGGCCAAGATCTCGGAGCCGCGGGCCTGCTCGGCGGCGATCGCCACGCGCACCGGGCCGAACGCCTTGGCCAGCCTCTCCTTGTACTCGGAGGGCAGGCCCTCACGGTTCTCGTTGAGCACCGCCAGGCTCATCACCTGAAAGTTCACCTCGATGTCGCGGACCTTTTCCACTTCGAGGATCCAGCGCGAGGTGATCCAGGCCCACGGGCACAGCGGATCGAACCAGAAATCGGCGACTGATTTTTCAGACATGCGGAATCCTCTCGTCAACGGGCGGCTCACCGTCCAGCACAACCCTAGACGCGGCGGTCCTGTTCCCGCCGCTGGTATCGAGACGCCTAGATTGGACACGTGGCACTCCCCAACCTCACTCGCGACCAGGCCGTCGAGCGCGCAGCGCTGATCACCGTCGACAGCTACCGAATCGACTTGGACCTCACCGATGGCGACGGCAACCCAAGCGAACGCACCTTCCGTTCGACCACGACCGTGGAGTTCGATGCGCTCGCCGGTTCCGACACCGTCATCGACATCGCCGCGGACACCGTGCGCAGCGCAACCCTCAACGGCCGCGACATCGACGTGTCGGATTACAACGAGTCGACCGGTATCGCGCTGAGCGGTTTGGCCGAACACAACGTCGTCGTGGTCGATGCCGACTGCCGCTACTCGAATACCGGCGAAGGGTTGCACCGGTTCGTCGATCCGGTCGACAACGAGGTGTACCTGTACTCGCAGTTCGAAACCGCCGACGCCAAGCGGATGTTCGCGTGCTTCGACCAACCCGACCTCAAGGGCACGTTCGACGTGTCAGTGCGAGCACCGCAGCACTGGGAGGTGGTGTCCAACGGCGCAGCGGCCGCCGTCGACGACGGTGTGCACAACTTCGTCACCACCCCGAGAATGAGCACCTACCTGGTGGCGTTGATCGCGGGCCCGTACGCGCGCTGGGACGATGTTTACAGCGACGAGCACGGCGAGATCGCGCTGGGTATCTTCTGCCGGGCGACGCTCGCGGAATTCATGGACGCGGAGCGGCTTTTCACCCAGACCAAGCAGGGTTTTGGCTTCTACCACAAGAACTTTGGCGTGCCGTACGCATTCGGCAAGTACGACCAGTTGTTCGTGCCGGAATTCAACGCGGGCGCGATGGAGAACGCCGGCGCGGTGACGTTCCTAGAGGACTACGTCTTCCGCAGCAAAGTCACCCGGGCGTCCTACGAGCGTCGCGCCGAGACGGTGCTGCACGAGATGGCGCACATGTGGTTCGGCGACCTGGTCACCATGCAGTGGTGGGATGACTTATGGCTCAACGAGTCATTCGCCACCTTCGCCTCCGTGCTGTGCCAAGCCGAAGCGACCGAGTTCACCACGGCGTGGACGACTTTCGCCAACTCCGAAAAGTCGTGGGCCTACCGCCAGGACCAGATGCCCTCGACACATCCGGTGGCAGCCGACATCCCCGACCTGGCTGCCGTCGAGGTCAACTTCGACGGCATCACCTACGCCAAAGGCGCCAGCGTGCTCAAGCAGTTGGTGGCATACGTCGGCCTGGAAGACTTCTTGTCCGGACTGCGCGACTACTTCCGCGCGCACGCGTTCGGCAACGCCACGTTCGGCGACCTGCTGGGCGCACTCGAGAAAGCTTCGGGCCGTGACCTTTCCGACTGGGGCCGGCAGTGGTTGAAGACAACCGGCCTCAACACGCTTCGCGCGGACTTCGACGTCGACGACGACGGCAAGATCAGCCGGTTCGCGATCGCGCAAGGTGGCGCAGCACCCGGCGCGGGTGAAACCCGGACCCATCGGCTGGCCGTCGGCGTATACGACGACGATGCCGACGGTCGGTTGACGCGGGTGCATCGCGAGGAACTCGACGTCAGCGGTGAGACGACGGACGTGCCCGCGCTGGTTGGTGTTCCGCATGGGAAGTTGATTCTGGTCAATGACGACGACCTGACGTATTGCTCGCTGCGGCTGGACCCCGGGTCGCTGCAGACCGCGCTGGACCGCATCGCCGACATCGCCGAGCCGCTACCGCGAACACTGGTGTGGTCGGCGGCGTGGGAGATGACCCGCGACGCCGAGCTCAGTGCCCGCGATTTCGTGTCATTGGTGTCCGGTGGCATTCAGGCCGAAACCGAGGTCGGCGTTGCCCAGCGGTTGCTGCTGCAGGCACAGACCGCGCTGGGGTCGTATGCCGATCCGGACTGGGCTCGGTCGGACGGCTGGCCCGCATTCGCCGACCGGTTGCTCGAACTGGCCCGTGCCGCGGAAAGCGGGTCGGATCATCAGCTTGCCTTCGTCAACGCGCTGTGCACCTCGCTGCTGTCGACGCGACATGTGACGGTGCTGGCCGATCTGCTCGACCACGACGCCGCCGAATTGGGCCTGGCCGGGCTGTCCGTCGACACCGACCTGCGCTGGCGCATCGTCACGGCGCTGGCCGCCGCGGGCGAGATCGACGCCGATGGACAGGCGACGCCGTTCATCGACGCCGAGGTCAAGCGCGACCCGACGTCGGCAGGCAAACGGCTCGGCGCGCAAGCCGCCGCCGCGCGCCCGCAGTCTGCGGTCAAGGAAGCGGCGTGGACTCAGGTCACCGAAGACGACACGCTGGCCAACATCGTCGGCCGATCGATCATCAACGGTTTCGTTCAGCCCGGACAGGGCGAGCTGCTGAAACCGTTCGGCGCCCGCTACTTTGCGGTGATCGCGGGCTTGTGGGAGCGCCGGTCCAGCGAGGTGGCGCAGACCGTGGTGGTGGGCTTGTACCCGTCGTGGGACATCAGCGACGAGGGCATCGCCGCAGCCGATGAGTTCCTCGCCGAACCCGATTTGCCGCCGGCACTTCGCCGGCTGGTGTTGGAAGGCCGCGCAGGGGTCGAGCGGTCGCTGCGGGCGCGTCAGTTCGACAGCGGCGGCACAGCCTGACCGGCCGAGAGGCTATGCCGGTGAGATGCCGGCGCTGGTCACCCGGATCGCGCTGACCAGACCGTCGATCAGATCCCCGTCCTTGAGCGCCGACGCCGCGGCGGCGACGCCAAGTGGCGCAGCGGACTCGGCTCCGCGCCCGCGGACGTGCGCGCCGTAGACCACCTCGATCGCGTGCTGATCAGGTGAGACGGCGATCAGCACCGCGTCGTTGGGAGTCGGGACCTTCGCCAGGATTTCGCGCGCCTTCGCCCCGGTGTCGTTGCCCAGGTCGCCGATGTAGACGGCGAACCGTGCGCCCGCGGCCCGCGACCCGTAGGTCAGCGCGTCGTCGAGGTGAACCAGGTCGTTGGTCGGGAACGGGTAGTGCACGGAGAGTTCGCCGGCCTCGGTGACACCGGAGATGCGTCCGCTGGTCGTGATGACCGAGCCCAGCGGCAGTTCGGCGGGTGCCGAAGGCGCGACTGTTGCGACCTCACCACTTGCCACTTGCGCCACCTCCCACGCTGAACTCGTCGTGACCGTGCCCATGACCATGGCCGACGGCCTCGTCAGTGGCGGCCCACAGGATCGGCGGATGCGTCCAGGACTCGGACAGCTTGTAGGTCGCCGGGTGGGGCCCCTTGTGTGACCAGATCGCCGCTGCCAGCAGGGCCGTCAGCAATAACGGGATGCCCACGAAGAACAGATGAATTTCCATCGCGCTCACGACGCAAACCGTATCCCACCGGCTCCCCGAGAGCTACACACGCACCGCTCGGCTATGCGGCGCCCTCGCCGAGGTACCGCGCCCACGACGGATCGAGTTCCTTGACCGTCGACAGCAGCCGCCAGTGCTGACCTTTCGGCGACGCCGGCGCCATGCGCAGCGACCAGCCCAGTTCGGCCAGCAACCGGTCGCCTTTCCGGTGGTTGCACGTCGAGCAGCACGCCACGCAGTTCTCCCACGAATGTTCGCCGCCGCGACTGCGAGGCACCACGTGGTCGATGGTGTCGGCTTTGGCTCCGCAGTAGGCGCAGCAGAACCGGTCGCGGTGCATCAACGCCGCGCGGGTCATCGGCACGCGAGCCCGGAAGGGCACCCGCACGAAAGTGCGCAATCTGATCACCGACGGCACCGCGATCGATCTGGCCGCCGAGTGGATCACCGGGCCGGACGGATCGTCGTGCACCACGTCGGCTTTGCCGCAGAGCAGCATGATGACCGCCCGCCGAACGGGCAGCGCGGTCAACGGCTCGTAGGTGGAGTTGAGCAGCAAGACCCGTCGGCGATTCCAGATCGATCCGTTGTCATGTGGAACCGGTGGGTGCGCGTCGATATGAACGCTGTGCAGGCTTGAGCCGGTCGCGGGCCCGGGAAGGCCTGCCGCGGCCCCTGAAGTGTGGTGGCTGCGGCGTTTTTTGCGCTGCGGCATACGTCCTCCGTCGACAGTCCACCACGATTCGCCGTCCGGCGCACCCCAAATAGCCCCGTGTCCGCTGGTCAATCCGGTGAACAGCCGGTTGCGACATCCGCGACCAAGGTTCATATGTCGCTCTGCGGCCGGATTCGGGCATAGCCCACAATGGAGTCGATGGAACAACCACAACAAAGCTTCTACGACGCCGTCGGTGGCACAAAAACCTTCCACGCGATCGTGTCGCGCTTCTACGAACTGGTCGCCGAAGACGAGATCCTGCTGCGGCTGTATCCCGCAGACGACCTGGCCGGCGCCGAAGAACGGCTGCGGATGTTCCTCGAGCAGTACTGGGGCGGCCCGCGGACCTACTCCGATCAGCGCGGTCACCCGCGACTGCGGATGCGCCACGTGCCGTTTCAGATCGGCCCGTTCGAACGCGACGCGTGGTTGCGGTGCATGCACACCGCGGTCGCGTCCGTCGACTCGGCGACCCTCGACGACGCCCATCGCACAGAACTGATCAACTACCTGGAAATGGCCGCGCACTCGATGGTGAACTCGGCGTTCTGATGGGCGCGCCGCAACACGAGCCGTGGTGGGCTCGCGCAGTGTTCTACCAGGTGTATCCGCGGTCGTTCGCCGACAGCGACGGCGACGGCGTCGGCGACCTCGACGGCGTGACATCGCGGCTGGACTATCTGGAACGCCTCGGCGTCGACGCGCTGTGGCTCAGCCCGATCATGGTGTCGCCGATGGCCGATCACGGCTACGACGTGGCGGATCCGCGCGACGTCGATCCGCTGTTCGGCGGCCTGGCCGCGTTCGAGCGACTGATCGCCGCGGCCCATGAGCGCGGCATGAAGGTCACCACCGATCTGGTACCGAACCACACCAGCTCGCAACATCCTTGGTTCCAGGAAGCGTTGGGTGCCGAGCCAGGCAGCGCCGCACGCAACCGCTACATCTTCCGCGATGGTCGCGGACCCGACGGATCCGAGCCGCCCAACAACTGGCAGTCGGTCTTCGGTGGACTGTCCTGGACCCGGGTTATCGAGCCGGACGGCAACCCGGGCCAGTGGTATCTGCACCTCTTCGATACCGAGCAGCCGGACCTCAACTGGGACAACCCCGAGGTCTTCGACGACCTGGAAAAGACGCTGCGGTTCTGGCTGGAGCGCGGCGTCGACGGTTTCCGCATCGACGTGGCGCACGGGATGGCCAAACCGCCCGGCCTGCCGGACACCGACGTCGAGATGCGACCGCGGATGCTCAGCGACGGCGACCCGCGATTCAACCATCCCGACGTACATCACATTCACCGCAACATCCGCCGCGTGATGGACGACTTTCCCGATGCGGTGACCATCGGTGAGGTGTGGGTGTTCGACAACGCCCGCTGGGCCGAGTATGTGCGCCCCGACGAGCTGCACCTGGGCTTCAATTTCCGGATGGTGCGCGCCGAATACGACATCACCGACATCCACGACGCCATCGCGAACACCTTGGCCGCTGCCGCGATCGAAAATGCCACGCCCACATGGACGTTGGAGAATCACGACGTCGTCCGCGGGCCCACCCGCTACGGCGGGCTCGAGCAGGCCCGCGCAATGGCAATGATCACGCTGGCTCTGCCCGGCGCAGTCTTCCTCTACAACGGCCAAGAGTTGGGACTGGCCAACGTCGAGTTGCCGGACGAGGCTCTGCAGGATCCGACCTGGGAACGCTCCGGGCACACCGTGCGCGGTCGCGATGGATGCCGCATTCCGATGCCATGGAGTGGCGACACTCCCCCGTTCGGGTTCTCGGCATCACACGACACCTGGTTGCCGATGCCGCCGGAGTGGGCTGCCCTGACCGTCGAGAAGCAACTCGCTGAGCCCGACTCGACGCTGTCCTTTTTTCAGCGTGCGATCGAAATTCGGCGCAGCCGGACGGAATTCACCGATGATCACTTCGAGTGGCTGGAAGCACCGCCCGATGCGCTGGTGTTCGCCCGTGGCCACGGCGGGCTGCGTTGCGTGCTCAACGCGGGCAGCACACCCTTGCTGCTGCCGGACGGTGACGTCCTACTGGCCAGCGCAGCGGTGGTGGACAGAGAGTTGCCGCCCAACGCCGCCGCGTGGCTGATCTGAAACGCGAGTTCGCGTTCACGGCGCCGCTTCTCTTAGATGGTGCACATGGCACCCTATGAGTGGACGGTCGTCGGAGCCGGGCCTGCTGGGACAGCCGCAGTAGGAAAGCTCCTCGACCAGGGAATCGAACCGGCACGCATCGCGTGGATCGATCCCGCGTTCGCCGGCGGTGACCTCGGCGGGAAATGGCGGACCGTGTCGAGCAACACGATCGTCAGCACCTTCCTCAGTTACTTGAACGACACGGCCGCGTTCCGGTTCGCGTCAGCACCCCCGACACCGCTGGGCGACCTCGACCCGAAGGACACCTGCGACCTGGGTTTGGTCGCCGACCCGTTGGTGTGGATCATCGGACACCTGCGCGCGCGGGTCGACACCTTCGAGACGACGGCGACCGCGCTGTCACTGCAACGAAACCATTGGACGATCGACACCGAACAGGGCGAACTCATTTCCGCGAACGTCGTCCTGGCCGTTGGGGCGATCCCCAAAAAACTGTCGTATCCCGATCTCACCGAAATCCCGCTCGAGACGGCGGTCGATCCGGACAAGTTGGCGCAACTGCCGCTGGACAACGCCACGGTCGCAGTCTTCGGCTCGTCCCACTCGACGATGATCACCTTGCCGCACCTGTTACGCCAGCCCGTCAAGCGCGTCATCAATTTCTACCGCAGTCCACTCAAATACGCTGTTTACCAAGATGATTGGATTTTGTTCGACGATACCGGGCTCAAAGGTCACGCGGCCGACTGGGCACGGGCGAATATCGACGGAGTGCTTCCGGACAAACTCGAACGCTGCTGGACCGGCAGTAAGGATTTCGACGAGAAGGTCGCCGAGTGCGACCACGTCCTCTACACAGTCGGTTTCGAACGGCGAACGCTGCCCGCGGTCAAGCCGTTTGGCCAACTCGACTACAACGCGACCAACGGCATCATCGCTCCCGGCCTGTTCGGGCTGGGCATCGCGTTTCCCAGCTACGGCGAGGACCCGTACGGCTACGGGCAGTATCGGGTGGGGCTCAAGAAATTCGTCGACCACATCAACGCGGTGCTGCCGTTGTGGTTGGACTATTCGGCGTGACCGACGCGAGCCGGATCAGCGCAGCACCAGCGCCGGGTCGCCGCGACGCCGATACACCGAACCGAACCGCGCGTCGATGCGCAGCCACGCCTTCAACACTCGGACCCGAACGATCTCGCCGGCGTCGACCGCTTCCGGCGACTGCGGCAGGAAACCCATTGCAGTCAGGGCGAATACGCATCGCATCGGCACACCCACGCTGACATCAGCCGAGCTGACCCGGATCACCTCCTGGTCCAGCAGCGACACCGGCGGGCCGTGGGCGCTGCTGTGTTCTTTGACCAGCTCGGCGCCACGCTCCGCCAAGTCCAGCAGCAGGCGGACCGGTACGTCGTCGAGGTGGGCGAAGCCCGAATCGGGCGGCAACGCTCCCCGCCACGCCGAGTCCATCGGAAAGCCGGGGTTGACGTAGCCGGAATTGTCCACTGCGGCCAACCCGCGCGCCAATTCATCTGCGCCGACTGATAAGTCGTCGGGACGAACGACGCCGGCCACCACCCGACTGGCCAGTACGTCGAGGCCGGTGGCCGTCCATGCGGTCAATGTCCCACCTGGACGGGCGCGCAGGCGGATGACTGCGGCAGCATCGAGCCGCGCTGCGCGCTCGGCGAACGCGGCCAGGTCCGCGCGCTGAGCGGCAACGGATTCCGGGGCCAGCCACAGGCCCCGCTCGGCTACCTTATCCACCGGTGAAGATATTCCCGGTGGTGCGGCGCCAAGCGCACCAGCCGCTGCTCTTCGATGTTGAATGCGGCCAATTGCGACTCGCCGATCACCGCAGGCCTCGATTCCGGGTCGGCGCTCACCGATCGCACTTCGTAGCCGAGCGTGAAATCGACTGCACGCAAACGCTTTACCCATATCGTCACGTGAAGCGGCGAATCCGCCAGCCGCAACTGGCCTTTGTACGTGACCCGCACGTCGGCAATCAGCAAGCCGATGGTGAGGATATCGGGCGCGAACGCCGGCGAGAGGAATGGGACACGCGCCTCTTCGAGAATCGTGACCATGGTGGCGTGGTTGACGTGTTGGTACATGTCGATGTCCGACCACCGGACCGGAACCGGCGCGACGAAGCCGACCGGCGGGCTCATCCGGCGGCCCCTCGCCCACTCGTGCGGGTCATCGAGCGAATCTGGCGCGCCGCCACCGACAGAGTGGCCAGATCCCGCTGACCGCTGTCGTGAATTTCCGACAGTGTTCGCCGTGCCCGCGCCACCCGCGACGCGCTCAGGTGCTCCCATTCGGCGATCTTCTCTTCGCCGGTTTCATCCGGTTCGCCGACAGCCAGCACATCGAAGCACAGCGCCCGCAGCGACGAATAGATGTCGTCACGGATAGCCAAGCGCGCCAACGAGTGCCACCGGTCGCTGCGCGGCAGTTCCGAGACGGCAGTCAACAGCGCGTCGGTGCCCAACCGCTCCATCAACGCGAAGTACGTGTCCGCGACCTCGGCGGGGTCCTGCTCCTCGATGTCGGCGACGTCGATGATGTCGAGCAGGCTGTACCGGTACAAGCCGGTAGCCACCATGTAGGCCAGGCTCTCGGACGCGCCCTGCGCGGCGAATTCCGCGGCTTCCTGCTCCACGATCGTCTTGTCGTCACCGCGCAGCCACTCCGACATACGCGGCGTCAGCTCGGCCACTTTCTGTGCGAAGCGGTTGATTTCAGCACCTACGGCCAGCGGCTGCGGACGGTAGTTGAGCAACCAGCGGCCGGCGCGGTCGATCAGCCGACGGGTGTCCAGCGTCATGTGGTCGGACACCTCGATCGGCACCCCGGCCTGGCGAATGCTGTGCCACAGCTGGTCCACGCCGAAGATGGCATCCGTTGCCGCGTAGGCCCGCACCGCATCGACCGGACTCACCCCGACGTCTTCGACGATCCGGAAGTCGTAGCTGATGCCTGCGGTGTCGACGAGGTCGTTGACCAGCATGGTGGTCACGATCTCGCGCTTGAGCTGGTGAGATCGAATGGCGGTGCCGAACCGTGCGCGCAACGGCGTCGGAAAATACCGCGGCAGTCGGGCCGCGAACACCGGCTGATCGGGCAAATCGGTGTCGAGCAACTCGTCTTTGAGCGTGAGCTTGACGTGGGCCATCAGCGTCGCGAGTTCAGGCGACGTGAGCCCCAGGCCCGCCTCCAGCCGGCGCGCGATCTCCTTGTCCGACGGCAGCGCCTCGAGTTCGCGATTGAGTCCCCGCTCGGCCACCAGATATTTGATCTGATCGGCGTGCACGGGCAACAGGCTCGGGGCATTGGCGCGGCTGGTACCGAGCAGGTCGTTCTGGTCGGCGTTGTCGGCGAGCACCAACGCGGCGACCTCGTCGGTCATCGACTCGAGTAGCTCGGTGCGCTCTCCCGGATCGATCGTGCCGGCGGTCACCAGCGCGTCGACGAGAATCTTGATGTTGACCTCGTGGTCGGAACAGTCGACGCCGGCCGAGTTGTCCATGGCGTCGGTGTTGATTCGGCCGCCGCACAAGTCGAACTCGACCCGGCCGAGCGCGGTGACACCCAGATTGCCGCCTTCGCCAACGACTTTCGCACGCAGCTGGTTGGCGTTGACCCGCACCGCATCGTTGGCACGGTCACCGACGTCGGCATCGGATTCCGCCTCGGCCTTGATGTAGGTCCCGATGCCGCCGTTGAACAGCAGATCCACCGGCGCCCGCAAGATCGCGCGAATCAGCGTCGGCGGCGCCACCTCGGTGACATCGTCGTCGATGCACAGCGCGGCACGAACCTGGTCGCTGATCGGAATCGATTTGTGTTCACGGCTGTAGACCCCGCCGCCCGCGCTGATCAGCGACGTGTCGTAGTCGTCCCAGCTGGAGCGCGGCAGGTCGAACATCCGCCGTCGTTCGTCCCAGGATCGGGCGGGATCGGGATCGGGATCCAAGAAGATGTGCCGGTGGTCGAAGGCGGCTATCAGGCGAATGTGCTTGGACAGCAACATCCCATTGCCGAACACGTCTCCGCTCATGTCGCCGACGCCGACCACGGTGAAGTCCTCGGTCTGGGTGTCGACGCCGATCTCGCGGAAGTGCCGCTTGACCGCCTCCCACGCGCCCTTGGCGGTGATGCCCATCGCCTTGTGGTCGTAGCCGACCGACCCGCCGGACGCGAAGGCGTCGCCCAGCCAGAACCCGTACGACTTCGCGACGTCGTTGGCGATGTCGGAGAACGTCGCGGTGCCCTTGTCGGCGGCCACCACCAGATAGGCGTCGTCGCCGTCGCGCCGCACCACCTGCGGCGGCGCACTGACCGCGCGGCTGCCGGGATCGACATTGTCGGTGACGTCGAGCAATCCGGAGATGAACAGCTTGTAGCACGCGACGCCTTCGGCGCGAGTGGCGTCGCGGTCGGCAGCAGGATCGTCGGTGGGCAGCGGCGGCTGTTTGACGACGAACCCACCCTTGGCGCCCACCGGGACGATGACGGCGTTCTTCACGGCCTGGGCCTTGACCAGTCCGAGGATCTCGGTGCGGAAATCTTCCCGGCGGTCCGACCACCGCAGCCCGCCGCGCGCGACGTAGCCGAATCGTAGGTGCACGCCCTCGACCCGGGGCGAGTAGACGAATATCTCGAATTTCGGGCGGGGCAGCGGCAGCTCCTCGATGAGCTGCGCATCCAGCTTCAGCGAGAGCACATTGTGACTGCGGGCCGAGCCATCTTGGGTTACAAAGTAATTGGTGCGCAATGTCGCTTGGATCAGCGAGGCGAATGCGCGCAGCACCCGGTCGGTGTCCATACTGACCAGCGCGTCGATGTCTGAAGCGACGGCGGCAGCAGCTGCCTGCGCGTCGCGACTCTTCGGCGAGCTTGACGCGTCGGGATCGAACAACGCCTCGAACAGGGTGACCAACGACCGCGCTGTGTGCGGGTTTTCGTTGACCACGGATTCGATGTGGGACTGGCTGTACGGGAAGCCGGCCTGACGCAGATATTTCGCGTAGCTGCGCAGCAGCGCAACCTGTTGCCAGGTCAGGTCGGCGCGCATCACCAGTTCGTTGAAGCGGTCGACCTCGACGCGGCCTTCCCAGATCGCGGTCACCGCGTCGGCGAAGCGCTGGGCGGTCGCCTCGCGCTCCGGACCCGGTTGCGCCAGTGGGATCGTGGGTTGCGGGCTGATCTTGAACTGGTAGATCCAGACCGGTAGCCCGTCGGGACGGGTGACGGTGAACGGTCGTTCCTCCAGCACCACCACGCCCATCGATTGCAGCATCGGCAGTAATTGGCTCAACGATGCGGTCCGGCCACCCAAATACCATGTCAGCCGGACAGTTTCGTCGTAATCGTGATCGGACAGCACCAGCTTGACCGAATCGTCGGCCAACGCCTCGACAATGGCGATGTCGCCGATCGCTTCCGACGGCGTGACGGCCTGCCTGTACGCCTCGGAGAACGCTGCCGCGTAGTGCTCGGCTTCGATGGGTTCGACCGAGGCGGCAGCGGCCTCGCCGATCATCCGGTCGGACCAGGTTCGCGCGGCTTCGGTCACCAGGGCCTGAATCCGCACGCGGTTGGCCTCGGAGGTGTCGACGCGAGCATCGTCGCGCAACCGAACCATGAAATGTAAAAGCGCCCAGGGCGATTCGGTTACGCGAGCGGTGAACTCAAGGCTGGTACCGCCGAACTCGCCGACCAGGATGTCTTCGATCTGCAAGCGCACCGCCGTGGTGTAGCGATCGCGGGGCAGATAGACCAGGCAGGAAACGAAGTACTCGAGGCGATCGGCGCGCAAGAACAGCAGCGCGCGCCGTCCC
Organism: uncultured Actinomycetota bacterium; assembly: GCA_963836495.1. Taxonomy (GTDB): domain Bacteria; phylum Actinomycetota; class Actinomycetes; order Mycobacteriales; family Mycobacteriaceae; genus Mycobacterium. The sequence continues at coordinate 218,865 of CAWIJT010000010.1, read as the reverse complement.
GACCCGAGGTCGACCACGGCTTTGGCCATCGCCAGTAATTCATCAGCGCTGCGGGCGAAAAGCTCTGAGCGCGGCACGGTCTGGATGACGTCAAGCAGCAACTGGCCGGGATGGGCGGGGTCGAGGTCGGCCAGTGTGAGCACTTCGTGGGCCCTGCGCGAAATGATCGGGATCTCAAGGACATCGGCGTTCGTCGCCGCAACGGTGAAAAGCCCGATGAGCCGGTGCTCGAAAATGCTTCCGTCAGCACTTTCGCGGATGGCGAAGACGTAGGGGTACGCGCCGAAGCGCAGGTAGCTGGCAACGTCGGTCTGCGCCAACGCCAATAGTTCGGCGTCCTGAGTCAGACCAGGACGAGAACCCGTGCGCCTGCGCAGCACGCCGAGGCTGATCGTCGCCGCGTCACCGGACACCCGCCCGTCGTGCACCGGGCAGCGTTGATAGCCCAGCAGGGTGAAATGGCCATCGGCCAACCAGCGCAACAGCGTGGCGACGTCACCGTTGTTGCTGCCCGGGTAATGCCCATTCGCGTTGGTCTCGACGTTGTCGGCCAGATCTTGGAGCAGAGCGATCATTTCCGTGGAGTCCGCAGCGACTCGGCGCAGGTCGGCCAGCACACCGGGTAGCAGCCGCTCCGCCTCATGTAATGCGTTGCCATTCAACGACGGCGAGAGCTGGACGTGGATCCAGGTTTCGTCGATCCCCTCGTCGGCCGAGGTGTGCGGCTCGACGCCGCTCAACTCGCCGGCGTCGTCACGGCGCACGTGAAAGACCGGATTCATGATCGCCGTGTACTGCACGCCGAGTCGATGCAGCAACACCGTGATCGAATCCATCAGCATGGCGCCGTCGTCGGTGACGACTTGTAGCGCGGGACCGAATCCGCCTGGATCGTCGGCGGGATACACGGCGACCCGGCTCTCCGCGGCTGGGCGATGCCGGCCGAGCCGGTAGTGCGCGCTCAGCAGCGCCGCCGTCACCGCGGGGGCCGACGTGGATACCGGCCCGGACTCGGCTTCGGCCTCATCGTGATGCGGACCTTGATAGGTGTCGGTGTAAGCCTTGAAGATCCAGTCGGGGATGTCGCCGTCGTCGGTGAACATCGCCCAGTCCACCCCTGCCGCCGGCGTGGACCCGGGATCAACCGTCATGCCGACCGCTCCTCAGGACGCATACCGACGCTGGCATGCCCGACACTAGTCGCGTGTGAGCCTTCGGTGAGTTACCCGGTGTGGACGCGCCGCATCGGCTCCAAGGCGCTCGATCTTGTTCTCCTCGTAGGCGCCGAAGTTGCCCTCGAACCAGAACCACTTGGCCTCGTGCTCGCCGTCGCCCTCCCACGCGAGGATGTGCGTGCAGGTCCGGTCGAGGAACCAGCGGTCGTGGGAGATCACCACCGCGCAGCCGGGGAACTTCTCCAACGCGTTCTCCAGTGAGCCCAGCGTTTCGACGTCGAGGTCGTTGGTCGGCTCGTCGAGCAGAATCAGGTTGCCGCCCTCTTTGAGGGTAAGCGCCAGGTTGAGCCGGTTGCGTTCACCACCGGACAGGACGCCGGCCGGCTTCTGCTGGTCGGGACCTTTGAACCCGAACGCCGAGACGTAGGCCCGAGAGGGGATCTCGTTCTGCCCGACCTGGATGTAGTCCAGCCCATCGGAGACCGTCTGCCAGACGTTCTTCTTCGGGTCGAGGCCACCGCGTGACTGATCGACATAGCTCAGCTTCACGGTTTCGCCGATCTTGACGACTCCGCTGTCTGGCTGTTCGAGCCCGACGATCGTCTTGAACAGCGTGGTCTTTCCGACACCGTTGGGACCGATCACGCCGACGATGCCGTTACGGGGCAGCGTGAACGAGAGGTCTTTGATCAGCGTGCGACCCTCGAAGCCCTTGTCGAGATGCTCGACCTCGACCACCAGGTTGCCCAGCCGCGGACCGGTTGGGATCTGGATCTCCTCGAAGTCGAGTTTGCGGGTCTTCTCGGCCTCGGCCGCCATCTCCTCGTAGCGCTGCAGACGGGCCTTGCTCTTGGCCTGGCGCGCCTTGGCGCCAGAGCGGACCCAGGCCAACTCCTCGGTGAGCCGCTTCTGCAACTTGACGTCCTTGCGGCCCTGCACCGAGATCCGCTCGGCCTTCTTCTCCAGGTAGGTCGAGTAGTTGCCCTCGTAGGGGTAGGCGCGGCCACGGTCGAGTTCGAGGATCCACTGCGCGACGTTGTCGAGGAAGTAGCGGTCGTGCGTGACCGCCAGAACGGCTCCCTCGTAGGCGGCCAGGTGCTGCTCGAGCCACTGCACACTCTCGGCGTCCAGGTGGTTGGTGGGCTCGTCGAGCAGTAGCAGGTCCGGCTTGGACAGCAGCAGCTTGCACAGCGCCACGCGGCGACGCTCACCGCCGGACAGGTGCGTGACAGGCTCATCGGGCGGCGGGCAGCGCAGCGCGTCCATGGCCTGCTCGAGCTGCGAGTCGAGGTCCCACGCGTTGGCGTGGTCAAGCTCCTCCTGCAGCTTGCCCATCTCGTCCATCAGCTCGTCGGAGTAGTCGGTGGCCATCAGCTCGGCGACCTCGTTGAAGCGGTCGAGCTTTACTTTGATGTCGCCCAGGCCCTCTTCGACGTTGCCGCGAACCGTCTTCTCCTCGTTCAGCGGCGGCTCCTGCTGCAGCAGGCCGACGGTGGCGTCGGTGGCCAGGAACGCTTCACCGTTGTTGGCCTTGTCCAGCCCGGCCATGATCCGCAAGACGCTCGACTTACCTGCCCCGTTCGGGCCGACGACACCGATCTTGGCGCCCGGATAGAAGCTCAAGGTGACGTCGTCGAGGATGACTTTGTCGCCGTGCGCCTTGCGGACCTTCTTCATCGTGTAGATGAACTCAGCCATGTGGCGGTGTTGCCTTTCTGGTTTACGAGAATGCTCGCGCTCCATCCTAGGCAACCTGTCCGCCTCCTCCTCACGCCGCTACGCGGCGCTACTAAGCCGACAGCGGCAACTTCACCCGCGCCTCGTCGCTGTCAGCGTCTGTCCCGTCACCGGCATTGCTCGCGTCGGGCGCGGCATCCGGCACCGACGTGACGGTCTTTTCGACGCGCGCGATGCAGCGAGACAGGTCAGGCCCGACCGAGCTGGCACGCATCTCCAGGCTCGAACGCCGGACGCCGTCACGGTCCTCGTACTCGCTGGTGTGCACGTGGCCCACCACGATCACCGGTGAGCCCTTGCCCAGCGATGCGCCCACTCCGGACACCAGCCGGCCCCAGCAGTTGACGGTGACGAACAGTGAATTGCCGGGCTCCCAGGTGCCGTCGGCGACCCGACGTCGGGAATTGCTCGCGACCCGGAATTTCAGGACCTCCTGGTCTCCGACCGTTCGACGAATCGGGTCGTTGACGATGTTGCCGACCACGGTCAGCGGCGTTTCGAACATTTCTAGTTTCCTCTCCTCATCGCACCGCAACCGGTGCTGCATGACCGCCATTCAGCTCGGGGAGGCCGACAACCAGCCCGATCGGCACGACCGCCTCAGCGGTTCTGGGGATAAGGGCGCGACTGTGGAGAAGCGCGGCCCAGCGCGAAACAGAACCCACGGTGGTGGTCCGGCGAGAATTCCAGCCCTGACTTCTGGTTCGCGAAAACCTAGCGGCCCCGGCGGGCCAGCTCAGACAGCATCGCGTTGTAGGCCGCCAACTCGGCGTCGTCGTCGCGATCGGCCGCGCGGTCCAGGCGACGGGCGGTTCGCTGGTCGCTGCGCGACCACTGCACCAGCAGTGCGATCATGACCACGGCAAGCGGTATTTCCCCTGCGGCCCAAGCCATTCCACCTCCGAGCCGCTGATCACCCAGCAGGTCGGTGTGCCAGCTCAGGTGCAGCGAGCGGTAGAAGCTCCCGCCGAGCACCTTGTCCATGCTCATCAGGATGATGGCGAAAAATGCGTGCAACGGCAGCGACGCGAACACCACGGCCACCTTGGCCAGTGGCGGGATCGGCCGCGGCGTGGGGTCGACGCCGATGACCACCCAATAGAACAGGTAGCCGCTGAGCAGGAAGTGCGCGTTCATCACGAGATGCCCGATGTGGCTACCCACCGCAGCGTCGAACAGACCACCCAGATAGAGACCGTAGAAGCCGGCGACGAACAACGCCGTGGCGACCAGGGGGTTGGTCAGGAATTTCGACAGACGGCTATGCAGGGCGGCCAGTATCCATTCCCGCATGCCCGGTGGTTCGCCGCGCCCGGCCGCCGGAAGTGCTCGCAACGCCAGGCCGACGGGCCCGCCTAACACCAGCAGTACCGGCACCAGCATCGACAGCATCATGTGCGCCGCCATGTGCATGCTGAACATCGCCGGCATGTAGCGGCCCATGCCAGATGATGTGACAAACAGCAGCGCCAGGCAGCCGAGCAGCCACGAGACGGTCCGGCCGCGCGGCCACGCATCGCCGCGGCGCCGCAATCGGCGCACTGCCGCCAGATACAGCGTGGCAAAGACGATCGCGGCGGTCCCGAAAATCAGGTCGAACCGCCAGTCGAACAACACCCGGGCAAGGGTCAGCGGGCCAGCGAAGTCGTAACCGATCTTCACGTCGGAAATCGAGGGCACACCGATCGGCAGCGGCGGCGGAGGCGTGCGACCGAGGCCGACGGCAATGCCGAAGGTGACGCCGAACACCAGCGCCTCGATCAGCGCAAGCCGGACAAAAGCTACTCGGGAGCCGGGATCTGCTTGCAGGGCAACGACTCCGGATCGTCGCTGTCGCCAGCCGATCACGCCGAGCAGACACAACGCGACGAACTTCGCAACCGCGAGCCTGCCGTAGTCGGTGGTGAGCAGGTCTGAGGGCAGGATCCGCACCAGGGCATTGACGACGCCGCTGATCGCCATCGCAACAAAGCACCACAATGCGATCACCGAGAACCGCCGGGCGGCAAGGTCGGCATGCTGCCCACCCCGCGCCACATGGGTCAGCAGCGCCAGTAGGCCACCGGCCCACAGGCTGGCCGCGACCAGGTGGATCAGCAGGCTATTCGTGGCCAGGTCGTGCGATCCACCGGCCGACGAGTGCCCCGTCAGCGCCAGTGGTATCAGGGTGGCTAATGACCCGACCAGCAACAGCGGAGTCCAGGACCAGCGCAGCACCGGCAGGGAGGCCAGGGTGACCGCCGCCGCCAGCAGCGCGGTCCATCGCCACGCCGCCGAGATGTTGATCAGACCGGCCAGCGACCACAAGCTCGCCGGATTCAGGTGAGCGGTGATCGGCTGACCGGAGACGTCGGAGATCGTCAGGGGCACAAGCAGCGCGGCGCACACCGCCCAGGCCCCGGCCGCAATCGTGCCGACCCGCAGAGCGCGGTACCCGTCGGCGTCCAGGACGCCGTTGCCCTGCGGTGGAACCAGGAAGGCCGCCAGTAGGAAGGAACCGACGGCTACCACCGCAGCGACCTCGCCGGCGGCTCGGACGAAGGGTAGGCCCAGGGTGGTCACCGGACCCGGGTTGGGCAACCCGGTGGCGGTCAGCGCCGCCGCCAGCGACAGCGCCCCAATTCCCGCCGCGGTGCATCCGGCCAGCGCCGCCACCCCGACGAGCAGCGGCCACGCCGTCCTGCGTCGCCTGGCTATGGGCGTAGCAACCGTCATGCACTAAGCGTATGGCGGGACGCCGAGAGGACCTCGTACTGGCCGGCTGACCTCGCGTATCGATCAACGCACCTTCGCAGAGTTCATGTTGCCCAACATGCGTCGACGCTGAGTCACCGCGACAATGGATGCAAGCAGTGCAACGGTGCCCGACGCGACCATCGACGACGGCATCGGAGGGTCACCATGACAACCCGTCGCTTGCGCTGGCTGGCTGGTGGGTTGTCGTCGGGTGGCTGCGTGGGTCTGTTGGCGCTGACGTCGGCGATGTATCCGGCGTTCGCTTCCGGGACCGACAACGCATTGATCATGGGCGGCACCGAACAACCCGACCCGGAGTCGCCTTATCCGACCGACGTCAACACCGACTACATCTTGCCCAACTTGCCCGACATCTACCCGGGCACGACGGATACGACGACGGTATTGCCGACACCCGAGCAGTTCTTCCCGCTTCCCGGCTACAGCGAGTTGACCTTGGGCCAGTCGATGGTCCAGGGCCTGCACGACCTGCAGACCGCCCTCGCGGCAGAACCCCCGGGCACCGACACCATCGTTTTCGGCTATTCGCAAAGCGCCACAATCGGCACCGACGAACTCGATGAGATCGCCAACGGCACGGTGGCCGATCCGCCGAGCCCGGCCAACCTGGCGTTCGTCTTCACCGGTGACCCGAACAATCCCGACGGCGGGCTGCTGGAACGTTTCGACGGGTTGTACATCCCGGGTCTCAACATGGCGTTCAATGGCGCGACCCCGGACTCGGCCTACCCGACCGACATCTACACCCACCAATACGACGGCGCGTCCGACTTTCCGCAATACCCGCGAAAACCTGCTTTCGGACCTGAACGCCATCATGGGTGTCTTCTATGGTGACCACGACTATTCGGATCTGACACCCGCGCAGGTGGAAACGGCTGTGGTGGAGGCGGTCTCGCCGGGCGCCGGCGACACCACGTACTACTTCATTCCCACCCAGACTCTGCCGTTGCTCGAGCCACTACTGCAGGCCGGCGCGCCGCAATCACTGATCGACCTGCTCACCCCGGACCTGCGGGTGCTTGTGGACATGGGCTACGGCAGCATCGGCTCGAGCTTGGGCGACGAGTATGCGAACCTCCCGACCCCGGCGAGTCTGTTCGAACTCGTCAATCCGATCACCGTCACCTCCGATTTGCTCACCGGGGCCGACCAAGGAGTCACGGCCGCCTTGGTCGACGGTGGATTGCTGCCGGCGTCAGACATGCCCGATGCCTACCCGTTCATTCCGTCTCTGGACCCGGACCTCTCGATCAGCTTGGGCCAACCCACCGAAACGCTGACCTCTGAGCTACTCGGCGCCATCGGGTCCGCCCTCTACGACCTCAACGTCCCTGACATCGTCAACGGCACATCCGATGCCGGTGACTTCATCACGGATATGGCGAACGCAGGCTTCACTGTGGCCGATCTCTCCGCATTGGCCGCTGTCTTCGGATAACGCTCCGGGCGGCTACCGACCTTGGTCACCAGCCCGTCCGCGTCCGGCCTCGGCCTCGCGGGCGACGAACTGGTTGCGCGCGATCCGTGCAACGTGGTCGAAATCCTGCAGGATGGACCGTAATTCGCGGCGAAATGCGACCCGGCGGTCGGCCAGATCGGGCGCGGGTTGGAGCAGATCCTGGTCGGCCACGACTTGGCGCGCGGTCGCGAACAACAGTGTCGAGACCGGCTCGCTGCTGCGGACCCGACCTTGCGCGACGTATTGCTTACCGACTCCGAGCGCCAACTGGGTGAGTTCTTTCTCGCCGATATCCGCGGGCGCGTCGCGCAGCACGTCGGCCACGATCTCGTAGGCCTCGAAGAAGACCCGCAGCATGGCGTCCGACATCAACGGCCGTTTGGCGTACAAGATCGCGTCGATTTCGGCGGCGCCGGCTGCGACCTGCCCCTCCCAATCTTTGTGCCATGCCATCTCTTCGGCGATGTTCTGCCGGAAAGCGGCTGAATCGGCGAAGTAGAAGTCGAACTTCAGCAGGTCGCGTAACCGCATGGCCTGCTTCCAAAAGGCCTCGACCCGGTCGCCTTCGGCCCGGCCGGCGTGCGCCAGCGCAAGCTCGACGATCACCGTTTCCAGGAACGCGTGGATCACAGAGTTGCGATAGAACGCAGCGGCGTGTTCGTCTTCGGGGGCGATGCGCCACACGGGTTCTCGGCCGCTGTCGACTCGGGTGATCGGGTGACCATTGGACAGTGAGTCCACGGCAGCACGGACGCCCTCGAGCGTGCGCAGCCGCAGTGCGCTGGTCGACATCGGGGTCTGCTTGCGTTCGAGATAGTCCAGCGAGTCCTGCAGGGTGTGATGCAGTTGGGTGAGCGTCAGTGCGAGCCCGTGCGTGGTCAGCAGCAGCGCCGACACCAGGCCGGTGGCATTGACCGGCGTCGCCTGCAGAATGCGCCACGCGACCTCGAACGACATCTTTTGCAGCGCAAGTCGTTTGGCTGCTTCGTCAGAGGCTGCCGGGCCGTGCGCGGGGCCGAGATATTCCCGCATCGAGACCGCTTCGGGGAAGCGGACGTAGATCTTGCCGTAGTTGCGTTCGCCCTGCGCCTTGATGAAGTTGAACAGCCAGCTGAATCCCTCCGCCCGCTTCTCCCCGCCGCGGGCGTAAGCGGCATACTCCGCGGTCTCGTGCAGCTGGTCGAAGCTGATCGAAACACCTTGCAGCAGAATGTCGTCGCTGCGACCATCCAGGTAGGCGTCGGCGACGTAGCTTGTCAGGCCGAGCTTCGGCGGCAGCATCTTGCCGGTGCGCGAGCGGGTGCCCTCGATGGACCAACTCAGGTTGAACCGCTTCTGCACCACATAGCCCACATACTCGCGCAGCACGTACTTGTACAGTGCGTTGTCGCCGATGTTGCGCCGGATGAAGATGACGCCGGCGCGACGCATCAGCGGACCCATCACCCCGAACGCCAGGTTGATGCCGGCGAACACATGCACTGGGGGAAGCCGATTCTCGGCCATCGCCACCGGCATCACCGCGCCGTCGATGTAGGACCGGTGCGAGAACAACAGGACCGCCGGATGCGTTTCCAGGGCCGAGCGCATCGCCGCGACCTGGTACTCGTCGTAGTCGATGTCCCGGTCGAATCCGCGACTGAGCATCCGGCCCAGGACGGAGACGAGGTCGACCGACACCCGACTCCACCCGGTGGCGAGCTCGTCGAGCATCTTTTCGGCTTCTTCGATGGTGGCGCCCGGGATCTTCTCCAAACCGGCGCGAAATCGCGTGGACGCCAGAATCTCCGGAGGTATCAACCGCGGAGACTTGTACTGAGGTCCAAGGATTCGGTATTCCGCGCGTTCCAATGCCAGCAGTGCGCGGCGGGTGACGAAATGCGCGAAGTCGCGTGGGTTGTCGCCGACAGTGTTGTCTCGCCATTGCTGACGAAGCTCGGACACTTTCGCCGATTCGCCGGCGACGACCCGGGCGCGGGAGCGATCGGAGCGCAGGATGTGACGCTTTTGACGTTCACTGGGCTGATACGGATTTCGGCCGGGGATCAACGCCGCCAATTGATTCAACGCCGACGCGTCCGCACGCGGCATCCAGAACACCCGAACCGGGACGATCGACCGGTCCTCATCGAGCTCGAGCTGCTCGACCAGCAAGGCCATGTCGCCGGGCGGCGAACCCGCCTCCGGCAAGGACAACACCTCGAGTTTGGTCTCCGGGTGCCGGGCCCGCTCTTGGTCCAACCACGTTGCGAGCAGCTCAGATTCGGCCGGTGAGGATGCCGACACCAGCACAAGGGTGTCGTCGGCGGTGGTGAACGAGCTGTTGTCGACGGCCTGCCTGGTCACGATCGTCCTTTGGGGCGCGGCGTGCTTTTCTGAGCGTTGGCCGTTTTGCTTACGGCGGCTTTTTTGGCCGGGGCTTTCGCGGGCGCCGCCTTGACAGCTTTGGCGGCGGCCTTGCGCGGCGCCTTTCGTGGAGTCGGCTTCTTCCGGTAGACGTCATGCTCGGGCAACTCATCGACCGGCCAGTCGGCAAGGGAGTCCACATAGAGTTGGCGCACCTCGGCGATCCGCTCCGACAGTGTGTCAACTGTCCAGTCGCTCACCGAGATCGGCGGGAACACAGCGACATCCACGGTGCCCGGGTTCATCGTGGTGGAGTTGCGCGCGGCAATCAGCTCGGCGTTTCGGATCACTATCGGCACGATCGGGATGCCTACCGCCATCGCCATCCGGAACGGCCCCTTCTTGAACGGCCCGACGCTGGTGGTGTCCAGCCTGGTGCCCTCGGGCGCGATCATGATCGAAAGCCCCTGCCTTGCCCGCTCTTCGACCTGGTGCAACGACTCCACCGCAGCGGACGGGTTGTCCCTGTCGATGAAGACCGAATCGAGCACCTTGCCGAGCGTGCCCATGATCGGATCGCCTTCGAGTTCCTTCTTGCCCACGGCAACCCAGTTGTCGCGGATCAGCGCGCCGACGATGACCGGGTCAGCTTGGTTGCGGTGATTGAAGATGAACACCGCGGGCCTTTCGGCGGTCAGATTCTCTTCACCCAGGATGTTCAGCTGGACACCGCTGGCGGTCAACAACATCTGCGACCAGGTCGCCGTGAAGAAGTTGACGCCGCGGCGCCTGCTCCGAGTCAACAGCCCGATCCCCAACGCGCCGGCCGCGACGGGCACCACCGAACCGACCCCGGCGAGGGTGCGTAGTTGCGCGGTGATGCCTCCGCCGCTGCGGCTGCTGAACCGGAGAATCGGCCAGCCGCGCCGCTTGGCAACGGAGGCCATCTTGCCTTCCGGGTTGGTTGGCCGCGGGTTGCCGACGAGATACATCAGAGCGACGTCTTCGTCACCGTCGGCGTAGAAGTAGCTGTCCTTGAGGTCAATCCCGTTCTCGCCGGCGAACTTCTGCACCGCGGCGGCCTTACCCGGGCCCCACAGGATCGGATTGACCACGCCGCCGGTGAGGACTCCGTCGCCGTCGGTCTCGAACTCGTTGGTGAGCGTGTTGGCGATGCCGAGGAAGCGCGCCACCGGACCGACCTGGATGGTCAGCGCCGACGAACTCAACACCACGGTGTGACCGCGGGCCAGGTGCGCGCGGACCAGTTCCCGCATTTCCGGGTAGATGCGGGACTCGATTCTCTGGACGAACAGCCGCTCGCCGATCTCCTCCAGATCGCTCAACATGCGTCCGCGCAACGCCCCCGACGCCTTGCTGATGAGTTCTTCGAATTCGATGCGCCCGAATTGGTGGTTCAGGCCTGCGGTGACCATGCCGATCAGCTCGCCGACGCCCATGTCTCCGCGCCGCAGTCGCTCCTGGGTCAGGATGATGGCGGTGAAGCCGGCCACCAGGGTGCCGTCCAGGTCGAAGAACGCGCCGATCTCAGGTCCTGGCGGGCTGGCCATGATCTCGGCGACCGACCCCGGCAGCCGCATGTCGCGCGCCGGTTTCTGCGACTCGTTCGTGCTCACGAGCCCGCCGCCGATCGCTTCGTCGCACCCGGCTGATCCGCGGTGAATGACGACGCCACCGCCTGCGGAACGGGATCGCCTGCCAGAGCGAGGATTTCGCTGAAGCCTTCCAGCAGGCACCGAGCCCACAACGCCTCGTCGCGGATGGCCGCCCGGTCGTAGCGCGTGGTGATGGTGCAGTACCCGCCCCTGGAGATCAGCACGACCATCATCGCCACGCCGGGCAGCGGGCCGATGCCGTACTGCCGCAACACTTTTGCGCCGGCGATGAAGGTGTCACCCGGGTAGACGGGCACATTGCTGGCCTGGACGTCAGAGCCGACGACCGAGCCGGTCATCGACTCCAGCAGCGGTCCCGGCAATACGCTGAGCAGCGGGGCGAACGAGCCGATGATGTCCATTGCGGGCTCGTCGCGGCGTTGGGTCATCTGCTGGCGGATCTTCTGCATGCGGGCGACCGGATCGGCAGTACCTATCGGCGCCGCCAGGTTGACCCCGGTGAACTTGTTCCCGCCGGCGGCGTCGGACTCCGCCCGCAAGCTGACCGGCACTGCCATCGGCAGCGAAGAAATGGGCACGCCGAGCGCCGCGTGATAGCGCCCCAGCGCGCCGGACAAGCCGGCCAGGTAGGCGTCGTTGATCGAACCACCGCCGGCTTTCGCCGCACGGTGCAGGTCGGACAGCGGGATGTCGATCGCTTCGCTGCGGGTCGCCAGGCTGCGGCGACGAAGCAACGGCGACGGTTCAGCGGCCCGGCTGACCACTCGTGCGCCCGAGCGCGCGTAGTTGAACACGCCGGCGACCGCCGCGCCGGGCTTGGTCACTGCTCGTCCCACCATCGTCGCCGCCCCCCACAGCGCACCGCGAGCCCCATTGGCCACGTTGATGGGCAATCGGTTGAATCCTTCACGCATCAGATCGTTGGCCGTCAGATCCTGCGGGATGGGCTGGTCAGGGATAGGCCGCTCGGGCGGATCACGCTCAAGGTCATAGATGTGGGCAAACATCTCCACGCTGCCGACGCCGTCGGTAACCGCGTGCGACAGGTGCAGCAACGTCGCGGCCCTGCCGTCGGGTAAGCCCTCGATCAAAGTGGCGGTCCACAGCGGCCGGGCGATGTCCAGCGGCGACTGCAGCATCAATTCGGCGAGGTCGAACACCTGCCGCAGTGAGCCCGGTTCCGCGACCCGAATCCTGCGGACGTGGAAGTCCAGGTTGAAGTCGGGATCGACGACCCAGCGCGGCGAGGCGGTCGGCAATGTCGGCACGACCACCTTCTGGCGCAGCCGCAGCGCCTTTCGCGACGCGTTGTCGAACCGGGTCCGGAAGCGGTCCCAGTCCGGAGTGGTGTCCAGAATCTCCAGGGCCATGATTCCCGAGCGGGTGCGCGGATTGGCCTCTCCCCGATGCAGGAGATAGTCGACCGGGCCCAGCGCCGTCGGCAATCCCGCCGCGTCGACCTGCTCAGCCACTAACGCTCCCCCGTCCGGCCAATGCCGCCATCGCCACTGCGACCTCCTGTTCGAACAGACCCAGCGGCCGTTTGCCAGGATGCCGCAGGCAACTCAAACGTAGCCCGGTTGGCGTAATGGCGGAAGCCGATTAGCCGGATCATAACGCGAGATCAGAAACGCTCCGGGCGGCTTGCGAAACACCGTGGCATGCTGGCGAATTCGAAACGAGGACGCCAGGACTACTCAGCCGGTCGAGGTGGCGTGCTCAGGCATCGAGTTCGAACGCGACCGCACCTGTTGTCCGTAGACGACACCCAAAAAGTCGGCGACGGCGTCGGCGGCCAGTCGGGATCGGACTGTGGCGAACAAGTCGAAAGCGTGGTGAGCATTGGGTAACTCGGCATAGCCCACCGTGTCAGCGCCGGCGTGGCGAAGTGCAGCACAGAACGCCCGCGCCTGCACACTCGGGATGACCGAATCGCTCTCGCCATGCAGTACGAAAAACGGCGGCGCATCACGGTGAACATGCGAAATCGGCGACGCCAATTCGTAGAATTCGGGGTTGTCGGCGTAGCGCTCTTTCATGACGAAAAGCTCGATGAACGGCATCATCATCTCGTGCATTTTCGTCGCATCGGTGAGGTCGTAGACGCCGTAGTAGGGCGCCGCGGCCTGAACAGTGGTGTCCGCATCCTCGAAACCGGGCTGCCACCGCGGATCGTTGGCGGTGAGCGCGACCAGTGAGGCCAAATGACCGCCCGCCGATCCACCCGTGACCGTGATGAAGTCGGGATCGCCGCCGTAGTCGGCGATGTTCTCGCGAACCCAGGCCAACGCACGCTTGACGTCGATGATGTGCGCCGGCCACGCCTTGCCGGGACTCCTGCTGTAGTCGATCGAGACAACCACCCAACCGAGTTCGGCCATCCGACCCATCAACGGATAGCCCTGCGGCCGCCGGCCGTTCACGGTCCAGGCACCGCCCGGGATCTGCACCAGCACCGGCGCGCGGCCGCCGACCTTGACGTTTCGATGGCGCCAGATGTCCAGCAGGTTGGCGCGGGGGTCGGGGCCGTACTGAATATCCGACGTCTGCGCCGCATAGCGGCGGTGACCTCGCGCGGAGTGCAACACCCCGCCGCGGCGCACGGGCCGGTCATCGATCGGGTGATGGACGCAGTCTTGGTACTGCGCACCGAGTGAGTCCTGCAGCGCGGCAGTGAGCACACGATCCGCGCGCTGGGCTGCCCAGCCCGTTGCGACCTTCGACAGCGGCGTCACGCCGGACAACGCGTGCCCGGTGACGACGTGCGGGGGGAATTCAGCGGACAACCAACCCGCCAGAAAGCTGGCGACCGTCGGCGAACCGCGGAGCAGCAGCGATCCGGCGCGGTATGCACCGATCGGCCCGGCAGCGAGCTGTAATCCCTGACGCAGCACTTCGGCACGCGCCTGTGAGCATCGCGCCCTGACATCAATGGTTACGGTCATGCCTTGCCAACTCCTCGTCGTCGAGCACACGCCTGGCAGTCGATCAGCGTATGTGTGTGGCGGGCCTCACACTAGCCGAATGACTCATCCTGCATGACATCTCGGACGGCGTTGCGCGGGCACAGATACCCGTTTTCTTGGTTGGCTACACTGACCTGGCCCTTAAATCTTCGGCCCCCGTAGCTCAGCTGGATAGAGCACATGACTTCTAATCTTGTGGTCGCAGGTTCGAATCCTGCCGGGGGTACTTGCCATGTGTGACTGATGCGCTACCTGTGGCATGAGTACCCGGATGGTGCGCAAGGTGCCGTCGCCGACGAATCTGCGGAGGTTTCCGATGCCCGAATCCGACCTGGTGCTCTACCGCGTCGACAGTCACGTCGCGCTGATCACGGTCAACGACCCTGAACGACGCAACGCGGTCACCGGTGAGATGTCGAGGCAACTCCGCTCTGCTGTCGAGCGGGCCGAAGCCGACACCGATGTGCACGCGGTGGTCGTGACGGGCGCCGGCAAAGCGTTCTGCGCCGGCGCCGACCTGTCCGCGTTGGGCAGTGCGGCCGAAGAGGGATTGCAGCGGCTGTACGACGGGTTCATGGCCGTCGGCAAATGCGCGCTGCCCACGATTGCCGCCGTCAACGGCCCCGCCGTCGGGGCAGGGCTGAACCTGGCGCTGGCCGCCGATGTGCGCATCGCCGGCCCAAACGCGTTGTTCGACGCCCGTTTTCAGAAGCTGGGAATCCATCCGGGCGGCGGGGCGACGTGGATGCTGCAGCGTGCGGTCGGACCGCAGGTAGCGCGCGCAGCCCTGCTGTTCGGCATGCGATTCGACGCCGAATCCGCTGTGCGACATGGCTTGGCGCTCAGCGCCGCCGACGATCCGGTGGCCGCGGCGTTGGCATTGGCGGCCGGACCCGCAGCAGCGCCGCGCGAGGTGGTGCTGGCGACCAAGGCCACCATGCGCGCCACGGCCAGCCCCGGGTCGCTCGATGTCGAACTGCACGAGCTGGCCAAGGACACCGAACTCGGCCCGCAGGCCACCTCGATCCAGTCTCCGGAGTTCGCCGCTCGGCTGGCCGCGGCCAAACGGCGGTAAGCGCTACGAGCCGGCATCTCCGGCCAAATGCACGATTCGCTCGGCCCGCCGCAACACCGGCGCATCGACCATCTTGCCCTCGAATGCGAAGACACCGCGTTCATCGGCGGCCGCGGCGAGAACATCTCGCGCCCAACGCACCTCATCTGCGTGACGGCGCGTATCCGGCCCGGATCACCGGCACCTGACTGGGGTGAATCGCGACCTTCGCGTCGAAGCCCACCGCCACGGCGTCGTCGACCTCGGCGCGCAGCCCGTCGAGATCTTTGATGTCGAGGTACACCGAGTCCAGCGCGAGGCGACCGTAGGCCTTGGCCGCCAACAGCGACTGTGACCGGACGTGGCGCGCAACCTCGCGATATGTCCCGTCCGGGTAGCGGTTTGCGGTGCCGCCGAGCACCGCGAACAGATCCTCGGCGCCCCACATCACCGCGACGGCGTTGTCCACCTGGACGGTGTCCGTCACGATCAGCGCGCCCTTGGGCGATTCGACCAGAACGATCACATCCAGCGGCGCCAGCGCGCTGATCTCTTCTACCGCTTCGCATTTGGGTAGCATCACGGTGTCGTATGGGGTGTTCTTCAGCGCTTCGAGGTCGAGTTCCTGATCGGCGGTGCCGAACTGGTTGACCCGCACCACAGTGTGCGCCGGGTCGAGTTGCACGTCGACCAGTGCTTGACGTGCGGCGGGCCGGTCGGCGGCTGCACAACCGTCCTCGAGGTCGAGGATCACGACATCGGCTGCGGCGGCGGCCTTTTGATAACGCTCCGGACGGTCGGCCGGACAGAACAACCACGCCGGTCCCGGATTCTGCAGACCCATCAGTCAGGGGACCCCTCCGGTCGCATGCGCACCAGAGTCTTGCGGTGTGCGGTGGCGACCACGTCGTCGTGCTGGTTGCGACCGGTGTGCGCGAACGTCACGATGCCCTCTCCCGGGCGGCTTTTGGAGACCCGCTTCTCGAGGATGACGGTTTCGGCATACAGCGTATCGCCGTGGAAAAGCGGCTTCGGGAAAGCGATCTCGGAGAAGCCCAGATTGCCGACAATGGTGCCCTGGGTCAGCTGAGCGACGGACAACCCGACCAGAGTCGACAGGGTGAGCATCGAGTTCACCAGCCGCTGATTGAACGGCGGCAGCGCGTCGGAGAATGCGGCATCAAGGTGCAGCGCTTGGGTATTCATCGTCAACGTCGTGAAGAGTACGTTGTCGGCCTCGGTGAGGGTGCGGCCCGGGCGGTGCAGATACCGCACGCCGATGTCGAATTCGTCGAACCACAGTCCGCGCTGGACTACCGTCCTGGCCGGCTGCTCGCCATTCGTTCCGTTCCCGCCACTCACAGAATTGCCATTCGTCGCGACGTCACAGCCCAACCTCGCGGGCGATCAACATCAACTGCACTTCAGTCGTCCCCTCACCGATCTCGAGAATCTTGCTGTCCCGGTAATGCCGGGCCACAGTGAATTCATTCATAAAGCCGTAGCCGCCGTGAATCTGGGTGGCGTCTCGGGCGTTGTCCATGGCCGCCTCGCTGGCGACCAGTTTGGCGATCGCGGCCTGTTTCTTGAACGGCTTACCGGCCAGCATCAGCGCCGCGGCGTCGTAGTAGGCGGTACGCGCGGTGTGGGCGCGCGCCTCCATCCGCGCGATGGTGAACGCAATCGACTGGTATCGGCCGATCGCCTGGCCGAACGCCTCGCGCTCGCGCGCGTACTTGACGCTTTCGTCGACGCACCCCTGTGCCGCCCCGGTGGACAGTGCGGCGATCGCGATGCGGCCCTCGTCGAGAATGCGCAAGAAGTTGGCGTAGCCGCGGCCGCGTTCGCCCAGCAGGTTCTCCTCGGGCACCCGCACGTCGTCGAAGCTCAACGGATGGGTATCCGAGGCGTTCCAGCCGACCTTGTCGTAGGCGGGCTCCACGGTGAACCCCGCAGACGGCACCGGCACCAGGATTGACGAGATCTCTTTTTTGCCGTCGCGCTCGCCGGTCACCGCCGTGACGGTGACCAGCTTGGTGATGTCGGTGCCGGAATTGGTGATGAATTGCTTGGAGCCGTTGATCACCCACTGCCCGTCGTCGAGTTGCGCGGTGGTTTTCGTCGCGCCGGCGTCGGTCCCGCCACCGGGTTCGGTCAAGCCGAACGCGCCCAGCGAGCGGCCACTGGCCAGCTCCGGCAGCCACTGCTGCTTCTGCGCCTCGGTGCCGAACCGGTAGACGGGCATGGCGCCCAGTGACACACCGGCCTCCAGCGTGATCGCGATGCTCTGATCGACCTTGCCCAACTCTTCCAACGCCAGGCACAGCGCGAAGTAGTCGCCGCCCATCCCGCCCCACTCTTCGGGAAACGGCAGACCGAACAGGCCCATCTCGGCCATGCCAGCGACCACCTCGTAGGGGAAGGAGTGCTCTTTGTCGTGGCGCGCGGCGACCGGCGCGACGACGCTCTGGGCGAAGTCACGCACGGTCTTGGCAAGTTGCTGGTACTCGTCGGGCAGCGAAGCCGTAGACAGGAAGTTATTCATCGGTGCCGTTCCTCCTCATCGCTTCGCTCTGCATCGTCACCGGCACTAGTCATGAGCGTTGTCCTTTGATTCTGCTGTTGTATCTACGGCAATTCGGGCCAATGTCTGGCCCACCTTGACCTGATCGCCAACGGCGACAAGAAGTTCGACCACACCGTCGACAGGCGAGGCCAGCGCGTGTTCCATCTTCATCGCTTCGACCGTGACGACGACCGCTCCGGTGAGCACCTTCGCCCCGTCGTCGACGCTGACCGCGACGATCGCCCCAGGCATCGGGCTGGTCAATTCCGCGTCGCCGCCGAGTTCGTCGTCCGGGCGCACCGAGGTCTCGCGCACCTCCTCGAGCACCGCGGTCGTCCCGTCGCCGGCAAGCCAGATCGTGTTGTCCACCGACGCGACGGTGTATTCACGACGCAACCCGTCCAGAGTCACGGTCAGCCGGTCACCGGCCAAAGCTGCTCGCAGCGAACGAGGTTCGCCATCCTCGACGCGAACGTCGGCCGCATCCGCCGTGCCGGTGATGTGCACGTGATCGGTGCGGTCGCCGGCCCGTAGCCGAACGCTGACCGGCGCATGACTACCGACGCGCCACCCGGACGGCACCTGCCAGAGGTCCGCACCGGGCGCAGGGAATCGCCGCAGCCACAGATAGGCAGCGGTTGCGATGAAGTGCTCGTCGCCGGGCGACGCTGCGACGAAATCGCCTGCGCGCCGGTCCAACAGCCCGGTGTCGAGCCGACCGGCGATCACATCGGCATCGGCCAGCAGGAAACGGGCGAAGTCGATGTTCGTGACGACTCCGAGGACCGCCGTGTCGGCCAAGGCCCGATCGAGGATGCGCAACGCGGCGGCGCGATCCGCGCCGTGCGCGACCACCTTCGCCAGCATCGGGTCGTAGTTGCTGCCGACGACCATGCCCGCGCACAAGCCGGAATCCACTCGCACACCGGCGGCATCGGATTCGATCACAGCCAGCACGTCGCCACCGGTCGGCAGGAAGCCATTCGCCGGATCCTCGGCGTAGACTCTTGCCTCAATCGCGTGGCCCCGCAACGTGATATCCGCCTGATCGAGAGTCAGCTCCTCCCCCGCCGCGACCCGCACTTGCCACTCGACCAGATCCCAACCTGTCACCAGTTCGGTGACCGGATGCTCGACCTGCAGCCGGGTGTTCATCTCCATGAAGAAGAATTCGTCGGGCCGGTCGGCCGAAACGATGAACTCCACTGTGCCCGCGCCGGTGTAGTCGACGCTCTTAGCCGTATCGCACGCCGCGGCGCCGATCCGGGCGCGTGTTTCCGGATCCAGCAGCGGTGACGGCGCCTCTTCGATGACCTTCTGGTGTCGGCGCTGCAGGCTGCACTCCCGCTCGCCGAAATGCACCACGTTGCCGTGGGCGTCGGCCATCACCTGAACCTCGATATGCCTGGGCCGCAATACGAATCGCTCAAGGAACAGCGTGTCGTCGCCGAACGCCGCGGCTGACTCGCGGCGGGCACTGACCAGCGCGGCAGCCAGGTCGCCGGGGTGCTCGACCATGCGCATGCCTTTGCCGCCGCCACCGGCGGAAGGCTTGACCAGGACCGGGTAGCCGATGTCCGCAGCGGCGGCGATGAGTTCGTCATCGGTAAGGCCCGGCCGGGCGATGCCCGGAACTACCGGGACACCGAACGCCGACACCGTCCCCTTCGCGGCGATCTTGTCACCCATCGTCTGGATGGCGCCGACTGGCGGCCCGATGAACGTCACCCCGGCCGCTTCCAGTGCAGCAGCGAAATCAGCGTTCTCCGAGAGGAATCCGTAGCCGGGATGAACGGCCTGCGCTCCGCTGCGCTCCGCAGCATCGACGATGGCCGCAATCTTGAGGTAGCTGTCTCGCGCGGGCGCAGGCCCGATTGCGACGGCGACGTCCGCCGCGGCGACGTGCCGCGCGTTGGCGTCCGCGTCGCTGTAGACCGCGACCGACCGGATGCCCATCGTCTTGAGCGTGCGGATCACCCGGACGGCAATCTCACCCCGGTTGGCGACCAGAACAGTATCGAAGATCATTGCACTCACATCCGGAAGACGCCGTAGGACACCGGATCGACCGGCGCATGAGAAACTGCCGAAAGTGCCAGTCCGACAACTGTTCTGGTGTCAGCCGGATCGATCACGCCGTCGTCCCAGAGCCGGGCGGTCGAATAGTACGGACTGCCCTGATGCTCGTACTGGGCACGGATCGGCGCCTTGAACGCTTCTTCCTCCTCGGCGCTCATCTCACCGCGCACCGTCGCCAGTACCGACGCGGCCTGTTCGCCACCCATCACCGAGATCCGGGCGTTGGGCCACATCCACAGGAAGCGCGGCGAATACGCTCGTCCGCACATGGCGTAGTTGCCCGCGCCATTCGACCCACCGATGATGACGGTCAGCTTTGGCACACGGGCACAGGCAACCGCGGTCACCATCTTCGCGCCGTGTTTAGTGATCCCGGAGGCCTCGTAGTCGCGGCCCACCATGAAGCCGGTGATGTTCTGCAGGAATAGCAGCGGCACCAACCGCTTGTCGCACAGTTCAATGAAATGCGCGCCCTTGAGCGCTGATTCGCCGAACAAGACACCGTTGTTGGCGAGGATGCCCACCGGGTGGCCGTGAATGCGGGCGAATCCGGTGACCAGCGTGCTTCCGTACTCCGCCTTGAACTCGTCGAACTCGCCGCCGTCGACGACACGCGTGATGACGTCATGCACGTCATAGGGAATCCGCGAGTCGACGGGAACCACGTCGTAGAGTTCGGCCTGATCGGCGATCGGGTCCACCGTCGGCAACACGTCCCAGATGCGGGGTTCACGCGGTCCCAGTGTCGACACGATCCGCCGGACGATGCGCAGTGCGTCGCGGTCGTCGTGCGCGAGATGATCTGTGACACCGGAGATCTTGGAGTGCAGATCTCCGCCGCCGAGATCCTCGGCCGAGACGACTTCCCCCGTCGCGGCCTTCACCAGCGGCGGACCGCCGAGAAAAATGGTGCCCTGGTTGCGAACGATCACCGCCTCGTCGCTCATTGCCGGAACGTAGGCGCCGCCTGCCGTGCATGATCCCAACACGGCCGCGATCTGCGGGATGCCCTCGGAGCTGAGCTTGGCCTGGTTGTAGAAGATCCGGCCGAAGTGGTAGCGATCGGGAAAGATCTCGTCCTGCTTCGGCAGAAAGGCGCCACCGGAGTCGACCAGGTAGATGCAGGGCAGATGGTTCTGCTCCGCGATCTCTTGAGCGCGTAGGTGCTTCTTGACGGTAATCGGGTAGTAGGTACCACCTTTGACGGTCGCGTCGTTGGCCACGATCACGCACTCGCGGCCGGAAACCCGGCCGATCCCGGTGATGATGCCGGCACCGGGGCAGTCGCCGTCGTACATGCCGTCGGCGGCCAGCGGAGCGATCTCGAGTAACGGGCTGCCCGGATCGAGCAGACCCTCGACGCGGTCTCGTGGCAGGAGTTTGCCGCGGTCGACGTGGCGGGTGCGGGCGCGTTCCGAACCGCCCAGTGCGGCGGTGGCCAGTTTGTCGCGCAACTGAGCGACAAGCGCGGTGTGCGCGTCGCGGTTTTCCGCTGGTGAGGTCATCGGGTGCACGCCAACTTCGGTTAATGGTCACTAACTCGTGTTATGTTAGTGGGGATTAACCGAAGTGTCCAGGGAGGCCGTATGACAGCGTCCGCTCCGGTCGACCAATCACCGAACCGCCGCAGTCGACGCAAATCAGATCGGCGCCTCCAGTTGCTGGCCGCGGCCGAGCGACTGTTCGCCGAGCGCGGGTTCCTGGCGGTGCGACTCGAAGACATCGGGGCCGCCGCGGGAGTCAGCGGCCCGGCGATCTACCGCCACTTCCCGAACAAAGAGTCGTTGCTGGTCGAGTTGCTGGTCGGCGTCAGTGCCCGCCTCCTCGAGGGCGCACGGGAAGTGCGATCGCAGGAAACCGACGCCGCTGCGGCGCTGGACGGCTTGATCGACTTCCATCTCGACTTCGCACTAGGCGAGCCGGACCTCATCCGGATCCAGGACCGCGACCTTGCCTACCTGCCGGTGGCCGCACAACGTCAAGTACGACGCTCCCAGCGGCAATATGTCGAGGTATGGGTGGGCGTCCTGCGCGAACTTGATCCCGACCTTGCCGAAAATGACGCCCGCCTCATGGCGCACGCGGTGTTCGGCCTGCTCAACTCCACTCCGCACAGTCTCAAGCCTGCCGACGCCCACGCCGCGCGATCACGTGCGGTGATGCGGGCGATGACCGTCGCGGCACTGACCGCCGGCGCATCGCCGCGATGACCACCACCCGTTAACGGACCGTTCGAATTGCCGCTGGTCATCTCAAGTATCGGCGCCGATGCCAATGCTGCAGGTACCCTGCAGCCATGAGGTGGGCATGAGCGATCGACGTCATCCCGAGCACACCCAGTCGCCCCAACAGTGGTCTGAAGAGACCCAACGCATACGCCAGCCATACCCGCAATACACCGACCCGGCCTACAGCGGCCTGCCGTACTACCCACCGCCACGCCACCCAGGCTCGTCGCCGGATCCGAACGCGACCAACCCGACCGACAAACTGCCGCAGTACTGGCTTCACGGTCAGCCTCCACCCGATCAGCCGAGCGAGGACTCCGCGCCCGATCGACCCAGGGCGCCGCGCTGGCTGTGGATCGTCGCAGCCGCTGCGGTGGTGTTGGTTGTCGCACTCGTCATCGCCCTGGTGATCGCGAGCGGCGCGGCCAGGAAACAAACGGCGGTGCCGGCCCTACCGTCGATGCCGAGTTCTCAGAACGCGGCGCCGACCTCGTCGGCGTCACCCCCTCCGTCAGCCGGCAGCTCCGGGCCAAGCACCTCTGGATCGAGCCCGCCCGCCAACGCCGGGGCGATGCAGGCCGTGTTCTATAACGTCACCGGCGAGGGCCGCGCCATCAGCATCACCTACGTCGACGACGACGGCATGATGCAGACCGAATTCAACGTGCCGTTGCCGTGGAGCAAGCAAGTCACCATGGCGACGACGGAGACCACGTCGCCCAATGTGACCATCGTGAACATCGGCCACGACGTCACCTGCTCGGTGAGCGTGGACGGCGTGCAGATCAACGAGCGCACCAGCGTCGGTCTGACGGTGTGCAGCGGCACGGGTTAAACCGGCTCAGTCGGCGTTCGCCACTGGAATTCGGTGCGGCGCACGCACCATCAGCAGGCCCAGCAGCCCGCCGATCATGACCAGACACAGCCCGCCCATGCCTGCCCGCACCGCCCCGAACAGGTCGACGAAGACCGAGAACAGCCACGGCGCCACGAACGACACCGCACGCCCGGTCATCGTGTAGAGCCCGAAGGCGACGCCTTCCTTCCCCGCGCTGGACATCCGCAGCAGCAACGTCCGTGCCGACGCCTGTGCCGGCCCGATGAACAGGCACAACAGCAGTCCGGTGATCCAGAACGCCCGAGGGCCCGACAACGCCATCATGGTCAGTCCGGCCGCGATGATGCTGACCAATGACCCGATGATGACCGGCTTGGATCCGATCCGATCGTCCAGGAAGCCGCCGAACACCGCGCCCAGCGCTGCCACCACGCTGGCAGCCACTCCGAAGATCAGCACGTCGGCCGGTGAGATGCCATAGGCGTTGACGCCGAGGACGCCGCCGAAGGTGAAGACGCCCGCCAGTCCGTCGCGAAAGACCGCCGCGGCCAACAGGTAGTAGACCAGGTTGCGGTCGCGGTGCCATTCGCCGACCAGGTCCTGCCAGAGCCTGCGATAGCCGCCCAGCACCCCCCGCGCGGAACTGACGGCCGCTGCCGGTGCCGGCAGCGCGTGGGCGGTCAGCAGCAACGGCATCGCCAACACCGCCAACCATCCGGCGGCCACCAACATCGCGATGCGGACATTCATGCCGTCGCCGATCGGTAGCTGCAGGAATCCGCGGGTGGCGCCGTTGCCGTCGATGCAGCCGAAATAGACGAGCAGCAGCAGGCCGACGCTGCCGACGAACGCCGCGGCCAGGCCGAAGCCGGAGATCCGGCCCGAGTTCTGCGGCGTCGTGAGCTGACGCAGCATCGCGTTGTACGGGACGCTGGCCAGATCGCCACATGCCGCGCCGACCGCGAGCAACGCCAGCCCCGGCCACAGGTATTCGGGGCGATCACGAATCAGACTCATCGCGCTGACCAACCCCACCACCAGGCCGGTCAGCACAGTCAGGGTGATGCGCCGTCGCCGTGGATTCTCGACCCACACGCCGATCACCGGTGCCAGCACGGCAATGGTGATGCCAGCGATCGCCAGCGCGCGCCCCAGCCAACTCGCCGGCGGAGTGCCGCCGGGCAGGCCCTTGCCGACCGTGCCGGTCAGATACACCGAGAACACGAACGTCACCACGACCGCGCTCACCCCGGCGGCACCGGTGTCCCACACCGCCCAGGCCAGCACTTGGGACCGCTTGACTCCGCGCGAGGCCTCGTGGGTGAATTCAGACATCGTTGGTCTGTCTACCATTAGCCCATGCCGGTACCCGCCCCAAGTCCCGACGCTCGCGCCGTTGTTACCGGAGCTTCACAGAACATTGGCGAAGCACTGGCCACCGAGTTGGCCGCACGCGGGCACAGTCTGATCATCACGGCACGTCGTGAAGAGCTGCTCAACACGCTGGCCGACGGTCTCACCACGAAGTACGGCGTCACCGTCGAGGTGCGCCCGGCCGATCTGGCCGATCCCGTCGAGCGGGCGAAATTGACCGACGAGCTGGCCACCCGAAACATCTCGATCCTGTGCGCGAACGCCGGCACGGCGACCTTCGGCGCGGTGTCCACGCTCGACGCGTCGACGGAACGGGCTCAGGTACAGCTGAACGCGGTCGCGGTGCATGACCTGGTGCTGGCCGTGCTGCCGGGGATGATCGAGCGCAAAGCCGGCGGCATCCTGATTTCCGGTTCGGCAGCGGGCAATTCACCGATCCCGTACAACGCCACCTATGCCGCGACAAAGGCGTTCGCCAACACCTTCAGTGAATCGCTGCGTGGCGAACTGCGCAAAACCGGTGTGCACGTGACGGTGTTGGCGCCAGGCCCGGTGCGCACCGATCTGCCCGACGATGCCGAAGCGTCGATCGTGGAGAAACTGGTGCCCGACTTCCTGTGGATCTCCACCGAGTACACCGCAAAGAAATCGCTAGACGCGCTGGCGCGCAACAAGATGCGCGTGGTGCCCGGCCTGACGTCCAAGGCGATGTCCGCGGCGAGTCAATACGCGCCACGCGCCATCGTCGCGCCGATCGTCGGTAGCTTCTACAAGAAGATGGGCGGCTGATTCAGCGGCGTCGGCGGGTGTTCCCGCCGAACATGTTGCGGATCAGCTCGGTGCCGAGCGCTTTGAGGAAGGTCTGGAAGCCTCGGCTGTTCACGAAACGCTTGAACCAGCCTGGCTTCTTCGCGGCTTCGGGCGCTGACTTCGATCCGGCCGGCGCCGGCTGATTGGCTTGAGCCTCAGCCTTTTTGGCTTCCAGCTTCTCGTAAGCCGATTCCCGGTCGACGGTTTTGCCGTATTTCTGTTGCAGCTGGCTGGATTTCGCCGCCGCGCTGATCGCGTCATTGCCGATGGCGGCCATCAGCGAGCGCGGTGAACGCAACCGCGTCCACGCGACTGGTGTCGGCGCACCCCGCTCTGACAGCACGGTGACGACCGCTTCACCGATGCCCAGCGACGTCAACGCTGAAGCAAGATCGTAGACATCGGTTTTCGGATAGGTGCGAACGGTTCTGCTCAAGGCTTTCTGGTCGTCGGGCGTGAAGGCGCGCAGCGCGTGCTGAATGCGCGCCCCGAGTTGCGACAGCACGTCATTGGGTATGTCGGTGGGCAACTGGGTGCAGAAGAACACGCCGACGCCCCTGGAGCGGATCAGCTTGACGGTCTGTTCGACCTGGTCCAGGAATGCTTTCGACGCGTCGGCGAACAGCAGGTGCGCCTCGTCGAAAAAGAACACCAGCTTGGGCTTGTCGATGTCGCCGACCTCGGGCAGGGATTTGAAGAGATTCGACAGCACCCACATCAAGAAGGTGGAGAACAGCACCGGACGAGTGGCCTGGTCGCCTAGTTCCAGCAAGGAAATTCGTCCGTGGCCGCCATCGACGCTCAGGAGGTCGCTGGGATCAAGCTGCGGCTCGCCGAAGAAGGTATCTCCGCCCTCGCCTTCCAGGTTGACGAGCGCCCGCAGGATGACCCCGGCCGTCTGCGCGGAAACCCCGCCCAGGTCTTTGAGATCGGCCTTGCCCTGATCGCTGGTGAGGTGGCTGATCACCGCGCGCAAGTCAGCCAGGTTCAGCAACTCATACTGCTTCTGCTCGGCCCAGTGGAAAATCAAGCCGAGCGTCGACTCCTGGGTGCTGTTGAGGCCCAATACTTTTGACAGCAAGATCGGGCCGAAACTGGCGATGGTGGCCCGGACCGGAACACCAATACCCTTGGTGCCCAGCGACAGAAACTCCACCGGAAAGGCGCTCGCCTGCCAGGTCTCGCCGGTCTCCTTGGCGCGCGCGGTGATTCTGTCGCTGCTCTCGCCAGGCTTCGACAGGCCGGACAGGTCGCCCTTGACGTCGGCCATCAGCACCGGCACACCCGCCGCTGAGAGTTGTTCGGCGATCACCTGCAGCGTCTTCGTCTTGCCGGTGCCGGTCGCTCCGGCGATCAAGCCGTGCCTGTTCACTGTGGCGAGCGGGATGCGGATCTGCGCGGTCGGGTCCGTTGTGCCGTCGACGACGACTGTGCCCAACTCCAATGCCTGGCCGTCGACGGCGTAGCCCTTCGCGATCTGCTGCGCGGGGGTCTCTGTCGATTCGGTGCTCACAAGGCCGCTGCCTCTCCCCTAGAACTCGTGGTCGTGATAACGCTCGACCTTACTTGCTGGGGCGCTGAGCCGGGGTGGCTGCGGCCCCAGCTAACTTTGCCTACTGTGAACTCTGTGCGGGACCTTCTGGTGTGGATCGACTGCGAGATGACCGGGTTGGATTTGAGGTCGGACAAGTTGATCGAGATCGCCGTCCTGGTGACCGACGCAGACCTCAACATTCTCGGCGACGGCGTCGACGTGGTGATTCACGCTGACGACGCGGCATTGTCGTCGATGGCCGACGTCGTGACCGACATGCACACCCGCTCGGGCCTCATCGAGGAGGTGCGCTCGGCGACCCTGGATCTGGCGACCGCTGAAAAAGCGGCGCTCGACTACATCCGCCAACACGTCAAACAAGCGAAAACGGCACCACTGGCGGGCAACTCGATCGCCACCGACCGCGGCTTCATCGCCCGCGACATGCCCGCTCTGGACGCATTCCTGCACTACCGGATGATCGATGTGAGTTCGATCAAAGAGTTGTGCCGTCGCTGGTACCCGCGGATCTACTACGGCCAGCCGGCAAAAGGCCTGGCGCACCGGGCACTGGCCGACATTGAAGAGTCGATCCGCGAACTGCAGTACTACCGACGGACCGCCTTCGTGCCGCCGCCGGGCCCGACGACCAGCGAGATTGCCGCGGTAGCCGACGAGCTCGGAGCTCCGCCGCGGGACGCGCAGGTAATAGATTCGGCCCCTCGCGACCCGAGCAGCTAGTATCGACGTCGCCGCTTGTCGCCTGGCGGTCATGGTGGGTGTAGTTCAGTTGGTAGAGCGTCAGGTTGTGATCCTGAATGTCGCGGGTTCGAGTCCCGTCACTCACCCCACAGGTCAGAGGGCTTTTTAGCCCTCTGACCTTTTTCATTCGCGAGACCGTGGCCAAGGTAGGCCATTCGAAAATGATTTCGATGAATGCAGCTGCTGCTGGGGGACCGACTGACTTCACGGTGCTGCAGCCGCCCTCTGAGCGGAGGTGGCCTCGAAGCTGGGAGCTTTTACCGCGGGGGAAGGGCCGGGGTAGCTTCCGGGGCTTAAGTTTCTTTACCTGAGAAAACCGTCGCACGAGGGAGCCCGCCACCGGCCCTTCCGAAAGCCAATCCTACTCCGCAACCTGAGCTGTCGTCTTCGGGGATAGAACCACGGGGTTTCAGTGTTTCGTTTCAGAAGGCGCGGGTGCCGAGGTCACTCTGCCTGACCCTTCATTCGTCGGCGTGAACAGCCGGCCGGGAGGGGATGGTGGCCCGTTGCACGCGCCTCAGCGTCGCAAGGACAGCTGGCCAGGTGAAACTTGCTGTGGGAAAGCATATTTCGTACCTGATGTGTCCAATCCGCCGCGTCAGTTCATTGGCCATCGCAGCCCTCTGGACTTTTCTTTTCCCGCACGATGCACCACAACGCTGTTTCGATTACCGACGTAGTTCACGGTGCAGGGGGTGTACTGGCTGACATGGCAAACACAGGCGGAGCCGAGGAGCAACTGTTAGAAGTGGCGCTTGCGGCGCTGTCCGGCGGGCTATTCGCCCTTGAACACGACGACCAGCTGCACGAGTTACGGCAACTGCGTGAGCAGTTGGACCTGTTGGGCAAGTGGGCTGTTACACATCACGACCCGGACGGGCGGATGCTCCAGAGTGTCGCGATGGCACTGCGCCTGCTCAGCAACGGCGGGATTACCGGAATCGTGCGCCGTATTGCGGCCACGCTACAGGCGGGATCTGACTGAGCTCCGCGTCTAGCCCGCGCGCGAACCGGCTCCGTGCATTACCGTCGGAATGGTGGATGAACCCACGCCCACACACGACGACGCCTCCTCAGGCGCGACATCGCCACTCGGCGAACGCCCAGGACCACACGAGGGCCATTCTGGCTCCGAGCCAGCTGCTTCGGACTCGGCGCCTCCTGATCGCGAGGTGCCGGTCATAACGGAAAAGCGATCGAATGAATTCTGGCTGGCGCTGGCCAGCATTGTCGTCGCCTTGGTTATCGGTGCGATCGCGGTTGGGTCGGGTTGGTATACGGCCAACCAGCACGACGAACAAGAGACGATGCGCCTGAAGCTCAGCTCGACGCGAACGCAGCAAAAGGACGCCTACGCCGGCTTCATCAACTCGGCCAGTGATGTTGCGATGGCCATCCAGGTTCGGGTGAAAGACATCGAGAATCGGTATCCGTATTTCCTGCACTCGCCGATTCCCGAGGATAAAGCAGACCTCGAAACAAAGTTCGCCAATTTTGGCCATACCCTGGACCTCGCCCAGTTGTACGGCAGCGCCCGTGTGCGAGACCGCAGCAACGAGGTTTTCGATGCAGCCGCTCAAAGTCGATTCGTCATTATCGGTTGGGATATCACCCACTCGGCCAACGACCCGAACAATGCCCCCTGCACTGAGCTACTGGAATTCGAAAAGAAGGCCGAGACCAACCGGCAACAGCTGGGAAACGCGATCGATCGTTTCAACGACGCCGCCCGCGAAGATCTCGGTATCCCTGCGCTCCCGCCAACGTCAACACGTCCCGAGCCTCTGCTCCCTCCCGAAGTGTGTACCAACGCCCCGCGCTAGACCGGGATGCCAGGGCGTAGCGCCGTGACGTTGCTGCTTGACCGCGCGGCGACTCTGCGCATCTCCAGCTCGAAACCCGCTTCCGCGGCGTAGCCGATTGCGCCGACCGCCACACCGACTACTCGCCACAAAGCGTGGCCACCGAAAGCCGCAAGGTGGCCACGAACGGTGCGATTGCCGGCCCCCGTTCGACCGCCGAGAGTTCCCTTCACACCCATGAGGCTAAGAACCCGGCGGCACACTTGCCCGGATGAGCGCTCGGCGTGTCTAAGCGCGAATTACGTTGCCAAACAACAGGTATAGCCGAGCTGATCAATGGGTTACGCCTTGGCGTTGCCCGCGTGCCATTGATCCCATGGGATGTTCCAGTCGCCAAGACCTTCGGTGCCCGACAACGGCGGTCCGATGGTGTTGAGCACCTCGACAATGTCGCCACGCTTGGTGTTCTCGAAGAACCATTGCGCGTTGCTGGGGCTCACATTGAGGCAGCCGTGGCTGGTGTTGGTGTGGCCCTGGGCGCCCACCGACCACGGCGCCGAGTGCACGAAAACCCCGCTGTAGGACATCTGGGTAGCGAAGTCCACCTCGGTGCGATATCCGTTGGGCGAGTTCGCCGGTACGCCGTACGTCGAGGAGTCCATGATCATGTGCGCGAATCGAACGCCGAGGATGTAGGTGCCGCTGGCGGTGGGGGTGCTGTCCTTACCCATCGACGTCGGCATGGTCTTGACGACGTTGCCGTTGACTCGCACGGTCACCATCTTGGTGTTGTCGTCGGCGGTCGCGATGACTTCGTCGCCGATGGTGAAGTGTGTGTGCGCGTTGTCCTCGCCGAAAACCCCGTCACCCAGGTCGACACCGTAGGTATTGACCGCGACGTTCACATTGGTGCCTGGCTTCCAGAAATGCTCTGGACGCCAACGCACTTCGCGATTGTTCAGCCAGTAGAACGCACCCTCGACGGGCGGATCGGTGGTCACCACGATGGACTTCTCGGCCGCTTCGCGGTTGGCGATGTTCTCGTCGAACTGGATCGCGACCGGCTCACCGACGCCTACCACCTCGCCGTCGTGCGGCATCGCATACGGCATCGTCAGGTTGTGCGGCGAGTGCGTCTGAAACGTCAGCTGACGCGTGGCCACTCCGCCCAGCCCACGGGCTTTGGCGGTCAGCGTGTAGAGCCGGTTGTAGCCAAGCTTCTCGGTGGTCGCCCAGTGCACGCCGTCGCGGCTGAGTTGGCCGTCGACCGTCCCGCCGTTCTCGTTGACCATCTCGACCGACGCCAGCACCCCATTGTCGGCGGAGACCGTCACCGGGCTGTCCACCGCGACGCCGACCGCCCCGTCGGCCACCGATGTGGTGACCTTGGGAACGAGCAGGTCATTGAAGGGCGAGGCTTTGTCCATGATGGCCTTCGGCGCCGGGTTTCCGCCGCCGCTGCCGCAGGCTCCCAGGCCGAAAACGGCAAGCGGGACCATCAGGGTGGCCAGCCACACCCGGCCCAACCGTCGACGTCTCAGCACCCGACCTGACACCTGCGCTGCTCCCCCTCATGACCCGTAATGCTGTGTTACTGGGGAGTAGTCTAAGGCGTAGACGACTATTAACAGTGACCAGCGACCGATCTCACGATCGACGATTTCGTCCCCCGATGGAATGACTGTTATTGTCGCAAACGCAGTCCGGCAGGACGCACGCGCCGTTAGCTCAGTTGGTAGAGCAGCTGACTCTTAATCAGCGGGTCCGGGGTTCGAAACCCTGACGGCGCACCAGCTGAGCCCTAGCAGCTCACCACGTCACCTATTGCGAATCCGGCGCACCGCGAGAGCGGCGGCGATGGCCGCGATTCCGGCGAGCGAGATCACCACTGCCGGCTTCTTGACGAACCCGATTGCCCGGGCCTTGGCGTCGTCGGCGAGCCGGCGCGGATTGGCCCGCACAGCCAGCGAGTCGACGGTCGATGCGAGCTGGTCGCGGGCTTTGTCGATGTCCTGCTTGATGGTGTCGGGATCCCGCTCCGCCACGCTCATCCTCCCTGTCGTCGGCGAACCATGACCAGGCTCGGTCTAGGTTGGTGCCTGCCGCCTACCCTAGATCAGCCGGCTTCCATCCCACCTGCCGGTGAACAGAAAGGGATCCCCGTGACCGACACCGCGCGCCTTGCTCCAGGCGACACAGCGCCCGCCTTCACCCTGCCGGACGCCGACGGGAAGAAGGTCTCGCTGGCCGACTTCAAGGGCCGTCGCGTGATCATCTACTTCTACCCCGCTGCGTCGACGCCCGGCTGCACCAAGCAGGCCTGCGACTTCCGGGACAGTCTCGGCGAACTCAACGAAGGCGGCCTGGACGTGATCGGCATCTCACCCGACAAGCCGGAGAAGCTGGCCAAGTTCCGCGACGCGGAGAAGCTGACGTTTCCGCTGCTGTCTGATCCCGAGCGCAAGGTGCTGACGGCTTATGGCGCGTACGGCGAAAAGAAGATGTACGGCAAAACCGTTCAGGGCGTGATCCGCTCGACGTTCGTCGTCGACGAGAAGGGCAAGATCGCCGAAGCGCAGTACAACGTCAAGGCCACCGGGCACGTGGCGAAGTTGCGCCGCGACCTGTCGGTCTAGCCGCGCAAGAAGAGGCACCTCCGAACCCGGCAGATTGCTACCATCCGACAAACACCGGTAGGTAGGAACCGCTCGAATGCTCGAACTCATCGACAAAGGGTCCGGTAGCGATAATCATCCGATACCGCTTCTCTTTGTGCACGGCGCCTGGGTTGCAGCATGGTGCTGGAATGAGCATTTCCTGGATTTCTTCGCGGACAACGGATACCGCGCGGTCGCGTTAAGCCTTCGCGGTCACGGCGGAAGCTCGGCTTCCAAGCCGGTACGTAGTCTTTCGATCGCTGATTACGTCGAAGATGTAGCGACGGTGGCAGGACGTCTGCCGACCCAGCCGGTCGTGATCGGCCACTCGATGGGTGGCTTCGTCGTGCAGAAGTATCTAGAGACGCACCATGCGCCAGCCGGTGTGTTGCTCGCGTCGATGCCCGCGCGGGGAGTAGGCCCGTTTCTGATGCGCTGGACAGTGCGGCAGCCTTGGCCGATGACGAGGGCATTGCTGACGGGAAAGTCATTGCACCTCTTCAGATCACCGGAGATTTTCCGCGAGAAGTTCTTCTCACAGCACACCCCTGAGGTGGAACTTCTGCGTTACGCCGCCTTGGTTCAGGAGGAGAGCCAACGAGTCTCGATCGATGCATCCTTTCGCCTTCCTCACCCTAAGCGCGTCACTACGCCGCTTCTAGTGCTCGGCGCAGGTAGTGATGGGTGCTTTACAGCGAAGGAAGTACACGCCACCGCACGCGCATACGGCACGGAGGCCGAGATATTCCCCGAGATGGGCCACGTCATGATGCTCGAACCCGGCTGGCGCGGCGTCGCAGAACGCATCCACTTCTGGCTGGCCAGCCAAGGAATTTAGCTCGCGGCGAGGCGGACCGCCGCCGTCTAGCCCAGATTCGCCAGCAGCAGCGCTTCGGCGGTCGCGGCCCGCTCGAGCACTCCGAGGTCCAGGCTCTCGTTGACGCTGTGCGCCTGCGTCGCAGGATCTTCCACGCCGGTGACCAGGATCGCCGCGCTAGGGAACGCAGCGGCGAACTCGGCGATGAACGGGATTGAGCCGCCCATGCCCATCTCGACCGGCTCGACGCCCCACGCCTGCCGAAACGCCGCCCGCGCGACGTCGTAGACCGGACCGGTGACGTCGATGGCGTAGGGCTGACCGACGTCGCCGGGAGTCACCGTCACATGCGCACCCCACGGGGCGTGCACTTCGAGGTGCTCGGACAACGCCTTCAGATGTGCGGCGGCGTCACCGCCCGGCGCGACGCGCATGCTGATTTTGGCGCGAGCCCGCGGGATCAGCGTGTTCGACGACGCGGCGATCGATGTGGTGTCGATGCCGATCACCGTGATCGCAGGCTTGGCCCACATCCGTTGCGGCACCGACCCGGAGCCGATTTCGGCGACGCCGTCCAGCAAGCCTGACTCGGCCCGCACCCGGTCGGCGGGGTAATCGACTGCCGCGGCGGTGCTTTCGTGCAAGCCTGCCACCGCCACATTGCCCTCGTCGTCGTGCAGGCTGGCCAGCAGCCGCGTCAGAACCATCAACGCATCCGGGACCACCCCGCCCCACAGTCCGGAGTGCAGGCCGTGATCCAGGGTCGCCACCTCGACCACACAGTCGGCCAGCCCGCGCAGCGACACGGTCAGCGCAGGAACGTCGGTGCTCCAGTTGTCCGAGTCGGCGATGACGATCACATCGGCGGCCAGCGCGTCACGATGGGCGGCGAGCAGCCGGCCCAGTGACGGCGACCCGGACTCCTCCTCGCCTTCGACGAACACCGTCACGCCGACCGGCGGCCGGCCATCATGCGCCCGAAACGCCGCCAAATGGGTTGCGATACCTGCCTTGTCGTCGGCGCTGCCGCGGCCGTAGAGACGTCCGTCGCGTTCGGTCGGTTCGAACGGCGGCGAGGCCCACTGAGCAGGGTCACCCTCGGGTTGCACGTCGTGATGGGCGTAGAGCAACACGGTCGGCGCGCCCGGCGGCGCGGGATGTCGCGCGATGACGGCGGGAGCACCGCCCTCGCTGACGATCTGCACGTCGTCAAAACCGGCCTGTGACAACAGATCCGCGGTCACTTGCGCACTGCGGTGCACTTGGTCGCGGCGGGCCGGGTCGGCCCACACCGACTGGATGCGCACCAGGTTTTCCAGATCGTCGCGCACCGACGGCAACACCTGACGCACCCGTTCGACCAGATCGCTCATGGTCGTCCACGCTAGTCGTAGTTTTGGTCGTCCAATTCGACGCTGGCGCGGAAAAGCGCGACTTGGGTTAAAAGGATGGTTGCAACACTTCGCGATTAGGGGTGTTATGCGCCATTGGTCTTTGGTGTCGGTGCAGCGTCGATTTTGGGATTTAGTAGCCGCGGGTTGGTCTACTGAGGATGCGGCAGTAATGGTCGGCGTGTCGGCGACCTGTGGGCTGGAGTGGTTCCGCAGATTCGGTGGTGTGAATCCACGTATGCAAGTGGCTCAAGGTGTCACGCGGCCTCGGCTGTCGTTGTTGGAGCGCGAGCGGATCATGATCGGCACCGCGCGGGGTGAGTCGATTCGTTCGATCGCACGCGGGTTGGGGCGTGCTCCTTCGACGGTTATGCGCGAGATCGAGAAGAACGGCCGTACCCGGATGGCCCCTGGCCGGTATCGGGCGTTGCACCGGTTCGGAGCCAACCGGGGCGGCTGGGATGCTCGATCGGGGTATTCAGCGTCGTTGGCTCAGCAGCGCACCGAGGCGCGTGCCCGGCGACCTAAGGCCGGCAAGCTAGCCCGCTGTCCGGCGTTGTGCGCGCAGGTGCAAGCGTTGTTGGTCAAGAAGTACAGCCCCGAACAAATCGCCGGGGTGTTGGCCACGACCTATCCTGATCGCCCGGAGATGCAGGTGTCCCACGAAACCATCTATAAAGCGCTCTACGTGCAAGGACGCGGCGAGCTGCGCCGTGAGTTGACTACGTGTCTGCGCACCGGCCGTGCGTTGCGCAAACCGCGCCGTCGGTCTCGTGGCGGCGATCGCCGTGGCCGCATTCCGGGCATGATCAACGTTTCTGAGCGCCCCGCCGAAGCAGACGATCGAGCCGTACCTGGGCACTGGGAAGGAGATTTGATCATCGGTAAGGATCAAGCCTCCCAGATCGGCACGCTGGTGGAGCGCTCCACCGGATTCGTCCGCCTCCTGCACCTGCCCGACACCCGCTCAGCCGAGGTCGTCGCTGACGCCATGATCGCTGCGATCAAAGAATTACCGCCCACACTGCGTCGTACCGTGACGTGGGATCAGGGTCACGAGATGGCTCAGCACGCCCGGATCAGCATCGACGCGGGCATCGAGGTCTACTTCTGCGACCCACACTCGCCCTGGCAGCGGGGAAGCAACGAGAACACCAACGGGCTTTTGCGGCAATACTTTCCGAAGGGAACCGATCTCTCGATTCACTCGGCCGAACACCTCAGCTACGTCGCTGACGAACTCAACGGCCGACCACGAAAACGGTTCGGCTGGGATAACCCCACCAACCGCCTCAACGCACTACTGTCAACCACAACAGAAACCACTGTTGCAACCAAACCTTGAAACCGCCCGACTAGCCAGCCCGGTGACGTCGATCTCGACGGCACCACTGCGTGACTGGCGAGCTAGGGCAGCTCGAGGATGGCCACCGCGGCCGCGGTACCGGCTTCGTGCGTCAACGACACATGGATCGTCACGTCCTTGAGGTGCTGGGCGATGTCGCCGGTCAGCCGCACCTTCGGTCGGCCCCACATGTCGGTGATCACCTCGATGTCACGATGGATGTCTTCGCGCAACACCGGCCGCTGGGAAAATCGCGATCCGGACCAAGCCTTGATCACCGCCTCCTTGGCCGCCCACCGCGCCGCCAAGTGGCGTGCCGCCGACGAACTTTTGTCCGAGGCGTCACGCCGCTCACCGGGTGTGAAGGTCTCGGCGAAAACCGTTCCGGGCTGGTCGACCTGCTCGGCGAATTCCGCGATGGAGACAAGGTCGATGCCTACTCCGACGATGCTCATTGGCGCCACTCCTCGATCCCGGCTCCGCCGGCACCATCGTCATCGGCGCGGCTCATATTGGCCATGAACCTACTGGATGCTCATCGGAGGTAAACGTCGTCGTCCCCCAACCGTGCGTCGGCGTCGAGCAACATCGCCGCTTCCTGCCGCTTCTCGGACACCTCGTGGTCGAAACGGCGATCCGCCGGCCGCTCGTACATCGGGCGACCGCCGGCGATGGCCGAGGCCAGTCGGCGCTGACCGGCAAGCAGCCGGGCGTCTGCCCTGCGCAGGTAGTCGGCGCGCTGCTCGTCGTCCAGCGTGGCCAGGAAGGCCTGCGGATGCACCAGCGCGACCAGTCCGGACACGTGGCCGAACCCGAGGCTGGTCACCAGCCCGGCCTTGAGCGGGAACTTCTCGCCGAGTCGCAGCGTGTCGCGCACCCACACGAAGTGGGCCGAGCTGGCGAGCTCGTCGTCGACGCAATCCAGGCTGCGGTTGGGCGGGATCACGCCGTCGCGCAGGATCTGGCACAGCCCCATCATCTGGAAGACCGCCGCGCCACCCTTGGCGTGCCCGGTGAGGCTCTTCTGCGAGACGATGAACAACGGTGCGCCATCCGAGCGGCCGATCGAATTCGCCAGTCGCTCATGCAGTTCGGTCTCGTTCGGGTCGTTGGCCAACGTCGAGGTGTCGTGCTTGGAGATCACCGCGACGTCGTCGGCGCCGACGCCCAGCCTGGCCAGCGATCGGGCCAGCGGAGAGCTCTTGCCGCCCCGTCCGGCACCCAACGCGCCCAAGCCCGGTGCCGGGATCGATGTGTGCACACCGTCGCCGAACGACTGCGCGTAGCCGACTACGGCGAGCACCGGCAGACCCATCTTGACCGCGAGATCTCCGCGGGCCAGCAGGATTGTGCCGCCGCCCTGAGCTTCCAGGAAGCCGAGCCGGCGCCGGTCGTTGGGGCGAGAGAACTTGGCATCGCTGATCCCTCGGCCGCGCATCATCGAGGTGTCGGCGGTGGCGGCCATGTCGCCGAAGCCGATGATGGCCTCCAACGTCAGGTCGTCGAATCCGCCCGTCACCACCAACTCGGCCTTGCCGAGGCGGATCTTGTCGACGCCCTCCTCGACCGAGACCGCCGCCGTGGCGCACGCGCCGACGGGGTGGATCATCGCGCCGTAGCTACCGACATAGCTCTGGATCACATGTGCGGCAACGACGTTCGGCAACACCTCCTGCAAGATGTCGTTCGGCTTGTTCCGGCCGAGCAGGTTGCCGTGATACATCGTCTGCATCGACGTCATGCCGCCCATGCCGGTGCCCTGGGTGCTGGCCACCAGGCCCGGGTGCACGTAACGCATCACCTCGGTCGGGGTGAAACCGGAAGACAGGAACGCGTCGACCGTTGCGACGATGTTCCACAGCGCCACCCGGTCGACCGAGGTGGCCATGTCCGCGCTGATGCCGTACACCGTCGGGTCGAACCCGGTCGGGATCTGCGCACCGACGGTCCGCGACAACTTGGTCTTGCGCGGCACGCGAATCTCGGTGCCCGCCTTGCGGGTAACCTGCCAGTCGCCGGAATCAGGGACCGGCCGCACCACGGTGTGCTCACCGTCGGAGTCGGCGAATGCACGGGCCTCGGCCTCCGAGGAGACGACGAACGTGAAGTCCTTGTCCAGGAACACGCTCACCAGCAACGGCGAAGCGTGGTCGGGGTCGATCGCGCCGTCGTCGACGAACTCGCGAATGCCGACGCGTTCCACGACGACATCGTGGTAGCGCTCGACCAGCTCAGCCTCGTCGATCAGATCGCCGGATTCGGTGTCATACCAACCGGGTTGGGGGTCGTCTTCCCACTTGATCAACCCGGTGGTCCAGGCCAGCTCGAGAACGCCTGCGGCCGACAGTTCGTTGTCGACCTCCATCTCGAAACGGGTCCGCGACGAACCGTACGGGCCGAGTTCGGCACCGCCGACGATGACCACCAATTCCGAAGGGTCGAGGTCGAGTTCGCCCCAGACCGGCGGCGGGGCCGGGGTGAAGCCGCGCGGCGGTGACGGCAACGCGGCGATGGTGCCCTCGGCGGCGCCGTCGTCATCGGTCGTGGCTTCGGCGGTGACCTCCGCTCGGGCCTTGGCAGCCAGCTCGGCC
The DNA here is from genome assembly GCA_963836495.1 of uncultured Actinomycetota bacterium. Classification (GTDB taxonomy): domain Bacteria; phylum Actinomycetota; class Actinomycetes; order Mycobacteriales; family Mycobacteriaceae; genus Mycobacterium. The sequence continues at coordinate 180,937 of CAWIJT010000010.1, read as the reverse complement.
ATATCCAGTTCGACGTCGCCGAGCCCACCGGTGAAGTCCACCTTGATCGGCGTGACGGCCGCGGCCGCCTTGGACTCAATGCCGCAGAGTCCGAGCAGCATCTGCGCCATCTCGTCGGTGGAATACGTTGTCACACCGGCTTCTTCGACGGCACTGACAATAGCGTCGTTGTGTCCCATCAGCCCGGTGCCGCGTGTCCAACCGATGAGCGCGTGAGCAAGGCTGACTCGGTGCGCCCACGACGACTCGGCACTCCAGCGGGTCACCAACGCATCGAGCGCCGACTTCGCTTCACCGTATGCGCCGTCGCCACCGAACATTCCGCGGTTGGGCGAGCCGGGCAGAACCACGTGCAGCCGCGACGCGATGTCGCGATCGGCGCCGATCTTGGACAGGCCGCCGATCAGTCGCTGCACCGCCCACAACAACACCTTCATTTCCATCTCCGAGCGTGAACCGGCCTCGGACAGGTCGCCGACCACGCGCGGCGCAGCGAACGGGAACAGCAGTGTGGGGGTCTGCGCGTCCTTGATGTGAATCGACTGCGGCCCAAGGCTTTCGTTCTGCTCGTTGCCGACCCACTCGACGAGCGCATCGATATCAGAGTACGACGCCATGTTGGCCGCCACCACCCAGAGCGATGCACCGAAGCGGGCATGGTCGCGGTAGAGGTTGCGGTAGAAGGCCAACCGCTCGTCGTCGAGCTTCGACGTCGTCGCGATCACGGTGGCACCACCGTCGAGCAACTTGCCGACCACCGATGCGGCGATCGAGCCCTTCGACGCACCGGTCACCACTGCGACCTCGTGGCTGTAGTGACCGGCGTCAGGGTTCTCCGCGCCGGCCGCGATCCGGCCGTACAGCGAAGCGTGGATCTGCTTGCCGGCCGCCAATGCTCGGCCCTGCCACCAGGTCGCCTGGGTCGCCACCACATGGCCGGCGCCCTCGAACCGCTCCGACAGCCGCGCCCAGTCGGCGTTGGCCTCGTCCTCGTCGACCAGCCACAGCTTGACCAGGTCTTCGCGAGCGCTGGCCCAGCGGTCGTCGAACACCACGGCCTTCTTGCCGTCGAACACCGGCGCGACCAGTCGCGGCCAGTCAGCGCCGAGTTCAGCGGTGACCAAGTCGATCAAGTCGGCGTCGGAGGCCGCAGGTGCCGCACTGACCGGGTTGTCCAATCCGAGCTGACCCAGCACCAGGCGGGCCGCCGAGGCGAGCACGCCGTCCCGGCCGGTGATCTGATCGGTGAACTCGCTCAACGCCGCCGCATCGACGGTCGCACCAGCGCCACCACCGGTGGACGGCAGCGCCACCGCCACTCCGCGGCGTGCGGCCACCGCCGCGACCGCGGCGTCGATGACGCGGTCCACGGCGGCGGAGTCAGCCAGGGCGCCCTCGTGCAGGTTGCCCATCGCACCGCCACGAACGCTGGTGCCCTCGCGGGTGCCGAGCGCGACCTCGACCGTGACGTGCTTGACCCAGCCGTCGCCGAGTTCCCAGACCTTGGTCACCCGCTCGGCGATCGCGGCGGGCCGCTTGCCGGACGGGCCGAGCACGGTACGAAGCTGATCGTTGATCGCGTCGGAAAGCACTGGGCCGTAAGGCTTGTAGGTGCGGGCGAGCTTGGTGACCTGAGCGCGCAGGCCGGCCAGGTCGGCCTCGGCCGCGCCGTCGATGGCGCCCAGGTTCAACTCGGAACCGAGGTCGACCAGCAACTGGTTTCGCCGCGACGAGGCGCCGTCGGTGATGGATTCGATGGAGTCGAGTTGCTCGATCTGGTCGATACGCATCTTCGCCGACAACGCGATCAGCGCCAGCGTGGCATCGGCGGCGTCGAAGGTGATGTTGTCGGGCCGTGGAGCGCCGGACGGAGCCACGGCGGCAGCCGGAGTGGCGGCGGGTGCGGCATCGGCGCTGGGCGCGTCAGTCGTCTCAGCGGCGGCCGGCTCGTCGTCGAACTCGGGCTCGGGGTCGGTGTCGGTGGCGAACAGCACGGCCGCGTCACGCTCGGCGTTGAGCACTTCGACTGTGCTGTGGGCATATTCAGGCAGCTTGAGGGTGTTGGTGGCGAGTCCGGCGACGGTCGGCGCCGACTTCACGCCGATCTCGACGAACCGCTCCACGCCCAGGCCGCCCGCGGCCTCCTCGGTGAACAGCAGATCCTGGGTCTCGATCCAGCGCACCGGGCTGGCGAACTGCCAGGCCAGCAACTCGATGATCAGCGTGCGCGCCATGTCGCTCGGCCGTTCGGCCAGCCAGGTGTCGTAGTCGGCGAGGATCTCGTCGAGCGGCTCGGCCGGCACCAGGTCGCGGATTTCCTGGATGAAGTCGCGGTCGAGGCTGAACGGGCGCGGCACCAGGTTGGGAATGTAACGACCGATCAGCAGATCCGGGTCTTTGCCCCGGGGCATAGCCCGTTCCAGCGAGCGACGGAATTCGGCGACGCCGACCCGCAGCACCTCGCTGTGGAACGGCACGTCGATTCCCGGTACCAGGATGAACGAGCGCTTGCCGCCGGTGATTTCGCGGCGCCGCTCCACCTCTTCTTCGAGGGCCTCCAGGCCGCGTACCGTGCCTGCGATGGCATACTGCGCGCCACGGAGGTTGAAGTTGACGATCTGCAGGAACTCGCCGGTGCGCTCCGAGACCCCTTCGACGAAAGCCGGCACGTCGGCGTCGTCGAGATCGATCTGCGAGGGACGAATCGCGGCCAGCCGGTAGTTGGACCGGCCCAGTTCGTCGCGCGGCACGATGTCGTGCATGTTGGATCCACGCTGAAACACCGTCTCCAGCAATGCTTCCAGCCCGTAGACGTCGCTGACGCAGGCCAGTGCGGTGTACTCGCCGACGGAGTGGCCGCAGGCGATTGCGTCTTCGACGAATGCGCCCTGTTCGCGCATCTCGGCGACCTGGGCCGCGGCCACCGTCGCCATCGCAACCTGAGTGAACTGAGTCAGGTAGAGCACGCCTTCGGGGTGCTGGTAGTGCACGCCGCTGGCGGTCAGAGTGGTCGGGTTGTCCCGCACCACATTCAGGATCGAGAAGCCCAGCGTTTCGCGGGTGTACTTGTCGGCGTCGTCCCACACTTTGCGGGCCGCCTTGGAGCGAGCCCGGACGTCCATGCCCATGCCCTTGTGCTGAACGCCCTGACCAGGGAACGCGTATACCGTCTTGGGCGAAGCAAGACGCGCCGTCGCCGACATCACCAGATCCGAACCGATGCGGGCGGAGATCTCCAAAACTTCTGCGCCCCGGTCGATTCCGACACGGTCGACACGGAAGTCCACTTCGTCGCCCGGCAGCACCATACCCAAGAAGCGGGCCGTCCAGCCGATCAGCCGGGCCGGCGGGCGGGCCTGACCGTCGGTGGCGGTGACGACATGTTGGGCCGCGGCCGACAGCCACATCCCGTGCACGATCGGCGATTCCAGGCCGGCCAGCAGTGCCGCAGACCGGTCGGTGTGAATCGGGTTGTGGTCACCGGACACCACCGCGAACGGCCGCATGTCGATCGGCGCGGTCAGCGTGACGTCGCGCCGGCGCCGCCGCGGGGTGTCGGTGGCGTTCTCGGAGACCGCGCCACCAGCCCGCGCCGGGTCGGTGAGTTCGGCGGCACCGGTGCGGCCGCGAATCGCGAACCGCTCCTCCATGGTGGCGAGCACCGTGCGGTCCGCCGCGGCGACCGTCACCGAGATCGGGACGACTCTGCCCACTTCGGTATCGGTGGCCACCGAAGCCGTTGCGGTGACCGTTAATTCAGCCGGCACCTTGGGAAGCGCGGCGACCAGGTGAGCGGCATGGTCCAGATGCACCAGACTCAGCAGGCCCTCGACGACGGGGACGCCTTCAGCGGTGACCGCGGAGCCGATGGCCGCGAAGACCGCGGGCCAGCACCGGCCGACCAACGCGTCGGGCACGGTGGTCAGGGTCGGGGCCAGCGGCTCGCCGAAGATGGCGGTGACGCCGGTGTGGTCGGCAACCAGCTCGGGATCCCAGTGCACGTTCACGGTGGCTGTCCCGTTGTGCACCCGCGGCAACGTCTCCGGGCTGTCGGCACCGGCGGCGATCGCGAGCACCGAACGCATCGCCTCGATCGCATCCTTGGTGCGAACCACCGGCATTCCGCCGTCGATTGTGCTGGCGGGCAAGCTGAATCGGATATCGATCCACACTCCGGCAATCGGCACACTCAACACGACCTGCTCGCCATCGGTATGCAGGCGCGCCCCGGTGGACGAGTGCGTGGCGCGTGGCTCGCGGGATTCGTCACCGCCGTGGTGCACCTGCCATTCGGCGGGATCGGCGATGCGGTGCACCGGGTTGGTGGCAGCGCGGCCGGCCCACAACACATCTGGCGCATCGAGCACGGTGGCCAGCGGGCCCCGCACGTCGCTGCGGTGCTGCCGCCGTGCGGTGACCGCCGTCGGCGTTGCTCCGCTCGAGAGCACCTCATCGATCGCGGCCTGCTCGAAGCGGTCCAGCAATTCGCCGACCGGCTCGTCGAGTCGGGTGATTCCGGCAACCGCGGCGGTGCCGGGGATGATGCAGACCTGGTCGGCGTCGTAGCGGGCGTCGTGGGCCTGCCACAGCGAATCGCTTCTCCACCAACGGCGTACGTCCTTGTCGACGACCGGGACGAAGTTGACCGGCTTGCCCGGCGTCTTGCACAGCGTGACGAAGAACGGCACGTCAGCCGGGTGCAGCAGCACGGTCTCAGCGTCCGGGTAGCGGGCGCGCAACGCGGCGATGGCCTCCTCAGGGGTCTCCAACAGCGCTGCGTCCGCAAAGAGCGTGTCGATCAGACCGGAGTCCAGCGGGTCCAGCCGCGCCTCGGCGCGCTGCAGCATCTGCTGGAACCGGTCACGCCAGGTGTCGGCCAGCCAGGGGCTGCCCGGCTCGGCGGTATCGGCCGTGCTGTCGCCATCGCCGATGGCGAGCTCGACGTAGCGCTGCAACCACTGCAGGTAAGTCATCTCGGCGACGTCGCCGAAGTACGGCTTGGCGGTGTTGGCCATCGCGGCGATGATCTCGTCGCGACGCTCCGCGACCGCCTCGGCGTCACCGGCGACCTCATCGAGCAGTCGGCCGCAGCGGGAGGCGGTGTTGTCGATCTCGTGGATGTCGGCGCCCAGCTGGCTGCGGCCGGAAGCCATGCCGCCCTGCGCTTTTCCGGCGCCGACCCAGTGCTCGGTGCCCTGGATGTCGACCAGCATCTGCTTGACCGACGGCGACGTGGTGGCCTCTTCGGTCGCCATCGCGGCGGTGCCCACCAGGATGCCGTCGACCGGCATCAGCGGGTAGCCGTAGGACTGAGCCCAGCGCCCGGACAGATATTCGGCTGCCCGCTCGGGGGTGCCGATGCCGCCACCGACGCAGACGGTGATGTTGGGCCGTGACCGCAATTCCGAGTAGGTGGCCAGCAGCAGATCGTCGAGGTCTTCCCAGGAGTGGTGGCCACCGGCGCGCCCGCCTTCGACGTGCATGATGACCGGCCTGGTCGGCACCTCGGTGGCGATGCGGATGACCGAGCGGATCTGCTCGACGGTGCCCGGCTTGAACACCACGTTGGTGATGCCGATCTCGTTGAGCTCCTCGATCAGCGCGACGGCCTCTTCCAGGTCGGGGATGCCTGCGCTGATGACCAGGCCGTCGATCGCCGCGCCGGACTGGCGGGCCTTCTGCACCAATCGTTTCCCGCCGACCTGCAGCTTCCACAGATAGGGGTCGAGGAACAGCGCGTTGAACTGGTAGGTGCGCCCGGGCTCGAGCAGCCCGCCGAGCTCCTTGACGCGGCCGTCGAAGATCGGTTCGGTGACCTGCCCACCGCCGGCGAGCTCAGCCCAGTGCCCGGCATTGGCTGCGGCTGCGACGATCTTGGCGTCGACGGTGGTCGGGGTCATGCCCGCCAGCAGGATCGGCGACCGGCCGGTCAGCCGGGTGAATTTCGTGGAGAGCTTGACGCGGCCGTCGGGCAGGCTGACGACCGAGGGCGCATAGCTCGACCAGGGCCTGGCCACCTCGGGAACGGCGCCGATGGTGAACAGGTTGCGCTGACCGCCGCGGGTTGCCGCAGGCACGATGCCGACGCCGAGCCCGCGGATGACCGGCGCGGTCAATCGGGTCAGGATGTCGCCGGGGCCGAGGTCGAGAATCCAGCGTGCCCCCGCCTCGTGGACCCGGATCACTTCATCGACCCAGTCGACCGGCTGGACCAGAATGGCTTCGGCCATCGCCCGGGCCAATTCGACGTCGATGCCGACCTGCTGCGCCCAGTCGCCGACGATGTCGATGCTGTCGGCGAGCCTCGGTGTGTGGAAACCCACCTCGACCTGGACCGTGTCGAAGACCGGCGCGAAGACGTCGCCGCCGCGGAGCTTGTTTTTGCGCTCGGCTTCTTCTTTCTCCGAGATCTGCCGGCAGTACAGCTCGAAGCGAGACAGCTGTTCGGGCGTTCCGGTGATGACGACCGAGCGCCGGCCGTTGCGGATCGACAAGACCGGTGGCAGCACGGTCCGGACGTCTTGGGAGAACTCCTCGAGCAGTCGGTAGATGCGCTCGGGGTCGGCGTTGCTGACCGACACCATCGGCGAGCGGTCGCCGAGCACCGAGATCCCGCGCCGCCGCGCCACCAGGGTGCCTGCCGCGCCGACCAGTTGCGCCATTGCCAGCAGCTCGATATCCCGCGCTCCCGCCGCTTTCAGGGCCTCGACGGCCAAGATGCCCTGCGAGTGTCCGACGACGGCCACCGGTGGTGTCTTGATCAAGTCCATGCCCTGGCGGGCCAGGGTGCGGATTGCGGCGATCTGGGTGAGCAGGACGCCGGGCAGCGACACCGCGGCCGAGGTCAGCTGCTTGGCGGACGGCGTCGGGTCCTCCGCGGCCAGCGCGCGCACCCAGCGCAGCGGCTCGAACCCGATGGGTCGCACCACGACGAGCTCACGAGCGACCGGCTCGAGCAGCATGTCGACCTCGCCGACCAGCGTCGCCAATTCGGACTCGATACCGGCCGAGGAGACCAGTTCTTCCAGCGTTTCCAACCATGCACCGCCCTGACCGCCGAAGGCGACGGCGTAAGGCTCACCATCAGTCAGTCGATCGACGAGCGCGTGGGTGCCGTGACCGGCCTCAACCGTCCCGTTGTGGTCAGCAGAAACCCGATGGTGCTCGTAGATAGTCACGTCTTTATCTCCCTCAAGCGCTCATGTCGCCTACTTGGCGGAGCCGCGGTGCCCCGTACGTACCGCTCAGATCCCGACTGAGCCCCCGCCGCATCGGCCACGTCTCGACGGACCGTCTTCAACGGGTCAGGCCATAGGGGGCACATCATCGGCTGCACTAAGAGTGTCATAAGAAATCCGCTGGTTTCGGTGGCAATTTGGTTACTGGCGAGTTCTACGCGCGAGTAATGGTGGGCTGGGTAACACTCCGCTCGACGGTGGCTGACGGCGTCCGGACCAAACCTGCTGGATGAAGGTGGTTACGGTCGAGTAGCTATAACTGCGCAGATCAAAGCAGTATTGTTATCGAATCGTTACCTTGAAATTCTGCGCTTCATCGGGCGTCGGCGTTCGCAGGTGACGAGACGTCGGGTGCTGCTTGACGAAAATCGGGCCGGCTGGCAATCAGGCGGGAGTTTGCTGGAAACTTACCCGTGAGTAGCCTCAGGCCCACTGGCCGAATTGCGGCGTGCATTTATTGCTGATATCAGCGTGGTCGCGGCTTCAATCCGCCTCACGATGGGCCATGCGCTGCTCCCTTGCTTCTGGCGAGCGCATCGGCGGTGCGCTGGTGCCCGAGCAACTCGAAGCCGCAGACCACCACGGCGGGCGCCGCCGTCACGACCAGCAAGCACAGCGGCATCGACACGTGTGCGGACGCGAGGCCTACCGCGGAGCCCAACACCGCCAGCGCCGTCAGCACGATCGCCCCGTAAAACCCGTCCCAGGCCCGGGTCAGCAACAGATACGTCCCGAACACGGCTCCGACGTAGACGCCAACGGGCACCGCAACCGCGACGACCGTGGCCACCGCGTTGAGCGCGGACCGATGCTCGATGAAGTCCGCCGCCGCGTGCAACCCGGCGCCGGTGGCGACGATCGATCCGAACACCGCGATATGCAGGTAGCCGTAGCCGATCGAGCGGTCGCGCCGCGCGTGCAGCAGATGAGCGGCAGGCACCACGAAGTAAACCCACCACATACCGAAGGTCAGACCCGTCCCGGCGACGGCCACCAGCACCGCATCCGTCGACCAACCCTGCCTGGCGACCACCGCCGACAGCGAGGCAACTGTGCCCACCACACCCTCACCGAGCGCGATGATCGTCAGCAGTCCGTTGCGCTCGGCGATGTGATGCGCATGCCACGGCGTCCCGCCCATCCGCTTCTCGGCAAGCAGCGGGCCGGACACCTCTATGCCGATCAACACCGCGAACAGCGCGTACGTGACGCCCAACGAACTGTTGACGATCGCGATCGCCACCCACCCGATCTGCGCGACGGTGATGGTCGAGGCGTAGGTCAGGCACGCGGCCTTGCGTTCCGGGTCTTGTCTGGCCGCGCGCAGCCACTGGATCACCATCGCGACCCGCATCACCACATAACCGGCGACCAGCGCCCGGTTGTCGACGTGCGCTCCATCGGCGATCGAGTCGAACACCGGTGGAATCCCGAGGGCGAGAACCAGCACGCCGACCATCTGCAGCATCGTCGTGAGGCGGTACACCCAGTCGTCGGTGTCGTAGGCCGAGGCGAACCAACTGAAATTGATCCACGCCCACGACACCGCAAACGTGGCGAAGCTGAAACCGGCCAACCCCGCACCGACGTGACCCGACGCCAGCATGTGCGCGAACTGAGACGCGGCGATGCCGAACGCGATGACGAACGTCAGGTCGAAGAGCAGTTCCAGTGGAGTCGCGACCCGGTGCGGCTCGTGCGGGTCACGGCCGGACATCTGTCGAAGTCGGTGGGCCCGGACCACGCCGTTGTGCTGATTTGCAGGTTCGCTCACTCAATTATTTTCACCTGGTCTCAATTGGGTGACCCCTTTGCACCGGGACCGTTAAGACTGGGCGGCAGTCTGTACGATCCCTCCCATGCCGCTGGTCAGTGGAGCGACGGCCGCTGGATTCTGCATCGTTCGGCAGCTCGAATACGCGGAGTTCGGTGAGCTTTACGCCGCCGAGCATCCGCGGCTTCCGCGTCTCCAGCTACTCCAGCTCATCCCCGCCGATATCTCGGCCGACCTGGATTACCGCGAGGACTTCAATCAGCAGTCGGACCTGGCGGCCACGTTGTGGCACCCGAACATCCTCGGGCTGACCGACCGCGGTGAGTTCGAGGATCAACTGTGGCTTTCGACGGATTACCTCGAAGGCAGCGATGCGGCCCAACTGCTCGGCGACAGCCATCCCGATGGCATGCCGCGGAAGCTGTTGATCGAGATCGTGTCCGCGATCGCCGAGGCGCTGGATTACGCGCACGACCGCGGCGTGCTGCACCGCTATGTGAATCCGGGCAACATCCTGGTGAGCAAGGCACCGGCCGACAAGCGACGAATTGCGCTAGCCGGCTTCGGCGTCGCCCGGCCCGTCAGCGACAAGACCAACACCCTGACCCGGCCGGGGGTCATCATCGGCACCGCGAGCTATACCGCTCCCGAGCGGCTGGTGGATGAGGCGGTCGACGGTCGGGCTGACCAATACGGCCTGGCGGCCAGCGCGTTTCACCTCCTGACCGGCTCGCCGCCGTTCGCCCACTTCAACCCCGCGGTGGTGATGGGCAAGCACCTCAACGAGCGACCGCCCCGGCCGAGTGACTTCCGACCGGATCTGACCGAGTTCGACGCGATCTTTGCCCGCGCACTCTCCCAAGATCCGGTGGACAGATTCCGGCGGTGCCGAGACTTCGCCCGCGCGTTGGAGTTGAACGGCGGCAAGCGATCACATGTGCGCGCTACCACCGACTTCCTCGCGTCGTCCGATGATCAGGAATCCGACGGCACTGCGGTCACGCCGACGAACAACGGAGCCGCACCCACCGGCAACGGAGTCGCGCCGACCGAACCGGCGGCCCTCGCCCGTCCGGTCGCCGAAACCGCCCGTGCTGTCGCCGTGCCAGAGGCGCCGCGTGAGTCGCCCGCCGACGTCGTCACCACGTCCGCTGCCGCTGCGCCCGACGACGATATCGACGACTTCGATGCCGACGACCACTACGACGAGGAGTCGGACGCAGCACGGCGTCGCCGAAAAAAGCAGACCGCGGCCATCGCGGGCATTATCCTTGTCGTCGTGCTCGCGTGGTTTGTCGGCGTCCGTGCTCTGCGCTCAGCGTCGCAATCCGACGACGCGCCAACCAGTGTCGAGACCACCTCCGCCGAGGCCACCGTCGCTACTCCGACGCCGGTGGCACCGCCGCCACCTCCGGCTCCGGTGCTGGCGCCCCCTCCGCCCGTGGTCAGCACGCCTCCGCCAGTCACCACCAGCAAGGTCACGCCGCAGGCCACGACCACACCAACAACGCCGACGCGCACAACCGCGCCGCAGACCACTCGGGCGACCACGACGTCGCCGAAGCCGGCCACGACGACCCCGAGCGGACTCGACACCCGGCCCGCGCTCGGCATGCCATGCGGCCCGGATCAGAATGGCGCGGCGGCCGTGTCGAACTCGGGCGGCCCGGTCAACTGTGTGAGCACCCCAGGCGGATTCGCCTGGGAACCGCCCGGTGTCCAGCCCGAAGGCTGATCGACAAGCACAGCGACGCCGGCAAGATCCATGAGATACCGGCTGTTTGCCCTTTATGGCTAAGTTTATAAAGATACCGTCAAGGGAAGTGCGACCGACGGTAGAGGACCGCTGATGGAACGCGACCAACTCATCGACCTGACCCGTCGTGCCGTGAAATTGGCACGGGACAAGACGACCGATCTGGCGCCCGCCGAGCACGCGGTCCCGGCCGGCGACTACACCTCGATCGAACGGCACAGCCGCGACGTCGAGATGCTGATGGCCAGCCCGCAACTGGTCGGCTACGTGTCCGAACTACCTGCGTCCGGGTCCTACACCACCAAGACGGTGATGGGCCGATCGGTCCTCCTGACCAGAACCTCCGACGGAAAGATCAAGGCGTTCAACAACATCTGCGTTCATCGACAGTCGCAAGTGGTTACCGGGTGCGGCACCGCGAAGCGGTTCACCTGCCCCTATCACGCGTGGACGTACGACAACACCGGCCACTTGGTCGGCCTGCCGGGACGCGAAGGCTTCCCCAGCGTCGACGTGCGCTCCGACGGACTGACTGAACTGGCCGCCGCCGAATTCGCCGGGTTCCTGTGGATCGCACTCGATCCCAATGCGACGCTGGACGTCGCGACCCACCTCGGTCCGCTGGCCGAGGAACTCGACTCGTGGGGAATCGGCCGCTGGGCACCGCTGGGAGAGAAAATCCTCGACTCGCCGATCAACTGGAAACTCGCAGTCGACACCTTCTCGGAGAACTACCACTTCGCCACGGTGCACCGCGACACCTTCGCGACGATCGCGCGCAGCAACTGCACCGTGTTCGACTCGTTCGGCCCGCATCACCGGCTGATCTTCCCGCTGAATTCCATCCTCGAATTGGACAACGTGCCGGAAGACCAGTGGGATCCGTTCCAGAACATGGTGGTGATCTATGCACTGTTCCCGAACATCGTGTTGTCGGTGACCATCGCCAACGGCGAGTTGTTTCGGATTTATCCGTCCGACCAGCCGGGCAGATCCATTACCGTCCATCAGAATTCGACACCGCTGGACACCTCCGAGGAGTCGGTGGCCGCAGGCGCCCAAGCCGTCTTCGACTATGCCCATTCCACGGTGCGCGACGAGGACTACCGGCTTGTCGCGGGTCTGCAGGCCAACCTCGAATCCGGCGCCCGAGACCACCTGTTGTTCGGCCGCAACGAGCCGGGGTTGCAGCATCGCCACATGTCCTGGGCGTCGTGGTGCCCGGTCGCTGCGGGATCAGCTGTCGGCGGCTAGCGCCTCGATCAGCGCCTCGACCGCATCGGCGCACTCTCCGGTCAGCTCAGCATCCTTGGCTTGCAACAGGTCTCGCGCGTCACCTCGCCGGCCCGCAGCGATCAACGGCCGCACCTGCTCGACCAATTCGACCAGGTGCGGATCAGCCGGGCTGAGGTTCTCCACGGTGGCGGCGAGCACGTCGATCAACTCCCAGTCGCGGTACAGCGCAAGGGAGCGTTCGCTGAAAGCGAAGCCGCTCACCGGTTCTCCCCGCATGGTGCCGCGATAGCGATATGGCCCCTCCATGTATTCGATCGGAAGGCCGTGCGCCGGCGCCGCGACCAACGGCTCCCCGGTGAGATCTAACTGCAGGCTCGGACAACGTAACCGGTGCCGGTCGGGCATGAAGCGCGCCGACGCCAACGGCTTGAGCAACGGACGGATCTCATTCGGCCATCGCACATAGCTCAACGTGGTGACCTCGACGTCCTCCGCGCATTCTGCAGCCATCGCTGGGTCGGGGTAACTCACCGTCACACCCGTAAAGGGTTGCGGCGCATTGCCGTTCAATCGGTCGAACTGCCGCCAAATACTCATGTCGACGCCGTTGTCCAGGTTGATCGTGCGCCATTCGTGAGACCTGGCGCGCGGGTCTCCCCCGCTTCCGCCGCCGCCGGCATATTTGGGGAACCACTGCCGGTCGATGTGTCCCGCTGTGCCGCTGACCTCCTCATCCAACTCGCCCCACCGCAGCGTCCCACTCATCGCCATACCGGTCTGAAAGTACGAATAGGTATCGTCCTGACCGAAACAGTTGATCTTGCCGTCGCGTGCACCGACGGGTACCGGCGCACGCGTCGGGGTGACGGACAGGTCCAGCGCCATCGACTGGCCGGCCTGGTCGGTGCCGCGCAGGCTGACCGCGTAGGTATAGGGCCGAAGTTCGCCGTCGTCGCCTCGGCAGGTGGTCCACGTTGCCGATCCGGCACCGCTCTCGTAGCGGATGTCGAGATACCCGGCCGCCAACGACATCTTCGGCGTCGCGCCGGGCTGCATGTTCTTCGGCGGCATGTCGTAGTCGGTATAGGTACCGTATTCGCCGGTGTTGCAGTCGAATAGGGACATCGTGTAGAAGTCGGCGACCACTGTCCCGCCCGGTCGGTTCTTGTTGAAGATGGTCAGGAACGCGAACGAGCGCCCAGTCGAGCCGGTCAACTCGCCGGCGATGAACCAGGTGTCGGACTCTTGGTCGGCATGCTCGCCTTCAGCGACCGGGAAATCCATCGCGCTGTCGTCGTGCACCAACCGAAACGGGTACTTGCGCCAGTTGGAGTCCGTCGTCACCCGAAGCTCGTCGCTCACGTCGCCTTCACCGTTGAAGCGGGTCGATGCCGGGCACCCCGGCTTTTTTGCTATGTTAGCATCAATAGCGAAGTTGCTGTGGCCTTTTCAAAGGTGGTGCCCCCATGACGGAAACCAGCGACCACCGTTGCTATGAGCAGCTTTTCGTCGGCGGACACTGGCGCAAGCCGTCCACTGACCAGCGCCTGACGGTCATCTCCCCGCATTCCGAAAAGCCGATCGGCGACGTTCCCGCAGCGACCCCCGCGGACGTCGACGCTGCGGTCACGGCCGCGCGAGAAGCCTTTGATCACGGGCCGTGGCCGCGGCTGGACGTGCGTGAACGGATGCGCAAGGTCGAAGAGCTCGCGGCGATCTACGGTGAGCACGTCGACGAGATGGCTGATTTGATCACCGACGAGATGGGCTCGCCGCGCAGCTTCAGCCGGCTGGGCCAGGCTGCCGCGGCCGTCGCGATGATGCATCTCACCTTGGCCGTCGCCAGTGACTTTCCGTGGGTTGAGCGCCGCCATGGTGTGCTCGGCGAAGTACACCTGCGACGCGCGCCGGTCGGGGTGGTCGGCGCGATCGTGCCGTGGAACGTGCCGCAGTTCTTGATCATGCCGAAACTTATTCCCGCCCTGATCGCGGGCTGCGCGGTGATCGTCAAGCCCGCGCCCGAAACACCCTTGGACGCATTGTGGTTGGCCGAGATGATCGAGCAGCTCGACCTTCCCGACGGGGTGGTGTCCGTGCTTCCGGGCGGGACCGATGTCGGCGAGGCGCTGGTGCGCCATCCCGGCGTCGACAAGATTTCGTTCACCGGGTCCAGCGCGGTGGGTCGCCGGATCGCCACACTGTGCGGCGAGCAGCTCAAGCGGGTGAGCCTGGAACTCGGCGGCAAGTCGGCCGCGATCATTCTGGACGACGCCGACATCGACAAGACCGTCCAGGAATTGAGATCCGCGAGCCTGATGAACAACGGTCAGGCCTGCGTCGCCCAGACCCGCATCCTGGTGAGCGAGCGGCGTCGTGACGACGTGGTCGACGCGCTGGCCGACATGATGACCGGCCTGCAGGTGGGAGATCCGTCCGACGAGGCAACCGACATCGGACCGCTGGTCGCTCAGCGGCAACAGGCCCGGGTACAGGATTACATCCGGTCCGGGGTCAAAGAAGGCGCGCGCCTGATTCTGGGCGGCGAGGACGCACCGAACAGCCAGGGCTGGTATGTACAGCCGACGCTGTTCGCCGACGTCACCAACGACATGCGCATCGCGCGGGAAGAGATCTTCGGGCCGGTGCTCAGCGTGCTGACCTACCGCGACGAAGCCGACGCGGTTCGCATCGCCAATGACAGCGACTACGGGCTGGCCGGATCGGTGTGGACCGCCGACGTGGCGCACGGCCTGGACGTCGCCGCCAGCGTGCGCGCCGGGACCTACGGCATCAACATGTACACACTCGACATCGGTAGCCCGTTCGGCGGTTTCAAGCAGTCGGGCATCGGCCGCGAGTTCGGCCCCGAGGGCCTGCACGAATACGTCGAATTGCAGTCGGTGATCAGCAAAGGCGCGATGCCGCCGTTGCCCGGCTAAGCACCTGCAGGGTGAGCTCGACAGGACAGCACAGCTCGCCGCGCTGGTTGGCGATGTCGATCTGCAGGTCGAGCATTCCCGGTGCCGGCTTGGCGACGACGCGGCCCCGGCCCACCATCGTGTCGCCGGCGTAGATCGAACCAGCCAACCTCATCTTCCGGCGCACCACCCGGCTTCGCGGCCCGGCCCAGTCGGTCGCGACGCGGTCGGCGAATCCGGCGAGGTGCATTGTGTTGACGAATATCGTTGGATGACCGTGGCTTTCGGCGTACACCGGATCGAAGTGGCCGGGAAAGTAGTCCCAGGTCGATCCGGAGTTCATCACGACGCGCTGGTAGGTGATCTCGTCGCGCACCTCGGGCAAGTCCATCGGGACGGTGATCACGTCCCACTCGACTCTCATGCGCCAGCCGCAGGGATGAAACGGAACAACGTGTTCCGATTGGTGGCCACCACGGCGCCGTCTTGGCGGGTGAAGGTGTCCCTGGTTTCGACGAAGTGGCCGACGCCGAGCTTGGTCTGCTTCTCCGGTGACACCGACACCACTTCCTCGACGACCGTGAGCCGGTCGCCCTCGAGGACGGGTAGCGGAAACTCGGCTTCGTTGGCCGCGTTGATGAACGTGCTGCCCGGCAGCGGCACTCGAATCGCGATCGCTGCCGCCGGCGGGCTCCCGCCCGGTTCCCACGGCAGCGGCGTCAGCCATCCCATCAACAGCGCCGGCGGCGCCACCAAGCCGCCCCAGGTCTGCTTGGCGAAATCGTTGTCCCAGTAGGACGGATTGGCGTCTTGCACAGTGGCCGCGAACATCTGGATCCTGGCCGCGCTCACCACCGTCCCCGCGACTCTCGGCTCGGTCGCCACGCCGACCATCCGCAGAGCGTCCTCGTACGTGCCGAACGCGAGCCGGTAACTGATGGGAGTCGACGTCACGCCGAGACCGACACCGAATCCCATTGCAGCTCTCGTGTTGTGAAATACCAACCGCCGCGCTCGTAGATCAACTCGTCGCGGTAGGCGCCGGTGGCTCGCAACGAGCTGGCGCCATCGGCGTCGGAGGCGAACAGCAGTGCGACGCAGCGCTGGGTCGCATTGACGCCGTCGACGGTGATGTCATGGTCGACGGTGACCAGCCGTCCGTTGCCACCGTCGAACGCCTCACGCAGATCGGTGTATTCGTTGCCGTCGCGGGTGAAGCGGGCACCCGAGTGGCGGAACGTCGCGATCCATCCGTTGCGATCGCCGGCGGAATGGCACCGGTTGTGTCGCGCCGTCAGATTCAAGATCGCGTCGCGCGCCGCCGTCCTGTCGAGGACGAACTGCTGCTGGTAGGTCATGGCCATGTGGTTTCTCCCTGTCTCAACGATGCACGATGTATCCGTGGCTTTCGCGGTCCCACGCGCTGGGTCCGACGCCCTGGGCGCGAAGGATATCCTTGCGGACCCGCCCGATGACAGTCTTCGGCATCTCGCTGACGATCTCGACGTAGCGCGGCACCGAAAAGTACGGCATCCGCTCACCGCAGAAGTCCAGCAGCTCAACGTAATCCAGTTCGCGATCCGGTGGTGTGGTGATGAAGAGCAGGATGTCATCCTCGCCGAGGTCGCTCGGTACACCGACTACCGCCGCCTCCAGGACGCCAGGATGCCCGAGCACCACGCTCTCGACTTCGACCGACGAGATGTTCTCGCCGCGGCGGCGCAACGAATCCTTGACCCTGTCAACGTAAGTCAGATTGTGATCGCGGTCCAGCAGGCCGAGATCACCGGTGCGGAACCACTGCGGATGCGGATCGACGCCGACACCCGAGGGGTTCACGTAGCCTTCGCTCATCACATGCGGGAAGCGAGGCCGACATGCGATCTCCCCCACCGACCCGTCCGGGAGCGGCTCGCCGTCCGGGTCCACGACGCGCACGTCGAAGCTGGGATTCGCGGCACCCGACGTTCCCGGCACTCCGACGTCGGACACACCTTTGACCGCGATCGGGAACGCTTCGGTCAGACCGTACATCGTGACGATCCGGCAGTCGTAACGCTTTTCGATGTCGCGGTATATCTTCGCGTCGATCGGCGCGGCGGAGATGAAACGCAACGGCAGTCGTGCGTCGCCTGGGTCGGGCGACTGGTTCCACAACATCGAGACCATTGCGCCGGCGCCGACGAATCCTGCCGCACCGCAGGCGCGCACCTCGTCCCACACCGATCCCGGATGAAATGCCGGGGCCAATACCGTGGTCCCTCCGACCAACATCGGCGCCAGCACTGCAGGTGCCGCACTGAGATGAAACAGCGGCATCGCCGTCCACACCACCTCACCGGCCCCGAACTCCCAAGCCGAGGCCACCGTGGCGGCCGCGGTGAACAGGTAGTGCCACGTGGTGGCCACCGCCTTCGACGCCCCGGTCGTGCCTGAGGTGAAGAACAGCGCCCCGATCTCCCCGACGTCACCGACATAATCGGCAACGGCGCGCGCCTGCCCGTCTAACGAAACACCGGAAACCACAATCGTTCTCAGATCGGGCAGTCGATCGGCCAACTCGGCGACGCGCTGCTGCCGCTCGACGTCGGTGACGATGACCTTCGCCCGCGACAACCGGAGTGCGTGCAGCAAGAAGTCACCTTTGTTCGCCGCGTTCACCGCAGCGGCGACCGCGCCGATGCGTCCCGCGCCCAGCCAGTAGTAGATCCACTCCGGGCACGTCGCGGTGAACAACGCGACACCATCGCCTGGCCCAATGCCTAAGTCCAACAGGGCATGAGCGGCCGCGCAAGACCGCCGCCGCATCTGTTCGAAAGTCACGTCGATGCCATTGATCGACATCATCACCCGGTCCGGAAACTGCTCAGCGCGAGCATCGAGCACCGCGGCGACGCTGAACCGGTCGACACCGAAATCAGCTGGGCCGACGGGCTTGTCGTCGCACTCGGGTGCCGCCCCAGCCGGCAGGCGGGCCATGCAGGCCTAGACCTTCGCAGCCGCCGGGTCGGGTTCGCCGTGGGCGTCGTAACCGAAATCCTCGGCCGAAGGCTCTTCGCCCGGGTAGAAGCGATGCGCCCAGCGTCGCAGGGCGGCGTAGTCGCGCGCCTCTTCTGGTGCGAGGTTCGGCTTCTCCAGGTATTTCATGTTCTCCCAGGTGAAGAAGTCCTGCTTGATGACTTCTTGTTGCAGTGCAAGGAATTTAGCGGCACGGCCAGTGGGCACGTCGCCAGTGTCACCGGGCTCGCGGACGGAGGCCTGGGTGTAGAAGTAGTCGGTGTAATCCTCGTCGACCGGGGTCTGTCCGGTCACCTCGATGGTGGCGACCAGGTCGGTGGGGAAGCGGACGATGCCCAGCCCCAGCGAGTAGTTGTCATAGATGATCTTGGCGTCGACCGGTCCGTCCGGGGTCAGCCAGGTCTGCGCCCGCCCGCCGCCGAAGTGGGCACTGACGGTGGCGTGCAAGTGATAGCCCGCGACCTCGAACGAGGTGGTGTTCGCCGGGTTCGCCGCCTTGTGCACGTACTGCACGTGATACGGGTCGGCGGCATTTTCGATGATCATCTGCGCGTGCACCTTCACCCTGTTCAGCATGCGGCTGTGCGGGTGCAGCGGGTAGTACTCGTCGGTCTCCAACTCGGGCAGCACCGGCGGCTGCCAGTACGGGGAACGGCCGTGCCGTTCGTGCCACACCAGGATGAATCCGTACCACTCCGTGCTGTGGTAGGTCCGGACGCGGACATTGTTCTTGCAACCGATCTTGCTGTACGGGATCAGCGCATTGGTTCCGTCACCGCGCCACTGCCACCCGTGCCAGGGGCAGACGATGTTCTCGCCCTCGACCGTGCCGCCGACACCCATGTTGGCGCCGAGGTGCTGGCAATAGGCGTCGAGCACATGTACTTCGCCGGACTCGGTGCGAAACAGCACCATCTCCTCGCCGAAGTAGTGCACCCGCTTGACCTGGCCGGCAGCCAGGTCGGAGGCGAACCCGACGATGAACCATCCGGTCGGGAAACGGTACGTCGACAGGCTGATGCCGCTCGGCCCGAATTCGCGCTCCGACGGGTCGATGGAGGTGTCCGAAACCGTGTCCGTCACTAATTTCTCCGTTCCCGCGCAGCCAACCGGCGCACGGCCACGCTTACGCCCACCACGTGGTGGAAGACTCCGTCTATTTTTACTATTTTAAGCATAGAACGTCAACGCACCCCGAAGCCGACGGTACTGTGAGTCAGCAAACCGGCCGCCTTCGCGGTTGCGGCGTCCGAGTGAATCGAGGTTCGCAGATGACGATGTCGACAGTCGATCTGTCCGATTTCGGACTGTGGCGCAATGGCTTTCCCGACGCGTTGTTCACCGAACTGCGCCAGACCAGACCACTGTTTCGGCACGGGCTGACGCCCGGCGTCGCGAAAACCGTAAAGCGGGATTTCTGGATGACCACCAAGCACCGGCACGCGGTGCGGCTACACCGCGATGCCGATTCGTTCACCGCCGGCGACGGCCCGCTCATCCAACCAGCCGACCTGTTCGCGTCGTATCCGACCATCATCACCCTGGACCCGCCCGAACAGAGCAAGCACCGGAAACTCATCTCCAGCGCATTCACGCCGCGGGCGATCGCCAAGCTCGAAGACGGCATCCGGGCCCGCGCGTCGCGGATGATCGACGAGTTGCTCGTCCGCGGCAGCGGCGACTGGATCGACGATGTCGCCGACGCACTGCCGATGACCGTCATCGGCGACATCATCGGCATTCCGGAACAGGACCGGCCGCGCATCTTCGACGGCTTCGACCACATTCTCAAGGCGCAAACCGGCAAGGGTCGTCCCATTGATGCCGAGCTTTTCGCGTCGATCTTCGGTTACGCCATGGAGCTCACCGCCGAGAAGCGGCGTAATCCTGCCGACGACATCTGGAGCACGATCGCATCCGGCGTCATCACCGGTGATGACGGTGAGGAATTCAGCTTGGCCGCAAACGAACTCGAGTTCTTCTTCTTCGTGCTCGCGTTCGCCGGCAGCGATACGACCAAGAACGCGCTGGCCATCGGGCTGCAGGCATTCGTCGCGAATCCCGAACAGATCGAGCGGTATCGCGACGACGAGTCGGTGCGGTCCAGCGCCGTCGAAGAGGTGCTGCGCTGGGCGTCGCCGGTGGCGTACTGGACCCGCAGCACCAAGGTCGACATCGAGATGGACGGTCAGCACATCCCCAAGGGCGAACGGGTGGTGTCGATGCTGCGTTCGGCGAACCGTGACGAGGAGGTCTTCTCCTCGCCGTTCACGTTCGACATTGGACGCCACCCCAACCCGCACGTGGCGTTCGGGGGCGGCGGCGCACACCACTGCCTGGGCGCGATGCTCGCCCGCGCGGAGATCCGCGCTGTCCTGGATGAACTGCTGATGCGTTGCGACAGCATCACTCTCGGTCCGGCCGAGGTCGCTTATCCGAATCTGACCACGAACATGTCGATCTACGACGCAATGCCGATAACGCTGACCGCGCGATAATTGACCGACCGTCAGTCAGCAAGCCGCAGCGCGGCCTTGGGGCACTGGTCGATCGCGGCGCGCACGTCGATCTCCAGATGCTCGGGCACCTCGCCGTCGGCGACGTGCACCACGTCGGACTGCCCGATCTCGAAGTAGTCCGGCGCCAAAGATTCACAGAACCCGTTTGCCTCGCACAAACTCTCGTCGACGATCACTCGCATCGCTTGCTCCTCCTGATTGACTTCGGAAATTGCACGCTCACAGACCCTTGGGTCGAGTACCGATCACGCCGGCAGCCGACAGGCGCGCGAGGTCTTGGTCGCCGAGTCCGCAGAGGTCGCAAAGCACCTCGCCATTGTGCTCGCCCAGCGTCGGCGGCGGGCGCAACAACCAGACGTGTTGGCCCGCGAGCGGCGCGAACGGCGGACGCGGGTAGCGGCCCAGGCCGGTGCGCGGGTGATCGAGCGTCTCGAAAAACGCCCGGGCCGTCAGCTGCGGATTCTCGGTCACCAGCGACGGCGAAACAACCGGTGCGGCCGGAATACCCACTCCGGCACAGTCTTCCACAGCGCGGCTGAGCTCCTGGCCGGCGAACCAGCGCTGCAGTTCGCGGTCGATGTCGTCGGCCCACACTCGCCGTCCCGCGACGGTGCCGAAGCGGTCGTCGTCGGTCCACGACGGGCGGCCCATGACCTCGACCAGCGCGTGCCACTGGTCGTCAGTGCCGATGGTGAGGGCGATCCAGTCGTCGTCGCCCGCGCAACGGTAGAGGTTTTGAACGGCCCCGCCATGACCGCGATTGCCCCGGCGGCTCAGCGTGACACCGAACAGCTCGGCCTCCATCGGCTGAATCGCGGTGGCGTTCATGACCGTTTCGATCATCGGCAGCTCGACCAGTTGGCCTTGTCCGGTGCGGCGCGCGTAGCTCAGCGCGGCCGTCACAGCGAAGGCGGCGTGAACGCCCGCCAGCGGATCGCACGCTCCCCTGGGCGGGACGGGCGGACCGTCGGGCAGCCCGGTCACCCATGCCAGCCCGGCGATCTGTTCCATGGTCGGCGCGAACCCGACCCGGTCGCGCCACGGGCCGTCCAGTCCGAACGCGGGCATCCGGGCGATCACCAGTCGCGGATTGACCGCCAACAACTCGTCGGCGCTCAGGCCGAAGTGGTCCATCACCCGCGGTGAGAAGTTCTCGATCACGACGTCGGCGTCGGCGATCAACCGGTTGAACAGGTGACGGCCGTCGGTGGATCCCAAATCCATTGTCACCGAACGCTTGTTGGTGTTCATGGCATGGAACACCCAGCCATATTCCCACCAGTCGTCGACGTCTTTTCGCATGCCGCCCGAGTACCGGATGCCGTCGGGGCGCTGAATCGACTCGACTTTGACGACGTCCGCGCCGAACGCGGCAAGCAGATGAGTCGCGGCGGGTCCGGCCCAGAACGCCGTCAGGTCGACGATGCGAACACCCGCGAACGGCAGTTGCGAATCCGACGGTGGCTCACCGTCTTCGCGTCGTGGCCACGGCGCGGTGTCGTCGGCCTCACCCAGCGACGGCGCGGGATGCAGCGGCGCGGGCTGACACCGTGACATCAGCCATGGAGTGCGCGGCTGATGAAAGCCCGCCGGGTTGCGTACGAAGACCTCGCGTTCTTTCGCATACGCCGTGTCCCGGATGGTCGACCCGTCGCCCAGCGCCGCGATCGGCAGGCGGAAGAGCTGTCCGAGTTCGACGATCTCCTCGACGGTGCGTTCGGCCAGCCAGGGCCGGATCCGGTCGCGGATGAAATCGCGGTATTCCCATCGCCCGATCTGAAAACTGAGCTGCGGAAGTTCGGTCAACTCGGCACAGTCGACCATCGCGGCGAAGTCCAACCACTGCTGACCTGTCACCATGGTGATTCCGATGTAGCCGTCCTTGGCCGGCTCGATCGACGGCACTTCGACGGTGCGCGAAACCGGTGGCACCTGCAGCAGTTGGCTGTGCAGCCACTCGCCACTTTGCATCAGCGTGATTGCCTCCAGCATGGACAGATCAAGGTGTTCACCGGGTCCGCCCCGCTCGACGCGGCTCAGTATCGCCAGCGCACCGAACGCGGCGAACACTCCACCCATGTACTCCCCGAGGTCACCGCCGATCGCGATCGGCGGTCCGGCCGGGTCGCCGCGGAATCCGGTCAAACCCGACCATGCCTGCAGGGTGAATTCGCTGGCGGCACGGTCGGCGAAAGGCCCGGTCCAGCCGAAGTCGGAGATAGTGACGACAACAGCCTTCGGGAACTGCGCGAGCACCTGCTGCGGATCGATGCCCAGCTCAGCTGCCCGGCGTCGGGTCGCCGTCACAACGATGACGTCGGCGCCGGCCAATTCGGCGCTCAGGTCAGCGACGGGCCACGTCAGGCTGCGCTTGCCGGCATTGAGAAAACCGAAGAGGGGTGAATCCGTCCCGTCTGGCGTGGGAACGGCGCTGGCGGTGAAGCTCCGCAGCCAATCCCCCTGCGGCGGCTCGATTTTCCTGACCTGCGCCCCAGCGTCGACCAACAACTTGCCGCAGTAACTGCCGGCTATCCGGTCACTGATCTCGACAACACGGACATCGTCCAGCGGTGTCGGTCGGCTGCCGTGCCCGTCGCTCAACCTGTGCCCGTCCACGTCGTCGGGTATAACTTTGCTGATCATCGCCGATCCGTGCTCTTGACCAGCGAAGTTATTATGCCATTACTGCTAAGATTGTAGTAAATAGAGTTGGCGGGTGCGGCGCCGCGACTCTGACCAACGTGCCGCTGCTGGAATCAGATGACTGCGCTGGGAATTGGCCCCGAGGCACGACGTCGCTTGTCTGCGCCGCGGATCGCCGAGATCGTCGCGGACGAGTTGCGGCGCCAGATCATCGACGGCGATTTGGCCGACGGGGATTTGCTGCCTCGCCAAGAAGTGCTTGTCGAGCAATTCAACGTCAGCCTTGTCTCGCTGCGAGAGGCGCTGCGAATCCTGGAGACCGAGGGGTTGGTGTCGGTCCGTCGCGGCAACCGTGGCGGTGCCATCGTCCATGCTCCCGCAAAGACCAGCGCCGCCTACATGTTGGGTCTGCTGCTGCAGAGCGAGTCGGTTGTCGTCGCCGACCTCGGGACGGCGTTACTGGAACTCGAACCCGCGTGCGCGGCACTGGCCGCGCAGCGACCCGATCGCGCAGACACCATCGTGCCCGAACTCAAAGAGATCAACGACGCGATGGAGACCCATCTGGAAGACGGGCCCGAGTTCACCGAAATCGGCCGCAGGTTCCACGATTCCGTCGTCCGCGGCTGCGGCAATCGCACCATCATCGCCGTCGTCGGCACCTTGGAAACGCTGTGGACCAGCCACGAGCAGCAGTGGGCTGCCGAGAGCGCTGCCAAGGGCACCTATCCGTCGCTGACCAAACGTCGCGCCGTGCTCAACACTCACGTCAAGCTCGCCGACATGATCGAGGCCGGCGACGTCGACCGGGCCCGCCGGGTCGCCGCCCGGCATCTGTCCGACACCCAGAGCCACGTGCTGGCCGCCGGACCGAACCAACGGATCTACGCGGTGTCGCCGCAGGCGTTGGGCCGCCCGCGGGACAACCGTCATCTTTAGATCGTGGACGAGCGAATCGGTGCCAGAACCGCACTGGTGACCGGTGGCAGCGGCGGAATCGGCAAAGCCTGTGCTGCCAAACTGTGCGAACTGGGTTACGACGTCGTGGTTTCAGCGCGCCGCGTCGACCCGTTGCGCGCGGCAGCCGACGAACTCGGCGCCCGCCACATCGCGGCCGACGCGTCGGATCCGGAAGGCTTCGCCGACGCGATAAGCCCGCTGGAGACAATCGATCTGGTGGTGCATGCGGCAGGCACGCTCGGCGGAACCTACGCGCGCAAACAGACTTTCGAGCAGTGGCGCACGATCATGTCGGCCAACCTGGATTCGTGCTTCGTGGTGACCTCCGCCGCGCTACCGAAGATGCGCGCGGGCTCGAGGCTGATCTTCATCTCGTCGTCCGCGGCGCACGAACCGATGATGGCCCGCACCGCCTACTCGGCGTCCAAAGCGGGGATGAACGCTTTTGCCCGCGCACTGGCCACCGAAGTCGACCGTGACGGCATCGCCGTCCATATCGTGACGCCTGGCCCGGTGGAAACCGAGATGCTGCAGGATGTCCCGTTCGAGATGAACGCGATCCAAGTCGCCGATGTCGCCGAGACCGTGGCCTGGCTCGACACCGTCGACCCGTCAGTCGATCTGCCGGAGATCCGGCTGTCCGCGGTTCCGCGCGGGCCGTTCGCCCGCCAGCCTGTTGTACCCACCGAAGCGCGCCGACGAGCCGCGCAGCGGCACTAGCCGCTAACCGGCGAAGGGTTTGATCACCGATTCGCCGAATTCGTGCAGTGATTGGGGTGCGGCGAAATCAGCGAACCACACGTAAAAGCGCTCGACACCTTGACCGGACAATTTCGAGAAATGTCCGGACAATTCGTCGGCGTCGCCGCATACGAGACCCGATCCGAGATTTCCGAAACGCCGGGTGCTTATCTCGCGCACCTTTTCGGGATCGCTGTCTTTGCGAACGAATCCGATCATCTGCTGAATCGACACCCGGGCCGAGCCGGTAGCAGGCGCCAACTCCGCCAGCTTGTCGATGTGGTTTGCCGGGATGTTCCACCAATCCGCATGTTTGCGAACAAGTTCCATCATCCGCGGTCCCGTTCCGCCGAGCAGCAACGGGATGTGATGGGTGGGGCGTGGTGACTGGCTGCGCGCGGCATCCTCGCCCCGTCCCCAATAGTCGCTGATCAAGCCGAGATGCCGTTCGAGCTGCTGGACCCTCGCCTTCGGGTCTTGTTGTCCAACATCGAATCTGGTGAGTTCTGCAGGCCACGAACCGGAGCCGAGGCCGAGGTCGAACCTGCCGTCGGATGCCTCCGACAAGGTGACGGCCTGCTTCGCCAGTACGGCCGGGTGGCGGAATGCGTCGCAGAGCACCAGGTGCCCGATCCGTAGCCGCTCAGTTTTCGCGGCCACCCAGGTCGCGACACTCATTGCCTCCCAAATGCTTTCATCGGGGAGACCGGGCGCCTCCAGATGGTCGATGAAGGCTATGCCGGTGAATCCGCTGGCCTCCGCGTGCTGCGCCCGCTCGACGATGTCGGCGACCGGGACCCGCACTTGCGGCAGGAACAGGTACCACTCGGCCATTGCCAACCTCCATACGGATTGCTCAGCACGACGCCGTAACGATTGACGTTTGTCGCGCTAGTTTACTATTTTTACTATGTTAGGGGCCTTATGGATGTCGGACTGAATTCGGGTCAGCTGGCGCTGCGCGACAGCGTGCGCGACGTCCTGCGCACCGAATGCCCGCCGGCGGTAACACGCCAGGCGATGACCGATCCCCAGCGCTGGCGGACGGTGTGGAAAACAGTGGTCGGTCTTGGCTGGACCGAACTCGCCGTACCCGGCGCCGGCGGCGACGATGCATTCGGCCTGCTGGATCTCACCGTGGTTCTCGAGGAGTGCGGCGCGGCGATCGCGCCTATTCCGTTGCTGTCCAGCGTCGGCCTGGCTGCGGGCGTGCTGCGTGCCGCCGGCCCCGCTGCCGCTGACGTGCTGAGCGATATCGGCAGCGGCGTGGTAGCCGCACTGGCCGTTCATCCGCCCGGGTACCGGCTGCCGGGCGTGCCGACGACGCTGCAGCACGGCCGCGTGCAGGGGCACGCCGTCGCGGCGCCGGGCCTGCCCCGCGCCGAGCTGATCGTCACACTGGCCTCGGCGCCAGACGGGCCGGTCGCGGCCGTCGTGCGGGTGAGCGACGGCGTCACGCTGCAGGAGGCCGAATGCACCGATCCCGCGCAACCGGTCGCTGACGTCGAGATCGACGCCGCGCCGTTAGCCGTCGCTCCGGTGGACCTGGAATCAGCGATCGCCGGACCGCTGGTCGCAGCGGCCGCAGACCTGGTCGGCGTCGCCGGCGCGGTCCTCGACCGCTCGGTTGAACACGCGAAAACACGACGCCAGTTCGACAAGCCGATCGGCGCGTTCCAGGGCATCAAGCATGCCCTGGCTGACAACTACGTCGCGCTCGAGCGGGCCCGCGGGCTGACGTACGCGGCGGCAGCGCGGCTCGACGATCCGACCACATCGCCGGCCGCAGGCTGGAACGCGGCAGCACTGGCCAAGGCGGCGGCCGGCGAGGCGGCGGTCGGCTGTGCCCGCACGGCCGTCCAAGTACACGGGGCCTTGGGGCAGACCTGGGAGCACGACATACATCTGTATCTGCGGCATGCATGGCAAGGGGCTTCGACGCTGGGCGACAGCCGCGCGCTCTATCACGCGGTGGGCCGTCGTTTCGCCGGAGGCGCAGGATGACCCAGCTGACCGCCGAATACGCCGCGTGGCTCGCGGACTTCCTGCCGAGTGACTACTACGAGCGTTATCGCGAATACCGCTGGGACATCGACCTTCGTCGTGCACATCAACGCGCCGCATTCGACGCGGGCTGGCTGCAGCCCACCTGGTCACGGGAGCACGGTGGTCGGGACTTGGGCCTGGCCGAGGCGATGGAGATCCGGCTGGAAGCAGCCCTGCGGTCGGCGCCCAAGTTGCCCAGCGTCGCCGGGCCGGGCGTCGCCGCGCCGGGGATCCGCGAGTTCGGCACCGTCGAGCAGATCGACCGACTGCTGGTTCCGCTGCTGCGCGGTGACGAGTGGTGGGCACTGGGTATGTCGGAGCCTGAAGCCGGCTCCGACTTCGCGAGCTTGCGCACCCGCGCGGTGCGCGATGGCCCAGAAGGAAACGTATTCCGGGTCAAAGGCAGAAAGATCTGGACCACCCACGCGCACGTGTCGAAATGGTGCACGCTCTACGCCCGCACCGATCCGGATGCCCCCAAACACCGCGGGATCTCCTGCCTCATTCTCGATCTCGAATCGCCCGGCGTGACCATCGAACCCATCCGCATGGCGTCCGTCTCCGACGAGACCTTCTGCGAGGTCATTCTCGACGACGTCGAAATCCCGGCGGAGAACCTGCTCGGCCCCCTCAACGGCGGTTGGCAGGTGGCGATGTCGTCGCTGAACCATGAGCGGCAGATGATCTGGATCATGAACTGGGTCGAGATCCAACGCGGACTCAACTCCGTGCGCGAATCCGGGACCACCCACGACGACTACGCCGCAGGCGAGGTCTTCACCGAACTCGGCTCGCTGCTCGCCGACGCCGAAGCGTTGCGCGCAACCGGATATCGCGCGTTGCACAACGAGCTCGACGGGCGGCCGAGCCCCGAAGCCGACATTCTCAAACTCCTCGGATCGCAGACACTCCAACGTGTTTGGGAGCTCGCCGCGGCGGCCGCCGGGCCGCGTTCGATCGACGACACCGACCTGCTCTTCGAACGCCAAGACGCGCTGGCGGCGACCATCTACGGCGGGACGTCTGAGATCCAACGCAACATCATCGCCGAGAGACTGCTCGGATTGCCGAAGGGATGACGATGGATTACGACCTCGGCGCCGACGCCGTCGACCTCAGAGAACGCCTGCGGACTTTGATAGCCACGCATATCCCGGAGGGCTTCCTCGGCGCCTGCACAGACGACCCGCAGGACCTCGCGACCACCGAGTCGTTCTGCAAGCTGCTCGCCGCCGACGGGTTACTGGCCCTGGCGTGGCCGAAAGAACATGGCGGCGGCGGTGGTTCGGTATGGCAGCAGACCGTGCTGCGCGAGGAGATGTGGGCGCACCACGAACCCCGCGGTGCGCAATACATGGGCATCAACTGGGTCGGGCCCGCGCTGATGCGGTACGGAACCGCCGAACAGAAGGAACGGCACCTGTCGGCGATCGCGGCCGGCGAGGTGATCTGGTGTCAAGGGTTTTCCGAGCCGGAGGCCGGGACCGATCTCGCGTCGCTGCGCACCCGCGCCGTTGCTGACGGTGCCGGCTGGCGTGTCACCGGGCAGAAGGTCTGGACGTCCTACGCCCGGATGGCGTCCTGGTGTGTGCTGGCGGCGTGCACCGATCCGAGCGCGCCGAAAGCCAAGCGGCTCAGTCTCTTCCTGGTTCCCATGGACCGGGCCGGCATCACCGTGCGGCCAATCCGGTCGATGCTGGGGCCCCACCATCTCAACGAAGTCTTCCTCGACGATGTCGAGGTGAGCGCCGACGAGGTGCTGGGCGAGGTGGGCGACGGCTGGCGGGTGATGCGCGAAGCACTCGCCTTCGAACGCGTCGGCATCGCCCGGTATGCACGGTGCGAGTCGCTACTGG
Source organism: uncultured Actinomycetota bacterium (assembly GCA_963836495.1). Classification (GTDB taxonomy): domain Bacteria; phylum Actinomycetota; class Actinomycetes; order Mycobacteriales; family Mycobacteriaceae; genus Mycobacterium. The sequence goes on along the minus strand of CAWIJT010000010.1, from coordinate 152,232 downwards.
ACCGGGTGCAGAACGAACTCGGCGACGACTGGGAGAAGCTGCCCGAGTCGATCCGCACCCGCTGGGTGCGGGCTCTGATCGACCTGCGGGTCGCCCGGCTGTTGGCCTACCGAGCGGTGTCACTGCAAGACGACCCATCGGCCGGCGCGGCGGCCAGCGCAGCCCGCATCGCCACCACCACGTGCGATCAGCAGGTCGCCGAGTTGCTGTTCGACGTGCTCGGCCCGTCGGCACTGGACAGCGGCTCGTCGGCGGCTCTGCACGGCGCGATCGAGGACCACTGGCGTTACGCCCAGGCGGCCACCGTGGCGTCTGGCACGATCGAAGTCCAGCGGATGCTCGTCGCACGCGAAGCGTTGGGAGGCAACGGATGAAAACCGCTCTGCCAGAAGATATCGCCGAGTTCGGTGCTGTCGCCGCCAAACGGTTCGTCCGGCTCGGCGGTCCGCAGGCCGCGCTGCGCGCCGAGACCGAGGAGCAGCTCCGCGCCGACGCCCGAACCGCGCTGTCCGATCTCGGCGCGTTCGATCTCGACGTCCGGTCATCCGCCGAGGATCTGCTGGCCGCCGCGGTGCTCTGCCAGGCCGCCGGCGCGACAGCGCTGCCCTATCCGCTCGTCGAGGAACTGCTGGCGATCGACGGCGCGCGGCTCGCGCTGGTGAATCCCGAAGCGCCGCGCATCGACCACGGGGACCTGGCCGGCGACTGGATCGCCACCGACCTCGACGGCACGCGCTATCAGGTGCGGCCGTCATCGCGGACCAGCGCCAAACTCGGACCGTTCCTGGTGCCTGCCACGTTGAGCCCGCCCGACGGCACCGTGCCGTCAGCCGATGTCGATCTGCATCTGAACCTCGGCTCGTGGCGGATTCTGGGCGCTGTTCAGCAGGCCCTGGACATCACCCGGCACCACGTCGCCGACCGGACGCAGTTCGGCAAGCCGCTGGCCGAATTCCAGGCGGTGCGCTTCACGGTCGCCGACGCCTCGGTCGCCGCGCGGGGGCTCTCCGAGTTGGCCAAGTACACCATCAGCCGAATGGAATCGACTCCGGCACAGGTGCGTTCGTCCGATGCTCTGATACTTCGACTCAAGGCCGCCGACACCGCACGCCAAGTGCTGCGCACCGCTCACCAACTGCTCGGCGCACTGGGCTTCTGCGACGAGTCGGACGTCAGCGTGCTCGACCGGCACACGCAGTCGCTGATCCGGCTGCCGGTCAGCGCCGAGGTGCTCGCGATACGTCTGACGTCGGATGTCCCAGGCGGCCAGTTCGAGACGCTGTTCTCCGGACCGGTATCGGCATGAGTACCCAAACTGCCGCCGCTGGGCTCAACGCCACTCCGCCAGAGGACGGAATACCCTTCGGCAGCAAGCTTTCCCAGCTCGCCGAACACCGTGGTAATGACACGGCGCTGACCGTCATCGCGCGCGACGGCACCGCGCAGTCGCTGACGTTCGCCGAACTGGATCGCCGGGCCAATCAATGGGGGCGGGCACTGGCGGCGGCGGGCGCGACGGTCGGTTCGCTTGTTGCACTGGCGATCCCGAACTCGCAGCAGCTGGTGCTGGCCGCACTGGGCTGCTGGAAGATCGGCGCCGTTCCGGTTCCGATGCGCTGGGACCTGCCCGATTGGGAGCGGTCCCGGGTGCTGGAAGTGATCGACCCGGTCGTCGTTCTCGACGAGCAGACCCGGGACGCGCTGACCTTGTCGCGCCGCCGGCGAGTCCGACGATCCGCTTCCCGAAGTGGTCTCCCCCAACGCCAACGGAATATGCAGCAGCGGCTCGACCGGCCTGCCCAAAGTCATCCTGACGCTGGCACAAGGAATCTGGACACCAGAGTCGTCCTTCCCGTTCCTGGCGGCGTGGACGCCGACGGCCCAGCCGCAGACGATCCTGGTCCCCGGGCCGATGTATCACACCAATGGCTTCTCACCACTCACCTACCTGTTGGGCGGTGACCAACTGGTGGTGCTCGAAAAGTTCGATGCGGCAACCGTCGTCGACGCAATCGAGAAATATCAGGTCACCAATTTCACAGCGACGCCAACCATGTTGGCCCGCATCGCTGCTCTTCCCGATATCCTTCAGCGGGACTTGTCCAGCATCGCCTACATACTGCAAGGCGCGGCGGTGATGCCACATGCGTTGCTGCACACCTGGTTCGATCTGCTCAGCCCCGAACAAGTCGTGATGGCGTACGGCATGACCGAAGGCCTCGGGCTGACGGCCCTGCGCGGAGACGAGTGGTTGACCCACCGCGGCAGCGTCGGCCGCGGCTTCCGGGACACCGAAGTTCGGATCCTGGGCCTGGATGGCCGGCCGGTGGGTATCGACGAGCATGGTGAGGTCTATCTGCGCTCACCGATGAGTGCCGGGTATCGCTACCTCGGTGGAGCACCGCTGCTGCCGTCGACGCCCGACGGTTTCCGCACCGCCGGCGACATCGGTCACCTGGATGCGGACGGATACCTCTACATCGCCGATCGCCGCAGCGACATGATCATCACCGGCGGCGCCAATGTCTTTCCCGCAGAAGTGGAATGTGCGCTCGTCGAACACGAGGGCATCGCCGACGTCGTCGTCATCGGCCTGTCCGACCCCGAGTGGGGACGCCGGGTACACGCCGTGATTCAACTGGCCGACCCGGTGAACCCGCTCAGCGAAAATCACGTCATCGCCTACGCGAAAGCCCGACTGGCCGCCTACAAGGTTCCCAAGACGGTGGAGTTCGTCGACGAGATTCCCCGAACCGCGGCGACGAAGGTCAACCGCTCGGCGATGATCGAAGAGCGCGGCGGCTGAGCGCAGTGGCCGATCGCGCGCATGTCCTGATTCTCGGGTCCGGGTTTGCGGGTCTGTGGGCGGCGCTCGCGGCAGCCCGACGACTCGACGAGCTTGGTGTGGCGCCGGGAACCGTCGATGTCACGATGGTCAGTTCCACGCCCTACCACGATATCCGCGTACGCAACTACGAAACCGACCTGAGCCCATCGCGTATACCGCTCAGCGATCTTCTCGATCCGGTCGGCATCAAACACATCACCGGCGAGGTGACGGCGATCGATGCCCAGGCACGGGTCGTGACATCCAGCGCTGGCACACACCGCTACGACCGCCTGGTACTCGCGTTGGGCAGCCAGGTGGCCAAGCCCGACATTCCTGGCCTGCGGGAGTTCGGCTTTGACATCGACACCCACGACGCAGCGAGCACCCTGCACGCCCACCTGCGCCGGCTTGCCGAGTGCCCGCTTGACCTCGGGGCCGAGACGGTAGTCGTCGTGGGGGCGGGCTTGACGGGGATCGAAGCGGCGACCGCGCTGCCCGCGACGCTCGCCGATGCCTTTGCCGCACACAGCGTGACGCCGCGGGTCATCCTCATCGACCGCAGCCCCTTCGTGGGCTCGGACATGGGCGCCTCCGCGCGACCGATCATCGAGGCGGCGTTGGACCAAACCGGGATCGAGACCGTGTTGGGCGCGGAGGTCACCGCCATCGACGAGCGCTCCGTGGCGCTCTCCTCGGGTGAGGTGTTGACGGCCGCGACCGTCGTCTGGTGTGCCGGCATGCGGGCCAGCCCGCGGACCGCGGACTTCAGGGTAGCTCGTGACCGGTCAGGTCGACTCCCGGTCGACGATTATCTGCGGGTCCGCGGTGTGCCCGCGGTGTTCGCCGCTGGTGATGTCGCCGCCGCGAAAGTGGACGATGAGCACATGTCGGTGATGTCCTGCCAGCACGGCCGCCCGATGGGCCGCTGGGCGGGATACAACGTCGTCGGCGATCTCCTGGGCGAGCCGATGAAACCGTTGCGGATCCCCTGGTATGTCACGGTTCTCGACCTGGGGCCGGCCGGCGCGATATACACCGAGGGCTGGGATCGCCACGTCGTCGCGTGCGGCGAGGAGGCCAAGGACACCAAACACACCATCAACACCCGGCGTATCTATCCGCCCTTGCACCGCGACCGCGACGCATTGCTCGCCGCCGCCGCAGCCGATCTGCAGGCGGCACCCTAGCCGGTTGAACCCGGTGACTCCAGGTGCGGGGGGTGCCGAATATGTGGCACCCAACGTGCTCCGACCCTCAGCTGATGCTGTTGACGGCAGCGGCCACCTTGCTCTGGAAATCGGCCGGCAACGGGATGTAGCCGAGCTGGGTGAGGCCTTGTTGTCCATCGGTGACGGTCGACTGCATGAACGCCTTCACCGCCTTGCCGGCTTCGGCGTCCGGGTATTTGGCGCAGACAAGCTCATAGCTGGCCAACAGGATCGGATACGCCCCGGGGGTCGACGCGGCATAGACCTTGGCAAGATCAAGCGCCAGATCGTTACCCGCGCCTTTGATGGTGACGTTCGAGATCGTCTTGCCGACAAAGTCGTTGCCGATGTGCACGACTCCGCCGGCAGTCTTGATTCCCGCGGCATCGAGGTGCTGCTTCATCGCATATGACCACTCGTTGTAGCTGATGGCACCTTCGGTGTTCTTCACGGCCTCCGCCGTGCCCTCGTTGCCTGCCGCTGACGTCCCGGCGCCGCCGTTGAACGCCTTGCCCGCGCCTTTGGTCCACGCGCCGCCGGAGGCTGCTTGCAAGTACTGCTGGAAGTTATCGGTGGTTCCCGACGCATCGCTGCGGTAGACGACGTGGATGTCCTCGGCGGGCATCTTGCCGTTCTGCGCGGTGATCGCCGGGTCGTCCCAGCGGGTGATCGCACCGCTGAAGATTTTCGCCAGCGTGACGGCGTCGAGGTCGAGCACGTCTGTCGTTTTGACGTTGAAGGTGATCGCTATCGGACCGAAGACGACCGGCAGGTCCCACGCGTCGGCGCCGCCGCAACGCTGCTTGGCGGCCGTGAGCTCATCACCGCTCAGCGGAGAGTCCGAGCCGCCGAAGTCGGTCTTGGCGGCGAGAAAGTCCTGAATGCCGGCACCGGACCCGGTGGCCGAATAGGTGAGCTGCTTGCCCGAGCAGGATTCTTCGTAGCTGGTGATGAAATGGGTCATCGCGTTGGCCTGGGCTGTCGAACCGCTGCCGGTCAGGTCCTGCTTGCCACCGCATTCGACGTGGACTCCCTTCGCGTACGACGGCGGCGTGTCCAGGTGCGTACATCCCGAGAGTGCGAGCACACCTGCGGCGAGCAGGCTGACGGCGATCCGGGATCCGTTGAGCTGCTTCATGTTTGCCTCCTGGCGAACCACCGGTTGGCCGCACATCGGCGCGCCTCAGCGCCGCGCGTCGGTCGAGCACGTCCGCGATCATTAAAAGTCACCGATATCGAAATCGAACCAATCCGGAAGCGAACAACAGGTGAAGCAATCGTCGGGCTCGCTCGGGGTGGACCCTCCGCGACGCGATTGATCCCTCGGTATGAGTCCGAAAAGCTCTGGAACCAAAGCCAATTGCGCGAACGCGTGCCGGGTCGCCGAGGATCGGCAGCGGCCCCCGGGAAACCACCACCGTCGACGAATTCATTCGGACGTCAGCGCACGTTCAGGTGTCTGACTTAGCGTCTGCGAAGTTGACGCTGGTCGTGGGCTGTGCCTGCCAGCGAATCCGCGCTGGATCGCCGCACCGGAGAGGTGACATGACTGACACGCTCGACAAACCGCAAGACAAACCGCAACTCAACGGCAAGACGGTGCAGGAATACATCGACGAGCGGCCGACCTGGGCCGACGGCACAGTGTTGCCGACGGCGCCGATGACCGCGATGCAGTTCCGAATCTGGGCGCTCGCCTGCGCGGGCAAGTTCTTCGAGGGCATGGTCGTGTTCATGACCGGGGTGGCCCTGCCGCTGATCTCGATCCAATTCCACCTGAACGCAGCCGACAAAGGCTTGGTTACCGCGGCTTCCCTGGCGGGTATCCTGGTCGGTGCCACGGCCCTCGGTGGTATGGCGGACACCTACGGGCGCAAGCGGATGTTCATCGCGGAGATGATCATCTTCGCTGTGTTCCTGGTGGCGCTGACGTTCGCCCCCAACTTCATCACGCTGGTCATCTGTCTGTTCGGGGCCGGAATCGCGCTGGGCTGTGACTACCCGACCGCGCACATGGTGATCTCGGAGAGCATCCCCACCTCGATGCGGGGCCGACTCGTGCTGAGCGCGTTCGCATTTCAGGCCGTCGGAGCGTTCTTCGGCACAGCGCTGGGCTTCGGCATCCTGTATGCGAACCCGGACGTGGGCGCATGGCGGATCATGTACGCCTCGGCGATCGTCCCGGCGATCCTTGTCGTCATCGGGCGCTTGTACGTCACGGAGAGCCCGCACTGGCTGGTGTCGAAAGGCCGGATCGAACACGGGGAGAAAGCCACCACCCAACTGCTCAAGCGCAACCCGCAGTACCCCAAGAGCGTGTCGCTGGGACACCTGGCCGATCAGGCCAAGGCCAAGGCCGCCGAAGGTCACGGGACCTATGTGGCGTTGTTCAAGAAGAAAAACCGTCGCGCGACGATCCTGGCTTCGGTTCCATGGTTCTTGCAGGACCTGGGCGTCTACGGCATCGGCATCTTCACACCGACGATTCTGGCCGCGGTCATCGGCAAGGAGTCGAAATCCCACGCCCTGGCCGACACCATCCACAACGACATGCTGGGCGCCAAGGGCTCGGCCATGATGGACACGCTGTTCGTCTTGGGCGTCATCATCGCCATCTTCCTGGTGGACCGAGTCGGCCGGATCAAACTGCAAATCTGGGGCTTCATCGGCTGCGCGGTGGGAATGCTGCTGGCCGGACTATCCATCCGCCCAGACGGCAGCAACGTCATGTGGTTGCTCTTCCTCGGTTTCACGCTGTTCTACTTCATGGTCAACTTCGGGCCGAACGCCATGACGTATCTGCTTGCGGGCGAGGTCTTCCCCACCGAGGTGCGGGGCAAGGGCGCCGGTTTCGCCGCGTCCTTCGCCAAGATCGGTGCGGTGTTGACGGCGTTCCTGTTCCCCATCCTGCTGAAGACCATCGGGACAACCGCGCTGCTGTGGGGTCTGGTCGTCGTGCTTCCTGCTGGGAGCCGTGGTGACCTACCTGTTCCGCATCGAGACCGCGGGCGTGAACCTGGAAGACGTCGGGAAGGTGACGGCCGACTAGCCGTTTGTGCCCAGCTGGTCTTCCAGGTTGCCGACGCGCTGCTCGGAGCCGGTGAACAGCTCACGCGGGAAGCGGCGATACGTGAGCATCTCCGCGTAGATCGAGCCGGGGTCGTCGACATTGAGGCCCATGCCGGCCAGGTATTGCAGTCGCATGCTCATGTCGTCATTGATGTCGGCGCCGGCGAGCCAGGGTTTCAAATCCGACGCGCGGCCGGCGTAGGTGGCGAGAACGTCGGTGATGCTGTGAAAGTTCACCGCACCCATCGACTGCGTGACGCGCGAGTAGTCGGCACGGTTCCAGCGCTCTTGCAGCGCGTCGACATTGAGGTGCATCGGCTCGACCTGGCCCATCAACACGATGTCGTTTCCCTGCCCGTTGATCGTGTTGCCCCACACGGTGGCGTTGGGGAACGCATCGAAAAACGTTGCGAGCTCACTCTTTACGGTGGCGCGGTCGCTTTCGTACAACGGCACCCACTGGGTGACGATGCCGCCGGGGTTCAGGTGCTGCTTGACGAGGTCGAAGTACTGCTTCGAATACAGAGACGACGTCCCCTTGACCCACGGATGGATCGGATCTGAGGTGATGATGTCGAACTTCTTCTTCGACGTGAGGATGAAGTGCCGAGCATCGTCGTAGTGGATCGTCGTGCGGGAATCCTTTGCGACGTCATAGTTTTCCTTCTGAAAATATTTCGTCGCAGCGGGCGGAACGAGAGGCTCCAGCTCGCAGATCGTGATCGCCTGGATTGTCGGGTGGAGCGTGAAGGTGCCTGCCGTGACGCCCGCTCCGAAGCCGACCACCAAAACGGATTTGGGGTCCTGGTGAAACAGCGCGGGAATGTGGCCGAGCATGCGCTGCAGGCGCATGTCGCCGACATCGGTGGAAGCCTCCACTTTCCCGGCGACGTGGAAGTACCGGTTACCGTCGGGCGGCTCGGAAATCACGACCGAGTAGTTGCGGCCTTCGCCGATATACAGCGCGCGCCCGGGGTCCCGTTGCAGAATCATCCGCCTGCCGTAGGCAATGGCCAGCCACGGCACCGGGGCGATGTTGGCGATCATCCAGACGACGGCGACCACCGCCGCGACAGTCATTGCGGTTCCACGTTTTCCGAGTGATCGCGCACCGGGCACGAGGGCAGTCAGAGCGGCAATAGCGGTGAGCCCGATCAGCAGGCGCTGGCAATCCTGCGTGCCAATCCACGGGATGAGCACGATGCTGAAGGCCAGGGCGCCGATGACTCCGCCGACGGTGTTGGCGAAATACACTCTGCCGACCAAGATTCCGGAATCTTCCCCGCGGTGTGCGGCAGCGGCCAACGCGAACGGGAAGCTCGCACCCCACAGGCACGCGGCGGGAAAGACGGCCCACATGCAGCGCATGATGTCGACCTGGAAATTGAACACCGCGCTCTTGGCGAGCAGCGGATCGATCGGCCAGTTGGGTAGCGAATCCGCCAACGCGTAGGCGGTCCAGGCGATCGCCGCGGCGAGCAGCAGCTGGCATACGCCGAGCGCAACGCGCGGGTTTGCGGTCTGGCGCGCGATATGAGACGCGACGCCGCTGCCTATGCCCAACCCTGCCAAGAACACCGCAAGGATGATCGAGAAGGTGTACACCGTCGCGCCGAGCATGACCGAAAGAAGGCGCGTCCATACGACTTCCGCCCCGAGCGCGGTCAACCCGGAAAGGCCGATGGCAACGTACACGGAGCCGTGCGCCACCGGCGCGTCGCCACCGGTCGAATCGGCGGGGGCGGTCGGTTGATAGCGGATCCGCGTCGAAAGGAGATAGCTGAGTCCTGCGACGACGGCGTTGATCGCGACAGCGACATAGGTGGCTGTCACCATGTCGTAGACGCGCAGCAGATAAAAGCCTGCGAGCAGGCATCCGCCCACCGCGCCGGCGATATTGCCGCCATAGAAATAGCCGAGCTTGGCGACGCCTCCCGGCGACGATTCGACATAGCGGGCGATCGCGGGAAGGGACGCGCCCAACAGCAGAGTCGGTGGCAGCAGGCACACGGCCGCGACCACCGCACGCATCAGGATTCCGAACAGGCCGCTGCCGCCGACGGCGGCATAGAGGTGGTCGAGCGACGGCAGGACCAAGAGCACCAGAAGGCCACAGATGCCGATACCGCCTTCGATGAACGCGTACACCCGGAGCGGATGCCTGCGCGCGGAAACGTAGCGGGGCAGCAGCAGGCTGCCGAGGCACATGCCGCCCATGTACGTGCCGAGCAGGACGCCGAGGGACACCGCCGAAGATCCGACCACCAGTTGCAGAAGCTGAAACCAGACGATCTCGAAGATCAATGCAGCGCATCCGCTGCTGATGAACAGGATCAGTAGCAGCGGGATATGGGCGCGGTCGGAAGGGCTGGAATCCGGCGGCGCGGGTTCGGCCACGCGGGTAGCCGACGGTTCCAACTTTTCTTCCGACACAAGAGCCAGTGTCGCAAAACGGCCGACGTCAGGCGTCGAACGCCAATCGGGCTCGTCGAAAATGAGAAGGACGGTCGGCATCAAAGCGCGGTAACCTCGTTCTCACTGCGTGCACAGCGTGCGAACGAGGAGGCGGCATGGCCCAGGGCGACGAAGCCGAACCGACGACCCGCGACGCCCGCTTCATCAAGACCGCGGTCGAGATCCTGGGCGAAACCGGACGCACCGACTTCACGGTGCAAGAAGTCGTCGCCCGCTCCAAGACGTCGCTGCGCGCCTTCTACCAACACTTCAGCAGCAAAGACGAACTGCTGATCGCGCTGTTGGAGCGGACGATGGCGCAGTCGGCGCGGGCCTGGCGCGCCGAGACCGCAGATATGGATTGCACATCCGCGATCAAGTTGATCATCGACCGGATCAGCGCGGAACCCGAGTCGAGCACGCAGGACAGCCTGAACCGGGCGATGAACCTCTACAACCAGCACCTGGCCGAAACCCGCCCCCGCGACTACGCCCGAGTGCTCGCCCCCCTGCACGACCTCGTGCGCGACGTCGTGCAACGCGGGATCACCGAAGGAATCTTCCGGCCCAACCTGGATGTCGGTCCGGCCGCGGCGATCGTCACGCAGACCATCTTGGGCGCGCTCCGATTGCATTGGCTGGGAGCCGAATTGACCGGTGCGCCCATCGATGCGGCGCACTTGTACGACTTCTGCATCCGCGCGTTGGGCAACGACGACGGCGCCCGGCCGGATACACCGACTCTCGGCGAATTGTTCAATCAGATCGGCATGCGCGCAGGCACGCGTCACGGCGAGTTCGCGATGACGATCCCGGTGAGCCCGCAGGTCATCAACACATCCGGCGCCTTACAGGGCGGACTGATCGCCACCCTGGTCGACGTCGCGGGCGGACAATTCGGCCTCGACTACCTCGAAGAGAACACCACGATGACGACCGCCGACCTGAACATTCGCTACCTGCGGCCGATCCGGCAGGGCACGGCCTATGCGGTGCCACGAATGCTGCGCAAGGGCCGCCGCGCGATGGTCATGCAGATCGACGTCCTCAGCGACGACGACGGTGATGACGCGCTGCTCGCCACAGCGACAGTGAACTTCGCCGTCATCAACGGCGCGACCCCGACGCTGCCGCCCGACTGGCCGCCGGCCTGACCCAGCGATTGAAGCATGCCAGACCGGAGTGGTAACGTCATTACCACCTCGTGAGAATCCAGACTTCAAGGAGATCGCCATGCCGTCACGCGAACTTTCCTTTCCGGTGTTCGACGCCGACAACCACATGTACGAACCGCAGGAAGCGCTGACCAAGTTCCTGCCGGAGAACCGCAAGAGGGTCATCGACTACGTGCAGGTCCGCGGCCGCACCAAGATCGTCGTGCGCGGCCACATCAGCGAGTACATCCCCAACCCGACCTTCGAGGTCGTCGCCAAGCCGGGCGCGCAGGAGGACTACTTCCGCAATGGCGCCCAGGGCAAGACCTACCGCGAGATCCTCGGCGAACCGATGAAATCCATCCCCGCCTTCCGGGAGCCGGGCGCGCGGCTGGAGGTCATGGACGAACTCGGCATCGACTACGCGCTGATGTTCCCCACCCTCGCCAGCCTGGTCGAAGAGCGGATGAAGGACGACCCGGAGATGACCCACGACGTCATCCACGCGCTCAACGAGTGGATGCACGAGCAGTGGACGTTCAACTACTCCGACCGCATCTTCGCCACCCCGGTGATCACCTTGCCCATCGTCGACCGTGCGCTCGAAGAACTCGAATGGTGTCTGGAGCGCGGCGCCCGTACCGTTCTGGTCCGCCCGGCGCCGGTGCCCGGCTTCAAGGGCAGCCGGTCCTTCGGTCTCGAGGAATTCGACCCGTTCTGGCAAGCCTGCATCAAGGCCGGCATTCCGGTGTCGATGCACGCGTCCGACAGCGGCTACTCGGAGTTCGCCAACGTGTGGGAGCCCGGCGACGAGTTCCTGCCGTTCAAGCCGACCGCCTTCCGCAGCTTTGCGATGGGCCACCGGCCGATCCTGGACGCCATGGGTGCGCTGGTGTGCCATGGCGCGCTGTCCCGCAATCCCGAGCTTCGGATCCTGTCCATCGAAAACGGCGCCGACTGGGTGCCGGACCTGTTCAAAGGCCTCACCGGCGTCTACAAGAAGATGCCGCAGGCCTTCCTCGAAGACCCGATCGAGGCGTTCAAGCGCTGCGTCTACATCACCCCGTTCTGGGAGGACCGCTTCACCGAGATCGTCAACATGGTCGGCACCGACCGGGTGCTGTTCGGCTCCGACTGGCCGCACCCCGAGGGCCTCAAGGACCCGATCAGCTTCGTCGACGAGCTCACCGACTTCAGTGACGAGGACGTCGCGAAGATCATGGGCGGCAACCTGATGGAACTGATGAAGGTCGCCAAGCCGGTAAACGCCTGATCCGCCGGCTCACCGTAATAGGGTCGCCGACATGGAACGGCGCACCCTGGAAGCGGTTATCTACGAACGCGAACCGCCGATTGCCCGGATCATCCTGAATCGCCCCGACAAGGCGAACACCAAGGATGCGACCCTCGTGCAGGAGGTCGATGACTGCCTGCACGAGGCCGACCGCGACCGCGACATCAAGGTCGTGATCATCAAGGCCAACGGCAAAGGCTTCTGCGGTGGTCACGTGGCCCGGTGGGGCCCCGACGAAAACCCCTACCCGGATTTCGGCGATACCTTCGAGGATCTCTACAAGGGCACCGCGGACCTGTTCTTGTGGCCGACGCTGTATCTCTGGGAATTCTCCAAGCCGACGATCTCGCAGATTCACGGCTACTGCATGGGCGGCGGCATCTATTTGGGCCTGCTGACCGACTTCTGCGTCGCTTCCGACGACGCGTATTTTCAGATGCCGCTTGCCCAAAGTCTCGGCGAACCCGGCGGGCACACCATGATCGAGCCGTGGCTGCTGATGAATTGGCACCGCACCATGGACTGGCTGCTGCTGGCGCCGACACTGAACGCGCAGGAGGCACTCGACTGGGGCCTGCTCAACACGGTGGTGCCCCGAGATGCTTTGGAGGACACCGTCGAGGAGATGGCGCGCAAGCTCTCCCAGATCCCGCTGACCACGCTGATGGCGGTGAAGAACAACGTCAAGCGCGCATACGAGCTGATGGGTATGCGGGTGCATCTACAAGTCAGCCACATCCTGACCAACATGGTCGGCGCGGCCACCGACGTTCAGGCCCGCAGAGCCCAGCTCATCCAATCCGGCTTGAAGCCAAGGGATTTCGTGGACCGCGACGAGGGCGGCGGCGACGGCTCCGGGTCCGAGCCGCCAGCGTGAAGCTGGCCGGACACTGAAGGCCGAACGTGAAGCTGGCCGCACACTCGGCGGGCCGGTAGAAGCTCAGCGGCTCTTCTCGCCAGCCAACTTACGGCCTGCGGCGTGCCGCGCGGCGACATATCCGAACACCATCGAGCTCGCGATGCTGGCGCCGGCGCCCGGATAGGTTCGGCCCATCACCGTCGCCGTGGTGTTGCCCGTCGCGTACAGACCTTCGATCACCCGGTCGTTTTCGTCGAGAACCTGCGCGTACTCGTTGGTGATCACTCCCCCGCAGGTGCCGACGTCCGCGGGCAGCACCCGGGTCGCATAGTAGGGCGCGTGATCGAGCGGGCCGATCGCGGCGTTGGGACGGTAGCCGGGATCGCCGAGACAGTCGTTGTAGGCCGACTGGCCGCGGCCGAAGTCGGGATCTAGCCCCTTGGCGGCGAAGTGGTTGAACCGCGCGACGGTATCGGCCAGCTTGTCTGCGGGAACATCGATCTGGCTGGCGAGTTCGGCGATCGTCTGGCCGCGTTTGACCGCACCGCTCTCGATCAGCTCAGGCGGCAAATTCTGATTCCGCTTGAGCGGGTTGGTGCCGGTCACATACCTGCGCACGTAACCGTCGTCGAAGACCATCCAGCACGGGACAGCCTTGTTGGCGTACATCGCCTTGCCAACCTCGACGTAGGAGTTGGACTCGTTGCAGAATCGGCGGCCCGTCGAATCGACATAGATCGCGCCGGGCCGCTGTCGCCCCGAACCCAGCGACGCAGCCACGGCGCCACCGTTGGCGATGAAAACCGAAGGCAGCCACCAGGCTTCATCCAGCAGATCGGTTTTGGCGCCCAGCCGCATCGCGGTCTGCAGCACCTCGCCGGTATCACCGGCATTGGCGATCGACCACTGGGCTTCGTTGGGCTGGTCACCGCTGTAACGGCGGCGCATGTCGGCGTTGTGGCTGAAACCGCCCGCGGCCAACAGAACTCCTCTGCGCGCTTCGATGTTCATCGATGCCCCGTCCCGGACGACGCGCACTCCGACGACGCGGCCGTCGTCGACGATGAGGTCGGCATCGCAGCGTTGGTCCACAGCGGTGGCTCGCCGCTGCCGAGGCTGATCAACGCCTTGAGCATCTGACCGATCAGCGACGCACCGTTGGTGAGGATCTGTCGTCGGCGGACCCTGGCCGCCGCGCTGCGTGCGAAAACCTTTGTCGCGACTGCGAATGCCCGTGGAGCGCGGTTATAGTACTGCACCGATCGAAGCTCATTGGTCAACACCACGTATCCGTAATTCTTGGCCAGCGACGGCTGGACTTTGTCATGCCAGCCGCCCAATTCGGCCGCGTCGAACGGGATTCCTTCGACGGCACGACCGGAGGCATTGCCGCCCTTGTGGTTCGGGTAGTAGTCGCTCCAGCCGTCGCACCGGACCAGCCGAACCCCCTTGCGGACCAGGAAGTCGATCATCTCGTAGCCCGCGGTCAGGAACATCTCGCGACGCTCGGGTGACGATGGCGCGCCGATGTCACCGACGACGTCGGCGAGGTAGGCCAGCCCGTCCTCGTGCGAGTCTGCGATGCCGTCGGCCCGCATCAGCGGATTGTTCGGCAGCCAGACGATGCCGCCGGACAACCCGGTGGATCCGCCCACCAGAGCTTGCTTTTCGACGATCAGCGGCTCCAGCCCGCAGTCGAGTGCGGCGAGTCCGGCCACCATGCCGCCGCCCCCGCTGCCGGCGATCACCAAGTCGACCGATCGGTCCCAATGCGTGGTCATCGCACCTCCGAGGTCAGGCCGAGGTCGACGATCGGCACGTCGATCGTGGTGTTGGTCTTCTGGATCGCAGGCACCAGAGTCTCGTAGGGCAACCCGGCGAGAAAGCCGTCGACGACGCGTTCGAAGTTCGATATCAGCCCCTCGATCTGACTCGACAACCGCATGTATTCGAAGCCCTTGGAGTGCAACCCTTTTTGCTGCCGCGGCAGGTTGGAGAAGTCCTGGGCCGGAATCGGCGGCCAGCTCGGGTCGTCGGGCGCCAGCGGCTGCGGCGGTGTGGGCTTCCCCGCGGAGCGATCTGCGGGCATCCGGGTCAGCGACCAGATCTCGAACAGGGTCTCCTCGGGCCCGAGCGGACGGATCCGATACGACGACGCGCTGCTGTACGTCGGCAGGATGAAGTGATGCGGGAAACAGAAACCGATCGCGTCGGTGATGCCGCGGCGGATCAAATCGTTCAGGTCGGGCATGTCGCTGCCCCGCGCCCGGTGCCACGCCACGACTGCGTCGTTGAGGGCGCTTCGCCAACCCGCCAGTGCGGCAGCGGGATCCGGCGGCAGCGTGGTGGTCTGCAGACCTTCGGCGATCCGGATGTCGTTCTCGTGCGTCATACCTCCCATCCCGTCACCGAGCGTCCGCATGAAGTACAGACTGCTCGCCACGACGGGATGCACCGCTTCCGATGGACTACCGGTCTGCGCTGACGGCAACAACTGCGGATGCGTCTGCGGGACGTGGTAGCCCTCCATGAACGCCGCCGTCGCCAGCTTCCAGTTCACCGGCAGCCGGCAGGACTGCCACCACTCGACGCGCAACGACTCGACTTTCCACGCGTCATAGATCGACGCGAACGGCTCCATCCAGTCGCGCAGCGGCGGAGCGTTGTCGTCGAGGTTGATCCAGGCGCAGCCGCCCCACAGCTCGCACTTCACCGCGACCAGGTGCAGATCGTCGGGCGACATGTTCTGCTCGGCGAAAGCCTCGGGACGCAGCACGAAGGTGTTGCGCCCGTCGATGCCCCAGCACCAGCCGTGGAACGGGCAGACGAACGTCCGTCGGGCCCCGGGAAGAGAGCCGCTGCCCTCGACCAGCTTTACGCCGCGATGGCGGCACGCATTGTGATAGGCCCGCACCGTATCGGCATCGACCCGCACGACGATGATCGACTGATCGAGAATCTCGTACTCCACGAAGTCGCCCGGCTTGGGGATCTCCTCGAGGCGGCAGGCCATCTGCCACACCCGCGGCCAGAACAGCTCGGCTTCTTTTCGGTAGAACTCGGGGTCGTAGTAGCGCTGCTTTGGGATCCGATCGGGGGTGTCAACCGGCCACGGTATGTGCTTCACCATCTCGCTGTCCTTGTCCCCTCACACGATCCGGGACGCCCGGCCTTGCCAGTAGCGTTCACGGATACGCCTCTTGTACAGCTTTCCGTTCGGATCACGAGGAAGTGCGGCATCGAATTCGATTGTGCGCGGGCATTTGTAGCTCGCGAGGTGTGTTCGGCAATATTCGATGAGCTCGACTTCGAGTTCGGGTCCAGCCGCGACGCCGTCGACCGGCTGTACGACGGCCTTCACTTCCTCGCCGAACTCGTCGTTGGGAATGCCGAACACCGCGGCGTCGACCAGTTTCGGATGCATCACCAGCAGGTTCTCCGCCTCCTGCGGGTAGATGTTCACCCCGCCGGAGACGATCATGAACGTCGACCGGTCGGTCAGGTACAGGTAGCCGTCCTCGTCGACGTAGCCCATGTCGCCCAGCGACCGCCAACCGCGGTCGTTGGAAACCGACGCGGTCTTGGCGGGGTCTTTGAAGTACTCGAACGCCGGCCCGCCTTCGAAGAAGAGCTCGCCGGTCTGCCCGGTCGAGAGCTCTGCCCCGTCGTCCCCGACCACGTGCACCGGCGACATCGGTATGCCGACCGAGCCGGGGTGGGCCAGCCAGTCTAGAGGCCCGATTGTGGTACCAGCGAATCCCTCTGTCCCGCCGTAGTATTCATGAATGATCGGCCCGAACCAGTCCATCATTTGATGCTTGACATCGACCGGGCACGGGGCGGCCGCGTGAATCACGCACTGCAGGCTGGACGTGTCGTATCGACGACGGACATCCTCGGGCAGCTTGAGCATCCGGACGAACATCGTCGGGACGAACTGGGCGTGGGTGACCCGGTACGTCTCTATCAGGCGCAGCACGTCCTCGGCGTCGAACTTGGCCATGATGATCGCCGCCGCACCCACCCGATGGACGGCCATGGTGTAGTTCACCCCGGCCGCGTGATACATCGGCGCGGGCGACAGGTACACGCTGCCCGCGTTCATGCCGTACTTGTGGATCAGCGCCAACTCCAGCACCGACTGCGCCCACGACCCGTTGCCGTCGACCGGAAGTGTCCGGCGAACTGCCTTCGGCCGCCCGGTGGTGCCCGACGAGTACAGCATCTCCGAGCCGTCCGACACCGCCGGCGCCTCGCCCGCCCGCGCCACGGCATCGTCGTAGGACTGCCAACCCGGAAGGCCGCCACCCACCGCGACGAGCACGTCGACGCTGGCGTTGGCGCTGCGCACATGCGCGGCGAGATCGGCCATCGACGCGTCGACGAACACCGCCTTCGCGTCGGAGTCGTCGATGACGTAGGCGACTTCGTCGGGGGTGAAGTGGGTGTTGATCGCGGTGTAGTACAAGCCGGAAAGTTGGCAGCCCCAGGTGATCTCGAAGAATTCCGGTCGGTTCGGCAACACCAGTGCTACCCCGTCGCCGCGGCGCAGCCCGGCGTCGTGCAGGGCCGCGGCGACCCGTTGGCTTTTCGCGTGCAGCTCGCCGAACGAGATCACATCGCCGTCGGACATGATCAACGCCGCCGACTGGCCGGCGGTGGTCGCGTGATCGGCGATGTTCACGACTAGCTGGTAGCGCCGTCGCTCGATGCGGCGGCAGCGGCCTGGCGCCGGGCTTGCTCGGACGGCAGCACCTTGTCCTTGAAGACCGTCTGAATCAGTTGCTGAACATCCTTGCTGATCGAGGCGAGTGCGACGAGGTCGTTGGAGCTCTGCCAGTGCACCCGCATTCCCATCAGCTCCCAGGCTCGCTTCAGGTTGGCCTTGGTGAGCATCAGCGTCGTCAACGGCGCCTGGGCGATATGGCGGGCGATCGCATCTACGCGGTCGTCCAGGTCCTCGCGCTTGACCACCTCGTTGACCAGGCCGACCTCCAGCGCCTTCTTGGCGTCGATCACCTCGGCGGTGAACAGATAGTAGGCGGCGCGCCGCCAGTTCATGAAAACCCATGGCTCGATGGAACATTCACCGGACGGCATGCCGAAGCCCTGCAACGGCGGGTAGGAGAAGTAGGCGTCCTCGGAGGCGATGACGATGTCAGTGGTGAGGCCCATGTGCGTACCGCCGCCCACGCAGTAGCCGTGCACCTGCGCGATGGTGGGCTTGGAGAACTCCCATAGATTCAGCGTCGGCTTGACGAAGAGATCCGACTGCGCCTTCCATGGGTGGCCTGTCACCATGGCGTTCTCCACGAACGCCGGATAGTCGACGGCGTTGTTGCCGATGGCATGCCCGGAGCAGAATCCCTTGCCATTTGCCTTGAGCACCAACACCTTGATGTCGTAATCGCGGTCGGCATCCAGCAATGCGGCGTCGACCTCTTCGGCCAGTTTCTGGTCCTGCGCGTTGGCCTTCTCCGGCCAGTTGAGGGTGATCTTCGCGATCGGCCCGTCTTTTTGGTAGATGATTCGTTCGCGAGTCTCGTTGAGATCCATCCGGTCTTACCCTTCTTCTATGAAGTGATGACGCCGATTTCGGCGCCAATGTCGTAGGTGGTGCCGATCTCGCCCGTCCACTGCACCGTGCCGGCCGCCCCGGCTTCGATTTCCTGTTCCACCTTCTCGGTGGCGATCACGAAGATCGGGGTGCCTTCGTCGACGTGCTCCCCCGCGGCGACGAGCAGGTCGGTGAGTTCGGCTTCCGCGACGGCAACCGAGACCCGCGGGATCCGAATGATGAAGTCAGCCATGGGCTTCCGCCCTCTTGCAGGTGCGCTGGGCGGCAGCGACAATGCGCGCCGGCGACGGGTACACCTGCGCTTCCAGTGCGGCCGCGGCGGGATTGGGCACGAATCTGGCGCCGATCCGCTCGATGGGCGCAGCCAGTTCGCCGAACAGTTCGGACTGCAGGATCGCGGCAACCTCCGCTCCGGGCCCGGCGAATTGCACTGCGTCGTGGACGATCACGGCCCGATGGGTTCGGCGCACCGACTCGACGATCGTGTCGACGTCGAGTGGGACGAGGGTCCGCAGATCGATGACCTCTGCGCTGACGCCCTGGGCGGCCAAGGTGTCCGCCGCTGCCAGCGCATCATGTACGGCGCGGCCATAGCTGATCAAGCTCACGTCGGTGCCCGGCCGCTTGATGTCGGCCACGCCCAACGGAATCGCGAAGCCCGGGTCGACGGGAACCGGACCCTTCTTGCTCTGCAGCCGAACAGTTTCCACGAACAGACACGGATCCGGATCAAAGATTGCCGACGTCAGCAGGCCCTTACCGTCCCGCGGCGTGGAGGGCACGATCACCTTCATGCCCGGGATGTGCATGAACCACGCCTCCAGGCTCTGCGAGTGCGTGGCGCCGGTGGCCAAGCCCGCGTACACCTGGGTGCGGATGGTGATCGGTGCGGTGGTGCGGCCGGCGGTCATGAACCGCAATTTGGCGGCGTTGTTGATCAGCTGGTCGGCGGCGATGCCGATGAAGTCCATGATCATGATCTCGGCCACCGGCAGCATCCCGTCGATGGCGGCGCCGATCGCCGCGCCGACGATGGCGGCTTCCGAAATCGGCGTGTCCAGAACGCGGTCGTGGCCGTACTTCGTCGACAATCCCGCGGTAGGCCCCGATGCCCCGGGATCGGCGATGTCCTCGCCGAGCAGGAACACTCTGTCGTCGGTCTGCAGCGCGTGATCCAACGCGAGGTTCAGCGCCTCGCGCATCGTCATCTCGTTGTCTGCCATGCCTTTACACCGGAAACTTGATCGGGCTTGCGTACACGTCGCGGTCGAGCTCATCGATCGACGGAGACTCCGCGGCCATCACGATCTGCAGCGCCGCCTCGACCGTCGCCAGTGCATTGTTGTCGATGCCGTCCAACTCGGCCTCGTCGCACAGGCCTGCCTCAGCGAGGTGCGCGCGGAATTTCGGCACCGGATCGGCGACCATCGCCGCAGCCAACTGTTCTTTGGGGATGTAGGGCATCCGGTCGCCGAAGTAGTGCCCGCGGAAGCGGAAGGTGACGCACTCGATGAAGGTGGGGCCGCCGCCGCTGCGCGCCCGTCGCAGCGCCTCGTCGAGCGCCTCTTTGACCGCCAGTGGATCGTTGCCGTCGACGCGTACACCGGGCATGCCGTAGCCCGCCGCGCGGTCGGCGACATGCGCGATCTTCATGGTGTCGCTGGTGGGCGTCATCTCGGCGTAGAGGTTGTTCTGACAGACGAACACCAGCGGCAGGTCCCACAACGCGGCCATGTTGGCGGCTTCGTGAAACGAGCCGGTGTTGGTGGCACCGTCGCCGAAGCTGACCACGGTGACGCGGTCCAGACCTTTGCGCTTGGCCGACATCGCCAGACCTACCGCCACCGGCGGGCCGGCGCCGACGATGCCCGTCGACAGCATCACCCCGGTCTCGGGTTTGGCGATGTGCATGGTGCCACCCTTGCCGCGACCGGCACCCACGACACGGCCCATCATCTCGCCGTAGATCTCTTCCAGCGGCACACCCTTACCGATCAGATCGTGCAGCCCGCGGTAGGTGGTGACGAGCTGGTCGTCGGCGCGCAGTGCGACACCCATCGCGGCGGCGATCGCCTCCTGGCCGCGGGACGGCCAGTACACGCACATGAATTCGCCGGTGCCGATCCCCTTGGACAGCCGGTCGTCGGCCGCCTTCATCAACACCATCAACGCGTAGAGGCGCTTCTGGACGTCGGCGGACACTTCGGGAGTCACTGTGTGTAGGAACCGATCTGCCGGTACACCTTGGGAATCGGCGGCGTCGCCATGTTGAGCAGTTCCAACGACGACATCTTGCCGCTGGCGCCCAGCTCGCCCAGTTTCTGCACCACCCCGTCGAGGTCGTCGCAGTCAAGCTCGTAGATGGCGATGAAGGGGCCGGTACCGTCCGTGGGGGCGAAGCGGCGCGCCGAGACGATTCCGTCCACCGAGCAGATCTCCGCCAGATGCGTGTCGTTGTACCACGCGTGGTAGTCCTCTTCCCGATCCGGCGACACCGGCATGGTCTCCAGGTAGATGATTCCTTTAGGCATGCGCCAACTCCAATTCGTTTGTAGCGCTGATCAACCGCCCGACCATGGCTTCACCTTCAAGAAGCCGCCCCCGTCGACGCGCAGTTGCTGACCGGTGATGTAGCGCGCGCCGTCGGACGCCAAGAACAGCACCGCCTCGCTGATGTCCTCGGGCTCGACGTAGGGAATGGGCATGGCCTGGACGAGCGGGAACACCGGCTCGGCATCTGCGCGGGTCGGGTTGGGCAAGTCGGGCCTGAACGCCCGGTACATCGGGGCGCTGTGCAGCATGTCGGTGTTGACGTTCGTCGGGTGCACGGCGTTCATCCGGATGGAGAACGGCGCCAGCGCGCGGGCGAAGTCGTTGACATAGTGCGCCGCAGCGATTTTCGCGAAGGCATAGCCCGCTCCGCCGGGCCCGCCGTCGATGCCGGTGGTGTTCATCGACGACATGAACGCGGCGTTGGACCCGATCACGATGATCGACGCGCCGGACTGTAGATGCTTGAGGCTGGCGTGCACCAGGTTGAGCACGCCACCCAGGTCGACGTCCACGGCGTCGGCGAACGCCTGCGCCGGCAGACCCGCCGTCAGCGGACAGATGCCGGCGTTGGCCACCACGACGTCGAGATGACCGAGCTCGGCCACGCCACGGTCGATAGCAGCGGACAGCGCCGAGCGATCGCGGACGTCGGCGATTTCGGTGAAGACCCGTTGGCCCTCCTTCTCGACGAGGCGAGCGGTCTCGTCGAGGTCCTCGGGCCGGGCAAGGGGGTATTCGTTGGTCTCGATGTCCTCGCACAGGTCGATCGCGATGATGTCGGCACCCTCGGCGGCCAGCATCCGCGCGTGTGAGCGCCCCTGACCGCGGGCGGCTCCGCTGATCACCGCCACCTTGCCTGTCACTCTGCCCATAGCCGACCCCTCCTCATGCGCTCAAAAATCCGACTTTCGTTGGGATTCAAAGCATTCGGTGCGCAGGTCGAGAATCGCCCTCGTCGTCGTGGTCTCGGCAGAGGCGCTGACCCGGCCTCCGAATGGGACCGGATGAGCGTTCGACTCCATCGCATCTCTTCCACGACGCTGCGTCATTGCAGGACAGGCTGACTGATTTCTATAATATCTATACTACTTAAAATAGAAAAGACACCGAAAACGGCGGAGGCCGCGCGACGAGGCACGTCATCGCCGGCGATGGCTGTCCCGGTAGATTCATCAGCTATGTCGTGGAGCACAGTGTTATGAGTACCGGCGTCGAGCAGTTGGAGTTTCAGGCCGAGGCGCGTCAGCTGCTGGACTTGATGGTTCACTCGGTCTACTCGGACAAAGATTCGTTTCTGCGGGAGTTGATCTCGAACGCCTCCGACGCGCTGGACAAGCTGCGGATCGAGGCGTTCCGCAACAAGGACCTCGAGGTCGACACCTCCGATCTGCACATCGAGATCGTGGTGGACCACGACGCCCGCACCCTGACCGTGCGCGACAACGGCATCGGCATGACCCGCGCCGAGGTCGTCGACTTGATCGGCACGCTGGCCAAGTCCGGTACCGCCGAGCTGCGTCAGCAATTGCGCGACGCGAAGAACGCCTCGGTGTCCGAGGAGCTGATCGGCCAGTTCGGCATCGGCTTCTATTCCACCTTCATGGTCGCCGACAAGGTCGAACTGCTCACCCACAAGGCCGGCGACAGCGAGGCCATCAAGTGGGCATCCAGCGGCGACGGCACCTACACCATTGAAGCGGTTGACGGTGCACCCCAGGGGACGTCGGTCACCCTGCACCTCAAGCCTGTCGACGCCGAGGACGCGCTGCACGACTACACCTCGGAGTGGAAGCTGCGGACGCTGGTCAAGAAGTACTCCGACTTCATCGCCTGGCCGATCCGGATGGAGGTCGACAAGACCACGCCGGCCGAAGATGGCGGTGACGACACCGTCACCAGGGAAGTCGAGACGCTCAACTCGGGCAAGGCGCTGTGGGCCAGGCCCAAAGACGAGGTGTCGGAGGAAGAGTACAAAGAGTTCTACAAACACATCGCGCACGCCTGGGACGATCCGCTCGAGGTCATCTCGATGAAGGCCGAGGGCACCTTCGAATATCAAGCCCTGCTGTTCATTCCCACACGCGCGCCGTTCGACTTGTACGAGCCCGACGCGTCCATCGGTGTTCAGCTGTATGTCAAACGCGTATTCATCATGGGCGATTGCGACCAGCTCATGCCCCGATACCTACGGTTCGTCAAGGGCGTCGTCGATGCCCAGGATCTGTCGCTGAACGTGTCCCGCGAGATGCTCCAACAGGATCGACAGATCAACGCGATCCGGCGCCGGCTGACCAAGAAAGTCCTCTCGACGATCAAGGAGCTGCAGTCCGAGCGGCCCGAGGACTATCGCACCTTCTGGGGCGAATTCGGCAAGGTCCTCAAAGAGGGCCTGATGCGCGACTTCGACAACCAGGAGTCGCTGCTGGAGATCTCCTCGTTCGCCTCCACGCACAGCGAGGACGAACTGACCACGCTCGCCGGATATGTCGAGCGGATGAAAGAAGGTCAGCGGCAGATCTTCTACGCGACCGGCGAATCACCGCAGCAGATTCTGAACACGCCGCATCTCGAGGCGTTCAAAGCCAAAGGCTATGAGGTGCTGCTGCTTTCCGACACGGTCGACGAGATCTGGCTGGGATCGGTGACGGAGTTCGACGGCAAGCCGCTGCAGTCGATCGCCATGGGCGATGTCGACCTCGACACCGAGGAAGAGAAGTCGGCACACGAGGCCGAGCGCAAAGAGCAGGAGGAGAACTTCGCCGATCTGTTGACGTGGCTGACCGAGACTCTCGGCGAACACGTCAAGGAAGTGCGGTTGTCCACGCGCCTGACCGACTCACCGGCCTGTCTGATCACCGACGCGTTCGGCGTGACCCCGACGCTGGCCCGCATTTATCGGGCCACCGGACAGGACGTACCGGTCGGCAAGCGGACGCTGGAACTCAACCCGAACCATCCGCTGATCACCGGGTTGCAGCAAGCCCACCGGGACCTGGGTGCCGACGAAACCCGGATCAATCAAGTCACTGAGACCGCTGAATTGCTCTACGGCGCAGCACTTCTCGCCGAGGGCAACGCGCCGGAGGATCCGGCGCGATTCGCCGAGTTGCTCACACACCGGTTGGCTCGCACGGTGTAGATGTGCCGGGCGGCTAGTTGCCGTGCCGGACCTGGTTGAACGGCACACCGCGGTCGGCGGCGTATTCGCGGGGGAAGTTCAGCACCCGCTCGCCGATAACGTTGCGCGCCATCTCAACCGTGCCGCCGCCCATGCAGACCGCCTGACGCGCCAGGTAGCGCAATCCGGTCTGCAGGCCCTCCCCTTCGGCGCCGACGACACCGGACGTCCCGGTGATCGCCAGGCCGGTGTCCATCTCGAGCGTCGTGCTCTCAGCGTGGAAGAGCCGGATCAGGGTTCCGGCAGCGGGCGGGAGGATGCCGTCGCGGACACTGCGGTAGATGTGACCCCCGAGTTGATCGCTGACCGCTCGGTGCACCAACGCCCGGCCGGCCAACTGTTGCACCCGCTCGTCGTCGGCCAGTCCGATCGTCTTGGCCAGCGCCACATAGTTCACCGGCGTCGACCGACCGCCCTCGCTGCCACTGCCGCTGGCGAATTCCGAACTCATGCCCACCGCACGGCGTTCGTGGTAGAGCTGGCGGGAAGCCACCGACCATCCGTCGTTCACCTCGCCGACGACGGCGTCGTCGCCAACGTCGACCGCGTCGAGGAACTCTTCACAGAATTCCGTCGAGCCGTTCAGCTGAGTGATGCGCCGCAACGTGATTCCGGGATGCTTGATCGGCACCAGGAACATGGTCAGGCCGTCATGTTTGGGCACATCCCAGTTGGTGCGCGCCAGGCACAGTCCGTAGTCGGCGGCAAATGCACTGGTGCTCCATGTCTTTGCGCCGTTGATCACCCAGCGGTCACCGTCGCGTTCGGCCCGGGTGATCACACCGGCGAGATCCGACCCGCCGCTGGGCTCGGAGAGCAACTGCACCAGCACCTCCTCACCGCGTAACGCCGCGGCGATGTGCCGGCGCTTGAGCTCCTCGCTCGCGGTGTCGAGAAGTGTTGCGCAGCAGATGGTGAAGGTCGGTGTGTTGAGGATCAGCGGCATCTCGTAGCCGAGGCTCTCCTCGTCGAATGCCTGCTGGTACTCGTAGTCCAGGCCGAGCCCGCCGTATTCACGGGGAAAGCAGATTCCGGCGAATCCGCCTTCATAGAGTCGCTTTTGCAGTTCGCGGGCACGCAGCCAGCAACGTTCCTCGTCGCGATGGGCGGCCGGCGGCTCCGCGGGATCGATCGCCGGCATGCTCTCGGCCAACCAGGCGCGCGCCCGCGCGCGGAACTCGTCGACGGATTCGACGTCGGTAACCGTGCCGGTGGCTTCGCTCATCAGGCGGACCTCGGCGCCTGTCCCGCCTCCTGCAACTGGTAAACCCGCACGTTGTGTTCTTCCGGCGTGCCGAACATCGACCGGTACAACGCCGCCCGTCGCAGATACAGATGCAGGTCGTGCTCCCACGTCACACCGATCCCGCCGTGCATCTGCACACAGCCCTGGATGATGTCGGTCGCCATTTCGCCGACGTAGGACTTGGCGATGCTGGCCGACAGGTTGGCCTCCGGCGAACGGCTCGAGATCGCGGCCACCGCAGCGCTCGTCGTTGCGCGGCACGCCTCCAGCCACATCTTCATGTCCGCGAAACGGTGTTTGAGCGCTTGGTAGGACGCTAACGGCCGCCCGAAGGTGTGCCGATCCAGTGCCCACGCCACGGTGAAGTCGAACACCGTCTGCAGAATGCCGACCACCTCGGCGCACTGCAGCAATTGGGCGATCTGGCTCTGCCGGTCGAGCAGGTCCGCGGCGTTGCCGTTCACGGCCGCGTCCCGGTCGACGGTCACCCCGTCGAAATGCACACGGGCATACTGCTTGACGAGATCAATCGACTGCTGCGGCTCGACGCGCACGCCAGGCGCATCGGTGGGGACCAGAAATTGGCGCACGCCCTCGTCGGTCTGCGCCACAACGAGCAGCAGGTCACTCTGGGCGCCCGCCTCCACGCGGTCTTTCACACCGTCGATCCGGTAGCCGGAATCCGTCGACGTCGCAGTCACCGATGGCGTGCGCGGCGACCAACCCTGACCCGGCTCGTACACCGCCCACGAGGCAACGGTTTCGCCGGCGATCAGCGATTCGATGGTCGCCGCGTGCACGTGCGGATCGGCGCTGTCCACCAGCGCAGCCAGCACGGTGCTGACCGGGTACAGCGGGCCGGGAGCCACCGTCTTGCCGAGCTGTTCGGCGACCATCGCAAGATCGGCCACGCCATCGCCGGAGACGCTGCCGCCGCCCAGTTCTTCGGGCACCAGCAGCGCTGTCCATCCCAGATCGGCGGCGCGACGCCACCACGCCGGCTCGAACGACACGCCTTGGCTGTGCAGCTCGCGCACCCGGCTCAGCGGCACCTCTTTTTGCAGAAATGCTTGGCTGGTGGAGGCGAAGAGTATCTTTTCGGGGGAATCGACGACAGTCATGCGTTGGCTGAGACCTTCCTGGCCTTCCGTCACCGTTGCGGACGAAGGCCGGGTTCGTCTCGGTCAGCCGTCCGATCGGTCCCAGTCGTGGTCACTGGTGATTTCGATGGTAGCAATGAGCAATACAGTAAGAGATACCGGAGTTCACTCGATAATGACGTTGAAAAGCCGCGGTCGGCATGGCTGACGCCGGCAAGCAGGATGCCTCGAAGGCGAAGCTGGACGCCATCGCGTTGGCCGAGCAGGCCGAGGCCGAAGCCGCCGAGGCCGACGCGCTCGCCGCGGCGGCCCGCGCCCGCGCCCGCGCCATCCAGTTGCGCCGGGAAGCGGAAGCTCAGGCTGCCGAAGAAGCCGACCCAACCACCGAACTCGACGCGACCGCTGACGTCGCCGAGACCTCTGAAACCGCCGACGCTGCGGACGCGACCGATGCGACACCGGAAGCGCCCGAGCCGTCCGACGCTGAAGCAGATGACGAGCCCGCAGCGACCCCAACCACGGCCCGGTTGCGGGTCTCGTTGCCCGTGCTGCTGACCGCAGCCGCGATCGTCGCCATCTGCGCGTTGCTCGGGGCCAGCGGTTGGATGGCGTGGCGCCACCACAACGTCGTCAAGGAGCGGCAAGAGTCGGCGGCCTTCGTCTCCGCCGCCCGGCAAGGGATCATCAACCTGACATCGCTGGACTTCAACAAATCCAAGGAAGACGTCCAGCGGATTCTCGACAGCGCCACCGGCGAATTCAGGGACGAATTTCAAAAGAAGGCAGACGATTTCGCGTCGGTGGTCAAGGACACCAAAGCGCTGGCCGAGGGATCGGTGGCCGCCGCGGCGGTCGAGTCGAAGAGTAAAGATTCCGCCGTTGTACTGGTGCTGGCCAACGAGCGTGTCACCAATGCGGCCGGGGCCAAAGACCAACCACGGACCTTCCGGTTTCGGGTGTCGGTGGTCCGGGACGGGGATCAGCTGAAGCTGTCGAAAGTGGAGTTCGTGCTGTGAGCGACGACGACAACGCCGAACAGAAACTCGAGGACGAGGCCGCACCCGACGTCGAGGTTGCACCCGACGTCGAGCCGACCTCCGGAGTCGAGATCGACAAGAGCGCCGACGCGACCGACGGCGCGGGACGGCGATACCTGCGCGCCATCCCGGTCATCCCGGTGGTCCTGGTGCTGGCCCTGCTGGCCGCCGGTGGGTTGACCGCATGGCTGTACTTTTCCCAGTACCGCCCGGACGAAGCCACCGATGCTGCGGCCGCACAGTCGGCGATCGACGCGGCGCGCGAGGGAACGGTGGCCATGCTGTCCTACAAACCCGACACTCTCGATCAGGACTTCGCCGCCGCGAAGTCCCATCTGACCGGCGATTTCCTGAACTACTACGACACGTTCACCAAGCAGATCGTGAAACCGGCCGCCAGGGACAAGGCGGTGACGACCACCGCTCAGGTGGTGGGTGCGGCCCCCACCGAAGTGCATCCGAAGTCAGCGGTCGTGCTGATATTCGTCAACCAGGTCACCACCAGCAAGGAACGACCGGACCCGAGCGCGGCGGCCAGCAGCGTCCTGGTGTCGTTGACCAAGGTGCAGGGCACCTGGCTGATCAATAAGTTCGATCCCGTCTAACTGCCGGACCAGTCACACGGCGAACGACCGGCGCAGCGTCTGCGCATGCAGCGCAACGCTTTCCCGTGAGACCACCCAGTCCGGTACAGCCGAGTCGAACCCGTGGAAGGTCGCGGCGACGACATGTAGCTCCGTGTGCACGTAGGCGTGCAGGAGTCGGTTCGCATAGTCGATGGCTTCGTCGCGGCACGGGTCGATCTCGGCGCAGCTGATGAAGGCCGGCGGCAGGCCCTCAAGGTTCGCCCGGTGCGCGGGAATGTGCTCAGCCGTCGCGCCGCCGTGGCCGAGGTAGTGCGCCCATGCCCGGCTGACCGCGGGACCGTTGAGTCCCGGTGAGCGCTGGAATTCCCGTCGTGACGGCGTCGCGTCGGGATCGAGCATCGGCTGATGCAGCACCTGCGCCAGAATCCGCGGGCCTTCTTGGTCGAACATGCGCTGGGCCAGCGCGGCCACCAGCGCCGCGCCCGCATCCCGGCCCATCACCACGACTCGGCTGCCATCGGCGTTCAGGCTTGCGCTGTTGTCGACGACGTAGCGCAGTGCCGTCTCCATGTCGTCGAGTGCCGCCGGGCAGGGGTGTTCGGGCGCCAGCCGATAGTCGACCGACACCACCAGGCAGTCGGCCTCGCGGGCCAGCCGCACACATTCCGGATGGTCGGTATCGAGGTTGCCGGTGACGAAGCCACCGCCGTGGGCGTATACCACCAACGGCGCTGCCGACGTGCTCGGACCACGGTAAAGCCGCAGGCCGAGCTGTCGCCCGCCAGGCCCGGCGATGGCGACGTCGTCGATCTCGACGCCGCTGCCATCCACGGCCGCCGCTCGGTCGGCAGCCCGTCGGTCGGCGCTTTCCCGCTCGGCGGGCAACGACTCGGTCCGGAGCTCGGCGATATCGAGACGGGCTGCCGTGTCGCGTAGCGCCGGGTCGATGCGGCCCAAATTCCGGGGACGCGCGCGATCGGTCTCAGTCGTCATGCTCTCGCCCTTCAGCCGGGTAGGTCACCCATTTAAGCCGTTGGCTCGGCGGACCTATGACTCGCGGTCCCGTTCTCCGGGGAGGGCTTTGACTGTCGACGGCAACCCATACAGCGCGGTCGCATTGCCGCGCATGATCCGCTCCCGCTGCGCCGCCGGGAAACGGTTGATCGCGTAGGTCGGAGCGTCATAGCTCCAGTGCGGGTAGTCCGTCGAGAACATCAGGTTGTCGCCGAGGTCCATCATCTCCACGTACTCGCGGAACTGTGTGACGTCGGCGTCTTCCAGCGGCTGAGTGGTGAACCGGACGTGCTCGCGTACATAATCCGACGGCCGGCGGCGGACGTGCGGCAGGTCGGCGCGGCGGGCTTCCCAGATCCGGTCCATTCGCCACATCACCGGCATAGCCCAAGTGAAGCCGCCCTCGACGAACACCACCCGCAGGTCGGGGTGCCGGTCGAAGGCGCCGTCGAACACCAGGCTCATCAGGTGCGACACGTACAGCAGCGGCCACGAGGCGAAGAAGTCGTGCCAGTGCGCCGGGTTGCCGACCGGGAAGATCGGAATCAACTCGAACGGCGTCTGACCCATCAAGTGGGTGGCCACCGGCAGCCCGTTGGCGGCCGCGGCGGCATAGAGCGGGTCGAAATGCGGGCTGCCGAAGGGGATTCCGCGCGTCTGCGGCGTCATCAAGACCTGTGCCATGTATGGATGATGGGCCCACCGCTGAATTTCCCGCGCCGCCTGCTCAGGCACCTGCGCGCTGACGCTGATCGATCCGCGCCAGCGACCGTGCGCATTGTTGCGGTCCAGCCAGACATCGGCCAGCCAGTCGTTATAGGTGGACTTCAGCACGTGCTCGGCCTGCGGCAACTGCGCGTCACACATCGGCTCCAACGTGGCGATGCCAACGCCGGCGTCGACAAGCAACTGTTTGGCCGCGTAGTCGGGATCGGTTCCGGCGAATCCGCCACCGGGCGGCGCGGCGTCGACCCGCATGGAGAAAGTCTTGTAGGAATCTGGGGTGTCGTAGAAGTGCGGCAGCGGCGTGACGGCGTTGCCGGTCGGCCAGATCTTGTCGACCCAATCGGCCGGCGCGTACGACTTGAGCACGTCGGTCGAGACAGGCATCGGGTGCACGTCGGTGTCGACGATCGCCACCGCGATCTCGGTCTGCGGCTCCACTCGTTCGATCGTTGTCATACCGTTGTTCCCTCTACCTGGGCCGCGAGTCCGTACAACTCACTGGCGTTGCGCCACAACACATTGTCGCGTTGTGAACTGTCCAGCCCGGCGGCGGAGTCCGCGGGTGCCGAGCTCGACCAATGCGGGTAGCCCGATCCGTACATCAGCAGATCGGCCTTGCCGGAGAAGTCCATCCATCGCTGCATCTGGCCGGGATCGGTGGGCCCGTCGAATGACGAGGAGCAGAACCGGACATGAGCGGGCAGGTATTCACTGGGATACCGGTCGACCCAGGGCGTCTGATCGCGCATCGACAGCCAGAACGTGTCCAGCCGCCACATCAGCGGAGTCAGGATGTCGTAGCCACCATCGGCGAAGACGAATGTCAGATCCGGGTGGCGACCGAAGACACCCTCCACGATCAGCGTCGCAAGGTGCACGAAGTAGTTCAGCGGCATGAAGGCGGCGTAGCCGGGGTAGGTGTGCGCATGACCGGCGAACGTCGGCGGATAGTCGACGCCGTTGCCGCCGTTGATGTGGATAGCAACCGGCAAGCCGTGCGCCGCTGCGGCCGCCCAGATCGGCTCGAACACTGGTTTGCCGTACGGCTCGCGGGACTGCATCGGGATGCCGACCTGGACCAGCTTGGGATGCGCGGCCAGCCGTTCGATCTCGGCCACCGCGCCCTTGGGGTCTTCGGGGTTGACCCGGATAGTGCCGCGGAACCGGTTCGTGGCGTCGGGTTCCAGCCACCGGTCGAGCAGCCAGTCGTTGACCGCGGCACAGATGCGGCTGTTGAGCAGATAGTCGGCGATGTTGCCGCGGGTCAACGGGTTCAGCACGGCGTAGTCGACACCGCCCTCGTCGAACAGATGCCGGGCCACCGTGTCGCGATCCGAGCCCGGGTAGTGCTCGCCGTAGAGCTCTTCGCGGTAGTTGCCGCCGGGCGCCTGATACCACTGCTGCTCGACGTCGGGGATCGACCGCAGTCGATGTGCGGCGGGTAAGTACTTGCGGATTTCGGCGTTGTAGCGGAAATGCGGTTGAACGTTCGCGTCGATGATCATGCGTTCAGGTACACCTGCCCGTCGGCGACATCGACGCGGTATGTCCTGACCCGCCGTTTCGGATCGGCGAGGTTCTGGCCCGTCGTGATGTCGAATTCCCAATTGTGCCAAGGGCACCGGACGATCTGGCCTTCCCGAACCCGTCGCAGACCGTCGGGTTCGTCGGGCGCGAATTCGGTGGTGCCGCCAAGCAGTCCCAGGCACAGCGGAGCGCCCTCGTGGGAGCAGTAGTTGACGATCGCGTGCAGTGAGCCGCCGACGTTGTACACCCCGACGCCGAATTTCCCAACGTCCACCAGTTTCATCGCCCCCGGCGGCAAATCGTCGAGGGAGCACACGAATCTGCGTTCGGGCACAGCCGGATCACCGCCTCCCTGACGATCACGCAGTTCAATATTGTCCCCATGACGGTGACCGTCACAAGCCATTGGGCTTGGTTGCTATTTATACTATGATAGCGATATTCCAAACGCCCCTAAGGAGCGGCAATGACGCTGCGCACCGAAAGCCCAGATGTCGGCGACCAACCCGTCACTCTGGACACCACCGGCGAGACCAGCCCCTACCCGTTCTTCGAATACATGCGGCGTACCGATCCGGTTTTCCACGGGTCGCTGATGGACACCGACCTGCTGCCGCCGGAGTTGAAACCGGAAGACGAATGGGTGCTGTTCGACTACGACGGCGTCTTCCGCGCGTTCCGCGACGACAAGATCTTCACCTCCGCCGCCTACGACAAGACGATCGGGTTGGTGATGGGCCACACCATCCTGGCGATGGGCGGCAAAGAGCACCACGACCATAGAAGCCTGGTAGCCAAGGCATTTCGCGCTACCGCATTGGAACGCTGGGAGCCTTCGGTCATCGGGCCGGTCTGCGATCAGCTGATCGATGAGTTCAAGGGCGCGCGCCACGCGGACTTGGTGAAGGCACTGACGTTCGAGTTTCCCACCCGGATCATCTCCGAACTGCTAGGGCTTCCCCGCGAGGATCTCGACATGTTCCGGCGGCTGTCCCTCGACCTCATCTCGATCCCGACCGACATCATGGCGGGGTTGACCGCGGCGAATGAGTTGCACGGCTACTTCCTCGACCAGGTCGAGCAGCGCCGCCGTAAACCGACCAACGACATCATCGGCGATCTCGTCGCAGCGGAGATCGACGGCGAAAAGCTCACCGACGAGGCGATCATCGCGTTCCTGCGCCTGTTGCTGCCTGCCGGTCTGGAGACCACCTACCGGTCGTCGGGCAACCTGCTCTACTTGTTGCTGACCCATCCCGACCAGTTGGCGATGGTCCAGCAGGACCGGTCGTTGATACCGGCCGCGATGGAGGAAGGCCTGCGGGTGGAGACTCCGCTGACGATGGTCATGCGGACCACCACCCAAGACGTCGAAATAGGCGGCAAGACAATCCCAGCCAACGCCCAAATCGACATGTGCATGGGATCGGCCAACCGCGACGAGAGTCGCTGGACCGATGCCAACACATTCGACATCCATCGTCCGCGCCACGCACACATCGCGTTCGCCGGTGGCATCCACATGTGTCTGGGAATGCACCTGGCACGACTGGAAACTCGCGTGATGCTCAACAGCCTGCTGGACCGCGTCGAGGATCTCGCGCTGGATCCCGACCAGGAAGCCCGGATCGTCGGCGTCACGTTCCGGTCACCCGACAAGCTGCCCGTCACCTTCCGTCCCGCGTCATGAAAAGTCGCGCGGCGATCCTGCACGACATCGGCGGGCCGTGGTCCGTCGAGGAATTCGAGTTGGACCCCCCGAAGGCCGGCGAGGTCCTCGTCCAGATGGCGGCCGCCGGGTTGTGCCACTCCGACGACCACATCCTCAAGGGCGACATGTCGGCGCCCAACGAGGTCATGCGCTCGATGGGGCTGCCCAGCATGTTTCCCATGATCGGCGGGCATGAGGGTTCAGGCATTGTCCGCGAAGTCGGAGAAGGCGTCACTGACTTTGCCCCGGGCGACCACGTGGTGATGTCGTTTGTCGCGGTCTGCGGCCAATGCCGTTGGTGTGCAACCGGAGCCGAGTACATCTGCGACGTCGGTATCGGCACCATGATCCCAGGCATGCCGACTGACGGCACATTCCGTCATCACACTGCCGACGGGCAGGATCTGGGCCACATCGCCAAAGTCGGCACCTTCGCCGAACACACTGTGGTGTCGACGAACTCACTGGTAAAGATCGAGAGAAACCTCCCGCTGCTACCCAGCGCGCTGCTGTCGTGCGCCATCCCGACCGGGTACGGTTCGGTCGCCAACCGCTCCAACATGCGTGCCGGCGACACCGTCGTGGTGATCGGCGTCGGTGGTATCGGCACCGCGGCCATCCAGGGCGCCCGGATCAACGGCGCGGCGCAGATCATCGCCGTGGATCCGGTGGAATTCAAACAGAAGTCGGCATTGCAGTTCGGTGCGACGCACAGCGTTGCGTCGGCCGAAGAGGCACTGGACCTGGTGCGGGGCCTGACGTATGGCGTGATGGCCGATGCCGTGGTGGTCTCGCCGTCGCTGATGAGCCAAGAAGACGTCCGCGACGGGGTGGCGCTGACCCGCAAGGGCGGCACCTGCGTACTGACCGGGATGACGTCGCAGCTGACCCAGTCGGTCAAGATCAATCTGCAGGACTTCATCTTGATGAACAAGACGTTGGCGGGCACCATATTCGGCTCGTGCAACCCGAAGGCGGACATCGACCGACTGGCCAGGCTCTACCAGACCGGCCAATTGCAGCTCGACGAAATGATCACCAGGCGTTATCGCCTCGACGAGATCAACGAGGCGTATGCCGACCTGCTCAACGGTGAAATCATCCGTGGCGTCATCGATTACGGGATCGCATAACCTGCGCTCACCGGCTCTGGTTCTCGTTCACGGTGGCGAACACTCGGCGGATTGCTGGGACCTCACCATCGACGAACTTCGCCGACTGGCACCGGAAATGCCGGTGCTGGCCGTCGACATGCCTGGGCACGGTGCGACACCTGGAGATCTCACCACCGTCACCATCGCCGACTGTGTGCGCTCGGCAGTCGAACAGATCGAGGATGCCGGTCTGCACGAGGTGATCGTCGTCGGTCATTCGCTTGCCGGGCTCGCCGTGCCCGGGATCGTTGCGGCGTTAGGCCGTTCGCGGGTGCGCGAGATGATCCTGGCGGCGGCCTGCCTGCCGGTGCAGGGCAGGGCGATCGTGGACACCCTCGTCGGTCCGCTGGCCTGGTATGTGCGACGGGCCGTCCGACTCCGCAAGCCTCCCTCGACAATGCCGAATATGCTGAGCGCGTTGATTTTCTGCAACGGCATGACTCGTGCGCAGCGCCGCTTCACCTTCTCGCGCATACACGCCGAGGCAGTGACGATCATTGCCGAGCCAGTCGATCGCAGCGATATGCCTGACGACGTTCCACGAACCTGGATCCTCACCCTGCGCGACCGCGCGCTCTTTCGGCGCACACAGTTGCGCAGCATCGCCGCGCTCGGCGGCGTGCAGACACTGATCCCCATCGACACCTGCCACGACCTGATGATCAGCGAACCCCGGCTGCTGGCCGAGATCCTGATCGAGCGCTGTATAGCATCCGAAACCACTTGCGTCACTTAGGTTTCACGCTCAAATTTGTCGGACCTCCTCATTATCATTCGAACATGCGTTCTAGTAGTCGGGAGGAGATCGTCGAGGTTCTCGACGCGCTGCGGGCTGCGCACAAACGGGCGCGGGACCTGACCTTCGACGTGTTGACGACGCCCGAACGGTTGACCGTGCTAGAAAGCCTTGAGCAATTGCGGCGTGGACAGCTGGCCATGGAACATGTCTTGATCAACCAGCTCGCCGCGCAAGCTGATGCCACCGCGTTGGGGGGTAAGCTGGGCCCGGCGCTGGCCAACCGGTTGCGGATCAGCCGCGCCGAAGCCTCGCGACGCATCCATGAGGCCGCCGATTTGGGTGAGCGGCGGGCTCTCAATGGCGAGCCGTTGGAGCCGGTGTTGCCCGCGACTGCTGCCGCCCAGCGCAACGGCGAGCTCGGTGCCGGTCATGTCGCGGTGATCCGCAGCTTCATCCACCGCCTGCCCGACTTCGTCGACATCGAGACCCGCGCCACAGCCGAGGCGCAGTTGGCCCGGCTGGGCCTCGAGCATCGCCCCGATGAGCTCGCCAAGTTGGCCGACAAGCTCACCGACTGCCTCAACCCTGATGGCGACTTCATCGATGTGGATCGGGCCAAGCGCCGCGGCATTGTGATCGGTAAGCAGGACATCGACGGGATGTCCCCGATCAGCGGATGGCTCACACCCGAAGCGCGGGCCACCATCGACGCCGTCTTCGCCAAGCTCGCCGCACCCGGGATGTGTAACCCCGCCGACGACCAACCCTGCATCAGCGGCACCCCGTCACACGCCGCCATCCAAGCCGACACCCGCAGCACCGGACAACGCCACCACGACGCCCTGCTCGCCGCCGCCCGCGCCCTGCTGGCCTCCGGAGACCTCGGCCAAAACAACGGCCTACCGACATCGATCATCGTCACCACCACACTGGGTGAACTCGAAAAGGGCGCCGGCCGCGGCCTGACCGGCGGCGGCACCCTGCTACCGATGTCGGATGTGATCCGGCTGGGCTCACACGCTCATCACTTCCTGGCCATCTTCGACAAAGGCAAAGCGCTGGCGCTGTATCACACCAAGCGCCTGGCCTCACCCGCGCAACGGATTGTGTTGCACGCCAGGGACCGTGGCTGCACCTTCCCCGGCTGCACCATCCCGGGCTACCTGTGCGAAGTGCACCACGACGACCCCTATGCCACCAACCCCGTCACCGACGTCAACACCCTGATATTCACCGGCCACCCCAACCACGCAGCCACCGAACAAGGCTGGACCACCCGCAAAAACCATCGCAGCCAAACCGAATGGATCCCCCCACCCCACCTCGACCGAGGCCAACCCCGCACCAACACGTTCCACCACCCCGAAAAGCTGTTACAGGACAGCGCAGACGAAGACGACGAGGCGCCCGAACCTGCTCAGCGCAGGGAGTACCGGACCGGCAAATGCTTCAGGCCGCCGACGAACGTGGTGGCGACATGTTGCGGATCGCCGCTCAATTCAATGGATTTCAGTCTCGGCACCAGTTCGTTGAAGAAGCTGTTGACCTCCATGCGAGCCAGCGCGGCACCGAGACAGAAATGCACACCGTAGCCGAACGCCACATGCTTGTTGGGATCGCGGCCGATGTCGAAGCGGAACGGGTCGGCGAAAACGTCTTCGTCCCGGTTGGCCGAGACGTAGGACAGCAGCACCGAATCGCCCGCCGCGATCGGCACCCCGCGCACCGTGGTGTCCTCGGCGGCGGTGCGCATGAATTCCTTGACCGGCGTTGCCCACCGGATCATCTCCTCGGTCGCCAGCGGCATCAGCTCGAGATCATTTCGCAGCCGGTCGAGTTGATCCGGATTCTCGATGAGACCATGCAGGCCGCCGGATATGGTCGCGCTGGTGGTGTCGTGGCCCGCGGTAGCGACGATCAGGTAGTAGGACACCGTGTCGATGTCGGACAGCGGCTCGCCGTCGACGCGAGCGTTGGCGATCGCGGACGCCAGATCGTCGGTCGGGTGTTCCCGGCGCGCCGCGGTGACGCCGTTGAAGTAGCCGAACATGTCGAGCAACGCGGGGAGCTGATCCTCGTTGGAGCTGCCGCGTCTGAATTCGCTGTCGTCGCTGCCGAACAACTCCTGGGTGAGCTTGAGCATCCGGGGAAAGTCCGATTCGGGAATCCCCAACAGCGACATGATCACAAACAGCGGGTAGTTGACCGCGACCTCTTGGACGAAATCGCATTCGGGGCCGACCGCGAGCATCTTGTCGACGTAGGTCTTGGCCAGCTCGTCGACCCGCAGCTTCAACGCTCGCATCGCCTTGGGCCGGAACCAATCCGCACCGATCGACCGCATCACCC
Organism: uncultured Actinomycetota bacterium; assembly: GCA_963836495.1. GTDB lineage: Bacteria > Actinomycetota > Actinomycetes > Mycobacteriales > Mycobacteriaceae > Mycobacterium. Next base: position 114,865 of record CAWIJT010000010.1, on the reverse strand, counting down.
GATGTTGCGGACCATCCAAGTGGATCAGGGTGCGCACGCCCGCGGCGGCCTGCAACTCGTCACCTTCCGCGGTCGTCAGAACCGGGCGCGGCCAGTTGGTGAACAGCAGGTTGTCGCGCTCGATGTCCATGACGTCAGCGTGCTTGGTAATCGCCCAGAACGGACGATAGTCCGGCACCTCGACCCGCGACACCGGAGCAGTGGCGCGCAGATGAGCCAGTGCCGCATGCAATCTCGCCTCGTCGGCGTACGCCTGCGGGTCGGCAAGAACCTTCGCGGCGTCGTCCATCGTCGGTGTGCTCATGGGTGGCTCCTCATCTGCGCAACTCCTCCAGCACCGCGGTCACGGTGGCGCTGGATAGGGTGCGGGGAAATGTCGGCATCACCCTGTCGATGACGCCGTCGCAGCGGTCGGCGAGCGCGGCCGCCAGCTTGTCAGTCGTTGCGACGACGGCGAAGGCGTGCAGGATGTCGTCGTCGATCAGCGTCGCCATGGCATCCCATTCGCCTTGCCGCGACAGCCGATGCAACTCGCTGGCCACCTCGCCCCAGCCGTGCAATTCGAGGACTTTGTGGTAGGCCGGCGTCGACCCGTAGAATGCGATCTGTTTGCGGACACCTGCTGCGCCGAGCCGTAATTCAGCGTCGTCGTCACCGGTCACCACGAATACCGGGCACGCCAGCTGGAACGCCGACCGATCCCGCCCCGCGCGTTGCAGGCCGCGTTGCACCGCCGGGATCGTGACCTCGTGCAGATACCGCCGCGTGGTGAAGGCGTGCGCCAACAAACCGTCAGCGACCTCGCCGCACATCTCGGTCATCGCTTCACCGACAGCGGCGATGAATATCCGGGGAGCCGGAAACGGTTGCGGCTCAGGGGTGAACATCGGCGTCATCAGTGTGTGGGTGTAGAACTCGCCCTCGAACCGCAGTCGGCTGCCGTCCTCCCACGCCGACCAGATCGCTTGCAGTGCAAGGACGAACTCGCGCATCCGGGCCACCGGTTGGCTCCACGGCATGCTGAATCGCTTCTCGATGTGCGGCTTGATCTGGGTGCCCAGCCCCAGAACGAAGCGACCCTGCGAATAGGCCTGCAGATCCCAGGCGGTATTGGCCACGGTCATCGGATTGCGAGCGAACGCCACCGCAATGCTGGTCCCGATTTCGAGGCGTGACGTGTGTTCGGCCGCGAGCAGCAGCGGCAGAAACGGGTCGTGGTTGATTTCACCGGTCCAGCACGCGTCGTAGCCCCGCCGCTCGAGTTCGGCGGCTAATTCCGGCACGCGGGCGAGGTCGGCGAAGACACCGCCGTCGACTTTGAGGCCGCGCACCTCAGTGTCGCTCATCCGCGCGCGATCCGCCGCGACAGGGCGTACTCGGGCGTCATACTCGTGAAGCTACAGTAAGCAATTCGGTAGGGTCAATGGGCGCCGTCCATCTCTCGCAGACGCTACAGTAAGCACTTCAGTACGCCTCGGCCCAAGATTAAGGACCTGCCCATGACCAAGCCTCCCGACTGGCAGGAGACGCTCGATGATCTCGATCGTCGCCGCCGGCACACGTGGGCGATGGGTGGTCCGGAGCGGCTGACCAAACACCGCGGCAAAGGCAAGCTCGACGCGAGGGCACGAATCGAGTATCTGCTGGACCCGGGCACATTTCGGGAAATCGGCACCCTGGTGGGCGGCGAGACCGCCGCCGCCGACGGCATCATCGTCGGGTCCGGCTCGATCAGCGGATCACCGGTGATGCTCGGCGCCGAAGACTTCACCACGCTGGCCGGCAGCATCGGGCCGGGCGGAAACTCCAAGCGATACCGCATCGCCGAGCTGGCATTGCGCAACAAGATCCCATTGGTGATGCTGCTCGAGGGTGCCGGCTTCCGTCCAGGCGGTGGGCACTATGGCCGCTCCCCGACCGACCTGCTGGCGCAGGCCCAGTGCTCGGGCAAGGTGCCGACCGTCGCCGCCGTACTCGGCCCGTCGGCCGGCCACGGCGCACTGGTCGCGCCGGTATGCGACTTCCGCATCATGAGCGAGCAGGGCGCCATCTTCACCGCCGGGCCCCCGGTCGTCAAAGAGTCGACCGGAGAAGACATCTCGAAAGAAGACCTCGGCGGCCCGAGCGTCGCGCTACCGAGCGGGGTGATCCACAACGTCGCCGAGGACGACGAGGCGGTGCTCGACGATGTACGACGCTACCTGTCCTATTTCCCTTCCAGCGCTTGGTCATACCCGTCGCCATCAGTCGACGATGAGACCGCTGGGCCGCGGGAGCTACCGGAATTGATCGACATCGTCTCGCGGGACAACCGTCGCGTCTACGACATGCGCGCAGTGCTCGACGTGATCTTCGACCGGCCCGACTGGTTCGAGGTACAACCACGGTTCGGCAGAGCGATCATCTGCGCGCTGGCCCACCTGGGCGGCCATCCGGTCGCGGTGGTGGCCAATCAGCCCAAAGTGCTCGCCGGCTCCATTGACGCGGACGCCGCTGACAAGGCAGCGCATTTCATCATGGTCGCCGACTCGTTTCATCTGCCCATCGTCTTCCTCGCCGACAACCCGGGCATGTTGCCCGGCAGCCGATCTGAGCGCAGCGGCGTGCTGCGCGCGGGCGCTCGGATGTTCGCCGCCCAGACCGCAGCCACCACGGTGAAGCTACACGTGACGCTGCGCAAGGCGTACGGCTTCGGCTCGATGGTGATGTCGCTGTTGAGTTTTGACGGTCAGGGCGCGACCTTCGCCTACCCTGGCGCGACGATGGGCGCGATGAGTGCCGCGGCGTTGAGCAAGGCATCGCATGCCGGCGAGGACCTCACCGCCATGCTGCGCGATGCCGAATTGCAGGCGTCCTACCGGTCGGCAGAGCACATGGGTTTCGACGAGCTCATCGATCCCCGCGAAACACGGGATGCGCTATTGGATGCGCTGCGCCGAGGGCTGTCGAGCCGCCAGGCCGCCGCCGAACCGGTGTCGCGGACCGTCATCATGCCCTGATCCGGTACTGCGCGACGACCGGCTCGAGTTCGTCGGGCGTCGCGCCGTGCATGATCACCGCATCGGCGCCGTAGTCGAACTCCTTGCGGATCCGGTCCACACATTGTTGGGCCGACCCGGTCGCCGACGGCTCCAGCCATTCGTCGGGAATCAGCGTCGCGATGTGCTCGATCTGCTCGGGCGTTGCTTTGTGGTCGATGCCGCCGGAAATCGAGGTCACCACCGAGTCGTCCCGGAACCTTTGCAGCACTGCGGGATCCCAGTTGTTGGTCGACACCAGCAGGTCGCCGTAGCCCTGGAGATATGTCGCCAGCCGTGCGACGGTCTTCTTCAGCCGTAGCTGTTCGGGCAGATGGTCGCCGACCGTGGCGAAGCACGACCACACCCGCACGCGGTCGGGGTCGCGACCTGCTTTCTCCGCGGCGGACTTCACGGTTTTGACGCAGCCTTGCAAGGTCTCCGGAGTGAAGTAGGTGTGCAGGATGACATCGTCGAAAGCCCGGCCGCCCAGTGCGAGCGTGTTGGGCCCGAACGCGACCAGCGCCAACCGGATGTCCTCGTCGAAGTCAGGGTCGAGAAACAGGATCGGATACTTGCCCATCGGGCCGTCGTGGTTGAAGATCACCTCGCCGTGCCACAGTCGGCGCATGACCTGGGCCCAATCCTCCATCTGCGCGGTCGTCACCGCGGGGATGCCGAAGGCCCCGTAGAGCGCGGCGATCCCGCGGCCGATGCCGAGAGTGAACCGGCCGCCGGACAGCCGGTGCATGGTGGTCGCCCAGGAACCGGTGATCAACGGGTGTCGGGTGTTGTGATTCGTTGCGGCCGTGGCGATCTGCATCCGATTGGTGACCGCGCAGGCTGCGCCGACAAGCGATGATGCCTCCTTGACATTCCAGCGCTCGGAGATGAACGCGGTCCCGAACCCCAACTCCTCGCCGCGGCGGGCCTCGTCCATCAGACTGGCAGGACCTTCACCGCCGGCACCGGCCAACAGGTAGTAGCCCAATTCGTCGAGCGTCTTGGTCAACTCCACACTCCTTGCTTATAGCCACAATTCCACACTTCGGTGATCTTGCCGGCGACGACGCGGAAGATCTCCATGCTGCCGACGTCAACGCTGGTGCCGTCCTTGAGCGTCATCGGAGACTGGTAGACGACGGCAACGTGTTCGCCGTCGTCACCGGCAACCACGAGGTTCAGGTCGAACCTGATCGTCTCGAACATGGCCCAGTGATCGATGATCCGGCTCACTGCTTCCTGGTGCGTGAGCACTAATGCCTCACCCACCTCATGCCGGGTGACCGTGTCGCCGATCAACTCCTCGGCGAGCGCGAAGTCGCGCTCATTCCACACTACGAGGTTGTAGAGTTTGACCACCTCACGGGCCGTACGAATCGGGATCATTCGGCGGTACGGCTTTCCGCCTCCCCGGTGACACCACTGAGGAATTGTTCGGTGACCCGGTGCACCTTTCGCGAGAAGATGTGGCCGACATGGCTGCCGTCATACCAGTACAGTTGGCCGCCCCAGCGCTCTTGTAGCTCGATTGCGGGATCACGCATCGCCATCCGGTCGTGCCACGCGCCGACGATGAGCCGCCGATGCGGCGGCGGCGCCGGATCGACGGCCAACGGGTCTATCACCGAGGTGAGCTTCGCGACCACCGGCGACGCCAGCAGTTCCCGAAATTCGCTCCGCGACGAACCCCAGCGGCCGAGATGGCGCGCGATCATCCCGTTCAATCCCAGGATGGGTGTGTACAACCCGACCGCTTCGACCTCGCGCTCCAGGTGCGATACCAACGCGGCGACCGGGGTGCCCATGGAAATCCCCGCTACCACAACGGCAGTGGCCTGCGGCTGCACCCACTGAACGACGGCGCGCACCTCCGACACCGCGCGCATCATGCCTGCGACATTGCCCAGCGGATCCATGTCCGGATAGGCCGGCCACTCACGCCGTCGGCAGCCGTGGCCGGGCTGCACCGGCATCGCGACATTGAACCCCAGGTGGTGATGGATGCGTCCGATCCGCGACAGCACCAGGTCTTCGGTGCCTCCCTGACCGGCGCCGTGCACCCAGACCAGCCACGGTCGCGGTCCGTCGCGGTGGCGGCACACGTGCACCACCGCTCTGCTCGGTGCGCTCAAGCCCTCCGCCGCCAAGGTTTTCGGCAGCGCTGGGTCATGTTCGAATGTCAACCGCTCGTAGGCCAGACCAGCGATGCGCCTGCGCTGTGTCGCATGCATCCGCAGCGGCGCGGGGTCGGCGTGCGCGCCATCGATCCCCAACGCCGACAGTTCCTCGGCGGCAGCGACGCACGCATCTGGCGCGCGCACCGCGTCCGGGGCTCCACCGATCAACGAAAACCCGGACAGCACAAGCTCGTCCAGCATGACCTCACCGAACTGACGAATCCCGCGTGGCGACAACGGTGCCCAGCCCGTTGACTCGTTGAGACCGGCTACGGTCCGCGGCACCACCAGACTCAGCTCGCGGGCAAGGTCTCGGCCAAGGCCCAACCCGCGCGTCGCCATCGACATGCTGCCCACTTAAGCCAACTTGAAACCGGTGTAGCCGGCGGCCGCGATCTCATCGCATCGGCGCCGGTATTCGGGAATCCCCCCGGTGTAGCCCATGTACATCCGTTTCTTGCCGGGCACGTTGCCACCGTTGTACCAGGAATTGCATGACTGGTGCACCAGAACGGTGGCAGCGACCAGCGAGGTGGCGTGGTCGATCCACTCTTGTTGTGCGCTCGGCAATGCCTCGATGGTGCGGATACCGTTGGCACGCAGGTATTCAATGCAGTCGCTGATCCACTCGACGTGTTGCTCCAGCGCGGGGACGAAGTTGGTGGCGGGGCTCGGACCGCCCGGTCCTTGAATGGTGAACAGGTTGGGAAACCCTGCAACCGCCAACCCAAGATACGACAACGCACCCTCAGTGGCCCAGAATTCGCCCAACGACATCGCATCACGACCGCGGACATCGATGCGGCTGAGCGCACCTGTCATGGCATCAAATCCGGTCGCGTAGATGATGACGTCCAGTTCATGCAACTCGTGCTCAGTGCGGATGCCGGTCGTTGTCACCTCGCGTATCGGTGACTTACGTAGATCGACGAGAGTGACGTTGTCCCGGTTGAACGTCTCGTAATAGCCCTGGTCGATGATCGGGCGCTTGCACGCGAACGGATGCACAGGCACCAACGACGCCGCCGTGTCCGGATCTTTGACGATCCGGGCCACCGCTTCGCCGTACAGCCTGGCGGCCATCCGGTTGGCTTCGATGTCGAAGAAGATGTCGCTCCAGTTCAGCGCACCCAGGACGCCGTTCTCTTCGATCGCGCGCAATTGCTCTTCGCGCGACGCCGATTTCAACGGCGGGCTGCCGAGCATCTCGAGCAGCACGGAGAAGGCACTCAGCCGCGCCGCGCCGATCGGGTGTTCGCGTTGAGCCGCCCGGATCTCTGGATAACGGGCTTTCATGTCGTCCAGCTCCCCGGGCTCGAACCGGCGCACCCGCCACGGCAGGGTGTACGTCGGCGAGCGTTGAAATACGCAGAGCCGCAAAGCTTCGCGGGCTACGACAGGGATGAGCTGAACACCGCTCGAGCCCGTGCCGATGACGCCGACCCGCTTTCCGGTCAGATCGAAGCCCTCCTTCGGCCAGCGGCTGGTGAACAGCGACGTCCCGGCGAAGGCGGCCATCCCCGGGATGTCGGGTTCCAGCGGCACCGACAGGATGCCGGAGGCGGCGACCACAAACGGTGCGGTGAACGACTCCCCCGCCTCGGTGCGCATCGTCCACGTCGCGGTCTCCTCATCGAAGGCCATCGCGACGACCTTGGTGTTGAACGCGATATCACGCCGAAGGTCAAGTCGGTCGGCGACGAAGTTGAGGTAAGCCTCGATCTCGGGCTGGGCGGGCATGGTCTCCGTCCACACCCATTCCTGCTGGATCTCTTCGGAGAAGCTGTAGGAGTATTCGATGCTTTCGATGTCACAACGCGCGCCGGGATAGCGGTTGTACAGCCATGTGCCCCCGACGTTTTCGGCCATTTCCAGCACTCGGGTTCGTAATCCGAGCTGCCGCAGCCGATGCAGTGCGTACAGGCCGGAGAACCCCGCTCCGATAACCAGGACGTCGAAAGACGCGTCGGGCTCAGTCACCATCGTTACCGCTGATCTGCTGAATGGTTCGGGTCAGGTGCAGCGTTACGATCTTCCATGTGCCGTCCTGTTTCTCGTAGGTCTCGTGGTAGTGACCGGCGCCGTGCAACTCGTTGCCGTTGCCGAAGATGATCCAGTCCTCCATCGCCCAAATGCCGGTGGCGGTGACCGGCGAGGTGAGGGTGATTTCCGGGGTGTGGCAGTGGTGCATCGTCGCCGCGCTTTCGAGACTGCCCAACACCATCGGGACGAAATCGTCGACGCCCTCGACGGGCGGGGCCGTCATCGGGTCCGCTCCGCCGGTGGATACCGCCATGACAATAACGGGCTTTCAACTGCCGAATCGCTTCGAGTTCGTCAGCCACTCTGTAACGTCTCCTTCGACCTGGAATGCATACTGTAACGTATTTAGTATCGACGCCACGAGTGCTTGAGGAGCCGATGTGAGAGTTCCGTTCACCTGGAAAGTCACCGGTTGGTTCATGGTCGGTTGGTCGCCGGAATTCCCGATCGGCGAGGTGCGGCCGCTGCGCTACTTCGGCGAGGATCTGGTCGCTTATCGTGACGAAGACGGCGTGCTGCACGTCTTGGAGGCACACTGCAAACATCTCGGCGCCCACATCGGCCACGGCGGCACCGTCGTCGGTGACTGCGTCCAGTGCCCATTCCACGGCTGGCGCTGGGGACCCGACGGCACCAACCGATATATCCCCTACCAACCCGAACGGCCCAACCGGGCGCTGCGACTGCGAGTATTTCCGGTGCGCGAGCAATACGACTGTGTATTCATCTGGCATCAGCCCGAAGGCAAAGAGCCGCAATGGGAGATGCCGGACATCTTTCACAAGTTTTCGCAATTCGAGACCGACCCGGCCGCTTACTACCGGGCGTATCCGGAATTCTCCCGGCGCGCCGAGCGTGAACCCGTGCACCCGCAGATCGTCGCCGAAAATGCGCCCGACAGCGCACATTTCGAGTATGTGCACCACGCGACGGTGACACCCAAGCTACTGGACTGGAAGATCGTCGACCAGGAGTGGCAATTCGTCGCGGGGTGGCCGGATGCGCGTAGCGACAACCCCGACGATCTCGCGTTGCGATTCCACAGCCACTTGTTCGGGTTGGGCGGAGCGATCAGTGTTTTCGAGGGCGCGCAGAATCATCGGCTGATCTTCACCTGCACCCCGGTCGACGACGAGTGTTCCGACCTGTTCTATTCGATCTGGTGGCCGCGAATCCCTGGCGACGACTCTGACGTCCCGCACGGCGAGCTGCGCGACGTCATCGAAAAGCACTTCTTGTCCACGGTCTTCGATGACCTGCAGATCTGGCGCTACCAGAAGTACGTGGAGAATCCGGCACTGTCCAAGACCGATGCGAAAGGCTATATGGCACTGCGAAAGTGGGCGACTCAGTTCTATGAAGTGCCGGCATGAAGCCTCGGTTTGACGAGCTGATAGCGCCCGCGCACACCGCGATCGTCACGCAAGAGTGTCAGGGCGCCGTGATCGGACCGGATGCCGGACTGGCAATGTTGGCCGACGAAGCCCGCCGCGTTGCGCTGCCCAACATCACCAGGTTGTTGCCCGCGGCCAGGGCGGCGGGGGTTCGGGTGGTGCACTGCCTGGTGCAGCGACGACCCGACGGACTCGGCTCCAACCACAATGCCAAGATCTTCTCCGTCGGACGCGGCGAGGTGAACATTCTTCCGGGAACACCCGGCGCAGCGGTACTGCCTGAATTAGGCCCCGAGCCAACCGATCTCGTCCTGAGCAGGTGGCATGGTGTCGGACCGATGGGCGGCACCGATCTCGATGCGGTGCTGCGCAACCTCGAGGTGTCGACGATCGTGGTCGTCGGCGTCTCATTGAACATCGCGATCCCCAACGTCGTCATGGATGCCGTCAACGCCGGCTATCGCGTCGTCGTGCCGCGCGATGCCGTCGCCGGAATACCCACCGAGTACGGCAACGCGGTCATCGACAACACGCTCTCGCTGCTGGCCACCATCACCTCCACCGACGAGCTGCTCCAGACGTGGGCCCAGCCTGATAAGAAGACTTCGTGACCGACGCCGTACACAGCGGGCCCACCACCCGTGGCGGATTTCCAGAAGTCAGACCGGTCGAGGACGCACCGCCCGAATTGGGCCGGTTCGTTGCCGCACTGCATCGCCTGCAGGATCTGACCGTCTCGACCCGCCCGGACAGTGCGGTGTGGGCGGCCGCGGCCGAGCACGTCGAAAACGCATGGGCGCTTCTGGACGGCCATCAGGTTTCCGAGGTCGACGTAGTGGCGGGCCGGGTCCTGAGCTTGCCCGGTCTGGGCCATCCGCTGATGCCGCCGTGGACCCTCACGAGCGCGGGACCTGACGGTGTCACGATGGCCGGACATTTCACCCAGGCCCATGTCGGCGGAAACCAGGCAGTGCACGGCGGCATGATCCCGCTCTTGTACGACTGGCTCTTCGGGATGGTCGTCACCTCGGCGGAGATTCGTCCGACCCGCACCGCGTATCTGCACGTCGACTACCGCAAGATCACCCCCATCGAGGAACCGCTGACGGCTCATGGCCACGTTTCCAAGATCGATGGCCGGAAAGCGTTCATCACCGCTACCATGACCGCGGCAGATGGCACCATACTCACCGAGGCCGACGGTCTGATGGTTCGTTTACTTCCGCACCAGCCGTGAGGGGCGCAATGTCCGACATCGCAACGCAATTCACCGTTCCGGACGTCGTCGCAGCCGTCGCCGCGGCGATTCCGGACCGCGAGCTGATCGTCCAGAGCGAACGGCGCTTCAGCTACGCGGACATCGTCGCGCGGTCCAACCATCTCGCCGCGTACCTGTATTCGCGCGGCTTGGGTTGCCACACCGATCGATCGGACCTTGCCGGTCACGAGGCCGGCCAAGATCTCCTCGGCCTGTACGCCTACAACGGCAACGAATTCGTCGAGGCACTACTGGGTGCCTTCACCGCGCGCGTTGCCCCGTTCAATGTCAACTTCCGTTACGTCAAGGCCGAACTTCAATATCTCCTGGCCGATTCGGGCGCCACCGCGCTCCTCTACCACGCCGCGTTCGCGCCGCGGGTCGCCGAGGTGTTGCCGGATCTGCCGCAGCTGCGCGTGTTGATCCAGATCGCCGACGACTCGGGCAACGCGTTGCTCGACGGCGCCGTGGACTACGAGACCATCATCGGCTCGGATTCGCCGGAGCCGTTGCTGCAGCACTCACCGGACGACCTCTATGTGCTCTACACCGGCGGCACCACCGGGATGCCGAAAGGTGTGCTGTGGCGGCAACACGACATCTTCATGACGTCCTTCGGCGGACGGAATCTGATGACCGGCGAACCCACCGCCTCACTCGACGAGATCGTGGCGCGGCTGCCCACTGAGCCCGGAACCAAGCTGATGATCCTGCCGCCGCTGATCCACGGTGCAGCGCAGTGGAGCGTGATGACGGCGATCACTACCGGCCAGACCGTCGTGTTCCCTTCTGTTGTGGACCATTTGGATGCTGACGACGTGGTCCGCACGATCGAGCGGGAGAAGGTGATGGCCGTGACGGTGGTCGGTGACGCGATGGCGCGTCCGCTGGTCGCCGCGATCGAAAAGGGCATCGCCGACGTGTCGTCGCTGGCCGTCGTGGCGAACGGCGGCGCACTGTTGACCCCCTACGTCAAGCAGCGCTTGATCGAAGTGCTGCCGAACGCCATCGTCGTCGACGGCGTCGGATCCTCGGAAACCGGCGCACAGATGCACCACATGTCGACATCGGGAACGGTATCGACGGGAACTTTCAACGCCGGACCCGATACCTTCGTCGCTGCCGAAGACCTCGGCTCGATCCTTGAACCGGGTCACGACGGCATGGGCTGGCTGGCTCAGCGCGGCTACGTGCCGCTGGGTTACAAGGGTGACGCCGCCAAGACGGCGGCCACCTTCCCGGTGATCGACGGTGTGCGATACGCGGTACCCGGAGACCGGGCGCGCCACCGGACCGACGGTTGCGTCGAACTACTGGGACGCGATTCGGTGACGATCAACTCCGGCGGCGAAAAGATCTTCGTCGAAGAGGTCGAGACGGCGATCGCATCGCATCCTGCCGTGATCGACGTCGTCGTCACCGGACGTCCCAGCGAGCGGTGGGGTCAAGAAGTCGTCGCCGTCGTCGCCCTCGCCGAGCAGGCCCACGCCGACGCTGCCGAGTTGATCGACCACGCCGCACAGACACTGGCCCGCTACAAACTTCCGAAAGCTGTCGTGTTCCGGGCGGCCATCGAACGCAGCCCGTCCGGCAAGGCCGACTACCGCTGGGCGCGCGAGCAGGCAATCAACGAGTAGCAGCCTCCGGGGAAGATCTGCGACCGCGGTGCGTTCTTATGCTTCAGGACTTGTCCACGAGAAAGAGGCACCTCAATGACAGCAGATTTACCCGAACAGGCACTGGAACTGCGCTCGCTGGTGACGTCGCAGGGCACGGTGCAACTCTCACTGCACGACGTCCCGGTTCCCGCCCCCGCCGCCAATGAGGTTCTGGTCCGCGTGGAAGCCTCGCCGATCAACCCGTCGGATTTGGGCGTTCTCACCGCAGGTGCCGACATGTCCGTTGCGACGGTAACCGGCACGCCGGGCCACCCTGTGGTCACAGCACCACTGAGCGAGGGCGCCCTGCAAGGGCTTTCGGCGCGAATCGACACGCCACTTCCGGTAGGCAACGAGGCAGCGGGCACCGTCGTCGCTGCCGGTTCGTCATCGGCAGCCCAGGCCCTTCTCGGCAAGCTGGTCGGGATCGCCGGCGGCGGCATGTACACCCAGTACCGCGCGGTCGATGCCGCAGCGTGCCTGGTCTTGCCGGACGGGGCGACGCCGAAGGACGGGGCATCCTCGTTCGTCAATCCGCTGACCGCTCTCGGAATGCTGGAAACCATGCGCGGCGAAGGTCATTCAGCACTGGTCCACACTGCTGCGGCGTCGAATCTCGGCCAGATGCTCGTCAAGCTCTGCATCGCCGACGGGGTGCCGTTGGTCAACATCGTTCGTAAACCCGATCAAGAAGAGCTGCTGAGATCGCTTGGCGCGGTGCATGTCTGCAACACGTCTTCTCCGTCATTCTCGAAGGATCTCCTCGAGGCTCTGACGGCGACGTCGGCGACGATCGCCTTCGACGCCACAGGTGGCGGCACGCTCGCGAGCCAGATACTCAGCGGCATGGAGAAAGCGGCCAACGCCGCCGCGAAGGAGTACTCCCGCTACGGTTCGGCCGTGCACAAGCAGGTGTACATCTACGGCGGTCTCGACACCAGCCCGACCACGCTCATCAGAGACTTCGGGATGGCGTGGGGTGTCGGCGGGTGGCTACTGACACCATTCCTGCAAAGCATTGGAGCCGAAGCCATTGCCCGACTCCGGGCCCGGGTTGCCGCGGAGCTCACCACGACATTCGCCAGCGCTTACACCCAGGAAGTGTCACTGGTCGGCATGCTTCACCCCGATGCGTTCCACGCTTACGTCAAGCGGGCGACCGGAGAGAAGTTCCTGGTGACACCGCAGGCAAACTAGTAACAGCGTCGTCGAGTTAAATCCCGAACCAACGCTTGAGCGCGCCGCGCAAGCCGTCGAGGTCAGGCCGTGGTTGTGACGACGCCCAGGCCACGTAACCGTCGGGACGTACGAGCAGCGCCGTGGCGGCTACCTGTCCGACAGGCCGCCCGGCAGCGACCGTGAGCTGGTCGCGGGTACTGGTGAATGCGTTTGCCACAGAGCCACTCTCGGTGAGGTCGACAAGAAGCGGCCGTCCATCGCGGGCGAGCTCGGCGATACGTCGCGATCCGGCAGGGGTCGCCACCGCGAAGTCGGGCACCCAGCGTCCAACGAGTGGATGCAGCTCCTCGACATCGGTGTTCCCCATCGCATAACGACTGTCGGCCCCCGACTGCAGGTCGCTGATCCGACGAATGTTGTTGGTGTCGGTCAGTAGCTCGGCGAAAAGTTCGCGCAGCGCGGTGATTTCAGGTCCGGGTCGGAAGAGTCCCAGCTGGGCCCGTGTCTGCATGAGTAGCCGCTCGGCAACGGGCCGTCGTTCGGTCTCGTAGGTGGCGAGCAGCGCGGGCTCCGCGCGCCCGTTGAGAACCGTCGCAAGCTTCCAGCCGAGGTTCACCCCGTCCTGCAAACTCAGGTTGAGACCCGGCCCGCCAATCGGCGCGTGGACGTGCGCGGCATCGCCGACCAGGAACACCCGGCCGACCTGATACCGAGACGCGACCCTGGAGTTGATGCCGAAGAACCGTCGCAGATCGAGTGGCGCGTCAGGCGTAGTGGGCCGCAGCGGTACGTCCTGACCGAGCACCCGCGCAGCGCTTGCCTCCAACTCGGCGAGGTTCATCGGTGGTTGATCCGCCACGTCGTCGCGGCGCTGTTCTCGCGGCGAACTATCCATTTCGTAGGTCATGACCGCGACGCGGCTGCCCATGGCGCCGAACGAGAAAACGCCTCGGTCGGTTCGATGGGATCGCTGCGGCGGGAGCTGGTCGGAGCCGGGCGCATCACTGATCGGTGCGACCCACTCATCCGGCGGCACGACGTTGAACCCGATCCGCACAACCAAGTCATACGAGGACATTCCGGGAAACTCGATGCCGGCGAGATGACGCGTCATGCTGTGGCCACCGTCGGCGCCGACGAAATACTTGGCCGGCATCTCGTAGGCCCCGTCCGGCCCGGCGACATGAAGCGTGACGCCGTCGTCGTCCTGATCGAAACCGGTCAGGGCGTGGCCCCAACGAATCTCGACGTCGTACGTGCCGGCCCGCTCGGTGAGCAACTCCACCAGCCCGTGCTGTTGGACTGGAACGACGAAGAGTTGGGAGTCGGGCACCGCTGCGAGGTCAAGGGGAAGACCCGCGAACATCCAGTGCGCCTCGGGTTTTGGCGGTTCCGCTGTACCGGCCATCGCACTGTACAAACCTCGGTGATCAAGAATCCGAGCCGCTTGGCCCGCGATGCGGTTGGCCCGCGCCTGCAGGTTGGGCCCGGGCGTCGGATCCAACACCACCGGCCGAATCCCGGCCAACCCCAGCTCGCAGGCCAACATCAAACCGTCAGGGCCGGCCCCCGCGATGATGACGTCAACCATGCGACCAGCTCTCTGAGGGCTAGACCAACCGACGATCTTGGAGTTTACGAAGACCTCCCGGCCAGGTCTACCCTCGTGTAACCCCAGGCTTTCGTGCCTACCTCAAGCGAGCGACCGCGTCGCTGACATCCAACTCCGGGTCGAGTTGTGCTGCGCACCGCAATGACGTCGCGAGAAGTTCGACGATGACGTCGACCATCTCCTCGGGCGCAAATGGGCGATCGTTCTTCAGCCAGTAGGTGGTGGCTTCGTCGAGGGCGCCCGCACACGACCGCAGCATCAGCCGCACGGCCGGCCGGCCGATGTCGAGCCCGAGCAAGCGGCAGGTCCATTCGATTGTGTGCCAACGTGATTGATCGAAAATCTCCCACGCTTCATGATCACCGCCACTGCCGCCGAGTACCAGACGAAGGGCCAGACCGTCGTGCCCGCTGAAGTACGCGAGGTGGGCGCGCAACATCTGCCGGAACTGCTCACCGGGCGAGCCATCGCCGGGTGGCGGCGTGGCTGCGGCATTCAATCTTTCGGCGGCGTCGCGTAATGCCTCGAGGTAGATCCCACGCTTGTTCCCGAAATAGTGGAACAGCAGGCCTTGCGCGACACCAGCGGTGTCGGTGATGTCGCTGGTCGCGACGTCGTCGAAGTGGCGAGCCGAGAAGTGCTCGACGGCGGCGTCGAGAAGCTTGCGCCGCGTTCCTTCGGCCTGCGCCTGCCGCCGCGTCGTAGGCCGCGGCGACTGTCGAGTCAGTTTCGCGTTACCGGTAACCACCGGTAGATCCTGCGCCCCTTCAACGGTCAAGCACAACTCAACGAGGCATATTCATCGACTATTACTCATTGACTTCGACTCAACGAGTGCATACGTTGGCTGTATCGCCGCTCACGGAGGAGAGTCCGCTATGCCCGAAGAAGCTATGCCCCAAGAAAAGGCGTTCGTCGTCGTGCAGATCGCGATCAACGATCTGGACAAGTACCACCAGTACGAAACAGCCGGCCACCTCGAGATCTTCGACAAATTCGGCGGGAAATTGGTGGGCGTCGACGAAGACGTCGACATCGTCGAGGGCAGTTGGCCTTTCACGCGAACCGTGCTCATCGAGTTCCCCAGCAAGCAGCTGGCCCGGTCCTGGTATGACTCCGATGAATATCAAGCCGTAGTGGGGTTGCGGCACGGCTCCGCGACGTCCAACCTGGTGATCGCGGCGGGCTATCCGCCGATGAGCTGACGTGGTGCGACCGCGGCCTCGGCCATACTGGAACGCGTGCAGGTGTTCGCCGGATCGCAGTTGTCGCACTGGGATTTTCCGCGTAGCACGGCCAGCGCCGCACTGATGACCGCCTTCGGGCGCGAAAACGGTCTTGCCGTCGCCGATGTGCTCGACGGCACGGGCCTGTCCGAGACCGACCTGGCCGATCACGGTCGGACCATCGTCGGTCGCCAAGAGCTGGCGATCGCATCAAACCTGGTGAAACTGATGGGCACTGACGTCGGTCCGGCCGACCTCGGGGTCCGCGTTGGCGCCGACTATCACGTCGGATCGTTCGGCATTTTCGGTTTCGCCTGCCTGACGAGTTCGACGCTGGGCGACACCGTTCGATTCGCCGCCCGCTACTACGAGCTCAGCTACGGGTTCTGCCTGCCGACGGTGACAGTCGACGGACCGGTCGCGGCCTTGCGGCTCGACCTGCCCGACTTGACCGGTCCGGTTGCCGAGTTCCTGCTCCGGCGCGACCTGTCCGCAATCGCCCAAGTCATGGCGGAGTCGCTCGGCAGCTCCATCCCGTTCACGGCGATCGATTTCGCCGGCCCGATGCCGGAGTCTGGTGACGTCGCGGCGCGGGAGGCGTTCGGCGTGACACCGGGCTATGAATCGCCGGTCACGGTGGCCAGTTGGCCCGCCGAGTTGCTCGACCATCGGCTACCCCAGGCCAGCGACATCAGCGTCGCCATGTGTCGGCAGCAGTGTCACACCCTGCTGGAACGCCGTCGACAACGGACCGGTGTCGCGCTGCGCGTCCGTGAGCAACTGGCGTCAATCGATGGCGCACCGCACACGATCACCAGCGTCGCTCGGCGATTGGCGATGAGCGAGCGAACGTTGCGGCGGCGTCTGAACGAGGAGAACACGACCTTTCGGGACCTGGCCGACGAGGTTCACCGAATGCTCGCCGAGGAGCTGTTGAAGACCGGCGCACTGTCGGTCGAGGACACCGCGTTGCGGCTGGGCTACGCCGAAGCGACGAGCTTCATCGCCGCTTTCAAACGGTGGACGGGCACAACTCCCGCTCGTTATCAGCGTTCGGTCGCCCCGCGCGCACGACTACTGACTGTGTGACCGACGGGGCCACCGCGTCGCCGTTGGCCGGAATCATGGATTTGTCGTCCGCAATGCTCTGTCCGCGACGAGCCTGTCCTCGTACCGTTCCTTGTATGACTCCCTCCCGTCCTCGCGTCATCGTCATCGGAGCCGGCTTCGGCGGCCTCGGCGCCGCCTACGAGCTATCGAAGGACGGTCTCGCCGATGTGACGGTCCTGGAGAAGGCCGACGACATCGGCGGCGTCTGGCGGGAGAACACCTACCCCGGCGCCGCCTGCGATGTTCCGTCGCACCTGTACTCCTATTCGTTCGCCCGCAAGACCGACTGGGGGCGGCGGTACGCCGAGCAGCCCGACATACTCGGCTACATCCACGACACCGCCGACCGGTTCGGCCTGCGCAAGCTGGTGCGGACCGGGATGGAGGTGACGTCGGCCGAGTACGACGACGGCACCGCCACCTGGCGGGTGGCGACCTCGTCCGGTGAAGTCTTCGAGGCCGACGTGCTGGTGCCCGCGGTCGGGCAACTGTCGCGTCCGGCACTGCCGCCGATCCCCGGGCTCGACACCTTCGCCGGCCCGTCGTTCCACTCGGCCGAATGGCGCCACGACGTCGACCTGACCGGCAAGCGCATCGCGGTGCTCGGCACCGGCGCATCGGCGATCCAGTTCGTGCCGCGTATTCGCCGGAACGCCGCGCACGTCAAGGTCTTTCAGCGATCCGCGCCGTATGTCGTGCCGAAGCTGGACCGCGGCTACACCGCTGCGCACCACGCCGCCTTCGTCACGGTTCCCGGGTTCGCCGCGGCCATGCGCGAGGTGGTCTGGCAGATCACCGAACTCCTGGGTCTCGCGCTGACCAAAGTCGCCCCGCTCGCGCGTTTACTGCACGTCCTCGCGGCGGCGAATCTCAAACTGCGCGTGAAAGATCCGCAATTGCGGGCAAAGCTCACTCCCGACTACCCGATCGGCTGCAAGCGGGTGTTGTTCAGCAGCGACTGGTATCCGGCGCTGGCCAGCGACAACGTCGAGGTCGAGACCGAAGCGATCACCGAGGTGACCGAGACCGGTGTCCGTACCGCCGACGGCCGGCTGCATGAGGTAGACGTCATCATCTACGGCACCGGGTTCAAAGCCACCGAATTCCTTGCGCCGATGAGGATCTCCGGTCGCCACGGCCGCGATGTGCATTCGGAGTGGGCCGACGGCGCGCGTGCTCACCTCGGCATGGCCGTGCCGGGTTTCCCGAACATGTTCATGATCTACGGCCCGAACACCAACCTCGGCAGTAGCTCGATCATCCTGATGATGGAGCAGCAGGCCCGCTACATCCGCCAGGTGGTCGAGGAGCTTGCCCGTGGCGGCGTGGCCCGAGCGTTCGAGGTCCGTAGCGCCGTGGAAGGCGCGTACGACGCGGAGGTCCAGGCCCGCCTCGACCAGGGTGTCTGGACCAGCTGCGACTCCTGGTATCGCACCGCCTCCGGCCGGGTCACCACCAACTGGCCGGGGCTGGTCCGCGAATATCAGCGCCGCACACAGTCCGCTGTCCTCGAGGACTACCAAGAAGTCCTGCCCCACGCTGCAGCCAACGGGATCGGCGCATGACAGGGACCTTCGACTACGACGTGCTCGTCATCGGATCCGGCTTCGGTGGAAGCGTGACCGCACTTCGCTTGAGCGAGAAGGGTTATCGGGTCGGCGTGCTCGAGGCGGGCCGACGGTTCCGCGACGAGGACTTTGCCACGAACAGCTGGCACGTGCGGGACTACCTGTTCAAACCCGCCCTCGGCTGCTACGGCATCCAGCGAATCGACCTGCTTTCCGACGCGGTGGTGCTCAGCGGCGCCGGGGTGGGCGGTGGCTCGCTGGTCTACGCGAACACGCTGTACGAGCCGGGCGACCCCTTCTACGCCGACCCGCGCTGGAGTGGGATCACCGACTGGAAGGACGAGCTCGCACCCTGGTACGACCAGGCGACCCGGATGCTCGGCGTTGAAACCTATCCGCGCACAACGCCTTCGGACACAGTGATGCTGCAGGTAGCAACCGACCTCGGCGTCGCGGACTCGTTCCATGCCACCCGGGTCGGCGTGTGTTTCAGCGATGCCGACGGGCGGCAGGCCGCCTCGGGCGCCCTAGTGGGCGATCCCTACTTCGGCGGTGCCGGGCCGCAGCGCAACGCGTGCCGTCACTGCGGCGAATGCATGACCGGATGTCGGCACAACGCGAAGAACACGCTGGTAAAAAATTACCTGTACCTGGCGGAGACGCTCGGCGCGACGATCCACCCGCTGACCACCGTCGTCGACGTCCGGCCACGTGCCGGCGGCGGTTATGACGTGATCACCCGTCGAACCGGCGCCAAGGTCCGTCGGCGCCGTCGTATCTTCACCGCGCAACACGTGGTGTTCTCGGCTGCCGCGCTGGGGACCCAGCGGCTGCTCCACCGACTGCGCGACCGCGGCAGCTTGCCGCACATCTCGCCCAAACTCGGCGAGCTGTCGCGCACCAACTCCGAGTCGATCCTCGCCGTGCGCGCCCGCGGCGACGATGTGGACTACTCGGAGGGCGTCGCCATCACGTCCTCAATCCATCCGGACAGCCACACCCACGTGGAGCCCTGCCGTTACGGCCACGATTCCAACCTGATGGGGCTGCTCGGCACGATCCTCGTCGACGGTCTGGACGGTCGCGAAAAAGGTGGCCGTTGGCGAACGGGGATGAAGGAACTCGTGCGACAACGCCGAGATCTCATCCGATTGCTCAATCCGAAAAACTGGTCAGAGCAAACGATTCCGCTGTTGGTCATGCAGACCCATGACAATTCGCTGACCACCTTCACGCGGCGCGGGCCGTTCGGGCGGCGCATGGTGTCGCGTCAGGGCGTGGGCGACCCGAACCCGACGTGGATCCCGGTTGGCCACGAGGTCGCCCGGCGCGCGGCTGAGCACCTGGACGGTATCGCCGGCGGCGCGTGGGCGGACTTGGCCGACATCCCGATGACAGGGCACTTCATCGGTGGCTGCGTCATCGGTGAGACCCCGGACGACGGCGTGGTGGACCCCTATCACCGCATGCACGGACACCCCGGGTTGCACGTGATCGACGGTTCGACGATCACCGCAAACCTGGGCGTGAATCCGTCGCTCACCATCACCGCACTGGCCGAGCGCGCGACCGCGCTGTGGCCGAACAAGGGTGAGCCAGACCCGCGCCCACCGCTCGGCTCTTCCTACGTGCGCACCCGGCCCGTGACCCCGGTCAGCCCTGCAGTCCCTGCGAATGCGCCCGGCGCACTGCGTTCTGGCGAGGCGGCTCAATTCGACTGTCTCCCTTGACGAATCCCCTTCTCGTCACGGATGTGTGACCAGATAGGTTTCGTTGGCCAGCCCGGCGGTCAGTTCCTCGACCACGAACGGCCGGTCGAGCCGGGCACGCATTTTTTCGGGATGAATGAGCAGGCTGATCTCAGCCGTTTGGCGTGCAAACATCCTTCCGATCTTCGGGTAGAGCCAACGCATGACTGCCCGTTCCGCTGGTGTGCACCGCGACGCGCAGTAACCGACGTGCCCGACCTCATCGGTGAGGATTTCGCTGTAGAGCCGCTCGACTCGCTCGCAGACCGCGGGTTCGTCGGCGAACAGTTCAACACCGATGCGGCGCAGTTCGTCGAACATGATGCAGCCGGCCATTTCCGCCGCTCCCACGAAAACGAACCCGAGCCGCTCCGGCAGGAAGACCCCGGTCTTGACGAATTGACGCATGACGAACGGCGGTGGCACCACTTGGAATGTCAGGTCGAAGACGTCGAGCACATAAGCCAGCAGTCGGGTGTGGTAGTGCTCTTCGAGCTCGAGATAAACCCGCTCAGGCGGGAGGTTCTCGTCGCTGTTGAGCCCGTAGGTTTCGCCCAAGCCGACCCCGAATCGTTCGGCCTGATTGAGCTTGGCGGTGGCCAGCAGGAACAGCATCTTTGGGTCCAGGCCCGGTTCGGGTTTCCGTCGGCGCATGTTCCGGAGGAAGGTCGCGCGGTCGGCGTGGTGGAGTGATCTGACGGGGTTCGTCTCGAGGCGGTGGAAGAAGTCTTCGCGATTCGCCAAGCGGCGGTTGAGTAAATCGGCCTCCCCGTCGCGCCTTTTGAGGAAGTCCCGGTAGCCGTCGATTCTGGTGTCGTTCATCGTGTCTCCATTCCTTTGACGATGGTCGTGACATACCGACTCACAACGGCATCCGCCGTTGCCGACGCTTGAGTGCCCGTCGCTAGCAGCGCGAAGAGTCCGGTCATGAAGAACACTCCGAGTTCAGCGGGGTCCGACTCTGCCGGAACGCGGCCCGCCGCCTGCGCGGTGGTGATTGCAGCAATGACGAACTCCGCCAGGGGATGCTCTGAGACCTCGTCCTCGACCGGCCGAGTCGCGGAGAAGTGCAACCCCAACATCTCGCGGAAGACCACCGGACCCAACCGGTGCTCGGCAGCGATGACATGGCGAACCAAGAGCGACAGGACCGACTCCAGGTCATCGGAGTCGGTCTGCGCAGCGTCGAGTTCGGCGACGATCCTTGCCTCTTCGTCGAGTTCCAACTCGACCAAGACGTGTTCCTTGGTCGGGAAGTGAAAGTAGAACGTGCCGCGCACGACGCCTGCTGCGCCGGCGATGGCGGTGACGTCAGCACCGGCCAATCCGGACCGCGCAATCTCGGCCAGTGCGGCATCGAAGAGGCGCGCTCGGGTTTCCTGCATTCGGACCTGTCGGACGCCTCCGCCCACTGCCGGGGCGTCTGCGACCGCCCTCGGCGATCTCACCTGAGCACAGTAACCACATTCGTTGGCAGTCGTCAATGACGACTGTCAGCGAGGAGCGCCAGAGCGCCGTTCCTGCTCGCCAAAGCCCTGCATGTTCCGCAGCGTTGGGCGTTTAATGAGCCGCGTGACGTACCGGCGCGCACACCGTGCTGCTCTCGCTCCCGCGCGGGCCCGGTCGGTCCTTGCAACCCCGACGGTGATGGCCTACACCTCCGGCGTCCTCTTCTTCGTGAGCGGAAGCCTGGGCGTCGTCGTTGCCACCCGAATGCCCTCCGGGCCCGGCAACGTGGTTGTTGTCTACGGCATAGCTGGAGCCGCAGTGCTCATGGGCGTCAGCCTGGTGGTGTGGGGACACCGACTCCGTCCCGTGCACCACCACGTACTGGTGGCCACGGGCACGATCATGCTGACGATCGCAACCTACGAGTCGACCAGCCCGATCGCTGCTGTTGCTCTGTCCAGCTTGTATATCTCTGTCGCCATTGATGTTTGCGTGTTCTTCAGCTGGACACTGGCGGCAGCTCACATGTTTTTGGCGGTTGCGTGTTGCATGACGGTGTTGGCGGTGCGCCCCGAGACACCATGGTGGTCCGGACTGGTTGCATCCGGCGCGACCGTGGGCGTCGGGATCGTCGTGGGAATCCTGAGCCGGTTGGCCTCGGACGCCAATGTCGACGTCCTGACCGGTCTGCCGAACCGCGGAGGATTCGACCGTGCGCTGAACGATGAGATCGCCGCCGCACGTAACGGGTCTGGCCCCGCACTCATTGTGTTGAACCTCGACCGCTTTCACGTGATCAACGACATGCACGGCTATCGGGCCGGCGACGAGGCATTGCAGCACATCGTCAAATCGTGGTTGCCGCTGCTAGCGTGCGACGACACCCTGGCGCGGCCAGACGGTGACAGGTTCGCCGTGCTTCTGCCGAACACGACCGAGCCGCGCGCCCTGGCTCTCGCCGATCGGCTGAGAGCGGCCATTTCGATGGGATGCTCCGCGGGAGTCACGTCATGGAAGTCGGGCGATTCGGCGTCGCTGCTGGTCAGTCGCGCCGAGGTTGCGTTGTACCGGGCCAAGCTGACCGGCGGCAACCGTTCGGTGCTCGAATCATCGGGCCGTGACCCGTTGGCGATCGAGTTAGCGGATGCCATTGCCAACGACGCGGTGGAGGTGCTGTATCAGCCGATCGTCAACCTAGCCGAGAACGCAAAGGTGGTTGGGATCGAAGCACTCATTCGGTGGGCTCCGCCCAGCCGCTTGGACGTGACGACCCAAGAAGTGGTTCGAGTCGCCGAGGAATCGGGTCTGATCGTCGAACTGGATAAATACGTGCTGCGACGTGCCTGCTTGGACGGGCACACCATGCAAAGTGCGAAACACGACGGGCCCCTGACGGTCAACGTCAACGTCTCGGGCCTCGAGCTGGCCAAGCCGGGCTACGCCGCGGGCGTCGAGAGGGTACTGGCAGAAACCGGATGGTCGGCGGGCCAACTGGTGCTCGAGGTCACCGAGAGCGTGCTCGACTTGGACGCACCAACAGCAACCGCCGCTCTGCATGAACTTCGGGCCCGTGGCATCCGCATAGCCATCGACGATTTCGGCACCGGCTACTCGTCGCTGAGCAGAATCCAGACGCTGCCGAGTGACCTTCTCAAACTCGACCGATCGTTCATTACGTCAGTCACCGCCGACTCGCCGCCGCCGCCACTACTGCGGGCCATAGCGTTACTCAGCACAGCGCTCGGTCTGCCGGTAGTCGCCGAAGGAGTCGAGAACGAATACCAGGCATCGACCGTGAAGTCCCTGGGCTACACGTTTGCGCAAGGCTTCTATTACGGCCGACCACAATCGTGCGCTGCGATCTTTGCGGCTCTGGCAGATTCACCTGCAGCCGGAGAGTTGACAGGGCCCTCCAGCTAGGTAGAGCAGGCTGCTGTCAGGGCGCCACGCGAATCAGCGTGTATTGCGCCTCGGTCCGGTTCGGGTCGTCGCCCACCTGATTCACAACTTGCCGGATGATATCGACGGGGCCACCGAATTTGTTGGGGCAGCCGTCCGGGCACGGAACGGTCCACCAGGTCACTGGACCCCACTTGTCGCGCGGCGGCCACGGCTGTGGTGCGCCCTCGCGGGGCCAATATTCGATGATGGCGCTCGAGCTTCGGCGAAGGTGTCCGATGTGGTGATGCCCTGTTGAGCACCAGAGTTTCACTTCGCCGGCAAGGTGGTGTACGTCGACGCTGACGTCACCGTGCATTTGGGTCATGTGTGCGCGCTACTTCCGTTTGATCGCTGGTCGCGGCTTCCCCGCCGAAGGGGTCCTGTCGGACCCCGCCCGAGGTTAAGCCGTACCCCCACATAACTCTTCGAAGACATGCCTGGCAACGATAAAAGACCACCGGGAATTCAACTTGTAGCGTTTTGGGTTCTCTGGCGTTCGCCCAACAGTTCATCCGCGAACACGGCGGACGGCAGGGCGAGACTGGCGTACTGATCGGCTCCGGCGATTCCGTGGCGAACCCATCCCGACGAAGGGAACGAGAATCCCCCCGGCGCAGATGTCCGGGGGGATTCTCGGTGCCGCTTAGTCCAACCGCTCGATGATCGTCGCGTTGGCCATGCCGCCGCCCTCGCACATCGTCTGTAGCGCGTAGCGTCCGCCGCTCTGCTCGAGCGCGTTGACCATGGTGGTCATGATGCGAGCGCCGCTGGCGCCCAACGGATGTCCGATGGCGATCGCGCCGCCGTGGACATTCGTCCTGGCCAGATCCGCACCAGTATCCTTGGCCCATGCCAGCACCACCGGCGCGAACGCCTCGTTCACTTCGAACAGATCGATGTCGGCCAGTGTCAGGCCGGCGCGGTGTAACACCTTCTCGGTGGCCGGGATGACGCCGGTCAGCATGTACAGCGGATCCGAGCCCACCGCGACGGTGGTGTGAATCCGCGCCAGCGGGCGCAGACCCAGCTTCTTGGCGGCTGCACCGCTCGTGATCAGCACGGCGGCGCTGCCATCCGACAGTGGCGACGAGTTACCCGGCGTGATCTCCCACCTGATCTGCGGGAAGCGGTCGGCTACCGCGGGGTTGTAGAACGCCGGCTTGAGGCCGGCCAACGTTTCGACAGTGGTGCCGGGGCGGATGATCTCGTCCGTGCTGAGCCCGGCGATCGGCGCCAACTCGTTGTCGAAGAGTCCTTCTTTAGTCGCCCTTGCCGCTTTCTCATGGCTGGCGGCGGAGAACTCGTCGAGTTCGGTCCGCGAAAATCCCCAGCGAGCAGCGATCAGCTCCGCGCTGATACCCTGCGGCACAAGGCCTTCTGGGTACCGAACCGCCATGCCTTCGCCGAACGGATCACTGCCCGGCAGCACCGAAGTGCCCATCGGCACCCGGCTCATGGATTCCACACCGGCGGCCACCACCACGTCGTAGGCGCCCGCGAGCACGCCCTGAGCGGCAAAGCCGATCGCCTGCTGACTGCTGCCGCACTGGCGGTCGACCGTCGTACCCGGAACCGATTCCGGAAAACCCGCGCCCAGCAACGCATTACGTGCGATGTTGACCGCCTGATCGCCCACCTGAGTCACCGCTCCGGCGATGACGTCGTCGATCTGGCGTGGGTCCACGCCGGTACGCTCGACGAGTTCACGCAAGCTGTGCGCCAAAAGGTCTGCGGGCAGTACACCTTGCAGCGCACCGCTGGGCTTGCCCTTGCCGACCGGCGTGCGCACCGCACCGACGATGACGGCGTCGCGATCCTGATATGCCATGACTCCTCCTTGAGTCCACACTGAGTATTGTTCGCTATACCCAGCTATAACAGCTAGGTATACTGTGAGCAACCCAGAATCGAGGTGATCTGTGACACTCCTGCAGGGCGTACTGGCCGATCGTGAGGCCTGGTCGGCGGTCGGCCAATGTTCGATCGAGCAGACGATGTCGGTGCTCGGCACCAAGTCCGCGATGCTGATCATGCGCGAGGCCTATTACGGGACGACCCGCTTCGACGACTTCGCCCACCGGGTGGGTATCACCAAGGCCGCGGCGTCGGCGCGACTGTCTGAGCTCGTCGAGCTCGGAATGCTGACCCGCCGACCGTATCGCGACGAAGGCCAGCGGACGCGCGACGAGTACGTGCTGACCGAGGCCGGCATCGACTTCATGCCGGTGGTGTGGGCGATGTTCCAGTGGGGCCGGCGCCACCTGCCGGGCCGCAACCGTTTGCGCCTCACCCACCTGGACTGCGGCGCCGATGCGGTAGTCGAAATTCGTTGCACCAAAGGACATCCAGTGCCGCCCGATGAACTCGGCGTGGAACTGGTCAAGCGGAATCGGAGCCGCGACGCCTGAGCCTGCGATGGGTACGCAGCCGCGCCATCCGCAGCGCGACGTGGGCGCCGAACCGCAGTGAATTCCCGAACGGCGGAGCCGCAGTTCCGGTGATGCTGAACGGCAGATCACTCCCTACGACGGCTCGGTAATGACTGAACGTGTCGAATCCGGCCTTGCCGTGGTAGGCACCCATTCCGCTGCGTCCCACTCCCCCGAACGGCACCGCTGACGGAATCATCTGTGCGGCGAAATCATTGCGGGCGACACCGCCGCTGCGTGTACTGGAGACAAAGGTCCGAAAGTCGGCGTCGTCGGGACCGAACCAGTAGGCCACCAGCGGCGCCGGTCGTTGGTTGATGTAGTCGATGGCTTCACTCAGCGTCGAATATCCCATCACCGCGACGACGGGGCCGAAAATTTCCTCCCCGGCGATCCTCATGCGGTCATTGATCTCGCGGACAATCGTCGGCGCAATTTTCCGGCGTGTGCGGTCGGGTGACGACTCACCTTCGGGTGCAAGGGTTTCGACGTGGGCGCCGTTGGCTCGCGCATCGTCGATCAGCCCGACGACCCGATCGAAGTTAGCAACGTCGACAATAGAGCAGTAGTCCGGGTTGCCGATGACGGTGGGGAACATTCCGCGCAGCGTCTCGCGGACGACGTCGACGAATGCCTCGACCTGCTCGTCGGGCACCAGAACGTAGTCAGGGCAGACGCAAACCTGGCCACCATTGACCATGCGGCCACGTGCGACCCGCGCCGCCGACCGCCGGATGTCAGCACTGGGAGCGACAACCACGGGATTCTTGCCGCCAAGCTCTAAGGTCACCGGAACCAGGTTCTGTGCGGCAGCCCGCTGCACGAGCGCGCCGACCGACGGCGAACCGGTGAAAAACAGGTGATCGAACGGCAGCGAAGCGAAGTCCGCCGCGACGTCCGGACCGCCGGTGACGACGTCGAGCTCGGCGGGGTCGAAGTATTGCGGC
Organism: uncultured Actinomycetota bacterium; assembly: GCA_963836495.1. Classification (GTDB taxonomy): domain Bacteria; phylum Actinomycetota; class Actinomycetes; order Mycobacteriales; family Mycobacteriaceae; genus Mycobacterium. The sequence continues at coordinate 88,106 of CAWIJT010000010.1, read as the reverse complement.
GCAATGGTCTTCATCAACTCGGCGGTGTTCGCGGTGATCTCCGACATCTTGATCATCACCCGGTTGCCGGCCGCGAACGCGGCTGCGGCCGGCAGCACCACGAGATTCACCGGGAAGTTCCATGGACCGATGATGCCGACCACCCCTAGCGGGGTGGGCTGGACTTCGGCCCGCAGTCCACACAACCGCGCGGTACGCATCGGTTTCGTCGGGCGCATCCACTGCTTCACGTGGGCCCTGGTGTGCTCGACCACCGACATGATGCCGACCACTTCGGTGAACAGCGAGGCCGCCTTGGACCGGGTGCCGTAATCGGCGGCCATTGCCTCGACGAACGCATCGGTGTTGTCCAACAACAGCGCCATCAACCGATCGATGCGGCCGAGTCGGCCGTCGACGCCTGGCGGCCCGTCGGCGAGAAACGCACGGCGCTGGCGGTCGAGCATCGCTGACAACTCAGGCGAATGCTGCTCAACCGGGCGGTTAGTCCGTTCGTCTACGGCGCTCACAGCGTGACAGCTTACGGCAGCCAGGCCTGCCGGTGTAGGCTACTGTAATCTTTACAGTACGATCGTGCGGCTAAACGCCGGTCCTCTCGACGAAGCTGGAGAGCAGCTGTGGAAAGTCAACTTCGGGATGCCGCCAACGACGACAAACCCACTGACTTCATCCGGGACCCCTATCCGTACTTCGCGCAGAAGCGTGGCGATGCGGGCGTATTCCACGGGACCGTCGTCGACTACTCCAAAACCCCCGAATCGCTCCGCCCCAAGAATTCCTTCGCTGCCGTGTCATTTGATGCCGTGAACAAGGCTTTTCGCGACAACGAGGTCTTCAGCTCGACGTACTACGACAACACGATCGGCCTGTTCATCGGCCCGTCGATCTTGGCGATGGAGGGCAGAAAACATCGCGAACATCGCAACCTGGTCTCGGCGGCATTCAGGTCGAAAGCGCTGGCGCGCTGGGAACCAGCGGTTGTGCGGCCGATCTGCGATGCGCTGATCGACGAATTCATCGATGCCGGACGCGCAGACCTGGTCAGGGAATTCACCTTCGAGTTCCCGACCCGCGTCATCGCCAAGCTACTGGGCTTGCCGTCCGAAGACCTACCAACCTTCCGCCGGCGAGCGGTGCAGTTGATCAACTACACGGTGAAGTACGAGCGCGCATTCGAAGCCTCGGCCGCGTTGAAGGACTACTTCCTGCATCAGATCGAACAGCGCAGAGCCCAACCGACGGACGACATCATCGGCGACTTGGTCAGCGCGGAGATCGATGGCGAAAAGCTCAGCGACGAAGCCCTGTACTCGTTCCTGCGACTACTGCTGCCCGCCGGCCTGGAAACCACGTACCGCTCGTCGGGGAATTTGTTGTACCTGCTGCTCACCCATCCCGAGCAATTCGACGCCGTACACGCCGACCACGAGTTGATCGCGCCGGCCATGGAAGAGGGCTTGCGGTTCGAGACGCCGCTGACCACCGTGCAACGTTTCACCACCGCGGATACCGAGCTGGCCGGGGTAGACATTCCCGCCCGCTCGGCGGTCGACCTCTGCATCGGCTCAGCGAATCGGGATGAGAACCGGTGGGACCGCTCCGAAGAATTCGACATCTTCCGCGACCAGACACCACACATCTCCTTCGCCGCAGGCGAACACACCTGTCTGGGACTTCACTTGGCACGCATGGAAACTCGAGTTGCGATCGAATGTCTGCTGAACAGGGTTACCAATGTGAAGCTTCTCACCGAAGACGATCCGCACATCCACGGTCAGCCGTTCCGCTCCCCAACGGCACTCCCGGTGACCTTCGACATCAGATAAAGGGTTTCCCCTCGAGCGGACGGGGTACGAGGTTCAACGGCACAACCCCGCCGCGCCTTCACGATGTCGGAAATGGCGGAGAGGTCGCGGCGACCCCGGTCGGCGGCCCCTATCCCGAGATGCACGCGAAGGCGAGCTGACAGTACCGGGCGCATACGCCGATCTCGGGTGTCCAACCGTAACCGTTACAGTAGTATGTTCGGATACGCGTGACGTTCGAGGGTGAAGGGGCGCTGAGTTGGTCAACGAGGTCGCCATCATCGGTGCGGGTCTGCATCCGTTCGGCCGGTTCGAAGGCAAATCCGCGATGCAGATGGCCGTCGACGCCATTCACTCGGCCCTCGCCGATGCCGGCGTCGAATGGAAAGACATCCAGTTCGCGGTGGGCGGCAGTTGGACGGTGGCCAACCCGGACGCGATAGTCGGCATGGTCGGCCTCACCGGCATCCCGTTCACCGACGTGTTCAATGCCTGCGCCACCGCGGCCAGTGCGACCAAGCTGTGCGCTGACAGTATCCGGTTGGGTGACTACGACATTGGCATCGCGGTCGGCATGGACAAGCACCCGCGCGGCGCTTTCACCGAGGATCCTGCGCTGGTCGGAATGCCGAGCTGGTACGCCGAGAATGGCCAGTACCTCACCACTCAGTTCTTCGGGATGAAGGCCAACCGGTACCTACACGACCACAGCATCTCGACAGACACCCTGGCCAAGGTGGCCGCGAAGAACTTCCGCAACGGGGTATTGAACCCCAACGCATTTCGTCGCAAGCCGATCTCCGAAGAGGCCATCCTGGCCTCGCCGGTGCTGAATTACCCATTGACGCAGTACATGTTCTGCGCCCCCGACGAGGGCGCCGCTGCGGTGGTGATGTGCCGCGCCGACATCGCGCACCGGTTCACCACCAAACCGGTCTACGTGCGGGCGGTGGAAGTTCGCACCCGCCGCTACGGCGCCTATGAGGTGAACACCACCTACGCACCCGTCGACGAAGACGTCTCGCCGACCGTCTATGCCGCGAAAGCCGCGTTCGAAAAAGCCGGTGTCACACCGCAGGACGTCGATGTCATCCAACTGCAGGACACCGACGCCGGCGCCGAAGTGATACACATGGCCGAGGCCGGCTTCTGTGCCGACGGTGAGCAGGAGAAGCTGCTGGCCGACGGCGCAACCGAGATCAGCGGCACGATGCCGGTCAACACCGACGGCGGTCTGATCGCCAACGGCGAACCGATCGGCGCCTCAGGCCTGCGGCAGGTGCACGAGTTGATGCGCCAGTTGCGCGGCGAGGCCGGCGATCGACAGGTTCCCGGAAACCCGCGGGTGGGGTTCGCCCAGGTCTACGGTGCGCCCGGTACCGCGGCGGCAACGATCCTGATTACCTGAGTCTTACACTCCCGCAACTTTTTTCGGCGCCGAGTAATTGGGCTTACCCAGTCCGAGCATGTACTGCGCAATCATGTTGCGAAACACCTCGAGGGTGCCGCCGTAGATTCCGACCAGGGGCGCGAAGCGGTAGACGTACTCCGACGCGCCGTCGTCGGCCGCACCGTCGGTGCCGTACGGCAGTGTCGACGCCGTGCCCAGGATGTCCATCAGATCCGGTGAGACGTCACGCATGGTCTGTGCGATCGCCACCCGGCCGAAGATGCTCGGCGCGCTCAGGGCGGCCTCGATCCGCGCGGCGCTGCGACCCAACCGGTAGGCCACCGAGTCGTCGTCGATGAGCCTGTGCCCGTTGCTATCCCGCTCTGCCACCTTGGCAGCGGTCTTGTCGAGCGCATACGCCATGAATCCGGCCTGGTGCATCATGATCGAGACGTCCTGCAACCCGTCGGTGGCGGCGGCGACGGCGCCGTGCTCGGTGTTCAGCGGCTCGCGCAGCACCGTCCAGCCCGCGTTGACCTCTCCGAGCCGATATCTGTCATCGACGCGGACGTCGCTGTAGTACACGATGTTGGTGCGGTCGCCGTCGACGGTGCGGATGCCCTGGATGTCGATGCCGGGAGAATCCAGCGGAACCAGAAACATGGTCAGGCTCTTGTGTTTCGGCGCCTCGGGGTCGGTGTTGGTGATCAGGAAGACGTACTGGCTCTTGTGTGCCCCGGTGGTGAACATCTTGGAGCCATTAATGACCCAGCTAGATCCGTCACCGTCGCGCACCGCCCGTGTCTTGCAGGTGGCGATGTCTGAGCCGCCTTCGGGTTCGGTGTAGCCAAGGCACAGCCGCACCTCGCCGCTGAAGACTCGCGGCATCACCTCGTCCCGCAATTCCGCGGAGCCGAATTTCTCCACCGAGCGCGCCACCATCGCGGTGGTCCCCCAGGTCACCCAGGGCACGTGCGCGCGGCGCTTTTCCAATTCCCAGATGCGTCGACGAGTCCGGGTGAATCCGCCATCGGCGGCGGATTTCCATTCACCTTCGAGGTAGCCCGCGGCACCCAGCGCCAGATGCACATCCTCGTCGAAGTTGTCGCCGGTTTCGCGGTCGCGGCGTCGGACGTCATCAGTGACGTGGGTCTGCAACAGATCGCGGGCCTCGTCGCGGAAGGCCTGATCGCCCTCGGACAGCGTGACTCGGGAGAAATCCACCTTTATGCCCTTCCTCAGTGGCTTTCGCGGGCCGCGACAAGCTCCGCGATGTATCTGGCGCTCACGCCGGGGTCGCCGCCGGCCAGCGCCCACCCGCGGGCCCGTACCAGGTATGCGCTCGCGGCGGCTTCCGCGGAGACACCGAGACCACCTTGCACATGCACCGCCATGGTCGCGGCTTTCGACGCTTCTTCAGCCATGAACACGAAGGCCGACGGCGCCAACTCCGGCCGTTCGTCGGGTTCGTTGTCCAGGAACCAGGCGGCGCGCCGTGCCAGGTTGCGGCCTCCTTGCACGGTGATCGCGATATTGGCCAGTGGATGCGAGATTCCCTGCAACGTCGAGATAGGAACGCCAAGGGTGTAGCGGGTCTTGGCGAATTCCGCCGCAATGGTCATGGTCTCTTCGACGAGCCCCGTCAGCGCCGCCGCGCTCAGCACCCGCCACTCGTCCAATGCTCGCTGGTAACTCGCCAAAGCACCGGCGCCGCTTGCCAACACGACGCGGGTGTCCGCCGCGGCCGGGTCGACCCAGGCCATCGGCAACCGACCGATGTTGTCGACCTTCGTCGGCCGGGTGTCGAATGTCAGGAGCACCACGGCCCCGTCTTCGCTGCTGTCGCGGACGATGATCTGATCGGCGATGGATCCGGTTGGGATGAGGCGAGTCCCTGACACGTTGTCGTGGCGCGGGTCGAACGCCACAAGCTGTTTGCCGTTCACGACGTCGGGTTCCGCCGAACCCAGTCTGGCGAGCAGTCGGGCGGCGCAGACATGGTCGATCCACGGCACCGGCGCCAACGAGCGACCGATCTCCTCGGCCACCAGCGTGAGGTCGACCAGTGTCGCCCCGTCTCCCCCGACGGCTTCGGGCAACGCCATCGTCGTGGCACCCATCCCGCACAACCGCTCCCACAGGCTTTTGTCGAAGCCCGATTCCTCAGCGGCTCGGACGGTTTCGATCGGGCAGTGCGTCTTGAAGAAATCTCGATACGCGGCCTGCAACGCCTTATGGTCCTCGGACAAGCTGTAGTCGAGTCGGCGCAGTTCGTAGCGGTCCATGGTCAGTGCTCCTCCCGACCCTCGAAGAAGAATTGGTGCGCGTTGTTGTAGAGGTAGTTGTCGAGGACCTCGGCCGGCAGGTCGAGCGCCCGTGCTTCGGGCACGACGCGGCGCATTTTCAACACCGGCCAGTCGGAGGCGTAGATCACCTTGTCGGGTCCACGCGTGCGCATAAAGTGCAGCAGACTTTCCGGCAACCTCTTCGGCGACCACGCCGACGTCATCAGGCGGAGATTGGCATATTTCATCAGTAAGCGAATCGCGATGTCCCACCACGGATCCGCGCCGTGGATCATGCACAGCTTCAGTTCCGGGAAGCGCACGCAAACCCGGTCGAGATGGATGGGATTCTGCACCTCACCGGGAATGGGGGGTCCCGGAAGGCCGGTATTGATGCACAGCGGCAGGCCGATCTCGGCGCATTTCGTGTAGAGCGGGTAATAGACGGCGTCACTCGGCGGATATTGACCGTCGCCCCAGAAGCTCGGTCCCACAACGGTGTACGCGACCGGTAGATCGCCGGCGACCGCGCCGAGTTCACGTAAGGCCGGCATGGGCCGCAGCAGGTTGACACCGCCCATCGCCAGTGCGAAACGTTCCGGTTTGGCCTCGACGAATTTGCGCGCGGTGACCGATGGTTTCGCAAGGTTGTCCATCAGGACGGCCTTGCGCACTCCGTGCTCGTCCATCTCGTCGAGCAGTTCGGAAAGGTCGACCGGCGCGAACATCGACTCCGGTCCTTTGAAGTAGTCGTCTCGGACTTTGAGCATCCACGTGGGTTGCTGCTCGGTCTCGCCGAAGTGCACGTTCACTAGGCAGTCGATCACTGGGCTCACTGGGTCGGCGTTCATGTCGACATCGGCGCCTTTTCTCTAGCGTGACGTTTCGCCCAGCGGTAGTCGGCCTTTCCGTTGCCGAGACGTTGAACCTGCTCGACGATCAGGAAATCCTTGGGCGCTTTGAACCGGGCCAGATGCGTCGTGCAATGCGAGTGGAGTTCCTCGCGACTGGCGTCTGCTCCGGTGTGGAATTCGACGAGTGCCACGATCTCTTCGCCCCATCGTTCACTGGGGCGGCCGACCACCAGCGCGTCGACGATCGCCGGATGGGCGCGCAGGATCTCTTCGACCTCTTCGACGAAGACCTTCTCCCCGCCGGTGTTGACCACCAGCGAATCGCGGCCGTACAACCGCAACGTGCCGTCGCTCTCCAGGCTGGCGCGGTCACCGGAGATGACCACCCGCTTGCCGTCGATCACCGGAAAAGTCTTCCGGGTAGCCTCGTGATCATTGAAATACCCCAAGGGGATTCGGCCCGCCCGCGCGACCCAACCGACCTCCTGGTCGCCGGGCGAGAGAAAACGGCTGTAGTCCTCGGCAAGCACCAGTCCACCCTCACGCAGAGTGAAGGTGTCGACCCGGGTGTCGTTGCGGCTGTGCCCGAATCCCATGTTCCCGGTCTCGGACGAGCCGTATCCGTTGATCAATGTCAGCTGCGGCAGCAGTTTCAGCAACGCCTCTTGATATTTCGGATTTGTGGCGGCGCCGCCGGTGCCGATCATCGCGAGCGACGACAAGTCATAGCTGCCGCGTTGCAACTCCTCGACCAGGGGTCCCGCGTACGCGTCGCCGACCATCGTCATCATGGCCACGTTCTCGCGTTCAGCCGTCTCCCACACCGATCGCGGATCCAGTCTCTTGCTGGTGTCGTAGAGCACCACCGTCAGGCCGGCCATGATCGCCGAGAACGCTGTCCACATACCGGCGGCGTGCATCAGCGGTGACACGGCGAACCAAGGTGCTCCGGCGACGCGGCTCACCTTGTCCCGGATCTCCTGTGCGGAAGCGTGATCGGCGCCCACCATCGACGAGACGTAGATGTCGGACTGGCGCCAGAGCACGCCCTTGGGCCGGCCGGTGGTGCCACCGGTGCAGATCATCAACAGATCGTCCGGAGACGGGCTGAGGTTCTGGTCGGTATTGCCCTGCGACAACGCATCATCCAGCGACACCGCACCGGGCAGTTCCGGCACCGCGCTGCCATCGTCGACCGACAGCAGCAGATCAGCGCTGCCCGGCGGGAACACATCGGCGAACTTCGCGCCGAGCGACTTGTGATAGATGACAGCGCGAGGCCGCACATAGTCCAGCAACTCCTGGACTTCACGCGGCGTGTAGTGGTAGTTGACGTTCACCGGAACGGTGCGGGCCTTCAGACAGCCGATGACCATGTCGGCGTAGAGGTCGTTGTGCATGACGAGCGCGACGCGGTCCTGGCCGCATTCCCAGTTCTGCAAGTTCGACCGCTCCTGGTGAGCGCCAAAGCCGTTGGCCGCGAGATAGTTTGCCAGCCGGCGGGTGCGATCCGCTGTTTGCGCGTAGGTCCGGCGGCGGTCACCGCAGATGGTGATCGCCCGGTCTGGGATGACCTCGGCGATCACGTCCAGGACCGCACCTATGGTCCACTCGCTCATGGTTACGCGCGGCCTTCAGCGCTCACGCGACCGAGCCGACTTTGACATCCAGCAGGTCCAGCGCGTTGTCGCGCATCACCTTTCGGATATCCGCATCATCGAAGCCGACCAACTCCTCGGTGAACGACACCGGGTTCTCCAACCCTTCGCCATGCGGCCAGTCCGACCCGAACAAGATCTTGTCGACGCCGATGACCGACGCCAGGTCCGGCAGGTCGTCCTCGTAGTACGGAGCGATCCAGACGTTGTTGCGCAGCTGTTCGACGGGATCGACCGGGAAAAGCTTCGGATGATTGTTCGCCGCTTTCTTCAGCCGCTTGATCAAGCGGTAGACGAAGTACGATCCGTTCTCGATGCTGACCGCTTTCAGCTGCGGGTGCCGGGTGAACACCCCGTGTGCGAGCATCGAGGCCATCGTGTCGTGGATGGCGCGATCGTCGACCAGTATCTGGTCCAACGGATTTGACCCACCGAAAGCCTCGAATGTCGATTTGCCGCCCCACATCCCGGATATCTGAAGATAGCCGCTGTCGCTGAGGTGGAAGCCGACCGGGACGCCCGCTTCGGCCAGCGCGGCCCACACCGGATCGTGCAGCGGGTCACCCAGCGATCGCGGCTTGAGGGTGCCCGGCACCGGTGCGGGACGCACCAGGATGAGCTTGGCGCCGCGGGCCAATACGAACTCCACCTCGTCGAGAGCCGTGGCGGGGTCGGCCAGCGACACGATCGGCGCGGCGATGATCCGGTGGTCAGGCCGGTCGAAACCCCAATCCTCGTCGAGCCACAGGTTGAATGCATGGACCGATGCCATCGTCGCCTCGACGTCGTGCTTGAGCGCTTCCTCGACACCGCACGCGAAAGTCGGCAGCATGAAGACTGTTTCGATGCCCTGAGTGTCCATCACGCTGATTCGCGCATCGCGGTTCTGATACTCGGGATGTTGTTCGAGCCGCTCGACTTTCATCAACGACGCGGGATCGACGCCCTCGGGAATCTCGCCGCGGAACAACAGGTCTAGGCAGCCGGGCTTGATGATCGGATCGAAAGTCGGGTTGGGGACGAAGCGGTTGACCCGATCCCCGATCACCGCCTGAGTGTGCTTGCCGTCCTTGAAGATCTGCACGCCGCGCCTGCGGAACTTCTTGTCCAGATGCCGGGTGAACGCATCCAGCGGCTCGTAGTAATGGTTGTCGACGTCGATCGCTTTATAGTCCAGGGTCGCCATGATGATCCTCTCCTACCGAGACACTCAGCCCGGGAAAATGTGGAACTCTTTTGTCGAGGAAGCTGGTGACCCCTTCGATCACGTCGGGCCGCCGCAGCGATTCCTGCAGCAAGGCATCCGATCGTGAACTGGCGTCAGCGATTTCGCGCATGGCATCGCCGTAGGCCTGGCGCTTGATCACGGCCATCGATGCGGGCGAGCAGTGTCGGGCGATGTCCTCGGCATAGTCCATTGCCCGCTGCATCAGCTGCTCGGGCGGCACGACTTCTTTGACCAACCCCAGCTGGGCGGCCTCGTCGGCGAGGAAAGTCCGCCCGCTCAACAACAAGTCGAGCGCGACGCCCCAACCGGTCAGCCGCGGCAGTATCCACGACACCCCGTATTCGGCGATCAACCCGCGACGGGCGAACGACGCCGCGAACTTCGCGCCGGTCGCGGCGAATCGCACGTCGCACATCAGCGCCTGGGTGAGTCCGATTCCGACACACGATCCGTTGATGGCCGCGATGACCGGTTTGGACAGCGAGGTCAGATAGTAGGGCTGCCGGTCGCCGACCAGGCTGGCCAGCTTGCGCTCGTCGGTCTTCTCGATCGACTCTGCGACGTTGCCCATCGATCCCAGTTGGGCGCCGGCACAGAATGCCTTGCCGCGACCGGTCAACACGATCACCCGCACCGCCGAGTCCTCTTCGGCGCGATCGAGTCCTGCGTAGAACGCGGTGGCGATGTCACCGCCCCAGGTGTTGAGTCGGCCCGGCCGGTTCAGGGTCAGAACGGCGACACCGCTCTCGGTGACCTCGTAGATCACCGCCTCCTCCTGGCTGGGGTCGGCAGCGGTGATCACGTGCGCCACTCCTGTTCATCCCTGAGTTCAGGCAGCCGTTTCGGCGAAGCTTGTACGCATACTGTATACCTATCGGTAGCGCGTTCTGCAACAGTCGCCCTTCGCCGTTTCAGGCAGTCCGAACAGCCGAATTCCACAACGCATCGCCCCGGCTAGATGGTGTCGGTTCCGGTCGTGCAAGAGTTGCGCCGTGACGCCAAAAAGGCAATCACCGAACGTATTTCGTGCGCCCAGACCCGCTCGGGGCAATGGGGGCGGATGTCCGAGGTCATCGGCGGTACTCACCCCGCCAGTGCGTAACCGGGCCACTGCGTTGAGTTGGCTTGCCGCGGTGCGTACCAAAACGCCTACGATAGGCATTACAGTAGCAGGCGGCGATGGCAACACGGCCGCGTAACCGCAGATCAACCGGTAGGTGCCGGTAGATTTGAGTCCATCGGCCTCGAAGCGTCGAACGTGATGGAGGTGCCCGCAGTGGCCAAGCAAGCAACCGCCGAGAAGCGTCAGCGGCGCGAACGAGGATCCATCAATCCCGACGACATCATCAGCGGTGCGTTCGATCTCGCTGAGCAAGTCTCGATCGACAACCTGAGCATGCCGTTACTCGGCAAGCACCTCGGCGTCGGAGTGACGAGCATCTACTGGTACTTCCGTAAAAAGGACGATCTGCTCAACGCGATGACCGATCGCGCGCTGGGTAAGTATGTCTTTGCAACGCCCTACGTCGAGGCGAGCGATTGGCGCGAGACCCTGCGCAACCACGCTCGCTCAATGCGAAAGACCTTCATGGGCAACCCGATTCTGTGCGACCTGATTCTGATCAGATCGGCTCTCAGCTCGAGGGCAGCCCGGGTTGGCGTCCAAGAGATTGAAAAGGCGATCGCCGGCTTGGTCGAGGCGGGACTGTCGCCGGAACAGGCATTCGACACCTACTCCGCTGTATCGGTACACGTTCGAGGGTCGGTGGTGCTGCATCGACTTCAAGAAAAAAACCTGGCCACCGAGCACGGAGCACGCACGATCGAAGACGCGATGGTCATCGATGCCGAGACCACTCCACTGTTGGCACAGATGACGACGAAGGGTCATCACATCGGCGCCGCGGACGACAACAACTTCGAGTACGGCTTGGACTGCATACTCGACCGCGCCACGCGGCTGATCGAGCAGGGCTCGAAGTCGACTGCCCGCCAACGCAAGTCCACGTCATCGCGGCCACGCAAGACCGCGCGCTAGGGGCTCAGGTCAGCGGGGGCTCAGGTAGACGGGGCTCGGGCACGTTGAAGTGCTCGTCGCGGAGCCGGAAGGCCTCCTTTGTCCCGTGCTGCGCTCGGGTCTTGACGAAGTTGAACTCTCCCGGCGCGAATTGCAGGTTCGTGCCGAACGCGTGAAAGAGGTAGCTCGCGACCTCCTCACCTTGGTATGCCTGGCTCTGCTCGACGAGCCTGAACGCCTCTTTGGCGATGACCACGCCGTCGGCGGGCATCTTGGCGGCCTTCTCCGCCCAGTATCGTGCCCGCGCGGTCGCCTGGCCGGGATCGCAGGTCTCCGTGAAGATTCCGAGGTGTTCGACTGCGGCTGCCTCGATGATGTCGCCGGTCAGCAGCAGACGACGCGCGAGCACCGGGCCCAGTCGGTGGAAGAACATGTGCAGGCTGCCTAACGCTGGCCCGAGGAAGCGAGTCGCCGGCATGCCGATCTTGGTGTCCCGGGCGATCACGGAAATGTCGGTCATCAAGGCGATCTCGAAACCACCGCCCAACGCGTAGCCGCTGACTTCTCCCACGGTGACCTTCGGAAAGCCCATCAGGTTGTGGTAGAAGCTGAACGACTTACGATCGACCGTGAGCCTGCGGCGTTGGCTGGGACGGCTCCTCGCAGAGCTGTCGGCGCCCCGCTCGCCGTACCAGCCGTAGGCGTTGTTCATGTCCGCACCGGTGCTGAATACCCCATCTGCTCCGCGGAGCAGCACCACCGTGAGGTCGTCGTCTTCGGCGACATGGTCCAGACAGCGTGCCACGGAATCGCGCATCGCCGCATCGTAGGAATTACGTTGTTGTGGATTGTTCAACGTTATTGTGGCGATTCGCTTTTCTGGATCGATCTCGAAGAGAACTCGTTCGTCGCGGTTGTCCGAGGCGGTCATGCGCCGGTCCCTTTCCTGCTCTGTCGCCAGTAGTCGCGCCCGACGCGCGGATCCAGTCGGGCACCGAGATCCGCCATCAGCTTGGCTTCGATGGTGTGGCCGGTGCCGATCGCAAGCGTGTTACGGCGTGCCGCGGCCAGGTGGTCGTGCGCCAGCCGGACCGCCCTGGCGGCGTTACCGTCGCTGATCGCATCGACCAGTCGCTGATGATCGCGCAGCGCCGCTCGCCGGGTCTTGTCCACCATCGGCGCCGGTCCGCCGTCACCATTCCACACCGCGGACTCGTGTGTCGACCAGATCAGCTCGAGTGACCCGATCAGCAGGATCATCGGTTCGTTTCCGCATCGGGAAACCAACGTTTCGTGAAACCGGCGGGCGTTGGGCACGTACTGCGTTACGTCATCGAATTGCGCCGTCTGGCGATCTATCTCGCCTTGCAGGTAAGGAACGACCTCGGTCAACCGGTCGTCGCGGGAGGCGCACATCCCTGCGCAGATCGGCTCGAGATGCGTCAGCGCCTCGCTGACGTCCACCGGTGTGGCGGCCCTGGCCTGCAACACCATGCTGATCATGTGCGCGGTTCGTTCAGCCGTCGGGTTATGGACAATCGCCCCGCCGACATTGCCCCGTCGGACCGAGATCAGCCCGTCGCTCTCCAAGATATGAATGGCTTCGCGCAACGCCGGCGGGCTGACCCCGTACTCACCGAAAAGGCTTTCCTGCGACGGGAGAACATCACCCTCCTTGAGGCGGCCCGACAAGATGTCGTCGCGCAACTTCGACGCCACGAGTTCGGCGACGCGGGGTTGACGAAAACGCTGTGCTGCCATGTCAGCTCGTCTCGGCTCGTCGCATACCGAATCGATGCCCGGTCAACTTGTCGGGCGGCAGTGCCACCGTGGTGACTTCGCCGATACACAGCACCTCGTCGTCGAGCAGTAATCGGGCCGTCGAGGCCAGGCCTCGCTCGACCTCGGAACGCGAGATCTCGAAGCGTAATTCGGTGAGCACCGGCGTCGGCCGACGAAACGTGACCTGCAGCGACCTGGTCTTGCCGGACAGTCCGGTGACGCAATTCTGATGCTGTATGACGCAATCGAAGAACACCGCCAGGAACCCGCCGTGAACAAGTCCTGGCGGGCCCTCGTAAACCAGCGGAAAGACGACATCGCCGGACGCCGTTTCAGTGTCGATGCGATCAAGGCGGTATTCCGGAAAGCACGGGTTGAAGGCGCCGATATCGGTTGCATGGTCGAGGTAGACGCGACGACCCCCGTCGTCGTCGCCGATCCGCGGCGTGCTGTCCGGCGGCACCGCAGAACGTAGCTCGCTCTCCCACGCGGTGAGCTGCGTGAGCATGGCATCGACTGTGGGGTGCGCATGCTCCAGCGACAGCAGCAAGGAGGTGAGGCGGCGGATTGCCCCGGCGGCCGCAATGGTTTGGGGCAGCGGTGATTCACCGAATCGCGCGCTCCCCGTTCGTTCGCCCATCCGACCCTTCCCGGCACCGCTGTTCCGTAGCGCGGCTTTCCTTGCTAAGTTATACAGCGCAGCACTCGTATTGCCTACTGTAGGGGTATCCGTATCGACAGGGAAGGGCAGACTCGACGGTGAGTCAGGACAAGGACTCCGCAGCCGCTGACGGCTCGCTCATCGCGAGCCGTGACGGTGCGATCCTGCGGCTCACAGTCGACCGGCCGTCGCGGCGTAACTCGCTGAGCCACAGCATGATCGATGCATTGGTCGCCGAGTTGACCAACGCTGCGACCGATGACGCGCTGCGCGCCATTCTCATCCAGGGTGCGGGTGACGACTTCTGCTCAGGCGCCGACTGGGTTGCCACCAACGACAGTGGCGATCAACGGCCCCGCGCCGGCCACCTCCTGCGCCGCGAACCTCACGGTGCACATCGTGTGATCGAGTTGATCCACGGCATCCAGCTGCCGGTGGTCTGCAGTGTGCGCGGGTTCGCGGTCGGCCTTGGCTGCAACATCGCACTGGCCGCCGACTTCACCGTGGCTGCCGCCGACGCAGTGTTCTGGGAACCCTTCGCCGCGCGGGGATTCAGTCCCGACTCGGGCGCAACCTGGCTGCTCCCCCGGTTGATCGGGTTGACCCGGGCCAAGCAGATGCTGTTGCTCGGCGACAAAGTCGGAGCCATCGACGCCGCCGGCTGGGGGCTGATCCACCAGGCTGTTGAGCCGACCGAATTGGACCGCGCCACCGAAGAACTGCTGACCCGACTGGCCGCTGGGCCCACCGTGGCATTGGGCCTCGCCAAGCAGGCGCTCCATTACAGCCAGCATGCGACGTTGAACGAGTCGATGACGCACGAACTCTTTGCCCTCGAACTATCCTGCCGAACACAAGATTTCAAAGAAGGCCTGACCGCGTTCCGCGAACGGCGCCCACCAGAATTTCGTGGCCGATGAATCACAACGAAGGGGAAATGTGATGCCCTCACGGTCATACGACACCATCAAATACGAAGTCGACGGGCGCAAAGCCACCATCACGCTCAATCGGCCCGATGCCCTCAACGCACTCAGCCCGCACATGGTCACCGAACTGCGCGACGCCTATTGGGAGGCCGAAAACGACGACGCGGTATGGCTTCTCATCGTCACCGGGACCGGTCGGGCGTTCTGCACCGGCGCTGACGTCAAGGCGATCCCCGGCGATGGCAAGGTGATCAACGAACGGGCTTACCTGTCGACCTACGAACAGTGGGAGGCACCGCAAGAAGGCACCCCGCCGTTCCGCACCATGGCCAAACCGGTGCTCGCCGCAATCAACGGATTGTGCTGCGGCGCCGGGCTCGACTGGGTCACCACGGGTGACATCGTCATCGCGTCCGATAGAGCAACGTTCTTCGACCCGCACGTCAGCATAGGGCTCGTCGCGGCACGCGAGTTGGTCCGGGTCGCCCGGGTGCTGCCCCGCTCGATCGCGCTGCGGATGGCGCTGATGGGCAAACACGAACGGCTGACTGCGCAGCGGGCATACGAGCTCGGCATGATCAGTGAGATCGTCGATCACGATCGCCTGCTGGAACGTGCCCACGAAATCGCCGACATCGTCAACTCGAATGCGCCACTTGCAGTCCGGGGCACCCGGCTCGCCATCCTCAAGGGTCTGGACCTTCCGTTGCACGAAGCCGAGATGCTGGCCGAAGCGTTCCGCGAACGCAACCTGCACACCGAGGACTCCCTCGAGGGGCCCACAGCGTTCATCGAGAAGCGGCCGCCGGAATGGCAGTGTCGATGACTTTCCAGACCATCGAGCTCGCCCTCGACAGCAACGATCGGGTCGCCACGATCACACTGAACCGGCCCGATCAGCTCAACACGTTCAACCGGACCATGTGCGACGAGATGGCCCAGGTGTGGCGGATCGTCAAGGCCGACGACACGGTCAATGCCGTCGTGCTGCGAGCCGCCGGAAGCCGCGCCTTCAGCGCAGGACTCGACATCAAGACACCGTACGGTCAGCCTGAAAATATCTGGAATCACGAAGATCCCGGCGAAGCGCTCAGCCCGAAGTGGCAGAAGATGTGGAAACCGGTGGTATGCGCCGTTCAAGGTATGTGTACCGCGGGTGCGTTCTACTTCATCAACGAGTCCGATGTCGTCATCTGCTCCGCCGACGCGACGTTCTTCGATTCGCACGTTTCGGCCGGGCTGGTGTGCGCGCTGGAGCCGGTCGGGTTGATGCGCCGCATCGGCCTTGGTGAAGCATTGCGAATTGCCTTGATGGGTAACGACGAGCGAGTCAGCGCCGCGACCGCCCTGCGCATCGGTTTGGTGTCGGAGGTGGTCGCGCCGGAAGACTTGTGGGACCGCGCGCACGAGATCGCGGCGACCATTGCGGCCAAACCACCGTCGGCAACCCAGGGCACGGTGAAGGCGATATGGGAATCGTTGGACAAGCCGTATCGCGCGGCGCTGGACCAGGGTCTGATCTACACCCGGCTGGGCAATCCGATCGGCACCGCCGAACTCGCTGCCCGCGGCGGCATTCGCGCAACTGATCCACACATTCGATGACGATGATGTCCCAGCATCCTCTCAGTCGACGCATCGACGATGTTCTCGGCTTGCAGCCCGAAGCACCCGCGCTGGAGCATGACCGGCAGTGGGTGTCGTGGGGGCAGCTCGACACACTGGCGACACGGATTCGGGAGCTCGTCGGCAACCACCGACCTGAGGTCGGCATCCTGCTGCGCAACCGACCCGCGCAAGTAGCCGCGCTGCTCGGTGTCCTGCGCTGCGGTGCCACGGTCGTCGTGATCAACCCGTCCCGCGGCGGCGAACGGCTCAAGGCGGACGTCAGTGAGCTCGCTCTTCCCCTGATCATCGGCGAGCCGGCGGACCTCGCCATGCTCGACGGGCCGGCTGACACGACCACGGTGTCCATCGCAGGACTTGCAGCCGAGCCGAAAGTGTTTGGAGTCCGCCATTCTCAGGCGGAGCGCCCTGGTGTCGCGGTGCGGATGTTGACCAGCGGGACGACCGGACCGCCCAAACGCGTGGATCTCAGCTACGACATGCTGGCGCACAGCGTGATGGGACCGCCCGATCACCGGCCTCCGGCGCCCACGGAGTTGCGTCGCGGGGTTGCGATCGTCAACTCACCGCTCGTCCACATCGGCGGGGTGTTCCGGATCCTGCAATGTGTCGCCGAGGCAAGACCTTTCGT
The DNA here is from genome assembly GCA_963836495.1 of uncultured Actinomycetota bacterium. Lineage (GTDB taxonomy): Bacteria > Actinomycetota > Actinomycetes > Mycobacteriales > Mycobacteriaceae > Mycobacterium. Next base: position 71,240 of record CAWIJT010000010.1, on the reverse strand, counting down.
TCTACTGGAACGATTCGAACTGCACAGCTGGGCTGAGGCGGTACGCACGCACCGACCGCGGGCGGTATCGCTGGTGCCGACGGCATTGCGAATGGTGCTGCATTCCGAGCTGTCTCGTGACGACCTCGCCGGCATCCGCGCCGTGACATCCGGCACTGCGCCGCTGTCGCCCGACGATGCGGACGCCTTTACCGAGAAATACGGCATTCCGGTCTTGACCTCCTATGCCGCAACTGAATTCGGCGGTGGCGTCGCAGGCTGGACGCTAGCCGATCATCAGCGGCATTGGCACGCCAAACGCGGCAGCGTAGGACGCGCCAATCCGGGCGCGGGCCTGCGCGTGGTCGGCGACGACGGCACCCCACTCGAGCCCGGCCAGATCGGGCTGCTCGAAGTCAAGCCGGCACAGCTCGGTCCTGAGGCGGACTGGATGCGCACCACAGACATGGCCCGCATCGATGACGACGGGTTCCTCTGGATCATCGGCCGCGCCGACCAGGCGATCATCCGCGGCGGCTTCAAAGTCATGCCCGACGACGTGCGCATCGCCCTGGAGGGCCATCCCGCTGTGGCGGGTGCCGCGGTCGTCGGTCGGTGCGACGAACGCCTCGGCGAGACGCCGGTAGCGATGGTGGAACTGCGAAAGCCGGGATCAGCAGACGCGGCCGGGCTGATCGATCATCTACGGACGCGGTTGGCGCGCTACGAGATTCCCACCGACATCGCGATCGTCGCCGAACTCCCCAGGACGCCGTCCGGCAAGCCTGATCTCAGCGCGATCCGCCGCTACTTCAGCGATACCGCCGCTGTCGTGCGGGGTGACCATGGCGGATGAGTCGCCAACCGTCGGCGACATCCTGCGCGCCCAGGCCGGCCGCAGAGCCGGTCATCCCCTGCTGATCTGCGACGACGACCGCATCAGCTACGCCGAAGCCGACTGTCGCTCGGCGTTGCTCGCGCGTCAACTCGTTGCTCTCGGCGCGGGTAAGGGCAGCCACATCGGGCTGCTGTACCCCAACGGCGTCGAGTTTGTGGTCGGCGCGCTCGCCGCTGCGCGGATCGGCGCGGTCGTCGTCCCGTTCTCCACCTTCTGCACCGCGCGGGAACTGCGCGAGCAATTGGTCGACAGCGACACCGCGATCCTGCTCGCCGCGACGTCGTACCGATCCCACGATTACCGTCAACGGCTGTCCGAGGTGCTGCCATGTTCACACGTCGACTCCGACGATCGGCTATTCGATATCGCCGCACCACAATTGCGTCATGTTCTCTTCGAACACCGCCCGACCGAGGCAGTCGGCGAGGCGCTGCTGACGGCACTGGAAGACGATGTCGATGGCTCTGACCCGCTGGCAATCATCTACACGTCGGGTACAACCAGTTCCCCGAAAGGGGTGTTGCACACCCACGCTTCACTACTCAACCACCAACGAAATCTGAACGCTGTCCGCAATCTGACCGACACGGACAAGCTCTTTTGCAATTCGCCGTTCTTCTGGATCGGCGGCTTCGCATTCGCTTTGTTGGCCACGCTGGTCGCCGGGTCAACCCTGGTGTGCTCGAACGACGACGACCCCGGCCGGACACTCGATCTGCTCGAGGCCGAGAAGCCAACCATCACCAACGGTTTCGCCGCCGGGATCGCGCATCTGGCACGACACCCGAGTTTCGCGAAACGGGACCTTGCGTCGATGCGCCGCGGGAACCTCTACCCGGTCATGAATCCCGATGCACGGCCGGCCGACCCAGAGTTGCGGCACAACATGCTCGGGCTGACCGAGGCCGGCAGCGTGGCGCTGATCAGCGGGGACGACAGCGATCAACCAGAGTATCGACGCGGATCGTTCGGCAAGCCGGCACCGGGATTGGCAATGAAGATCATTGATCCGGACAGCGAGACGCCGGCTGAGGAGGGCGCTCTCGGCGAGTTGTGCATCCGCGGCCCATGCCTGATGCAGCAGTATTACAGGCGAAGCCGGGAAGAATGCTTCGACCCTGACGGCTGGTTACACACCGGCGACCTGGCTGCCACCGACAACGACGGATTCGTCTACTACCTCGGCCGGCGCGGTTCGATGATCAAGACGGCCGGCGCCAACGTCTCTCCCGCCGAAGTCGAGCAGGCGATCGCCAAAGTCACCGACGGCGCCGTGGCGCATGTTGTCGGCATCCCCGATGCCGACCGCGGCGAGATAGTCGCCGCCGTCATTGCCACCGACAACGCTGGATTCGACGACACTGCGCTTCGTCGCGGGCTCGCCGCCGAGTTGTCGGCGTACAAGATCCCCAAGCGGTTCGCGGTCGTGCCGACTGTCGAGATCCCGCTGCTGCCGAGCGGCAAAGTGAACCGGCGAGAGCTGGCTAGGTTCTTCGATGCCTGACACCATCGACGACCTGGTGAGGCGTCGAGCCGTCGAGTATGCGGCCAAACCGATGGTGATTGATCCCGGCCGCCGACTCAGCTACCGCGAACTTGATTGCAGCACGCGCGATCTGGCTGCGGCGTTCGTCGGCGCCGGTATCGGGAAGGGCACCCGGGTCGGGCTCGTCATGCCCAACGGCGTCCGCTGGGTGCAGATCGCGATCGCGCTCACGCGGCTCGGCGCCGTGCTGGTTCCACTCAGCACACTGCTGCAGGCACCGGAGCTCGTCGCGCAACTGAAGACCGCGTCGGTGCAATTCCTGATCAGCGTCGAAGAATTCCGCAGCCACCGGTATCTCGACGACCTCCGGTCGGTTCTTGATGTCGATGATGTGACCGCACCGCTGCAATCTCCCGAACTTCCGGCGCTACGCCAGGTTTGGACGGCCCACCAGCTCCCGGAGCCATCGGCGGAGTCCATCGTCGACGCGATGACCGCGACTGTGGCACCCAGCGATCCGCTGGTCATCATGTTCACCTCCGGCAGCAGCGGAGCACCCAAAGGGGTGGTGCACTCGCACGGGAGTGCACTGGGCGCCGTCCGATCCGGCTTGGCAAGCCGCTGCATAGATTCCGAGACCCGGCTGTACCTGCCGATGCCCTTTTTCTGGGTCGGCGGTTTCGGCAGCGGCGTGCTGTCGGCGCTGGCGGCCGGCGCCACTGTGGTGACCGAGGAGATCCCGCAACCGGATACCACGCTGCGACTGCTGGAGCGCGAACAGGTGACGCTGTTTCGGGGCTGGCCCGATCAGGCAGAAGCATTGGCCCGTCACCCGTCCCGCGCCGAGACAGATCTGTCGGCGCTGCGTTCCGGCAGCCTGGAAGCGTTGCTGCCAACCGAGCAACGTGCTCAACCCGGTTCCCGGGCAACGCTGTTCGGCATGACCGAAGCGTTCGGACCCTACTGCGGCTATCCCGCCGACACCGATATGCCCCGCTCTGCATGGGGCAGTTGCGGAAAGCCGTTCCCCGGCATGGAAGTCCGGATCGCCGATCCTGACAGTGGACGGCCGCTGCCGGCCGGAACCGTCGGGATGATCCAGATCCGCGGTCCGCACACCTTGCGCGGTATCTGCCGGCGAACCCGTGAAGAACTGTTCACCCCGGATGGTTTCTATCCCACCGGAGATCTCGGCCACCTCGACGCGGACGGCTTCATGTTCTATCACGGCAGATCCGACGACATGTTCAAGATCAGTGGGGCGACGGTCTACCCCAGCGAAGTCGAGCAGGCGTTGCGGAGCATCGCCGGCGTGGAGAGCGCGTTCGTGACCAATGTACCTGGAGCACAGGGTGATCGGGTGGGGGCTACGGTGGTGTGTGACACCTCCGCGACGACCGTCGAGCAACTTCGGACCTCGACGCGCGATCTGCTCAGCTCTTTCAAAGTGCCGACCCTATGGGTGCTCGTCGACTCCGACGACACGATTCCGCGTGGCTCCACCGGCAAAGTCGATATGCGGCAACTGCGTGAGCTATTCGGCGAGGCCGACTCGTAAGCTACTCGTCGTCACCGTCGACGACCCCGTGCTCGACGAGGTGGTCGATCAGTGGCGCCGCACCGGCAGCCAGGTGATCGGACATCGCCGTGCGGGCCAGCTCCGCATCGTGTTTCGCCAACGCCGACAACACCCGCCGATGGTCTTTGATCGACTGATCGGGCCAACCGGCGATGACCGGAAAGACCGATTCCGGTGCGTAGCGGGTGATCTGCGACATCATGTGAGCGAGCTTGGGTGACTCGGCGGCCACGTTGATGGCCCGGTGGAAGTCGTGGTTGAGCCGCACCGTTCGCTCGACGTCGTTGCCGGCGTAGGCCTCTTCCAGCTCGGCCTGGATCGCTTTCAGCTCGCGCAGTTGGTCGTCGTCGATGTTGTCCGCGGCGCGCGCGGCGAGTTCGCCACCCACATGCGCTTGCAGATTGGCGACGTCGGCGAGATCACGCCCGGTCACCGGCAACACCACAAAGCCACGACGGGGCTGCTGGGCCAGCAGTCCCTCGGCGCGTAGTTCGAAAAGCGCCTCACGCACCGGCGTCACGCTGATGCCGAGTTCGGCGGCCAGCTGATCCAGGCGGACATACTCGCCTGCGCAATAGGTGCCGTCGAAGATCCGCCTACGGACATAGCGCGCAACGTCTTCGGACAGTTGCGGTCGCGCGGCGAAATCCGGGACGCTCACGATCAAATCCGGTACTCGGCAAGCAGCCGCTTGCTGATGATCGACTTCTGTATCTCGCTGGTGCCCTCGCCGATGAGCAGGAATGGGGCATCCCGCATCAGTCGCTCGATTTCGTACTCTTTGGAATATCCGTAGCCGCCGTGGATGCGGAAGCTCTGCTGGGTCACCTCAGAGCAGAACTCACTGGCCAGATACTTCGCCATTCCGGCGGCCACGTCGTTGCGTTCGCCGGAGTCTTTCAGCCGTGCCGCATTGACCATCATCAGATGGGCAGCCTCGACTTTCGTTGCCATTTCGGCGATCTGAAAGGCGATCGCCTGGTGTTCTGCGATCGGCTTGCCGAAGGTGTGGCGCTGCTGGGCGTAGCGCGCGGCAAGTTCGAAGGCGCGCACGGCGACCCCCACGGCGCGGGCCGATACGTTGACCCGCCCGACCTCGATGCCGTCCATCATCTGGTAAAAACCCTGGCCGGGCGAACCGCCCAGGATGTCCTCAGCGCTGGCGGCATACCCGTCGAAGATGAGTTCTGTGGTGTCGATTCCCTTGTAGCCGAGCTTGTCGATCTTGCCCGGGATCAACAGTCCGGGTTTCACTTCGCCGAAGCCAGTGGGCTTTTCGATGAGGAAGGCGGTCAGGTTGCGGTGCGCCGCCTCGGCGCCCTCGTCGGTGCGGACCAGTACCGCAACCAAACTCGAACTGGCGCCGTTGGTCAGCCACATCTTCTGGCCGTTGATGGTGTAGTCGCCGTCGCTGCCCCTGGTGGCGCGGGTGCGGATCGCAGCGACATCAGAACCCAGCTCCGGCTCGGACATCGAGAACGAACCGCGAATCTCGCCGAGGGCCATCCGCGGCAGGAAGCGTTGCTTCTGCTCGTCGGTCCCATGCTGGCGCAGCATGTAGGCGACGATGAAATGGGTGTTGAGCACCCCCGAGATGCTCATCCAGCCGCGGGCCAGTTCTTCGACGCACAGTGCATAGGTCAACAGCGACTCGCCCAGTCCGCCGTATTCCTCCGGGATCATCAAGCCGAACAGGCCCATCTCGCGCATCTGGTCGACGATCGCTTGGGGGTAGGTGTCGGTGCGCTCGAGTTCGGGTGCGCTCGGGATCACTTCCTTCTCGACGAATTGCCGCACGGTGGCGAGGATCTCGGTCTGAAATTCAGTCAACCCGAGTGTCTCGGCAAGTTTCGTCATGTGACGCCTCTCTTCTCGATCAGCAGGCGATCGTCTTTGCGTCGATCAGACGCGTGATGTCGGCAGCGGTCAGCCCGAGCCGCGCCGTCAGTAGGTCGGCGGTGTCACCACCGAGTCTGGGCGCGGGTTCGCCGGCGAAATGTTTGCCGTCGAAGACGGTCGGCAAACCCGGTGCCAGGTAGTCGCCCAAACCGTCCTGGTGCAGCCGGGAGAATAGCGGATTGCCAGTCACGCGTTCATCTTTGGCGGTCTCTGCGAAGCTTCGGTAGCGCTCGAACAACACGCTGGTGGCTGACAACGCCGCGGTGATCTCCTCGGCTGTGTGATCGGCGAACCACGTCCTGAACAGTCCGCTGAGCACGTCGCGATACCGGTAACGCTCTCCTTCGTCGGCGAAATCCACACCCAGCGACTCGGCAAGCGCCGCAACGGCTGCCCCGGTGCCGGATACCTCGACGAGGTCGCGAAAGTGGCGTTTGGTCAGAGTCACGACCATGAACGCGGCGCCGTCTCGACTGGTGAAGTCCTGACCGTACTGTCCGTAGATCGCGTTGCCGAGCCGTTGGCGTTCGGCGCCGTCGTTGACTTGGGGCTCGGTCAGCAAGCCCAGGTTGCCCGCGGTGGCCAACGCGACGTCTTCGAGCGCGATGCTGATCTGCGCACCGATGCCGGACTGGTCGCGGCGACGCAACGCGGCGACGATCGCGAGCGCGGCATACACCCCGCAGGAGACATCCCAGGCGGGCAGCACATGGTTGATCGGGCCGGCGTGGTCCGCCGGACCGGTCACCAACGGGAAGCCGGCCGCCGCGTTGACGGTGTAGTCCACGCCGGTGGATCCGTCATGGCGGCCCGACAACTGAAGATGAATCACATCAGGTCTTTTCGCCGCAAGCTTGTCAAACGACAACCAGGACAAGCCGGAAGCGTTGGTCACCACCACGCCGTCACCTTCGACGATCAGCCGCTGAACCAGATCCTGCCCCTCGGGTGAACGCACATCGATGGTGGCCGAACGCTTTCCCTTGTTCAGACCGGTCCAGTAGATCGATGTCCCGCTCGCGGCGAGCGGCCAGCGGTTGATGTCGGACGCACCGCCGATCGGGTCGACGCGGATCACCTCGGCGCCCAACTGGCTCAACGTCATTCCGCACAATGGCACCGCGACGAAGCTGGAGACTTCGACGACAGTGAGGCCGGCAAGCGGTGCACTCACCGAGGCCCGACCCGCTCGAAAATCGCGGCAAGGCCTTGTCCGCCACCGATGCACATGGTCTCCAGTCCGTAACGTGCATCGCGCCGGGTGAGCTCACGGGCCAAGGTGGCCAGCATCCGGCCGCCGGTGGCGCCGACCGGGTGACCCAGCGAGATCCCTGAGCCGTGCACGTTCGTCCGTTCCAGATCGCCGGCGCCAAACCCCCACTCCCGCATGACGGCAAGAGCCTGCGCGGCGAATGCCTCGTTGAGTTCGATCACGTCGATGTCGCTCAATTGCAAGCCGGCTTTGGCCAGTGCGCGCTCGGTCGCAGGCACCGGCCCGATGCCCATCACCTTGGGCTCGACACCCGCGACGGCCCACGACACCAATCGCACCAGCGGAGTCACACCGAGTTCGGCTGCTTTCTCCGGGGTGGTGACCAGGCACATGGACGCGGCATCGTTCTGCCCGCTGGCATTTCCGGCCGTCACCGTGGCGTCTGGATCATCCTTGAGCAGAACGGGTTTGAGTTTGCTCAATGACTTCACGGAGGTGTCTGCACGCGGGTGTTCGTCGGTGTCGATGACGTCGTCGCCGCGGCGGCTGCGGACGGTGACCGGAATGATCTCCTCGGCCAACACGCCGTCCTCCTGCGCGGCGACCGCTCGCTGGTGCGACGTCACCGCGAGCTCGTCCTGTTCCGCACGCGAGATGTTGTATTGGCGCCGTAGGTTTTCCGCGGTCTCCAGCATTCCGCCGGGCACCGGGTAGTGCCGCCCGCCGGCGGTGGTGCGCCCGCGCGCCAACCCGTCGTGCACCGCTACGCCGTGGGCACCTCCCCACCGCATATCGGTGGAGTAGAACGCGACGTTGCTCATGCTTTCCGCACCGCCGGCGATCACAACATCGTTGTCGCCGGATGTGACCTGAAGACACGCCTGAATGACGGCCTGCAACCCCGACCCGCAGCGGCGATCGACCTGCATGCCGGGCACCGTCACCGGCAGTCCGGCATCGAGTGCGACGACGCGTCCGATGGCCGGTGCCTCACTGTTGGGGTAGCAGTGACCGAGGATGACGTCCTGCACCGCCTCGGCAGGAATTCCGGTGCGGTCGAGCAGCCCGGTCAGCGCGGCCACCCCGAGCTCGACGGCGCTCAGCGACGCGAACATTCCACCGTAGCGCCCGATCGGGGTTCTAACGGGCTCGCAGATCACGGCTTCGCGCGTGCTCACAGGTGCCTGCCGCCGGTCACCTCGAGGACGGTTCCGGTCATGTACGACGACAGATCGGACGCTAGGAACAACGCGACCTTGGCGACCTCTTCGGGCTCGCCGGCCCGGCCCATCGGGACCTCGGCGACTTTTGCGTCCCAAATCCGTTGCGGCATCGCCTCGGTCATCGCCGACCTGATCAGCCCGGGCTGAATCGCATTGACCCGCACACCGAGGTGGGCGAGTTCCTTCGATGCCGCCTTCGTCATGCCGACGATGCCGGCCTTGGCCGCCGAATAGTTGGTCTGGCCGACCATGCCGACTTTTCCGGAGATCGAAGACATGTTCACGATCGAGCCGCGCTTGTTCTCCCGCATAATTGCCGCGGCTTTGCGCAGCCCGTTCCAGGTGCCCTTGAGATGCACCGCTATCACCTGATCGAACTGCTCCTCGGTCATCTTGCGCATCGTGGCATCGCGGGTGATGCCGGCGTTGTTGATCATGATGTCCAGCGCCCCGAACCGGTCGACGGCCGTATCCACCAGGGTGTCCACCTCGGCTCCGGACGTCACGTCGCAGCGCACCGCGATCGCGACGTCGTCTCCGCCCAGCTGCTTGGCCGCCGTTGCGGTCGCCTCGAGATTCACGTCGCCGAGCACCACCCGTGCGCCCTCGTCGACGAAACGCTGCGCGATGGCGAAACCCAATCCCTGGGCGCCACCAGTGATGACTGCGGTCTGACCGGTCAACAACGACACACGATCACCGTCCTCTCCATGTAGTCCTGAATGCCACGGCATCATCGCACATCATATTTCATATATGATGTGCGATGCCCGGGTGGTCTCCAGATCGGCACCGGCACCGCACCGCCGGAGAAGGAGCGTTGATCCATGCCCACTGCTGCCGTCGACGACGACGATTTCCAGCAGATCCTCAAGCAGACCCGCCAATTCGTCCGCAGTGTTGTGGTCCCGCGGGAACAAGAGATTCTGGCCAACGACGAAGTGCCGGTTGATCTTCGGGACCAGGCCAAGGAGATGGGACTGTTCGGGTATGCGATTCCTCAGGAGTGGGGCGGACTCGGTCTCGATATCACCCAAGACGTCGAGCTCGCAATGGAATTGGGCTACACCTCGCTCGCGCTGCGCTCGATGTTCGGCACCAACAACGGCATCGCCGGTCAGGTCCTGGTCGGCTTCGGCACCGACGAGCAGAAGGCTGCCTGGCTGGAGGGGCTGGCGTCCGGGAAGGTCGCTTCGTTCGCACTCACCGAGCCGGGCGCCGGATCGAATCCGGCAGGGTTGCGCACCAAAGCAATTCGCGACGGATCGGATTGGGTGATCTCCGGCGAAAAGCGATACATCACCAACGCCCCGGTTGCGGATCTCTTCGTGGTCTTCGCCCGAACCCGACCGGCCGACGACGACGGGCCGGGCATCGCCGTCTTTCTGGTGCCTGCGGATGCAGATGGCGTCGAGGTCGGCAGCAAGGACGCCAAGATGGGACAGGAGGGCGCCTGGACCGCGGACGTGCGCTTGACCGACGTCCGTGTCCCTGACGGCGCCCTGATCGGCGGCAGCGAGGACATCGGGTACCGGGCAGCGATGACCTCGCTGGCCCGCGGACGGATCCACATCGCCGCGTTGGCCGTGGGAGTCGCGCAGCGGGCACTGGACGAATCCGTCGACTACGCCGCGACCGCCACTCAGGGCGGCACTCCGATCGGCAACTTCCAGTTGGTCCAGGCGATGATCGCCGACCAACAGACCGGCGTGATGGCCGGTCGCGCCCTGGTTCGCGAGGCCGCGCGTCTTTGGCTCACCGAGGAGGATCGGCGGGTCGCCCCGTCGGCGGCCAAGGTGTTCTGCACCGAAATGGCAGGCAAAGTAGCCGATCTCGCTGTTCAGATTCACGGCGGCAGCGGCTACATGCGCGACGTACCGGTGGAGCGCATCTACCGTGACGTCCGGCTACTGCGGTTGTACGAGGGAACCAGCGAGATTCAACGGTTGATCATCGGCTCGAACCTGGTCAAGGCCGCTCAACGCAGGCAGTGACGAGCGGGCGCTACTATCGACTGCGTTACAGTGACCTTTACGATACGGAGTGCACATGACCGGTCGACTCGCGGGCAGGGTGGCTTTCATCACCGGGGCCGCACGGGGCCAGGGCCGCGCGCACGCGGTGCGGTTGGCTCGTGAGGGTGCCGACATCATCGCGGTCGACATCGCAGGCAAACTTCCCGATTGCGTGCCCTACGATTCGGCGACTCCTGAAGACCTGGCTGAAACGACTCGCCTCGTCGAGGCCACCGGCCGCCGAATCATCGCCTCAGCGGTCGATATTCGCGACTTCGATGGCCTCCGGGAAACGGTGGCCGACGCGGTCGCGTCGCTGGGGCGGTTGGACGTCATCGTCGCCAATGCCGGCATCTCGTCACCGCAGGCCTGGAACGACATCACGCCCGACTCGTTTCGCGACGTGCTGGACATCAATGTGACGGGAACCTGGAACACGGTGATGGCGGGCGCGCAGAAGATCATCGACGGCGGCCGGGGCGGGTCGATCATCTTGATCAGTTCGGCCGCGGGTCTCAAGATGCAGCCGTTCATGGTGCACTACACCGCCAGCAAGCACGCCGTGACCGGGATGGCCCGCGCGTTCGCGGCAGAACTGGGCCCACACTCGATCCGGGTCAACAGCGTGCATCCCGGTCCGGTCAACACAGCGATGGGCAGCGGCGACATGATCAACGCGGTCGCCACGGCGCAGGAGAGCATCCCGCAGATGGCAGGAGTGCTGACGCCGTTTCTGCCGAATTGGGTTGCCGAGCCAGAAGATATCGCCGACGCGGTCTGTTGGCTGGCCAGCGACGAATCACGCTACGTGACCGCGGCGGCAGTGCCCGTCGATCAGGGTTCTACTCAGTTCTGATCAGCATCAGTTACGACGTTATCGCCTGCTCCGAGGCATATTCGCCGACCAGATCGATAGTGCCGAGTTCGCGGATCGCCTGGCACCCGCGAGCCAGCATGGTGAGCACCATGTCGTCTCCGCGATCGGTGGCGGACGCGAAGGCGAATCCCAGAGCCGAGATCAGCAGAGCCTGCAACATGCCGAGTCGATAATCCCGCCAACAGGTTTCGCGATCGTAGCCTGTGACGCCATAGTCGAGGAGGGCTCGGTGGTACTCGTCGACGAGGTCGTGCTCGATCGACGCTCGCAGGTCCGGCTTGAGACTGGTCGCGGTGAAGTAGGCCAGATCCCGCGCAGGTAAACCCACTCCAAGGGTCTGCCAATCCACCACGGTCACCCCTGCGGCATCGGGCAAGAAGAGCAGGTTGTCCAGCCGGTAGTCGCCGTGCAGCAGAGCGAACCGGTCATGCTCGGCAAGCAGCCAGGGCGTCGTCAAATCCATTGCCCCGGTGAAGGTCTCCCGATCGGCCGCCGTCATGCGATCGCCGAGTTTGTCGAGGGTGATCTCGACGCTCATACGCGCCACTTCACCGAGACCGCCGGCCGAGGCAGCGTCGGGCCGCGCGAAGGCGATCCCGGGGAAGTCCAACCAGACTGCGTCGCACCAGCTGGGTCCGTGCAGACCGGCCAGTGCTGTGACGACCAATCGTGCCTCGCGCTCGCCGCAGCCGGCGATTTGATCGCCCTGCACCGCCGGTGCCTGATCGGCGAGCAGCAACGCGTAGTCGAGAGCATCATCGCTGATCTCGCAGTAGAAGCACTGCGGCGTCGGCACCCGCACCTGGTCGGCCACACCGGTATAGAAGGCGCACTCACTGCGGTAACCGATGGTCACTCGGTCCCGGACGGTGTCGTCCTGCGCAGGCAGTTTGATCACGAAGGTGTCGGGCAAGCCATTCGGGTTCGCCGCGTAGGTGACCGACACCCGATACGTCGCTCCGGTTTGGCCCGTGCCGATCGCGGCCACGTGCACGCCGGACAATGTCGCCCGGGCGTCGCCGCTGTTCAGCACGGCCGAGAGCCACTCGAGGGTGATGTCGTCCGGATAGCGGGGAATGGACATCGAGATATTCGCCCCTTTGCGCGCTGAGGACCGACCAGCCGGTCCGACCGACTGCACAACTGTAAGCCATTCGGCAAAAGCCGCGACGGAGTTGTCAGCTTTTGTCTGCCGGCCTGAACACGGCGGTGGATTCCGTCCGGCCGCGCAACTCTGTCTCGCCGGCCGAGGACCAGTGCCGGCGCTCGGCCGCGTCAGCGCGTTCCATCGCGGCGGCTGAGCATGCGATTCGCTCATCCACAGTTTTGGCGAAATCGGCCAGACGCGCGGCCTCGTTGACCGCGTCGCCGACGACGGTGTATTCGTAACGGTTTTCGGCGCCGATATTCCCGGCGAACACCGGGCCAGCCGAGACACCGATCCCGAAGTCGACCATCGGTAGCCGTCGCAATTGGTCGCGCAGCCTACGGGCGGTCGCCAGCGCAGCCGATGCGGCCCCGTCGGAGGCCAGCGGCGCGCCGAAGATCGCCAGCGCAGCGTCGCCCTGAAACTTGTTGATCAGCCCGCGGTGGTCATCGACGGCGCTGACGACGATATGAAAGAAGTCGTTGAGGACCTGAGCCACCTCTTGCGGTGGCCGGCTTGCGGCCAATGTCGTCGAACCCACCAGGTCGATGAAAAGGATTGCGGCGTCTCGTACGTCACCCGACAGTGAGGTGCCCTCTTCGAGCGCTCGGCGCGCCACGTCTGCACCGACGTGGCGACCGAACAGATCTCGCAGCCGGTCGCGCTCAGCGATACCGGTGACCATGCGATTGAATCCGCTTTGCAATCGGCCGATTTCAGACTTCTCGTAAACCCCGACGACGGTGTCGATGCTGCCGTCTTCGACCTGTGCCATCGCGTCGACAACTTCGCGAATCGGGTCCGATATCGATCGAGAGGTCAGAATCATCGCCGGCAGACCAATCAGGATCGCGACGAGTGTCACCACCAGGATTGACATTTCGACCGAGCCAGTCTTCTGGATGATCCATCCGTTAGAGCGAGTCAGCACCAGGCCGACGATCGCCAGGCACGGTAGCCCGCTGCTCAGCAGCCACATGCCCACCAGTCGAGTGAACACGCGAGGGGCGATGACTGCACCTTCAGCGCCCTGCGTCGCCGCCAGCAGAATGGGGCGAAGCGATCGTTGGGTGAGCAGCAAGCTGAGGAATATTGCCGCCGTTCCGCCGAAGACGACTGCCAATAGGGCCGGAATCGCAAGGGCCGCAAGCCCGTCGAGGTTGAACAACAGATAGGTGGTGCCGCTGGCCGCCCATACCGCTGTCAAGATCGCCGACTGCCGACCGAGCAGACGCATGGCAGCCCGGCGTTGAGCGGGATCTGGTCGCTGCCCGCGGACGAACCACCGCAGCACCGGCACCAGGTTCGCGATGCCAGCGGCGGCGACGACCATGGTCCCCACCACCACGATGACCGCCACGATGACCAGGCTTCGCGGTGCAAAGTAGGCCTGCGCATCGTCAGCGAACTGACCGTGCAGCGGTATGACGATGGCAGCGGCATCGGCGGTGCCGATCAGGTGACCGCCGGCGAGCCCGGCCGCATAGCGGATCGCCATGGTGCGGCCAGTCGATCGCTGTGCTCGCCCGGCTTCGGTCACCGAATTACGGTAGCCCGCCGGACGAGCGCGACGAGAAAGGTCAGACCGCGGGGTACGCCACAGACTTGATCTCGGTGTACTGGTCGAAACCGGCGACACCGTTCTGACGTCCCACACCGCTTTCCTTGTACCCGCCGAACGGCGTGTCGGCACCGTACGGCGCGCCGCCGTTGACACCCATGAAGCCCGCCTTGATCCGGCGGGTCACCGAGAGCGCACGCTCGAGAGAACCGGAGAACACGTTGCCGGCCAGCCCGTACACGCTGTCGTTGGCGATCCGGATCGCGTCCTCTTCGTCGTCGAACGGGATGACCGAGAGCACGGGGCCGAAGATCTCCTCTTGGGCGATCGTCATCTTGTTGTCGACGTTGATGAAAAGCGTTGGCCGTACGAAATATCCCTTGTCGAAGCCGGTGGCCGCACCGGGGCCACCGACCAGCGCCGTGGCACCCTCGTCCACGCCCTTCTGGATGTAGCCCGTCACCCGCTCGAACTGCCGTTCCGAGATCAGCGGGCCACACAGCGTTCCGGGATCCTGCGGGTCCCCACACGTGACGTTCTCGTAGATGTTCTTGAGAATCTCGACGCCCTCGTCGTAGCGGGACCGCGGAAGCAGCAGCCGCGTCGGGTTGGCGCACCCTTGGCCGGCGTGCATGCACGGCGCGATGCCGACCATGCACGCCGTCCCGAAGTCCGCGTCCTCGAGAACGATCGTGGCCGACTTGCCGCCGAGCTCCAGGAACAGCCGCTTCATGGTGGCTGCGCCCTTCTCCATGATGCGCTTGCCGACCACCGTCGAACCGGTGAACGAGATCAGGTCGACCTTGGGCGACAGCGTCAACTCCTCACCCACGAAGTGATCCGATGCGGTGACCACGTTGACGACACCGGCGGGGATGTCTGTCTTTTCGGCGATGAGACGGCCCAGCCTGTTCGCGTTGAACGGGGTGTTCGGGGCCGGCTTGAGCACGACGGTGTTGCCGGTGGCCAGCGCCTGGCCGAGCTTGTTGATCGTCACCTCGAACGGAAAGTTCCACGGCACAATGGCACCGACCACGCCGACCGGTTCACGCCAGACCTTGCGGGTGGTGAGCGTGCCGGTCAGGCTGATCACCTTGTCGCCCAGGTCGGTCTCCCACGCGTACTCGTCGATCAGCCGGGCCGGGTACTTCAGCCCGTCTTCCAGCGGCGCGTCCAGCTGCGGGCCGAACGTGATGGCGCGGGGGGAGCCGACCTCGAGGATCAGCTCCTCGCGCAACTCCTCCTTCTCCGACTCGATCGCCTCGTGCAACTGCAGCAGGCAACGCTGACGCAGCTTGTGGTTGGTCGACCAGTCGGTCTCGTCAAAGGATCGCCGGGCGGCGTCGATGGCACGGTGCATGTCCTCTTTCGACGCGTCGGAGACCTCCCCGAGGGACTCCTCGGTCGCCGGGTTGATGTTGGTGAACGTGCCGGCCTGACCGTCGACCAACTTGCCGTCGATCATCATCTTCGGCTCGAAGCGGACCTTTACACTGCCAGTCATATGTGTCGCTCTTTCGTTGATGGGACGCTGAGCAGAGCGCCGGGAGCAGAATACTATGGAGAGCCTTACCGCAACGCTGCCGGTTGGCAAGTGCAGTATGTTGACCAAATATCTGTTCCACCGTAGAGTCCGGCATTACCCGTAGTCAATCGCCTCGAAGCCGATAGGAAACGTGGATTTCTCGTACCCACCAGAGGTGGAACAGATCCGCAAGGAATTGCGGGCGTGGCTGGCCTCGAACCTGACCGACGACGTCATCGCGGCCAACCGGGCGCGGGGTCGGGACGAGACAGCCTTTCAGACCCTTCGCGCATGGAACGCGACGATGGCCGATGCCGGCTGGGCCGCGGTCTCGTGGCCGCAGGAGTACGGCGGCCGCGGCGCGGGGGTGCTCGAGCAATTGGTCTGCGCAGAGGAGACCACCCGCGCACGGGTGCCGGTCCACCTCAATGTGATCGGGATGAACAACATCGCGCCGGCGATCATGCAATGCGGAACCGAAGAACAGAAGCGCACCCTTCTCCCCCGGATGATGCGCGCCGACGACATTTGGTGCCAGGGCATGTCAGAACCCGAAGCCGGGTCCGACCTCGCCTCGCTGCGCACCCGCGCGGTGCGAGACGGCGACTTCTATGTGGTCAACGGCCAGAAGATATGGACCTCACTCGGGCATCGGGCCGATTGGTGCCAGCTCTACGTGCGCACCGACCCGGACGCCCCGAAGCACAAGGGCATCTCCTGCCTGATCCTCGATATGTCGCTGCCGGGCATCGAGGTTCGGCCGCTCGTCACGCTGAACGGCGAGGCCGATTTCGCGGAGGTCTTCTTCAACGACGTGCGGGTGCCGGCCGGCGCGCTGCTCGGTCCAGAGAACGGCGGCTGGAAGATCGCCACGACGACGCTGAGTTACGAGCGGGCCGGCGCCGCGCGGTTGTACACCGAGATGCAGGAGCGGCTGGCGGAACTGGTGCGCGACCTCGCCGGCGTGCGGATCGACGATCGGCCGATACTCGAAGACCCCACGACGCTGCGGCGCCTCGGCGAAATCGCGGTGCGGATCAAATATCTCGAGGTGCTGTGCAAGCGATCGATCTCGGCGATCCTCTACGGCGGGGATGCCTTCGGTTCGGCCAGCCTGGCCAAGACGATCTGGGGCGAGGTCGGCCAGCAGATCGGCGCGCTGGGCTTCGATCTGCTCGGGTCGCACCCGGATGGCCGTCGGTGGGCCGACTACCGATTGACGTCGCGTTCACTGACCATCGCGGGCGGGACCACGCAGATCAACAAGAACATCACCGCCCAACGGGTTCTGGGATTGCCGCGATCATGAACCTGGAGCTGACCGACGAGCAGGTGGCGCTGCGCGACACGGTGCGAAGCTTCCTCGCCGAGAAAGCCTCGATCGCCGGACATGTTCGTCCGTTGCTCGACGATGCGGCCGGGACGACCGCCCAGGTCTGGCAAGGACTGGCCGACCTGGGCGCCACCGGCCTGCTCGTGCCGCCGGAATGCGACGGCGCCGGCATGACGATGGTCGAAGCCGGCATCGTCGCAGAAGAGCTCGGCGCCGGGCTGCATCCCGGCCCGTGGCTGTCCAGCGCCGTCGCGGCACCTCGGGCACTCATGCGATTCAACGTGGACAGCGACGTGGCGGCCCCGCTGTTCACCGGGATCGCGGACGGTGCCACGACCGTCACCGTAGGTCCGCTGGACGGTGTCCGCCCTGACGTGGTCGACCAGGAGGGTGGTCTTGGGCTGCGCGGCGTGATCGACAGCCTGCCGGACGTCGCGGCCGCCGACCTGATTCTCGTGCTCGCCGACGATCCGGACGGCACAAGCCTTTTCGCGGTTCCGACGTCGAATCGTGGCATCGATGTCACATCGCTGACCGGCATCGACCAGACCCGCAAGCAGTTCAGGGTCCGGTTCGACGACACGCCCGCGCAACGTCTGGCCACCGCCGCGCCCGCCGCCGTCGAGGCGCTCGTCGACGATGTGGTCATCGCCTGGGCCGCCGACGCACTCGGTGCGGCGCGAGCGATCCTGCATCTCGTTGTCGAATACGCGAAGGTGCGCCGCCAATTCGGTCAGCCGATCGGCGCGTTTCAAGCCGTCCAGCATCTGTGCGTCGACATGTACGAAACGGTGGAGTTGGCCCGCAGCGGCGTGATCCACGCATTGTGGGCCGCCGACGCCGCCGACCGGACCGAACGACATTCGGCCGCCGTGTGGGCCAGAGGCTTCTCCGGCCGACTGGCATCCGTCGCTGACACCGCCATCCAGGTGTTCGGCGGCATCGGCTACACCTGGGAGCACGACGCGCATCTGTATCTCAAGCGACTGCTCAGCTGGAGCGCTTTTCTCGGCGGACCCGACCACTACCTCGTGCAGGCCGGCGCAGAGTTCGCCGAGTCGGTGATCCACTGAAACGCTCAGGGCGAAAGCATGATTGAGTTCGCAGACGCCTTTTCGAGGCGTCTCGGCGTCAACGTGTTCTCCCCGCAACGCCGCCGCACACCGTTCAAGCCGCGCTGTTGACCAGTAGCAACCTGGTAGCGTCAGACCAAACATTGGGTCAGTGATCGCGCGACCCGGGTCCAGTGAGGAGCTCTGGAGGTGTCGTGGGGCTTCAGCAACCAGCGGGCGCTGCAGCCGCGGGAGACGCCACGCGCCTAGACTTGCGCGATGCCGATCCGGTGGTGCGACCTGGGCGTTCTCCGATGACGCCCCGGGCACGAAGCGTTCGCCGCGCCCTCCCCGACCCGGCGAACGGTCGCGGAGGCGCTTACGACGACGGCACCCGTCGCACCGAGATTCTGCAAACCGCAGCCACCTTGATCGCATCGTCGGGCCTGCGGACCTCACTGCAGGAGATCGCCGACGCCGCAGGCATTCTGCCGGGGAGCCTGTACCACCACTTCGAGTCGAAGGACGCGATCCTCGTCGAGCTGGTGCGACGGTATTACGCCGATCTCGACCGCATCGGGCAGACCGCCCAGGAGAAGTCGGGCAAGTCCGACTCGCGCACGGCCGCCCAGAAAATCGTCGAACTGGGCTCGGCGATCGCGCGTTGCGCAGTAGAGCACCGCGCCGCCCTGCAGATGTCGTTCTACGAAGCGCCGAACGCGAATCCCGAGCTCGTCGCACTGCTCCAGAAGCCGCCGACCGCCCCCCAGCAGGCAATGCTGCAAACGCTGCGCGCCGGACGCCGCAGTGGATTCATCAGATCCGATATCGACCTTCCGACTCTGGCCGACCGGATCTGCCAGACCATGATGCACGTCGGCCTCGACATCATTCGTCATACGGCCGGCGCGGACGAGACCGCGATCGTCCTGTGCCACATCATGTTGCACGGGTTGGCCAGCCACCCGCGCAGTGACGACGAACTGGATCGCTCGAGCGCGTTCGCGGCCGCGGAAGCCGCGATCAAGACCTGGGCTGAAGAGCAGGATGCCGAAGCCGACGACAAAGCCGCGCATGTCCGCGCGGTGGCGCGAGCCGAGTTCGGCAAGAAAGGCTACGAAGGCACCACGATTCGAGATATCGCCTCGGCGGCAGGTCTGGGCACCGGGACGGTGTACCGGCTGATCGGATCCAAGGACGAACTACTCGCCTCGATCATGCAGTCGTTCGGCATCAAGGCCGGCGGCGGATTCGCCAGCGTTCTGCTCGCCGATGCCACGGCGGCGGAAAAACTCGATGCGCTCAGCTGGGTCAATATCAATGCGCTGGACCAATTTCCCGACGAGTGGAAGATCCAGCTCGCGTGGATGCGGCAGTCACCGCCGGACACCCCGAACCCGGGTCTGGCGTTCACCATGCGGCTGCGGCAGCTCAAAACGCTGTTGTCAGAAGGTATTCAGGCGGGCGACATCCGGATCGAAGGTGCGCCTTCGCTGGCGATGCTGTCGCGCTGCGTGATGGACATTCTCTGGATGCCGGAGAACATCGTGCGCGCTCAAGGCACCCGCGCCGCGTTGATCAACGCCCGGGACACCGTCGTGCGCGGCGCCGCCGAACGCGACGCCCGCAGGTGAACCGCAGACGTCTGATCGTGCCGAACATTCGAATACTCATCGGTAGCCGCTTCCGTCCACGCATACTTGCGGGCGTGCTTCCCGACCCTCCTGGTGGCACCAGAGATCTGTTTTCGTAGAGTGAATCGCGAGCCTTACCGTTGGCTTTCCCAGAGAGGATTCAAATGACTGGTATCGAGCAGTTCCGTTACGACGGCAAGCGCGCCTTGGTAGTCGGAGGAGCGACCGGCATGGGTGCCGCGGCGGCCAAGATCGTCGGCGACCTCGGAGCCGAGGTCATCAACCTGGACTACGCGCCAGTTGAGTCCGGTCTCGGCCGCGGAATCCAGGTCGACCTGCGCGACCCGGCGTCGATCGACAACGCGCTCGAGCAGGTCGGCGGGCCCATCGATGCGCTGTTCTCGGCCGCCGGCATCGCTGATGGCCCGGACCTGATGAAGATCAACTTCATCGGCCACCGGCATGTGATCGACCGGTTGATCAACAACGGTCAGTTCAACCGCGGCGGCGCCATCTGCTTCATCTCCTCGGTGGCCGGCATCGGTTGGGAAACCGATCTGCCACGGCTGCAGGAGTTTCTGGCCACGCCGGACTTCGAGTCGGCGGACGCCTGGGTCAAGGCGCACGAGGCGGACAACTTCGGCCACTACGGCACCAGCAAGCAGGCGATCAACGCCTACGTCGCGACACACGCATTCCCGTTCCTGGCCAAGGGCATTCGGATCAACGCGATCTGCCCCGGGCCGACCGACACTCCTCTGGCTCGCGCCAACGCCGACCTGTGGCTGTCCTTCGCGCAGGACTACCGGGAGGCGACCGGCGCCGAGGTCCACACGCCCGAGCAGATGGGCAACGTCATGGCATTCCTCAATAGCCGGGCCGCGGCCGGCGTCAACGGCGTGACACTCCTTGTCGACTACGGCCATGTCAACTCGTCGAACACCGGGACGTTCGCGGCGGGCAAGCCGATCATCGACTTGCTGATGGGCCGGATTTCGCTCGGCTGACCCATCGCGGGCGTTTACGTCCCCAATCGACCGCAGGCTGATAGAAAAAGCCTGCGACCAATGATGGAGGTGCCCGGTGGGACGACGGCTTGTCACCGCTGCGGTGAGCGCTTCACTGGCGGCGGCACTCTGCTCCGGTTGCATCACGCACGACGACAAGGTGGCGCAGAAGACCGCGCGCGTCACCGTCGACAACAACACCCGCACCTCGCACGCCGTCTCGTGCAGCCAAGTCAATTGGCAGTTGATTGCCAACATCACCGCCGCTCCGGCGACCGTTCGAGTGATGCTCAAGCTAGATCCGGAGAAACCCATACTGGAATCGGTGAATTTCGACAATTTCGCGGGCTTCTCCGGCGTCGCGAACGCGGGCGCCGGCGACACGAAGATTCACTTCGCCAACGACACCTACACCATCACCGGCACAGCACAAGGATCTCAATTGAACGATCCTCGTGTCTCCGTGACGCAACCGTTCAAGATCGAGGTGGGTTGCTGAGCTCACGAGCGCAAGCGGCTACTCGTCTTCGTCGTTTAGCGGTGGCTGTAATTCCTGACCAGGCGGCGAGTTCTGCAGCCACCGTCTGAGCCGGAGAAGGCCGTTGGCCAAAATGCCGATCGCCAGCAGGACGAGTAGCACCACGATCACGGCGGTCATCCTGTCCATGGTGACAGGTCGAGGGTCGGTCTTCTAAGAAACCTGCGCCATCACCGGCGCGGCCTGCTCGGGGCACAGTTGACGGATGGTGTTGCCGGTCAATGTGCCGGCTTTGGTAGCGCTGTAGCCGCGGGCCTCGAGAGAGGTTTCGATGGAGGCGAGGCTGGTGCCACCCCGCAGGGCTCCGCAGATGTCGAAGTTCGTGTCGATGCTGGCAGCGCGAGCGGGCGCGGCAATGGCCAGCGCCGCGGCGAAGGCAGCCAGCATCGCAGCGACGATTCCGGCAAGGACCACCAGCTTCTGGACGTTCGGGTAACTGTGCCGATCCGTGCTCACGGTCTGCGACATCTCAGCCTCACAAGCTTTCGGGGTCACCGTCCGATTTAGTGGCCGTTGCCGTCTACCAACGCCGCAGCGATGAGAACGCTGCCCAATCGGCGAGGATCGTGACCCGTTTCACTGGCCGCGGGTTCCGCGTCGGCGGCTCACACTCGATCGCGGTTTCCGCCGCCGCGCGCCGCCGGACGCGGGCGAGTAATCTGCGACTTCATGGGCGACAGGCGGCGCCGAAGGGTCGCGGTCGCTGCGGCTTCACTCGGGATTGCCGCGGCGTGCCTCGCGGTACCCGAGGCGAGACAAGTGCTTCCGGCACTGGCGGCTACATCGGCGCCGATGGCTGACCCGCCGTATCCGGATTGCAATGCCGCTCATGCCGACGGGCGATACAGCATCCCGTCCTCCGACCCGGCTTATCGACCGGATCTCGATCTCGACAAGGACGGCCTTGCCTGCGAGCCCTCGAGGGGGCGCAGATCTACGAGGTGACTGGCTGAGTGCGTCGAGAGGAAAGATGACATCGTGTCTTGGTGATCGGCGCCGGGCGCGTTCACGTTTCTCGCCTGCCTAGGGTCCGGACTGGCCACCGTCCGGGCCATCTTCAACATTCTCGGGTGTCTCCCGGCGCTCGAAGACGCGATCCATGTACGGCGGGTACCAATGACGGTGTGTACGCATGAACTTCTCCAGCTGCGGCCACATATCCATCCGGTTCTGAAACCAAGTGATCCATATCTCCACGTCTCCAGGCGGGAAAAGACTCGCCTGGCTAAAAACGGCATCCATGAAGTCAGCGTGCACTGTCGCCACCGCTTCGCCAGTCTCAGTTTCCTGATCGGCGGGGAGTTTCAACGCTTCTCCGTATTCAGGGTGATCCGCCAACCAACGGCCAAGCGTCAATATTTCGCCTGCGATGGTTTGGATAGCGCTGGTTTGGATCGCTTGCTTGTTGGTCTCAACCTCTTTCAGGGTGGCCTGGACGTCGTCGTTCGTAGCTCGGACGTTTTCCCGGGTAGCTTCGACGCTCTGCCGTGTGGCTTGGACGCTTTGCCAGACGAGGCCCGCGATCACAACGCTGATTATCGCTAGGGCGAGCGTCCCATATGCCTCGATTGCAGTGATGTTGTGGTTGTCATGGGGCCAAATCCAGAAGTGGTCCGGCTGAGCAGGACCCGAATCCTCGCTGGCGAGAAGGATCTGTAGGTGTACCAAATTTGGCAAGTCATCCCCTGTCGATCCTGCACGTTTATTCGAGTGACCAGCATCGTGATGTTACTAAGCGACTGTAGAAGTTGTGGCCGATTTGGGTGGCGGCGTCGCCGGCGACAAACGCCCAGCCTCACGGTGGTTTGACCACAGTCTCTTTGCAGAAATCGCAGAGACCAGGCTTGCACGAACGTACGCTGCCACCGTTCGGGGGAACGCCTTCCAATAGAGGGGTTGGAACATGTTTCTGCGTGGTGCAACGCTTGTCGCAGCAACGACTGTGACAGCCGTGACCGGCTTGACGGCACCAGATGCGCGCGCCGACCAAGATCAAGATTTTCTTGGCATGGTGCATTCATACGGAATCCCAGGTGATAGCAAAACCTTGATCGAGTACGCGCATGAGTTTTGCACCATCACCACAGGTGTGCTGCCCTCGAGGCGAGATCTCTACGCACAAGGCGTGACCCTGCCGGAACAGTTCTACTACATCAAAGAAGCCGCCTCGCGTACGTACTGCCCGAATATGATAGCCATGCCGCCCACGAAATAAGTACAAGGCAAATGAATTGCCTTGGGGAAGTGGAGCGGACGCGCCACCGATTGGACGGGAGTCGCGCTAGCCGGTCTCGCCTTCGACTCGTCGCCCTGACTGGCAGCAATGATCGCGCCGTTCGGGGCCTTCAGGTGGAAGCCGAATTGGCCGACCTTATCTATCCGATCTCGGATCTGGCCGCCATCGTGTTCGCCCTAGGGATCCGGCGGCTATTGACGCAGGGCGTCGGGTGAACTTCTATTCTCTCGGCGCAGAGACCGTTATCTTCAACGGCCGAAGTCGTCCACCGGTTGGTTACAAGACCCGGTCATCAGTGCGGGCGGAGGGACTCGAACCCTATTCAGCATCCCGGTCAGTCCCCCAATTCTGGCTCTACCAGCGAAAACACGTCACAATGAGTCACACTCAAACACGCAATTTGGTGGGCAAGTGTGGGCAGCATGTGGGCACGGCGTCGGTGGGTCGCCCGTAGCGTCCTGGCCCAACGATGGAAAGGGCGACGCATGAAACGGACACTCTTGGCCGCTGCTGCGGCCGCGCTTACGCTCGGCGGCATCGTCACCGCGGCGCCGGCCGTGGCCGAGCCCCGGTGCGGGTTTCAGGGCGACTGGGACTGCGAGGGTCCGCCGCAGTACAACGGGCCGTTGCAGAACACGTGGTCGCACGGGTTGACCACGATGCCGCAGATCTGCCCCGGCGGCGCCGACATGCAGCCCTGCTCGTTCTACGTTCCCGAACCATGACCAGCGAACAGCGCAGCGGCGGCGGGCTCGGCGCCTGGTTCCTGCTGCTGGTCGTCGTCGGCTTCATCGTCAAGTTCTGGGTGTGGATCCTCGCGGCGATTGTCGCCGTCGCGCTGATCGTCCTGGCTTACCTGCTGAGTAACCGAGCTCGCGAGCGCCGCGCCGGCCAACGCGCAACCGACGCCGCGATCGCGGCGCGCGCCGACCAGCAACACGCGTGGACCCTCGACGGCGACGACCGCGGCACCTACGGCGACTACCGCCCACAGGTTTACCCGACCGGGTAAAAGGTAAGAGCCTCGGCGACTGCGCGAACAGCCCCGAGGCATGGCCGAACTGAAAGGGAGTTCGACACGATGAGTATGACACCGGAAAACGACATGCGGGGTTGGCGCGAGATGGCCGACGCCGTGATGGGAAATGTCCCTTTGCCCGCCGGCGCGGTCAGCGTCGACGAATGGGGAGACGCACTCACCCCACATGCATTCCGACTCTTCGACGGCACTACACGCACCGTCGAGTTGAATCGCGACGGACAGGTTGACGTCGTCATCCGCGGCACTCAATCGGCCGACGGCACCGTCGAAGAACGCGGCGTCCTGATTTACGGCGAACCGGACGACCCCATGCCGGCAGCTGTAGCCCGCCGACTAGGCGCCGCGCTGATCGCGGCCGCTGACGAAATCGACGGACTGGCCGAGCAATGAGCATTGATGACGACGACGACGACATCACTCCTGAGCAGCAGCAAGAGCTTGACCGCCTTATGACAGGCCGCGAATCGCACTGGATCCCAGGGCTTACCTTTGATGGGAAGTACTACAGGTTCGACGGCGAAATGGACGCCGACACATTCGGACAGGCGTGTCTCAATCTCGACCGCAATAACGGCCCCGCGCTGCTATTCGACATGTACCACGCTGGGGCTCTAGCTATTGACCTTCACCCCGGCGTCGTCGCCGACGTGTGGTCAATGGCCGAGTTCCCGGAGAAAAACTTGGAGCCTGAGACTTGGCGGGATCTGTTCGAGGAAGCCGGTTACACCCATGACGGCCGGCCGGCTCCGCAGCCGTCGGCGCCCGTCACTGTCTACCGGGGCTGCAACCATGAACGTCGGTTGGGCATGGCCTGGACTACCGACCTCGAGCGGGCTCAATGGTTCGCCGACCGCCCGTTCCTAAAAGGCACCGGGCAGGTCTACGTGCACCGGGCCGACCCCCTGGAACTACTGGCGTTCATCGACTCATCCGGCCGCGGCGAAGCCGAATACGTGCTTGACCCAAGCCCGGAATACCTCAACGACAACACAATCACGCGGCTCTGAAAACGATTGCAACGCCGAGTAACTGGGATAACATCCGCGAAGAAACCAGAAGGGGGAGTGACGTGCCGGACGAGAAGCGGGACCTCATCGAGGAGAACAAGCGTTTAAGCGAGGAGGCGAAGAAGGCGGTTCTGGAAGCGATCATCGCCGAAGCGCCTAACGCAGGTACGTCCCAACTCGAGCACATTGCGCGCGCTTACGCACTTGTCGTTGGCGCGAAGTGGGGCACACTGCCGGGCGGATCCCTGGCCGTCGACAGTAAGTGACCCATCCATAAAGTGGCGGCCCTGGCGGCAAGCCTGGGAAATAACTGATGTGTAATTTGTCTAGTGCGGCGTTGACAACGTTGTCTAGGTCGCACTAGACTGCTAGCGTGCCAAAGCGGGCAGACATCATCAGCAAGATTCAAAAGGCAGCGAAGAGCGCCGAATTGAAATTCATGCTGCTACGCGAAGGCGCCAATCACACTATCTACGACCTTGACGGGGTGATGATTCCGATAGCACGGCACAGGGAACTCGGGCAGCGATACGCCGAGACCGTCTACAAGCAATGCGAGACCAAACTGGGAGTGGGTTGGTGGCGATGAAGACCTATCACGCAGTTGCAGCGCGCGACGGCAAGTACTGGCTGGTACACATCCCTGAGCTCGATCAATATACCCAAGCTCGCAGTATTCCCGAGGTCGACGTCATGGCGCGAGACCTTATCGCGCTGGTGCTTGGCGTGCCGCCTGATTCGTTCCGCCTCGATCGCGAGATCGACCTGCCAGATGGCGTGCGTCATCATCTTGAACTCGCGGATAAGTATGCGGGCGAGGCTGCTTGGTTTCAGTCAGAGGCAGCGAGTGAGCGCCGCTTCGCGGCCCGTGAAATGCGCGCCGAAGGCATGACGGTTCGTGATATTGGCGCCGCGCTAGGTATCTCACATCAGCGCGCACAACAGCTAATCTCGTCGCCGTCGGCTGCGCGCGACGAAAGCTGATTCCGCGCGCCGCATCCCGGCGACACTAGCTAGAATCCGCGAGCTCGGCCATCTGCGCTGGCGTTACGCTCGACTCGAGACGTCCGGCCACCGCATCGCACGCGCCGAGTGACGCGTCGGTGAGGACCTGGCAGCCGTAACGTTCGCGCAGCGATGTCCGCAGCTGCGGGCTTGCGCCGGGCGACAGCAATGCGAGCATTTTCCAGCGAGCCGAGCGCCGTGAAGGCGCAGCGGCATTCTGGTACTGCGCGCGGTCAATTTCCACGTCACCCACCGCAACCCCGTAGGTCAGCACCGGCAACCATTCGCCGTCCAAAATACGTTGCAGCGCAGCAATTCTGGACGGCAATTGCAGGCTCCCTTCCGCGTACCGGATGATGTCGCGGGCCCGCTGCATGTAGTGCACGCCGCAATGACATTCAGGCGATGGAGGGCGCTCGCACGCAGCGCAGTCAGCGTCGAACGTCCCGCGGTCGATCGCCAAGCCGGCAAAAGGCGTCACCAACACCCCGTCAGGGCGCATCGCCCAAAACCGCCATCCATAGCGTTCAGGATCAGTCGCAGACAAAGCAGGTCGCCGCTCAAACACCGCCGCAGATGTTCGATTTCGGACAGGTGCGAATGAATTGGCGCCGTGTGAGATACCGGCGATCATCGCGTCGATCCAACTGCTTGCGAGTCTCGCGCCGTCCGGGCCCGCAAGCAGCGCCATGCGGACATCCGAGTGGCTAGGAAAAGGCGGGCTCATCCGAGCACCCCGCCGCGGACACGGCCGATCACCGGCTTGCCGCGCCGAGCCCCCAAGCCAGCCGACACCGCATCCAACCGTGCTTTCCACGCCATTATCGCGGCATACGCGGCGTCGATCTTGTCTGGGCTCTCCGGGTGCGCTTTGTAGAGCAGGTATCCGGTGCGTGTCGCGCGCCGGCGAGCATTCAAGACGTGCCGCGTTAGCGCCGCCGAGCCGTCGTGGGTTACCTCGCCATTCATGATCGCGAGGCCCATCGTCCTCACAGCCTCAATCGCGGCGGTGTGCTTTCCGGTCGGCCACGCCGAGATAGGTTGCCGCTGACCGGCTTTCACTTTCAACTTGGAACCGTAGCGGGCTTCCCAACGGGCGATGTGCACGTTCCAGTCGCGCTCGGATCAGCATAAAAACCGACCACGTTGTACTTGCGGAATGCGAGCGCCACGGTCGCTTCGACTTCGGCGATCGGCGGTGTCCAGAAAGTCTGATCGCCAGTTTCCTCGCGATCCCGCCTGGTCATCTCCCGGCGCGGCGGTTCCCACACTGACCGCTCACCAATCTCGAACAGGTGGCCGTCGCGGACCCGGCAGCCAATCAACGCCGTCGCGTCCGCCTTCCCCGTCGCACGCCCTTTGGAACCATCAAAGCCGAGCGTGATCGCTTCCCCATCGCGGACAACCACATCCACCGCCGCGCATGCGCCCCACTCTGGCGACGTCACCCACGCATCGGAGGCGTGGGTGATCTGATTGAGGTAGTAGCGGCGCGCGTCCTGCGGATCAGTGTCGGCATCCCAATACTCGGCGATGATCCGATCCAAGTTCACCCAGCCGCCGAGGTCATCGCAGCTCTCACCGTAGGCATAGCGCAGACCCTCGCGCAGCGACTCGTAATCCTCCGGGTCTGTCTCCGGTAGCGCCTCGCGATGATCGAACAGCAGCCCCGAGGACTTCGCTTGCCCCTCGCGCTGCGCCTCGAATGCTTTCCACGAGTTCTCGGCGACCGAATTCTCGCCCGGCAGATAAGCATTCGGCGTCTCGACAGAGCACCCGTTGACCTTGGCGAGGTTACGGCGGATCGTGCTCGCCAGCTTGCGACCCCCGTTAGTCGGCGTCCACGACTCCGTCTGATCCATCGCCGTAAACACCGGTCGGAAACCCTCGCGCCACAGACCCGCCGACGTCGCCGCTTCGATCCGCCCCCGCGGAAAGCTGATGAACGTATCCAGCGGCTCAACGTCGTGCTCGTCGAGCAGCTTCGCGCTGTTGCGCACCATATCGAGGCACGGCTCCCAAGTGTTCGCCGTCTGATCTTCCGACACCGCGACGATCTGCACCTTGGGCTTGATACCGGTGCTGACCCACGGCCGCCCGACAGGCTGCCCGTTGGCGTCCCACCCGTCGAGCACCACCGGGCCGAACGCTTCCAGGATGCACAGCGCCGCGACAATCGGCGACTTACCCCAACCTTTCGCCCGCGACAGCACCGCGCGCCGAATGATCCGCCCGTTGTTGATCGTTCGGCCGACGATCGCACCCCCTCGAAACTTCGGGTCGACCTCGTAGAGCTCGAGGACGAACTGCGCTTGCTCTCCGGTCAGGATCAGCGGCTCACCGGCCGCAGGTCCGTCGACGACCTTCAGATGATCGCGGATCCACAGCAGGCCACCGCGGCCAAGTGTCGGAAACTCACCCGGAACCGACGGCCGCCAAGGCACTTACTGCCTCACCAGCCGCGGGAAACCGTCGAACGGGTCATCGTCCGCGCCGCTCGAGCCCGGCGTCGACGGCCGCGGCGGCTCGTCGACCTCGTCCGCGTGGGCGTAGGTGATCCGCAGCCGCGCCCGATCCTCACCAGTCGCACCCATCTTCCCGACCCGCAACCGCAGCTCGTTTAACTGGCTCATGTCGCCGTCACCCCAGACGCGCGCGTGAATCAGCGCCGTGTCCAGCAGAAAATCCCAGTCGGTCGGCCGGAAGTATTCGGCCAGCGGCTCCGCGCCCCAGTTCGCCCACCAACGCTTGGTCGCCGCCGGCCACGCAAACCGAACCTTCCGGCCGCCCTTACCCGGCAGATACAAGACGGGCAGCGGCGGCTGCTCCACCCGCTCGGCGACATACGTCGTCAGGCCTGCGGCTCGAGCCTTCGCCCTCCCATGCCCCGCAAGCCGATCTAAGTCTTTCGGTCGCGGCCCTTTACCAGGCATCACACGCCTCCTTTCCGCACTTCAGCCGTGCCTTTCCCGGCCGAATCGGCGATGTTTGCTGGGATCCCCAGACCCGGGCGGAACGGCGACATCAGAGCGTCCCGGACGTCCGTGACCCACCGGGAGAGGGATGCCCGCCCTACCCCCTCTGAGCTGCGGCGATGCAGTGATGGTCGCATGGTCCTGATGGTGGGCGTCTTTCGTCTGCGGCGTGGGCTCGAGCATGGCGATGGTCGGGCTACTGCTGGCGCCGGCGATCGCGTTCACCTTTTCAATCCCGGGTGTCGCTCTGGCTGCCGCTTCCATCGGTTGCGGCCGCGGCGTGCTTGCTTCTGTGTCTCGATGTTGTGGCAGTTGTGGCACACGGCGCGCAGGTTGCGCGGGTCGCGCGGGTCTCCGCCTTCGCTGATCGCGACGATCTTGTCGACGATGTTCGCGGCGACAGTGCAACCAGGCGCTTTGATCTGACATTGGTTGCGATCGCGTTCGAGGATTTGTAGACGTAGTTTGCGCCACTCGGCTGTGTGCACGAACTGCGAGCTGGCTGTCTGTTTCTCGGACCAACTCATGTGCCTGCCTTCCGTGTGTGGCTTCGGCGGCGGGCGCAGGCCGTTGGCTGCGCAGGAGACGCGGCATCGGCACTGTTGCCCGTCGAACAGTTTGCGCCACGCCGCCGAAGGTCATGGGTTGCCGTTACAGGCCGAGTGACTCGTCGATTGCGACGATGGCGTCGACGATGGCCGACAGCACGGCCGGCGTTGGCGGCGGGCCGCCGACCTGTGCGATCACAGTCGGATTCAGGCCGGCGGCGATCTTGCCGAGCATCGTCGTTGCGATCGGCGGAAACGTCGTTCCGGCTTGATAATTCGTCAACGCGCTCATGCTGGTATCTCCTTGTTTATCAGTTCGGAAGTGCTGATCTGTCGCGGCTTGGGTTTCTGCTGGTTGGACTTGCGCTCGTTGAAGCGGCGGCTTTGCCCGCCGCGGTGGGCGCGTTCCTCCACGCGCCGGCGGCTGAGTTCGCCGAGCTGCGCCCAGGTCGGCACCCAGACCTTGGCGCCGCTGGTGACAAGCCAAATGAGCTGGTCTACAGGGTCTTTCGGCCACGGCCGCGGGTCTGGTTGCTCCGGCGACATGCTGATCGAATACTCGCGCTTCGGTTCGCGCCACGCCGAGAACAGGGTATCGAGGTTGGCGACGGCGAAATCGGACGCGAGGTCGTCGTCGTGGAGATACTTCGAGCGGTGCGCGGTCACGCGATGGTCGGTCGACGTGATCCAGTCCTGCGCTGTCCGCACGGCATCGTAATCTTCGCGCAGGCTTCGCAAGTCTTGATAAGCGGCAAGCGGTTCGGGGTCGCCGTTGGCAACGATCTGCTGAGCGTTGAGGCACCCGTCAAGTCGCCCGACGAGCCGCCGAGCAATCCCCATCACCGTCGACATGATGCCGTCGAGGCGTGCCAGCGAAGGGTCTGGCGTGTTCGCGACAATCGAAATCCGCTTCTCCTGCGTGTCGATGAGGCGGGCGAGCGCCTGGTCGCGGGCGGCGCGTGTCAGCTCGAGCTGCACGGTGGCGGCGGCGCCGTCGAGCCACGCCTCGAGGTCGGCGTCCGCGGTCGCGGGCAGCGGCACCGGCGGGACGGGCGGCAACTCGGCGCGCATCCGGAGCGCCCGCGCGCGTAATTCGATCGCCTCATCCAGCTCGGGCGTTTCGACAGCTGCGCGGTAAAACTTGTTCAGCGAGATTCTTTCGATGATTAGGTGTGCCGGCACGCCGAGCATTCCGACCGCGGGTGAAGTCATTTCTGGCCCCTTCCGTAACGCCGTTCGAGCGCGGCTCTCGCGTCGTCGCCGGGCCGAACGCCTCGATCGAACTGCGGGGTGCCGTTTGTGACGTTGTGCCGTTTTGCGAGCGCGGCGCGGCCGTCGTCACCGCGCTGCTTGCTCGGGCCACCGCCGGCGCTGTGTTGGCCCCACTGATGCGGCTGCGGCGCCGTTTCCTGTGGCGGATCACTGATGCCGAATAGGGTCGTCAGGTGGCCGGTCAGGCGGGCTTCGTCGACGTCGCCGTTCTCGCCTGCGAATGCTCGCGGGTTGACAGCCGACATGAACGTTTCGAGCTGGTCGGCGTTGAGGACTTTGCCTGCCATCTCGCGAAGCTGCTCGCTCGACGTCGGCGGCCGCACACGCGCTGTCAGCGATCGCCAGTCGTCATCGCTGAGGTCGGCGAGTTGCTGTTCGAATGCCGGATCAAGTTCGGCCATCACGCCTTCCCTTCGCATAGTCGCGCACTTTCGATTCCCGGAACATCAGTCGGCCGTTGAACATCTCGGCCTCGAGGTCGGTTGCGAGTCGCCGGGTTTGGCGCTGCGACAGCTCGAGTATGTGGGCCGCTTGCCGGGTACTTATCCATGGATCCGATTGTTCACTGCCGCAGCCAGATTGATGTCCCGCGCGGGCCATTTCCCAGGTCAGATCGACTTCTCGCACATAGGCGAGGATGGCGTCGGGGATCGGTCGGCCGGCAGCTCGCAGCGGGTCTACGTGACGATGCGCCACGTAGTACTGCGCCTCAAGGTGGTCACCGGTCGCGCCGATCATCGGCTGCCGCCGCGGCGTGCTTGCTCGATGGCGTCGACGAGTTCGAGGGCGAAGTCTCGAGCCTCGTCGATGCTGGCCTCGAAAGTGAGTGCGGGTCCAAAGCCGAGGATTATCGGGTAGGCGCAATCGTCGGTGACTGTGAGCGATGCGCGAAATCGTTTACGGCGCAGGCGCATGAGTCGCCTTCTCTCGGCGCACGGACGGGTGGCTGACCCACTCCCGGCGCTCGCCGGCTAGGACGCCATGCGCTTCGTTGTGCGCCAGCGTGTGTGCCCATGCTGCGCAGGGTTCGCGCGCCGGGCAGTGGCCGCAGAGCTCGGCGGCTTGGTGGGCGTCTTCGGCGTCGTCTCCGTCGAACAGCTCGGTTCTTTGGCGACAGAGCGCGCCGGGCAGCCGGGGCGTATCGCGTAGGACCGCGGCAAGCAGTTCAACCCAGGGCGCGCTCATGCTGCGGTTTTCGCTTCCGCCTTGGCCGCGAAGTACGCGCGGATCGCTTCTATCGCTTCGTGTTTGGTTGTCACGCATTGCAGCGCATTTTCGGCGCTGATGAGCTTTTTGGTTTTCATCACTGGCCCGGATGGCCCGGTGATGACGATGCTGCTGATTACCTCGTCGGCGGCGACTTTTGCGTCTTGCGCTTCTCGTCTTTCCTCGCGGACCCGGTCGGCTTCTTTGTCGAGGCGTGCGCGTTTGACGTTGCGGGCGTGGTGGATGAGGTCGCCGATTTGGATTGCGCGGTCGCTGGGGTTGTCGTAGTACGTCTGCACGCCGTCTAGCAGATCCTCGCGTTCAAGGCGGTGCCGGTGAATTTGTTCTGCCCATCCGGCGATGCGGGCACGGTCGGCGCCCGGTGCGCGGTCGTCGAGGATTGCCGCGAGTTCGAGCACTTCGGCGATTGCGCGCAGCTCGGCTTGGGTTGCGTTGACGTTCACGGTGTCTCCCGTCGTCGGTTTGTCGTGATCCGGCGGAGGTATTCGAGGGGCAGGAGGCCGTCGGCTTCGTGCGGGGCGTCCGGGCATGAATCGTCGTAGCGGGCGGTGAGGTCGCCGACTTTGTCGCGCCGGGCGAGGGCGAATCTGGTTTCGCCCGCTGCGGTGATGAGCGTGACGGCGAGGTAGTCGGGTGATCCGACGTCGGTGAGAGTGACGCTGCGGGCCGCGTCGATGGCGTCGACCTCATCGCCGGGATTGGGGTAAGCGGTCATAGCGTTTCGACCTCCGCGAGTAGCTCTTCACATGCCTGCTGCCAGCCCACGGCTTTTTGGCTGGGCTTTCCGACGCCGTTGATGTGTCGGTTGTTGGCTTTGTGAACGAACTTCGGGATCTGGGTGGGTGACCACGAATCGCTAGCGGTCCATGCTTTGAGCCCTTCGGCGATCGCAGGCGGGGGGATGGTGGATTTGAGGCAGTTGTCGATCTGCTCGCCGATTTCGGCCAGCATGCGTCGTTCGACCGGTACGGGCAGGGATGCGCTGAACGCTTCTGCGATGCGGTAGGCGTCGAGAGAGCGGGCGGGAAGTTTGCTGAACTGATCGCGGGCCAGTTGCGCCCCGTTGTTCGTTCGGGCGACGAGTGCAGTGGATGGCGCCGGCTCGTTTGGGGGGTTGGGGGGTTCTTTTACTACTTCTTGGTCTGGTTCTTTACTACTTCCCCTGTCACCGGTGACAGGGTTTTGACGCACGGGTGACAGGGTTTCTGTCACAGATGACAGGGTTTCGGTTTCCGAAACGGTGTCACCAGTGACAGGGTTTGCGTTAGAAACGGTGTCACCAGTGACAGGGTTTACGAGCAGGCGCCAGTGAGTCGTGCAGCCGCGGCCGCCTTTGCTGCGGCTCGAGCAGGCGATGAAACCCTTTGCCTCGAGTTTGTTCAGTGCTCGGTTGACCGTGCTGCAACTGACCTCGCAGTCGGCGGCCAGTGTCGCTACTGCCGGCCACACCACGGGGCGTCCGATGCTCGTATATTCGCTGAGTTCCACGGCGATCCGGTACTCAACTGCCGTGACCCCGGCGCGGCGCAGGCCGCGACGAAAGTCGCCGGGGTGAAATTTGTCGGCACTCATGCGCTCACCGCCAGCCGTCGCATCGCGGCCCGCTGGATGAATAGGTGCCGCTGGCACAGCCCGGCCGCGAGGCTTTCGGGATGGCAAATGTCGCGGCCGCACTGCTGGCAGCGCGCCCAAGCCAGGTCGGGAAACCCAAGACCATGCACCAGCGTCCGATAGCTCCGTTGCGGCGCCTCGTACCAGTCGACGGCTGCGGGCTCGGGTTCGGGGGTAGTTGGTCGCTGCGCGGTGCATTCACGCGAACGCTTTTCGGGCGTAGTTGGTTTCGCGATGCGCACCGCCGGGTCGAAATAGCCGTCGTGGCCGGTGAGTTCGCGATACAGGCGAGCGTCGTCGGCGGGGACAACGCGGACGTTGCCGCGTAAGTCTTGGAGAAACATCAGTGCGCCGGCCCCGATTCCACCGATCGCTTCGTCGAGCGTCCAGCCGCGCAGCGCCTCGTAATGCGGGTGGAAGCCGCCGCAGAACCCGACGCGTTTGTTCGGGCAGCGGTCAATCTCGCCCGATGGCGAGCACCGTCCAGCGATCACATGTTTCATGTGCAAAGCCGTGACTGTCCCGCGTGGCGGCACGGCCGGTTCCCAATCTGTCTCGCGGTTGAAGCCGATATTCGGGGCGAAGGGAAACGTCCGGTCCTGGGTTGCCACCCATACCGGCGGTAGCCCGGCCACGGTCGATTTCTTCGTGCGCTTCGTGACGTTGGCGGCCGTGATGGGCGATATCTGCGCTTCTACAGAGAACGAAAACGGCGCGCTGACAGTCACATCCGGGCGGGTGCCGTTGCCTGACCACTGCTCGGTGGTGACCGTGAAGCCGGCGGTTTCGGCCGCGCGGGCGCTGTAGGCCTTGAGATGCTGGTGCGCCGGGCCGTCAGGTTCGCCGACCCGGACGTTGCAGCCGGAGCCGCCGGCCCCGGGTTTGTGGATCGCCCAGAGCCGGCCCCTGCGCAGTTGCAGATACATGGCGCCGCGGTGTGGCTGGTTGCAGGTGAGCGGCGGCCGTTTCTCTGGCTCAACGTCTCGATAGAGCCTCCACAATGTGGTCTTGCCCGGTTCCCTCTGCGCGTCGAGGGTTTCGCCGTCGAGCAGGACGAGGCTGGTCATCCGGCCTCCGCTAAGACTTGAGCGACGCGCCAGCACGATCGGCAGATTCCGCGCGCAATCGTCTTCGGCGCCGTCAGGGCGTGCCCACACTCTCGGCAGGATGACCGTGCGCCGCCCATCTTCGGTTCCTTCACCGGCCGGGGCTGCGCGTGGTTACGGCTCACGCCGCGCCGCGCGGGCCGTCTGTGCGGGTGCGGGTGCGGGACTCGACCCACTTCTCGATGTCACTCCACCGGTATCGGACCTGCCGACCGGTGACCTTCACGAACTCCGGGCCATCGCCGGTATAACGCATTTGCGCCGCTTGGCCGCGGGTGAGCCCTGCAAAGTCGCAGAAGTCCTCAACCGTTGCCAGACGCTGGATTCCAGTACTCCCAGCCATTTCCATCCTCAGCTCTTGTAATTACAAGGGTCGTATTAAAGATGAACATGACTTCCGCTTGTTGTCAACCCTTGCGGGAGCAAGTACTGTGATTGACCATGAGCGACGAATCCGCGGAGCCGCCCACTGTCGCCGCCGTGCTGGGACGGACGGCGCGGGCGCTTCGGGGTGACCGGAAGGCCGAGCTTGTCGCACGCGCGGCAAAACTTGCGGGCCTAAACTGGGGAACGGGCCGCATCGCGGACCTCGAGGCGGGTCGCGTAAGCCCAACTCTCCCAACGCTTATCGCGCTATGCTGGGCTTTCAAGGATCTGCTAGGCCGCCAGGTCGAGTTGGCCGATCTGTTCGTCGGCGGCGGCAACGTAACCCTCGCGCCGGGGGTTGTCGTTCCTCTCGAGGTTCTGCGCGCCGCCTTGGACGGCCGGGGCCTTGCGGATCCCCCAGCGGGACTGCTACCGGTGCGCCTAATTTCAGACGCTGTCGAGCGGAGCCTGCTCGAGGCGGATTACCGCATGGCGAGCAGTGTCGGTATCGCACCTGAATTGGCGGCCTCGGCGATGCTGGCGCTGTGGGGTCGGTCGTTCACCGCCGAGCGGGATCGCCGGGGCGGCCCCGACGCCAATCCGCAGAAGCGCGGGCGAATCTCGCGCGAACTGAAAGCCGAACTACAGGAGTGGATCAATCGTGGCGACGATTAGCAAGTATCAAACTGCAAGCGGCGCAACGCTCTACCGCGTCCGCTACCGCACCCCTGACCATCGCCAGACCGACAAGCGCGGTTTTACGACTAAGAAAGCCGCAGAAGCTTTTGCGGCCGGCGTCGAGGTCGCGAAGTTGCGTGGCGAGTACATCAAACCGTCAATGGGCAAGATTACGGTCCGCGAGCTGGCCGCTGATTGGCTCGCCCGCAAGCAGCAGAACACGGCGCCGAGCCACTACCGCATGTTGGAATCGGCTTGGCGGGTGCATGTGGCTCCCCGGTGGGGCACGGTCAGCGTCGTCGATATTGACGTCCTCGGCGTCGAATCGTGGATTACCCGCATGGGAAGCAAGGGGGCTGGCGCGACCACGGTCCTGCGGGCGTACGGCGTGCTGGGCGGAATCTTGGCTGACGCAGTGAAGGCGAAGCGGCTCGCAGTGAACCCGGTCAAGGGCGTAGAAAACCTGCCCCGCAAATCGGCGAAGCGCCGCGTATACCTCTCTGCCGACGACGTGCATACGTTGGCCGACGAATCCGGCGAGCACTCCACCTTGGTTCTAGTGCTCGCTTACTGCGGGCTGCGGTGGGGCGAGGCCATCGGCCTGCGCGTACGCGATGTCGAGTTTTTGCGCCGCCGACTCAACGTCGCGGAGAATGCGGTACAGATCGGCACCCGTCACGCCGTAGGACCGACGAAGGGCCGCAAAGCCCGCTCGGTGCCGGTGCCGGAGTTCGTTCTCAACGAGCTGAGCGAACAATGCAAGGGCAAGGCTGCGGGCGAGCTGGTGTTCGGCGAGGGGCGCTACTTGCAGCGGCCGAAGTCGCAGACCGGATGGTTCCAGGCAGCGGTGAAACGAGCCGGGGTGCAGCAGATCACGCCGCACGATTTGCGACATACCTGCGCCAGTCTGGCGGTCAGCGCGGGAGTCAACGTGCTGGCGCTGCAACGGATGCTCGGACACAAGTCGGCGAAGGTCACCCTCGACACCTACAGTGACCTGTTCGACGACGACCTCGACGCCGTCGCAGTCACACTGCATAGCCGTTACTCGCGCTCAAGTGTGGGCAAAGTGTGGGCACGGGCGGGCTCCGACGATTCGCCGCAGTTAGTTAAAAGCCCTTCCACCAGTGTGAAGCCGCCGGAAATACCAGCATCGAAAGAGTGCGGGCGGAGGGACTCGAACCCTCACGCTCTCTCGAGCACGGGCACCTAAAGCCCGGGTGTCTGCCAATTCCACCACGCCCGCAAGCCTCCCGAGCGTACCGCCCTGCTGGTCTCTCGACGCTCTGGCAGTGCCTCGCACCGGCGTCACCTGGTAGTACCTTCTAGGGGTGTCCACTACGCGTCGTCGGAGACCCGCGCTGATAGCGCTGGCGCTCTTGGCGGCGAGCGGTTGTCTGGCTCTGGGTTGGTGGCAGTGGACGCGATTTGAGTCTGCGTCAGGCTCATTCCAGAACCTGGGCTACGCGCTGCAATGGCCCGCCTTCGCCGCGTTCTGCATCTACGCCTACTACAAATTCGTCCGCTACGAGGAAGCCCCGCCAGAGCCGCGAGAAAACCGCGCGGTGACCGAGATACCAGACGGACTGCTGCCCGAACGACCAAAGTCCGCGCAGCACAACGCCGATGACGCTGCCTTGAGCGAATACAACGCCTACCTCGCCGAACTTGCCAAGGCAGACAACGATCAACGACAGAACAGGACCACCGCATGACCGCGCCCGCGCAGAACCTCCGCACTCCGCTGCTCGCGTACCGCGTGATGGCGTGGACGACGGGACTCTGGCTGATCGCGCTCTGCTACGAACTCGTGGTCCACTACATCGTCAAGGTGCACAACCCGCCGACCTGGATTGGAATCGTCCACGGCTGGGTCTATTTCGCCTATGTGTTGGCGGCGTTCAACCTCGCCATCAAGGTCCGCTGGCCAATCGGCAAGACCATCGGCGTGCTGCTCGCCGGCACCATTCCGCTGCTCGGCATCATCGTCGAGCACTACCAGACCAAGGACGTCAAGGCGCGTTTCGCCGTGTAGGCGATCCCAATTCGGTCATCCGGCAAGCGTACGCAGGGCCGGCAGCAACAGCGCGAGCGCGCGACCCCGATGCGACGCCGCGTCTTTCTCCGCCGAAGTCAGTTGCGCGGCAGTGCGATCCCCGCCATCCGGGAGGAACACCGGGTCGTAGCCGAAACCTGCACCGCCGCGGGCTTCCCTGGTGATCACGCCGCGCCACTCTCCGCGAACGACGAACTCGCCGGCGTCTGAGACCAGTGCGCACGCCGAAACGAACGCTGCGCCACGGCGCCCGTCGGGCATATCGCGTAACTGCGCCAACAGCAAAGTCATGTTGGCCGCATCATCGCCGTGCCAGCCCGACCACCGCGCCGACAGCACACCCGGCATGCCGTTCAGCGCGGTCACTTCCAACCCGGAGTCGTCGGCGACGGTCGGCAACCCGGTCGCGTTGAACCCGTCGCGCGCCTTGGCCAGCGCGTTGTCTTCGAACGTCGCACCGGTCTCCGGAACCTCGTCGAACGGCGGCACGTCGTTCAGTGAGACCAGCGTCAGCCCCGACAGCTCGGCGGCGTCGAGCACTCGACGCAGCTCGGCCAGCTTCTTGGCATTGCGGCTGGCCACCAGCACCGTGGTCAGCTTCCGAACGCCTTCTGCGGCGCAGGTCCGTCGGGCAGCACACCCGGATAGGGCAACGCCAACACCTCTTGCTGGGCGGCGAACAGCGTCTCGCAGGCGCCTTCCGCGGCGTCGAGCAGCTTGTTCAGCGTCGAGCGCGGGAAGGTGGCGCCCTCGCCGGTGCCCTGAACCTCGACCAGCGTCCCGGTGTCGGTCGCCACCACGTTCATGTCGACCTCGGCGCGGGAGTCCTCCTCGTAAGGCAGATCCACCCGCACCCGTCCGTCGACGACACCAACGCTGATCGCAGCGATGGCACACGACAGTGGTCGCGGATCGGAGAGCCTGCCGGCCGCCGACAGGTAGGTCACCGCGTCGGCCAACGCCACATAGGCACCGGTGATGGCCGCGGTGCGGGTACCGCCGTCGGCTTGCAACACGTCGCAGTCGATCGCGATCGTGTTCTCCCCCAACGCCGCCAGGTCGATGCACGCCCGCAGCGACCGGCCGACCAACCGGCTGATCTCTTGGGTGCGTCCGGACGGGCGGCCCTTCACCGATTCCCGGTCACTGCGCGTGTGGGTGGCCGACGGCAGCATCGCGTACTCCGCGGTCAGCCAGCCCAGGCCCGATCCTTTACGCCAGCGCGGCACCCCTTCAGTGACGCTGGCGGTGCACAGGACCTTGGTCTGGCCGAATTCGATGACCACCGAACCCGCCGGGTGCGATGTGAATCCGCGGGTGATCACGACCGGTCGTAGCTCATCGTCCAGGCGGCCGTCTTCTCGTTTTGACACGCCGCAACCCTAGCGTGCGCTCAGGAGCGCGCGACGTTGAAAGTCTCACCGCACACCACCGCGTGCACCGGGCCGTCGAATTCGGCCTTCGCTTCGGTGATCACATCCTCGCGCGAGGTCCACGGCGGGATGTGGGTCAGCAACAACTCCCCGACCCCGGCCGCGGCCGCGATGCGCCCGGCCTCGGTGCCTGACAAGTGCAGGTTGGGCGGACGATCCGGAGAGTGGGTCCAGGACGCCTCGCACAGGAACGCGTCGGCGCCGCGGGCCAAGTCGATCACCGCATCGCAGTAGCCGGTGTCCCCGCTGTAGACGAACGTCGCCCCGGACGGGTCGGTGATGCGCATGCCGTATGACTCGGTTGGATGGCACACCAGCCGCGGCGTGACGCTGACCGCGCCGAATTGCACGGCTTCCCCGTCCACCCAGTGCCGGACGTCAAAGATGTCCGAACAGTCGTCGATCTCACCGCCGTACGGCGACGATGCCGCGCCGAGCCGCGACCAGGTGTCGCTCGGCCCGTACAGCAATGCCTTGCCGGTCGGCGGCGATGG
The DNA here is from genome assembly GCA_963836495.1 of uncultured Actinomycetota bacterium. Taxonomy (GTDB): domain Bacteria; phylum Actinomycetota; class Actinomycetes; order Mycobacteriales; family Mycobacteriaceae; genus Mycobacterium. The sequence goes on along the minus strand of CAWIJT010000010.1, from coordinate 31,218 downwards.
GTGATAGCGGCGCCAGACGAACAAACCGGGTACATCCAGGCAGTGGTCGGCATGCAAATGCGTGAGCAACACCTGGACCGAACCGGGATCGGCGTGCCGTTGCAGTGAGCCGAGTACGCCTCCGCCGAAGTCGAGCACTAGCGGCGGAGTGTCATCGGCCCTGAGCAGGTAACCCGATGCCGGCGAATCCGGGCCGACGACGCTCCCGGAGCAGCCCAGCACGGTAATTCGCACGGTCACTACTGTGCCATGCCCAGCGCCGTGATGGCGAAAACATCCTGCTTTCTTACCCAGGGAAAGTCAGCCGGGCGCAGCGATATGACGATGGACCGGTTCGACACCGGTAATTGCCGGCCCCAGAAACCGGGCGGCAAGTGCGAGGAACGCTTCTGGGTCGCCGGTCGCTTCGAAAGACCGGCGCGGCGGGGACTCGGCAGGACGGTCCGGGTGCGGGTGCAGCAGGTCGCGCTCGGTCAGCACGCGAAGCAACTCTTTGGCGGTTTCCTCGGCACTGGACACCAGTGTGACGCTCTCGCCCATGGCCAGCTGGATCAGCCCGGAGAGCAACGGATAGTGGGTGCACCCCAACACCAGCGTGTCGACGTCGGCGCGCTGCAGCGGCTCGAGGTAGCCCTCGGCGAGCCCGAGTACCTGCCGACCGCTGGTGATGCCGCGCTCGACGAAGTCGACGAACCGAGGGCAGGCCACTGCGGTGATCTCGGTGTCGCGGGCGGCGGCGAAGGCGTCCTGATAGGCGCCGGAGGCCACGGTCGCCTGCGTGCCGATCACGCCGATACGGCCGCTGCGGGTGGTGGCGACCGCGCGTCGCACCGCGGGGAGAATGACCTCGACGACGGGTAGGTCATAGCGCTCCCGCGCGTCGTGCAAGCAGGCCGACGACGCCGAGTTGCACGCGATCACCAGCGCCTTGACCCCGCGGTCGACGAGGTCGTCGCCGATGGCCAGGGCATGCGCGCGGATCTCGGGAATGGTGAGCGGACCGTAGGGACCGTTTCCGGTGTCGCCGACGTAGATGATGTCCTCGTCGGGCAGCTGGTCGATGATGGCACGCGCCACCGTCAGCCCGCCGACACCGGAGTCGAACACCCCGATCGGTGCCAGCGCATCGGTCATATGCGCCACTCCTCCGCGTCGCTGCGCTCCGCATCGTCGCCGTCGCGACTCATGTCGACGACCTGAGACGACGACGCTGCCGGGCTTCACGTTCGGACCTGGACAGCAGATAGGCCGCCACGACCCCGGCGATACCACCGCAGAGATGGCCCTGCCACGACACGCCTCCGCAGACGTTGAGCACGGGCACGGCCCCCCACAGGACGCTGCCGTAAATCACCAACACCAGAAACCCGACGAAGATCTGCACGCCGGAACGGACGAAGAAGCCGAATACCAGCAGAAACGTCAGCCAGCCGAAGATCAGGCCCGAGGCCCCGATGTGATCGGTCGGGCCGCAGGGTGATCCGAGGTTGCCGATCAGCCAGGTGCCGAAGCCGCCGCCGATCCAGATGATCGCGGTCGCCCAGACAAACCGCGAGAGCCCCGCGAGCGCGACGAGGAAACCCAGTACCAGCGCGGGCCCGGTGTTGGCGGCCAGGTGCGCCCAGTTCGCGTGCAACAGCGGCGCGAAGAGGATTCCCCACAGGCCGTCGGTCTCCATCGGCTTGATGCCGTAGTCGTCCAGGTGGTGCCCGTCGATCTGGTCGAAGAACTCGACGACGTACAACAGCGCCACGAAGCTGAAGATGGTCGTTCCAGCGACCACCCAGCCGGACCGCTTCTTCGGCTGCTGTGTCTGGTTGCTCATGCCAGCGCCTATCCTTTCGCCGGCCGGAATGCTCCCGGCAACAGTCCACGATAGGTCGGTATTCCGGCTACCGGGTCGGCGGCGATCACCGCGCTGACCACCGCATGCGCCAGACAATCGGCCGCCGCGGCGCCCACGGCGGTGGCCAGCGGCGTCTCCGGCGACAACGCGGCGGGCACGTCGGCCGGCGGAGGAACCTCGATGGCGCCGGTGGCCAGGGCGAACACCGTATCGCCGTCGACCGGGGTGTGCGACGGGCGGATACTGCGGGCCAGCCCGTCGTGAGCAGTGCTCGCGATCTGCCGGCAGGCAGCGGGACTCAGTGCGGCATCCGTCGCCACCACGGCGATCGCCGTATTCAGTGAGCTCAGCGGGGATTCGAGTTCGGCCAGCGCAGCCAATTGCTCGTCCGGAGGCGTCGTCAGCCCGAACTCCTCGACCAGATACGTCAACCACGGCAGGCCGGTGGCCTGGTCGACGACGTTGCCCGCCGAGTTCACCGCGACCAGCGCACCGACGGTCACGCCGGACGGCAGCGTCGTCGACGCGGTGCCGATGCCACCCTTCAGCACACCCGCGCATGCCCCCACGCCGGCGCCGACCGTGCCGACAGCGACCTGGTCGCCCGCAGCCTGACACGCGGCGTAACCGAATTCGGCGGTCGGCCGATTGCTCCAGGCGCCGACCTCCAGATCGAAGATCACCGCGCCCGGAACGATCGGCACCACCCCGCCCTTCATCGCGACGCCGCGGTCCTGTTCCTCCAGCCAGCGCATCACGCCGTCGGCCGCGGCCAGCCCGTAGGCGCTGCCACCGGCGATCAGCACCGCGTCGACGTAGCGCACGCTGTTGGCCGGGTCCAGCAGATCTGTTTCCCGGGTGCCGGGCGCTCCGCCGCGAACGTCGACGGCGCCCACCGTGCCCGGCGGCGTCAGCACGACGGTGACGCCACGCGCCCAGCCCGACCCCATGGCCGCGTCGGCGTCCAGCCGATGATGATGGCCGACCAGGATGCCCGCGACGTCGGTGATCGCACTCACCGCGAGCCCATCAACGCGACGACCAGATATTCCTGCAGCACGGTCAGCCACTGATACACGTCGAGGTGCGGAGCCAGCGGGTGGTCGTCGGGCAACCGCTCCGGCCCGTCGGGGCGGATCTCGAGCATGGTCCCCAAGGCCAGACGCAGGTCGTTGACGGCCGCAACCCAGGCATGCGCGGCGTCCTCGGTCAGCTCGAACTTGCCTCCGTCTTCTGGAAGTGTGTTCAGAAGTTGTTGGGCGGCAAGTCGTTTGGTATCGATGATGGCCGGCTCGTGCAGACTGCGCAGGGCGGCGTTCAGGCTGTCGGTGTCTTCGTCCGGGTCGTCGTTGGGTTTGGCGAAATCCGGGAGCAGTCGTTGCAGCGTCGCGTTGTCAGGCGGCTCCGAGTTACCGGTCTTCATGCCGGTGATCTGCTCGAGTTCATCTGCGGGCGCTGAGGATTCGCGTTCTTCGAGCAGCCCGATCATCGATTCGACCAGATTCCTCAGCAGGGCTGTCTCGTGCGAGTCCAGGCCGGACCGGAAACGGGGACCGTCGGCGGTGTCGACCCGCTTCCACTTACGCACGTGACGACCCGAACATCCTCTGCCTCAATGATCTTGCTGCATAGTGGCCCACAACCCGGCCGCGTGAAGCTTCGATACGTCGCCCTCCATGGACTCCCGGCTGCCGGATGACACTACGGCTTTGCCTTCGTTGTGGACTTGCAGCATGAGCTTGGTGGCGTGCGGCTCGCTGTACCCGAACAGCTTCTGAAAAACGTATGTCACGTAGTTCATCAGGTTCACCGGATCGTCCCAGACGATGGTCACCCAGGGAGCGGCCGTGGCTTCGACCGTATCGGCTTCCCGCTTCCCGGTCGTTCCCGGCTTTGTCGGAGCTGACGCACCCATGCCGTAGAGGATACCGAGCCACTCCAGCGCACCCGATACCGTTGCACCGTGAACAACTCGGCGTACACCGGGCTGCTGACCGACAGGTACGAGTTGACCATGCTGTCGGCGGCGTTGCGTGACGGCACCGCGGACCGCCGGGCCACGTTCGAACTGTTCGCCCGCAAACTGCCCGACGGACGTCGCTACGGCGTGGTCGCCGGGACCGGCCGATTCTTGGAAGCCCTGTCCGAGTTCAGGTTCGACGACGACGCCTGCGAGTCGCTGGCAGAATTCCTCGACCGCGACACCCTGGCCTATCTGCGCGACTTCCGATTCAGCGGCGACGTCGACGGCTACGCCGAGGGCGAGCTGTATTTCCCTGGCTCGCCGGTCCTTTCGGTGCACGGCAGCTTCGCCGAGTGCGTAGTGCTCGAGACGCTGGCGTTGTCGATCTTCAACCATGACACCGCCGTCGCCTCAGCGGCGGCGCGGATGGTCAGCGCTGCCGAAGGCCGGCCGCTGATGGACATGGGCTCGCGTCGCACCCACGAGCACGCCGCCGTCGCCGCGGCCCGCGCGGCCTACATCGCGGGGTTCGCCGCCACGTCCAACCTGCAGGCACACCGCCGTTACGGTGTGCCGACCGAAGGCACCAGCGCGCACGCCTTCACGCTGCTGCACGCCGGCCCGGATGGGCCCGACGAACCGGCCGCGTTCGCCGCACAGGTCGACGCGCTCGGCGTGGGCACCACCCTGCTGGTCGACACCTACGACGTCACCACCGGCGTCGAGAATGCGGTGGCCGCCGCCGGGATCGGGCTCGGCGCGGTGCGCATCGACTCCGGCGACCTCGGCGTACTGGCGCGGCAGACCCGCGCGCAACTCGACCGGCTCGGGGCGAGGCAGACCCGCATCGTGGTCTCCGGTGATCTCGACGAGTTCGCCGTCGCCGGTCTGCGAGCCGAGCCGGTGGACAGCTACGGAGTCGGCACCTCGCTGGTCACCGGCTCGGGAGCGCCGACGGCGAACATGGTCTACAAGCTGGTCGAAGTCGACGGCATACTCGTCGAGAAGCGCAGCGTGCACAAAGAGTCGCACGGCGGCCGCAAAGCGGCGCTGCGACTGTCCCGTCCGACCGGCACCATCACCGAGGAGATCGTGCACCCGGCGGGTCATCCGCCGCCCACCGCAGAGCCGTCGCGGGTGCTGACCGTTCCTCTTGCGCGCCACGGCGAAGCGGTGGTCAGCACTGATCTGGGCGCGGCGCGGGAACTGGTCGCGTCAGGCTTGCGCAGCCTGCCGTGGGAGGGTCTGATGTTGTCGCACGGTGATCCGGCGATTCCGACCACGCAGATCCCGGCACGACGCCCGTAAACGCAGGAGTAGCCACGCCCAACGACGAGCCGCTGCCCGTGCCGCAGCTGCTGGCCACCGCGGTGGCGGCGCTGGGCGGCACAGAACGTGACGGCCAACTGCAGATGGCCACCGCGGTCGCGGACGCCTTCGACAACCGCGAACACCTCGCGGTACAGGCGGGAACCGGCACCGGAAAGTCGTTGGCGTACTTGGTTCCGTCGATCCGCCACGCCTTGTCCGACGACACCCCGGTGGTGGTGTCGACCGCGACCATTGCTCTGCAACGTCAACTGGTCAATCGCGATCTCCCCCAACTGGTCGACGCGCTCACCGACGAGCTGCCCCGTACGCCCCGCTTCGCGCTGCTGAAGGGTCGGCAAAACTACCTGTGCCTCAACAAGATTCACAACGGCGCCGCGACCGACGACGAAACGCCCGAGGAGCTGTTCGCGCCGCAGGCGGCCACCGCGTTGGGCCGCGACGTACAGCGACTCACCGAGTGGGCGTCGACCACGGAGTCCGGCGACCGCGACGACCTCAAGCCCGGCGTCGCCGATCGATCGTGGTCACAGGTCAGCGTGTCGTCGCGGGAGTGCCTCGGCATGGCCCGCTGCCCGTTCGGCACCGAATGCTTCGCCGAACGGGCAAGAAGCCAGGCCGGCGCTGCCGATATCGTCGTCACCAATCACGCGTTGCTGGCCATCGACGCCGTCGCCGACTCGGCGGTGCTGCCCGAACACTCGCTGCTGGTGGTCGACGAAGCGCACGACCTGGTGGACCGGGTGACCGCGGTGGCCACCGGTGAGCTGACGGCGGCCACGCTGGGGGTGGCTGCGCGGCGCATCAGCAGGCTGGTCGAACCCGAGTTGACGCAGCGCTGGGAACGGGCATCCGCCAGCTTCACCGCGGCGATCCATGACGCATCCGCCGGCCGGATCGATCACCTCGACGACGCGCTCGCCACCGACATCACCGCGCTGCGCGATGCGGCGAGTGCGGCCCGGTCGGCGATCGACGTGTCGCCGACCGATCCCAAGGCCGCCGCGGCACGCGCCGAGGCGGTTGCCAGCCTGGCCGACATCGCCGACACCGCCACACGGATCCTGTCGTCATTCGCGCCGGCGATCCCCGACCGCACCGACGTGGTCTGGCTGGATCACGAGGAGAACCGCGGCTCGACGCGAACCGTGCTGCGGGTCGCGCCACTGTCGGTGGCCGGACTGCTGCGCACCCGGTTGTTCGCCGACTCGACGGCGGTGTTGACCTCGGCGACGCTGACGGTCGGCGGCTCGTTCGACGCGATGGCGCAAGCGTGGGGGCTGGCCGATGGTGAAACACGTTGGCATGGAATCGATGTCGGGTCGCCGTTCGAGCACGCCAAAGCCGGGATCCTTTACGTCGCCGCCCATCTGCCCCCGCCCGGCCGTGAGGGCTCCGGGTCGACCGAACAGCTCAACGAGATCGCCGACCTGGTGACCGCGGCGGGCGGGCGGACGCTCGGGCTGTTCTCGTCGATGCGGGCGGCGCGCGCGGCCGCCGAGGCGATGTCCGAGCGGTTGTCGACGCCGGTGTTGTGTCAGGGCGACGACAGTACGGCGGCGCTCGTCGAGAAGTTCGCCGCCGACCCTGCGACGTCGCTATTCGGCACGTTGTCGCTGTGGCAGGGCGTCGACGTGCCCGGGCCGTCGCTGTCGTTGGTGATCATCGACCGCATCCCGTTTCCGCGGCCCGACGATCCGCTGCTGTCCGCCCGGCAGCGGGCGGTGGCCGCCGCGGGTGGCAACGGCTTCATGGCCGTCGCGGCCGGCCACGCCGCGCTGCTGCTGGCCCAGGGTGCCGGGCGGTTGCTGCGTCGCGTCGACGACCGCGGAGTCGTTGCGGTGCTGGACTCGCGGATGGCCACCGCCCGGTACGGCGGCTACCTGCGCGCCTCGCTGCCGCCGTTCTGGGCGACCACCGATGCCGCTGCGGTACGCGCCGCACTGGAGCGGCTGACGGCTCAGGCCTGAGTTCCCGCTACGCCAGCGTGACCAGTCCCAGCTCCGCGTCCGAGGCCAGCATCGGATGATGCGGCAGCACCCGCACCGTGTAGCCGACTGAACCCGCGACCGGCAACGGCGTCGTGGTGGCGAAGATGTGGTCGCCGCCGGCGGTGGTGCCGGTATAGGGCATCTCGACCGTCACCGGATCCACCAGCGCATCGCCGGTGTCGACCCTGCCGACGACGGCCTGGACGGCCACCTCGTCGGGTCGCAGACCGGCCAGCTGGACGGTCGCGGTCAGGGTCAGCTTCGATCCGAGTACCGGGGTGTCGGGCAGCCCGGTGCTGTCGACGTCGGTGATGTCGATGTGCGGCCACGCCTCGTAGGCGCGGCGGCGATAGTCGGCCAGATCGCGCGCCGGATCGAAGTCCACCTGTCCGTCGCCGTCGACCGAGACGGTGCTGCGCAGCGACTGCGCGGCAGGCACGTAGTAACGCTCGGTGTAATCGCGAACCATCCTCGAGGCCAACACCTTCGGCCCGAGCGTCTGCAGGGTGTGGCGCACCATTTCGATCCACCGGCGCGGCGTTCCGTGCTCGTCACGCTCGTAGAACTTCGGCGCTACCGACTTCTGCAGCAGGTCATAGAGCGCCGCGGCCTCCAGGTCGTCGCGGCGCACCTCGTCGACAACGCCGGATGCCGACGGGATCGCCCAGCCGTTCTCGCCGTCGTACCACTCGTCCCACCACCCGTCCCGGATGGACAGGTTCAGCCCGCCGTTGAGCGCGCTCTTCATCCCCGAGGTGCCGCACGCCTCCAGCGGACGCAACGGATTGTTCAGCCACACGTCGCAGCCCCAATACAGCAGCCGCGCCATCGACATGTCGTAGTCGGGCAGGAAAGCGATGCGATGCCGCACCTCGGGCTGATCGGCGAACTGGACCACCTGCTGGATCAACGCCTTGCCGCCGTCGTCGGCGGGGTGCGACTTGCCGGCCACGATCAGCTGAATCGGCCTGTCCTCGTCGAGCAGCAGCTGTTCCAGCCGGTCGGGGTCGCGCAGCATCAGCGTCAGCCGCTTGTACGTCGGCACCCGCCGGGCGAACCCGATGGTCAGCACGTTGGGGTCGAAAGCCGTCGAGATCCAGCCGAGTTCGGCCTCGGAGACACCGCGGACCCGCCACGAGGCGTGCAGCCGCTTGCGGACGTCCTCGACCAGCAGTGCCCGCAGCTGCGACCGGATCCACCACAGATGACCCGGGTCGACCTCGTTGACCCTCAGCCAGACGCCGGGATCGCTGAACGAGTCCGACCCGAGCAGTTCGCGGCCGAGCTCCAGCCATTGCGGGGCCGCCCAGGTGCGGGCGTGCACGCCGTTGGTGATCGACCCGATCGGCACCTCGTCGGCGTCGAAACCGGGCCACAGCTCGTTGAACATGTGCCGGCTCACCTCGCCGTGCAGCAGCGAGACACCGTTGGCGCGCTGCGCGAGCCGCAGGCCCATGTGGGCCATGTTGAACTTCTCCGGGTCGTCCTCGGCGCCCAGCGCCAAGATCCTGGCCAGCGGCACACCCGGCAGCAACGCCGACTGCGGCGCGAAATCGGGGTCCGCCGCGGTGTTGGCGAAATACCGCTGCACCATCTCCACCGGGAACCGGTCGATTCCGGCGGGCACCGGGGTGTGGGTGGTGAACACCGTGCTGGACCGCACGACCGTCAGCGCGGTGTCGAAATCCAGCCCGGCGTCGACGAGCTCCCGGATCCGCTCGGTGCCCAGGAAACCGGCGTGGCCTTCGTTCATGTGGAACACCTCGGGCGCGGGAAGGCCGTGGATGGCGGTGTACGCGCGGATCGCCCGTACGCCGCCGATACCGGCCAGGATCTCCTGCTGCATCCGGTGCTCCTGGTCGCCGCCGTAGAGCCGGTCGGTGACCCCGCGTACGTCGTGCTCGTTCTCCGGGATGTCGGAATCCAGCAGCAGCAACGGCACCCGACCGACCTGCGCGATCCAGATCCGCGCCCGTAGTCGCGCGGATTCCGGCAGCGCCAGCTCCACCAGTGCCGGCGCGCCGGCGTCGTCGGTGAGTAGCCGCAGCGGCAATCCCTGCGGGTCCAGTGCCGGGTAGTTCTCGTGCTGCCAGCCGTCGGCGGTCAGCGACTGCCGAAAGTAGCCGGAGCGGTAGTACAGGCCCACCGCGATCAGCGGCAATCCCAGGTCCGACGCGGATTTCAGATGGTCGCCGGCCAAGATGCCCAGGCCGCCGGAGTAGTTCGGCAACACCTCGGCGACACCGAACTCCATCGAGAAGTACGCGATGCCGTTGGGCATCGCCACCCCGCTGCTGTGCTGCTGCTGGTACCACAGCGGCCGGCTCAGATAGTCGTCGAGCTCAGCGGCCAACTCGTCCAACCGATTCAGGAAACCGCCGTCCAGAGCCAGCTCGTCGAGCCGGCTCGGGCTCACCGCGCCGAGCAGGGCGACGGGATCCTGACCACACTGGGTCCACAACGTCGGGTCGATGGTTTCGAAGAGGTGCTGAGTGGGTGTGTCCCACGACCATCGCAGGTTGGTGGACAGGTGCTCCAGCGCCGCCAGGCGTTCCGGAAGGTGGGCACGGACCGTGAACCGACGCAGTGCTTTCACACGTCATCACCTTACTGACGACACGGCGGGGTCCGCCTGCCGATCGGCTCTCTCAATCCGGCCCCAGGTGTGGCTCGACACTACGGTGGGTATTGGGCCGACAGGGCTTTCGGAAGACGAGCGTTGCTCGCGCCCAGAACGACAACGGACAAGCGGAGACTCAAAAAGGAGTAGCGGTGCCCGGTCGTGTCGAGATCGATGACGTCGCCCCCGTCGTATCGTGCGGCGCCTACCCGGCCAAAGCTGTGGTCGACGAGGTGATTCCGGTTCAGGCGTCGGTGTGGCGGGAAGGCCACGATGCCGTCGCCGCGACGCTGGTGGTGCGATACCTGGGACCGCGTTATCCCTTGGCGGGTGAGACGCGGCGGCTGAAGGCGGTGCAAGCTCCTGCGGTCGCGGAGCCCGCTGCCGATCCGTTTGTCAGGGTCAAGCCGCTGCACGTCGCGATGAGTCCGGGCCTCGAGCCGTTTGTTTTTCACGGCGCTTTCACGCCCGACCGCGTCGGGTTGTGGACGTTTCGAGTCGACGGCTGGGGCGATCCCATCCACACGTGGCGGCACGCGATCGAAGCCAAGCTGGACGCCGGCCAGGGCGAGAGCGAGATGTCCAACGACCTACTGGTCGGCGCGCAACTGCTGGAACGCGCCGCGACCGGAGTGCCCCGCGCCCGGCGCGATCCGTTGCTGGCAGCGGCGGCGGCGCTGCGGACTCCCGGCGACCCGGTGACGCGGGCGGCGCTGGCGCTGACCCGCGAGACCGACGAGCTGCTGAGTCAATACCCGCTGCGCGAACTGGTCACCCGCGGTGAGCAGTACGGGGTGTGGGTGGACCGGCCGTTGGCCCGCTTCGGGTCGTGGTACGAGATGTTCCCGCGCTCCACCGGCGGCTGGGACGCCGACGGCACTCCGGTGCACGGCACGTTCGCGACCGCGGCCGCGGAGTTGCCGCGGATTGCGCAGATGGGTTTCGACGTGGTGTATCTGCCGCCGATCCACCCGATCGGCAAGGTGCACCGCAAGGGGCGCAACAACACCGCGACGGCGGCGCCCGGCGACGTCGGCTCGCCGTGGGCGATCGGCAGTGACGAGGGCGGCCACGATGCGGTGCACCCGCTGCTCGGCACGATCAAAGACTTCGACAAGTTCGTCGCCGCGGCGAACGACCTGGGCATGGAAATCGCACTGGATCTTGCGCTGCAATGCGCGCCGGATCACCCGTGGGCCAAGGACCACCGCCAGTGGTTCACCGAATTGCCGGACGGCACAATCGCTTACGCGGAGAACCCGCCGAAAAAATATCAGGACATCTATCCGATCAACTTCGACAACGACCCTGCGGGCCTCTACGACGAGGTGCTGCGCGTGGTGCGGTACTGGATGGACCACGGCGTCAAGATCTTTCGCGTCGACAACCCGCACACCAAGCCGCCGAACTTCTGGGCCTGGCTGATCTCACAAGTCAAGGCAGTCGATCCGGATGTGCTGTTCCTGTCCGAAGCGTTCACTCCGCCGGCCCGGCAGTATGGGCTGGCCAAGCTGGGCTTCACCCAGTCCTACACCTACTTCACCTGGCGTACGGCCAAGTGGGAGCTCACCGAATTCGGCGAGCAGATCCCGGACATCGCCGACTTCCGGCGCCCTAACCTGTTCGTCAACACCCCCGACATCCTGCACGCCTCGCTGCAGCACGGCGGGCCAGGCATGTTCGCGATACGTGCGGTGCTCGCGGCGACCATGAGCCCCACCTGGGGGGTGTACTCGGGCTTCGAGCTTTTCGAGGGCCGCGCCGTCGTCGAAGGCAGCGAGGAATACCTCGACTCCGAAAAGTACGAGCTGCGGCCCCGCGACTTCGCCGGCGCGCTGGCGCAGGGGAGATCGCTGGAACCGTTCATTGCGCGACTGAACAGCATTCGCCGACTGCATCCCGCCCTCGAGCAGTTACGCAACATCACCTTCCATACCGTCGACAACGACGCACTGTTGGCCTACAGCAAGTTCGATCCGATCACCGGTGACTGCGTGCTGGTGGTGGTGACATTGAACGCATTCGGGCCGGAGGATGCGACGTTGTGGTTGGACATGGCCGCGTTGGGTATGGAGCACCATGAGCGGTTTTGGGTGCGAGACGAAATCACCGGCGAGGAATACCAGTGGGGAGCGGCGAACTACGTGCGTATCGATCCTGCCCGCGCCGTCGCCCACATCATCAACATGCCGCTCATACCGTCCGAAGCACGAATCCCGCTGCTGCGCCGGAGGTGACGCCGTGACGAAGTCCACCGACCAGGTCGCCGAAAGCCATTTGGCACCCGAACCCGGCGACCTCGCTCGCCTGCTGGTCGGCGAGCACCACAACCCACACGGTGTCCTGGGTGCGCACGAATACGGCGGCCACACGGTCATCCGGGCGTTTCGGCCACATGCCACCGACGTCGTGGCAGTGGTCGGAGATGATCGATTCCCGCTGCAGCACGTCGACTCCGGTGTGTTCGCCGTCGCGCTACCGTTCATCGACCTGATCGACTATCGCCTCGAAGTCCGCTACGGCGACGGCGAACCGAGCAGGGTGGCAGACGCCTACCGCTTCCTGCCGACACTCGGCGAGGTCGACCTGCACCTGTTCAACGAGGGTCGCCATGAGCGACTGTGGGAAGTCCTTGGCGCGCATCCACGTTCGTTCAAGACCGCCGATGGCGTGGTCGACGGCGTCTCGTTCGCGGTGTGGGCGCCCAGCGCCAAGGGTGTCAGTCTGATCGGCGAGTTCAACGGTTGGACCGGCAACGACGCCCCGCTGCGGATGCTGGGCTCATCGGGTGTGTGGGAGTTGTTCTGGCCCGACTTCGCCCACGACGGCCTGTACAAGTTTCGGGTGCATGGCGCTGACGGCTCCGTCACCGACCGGGCCGATCCGATGGCGTTCGGCACCGAGGTGCCCCCGCACACCGCGTCGCGGGTGACGGTGAGCAACTACCGATGGGATGACGACGCCTGGATGACCGCGCGCGCCCAGCGCAATCCGGTGTTCGAGCCGATGAGCACCTACGAGGTCCACCTCGGCTCGTGGCGGCCGGGTCTGTCCTATCGCGATCTTGCTCGGGAGTTGACGGATTACGTCGTGGCGCAGGGGTTTACCCACGTCGAACTGTTGCCCGTCGCCGAGCACCCGTTCGGCGGGTCGTGGGGATACCAGGTCACCTCTTATTACGCGCCGACGTCGCGATTCGGCACCCCCGACGAATTCCGGGCGCTCGTCGACGCGCTGCACGGCGCCGGCATCGGTGTGATCGTGGACTGGGTTCCCGCCCACTTCCCCAAGGACGCATGGGCGCTCGGCCGCTTCGACGGCACGCCGCTCTACGAGCATTCCGACCCCAAACGCGGCGAGCAGTTGGACTGGGGCACTTACGTATTCGACTTCGGCCGTTCCGAGGTGCGTAACTTCCTGGTGGCCAACGCGCTGTACTGGCTCGAGGAGTTTCACATCGACGGCCTGCGAGTCGACGCCGTCGCGTCGATGCTCTACCTCGACTACTCCCGCCCGGTGGGCGGTTGGACGCCGAACATCCACGGCGGCCGGGAAAACCTGGAGGCTGTGCAGTTCCTGCAGGAGATGAATGCGACGGCCCACAAAGCCGCACCCGGAATCGTCACGATCGCCGAGGAGTCGACGTCGTGGCCGGGTGTCACGCGCCCGACAAGCGTTGGTGGACTCGGCTTTTCGATGAAGTGGAATATGGGGTGGATGCACGACACCCTGGACTACGTCGGCCGTGACCCGATCTACCGCACTTACCACCACCACGCGATCACCTTCTCGATGCTCTACGCGTTCAGCGAGAACTTCGTGCTGCCGATCAGCCACGACGAGGTGGTGCACGGCAAGGGCACGCTGTGGGAGCGCATGCCGGGCAACGACCACGAGAAGGCCGCCGGGCTGCGCAGCCTACTGGCCTACCAATGGGCGCACCCGGGCAAGCAGTTGCTGTTCATGGGTCAGGACTTCGGACAGCGCGCCGAATGGTCCGAAGAACGCGGCCTGGACTGGTTCCAACTCGACGAGAACAGCTTCTCCTCCGGCGTCACGCGTTTGGTGCAGGATCTCAACGCGATCTACAGCAGCCACGCGGCGTTGTGGAGCCAGGACATCAAGCCGGAGGGTTACTCCTGGATCGATGCCAACGACTCCGCGAACAACGTGCTGAGTTTCCTGCGGTACGGCAGCGACGGCTCGGTGCTGGCGTGCGTGTTCAACTTCGCCGGCGCCGAGCACAGCGGATACCGTCTCGGCCTGCCCCGCGCGGGGCGGTGGCGTGAGGTGCTCAACACCGACGCAACCGTTTACCACGGCGCCGGGATCGGCAACCTCGGCGGCGTCGACGCGACCGACGACCCTTGGCACGGCCGTCCGGCATCGGCGGTGCTGGCCCTGCCGCCCATGTCGGCGCTGTGGCTGGAGCCCGAGTAGCCGGTCAGTACAGCGCGTTCGCCAGGTTGCGCCGCCCCGCGATGACGTCGGGGTCGGCGGGATCGAACAACTCGAACAGCTCGATCAGCCGGGTGCGCACCGAGGTCCGATCGTCGCCGGCCGTCCGTCGCACCAGCGCGACAAGCCGATCGAACGCACCGCTCACGTCTTGGCTGAGCAGCTGCACGTCCGCCGCGGCGAAAGCGGCCTCGATGTCATCCGGTGCCGCATCGGCGGCCGCGATCGCCTCGAGCCCATGTGCCGTCGCACGCATCAAGAACGCGATCTGACGCACCGCACCCTTGGCCTCTTCGTGGTTCGGGTTGGCGTCCAGAATGGCCTGATAGGAATCGAGAGCCGCCCCGAGGTCGTTGTCCTCGAGAAGCCGGCGGGCCTGTGCAAGCTCAGGGTCGACTTGCTCCGGCTCCTCGGAATCGGTTACACCACTGAGCTTTCCGGCCGTGGCCGAGAGCAGCGAGTCCACCCAGCGCCGCAACTGCTCCGGCGGCTGGATGCCCTGGAAGCTCGACAGCGGCTGTCCGGCAGCCAATGCGACGACGGTCGGGACCACTTCGACGCCGAAGATCTGCGCCACCCGGGGAGCGACGTCGACGTTGACACTGGCCAGAGACCATGTGCCGTTGTCGGCGGCGGCCAGGCCGGACAGAAGATCGGCCAGCTGCAGACACACATCGCTGCGCGGCGACCACAACAGCACCACGACCGGCACCTGGTTGGACCGCAGCAGTACTTCTTCTTCGAAGTTGGCTTCGTTGACCTCGATGCCGGCGGATTGAGCCGGCCCGTCGCCGCCGGCAGCACCACTGGCGGGAGGAGGTTGCTTGAGGGCGGACAGGTCGACCGCACCGGCCAATGCGGGCCCGATCGGAGGTCGAGGACGGCTCACGCGATCAAGTCTGGCACGCGTCCGCCGATCGCATTTCACCCGGTTCACGCGACCATATGACCAACGTCACACAAACTCTCCAGACACCACCGTGATTGCCGCGTCAGCAAACTTCTTGCTCGAGTGACCAATCCGCCGGCAAAAACCGTACTGGCCGGTAACTAGCCAGCCCGCAGGATCAGCGCATCACCCTGACCGCCTGCGCCGCACAGCGCAGCAACGCCGTAGCCGGAGCCGCGGCGGGCCAACTCGAGGGCGACGTGCAGGGTGATCCGGGCGCCGGACATGCCGATCGGATGCCCGACTGCGATCGCGCCACCATTGACGTTGACGATCTCGGGATCGATGCCGAGTTCCTGCGTCGACGCCAGCGCCACCGCGGAAAACGCCTCGTTGATCTCGACCACGTCGAGTTGGTCCACGGTGATGCCTTCGCGGCCCAGCGCCTTCTTGATCGCATTCGCGGGTTGGGACTGCAGCGTCGAATCCGGGCCGGCGACCACGCCGTGCGCGCCGATCTCGACCAGCCAGGTCAATCCCAGCTCTTTCGCCTTGTCCTTGTTCATCACGACGACCGCAGCGGCGCCGTCGGAAATCTGCGACGCCGAGCCGGCGGTGATGGTGCCGTCCTTGCGGAACGCCGGCTTGAGGCCGGCCAGCGATTCGGCGGTGGTGTTCGCCCGGATGCCCTCGTCTTCGCTGAACTGCAGCGGATCGCCCTTGCGCTGCGGGATGCTGACCGGCACCACCTCGTCGGCGAAAACCCCGTCTTTCCACGCCGCGGCGGCCTTCTGGTGCGAGCGCGCCGCGAACTCGTCCTGTTGGAGCCGAGTGAACTTGTCGACGTCGTTGCGCTGCTCGGTGAGCGCGCCCATCGGCTGGTCGGTGAACACGTCGTGCAGTCCGTCGTAGGCCATGTGGTCGCGCACCGTGACGTCGCCGTACTTGTAACCGGCACGGCTGTCGATGAGCAGGTGCGGCGCCTTGGTCATCGACTCCTGGCCGCCGGCCACCACCACGTCGAACTCTCCGGCCCGAATGAGCTGGTCAGCCAGTGCAATGGCGTCGATGCCGGATAGACACATCTTGTTGATGGACAGCGACGGCACATCCCAGCCGATGCCCGCGCCGACGGCGGATTGCCGGGCCGGCATCTGACCCGCCCCCGCGGTCAGCACTTGGCCCATGATCACGTACTCGACCAGCGACGCGGGCACGTTGGCTTTCTCCAGTGCGCCCTTGATCGCGATAGCACCCAGATCGCTGGCACTGAAATCCTTGAGCGAGCCCATCAGCTTGCCGATGGGCGTACGTGCCCCAGCAACGATCACCGATGTCGTCATGACTACCTCCAGCGCGGGGTTCAACAGCCGATCCGGCAGATCGGGAGAAGCGGATTCTTTCCCGTCAGGTTACCGTTACGTGATGACCACCGATCAAGTTGACACCCGTCGAGTACTCAGCACCGCTCTGGTGACTGCAGTCGACCATGTCGGCATTGCGGTCCCCGACCTGGACGCAGCGATCGCCTGGTACCACGACCACCTCGGCATGATCGTCTTGCACGAGGAAGTCAACGACGATCAGGGTATTCGCGAGGCGATGTTGTCGGTGCGCGGCGCCGCCGTCGGCAGCGCGCAGGTCCAACTGATGGCCCCGATCGACGACTCCTCGCCGATCGCGAAGTTCCTCGACAAGCGCGGCCCCGGCATCCAGCAGTTGGCCTACCGCGTCAGCGACCTCGACGCCCTCAGCGAGCGCCTGCGCGAGCAGGGCATCCGCCTGCTGTACGACGCACCCCGGCGGGGCACAGCGAACTCGCGGATCAACTTCATCCACCCCAAGGACGCCGGTGGTGTGCTGATCGAGTTGGTCGAACCCGCCGACGGTTCAGAGCACTAACTCCACTTCCGGGTCGGCCCGCGGGTCGCCCGGTTGGCCCAGCACGGCGTGTGCCAGTGCCGCCGGTCGTCGACGGCCACCTCACCGAAGTCCGCCAACCACACCACCACATGGGCTGTGCCCGAGCGAATTTCGTGATCGCAGCCGGGGCAGCGATAGGTCTTGACCGCACGGGCGCCTGCCACGTGTCGGACTTCGTACTCGTAGCCGTCGGGCCCGGTCTCCACCCGTCCGGGTGCCGGAAGCGGCCGGGGCGACTGCTGCCCACGCGGCGGGGTGCGGCGTCGGGCCATGACCGCAGTCTAGTGATGCAACTCAGAACAGCCGGAATTCGTCGGAATCCATCCCGCGCATCTTGTCGTAATCCAATGTCAGACAACGGATTCCACGATCAACGGCTAAAGTTCTCGCCTGCGGCTTAATCTGTTGCGCGGCGAACACTCCGCTCACCGGTGCCAGCAGACTGTCGCGGTTGAGCAACTCCAGGTATCGGGTCAGCTGCTCGACCCCGTCGATCTCTCCGCGCCGCTTGATCTCGACAGCCACCGAGCGGCCCTGGTCGTCGCGGCACAACAGGTCGACCGGCCCGATCGGCGTCATGTACTCGCGGCGCACCAGCGTGTAGCCGGCGCCGAGCAGCTCCACGTGCTCGGCGAGCAGCACCTGCAGGTGGGCTTCGACGCCGTCCTTGACCAGCCCCGGGTCCAGCCCGAGTTCGTGGCTCGAGTCGTGCTCGATGTCCTCGACGGTGATGCGCAACTGCTCGCCGGCCTTGTTCTGCACCACCCAGACCGGCGCCTCACCCTCGCTGCCCTCGGGCTCCTCGGTGAACCAACACGGCGGGCTCATCCAGTTCAGCGGCTTGTAGGCCCGGTCGTCGGCGTGCACGCTCACCGAACCGTCGGCCTTGAACAGCAGTAACCTGCGGGCCGAGGGCAGATGGGCGGTCAGGCGTCCGACGTAATCCACGGTGCAGCGGGCGATGACGAGGCGCACGCAACACACCTTAAGCGGGAGCCGCCAGAGCAATTAGGCTGACGCCACCATGGTGGCTAAGCGAACGACCGCGCAACGGCTGGGGCGAGTGCTGGAGCGGGTGACGCAGCAGAGCGGTCGGCTGTCGGAAGTCCCGGCGTACGGATCCTGGCTGCTCGGGCGGCCGTCAGAAAGCCAGGGGCGCCGGCGCGTCCGCATTCAGCTGATCATCACGATCTTCATCCTCGCGACCAATCTGATCGGTATCGGTGTCGCGGTGTTGCTGCTGACCATCGCCTTCCCGGTGCCCAGCATTTTCAGCGACGCACCGCTGTGGGTCACGTTCGCCGCCATACCGGCCTACATCGCGGTCGCGCTGGCGCTGGGCACCTTGTTCATCACCCGTCGGCTGATCAACGCCCTGCGGTGGTCGATCGAGGAACGCAAGCCCACCCCCGCCGACGAACGCGCAACCTTCCAGGCCCCGCTATGGCTGGGAGTTGGCGTGCTCGCGCTCTGGGGCGTCGGCGCCGCGTTGAACACCACGCTCTACGGGATGGCCGACAGCACGTTCATCCCGATCGTGGGTTTCTCGGTGAGCTTTGTCGGCATCCTGGTTGCCGCCTTCTCCTATTTGTTCACCGAGTTCGCGTTGCGCCCGGTCGCCGCTCAAGCCCTTGAGGCGGGTCACGCGCCGACGCGGTTGGCGCCGGGCATCATGGGCCGAACCCTGACGGTGTGGCTGCTGGGCTCCGGTGTTCCCGTCCTCGGCATCGCCCTCACCGCGGTGCTCGGCGGCCTGGTGCTCGGCAACTTGAGCAAAGCCCAACTGGCCGTGGCCGTGCTCGTCATCGCGTCCGCGACGCTGATCTTCGGATTCATGCTGATGTGGATCCTGTCCTGGCTGACGGCGACGCCGGTGCGGGCCGTGCGGGCGGCCCTGCGGCGGGTGGAGGAAGGCGACCTGCGCGGCGATCTGGTGGTGTTCGACGGCACCGAACTCGGTGAGCTGCAACGCGGATTCAACTCGATGGTCGACGGCTTACGCGAGCGCGAACGCGTCCGCGACCTGTTCGGCCGGCATGTGGGGCGCGAAGTCGCCCTTGCCGCCGAACGGGACAAGCCGGAGCTCGGAGGCGAAGAGCGTTACGTCGGAGTGGTTTTCGTCGACATCGTCGGCTCCACGCAACTGGTGACCAGTCGACCGGCCGCAGAGGTCGTGCAGCTACTCAACCGGTTTTTCGCGGTGATCGTCGAAGAGGTGGATCGCAACCAGGGTCTGGTGAACAAGTTCGAGGGCGATGCGGTGCTGGCGGTGTTCGGCGCGCCCAATCACCTCGACCGGCCGGAAGACCATGCTCTGGCCGCCGCCCGCGCCATCGCCGATCGTCTCGAGGCCGAGGTGCCCGAGTGTCTGGCCGGCATCGGCGTCACCGCCGGGAACGCCGTCGCCGGCAATGTCGGCGCCAAGGAGCGGTTCGAATACACCGTGATCGGCGAGCCGGTGAATGAGGCGGCGCGGCTGTGCGAGTTGGCCAAATCCGAGCCAGGCCGACTGCTGGCGTCGGCAGACACCGTCAACGCCGCGAGTGACGACGAGCGGAGCCACTGGTCGCACGGCAAGACCGTGACACTGCGCGGCCACGATCAGCCCACGCAGCTGGCATCACCGGTCTAGCTGGGCACGCCGTGGGTGAACACCGCGCGGCTCAGGCGCAGCCAGGCTTCGCGAAAGCGATCCGAATCGATGTCACCGGGGTTTCGGCCGAGCAGGGCCCGCATGACGGGCATGTAGCTCAAACCGGCCAGCAACACCGCGGCGATCGCCTCGGGATCTTCGATCTCGGTACCGACCTCTTCCGCGGTGGCCCGTAGCGCGTGTCCCATCACCGCATGGGCGTCATTCAGGTTGCGCACCCACAATTCTTCGACCAGATCGGACGCGGCATCGGGCTCGTGCAGCATCAACCGAACCAGATCGGCATTCTCGGCAATGGTCTGCTCAGCTGCCGTCGCGACATTCTTGAGCGCATCTAATCGCTCCGCCGGCGTGGTGGCTCGTACCCATGCCGGTGACGTCCGCATCCGGTCCAGACCGCGGCGGAGCACGGAGCGCAGCACGTCGTTTTTGGTGCGAAAGTGGCGATAGAGCGCCCCGGAGCCCGGCGACATGCCCGACGCCTTTTGGATCTCCGCGGTCGAGGTGGCGGCATACCCACGGCTGGCGAAAAGTGCCAGCGCCACGTCGAGAAGTCGATCGCGACTGGAGCCCTCGGCCTGGTTCACGGCAGGAAGGGTACACGTCAATTGCGCCCCCTCTCGTAAGTAAGTACTCTCTCACCTCAAGGTCGGGGGTCTTCGAAAGGAACTTGAGTATGGGCTCTCAGACGGCGTCGTTGGTCGTCGACAAACGGCAACGACGCCCGCGCGGTGAGTCCACAACCGACTTCCTCCGCGACTTTCCGGCCCTGGTCGCACTCAGCCGCCTTGCCGTGCCCATCCTCGCGGTCGACGACAAGGGTTCGATCGAGTTCGCCAACGAGGCGTTCGCGGCGATGGTCGGCTACTCCAGTCAGGAACTGGTCACGATGACGGCGCAAACCCTCGCACCGTGCGTTCCTGCGCTGCGCTCAGGGGTCGTCGCGGCGTTGCGCGCGTACGCCAACACGGTCATTCGAATACATCACGCCGACGGGTGGGCCATGCCGGTATTGATCAGCGACTCGGTGCTGATCCGCGACGACGAGAAATTGGCCGTAGTGGCATTCACTGATTTTACCGAAATCGCCTGGCACTCATCGCCAACCGACGAATTGCTGCCCGGCTAGCGAGACCACGGGGAACCTCGCAGGAACCCCACAGCGAAGGTGCGCGATACTGCCAGCGTGATCGAACACCTCGAGGTCCGGGCATGAGCAATCGGTTGGCCGATTTCGTCGTTGATCGACGAATGTTAGTGATCACCGCGTTCGCGCTCCCCATCGGCGCGCTGTCCGCGGGTGCAGCCTGGTGCCTGGTACGACTGATCGGGCTGATCACCAACCTTGTCTTTTATCAGCGGTGGGCCGTCGATCTGGTGGCACCGGGGGCACGTCATCATCCGTGGTGGCTCGTGCTGGGTGCGCCCGTGGTCGGCGGTTTAGTGGTCGGCTTGATGGCGCGGTTCGGATCGGAGAAGATTCGCGGTCACGGCATGCCCGAGGCAATTGAAGCCATCCTCATTCGAGGCAGCCGCGTCGAACCGAAAGTTGCTGTTCTTAAGCCTGTTTCGGCGGCGATCAGCATCGGAACGGGTGGCCCGTTCGGCGCCGAGGGGCCGATCATCGTGACCGGCGGGGCACTCGGTTCGCTGCTCGCCCAGTACCTGCACTTGACCGCCGACGAACGCAAGATCTTGCTCGTTTCCGGCGCCGCGGGCGGAATGGCGGCGATCTTCAATGCACCGCTGGCCGCTGTTCTGCTGGCGGTCGAGCTTTTGCTGTTCGAGTGGCGCCCCCGCAGCCTGGTTCCGGTCGCCTCCGCGGTCGCCGTTGCGACCGTGGTACGCCAATTTATTCTCGGCCACGATCCGCTCTTCCCCGTCTCCGTCAACGTCACCCAAATCCATTGGAACATCGACCTGTTGGCGCTCGTTGCGGGAATCTGCGGTGCCGCGATCGCTATTGTTGCAACACGGTTGGTGTTTCTGTCCGAAGATGTCTTCGCGCACCTGCCATTTCATTGGATGTGGTGGCCCGCGATCGGCGGGGTCGTGATCGGGATAGGCGGCCTGATCCAGCCCCGAGCCCTGGGCGTCGGCTACGACGTGATCGACGCGCTGCTGACCGGCCACGCCGCCCTGTCGCTCATCATCGGAATTCTCATCGTCAAAACGGCAATCTGGTCACTGTCGCTGGGCTCAGGTACCTCGGGCGGTGAGCTGGCGCCGCTATTCATGATCGGCGGCGCGCTCGGGGCCCTTCTCGGCCACTGGCTGCCGCACGTGTTCCCCGGATTCTGGGCGCTTCTCGGCTTAGCAGCGGTCGTTGGCGGCGCGATGCGGGCGCCGCTGACCGGAATCGTCTTCACTCTCGAACTCACCCATGCCTGGCCCGCGCTATTCCCTCTGGTCATCTCCTCGATGACGGCTTACGCAGCATCGGTGCTGATCCTGGACCGTTCGATTCTGACCGAGAAGATCGCCCGGCGTGGATTGCACGTGACGTGCGAATACTCCACCGATCCGCTGGACGCCTTCTTTGTCGAGGAGATGATGCATCCTGAACCGCCAGAGATGCCAGTGGGGGGCACCGTCACGACTCGCGACACGTTGCGACATGCGGCGAACGTCCTCGCCGAATCGGGCGGTCGTCCGCTGCGAGTGGTGTCACCTGACGGCGCCGAGAAAGGTCACCTGGTTATGCAGGATCTACTCGCCGCCAGGCTGCACGACCTCAACGAAGACACCCTGCGCACCAGATTCTTTGTCGGCTTGCCCCGTAACTCATCCACTGTTGACGACCCATCGGCGCAATGACGTAGTTCGCGCTTGCCGCGGACGACTGGGCCGCGTTGCCGACAGTATTGTCAGTGGGCGGGTGTAGTTGTCGAACTGTGAACGTTCGCGGTGACGTCGTCCCCCGGGCCATGCGGCTGATCGCCCACGGCATCGTCGACCGCGAGGGTGTCCAGGGCCTGGCTACGCGCCTCGGTTGTCCGGAACGACAGCTTGAACGGCTGCTGCACACAGAGACCGGCGCTGGACCATTGGCGCTGGCGCGCGCACAGCGCGCACAGACGGCGCGGGTGCTGATCCAGTCAACGGCCATGCCCTTCGGTGACATCGCTTACGCTGCAGGCTTTTCCAGCATTCGCAAGTTCAACGACTCACTCCGTGTGGTCTACGACAAGACGCCGACCGAGTTGCGCCTGCGCGCCGCCGCAGCTCCCGGCGACAACGCCACGTCGCCGGGCACTGTCTCGCTCCGCTTGCCGGTGCGCGCCCCGTTCGCGTTCGCGGGGGTATTCGGCCACCTCGCCGCGAGCGTGGTGCCGGGATGCGAAGAGGTGCGTGACGGCGCATACCGCCGCACGCTGCGGCTACCGTTCGGCAATGGCATCGCGAGCCTGACGCCGTCGCCAGACCATGTCCGATGCACGCTGGTGCTCGACGACGTCCGCGACCTGACGTCGGCGGTCTCGCGCTGCCGGCGACTGCTGGACCTCGACGCGGACCCGGATGCGGTGATCAACGCACTGAGTTCCGATGCGGCGCTCGCCCCGGTGATCGCCGAGGCGCCCGGACAGCGCATACCGCGCACCGTGGACGAAGCCGAACTCGCTGTTCGGACGGTTCTGGGACAGCAGGTGTCCATCAAAGCCGCGCGGACCCATGCCGGGCGGTTGGTCGCCGCACACGGTGAGCCCATGCATGACCCCGATGGCGCACTGACGCATACCTTTCCTTCGATCGAGCAACTGAGCGAGCTTGACCCGTCGCATCTCGCGATGCCACAAGCGCGTCGTCGGACCGTCACCGCCCTGGTCGCCGGGCTGGCCGATGGCAGCGTTGTGTTGGACCCCGGTTGCGATTGGGCAGCCGCGCGCAGCCAATTGCTGGCGGTTCCCGGAATAGGGCCGTGGACCGCGGAAGTGATCGCCATGCGCGGTTTGGGTGACCCCGACGCATTTCCTGCCAGCGATCTCGGATTGCGGCTAGCGGCAGAGCAATTGGGCTTGCCGAGCGATCAACGAGCATTGATTGCGCGAAGCGCCCGTTGGCGGCCGTGGCGGTCCTACGCCACACAGCATCTCTGGACGACGTTGGAGCACGAGGTGAACCGATGGCCACCACCCAAGGAGGCCGCATGATCCTTTACCGCACGATTGACAGCCCGATTGGCCCGTTGGCGTTGGCCGGTCAGGGCCCCGGGCTGACCCACCTGCGCATGGTGAATCAGACGTACGAGCCGAACCGGTCGGACTGGGTGCCCGATGAGAGAGCCTTCCCCGACGTGGTCGACCAGCTCGAGGCTTACTTCGGCGGCGACCGCAGCGATTTCGAGCTCGCCCTCGAGCTGGCCGGCAGCGAGTTTCAACGCCGGGTATGGCAGGCGCTGATGACGATCCCATACGGCGAAACCCGGTCGTATGGGCAGATCGCCGAACAGATCGGCGCGTCCGGTGCCGCCCGCGCGGTAGGACTGGCCAACGGACACAACCCGATCGCCATCATCGTTCCGTGCCATCGGGTTATCGGCGCGAGCGGGAGCCTTACCGGATACGGTGGCGGGCTCGACCGAAAACGGTGGCTGCTCGATATGGAGCGATCACGGTTGTCGGCGACACCGTCCCTGTTCGATTGAGCATGCGACCTACAGCCCCGGCAACCCGCCGGCGGGGTTGAGGCCGGGCAGCATTGACTGCAGGGGTGACGGGGCCGCAGGCTGGCCGAACGGCAGGCCCGCAGGTCCGGCCCCCGGGATACCTCCCGGGATCGGAAACGGCATGTTGCCGTTCGCGACCGACGTCATGAACGACGGGCACTGAGACTGGATCGCCATGCCGACCAGGAAGCCGGCAAGCGGCGGCGCAAGCCCACCATTGCCGCTGATCTGGGCCGCGCCGCTGGCCAGCCCGCTGCCGGGTTTGACCAGCATGGGGCAGATGGATTGCCCGACCTGCGCGATTGCGCCGCTGACCGGACCGTTGTTGCCGATACCTGCGCTGTTGAGCACTGGCGCCATTGCGTCGCCGACCCCGTCCGCGTGTGCATGGGGGCTGGCACCCATCGCCGCGGCGAAGATCGCCACCGTGACGATGATGGGCCGCAGTGCCGTCCCAGACACCGCTACGACAACGTCCTGCACCGTGGTTCGCCGGTCATCGGCGCTCGCCCGTCCCCTCATCGGGCGAGGCAATCGACCTGCTCCGCTCACTACCGTCATTTTGAGTTCCCCTCCTCAGCAGCTTGCGCCCCATAGAGCACAAGTATCACTTGGGTAACGGTAGAGCTCTTTTGTAACATTTACAGCACGGAACGATAACCATTTGCAACCTCGGCGTTGCGCTACCGCGACTTCTGAGACCTGAGTGCAATCATCGCCGGCCCCGCCGCCTCTGAACGCCCAGCGGCCGCGAAGGTAACACGGATCGATGAAAGCGGGAATCGAGCGAATGATGCAAGCCGCGAAAAGCCATTCGACCATGTACAAATTGGCATGAAAAATGCCCGTGCCCCCCAATTGTTGTTGGGGGGCACGGGTCTTTTTTATGTTGTGTTCGGCGGTGTCCTACTTTTCCACCCGGGTGGGTAGTATCATCGGCGCTGGCAGGCTTAGCTTCCGGGTTCGGGATGGGTCCGGGCGTTTCCCTGTCGCTATTACCGCCGTAACTTTATTTAAATGTGTTTGGTGGTGGGGTGCAGCATTGTTGGTTGCTGGATGTGTGGTTGCGTGTGTGTAAGTTTTCGGCCGGTTAGTGCCAGTTCCCTGCGCCCCTTGCGGGGTTTGTAGGTCTGGTCTATCGATCCCGTGGTCTGCGGGGGGCCTTATCCCACTTGAATGGGTGAGAAGCCTGGTCTTGGAGAAGGTTTCCCGCTTAGATGCTTTCAGCGGTTATCCTGTCCGAACGTGGCTATCCAGCGGTGCCCCTGGTGGGACAACTGGTGGACCAGAGGTTCGTCCGTCCCGGTCCTCTCGTACTAGGGACAGGTTTCCTCAAGCTTCTGACGCGCGCGGCGGATAGAGACCGAACTGTCTCACGACGTTCTAAACCCAGCTCGCGTGCCGCTTTAATGGGCGAACAGCCCAACCCTTGGGACCTGCTCCAGCCCCAGGATGCGACGAGCCGACATCGAGGTGCCAAACCATCCCGTCGATATGGACTCTTGGGGAAGATCAGCCTGTTATCCCCGGGGTACCTTTTATCCGTTGAGCGACACCCCTTCCACTCAGAGGTGCCGGATCACTAGTCCCGACTTTCGTCCCTGCTTGACGTGTCAGTCTTGCAGTCAAGCTCCCTTGTGCACTTGCACTCGACACCTGATTGCCGTCCAGGTTGAGGGAACCTTTGGGCGCCTCCGTTACATTTTGGGAGGCAACCGCCCCAGTTAAACTACCCGCCAGGCACTGTTCCTGAACCGGATATACGGTTCGAGGTTAGAGGTCCAATACGATCAGAGTGGTATTTCAACAACGACTCCGCAACTACTGGCGTAATTGTTTCACAGTCTCCCACCTATCCTACACAAACCGTACCGAACATCAATACCAAGTTGTAGTGAAGGTCCCGGGGTCTTTTCGTCCTGCCGCGCGTAACGAGCATCTTTACTCGTAGTGCAATTTCGCCGAGTCTATGGTTGAGACAGTTGAGAAGTCGTTACGCCATTCGTGCAGGTCGGAACTTACCCGACAAGGAATTTCGCTACCTTAGGATGGTTATAGTTACCACCGCCGTTTACTGGGGCTTAAATTCTCCGCTTCACCCTAAGGGGTTAACGGGTCCTCTTAACCTTCCAGCACCGGGCAGGCGTCAGTCCGTATACATCGTCTTGCGACTTCGCACGGACCTGTGTTTTTAGTAAACAGTCGCTTCTCACTGGTTTCTGCGACCCACTGCCGCTGCCCCGGGCTAGCCGGTTCACGGTGTGTGGGCCCCCCTTCTCCCGAAGTTACGGGGGTATTTTGCCGAGTTCCTTAACCATAGTTCTCTCGTACGCCTTGGTATTCTCTACCTGACCACCTGTGTTGGTTTGGGGTACGGGCCGTGTGTGTGCTCGCTAGAGGCTTTTCTTGGCAGCATAGGATCACCGAATTCACCTCATCCGGTTATGCATCACCTCTCGGACTGATGTGACATCCGGATTTACCTAGATGTCGTCCTACGGGTTTGCCCCAGTGTTACCACTGACTGGTACGGCTACCTTCCTGCGTCACCCCGTCGCTTGACTACTACCCATCCGGGTCCCACGCAGCCGGCGGCTCTCGCACCCCTCGAAAGGGGATTGATGGGCCACCTTTTGGGTGGTTAGCAGCATGGATTCATCACGGGCGCGCACACACGGGTACGGGAATATCAACCCGTTGTCCATCGACTACGCCTGTCGGCCTCGCCTTAGGTCCCGACTCACCCTGGGCGGACTGGCCTGGCCCAGGAACCCTTGGTCTTTCGGCGGGCAAGGTTCTCACTTGCCTTATCGCTACTCATGCCTGCATTCTCACTCCCACACCCTCCACCACTGGATCACTCCGTGGCTTCACTGGATGCAGGACGCTCCCCTACCCAACAACACAAGGTTGTTGCCGCGGCTTCGGCGGTGTGCTTGAGCCCCGCTACATTATCGGCGCACAATCACTTGACCAGTGAGCTATTACGCACTCTTTCAAGGGTGGCTGCTTCTAAGCCAACCTCCTGGTTGTCTATGCGACTGCACATCCTTTTCCACTTAGCACACGCTTAGGGGCCTTAGCCGGCGATCTGGGCTGTTTCCCTCTCGACGCACGGAGCTTATCCCCCGCCGTCTCACTGCCACACTTTCACTTACCGGCATTCGGAGTTTGGCTGACGTCAGTAACCTAGTAGGGCCCATCGGCCATCCAGTAGCTCTACCTCCGGCAAGAAACATGTAACGCTGCACCTAAATGCATTTCGGGGAGAACCAGCTATCACGGAGTTTGATTGGCCTTTCACCCCTACCCACAACTCATCCCCTCAGTCTTCAACCTAAGTGGGTTCGGGCCTCCACGCGGTCTTACCCGCGCTTCACCCTGGCCATGGGTAGATCACTCCGCTTCGGGTCCAGAACACACCACTACACCACCTCACGGTGGATACGCCCTATTCAGACTCGCTTTCGCTGCGGCTACCCCACACGGGTTAACCTCGCGACATGTCCCTGACTCGCAGGCTCATTCTTCAAAAGGCACGCCATCACCCCACGCAAAAACGAGGGCTTTGACGGCTTGTAGGCACACGGTTTCAGGTACTCTTTCACTCCCCTCCCGGGGTACTTTTCACCATTCCCTCACGGTACTATCCGCTATCGGTCATCAGGAAGT
Source organism: uncultured Actinomycetota bacterium (assembly GCA_963836495.1). Taxonomy (GTDB): domain Bacteria; phylum Actinomycetota; class Actinomycetes; order Mycobacteriales; family Mycobacteriaceae; genus Mycobacterium. The sequence goes on along the minus strand of CAWIJT010000010.1, from coordinate 3,208 downwards.
ATTCAGGCTTACCGGGTGGTCCCGGCAGATTCACAGCAGATTCCACGGGCCCGCTGCTACTCGGGTAATGACACAAAACAGGCATGCAGTTTTCACCTACCGGGCTCTCACCGTCTACGGCAGACCATCCCAGGCCACTTCGATTAACCACACACTGCTGCTCTCCGGTCGAGTAGAACCAGACACATCATCCCCACAACCCCGCACACACAACCCCTACCCGGTTACACATGCGCACGGTTTAGCCATCCTCCGCTTTCGCTCGCCACTACTCACGGAATCACACTTGTTTTCTTTTCCTACGGGTACTGAGATGTTTCACTTCCCCGCGTTCCCTCCCGCACCCTATGTATTCAGATACGGGTGACACGACATCACTCGTGCCGGGTTTCCCCATTCGGACATCCTCGGATCAACGTTCGGTTGACAACTCCCCGAGGCATATCGCAGTCTCCCACGTCCTTCATCGGCTCCTGATGCCAAGGCATCCACCATGTGCCCTAAAACACTTACAACACAAGAAAACAACTCGAACAAAACCCACTGAAAAATCAGCGATTTTGCTTAGATGCTCGCAACCACTATCCAATTACCAAACACCACACCCCACCACCAAAATGGCGGGACAACACCCCGACCCGAAAGCTTCGAGCCACCCGAGTGTTGCCTCAGGACCCAATAGTGTGCCGGCGAATTCTTGTCGTCTCGAACGAGACCATTTGTTGTCGCGCACCAAGCCCGCACCCACTACAGGTGAACAGGCTCCTCACGGCCCGCACCCCCACCAATTGGGGATGCTTTTCGTGGTGCTCCTTAGAAAGGAGGTGATCCAGCCGCACCTTCCGGTACGGCTACCTTGTTACGACTTCGTCCCAATCGCCGATCCCACCTTCGACAGCTCCCCCCACAAGGGTTAGGCCACTGGCTTCGGGTGTTACCGACTTTCATGACGTGACGGGCGGTGTGTACAAGGCCCGGGAACGTATTCACCGCAGCGTTGCTGATCTGCGATTACTAGCGACTCCGACTTCACGGGGTCGAGTTGCAGACCCCGATCCGAACTGAGACCGGCTTTCAAGGATTCGCTAAGCCTCACGGCATCGCAGCCCTTTGTACCGGCCATTGTAGCATGTGTGAAGCCCTGGACATAAGGGGCATGATGACTTGACGTCATCCCCACCTTCCTCCGAGTTGACCCCGGCAGTCTCTCACGAGTCCCCGCCATAACGCGCTGGCAACATGAGACAAGGGTTGCGCTCGTTGCGGGACTTAACCCAACATCTCACGACACGAGCTGACGACAGCCATGCACCACCTGCACACAGGCCACAAGGGAACCGATATCTCTACCGGCGTCCTGTGCATGTCAAACCCAGGTAAGGTTCTTCGCGTTGCATCGAATTAATCCACATGCTCCGCCGCTTGTGCGGGCCCCCGTCAATTCCTTTGAGTTTTAGCCTTGCGGCCGTACTCCCCAGGCGGGGTACTTAATGCGTTAGCTACGGCACGGATCCCAAGGAAGGAAACCCACACCTAGTACCCACCGTTTACGGCGTGGACTACCAGGGTATCTAATCCTGTTCGCTCCCCACGCTTTCGCTCCTCAGCGTCAGTTACTGCCCAGAGACCCGCCTTCGCCACCGGTGTTCCTCCTGATATCTGCGCATTCCACCGCTACACCAGGAATTCCAGTCTCCCCTGCAGTACTCCAGTCTGCCCGTATCGCCCGCACGCCCCCAGTTAAGCCAGGGAATTTCACGGACAACGCGACAAACCACCTACGAGCTCTTTACGCCCAGTAATTCCGGACAACGCTCGCACCCTACGTATTACCGCGGCTGCTGGCACGTAGTTGGCCGGTGCTTCTTCTCCACCTACCGTCACCCCAAGCAAAAACTCGAGGCTTCGCCGATGGTGAAAGAGGTTTACAACCCGAAGGCCGTCATCCCCCACGCGGCGTCGCTGCATCAGGCTTGCGCCCATTGTGCAATATTCCCCACTGCTGCCTCCCGTAGGAGTCTGGGCCGTATCTCAGTCCCAGTGTGGCCGGACACCCTCTCAGGCCGGCTACCCGTCGTCGCCTTGGTAGGCCATCACCCCACCAACAAGCTGATAGGCCGCGGGCCCATCCCACACCGCAAAAGCTTTCCACCACAAACCATGCGATTCGTAGTCCTATCCGGTATTAGACCCAGTTTCCCAAGCTTATCCCGAAGTGCAGGGCAGATCACCCACGTGTTACTCACCCGTTCGCCACTCGAGTACCCCCGAAAGGGCCTTTCCGTTCGACTTGCATGTGTTAAGCACGCCGCCAGCGTTCGTCCTGAGCCAGGATCAAACTCTCCAAACAAAAACCCCCACCACAACGGCAGGCGAATCCAAATCAGAGAAAATCTGACCTAACAAAAAGACACCAAAAACTGGCATCAACAAAAACAGGGCCACACCCACACACGGGAAATGCCAGACATGACCCCAAAAAACAACAACAAAAACAAAAACCACCAAACACACTATTGAGTTCTCAAACAACACCCGTTTTCGGGCAACCCTGCTACTGTACTCCGCGGCCTGGATACCGTCAACTTCGGCTAGCCGCTTCTTGCGGAGTCGGCCTGCCACGCAATGTGGATCTAGTCTACGCGCTCAATCTCGGCGCCAAGACTGACCAGATTCTCCACGAATAGCGGGTAGCCGCGGTCGATGTGGAAGACGTCGTGCACCTCGGTGTCACCGTCTGCCACCAGCCCGGCAAGCACCAGTCCGGCGCCGGCTCGGATGTCGGACGACCACACCGGAGCACTCGACAGTTGAGGAAGGCCGCGCACGACCGCATGGTGCCCGTCGGTGCGTGCGTCAGCGCCGAGCCGGATCATCTCCTCGACGAACCGGAACCGCGCCTCGAAGACGTTTTCGGTGATCATCGACGTGCCATCGGCGATCGAGGCCAGACCGATCGCCATCGGCTGGAGATCGGTCGGGAACCCAGGGAACGGCAGCGTCGCGACGTTGACGGCTTTGGGGCGCTCGTACTGCGTGATCCGGAAGCTGTCGTCGGTCTGGGTGACCGTGGCGCCTACGTCGTGCAGTTTGTGCAGCACGACCTGCAGGTGCGCCGGATCGATCCCGGTCACCGTGATGTCCCCGCGAGTCATCGCTGCCGCGATTCCCCACGTGGCGGCGACGATTCGATCGCCGATGACGCGAT
>CAWIJT010000009.1:0-89935 GCA_963836495.1 uncultured Actinomycetota bacterium | reverse complement strand
TCGGTCTCGCGTTCTACCCCGGTGAACAACTACGCTTCGTGGTTAGCGCCGGGAACCTTCTGGGAACCTTGATGCCCGCGATCCGCGAATACAGCGGCGCAAACAGCGGACAACACGTCATCCACACCGGTGGTGAGCATGCCTCCTATTTGCAGCTGCCCGATTCAAAAGCAGAAATAGACAACCGAATTCCAGTGCCCAATCGCCAGATCGACAAGAAACGGGTGGTACCCATGACCATGCAGGACAAGGCAGAGATCGTCGAGATCATGAACCTTTACGGTGTCGCCCTGGACGCGCATCGCTGGGATCTGTTCGACCTCGTCTTCACCGACGACGTCGTTGCCGAATTTGGTCCCGCCTGGGGCCGCGTGGAGAGGGCTGGCCGAGTTCAAACAATCGTTCGCGGAGTTCCATCAGACTCTGGACAGTCACCAACACACCATGATGGGCCAGATCGTCAAGGTCGAGGGTGACAAGGCGTACGGATTCAGCTACGGCAATTGGCTTCTCGTGCGCCACGCCGCAAAAGGTGGCCCCACCTGGCAGGGCACGGGTTGGTACGACGACACCCTTGTCCGTACCGACGCCGGCTGGCGCATCGGGCATCGGGGGTGCCGCCTGATGTCCTGGACGGGAAACCCGGCGGTCCCCGAACTGATGGGCGACCACAACCCCGACATGGACCTCAACGTCCTCCACACGGCGAGCGACGCAGGCCAGATCGGTTTCCTCAACGCCTTCCCAAGGGCACTCTGACCTTCGTTGACTAGGCTCATGCGGGTGGTCCGAGCGCATAGACGTGCTGACTAGGAACGTCTCTCGAGCACGCTCATCGACGTCGGGCCCGCTTCGGCACCGACCATGAGCGGCCGAGGTTCTCCACCCAGGTGTCCACGTTGTTCGCCGCGTGCAGGCTGCCGGCGCGGCAGTTGCGCGCGATCAGCTGGAGAGGCATCCGTTTGCTGATCGCCGATGCGCCGGATGCGCGATACAGCGTCTCGACCGCCGTACGCGCACTCGTTCCAGATGTACGCGGCGTCGGTGTGGAGCTGAACGATTTCCTGTTCGGTGGGGTCGGTGCCCGTCGTTTCGTCCGGTCGAACTCGGCCACTGCGGCGTCAGCCACGCGGATGCCGCGCGAATCTGCGTATGGGCGCGGCCGACGGTGTGGTGGGCGACCGGTGAGTCAACCTGTCGCGATAGGGCGAATACGGAACGCTGCGCTGCCAATAGCGCCGAGGAATACCTCCATGGCGTGGTCGGCCATGCCGAGGGCGACGCCTGTGCTCGACGATCATCGAGCGCGGCAGTCCGCCGCGGCGCGGCCCGATGCCGCTGCGCATGAGTTCGCTGAGTCGCTCCGCCAACTGCGCGGGAAAGCCGAACCGCTCGTCGGGGACGAACAGCTCGCCGTCGGTCGCCATCGTTTGGCTGCCGGTAGCGGCAAGGCCCATCGCATCCCAGTCGTTCATTTGGCGAAGGGATGCCTTGGGGACGAGCACCATGCCGACCTTCGAGTCGTCGGTCTCGTCGTAGAAGACGGCGAGGTAGCCGTGGGAGGCGTGGACGCTGCCGGTTGCGAACGGCCACGCGCCCTTGACCATCCAGCCGCCGTCTACCCTGCTGGCGGTGCCGGACATGCGACGGCTCGTGCCGCCGACGGCGAAGGTTCGGTTGCCCACCCAGGGCGTCTGATAGACCGGTGCGACGACATCGTCGGCAAAGGCTGAACTCCATTGGTTGCCGCCGGCGGTGGCCCAGACCACCCAGGCCGTTGCGCCGCAGCCGGAACCGAGCGCGCGGTAGATGTCGTGTAGCTCCCGGGTGGTGAAGTCGGCGCCGCCGTACCGTTTCGGCTTGGTCAGGTGAACGACGCCGGCCTCATCGAGGCGCTCGATGGTCTCCTGGGGAATGCGGCACTCATTCTCAGCGGCTGCCTGCTGTTCGCGTAACCATGGCTGCAAGTCCCGGACGGCGGCGAGGACCTCTTTGGCGCTCGGTCGCGCTGTCACTGTCGCGATACTCGACGAGACAGTAGTGCTCATGCTTTCCTCCTACGGTCGGTCAGTAATTTTGGAGCCGCCGCGAAATGCCGGCGGCGCTTAGTGAGTGATGGTCGTCGATCAGCTGGCGCCGTTCTTCTGGCGTGATGTCAATTCCCTTCAATCGATTGTCACGAAGCGTGGTGGCGCTCGACGATCAATGCTTAGCGTGCTGTTGCAGCACCGGATCGCTGCCGTCACGCTTGCCGAGCTGGGCGTGCGGCAGCTTGAACCAACCGGTCTGGCTGTCGTCTCGGCGCATCCAGTCGATGAGCAGTTGGCGCCTCGCGATCTTCCAAACCCCGCCACGCTTCTCGAACCGGTCGACGTAACGGGCCCACAAGGTGACGAAGGCACAATCCCATTTGTGATACGACGTCGCCTCATGGTCTGCGGTCAAATAGGTCTCGACGAACGCGACGTTGCCGTCGAGTTCGACCAGGCTGTTGCCCAGATTGTGGCGAGTCCGCACGAATGAAGGCATTTCCTTTGACAAGAATTCGCAAAAGCCCTTCACCGGACCGACATAAACCTCGTCCGGAAAGTCGATCCAAGCGTCGTCGTGGAAGGCATCTCGGACCAAGGCCATGTCGACGCGGTCCAGACCGCGGCTGTAGCGGACGAGAACATCGTGGATCTCGGCTCGGTCGACCAGTTCGTCAACGTTCATTAATCGTCCTCTCGTAGTCGAATCGTGCTGCAGCAGTTGGGGCACGACGAGCACTGGGCGTCATGGGTGGAGGGCCGCAGCCGCCTTCATCCAGTTGCTGAACTCGACGGCGAAGTGCCGGCGGTGATGTTCGAATACCTCTTCCGGACATGTGACCGGGAAGTAGACGGTCAGGTTCGCGGTGAAACCGGAAGGTGTATCACCGAACTGGGCCAGCACTCTTCCGATGTCGGTGCCGTCTTCGAGGAAGAGATTTGTCACCTTCTTGAACGGAAACTCGGACGAGGGGAGAAGTTCGGGCACGTCGGCGGCCCATTCGACGTGCCGGCCAAATCCCATCAGGAACGAGCACACGTATGGGCCGAGGTTTTCGACGATGTGTGCGGTTTCGTCTGAGTGACCTGCCATCACGAAGTGTTCCGGTTGCGCTGCCAGCATGGCCGCCTCGTCGGTCAAGATTTCGTCCATGTAGCCGACGAACTCGGATGCTTTGAGGCCTTCGGCGGCTAAAACGGTTGTGGCAGCACGAAACTCGCCGCGGGACTGCACGGCATGGTGACGCATGAAGGAGTTGCCCACCTCGATGTCGTCGGCCAGCAGGTGCAACAGGCCGTCCCGGCCTATCAACGTCTTGAGGCGGCGTAACGCTCTACGCGCATAGAAGATCTCGAAGTCGTTGATAGTCGATTCCCCGGCCGGTCCGGATACCAAATCGACTGCAAAGGAGAAAGTCCTGCGGTCAGTCATTCCAATTACCTCGGGTCGAAGGCGGCCGCCGTGAGATCATAAGACACGGGGCGTGTCCTATCTGTCCTAAGCTACACCCGTTGAGTTGGAAACGCAACGTATCTTCGATCGTTGGAGGCCTGGCTTTACCGGCGGCAAGTCGCAAAATCTACGAACCGTTAGCATTGTTTACGAAAGCGCCGAAATTTCGGCCGGCGCTACCCGTGTGGATCGAGAGCCATGGGTGCCGTCGTTTCGAACAGCGGCTGCTCGGCCGACCCGCCGCCAAAGGAGGATCGTCATGCGCATCATCACCGTCGAAGAACATTTCGAGCATCCGCAAATCAGTGGTCGCGTCGCAGAGCTGGGCGGTCTGCCACCGCTACCCGCCCAGGGGCTCGCCGAGTTCGCTAAGGCCTTCGCGACGGACGCCGATTCCGTTGCCCGATTGGGCGGCAATCGGCTGGCGCACATGAATCAGGTCGGCGTCGACATTCAGGTCGTGTCGCATGGAAATGGCAGTCCAAGCGTGCTCAAGCATCCCGAGGCCGTCGACCTGTGCCAGCGCGTGAATGACGATTTGGCCAGCCAGATCGCCGAACACCCTGATCGATTCCGGGGTTTCGCTACGTTGCCCCTCTACGACCCAACCGCGGCCGCCGAGGAATTGCGGAGATGCGTCGGAGAGCACGGGTTCGTCGGCACCCTCATCGCGGGTGGCTTCGACGGATCATTCCTCGACGACCGCCGGTTCGACCCGGTGCTAGCGGCGGCCGAGGCCGTCGACTTGCCGATCTATGTTCACCCCGGTCTGCCGGAAGCGTCCATCTCCGCGCACTACTACGCAGGCGATTGGCCTGCATCGGCGCAGATCATGTTCTCCGGACCAGCTTTTGGATGGCACGCCGATGCCGGCATCCATGTTCTGCGCCTCATCCTCTCCGGTGCCCTGGACCGTCATCCCGGACTGAAGTTGCTCAGTGGCCATTGGGGAGAGCTGGCCGCCTTCTACCTCGAACGGCTCGACGAAACCTTTGGCTTGGTCCCCAATGGTCTGGAGCGTGCCCCCAGCGATTACTACCGCGAACAGGTGTGGATCACCCCGTCGGGAATGTACAGCCAGAATCAGCTCAATTACATGACGGCCGAGTTGGGTGCCGATCGCATCGTCTACTCGGAGGACTTCCCCTACATCGTGCGCGACGACGTCTCCACCTTTCTGGAACGGGCCGGTCTGTCCGAAGGCGACACTCACGCCATCGCACACGCCAACGCCGAAGCGCTTCTTCATATTTGACGATTCGGACGAGACCATGTCGCGTTGGCTATCGACGCGCCCGTGCCCAACGAGGTGTTGGTATATGTGATCCGCTCGACGCGAGGCGCATCATGATGGCGCACCCCGATGGATGCATCGCATCAGCTTTGACGTGCACGCATAGCCACAATCACAGTCCTGATCGATGTAATTGCCGATTACCGGCGCGTTCGGGGGATGAGTTGTCTCCGTCAGAGAGGCGGTCTGCAATGATGACGATCATTAATGAGACCAACTGTCGCGCAACTGGTTAGAGCTACCACAACTTCGTTCGTCGTTTTCCCAATCTGCTCTGCGACCCGCTCGACCAGTTGCGCCTTCTCATCGGCGCTTCGTGTCCGGACAGACACCGGCACCACGCTCAAACCTGCCCGCCCCACCGGGCCTGCCTGTCCCACCGTCAAGCTCAGGCAGGACACGAGACAACGCATGCAGTCAGAACAGTCAACAGATCGGCCGCAACGGAGGTGTCTTAGTTCTCTAGATTCGAGAATTGCCGTTCCTGGGGCCGCGGGCTCGACAGCGGCGGGTGGAGTCGAGAGATTCATTGACTGAACGTTTAATCAACGATACCGTGGACGGGTGAGTACGCGACAGGAGCAGGCCCAACGACGGCGGGAGCAGCTCATCGAGGCGGCCCTGGCGGTTTTCGCCCGCCAGGGTGTGGACGGGGCCTCGATCAAGGACATCGCAGCGGCCGCGGGCGTCACGCCCGGGCTGCTGTATCACTACTTCGACAGCAAGGAAGATCTGGTCGCGGCCGTGCTCGAGGAGCGCGGTTTCCTTCCGCAGTTACGCGCGTTGCTCGGGGAGCGTGCCGACCAGCCGGCGACTGTGGTATTGCCCCAGCTGATTCGGGCATTCGACGACACCCTTGCCGCCAACGCCGATGTGGTGTCGGTGTTCTTCTCCGCGGCTAGCCACGCCGACGCGGCGTTGCGGGATTTCGTCTCCACCGGGCAGGGCGTCTTGCAGTCCTATCTGGAATCGCGCGCTCAGGCTGGTGAACTGCGGCCTGAGCTGATCGGGTCCGCCGCCGAGGCACTGTTCGCGGCGGTGGCGATCGGACACAAGATCGGTCGGCGGGTTGATCCCGACGAGCTCGTCGCACTTGTCCTGAGTGGGCTGGCCACCCAACCATCTGTGGGGGCTCACGATGTCGTATCTGTATAGCGATCACCAGCGCGCAGTTGGTCCGCTGCTGTATGGCGATAGGGGCAGGGCCCAACGTTCAACAAAACCTGAGACTGCACAGCGGCTTCGAATCTAGCTGGGCAAGAAGACTTCACCATCCGATGCAACTGCTGACGAACCGACCTCCGGGCATCTCGCTCGGATCGAATACCCGCTACAGAGAAGGGAAGTCATTATGACCAACGACCCGCACACACCACTTGTGAGCCGGCTCCCAGAACCAAAGGTGGAGCTGCCCCGACTCGCGGACACCCCGAATACCGTGCAGAACAAAGAGAAGCCGGTCTTTCATTTCCCGGTCAAGGTCTCGGTGAAGACCGACGAAGGATTGCGCAAGCATGCAGACGTCGTTCCGGGGGTCAAGGGTTATGGCGCCTACCAGCTATGGTCCGATGAGGGCACCGGCCTGCCGCCCGGCGCCGACAGCGCACCGGCACCGCTGGTGTACTTCGCGGCGGGAGCCGCATTCTGTCTCACCAGTCATCTGACGAACCTCGCCGACGACCGCAACCTCGATGTGCGCAACATCGAAGTTGAAAGTGAACTGTCCTTCGGCTACGTCAAAGGCGAATCGGGTCAGCGAGGAGTATGCCTAGGGTTGCGCTATGTGGTCGACATTGACTCTGACGCGCCGCAGGAACAGCTGCGTCAACTCATCCAGGAAGCCAAGGGGATGTGTCTGGCCGAGGCAGCCCTAGCAGAGCCGGTCGCCATCCAAACGCTGCTCGCCATCAAAGGCGACGTGGTCGACCCTGACGTGGCAGCCGAGGCCGGCGAAATGACACACGCCTTCCCCACAGCGTCAAGCTAGACGACCACGAAGGCACTCCTGGTCGACGCATTCAAGCGGCCAAGGGACTGTCCGAGGCAATCAATACGCTCTGCGAGACCAGCTGCGCGATCGTCAAGGTGCTGCTGGATTCGGTCTGCCGGTTGCCCTTTTCGGTGCCAACTCAGCTCGTTGTACGTTTACCTGCGCAGCTGGTTTTGCTGAAGATGTTTTCAGCATCGAGCGGTGCTCAGCGTCACCGAGCATCGCGAGAGGGAACCCGGTGAGAACCCGGGACTGTCCCGCAGCGGTATTCAGGAACGACCGCCGTCACAAGCACTGGTCTCAACGACTGGGAAGCGACGGCCAGTAGGAACACCGAAATGTGGTGTGGGCCTGAGAGTCCGAAGACCTGCCAACTGTGCCGGCCACACCCGTGACCGGCGGCGCATCGCCTCGTGGAATGGGCGGATGGCCGATAGCGGTAGCGGGTTCGGGCTGGTCCACGCACTCGTGCCTGCTTTGGCGACCCTGTCTAAAAGGCGATGAGCATTTCATCGGCGTAAGGACAGAACAATGGTCGATTTCGGAACCCTTCCCCCAGAAGTCAATTCAGCCCGGATGTACACCGGATCAGGCTCGAGCCCGTTGCTCGCGGCCGCCTCGGCGTGGAAGGAATTAGCAGCCGAGCTGCGCTCGACGGCCCTCTCCTACGGATCGGTAGTCGACTCGCTGACCGGCGAGGAATGGTACGGGCCCGCATCGGATGCAATGTCGGGGGCAGCGGCGCCATACGTGGGATGGATGAGCAGCACCGCGGCCCACGCCGAGCAGACAGCCGCACAAGCCGAGGCCGCGGTCAACGCCTACGAGGCGGCCTTCGCCGCGACGGTGCCGCCGCCCGTCATCACCGCCAACCGAACCCAACTCGCGTCATTGGTCGCCACCAATGTGCTGGGTCAGAACACCGCCGCGATCGCCGCCACCGAAGCCCACTACGGACAGATGTGGGCCCAAGACGCCGCGGCCATGTATTCCTATGCAGCCTCCTCGTCCAGTGCGGCAACGTTAGCGGCGTTCGCCGAGCCGCCGCAGACCACCACTGCCAATGCGGCGGCGTCTCAATCGGGAGCGGTCAGCCAGGCCGCCGCCAGCTCATCGGGGGCCGCGCAGAGCACGCTGACCCAATTGACGTCGTCGGTACCCAGTGCGCTGCAGAGCCTGTCCACCCCGGCCGCGAGCGACAGCGGGCTCACCGACCTCATCAACAGCCTGGGCCTCGACATCTTCTCGTCGTCGTCGGGTCAGAGCACCACCGGGCTGGCCGGCGTTCTCAACTCTCTGTTCAGCACCAGCAACGGCTCGGCGTTGGGAAACCTGCTCGGCGCCAACTTCTGGAACACCATTTTCTCGTCGGGCTTCTACATGCCCGGCAACTTCCTTGGCACCGCGGTCGATTTCATGGGGATGGGCGGATCCGAGGCACAAGCCGCAGCCAGTGATGTCGCGGGCGCCGCCGCGGGGGAGGCAGCACAAGCCGTACCCACCGCGCTCAGCGAAGTCGGTCGAGCTGGTAGCGCAGTAGCCGCCGAGGTCGGTCGCGCACCCATGATCGGCATGCTGTCAGTGCCCTCGGAATGGACAGCGGCCGAACCGCTGCCCAACCTGTTCGGTGCGGCGCTGGGTGGCACCCCGATGCAGCCCCCGCCGCCGAACGTGGCCGCCGGAATGCCCGGTGTGCCGCTGGCCACCGCCTCCGGCCACGGACTGGGTCGCGCCACGCCGCAGTACGGCTTTCGACCCAACTTCGTGGTTCGGTCGCCCGCGGCCGGCTAGATCCGCGGGGCGACCTCGACCTTCGGCGGGAGCTGCGACGGCTCCCGCCGAGTCGAGCGTCGGACAATCAACAACGCCGGCCACCAGTTGGTGAGGCGCGTACCTGTAGCCGGGTCCTGGCTCAGTTCCCCGGCCCGTCTTGGTAGTGATGCGTCCGCCACGTGGATGAGAAAATCTCCAGACCAGCAGGTAGAGGGATCGGCTTTCGCCACGAAATTTGAAAACCTACAGCGCTGTCAGCGGCGGAATGCCTGTGCCACCAGGGCGTCTGCGTAGGCTTCGGTGAGCGGTTCGCGCCGCATCAGGAGGCGGTAGTAGAGCGGCGCAGAGATGGCGTCGACGACAAGCTCAGGGTCGACATCGGCTGGTAGCTCGCCGGCGGCCTGGGCGCGCTTTACCTCGGCTACTGTGGCCGCCCGACGTTCCCGCAGGTGACGGTCATAAAGGGCCTCCAGAATGGCTGGATCGCTCTGTCCCTCGGCGATCAGCTCAGCGATCACCTTGCCGAACAATCCGTTGAGCTTGCCCACGAACCCCCGGACTTTCAGCGTGAGGGCGTCCTGGACCGTGGTGGGCGCGACACCGGACTCAGGTGCAGCCGCATCCTGGTCGAGCCGTTCCTGGAACATCGCCATGACGAGATCGGCCTTCGTCGGCCACCACTTGTAGATGGTTGGCTTACCCACCTTGGCCCGCTTGGCGACGGCTTCGATAGTCAGGTCGCGCACGGAACGCTCCTGCAACAGCTCGTAGACCGCATCGAGGATGAGCGCATGCGATTCCGCAGTGGTGCTCGGAGGGCGTCCCCGCGGTCGGCGCGCTGGAGCCGTGGAACTCATCGGCCTGATATTACCGCTACGGAGGGTAAAGGGAATTGACTTTCGCGGCTGGCCATTATATTGTCGTGCCGTATAGTAAAACTAACTACCGATCAGAACACTGTCGTGACCCGTCCTGCTCATGACCGGCGTCACCTGGAACCGGAGGCGACCGCGGGGCTCTCGGGCCCAGGACGGGGCGCCGCAGATGTCGGCACGCCAGATTCGGCTACAGGAGGCTTGAGTGGATACGTTCTGGAAGTTCTCACCCCGGATAAGCAAAGCGATCTTGCTGCCGCCGACAGCAATTTTGATCATGGTCGGTCTCCGCAACCTGGCCCATCCGGAAGTGCAGGCAGCAGAGCGGGGCATCGCCTTCACCAATCCACTTGGCGCGACGATCTATCGCGTGGGCTTTGCAGGTTTCCCGCTTGGTTGTGCCGCCTTCATCGCCTACTGCCTCGGCGCGAATCGAAGGACGCTCACCGGTCTCATCTTTACGACTCTGTTCAACGGTGTGGTTCTCGCGGCCCGAATCTTCGGAATGGCAGTCGATTCCACTGTTGAGCAGAGTTTGCCCCTCGTAAAAGGAGAGATCGTCGTGGTCGCCATCAGTCTCGTTGGCATCACCGTCGAGATCGGACGGCGGTCCCGAAATTTTTCGCTGCGCGCAAGTTAGTCCACCAGCCAACCGGCACCTTATTGGAGTAGAAGGAGAGAGTTGATGAGCTTTGACACCCCCCACGGCACCCGCGGTGCACGCCTGCCCAGCAAGCGGCTGATGAACTGGATCAACGCGTGGAACATGAAGCGGATCCGCGGCAACGCCACCAAGGTGATGGGCTTCCCATCGCTGGTCCTGACCACCGTCGGCGCCAAGAGCGGTGCCCCACGCCACACCCCGGTCGCCTACTTCCCCGACGGCGCGGACAGTTGGCTGATTTGCGCGTCCGCGGCGGGGGCCGCGAAGAATCCCGACTGGTACTACAACCTGCGGGCGCATCCCGACAACGTGCAGATCCAGCTCGCCGGGCAGACGATCGCGGTCAGCGCCGAGCAGCTGAGCGGCGACGCCCGCGAGCAGGCGTGGCGCCACATCGCCAGCACCGCAAAACGTTTCGCGAACTACGAGCAGAAAACCGACCGCGAACTTCCGGTCATCCGCCTGCGTGCCCGAGCCGGCTAGAGCTGCCAGTCGTTGGAGCCGTCATGCCGTGAGTAGGTGCCACCGCTGGAGTTGGTCACCACGATGGGATCGCCGGCGTTGAAGTTGTCGAAGAACCATTTCGCGTTGCTGGGACTGATGTTGATGCAGCCATGGCTGACGTCGCGCTTGCCTTGGTCATCGACTGACCATGGAGCGCTGTGTACGAAGTCGCCGCTGTCATCGAACCGGACGGCCAGCTCGACCGTGGTCTTGTATCCGTATGTCGAGTTGACCGGGACGCCGTAGGTCGAGGAATCCATGACTACCGAGGGCATCTTCTCTTGGACGTAGTAGGTGCCGTTCGGGGTTTGGTGGCCGCCCGATGCCATCCCCATCGACATGGGGATGGTCTTCTCCACGGCCCCGTTGCGGGTGACCGTCAGTTGGTGCGTGGCGTCGTCAGCGGTCGCCACCAGGGTGTCTCCCGTCTGGAAGCTGGACACTGTGCCACCCGCATCGACGGTCACCGCGGTGTGCGCGGGCCAGAAGCTCAGCGGGCGCCAGCGCAGCTGCGTGGGCTTCATCCAGTAGAACTTGCCGGGAACCGGCGGGACCGACGAGATGTGGACGGCGTTTTCGGCTGCACCGGCGTCATCGACGAGCCCCGGGAAGTTGATGATGATCGGCTGAGCCACACCCACCGTCGCACCGTTGGCGGGAATCAACCTCGGCGGTCCGAACGGTGCGTTGCCAACGAACGGTGCCGGGTCCTGCCCGGCAGCAGGGCCGGCTGGATCCGGATCCGCTAGCGCGGGACTCGCACCCAGCACCAGCACCCAGCCGAATATCGACGCCACTCCGGCCGCCTTCAGAACGGCGAACAGGCTTCCCCTCGTCCAGCCCGACATATGCATCCCTCCCGTCACTTCGTTGGAACAGTCTCCCATGGCGCCCAAGCCGGCTCTGCCGATCAACGCGGTGGCCCTGGCGCGCGGCTGCTCCGGTATCCGGCGACGTGCCCGAGTGCCATGTTGAGGGCGAGTTCGAGGGGACGGGCGCTGCGCATGGTCTGCGCCAACAGCAGTCCGCCCTGCAGTGCGCTCATCATCGTCAACGCGAGTTCGTTCACATCGACTTCGGCGGCGAGATCGCCGTTGTCGCGCATGGCCGCGAAACCATTGGACAGATACGACTGCCAATCGGCAAAGGACCGTGCGAGCTCACCTCGCGCCGAGTCGGATCGTTCGGCGAGTTCGCCCACCAGCGAGCCGAGTGGGCAGCCCCCGACACCTTGCGTCGCGTGGGTGATGGTCACCAGTTGATCGCACCAGCGCTGCAGCCCCTCCCACGACGAGACCTCGCGTAGGGATGGCTCCTGAGCGGCGATAACGCGGCCGAGCTGGGTCTTGATCACCTCGGAAATGAGCGCGTCTTTGTTGGCGAAGTAGTGATACAGCTGCGACCTGCTGGTGTTGGTGGCGGTCATGACGGCGTCCAGGCTCGTCCCCGCCACCCCGCGCTCTTGGACGAGTGACGCCGCGCACTCCACTATGCGGGCTTTGGTTGCCGCGCCGCGAGCGGTCAGCTGCGCGCTCGGTCGACTCTCTTTTGGCGCCACGACCGCACACTATCCACATTGGACTTGTCAGTCCAGTTTTGTCACAGCATGATGCCGAAGGTGACTGACTCCATGTCTCTCCAGCAGCATCCGCGGCACGAGACGCTATTCGCGTCGACCTCCATCGGCGGGGTTGACCTTAGTAATCGCATCGCCTTGGCGCCGATGACCCGAGTCAGCGCGACAGCCGAGGGTATTCCCAGTGATCGAATCGGCGCCTATTACCGGGTTTTCGCCGACGGGGGTTTCGGTCTGTTGATCACTGAAGGTCTCTACATCGATGACCAGACCAGCCAGGGTTACTTCTTCCAGCCTGGCATCGCGAATCCCGTTCAGGCCGCGGCGTGGACGCGAGTGGTCGACGGCGTCCATGCCGCTGGGTCGAAGTTCTTCGCCCAACTGATGCACGCCGGCAGCCAGTCGCAAGGCAACCCACACACCAGCATCACTTGGGGGCCCTCAGCGGTGCGTCCCAAAGGTGAGCAGCTGGCGATGTACCGCGGTGCGGGCCAGTTTCAAATTCCCGAGGCGATGACCGCTGAGCACATCGGGCAGGTCAGGGCCGCGTTCGTGAAGGCCGCACAGTTGGCGCGCGACGCGGGATTCGACGGTGTCGAGATCCACGGCGCCAACGGATACCTGCTCGACGCCTTCCTCACCGACTACATGAACACCCGCAGCGACGACTACGGAGGCAACGTCGCCAACCGCGTCCGGCTGGCCACCGAGGTCTGCGCCGACGTCGCAGCTGCTGTCGGTGCGGACATCGCCGTCGGTATCCGCATCTCCCAAGGCAAGGTCTCAGACAACCATCATCGGTGGGCCGGCCGCGAGGACGACGCAGCCGCTATCTTCACCGCGCTGTCCGAGACCGGCATCGACTACATCCACACCACCGAATACCGTGCTCTGGCACCGGCTTTCGGCGACGGCAGCCCAACGCTTGCGAAACTTGCCAAGCACTACAGCGGGCTACCGATCGTCGCCAACGGCCACCTCGATGACCCCCGCGACGCCGCCACGATCATCGACTCGGGCGCCGCCGATGTCGTCGCCCTGGCCAAACCCGCGCTGGCCAACCGGGACTGGCCACGCCGGGTGCGAACCGGCCAACCGCTGTCGCCTGACCTGCCCGCTGATGTGTTGGGTCCCGTCGCGACCGTCAAAGACTGGGAAGTCACCGACAAACCGAGCTCGACCACCGAAGAATGAAGGGCAGCACATCCGCATGGGACTCGCGATAAATAACGTTTCGATATTCTGGCTGCAGCTCTTTCTGAGTTGCGTCGTCTGCGCCGTCGTCGTGGCGTGGTACGTGTGGCCGTCACTCACCAAACGTTCTCGCAATTCTGCGCTGATTCCATTGGTCTTCGTTCATGTGTTTCGCTATGTGGGAATGACGTTATTGGTCACGGGTATGACGGATCCGAGACTGCCCAGAGACTTCCTTTCCGCCGCTGCTTACGGTGATCTTGTGGCAGCGGGGCTGGCCCTCGGTTCCATCGTCGCGCTGCGCAGCAAGTGGCGTGTTGCCATTCCTCTGGTGTGGGTGTTCAACACGTGGGGATTCGCGGATCTGCTCAACGGAATACGCGGCGTCGTGCAGTTGAACGTGCCGAGCTTCAATCTCGGCACCGTTTGGTACATCTATACGTTCTACGCGCCGTTGGTCATTGCTTCACACTTGATGATCTTTTGGATTCTGATCAAGTCAAAGTCGTGGAACAACAACGTCGCGGACTCTGCGGGCGCTACACCAACGTGACGACGTCAGGCGCCTTGGCCGAGTTGATCAGCCGTTGCGTCAGACGCCGGCGCCGGGATTCAGGATGCCCAAGGGGTCGAGCGCATCTTTGATGCGCTGGTTCAGCGCCATCGCGTCGGGCCCCAGATAGTCGGCCAACCACGGTCGCTTCAACCGCCCGACGCCGTGCTCGCCGGTGATGGTGCCGCCAAGCCGCATCGCGAGTTCGATGATCTCCCCGTAGGCCAGGTTGGCTCGTTGGAGCATCGCCGCGTCGTTGGGGTCGTAGACGATCAGCGGGTGGGTGTTGCCGTCGCCGGCGTGCGCGATCACCGCGATCATTAGATCGTGCCTCGCGGCGATCGCAGCGATGCCGCCGACCAGATCGGCCAGCGCGGGCAGTGGCACGCCGACGTCTTCGAGGAGCAACGGCCCCTTTTCTTCGACCGCTGGAATGGCGAACCGGCGGGCGGCGACGAACGCCTCGCTCTCGACCGGATCGTTCGTCGAAAACACTTCCGTCGCACCGTATTCGGTGAACGTCGCGGCCATCAACTCGGCGTCGTCGCTGCCTGATTGCCCGCGTTCGTCGGATGCGCCCACCAGCATTGCCGCGGCGTCCCGGTCTAGGCCCATCCGCAGCTTGTCCTCGACGGCGTTGATGGTGGCCGAGTCCATGAACTCCAGCATCGCCGGGCGCAGCCGTGACGTGACCCCGAGCACGGCTTGAGCGGCAGCCTCGACCGACGCGAAATAAGCGACCACCGTGGCCAGCGGTTGTTGCGGCGGCACCAATCGCAGTGTCACCTCGGTGATCACGCCCAGCGTGCCTTCGCTGCCGACGAACAATTTGGTCAGGCTCAGGCCGGCAACGTCCTTCAAACGGGGACCACCGAGCCGCACCGCGGTGCCGTCCGCCAGCACCACCTGGACACCGAGTACGTAGTCGGTGGTGACGCCGTATTTGACGCAGCACAGACCGCCCGCGTTGGTCGCGATGTTGCCGCCGATGCTGCAGATCTCCCACGACGACGGGTCGGGCGGATACCACAGGCCGTACTCGGCGACCGCCTTCTTGACCTCGGCGTTGAGCAGCCCGGGCTGGCAGACCGCGGTGCGGGTCACCGGGTCGACGACGATGTCGCGCATCTTCTCCGTCGACAACACGATGCCGCCGTCCACCGCGGTCGCGCCGCCGGACAAGCCAGTGCCCATCCCTCGGGTCACCACCGGAACCTGGTTCGCGGCCGCCCACCGCACGACGGTCTGGACCTCTTCGGTCCGCCGCGGGCGTACCACGGCCGCGGGTTTGCCGGCCGACGGATCGAAGGCGCGGTCCTGCCGGTAGGACTCGGTGACCGCGGGATCGGTGACCACCATTCCCTCGGGTAGCTCGGCGATGAGGCCGGCCAACGCGTCAGCGGCCATGGCTCGATCTTACGGAGATCCTGTGGCCCCATAGCCAATCGCGTTCGTGCACAGTAGAGCGGTGACTTTGGCTCACCCGCGCACCGGCGCGCAGTTCGAGTCCCCGGTGCCGCCCGGCAGCGGGTGGCCCGGCGATCCCGCGACCCCCCGAACCGCGGTGGCGTCCGAACCGGCGCAGGTGACCGCAATGGCCGACGCTGCGAGATCACTCGCACAACTGGATGCCGAGATATCGGTATGCCGGGCCTGCCCACGCTTGGTCGAATGGCGCGAAGAGTCGGCGCGCACCAAACGGCGGTCGTTCGCCGACGAGCCGTATTGGGGCCGGCCGGTTCCGGGCTGGGGCGCCCAGCACCCCCGTCTTGTGATCGTCGGTCTGGCGCCCGCGGCCAACGGGGCCAACCGCACCGGCCGGGTGTTCACCGGTGATCGATCGGGCGATGTGCTCTATGCCGCGATGCACCGGGCCGGCTTGGCGAGTGCTCCGACCAGCGTCGATGCCGCCGACGGCCTGGCCCTCATCGGCACCCGGGTGGTCGCCGCGGTGCGATGTGCGCCGCCGGCGAATGCGCCGACGCCGGCCGAGCGATCCACCTGCGCGCCGTGGCTGACCGCCGAGTGGCGGCTGACTGGCGACGACGTGCGGGTGATCGTGGCGCTCGGCGCGTTCGGCTGGCGCTCCGCGCTGGACATGGTCCGGGCCGGCGGTGGTCAGGTTCCTCGTCCGCAGCCCAAGTTCGGCCATGGCGTCATCGCGACGGTGCAGGCCGCCCACGGCGGCGTGGCTCTGCTGGGGTGCTATCACCCGAGCCAGCAGAACACCTTCACCGGCAAGCTGACGCCTGCGATGCTCGACGAGATTTTCGCCGAGGCGAGCCGGCTGGCAGATATCCGCTGACCGGGAACGTTCGGCCAGCCCGAGGCGTTGACCTGCTCATGCGGCTTTCCGTTCTTGATCTCGTACCCGTCCGCACCGACCAGACGACCGCGGACGCCCTGGCGGCGACCGTGCGCCTCGCGCAGACCGCCGACCATCTGGGGTTCACCCGCTACTGGGTCGCCGAACACCACAACATGCCGTCAGTCGGCGCGACCAGCCCGCCGGTGCTGATCGCCTACCTCGCGGCGCAGACGTCGCAGCTGCGGCTGGGCTCGGGCGGCGTGATGCTGCCCAACCACGCACCGCTCGCGGTCGCCGAGCAGTTCGCGCTGCTGGAAGCGGCTGCACCCGGCCGCATCGACCTCGGCATCGGTCGGGCGCCCGGCTCGGACCCGGTGACGTCGTTCATGCTGCGCGGCGCCGCCGGCCGCGACGATCGCGACATCGACCAGTTCCCGGAATACCTCGACCACGTGCGGGCGATGATGAGCGCGCGGGGAGTGCCCGTGCAGTTGCGCGACGGCGACTACATCCTCAAAGCCACCCCGGCCGCGGCCAGCGAGCCGCGGCTGTGGCTGCTCGGGTCGTCGATGTATTCGGCCCGACTGGCCGCGGCCAAAGGGCTGCCGTACGTGTTCGCCCATCACTTCTCCGGCAACGGAACCCAGGAAGCGCTCGACCTGTACCGGTCCGAGTTCGTGCCCAGCGAGCTGACCGCCGAGCCGGTGACCTTCTTGACCGTCAACGCCGCGGTGGCCGAAACCCGCGACGAGGCAGTGGCTTTGATGATGCCGAACCTGCACATGATGGCCAGGCTGCGGACCGGCCAACCCTTGGGACCGGTGGAACTGGTCGAGGACATTCGTGGCGCCGAGCTGACACCGCAGCAGCAGCACATCGTCGACAGCGGGCTCCAACGCGCGGTCGTCGGTGCGCCCGCTGAGGCCGCCGAGCAACTGACCGCGCTGGCACGGCAGTTCGACGTCGATGAGGTGATGGTGCACCCAGTCGCATCGGCGCACCGCGGCACCGACCCGAGGACCGCTCCCGCGCGCGAGACGACGCTGGAACTGCTGGCGAAGGAACTCTTCTAGGCGGGCGTGAGTCTTACGACCGGAATGGGTCGCGACGTCTTCTCCTGATACGCCTCATAGCGGTTGCTGTTGTTCTTGTTGACGATCTGCCACAGCCGCGTGTAGTCGGTGTCATCAGGCAGCACCGGATGCGCGGTGACACGGAAACGCTTTGGCCCGACGTTGATGTCGACGCTCGGGTTGGCTTTGAGGTTGTGGTACCAGCCGGGCGCTTTCGGGTCGCCGCCCTTGGACGCGACGATCAGGTAGTCGTCGCCGTCGCGGGCATAGGTCAGCGTCGCGCTTCGGGCTTTGCCGGTCTTGGCGCCGACGGTGTGCAGCAGCAGGCTGGGAATACCGAGTATGCGATGCCCGATCCAGCCGTTGGTCTTCTGATAGACGGTGTCGTGCACGCGAAGCACGTAGGGCAGCAGGGTCTGCTCGAACGGAAGGGCCATACCGCCAGTATCAGCCGCCGGCGTCTATCTGCGCCAGCGCGTCGCGCAGGATCTGGCCGGTTGCCTCGCGGTCGGGGTCGCGGCGCACTAGCAGCCCCTTGGCGACCGACAATTTGTCGCCGTTGCGTCGCGGCAGCACGTGCAGGTGGATGTGAAAGACCGTCTGAAAGGCGGCGCGGCCGTCGTTGATCCCGATGTTGGTCGCATCGGCCAACTCCGTCGTGCGCGCCGCCTTGGCGATCCGCTGCCCGATCGTCGCCATGCCGGCCAGGGTCTCCGGCGGTGTGTCGGTCAGATCGACCGTGTGTTGTCTGGGCACTACGAGGGTGTGCCCGCGGGTGAACGGGCGGATGTCGAGAAAGGCCAGATAGTCGTCGTCTTCGTAGATCCGGATGGCCGGGGCCTGACCGGCGACGATTGCGCAGAACACACAGGACATGACGTCACGGTATCGGGAAGTGAGTAGTCTCCCCGCACATGGACCTCGCAGATCTGGCCTTCGCGGGCGCGGCCGAACAGGCGCGGTTGCTGGCCGCAGGTACCGTCACCGCGCCCGCGCTGCTGGATCTCTACCTGGAACGGATCGCGCGTCTGGATCCCCAGTTGCGCAGCTATCGCGCCGTGCTGACGCAGACCGCGCGCCAAGAGGCCGCCGCCGCACAGCACCGCATCGACGCCGGCGAGCGCCTGGCTCTGCTGGGCGTCCCCATCGCGATCAAGGACGACGTCGACGTCGACGGCGAGGTGACGGCATGCGGCACCGGTGCGGTGTCGACCGCCGCCGTCCGCGACGCGGAGGTGGTCGGCCGCCTGCGCGCCGCTGGCGCGGTCATCATCGGCAAAACCAATGTGCCGGAATTGATGATCTTCCCGTTCACCGAATCGCTGACGTTTGGCGCGACCCGCAACCCATGGAACACCGCGCTGACGCCGGGCGGCAGCAGCGGCGGTAGCGCAGCCGCGGTCGCCGCGGGCCTCGCGCCGCTGGCACTGGGTTCTGATGGCGGCGGCTCGATCCGCATCCCGTCGGGCTGGTGCGGCCTGTTCGGGCTGAAACCGCAGCGCGATCGGGTGCCGCTGGCGCCTCACGACGACGCGTGGTGCGGGCTGTCCGTCAACGGCCCGATCGCACGCTCGGTCGAAGACGCGGCGCTGTTCCTCGATGTCACGACCGCTACGCCAGGGCCCGCCGGCGGATTCGTCGCCGCCGCAGGCAGGAATCCCGGTCGACTGCGAATTGCGTTGAGCACCAAGGTTCCTCCACCACTGATCGCCAAGGTCGGCAAAGAGCAGCGTGCGGCGGTCGAGGAGGCAGGCGCCGTGCTGCGCGACCTCGGCCACCACATCGTGCAGCGCGACCCGGACTATCCACCGGCGGCCGTCTACGCCAATTTCCTGCCGCGCTACTTCCGGGGCATCTACGACGACGTCCGCACGCTGCCGCACCAGGACCGGCTGGAGAAGCGGACCCGCAACATGGCGCGCATCGGGTCGCTGCTGTCCGAGCGGCGGATGGCCGCGGTGCGGGCGGGGGAGTCGGCGGTGGCCGAGCGGATCCAGTCGATCTTCGACGACGTCGACGTCGTCATCACCCCCGGCAACGCCGCCGGGCCGTCCCGGATCGGCGCCTACCAACGCCGCGGCGGCATTGCGACACTGCTGGCGGTGTCGCAGCGGGTGCCCTTCTTCGAGATCTGGAATTTCACCGGCCAGCCCGCGGCCGCGGTGCCGTGGGGACTGGACCGCGACGGGGTCCCGCTATCGATTCAGCTGGTCGGCCGCCCGAATGACGAGGCGACGCTGCTGGCGCTCAGCGCGCAGATCGAGGCGACCCGACCATGGGCACACCGGCGTCCGCCGGTGTCATGACGCTGCGATCGCCCGCCAGGCCGCCAACTTCTGGCCCGCAGGCATAGCGCGGGCCGGGCTGCTGGACGGCAGCAGTCGATAGCTGACCGGCGCGTCGGCATCGACCAGCCGCTCGAACAGGCGCTGCGCAACGCGACCGTTGAAACACACCCGCTCGATCGACCTGTGTGCGGCGAACAGTTGCCCAAAGTCATTGGCCACCAAGCTTTTCGCGTCGAACTTTGCGTCTGAACTCCCGGTACGCCGGCACCGGTGCAACACGTCCCACAACGCCACGCCCCGGGATTGCAGTGCGGCCAAACGGGTTTCATAAGCGGCACCGGCATCGAAACCGAAGAGCTCAGCCGCAATCGGCCAGAACGCATTTCGCGGATTGCCGTAATACTGGCTTACTGCCAACGACTGGACACTCGGGAACGATCCCAGGATCAACAACCGGGCGTCATCGTCGACGACGGGCGGGAAGCCCTCCAGCAGTGGTGTGGCCATCAACCACATGATGCCTCGCCGCGTTATACGTTGTCGGAGTGGATGAGTCCGAAATCGAGAAGTTGCTCGATGGCCTGGACGGCAGCGCGCGGGCCGAGCGCGCCGAGCTGATCGAGTGGCTGTCCGAGCAGGGCTTCACCGCCGACGAGATCCGGGCGGCGCCGGTTCCGATGTTGGTGGCGTCGCGCCGGCTGATGGGTGACGACGGCAACTACGTCTCGACCCGGGAGATCAGCGAGGCCGTCGGTATCGACCTGGATCTACTGCAACGCGTGCAACGCGCCACCGGTCTGGTGCGGGTCGACGACCCCGACGCGGCCGTGCATCTGCGTGCGGACGGGGCTGCCGCCGCGCACGCGAAGGATTTCGTCGAGCTCGGCATTGATCCCGACCAGGTGGTGCAGGTGGTTCGCGTTCTCGCCGAAGGGCTTTCGCACGCCGCCCAGGTGATGCGGTACACCGCGCTGTCGACCGTTCTGCAGCCCGGTGCCAGTGAACTGGAGATCGCCCAGGGGTCCCTGGCTTTGGTGACCAGACTGGCGCCACTGCTCGGGCCGATGATCGAGGACATGCTCCTCATGCAGCTGCGGCACATGATGGAGACCGAAGTCGTCAATGCCAGCGAGCGGGCCGCGGGCGCTCCGCTGCCCGGAGCCCGGCACATCACCGCCGCGTTCGCCGACCTGGTCGGGTTCACCCGGCTGGGCGAAGAGGTGCCACCCGAAGAGCTGGGGCAGCTGGCCAACCGGCTCGCCGACGTCGCCCGCGACGTAGCGGCTCCGCCGGTGCGGTTCGTCAAGACGATCGGCGACGCCGCGATGTTCGTCTGCACCGAACCGGCGCCGCTGCTGGACGCCGTGCTCAAGCTCGTCGACATCACCGACAGCGACGACGACTTCCCCCGGCTGCGGGCCGGCATCGCGTCGGGAGACGCGGTGAGCCGGGCCGGCGACTGGTTCGGCAGCCCGGTGAACATCGCGAGCCGGGTGACGGCGGTGTCCCGGCCGGGTGCGGTGCTCGCCGCCGAGTCGGTGCGAGAAGAACTCGGCGACTCGGCGGGATTCAGCTGGTCGTTCGCTGGCTCGCGACACCTCAAGGGGATCAAGGGCGAGGTGAAGCTGTACCGCGCCCGCCGCGGCGAGGGGGAGAGCTGACCGGCGATGTTCGCCGGCAGTGAACGGCCGCCCATCAGCGATGCAACGGTGTAATCATGTAAGCATGAAACATCAACATGGACACGGGCGGCGTTACGGCCGCCCGGGCGGCTGGCAGCAGGCCGGCCAACCCGATGCCGGCGACGCCGCGGACTGGTTCTCCGGCCGCCTGCCCGACGGCTGGTTCGCCGGCGACCCGACCGTCGTCGTCGATCGCGAAGAGATCACCGTCATCGGGACCTTGCCGAGCTCGGCGGAGGGCGAAAGCGAAGCTCACGCATCAGGACGGGCATCGCGATTCCGCGAGGAGACCCGGTCGGAACGGATGAAGATCGCCGACGAGGCGCAGGACCGCTTCGGCCGCAAGGTGTCCTGGGGCGTCGAGGTTGGCGGCGAGCCGATCCTGTTCACCCACATCGCGGTTCCGGTCATGACGCGACTGAAGCAGCCGGAGCGCCAGGTGCTCGACACCTTGGTCGACGCGGGCGTGGCCCGGTCGCGTTCCGACGCGCTGGCCTGGTCGGTGAAGCTGGTCGGCGAGCACACCGAAGACTGGCTGGCCAAGCTGCGTGACGCCATGTCGGCGGTCGACGACGTGCGCGCCGAGGGGCCCGAACTCTAAGGTCCGCTGCAGACCTCAACAGCCTCATCAGTCACTGGCCGGCGGCTTACTAGCCTTGTGGTTTTAGAGGCGCGGGCGATATCACGTCACTGGGCGGCCGGCTTGCGTCCGACGGTGATATCGCATGCGTCAACATTTCCAAACGTCATTAATGGGCATGGGCCGGTGCCGGTGTGACGGCTGGGACAGCCTTCAGACCTGAGTCATCCGGTAGTAGGCACCACGGCGGGCCAGCAACTCGCCGTGGTTGCCCTGCTCGACGATCTTGCCGGACTCCATCACCAGGATGACGTCGGCATCGCGGATCGTCGAAAGGCGATGGGCGATAATGAAACTCGTCCGATCACGACGCAACTCGTGAGTGGCTTTGGCGATCAGCAGCTCGGTGCGGGTGTCCACCGAGCTGGTCGCCTCGTCGAGGATCAACAACTGCGGGCGGGCCAGAAACGCGCGCGCGATCGTGATCAGCTGACGCTCGCCGGCGCTGATGTTGGCGCCGCCGCCGCTCACCCGCGTCTCATATCCGTCCGGCAGGGTGTGTACGAACCGGTCCACGTGGGCGGCCTTCGCCGCGTCGATGATGTCGTCGTCGCCGGCGTCCGGCCGGCCGTAAGCGATGTTCTGGGCGATCGTCCCGCTGAACAACCAGGTGTCCTGCAGCACCATCCCGATCCGGGATCGCAGCGAATGCCGGCTGACGGTGGCGATGTCGACGCCGTCGATCAGGATGCGGCCGGAGTCCACGTCGTAAAAGCGCATCAGCAGATTCACCAGCGTGGTCTTGCCTACGCCGGTCGGTCCGACGATCGCCACCGTGCTGCCCGGCTCAGCGGTGAAGGAGAGATCGTCGAGCACCGGTGTGCCGGGGTGGTAGCCGAAGCTCACCCGGTCGAATTCCACTCGCCCCGTTGGCCCTTCACCGTTGGGCGACGGCAGCGCCAGTTCGGGGTCCGGTGACTCCTCGGGTTCGTCGAGCAGGTCGAAAACCCGCTCGGCACTGGCGACCCCGGACTGCAGCGTGTTGTACATCGAGGCCACCTGATTGATCGGCCCGTTGAACTGCCGCACGTACTGGATGAACGCCTGGATGCTGCCCACGGTGATCTGCCCGGTCGCCACCTGCACTCCGCCGACCACCGCCACGCCGACGTAGCTGAGGTTGCTGATGAACGTCGTGGCCGGCGACAGCAGCCCGGAGAGCAGTTGGGCGCCGAAACTCGTTCGGTACACGTCGTCATTGAGTCGGCGGAACTCGTCTTCGATCCGGGCGCGCTGGCCGAATGTCCTGACCAAGGTGAAACCGCTGTAGCTCTCCTCGATGTGGGCGTTGAGTCGGCCGGTATTCCTCCACTGCGCGACGAACATCCGCTGCGACCGCCGGGCGATCGCCCGAGTCACCACCACCGACACCGGAACGGTCAACAGGGCGATCCCGGTCAGCAGCGGCGAGATCGTCAGCATCATCAGCAATACCGACGCGACGGTCAGCACCGCGCTGAACAGTTGAGCGATCGTCATCGACAACGACGTCTGCAGGTTGTCGATGTCGTTGGTGACCCGGCTGAGCACCTCGCCGCGCTGTCGGTTGTCGAAGTAGGCCAGCGGCAGCCGGTGCATCTTGTCCTCGACGTGCGACCGCAAGGCCTGCAGCGTTCGTCGCACCGTCACGTTGAGCAGCCGAGCCTGCAGCCAAATCGTCAGCGCGGCAATCAGATACATGACCAGGCCAAGCATCAGCGTTCGGGCGACCGCGTCGAAGTCGACACCGCGGCCGGGAACCACATGCATCCCGGAGAGCAGGTCGGCGAAGGCGTTGTTGCCGTGCGCCCGCGCAGCGGCGACCGCCTGATCCTTGGTGATGCCTGCGGGCAGTTGTCGGCCGATCACCCCGTTGAACAGCAGATCGGTGGCGTGGCCGAGGATCCGCGGCACCACCACGCCCATCACGGTGCCCGCGAGGCTCAGGGCGATCACGGCGACCGCTGTACGCCGTTGCGGCGCCAGCAGTTTCACCAATCGGATGGCCGAGGTGCCGAAGTCCCGCGGCCGCGACGCCGGGGGAGCTGCGGCACGCCGCACGGTACTCAGCGGCGGGGTCATCGGGGGCCGCCCACTTCGGCATCCAGCGACTGCGATTCGGCGAATTCCCGGTAGGTTGGGCAATCGGCCAGCAGCGATTCGTGACTACCCGTGCCGACCACGCGTCCGTCGTCGACGACGATCACCTGGTCGGCGTCGATGATCGTCGAAATACGTTGAGCGACAATGATAACGGTCGCGTCGGCCGCAGCATCCGACAGTTGGGAGCGCACCTGCACGTCGGTGTGCACATCGAGAGCGGAGAACGAGTCGTCGAAGATGTAGACGCGCGGGCGGCGAATCACGGCCCGCGCAATGGCCAGTCGCTGGCGTTGACCGCCGGAGAAGTTGATACCGCCCTGCGCGACGCGCATCTGCAGCCCGTCGGGGTGTGCGCGCACGAAATCGTCGGCCGCCGCGATCCGCAGCGCCTCCCACATCTCGTCGTCGCTGGCGTCCGCTTTCCCGTAACGCAGGTTGTCGGCGACAGTTCCGGAGAACAGGTAGCCGCGCTGGGGTACCAGCCCGATCTCCGACCACAAACCTTCGACGTCCCGGTCGCGTACATCGACCCCGTCGACAACGACGGCGCCGGCGGTCACGTCGTACAACCGGCAGATCAACGCCACCAGCGTCGACTTTCCCGAGCCGGTGCTGCCGATGATCGCGGTGCTGGTGCCGGGCCGTGCGGTCAGCGAAATGTTCTGCAGCACAGCGCGGTCCGCACCGGGGTACCGGAACGACGCGTTGTCCAGTCGGACGACGCCGTGTTGATCCGGGACCGGCGGCACCGGGTTGGCCGGATTGCCGACCGCCGGGACCGTCGACAGCACCTCGGTGATGCGCTCCGCGCAGACCGACGCCCGCGGCAACACCATCACGGTCATCGTCGCCATCAGCACGGCCATCAGGATCTGGGTGAAGTACGCGAGGAACGCGACCAGCGATCCGACATGCATCCGGCCGCTGTCGATGCGCAGGCCACCGAACCAGATCAGCGCGACGCTGGAGCAATTGATGGTCAACGTGGTCACCGGCAGCATCAGCGCCTGCCAGTTGCCCGCGGTTTGCGCGGTGTCCGACAGCGCGGCGTTGACCTCGGCGAAGCGCCGGCGTTCAAACGGTTCACGGGCGAACGCCCGCACCACGCGCACGCCGGCCAACTGCTCGCGCATCACCCGGTTGATGTTGTCGATCAGCCGCTGCATGCTGCGAAAGATCGGCAGCGTATTGGAGATGATCCAGTAGTTGGCCGCAGCCAGCACCGGGACGCTGACCAGCAGCAACCAGGACAGCCCGGCGTCTTGGTGAATAGCCATCGCGATTCCGCCCACGCACATGATGGGCGCGGCGACCAGCACCGTGCTGGCCATCTGCACCAGGAACTGAATCTGACGAACGTCGTTGGTCGTGCGGGTGAGCAGCGACGGCGTGCCGAACCGGGCGGTCTCGTGTTCGGAGAACGTGGTGACCTGAAGGAACACCGCCGAACGCAGGTCGCGGCCACACCCCATGCCGGTCCGGGATCCGTAATACATGGCGCCGACCGAACACAGCACCTGTAGGCCGGTGACCGCGAACATCAGCCCGCCGAGCCGGACGATGGTGGCGGTGTCGCCCTTCGCGATCCCGTCGTCGATGATCGTCGCGTTCACCGTCGGCAGATACAGCGACGCCAGGGTGCTCACCAGCTGCAGCGTCATCACCGCCGCGACCAGCCAGCGGTACGGCCACACGAACTGGCGCAGCAGGGCCAGGAGCATGTGGTTACTGTGACATACCACCGACCGGGTCGTCCCGATCGCAGATAAGAAACCACAGCTCACCGCGTGTGCAATGGTTGCCCAAAGGTGGTGCCGCTACAGTGCAACCTGTGATCACCAGAAGGTGCGGGTAGCGGTGCGGCAGAACGTGGCGGCGCTGACCCTGGCGGCAGCGGCTGTGGTTTCACTGGCGGCCGGGTGCTCGGATTCCGGCTCCAACCAATCGCAGTCGCCCGGGTCGTCGGCGCCCGCGTCGGGGCAGGGCAATCACGGCCCGATGTTCCCGCAGTGCGGCGGCATCACCGACGAGACCGTCAACAAACTGACGCAGATAAACGGACTGGTCAACACTGCCAAGAATTCCGTGGGTTGCCAGTGGCTGGCCGGCGGCGGGATCCTCGGCCCGCACTTCTCGTTCTCCTGGTATCGCGGGAGCCCGATCGGGCGGGAGCGCAAGACCGAAGAGCTGTCCCGCTCCAGTGTCGAGGACATCAACATCAACGGCCACGGCGGTTTCATCGCGGTCGGCAACGATCCACAGCTCGGCGACTCGCTGTGCGAGGTGGGCATTCAGTTCGCCGACGACTTCATCGAGTGGTCGGTGAACTTCAGCCAGAAGCCGTTCCCGGACGCCTGTAACGTCGCCAAAGAGTTGGCGCGTCAAACGATTGCGAACTCGAAATGAGCGTGCGACAGCGGGTCCTGGTCGGTGTGGCGGTGCTGGCCACCGCGCTGTCAGTGGCGACCGGCTGTTCCAGGTCGGTGAGCGGCACCGCACTCAAAGCGGGCGCCGGCGACAACGTGCCGCGCAACAATACTTCCGAGCAGCAGTATCCGAACCTGCAAAAAGAATGTGAAGTGCTGACCACCGACGTGCTGGCCAAGACAGTGGGCGCCGACCCGCAGGACATTCAGAGCACCTTCGTCGGTGCGATCTGCCGCTGGCAGGCGGCCAATCCCGGCGGTCTGATCGACATCACCAGGCTCTGGTTCGAGCAGGGCAGCCTGGCCAACGAGCGCAAGGTCGCCGAGTTCCTGAAATACCAGATCGAGAACAAGACGATCGCCGGTGTGCCGTCCATCGTGATGCGGCCGAACGATCCCAACGGCTCCTGCGGTGTCGCCAGCGACGCCGCTGGTGTGGTCGGGTGGTGGGTGAACCCGCAAGTGCCCGGCATCGATGCCTGCGCGCAGGCCCTCAAGCTCATGGAACTGACGCTCTCCACCAACTCCTGATTCGGCTGACTTCACGGCGTCTGCGCTGGTCCAAGGTCCAGCGCGGGGCAGTTGGCCAAAGCGATTGAGACAGTTAAATTTTTGGACTCTGGAAAGGGTCACCAGTCGATAGTCGTGTTCGATACGATCGAATAATGTCTGAAACGCCTGAACACGAGCCTTCCTCCGCAACGGAGGTCATCACCGAATCCGCCCCTGCGACTTCGCCCGCGCCGACATCTCATGCCGCCCCGGAGCCCATCGCACGTCCATCGAAAGTATCGCGGTGGCTTCCGTTGGTGGCCTTGGTGATTGCCTTGCTGGCCGTCGCGGGCGCCGCGTACGGGTATTTCTTCCCGAACGAGAGCGCAGCAGCCTCGGGCAAATACAGCGACCAAGACGTGAAAGACGCGAAAAAGCAGATCTGCGAGACCTTCAGGATCGTCGACCGCGCGGTGGTCAGGAATTCTCACCTGAAGAACCCGGAGAACGGCGGGCCGATCGGCGCGCTCTCGGTGGCGACCGCGCAGCGTTTCGCGTTCTACGACGGCGGCGATTTCCTGCGTGACCGGGTGGCCGCGAAGCCCGCGACCCCGAAAGACTTGGCCGATAACGCCAACGCTCTCGGAACCCAGCTCGAGGAACTCAGCATCGGCTATCTCGCCGGTGCGCAGGACTTCGCCCAAGACGAACTGCGGCAAAACCTCGACGACAAGATCAAGAAGATCGTCGAGATCTGCAAGTAACTCAGCGCGGTATGTGAAATTCGTCGAGCTCGGCTGAACCGAGTTCGACGTCTTTCCAGCCGCCGCTGAACTGCAGCACCGCCATTGCCGACGTCGGGAACTTCGTCGAGATACGCTCGGCGGCATCGGTGTTGGCGTTATCGGTTCTGGTCAGTCCCAGCGCCAGCTGGGTCATCGTCGGCTCGTGTGCGACGAGTAGCAGGACCGCGACATCGTCACTGACGCCGTTGATCTCGTCGATCACCGCCCCCGGGGTCGCGTCGTAAAGCCGGTCGACGTAACGGACCGGTGCGTCGATGGCGGTGTGCGCCAACGTTTCGCGTGCTCGGGTCGCCGTCGAGCACAGCACCGCGTCGATCGCGGGCACGCTCGCCCGCAGCCAGTCGCCGGCCAGGCCTGCTTCGCGTTTTCCGCGGGGCGCCAGCGGGCGGTCGTGATCGGCCACCCCGTCCGGGTAGGCCGACTTTGCGTGCCGGAGTAACACCAGCGTGCGGTCATGGTCGCTCACGTGATCGAGGTTACTTTCGCTGCGAAGCCGGCACGACGGCCGCCGCCGTGCCAGAGACTGATGTGGCTGATGTGATGCCTGCACATTGATGAGGCGCGACGCCTCCGATGAGTGCCGGACCTGCCGACTGGGGTCCCCGGACTTGTCGGCGGCCAGTCCTAAACTCGCGGTGCCCGGTCGCCTCCGGCCGGACATCTCGCAGAAGGGACGGGATCGCAATGCGATTCGTGCACACCGCCGATTGGCAACTCGGCATGACCCGTCACTTCCTCGCGGGCGAAGCACAACCGCGCTACTCGGCCGCGCGGCGTGACGCCGTCGCTGGACTCGGTCGGCTGGCGGCCGACGCCGGTGCGGATTTCGTCGTGGTATCGGGTGACGTCTTCGAAGACAACCAGTTGGCGCCGACGGTCGTCAGTCAGTCGCTGGAAGCCATGCGCGCCATCGGGATTCCCGTCTTCCTGTTGCCGGGCAACCACGATCCGCTGGATGCGTCATCGGTGTACACCAGTGCGTTGTTCACCGCCGAGTGCCCGGCCAACGTCCGAGTGCTAGCCCGGTCCGGAATCCACGAGGTCCGTCCCGGTCTACAGATCGTCGCAGCGCCGTGGCGATCCAAACGACCGACGACCGACCTGGTCGCCGACGTGCTCGAGGATCTGCCCGCCGACGGAGTCACTCGGGTGCTCGTCGCGCACGGCGGCGTCGACGTGCTCGACCCCGATCCCACCAAGCCGTCGCTGATTCGACTGGCCTGCGTGGAGGACGCGTTGGCCCGCGGCGCAATTCACTACGTGGCGCTCGGCGACAAGCACTCGTTGACGGACGTCGGCGTCACGGGCCGCGTCTGGTACTCGGGCTCACCGGAAGTCACCAACTACGACGACGTCGAAGCCGATCCCGGCCATGTGCTGATCGTCGACATCGACGAGACGAATCCGCAGCACCCCGTGACCGTGGAGGCCGCACACGTCGGCCGCTGGCGGTTCAGCACGCTGAACCGCCAGGTCGACAACAGCCGCGACATCGCCGACCTGGACATGAACCTCGATCTCATGCCCGACAAAGACCGAACCGTGTTGCGGCTGGCCCTGATTGGCTCGTTGACCGTCACCGACCGTGCTGCGTTGGATGCATGCCTGGACAAATATTCGCGGCTGTTCGCGTCGCTGCGGGTATGGGACAGTCACAGCGATCTGGCGGTGATCCCGGCCGACGGCGAGTTCAGCGACCTGGGTATCGGTGGTTTCGCCGCCGCAGCGGTCGAGGAATTGGTAGAGGTCGCGCGCGCCGGAGATCGCGACACCGCGGCCGACGCACAGGCGGCGCTCGCATTGCTGTTGCGGCTGACCGACCATGGTGAGCAGGGTCGGGGGGCGGCATGAAGTTGCATCGCTTGGTGCTGAAGAACTACCGCGGCATCGACCACCGGGAGATCGACTTTCCCGATCACGGGGTGGTCGTGGTGTCGGGCGCCAACGAGATCGGCAAGTCGTCGATGGTCGAGGCGCTCGATCTGTTGCTGGAGTCCAAAGATCGGTCGACGAAGAAGGAGGTCAAGCAGGTCAAGCCGACCCACGCCGACGTCGGATCGGAGATCACCGCCGAGATCAGCGCGGGCGCTTACCGTTTCATCTACCGCAAGCGCTTTCACAAGAAACCCGAGACACAGCTGACTGTTCTGGAGCCGCGTCGCGAGCAGCACAGCGGCGACGAGGCCCACGACCGCGTGCAGGCCATGCTCGCCGAGACGGTGGACACCGAGTTATGGCGTGCCCAAAGGGTGTTGCAGTCTGCGTCGACGGCAGCGGTGAATCTGTCCGGTTGCAACGCGCTGACCCGCGCTCTCGACGTCGCAGCCGGCGACGCGGCGGCGCTGTCGGGCACCGAGCCGCTGCTCGTCGAGCGGATCGACACCGAGTTCGCCCGCTACTTCACCCCGACCGGCCGCCCCACCGGCGAATGGACCACGGCGATCAAGGCACTGGAAGCCGCCGACCAAGAGCTTGAGCGCTGCGCCGCGGCGGTCGGCGAGGTCGACGAACGGGTGCAAAGCCATGCAGCGTTGACCGTCGAGTTGGCCGAGCTGACGGAGCAGCGGCAGGCAGCTGGTGCCAGGCAGACCGCCGCCCAGGTCGCCGCCGAGGCCATCGCGCGCCTCACCGAGCAGCTACGCGAAGCCGAGTTGATCGCCGCCGCTGCGATCGCGACGAGCACCGCGTCGACCGGCGCCCACGCCGAGCGGCTCCGGCTGCGTGGCGAAAACGACGCGCGCGCAGCCGCAGTCACGGCACTGGAAGCCGAAGCTCGCGAAGCCACCGAGGCGCAAGCGATGGCACGCGATGTCACCGTCGAGGCCGACGCCGGTGTCGAGCGGGCCGACCAGGCGCTGGCCGCTGCCCAGCAACGTGCCGAGAGTGCGCGGCGTCTCGTTGACGACGTGGCCCGCCGGGACGAGACCCAGCGCCTGGCCGCCAAGCTCACCAAGATCGATGCCGCGCTGAGCGAGCGGGACGCGGTAGCGAAAGAGCTGTCCGCCAGCACTCTGACCGACGACTCGATGCGGCAGATCGAACAGGCCGCTGCCGCCGTTGAGCGGACCGAAAGCCAGCTCGCCTTGGTCTCGGCGACAGTCGAATTCGTCGCCGCAGCTGACATCGAACTGGTCGTCGGCGATCAGCAGGTGTTGCTGCCGACCGGCCAGAGCTGGACCACCGTCGCGAACACGGCGACCGAAGTCGAGGTTCCCGGCGTCGTGACCGCCCGCGTCACGCCCGGTGCGTCCGCGCTCGACATTCAAGCGCAATACGCTGCGGCGCAAGAGAAGTTGGCGGCCGCGCTGGCTACGGCACAGGTCGCTGATCTGGCTGCGGCGCGGCATGCTGATGAGCGGCGCCGCGAGTTGCTGAGCACCCGCGACCAGCTCACCGCAACCCTCGCGGGATTGACCGACGACGACGACATCGAGCAGTTGCGCTCCCGGCTGGCGGAATTGCATTCTGCGCCTGCGCTGTCCGACGATGTCGACGCCGCCGCTGCGCGCGCCGAACTCCTCGAGGCGGTCGCGGCTCGCGCCCAGGCCGGCGTGGACTGCGAAACCCACCGCAAAGTCGCGGCGTTGGCGCTGAGAAAGCTCACCGAAATATCCACGCAGGCAACGCGTGTGCAGGACAAGCTGGTCACCCAGCGGGCCGAGCTTGTCGCCGTTGCCGACCGGCTGACCGAACAACGGGCTACCGTGCCCGACGAGAAACTGGCCGCGGCCGCCGACGTCGACATGACAGCCGCAAACGCCGCCGCGGCCCGGGTCGCCGAGCTGTCGGAGCAGTTGGCCGCGAAGGCGCCTGAGGCCGTCGCCGCGGAGCTGGCAGATGCCGTCGAGTCGGCTGCGGCGTTGGGTCAGCGACACGCCGATGTCACACGCACCCTGCACGAGATCGCCGCGCAGCTCACGGTATTCAGTGCCGAGGGCCGCAAAGGCAAGCTCGATGCCGCCGAGATCGACCGCGAGCACGCTCGCGGTGAGCACGACCGGGTCGGTCGCCGCGCCCGCGCGGTCCAGCTGCTGCGCGAGGTGATGACGCGTCACCGCGACACCACCCGGCTGCGCTATGTCGAGCCGTTCCGCGCCGAGCTGCAGCGGCTCGGCCGTCCGGTCTTCGGCCCGAGCTTCGAGGTCGATGTCGACAGCAACCTGTGCATCGTCAACCGCACTGTCGACGGTTGCACCGTGCCGTACGAATCGCTCTCGGGTGGGGCCAAGGAGCAACTCGGCATCCTCGCGCGGCTCGCCGGGGCGGCGTTGGTCGCCAAGGAGGACGCAGTCCCGATCCTGATCGACGATGCGCTCGGCTTCACCGACCCGGACCGGCTGGTCAAGATGGCCGAGGTGTTCGACACCTTGGGCGAGCGTGGACAGGTCATCGTATTGACTTGCACACCAGCCCGATACGACGGCGTCACCAGTGCGCAGCGAATCGAGTTGTGCGCCTGAGGATCAGCAGCGGTCAGCGGTTCATCGCGCGTCGACACGGGCCGGGATGGGCCCCTTCGCGACAGTGGTGCATGGCGATTCGAGCGGAAAGTCCTCGTCCGTCGAACGGATCCGGATAGACCGGACGATGGTGGCGAGCGCGAGGGTTGCGACCAGCATCGCGAAGTGTTCGCCGATGCACGAACGTGGCCCGGCGGCGAACGGGATGAACTGCCAGCGATTGCGGTTGGCGGAATTTTCCGGGCTGAACCGATCGGGGTCGAAGACCGACGGGCGCTCCCACAAGGCCGGATCCCGGTGCAGCGCATTGATTCCGACGGCCACAATGGTGCCCGCTTCCACTCGGTAGCCATCGACCGCGATATCACGCAGCGCCAGCCGGCCGACCCCCGCGGCC
Organism: uncultured Actinomycetota bacterium; assembly: GCA_963836495.1. Classification (GTDB taxonomy): domain Bacteria; phylum Actinomycetota; class Actinomycetes; order Mycobacteriales; family Mycobacteriaceae; genus Mycobacterium. Next base: position 57,375 of record CAWIJT010000009.1, on the reverse strand, counting down.
GGCGGGCACAATCGCAGCGACTCGTTGAGCACCTGGGCGGTGAATCCGAGCCGGGGGATATCGTCGGGTGTCAGTTCTCGATCGCCGATCTCGGCAACCTCGGCGGCGACCCGGTTCTGTATGTCGGGATGGTGCCCGAGTTCCCATAAGGCGTACGTCAACATGGTCGCGGTCGTGTCGTGGCCGGACAGCATGAAGATCAGCAGCTCGTTGGCGATGTCATCGTCGGACAGCGGCCGGCCGGTGTCGGGGTCGGTGGCCGCGATCAGCGCGTGAACCAGCGGTGCATCGCGGGTCGGATCGGCGCGGCAGGCTTGCAGGATGTCCATGGTGACCCGGCGCATCGTCGCAACCGCGGCGCGAGCGCGACGGCGTGACGGCGTCGGGAGCCATCGCGGCGCACGCACCGGCCGCAGTGCCCGATCGGTCGCGTATGCCGATGCCACGTGCATGTTCTGTGCTATCTCGTGACCGAATTCGTTGACGTCGATACCGAGAATCGAGTAGCCGAGCGATCGCATGGCGAGTCGACGGCATTCCGCGTCGAGGTCGACGTCACCTGCCTCACGCCAGTGATCGGCGAACGTTTGCGCCGCCTGTGTCATGTGTCTGCCGAAGCCGTCGACGTTGTGTTTGGTGAACACCGGCTGTAGGACGCGTCTGCGCGGAGCCCATTCTCTGTTGGGCAGGACGAAGAGGTTGTCGCCCGACACGTTTCGCACTTCTTGGTGAATCAGGCATCGCTCGGTGAGCCCGTCGGTGCGTCCCAACACATCGCGCACCCCGTTGGGCGAGGTGACCAGCACGAGGGCCGGGGCAAGGAATTTCGGCAGCGGCACGAAGCGGGTTACCGGCCCGCCGGCCTGGCTCAGCGTGACGAGTCCGGTGTGCAAAACCCGCGCCGCTGCCAGCACCTGCAGAATGGGCAGGGGATTTTTCGGCGCGAGCGGGAGCGCGCCAACGTCGAGGCTGCCGATCGTCGCGGTCATGGCACCAAGATCATAACTTTGCTCGTATTCCTCAGCGCATGAACCCGATCGCCGCGTAATTCAGATCCGCCAGCCCGGCCGCGCCGAAGTTGGCCAATGAACTGTTGACCGCGACGTTGCCCGGCGACTGGGTCAACGGCAGGCTGAACCCCTCGGCCCAGATCAGCTTGTCGACCTCGTTGGCCAGTAGTCGCGCTTTGGCGGGATCCAGCTCCTGCAGCGTCTGCTCGATCTTGGCGTCGATCTCGGCGCTGCCGATCTTGCCGAAGTTGCTTTCGCCATCGGAGGCATAGATCTGCGTGAGCGCTGAGAGGGGGAAAGCGTCGCCCTGCCAACCGAATTGCGCGATGTCGAAAGCGCCGACATTGATGTAGTTGGTGAAGAAGCCGCCGCCGGCCTTGGCGCGCAAGTCGAGCTTGACGCCGACCTCAGCGAGGCTGTGCTGCGCGATCAAGCCGAACTGCCGACTCGTCTGCGCGTCGTAGAACAAGTCACGGACCACGAGCTGCTGTCCGTTCCGCTCGCGGAACTCACCGTTGAGTTTCCAGCCCAACGCGTCGAGGTCGGCCTTGGCCTTCTCCGGGTCGTAGGCGACGACGCCGCTGTTGTCCTCGTAGCCCTGTTGGCCCTGTACATAGATGTGGTTGTTCAGCGGCGCCGGGTCACTGCTGAGGCCGTGCAGGGCGACGGCGGCAATGCTGCGCCGGTCGATACCCTCGGCGACGGCGCGGCGCAACGCCGGATCAGCCAGGATCGAACCTTTGGCGCCATTGAAGGTGAAGTGATACCAACTCGGGGTTGGCGCTCGCCGGATCGAAATGCCTTTTGTACGACGCGCAATCGTCAACTGGTCCAGGCTGCCCACGCCGGTGGCGTCGATGGCTTTGTTCTGCAGCGCCGGTAGGCGCGCGGCGTCGTCGAGCACCAGGAAAGTGATGCGGTCCAGGCGCGGCCGTGAACCCCACCAACGCGGGTTGCGCGTCAACACAATCCGCTGTCGAGTGTGATCCAGCGTGGAGACGATGAACGGCCCGGCCGACGGTCCGGGGCCGGAGAGTTGCGCCTTGTTGAATGCGTCAGCGGTGGCGGTCATGCTCTTCGGCAGCAGCATGGTGTTGCCGGCGAACATGCCGCGCCACTCGGCGTACGGCTTGGCGAAGGTGATCACTGCCTGACGATCGTCGACACCCCGGGTCACCGACTGCACCCGTTCGCTGCCGTTGGTGCCGGCGATGGCGAACGACTTGTCAGCCCCGCTGGTGGCATGAATCTGGCTGGCGATGTCCTCCCAGCTCAGCGGCGTTCCGTCCGACCAGGTCGCCTTCGGGTTGATCGTGTAGGTGACGACTTGTGGGTTGGTGCCAGTGAGTTCGACATTGCTGAAGTAGTCGGCGTCGACCGTTGTGGAGCCGTCCGCGCCGATGATGAACGCACGCGGCAACGTCGCCTTCACCATGCTCGCGACGTCGGCGGAGTTGCCGTCGATGTGCAAGGTGTTGAAGTTCGACGGGAATTCGGTGAGCGCCAGTCGCAGGTCGCCGCCGTCGCGCAGTGTCGCCGGGTTCTGCGGATTGACGTCGCTGGTGGCGCCGACGGCGGTGCTCGGACCGGGAACCGACACGTCGGCGCCCGCCGAACACCCGCTGAAGACCAGGCTGACGGCGAGCACGGCCGCAACCGCTTTCCAGCTATTGCCCGGCTCCTCCTCGGGCCGCTGGACGGCCCGCATCGTCGCCGGGCTAGCCTGATTGCCCGGCTCCTCCTCGGGCCGCTGGACGGCCCGCATCGTCGCCGGGCTAGCCACGGGCCGAATCCGGTTGCGGCACCGCGGCCAGCAGGCGTCGGGTGTACTCGTGCTGTGGCCTGTTGAAAATCTCATCGCTGTCGCCCTGCTCCACGAAGACGCCGCGGTGCATTACGGCGACCTGGTGGGCCAGATGCTTGACCACCGAAAGGTTGTGCGAGATGAACAGATACGACAGGCCGAACTCTTGCTGCAGGTCGAGCAGCAGGTTGAGGATGCCGGCCTGGATCGACACGTCGAGTGCGGACACGGGTTCGTCGAGTGCGAGGATCTTGGGCCGCAACGCCAGCGCACGTGCTATCCCGATGCGCTGCTTCTGCCCGCCGGAGAACTCTGCCGGATAGCGGCTGGCGTCGGCGCGACGCAGGCCGACCGTCTCGAGCAGCTCGGCAACCCGATCGCTGGTGTCGGCCTTGCTGAACCCATTGGCGTGCAACGGTTCTGACAGGAGCTCGAAAACCGGCAGCCGCGGATCCAGCGACGCCGCCGGATCTTGGAACACGACCTGGATGTTCCGCCGCAATGTCCGCCGACTCGCCGGGGTCAACGTCGCGACATCGGCCCCCAAGACGTCGATCGAACCCGATTGCGGCGGAACCAATTCCAGGATCTCGTGCAATGTCGTCGACTTACCCGACCCGGATTCGCCGACGATCGCCAGCGTGCGCCCTTGCCGGAGTTCGAAGCTGATGCCGTCGATCGCGCGGACCTCGCCGATATTGCGGCGGAACAGCACACCTTTGGTCAGTGGGAAGGTTCGGACCAGGTCGCGGACGCGCACCACCACGGGCGGCTCGCCGGGCTCGACCGGTTCGGGTTCTGTGCTGACGCCGTAAATGTCTGCGGCACTGCGGCCGACCACGAGCTCGGTCCGGATACAGGCAGCCTGATGGTCGGGTGCCACCAGCGCGAGCGCTGGCTCCTCGGCGCGGCATGCGTCGATGACGAGCGGGCAGCGCGGCCCGAACGGGCAGCCCGGTTCCAGGGCCGACAGCGACGGGGGAGCGCCCGGTATCGGCACCAGACGCGAGCCCTGCGGGGCGTCCAACCTCGGCACCGAGCCCAAAAGCCCGACGGTGTAAGGCATCCGGCGGTCGCGGTAGACCGCGCCGACCGCAGCCGATTCGATGACCCTGCCGGCGTACATGACCAGCGCGCGGTCAGCGAATTCGCCGACCACGCCCAGGTCGTGGGTGATGATCAGCACGCCGGCGCCGGTGACATCGCGAGCGGTTTTGAGCACCTCGAGTATCTGAGCTTGCACGGTGACATCAAGAGCGGTCGTCGGCTCGTCGCAGATCAACAGATCGGGGTCGTTGGCGATCGCGATAGCGATGACCACCCGCTGGCGCTCGCCGCCGGACAACTCGTGCGGAAAGGCGCGAGCACGGCGATCGGGTTGGGCAATGCCGACCAGTTCGAGCAATTCGACCGCGCGTTGCCGGGCTGCCTTCTTTGCGGTGTGCGGCTGGTGCACCTCGATCGCCTCGGCGATCTGGTCGCCGACGGTGTAGACCGGGGTCAGCGCCGACATGGGATCTTGGAAGACGGTGCCGATCCGGTTACCCCGGAACCGCGACATCGCATCGTCGTGCAAGCCCACCAGTTCGGTGTCCTGCAACCGCACCGAACCTCGAACGTCGGCGTACTCCGGGAGCAGGCCTACCACCGCCATCGCCGCCGTCGACTTGCCCGAGCCGGATTCGCCGACGATCGCGACAACCTCGCCGGCGTCGACATGAAAGTCCATGCTGCGCACAGCTTTCAGCGGCGGCCCCTCGGTGGGAAAATCGACGCTCAGGTCGGTGACGTCCAGGAGGCGGCTCATCGACGGCCGCCTTGCGCTACGCCGCTGGCCGGATCAAGAGCGTCGCGCAAGCCGTCGCCGGTCAGGTTCGCGCACACCAGGATCAGCACCAGGACGCCGGCGGGGAACAGGAACACCCACGGGAAGGTGGTCGCCGACTGGGTGCCGTCGGCGATCAGCGTCCCCAGCGACACATCGGGTGGCTGGATGCCGAAACCCAGGAAGCTGAGCCCGGTTTCGGCCAGGATCGCGCCGGCGACGTTCAGCGCCGCATCGATGATCAAGATCGACGCCACGTTCGGCACCACGTGATGGGTGATGATTCGCCGACTGGAGACGCCCATGTACCGAGCGGCGCGGATGAATTCGCGTTCGCGCAGACTCATCGTCATGCCGCGGACCATCCGTGAGCTGACCATCCAGCCGAAGGCGGCCAACAGCAACACCAGCACGATGACGTTGCCGGAACTCTTGGTGCGCGGCGTGAGGATCATGATGAGGATGAAGCTGGGCACCACCAGCATCAGGTCCACCAGCCACATCAGTACCCGGTCGCGCCAGCCGCCGAAGTAGCCGGAGATCGATCCGACGGTAGCCGCGATGCCGGTGGAAATGATCGCCACGCACACCGCGATCAGCATCGACTTCTGCATGCCCCGCAAGGTCTGGGCCAACAGGTCCTGGCCAAGTGCGTTGGTGCCCAACCAGTGTCGGCTGTTCGGTGGCTGCAGCAGCGCGTTGTAATCCAGATCGGTGTAGGAGTAGGGCAGAAACGACGGCAGTGTGTAGCAGCCGACGAACAGCAGCAGCAGCACGACCACCGACGTCACCGCCGAGGGGCTGCGCAGGAAGCGACGCAACACCAGTGTGCGGCGGGAAGCGAATTCGGCTGGCTGCACACCGAATCTGGTATCCACGGCTTCGGTCACGACACCCGCACCCTGGGATCGAGCGCGGCGTAAATGAAGTCGGAGAGCAGACCGGCCAGCAAGACGACCGACCCGGCGAACACCGTGATCGCGGCGACGATATTGGTGTCCTGGGTCGCCACGCCCTGCACCATCCACTCACCCATGCCGTGCCAGCCGAAGATTTTCTCGACGAACACCGCACCGGTCACCAGACCGGCCACACCGTAGGCGAACAGGGTGGCCAGCGGTATCAACGCCGTGCGCAACCCGTGCTTGACCAGAGCGCGGCGACGGGTCAGCCCCTTGGCCCGTGCGGTGCGGATGAAATCCTGGCCGAGGACGTCGAGCATCGCGTTGCGCTGATACCGGCTGAATCCCGCTGCGGTGCCCAGCGTCAACGTGAGCGTCGGTAATACCAAGTGCTGCAACCGGTCCACCCATCGCGCCCCCACACCGTCGATCACCGCAGGAGCCGTTTCTCCGGTGTACTGGAACAGCTGTGCACCCAGCGCCCAGTTGACTCGCAGCGCTCCGAGGATCAGCAGGTTCGCGATCACGAAAGTCGGGGCGGACAGCACCAACAGCGACAGCATCGTGATGGTGCGGTCGCTGAGCCGGTACTGGCGGATCGCCCCCCACGCGCCCAGCACCACGCCGATGACCGTCCCGGCCACCGACCCGATCAGCAGCAAACGCAGGCTGACCCCGATACGGCGCCACAGTTCGCCCGACACCTGGTGACCGGAGACAGTGGCGCCGAAGTCGCCGCGAACCGCGTGCGAGGCCCAATTCGCATAACGCAGCGGGATGGGTTTGTTCAGACCCAGCTCAGCGGCCTTGGCGTCGATCACGGTCTGTGGCGGTCGAGGGCTGCGCTGCATCAGGCTTTCCAGCGGGGAGAACGCCACCGATGTCAGGCAGAACGTCAGAAACGACGCCAGCGTCAGGAGCACGACGTAGTTCAGCACTCGACGTGCCAGGAAGCGGGTCATCGCTACCGGCCTCGCCCCTGTCGCATTGGCTCAGACTAGGAGACGCATCGTCGTTCGGTGAAAGGGCGCGCATTGCGATCCGGGTGATTCGGACCGCTGAATCACGCCGCCGGCGTCATTAGGCTCGATAGCCGAAGTGTGCGTTCAGCGAATACGAGGAGACGGCTGTGACAGTCACCGACGATTACCTGGCCAACAACGCCGGATATGCGAAGTCATTTCAGGGTCCACTGCCACTGCCGCCCAGTAAGCACGTCGCGGTCTTGGCGTGCATGGACGCGCGGCTCGATGTCTACCGCGCGCTCGGCCTGGGCGAGGGTGAGGCCCACGTCATCCGTAACGCCGGCGGTGTCGTCACCGACGATGCGATCCGTTCGCTGTCCATCAGCCAGCGCCTGCTGGGGACCACCGAGATCATCCTGATCCACCACACCGACTGCGGAATGCTGACCTTCACCGACGACGACTTCAAGCGAAAGATCCAGGACGAGACCGGGGTCAAGCCGCCGTGGTCGGCCGAGGCTTTCCCCGATATCGCCGAGGATGTCCGGCAGTCGCTGCACCGGATCAAGAACAGCCCATTCGTCACCAAGCACACCTCGGCGCGCGGGTTCATCTTCGACGTCGCCACCGGCGAGCTCAACGAGGTCACGGGCTAGCGAAGCCCGCTTTTCCGCTCGCCCTCCCCTCGCCGGTCCGGCGAGCGTGAAACTGGCGCGAGAATTCTGGCGATTTTTCGCAACGTCGTCACGGTCGACGCGGAGGAGTCCGTGCTGAATCCGTTGACAGCTGCGCAGTCGGCTGGTTTCATACTGGGTAATGCCTGTAAACATGACCAAAACTACCCACTTTACCGGGAATCGAGGAAGTCGATGACAGAGGCGACGGCCAGTCCAGCCGGGGGGGCGACTGATCACCTCCCGGTCCCCGGGCAATACGAACTGAGCCACCTGCGTTCGCTGGAGGCCGAGGCGATCCACATCATCCGCGAGGTCGCCGCCGAATTCGAGCGGCCGGTGCTGCTGTTCTCCGGCGGCAAAGACTCGATCGTGATGCTGCATCTGGCGCTCAAGGCGTTCAAGCCCGGCCGCCTGCCGTTCCCGGTGATGCACGTCGACACCGGCCACAACTTCGACGAGGTCATCGCCACCCGCGACGAGATGGTGGCCGAGACCGGGGTGCGGCTCGTCGTCGCCAAGGTGCAAGACGACATCGACGCGGGCCGCGTTGTCGAAACCATCCCGTCGCGCAACCCGATTCAGACCGTGACGCTGCTGCGCGCGATCCGGGAGAACAAGTTCGACGCCGCGTTCGGCGGTGCCCGCCGCGACGAGGAGAAGGCGCGCGCCAAAGAGCGGGTGTTCAGCTTCCGCGACGAGTTCGGCCAATGGGACCCCAAGGCGCAGCGGCCCGAGCTGTGGAACATCTACAACGGCCGCCACCACAAGGGCGAGCACATCCGGGTGTTTCCGCTGTCCAACTGGACCGAATTCGACATCTGGTCCTACATCGGCGCCGAGAAGATCACGCTGCCGCCGATCTACTACGCCCATCGCCGGAAAGTCTTCAAACGCGACGGCATGCTGCTCGCCGTCGATCGCCACCTGCAGCCACGCGCCGACGAGAAGGTGTTCGAGACGACCGTCCGGTTCCGCACCGTCGGCGACGTCACCTGCACCGGCTGTGTGGAGTCGGAGGCGGCCACCGTCGCCGAAGTGGTTGCCGAGACCGCGGTCTCGCGGCTGACCGAACGCGGCGCCACCCGAGCTGACGACCGGATTTCGGAGGCCGGCATGGAAGACCGCAAACGGCAGGGGTACTTCTGATGGCAACGTTGCTGCGCATCGCCACTGCCGGTTCGGTGGACGACGGCAAATCCACCTTGATCGGCCGGCTGCTCTATGACTCCAAAGCCGTCATGGACGACCAGTGGGCCTCGGTCGAACGCACCTCCAAAGACCGCGGCCACGAATACACCGACCTGTCACTGGTCACCGACGGGTTGCGCGCTGAGCGTGAACAAGGCATCACGATCGACGTCGCCTACCGCTACTTCGCCACTCCCAAGCGCAAATTCATCATCGCCGACACTCCGGGCCACATCCAGTACACCCGCAACATGGTGACCGGCGCCTCCACCGCGCAGCTGGCCATCGTGCTGGTCGACGCCCGCCACGGTCTGTTGGAGCAATCCCGCAGGCACACGTTCCTGGCATCGCTGCTGGGCATCGAGCACATTGTGCTCGCCGTCAACAAGATGGACCTGATCGATTGGGACAAAGCCACTTTCGAGTCGATCCGGGACGAGTTCTACGCCTTCGCCACCCGGCTCGACGTGCAAGACGTGCTGACCATCCCGATGTCGGCGTTGCACGGCGACAACGTGGTGACCAAGTCCGATCACACCCCGTGGTACGACGGACCGGCGTTGCTGTCGCACCTCGAAGAGGTGTACATCGCCGCCGACCGCAATCTGGTCGACGTGCGGTTCCCGGTGCAGTACGTCATCCGCCCGCAGACCCGCGAGCATCAAGACCACCGCAGCTACGCGGGCACGGTGGCCAGCGGCGTGATGCGCCCGGGCGACGAGGTGGTGGTGCTGCCGACCGGCAAGCCCACCCGGATCACCGCGATCGAGGGGCCGAGCGGGCCAGTGGCAGAAGCGTTTCCGCCGATGGCGGTCTCGGTGAGCCTCGCTGACGACATCGACATCTCGCGTGGCGACATGGTTGCCCGGCCCGGCAACGCGCCGAGGGTCACCCAGGAGTTCGACGCGACGGTGTGCTGGATGGCCGACGCCGCCGCGCTCGAAGCCGGACGTGATTACCTGATCAAGCACACCACCCGGACCACGCGAGTGCGAGTCACCGCACTGGACTACCGCCTCGACGTCAACACCCTGCGCCGGGACAAGGACGCAAAGACGCTGCAGCTCAACGAACTCGGCCGGATCTCGTTGCGTTCACAGGTGCCTCTGCTGCTCGATGAGTACACCCGCAATGCCAGCACCGGATCGTTCATTCTGATCGACCCGGACACCAACGGGACCGTCGCCGCGGGCATGGTGTTGCGTGAGGCATCGGGTCTGTCGTCGAGCCCCAACACGGTGCGGCACACCTCGCTGGTGACCGCCAAGGACCGCATATCGCGGGGCCGCACCCTGTGGTTCACCGGACTGTCGGCGTCGGGCAAGTCGTCGGTGGCGATGCTCGTCGAGCAGAAGCTGCTCGAAAGCGGTGTTCTCGCTTTCGTTCTCGACGGCGACAATCTGCGCCACGGCCTGAACGCCGACCTGGGCTTCAGCATGGCCGACCGGGCCGAGAACCTGCGTCGACTGGCCCACGTCGCGGCGCTGCTCGCTGAAGCCGGCCACACCGTGCTGGTCCCGGCGATCAGTCCACTGGCCGAGCATCGCGAGCTGGCTCGCCGGGTGCACGCTGAGGCCGGGCTCGACTTTCTCGAGGTGTTCTGCGATACCCCGCTGGAGGATTGCGAGCGGCGCGACCCCAAAGGCCTCTACGCTAAAGCGCGTGCGGGCGAGATCACCCACTTCACTGGAATCGACAGCCCCTACCAGCGGCCGAAGAATCCCGACTTGCGGCTCATCCCGGACCGCAGCCTGGACGAGCTGGCCCGGCAAGTCATCGAATTGATCGAGGTGCGGAGTTGAGCGATCACAGCGACCACGACGTCGCGGCCCGGCTGGCCGCCGCGGCAGGCAAGCTGTTGCTCGGTGTGCGCGAGGAGCTCGCCGAAGCGACAGCAGCCGAACGAAAAGCTGCCGGTGACAAGCGGTCTCACGATTATCTGATGGAGGCGCTGGCCCGGATGCGTCCGGATGACGCGGTGCTCTCCGAGGAGGGCGTCGACGACCCGGTGCGGTTGAGCGCCAAGCGGGTGTGGATCGTCGACCCACTGGACGGCACCCGGGAGTTCTCCGAACTCGGCCGCGAGGACTGGGCCGTGCACGTCGCGCTCTGGCAATCCGGTCAGCTGGTCGCCGGGGCGGTTGCGCTTCCCGCACAAGACGTCACGCTGGCCACGCCCGAGCCGGCGCCGCCGCCGGAGCACACCGGAGCGCCACGCATCGTCGTATCGCGCACCCGCCCACCCGCGATTGCGTTGCAGGTCCGCGACCAGCTGAACGGCACGCTGGTCGAGATGGGATCGGCCGGAGCGAAAGTCGCCGCGGTCATCCAGGGATTAGCCGACGTCTACGTGCACGCCGGCGGGCAGTACGAATGGGACTCGGCTGCGCCGGTCGCGGTCGCCCGCGCAGCCGGTCTGCACACCTCGCGCATCGACGGGTCACCGCTGGAATACAACCGGGCCGATCCGCTGCTGCCCGACCTGGTGGTGTGCCGTCCCGAATATGCCGACGCGGTTCTCGCTGTCACCGGCTGAGAAGATGAAAGGATCCACGTCCATGCGGATGTCTGCCAAGGCGGAGTACGCGGTGCGGGCGATGATCCAACTGGCCACCTTCGGTGACGGGGTGCGGGTCACCACCGACGAGTTGGCCACCGCCCAGAGCATCCCGCCGCAGTTCCTGGTCGACATCTTGTCCGAGCTACGGACCGATCGGCTGGTGCGTAGCCATCGCGGTCGCGACGGTGGCTATGAATTGGCCCGTCCCGCAACCGAGATCAGCATCGCCGATGTGCTGCGGTGCATCGACGGCCCGCTGGCCAGTGTGCGAGACATCGGGCTGGGCGATTTGGCCTATACGGGCCCGACCACTGCGCTGACCGACGTCTGGCGGGCGCTGCGGGCCAGCATGCGCTCGGTGCTCGAGCAGACCAGCCTGGCCGACGTCGCGGCCGGCGCACTGCCCGATCACGTCGGTCGACTGGCCGACGACTACCGAGCCCAGGAAAGCAGGCGCCGCGGGCGTGGTGCCGGCTAGCCGCCCGAGCCGTACGGCCGGGTCAGGATCTCCAGGAAATGGCCTGCGGGGTCGCGGAAGTAGACACCGCGACCACCGTCGTTGGTGTTGATCTCTCCCGCCCGTTGCCCGCTCGGATCAGCCCAGTGATCGAGGCCGCGAGAGGTGATTTTGCCGTAGATCGCGTCGAAGTCGTCCTCGGAGACGAGGAACGCGTAGTGCTGCGGGTGAATCTCGTCGCCGTCGGCCACGTCCAGGTAGTCCAGCGTCGCGCCGTGCTCGAGCTCCACGACCAGGAAGCGGCCGAATGAGGCGGGGCGCGGCATCCCGAACAGCTCGCTGAGGAACTCGGCGGACTCGCGCTTGTCGCGGGCCGCAACGATGGTGTGGTTGAAAGCGATCGGCATTCTGCTTGCCAGTGAACCACTGAAGCCGACCTGCATGCCAGAATCGCCCTCGTGCAGGTAGCGATGACCATGCCGGTCATGGAGCCGGACCTGGATGCCGGCGTGCTGCGGCACTGGGCGCGTGCGATCGACGACGGTCCGTTCTCGTCGCTGTGCTGGGGAGAGCGGATGGCCTTCGACAACCCGGAGACGTTGACGCTGCTGGGCGCACTGTCCGCGTGGACCGATCGGGTCCGGTTGGTGACGACGGTGATCGTGCCGCAACTGCACGACCCGGTGATGCTGGCCAATACCAGGCTGGTTTGGCGGGTACAACAAACCAGGAGGTCAACCCATGAGAACCGTAATCTTCCTCGCCGCTGCCGTGGCGGCTATCGCACTCGCACCAGTGGCGACGGCCGCGCCAGGTGACTGCTACGGCGTACACCAGGCCGACGCGGACTGTGGCGGTCACGCATGGAACGGGCCTCGGCGACAGGTGGAAGACACGCCGGGGTTCTACGGGGGCCAGAACGGTGGCGATCCGGAGTTGTGCTCTCCGTTCTCATACCAGTGCAGCGGGGCTGTGCCGACACGGTAAACAGCAACTGCACCCGCCGCCCGGTCTTATATCGCTCGTAGGTCACAGCCGGTGTATTTCCCATCGGCGTGTCTTCCGCGAGTTGTCGGAGGACCCTGTCACGCTGGGCGTGGACCGCTCGAACATGCGTGCGGCGAACCCGATATGGAGGAATGGTATGGCAGTCAAGGTCACGTTGCTGGATGAGCCGTGGGAGGAAAACTTCCCGGCCGAGGGCGACACGTTCAGCGAGCGCAAGGACGGGAGCCTGGAAATCCACCGCGCCGATGGTACGTCCAAGGTGTTCCGCAAGGACACCTGGTCAACGGTCGACGGCAAGAAGCAGCCCGTCGCGGTTGGGTTCGCCTAACCCGCACCCCCATAGCGAAACCCCCGTGCCTCGTCGTGGTAGGCGCGGGGGTTCGCTTTGGGTGGGGTCAGGCTAGCGGAGGTAGCTCGGCCTTGATCCGAAGCCACGCCGGGGACGCGGCGAGCGGTCGGGCCAGCTCGGCCCGCAGGGCACACTTCTGGGCTTCCTGCTCCTGGTGGATTCTCTGGCGGAATGAGTTGATTGTTGTCATGGCCGAAACAGTAACACGCTGAGTTGCATTGCGCGACAACATATTTCAGGTGTTCCGTGCCTAGACACATCTAGGTTCGCCAAGGGCACCCAAGCCGGGGATCGGAAGTGTGGCACAACTGGCACAACGGCAAAACACCCCCCGGCTAGGAAGAACCGGGGGGTGTTCGGTGCAGCCGAGACGGCGCACTAGTGGCGCGGGTAACCAGCCCACGCCCATCGCCAGCTCCTGGGCCAAGGAAACCCACGCGTCGGCAAAACGCCTGGCGATGTTGCTAGGCGCTCCCCGCCAAGGCGACAACCAGGTGGGCGGGGAGCACGTTAGACGCCCGCCATAGCGGGCAAGTATTCAGTTCACGCGAGGGCCACGGCGCGGAGGTAGTAATAGCTCACGCCGTTGATCCGCACGGGCTGGCCGGTGATGACATTCGGTCTGCCATAAGCGCGAGGACCGACTAGCTGGAAGCTGACACCCTGGTCCGTGACAACTATGTCGTTGTGCTGCAACGTAATTGCCGCGCCGACAGGGGCACCGAGCAGGGCTTCGATGGATGCAAACGCACCACGGGCCGTCGCATTCCCTTCCACCGTTCCGGTATCGGTACCGCGACTCAACGATTGAACATCGGGGTCCGCTAGCACGACGCCGGTCAACTCGCCAATGTAGGTACCTGGTGAGGTTTGGCGGATCACGTCGCCGGAGCTGTCGATTGGATCGCCGTTGCGGTCCAGCCCCCCGGCCGCAGCCGAGGGCCGGTACACCAGGACGTTCATACCGCTGTGACCCGATACCTGTTCAGCACAATGGTTTCCAGCACAGACCAGCCGGTGAACCCGCCACGGAACGATGCCGAGTCAGGCCCGACCGTCTCATCCACCGCGAGCTGGCGGGGGTGGGCCAGTAGCCGGGCCGACGCTGTGAGGATCACGCTGGATATGTCCGCGTTCGGAACGCCGTCAGTCCAGCCCACGCCCCGCGTGTAGGCGTTAGCGAGCTGGCCGACAGCCGACAGCACCTCTGCTCCCTGGGTGGCGTCGACCGTCTGCCCGCTGTCGCCGTAGAGCAGGTTCGTGAGGTCCGATACCTGCGGCGGCGTGTTCACTACGCCGCAGCGGTGAGAGCCAGCACAGCCTGCGGGTGGGCCAGGCCGATGTCCCAGCGGGACTCAACGGCGATGCCGATGCTGGACTGCTGGGCGAACAGCTCGGTCAGCACGTCGACTTCCGGTGCGAGGTCGCGAACGATCAGAACCTGCGACCAGTCCACTAGCAGGATCGTGCCCTGCGTGGTCTGTGTGGTCGGCACAACAGGCACGCCGTAGATCGAACCGGGAACGCCTGCGGACGGCGAGGGCTGAAAGAGGCCGCGCCCCAACGAATCCTTGGCCTGCAGAATCCCGCCCGTGGCGTACAGGTCGTTCGGGTGGATCACAAAGGACGACGTGGTGAGGTCCAAGTGCTGGGCAGTGAACGTGCCGATGGCGGTCAGCCAAGTGTCCGTGTCTTGCAGGCTTCCCGCGACAATGCTGCTGCCACTGGCAGCCGCGTAGGTCTGCGTCAGGATCGACGGCTGATTGAGCAGCCCGATCACGTTGGTGCCAGCGGTGCCGCTGCCGGTCAGGAACGCAGCGTCGATTGCCAAGGCAATGTCGGTGGACATACGGGCCGAGAGCGTTTCGGAGACACCAATGGCGGCGCTGCGGAGGAGCTGCTTGCTCACGACGGTCAGGCTTCGGAGTGATTCGAGTGTGCTTGGCAGCAGATCGACTTCATCGACGGCCAGGTCCGTGAGGTTGGTAGTCGCGCCTTCGGCGTACCAGCCGACTGTGGCCTGTCCGATACGGGGCACGCGGATGGGCTGGGACGAGTCGAAGATACGCGGATTCTGCGACAGGACAACCGATTTCGCGGTCAGCGGTTGCAGTACCGTCTGGACGACGATTTCGGGGATAAACGCGGTCGAGTTGCTCGACAGTTGGTTAGTCAAGTGAGTGGGCTTTCTCAAACAGAGAGTGAGTAGCCCGGCCCTATCAAGGGGCGGATGAATGCGGATCTACCGCGAAAAGGTTGGCATCGGCCAACTCAAGTATATATCAACGCTTCTCAGCGTTGCATTGCTGCCCGCAGCCCGGCGATCAGGTCCGGCTTCGGTGCCACGGGTGCGCCAACCGGGCCTTGGTGAATTGTCGAGCCGGGAGCAGGCTTGCGAGTTGCGTAGTGCGGCTTGGCTTTCAACAGTTCGGTGATGGCGTCGGCGTGCTTCTGCGGGTCGGCCAGATGCTCGGGGTCGAATGTCAGGTCTTGCCAGTCCGCGAGTCGGCCATCGGCTTTCGTCAGCTCGGCGTGGAGCCGTGCTTGCAGCTCGTCGGTTTTGGCGGCTTTGATGCGCCACGACTTCGCTTCCTCGCGTAACCCTTTGACGTAGTCGTAGCCGAACGTCCGGCCGTCGTCTTCTGGCTCTGAGTCGGCCTCTGCCGTTTCCGAGGTGTCGTCGGCCAGGGGTGCATCTGTTGGAGCGTCAGCGTCCGGCCCAGGGGCCAATTCGGGGGTGTTCTCGTCCATTGGGTTCCTTCCTACAGTTGCGGGTTGGACCGGTTCATGTACTGCGACAGGGGGTCGCCCTTCTTCGCGGCCACAACGTCGTTGGTTTCGTCCTCGCGGATCGCGTCGATTTCCTCGTCGGTGTAGCCCAGCTTGCGCAGCGCAGCGGAACGGCCCAGGAGACCAACCTGATACAGCTTGGTGACGGCGTCGGCAGCCTGGGCGTCACTGGACTGGTCGGCCGGTCGCCACACGGGCTTAGCGTCCACGGTGCGCGGATCGCGGCCCGTCTCCACCGCTATCGCCAGTTGCATGGTGCGCTCCCATGCCTTGCCGAACAGCTTCTGCTTCTGCTCCACGCGGGCGATCAGCGAGGACTCGCTAGCGCGGAGGGCGTCCGCGCTCGGCGGTTGGTTGGTCAGGACTCCGAGATATGAAGGGCTGAGGGCTGTTACGGCGAGGATCTGCTGCACGATGACGTTGACCGCGTCGGTGAATCCCTTGAGGTCAGCGGCGTCGAGCTGCCCGAACTTGGCATCCGCATTTTCACTGATCCAGGTGCGGGACGCTTCCTCGGCCAACGGGTTGACAGTGTCGATGATCGGGTTGCCGTCGCTGTCGAGCACGGGGTTGCCCTGGTGGTCGAGTCGCGGGCGCTCCATCAGCTCGATACCCGAGGCGTAGCGGCGTGGACGGCCGGTCGCTTCCAGGCAGCACATCAGGTCGAACAACGCTTTTGAAAGCGCCGACGACAGCGGGATCACGTCGTCTATCTCGCTGTAGACCCCCGATCCCATGAGCAGCCTTGACGGGTAGGCGATTTCGTCAATGCCCCGATAGCCCCAACTGTTGAGCAGACGGCCCTGGTTGGTGAACTGGGAAACCGGAACACAACCCAGCGGATTGGGGTCCACGCGCTGCAGGGTGAATCCGCCGATCTCCGCGCCCAGCGTGGTGGCCCAGTGCTCTATCCGGTCTGGGAGCAAAAGGACGGCCTGGGTGCTGCCCACGCCCAACCCGGCCGACGCGTGCCAGCGTTTCACCGCCGACGTGATCTCGCGTGTGCCGGGATCGGCCAGTACGGCGGTCTGCCTCGCGGACTCAATCGAGATGCGCGGGCCGGACGAACCGGCCCAGACCCATGAGTACGACCGGCCGAACAGCAGTGCCTCGGAGTGTGCCAGGTCGCCCTGCACGTCCAAATCATTGGCGTACCAGATCTGTTTCGGCCAGGTCGGCGTCCGCGCCAGTCCAGCCCGTGATGTTCAGCCTCTCGGTGATCGAGGACACCACAAGCCGAGGCACGTTGACGTAGATTTCAGATAGCCTGCCCTCCAACGCTTCTCGCGCCTCAGGCGACAAGAACTCGATAGCGGCCATGCCGTCGTAATGGGTCTGCAGACGGCGAAGTTGATACTGGACGGCGTCGAGCGCCAAGAGCACGTCTACCAGACGCTGGGAGTCGATCTCCGGTTCCTGCGGGGACAGAGAGGGGCTGGTCATTAGAACGCGATGGTCCTTCGCTTCTTAGTCGGTTTGGAGGCCAGCCACGTACTGCGGCTGTGAGCGATCAGCAGGGCCGAGCAGGCGTCGATCTTGGCTGCCCCGCGACGGCGGTTGGCTTTCCCGATCCTCAACGCGCCCTTGCCATCTTCGTGAACTTGCGTGGACAGGACATGCCTTGTCAGAGTAGGATCGCCTGTGTGAGTGAGCTTTCCGCCTACGAGTGCCGAGTGCAGGTCGGTAGTGGCGCGGGTGACGCGGGACGGGCTGAACGGAAACTCGGTGACTCGATGACCTTCACCGGCCAGCACATGCAGGGTGCGGCCGAGACGGAACGGGTCGGCGGCAATCTCTTTCACGCGCCAGCGTTTGCACGCCTCGCGGATGGCGTCCTCAACCTCCAGGATCGGCACGCGCCAATGCGGGGAGCCGTCGTTCTCCCAGACCCGGTAGAGGTCCACATGAGGTTCAGCGCCGATGGTTGCCAGGACAAGCGCCGTGCTGTCGGCACCGGTACCGCCCCACGAACCATCAAGGGCAAGAACAACGTCCGCGCCATCGGGGATCGGCTCGGGACGGCACAGGCCGCTCCAGGTGGCCTCATCGACCAGCGGGTTCTCGACGGTCGAAACCGCTTGGCACAGACGCGCTCTGCGGAACGCGCCCTCGCTGGTGCGCGGCGGCAACGTGGAGCGGACGGCGTCCCGGTCCAGAAAGTCGTCGAGGCTGGGCATCGCCAGTTCCCAGCAGTGCTCGCAGTCGGGCGGGTGCTGCTCGAAACCAGCGGCGGAGTGCTCGACGTAGGCGAACGACGGATCGTCGGGCCGGTCGATGGCGTACTGCCGCATCTGGGCCAGCACATTGTCCGGCCGGGTGCCGGGTGTGCCGATGCCCACCGTGAGGGACTTCGGCCACTTACCGGCCGCGAGAAGTACACTCTCCCAGACGGTTTGATCCACGTAGCCGATTTCGTCGATGAGCGCCAGGGACGGGGCCAAGCCCTGCAAGCTGGCCTCGGCGGCGGGCAACCATTGGATGCTGCTACCCCTGACCGGGCAAGTGATCCTGTCGGTGAACGGCACGATCCGGTCGGCCAGGTGCTCATCAAGCTGGCACATCCGCTTCGCGGCGTTGCCGAGGATTCCCGCCTGGCGCTCATCGACCGCGACGACGATCACCTGGGCACCTATCGGCCCGCACAGCAGCTCGTAGATCGCCCATGCGGCCAGCAGGCTGGTCTTGCCGGAGCCACGGGGCAGGCACAGGACGAGCGTGTGCACGCCGTCGCCGTCCATCGCGGGAGCGACCAACTCACGCTGCCAGTCCCGCAGGAGCAGCGGCTTGAGCGCGTCGTGGCCGCGTGGCACCTTGATGAACTTCCGGCAGAAGTCGGCGAACCTGGCGCTCCCGGTCAGGTCGCCCGGACGCCACGGCAACGGCGCATCGGTAGCCGCGTTGCGCGGCGCTCGAACAGGCGGGGTCGCCACTAAGCGTCACCATTCTCGTTAGGCCGCTCCCGCAGGTGGGGGTGGCTTTTCATCGTGTGCGCGGCCCAAAGTTGGCGCTCCCCGCTTTGCATGGTCTGTCACGATGGTCGCGATCGACCCCAACCCGCCAGTGCTGCTGTGCCGCAGTGGGTTTCGGGAGGGTGGCACAGGTGGCACAACTGGCACAGGGCACCATCCACCGGGGTCAGAGACTGCTCTTTGATAGGCCAGAGACTGCTCTTTGATGCGGTGGGACGGCCCGGTGCGGATGCTCTTTCAGATGGCCGTGCGTCTGCGCTTGCGGGCGGCGATGCGGTCGAGGACCATCTGACGTTCCTCGTCGGTGCAGGTGGCGCGACGGCTGGCGTTCTCGGTCCGGCACAGGACACGGCAGTTCAGTGGCTCGTATGCGAGGTCTGCTCGTTCACTGAGTGGGATGATGTGATCAACCACGAGGTCGGTTGTCGTCCCGCAGCTTTCGCAGAATGGTGAGGCTTTGCGTAATCGCTTGGACAGTTTCGTCCATCGCGTGGTGTGGAGGTGCTTGTGTTTGGGTGGTGCATCGCTGCTGCGGTCGCGTTGCGGTTTGCAGTCGCCGCAGTGGGTCTTGCCGGGTTCGGCGTCGGCACCGCACAGACAGAGCTTCGTCAGCACGCCCGTTTTGCGGCCTGCATGGACCGTGGGCGCACGTTCAGGGGTTGGCGGGGGTGGTTTTGCTCGGGCTGCTTGCTGTTCGGCCTGGATGAGGTCGATGGTCAGCTCTTGAATAGTCGCGTCCCGCTTCGCGATCTCGTCGTCTGCCTCTGCCAGGAGTGCCTTGAGGTGGCGAATCTGAATGTTCAGCTCGCGCAACCGTTCCACCGGATCTTCGCTGGGTGGGCTGGCAACGTAGGTGGTCACTGTGCCTCGCTTACGAGATGGAAGGGAAGTTCGGCGAGCTTGCGGGTTAGCTGTTCGTGGAGGTCCAGTAGCTGATCCATGGTCAACACCACCCGCGTCAGGTGGGTGTCGTTCGTGTCGACCGTGAGCGTGAGGTCGGCTAGGCCGTGCTGGGCTGGATGGCCGGTGAGCTGAATTGAGCACGGGTACAAGGTGATTCCGCTCACGATACGATCCCGGACTCACGTAGCGTCTGTGTGATCCATTGGCGAGCATGCTGAACCAACGCGGCCAGCTCGCGGTCGGCGCATCCAGCATCCTCTGCGGCGGGCAGGTATGGCGGGCATGTCACGTCAAGCCATCGCTCTATGGGTGCCACGTCCCCGATGCGCCAGAGGGTCCTCAGGTACGCCATCTCATCGGCGGTCACTGTGCGGCGGAAAACCTCATCAAGGCGTCGGCCGGATGTCGGGCAAGGGTGGCCTTGGGGCCGTGGTGCCGCAGCTTGCCCTCGCTTCTGGACACGCACACCCACTGATCGCAGACGGGGCACTGGGTGCGGCGTGGGTACGGTGATGTCATCGTGGTCATGCGCTCACCGCCTGGCGTGAATCACTGAGAGAGAGGGTTTTGCATCCCTCAGCGATGCACTTTTCAACACTCAGTGATTCAACTTGCCCTGTCCGACCTGCGGTTTTGTCTGGCCCTCTTTTGATCTCTCTTGGGGGCGGATGGATTTTGCAAGCTTGCTGATCATTGCCGAATGACATCTCAATGAAATCGCCTGGAGGGAGCAGGCATTCGCTGCATGACTCCTCTTGCAGCCAATCCTCGGTGATGGCCTTCCGTATCGCCCGGTCGATGTTCTGCCGCTTCTGGCCGAATATGGCCTCTAGCTCACCGCGTTGGAAGTTGGCGTGGCCGTTGGCACCTACACGCGCATAGGCCAGGAGGGCGACCTTTAGCCATAGCGGCTGCTGCAGCTTCAATGCCCGTCGCTCAAAGCCCGCTCTAGAGCCTTTGTTCCACGGCGGTTCCACGGTCACCGGACACCTCCGCGTGCCGTCGCGGCAATCTGGGCTTCGATCCATCGGTCGCAATCTTCCCGCAACCAGTACACCCGGCCGCCGAGCGTCCAACTTCTCGGCCCTCGGTCTTGTGCACGCCACAGGTCGAGCGTCCGTTCGCTGACGCCGAGATACGTTGCGGCGGTTGACTTGTTCAACCGTTCGGCCACTGCGGTCATGGGTCTGCTCCGGTGTTGCGTGGATGTGTAAGAGTCGTAGTCGACTGCGGGACATAACATTCCGTGCTATCTACCTACAAGTTTACAGCACTTTTTCGCAGACGGACTCGGGCGTGAAACTAGTTCGACACGCCGGGGAAGGGTCGGTCCGTGGCTCTAGTGTGCGAGCCATGAGCAGCCAACCACTTACCCGCGAGCAATGGCTACTCGTCCGAAACCTGTTCCCGCCCAAGCCTAGATCGGCGTTATCAGCACATCCTCGGGAGTCGCACGCACCCAGCGTTCCAGCTTCGGCACGGTGACTTGAAACAGGCCACGCACGATGCGCCGCTTCTCGCCCATGAGCATGTCGGGCCACTCGTCAGGATCGAACTCGCGCTCGGTCGGCGCAGCCAGCTTGGCCCGCAACGCCTCGATCCGTGCGGTGAGGCTCTGCTCGGCTCTACCGAACACGCCGGGACTCACGCGGCCCCCGAGTGCCTCCGCCTCCCACTCGGCCAGTTGCCCCTCCAGGTCGTCAATCTCGGCCAGGACCGCGCTGTCGTCCGCATCGTCGGACTCATACTGCGACGGGTCAACTTCGTTGAGCCGCTTAAACAGCTCGTCCTCGACAGCCTTGTCGAGCATCGCGACCGGTCGCGAGACGTGACCAGCGTGGCACACGTAGCACGGCGTGACGCGGCCCTTCTTCAGGTAGTAGCGCAGGCCGTCTCCGCACACCCCGCACTTGGCGATGCCGGTGAGCAGGTACTTGGCTTCCGGTCCTGGCTGTGAGTTGAACCCGTAGCGTTCCGTCATCCACTTGGCGCGGTTGACGAGCTGGCGGTGCTGCTCCTCGGTGATGATCGGCTCCCACTTGGCCTTAATCGGTCTGCCGTGGTCGTCCTTCACGATCTCGCCTTGGTGCTTGCGAAGGCCAGCCAGCGCCGGGTTGAGCAGTGCGCGGCGCAGCATCGTTGGTGACGCGGGCGAGTAGCCGTCTGTGGAACGCAGCCACTCCAGCACCGCGTACTGAGTCTTACCGGCCAGTAGCTGCTCAACGGCCTCGCGCACCCGTGGAGCCTCCAGCGGGTCGGGTTCCCACTTCGCCACGTCCACCCTTCGGTAGCCCCACGGTGGCCGGGTCGACGGCCTGCCTTCGGCTGCCGCTGAACGCTTCCCGCGAAGGACACGGGTGCGGATACGCTCAGCTTCATGCTCGGACAGCAGGGCGTCCAACCCGGCCCGCATTCTGTCGTCGCCCTCGCGGAGGTCCAGCACTGTGCCGCCCGAGTAGGACAGCAGCACTCCGCGCTCGGCGCAGAGGTTGCGGAGCAGGATGTGCTCCTCCAGGTCGCGGGTGGACCGGCTGGCCTCCCAGCACACCAGCACGTCGCCGGGGCGCAGATCAGCCTTGAGGTCGCGCCATGCTGGCCGGTCGCCCGAGTAGCGGGACGCCCCCCGGTCGTTGTCGGTGAACACTCGCCGCACGGGCCAGCCGTTGCGCTCACACACCTGGCGGCACTCGCGCTCCTGGTCAGTGACAGATCGGCCACCGCCGCTGGGGTCGCTGGAGACTCGGGTGTAAATGACGGCATCCACGGGCTAAACTTAACACCCGGTAACCCGACACTCGCCAAGGCGCTGGCGACCGGGGACGTGCTCTGCGGTGGGCGGTTGACCGTCGGCGTCGGCGTCGGCGGCCGTGTCGAGGACTACCGGTCGGTCGGCGCGGATCCGGCGACGCAGACCATGCGCGGCATGGCCGAGCGGGTCGCGGTGATGAAGCGGGTGTGGGCCGGCGAGAAGATCACCGAGTCGACGCTGCCGGTCGGGCCGGCGCCGGTTCAGCCCGGCGGTCCGCCGTTGCTGGTCGGGACCATCGGGCCCAAGACCGTTCGCAGCGCCGCGGCGTGGGCCGACGGCCTGGCCGGCACCACCTTGGACCTCGACGTCGCCAAGCAGAACGAGTTGTTCGACGTGGCGCGCATCGCCTGGGCGCAGCGGGGCAAGCCGAAGCCGCACCTGGCCACCTCGTTCTGGTTTGCGCTCGGTCCCCTCGAGCAGGCCCGCCGCCAGGTGCACCGGCACCTGCGGCGCTACATGAACTGGATACCGGCCGAGTACGTCGACGCGATGGCGCCGAGCACCGGCTTCGCCGGCGACGAGGACGGTTTAGCTGCGGTGCTAGCCGAGTTCAGAGCAGTCGGTGCCGACGAAATCCAGCTCATTCCAACAAGTTCCGACGTCGATCAGCTGCGACGTGTGGTGGAGATGGTGAGGGCGATCGATGTCTGAGCGCAATGTGTTGGGCGGCCCGTTGCAGCCGTGCAGTGGTGAGCCGATGACCGGTTTCTACCGCGACGGTTGCTGCTCGACGGGGCCGGAAGATCTGGGTCTGCACACCATTTGCGCCGTCGTGACGGCGGAATTCCTCGAACACCAGCGCGCGATCGGCAACGACTTGTCAACCCCGATGCCGCAGTACCGGTTTCCCGGCCTGGTTCCCGGGGACAGGTGGTGTGTCACTGCCCGTAACTGGTTGCTGGCATACCGCGACGGCCTCGCCGCGCCGGTCGTGCTGGCGAGCACCCACGAGCGCACCCTCGACGTCGTGCCGTTAGAAGCACTGCGGGAGCACGCCGTCGACGTACCCGATGACTTGGGCGGCTTGTAGCGGGCCGGCCCAACCTGTGGTCCGTAGACCGATCCCGACCGCCCCGGTAATCTTCGGCGAAACTCTTGATCTCGCACCGCCAGGGAAGAGCCCATGACTGAAGACGCGGCACGCTTCGGCGATCCTCGCTTACCCGATGAAACGATCACTTCGCAGTCGCATCTGTTCCGCCTTGCGGCGTTGCCTCCCACCACCTATGACGGCGGGTCTCAGCAGCAGGCGCACGAGGACAACTTTCCGATACTGAAGGGTCAAGAAGCCAGCATTCAACTGATCACGTTGCAGCCGGGAGGTATTCGCGAACCGCACTGGCATCCCAGTGCGTGGGAGATCAACCTGATCACCAAGGGAGTCGCGACCTGGGTCCTGATCGACGGAAACGGCAACCACGAGAGTTTCGACGCCCACGTCGACGACCTGGTATTCGCACCGCAGGGTTCCCTGCACTATTTCGAGAATCAGGGCACGGAGGACCTGGACGTGCTGATCGTCCAGAACACCAGCGCGGCTGAGGACAAAGACAACATCGGCATAGGTGAGTCGGTGAGTCAGCTCCCACCCGAAGTGTTGGCCGCGGTGTTCGGCGTTCCCACGGAGACGTTCCGCTCATTCAAGAAGCTCGACAACGCGATCACCATCCTGCGATCGCACTAATTGAATTGACTTTTGGCGCAGCATGATTCGAGGTAGCTTCTGATGTCGATCAATCGTCGCAAAGTCTTGGGCGGAGCGGGCCTGGCCGGTGCCGCGGCCGCAACGGGGGTGGGCGTCGACCGCCTCGTCGCCGGCGGCCCTCCCGGCTACCGAGCCGACAGGGAACAGCAGATCTCCGATGATGCTGCGCGATTCGGCGATCCCCGATTACCTGATGAGACGATCACGGCAAACTCGCACCTGTTTCATCTCGGCGATTCACCCGTGAACACGTTCGACGGGGGATCGTTTCAGCAGGCGGACGAGGAGAGTTTCCCGATCCTCAAGGGTGAAGAGGCCAGTATTGTGCTGCTGACGTTGCAGCCCGGCGGTATTCGCGAGCCGCACTGGCATCCCAGCGCGTGGGAGATCAACATCGTCACCAAGGGAGTCGCGGCGTGGGCGCTCGTCGACGGAAACGGCAATCACGAGAGTTTCGACCAACATGTCGGTGACGTCGTGTTCGCGCCGCAGGGCTCTTTCCACTACTTCGAGAACCGTGGCCCGGACGACATGAAGATCGTGATCATCCAGAACACCAGCGCTCCGGAAGCCAAAGACAACATCGGTATAGGCGAGTCGCTCAGCAGGCTTCCACCCCGCGTGTTGTCGGCGGTGTTCGGGGTTCCGGCAGAGACATTCAAGCCGTTCAAGACGATCGACAAATCGATCGTCGTGCTGCGCCGGCCGCGCTAGCGTACTCAAAGCGTCCAGCTACACGGTGCGCGGTCGGTACCCACCGGATATACCCTTCGGCAATGATGCGTGTCGCGATCGTGGGCGGGGGGGCCGCAGGTGTGCTCGCCGCGGTGCATCTGCGCCGCCGCAAACCGGACGCGCAGATCACCGTGATCGACGCCTCCGGGCGTCCCGGCACCGGCGCCGCATACGGCACCCGCGACTCGACGCACCTGCTGAACGTTCCAGCAGCGCGCATGTCGGCCTGGCCCGACGATCCCGATCATTTCAGCCGTTGGCTCGACGAACGAGCCGTCACACCGGCCCAGAGCTTCGCGCCGCGACTTGCCTACGGCCGCTACTTGCAAGACCAACTCCTCGCCGCCGACGTGCGAATCCAGACCGCCGAGGTGGTGGAGCTGACGCCGGGGACTCCGGTGCGGTTGGTGCTCAACGATGGACGTGCTGTGTCGGCGGACTCGGTGGTGCTCGCATCCGGCCGTCCGCAAGATGGCATGCCCGACTCGTTGGAACGTGCCTTCGCTCCAGTGCTGGCCGACGGCGCTGACGGCAGGATCGTGTTGGATCCGTGGGCGCCCGGCGCGTTGGAAGCTCTCGCAGCGCGGCGGCCCGCCGAGGTCTTGGTGGTCGGTTCCGGGCTCACCGGAGTCGACGTCGCGCTGCACCTCACGGCACGCGGCGCGGCAGTCACCCTGCTGTCGCGGCACGGCGCGCTCCCACGTCGATTCCGGGCAACGGGCGCTCCTGCGGAGTTGCCGAACCTCGACGCGCTGGCCGACGAGGTCTCTCTCGAGGAACTGCGCGCTGCGCTCGCGGCGGACCTCACGAACGCGACCGAACGCGGTACGGACTGGCGCCAGGTGATCGACGCTGTGCGGCCGCGTACCGCTCGGCTGTGGCAATCGTTGGGATGGGAAGACCAGCGCCGGTTCTTGCGCGAGGACCTGCGGCAGTGGGAGGTGCTCCGGCACCGGATGCCGCCCACGATTGCCGACGCGATCTACGCGGCGATCGACAGCGGCCGACTTGTGGTCGAGGCGGGTGAGGTCGCCGATGTGTCGCTGCGCCGCAAGGGCGTCGAGTTGGTCGTGACCACCAGCGACGGATCCGTGCGCCGTCGCGGTGACGCCGTTGTCGTCGCCGCGGGCGCGGCCTGGGACCGGCGATCGCTGCAACGTTCCGCGCTCTGGGCAAACCTGCTCAGCGCCGATGTCGCGTCGCTGCATCCGAGCGGTGTGGGAGTGCGACTCACGCCGGACGGTTATCTCATCGACGGGGCGGGAGGCACGGTCCCGAACATCGTCTGTATCGGGTCGATCCGTCAGGGCGAGGAGTGGGAAACCACTGCGATCCCCGAAATCCGCACTCAGGCAGCGGCCATCGCCAACCTGCTCGCCGACGACACTCACGACCAACCGGTGCGGGTACCCCGCCGCACCATCGTCGTGCCGGAATTGACCGGGGCCCCTGCGTCATACGCCGAAGGTGTGCGCCGTCTGCTTGCCGTCCAAGACGGCGCATCGGTCGCCTTCGCCGCCGCCGTCGCCGAAGACCCCAACCACGCGCGCGCACACGTCGCTCTGGCGATGATCGCGACGGAACGTCCAGACCGGGCCGGCGGCCCCGACGCCGTGACGGGCCATCTCGCTCGGGCGCGGGCGGCGCTGGCGCACGGCAGCGACGAGGACCGCAGCCACGTCGAAGCCATCGCGACCTGGTGTGAGAAGGGCAACGAGGCGGGAACCGACGCACTCATCGACCATCTCGACCGCGTCCCGGACGACGCGGTCGCGTTGCTGGTGCTCGCGCCGTCGATCGCCTTTGCCGGCGCCGGCGATGCGTTGCCGGACGCCTGGCAGTACGTCGAGAAGTTCACCGGCGTGTATGGCGAGGCGCCGTGGTATCTGGGCTTGCGCGCCTACGGCCGAACCGAGCAGGGCCTCTGGTACGACGCGGCCGACTTGGCCGATGCCGCACTGGAACTCGACCCGGGCAACGGCAATGCCGCGCATGCGCTGACGCACGTGCACTACGAGACCGACGCGCACGGCGCGGGCCTGAAATGGCTGACCGATTGGATTCCGGGTGACGGCAGCACGCAGCGTTACGTGCCGCACTTTCAATGGCATGCCGCACTGCACGAACTGGCGATGGGCGATGCGGCCGCTGCGGCGCGCCGCTACAACTCGTCGCTCGCGCCGCCGCATTCCAATGGCGTGCGCTGTCTTGTCGATGCCGGCTCGCTCGCGTGGCGGGCACGCCTGCATCCCGATTGGGTCACGCCCCCCGATCCGATGCTGGTGCTCAACGAGGCCGGCTCACTTGCCTTTGCGCCGCAGACTCCGTTCATCGCGTTTCATGCGCTGCTGGTGCTCGCGGCCGCGAATGATCCGGCCGCGATCCGCGCGATCAACGTTCCGGGTGCCACCGATGCGCAGCTGACGACCCTGCGTCTGATCGGCGAAGGTTTGATCGCGCTGACGGCGGGGGAGCCGCGCGCCGCGCTCGACTACCTACTGGAATCGCTTGGCGGGCTTGCGTCGATCGGCGGCAGTCGCGTGCAACAGGAAGTGATTCTCGAAACGGCGCTGGCCGCGATGCTTCAACTGGGTGCGCCGGGTCAGGCGGCGCGGCTGTTGTCGCGGCACCGCGCGGCGCCCGGTCCGCAGGTCACCCGCGGCGCCGTGAACTGACCTGGCGCGGAAGGGATCACGGTATCCCGATGCCGAATCCCGTTCAGGTGAAGTCGTATTCCGGTTGCACCTGATTGACGGCAGAGGTCAGCCGGGCATAGACGCCGGCAACGGCGTTGAAGCGGCCTTCGACGGCGAGGCGGTCGAACTCTTCGGGCACCGACTCGAGGTTGGCGCGCTGGATCATCGCGGCTTCGTTCATCAGTACACGGGCCTGGTCGGGGTCGGTGGTCTGCTCCATGATCGCTTTGAGCGCTTCAAGTTGGCGCATCAGCAGGGCCGGCATTTCACGACTGGCCTGGCGGATCTTGTCGAATGATCGCTGGACCAAATTGTCGTAGCTCACCTGCTCGCAGATGACCCGGATGGCGCCGTCGCGGTCGCGGTAAGCCTGTGCCGGTGTCCACACTTTCGCGAGTTTGCACAGTGTGTTGCTGAGCCAGTCGACGCACGTCAGCGCCGTATATGTGTCGTTGACCGCCGGAGAGAGTGCCCGAATGGCGATCTCGACCAGTTGGTCGATCCCGAAAGCAGGGTCCTGAGCCAGCGTGCGGACGGGCCCGGTGATCTGTGCTCGTTTCAGGCGGCGGGTCATGCGGGCGGCAGCCTCGGGCGGCCACACCGCCGCGAGCTCGCTGTCCTCCACCAAGAAGTTTCCGGGTCGATAGGGCAAGTACATCACCGCATCGGCGGCCGACGCGGCGCGAATCAACATGTCGTAGCGGATGGCCTGCAGGTAGCCACCTTTCGGGGTAAGGATCATCGCGCCCGAAGTCTT
Source organism: uncultured Actinomycetota bacterium (assembly GCA_963836495.1). GTDB lineage: Bacteria > Actinomycetota > Actinomycetes > Mycobacteriales > Mycobacteriaceae > Mycobacterium. The sequence goes on along the minus strand of CAWIJT010000009.1, from coordinate 29,266 downwards.
GATGGTGTCGACCAGCGCTGCGATTTCATCAGTGTCATCCGGTTCGTCTGCGTTGGCCATCCGGATGTCGGGCTTTCGCACCGCGAGATAGCGCTTCACATCTCCGGCAATACTGGCGATGACGAAGGGAAGCTGGATCTGGATTGCGATGTGGTGCAGGAAGTAGATCAGTACGGCCAGATCGACCAGCACCAGTAGGAATACGACCGAGACGGAAAAGTGCGGCACGAAGACGCCGTGCTCCGCAGGGCCGATCGCCAAGAGGACCAGCACGCAGTACACGGCCGTCGCGACAAACGTCCCCAGCGTGAGCTGAGTACCGCGATCACGGATGAAGTTGCGCAGCATCCGGGGTCCGAACTGAGTCGATGCCAGCGTCAACGTGACGATCGTGACGGAGAAGTTGATTCCGATGACCGTCATGATCGCCGCGGCGACCGCGAGGAGAATCTCGCGTGCCGTGTCTGCACTGCCCGCCTCCACCCATGGCGGCAGTGTGAGCGTGCCGTGGTACACGGCACGATCTACCTCCAAGGTGGCCGCAAACAACGCAATCGCGGCGAGCACCTCCAAGCTCGGCACCATCCAGAAGTTGGTCCGCAGCACTTCGCGCCGCCACTGCGACACGGTCATCCCGGAAATGAAGAGCATGCCGCCACGCTAGAGGAAGGATCTAATTCTCGCCGATTCCAGAGATTGTCGACGGGCACACAAGCCGGCGCCTAAAATATTGCGCAATGTCCCGAATTGAATAGCGACCGGCATCTGCATGCCATAAGCAATTGGGGAAATCATGAAGCCCTCAGGGACATTGGCCGCCTCGTTCGTCATGGCGGCGGCAACACTCACGCTGCCCGCGACAGCACACGCCGGCGGACCACCCAACGATGGTGGTGGCGGCAGTGCTGCCGCCACGCCCGGCACGTGTGCCGACGGTGACCTTGCGGTCACCAACGGACCGCTCGAGTCGGCCAATACGCTGCGCCACGTCGTCGTGTCGTTCACGAATACGTCGCCGAATATGTGCATGCTCGTCGGATATCCCGATGCGAATCTGGTGACCGCGGCTGGCGGTGTGCTGGTTCATGTCGAGCCGCGGCCGGCCTTGGCGGCGCACGTGCTGCACCTCAACCCGGGTGACGTCGCGAATGCGGACGTTCAGTCTTCTGCGTTGGACGTCAACGGGTCGGGAAATCCTTGCCCTCGCGAAGGGACATTGGTGGTAACCGCGCCGAAAGGCTCAGTTGCGCATACGCTTCCGATCGCACTACCCATCTGCAATGCGACGATCAGTTCGGTGGACTGAGGGACTATTCGAAGAGTTGCATCAACTGTTCGACGGCGTCCTCCGGCGCGCGCCCGCGCTGACGCAGTTCGATGAGGCAGAAGACGGCGAGATCGACTGAGCCGTAGATGTGGAAAGCGATCATCGCCAGCTGCGAAAGTTGATCACTGGTCATCTGTTCCGGGTGGGCGATGTCGCGTACGTAGACCATGTCGGCCTCGAGCAGTTGATTGCCTGGGTTGTAGATGTTTTCGCCGAACAGTGTCGGCGCGATCGACCACCGCTTCAGCTCGGGCATCGAGTGCGGCACGAAGCCCTGTGCCCGCAACTCGGCGTCCACTTCACCGAACGTCGGCTGACCGACGTACAGCGGCACGAACGATACTTCGGTGTGAACCGCCACAGCGTCGCGCAGCCGATCCCGCCCGTGTTGGAAAACCATCAGCTCCGCACCCTGGACATCGATCTTCAGCAAGTCGAACTCATCGATGTCGAGGTCGTCGAGACGACGGGTCGCAACCTCCACTTCCTCGACTACCGATCCCCAGTCCAGGAAGCCGTTGAACAGTCGGAGCTGATTCTCGTCGGGTGTGAGAAGGCTTGTCATACCTTGGGACCTGGTCATCTTCAATCGATGCTCGCGGCCGTCGCCCACGACGTACGGGAAGTACTGCTCCAGCGGCCCTTTGCGTTGCTCCAGTATTGCCAGTCCCTCCGGCCGAGGTTCGAATCCGGTTACCGTGCACAATCCATAGTCGAGCATCTCCGCGTACGGGGGACGGCCATCGATGGGACTGGCGCCGATGTCGACAATGCTGGTTGGTCGAGAACAGCCCACCAAGTCGCGAAGGATGTGCGCAGAAGTCATTGGCGCATCGTTGCACGGGCGGCGCGCGACGACGACGGAGACCGAAATAGGATGCCGACCATGAAGCACGTGATTACCGTGGCGCTGGTCGCTACCGCCATGCTGGTCGCCCCGGTTGGCCACGCCGACCCGGATCCGCACAAGCCAGACCCTGGTAAGCACTTCTGCCCAGGTGGCGGCACGATAGACCAGATGTCCCCCCTCGAGCCATCGTGCGACGGTGTGCCCTACGACGACGGCGCGTACTGGCGCGCCATCAACCGCGGCGCTCCGGGGACGGCCTCGCTGGTGGTGGTGCAGTGCGTCAAGCCGCCACCGCCGCCCGGCCTCTTCGGCCCGCCGATGACCATGCCGGTACCCGCGCCGCCCGGCAGCTGCCAGTAGGGCGCGCCTGTCGCGATTCAGCGCGCGAGAAGGCGTTCTTTCTGGTCGTTGAATTCCTCGTCGGTCAGCAGCCCTGAATCGCGCAGGTCGCCAAGTGTGAGCAGTGCTTCAGCGAATTCGCGAATGTCGGCGGCGATTGTCGTGCCGTGGCCGCTTGGCGGCGTGGTCGCCGACACGGCGCGCGAGCGGGAAGCCGACCCGGTGCGCTCCTGGCGCCCTGGAGTAGCAGTGCCGCTGATCGCGCGGCTGGCCATGTTTGCCAGGGTCATTTCACTGAAGAGGCTTCCGGGGCTGCCGGCTGCCATGACTTCTGGAGCGGCGCCCAAGCCGGCGGCCGGCGACGTCAACGCGGCCAGCCTGACCTCCGGGGCCGCCACCGTCCAGGCTGGTGGCACCGACAACCTTCCGACCGACGGTGCCTGACCCAGACCCGCCGTCACTGACGGGACTCCCGCCGGACGCCACGCTGTCGCCAGTCCTGGCGTCGTGCCTGGGGCGGCGTCGCCAAGCGGGAGGGCCTCGTAGCCGGGAATTCCCAACTTGGCCGCGATTTGGTTCGCGGTGGTTGCCAGCGCCTCATCCCGGAGTTCGCTGTCGTCGAACGACAAGTCGGTAAATAATCCGGTGGTGTTCAGCGGCGTCAGCGCAGCCTGGGCCACATTCGGCAAGAAGAGGATGTTTGATTCGAAGTCCGGCAGCGTCGCTGCGGACGTCGCGTTGGTTGCCGCTGTCGATGCGAGCGCCTGCAGTGCCGTGGAGGCGAGTTGGGCCGTCGCGGGCTGCGCGCTCACCGCAGGCGACGTCCCGTTGGTGGTCTGCGGTGCCGGAGTGAACTGAGACAGGGTTGTCGCGGACGCCGAGGTGCCCGCGTAGCCGAACATCGCGGTGGCATCTTGTGCCCACATCTCGGCGTAGAGGGCCTCGGTGGCGGCGATCGCCGGGCTGTTCTGCCCGAACAGGTTTGTTGCCACCAGCGCCTGCAACAGGGCCCGGTTGGCTTCAATGACCGGCGGCGGCGCCATCGCCGCGAACGTCACCTCATAGGCGGCCGCGGCCGCTTTGGCTTGGACGGCGGTCTGTTCGGCCTGGGTAGCGGTCGATCTCATCCACGCCACGTAAGGTCCGGCCGCGGCCGCCATCGCCGCTGACGCCGCGCCGAGCCAAGGCCCCGCGCTCAGCTCCGAGATCACCGACCCGTATGAGGTTGCCGTCGAGTGCAACTCGGTGGCAAGCGCGTCCCAGGCCGCCGCGGCGGCCAGCATCGGTCCTGACCCCGGGCCGCTATACATTCGCCCTGAGTTGATTTCCGGTGGCAAAAATGCGAAATCCATTGCCGCACAACCTCCTTATTGATCGCTGTTGCGTCGCTAGCCTCGGTGGGTGGAAGTCCTCGCGCGCACCCATCGATGCATAACTGCAGCTTGCGCCCCTAGGAGTCGATTACGTCGGCAAATGTCCGGATTACGAGCGCAACGCCGATGAGGCACAACGCAATGCAACACAGTCGCGCGGCGGCCAAGGATTGTCTGCGGATCGCTGCGATCTAGAACGCGTCCGCGTCTCGATGCGTCGGGACGAGCCGTTTTAGCTGACGCTGCGAGCCCGGCCCGCGGTGTCGTCAGCCGCTCGCAATGCCGGCCGAGCTGTGGCGCACAGAGTCCGCTGCTGATGATCAGGGTTGACCTGCCGCGCATCGGGAAGCGTCAAAACAGCGTCTGAACTGGACGGATACTTGTGCCCCCGGCAGGATTCGAACCTGCGGCCTTCTGCTCCGGAGGCAGACGCTCTATCCCCTGAGCTACGGGGGCGCACGCGAAAAATGCTGCGCCAACGGGCCACGACAGACTAACGCATCGTGGCGGCGAGCTGAGCATCGGAACGGATTCGGGGCCAGGGCACCGCAGACCATAGGATGGCCTGCGTGAATCCCGCCGACCTGGCTGAGCTGCTGAAGGCCACCGCGACCGCGGTGTTGTCCGAGCATGCCCTGGACACCGCCGCGCTGCCGGCGACCGTCACCGTCGAACGGCCTCGCAACCCCGAGCACGGCGACTACGCCAGCAATCTGGCCTTGCAGCTCGGGAAGAAGGTCGGCGTCAATCCCCGCGACCTGGCCGGCTGGCTCGCCGACGCGCTGGCCCGGGCCGACGGCATCGCCTCGGCGGAGATCGCCGGCCCCGGCTTCATCAACCTGCGGCTGGACGCCTCGGCGCAAGGCCTGATCGTCAACAACGTCATCGACGCCGGCCACACCTACGGCAATTCCGACGCTGAAGCCGGCCACAACATCAACCTCGAATTCGTCTCCGCCAACCCGACCGGCCCGATTCACATCGGCGGCACTCGGTGGGCGGCCGTCGGGGACGCGCTGGGCCGGTTGCTCACGACCCAAGGCGCCGACGTGGTGCGCGAGTACTACTTCAACGACCACGGCGCCCAGATCGACCGGTTCGCCAACTCGCTGATCGCCGCGGCCAAAGGCGAACCCCCACCCGAAGACGGCTACGCGGGCAGCTACATCGCCGACATCGCCGCAAAAATCCTGCAGCAGGTGCCCGACGCGTTGAGCCAGCCCGACGCCGAGCAGCACGAGACATTCCGGCGAATCGGCGTCGACTTGATGTTCACCCACATCAAGGAATCCCTGCACGACTTCGGCACCGACTTCGACGTCTACACCCACGAAGAGTCGATGCACACCAGCGGTCGCGTCGACGAGGCGATCGCGCGGCTGCGCGAAAACGGCAACATCTACGAAAAGGACGGCGCAACCTGGTTGCGCACCAGTGCTTTTGGTGATGACAAGGATCGCGTCGTGATCAAGAGCGACGGCAAGCACGCCTACATCGCCGGCGACCTCGCCTACTACCTGGACAAGCGGGAGCGCGGCTTCGATCTGTGCATCTACATGCTCGGCGCCGACCACCACGGCTACATCTCCCGACTCAAGGCCGCGGCGGCCGCGTTCGGCGACGACCCCGCGACCGTCGAGGTGCTCATCGGCCAGATGGTCAACTTGGTTCGCGACGGCCAGCCGCTGAAGATGAGCAAGCGCGCCGGCACCGTGATCACCCTCGACGACCTGGTCGAGGCGATCGGCGTGGATGCCGCGCGTTACAGCCTGATCCGGTCGTCGGTGGACACCCCGATCGATATCGACCTGGCGCTGTGGTCCTCGGCATCCAACGAAAACCCGGTTTACTACGTGCAATACGCCCACGCGCGGCTCTCCGCGCTGGCCCGCAGCGCCGCCGAGCTCGGGCTCATCCCCGACAGCAGTCACCTCGAGTTGCTCACCCACGACAAGGAGGGTGCGCTGGTCCGCAACCTCGGCGAATTCCCCAGGGTGCTGAAAAGCGCTGCGTCGCTGCGCGAACCGCACCGCGTCTGCCGATACCTGGAAGACCTCGCCGGTGACTACCACCGCTTCTACGACTCGTGCCGGGTGCTGCCGCAAGGCGACGAAGAACCGAACGAACTACACACCGCGCGACTGGCGCTCTGTCAGGCGACCCGTCAGGTGATCGCCAACGGGCTGGCCATCCTGGGTGTGCGCGCACCGGAGCGAATGTGAACGCCCATCCCGCCGGTCCCCGGCACGCCGAAGAGCGCCACCACGGCGGCATCCCGCCGCGCCCCGGGTCGGCCGAAGAACTTCTGCAGCTGGCACCGAATGTCTGGCCCCGCAACGCTGTTCGCGGCGATGACGGTGTGGTCAGCATTGCCGGCGTATCGCTGACATCGCTCGCCCAGGACTACGGGACACCACTGTTCGTCATCGACGAGGATGACTTCCGGTCGCGCTGCCGCGAGATCGCCGAAGCGTTCGGCGGCGGCATCAACGTGCACTATGCCGGTAAGGCGTTCCTGTCCAGCGAAACAGCGCGCTGGATCGACGAAGAAGGGCTCTCGCTGGATGTCTGCACCGGCGGGGAACTTGCCGTTGCTCTTCATGCTGACTTTCCACCGGAGCGAATCGCATTGCACGGCAACAACAAATCAATCGACGAGTTGACCGCCGCCGTCAAGGCCAGGATCGCGCACGTCGTGGTCGACTCGATGATCGAGATCGAGCGCCTCGACGCCATCGCGGGCGAGGCGGGCATCGTCCAGAATGTGCTGGTTCGCGTCACGGTCGGCGTCGAGGCCCACACCCACGAATTCATCTCCACCGCTCACGAAGACCAGAAGTTCGGGCTGTCACTGGCCAATGGCGCGGCGATGGCCGCGGTTCGCAAGGTTTTCGCCAGCGACCACCTACGACTGGTCGGCTTGCACAGTCATATCGGCTCGCAGATCTTCGACGTCGGCGGCTTTGAGATCGCCGCCCACCGCGTCATCGGCCTGCTGCGCGACATCGTCGCCGAATTCGGAGTCGACAAGACGGCGCAGATCTCGACGGTCGATCTCGGTGGCGGCCTGGGTATCTCGTATCTGCCCAACGACGATCCGCCGCCGGTCAGCGAACTCGCGGACAAACTCGGCGGCATCGTGCGCAACGAGTCCGCGGCGGTGGGCCTGCCGGTACCGCGCCTGGTCGTCGAACCCGGTCGCGCCATCGCCGGCCCCGGGACCATCACGCTCTATGAAGTCGGCACGGTCAAAGATGTCGGGGTGAGCGCGACAGCGAACCGGCGTTACGTCAGCGTCGACGGCGGAATGAGCGACAACATCCGCACCTCGCTGTACGGCGCCGACTATGACGTGCGGCTGGTCTCCCGCTCCAGCGACGCGACCTCGACGTTGGCTCGGGTTGTCGGAAAGCACTGCGAGAGCGGCGATATCGTTGTCCGGGATACCTGGGTGCCCGACGACGTCGCTCCGGGTGACCTGGTCGCCGTGGCCGCGACCGGCGCCTACTGCTATTCGCTGTCGAGTCGATATAACCTGGTTGGCCGTCCGGCAGTGGTGGCTGTGCGCGACGGCGGGTCTCGTCTGATCCTGCGCAGGGAGACGGTCGACGACTTGCTGAGTCTGGAGGTGAGGTGAGACATGAGTGGTGCTGAAACGCCGGTCGGTGTAGCGGTGTTGGGACTGGGCAATGTGGGTAGCGAGGTTGTGCGCATCATCGAGGAGAGCGCCGACGACCTCGCCGCCCGGATCGGCGCGCCGCTGGTGCTGCGCGGTATCGGAGTGCGCCGAGTGGCGGCGGACCGTGGGGTGCCAGCCGATCTGCTGACCGACAACATCGACGAGCTCGTCACCCGCAAGGACGTCGATATCGTCGTGGAAGTGATGGGTCCCGTCGAGCCGTCGCGCAAGGCGATCCTGTCGGCGCTGGAGCACGGCAAGTCGGTGGTGACGGCGAACAAGGCATTGCTGTCGGTGTCTACCGGCGAACTCTCCCAGGCCGCCGAAAACGCCCGTGTGGACCTCTATTTCGAGGCTGCCGTCGCGGGTGCCATTCCGGTGATCCGTCCGCTGACTCAGTCGCTGGCCGGTGACACCGTGCAGCGGGTCGCCGGCATCGTCAACGGCACCACCAACTACATCCTGTCCGAAATGGACAGCACCGGCGCCGATTACGAGAAGGCACTGGCCGACGCCAGCGCGCTCGGCTATGCCGAAGCCGACCCGACCGCCGACGTGGAAGGTTTCGACGCCGCTGCCAAAGCCGCCATCCTGGCGTCCATCGCGTTCCACACCAGGGTCACCGCCGATGACGTGTACCGCGAGGGCATCACGAAGATCAGCCCGGACGATTTCGTCTCTGCGCGCGCGCTGGGCTGCACGATCAAACTGCTGTCGATCTGCGAACGGATCACCACAGACGATGGGCAACAGCGGGTTTCGGCTCGTGTCTATCCGGCGCTGGTGCCGCTGGAGCATCCGTTGGCGACCGTCAACGGTGCCTTCAACGCCGTCGTGGTCGAGGCCAAGGCCGCCGGCCGGCTGATGTTCTACGGCCAGGGTGCCGGCGGCGCGCCGACCGCGTCGGCGGTCACGGGTGACCTGGTGATGGCGGCCCGCAACCGCGTCCTGGGTAGCCGGGCGCCGAAGGAGTCGAAGTACGCCCAGTTGTCGATCGCACCGATGGGCGTGATCTCCACCCGCTACTACGTCAGCATGAACGTCGCCGATAAGCCAGGTGTCCTAGCCACGGTTGCGGCGGAATTCGCCAAGCGTGAGGTCAGCATCGCCGAAGTCCGCCAGGAAGGCGTCGTCGGCGAGGGTGGCAAGCGCATCGGTGCGCGCGTCGTGGTGGTCACCCACCGCGCCACCGACGCAGCTTTGTCCGAGACCGTCGACGCGCTCGCCGAACTCGACGTCGTGCAGAGCGTGGCCAGCGTCCTGCGGCTGGAAGGAACCAGCGCATGAGCCCCGCACATGCCGCCAAGACCAAGATCCATCAGCAGTGGCCGGGCCTCATCGAGGCGTATCGGGATCGCCTGCCGGTCGGCGACGACTGGATCCCGGTCACCTTGTTCGAGGGCGGCACCCCGCTGCTACCGGCACCCCGACTCTCGGAGAAGACCGGCTGCACGGTTCATCTCAAGGTCGAAGGTCTCAACCCCACCGGCTCATTCAAAGACCGCGGCATGACGATGGCCGTCACCGACGCTGTGGCGCGCGGCCAAAAAGCTGTGCTGTGCGCGTCGACGGGTAACACCTCGGCGTCGGCCGCGGCGTACGCCGCCCGCGCCGGCATCACCTGCGCGGTGCTGATCCCGCAGGGCAAGATCGCGATGGGCAAGCTCGCGCAGGCTGTGATGCACGGCGCCAAGATCATTCAGGTCGACGGCAACTTCGACGACTGTCTGGAGGTCGCCCGCAAGATCGTCGCCGACTTTCCGGCCATCTCGCTGGTCAACTCGGTCAACCCGGTTCGCATCGAGGGCCAGAAGACCGCGGCGTTCGAAATCGTCGACGTGCTCGGCGTCGCGCCGGACGTGCATGCCCTGCCGGTCGGCAACGCGGGCAACATCACCGCGTATTGGAAGGGCTACACCGAGTATCACGCTGACGGTCTGATCGACAAGCTGCCGCGCATGCTGGGCACTCAAGCGGCCGGAGCGGCGCCGCTGGTGTCGGGGGAGCCGGTGAAAAATCCGGAGACGATCGCCACCGCGATCCGGATCGGTTCGCCGGCGTCCTGGTCGCAGGCCGTTGCGGCGCAGGAGCAGTCCCACGGGCGCTTCCTGGCCGCCACCGACGACGAGATCCTGGAGGCGTATCACCTGGTGGCGGGCACCGAAGGCGTCTTCGTGGAGCCGGCGTCGGCGGCAAGCATCGCCGGTCTGCTGAAGGCCGTCGAGGACGGCTGGGTCGAGCGGGGGTCGACCGTGGTGTGCACGGTGACCGGCAACGGGCTCAAGGATCCCGACACCGCGCTGCGCGACATGCCGACTGTAGAGCCGGTTCCCGTCGACCCTGTCGCCGTTGTCGAGAAATTGGGATTGACGTAGTGGCGATGCTGCCTGCCGGCTTGCGAGGCAGCTCGGTCGTCGCGGCCTCCAGCGCGAACCTGGGCCCCGGCTTCGACAGTCTCGGACTGGCGCTCAGTCTGTACGACGAAATCATCGCCGAGACAACCGATTCCGGGTTGCATGTCGAGGTCGAGGGTGAAGGCGCCGGTGAACTGGTCCTCGACGCAGGCCATTTGGTCGTCCGTGCCATCGAACGCGGGTTGCAGGCGGCCGGAGTCAGCGTGCCGGGCCTGAACGTGCGGTGCTGTAACGCTATTCCGCACTCGCGCGGCGTCGGCTCGTCGGCGGCGGCAGTCGTCGGCGGCCTCGCGGTGGTCAATGGCCTTCTGGAGCAGGCTGGTTCGCCGCCGTTGAGCCAAGCCGACTTGATTCAGCTGGCGTCGGAGTTCGAAGGCCATCCCGACAACGCCGCGGCGGCTGTGCTGGGCGGCGCGGTGGTGTCGTGGACCGACGTGAGCGGCCTGCCGCCGGCATTCTCGGCGGTGCCGGTGCGACTGCACCCCGACATCCGGCTGTTTGTCGGTATTCCTCGGCAGCGTTCGTCGACGGCCGAGGCGCGGGTGCTGTTGCCTGAGCAGGTCAGCCACCAGGACGCCCGGTTCAACGTCAGCCGGGCCGCATTACTGGTGGTGGCGCTGACAGAACGCCCTGACCTGCTGATGGCCGCCACCGAGGATGTGCTTCATCAGCCGCAACGCGCACCCGCGATGCCGTCATCGGCGGAATACTCAGCGATATTGCGTCGTTGCAACGTGGCAGCTGTGCTGTCCGGCGCGGGTCCCGCGGTTTTGGCACTGAGCACGGCCGCCGAGTTACCTGCCGAGGCTTTGCGGTATGCCGCTGCAAACGGGTTTGCCGTGAGCGAGATGACGGCAGGCGACGGAGTACGCTGGAGTTCCGGAACGGCTGTTCGCAGCTAGCGTGCCCGGCACGACGGAGGGGCTCCTTGCTTCCGGCATCGAAGCAGGTTATTCTCGGAGCCGTCCAGCAATCGCAGCATCTGCATCTGCGTCAACACTAGGACGAATACCAAATTCTTCTCGTAAACGATGGTTCGCCATTGATAGCGCCAATCTCGGCGGTCACCGTTGCAGAGTCGATTCTTGGCAGCACTCGGCGATTTGGCTGATTGCAACGAACCCTGGCTTGAATCATTCAGCGAGGGAAAGAAAGGAAATCCGTGACAGATACGGACCTGGTTACGGCTGGCGACAGCATCGAAAATGACAAGCTGCCCGAATCCGTGACCCCAGATACTTCCAGCGACTCCGACGCTAAACAGAATGCGTCCGATGGCTCGCTGACCACCATGGTGCTCCCCGAACTGCGCGCACTGGCCAATCAGGCCGGCGTCAAAGGCACGTCGGGAATGCGCAAAAACGAACTGATCGCCGCGATCCGGGAAAGCCGTCAAGGACACACGAACGGCACACCTTCCAACGGAAGCGCCGGCGCTGAATCGGACACCCACGACGCGAAGGCCGAGCCCAACCACGCCGATGACGCGGCGCAGTCCGATTCCCACGAACCGACTTCGGACGCCGATCATGCGGGGGAGCGCAGCGACCGCGCCGACAAGAACCACAAGAGCGACAAAGCTCAGAACGACAAGAACCAGAACGACAAGCCCAAGCGCGACCAACAGGACAGCAGGTCTGAGGGGCGCGATTCGGACAAAGACTCCGATCGGGGCGATTCCGACAGGGGCGGCGACCAGCAGAACTCCGGTGGCCAGCAGAACCGTGGCAACTCCAACCAGAATCAGCAAGACGACGACGGTGACGGGCGCGGTGGCCGCCGCGGCCGCCGGTTCCGGGAGCGCAGGCGTCGCGGTGAGCGGTCCGGCGAGGGCGGCGGTGGCAATGACACCGAGCTGCGCGAAGACGACGTTGTCCAGCCGGTAGCCGGCATCCTCGACGTCCTCGACAACTATGCGTTCGTCCGCACCTCCGGCTATCTCGCCGGCCCCAGCGACGTCTACGTCTCGATGAACATGGTGCGCAAGAACGGTTTACGCCGCGGAGACGCGGTGACCGGCGCGGTGCGCGTGCCCAAAGACGGCGAAGGCGGCGACAAGAACCCGCGGCAGAAGTTCAACCCGTTGGTGCGCCTGGACAGCGTCAACGGCGGACCGGTCGAGGACGCCAAGAACCGTCCCGACTTCACCAAGCTGACGCCGTTGTATCCCAACCAGCGATTGCGCCTGGAAACCACCGGCGATCGTTTGACCACCCGGGTCATCGACCTGATCATGCCGATCGGCAAGGGTCAGCGCGCACTCATCGTGTCGCCGCCCAAGGCCGGTAAGACGACGATCCTGCAGGACATCGCCAACGCGATCACCAAGAACAACCCGGAATGCCACCTCATGGTTGTGCTCGTCGACGAGCGCCCCGAGGAGGTCACCGACATGACTCGCTCGGTGAAGGGTGAGGTCATCGCCTCGACGTTCGACCGGCCGCCGACCGACCACACGGCGGTCGCCGAGTTGGCGATCGAACGGGCCAAGCGCCTTGTCGAGCAGGGTAAAGACGTTGTCGTGCTGCTCGACTCGATCACCCGACTGGGCCGCGCATACAACAACGCGTCGCCGGCATCGGGTCGCATCCTGTCCGGTGGTGTCGACTCCACGGCGCTCTACCCGCCGAAGCGATTCCTCGGCGCGGCCCGCAATATCGAAGGGGGCGGATCGCTGACGATCATCGCGACCGCGATGGTCGAAACCGGGTCCACCGGTGACACAGTCATCTTCGAGGAGTTCAAGGGCACCGGTAACGCCGAGCTCAAGCTCGACCGGAAGATCTCCGAGCGACGGGTGTTCCCAGCAGTCGACGTGAACCCGTCGGGCACTCGTAAAGACGAATTGTTGCTTTCGCCTGACGAGTTCAGCGTCGTGCACAAGCTGCGGCGCGTGCTGTCCGGTCTGGATTCGCACCAAGCCATCGACCTGTTGATGTCGCAGCTGCGAAAGACCAAGAACAACTACGAGTTCCTGGTTCAGGTGTCCAAAACCACCCCGGGCATGGACAACGACTGATCCGCTGACTGATCGACCTGAATCGGTTAGCACACCACTGCGGTCGCTCAACTACGGCGGTCCCGCTTTGCGGCGATTGCTGCGGCGGTAATCTGCGCCTGTCGAGGACCGACGGGAAAGTGGTGAGCCGTGGCGGACACTATTCAGCAACTGCTTCGCACACGTAGTGCCGACTCGACGCCGGCGGTCAAATACGGCGACCGGGTGTGGACTTGGCGCGAGCACCTGAGCGAGGCGTCATCGTCGGCTGCGGCGCTGATCGGCATCGCCGACCCGCGGCGCCCACTGCACGTCGGTGCGCTGCTGGGCAATACGCCCGAAATGCTCACCGCGATGGCGGCGGCGGCACTCGGCGGATATGTGTTGTGCGGCATCAACGACACCCGTCGCGGGCCGGCGCTGGCCAAAGACATCATCCGTGCCGACTGCCAGATACTGCTCGTCGACCCGGTACACCGCCCGCTGATCGATGGGCTGGCGTTGCCGGGAGTCCGCGTCGTCGATGTTGCCGGCGACGAGTGGTCCGATCTGCTCGCCTCGGCCGGGCCGCTGGTCCCGCATCGTGAGGTCGTACCCACCGACACGCTCATGATGATCTTCACTTCGGGCACCAGCGGTGAGCCGAAGGCGGTCCAGATAACTCACCTCACCGTTATTTTCGCTGGTGCGAACCTGATTGACCGATTCGACGTCGATTCGTCCGGCGTCTGCTACTTGTCGATGCCGCTGTTTCATTCCAATGCGCTGCTCGCCGGCTGGAGCGTGGCGGTCGGCTCCGGGTCGGCGATGGTGCCTGCCACGTTCTCGGCGTCGGGTTTGCTGTCGGACCTGCGGCGCTACGGCGCGACGTATATGAACTATGTCGGCAAGCCGTTGGCGTACGTGCTGGCCACCCCTGAGCAGCACGACGACAAAAACAATCCGCTGAAGGTCGCATTCGGCAACGAGGCAAGCGATCGCGACATCGCCGAATTCAGCCGGCGTTTCGGCTGCACGGTGTGGGACGGCTTCGGCTCCAGCGAAGGCGCGATCATCATCACCCGCGAAGACGGTTGCCCGCCCGGGTCACTCGGCCGCGGCTTCCCCGGAGTCGGCATTTTCAACTCCGAGACCCTCACCGAGTGCCCGGCGGCCATCTTCGGCGACGACGGCGCGCTGTCCAATGCCGACGAAGCGATCGGCGAGTTGGTCAACACCACCGGCGCCGGGCTCTTCGCGGGCTACTACAACGACAAAGACGCCACCGACGCGCGACTGCGCAACGGCATGTTCTGGTCGGGCGACCTGGCTTACCGCGACGCCGAGGGCTGGATCTACTTCGCCGGGCGCAGCGGGGACTGGTTGCGCGTCGACGGCGAGAACATGACCACGGCACCCATCGAGCGGATCCTGCAACGGCTGCCCGGCATCAGTCACGTCGCGGTGTACGCGGTGCCCGACGAGCAGGTGGGCGACCAGGTCATGGCGGCGATCGTGCTGGTGGACGGCGCCACGCTGACTCCTGAGATATTCGGCGCATTTCTTGCTGACCAGCCAGATCTTTCCCCCAAGTCCTGGCCGCGGCACGTGTGGATTACCGACAGCCTGCCCGCCACCGCCACCAACAAGATCCTGAAACGAGAGCTCAGCGCCCGCGGCAGCACCCCGAACGGCGGCACGTTGTGGACCAGAGCCGGCCGTGAGCTCAGCTACGCCGTCGTCGATCGTCGCAGCTCAACGGGGGTTGGCGGCGGCGCGTAGCCGCTGCGGCGGCCGATCTGCCCGATCCGCTGCGGCGGGAATGTGCACCCGCACGCAGGCGTTTAGGGACATAGCGGCTGACCTGGCATAATCAGCAGCCGACGTTCAGGTTCCGGTTCACGTCCGTTCGAGTACGGCAGGGCGACCCGGCGACCGCCGAGTGAAGAGGACACCATGAAAGCTGACATTCATCCCGCGTACGGCGAGACCACCGTGGTCTGCGGTTGCGGCAACACCTTCCAGACCCGCAGCACGAAGGAGAGCGGCCACATCGTGGTCGAGGTCTGCTCGCAGTGCCACCCGTTCTACACGGGCAAGCAGAAGATTCTGGACAGCGGTGGTCGCGTTGCCCGCTTCGAGAAGCGGTACGGCAAGCGCAAGGCCGGCGCCGAGAAGGACGCTTCGGCCGACAAGTAGCACGATCGACGCCCGATCTGTCGCGGATACCGCACAGGCCGGGCGTCGTTTTATGTTCGGACCATCGACGGTGCGGCGCAGGAGGTGAGCATGACGCAGAGCGTGCAGGCGATTGACGCTCTGGTGGCCGAACACGCCGCCCTCGAGCGTCAGCTGGCCGATCCCGAGCTGCACAGCAATGCCGGCAACGCGCGCAAGGTCGGGCGCCGGTTCGCGCAACTGGCCCCGATCGTCGCGACGCATCGTCAGCTCACCTCAGCTCGCGACGACCTCGACACCGCTCGTGAATTCGCAGTCGACGACGCGTCGTTCGCCGACGAAGTCACTGAGCTGGAGATCCGGGTCGATGAATTGGAGACCAAGCTCAGCGACATGCTGGCGCCGCGCGACCCACACGACGCCGACGACGTCGTGCTGGAGGTCAAATCCGGTGAGGGCGGCGAAGAGTCGGCGCTGTTCGCCGCGGACTTGGCCAGGATGTACATCCGCTACGCCGAGCGGCATGGCTGGAACGTGACCGTGCTGGACGAGACCACGTCGGACTTGGGCGGCTACAAAGATGCGACGCTGACGATCGCGAGCAAGGGCGACTCGGCCGACGGCGTGTGGTCACGGATGAAGTTCGAGGGCGGGGTGCACCGGGTGCAACGCGTGCCGGTCACCGAATCCCAAGGCCGCGTGCATACTTCGGCGGCGGGCGTGCTTGTCTACCCGGAGCCCGATGAGGTAGCCGAGGTGCAGATCGACGAGTCGGACCTGCGCATCGACGTCTACCGGTCCTCCGGCAAGGGCGGTCAGGGCGTCAACACCACCGACTCGGCGGTGCGAATCACCCACCTGCCCACCGGGATCGTCGTCACCTGCCAGAACGAGCGATCACAGCTGCAGAACAAGGCGCGAGCGATGCTGGTGCTTGCGGCCCGGCTTCAGGCATTGGCCGAGGAGCAGGCGTCGGCCGACGCATCGGCGGACCGCGCCAGCCAGATCCGCACCGTGGACCGCAGCGAACGCATCCGCACCTACAATTTCCCGGAGAACCGGATCACCGACCATCGCATCGGTTACAAAGCGCACAATCTCGATCAGCTTCTCGATGGCGACCTCGATGCGCTGTTCGACGCACTGGCCGCCGCCGACAAGCAGTCTCGTCTGCAGCAACAGGTATGACCACTCGTCTGCGGACCGCGATCGACTCGGCGACAACGCAACTCGCGGACGCCGGCATCGACTCCGCACGCTATGACGCCGAGGAACTGGCCGCGCACGTCGTGGGTACCGAGCGTGGGCGGCTGCCGCTGGTCGACCCGCCGGATGACACGTTCTTCGACCGCTACCACGAGGTGGTGGCCGCGCGGTCGCGTCGAATTCCTTTGCAGCACCTCACCGGCACGGCCGCATTCGGGCCGTTGACGCTGTCCGTCGGTCCCGGTGTCTTCATTCCGCGCCCGGAAACCGAGTCGATGCTGGAATGGGTGACCGCGCAACCTCTTCCCACCGCCCCGCTGATCGTCGACGTGTGCACCGGTTCGGGTGCGCTGGCCCTGGCTCTGTCGCGGCGCTGGCCCGCCGCGCGGGTACTGGGCATCGACGACTCCGATGCGGCACTTGACTACGCACGGGCGAACGCCGCGGGCACCGCAGTGGAGTTGCTGCGCGCCGACGTCACCGATTCCCGCGTGCTGCCCGAACTCGACGGGCAGGTCGATGTGCTGGTCGCCAACCCGCCGTACGTCCCGGATGGCGCCGAGCTCGAACCCGAGGTGCTCGACCATGATCCGGCTCATGCCGTGTTCGGCGGGCCGGACGGGATGACCGTGATCGACGCCATCGTCCGGCTCGCCGCGCGCTGGCTGCGTCCCGGCGGTTGGTTCGCCGTCGAGCACGACGACACCACGTCGTCGCTGACGTGCGAATGCGTCCGTGGGTCAGGGGTTTTCGTCGACATCGTCAGCCGAGCCGATCTGACCGGGCGGCCGAGGTTCGTGACGGCCCGCAGGAGGAATGGCGCCCATGACTGACGTGTTCGACTGTGGCGATCCCGAACAGCGCTCCCGTGGCATCGCAAGGGCGGTCGCGGCCGTGAAAAACGGTGGGCTCGTTGTTCTTCCGACCGACACGGTGTACGGCGTCGGCGCTGACGCTTTCGACAGCTCGGCGGTGGCCGCCCTGCTGTCGGCCAAAGGCCGCGGACGCGACATGCCGGTGCCGGTGCTGGTCGGCTCCTGGCACACCATCGACGGTCTGGTGTTTTCGGTGTCCGCCGCGATGCGTGACCTGGTGCGTGCGTTCTGGCCGGGTGCGCTCAGCCTCGTCGTGCGACAGGCGCCGTCGGTGCAGTGGGATCTCGGCGATGCCCGCGGAACTGTGATGCTGCGGATGCCGCTGCACCCGGTCGCCATCGAACTCTTGCGTGAGGTCGGCCCGATGGCCGTCTCCAGCGCGAACGTCTCCGGCCGCCCACCTGCCGTCGACGCCGAGGACGCCCGCGGGCAACTCGGTGACCTGGTCGATGTCTACCTCGACGCCGGTCCGTCGGCGCAGCAGGCAGCCTCGACCATCCTCGATCTGACCGGGGCCGAGCCTCGCATCCTCCGATCCGGACCGGTCAGCGCCGAGCGGATCGCTGAGGTCCTCGGCGTGGACGGCGCGATTTTGACGAGCTGATCCGCCAGGCCAGCTCAGTTCGATCTCAGGGCCGTGCAGTACGTTTCCTCAGATGGTCAGCGGTGCCGACAACCTCGCCGGCGGTCTGCTTGCGTTGTCCGATCGTGGCGCCGGTGTCCCGCTGCGCGAGCTCGCACTCGTCGGGCTGACGGCAGCGATCATCACCTACTTCGCGACCGGACCGGTGCGCCTGCTCGCGACCCGGTTCGGCGCGGTGGCCTATCCCCGCGAACGCGACGTGCACGTGACACCCACGCCGCGAATGGGCGGGCTGGCCATGTACATCGGAGTCATCGCGGCGGTTTTTCTGGCATCTCAGTTGCCCGCCCTCACACGCGGTTTCGTCTACTCCACCGGCATGCCCGCCGTGGTAGTGGCCGGCGGGGTCATCATGGGCATCGGCCTCATCGATGACCGGTGGGGCCTGGACGCCCTGACCAAGTTCGCCGGTCAGATCACCGCGGCCAGTGTGCTGGTCACCATGGGCGTGGCCTGGAGTGTTCTCTACATCCCGCTGGGCGACGTCGGGACGATCGTTTTGGACCAGGCCTCGTCGATTCTGCTCACGCTGGCGCTGACGGTGTCGATCGTCAACGCGATGAACTTCGTCGACGGTCTGGACGGGCTGGCCGCCGGGCTGGGCCTGATTACTGCGCTGGCGTTCTGCACGTTCTCCGTCGGACTGCTACGCGACCACGGCGGCGATGTGCTGTTCTACCCGCCCGCGGTCATCTCGGTGGTACTGGCCGGAGTATGCCTGGGCTTCCTACCACACAACTTCTTCCCGGCCAGGATCTTCATGGGCGATTCCGGTTCGATGCTGATCGGCCTGATGCTGGCGGCGGCCTCGACGACCGCGGCGGGACCGATCTCGCAGACCTCCTACGGCGCCCGCGACATGTTTGCTCTGCTGTCGCCATTCCTGATGGTCGTCGCGGTGATGCTCCTGCCGATGCTCGATCTGCTGCTGGCGATCGTGCGGCGGACCCGCGCCGGCCGCAGCGCGTTCAGCCCCGACAAAATGCATTTGCATCACCGCCTGCTGCAGATCGGTCATTCGCACCGGCGGGTTGTGCTGATCATTTATCTGTGGG
Source organism: uncultured Actinomycetota bacterium (assembly GCA_963836495.1). GTDB lineage: Bacteria > Actinomycetota > Actinomycetes > Mycobacteriales > Mycobacteriaceae > Mycobacterium. The sequence continues at coordinate 10,350 of CAWIJT010000009.1, read as the reverse complement.
TTGGCATCGTCGCGTTCGGCACGGCGAGCACGATCTTTTTCAACCCGCGTGATACCGCCGCCGTGATGCTGGGGGCGATCGCGATCGCCGCGGTCGCGACGCTGATCCCGCTTTTACGACGCCGTGACACCGTCTACGACGAGGAGTAGTAGGGTCCTTGTCGATGTGGTACGGTGCTGGTAGAACCCGAATTAACCTCGCGGGTTGCCGGCCACCGGCCAACGGATTTGCCTCCGATTGCGCCGACTTACGACCGACAAAGGGGAGTAGTCCCTTGGGTGATGCGAGTGCCTGGAAGGCGCTCCGATACGCTCAACGGGCCAAGCAACATTTGACCCGGCAACTCCCCCCGAATGAAGACTGAGGTGAAGCAGTGACAACACCAGCGCAGGACGCGCCGTTGGTGTTCCCCTCCGTTGCTTTCCAGCCTGTCCGGCTGTTCGTGATATCGCTCGTGCTGACCGTCGGCGCGGTCGGTATCGCCAGTTCGCTCGGCCATCCGAAGGTGGGCGTGTTCTTCGGCGTGGGTCTCCTGCTGGGTTTGCTCAATGCGCTCGGTGTACAGCGCTCGGTGGCATCGATCACCGCGGATGCACACCCGTTGAAAAAGAAGATGGCGTTGAATTCGGCGACTCGGCTGATGGTCATCACAGTCGTCGGGCTTGGTCTCGCGTTCGTTTTCCGGCCGGCCGGGCTGGGAGTGGTATTCGGGCTTGCGCTCTTCCAGGTGCTGCTGGTTTTGACGACCGCGCTGCCGGTTATGAAGAAGTTGCGTACCGGAACGCCCGACGCGATCGAAGGGACAGGAAACAGCGATGTCTGAGGCGTTTCTGGCCGACAGCGCCATCGAGGTCGGCGTTCACGACACCCACAACTGGTTCGGCCTGAATGTCAATGTCGACACCGTGGAATCGACCGCAATCGCTGCGGTGATCGTCATCGGGCTCGCGTTCTTCCTGAAGGCCAAGGTCACCTCCACCGGCGTTCCGGGTGGTGTGCAGCTGTTCTTCGAAGCGATCACGATTCAGATGCGCAACCAGATCGAGAGCGCCATCGGCATGCGCATCGCGCCCTTCGTATTGCCGCTCGCCGTAACGCTTTTCGTCTTCATCCTGATCTCGAACTGGCTCTCGGTGTTGCCGTTGCAGTACTCCGACCACGGAAAGAACACCGAGCTGCTCTCATCGGCAGCGGCAGATATCAACTATGTGCTCGCGCTCGCCCTCTTCGTCTTCGTCTGCTACCACGTGGCTGGGATCTGGCGCCGGGGCATCATCGGACACCCGATCGCGGTGCTCAAAGGTCACGTGGCCGTGCTTGCGCCGATCAACGTGGTGGAAGAACTCGCCAAGCCGATCTCGCTGTCGCTCCGGCTTTTCGGCAACATCTTCGCCGGCGGCATCCTGGTCGGGTTGATCGCGCTGTTCCCGCCTTACATCCTGTGGCTGCCGAACGCGATTTGGAAGACATTCGATCTCTTTGTCGGCGCGATTCAGGCCTTCATTTTCGCGTTGCTGACGATTTTGTACTTCAGTCAGTCGATGGAGCTGGAGGGGGAGCACGAGTAGTACCGGACAAACCGCTAGCTCCCAGCACTACTACGGACTTGGTAGACCGCTACCAAATATCAAGGAGGATAAGCAATGAACCCCACAATCGCTGCCGGCGCCCTCATCGGCGGCGGACTGATCCTGGCAGGTGGCGCGATCGGCGCCGGTATCGGTGACGGTGTCGCCGGTAACGCACTGATCTCCGGCATCGCCCGTCAGCCCGAGGCTCAAGGCCGTCTGTTCACGCCGTTCTTCATCACGGTGGGTCTGGTCGAGGCCGCGTACTTCATCAACCTGGCCTTCATGGCGCTGTTCGTTTTCGCCACCCCGGTCAAGTAATTAGCTGAGGTGGGTGACATGAGCGCTGTGGTCTTGGCTTCCAGCCAGGCAGAGGGAGGCGGTAGCAACTTCCTCGTCCCTAACGGCACCTTCTTCGTCGTGCTGATCATCTTCTTGATCGTGCTCGGCGTGATCGGCACCTTCGTGGTTCCGCCGATCTCGAAGGTGCTGAAAGACCGCGACAACATGGTCACCAAGACGGCTGCTGACAATAAACAATCGGCCGAGCAGTTCGCCGCCGCACGCGAAGACTACGAGAAGGCGATGGCCGATGCCCGGCTCAAGGCATCGGCCGCTCGCGACGAGGCTCGGGCAGAGGGCCGCAAGGTCATCGATGAAAAGCGCGCCGGTGCTGAGCAACAGGTGTCGGCGACACTTCAGGACGCCAACGAGCAACTGAAGCGGGAGGGCGACGCCGTCGCGGCTGAACTTCGCGCGAAGGTGGACACGATCTCTGCGACGTTGGCGAGCCGCATCCTCGGTGTCGATGTCACCACCTCGGTCTCGGCCGCGAGTTCGGGGCGGTAGGAGATATGTCGACATTCATCGGACAGCTGATCGGTTTCGCGCTGATCGTCCTGTTGATCTGGCGTTACGTCGTTCCGCCGGTACGCAAGCTGATGACGGACCGCCAAGACGTCGTGCGCCGAGAACTCGCCGAATCTGCGGCTGCCGCCGATCGTCTAGCGGAAGCCAGCCGCGCCCACAGCAAGGCGAAGGAAGACGCCCACGCAGAGGCGAAGCGGGTCACCGAAGAGGCGAAGGTCGATGCCAAACGCATCGGTGAACAGTTGCGCGAACAGGCCGATAGCGACGTCGAACGGATCAAAGCCCAAGGCGTCAAGCAGGTCGAGCTGGCCCGTGCACAGCTCATTCGCCAGCTGCGCCAAGATGTCGGTGCCGAATCCGTCCGGCGGGCAGGCGAATTGGTGCGTGGCTACGTCGCCGAACCGTCTCAGCAGGCGGCTACCGTGGACCGATTCCTCGACGATCTCGACGCGATGGCACCGTCTAAGGCGGAGGTGCAGTACCCAGTCGCGACGAAGATGCGCTCGGCCAGCCGGGACGCGCTGACCGATCTGTCCAAGCAATTCGCCGAATTAGCCGAAGGCCTTGACGACCAAGGACTGTCGACACTCGCCGATGATCTGACCTCGGTCGCGGCGATCTTGATCCACGAAACAGTGGTCACGCGCTACCTCACGTTGCCTGCCGAGGACGCGTCGCCCAGGGTCCGGCTGATCGAGCGGCTTTTGTCAGGCAAAATCGGCGAACCCGCGCTCGAGATACTCAAGAGCGCCGTCTCCGAACGGTGGTCGGATGAGGCCGACCTGATCGACTCCATCGAGTTGCTGTCGCGGCAGGCGGTGTTGATCCGCGCCGAGCGAGCGGGGCACGCTGACGACGTCGAAGACGAGCTGTTCAGGTTTTCTCGCATTCTGGACGCTCAGCCGCGTCTGTCCATCTTGCTCGGCGACTACGAAGTAGCAGCCGACACGCGACTTGGCTTGTTGCGCAACGTGCTCGACGGTGCGGGGTCCGCCGTCAATCCGGCAACGGCCGATCTGCTGTCCAAGACGGTCCAGTTGCTGCGAGGACAATCGGCTGAAAATGCGGTGCAGGGTCTTGCCGAAGTGGCGGTCGCCCGCCGCGGCGAAGTCGTCGCGCACGTCAGCGCGGCGGCTGAACTCAGTGACACCCAACGCACTCGCCTTACCGAAGTGCTGAGCCGGATCTACGGCCATCCGGTCACAGCGCAGTTGCACACCGATCCCGAGCTGCTCGGCGGGCTCGCGATCTCGGTCGGCGACGAGATCATCGACGGGACGCTCTCGTCTCGTCTCGCCGCGGCCCAAACCCAGCTACCGGACTGAAACGCCACCTAGTCACCACCATCGACAAGCAGGAAGAACGAAAAGCTATGGCAGAGTTGACGATCTCCGCTGAGGACATCCAGGGCGCGATCGAGGAATACGTAGACTCCTTCACGTCCGACACCGCTCGGGAAGAAGTGGGCACCGTCGTCGACACCGGAGACGGCATCGCGCACGTCGAGGGCTTGCCGTCGGTGATGACCCAAGAGCTCGTCGAATTTCCGGGCGGAGTCTTGGGCGTCGCGCTCAACCTCGACGAGCACAGCATCGGCGTGGTGATCCTGGGTGACTACGAGACGATCCAAGAGGGTCAGCAGGTCAAGCGCACCGGCGAGGTGCTCTCGGTGCCTGTCGGCGACGGCTTCCTCGGCAGGGTCATCGATCCGCTCGGCCACCCGATCGACGGCCAGGGCGACATCGAATCCGAGACTCACCGGGCGCTGGAGATTCAGGCCCCGTCAGTGGTGAACCGGCAGAGCGTGAAACAGCCGCTGCAGACCGGGATCAAGGCCATTGACGCGATGACGCCGATCGGTCGCGGTCAGCGCCAGCTGATCATCGGCGACCGCAAGACCGGTAAGACGGCCGTCTGCGTGGACACCATTCTCAATCAGCGGCAGAACTGGGAGACCGGCGATCCGGACAAGCAGGTTCGTTGCGTCTACGTGGCCATCGGGCAGAAGGGCACCACGATCGCGTCCGTCCGGCGCGCCCTGGATGAGGGTGGCGCGATGGATTACACCACCATCGTCGCGGCGCCGGCGTCCGACTCTGCCGGGTTCAAATGGCTTGCGCCCTACACCGGTTCGGCGATCGCTCAGCACTGGATGTACGACGGCAAGCACGTTCTGATCGTCTTCGACGACTTGAGCAAGCAGGCCGAGGCTTATCGTGCGATCTCGCTTTTGCTGCGTCGCCCGCCTGGTCGCGAGGCCTACCCCGGTGACGTCTTCTATCTGCACTCGCGGCTTCTCGAGCGCTGCGCCAAGCTGTCCGACGAACTCGGCGGCGGTTCGCTGACAGGGCTGCCGGTCATCGAGACGAAGGCCAACGACATCTCGGCCTACATCCCGACCAACGTCATCTCGATCACCGACGGCCAGGTGTTCCTCGAGTCCGATTTGTTCAACCAGGGTGTGCGACCTGCGATCAACGTCGGTGTGTCGGTGTCGCGTGTTGGTGGCGCCGCTCAGATCAAGGCGATGAAAGAGGTGGCGGGAAGTCTCCGTCTGGACCTCTCGCAGTTCCGCGAGTTGGAGTCGTTCGCGGCGTTCGCCTCGGACCTCGATGCCACGTCCAAAGCACAGCTGGACCGCGGCGAACGGCTGGTTGAGCTGCTCAAGCAGCCGCAGTACCGGCCGTTGCCTGTTGAGGAGCAGGTGGTCTCCATCTTCCTCGGTACCGGTGGTCACCTCGACTCGGTGCCGGTCGAAGACGTCAGCCGGTTCGAGGCCGAGTTGCTTGACCATCTTCGGGGTTCCGACAACGGCGTTCTGTCCGACATTCGGGAATCCCAGAAGCTCAGCGAGGAAACCGAGAGCAAACTGACCGACGCGATCAAAGAGTTCAAGAAGGGCTTCGCCGCGACCGGCGGCGGCTCGGTGGTGCCCGACGAGCATGTGGAACCCCTTGACGAAGACGAGGTCGCGAAAGAATCGGTGCAGGTGCACAAGCCCGCACCCCCGGAGCAGAAGAAGAAGTAATCGAAGATGGCTGCCACACTTCGAGAGTTGCGGGGTCGCATCCGCTCCGCCGGGTCGATCAAGAAGATCACCAAGGCGCAGGAGATGATCGCGGCGTCGCGCATCGGTAAGGCGCAGGCCCGGCTGCACGAGGCCCGGCCCTACTCCGACGAGATCACCCGCGTGCTCACCACGCTCGCCCAAGAAGCGGCTCTGGACCACCCATTGCTGGTCGAGAATCCCGAGCCGAAACGAGCTGCTGTGCTGGTGGTTTCGTCGGATCGCGGATTGTGTGGCGCGTACAACTCCGGCTCATTTCGGCGGGCGGAGGAGCTTTTCTCGCTGCTGCGAGAACAAGGCAAGAAGCCGGTGCTCTACACCGTCGGCCGCAAGGCGTTGGGCTACTACAGCTTCCGCAACTGGGACATCGAAGAGTCATGGACCGGATTCTCGGAGCGACCCAGCTACGAGAATGCACTCGAGGTGGCCGAGACTCTGGTCGACGCCTTCATGGCCGGCCGCGGAGACGATGACAATTCCGCCGAGCAGGACCGCGTCGACGAGGTGCACATCGTCTACTCCGAGTTCAAATCGATTATGTCGCAGTCGCCTTCAGCCCACCGGATCGCGCCGATGGTCGTGGAGTATGTCGAAGACGACAAGGAAATCCACACGCTGTATTCGTTCGAACCTGACGCGACAACGCTTTTCGATGCGATGCTGCCGCGGTACCTGGCCACCCGGGTGTACACGGCGTTGCTCGAGTCCGCCGCATCAGAATTGGCTTCGCGCCAGCGGGCGATGAAATCGGCCAGCGACAACGCCGACGATCTCATCAAGGCCCTCACCCTCGAGGCCAACCGTGAGCGGCAGGCCCAAATCACCCAGGAAATCAGCGAAATCGTCGGTGGCGCAAACGCGCTCGCTGACGCCGCGAAATAGGCCCGATCAGGAAGCGAAGAGGATATGGCTGCTACCACCAAACAGGCTGACAAGTCGACGAACTCGAAGGGCGGCGACACCAACGGCCGCGTGGTGCGGATCACCGGGCCCGTGGTCGATGTCGAATTTCCGCGCGGCTCGGTGCCGGAGCTGTTCAACGCTCTGCACGCGGACATCGCATACGAGTCTTTTGCGAAGACACTGACGCTCGAGGTCGCTCAGCACCTCGGCGACAACCTGGTCCGCACCATCTCGATGCAACCGACCGACGGGCTGGTACGCGGTGTCGAGGTGACCGACACCGGAAACTCGATCTCGGTTCCGGTCGGCGACGGCGTCAAGGGCCACGTGTTCAACGCGCTGGGTGACTGCCTGGACAAGCCCGGCTACGGAGAAGACTTCGAGCACTGGGGGATTCACCGCAAGCCGCCGCCATTCGATGAGCTCGAGCCGCGGACCGAGATGCTCGAGACCGGGCTGAAGGTCGTTGACTTGCTCACCCCCTACGTGCGTGGTGGCAAGATCGCGCTGTTCGGCGGTGCGGGCGTCGGTAAGACCGTTCTGATTCAGGAGATGATCAACCGCATCGCCCGAAACTTCGGTGGAACATCGGTGTTCGCTGGGGTCGGGGAGCGCACTCGTGAGGGCAACGACCTGTGGGTGGAGCTCGAGGAAGCGGATGTGCTCAAGGACACCGCGCTGGTGTTCGGTCAGATGGACGAGCCGCCCGGCACTCGTATGCGGGTTGCGTTGTCGGCGTTGACTATGGCCGAGTATTTCCGCGACGAGCAGGGCCAGGACGTGCTGCTGTTCATCGACAACATCTTCCGGTTCACCCAGGCCGGCTCCGAGGTGTCGACGCTGCTCGGCCGGATGCCGTCGGCAGTGGGCTACCAGCCCACGCTGGCCGACGAAATGGGCGAGCTCCAGGAGCGGATCACCTCGACCCGCGGTAAGTCCATCACCTCGATGCAAGCCGTGTATGTGCCCGCCGACGACTACACCGACCCGGCGCCCGCGACGACGTTCGCACACTTGGACGCCACGACCGAGCTTTCGCGAAATGTGTTCTCCAAGGGCATCTTCCCGGCGGTGGACCCGCTGGCGTCCAGCTCCACCATCCTGGACCCCGCGATCGTCGGCGACGAACACTATCGGGTGGCGCAGGAAGTCATTCGAATCCTGCAGCGTTACAAGGATCTTCAGGACATCATCGCGATCCTCGGTATCGACGAACTGTCCGAGGAAGACAAGCAGCAGGTCAACCGGGCGCGTCGGATCGAGCGTTTCCTCTCGCAGAACATGATGGCGGCCGAGCAGTTCACCGGGCAGCCCGGCTCGACTGTTCCGCTGAAGGAAACCATCGAGGCATTCGACAAGCTGGCCAAGGGCGATTTCGACCACATCCCGGAGCAGGCGTTCTTCCTCATCGGCGGTCTCGACGACCTCGCCAAGAAAGCCGAAAGCTTCGGCGCCAAGCTGTGATAGGTGCTCGCCGGCAGCAATGGTTGAGCGGGGAAGGACGGGTATGAGATGGCCACGATGAATGTGGATATCGTTGCCGTCGACCGGAAGATCTGGTCGGGCGAAGGGACATTCGTCTTCACCCGCACCACCGTGGGGGAGATCGGTATTCTGCCGAGTCACATCCCGGTGGTCGCGCAACTGGTCGACGATGCCATGGTTCGCGTCGAACGCGAGGGTGACGACGACCTTCGGGTCGCGGTGGAGGGTGGTTTCCTATCGGTCACCGAGGAAGGCGTGAGCATCCTCGCGGAGTCCGCGCAGTTCGCTTCGGAGATCGATGAGGCTGCGGCCCAAGAGGATTCGAAGTCGGACGATCCCCGCGTCGCAGCCAGGGGTCGCGGCAGACTGCGTGCTGTCGGCGCGATCGACTAGCGGGCCGCGGCGATGAGCACGCTCATGGCTGTCATGGTCGCGCTCACAACGCTGCTGGGCTTTGCCGTTGCAGCACTGAGTTATCGGTTGTGGAAGCTACGCCAAGGTGGGACGGCCGCGATCATGCGGGACGTACCCGCGGTCGGGGGTCACGGCTGGCGTCACGGCGTGATTCGTTACCGCGGTGGAGATGCCGCGTTCTACCGACTCTCCAGTGTTCGCCTCTGGCCGGATCGTCAACTCAGCAGTCGTGGCGTGGAGGTTGTGTCGCGGCGGGCACCCCGGGGCGACGAATTCGACATCATGACCGAAGAAGTCATCGTGCTCGAGCTACGCGATACGACCCAGGACCGCAGGGGCGGTTATGAAATCGCCTTGGACCGCGGCGCTTTCACGGCATTTCAGTCATGGTTGGAGTCACGCCCGTCGCCGCGGGCACGTCGCCGAAGCACCTGATCTCCGAACAGCTAGTCCTCGGGTTGGTCCGCCGTAGCGCCGCCGGGCTGCCAGAGCACATCGCCCTCGGTATTGACCACTCGGCACAAGATGAACAGCAGGTCAGACAACCGGTTCAGATACTTCGCGGGCAGCGGGCTGACGTCTGAGGCGTGCTGCCCGATAGCCTCCCACGCCGAACGTTCGGCGCGCCGCACCACTGTGCGGGCCACGTGCAACAACGCCGAAAGGGCCGAACCACCCGGCAGCACAAAGGAATTCAACGGTGGCAGGTTTTCGTTGAACTCGTCGCACCAGCGTTCGAGCCGGTCGATGTAGGGCTGCGTGATGCGCAGCGGCGGATACTTCGGGTTCTCCACGATCGGAGTCGAGAGGTCCGCGCCGGCGTCGAACAGGTCGTTCTGGATCTGCCGCAATACGTCAGCGATGTGCTGTTCGGGGCTGCCGAGCGCGATCGCGGTGCCGAGTGCCGCGTTAGCCTCGTCGCAGTCGGCGTATGCCACCAGCCGCGCGTCGCTCTTGGAGACTCGCGAGAAGTCGCTCAACCCCGTGGTCCCGTCGTCGCCTGTCCGGGTATAGATGCGGGTCAAGTGCACTGCCATAAGTGAAAACGTACCGCTCCGCCGCCGTAGCCGACTGACAGGGCGTTGGGGCTTCACTAAGCTGGCCGGGTGGCCGAGCGTTTCGTGGTAACCGGTGGTAGTCGGTTGTCGGGCGAAGTCGCTGTTGGGGGAGCCAAGAACAGCGTTCTGAAGCTGATGGCCGCTGCGTTGCTGGCGGAGGGCACCAGCACGATCACCAACTGCCCTGACATTCTCGACGTGCCGCTGATGGCCGAGGTGCTGCGGGGCCTGGGTGCCACGGTCGAACTTTCCGGCGCCACCGTGCGTATCACCTCGCCGGACGAGCTGAAATACGACGCCGACTTCGCCGCGGTCCGTCAGTTCCGGGCCTCCGTCTGCGTGCTCGGTCCACTCGTGGGACGGTGCAAGCGGGCCAAAGTCGCACTGCCCGGCGGTGACGCGATCGGTTCACGGCCGTTGGACATGCACCAGGCCGGCCTGCGACAGCTCGGCGCGGTCTGCAATATCGAACACGGCTGCGTCGTTGCGCACGCGGATACGTTGCACGGCGCCGAGATTCAGCTGGAGTTCCCGTCGGTCGGCGCCACCGAGAACATCTTGATGGCGGCGGTTCTGGCCGAGGGTGTCACGACGATTCACAACGCCGCGCGCGAGCCCGACGTAGTGGACCTCTGCACGATGCTGAATCAGATGGGCGCACAGGTCGAGGGCGCCGGGTCGCCGACGATGACGATCAACGGAGTGCCACGCCTGTACCCGACCGAGCATCGCGTCATCGGCGATCGAATCGTCGCCGCCACGTGGGGAATCGCGGCAGCGATGACTCGCGGGGACATCACGGTGACCGGGATCGATCCGGCGCACCTGCAGGTCGTGCTGCACAAACTGCACGACGTAGGCGCCACGGTCACCCAGACCGACGACAGCTTCCGGATCACGCAGTACGAGCGCCCCAAAGCCGTCAACGTCGCGACGCTGCCGTTCCCTGGGTTCCCGACCGATCTCCAGCCGATGGCGATCGGCT
>CAWIJT010000008.1:0-122299 GCA_963836495.1 uncultured Actinomycetota bacterium | reverse complement strand
TCCTGCCGGGGGCACTCACTGTTTGCGCAGTTCAGCGATGGTTTTCAGATGTCTGCCGACTGGTCTCGGCTGGTTCTGGTCGGTGCTGTGGTCGGTGATTGGTTGGCACCAACTGACGCACCGTGGCTGGCGATAGTCACTCAGGCCGCAGCGCCGAGTCGGGAAGGATGTCGTCCAGGTCTGCCGGAAACAGGCCTGCGTAGTAGTTCAGCGTTGTCACCGCTGGTTCGTGGCTCGACGCGCTCAACGGGGCCGCCAGTCTCGATGACGGAAACCTGATCTTCGCCGAAATCACCGATCTCGACTGCCCAGCGTCGACTGGTTCGGCGATGCTAGTTCTCCGACGATGGCCGCGTATGCAGGCGCATCGCCGAAGTCACCGACCGCGGGGGCATGCAGTCCGCGGCCACTGAATGATGAACATCCCAGCGGCCATTAGCCGCGCGGTGGTTTCACAATTTGGTTCTGATACTCGGGTTGCCGCCGTCGCTCCTGTGCGACCAGTACTGCCGTTGCCGGGCGTTACGCCCACGCCGGTCGGTCAAGCCCCGTCCTTCGTTACTGCCGGGTCGCCGGACAGTCATTCACGTAGCGTGCATGCGGATGACGCGATGACCGCCAGGTAGACCACGACAGCTCGCACCTTCACTCGGAGCTCTTCGCCTTGGCTAGCCCGCCGGGCCGCGTCACCAACGTCCGTGTTCGGTGTACCGCTGGTCGAGACGGGCAGCGGCGCGGGCTCAGCCAGCCGTGACGTCGCCCGCGAGGAAATTCGAATTAGTTGACGTGTTCTTCACCCACTCAGCGGGTACCTCGGTCCACGAAGTTCACCGAACGAACTCGGGTCTTGAGGTGGACTGCAGATGTCCCGTCATGCCATAGCACCCACGAAGGAGACCACGATGAAGGCCGTCACCTGGCACGGTAAACGCGACGTCCGCGTCGATACCGTTCCCGATCCGAAGATCGAAGAACCCACCGACGCAATCATCGAGGTGACCTCGACCAATATCTGCGGATCTGACCTGCATCTATACGAAACGCTCGGCGCGTTCATGAACGCCGGCGACATCCTCGGCCACGAACCGATGGGCATTGTCCGCGAAGTGGGCAGTGCAGTGACCAATCTTTCGGTCGGCGACCGGGTCGTGATTCCTTTCCAAATCTCCTGTGGCAGCTGCTATATGTGCGATCAGCAGCTGTTCACCCAGTGCGAGACCACCCAGGTCCGCGAGCAGGGCATGGGCGCGGCGCTCTTCGGTTTTTCCGAGCTCTACGGCGAGGTACCCGGAGGGCAGGCCGAACTGCTGCGGGTACCGCAGGCGCAGTTCACCCACATCAAGGTTCCCGACGGCCCCGAGGATTCGCGGTTCGTCTACCTCTCCGACGTCTTGCCCACCGCCTGGCAGTCGGTGGCCTACGCCAGCATCCCCGACGGGGGCTCGGTTACCGTGCTGGGTCTAGGGCCCATCGGCGACATGGCCGCCCGGATCGCCAGCCACCTGGGCTACCGCGTGATAGCCGTCGACCGGGTTGCGGAACGCCTCGCCCGCGCAGTAGGCCGCGGAGTGGAGGTTCTTAACCTCGATGAGCATCAGGAGGGCAGCGAGCTCGGCGACGCAATCCGCGCGTTGACCGATGGACGCGGCACCGACGCCGTCATCGACGCCGTCGGGATGGAAGCCCACGGATCGCCGTTCGCCAAAATCGCGCAACAAGTCACTGGTCTACTACCCGACGCCATCGCTAAGCCGATGATGGAAAAAGTCGGGGTGGACCGCCTCGATGCGTTCTACTCCGCAATCGACATCGTGCGCCGGGGCGGGACCATCTCCCTGATCGGCGTTTATGGAGGCATGGCCGACCCCCTGCCGATGCTGACCTTGTTCGACAAACAGATTCAACTGCGGATGGGGCAGGCCAACGTCAAGAAATGGGTCGACGACATCCTGCCGCTGCTCACTGACGACGACCCACTTGGCGTCGACACCTTCGCCACCCACATCCTGCCGCTGGACGAAGCACCACACGGCTACGACATCTTCCAGAAAAAGCAGGACGGCGCCGTCAAAATCATCCTCAAGCCCTGATCCGCAGAGGTGGCACGTGAGACAAGATCCATAGCCGCGCTGCGCGTGCATTGCACGCTGCGATGGGTTCGATTACACAGATCCGCGCGTCGCTGTTACGGAACGGCGAGCAGTCCAGCCGACACAGTCTGCAGCGACTCGCGAAGCGTGGGAGCAAATGTGATCCGGTAGGCCGCCAGGGCAGGGTCGGCATCGTATGCGGCCCGCACCGCCGCAGGTGGATTCGCGTGCGTCCATACCGACGACGTCAGCATCGCGGCGAGCGCGGTGAACCGCGCGGCACCGTCGGCGCCGAGTTCGGGCACACAGCGCAGCACGTGAGCAGCGAGGCGTTCGACGCTGGCGACGCTGAGCCGCTTGAACTCCAGAACCGCCGTCGTGGAGACGTTGTGCTCCAGGACCGAGGCCTGGGCGCTGATCAGATCGCACAACACCGGCCGGCTCGCTAGGGAATCCACCACGGCATCAATAAGGCAATGCGCCCGGTGGCCGACTGACGCTGACCGGTTCACCACGGTGTCCAGTGTGTCCGACAGTGCGCTGACCCAACTACCGATTTCGGTATTGCAGAGTTCCAGCAAGACAGCCTCGCGCGATTCGAAGTACCGCAGCACATTCGACTTGGCCATTCGGGCTCGTCTGCTCAGTTCGTTGAGGGAGATGGCGGCCGATGGCATCTCGGTGAGCATCTGCGCGGCCGTCGCCAAGATCGCGGCGCGGCGGACTTCGCGCTGCTCGGGGCTATGGGCACGCTGAAACGTCACCATCGGTCCAGTATTGCAGACCGCCGGTCTCTTGCGAAGAGACCAATGGTCTGTTAGCGTTGAGCGAATTAAGAGACCAGCGGTCTTTTATCAGAACGGAAGTGAGTGCGGTGTACCAGGTCAGTGACAAGTCGGGGCGCCGGTTCGTGGTAACCGGCGCCAACAGTGGGACCGGCTAGGAGACGACGAAGAGGATCGCCGCTGCCGGTGGCCACGTCGTGATGGCGGTACGCAATCTCGACAAGGGCGCTGCGGCGCGCAAGGAGATCAAGCGGGCGGTGCCCGACACGTCGCTCGAGCTGCGTCGGCTCAATCTCGCCGATCTGGCCAGCGTGGCAGTGTTCGCCGACGGCCTGCTGCGTGACGGAGCTCCGTTGCATGTTCTGGTCAACAACGCCAGCGTCATGGCACCGCCTGAACGCTTCACCACGGCGGACGGCTTTGAATTGCAGTTCGGCAGTAACTTCGTGGGGCCGTTCGCGTTGACGAACCGACTCCTGCCGCTGCTGGTGTCCTCCGAGGCACCGCGGGTGGCGACTAGGCAGCCGTTGCCGACCTCACCGACCAGTTCGGGCAACGACGCGACCCCGCCGCGAACAGCATAGGCGGGAATCAGCCGCCGAACTTCTAGGAATCAGCCCACAAAGCGTCACCGACAAACTCGAATCACGAAAGCTTGTCGTTTTCAAGGTGGGCCGTGATGGCGGCTGCCTCGTTGGCAATTCGACCCGGACAACACCACCGGCACGCTCCCCGATCTGAACGTTGTACAGGCGGTGTTTCCGGGCGGACCCGTGAGCCTCTCGCGATGGATGATGCGACCTAGCCCAGAATTCGGGGGCGCACCCCGCGCGAGGGAAACGATCGCGAACGGCAGCGCATCGATCATGAAGATCGCGCGCGCCTGACCGCCGCCGGATGGTAAGAAAGCTCGGCCTACCCTCACGCCCGCTACCTATAGCGAAACGAGTTTGGCGATGGAACCCGCCCCAGCCCGCAGCGCGCTGGCGGTGGTGTCGCGTCTATCACCAAAACAAGTACACAACCGACGGCATCACCTTCCGGCGATACGGGCCAACGGCGCGCATTGATCACCCCACCACCCCCCTGGCGATGTTCAACCTTGCAGCAAAAGGCGCAGGAATGGCGATCGGCGCGCTGCCGGCCCTCAGCGACGGCAACGAAGCCCGCTCATTAACACAGCAATGGGCCCGCGCCATCTACGAAGACCAACGCCAGTGGACCCGAAATCACCGGCATTCATTACCGATCCGGCTACAACAGCGGCCAGGCGCTAGCACCACGGGACTGCGGCGCCGACGTCGAAATCGGGCCCGACGACGGCGGCCATCCACAAGACATCGCGCTCGACGACCCCGAATTCTTCCACGACTACAGGTACAGCTGCGCCGACGCCAAATCAGCATCACCACAGTGACTTCCAGCGAATGCAATGAGTGCAAGAAAGAACCACTCGGTCCCTGACGCCGCCGCCTCGTACCCTATGACGTAACTGGTCCGATCCGACGGTGTGGCGGTCTTCCAGTTGCGGTCCGTGCGTGGGGCGGGGCGACCCGCGCACCGTGCTCACAAAGCACGCGACAGATCGACTCGACCCGGAACCCACGGGCCCGCATCGGTCAAAGAATCCGCAAATCAGCGGTGGTGCGTGTCGAGCTCACGCGCGAAGAAAATCGAGGCCGCCTTCAGAATCTTATTGGCCTCCTTGAGATCTCGGTTCGCCGGCTCAAGATCTTTGATCAGCTGCTCCTCAGCAAACGTGGCTCCCGGGCGTTGGGCGCCGTCGACCTGGGCCTGCAACACCCACCGCCGCAGCGACTCCACACCAACACCTAACCTTCAGGCCGATCAACACGCAGGCGGCATACACAGATCGATACTCATCCAGATGATCGAGCACCATCTTCACCGCACGCTCACGCTGCTCGACCGGGTTGGCCATGATCGCCATCCTTCACACAGAAGGAAGCGGTTAAACCCGGAACGGTTCACACCGCAAGATTCGTTCCATATAACGCAACAGCCACTAGCCGGAGTCATCATCGAGGTACTGACCGGTGCCCGTGAAACTACTTCGCGACCAACGCATCCGGCGCACATCCAAGATGGTCAACGACTCTGAGTCGTGACAGCCACAGGCTAGCCCGCGCGTCCGTATACTCCATTTCTGTGAACAGGGTCGATCGCCGCAAGCGTGAGATCAATGACCGAATCTTGCAGGCCGCGTACGACTTGTTCCTCGATCAGGGCGTCCAGGCGACGACGATCGAAGGGATCTGCGAGCGCGCCGACGTCGCGAACCGAACGTTCTTCAACCACTTCGCCAACCGGCGGGCAATGTTCGCGGCGCTGGCCCATCGACGCCTAATCGATGTGCACGACCTCGAGGGCACCCGGGCCGATGAGCCGGTTCCGCAGCGCATCATCGGATTATTCGACGACATCGCAGCGGAACTGCTGCAGTCGACGGACACATACCGCCAGATCGTCAGCGAGAT
This sequence comes from uncultured Actinomycetota bacterium, assembly GCA_963836495.1. Classification (GTDB taxonomy): domain Bacteria; phylum Actinomycetota; class Actinomycetes; order Mycobacteriales; family Mycobacteriaceae; genus Mycobacterium. Next base: position 116,926 of record CAWIJT010000008.1, on the reverse strand, counting down.
GATGGCTGCTCTCGGGCACGGAACCCACCGCGATTCGCGCCTTCACGAAATGTTCGTCGGAATGGTCGGCGGCGGCATCGCACGAGGAGAGGTCACCACCCGCCATGATCCGCATACCCTGGCCGACATCATCGTCTCTGCGTTGGCGGGTCCGATCGGCAACTGGACGATCGACCCGACTTATGCCCTCGACACCGGCCTGCACGACACCGCTTGCGCGTTGGCCGACCTGTTGAGCCTGGCTAGCGGTGCGGCCGCCGCGCATCACCGCCGTTAGTCCGGGATGGCGACTGTATCAGGGTCGTGCTGGAGTACCGACATGCGTTGTGGTGGAGGTCTTTTCGCGATTGGGACGCGCCACGCTCAGATGAAATCCGAACCGCCGTCGACGTTCACCGTCGCTCCGGTGACGTAGCCGTTGCGCTGGGACGCCAGATAGGTTGTTACCGAGGCTATCTCGTCGGGTGATCCGGCTCGGCCAAGATCGCACGGATGATGAAAATGCTGCTCCACCCAATGCATCACATCGTGCGGGTCCTCAGCGTCAAGCCCTTCGGCTGCCAGTGTTTCGCGTAGGTCTTCGGTGAAGCTGGCGGTGACGATCGTCCCTGGGCACACGCAGTTCACCAGGATGCCCTCTGATGCCAGGGATTTGGCAAGGTTCTTTGTCAGGCTCGATAGCGCCGCCTTCGAGGCCGTGTACGCGACGATTCCGGGACTCTGACGCTGAATCGAGTGCGCGGACAGCGTGACGATGCGGGCCCATTCCGCGGCGCGCAGGATGGGTAGCGCCAGTCGGACGCAGCGGACCGCCGAGAAGGTGCCCAGATCGAACGTGGCCCGCCAGTCGCTATCGTCGAGGTCGTCAAACGCACCCGGGGGCGGACCCACCGTGTGCACGAACACGTTGAGCGTGTCCCAGGTCTTGGCCAGGGTCGCGAATCCGGCCGCAATGGAGTCCGCATCGGACATGTCGACGCTGATTCCGAGTGCCTCGGGGGCGCCGGCGGCGCGCAGCCGCTCGACCGCGACGTCCAGAGCGAACTGGCCCCTGGCCATCACGGCTACAGATGCACCCTCGGCGGCAATGCATTCAGCGATCGCCAAGCCCATACCCTTGCTGCCACCGGTGACGACGGCTGACGCTCCCGCAAGTCCAAGATCCAACGTGTAGTCCTTTGTCAGATGCGGGCAGGCAGCACGGGCCCGGGACTCCGAGCTACCAAGGATATATACACTATATAGTGGCCGGTCGCGGCAAACTGAATGCCAGCCCCGAAGCAGAGGTGTGGAGAAGTTGACGCGCGGGCGAGCAGCGACGCGGGTTCGGCGCTGGCGCCCGGAACCTCGTTGCAGGAGAGCCTGATCGCCGCTTTGACTACGGCAGGACAAGTAGCTCGCGTTTCAGCCGCGCTGCTGGCGGCCGCGGCTGCGCTCGTTGAACTCGGCGACCCGTTTTTTGTGTTCCTCGCCAAACGCCAGCGTTGCGTTGGCGATGTGCTCCACGTGTCGTGCGGAACTCGGGTCGGTGTTCTCACACAGTCCCGCCGCGAGCTTGGCGATACCGACCGCTTGCCGCGGCAGATCCGCGAGCTGCCTGGCGAACGCATGCACCCGGTCATGAAACTCTGCGTCGGGATACACCTCGTGCACCAGCCCGATCTCACGCGCCCGCTCCGCGTCGAGCGACTGCCCAGCCATCGCAAGCCATTTGGCCCACTGCGTGCCCACCAGGCGGGCGAGCCGGCTGATTCCGCCGCTGCCCGGGATGACGGCGAGGTTGATCTCGGGAAGCCGGAACGTCGCCGTCGGGGCGGCGAAACGGAAGTCGCACGACACCGCCATCTCCACCCCCGCCCCGAAGCAATGGCCCTGCGCCGCCAGTATGACCGGCCGGTCGAGCCGCTCAAACGCGTCATACAGCGCGGTGTGTTCGCGGCAGTCGCGCAGGTACTGAGACAGGGTGCGCTCGGAGATGTCAATGCCGGAGATGTCAATGCCCGCAGTGAAATACGGGCCTACCGCGCGGATCACCAGCGCGCCAAGATCATCGCGGGTCTCTAGCGCGCGGACCGCGTCCCAGAGCAGGCCGATCATCGGCTCGCTGATCGCGTTCAGCTTGTCCGGCCGGTTGAACGTCACCGTCACGACGCCGTCCTTCTCGGTCAGGTGCGCGTGGGCGGTGTCGGTCATCGCTGGCCCTCCTGTGTCGGCATAGGTCCTCGAATACTGTCCCACCCTGCCGGTTCGCAGATACTGCCATCCCCAGTGTGCCGCCGGTCGCTGTGGCGGTCGGCACCGCTCGGCGGGAGGGTGAATCCGGTTTCGGGATCTGGTGCGGCACCGCGTGGGCCGGTCGGATCGGTCGCAGTCGCGGGTCGACCATGCCAGGCGCCAGGACGGCTCGCGGCGGGCGCCAGGGACACCGGTTTGGCCTCCTCGCGAATCGCGCTGGACAACAGGGTCTCTGGGCCGCCTCATCTGCAAGGGAGACCGCTTGGAGATTATATAATTGATATTCTAGACTCGAGCGTGTGACCGCGTATCCAACGTCGGCCGACGCTAAGCCGCTCGCCGGTCTGCGGATTCTGGCTATCGAGCAGATGCAGGCGCTGCCGTTCGCGACCCAGCTGCTGGCCCGCCTCGGCGCCGACGTCGTCAAGGTCGAATCCGTCAACGGGGGTGATCAGGCCCGCGGCTCGCTGCCGGCGATCACCGACCCGCAAGGCCGCCGGGTCGGCGCCACCTTCCTGCGCAACAACCTCAACAAGCGCAGCGTCTGCATCGACCTGAAGTCTCCGGCTGGCCGCGCCCTGGCATTACGCCTGGCCAAGGGTTTCGACGTGGTGGCCGAGAACGGCAGGCCGGGCTCGATGGACCGGCTAGGACTGGGCTACAGCCACATCGCCGAGGTCAACCCGCGCGCCATCTACGTGTCGGTCTCCGGGTTCGGCAACACCGTCGACACCCCCTACCGCGACTGGCCGGCTTTCGCCCCCGTCGTCGAGGCGATGTCGGGCCTGTACGAGATGAAACGCGTCGACGGCCAACCACCCCAGCCGGCGCCGGCCGGCGCACTCGGCGACATCGGCGCCGCGCTATTCGCCACCATTGGCATCCTCGCCGCGCTGCGACACCGCGAGACGACGGGCGCCGGGCAATACGTGGACATCGCCATGCTCGACAGCGTCGTGGCGATGACCGACATCATCACCAACTTCTGGTCCATGGGCGCCAGCGCACGCACCGTCGGGCACCTGATCCTGCGCGGCTTTCAGGCCAAGGACGGCTGGTTCATGCTGCAGGTTGGCCGCGAGCACCAATTCGAACGGTTGGCCAACCTCATCGCCCACCCGGAGTGGCTGCACGATCCAAGGCTGGCCAGCAGGCAGGGCTGGGTCGATCACATGGACGAGGTCATCGTGCCCGCGATCGAAGGCTGGGCGGCGGACATGACCAAGATCGAGGTCTGCCACGTGCTGGCCGAGGCCGGCATCGCCGCCGGACCGTGCCTGCGCGACGACGAGGTCGCAGCGGACCCGCACCTGGCGGCCCGGCAGATGCTGGTGCCCATCGAGCGAGACGACCAGCCCGAACGTCCGGTACTGGTGCCCGGCAGCCCGGTGCGGATGTCGGCGATGGCGGCTGCGGCCGACGGGCCGGTGCCCTGGCTGGGCCAGCACACCGATGAAGTGCTGCAGTCCGAGCTCGGGCTGCGTGCCGACGAACTCTCGACGCTGCGGTCCGACCTGGTCATCGCCTAGACAACAACGGATGACGACATAGAAATGACAACGCCACCAGCAGGTCAGCGCACCAACAACCGGTCAGGCTTGGCCGCTTTCCTCTTCGACCATCCCGTCGCCCCCGACAACGCGATCGCCTACTGGTTCCACGGCCGGATGACGCGTGCGCAGATGCAGAACGCGGCCCAGCAGATCGCCGACACCCTGCACGAGTGCGGTGTGCACGAGGGCCAGCCCGTCGCGCACGTCGTCGAGTCGGGCCCGACCGCGCTGTCGGTGATGTTCGGGTGCTGGCTGCTCGGCGCGGTGTACGTGCCAATCAACGGGCGGCTGACCGACTCCGAGATCACCGCGCAGATCGGCGCGAGTGAGCCGGCCGCGGTCGTGGCACATCGGGCCCGACAAAGCGACGACTCGGTCGCATGGGTGCTCAATACGCCGGAGTGGGAATGGGTCAGTCGGGCGGCGGCGCGCCCGTGGAATGGTGAGCTGTCACCGGCGGGCACCGCGCTGGTGATGCGGACATCGGGAACCGCCGGCACGGCCAAACCCGTACTGCTGCGACACGACGGCGTGGCCGAGGGGATCGACACCGTGCTGTCGAGTCTTCGGGCCAAACGCGACACGGACACCACACCCGCCCGCCCGGCGATGCCGAATCTGATTCCGACCAGCCTGGCGCTGTGGGCAGGCATCTGGAATGTGCTGTTCGCGTTGCGCGCCGGCAGCCCGGTGGTACTGATGGACCGCTTCGACACCGCCGAGTTCGCCGATCTGGTGCGCCGGCACAACATCCGCTCCACGGTTCTGGCGCCGGCGATGATGGCGATGCTGAGCGAGGACCCGCGTGTCGAGGATCTGGCACCGCTGACGATGGTGCGCAGCGTTACCGCACCGTTGACCCCGCACCAGGCCCGAGCGTTCAAGGCGAAGTTCGGCGTCGGCATCATGAACTGCTACGGCCAGACCGAACTGGGCGGCGAGGTCGTCGGATGGACGGCCAAGGACATGCGCGAGCACGGCGACGACAAGCTGGGCTCGGTCGGCCGCGCGCACGACGGCATCAACATCCGCGTCCTCGACGACGCTGGTGCGGACGTGGTCACCGGCGAGGTGGGCGAGATCTTGATCCGCTCGCCGTATGCCAGCCGCGACGAGGCGGTCAGCGAGCGTCTCGTCGAGGGGTACCTGCGCACCGGCGACATCGGACGCCTCGATGCCGAGGGGTTCCTGTGGTTGGAGGGCCGCGCCTCGGACGTGATCAACCGCGGCGGGCTCAAGGTGCTGCCGCACGAGATCGAAGAGCAGCTATACCGGCTCCCGGATGTGGCCGAGGCGTGCGTCGCCGGTGTGCCCGACGAGCGGCTCGGCGAGGTTCCGGTGGCATGGGTGCGCGCCATGCCCGGGGCGACGCTTGAGCCGGTCGCGGTGCTGGCCGACCTGCGCGACACGCTCGCCGGCTACAAGGTTCCGGTGCAAGTCGAGCTCGTCAACGAGTTGCCGCGCAACGAGATCGGCAAGGTGCTGCGCCGCAGTCTGGTCGAGCAGTGGACTGCCCGCCAGCAGACCGACCGAGAAGGGGCGAGGTAATGGTATTCAACGTCTCCGAACTGCTGGCCGTCGGGGAGCGTCTGCCCGAGCGCAAGTTTGAAGTGACGCTGACCGACGTGGTGCGCTACGCGGGCGCGTCGGGTGATTTCAATCCGCTGCATCATGACGACGCCGCTGCCCGCGCGGCGGGAATGGACGGCGCGTTCGCACACGGCATGTTTTCGGCCGGCTGTCTGGCGACCGCCGTGACCGATGCGGTCGGAATCGAATCGCTGGCCCGACTCGCGGTGCGTTTTCGCGCGCAAGCGCGGCTGGGTGCCACGCTGACCTCTGACGTCGTCGTGGCCGACGTGCGGCGAACCGATGACCATGCCGCGATCGAGCTGGACTGCCAGCTCACCGATGAGCAGCAGGCGGTCGTCGTCAGCGGTGCGGTGGCATTGAAGACGACCCGGCATTCGGCGCAGCCCGATGAGGCGCCCGTGCCGAGCGCGGTGCCCGGCACGGAATTGATCGGCATGCGCCTGGCGCCGGCGGTGGTGGCCGTCGAGCGCGGCCCGGTGCATATCTTCGCCACCGCGGTGGGCGACGACAATCCGGTGTATCGCTCCGCCGAGGCCGCGGCAGCGGCGGGTCTGGACGGCATCCCAGTACCCCCGACCTACGTGTTCGCCTGCGCGTACTGGGGGGCTTTTGTCGACAAGCAGCCTGCGCCCGCCGGAACCGACGCGTCACTGGTCGACCTGATCGCCCTGCTGCGCAACGGGCGTAAGGGTGTGGTCCTGCACGGCGAGCAGGAATTCACCTACCACCAACCGATCCGCGTCGGCGACGTGCTGCGCGTCAATGGTTTCGTCGAAAGCGTTGAGGACAAGCCGGGCAGCGATTCTCGCCCAGGCATGACGGCGATGGTGGTGCGCACCGACTACCGCAACGCCACTGGGCAGCTGTTGACGACGGCGCGCAGCACCTATCTATTCCGGCCGGCAACGCGCTGAGAAGCGTCGCAAACCCGCAGGACGGCGCGAGATCGTATACTTGATCCGCGAACTGATTTCGCCCTGACAGGCCCTTAGGTAGGAACCGATGTCTCCGTCTCAACCCGCATCCCGGGCTCGTCGCGCATTGCTGCCACCCGCCGACAGCCCGCGCAGCACCGCGGAGAGGGTCGCGAACTACATTCGGACCTTGATCTTCAACGGCCATCTGCAGCACGGCGAGCGTATCCGTCAGGACGAACTCGCCGGTGCGCTCAACGTCAGCCGAATCCCGGTGCGCGAAGCGATCATCGCGTTGGATCGCGAAGGATGGCTGACCAGCAAACCGCACCGGGGGTCGTTCGTGAATGGGTTCCACAGCGACGGCATCGAAGACCATTACGAGCTGCTGGGCATGCTGTTCGGGCTGGCGGCCAGGCGAGCGACCGAACACGCGACACCTGAGCAGATCGAGGGGCTGACCGCTCAGCAGCACGCACTGCGGGCCACCGACGACCCCGATGAGTTCCGCCGGGAAAGCGATCAGCTGATCCGGCAGATGTTCCGCATCGCCGATTCGCCCCGTCTCTCTGCGGTGCGCCGGGTCATGAGCGGGATCGTGCCCGGCAACTTTTTCGCCGAAGTTCCCGGCACCATCGCCGACCAGAGGCGCACCACCGCCCGCATCGTCAAGGCGATCGCCGCCGGCGATGCGGATAAGGCCGCCGACGAATGGACCAAACTGATGCGGCGCCACGGCCAGCACGTCATCGAGCTGCTACGCGAACGCGATCTGCTCAAGGCCGGCTGAGCCACCCGGCCGCACCGACCGTCCTTGTTATCTGTCAGATCGACGGGAATTCCACAGCGATGAGCTCCGCGACCGCGGCGGCGCCGTCGCTGAAGCTCAGGAAGGCGTGCGGCAGATTGAGCGGCAGAATCGTGGACTGCACCTCGGCGCCGTGTGCCCGCAGCCGCCAATGGGCCCGTTTGATCCGCTCCGGCGCGACGATCGCATCGCCGGCGGAGCCGATGAGCAGCACGCGCCGGCCGCGCCAGTCCGGGCGCAGCACCGAGCGGGCGCGCAGCAGACGCAGCGCCACGCCCACATGCTCCGGACCGTCATACCGTGCCAGCACCGCGTCACTGATCAGCCGCTTGGCAGCCGGGCCGTAGATCATAACGGCGCTGGTGGCCGGGAAGCATCGAGTGCGGACCAGGCTCGTCAGCCGCATCCGGGTCAGCGAGTTCGAGGCAGCCGAGGCCTTCGCCGCATGCGCCATCGCCGCGATCCCGGGGATCGAGGCACCGGTGATCACGAACCGGTCGATGCTGTCGCCGAATTCGCCGATGAGGCGGGCGATGTCGACGATGGCGGCCGAATGGCTTAACAGCTGGACGCTCGTTGAGCGCGGTTGCCAGCGGAGGATCATCATGCGGCCGACTTCATGGCGGACCGCACCGGTGGTGCGTGAGATCAGTGCGCGCGCCGGCGTGTCGGGCCCCAGCATGTGCTCGGGCGTGTGACCGGGCATGTCAAAGGCCACCAGGCGGATGCCATGTGCGGCGAGGTGTTCGGCCAAAGGTGCCATCATCGCGCCCGACATGCCGCCACCGCTGAAGCCCAGAACCGTCGGCGCCGCCTGCCAGCGCAGCGTGCTGGGGCACCGGTACTCCACGATCGGCAAGCCCGCGACCTGACCCACGATCTCGGCGCACATCGGGATCGGCTCGGGCCGATCCACCGCGTCGATCAGCACGTCCATGGGCACCTGTCCTTGTCCCCGTACAACGCCGCCGTGCGCTGAATTACTCGGCGGACAGGATCATTCCGGAATGACCGGAGGCGATAAGCACGTTGCGGGCGCCGTCGACCTGGTTGGCCGCCGTTCCGCGCAGCTGGCGAACCCCCTCGATGATGTTGTTGACTCCGTGGATGTAGCCCTCGCCGAGCAGCCCGCCGTGCGTGTTGACCGGAATCACGCCGTCGATGGCTATGTTGCCGTCGGCGATGAAGTCCCTGGCTTCGCCGCGGCCGCAGAAGCCAAACGCTTCGAGCTGATAGAACACCACCGGGCTGAAGTTCTCATACAGCATCGCAACATCGATGTCTTTTGGCGCCAGGCCCGCTGTGTGATAGAGCTTTTCGGCGACGGCCTCGGCCTCGGTGAAGCGCGACAGATCGGGATGAAAGTAGTTGAAGATGATTCCGCTGTCTCGCAGATTGGCGTAGGTGGCGGCGGCCACCCGCACCACCGGCTCGGCGAGGTCCCGGGCGCGCGCCTCGCTCGTGACGACTACGGCCACTCCCCCGTCACTTTCTTGGCAGCAATCCAGCAGGCGCAGGATGGGTTCGACGATCCAGCGGGAGTTTTGATGATCGTCAAGGGTGATCGGACGCTCATAGAACCAGGCCCGCGGGTTGGTGGCCGCGTATTTGCGGGCCTGCACGCTATAGAGACCGAAATCGGCGTTGCTCAGCCCGAAGGTGTCCATGTAGCGCTGAAACCACAGCGAGTACATCTTGGCTGGGGTGTCCAGCCCGAACGGCAGGTACAGATTGAGCGGCGCGAGTTGCACATTGGCGGGCTGGCCGAACCGCAGACCCGAGCGCTCGTTAAAGGCCCGGAAGATCACCACCGCGTCCGCCATGCCGGAGATAACCGCCGCCGCGGCCTGCTGCACGGTGGCCGCGGACCCGCTGCCGCCGAACGGCGTTCGCGACGCCCACCGGGTCTGAGTGATGCCAACGCTGCGCATCAGGTCAAGTTCGTCGTTTTCGTCCTGGGTGAAGGTGACCAGCCCGTCGATGTCGGCCGGCGCCAGGCCGGCATCGTCGATGGCGGCTTTGACCGCCTCGGCGGCCAGCTGAAGCTCGCTGCGGCCCGAGTTCTTGGAGAACTCGGTCTGACCGACGCCGACGATCGCGGCCTTCGGCATTTTCGCTGCACCGGCCATGGTCAGGCGACCTCCTCGTCGATGACGAACTGCGGCAACGTGACGTCCCCGAACTGTGCGAACGTCACCTTCACCGACATGCCGGTGCGTATCAGGGTGCCCGGCTCGGCGGCGATGTTGCTGACCATCCGGATGCCCTCCTCGAGGTCGATGAGGGCAACGATCCGCGAGTCCGACTCGGGAACCGACGGGTGTCGCGACACTATCCAGCTGTAGATGACTCCGCGACCAGACAGGTCGTCGACGGCGAAGTCCAGCGACTGGCAGTGCGGACACATCGGAGTGGGCGGGTGTTGCAGCGCACCGCAGTTCTTGCAGCGGCGTGCCACTAGCCGCGATTCGCGCGCAGCGTCCCAGAAGTACTGATCGGTTCGCGACGGCACCGGCGGTATCACGGTAATCATATGTGCTCCTGTGGGTTTGAGTCCGCAGCGCCCGCCGATGGCCTCGGCGCGCCTAATTTGGAGTGGCACGTGTATGGCCGCCGCGACTCAGTCGGAGGAGGGAAGCTGTTTGGCGGCTTCGATTTCCAGCGGGCGACCGTCGATGGTCAGGGTGCCCTCGCAGGCGGTGACGCACAGCAGCTGCACATTGGCCTGGGCATCGACGTAACGCTTGCCCATGATACTGCCGCCCAGCAGGGCTGGGTCCGCTGCATTCTTGTCTTGTGCTGCATCGGATTTGGCGTCGACCATCGGGATCCCGCCGCAGCTGAGAACGACCGTCTCGTCCTTAGGCGCGCGCAGCACGATGACTTTGCCCGAACAGACGACGCTTTTCATCTGTTGTCCGGTTTTCATTCCAGGGCTCCTTCGTTGGAGTGTAAAGAACTAGAGTCGCGACCCCTAAAGACGAGGTCACGATCCGGTCGGCCACAAACCCACCGAGGAGGCGACGGCCGCCCAGCCGAGCAGGCGCCGCCACAGTAGTTGCCGAGTGCCCGCAATGTTGTGGTTGTGTGCAGAGTCAGCCAACGTGTAGAAGGTGACGTCGGTGCTGTTCGCAAAGGCTGGCACCAGTTGGGCAGGCGTGTGCCAGGGCTCGTGATCGCCTCCACCGAGAAACACCGGAACCTTGATCTGGCGGATGTATTCGGTGATGTTGCCGGGCATGATCGACAACATCGACGGCAGTGGCGCCAGATTAGTCGTGGCGGCCCGCAGCGCGGCCAGCCCGACGGGATCGTCGCCGGGCAGATTGAACGGGAACGGTTCGGGGGCAGGCGTATCCGCCACCTGTCCGGACAATCGTTGGCGCGCCATGGCCTTAAGGGCATCCAGCGATACCGGTCCCGCTGCGGCGATGCGACGTTCCTCTTCGGTCAGCGCGCTGGGCAGCCCGGCAGTTGTGAATCCCAGACAGGCGATCGCGGTGTGCAAGGGCTTGATGGCCTCGCCAATCAGCGCGAGCATCGCGCCCATCGAATGGCCCACGGCGACCGTGGTGATCGTGATGGTTGCCGGCAGCAGTGCCCGAATGTCGTCGGCCGCCAACCGGAATGCTTCCACACCGGCGCGTGCGATCGTTTGCGGCGAGAGAAACAAGTTGTCACCAGCGCTCGACTGTCCAGTGCCGAGGTTGTCGATTAGTGCGCAGGCGAATCCGGCTGCGCCGGCGTAGCGGGCGAAGCTGTACCCGGCGTCGGGTTCACCCAGGTCGAAGTAGTCGCCAGTGCACCCGCCGCCGGGGGTGCAGCACAGTAGCGTCAGGTGGTTGGTGCCCGGAGCCACGGCGGGAATGAGCAACACGGCGCGGATCAGCCACTCCCCCGGCTCCTCAACGACAGAGCTGACGTCGTAGCAGGCCCGGATTCGCCGTGGAGGAATCAGCGCCGCTGCTGGCTGGGCGATCTGCACAGGACTTCCTCCGTCGTTATTTCGGCCCCGGGCGCGGCGCAAGTGATGAATGATGAAGACCCGCGGAGCTTCTGCGTCGTTGACGGAACGAGTACACGGGATATCGTCCGCTCACGCCGTAGCCGGCACTTCCTCCGCCTGAACGATGACATTGGCGCCGATCAGCTCATCGATCTCGTCGCTGCCGTATCCGAGGATGTCGGACAGGACCCGGCTGCTGTGAGTGCCGACGGTCAACGGCGGGCCCTGAATGACGCCGGGTGTATCGGACAGATCGACGCCAAGGCCGGCCTGCTCGAAGTTGCCGACATGGGGCTGCGGGTAGGAGGTGACCCACCGGTGCGCGATCAGGTCCGCGTCGTCGAACACGTTGCGGGAAAACTCCGGGTCGCTGATCTCGGCCGGCACGCCGACCGCGTCGAGCGCCTCACGCCAGGCCAGCGCGCTGCGGGTTAAAAAGGCTGCCTCAAGTTCCTTGCGCAGTGCCGCGTCGTTGGCACCGCGTCCGGTCGGGTCGGCGGGCTCGGTCGAGTTCAGCGCGTCGATGCCGACCACGTCGGCCAACGCCGAGCGCCGGTCGTCGGTCAGCGCCGCGATGGTCAGCCAGCCGTCGGCGGTCTGGTAAATGCCGTGCAGCGCATTGAATCCGAACAGCATCTTGTCGACCTTGGGCCGGTTGGCCTCCTGGCCGTCGTCGTTGACGTAGGTGCCCGATGCCGTCAGCAGGCAGGCGTACAAGATGGAGGTCTCGACGAACTGGCCCCTGCCGGTATGCAGGCGGTCGTAGTAGGCGGCCAGCATCCCGATCGCGGACAAGAAGCCGTTTCCGGTGTCGCCCAGCGAGGTCAGTGACCACACCGGGGTGCCACCGTCGTCCATTCCGCCGTCGGCCCATTCCACTCCGGCCAGGGCTGCTCCCGTCTGGTCGTTGCCGGGCTGGCCGTCGCGGTAACCGCGGTCGAAACCGCGGGTGTGGCAATAGATCACCTCGGGATTGGTCTGCTTGACGGTGTCGTAGTCCAGTCCCAGGCGTACGGCTGCGCCGTAGCGCATGTTGTGCTGGACGATGTCGGCCTTGTCGATGAGCCGCCGCACCGCCTCCAGGCCGCGGGGATCCTTCAGGTTCACCGACAGGCTCTGCTTGCCCCGGTTGGCGGCGAACGCGATGTGGGTGGAATGCCAGAAGCCGTCCCACAGGGTGTTCACCTTGATCACCGTGGCACCCAGGTCAGAGAGCAACTGGGTGCCGAACGGACCCGCGATCGCCAGACCGAGGTCGACAACCAACACGCCATCGAGCGGCGATTTCCCGGGCGAGGTCGCGCCGGCCGATTGCGGTGCGGTGGAGGGCAGTTCGGCCGCCTCGGCCCGCACCGCGTTGGTGTGCTCACCGCGGCGCGGCGCCCCTGCGGTGGGTGTGCCGGGGCTGCGGTCCAGGCGCAGCACCGAACCTACTTGGTTCAGCGGTCCCAGCTCGGGGTCGTCGACCACCGCGACGCAACCGTCGGCGAGCATGTGCTCATCGGTGAGCGCTTCGGCCGGCGATTGCACGACCTGCAGGCACACCCCGGCCACCCGGGCTGCCTCGAGCCACTCGGTGGAGGTGAACTTGGCGAACGCCTCGCGCATCAACGGCAGGTAGTGCCAATAGACGATGAGGTCTTCGGGGCCGGTCAGGATGCGGTCGGGGTCCTCGGACGGCCGGACGCCGGCCGGCTCGAGCTTGTCGCCCTGTGCGGACCCGAGCACGAATTTCGGGTTGGGCACCCAGTGTTGAATCCAGCGCCCGTCGGCGCATTCGAAGAAGCCCTTGGGGGCGCGCTGATCGAACACCCACGTCCAAAACATCGGTGCGTCGAGGTCGGTGGCACGCTGCAGTGCCCCGGTGCCCGCGCCCAAAGCGCCCTGCAGCAGCGAGGTTTCCACGTGCTGGCCGCGGCCGGTGGATTCGCGCGCGACGAGGGCGGCCGCGACACCCATCGCCGCGAAATAGGCCGCGCTCACACTGGGCCACGGTGAGGCCGAGAACATCGGCCCGTCGCGCTGGGGCCCGTCGGAGCTGCCTTCTGGTGCCTCCAGCGCCTCCAGCGGATAGTCGGGATCGCCGTTGATGTAGTGCAGATGTCCGCCGACGCGCCCGAGCTGGTCGAACTGCAAGCCGGTGCGTGCCATCACCAGGCTGTCGTAGCCCGGACGGTCGGCGAGGGTTGTGTGTCTGCCGTATCCAGTGATCGAGACGTAGATCAGCCGGGGGTTGAGCTCGGCGAGAGTGTCGTATCCGATGCCCAGCCGGTCGGTGACGCCGGGCGCGAAGCTTTCCACGACGATGTCTGCGGCCGCGGCCAGCCGCAGGAACACCTCGTGGTCGTCGCGATCCTTCAGATCGAGCACCGCGCTGCGCTTGCCGCGGTGCCACACCTTGTACCCAGGGTGTGCGGAGAACGGATCACCTTGTGGCCGTTCGATTCTGGTGACCTGTGCACCATGATCGGCCAACAGCATGGTGGCGATCGGGCCCGCGATACCCCAGGACAGGTCGAGGACCGTCAGGCCGTCGAATACGCCCGACATCATTTCCTTTCAGCGAAATCGTAGACGAGCCCTCAGAGATCCCAGATCCGCTCGGCGTTCTTGAAGAGCAGCTTGTCGCGCTCCTCGTCGGTGGCGTCGGAGAACAGGTGCGACGCGATGTCCTGGGAGTGCGGCCAGCTCGACACCGGGTGCGGGTAGTCCGACGACCACATGACGTTGTCGATGCCGAGGCGGTCGCGCGCGTGCCGCAGCACATCGGGCTCGTCGATGAACGTGACGAACATGTTCTGCCGGAAGTAGTGACTGGGTAGCTCTTTGAGGCCGGGGAACTCGTAGCCCTGGCGGGTGTTCATGTCGTCGACGGTGTAGAGCCACCAGCTGACCCAACCCACACCCGGCTCGACAAACACCGTCTTGAGCTTCGGGAAGCGTTCGAAGATACCGGTCAGCAGCCACATCCCCATGGACTCGGCGGCCGAGAGCGGCACCATGGGCACGAATATGCCGCGCTGCGGAGTGGGATCGCGCCGCGCCAAGCCGTCCAGTGTGGTATTCAGGCCGATGTGCTGCGCGATGGGGATGCCGGTCTCCTCGATGGTCGACAGCAGCGGAATGTAGCGCTCATCCCAGTAGTCGGGCAGGCCAAGCTCGGAGGGGTAGACCGGCATCTGAATCGACTTGACGCCGCATTCTGCGGCGTGCTTGACCTCGGCAACCGCAGCGTCGATGTCGTGAATCGGGATCTGGAAGTTGATGTGCAGGCGGTCGGGGTCCTCTGACGCCCACTGCTTCAAGGTGGTGTTGAACGCCCGGGTCGCTTCCCTGGAACCCTCCTTGAGCATGAACAGGTAGCGGAAGGCGCTGACCTCACAGTAGGTAATCGACGACTCGATGCCGTCAAAGTCCATGTCGGCCAAGCGTTCCTTGGCCACGGTGTGGCCTGGGCGGCCCTTGGCCGGGTGGTTGCCGGTCGCGAACCCGTACAGTTCGTCGTCGCCCTCGGTCTCCTGGCCGTTCTGCTTTTTCCACAATTGGTTGGCCGACGCCGAGAGCATGGGCATCATCTGCTGGATGAATTCGCCGATCGCGTCGTCGTAGTCCTGGTGGAATTTCGTGGCCAGGTTCGCCTTGATCTGCTCGTGAGACAGGTCGACGTGGTCATCAGCCGAGATCAGGCGGTACTTGTCCTGGGTGAGCGTCATGGTGGTCTCCAAGGTCCGAAGTGGCAGCTCACTCCACGTTATAGTAGTCACTATAGGAGTTCAAGGACGGGTTGGGTTCAAAGCTCACAGCCTGGTTTTCGACCGGAGGAGCGTGACGGTGCCCAGCCTGTGAACGCGAAGGTCGGACGCGTGATCGGGATATCTCGCGACCGCTGACAGCAGACCGAATCGGAGTGGGAACCGTTGGCCTCTATGAGAAATCGTCAGCTGGGCCCCGGGGAGTATCCGGTAGACCGGTGTATTGACCGTTCGACTCGTTGTTGTTGTCGCAGCAAGTGTGGTCTGATTGTGATGGCCGCATAGCGAGAACTATGACATTCCATATTTGATGAATCGGGTGGTGTGGGCCTCCTAAACGGCTACCCGGTGGGCAGTGAGGAGACGAACGTGGCGATCATCGACGAGGTCTCTGCACTGGGGCATTTGATCGACGGGCGCATCATCCGTAACGACGCGCTATTTCAGATCGTCAGCCCGTCCTCGGAGGAGATCGTGGCGATGTGCCCACGCGCCACAGTCACATTGCTGAACGAAGCCATGGCTGCCGCCGAGCGTGCGCAACCGCAGTGGTATGCGCTCGGTGAGACCGCGCGGCAGAAGGTCATCGCCGCGATGAGCGACGCACTGGTGGCGCATCTCGACGAGATCGTCGCGGTCTCCGCGCTCGAGAAGGGCGGCATCGGTGGGGCGGCCGAGGCCTATACCGCCCCTACGTTCATGTCCCACCTCGCGAACACCGCGCTTCCCGTCGACGTTCTCGAGGACACGCCGGAGCGCACCGTGACCGTGGTGCGCAAGCCGGTCGGCGTCGTCGCGGCGATAAGCCCGTGGAACGCGCCGATCCTGATCATGTGCGAGAAGATCGCGGCTGCGCTGGTGGTCGGCAACACCGTCGTCGCCAAACCGTCGCCTTTCACCCCACTGGCGACCCTGGCGCTCGGCCGGATCTGGCAGGAGATCGTCCCGCCCGGCGTGCTCAACATTGTCGCCGGCGGAAATGACCTCGGCGAGCAGATGGTGAGCCATCCGGTGACCCGGATGATCTCGTTCACCGGGTCAGTGGCAGCCGGTCAGCAGATCGCCGCAGCGGCAGCGCCGTCGCTGAAAAACCTTGTGCTCGAACTCGGTGGTAACGACGCGGCCATCGTGCTACCCGATGTCGACGTGGAGATGGTCGCCGAGGCGATCTTCAACACCGCGTTCTTGATGAGCGGTCAAGTGTGCGCCGCGATCAAACGTCTCTACGTACACGAGTCGATATACGAGGACATGGTCGACGCCCTGGTGCGTCGCGCCGACGCGGCCGTGCCCGCACCCGAAACAGACGGCGGTACTTTTGGTCCGCTGACCACCCGGCCGCAGTACGAGCGGGTGCGAATGTTGTTGGACGACGCGCTATCCCACGGCGCCCGAGCGGCCACCAGAGCGACGCAAACGACATCGCGAGGTTACTTTCTTGCGCCGACGATCCTCACCGACGCCAAACCGGGCATGAAGGTCGTCGACGAGGAACAGTTCGGACCCCTGTTGCCGGTAATGAGTTTTCGCGACGTCGATGAGGCGATCGCCGCCGCCAACGCCACCGAATACGGTCTGTGCGGCTCGATTTGGACCGCAGATATAGAAGCCGGCGCTGCGTTGGCCGCCCGGCTGGACTGCGGCACGGCGTGGGTCAACAACCACGCGGAGGTTGCTCCGCACGTGCCGTTCGGCGGCACCAAGTTCTCCGGCATCGGCCGCAACTGCGGCACGCCCGGCATCGACGGATACGCCGAGCTTCAGACCAGATACGTCTACAAGTGCGTCGACCGTGTCTGCGCACGCTGAATCCGACTACCGCGGAGGAACAGTGGACAGGGATTTGACCGGAGACGTCGCCGTCTTAACGGGTGGCGGCAGCCCGGCAGGCATCGGCGCCGCCACCGGACGGCTGCTCGCCGAACATGGCTGCCAGGTGGTGCTGTCCGACGTCAACCCGGTGACGCTGGCGACGACGGTCGCCGCACAGCGCGTGGCGGGACTCGACGTGACCGGGATCGTCGCCGACGTATCCAAGAGGGACTCGGTGCAGGCGCTGGCCGATCAAGTGTTCGCCAAATTCGGCCATGTGGATATCTTGTTCCTCAACGCGGGTATCGGTTACCCCGGAAGTTATTTCGACGACGATACAGACGACTGGCATCAGCTCTACGGAGTCAACTTCTTCGGCGTGCTGCACGGCATCAAGGCGTTCGTGCCACGAATGATCGCCCAAGGCACCCGCGGCAACGTGCTGGGGACCACCTCGGGCTCGGGTGCCATCGGCGTGATGTATCAGACACCGGCCTACTCATCGAGCAAGGCCGCCGTACTCACATTGATGGAGGGCCTGTACGCCACGCTGCGCGATCAGAAGTCGGCAATCCGCGCGCACGCCGTCTTTCCGCCGTTGACGAGGACCAATTTGGGCGGTGACCCCTCAGTGATGGGGGTGGTACAGCAAGGCCTCGAATCGGGCGGCGTCACAGCGGTTCTCGCCGATCCGGAGGAGGTCGCGGTCACGGTTCTGGAAGCCATCCAGAGTGGAAACTTCTGGGCCCATCACGACCACGCGGCCGACACGCGCCTATCCAACGGTCGGTTCAAGGCCGATATCGACTGGCAAGATGAGATCGTGCGCAAGCGCGCTGAGGCAATCATCGCCCGCAGCGCGCCCGATCCCTACTTGTGGGGCATGGGGTAGGTCTGCGGGGCAATACCCAATGCGCGCAACATGGTTGACATACGTCGCGAGGTCGTTGGTGCCGGCCGCGTCTGTTGGAACGTGAAATGTCAACCCTGCCAGGGTTTGGCTTTCACCAGGCCGCCGGCGTCGATGCGCAACTGCGTGCCGGTGACGTAACGCGAGTCGTCGCTGGCCAGGAATAGCACCGCATTGGATACGTCTTGTGGCTCGATATATGGAACCGGGATCGCCTGCATCGCCGGGAAAGTCAGCTCGGCATCCTCGCGGGTAGGTGCCTCTAGGTCTGGGCGGAACACGGCGTACATGCCGTCGCTGTGCAGCATGTCGGTATTCACGTTCGTTGGGTGCACCGCGTTGACCCGGACTTTGCGTTCGGCCAATTGCAGCGACAGATCGTTGACGTAGTGGGCGACCGTCTGCTTCGCGAAGGTGTAGGCGCACCCGCCGGGACCTTGATTGTCGGTGTTGCCCAGCTGGGCGGCCAACGACCCGATGGCGATGATCGAGCCGCCGTCGTTGAGGTGCGGCAGGCTGGCCTGGATCACGTTGAAGACGCCGACCAGATCGGTGTCGACTGTGTCAGACCACGATTGAATTGTCTGCCCAGGGCCCAGCGGGCAGATGCCGGCGTTGGCCACCACGACGTCGAGGCGTCCCAGTTCGGCGACGCCGTCGGCGATCGCTTCCCACACCGAGGTGCGGTCGCGCACGTCGATGACGATGGCGTCGACGCGCACCCCTTCCTTTTCTATTAGGCGCGCCGTCTCATCGAGGTCCTCGGGTCGCGACAGCGGGTAGGTGTTGCCCTCGATGTCTGCGCAGATGTCCAGCGCGACGATGCTGGCGCCTTCGGCCGCCAGTGTCACTGCATGCGATCGACCCTGGCCGCGAGCGGCACCCGAGACGACAGCGACCTTGTTGTCTAACTTGCCCACTTATTGAGTCCTCTCCGATCCGGTCGCTGCAGCAGCTGGTGCGGCCACTGCACCACGCCTGGTCCCGTGCACGACGCGTTCCGTTGACACTTACGTTCCCGGTCGATTCGGCTGTCGCGCGTTTCCGCGACCACTTGTCGGTACTCGCGACGTTAGTCGAGAATGGCTGTTCGATACAATATCCGATATATAAAGATTGAAATTGCGACTCTGCGCGCCGTTAAAATCGGCAGGTCGGACGGCCCACTGTTGCGTGCCGCCGAGGAACGGAGCTGACAATTCGAACTGGCCGATCATCCTGCACGGAAAGGGTTTTCACAGATTGATGGGTTAACGTCTGCCGTCGTTCGGTGGCGCAGCGCGCCCTCAGAGCCGACCTTGGCGGCGCGCTGATCGGCGCCGAGGTCGCTTGCGGTAGATATAGCACATACTATAGGTTACGTGTCGTTGCTCACACCGAGTTGGAGGACTGTGCATGCACACACACCGACGTAGACGGATTCGCCGCCCCGGCCGACGAGCACCAGGAATCCGTCATCTCGGAAACGGGTATACGGCCCGCACACCGGGCAGTACCGGGCACCCGGCGGCCAGGTGTACCGCCAGAGCGACCTGATCGTCCCGGCGCCGCCAAAGCCTGGAAAGATCCACTTCCCCAGTGAATTTCGGCATTAGCGCACCGCGCGCGCCCGATCCGCGCCACCATCGCGGCAGTGCCGCCGCCACCACCGTCAAGCGAGCAGGAGAACGCCGACGAATGAGTCCCCACGACGAGAAAGGTGATGCACTGGCCGCGGCTGAGCCGCTCGAGTCCGACTGGCTCTACAAGCTCGGGCGCCGCGACTTGCGCGCGCGCAACGACGACTTCAGGTTCCGGCTCAACGTGGTCGCACCCACAGTGGCCGACGTGGTGTCTTGTGTCGGCGGCTGGTTGGTCGACCGCGCCATGCTGGGCTGGGAGATCACTGTTCTGATCGCAGCACGGCAGCAGGACCTCCAGCCCTTGCACATCCTGGGTGTCACGCCACTGGCGTTCGACGAGGTGCTCAATGCCCGGAGACGACTGCCGATCTGTGACGGCATCTCGGTGGCCGCCGACCTGTACTTCGGCGACGCCCGGGTGCGCCGCCATGTACTACGACGGCTGCACCGGGGGCAGAGCGAGTTCACCTTGTGGGGTGCCGATTGGCCGGTGACGCCGGATGAAGACGGCAGCGCATCGATAGTCGCGACCACGGTCGAGCACCGGCTCAGCGGGGCCGCGCGCAGTTTCAAGGCGCACGCGTTGGCCGCGGCGCTGGGCCGAGCAACGGAATGCGTTGCGGCACCGACCGAGACGTTCTGTGACGGCCGGTTTCGGGATGGATTCCGTCAGAGTCCCCTACGCGTGGTGCCGCCGCCGGCAATAACATTGACACCGATCTGAAAGTGGTTGAGCTGTGGCAATACACGGTTCCGCGACGGTGACCATGTCGGCGCCGGCCGACAAGATCTGGATCCTGATCACCGACGTACGCAACGTGTTCGGTTCTCGCCCGACGTGTTCGAGGCTGAATGGCTCTACGGCCAGCGGAGCCGCGGTGGCGCGCGGTTCCGCGGTCATGTGAAGCGAAACGAGATCGGACCGGTGTCCGGCCGCGAGTTCGGCTTCGACGTACTGGCGGGGACAAACCCGCCAATCGTTGGCACTACCGCCTGACACCGGTCAACGGTGGCGCCGAGGTGACCGAAGCGTTCCGGATGCCCAACAGCGGCTTCGCCAAGCTGTTCTCGGCTTTGGACGGTCACCTGCGCAGGCGGCGCAACGTCCGCGACATGCCGGGTAACAACGCTGTTGGCCAACTGGGGCCGATGTGTAAAGGCACGCCTGCAGCGCAATATCGACGATCACGGCGGAAGGCAACGAACCCATAAAACCGAGAAACCGCAGGTCATCGAACATCTGCGGAATGCGGTTGGCCTACATTAAGATAACTTCAGTTCTACACAACAAACAGAGGTCAACAGCGTGAAGATGGATGCGGTTGCCGACAAGCCAGTCAGCGGACGCCGCACGCGCGTTCAATCTGCGCAGCAAGCCAAACCTGACGGGGAAAGTACGCCCCAACGCGTCGTCGATGCGGCGATCGACTGCATTCTGGCCAAGGGCTATTACCGGGCCAGCTCCAATGAAATTGCTCGATGGGCCGGCCTCACGTGGGGCGTGATCCAATATCATTTCGGAACTCGCGAGCGCCTGATGCTCGATGCATTCCGCGATCAAACCCAGAAGCTCATCGATCACTCCGAGAATTACGTCTTCACCGGGGACACCACCCGTGAGCAACTCTGGTCGGTCTTCGATTATCTCAATGACTTCTTCGGCCGCCGCGAATACCTGGCATCGCTGGAGATCAACCTCAATCTGGTCCGCACTCCGTCGACCGAAGAAGAAATACGCGCCGAGGTCGCGCGCCTGCATGACGCGATGGCCCAGGTCGGGACACGTCATCCCGCCCATGTAGTGAGCAATGAGCAGGTTGTTGAAATCCTGCGCAGTCTGATCGTGACACACCGGCTGCGCGCAGATTCCTCGCTGACGGCGTTCGTCGACGAAGAGACGGCCTATCGTGAGCGTGTCGAGATGCTCATCAACGCGCTTGCCGAGGACCTCGAGAAGGCGTGAGGGCAAACAGCTGGCGATGCCGCTGGGTGCTGGTTCCGTTGTTCCCCAACGGCGTTCGGGTCATCGTGCGCCGATTGGACGTGTTAAATGGAGCGCCGGTCTGCGGATTGGAATCGGTACGCCGATAGTCCCAGGCGGTCCTCAGGTAGTTGGTCTTCTGGCGCGACGTGGTGCGAGCGTTAATCACCCCGCGTGGCAGCATGATCCGTTCGCGGGCGGCAGCCGACGCCAGGTCGACGATCGCACTGTCTGGGTCTCCACCACCCAGCGCCACATAGACCCGGTGTCGTTCCTGGCCTCGAAGGTGTTCGTCGATACTGACGGCCAGCGTCTAGGCCAGCCCGACGGCACCCATGTAAGCCGCCATCGGCCTAATAGGACCGCGGCAGCGACAAGCTATGCTGTGCCACGTAGTTGAGGATCATCTCCCGGCTGACCGGAGCGATCCGCAACAGTCGCGCCAGCCCCCATTGCGGCACAAGTCCGTATTCGGCGGACAAGCCATTGCCGCCGTGAATTTGGATGACGTGGTCCACGGCGCCCACGGCGGCCTCGGCAGCTGCGTATTTGGCAATGTTTGATGCCTCGCCGGCGGGCTGGCCCTCGTCGTAGAGCCACGCCGCCTTGGCGGTCATCATCGCCGCGAGGTCGACCTCGATCTTGGCCTTGGCCAATGGGTGCGAAATCGATTGGTAGGAACCGATCGCGGGTCCCCATACCGACCGGGTGCGGGCGTAGTCGGCCCCCTTGGTCACGGCGTGCCGCCCGATACCCACGCATACCGCAGCGCCGGTGATCCGCTCGGGATTGAGCCCGTCGAACACCTGCCGGAAGCCCTCATGCTCAGTGCCGACCAGGGCGTCGGCGGGTACCCGCACGCCGTCGAAATACAGGGTGTACTGCTTCTCGGGCAGCGAGATTCCCACCGGCAGGCGATGTTTGACCAATCCCGCCGCGTCGGTGGGCACCAGGAACAACGATAATTTGTCCGGAGCCGACTTGGCCACCACGATCAGCGCCTCAGCCTCGTCCACGCCGGAGATGTAGTACTTCGTGCCGTTGAGCAGATAGTCACCGCCGTCACGGGTGGCAGTGCTGGCGATCTGGCGGGTGTTGGAACCAGCGTCGGGCTCGGTGATCGCGAACACCACCTTGGTGTCACCGGACGCCATGCGCGGCAACCATTCCCGGCGTTGTTCAACCGTGCCGTAGCGGGTCAGCAGCTCGCCTGAAATAGCGCTCGATACCAGCAGCAGCAGCATCGGGCAGCCGTGCGCGGCGGTTTCCTCGCAGACGATGGCCAGCTCGGTCATGCCTGCTCCCCCGCCGCCGTACTCGACGGGAAAGTTGATTCCGATGAACCCCTGGCGGGCCAGATCCCGCCAGAGCTCGGTGGTCGGCTCGCGGGCCGCAGCGCAGTCGGCGAAGTAGCCGGCACCGTACTTGTCGGTGATTGCCCCGATAGCCGAGCGAAGGTCGCGGCGCTCGGTGGGTTCTGAGAAGTCCACTATGCCATCAGCTTTTCCGGGATATCGGTGTGCAGCGCTCGGACGTACTCGCCGAGGCCCTTGGCTTGTGGGTCGGTCTTGGTGCACGACGCCACCCCCTCGCCGAGGAACCCGACGATAACGAAGTTCAGCGCCTTGAGGTTGGGAAATTCGTAGCGGCGCACTGGTAGTCCGGCGGCTTCGGGCACCAACTGCGCGAAGCGTTCGATACTCAGGTACGACCGCAGCCAGTCCCACCGCTCATCGGTGTCCGTCCATAACCCGACGTTGGCGTTGCCGCCCTTGTCACCGGACCGCGCGGCGACCACGCTGCCCAACGGACGGCGACTGGTCGGCCCCAGATCGGCGATGACGCGTTGCGCCGGCTCGGCCGGCCCGGCGGCTGGCTCTGCGACCTCGGTGCTGTGGGCGATGGTTTCGGCGCTACCGTCGGCGTGCACGACGGTGTGGGTGACCGCGTCCGCGGACACGACGGTGGGCCAGTAGACACCGAACTCGGTTGCCGACGTCGGCGGAGTGGTGGTGTGAAAGCCCGGGTAGCCGGCGACGGCCAATTCGATGACCGCGTTGGAGAACGCGCGGTCCACCTTCGCTCTGTTGCGGTCCTTGACGGTCACCCGAAGGTGCGCGGTGGCGTCGACGAGCGAGGCCGGATCGGGTTTGTCGTAGCGCAGCAGCTGCACGTCGACGGCGTCGAAACTGTCCTGGCCGCCGAGGATGGCGAACAGTTCCTCGACCGCCCAGGCGGCCTTGTCCTCGATGTTCAGCCCCGTCAGCACCATGGTCATGGTGTTGCGGTAGCCGCCAATGTAATTCATCGCCACCTTGAGAGTGGCCGGCGGTGGGCTGCCCCTGGCGCCACTGACCCGGACCCGGTCCGGGCCGTCCTGCTCGACGATCAGCGTGTCGAAGTGGGCGACGACATCGGGATTGGCGTAGGCGGGTGCGCCGACCTCGTAGAGCAACTGGGCGATGACCGTTCCCGGCGACACCAGCCCCCCGGTGTCATCGGGTTTGGTGATGACGAAGCTGCCGTCGTGAGCCAGTTCGGCGATTGGCGAGCCGGGGTAACGCCGGTCGGCGACCTCGGCCAGCTGAGAGTAGTTGCCGCCGGTGGCCTGCGGGCCGCATTCGATGATGTGCCCGGCGGCCACGGCGCCGGCCAGCGCGTCGTAGTCGGTGCGCGACCAGTCGTGCCACCACGCGCCGGCGCCGACGACGAGCGCAGCGTCGGTGACCCGGCCGGTGATCACGACGTCGGCGCCACAGGCCAAGGCTCTTGCGATGCCCCAGCCGCCCAGATAAGCGTTGGCCGACACCGGATCAGCGCCGGCAGAGGAAAGGTCCGCACCGGTGTCGAGGTGGGTGAACGGGATTCCGGCGGCGCGCAGGGTGGCCAGTTGCGGCAGGAGGTCGTCACCGCCGACGTAGGCGACGGTCAACGGCACACCGGCGTCGGCGATGATGGCGCGCACCGCTTCTGCCATTCCGGCCGGGTTGAGCCCGCCGGCGTTGGTGATCACTTTGGTGCCGCGTGCGGCGCACTCGTTGACTACTTGTTTGAATTGGGTGAGAAATGTTCGGGCGTAACCGCTTTCGGGATCCTTCTGGCGAGCCTTCCACAGGATCAGCATGGTGAGCTCGGCCAGGTAGTCCCCGGTGATGACATCGACTTCGGCGGCGGCGAGTAGCTCGCGCATGGCTGTGAGCCGGTCTCCGTAGAACGCCGAGGTGTTGGCGATGCGTACTGCGCGCTTCATCGGTGTGGCACCCGCTGTGTCGGCGCCCCGGCGAACGCCTGGGCGATGTCGAGCCATCGCGACGCGACGCTTCCGTCTACCACCAGCGCGGTCTCGCTCCAATGCCGGCGCTGGGTGACGGTGAGTACGAAGTCCAGCGCCGGGCCGCTGACCCGGTTGGCGGCATCTTCAGGGCCCCAGGTCCAGATGTCCTCGGCGGGGGAAACCAGTTCGACGCGTACCGGGTCGCCAGGCACCTTGAGCCCATTGATGGTGTGGGCGAATCCGAAGGTCGTCACGCCCAGGTGGGCGACGTTGCGCAGCCCGGGGCTGGGAGGATGCTCGACGCCCAGGGCCTCGTAGATGTCATGACCGTGTGCCCAGGTCTCCATCAGTCGCGCGGTCGCCGAAGATGCCACACTCATGTCGGGACCGAACCACGCCAGCCGCCGGCGGGGCTCCTCGCCAGCGAATGCGGCCTGCAGGTTTCGCCGCGCATCAGTGAACCAGCCCAGCATGGCCTCGGCGGTCAGGCTGCGGTGCTGCACGGCGATCCGGTCGGGAAAGTCCATGCCGCCGGCGGTCAACGCGTTGGCTAGAGCGCGGAACTCGTCGGGTGCTGTCATCGCCAACCCGGCGGCATCGTCGAAGAACGCCAGGTGCGAGACCTGGTCTTGGATGCTCCACCCGGCGGCGGGCGTCGCCAGCCCCCACTGTTCGTAGGCCAGGCCGTTCAGGTGCTCGATCAGCCGGTCGGACTCGTGCTGGAGATCGGCGAGCAGACGAGGGTAGTCCAGGCCCATCAGGCTCCTTTCCATCGCGGGGTGCGTCCCTGTTTGAACGCACGCGGGCCCTCCTGGGCGTCGTCGCTGAGATAGACCGGCGCCCAGAGGGTTTCGGCGAGGTCGTAGGCCTCGCTCAGCGGATGCTCGGCGGTCAGGACGGCGGTCTGCTTGCCGGCGGTTACCGACAGTGGCGCGTTGGCGGCGATCTGCTCGGCCAGCGCCTGGGTGACCTCGACGAGTTCGTCGGGCTCCGCGAGTCGGTTGACGAACCCGATCTCGTAGGCGCGCTCGGCCGACAGCGGCGCGCCCGTGAGGACGAGTTCCATCACGATACGCCGCGGAATCATCAGTGGAAGCGGTGCGGCCCAAGGGGACCCACGTCCCACCTTGACCTCGGTGATCCCGAACGTCGCCGTCGTGGCGGCCACGCACAGATCGCAGATCTGGGCCAGCAGGAAACCACCGGCGTACGCCAGTCCGTTGACCGCGGCGATCGTCGGTTTGTCCACCGTGATGTTGCGGCCAAACTGCGGGATGAAGTCGACCGGCGGGATGGTGAGCCCGTCTTCGGACATCTCCTTGAGGTCACCACCCGCGCAGAACGCCTTGTTGCCGGCACCGGTGAGCACCAGTACCTTGGCGGTGTCGTCGGAGTTGAAGGTACGTACGCCGTCGAACAGGCCATCACGAACCGCCTTGTTCAGCGCGTTACGCGCTTGGGGCCGCTCGATGGTCAACCAGGCGACGCCGTTGCGGACCTGGTAGCTGACGCTCACTGCTCTTGTCCTTGCAGGACGGCCAGCACCGCGCCCGAATCGACCTGTTGCCCTTCGGTGACCAGCATCGAGGTGACGACTCCGTCGGCCGGGGCACGCACGGTGTGCTCCATCTTCATGGCCTCCAGCACTATGATCGGCGTGGCCGCGACCACCGCATCGCCTTCGCTGGCGTGCACGCGCAGGACGGTGCCGGGCATCGGGGCCAGCAGCGAGCCGACTTCGGCCACTGCGCTGGGATCGGGGAATCGCTCCACCTCGACCAGCGCGGTCGAGCCGAGGGCACTGTCGGTGTAGTGCGTTGCGCCGCAGCGAGTCACCCGGTAACGGCGGCGCACGCCATCGATCTCGGCGTCGACCAGCGTGGCCGATGCGTTTAGGACCCGCACCTCGCGCGTTTTGCCGTCCACCGCTGCGCGCAGCCGGCCGCGGTCGAAGCGGTAGCTGACATCGACTGTGTCCTCGCCGACCGCATACGACACCGTCTGATCCCGGCTGGACAGCGTGCGCCAACCCGATGGCAAGCCGGGCAACACCGTGGTGTGCGCGCGCCGCCCGGCCTGGGCTGCCAGCGCGGCCACCAGGGCGTGGGTGCGCACGGCGACGGCGCTGTCCGGACCGGCCATCAATCCAGCCGGGTCGTGTCGTTCGAGGTAGCCGGTATCGATGGCGCCGGAACGGAATTCGGCCTCCCCGAGAATTCCGACCAACAGGTCGCGGTTGGTGGTCACGCCGTGTACCCGGGTCTCGCGTAACGCCCGGGCGAGCCGGCTGCACGCCTCGTCACGCGTCGCGCCGTAACCGATGACCTTGGCCAGCATCGGGTCATAGAACGTGCTGACGGTCGAGCCGGAGGTGAATCCGGCGTCCACGCGGATGCCGTCGAACTGTGGGAACTCCAGCGTCGTCAGCGTGCCTGACACCGGGATGAACCCCGCCGCAACGTCTTCGGCGTACAGCCGGGCCTCGACCGCGTGCCCGGTGGGCGTGCCGTCCAGCATCTCCGGGGGCAGCGGGTTGCCGGACGCGACGAGCAGCTGGGCGCGCACCAAGTCGATGCCGAACACCAATTCGGTGACCGGGTGTTCGACTTGCAGCCGCGTGTTGACCTCCAGGAAGTAGAACGAACCATCCTGGGCCATCACGAACTCGACGGTGCCCGCACCCTCGTAGCACAGCGCCTTGCCCGCGGCCACCGCGGCGCGACCCAACTCGTCGCGCAGCGCCTCGTCGACGGCCGTCGACGGCGCCTCCTCGATGATCTTCTGGTAGCGGCGCTGAATGGAGCATTCCCGCTCGCCCAGATGCACGACCGTTCCGTGGCGATCGGCGAAGATCTGCACCTCGATGTGGCGCGGCGCCTCGACGAACTTCTCCAAGAACACCGTGCCATCACCGAACGCTGAGGCGGCCTCGCGGCGGGCGCTGCTCAGCGCCTCGATCAATTCGGCTTCACGGCGCACGATCCGCATGCCGCGCCCGCCGCCGCCGAACGCGGCCTTGACCAGGATCGGGTAGCCGATGTCGGTGGCCGCCGCGCACAGCGCGACGGGGTCGGTGTCCTGCTCCGATTCCACGGTGACGCCGGGCAGTACGGGCACGCCTGCGGCACGCATCATCTCTTTGGCCGCGATCTTCGATCCCATCGCGGCTATGGCTTGCGGGCTGGGGCCAACGAACACCACGCCCGCTTCGGCGCATGCCCGTGCGAAATCGGCGTTCTCCGAAAGGAACCCATAGCCAGGGTGCACGGCGTCCGCGCCGGTGCGCGCAGCGGCGGCCAGCACCAGATCGGATCGAAGGTAGGTATCCGCGGGCGCGGTGCCGGGCAGGTGCACCGACTCGTCGGCCTGCGCGACGTAGGGTGCGTTCTGGTCGGCGTCGGAGAACAGCGCGACGGTGGCGATATTCATCAGGCGAGCGGTGCGGATGATCCGCGCCGCGATCTCACCGCGATTGGCGACCAGCAGTTTGGTGATCACGGTCCTCACATTCTGAAAACGCCGAAACCGCGGCGACCCGAGACAATGTTCGAGTGGGCGGCTGAAAGCGCCATGGCGAGCGCAGAGCGGGTGTCGCGCGGGTCGATCACGCCGTCGTCGTAGATGCGCGCGGAGACAAAGAACGAGTGGGATTCGCGTTCGATCTGCTCCTCGATCTCGGCGGAGCGCCTGGCGTCGGCCTCAAGGTCGAATTCACGCCCGGCAGCGGCCGCAGCGGCCTTGCCGACAATCGACAGCACGCCCGCCAGCTGTGCGGCACCCATCACCGCCAGCTTGGCGTTGACCCAGCTGAACATAAAGCGCGGGTCGTAGGCCCGCCCCGACATGCCGTAGTTGCCGGCACCGTACGAGCCACCCATGTTGATCGTGATGTGCGGCACGGTGCTGTTGGTGACGGCGTTGATCATCTTGGCGCCGTCTTTGATGATGCCGTCCTGCTCGTATTCGGTGCCGACCATGTAGCCGGTGACGTTCTGCAAGAAGATCAACGGGGTGTCGGTCTGGTTGGCCAGCAGGATGAATTCGGTTGCCTTCTTGGACTCTTCGCTGAACAGCACGCCGCGCGTGTTGGCCAGGATTCCGACGGGGTAGCCGTGGATGGACGCCCAGCCGGTGGCGATGCTGGTGCCCCAGCGCGGCTTGTATTCAGAAAACCGGGAGCCGTCGACGATGCGGGCGATGACTTCGCGTGGGTCGAACGGCACCCGTGAGTCGGCTGACGCGATACCCAATAGCTCCTCACCGTCATAGAGCGGTTCGTCGGCGGGCTGGGTGGGTCCAGGACCGAGCTTGCGCCAATTGAGGTGCGCGACGATGTCGCGGCCTATGCGGATGGCGTCGACCTCGTCGACCGCGAAGTAGTCGCCCAGACCCGAGACGCGAGTGTGCATGTCTGCGCCGCCGAGGGCCTCGGCGTCGGCGTCCTCGCCAGTGGCCATCTTCACCAGGGGTGGACCGCCCAGAAACACCTTGGCCTGCTTGTCCACCAACACCGCGTAGTCGCACATGCCCGGCACGTAGGCACCGCCGGCCGTCGAGTTGCCGAAGACAAGAGCGATGCTGGGGATGCCCATCGCCGACAGCGCGGTCAGATCGTGGAAGATCTTGCCGGCGTGGACGAAAAGATCGGACTGGGTGGGCAGGTCGGCGCCTCCGGACTCCACCAGGTACACCACCGGCAGGCGGTTGACCCTCGCGATTTCCAGTGCGCGCAGGTTTTTTCGCAGCGTGTAGGGGTTCATGGTGCCGCCGCGGACCGTCGGGTCGTGCGCGATGATCATGCACTCGACTTTGCGTATCACCCCGACGCCGGTGACAATCGCGGCGCCGACGTTGAACTCGGTGCCCCAGGCCGCAAGCGCTGACAGTTCCATGAACGGCGCGTCGCGGTCCACGAG
The DNA here is from genome assembly GCA_963836495.1 of uncultured Actinomycetota bacterium. Taxonomy (GTDB): domain Bacteria; phylum Actinomycetota; class Actinomycetes; order Mycobacteriales; family Mycobacteriaceae; genus Mycobacterium. Next base: position 87,550 of record CAWIJT010000008.1, on the reverse strand, counting down.
CAGTTCGATGCGTTCGCGCGCCAGCAGCCGACCGCGATCATGGTGACGCTTGACGTAGCGCTCCCCACCTCCGGCGGCCACGAGCTGCAGTTGCTCATTGAGCGCGGCCACCGCGGCGGACTGCACCTCGTGGTTGTTCAGGAAGGGCTCAGAGGTGACATCCACCTCCGAAGTCAGGACTGTCATTGCCGCCCTTTTAGGTCGAACTGAAGATGAATATAGTTAGTGAATACAGATACACTAACTGGACGTCGTCCTCAACGGAAGGGAACAGTACGAATCACATCGGTTCGCCGACGTGGCAACGCGGCCGCGAATCGCATACCTGTGCCGCTGTTCTTGAAGGCCGCCACCGATATACGCTCACGTCGGGGCCTGCGTAGAAGGCAATGTGTGGAAACCTTCGGCTGGGCTCGGGGCGCGGCGGTCCGCGTCGACCGTTAGTGATTCTAGAGTAACTAACTCGGTGGCGACAGCAAGCTTGGTCGAGGACGGCCGAGCTGCGCGGCATCATTCGTCGACCGGTCAGTTTGGCAACGGTGGTCGCAGACACCAATGCCGCCAGCTAGCGCCGGCCCGAGCCTGATTGGTGGCCAATGCCGACAATCGCGCGGGCGGCCTCGGTGAGCAGTTCGCGCAGCCGGTCCTCCACCATGCCGGTGTTGTGGAACAGCGGTGACTGGATCGCGCCGACCGCGGCGTGCACGATGGTGCGTGCGTCGGCGTCGGACAGGTCCCCGCGCAGCTCGCTGACCAGGTGAACCCATTCTTCGAGGTACAGCCGCTGCTTGCGGCGCAGTCGACGACGGTCTCCGGCGGGCAGGTTGTTGATCTCGTTGTAGTAGATCTGCGCGAGTTCGCGGTCGCCGACGACGAACTCGACTTGTCCGGCGATCAGCCGCTCCAAAGCCGAGTTCAGGTCGGCGCCGGAGGAGATGATTTCCTGCTCGTCGCGCAGCAGGTCGTCGATGATCTGGTCGAACAGCGCAACCAACACCGCCGACTTGCCGTCGAAATGCCGATACACCCCGGAGCCGGTGATCCCGGCGGCCGCACCGATTTCGGCAACGGAGACTGCGTGAAAGCCTTTGCGGGCTACCAGATCCGCGGCAGCGGACAAGATCCGATTCCGTCGCTCGGGATCCCGGGTGCGCACACGGGCGTTTGGGCGGGCTGACGTCCCTGCGGCGATGGATCACCTCCCAAGTCGACCGGCATTCATTATGCACGCGCATTCACTCAGCGCTGTTTGCCGCCTTCGCCGAACGGGTGGCCCATCGGTAGGCGCGGTGTGCCGTGCGCGCTCCTCAGTCGCGTTGGGCTGCAACGGTCGAGCGCCGCTCAGGCTGTGACCTTGACCGGTGCCTCCGACGAACCCCTATCCCAACCAGGCGATCGCCTTCGTTTCCAGGTGCTGCTCGAATCCCTCACGGCCGCACTGGCGGCCGACGCCGCTCTGCTTGTACCCGCCGTAGGGGGAATCGGCGCCGTACCACATGCCGCCGTTGACCCCGATCGAGCCCGTGCGGATCCGGCGCGCGACGCTGGTCGCGCGCTCTTCATCGGCGGAGAACACGCCGCCCGACAGGCCGTAGGCGGAGTCGTTGGCGATGCGGATCGCGTCTTCGTCGTCATCGAAGGGGATGACCACCTGCACCGGACCGAAGATCTCCTCCTGCGCAATCGTCATCTTGTTGTCGACGTTGATGAACAGCGTGGGCTCGACGAAATATCCCTTGGGGAGATGAGCCGGACGTCCGCCGCCGACCACGACCTCGGCGCCTTCGGCCTTGCCTTTCTCGATATAGCCCAGGACCCGTTCCTGCTGCTTGCGACTGACCTGCGGGCCGCTGACGTTCCCGGGATCGGTGGGGTCACCGTAAGGCACCGTCTCGAAGCCCGCCTTCAGGATCTGGACCGCTTCGTCGTAACGCTGGCGGGGGACCAGCACCCGCGTCTGAATTGCGCAGCCCTGCCCGGCGTGGGTGCAGGCCATCATCGGCGCGGTGGCCAGCACCGCGCCCAGATCGGCGTCGTCAAGCACGATCATCGCCGACTTGCCGCCCAGCTCGAGGAACACCCGCTTGAGTGTCTTGGCACCCTTCTCCGAAATGCGCTTGCCGGTGGCCGTTGAGCCGGTGAACGAGATCATGTCTACGCGCGGATCGAGGGTGAGCACCTCACCGACGAGGTGATCCGAGGACGGGATGACGTTGAGCACCCCCGCGGGGATGTCGGTCTGCTCGGCGACGAGGCGGCCCAGACGCGTTGCGTTGAACGGAGTGTCAGGCGCCGGCTTGAGCACGCAGGTGTTGCCGGTCGCCAGGATCGGGCCGAGCTTGTTCAGCATCACCTCGAAGGGGAAGTTCCACGGGACGATGGCGCCGATAACGCCGATCGCCTCCTTATACACGCCGCGCCGGCTGGGTATGCCGATCTGATTGTTGATCGGCAGCGTCCGTTCCCACTCGAACTCATCGATGAATTCCCTCGGCCAGGTCAACGCGTCGGCCAGCGGCCAGTCCAGCTGCGCACCGTAGGTCATCATGACCGGAGTGCCGGCCTCCTCGACGAGTTCCTGGCGCAGCTGCTCCTGTTCGGCGACCAAGGCCTCCTGCAACTGCCGCAGGCAGCGCTTGCGCAGCACCCTGTTGGTCGACCAGTCGGTGTCGTCAAACGCACGCCGCGCCGCATCGATGGCGCGGGTCATGTCGGCCGCATCGGCGTCGGTGACCTCGCCGAGGACCGCCTCGGTGGCCGGGTTGACGTTGGCGAACCGCTTGCCCGACCCCGCCTCGACCAGCTCACCGTCGATGAGCATGCGGGCTTCACCCACGGTCAGGCCGCCCGGCATCGACGCCGACCCGCGGCCCGGGGGTGAACCGGATTGGCAGGCGGCGCACCGCATATACCGAGCCGGCGTCGGCGAACCGCTCGATCTCCCCGCTGATCGTGTAGTCGGGCAGCCGGGTCAAGATCTCCGACACCATCACCTGAAACATCACCCGCGCATGGTTGGAGCCCATGCAGCGGTGCGGTCCGGCACCAAAAGCCAAGTGCCGGTTGCCGACTCGGTCAAAGTCGATCCGGTCGGGATCCTCGAAGACCTTGGGATCGCGGTTGGCCGCCGCGAACATCAGCAGCACCCGTTCACCCGCGGCGAACTTCTGGCCCTTGAACTCGCAGTCATTGGTAACGATGCGGGGCAGGCCCTGGGTGGGCGTGTCGTGGCGCAAGAACTCCTCGGTGGCCTTGGGTAGCAACTCGGGCTCGTTGATCAGCCGCCGTCGCAGTTCGGGCTGTTCCTGCAGCCGCACCAGCGCATTGCCGGTCAATCCACTGGTGGTGTCCATGCCTCCCAGCAGCATCAAGAACGCGTAGCCCAGGATCTGCCCGTCATCGAGTGGCTCGCCGTTGACCTGTCCCTGCATCACCGTGCTCAGCAGATCGTCGCCGTATCCCTCAGTGCGTCGCCTCGTGATCTCGGTGGTGATGTTGGTGTAGATCTCGACCGCCGCGGCCGCGCTCTTTTCGGGGTTGGCGGCGAGCTCGTGTACGACACCGTGGATCCACTCCACCCATTCGGGCCAGCGGCTCTCGTCGAAACCGAGCATCTGCAGAATCCAGCGGGCCGGCAGCGGTGTGGTCAACTGCCCGATGATGTCAGCCTGGCCGGACTCAATGAACTCGTCGATCAGCTCGGTCGCCAAACGGCGAAAAGTGGGCTCCAGCGCCTTGGCGGCACCCGGTGAGAAAAACGGCAACGCGATCTTGCGGTAGTCCTGGACAAGCGGTGGGTCGTAATCAATCGGGATAAACGGAATACTGCCCGGCACCCCGGGGACTTCCTTACCCTCTCCCGAGCTGAAGATCTCGGCGACCTGCTCTGCGTCGTAGACGTCCTGGTAGTCCAGGAAAGCCCAGAAGCCGCCCCACTTCTCGGAGTGCACCATCGGGCACTGTGTGCGCAGCTCCTTGTAGATGTCGTACACATTCTCCCGGAAATAGTCGGAGTGCTGGTCGAGCTGCGTCGCCAGAGCCTCCTTCGGCAACCTCACTCCGGTCACGACTTGGCCCCTTCCAGCTCTACGCTGATCGCCCGCTCCGGGCACTCCTGTTCGGCTTCTAACAACAGCGCGACGTTCGCTCGGTTGACCGCGTCCTGGTCGGCTTCGGCACGGTCCTCGATGTCGAGGAAGTGAAAAGCTTCCGGTGCCAGTGCTACGCACCGCGCATGTCCGCGGCAGCGCTGCGGATCCACATTGACTTTCATGCTCTCGCTCCTTCTGCTCGAGAAATCGGCGTAACCGCCGCCGGGGGCTGCGGCTGGTGGGCCGGATTGCCAGTGAGGTACGGCGCCGTCGCACCGGGTGCGGATTGGTGCCACGCTGGTGGCTGCGCGAATCGGAGCGCCGTGTCGGAGGCACCGCGACGATCCGCGTGCGGCCCATCGTCGCGGGCCACCATCAGCACCTACCCGCGCCTGGCAACGCATACTTTATATGCCATAGCACGCACTATATATATAATCATGGCCACGGTGAAGCGCTAGGGTATGCGGAGTCAACAAACGTGACAGCTGTACGGGCGGGAAGTACTGTGGCGCTTGATGATGCCGCGATACGCAACCTGATCGCGCGTATCGCACAGCTGGCGGACACCGGCGACGCCAGGCAATATGGACAGTGTTTCACCCCCGACGCCCGCTGGGATATGCCTGGAGCGCCCCGACGCGGCCGCGCCGACATCACCGCCGGTAGCCATGAGCGGCGGGCCGCCGGCGAAATTGGCCCCGGCAGTGCCACCCGACACATGGTGGGAACCATCGCCGTCGACGTGCACGGCGACACCGCACGTGCCAGGTCCTATTTCCAGTTCTTCGTGCAGACGACGACAACGCCGACGCTGCGTTGGGTCGGGCAGTACGACGACGAGTTCGTCCGCACGCCGGGCGGTTGGCTGCTCGATCGCCGCCGGGTCACGCTCGGATGAGCGGCGCGTTGTCCTCGAACCTGGTGGCGCGGGCGGTAGTGGCCGGCGTCGGCCGTGTGCACCTCAACGACCCGCGGCACCGCAACGCGCTGTCCAAGCAGCTCAGCGACCAGCTGGCCGCCGCAGTCACCGACGTGATCGCCGATGGGGCCGCGGCGATCGTGCTAACTGCCGAGCCACCGGTGTTCTGCGCCGGTGGCTCGCTGGAAGGCCTCATCAAACGCGAAGTCCCGTTGGCCCAGACCTACGCCGGATACCTCGCGCTCACCGAGGCACCGGTGCCGACGATCGCCGCGATCGCCGGTGCGGCGGTGGGCGCGGGAGTGAACCTGCCGTTGGCCTGCGACGTCGTCATCGCTGCCGAGTCGGCTCGGTTTGACCCCCGATTCCTCGATGTCGGCATCCATCCCGGCGGCGGCCACCTGTGGCGGCTGGTGCAGCGCATCGGCGTACAGGGTGCCGCAGCGCTGGTCCTGCTCGGCGACACGCTGTCCGGCGCGGAAGCGCAAGAACACGGATTGGCGTGGCGATGTGTGCCCGACACCGACCTCGAATCGGTCGCGCTGGCCCTGGCTGCTCGGGCCACCCAGCGCTCGGCGCCGTTGGTCCGGCGGACAAAGCAGACATTGCAAGCGACGGTGGGTCTGACGTCATTGGACGAGGCCTTCGCATTGGAACTGGACGCGCAGGAATGGTCGGTAAACCAGCCCGAGTTCACCGAAACAATACGCAGGATCCAGGCCGAGATCGCCGCGCGAAAGTCCACGGGCACATCGACATCGCGGCGCAGCACCACATAACGGCAACCGACAGCAAAGGGGCAGCGCCATGGCGGCAGACCTGCATGAGCTCGTGACACCGGCCACCACGGTGCTGCTGACCCAGGAGTGCCAGCGCGGCGTGATCGGACCCCACAGCATGATCCCCGCGCTCGCCGAGGCGGCCCGAACATCGGGCGCGCGGGCCAACGTCACCCGGTTGGTGCACGCCGCCCGCGCGGCGAAAGTCGGTGTGCTGCACGCGCTGGCCGCGCGCCGCCGCGACGGGCGCGGGGCCAACACCAACGCCCGGCTGTTCGTCAGCGTGGCCCGCGAGCCGAACCAGCAATGGCTGGACAGCGATGCCAGCCTGCCGTTGGAGGAGTTCGGCCCCGATGACTCCGATCTGACCTCGACGCGGCTGCACGGGCTCTCGCCGATCTCCGGCCAAGACGTTGACGGGCTGTTGCGCAACCTGGGTTGCCGCACGCTGGTCATTGTCGGGGTGTCGACGAACGTGGCGATACCCAATGCGGTCTTCGACGCGGTGAATCTCGGCTATCAGGTCGTGCTTCCGGTCGACGCCATCGCCGGTGTCCCTGTGGAATACACCGAGGTGATCGTCCGCAATTCGTTGAGTCTGATCGCCACCATCGCGACCACCGATGAGGTGCTGGCCTGCTGGATCTGATTACCGGGCGACCTAGGCGATCGCGCCGGAGCCCTTCAGCTCCTCAATGCAATCCCAGTCGATGCCCAGCTCCATCAACACCAGTTCGGTGTGCTCGGATGCCTGCGGTGCCCGGGTCGTCACCAGCGGCTCGTGGTTGAATTGGACCGGCCCGCGCACCACCTTGAACGGCTTTCCGCCGTCGCCAGCTTTGACCTCGACGATCATGTCGTTGGCGCTGGCTTGTTCGTCGGTCCCGAGATCGACCAGGCTCTACACAGGCGCCCATTGACCTTTCATCGTCTTGAGGTGCTGGCGCCAGTACTCGAACGGCTTGGCGACGACGGTCTTGGCGATGAGTTCGGTTGCCGCGGCGGCATTCTCGACCAATGCCAGAACTTCGGAGAACCGCGGATCATCGGCGAGCTCCGCAAGGCCCAGATGCTCGAAGGTGTCGCGGACATAGGCAGTGGGGCTCGCGATGCAGAGGTTGATCGTGCCGCCGTCCGAGGTCAAATAGTTGCCCAGGAACGGATTCACGCCGGGTTCATCGGCATTGGGCATCACCGAACGCATGGCGTCGCCGGACTCCATGCTTTGTGTGACGCTGGCGCTGGCCGCCCACCAGGCCGTGCTCAACAGCGAGACGTCAACCTCCAGTGCCTCGCCGGTGCGTTGGCGGTGAAACAGCGCCGCCGCAATGCCACCGGCGATGTTCGTACCGCCGATCGAGTCACCGAAAGCCGGGATGCCTTGAGAGAGCACTCCCCCGAGTTCGGCGGGGGTGAACGCCTGACCGATACTCGATCGGGTCCAAAAGGCGGTGCCATCGAAGCCGCCGATGTCGCGATGCGGTCCCTTGTCGCCGTACGCGCTGCCGCGGGCGTAGATGATCTTCGGGTTCACCGCGCGAATGTGCTCGACGTCGAACCTATTTTCCGGCCGCTGCGCAGGCATGTTGTTAGTCAAGAAAACGTCGGCGGTCTTGCCGATCTCGTAGAGCACCTCGATCGCCTTGGTCACTTCAGTCGTTCTTTCGCAGTCGCGTTCGGACGCGGAGTCACCAGCCGTGGAAGATCGGTGTACGGCGCTCCACGAACGCCTGCACGCCCTCCCGAGAATCTGCGGTGGTCATGATCGCCTCCTGCGTCCAGGCCTCTTCGGCGAGCGCAGTGTCGCGGTCGACCTCCAGCGCGTGGTTGATCAGCCGCTTAGTGGCGCCTAGCGTCCGGGTAGGCCCGGCGGCCAGCCGCCGCGCCAGCGCCAGCGCGGTCGGCACCGTCTCCGCCTGAGGCACCACCTGCAACACCAGGCCGAGTCGCTGCGCGTCAGCCGCCGACACATCGTCGCCGAACAGATATAAGTGCTTGGCCACATGCGGGCCGACCAGGCGGGTCAACAGATAGGCGCCGCCGCCGTCGGGCACGATGCCGCGCCGGATGAACACCGGCACCAACCGCGCCGTGTCGGCCATCACCACCACGTCGGAGGCCAACGCCAGATGCATGCCCGCGCCGGCGGCCGTGCCGTTGACCGCGGCGATGACCGGCTTTTCGCAGTCCAAGACCGCGGTCAGCACGCGCTGCCAGCCCGCGGCGATGTTGCGCGCCACGTCGCCGTGCACCCGATCGGGGGCGCCTTCGGGCTTGGCCGGCGCCGGGGGTGGTGTCCGCAGGTCAGCACCGGCGCAGAAGGCCTTCTCGCCGGCGCCGGTGACGATGACGGCACGCACGAACGCGTCGGCGCTGGCCGCCTCAAGCTGCTCAGCGAGCGCGTCGCGGATGGGCCAGGCCAGCGCATTGTGAACCTCGGCCCTGTCGAGGGTCAGGACCAGCACCCCGTCGTCGCCGAGTTCGCACCTCAGTCCCTCGGTGATGGCGACCTCCTTAGCAGACGATAATCATCAAATATACAATCTACATTGTGTACGGCATCCAAAGCTGGGGAACCTATGTTCCCTACCGGCGCCTCGATCGCTGTCAAATCGCCTCTGTGACAGGCGCACACGGCGGTTCAGGAACCCGCGCGGTGGCCGGCTACGACGAGGACACGACCACGATGGGCGTCGAGGCCGCACGCCGGGCGCTCGGCAACCGTGCGGTGACACCGGCCGCGGTCTGGTTCGCGACCGCCGCGCCGACCTACCTGGACAGGACGAACGCCACAGCGCTACACGCGGCATTGCGACTCGACCCCGAAGTGGGGGCCTACGACGCGCTGGGCAGCGTCCGGTCGGCGTTCGGGATCCTTTCGGCAGCGCTGTCAAGCGGCAGGGCCACACTCGTGGCCAGTGCGGACGTGCGCTACGGGCTGCCCGGCAGCGCCGATGAAGGTTCCTCAGGCGACGGTGCAGCAGCCGTCCTGATCGGCGACGACCAGACCGCCCCAGTACTCGCAAAGGTCATCGCGTGCGCGTCACTGACCGAAGAATTCGTCGATCGCTGGCGCCAGCCCAGCCGACCCACCTCACAAGTGTGGGAGGAACGATTCGGTGAGACACGCTATGTGCCGCTGGCCCGTCAGGCGCTCAAGCGTCTCCTCAACCGCGCGGGCGTCGATGTCGGTAGCATCTCGGCGCTCGTCGTCGCCGGATTACACGAGCGGGCCTGCGCGGCGGCGGCCAAACAGTCCGGTGTCGCCCCCGAGCGCATCGTCGACCGACTCGGCTCCGTTGTCGGCAATGTCGGAGTGGCACAACCACTATTGCTGCTGGCATCGGCCCTGGAGAACGCGCGGCCCAATGACGTCATCGTTCTTCTCGGGCTCGCCGACGGTGCCGAGGCCATCGCCTTCCGCGTCACTGACGCGATCACCTCATACCGGCCAGCGCCCACTGTGGCGGCTCAGATCGCCGGGGGCGCCCCCGTCAGCTACGGACGCTTCCTGACCTGGCGGGGCTTGCTGACGGTGGAGCCACCGCGACGCCCCGAACCCGCCCGGCCGTCGTCAAGTGCTGCCGCGCGCAACGCCGACTGGAAGTTCGGTCTCGTCGGGCCAGCCGGGGTGCTGGCCGAGCAGCGCGGCACTGTCACCACGTTCACCGTCGACAAGTTGGCCTACTCCCCCAGCCCGCCGGTGGTCTTCGCCGTCGTCGACTTCGACGACGGCACCCGGTTCCCCGTGGAACTCACCGACGTCGACGCCGACGAAGTCACCATCGGCACCCGCGTCGAGATGACCTTCCGCCGGCTGTTCTTAGCCGACGGCATCGCCAACTACTTCTGGAAGGCCCGCCCGGTGCGTGAGGACGCGCCGCGCTCAGAGCAGGAGGACTCGCAATGAGCAGTCACGGAATTTGTGACCGGGTGGCCATCATCGGCGTCGGGTGCACGCATTTCGGCGAACGCTTCGACCTCGGCCTCGATGACCTGATCCGCGAAGCCGCCGGCGACGCCTTCGCCAGTGCCGGAGTGACCAAAAGCGACGTCGACGCCTTCTGGTTCGGGACCGCGCAGTCGGGCATGAGCGGCATCACCGTGGCGCGTCCGCTGGGGCTGGTCGACAAGCCCGTCACGCGGGTCGAGAATTTCTGCGCGACCGGATCGGAAGCGCTGCGCCAATCCGCTTACGCGGTGGCCAGCGGAGCCTACGACGTTGCCATGGCAATTGGCGCGGAAAAGGTCAAAGATTCCGGCTACCAAGGTCTTAACGCGTTTCCTATACCCAACGACGGCACCCAGCGCACGCTGACGGCGGCGGCGATGTTCTCGATGGTCGCGCCCGCCTACGCCAAGCGCTACGGCGTCGACGAGGACGAATTGCGCGGCGTGCTGGCTCGCATCGCCGCCAAGAACCACGCCAATGGCGCGCGTAACCCCAGAGCCCAGTTCCGCAAAGAGGTGACGGCCGAGGCGATCTGCAACATGCCCGCGGTCGCCGGGCGGCTATCGGTGTTCGACTGCGCCGGCGTGGCCGACGGAGCCGCGGCAGCGATTGTGGTGCGCGCCGAGGACGCCCATCGCTACACCGACAAACCGCTGCTGATCAAGGCGCTGTCATTAGTCGCGGGCAATGGCAGCGGACTGGCTGACCCCGCCTACGACTACACCCACTTCCCCGAAGTCGCCACGTCAGCCGCCGACGCCTACCGACAGGCGGGTATCACCGACCCGCGTGCCGAACTGGCCATGGCCGAAGTGCACGACTGCTTCACACCGACCGAGCTGGTGCTCACCGAAGACCTCGGGTTGTGCGCGCGCGGCACTGCCTGGAAGGAAGTCCTGGCCGGCACGTTCGACCTCGACGGCGCGATGCCGGTCAATCCCGACGGCGGGCTCAAGTCCTTCGGACATCCGACCGGAGCCTCGGGGCTGCGGATGATCTTCGAGGCGTGGCTGCAGCTTCGCGGGGAGGTCCCAGCGGATCGGCGCATCGGAACCTACGGCCAACGAACCAAAGCATTGACCCACAACCTTGGCGGCTACCCGGGCGAGATGGTCTCGTTCGTCGGCATTTTCGGCACCGACTAGGCCTGCCCAACACCAACTTCAGGAGGACAGAATGCCGGTGCGTGCCCCGCTGGCCGGGTTGCGAGTCGTCGAGGTGTCGATGCTGGGGCCGGCGGCCATCACTACCGCCCTGGTCGATCTCGGCGCGGACGTCGTCAAGGTCGAGCCGCCGGCGGGCGACTACGTGCGCCAGATGACCTGGCCCATCGTGGAGGGCATTTCGCTGATGCACCTGCACATCAATCGCGGCAAGCGCAGCATCACCCTGGACTTGCGCAACGACGAGGCCAAGCAGGTGTTCCGGGATCTGGCCGCGCGCGCCGATGTCGTAGTCGAGGCGATGCGTCCAGGCGCATTGCACCGGTTGGGACTGGGGCCCGCGGTACTGCGCGAGTTCAACGAGAAGCTGGTCTTCACCACCATTTCGGGCTACGGGGCCACCGGCCCCTACCGTGACTATCCCAGCCACGGCATCGCCTACGACACCTGGGCGGGCATCGTGACCCCCGCGGTCGATGACGAGGGATTCACCTATGTACCCGAGCATGTTTCGATCGGTATCAACGCGGCGCCGCTCTACGGGGCGCTGGCGATTCTGGCGGCGGTGATCCGCGCGCGCGAGACTGGCGTCGGCGCCGAGCTTGAGCTGGCGCAGTCCGACTGCGCCGCGGCGTTCGACTGGTACCGCTCCGAGACCTACCGCGCCTACGAGCGCCCCGCGGCCGAGGTGACCGGCAACGCGTCAGACAACTATGAGCGGCGCCCACCGGCCACCGCTGGCATGCGCGACGGTGTGCGCTACCAGATCTACGCCTCCAAAGACGGCCACGTCCTGTTCATGGCCAGCGAGCAGGAGTTCTGGCGCAACTTCTGCGACGGTGTCGGGCGCATGGACCTCTTCGACCGCTGGCCGGGGTCGCGGTATGCCGACCACGCGCGGGGCAATCGCGAACTCCAGTCGCAACTGCGGGAGATCTTTGCGACCCGCACCACCGCCGAGTGGCTCGACTTCGGCGGTGAGTGCAACACCCCGATCGCGCCGGTGAACACCCCCGCAACACTGCGCACCGACCCGCAGTTCGAGGACCGTTTCGACTGGGTCCCCGCCGACCGGCTTGGCGCCGACGAGCTGCCGTTTCCGGTGAACTTCCGCGACGAGCAACTGCCGGTGCCGCAGAGGGCGCCGCGAGTGGGCGAGCACACCGACGACGTGCTGCGCGAGGTCTGCGCCTACGACGAGGCGCGGCTGGCGGTGTTGCGCGATGCGGGGGCCTTCGGCCAGCAGGCGCCCGCCGACCCGGCGCGTTCGGCAGGCTGAGCGGTGACATGCTGGCAACCCAAATACGTGCAGCAGCACAGCGCTTCGGCGATGCGACCGTCATGGTCGCCGCGGACGGCGCACTGACATACCGCGCGTTGGATTCTCGTTCGCACCGGATTGCTGCGGCGCTGTGGCGCAGCGGGGTCCGTCCTGGCGACCGCATCGCGCTGCGACTGCCCAGCGGGACCGCCTACCTGCTGGCCTATGCAGCTGCGGCGAAACTCGGTGTGGCCGTTGCCGGGATCAACTCGGGCCTGGCGCGGAGCGAGCAGGACAGGCTCGTCGCACTCGCCGAGCCGGCGCTGGTGTTGGACTCGGTGGACGCCGTGCGGGACCTTGAAGAACAAGCCGACCTCGTGCGGTTGCCCTTCCTGCCTGACGATCCCGCGCGGCTGGCGGCCTTGGTGTTCACCAGCGGAACCAGCGGGCTGCCCCGCGCGGCGATGTTCACCGAGGCCGGAATCGCGGCGGTTATGCAGCTGGACACCGGCGGGTCATGGACGGAGCGGCCCGGCACCCCACTGGTGGTATCGACGCACCTGGCCCACGTCGGCCCGATGCTCAAGCTGCCGTGGTACCTCCGCCGCGGGCTGCGCATGCAGGTGTTGCCGCGCTGGCGTGCCGCCGAGTACCTGCTTCTGGTGGCCGACCTGCGGCTGCCCGAAGTCGGCGCTATCCCACCGCAATTGGCGTTGATGCTGGCCGCCCCAGGTATCGACGAGCTCGACTTGTCCTGCGTGCGGCGCATCATCGCCGGCGGCGCGGCTTCTCCACCGGACCTTGTCGAGGCGGTGCGGCAGACGTTTCACGCCGCCGAGTATGTGGTGCGGTATTCGTCCACCGAGTCCGGCGGCGTGGGTCTGGGCACATCCGGTGATCGTCCCGAGGAGGCGCTGCACGGCATCGGGCGACCACGGCCCGGGGTGCAGGCGTGCATCCTCGACCCCGACGGTAAATCGCTGCCCGACGGGCAGGTCGGTGAGCTGTGCCTGTCGACCCCGACCGCGATGGTCGGCTACTGGCGAGACCAACCAGCCACCGACGCGGCTTTTCACGGCCGGTGGTTGCGCACAGGCGATCTGGCGGCCCGCAACGCCGACGGCACCTACACGCTCAAGGGCCGCCTGAAGGAGATGTACATCCGTGGCGGCTACAACGTCTACCCGGCCGAGGTGGAGGCCGAGCTGAGCGCCCACCCGGCGGTCACGGGCTGCGTGGTGGTGTCGCGCCCCGACCCGACGATGGGTGAGATCGGCGTCGCGGTCATCGCGATCAACCGGCGCGCGCAGGCACCCAGCCTGGCCGGATTGCGCGCGTTCCTTGACGGCCGGCTGGCGCGGTGGAAGCTGCCCGACGACCTTTTGGTGGTCGACTCGCTGCCGCTCAACAGCACCCACAAGCCGGATCGGCGCCTGCTCACCGAGATGGTGCGTGGGGGCACGACCGCAGGCGTCGGCACGCTAGAAGCGCATGCCGGGGTGGCGGGTCTCGAAGATCTCGGTGGCCATGATTGACCCGAGACCCGCCGCGTCCCACTTCTTTCCGGCGGCACTGATGGCTTTGCGCTCTTTCCAGCCTTGCATCCAGATGATGCGGTCCTCGATCGACCGGATCACCTGACCGGTCACGTGCGCCGCCTCGTCACTGGCGAGCCAGGCCACCAGCGGTGAGGAGTTCGCGGGGTCCATCGGATGGTAATGATCCTCGGGCACCTCGTCGGGCTCAAAGGACTCACCCATCCCCGGCATGGTCGCGGTGATCCGGGTCAGGCCCGACGGACCCACGGCGTTCGCGGTGACGCCGACGCGGTGCAGCTCCAATGCCAACGTCAACGTCATCCCGACGATGGCCCCCTTGGCCGCGGCGTAGTTGGTCTGGCCGAAGTTGCCGCCCAGCCCAGCGCCCGACGTGGTGTTGATGATGCGACCGCCGACGTTGGCTTCGCCGGCTTTGTTGCGGGCCCGCCAATGCAGCGCTGCGTGATGGCACGTCGACCAGGTGCCTTTCACGTGCACCTGCATCACCGCGTCGAAATCCTGCTCGGCCATGTTCCAGATCGCGGCGTCGCGCACGATGCCGGCGTTGTTGACCACGATGTCGAGCTGACCATAAGTGTCGATGGTCTGCTGAACCATCTCGCCAGCCGCGGTGAAGTCGGAGACGTCGCCGAAGTTGGCCGCCGCGACCCCGCCGGCCTTCTCGATCAGGCGCACCGTCTCTTCGGCGGCGGTGCCGACGCCCTCGCCGCGGACCGAGGTCCCCAGGTCGTTGACGATGACGCTGGCGCCGTGCCGGGACAGCTCCATCGCGTGTCCACGACCGATGCCGTGACCGGCCCCGGTTACCAGCGCCACTTTCCCGTCGAGCAGACCCACGCCCGCTTCTCCTCTGGTGATGTATGTGTCGGTGGTGTGCGCGCCCGTCAGAGCGGCATGTCGGGCAGCTCGAGGCCGAGCAGCTTGATCGCGTTGCCGCGAGCGATCTTGTCGATCTGGTCCTGCGGCAGATGCCCGAACTGCAGCGCGGCAGCCTCACGCGACTGCGGCCAGGTGCCGTCCTGGTGCGGGTAGTCGGTTTCGAACAGCACGTTGTCCACCCCGACGCGGTCGAGCACGCTGACTCCGACGGGATCCTTGAAGAAGCAGCTGTAGACCTGGCGGTAGTAGTAGGTCGACGGCAGCTCGGGGCACTTGTCCTGGCCGTGGGCCCAACCGCGGTGCGTGTGCCACACGTCGTCGGTGCGCTCCAAAACGTAAGGGATCCAGCCGATCTGGGCTTCGGCGTAGAGCAGCTTCAGGTTCGGGAACCGATGCAGCACGCCGGAGAACAGGAAGTCGACCAGGCTGCCCACCGAGTTGCCGAAGATGATGGTGCCTTGCACGGCCGCCGGCGCGTCGTCGGAGGTCTTCGGGGTCTTGGTGCCCGAACCGATGTGCATCGACAGCACGGTGCCGGTCTCTTGGCAGGCGGCGAAGAACGGGTCCCAGTACCCGGAGTGGATGCTGGGCAGGTCCAAATAGGACGGCAGCTCACTGAAGGCCACCGCCTTCACGCCACGGGCGGCGTTGCGGCGCACCTCGGCGGCGGCCAGCTGCACGTCCCACAGCGGCACGATGCACAACGGGATCAGCCGCCCGCCGCTGCCGCCGCACCACTCCTCGACCATCCAGTCGTTGTAGGCCTCCACGCACAGCTTGGCGAGCTCCTTGTCCTTCCCCCACAGGAACATTTGGCCGCAGAACCGCGGGTAGTTCGGAAAGCACATCTGCGCCTGAACGCCGTTGATTGTCATGTCGGCGATGCGCTCGGGCACCTTGAAGCAGCCCGGCCGCATTTCCTCGTAGGTCACGCCGGACAGCGTCACCTCGTCGGCGGGAACGCCGGCGGCAGCGATATAGCGCTTCAGGCTGGTCTGGCGGTCCTCGTAGAACCACCACGCCGCGTCGGGGCCTTCGGTGCCCGGGGCTTCGATGTAGGAGGAGCCGACCAGCTTGATCTCACCGGCGGGCGCGTAGACCACGCGCGGGCCGATGTCGCGGTACCTGGCGGGCAGCCGCGAGGTCCAAACGTTCGGCGGCTCAACCACATGCGCGTCGACGTCAACGATCGCCGGAATCCGCGCGAGCCGCTCATCGAGCAAGTCTGCCTCTTGAACATTCTGCGACATAAGAGATCCCTCACTATCCGCTGGTCAATATTGATATTATATACAAAATATCCCACTGCCAAAACGGGCGCCCGGCCGCGTGCACCTATCGCCTGCGTGCTCAGTCTTCCCAGTTGGTTCGATCACTGCGCGCCGGCTGTCGACCGGTGCGCAGCGGCGAGAGCGGGGCGTCCACCAGCAGCACCCGATGCCGCGAGCGCACCTCCTTCTCGGCCGCACCGAGCAGCAGCTCAGGTTCTTTCAGCAGTGCCTGTTCGCCCGCGCCCCACGCCTCCCACGACGGGATGGCCCACAGCAGCACGCATTCGTCGTCGGCGACCATCGCGGTGCGCCAGGCACCCAGCAGCTGCCAGCCCAACCGGGCGCCGGCTGCGGGAGCGGCGTCGATCGCGGCGTCCAGAAACGCCTCGGGCGTGCCGCGGTCGAGCCGAATCAGCTCGTGAGCGTAGGTCATCGCACCGACATGTTGCGCGCACAGCGCGGTGATCGTCTCGGTCTGTGGATGCGGCACCAGTAACCGGTCGAATCCACCGGAGCGCAGATCGGCCGCGCCCGCCCACCACTTGGCCAGCGCGGGATCCTGCATCCCGGCTCCACCGGTCTCCTGGCCGAAATTACGGGCCAGGCAGTCGAATCCGTCTTCCTCCCAGATGTTGACGACTTGCGGCCATGCACCGGTCGACCCGACAGTGCCGAACACGCCGTAGCACAGCTGATTGCGCTCCTCCTGGGCGATCGGACTCCAATTCGCGGTGATGTGGTGCATATACCGGGCGCGGTTCTGCTTGGTGATGTGGATGAACTCGTGGATGTAGACCTTGTTGTTGACGCTGGCGCCGCCGGACTCAGCCACGAGGCACCTCTTTCCACGGTCGGCCGTCCCACGGATCCGGCTCCTTGGGCATTCCCAGCACACGCTCGGCAAGGATGTTCTTGTTCACCTCGGTCGTGCCGCCCTCGATGGTGTTGGCGCGGCTTCGCAACATCCCACGCACTTCGGCTGGCATCGATTCGCTATAAGTGCCCGGCTCGCCGTCCCACGCCGTGCCAGCCGGGCCGAGCATCTGTGCCGCCAGCATCTGTATCCGCTGGTTCAGCTCGGACCCGTGTACCTTGCCGATGGAGCTCTCCGGGCCTGGCGGCAAACCGGCGCGCAAGCCGGCGCGGATACGGTCATTGGTCCAGGCCCGGATCTGCTCTTCGGACCAGAGGCGAACCAGCTGCCCGCGGACGTAAGGGTCGTCCCAGCCGCCGGTCAAGCCCGCCTTCTCCCGCTCGCGGGCCAGGCGCACCAGCCGCCTCGTGCCCGATCCGCCAATGCGGTCAACGCCACCGGATCCCGATCCCGACACCATCTGGCGCTCACCGGACAGCGTCGAGCGCGCCACCTTCCAGCCGCCGTTGACCTCGCCGACCCGCTGGTCGTCGGGAACGAACGCGCCGTCTAAAAAGACCTCGTTGAAGTCGACCTCACCGCCGATGTGACGCAGCGGTTTGACCTCGACACCGGGCTGGCGCATGTCGATGACGAAGTAGGTAATGCCGTTGCGTTTGGCTACTTCTGGATCGGTGCGCGCGAGCAGCACGGCCATGTCAGCCAGGTGCGCCCAGGTGGTCCAGACCTTCTGGCCGGTGATGCGCCAGCCGTCGCCGTCGGGCACCGCGCGGGTAGCCAGCGACGCCAGATCAGACCCGGCGCCAGGCTCGGAGAACAGCTGGCACCACACCTGCTCGTTGCGCACGATCGGCGGCAGAAAACGCAGCCGCTGAGCCTCGGTCCCGTGGCTGAACAGGGCCGGGGCGGCCAGGTTGAGCCCCAGCGGGTTCAGCCGCGGCAGGTGATAGCGAGCCAGTATTTTTTCGGCGGCACGCGCCAGCGGGCGATCCCAGCCCAGTCCCCCGTACTCCGGGTTCCACTGCGGCACAGCAAGCCCGGCGGCGGCCAGCGTCGGGTACCAGGCCCGGTATTCGTCGGGGGTGCGGACACTGCGCACCGCGCTGGGTCCGTCGGCTTCGGCCGCTTGGCGCCACCGCGTGGGAATCGTTTCGCTTACCCACGACCGCACAGCGGTTTGGGCTTGCTCCGGCGTACGGGCGGCCAACAGGTCTTCTCGCGTGATCACGACACCTCCTCGGTCTGTGGATGTGCGGTGTGCCCACGTGCGACGCGTGTGTACGTGGTCTCCAGCGACGCCCACAGTTGTTTCTTGATCGCGGCCAACGTCTCGGCGTCGGCGGACTCGGCGATGCGCCGGCCGATGCCGGCGGCCACCTCAGCGAGCCGTTCGGGTGGCTCGATGACCTCGCTGACCCAGCCCAATTGATAGGCCCGCTGCGCGTCGACGCGCTCGTGGGTACCGGTCAGCGCCATGCGCGCGGCGGGCCCGAACGCCGCGCGCCGGGCCAGCCCGATGGTCTCGAAGGCCGACACCTGCCCGACGCTGACGTGCGGGTCGAGGAAGGTGGCGTTCGACGACGCGATGACCACGTCGGAGTCGACCACGAAATGCATTCCGCCCCCGGCGCATACGCCGTTGACCGCGGTCACGATCGGCTTGGTGACACCGCAGTGCCAGCCCGTCAGCGTCAGCTCGGCGCGTTTGGTGCGCCGCGACATCTCCCGCAGCGCCGCAGGGTCGCGAGCCAGCTGCACCATGTCCAGACCGGTTTGGAAGGCGCGACCACGCCCAGTGACCACGATGACGCGAATCGAGTTGTCCGCGTCGAGTTCTCGCCAGGCCTCCGGTAGCGCCGCCATCATCGCCGCGTCCATCGCGTTGCCCGCCTGCGGTCGGTTGAAGATCAACCACCCCAGCGCGCCGTCGCGCCGGATCTGCAGCGATTCGCCAGCAGCCACCGCACCCCCTTGGATCAGGTCTTGAACGTCAAGATATATATTTTATCCGTTATCCAGACGGAGTTGGCTCGGGGGTCGTGGTCCTCGGCGAGAGGTGGAAGATGGCAGGCACCGAGGGTCAGATCACCGACGAGGGCGTGGCGGTGCTGCGCGCCCGCATCGGCAAACCGCAGACCTATCCGGCACCGCCGCACTACCGTCGGCCCGGAGTCGACGCGTTCCGCCACGTGGCATGGTCCTACGGCGACGACAACCCGCTGTGGAGCGATGTCGATTACGCCGCGCAGTCGGTGTGGAAAGAGCCCATCGCCCCGCCCGCCATCGTCGGCGGCGACAGCCTGATCGGTGAAGACGAGCTGACCGGCGAGGAACTCGCCGCCCAGAAAAAGTTGCGCGGTGACCCGCTGCGCGGCGTGCACGCCTTCTACGCCGCCAGCGAGCGGGAATGGTGGGCCCCGTTGCGCCCCGAGCACCTGGTGTCGCGGCGCACCGCGCTCGTCGGGGTCATCGACAAGCCCAGCGAGTTCGGTGGTCGCGGCGTTCAGGAATGGACGGCGCAGGCGTTTCGCACCGACGACGGCACGCTGCTCGGCGCCCAGTACCGGATGATGTACCGCACCGAGCGGCAGAAGGCGCGCGATCGCAAAAAGTACGACAGCGTCGAGGTCGCGCCCTGGACCGACGACGCCATCGCCGAGATCGACGCCCATTACCAGGCCGAGCGGGCCCGCGGTGCCGAGCCGCGGTGGTGGGAGGACGTAGCCGAAGGCGACCCGGTCGGCCCGCTGGCAAAGGGGCCGCTGACGGTCACCGACATGATCTGCTGGCATGTCGGCATGGGCATGGGCATGTACAACGTGGCGCCGCTGCGCCTCGGATACCTGAACCGCCAACGGATCCCGCGCTTTTACCATCGCGACGAGCTGGGCGTCCCTGATGCCATGCAGCGGGTGCACTGGGATCCGGCGTTCGCTCGGAAATCGGGCAACCCCACCACCTTTGATTACGGTCGCATGCGTGAGGCGTGGATGATCCACGCCTGCACCGACTGGATGGGTGACCACGCGTGGCTGTGGCGCCTGCGGGTTGAGTTTCGGCAATTCAACTACGTCGGAGACGTCCAGTGGGTACACGGCACCGTCACCCGCCGTTATCTCGCCGACGGTGATCGTCCTTCCGTCGACATCGAACTGCACACCCGCAACCAGCGCGACGTGGTGACCTCACCCGGTAGCGCCACAATCCTGCTGCCCAGCCGCGAGCACGGCCCGGTGCGGCTGCCCGAGCCCCCGGGCGGCGCGACCACCCTGCCGGAGGCATTCGCGGCGACCATCGATGGGTTTGACCGCCGATGAGCCATGACAGCGGCCTCGCCGACGCGCAGCTGTTCCAACGCACCGCTCACGAGGTCTTCACCGAGCTATTCCCCAGTGACCGGGTGCGTGAGCTGACGGCCACACCGTCGGGCTTCGACGCCCAGGACTGGCGCCGGCTCACCAGCGAGCTGGGTGTCACGGGGCTAATGGTCGGCGAGCAGTTCGGCGGCAGTGGCATGAGCGCACGCGAACTCGGGGTGGTGTTCGAAGAAGCCGGCCGAAGCTTGGGCGGTGAACCGATGTTCGCCGTCGCCGGCCTGGCCATACCGCTGCTGCTGGAGGTCGGCGACGCCGACGCGTGCGCGCGGTGGCTGCCGGGATTATGCGACGGCAGCCTGCTGGCAACCGTGATCTACGCCGACGCCGATGGCCGTTGGGGCCCAGCGCAAGTCGATATCCGAGCCGACAAAGACCGACTGTCCGGACGCGCAGGCTACGTCATCGACGCCGCTAATGCCGACGTTATCTTCACCCCGGCGCGCACCCCGGATGGACCGGCGGTGTTCGCCGTCGAACGTCGCAGCTCCGGTGTCGCTATCACGCCGCTGATCACCCTCGACCAGACCCGCAAACAGGCCCACGTTGAGTTCAGCGGGGCCCCCGCGGTCCGGCTCGACGGCGCCGACCACCCGCTCGACCGTGCTTACGCCACCTCGTGCGCACTGCTGGCGTGTGAACTGGCCGGTGTGGCCGCTCGCTGCCTGGACATGGCCGCCGACTACGCGCGCGGCCGAGTGCAATTCGGCCGCGCGATCGGCAGCTTCCAGGCGATCAAGCAGAAGCTGGCCGACCTTCTCATCCGCGTGGAGTCGGCACGGTCGGCTGCCACCGCCGCTGTCGAAACCGCGGCCACTAACAGCCCCGATTTGTGGTGGACCGCATCGCTGGCCAAGGCGTACTGCGCCGACGCGGCCATGCATGCTAGTGAGCAAACCATCCAGATCCACGGCGGCATCGGCTTCACCTGGGAGCACGACGCCCACCTGTACTTCAAACGCGCCCGCACGGGCCAGGAGCTGCTCGGCAGCACCCGTCAGCATTACGAGCTTGTGGCCGAACACCTTTCACGCATCTAATCCGGCAGTTTGTGAAGGAGACGCAGTGACGTACGAAACGCTTAAGGTCGAGCGGCGCGGCCACGTCGGTTGGCTGCTATTCAACCGCCCGGACCGGCGCAACGCGATGAACAACGCCATGCGCGACGAGCTGCGACTGGCTTGGCAGGAACTCGCCGATGACCCGGCTGTGCGCGTCATCGTTAACAGCGGCCTCGGCCCGCACTTCCAAACCGGCGCCGATGTCGTCGAAATCGCTACCGATGGGCAGGGTTTCCAACGCTACCGGCAATCGGTCGAGGACTGGGACTTGGGATTCACGTCGTGGTTTTTGCAGCTGGACAAGCCGGTCATCGCCGCGGTCAACGGCATCTGCGCCGGCGGTGGGCTGCACTTCGTGGCTGACGCCGATATCGTCATCGCCGCCTCGGACGCCCAGTTCACCGACCCGCACGTGTCGGTCGGCCAGGTCACCGCGATCGAAGCGATCGGTTTGATGCGAAAAATTCCAGCCGAGGCGATGCTGCGCATGGCGCTGGTGGGCCGCCACGAGCGGATGTCGGCCCAGCGTGCCTATGAGATCGGGTTGATCAGTGAGATCGTCGACCCGCCGGGGCGCCTGCACGAAGCAGCACAAGAACTGGCCGACAAAATTGCGCGCAACTCGCCGGCCGCGTTGCGCGCCACCAAGCGCGCGCTGTGGCAGGCGATGGAACTCGGACTGACCGACGCGTGCCGCGCCGGCGCCAAGGAACTGGTCGGGCTGTGGGGACATCCTGACCAGACCGAAGGCCCCGCCGCCTTCGCCGAAAAGCGTGAGCCGCGCTGGCAAGACTGACGCTGGTCCTTAGCGGCCTTCGAACCTTGGTTCACGTCGCTCGGCGAACGCCGTGAGCCCCTCACGGAAATCCGGGCTACGCGACGACAGTTCCATTGCGAACGCTTCGTCGATGAGCTGCTGTTCGAGCGACTGCGAATAGCTGGCATTAAGCAGCGATTTCGTCAAACCGATTGCAACAGTTGGCCCTTCAGCGAGGCGGTCCGCGAGGTCATCGGCAGCGGAATTTACCTTGTCATCATCGACGGCCGCGTGCGCCATGCCCCACTCAGCCGCCTCTGTCCCCGAGAGCTGCCGGCCCAGAAGCAGCAGTTCTCTCGCGCGCGTACGCCCGACGATGCGCGGCAACAGCCAGGTGCTGCCCGAATCCGGCGTGAAACCACGCGACAAGAATGGATACCACCACCGCGCATCACGCGAGGTCACGACGAAGTCTGCGGCCAGCGCGATCTGCACGCCGATCCCGACCACCCATCCCCTAACCGCACATACGATCGGCAGCTGAGTTTCCAACATGAGCGGAATCAGCCGATTGGCCTGGGTGGGTAAGCGACGCTGGATGCTGGCTGTACGCGGCTTAACCTCGCGCGCAGCGTTTCGCCCGACAATGTCGAAACCACTACAAAAATTCTGATCCGCCCCACGAACAACGATCACCCGCAAGTTATCGTCGATGGCGGCGGCCTCCAGATTGACGATGAATGCCGCCATTGACGTGTCGTCCAGCGCGTTGCGCTGCTTGGGCCGATCGATCGTCAGGGTCAGCCGCGGGCCCGCCACCTCTGCGCTCAAACCCGTTGTCGTGACGAATCCGCCACTCATCAGTTGCCTTTCACCTCGATAGCCGAGTCAGCCCGAAGGGCACCGGCGCGTAGCTCGTTTTTGAGAACTTTTCCGCTGGCGTTGAGCGGCAGCTCATTAACGATGTGGACGTGGCGGGGGACTTTGTAGTTAGCCATGTTGGTCCGGCTGAACGCCACCACGTCATCGGCCGTGACGCTGCGCCCGTTGCGCGCGATCACGAAGGCGGCGCCCACTTCACCCATCCGCTCGTCGGGAACACCGATCACCGCCACCTGCGCAATGTCGGGATGTTGACTGAGGATCTGCTCGATCTCTGCCGGGTACGCGTTGAAACCTCCGACGATGAACATGTCTTTAAGCCGGTCGGTCACATGTACACGACCGTCCTGATCGAGCACGCCGATATCGCCGGTGTGCAACCAGCCTTGAGCGTCAATGGTCGCGGCGGTCTGCGCCGGCTCGTCGAGGTAGCCCTTCATCAGGGTGTAGCCGCGGACCACGATCTCGCCTTCGCAGCCCGCGGGCTGCACCGCTCCACCGGGCGCGACGATGCGCACCTCGACCCCAGGCAACGGCTGACCGGCACTTGAGGCAACGACATCGAGTGGGTCGGTGTAGCGCGACATCGACACGATCGCACAGGATTCGGTCAATCCGTAACCGGTGACGATGTGTTCGAATCCAACCTCGTCGCGGATGCGATGCAGCAGCGTGGCCGGGACGTTCGCTGCCCCAGTGACCACCAGTCGCAGGCTCTCGACACCCTCGCGGCTGTAACCGGGATGTTCGAGCATCGTGTGAAACAACGTGGGCGTCCCTGGCAAGACCGTGACGCGTTCGGTCCGCACACGCTCGAGAACCGTTGGCACATCCAGTGTTTGCAACGGCAGAATTGTCGCACCGGCCAGAATGCAGGCCAGCCAGCCCGCCTTGTATCCGAAACCGTGAAAAAACGGGTTCACGATCAGATAGCGGTCGCCCTCACACAGACCAACAACGTTGTTCCACACTGCATACGCCCGCAGCGTCTGCCCGTGCGTGCACATAGCGCCTTTGGGCCGTCCGGTCGTGCCCGAGGTGAACAGGATGTCGGACAAATCGTCAGGACCTACGGTGTGCGCCCGGTCGCCCACGTCTGCCTCGGTTACATCGCGGCCTAAGGCCAGAAAGTCGTTCCAGGACAACGCCGCGACGCTCACTGGTCCCGACAGTGTCACGATGTGCTGGAGCGCGGGCAGATCGAGCACTGGCCGCTGCACGCCGTAGCCGCCGGCCGCTTCGGCCAGCTGGGCCGGGTAGTCCTTGCCGAGAAAGTCGCTGGTGGTAAAGAGCAGCTTTGCCTGGCTTTTCTGCAGGATGAATGCGGCTTCTTCGCCGAGGAACCGGGTGTTCACCGGAACAAGGACGCCGCCGGCACGCTGGAGCCCAAGTGCCGCGATGACCCATAGCGCCGAGTTCGGCGCCCACAGGGCTGCGCGATCACCCTTGACCAGACCGGCACCGATAACGGCGGCGGCCACCGCGCTGACGGCGTTATCAAGCTGCGCGTAACTAAGACGCAAACCCCCGTCGACGAGCGCCTCGGCGTCTCCGAGACGCTGGGCGGTATCGGCCAGCAGCCTCGATGTCGTTCCGAAGCGCAAGTCAGCCCTCGGGTCGGCGTCAGAATGCATATTCTATACTCTATTCACAATATTCCCTGCTCGTTCACACCGGGGTGAAGAACAGATGGAGCACACGATCTCCGGCAGCCGTGCACTGCCCTTGACCTTCGTCAATCGCGGCCTGGCCGCCGCCACCACGGCACTTCAGCCCCGACTGCTCGGTGACGGGCTGTCGACGACTCCTTTCGGGAAGGAAACATTTTGAACCACGACGACATGATTTTGATCAGTGTCGATGACCACATCATCGAGCCCCCGGACATGTTCGTGAATCACTTGCCGAAGAAGTACAAGCTCGATGCTCCCCGGCTGGTGCACAACCCAGATGGGTCCGACACGTGGGCTTTCCGCGACGTCGTCATCCCCAACGTGGCGCTCAACGCCGTCGCCGGTCGACCTAAAGAGGAGTACGGCCTAGAACCGCAGGGCCTCGACGAGATCCGGACCGGCTGCTACAACGTGGACGAGCGGATCAAGGATATGAATGCCGGCGGTGTTCTGGCCTCGATGAACTTTCCGTCTTTTCCCGGGTTCGCAGCCAGGTTGTTCGCGACTGAGGATTCAGACTTCTCGCTGGCATTGGTGCAGGCCTACAACGACTGGCACATCGACGAGTGGTGCGGCGCCTACCCGGGCCGCTTCGTTCCGATGGCGCTGCCGGTCATCTGGGATGCCGAACTGTGCGCAGCAGAAGTGCGGCGATGCGGCAAAAGGGGCGTGCACTCGCTGACCTTCTCAGAAAACCCCGCCGCTTTGGGATATCCGAGTTTTCATGATCCTTACTGGAATCCATTGTGGGAAGCGCTGGTTGACACCAACACGGTGCTCAGCGTGCATATCGGGTCCTCAGGCAAATTGTCGATCCCAGCACTCGACTCACCGCCGGATGTCATGATCACCTTGCAACCGATGAATATCGTGCAGGCGGCTGCCGATCTGCTGTGGTCGCGCCCAGTCAAGGACTATCCCGACCTGAAGATCGCGCTCTCCGAAGGTGGGACGGGTTGGATTCCCTACTTCCTTGACCGAATCGATCGCACCTTCGAGATGCATGCAACGTGGACGTTGCAGGACTTCGGTGGAAAGCTGCCTTCAGAGGTATTCCGCGAGCACTTCTTGACGTGCTTCATCAGCGATCCGGTCGGTGTCCGGCTGCGCCACGACATCGGTATCGACAACATCGCATGGGAGATGGACTATCCGCACAGCGATTCCATGTGGCCCGGCGCACCCGAAGAGCTCGGCACCGCCTTCGCGCGTTACGGCGTGCCCGACGACGAGATCAACAAGATGACCTACGAGAACGCTTGCCGCTGGTACTCATTCGATCCGTTCAAGCACATCGCGCGGGAAGATGCCACCGTGGCCGCGTTGCGCCGAGCGGCCAAAGGCCACGACGTCAGCATCCAGGCCCGCAGTCATCACACCCGCGACGCCGCAGACAAACTCGGCAGCTTTCACGAGCAGATCACCGCGGCGAGCGCGCAATTGACCTAAATGCGGCCCGCAATGGGAGCCGCACGCTGGCGTAAGTCGCTGGCGTGCCCAGCGGCCGCCGACCGCGGCTGCGCCAGAGAGAGCCGCCGTCATTGCAAGGACGTCGGCGGCAGTGCTGTCGGTGCCAATACCAGGCTGCGCAGCTCGTGCTTGAGGACCTTGCCCATCGCGTTGCGGGGTATCGAATGCACCGTTTCGATACGTTCGGGTGTCTTATATCGCGCCAGACCGTCCGCAGCGCAATGCTTTACGACAGCATCTACTGTCATGGGCGCACCGCTATTGGTCACCACAACTGCGCAGACACTCTCGCCGGTGCGAGGGTCGGGAAGCCCAAAAACCGCGGCGTCACCGACATCGGGATGGCGCAACAGCACGTCCTCGACTTCAACTGCCGAAATGTTCTCCGCGTTGCGGAGGATCACTTCTTTGAGGCGGCCTGAGATGGTGATATAGCCCTCGGCGTCGACCTCGCCTAGATCGCCCGTGCGAAACCAGCCGTCCTCGTCGAAAGCCGCCGCATCGAGTTGTGCGTCGACGTAGCCGACGAAACACTGAGGCCCTTTCAGACGCAATTCGCGATCGACGACCCGAACCCGTACCCCCGGCGCTGGTCGGCCCACCGTGGTGAGCATTTTGTCGGCCGAATCGTCGTCGGAAATGCTTGCAGCGACCGGGAATTCGGTCAGCCCCCACGAACCGTGGACGCCCCGCAGTCCAAATGTCGTTAGCAGCTCGCCGACCATGCCGGACTGCACCGGGGCGCCACCAGCGGTGACGGCGCGCAGCGCCGGATAGAGAGCACGGCGACCATGGCTGTGCTGAGCATCCAGGTACGCCCTGAAGAACGGGGTCGCCGAGCCAAGAATCGTCGGACGGTGAGTGGCCATCCTGGCGCCGATCGTTGCCGGGTCGAACGTGTCGAACAGCACCAGCTGCCCGCCTCGACGCAGCACCGCGACCGTCAGGGCGACACCACCCACGTGGGGGTAGGGCCACGCGATCGGGTACACGTCGTCCTCGGCGACGCCGAGCTGATCGGTAATGCCAAAGGACGCCGCGATGACTGAGGCGTCGGTGTGCATGGCGCCCTTGGGTTCAGCAGTTGTTCCTGACGAGAAATACAGGTACCGAACACCTTTTGCGTCGGTCGGCGGCGGTGGCAGCGTCGACGGGTCTCCCATCGGCAGCCGCAGATCGTCGCCGATGTCCTCAGGCGAGAGGTCCAGCGTGATCGCCTCGGGGCCCAGTGCACGCGCCATTGCGCCGTGGTCAAAGCCGCGCCACACGTCCGGAACGATCAGCAAGGTGGCGCCGACCTGCTTGATGATGTGGGACATCTCGCGATAGCGAAGCGCGGTAATCAGCGGATTCTGCACAGCGCCCAATCGTGCCAACGCGGCAAACAGCACCACTGCCTCAAGAACCGACGGCAACTGCCACGACACGACCTGCCCCGGCTGTAACGCCAGGCCGGCCGCGACGCGCTCGGCTCCGTCGCGGAAATCCCTGGCGGTCAGGAGGCGGCCGTGCTCATCACCGAATAGCACCCGGTCAGGGTGTTCGCGCGCGGCCCGCTCTACGAGGCCCCACACGGTGACGTCTACGGCATCCACGGGATTGGGTCCACGGAGACTCCCCTGTCACATGACCAAACTCGGGTCAACATATCAAATATACATAAAGTAGGTCAGACATTTCGTCGCCTGGCTCTGATGGGCGCCGGGTGGGAGCTCCGGTCGACGAATGGTGTTACCGCACTGAACCACAGGCGACCGTAGGCGTGAGACCGTGTCGACCAGCTTCCATACCGGCGTCAAGCGCGGTGTTGGCGGCCTGAGCCGATTCACTTCCGAAGGTTAGGGCCGCCTCGGGACGTATTTGACCGGTCCCCAAGATTGGTCTACGAGATCTGTACCAGTGTTGTAGGTCCACCGTCGTGAGAGTTGAGGGCAGAGTGATCATGAGGAGGTCGCATGCCCCGTTTGTATTCGACAACGGTGCGCCGGTAAATCGTTTCCCTGCTGCGATCGGGCGAAGCGGTCGCTGCGGTTGCGGACGAGGCGCGAATCTGTCAGGCCACCGTTGGTTGCAGCCGGGCGGGGGGTTCGCGCGTTAACTGAGCCCGGAATCGAACGCCGATCTGTGGTCGGTGCTTGGTCGGTGAACCTGAGACACGCGCGTGGTTTCGCGTGGTGCCGGATGGCGTTAAATCGCCAGCTCAGAACATCTTTCGGGACCACGACTAGGAGGGCTTGCAGGCTCTCCTAAAGCCGGTGTCGCAGGTTCGAATCCTGCCGGGGGCACAGATTGAAAAATCAGGGAATCGGGACGCCGAGCTCGGTGAGCGCGGTGTCGATCAGGGACTCCAACAAGTTCGCCGGGTCGGCGAGGGTGAAGTACGTTGTTGCGCCGTCGACGACTCCTGACGTGGCGATGGTGTCCAGAATTTCCGATTCGGGCAGCCCGCCGAGGTAGCTTCCGTGCTCGAAGAATCCCACTAGGTCTTCGAGGATGCTTTCGATCGGGTGGACGGAGAACCCTGCCGGTAGAACGGTGTCGGCCCAGAAGTCGTCGACCACGTTGAAGACATCGGTCGGGTAGAGAGAGTTCGGTGTTGTCACGTCGACCAGGTTCGACCAACCCAACAGGTTGAGAATGTCCTGTCCGATGGGGGTAGCGCCCCAGGTGTCGAGGATGCCGGTAGCTCCAGACGGCGGGTCGGCGGCGGCGTCGCCGAGCATGCCGAAGCGGAGCTCGTCGAGCGGAATGCCGTAGTCGGAAAGCTGTTGTTCTGCAAGCGATTCGATGACGGTCGACTGGCTGTAGCCGAACACGGTGAGCGGGTCTGCGGCCGAGAACTGATTCTCGTTGAACTCGGCCTCGATGGTGTTGACGAGGATGTCGACGCCTTTGGAGATCGATGGCCCGAACCACGGAGACTCAGGGGTGATGAGAGCGGTCAACGTTCCGTCAGGTGAGAAGCCAAGCGGTTCGAGGTAGTTCGCGTCGATGGCGGGCAGGTAGCCAGGGAATACGTCCGGGTCAGGCAGGAAGGTAGGGCCGAGGACAAGCGCGTGAGTCGAGCCGTCCAGCAAGTCGGTCGCGGCGTCGGCATCGGCGTGGGCGGGCGCGATCGACAGCGCACCGGCGGCTACGAGGCCGGCGAGGACGGCCGGAGTGCATGTGACGCGGGGTGAACGTGACGTGATCATCGGAGCCTTCCCGCCGGGTCAGTGACCGCCATCGGTGTGATCTAGATCACTAACGAATAATACGTAACCGTAGCATTGAATTTAACGGCTACGTTGTATTCGCTCGTAAAAACACGAATGCGCTGCCCAAACGATCGCCGCAGCAATTTGGCGGTGCCGTAAAATTCGCGGTGCTATGGACCCGAACAGGCCGCGCCGCAAATACTCGCCCCGCTTGTCGCGGGAGCAGCGCCGCGAACAGGTGCTCGACACCGCCCTAGAGGTACTCCGCGACCGCGGCCTGCATGAGCTGAGCATGGAAGCCATCGCCGAAGCGGCCGACATCGGTAAACCGGTTATCTACACAGCCTTTCGCACCCGCAGCGAGCTGATTGAAACCCTTCTCGAACGCGAACTCGACCGCGGTATCAGTGAGGTCCGCGAGGCCATGCCGGTCAACATGACCTCGACCGAACCGACTGCGGCCTACACCGCGACGATCTCGACGTTTCTGCAAGCCGTGATCGACAATCCCACGCGCTGGCGACTGATTCTGACGATGCCTGACAGTGCTCCCCGCGACTATCGCGAGGCGCTGCGAAATGCCCGGTCGGTCATGCAGGCCGAATCCGAGGAGCTGGCGCGTACGGGCGCGGTATTGATGCCAGAACCGCTGGCGAAGCTGGATTCAGCACTTCTCGGTCACGCCATGCTGTCGTTCGCCGAAATGCTGGGCCGGCTCGCGGCCCGAAACTCAGAAACCTACTCCCGCGAACGCCTCGAAGCGTTCACTGCCGAGCTGATGTCGTTACTTCCCGGCGGCGAACCACCCCACCCCGGCGCGAACTTACAACCCGATTGACGACAGCAGGTCAGCGAAGACGGACGGGTCTACTGCCGTGGCAGGGTCCAGACTCGACGCGATATCGGCGGCTGATGAGGGGTCCAGACCACCCGTGAAGAGGGCAAACAACTCAGCACCGCCCACGTTGAGATCGGCGCTGAGCAGTCCCAAGGCACCGTCAATCAGCGTCAGGTCCGCCGAGTTGAAGCTGCTCCCACTGAGCTCACCGGCTTGATCCGCGGCGACAAACGCCTGGTCGGCTGAGAGTATGTTGGCAGCGGCGGTGACTAACTGTTCGTCCGCGTTGGCCAGATAAGTCTGGTCGGCCGCGGAGAAGTCGCCTTGTAGCGTCGCCATCTGAGAAAGCGGCGAGTCCAGCTCGGTATTCAGATTTATGGAATCGGCGAGCGTGTCCGCCTGCCGTGCGCTCAGGTCAGCTGTGGGCGCTGCGTCCAGCACCGCGGTGCCTTGATTCAGGTCAGCGATCGCCTGGCCGATGACGTCGCTCGGAGCGGCAGCCGAGCTGGCGGCGCTGGTCGCTACATCCGCAGCCGCGCCGGCGCTCGCGGTGTCAAAGCCGCCGATGTCAAAGATCTGATCGGTCAGCTTGCCGATGAGAGTCGACGGGATCTCGCCGAAGATCGCGCCGTCGACTTGGAAGCCCGTCGACGCGTAATCACCGAGCGCACCGAGCTCAGCGATGCCCGGTGTGGCCGACGAAAGGGTCTCGGCCGCCGACAGGAAAGCCTCGCCGGCCTGGGCCAATTGCTGATCCGGGCCATTGAACAACGCCTCGCCGACGCCCGACACAAAGCTGTTGTCAGATGACAGCAGCGGCGTTTGGATCGCCTCCAATTGACCGAAAATGCCTGGTTCCGCTTGAGTCTGGCCTGACAGGCTGAAGGCTTCGGCAATATCAGTTTGTGCCGTATTCAGCAGCCCGATGTCTGTCGGGACGGAGCCGTCGTCGGCGTGGGCGGTGCCCATCCCGATGACCGCGGCGGCTGCGGCAGCCAACGCCGCGCCGGCACTCCATTGCCGGACGCGACAAGTACTACAGCGATTGCTGGACATTCGTCCCCCGTGGGTCAGCGTGCTCATGCTTAGGAACACGTGAAGAGAAGCTAAGAGTACCTAAGCAGTGCAGACGGCCGGTGTCATCTCAGCAAGTTCCAAGCCGTACGGCACAACCTTCGCAGCCGTCAATACTCCGCCACGACGCCACTGCCGTCGGCGGCAGCACTAGAGGACCATCTCGAATGCCGAAAAGCGTTGTGCTGCTGAATTTTTCGTCGATCATGCCCTCGAACTGCCGGTACGCGGCTGGTGTCAATTTTCCGCGCTAAGCTGGTATTTTCGCCGTCCTGCTTCAGACGGTGTATCGGTGTGAAAGGTCGTGACACATGGCCACGCTGTCGCTGACTGCCGCAACGGCCGTTCTCGCGGTGTCGTTGACCGCCGGGGCCGGCGTCGCGTCCGCAGATCCCGACCTCGGCCCGGTCATCAACACCACATGCAGCTACTCCCAGGTGGTCTCGGCGCTGAATGCTCAAACACCGGCAGCTGCCGCGCAACTGAACGGATCGCCATCGGCGCAGGCCGCGTTGCGCGGATTCCTCGACTCATCACCGGATCAGCGCCAGCAGATACTCCAGGAGATAGAGGGCAAATACCCGCAATCTCAGCAGTACATTCCGCTGTACGCCGGATTTGCCGTGCAGGTCGCGAACACCTGCAACAACTACTGAGCGGATCGGCCGTACGCGAGATCAGTCGGCAGCAGCGACATAGCCGCCGCGCAGGGTGCCGTCGATGTAGGCGGCCCGGCACGCGGCGTGGCCGACCTTGCCGCTAGAGGTTCGCGGGATCGCGCCGGCCGGCACCAGGATGACGTCACGCGCGGTGACGCCGTGGCGCACCGCGATCGCGCCGCGAATGTCGTCGGCGATCGATTGGATGTCGAACTTGTGCGCACCCGGGGTGCGTTCGCCGACGATGACCAGTTGTTCGGAGGAGTCCTCCGGGTCATGGTTGCGCCCCGAGTGATTCTCGAAGACCTGGGCCGGCAGCTGGTTGGCCGGCACTGAGAAGGCGGCCACGTACCCGGCGCGCAGCGCAATGCTGGTCTCCTGCGCGGTGTACTCGAGGTCTTGTGGGTAGTGATTGCGGCCGTCGATGATCACCATGTCTTTGACCCGGCCGGTGACGTACAGCTCGCCCCCGAAGTACGTGCCGTAATCGCCGGTCCGCATCCACTGGCCGCCGTCGGGCACACCCTCGGTGTGCGTGGGTGTGGCTACCGACTTGAGGATGTTGTTGAAGGTCTGCGCGCTGTCCCGCTCGCGGCCCCAGTAGCCTGCGCCGATGTTGTTGCCGTGGAGCCAGATCTCGCCGATGTGGCCGTCGGGTTGCTCGGTGGCGGTTTCCGAATCGACGATGGCAGCCCACTGGTCGATCCCCACCACGCCACACGACACCTGGGCCACGGCGGTGGGCGCGTCGGCGGCGACGGTGCGGAAGCGGTCGTTGGAGAGGTCTTCGCGGTCCACATAAATGGTGGTGGCCTTGCGCTTCATGTCGGTGGTGGAGACGAACAGCGTCGCCTCGGCCATGCCATAGGACGGCTTGATAGCCGTCTCCGGAAGGCCGTACGGGGCGAACGCCTCGTTGAACTTGCGCATCGACGACGTGGAAACCGGCTCGCTGCCGTTGAGCAACGCGAACACGTTGCTCAGATCGAGTTCGGGATCACCCTCTTTCGGCAGGCCACGTAGTGCGGCGTGCTCGAAGGCGAAGTTCGGCGCCGCCGAGAAGGTCGGGCCGGCATCGTCGGGTTGAACCGCGAGCTCGCGGATCCACCGGTAGGGGCGGCGCACGAAGGCGGTCGGGCTCATGATCGTGATGCAGTGTCCGACGACAGACGGGACCATCGCGGTCACCAGACCCATGTCGTGGAACAGCGGCAGCCACATGACGCCGCGTTGACCCTCTTCGACTTGGAGCGAGGTGATGAGCTGCGCCAGGTTCGTGGCCACCGCCCGGTGGGTGATCTTCACACCTGCCGGGGCACGAGTGGATCCCGAGGTGTACTGCAGGTAAGCGATGGTGTCCGGGTCCGCTGACGGCGGCTCCCAGGTTTCGGCGACCTCGTCGGGAATGGCGTCCACGGCGATGACGCGGGGTCGTTCCGTGGCTGGACGGCTCTGGCGAAAGAATTTGCGAACTCCGTCTGCGGAGTCGGCGGTGGTCAGGATGACCGACGGCTCGCAATCGCCGAGCACCGAATGCAGTCGGCCGGTGTGCCCTGGTTCTGCGGGGTCGAACAGCGGGACCGCAATGACGCCGGCGTACAGCGCGCCGTAGAACGCCACCATGTAATCCAGGCCCTGCGGAGCGAGGATGGCGACCCGGTCGCCCGGCTTGGTGACCTGCTGCAGGCGGGCACCGACTGCGCGGTTACGCGCACTGAACCGCGACCAGGGCAGATCGTGGTAGACGCCGTCGCGCTCGGTGGAGAAATCAAGATAGCGATAGGCCAAACGATCCCCACGCATCTTGGCCCACCGCTCTACGTGGCGGACCAGACTGCCGTTATCGGGGAATTTGATCCGCCCAGTCTTGGGATCGATGAACGGGCTGGGCACTGGCATATTGCACTCTTCTGTCTCGGAGGGGCACGGGAGTAGCCGATCTGTTCGCCGCCGGCAACCCGAAGCTCACAGACAATACCGAGGACCGGTCAATCCGATTGACCACAAGGCAGCGTACGCCTGCTACCCCATCGGCCCGGGTAGCCCCGCGGTCTACACAGGGTGCATTCAGTCCGCGGCGCCGCACTGACCGAGCCGGGATCGGCTCTCGCTCAGAGCGGTCTCGATCTCGGACCACGTTTGCTCGACGATCTGTGACACCGGCTGTAGAGCGCTGATCCGCGAAGACACCTGACCGGTATTGGCGACGCTGGCGTCCATGTCACCGTCGAAGTAGAGATCGGTGATCCGTCCGAGGAGCCGTACCC
Organism: uncultured Actinomycetota bacterium; assembly: GCA_963836495.1. Taxonomy (GTDB): domain Bacteria; phylum Actinomycetota; class Actinomycetes; order Mycobacteriales; family Mycobacteriaceae; genus Mycobacterium. The sequence continues at coordinate 53,547 of CAWIJT010000008.1, read as the reverse complement.
CAGGATCGGCTGCCGCGACGCGGGCCGCGAGCCCAGTTCGCAACACCCGCATCGTCGGGTTCCCGGGAACATCCAGCATCACCGTCCCGTCGTCGCCCGCCGCCACGATGGCGTCCTTGAAGTTGGGGTGCACCCTCGCCTCGTGGCTCGCCAGCATCCGAGTGCCCATCTGCACACCCTCGGCGCCCAGAACCACCGCGGCTGCCGCTGACCGTGCGTCGCAGATCCCTCCCGCCGCGATGATCGGAAGATCGACGCGGTCGGCGACCAGCGGAAGTAAAACCAAGGTCGACGCGCCGAGGGCCGATTTGAACCCACCGCCCTCGACACCCTCGACCACAAGCGCGTCGACGCCCGCGTCCACGGCCTTCATGGCACCCTTCAGCGATCCGACGACATGCACGACGGTCATACCCGCGTCATGCAAGCGCGCTGTGAACAGCGCCGGATCGCCGGCGGAGGTGAAGACGTGCCGTACCTCGGTGGCGGCCAACTCGTCGACGATGGACGGGTCACGCTTCCAGCCCTGGATCATCAGGTTGGCGGCCACGGGACGGTCGGTGAGTTCGCGCACCCTGCGCAGATCAGCGCGACCCTCCGGGGTCAGGGTCTCGATCATGCCCAAGCCACCGCCCTCGGATACGGCAGCCGCCAGTTCGGCCCTGGCGATATACGTCATCGGCGCCTGGATCACGGGATACTTGACGCCCAGGAGTGCCTGGATACGGTTCATCACGCCCCTGATTCTCTGCTAGGCCACGGACAGATCATGCGATGATGCGCGACATGATCGACCGCTCGATCCTTCTCGCGACCGCGACCGCCGCCGCTGCCGCGGCGATCGGCTTGGCGTCGCCGGCCGGCGCGGATCCCCAGTGTCAGCCCGGCCCCTGCACCCATGGTCCCGCAGCAGGCCACGGACCGTCGTATCAGGACGGCTACAAGGCCGAACACGACTATTACTCGACCCCGCAGAATCACGCGTACCTGGCGAACGAGATGAAGCAGGGCTACAACACCGGGCTGGCGTGCCAGGTCGAGGTCGGCGGTGGGCCGCAGCCGGCGAACTTGGCCGAGTGGCTGGCCGGCTGCGTCGACGCGTTACACGACTTGGGGTTCAAGCCATAAGCACCCGCGCGGATGTGCTGATCACCGTCGCCGAATTGTCCGGCCTCATCGATGCCGGCGATCCGGTGACGATCCTCGATGTGCGCTGGCGACTCGGCGAACCTGACGGTCGGCCCGCCTACCTGCAGGGACACCTCCCGGGCGCGGTATACGTCTCGCTCGAGGACGACCTGAGCGATCACACCGTCACCGGTCGCGGGCGGCACCCGCTGCCGTCGGGGCGCGCTGTCGAAGCCGCCGCGCGTCGCTGGGGCGTCCGCCGTGGCGTGCCGACGGTGGTCTACGACGACTGGAATCGCGCCGGTTCGGCGCGGGCCTGGTGGGTATTGACCGCGGCCGGACTCGACGACGTCCGCATTCTGGACGGCGGCCTGTCCGCGTGGCTCTCCGCCGGCAACGACCTGGACGCCGGCCCGGCGACGCCGCCGGCGGGCGACGTGACCGCGGCGTACGACGATCTGTACTCCGGTGCGCTGCCGACTCTGACGGCTGAGCAGGTCGACCACGGTGTGACGCTGCTCGACGCCCGCGCACCGGAGCGCTTTCGCGGCGACGTCGAGCCGATCGACCCGGTTGCCGGACATATCCCCGGCGCCAAGAATCTGCCCAGCGGCAGGGTGCTCGCCGACGACGGTACTTTCCTCGCCGATGATGCGCTCGCACGTCTGGTCCCCGACCACGACGGCCCGCTCGGCGTGTACTGCGGTTCCGGTGTCACGGCGAGCATCACGCTCGCCGCTCTCGCCTCGATCGGACATCGGGCGGCGTTGTTTCCCGGCTCTTGGTCGGAATGGAGTTCGGATCCCGATCGGGCCGTCGCGCGCGGCGACGAATAATTCCGATTCCGCTGAAAAGGTTTGTCATCCGCTGTCGCAGGCAATGTGCCTGTAGAGGCAAGCGCGTAGGTCGACCTGCGTGTTCGCTTAGGTCCTGTCGGTTCAGCCGAGAGCCGGCGGGACCGATCTGAAATGTAGCCACTGCGTCACTCTCTTAGTTGTAGTAGCCTCCGACTATGACAACTGGCGTCTGGGTTCTCGGCGGCTACCAGAGCGACTTCGCCCGTAACCTCACCAGAGAAGGGCTCGACTTCGCGGACCTCACCCGCGAGATCGTCGACGCCACTCTGGCTGCGGCCAAAGTCGACGCCGCCGATATCGGAGTCGTGCACGTCGCGAATGCATTCGGCGAGATGTTCGCCCAACAGGGTCACCTGGGCGCCATGCCCGCAACGGTCTGCGACGAACTGTGGGACACGCCGGCATCCCGACACGAAGCCGCCTGCGCATCTGGAAGCATCGCCGCGTTGGCGGCGATGGCCGACCTGCGTTCGGGCAACTACGACACCGCACTGGTGCTCGGTGTCGAACTCGAGAAGACCGTGCCCGGCGACACCGCGGCGCGTCATCTCGGCGCCGCGGCCTGGACCGGACACGAAGGCGCCGACGCAAAATTCCTCTGGCCCGCGATGTTCGCCAAGGTCGCCGACGAGTACGACCGCCGCTACGGCCTCGACGACACCCATCTGCGCGCGATCGCGCAACTCAACTTCGCCAACGCGCGCCGCAACCCCAACGCGCAGACCCGCGAATGGGTTGTGCCGGAACCGATCAGCGACGACGACGCTGCCAACCCACCCGTCGAAGGTCGGCTGCGCAGATTCGACTGCAGCCAAATGACCGACGGCGGTGCAGGAGTCGTCCTGGTCACCGACACATACCTGCGCGATCATCCCAATGCGCGACCCGTCGCTCGCATCTCCGGCTGGGGTCATCGCACCGTCGGCCTGGGCTTGCAACAGAAGCTAGACCGCGCCGCCGACGATCCCTACGTGTTGCCGCATGTCCGGGCCGCCGTGCTCGATGCACTGCGACGGGCCGAGGCGACGCTCGACGACATCGGCGGCTACGAGGTGCATGACTGCTTCAGCCCCAGCGAGTACCTGGCCATTGACCACATCGGCCTGACCGGGCCGGGTGAATCGTGGAAGGCCATCGAACACGGCGAAATCGAGAACGGCGGACGGCTACCGATCAACCCGAGCGGCGGGCTGATCGGCGGCGGCCATCCGGTCGGCGCATCGGGAGTACGCATGCTCGTGGACGCGGCCAAACAGGTCAGCGGCACCGCGGGTGATTATCAGGTCGAGGGCGCGAAAACCTTTGGCACGCTGAACTTTGGCGGCAGCACCGCGACCACGGTCAGCTTCGTCGTCAGCACAACCGAAGGATCGTGACATGGACGTCGAAGTCGTCGGTAAATTCCTGTCGACCCTGCCCGAAGACGACGATCACCCGTATCGAACCGGTCCCTGGCGACCGCAGACCAGCGAGTGGGACGCCGACGATCTGATCGCCGTAGAGGGGCAGATTCCGCATGACCTCGACGGCGTCTATTTGCGCAACACCGAGAACCCGCTGCACCCGTCGCTGAAGACCTATCACCCGTTCGACGGTGACGGCATGGTGCACGTCGTCGGCTTCCGCGATGGAAAAGCCTTTTACCGCAACCGATTTATTCGCACCGATGGATTTCTGGCCGAGAACGAGGCCGGCGAGGCGTTGTGGCCGGGGTTGGCCGAACCCGTGCAATTGGCCAAACGCGAAGATGGCTGGGGTGCCCGCACCCGGATGAAGGACGCGTCGAGCACCGACGTCATCGTGCACCGCGGTGTCGCGCTGACCAGCTTCTACCAGTGCGGCGATTTGTACCGCGTCGACCCGTTCTCGGCGAACACGCTGGGCAAGGAGACCTTCAATGGGCACTTCCCGGTCGACTGGGGAGTCTCGGCGCATTCGAAGGTCGACGGCAAGACCGGCGAGTTGCTGTTCTTCAACTACAGCAAGCAGGCCCCGTACATGCACTACGGCGTCGTCGACGCGAACAACGCGCTCGCGCACTATGTTGACGTTCCCCTCCCCGGACCGCGACTACCGCACGACATGGCGTTCACCGAAAACTACGTCATCCTCAACGATTTCCCGCTGTTCTGGGATCCGCAGCTGCTCGAACATGACGTGCACATGCCCCGGTTCTATCCCGAGATGCCGTCGCGCTTCGCGGTGTTGCCGCGGCGCGGCGGCACCGAGCAGATCCGCTGGTTCGAGGCCGACCCGACGTTCGTGCTGCACTTCGTCAACGCCTACGAGGACGGCGATGAGATCGTGCTCGATGGGTTCTTCGAAGGCGCACCACAGCCGATCGATACCGGTGGAAGCAAGTGGGACAAGCTCTTTCGCTTTTTGGCCTTGGACCGTCTGCAGGCCCGCCTGCATAGGTGGCGGTTCAACCTGGCCACCGGCGCCGTCAAAGAAGAGCAATTGTCGGAATCCATCACCGAATTCGGCGTGATGAACCCCGACTATGCGGCCCGCGATTACCGTTACAACTACGCCGCTACCGGAAAGCCGGGCTGGTTCCTGTTCGACGGGTTGGTCAAGCACGATCTGCGCACCGGAGGTGAGGAGCACTACAGCTTCAGCGACGGCGTCTACGGAAGTGAGGCCGCGATGGCTCCGCGATCTGGCGGCACAAGCGAGGACGACGGCTACCTGATCACGCTGACGACCGACATGAACTGCCGACGCCTCCTACTGCCTGATTTTCGACGCGGCACGCGTCGGCGACGGTCCGGTGTGCACACTGGCTCTGCCCGAACGGATTTCCAGCGGCACCCACGCCACCTGGGCAGCGGGTTCGGAGCTACGTCGCTGGCGGAACACTGACTCCGCTGCCGGCGCGATCGGGCTCTGAATGCTCGCGGCTGAGCCGACCCCGCTGAGTCCGGGTGGCACCAACGCCGTAGGCAGGATTCTTGGTCTGCTCGGCGACGAGTGGACGTTGCTGATCATCCAGCAGTCCTTGTTGGGAGCGACCCGCTACAGCGAATTCATGGAGCGCCTTCCCATCTCCAATTCGGTTCTCACCGCACGGTTACGGGCGCTGACCGAGAACGGCCTCTTGGACCGCTCGGAGTACCGGACCCGGCCGGTGCGTGCCGAATATCTCATCACCGAACGCGGGCGGGCGATGTGGCCGGTGCTGCTGTCGATCTGGGAGTGGGAACGACGATGGGTCCCCGACCGCGTCGACCGACTGCCGGATATGCGGCACACGGTCTGTGACAACGATTTCGCGCCGACGCTGAACTGTGGGTCCTGCGGTGAGGTGGTCACCGAGAAAGATGTGACCGGGCGGTGGGGTCCCAGCGGTTCGTGGCCGCGCTCGGTACCCGAGGCGGTGACGCGTCGGCGGTCGGCGGCTGATGACACCCGCGGTCAGGCCGGACTGTTTCCGGAGACCATGACTGTCTTCGGCAACCGTTGGGCAGCAGCACTATTGGTGTCGGCATTCCTGGGCACCGGTCGCTTCACAGACTTTCAGACACAGCTCGGCGTACCGCCGTCGCTGCTGACCGCCAGGTTGCAGACGTTCTGCGCCATCGGCGTGTTGTGCGTGTCGCGCCAAACCGGCCAGGTACGCACCCGTTATGAGCTCACCGAGAAGGGGCGGGCGTTCTTTCCGGTCATCGCCACCGCGCTGCAATGCGGCCAGCGCTGGTTCCATGCCCCTGAAGGGCCGGCGGTGCTGCTCACCCATATCGGCTGTGGCAAGCCATTCGTCGGGCAGTTGACCTGCGACCAGTGCGCTCGACCGCTGAAGGGCGCCGAAATCAGCGTCGGCTAGCGGTTGCCGCGAAGCGACGACACCAACGCCCAGATCGCGCACAGCGTCGCAGCACCCGCGGCGCCGCCACAGACATACACGCCGTAGGCGGCCGCGACCGGCGGCTTCACGTTGACGTTGTAGTACCGCACCGTGAGCGCGACGACGATCAGCGAGATCACCAGCGCGGCAACCGATGCCGTCTTCGGCGACAGATCCCTGCCGGCCATCGCGCCGGCCACCAGCAACGCTGAGGACAGCAGCACGATCAGCTGACCCGGCCCGAACCCGTGCGGCAAGTGCAGGCTGCCGACGCTGCCGCCGATCGCATTGGCCCAACCGCCCCCGTTCACGCCGGTCCTCAGCCACGGCAGCCATGCGCTCACCGAGACCGTCGCGGCAAACAACGCGACCAGCCAACCGGGACGTAGGCGGGACAACGTCACGCGGGTGCGAATACCGTGACGAACTTGTTCAGCGACTCGTTGATATCGCTACGCAAGGCGGCGGCGACGATCATGCCGATCGGCCCGAACAACGCCGGGCCGCCGAGGTGGACGTCGAAGCTGACGACCGAGTCGGCACTGTCGGATTTGTCAGGGCCCTTAGCCCGTACCTTGGCCATCAGCTTGACCTTGACTCCACCGACGCCTACTCCGTTGAGCGTCATCGACTCCGGCGGTTTGTAGTGCACGATCGTCCATCTGATCCGGTTCGCCATGCCCTTGACTTCGAGGATCGACTCGATGACCGTGCCCTTCTCCAACTGCTCGGGCAGCGGGCTGCGCCAAACCCGGTGGATGGTCAGCCATTCTTTGTATCGGGAGAGATTGGACGCGTCGGCCCAAGCCTTTTCGGGCGGCAACGGGACGTCAATGGATCCGGAGAGTTTCGCCATGAGTGACTTCTACTGATCGTCTTTCTTGTCGTCCTTCAGGGCGGAGCCGACGGTGTCGGCATTCTGCGCTGACAGGTCCTTGGCCTTATCCAGAAAGCCCATGCTGCGTCCTTTGTGTCCGTAGGGGTGTAGCGAATAGGGGTATCACGACTGATCGGTGAGCCGCCACCACGGCTCTGGCTCGGCAACGGCCGTCGGGTCGATGCGCTGACCGGGCTTGGGGACCGCAACTCTCACGCCGGCAGGCTCGGCCGCGGCGAGCAGTCGCTCGATCGGCTCGGCCCACGGGTGCGGCGCCAGTCGGAACGTGCACCAGTGGATCGGCACCAGAAGTGCGCCGCGGACGTCGAGGTGCGCTTGCACCGCGTCCTCGGGGTTCATGTGAATGTCGGGCCAGACCTTGTTGTATGCGCCGACCGGCATCAGCGTCAGGTCGAACGGCCCGTGGGCGGTGCCGATATCGGCAAAGCTCTTGGTGTAACCCGTATCGCCGCCGAAGTACGCCCGGTGCCTCGGGCCGATGATCGACCACGACGCCCACAGGGTCGCATTGCGGTTCAGGAACCGGCCGGAGAAGTGCCGGGCCGGTGTGCAGACCAGGGTGAGCTCGTCGATGTTCGCCTGCTCGTTCCAGTCGAGTTCGATGACTCGCTCGTCGGGGATGCCCCAATCACGAAGGTGCGCACCGACACCCAGCGGAACGACGAACGGCGCCCACTGACTTCGGGCCAGCGCGACGATCGTGTCGATGTCGAGGTGGTCGTAGTGGTCGTGGCTGATGACGATCGCATCCAGCGCGGGCAACGCCTCCAGCGGCACCGGCGGCGGATGCATGCGTCCCGGGCCGATGACGTCCGACGGTGAACAGCGTTCGCTCCACACCGGGTCGGTCAGGACGCGGTAGCCGTCGATCTCCAGTAACGCGGTGGAGTGACCGAACCAGCTGACCGCGATCTGGCCGGCCGGAGCTTCGAAGGCGCGCGGCTCCGGGGTTTCCAACGGGATCTCCGCCGCGGGACGGGCTTGGTTGCGGCTACTGATCAACTCCCACACGATGTTTCGCTGTTCTTCGGTGTCGATGTTGAACGAGGCCGGTTCCAGGTTGACGAACACTCCGTCGCGGAAGTTCGGTGAGCGATCGGCGACCGCGCGGATGTCGGACGGTTGAGCCCCGAGTGCGGCGGGCGCGCCGTGTAGCGCACGCAACACCCACCCGCCGGTAGCAAGTGAGACCGTACCCACTGCCAGTCGTACCGCCCCGCGCAACATCCGATTACGCCCCCTGGAATTTCGGCGGCCGCTTCTCCACCCGTGCGACCTGCGCTTCGATCACGTCCTGGCTGCCCCACGCCTTGTCGAACAGCTCTTTGTGCACCGGCCACTGTTCCTCGTAGGCGCCATCGTCGTTGAGCACTCGCTTCGCGTGCTGCAGCGCCAGCGGGGCCAGGCCGGCGATCTCCGCTGCCCAGGCCTGCGCGTCGGCGAGCGTGCCGATCCGGTTGGCCATCCCGGTGGTGAGAGCGTCCTGTGCGGTCAGCTTCTCGGCGGTCAACAGCATGGCCCGCGCGCGCCCGTGGCCTACCAGCGACGACAACCGGCGAATGCTCCAGTTGTCCAGCGCGAGGCCATATTTCGAGGTCGGAAACTGAAAGAACGCTTCAGGTGCCACCACCCGAAGGTCGCAGATCATGGCAAGTTGCAGTCCCGCGCCGATCGCCGGGCCGTTGATCGCCGCGATCACCGGCACCGGTGTCGCGTCGATCGCCATGTTCAGCGCGATCAGCCGGTCGGGATAGTCGGCGGCGAACGCGTCGCCGCTCAGGTCCGCGCCGGCGCAGAACACGGTGCCCTGCCCAGTGAGCACGATGGCGTGTGCGTTCTCGCCGGCCGCCTTCTCCACCGCCTCGCGCAATTCCTCGACCAGTTGGGAGTTGAGCGCGTTGCGCCGTTCCGGACGTTGCAACTCAATGGTCAGGACGTCTTCGACGCGAGAGACACCGATCATGCCACCAAGCCTATTGCCCTCGACGAGCGGCATCGAATCGGCGGTCGTGAGACCGTTCCCTTCGGACCGCGGACCTGACAGGATGCTTCCCCGTGACAAGACCCAACTTCCTGGTGATCGTGGCAGACGACCTGGGGTTCTCCGATATCGGCGCCTTCGGCAGCGAGATCGAGACTCCCAACCTGGACCGGCTGGCCCACGCGGGGATCCGGCTGACCGATTTCCATTCGGCACCGGCCTGTTCACCGACGAGGTCGATGCTGCTGACCGGAACCGATCACCACATCGCCGGCATCGGGACCATGCTCGAGGTTGCTCCGGAGTTTCGCGGACAGCCCGGCTACGAGGGATACCTCAACGACCGGGTGGTCGCGCTGCCCGAGTTGCTGCGCGACGCCGGTTACCTGACGCTGATGGCCGGCAAGTGGCACCTGGGCAACACCATCGACCGGACACCGTGGGCCCGCGGATTCGACCGGTCGTTCGCGCTGTTGCCCGGCGGCGCAAGCCATTACAGCAACCCCCCGGGCGACTTCATACCGCTGATGTCGCGCTACACCGAGGACGACCAGTTCGTCACGGTCGGCGACGACTTCTATTCCTCGGACTACTACGCCGACACACTGCTCCGGTATTTCCAGGAGCGCACCGACGCCGAGCAGCCGTTCTTCGCCTACCTGCCGTTCCAGGCCCCGCACTGGCCCCTGCAGGCACCCGCGGACACCATCGCGAAATACCGCGGTCGCTACGACGACGGCCCCGACGCGCTGCGGGAGGCACGACTGGCTGCGCTCAAGCGGCTCGGGCTGTGCCCGCCCGACGTCGCCGCCCACCCCGTCGTCGCCGACGGGGAACCGGAGTGGTCCGATCTGAGCGCCGACGAAAAGGCCCTGTCTGCCCGCAGCATGGAGGTCTACGCCGCCATGGTCGACCGGATGGACCACAACATCGGCCGGGTGATCGATTATCTCGCTGAGACCGGTGAACTCGACAACACCGTCGTGGTCTTTCTGTCCGACAACGGCGCCGAGGGAGCGATCCTCGAGTCGTTGCCGATCCTCGGCGGCGTGATCGCCGCTGAGATCGACAAGAATTGGGACAACAGCCTCGACAACGCCGGCGCCGCCAACTCGTTCATCTGGTACGGCCCGCGCTGGGCGCAGGCCGCCACCGCGCCGTCCCGACTGCACAAGGCGTTCACCACCGAAGGCGGCATCCGGGTCGTCGGGTTCGTCACCTGGCCGGGCTTCGACCGGCAACAGCAGATCGGCACCGCGTTCAGCACGGTGATGGACATCGCTCCGACCGTCCTCGAACTCGCCGGCGTCACGCACCCCGGCACCGAGTACCGCGGACGTGAGGTGGCACCCATGCGAGGCCGGTCGCTGTTGCCGTATCTGTCGGGCGACGCCGAGTCGGTACACGACGACGTCAGCGGAACCGGGTGGGAGTTGTTCGGCCGCCGCGCCATTCGCCAGGGTGACTGGAAAGCACTGCACCTGCCCGAACCGTACGGACCGGGCGACTGGCAGCTCTACGATCTGTCCACCGACCCCGGCGAGATCGTCGACCTCGCAGCGTCGCGGCCCGACAAGCTGGCCGAGTTGCTGGTGCTCTGGGACCGCTACGTCGAAGACACCGGCGTCATCCTGGATCTCGCGCACGGCTGATATGTAGCCTCGGCCGGGTGAGCCGGATCGGGACCGACGAACTGCGCGACGCGGTGCTCGACGAAGGCTCGTTCGTCAGCTGGGACACCCCGCCCATCGCCGTATCGACGAGCGAGACCTACACCCGCGAACTGGCCCAGGCGCACGTCGCCAGCGGCCGCGACGAATCGGTGCTGACCGGCGAGGGCCGGGTGTTCGGACGCCGGGTGGCGGTGGTGGTGTGCGAGTTCGACTTCCTCGCCGGCTCGATCGGCGTCGCCGCGGCCGAGCGAATCACCGACGCCGTACTACGCGCCACCGCCGAGCGGCTGCCGTTGCTGGCGTCGCCGTGCTCCGGCGGCACCCGCATGCAGGAAGGCACCGTCGCGTTTCTGCAGATGGTGAAGATCGCCGCGGCGGTCACCCTGCACAAGGAAGCACACCTGCCCTACCTGGTGTACCTGCGCCACCCGACCACCGGCGGGGTGTTCGCCTCGTGGGGCTCGCTGGGCCACATCACGTTCGCGCAACCGGGTGCCCTGATCGGCTTTCTGGGGCCGCGGGTCTACGAGCAGCTCTACGGCGAACCGTTCCCGCCCGACGTCCAGACCGCCGAGAACCTGCAGCGCTACGGGGTGGTCGATGCCGTCGTGCCGCTCGGCGAACTGCGCGACGTCCTCGACCGGGCCCTGCGAGTCGTCGCCGACGAGGCCGGCCCGGCACCGGAGCCGCAGCCACCCACGCCGTTGCCCGACATCCCGGCGTGGGACTCCGTGGTTGCGTCGCGGCGGCCGGACCGGCCGGGCGTCCAACATCTGCTGCGCTACGGCTGCACCGACCAGGTCTTGCTGTCAGCGACAGGCCAAGGCGAAGCCGCGACGATGCTGCTGGCGCTGGCGCGCTTCGCCGGACAGCCCGCGGTGCTGCTCGGCCAACAGCGCGTTGTCGGCGGACTCGTCGGACCGGCCGCGTTGCGCGAGGCCCGCCGCGGCATGACGCTGGCGGCCGGTCTGCGGCTACCGCTGGTGCTGGTCATCGACACCGCGGGGCCCGCACTCTCGGCCGAAGCCGAGCAGGGTGGACTGGCCGGCCAGATCGCCCACTGCCTGGCCGAGCTGGTCACGCTGGACACCCCGACCGTGTCGGTGCTGCTCGGCCAGGGCAGCGGCGGGCCCGCGCTGGCGATGGTGCCCGCCGACCGGGTGCTGGCCGCGCTGCACGGCTGGCTGGCGCCGTTACCGCCCGAGGGCGCCAGCGCGATCGTGTTCCGTGACACCGCCCACGCCGCCGAGCTGTCTGCCGCACAAGGCGTCCGCTCGGTCGACCTGTTGGCCTCCGGGATCGTCGACGCCGTTGTCCCCGAGCATCCGGATGCCGCCGACGAGCCGGTCGAGTTCTCCGAACGGCTGGCCGCGGCGATCGCCGTCGAAGTGCATGCGTTGCGCGCGATGCCCGACCGGATGACGAATCGTTTGCGGCGTTACCGCAACATCGGGCTGCGCTGAAGCGCCGCGCCGCGTTCGCTCCGGGGGCTGTTCCCACAGCTAAGCGCGATAATCAGGCATCATGGGCGACATGGACGCTGCTGGGACTTCGCCCCGGGTATTAGTTGTCGACGACGACTCCGACGTACTTGCCTCGTTGGAACGCGGACTGCGGCTGTCCGGCTTCGAGGTGTCGACCGCCGTCGACGGCGCCGAGGCGTTGCGCAGCGCCACCGAAACCCGGCCCGACGCGATCGTGCTGGACATCAACATGCCCGTGCTGGACGGCGTCAGCGTGGTGACTGCGCTGCGGGCGATGGACAACGACGTCCCGGTCTGTGTGCTGTCGGCGCGCAGTTCGGTCGACGACAGGGTGGCCGGCCTGGAGGCAGGCGCCGACGACTATCTGGTCAAACCGTTCGTGCTGGCCGAGCTGGTGGCGCGGGTGCGTGCGCTGCTGCGCCGCCGCGGGTCGACCCCGGCGTCGTCGTCGGAAACCATCGCGGTCGGTCCGCTGGAGGTCGACATCCCGGGCCGTCGCGCCCGGGTCAACGGCGTCGACGTCGACCTGACCAAGCGCGAGTTCGACCTGTTGGCGGTGCTGGCCGAGCACAAGACCGCGGTGCTGTCGCGCGCGCAATTGCTGGAACTGGTCTGGGGCTACGACTTCGCCGCCGACACCAACGTCGTCGATGTGTTCATCGGCTACCTACGCCGCAAGCTGGAAGCCAACGGCGGACCCAGGCTGCTGCACACCGTGCGCGGCGTGGGATTTGTGCTGCGTATGCAGTGACAGGATTGAACATGAATTTCTTGTCGAGAATCTTGACGCGTACCCCGTCGCTGCGCGCCCGCGTGGTGGTGGCGACGGTCATCGGCGCGGCGATTCCGGTGCTGATCGTCGGCGTGGTGGTCTGGGTCGGCATCACCAACGACCGCAAGGAACGGCTGGATCGCCGTCTGGACGAGGCGGCCGGATTCGCGATCCCGTTCCTGCCCCGCGGCGTCGGCCAGATTCCCAAGTCCCCCAGCGACCAGAACGCGATCATCACCGTGCGCCACGTCGGTGGCGAGGTCACCTCCAATACGGCGGTCACGCTGCCCGAACTGCCCGTGGGCTATGCCGACACCTACGTCAACGGGGTGCGCTACCGGGTGCGCACGGTGAACATCCCTGCGCCGCACCCGATGCTGGTGGCGGTCGGTGCGACCTATGACGCCACGATCGCCGACACCAACAATCTGCACCGGCGAGTGATCTTGATATGTCTGTTCTCGATCGGGGCGGCGGCCGTATTCGCTTGGCTATTGGCCACTTTCGCGGTGCAGCCGTTCAAGCGGTTGGCGCAGCAGACCCGGGCGATCGACGCGGGCGACGAGCGGCCACAGGTCCAGGTACGCGGCGCCAGCGAGGCCGTCGAGATCGCCGAGGCCATGCGCGGCATGCTGCAACGCATTTGGGACGAGCAGAACAGAACGATCGAGGCGCTGGCCTCGGCCCGCGACTTCGCCGCGGTGTCCTCGCATGAGCTGCGCACGCCGCTGACCGCGATGCGCACCAACCTCGAAGTGCTGTCCACCCTTGACCTTCCGGACGAGCAGCGAAAAGAGGTGCTGCACGACGTGATCCGCACGCAGTCCCGCATCGAAGCGACGTTGTCGGCGCTGGAACGACTGGCGCAAGGCGAGCTGTCGACGTTCGAGGACCATGTGCCGGTTGACATCACCGAGCTGCTCGACCGCGCCGCGCACGACGCCATGCGGATCTACCCCGACCTGGATGTGTCCCTGGCGCCGTCGCCGACCTGCATCATCGTCGGACTGCCCGCCGGACTTCGACTCGCGGTGGACAACGCGATCGCTAACGCCGTCAAACATGGTGGCGCCACCAACGTTCAGCTGTCCGCGGTCAGCTCACGGGCCGGCGTCGAGATCGCCATCGACGACAACGGCAGCGGCCTGCCCGAAGAGGAACGCCAGATCGTGTTCGAGCGGTTCTCCCGCGGCTCGACCGCATCGCACTCGGGATCCGGACTGGGCCTGGCGCTGGTGGCCCAGCAGGCGCACCTGCACGGCGGTACGGCGCTGCTGCAGAACAGCCCGATGGGCGGGCTCCGCCTGCTGCTCGAGTTGCCCCCGCCGCACTGACTCAGCGAGTGCTCAGCAGATCGATGACGAAGATCAGTGTCTTGCCGGACAATTGATGCCCCGAGCCGGCCGGGCCGTACGCCTGCTCGGGCGGGATGACGAGTTGGCGGCGCCCGCCGACCTTCATGCCCGGAATGCCGTCCTGCCAACCCTGGATGAGGCCTTGCAACGGGAATGCGATGGACTGTCCGCGACCCCACGAGCTGTCGAATTCTTCGCCGCTGTCGTAGTCGACGCCGACGTAGTGCACCTCGACGGTGCCACCGGGTACGGCTTCAGGTCCGTCGCCGACCACCAGATCGTGGACGACGAGGTGTGCGGGCGCTGGGCCACTGGGAAATTCAATCTCAGGTTTGCTTGACACCCAGACGACCCTAGTCGGGCACACTTGACGCGTGGAACAGAACCAGAAAGCAACTGATGGCTGAAGACACCGACGCCCTGTCGCGCATCAACGAGCTGGTCGCCGAAGAGAAGGCGCTTCGACAGCAGTTACAGCACGGCGACATCAGCGAATCCGAGGAGCGCAGGCGGCTGCGGCGGCTGGAGGTTGAACTCGACCAGTGCTGGGACTTGCTGCGGCAGCGCCGCGCCTTGCGCGAAACCGGCGGCGACCCCGGCGACGCCGCGGTGCGGCCCGCCGACGAAGTCGAGGGGTATCTGGGCTGAGCGATGCCCGCCGACCCGCGTGACGTCGACGCCGTCATCGTGGGTGGCGGTCATAACGGGCTGGTCGCCGCCGCCTACCTGGCGCGGGCCGGGCTGCGGGTGCAACTGCTGGAGCGGCTGCCGGGGGTCGGCGGCGCGGCGGTGTCGGCGCGGATCTTCGACGGCGTCGACGCCCGGCTGTCCCGGTACTCCTACTTGGTGAGCCTGTTGCCGTCGCGGATCGTCGACGACGTGGGCGCCACAATCAGGCTGGCCCCGCGCGAGTATTCGTCGTACACCCCCGACCCGGCCACCGCGGGACGCACCGGCTTGCTGGTCGGTCCGCGGAGCACATTCGGTGCCATCGGCGCCGACGGCGACGAGCCCGCCTTCGCCGAGTTCTACCGGCGCTGCCGGCTGGTGACCAGCCGACTCTGGCCGACGTTGTTGGAGCCGTTGCGCACCCGCGAGCAGGCCCGCTCGATAGTCGGCGAGGGCGGTCCCGATGCGGCCGCGGCCTGGCGGGCGATGGTCGAGAGGCCGATCGGTGCGGCGATCACTGAGGCGGTGAGCAATGACGTGGTCCGCGGCGTCGTTGCGACCGATGCCCTGATCGGCACCTTCGCCCGGTTGGACGACTCGTCGCTGCAACAGAACGTCTGCTTTCTGTATCACCTGCTCGGCGGCGGCGTCGGCGACTGGCACGTCCCGGTGGGTGGCATGGGCGCCGTCAGCGCGGCACTAGCCGAGGCCGCGCGCGATGGCGGCGCTGAAATCATCACCGGCGCAGATGTTCTCGCCATCGACCCGGGCGGCGCGGTGCGCTACCGGCGACACGACGACGAGTATGTGGTGCGCGCCCGATTCGTGTTGGCCGGCGTCACGCCCGCCACGCTGGCCGGTCTGCTGGGCGAGCCGGCGCCAGCGCAGGACCAGGGCGCTCAGGTCAAGGTCAACATGGTGTTGCGGCGGCTGCCGCGACTGCGCGACTCGGGTGTGACACCCGAGCAGGCGTTCGGCGGCACACTGCATGTCAACGAAACCTGGACACAGCTCAACGCGGCGTATTCGCGAGCGGCCGCGCGGGCGCTACCAGACCCGCTGCCCTGCGAGATCTACTGCCATTCGCTGACCGACCCCAGCATTCTCTCGCCCGCGCTGCGTGAATCCGGGGCGCACACCTTGACGGTCTTCGGTCTGCATACGCCGCATTCGGCATTCGGCGCTGCCCGCGATGCACTCACCGACGCCGTGCTGTCATCGCTGAATTCCGTTCTCGCCGAACCCATTCAGGATGTCGTGCTGACCGACGCGAACGGGCTTCCCTGTATCGAGACGACGACCACGCTGGACCTCGAGCGGCGGCTGGGCATGACCGACGGCAACATCTTCCACGGCGGCTTGTGCTGGCCGTTCGCCGACGACGATGACCGGTTGGACACCCCGGCGCGGCGATGGGGCGTAGCCACCGCGCATGATCGGATACTGCTGTGCGGCTCGGGTGCGCGCCGAGGCGGTGCGGTCTCCGGTATCGGAGGCCACAACGCCGCGATGGCGGTACTGGCTTATCGCGAGTCGATGGTCTTGTAGTCGCGCTCGGTGTAACCGGTGTAGATCTGGCGCGGACGGCCGATCTTGCTGTCGCCCTCGTCGTGCATCTCCCGCCAGTGCGCGATCCAGCCGGGCAACCGGCCCAGCGCGAACAGCACGGTGAACATCCGCGTCGGGAATCCCAGTGCCCGATAAATCAATCCGGTGTAGAAGTCGACGTTCGGGTAGAGCTTGCGCTCGATGAAGTAGTCGTCGGTGAGCGCCGCCTCTTCGAGTTCCTTGGCGATGCTCAGCAGATCGTCGTCGCCGCCGAGCTTGCCCAGGATCTTGTCGGCCTGTTCCTTGACGATGCGGGCCCGCGGGTCGTAGTTCTTGTAAACCCGGTGGCCGAAGCCCATCAGCTTGACGCCGGCTTCTTTGTTCTTCACCTTGCGGACGAATTCGCTGACATCGTCGTCGCTCTGCCGGATCTCCTCGAGCATCTCCAGCACCGCCTGGTTGGCGCCGCCGTGCAGCGGGCCCCATAGCGCGTTGATTCCGCCGGAGATCGACGTGAACAAGTTCGCCTGCGACGATCCGACGAGGCGCACCGTCGACGTCGAACAGTTCTGCTCGTGGTCGGCGTGCAGGATCAGCAGCATGTCGAGCGCCTTGACGACCTCGGGGTCGACTTCGTAGGGCTCGGCGGGCAGGCCGAACGTCATCCGCAAGAAGTTCTCCACCAAGGTCAGCGAGTTGTCCGGGTAGAGGAACGGCTGGCCGACGGACTTTTTGTAGGCGTAGGCGGCGATGGTCGGCAGCTTGGCCAGCAGCCGGATCGTGGACAGCTCGACCTGCTCGTGGTCGTGCGGCTCCAGCGAATCCGGGTAGTACGCCGACAGCGCGTTGACCGCGCTGGACAGCACCGGCATCGGGTGGGCGTTGCGCGGGAAGCCGTCGAAGAACCGCTTCAGGTCCTCGTGCAGCATGGTGTGCAACTGGATCTGCTTGGTGAAATCCGCCAGCTGGTCGGTGGTCGGCAGCTCGCCGTAGATGAGCAGGTAGCTCACCTCGATGAACGTCGACTTCTCCGCGAGCTGATCGATCGGGATGCCGCGGTAGCGCAGGATGCCAGCGTCGCCGTCGATGTAGGTGATGGCGCTCTTGGTGGACGCCGTGTTGACGAAGCCGTTGTCGAACGTCGTGTAGCCGGTCTTGGACAGTAGCGGGCCGAGCGCGATGCCGTCGGCCCCCTCAGTGGCGTGCACGATATTGAGATCCAACTCACCACCCGGGTACTTGAGGGTGGCGGTGTCGTCGGTTGCGGCCACGGAAACCCCTTTACGATCTCGGCTGAAGCTGGTCTTACTGGATTACTCATAGGTGAAGGTAGTCGTTATTGCGACAGCGCGCCTGCGCGGGGGCGTGATACGGGTACGAGCGCTTCGAACGGGCGCGAATGCCGAGCCTTTACCCGATCTTGACCACGTGTTGAATCGCGCCACCGAGCATGGCAGATGTGGATACGCTTTCACCGGTGGAACTGGGGGTTTTGGGACCTCTGCAGGTCCGACTCAATGGTGCGCCCGTCGTTGTCCCGGGCGCGAAACCTCGTGCCGTTCTCACAATGCTGGGTCTGCACCACGGCTCGGTTGTGTCCGCCGACACATTGATTCGACTGTTGTGGGGCGATGCTCCGCCTCGGACCGCCGCCAAGGCTCTGCAAACGCACATCTCGTCGCTGCGCCGGGCCCTCGGTGACGGCTTTGTTCTGACCAAGGGAACGGGCTGGACGCTTGCCGAGAGCGAGGTCGACGCCGCGCTCTACCGAGCGGCGACGAAGGCGGGCCGCGACGCCGCCGCTGCGGGCGAGGCCAGCCAGGCCACCGCACGCTTCGATGAGGCGCTCAAACTCTGGCGCGGATTTCCTGAGCTGCCCGACGGCCAGCCGGGGCTGTCCGAGAAGACACGCTGGGTCGAAGGTCATGCCGCGCTCGTCGAGGACCGCGCAGATGTCCTGCTCATGACGGGCCGGGCTGCGGAGGTCATCGGCGATCTCGAGGCTGCGGTGGCCGAAGCACCGCTGCGCGAAAGACGCTGGGGTCAGCTGATGCTCGCCCTGTATCGCGCCGGGCGTCAGGGCGAGGCACTGGCTGCCTACCAACGGGCACGAGCATTGCTGGCCGACGAACTGGGGGTCGATCCAGGACCGGAGCTACGGCGGCTCGAAGCTGCGATCGTCGCACAGGATTCGGCATTGGAAGCCCCTGCGGCACAGAACCTTTCATCGGTTACTCGCGCCGTGACCTTTTTGCTGACCGACATCGAGGGGTCAACCGCAGCCTGGGAGGCCGAAGCCGACACCATGGGGTTGGCGCTCGCGCGGCACGACGAGCTCGTCGAACAGGTCGTGACGTCGCGCGGAGGACGGCTGATCAAGACCCGCGGCGAAGGCGACGCCACGTTCTCGGTCTTCGACCGACCGTCCGCGGCTGCAGCCGCCGCCATCGAGCTGCAAGAAGCGATCAGCCGTGAGCCGTGGACGTTGCGGCGCCCCATGCTTATCCGCGTGGCGGTGCACACCGGCGAAGTCGAGCTACGTGACGGCGATTACTTCGGACGTGCCGTCAACCGGGCTGCGCGGCTGCGTTCGCTGGCCGAAGGGGGCCAGATCCTGTGCTCGGGTGCCGTCGCCGAGCTCGTCATCGACTCATTGCCCGACGATGTTCTTCTTGCCGACCTCGGGATGCGTCAGCTGAAAAACCTCCCCCGCCCGGAGCACGTTTTCGAGCTCCGCCTGGACACGGCTGACCAGCATCGTGAGCCGGTGCCAGCCGAGATGCCCATCGAGCGTCCGGGCCTGCCTGCGGTACTCGCCGGTCCCGGGCCGTTCGTCGGGCGCGGCCGCGAGCTCGGTCAGCTGTTCTCCGCGTGGCAGACCGCGCTCGCCGATGGCACGAATGCCGTGCTGATCGCGGGCGAACCGGGGGTCGGCAAGACGCGTCTGGCCGGCGAATGGTCGCGCCGGGCCTACGACCAAGGTGCGCTGGTGATTTACGGCCGCTGTGACGAGGACCTCGGCGCGCCGTACCAGCCGTTCGCCGAAGCCCTGCGGTCGCTGGTGCCATGCATCGGCGCCAAGAAACTGCGAGCGCAGCGCGGCGTGGAGGCCCTACTGGCGCTGGTTCCCGGGCTGAACGATGTCCTGCCTGATCTGGCCGCGCCCACTCGTGCCGACCCCGATACCGAACGCTACGCACTGTTCGACGCCGTCGTGGCGCTGTTGGGAGTTGCCTCCGCGGACGCGCCAGTCGTCGTGATTCTCGACGACCTGCACTGGGCAGCCAAACCCACCTTGTTGTTACTGCGGCATCTGCTGCGTTTCGGCGAGCACGCTCGGGTGCAAGTCGTCGGTACCTATCGCAGCACCGACCTCGACCGCTCCCACCCTCTGGCAGCGGTTCTCGCCGACCTGCACCGCAGTGCCGTTTCGGGCACGGTCGAACGCATTCAGCTCAGCGGCCTGGACGAGGACGACGTGAGCGCCTACGTCGCAGAGGCCGGCTACGACGACGTAGAGCTGGCCCGGGCATTGGCTTCGGTTACGGGCGGCAACCCGTTCTTCCTCATCGAGGCTCTGCGCCATGTCGAAGAAAGTGGCGGCCGCTGGGATCCGAGCACCTTGCCGCAAGGGGTTCGCGAGGCGGTGAGCCGCCGACTGTCGCGGCTCACACCGGAGACCAACAAAGCTCTCGGGGCGGCGGCGGTCGTCGGCAGCCGATTCAGCTTGGACTTGGTGGAGCGCGTGGTTGACGACGACCTCGTCGACGCATTCGACGAGGCAGGCAAGGCCGGCATCGTCATCGAAGAACCCGGCGGACATTACCGGTTCAACCACGCCCTGGTGCGGCAGTCGTTGCTCGCCGAGCTGGCTTCGGTGCGGCGGATGCGACTGCATCAGCGCATCGCCACAACGCTGGAGACTGCGCCCGGCGCCGACGACGAGTTGCTGGCCGAACTGGCTTACCACTACTTCGAATGCGCATGGGCGGGTAACGCGGCCAAGGCCGTTGACTACTGCCGGCGTGCGGCGGATCAGGCGATGACTCGCCTCGCCTACGAAGGCGCCGCCGACCTCTACGACCGGGCCCTGCATGCGCTGGAGGAGATTGACGACGAGTTACCCGACCGCGGCGATCAGGTGGCCGAGCTACTGATCGCACGCTGCGAGGCTCTGCTTGCGGCAGGTGACGTGGCCACCGCAGCGGGCGCTGTAGCTCAATTGCAGCGATCGACAGCCCATTCGGCGCGTAAAGCGGCATGGGCTACATGCTTCGACGGCGAACTCTCGATGTTGATTCATCCGGAACGGCTGGACGAGATCGAGGTTGCGCTGGGCGTGGCTGCGGCCAAGCTGGCCGAATTGGCTGACGCCGCAGGCGAAGCCAAGGCGCACACTGTGCGCGCCGGCTGCCTCGCCCGCCTCGGCAGGGTCGGCGATTGCGAAATCGCCTTGGACGACGCTCTCACCGCGGCCCGGCGGGCAGGCGAGCACCGCCGGGTGAATGCAGTGCTGGCCGGTGCGCCGCTCGCGGCGCTGTGGGGGCCCAACCCTGTTCCACGCGCAGGCGGACGGTGTCTTGACGTGGTGCGTCTGCTCCGAATCACGACCGATTCGCCTGCGGTGGAGGCGACGTCGACGCGATGCCAGGCAGTGTTGGAGGCTTTCCGTGGCCGCGCCGAGGCGGCGCGACGCATGATCGACTCGGCCCGGCGCACGGTCAACGATCTCGGATTGCGCCATGCGCTGCTCGAAGTCGAGCAGTTCGCCGGCATCGTCGAGCTTGTGGTCGGCGAACCCGCTGCGGCCGAGCCACATCTGCGCAAGGCATACAACGGTTTTCGTCGCATGCGCCTTGACGCGGACACCGCCGAGACCGCCGCATTGCTGGGTCGCGCCTGTCTCGCAGTCGGCCGTGAAGGCGAGGCAGACGAATTATGTGCGGAAAGTGAGCGTCTCGCCGGCCACGCACTGAAGCCCGCGATCGCCTGGCGGACACTGCGGGCGCAGTTACTGTCGAGCAGAGGTGATCACGACGAGGCTCGGCGAGTCGCCGAAGCCGCGGTGGCCCTGGCGGAGCGTACCGATGCGCTGGTTGACCACGGCGACGCGTGTCTGGGTCTGGCAATGGTTTTGGGTGCCGCCGGCGATTCCGGCGGGTCGCGAGCAGCCGCGGGACGGGCCGTCGATTTATACGAACGGAAAGGCGCTGCGGCGCTTGCCGAGAAGGCGCGGGGCATCCTTGGCGAGCGCGTCGTTCCGCCTACGTCTGCTGCGCCCGAAACGCCTGTCATCGAGATTCGCACCCTCGCCGTTCAAGCGAGCGAACGACTGATGGCCGCTATTAAACGTGAGGCCTGGGACGAATTCGAGCAACTGGTCGCACCGGAGGGCTCCGTCGAAAGTCGGCGGAAGGTCGTCGGCTTCGAGCCGAATGAATTCCGTTCGGACGAGGTAATGCGTCAGACGAGGCGCGACCTTGAAACGGGGATCCTGCGGCTGGACCATGCCGTTGTTGCCGTGCGAGGCGAGCGCCTGGCTATCGCTCGAATTCAGTTGGGCACGCCCGATGTGAGCCCCGGGGCACCGCGAGACGAACTTCTCCAGCTATACGCCGTCGGCGAGGACGGTCGCATCAAATTGCAAGTGTGGTTCGATCTCGATGACATGGACGCCGCGATCGCCGAAATCGACACTCTGCAAGCACGTTTCGAGGCAGAGCGCCCGGCCTCTCGGTTGCCCGAGACTGCGGCAACCCGGTTGTACGAGCGCTTCAAGGTGTGCTTCGCGGCCCGTGATTGGACCGCGATCGCCGAGATGAATTCCGACAACCTTGTGAGCGAGGACCGCCGCCGAGTAGTCAATTCGGGTGTCAGACATGGCCGTGACGCACTGATCGCCGAACTTTCGGCTATCGCCGAGGTCGGAATCAACTTGACCTCAGATGTCGTTGCGACACGTGGTGAGCACCTCGTCCTCAGCCGTGTCCAGGGCTCGGGCCAGGGTCAGGGGCCCGATGCGTTTTATGTGCCTACCATTGACGTCATCGAGCTCGACGTCGACGAACGGGTCGTCGCGCGAATCGTTTTCGATATCGACGACTTCAACGCCGCCATCGACGAGCTCGATGCTCGTTACCTCGCCGGCGAAGCGGCACCGCACGCGCACACGTGGTCCGTGATCAAATCTGGCTATGCCGCGGTCAGACGGCACAACTTGCCGCCGATAACGCCAGACTTCGTCAACGTCGACCACCGCAGAGCGGCAGGATTCGCACCAGGCCACCTCATCGAATACATACGTGCGGGTTGGGAATCCGAGCTAGACGTCAACGCCTTCTACATCGAGACCGTGCAACGGTTGACCACGCAAGGGGCGGTCGTGACTCATACGGCACGCGGGACGTCACAGGGCTTTGACGCCGAATGGCGCGAAGTCAGCGTTTTCATGGTTGATGGCGATGCCTTCAGCTGCTGCGAGGTATTCGACGAGGCGGACCTGGACGCCGCGATCGCGAAATTCGAACAGCTCAGCTGGCCGGCGCGGCGGCTCGACAACGTGGCAAGTCGGTTGTACGACCGCTTCAAATTGCTATTCGCTGCACGTGATTGGGGCGCGATCGCCGAGAGGTTGTCCGAAAAGCTGGTGAGCGAAGATCGCCGCCGAGTGGTCAATTCGGGTGTCCGACATGGCCGCGACGCAATGGTTGCCGAATTTTCAGATATGGCAGAACTCGGAATCGATGTTATTTCAGATGTCGTTGCGACCCGTGGTGCGCAACTCGTCCTCCTCCGTGTCCAAACCTCAGTCCAAGGCCAGGGACCTGATGCGTTTTCGCTAGTTTTTTTCGACGTCCTCGAGATCGACGCCGGTGAACGGGTAACCGCACGAATCTTGTTCGACCCAGACGACCTCGACGCCGCCATAGCCGAACTCGACGTCCGCTACCTCGCCGGAGCGGCGGCCACCCACGCTCACACGTGGTCGACTATCACCGAATCCTATGCCGCGATCAACCGGCGCGAGATACCGGCGACCACACCGGACTTCGTTAGCGTCGACCACCGCCGAGCGGCGGCGTTCGCACCCGGCGAGTTGAGCGAATACCTGCGTGCCGGATGGGATCTCGACCACTACATTCACTTCCACGTCGAGGCCGTACACCGGCTGAGTGAGCTCGGAACAGTAGTCACTCACAAGGGGGGTGGTACCTCGCCCGAGGGCTTTGACGCCGAATGGCGAGAAGTCATGCTTTTCACGATCGAAGGTGATTCGTTCAGCCGCTGCGAGGTCTTCGACGAGGCGGACCTCGACGCCGCGATCGCAAAGTTCGATCAGCTCCATCGGCCGGTGCGGCGGCTCGAAAATGCGGCAAGCCAAATCGGCGAACGCTTCGTAGCGAATTTCGCGGCGGGCGATTGGGACGCCATGGCGACGATCCTGGCCGATAACTTCTCCAACGACGACCGCCGTCGACTGGTGGGCTCAGGAGTCACCGACGGTCGAGACGCCCACATGGCGATGATGCAAACGATCGCCGAAGTTTTCTCCACCAACGTGACTGCGAACATCACGGCAATTCGCGGGAGGAACCTCGCCCTGGCACGTCTTACCTTCTGGGGTGGCGACGAAGGACCCGACGCATTTCTTGACGAGGTGCACAGCATCGTCGAGATCAACTCCGAGGAGAAGATCGCGTCGATCCTCGTTTTCGACCTCGACGATTTTGACGCCGCCATCGCCGAACTCGATCGTCGGTACATCGCCGGCGAAGCCGCCGCTCACTCGCACACGTGGTCCGTCATCGTGCGGGCGTACTGGTCGCTCATCCGGCATGAGCTACCCCCGACGACGGCGAACTGGGTAAACCTTGACCACCGGCGCGGGGTCGCTTTCGCCCCCGGTGACATGACCGCTTACCTCCGCGACATGTTCGAGAGCGAGCAGAGCACCGGTAACCACATCGAGGTTGTGCATCGGCTGAACGACCTAGGCGCGGTCTTCATCCAGGTAATAAAGGGGACCTCGCAAGAGGGGTTAGACGCCGAGTGGCGGCTCATCACACTTATGACGGTCGAAGGCGACCTGGTGAGCCGCGCCGAACTCTTCGACGAGGCAGACCTCGACGTCGCGATCGCGAAGTTCGATCAGCTCAGCCGACCGGCGCGGAGACTCGAGAACACGGCAAGCCAAGTGGCCGAACGCTTCCTGAAGCACTTCGCCGTAGGCGACTGGGCGTCACTGGCGGAGGCATTCGCCGACGACTTCACCAACGACGATCGGAGGCGAGTAGTTGGCGCCGGCGTCCGACGGGGCAAAGACGCCGAGATGGCTGATTTACAGTCGATCGCCGGCGTTGGCATTACGACGGTGTCGTCGACCCCGGTTGCAATCCGGGGGGATCGCCTTGTCCTCACGCGTGGCCGGCTCTCTTCCCGCGATCAAGGAGTAGATGTCTACTTCACGGAGTCACTCGCCGTCGTCGAAATCGACATGAAGGGACGGATTGTCACGCTTGTGAATTTCGACCTCGACGACGTCGACGCTGCCTTCGACGAGCTGGACGCGCGGTACCTGGCGGGTGAAGCGGCCGAACACTTGAGTACATGGATGGCCATGATGCAATTCAACATCGCGTACAACCGACACGAAGCCCTCCCGATGACGGACGGCGTGGTGAGTATCGATCATCGGCGAGGTAGAGCGTTCGTGCCCGGCGACTTCGTTCCTTTCATCGCTGCCACGTGGAACGTCGTTCCGGACCTCAAGGGCCACATGGAGGCTGTGCATCGGCTGACCAACTCCGGGGCGGTCATCACAGCGGTACTGAGTGGGGCCTCACGGGACGGTTTCGAAGCCGAATGGCGCGAGATTGCCCTTTTCGCATTCGAAGGCAATCGCGTCTGCCGGTTCGAGGTGTTCGACGAGGCTGATATCGACGTCGCGCTCGAAAGGTTCGACGAACTCGAGCGGCCGGCTTAGGGCTGCAGCCGCTCGATCCGACCATCGATGACGCGAATCCTGTTGTGTAGCCGATCGTCTCGACCTTGCCAGAACTCGACCTCTGCGGGCGCGATGCGGTACCCGCCCCAGTTGGGCGGCACCGGGACCTGCTCGGAGTCGGCGAAGCGCTCAGTCACCTCCGCGAGCTGGTCGACCAGCGCGGCGCGCGATTCGATCAACCTGGACTGGTGCGAGGCCCACGCGCCCAGCTGCGACCCACGGGGCCGGTTGTTCCAGTAACTCTCGGTGTCCCGCGGGTCGACCTTGGTCACCGGGCCGCGGATGTGCACCTGCCGGTTCAGCAGATACCAGGGAAAGGTCACCGATGCGTAGGGCGTCTCCGCCAACTCCTCCCCCTTGGCCGAGTCGTAATTGCTGAAGAACGTGATGCCGTCCTCCGCGACGCCCTTGCACAGCACCGACCGGCTTACCGGCCGTCCCGCCTTGACAGTGCACAGCACCATCGCGTTGGGCTCGGCGACCCCAGCCTGCTCGGCCTCGCCAATCCACCTGCGCAACAACGCAAGCCAGCCGTCGTCGAGCCAGTCAACGTCGAGGTCGGGGCTGCCGTCTTTCTCGACCGAGCCGTACTCTTTGCGCATCTTGGCTAGGTGCTCGTTGTCCGGTACCGCCATTGCGCCCACGCTACCCGCGCTCACCAGGCGGAGATTGGGGCGCACCGAATTTGTCGGACCCGGCTGCGATGATGTCGTCATGTCTTCGACCGCATCCGCTGGCGCCGTAATGGTGAGTCCTTGCGCGCGTCTCGAGGTGTTGTTCGACGAGCTGGCGGAGTTGACCGGTCAGCGCAACGCGATCGATGGGCGCATCGTCGAGATCGTCGCCGAGATCGATCGCGACCAGTTGTGGGGTGCCACCGGCGCGCGGTCGGTGCCTGCGTTGGTGGCCTGGAAGATGGGCTGCTCATCGGCGAACGCACACACCATCACCACGATCGCGGGCCGGCTGCAGGAGTTCCCGCGCTGCGCCCAGGGCATGCGAGAGGGCCGACTGTCGCTAGATCAGCTCGGCGTGATCGCGGCGCGGGCCGGCCGCGGATCCGATGAGCACTACGCGCAACTGGCCGCGGTCGCCTCCGTCCATCAGCTGCGCACCGCACTCAAGCTGGAACCGCGACCCGAACCCGATTTGCGGCCGCAGCCGCAGCCCTCGATCACCAAGACCTCTGGCGAGGAGTTCAGCTGCTGGCGGATCAGACTCCCCCACGAGGACGCGGCGAAATTCGACGCCGCCTTGGCGTCTCATAGTGACGCGCTGTTCGCCGAGTGGAAGCGCGATCACGGCGATGGTGCCGGCGCTTCAGATCAGCGGCCCCCGTTGCCGACCACCGCTGAGGCGTTTATGCGCCTAGTCCAGGCTGGCTGGGACGCCGAGGCGGCCCGCCGACCCCACGGGCAGCACACCACCGTGGTGGTGCACGTCGATGTTGACCAGCGCGCCGCGGCCCTGCATCTGGGCCCGCTGCTCACTGACGCCGAACGCCGATACCTGACGTGTGACGCTACGTGTGAAGTCTGGTTTGAACGCCACGGCGAGGTTATTGGCGCCGGCCGCGCGACCCGCCTGATCAGCCGCCGGCTGCGCCGCGCGCTCGAGCACCGCCATCCTACGTGCGCGGTCCCCGGCTGTGGCGCCACCCGCGGTCTGCACGCCCACCACATCCGGCACTGGGAAGACGGTGGCCCCACGGAGTTGGACAACCTGGTGCTGGTCTGCCCGTACCACCACCGGTTGCACCACCGCGGCCTCATCACCATCACCGGACCCGCCCCCAACCTCTGCGTCACCGACAGCCGCGGTCAACAGCTCAGCGCAGGATCGCTGGCACGCCCACCCACCCAACCCCCGCCCGCGGTGGCGCCCTGCCCGGGACCTACCGGCGAGCGCGCCGACTGGTGGTGGTACGAACCCTTCCAACCCCAACCACCACCAACAAACAACTAGCTTGAGTATCGATGCGCAAATACGCTGGGGCATAGACTAATTCATTCGCACGAGGCGATTACTCCCAGCGTCGTGGGCATCTGGGTCTACATGTCGCGACACTGGCGGCGACCGGACCGTCGGCTGTCCCTTGCAGGTTACCGACCGGTAGCAAGTCACACCTGACCGCGTGGGAGAATCCGGACATGACTGTCATCTCAGACAAGATCCCGGAGAACTTCGTTGCCGGACTCGAGGGCGTGGTCGCGTTCACCACTGAGATCGCCGAGCCCGATAAAGACGGTGGAGCCCTGCGCTACCGCGGTGTCGACATCGAAGACCTGGTCGGTCAGCGGGTCACCTTCGGCGACGTCTGGGCTTTGCTGGTCGACGGCGGATTCGGCCGTGGGCTGCCGCCCGCCGAGCCGTTCCCGCTGCCGATTCACAGCGGCGATGTGCGCGTCGACGTCCAGGCCGGTCTGGCGATGCTGGCCCCGATCTGGGGCTTCGAGCCACTGCTCGACATCGACGATGCCACCGCGCGCGATCAGTTGGCCCGAGCCTCGGTGATGGCGCTGTCCTACGTCGCACAGTCCGCCCGCGGTATCTATCAGCCCGCGGTTCCGCAGCGGATCATCGACGAATGCTCAACGGTGACAGCACGTTTCATGACTCGTTGGCAAGGCGAGCCGGATCCCAAGCACATCGAGGCCGTCGACGCGTACTGGGTGTCGGCCGCCGAGCACGGAATGAACGCCTCGACCTTCACCGCCCGGGTGATCGCGTCCACCGGCGCGGACGTGGCGGCCTCGCTGTCGGGGGCGGTCGGCGCGATGAGTGGCCCGCTGCACGGCGGCGCACCTGCCCGGGTGCTGCCGATGCTCGAAGAGGTCGAGCGCACCGACGACGCGCGCGGTCTGGTCAAGGGAATCCTGGACCGCGGCGAGAAGCTGATGGGCTTCGGGCACCGCGTCTACCGCGCCGAGGACCCACGGGCACGGGTACTGCGGGCGACCGCCAAGCGACTGGGTGCGCCGCGCTACGACGTTGCCCTCGCCGTCGAGCAGGCCGCGCTGGCGGAACTGCGGGAGCGGCGTCCGGACCGCGCAATCGAGACCAACGTCGAATTCTGGGCCGCGGTCATCCTGGACTTCGCCGAGGTCCCGGCCAGGATGATGCCGGCGATGTTCACCTGCGGCCGTACCGCCGGGTGGTGCGCGCACATCCTCGAACAGAAGCGACTGGGCAAGCTGGTCCGTCCGGCGGCCATCTACGTCGGTCCGGCGCCACGCAGCCCGGAGTCCGTCGAAGGCTGGGATCGGGTTCACAAGGCCTGACACCGGAGCGGTGTCGGTGGCGGGTGATGAGATTTCATCGCGGTCGGAGTCATACAGGTATGCCCGACCGATTCATCCGTAGCCGCCTAGGAGGCCGTCATGGCAATCGTCGTCGAACCCGCGCTCTCTCCACACCTTGTCGTCGGCGATGCCGCCGCGGCGATCGACTTCTACGTCAAAGCTTTTGGCGCTATCGAGGTCGGGCGGGTGCCCCGGCCCGACGGCAAGCTCATCCACGCCGCGTTACGCATCAACGGGTTCCTGGTGATGCTCGCCGACGACTTTCCGGAGATGTCGGGCGGTCAGTCCACGACGCCGACGGCGCTGGGCGGCACCCCGGTCACCATTCACCTGACGGTGGACGATGTCGACGCCAAGTTCCGGCGAGCGATCGATGCGGGTGCGACCGTCGTGATGCCGCTCGGCGAGCAGTTCTGGGGCGACCGCTACGGCATCGTCGCCGACCCGTTCGGCCACCACTGGTCGCTGGGCCAGCCAGTCCGCGAGGTCAGCAACGAGGAGATCGCCGCATTCATCGGCGGTACCGGTTAGGCGAAGTCGGCCAGCTCCCGAATCCGGTTCGCGAGCCGGTGCCGCAGCGATGGCGCCGGCGCGGCCGCCGCGACGTCCAGCATGTCGGCGACCGAGGTGAATTTGTTGCGCGGCCGGTCATCGACGCTGCCACGGGCCACTTCTGCGGCGTCGATGGCGCGCCAGCCGTGGGCGTCGACGAGGTCGGGCTGACGCTGCCGGACCAGTTTGTCCAGTGCCGACGGTTTGACGGTGGGAGCGGACAACTCGCCGGCATTGAAGTCGTCGACCAGCCGCTGCACCGTCTGGGCCGCACAGGATTTGTTGGTGCCGATGAAGCCCGTCGGCCCGCGCTTGATCCACCCCGCGACATACGCGCCGTGCACAGGCTGATCGGAGTCCGGGTCGACGACGCGGCCACCGTCATTCGGCACCACGCCCGCTTTGTCGTCGAACGGCAGGTCTTTGATTGCCTTGCCGTGGTAGCCGATCGAGGTCAACACCAGACCGGCGTCGAGTAGTCGCACCTCGTCGGTGCCGGTGATCACGAACTCCATCCCGGCGACCCGCTGCTCCCCCACGATGCGCCGGGGCGTCAAGTTGTAGGCCAACCGGATCCGCGGCCGCGGCGACGTTGCCGGCACCCCGGCGTCGCCGAGCGCGCTCAACACCTCCAGCTTCTGCCTGGTCAAAGTGTCCGAGACGGTGGCGAGGTCGCGCTGCACCGCTTCCCGGTCGGCGGCGTCCAGCACCACCTCCGCGGTGGTCGTCAGACCGATCAACTCGGGCAGCGTGAATGCCGAGTGAGCCGGACCGCGTCGGGCGGCGATCACCACTTCCCGCACCCGCGAGGCGCGCAGCGCGGTCAACGCGTGGTCGGCGATGTCGGTATGCGCGAGCTCGTCGGGGTCTGCGGTGAGCACACGGGCCACATCGAAGGCGACGTTGCCGTTGCCGACGACGATGACCCGCTCATGGCTGAGATCGACTGGCAGATCGGTGAAATCGGGTTGGCCGTTGATCCAGGCCACCAGTTCGGTGGCGGTGCCGGTGCCGGGCAGATCCATGCCGTCGATGTCCAGCCTGCGGTCGTTGGGCGCACCCGATGCATAGATGACCGCGTGGTGATGCGCCAACAAGTCGTCGTGGCTCAGGTGCTTGCCGACCTCGACATTGAGGAAGAACCGGAATTCGCGGCGCCGGGCGATCCGCTCGAAAAGCCGGGTCACCCGCTTGGTGGTCTGGTGATCCGGCGCGACGCCGGCGCGCACCAATCCGTAAGGGCTGGGCAGTTTTTCGAAGACGTTGACCCGGACGCCCTGCTGGGTGAGCAGTTCGTCGGCGGCGTACATCGCGGCCGGGCCCGATCCCACGATGGCCACCATCAGCGGGTCGCCGTGGTGTGCGTGCACCTCCGGCGCCGGAATCACCGGTGCCAGTTTGGATGTCGGCGGAAGCTTCTCGTCGGCCGGGCGGGACGCGTGGATCGCCTCATAGAACGACGCGTTGAGGGCGACGAACGGCAACTGCGCTGTCGTCAGCCGGGAGTCGGGCGCGATGGCGCCCACCGGGCAGGCACTGACACAGGCCCCGCAGTCCACGCAGGCGACCGGATCGATGTAGAGCATCTCGGCCTCGGCGAAGCCCGGTTCGTCCGGCGACGGGTGGATGCAATTCACCGGGCAGGCATAGACACAGGACCCGTCGCTACAGCACGACTGGGTAATAACGTGCGGCATATAGCGAGTTCTCTAGGCCGCGACGACGAGGTGCTCGCGCTGTGGCTCGCTGCGGTAGCGCGACGGCTTGCCGTCGATCTTGCAGATTCGCCAGATCAGCTTGGCGACCGGGTTCATCAAACCGGTGTCGCGGCAGAGCATCCGGACATCACCGAACATGTCACGCAACATCTGGCGCGACTCCGGCGACGCGAAGAACACCTCTTTACGGACCTGGCGCGGGATGTCGAACTCACGCCAGAACGCCTTGGGCGGCACCACGATCGCCGAACACAGGATCCGCATGGTCAACGGCACGAAGAGCGACAGCCAGAATCGCTTGCGGCGCGGCAGTTCCGGCACGCGCTTGCGCAGGTACTCGTGCGCGAACGAGATGTGCCGTGCCTCCTCGGCCACGTGTATGGCCATCACCCGCTCCATGATCGGGTGCAGCTCCTTGCCCTCGCGCAACACGTTCTTCTGCGTGTGGTCGATCGGCTCTTCGCCGGCCAGGATGCCGAACCAGAACGGGATCGGCAGCGGTCCAGCCACCAACGGGATGGCCGGCTGGATCCACTTGAGCAGTCGCGGCATGCCGGGGACGTCGCGGCCGATGTGGTTCACCATCTCCTGGAACATCATGGTGTGGTTGCACTCTTCGACCGCCTCGTGCAGGCAGTACCGGTATTCCGGTGACCCGTTGGGCACCCAGAACGCATACTCCATCAGGCCGCGGATCAGGATCGACTCGAAGTGCAGACCGACCTTGGCCACGTTGGCCTGACGCCACATGCCGATCTGGATCTGACGGTCTTGCGGCTGCGACTGGTACCAGGAGTGCTTGCCCAGCGGGTCGGTCTTCGGCAGTATCCAGCGCGGGTCGTTATCGATGACCTCGAACTCAGGTGAGTCCCAGTCGATGTCGGTGTATGGGTTGAAATTGCGCCGCACTGACCCCTCGGACAGCGTGTTCAGCATCTCCACGTACTTCGGGTCGTCCAGGACATCCATGTTGCGCCGCCACCGGCGGACCATTTTCGTCCGTGCCCGCTTCTGGGCCGTCCCTGCCTGGGCCATTACTTAGCCTCCCCAACGAGGTTTACATTTGGTCGCGCTATGTCCAAGACAGTACCGGAGGTATCGCAAACTTACTAGCCCCTCCGCCGCGGTGTGGTTGAGCCGTGAACCGCGAATTTGGTGTGGTCTAGCTCACACGATAGCGGGCATTAGCCTGGTGATCATGGCTGAAGCACTGACGATCCCCGACGGCATCAAACCCAGCGACGGACGCTTCGGCTCCGGCCCCTCGAAGGTCCGGCCCGAGCAGCTGAAAGCCTTATCGACCACTGCTGCTCCACTGTTCGGTACTTCGCACCGCCAGGCCCCGGTCAAGGACTTGGTCGGCCGCGTGCGCACCGGGCTGCGGGAGTTCTTCTCGGTGCCCGACGGCTACGAAGTGGTGCTGGGCAACGGCGGGGCGACGGCGTTCTGGGACGCCGCGGCGTTCGGACTGATCGACAAGCGCTCACTGCACCTGAGCTACGGCGAGTTCAGCGCCAAGTTCGCCTCCTCGGTTGCCAAGAACCCGTTCGTCGGCGACCCGATCATCATCAAGGCCGAACCCGGCAGCGCACCCGAGCCGCAGAGCGACCCGTCGGTCGACGTGATCGCCTGGGCGCACAACGAGACCTCGACGGGTGTCGCGGTGCCGGTCTCGCGACCGCACGGCTCCGGCGACGCACTGGTCGTCATCGACGCCACCTCGGGCGCCGGCGGCCTGCCGGTCGACATCGCCGACACCGACGCCTACTACTTCGCGCCGCAGAAGAACTTCGCCTCCGACGGAGGTCTATGGCTGGCGATTCTGAGTCCGGCCGCGCTGAACCGGATCAACGCCATCGCCGAGTCCGGACGCTGGGTGCCCGACTTCTTGTCGCTGCCGATCGCGGTGGACAACAGCCTGAAGAACCAGACCTACAACACGCCTGCCATCGCGACGCTGGTGCTGCTGGCCGAGCAGCTCGACTGGCTCAACGGCAACGGCGGTCTGGACTGGGCGGTCAAGCGCACCGCCGACTCGTCGGGCCGGCTGTACAGCTGGGCGGCCGACCGGGCGTATGCGACGCCGTTCGTCGCCGACCCGAAGTTGCGCTCGCAGGTTGTGGGCACCATCGACTTCAACGATGACGTCGACGCCGCGGCGGTGGCCAAGGTGCTACGCGCCAACGGCATCGTCGACGTGGAGCCGTACCGCAAACTCGGCCGCAACCAGTTGCGGGTCGCGATGTTCCCCGCCGTCGAGCCCGATGACGTCAGCGCGCTGACCGAGTGCATCGACTGGGTGGTCGAGCGGCTCTAGCGGGCCCAGGCAAAAACCCCAGGTGTTACCGCGTGTCCAGCCCGGCCGCGGGTCTCATTTGGGTTACAGTGCGCCCTGACAGGCCTGGCGCGCTGGTCTGCGAGCAGCCTGCGAGGAGACACCATGCGGGAACTCAAGATCGTCGGACTCGATCTCGACGGCAAACACATCATCTGCGAGGGTGACAACCCCGCCGACAAGTTCAAGATCCGCGTCGACGACCGATTGCGGGCCGCGTTGCGCGGCGACGGGGCCCGGGTGGCTCAAACCCACATTGACATCGAGGTCACCAACATGTTGAGTCCCAGGGAAATTCAGGCACGCATCCGGGCGGGCGCATCCGTCGAGCAGCTCGCGACGTCCGCCGACGTGGACATCGCGCGGATCGAGCGATTCGCCCACCCGGTGCTGTTGGAGCGCTCACGGGCCGCCGAGCTGGCTACCGCCGCGCATCCCGTTCTCGGCGACGGTCCCGCGGTGCTGACGTTGCTGGAGACCATCACCACGTCACTGATGGCACGCGGCCTCAATCCTGACGGCACGACGTGGGATGCGTGGCGCAACGAGGACGGCCGGTGGACGGTCCAGCTGGGCTGGAAGGCGGGTCGCTCAGACAACGTCGCGCACTTCCGCTTCTGCCCTGGGGCGCACGGCGGCACCGTGACCGCCGTCGACGACGCGGCCAGCGAACTGATCGACCCGAACTTCGACCGCCCGTTGCTGCGGCCCGTCGCGGCCGTCGCCCAACTCGACTTCGACGAGCCGGCACCCACACCTGAGCCCGAGCAGATTCCGGAGGCTGAACCCAAGGCTGAGCCCGCGGCCCGCGCCCGCCGCGGCAAGCCGGCCGTACCGGCATGGGAAGACGTCCTGCTGGGTGTGCGCTCCAGCGGGCAGCGCTAACGCGACAGGGTCATCGCCAGCAGGGCGAGCCACGCGCCCGTCACGCCCACTCCCGCGCCGAGCACCAGCCAACGCAGCACCGGTGTACGCCGCCATCCCCACAGCGTCGGTGCCAGTCCGCCCGCCGCGATGAGATTCAACCCGACGGCGAGCATCGGGTGCACCCGGATCAGTCCGAGACTCAGCACCACGACAGCGACGGCAATGACGGCGGCGACGAATCCCGCAACGGTCAAACCCGTTGCCCAGGGCGTTGATTCGTCGGTCACGGTCAGACTCTAGCCCGCTCGTAGAACGCCAGTGCCGCCGCGGTGGCGACGTTGAGCGAATCGGTGCCACGCGACATCGGGATACGTACCCGCAGATCGCTCGCCCTCTGCGCGGCGTGGCTCAGGCCCGGCCCCTCGGCACCGACCAGAATGGCGACCCGCTCGCCGCGCATCGCCGTCATCGCCTCGGCCAGCGTTGCCGCGTCATGGGCAGGTGTCATCGCCAGCAACCGAAACCCCATCTGCCGCAACGTGTTCAACTCATGCGGCCAGTCCGCGGCGCGTGCGTACGGCACCAGCAGGGCGTGGCCCATCGAGACGCGTACCGCTCGGCGGTACAGCGGATCGGCGCAACCACTGCCGAACACGACGGCGTCGACGTCGAGGCCGGCGGCATTGCGAAAGATCGAGCCAAGGTTCTCGTGGTCGTTGACCCCTTCGAGCACGGCGATGGTCCTGGCGCCGCCTGCGACCTGTTCGATGCTGCGCTCGGGTATCCGGCGTGCCGCGGCGAGCACCCCGCGATTGAGATGGAAGCCGACCGCCTCGGCCATCACCTCCGGCGATGCCCGGTAGAAAGGCGCCGGGTTGCCGGCCAAATCCGCTGTGAGCTCGGTCAGTCGGCGATCGGTGCCCAGAAACGCCAACGGCGCAAACGGCGAGGCCAACATCCGCTGGACGACCAACACGCCTTCGGCGATCACCAGACCCTTACCGCTGGGCAGGTCGGGCCGTCGGTCGATGCTGTTCAGATCGCGGAAGTTGTCCAGCCGCGCGTCATCGGGGTCAGTGACATCGCAGACGTTCACATCGCCGAAGCGGTCAATTTCGTTCTCGGTCAAGGGCTTTCGTCAACCAGAGCCAAGATCAGATCGGCCGCCACCCGCAGCGTGTCGCGATCGGAGCCGCCTAGCGTCTCCAGTCGTTGCGCGAGCCACTCCTGGCTGGCCCTGCGTTCGGCCTCGAGCAACTCGGCGCCGGCTTCGGATACCGAAACCAGCACCTGCCTGCCGTCGTCGGGGTGCGCGACGCGGTCCACGAAACCGAGTTCGGCCAACGAGGCGATCACCCGAGTCATCGACGGCGGCCGGACTCGTTCCCTGATCGCCAGCGCACCCGGGGTCATCGGGCCGCAATTGGCCAACGTCGCCAGCGCGGACAGCTGCGACAGCGAAACCGGGGACTGCGGGCGGCGAAACCGCAGCTGGCGGGAAAGCCGCATCACCGCCAGCGACAGGTCGCTGGCGAGTCGACTATCGCTATCGATCACAGCGCGAAGGTTACGACAGAACGCAGAGTCGTCAACATCGAATCACCGAGTCCGAGCTCGCCAGGCTATGTCGAACTGCCCGACTCCTCCTCCGGCCGCACGCGGCCGGCATCGTCGCCAGGCTATCTTGATGGCGATGTCCGCCGAGCCCGCCGAAGACCCCACACCGCCGCAGCTGCCCGCTGCGTTGCTGGATCCGTGGCCGATCATCGCCTTCGGCGCGCTGGCCTGGCTCATCGCCGCGGTGGCCGCGTTCGCCGTACCGGCCCTGGTCACCTGGCGACCGATGACACTGGCCGGGCTCGGGGTCGGTGTGCTGGGCACCAGCATCTTTCTGTGGCAGCGCCACGCTGCGCGTCGCGGTGCGCGCGGCGCCCAAACGGGGCTGACGACACCCGGCAGTCCCACCTGACCAGGAGGTATGCGTCCATGGCAGCGCCGCTTTTGCAAGCGCAGGTCGATATCAAGGCCCCCGTCTCCGCAGTCTGGGCGCTCATCAGCGATTTTCGCCGGATGCCGCAGTGGAGCCCGCAGTGTCGGTGGATGCGGCCGCTGGGTCCGGTCCGAGCGGGCACCCGCACGGTCAACCTGAACCGCCGCAACCTGATGTTCTGGCCCACCACATCGACCGTCGTCGAGATCATTCCGGACGAGAAACTGGCCTTCCGGGTCAACATGAACAACACGATCTGGAGCTACGAACTCCAGCCAATCCCCGACGGCACCCGGCTGATCGAGAGCCGACACGCCGAGAACGGGGTCAAGCCGGTGTCCGGTATGGCCGTCAATGCGCTTTTCGGCGGCACCGCGAGCTTCGAGCGTGAGCTCGTCGACGGGATGAACGCCTCGCTCGCCAAGATCAAGGCGGCGGCCGAGAACCGCTAGTCGGCCTCAGCGGGCTGCTCGTGGGTCTCAGCGGGCTGCTCGGCGGGTTTCTCGCTGACGTCGAGCACGCCGTCGTCGTACGGGTCGTACATCGGTGATCCGGTGCCCGCCGGGGCCGGAGTGTCCGAGTGCGCTCCGCAGCCGTATTCCAAGTCGACCACGTGCCCGTCGGCCGACAGCTCGTTGCCGCACACCCCGAACAGCGTCCCCAGTGAACCGGCGAGCGGCAGGAAGAAACCACAGTCACGGCACACCCGTTTGGTGGATTGCGCCATCTGCGCGCGGGGGCCGTACTCGCCGTCGTGCCAGCGCTGCGCCGCCTCGGTGCGACCCCAGGCGCTCATCACCCGGCGTCGTCCCAGCCCGATCTCGGCGGCGGTTTCGTCGACCTGCGGGTCACCGGACGCCATGAAACCGGGCACCAGGCGCAGATCCTCGGGCAACGGCGCGAGCAAATCGCCCGGATTCAGGTCGCCCGGCCGGATCCGCTGATCCCACGGGACCCATTCCGGCGCCAGCAGCGCGCTCGGCCCGGGGACCAGCACAACTTCGCTGACCGTCGCGTGGTCGGTGCCGGGATAGCCAGCCACCACGACCGCCCACTGCCAGCCCTGGTAGCCGGGCAGATGCGCCAAAAAACGGTGCGTCGCGCTGGTCGGATCCTCGTAACCAACGCCGAGGTAGTCGCCGACCGTGTCTTCGCCGCTGAACTCGGCGACGGCCGTTCTGGCCAGCTCGGCCGAGCCGGTCAGCACCGTCGCCAACTCGGGCGACCACTCCTCGGTGGTCGCCGCAGCCGCTCCGGTCGACTCGGTCACGTTGTCCGTTGTTTCCATGGGCCTCCAATTCTGCCGCACATCCATGTCGCTCGGCCACACCGGTCGCTTACGCACTGCCGGAGCCGGCATGGGAGAGAATCGATTCATGTCTGGACGGCGGCGTGATCGACCGGATGAGGGCCGCGGTTCGGCCCCCGGTCGCCGTGGCCGAACCAGTCCCGCGGGCGAACACCCCGGCATGGCCAACTACCCGACTGACGAATCGGATTACCGCTACGACCGCAGCACGCGCACAACGATGCCCAGCTCGAATCGGTATCTGCCGCCGCTGAACCGCGAGGCCGAACCCGAGCGGCGCAGCGAGCCGCCGCGTGCCACCCCGGGCGGTGAGCGCGTGACCGTCACACGTGCCGCCGCGCAGCGCAGCCGCGAGATGGGCTCGCGGATGTACTCGATGGTGCACCGGGCCGCCACCGCCGACGGCGCTGACAAATCCGGGCTGACGGCGCTGACCTGGCCGGTGGTGGCCAACTTCGCGACCGACGCCGCGATGGCCGTCGCGCTGGCCAACACGCTGTTCTTCGCCGCCGCCACCGGGGAAAGCAAAGACAAGGTCGCGCTGTACCTGCTGATCACCATCGCGCCGTTCGCGGTGATCGCGCCGCTGATCGGTCCCGCACTCGACCGGTTGCAGCACGGACGCCGCGTCGCACTGGCCGCGTCG
Organism: uncultured Actinomycetota bacterium; assembly: GCA_963836495.1. Taxonomy (GTDB): domain Bacteria; phylum Actinomycetota; class Actinomycetes; order Mycobacteriales; family Mycobacteriaceae; genus Mycobacterium. The sequence goes on along the minus strand of CAWIJT010000008.1, from coordinate 15,612 downwards.
TTCGCGCTGCGCACAGTGCTGGCGGTGGTGCTGATCGACAGCTACGACGCCGCGACCGGCGGATTCCCCTCCTGGGTGTTGTATCCGTGTGCGCTGGCCATGATGGTGTTCTCGAAGTCGTTCAGCGTGCTGCGCAGCGCGGTCACGCCGCGGGTGATGCCGCCGAGCATCGATCTTGTCCGGGTGAACTCGCGACTGACGATGTTCGGTCTGCTGGGCGGCACCATCGTCGGCGGCGGCATCGCCAGCGGCATCGAGTACGCGTGTGACCGCCTGCTGCAATTGCCCGGCGCGCTGTTCGTCGTCATCGTGGTCACCGTGGCGGGCGCCATGTTGTCCATGCGGATTCCACGCTGGGTCGAAGTGACCGCGGGAGAAGTTCCCGCGACGCTGAGCTATCGCCAGGGCAACGGGCGCCGCAACTGGCCCGAGGAGGTCCGCCGGGCGAGCGGGGCGCTTCGACAACCGTTGGGCCGCAACATCATCACGTCGCTGTGGGGCAACTGCACGATCAAGGTGATGGTCGGTTTCCTGTTCCTGTACCCGGCGTTCGTCGCCAAAGCCCATCAGGCCAGCGGGTGGGTGCAACTGGGGATACTGGGCCTGATCGGCGCTGCCGCCGCCATCGGCAACTTCGCCGGAAACTTCGCCAGCGCCCGGCTGCGACTGGGCCGGCCCTCGGTCTTGGTGGTGCGCTGCACCCTGGCCGTCACCGGCATCGCACTGGCCGCGGCCGTGGCGGGCAACCTGATGATGGCCGCGGTCGCAACCCTGGTCACATCGGGTTCCAGCGCGATCGCGAAGGCGGCCCTGGACGCCTCGTTGCAAGACGACCTGCCGGAGGAATCACGCGCGTCGGGGTTCGGGCGGTCGGAGTCGACGCTGCAGTTGGCCTGGGTCCTCGGCGGCGCGCTGGGTGTGCTGCTCTACACCGACCTGTGGGTCGGCTTCAGCGTCGTCGGCTCGGTGCTGATTCTGGGTCTGGCGCAGACGGTGGTCAGCTTCCACGGCGACTCGCTGATCCCCGGACTCGGCGGCAACCGGCCGGTGATGGTCGAGCAGGAGGGCGACCACAGCGATCAGAAGCCCGCGGCGGTGCGAGGAGAATGACGCGAAAGCGAAAGACCGTCGTTGCCGTCCTCGTGGCGGTGCTGGTGCTGGCGGCGACGGCCGCCGGTGTCGGCGCCTGGCTACTCACCCGTGGGCGCGCCGCGGCGCACCCCGAGATCAGCGCGTATTCGCACGGCCATCTGACGCGCGTCGGGCCGTACCGATACTGCAGCGTTCTCGACCTCACTGACTGCGATAACCCGCAGACTCAGGGTGAGCTGCGAGTCAATTCCCATGAGCCGGTTCAACTTTCGGTACCACCGTCGATCGGGCGGGCACCCTGGTGGCTATTGCGGGTGTACGAGGATTCCGTGATCCCGACGACGACGTTCTACCGTCCGGGTGACCGCCTGGCGGTCACCATCCCCACTCTCGACGCGAAACACGGCCGGCTGACCGGGATCGCCGTGCAGTTGATGACGCTGGTCGTCGACCGCAACGGCGAACTGCAGAGTGTGCCGCATGCCGAGTGGTCGGTGCGAACGGTGTGGAACTAGCAGCTGGCGCGAATCTGATCGTCGTCAACCTGCCCGCACGCGAGTATCCCCATCCCTGACGCGGCGGGCCTGAGCTACCGCGTGCTTTCGTCGGCGACGTCGCCCCCGGTTTGCTGCATACCGGGCCCGTTCGGGTCGTCGCCCTGTTGCTCCAGTTGATCCTGCAACCGTTGCTGATCTTCGGTCGCCTTCCTGGCGTCCTTGGGCTCAGGATCAGGGTTGGCGCCGGTGTGTTGATTCACGCGATATCTCCTCTGAGCCGCTACATGCTTTTCAGCAGGATGTCCGTGATCAGGCACTTTGAAACTCGCTGAACTCTGGAAGACCCCCACCCCACCGATCCAGTTCCGCAACGGCTCGGCATTCAGGCACGACGACCCGCCCACGGCGGAGCGGTACGTACTAGTCTTCGTTGATCGCTGGGGGGCCGAAGCCGCCGAAGCATGATGTACACCATGTCTTCGGGAGAAGGGATTCCAACATGTGCGGCAACCCTGTGCCCCCGACTATTCGAGGATCGGATGGGTGACAAGTCGAACGGGCCGGCGCGTCCACTGATCGGGTTCATCACCCGTGCTGACGCGCCACAGATTGTCCCGGCACCGGTCAGCCGGACGTGGATGGCGGAGACGCGTGAGGGGTGGCCTACTCGGTGCCTGCCGATGCTCATCGCCAACCAAAGCGGCTGGGAGATGCGGAATCCATCCGCGTTCACCGCGATGTGGGTGGGTCAGGCACATGACATGGACGTGCAGATCACGCCCGATAAGCGTGATGCCGGTCAATTCTTGCCCCTCAGCCATTTCGGTAACGGCATTATGACCTGGAAATTGCCGCTGCTGTTTCGCACTCCGCCGGGCTACAACCTGTTGGTCCGCGGACCCGCGAACTATCCGAAGGATGCCGTGTGCCCGTTAGAGGGCATAGTCGAAACCGACTGGGCAAGCTCGAGTTTCAGCATGAGCTGGAAATTCACTCGGAAACTGATGCCGGTCCGATTCGAGGTCGACGAACCGATCTGCATGATCGTCCCGCAGCGCCGCGCCGAGCTTGAAGAGTTCGCCCCTGAATTCAGGCTCATCGAATCCGATGAGGATCTGCAGCGCCAGCACGAGTTCTTTCTCCGCTCACGTGACGCGGCAAAGCAAATCGAGCAGTTAGCGAGGGTCGCCGCGGGAGAGCAGGTGGAATGGCAAGGCGACTACACCCGTGGCAGACACACCGACGGCACGGCTGGGGCACCGGATCACCAGACTCGACGTCATCTTCGTTCGTTTGTACAGCCAGAACATGACGAACAGCAGGAACTTCCGGGGTAGGACGTGGTCTTCCCGACCACGTCCAGGTGCAGATCACGCCCCGTGGCCGGCGGGCACCTGCTCGCCCTCACGCGGCGGTCCGGGAGGCGTTCCATCACCGAAAGGTCTGCCGCCCAACGCTTCCCGGCCGTGCGGCGTCAGCCAGTTGGCCAGCTCCGGCCCCTTCGGCACGATACCGGTCGGGTTGATGTCGGTGTGCACGATGTAGTAGTGCTGCTTGATCTGGACGAAGTCCACGGTGTCGCCAAAACCCGGCGTCTGGAACAGGTCTCGCGCATAAGCCCACAACACCGGCATCTCGGAAAGCTTGCTTCGGTTGCATTTGAAGTGGCCGTGGTAGACGGGATCGAAGCGGGCCAACGTGGTGAACAACCGGACGTCGGCTTCGGTGATCGTCTCACCGACGAGATAGCGCTGCTTCTCCAGTCGGTCGCTCACCCAGTCCAGCGCAGTGAACAGCCGGTCGTAGGCCGAATCGTAGGCCTGCTGCGAACCGGCGAAGCCGCACCGGTAGACGCCGTTGTTGATCTCGGTATAGACCCGCTTGTCGACGTCGTCGATCTCGTCGCGCAGCGACTCCGGATAAAGCTGCGGCGCGCCGTCGCGGTGGTAGCGCGTCCACTCGGTGGACAGGTCCAGCGTCATCTGCGCGAAGTCGTTGGTGACCACCGCGCCCGTCGGCACATCGACGATCGCCGGGACGGTGATGCCTTTCGGGTAGTCGGGAAATCGCTTGAAGTAGGCATCTTGCAGGCGCGGAATCTGCAGCACCGGGTCGACGCCACCGGGGTCGAGATCGAAAGTCCAGCTCCGCTTGTCGTGCGTCGGACCGCAAAACCCAATGGAGAGAACGTCTTCCAAACCGAGCAACCGCCGCACGATGATCGCGCGATTGGCCCACGGGCAGGCCCGCGCGACGATCAGGCGGTACCGGTCCGGTTGCACCGGATAGCCGTCGCGGCCGTCAGCGGTGATCCGCGTCTCGATGTAGTCACTGTCCCGGGTGAACTCGCCCGCCTCGGCCACGTAAGAACCCACAACGACCCTTCTGTCAGGCGTCGAGTTCGCTGGCGACGGCCTTGACGACTTCGGACACTTTGCGCGCCGTCTTGCGGTCCGGGTAGCGACCCTTGCGCAACTCGGGCTGCACGGTCGTCTCCAACAGGGTGATCATGTCCTCGACCATGCCGTGCAACTCGTCGGCGCTGTGCTTGTGCTCGACGGGTCCCTCCCGGCGCGGACGGCTGGCGAGCGTGGGTGGCGGGTCGATCAACTTCACGCTCAGCGCCTGCGGTCCACGTCGTCCGGATGCCAGGCCGAACTCCACGCGCTGGCCTGCCTTGAGTCCTTCCACGCCCGCGGGCAACGCCGAGGAACGGACGTAGACGTCCTCGCCCTCCTCCTGAGATAGGAAACCGAATCCTTTCTCAGCGTCGTACCACTTCACCTTGCCAGTCGGCACCGGTCTCACCTGCTTGTCTGACGGATAACTCAATGGGTCCACACAACGAAGCGCCCCGCCTGCGCAGGACGCGATGCCGACCGATCCTACTCGGACTGCTGCCGGCTGAGCACCGGAGTTTCTCGGTACGCTGATGCATGCGCCGGAGGAGACAATGCGCCTGATCCTGAACGTCATCTGGCTGGTTTTCGGCGGCCTCTGGTTGGCGCTGGGCTATGTGCTGGCGGCGGTCATCTGTTTTCTGCTCATCGTGACCATTCCCTTCGGCTTCGCATCGCTGCGCATTGCGTCCTACGCGTTGTGGCCGTTCGGGCGGACGATCGTGGACCGCCCCGGCGCCGGCACCGGCGCCCTGATCGGCAACGTCATCTGGTTGCTGCTGTGTGGGATATGGCTGGCGATCGGCCACCTTCTCAGCGCCGCGGCGATGGCCGTGACGATCGTCGGCATTCCGCTGGCGCTGGCCAATCTCAAGCTGATCCCGGTGTCGCTGGTGCCGCTGGGCAAGGAGATCGTTCCCGCGCAGCGCCCGGCGCCGTGGGCCACTGGCTAAGCGACGCGCGCCTGGCCGTCACGCGAGCAGGGATTATGTCGTGATGGGCCATGTGAGATCAATCACATAACGGAATGATCACGACGAGGCAACGGCTCGATTGCGAAGCGTTCAACCTGCGCAAACAGCCGGGCCTCCTGGTGTTTTCCCCTTTCGCCGCAAGCGAAACGCCGCATTTCGCAGAACATGACTCTGCCGCTGACACGGGTTAGCGTCGTCGTCGGGCCAGCCGAGACACCTTAAACGGCGGGCCTTCTCGCCTATAGCGCCGAGCTCCATCCAATAGGCGAGCAACGCAACCCGTGGATGGAGGCGGGGGACCCAACGGTCCGCCGATATGTGACCAGGAGCCGCCCGCGGCTCCTTGGGGTGAAGCCGACTCGTTTCCACCGGATTCGACGATGGCCGGGCGACCTCTTCCGCCCGAACCCGACAGCTGACCTCGTAGGCGCTTTACGAGAGGAATCACTCGGGTATGAGCGGACGTCACCGTAAACCCACCACGTCGAATGTCGGCGTGGCCAAACTGGCCTTCACTGGAGCGGTTCTCGGCGGTGGCGGTCTCGCCCTCGCCGGCCACGCCGCAGCGGCTCCCGACAGCGAATGGGACCGTGTCGCGTCCTGCGAGTCGGGTGGCAACTGGGCCATCAACACCGGCAACGGCTACCACGGCGGCCTGCAGTTCTCGCAAGGCACGTGGGCCGCTCACGGTGGCGGCGAGTACGCCACATCGGCGAACCAGGCCACCCGGGATCAGCAGATCGCCATCGCCGAAAGGGTGCTGGCCAGCCAGGGCCGCGGCGCCTGGCCGGTATGCGGTCGAGGGCTGTCCGGCGCGACCCCGCGCAACGTCGTCGCCGACGCACCTGCGCCTGAGGCGCCGCCTGTCGAGGTTGTCGACGCCCCGATGCCTCCGCCACCGGCCGACCCTCCTCCCCCGCCGCCGGCACCCGAGCCGCCTCCTGCGCCGCCCGTCGAGCCGGCCGCGAACGACGCACCACCGCCGGCACCCGAGCCGCCCGCTCCCCCGGCCGCACCGGTCCAGGAGGTCGCCGCAGAGGCGCCCGCTCCTGACGCACCGCCGCCCGCGGACGCACCTCCGCCGCCCGCTGAGGATCCCGCGCCGCCGGCGCCGCAATTCGAGACCGTCTCGATGACCGGACCGGCAGACGTCCACCAGGCCAACACCGTGGCGCAGTGGACCGCGGCGCCGCAGAACACCGACCCGAGCTACCTCAACGACGTGCTGAAAGCCATTCAGTCGCAGAGTGTCAGCGGGAACCCGGCCCTGTCCTCACTCGCTTAACACGCGAAAAGCCGGCGCGACATTCGATCGCGCCGGCTTTGTGGGCGGTACAGCTACTGGTTGACGTCGGTGACCGGGTGCACGTAGGGCAATTCGTCGGCGGGCAGCGGGAACACCAGATCGCCGAAGGGCGACAGCGCACCCACCCGGTCGGATGCCAGTTCGCTCACTGCATGGTCGTCAGGGTTGGTCGTCGGCCAACCGTTGTCGACGTACCGGGTCTTTTGCGCCTTCTTGCCGTTGTCAGCCACGGCTCCATTCTGACAGGTCTACGGCGAACTTGACTGCCCGGCTCTCCGATTTCCGTCATGACCGGGTATCGGCCATCGGCGGGGAGTGCGCAGTCGCTCTGCTGCTTTACGCTGGTCAGCAATGACCGAACACACCCCTGGCGTCCCGCTGGGGTCCTGGCTGGCCGAGCTGCCCGACGAGCGGCTCATCCGCCTCCTGGAGCTGCGACCCGACCTGGCCCAGCCGCCGCCTGGCAGCATCGCCGCGCTCGCCGCCCGCGCGCAGGCTCGCCAGTCGGTGAAGGCTGCCACCGACGAGCTGGACTTTCTGCGACTGGCGGTCATCGACGCGCTGCTGGTGCTGCAGGCGGACACGGCGCCAGTGCCCGTCGCCAAGCTGCTCACCACGATCGGCGACCGGGCACCGGAAGCCGAGGTGGTGGACGCGCTCGAGGACCTCAAGGACCGCGCCCTCGCGTGGGGTGACAGCGCACTGCGGGTCGCAGCGGATGCCGGCGTCGGCCTGCCCTGGCATCCCGGTCAGGTGACCCTGGAAGACGCTTCGGCACGCCCGGAGGAGATCGCCGAGCTCATCGACGGCTTGGACCAACCGCAGCGTGAGCTGCTGGACAGGCTGCTGGAAGGCTCGCCCGTCGGACGCACCCGCGACGCGGCGCCCGGCGCTCCCGCGGATCGCCCGGTGCCCCAGCTGCTGGCGGCCGGTCTGTTGCGACGCATCGACGCCGATACGGTGATCCTGCCGCGCCATGTCGGACAGGTGCTGCGCGGCGAGCAGCCCGGGCCGGTGCGGTTGGCGGCACCGGATCCGGTCGCGTCCACCACGACATCAGCCGACGTCGACGCCGTGGCGGCGGGCGCGGTGATCGATCTGCTGCGCGAAATAGACGTGTTGGTCGACGCACTGAGCGCGGCACCGATTTCCGAGCTGCGAAGCGGCGGCTTGGGAGTGCGTGAGGTCAGGCGGCTGGCAAAAGTGACCGGCGTCGACGAGGCCCGGCTGGGTTTGATCCTCGAGTTGGCCGCCGCCGCGGGTCTGATCGCCAGCGGCGTTCCCGAACCGCAGCCGCCCAGTGGCGACCCGCCCTACTGGGCGCCCACCGTGGCCGCCGACCGTTTCGCCGAGACGCCCACCGCCGAGCGCTGGCATCTACTGGCCACCACCTGGCTCGATCTCGCCGCCCGGCCGGCATTGATCGGCAGTCGCGGTCCAGACGCCAAACCCTATGCCGCGCTGTCGGATTCGCTGTACTCGACCGCCGCGCCGCTGGACCGCCGCTTGCTACTGGACATGCTGGCCCAATTGCCTGCCGGCGCTGGCGTGGACAAGAACACCGCGTCGACGGCGTTGATCTGGCGCAGGCCGCGGTGGTCCAAGCGGCTGCAGCCCGCCCCGGTCGCCGACCTGTTGGAAGAGGCACACCTGCTGGGCTTGGTGGGCCGTGGCGCGATCAGCACACCTGGCCGTGCCTTCATCGGCGATGACGAGTCCAACGCCATCGCCGCAATGGCGCGCGCTCTGCCAACGCCGATCGACTACTTCCTGGTGCAGGCCGACCTGACCGTCGTCGTGCCCGGACCGCTGGAACGCGATCTGGCCGAAGAACTTTCGACCGTCGCCGTTGTCGAGTCGGCGGGAACGGCGATGGTGTACCGCGTCAGCGAGCAGTCGATCCGGCACGCGCTGGATGTCGGCAAAACCGCCGGCGAGCTGCATAAGCTGTTCAGAACGCACTCGAAAACACCTGTGCCGCAAGGATTGACATATCTGATCGACGATGTCGCCCGCAGGCACGGGCAACTTCGGATCGGCATGGCCGCGTCATTCGTGCGATGCGAGGACCCGACGTTGCTCGCCCAGGCGGCGGCCGCCGCCGAACATCTCGGCCTGCGGGTGCTGGCTCCCACCGTCGCGATATCGCAGGCGCCGATCGGCGAAGTGCTCTCGGCCTTGCAGGATGCCGGCTTCGCCCCGGCCGCTGAAGACACCACCGGAGCCGTCGTCGACATCCGGGCCCGCGGCGCACGGGTCGCCGCGCCGCAACGACGCCGGCCGCTTCGGCCGGTGTCGCGCCCGAACAGCGAAACGCTGAGCGCGGTCGTCGCGGTGCTTCGCAAGGTGACCACTGCGCCGTTCGCGCACGTCCGCATCGACCCCGCGGTGGCGATGTCGCTGCTGCAGCGGGCCGCCCGGGAACAAGAAACCGTGCTGATCAGTTATGTCGACGCGGCCGGGGTCGCCACCCAACGGGTGGTGGCGCCGATCGCGGTGACCGGTGGCCAGCTGATGGCGTTCGACTCGGCCTCCAGCCGTGCCCGGGAGTTCGCCATCCACCGCATCACGTCGGTGATGTCGGCGGACGAAGGATAATGGGGTTTTATGACGCCGGCGACGATGCAGAACGTAGAGATGAGGAGGAGCGGCGCAAGTGACTGACGGACCTTTGATCGTGCAGTCCGACAAGACGGTGCTGCTCGAAGTCGATCACGAACTCGCCGGCGCGGCGCGCGCGGCAATCGCGCCGTTCGCCGAGCTGGAGCGGGCACCCGAGCACGTGCACACCTACCGCATCACGCCGCTGGCGCTGTGGAATGCGCGCGCCGCGGGCCACGACGCCGAGCAGGTCGTCGACGCGCTGGTCAGTTTCTCGCGCTACGCGGTTCCGCAGCCATTGCTGGTCGATATCGTCGACACGATGGCCCGCTACGGGCGGCTGCAACTGGTAAAGAGCCCGGTGCACGGCCTGACGCTGGTCAGCTTCGATCGTGCCGTCCTCGAAGAAGTGTTGCGCCACAAAAAGATCGCGCCGATGCTGGGTGCCCGCATCGACGACGACACCGTCATCGTGCATCCCAGTGAGCGCGGCCGGGTCAAGCAGATGCTGCTCAAAATCGGCTGGCCCGCAGAGGATCTGGCCGGTTACGTCAACGGTGAGGCACACGCCATCGCGTTGCGGCAGGACGGCTGGGAACTGCGCGACTACCAGGAGATGGCGGCGGAATCGTTCTGGGCGGGCGGATCGGGCGTCGTCGTCCTGCCGTGCGGTGCGGGCAAGACGCTCGTCGGCGCCGCGGCGATGGCGAAAGCCGGTGCGACAACCTTGATTCTGGTCACCAACACCGTCGCGGGACGGCAATGGAAACGCGAGCTGATCGCCCGAACATCGTTGACCGAAGAGGAGATCGGCGAATACTCCGGCGAACGCAAGGAGATCCGGCCGGTCACCATCGCGACGTATCAGGTGATCACCCGTCGCACCAAGGGCGAATACCGCCACCTGGAATTGTTCGACAGCCGCGACTGGGGATTGATCATCTACGACGAGGTGCACCTGCTGCCCGCGCCGGTCTTTCGGATGACCGCCGACCTGCAGTCCCGCCGACGGCTGGGCTTGACCGCGACGCTGATCCGCGAGGACGGCCGCGAAGGAGACGTGTTCTCGTTGATCGGCCCGAAACGCTACGACGCACCGTGGAAAGACATCGAGGCGCAGGGCTGGATCGCCCCGGCCGAGTGTATCGAGGTGCGGGTGACGATGACCGACAACGAGCGGATGATCTACGCGACCGCAGAGCCAGAGGAGCGCTACAAGCTGTGCTCGACCGCGCATTCGAAAATCGCGGTGGTCAAGTCGATCCTGAGCCGGCACGCCGGCGAGCCGACGTTGGTGATCGGCGCGTACCTGGATCAGCTCGAGGAACTCGGGGCCGTGCTGGACGCACCGGTGATCCAGGGATCGACCAAGAACGCCGAGCGCGAGGCGCTGTTCGATTCCTTCCGTCGCGGCGAGGTGACCACCCTGGTGGTGTCCAAGGTGGCTAACTTCTCCATCGATCTACCGGAAGCTTCTGTCGCGGTTCAGGTTTCGGGAACGTTCGGCTCGCGGCAAGAAGAGGCGCAGCGACTCGGCCGGCTGTTGCGACCCAAGGCCGACGGCGGTGGCGCGATCTTCTATTCCGTGGTGTCCCGCGACAGCCTGGACGCCGAATACGCCGCGCACCGGCAGCGATTCCTCGCCGAGCAGGGCTACGGCTACGTCATCCGCGACGCCGACGACCTGCTGGGGCCGGCGATCTAGAGCGACAGGATGGTCGCCGACGCGGTGCCGGGGGCGCCGTACACCTGCGCCAAGGCGACGCGCGGGTTGCCGGGCACCTGACGCTCGCCGGCCTCGCCGCGCAGCTGGCGGACCAGCTCGTGCATCTGACGCAGACCCGACGCGCCGATCGGCTCGCCGTTGGCGATCAGCCCGCCGTCGGTGTTGACCGGGATCGAGCCGTGGATTTCCGTTGCGCCGTCGGCGATCAACTTCTCCTGCTCGCCGTCGGCGCACAACCCCGTCTCCGCCATGTGGATGACCTCGTTGCCGGCGTCGGTGTCCTGCAACTGCGCGACGTCGACGTCTTCAGGCCCGATGCCCGCGGCCTCGTAGGCGGCCTTGGCGGCGTAGACGGTGGGCGAGACGTCCTCGTCGAGCGGGGCGAAGGTGGCATGCACTTCGTAGGCGCCGTAGGTGCGGGTGCGGATCTCGCTGGCACGCACGTAGACCGGCTTGTCGGTGTACTTGTGCGCGATGTCGGCCCGGCACATGATCACGGCCGCGGCGCCCTCGTCGGGTGCGCAGAACATGTATTGGGTCAGCGGATAGTTCAACACGGCCGAGTTGAGGATCTGGTCTTCAGGAATCGGCTTGCGGCGGAACGCATTCGGGTTCAGCGCGCCGTTGCGGAAGTTCTTGGCCGCAACTTTGGCCAGCGTGGCCTGGGAGATGTTGTGATCGTGCAGGTATTTGTTGGCTTTCATCCCGAAGAACTTGGTGGTGACGAACTGCCCGTTCTCGGCATACCACTGCGGCAGCGCCAACTTGGCCGGGTCGTCGGTGAACGCCCCACGCGGATGCTTGTCCAGCCCGATGGCGATGCCGATGTCGTACTTGCCCAACCGGATGGTGTCGGCGGTCTGCTGGATGGCGCTGGCCGCGGTGGCGCACGCGTTGAACACGTTGGTGAACGTGATACCCGTCAGCCCGACCAGTCGGGTGACGGCGTCGGGGTTGGACACCTCGTGACTGCCACCGAAACCGAACTGGATGTCCTTCCAACCGACTCCGGCGTCGGCGAGTGCGGACTGGATGGCTTCGGCACCCATCTGCATGGCGGTCTTGTCGAACCTGCCGAAGGGGTGCAGACCTACTCCGATGATGGCGACATCGCTGGTCATCTCAGACTCCTCCTGGCTAGACCGGCTGGAAGGCGAACGTGACGATCTCGTTGCCATCAGCGTCGGTCGTGAACGGGATCATGGTCAGCTCCACCTGCTGGCCGAACGTCAACTTGGCCGGGTCGTTCTCCGTCAACCGGCCCTCGACACGGATGACGTCACCGAGTTGGACCAGGCCCACCCCGAACGGGACGAAGTCGTCGCCGGTCGGTCCGGCATAGGGAGCCCCGGGCGGGAAGCCCTGCGTGGTCCACGCAATCAGGGTGCCGTCGCGCGGCAGCAAGTGCTCGGTCATCGACGAACCGCTACACCTGGGGCAGAACTGCTGCACCGGGAAGGTGGTGGCATGGCAGTCGCCGCATCGGCTTCCGATCAACTGCGGGTCGTCGTCGGGCCAGGTAGAGATGCTGGGATCGATTGCTTTCTGCACCGAAAGTCCTCCGTCATCGGCCGACAGGGTAATGCGCTCACCAAACCGTACAACAGCATTCCACAAAATTGGAAACCGCATTCTCATCGTCGAACGGCGCACCTGACGGTCGGCCGTTTTCCCTTCATCCGGAGTCAAACTCTTCAACCCGGCCGTTCGGTCTGCCACCGTCATGGCAATGGTGCGCAGCTCTGCCCCCACGGTCGCTGACGCTGCCGCGACGTCCGCCGTCAACGATGTCTGGGACACCCATCGGTGGCGGATCATCAGGCTGCTGTCGCCGGTTGCGCTCGTCGTCGCCTGGCAACTGATCAGCGCCACCGGGCTGCTGTCCGCCGATGTTCTGCCGGCACCGCAATTGATCGTCGAAGCGGGATGGCAACTGATCCAGAACGGAAAGCTGGCCGAGGCGCTCGAAGTGTCCGGGCTGCGCGTCGTCGAGGGTCTGTTGCTCGGTGGCCTCACCGGCGTTGCCCTGGGTGTCGCGGTCGGACTGTCACCGTGGGTCGAGGCCACCGTCGACCCGCCGCTGCAGGCGCTGCGTGCGCTGCCGCACCTGGGCCTGATTCCGCTGTTCATCCTCTGGTTCGGCATCGGCGAGCTGGCCAAGGTTAATCTCGTCGCGCTCGGGGTCGCTTTCCCGCTGTACCTCAACACCTTCTCGGCTATCCGGCAAGTCGACCCCAAGCTACTGGAAACCGCTGACGTTCTTGGCTTTTCGCTATGGCAGCGGCTGCGCATCATTCTGTTACCGAGCGCGGCCCCGCAGGTGCTGGTCGGGCTGCGCCAATCGCTGGCCATCGCGTGGATGACGCTGATCGTTGCCGAACAGATCAACGCGGACAAGGGCATTGGGTTCCTGATCAACAACGCGCGCGACTTCCTGCGTATCGACATCATCATCTTCTGTCTGGCGGTCTACGCGCTGCTGGGCATCACCACCGACGCCGGCGTACGCGCGCTGGAACACCGGGCACTGAGGTACCGCACATGACCGTCACGTCCGAACGAAAGACCACCACCGTCGCCGTGCTCAGCCACGTCAGCAAGCGGTACGGCGACCGGCGCATTCTCGACGACATCTCCCTCGAGGTCCGCGCCCACGAGATCGTCGCGTTGGTCGGCCGCAGTGGAGGCGGCAAGTCGACGGTTCTGCGTGTGCTGGCAGGACTTTCGCCCGACCACAGCGGTCACCGTGAAGTCAGCGGCGCACCGGCGGTCGCGTTTCAGGAGCCTCGGCTGTTTCCCTGGCGCGATGTGCTGACCAATGTGCGCTACGGGCTGAACCGCACCACGCTGTCACCCGACGCGGCGCGGACACGCTCCGAGCAGGCGCTGGCCGAGATCGGCCTCGCCGACCACGCCCACGCGTGGCCGCTGACGCTGTCAGGGGGCCAGGCGCAGCGGGTATCGCTCGCGCGTGCACTGGTCGCCGAACCGCAACTGCTGCTGCTCGACGAGCCATTCGGCGCGCTTGACGCGCTCACCCGCCTCTCGATGCGCGCACTGCTGCTCGACCTGTGGCGCAAGCACGGGTTCGGCGTCCTACTGGTCACCCATGACGTCGACGAGGCGATCGAGCTCGCCGACCGCGTGCTCGTCCTCGAAAGCGGCCGGGTCGCGCATTCCGTCACCATCGATCCCCCGCGGCCCACTGCGGCGGAGCGCACCGCTCAACACGACGCGTACCGCACCGACCTGTTGGACAAGCTCGGCGTTCGGCTTTGATCAGCAAGCCGCGCTTCATCGTTCACGTCGTTGTGGCTGTGGCGCTGGTGTGCGCAGCGTGTGTGTCTCGGTCGACGGGCCCCCAACCGATCGGGGTGCCGGCCACGGTGCCGTCGTCGGAGCTGTCCGGTGTGACCCTGCACGTCGGTGACCAGAAGGGCGGCACCCAAGCCTTGCTGCATGCCGCCAATGCGCTGGACCGGGTGCCGTACCGAGTGGTCTTCTCGACGTTCACCTCAGGGCCGCCGCAGATCGAAGCGCTCAACGCCGGACGGATCGATTTCGCGGTCACCGGGAACACGCCGCCGGTTTTCGGCGCCGCCGCGAACGCGAAGACCCGGGTGGTGTCGGTGTGGGACGGCGCGAACACCGGCGAGCAGATCTTGGTGCGCAACACGTCGTCGATCGCCACGGTTGCGGATCTGAGAGGCAAGACAATCCTGGTGGCCAAGGGCAGCGCGGCGCACGCCAACGTGCTCGAGCATCTCGCCGATGCCGGCCTGAAGCCCAAAGACGTCAAGCTGCTGTTTCTGCAACCCGCCGACGCACTGTCGGCATTCGTCAACGGACAGGGCGACGCCTGGGTGATCTGGGATCCCTACACGGCGCAAGCCAACCTGACGCTGAAGGTGCGCAGTATCGGATCAGCCGCCAACGGCTACCAATTCGGCAGTGCGTCGGTGAAGGCGCTGAGCGATCCGCAACGCAACTCCGCACTCGCCGACCTGTTGGTCCGCTACAACCGGGCCGCGCAGTGGTCACGCGACAACCCGGCCGCGTGGGCAGCAAAGTACTCCACCGCTGTGGGCCTGGACCTCAAGATCGCCGAGCTCGCGCAGAGTCGGCTGCGCCGGTTGCCGATTCCGCTCGACGACAAGGTGGTCGCCGCCGAACAACGCCTGGCCGACCTGTTCGCCACCGCAGACCAGATTCCGGAGGCGCCCGACTTCGTCAAATGGGTCGACCGTAGGTTCAATACCGTGCTCCCGGTGAGCAGCACGGCTTGACGACACAAGGAGATGACGATGACGGTCACGGTGACGCTGGAACTCAGATTCAAACCTGACGAGGTCGCCGCGGGGCGCGAGCTGATGGGTCGCGTGTTGCAGGACACCCGGGCCTTCGAGGGCAATGTGCGCACCGATGTGCTCTTCGACGAGGACGACGAGGCGCACTGGCTCATCTACGAACTGTGGGAGACGGTCGAGGCCGACGAGGCCTACCGCGCCTTCCGCGCCGGCGAAGGCAAGATCACCCAGCTTCCGCCGCTGCTTGCCGCTCCCCCGGTCAAGACGCGCTACGTCAGCAGCGACGTCTAGGTCAACGCCGGAATCACTTCTCGCTCAAAGAGTTCCACCCCGGACCGGTCGTATGCGGCTTCGGGGAAATAGCAGATCACGTATTCGCAGCCGAGGTCGCGCAGCCGCTGTAACCGCTCGACCACCTGCTCGGGTGTGCCGACGGCCGAGTCCGGCCCGCTGGTTCCGGCCAGCATCGCGTCGGCCGCGGATTCGGGAACGTAGCCGGCCAGACGGTCGCGGATGCGCTGCAGACGGTCGTTGACATCAGCTTCGCCGGTGCCGACGATCGCGTTGACGTTGACCGAGCGGACGATGGCGTCGAAATCGGTGCCGACGTCGCGACAATGGCCGGCGAGGATGTCGGACTTGTGGGTGAAACCTTCGGGTTCGCCGGTGAAGTTGGTGTACTGCGCATACTTGGCCGCGATCCGCAGCGT
>CAWIJT010000007.1:0-84758 GCA_963836495.1 uncultured Actinomycetota bacterium | reverse complement strand
CCGCAGACCGCCGGGAATGACACTCGCCACATGGCGGTTCTAGCACTTGAGACTGTAGAGTGCTAAACGTTCAGACCATCAGGGGGTTTGTGTGCCGACCTATAGCTACGCCTGCACCGAGTGTGGCGATCGCTTTGATGCGGTCCAGTCGTTTTCCGACGATTCGCTGACCACCTGCACGAAGTGTTCCGGTCGGCTGCGCAAGCTGTACAACTCCGTCGGCGTCGTATTCAAGGGCAGCGGCTTCTACCGCACCGACAGCCGCGAGTCGACCAAGAGTGCAGGGAGCAACGGCTCGTCGGCGGACTCCTCGGCATCCAGCGACAGCTCCAGTTCAAGCGAGAAGTCCGGCTCGTCCGAGAAGTCGAACTCGTCGGACAGGTCGAGCAGCTCGAGTTCCTCCGGCGACAGTTCGAGCAAGTCGACCGTGTCGAAGTCGGCCGCCGCCAGCTCGAGCTAAGCAGTTATCCACAAGCGGCCGCCCGACGTCCGCACGCATCGTCGTGTCGCGATTACGGTTGCGGCGTGGGCGATTCCCCGAAGTCGCTGAATCCTTCGCTGCCGAGCCGCATTTCGCAGTGGCTGCGACCGGACTGGTCGCGAACCGTCCGTGCCCGCCGCATTGCCGCGAGCGGGCTGGTGCTACTGGCTGGTGTCGCCGCCCTGCGGCCTGACCCCGGCGGCGACCGAGTCCAAGTAGTGGTGGCCACCCGCGATCTCAGCCCCGGCGCCGAATTGACCGCCGGCGACGTTCGAATCGAAAACCGTTTGACCCCAAGCATTCCCGATGGATCGCAGTCCAACATCGAGACCGTGGTCGGCTCGACGCTGACAGGACCGGCGCGGCGCGGTGAAGTGCTCACCGATGTCCGGCTGTTGGGTCGCCGTCTGGCCGAATCGGCCGCGGGCCCCGACGCCCGGATCGTGCCGGTGCACCCGGCCGACAACGCGCTGATCGACCTGGTGCGGCCCGGTGACGTCGTCGATGTCGTCGCGGCGTCAGAAGGCAGCGCCGCGCCCAACTCGCACGTCGTTGCGACCGACGCCATCGTGGTCCTGGTCTCGGCGAGGCAGAAAGCTCAGGGCGCGACCAACGACCGCGTGGTGCTGATCGCGATGCCGGCCGCTTCGGCCAACGCGGTGGCCGGTGCAGCGTTGACGCAGACGGTGACCCTCACCCTGCACTAAGGGTATGCGGTGATTAACAGCAAACTCTCGCACCGCCAGCACAACTCGGCTAGCGTTTTTCGTGGGCTTTCATTTCTTTCACGGCAAATGCGCAGAAAGGCACCCCGATGTTGAAGGGCTTCAAGGAGTTTCTCGCACGCGGCAACATCATCGACCTGTCCGTAGCGGTGGTGATCGGTACCGCGTTCACCGGCCTGGTCACCAAATTCACCGAAAGTGTCATTCAGCCGTTGGTCGACCGGATCGGCGCCGGCGGAAAGTCCGACGTCGGACTGTTGAAGATCAGTATCGGCGGAGGCCAGTTCGTCGACTTCAACGTCGCATTGTCCGCCGCCATCAACTTCATCATCATCGCCGCGGTGGTGTACTTCTTGGTCGTGTTGCCCTACAACACGCTGCGCAAGCGTGGTGAGGTCAAGCAAGCCGAGGACACCGAACTCAGCCTGCTCACGCAGATCCGCGATCAGCTCGCCGAATCCAATGGCGGCTCATCAGCGCATCGCCACGCAGCCAACGCGCCGGAGAGCGCGACGATCGAAGACCGGTAATTCCCGCCGGCACTTCAGAGGTGATGCGGGGGCGCGTTGTCCCGCAGCCATTGCTCGTGAGCTTCGACGTCGCGGCTGGCGTCCGGGTCACGCTCGTCCGCCGACGTGTGCGCCGGCACCTCGCGGTCATCGCCGGCCGGCCTGCTCATGCGGCGTCAGATCTCCAAGCTGGAGAGCTGACCGATGATCTGAGTCGCCAGCGGGTTGAGCGTCGCCATGCCGTCGCGCACCGCGTACCGCGAACCGGCAAGGTTGACCACCAGTGTGCTGCCCGAGATCCCGGCCAGACCTCGCGACAGCCCCGCTTCGATGATGCCGGCGGACAGCCCTGAGGCGCGGATCGCCTCGGCGATACCGAGGACTTCGCGGTCGAGGATGTCCAGCGTCGCTTCGGGGGTGACATCGCGAGGAGTCACGCCGGTGCCGCCGACAGACACCACCAGGTCCACTCCCCCGATGACCGCGGTGTTGAGCGCGTTGCGGATCTCCACCTCGTCGGCGGCGACGGCCACGACGCCGTCAACGACGAACCCGGCTTCGGTCAGCAGTTCGGTGACCAGCGGACCGCTGTGGTCCTCGTCGCCGTGCGCGGTCCGGTCGTCAACAACAACGACCAGTGCCCTGCCGACCAACTCCGCGCCCTGTTCCATGGGTGCAACCGTATATCTGGGGTCCAGCCGCGGCGCAGCGACTCTCATCACTGCTGCGCCTTGCCTAACGTGACCTGCACCTTCTTGGTGTCCCCAGAAGGGTCTTTGTACGTCAGCGTCACTTTGTCGCCAGGTGCCTTGGAGCGCACCGCGGCGACAAGCGCGTCGGCGCTGTTGACCGTGCGGTCGTCGACCTTGGTGACCACGACGTTGCCGGGCATGCCGGCGGCCGCCGCCGCACCGTTGGGCACAACCTCGACGACCTTGGCGCCGGGTGTGCCCTTGTCGTTGGTGACCTGAACACCCAGCGAGGCATGCGCCGCGGTGCCGCTGCTGATCAGCTCGTCAGCGATGCGCTTTGCCTGGTCGACCGGAATCGCGAAGCCGAGTCCGATCGAGCCGCTCTGGGCGTCTGGCGAGTCGCCGCCGAGCGTGGCGATAGCCGAGTTGACGCCGACCAGCTGTCCGCTCATGTTGACCAGTGCGCCACCCGAGTTACCCGGGTTGATCGCCGCGTCGGTTTGAATGGCGTCGAGCACGGTGTTCTGATTACCGGTCTCACCGGTCGTCGACACCGGCCGGTTGAGGGCGCTGACGATACCGGTGGTCACCGTGCCTTCCAGGCCAAGCGGTGAACCGACCGCCATCACCGGCTGGCCGACCCGCAGGTTCGCCGACGAGCCCAGGTTGATCGGCGTCAGTCCCGACACACCCTGTACGCGGACCACAGCGATGTCCGTGGTGGGGTCTGCGCCGACGACGGTGAATTCGGCGGTCCGCCCGTCGGAGAAGGTCACCGTGGTCTTGGGTTTGCCGGCGGCCGGAGGACCGGCGTCGGGGTCGTGGCCGGGACCATTTTCGTCCGGCGGGCCCTCGTCGGGCGCAGGCCGCTGCTCGCGCGGAGCGAGAGCCTTGCCGGGATTGGCCGCCGTCGCGACGACGTGGTTGTTGGTCAGGATCAGCCCGTCAGCGGACAGGATGATGCCCGAGCCTTCCTCAGACGCACGACCCACGTTGGTCTCGAGCATGACGACGCTGGGCACCACCTTGGCAGCGATCTGCTCGACGCTGCCCAGCGGCGCATTCGAGGCGGGCATGCCCGGCGCCCCGCCGCCGCCCGGCATCGCGCCGTCGGCACTTGACGCGAGTTGGCCGTGGTGCTCGATCACCGACGCGGCGGCGCCGCCGATGCCGGCCGACACCACGGCGACCGCTACCGCGCCGACGGCCAATGCGCCTGCGCGAGAACGCTTCCGCGGCGCGCCCGGCTGAGGCGGTGGCCCGCCCGCGGGCGGGCCGCCGGGACCGCCGGCGAATGGACCGTAGGGCTGCCGCTGTTGCGGCTGCTGGCCGTAGCGCCAGTCGTATCCCTGCGGATATGTTTGCTGCTGTCCGTAGCCTGCGGCCCCGCGCTGGTCGGACACGGGACGGTAGCCGGGCTGCTGCGGCGGTGGCGAATACCGCGGGTGATTCGTCATGTCGCTAGGTCGCTCTTTCTCGTGCAGTCGGTTCAGGCTTGAACAGTAGCTGGATTTCTACCTTGCCTGGGTGGTCTGAGATTCGACTGAGATAACGTTCGCTGCACCGGGAGAGTTCCCCGGAATTGACTGCTCGTTAACATCCGGCCCGCCGTCGTCATGTCTGGGGTACTCCGAGACCGGTATCGGACGCCCTGGCAGCAACACGTAAATCGACGTTCCAGGCGGCTGCCCGCCCGGCACCGTCTCCTCGACGCGAAGCGCGCCGCCGTGTTTGAGCACCACTTGTTTGACGATCGCCAGGCCGAGACCCGAACCGGGCATCGCCCGCGCCGTGGTCGAACGGAAGAATCGCTCGAACACCAACTCACGTTCGTGCGCCGGAATCCCTGGCCCGTGGTCGGAGACCACCAACTCGGCGTGCGTCGCATTCAACTGCCGAAGCCGCACGCCGACGTGCTCGCCGGCCGGGCTCCACTTGGCGGCGTTGTCCATCAGGTTCACCACGACCCGGGACAGACCGGCGCTGTCGCCGTTGACCTGCCACGGCGTCACCTCGACGTCGAACTCAACGTCGTTGCGGCGCCGGCGAACTCGTTCGAGCGAGCGGTCGATGACCTCAGTGAGGTCAACCGGTTCCTGTACCGCACCTCCGGCATCGTCGCGGGTGAGGTCCACCAGATCGCCTACCAGAGTTGATAATTCCTCGATCTGACCGATCACGTCAGCACGCAGGTCGATCATTTCCTGTTCGGGTATCTGCGGAGCACCCGGCTGGGTCGACGCCATCAACAGTTCGACGTTGGTGCGCAACGATGTCAGCGGCGTGCGCAGTTCGTGACCGGCATCGGCGACCAGACGTGTCTGGCGATCCCGGGATTCGGCCAGCGCCCGCAGCATCATGTTGAAAGCTTCAGTGAGACGGGCCAATTCGTCGCTTCCGAACACCGGGATGGGGCGAAGGTCGTCGGTGCGCGCCACCCGTTCGGCCGCCCGCGTGAGCCTGCCCACCGGACGCAGCCCGGCCTGGGTGACCATGCCACCGGCGACCGCGGCCACCGCCATCCCGACGCCGCCGACGATCACCAGCACCCAGCGCAGTTTGGTCATCACCGCATCGGTCGGCGCCAAGCTCTTGGAGATCAGCAGCGAACTGCCGTTCGGCAGATGCACGGCCAATACCCGCTGACCGGACGCGGTGCGACGGGACATGAACAGGTCGCCGCGGATGACCGCCTTCTCGGCTTGCCCGACCGGAAGCGACTGGCCCTCCTGGTTGGCGGTGAAGATCGACCGGCCCGGGTTCACCAGCATCGCGTTGACGTCTGAATACGCAGTGCCTTCGATGGCCTTGGCCGGGTCGGCGGCCAGCGATCCGCTCGCGATCAACAACTGCGCCCTGCTCTGCAACTGGTTGTCGATGTCTTTGTAGAGCGCCGCGGAGATCACCGCGTACACCGCGACGGCCATGGAGATGACGACCATCGCCACCATCGAAATCGCGAGCAGCATGACCCGCCACCGCAGCGACAATGAGGTGCTGGTGCGCAGCGGGACCCGGCTTCGGCGACGGAACGGCGTCTTCAGGGCCGTCAGGCGCATCAGGGAGGTGTTTCGCGAAGCACGTAACCCACTCCGCGGACGGTGTGGATCAATCGCGGTTCGCCGTTGGCTTCAGTCTTGCGACGCAGATATCCGACATACACTTCCAGCGCATTGCCCGAGGTGGGAAAGTCGAAACCCCAGACCTCTTCCAGAATCCGGCTCCGGGTCAATACCCGCCGCGGATTGGCTATCAACATCTCCAGCAAAGCGAATTCGGTACGGGTGAGGCTGATTTGGCGTGTCCCTCGGGTGACTTCCCGGGTCACCGAATCGAGCGTCAGGTCCCCGAAAGTCATCGCCACCGACTCGGTGTTGTCGTCCAGTTTCGTACGGCGCAACAACGCTCGCATGCGGGCTAGCAGCTCTTCGAGCGCGAACGGCTTCGGCAGGTAGTCGTCGGCGCCGGCGTCCAGGCCTGCGACCCGCTCGGAGATGGTGTCGCGGGCAGTCAGCACCAGGATCGGCAGATCGTCCCCGGTGCTGCGGAGTTGGCGGCACACCTCCAAGCCGTCCAACCGCGGCATCATCACATCGAGAACGACGCCGTCGGGGCGGTCGGCAGCAATCATCTCCAGGGCCTCCACACCGTCCTCAGCTAACGCGACGGAGTACCCATTGAAGGAGAGTGATCTACGTAGTGACTCGCGCACCGCACGGTCATCGTCAACGACAAGAATTCGCACGGCCACCAGTTTCATCCAATCGCCTGAGAACCGGCTGAGAGGTCGGCAAACTGCCTGCCGCAAATAGCTCGCACATGCGCCGGGAGACAATGCTCACGGCAAAGAAGCTATCGCCGGTCGAGGTTAATCAGACCGAGGCGCGCCGCCTTGAGCAGCCGGCGGGGCACCTTGTGCTGCTGGCCCGCCACCGTGACACCGACCAGTTCCGGCTTCTCAGCCTTCCACTGTGCGCGTCGGCTACGGGTGTTCGAGCGCGACATTCTGCGCTTTGGCACAGCCATGATCAGGCCTTACTCCTGGTAGGGGGGTCGCCGCGGAACGAGCCTCGGCAGCGACGGTTAACGGTCATAGTAATCGGTGACCTGCTACAAGCAAAAATCGGCTGTCGAACCCGCTCGCAGGGCCATCCTTGACGTGACACCGGCGGTACCCGCTAACCTACCGGTTGGTTGGTACGTCCCGACGAGGGGAGGAACGGGTGGCGGGTTCTTCGCGTTCGTCGGGGCCCACGGCTCCGGTTCGTATCGGGAATTGCTCGGGTTTTTACGGTGACCGGCACTCCGCGATGCGCGAGATGCTGGTCGGCGGCGACCTGGATTACCTGACCGGTGACTATCTGGCCGAGCTGACAATGCTCATCCTCGGTCGCGACCGGATGAAGCACCCCGAACGGGGCTACGCCAAGACCTTCTTGACCCAGCTCGAAGAGTGCCTGGGAATCGCGCAGGACCGCGGGGTTCGCATCGTCGCCAATGCGGGCGGGTTGAACCCCGCCGGCCTCGCCGACGCCGTGCGCGCGCTGGCGGAGCGCGTCGGCGTGCCGGTACGGGTGGCCCACGTCGAGGGCGACGACCTGTCGTCGCGGGCCGACGAGCTCGGCCTGGGCACGCCGCTGACAGCCAACGCCTACCTGGGTGCCTGGGGCGTCGTCGAATGCCTGAACAGCGGCGCGGACGTCGTCATCACCGGGCGGGTGACCGATGCGTCGGTGACCGTCGGGCCCGCGGCCGCGCACTTCGGCTGGAGCCGGACCGATTACGACCAACTCGCGGGCGCCGTGGTCGCCGGTCACGTGATCGAATGCGGCATCCAGGCCACCGGCGGCAACTTCTCGTTCTTCACCGAAGTGCCCGATCTGAGTTACGCCGGCTTCCCGCTGGCCGAGGTGCACGCCGACGGCTCGTCGGTGATCACCAAGCACCCCGGCACCGGCGGGCTGGTCAGTGTCGACACCGTCACCGCCCAACTGCTCTACGAGATCACCGGCGCGCGATACGCGAACCCCGACGTCACCGCGCGGATGGACACCATCGAGCTGTCCGCGGACGGCCCCGACCGGGTGCGAGTCAGCGGCGTCCTCGGTGAGGCGCCGCCGCCGACGCTCAAGGTGTCGCTGAACAGCATCGGCGGCTTCCGCAATGCGATGACGTTCGTGCTGACCGGGTTGGACATCGAGCAGAAGGCCGCGTTGGTGCGACGGCAGCTGGAGGCGGCGCTGACCGTCAAGCCCGCCGAGTTGCAATGGACGCTGGCCCGCACCGATCACGACGACGCCGACACCGAAGAGGCGGCCAGCGCGTTGTTGCGCTGCGTTGTGCGCGACCCCGACCCGGCCAATGTCGGACGTCAGTTCTCTTCGGCCGCAGTCGAATTGGCTCTCGCGAGCTATCCGGGATTCACCGTGACGGCGCCGCCCGGCGACGGTCAGGTGTACGGGGTGTTCACTCCCGGCTACGTCGACGCCACCGCCGTGCAGCACGCCGCCGTGCGCGCCGACGGGACCCGCGTCGAGATTCCCAGTGCCACAGACACTCTCGAGCTCGAACAGGTTTCTGTGCCGGCGCTGCCGGATGCGTTGGCCGATGGGCCGACGCAGCGGGTACCGCTCGGCCGGATCGCCGCTGCCCGCAGCGGCGACAAGGGCGGGTCGGCCAATGTCGGCGTGTGGGTGCGCACCGACGAGCAGTGGCGTTGGCTGGCCAACACCCTTACCGTCGAACTGCTGCGCGAGCTTCTGCCCGAGACGGCCGACCTGCCGGTCACCCGGCATCTGTTGCCGAACCTGCGCGCGGTGAACTTCGTCATCGAGGGCATCCTCGGGCAGGGCGTCGCGTATCAGGCGCGATTCGACCCGCAAGCCAAAGGGCTGGGTGAATGGCTGCGCAGCCGCCATGTCGACATTCCGGAGAGGCTGTTGTGAACATCTGGACCACACCCGAGCGCGAGCAGCTGCGCAAGACTGTGCGCTCGTTCGCCGAGCGAGAAATTCTGCCGCACGTCGACGAATGGGAGCGCAGCGGTGATTTGCCGCGCGAATTACACCGCGCCGCAGGAGAAACAGGCTTGCTGGGGGTGAGCTTTCCCGAGGAGGTCGGCGGCGGCGGCGGTGACGGCGCCGACGCGGTGATCGTCTGCGAAGAGCTGCACCAGGCCGGCGTGCCCGGCGGCGTGTTCGCCTCGTTGTTCACCTGCGGCATCGCGGTGCCGCACATGGTCGCCTCCGGCGACCAACGGCTGATCGATACGTTCGTGCGCCCGACGCTGGCCGGTGAGCTGATCGGCTCGCTGGCGATCACCGAGCCCGGCGGCGGTTCAGATGTGGGTCATCTACGTACCACCGCGACGCGCTCGGGCGATCAGTACATCGTCAACGGCGCCAAGACGTACATCACCTCCGGGGTGCGGGCCGACTTCGTCGTCACAGCGGTGCGCACCGGAGGCCCTGGCGCGGCGGGGGTTTCGCTGCTCGTCGTCGAGAAGGGCACACCGGGTTTCGAGGTGACCCGCAAACTGGACAAGATGGGCTGGCGGTCCTCGGACACCGCGGAGTTGTCCTACGCCGACGCCGCCGCGCCGGTGAGCAATCTAATCGGTGCCGAGAACAGCGGCTTCGCCCAGATCGCAGAGGCTTTCGTCGCAGAGCGCATCGGTCTCGCCGCACAGGCGTATTCCAGCGCACAGCGCTGTCTGGACATCACGGTGCAGTGGTGCCGCGACCGCGAAACGTTCGGCCGGCCGTTGATTTCGCGGCAGTCAGTGCAGAACACGCTGGCCGAGATGGCACGCCGTATCGATGTCGCCCGGGTCTACTCACGCAACGTGGTGGAGCGCCAACTCGCGGGCGAGACCAACCTGCTGCCCCAGGTGTGTTTCGCGAAGAACACCGCGGTGGAGGCCGGTGAGTGGGTGGCCAATCAGGCGGTCCAGCTGTTCGGCGGGATGGGCTACATGGCTGAATCTGAAATCGAACGCCAGTACCGCGACATGCGAATCCTGGGCATCGGCGGAGGCACGACCGAGATCATGACCGCATTGGCCGCGAAATTGCTGGGGTATCAATCATGATCTTTTCGCCTCCTCCTCATCGCTTCGCTCTGCGGCGGTGGCTATGACGACCTTGAAGTCGGTACTCGACCCGAAAGCCGACGCGTTTGCCGCCGCAGCCGAGGCCGCGGAGTCCAGGCTCGACGAGATCGGGGCCGAGCTGGCCAAGGCGCTGGAAGGCGGTGGCGCCAAATACGTTGAGCGACACCATGACCGTGGCAAGCTGACCGCGCGGGAACGCATCGAGATGCTTCTCGACCCGGATTCCCCGTTCCTCGAACTCAGCCCGCTGGCCGCCTGGGGCAGCGACTTCAAGGTCGGTGCCAGCACGGTGACCGGCATCGGCGCGGTCTCCGGGGTGGAGTGCCTGATCGTCGCCAACGACCCGACAGTCAAGGGCGGCACCAGCAACCCGTGGACGTTGCGAAAGATTCTGCGGGCCAACCAGATCGCTTTCGAGAACCGGCTTCCGGTGATTTCGCTGGTGGAATCCGGTGGGGCGGACCTGCCGACACAGAAGCAGATCTTCGTCCCCGGCGGGCAGATGTTCCGCGACTTGACTCGGCTCTCGGCGGCCGGGATCCCCACTGTCGCCTTGGTTTTCGGTAACTCCACCGCCGGCGGTGCCTACATCCCGGGCATGTCCGATCACGTGGTGATGATCAAGGAGCGGTCCAAGGTGTTTCTGGCCGGACCGCCGCTCGTCAAGATGGCCACCGGCGAGGAATCCGACGACGAGTCGCTCGGTGGCGCGGAGATGCACGCCCGGGTCTCCGGCCTAGCCGACTACTTCGCCGTCGACGAACTCGACGCGATCCGGATCGGCCGTCGCATCGTCGCCCGGCTGAACTGGGTCAAACAGGGGCCGGCTCCGGCGACGGTGACCGAGCCGCTGTTCGACACCGAAGAACTGATCGGCATCGTGCCCTCGGACCTGCGTATCCCGTTCGACCCGCGCGAGGTGATCGCCCGCATCGTCGACGGGTCGGAGTTCGACGAATTCAAAGCCATGTACGGCTCGTCGCTGGTGACCGGCTGGGCCCGGCTGCACGGCTACCCGCTGGGCATCCTCGCCAACGCGCGTGGCGTGCTGTTCAGCGAGGAGTCACAGAAGGCCACCCAGTTCATCCAGTTGGCCAATCGCTCGAACACGCCACTGTTGTTCCTGCACAACACGACTGGCTACATGGTCGGCAAGGACTACGAGGAAGGCGGCATGATCAAGCACGGCTCGATGATGATCAACGCCGTGTCCAACTCGACGGTCCCGCACATCTCGCTGCTGATCGGGGCGTCTTACGGCGCAGGCCACTACGGGATGTGCGGACGCGCCTACGACCCGCGATTCCTGTTCGCCTGGCCCAGCGCCAAATCCGCGGTGATGGGCGGCGCCCAGTTGGCGGGCGTGCTGTCGATCGTCAACCGGGCTGCCACCGAGGCCCGCGGACAACAGGTCGACGAAGAAGCCGACGCCGCCATGCGGGCCGCCGTAGAAGGACAGATCGAAGCCGAGTCACTGCCGATGGTGTTGTCCGGCATGCTCTACGACGACGGGGTGATCGACCCGCGCGACACCCGCACCGTGTTGGGAATGTGTTTGTCCGCCATCGCCAATGGCCCGATCAAAGGGACGTCGAACTTCGGCGTCTTCCGGATGTGATCGACATGGGAATCACTCGAGTACTGGTCGCCAATCGCGGGGAGATCGCCCGTCGGGTCTTCGCCACCTGCCGGCGGCTCGGCCTGGGCACCGTCGCGGTCTACACCGACCCGGACGCCGATGCGCCACACGTCGCCGAAGCCGACGCCCGGGTACGGCTGCCGAAGGTCAACGACTACCTCAACGCCGAGGCGCTGATCGCCGCGGCCCGCGCCGCCGGAGCCGATGCGGTGCATCCGGGTTACGGATTCCTCTCGGAGAACGCCGAATTCGCCAAAGCCGTCGTCGACGCCGGCCTGACCTGGATCGGGCCGCCGATCGACGCGGTCCGGGCGATGGGCTCGAAGATCGAATCCAAGAAGCTGATGTCGGCGGCCGGTGTTCCGGTGCTCGACGAACTCGACCCCGAATCGGTCACCGCAGACCAGTTGCCGGTGCTGGTCAAGGCATCCTCCGGTGGGGGTGGCCGCGGAATGCGGGTCGTCCACGAATTGGACGCATTGCCAAGCGAAGTCGCGGCCGCTCAGCGCGAGGCACAGTCCGCGTTCGGCGACCCCACCGTGTTCTGCGAGCGCTACCTGCCCACCGGCCACCACGTCGAGGTTCAGGTGATGGCTGACACCCACGGCACCGTGTGGGCGGTCGGTGAACGGGAATGCTCCATCCAGCGCCGCCACCAGAAGATCATCGAAGAAGCGCCGTCGCCGTTGGTCGAACGCGTACCGGGCATGCGGGCCAAGCTGTTCGACGCGGCCAGGCTGGCCGCCGGCGCGATCGGCTACACCGGTGCGGGTACCGTCGAGTTCCTCGCCGATGACGACGGCGATTTCTACTTCCTGGAAATGAACACCCGACTGCAGGTCGAGCACCCGGTCACCGAGGAGACCACCGGAGTCGACCTGGTCGAGCTGCAGATCCACGTCGCCGCCGGCGGCCGGCTGGACACTGAGCCACCTGCGGCGCAAGGGTATTCGATCGAGGCCCGGCTCTACGCCGAGGATCCGGCCAAGGACTGGCAGCCACAGGCCGGTCTGGTGAACCACGTCGACGTGCCCGGTGTGCGGACCCAGTTCGCCACCCTCGGGGCGCGCACCGGGATCCGGCTGGACTCCGGGATCGTCGACGGTTCGGTCGTGTCGATCCACTACGACCCGATGCTGGCCAAGGTCATCTCGTATGCCCCGACCCGCCGCCAGGCGGCGATGGTGCTGGCAGATGCGCTGACCCGCAGTCGCATTCACGGTGTGCGCACCAACCGCGATCTGCTGGTCAACGTGCTGCGCCATCAGGCGTTTCTGGACGGCGCCACCGACACGGCGTTCTTCACGACACACGGCCTGGCCGAGTTGGCCGCCCCACTGGTCGACGGCGACCACATCCGGTTGTCGGCGATCGCGGCGGCGCTCGCCGACGCGGTGCACAACCGCGCGACTGCCACCGTGTTCGGCTCCATACCCGGCGGCTGGCGCAATCTGGCGTCCGGCTATCAGGTCAAGACCTATCTGGACGACGCGGGCGACGAGCATCGCGTCGAATACCGCTTCACCCGAACGAGTGTGATACTGCCGGCCGACGAGTCGGTTCACCTTGTCTCGGCCTCGGCCGACGACGTCGTGTTGGCCGACGACAACGGTGTGGCCCGCAGCTTCGCGGTAGAGCGTTATGAACACGACGTGTATGTCGACTCGGCGACCGGGCCGGTCCATCTGACGGCGCTGCCCCGATTCCCCGAGCCGGGATCCGCCGTCGAGAAGGGTTCGCTGGTTGCGCCGATGCCCGGCAACGTGATTCGGCTTGGCGCCGCGGTCGGCGATACCGTGACAGCCGGTCAGCCGCTGATCTGGCTGGAGGCGATGAAGATGGAGCACACCATCACCGCACCGACCGACGGGGTGCTGGCCGAGCTCAACGTGGATACCGGCCGGCAGGTAGAAGTCGGCGCCGTCATGGCACGAGTCGAAGCGCCCGAGGATCAATAAAGCAGAAGGAGCAACACCCATGACCGACAGCAGCTTCATCGAGAACGAAGACCGTAGGGCGCTGCGCAAAGCGGTGTCCGAATGGGCATCCAACTTCGGCAGCGAGTACTACCTGAAGAAAGCTCGTGCTCAAGAGCACACCGACGAATTGTGGTCCGAAGCAGGCAAACTCGGCTTCCTGGGCGTCAACCTGCCCGAGGAGTACGGCGGCGGCGGTGCCGGTATGTACGAGTTGTCGCTGGTGATGGAGGAGATGGCGGCCGCGGGCAGCGCGCTGCTGCTGATGGTGGTGTCGCCGGCCATCAACGGCACGATCATCTCCAAGTTCGGCACCGAAGAGCAGAAGAAGCGCTGGATCCCCGGTATCGCCGACGGAACCATCACGATGGCGTTCGCGATCACCGAACCCGACGCCGGATCCAACTCGCACAAGATCACCACCACCGCCCGCCGCGACGGCAGCGACTGGATCCTGAAGGGGCAGAAGGTCTACATCTCCGGTGTCGACCAGGCCCAGGCGGTGCTGGTGGTCGCCCGCTCGGAGGAAGCCAAGACCGGCAAGCTGCGCCCGGCGCTGTTCGTCGTGCCCACCGACACGCCCGGCTTCACCTACACCCCGATCGACATGGAGATCATCAGCCCCGAGCGACAGTTCCAGGTGTTCATCGACGACGTCCGACTGCCTGCCGACGCCCTGGTCGGTGCCGAAGATGCCGCGATCGCACAGCTTTTCGCGGGCCTGAACCCCGAGCGCATCATGGGTGCGGCCAGCAGCGTCGGTATGGGCCGCTTCGCGCTGGACCGCGCCGCCGACTACGTCAAGACCCGCCAGGTCTGGGGCACGCCGATCGGCTCGCACCAAGGGCTGTCGCATCCGTTGGCGCAGTGCCACATCGAGGTGGAGTTGGCCAAGCTGATGATGCAGAAGGCCGCGACGCTCTACGACAACGGCGACGACGGCGGCGCGGCGACGGCCGCCAATATGGCCAAATACGCTGCGGCCGAGGCCGCTACGCGCTCAGTCGATCAGGCCGTGCAGTCGATGGGCGGCAACGGGCTGACCAAGGAGTACGGCGTCGCGGCGATGATGGCCTCGGCACGGCTCGGCCGGATCGCTCCGGTCAGCCGGGAGATGGTGCTCAACTTCGTCGCGCAGACATCGCTCGGCCTGCCGCGCAGCTACTGATGGACCGGGTTGTCGACTACAGCGTCGATGGTCAGGTAGCGCGGCTGACGCTGAATTCGCCGCACAACCGCAACGCGTTGTCGGCCGCGCTGGTCGGCCAGTTGCATGAGGGCCTGCGTGACGCGGCCGCCGACCCGTCGGTGCGGGCCGTGGTGCTCGGCCACACCGGCAACACGTTCTGCGCCGGCGCCGACCTCGCCCAGGGATCGGCGAACACCGATCCCGCCGAGGCGACCGCGGCGCGATCCAGGGAGATGGCCGCGCTACTGCGCGCCATCGTCGAGTCGCCGCGGCCGGTGATCGCCGCCGTCGACGGCCACGTCCGCGCCGGCGGCATGGGCTTGGTCGCCGCGTGCGATATCGCCGTCGCCGGGTCGCAGAGCACCTTCGCGCTCACCGAAGCCCGCATCGGCGTCGCGCCGGCGATCATCTCGCTGACGCTGCTGCCGAAGCTGTCCGCGCGGGCCGCGGCGCGTTACTACCTGACCGGCGAGAAATTCGATGCCGCCGTCGCCGCCGAGATCGGGTTGATCACGATGGCCGCCGAGGACGTCGACGCCGCGGTGGCATCGTTGGTGGCCGACATCGGGCGCGGCTCGCCGCAAGGGCTGGCCGCGTCCAAGGCGCTGACCACCGCCGCCATCCTGGAGGGGTTCGACCGCGACGCCGAACGGCTCGCCGCCGAGTCGGCACGGCTGTTCGTCTCCGACGAGGCCCGCGAAGGTATGTTGGCATTCCTGGAGAAGCGGCCCCCGCGCTGGGCCGGCCATCAGGCCCCGCCCGGGTAACAGCCCGCCGGGGAGGCGGCAATAGGATTCTGACGTGCCCGCCCAGGATGTTCTGCGCAGCCTGTTGACCGGTTGGCAACGTCCGACCACGCATCCAGTCGATGACCGCGGCGAGGGCGCCGAAAGCCTGATCGGGTTCGTCGTCGCGGCCGCGCTGGTCGGGGTGATCACCGGTATCGGAGCGGCCACCTTCCGGCTGCTCCTCGAAGAGGCTGCGCGGTTGCGCAACAGCCTGGCTGCCTGGGCGCACGGAAACTGGTGGGGGTTGATCGTCGTCGTGCTGGTCTGCACCACCGCCGCCACCCTCGCGGCAGCCCTGGTTCGCCGGGTCGAACCGCACGCCGAAGGTAGCGGGATTCCGCGTGTCGAGGCGATCGCCGACGGCCGCGTCAAGCCCGACCGATTTCGGATCCTGCCGGTTAAATACATCGGTGGGCTGCTGGCAATCGGCAGTGGTCTGGCACTGGGGCGCGAGGGGCCTTCGGTTCAGATGGGCGGCACCGCCGCCGTCATCGTCGCCACCCTGACCCGGCGCAACCTTGCCGACTTGCGCGTCCTGGTGGCCGGTGGCGCAGCCGCGGGGCTTGCCACCGCATTCAACGCCCCTATCGCCGGCGGGGTTTTCGTCCTCGAAGAGCTGGTCAAGCGCTTCGACCCGCGTACCACGGTCGCGACCCTCATTGCGTCTGCGTCCGGGTTTGCCGCCGCCCGCCTGCTGATGCCGTCGAGATACGAGTTCGCGATGAAACCGCTGACCAACCCGCGGCTGATCGAGTCCGGTTGGGTGCTCGCCATCGGGATCCTGACGGGTTTGCTCGGCGTTCTCTACAACGCAGCCGTGATGTTCGGGCTCCGCCGGGCAGACGCCAGCCGTTGGCCGAACGAGGCGCGTGCCGCGGCGACGGGCGCGGTCACCGGGCTGCTCGTCTGGGTGGCGCCGGGCCTCGCCGGCAGCGGCGACAACCTCACCCAACATGCGCTTCTCGGCCAGGGCACTCTGCTCGCGATCACCGGCGCGCTCGTCCTGCGGTTCGCTCTCGGGGTCGCCTCCTACGCCGCCTCCACCCCCGGTGGTTTGTTCGCCCCCATGCTCGTTCTCGGAGCAGATGCTGGGTTGATCATCGGGCTGGTGGCCAAGCACGTCACACCGCACGCCATGCCGAGCCTGGCCGCCTGCGCTTTGATCGGCATGGCCGCCTTCTTCACCGCGTCGGTGCATGCCCCCGTCACGGGCCTGATCCTCGCGACCGAAATGACGGGCGTCACCAACCAATTGCCACCCATGCTCGGGGCCTGCGCCATCGCGATGCTTGTCGCCATCGCACTGCGATCTGAACCCATCTACGACCGGCTCACCCAACGCGCGGCGAACAATTCGAACACCTAGCTGAGTGAATTCTGAGGGTGGCGCAACAGTTTGGCGAAGATCCCGTGCAGCAAAATGTGTTAGACGTAGGCTCGTCACTGATGAGCAAGTCAGCGCAGCGCGGGGCGGCGGACCAGCAGAACGCGAATGCGCGTGCCGCTGAGACCGATCGCATCGAGGTGGCTCAGTTGCTGACCGACGCGGCCGCTCAAGGCAAGTTGCAGATGAGCGATTACGAAGACCGGCTCGCCAAGGCATACGCGGCGCAGACGTACGACGAGCTCGACCAACTGCGGTCGGATCTGTTGGGTTCGTCGGTGAGTTCCCGGACGGGTAAGCCCGCGCCGTCGATGCTGCTGCTGGCCATCATGAGCGCGTTCGAGCGGCGCGGTCGCTGGAATGTGCCGAAGAAATTGACCACGTTCGCGCTGTGGGGCGGCGGCGTGATCGATCTGCGCTACGCCGACTTCACCTCCACCGAGGTCGAGATCCACGCGACGTCGATCATGGGTGGGCAGACCATCCTGCTGCCGCCCGAGGTCAACGTCGAGATCAAGGGTCACGGCGTGATGGGCGGCTTCGACCATCACGTCACGACCGAAGGCACGCCCGGCGCACCGACCGTTCGGATTCACGGCTTCTCGCTGTGGGGCGGCGTCGGCATCAAACGAAAGAACCGTAAGACCCCGAGTTAGGCCGCGGCGTCACCGCCGCCGGCGAGACCGCAGGTAGTCGCCGACCACAGCAGCACCCAGCCCATCGAGATCGGGATCGACCACCCGACCCTCGACGCGACGTGCCACCTGGTCGATGAACCGGGCCAGCCCGGGGTCGCTACCCAGCCGGAAGATGGTCACCTGCGCGCCCAGTCGAGCCATCTCGTCGAAGCCGCGCACGGTGTTGGCGATGGTCCGCGGATGCGGCGGGTAATCGAAGAACACCGATGATCGTCCGCTGCCGTCGTCTTCGAGATGCGCGGTCGGCTCACCGTCGGTGACCACCAGCAGCACGGGCTGCGCGTTGGGATGCCGTCGTAGATGCCGGCCGGCCAGTGCGAGGGCGTGGTGCAGGTTGGTGCCCTGCTCGTAGACGCCTTCCAGGCCCATCAGTTCGGCACTGGTCATGGTTCGCGCATAGCGGCCAAACGCGATGATCTGCAAGGCATCCGAGCGAAATCGGGTGCGCACCAGATGGTCGAGCGCGAGCGCGGTGCGCTTCATCGGCAGCCAGCGGTTCTCCATCACCATCGAGAACGACGTGTCCACCAACAGCGCAACCGCTGCCTGAGTGCGGGTCTCGGTCTCGGACACCTCGACATCGTCGACGGTGATGGAGATCGCGCCCGGCGTGTCCGACGACGTTCCGGCCTGCCGGAGCACCGCGTTGGTCAGCGTCCGGGTCACGTTCCACGGCTCGGTGTCGCCGAACTGCCAGGGTCGGGTGGCGCCGGTAAGGTCACCCGCCGCGCCGGCACGCCGGTGCTCCCGCTCGCCGCGACGGCCGGAAAGTTGTTGGGCCACATCGCGTAACGCCGTTTCGCCGAGGCGTCGCATCGCCATCGGCGACAACCGCCATTGGCCGTCCGAGCTGCGGTCCAGGAAGCCCTGGTTGACCAGCGCGCGCTCGAGCTCGGCGAGCGTTCGGGCGTCGATAGCAGCCTGGTCGCCCAGTTGGCGGGCCAGCGCGTCGAGGTCGACATCGTCCATCGTGGCGCCGGGATAGCTCTGCGACAGCTGCTCGGCGAGCTGCTCCAGCTCGCCGATGTCGGCCAGCGCCTGGGCGCCTTCGCCCATGCCCAGCGGGTTGTCGCCGGAGAACTGCGATGAGCCGTCCCAGTCCTCGCCCGGCCGGGCCGCCTGGAGGTGGGCGTCCAGCCGACCCAGCGCCTCCATCAGCGACGGCGATCCGAATGCCTGCTCCGCCAACGCATCCAGCTCGGCGCGCTGTTCTGCGCTGAGGCTGTTGCGGAACCGCTGCGCGGCCGCGGCGCGTTTGGCCAGCGAATCCAGCAACTCCTCCACGTTCTGCGGGTTCTCCGGGAAGAACTCGCCGTGCTTGTCCATGAAGTCTTGGAAGTCTTGCTGCGAGTCTTGGCCCTTCGAGTGCTTGTCCAGCAGCCCGTTGAGGTCGTTCAGCATGTCGTTGACGCGCTGACGGTCCTCGTCGGTGGCTCCCTCGAGCGCCTGCTTCATGCCGGCGAAGCGTTGGTCGAGCATCTCCCGGCCGAGCAGATCCTTGATCTGCTCGTATTTTTGACGCGCTTCGTTGCTGCGCCAGTCGTACTCGGAGAGTTCTTGGACCGCCTTGGCCGGCGACGGCGGCAGCGCGTCGAGTTGCAGCTCGCCGAACCGCGCGTCGTCGTCCAGTGCGCGGGCCAGTTCTTTGCGCTCGGCCAGCACGGCCTCGTCGAGTAGCTTCTTGATCTCTTGCAGCGTGCCGTCCAAGTTGTTGTTACGCAGCAGTTCTCGACGCCGACGGTTGACCTCGGCGGCCAACCGGTCGGCGCCGTTCGTATCCTTGGTGCCGCGGCGCAACAGCTCGGACAGCGCCCGGCGCGGCGACGTGCCCGCCATGACGTCCTGCCCGATCTGCTCGAGAGCCTCGCGCAGATCCACCGGCGGAGCCAGCGGGTCAGGCCCGCCGGTGTACGCCGCATACCGTGACGAATGGCTTCTAGCCATAGACGGTTTCGCCTTCCCCGGATACTTTGTCGACGCGCTTGGCCAGATACAAAGCCTCCAGCGCCAATTCGAGCGCAGCAGCGCGCTCGCCCTCGGATTCCGCGCCGAGCCGCTTGGCGATCTGCTCGATCACCGGCAGGTCCGGCAGCGCCGCGAGAACGTCCTTGGCCGCCACTCGCTCACCCGTCGTCACCGCGGAACCGCCCTCGACCGCGACGACCAGCGGACCGACGTCCAGACCGCCCAGCGCTCTCGAGGCCGTGTCGGCGGTCGCACGGCGCAGCAGGTGTTCCAGCACGGCCTGCTCGCGTCCTTCTTCCCCGGACTCGAATTCCAGCTTGCCGCGCAGCACGTCGATGACGGTCCCCAGATCGACCACCCGGGCCACCGGGTCGGTCTCCCCCAATATCGCGCCGCGGTGGCGCGCGGAGGCCGCGACGGTCTCGGCCGCCGCGATGGCAAACCGCGCCGACACCCCGGACCGCTGATCGACCGAGCTGGACTCCCGCAGGTAGCGGGCGAACCGGGCGATCACCCCGATCAGGTATTCGGGCACCGCGGCGCTGAGATGGGCCTCCTGACGAATCACCGCGACCTCGGCGTCGAGCTCCAGCGGGTAATGCGTGCGGATCTCGGCGCCGAACCGGTCCTTGAGCGGGGTGATGATGCGGCCGCGGTTGGTGTAGTCCTCGGGGTTGGCGCTGGCCACGACGAGTACGTCGAGCGGCAATCGCAGCGTGTAGCCGCGGACCTGGATGTCGCGTTCCTCCATCACGTTCAGCATCGACACCTGGATGCGCTCGGCCAGGTCGGGCAGCTCGTTGACGGCGACGATGCCGCGGTGCGCCCGCGGGATCAGGCCGTAGGCAATGGTTTCCGGGTCGCCCAGACTGCGGCCTTCGGCGACCTTGATCGGGTCGATGTCACCGACGAGGTCGGCCACGCTGGTGTCGGGCGTGGCCAGCTTCTCGGTGTAGCGCTCGCTGCGGTGCCGCCATTCGATCGGCAGGTCGTCGCCGAGCGTCGCCGCCTTGCGGATCGACTCCGGCGTAATCGGCGAGTAGGGATGCTCGCCGAGCTCGGCGCCGGCGATCACCGGCGTCCACTCGTCGAGCAGGCCGGTCAATGCCCGCAGCAATCGGGTCTTGCCCTGCCCACGCTCACCGAGCAGAACGAAGTCGTGACCGGCGATCAGAGCCCGCTCCAGCTGCGGCAAGACGGTGTCCTCGAAGCCCAGGATGCCCGGCCAGATCTCGGGGGCGTCGGGCCCTCCAGACAATGCCGTCAGCAGGTTTTCCCGGATTTCTTGCTTGACTCCCCGTTCGCGGTGCCCGGCGGCACGCAGCTCGCCGACGGTGCGGGGCAGATTATTGGCAGCGGTCACCACACCACGCTACGACGGCTCGGCGAATACGGCACCGCCCTGTGTCTGTTCGGAACCCAGAAACAGCGAGAAAGGCCGGGCAACCACGTGGATTGCCCGGCCTTCCCGAGGTGAATGCTGCGGCTAGCTCAGGGTGACGGTCGCCTTCTCGTCGCCCTCTTTCCAGGTGATGGTGCCGTGCTCGAACGTCGACTTGTAGGTGCCGTCGGGTTCCTTCGTCTCATCGGCGGTCGGGTAACCCAGCTTGCCCTGCGATGCCTGGTTGTCGTTCCACGCGTCGCGGATCTTGCCCCAGACCAAGTAAACCGGTCCACCGTTCTTGTAGATCAAGACGCCACCGTCGTACTGCTGGTACACACCGGTGTTGTCCAGCGTGGGCTTCTGGTTGTCGTACGGAGCACCCAGGTCCTTCTTCTGCTCGTCAGTGAGGGTCTCCCACTTCGCCAGGATCGGCCCCTGCACGGTGTACTCGGTGCCGTTCTTGCCGGCGATCTGCGTCGAGGTCGGTGCAGCTGCGGTCGTCGACGGTGCCTCGGCAGCCGCTGACGACGAAGTGGCCGACGATGACGTCGCCGAACTCGAGTTGCTCGAGTTGTCCTTCTGATGACAACCCGCGCCCATCATCGCCACGACTGCAATGGCGATGGAGAACGACGCTGTTCTCTTTTTTGTTACCGCGTGCATTTTTTCCTCTCGAATACTTCGCGAATCACTCGGGACCCGCCGCTGTCGACGCGTCCTGGTGTGGACTGTATGCCGAGTTGATCTTGTTCGGAACGAAATCGCGGCGACCCGTCAGAGCGATCTGCGGTCGTTCGCTCAACGGTCGGCCCGCGTTCAAACCCGCGCCACTGAGTGGCCCACGCAACTCATGCCGCACTTCGGCGCGAAGCTCACAGCGGGTGCCGGCGGCTGATGACCATCTACTCGATACCCTCGGTACCGTGAATTCATCCGACTGGCGACAACGACCCGGCATCGCGCACTTCGGCCCCGCGGCGTGGCAGTCCAGGCTGATCGCGCTGCTGACTGCAATCTTCGTCAAGCCGGTGCTGGCTACCCTGACCGTCATCGGCATGGCCGTCAACCGCGCTAACCCCGACCTGTTGCAGCGGGCGCGACTCGACGGCATCGACGGCCCGCTGGGCTTGATTCCGCCGCTGCCCGGCACCGACGTGACCCGCGTCGCGCTGCCGAACTGCCCAGCCGAATGGGTGGTCGCAGCGCAGGCGCGCGAGTCCGACTCGCTCATCGTCTACTTCCACGGCTCGGCGCTGGTGACCCTCGGGCTCAACTCGCATCGGCGGTTCGTGAGCCGGTTGTCCGCCGCGACCGACGCGAGAGTGTTCAACGTCGGCTACCGCCTTGCCCCGCAGGCCAGCATCGAAGAAGCCGTCGCCGACGGGCTGGACGCCTACCGGCATGTGCTGTCGATGGGGTTCGCGCCCGAGCGGATCGTGCTGGCCGGCGACTCCGCGGGCGGACTGATGGCCGCCGCTGTCGCGATCGCCGCACGCGACGCCGGCCTGCCGGTGCCGGCCGGGCAGGCGCTGATGTCGCCGCTGACGTCGGCGGACATGAGCCTGAAGTACCGGGCCCTCAAGCAGCATCGCGATGTGATGTTCCCGTTCATGACGGTGAAGTTCATCTACGACGTGTTCGCCACCGTCAACGGCACCCGTCCGCCACCAGTGATGCCGCCGGAGGCCGCGCTGCACGGCCTGGGTCCCTTCCTACTGCAGGTCGGCACTCACGAGATGCTACTCAACGACACCTTCGTGCTGGCTGATCGGCTGCGCGCACACGACGTCGACGTCTGGGTGCAGCAGTGGCACAAGGCCATGCACATGTTCCAGCTCGCCTTCGACGTCAACCCCGATGCGCGTCGCGCGGTCGACGAGGTCGCCGCGTTCATCCGCTACGCCACCACCGTGCAGGACGACATCAGCGCCTAGCTGCTAATGAGCAAAGTGCCGCGCGCCGGTCAGGTAAAGGGTCACACCCGCCTTGGTCGCCGCGGCGGTGACTTCGTCGTCGCGCACCGAGCCGCCCGGATGCACAATCGCTGTCACGCCTGCTGACGTGAGCGTCTCCAGGCCGTCTGGAAACGGGAAGAAGGCATCCGAGGCCGCGACCGCGCCGCGCACCCGGTCGCCGCCGCGCTCGACAGCGAGTCGGGCCGCGTCGACCCGGTTCACCTGTCCCATACCGATGCCGATGGTGGCGCCGCCGCCCGCGATGACGATCGCGTTGGATTTGACCGCGCGACAGGTTCGCCAGGCGAAGACCAGATCCGCCAACGTGTCCGGGCCGGCCGCGTCACCGGTCGCCAGCGTCCAATTGTTCGGGTTGTCGCCGTCGGCGTCGATCCGGTCCCGTTGCTGCATCAACAGCCCACCGCTGATCTGACGGCGCTCGGTGTCGTCGCCGATCGGTTCGGCTGCCACCAGCACCCGGACATTCTTCTTGCGGGCCAACACCTCGACGGCGCCCGGCGCGTAGGCCGGCGCCACGATCACCTCGGTGAAAATCGTGCTGACGTATTCGGCCATCTCGACGGTCACTTCGGTGTTGGCCGCGATCACCCCGCCGAACGCGCTGAGCGGGTCGCACTCGTGGGCTTTGCGGTGCGCGTCGGCCACCGACACCGATGAGACCGCGATCCCACACGGGTTCGCGTGCTTGATGATCGCCACACAGGTCTGCTCGTGATCGAAGGCAGCCCGCCAGGCCGCGTCGGCGT
Organism: uncultured Actinomycetota bacterium; assembly: GCA_963836495.1. Lineage (GTDB taxonomy): Bacteria > Actinomycetota > Actinomycetes > Mycobacteriales > Mycobacteriaceae > Mycobacterium. The sequence continues at coordinate 61,495 of CAWIJT010000007.1, read as the reverse complement.
CGGTGAAGTTGTTGTACGACATCTCTTTTCCATGCAGCTGCTCGGCCTGCGCCAAACCGGGCCACCCGCTGTCGTCGACGTAGAGCGCGGCCTGCTGATGCGGGTTCTCGCCGTAGCGAAGCTGGGTCGAGCGTCGCCACGTCCCGGCGAACCACTGCGGAAACTCCGACGCCGGTTCCTCAGGCGCCAGCGTCGACTCCATCCAGCTGGCCACCGCGACGTCGTACTCGGCGGTGTGCCGAAAGGCCAGCGACGCCAACCTCTTACGCTCGGCAAGCGTGAACCCGCCGTTGCGCACTGCGGCGAGCGCTCCGTCGTAGCCGAGTGGATCGGTCACCACCGCGACGCTGGGGTGGTTCTTCGCCGCGGCGCGCACCATCGACGGGCCGCCGATGTCGATCTGCTCGACGCACTCGTCGGCGCCCGCGCCGGACTCCACCGTCTGGCTGAACGGATACAGATTGACCACCACCAACTCGAACGCCGCGATCCCGAGTTTCTCCAGCGCCTCGGCGTGTTCGGGCTTGCGCAGATCAGCGAGCAGGCCGGCGTGCACGCCGGGGTGCAGGGTCTTCACCCTGCCGTCGAGCACTTCAGGGAAGCCGGTGACCTTCTCCACTGGTGTCACCGGAATGCCTTTGTCGGCAATGGTTTTCGCGGTCGAGCCGGTCGAGACGATATCGACGCCGGCCTCGTGTAGGCCGCTGGCGAGTTCGACGAGCCCGGTTTTGTCGTACACGCTGATCAATGCGCGCCGGATCGGCCTTCTTCCGTCGTTGCTCATCCGATAGTCGCCTTTCGTCCAATCCACGTCACGCCGCCAGTGGCCACTGCGGCGATCACATCCACCAGGAGTTGCCGTTCGATCACCTTGATGCGTTCATGCAGGGTCTGCTCGTCGTCATCGTCGAGGACCGCGACGGCCTGCTGAGCCAGTATCGGGCCGGTGTCAGTGCCGGCGTCGACCAGGTGCACTGTGCAGCCGGTGACTTTCACCCCGTGGGCCAGTGCGTCGGTCACGCCGTGTGCGCCGGGGAAAGCCGGCAGCAGTGCCGGATGCGTGTTGAGGGTGCGGCCCACGAATTTCGAAAGAAATTCTGGCCCAAGGATTTTCATGAAGCCGGCGGATACCACGAGATCGGGTGAGTGGGCCGCGGTGGCTTCGGTGAGCGCGGCGTCCCAGGCAGAACGGACCGGATAGTCGCCCAGACGGACCTGGAAGCTCGGCAACGATGCCGCCGCCGCGATATCGACGGCCTTGCAGTCGCGATCCACGCCGACGGCGACCACCCGTGCCGGATAGTCACCCACGGCGGCGTCCAGCAACGACGCCAGCAGCGAACCGGTGCCCGATGCCAGCACCACTACTCGTGCCGGTGCACTGGGAGGCACACGGAACGGTTGCTGCACAGGGGGAGCCTAATCGTGCGTGGGCGGCTCGTCGGCATCGACGCCGTCAGGCTCAGCGGCGACGCTCAGTTCGTCGTCCTCGACATCGGCAATCGGCTCGACGGGGACAGCCGCTTCGATCGGCGGTTCTACCGGTTGTTCGGCGGGCCGCACCGGTCTGGGCTTGCGCGGGCGATACCGGATCCCGCTGGCCATCGCGACGGTCGCCCACCCGACCGCGGCAAACCACAAGAAGACCGCGAAGCCGAACGTGCCCTGGTCGATTCCGACGGCGCCGAAGTTGCCCAGTTCCCCGCTGCCTGCATAACCCAGTACGGCCACCGACACCGCGGCGGCCAGCGCAGCGATCCCCAACTTCGCCATCGCCGCGAACAGCGGCAGCGGCCGGCGGGCGCATTGCTGACCGAGCGCGACGCCCGCCGAGGCGCCGACGATGAGCAGCGCGACCCACGCCGGGCCCAGCGGTGGATGGGGAGCCGCGGCCAGCAACGGCAGTGCCGGGATGTCGCCGCCGAACACGGTGAACGAACTGAACGTCGCGAATCCCAGATGAGCGCTCGATCCCACGGCCATCGCCGCGGTCCCGACGATGACGTTGGGCACGTACAGAATCGACAACACGGTCAGGCTGAACTGGCCGAAGACGGAGTTGGTGATCGCGTACAGGTCCTGCATGGTCCCCCAGTGCACGACCAGCGAGGCGGCCGTGACCAGGCCCGACAATCCGAGCAGGGCCAGCAGACCTGCCATGGCGGCGCGCAACGAATCAGGAAGCCACACCGGCAGCGACGACGCTGCCAGCATCCGGCGGCCGATCCGCGAGCCCACCCCGATGGACGCGCCGACGGCGTGCACGAGCAGCACGCTGACGAAAGCCCGTAGTGCGCTTGGCGTCTGCAACGCAGTGATGACCGATGCGGCGTCGTGGATGACGGCCAATGCGATCGCGGCGATCAGCAGCGGTCCGCCCATGGCCGACGCGACGATCCACCGGATGACGAACCATGACGCCGTCACCGGGGTGGCGTGCGCGGTGGTGCGCGCGGTCCCCCACACCATCAACAGCACCGGCAGCAGCGGCATCACGCCCAACTCGCGGCCGCCGATGGAGATCGGCACCTGATGCACGCCCAGCCACATGCTCGCGATCGCGCCCAGCGCACCGGTCATATCGCTGTTGGCGATGACCAGTTGCAGCAGCGTGACAGCAGCAATGACGATCAGCGCCACCACGGACGGGCCGAACGCGACCCGAAGGAGATCACGAGCCTGCCGGGCGCCCGCCGCTGGACTGTCCTGCACGCGCCTCACGGTCCGAGGACGTTACACAGCGGCCGTCTGGATGGCGACCCGCCGCGCCCGGCTTCGCCGCGCTAGCGATCCCCATCGGGCCGTCTGGATGGCGACCCGCCGCGCCCGGCTTCGCCGCGCCAGCGATCCCCATCGGGCCGTCTGGATGGCGACCCGCCGCGCCCGGCTTCGCCGCGCCAGCGATCCCCATCGGGCCGTCTGGATGGCGACCCGCCGCGCCCGGCTTCGCCGCGCTAGCGATCCCCATCGGGCCGTCTGGCAAGCGCCCCGGCGCACCCGAGTGCGCACCGTCAGGACTGCGACGGGCCCGAGGGCGAGGACGGCGACTGCGGCTGCTGACCCTGGCCGTATGACGGCTGGCTGTGGCCGGACCCCCCGTGGTCCCCCGAGTTGCCCTGACCAGAAGCGCCGGCGCCGGATGATGACGGCGGCGGGCTGAAGCTGGGGAAACCGGTTGGCGGGGTGGGCGATCCGTGCTGCGAGCCCGGCTGCGGTCCAGGTTGTGCACTGAAGCCGCCGGTCGTGGGCCCGGACGGGTAGCCGCCGTACTGCGTGCCGTAACCGGACTGCTGGTAAGGAGCCTGCTGCTGGCCGTAGTAGCCGTACTGGCCGTAGTGCCCGTACTGGTCGTATTTGGGACGCGGCACAGGCGGAGTGATGACGCCGGCGTCCAGCAACAGCACGCTGATGGCGATGGCGGTCTGAACCACGGCGGCCGACACCGCGGCCCACAACGCCCAGCCCCGGCCGGAAGCGCCGATCGCGTCCTCGATGAGCAGCAGCGCGCCCACAGCGGCGACGGCAGTCACCACCGCGGAGTAGTTCTTGGCCTTGGGCAGCAGACTCACACCGGCCAACAGCCCGGCCAGCAGCGACAATCCGATGGGAAGCGGATCCTTCTCGACCAGCTCGTCGCCGTTGGGAAGCACGTGGGTGATCAGCGGGCCGTAGCTGAACAAGTAGATCAGCAGGCCGAGAGCCAGCACCCCGATCGTCAGATACTGCTTGAGGTTGCTCTCCCCGTCGTCGGCTTTGTTGAACGACGGCGCGGCGGGGGCCCCGTAGGAGCCCGACGACTGCGCGGGCGGATATCCGGGACTGCCGGGCGGGTAGGTCATGGCTTCTCCTGTGCCTTCCAATGCTGTTGCGGCGCCACTGTCGTGCGGCGCTGCTGCTCCCGCGCGCCGCTCCCCGCGAGGCTACCCCGGAGCGCTCGGTGAACGCTGTGGCGACGGCCGGCGCGAGAGGTTGCGACGCGAGCCGATCAACCACGCTAGCGCACCTCGACCGGTAGGGAGGCGCGGACCTCGGCGGACCGTCGCGGTCGGTTACCCCACCCCCGGCGCTTGCCCGCAAGATTGGAACACGTTCTAATTCATCCATGGACTACGGGCTCGTGCTGTTCACCAGCGATCGCGGTATCTCCCCGGTAGCGGCTGCCAAACTGGCCGATGACCACGGGTTCCAGACGTTTTACGTGCCCGAGCACACGCACATTCCGGTGAAGCGTGCGGCCGCCCATCCGACGACCGGTGACGAATCGCTGCCCGACGACCGCTACATGCGCACGTTGGATCCGTGGGTCAGTCTCGGCGCGGCATGCGCGGTCACCTCACGGGTCCGGCTGTCCACCGCGGTGGCGTTGCCCGTCGAGCACGATCCGATCACCCTGGCGAAATCCATCGCGACCCTCGACCACCTGTCCGGCGGCCGGGTCAGCCTGGGCGTCGGGTTCGGCTGGAACACCGATGAGCTCGCCGACCACGGCGTCCCGGCCGGCCGACGGCGCACCATGCTGCGTGAGTACATCGAGGCGATGCGCGCGCTGTGGACCCAGGAAGAGGCCGCATTCGAGGGCGAATTCGTCAACTTCGGGCCGAGCTGGGCGTGGCCCAAGCCGGTGCAGTCGCACATCCCGGTGCTGGTGGGAGCTGCCGGCAACGAGAAGAACTTCAAGTGGATCGCACGCAGCGCCGACGGCTGGATCACCACCCCGCGCGACTTCGACATCGACGGGCCGGTGAAGTTGCTGCAGGACACCTGGGCCTCCGCGGGCCGGGACGGCGCACCGCAGATCGTGGCGCTGGACTTCAAGCCGGTGCCGGAGAAGTTGGCGCACTGGGCCGAACTCGGCGTGACCGAGGTGCTGTTCGGGTTGCCGGACAAATCCGAGGATGAGGTCGCCGCATACGTGGAACGATTGGCCGGCAAGCTCGCTGCTGCGGTCTAGCCACTCACGATCGGAGGCGCAGGTGACAGCCGACGAGGGGCCGGGCCGCTACTTCCCGTACCGCTACGAGACCCGTCTGGCTCCGATCTGGCTGGTGTTCCGGGCGTGGCCCAGTGCACAGGGCGTCACCGTGACCGAGGACGGTCGACTGGTCGCCCGATTCGGGCCGCTGCATGTCGACGCGCCGCTGTCGCAGGTGGTGCACGCTCACGTCACCGGCCCGTACCGGTGGTGGACCGCGGTCGGCGCGCGGCTGTCACTGGCCGACGACGGGCTCACCTTCGGCACCAACGCCACCGAGGGGGTGTGCATCCATTTCGAGCCGCGCGTTCGCCGGGTGCTGGGTCTGCGGGATCACTCGGCGCTGACGGTGACGGTCGAGGACTGTCAGGGCCTGGTCGACGCGATCACCGGCTAGTCAGCGCAGCGAAGCCTGGTTGATGCCGTCGTCGGTCGACTGCACGGAGATCCCGGCTCCCAACGGGTCGCCGTCGGTCATCAACGCCACCAGGTTCTCGTTCTCGGTGAGCGCCATGAACCGTGAGCCGTCGGCGTCGAGCCGACCGATGATGACGCCGGTCGTCGTCGGCCAGTCGTACCGTACCGAGTAGGTCTCAATGGTGCCTGCGCCGTTGGCGTTTCGGGTGACCGGCACCTTCGGCAGTGCGGCGATGTCCTGTTGTAATGCCTTGCTGCGGTCGGGCGCCCAATCGCCGGATTCGGTGGAGTACACGCCCACCGAATACTTGCTCATCACCCCGCCGTTGGCGCCGACGAGCCCGAACGCGCCTGGCTTGTCGCGCATGGCGGCGACGGTCTCCGCGATACCGTGCAGCGAATAGCTGTTGCCGGGCCCGCCGAAATACGGCAGGCCTCCGGTGAGCGTCAAACCGCGTGGGTCGTCGGCGGCGAGCCCGAAGTCATCGCACACCGCGAAGACCGGGAACGGAAAGCAACTGTAGAGGTCGAACGTCGTCACGTCGTCGATGCCGATGTCCGCACCCCGGAGCGCTTCTGCCACAGCCTGTTTGGCGGAATAGCTGATACTGACGTCGACGCGGTCCAACAAGTCCTGCTCGGTCTGATCGGCATGCCCGCGCAGATAAACCCACCTGTCCTCGGGCACCCCGAGCCGGCGGGCCGCCGACACCGACATCAGCAGCGCGGCGGCTCCCTGGTTGACGGTGTCGCGCGCCACCAGCAGCCGCGGATACGGGTCGCAGATCATTCGGTTCTCGTCGGTGACGGTTTCGATCTCCTCCACCGACCGTTCCACCGGCGAGGACGAGAACGGGTTCTTCGCGGCGACTCCCGTGAACGGCGCGAAGAGCTCGGCCATCGCATGCCGGTAGTCGGCGACGCTGAGCCCGAGCCGTCCTCTGCGCGCGTTGTCGAGCAGCCCGTACTGGACGGGCGCTCCGGTCAGCCCGTGCTTGGCGGTGTACTCGCTCATGTACTGCTCGAAACCGTAACCACGGTCCTCGAGTTGGCCGCCGACGTGCTCGGTGAAGTCCGGCTTGTCGTCGCGCCCGGCGAAGTACTTCGTCGTCGACCCGGGCTCGGACCCGAGGATCAACGCGACCTCGACGTCACCGGCGGCGATCGCCCCGGCGAACTCCGTCATCAGTTTCTGCGGACCGTTGCCGCCGATGGGTTCGAGCACCGCGCGGGCCGGATCGGCGCCGACGCGTCGTGCCACCGATCGGACGTAGTTGTCGGAGCAACCGAGCGGCGGCTTCGTGAACGGGGTGCAGATCTCGAACTGACGCAGGCCGGCGAACACCTCGATGGCCTGCGCCACCGCGCGCACGTCCGCGCCGGTGTCGGCGAGAGCCGCGTGCACGGCCTCGGTCGCCAGGTCGACTGAGGACATGCCGCGGTAGCCGGGATCGTCGATCCGCTCGGTGAACTGGCCCACTCCGACGACGACGGGCGTACGCGAATCGATGGCCATTACAGACCTCCTGACAAGTGTTAGTTCGTCAGGCTAACCGAGACCTGTAACGTGTTCCAATTTGCTACAGGCTCTCCAGGATTTCCCGCGCAAGCGCAGCGGTTTCCGACGGCGTCTTGCCGACCCTGACTCCGGCCGCTTCGAGGGCTTCCTTCTTGGCAGCGGCGGTGCCCGACGAGCCGGACACGATGGCACCCGCGTGGCCCATCGTCTTGCCTTCTGGCGCAGTGAACCCCGCGACGTAACCGACAACCGGCTTGGACACGTTGGCCTTGATGTAGTCGGCTGCCCGCTCCTCGGCGTCGCCGCCGATCTCACCGATCATGACGATGATCTTGGTGTCGGGGTCCTTCTCGAACGCCTCGATCGCGTCGATATGGGTGGTGCCGATCACCGGGTCGCCGCCGATGCCGATGGACGTGGTAAAGCCGAAATCGCGCAGCTCGTACATCATTTGGTAGGTCAGCGTGCCCGACTTGGACACCAGGCCGACGGGCCCCGAGCCGGTGATGTTGGCCGGCGTGATGCCGACCAGCGACTGACCGGGGCTGATGATGCCGGGGCAGTTCGGGCCGATGATCCGGGTCTTGGCGCCCTTGTCGAGGTTGTAGGCCCAGGCGTACGCGGTGTCCTGCACCGGGATTCCCTCGGTGATGACCACGAGCAGCGGGATCTCGGCGTCGATCGCCTCGATGATGGCGTCTTTGGAGTACACCGGCGGGACGAAGATGATCGACACGTCGGCGCCGGTCTTCTCGATGGCCTCGACGACAGTGCCGAACACCGGAAGTTCGATCGGGTCGCCGTTCACGTCCTTGTGCGCGACGGTCGTGCCGGCCTTGCGGGCGTTCACCCCGCCGACGATCTGCGTGCCGGCAGCCAGCATCCGCGCGGTGTGCTTGGTGGCCTCAGAGCCGGTGATGCCCTGGACGACGACCTTGTTTTCTGCGGTCAGAAATATAGCCATGGGTTGTCTCCTTGCTCAGGCGTTCGCTAGCTCGGCGGCTCGATCGGCGGCTTCGTCCATCGTCGGCACCACCGTCACCAACGGGTGGGCGGCTTCGGCCAGAATGCGCCGGCCCTCGTCGACATTGTTGCCGTCCAGGCGAACCACCAGCGGCTTGTTGGCGTCGTCACCAAGGATTTCCAGCGCCTTCACGATTCCGGTGGCGACGGCGTCGCACGACGTGATGCCGCCGAACACGTTGACGAAGACGCTCTTGACCTGCTCGTCACCGAGCACCACGTCGAGTCCGGCGGTCATCACCTCGGCCGAGGCGCCGCCGCCGATGTCGAGGAAGTTCGCCGGCTTGACCCCGCCGTGCTTCTCGCCGGCGTAGGCCACGACGTCCAGCGTCGACATGACCAGCCCGGCGCCGTTTCCGATGATGCCCACCTGACCGTCGAGCTTGACGTAGTTCAGGTCGTGCTCCTTGGCCTTCAACTCCAGCGGATCGGTGGCGTCCCGGTCCTCGAATTCGACGTGGCCGGGCTGCCGGAAGTCGGCGTTGCCGTCCAGTGTCACCTTGCCGTCCAGCGCGAGGATCTGGTCGTCGGGGGTGCGCACCAGCGGGTTGACCTCGACCAGGGTGGCGTCCTCGGCGACGAAGACCTCCCACAGCTTGGAGATGGTGATGGCTGCGGCGTCGAGGACCTCAGCGGGCAGGTGGCCCTGCTCGGCGATCGAGCGGGCGGTCGCGAGGTCGACACCTTTGACGGCGTTCACCGCGACCTTGGCCAGCCGGTCGGGCTTGGTGGCCGCGACCTCTTCGATCTCCACGCCGCCTTCGACCGAGCACATGGCCAGGTAGGTGCGGTTGGCGCGGTCGAGCAGGAAGGAGATGTAGTACTCCTCGGCGATGTCGCTGGCTTCGGCCACCAGCAACTTCTTGACGACGTGGCCTTTGATGTCGAGGCCGAGGATGTTCTTCGCGTGGTTGTAGGCGTCGTCGGCGGCCGCGGCGTATTTCACGCCGCCGGCCTTGCCCCGGCCCCCGACCTTGACTTGCGCCTTGACCATGACGGGCTTGCCGATCTCCTCGGCAATGGCCTTCGCGCCCTCCGCGGTATCGGTGACCCGGCCCGGTGTCGTCGGAACATTGTGCTTGGCGAACAACTCTTTCGCCTGGTACTCGAAAAGATCCATGGGCTCACTTCTGTGTGTCGGCCTATTTGGAGGCGGGCCGGGTTTTCCGACGCCCGCTAGCGGGAACTGTATCGAGACGCGCGGGGGGTTCTGTCGTCGGCACCGGTCGTTGTGGCAGATCTCACCGGACTGAGAGAAGTGATTCAAATCACTTTCTCCAGGGGATTTCGGCCTTAGCTTGCCATGCCCCGCGCCCGCCGGTTAACGTCTCAGGGTCCAGATAACGTTATGGTTACGGCCCGAAGGACATTCAGGTTGACCCAGCTGATCCCGGCACCATCTTCCTCACGGGGAGAGCTCTCGGCGTCGAGCGACCGCAGGTCACAGCTCCATCGCAACGAAGTCACGGACATCATTCCGTTCAATGAATTTGGTGAGCTCGGTAACTTCGACGACTTGGACTTCAGCGACAACTCCACATTCGACAAAGAAGCACAGGTTCTGCGGGCTCCCGAGCTCGACGACTTGGACGTCACCGACGATCTCGTCGTCATGCTTCTCGACGGCCCGAGTGAGGCCGAGGCCCGCACCGAACGCCTGACCGCACCGCATCGCGCGGTGCGCAGCGGCAGCGATGACGCAGAGCCTTGGGTCCGGCGCGGACTGCATCGCAAGCAGCTTTCTGGGCCTACCCGCGGCCGGGTGTTGATCGGCGCGATGGCTGCCGGTGCCGCCGCCGCCGCCGCGCACTCCGCCACCGAGACTCCCGATCACTCCAAGGCCCAGACCGTCCTGACCGCCGACGCCGCGACGCTGACCGGCGGGCCGATCAGCACCTCCTCCGACGGCATGCAGCTGGTCACCGTGCAGCCCGCCGCGAATGTCGCGGTGCACAACGCCGAGCTGGCCCACGCCGTCGCCTTCGCCCAGGAACGCGCCGAGCGCGAGGCACGACTGCAGCAACCACTCTTCGTGATGCCGACCAAGGGCATCTTCACCTCCGGGTTCGGCTACCGGTGGGGCGTCCTGCACGCGGGCATCGACCTCGCGAACTCCATCGGCACCCCGATCCACGCGGTATCCGATGGGGTGGTCATCGACGCCGGCCCGACGGCGGGGTACGGAATGTGGGTCAAGATCCGCCACGCCGACGGCACGGTCACGCTGTACGGCCACGTCAACACCACGCTGGTCAGAGTCGGCGAGCGGGTGATGGCAGGCGATCAGATCGCCACCATGGGCAATCGCGGCAACTCCACCGGTCCACACCTGCATTTCGAGGTGCTGCTGGGCGGCTCGCAGCGGATCGACCCGGTGCCGTGGCTGGCCAAGCGCGGCCTGAGCGTCGGCACCTTCGCCGGTTGACCGGTGACCGACCCAAACACCCCGAGACCAGGCAACCCTGAGACACGCATCATTCGGCGCGCTCCGACCGGCGCGATGCCGGTGGTCGACGACACTCGCACCACCCACATCCCGCGCCAGCCACCCCCGCCGCCGCAGCCGATCGCCCCGAACCCATACCCCGGCCCGACGAGCTTTCAGCCCAGCGGTGCCACGGCGATAGCCGCATCAGCGGTCACCATCATCAGCGGCTGGGCCACGTCGGTGGTGGCCACCGAGTTGATCGCCGGCTGGTGGCGATCTGATCGGCTGTTCTGCGTCGCGGTGGCGTTCTTGGCTTTGGTGTTCGCGCTGGCCACCGTCGGCGGCGTGATCCTGCTGCTGTTGCGTCAAAACCTCGGCCGCTATCTGATCGTCGCCGGTGCGGCCGTCGCACTCCTGACGTACCTGGGCGTGTTCATCGCCGGGGCACGCGTGGCGTGGATCGTGCACACCCTGCCGCTACTGCCGATCACCAGCGCCGTGCTGACGCTGCTGCCGCGCACGAAGGCTTGGCTGCTCGATTAGGGTTCACCCGGCGGGCTAGAGCTTCGCGACGGGCGCGTGGTTGTGCATCAGCTTGACCCGCCCCGAACTGCCGAAGTCGATCAGCGACATCGCCGATTCGCCGACGCCTGACACCTCCTCGACGCGGCCCAGCCCGTACTTGTCGTGGGTGACCCGGTCGCCGGGTTCCAGGGCCAGCAGCGGACGCTTGCTGCCACCGCTGCTGCGGGTCGGCGACGGCCGCGGTGCGCCGAACCGGCCGGCACCGCTCACCGGTGCGCTGAACGACGGGGCGGGGTCGGTGCGCCGCCAGTCGATGAGCTCCTGCGGGATCTCGCGCAAGAACCGCGATTCCGGGTTGAGCATCGGCTGACCCCAGGACGACCGGACCTTGGCCCGGCTCACATACAGCCGCTGGCGCGCCCGGGTGATCCCGACGTAGGCAAGTCGTCGCTCCTCGGAGAGCTCGCGGGGATCACCCAAAGCCCGCATGTGCGGGAACATTCCGTCTTCCCAGCCGGTGACGAACACCACCGGGAATTCCAGCCCTTTGGCGGTGTGCAAGGTCATCAGCGTCACCAAGCCGGCGCCGTGCTCGGGGATTCCATCAGCGTCGGCGACCAGCGAGACACGTTCCAGGAACTGCGCCAGCACGCCGGTGTCCGGCACGTCCTCATCGATCGGGCCGTCTTCGTCCAGCGCGGCCGCGTTGGCCAGATCGATCGCGAATTCATGTGCGACGCTGACGAGTTCGTTGAGATTGTCCAGCCGGGCCAGGTCCTGCGGGTCGGACGACGACTCCAACTCCGCGCGATATCCGGTGCGCTCGAGCACCGCCTCGACCAGCTCGCCGAGATCGGCTTGCGACGAGTCGAGGCGGGTGCGCAACTCGTCGAGCATCTCGACGAAACTCGCAATCGCCTTGACGGAGCGGGTGTTCAGCAACGGCACCTTGCCGTCGGCGGCCGCCTCGAGCGCGTCGGCGAAGCTTGAACCGGTGTTCTCGGCGTACACCGCCACGCATGCCTCGGCGCGATCACCGATGCCGCGTCGCGGTGTGTTGAGGATGCGTCGCATACTCACCGCGTCGCCCGGGTTGTCCAGCACCCGCAGGTATGCGACGACGTCGCGAATCTCCTTGCGCTCGTAGAACCGCACTCCCCCAACGACTTTGTAGGGAATTCCGGCCCGGATGAACACTTCTTCCAACGACCGCGAGGAGTTGTTGGTGCGATAGAAGACGGCGACGTCGTTGTAGGTGATGCCGCTGCCCGCCGCCAGCGCATCGATTTCCTCGGCGACGAACCTGGCCTCGTCGTGCTCGTTGTCGGCGACGTAGCCGACGATCAACTCGCCCTCGCCGGCGTCGGTCCACAGCCGCTTGTCCCGGCGTCCGGCATTGCGGGAGATCACCGAGTTGGCCGCCGTCAGGATGTTCTGCGTGGATCGGTAATTCTGCTCGAGCAGGATCGTGGTGGCATTCGGGTAGTCGCGCTCGAAGTCCTCGATGTTGCGGATGGTGGCCCCGCGGAACGCATAGATCGACTGGTCGGCATCGCCGACCACACACAACTCGCCGGGCGTGACGCCGTCTTCCCCGTCTTCCGGGCCGCGGCCGACCAGCTCGCGGACCAAGACGTACTGCGCGTGGTTGGTGTCCTGGTATTCGTCGACCAGGATGTGCCGGAAGCGCCGACGGTAGTGGTCCGCGATCTGCGGGAAGGCCTGCAGCACCGCGACCGTCTCCCCGATCAGGTCGTCGAAGTCGAGCGCGTTGGCCACCCTCAGCCGGTGCTGATATTCGGCGTAAACGGTGGCGACAGTGCGGGCCAGATCATCGGTCTCGTCCGTCAGGTCGGCCACGGCCTGCTGCGGGTCGATCAGCTCGTTCTTGAGGTTGGAGATGGCGTTGGCCAGTAGTCGCGGCGAGTACCGCTTGATGTCGAGGCCCATGTCCTTGCCGATCATCTGCAGCAAGCGACGCGAATCGTCGGCGTCGTAGATGGAGAAGTTGGAGTTGAGCCCCTCGATCAGCGCTGCCTGGTTGCGCAGAATCCGCACGCAGGTCGAGTGAAACGTCGACACCCACATCGAGCGGGCGCGTGGGCCGACCAAGGTGGCGACCCGCTCGCGCATCTCCGCGGCGGCCTTGTTGGTGAACGTGATCGCCAGCACCTGACCGGGGCTGACATCGCGCGCGGCCAACAGATAGGCGATGCGACGGGTCAGCACGGCCGTCTTGCCGGAGCCGGCGCCCGCGACGATCAGCAGCGGCGAGCCTTGGTGCAGCACCGCTTGGCGCTGTTCGGGGTTCAGGCCGTCGAGAAGGTTCGCCCCGGCCTCGGTCACATGCTGCACACTCAAAACTGCGCCGCTCCTCCTCATTGCTCCGCGCTGCATCGTCGCCGGCGGCATATCCCGACAAACTTACCGCCGTTCGGCGACACCTTTGCGCTGGAACGCCTCCAAGTGGCACACTCATTTTGTGCTCAATGCGCAGTGGCGATTTTTCTACGGGTACCGGCCAACGGTGCCCGTGGTGTAGCTGCTTCCCAGAGCCCCGCGGTCCGTCCGGATCCGGGGCTCGTCTCTTGTGTGAGGCCCGAAATCGGATGACACCGCACAACCCTCCACATCATGAGATTCCGGAGTCTGACATGACAATCGAGACCGAACAACTCACCGACATCGACGACCTGCGTCATGAGATCGACCGGCTGGACGCCGAGATCCTGGCCGCGGTCAAACGTCGCACCGAGGTATCCAGGGCGATCGGCAAAGCCCGGATGGCCTCCGGCGGCACCCGGCTCGTGCACAGCCGCGAGATGAAGGTCATCGAGCGCTACAGCGAGATCGGGCCCGAAGGCAAGGATCTGGCCATGCTGCTGCTCCGGCTGGGCCGCGGCCGACTCGGTCACTGATCCGGCTGATTAGCCCCCCGTTCATCCCGTCGTCAGCGCAGGCCCAGTCAACCTGACTAGGGTCGGAAGGCATGACTGCGGTTCAACACATCCCCGACGCAACGGCGACCCCGGCGTGGAATGCGCTGCTCAAGCATCACGCGGAGATCGAGCACACCCACCTGCGTGAACTGTTCGATGACGATCCCGGCCGGGGCGACGAATTCACCGTCACCGTCGGCGACCTCTACATCGATTACAGCAAGCACCGCATCACCCGCGAGACCGTGAGACTGCTCATCGACCTGGCCAAGGCCGTCGACCTCGAGCAGCGCCGCGACCAGATGTTCGCGGGGGTGCACATCAACACCTCGGAGGACCGCGCGGTGCTGCACACCGCGTTGCGACTGCCACGCGACGCCGCCCTGACCGTCGACGGGCAGAACGTGGTCGCCGACGTCCACCAGGTGCTCGACGCGATGGGCGACTTCACCGACCGGCTGCGCAGCGGCGAGTGGACCGGCGCCACCGGCAAGCGGATCAGCACCGTCGTCAACATCGGCATCGGGGGCTCGGATCTGGGGCCGGTGATGGTGTACGACGCGCTGCGGCACTACGCCGATGCCGGCATCTCAGCCCGCTTCGTCTCCAACGTCGACCCCGCCGACCTGATCGCCAAGTTGGACGGCTTAGACCCGGCCACAACGCTTTTCATCGTCGCGTCCAAAACGTTCACGACGCTGGAGACGCTCACCAACGCCACGGCGGCCCGGCGCTGGCTGACCGACGCGCTCGGCGACGACGCGGTCGCGAAGCATTTCGCCGCTGTCTCCACCAACAAGAAGCTGGTCGACGAGTTCGGCATCGACACCGACAACATGTTCGGCTTCTGGGACTGGGTCGGTGGACGCTATTCGGTCGACTCGGCGATCGGGCTCTCGGTGATGGCGGCCATCGGCCGAGAAGCCTTCGCGGACTTCCTGTCCGGATTCCACCTCGTCGACGAGCACTTCAGGACGGCGCCGTTGGAAGCCAACGCGCCGGCGCTACTCGGGTTGATCGGCTTGTGGTATTCCGACTTCTTCGGCGCCCAATCGCGCGCGGTGCTGCCGTATTCCAACGACCTGTCGCGTTTCGCGGCCTACCTGCAGCAACTGACCATGGAGTCCAACGGCAAGTCAACGCGCGCCGACGGCACCCCGGTGACCGCCGACACCGGTGAAATCTATTGGGGTGAGCCGGGAACCAATGGGCAGCACGCCTTTTACCAACTGCTGCATCAGGGCACGCGACTGGTGCCGGCCGACTTCATCGGGTTCAGCCAGCCCACCGACGACCTGCCCACTGCTGACGGCACCGGCAGCATGCACGACCTGCTGATGAGCAACTTCTTCGCGCAGACCCAGGTGCTGGCGTTCGGCAAGACGGCCGACGAGATCGCCGCCGAAGGCACGCCGGAAGACGTTGTGCCGCATAAGGTGATGCCAGGGAACCGCCCGACCACGTCGATCCTGGCCACCCGGCTCACCCCGTCGGTGTTGGGCCAGTTGATCGCCCTCTACGAACATCAGGTCTTCACCGAGGGCGTCGTGTGGGGCATCGACTCGTTCGACCAGTGGGGCGTCGAGCTAGGCAAGACTCAGGCCAAGGCGCTGCTGCCGGTCCTCACCGAAGACGCTGCGCCGCCCGAGCAAACCGACAGCTCGACCGACACGCTGGTCCGGCGGTATCGGGCCGAGAGAGGTCGGGCGGGCTAGGCGAAGCGTTTGGTCAGCGACACCGGCAGCACTCGCATGAGCTGCACCATCGGACCCCACGGCCACCACGGCACCGCCGCCCGGCCCGGCTCGCGTTCGATGGCAGCGACCAACGACTTCACACCAGTGTCGTTGTCCACCATGAACATTGTGCTCTGCGACTTCGCGGTCATCTCCGATTCGATGTAGCCAGGCTCCATCACCGAGACCTTGATCGGACCTTTCGCGTATTCGGCGCGCAGCGATTCTCCGAGTGACCGCACACCGGCTTTGCTCGCCGCGTACGCCGCCTTCACGCCGGGCACCCCCTTGGCGCCGAGCACCGAAGAGATCAGCACCAGGTGGCCTGAGCCCTGCTCTGTGAACATCTGCAGCGCGGTCTCGATCTGGACCAGCGCAGCCACCAGGTTGGTTTCAATGGTCGCCGTGTTCGCCCACAGCTTGCCCGATCCCAGCCGCGCGCCTTTCCCGATACCCGCGTTGACGATCACGCGGTCGATGCCGCCGAGCGCCTCCGACAATTCCGCGAAAACCTTCGGCACCTGCTCGTGGTCGTTGACGTCCAGCGCGGCCGTCGCGACTTTCACGTTCGGATATCGTTGCGAGAGTTCAGTTTTGAGTTCATCAAGCTTATCGGTACGACGGGCGCACAGCGCCAGGTCTCGCCCTTTGGCCGCAAACGCACGGGCCATCCCGGCGCCCAGGCCGGAACTCGCCCCGGTGATGAGGATTCTTTGCCGAGTCATTCGACTATTTCAGCAGACGCGACATCCGCCGGTCGGCCAGCACCTTGCCGCCGGTCTGGCAGGTCGGGCAGTACTGAAACGACTTGTCGGCGAATGACACTTCCCGCACGGTATCCCCACATACCGGGCACGGCAGACCGGTGCGGGCGTGCACCCGCATGCCGGAGCGCTTCTCGCCCTTCAGGGTTGCGGCCTGCTGGCCGACCGAGCGGCTCACTGCGTCGCTGAGCACCGACACCATCGCGTCGTGCAACCCCGCAAGCTGTGCCTGGACGAGTTTCCCCGCGGTCGCGAACGGTGACAGCTTGGCGACGTGCAAGATCTCGTCGCTGTAGGCGTTGCCGATACCGGCGATCACCTTCTGGTCGGTGATGACGGACTTGATCCGGCCGGTGTTTCCGGCCAGCAGCGCGGTCAAGTCGTCGACGGTCAACTGCAGCGCATCGGGGCCGAGTGCGGCAATGCCGGGCACCTGCTTGGGGTCGGTGACGAGCCAGACCGCCAGCCGCTTCTGGGTGCCGGCCTCGGTCAGGTCGAACCCCGGTGCCTGGCCGGGAGGGCCGAGGTGGACTCGCAAAGCGATCGGACCCTTGCCGGGTTTCAGCGGCGCCGCGGTCAGCTTGTCCGACCAGCGCAGCCAGCCGGCGCGGGACAGATGGGTGATCAAAATCAGCTCGCCCGCTTGCAGGCCGAGGTATTTGCCCCACCGCTCGGCCCCGGTGACGGTCAGACCGTGCAGCGCGTTGATCGGCGGATCGAAGGTCTTGAGCACCGACAGCGCGGCGACGTCGACGCGCCCGATCGTCCGGCCGACGGCGTGGCGGCGCAGGTGGTCGGCCAGCGCTTCGACTTCGGGCAGTTCAGGCATGTATCCAGTGTGCCGTCAGCGCCGGGCGCCCCGCACCACCAGCGACAACACCCAGCTGACGATCGACAGAACGATCGCGGCCTTGATCGCAGTCCACCAGAACGCGTCGATGGCCAGGCCCCAGTGGGTCGTGTCAGCGGTGATCCGCGCGGTGATCCACAGCATCAGGGCGTTGACCACGATATGGAACAGGCCCAGCGTGAGGATGTAGAGCGGGATCGACAGGATCTGCACGATCGGCTTGATGAACGCGTTGACCAGACCGAAGATCACCGCGACAACGAAGATGATGCCGACCCGCTGCAACCTGTTGTCGCCGCCGACAAAGCTCAGACCGTGCACGACGTGGGTGACCACCCACAACGCGAATCCGGTCAGCGCGGCGCGGACGACGAATGGCCCCATGCGGGGAAGGTACTACGCGGTCAGCGCTGACTGGGTGTCCGTGATCCGATTGGAACCGCAAGTATCCGGTACCGCGAGTATTGACATCTTTCACATACCTCCCTACCGTTTGGTTGTGAGCGCTGCGGGGCGTCAACGATGACCCCCGCCGGCGCCTTTGCAGCGACGATGCAGCGACCTCGATGAGGAGGAGTGGCGCCATGACCACTGCGGTGAAGCCGACCGGACCTGGTCGTCGAGAGTTCTCGGAACGGTTGCTCAAGGGGTCGGTCAAGAAGTCCTACGCGCCGGTCGTCGATATCGACTGGGATGCACCGCTGGATCCGGACAAGTTCTTCCTGCCGCCACGGACGGTTTCGCTGTACGGAACACCGTTGTGGGACAACATGACCCGCGCCCAACGCATCGAACTGTCCCGCCAAGAGCTGGTGAATACACTGTCGGCCGGCATCTGGTTCGAGAACATCCTCAACCAGGCACTGCTGCGCAAGATCATGCACACCGACCCCACCAGCAGCGCAACCCACTACGCGCTGACCGAACTCGGTGACGAAACCCGCCACATGGTGATGTTCGGCAAGGCCATCGAAAGGGTCGGGGCCAAGCCGGTGCGCCCGCGGCTCTATCAACGGATGATCATCAACACGCTGCCGTTCTTCTTCCGCGGCTCGGTGCTCTGGGTCGCCGCGCTGATCGGTGAGGAGATCTTCGACTCGCTGCAGCGGCAGATGATGGACGATCCCGAACTTCAGCCGATCATCCAGCGGCTCATGCGTATTCACGTCACCGAAGAAGCCCGCCACATCCAGTTCGCCCGCGACGGCCTGCGCGAGCGGGCGCCGCACATGCGCCGGCCGGAGCGCTGGTTCGTCGGCAACGTCAATGGCTTGGGCGGGTGGTTCTTCCGCTACCTGTTCACCAACCGAGTCCAGTACGCACGCGCCGGTCTCGACTCGCGCGATGCCCGTCGCATCGCGCGCACCAGTCCGCACCGTCACGAGGTGCAGGTGGCCGGTTTCGCACCGCTGGCGGAGTTCCTCGACGAGGTCGGTTTGCTTGGGCCGGTCGCACGCCGCGGCTGGGCCCGTACCAGGTTCCTGTGACCTACGACGTCGTCTCGGTCGGCGCAACCATCGCCGGCTTCACGACGCTTGATCACGCACTGATTCGCGCGGTGTTCGATGACGACACCGACACGTGGACGCTCACCACCGACGCAGGTGAGAGTCAGACCCGAATCCTGTTGGACTGCGATTCGCCATTGGTACCGTGGACCCCAAATCTGCCGGGCATCAGTGACTTTCGTGGTCGAGTGTTCCATTCTGCGGTGGTCGACGCCGCTTTCGATCCGGCCGCCCAACGCATCGCCGTCGTCGGTGCCGACGCAGGTGCAGGGCGGCTGATCGGCAAGCTGACCCGATCGGGAGCGGCGGTGAAAGTGTTCCCGCTGTCGCCGCGCCGCGTCGTTCAGCCCATCCGGCGGCCCAGGCGCTACCTTCGCCGCCAACCCGAGATCGTGATGGCGCCGATCGATGCCGTGACCGCGACGGGTATCCGCACCGCCGACGGCTACCGCCATGACGTCGACACCATCATCTTCGGCACCGGTTTCGCGGCATCCAATCAACACGCAACGCTGGTCGGCACCGGCGGACAGACATTGACGCAGGCCTGGCGCGACGGCACCGAACCTTATTTCGGCATTGCCGCGCATGGCTTTCCGAATCTCTTCATACTCGGCGGACCTGACTTCCAGACGCAGCTGGACGACGTGACCGACTGCCTGAAGCTGATGGCCGGGCATACCCGCATCGAAGTACGCCGCAGCAGCCAACAGGTGTTCAACGAGCGAGCCCACGTGCGACCACCATCGCGACCGCCGGTGGCGTCGGCGTTCGACACATCGTCGGTCGGCGAGCGCGGTGATGTCTACGACGGTCCGGCGACGCTCGCCCTGGCCGAGGACTCCCGGCAGGTGCGGGTACGACTCAGCGGTCGTATCGATCCGATCGACGGCCAATACCATTGGCAAGGAACAGTTTTCGACCCGCTCACCGATGAGCTGATTCGTGCGCGGTCACTCACTGTGCGGGTGGGCGAGCGCAGCGCATCGGCGCGGATCACCGAGCGGACGCAACAGGGGACGCACTCGATCACCGGTGTGGGTGCACCGCCGTTCAGCCTGCCCTGCGCGTAGTCTGATCGGACTGCGTAATCAGGATTGCCGGCGTCGGCCGGTGGGTACATCAGCCATGGTGGCACGCGTAATGCCAATCGAGAACAGCAAGCTCAATGTGGTGGCGGTCGGCGCCTCCGCAGGTGGAGTCGAGGCACTGACCCGATTGGTCGCCAACCTCGATCCCGACTTTCCTTATGCGGTCCTCGTCGTTCTTCATCTACCGACCCGTGCGCCCAGCGTGCTGGCCAGCATCCTGGACCGCAGCGGACCACTATCGGCGGCGGAAGCCTCGGACGGGGCCACCCTGGAGCCCGGCACCATCCAGGTCGCGGTGCCGGACCGTCATTTGCTGGTCCACGGAGACCGGGTCGCGCTGTCGAAGGGGCCGACCGAGAACGGGCACCGGCCCGCGATCAACTCGCTGTTCCGTTCGGTGGCGGTGTCCATCGGCCACCGCGCGGTGTCGGTGTTGTTGTCCGGCGTCCTCGACGACGGCACGCTGGGATCGGCAGCGATCCAGGCGTGCGGCGGGACGACGATCGCCCAATCGCCCGACGACGCGCTGTTCCCCGCGATGCCACGCAACGCCATCGAAGCCGGCGTGATCGACCACCAAGCGGCAGCCGAAAAGGTGGGTCCGTTGCTGATGGAGTTGGCGGATCGGACCTTCGAGGAGCCGACTGCGGCAGGCGATGCACGGTTGAACCTGGAAAATCGGATCGCTCTGGCACCGCCGTTCTCGACGAGATTCGACACCGAAGATCTCGGCTCACCGTCGGGGTACACCTGCCCGGACTGCAACGGATCGCTGATCGCGGTCAGCGACGGCAATTACCGCTGCGGCGTGGGGCACGCCTGGACGCCCGATGCGCTGCTCGGGGCCCGCGACGACGAGGTCGAACGTGCGCTGTGGGTCGCCGTGCGCAGCTTGCAGGAAAAGGCCAATTTGTCGCACCGAATGGCCGAACAAGTCGGTGCCGGGATCCTGCGCGATCGGTACCAGGCGATCGCCGGTGAGACGGAGCATGCCATGTCGGTGCTGGGCACCAGGCTGTCGGACTTCTATGCCCACAGTCAGGAGCCCGGCGACTAGGGTCCGTCGGTCCGGAAAACCGGCTCTGAACGCGAGTAGTCTTCAGCCTCGTGGCCGGTTCTCCGCGGACGGACAACATGGATAGGAACACCGACGAATCGTTCGAAGCCCTATTGCGGTACATGCGGGATTCCCGCGGCTTCGACTTCACCGGTTACAAACGCACCACGCTGATGCGGCGAGTCCAGCATCGAATGACCCAGGTCGGGTACAGCGCGTTCGACGAATATCTCGACGTCCTGCAAGCCAGCTCCGAAGAGTTCTCGGCACTGTTCAACACCATCTTGATCAACGTCACCGCCTTCTTCCGCGACCCCGACGCGTGGGAATACCTCGCCACCGATGTCATCCCGCAAATCCTCGCCGAGCACGGACCCGACGACCCGATTCGGGTATGGAGCGCCGGCTGTGCGTCCGGGCAGGAGGCCTACACGCTGGCCATGCTGCTCGCCGAGACGCTCGGACCGGACGCATTCCGTCGCCGAGTGAAGATCTATGCGACCGACGTCGACGAGGAAGCGCTGATGAGCGCGCGGGCGGCCAGTTATGACACCAAAGCCGTCGAATCGGTGCCGCCGGAGTTGCTGACGAAGTACTTCGAACAACTCAACGGCCGCTACATCTTTCACAAGGACCTACGCCGCGCGGTGATCTTCGGACGCAATGATCTGGTCAAGGATGCTCCGATCTCGCGGGTGGATCTACTGGTGTGCCGGAACACCCTGATGTACATGAACTCGGAGACGCAGCGAAATGTCCTGGCACGTTTGCATTTTGCTCTTGCCGCGAAGGGCATGCTGTTCTTGGGCCATGCCGAGATGTTGTTGAGCCACAGCGATAAGTTCAGCCCGTTGAATCTCAAACAACGGATTTTTCGCAAGGCGCCGGGATCACACGGTGGCCTCGATCGCTACGATCCAGCCGCGGCCTTCTACGAACGGCACGGCGATCTTCCCACCCTCAGCGCGGTGCGGGAGTTGGCGTTTCGCGCCAACCCGGTCGCTCAGATCGTGATCACCGGCGACGACACCGTTGCCATGATCAACCAGCAGGCCGAAACCATGTTCGCGCTCTCGGCCCGCGACATCGGGCGGTTGCTCCGCGACCTGGAAATCTCCTACCGGCCAGTCGAATTGCGCAGTTATCTGGAGCAGGCCAAGGTCGAACGTCGCTCCGCCCGTATCCAAGACGTGAAATGGCAACGCGCAGGCAACGAGACGATCTGGTTCGACATACACATCAACCCGCTCGTCGACACCCAGAACGGGCTGCTGGGTATCTCGATCGTGTTCTTCGACGTCACTGCGACCAGAGCGCTGCTGGACAAGGTGGTCGACACCAACCGTCAACTCGAGGCGGCTTACGAAGAATTGCAGTCCACCAACGAAGAACTCGAAACGACCAATGAAGAACTGCAGTCGACCGTCGAGGAGTTGGAGACGACCAACGAAGAATTGCAGTCCACCAACGAAGAGCTCGAAACGATGAACGAGGAGTTGCAGTCCACCAACGACGAATTGCACACCATCAACGACACTTTGAGCGAGCGCAGCGGTGAACTCGACGAAGCCCGCACCTTCATGCACTCGCTGGTCAACTCGGTCCGTGTCGGCATGGTCGTCGTCGACCGCGAGATGCGGGTGGTGGTCTGGAATCGCGGCTGCGAAGAACTGTGGGGGCTGCGCGCCGACGAGGTCACCGGCGAAATCCTCACCTCGTTGGATATCGGACTGCCGATGGGTCAGGTCCGCCCGATGATCGGCCACGCATTCGTGGATCCGGAAAGCCCGGGCGAGCTTTTCGTCGATGCGGTCAACCGCCGCGGTCGTGCCACGCATTTGCGAGTGACGTGCACGAGTTTCCAATCACCAGACGGAAGCGTGAACGGCGCTTTGCTGTTGATGGATCCGCAGTCCTGACAGAGCGGCGACGCGCCGGTGTCGGTTCAACGTCCGGCGGCCTGTGCCTCTTGCTGTTGTTCGATGGCGGCTGCGTCATGCTCCGTCGCCGCGGCGCGATGTACTTCAGCAGCGTCCTGGTGCGCCTCGCCGGCGCCGTCGCCTGCCAGGATGGCGGCCTGCTCGTGGGCAGCCGCGGCCCTGCGGTGTGCGGCACCGGCGTGGACGTGCCCTTCCGCCGCGGCCAGGTGAGCGCGTTTGGCTCGTTGCAGTGACTCCTCGGCATGCGCTCGGGCGCGTGCCAAGGTGCCGGCATCGGGTGGCAGACCGGAGGCCAATTCAAACCTGCGCTGCTGGAGCTGTTGAGCCCGGCGCCGGGCAGCCTCGGCGCGCGTGGCGGGATCCCGATCACCGGCTGCCATGTCGCTACTCCTTCGCCCGCACCGATTGGCGTTCCGATCATTCTTCCGCCATCCGGCACGTTGTACAACGAACTGGACATTCGCCGACCAGCGCAGCCTCTAGTATTTGGGCACTCATCGTGATTCCCGAAGACAGGAGACGGCGTGCGGTTCAGCTACGCGGAGGCGATGACCGACTTCAGCTACTACATCCCGTTGGCCAAGGCAGCCGAGGCGGCAGGCTACTCGAGCATGACGATTCCGGACAGCGTGGCTTACCCGTTCGAGTCGGATTCGACGTATCCGTACACCCCCGACGGCAATCGCGAGTTCCTGGACGGCAAGGCGTTCATCGAGACCTTCGTGCTGACTGCGGCTCTGGGCGCGGTGACGTCGACCCTGCGGTTCAACTTCTTCGTGCTCAAGCTTCCGATTCGGCCGCCGGCGTTGGTTGCCAAGCAGGCAGGCTCGTTGGCCGCACTGATCGGCAACCGGGTGGGGCTCGGCGTGGGCACCAGCCCGTGGCCGGAAGACTACGAGCTGATGGGTGTGCCATTTGCCAAGCGGGGCAAGCGGATTGACGAGTGCATCGAGATCATTCGCGGCCTGACCACCGGCGACTACTTCGAATTTCACGGCGAGTTCTACGACATTCCGAAGACGAAGATGACTCCCGCTCCGACCGAGCCGATCCCGATTCTGATCGGCGGGCACGCCGATGCGGCACTGCGGCGCGCGGCGCGTGCCGACGGCTGGATGCACGGTGGCGGCGACCCGGACGAACTCGACCGGCTCATCGCGCGGGTCAGGCAGCTTCGCGAAGAAGAAGGCAAGAGCGGCCCGTTCGAGATCCACGTGATCTCCGTGGACGGCTTCACCCTGGACGGTGTCAAGCGGCTGGAAGACAAGGGCGTCACCGACGTGATCGTGGGCTTCCGGATTCCCTACATCATGGGAACCGACACCGAGCCGCTGGATGCCAAGATTCGGAACCTGGAGATGTTCGCCGAGAACGTGATCGCGAAAGCCTAGCCGCTACAGCGGATCCCACACCGGGGCTCGCTTCTCCTGGTGCGCCTCGGCCGCCTCCACCGGGTTATTGGTGAACCCGCTCAGAATCTGGGTACGGTTCTCGATCTCGATGGCGTGCCGCAGGCTGGGCGCGTCCAGCGCGGTATTGAGCCCGATCTTGGTCTGCCACACACCGTAGGCGTTGTTTGCGACGATCGAGCGGGCCATCGCCAGCGCGGCGGCCATCAACTCCTCTGGCGCGACCACCTCGTGCACCAACGTGATCCGGTAGGCCTCGGCGGCGTCGATGATGCGGCCGGTCAGCATCAGCTCACGCGCCACCCCGGCGCCGACGATCTTCGGCAGCAGGTAGCTGGTGCCCATGTCCATCGAGGAGAATCCGGCCTTGATGAACACCGAGCCGAATCTTGCCTGCTCCGAAGCGATCCGGATGTCGGAATGCAGCGCGAACGCCAGCCCACCGCCGACGGCCACGCCGTTGACCGCAGCGATCACCGGAATCGGTAGTTCGTAGAGTCGGGTGTACAGATCGGCCAGCCGAACCTGCGCGTCGTAGCTGACCTTGAACGCCGGGGTCTGTGGTGTGACCTTGGTCCACGCCTCGCCGGTGCCGCTGAGGTCGGCGCCCGCGCAGAACCCGCGCCCGGCACCGGTCAGGATCGCTGCGCGGAAGTCGCCGGAACCGAGCGCCTCCAGCACCTCATCCATCGCATTGATCAGCGACCCGTCGATGGCGTTCAGCCGCTCAGGCCGGTTCAGCGTCACGCAGGCGATGTTGTCTTCGAGAGTTTCCAATTCCACGGCCGACATAAGCCAACCGTAAAGGAACGCCCCGTGGGGTCACTGACGTTTGGCGAACCATTCGGCTTGCATCGCCAGCAATCCCATCGCGGGTATGTGCGGTGTGTCCGGATCGAGTTCGCGGTAGCGCTGATACACGTTGACGACGACCCGTTCGGCGTCCAGCCAACTCGCGTACTCGCCTAGGTCGATGCTGTCGGCGGCCTCGAGAAACGACAAACCCCTGCCGTGTGCGGCGTCGGCCTGCTCGACGACGTGGACGAGATATCCACGGAACGCCCGAATTCCGTCGGCGTCGGTGACCGGGCCGTGGCCCGGGACGACCGTCGGCGCATCCAATTCGAGCATCGTGTCGCAGGCGGCGATCCAGTTGCCGATCGGACCGGCCCACACGATCGGTGTGCAGCCGATGAACAGCAGGTCCCCGGCGAAGAGTACGCCGGCGTCGGGCACATGCACTACCGAGTCCGCGGCCGTGTGCGCCGGACCGAGATTACGCAGCCGCACCTCGCGCCCACCCACCTCGATGGTGAGGCGGTCGTCGAAGGTGTGATCGGCGTTGCGCACGACGATCCCGCTGAAGTCGAAGGGCCCGAACCGTTCTCGCAGATATGGGGTGGCCACCGGGCCGAGGTCGGCGGTCTGGGTCATCGCGAGCATCTCGGGTGCCATGCCGTGGGCGATCTCCTCGGCGGTGCCCGTGGCGGCTATCACCCGCACCGAGCGGTCCAGCAGTTGGTTGCCGTGCGTGTGGTCGCCGTTGGAGTGGGTGATCAGCGCGTCGGTGATCGGGGCGCGGTCGGTGACGGGCGCCATCGCCGCCAGCATTTCGCGGGTCAGCGGCAGATCGAACAGCGTGTCCACCAGGAGCGACGCGCCGTCGCCGGCGATCAGTCCCGCGTTGCTCCAGCCGTATCCGCCGTCCGGCAGCATCCACGCCCACACCCGGTCGCCGACCTGATGCAGCCCGCGGGTGTAGGGGATTTTCGCCGGCGCCGCGTTGATGCGCTGTGCGGCAGGAGCGGCGTCCGGGTTGGGCCGTGGCGGCAGTGGTTGCGGCGCAGGCGTTTTCCGAACCGTTTGACGGGTCTCGCCGAGACCCTGCACAGTCAGCGTGACGACGTCACCGTCGCGCAGCCAGCCGCGGAAGGATTCCGGCGCTGTCGGGTCGAGGTGCTCGACCAGCGTGCAGGTCGGCACGGTCCCGGACCCGAAGACGTCGCCGGGAGTCAACATCACCCCGCGCGACGCGTAGGCGATCACCTCGGCAAAACTCCAGTCCATCTGCCCGGTCGACCCGGAACCGATCACCGCGTCGTTGACCGACGCGGTCACCTCGAGGTTCAGCTTGCCGTCGCGACGATACGACTCCAGTTCGTCGGGCGTGACCAGGTACGGGCCCAGCGTCACGCCGCTGTCCTTACCTTTGGCCTGGCCGATCGCCAGTTGTCCCTCCAGTTGCTGCAGATCACGGGCGGACCAGTCGTTGAAGATCGTGTACCCGATGATCGCCTGTTCGGCTTCGGCGACCGACAGGTCTTTGCCTGCCGTGCCGATGACCGCCGCGATCTCCAATTCGAAGTCCTGCCAAGCACTTCCGGGTGCCATCGGGGCGTCGTCGTACGGGCCGAGAACAGTTGTCGGGCAGGCGAAGTAAAAGGCCGGGATCCGGTACCAGGTGTCCTTCAGGACGCGGCCGCCACCCATCGCCGCTTGACAGTTGCGCATGTGGTCGAGAAAGCAGAGCGAATCGCGGATCGACGGCGGTCGCGGGATCGGCGCCGTCAACGTCACCTCGTCCAGGCGGGCCGTGGCCCCCGATCGCAGCGCCTGCTGCCCCGCCTCCCGCAGGCCCGCGGCACCGCGGCCGATCAGGTCGATCAGGCTCACGCCCGGGGCCAGCGAATGGATCACCTCGCCGTCGCCGGAGAGCACTCCGGTCCGCTCGCCATCGCCATCTCGAAAGGTCAGCCACCGCATTGTGATTCAAGTGTGCAATATTCAGAGGCTGATGACCATCACCGTCGACGAAGTCGAGGTCGCCGACCCGCCCGAGGCGTGGGTGCGCGCCGGGTTCTGTGTTGATTCCGGCGGCGACGCCGGGGCAGTCTGCCGGATCGGAGGCGTCCGTATCCGGCTGACCGGGTCTGATCGCGGGACCGGCATCCTCGGCTGGTCGCTGCGCGGCCTGCCGTCGGACGACTCGCTCACTGACCTCGACGGCATCCCGACGGCGAGGTCCGATGCGCTCGCCGCGGCGCCGGCCGAGCACGCGAACGGCGTCACCGCGATCGACCACATCGTCCTGCTGTCACCGGACCTCGCTCGAACGGTCGATTCGCTGAGCGCCATCGGAGTCACACCGCGCCGCGAGCGGGATGCCCAACTGGGCGGACGCCCCATCCGCCAGGTCTTCTTCCGTTTCGGGGAGGTGATCATCGAAGTCGTCGGTTCGCCGGAGACCGCCACCGATGGTCCGTCCACGCTCTGGGGAATCACCTACGTCGTCGCGGACATCGACGCGACTGCCGCTTACTTCGGTGACCGCACGACACCGGTCAAAGCCGCGGTGCAACCGGGACGCCGAATCACCACGCTGCGTCATCAGGCACTCGGGATGTCGGTCCGGTCGGCGATGATCTCAGCGCCTATTCTCGTCGGATGACCGAACCCGCCGACGACGTCGTGGTGATCCACACCGACGGCGGGTGCCGGCCCAACCCCGGTCCAGGCGGCTGGGGAGCGGTGCTGCGCCACGGTCGACACGTCCGCGAGATGTGCGGCGGCGATTCCGGCGAGACGAGCAACAACCGGATGGAATTGACCGCACCGATCATGGCGCTGGAGGCGCTCACCAGACCGGTGACGGTGCACCTCCACACCGACAGCACCTATGTGCGGAACGGCATCACCAAGTGGGTGCTCGGCTGGGAGCGCAACGGATGGCAGACCGCCGCAAAGCAGCCGGTGAAGAACGTCGATCTGTGGAAGCGCCTGCAGGTGGCATGCTCGCGGCACCGAGTCGAATGGTTCTGGGTGAAGGGGCATTCGGGGGTCGCCGACAACGAGTTGGCCGACGAGCTGGCGACCCGGGGCCTGCTGGAAGCGGTCGAAGCTTCCTACTCCCTGACCACCTCACCGGGCTCCTTGTCAGGCCTGAGCCCGCGCCAGCTGGGTTGACGCAGCCGGCCGTCGGATGTCCATTCGCTGTACCGGACCTCGCCGACCAAGGTCGGTTCCACGAACGTCACACCCTTGGCATCTTGGGTGGAAAGCCTTGCATCGAAGGGCGATTCGTCGGTGTGCAGAGGCGCCAACGTCTTCTTCAGGTTCGCCAGGTCGCGATCGGTGAACCCGGTGCCGACCCGCCCGACGAAACGCAGCCCATCGGCGGCCGGGATACCCATCAGCAAGGATCCGATCCCGCTGCTGCGTCCGCCTTCGCCGGCGCGCCAGCCGCCGATGACGACTTCCTGGGTGTTCCAATACTTGTCCTTGATCCAGGACGCCGATCGGCGGCCCGGCTGATAGGTCGAGTCACGTTTTTTGGCGATCACGCCCTCCCACTGGCGCTTTCGCGAATACTCCAGCGCTTGTTCGCCGTCACCGGACAGCAATTCCGGGACGGTGAGGCTGTCGGCGCCGGCGGCCAGCGTTTCCAGCAACTGTCGCCGGTCGCGGTAGCGGGCCCGCATCAGCGACCGGCCGTCCAGGTACACGATGTCGAATGCCCAGAACTCGATCCGGGTGGCGCGGGCCCTGTTCTGCATCTCGGAAAATCGGGGCACACCGGACGCGTCGAGAGCGACGACCTCGCCGTCGAGCACGACGTGATGGTCAGCGAGATCGTCTGCAATGGCATGCAACTGAGGAAACTCCTTGGTGAGATCGCGACCACTGCGTGATCGGAGCCGCAGCGTGCCGTGGTCGGCCTCGACCAGAAGCCGGTAGCCGTCCCATTTGGCCTCGAACGCCCACTGTGACGCCGGCAGTTTCGCCACCGAACCGTGGGTGGTCAGCATCGGTGCCAGATCGTCGAAATCGAAGACGTGCTGATCTTTCATCCGGTGCGCCAGCCACTGGTCACCGTTGGTCTGGATCAGCGCGTAACGGCCCCGTATTCGCCGCCCATGAAGGGTCACGATGACTTCGCCTTTTTCGCCGTCGGCGGAATCGTTGAACTTCTCGGTGTCATAGGTGCCGGCGTCCCAGATGACGACCTTGCCTCCGCCGTACTCCCCTTTCGGAATCGTCCCCTCGAAACTGCCGTACTCCAACGGATGGTCCTCGGTGTGCACGGCGAGGTGGTTGACCGCGGTGGTCTCCGGCAGATTCTTCGGGACGGCCCAGGACACCAGTACGCCGTCGCGTTCGAGGCGGAAGTCGTAGTGCAGCCGGCGGGCGTGGTGCTCCTGGATCACGAAGGAATTGCCTTGACCAGCAGCAGGTTTGGTACTGGGCACCGGCTCGGGAGTTTTCGCCGCATCGCGCATGCTGCGGTATTTGGTCAGCCGGTCGGGGATGCGCACGTCGGAATCCAGTGGGACGAGCAGATCTCCGTCGCGTTCGACTCGCTTCAGGACTTCGTCGTAGCGCAGCTGGCGCAGCTTCTTGTCGTCCAGTTCGTCCCAGCTGCGCGGCGCGGCCACGGTCGGATATTCACGTCCACGCAGCGAATACGGTGCGATAGTGGTCTTGGAGCCGCTGTTCTGACTCCAGTCCACGAACACCTTGCCGGCCCGAAGGCTTTTGGTCATCGTGGCGGTCACCAGCTTGGGCATCGACGTTTCGAGTTGCTGCGCAACGCGTTTGGCCAACACCACCGCGCCCCGGCTGCTCACCGGCTTGTCCAACGGACAGTAGAGGTGCAGACCCTTGCTGCCGCTGGTCAGCGGAAACGTGGCGAGCCCCACGTCGGCGATCAGATCCCGCACGGCGCGCGCCACTGTGGCGAGCTGCGGCATCGTCACACCCTCGCCGGGATCGAGGTCGAACACCAGACGGGTAGCGGGGCCGGGCTTGAGTTCTTCGCCCTTTCGCGTCCACTCGGCGACGAATCGCCATTGCGGCACGTGCACTTCGAGTGCGGCCTGCTGCGCAATCCATGCCAGCCCGTCCGCGCTGTCGATGATCGGATACGTGGTCGTTCCCGATCTGTGAGCGATGCTGGCGCGCGGCAACCATTCGGGAGCCGAAGCGGCGAGCTGTTTTTCGAAGAACGACGGTTGGTTAACCCCGTTAGGCCACCGTTTGCGGGTGGCTGCTCGACCGGCGATGTGCGGAATCATGAATTCCGCGATTCCGGCGTAATAGTCGAATATTTCGGACTTTGTCGTGCCGGTCGCGGGGTACAGCACTTTGTCGGGGTTGGTCAGTTTCACCCGCGGCGCCATATCGCCCAAACTACGCGCGTGAGCACCGGTTATTGGCTCTGACCACGAATTATGTCCTCTCCGTTAACGGTTGTGACAAAACACACTGAAAGGTTTAGGTTCAAGAACTCCTCGGGCAACCTGACCCGCATGCGCAATGTGATCCCTTGGCGTCCGAAAAACGGCGTCCCCCTCAGTGATGCGACACTCAGGCTCCATTCTCAGCGGATGGACGTGCCGACCTACGATCGGTCGTCGCTGAAGCCAAGCGTGGTTCATATCGGCGCGGGTAATTTCCACCGCGCGCACCAGGCCGTCTACTTCGACGACCTGGCTTGCTCGGGCAACACAGACTGGGGTGTGATCGGCGTCAGCCTGCATTCCCCCGATGCCCGGGACCTGCTGTCGACTCAGGACGGGCTGTACACCGTTGTGGAGCGGGGTCATGACGACCCGACGGCGCGGGTCGTGGGCTCGATCGGGTCGATCCTGTACGCGCCGAACGACAGCATGGCGGTCCGCGCCGTCCTGGCCGATCCCGAGACCCGGATCGTCAGCCTGACGATCACCAGCAACGGCTACTTTGTGGACCCGGTCACTCACGAGTTCGACGCGGACCACCCTGAGGTGCGGGCCGACCTCACCGCGACCGACAGCTACACGACCGCGTGGCCCTACCTGGTCGAGGCCCTCGATCACCGCCGCCGTAACGGCATCGCCCCGTTCACCGTGCTCTGCTGCGACAACCTTCCGGACAACACTCCAGCGGCGCGCATTGCGCTGGTGTCGTTTGCCACATTGAAGGACCCGACCCTGGCGACATGGATCGACACCAACGTCGCGTTCCCGGCTACCATGGTCGACCGGATCACGCCCAGGACCTCGAAGTCGGAGCGCGAGTTCGTCGAGCGCGAATTCGGTATCGCCGACAAGTGGCCGGTCGTCACCGAGCCGCACAGCCAGTGGATCATCGAGGACAACTTCTGCAACGGTCGCCCGCCGCTCGACGAGGTGGGCGCCGAATTCGTCACCGACGTCAGCGACCACAAAACGGTGAAGACGCGGCTGCTCAACGGAACTCACGTCGCCATGGCGTGCCTGGGCACGCTGGCCGGCTATCAGCGAACCGACGAAGCGATGAGCGATCAGGTGTTCTTCGGCTACATCGAGCAGCTGATGCGCGACGAGGTTCAGCCGTTGCTACCTGAGGTGCCGGGTATGAACAACGCCGAGTACCGGGAAACGCTGCTCAGCCGACTCAGCAACCCGCAGATGAGCGATCAGTTGTCGCGACTGGCCCGACGCGGATCCTCGAAGATCGCGGCGTTCGTGCTGCCGTCGCTCCGGGAGGCCATCGCGGCGGACCGGCCGCACAACCTGCTGATGCTGGCGGTCGCCGGCTGGGCGCGTTACCTGCGCGGCTACGACATGAAGGGTCGCAGTTTCCAGATCGACGATCCTGAGTCGGAGCGACTCACTACGTTGGCGAACATGGACAACGCCGACGCGCTGCTGAGTCACGAGATGTTCGCCGAGCTGCGTCAGATCCCGAACTTCACCGAGCGCTTCGTCGAGATGGTCACCGAGATCGACGAGTACGGCGTGCTGCCGACGCTGCGCCGGGCGCTGGGCGACGACGCGCGGGAGTTGGTGTCCTGATGAACGTTCCGGGACTGACTGTGGTGCGTGACTTCGATCCCGCACCGATCACCACGCTGCTGTGCGATGCGGATGACAACCTCTTTCCTTCGGAAGGGCCGGCATTCGACGCGTCGGCCGAGGTGACCACTCGCTTTCTGGCCAGATTCGGCGTGACAGCACCGCTCAGTGGTGACGAGCTGCGAAAGAAGGCCGTCGGCAAGAACTTTCGCAGTACCGCCACCGATCTGGCTGCGATGTCCGGAGTGCCGTTCGAGAAGGCGCTAGCTGACAGTCGTGCCGATGCGGTGGTCGCGTCCGAGAGCGACCTGGCCGCCGGTCGCGCGCTGTGCGCCGACGAGCTCGAGGACTGGGTTCGTCAGGAACGTGAGCAGGTCACGGCGCACCTGGGTGTCACGCTCAAACCCGATCCGCGGGTGCTGGAGCCGCTGCGGGATCTCGCCGCGCGATACCTGCTGACGGCGGTCAGCTCCAGCGCCAGCGCGCGGCTGAATGCATCGTTCGCCGCGGCCGGCCTCGATTCGCTCATCCCGGCGGCGTTGCGGTTCAGCGCGGAAGATTCCCTTCCGGTGCCGACCAGCAAGCCCGACCCCGCGGTGTATCTGCACACTGGCCGAGTGATGAACGTCGAAGCCCATCAGGGTCTGGCGGTCGAGGACTCGGTACCGGGCGTGAGCTCCGCAGTGGCGGCCGGATACCTCGCCGTCGGTAACGTGATGTTCGTTCCGGCCGACGAACAAACTAGCCGCCGTGAGGAATTGATCGAAGCGGGCGCGGTCGCGATCACCGACTCGTGGCGCGCACTCGCCGATGTTTTGTTGTTGTCAGCGGTGACGACTGCCGGTTCTTCTCTCACGTAGCCGGCGGTTGGGCCGTTTCCCTGGGAGGAGTTAGGCATCGTGGTTGACCCGATAGACCTGAACAACGCAACACTCTCCACACTGCCGATCGATGCGCCGAAGTACGACCGCAGCAGTGTGACCGTGGGGATCGCGCACATCGGCACCGGACATTTTCACCGCGCACACCAGGCGATGTACATCGACCGTCTGCTACAGCAGGGCCTGGCGCGGGACTGGGGCATCTGCGGGGTCGGGGTGATGCCCGGCGACTGGACCATGCGCGACGTGCTGACCGATCAAGACGGGCTCTACACGCTGATTCTGGAGAAGCCGGATGGCAGCCGGGACGCCCACGTCATCGGCTCGATCATCGACTACCGCTACGCGCCCGACGATCCGGAGTCGGCGTTGGAGGTGTTGGCCGCGCCGTCCACCCGGATCATTTCGCTGACCATCACCGAGGGTGGCTACCGCGACGCGGACGGGCCCGCGTTCGGGTTGATCGTGGAGGCTCTGGACCGGCGTCGTCGACGCGGGATCGCCGCGCCGACCATCGTGTCGTGCGACAACATCGAGAACAACGGTGAGATCGCCGGGCGGGCCGTTCTTGCGAATGCGGAAAGCCGGGACCCCGAACTCGCCGAGTGGGTGGGCGAACACGTTGAATTCCCCAGTTCGATGGTCGACCGGATCACCCCGGCCACGACGCTGGAGATGGCCAAGGAAGTGCGGCGCGACCTGGGCGTCAACGACCGGTGGCCGGTGGTGGCCGAGCCGTTCACCGCCTGGGTGCTCGAGGACAAATTCGCCGACGGCAGGCCGCCATTGGAGCAGGCGGGCGTGCTGCTGGTCGACGATGTCGCCCCGTATGAGTTGATGAAGCTGCGCCTGCTCAACGCGGGCCATCAGTGCCTGGCCTACTTCGCTCATCTGTGCGGGTTCGAGTTCGTCCACGAGGCCGCCAGCGATCCGGTGTTCGCCGACTTCCTGCTCGCCTATTTCGAAACCGAGGCCATCCCGACGCTGCCGCCGGTGCCCGGAATCGACCTGCATGAGTTCAGCCACACGTTGATCGAGCGGTTCTCCAACCCGGGGGTGCGCGACACCGTGGCGCGGTTATGTGCCTTCTCGTCGGATCGCATTCCGAAGTGGCTGCTACCGGTGATCTGCGACAACCTGGCTAATGACGGATCCGTCCGGATCGCGGCAGCGGTGATCGCGAGCTGGGCCCGCTATGCCGAGGGCACCGACGAATGGGGCGAGCCGTACGAGGTGGTCGATCAGCTCGCCGACTCGCTCATCCCGATCGCCCGCTCGCAGTACGAGAATCCCTGCGCGTTCATCGAGATCGGGTCGGTGTTCGGCGATCTGGCCCACCAGCCACGCTTTGTCCAGGCGTACAGCTGGGCACTGGACTCGTTGCACCGCAAGGGAGCTCGGGCCACACTGGAGGCGTTACAGCAATGACTCGCGGGCTGGTTATCGGTGAATCGCTGATCGACATCGTCGGCGGTGAGGAGCATGTCGGCGGTAGTCCACTCAACGTGGCCGTCGGATTGGGACGGTTGGGTCGAGACGTCGATTTTCTGACCCGTATCGGCGATGACGAACATGGCCGGCGCATCACGGAATACGTCAATGATGCTGGTGTGCAACTTCTTTCGGAGAGTCGCACCACTGGGCGGACAGCGACCGCACGGGCGACCGTCGCCGACGACGGTTCGGCCGACTACGAATTCGATCTGGACTGGCAGCTTTCCGGTACGCCGACGGTGGCGCCGCCGCTACTGGTGCACACCGGATCGATTGCGGCGGTGCAAGAGCCGGGCTGTCTGGCGGTCGCGGCGCTCGTCGACGCCTACCACCTGTCGGCCACGGTCAGCTACGACCCCAATGTGCGGCCCTCGCTGATCGCCGACCGGGAACTGGCCCGTCAACGCATCGAGCATCTCGTTGAGCGCAGCGACATCGTGAAAGTCAGCGAAGAGGACCTGT
This sequence comes from uncultured Actinomycetota bacterium, assembly GCA_963836495.1. Taxonomy (GTDB): domain Bacteria; phylum Actinomycetota; class Actinomycetes; order Mycobacteriales; family Mycobacteriaceae; genus Mycobacterium. The sequence continues at coordinate 26,666 of CAWIJT010000007.1, read as the reverse complement.
ATTGGCTCGATCCTGACCGCTCACCCGAGCAGATCGCCCGCACCTGGCTGGCGTTGGGTTCCGCGCTGGTGGTGGTGACAATGGCCGACCAAGGGGCAATGGCCGTATGCGTGGCCGGGGAAGCGCGCGTGCCCACTCGGGCGGTGCAGGTGGTGGACACCGTCGGCGCCGGTGACTCGTTCATGGTCGGCCTACTCGACGCGCTGTGGGGCGCGGGCTTGTTGGGCGCCGAGCGGCGTGCCGAGCTGGCCGGGATCGGCATCGACGCGCTGACGGCGGTGCTCGAAGCGGGCAGCGCTACGGCGGCGCTCACGGTCGGACGCGCTGGTGCTGACCTGCCGGATCGGGCCGCACTGGCCGCCGCGTCGCAGCAGCGTTAGCCGCATATCCGGTCAGTAGTGTGGGCATACTGGCTCTATGCGTTCCATCTGGAAGGGCTCGATCTCTTTCGGGCTGGTCAACGTCCCCGTCAAGGTCTACAGCGCGACCGAGGACCACGACATCAAGTTCCACCAGGTCCATGCCAAGGACAACGGCCGCATCCGGTACAAGCGGGTCTGCGAAGTGTGCGGCGAAGTCGTCGAGTTCCGCGACATTGCGCGGGCCTACGACTCCGACGACGGCCAATCGGTGATCATCACCGACGACGACATCGCGACGCTGCCCGAGGAGCGCAGCCGCGAGATCGAGGTTCTGGAGTTCGTCCCGGCGACCGAACTGGACCCGCTGCTGTACGACCGCAGCTACTTCCTCGAGCCGGACGGCAAGTCCACGAAATCCTATGTGCTACTTGCCAAGACCCTGGCCGAGACCGACCGGGTGGCGATCGTCCATTTCGCACTGCGCAACAAGACCCGGCTTGCGGCGCTGCGGGTCAAGGACTTCAGCAAGCGCGACGTCATGGTGATCCACACGCTGCTGTGGCCCGACGAGATCCGCGACCCCGACTTTCCGGTGCTGGACAAGAAAGTCGAGATCAAACCGGCCGAGCTCAAAATGGCCGGACAGGTGGTCGAGTCGATGGCCGACGACTTCAAACCCGACCGCTATCACGATGACTACCAAGACCAGCTGCGGGAACTGGTTGAGGCCAAACTCGAAGGCGGAGAAGCATTTACCTCCGAAGAGAAGCCGAAGGAGCTGGACGAGACCGAAGACGTCTCGGACTTGCTGGCCAAGTTGGAGGCCAGCGTGAAGGCGCGCTCCGGTGAGGCCAAGCCGCCCGCCGCAAAGTCGACTGCCAAAAAGACTCCCGCGAAAAAGACAGCTGCGAAGAAGTCGCCGGCGAAGAAGACCGCCGCCAAGAAGGCGCCGGCCAAGGCCGCTTCCAAGTCCTGAGCGCCGCGCAGCTGGGGCTAGCTCAGCCGTCGATGTGCGACGGCGGGTCGGCCAGCCCGAGATCTCCAGGGTGCTGGTCGGGACCCATGATGTCGCAGTGCCTTTCGGGTACCAGGAACGAACTGGCGCCGCTATAGATCAACTGAGGAACTGCGACGCAACGCTGCCAGGTGCCGTCGGGCTGGATGGGTCCATCGCACTTACTGAGAACGGGTGGTCCGCCGTACTGACAGCCGGCACTGGCCGCCGGCGCTGAGGTGACTAGCCCGACGGCCACCAGCACGGCGGCCGCTCCTCCGACGATGCAGCGCAACATGGTTGCCTCCCGTCACAGCCCAGCCAGCAATCCATAACGCTAGCGCTTCTGCATGCTGGCGCGACGGAAACGGCGGCGGTTTATACCGTTGCTAGTGAGCCGGCTATCGCAGCGTGTCGCGGAGCTCCATCAACGCGACACCCAGCATGTTCTCGCCTGCGCCGGGGCATCGACCGCAGTGGCAGTCGCCCCAGAATTGATCGTGCCAGGTGTTGCCTTCGACGAGCGTGTGCGGGTGAGTGGCGATGAGCTGGTCAGCGAGTCGTGCGTCGCTGAATTTTGCTTCGAGCACTTGTTGCATGACGAGGAGTCGAATGTCTGCCCAGTAGCTGACGACTCTGATTTTCCGACCGCGCCTCTTTGCGATCAGCGGGGTGTCTGATTCGAGAACCCATGCGCGTTCTCTGGGGTCGTCGGCTTTCAGCGCCTGATAGGCGTGCTCGGCTGTCGGGTAGACGTCGTCGCCTATGCGGACGGGGTGGCGATAAAAGTTGCTGAGGAAGTATGCGGGGCCACGAAAGTCATGGATCAAGGTCTCCTTTTTCTCTTGTCGGGACAGTTCGCCCTCAAGGGTACATTCGGATGTTGTCCCTGATCAGAACCAATATTGGCCTATGGCGCGGGTGGTGCGGCCGGCTCGGGCGCGGCGGGCGGTGGGCTGGCCGGTCCGGGCGCAGCCGCGTTTGGATGTAGGCACTGCTGATATTCCGGAGTACCTGGGACGTTGTCAGCGCCGCAGCTGCAATCGTGAATTTGCGCGGGCGGAAGCGAATTGCAAAAGTCGCTGCCCGCCGACGCCGATGGCGCGGTCCACATAACACCAGCGGCCAAGGCTGCCGCTGCACCACCGACCGTGGCCGTCAAGACTCTCGTCTTCATCTTGGGGTTCCTTCTCTTGTCGAAGACGACAGCAGTCCGCCGCCGCTGGTCGCGCTAGCCGAATACTAGGGTCTCCCGAAGAAAGTCGCAGACGTGACTAGAACGGTGGTGGTTCGTCATCGGACTCGGCGCGTCCGTAGGTGTACGCGCGTCGTCGGGCCAGCCTGTTGTTGCGATTGAGGTTGCGCTCGGCGGTAATGCGGTGTGATCGCTGCTGATCCCGAGTGCGGCGTCGGGTCGGCATCATGGCAGTGCGGTCACCGCAACGATCGTCAGGAGTCGGTGAAGGTTCAGGCAGGTCGCCGGTAGGCGCCGTCAGGGCGGGAAACAAGATGGCGCTGCCGGGACTGGTCACGTAGGTCTGTCCGGACGGCAGCGTCCAGATGACCGTGCCGTCTGCCAGCTGCCTGTCGCGCCAGCCCCAGAAAGTCTTGAGCAAGTGATGCTTTCGGCACAGCGCCTTCAAGTTGGACGGATGCGTCACGCCGCCGTCAGCGTACGGAATGGTGTGATCGACGTCGCAGCGCACCGCCGGCTCGTCGCAGCCGGGCGCTCGGCAGGTCAGGTCCCGGCACCGCACGAAATCGGCCAACGCGGCCGACGGCGTGTACCGCGGCTCCGCGGCCACCGGAAAGGTCAAGGGCCGCAACGTAGCCGACTTGGCGAGCTCAGCGACCACCTGCGGCGGTATCAGTTCGTCCACGCCGGCCATGTAGCCCGGCGTCGTTCCGGTGCCGTCGATGCTGGCCTGCTCGGCGACCACGTAAACGACCACGTTGCGGTTTCGCATACGGCCGCGCATCGCGACACAGGCCGAATCCCCGCAGGTACACGCCATCCGGTCGGCGCCCGCAATCACAGCTGTCAGCGCATCGGCCCGCCGCTGCGCCGCGGTTCGCGGGTCGGCCTCACAGACCGTGCCCGCAAGCTCATTGAGTCGACGATCCAAGGCGAGGGCAGTGCTGGCGAACACGTTGCCGTACACCTCGGCGATGCCCGACATCGACGCTGACACATTGAGATAGCGATCTTTGACCTCTTTGTTGGTGCGGCGAATCGCGTCTCGATCGACGCGAGCGACGATGGCGTCGACCCGCATCGCCAGCCTGCCCCGGGTCAGCGACGGCCAGCGTGGCACTCGCAACGCCAGTTGCGCATCGACGGCCGACAGCGCCTTCTCGTCGGTGATCAGCGCGGTGCGGTGAGCGATGACGTTGAACTGCGCGTAGTTGATGTCACCGGCCGCTAGGCACTCCCCGACTTTGGGCAGACGCTCGCGCAGCACTTCTGCATCGCGCATGTAGCGAGAGGCCATAGCGCGGCTGATCCGAAGGGCCGCAGCCAGTTCGGCGGAAATTGCATCCCACGGGTCGGCGACCCACGCCGCCCTGTCACCATGCTGACGTTCCCGCAACCGCATCAGGTCGGCGATCACATTGAGTCGCCGCGCCGTGGCCTGCGCCTCCACCCGGGATTCGGCGCAGACCTGCTCGATCAACGCAGCCGACTCGTCGGTCGCCGGCAACTGCACTGTATCGAACATGTGTTCGAGTATAGCCGGAGCGTCCGACAACAGCTGTCGAGCCTCGGGCACTGACCAAACAAACTAGAACGTGTTTCAGAAATGTGGTGCCCCGCCCGTCTGCGGCTTGTTACGGTGACGCCCGTGATCCTGGACAAATTCCGACTCGACAACCAAGTCGCCGTCGTCACCGGTGGCGGGCGCGGTCTCGGCGCAGCCATCGCGCTGGCGTTCGCCGACGTCGGCGCCGACGTCGTCATCGCCTCCCGCACTCAATCCGAACTAGAGGCCGTCGCCGAAAAGGTCCGTGCCGCAGGGCGTCGCGCCCATATCGTCACAGCTGACCTGGCCCAGCCCGAGGTCACCGCCGAGCTGGCCGCCGCGGCCGTCGAGGCGTTCGGGCGACTGGACATCGTCGTCAACAATGTCGGCGGCACCATGCCCAACGGGCTGCTGACCACGTCGACGAAGGACCTCAAGAGCGCGTTCACCTTCAACGTCGCCACCGCTCACGCGCTGACGATTGCCGCGGTGCCGTTGATGTTGGAGCATTCCGGCGGCGGCAGCATCATCAACATCACGTCGACGATGGGACGGGTGCCCGGCCGCGGGTTCGCCGCCTACGGCACCGCCAAAGCCGCCCTCGCTCACTACACGCGACTGGCAGCGCTGGACCTGTGCCCACGGATCCGGGTCAACGCCATCGCGCCCGGTTCGATCGCCACCTCGGCGCTGGACATCGTCGCCTCCAACGACGAGCTGCGCGTGCCGATGGAGAAGGCCACACCGTTGCGCCGCCTGGGCGAGCCTGATGAGATCGCCGCTGCCGCAGTCTATTTGGCCTCCCCAGCGGGCGCCTATCTGACCGGCAAGGTGATCGAGGTTGACGGCGGCATCACCTTTCCCAACCTCGACCTGCCGATCCCGGACCTGTGACCATGAGCGATACCATCCGCGTCGCCGCGATCGGCACCGGCAATGTCGGCATCCATGCGCTGCGAGCGCTGATCACCAACCCGGCCTACGAGCTGACCGGGGTGTGGGTGTCATCGGACGCCAAGGCCAGCAAGGATGCCGGAGAGCTTGCCGGCCTTGACATCTCGACGGGCGTCACCGCCTCCACCGACCTGGACGCGGTGCTGGCCACCGGGCCGCAGTGCGCGGTGTACACCGCGATGGCCGACAACCGGCTGCCCGATGCGCTCGAGGATTACCGCCGCATCCTGGCCGCGGGTGTCAACGTCGTCGGCAGCAGCGCCGTCTTTCTGCAGTACCCTTGGCAGGTGCTGCCGGACAGCATGCTGAAGCCGATCGAAGACGCTGCCCGAGAAGGCAATTCGAGCTTATTCGTGAACGGGATCGACCCCGGCTTCGCCAACGACCTGATCCCGCTGGCGCTGGCGGGAACGTGTCAGAGTATCCAGCAGGTCCGCTGCATGGAGATCGTCGACTACGCCACCTACGACAGCGCGACCGTCATGTTCGACGTGATGGGATTCGGCAAGCCACTCGACGACATCCCAATGCTGCTGCAACCGGGAGTGCTGAGCCTGGCGTGGGGATCGGTGGTGCGCCAACTCGCCGCCGGCCTGGGCATCGAGCTCGAGCAGGTCACCGAGCGCTACGAGCGGATCCCGGCGCCCGAAGACTTCGACATCGCGTCCGGACACATCCCCGAGGGCAGCGCCGCCGCTCTGCGGTTCGAGGTGCTCGGGATAGTCGACGGCGAACCGGCGGTGGTTCTCGAACACGTCACCCGGTTGCGTGAAGACCTCTGCCCGGACTGGCCGCAACCGGCGCAGCCCGGCGGCTCCTACCGGGTCGAGATCACCGGCGAACCGTCCTACGGGATCGACGTCTGCCTCGGCAGCCCTAACGGCGACCACAACCACGCCGGTCTGGTGGCGACGGCGATGCGCGTCGTCAACGCGATCCCCGCGGTGGTCGCCGCTCCCGCCGGTATCCGCACGACCCTGGATCTGCCGCTGGTCACCGGTCACGGCCTGTATTCGGCGGGCTAGCGGTTTCGGCTAACCTAACTTTCTTATTCGTTGACGGAAAGTGAGTTAGGTGGCCCAGGACACCCGTGCCTCGACGAAGGCGGGCTGGTACTTGCTCGGGCCCGCGTTCGTCGCCGCCATCGCCTACGTCGACCCGGGCAACGTAGCCGCGAACGTCAGCGCCGGAGCGCAGTTCGGCTTCTCACTGTTGTGGGTCATCGTGATCGCCAACGTGATGGCGGGTCTGGTGCAATACCTGTCGGCGAAGCTCGGACTGGTGACGGGACGCACGCTGCCGGAGGCGATCGGGGCGCAACTCGGCCGCCCGGCGCGGCTGGCTTTCTGGGCGCAGGCCGAGATCGTCGCGATGGCCACCGACGTCGCCGAGGTGATCGGCGGGGCCATCGCTCTGCACATTCTGTTTCGCCTGCCGTTACTGCTCGGGGGTGTGATCACCGGCGGGGTGTCACTGCTCCTGCTCCTGATTCAGGACCGGCGGGGCCAGCAATTGTTCGAACGCGTGATCACCGGACTGCTGTTGGTCATCGCCATCGGCTTCACCGCCAGCTTCTTCGTGGCGACCCCGCCGCCCGGGGCGGTGCTGGACGGTTTGGTTCCACAGTTCCACGGCAAGGAGAGCGTCCTGCTGGCCGCGGCCATCCTGGGAGCGACGGTGATGCCGCACGCGGTGTACCTGCATTCCGGGTTGGCACGGGACCGGCACGGTCACCCCGACCCCGGCCCGGAGCGGCGCCGACTGCTCCGCGTCACCCGGCTGGATGTCGGGCTGGCCATGGTCGTCGCGGGCGCGGTGAACGTGGCGATGCTGTTGGTCGCCGCCCTGAACATGCACGGGCGCGGCGTCAGTTCCATCGAGGTCGCCTACGCCGCGGTGCACGACACGCTCGGCCCGGTGATAGCCGTGTTCTTCGCGGTCGGCCTGCTGGCGTCGGGGCTGGCGTCCTCGTCGGTCGGCGCCTACGCCGGCGCGATGATCATGCAGGGATTGCTCTACCGCTCGATCCCGATGGCGGTGCGACGGTTGGTGACGCTGGCGCCCGCATTGGTGATTCTGGCTCTGGGTTTTAATCCGACGCGCACGTTAGTGCTGTCGCAAGTGGTGCTGTCCTTCGGCATCCCGTTCGCGCTGCTGCCGTTGGTTCGCCTGACCGGTGATCGGGCGCTGATGGGAGACGACGCGAATTATCGCGTCACGACCGCCGTCGGCTGGGCGATCGGCGTGCTGATCAGTCTGCTCAATGTGGTGCTGATCTATCTCACAGTCAGCGGCAAGGGTTCGACGTAGAACCACGAGTTCCGTTGTCCTGCTGGTGATGTGACAATGCATCCAGCTCGAGGAGTTCGTCCAAAAGTTCATCCATCTGACTCATCGACGGCAACGCGCCGCCACGTTCGCGATAGGCGCTGCGGACACTGGCAAGGAGTCGCAGTTCGCGCTCGATGGCATCGCGATCCCGCGTGTCGTCGTCGTCCGCGTCGATCATGAATCAATCCTGTCACCGAACCCGGCGGCACCGACCCCGTGACGCAGGGAATTAACCTCGCGGTCACTACCGGCTCAGAACACCGTCGGCGCATCGCGGCGCAGATATTTCGCTCGGCTAACATCGACCCGTGACGCCGGGCCGCCGTCATTCCTATTTCGCGTACGGGTCGAACCTGAACGTGCGTCAGATGGCGCTGCGTTGTCCCGATGCGGCCGATCCACGACGGGCGGTGCTCACCGACCACGATTGGCTGATCAACCAGCGTGGGGTGGCCACCGTCGAGCCGTTCGACGGCACACAGGTACACGGCGTCGTCTGGCAGCTGTCCGACCATGATCTGGCCACCTTGGACAGTGCCGAGGGCGTACCCGAGCGTTACCGACGCAACCGGCTCACCGTGCAGACCGACGACGGGCCGTCGGACGCGTGGGTCTACATCGACCACCGGGTGGATCCGGGTCCGCCGCGCCCCGGCTACCTCGAGCGCATCATCGACGGAGCGCAGCACCACGGCTTGCCGCAGCGCTGGATCGACTTCCTGCGCCGATGGGATCCGGCCCGCTGGCCCCGCCCACGATCGCGGCCCACAACGCCCGCGCCGCAATCACTTTCCGAGCTGCTGTCCGACGCGGGCGTGGTCGAGACCAGCCGGCTGCGGTCGCGGTTCGGTTTCCTGGCGATCCATGGCGGCGGGCTGGAAGAAATGACCGATGTGATCGCCGAACGGGCGGCCGACGCAGCCGGCGCCTCGGTGTATCTGATCCGGCACCCCGACCGCTATCCGCACCACCTGTCGTCGGCGAGGTTCCTGCGCGACGAGTCGGCTCTGCTCGCGGAGTTTCTCGACCACGTCGACGTCGCGGTGTCGCTGCACGGGTACGGGCGGATCGGGCGCGCCACCGAGCTGTTGGCCGGTGGCGGCAATCGCGCGTTGGCCACGCATCTGGCCGATCATCTCGACGTGCCCGGCTATCGCGTCGTCACCGACCTCGACGACATTCCGGTCGAGCTGCGGGGACTGCATCCGCAGAACCCGGTCAATCAGACCCGCGGCGGCGGAACGCAATTGGAGTTGCCGACCCGGGTTCGGGGCATCAGCCCGCGTTCTCCGCTCCCGGGCGACGACGGGTTGTCACCGGTCACCTCGGCGTTGGTGCAGGGGCTGGCAGCGGCCGCCCGCACCTGGAAATTTCAGTCCCCATAAATGATCGGAGGTGGCCGATGGCCACACAGGGTTTTCGCTTTGCGGTAGGTATTCACTCTGCCAAGTCAGGCGCTGAGCTGCGGGACAAGGCAAAACGACTGGAGGACATCGGGTTCGACGTCCTGCACCTGCCGGACCACCTGGGTGCGCCGGCGCCTTTTCCCGTACTGACCGCGATCGCGGCGGCGACCTCCACGGTGCGGCTGGGAACCTACGTCCTCAACGCCGGGTTCTACAAGCCTGCGCTGCTGGCGCGTGATGCCGGCGAACTCGACAAGCTCAGCGACGGCCGTCTCGACCTCGGCCTCGGCGCCGGATACGTGCGCGAGGAGTTCGAAGCCGCCGAACTGCCGTACCCGACCGCCCGGCAGCGCGTCGACCACCTCGAGCACGTCACCACCTACCTCAAGAAGCATCTGCCCAACGTGCCGATCCTGATCGCGGGCAACGGGAATCGACTGCTGACCGTCGCCGCGCAGCACGCCGACATCATCGGCCTGACCGGTGCCAGCAACACTGACGTCGCCGACCCGCTGGCCGAGCGCATCGAGTTCGTCCGCCAGGCCGCCGGGGACCGCTTCGACAGCCTGGAGTTGAACCTCGCGATCACCGCGGTGCCGTCGGACAACTCCGGCAAGCCCGACCTGACTCTTACCCGGAGATTTGTGAACCTGTCCGACGAGGAGCTGCTGGCGTTGCCTGCCGTGCTCGGCGGATCGCCACACGACATCGCCGACACACTGCGCGGATACCGGGACACCTATGGGCTGACGTCGTTCACCTTCCAGGAAAACCATGTCGACACGATCGCGAAAGTGATCGCTGAGATCCGCTGACCGCCGGATTCCGTATCGTTGGCCTATGCAATACAACCCGCCGCCGAATTGGCCGAAGCCGCCGAAGGGTTGGGTGCCGTATCCCGACTGGTCGCCCGACCCGTCCTGGCCCCCGCCACCGCCGGGCTGGAAGCTGTGGCTGGACGACGAGACCTCGGATGAGCATCCGCCGGCGAAATCGGAGCTGGGACGACTCAAGCAGGCCGGCGATGACGGCGAATACTTCGGCGACGACGTCGCCTGGGCCGACGATTCCGGGCCTGCGCCGGCCGACGAAGAACTCGACGGCGCCGCACCGGCGGAGTCGACGGAGGTCGCGCCGGAAGATCTGTCCGCGCATCACCTCGGGCGCAACGCCACGATCAAATGGGAGGACGACCGCACCTACGACATCGGCAAGATCATCGCCATCGCTGCCGATGCGGCGGCAATCAACGTGAAGCTCGCCGGGATCGAGGCGCCGGTGTCCTTCCGGCGGGAGCCGACACCCGACGGGCCCAGCAACCCCCGACTCTTCGTCTGGATCTGAGACCGGCAGGCCCTCAACGCGGGCGAGCGGCTAGGTTTAACGATGTTTTCAGCCCCCGTAGCTCAGGGGATAGAGCACGGCTCTCCTAAAGCCGGTGTCGCAGGTTCGAATCCTGCCGGGGGCACTCACTGTTGATGCAGGTCAGCGGTGGTTTTTAGGTGCCCGCCGACTGGTGTTGGCTTGTTCTGGTCGGTGCCTTGGTCGGTGATGGTTCGGCATCAGATGACGCGCCGTGGCTGGCGATAGTCAATCGGGCGTCAAGACGGGAAGCGATGTCGTCAAGGTCCGTCGGAAAAAGAACGGGGCGTTGCATGGCTCCTGGGGTCTCCTGAGGCGTACAGCGCGTTCAAATCTCCCGCCACACCTCAAGATGTCGTCGAAGCACAAATCAGCGTCATATGCGGACTCTTGGGAAACGAACGGTAGCCGATCCTTTTGAAAGGAAGATTTGATGAGTAACACGAATGAACAAGTGGTGCAAGAATTCCTGAGCGCCTGGGGCGGCGGAGAACGGCAGTTCCCCGATAAGGACAGAATTCTGTCGCTTATGTCTGCCGACGCAGAATGGACACTGTGGGTCGGAAGCGACAGCGTGTACAGGGGGCACGACGAGATATCCGCTGAGATCGACAGGGAAGCTGCCATGATGGAGTACCTGAATTGCGGAGTGAGAACGATCGCGTCGGTCGGCAACACCGTCTTCACCGAGCGGACGGACCGCTTCGTATGTATGGGCAAGGCAGTGCAGTTCGATCTCGTCGCGGTGTTCGAGTTGAACGACGACGATCAGATCACGGCATGGCGCGAATACTTCGACAGCGCCGCCGTCGCGAAGTCCATGGGCGTCGAGCAAGAGCAGATGACGACGCAGTGAGCGATTCTCGCGCCATCAACGTCCTTCATGTCGACAACAGCAGGTGTTGCGGCTACGGGATGTGCGCGGACCTGGCCCCGGACGTGTTTGCGCTTGACGACGATGGCTTCGTCGTCGCCAAGACGACCGAGGTTCCCGACGAACTGATGCCAGCTACCGAAGATGCCGTCTATTCCTGCCCCGAACGGGTGCTTACCCTGAGCAAGAAGCCACGCTAAGCGCGCCGCAAACCCAAGGCTTTGACGACGTTAGGTGGTCGAAAGATCGCTATGCGCTGCGAGTCCCAGAAGTCCCTCATCTTTCGGTGACCAATGTTGATGAAAAAACTGGTCAGAGCATCGTTGCCCTGACCAGCACTTACTCAGTGGAGCTGCCGGGAATCTAACCAGGCTCAAAAATCTAGTTGAGCTGCGGAAACAGTGGAATCGGCGACGTGAAATGACGCCAAACGACGCCACGCGACCTGCGGATACGCCAACGGTGTAGATGGCATCAACACGTCATCAACATGAAGCGCCTTGTCTCGTCCGGAGCTGCAGGGCTTCGAACCCTGACCTACTCGATGCAAACGAGTCGAACTGGGCGCCTATGCCGTTAGTCGGCGTTTATGCGATCACGAATACGCGCCCAAATCGGTCTTACGCCATGCCCGCGGAGCGATCGCCTGATGTCGGCATGACCGACCGTGCGCTGTTCTGCGCAGCTTTTTCACGCCTTCGTCCACCGATTCATTGACAATTGTCTGCCAAAAGCTCAAAGATACGTAGATGCGAGGCGTTCTTGCGCGTGCTTCTGGCGTAGATCGACCAGTGCGTCACCCCCCAGCACATGCGATGCCCTCCCCGGGACGTATGAAGCGCATCAGAACTAGCGGCCATGATCACGGAGCCCGTCACGCTCGAGTCAGCATTGAAACCCGACGCTCCCTGACGGAGCTATGGCAGCGATTGACGCGCCTGGCCCACGTGCCGCGCATTGCCGACCGGGTGGTTGTCTTTGCCGACGCACAGTTATCGGCGCGGCACTGGGGTGCACGCCCCGTTCGGACGCGGGCGTTTCGTGTCGCTCTATTCATCTGCGTGGTCAGTACCGGATTCATTTCCGCGGCGCCTTCCCTAAGTGCCGGTGACGGCGGGCCCCCGCCTACTTCTGGTGTCGCGCACAGGCTCCCGCTCCAAATCGCCTCTGGCCCTGCGGCTTCACGGCTCAACGCCAGCGGGGAGCCGCCGAGGAGTGCTGCACCGGCAACCGCCGCCACACCGCCGGCCGGCGGGTCGCATCAGGATCGCTCCGACAGCGCGCGGGGCGGTCTGTCGCTCGACATGCAGACCCCAACACCGCCGGCGCCGGACGATCCGGACCTGGAGCAAGCGTTGAGCGGCCTCGATCGGCAAGCGGATCTTGACCAGATGATGTGGCAGCAACGAGGACTCGGCGATCAGCCGCCGACCGGCCCTACCGCTGGGCATCCCGCCGCCGTGCCCGACGGCCGAGCGCCCGTCCCGCCTCCGTTGTCGACATCATCGACCACCGGGCTGCCGCCGCAGGTAGGCCCATCCACAACGGCAACCCCAAATGCGAAGCCCTCTGGTGCCTACAGCGCGCAACGGGCGAGCTCGCGTTGGATATCGCACGGCTAAATCCACACTCCGAAGGGCAACATGGGAAGGGATATGACGTGAAGCTGAACGCAGCCGCGCTATTGCTGGTGGGTGCCGCGATCGTGATTACAGCTCAGCCTGTTGCGCGAGCCGATCCCCGCTATGTGGGCGTGGCGGTCGGTTACCAGATCAGTGGTGCACCAACCGGAATCACCTTTGCCGGCGCGACGGCCGCGGAGGCGAAGCAGGGTGCGATGCAAGCCTGCCGGACACGTCTGGTTGCCTGCGCGCCGGCGGGAACGAGCACTCAGTGCATCGCGGTTGTCACCGGGCTTGGCACGAAATGGATGTCGGCGGAGGGGTCGGACAGAAAGACCGCGGAGGCAAACGCACGGGCGAAGTTAGCCGACCTGGCAACCGATATATCTTTTCCCGATTCGACAGGGGTTAATCCCGGGGTTGTCACCGGCTGCGCTTAGCTGCGCGGCGCAGCGTTACGTGGTTGACAGCCGGCAGGGGCCGCTCGCTTGCGTTGTCATGAAACTGCCAGTAGATCGTTGTAACCCTTTTCGGCGAGGTAAGAACGGTATCTGGCAAAAGCCGGATCAAGCGCGGGAAGCAGATTCATCATCTTGGCCACTTGCCCGTTCACTTTGACCTTGCGTTTGGTGATCGCGGTGGTGATCTTGAGCTTGCCCATCCAAAACAGGTGACCGTTGTCAGCCTTCATCGTCAGCTCTACGTCGGGCTTAGAATCGGACGCTCCCTCGGTGATTTGGATCGGATCGTGGGTGCAGTCGACGAGGATCGACGCGTCCGGATCGGTGTAGTTGATGCGAAAAGCCGTCTTGGACTTGACGAACTTCGGCCCCAGAACTGGGTCGGCCGCCATGTCCTTCATGAAGCCCGTGAACACGTCGTACAGCTGTTCGCTGGTGGTGAAGTAACCCAAAGGTCTTCTCTTTCAAAGAGATAATGCGGGATTATTGGTCGAAGCTCATGTAGTGGCCATGCGGCGTCCAGCCGATCTGGAAGGGCAGTTCGATACGGGCAATGGGCCCGCTGGCGAAGTCGTTCGTGTCGAAAATCTGGTATTCGGAGGTGTTCTCCATGAAGTGAGAGACAGGCACGATGAGGTAGCCGTCGGCCTCGGGCGCATCCGCGCTGCGCGGCGCAAATGTGGGCTCGAACAGCACCGCCGATTGTTCTTCGGTATCGATCGAGTAGCTTTCCTCAGCTCCCGTGCGTACGTCCCGCCTGACCACGGTATCGAGCGACCAAAGGCTGTCCCCAGCGGTGAGGAAGCCCCATTGATAATTGTTGCCGTAGAACCGTTCGTCGACTTTAGGAAACTCGACGGCTCGGTCATCGAGGCGTTCGCTCTTGACGGTTCCGGCCGTTAGATCGATGGTCCACCGCCCGGTTACACCGGAGCCAAATGGCACAAAGTCCACACCGAATTCGACTTCGTCTTCGAAAGGGAATGGTGGTCGATCAAAAATTGGTCCGTCGAGGATCAGAGTGTCACCCACGTGATTTGCCGACATGGTGTGCATGATGTATTCCTCGTTGAAGTCGGCCGTGATCCACTTGATCGGCGCATTGATGTCGTCACGTGAAATAAGCGCCAACTTGGTGGGCAGGCTCGGATCCCAGCCGAAGACCGATAAGCCCCGGTCGATACGGTCCTGACCGACGATGAAGGGTTGGAAAGGCAGCACAACGTAGTTCTCGGTCAGCCACATGTCGTGTGCGTTCTGCGCATAGGGCGCATCATCGATGTCGCGAGACTCCACGTGTCCGTCTGGGTGCACCCAATGCAACGTGACGTAGGGTTCCGTGTCCCGGTAGGCCCAGCCATACAGAATGCCGGTCTTAGAATCCCACTTGGGGTGAGCCGTGAACGCGTTATCGCCGTAGCACGCAGGGGGGGTCATCCCCGGCGACAGCTTGGCCGACCACGGCACGATGCCGCGGGTGTCAAGGGTGATCGGGTCGATCGCGATGGGCGGAAGGCCCTGTTCGCCGGATCCCAGAATCTCCCCGCCAAAGGGAAACACGTTCACGACGGGGCTGCCGCCGGGAACGCCGTCGGTGAATTCGTTGCTGATCACTCGGCCTAGCCCGTAGCCGCGCCAGTCGGTGTACACGCCGTCAGTCCACTCGAATAGCCCAACGTCGTGCTTTTCCTCCGCGAGGTATTTGGGGGTTCGGACCCACTTGTTGGTGAAGTCGGCCTTGCCGTCGTGAAAAACCAGCCCCTGCACCATGGCGTCGATGGCCGCGAAGCCATTGAATCCTTGCCGGGTAGGGCGTTTCCACGTGGGCCCGATCCGGTAGAACCCGCCGTGCAAATCACTAGGGATCTGCCCTTCGGCGACCACGCAGTCCTCAACGTGGGCTTCAAAGCGCATGGGCTTCAAGGGACCGAACAGCCGAATGTCGTCGGGAATCGCGGTGACCATCGACACACCTCCAGGAGGGACTCATTGTGGTGCACATCACGGTAAGCAGCCGACGCTGGCCTGTCAAATATCCGCCTTCGAAACCCGGCCACACCGCGCAAAACACAGCTCTGTGGCCAAACCACTTAACTCTGCAGACTTTTCGCGATCTGGTACAGCGCCGATGCTCGCCGCCGGGCGGTTAGCTGCGGCCGGAAAGGGTCAACGTGCCGACCAAGGAGATTTGCGCGATGAGTCGCCCATCTGGATGTGGACCGGCGGACCTACAACCCGTATTGCGCCGCAGGTCGCGTAGTTTCGTTAAGCTATTTCCGTGGATATTGCTAGTTTCGGCCGGCTGAAATGACCGAAGGAGTTGATTGGGGGCGGTTGAGGCCGCCGGCTGTGCAAGGAGCCTCCGCGGGTGGCAACCTATTTCCCCGCGCCGACAATGTCCTGAGCGCGGAGAGCGTTGATGAGACTGACCGTGTCCTCATCGAATATCTGCTGCAAGACGGAAAGATGACCAACCGGGTGCTGGCCACTCATACCGGGATCAGCGAATCGGCGGTGAGTATTCGGCTGCGAAAGCTCGCCGCCAGCGGCGCGATCATCTTCACCGCTCTCATCGATTGGGAAGTGGCTGGCTTCGACTGGTTCGTCATCGCACGCATCAAGACCCAGGCCCGCTCGCCTCGCGACGTCGCCGTCGACGTCAGCCGACTTGAACAGTGCGAGGCTGTGGCGGTGTGCTTAGGAACCCACGACATCGTCGCTTACTTCCTGGTCAAGGACCGCGCGGAACTGCGCCAGCTCACCGATGACGACCTGCCTGCCATTGGCGGGATTTCCGAAATGACTCTCGATCTGGCCACCGAGACATCGGTGACGCCCAACGGCCGTCGGTTGTTTCTGGCGCGAGAGGCACCGGCGATCAGACTGCCCGCTCCCAAGATCGACCTCGACGACCTCGATCTCGCGATCGTGCAGGCCCTTATCGACGACGGGCGTCAATCGAGCCGAAGCATTGGCCGTACCCACGGGGTGTCGGAAGGAACGATCCGCACTCGCCTGGCAAGGCTCACCCAGGCTGGACTTGTCCGGGTGGTCGCCATGGTTGAGCCGGTGGCTTTGGGGCTGGTCGGCATCATTGCGTGCGTTTCGTTGCGCGTCGATCGCGCCCGGTCGACCGCCATTCAAAAGGAACTTGCCGCCATGCCCGAGCTGGTCTTCGCCGCAGTGTGCGTCGGTAGCGCCGACCTGAGCCTCACTTTGACCGCGACGGACCCCCAGCACGCCATTGAACTTATTGCCACGCAAATCCAGACCATCGACGGTGTCTTGGCTTCTGACACTCTGGTGATGGTTGACGTCGTCCGTTTCAGTCCCTACATGAAGCGCCTGAACGCCTCCGCATAACGTCCCCCACATCGGTTACAGCGAGCGGGCTATCATTTCTTTCATCACTTCGTTGGCACCGGCATAAATCCGCTGAATCCGGGCGTCGGCGTACATCTGAGCTATCGGATATTCCAGCACGTACCCGTATCCTCCAAACAGTTGCAGGCATCGATCGATCACGGCACATTGCTGATCTGAGAGCCAGTATTTCGCCATCGCCGCGGTTGCCGCATCAAGCTCGTCTCGCAGGTGGCGCTCGATGCAATCGTCCAGAAAGATTTGTGAGACGCGGGCGATCGTCGCGCATTCGGCCAGCTCAAATCGAGTGTTCTGCAGTGCGAACAGCGGCGCGCCGAACACCTGCCGTTCCTTCGTGTAGGCAACCGTGAGGTCGACCGCGCGTTGCATCGCAGCGACGGCCGAGACACCGAGGATCAAACGCTCGCGCACGAGTTGATCCTTGAGCTGACGAAATCCGGTGTTCTCCTGGCCCAGCAGCGCCGAAGCCGGCACCTGAAGGTCGTCGAAGAAGAGCTCGGTGGTGTCCTGACCTTGCTGTCCGAGCTTATGAATCGGCTTGCCTCGGCTGAAGCCACTCGTGTCTTCGTTGACCTCGACTATGAATAAAGACACCCCGGAACCACGGGCCTTAACGTCGGTTTTGGCGGCCACGATCACCACGTCGCAGTTCAGGCCATTTGAGATGAAAGTCTTGGCGCCGGTGATCCGGTATCCATCGTCGTCTCGTATCGCCGAAGTTGTGATGGCCTGCAAATCCGACCCCGTTCCGGGCTCGGTCATCGCAATCGCTGCCACCCACTCGCCCGAGGCCAACCGCGGCAGATAACGCTTCTTCTGCGCCTCAGAGCCGTACGCCAGGATGTAGTGCGGGACGATTGCCGAGTGCACGCCCAAATGCAGCGAGGAGTCTCCGGCTAGCGCCTGCTCGCGGAACAACACCGCGTCATGAGCGAACGTGCCGCCGCCGCCTCCATACTGTTCGGGCACCGACATACACAGCAAACCCAGTTCGCCCGCTCTCCGGTACAGGTCCTTGTCGGGATGGCCTTGCGCGATGTACTTGTCACGATGGGGAATTACTTCGCTACCGAAGAAGTTGCGCGCCAGCTCTGCCAGCGCCTGCAACTCGGCGTCGCTGACCGCGTTCCCACGCTCCAGTTCGGACGTCGTACTCATCGCCACAGCAACCCTCTCCGCGGCCGCATTCGCCGCACATCCGGTTTCACCCGGTCAGAGCCTTCAGGTAAGACACAGAGCATATGAGCGACTAAGCTACGCGATATCTGACGCTATGACCAACTTCGTTAAGTAACGCAGACTTCGGCCTCCCCGCCCGTGGTGCATGAAAGCGCGCACATGCCAGGTTCGGATCGTTTATATTGCGGCCATGGCAAAGATGGGGCTCGCTACGTTCATCGCAGTGGCGATATCGACATCGCCGATGGGCGCTGCGCCGGCTTATGCGGATTCCAGTACCGACTTCCTGACAAAGGTCTCCAGCGAGGGCCTCAATGTCGGCGACACTCCTCCAGACGTGCAGCTCACACTTGAAACCGCGAACACGATCTGCCAGATCCTTCACTACGGCTACACACCGCAAGAGGCTGGGCGCCAAGTCCCTTATGTCTTCCCCAAGGCGACCCCGCAGCAGGTCGCCGGTTTTGTGAGCGCCGCGCAGGAGACCCTGTGCGTGCAGGCCTATACGCCCCTCCAGCCGGGCGGAGATTACTGATCGCTCGGCGATTCCCGGTGCCGTAGTGCTCAGCGGGCTGTCAAATGACGACAGGGCGATCGACCCCGGCGTGTCTCTCGTTCGCCGTGAACGAGCAAACCAAAGTGCGCAGCTTTGGCACTCATCTTTTGCGGATAATTGCCCCCGATGGGCTGCGCGATGTTAATGTCAGCGCTTGACGGCCTGACCATGACGATGTCCGCAGGCTGTCACCCGAGATTTCCGCAAGACGGCGACGTGTCGAGGAGGATGCGGTGCGGCCAATCGGTACGGCGGTTATCGCGGCAACGTTGATGGCGTCCGCACTAACCGCCTCTTTCAGTACCGGCCCGTCTGCGCGAGCGACCGGCGATGAATTCGCCATCAACGGGGTCTACGCGGCAACATCAGACGGCAACTACGCCACCACGGATTATGCGTTTCACAACGAGGCGACCGTTCGAAGCACCTGGACAATCAGCTCGCATTGCACCACTGATGACAACTGCAGCGGCAAGGTGACCAGCGACCAAGGCTGGTCCGCGCCTCTGACGATGGAAGTCGGGCATGTTTGGCACCTTGAACGGGATGTTCCAAATTGGCAGACGTGCCCCGACGGGGCGGCATTGATCGGACATCAAACGTTTATGTTCTATCCGTCAAACGCGGACGGTCTCACCCAAATTGGATCCCCATATTTAGAGGGCAGAGACAAAACCGTTGGCCCGCGATACGCCTGTGGCGACACATACTGGTATGGCAAGCCACTCACGGTCGTGATGCAGTTTCGGCTCGACAAGGTGCCTTCATGACGAAGGATGAATCAAACGCGGCGGTGTCTGACACGTCATCATGGAACCTTGTCATCGCGACCGTCAGGCGCCTAGCGCAGGCCTTCGCGTGGTGTTGCGCTCTCACTCTCATCGCTTCGACAACACTCGTAGCGGCCGGACGTGCCAGCGCGGCGCCGAATGACGCCGCCGACCCACTACTGCCGGCTGTTGTTCCCGGACCGAGTGGTTGGGCGCCGAAGTTTCCGTTCCCCTACGACGCTAACCGTAAGGATGTCACGGATGCCGACATCACCGCAGAGCGTGAAATGTGCCAGTGGTTCAAGCCGCAGTACCGGGAGCTGGTTCGCCAGATCGACAGGCTTGGCTTCAATCTCGCAGAGGCGAATAACGATTGGACCGTCGGACAAATACAGGCACAAGCCGACAACGTCGCCGCCAACATCGATCAGACAGAAAATTACCTCGCTCCGCGGGCACAGGCTCTGACTCAGGTCCTGGATCCTGCCAATGACACACACTTCGCAATTTATGAGGGAGAGGCCTTCTACCGCTTGTGGACGCACCTCTCTAATGTCGGCGTAGGTATCAAGGCTCGCAACACATCTTGGGTCAACGGCCCTTCGGTGGAACGAGTTAAGCACTGGGGTAGTCAGATTCACCGGTCACATGTCTGCGATTAACGTCAGGCAAACCGGTCGACGCACGACAGGATTATTCAGGGTATGAGACCGACGCTTCTGATTGCCGCTGTTGTTGTGGGCGCTATCGGATCTCCTGGGCCGGCAGCAGCTTCCCCGCTCCGGCCAGTTCCGTTCATGGAGCATGACGGCACCTACGTAGTCGGCACGGATATCCGGCCGGGTCTGTATTTGACGCGAGGCGCCAGTGGGGCCGGAACATGCGCTTGGTCCCGGCTCTCGTCGATCGCAAATGACCACGCCTCCAACGTGATTGATCATGGTGAGTCGAACGATGCACAGTATGCGCTGATAGCACCGACCGACGCGGCATTCGATACGCGCGGCTGTCAGGAGTGGTCGATTGGGACACACCCGGCTACACCGATTTCGCCCGGTCCCAAGACCTGCATCTACCCGTTGACGGGCTGCGTCGACCCCAACCAACAATGAAATTCTTGAGAAGCACCGGTGCGGCGGGCTTTCAGAGCTTTCAGGGCTGTCCGTAAGTTGCGCCCGGGTCGAAGGGTGTGTCTGGGCAGAGGTTGGTCTGGGCGGCTCTCACGATCCATAGCGATTGATCCATCGAACTTCCGTTTCGAACGAGGATGCCGCGTTCAGCCATCGGAGTTGAGCCGCCGCGTATGTGTTGACAGACCTGCTGGCCGAGGCCAACGCCCTCGACAACGTCTCGGTTGTTGATGATGAGTACGCCGTGCTGTGCGATAGTCGCAATGAAGTCGTCATTGGCGTCAGCGCTCGCAGTCGGTGTCCATAGGAGTGCCGCGGTCACCGCCGCAGTCGTGACACCGAAACCCTTCATCATGAGGTCCGCCCTTCTGTGACGAAACGAGCGAGGTCTGGCTCGAATCCTGTTGCTCGGCGGCGTGATAACTGCGGGCGCGGTCATGGCTGGTCGCTAAATCTGCAGGGGAGGAAGAAGGACACGCGGGATTACCGTATGGGCATCTCCGGCTTCTACATCGAAGAATTCACCGGCACTGAAGAAGAAAATGACCGCGTCGTCCGTGACGGCGAAGTTTTGATAGTGCGCGGGATCGCGCCCAACGCTTGGGGATAAATGGAAATCCCTGGCTTTTTGTTGTCGCGCTAAGTCTGTCGCGACCGCCGGATAGATCTTGTCTATCGGGTTGGTTCCGGGGGCGAATAGGTTCCCGAAGGTCAGTGACCGATTCTGGTTGAGATCGTAAGTAAAAGTCTTCGGCTTGTTGAAGCCGGGTTGCCCGGCCCCTTCCGCGTCCAAGAATTCGGTCAGGACCACACTCTGCGTACCGTGCGGTGGCTGCCCATAACCGAGGCCCTGGCGGGTGGTGGTCTGTAGTGACCCGGAACTGTATATCTCCCAAATCACGTAAAGGTTGTATGGTAGCCGCTTCGCGCCTGGGGCCTGCGCCAAGCCGACCAGGCGGTTGCGCTCTTGTGTGAGAAAATCAATGACTGGCTGCTGGTCGACGTAGTCCGTCGGAAATCGAAAGTCAACGATATAGCCTGGGGTCGTTACGTTTACGTGGCAGACGTTCCCAGATTGGATGTTGCCGCCTACGTCAGGACACCCTGAGCGCGCGCCGGCCTCGACTGCACCAACGACAGCAGTAAATGCACCGACTAGAGCCACGACAGCCAGCAAAAGTATGCGTCTCATCGCCGCCTGCCATCCGCGGGCCCGTGCCGTTGATCCGCCGCGTTGGTGAAAACGGCGCGGCAAGTTACCAGCTCGCAGCGCATACCCCCCCTGCTCCCGTCACTAACGGTGGCGACGCCTAGCCCGATAACATTGCGAGATAGGGCAAGTGCGCCGCGAATTACATTAACGGCCATTAGCGCCTGCCAAGACAACGACGACGACGGAATAAGTTCTCGGTGCCGACGATGGCCAGCCTTCACTGCCGCCACCGTTTATCGCGCTCACGCCGTATTTTGTTAGGGTGCAATCGGATAGCGCCTCAAAGCCCTGGCCTTGCAGCACTGCGCCCTTGATTGCTTTGGCTTCGTTGTCACCCGGACCGCCGGTGCGGTAATCGCCATAGCCGTTGAGCAATCTTGCGTTGGCCGTGTTGTATCCTGCCTCGCGCAATGCCTTCAACAGATCGGTGTCGAGGGTTGTGGGCAGAAACCTCGCATCGTGCCTGACGTATCCGTCGACTTCATGTGCGGTGCGTTGGCTCACGTCGGCGAGAACAGGATCTGCTTGGAAAGGTGGGCATCCCGCTTCCCCACGCGCAGAATCGATTTCAACTTTTGTGTGTGTCGTTGGGTCCGCCGTAGCTACGGGTGCGACAGAAACCAAAGAGACTATGGTCGCCGTAATGCTCAATGCGACGCGTCCCACGGTCCTCATGACATCTCCGTCATGCCTCGAGAATTGCTGTGCGAACGAACGATCCCCGATGAGGCAGACCACCCGCGCGCCAGGTCCTGGCGTTTTCTCGCGTGACTCAGTAATACTCGCGAATACACGTTGTCTCCCAATGGATTCTGTTCGATTGCGCCGCTTGCCTTGGCCCCCGTCACTTTCGACCGACGACCGAGCCGATGCCGCCAACGTCACTTATCTGCCAATCGTGGGCGCTATCAATGGTGATGCTGTACGTCGCGGTGGACTGGAGGCCGTCTGGCGCTTGCATTGTTTTCGTCTCGACGCCAACAAAAGTATCCACGACGTAGATGCCGTTTGCGCTGGACCGCACCTTGGCCGCGAGCGGCACTGCTGTCGAATTCCATTGCAGCGGCTCTAGGATCTGCTCCATCGATTTCGCCGCGCTGTTCAGCTTCTCTTTGAGTTCAGGAGTGGTCCCTTTGACGAGGTGAGCACTCCAGGTGTTCAGGTCTTGGAAGTTGATTTTTGCGGCATCGACTGCGTAATCGAGTGCGATTCGTTCGGCGTGGGCATTGCTGGAAGCTTGACGAGTTTCGTTGTCCAGCTTGGCCTTTGCGCCTAGATACAACCAGCTCAAAGTCCCGATCGCGCCCAGCAGCGCCACGACCAATGCCGTGAACAGCAGCGTTCGTACTGACACAGAGACTCGACGACGAGCCTGCGCTGATGTGGTCGACTTGGCCTTCGCGTCGGGTTCTTCCCCGTCATCGAGGTTATCGCCATTGGACTCGGAGAGGCTTGCGCCCGAGGCGGCCGTTTCAGATTCGGGTTGCGCGTCGCTCGCTGCCGACCCGGCCGCAGCATCGGATTCCGATTCCGGTTGCGACTCGCTCCGCGCCGGCGCGGCCGCAGCGTCCGATTCGGCGGCGTCGTCCTTGTACTCCTGATCAATCATGCTGGCACCTTCCTCGGCTTCGTATCGTGCTGGCCTATTTTGGCGGGACTGCCACATGTAGGTCGATCGCACCGCTTTCTGGCACAGTCGCTAACAGGTTCGCAAGAATCTGGCTACTGTCAAAATTCCTCAGCGCCGACGCGATCGACTTGACATTCGCTGACGTCGCCTCACCCAGAATTCTCAGATCGGGCCCGCGGTCGTCCAAGAATTTTTGGATGCGGGTGATAAGCGCGGAGAAGTCTAGGACTCCCTCCGGTGACAAAAGACAACCCACCGTGATGGCGTCACTCCATACAACTTTGAGCGGGGGTGCGAGGTCTCGGATGCCAGGTGCTATGGCTCCGAGTGCGGGGCCCACAAATCCCGCATTCTGCAGCAGCACCTGGAAGTTGTCGAGCAACGCCCGGCCCTGACCTTTGAAGTCCGCGGTGGTATTGCGAAGGAGCAGGCTTGCACGCGACAAGTTGGGCAGCACCGAGTTCGGGTCCGGCAGCCCGGCGTCACCCTCGCTGACAACGCGGCTGAGTTGCTGCGGGTTGAGCTGGTTGAGCACCCGCACCACGCTGGTCGCAAGCTCGGATATGGACGGCGGCTGTTTGACCGAACCGGACGCGATGCGCTGACCATCATGCAACAACGGCCCACCAGAGCTTCGTGGCTCCAGCTCGATATAGGACTCTCCGAGCGCCGAGAGGTTGTCGAGCCTTATGTCGCTATCAGCCGGCACTTGGTATTGGCTGCCGATGTAGAAGTTGATGGTTGCGGACGCGACCGAAGCCTCGACGCGAGTCACCTTCCCGACTGGCACTCCGCGTAACAGAACGTTGGAGTCAACCGCGATGTTGTTGATATCGGCGACATCTATCGATAACTCCGTCCGATTCTTTGGCGGGGCGACCCGGATCCCCAGCGACGCAATGTATCCGACAAAAACGGCAACCACCAGCGCAAAAGCGGCAAATGTAGCGATGCCTATCCAGACCTTGGGCCTCACGGCATTGCCCCGATCATCCGCAACACTTGCTGCACGTTGCCCGACAACTCTCGTCCGTCGGTCCCAATCACCGACGTGATGTTGATCGCTGGGTATTTCCGTTCGGGCATCAAGTAATCGGTGACCAGCTTCTGGTAGCGCGGCACTTCCTCGTCAAAAGACCACTTGGAACGCTGAACCGCTTCCAGCGCGTTGGCGCCCGACTCCAGCGTTGGAACTAGCCAGTAACCGTTGTAGTAGACGGTGCCGAGCGTAGGTAGTAGTGGGGCAAGGAAGTGCGTCACGATGAAGTTATGGTGGAAACCTTCAACGCCCAGCGGCGAAAGCCAGAACTTGAAGATCGGGGTGCTCTTACCCATAACGTCCGCTGATTCGGAGAATCCTTTCAACCACAAATCGACGTTATCCATGTTGTTTGACAGGTCTGAAAGGTCAGCTGCCACGCGCGACGACATCTGGCGAATCTCAGGCCTGGCCGGCGTCACCCGGTTCACATTGATGATCGTGCTCTGCGCTCGCTGGATCGACCCGCTACCGATGAAGTTCGCCATATTGGCGATGGTGTCTTCAAGCTGGGGCGGAGATGTAGTGTGGCTCATCGGAATCCGCCCGCCCGGTCCGAGTGGCGGCGCGGCGGGGCCGCCGTCTTGGGGGCGTTCCAGGGCTAGGTACGTGTCACCAAGGACAGTCGCCTGCTGCAGAACTGAGCGGATGTTCGCTGGCACCCCGATATCCCGGTCGATGTGTGACGTGACGTCCACTCCGTTGCCGACGAGAGCTACCTTCGTCACGACACCGATTTTCGTGCCGTCCATCACGACCTTTGCGCGATCCGGCAGATTGAGCACGTTGGAGAATTCAATAACGATGTCGTAGCCACCGCGAGAATCGCTGCCCGGCACCGGCATTGCGTCAACGTTCAGCGACGCGCACGACGAAAGAGTGAACGCGCCAGCGATCGCCGCGCAGGCAAGCCGTGCTCTCATTTTCATCTCCGCTGGGCCTCCGTCAGGACGTATTGCAAGAGCGCAACATCCACTGCATGTGGTTGTCCGTTGACATCCGCACAACTGCCCGGCATCGATGCATTCAGCGACCCGCAGAGGGCAAGCCCATCCGGGGTTCGGATACGAAATAGCGGCGGGCTCCATGCAATGAGATCGAACTGGTGGTTGTTGACGTAGTAGGAAAGGGTATTGATAAAGCGCGGTACTGGGTTGAGTATGTTCGCAATACCTTTATAGTGCGGGCTAAAGTGACGAAGAAGATCGCCGAAAGTATCGAGGCCAGTCTGTATATCATCGCCGAGGCTGCGCTCCAGGTCGTCGACCAGCCTGATGAGTTCGTGAGCCACGTCGGTCAGGCCCATCGTGCCCCGGATGGCGTTAACGAGGTCAGGATTCGTCTCCGGCATATCGAGCAGTATCTGTTTCGCCGGAGCCCGATTTGCCTTCAAGGTATCTGACAGTTGTACGAGGTTTCGGACGATGGAGGCCATGTCGCTAATTCCCTGATCGGGACTATCCAGTAGCGACGACGACGTCCTCAAAAGCTTATTCAGGCCGACTCCGTTACCATTGAGCGCCTCGTCGACGCCGCGCAGGGCGTCCTGGATGTTGGTCGACCCTTGCGGGTTAATCCCATTCACGAAGTTTGTGGCGGATCCGATCACTTGGGACAGGCTCAACGGCGTGAAGGAGTGCCCCAGAGGGATGCAGTGCCCGGGCTGCAGTTGCGAACCTGATTCGTAGTTTCCCACCAGCTCTAACGAACGGTCGGCAAGGATCGAGGTCGAGCGGGTGACCGCCTTGACACCAACGGGTATGGGCCGGCGTTCACTAATCTTGAAATGGATCTCAACGCTGGTCTCACCTGGCGTTACTTTGTCGACAGTCCCGATCTTGTAACCCATCTGGGTCACCGGGTTGCCTGGATACAGTCCAACGGCGTCGGGCATGATCGCGCAGAATTCTGCCGCCTGACTTGCGGGCCGGGATCCGCACGATCCGACGAGAAGGACCACCAGCGCCACCACGGCACGTGCGACTACGGTGACGGTTCGAGTACGTCGCATGGCGGCCCTCAACAGGGACTCCCGTGAACCGGGATGCAGACATCCGTCGCGAGCAGATCCGGCCGCACGAAATTATTCTGCCTGTCCAGTGCGCGTTCCATTCTGTCGTGTACTCGCCCCAGCAGGCGAACAATCGCTCCGTTCCGCGACGATATGGTCCGCAAATCCCCAAGAATTCCGCGTACCCGTTCTAGAAAGTCATCGCGGTGCGGATAATAGAGGTCGACTACTCCCCATTTTAAATCTTCGAGTAGTGTGCCGACCCCGAGAAGCGCATCTCCGAAGCTTTTCCCATAGAGGATCAGTGATTCTTCGAGAATCGCGATTTTGCGAATGTATTCCTGCAGGCGGCCGCGGTAGGCAGCGAGTCTGTCGATGTACTCGTCGGATAGCGCGAGGATTTTAGAAAGCTCGCCGCGCTGCCGATCGAGGGTGTCAGCGACGCTATTGCCGGCGTTGAGCACTGCCGCAACTGACTGTACATTGGTGCCGCGGAGCCCTTCCTGCAGTTCGTTGATGGATTCCTTTATGGGTTTCTGCGCGACGTGTTCGGTGATCTTTGTCGTGTCCGCGAGCGCCTGTATCAGGCTGTAAGGCATCGTGACTCGCTCTTTGGGGATCGGATGCGTGCCCAGCGCGGATTTGCC
>CAWIJT010000006.1:0-323074 GCA_963836495.1 uncultured Actinomycetota bacterium | reverse complement strand
TGCGGACCGCCGCGGCGAAACCACGTGCCCGCGAGCCGCTTTCCAGCTTCTCGACCAGACCGGTGCGCAGTACGCGGTGCGGCATCCCGTCGACGCGCGTGGTGACGACGGTGCCATCAAGGGCGGACTGTAGATAGCGCTGCTTGACCGCTTCGGGCACCGTGGAATCCGAGGTGAGCAGGAACCGGGTACCCATCGCGACCCCGGCCGCGCCGTAGGACAATGCCGCCGCCAGCCCGCGACCGTCGAAGAATCCGCCCGCGGCGATGACGGGAATGCTGACCGCGTCGAGCACCGACGGCAGCAGGAGTGTCGTAGCGATCGGCCCGGTGTGCCCGCCGCCTTCGCCGCCCTGCACGATCACCGCGTCAGCGCCCCAGGATGCCACCTTGCGTGCGTGCTTGGCGAGACCGACGGACGGAATCACCACGGAGCCAGCCTCTTTGAGCTTGCTGATCAGTTCTTGTTTGGGCGCCAGCGCGAACGATGCCACCTTCACGCCTTCGCGGATCATCAGATCCACCCGGTCAGTAGCGTCGCCGGCGTCGGCGCGGATGTTCACGCCGAACGGTTTGTCGGTGGCTGCTTTGACCTTCCCGATCGCGACGGCCAGTTCGTCAAGCGTCATGGTCGCCGAAGCGAGGATGCCGAGGCCGCCCGCATTAGATGTCGCCGCGACCAGCCGCGCGCCGGCCACCCATCCCATGCCGGTCTGGACCACAGGATGTTCGATACCGATCAGCTCAGTGAGCGGTGTACGCAGCTTCATAGCCACCGCTGACGATAAACGGAGCAGTGCGATCGAAAAGAGGCAGGAGGAGGCGGAATAATCACGACCGTATCTCGCGATCGCGCAACGCTTTCGGGTCGATGACCTCGCTGATCAGTCGTGACTCCTCATCGGTCGGCAACCGCGTCTCAATGGCCTCGTCCAAGCCGTGGATGTCGAACGACGTGGCTTCGCGGACCTCCTCGGCCGAGACGCCTGGATGCAGTGACAGCGCTCGCATGGCGCGTCCGGGTCCGCCGAAGTCGAACACGCCGAGGTTGGACACCACTCGATACGTATTGGCGAAGCGGAACGCCGGGTTGTCATCGTCGACGTTGTCCCAGCCGACACCGCAGACGATATCGACCTTCTCGCAGAACACCCGCTTGGAGTGATTGCCGACCCAGTAACTGGTCGCGTGGTTAATGGCATTGCCGGGCGCGCCGCGCACACCGAACATCTGCCGCTTCGGTTGCTGGAGCGGCCCGAACGCGGAGATGTTCTGATTACCATGCTGATCAACCTGATTCGCACCCATCACGACGTGGCGCCGGCCCCAGGCGAGTGTCTCGAACACCCGGCTGAACGGCATCCAGCCCTCGACAGCGCCGGTGGCGCCCAACGCGGGGGTGTCGGCCAGCAGTTGGGCCTCACCGTCGGTCAGCACGATCTCCGGTGAGAAGGTCAGCCGGGCCAGTCGCGCGCCGACCGATGCCATGTTCGTCATCGGGCTAACCATGATTTCGCCTGCGTCGCGGAACAACTCGGCGCACGCGACTGCGCATACTTCGGCGCGGCTGCTCACTTCGATGCCTCCTCGGCGAATGTGCGCACTGCCGCCTGATACTCGGCTTCGCCGCCCGACAGGTAGGTCTGCACGAATGTCTGCCAGCTCTCGTCCGATGCGGCAGCCTCGGCGTAGTGCCGCTGAAATTTTTCATCCCGACCGTAATCGGGCGCGGCAGTGGTGAAATGGGCACCGCCGGGTGCCTCGACCACACTGTCGACCATCATCCGATTCACTAGCAACGCCTGTGGTGGCACCGATTTGATCAGCTCGTCGGTCGAGACGATGCGCTCCACCGACAGGAACCGTTTGTCGGCAGCCATCAAGAACAGGTCGTCGAAGTACGGGTCGATGCCTGTATAGGCCGCATTGCCCCGCGCATCACCGATATTGAGATGGACGAACGCCGCGTCCAAGTTCAGCGCCGGCATCGCGATCAGCGTCTCGTGTCCGCCGCCCGGCGCAGGGTAGGGGCTGGTGACCGTCCGCAATTCGCCGTCCCAGAAGTCCAGGACCGAACTGCCCAGCCCTGCGCGAATCGGCAGGAACGGCAGTCGTTGTGCCGCTGCCTGCAAGCCGCACCGCAGCATTCCCTCGTCCATTTCTCGTGCCTCGATCGCACCGGCACTGCGGGCCTTGGCGAACCAGGGATCGTAGAACGGCGGGGAATCCAGGGAGACGAACCCATAGTAGGCACGCTTCACCTTGCCCGCGGAGCACAGTAGACCCAGATCCGGCCCGCCGTAGGTGACCACGGTGAGATCGGTGACATCGGATCGAAGGATGGCGCGGGCGAACGCCATCGGCTTGCGCCGTGATCCCCAGCCGCCGATGCCGATCGTCATGCCGCTACGTAATTGCGCGACGGCGTCGTCGAGGGTGGTGCGCTTGTCGCTCATGAAGACTTCTCGCCCTTCGATGTACCGGCGAACGCATCGCGGTGTTCGTCGGATACCCCGGCGAGGTTGAGCTCGAAGGTAAAGCCTTGCTCCATGCGGTAACTCGAGTTGACCCGCTGGACGTCGATCAAGTTCAGCGCCTCCTTGGCCGCGCGGATCACCCGGGTGTCCTTGGCGGCGATGTCGCGGGCGACCCGCAGCGCGGACTCGTCGAGTTCGTCGCGAGGCACCACCTCGTGCACCGAACCAAAGTGGTGCAGGGTGGCGGCGTCGACGGTGGCCGCGGTGAAGAACAGCCGCCGCATCATGTGCTGCGGCACGAGCCGGGACAGGTGGGTGGCCGCGCCCAAGGCTCCGCGTTCGACCTCCGGCAACCCGAACGTGGCATCGTCGGACGCCACGATCACGTCGGCGTTACCCACCAGGCCGATGCCCCCGCCGACGCAGAACCCGTTGACGGCGGCGATCACGGGCACCGCGCATTCGTAGACCGCGCGAAACGCGGCGAAGCAGCCGCGGTTGGCGTCGATCAGCGCGGTGAAGCCCTCGGTGCGCTGCATCTCCTTGATGTCCACGCCGGCGTTGAAGCCCCGGCCCTCGGCCCGCAGGATCACCGCGTGGGTGTCAGTGTCGTTGCCGACGGCGGTGAGCACCTCGGCGAGTTGGAACCAGCCCAGCGATGGGATGGCGTTGACGGGCGGAAAGTCGACGGTGACCGCGACGATCCCCGGTTCGACGGCACGCGACGTGATAGTCATCGAGATCCTCGACCACTTCCTTGGGGGACGATTACCTAAGCAAGCACTTGCTTGGTACGCTAGCACAGTGACCCACGCCGACGAAGGCCCTGCATTCAGCTTCGGGCTCACCGGCCGGGTCGTACTCGTGACCGGCGGCGTGCGAGGGGTCGGCGCCGGCATCAGCTCCGTCTTCGCCGCGCAAGGTGCCACCGTCGTCACCTGCGCCAGGCGTGAGGTCGACGGGCTGCCGTACGAGTTCCACCCCTGCGACATCCGCGACGACGATGCGGTCAAGGCGATGATCGACGCGATCGCCGACCGGCACGGCCACCTTGACACGGTGATCAACAACGCCGGTGGTTCCCCCTTTGTTCTCACGGCGGAGTCCAGCGCAAAATTCAACCGAAAGATCATCGAGCTCAATCTGCTGGGTGCGCTGTCGGTTTCCCAGCACGCCAACGAGACGATGCAGCATCAGCCGAACGGCGGGTCGATCGTCAATATCTGCAGCCTCAGCGGCAGACGGCCATCCCCCGGCACTGGGGCCTACGGGGCGGCCAAGGCCGGCCTGGAAAGCCTGACGCAGACATTGGCCGTGGAGTGGGGCCCGAAGGTGCGGGTGAATGCCTGCGTGGTCGGCATGGTGGAGACCGAACAGTCTGAGCTGTTCTACGGCGACGCCGAGTCGATCGCCGCGATTTCGGCGAACGTGCCGCTCGGGCGGCTGGCCACGCCCGCCGACGTCGGTTGGGCCGCAGCGTTTCTGGCCTCCGATGCGGCGTCGTACATCAGCGGCGCCTCGTTGGAAGTCCACGGTGGCGGCGAGCCGCCGCACTACCTGGCGATCACGAACGCCAGCGCGATCAAATAATAAGGAGACAAAACTATGGGTGTGGTTGACGGCCGTGTGGTCATCGTTACCGGAGCCGGCGGCGGTATCGGACGGGCGCACGCGCTGGCGTTCGCCGCCGAAGGCGCACGCGTTGTGGTCAACGACATCGGGGTCGGCCTGGACGGTTCACCGGCAGGCGGCGGCAGTGCCGCACAGAGTGTGGTCGACGAAATCACCGCCGCGGGAGGCGAAGCCATCGCCAGCGGCGCCAACATCGCAGACTGGGACCAAGCGGCGGGCCTGATCAAGACCGCCGTCGACGCGTTCGGTGGTCTGGATGTGTTGGTCAACAACGCCGGCATCGTGCGCGACCGGATGATGGCCAACACCAGCGAAGAGGAATTCGACGCCGTCATCGCCGTGCATCTCAAGGGCCACTTCGCCGCCATGCGGCACGCCGCCTCTTACTGGCGTGGGTTGTCCAAAGAAGGCAAAGCTGTCGACGCGCGGATCATCAACACCAGCTCCGGCGCAGGCCTGCAAGGCAGCGTCGGTCAGGGTAACTACAGCGCGGCCAAAGCGGGCATTGCGGCGCTGACGCTCGTCGCTGCCGCCGAGATGGGCCGGTACGGCGTCACGGTCAATGCGATCGCGCCGTCTGCTCGCACCCGGATGACCGAGACGGTGTTCGCCGAGATGATGTCCACGCAGGACGAAGACTTCGATGCGATGGCGCCGGAAAACATTGCACCGCTGGTGGTTTGGTTGGGCAGTGTCGAATCTCGCGACATCACCGGCAAGGTGTTCGAGGTCGAGGGCGGCAAGATTCGCATCGCCGAAGGCTGGGCGCACGGGCCGCAGATCGACAAGGGCGCGCAGTGGGATCCCGCCGAGTTGGGACCCGTCGTCGCCGACCTGTTGGCCAAGTCGCGCCCGCCGGTTCCGGTATACGGGGCCTAGACCCAGGGGTGCAGTTCGACTGGGAGTCGTTGACCGACAGCGTGCACCGTTGTCGGCTACCGTTTCTCGACGTCACGGTCGGCATGGTGCAGGGCCGAACCGGCGTGTTGCTCGTCGACGCCGGCACCACGCTCACCGAAGCTCAGGCGATCAGTGATGACGTGCGCCAGATCACCGGACGCGACGTGACGCATGTGGTACTGACCCACAAGCACTTCGATCATGTCTTCGGCTCCGGCGCATTCCCAGATGCGGAAATCTACTGCGCGCCCGAGGTTGTGGAGTACCTAACGACGGCGACTGGTCAGCTCCGCGAAGATGCACGTAGTCACGGCGTCGACCCTGCTGAGATCGAACGTGCGATCGCGGCGTTGCGAGCGCCCCATCACGCGGTCAACGACGCCGTCGTCGACCTCGGAGACCGCCGGGTGGTCATCACACGTCCGGGATGTGGCCACACCGATGCCGATCTCGTTGTGCGCGTGCCGGGTTCGGACGGCGAGCGGACCGTGGTCTTCAGCGGGGATCTGATCGAGGAGTCCGGCGACCCCGCAATCGACGACGACTCCGACGTGGCTGCGTGGCCGGGCACACTTGACCGCCTGCTCGCAATTGGCGGGCCTGACGCGTTCTACGTGCCGGGGCACGGTCGTGTTGTAGAAGCGGAATTCATCCGTCGCCAACAAGATTGGCTTAGATCGAACCGCCCAACGCGGTGACGATGTCGTCGAACACCGCCACCGGGAATTGCGTTAGCGCGGCGTCAACCTGGCTGAGGCCGGCCTGGATCGCGCTGTCAATTGTCGCGGAGTTAGCCGTCAGGAGCGCTTCGTAGATGTCGTAGCCGGCGAATTGGGGTGCTTCGAAGACGTCGCGGAAGTCGACGAACAGCTCGGTGCCCAGTCCTGGATCCTGCGGGACCGCGACGCCGTCGTAGCTGACCAGCGTCCAGCCATCGGTCGGATCGCCTTGCACCACAACCTGACCCGCGTTGGAGAGCAATCCGCCGGTCTTCTCCAGGTCCTGCAACAGGACGGAGAAATCCGGGTTCTTGACGTTCATCAGCGTCCAGACAGCGATCGCTCCCTCACTGGAGAATGCGACATCGGTCGGGGTGCCGGCGCCGGTAACGTCGGTCCCGCCGTAGATCGTCTGAACGGCGCTGCTGAACGCTTCGTCGAAAGTGACGCCGTTGACGCTGGGGTCGCCCAGGTCTGGAACGAGGTCCAGGCCGAACGCCCACGACAGCGGGCCCAGTAGGTACAGGATGCCCTCGAGGCTGTTCGTCTGCGCGCCCTCGAACGCCCCGGCGGGAATTTCGTCGAGCCCGGACAACTGGTCGACAGGGGTGCTGATGTGCAGCAAGTCAGCCAATGGCGCTGCGGTTTGCACGGCCCGCGCTTCGTCGGATGCGACAACGTTGGCGATGCTGCTGCCGTATTCGCCCTGGATCAGTGCGGCGACTTCATCAGCCTGATGCACGCCGGCCGCGTCGAGATCGGTTCCCGGTGGCACTGTGTCGATGATGCCCGCGGCATTGGCTGCCGATTCGCCATGCCGAACCAGGTCCAGCACGATCTCGCCGTCGGCCCAGGCCAGCGCCGATCCGGTGCACATCAATCCGGTCGACAGCAGCCCGACGAAAACATAGCGGAGCCATTTGCTCATTACTTCCCCCATTCGCCGCACGGCGTGTCGGCGCAAGGGCAATTTACCGCTGCGGACCGCCACGTTTGCGGAAATGCGCAGGCAAATCGAAGCGCGACCTAGATGCGGCCGACCCGCTGCAGTCCGTCGACGGTGTCGGCCAGCGTCTGCGCCGCGTCGCGTTGGGTGATGCCGAGATCGCGTTCGGCCGGGGTGTCATCTGCGGGCGGCATCTGCGTGTAGTACTGCATCGCCGCGGAGTTGATCGGAGTCTCAAATGGCAGATGATCGCCGATGACGTCGAACAACCGCCCCAGGGCACGCAGTCCGATGTCGGGGACCGGGTAAACCACCAGGTTGCGATCAGCGGCGGCACCGATCAGGGACGCGAGGCGATCCACCGCGACGCGTCGGCCGCCGGCCATGTAGCGGCGCGGTCCCTGGCCCGGCTGCAAGAGTGCGACGTGCAGGGCGGCGAGGTCGCGGACGTCCACCACGATCCAGGCGGCACTGCGCCCGGGCACGCCGCGCATCTTCAGAGCTGCCTCCACACCCTCGGCCGCCTCACCGAACTGATCACCCGCAGGTGGTCCCAGCACCATGCCGGGGTAAGTGATGTTCACTGGCGCGCCGGCGTCCTGAAGACCTCGCGCATACGCTTCGACGACGGCCTTGGATTTGCCGTACCCGTCCGACCCGCCGACTACGGGCAGCTCCGCATGCAGCATTGGTAGACCGGGCCGGAACAGTGCCGAGAAACTCGAGACGTGAATGATCGGATCCAACTTCGCGGCGACAGCCCCTCCGAGCACGTTGCGGGCGCCGTCGAGGTTGGTGCGCAGCATCTCCTCAGAGCGGGCGGGGTCGGTGGAAACCATTGCTGCGCAATGAATGACGGCGTCACAGCCGCGTAGTGCCGCGGCAGTGCTGTCTGGGTCTGCGATGTCACCGACGACGTGATCGCTTACGTCGATGCCGATTTGCTCAGAGCTGGTGTGCAGGCGATCGGGGTTTCGCACGAGAAATCTGATTTGGTGTTTAGCATTCTGGGCGGCCTTCGCCGTCCATGCACCGACGAATCCAGTGCCACCGGTGATCAGAACCTTCATCAGACGCTGTTCGCGTCGGTCGACGCCTCCGAGGTCACGGGTCGCAGATGACGATCGGGATGGTCCGGTCCGTCCATGACTGGTAGTCCTCGTACGTCGGATACATGTCGGTCAGCTGTGGCCAGTAATGGGCGCGTTCCTCGTCGGTGGCGTCGCGCGCGGTCAGGTCCAGCACTTCCTTCTTGATTTGGACCGACACCTTGGGGTTGGCCTTCAGGTTGAGGTACCACATTGGGTTCTTCTCGGCGCCGCCCTTCGACGCAGCCACGATCACTCGATTGCCATCGCGGAGGAAATACAACGGGGACACCCGCGGCTGCCCGGACTTACGGCCCGTCGTGGTCAGCAGGGCGACCGGGATCTTCTGGAAGGTACTGCCCAGTCCCTCGCCGCCGCCACGGCGGTAAAAGAAGGTGTTGATTCGAGACATCCACTTGATGAAGACGTCGGCGAACGCTGAATTCATATAGCGCGGACGCGATTTCTCAGCCATGACAACGATCCTAGGTTTTCTGGATGAACGGGCGCATCTGAGCGTTGATGTGGCGGATCGTGCCGTCGACGATGAGAAACGTCTCGTCGACGTGTGAGCACACCCGGCGCCCGGCGAGCTTGGGTTTGGTGATCACGTCGAATTGCGCGCGCACCCGGTCGCCGTCGACCTCGAACTTCGGCGGAGTGCAGGCCTCGATGATCCGGAACTGCGGACCGCGATTCAGGCTGCGCCGCAAGTGATTCCCGGAGAAACCTGTCTTGATGCCCATCTCGATCCGAACGCAGTCCGGCGCGAACGGGACGTCGTCGCCGCGGTGGTTCGCCAGCGCGTCGATGTAGGACTGCGCAGCCGCGATCCGGTCCTCGTCAGAGAAACCCCCCATTCGATTGCCCGCCTCCTCCTCATCGCGCTTCGCGTCCCCCTCGCCGCTGCGCGGCTGGGGGTGCCCCACTGCACCGTCAGCCGGGCTATATGCGCTCGATGATGGTGCCGGTCGACAGCGCGCCGCCCGCACACATGGTGATCAGCGCCGTGGTCTGGTCGGTGCGCTCCAACTCGTGCAGTGCGGTGGTGATCAGCCGGCTCCCAGTGCTGCCCACCGGGTGGCCCAGTGCGATCGCGCCTCCGTTGACGTTCACCTTGTCCATGTCAGGGTTGTGCACCCGCGCCCAGGACAGCACCACCGAGGCAAACGCCTCGTTGATCTCGGTGATGTCGATGTCGCCCATTTTCATCCCGGCCTTCTCGAGCACCTTCGCCGTGGACTGCACCGGGCCGTCCAGGTGGTAGTAGGGCTCGGCGCCAACCAGTGCCTGGCTGATGATCCGGGCCCGCGGCCGCAGCCCGAGCGCCTTGGCCTTGTCTTCATCCATCCACAGCACCGCCGCGGCGCCGTCGGAGATCTGCGACGAGGTGCCCGCGGTGTGGATTCCGCCTTCGATAACGGGCTTGAGCTGGCTTAGCCCCTCCAAGGTGGTGTCGCGCAGGCCTTGATCTTTCGTGACGACGTGCCGATCGCTGGTCGGCTGCTTGTTCTCGTCGAGGACGGGCGCTTCGATGCCGCTGATCTCGCGGTCGAACCGGCCTTCTGCCCAGGCCTGCTTGGCCTTTCGCTGCGAGTCGAAGCCGAACTGGTCGATATCTTCGCGGGTGATGCCGCGGCGCTTGGCGATTCGCTCGGCGGCGGTGAACTGATCGGGCAGATCGATGTCCCACGACGCGGGCCGCAGGATCCCGCGGTCGGGGCCGGCGTTGGCGCCCAGCCCGACGCGGCTCATCGCCTCGATGCCGCACGCAATGCCGACATCGATGGCGCCCGCGGCGATCAGACCTGCGACCAGACCGTTGGCCTGCTGACCGCTGCCGCACTGGCAGTCGACGGTCATCGCGCCGACGTGCTCGGGCAGGCCCGCGACGAGCCAGCTCACCCGGGTGATGTTGTTGGACTGCTCGCCGTACTGCGTGACGCAGCCGCCCACGACCTGCTCGACCTCGCCGGCATCGATGCCGGCCTTCTCCACGAGAGCTCTCTGCGTGGCCCCGAGCAACTCGGTGGCGTGCAGTCCGGACAACCATCCGGCGCGTTTGCCGATGGGGCTGCGGGTGGCTTCAACGATGACAGGGTTACCCATGCTGGTCAGGCTAGAACACGTTTCATTACTCTGACAAGCGAGGATGACGACCTGCCTTTTATCTGCGTAGGAGGCATGTTTTACTGGCACTAGAACACGTTGCAATTGAGGAGCGCATTGATATGGCACCCCCCAACATCCCCGCCGACTTCGACTTTCTCGACCCGGACGTCAACCTCGCCGGCCTGCCCGTCACGGAGCTTGCCGAGTTGCGGACAGCGGAACCCATCCACTGGGTCGACATTCCGGGCGGCTCGGGAGGGTTCGAAGACAAGGGATATTGGATCGTCTCCAAGCATGCCGACGTCAAGGAGGTGTCTAAGCGCAGCGACGTCTTCTCCAGCTGGCTGAACGGCGCCATCCCGACGTGGCCGCCAGAGATGAAGCGGGAACAGGTCGAACTGCAGCGCAGCGTCATGCTCAACATGGACGCGCCGCACCACACCCGGCTGCGCAAGATCATCTCCCGCGGGTTCACGCCGCGAGCTGTCGGGCGGCTGGAAGAGGAACTCGCCCAGCGCGCGCAGAACATCGCCAAGGCGGCGGCGGCCGAAGGTAGCGGCGACTTCGTCGAGCAGGTGTCGTGTGAGCTGCCGTTGCAGGCCATCGCGAGCCTGCTCGGTGTGCCCCAAGAGGATCGCGACAAGTTGTTCCGGTGGTCCAACGAGATGACCGGTGGCACAGACCCTGAGTATGCCGACGTCGATCCAGCGCAGTCGTCGATGGAACTGATCATGTACGCGATGGCGATGGCCGACGAGCGCGGCAAGAACCCGACGGACGACATCGTCACGACCCTGATTCAGGCCGACATCGACGGCGAAAAACTCTCCGACGACGAGTTCGGTTTCTTCGTCATCATGCTCGCGGTGGCCGGCAACGAGACCACCCGAAACTCGATCACCCACGGCATGATCGCCTTCTCGCAGAACCCAGATCAGTGGGAGCTCTACAAGAAGGAACGCCCGTCGACGGCGGCCGACGAGATCATCCGGTGGGCCACCCCGGTGTCGGCGTTCCAGCGCACCGCCAACGAGGACGTCGAGTTGGCCGGCGTGCAGATCAAGAAGGGTCAGCGGGTGGTGATGTCTTACCGGTCGGCCAACTTCGATGACGAGGTCTTCGACGACCCGCACGCGTTCAACATCCTGCGCGACCCGAATCCCCACGTCGGCTTCGGCGGTACCGGTGCGCACTACTGCATCGGCGCCAACCTGGCCCGGATGACGATCAACCTGATCTTCAATGCCGTCGCCGACCACATGCCGGATCTGAAGCCGATCTCGGAACCCGAGCGGCTCCGGTCGGGCTGGCTCAACGGCATCAAGCACTGGGAAGTCGACTACACCGGCGCGAGCCCGGCGACAGCCTGATGGATTTCACGCCGGACCCGGCCCAGCTTGCTGTCGCCGACGTGGTCACTTCGGTACTGGACCGGGACAACTCGTGGGAGGCGCTCGTAAGCGGCGGCGTGACGGCTCTGCCGGCGCCCGAAAGGGTAGGCGGTGATGGTGTCGGGCTGCCGGAGGTCGCCACGGCGCTGACCGAGATCGGTCGGCACGGCTTGATCAGCCCGGCGCTGGCCACTCTCGGCTTCGGTGCAATCACGTTGCTGGACTTGGCTTCCGACGACCAGCAGGACCGCTACCTCGGTGGCCTGGCCAAAGGCTCGCTGCTTACCGCGGCGCTCAACGAACCCGGCGCCGCGCTGCCGGACCGGCCGGCGACGACTTTCGTGCACGGTCGCTTGTCCGGAACCAAGGTCGGCGTCGGCTACGCGGAGAATGCGGAGTGGATGGTCGTCACCGACCGATAGCGCGGTCGTCGTGGTGTCGCCGAAGGCCGACGGTGTACACGTGGCGAAGACGCCGTCCTCCAACGGATCTGATGAGTACGTCGTCACCTTCGCCGACGTCGAGATACCCGACGAGGACGTGCTGACCGGCGCCACAGCGCCGAGGGTGAACCAGCTGGCGCTGGCGTCGATCGGTGCCTACACCGCCGGTTTGGTCGCCGGCGCATTGCGGTTGACCGCCGATTACGTGGCGAAGCGAGAGCAGTTCGGTAAGCCGCTCTCGACGTTCCAGACCGTCGCCGCGCAGCTCGCCGAGGTCTACATCGCCTCGCGGACCATCGATTTGGCATCCACGTCGGTGATCTGGCGGCTCGCGGAAGGACGCGACGCTGCCAATGACCTGGATGTGCTCGGCTACTGGATCACCTCGCAAGCACCGCGGGTGATGCAGATCTGCCACCACCTGCACGGCGGCATGGGGATGGATATCACTTATCCGATGCACCGGTACTACTCCACGATCAAGGATTTGACCCGGCTACTGGGCGGGCCGTCGCATCGTCTCGACTTGGTGGGAGCGCAATGTTCATCGATCTGACTCCAGAGCAGCGTCAGTTACAAGCCGAACTGCGGCAATACTTCTCGAACCTGATCTCGACCGACGAGATGAAGGCGATGGAGAAGGACCGCCACAACGACGCGTATCGCGCGGTGATCCGGCGGATGGGCAAAGACGGCAAGCTCGGTGTCGGATGGCCAAAAGAGTTTGGCGGCTTGGGCTTCGGGCCGATCGAGCAGTCGATCTTCGTCAACGAGGCGCATCGGGCGGACGTGCCACTGCCGGCGGTGACACTGCAGACGGTCGGGCCGGTACTGCAGCAGTTCGGCACCGAGCTGCAGAAGAAGAAGTTCCTGCCCGCGATCCTGGCCGGTGAGGTGCACTTCGCGATCGGCTACAGCGAACCCGAGGCAGGGACCGACCTTGCCTCGCTGCGGACCAGCGCTGTCCGTCACGGCGACGAATACATCGTCAACGGCCAGAAGATGTGGACCACCGGCGGGCACGACGCCGACTACATCTGGCTGGCGTGCCGTACCGACCCGGAAGCCGTGAAGCACAAAGGTATTTCCATTCTGATCGTTGACACCAAGGACCCGGGCTTCTCATGGACGCCGGTGATCTTGTCCGACGGCGCTCACCACACCAACGCGACGTACTACAACGACGTCCGCGTACCCGCCGACATGCTGGTCGGCGAGGAGAACGGCGGCTGGCGGCTGATCACCACCCAGCTCAACAATGAGCGGGTGATGCTGGGCCCGGCGGGCCGCACTGCCGGCATCTACGACCGGTTGCACGACTGGGCCTCCAAGCCGGGCGGCGACGGCGTCACCCCGATCGATCACCACGACGTCAAACGGGCGCTCGGTGAGATCTATTCGATGTGGCGGGTCAACGAGCTGCTGAACTGGCAGGTGGCGGCGGCCGGTGAGGATATCAACGTCGCCGACGCTGCATCGACGAAAGTCTTTGGCACCGAGAGTATTCAGTACATCGGGCGACTCGCGGAGGAGATCGTCGGTAAGTACGGTAACCCCGCGGAGCAGGATACCGCCGAGCTGCTCGACTGGTTGGACTCGCAGACCAAGCGCAATCTGGTGATCACCTTCGGCGGAGGCGTCAACGAAGTCATGCGCGAGATGATCGCGGCGGCTGGCCTCAAAGTGCCGAGGGTGCCTCGATGACAGACATCCACGACGCCCTCGCGGACATCAAAGCGGCGGGCGGCGCCAAGCCGCGCGCCGGCCGCGACCCGGTGAATCTGCCGATGGTCAACAGCTGGGTCGAAGCACTCGGCGACAGCAACCCCATCTATGTCGACGAGAAGGCGGCTCGTGCCGCGGGCCACCCGGGAATTGTGGCCCCGCCGGCCATGATTCAGGTCTGGACGATGTTCGGATTGGGTGGAGAACGCCCCACCGACGACCCGATGGGTCCGATCATGAAGCTGTTCGACGACAACGGCTACATCGGCGTGGTCGCGACGAACTGCGAGCAGACCTACCACCGCTATCTGCGGCCGGGCGAACACGTCAGCATCGCCGCGGAGATGGGCGACGTCGTCGGTCCGAAGCAGACCGGTCTCGGCGAGGGCTGGTTCATCAACCAGCACATCGTATGGCGGGTCGGTGACGAGGATGTCGCCGAGATGAACTGGCGCATACTCAAATTCAAGCCGCGCGAGTCGCAGGAAGCGGCCGCCGCGGTGCCCGAAGACCTGGACGCCGACGCCATGATGCGTCCCGCGGAATCCAAAGACACCAAGTTCTTCTGGGACGGTGTCAAGGCGCATGAGCTGCGCCTTCAGAAACGACCCGACGGCACACTGCAGCATCCCCCGGTGCCGGCCATCTGGCAGGACAAAGAACTGGCGACTGACTACGTCGTGGCCAGCGGTAAAGGCACGGTCTTCAGCTTCGTGGTGCATCACGCGCCGAAGGTGCCGGGCCGGACCCTGCCGTTCGCCATCGCGCTGGTGGAACTGGAGGAGGGTGTGCGGATGCTCGGCGAGCTTCGTAATGTCGATCCTGCGTCGGTGGAGATCGGAATGCCGGTTAAGGCAACGTATATCGACTTCCCGGCCAACGATGTCGGCCCGGCCTGGACGCTCTACGCGTGGGAGCCGCAGGCATGAGCGCCCCGACGGTCGAGGTCGGCACCAAGCTTCCCGAGCTGTCGCTATATGGCGACCCCACATTCATCATCTCCACGGCGATCGCCACTCGCGACTACCAGGACGTCCACCACGACCGCGACAAGGCGCAAGCCAAGGGGTCCAAGGACATCTTCGTCAACATTCTCACCGACACGGGTCTGGTGCAGCGCTACATCACCGACTGGGCCGGGCCGTCGGCGATCATCAAGTCGATCGGGCTGCGGCTGGGTGTGCCGTGGTACGCCTACGACACCGTGACGTTCAAAGGCGAAGTAACCGCGATCGAAGACGGACTGATCAGCCTGAAAATCGTTGGCAGCAATAGCCTCGGCGATCACGTCATTGCGAACGCGACATTGACCATCGGGGGTTCCGATGCCCGGTGAACTGTCCGGCAAGGCGGCGATCGTCGGTATCGGTGCCACCGACTTCTCGAAGCACTCCGGCCGCAGTGAGCTTCGGCTCGCCGCCGAGGCGGTGCTGGATGCTTTGGACGACGCCGGTCTCACCGCAGATGACGTGGACGGCATGGTCACGTTCACGATGGACTCGAACACCGAGGTGGCGATCGCACGGGCCACCGGCATCGGGGACCTGAAGTTCTTCTCCAAGATCCATCACGGCGGCGGCGCAGCCTGCGCGACGGTCCAGCAGGCCGCCATCGCTGTTGCGACAGGTGTCGCGGATTGCGTTGTCGCATATCGGGCTTTCAACGAACGCTCGGGCGTGCGGTTCGGCCAGGTACAGAGTCGCCTGTTCGAGAACGCCGATTCGACCGGCGTCGACAACTCGTTCTCCTATCCGCACGGGTTGTCCACTCCCGCCGCGCAGGTCGCAATGATCGCGAAGCGCTATATGCATCTGTCCGGGGCGACCAGCCGGGACTTCGGTGCCATCTCGGTGGCCGATCGCAAGCACGCCGCCAAGAATCCGAAGGCCTACTTCTACGAAAAGCCGATAACGATTGAGGATCACCAGAATTCACGGTGGATAGCCGAGCCGCTGCGGCTGCTGGACTGCTGCCAGGAGACCGATGGCGCGGTGGCACTTGTCGTCACGTCGCCGGAGCGGGCGAAGGATCTGAAGAACCATCCGGCGATCATCGAGGCCGCGGCCCAGGGTGCAAGCCCGGACCAGTATTCGATGGTCAGCTATTACCGCCCAGAGCTTGACGGCCTGCCCGAGATGGGCCTGGTGGGCAAGCAACTGTGGTCCCAATCGGGTTTGAAGCCAGCGGATATCCAGACCGCGATCCTCTACGACCACTTCACGCCGTTCACGCTGATCCAGTTGGAGGAGTTGGGATTCTGCGGCTGGGGAGAGGCCAAAGATTTCATCGCCGACGGTGCCATCGAGGTCGGCGGTCGGCTACCGATCAACACTCACGGCGGACAACTCGGTGAGGCTTACATCCACGGCATGAACGGCATCGCCGAAGGTGTCCGCCAGTTGCGCGGCACCTCGGTCAACCCGGTGCCCGACGTCGAGCACGTGTTGGTCACCGCAGGCACCGGCGTCCCGACGTCCGGTTTGATCCTGGGCTAAGCGTTTCGCCCGCCGAGTGTGCAACCAGCTCGCAGGCTCGGCACCGAGTGTGTCACGCTAATGCGCACAGTCGGTGACTGAAGTGACGTACAGAGTACGCGGCTGCGATGCTGCGCTCATGGCGGAGCCATTCGTCGGTAGCGAGGCCATTGCCCGTGGCGCCGTCACCAAAAGTCAGCTCAACACCCGCTACACCCGGCTGTTCCGCGACGTCTACATCGACCGTGACGCCGAAGTCAGTGCTGCGGTGCGAGCTAGAGCAGCGTGGTTGTGGGCTGGGCCTCGCGCAGTGGTCGCCGGGTTTTCAGCGTCGGCGATGCACGCGAGCCGGTGGGTAGACGGCAGACGAGCGGTGGAGCTTATCCACGCACAATCGCCACCGCGTGGCCGGGATTGTCGTGCACAGTGACGCGGTGCCGCGAGGACGAGATCGATGACCATCGTGGGAGTCCGATCACAACACCTACGAGGACGGCGCTCGATCTCGCCTGTTGGTACCCAACCATGACGGCCGTGGCCGGCATTGACGCGCTTGGCAAGGGAAACAGAAATCAAAACCCCCGACGTCGAGCTACTTGCCCGCAGATATGTCGGACGCCGGGGAATTACCCGAGCTCGTGCGCGTAGCACTCATCTGATCGACGCTGGAGCGCAGTCGCCGAAAGAGTCGTGGCTGCGCATGGTTCTGATCGAGGCCGGCCTGCCGAAACCTCAGACGCAGATACCAGTCCTCGACGAATTCGGCAATGTCCGATCGCGTATCTGGACATGGGATGGGAAGACATCAAAGTCGCGGTCGAGTACGACGGCGACCAGCACCGCAGCGATCGACGGCAGTACGCCTGGGACATCCGGCGACTGGAAATGGTCGAACGTCTTGGCTGGATTGTCATCCGCGTCGTCGCCGGTGACCGTCCGGCAGATATCGTTCGCCGCGTTCGCGCGGCCCGCGCCCGACGAGTGTGACGCTAGCGCATTCGCGACGCTCGCCACGCTGAGCGTGACGCTCGAAGCGCAACTCGACGCTCGACGCGCGCGAGCTAAACCGGGATCAACTCCACGCCGGTGAGCACCGTGGCGTTCTCGCGGGACGGGGCGGTCACGGTGGCCAGCAACCGGCCGTCTTCCTTCCAGACGGAAGCCTTCAGCGTCTCGCCCGGGTAGGCAACGCCGGCGAACCGCGCGCCGTAGGAACCGACGGCGGCGACGTCAGCGTCGAGCAACGCGTCGACGAGTGCCTTGCAGGTCATGCCGTAGCTGCACAAGCCGTGCAGGATGGGCCGCGGAAACCCTGCCGCAGCGGCGAATTCGGGGTCGGAGTGCAGCGGATTGCGATCGCCGCAGAGCCGGTAGAGCAGCGCCTGCTGTGGGAGGACGGGGATGTCGAGCTCGATGTCCGGCGCCCGGTCCGGCGCGGCCGTGCTTGTCGATGCCCCGCGTTCGCCACCGAACCCGCCTTCGCCGCGGGCGAAGATCGACCGCCGTTGCGTCCACAGCAGTGTCCCGTCCGGCGCGGTCACCTGAGTCTCGGACCAGATCACTGCGGCCTTGCCCTTGTCCCAGATGTCGGTGAACCGGGTGACCGCTTTCGCCGAACCTGAGGGTGGCAGCGGCGCAGGCGCGCTCACCTGCTCGCTGGCATGCAGAACCTTGCTCAGCTCGATGTCGATGCCGGGGAATTGCACGGTCGGTGGTTTGGTGGCGTGGAAGGTGGCCGCCACGTTGCCGAACGTCGGCAGCACCTGTGGAGTGTCGTCGACGAGGTAGCGCAGTTCGTGCGGGTCCATCGGATCGGCGCCTGCTCCCAGCCCCAGGTGGTAGAGCTGCACATCGCTGCTGCTCCAAGCGAATTCGATCGGCTCCAGCTCAGCGGCCAGCGCAACGTCTGGATTGATGGGCATGTCAGCGCTTTCCCTCGGCAATGTGCAGAGCGGCCAGGTAACCGAATGTCATTGCGGGGCCGATGGTCCCGCCCGGACCGGGATATGTATGTCCCATCACCG
The DNA here is from genome assembly GCA_963836495.1 of uncultured Actinomycetota bacterium. Classification (GTDB taxonomy): domain Bacteria; phylum Actinomycetota; class Actinomycetes; order Mycobacteriales; family Mycobacteriaceae; genus Mycobacterium. The sequence continues at coordinate 305,144 of CAWIJT010000006.1, read as the reverse complement.
GGGCGCTGACGTTGCCTGCCGCGTAGAGGCCTTCGATGACGCTGCCGTCGTCGCGTAAAGCCCGGCCGTGGATGTCGGTGCGGATGCCACCCTTGGTGCCGAGGTCTCCCGGCACCATCTTGGCGGCGTAATACGGCGGATGGCTGATCTCGCCGAGGTTCGGATTCGGCTTGTTCGTCGGGTCGCCGTAGTAGCGGTCGTAGGCGCTTTCGCCGCGATGGTAATCGTCGTCGACGCCCGAACGGGCGAAGCCGTTGAAGCGCTGCACCGTCGCGGTGAACTCGTCGACCGGCAGGCTTGCCTTGGCGGCCAACTCCTCCAATGTGTCTGCCTGGATGATGACGCCGGATTCCATCCATTTACGTGGAATACGTTGTCCCGGCTGCAATCCCGCGAAGATGTAGCGGTCGCGGTACTGCTGGTCGAATACCAGCCACGCCGGAATGTTCTCACCCGGTCCCGGTCCTTGGCCGAACTCGCCGCCGTACATGTGGTGGCACGCCTCGACGTAGGGCATCGATTCGTTCATGAAGCGCTGGCCGGACATGTTGACGATGATGGAGCCCGGGGAGTTGCGCTCCGACAACGCGAACCATGGCGCACCGACCAACGGAACGGTCGGGCCCCACCACGCATCTTCCATGATTTCCAAAGCGGCGCCGAGCTTTTCGGCGGCGACAATACCGTCGCCGGTGTTGGCCTTGGCGCCGACAGTCCATTCGGTGGTAATCGGTGCGCGCTGGTACTTGACCCGCATCTGCTCGTTGTGCTCGAAGCCGCCGCTGCCGAGAATCACCGCTTTGCGAGCCCGAATCAGTTGAGGTTCTGCGGCTTCCGACTTGTCGGTATCGCGTACGTAGACACCGCGGACCACGCCGTCCTCGACGTAGAGGTCGGTCAGCGCGGTGTTGAGCTGCACTGGGACGCCGGCCTTTTGGAGACCGATCCGAAGCGGCCCGATCAGTGCGCGTCCCATGCCGACCAGGGCCTGGCCGGTCGCCTTCGCCCACATCGTGCGCGCACCGACCTTGAGGCTGCGCAGCACGCCGCGCGGATGACGTTTGAGCTGGTTGAGCCGCACGTAGTCCTGTTGCATCACAACGACATTCAGAGGGACCTTGCCGTACGGCGGCTCGAGCCCGGGCAGGTCGGACCCGAGCTTCTTGGCGTTGAACGGCTTCGGCTCGATGGAGCGACCGCCGGCGCGCCCACCCGGCGCTTCGGGGTAGTAGTCGGCGTATTGCGGCACCCAGCACATCTTCAGTGGGGAGTGCTTGAGCACGAACGACAGCATCTCCGGTCCACGTTCGAGGTAGGTGTCGATGCGCTGTGCCTCGACGACATCGCCGACGATCCCGTGCAGATAGGTGCGGGCCGCCTCGGGTGTGTCCTTGACGCCGTCGCGCTTGAGCACCTCGTTGTTGGGGATCCACACGCCGCCGCCGGAGCGTGCCGTGGAGCCGCCGTAGTGCGCGGCCTTCTCGATGACTATTGTCGAAAGACCCCGGTGGGCTGCAGCGAGAGCAGCAACCATGCCGGCGCCGCCGCTCCCGACCACGACAACGTCGAACTCCTGAGCTGTCATGTAGAACACGTTATAGAATTGCCGGGGCCGGGCGCTACTGCCCCGGTCACACGAGTGAGGGGACTTCGGTTAAATGATCCCGGGAGCCACCCGTGTTGCGCTGGCCGCCGACCTCGCACAAGCCGAGCGGAGCCGTCAGCCGATCGCCCCGCTGACGGCCGGGCAACCGGACATCGACGTCGTCGACGCCTACGAGATCCAGCTGATCAACATCCGCCAGCGGGTCGCCGAGGGCGCTCGGGTCGTCGGGCACAAGGTGGGCCTGTCGTCGTTGGCGATGCAGCAGATGATGGGTGTCGACGAGCCGGACTACGGTCATCTGCTCGACGAGATGCAGGTCTTCGAGGACGTCCCGGTCAAGTCGGACAACTACCTCTACCCGCGGGTCGAGGTCGAGGTGGGGTTCATCCTCGCGCACGACCTGCCCGGCGCGAACTGCACCGAAGACGACGTGCTGGCCGCGACCGAGGCGCTGGTGCCGTCGATCGAGTTGATCGACACCAGGATCACCGACTGGAAGATCGCGCTGTGCGACACCATCGCCGACAACGCCTCCTCCGCCGGTTTCGTACTGGGCAAGGCGCGGGTCGCGCCGGCTGACATCGACATCACCAAGATCGACGCCGTGCTGACCAACAACGGCGAGGTGGTCGCCAAGGGTCGCAGCGACGCTGTGCTGGGTAATCCGGTGACCGCGGTGGCCTGGCTGGCCCGCAAGGTGGAAAGCTTCGGGGTGCGACTTCGGGCCGGTGACATCGTGTTGCCCGGTTCGTGCACCCGGGCGATCGACGCGCCTCCGGGCAGCAACTTCGTCGCCGAATTCGACGGTCTCGGGGCCGTCCGGTTGTCTTTCGAGTAAAGGAGCGTCCGCAAGCGCGGCGAAGCCGGGCGCAGCGGGTCGCGACCAGAGAGTAAAGGAGCGTCCAGTGGCCGCAACGGGCCCGAAAAAATCTGTTGCCATTGTCGGATCGGGCAACATCAGCACCGACCTGCTCTACAAACTGCTGCGCTCGGAGTGGCTGGAGCCACGCTGGATGGTCGGCATCGACCCGGACAGCGAAGGCCTCGCCCGGGCTCGCAAGCTGGGCTTGGAGACCACCCACGAAGGTGTCGACTGGCTGTTGGCGCAGTCCGAGAAGCCCGATCTGGTGTTCGAGGCGACCAGCGCCTACGTGCACCGGGCCGCGGCGCCGAAGTATGAAGCCGCAGGGATCCGGGCCATCGACCTGACGCCCGCCGCGGTCGGCCCGGCGGTGATCCCACCGGCGAACCTGCGCGAGCACCTGCACGCGCCGAACGTCAACATGATCACCTGCGGCGGCCAGGCGACCATCCCGATCGTTTACGCCGTGAGTCGCGCGCTCGTCGACAAAGGCGGTGTGCCCTATGCGGAGATCGTCGCCTCGGTCTCCTCCAGTTCGGCCGGACCCGGTACCCGGGCCAACATCGATGAGTTCACCAAGACCACGTCGCGCGGAGTCGAGGTCATCGGCGGCGCCAAACGCGGCAAGGCAATCATCATCTTGAACCCGGCCGACCCGCCGATGATCATGCGCGACACCATCTTCTGCGCCATCCCCGAGGATGCCGACCACGACGCGATCGCCAAGTCCATCCACGACGTCGTCGCCGAGGTGCAAACTTATGTGCCGGGCTACCGGCTGCTCAACGAGCCGCAGTTCGACGAGCCGTCAGTACATTCCGGCGGGCAGGCCCTGGTCACCACCTTCGTCGAGGTCGAAGGGGCCGGCGATTATCTGCCGCCGTACGCGGGCAACCTCGACATCATGACCGCGGCGGCCACCAAGGTCGGCGAGGAGATCGCCAAGGAGTCCCTGACTTCGACGGCCCAAGGAGCGCAGGCGTGACTACCGACATTTTCTTCAACCCGATCTGGGACGTGCGGATGACCGACACGTCGCTGCGGGACGGCTCGCACCACAAACGTCACCAGTTCACCAAGGACGAGGTCGGTGCCATCGTCGCCGCCCTGGACAACGCGGGCGTACCGGTCATCGAGGTGACCCACGGTGACGGACTCGGCGGGTCGAGTTTCAACTACGGGTTCTCCAAGACACCCGAGCAGGAGCTGATCAAGCTCGCGGCCGAGACTGCCAAAGAGGCCAAGATCGCCTTCCTGATGCTGCCCGGCGTGGGCACCAAGGAAGACATCAAGGAGGCCCAGAACAACGGCGGGTCGATCTGCCGGATCGCCACCCACTGCACCGAGGCCGACGTATCGATCCAGCACTTCGGTCTGGCCCGCGAGCTCGGCCTGGAGACCGTCGGCTTCTTGATGATGTCGCACACGATTTCGCCGGAGAAGCTGGCCGCCCAGGCCCGCATCATGGCCGACGCCGGATGCCAGTGCGTCTACGTCGTCGACTCCGCCGGAGCGCTGGTCCTGGAGGGCGTGAGCGACCGGGTGGCAGCGTTGGTCGCTGAACTCGGCGACGACGCCCAGGTGGGTTTCCACGGCCACGAGAACCTCGGCTTGGGCGTGGCCAACTCAGTCGAGGCCGTGCGGGCCGGAGCCAAGCAGATCGACGGTTCCTGCCGACGGTTCGGCGCGGGAGCGGGCAACGCACCTGTCGAGGCGCTGATCGGGGTGTTCGACAAGATCGGCGTGAAGACCGGCATCGACTTCTTCGACATCGCCGACGCCGCCGAGGAGGTGGTCGCCCCGGCCATGCCCGCCGAATGCCTGCTCGACCGCAACGCCCTGATCATGGGCTACTCCGGGGTGTACTCCAGCTTCCTCAAGCACGCGGTCCGTCAGTCCGAGCGCTACGGGGTGCCGGCGCATCAACTCCTGCACCGCGCCGGTCAACGCAAACTCATCGGCGGTCAGGAAGACCAGCTCATCGACATCGCGCTGGAGATCAAGCGGGAACAAGCAGCAAGCGGATAAATGCAGCGTTTGCGGCCTTTGCGCACAGGTCGTGCATAGCCGCCGCGAGTATTCTCGCCCAAATGAGCACAACATTGCGGAGCATTATCGCCGGGGGACTCCTGACGGCCGCCGCGGCGACGCTGATCGCGTTACCGGTGGCCAACGCGGCCCCGTGCAATGAGACGGTGGGTAACTCCATCAACTCCTACCTGCAGCGTCATCCCGACCTCCACCGGCAGTTGCAGGCCAATTCGGAGGCAGAGGGTGGCGGCCCTAACGTCATCGACTACCTCAATCGGCACCCGGACGTCCGGCAGCATCTGATCGACCTGTCGCAGCAGTGCGCGCCGTAGCGGACTAGCGAGCGGGCGCCGAAACGTTCGCTTGTTGACGAAAATTAGAACACGTTCTAGCGTCAAGTCGTGTCCGCGCCCCTGTTCTCCAAGCCGCTGATCGATGCCATCGCCGAGGCCGAGGAACTGGTCGCCGCCGCCCCGCACATCGAGACCGAAGCCGACCTGCTCGAGGGCCTGCAGTACCTGGCCGGCTGTGTAGCCGCCTGCCAGCACATGGTGTTCGACTACGAGCGCGACCACCCGATGCTGCTGTCCGGGACCGGGCCGTTCACGAAGATGGGTCTGGACAATCCCGACACCCTCTACTTCGGCTGCCGGGTCCAACCGGACCACGACTATCTCGTCACGGGCGTCCGCGGCACCACGACCGACCTGAGTTTCCAGCTGCTCGGCGGCGAGTACACCGACGACAACGTCCCTGCAAGCCAGGCCGCATTCGACGACCGCGAGCTCGAGATCTCCGCCGACGGCCGCTTCCAATGGCAGGTGCGTCCGACCAGTCCCGGCCAGCTGGTGATCCGTGAGGTATTCGGCGATTGGTCGCAGCGACGCGGCACGCTGGCGATCCAGCGGCTCGACACCGCCGGGACAGCGCCGCCGCCGCTGACCCGCGCGGCAATCGAAAAGCGTTACAGCACAACCGGAAAACAGCTCGTCAACCGGATCAAGACCTGGCTGCAGTTCCCACAGTGGTTCTACACCGACATTCCACCCAACACCATGCTGGCGCCCCGGCTGACGCCCGGAGGTTTGGCGACGCAGTACTCCTCGGTCGGTCAGTTCGACCTGCGTCCCGATCAGGCATTGATCATCACGTTGCCGGTGACCGATGCGCCCTACCTCGGCTTCCAGTTGGGCAGCCTGTGGTACATCTCGCTGGACTACATCAACCACCAGACGTCACTGAATTCCACTCAGGCGCAAGCAGACCCGGACGGCAAGATCCGCATAGTCGTCTCCGATCGCAACCCCGGCGTCACCAATTGGGTCGAGACACTGGGCCATCGCCGCGGGTTCTTGCAGTTCCGCTGGCAGCGGGTGTCCCGAGAGCTGACCGAGGCCGACGGCCCGACCGTCGAGCTGGTCGACGTCGACGCGATAGCGGCGACACTGCCGCATTTCGCACACAATAAGATTTCCGACGAAGACTGGCGCGCCCGAATTGCTCAGCGCCAGATACACATTGCGGCCAGGATGCTGGGGTGACCATGACAGGGATGCTCGCGAACAAGGTAGTGGTGATCAGCGGTGTGGGGCCGGGTCTCGGCACCACGCTCGCGCAGCGATGTGCGCGCGACGGCGCCGACCTGGTGCTCGCCGCGCGGACGGTCGAGCGCCTGGAGGAACTCGCCAAGCAGCTCAACGACGCCGGGCACAAGGCGGTGGCGGTGCGAGCGGACATCACCGACGACGACGAGGTAGCCTACCTTGTCGAGTCCACCACCGCGGCCTTCGGCAAGGTCGACGTCTTGGTCAACAATGCGTTCCGGGTTCCGTCAATGAAGCCGCTGGCGGGCACCAGCTTTCAGCACATCCGCGACGCCATCGAGCTCAGTGCGCTCGGCGCGTTGCGTCTGATCCAGGCGTTCACGCCGGCGCTGGAGGCCTCGAAGGGCTCGATCGTCAACGTCAACTCGATGGTGCTGCGGCATTCGCAGGCCAAATACGGCGCGTACAAGATGGCCAAGTCCGCCCTGCTCTCCATGTCACAGTCGCTGGCCACCGAGCTCGGTGAAAAGGGGATACGCGTCAATTCCGTTGCCCCCGGTTATATCTGGGGTGAGACCCTGCAGGGCTATTTCGAGCACCAAGCGGGCAAGTACGGCACCACCGCCGACCAGATTTATGCGGCGACCGCGCAGAATTCTGATCTCAAGCGGCTGCCCACCGAGGACGAGGTCGCGTCGGCGATCATGTTCTTGGCCAGCTACTTGTCCAGTGGCATCACCGGGCAGACGCTCGACGTCAACTGCGGCGAGTACCACAACTGATGACTGCCGCCGAACGCACCGACATCGCTACCGTCGATGAATTGCACGCGTCGGCCACCAAGCTGACCGGGCTCGACGACTTCGGCAGCGACGACGACAACTACCGCGAAGCGCTGAGCGTGCTGTTGGACTCCTACCGGCACGAAGCCGGGCTTACGGTCTTGGGTAGCAAGATGAATCGCTTCTTCTTGCGCGGAGCGCTGGTGGCCCGCTTGCTGTCGGAGTCCGCCTGGAAGCAGTATCCGCAACACACCGACGTGGCGGTGGAGCGGCCGATCTTCGTCACCGGTTTGGTGCGTACCGGGACCACGGCGTTGCATCGACTCCTCGGCGCCGACCCGTCGCATCAGGGCCTGCACATGTGGTTGGCCGAGTTTCCCCAGCCCCGTCCGCCGCGCGACACCTGGGATACCCACCCGCTGTATCGCCGTCTCGACGACCAGTTCAATCAACATCACGCGGACAATCCTGGATACACCGGTCTACATTTCATGGCCGCGTACGAACTCGAAGAGTGCTGGCAGCTGTTGCGCCAGTCGGTTCACTCGGTGTCATACGAGACCTTGGCGCACCTGCCCAGCTACTCAAAGTGGTTGTCGCAGCAGGACTGGACGCCGGCTTACGGGCGGCATCGCAAGAATCTTCAGCTGATCGGGCTGAACGACGTCGGCAAGCGATGGGTGCTGAAGAACCCGAGTCATCTGTTCGCATTGGATGCGCTGATGGCGACGTATCCCGACGCTCTGGTCATTCAGACGCACCGGCCGGTCGAGACGATCATGGCGTCGATGTGCTCGCTGGCGCAACACACCGCCGACGGATGGTCGACGTCGTTCGTCGGCGCCCAAATAGGCGCCGATGCAGTGGAAACCTGGTCGCGCGGTTTGGAGCAGTTCAACACCGCACGAGCTAAATACGACCCGGCCCAGTTCTACGATGTCGATTACCGCGAATTGATCGCCGATCCGCTCGGCACGGTCGCCGACATCTACCGCAAATTCGACATCCCGCTGACCGACGAGGCGCGACAGGCGATGGAAGACAGCCACGCCGAAAGCCAAACTGGCGCACGGGCACCGAAGCACACTTACTCGCTGGCTGATTACGGGCTGACTGCCGAAGCCGTCAAGGAGCGGTTCGCCGGGCTGTAGTCAGCCGTCGCCGGCGGGCGGCGCGGTGGATACCGCATCCAGGCACCCCTCAGCGACGGCATGTTCGATGCTGTCCGCGAGTTTCGGACAGGACCTGGTCCGTGCGCTGTCGGTGCCACTGCGCGCGTAGCTCGGCGAAATAGGCGCAGCGCTGCGATGCCTCGGTATTCCATTGCACCGCAGTGTGTCCCGGGCCGAGTCGTTTGACATTCACTGTCGCGTGGCAGAACCGGCAATCCACCGGCTGCAGCCCTGACGTCAGATAGCGGGTCTTGTCGGCCTGGGTGGCCTCGCGCACCGCGGCGGCGCGCTTCGGATCGTCAGCGAAAGCCGTTGCCTTGGAGCGGGACCGGCCGCCGTCGACCGGAGCAGGCTCATGGTCATGGGTGTGATCGCCATGGAGCATCAGCATCGACCGAGCTAGCCGATCGACGTCGGGCGGCTGGTCGGACGGGCTCATGTGGCCGGCTGCTCCGCCTTCTCTTCGGCCTGCTGCTGGAGGTTTTCCTCGACCTCGACGTGCCACTTCTCGTTGGCGATGGTGGTGTCCACCTCGATTTCGAAGCGGTCCGTCATGTCCGGCGTGACATCGGCGACGTCGACGTAGAACTGCTGATACCACCGCCGCATCTGATACACCGCGCCGTCTTCCTCGACCAGCAGCGGGTTGTCGATGCGGGTCTTGTGCTTCCAGATCTCGACGTCCTGCAGGAAACCCTTGCTGACGCCATCGGTGAAGACCGTAGCCAGCTTGTTGGTCATCTTCTCGTCCATGCCCTTGGGTTTCTCGACCATGACGCCCCACTGCAGCACGAACGAATCCTGGGTCACCGGGTAGTGGCAGTTGATCAGGATCGACTCGGCCTTGATAGCCGCCGTAGCTGTTGTGCAGCCAGTTGATCATGAAGGACGGGCCGAAGTACGACGCCTCCGAATCCAGATGCGCCTCACCGTAGGAGGTACCCAGATCGTTGACGTCCGGCCGGCCGACGTTGTGCAGATACTGCGAGGCGATGTGACCTTCGAAGACGTTCTTGAAGTACGTGGGCAGACCCGAAGTGAATGTAGAAGAAGTGCGCCATGTCGGTCACGTTGTCGATGATCTCGCGGCAGTTCGAGCCCTCGATGAGCATCGAATTCCAGCGCCAGTCGGTCCACTCGTCGCTGGCGAACTCGGGAAGCTCCGGGATTGCGAAGCTTCAGGGGCCGGCGGGTTGCCCTCGTGGTCGTGCCAGACGTACAGCAGCCCACTGCGGACGTCGGTCGTCCAAGACCGGGTGCGGGCAAGTCGCGGGGTGCGCTTGGCGTAAGGAACCAATTTGCACTTGCCGTCTCCGCCCCAGCGCCAGTCGTGGAACGGGCAGGCGATCTCGTCGCCCTTGACGGTGCCCTGCGAGAGGTTGCCGCCCATGTGCCGGCAGTAACCGTCGAGCACATGCACGTCGCCGTGCGAGTCGGCGAACACGACCAGACGGGTACCGAATGCGTCGATAGCGTGCGGTTCGCCGTCCAGGTAATCCTTGACCGGGCCCAGGCAGTGCCAGCCACGGGCATACCGGTCGGGCAGGGTGCCGGCGTCGATCTCGCGAATACCGGCGGTCTCGGTAGCCATGACGCCTCCAGAGTTTTTGGCTTCTAACTAGAACACGTTACAGTTTTGCCCCGGGGGAGCGCAACGAAGGGCACCTTTACTGCCGGGCAATCGCCTGGCAAACCGGCCTGCGGTATATCTGAACGATGCCGCTGTTTGCCTTCGAAGGCCGAGTGCCCCGGGTCGATCCCACTGCTTTCGTCGCCCCAACCGCCACGCTGATCGGCGACGTGACGGTCGAGGCCGGTGCGTCGGTGTGGTTCAACACCGTGCTGCGCGCCGACTACGGGCCGGTGATCGTGCGCGAAGGCGCCAACGTGCAAGACGGGTCCGTGCTGCATTCACCGCCCGGCATCCCCGTCGACATCGGTCCCGGAGCCACGATCGCGCACATGTGCATCATCCACGGCGCTCACATCGGTGCCGAGGCGCTGATCGCCAACCATGCCACGGTCCTGGACGGCGCGGTCATCGGTGCGCGCAGCCTGGTCGCGGCGGGCGCGCTGGTGACCGGCGGCACCAAGATTCCCGCCGAAATGTTGGTGGTCGGAGCGCCGGCCACTGTGAAAGGCCCGATCGCGGGCACCGGAGCCGAGATGTGGGTGAAGGTGAACCCTAAGGCCTACCAGGATCTCGCCCAGCGTTATCTGACTGGGCTGGAACCGATTTAGATTTTGCGCGCGCTCGCGGTCGCTTGGTCGACTTCCCAGTACGCGCGCAGCGCCACCAGCTTGCCCTGGTCGTCCGCTTTGTAGGTGAACACCCCTTCGGCGGTGACCTGGTGACCGGCTGCGGTGATCAGGATGTGGCCGACGTTGGCCTCTTCGTGGCCACACTGATAGGTGTCCCGGAAAACGAATTCGATCTTGTCCGTCGGAGCGATCGCCTTGTCCCAAAACGCAGAGATGGCATCACGTCCGCGGTGGCCCTTGCCTTCGGGATCGAAATGCGAAGGCCCGACCGGATCTTCGACGATGGCGTCGTCGGCGAACACCGCGAGCCACGCTTCTTTGTCCCTGGCCCCCACTGCGTCACGGGACCTTTTGCCGGCCAGGTGCGCGAGTGACTCTGTCATCAGTCTTGCCATCCTGAGTGGATGTAGGTGTCGGCGAACCGCTTCAGCGAGTCCTTCTTCTGCTCGATCGGCGCGTCGAAGCCGAGCCCGTCGAAGACCCAAGGGATCACGATGTTGTCGGTGACGCCGATCTCGGCCAGCTCTTTGTGGCCGTCCACGCCGAACTTGTCGATGCAGACCGCCTGGTATTCGAAAGGCACGTCGGCGCGGTCGTGTTCGGCGAGCAACGCCTTGAGCTTGCCGATCGTCTCGGCGAGCTGCTGCGCGGTCATCATTGCGCTGGTCCAGCCGTCGCTGACCCGGGCGGCACGCTTGAGCGCGACATCGGTGTGGCCGCCGACATAGAACGGCACCGGCTTACTCGGTGCAGGGCTCATCTGCAGCTTGTCGAAATCGTAGAAATCGCCGTGGAATTCGACCATCCCACCGTCGAGCACAAGTTTGATGACCTCGATCATCTCGTCGACGCGTTTGCCGCGCTTCGCGTACGGCACCCCGCACCATTCGAATTCTTCCGGTGCCCAACCGATACCGACGCCGAAGCCGAACCGGTTGTTGGTCAGGTTCGCGACCGAGCCGACTTGACGCGCCAGCAGCAGTGGATTGCGCGAGCCCAGCTTGAGCACGTTGGTGTAGAAGAACAGCGTGGACGTGACCGCGCCCATCGCACCCGCGGCGATCAGTGGGTCGACCCACGGCGTGTCTTCGTTCCACATCCGTGAGCCGTCCGGTGTGTACGGATAATCCGCTGCGGCCTTCTCCATGTAGAACAGCGAGTCCGGCAAGGCGATCGCGTCGAACCCGACCTCTTCGGCCGTCTTGGCGATGTCGACCAGTTGATCGACCGGTCCCATCGCGATGCTGCAGGTGTATTTCACGGTTTGTCAGCTCCTACGACCCACATCGAGTAGTACTGCGAGCCGCCCCCATAGGCGTGGCCAAGTGCCTTGCGCGCGTTCGGAACCTGGTGATCGCCCGCCTTGCCCATCACCTGGATTGCCGCTTCGGCGAACCGGATCAAACCGGACGCGCCGATCGGGTTCGACGACAGCACTCCGCCGGACATGTTGAGCGGGATTCGGCCGCCGATCTTGGTTTCGCCCGCCTCGGTGAGCTTCCAGCCCTCGCCCTCGGCCGCGAACCCAAGGTTCTCCAACCACATCGGCTCGAACCAGGAGAACGGGACATACACTTCGGCGCAGTCGATCTCGTCGATCGGGCTGGTGATGCCCGCGGCTTTCCAGAGCGCCTTCGCGGCGTCGCGGCCGGCCTGCGGGTTGACCTGGTCGCGCCCGGAGTACGCCAGCGGTTCGGTGCGCAACGCGGTGGCGTGAATCCAGGCCACCGGATGACCTTCGGCGACCCGTTTGTCGGCGACGTCCTCGTTTCCGATCACCACCGCGCACGCGCCATCGGACGACGGGCAGGTCTCGTCGAAACGGATGGGGTCCCAGAGCATCTGCGACGCCATCACCTTCTCCAGCGTGATGTCGGGTTGATGCAGATGCGCCAGCGGGTTCTTGGCCCCGTTCAGCCGGTCCTTGACCGCGACCATGGCGCCGATGTGCGTCGGGGCGCCCGACCGGCGGATGTACGCGCGCACGTGCGGCGCGAAGTAGCCGCCCGCGCCAGCGCCCACCGGCTTGGTGAACGGCACCGGAATGCTCAACGCCCACATGGCATTCGACTCGGACTGCTTCTCCCAGGCCATCGCGAGCACGCGCCGGTACTTGCCCGACTTCACCAGGCTGGCTGCCACCACGCCGGTCGAGCCGCCGACCGAGCCCGCGGTGTGCACCCGGATCAGCGGCTTGTTGGTCGCGCCGACGGCGTCAGCCATGAACAGCTCGGGCATCATCACGCCCTCGAAGAAGTCCGGTGCTTTGCCGACGACCACGGCGTCGATGTCGGCCATGGTCGACCCGGAATCGGCCAACGCCTTGTCGATGGCCTCCCGAACCAGACCGTTCATCGAGACGTCGTGGCGCTTGGCGACATACTTCGTCTGGCCGGTGCCGAGCACGGCTGCGAGCTGGGGCGCCATGGTTATTTCCCTTCCAGCACGGCGACGAGATTCTGTTGCAACACCGGGCCGCTGGTCGCGTGCGCGAGCACCCGACCGGCCGAGCCGTCGAAAATGTGTTGTGCGGCAAAGCCGATGCGTTCGAGGCCTGCGGAGAACATCGGGTTGGCCGCCAGAGCACCGCCCGACGGGTTGATCTTCGTCGACGACGGCAGGCCGATCGCCTCGGTCAGGATGAGCTGCTGGTGGGTGAATGGTGCGTAGATCTCGGCGATCTCGATCGAGCCGGTGTCACCGCCCGTCGCGGCCTTGGCCGACGCCGCCGTCGACGGTGAGGTGATGAGCTCACGCGCACCGAGGACTGGGGTTTCGATGCGGTGCTCGATCCCGGTGATCCAGGCCGGATTCTTCCGAAGCTCGCGGGCCTTGTCGCCGACAGCCAGCACGATGGCCGACGCGCCGTCGGTGATCGGCGCAATGTCATGTCGCCGAAGGGGATCGGCGAAGAACGGCCGCGACAACAGCTCGTCGATGCTCTTCGCCGGCTTTTCGGCGTCGGTGCGGCCGGCGGCCGCGAACGAGTCCAGCGCCACTTGCGCCATCTGCTCGGCCGTCCACTTCCCGGCATCCAGACCGAAGCGGGCTTGCAGTCCCGCCATCGACACCGAGTCCGGCCACAGCGGCGCGACCGTGTACGGGTCGGTCTGCATCGCCAGCACCCGGCGCAGGGTGCCTGCCGAGGACTTGCCGAACCCGTAGACCAGCGCGGTGTCCACCTCCCCGGTCAGCAGCTTGATGTAGGCCTCGTACAGCGCCCACGCGGCGTCCATCTCGACGTGCGACTCGTTGATCGGTGGTACCGCCCCGATCGAGTCGATCGCGGAGATGAACGAGAATGCCCGGCCGGCAAGGTAATCCGATGAACCGGAGCACCAGAAGCCGATATCGGTCTGCTGGAGGCCGAGTTCGTCGTACAGCGCGTGAAAACACGGCATCAACATTTCGACGCCATTGGTGGTGCCGTCGGTGCGGCGCACATGCGGAGCATGGGCAAACCCGACGACAGCTACATCGCGATCGGTCACGTTTTTCCCTTTTATAGGTGGTGCTTGTAGGTGTCGTAGTCGGCGTCGGGTTCGCCGGTCGGCTTGAAATATTCGATGTTGTCGATGCCCAGGCCCCATTCCTCGCGGGGCTTCCACACCGCCTCGACCCGCATGCCCATTCGCACCTCGGTCGCGTCGATCTCCTGAATCAGGTGCAGGAAGGCGATATCCGCGCCATCGAGTAGCACGTACGCCGCCACGTAGGGCGGCTTGATGCGCTGACCGGCGAACGGGATGTTGATGATCGCGAATGTCGTCACGGTGCCCTTGTCGGGCAGCTCGATGAAGTTGTCGAGTTCCAAACCAGTGGCTGGGTCCGCTTCCTTGGGCGGGAAGTACACCTTCCCGCCCTCGCCGGTGCGAGCACCGAGCAGCTTGCCTTCTTCCAGCGCGCGCAGAAACGCGGTCTCGGGAAGCGAAGCGGTGTGCTGGATTTCGATGCTGCTCGGGGTGACTTGAACTGTCACCGGTTCACGGTCGTCGGTCGCGTCGGGCACGGCTTCGGGCTCGTCACCGAGCGCGAAGTAGGCGATGTCGGTGATCGCGCCCGCCGGCTCGTGGACCCAGTGCGCGTGAACCCGGGCACCCGTGCTGATCGCGTCCGACGATCCGGCATCTACCGCGTGCAGCAGCGCTATGTCGGCGCCGTCGAGCTTGATCAGTGCCCAGGCGAACGGCCGGTCCAGCGGTTGGCCCTCCAGCGGCTCGGGCTGCCAGGTCCACGACAAGACCGTTCCGACACTGGCCACCGGTACGATCTCGGTCAATCGTTCGTAAGTCACGGGATCGAACTCGGCGGGCGGAACGTAGACCCGCCCATCGGAGCCCCGGACACCGACGATGCGTCGCTCGCGCAGGGCGGTGAAGAACTGGCTGAGGGTGGGCCCAACTGAACGGGTGTAGTCGAAGGACAGCCTCAGAGGCGCCGAGAGAGGTTTCTGATGGGTGTCGATCTGCACCGGGCTGCTTTGGCTGGTGGTCACAGCAACGAGTAGAACAGGTTCTAAGAATGGATTCAAGATACGGTTCGGACCTGCAGGAAAGGTGGCTGTCATGAAGCTCGGACTCCAGCTGGGATATTGGGGCGCTCAACCGCCGGACAACCACGCCGAACTCGTGGCCGCGGCCGAGGACGCCGGCTTCGACGCAGTGTTCACCGCGGAGGCATGGGGATCAGACGCCTACACGCCGCTGGCCTGGTGGGGCTCGTCGACGCAGCGGCTTCGGCTCGGCACCTCGGTGGTGCAGCTGTCCGCGCGCACCCCTACCGCGTGCGCGATGGCGGCGCTGACGCTCGACCATCTCTCCGGTGGCCGTCACATGCTGGGCCTCGGTGTGTCGGGTCCGCAGGTGGTCGAGGGCTGGTACGGCCAGTCGTTTCCCAAGCCGCTGGCCCGCACCCGGGAGTACATCGACGTGGTCCGTCAGGTGCTGGCCCGGGAGCAGCCGGTCACTAGCGGCGGACCGCACTACCCGTTGCCGCTGACCGGTGAGGGCACCACCGGATTAGGCAAGGCGCTCAAACCGATTACGCATCCGCTGCGGGCCGACATCCCGATTCTGCTGGGCGCCGAGGGCCCCAAAAACATCGCATTGGCCGCCGAGATCTGCGACGGCTGGCTGCCCATCTTCTACACCCCGCGGTTGGCCGACATGTACAACGAATGGCTTGACGAGGGCTTCGCCCGGCCCGGTGCCCGTCGTACCCGTGAGACCTTCGAGATCTGCGCGACGGCGAACATCGTGATCACCGACGACCGTGCCGCCGCATTCGCGGCCATGAAGCCCTACATCGCGCTGTACATGGGTGGCATGGGCGCTGAGGACACCAACTTCCACGCCGACGTGTATCGCCGGATGGGCTACGCCGATGTGGTCGACGAGGTCACCGCGCTATTCCGCAGCGGACACAAGGACAAGGCCGCGGAGATCATCCCCGACGAGGTCATCGACGACGCCGCGATCGTTGGCGATGTCGACTACGTGCGTAAGCAAATCAAGGCCTGGGAAGCAGCCGGCGTGACCATGATGGTGGTGTCCGGCCGCAGTGCAGAGCAGGTCCGCGAGGTGGCGTCGCTCATCTGACCCGCGCTTGCCACGGGGTAGAACACGTTCTAAATTGTCCGGATGAGCGTCTTCGGCCGGTCAGCTGAGCGCGTGCGCGTCGCCGAACGTCATCTCGACATTGGCGACCGATCCCGACACCATCGCGCGCCTCGGCAGGCCCAGCGACGCCAACTCCTTGCCGTAGGGGTGGTCGCCCAATCGCAGCGTGGCTCCGCCGATCCGGCCGCGAACGCCACGCACCCGCATCTCCCAAGGCACCTCGCGGGTGGAACCGTCGGCGAATGTGTAGGTCTTGAGCACTTGCGGGCGCGACGTGAACCGCGAGGGCACCGGCAGACCGCGGCCGAAGTCGATGCCTGCGATGTGCTGTCCGTCGGCTCCGACATCGAAGCTGAAGCAACCGAAGCCGCCGGAGTCGTGAACAGTGAAGTCCGCCATGATCTTTGGGAAGCCCCAAATGGTGCGGCCGGCCTCCAGCGTGAAACTTTGATCCACCGGCAGGTGGTGGATGAACGCCGCCGCATCGCCCAGCGCCCGCAGGCCGCGAGCCTGCGAGCCAGGCGGGTTGACCATCACGGCGGTCCCGAACTCGTGGTATTGCCCCAGGTCGCCGTCGATGTAGCGGACGAGCATCAGGTTGACCACGGCGCGGCCGGGTCGGTGCTGGCAGACCTGCAGGCCGCTGTAGTCGACAAGCCGCTGCGCAGCGGCGGCGTCAACCGAGAACATCGCGGTGTGGACATCAGCCTTGCGAATCCGCACGGGCATGGTGAGCACCGTTCCGGCGATGGTGTGCTGTGAATCTGGCATGCCGGTCACTGTAATCCGCTACTAATTGGGCCACGTAGATAACTGGAGGCTAGGTACATGACTTCGACCGTCCCGGAGACGATTCTCAACGTCGACTTGACCGACGGCAAGTTCTACGGCGACCGCCATACATCGCGCGAGGCTTATCGCTGGATGCGCGCCAATCAGCCGGTGTTTCGTGATCGCAACGGTTTGGCGGGCGCGACGACGTACCAGGCCATCATCGATGCTGAGCGCAATCCCGAGCTGTTCTCCAACACCGGCGGCATTCGTCCCGACCAGCCGGGGATGCCGTACATGATCGACATGGACGACCCGTCACATCTGGTGCGCCGCAAGCTCGTCAACGCCGGGTTCACCCGCAAGCGGGTGACCGAGAAGGAGCCGTCGATCGGCCGGCTGTGCGACACGCTGATCGACGCGGTCAGCGAACGGGGGGAATGCGACTTCGTCCGCGACATAGCTGCGCCCCTGCCGATGGCGGTGATCGGCGACATGCTGGGTGTGCTGCCCGAAGAGCGCGGCATGCTGCTGAAGTGGTCGGACGATCTGGTCACCGGTCTGAGCTCGCATATCGACCCGGCGGGCGCGGAGGCTCAGGCGGTGATGAATGCATTTGCGGCGTACACCGAATTCACCATGGGCATCATCGCCAAGCGTCGCGCCGAGCCCACCGACGACCTGTTCTCCATCCTGGTCAACTCCGAAGTCGAAGGACAACGGATGTCCGACGACGAGATCGTCATGGAGACCCTGCTGATCCTGATCGGCGGCGACGAGACCACCCGGCACACGTTGTCCGGTGGCACAGAACAGTTGGTGCGCCACCGCGACCAGTGGGACGCGTTGGTGGCCGACCGGTCGCTATTGCCGGGCGCGATCGAGGAGATGCTGCGCTGGACGTCGCCGGTGAAGAACATGTGCCGAACATTGACCGCCGACACTGAGTTTCACGGGACATCGCTGCGCGAGGGCGAGAAGATCATGCTGCTGTTCGAGTCGGCAAACTTCGACGAGACGCAGTTCGAGGGTGCCGACCAGTTCAACATCCGACGAGACCCCAACAGCCACGTCGCCTTTGGTTTCGGCACCCACTTCTGTCTGGGAAATCAGTTGGCCCGCATGGAATTACGGCTGATGACCGATCGCGTGCTCGACCGGCTCCCTGATCTACGGTTGGCCGACGACGGCGACGTATTGCCTTTGCGCCCAGCCAACTTCGTCAGCGGCCTGGAGTCGATGCCGATGGTATTCACGCCGAGCGCTGCGCTTTCGTGACGTTGGCCGCCGAGCGAGCGTGAAGCCAGTTTCACGCTCGGCGCGAGAGGCCGAAGCTAGCGGTTCTTGAACTGCGGCGCCCGCTTCTCCTTGAAGGCCAACGGACCTTCCTTGGCGTCCTCGGACAGGAAGACGCTGATGCCGAGTTGAGTGTCGATCTTGAACGCGTCGTTCTCGTGCAGGCCTTCGGTCTCCCGGATCGAGCGCAGGATGGCCTGCACGGCCAACGGCCCGTTGTTGGCGATGACGTCGGCGATCTCCAGTGCCTTGGTCAGCGCGTCCCCGTCAGGAACGACGTAGCCGATGAGCCCGTACGACAACGCCTCCGCGGCGGTGATGTGCCGCCCGGTCAGCAGCAGATCCGCGGCAATCGTGTACGGAATCTGGCGCACCAGTCGCACCGCCGAGCCGCCCATCGGATAGAGGCTCCACTTGGCCTCCGAGATGCCGAACTTGGCGCTTTCGCCGGCGATGCGAATGTCGGTGCCCTGCAGAATCTCGGTTCCGCCCGCGATCGCCGGGCCCTCCACGGCGGCGATCAGCGGTTTGGTCAGACGGCGGCCCTTGAGCAGCGCGTCGATCCGCGACGGGTCGTAGCTGCCGTCCTTGAACGAGTCGCCCGGCGGACGGGCAGTCGCGGCCTTGAGGTCCATGCCCGCGCAGAAGTACCCACCGGCCCCGGTCAGGATGCAGCAGCGGATGTCGGGATCGGTGTCGACGCGGTCCCAGGCCTCGACCATGATCGAGAGCATCTCGGTGGAAAGCGCGTTGCGGGCCTCGGGACGGTTCAGCGTCAGGATCAAGGTGTGTCCGCGCTGCTCAATGAGGGCGTCAGCCTTTTTTTCGGACTCGCTCACGAGTGATCGCCTTCCTAGGTTCAGGCCTGAAACTTGTCAGGAAATGTAACACGTTCTAATTTAGGGTCCGTGGCCCTGAATATTGCGGACTTGGCGGAGCACGCCATCGACGCCGTCCCCGACCGTGTCGCCCTGATCTGCGGCGACGAACAGCTGACTTACGCCGAACTCGAGGAGAAAGCGAACCGCCTCGCGCACTACCTGCAGGAGCAGGGCGTGAAGAAGGACGACAAGGTCGGCCTGTACTGCCGCAATCGCAACGAGATCGTCATCGCGATGCTCGGCGTCGTCAAAGCGGGCGCGATCCTGGTGAACGTCAACTACCGCTACGTCGAGGGCGAACTTCGCTACCTGTTCGACAACTCGGACATGGTCGCGCTCGTACACGAGCGGCAGTACTCCGAGCGGGTCGCCAACGTGCTGCCCGACACCCCGAACGTCAAGACGATCTTGGTGATCGAGGACGGCAGCGACGCCGACTTCCAGAGCTACGGCGGTGTCGAGTTCTACTCCGCGATCGCCGACAGCTCACCCGAGCGTGACTTCGGCGAACGCAGCGCCGACGACATCTACCTGCTCTACACCGGTGGCACCACTGGTTTCCCCAAGGGCGTCATGTGGCGGCACGAGGACATCTATCGGGTGTTGTTCGGCGGAACCGATTTCGCCACGGGCGAATTCATCAAAGACGAGCATGACCTCGCGAAGGGTGCCGCCGCCAATCCGCCGATGATCCGCCACCCGATTCCACCGATGATCCACGGCGCCACCCAGTCGGCCACCTGGATGTCGATCTTCTCGGGCCAAACCACCGTTCTCGCACCGGAATTCAATGCCGACGAGGTATGGCGCACGATTCACAAACACAAGGTGAACCTGCTGTTCTTCACCGGAGACGCGATGGCGCGACCGTT
Source organism: uncultured Actinomycetota bacterium (assembly GCA_963836495.1). GTDB lineage: Bacteria > Actinomycetota > Actinomycetes > Mycobacteriales > Mycobacteriaceae > Mycobacterium. Next base: position 285,447 of record CAWIJT010000006.1, on the reverse strand, counting down.
GCTCGACGCGCTGCTGGCGCACCAGGAGACGGGCAACGAGTACGACTTGTCGTCGCTGTTCCTGCTCGCCTCCACCGCGGCGCTGTTCTCGCCGAGTATCAAGGAGAAGTTCCTGGAGCTGTTGCCCGACCGAGTCATCACCGACTCAATTGGCTCCTCGGAGACGGGCTTTGGCGGCACCAGCATCGTCGCCAAGGACGCACCGCACAGTGGCGGCCCGCGGGTGAGTATCGACCACCGCACCGTCGTCCTCGATGACGACGGCAACGAAGTGGTGCCGGGCTCGGGTGTGCGCGGCTTCATCGCGAAGAAGGGCAACATCCCGGTCGGTTACTACAAGGACGAGAAGAAGACCGCCGAGACGTTCAAGACCATCAACGGCGTCCGCTACGCCATCCCGGGTGACTACGCGACGGTCGAAGAGGACGGGTCGGTCACGATGCTGGGTCGTGGCTCGGTGTCGATCAACAGCGGCGGCGAGAAGATCTATCCCGAAGAGGTCGAGGCCGCTTTGAAGGGGCATCCCGACGTCTTCGATGCGTTAGTCGTCGGTGTCCCCGACCCGCGGTATGGCCAGCATGTGGCCGCCGTCGTGCAGGCTCGGCCGGGAGCTCGGCCGTCGCTGTCGGATCTCGACGGGTTTGTGCGTGCCGAGATCGCGGGATACAAAGTGCCGCGCAGTCTTTGGCTGGTCGATGAGGTCAAGCGTTCACCGGCCGGAAAACCTGACTACCGGTGGGCCAAAGAGCAGACCGAGGCGCGACCGGCCGACGACGTTCACGCCGCCCACGCGACCGCTTGACCGACTTCGTCAAGCGTGACGTAGCCGCACCCGAAGGCTTCTTCGCATGTGAAGCAGCTGGGCTGCAATGGCTTTCAGCGGTCGACGGCGGCGTGCCCTGTGTGCCGGTGATAGCGGTGGACGCGACGACTCTGACACTGCGGCGGCTCGAGTCGGTCAACCCGACCGCGCGCGCTGCGGTCGAGTTCGGCGGGCGTCTGGCCGTCACTCACGACGGGGGAGCCGCGGGCTTCGGCGCCGGGCCCGACGGGTGGCAGGGCCCGGGGTTTTTCGGACCGCTGTCGCGGCCGCTGCCGATGTCGCTGCGGCCGTGTCGACGCTGGGGCGAGTTCTACGCCGACGAGCGGCTTGCCCCGATGGCCGAGCTTGCGGCGCCGCGTCTGGACGCCGCCACGCGTGCCGCGGTCAGCGACGTGGCGGCGCGCTGCCGTGCGGGCGACTATGACGACGGCGATGCGCCGGCCCGGCTACACGGCGATCTGTGGGGTGGCAACGTGATGTGGACGCCCGACGGCGTGGTGCTGATCGATCCGGCGGCACACGGCGGCCACCGCGAGAACGACCTGGCGATGCTCGCGTTGTTCGGCTGCCCGCACTACGACGCGATCGTCGACGGCTATCAGCGGGTGCACCCGCTACGACCGGGCTGGCGCGCACGCATCGGGCTGCACCAACTCTTCGCGCTGCTCGCGCATGTGGTGTTGTTCGGCGGTGGGCACGCCCAGCGGACGGGTGTCTGTGCCCGCGCCGCGTTGGCTTTGTGAGGAGCATCTACAGTCAAAGCGTGAACGGCGCGCAGGCTCTGATCAACACCCTGGTCGACGGCGGCGTCGAGGTGTGCTTCGCCAATCCCGGCACCTCCGAGATGCACTTCGTCGCCGCGTTGGACACCGTTCCGCGGATGCGCGGCGTGCTGACGCTGTTCGAGGGCATCGCCACCGGCGCTGCCGACGGCTATGCCCGCATCGCCGATCGACCCGCGGCGGTGCTGCTGCATCTGGGCCCTGGATTGGGCAACGGGCTGGCCAACCTGCACAACGCCCGGCGTGCGCGGGTCCCGATGGTGCTCGTCGTCGGCGACCACGCCACCTATCACAAAAAGTACGACGCCCCATTGGAATCCGATATCGACGCGTTGGCCGGCACCGTCTCGGGTTGGGTGCACCGAACCGACGACACCGCCGACGTCGCGACCGATGCCGCGCAGGCGATCGCGAAGACCGTTGCCAGCAAACAGATCTCGACTCTGATTCTGCCGGCGGACACCTCATGGACCGATGGCGCGCACACCGACGGCGTAGCGGTGCAGCAACCGGAACCGGTCGACGTCGACACCGATGCCGTTGAATCCGTCGCAACGGTATTGCAATCCGGCGAACCGACGGTGCTGCTGATCGGCGGCGACGCCACCCGCGGCGCCGGGTTGACCGCGGCGGCCCGGATAGCCGCGGCCGCCGGAATCCGGTTGTACTGCGAGACGTTTCCGACCCGACTGGAACGCGGCGCCGGAGTTCCCGCGGTCGAACGCATCCCGTATTTCGCCGAGGCCGTCGTCGCTCAACTCGAGGGCACCAAACACTTGATTCTGGCCGGTGCGCCGTCGCCGGTGTCGTTCTTCGCCTACCCGGGCAAGCCGAGCGATCTCGTGCCGGAGGGCTGCCACGTCCACGTGCTCGCCGGGTCCAATGGCGCCGCTGCGGCGCTCGCGGCGCTCGCCGATCAGGTCGCGCCCGGAACGACGGCCGCGGTCGCAACGCCATCGCGTCCCGGACTGCCGACCGGCGCGCTGACCGCCGTGTCGGTGGCCGACGTCGTCGGCGCGTTGATGCCGGCAGGTGTGATCGTCGTCGACGAGTCCAACACGTCCAGTCTGCCGCTCACGGCAGCGACGGCCGGTGCGCCCGTGCATGATTGGCTGACCCTGACCGGCGGTGCAATCGGCTATGGGATCCCGGCCGCTGTGGGCGCCGCGGTCGCCGCACCCGATCGGCCGGTCCTGTGTCTGGAGTCGGACGGGTCGGCGATGTACACGATCTCGGGGCTGTGGACGCAGGCGCGGGAGAATCTCGACGTCACGACCGTCATCTACAACAACAGCGCGTACGACATCCTGCGAATCGAGCTGCAGCGGGTCGGAGTCGGGGCGACTCCCGGCCCCAAAGCGTTGGACCTACTCGACTTGTCAAGGCCGACGATCGATTTCGTCAAGATCGCGGAAGGGCTGGGCGTTCCGGCGCGACGCGCCACGACGGCCGAGGAATTCGCCGACGCAGTGCGTGCGGCATTCGCCGAACCCGGCCCGCACCTCATCGACGCGATCGTGCCGTCAATCGCCGGTTAGCTCCGGAAGACGCTCGACGACCCAGTCGCTCATCGTGTTGATGACGTCGACCCCGGCTTCGTATCCGCCGTCGCCGACTTCGGCCGCGAGTGCGACACCGATCCCGGGAGATACGATCGCGAACTGGCGTACCAGATAGTCGTGGGCGAGCCCCGGTCCCCAGCCGCCTTTTGCGGCAAAGCCTTTGGCGGCCAAACCCCAACTGTGCTCGATACTGAGGGTACGCATCAGGTCGATGATCTCGGCGGCCCCGGGTACCTCTGGCAACCCGGCGGCGAAGCGGGCCTGGTCGGCCAGCGACCATCGAGTTTGGCCGAACGGCGTGTATTCAGCACGCAGTCGGCGTGATTCGACGACGGTCGTGGGGTCGCCCGCGTCACGGATGACGGATTGCACACGCTGGGGAGCGGTATCGCCGAGTTGCGACCACAGTTCCTCGGCGGCAGCGTTGTCCGAGTAGGTGATCGTCGTGAATACCAGGTCGGCGTTGTCTGCTGTCCGTGCCGCAATCGCCAACGGCACCTTGATCGTCGACCAGGCCACGCCAGAAGACCACGTCCCCAACAAAACCGGGTGTTCGCCGGCAGACGCGATCGCGACGCCGACCGTCGCCGGAAGGCCACTCGACAGCTCGTGAAAGCGCTTCTGCAGCTGGCGTTTCACAACGATCATCGACGAATCGGCAACACCGGGTCGGCGCAGTCGAGGCCCTCGGCCGACAGTTGCCGCTTGAGTATCTTGAACGTCGCGGTCCGGGGCAGGCCAGTGCTGACGCGGACGTAGGACGGCCACTGCTTCGGCCCGAGATCGGGTTGCTCGGCCAGGAACACGCGGAACTTGTCCGCGTCGAATTCCGCGTTGCTCCTCAACACCACGGCCGCCATCACCTGGTCGCCGACGGCTGGGTCCGGCACCGCGTACACCGCCACCTCGGCGACATCCGGGTGGCGTGCCAGCACCCGTTCGATGGGCGCCGTGCCCAGATTCTCGCCGTCGACCCGTAACCAATCACCAAGGCGGCCGGCGAAATACGCATAGCCATCCTCGTCGCGGTAAGCCAGGTCGCCGCTGTGGTAGATCCCGCCGGCCATCCGCTGCGCGTTGGCTTCCGGGTCGTTGTAGTAGCCCTCGAATCGCCCACGGCCATTGGCGTTCACCAATTCGCCGATCACGCCGACCGGGCAGGGCTGCCCGGTGTCGACGTCCACGATCTCGACCTCGTCGGGCAATGGACCCAAGGCGCCCGCCGGGGTATCGGGTGTGCGACCGATGGCAATCCCGCCCTCGGTCGAGCCGAACCCGTCGATGACCCGGCAGCCGAACCTGGAGGCGAAACGGTCGATGTCAGCGGGTGCGCCCTCATTGCCGTACACCGCACGCAGCGGATTGTCGGCATCGTCGGGATGCTCGGGGGTAGCCAGCACGTACGACAGTGGCTTGCCCACATAGTTGGCGTAGGTTGCGCCGTAACGGCGGACGTCTGGAAGAAACTGCGAGGCGGAGAACTTGCGCCGCAACACCATTGACCCGCGGCAGGCCAACGACACCGCCCACCCGACGAGCACCGCGTTCGAGTGGAACAACGGCATGGAGGCATAGCAGACGTCGCGTGCGCCGAGGCTGAATCGGTCGGACATGGTGACGCCGGCGACCGCGACTTTGCCGTGGCTGCACATGACCGCCTTGGGATCACCACTGGTGCCCGAGGTGTAGATCAGCATGAACAAGTCGTCGGGGTCTGCGGACTGAAAACGCGGTTCGGTGCCGCGGTGCGCGGCCACCTCGTCGGCCCAGGAGGCGGAGTCGACATCGATGTGCTCGATACCACCAAGCGTTGCAGCTGATTTCGTGTCCGCCAGCACGAGTTGGCAGTCCGCATGGTCGATGTCGCGCTGCAGCGCCGCACCCCGGCGCACCGGGTTCAGGCCGACCGGAACGATCCCCGACATTCCCGCGGCGACCAGCACCGCCGAGAAAAACGGCGTGTTCTCCAACAGCACCCCGACGTGCGGCGGGCGGTTCGGGTCGAGGCGCTCGCGCAATGTCGCCGCGATCGCGGCGCCGTGCAGTAAGTGGTCGCGCCAATTGACGAACGAATCCTCGAAGTAAACGCCCCGATCGTCGATGTCAACCAGCGGGACCAGCAGGTCGGTGACGGTAGGAAGGGGGGCCACAGCTAAGCGGGAGTGTCCGCCAGTTCGCGACCGATCTTGAGCAGTTGGCCGGTGGCGCCACCGAGGGCGAACTCGGTTTGCTTGGCCGCCAGGAAGTATCGGTGCACCGGATGATCGGTGTCGATACCGACACCACCGTGGATGTGAACGATGGTGTGCGCGACCCGGTGTCCGGCATCGGCCGCCCAGAACGCCGCCGTCGCAACTTCGGTGTCGGCGGGAAGGTCTTCGTTCAGGCGCCACGCGGCCTGGGTCAACGTCAACCGCAGGCCCTTGACGTCGATGTAGCCGTCTGCCAGCCGTTGCCCGACCGCCTGGAAGCTACCGATCGGACGGTCGAACTGCTCTCGCGTTCGGGCGTATTCGGCGGTCAGTTGCAGCCCGCGATCCAGCACGCCGAGTTGAAAAGCTGTGTGGCCCAATACGCCCAGTGTCCTGATCCAGCTGACCACGTCGTCGCCGCCGACGATGCGCTGCCGGTCCACCTCGACACCGTCCAGTCTTAGATGGCCGATGCTGCCGAGCCCGGTGGTGTCCAGCGGAGTCACTGTGACGCCGGGGTCGTCGGCAGCGATCAGGAAAACTGAAGTGCCGGAATTGGTGTCGGCGGGCACCAAAAATGCGTCGGCCACCGGTCCGTAAGCGATCTGCGTTCGGCTGCCGGTCAGCCGGTAGCCGTCCCTGGAGGTCGCGGCCTGCACCGGCCCGTCACCCATTTCGCCGTCCAGCGCCACCGCGAGGACCTTCTGACCGCTTACCGCTGGGGCGCCCCACTCCTGCTGGAGTTCGGCGGAGCCAAACCGGGCCAGTGCGCCCGCACCCAGCACGACCGACTCCAGGTAGGGCACCGCCGCGAGTTGCCGACCAAGGCCGACCAGGACGGCGATTTCCTCGAGCACGCCAAATCCGCCTCCGCCCAGTGACTCCGGTGCGGCAGTGGAGAGAATGTCGGCGTCGACGAGCTTGCGCAGGAGCTCGCGGTCGAACCGCTGGTCGAGCCCGTCGAGCTTGCGCTGGTGTTCGGGCGTGCATACTGCGTCCACGATCGTGGTGACCAAGCCGCCGAGGTCCTGCGCGGCTTCGGTTGTCGAGAAGTCCATGGGTGCTCCAGAATTCGTTAGCGGTTGGCTCGGGGCAGGCCGAGCGCCACCATGCCGATGATGTCGCGCTGCACCTCGTTGGTGCCGCCACCGAAGGTCAGGATCAGGCAGGCTCGGTGCATCCGCTCGACCCGGCCGCGCAGCAACGCGCCGGGCGAGTCCTGCCGCAGTGTCGCCGCGGTGCCCAGCACCTCCATCAGCAGCCGGTAGGCCTCGGTCGCGAACTCGGTGCCGAACACCTTGGCCGCTGAGGCGTCCGCAGGAGACGGGGACGCGGACTCCGAAGACGCGAGCTCCCAGTTGATCAGCTTGAGGACCTCGACCTTGGCGTGTACCCGAGCGAGGTTGAGCTGCACCCATTCCGAATCGATCAGCCGTGCGCCACTGGCATCCTTGGTGTTTTGGGCCCACTCGCGAACCTGGTTGAGCGCCATGATGATCGGCATCGGCGATACCAGCGCGACGCGCTCGTGGTTGAGCTGGTTGGTGACCAGCTTCCAGCCGGCGTTCTCCTCGCCGACCCGGTTGGCCACCGGGACACGAACATCCTGGTAGTAGGTGGCGCTGGTGTCGACGCCGGACATCGTGTGCACCGGCGTCCAGGAGAACCCTTCGGCGCTGGTCGGCATGATCAGCATCGAGATGCCGCGGTGTTTCTTGGCTTCGGTGTTGGTGCGCACGGCCAGCCACACGTAGTCGGCGTAGGCGATCAGACTGGTCCACATCTTCTGGCCGTTGACGACGTAGTCATCGCCGTCGCGCACCGCGGTGGTCCGCAGGTTCGCCAGGTCAGTGCCGGCGCCCGGCTCGGAGTAGCCGATCGAGAAGTGCAGATCCCCCGCAGCGATGCGCGGCAGGAAGAACTTCTTCTGTTCGTCGGTGCCGTAAACCATGATCGTCGGCGCGACGCTGTTGATGGTCAAGAATGGCACCGGTGCGCCGGCGATCGCGGCCTCGTCGGTGAAGATCAGCGAGTCCATCGCTGACCGGTCCTGGCCGCCGTATTCCTTGGGCCAGTTCAGGGTGAGCCACCCGTCCTTGCCCATCTGCGCGACGGTCTCGCGGTAAACGTTGCCTTCGCCGACCTCCCCAGACGTCGAGCTCAACGCCTCGCGACGTTCCGGGGTGATCAGCTTTTCGAAGTACGACCGCAGTTCGCGACGCAGTTCCTCCTGCTCCGGGGTGTAACTGATGCGCATTCCGGCCGCCCTCCAGTTGTCGGTGAGTTCTGCGGCAGCCTGCATCAACGGCCACCCATTCGCTTCCCTGGTTGTAACACGTTCTAGTCTGAGGGTCCAGCGACCGTTCGTCCGGGCTGAATCGGGACGGGTCGTATGGTGGGCATACCGAATTGAAAGCCACGTTCTAGGAGGGCGTCGTGCGGGTGATAGTCGACCACGACCGGTGTGAAGGCAACGCGGTGTGCTTGGGAATCGCGCCGGATATCTTCGACCTCGATGACGAGGACTACGCGGTGGTGAAGACCGACCCGATTCCGCCCGATCACGAGGCGGCGGCGGAGCAGGCGATCGCCGAGTGCCCGCGTGCGGCCTTGGTACGCGAAGACTAGAGGTATTCATAAATTGACTAGCAGCACGAATGCGACCGATCTGTCCGGGAAGGTCGCGGTAGTGACCGGCGCGGCCGCCGGACTGGGCCGCGCCGAAGCGATCGGCTTGGCCCGTTCAGGTGCAACTGTCGTCGTCAACGACATTGCCGCCGCGTTGGACGCCTCCGACGTGATCGACGAGATCACCACCGCAGGCTCTAAAGCCGTCGCGGTCAGCGGCGACATCAGCCAGCGCGCCACCGCCGACGAATTGATCAGCGCCGCCGACGGATTGGGCGGCCTGAGCATCGTGGTCAACAATGCCGGGATCACTCGCGACCGGATGCTGTTCAACATGTCCGACGAGGAATGGGACGCGGTGATCGCCGTGCACCTGCGCGGCCACTTTTTGCTGACCCGCAATGCCGCTACCTACTGGCGGTCCAAGGCCAAAGACGCCGGCGGCTCGGTCTACGGGCGCATCGTCAACACCTCGTCGGAGGCAGGGTTGACCGGCCCGATCGGACAGGCCAATTACGGCGCCGCCAAGGCCGGCATCATCTCGCTGACGCTGACGGCCGCCCGGGGCTTGGGCCGGTACGGGGTGTGCGCGAACGCGATCGCCCCACGGGCCCGGACCGCAATGACCGCCGAGGTCTTCGGCGAGGCACCCCAGGGCTCTGACGGCGACATTGATCCGCTGTCGCCGGAGCACGTGGTGACCCTGGTGCGATTCCTGTCATCCCCGGCGGCCAAGGATGTCAACGGCCAAGTGTTCGTCGTGTACGGCCCGCAGGTCACCCTGATGGCAGCGCCCACCATCGAGCATCAGTTCAATGCGGGTGCGCAAGCGTGGGATCCCGGCAACCTCAGTGCCGAACTCAGCGATTACTTTGCTGGCCGTGACCCGAAACGAACTTTTTCAGCGGTCGGTTTGGTGGACTGATTCACCGGGCGCTAGCCCCTTGACGCCGTTTCTACAAAACTAGAACATGTTTCAGCATGATCTGGGTCACAATGGCCCTGACCTGCTGAAACTATTAACATTTGTCTAATTTTGTGGTTCTTTGACACTCCGAACTTGTTCTAGTTACGATTGGCCGGCTCACGCGGACCGCCGTCGGCTCAGAAACCAGCCAGGTGGCGCCCTTCAGGGACGCAGAGGCATCGCTGGCGAACTTGCAAAGACCCCGCGCGAGAAGGGAACCAGGTTGATCCAACAGCTCGCGGTCCCGGCTCGGGCCGTGGGCGGTTTCGTCGAGATGTCCCTGGATACTTTTCGCAAGACATTCCAGCGCCCCTTTCAATTCCGTGAGTTCCTCGACCAGACCTGGATGATCGCCCGGGTGTCACTGGTTCCCACGTTGCTGGTGGCGATTCCGTTCACGGTTCTGGTGGCCTTCACTCTCAACATCCTGTTGCGCGAGATCGGCGCTGCTGACCTGTCCGGTGCGGGCACCGCGTTCGGCACCATCACGCAGCTCGGCCCCGTCGTCACCGTGCTCGTGGTGGCCGGTGCGGGTGCCACCGCGATCTGTGCGGACCTGGGTGCGCGCACGATCCGCGAGGAAATCGACGCCATGCGGGTCTTGGGCATCGACCCGATCCATCGTCTGGTGGTGCCCCGGGTTCTGGCGTCGACGTTCGTCGCGCTGTTGCTCAACGGGCTGGTGTCGGCGATCGGCATCGCCGGGGGCTACGTCTTCTCGGTCTTGTTGCAAGGCGTCAATCCCGGCGCGTTCGTCAACGGCCTGACCGTGCTGACCCACCTCGGCGAGTTGATCCTCTCCGAGGTCAAGGCGCTGCTGTTCGGCGTCGTCGCCGGCCTGGTCGGCTGCTATCGCGGATTGACGGTCAAAGGCGGCCCGAAAGGCGTCGGCATCGCCGTCAACGAGACGGTGGTCTACGCATTCATCTGCCTGTTCGTGATCAACGTGATCATGACGGCGATCGGCGTCCGAGTGCTGGCCCGGTGAATCCGTGAGTCGCGACAACGACGAAGACGCCGGCATGGCCGGCGTTGAGAAGTGGCGCCCATGAGCTACGACGCCACACTGCGCTTTCGCCGCCTCTTCTCCCGGTTCGGCGGGCCGATCGACACGTTCGGCGAGCAGGCGCTGTTCTACGGCGAGTCGCTGCGCTACATCCCGAATGCGCTCACCCGCTATCGGAAAGAGACCATCCGTCTGATCGCCGAAATGACTATGGGCACAGGCGCATTGGTGCTCATCGGCGGGACGGTCGGCGTCGCCGCGTTCTTGACCTTGGCCTCCGGTGGCGTGATCGCGGTCCAGGGCTACGAGTCGTTGGGCAACATCGGCATCGAGGCGCTGACCGGGTTTCTGTCGGCTTTTCTCAACGTGCGCATCGTCGCTCCCGTCGTCGCCGGCATCGCGCTGGCCGCCACCATCGGCGCAGGCACTACCGCCCAGCTGGGCGCGATGCGGGTCGCCGAGGAGATCGACGCCGTCGAGGCGATGGCTGTGCATTCGGTGTCCTATCTGGTGTCGACCCGGCTGATCGCGGGTTTGATCGCGATCGTCCCGCTGTACTCGCTTGCGGTGTTGGCCTCGTTTTTCGCCGCCCGCTTCACCACGGTGTTCATCAACGGCCAGTCGGCGGGTCTGTATGACCACTACTTCAACACCTTCTTGATTCCCGTCGATCTGCTGTGGTCGTTCCTGCAAGCCATCGTGATGTCCATCGGGGTGATGCTGATCCATACGTACTACGGCTACAACGCTTCTGGCGGTCCGGTGGGTGTCGGTCTGGCGGTCGGCCAGGCGGTCCGGACATCGCTGATCGTCGTCGTTGTCATCACTTTGTTCATCTCACTGGCTGTCTACGGCGCATCCGGTAATTTCAACCTCTCCGGATGAGGCCGACGACGATGCAGAAGGTGCAGCGCAAAGACGCGCAACTGGGCAAATAAGCGAAGGGGGGGACGATGGCAAGCACCGGTGCGCAACGCACTCACGTGAGGCTGGCGGCGGCGTTGCTGGCCTCTCTGCTGCTGGCGGCTGTGGTGCTGACTTACCTCTCCTACACGGCGGCGTTCTCCTCCTTCGACACCGTCACCGTCACTGCGCCGCGTGCCGGCCTGGTCATGGACCGCGGCGGCAAGGTCAAATATCGCGGCATCCAGATCGGCACCGTCGACAACATCAGCTACGTCAACGATCAGGCGCAGCTGACCTTGGCCATCGACGACGGCGAACTGGGTTACATTCCGGCCAACGCGCCGGTGCACATCGCCAGCAACACCATTTTCGGCGCCAAGTCGGTGGAGTTCATTCCACCCAAGTCGCCGTTGGCCAACTCGCTGCGCCCGGGCGCACACCTTGCGGCATCGGCGGTTTCACTGGAAGTCAACACCTTGTTCCAGTCGCTCATCGAGTTGCTGCACAAGATCGATCCGGTCGAACTGAACGGCACGCTCGGTGCGTTGGCCGAAGGTCTTCGCGGCCACGGCGACGATTTCGGCACGCTGCTGGCAGGGTCGAATACCCTTACCCGGCAATTGAATCCGAAGTTGCCGACCCTGCAGCAGGACTTCCGTAAAACTGCCAGAGTCGCCGACATCTACGCGGACTCGGCACCCGATCTCGTCGCGGTATTCAACAACACGCCGACGATCGCCAGGACAGTCGTCGACCAGCAGAGCAACTTGAACAGCACCCTGCTGGCTGCGATCGGGTTGTCCAACAACGCATATGACACGCTGGCGCCGGCCGAGCAGGATTTGATCGCGGCCCTGCAACGACTGCGCGCCCCACTCAAGGTCGCCGGTGACTACTCGCCGGAATTCGGCTGCTTGTTCGCGGGCATCGAGCGTGGCATCGAAGAATTCGCGCCCCTGATCGGTGTCCGCAAGGCCGGGCTCTTCACGTCATCGAGCTTCATTTTGGGAGCGCCGTCGTACACGTACCCCGAAAGTCTGCCCAGGGTCAACGCCTCGGGTGGGCCGAACTGCCGTGGCCTGCCTGACATCCCGACCAAGCAGAGCGGCGGGTCGTGGTACCGGGCTCCGTTCCTGGTGACGGACAACGCCAACATTCCCTACGAGCCGTTCACCGAATTGCAAGTGGACGCACCATCGACGCTGCAGTGGCTTTTCCACGGTGCGTTCGCGGAACGGGACGACCGCTGATGGACAGCCACGAATCGCAGCGCTCGGTCCTGATCAAGGTCGGCATCTTCACCGTGACCATGCTGTTGGTGGCAGTTGGCCTAGTAGTCGTTTTCGGCGAGTTCCGGTTCGGGCCGGAAAACACTTATCACGCGACCTTTACCGACGCGACGCGGTTGAAGTCCGGCCAGAAAGTCCGCATAGCCGGGGTTCCGGTCGGTGCGGTCAAGGGGCTGAAACTCAATCCGAACAACAGTGTGGACGTGACCTTCGGGGTCGATAAGCGCTACACGCTCTACACGTCGACGCGTGCTGTTATCCGCTATGACAACCTCGTCGGTGACCGGTTTCTCGAAATCACCGCTGGTCCTGGGGAATTACGTAAGCTGCGGCCAGGCGCCACCATCGACAAGCAACACACCCAGCCGGCGCTCGACCTCGACGCGTTGCTGGGCGGTCTCCGCCCGGTACTCAAGGGCCTGGACGCCGACAAGATCAACACGGTCAGCAACTACGTCATCCAATTGCTGCAGGGCCAGGGCGGAGCGCTGTCGAATCTACTGGCCGACGCAGGCGCGTTCGGGTCGACGCTAGGCGCACGCGACCAAGTCATCGGCGACGTGATCACCAATCTCGACGCTGTGCTGGGAACCGTCGATGCCAAGGGCGCGCAGTTCTCGGCCAGCGTCGACGAGTTGCAAAAACTGATCAGCGGGTTGGCTCAGGGCCGCGACGCGATCGCCGGCGCCATTCCGCCGCTGGCTTCGGCGACCACGGATCTGACCGACTTCCTGAAGCAAGGGCGACGGCCGCTACAGGGTGTCATCGAGAACACCCGACCGATCGCCACCGAACTCCAGGATCGACAAGGCGAGGTGAACAACGATATCGAGCAGCTTGGCGAGGACTACCTACGACTGTCCGCGCTCGGAGCCTACGGGGCTTACTTCAACATTTACTTCTGCTCGGTGACGATCAAGATCAACGGCCCGGCCGGTAGCGACATCCTCCTGCCGTTGGGTGGCCAGGTCGATCCCAGCAAGGGGAGGTGCGCTTTTGCCAAGTAAGGCAGACGATCACGACCCACTCCGCACCGGCGTCTTCGGCGTGGTCTTGGTGGTGTGCATCGTGCTGGTCGCGTTCGGCTACAGCTCGCTGCCGTTTTGGCCGCAGGGCAGGGCCTACGCTGCGTACTTCTCCGACGCCGGTGGCATCACACCTGGAAATGACGTGTACGTGTCGGGAATCAAAGTCGGCCAGGTGCAGTCGGTCAGCCTGGCGGGCGACTGCGCCAGAGTCGACTTCACCGTGGATCGTCATGTCAACGTCGGCAACGAGTCGCTGGCGGCCGTTCGGACCGAAACGATCTTGGGACAGCGTTCGATTGGAGTGACACCAGCCGGTAGCGGTACGGCTACCTCTATTCCACTGAGCCGGACGACCACCCCCTATTCCCTGGGTTCGGCACTGGAAGATTTGGGTGATACCGCAGGGAATTTGGACAAGGCTCAGTTCGAGAAGGCACTCAAGGTCCTCACCGACGCGCTGCACGAGGCGACTCCACAACTGCGCGGTGCACTGGACGGCGTCACCTCGCTGTCACGCACATTGAACAAACGGGACCAGGCATTGGAAAGCCTGTTGGCGCATGCGAAGTCGGTGACCGCCGTGTTGGCCGACCGTGCCGGGCAGGTGAACAAGCTGATCGTGGACGGCAACCAGCTGTTTGCAGCGCTTGACGCGCGCCGCGCCGCCCTCGCCGAGCTGATCTCCGGCATCGACGGCGTCTCGCAACAGCTTTCGGGCTTCGTTGCCGACAACCGCAAGGAATTCGGTCCGGCGCTGACCAAGCTCAACTCGGTGCTGGACAATCTCAATGAGCGCCGCGACTACATCAGCGAAGCGCTGAAACGGCTACCCACGTACGCGACCACGCTCGGCGAGGTCGTCGGCTCCGGTCCCGGATTCAACGTCAACGTCTTCGGTTTGTTGCCGGCACCGCTGGTCGCGACCATGTTCGACGCGGTATTCCAGCCGGGCAAGTTGCCGGCCAGTTTCGCGGACTACCTGCGCGGTCTTGTTCAGGAACGTTGGCGGCTGAGGCCTCAATCGCCATGACACTGTTTTCTGCCCTGAGGGAGCGTCACCGCACCGTGCGGCGAGCGCTGGTCGTGCTACTTGCGGTGTTCCTGGCTGCCGCTGTCTATCTGGTCTGGCCGGGCACGACTGGCAACAAGATCGTCGCCTATTTCACCTCCGCGGTCGGCCTGTATCCGGGAGATCAGATCCGTATTGTCGGCGTCCCGGTAGGCAAGATCGACTCGATCGAACCGCGCGCAGAAGACGTCAAGATCACCATGTTGGTGGACAGCGGCGTCAAAGTCGCCCAAGGTGCCCGGGCAGTCATTATGTCGCCCAACCTCGTTGCGGCGCGCTTTATTCAACTCACCCCCGCCTACACCAGTGGGCCCGCGATGCCGAACGGGGCGACTATCGATCTGTCGCGCACCGCAGTGCCAGTCGAGTGGGACGAGGTCAAAGAGGCGCTGACGAATTTGGCCAAGCAATTGAGCCCTGCCGCCGGGCAGATGCAAGGGCCGTTGGGCACGGTGATCAACCAGGCTGCCGACACCTTCAACGGCAATGGCGAGTCGTTTCGCAATGCGCTGCATGAGCTTTCGCAAGTTGCCGGGCGGCTTGGTGATTCGCGCACCGACGTTTTCGGCACTGTCAAAAACCTCGGTACGCTCGTCGACGCGCTGTCGAAAAGCAACGAGCAGATCGTGTCCTTCGCCGGTCACGTGGCATCGGTGTCGCAGGTACTTGCCAATAGCTCGACCCACCTCGACCACACCCTCGCAACGCTCGACCAAGCGCTGGTCGACGTCAGAGGCTTTCTGCAGCAGAACAACTCGACGTTGATCGGAACCGTCGACAAACTCAACGACCTGACCAAAGTCTTAAGCGATCAGAGCGAAGACATCGAGCAGGTGCTCCACGTCGCGGGTCCCGGTATCGCCAACTTCTACAACATCTACGATCCGGCCCAGGGCACCCTGAACGGTCTGTTGTCTATCCCGGAGTTCTCCAACCCGGTTCAGTTCATCTGCGGTGGTTCGTTCGATACCGCGGGCGGGAAGTCCGCGCCGGAATACTACAAACGTGCCGAGATCTGCCGGGAACGGTTGGCTCCACCGCTGCGCCGGCTCACCTTCAATTACCCACCGATCATGTTCCACCCGATCAACTCGATCACCGCGTACAAGGGCCAGGTCATCTACGACACGCCTGCTACGCAGGCCAAGGCGCAGACGCCGATCCCAGACCTGAAGTGGATTCCAGCGCCGGGCGTGCATCCACCTAACCCGACGGATCTGCAGGCTCTGTTGATGCCGTCCGCCGCGCCCAACAGTCCCGCTGCCGGTGCACCCGCCCCGGCGTCGAGTCAGTTCGGTCCACTGCCGGGACCTGCTCCGGCCGCCCCTGCTCCACCTGGGCCGTTACCAGCGGAACGGGGAGCCCGGTGATGAAGCGGATCTTGTTGCGTGGCAGCGTTGTTGCGGCCGGCAGCGCGCTGTTGGCGGGTTGTCAGTTCGGCGGACTGAATTCTGTCGCGCTGCCGGGGACGGCCGGACACGGGTCGGGCTCCTACTCGATCACCGTCGACCTTGCTGATGTGGCGACTCTGCCGCAGAACTCACCGGTCATGGTCGACGACGTGACCGTTGGCAGTGTCTCGGGCATCGACGCGGTGCAACGCCCGGACGGCAGCTTCTTTGCCGCGGTCAAATTGGCGCTGGACCGCAACGTGGTATTGCCGGCGAACTCGAAGGCCACGGTGGCACAGACCTCACTGCTCGGTTCCCAGCACGTCGAGCTCGCCGCCCCCAACGACCAACCAGCGCTGGGCAGGCTGGCCGACGGCTCGACCATCCAGGAGTCGCGTACCAACCGTTATCCCACCACCGAAGAGGTGCTCTCCGCACTCGGTGTCGTGGTGAACAAGGGCAATCTCGCCGCACTGCAAGACATTACCGACGAGACATATAAGGCCGTCGCGGGCCGGGAAAGTCAGTTCGCCGACTTGGTTCCGCATCTCGCACAGCTGACGGCGGGACTGAACAACCAAGTCAACGACATCGTCGCCGCGATCGACGGTCTGGACCGGTTCTCGTCGATCCTGGCACGCAACAAGGACAGCCTTGGGCGCACACTGGATTCGCTTCCGGGTGCACTGCTGGTGCTCAATAAAAACCGGGACAAGATCGTCGAAGCGTTCGGCGCGCTCAAGAAGGTCGCAACGGTTGCCTCGCATGTCCTTTCGCAAACCAAAGTTGATTTCGCCGAAGATCTGAAGAGCCTTTATTCAGCGACGAAGGCGCTCGCCGACAATCGCAAGAATTTCGTGACGTCACTGCAGTTGTTGCTGACTTTCCCCTTCCCGAACTTCGGCATCAAGCAAGCGGTGCGCGGAGACTATCTGAACGTCTTCTCCACCTTCGACCTGACGGTGCGCAGGCTCGGCGAGACGTTCTTCACCACGTCGTGGCCGCTCGACCCGAATATGTTGCATATGAAGGACATACTGAACCCGCCGGACTTCCTCATCGGTGAGATGGCTAACCTGTCCGGGCAGGCCGCGGACCCGTTCAAGATCCCACCGGGCGCACCTGCAGGACAACACTGATGCTTGACCGTCTGACGAAAATGCAGCTGGCCATCTTCGGGGTGGTCACGGTGATCACGATCGCCGTGATGGCGATCTTCTACCTGCGGCTGCCCGCGGCGCTGGGTATTGGCACCTATCGGGTGACCGCGGACTTCGTCGCCGGTGGGGGTCTGTACAAGAACGCCAATGTCACCTACCGCGGGGTCGCTGTCGGTCGGGTGGAGTCGGTGGGGCTGAACCCGCATGGTGTCGACGCGACCATGCGGCTGAACAGCGGCACGACCGTCCCGTCGAACGTCACAGCTTCGGTGAAGAGCGTGTCTGCCATCGGTGAGCAGTACATCGACTTGGTGCCGCCTACGCACCCGGCGGAGACGAAGTTGCACAACGGATCTCGCATCGGGCGCGACAACACCGTGATCGGCATCGAGGTCGCGACGCTGCTGCATCAGTCCGAGACGCTGGTCAACAGCGTTGCCGATACCCGCCTCAAGGAGCTGCTGCACGAAACGTTCAACGCCTTCAACGGATCGGGTCCTGAGTTGGCTCGGCTGATCCAATCGGCCCGGCTCCTCGTGGACGAGGCCAACGCCGATTTTCCGCAGGCGTCACAGCTGATCGACCAGGTGGGCCCGTTCCTGCAGGCTCAGATCCGCTCCGGCAACGACATCCGATCGCTGTCCGACGGGCTGGCTCGGTTCACCTCCGAAGTGCGCACTGCCGACCCGCAACTGCGGAAAACACTGGACGTCGTGCCCGGGACGGTCGACCAGGCGAATACGGCGTTCTCCGGCATCCGCCCGACGTTTCCCATGCTGGCGGCCAATTTGGCCAACCTCGGCCGCGTAGGCGTGATCTATCACAAGTCGATCGAGCAGCTGCTCGTTGTGCTGCCCGCACTGTTCGCCGCCATCACCACCGCGGCGGGCGGTGCACCTCAGGACGAAGGCGCCAAGCTGGATTTCAAGATCGACATCGACCCCCCACCGTGCAACACCGGCTTCATCCCACCGACGTTGATCCGGACGCCTGCCGACGAGACGTTGCGCGAGATCCCTAGTGATATGTATTGCAAGACGGCGCAAAACGATCCGTCGACCGTACGCGGTGCGCGTAATTACCCATGCCAGGAGTTCCCGGGTAAGCGGGCGCCGACGGTGGCGCTCTGCCGTGACCCGCGCGGCTATGTGCCGACCGGGACCAACCCCTGGCGGGGGCCGCCGATCCCCTATGACACGCCGGTGACGAACGGGCTGAACATCCTGCCGCCCAACAAATTCCCGTATATCCCGCCGGGTGCCGACCCGGACCCGGGCACGCCGGTCGCGGGTCCGCTTCCACCAGGTGTGGTGGCTGGGCCGGGTCCGGCGCCTTTCCAGCCGTTCCCGGTGCAGCCGCCGCCCAACACCGGCGGAACCGATGGCCGGCAAGCATGGATACCGCCGTCGCCGTATCCGCCGCAGAACCCGCAGATACCGTTCCCGAAAGCGGTCCCTGCACCTCCACCGCCGGAAGGCCTTTCTCCTCCGGCGCCGTATCCGCCGCCCGAAAAGCCATGGGGCCCACCGCCTGGTCCCGCGCCGCAAGCCAGTGGCGCGGCCTTCACCACCTACGACCAAGCCACCGGTGTCTTTCAGGACCCCGACGGCACCACTGGTATCTTCGCCCCACCGAAAGTGTCGAGCGCGGAAACTTGGGTGGATCTGATGCGTGACCCGAGGCAGTTGTGAACGAATCAGATTCGTCGACGCGACCCGCGCGGCGGCGGGCTTCGCGAGCGGCTGGCCCGACCGGTAATGAGGTTGCCGCCACCACTGTTCGGATCGAAACAGCAGCCAAGCCGGTCAAGCGGCAGAACACGCCGGTCGGTCCGCCGCCGCGGCGGCCCGCTCACCGCGTGCGGGTGGGATGGACCGCGCTCGCGTTTGGGCTGAGCGGGATTGCCCTGCTGTCCGCCGCTCTGGCGTTCGAACTAATCCAGCTGCGGCACGCAGACAACGTCCAGGCACGCCAGCAGCGCTTCGTCGACACCGCCACTCAGACGGTGGTCAACATGTTCAGTTACACACAGGACGACATCGACAAGAGCGTCGCGCGTCTGGTCGACGGAACCAGCGGGCCGCTGCGGGGCATGCTCAGCGCCAACAATAACGTGGAGAACATCAAGGCCATTTTCCGCCAGACCAATTCGAACTCGGAGGCGGTCGTGAACGGCGCCGCGCTCGAGGGCGTCGACGATGTCACGGACAATGCGTCGGTGTTGGTGTCGGTGCGGGTGACCGCGACCGACATGGACGGCGTCAACAAGCCATCGGTGCCTTTCCGGATGCGGGTTGTCGTGCACGAGGACGACACCGGCCGAATGACTGGCTATGACCTGAAGTATCCAGACGGAGGCAACTGATGCGGTGGTTGATTGCCGCCATCGTCGGCCTGCTGATCACCACGTTCGTCGGGCTGGCCGCGGTCGCAGGCTGGTTCTACTGGGATCGCGTTCAGGTCCGCGGCGAGCAGGCGGCGCAGGCGGTGCTGCCCGCGCTGGCCAAAGACGAGATACCCCGGGTCTTCGCCTACGACTTCCAGACTGTCGAGCGAAGTCTTTCCGACGCCTTTCTGTTGCTGACGCCGTCGTATCGCCGTGAATTCGAGCGAAGCGTCAACGCGCAGATCATCCCGGAGGCAAAGAAGCGGGAAGTAGTCGTCCAAGCCAGCGTCGTCGGCGTCGGTGTCATTGCCGCCAAGCGTGATTCGGCCTCGGTGATGGTCTACATGAACCGCACCGTGACCGACAAGTCGAAGCAACCCGTCTACGACGGCAGCCGGTTGCGGGTCGACTACCAGCAGATCGGCGGCAAATGGTTGATCAACTTCATCACACCGATCTAGCTTGGCGGTTCAGCGGCACTGGCCAATCTCGTTGCAGTCTAACGGATACCGTTCTACGGGATTGGGTAGCGGCGCCCGAAAAGCCAGTGTGAACGGTTTTTTGGTCATCGCCGGTGGCAACCCGCATACGTCGCCGTGAATACTGGTGTGGGTACCGGTCAGCGAGACATCATCGAAGGCATACGTTTCCGTAGACGGTGCGCTGGTGCCATCGGGACATGCCACGCCGTCGCCCTTGGGCACCTGGAAGGTCCACAGATCGCTGGTCAATCGGGCCCTGCCGCCGTAGTTCGCCTGTCGTTCCTGGCGGCTGGCGAGTCCGGCTGTGGTACTCACGACATTCAGTGCGCAGAGGTCGGCCGCAATGACCGGGTCGGTGAAATCGGGGATCGCCCGTTGCCGGGACGGCGCATCGCAGAGCGCATAGATCTTCCACGTGCTGGCAGGGACTCCTGCTTCGGTGAAGTTGTACAGACCGTCCGGTGGAGGCCCCAGCGCTTCGGCGGGGCCTGCTGTGCCCACCGCCGCCAGTGCCACGGTGGCGGCGGCGCTGAGGCCGCGGGAGAAGATCACCTTCGCGCTCCCTTCCGGCTTGGTGCATCGAGTATCGCAGTGCGCCTTCGGTTGCACCACGGATTCAGCTGTTTGAGGGACGACCCTCGGTGAGCGCATCGAGGAACGACCGAGCCCACCGGTCGACGTCGTGCGCCAGCACCTGACGACGCAACGCCCGCATGCGGCGCCGCCCCTCGTCAACCGTCTGATTGAGCGCTGCCTCGATGCCGGCTTTGACGCCTTCGGTGTCATGTGGATTGACCTGGTAGGCCTGCTGGAGTTCGGCTGCGGCGCCGGTGAATTCGCTCAGTACCAATGCTCCGCCGAGATCGCTGCGGCATGCCACGTATTCCTTGGCCACGAGATTCATCCCGTCACGCAATGGAGTGACCAACATGACGTCGCTGGCCACAAAGAACGCGATCAGCTCATCGCGGGGGATCGGACGATGCAGGTAGTGCACCACCGGGTGGCCCACTTCGGCGTATTCGCCGTTGATGTGGCCGACCTGGCGCTCGATGTCCTCGCGCAGCTTCTGATAGCTGTCCACCCGCTCACGGCTGGGCGTGGCGAGTTGCACGAGTACGGTGTCGTCGCCCTTGACGCGGCCTTCGGCGAGCAACTCGGCAAACGCGTTGAGCCGCACGTCGATTCCCTTGGTGTAATCCAACCGGTCGACACCGAGCATGATTTTGCGGGGATTACCGACTTCGGCGCGGATCTCCTTGGCCCGTCGGCGGATGCTTCGCTCACGGCCCTTCCGGTCGAGTTCGGCCGAATCGATCGAGATGGGAAACGCGCCCACCCGGACGGTGCGGTCGGCCAGTTCCACATGACCAGGCCGTGACCGTACCCCCACCGACGCGCGGGAGGTGTTCGCGCCGAGCAAGCGGCGAGCCAGGATGAGAAAATTCTGCGCGCCGCCCGCCAAATGGAAGCCCACCAAGTCCGCGCCGAGCAGGCCCTCCACGATCTCGGTGCGCCAGGGCAGTTGCATGAACAACTCGACCGGCGGGAAGGGGATGTGCAGAAAAAACCCGATCGTCAGATCGGGTCGCAGTTCGCGCAGCATTTGAGGAACCAGTTGAAGCTGGTAGTCCTGCACCCAGACGACCGCGCCTTTGGCCGCGGCGCGCGCTGAGGCCTGCGCGAACCGACGGTTGACCGCGACGTAGCGGTCCCACCATTGCCGGTGATAGATCGGTTTGACGATGACGTCGTGATAGAGCGGCCACAGCGTGGCGTTGGAGAAACCCTCGTAGTATTCCTCGACGTCGTCAGCGGACAGGCGCACCCGGTGCAGGCGGAGGCCGTCCTCGACGATGGGCTCGTCGATGGTCTCGACGTCGTCGTCGACGACGCCCGGCCAGCCGATCCAGGCGCCGTGCCGACGCCGCAGGATCGGTTCCAGCGCGGTGACCAAACCACCAGGGCTGCGCTTCCAGGTGGTGCTGCCGTCAGGCAATCGCTCCAGGTCGACCGGCAGCCGATTGGCGACCACCACGAAGTCGGACTCACCGGAGGCCTGGTTTTTCTGCGGGCTTCCAGCCCCCTGGCCTCCCGCGCTGGGCACTTACACCTCGATTTTCGCGGGTCCAATACCGAGCATCGACAGGAAGACGCGGCATTCGTCGGCGTCGTTCGCATAGGCCGCCACTACGCGCCTGGCCTGGCTGGCTGTGTCGTCAGTCAGCGGCTCGACATCGTCGATTTCGTGATCGTCAGATTTCGCGGGCATCGCACAACTCTATGCGAAGTGCGTATTCACCCGCATGCGGCGCTGCAACCCCCCGGCGGGGGCGTTACGGGCCGGTCGTAATGTGTAAGCACTTGCCCGGCGACGATGCGGGCCGTGCAGCGGCCCGAATAGACGCCCGGCCATCAGACACAGCTGACGAGTGAGGTGGGCCAATGGCAGTCCCGGTGGAAGCGAAGTCCGAAGAACTGGTGGCCTACGAGACGCTCGACGAGGGCCGGGTCGCCCGGATCTGGCTGAACCGGCCCGAGGCGCACAACGCGCAGAGCCGCGGCCTGCTGGTCCAGCTCGACGAGGCGTTCCTGCGCGCCGAAGCCGACGACACCGTTCGGGTGATTATCCTCGCGGCGCGCGGAAAGAACTTCTCCGCCGGTCACGACCTGGGCTCGGAGCTGGCGTTGGCGGAGCGCGCACCCGGACCGGACCAGCTTCCGAGCTTTCGGATCAATGGTGCCAACCGCGATGCCGTCGCAGAGAAGACTTACCTGCAGGAGTGGCACTACTTCTTCCAGAACACCTGCCGCTGGCGCGATCTGCGCAAGATCACCATCGCTCAGGTCCAGGGCAACGCGATCTCGGCGGGATTGATGCTGATCTGGGCGTGCGATCTGATCGTCGCCGCCGACAACGCGAAGTTCAGCGACGTGGTGGGCGTGCGGATGGGCATGCCGGGTGTCGAATATTACGCGCACCCTTGGGAATTCGGCCCGCGCAAAGCCAAAGAACTGCTGCTGACCGGCGATTACCTGGACGCCGACGAGGCCCACCGGCTCGGCATGGTGTCCAAGGTCTTTCCAGTCGACGAGCTGGCGGACAAGACGCTGGAATTCGCCAAGCGCATCGCTGAGCGGCCGACGATGGCCGCGCTGCTGATCAAGGACTCGGTGAACGCGGCGTCGGACGCGATGGGTTTCACCGAGGCGCTGCGGCACGCGTTCCACATCCACGAGCTCGGCCACGCACACTGGGCGGCGCACAACGAAAACCGGTACCCGATCGGCCTGCCACCGGACGTCGAGGACTGGCGCAAACCGAAGCCGTCGCAACCGGCTCGGCGCGACACCCCGTAGTCGAGCCCTTCTCTCACAGACCACCGCAGCCCCGCTGCGCACGGGGTATACAAGGTGCCCGGCTCGTAGCGACTTCGTGCGGCCGCGAGACGAGTTGTCGCTCGGAGGTGGGCGGAAGGTGGGCCCGCCCTCTCGGGGACTGCTGCCGCGGGTGCGATTTTTCATCGCCTCACTGGCGACGACGGCCGTGTGGTTCTATGACTAGAACCTGTTTCAGTTTCGGCATGAAGGGCTGGCATGGAGCTTTCTTTCGAAGATCGGACCTACCTGGTCACCGGCGGTGGCAGTGGAATTGGCAAGGGAGTGGCCGCGGGCTTGGTCGCCTCGGGCGCCTCGGTGATGATCGTCGGCCGCAGTCCCGATCGGCTGGCCGAGGCCGTCGCGGAGATCGAGGCCGGCGCAACGAACGGTGGTGCGATCCGCTACGAGCCCACTGACGTCACCGACGAAGACGAGGTCACCCGTGCCGTCGATGCCGCGACGGCGTGGCACGGCCGTCTGCACGGTGTGGTGCACTGCGCCGGCGGATCGCAGACCATCGGGCCGATCACCCAGATCGATTCCGATGCGTGGCGACGCACGATCGATCTCAACGTCAACGGCACCATGTACGTACTCAAGCACGCGGCCCGTGAACTCGTGCGCGGCGGCGGCGGGTCGTTCGTGGGCATCTCGTCGATCGCGGCCAGCAACACCCACCGCTGGTTCGGCGCGTACGGGGTCAGCAAGTCAGCGCTGGACCACATGATGCAGCTGGCCGCCGACGAGCTCGGCCCGTCGTGGGTACGGGTCAACAGCATTCGCCCGGGCCTGATCCGCACCGACATGGTCGCCCCGATCACCGACTCGCCCGAATTGTCCGAGGACTACCGGAGCTGCACTCCCTTGCCGCGGGTGGGCGAAGCCGAAGACATCGCGAACATGGCGATGTTCTTGCTCAGCGACGCGTCGGCCTGGGTGACCGGCCAAGTCATCAATGTCGACGGTGGCCACCTGCTGCGACGCGGTCCGGACTTCACCGCGATGCTCGAGCCGGTTTTCGGCGCCGACGGCCTTCGCGGAGTGGTCGGATAACGATCCGTCAAAGCTGTCCACTGACCGGGACGGCGTGACGCCGCACGGCGCAACCCGGTCCACCATGAAGAGTCTCAGCCTAGGACAGGACGACATCATGGCCCTACGGGTAATCGACAACATCGCTGACATCGCAGACCAGCTGCGAGATCAGGGCGAGGAAGCCGAACGAATCGGCCGCCTGCCCGACGACACCGCGAAGCTGCTCAAGGCAGCCGGGCCGATCAAGCTGCTGCAGCCCAAGCAATACGGCGGGTTCGAGTGCCACCCACGGGAATTCGCCGAGACCGTGATGGCCGTGGCCGCCCTGGACGGCGCCGCGGGCTGGATCTGCGGAGTCGTGGGTGTACACCCGTGGCAGCTGGCGTTCGCCGACCCGAAAGTACGCGACGAGGTGTGGGGCGCCGACGACAACACCTGGATGGCCTCACCCTATGCGCCTACCGGCCTCGCCGTGCCGGTCGACGGCGGCTACCGGTTCAACGGTCGCTGGCAATTCAGTTCCGGCACCGACCACTGCGACTGGATATTCCTCGGCGCTCTGCTGGGTAATGCGGACGGCAGCATCGCCGACCCGCCGAGCATGCTGCACATGATCCTGCCTCGCAGTGATTACCAGATCGTCGACGACTCCTGGAATGTGGTTGGACTGAAGGGGACTGGCTCCAAGGACATCATCGTGCGGGACGCCTTCGTGCCGGCCTACCGGGTGATGAACGGCGATCAGGTGATCGACGGCACCGCCCAGAAGGAAGCGGGCGTCACCGAGTCGCTGTACAAGATGCCGTGGTCGAACATGTTCCCGCTCGGCATCAGCTCCGCGGTGATCGGCATCGCCGAAGGTGCGCTGGCTGCCCACCTCGATTACCAGCGCGGGCGGGTCGGCGCGCAGGGCACCGCTATCAAAGACGACCCGTATGTGTTGTTCGCGATCAGCGAAGCCGCCGCCGATATCAACGCCGCCCGCCAAGAAATACTGGCCAACGTCGACAAGATATGGGACATCGTGGACTCCGGGCGTGAGGTGTCGTTCGAGGAGCGGGCCGTGGGCCGGCGCACCCAGATCCGGGCGGCGTGGCGGGCGGTGATGGCCGTGGATCAGATCTTCGCGCGTTCCGGCGGCAATGCGGCACGGATGGACAAACCGCTGCAACGGTTTTGGCGCGATGCGCACGTCGGACTCAATCACGCGATTCATGTGCCGAGCACGGTGTATCACGCAGCCGCGCTGAGTTCGATGGGCATCGAGCCCGCCGACCCGCTGCGGGCGATGATCTGATGGCTGACATCAAGAGCCTGGGCTACATCAAGATCCAGACTGCCGACATCGACCGCTGGCGCAGCTTCGCCTTCGACGTGCTGGGCTTCGCACAGGGCAGCGGACCCGAAGACGACGCGCTCTACCTGCGGATG
This sequence comes from uncultured Actinomycetota bacterium, assembly GCA_963836495.1. Taxonomy (GTDB): domain Bacteria; phylum Actinomycetota; class Actinomycetes; order Mycobacteriales; family Mycobacteriaceae; genus Mycobacterium. The sequence goes on along the minus strand of CAWIJT010000006.1, from coordinate 259,929 downwards.
GATGAGCGTCCGGCCCGCATCATCGTCGTTCCCGGCGACAGCGACCAGGTGGTGCACGTCGGGTGGGAAGTGCGCGACGGCATGGCGCTGCAACGGGTTCGGGACAAACTCGAAAGCAGCGGGGTTGCGGTCAAGCCGCTGTCGATCGAAGAGGCCGATGTCCGCAGGGTCGAGGACGTCTTCGCGTTCACCGACCCGACCGGCACCACCAGCGAGGTGTTCTTCGGGCCGGCGCTCGACCACAGTCCGGTCGTAACACCCTTCGGCGCAACGTTTGTCACCGGCACGCAGGGGCTTGGTCACGTGGTGCTGCCGACGATGGATCCGGCAGGCGCGTTCGCGTTCTACACCGAGGTGCTCGGCTTCCTGCCGCGCGGCGCGATGCGACTGCCCGCGCCGCCGGAGTACGGCCCGCTACGAATCCGGTTCTTCGGCGTCAACGAACGCCACCACAGCATGGCGCTGTGTCCTGCACCGCACGGCGGTGCACCGGGTCTGGTGCACATCATGGTCGAGGTCGACGCGCTGGACGCGGTCGGCCGCGCGTTGGATCGTGTTGTCAAGGCGGGGTTCTCGCTGTCGTCGACGCTCGGGCGGCACACCAACGACAAGATGATCTCGTTCTACGTCCGCGCGCCCGGCGGCTGGGACATCGAATTCGGCACCGACGGCATGAAGGTCGACGAAACGTATTACACCGCCGAGGAAATCACGTCTGACAGCTACTGGGGCCACGATTGGTCGCACGCCGAACCGCTGGCCGCGATGTGACGGTCGCGCCCGCTCGCGTCGGCGACATTGCGCGCTGGGATGCCGAGGCCGACGTGGTGATCGCCGGTTACGGTATCGCCGGTGTGTCGGCAGCCATCGAAGCGGCTCGGGCCGGCGCCGAGGTGCTGGTGCTGGAGCGCACCGGCGGCTGGGGTGGTGCCGCGTCTCTGGCTGGCGGATTTCTCTACCTCGGTGGCGGCACGCCGATTCAAAAGGCCTGCGGGTTCACCGATTCCGTTGAGAACATGCAGACGTTCCTGATCGCGGCGATGGGCCCCGGTGCCGACGAACACCGAATCGCCGATTATTGCGCCGGAAGCCTCGAGCATTTCGATTGGCTGGTTGACTGCGGGGTGCGGTTCAAATCCAGCTTCTGGGGCGAGCCGGGCTGGGAACCACCTGACGACGACGGCCTGATGTACACCGGCGGCGAGAATGCGTTCCCTTACAACCTCATCGCCACACCAGCGCCGCGCGGGCACGTGCCGCAGATGCAGAACAAGCGGACGGGCGAACAGGGCGGCGGCTACATGTTGATGAAGCCGCTGGTCGACACCGCTACCGAGCTGGGTGTGCGCAGCACCGTCGACACCCGGGTGCAGCGGCTGGTCGTCGACAACGACGGCCGAGTAGCCGGAATCATCGCCCGCCAGTACGGCACCGAGCTTGCTGTGCGGGCGCGGCGCGGCGTTGTGCTGGCGACCGGCAGCTTCGCCTACAACGAGTCAATGGTGGCGCGTTATGCGCCGCGGATCGCCGGCCGGCCCGCGGCGTCGATCGAAGAGCACGACGGGATCGCGATCCAGATGGCGCAGGCGCTGGGTGCTGACCTGGCCCACATCGACGCCACCGAGGTGGCGTTCCTGGTCGACCCGCAGTTGATCGTGCGCGGCATCCTGGTCAACGGCCGCGCGCAGCGGTATGTCGCCGAAGACACCTATCCGGGTCGTATCGGCCAGCTCACCCTGTACCAGCAGGACGACGCTGCCTTTCTGGTGCTCGACGCCGAGGCACACGAGGAAGCGATGGCCGCCCGGTCGGCGACCCCGTTCCTGTTACGGCCGCCGACGTGGGTCTGCGAGACCGTCGCCGATCTGGAAGCCGAGATCGGTTTGGCCACAGGCTCATTGCAGACCACGGTGGCTGCCTACAACGATGGCGCGGTGCAGGGTGTCGATCCGCTGCTGCACAAGAAGGCGGAGTGGCTGCGTCCGATCGGCACTCCGGTGGGTGCCATCGACTTGCGCGGCAACACCGGCGGATTCACCCTGGGCGGGCTGCACACCTCGCTGTCTGCCGAGGTCTTGCACGTCAGCGGTGAGCCGATCCCCGGGCTGTTCGCGGCAGGGCGGGCCACTGCGGGCCTCGCTGCCTGGGGCTACGCCAGCGGCATTTCGCTGGGTGACGGCAGTTTCTACGGCCGCCGTGCCGGGCAGGCCGCGGCCACCTCCTGATCGACAGCTGTTGAGCGGGCACGTCGACGCGTGCCCTCGTCGGCATGCTTGTGACCAGCGCCACACTATGGTAGGACTAGGCATATACCTATTAGGAATATTGGACTGCCTGGGAGGAAGCACATGACCGAGGCCGACGCCTGTACTCCGAGCGCCGTCATTGATCGGATCTCGTTGGTGCTGGACGCCTTCGACGGACCGGGTCGGCTTTCACTGGCACAGGTCGTACGCCGCACCGGGCTGCCGCGTTCGTCGGCGCATCGGATGCTGGAGCGACTCGTGCAACTTCGATGGCTACGTCGTCACGGTCGTGACTACGAACTGGGTATGCGGCTCGTCGAGCTGGGATCACTTGCGGTGCATCAGGATCGGTTACACCAAGCCGCGCAGCCGTTTCTGCACGAGTTGCATCGCGCCACCGGCCTGGTGGTGCACTTGGCCGTTCTCGACGGAGCCGACGTGGTGTACCTGGAGAAGATCGCCGGCACGCTCGGTGCCGCGGTGCCCACCCGCGTCGGCGGCCGCCAGCCCGCGCACTGCACTGCGGTCGGCAAGGTGCTGCTGGCGTTCTCAGACCCGGACCGACTCGACGGCTCCGACCTGTTGGCCCGCAAGACCAAATTCTCGATTTCCACCCGCCGCCAGTTGACTGAGGAGTTGACGGCGATACGAGACCGCGGAATCGCCTACGAGCGAGGGGAGTCGGTTGCTGGATTCGGTTGTGTCGCGGCGCCGATCGGTGACCCCGACGAGCCGATCGCCGCCGTCTCGGTGTGCGGCCCGTTGGACCGGATGACGTTCGACCAGCGGTTGGCCGGACCGGTGCGGACGACAGCGCTGGGTATCTGGCGCAACTTCGACGACGGCGACGCGGTGCGGGTGCGGGTGCGGCCGATCCTGCAGCAGCCCCGCCCGTTGCGCCAGCCGGTTCGGGATCTGCAATACGCGTGAGCCTCGACCCGGAGATCGCGGCGCTACTGCCCGCGCTCAACGACGGGTTTCCCCGCGTCGAGACGATGACCGCGCCGCAACTGCGCGACGTGATCCGGCAGCGAGCGCAGCCCGCGATGCCGTCTGAACCGGTCGGCACGGTGATCAATCGCACGGTCCCGGGCCCCGCGGGCGGTATCGGCGTCCGAATCTATTGGCCGACAGCAACGTCCGCTCTGCTGCCCGTCATCGTCTTCGCGCACGGCGGCGGTTTCGTGTTCTGCGATCTGGATTCCCACGACGAACTCTGCCGCGCGATGACCAACGGCGTCGGCGCAATCGTGGTGTCCGTCGACTACCGGTTGGCGCCCGAATCACCCTGGCCGGCCGCGGTTCAGGATGTCTATGCCGTCACGGACTGGGCGGCACGGCACGCCGGCGAACTCGGTGGAGATCCGACTCGGCTGGTCGTTGCCGGTGACAGCGCGGGCGGCAATTTGGCCGCCGTGACCGCGCTGCTGGCGCGCGACCGCGGGGGTCCCGCCATCGCCGGCCAACTGCTGGTGTATCCGGTGATCGCCGCGGACTTCACCACAGCGTCCTATCGCGACTACGGCACCGGCTACTACAACACCGCCGCCGCCATGGCCTGGTACTGGGATCAGTATGTGCCGGATCCGGCGGATCGCGACCACCCGACGGCGTCGCCGCTGCGGGCCTCCTTGAGCGGCCTTCCGCCAGCGGTGGTGATCAGCGCGGGCTACGACCCGCTGTCCTCAGAAGTCGAGGCGTACGCGAAAGCCCTTGCTGAGGACGCAGTTCCGACGATCCACCGACACTACGGCGGCGCGATTCATGGATTCGTGACCATGGCCGGGCTCGGCATCTGCAGCCAGGCGCGAAAGCAGGCCTGGGCCGATGTTTCGGCGTTGCTGTCCCGCTCATTGGAATGAGGTCTTGTCGCGTCTTCGGTCAGCGAGGACGCTCATGTATACGCAACGATGCCGGAGGACGTGATGGGTACAAGCTGGGACACGATCGATCGCTACGTCGTCATTTCGACGGACACCCATGCCGGGGCCGACATCGGCGACTACAAGCCGTACCTGCCCGCGGCGCTGCATGACGACTTCGACGCATGGGCCGCCAGTTACATCAGCCCGTTTGATGACCTGATCATCGCCACTGCGAACCGGAACTGGGACAGCGACCTGCGCATCGCCGACATGGACGCCGACGGGGTGGCGGCGGAAGTGCTGCTGCCCAACACTGTTCCACCGTTCTTCCCGACCACCCCCAACATCACCATCAGCCTGCCGCGCACTCGTGATGAGCTCGAAAAGCGTTGGGCGGGCGTGCAAGCGCACAATCGCTGGCAGATCGACTTCTGCTCGCTGGAACCGGATCGTCGCCGCGGGTTGATCCAGATCTTCCCCAACGACATCGATCTCGCCTTAGAGGAGATTCGCTGGGGTGCCGATCAGAATTGCTTCGGCGGGGTGCTGATCCCGCCGGTTTCACCCGGCGATCCGCAGGTAGCCCCGCTGTTTCATACCCGGTACGAACCGATCTGGGCGTTGTGCGCGGAACTGGATCTGACCGTGGTGCAACACGCGGGTGCCGGCAGCCCCGAAATGCCGATGGACCAACCGGCCTCCAACGCGGTGCTGGTCACCGAGATGGCGTTGTGGGCGCAGCGCACCCTTGGACACCTGATTCTCGCCGGCGTATTCGAGCGGCATCCGACATTGCGGTTCGTGCCGACTGAACAGGGAACCCTCTGGGTGCCAGGACAATTAGGCATCCTCGACGCGATGGTGCCCACCATGAAGTCCGAGGCCGGCAACCGCACCTACGGCATGTTCGGCGGGTCGTCCGTGGACGAGCTGACTCTGACGCCGAGCGAGTACGTGAAGCGGAACTGCTACCTGGCCAGCGAACTGGCGCCATTCGACGCCGGGATGATCGATTTCATGGGACCCGAGCACATCATGTGGGGTAGCGACTATCCGCACGAGGAAGGCTTCACGCCGCACTCCAAGCTGGCCATCCGCTGGGCACTGCACGACCAATCAGAAGACGCGTGCCGAAAGATTCTGGGCGGCAACGCCGGTCAGCTGTACCGGTTCGACCTCGATGCGCTCGCCGACGTTGCGGCCAAGATCGGGCCCACCGTTGCGGAGGTGCACACACCGCTGGGAGACACCGGTTACCGGGCCCCCGCGGCATTCGGCTACCGGCCATTCGAGGGCGGGCTTGCGTTGAAGCGATTGGCTCCCGCCCGCTCTTGATGATCTCAGGAGCGCTTTTCGGCGGCAGCGATGCCGCCTTTGAGAAGGTCACCGATGACCTTCTTGAGCACCGGCCCCAGCAGAAGCCCTAGGCCGGGGATTGTCGGCGTCGACCGTAGATGCCAGGTGACCTCGGTTCCGGTGCCCGCTTCACGCAGTTCGACGGTGCCGACGTGGTCGCGGACCGGCGCGCCGGAGAGCAGCTTGTACGCGTAGCGGTTCGGCCGTTCGTAGTCGATGATCTCCTCGATGATCGGGGGCCCGACCGCCGTCAGGCGTCTGACCGCACCGACACCGTTGGGTGCGGGTGTTCCTTCCCGATCCAGCGTGCTGCGACGGACAGTCGAGACGGTGTTCGCGATCCCGCGATGGTCGGTGATGGCGTCGAACACCGTTTCGATCGGCGCCGTCGAGGTTTGTTTGAGGGTGAATTCGATCATCTGTCCGCCTTCGTCATTCGTCTGTCTTCGCCTGTACTCGCTTTTCGACTTCACGCCATCTACCGGGCCTGGGCGTGGGGAATGTCCCGCGCGCATCCTGCTTGCCCTGCTTGAGCACGGCGTCGGCCTCGTCGATGTCTTTGATCAGTTGTAGCGCGAGTTCTCGCTCCGCGGCATAGTAGCGCTCCGACCACTGCATGGCGATGCGCGGATAGGCCCAGGCCGGCTCCATCGTCGCGCCCTGGGAGTCGGTCGCCACGCGTTGGCGCATCTCGTCGACGTAGGCGATGTGTTCCTGCAGGATCTCTTTGAGCCGGTCCGGATCATTGAGATGGCCGAGCCAAACCCGCAGCAGCACACCGTGCTTGAGCATCGGCGGGTCAATGGGGGCTTCGGTGGCCCATTTGCTGACCGCTTCGTGGCCCGACTCGGTGATCTTGTAGGTCCTGCGCCCGCGGAGACCGCCGTCGTGTTGTACCCGTGACGTCGCGTAACCGTGGGATTCCAGCCGTTTGAGCTCCGAGTAGACCTGGCTGAACGACGGGCTCCAGTAGAAGTAGCCGACGCTCCAATCCGCCCACTTCTTGATGTCGTACCCGGACACCTCTTCGCCGAACGCGAGCATGCCCAACACGGCCCAACTGGTAGGCGGAAGGTTAGGAAGTGCGCTGGACCCCACTTGCCAAGATTAGCAACGATCGCCGGCCGGAAATTGTCGCTGACCACTCAGCGGGACGATGCACCTGACCGATCGGTACCGAGTAGTTCGAATCCTTTGTAGCCTGACGCCGCGACCTCGGCGATGATCTGACCGTAGACGCCGAAACCGCCGACGAACGGCATGAAAACCCGGGGCTTGCCGGGCACGTTGGCGCCGAGATACCACGAATTCGCCCGCAGCATAAGGCCCGCCGCGGCCCGCTGGGTGCATTCGGCGGTCCAGTCGACGGCTGCGGACGCGGTGGCCTCGATGGCCGACGCCCCGTGTGCGATGACGTAGGCGATCGCGTCGGCGATCCAATCGACGTGTAATTCGGAATGCAGAACCATGTTGGCCAATACCGATGGACTGCCCGGGCCGGTGATGTTGAAGAGGTTGGGGAATCCGGGAACTCCCAGTCCGAGGTAGGTCAGCGGACCTGACGCCCATGCGCGGTTGAGTGTTTCGCCATCTCGGCCAACGATATTCAATTTGTCGACCGACCCGGTCATCGCGTCGAAGCCGGTCGCCAGCACCAGCTCGTCGAGCCCGTAGTAGGTGTCGGAGGTGGCCAGGCCGGTTGTGTCCATGCGCAGGATCGGCGTCACACGAAGATTGACCAGCGTGACATTGTCGCGGTTGAACGTCTGGTAATAGTTGTCGCCGGTGCAGATCCGCTTGGTGCCGATCGGATGATCATTGGGTATAAGCCATTCCGCGGTGCGGGGATCGTCGACGATGGCCCGAATCTTCTCCTCCCAAAAGACGCGCGCGGTGTCGTTGGCGCCCATCTCGAGCAGCTGATCGGGGAAGGTCTTGCTGAACAACACACCGCCCAGCTGCCAACGCTTTTCATAAGCGGCACGGCGCTCCTGCTCCGGAACATCGAGCGCCGGCGATGGATGCGGTTGGTGCGGTGAACCACCCCCGCTGGCCATCGACAGTCTGCGGCGCTCTGGGTAGCCGGCTTTCTGCGCGCGGCGGGTCGCACTGTCGAGCGCAATGTTGCCGGCCGGCACGCTGTAGTTGGGGCTGCGCTGAAACACGTACAGCTCGCGAGCTTGCCGGGCGATACACGGGATCGCCTGGATGCCCGATGATCCCGTCCCGATCACGCCGACCCGCTGCCCGGTGAAGTCGACGCCGTGGTGCGGCCAGTGCGCCGTGTGGTAGATCGGGCCACCGAATGACTCCAGCCCGTCGATCGCGGGGATGTTGGCATTCGACAGCGGGCCGACAGCGAGCACCAGGAACCGTGCCGACATGGTTTCGCCTGTGTCGGTGCGGATTTCCCACCGCAGCGCGCTGTCGTCGAATACGGCGTCGGTGACCCGGACACCGAAGGTGATGTCCGGCCGCAGGTCGAACCGGTCAGCGACGTGGTTGAGGTACCGAAGAATCTCCGGTTGGGTTGCGTACTTCTCACTCCAGTCCCACTCCTGCTGAAGCTGCTCGTCGAAGGAGTAGGAATAGTCGACGCTTTCGACGTCGCACCGCGCGCCCGGGTAGCGATTCCAATACCACACGCCGCCCACCCCGTCCGCGGCCTCCAGCACCCGAACGGTCAGGCCGTCGCCGCGTAACCGGTGCAGCGCGTACAGTCCGGCGAACCCCGCGCCCACCACGACGACATCGACGTCCCGCGTCATACCGGCGACAATACGGCCTGCGAGGCGGCCTGGGTGCCGATCGTCCCGCTGTGCGGGAAATGCGGGTCCGGAGCAACAGCCGATGTGGTTGCCTGAACCCATGTCGGCCGCAGACCGAGGCGAAGCCTGGGATCACCATGTCGACTTCGTGGTCGTCGGTAGCGGCTGCGGAGGTCTCACCGCGGCGCTGACCGCACATGCTCACGGACTGGACACCCTGATCATCGAGAAAGCCGGCGTGTACGGCGGCAGCACCGCGCTGTCCGGTGGCAACATCTGGGTGCCCAACAACCCGACGCTGCGGCGCGCGGGTCTGTCGGACTCGCGCGACGACGTTCGCCGCTATCTGGACGCGGTGATCGGCGATCGAGTGCCGGCGGCCAACGTCGACGCGTTCATCGACAACGGTCCGTCGGCCATGGAATTTCTCGAAAAGGCCAGCCCGCATCTGCGATTCCAATGGTGCACCGATTATTCGGACTATCACCCGGAGGCACCCGGTGGGCGCGCCCGGGGGCGAACCATCGAACCGCTGCCCTTCGATCTGAAGCAACTCGGCGACGACGAGGCATTGCTGCGCCCCGCCGCGCTGGCAACCCCCGGCGGATTATTCGTCACGTCAAAAGAATTCGCCCGCCTGAACATGGTGATGCGAACCTGGTCGGGTCGCCGCGCAGCCATGCAGACCGTGGGCCGGGCGGTGAAAAGCCTGCTGCTGCGGCGTCACATGGACACCCTCGGCCGGGCGTTGATCGGACGCCTGCGGTTGGCGGCCAAGGACGCCGGCATCCCGCTGTGGCTGAACACGCCGATGCGGTCGTTGATCACCGATGATTGCGGGGCAGTTGTCGGGGTGACCGTAGCGCGGGCAGGCTCGACGGCCCGGATTCGGGCGCGTAAGGGTGTGCTGCTGGCCAGCGGGGGCTTCGAGCACAACAGCGAGATGCGTAAGCGGTTCCTGCGCGACGGCGGCACGGACAACTACAGTGCGGGCTCGCCGGACAACACCGGTGACGGAATAGTCGCCGGCGAAGTCGTCGGCGGTGCAACCGATCTGATGGACGACGCGTGGTGGATGCCGGCGTTTCGGCGACCCGACGGGGTGATGAGCGTGCTGGTGTCGGAGCGATCCATTCCGCGTTCGATCATCGTGGACCAGACGGGCCGCCGTTTCGTCAACGAGGCCGCGCCGTACGTCACGTTCGTGCACCGCCAACTTGCTGGCGGCCACGACCCGATCTGGTTCGTCTTCGACCGGAAAGCTAAGAACCGCTACCAGTTCGGCGGGGTGATGCCCGGTCAGAAGTTCCCCGACGACTGGTACACCTCCGGCCTGATGCACCGCGCCCCCACCCTCGAGAATCTGGCCGCGGCAATCGGGGTGCCCGCGCCGTCGCTGCGCGAAACCATCGAAAGATTCAATGGATTCGCGCGTCGGGGGAAAGACGACGACTTCGGCCGGGGTACCAGCGCCTACGACAACTATTACGGCGACCCATCGCTACCGCATCCCACCATGGACGTCATCGACAGCGGCCCCTACTACGCGGCCCGAATCCAGGCCGGTGACCTCGGCACCAAAGGCGGCCTGGTGTACAACGCCAATGGTCAGGTGCTGCGACCCGACGGCACGGTGATTGCCGGGCTGTACGCCACCGGCAACACGTCGGCCGCGGTGATGGGCAACGATTACGCCGGCGCCGGCGCCACCATCGGGCCGGCGATGGTGTTCGGATTCATCGGTGCCCGGCATGCGGCAGAAAGCGACTGTGATGGTGGGTAATTCAGGTCAGCTCGCTGGTAAGGTCGTCGTGATCTCCGGCGGCGCCGGTGGTCTCGGGTCAGCGTTCGCGCGCCACATCGTCGGACGGGGCGGCAGCGTCGTGCTCGCCGATCTACTCGACGACGAGGGCGCGAAACTGGCCGACGAACTCGGCTCGCAGGCCCGCTACACCCATCTCGACGTCACTGACCCGGAGCAATGGTCGGCCGCGGTGTGGTTCACCCTTGACGAGTTCGGTTCGCTGACCGGACTGGTGAACAACGCCGGCGTCTCGACCGGTCAGTTGCTCGAACACGAACCGCTCGCGCACTTTCGGCAGGTGGTGGAGATCAACCTGACGGGTGTGTTCAACGGCGTGCAGTCGGTGATCAAGCCGATGCGCGCTGTCGGCGGCGGATCGATCGTCAACATCTCTTCAGCGGCAGGCATGTTCGGCTTGGCGTTCACCGCGGGTTACGGCGCTTCGAAATGGGGTGTGCGCGGACTGTCGAAGGTCGCCGCGGTCGAGTTGGCGCCGGACCGCATTCGGGTCAACTCGGTACACCCGGGCATGGTGTACACCCCGATGACCGTCGACATCGGCATCCAGCCCGGTGAGGGCAATTACCCCAACACCCCGATGGGACGGATTGCAGAACCCGGCGATATCACCGGCGCCGTCGGTTACCTGCTGTCGGATGACGCCGCCTACGTGACTGGCGCGGAGATCGCCGTCGACGGCGGATGGACCGCCGGGCCGACGATGAAATACGTTATGGGCCAATAGACTCTGACAGGAGAACAGATGAAGCGACTTGACCGCCACCGGATCCTGGTGACCGGCGCGGCCTCGGGCATCGGGCAAGCGACTGCGCTGCGGTTGCTGGACGAGGGCGCCAGCGTCGTCGCCGCCGACGTCGCCGCAGACGGGCTGGAGAAGACACGCGCCAATGCACAGGAAGCCGGCGGCGGTGAACGCCTGACCACGTTGGCGATGAACATCGGCGACGAGCAGTCAGTCGCCGACGGCGTGCGATCCGCGGTGGACACATTGGGCGGATTGGATTCGGTGGTGAACGCCGCCGGGATTCTGCGCGCCACGCACACCGACCAGATGAGTCTGAGCGACTGGAATCAGATCATCGGGGTCAACTTGACCGGTACGTTCCTGGTGGTGCGGGAAGCGCTGCCGAGTCTGTTGGCCAACCCCCGCAGCGCGATCGTGAACTTCAGTTCGACGTCGGCATCCTTTGCGCACCCCTACATGGCGGCCTACGCGGCGAGCAAAGGCGGAGTTCAGTCCTTCACCCACGCGCTGGCGCTGGAGTATGCGAGCAAAGGACTGCGCGCGGTCTGCGTGGCACCCGGCAGCATCAAGTCCGGAATCACCGACGCCACAGCAGGATACATACCGCAAGACGCGGACTGGTCGCTGTTCACCCGGCTGATGCCGATCCTGCCGACTACGGAGGAATCCAGCGGCACCGGCATGGCTGCCCCGTCCGCCGTTGCCGGCGTCATCGCCATGCTGGTGTCCGACGACGGTGCGTTCATCACCGGCACCGAGATTCGCATCGACGGCGGAACCCACGCGTGACGCGCCGGCGACGATGCAGAGCGCAGCGATGCTAAGGAGCGGCACCATATGACAGATCTGACGTACGAAGGCACGCTCCGGGAGATCACCACTGACGCAGGGGTTCTGCGCTACCACGAAGCCGGACAGCTCGACGGACCGCCGTTGCTCTTGCTGCACGGTTCCGGCCCCGGTGTGACGGGATGGCGCAACTTTCGCGGCGTGCTGGGCACGTTTGCCGAGCGTTTCCGGTGTCTGATCCTGGAGTTTCCCGGGTTCGGCGTAAGCGACGACTTCGGTGGTCACCCGATGATCACCGCTCTGGAGTCGGTGGTGCGCTTCGTCGATGCGCTGGGCCTGAAGACCGTTGACATCATCGGTAATTCGATGGGCGGCGGCGTTGCGCTCAACTTCGCCATCGCCCACCCCGACCGGGTGCGCCGCGTCGTGACCATCGGCGGCATCGGCCGCAACATCCTGACTCCTGCTCCTTCGGAAGGCATTCGACTGCTGCAGGAGTTCACCGAAGAACCCAGCCGGGAGCGACTGGTCCGCTGGCTGCACTCGATGGTGTACGACCCGGCGACGGTGACCGAAGAGCTCATCGAGGAGCGCCTGCGTCACGCCACCGATCCGCAGACGCTGGCCGGTGCGCGCCGGATGTACAGCAAGGAAGCATTCACTCAGATGATGAAGGCGCTGGAGTCGTCCAAGGGGCCGCAGCCGTGGGCGGCGATGCACCGGGTCAAGGCGCCGACGCTGATCACCTGGGGCCTCGACGACAGGGTCAGCCCGTTGGATATGGCGTTGATCCCGATGCGCACCATCCCCAACGCCGAATTACACGTGTTCCCCAACTGCGGTCACTGGACGATGATCGAGGCGAAAGAGGCTTTCGAAAGCGCGGTGCTCGCGTTCTTATTGCGGCCGGACGCCCAACACGTCAGTTGACGCAGGGCACGCCGCCACCGTCGATCGGTGCGCCCCGGTCCGGGGTAGGGTCGGTGCTGTCCGAACTCGAGCTCGACTGGTAGCCGAGGTAGCCGGAAGAGGTTGAGGGCGTGGTGGATTCGTCCTGAGACGGAGCCGTGAAGTTGTCGTCGACAATCACTTGGACATGGCCGAATTGCAGTGTGCGAGTTGGCTTGTCGGGTGCGTCGATGCCGAGCAGGCTTGCCACTTCGCGAGCGTCGTTCTCGGCGCCGGGTGCGTATTCGATTGTGGTGGAACTGGGTTCACCGCGAACCCGGTCGCGTACCGCGCCGGTGGTGTACCCGTCGTGCTTGAGCGTGCGAGCCACCTTGGTGGCCAGACCGCCGACGCTGCTGGCGTTGATCACGTCGACGACCGTCGAGGCGTTGGGCAGCGCCGCCGTGGTCGAGGGCGTGGACAACGACGTCCCGAAGGCGGCGGCCACCTCGGCTTTGATCGCGGCGGGGTCGACGATGTTGACGTCTTGTCCGTTGATGTTGTCGTAGCGCACGACGGGCAGCGTTCGGTATTCGACCGACCCGCCGGCCAGCGCCCCCATCTTGCGGAACTGCTCCTCATCCCAGCCCGACGACAGCACAACGTCTTTGCGCGCCACTGCCATCAGGCCTTTGAGTTTGTCGAGGTCGGTGAAGGTGCCGGTGTCCTGGAGTTGGCGCATCACCGCCGACAGGAACGCCTGCTGACGGTGGGTGCGGTCCAAATCGCCGTTCTCCAGGCCGTGGCGTTGGCGGACGAATGCCAGCGCCTGTTCGGCGTCCAGCGTCTGTCGTCCTGCCGGGAAGTCGGCGCCGGAGAAAGAGTCGTACACCGCGTGGTTCAGGCACACGTCGACGCCGCCAAGGCTCTTGGCCAGGTCGTAGAACCCGGCGAGGTTGACCTCAGCGAAATAGTCGATGGGTACGCCGGTGAGGTTGCGTACCGCCTTCAGCGTCGCCGCGCGAGCGGCCTCGCGACCCTTGGTCTCCAGTTCTTTCTGGTCGCTGACGCCCTTGTCGATCATTTTCTGCTCGACGTACTGCTTGGTCAGCCCGTAAGCCTCTTTGATCTTGATGTGGTTGTAGCCGGGGACGCCGTTGAACGCCACCCAGTCGTCGCGTGGGATGGAGAACGCGCTGACTCGGTCATCGGCGCTGACGTGGGCGAGGATCAACGTATTGGTGTTGTAGCCGCCGTCGTCGGAGTCGCCGGCGTGCAAGTGTTTGAGCACAGCCCACGGCAAGTCGTCGCCGTTCTGATCTTTCCGGGAGTCGAGGCCGATGAGCAGGATGTTCTGCCCGTCGCCGGTGGATTTCGGATCCTGCGAGCTGAGGGCTTGCGAGATGGTGATTCCGCTCAACCCGCCCAGCACACCATGGGCCATCCAGTAGCCGGATCCGGTCGCGAGCAGCGCAGCCACCGCGACCACCGCCGAAGTGGCACGCCCCAGCGAGCGGCGCCGGGCAATTGCCGACGTCGCGCGATGGCGATGCTTACGCTTGGATCGCTGCAGTTCTCCCATGACAATTTCGGCTGTTTCGGGGTCTGCGCCTGACCCGGGATGCGATGCGCGCGACAGTTGGTACTTGTCGCCTAGTATGCGGCAGCTTGCTGAGGGATGTACTGCCGTCCCGGTAAACATTTACACGATACGGTTTCCGCCAAAACTCTCTCTAGCAGCGGCGATGTGCTCAGAAGTGGAGTTTCAGCCAGCTTCCGCGGCCGTCAATTTGTGGCCAAATCGTGCCGCTATACGTCAAAAACTGCCCCATCAGTCGCAGCAGTAACGTCGGCGAACCGGTGTTTGGCTGCCGTAAAGGTGCGATCAGCTACCTCCAGCAGGGGGTGACTGTGGGTGAGGATCAGCCGCGATACACCGGCCTCCGCGGCGATAACGCCGGCTTCCTCACCGGAGGTGTGTCCGCGCTCGGCATCGACGGGTTCCCAGGCTTCGTGCAGCAACGTCGCCACGCCCGCAACGTGCCGGATGGTTTCCGGGTCGAACTCGGTGTCGGTGCAATAGGCGAAACTGCCGCCGATGCGAAACCCGGCCGACGGCAGGGTGTGGCGGGTCTGTTCCCACGTCTGCAACTCGCGCCCGGCAAAGGTCAGGGTGTCCCAGCCCAGCTCGGCCCAGCGCGCCGACGCCAGCGGTGACGTCGTCTGTAGCGGAGTAGCCAGCAGTTGAGACTCCACGATGGTCCGGGTCGGCCGGCCGTAGGACAACGAGCCGGGGCCGGCGATGGTCAGTTCCCGGCCACCGAGCGCGCGTTCACTGACGAAGCCCAGGCCGATCACGTGATCGAGGTGGAAGTGGCTGAGCGCGACGGTCACCGTCTCGACGCCGTCGAGCAGAGTCGGGTTGATGTGCATCGCGCCGAGTCCCGTTCCGGCGTCGAGGATCAACGCCTCGGTGCCGGCGGTGATCAGGTAGCAGCTCGTCTGCCGTGAGCTGGTCGGGATCCACCCGCCACTACCGAGAACCGTCATCCGCATGGTTAGAGAACTTACGACGATAACGACTGTTTCAGCGCGGCGACGGTCTCCACATCGTTCAGCGCGGCGACGCCGCGTCGAACACCTTCCAGTGCAATGCTTTCGACCTGCATGCCGCCCATACCGGCGGTGATCAGCGGTGCGACGTAGGCGTATAGCGAGCCTTGCCGATACCGCAGCCACAGTTCGTCGGCATCGAGTTCGGGACCGCCTGCGGCGGCCAGCGCGCGCCGGTAGATGGCAAGGAGGTCGCGTTCGCACGCTTGGCGGTCGACCGTGGTCAGACCGGTGATCAGGGTGTACGACAGTTCGCGGCCGGGGTGTCCACGGCGAACGGCCTGCCAGTCGAGCAAACCGGCCTCGCCGTTGCGGAAGTAGACGTTGCCCGGATGCGCGTCGCCGTGGGTGACGGTGTTCGGTTGCCTGTCAATGAGTTCCGCGACAGCGCGGTAGTTGTCGATGATGAAGCGGCCGTCTTCGACAGTGATGTCGGTGCGCTCGGCGAGCCGACGGGCGGAGGTGTTCAGCAGCGGCCCGGTCAGCAACGAGGTGGCATCGCCCGATGCTGAATACACCCAGCGGAGTGCGCCTCGACTTCCGTTGGCGGGCAGGCGTTCCCAGAAGGTCGCATGTAGTCGGGCCAACAGCTCGACGATCTGGCTCGCCTGGTCTTTGTCGAGGGGATGCAGGGTGTCGGGAAACACGCAGGGATCGACCGCCAGGTCTTCCAGGACGAGCACGAACCGACCGGTCAGCGGGTCGAACGCCGACCCGTATGCCGCGGGCAGGCCGGTGAGCTGTGCTGACAATTCTCGATAGAAGAGCACTTCGGTCTGCGCAAGCCGGCCCAGTTCGCCCATCAGGCGGGTGGCGACGGTTTCGGCGGGCATTTTGACGAAGACCGAGTCCGGGACGCCGTCGCCGGTGAGCGCCAGCCTTGCTCGCGACGACGTGCCCGCGTCGCCGTCGATCACCGACACCGAGGTGACCCGTCGCCGCATGATCCGGGAGAGTGATCGGGCGTCGAGGTCGGCGATCGTCCGCGGCAGCGAGCGCATCCGGCCGATGGCGGCATCGGTTGCGACACGCTGCATTCCGCGGCCGAGGTGCGCCGCAAGACGCAGGGTCGGTACTGCTCGACGCATGGGACGGGCCATCGGTGAATCTTTACAAAAAGTAATTGATCTGTAAATACGGCGCTGGTCATCGATCTGGTGGAGCGCGCGGCACTGGCGGACGATCTCGCACGGCTCAGCGCTGAGCACTGGCAGCGCGACACCTTGTGTGGGGCGTGGGACGTCGAGGAGGTCGTCGCGCACCTGACCGCTGAGACGCTGGACCGGTTCCGTGCCGTCATCACCAGCACCACCGCGCCCTCGTTCCACACCCCGGTCTGCAACTTCTTCGGTCTCGGATCGCCTGAACAAGGCCGCCGTCAACACCACATCACAGGCTTGATCACGTCGCCAGCAGCGCAGTAACCGCTGCGGGGTCTTTGTAGTACACGTCGAGTTCCGCGATCTGCCCGTCCCGCACGGTGTAGATCTCGACGAGGGGCATCTCGACGCTTTTGCCGGAAGCCCTCGAAACGAACGTGAGCCGGAAGCGGGCGGCAACTGCGTTGTCTCCCAGGGGCTCAGTGGTGATCGGGCCCGCCGCAAGCTCCAACACGTCGTTCATCTTGCCCAGAAGCTCGAAGAACCCCAGCGGCCCGTGATAGTCGCCGCTGAACGGCAGGCCCCCGCTTTCGTGAAGAACGAAATCGTCGTGCAGCAGACTGCGTCGTTCGTTTCGGCCTTCCGCGCCGGTCGCCGCCATGAAGCGCCGAACCGTGGTGAGCGTGCTCTCGGCCGCGTCCGGTGCCATCGCGCGACCTATCCAACGCCGATCGACGGATTCTCACCCGAGAAGTCCGCCGCCATGATCGCAGCACCGGGCGAGGTCTCGGCATGCGTACGTTCGAGTTTTCGAAAGCTGAAGCGCCACTGGCCATCCTGCCCGCGAACGTAGGATTCGTGATAGAACCCGTAGCCGCGCAGCCACTGCTTCTCGCCATTGCGCTTCCAGAACAGGTTGTCTTCCATGGCCCACACGCCGGTCGCGTGGTCCCGGTCCTGAAAGTCGATGACCGGCGTATGACTGTGATGCACGGTGGTGACAGCCGAAAGCTGAACCGAGAGCGCTTCGGCCGCGGCTTTGCCGCCGACAATCGGACTTCTGGAAATCGACATCGCGACATAGTCATCGGTGTGCAACTCTGCATACGTCGCCCAGTCTTTCCGGTCGACCGCGTGATCTCGTCGGGCCTTGAGCCGGTAGATCGCCTGTAGTTCGACGAGAACCTCGACATCGGTCATGTCGTCGGCCCGGCTCATGTCATGTCCTCGAACCGTGAAACCACCGGCTCCGCGCCTGGGCTGGCGTACTGCGCAAGCTGAGGCATCCCGTCGGCGAGGAGCAACATCTTGGGCACCGACTCTCGCACCCAGGCAGTATCCCCGTGCGCGACGCAGGCCGCCTGGTCCCGATACACCTCGACGACTACGTAGGTGTCAGCCTCGTCCACGCTCTTGGCGAAGCCGTAATAGGCGACGCCGGGCTCGTTGTCGAGGGTCGTTGTGGCGACCTCTGTCATCAGGTCTTCGAACGCCGGCGCATTCTCCGGTCGCACCCGCAAGTGAACGATGAAGGTAATCATGTGCCCCGCTTAGACTTTCGCCGGTGCTCCGATGACGTGATGCGAGGTCACCAGCCTGTCCTTCGCGGCCTCGATCGTGCGGCGCACGCCGTCACGGACCGAGACCTTGTTCGGACCCAGCATCTGCACCATCTTGGTCGTATCGGCCCAGATCGGCCAGGCCCTGCTGTTCTCGACGAATATCGGTTCCTTGCCGAGGATCTCGCCGGCCATCTGGCAGTACTCCTGCGTCGTCACGGGTTCGGTTCCGCCGACGTTGACGACCTCGGCACCGACTTTGGCGATACCCGCTGCGGCGATGGTCTTTTCGACGTAGTCATCCTCGTACAACGGCGTATGGACATTTCGTACGCCCGGATAGACGCTGACCGGTTGATCCCGGATGATCTGATCGATGCGTTGCGTGACGCCGCCACCGCGCGGGCCGTAGAACGAGAAGATCCGCACCAGCACCACCGGCAGGTCGTAATCCACGCTGAGATGTTTGAGAAGGAATTCGGCGGCGATCTTGCTCGCAGCGTAGTTCTCGGCGGAGGAATGCAGGCCGTAGGGATCGTCCTCGCGGAGGGGACGCTCACCTTGATATTCGTAGAGCGAACCGGTGCTGCCGTGGACGAATGCTGCACAGTCGCGGTAGCGTCTCGCCAGCCGCCCCGCGGCGCCGGCGTTGACCTCGTACGCGTTCTTCTGCGGCGGTAAGACGGCATAATTGATCACCACATCAACCGATTCCGGTAGCGGTGAGAGGTCGGGGTCGGCGAGGTCGAACGAAATCGGATGCGCGCCCGCCTCTTCGAGCAACCGCTTCTGTGCGGGATCGGAGAACCGCGCCACCGCGAACACCTCGTTGGCTTTTGCCAGCTCTCTGGCGACCGGGAACGCCACCACGCCACTCGCACCGGTCACCAGAACGCGGCGCCCTGACAATGTATGCACTGCAGCCCCTTTCATGTGTCAGATCAGTTAGCGCTGGACAGGCGGCGGGCCAGCCTCGCGGCCACCGCCCGAAGCCGTCGAGCATCGTGCAAGGTCAAAAGCGGCGTGACGAGATCCTCATGTAGCCGAGTCAGCCGCGACGACGTCAATCGCCACTGTCCGTGGCGTTTCTCATACGTCTCGTGATAGTGGCCGGTGCCGCGCAGGGTGACCGCAGGCAGGAGGCGGACAACGTCGTCGAGTGCCCACACACCGCGAGCGGTCGTCGGGGAGGTGAGTGAAATCTCCGTAGCGTGCACCCGGTGAACGGTGGTCTGCCATCGCTTCCCCAGGGTCTGGCGCGCGTACGAGACGAATGCGTCCGCACCGACTGTGGCGCGCCCACCCGTCCCGGCTATCTCGCTGACGAAGTCGTCGGCGAACACCTCCCGCCATGCTGTCCAGTCCTTGGCGTCCAGATGCCGGCAGTAGCGCTGCTTGAGTTGCTTGATCAACTCGACATCGGACCCGGCGGTGGCGTCATTCATCGGCGACGGATGTCTCCATGGCCTCGGCTTCGTAACTGCCCATGAACTCGATCGGCACTCCGCCCATGGTGCAGATGAACAGGTCTACGCCGGGCACCCCGGTATCGAGAATGCTGATCTCGCTGCTGAATTCGTGTGCCCTGTCCAAGGTGCTGCGGTAATCGTCGGCCAAGAACGACAACGCCGCGAGTCCCTCAGGCGCTACCGCGCGAAGCTCGTCGGGGACGTCGAGAACTTCGACAAGTCCCGCCACCCCGCTGCCCAGGATGCTGACATCCGCCCCGTCGGACGGCGGCCATCCCAGCGTCTTCTCGAGGATGTCTCCCGGGACGCGGAAGCTGTGTTGCACGTCCATTCCCACGACGTTTGTCAGGAATCCGACGAATTTCGCTGCGGAGTGACTCAGCATGACCACGTGATGCAACTGGTTCGGCACGTGGAGACCTCCTGGCTGCTGCGGTGCGGCGAGTCACGTCGAATGCTAGTCAGGAGTGTGGGCGCGGACGTCGGATTGCGATTATATTTTCCCGAACAGAAAAAAATACTAATGCGTTCGCCCGTGACCGGTCTCGATATCCGCGTCTCTGCACGCCAGCAGCCGTTCAAGCCCGGCTATGACAACGTCGAGGCCAAACTCGAGATGGTGCTGGTCGCTGACGTCGACCTGCCGGGCGGCAACTACCTGCCGCAATACCGGAAATGCCTCTTCCGCAGCGGTTTCCAACGCTGTGGCCACCTCCGGGACGTTCTGCTGCACTCGGCTCCGCGCGAGGAAGACCGCTTCCCGCCCTGCCGCATGTCCCATCTCGGTGATCAGCCGCAGAGCGTGGCCGGCTTCGTCGACCGTGAGCCCGGCGTCGACGAGTACCCGCAGCACTTGCTCGACCGGTTCCAGTGCCCCGAGGCCGCTCTCGGGAAGTCGGAAGTAGGTCGCCAACACCCCGAGTTTGACGACCGCGTCGCGAAGCGCTCGCGAATATGCGCGGACAGCGCTGCGCCAGTCGCCGCAGTCAGGCAGGGCGGCTCGCCCGAGTTCAGATTCGAAAACGTCCAGCGCGACCATTTCACGTAGCCGGTCTCGGTCGCCGACGTGATAATTCAAGGCTTTCGGGTCCACTCCGAGGACAGCAGCGACCGCCTGCATGGTGAGCGCCTCGGGCGCGACATTGCGAGCCGCTGACACGATCCGCTCGCGGTTGATTTGCCGTGGGCGTCCGCGCTGGCCACCTTTCGGCGCGGGCTCCTGCGGATCGACCACGTCAGACCTTTCGCCGCTGAGACGCAACTTCCAATCTCACCATCATGGGAAGTGCCCTACCCGACCGCAAGCAACCGGGGCAGGGCCGCTCTGTCACGATTGAGCTGACGGCAGCGTCAACTGATCGATCACCGAGGGGGAATGTCATGCCGCAGAAGATCGCAACCGCTGAGACCGTTGCGTTGCCCGAACTGCTGGACTTCGTCAGGAATCGACACCACATGCTGCTCACCACGTTTCGCAGTGACGGCACGTTGCAGAGCTCGCCAGTCACTGGTGGGCTGGATGCCGAGGGGCGGATCGTCATCGCCAGTTACCCGCAGCGGGCGAAATCTGTGAACATCGCGCGACGCCCACGTGCGAGCGTCGTTGTCCTCTCCGACGAATTCAACGGCCCGTACGTGCAGATCGACGGTGCGGCGGAGATGATCTCGCTGCCCGATGCCGTCGAGCCGCTGGTCGACTACTACCGTGCGATCGCGGGCGAGCACTCCGACTGGGATGAATACCGCCAAGCAATGGTCGACCAAGCGAAATGTCTGATCAGGGTCACCCCGACGCGGTGGGGCCCGATCGCGACGGGCGGATTCCCGCCAAAGCCGTAGCTCGTGGAGCCCCCCGTCCGGACTGAATTGACGACCGCTCGCGTAGGGCTCCTGCACTGGTTTGATTCGGCGCGTGGCCCGGAGACGACACCCCATCGTAGAATCGTCATGGCTCGTCGAGCGGGCCACGGCCGCGTTAGCTCAGTTGGTAGAGCATCGCTCTTGTAAAGCGAATGTCGAGAGTTCGATTCTCTCACGCGGCTCCATTCGTGTCGGCACCGAGGGATATCGTCGTCTTGTGTCAAAGAGTTGTCCCGGGTGCGGAGTCGATTTCGCAGGCTGTCGGCCAAAGGTCTACTGCCGCAATGCATGCCAACAATCGCACCGTCGACGCTTGCTCTTGGAGGTCTGGCTCAACACTGGAGTCTGCGGCGCACGTCGAACCGAGGCCAGCTGCCGACGTACAAGGCGAGGAATCGCGGCAGCGGTCGCTATTACCGGCGACAGCGGTACGCGCACGGAGAGTCTTATTGACGCTCCACCCGTGTCAGTTCTCCGAACAATATTCGCTTCAATCGCTTACCCAGGCGAGTGCTCTACCACTGAGCTAAGCAGGCCGGTTTTAACCGGTGTCAGACTAACGGGTCGTGGTCGGGATCCGAGTCCTCGTGGTCGATGACCCGTTGGGAACGCACCGTCCGCGGCGGCCCCGGGCGCCGGAGGCGACGGCCCGGCAGCGGAATCCGGTCGGCGATGTTGCTCAGCGGGTTGACGACCATGGTCAGCGCCATCACCGCGTCCTGCAGTGTGGCGATGGCCGGTTCCAATGCCTCCATCCCGGGAGCCAGCCGGCTCAGGGTGTCGGCAACGGCAGCCAGCTGCTCGAGCGGTCCGTTGCGGGCGGTGAGCTTATCGATCAGGCCGCCTTCGGCCAGCAGCCGATCGGCCAAACCGTCATCGGCGAGCAGGCGGTCGATCAGCCCGTCGTCAGCGACCAACTGGTCCGCCAGTCCGCCCGGCTTGAGGGCGCGTTCCAGTCCGCCGCCTTCAGCGGTCAGCCGGTCGAGCAGGCCGCCTTCCTGCGTCAGCATGTCGACCACCCCGCCCGGGCGCAGCAGCCGATCGATGGGCCCGTCGGTCGCCAGCGCACGTCCGAGCGGCGCGTCGTCGTCCAGCAGTCGGGCCAGCCGGTTGGCCCGGGTAATCGCATCGTCGATCCCCAGCATGTGCGCGACCGCGTTGGATCCGCCCGCCGTGCCCGTCTCGCCCAGCCCGCGGTGCGCCATGCCAAGCGCCGTCGTCGCCACGCCGAGGCTTGCGTCGGCGGCGGCGAGTCCGACCCGCACCGGGGCAGTGGCCAAGCTCACCAGGCTTTTGCCGAGGTTCATCCCCCGAGTCTATTCAGGCCGGGCAAAACTCCGTGGTGGTTGACTCCAATCGGTCTCGCAACGAACTCTCAGCGTGAGCACAGCCGGGTTGGAGGATTCCCTTAGCTAAGTGCGAGGGAATTGACGTCATGTCAGCAGCAATGGAAGAAGTGCTACCGGAAGCGGTCGTCCTGGTCGTCGACGACGAGGACAACATCGTGGAATTGCTGTCGGTCAGCCTCAAATTCCAGGGTTTCGAGGTTCATACCGCCACCAACGGACAGTCGGCGTTGGATCTGGCTCGCGAGATCAAACCGGACGCGGTGATTCTCGATGTGATGATGCCGGGGATGGACGGCTTCGGGGTGCTGCGACGGCTGCGGGCCGACGGTATCGACGCGCCCGCTTTGTTCCTCACCGCTCGTGACTCGTTGCAGGACAAGATCGCCGGGCTGACGCTCGGCGGCGACGACTACGTGACGAAGCCGTTCAGTTTGGAGGAAGTCGTCGCGCGGCTGCGAGTCATTTTGCGGCGCACAGGCAAAGGCGTCGCCGAGAATCGCAACGCCAGGTTGACCTTCGCCGATATCGAGCTCGACGAAGAAACCCACGAGGTATGGAAGGCCGGCGAGGCGGTTTCGTTGTCTCCCACGGAATTCACGCTGCTGCGCTACTTCGTCATCAACGCCGGCACGGTGTTGAGCAAGCCGAAAATTCTGGACCACGTCTGGCGTTACGACTTCGGCGGTGACGTCAACGTCGTCGAATCCTACGTGTCATACCTGCGCCGCAAAATCGACACCGGCGAGAAGCGCCTGCTGCACACCCTGCGTGGGGTGGGTTACGTGTTGCGTGAGCCGCGATAGAAACCCGCGGTTGCCTGCACTACCTGCTGTGCCCCAGCGAATAATGAGCTGATGCTGAACCGACTGCGGGCCGCTGTGCCGTTGCGGGTAAGCCTGGTTGCGGCCACTCTTGTGTTGGCCGCCTGTGGTCTCGCGGTATCGGGCATCGCGATCGAGGCGATCCTTCGCAACAGTCAGATCCACCGCGTCGATCGCAACCTGCTCGACGCCAGCCGCGGTTGGGCGTTGGCGACCAGAACGACGTCGCCGGGGCTACACCTGCCCACGGCCGATCGCCCGCCGTCGAACTACTACATCCGCAGCACGACCCCAGACGGGCGCACCTGGTCGGTAGCCAACGACACCCGGCCCGAACCCGCGATTCCGGCGGACAACGATGTCGGTCCGACGCCCATCACAGTTGGCTCGGTCGATCATTCCGCCACGAAGTGGCGCGCGGTGTCGGTGCGAAGCGCGCATGGCCGGTTGGTCACAGTCGCCTATGATCTTTCAGATTTTCTGCAGACCGACCGGGCACTCGGCTGGCTGCAGCTGGGAATCGGTGTGGCCGTTCTGCTCGTGCTGGGCCTGGCCAGCTATGCGGTGGTGTCGCAGAGCCTGCGACCCCTGGCAGAAGTCGAGCAAACGGCTGCTGCTATCGCTCGCGGTCAGCTCGATCGCCGCGTGCCCGAACGTGATCCACGAACCGAGGTGGGCCGACTGTCGTTGGCACTGAACGGGATGCTGGCTCAGATTCAGGCGGCGGTGGCGTCCTCGGAATCGTCGGCGGGGCTCGCGCGTAGTTCCGAGGAGCGGATGCGGCGGTTCATCACCGACGCCAGCCATGAACTACGAACGCCGTTGACCACCATTCGTGGCTTCGCAGAGTTGTATCGCCAAGGCGCGGCGCGTGATACGGAGCAGGCGGTGGCCAGGATCGAGAGTGAAGCGCGCCGGATGGGGCTGCTGGTCGAAGATCTGCTACTGCTGGCACGGTTGGATGCCCAGCGCCCCTTGGAATGTCGACGAGTCGACCTGCTGGCACTGGCCGCCGACACCGTGCACGACACCCGGGCGATCGCGCCGCAGCGCACGATCACGCTGGATGTGGTTGACGGGCCGGGGATTCCGCAGGTTCTCGGCGACCAGGCGCGGCTGCGTCAGGTGCTGAGCAATTTGATGGTCAATGCCGTGCAGCACACCCCGGACGCCGCGTCGATCGCGGTGCGGGTCGGCACCAGAGACGGCGACGCGGTGCTCGAAGTCATCGACGACGGACCCGGCATGGGCGAGCAGGACGCGCAGCGCGTCTTCGAGCGGTTCTATCGCGCGGACTCGTCGCGGGCGCGCAGCAGTGGCGGGTCGGGTCTGGGACTGTCCATTGTCGACTCACTCGTTCGCGCGCACGGCGGCACCGTCACGGTGACGACGGCGCCCGGTCAGGGCTGCCGCTTCTACGTCAGCCTTCCGCGCATCGCCGACGTGGCCGCGCGCTGACTCAGTCGATCAGCTCGGCGATAGCCGCTTTGATCTTGGTCTGCGCCTCGTCAAGTGATGCCGCGGACGGGTTGCGGTCGACGTTGGCGAAGCCGAAATCGCTCAGGCTCTTGGCCGGGAAGACGTGGACATGCAGGTGCGGCACCTCGAGCCCGGCGATGATCACGCCGGCACGGTCAGCCTCGAACGCCTTGGTGACCGCTTTACCGACCAACTGGGCGACCGACATGATCCGGCCGAACACCGCTTGGTCGACGTTCTGCCATTGATCGATTTCCGCACGCGGCACCACCAACGTGTGTCCCTGGGTCATCGGCTCGATGGTCAAGAACGCGACGACCTCGTCGTCGGAGTACACGAACCGGCCGGGCAACTCGCCGTTGATGATCTTGCTGAAAATGGTGGACACCGGTTCAGCATATGTCGCGCCGCGAACGCCTAGTCAGCGCCGCCGTCGAGCAGCGCGGAAAGCTCGGCCACCGACCACGGCGGCGAGTCGTGGTGGTCCCGGTAGCCCACCAGGGCGGGCGCGGCCTTGGGGAACAGCCCGACGAAACCGCCTGAGGCAGCAAAGATTTCACCAGTCCGATGCTGTGCGAGGTCGCTGGCCAGATAGACGTAGGTCGGCGCGGCGTAGTCCGGATCCGCAACATCCAGCGAACCCTGCATCGAGACCTCGTCGAGCAGCCCGCGGCGATTCAGCTCGCTGATATGGGCGACGTAGTCCGGCCCGGTGGACAGCCGTGTCTTGGCGCCGGGGCAGACGACATTGGCCCGCACGCCATGCTCTTTCAGCTCCGCGGCGATCGCCAGCGTCAGACTGTTGACGGCGCCCTTGCCGGCCGGATAGCCCGTGCCGCCGTAGTCGCCGAGGAACGCGAACGAGCTGGTGTTGACGATGCTGCCGCGACCCTGTGCCACCATCTTGGGCGCCGCGGCGCGACAGGTCGCGAACACCGTGCCGAGGTGTGCGTCGAGCAACTCCGCAAACTCGGCCGGGGTGATATCGAGGATGGACGAGCCCGGCGGCTCGGCGATGCCCGCGCAATTCACCAAGATGTCGACGCCGCCGAATTCGTCAATACACCTGTCCACCAACGACTCTGCGGCGTGTTGATCGGACGGTGAACCGGGATGGGCGACCGCGCGACCGCCGCCGGCGGTGATGCCCTCCGCGGTGGACTGGGCGGCATCGGCATCTCTGCCGTTGATCACCACCGCAGCGCCGTGCCGGGCCAACAAGTGCGCGACCGCTGCGCCGATGCCCCGCGACCCGCCGACCACGATGGCGCCGCGGTCGGCGAGCAGTGGGCTCACTCCTCGTTGCCGAAGGTCATCGCCTCGAGGTTCCAGTACCCGCGCATGTTCGCGATCTGCCCGGCGTCGTTGACCCGGTAGGTGAATACACCGCGCACGCTGCTGGTGATTCCGTTGTCAAACTTGCTGCGCAACACCAAGATATGAGCGATCTCAGCGGGATCGCTGGACGGAAACGTCTCCTCGCAGGTGATAGCCAACTGGTTGGCGGCGATGTTGGTGTCGTAGAACTCGGCGACTGCGTCCTTGCCCCGCACGCCGGTGCCGTCGGGGTTGGTAATGGACTTGCCGATCGGATCCTCGATGACGACGTCATCCGCCATCAGCGCCAGCCAGCCCTCCCGATCGTGGGCCTGAACGCAGCGCCACGACGACTGCGACGCCGCCAACGCGGGCGACTGCTCAACGGTTTCGGCTGACATCGCGGTTACCGGTCGGCGTCGGTGTAGCGGATCACGCCGCGAATGTTCTTGCCGTCCAGCATGTCCTGGTAGCCGTCGTTGATCTGCTCCAGCTTGTACTGCCGGGTGATCATGTCGTCGAGGTTGAGCTTGCCCGCTTTGTACATCGAGAGCAGCTGGGGAATGTCGAACTGCGGGTTCCCGCCGCCGAAGATGGTGCCCTTGATCGTCTTCTGCATCAGGGTCAGCATCGCCAGGTTGAGGGTGACGTTGGTGTCCAGCAGGCTGCCGATGGCGGTCAGCACGCAGGTGCCGCCCTTGGCGGTCAAGATCATGTAGTTCTCCACGTCGGCCCCGAGCAGCTCGCCGACGGTGACCACCACTTTGTGGGCCATCAGGCCGTGTGTCACTTCCATGATGCCGCCCATCGCGGCGAAGATGTCCGGGTAGACGTGCGTCGC
Organism: uncultured Actinomycetota bacterium; assembly: GCA_963836495.1. GTDB lineage: Bacteria > Actinomycetota > Actinomycetes > Mycobacteriales > Mycobacteriaceae > Mycobacterium. The sequence goes on along the minus strand of CAWIJT010000006.1, from coordinate 233,039 downwards.
ACCGAACTTCAGGGCTTGGTCACGCTTCCACTCGACCGGGTCGATCGCGAAGATGTTGCGGGCACCAGCGGTGACGGCACCCTGCAGCGCCGCCATGCCGACCCCGCCGATACCGACGATCGCGACGTCCTCGCCCGGCCGGATGTCGGCGGTGCGCACCGCCGAGCCGTAGCCGGTGGTGACGCCGCAGCCGACCAGCGCGGCGACCTCGAACGGGACCGACTCGTCGATCTTCACCACCGAGCTGCGGTGCACGACCATGTACGGAGAGAACGTCCCCAGCAATGTCATCGGGAAGACGTTCTCGCCGCGGGCCTGGATGCGGAAGGTGCCGTCGGAGACCGCGGCGCCACCGAGCAGCCCGGCGCCCAGGTCGCACAGGTTGCGCAGGCCCGCCTGACAGGTCGGACAGGTGCCGCAGGACGGGATGAACGACAGCACCACGTGGTCGCCCGGCGCGAGATCCTCGACGCCAGGGCCCACTTCGGTGACGATGCCGGCGCCCTCGTGGCCACCGAGGACCGGGAAGCCGCCCATCGGGATGCCACCGGTCACCAGGTGGTGGTCGGAGTGGCACATCCCGGCCGCCTCCATCTGGATCTTGACTTCATCCTTTTGGGGGTCGCCGATCTCGATTTCCTCGATCGACCACGGTTGGTTGAACTCCCAGATCAGCGCACCTTTGGTCTTCACCGTGAACCTGCTTTCGTCATTGAACGTCGGTTGAGAACGGCCCGAGCTGCACGCAAGCAACCGCTTGGTTGAGTGTAGGACAGGGGTGATCCCGGTCACCAGGGGAGCCGGACACAATCACCAGATCGGCACCGGAGCCTGGCCCAGCGGGTAGTAGCCGGGCAGCTTCTCACCGGCGATGCTGCGCTCGATCCGCTTCTGCATGCCGGTACTCAGGTCGCCGGACTCGATCAGATTGCCGAACATCTTCGCGACGTGCCCGAAGTCGAAGAAGTCGCGTTGCCACTCGATGAGCTGGTCGGCGTTGAGCCGGAACCAGCTGCCGCCGATGCCGTAGATCTCGTCCTGGCTGCCGTCGGTCTTGTTGACGATCTGTTTCCAGAAGCCGACGATCTCGCCCTGCTTCTCGTCGATGAGTACCTTCTGGTACTCGTACACCCAGTTCTCCAGGCCCTCCATCTCCAGGCCGAGCGCGACGTCGCGGATCTCGTCGACGCCGACGCACATCACGTCTTCCTTCGGGCCGATGTTCCAGCCGTAGGTGGCCTCCGGCGCGTAGAAGTCTCCCAGCGGCTTCCAGTCACCCGCCTTTTCGCAGTCCTTGTTCGCCTGCAGCCACCGGTCGACCCATGCCTCGAGGTCCGCGCGTGAGTGTGATGACGCCTTTGTCATAGTCAAGTCTCCATTTCTTTGATGAGTAGTGCTTGAGTTGGACACATTTCGACCGCCCGCTCGACTTCGTCACGGGCCTCCTGCGGCGGCTCGGGATCGAGGATCTCGACCTTTCCGCGTTTCGGCACCCGGAAGTAGTCCGGCGCCTCCAGCTCGCACATGGCGTGGCCCTGGCATAAGTCCAAGTCGGCTTCGACCCGGTAACCCATCATCACTCCTTGTTACGACGCCGATAGCGCACCTTGGCGGGCCGGGCCAGCTGCACCACCATTTTCGAGTGGTCGTTGTGATAGCTGTCTGCCGGCTGTGCCATCTCGAACTCGTACTCGCGCAACAAAACCGAGAAGATCGCTTTGATCTGCATCTGCGCGAACGCGGCCCCCACACAACGATGGCGTCCCGCGCCGAACGGAATCCACGTCCAGCGGTTGACGACGTCGGCCTGTTCCGGTTTGTTGTACCGGTCCGGGTTGAAGGCGTCGGGGTCAGGGAAGTCCTCGGGAATCCGATTCGAGATCGCCGGCGACGCCGCGACGAAGTCACCCTTGTGAATCGGGAAGCCCTCGACCTCGAACTCGCCCTGCGCCACTCGCATCAGGATGATCAGCGGCGGGTGCAGGCGCAGCGTTTCCTTGACCACATTGTCCAGCTTCGGAATCTGGCGTAGCGCATGGAAACTCACCTCTTGGCCGTCGGAGTACAGCTCCTCCAGTTCGGTGAGAACTTCGGCGTAGACGTCGGGATGGCGGATCAGCTCGATCAGCGTCCACGATGACGTGCCGGCACTGGTGTGGTGCCCGGCGAACATCAGCGAGATGAACATCCCGGTGACCTCGTCGGCGGAGAACCGAGGATTGTTCTCCTCGTCTTTGATCGACACCAGCACGTCGAGCATGTCGCGGTCGGCCTTGTCCTTCGGGGGATTGGCCAGCCGGTTGTTCATGATTTCCTGAACCACCGCAACTAGTTTCACCCGCGCCTCATCGCGGCGCCGGAAGCTCTCGATCGGTAGATACGGGTCGACGTAGCACAGTGGATCCGTGCCGCGCTCCAACTCGTGGTAGTACTCGGCGAACCGATGATCGAGTTGTTCACGGAATTTCAGGCCGATCAGGCAGGCCGTCGAGGTGTAAATGGTCAACTGGGAGAAAAAGTCGAGCAACTCGATCTCGCCTTCGTCGCCCCAGTCGGCGATCATCTTTTTGACTTCGCCCTCGATGGTGGCGGCATGGCCTTTCATCTGCTCGCCGCGCAGCGCCGAATTGTGCAGCATCTCTTTACGACGTTCGGGGCTGGCATCGAACACCACACCCTTGCCGAAGATCGGCGTCATGAAGGGATACGCCTCAGCCTGATCCAGATCCTCGTCGGCCGAACGGAAGAAGAACTCGTTCGCCTCCGCGCCGGACAGGAAGACGACGTGCTTGTCGACCAGTTGGAAATAGCCGACGTCGCCGCATTCCTCGCGGATGCGCTTCATCAGGCCGATCGGGTCGGTGCGGAATTCCTCGAGGTGGCCGTGCTCTTGTTCGCCACCGGAAACCCTGGGCACGATCGCTGCTGTTGTCATGTGCTCACTCCTCACCGGCGCTCGTACCTCGCGCCGCATTGTCGTATCGCGAAGTCACTGTCCTGGCATCCCATCTTCGCCGAGCGCGAGCTTTTGGCGATCCGTCTTGTCGGCCAACGGGGCTTCGGGCTGAAGCTCCATGTTCGCGATGAAGCCACCGCGTGGTGTCTCGGCGACGAATGTAATGGCGCGGCCCAGGTCCGCGGCACGCAGGAAATAGTCGTGGCGGGCCTGGCCCCATTTGGCCCAGTCCTCGAGCGCAGGGCCGATCTTTTCGGCCGGCAGGCTCCAGCCCATCGACGTCTTGGTCGGGCCGGGGTGCACGATCGACGCCCGCACACCGGTGCCCTCCAATTCCATCTGGAAATTGGTGACCATCGCGACGAGAGCCGCTTTCGCGGCACCATAGGCGCCCATGTGCGGGCGCTGACGCAGCGCGACGTCGGAGCCGACGAAGATCAGGTCCCCGCGCTGCCGTTCTAGCATGCCCGGCAGCACCGCGGTGGCCAGCCGGTTGGCGCCGATCAGGTGGATCTGCAACTGCGACTCGAACTCGTCGGTGCTGATCTCCGCAAGCTTGCCGAAGTAGGTGTCGCCCGCGCCGGCCACCAGCACCTCGATGTCACCGAGTGCTTCCACCGATTGTGCGACAAAGCTTTTGACCGAGCTCGGATCGGTGACATCGAGGTGGAATCCGACCGCCTCACCGCCGTCGGCATTGATCTTGCCGACGATGTCGTCGAGCTTCTCGACCCGGCGCGCCCCCAGGGCGACCGGGAAGCCGTGCGCCGCGAGTTCGATGGCGGTGGCCTCTCCGATGCCGGAGGAGGCGCCGGCCACGATGGCCGGCCGGCGTTCGGGCAGCGGGGCAAAGCGGGGCATTTAGCAGACCTCCAGGGTCATCGGCAGGTGGGCGAACCCGCGTACGTTACTGGAATGCACGCGAACCGAATTGGCCTCGTCGACCTGGAATCCCTTGATGCGCTTGAACAATTCGGTGAGCGCGACCCGAGCTTCCATCCTGGCCAGGTGAGCGCCCAGGCAGAAGTGTGCACCGCTGCCGAAACTCAAGAGCTTGGAGCCGATGTCACGTCCGATGACGAAGTCGTCGGGATTGTCGAAGGCCCGCTCGTCGCGGTGCCCTGAACCGGGTAGCAGCAGCAGGACGTCGCCGTCCGGGATCGTCGTGTCGTAGAGGGTCAGTTCGCCGGCGACGGTGCGGGCCAGGATCTGGCTGGACGTGTCGTAGCGCAGGGTTTCCTCCACCCACAGCGGGACCCGTGCGGGGTCGGCGTAGACCGACGTCAGCTGGTCGGGGTTTCGGTGGCCCCAGAATGCCGCGTTGGCAAGGAGTTTGGTGGTGGTCTCGTTACCGGCGATCACCATCAGGAACATGAACCCGATGATTTCGTCGTCGGTGAGCCGGTCGCCGTCGATCTCGGCCTCCAGCAGCGCCGTCGTCAGGTCGTCAGTCGGCTGCTTGCGACGCTGGGCCACCATCTCCTGGTAGTAGACGATGAGATTGATCGAGGCTTCGACCGCGGCCGCCGGTACGTCGGTGACGCCGTCGTCGCGGTGCATGACGCCATCGGCCCAGGCGCGGACCTGTGCCCGATCCGGATCGGGGACGCCCATCAGCTCGGAGATGACGTCCATCGGCAGCTTGCCGGCGAACTCGTCGACGTAGTCGACCGTTCCCGATGTCGCCTTCTCCAGCATGATGTCCAGGTGCTGCGTCGCGATCTCGGTGACCCGAGGTTCGAGCTCACGAATTCGCCTGGGCGTGAAGCCTTTCGACACCAGCGTCCGTAACCGCAGGTGCCCCGGATCGTCCATGGCCAGAAACGACATGGTCTTGGAGGCGTGCGGCCCCCGGGACGCGGGATCCAGTGAGACGCCGAAGCGGTTGGACAACGTAGTGCTGTTGCGAAATCCCTGGTGCACGTCGGCATGCCGGGACAGCGCCCAAAAGCCAAGCTCCTCATTGCGATACAGCGGTGCCTCGTCGCGCAGTCGCTGGTAGTACGGATACGGATTCTCGTGGAAGTCGTAGTCGTACGGGTCGAGCAGCGGCTTGTCGATCTGAATCGTCATCGGCTTTCCCCCGTTGTGAGAATGAGCCCGACCGCGAAGGCAAGATGATCCGCGATCTGGTGATAGGTGTAGGCCCCGCCGGCGGCGTTGACCAGCGCGCCGAAGAACGCCATCTCCAACACCGACACCGTGCGGGGATCGGCGTCGGGGCCAATGGCCGAGGTGATGCGGCGGTGAATCTCGGCGCCGATTCGATCGCGTACGCCACGGACCGCCGGATCCCCGCCGCCGCCCAGCAGCGCCGTCGTGCACGCCGCGGCGACCTCGGGTTCGTCGGCGACCACCAGCGCGAGGCTGCGCAGTGCCTTGTCGACTCGAGTCGGCAGGGGTTCGTTGACGTCGGTGAAGTAGGGGACCTGGCGCACCAGATCCAGGTACACCTCGGCAATCAGATGGTTCTTCGACGAGAAGTACGTGTATGCGGTCGCGGGTGCGACCTTGGCGCGGGCGGCCACCGCCCGCACGGTCAGGTCGGAATAGGACTTCTCCCGCAGAAGCTCCACGCCCGCGGCGAGCACCTTGCGGAAGGTCTCTTCCTGACGGCGGTTGCGCGTCACGTCCCGTACCGGGTCGCCCGCATCAGGAGTGATTGCGATCACAGGGTCGCTGGACACATGTCCAAGCTATCCGATCTATCTGACAGGTGGCAAGCCCTGAATGGAAAACTGCACTTAAAGCTAATATTTGAGCCAACAATTCCAACGTTAGAGCTCGGTCCTCTTGCGGATCCCGGGCGTCGACGGCTATGTTCAACTCGACTATTCCGGACATGTGTCCACTCATCGAGGCGCGGAGGCAGAGATGGCATTGTTAGCCGACGGCGTGAGCTCGCTGCTCATCGACGGCAAGCTGACGAGCGGCAGCCAAGGCACATTCACCACGATCAACCCCGCTACCGAAGAAGTCCTGGGCGCCGCTGCCGATGCCGGTGTCGACGACATGGGCCAGGCCATCGAGGCGGCCCGGCGAGCCTTCGACGACACGGACTGGTCGCGCAACACCGAGCTACGGGTGCGCTGCATCCGCCAGTTGCGTGCGGCGATGCAGGAGCATCTCGAAGAACTGCGTGACATCACCATCGCCGAAGTCGGCGCGCCGCGGATGCTGACCAACATCGCTCAGCTCGAAGTCCCAGTCAACGATCTGGCGTTCGCGGCGGACACCGCCGAATCCTACGAGTACAGCCAGGATCTCGGTGACGCATCACCGATGGGCATCCCCACCCGGCGCACGGTCGTTCGAGAGGCCGTCGGCGTCGTCGGCGCCATCACCCCGTGGAACTTTCCTCACCAGATCAATCTCGCCAAGATCGGACCCGCGCTCGCCGCGGGAAACACCGTGGTCTTGAAGCCTGCGCCCGATACGCCCTGGTGCGCTGCGGTTCTCGGTGAACTCATCACCGAGCACACCGACTTTCCGCCCGGAGTGATCAACATCGTCACGTCCAGCGATCACAGCGTGGGCGCGTTGCTGTCCACAGACCCGCGGGTGGACATGGTGTCGTTCACCGGGTCGACGGCGACCGGCCGAAGTGTGATGGCCGACGGGGCCGCCACCATCAAGAAGGTGTTCCTCGAGTTGGGCGGCAAGTCGGCGTTCATCGTGCTCGACGACGCCGACCTGGCTGGTGCGGTTGGCATTGCAGGGTTCTCGGTCTGCATGCACGCCGGGCAGGGGTGCGCGATCACGACCCGACTCGTGGTGCCGCGGGCCCGCTACGACGAGGCCGTCTCGCTCGCCGCGGCAACGGTAGGCGGCATCAAGGCCGGCGATCCGACTGATCCCGGAACCATTTGCGGGCCATTGATTTCCGCGCGGCAACGCGATCGGGTGCAGGGTTATCTGGACTCGGCGATCGCCGAGGGCGGTTCGTTCGCGTGCGGCGGTGGCCGGCCTGCCGGCCGCGACGTCGGATTCTTCATCGAGCCCACCGTCATCGCGGGGCTGGGCAATAATGCGCGCTGCGCCCGTGAGGAGATTTTCGGCCCGGTCCTGACGGTGATCGCGCACGACGGCGACGATGACGCCGTCCGCATTGCCAATGACTCGCCATACGGCCTGTCCGGCACAGTGTTCGGCGCTGACCCGGATCGGGCGGCGGGCATCGCCGCGCGGGTGCGGGCGGGCACGATCAATGTCAATGGCGGGGTCTGGTACTCCGCCGATGCACCCTTCGGGGGTTACAAGCAGTCCGGGAACGGCCGTGAGATGGGTCTGGCCGGCTTCGAGGAATACCTGGAAACCAAAACCATTGCGACAGCGGTCTAGCCGCGCGCCAGAGAGGAACACCGTGAGGTTCGAAGACAAGGTCGCCATCGTCACCGGGTCCGGTGGCGGCATCGGCCAGGCCTACGCCGAGGCGCTGGCTCGCGAAGGCGCTGCGGTCGTCATCGCCGACATCAACGCCGAGGCGGCCGAGGGGGTGGCCAAGCAGATCAGTGCCGACGGCGGTACGGCGATCAGCATTCCCGTCGACGTGTCCGACCCGGCGTCGGCCAAAGCGATGGCCGACCGCACGCTCGCCGAGTTCGGGGGTATCGACTATCTGGTCAACAATGCGGCGATCTTCGGTGGCATGAAACTCGACTTCCTGGTCACCGTCGACCCCGAGTACTACAAAAAGTTCATGAGCGTCAACCTCGACGGCGCGCTGTGGTGCACCCGCGCGGTGTACAAGAAGATGGCCAAGCGCGGTGGCGGCGCGATCGTCAACCAGTCGTCGACCGCGGCCTGGTTGTACTCAAACTTCTACGGCCTGGCCAAGGTTGGGATCAACGGGCTGACGCAGCAGCTGTCCCGCGAACTCGGTGGCCAGAATATCCGGATCAACGCGATCGCGCCCGGACCCATCGACACCGAGGCCAACCGCACCACCACGCCCCAGGAGATCGTCCAGGACATCGTCAAGGGGCTACCGCTGTCCCGAATGGGAAAGCCCGAGGACCTGGTCGGAATGTGCTTGTTCCTGCTGTCCGATGAGGCGTCGTGGATCACCGGCCAGATCTTCAATGTCGACGGCGGACAGGTGATTCGATCGTAGCCGCCGGCGACGATGCAGAGCGCAGCGATGAGGAGAAGCGGCGAATAATGACAGAACACTTGAAACTCGGCTACATCGGGCTGGGCAACATGGGCGCGCCGATGGCCAAGCGGATGACCCAATCACCGTGTGGTGTCACGGTTTACGACATCCGCACCGAGGCGATGACGCCGCTGGCCGAGGCCGGCGCAAGCCTGGCCGACAGCATCGCCGATGTCGCCGCCGCCGACATCATCCACGTCACCGTGCTCGACGACGCTCAGGTGCGCCAGGTTGTCGGCGAACTCGCCGCACATGCCAAGCCCGGCACCGTCATCGCGATCCACTCGACCATCAAAGACACCACGGCCGCGGAACTCGCGGCCGAACTGCGGCCACAGGGCATTCACATCGTGGACGCTCCGGTCAGCGGTGGCGCGGCAGCTGCGGAAAAGGGTGAGCTCGCCACCATGGTGGGTGCCGAGCGTGAGGTGTACGAGCGAATCAAGCCGGCATTCAAACAGTGGGCGGGCATGGTGATCCACGCCGGCGAGCCGGGCGCGGGAACCCGAATGAAGTTGGCTCGCAACATGTTGACCTTCACCTCCTACGCCGCGGCCTGCGAGGCCATGAAGCTGGCAGAGGCGTCGGGGCTGGATCTGCAGGCCCTCGGCCGGGTGGTCCGCCACACTGACGCACTGACCAGCGGGCCCGGTGCGATCATGGTTCGCGAAGACATGAAAGACCTTGAGCCGGATAACTTTCTGTACCAGTCATTCGTGCACGCGCGTGGGCTCGGCGAGAAGGATCTGAGCCTGGCGCTGGCGCTGGGTGAATCGGTGTCGGTCGACCTTCCGCTGGCCCAGTTGGCCTACGAACGACTGGCGGCTGGACTCGGGGTGCCGCACACAGAGAGAGAGGCGTAGATGGACGAGCTTCGCCGCAAGGGCCTGGAAAAGATGAACGAGGTCTACGGCTGGGAGATGCCCAACATCGAGGGCGACGCCTACTTCGACCTCACCGTCGACCACCTGTTCGGCTCCATCTGGACGCGGCCCGGGTTGTCGATGCGTGACAAGCGCATCATGACGCTCACCGCGGTGACGGCGGTCGGGAATCGGGACCTCGCCGAGATCCAGATCAACGCGGCGCTGCTCAACGGCGAGCTCAGTGAGACCGAGCTCAAGGAGATGGCCGTCTTTCTCACCCACTATCTCGGGTTTCCGCTGGGCTCGGCGCTCAACGGTGCCGTCGACGCCGTGGTGAACAAGCGGAAGAAGGCCGCGGCCAAAGGATCCGGTGAGGACAAGAAGGCCAACGTCGAAGGTGCACTGAAGATGCACTCCGGCGAATCCGGCAGCTGAGCGCTCGCGCCGTTTTCCGGTGCGCATCGTCGCCAGACTAGAGTGACGTCTCGTGCGCGTTCTGGTGATCGGCTCCGGTGCCCGCGAACATGCCCTGCTGCTGGCGCTGCGCGCCGATCCCCAGGTCGAGGCGTTGGCCATCGCACCCGGCAACGCCGGCACCGCGGGGCTGGCCGACCAACACCAGGTGGACATCGCCTCAGGTGACGATGTCGTCGCACTGGCCCGCGAGGTCCGAGCCGACCTGGTGGTCATCGGCCCCGAGGTTCCGTTGGTACTCGGGGTGGCCGACGCCGTGCGCGACGCCGGCATCGCCTGCTTCGGGCCGAGCCAGGCCGCGGCGCAGATCGAGGGCTCCAAGGCCTTCGCCAAAGACGTCATGGCAGCCGCGGGAGTTCGCACCGCCTCCAGTGAGATCGTCGACAACCCAGCATGTCTGGATGCGGCGCTGGACCGGTTCGGGCCTACGGTCGGCGAACCGGCCTGGGTGGTGAAAGACGACCGACTGGCCGCCGGAAAGGGCGTGGTCGTCACGCCGGACCGGGTTCTCGCACGGGCCCACGCCGCGGAATTACTCGAATCCGGACACCCGGTGCTACTGGAGTCGTTTCTGGACGGCCCCGAGGTCTCACTCTTCTGCGTTGTGGACGGTGAGACCGTTGTGCCACTGCTTGCGGCGCAGGACTTCAAGCGCGTCGGAGACGGCGACACCGGACCCAACACCGGCGGCATGGGCGCCTACGCGCCGCTGCCGTGGTTGCCCGACGACGTCTACCGCGCGATTGTCAGCGAGATCGTGGAACCCGTTGCCGCCGAGCTAGTCCGACGTGGTAGTGGATTTTCGGGCCTGCTGTATGCCGGGTTGGCGATCACCTCGAAGGGGCCGGCAGTCATCGAGTTCAACTGCCGATTCGGTGACCCGGAGACCCAGTCGGTGCTGGCCCTGCTGGATTCGCCGCTCGGCCAACTGCTCTACGCCGCGGCCACCGGCACGCTGGCCGATTTCGGTGAGCTCCGTTGGCGCGACGGCGCGGCCGTCACGGTGGTATTGGCGGCAGAGAACTATCCGGGTCGCCCGCGGGTCGGCGACGTCATCGCCGGATCGGACGCCGACGGCGTCTTGCACGCCGGAACAGCCCGTCGCGACGACGGCGCGGTGGTGTCGTCCGGGGGCCGTGTCCTCTCGGTGGTGGGCACCGGAGCCGATTTGGCCGCGGCACGCTCAGCCGCCTACCGCATTCTGGACTCGATCAAGCTGCCCGGCAGCCACTTTCGGACCGACATCGGTTCGGCTGCCGCCGAGGGCGCGATCCGTCTCTAGATACCGGCCGCTTGGCCATCCCGGCGCGGGTCGCTGACCGCGAGATATCCGTCGTCGAGCCGCCAGATCGCTTGGCAGCTGCCGAACTGGTTGTAGTCGTCGGTGGCGATCAGTTGATGGCCGCGCCGTTGCAACTCGTCCAGTGTGGACGTCGGAAACCCGTTCTCGCAGCAGACTTCCAGTCCTTGCACCCATCGAAAGCGCGGGCCGTCGCAGGCCGCTTGCGGGTTCTGGCCGTGGTCGACGATGCGCCCCACCACCTGCACGTGGCCCTGTGGCTGCATGGGGCCGCCCATCACCCCGAAGCTCATCACCGGGGCGCCGTCCTTGGTCAGAAAACCGGGGATGATGGTGTGGTAGGGCCGCTTGTTCGGCCCGACTTGGTTCGGATGTCCCTGTACGGCAACGAAATCCGCGCCACGGTTCTGCAACGCGATCCCGGTGCCCGGCACGACCACACCGGAACCGAATCCCATGTAGTTGGACTGGATCATCGACACCATGACACCCGAGGCATCGGCGGCAGTGAGGTACACCGTGCCGCCGCGTGGGGTTCCGGCCGACGCCGGCAACGCCTTGTTCGGATCGATCAACGCCGCGCGCCCGCGCAGATACGCCTTGTCCAGCAGATCCTCCGGGCGCAGCGGCATGTGGTCGATGTCTGAGACGTAAGCCTGCGCGTCGGCGAACGCGAGCTTCACCGCTTCGATGTGTAGATGGACCCGGTCGGCGGAATCGACTGGGAAGGAAGCCATGTCGAAGTGTTCGAGGATGCCCAGCGCAATCAGTGCGACGATGCCCTGGCCGTTGGGCGGTATCTCGTGCACCGTGTATCCACGGTAGTCGCCGGAGATGGTGCCGACCCAGTCAGCGTGGTGTGCGTCGAGGTCGGCGGCCCGCATCGCGCCGCCATGGGCCGTCGCGTGCGCCTCGAGTCTGGCGGCCAGCTCGCCGCGATAGAACGCCTCGCCGTTGGTCGCGGCAATCGTCTCCAGCGTGGCGGCATGATCGGGCAGCGTGATCAGCTCGCCGGGATTCGGTGCACGACCGGCGGGCATGAATGTCGCGGCGAAACCGGGCTGGGCTTGGAACAACGGGACCTGTGCCGCCCATTGCTCGGCGATCGTGGGCGAGACCAGAAATCCATTGCGGCCGTATGAGATTGCGGGCTCGAACAGCCGCTCGAAAGGGAGTCTGCCGAACTTGGCGTGCAACTCCACCCATGCCGACACCGCGCCGGGGACGGTGACGGAATTCCAGCCGAGGGCGGGCACTGGATTGCCGCCGAAATACTCCGGCGTCCACGCAGCGGGTGAGCGTCCGGATGCGTTGAGCCCGTGCAGTTGTCGGCCGTCCCACACGATGGCGAAGGCATCCGAGCCGATACCGTTGGAGACCGGCTCCACCACTGTCAGTGCGATCGCGGTCGCGATTGCCGCGTCGACCGCGCTGCCGCCGTCGGCGAGCATCCGCAGACCCGCCTGGGCGGCCAGCGGTTGGGAGGTACACACCACGTCGGTTGCCAGAACCGGCTTGCGCGGCCAGGCGTACGGCAGTTCCCACCCGAACGGCTGCATCGGCACAGTGTCGCAGTGCGCCCTGACGGCGGCAAGCACCCCATATCGTCAGCGCAACGGTAGCTGATACGATTTACGCTTCCAGCCTTATTTGTAAACCCGTACGCAGCTCAGTCGAAGGTAGATCACATGCCCAAGCCCGTCATCGTCAGCGCAGTCCGGACCGCCATCGGCACGTCATTCAAGGGCACACTGGTCAACACGCCGCCTGAGGTGCTCGCGACCACCATTCTGCAGGAAGCGGTGCGACGGTCCGGGGTGGAGATAGCCGACATCGATGACGTGATCTTCGCCGAATCGCATTACGGCGGAGGCGATATGGCGCGCTATGCCGCGTCCGCCTCGGGTATGCCGTCGGTTCCGGGTCAGGCAGTCAACCGGCACTGTGCAGGCAGCCTTACCGCGGTTGCCAACGCCGCCGCGCAGATCGGTTCGGGCGCCGAGAAGGTCGTTGTCGGTGGCGGCGTGCAGTCGCTGTCGATGACCCCGCTGATGAACTGGCGGATCCCCGGCCCCACCCTGGAATTCGAGGAGCGGTGGATTCCGCCGACCCACGTGGAGACGCCCGAATCGCCGGGCCGCGACATGTCCATCACCGTCGGGTGGAACACCGCGCAAGCCGTCGGGATCAGTCGCGAAGAGATGGACGCCTGGGCGTTTCGTTCGCACCAGCGTGCGGTGGGCGCAATCGACAGCGGCGCGTTCGTCGACGAGATCGTCCCGTTGAAGATCAAGGGTCTCGACGACGCGCTGGTGGAATTCAGTGTCGACGAACACCCGCGCCGTGACTCAACCCTGGAGAAGCTCGCGTCGCTCAAGGTCTTGCACCCGGAGATCGAGGGATTCTCGATCACTGCCGGCAACAGCAGCGGCACCAACGATGCGGCTGCGGCGCTGACGCTGGCCGACGAGGACTACGCCCGATCTGCCGGGCTGAAGGTGCTGGGTACGGTCAGGGCATGGGCCTCGGCGGCGGTCGACCCGAAGGACACCGGTCTGGGCGCGGTGAAGGTGATCGGCAAGGTGCTGGAGCGCGCCGGGTTGGCGCCAAGTGACGTCACGCTGTGGGAGATCAACGAGGCGTTCGCGTCGGTACCGATCGCCGCGTGCCGCGAACACGGGCTCGACGAAGAGCGGGTCAACATCTACGGCAGCGGTTGCAGCCTGGGTCACCCGATCGCCGCCAGTGGCGCGCGGATGCTGACCACACTGGTGCACGAGTTGGGCCGCCGCGGCGGCGGGATCGGCGTGGCGGCGATGTGCGCCGGTGGCGGTCAGGGCGGCGCCGTGGTGATCGAGGTCTAGCCCGCCCGGACGACGCCTCAGCCGGCGTCGATCAGTCGACTGGCGTGGTCCAGGATGCAGTTCAGGCCGTAGTCGAAGTTGATGTCGTCGGCCGCCCCGATGCGATGGCCCTGTTGGGTCAGCTTGGCGATCAGCGGCATGGACTCGGGATCGATGACCGAATTGCCCCTGTTGCGCGGGGATTCGTCTCCGCTGGACTTAGCCTGCAATCGCTCCAGAACCGCGACGCCTTGAGTGTGGACCGAGATGCTCGAGTAGGTGTCGAACGCGTCCTCGGCTGACAGGCCCGCCTCCACCAAGGCGGCGATCGCTTTCTCCAGTTTCTGGAAGGCTGCCTGTGTTGCCTCGCGGCCGAAGGTGCCTCGGATCAGGATCAGGTCGCACAGAATCGGGTTGTCCCGGAATGTCTGGCGCATCTTTCGCGCGTGAGCACGTAACGACTCTCGCCAATCCTGCCCTTCGACGAAGGGCGTCGCGAAGTCGTATTGACCCAGCGCCCGGTCGGTCATCGCGTTGAGCAGGTCGTCCTTTTTTCGGAAGTACCAGTAGATGCTCGTCACGCCGACGTCGAGATGCTTGGCCAACAGGGGCATGCTCAACCCGTCGACCGAGACCTCCGCGGCGACGTCGAACGCGCCGTTGATGATCTCGTCAACGCTGATCGATCCGCGTTCACGCCGTTGCCGCTTGTCCGCGACGGCCTGCCTGGCCAATGTGGGTTACCTCCGCGCACTGAAGAGCCTGCAAATTCGCTGGTTATCGTAACAAATATGGTAAGGCTTCTGGTACGAGCCGTAGTTCGGCCGGCCGATCGGTCAGGCCGTCAGCAGCGGTGCCATCCAGGTCAATTCGGCGGGCAGTTGTGCGCTCCAGTACGACGCGTCGTGGCCGCCGGGGGAGAACCCGCCCGCGGGCGGATTGGGTAGCTGAGCCTCGAATTGTCGGGTCGCCGAATAGAACGGATCGCTGTTCCCGCAATCCACTCTGATCGGGATGGATGCCAACGCCGGCATCCCGTACACCGAGTTCGCGGCAAAGTCGTCGGGTCCGTCGAATGCGCCAGGCGCTGCCGCGCCCGACGACAGCCACAACGCCGGACTCACCGCGCAGATCGCCGCAGTTCGTGCCGGGCCCAACCGACCGCCGAGCAGCAAGGCGCCGTAACCACCCATCGACCAGCCCAGAAACCCGACACGGGAGGTGTCGAGCCCCTGGGAGTTCAGCATCGGGATGAGTTCGTTCAGCACCATGGCGCCCGAATCCTCACCGGAAGTCCTTCTGTGCCAATAACTTCCGCCACCGTCGACGGCGACCACCGCGAACGGAGGCAACCCGGCGCTCACCGCTTGGGCCAATCCGTGTTCGACGCCGCCGTCCATCACGGTGGCAGCGCTGCTGCCCTTGCCGTGCAGCGCTATCACCGGTCGCAGCGGTTTGGTTTGGCCCGGCGGCCGGGCGATCGCCCAGTTGGTCGCGACCCCGCCCCGCGCCGCCGACACGAACGAGCCGGTCACCATCGTCGGTGCCGCCGCGAGCGGCGGATCCAGCGGAGGGTGTGGGGCCAGCGGAATCCCGGTGCCGGTCATCGTCACCGGCGTCGTCACCGGGGGTCGGCCGGGCAGTAACCGGTCCATCGCGTAGGCGCCGAGCGCTCCGGCCGCCGCGCCGGTGCCCAGACGCAGCACGGCGCGACGACTCAACTCTGGCATCGGGCCATCATAAAGTGCCCGCCACGACGCCCAGCCCCGCTGTGTGGGCCGGAGGGGTTTGGCCGAAAGGGGTATGCGGCACCGGCCTGGCTGGCAGCATGTCTGGGGTGACTGCGGCCGTCGCCCCGGAAGGAGCTGCTGCTCCTCAGGTAGCGGTGGCTGCGCCGGCCGTCGTCGCCGCGCCGGCTCCCGTCGCGGCGAAGCCCGCTGTGTCTCCGAAGCCCGCTGTCACCCCCAAAGGCGCTGTCACGCCGAAGGGTGAGCGCCGGCGGTATGCGCTGGTCAGCGCCGCTGCCGACTTGCTGTGTGAGGGCGGATTCGAGGCGGTCCGCCACCGCGCCGTTGCGCGGCGCGCGGGCCTTCCACTGGCGTCGACCACCTATTACTTCTCCAGCCTCGACGATCTGATCGCCAGTGCGGTCAACCACATCGGGATGCTGGAGGTTGCCCGGCTGCGTGCTCAGGTGGCGACACTGTCTCGCCGGCGCCGCAGCGCCGACACCACGGCCGACCTTTTGGTCGACCTGCTTGTCGGCGGTGAATCGCAGCCGCGCCTCACCGAACAGCTCATCTCGCGGTACGAACGCCACATCGCCTGTGCCCGGCTGCCGGGATTGCGTGACATCCAACGTCACAACCTGCGTCAGCGCGTCGATGCGGTCGCCGAGGTGATCGAACGGTCTGGCCGCTCGGTGCGCACCGAGGTCGTCTCGGCATTGATCTGCACGGTCGATGGCGCGGTGGTCTCCGCCCTCGTCGATGACAGCCAGGACCCGCGTACTATCGCCCGGGCAACGGTGATTGATGTCATTGACGCGGTGGCGCCATTCGACCGGCGACCCGTGCAGATCTGATCTGGTTGCCGCTGAATCAGCCGGTCACGCCGCTCCGGCGTGCATCGTCATCGAGCTAGCCGTCGAGCACGCTGCGAATCGCGCTCAACGCCCGTTGCGCTTCGTCCAGCAGGGCCGCCACCTGCGCGACGCGGTCACGCAAGTCCGCGATGTCCGGTTGCGGTCTGGCGCGCTGACGCGGCGTCGGCGCGAGATCGGCCGGCAAGGTCGGCGTGACGATGTAGCCGGTCGCGAAGTCGCCGTAGATCGTGACGTCTTCCCGGCGGTGATACCAATACAGCGCGACGTAGGCGCAGACGACAGCGTCGACGGGGTCCTCGTCTCTGTCGAGTTGGACCGGCCGAGTCGCCGCCTCGACCCGCCTGCGCAGTTCCACCCATGACACGTTGTGGTTGACCCGCAGTCGCGGTGACGCGTTGTCGAGCCCCTCGATCAGCGTCATCAACCGCAGCAGCTCTTTTCGCCGCGTCTCGAACGAACCCTTCTTGTACTTCAGTGTCTTGTCCAACTCGAACAGCACGACCGACGCCGGGTGCGGATACACCTCGATCGCCCGGCGCTGCGAATTCGAGCCGGGATCCATGTCCAGGGTGAGCGCCGTCGCGATCCGGGCGCCGCGCGGATTCCTGAACGCGGGGTTCTCGGTGTTAGCGGGATGCGCCCCAGCCTCGAATCGGTGGAAATCGCGGTTCAGGGCTGTCTCGCAGGGCCGGGCTCCGGCTGGGTTGCGCACGATCAACGGCGCATCGATGGCGACCAGGCAGTCGCCGCTCACGTATTGCTCCACCGCGGCCTCGATGCTCGCATCGTCGTGCGCGGCGCCGACGTACAGCAGCCGGCCATCGGAATCGACCACCGCGATACCGGTGTTGTTTTTCTCGCCCCAGGCGAGATCGAGCCCGACAAAGTGCATGCGCCCACTGTGCCTGATCCGCGTCGGCCTCGGCGCCGTTAAGCTGTGTGTTTGTGACAATCCCCAACGTGCTGGCCAACCGGTACGCCAGCGCCGAGATGGTGGCGATCTGGTCGCCAGAGGCCAAGATCGTCGCCGAGCGGCGGCTGTGGTTGGCAGTGCTGCGCGCGCAGGCTGAATTGGGAGTTGAGGTCCCCGCGAGCGCCGTCGCCGATTACGAACGGGTTCTCGACGACGTCGACCTGGCTTCGATCGCCGCACGCGAGCGGGTGCTGCGCCACGACGTGAAGGCACGCATCGAGGAATTCAACGCGCTGGCCGGCCACGAGCAGGTGCACAAGGGGATGACCAGTCGCGACCTGACCGAAAACGTCGAGCAACTGCAGGTTCGCCGGTCGCTGGAGTTGGTCTTCTCGCATGGCGTCGCGGTGGTGGCCCGACTGGCCGAGCGCGCGGTGACCTACCGCGATCTGGTGATGGCCGGTCGCAGCCACAACGTCGCCGCGCAGGCCACCACGCTGGGCAAGCGTTTCGCGTCGGCGGCGCAGGAGACGCTGCTGGCCCTGATGCGACTGCGGGAGTTGATCGACCGTTACCCGCTGCGCGGCATCAAAGGTCCGATGGGAACCGCGCAGGACATGCTCGACCTGCTCGGCGGTGACGTTGCCAAGCTGGCCGAACTGGAACGCCTCATCGCTGACTTCCTGGGCTTCGCAACGGTTTTGACCAGTGTCGGACAGGTATATCCGCGTTCGCTGGACCACGACGTGGTGTCGGCGCTGGTGCAACTGGGTGCAGGCCCGTCGTCGCTGGCGCACACCATCCGGCTGATGGCCGGCCACGATCTGGTGACCGAGGGGTTCGCCGCCGGACAGGTCGGCTCGTCGGCGATGCCGCACAAAATGAACACCCGCAGCTGTGAGCGAGTCAACGGGCTGCAGGTGGTGTTGCGCGGCTACGGCTCGATGGCCGCCGAACTTGCCGGCGCACAGTGGAACGAGGGCGACGTATTCTGCTCGGTGGTACGTCGAGTTACGTTGCCGGACAGCTTCTTTGCGGTCGACGGTCAGATCGAGACAATGCTGACCGTGCTCGACGAATTCGGTGCCTACCCTGCGGTGATCGAGCGCGAGTTGGACCGCTATCTGCCGTTCCTGGCCACCACCAAGGTATTGATGGCAGCCGTGCGTGCCGGTGTGGGCCGGGAGGCGGCGCACGAGGTGATCAAGGAGAACGCGGTAGCCGCGGCACTGGCCATGCGCGAGCATGGGGTCGAACCTGATCTGCTGGACCGGTTGGCAGCCGACTCGCGCCTGCCACTGGACCGGGCCGCGATCGACGCCGCACTGGCCGACCGGAATGCATTCATCGGTGCGGCAGGCGATCAGGTCGATGCGGTCGTCGCCGAAGTCGACGCGCTGGTGGCCCGCTACCCGGATGCCGCCAAGTACACGCCGGGTGCCATTCTGTGACTCTCGCCGGGGCGCTCTCGCAGATCGACTTCACCGATCTGGACAACTTCGCCCGCGGCTTTCCGCACGACCTCTTCGCCATCCATCGTCGCGATGCGCCGGTGTACTGGCATCGCCCGACCGAGCACACTCCTGACGAGGAGGGTTTCTGGTCGGTCGCCACCTACGCTGAAACTCTTGCGGTGCTGAAGGATCCGGTGACCTTCTCGTCGGTCACCGGTGGTGACCGGCCCTTCGGCGGTACGCTCCTGCAGGATCTGTCCATCGCGGGCCAGGTGCTCAACATGATGGACGATCCGCGGCATTCGCAGATCCGCCGCCTGGTCAGCTCGGGGCTGACGCCGCGGATGATCTCCTCTGTCGAAGACGACCTGCGCGCTCGGACCCGTCTGCTGCTGGATGCAGTGGTGCCCGGCGAACCGTTCGACTTTCTCGTCGACGTCGCCGCCGAACTACCGATGCAGATGATCTGCATCTTGTTGGGAGTGCCGGAGTCCGAACGGCATTGGCTTTTCGAGGCCATCGAGCCGCAGTTCGACTTCGGCGGATCACGCAAGGCGGCGCTCGCGCAGTTGTCGGCCGAGGAGGCCGGGTCGCGGATGTACAGCTACGGCCACGAACTGATCGCGTCCAAGCGCGCGCAGCCGACCGACGACATGTTGTCGGTTGTCGCCAACGCGACGCTTGACGATCTCGATGGGCCGGCCATGTCGGACCTCGAGTTGTATCTGTTCTTCAGTCTGCTGTTCAGCGCGGGCGCAGAGACGACCCGCAACGCCGTTGCGGGCGGGCTGCTGGCGCTGGCCGAGCATCCGGAGCAATTGCGCACGCTGCGTGATGATCTGGACGGCTTGCCGATCGCCGTCGAAGAGATGGTTCGCTGGACATCGCCGTCGCCGTCCAAGCGCCGCACCGCCACACGGGACGTCATGCTCGGCGGACAGTCGATCACCGCGGGCCAGAAGGTGCAGATCTGGGAAGGCTCGGCGAACCGGGACGCTGACATGTTCGAGCGGGCCGATGAGTTCATTGTCAATCGAAAGCCGAACCCGCACTTGGGGTTCGGTCAGGGCGTGCATTACTGCCTGGGTGCGAACCTGGCGCGGCTCGAGCTCCGCGTGCTGTTCGAAGAACTCCTGTCACGCTTTGACACCGTGCAGGTGGTGAGCGATGTCGAATGGACCCGCAGCAATCGTCACACCGGCATCCGGCACCTGGTTGTCGAAATGCGGTCGGGCTAGCACTACTTGACGGAGATTCCCGCCGAGCGAAGCTCCAAGGCGGCCAGGCCGTGGATGGTGCGGAAGTCGTTGTGCCGCCAGGCGCCGACCGGATCGGCGCTGACTTCGGCAAGCTGGCGCAGCGGCCGGTTGGCCAACGCCCGCAGGGCCAGCAGCTGTTCACCGGCTGGTGTCGCGGCCAGCGCGCTCACGTTGCGCTTGCGCCGAAAGAACCGGATGCGCAGTACCAGCCACGGCACCATCACACCAAGCGTCGGTGGTGCCGCGACCGCCAGCGCGAGCACCACGGCCAGCCATGTTGCCGTGGCATCCAGGTTGTGGCCGGCGCCGGCGATGTCAAGAGCGGCCTGACTGGCCGCAGTGAGCGGCTGGCTGACCGCATCCCCGACCAGCGGGATGTTGGTTGCGCTGTGACCGGCGGACTTGAGGCTGTTGGCGACGCCGTCCGCGCCGCCGCCGAACTGCCGACCCACGTCGGCGATCGTCGACACCGCGCTGTGGACGGCCAGGCCGACCAGTGCCCACACGAAGGTCCAGATGACCACGACGATGTCGCTGAACAATTGCGCCAGTAGCCGGCCCGGAGTTGTTGCGTACGGAACTAACCGCGATGTCATCCTCCGATCCCAGCACAGCGGCGGTTTCCCGGTCGACCTTTCAGGCAGCGGGCCGTCTGGGCCCGCATCGTCGCCGGGCTCCGGTTGATTGCCCGGCTCCTCAGCGGGCCGTCTGGGCCCGCATCGTCGCCGGGCTAGGCTGTCCCGATGCGTCCCGCCCTGTCCGACTACGCCCACCTGGCCAGTGGCAAAGTCCGCGAGTTGTACCGCATCGACGACGGTCATCTGTTGTTCGTCGCGACCGACCGCATCTCGGCGTTCGACTACGTGCTCGACAGCGTGATCCCCGACAAGGGACGCATCCTGACCGCGATGAGCGTGTTCTTCTTCGATCTGGTCGAGGCTCCCAACCATTTGGCCGGCCCACCAGACGATTCGCGCATCCCCGATGAAGTCCTCGGCCGGGCGCTGGTCGTCAACGAGCTCGAGATGGTCCCAGTGGAGTGTGTCGCCCGCGGGTACCTGACCGGTTCCGGGCTGCTGGACTACGAGCAGAGCGGCAAGGTATGTGGCATCACGTTGCCGCCGGGCTTGGTCGAAGCCAGCAGGTTCGCCTCACCGTTGTTCACCCCGGCGACGAAAGCAGAACTGGGAGAACATGATGAGAACATCTCGTTCGCGCAGGTGATTCAGATGGTCGGGGGTGTTCGCGCGAACCAATTGCGCGACCGGACATTGCAGACCTACATCCAAGCCGCCGACCACGCGCTGCGAAAGGGAATCATCATCGCGGACACTAAATTCGAGTTCGGCGTGGATGGGAACGACAACCTGGTGCTCGCCGACGAAGTCTTCACCCCGGATTCGTCGCGATATTGGCCCGCGGCCGACTACCGTGTCGGTGAGGTACAGCACAGCTTCGACAAGCAGTTCGTCCGTAACTGGCTGACCAGCCCCGAGTCAGGTTGGGACCGCGGTGGATCCGAGCCGCCGCCTCCGCTACCGGACAGCATCATCGACGCCACCCGCGCTCGCTACGTCGAGGCCTACGAACGGATCTCCGGGCTACGGTTCGACGACTGGATCGGCCCCGGCGCATGAGCGACAGCAGTAAGCCGCCCGTCGCCAAGCGGGTGGACACCCGGCGAGAGTTCCACGGCGACGTGTTCGTCGACCCGTACGAGTGGCTGCGCGACAAGGCCAACCCCGAAGTGCTCGCCTACCTGGAAGCGGAGAACGAATACGCTGACGAGTCGACCGCTCCGCTTGAGCCGTTGCGACAAAAGATCTTTGACGAGATCAAAGCCCGCACCAAGGAGACCGATCTTTCGGTGCCGGTCCGCCGCGGCGACTGGTGGTACTACGCCCGTAGCTTCGAAGGCAAGCAGTACGGTGTCCATTGCCGTTGCGCGGTAAGCGATCCTGATGACTGGAACCCGCCGGCGCTCGACGAGCACACCGAGATTCCCGGCGAGCAGGTGCTGCTCGACGAAAACGTCGAAGCCGAAGGACACGACTTCTTCTCGCTGGGTGCTGCCAGCATCAGCCCGGACGGAAACGTGCTCGCCTACTCCGTCGACGTGGTCGGCGACGAGCGATACACCCTGCGGTTCAGAGATCTTCGCAGTGCAGAGCAGTACCCCGACGAGATAGTCGGTATCGGCGCGGGCGCGACGTGGGCCACCGACAATCAAACCGTCTACTACACCACGGTCGATGCCGCGTGGCGTCCGGACACCGTGTGGCGGCATCGGCTGGCCTCGGGTCTGCCCGCCGAGAAGGTGTACCACGAAGCCGACGAGAAGTACTGGCTGGGAGTCGGCCGCACCCGCAGCGACGCCTATATCCAGATCGCCGCGGGCTCAGCCATCACCTCCGAAGTGCGTTACGCGGACGCCTCGGACCCGCATGCCGAGTTCGTCACCGTGCTGCCGCGCCGCGACGGTGTCGAATACTCAGTCGAGCACGCGATTGTCGGTGGGCAGAACCGGTTCTTGATTCTGCACAACGACGGCGCGGTCAACTTCACGTTGGTCGAGGCACCCGTCGACGACCCCAGCGCCCAGCGCACCCTGATTCCGCACCGCGACGATGTCCGACTGGACGGCGTCGATGCATTCGCGGGCCACCTGGTCGTCAGCTACCGAGGCGATGCGCTACCCCGAATTCAGTTGTGGCCCATCGACGGTGACGACTACGGCCGACCCGAAGAGATCTCGTTCGACTCTGAGCTGATGTCGGCGGGACTGGCGGGCAACCCGAACTGGGACTCACCCAAGCTCCGAGTCGGCGCGGGATCGTTCGTCACACCGGTACGGGTCTACGACCTCGATCTCGTCACCGGGGAGCGCACTCTGCTGCGTGAGCAGCCGGTGCTCGGCGATTACCGGCGTGAAGATTACGTCGAACGTCGGGAGTGGGCGCACGCGGCCGACGGCACGAAGATACCGATTTCCATCGTGCATCGGGCCGACATCGAATTCCCGGCTCCGGCGCTTGTCTACGGATATGGCGCCTATGAGATGTGCGAAGATCCGCGCTTTTCCATCGCGCGGCTTTCGCTGCTGGACCGAGGGATGGTCTTCGCCGTGGCCCACGTTCGCGGCGGCGGGGAGATGGGCCGACTGTGGTACGAGCGCGGCAAGCTGTTGGAGAAGAAGAATAGTTTCACCGACTTCGTCTCAGTCGCACAGCATCTGGTGGACACCGGGCTCACCAGCCCGGAACACCTGGTCGCGCTGGGCGGTAGCGCGGGCGGTCTGCTGATGGGCGCGGTAGCCAACATCGCACCCGATCTGTTCGCCGGAATTTTGGCGCAGGTACCGTTCGTCGACCCGCTGACGACGATCCTGGACCCGTCGCTGCCGCTGACCGTCACCGAGTGGGATGAATGGGGAAACCCCCTGCGCGACAACGATGTGTACCACTACATGAAGTCCTATTCGCCCTACGAGAACGTCGCCCCGCAGAAGTACCCGGCCATTCTGGCGATGACGTCGCTGCACGACACCCGGGTCTACTACGTCGAGCCGGCGAAATGGGTTGCGGCGCTCCGGCATACCAAGACTGACGGAAACCCGGTGCTGTTGAAGACGCAGATGACCGCCGGCCACGGCGGTATCAGCGGCCGCTACGAGCGCTGGAAAGAGACCGCCTACCAATATGCCTGGCTGTTGGCTGCCGCGGATCGCGACCACTACGGCAGCGGTCAGGTCGACGATCTGCTCAGCGGCGCGCAAGGGTAGCTGCGCTGCAAGCCGCGGACCGGCTAGGCGAGCGGAAGCGGCACTTCGCGCTTGCCCGCCGGCGGCGGCTTGTTGGGCAGGAACGCCACCGGCACGAGGGTCAGCGCGACAACGACGACCGCCACCACCAGGACGAGGGTGTAGGAGTGGGTGAGGTCATGCATCAGCCGGGTAGTGAAATCGGCCGAGACCTCGTGGTGCGGCGGCGCCGGTGCGCCGTGCTTTGCGAACTTTCCTCGTAGGATCCCGAGTTTCTCCGCGGTGCCGATGGTTTGGCTGCGATTGAACTGGCTGGTCAAGATCACCGACATCAGCGCGGTGCCGACCGCAACTGCGACGTGTTGATTGACGCTGAGTAGCGTCGACCCGCGCGCTACTTCATTGGGTGCCAACGTCTGTACCGCGGCTCCCGACAGCGGAGTCAGGGTGCAGCCGAGGCCGATGCCGGTGATCACCAGCCCGATCATCAGGATCGGCATGTACTCCGCCTGTTGCCATGCGCCATAGGCGAATACGGTCAATCCGGTACAGATCAGCGCGATGCCCGCCAGTAGGACGTTGCGGGGTCCGCGTTTGTCCATCAGGGTCCCGGCCAGCGGCATGGTGAGCATCGCGCCGAGTCCCTGCGGGATCAGCTGCAAACCGGACTGCAACGGTGTCTCGTGCAGTAGTTGCTGAAGATAACTGGGAATCACCAGGACGGCGCCGAAGAAACCGACCGAGAACAAGAACATCGCGGAGTTGGACATGGTCACCGCGCGATTCCTGAACAGTGCCAGATCGATAAGTGGATGCTGTGTGCGGTGCAGCGCGTGCAGAACGAACGCGGTGATCAAGGTGACCCCGATGAGGCCCGGTATCCACACGTGGTTGTCGGTGAAGCTGTCATGCCGTGGCACGGAGGAGATGCCGAACAGCAATGTTGCCAATCCCGGTGACAGCAAGAGCATCCCGACGAAGTCGAACGCCTCCGACGGGCGGGGACGATCTCTGGGGAAGATCGACGCCGCGAGCACCAGCAGGATCGCGCCGACCGGCAGGTTGATCCGGAAAATCCATTGCCAACCGTAAGCGCTGATCAGCCAGCCACCGAGGACCGGCCCACACATCGGGGCGAGGAGCATCGGGATACCGAGCACCGCCATCAGCCGGCCGAGCCGTCTCGGACCCGCTTCGCGCGTCAGAATGATCAGCGTCAGCGGCACCAGTATTCCGCCGCCGAACCCTTGGATTATTCGAAAGGCGATGAGCTCGTTGATGTTTGACGCCATTGAGCACAGCAGGGATGCCAAGGTGAACCACAGCGCCGCGCCCATGAACAGCCGCTTGGTGCCGAATCGGTCGGATGCCCAGCCGGCCAGCGGGATCACCGTGGCCTGCCCGAGCGTATAACCGGTGATCGTCCACGCCACGACAGCCTGGGTGGAGGAGAACTCTCCGATGAAGGTGCGTTGCGCAACGCTGACGACCGTGCCGTCCAGGATTGCCATCACCGAGGCGAGAATGCAGACACCGGCGATCCGCAGCAGGCCGGCATCCAGGGTCTCAGGGTAGTCGCGCAGTTCGCCGACCGCCGGTTCGGTGTTCGCGGTCGAAGGCGCCGCCGGAGAAGACATGATCTCCACAGTAACCAGAAATTACCTAGCTGACCAACATACTTTGCGCGGGGGAGATGAGGGTAGCGTCGGAGGTTATGACTTTGTCCCAGATCGCCTTGACCAGCCTTGATGGCCACCCGACGTCGCTGGCCGCGTACAGCGACCGCGCGGTGCTGGTTGTCAACGTGGCGTCCAAATGCGGATTGACACCGCAATACGCGGCGCTCGAGCAGCTCGCGCGCGACTACGCCGACCGCGGTCTGACTGTCATCGGGGTTCCGTGCAATCAGTTCATGGGCCAAGAACCCGGCACCGCCGAAGAAATCCAGACGTTCTGCTCGACGACCTACGGGGTGACGTTTCCGTTGTTAGCCAAAACGGAGGTCAACGGACCAGGGCGGCACCCGCTGTACGCGGAACTGACCAAGACGGCTGACGCCGAGGGCGAGGCCGGTGACGTGACGTGGAACTTCGAGAAGTTTCTGGTCGCCCCCGGCGGAGAAGTGGTCAACCGATTTCGCCCGCAGACGGTGCCTGATGCGCCTGAGGTGATCACAGCCGTCGAGGCGGTCCTGCCGAATTAGCTGGTAGTCGGGCAGAACGGACGCTTGCTGTCCGCGTGTATGTCACCGTCTGGACACCTGAGATCGTCAAACTTGAGGTGTGTCTGGGAAGTTGATCGTCTCGGTCTCCGGGATCAGTGAACGCACGCTGCCCGACGTCGCCGAGTTCTGCGAGAAGATGGATGCCCGCTCAGTGCCGGTGTCGTTTCTGGTCGCCCCACGTCTGAAGGGTGGCTACCGGCTGGACCACGATCCGGGCACTGTCGAGTGGTTGGGCGGCCGGCGCGCGGACGGCGATGCGATCCTGCTCAACGGATTCGATGATGCGACCACCAAAAAGCGTCGCGGCGAGTTCGCGGTGCTGCCCGCGCACGAAGCCAATTTGCGCCTGATGGCCGCCGACCGAGTGCTGGAACACCTCGGGCTGCGCACCCGGCTGTTCGCGGCACCGCGGTGGACGGTGTCGCCAGGAACGGTGACGGCGTTGCCGCACAACGGGTTCCGCCTTCTTGCTGATCTGCATGGCATCACTGACCTGGTCGGTCACTCGACGGTGCGGTCCCGGGTGTTGGGCATCGGCGAAGGCTTCCTGGCCGAGCCGTGGTGGTGCCGCATGCTGGTGTTGTCGGCAGAGCGGGTGGCGCGCCGCGGGGGCGTTGTGCGGGTCGCTGTCGCGGCGCATCACCTGCGCAAGCCCGGCCCGTCGCAAGCGATGCTGGATTCGGTCGATCTGGCGCTGCTGCAGGGATGCACACCGACGGTGTATCAGTGGCGGGCCGATCAGGCCGTTCTCGACGCAGCCTGACCGTCCGGGTCGCTACTGTGTAGCGCCATGAGCGATACGCACACGGACGTCGTCATCGTTGGCGCGGGCCTGGCCGGCCTGGTGGCTGCCTGCGAGTTGGCGGATCGCGGCAA
This sequence comes from uncultured Actinomycetota bacterium, assembly GCA_963836495.1. GTDB lineage: Bacteria > Actinomycetota > Actinomycetes > Mycobacteriales > Mycobacteriaceae > Mycobacterium. The sequence goes on along the minus strand of CAWIJT010000006.1, from coordinate 206,354 downwards.
GCAGGTGCTGATCGTCGACCAGGAGAACGCCGCGAACCTCGGCGGGCAGGCGTTCTGGTCGTTCGGCGGCTTGTTCTTCGTCGACAGCCCCGAGCAGCGCCGACTGGGCGTACACGACAGCCACGAACTCGCGCTGCAAGACTGGCTTGGCACCGCAGCGTTCGACCGGCAGGAAGACTACTGGCCGAGGCAGTGGGCGCATGCCTACGTCGATTTCGCGGCCGGAGAGAAACGTAGTTGGCTGCGGGCCCGGGGTCTGCAGATCTTCCCGTTGGTGGGCTGGGCCGAACGCGGCGGTTACGGCGCTCAGGGCCACGGCAACTCGGTCCCCCGCTTCCACATCACCTGGGGCACCGGCCCGGCCATCGTGGAGATCTTCGCGCGGCGACTGCGTGACAAGCCGAACGTCCGATTCGCGTACCGCCATCAGGTCGACGAGTTGATCGTCGAGGGCGATGCGGTGACCGGAGTCCAGGGCAGCGTGCTCGAGCCTTCGACTGAGCCGCGCGGCGTCACGTCGTCGCGAACAGTCATCGGCCAGTTCGAGTTTCGCGCCCAGGCCGTGATCGTCACCAGCGGCGGCATCGGTGGCAATCACGAACTGGTGCGGGCGAACTGGCCCGCACGGATGGGACGGGTTCCCGAGCAGTTGCTCGCCGGGGTTCCCGCTCACGTCGACGGCCGGATGATCGCGATCACCGAGAAGACCGGCGCCCGGGTGATCAACCGGGACCGGATGTGGCACTACACCGAAGGCATCACCAACTACGACCCGGTCTGGCCGCTGCACGGCATCCGGATCATTCCGGGGCCGTCATCGCTGTGGCTGGACGCCACCGGTAAACGTTTACCGGTGCCGCTGTATCCCGGCTTCGACACGCTGGGCACGCTGGAGTACATCGCGAAGTCCGGTTTCGGCTACACCTGGTTTGTGTTGAACGCCAAGATCATTGGTAAAGAATTCGGCTTGTCCGGGCAAGAGCAGAACCCCGACCTCACCAGTCGCAGTGTGCGTCAACTGCTGGCGTCGAGGGCGGGTTCGGGCGCGCCGGGTCCGGTGCAGGCCTTCCTCGACCGGGGCGTCGACTTCGTCAGCGCGAACTCGCTGCGCGAGCTGGTCACCGCGATGAACAAGTTGCCCGATGTAGCGCCGCTGGATTATGCGACCGTCGCTGACGAGGTGACCGCCCGTGATCGCGAGGTCGCGAACCACTTCAGCAAGGACGGTCAGATCACCGCGATCCGTGCCGCTCGCGGGTTCCTCGGCGACCGACTGGGCCGCGTCGTTGCGCCGCATCGTATCGCCGACCCCAAGGCCGGACCGCTGATCGCGGTCAAGCTGCACATCCTGACGCGAAAGACGTTGGGCGGGTTGGAAACCGACCTGGACTCGCGCGTGCTCAAGGCCGACGGAACTCCGCTCGACGGGCTTTATGCTGCCGGTGAAGTGGCCGGCTTCGGCGGCGGCGGCGTGCACGGCTACCGGGCGTTGGAGGGAACGTTCCTCGGCGGATGCATCTTCTCCGGTCGTGCGGCGGGCCGCGGCGCGGCGAGCGACATCGCCTAGCTTTCTCGCGGTTAAAAGGTGACCGAGTTTTCCTCCGGCAGCACCTGGAAGTCGGTGTCGGTCATCTCGGTGAGACGGCCGTAGTAGATGCCGCGGGCGTCCGGGGCGATGATGCCCTGGTGGATGGGCACTGCCCGGGCCGGCGCCACGGCCCGCAGGTAGTCGACCGCCTCGGAGATCTTCATCCACGGTGCGGCAGCGGGCGTGGCCAACACGTCCACCGGCTCGTCCGGGACGAACAGCGCATCGCCGGGATGCATGAACCGCGCGGGGTGCTCGCCGTCGCCGATGAGGTAGGAGATGTTGTCGATCACCGGGATGTCCGGATGGATGACCGCGTGCCTGCCGCCGAGTGCGCGCACGGTCAGCTGGCCGACGGACAACTCGTCGCCGACATGCACGGCCTGACACGGCACATCCAGCTGGGCGGTGGTCTGCGGATCGGCGTACAACGCGGCACCTGGATTGGCGTCGAGCAGCGCAGGCAGCCTGTTCTCATCTACGTGATCGGGGTGCTGGTGGGTGATCACGATTGCGGAGAGACCGGTGATGCCCTCGAAGCCGTGCGAGAAGGTGCCCGGGTCGAACAGCACCGTGGTGTGGCCGAAGTCGGCAAGAACGCAGGAATGACCGAAATGCGTGAGTTGCATGTCTACGATTGTGCGCTCATGGGTGTGCAGAGCATGCGCCTAGTCTGGGCGGCGATGCTGATCGCGGGCAGCTTGGCCGCGACATGCCTCTCGTCGGCGGACAGCGCTGTCGCGGACCCGGAGACGTGTCCACCGGTCTGTGACCAGATTCCGGACACTGCATGGATATCGTCGTCGGCGATTCCGCTGTATTCGACGTATCACTGGCCGTCGCTGGCCGGGTCCGCGGTGTCGATGACGGGGACGGCGACGCCCCGATTCCGGTTCGAGGAGGTGTGCGCGACACCCGCGTCGGCGCAAGACATCCGCAACTCCGCCGTCGCCGCTCGGGCGACGGTGGAGACCGCCGCCGGTCAGTGGCAGCTGCGGGCCCAGGTCTTGCACTGGCGCGGCGACACCGCGCGCGGCGGCCAGGACGCGTCGTCGGTGTTGGCGATTGCCGCGGCCGCGCTGCGCGGATGTCAGCTCGGAGCAGCGGCGGAATCGCCGTCGGTCACCGTCGACGAGCCCAACCGGCTTGCCGCTGTCATCAGCGGTCCCGTGCTCATGCATACCTATCTCGTCGCACACCCGGAAAACAGCACGCTCAGTGAGCTGACGATGTGGGCCACCGACCCCGTCCAGCTGGCCTGGCCGATAATTTCGGATGCCCAGGTGCTGGACGCGATGAGCGCGCCGGTATGCGCGGCCTATCTCGGCTCGTGCTGACCGGGCAGTCGGGGTGTCGACCGGTAGAGTTGGCGCCGAGCAGCGGAGACCAGTAGGAGGAACGCCGGTGGCGCGGGTGGTTGTACACGTGATGCCCAAGGCTGAGATCCTCGACCCGCAGGGTCAGGCGATCGTCGGCGCGCTGGGTCGGCTTGGACACGGCGGCATCTCACAAGTGCGGCAGGGCAAGCGGTTTGAGCTCGAGGTCGACGACAGCGTCGACGACGCGGCACTCGACGAGATCGCGGAGTCGCTGTTGGCCAACACCGTGATCGAAGACTGGACCGTAAGCCGAGAACCGCAGTGACGGCGCGGATCGGCGTCATCACCTTCCCCGGCACCCTCGACGACATCGACGCGGCCCGCGCGGCGCGCGCGGTCGGGGCCGAAGCCGTCAGCCTGTGGCATGCCGACGCCGACCTCAAGGGCGTGGACGCTGTTGTGGTGCCCGGCGGCTTCTCCTACGGCGACTATCTGCGCTGCGGCGCCATCGCGAAATTCGCTCCGGTGATGGGTGAAGTCGTTGCCGCCGCAGCCCGCGGCCTGCCAGTTCTCGGCATTTGCAACGGTTTTCAAGTGCTCTGCGAGGCTGGCTTACTGCCGGGTGCGCTCACCCGCAACGCCGGTCTGCATTTCATCTGCCGCGATGTGTGGCTGCGGGTGGCGTCGACGTCGACGGCGTGGACGACACGCTACGAGTCCGACGCCGACCTGCTGGTTCCGTTGAAGTCCGGTGAAGGTCGATACGTCGCCTCCGCCGAGGTGCTCGACGAGCTGGAAGGCGAAGGGCGCGTGGTGTTCCGCTATCTCGACAATCCCAACGGCTCACTGCGCGATATCGCCGGCATCAGCTCCGCCAACGGTCGCGTCGTCGGGCTGATGCCGCACCCCGAACACGCCACCGAGGCGTTGACCGGGCCGTCCGACGACGGGCTCGGCCTGTTCTTTTCGGCGCTGGACGCGGTGCTGACTGCCTGACGTCAGCGCAGCGCGTGTTCGGCGACCAGGTCGGTCGGGCTGCTGTTCTCTGAAAACCCTGCAGCACTGCGCAGTTCGCTGAATGCCGCAGTGAGCGCGTCGGTGGCTTCGTGCGCGTCGTTGAAGGTCTGGTCGTCGGTGAGCACCGCGACACCGAGCTGGTCGACGTAGCTCCACACGGTGATGTTGACCGGTGCTCCAGGGGACAGCACGCCCGTCGAGTAGATCTCGCTGACCGGCGCACCGCCGAAGTGACCCCGCTCCCGAGGCCCGGGAACGCTGGAGACCGCGACGTTCATGATCTTGTTGGGGGCGTCGCGCGCACCGAGCCACCGGAATGCCGCCGGGGCGATCGCGGTCGGCAGGTAGCCCATCAGCTGCCCGTACAGCCGTGGTCCGAGGATTTCGTGGTCTTCCTTGGCGATCTTGGTGGCCAGCGCCACCAGCCGAGCCCGCTCGGCCGGGTCAGCGATATGGACTGGTAGCGAAATCGACAGCCCGCTGATCTCGTTGCCGGTCACTCGATCCGACCTGTCGGTCGCCGTCGGTACCGACGCGATGATCGGACGGTCGGCTTTGCCGTCGTAAGTCAGCAACAGCTGCCGCAAGCCGCCGGCGGCGGTCGCGAGCACCAAGTCGTTGATCGTGATGCCCAGCGCTTTGGCGGTCTCCTTGACGTCGGCCAGCCGCAGCGCGACGGTGGCGAACCGGCGCTGCGGCGAGACCACGTGGTTGAGGAAGGTCGGCGGCGCGTCGAACGCATCCGCGAGGTCAGGGTGCTCGCCGCGCTCCCGGGTACGGCGGCGCACCCGGAAGAACCCGTTGGTGGCGTCGCTGAGCAGCCCCGGCAGCTCGGCGATTTGCGTGACGTGGTCGCGGGCGGCGGCTCCCAGCAGACCCGCCGTCGTCGGTGAGACACCGGTCTCGTCGTTGTCCCGCTCATCGGCCGGTCCGTCGGTCAGGTCCATCGCGCGGGCCAGCAGGTTGACCGAGGCGACACCGTCGGCCAGGGCGTGATGGATCTTGCCGATCAGGGCGAATCGTCCGCCTGCCAGCCCTTCGGCGAAATGGAACTCCCACAACGGGCGGGTGCGGTCGAGCGGTGTGGACGCCACGGTGCCGATCACGGTGTCGAGTTCCCGACGGCCACCGGGTGCGGGGACCTGGATCCGGCGCAGGTGGTAATCCAGGTCGACGTCGCAGTTCTCCAGCCACATCGGGTGATGCAAACGCCACGGGATGTCGACGAGCTTGTAGCGCAACGGTTCCAGCAGATGCAGCCGGCGGCGCACATGATCCCGGAAGGCGTCGAAGTTGAACTCGGCGTCGCCGCCGGACGGATCGATGACGGCGACCTTCAGCGTGTGCGTGTGCAAATTGGGCGTCTCGCTGTAGAGCAGCATGGCGTCCATACCGTTGAGTCTCTTCACGCCGGCCCCCGCATCGTCTAGCCCAGGACGGGGAAGCGGCGTTGCTGCGCAAGGCGTTTCAGCGCGGTCTGCATCACCGAGCGCACATATTCGTCGACCTCGTCGACATCCGGGTCGTCGCCGAAGCGGGCGGTGACGTCGATCGGCTCGAGCACCTCGGTGACGATCTTGGACGGCAGCGGCACGTTCGGGGGAAAGATCACGCTCAAGCCGAACGGGAAACCGAAGCTCATCGGCAAAATGTCCATCCGCGCCTTGGTCAGGCCCAGCTTGCGGGCCAACCAGTTGCCCCGCGTCAAGAACAGTTGGGTCTCCTGTCCACCGATCGAGACGGTCGGCACGATCGGCACGCCGGCTTCGATCGCGGTCCTGACGTACCCGGTGCGGCCGTTGAAGTCGATGGTGTTCTCGCTGAACGTGGGACGGTAAGAGTCGTAGTCACCGCCGGGGAAGACCAGCACGACCGCGCCGGAGTGCAGCGCCTTGGCGGCGTTCTCCCGACTGGCCTCGATGACGCCGAGACGGCGAAGCACGCCGTCCATCGGTCCGAGGAACACGCCGTAATGGGCCAGGGTGTAGACGGGGCGGCTGTAACCGAACGCGTCATAGAACGCCGGCGAGAAGATGAACACATCCGGCGTCAGCATGCCGCCGGAATGGTTGGACACCACCAGCGCTCCGCCGGCGGACGGGATGTTGTCGATGTTGCGGACCTCGGCGCGATGCCACCGCTTGATCAACGGTCCGACCGTGTCGGCGACCTGTCTGGTGAACGTCGGATCCCACTTGGCGGTCTCTGGCTCGTCCTGCGCCGCGTCTGTGCCGTCGCTCATGGTCCCCCGCTCAATCGTCGATCGGATCCCCTGCTTGGCACGATACGGCTCGAGCCGGACCGCTATCAGCGTATTTTCTACTCTCCTCGTTCGAGAAGATTATTTTTGCTTGCTGACCGGTCGATCTGCACCGGATATCCGGCACGCAATACGTCGATCGTCGACGACGGAGTCAGCACCACCGCGAGACCTTCTGTCGGCCTGGGTAGGCGCTTCAGGTAGGTGTAAGCCTGGTCATTCCACACCGCCAGATGGTCGTCGACGACAACGGCGGGGCCGTCGTCGGTGTGAACGAACACTCCGTCGGGCAGCGCAGTCCACGGCCGGATGTGTTGGGCCGGGTTTGTTCGCTCGCGGTGCAGCCGGCTGTCCATGTCCTTGGCGTATGGCATTGCCCCACCATGGCTTTGGGTCCATGCCTGGCGGTAGGCGTTGAAGTCGCCGCGGCGGCATTCGGCGCACGGGCGGTGACCGGCCGCCAAGGCGACGGCCTCGTCGAGGAAGAACAGCTGGGTGTAGTGATTCGGCGCCCACTGCGGGGCGTGGCGATCTTTGAACTCCAGCAGGCAGGTGATCCAGGCTTTCGACTGGTGATTACGCACGATGTCCCGGGCGCCACGGCCTTCATGCAGCCTGCCCCGGTTGCCCATCCACGCTCCCCGCGCCGTCACGGCGACGATCGTGCCGGTCGGAGTGACCCGGTTACGCGCCGGTCGCGCCGAAGTCATTCGGCGCGTTCGAGATCCAGCAGAACGCGTTTGGCGGCGGGTCCTCCTCGATATTGACCCATCGTGCCGTCCGCGCGCACCACCCGATGGCAGGGCACGACGACGGGAATGGGGTTGGTCGCGCATGTCGTCCCGACCGCCCGAACTGCCTTGGGCGACCCTGAAAGTCGGGCCAATGTGCCGTAACTGGCCGTGGTCCCGTAGCCGATGTCGGCTGCCAAGTGCTCGAGTACAGTGCGGCGAAATCCTTTGGATAGTCGCCAATCCAACGGCAGGTCGAAACGGTGACGTTGCCCGGAGAAGTATTCGTCCAGCTGGTGTGCGACGGCGTCGAGACGTGCCGGTGCATTCAGCACCCGCGAGCTGATCCGGTCGGAAAGACTCTGCAGCACAGTGTCATTGCCTTCACTGTCGAATGCGACGCGTACCAGCCCTCGCGGTGTCGCGGCGATCAAGAGCGGGCCCACAGGAGAATCGACCGTGCGGTACGCGACGTCGAGCACATCATCGTGTTCGGCGGCCGCTGCCAGGCGAGCGTGCAGACGGGCGATGTCGACGTCGTCGACCGGATACAGCGCGGCGAGGTCAATACTTCTCATGGTCGGACTCCATGTCGAGTGATGGATACGTACGCCGCAGCGCGGCGATGCCGTCGGCGGCTGCGCGCCGGGCGGCGGCCGGGCTGCTATCGAGCAGCGCTGCGATCTCGGCGTAGGGCAGCCCGGCCAGATAGTGATAGGCGACCGCCTGCCGTTGCTTGGGTGGCAGCGCCGCAACGGCTTCGGTCAATTCGAAGTGTGGCCTGTCAGCGTGATCCGGCGATGTCGCATCGGGCGTATCCGCGACCGGCGTTGCCCGTCGTGACGCGGCGCGGATGATGTCGATCGCCTTGCGGTGGGCGATGGTGACCAGCCACGCCTCGACGTTGGCGTTGGCAGGCAGGTCGGGGTACGCCTTCATCGCGGCCAGGAAGGTGTCGGACCAGGCGTCGTCAGCGTCCGCGTGGCCGAGTACCGCGCGAACCACCCGCAGCACGGTGGGGCCGTGCTGGGCGACGATCGTCTCGAACGGAGACTTCACCTGGCCGTCACCACAATGCTTGCGGCGCAACCGGTATCGCTTGTTCAAGCTCAAGCAGGTACTGTTTGCGGCCCAGGCCGCCGGCGTATCCGGTGAGCTTCCCGGTGGACCCGACCACCCGATGGCAGGGAATGAAGATCGACAGCGGGTTGTGGCCGACGAAGCCGCCTACGGCTCGCGGGCTGATGCCGCCGCCGATCTCGCGTGCCAGCGCACCGTAAGTCGTGGTCTGGCCGTATGGAATTTCGGCGAGGAGCTGCCAGAGCCGCCGGGCCCGGTCGCTGCCCTGTGGGTTGAGCGGCAGATCGAAAACCTGCCGCTCACCGGCGAAGTAGCCGGTCAGCTGGGCGATCGCCGCGTCGAACTCTGGATCGTCCGTCGTGTCAACGCGCGGCCCGAAACCCACTTGATCCGGGTTGGTCCAGTGCCCGGGGTAATAGAGACCGGTCAAGCCGTCGTCGTCGCGCACCACGGTGAGCGGGCCGATCGGTGAGTCGACGACGATGTGGCGATTCGTCGATGTTGCGATGGACACGGTGGACCTCCGAAGATCGTCGTGATTGCTGACTACTCGGAAGACGTCTCGACGGCCCGGTTTGTGAGGTCGGCGGCCAACGCCCTACGGACTCAGCGCCACCGACGCCTCGGCGGTGTAGTTCAGGAACGTCAGGGTCTCCTGCAGATACAACTGCACGGTGTCGGCATCGTGAGACAAGTAGCCGATCGATACGTCGGTGCCCAGTTGCAGGTCGAAATCGCCACCGCGCGTGGTCAGGACGAAGGCACCGTCGATGGCCGGCGCCCAGATGATGTCGCCGTTGACCAGCCGGTTGATGTGCTCGAGGATCGGATAGCCGTGCTCGGTGGTCTCGCTGACCTTCGTGTAGACGTCGGCGGACAGCAGCACCGAGTAGGGACCGTCGACGCCGGCCAACCGCAGTTCGGTCAGCGCCTGGGTGATGATGTCGGGGATCTCGCGCGGATCGGCGGGAAGGTTGAGCGGCGGGTTGCTGCTGGAGCTTCGGATGCCCTCGATCGACGCGGCGGCGTACCCCTCGAAGATGGCACGGTCCTCGACGAACGCCAATTTCTTGGCGGCGACCTTGACCGGGTCCCAATCGGAGTCTTGCGAACCGCGTTCCACGTCGTCGATCTCCGAGCGGGACAATGTGAACGGAACACGAAGGCGCACAAGTGGTTTGCTTGCCCGCAGGTGCGTCACGACGCCATCGGCGGGCGCTTTCACGTCCAGCAGTCGTCCAGTGCTGACCGACGCGGTCTTCGGTCCGCCCGGCCCGCTGACGTCGACCACACGCCGGCCTGCGATATGGCGCTTGAAGGTCCGCGTCGCCTCCACTTCGATTTCTTCCCAGGCTTCTTCGGTGACCGGCGCAAGATCGCGGTACAGGTTGTTCATTGCGGGATTCCTTTCAAACTGCCGATCGCCAACGAGCCATCTGCGGGTGAGTCAATTGCCGCCGAAGCCGCTTCCGGCGAACCCGGCAGCGCAGGCGGATCGTCGAGGAAGTCGACGGTTGGGGAGAAGAACAGTCCGCCGGTGACGGCGGTGGAGAAGTCCAGGATGCGATCGGTATTACCGGGCGGGTCGCCGAGAAACATGTTGCGCAGCAACCGCTCAGTCACCTGCGGCGTTCGCGAATAGCCGATGAAATACGTGCCGAACTCGCCCTTGCCCAGCTCGCCGAACGGCATGTTGTGCCGGACGATCTTGAGCTCGGTGCCGTCGTCGTCGGTGATGACGTTGAGCGCGATATGCGCGTTGTCCGGCTTGTCGTCATCGTCGAGTTCGAGGTCTTCCAGCTTGGTCCGGCCGATCACGTGCTCCTGCTCGCTGACCGACAGCGAATCCCACGCGCCGATGTCGTGCAGATACTTCTGCACGTGCACGTAGCACGAGCCGGCGAACTCCGCATCTTCGTCGCCGACTGTGGTTGCCGAAACCGCCAGCGCGCCATCGGGATTCTCAGTCCCGTCGACGAAGCCGAGCAGATCGCGGTTGTCGAAGAACCGGAAACCGTGCACCTCGTCGACCACGGTCACCGCGCCGGCCATCGACCGCAGAATGTGATTGGCCAACTCGAAGCACACGTCCAGCGTCTCGGCCCGAACGTGGAACAACAGGTCACCGGGCGTGGCCGGGGCGTGGTGCCGCGGGCCGTCCAGTTCGACGAATGGATGCAGCTCGGCGGGTCGCGGACCCTCGAACAGCCGGTCCCAGGCAGGCGAGCCGATCGAGGTGATCACCGACAGATTCTTGGTTGGGTCACGGAATCCGGTTGCCCGCACCAGCCCGGAAATGTCGGCCAGCGCGTCGTGCACGACCTCTTCGCCACCCTGGTCAATGGTGACCACCAAGAAGATCGCAGCCGGCGTCAACGGCGCGAGCACCGGTTGCGGTTGCGGAGCAGGCACGGATTCGACCCTAACGTGCCAGGTGAGCTCGTGATGAAAAGATGGGCTGATGGCGGCCACCGCGCAGGGTTTATGCGAGTTCATCGACGCGTCGCCGTCGCCGTTCCACGTCTGCGCCACCGTCGCGTCCCGACTGCTCGCGGACGGTTACACCGAACTGTCCGAAGCCGACGACTGGCCGGAGGCGGGCAAGTTCTTCATGATCCGGGCCGGCTCGCTGGTCGCCTGGAATAGCGACAACGATTCCGGCATCCGGCCGTTCCGGGTCATCGGCGGCCACACCGACAGCCCCAACTTGCGAGTCAAGCAGCATCCCGACCGCGAGATCGTCGGCTGGCAGGTGATCGCGCTGGAGCCCTACGGGGGCGCCTGGCTGAACTCGTGGCTGGACCGCGACCTGGGCATCAGCGGGCGGCTGTCGGTGCGCGACGGTGCCGGCATCGCACATCGCCTGGTCCGCATCGACGCCCCGATCCTGCGGGTGCCGCAACTGGCCATCCACCTGACCGACGACCGCAAATCGTTGACGCTGGACCCGCAGCGCCACGTCAACGCGGTGTGGGGTGCCGGTGCTGCACCCCGATCGTTCGTCGGCTATGTCGCCGAACAGATCGGCGCCGCTCCCGACGACGTGCTCGGCGCCGATCTGATGACCCACGACCTGACGCCGTCGCGCCTGACGGGTGTCGACGAAGAGTTCGTCAGCGCGCCGCGACTGGACAACCAAGCCTCCTGCTATGCGGGCCTGGAGGCGTTTTTGGACGCCACGTCGACCGAGTACCTGCCGGTGCTTGCGCTCTTCGATCACGAAGAGGTCGGATCCACTTCGGATCACGGCGCCGACTCAGAGCTGTTGGTCACCACGCTGGAACGCATCGTGCTGGCCGGCGGCGGCGGACGAGCGGACTTTCTGCGCCGGCTGTCCGGGTCGATGGTCGCGTCGGCGGACATGGCGCACGCCACCCATCCCAACTACCCGGAGCGGCATGAGCCTGGACACCTGATCGCGATCAACGGCGGTCCGGTGCTCAAGGTGCATCCGAATCTGCGGTACGCCACCGACGGCCGCACCGCGGCGGCGTTCGCGCTGGCGTGCCAACAGGCCGGGGTTCCGCTGCAGCGTTACGAGCATCGGGCCGATCTGCCATGCGGCTCGACGATCGGCCCGATGACCGCGGCCCGGACCGGAATTCCGACCGTTGACGTCGGTGCTCCGCAGCTGGCGATGCACTCCGCGCGGGAACTGATGGGCGCCAACGACGTTCCCGCCTACGCCGCGGCGTTACGGGCATTCTTGTCACCGGGCTGACCTACCATCCCCGGTATGGCACTCAACGTGGAGATGATCACCTTCGACTGCAGCGACCCAGCACAGCTGGCTGACTGGTGGGCGCAGCACTTCGACGGCCAGACACAGGAATTGATTCCGGGCGAATTCATCGCGGTCGTTCGCCCGGACGGCCCGCGGCTGGGCTTCCAGAAGGTCGCCGATCCGACGCCCGGCAAGAACCGGGTGCACGTCGACTTCGGCGCCGCCGACGTCGACGCCGAAGTCAGCCGGCTGACATCCGCGGGAGCCACCGAGGTCGGCCGGCACAGCATCGGCGACAGCTTCCGCTGGGTGGTGCTGGCCGACCCCGCCGGCAACGCATTCTGTGTGGCGGGCACCGGGTAGCCGGAGTTCAGCTCTGGGTGAGAGACAACGGGTCGCGGATCTGCTGCGCGCTAGCCGGGAGCGCACTGGCCAGGGAATCTAGACTGTCTTCCGTGACTGCCTCGGCGAAGCGCAACCAGGTGATCGATACCGTCGAGCACGCAGCGGCCACCCCCGATCAGCCGCAACCGTTCCGCGAGCTTGGTCTCAAAGAAGACGAGTATCGGCGGATCCGCGACATCCTGGGTCGCCGGCCGACCGATGCCGAACTGGCCATGTACTCGGTGATGTGGAGCGAGCACTGCTCATACAAGTCATCCAAGGTGCACCTGCGCTATTTCGGTGAGACCACCACCGACGAGATGCGGGCCGGCATGCTCGCCGGCATCGGAGAGAACGCCGGCGTCGTCGACATCGGCGACGGGTGGGCAGTGACCTTCAAAGTCGAGTCGCACAACCACCCCTCCTACGTCGAGCCCTACCAGGGTGCGGCCACCGGTGTCGGTGGCATCGTCCGCGACATCATGGCGATGGGTGCCCGGCCGGTCGCGGTGATGGACCAGTTGCGGTTCGGCGCCGCCGACGCCCCGGACACCCGCCGAGTGCTCGACGGTGTCGTGCGCGGCATCGGCGGCTACGGCAACTCGCTGGGTCTGCCGAATATCGGTGGCGAGACGGTCTTCGACGCCTGCTACGCCGGCAATCCCTTGGTCAACGCATTGTGCGTCGGCGTGCTCCGGAAAGAGGATCTGCACCTGGCGTTCGCCTCGGGAACGGGCAACAAGATCATTCTGTTCGGCGCGCGGACTGGACTCGACGGCATCGGCGGTGTGTCGGTGTTGGCGTCGGAAACCTTCGGCGGCGACGAGTCGGGCGGCGGCCGCAAGAAACTACCGTCGGTTCAGGTGGGCGACCCCTTCATGGAGAAGGTGCTCATCGAATGCTGTCTGGAGCTGTACTCCGCCGGACTGGTGATCGGTATCCAGGATCTCGGCGGCGCTGGAATATCCTGTGCGACATCGGAGTTGGCGTCTGCCGGTGACGGCGGTATGCACATCGATCTGGACGCGGTTCCGTTGCGCGCGGCGAACATGACGCCCGCTGAGATCTTGTCCAGTGAATCGCAGGAGCGGATGTGCGCGGTGGTGGCGCCGGAGAACGTGGACGCGTTCATGGCGGTCTGCGGCAAATGGGAGGTGCTCGCCACCACGATCGGCGAGGTCACCGACGGTGACCGGTTGCGCATCAGCTGGCACGGCGAAACCGTGGTCGACGTTCCGCCGCGGACCGTCGCGCACGAAGGCCCGGTCTACCAGCGCCCCGTCGCTCGACCCGAGTCGCAGGATGAGCTCAATGCCGATCGCTCCGCTGGGTTGCCGCGACCGGCCACCGGGGACGAGTTGCGCGCGACTCTGCTTGCGTTGCTAGGCAGTCCGCATCTGTGCAGTCGCTCTTACATCACCGAGCAATACGATCGCTACGTGCGCGGCAACACCGTGCTGGCCGAGCACGCGGACGGTGGCGTGCTGCGCGTCGACGAGGCGACCGGCCGTGGCATCGCGATCTCGACAGACGCGTCGGGCCGATACACGTTTCTGGATCCTTACACCGGAGCCCAACTCGCACTCGCCGAGGCGTACCGCAACGTCGCCGTCACCGGAGCCACCCCGGTCGCGGTGACCAACTGCCTCAACTTCGGATCCCCGGAAGACCCCGGGGTGATGTGGCAGTTCTCGGAGGCTGTCCGCGGATTGGCGGACGGCTGTGCGGCACTGGGCATTCCGGTCACCGGCGGCAATGTCAGCTTCTACAACCAGACCGGCACGACGGCGATCATGCCCACTCCGGTGGTGGGCGTGCTGGGCGTCCTGGATGACGTGACCCGACGTCTGCCCACGTCCTTCGGCACCGAACCGGGCGAGACGCTGATCCTGCTCGGCGACACCCGCGACGAATTCGACGGCTCGATCTGGGCCCAGGTCACCGCAGACCATCTGGGTGGCCTGCCGCCCGCCGTCGACCTGACGCGCGAGCGACTGCTGGCCGACGTGCTCAGCGCCGCCTCCCGCGACGGACTGGTGTCCGCGGCCCACGACCTGTCTGAGGGCGGACTCGCGCAGGCGATCGTCGAATCCGCGCTGGCGGGTGAAACAGGTTGTCGCATCGTGCTTCCCGAGGGAGACCCGTTCGTCACACTGTTCTCTGAATCCGCTGGGCGGGTGCTGGTCGCCGTTCCCCGTACGGAGGAGAGTCGCTTCCAGTCGATGTGTGAGGCGCGAGGCCTGCCGGCCACCCGCATCGGCGTCGTCGACCAGAGTTCGGACGCGGTGGAGGTGCAGGGTCTGTTCACGGTGCCCCTGGCGGAGTTGCGCAGCACGTCCGAAGGAGTGCTGGCCGCACTGCTGCGATGAGCCCCGCCCGTCAGCACGTCGACCCCGCGAAGACCCGCGATGCCGTCCTTGCGGTCGAAGAGTGGCTACGCGACGACACCGCCGCGTCGCCGGGCCGTGCGGATCTGGCCGCCGCGGTTCGGCTCACCGCCCGGACCTTGGCCGCGGCCGCTCCCGGCGCCAGCGTCGAGGTCCGGATCCCGCCGTTCGTCGCGGTGCAGTGCGTGGCCGGTCCACGGCACACCCGGGGCACACCGCCCAATGTCGTCGAGACCGATGCCCGCACCTGGCTGCTGCTGGCCACCGGGCTGTTGAGGGTGACGGATGTCACCGCGACGGGGGCGTTACGGCTCTCCGGTTCACGTGCCGGGGAGATCGCGGCATGGTTGCCGGTCGTCAAACTCGGCGACGCACGTCACCCCGGCCCGTGACCGTTGAGGCGCATGCGATGTGTGAACTCTTGTGGGATTATTGATGAACGAAAAGTGGTTGGTAGATACTGCAACACGCTTGGCCAATTCGGTGACACGAGGGTCGTTTCCGTAGACTTCGTTACGTCGCCATCCGCCCTCAGGGAGCCGCCGCACCGTGACCACACAGCTGCCAGTGCCTGACGAGAACCCGCCCGGTGAGGAATGTGGTGTATTCGGAGTCTGGGCCCCCGGGGAACAAGTCGCCAAACTGACCTACTTCGGCCTCTACGCCTTACAGCATCGGGGCCAGGAGGCCGCGGGCATCGCCGTCGCCGACGGATCACAGGTGCTGGTGTTCAAGGATCTCGGGCTGGTCAGCCAAGTCTTCGACGAGCAGACGCTGGCCGCGATGGAAGGCCACGTCGCCGTCGGGCACTGCCGGTATTCCACCAGCGGTTCGACGACGTGGGAGAACGCCCAGCCGGTGTTCCGCAACACCGCGGCCGGCACCGGAGTTGCCCTGGGGCACAACGGCAATCTGGTCAACAGCGCCGAACTCGTCGCCCGCGCCCGCGAGGCCGGGCTGGTCAACTCGAAGGTTCCGGGCGCGGCCACCACCGACTCCGACATGCTGGGCGCGTTGCTGGCCCACGGCGCCGCTGATTCCAGCCTGGAGCAGGCGGCACTCGAATTGCTGCCGACTGTGCGCGGCGCGTTCTGCCTGACCTTCATGGACGAGAACACTCTCTACGCCGCCCGTGACCCCTACGGTGTGCGGCCGTTGTCGTTGGGACGACTGGACCGCGGCTGGGTGGTCGCCTCGGAGACCGCGGCCCTCGACATCGTCGGCGCCTCGTTCGTCCGCGACATCGAGCCGGGTGAATTGCTCGCGATCGACGCCGACGGCGTGCGCTCGACGCGATTCGCCAACCCCGAACCCAAGGGCTGCATCTTCGAATACGTCTATCTGGCACGGCCGGACAGCACGATCGCGGGACGGTCGGTGCACGGCGCCCGCCTCGAGATCGGCCGCCGACTGGCCCGCGAGCATCCGATCGACGCCGACCTGGTGATCGGCGTCCCGGAATCCGGTATCCCCGCCGCGGTCGGCTACGCGCAGGAATCCGGCATCCCCTACGGCCAGGGCCTGATGAAGAACGCCTACGTCGGGCGCACATTCATCCAGCCGTCGCAGACCATCCGCCAACTCGGCATCCGGTTGAAGCTCAACCCGCTCAAGGAAGTCATCCGCGGCAAGCGGCTGATCGTCGTCGACGACTCGATCGTGCGGGGCAACACGCAGCGTGCTCTGGTCAGGATGCTGCGCGAGGCCGGCGCCGTCGAAGTGCACGTTCGGATCGCCTCACCGCCGGTGAAATGGCCGTGCTTCTACGGCATCGACTTCCCGTCGCCGGCCGAGTTGATCGCGAACGCTGTCGAAGACGAAGACGAGATGCTGGAAGCGGTGCGGCACGCCATCAACGCCGACACCCTCGGCTACATCTCGCTGCGTGGCTTGACCGCCGCCACCGAGCAACCGACGTCACGGCTGTGCTCGGCGTGCTTCGAGGGCAAGTATCCGATCGAACTGCCCAGCGAAACGGCCTTGGGCAAGAACGTGATCGAGCACATGCTCGCCAACGCCGCGCGTGGTGCCGGGCAGCCGGACTTCGCGACCCGCGGGGTCTCCCTGGAGGCCGAGCAGGCCTCCGTGCTTCGGCACCCCTAGCCGTCCTTGGTCCTCCCGGTGGCGTCGTCCGAGTGGGAGATACCCGCGCCAGCGCGCGACCGGTAGCCTTTAGCGCGATGACCGACCGCGGAAAAGACCCGGCAAACCCGGGCGTCACATATGCATCGGCCGGAGTGAACATCGAAGCCGGGGACCGCGCTGTCGAACTGTTCAAGCCGCTCGCGTCGAAAGCCACCAGGCCAGAGGTGCGCAGCAAGCTGGGCGGCTTCGCCGGCCTGTTCGCGCTGCGCGACTACCGCGAACCGTTGCTGGCGGGATCCAGCGACGGGGTGGGCACCAAGCTCGCGGTCGCCCAGGCGATGGACAAGCACGACACCGTCGGCCTTGATTTGGTCGCGATGGTCGTCGACGACCTGGTGGTCTGCGGCGCCGAACCGTTGTTCCTGCTGGACTACATCGCCTTGGGTCGCATCGTGCCGGAGCGGCTGAATGCGATCGTCGGCGGTATCGCCGAAGGATGCGTGCGGGCGGGTTGCGCCCTGCTCGGCGGGGAGACCGCTGAGCATCCGGGACTGATCGAGCCGGACCACTACGACATCTCCGCCACTGGTGTCGGTGTCGTCGAGGCCGAGGACCTGCTCGGCCCCGAGCGGGTCAAACCCGGTGACGTGCTCATCGCGATGGGATCGTCGGGTCTGCACTCGAACGGATACTCGCTGGCTCGCAAAGTCTTGCTGGAGATCGACCGGGGAAACCTGGAGGGCTACGTCGAAGAGTTCGGCCGCACGCTGGGCGAAGAGATGCTCGAGCCGACCATCATCTACGCCAAGGATTGCCTCGCTCTGGCCGCCGAGACTCAGGTCAGGACGTTCTGCCACGTCACCGGCGGCGGGCTGGCCGGCAACCTCGAACGTGTCATCCCGAACGGCCTGGTCGCCGAGGCCGACCGCGGCACGTGGACGCCTGCGCCGGTCTTCGCGATGATCGCTCAGCGAGGCCGGGTGTCTCGCGTCGAGATGGAGAAGACCTTCAACATGGGCGTCGGCATGATCGCCGTCGTGGCGCCGGAGGACACCGATCGCGCGCTGGCGATCCTGACCGCCCGGCATTTGAACTGCTGGGTGCTAGGCACCATCAACAAAGGTGGAAAGGGGAGCCCGCGAGCAAAGCTCGTCGGGCAGCACCCCCGGTTCTAGATTTCTGCGCAGCGCCGATGCGCGCCGAGAACGGCGCTACCGGCGCTCGTTGGTCCAGGGATCGTCGCCCTCCGACTGGTCGGCATCGTCTTCGCCCGACCCGGACAGCTCCTGCTGAAGCCGACTGAAATCGGTCTGCGGTGAGCTGTATTTGAGTTCTCGAGCAACCTTGGTCTGCTTCGCCTTAGCCCGGCCGCGGCCCATGGGGGGACCCCCTCGCGCAATAACGGAGCGGCCCAACAAGTAGGCGGCTCCGATCGTTTTGTGTTTATTGTCCTGTCGACAGTTTACCGTGCCCGGTCGCTGCGTGCTGTTGCGCCCCGCACTCTGTCCCGACTGTCATCGGACTGTTCCCCGCAGCCGTTCCACGGCCAGTCGTCCGGCGCCGGGCCCGTCGACCGTCGGCAGCGAGTCGGGGTCGATCATCGCCGCGACCTCCGCGTCCCCGCCGGTGCTCAACGCAGTGTCCGCGGGTATCCCGCGTTTGAGCAACGCCAGGGCCACCGGGCCCAAGTCGACGTGGTCCACCACGGTTCCCAGTCGTCCGACGGCGCGCCCGCCCGCGAGCACAGCGTCACCGGTGGTCGGCCGGTCGACCGACCCGTCCAGGTGTAGCAGCGCCAGCATCCGGGGCGGCTTGCCCAGGTTATGCACCCGCGCGACGGTTTCCTGGCCGCGGTAGCAGCCCTTGTCGAGGTGGACGGCGCCCGTGCCCGGGCCGCCGATCCATCCGACTTCGTGCGGAATGGTGCGCTCGTCGGTGTCGACGCCAAGCCGCGCGCGCAGCGCCTCGACCCGGTGAGCTTCATACGCCCAGACGCCGGCCGGGCGCACGCCTGCCTGAGTGAGCCGGCGCTGCAGCTCCGCGACGTCGCCGCGGTTCGCCAGTACGTCCAGCTCGACTTGGCCCTCTCGCGCCCCGGCCGTTCGGCGCACGAAACCGCCGCCGGCAAGCGGCGTGGCCGACATCTCAGTCGGCAGGGCGTCGAGGCCGAGCGCGTTCAGCACCGCCCGATCGGTCAGTAGCGGCCCCCGCAGCGACAGCACGGCCAGATCGGCTGGGGCAGCTGTGACGTCAGCCCAGAACACCATCTTGCGCAGGTAATCCAACAGCGGACCGGACCGCCACGGCTCGGTATCCAGGTAGGTGACACCGCCCAACTCGGTCTGCAGCCAGTGGTCCTCCACGCGGCCCTGCCCGTCAAGACTCAGGTTGAGTGTGCTTGCGCCGTCGGGAAGTTCAGCGACGTGTTGCGTCGAGATGCTGTGCAGCCAGGTCTGCCGGTCTGCACCGGTCAGCGTGATTACGCCGCGATGCGACCGATCGACAAGCACGGCACCGCTCTCGGCCGCGCGCTGCTCGCCCAACGGGTCGCCGTAATGCCAGATCGCGCCGGCATCGGGGCCGGTTTCAGGGGCGGGAACTGCAGACACACATCAACTCTACGGGCCTCAGCGCTAGGCCTTTTGGCGGCGACCCGCGGCGACCGGCTCCGCCGGCCTTGCGATCGCCGCTAGGCTCCTGAGTCATGACAGGCCACCCGGGCGTCGTCGTCACGCTCGACGGGGAGGTCCACCCGCCGGGGACGCCACTGCTGTTCGCAGACGACCTTGCCGCAGTGCGCGGCGACGGTGTCTTCGAGACATTGCTGGTCCGTGACGGCGGCGCCTGTCTGGTCGAGGCGCATCTGAGCCGGCTGAGTCACTCCGCCGCACTGCTCGACCTGCCCGAGCCGGACCTGACGGCGTGGCGGCGCGCCATTGACCTGGCGGTGCGGCAGTGGACCAGCGACACCAGCGACGAGGCCGCGATGCGTTTGGCGTACAGCCGTGGCCGGGAAAGCGGCTCGGCCCCGACCGCATACGTCACGGTGAACCCGGTTGCCGATCGGATCGCGACGGTCCGCCGTGAGGGGCTGGCAGCGGTGACGTTGCCCCGTGAGTTGCCCTCGGCCGGCGTCGAGAAGATGCCGTGGCTGCTTGCCGGCGCCAAGACGTTGTCCTACGCCATCAATATGGCCGCGCTGCGGCATGCCGCCAGCCACGGCGCCGGCGACGTCGTCTTCGTCAGCTCCGATGGCTACGTCTTGGAAGGACCGCGTTCGACGGTGGTGATCGCCGCCGACGGCGACGACGGCAATGTCTGCTTGCTGACTCCGCCGCCCTGGTACCCGATTCTGCGCGGCACCACCCAGCAGGCCCTTTTCACGGTCGCCCGGGAGAAGGGCTACGACTGCGACTACCGCGCCTTGAGAGTCACTGATCTGTTTGCCGCGCAGGGACTTTGGCTGGTGTCGAGCATGACGCTGGCCGCGCGTGTGCACACCCTCGACGGCCGGGCACTGCCGCGGGCTCCGTTGGCGGCGGAATTCGCCGAGCTGGTCGACGCCGCCATTGTCAGCGATCGGTGAAATCGGTTGTCGGCCTGACGCCGAACGGGTACCTTCGCCAGTACACAGGAGAGGAGGTGGTCCGAGAAATTGATAGCTTATTGGACATGTGAGGTGGCTGCCCGCTAGCTGCACCAGGCGAGGAATCACCTGCGCGCGCTGGCGAATTCCCCGCAGTCACCCGGCCCCCGAGCCTCCGGTTCGTCCAAACTGGAACTACGGCTCGGGGGCTGCCCATTTTCTGGGCCAGCCCTAAAGCCTTCTGTATCAACCGGTCACACCGTCAGCCGACGAACCGCGCGAGTCGCGCGGACAAATGCGGCACCAGGCCGCCGTCGGCGTCCACCCGTTCTTCGACGTAGGCCAGGTCACCACCCTCGATGATCCCGTACAGCCGCTTGGCGCCGCCGACCAGCACGCCCGACCGGCTGCGGGCCAACGCGTCGGTGGCCAACTCCCACGACGATTGGTTCAGCGGACGCCCGTAGAACAACTCGACGTAGCCGGCCGAGTGCGCCAGCAACAGCTCGATGGCCTGCGACTCACTGAAGTCATCAGCATCGGGCACGAATCGCCAGTAGCCCGTTTCACGCAAGTCCGGGCCCTGGTAGTCGCCGGTATCGCTGATCCGCCAGGAACGGGATTCCCAGTTCAGGTAATCGCCTCCGTCGTGGGAGACCGAGACCTGTTGTCCGAACCGGTAGTCACCGTCGGCGCCGCGGCCCTCACCCTCACCGCGCCACACTCCGACCAGAGGAAGCAACGCCAGCAGGGCGTCGTTCAGGTTGGCACCCTCACGCAGGTTCGCGGTGTCCGCGGGGACCGGCAGGTCGTCGAAGACCGGAATGTTGCGGCTCGCGGTCACCTTGGCGCGTTCAGCCGCTGCGGCGACCGCGCGGTCCCCGGAAAGAGACGGAAACGCCGCATCGTCACCGGCGGTGCTCAAACGCCGTTCCTCCGCATCGCTTCGCTCTGCATCGTCACCGGCGGGCGAACTGCTCACGATTCGTCAGTGATCAACCGGTACAGCGTGTACAACGCGAACCAGCTGATCAGGACGACCGCCGCCACGAGCATGATCTCGAAGAACAGAACCACGGTGACGAGTCTAGTTCGACGGACCCGTCAGGCGATTTTGACGTCGACCTCGTGGATCCCCGCGCCCTTCGACTCGACGACGGCGTCGCCGTTGCCCGAGGCCGACAGCGCCCGCAGCGTCCAGGATCCGGGTGCGGCGAAGAAGCGGAAGTCACCGGTGGCCGACGCGACGACTTCGGCGGTGAATTCCCCGGAGGCGTCGAGCAGTCGTACGAACGAACCACCGACTGCCTGGCCGGAGCCATCCACCACGCGTCCGGTGATGACCGTTTCCTTCTCCAGGTCAACGCTGGCCGGCAGGGTTTGTCCTTGCTTGGGCGCAGAGCACATATCAGCTTCCCAACTCGATCGGGGCTCCCACGAGAGAGCCGTATTCGGTCCAACTGCCGTCGTAGTTCTTGACGTTGTGATGTCCGAGCAATTCCTGCAGGACGAACCAGGTGTGCGACGACCGCTCACCGATGCGGCAGTAGGCGATGGTTTCCTTCTTGCCGTCCAGCCCGGCGTCGGCGTACAACTTCGCCAACTCGTCGTCCGATTTGAAGGTGCCGTCGTCGTTCGCGGTCTTGCTCCACGGGACGTTGATCGCCCCGGGAATGTGGCCGGGCCGCTGGCTCTGCTCCTGCGGCAGGTGTGCTGGGGCGAGGATCTTGCCGGAGAACTCGTCGGGGGAGCGCACGTCGACGAGGTTCTTGTCGTTGATCGCGGCGAGTACCTCGTCGCGGAATGCTCGTATCGAGTTGTCCGCAGGCTTCGCGCTATAGCTCGTGGCGGGCCGGTTCACCGACTCGCTGGACAACGGCCGGCCGTCCAGCTCCCACTTCTTGCGGCCACCGTCGAGCAGCTTGACGTCCTCGTGGCCATACAGCTTGAAGTACCAGTAGGCGTAAGCGGCGAACCAATTGTTGTTGCCGCCGTAGAGGATCACGGTGTCGTCGTTGGCGATGCCGCGGTCGGACAGCAGCTTGGAGAATTGCTCGGCGTCGACGAAGTCACGCCGGACGGGGTCTTGCAGATCGGTACGCCAGTCCAGCTTCACAGCACCGGCGATGTGGCCGCCGTCGTAAGCGCTGGTGTCTTCGTCGACCTCGACGAAGACCACGTGGTCGGCATCGAGGTTGCTCTGGGCCCAGTCTGCGGAGACCAGGACGTCGGAGCGTGCCATGGTGGTGTTCCTTTCGTTCGCTAGGAAGAAGTGCCGCGGGCCGGCTTGAGGCGCACCACGAGCGGGTAGAGCTGGCAGCCGAGGCAGATGCCGAAGGCTGCGTTGAGGAATGCGGCCACCAGCGCGCCGCCAGTGGCGACGACGCCGAGTAGCGAAGCGCCAGAGGCGAACCCGGCGACTGCGACCACCGCGAAGATCAAGCCGACCAGCTGGGCGAATTGCAGCGGCGCCACCGGCTCACGCTCGCGTACCGGCGCCAGCCGCGGGGCCACCAGCTTCGCGAACACCAAGCCATAGGGATGACGGCGTGGTCCTGCCGCGGCACCGATCGCGAAAATGACGGCCTGCACGGCGAGGATGATCGCGGCGGCCGGCGTGCTGATACCGGACACAATCAGGGCGACTACCAGCACCAATGTGGTGACCCAGGCGGCGAATCGGGGTCCGCGGACGTCGACCTGATCGGGGGTGGTGGTATTCGGCATGATCCTGCTCCTGATTGGTTACTGCACGAGTTTGTGTGGCGGCGCGCCACGGGATTTTCCTGGGTGCTCCGAGCGCGGCGCGAAAAGGCGCGGCTACTCAGCAGCTACAACAACAACAGCAGCAGTCCGCGACGCGGCACAGCACAACTGCGCGGCGACTGGTGAGCGAGAGCTCGACTCGGGCGGACACGTTCAGCAGCTTACCCAACGGCGATGTCATCAAGCTAATAGCGGTGCCAGCGCCGAGCGCAGATCATCTGCCTTCGGCACACCCGCGGTCCGGTAACGCTGTCGTCCGTCGGCGTCGAAGATGAAGGTGGTCGGCAGCGACAACACCGATAGGCGCTTGGCCGCGCTCGGGTTGTCGTCCATGTCGATTTCCACGTGGGCCACCTCGCCGAGGTCGCCGCAAACCTGGTCGACGACGCGGCGTACCTGCTTGCACGGCGAGCACCAGGTAGCGCTGAAATGCAAGACGGTCGGACCGTTCTGGGACAACCCCAGGTCGCTGGTGTCGACTTTGTCGGCGGCCCTCGCATCGGTCGCCCGGAGGTTGCCGGATCGGCGGTTCAGCAGCCACCCGATGACTCCGGCCAGCGCCAGCGCCGCCACCACCGCGACGATCGAGCCGATCAACGCCGTGACTTCCTTTCGCGCCGGGGACTGGGTGAAGCTGAAATCATGCCTGGTTGAACCCGTCGAGCGCGATGGTTAATCCCGACGTGATTCCCTCGATGATCACATCGGAACCGCGGGCACCTTCGGTCGTGGGCGCCACGTCGAAGGGCAGCCTCTGGTCGGGCAGCTTTCCGGCGAAGGCCGCCAGCACGGCGGCACGCTTGTCGTCGGGAACCGACCGGTCGGCGGTGTTGGGCCCGGTGAGCACCTCGGTGGGCGTGATCACCAGCGTGGTCTTGTCGTCGCCGGCCATGGACAGATCCACGCCGACACTGACCCGCTTGTCGAAGTGGGCCGATCGCGGTGTGCCGGTGAACACCAGGCCACGGCTGCCGGAGATGCCGGATTCGGTGGTTCCGCCGGTGGCGTTATTGGTGTCTTTCGTCGGAGCCTCGACGATCAGGTCGCGAACACCGAGGTAGCGGCCGAGATGACGCGAGTCGATGATGATCCGGCTCTCCAGCTTGCCGACCTTGAGCTTGGCATTAGGCCTGATCAGCCACGACGCCCCAGACAGGTCGACCGAGTGCATGGTGGCCTCGAGCGTCGCTTTGCCAATCACCGGACGGTCGACCGCCGTCGCCTTTATTTCCAGTTGCCGATAATGGTCCCGCAACGCCTGCGGAATGAGCGGAAACGCGATGATCGCGACGAACGGGTCGAAGCCTAAGTGGGCAGTCTCACGAACCGAACGCGCGAGGCGGTACTCGGCGTAGATGCTGACCCCGAAGTCGACTCCGGCGGCTCCGACCAGCGCAATCACCAGGCTCAACAGCACCGCTGCCGCCGCGAGCAGCACCTTTCGCATTCGCATATTGTGGCGCACCCAACCGTCATCGCCGCGCTAAAGAACAGGTTGCACGCTATCGTTTAATGACCCTGCCGTTAACTTCACATCTCACCATGAATTTGGGAGACGCCTTTCCCACGACGCTGGAGGGGCTTGTTTGGACCTGTTGCTGCTGACCGCAGAACCGCATCCCGATGCGGTTCTGCCGTCATTGTCGCTGCTCGCACACGTCGTGCGCACGGCGGCGCCGGACGTTTCTTCGCTGCTGGAAGCGGGCAGCGCGGACATTCTCATCGTCGATGCGCGGCTTGATCTGCCTGCAGCACGCGGGCTCTGCCGGTTGCTCGGTTCGACCGGCCGGTCGATCCCGGCGGTCGTCGTTGTCAACGAGGGTGGGCTTGTCGCGGTCAACGCGGACTGGGGTCTGGATGAGATCCTGCTTCCCAGTACTGGGCCGGCCGAGATCGATGCCCGGTTGCGATTGCTGATCGGCCGCCGCGGCAACATGCAGGACCAAGAGGGCGTCGGCAAAGTCAGCCTCGGCGAACTCGTGATCGACGAAAGCACGTACACCGCGCGGTTGCGCGGCCGTCCCCTCGACCTCACCTATAAAGAGTTCGAGCTGCTGAAATACTTGGCGCAGCACGCCGGTCGGGTATTCACCAGAGCGCAGCTCTTGCACGAGGTGTGGGGTTACGACTTCTTCGGTGGTACCCGCACGGTCGACGTGCACGTCCGACGCTTGCGCGCGAAACTCGGGCCGGAATACGAGGCGCTGATCGGCACCGTCCGCAACGTAGGCTACAAGGCTGTCCGTCCGACGCGCCGACTGCCCGGCGGCGACGGCGAGGTGGCTGACGCCTCCGAATCGGATGCGGATCATCACCGGGACCCGCTGGTCGACCCGCTGCACACTCAGTGACGGCGCCTCAGTGGCGGGCCGTCCTGGCCGACGAGGAGCAGCAGCAGATACGCGAACTCGTCACTGCGGCAAGCGATGTCGACAAGGTCGCGCCCGTCGGCGAGCAGGTGCTGCGCGAGTTGGCGCATCAGCGCACCGAACACCTGGTGGCCGTCGATGAGCGGATCATCGGTTATCTCAACCTCGCTGCCGGACCCGAAGACGCGGCTGGCATGGCGGAGTTGGTGGTGCACCCCGACGTTCGCAGACGCGGCATCGGCGCCGAGCTGATCCGCGCTGCCTTGTCGAAAACTGATGGGCGGAGCCGCTTTTGGGCTCACGGCACGCTGGAAGCTGCACGGGCGACGGCCGCGGCGCTGGGTCTCGAACCGGTCCGCGAACTCGTGCAGATGCGCCGCTCGTTGCACGACCTGAACGACGCTGCCGAGCCGACGGTGCCCGCCGGGGTGCGGGTCCGGACCTACGCCGGGACCGCCGACGACGCCGAACTGCTGCGGGTCAACAACGCCGCTTTCGCGACGCATCCTGAACAGGGCGGCTGGACCGAAGCCGATCTCGACGAGCGGCGTGCCGAGTCATGGTTCGACCCCGAGGGACTCTTTCTGGCCTTCGACGAACAGACCGGGGCGCTGCGTGGCTTCCACTGGACGAAAGTGCATTCCGATCAAGCCGGCCTCGGCGAGGTCTACGTCGTCGGTGTCGATCCCGCCGCCCAGGGCAGCGGACTGGGCGGGCTGTTGACGGCGGTGGGCATCGCGCATCTGGCACGCCGACTCGGCGGGACGGCTGAACCCACGGTCATGCTCTACGTCGAATCGGACAACACCGCCGCACTGAAGACGTATCGGCGACTGGGATTCACGCAGTTCAGCGTCGACACCGCCTACGCCGTTCGCTGAGCTGTTCACTACGGGTTCACTCGACGGGTGTCACATACATCCTGAGTCACTAGGGTGAAGAAGAGTGGTCTCGACAGGCGCGCACCGAAAGGCGAGGTAGGAGCTGTAGTGGCTAAGCGGTTGGACCTCAAAGACGTCAACATCTACTACGGGTCGTTCCACGCAGTTGCCAACGTGTCGCTGTCGGTTCTGCCGCGCAGTGTCACGGCGTTCATCGGGCCGTCGGGCTGTGGGAAAACGACGGTGCTCCGCACCCTCAACCGGATGCACGAAGTGACTCCCGGTGCTCGCATGCAGGGCACTGTGCTGCTCGACGACGACGACATCTACGGCTCCGGTGTCGACCCGGTGGGTGTACGGCGCGCTATCGGAATGGTGTTTCAGCGGCCAAACCCCTTCCCCACCATGTCAATTCGAGACAATGTGATCGCCGGGTTGAAGCTGCAGGGTGTACGCAACCGAAAGCTGCTCGACGACACCGCTGAACGCGCGCTGCGGGGCGCCAACCTGTGGGGCGAGGTCAAGGATCGCTTGGACCGCCCGGGTGGTGGGTTGTCCGGCGGGCAGCAGCAACGGTTATGCATCGCGCGGGCGATCGCCGTGCAACCCGATGTGTTGCTGATGGACGAGCCGTGTTCGTCGCTGGACCCGATTTCGACGATGGCGATCGAAGATCTCATCGCGGAGTTGAAGCAGGACTACACCATCGTCATCGTCACGCACAACATGCAGCAGGCGGCGCGGGTCAGCGATCACACCGCGTTCTTCAACCTCGAAGCCGTCGGAAAGCCGGGCCAACTAGTCGAGATCGACGACACCGAGAAGATCTTCTCCAACCCGACGCAAAAGGCCACCGAGGACTACATCTCCGGCCGATTCGGCTAGCCCGAGTTGGCGACGGTCTCGTCTTCGGGGAAGCGGCCGGTCGCCTGGAAGATGACGCGGCGCGCCACCTCGACGGCGTGGTCGGCGAACCGCTCGTAGAAGCGGCCCAGCAACGTGACGTCGACGGCTGCGGCCACGCCGTGCTTCCACTCCCGGTCCATCAGCACGCTGAACAGGTGACGGTGCAGGTCGTCCATCGCGTCGTCTTCTTCGCGGATCCGGGCGGCTTTCTCCGGGTCGCGGGTCGACAGTACTTCCTGCGCGCTGTTGCCCAATTCGACTGCGACTCTTCCCATTTCGGCGAAGTAGCCGTTGACCTCCTCGGGCAGTGCGTGCTGCGGATGACGCCGGCGGGCGATTTTGGCGACATGCAGGGCCAGCGCGCCCATCCGGTCGATGTCGGCGACCATCTGGATGGCACTCACAATCGACCGGAGGTCGCCGGCGACAGGTGCCTGCAAGGCAAGCAAGACGAAGGCGCTTTCTTCGGCCTGGGTGCTCAGCTCTGCGATCTGCTCGTGGTCAGAGATGACCTGCTCGGCCAACACCAGATCAGCCTGCAGCAATGCCTGCGTTGCGTGCTCCATCGCGGCTCCGGCGAGCCCACACATCGCGCCAAGCTGCTCAGAAAGCTCGGAGAGCTGTTCGTGGTAAGCGGTGCGCATGTGGTCAAGACTACGTTCTCTGTCATCGGACAGGCGTGAACTCGCGATGAATGCCCGTTTGCCTACTCGCAGGTGGTGTCGGCGGCGTTGGTCACCGTCAAGTCGTCGGGAAGCTTGGTCGGTTGGGTGTTGACGTTGCGGTCGACCTGCACGCTCACCGACGAGCCCACCGGCGGGGGAGTGCCGACCGACGAGAAGTCCGAGCCGAGCACCACTTGCACTACCTGCCCGGTCCCGGTGATCCGCTCGACCTTCGAGTGCGCGAACGCCGCTGCCACAGTGGCGGCGGCCCGCTCATTGCCCGGCGAGAACAGCACCGTCGTGGTTTTGAGTGCGGTCGGGTAGTCATCGGGCGACTTGACTTTGAATCCCTGGCGCTTCAGTTGGCTGCTGGCAGTAGCGGCCAGGCCGGACTTTGCGGTGGAGTTCGACACCTGCACGGTGACATCGCGCGGGGACGCTGTCACGGCCTCGACCCGCTCGGGCAGCGGGTTGGGTGTCTGGCTTGGGCTGGTCTGGTTCGCCTTGCCGGTCAGCGTTTTCGTCGGTGGGCTCGTCGTCGCGTTCAAGTCGTTCTCGCCCGGCAGCGGGTCGTCGTTGATGATCGCGTCGAACAGCGCCCGCATGTCCGCGGTGCGCGGAGGCTCGTCGCCGTTCTCGTCGGTGATCCCGGTCGGCACCGTCACGAACGAAACGTGGCCTGCGGACATACCCTGCACCGACTGGCCGAGCTGAACGAGGTCCTTCGTCTTGACGTTGTCGACATAGCTGTCACTGATGAACAGATTCACCACGTTGTTGAGCTTGTTCAGCGAGAAAAAGGTGTCTTTGGAAATCAGCGAGCGCAGCAGTGACGACAAAAACAGCTGCTGACGTTTGATCCGGCCGTAGTCGCCGTTGTTCTCGGTAGTGACGTTGCGGGCTCGCACGTAGTTCAGCGCGGTCTTCGAGTCGATCAGCTGGCGTCCGGAGTGCGCCAGCACGGTGCCCAGCTCATAGTCTTTGAGCGGGGTGGAACTGCACACTTCCACGCCACCGAGCGCGTCCACCATTTTCGCGAAGCCGGCGAAGTCGACGGCGATGAAGCGGTTGATGCTCAGGCCCGACAGCTTCTGAATCTCCTTCACCAGGCACTTCGGTCCGCCGAAGGAGAATGTCGAATTCAGCTTGGTCTCGGTGTAGACGATCCTGGGACCCCACTTCTTGGTGTCCGAGTCGTACAGCGGACCGTATTCACCGGTGTCGGGATTCCACGCTTCGCATTGGATCGGCGTGATCGCCAGGTCGCGCGGAAACGACACTGTCACAACACGTTTCCGGTTCGCCGGAACATTGACCAGCATGATGGTGTCCGAGCGGGCTCCGCCGGCGTCCTCGGTGTCGCCCGCGCCCATGCTGGCGTTTGCCCCAGCCCGCGAGTCCATGCCGACGATCAAGAAGTCCTCGTCGCCGAACTGCGCGTTCGGGTCGACGACGTCGCGGGAGTGCGGGTCCAACGCGCTGACTGTGTTCATTCGGTGGTTCTTCGACGCGCTCCACTGCCACGCCCCGCCGGTCATGGCCAGCGCCGCCGCGGCGATCGTGGCGGCTATCAAGCGGCCGGCGATCATCAGCGCGCCGCGATAGCGTCTGCGGTTGCGAGCGGGCTCTGCGTACTCCAACTCGTCTGGGTCGTCTGCCTCGTCGAGGTCGTCCGGCTCGGCTGGTTCCGCCGGAGGCGCGTCGACCAGTCCTACCGGCCGTCGCGCGGCCGGCACCTTGGGCAGCACGGTGGTCTGCTCGACGGCGTCTGGTTGCTCGGGCTCGGGGGCCGCGTGGTGATGTCGGGGTCGGTCGGCGACCGGTGCGCCCATCTTGGCGATCAGGTCGGCAACGGTGAGCCCGCCCGCGGCGTGGGATCCACCTGCGTCGTCGTCCTCGTCGGTGACGGACTCGGCCGGCTCGGTTGCCGTTGACGCTGGTGCGGGTGCTGACCAGCGACGGGCAACGGCAACCGCACGCGGAGTCGATCCGAACCGTTCCCACGGTGCGGCCCCCCGCGATCCTTGCGTTCCGGTAGATCCTGACTCGTCGCCGTTATGGCCGCGAGTGGGATCATCGGCGCCTAGGTCGCCGTCACTCATGTACTAATCGGCCTCCGAATCTGATGAGATGCCGCACGTGCTCGTGCGCGCACATCAGCGCGGCGATGGCAACAAGCTCGGCCACCAGTGCGTATTGCAACAAGTTCCACATGGTACTGAGGGAGCCCCGGAAACGCGATCTCGGGGACGTCTCGAGTGGGTCTGGCGCTAGCCGCCCGAGTGCATGACGTCGGCTCCAGCCGGGACAGTGCAGTCGTCACGGTCCGTCAGCCAGCCGTCCGGCAACGCGACTCGCGCAGGTGAACCTTGACGTCCACGCGGGCCGCCGGCCGCCGCCGGGAACGGCGCGGTGTGGTCGAGTTTGGCGAGCAATGAGTCGAGCTCGTCGCGCGTCTTGACCAGCGCCAGTGCGCGTCGCAGATCCGATCCGGCCGGAAAACCGTGCAGGTACCAGCCGATGTGCTTGCGGATGTCGCGCATGCCCTTGTCTTCGCCGAAGTGGGCGATCAACAGCTCGCCGTGCCGACGGATGATGTCGGCGACCTCGCCCAGATTGGGCGGCGCGGGTGGCGGGCTGTCGGTGAACGCCGCGGAGAGTTCGGCGAACAACCACGGCCGGCCCAGGCAACCGCGGCCGATGACGACGCCGTCGCAGCCGGTCACGGCCATCATGGTCAGTGCGTCGCTGGCCTCGAAGATGTCGCCGTTGCCCAGCACCGGGATTGTCCGCACATGCTGCTTGAGCAGGGCGATCTGTTCCCAATCCGCGGCACCGGAATACCGCTGCGCGGCGGTGCGGGCATGCAACGCGACAGCGGCCGCGCCCTCGGATTCCGCGATCTTGCCCGCGTCCAGGTGGGTGTGGTGCTCGTCGTCGATGCCGACGCGGAACTTGACCGTCACTGGGATGTCAGAGCCTTGGGTGCCGCGCACGGCCGCGGCGACGATCTGGCCGAACAGCTGCCGCTTGAACGGCAGCGCCGCGCCGCCGCCGCGCCGGGTGACCTTGGGAACCGGGCAACCGAAATTCATGTCGACGTGGTCGGCGAGCCCCTCGTCGGCGATCATCTTGACCGCCGCGTAGGTGGTGGCCGGATCGACGGTGTAGAGCTGCAGCGATCGCGGTGACTCGTCGGCGGCGAACGAGGTCATGTGCATGGTGACCGGATGCCGCTCGACGAGAGCGCGCGCCGTCACCATCTCGCATACGTAGAGGCCGCTGACCGTTCCGACGCGTGCAAGTTCGAGCTCACGGCACAGCGTGCGGAACGCGACATTTGTCACACCGGCCATCGGGGCCAGCACCACTGGGCTGGCCAGCGGAAAAGGACCGATACGCACAGCGGCTACCGCCGGCTCAGGCTGAGCTTGCCCTCGGTTTTGTGCAGCTGCTGGGCGGTGAGCCGCAGGTCGCCCCTGCGGGCTTCCCGCTCGAGCTGGCGCTGCTTGGAGACCTCGAACTTGTCGCAAGCCGCCTCGAGTTCCTCGATCAGCACGGCAAGGTCGTCGCGCTCTCGCGCAGCTTGTCCGGAGAAGTCCTCGCGCTCGAAGATGCGCCACTTCTTCAGCACTGGCATCACGACCTCGTCGAGGTGAATGCGCGGGTCGTAGACGCCGCCGACGGCGATCATCACTGCCTTACGGCGGAACTCCGGCACCGAGAATCCGGGCATCTTGAAGTTGCGCAGCACCCGGTGCAGCGCGTGCATGGCCTTGTTCGGGTCGATCTCGAGGCCGGCTTCGGTGACATCGCGGTAGAAGATCATGTGCAGGTTCTCATCCTGCGAGATCTTGGCCAGCAGTTGATCAGCGATGGTTTCGTTGCAGGCCTTGCCGGTGTTGCGGTGCGAGACGCGGGTGGCCAGTTCCTGGAACGTGACGTACACGATCGAGTCGAAAAGGTTTTCCGACAGCAGGTCGCCTTGCTTGTTCTGGCCCGGGCTGAAGCCGCGGTTGACCACCTCTAGGCGCAACTTCTCCAGTTCGACCGGGTCGACGGCGCGGGTGACCAGCAGGTAATCGCGCAGCGCGATGCCGTGCCGATTCTCCTCGGCGGTCCAGCGGTTGACCCACTGTCCCCACGCGCCGTCCATGCCGAAGCTCATCGCGATCTCGCGGTGATACGACGGCAGGTTGTCCTCGGTCATGAGGTTCTGAACCATGGCGACTTGCGCGACGTCGGTGAGTTTGGACTGGCCGGGTTCCCAGTCCTGGCCGCCGAGGGCGTAGAAGTTCTTGCCGTCTGACCAAGGGATGTAATCGTGCGGGTTCCAGGGCTTGTGCACGCTCAGATGCCGGTTCATGTACTTCTCGACGACCGGCTCGAGGTCGCGCAACAGGTCCAGGTCCTGAGGATCCGGCACAGCGCCTCCCGTTTATCTGTGTCTGTCGGTTTCAGTAATATATCTGTTCATGCCGGTGACATTCAAGTTCCTGTCCGGCGCGTTTGCCCGATTGGCGCAGCTCACGTCGCGCTAGTGGGTTCCGACCCTACTCAGCAACATGTCCACGCAGTAATCGATGAACTGGCCGCGGGTCGCTTCCAGCCGTCCATTGAGGTAGGCGGTGAACAAGGCTGTCAGGCCGCCGATCAAGCTGGTGGCGATCATCTTCTGTCGCACCGGATCGCCGATCTGGGTGAGCTTGCGCTGCAGCAGGTCGATGAAATTCGGCATCCATTCCGCGCCTGACCGCACCAGCACGGGTTCGACGGCCGGGGCCAGCAGAAGCACCCGCCCGCGCACCGGGTCGTCGACCATCAACGCGACGAATCGCTCTACGGCTTCGCGCGGCGTCGTCGCCGACATCAACGTCGTCATAGCCCTGGTGCAGACGTCGTCGTAGACGGCGCGGACGAACTCGTCGCGGTCGGCGAAGCTTTCGTAGAAGTAGCGTTCGGTGAGTCCGGCCTCCCGGCATACCGCTCGCACGGTGAGCGCCGGGCCACCCTCGCCGCCGAGCAGCCGCACGCCGGCGCCGACGAGTTCGTCGCGCCGCAGGGCCTGGCGATCCGCCAGCGGCACACCCGACCATCGACGCGAGCGTTGACCGGACGGCACAGCACTCCTAGACTCTGGTTGACAACGCATGTAGTCAGTTTGCCTGGATACGACAGGAAATCCCACCAGTGACTCAAGATACGTCCGAAGCGCGCCCGGTCGGCACGGGTTGCCCGGTTTCGCCGTCGGGATACGAAGCCCCGCCGGCGCCGCTCGGGCCCGACTCGCTGACGTGGCGATACTTCGGCGACTGGCGAGGCATGCTGCAGGGCCCCTGGGCCGGGTCGATGCAGAACATGCACCCGCAACTGGGCGCGGCCGTCGAGGATCACTCGACGTTTTTCCGTGAGCGCTGGCCGCGACTGCTGCGGTCGCTCTATCCGATCGGCGGCGTCGTTTTCGACGGCGATCGTGCCCCGACTACCGGCGCCGAAGTTCGCGATTACCACGTCGACATCAAGGGCACCGATGATCTGGGCCGCCGCTACCACGCGCTGAACCCCGACGTTTTTTACTGGGCGCACTCCACATTCTTCGTCGGCACGCTGCATGTGGCCGAGCGGTTCTGCGGCGGTCTCACCGAAGCGCAGAAACGGCAACTGTTCGACGAACACATTGCCTGGTACCGGATGTACGGCATGAGCATGCGCCCGGTGCCGCAGACGTGGGAGGAATTTCAGGCCTACTGGGGCCGCATGTGTAGCGAGGTGTTGGAGAACAACTTCGCCGCACGTGAGGTGCTCAACCTGACCGAGCTACCGAAACCGCCATTCGCGCAATGGATTCCGGACCGCCTGTGGGCGCTGCAGCGAAAGCTGCTGTCGCCGTTCTTCGTCTGGGTGACCGTCGGGCTCTACGACCCGCCGGTCCGCGAGCTGATGGGCTACACCTGGTCGCGTCGCGACGAGTGGCTGCACCGCCGGTTCGGCGATCTCGTCCGGGTGGTCTTCGCCGTCGTGCCCTCGCGGTATCGCAAGCACCCTCGGGCCCGGGCCGGCTTCGACCGTGCCAGTGGCCGGATCCCGGTAGATACCCCGCTGGTGCAGACACCGGCGCGCAACCTGCCGCCGCTCGACGAGCGCGACAACCCAAAGCACTACTGCCCCAACGTCTGAGGATTCGCGCTGTCGCGAACCGCGTTAGTCGTGGGTGTGGCCGTGTGCGTCCTCGAGACCGGTTTCGTGCACGTGCGCGTGGGTGTGCTCGGTCCCGTCATGGTGGGTATGGGTGTGCTCATGCTCGACGTGCTGGTGGTCGTGAGTCGTGTGCGGGTGTGAGTGCGTGGCCGGGCCGTGCTCGTGCTCGTGCTCGTGGGAGTGCGGCTTGTCGTGGGTGTGCTGTGCGGTCATCTCTGATCATCTCCTTTGTTGAGAAAAACGTTGTCTAACTTCGCTTCTTGACCACTCGCAGAACGTCGTCGGCACTGTGGTGGCGCGGAACTCCGGGGCCGGCGTGCTCGGCGTTGTGCACGGCATCGACGACGAGCTGTCGAATGTGGTTGTTCTCCAGGCTGTAGAAGATCGTGGTGCCCTCCCGGCGGGTTTGCACCAGTCGTGCCATCCGCAACTTGGCCAGATGTTGTGACACCGACGGAGCGGGTTTGCCTACGTGCTCGGCGAGTTCGTTGACCGACATCTCACGGTCCGCCAGTGACCACAGCACCTGTACACGAGTGGCGTCGGCCAGCATCCGGAAGACCTCGACCACCAAGAGGACCTGGTCGTCGGGCAACCGCACCTCTTCGTTACCTGCATGCATACGCAGATATTAAGGCATTTGCGTCGACATGTAAATAACTAGGTGATCTATATTGTTTGAAACACCCGATAGGAGCCGCGATGTCGATACGCAGCGAAAGCGACAGCTGGGATCTGGCGACCAGCGTCGGCGCGACGGCGACGATGGTGGCTGCCCAGCGCGCGCTGGCCTCAGACGCGGGGCTGATCGACGACCCGTTCGCCGCGCCGCTGGTCCGCAAGGTCGGCATCGACGTCTACACCCGGCTGGTCAACGGCGAGATTCCGGTCACCGACGGCACGGAGTTCGGCCCGGCCCGAATGGGCCGCGGGATGGCGGTGCGCACCCGTTTCTACGACCGATTCTT
Source organism: uncultured Actinomycetota bacterium (assembly GCA_963836495.1). Taxonomy (GTDB): domain Bacteria; phylum Actinomycetota; class Actinomycetes; order Mycobacteriales; family Mycobacteriaceae; genus Mycobacterium. The sequence continues at coordinate 171,440 of CAWIJT010000006.1, read as the reverse complement.
CATCGACGCGACCCGCACCGGCATCCGGCAGGCGGTCATCCTCGCCGCCGGTTTGGACGCCCGGGCCTACCGTCTGCCGTGGCCGCAAGGCACCGTCGTCTACGAGGTCGATCTGCCCGAGGTCATCGAGTTCAAGACGTCCACGCTGAGCGAGCTCGGCGCCGTGCCGACGGCCGAGCGCCGAACGGTCGGCGTCGATCTCCGCGACGATTGGCCCGCCGCGCTGCGGGCCGCCGGCTTCGACCCGCAGGCCCCGTCGGTGTGGAGCGCCGAAGGACTCGTGGTGTACCTACCGCCGGACGCCCAAGACGCGCTGTTCGGCAACATCACCGCGCTGAGCGCTCCGCAAAGCCAGCTGGCCTCTGAATTCGTCCCTGACACAACGATTTTCAACGACCCGCGCTGGCGTAGCCATCACGACCGGATGAGCGAACTGGGTTTCGAGATCGACTTCAACGACCTCGTGTATCACTACGAGCGAAGCCACATCATCGAAGACCTCAGCAAACGCGGGTGGCAGGTATCGCACCGCACGGTCGGCGAGATGCATGCCGCCAGTGGGTTCGCCTATGCCGACGATGACGTTGCGCGAGCCTTCAGCGACATCACATACCTCAACGCGGTGCGGGGTTGACCGGTCGTCTCAGTTGATGAAGTCGATCCTGACCGACACGGGCGTCGTTTCCAGTGCCTTGACGACCTTGGCCCCCACTCGCCCGAACTTGTGGCCGCGCGCGACGACGTCGTCATCGGGCCTGAACGTCGCCACGCCTGCTCGCCACCTATTGCCTTCTTGCAAGCGGACATTCGGATTTTCGACGATGTTTCGACCCCACCCTGAGCGGGTGCCATGCTGAGAGATGATCCATGCCCCGTCGTGGTCGAATTGCGCAGAGACGGGAACCCGGCGCGTCTGACCGGTCTTGCGCCCGACAGTTTCCAGTTCGGTGGCCAGCGCGGTGCGGAGCCCGAATCTGCTCAATCCCTGGACGATCGGGTTGAGCAGCCGTCCAATGGCTCGTTCTCTGCGGAACTTCCGCAGCGTCTTGTCGTTGCTGTTCGTCACGGCTGTCTCCGATGTCAAGGTGTCCATGGGGACGGTAGTACACCGATCGGTATAGCTCAAGAGCGACTGCCGCCGCGAGGACTAGGCGTTCAGCTGCAGCAGTTCGGATCGAGCACAGCGCACAGTGCGATCAACGCATCGCGGCTCGGTCGGTGATACACGTTCATCCCGCGTCGTTCTGACTCCACGAAGCCCGCGCGGCGCAGCTGCGTCAGGTGGTGGCTCACCGTCGACTCGCCGAGGTCGACCGCCTCGGCCAAATCGCAACTGCACACCTCACCAGCTGGCGAGCTGAATAGTAATGAGACGAGTTTGACGCGGACCGGATCGGCTAGCGCCTTCAGTCGCAGCGCTATCTCCAAGGCGGCACTGTCGTCAAGCGGACCAGCTGCCACCGCAGAGCAACACACGGGTGCAGAGATGTCGACCATCGGAAGCGTCTTCGGCATGGGTTCCATAGTGCCAGGGACATTGACATATGTCGAAGAGGTACTGCATGATCGACAGGCTAGTTCGATATATGTCACACAGGTAGGGAGTCATCGTGTCCCGTCTCCAGCTCGCCCTCAACGTCGACGACCTCGCGGAGGCGATCAGCTTCTACTCGACGCTTTTCAACGCCGAACCAGCCAAGGTCAAACCGGGATACGCCAACTTCGCCATAGCGGAGCCGCCCCTCAAACTGGTGCTGATCGAGAACCCGGGCAACGGTGGCTCGCTGAATCACCTTGGTGTCGAGGTCGATTCAAGCGCGACCGTTCACTCCGAGATCGCGCGTCTCGCTGGTGCGGGATTGTTCACCGAGGAGGAGATGAGCACCACCTGCTGCTTCGCGACCCAGGACAAGGTGTGGGCGACCGGCCCCGATAACGAAAAGTGGAAGGTCTATACGAAATTGGCGGATACGGAAAGCTTCGGTGCGTCTGATCCCACCCACGGCAAAGCCGAGGCATGCGATTGCGGCCCGAGAGCTGCCGGATGAAGGCACCCGTCGTCGGCAAGCTCTCCACGCTGGACCGCTACCTGCCGTTATGGATCGGCGCCGCGATGATTGCCGGAATGTTGCTCGGCCGTGCCGCTCCGGGAGTGAACCAGGTTCTCAATCACGTTCAAATTGATGGCATCTCGCTGCCCATCGCGCTCGGCCTGCTGATTATGATGTATCCGGTTCTGGCCAAGGTGCGTTACGACCGACTCGACACAGTCACCGGCGACCACAAGCTGCTGCTGAGTTCGTTAATCCTGAACTGGGTGATCGGGCCGGCGTTGATGTTCACGCTGGCCTGGCTGCTGTTGCCGGACCTACCGCAATATCGGACCGGCCTGATCATCGTCGGCCTCGCGCGGTGTATCGCGATGGTCATCATCTGGAACGACCTGGCCTGCGGCGACCGCGAGGCGGCGGCAGTCCTGGTGGCGCTCAATTCAATCTTCCAGGTGCTCATGTTCGCGGTGCTCGGGTGGTTCTACCTGTCGGTGCTGCCCGGTTGGCTCGACCTTCAGCAGACCACCATCGCTACGTCACCCTGGCACATCGCGAAGTCGGTCCTCGTCTTCCTGGGCATCCCACTGCTGGCCGGGTACCTGTCGCGGCGGCTGGGTGAGCGGGCCAGGGGCCGTCGCTGGTACGAGTCGACGTTCCTGCCAAAAATCGGTCCGTGGGCGCTGTACGGCCTGCTGTTCACCATCGTGATTTTGTTCTCGCTTCAGGGCCATCAGATCACCAGTCGCCCTTTGGGCGTCGCCCGTATCGCGCTTCCTCTGCTGGCCTACTTCGCGATCATGTGGAGCGGTGGGTATGCGATCGGTGCTGCGCTCGGTTTGGGTTACGAGCGCACGACGACACTTGCGTTCACTGCGGCGGGAAATAACTTCGAGCTTGCGATTGCCGTTGCGATTGCCACCTACGGCGCGACCTCCGGGCAGGCGCTTGCCGGCGTCGTCGGTCCGTTGATTGAAGTGCCTGTTCTGGTCGCTCTGGTTTACGTGTCGCTCGCGCTGCGACGCCGTCAGTTCCCAAGTGCGCCAATCCGATTGACGCCCGCTGAGCGCACAATGCGGTGACCGGACCAGCCGTGCTTTTCCTCTGCACGCATAACGCTGGGCGATCGCAGATGGCCTTGGGCTTCTTCAACGCTTTTGCCGGCGGGCGGGCGGTCGGCTACTCAGGTGGCTCCGAGCCTGCAAGCCACGTCAACCCCGTGGCGGTGGCCGCAATGGCAGAGAAAGGCATCGACATAGCGGGGCAGCAGCCACAACGCTGGACCGACGCGATGTTCGAACAGGCTGACGTCGTGGTGACGATGGGCTGCGGCGACACCTGCCCGTTCTGGCCGGGGCGGCGTTACCTGGACTGGCCGCTGACCGACCCCGCAGGACAACCGCTCGAAGCCGTTCGTTCCGTCCGAGACGAGATCGAGCAGCGGGTTCGCCAACTGCTCAACGAACTGGCTGTGCAACCCCGCTAGGGTCCCGACGTCATACATTCACTTCTGTGCCCCCACTAGGACTCGAACCTAGGACCTGCGGATTAAAAGTCCGTAGCTCTACCAACTGAGCTATAGGGGCGCGAGGGACAAGGATACTGTGTGCCCGTTTGAGGATTCGGTACCCGGTGACCTAAGCTGACGTGGCTCCAACGAACCACGTTGTGAGTACCCCGGAGTGATTCGGTTCTGGCCCCCATCGTCTAGTGGCCTAGGACGCCGCCCTTTCACGGCGGTAGCACGGGTTCGAATCCCGTTGGGGGTACGCAACGCGGCAACGCGGAGCAGGTGGTACAGCAAGGCCCTGTGGCGCAGTTGGTTAGCGCGCCGCCCTGTCACGGCGGAGGTCGCGGGTTCGAGTCCCGTCAGGGTCGCCACCATCGGCGAGGCACTTGATGCCTTCCGGCCAGGTAGCTCAGTCGGTATGAGCGTCCGCCTGAAAAGCGGAAGGTCGCCGGTTCGATCCCGGCCCTGGCCACCAGGATGTTTATGCAGGTCAGGGCGCTATCTGAGCGTCTTGCCGTCTCTTCGACTCCGCGAGAAATCCCCGAAATGGGGCCAAAATGGGGCCAAACAAAATCAGATGCCGCCGTCGCGGAAACTGTCGTCGAGCGAGTCGAGTGCCGTTGCGATGTTGTCGAGTTCGTCGTCGAACAGATCCGCGTAGGTGTGTGCGGTCACGGTGATCGACGCGTGTCCCATTGCCTTCTGGAGGAGTCTCAGGTCGGCACCGGCCCGACGTGATAGCGACGCATAGGTATGCCGCAAATCGTGCACGCGCAAGTCGGGCCGGCTGATCTCAGTCGCGGATCTGCGCCAGTCGACCGCGCGTTTCCAGTTTTCCAGGCTTAGCCGGGATCCCTTCGGCGACGCGATCGCGGGCGCGCCCGGGGTTTGTGCATCGAGCCGCGCCTTCAGCGCCGGCATCAAGCGCTCGGGAATCGGGACAGAGCGTCGACCCGCCTCTGATTTCGGATTACCCTCAACGAGCTTGCCGCCGACCTGAGTCATCGAGCGGCGAACGCGGATTCTACGAGCGCCCAGGTCGACGTCCTCAACATTGAGGCCGGTGAGTTCACCAAATCGAAGCCCGGTGTAAGCCAGCAATAAGACGACGTCGCCCTGAGCCCCGCATACTTGGGCAAGGGCCGCCACTTCGCGTGCGGTCAAATAGATGTGGGGGGCGTGCCGCATCGGCGGAAACTTGGTGCGAGACGCCGGGTTCTTGCCGAGGAGCTGGTCTTCCCCGACGGCGCGGTCAAGGGTCATCTTGAGGACCGAGTGCGTCCACCTGACAGTCCGCGGCCCGAGGCCTGACGCCGACATGGCATTCACCCATTGTTGGATCGACTCGTGATCAATCTTTCCGATCGGCCACGAGCCAAACTGCGGCTCGATACGAAGTCTCCAATTGTCTTCGTATCCGCGGCGAACTTTTGCGCTCAGGTCGGGGCGTGAGGCGAGCCAGGATCGATAGACAGCGCGGAGCTGGATTTTGCCTCCGCGCGGATCCACCCTCATGCCCGCAGCACCGTCGGTGATGAGCTTCGCTTCGAACTGCCGTGCCTCGCGTTCGGTTCGGAAGGTTTTCTTGCGCTTCGAACGATCCGGTAAGCGCCATTGCACGTCGTATCGCACGCCGTCAATGGTCTCTCGGCGCGTTATTGCCACGATTCCTCCGGAATGACGTTGCAGGTCTTAGTGATCAGGATGGCCCGCCGTCCAGTGACTAGCAACAAACTCGATTGACGCTGTGGTCGCACATCCGTTCCAACTAGCACGGCAATCGAATTGCTCTACACCCGAGTGGATTCCAGCCACTCGTTGACGTCATCCAGTAACCAGCGGCGGTGCCGATCACTAAGCCGCAGATGATGCGGTCCCGGCGCAGCGAGGCCTCGTTCCCGCTTGGCTGCCCAGTCGTGCAGCGTCGAGACCGGAACCCCCGTCATCGCTCGAACTTCATGGGCAGTGAGCATCACTGAACCCTCTCTCACAGCAGTCATAATCTCTAACTCCGTATTCCGCCGTTGGCACAGGTCGGCAGGTCATACCGAGATCATGAGGCATAGTTCTCGATTCCCGCTATCACCAGTGCGACATTCGATCGAAAATTCACCGTCGAGTGCGGTCAGGGGGTCGAATCTGCGAGACCGGCGTTAGGAGAGCCTGAATGCTCTCATGATGGGGGGCGTGAAGGAGGCCCTGAGCAGCCAATTTAGCGCCATTTCGTGCTAATCGAAACCGCGGCGTGTCGCGGATTCACCAACCAAGTACCGACCACAGATCAGGGTTCGCGATCCGTCCGAGAGCTTCTCGGCGGCGGGGCCGGTCTCACGGCGAGGCGCCAAACCGGGGCGGTGCTTTACGTCGCCTCTCGGACGCGACGCCGACGTACCGGACTCTGATGGAGATCAGCGGTTATCCATCCGCGCTGCCGGATAATCCCGGTTATCCACCATCCGATGTAGCGAGCGCGCCCTAGCCTTCGGTGTCGCTCTAACCGGCTGACTCGTCTTCGTCAGTCTCCCCGACGGCGTCTCCGGGCGGCCAATGTCTTAGCGCGAGGTCGGGCGCCCACTTAAGGTCTGGGTGACGTTCTAAGGCCTGAAGTATCCGAGGTGTCGGTATTCCTAGCTGAGTCAGAAGGGATACGACAATAACCGCGACTGTCACGTCGACGATGGCGCTCATTTCGAGGCCAGGAACGTTCTTGGATTCGCCCCTATGTGCCAAATCGTTGCGCGCCAAGGTAGTCCGCTTGGCCCAGAGCTCTACGTTGGGCAGCAACTTGTCGACGACTTCTTGGTCTAGCTGTGCCGCCAAGAGCTTGAGCTTGTCCTGAAGGCTGGGTGCGTTATAAAGCTTTTTATTAAGCCAATCGCGGTACTCCTCGGGCGCTAGGAAAAGCAGCTCCTTGCGCAGAACCTTGAACTTCTCCTTCGGTACTGGAAGCGGTCTGTTAAGCCCGCTGGCAAGAGAGCTCTCCATCACCTCGGCCGCGCCGGCGACAGTCAAAAGCTTTGTCTCCAAATACCCTTCAGGGATGTACTTTAGCCCTAATACCATGTTGCACGTCGGCCTGAGCATCTCCCGGACCTTCGACCACTGAGGTAGCAGCACCTCAAAGTCGATGTCGGACAAGTGGAACAGCATCTCCCAGGGCTCCATTGCCGGCTCGTCCGGCGCTCCTCTTACGAGTTGCTTCACGTACAGGTGTACCGCGCTCCGCGCAGTGTCGTCCGATTCACGTTTCGCGTCATCTGTTAGTAGAGTTTCGCGAAGCACGGCACACGGCGAGAATGTGGCAAGCGATATGAGGTCCTGAGCCAGGCGGCCGAACTCCTCCCATTCCTCGGCTGTTCGTGACCGTGTCGAGGAGAAGCGCAGAACGGACCGTGCAGCGATCCGCGCTACTGTGCGGTTCCGGTGTTCATCCCAGCGGGGCAGGCTACGCGAACGCCCTAATTCAACGGTGATCTCGTCTATTTGGGCACTGTGTTCATCGACTGGTTTGCCTTCAACACCCCACCGCGCATAGTCGGTTGGCGTCGTAGAAGCTGGTTGATCTTGATCTGCTGGCGCCACACGGTCGTTGTACTCGATTTCGATGGTCATGTCCTGATAGGCCGACCACCGGCTGAGGTTTTCAATCTCGATATCCAGCCCCTTGAAGCAGGGCTCCGCAGGGTCATCCAAACTGACGCCGTAGAGCAGGAGCTGGGGCTGTATGTCCTGGCCAATAATCCCGCCGAACATCTGCGTCCGCGTCGAAGTTGCTACGCAGTCCAGAAGTGTGACAGGCACAAACTCGAGCTGTCCATGGACAACAGGGAGAATTTGTTGATCAAACCCGCCAATCAGCCTGCCTTTCAAGCCGTCCTCCGGGCGGTACGCAAAGTGTCCAGGTCGCGCTTGCTGCTCCATCTGACCAGGGGGCCAAAAATATCCAAACCAGTCCTCGGGGTCAGACAATTGCCCATCTGCTTCCACAGCTCCTCCTAGCTCGACGGCCGCAAAGTTCGTCTAGTTCAATCCAATTCGCGCAGAACTTCTGGATTCCGTTGTTCGTCTTCATGGATGGAGACTGGGCCTCGGTCGCGGACTCTGCAGTGTGGCCCGGGTTGCGGCGCGTACAGCACTGCGCAGCATAGTGGCGCCACGCCATGTGCCTGCCGTTGCAACTGCACCAGACTGAGCTGACCGACCAGTCACCGTCGCCGTAGTCGTGGCCGGCCGAGCAGCACGTCGGCGGCACCGCCACCCAGCCGCGGTCGGTGGGCACGAGGTCGCCCACGAAGTGATTGGGGAACTCCTCGCGCCGCGGCATCACGTCGTTGTACCCCGAACCACCGACAACCCGTTGGCGCGCCCTACGGGACCACATTGACCCAGATCCCTTAAGCGCCTCCGGTGATCCGGGCTTCGGCCCGACGCACGATGCGCAACAACAAGTCTGCGAGTTGGATCGTTTCCGCCGCTTCGACCGGATCGTCGAATTCAACGGTTCGATGGCTGGACGGATTTTTGAAGGCACCGATGGCCCCAGCGAACAACTCCATCGTTGCGACCTGCTCACCCCGATCTGCGCCGGCATCCGCCAAGGGGCCCCCGTCGATTTTGAACGCCGCTTTCATCAGTGGTGCGCCGAGCATTGAGTTGCTGAAACTGCCAGCGTTCCGGACAGCGACCTCAACCTCTTTCATCGCCGTGAAGCACGCAGTCTCGTAATCGCCTGCCGCGAAGGGGAGCCGCACCTTGGCTTCGAGGGCCGGGTCTAGTTTTCCGGCGAGGCGCTCTGCGGCGAAGAGCCGCTTCAGCGCTTGCCCATCCGCGGCGAGTTCGCGGCCCCGAGCGGTAAGTCGTTGAGCGTTGCCCATGCCGGCGGTCGGCCCGACTAGGCCGCGGGATTCGATCCACGCGAGTGCATTGGAGATGCGATCGAGGAGGTCCCGCTTGTCCGTCTCGTTCACGTAGCCCTGATACGCGGAGTTCATCACGTTGCTCAGATGCAGCTGATCTGGCCCTTGCCTCATCAGGTACTCGAGGAGCACCAGGGCGAGGCCCTCTGTAGGGAGTTCACGGATTTGCTCAGCTGGTACCGGTCCTTGGGGACCGCCGCCAAGACCCGTCGTCATGACCACGGACGGTGACTATTTTTTCTCGTGCGGCGCACTACCGGGCAGCACGCCGAGGTGCGCTCCCTCGAGCATCGCGTATGCGTATGACAGGTCCGCAATTTGGCCGGCTGACAGCGACGCAGGGGCCTTAGTTTCAATGGCTTTCAAGAGTGCGCGTTTAGCTTTGAGGGTCTCGATCTCGATCTCGTCAAGCAGGGTGTCGCGGCTGTCCTCGGCCATGTGGCCTCCGTTCCTTGGCGTGATTTCCGGGTGCTGTCCACGGTAACGCTGGGGACTGACAGGACCGCTGTTCTAACGAAATCGGGCCGCCCCTTGGAGAGTTAGGGACGGCCCGACAACTAGTAGGACGGGGACTTGGGGCTGCTCGGTCCCCTAGGCTGCCAAGTCATCGTTCCGGGATCGAGGCTGTACCCGCACGACTGCACCGCATAGGCGCAAACGGGCGGGAGCATCTGGTTTCCTGGCACCAGCTCCCGCCCCGTGTCGGGACTATCGGGCGGCGGGGTCGGCTCATCGGCGGCGATCGGTGCCACCCGGATCGCGGCCGCAACGAACTGCCCTTTGAACTGGTCGAACTGTGGTGCGCGATAATGGGATTGAACCAGCATCCGCTTATACCGCGACACGTTGCATGTATAACACCAGTTATCCATCAATCCGTAAGCCGTTACGAAATAACAGCAAGTGGGAGGAATGAATATTGCCGCGCTTCTGACGATTATCCGCAAATAGTACGAAATACGTTGACAAATAGTATTTTTCGAGTTTTGTCGGCGCGATTTGCTTGTTGTCTGGCCTCGTGTGGGTCGCAGTTCACGCCGCGGTAGCGCTGCAGCCTGATGTGTGACATGGCTGGCTCTGCGATTCGGTCTCACTTGGTGTTTGTGGTTGGCACGCCGGTGCAGGTGGTTCGTCGCGTTAGTCGAGGAGGGGTATGTCGAGGGTCGCGGTGGTGTCGTGTGCCGTGCGGGGTGGTGGGGTGCGCTTGGTGGGTTGTCTGCGAGCTGGGTTGGTCGGGACGTCGAGTCCGCGCTGATGTAGTGCTTCGCGCATGGTGTCAGCTAGTGCTGGCGATTGGTGTGCGGCAACAATTCTGAGGGTTTCGGCTGCGGCGAGCACGGTAACTCTGTCCAATACTGTCTGTCGCGCTACCCTTTGGGATGTAAGGCTTTCGGGGTCGTTGCGGTGATCGTCAAGGATTGCGGCGGCGTCGCGGCGGCTTTCTCGGTTGACGTGGGCGAACTCGAAGAGCGCTCGATCAAGGGACCGGAATTTCGACCAGCCAGCCAGGGTGATCCATCGGCGCGGGGTGGTCGAGGAGATGGACTGCAACGCTTGGGCGGCGTCGGGGTGGAGGTGCCAGGTCCGCAATCGAGCTGCGTGGTGCAGTGCGCATCGCAGTATGCCCATTGCGCGGTCGTCGTCTTCGATCCAGAGCCAGTATCCAGCGAGCAGCATCGCCGAGATCTGTGTGGCGGCGGCGGCGATCTCGGGTCGGGATTGATTCCACAGCGCGCACAACGCGACGAACTCCGCGGTCAAGACGTACGGGGACGCGGGGGTGAGGTGTTGGTAGATCTTGAGGCGCTCGTCGCAGATTTCGCGGTCTTGGGCGTAGGCGTCTGCGGTAACCAGGAGCCTTGAGAACCGATGCGCGGCGAAGGTGAGTTCGGAGAGTTGCTGGGGTGTCCAGCGTTGAGCGGTATATCTGTCCGCAAGCGCAGCGTGGTAGTCGGTATAGAGCGGCCCAAGATCGGCGACACCAACGAAGGTGGCAAATTCCCGGTCAATTAGCGGCACGACGGCCGGCGGCGGCCGGGCGGCCACGGGGCTGCTCAGGGGCAGTGGCATTTCCCAGAGGTGCTGGACGGGTCGTCGCTCTGGCACCGGCGAGAGGAGTGGGATTCCGCACATTGTGTCGGGGTTTGTTGTGAAGACGTATGTCGTTACTGTGGCGAGTCGCATCTGAATCATGCACAGCGCCAACGCATCTAGAAGTGGCTGGGCCGGGTCGTTGGTATCGGTCGGTGAGGGTTGGGCGTCGAGGTCGTGCACAACCTGGCACTCGACTGGCTGATCAGCGCGTTGTGCGTCGATGAGCTCGCACAGTGTGTGGTAGACGTGGGCTGGGCATAGGGCCCGTCCGTCGACGTGTACATGCCCGTGATCAGTGTCAATGGCACCCGTCGTGCGGGGGTGGTCGTCGAGGTCATCGAACCTGTCAGCGAGCGCGACGTCAAAGGTATGTAGGCCGAGCTTATCCATGGCGCGCTGCGTCCATGCTCGGGCGATAAACGACTCGATCGGCTCGCCGCGACCTTGCACGACAGGGCCAGCCCGGGCCAGCAGCAGTGTCCATCGGCCAAGTTGCTGCCGCAAAATGATTGCCGCGCCGATGTTTTGGCCGGCCAGCATCAACCGCAGCGCCGCGATGGTGCTCTCCACACTCCAGGACAGTTGCGCCGGCCACGGACTCTCATGCGGTGGTAAATGCTGGCTCAGCTGATGACCTTGGCGGATGAAGATCGCATCCAACTCGCAGACCGACACCAGAGGCCCAACGCAATGGTCCATCGACAGTTGAGCAACCGCATCAAGATTATCGATCCGGCTCGAGTGACGACCGATCAGTGCCTCAGTGAGCTGTGTCGGGCCGCCTGCAGCGACGCGCTCATAGGCTTCGACAGTGGGTGGAACATTCCGAGCGCGTCGCTGGGCTTTCAGCCTTGCACGCTGCACTTGTTTGGGAGTCGATTGCACCTGACCGAGCCTGCGCTCGAGCTTGTAACGACTTTTGCGTCCCATAGCTTTTCAGCCCGTCGCGTGGGCGCTGCGACGCTGTGGGGTCGCCCACGAGCGACCGTATGGCAATCCCAGGGGTCGGCCGCCCGGTGTTTGTGTGGGCTCGCACTGACCTTGCATGGCCGCAGCGTAAAAGACCCTCCCGAAAGCCGTCTACCAACGCCCCGGAAATAGCAGCCAGTGTCAATCAGCCTGGTGTCGATGCAGCGATCAAGGCCATTGCGCTAGCACTTCGGTGCGGCACGGATGGGCCTGCCAAGACTGCTCACCGTCAAGCGGCTTGCCGCACATCGCGTCGCATCCTCACGGCGCGCGCCTGGAGCGGCCCAGCGCGAGGTGGCCGACGCTGCCCCGGTGCGAGCATTGGCGGACTTTGATGGTGACGGGATGAGACGCGGGTGCCGTTGGCGGTGTCGGGGCGCCACGAGCGCGGACGGCGAGCATGCCAGGACAAGCCGGAATGCCGGCTACGACTGGGCAGCCCGCCGCAACCTCAGACGGGACTGCCCCCGGTTTGGCGCCGGCGCAGGATCCGCGTCTAGATCGGCTGGTGAAGAGTCGGCTGTTCTGAGTGGCGGGGCTCATGGCGGCCGGCGTCTGCGGCTGCGGGCCATCGGTTTTCACGATTCGTTCATCTTAACGACGGCTCAGCGTGTGCGTTCGGACGAAAAGGGTTCTGCCGGCGCACAATGGCAGCATGGACGACGATCTGGTACCGACCGAGCTGGTTGCCCGAGTGTTGGACCGGCATTTGCAGCTGCCGACGAGCTGGGATCACGTTGAGCGGCGGGAGTTCGTCGACGAAGCCGCCCGCGAGGTTGCCTATCGAGTGGCCCAGCTGGCCGATGATTGGTCTGATCGCGCCGTGACCCAATGGGCCCGATGGCATTGGCAATTACCTAATGCTGACATCCAGGCTGAGTTGGTGCGGCGGGCCCGACGATCGGCACTGATAGATGTGTTGTGTGACGTGCTGCCCACGGTGCCCGTCGCCGAGCTCGATATCGGTGAGCTCGTGCCGGTTGACGGGACCTGAATCTGAGCAGTTATCGGTGAGGCGGCAGTGCCCACGATCGCACCGGAGTGGACATTTTTGCGCGGAACTCGGTGCCTACGGTGAGGGCGCCGTCGGTGTCGGCGTATCAGTGCGAGCCACTAGGTGATCTCTGTTTGGCGGACTGCGCCCAGGCGGTGCGCCGCGCTGCGATTCCGCATCAGCGACATCGACCTTGGCGCGCAAGACGTTTGGTTGAGGCCAGAGCTACTCGGCTCAGGCCCCGATTTATCGAACGGCTTGGCCGGTGCGCACGGTGTTGATGTACTCCTCTGTGGTGCTGTTACCGCAGACGACGTCGACGAGGGCCCCGATATCTGCACGACTGGGTCGCCAGCCTTCCAGGACGTTGTCGGCGACGGCCGTGATCACGATGCGACGCTGCTCGGCGCTAAGCCCGGCCAAGAGGTCCGGCCAGCGCTGCAGCCACGTCGAGCCATCGGCATTGCCCATAGCCACGATTTTACTTTTCCACTGTGCCCGAGCGGCGATCGTCAACAACTTTGCGATGTCGCGCATGAGCCAACCGGCCGATGTGCCGGGTGGATGAACAACTTTTGCGTCTTTGACGGTGTGACAACCGCCGCTTCGTTGATGGCGCGGCCGCCGCGTCCGACCGCGGCCGCGGACGCCCACACGGTCAGCGCGCGCCGCGAGTACAGCAGGTCAGCTGACGCGGGCCGACGCGGGGATGCCCACGCGGCGCGGTGCCTAGCGCCGCGGGCGCAGGGCGTGGTCCCGGTGATTAGGTCAGCAGCCCGGCGGCCCGAAGTGCGGTCAGCAGGCGCGCGGCCGCGCGCACGGTGGCGGCGTGCTCGCCGCGATGCAACGTCCCCAGGGTTGCGGCGTCGGTCAGGCTGTCGAGCACCACGCGGCACGCGCGCGGCGACGTAAGGACGATCGCGGCCGCCTGGGTCGGCTCAGGTGGCGGTGGAATTACCTCAACGACGCGGTCGCGATACTCCACACACCACACCGGCTTTTCGACCCGCTCCACAACGCGCTCGACCCGCAATCCGATCGCCCCCGAGCGAGCAGCTCGGCGTTCCTCGTAGGCGGCCCGGCGACACTCTTGCGAGCACCACGTCCGTGGACGGCCCTTACCTTCGGGAGCCGGCAGCTGCCCATGACAGCGCGGGCAGAGAGACCGCTCAGACATGGTGACACGCTACCGCAATTTTGTACGGACGAAATGGCGTTACCGGTTCGTGACCTTAATGCAAGAGGTGTGTGGTTCGTGGGCTGGTCGAAAACGATTGGCGGCGGCGCGCTCTGGTGAGCGGGGTGCGGGTGGGGATTGAGTTGTGTTGGGGGAGTGGGGGGCTGGGAAACGGGAGATGGGGACAAATGGGGACACGGTGATGTTGTGGGTGATGGTAGAGACGCGGGTTGACCGCGCCGTATGGTTCGGCCATGGCGAATATCAACTCGAAAACCGAAGCGCGCAAGAAGGTTCGCGGAGCGCAGGCCAAGGCCAACGAGGCTCGGCAGGAACAGGAGCGGCACAACGTCGATGACGCGGCGTCGTTTCTGGTCGAACTGGGCCGGCTGGCGGCAGTCGACGAGTGGGAGCAGGGCCGTGTGATCGAAATTCGCGCAGAGGGCGAGCGGCGCCGGCACGAACACCGCCAGGAAGGCGCGGCAGCGGTGAAGCGCATGCTGGATCGCGGGGAAACTGTGACCGCGATCGCCGAACTGGCCGGCGTCAAAGTCAGCGAGGTCCGCGCGGTGCTGAAATCAGCGGGCGGACAACCCGTCGCGCCGCCGGATGCACTAGGTGCGGCCAGCGCCGCGACCGACGCGCCGCAGAGCGCGCACCAGGTCGCGGCGGGCGCGACGGTCGGGGACGCGGTGCGACCGGTAGGTGTCGGTGGGACTGCTTAACGTGACGGCGTGCGAGGCGAGGGCGCGGCTGCGGCGCTGTGGGTCGATCCCGCGGTGCACGCCGACGAGTGCCGGGGTTTCGATTCATACGTGGTGACGGTCCCGGGCCGGAGGACTGTGATTTTTCACCGGCGCCATCGGCGCGGACGGCTACGGCCAGTCTTCTACATCTACCGCGGGGGCAGCGGAATTTGCGTGCGGCCGCCCCGCTACGCATTGGCCCGCTGGCTGACGGTGCCCTTAGGGCTGGACGAGCTCGGGCGGCACGAGCGCGATATGCCGCTGTGCGTGAAGGTCTGCGGCATGGATCGCCCGCGCCAGCATGCGTCCGTGCGCTCGGCTCGATCGCAAGCGGCGGTACACAATGCAGCTCCCATTCGCGGCGAAGGCCCGAGTTCCTGGCTGTCTCAGTACCAGCCGATCAGACGCCCGTTTAGTCAGCTCAAGGGCGGTTTCGGCATGGAGTAAGCCAGATTTGGGCTATGCGCCGGCTATCAAATGTACCGAGCTATTGCCTTACCCAACGTCGGCAATGGCGCATGATCGGACCATGACACAGGCCCTCATGCTCATGGACATCCAGAACGGCGTTGTGAAGCGCTTCGGCGCGACCGACGCCTACCTCGACCGTGTGGTCGTTGTCCAGGCCAGGGCGGAGGCAGCGTCGATTCCGATGATCTTGGTCCGGGTCGGATTTTCTGCGGGACATCCCGAGGTTTCGCCGCGCAACGCGGTCTTCGGCCCGATTCGTGACTCGGGCGGCATGCTACTTGACGGCCACGAGTGCGAGCCGCATGCGCGTCTTCACCGCGGAAAGGGTGAGATCGTGGTGACGAAGAAGCGGATCAGCGCGTTCGCCGGCAGTGATCTGTCCCAGGTGTTGCGTGCCCACGATGTTGAGCACTTGGTGCTGGCGGGAATCGCGACCAGTGGTGTGGTGTTGTCGACGGTGCGCGAGGCCGCTGACCTGGATTACGGCATTACGGTGTTGGCCGATCTGTGCCTGGACGCTGATGATGAGGTGCACCGCGTGCTCACCGAGAAGATTTTTCCGTTGCAGGCCACAGTGATCGATTCGGCGCACTGGACGCCGAGCTAGCCGCGGCCACGGCGTCGACCGATCTCAGTCGCTCGCGGGCAGCGGGCTTGCCTCTTTGAGACGCATCGGAGTAGCACCGACACACAGCGTGCCTGCGCCGGCCTTGGTCACCAACACCTCAGCGCCTGTGTCGTCGAGGTACCGTTTGCCCATCTGGTTGCCTGCCGCGTAGTCGGGGTCGACCGCGCCGGTCCTGTCGGCGCCGAGCGCGACCATCGGTTCACCACCACACCTGAGGTCGTGAAGGCTCTCGACTGCCTTGACGACGATGACCTGGGTGTCACATACCTGGCTGGCTAGCCGGGTTCCGTTCTTGATCATCATGTTTGGTGAAATCCTCTCCAGCAGAATCGTTTAGCTGGTCCGAAGGTCATTGACGAGTTGGCGTCGCAACACCTTGCCGGTCGCGTTGGTCGGCAGCTCGTCCACGAACACTATGCGGTCGGGGGTTCGCGAGCCGCGCAACCGCTGGCGCACGTACTGCCGGAGTTCATCGGCGTCCGGGCGGGTGCCTGTCACTGCCACGACCACAACGACGATGGCCTGGCCCCAGTGCGGGTCCTCGACTCCGACCACCGCGACGTCATGCACGTCGGGATGCTCGACGAGCACGTCTTCGATTTCGGCCGGCGCGATGTTCTCGCCGCCGCGGATGATCGTGTCGTCGGCGCGGCCCTTGATGAATAGGTAGCCGTCCCGGTCGCGACTGGCGAGATCTCTGGTCGCAAACCAGCCGTCGGCGTCGAGAACCGACCCGATGCCGGTGTACTTCCCCGAGATCTGCTCGCCGCGCACGTAGAGCTCGCCAGATTCGCCGGGTCCGACCACTTGGCCGGTCTCATCGCGGATCTGAACTTCCACGCCGGGAATCGGCCGTCCAACCGATCCCAGCCGGGCTGCAATCGCATCGTCGGTGGCCGTGTGGGCCATCTGATGGTCTTCGGGGGTAAGCACAGCGATCGTCGAGCTGGTCTCGGGGAGTCCGTAGGCGTTAACGCGACCGGTTCGATTCCCGGCAGCTCCACCGAGAAATAGCTGGTCGAGGCCAAAAGCCTTGGCCAGCTTTCTTTTCCATCAACGTTTCATCAACATCGGTGGTCCAAGCTCACCCCATGGCGTGATTTGCTGGACTCGCGGTTGAGCAGCGGAGACGTTGCGCACCAAAAGAATTCGCCGAGCGCCTGAGGTCGGGGCATGTCCGCAACCTCGGTTCCGTACCCGCTCAACGACGTCCGTACGCCTCACCCAGGTCCAGCCTCGACCAGGTCGGTAACGCCGAGGTTAAATATCGTGACCGGCGGAGTCGCCCTGGCGGCGGAACTGCCCGTGGAACTGGACCTATAGCCCTCGACATCTAATCAGTCGTCGTGCACGTCGTGCAGCGTCGGTGGATTGGGGTTGTCCCCGTACTGCGGACAGAACGCGTCTAGCACGTCGTAGACCATCCGACCTGCCGCCGAGTAATCCAAATGATTTTTCTGCTGCGTGGCCGCAATATCCGGCCCGACATTGTGGCGGTACGCGGAATCTTCGCAAATCTGCTGAGCCTCTTGCGCCAGTTCCGGCTCGGGAGCCGTGCCATATAAACCGTCCTGCTTAAGTAGGGCGTCGAGGCGTGCGGTTGTTTTGGAGTTGACGTCCGCCGGCCCCGTCGGCTGCGTGGCCCGCTCGGTCTCGGTGACCGTCACTGGCGGCGGGAACACAACGGTCGGTATGAAGCTCGTCGGCGCTGGGCGCGCCGCAGAGGGCGAAGGGCGCGGCACATTTGCCACCGGCGTCTGGAGTACGGGGACGACCTGGTGAAGATGCCTCGGCAAGTGATCGTCGAGAAACATCAAGCCCACCAACGCCACCAATGCCGTCATCCCGCCGTATTTGGCGATGACCTGAAAGGTCTCCAGCCAGCTGCGCGTTTCACCGTCCTCGGGCAGCACCACCTCGGGTGCTGAATCTTCTACCTGCCACGCGCGAACGGCCTCGGTGGCCTCGACCTCCTTTCCCTGTTCGGTCGCTTCGACCCCGCTCCCCTTTTCAGTGGCCTCTTCAATCGCGGCTTCGTCGTCCATCATGGCTGCACCGCCGTTGTCGTGTTCCACGGTGGCCCCAATACAGTGTCGGAGCAGAATGCCCCCGTGGCCGCACCGACAACCATGTCGGCGTCGCTCAAAGTCCACGCCTCCGGCGCGCCGCCCGACAGCAGCAGATGCGTCGGCTCCGTGCCGACCGTCTGCCGACCCGACCGAATGTCGTTGCATGCCTGGAAACCAAACTCGACCATCGCGGCGTCGCTAATTACGAAGGGGACGTTGCCGCGTAGCGACGACAGGTAGTCGGCTTCCCGTTCGGCCAAGCTGTCAGCCCACGCAACCGGAGCCGGAAAGCCCAGCGACACAAGCGCGGTGGCCGCGACCACCGCTAACCGGCGCTTCACGACGAACCGCCTACCTTCTCGGCGGCTAGGTGCTCAGCGGCTGTCCGTTGCCCGCGAACACATTTCACCGTCACCTCAACTGTTCTTCTACTGGGGGCAATAGACCGACGCAGTGTCACGCACGAGCTGCTCGGCCTGCGCAACGGTAATAGCGGACACGCCGCTGTCGTTGCCAACCATGTTGAGGCTGACCTGGTATGCGTCGGAGAAGACGGCGGAGCCGCCGCCTGGCATGTCGGGCAGGGTGGGCAGATGCGCCGCCACCGTCTGAGCTAACCCAGCGCAAATTCGGTGCGCTTCCGTGTCGGCGTCAGGCGCTGCGCCGGTCGGTACGACCGACTCCAACGGCGGCAGGTAGTCGGCGGCAAGCAGGCTGCGTAGCTTCGCAGCCTGCTGAGCGTCAGCGTTAGCTATGCCAGCACCGAGCACGGCAGCCACCGGCAGCGCGGCTAGAGCGGCGAATAGGTTGCGTGTCAAGGTTTTCCTCGCATGGTTGGTGACATTGCGCCACATGGCGCTGTCTACGGCTAGGGTGGCGGTGGGACCAGCACGTGGTGCGCGAGCCGATGGGGATTCCCATGTCGGTCACCCACACCGGAGCTGTGCACCTCTGATTCGGGTCGGCGTGAGCGAGGCCGCGTCCCTGTCCAGTTATCGTCAGGGCTGCCATAGCAATGGCTGGCGTGATGGGAGTTGCGCAGAGACGTATGCGCCCAATCTCGTTATTGGATGGCGTAGCACGGCTCAAGGGCACGTCAGATCTTGCACATCCCGTTCGGCGCACGGCAACGCAATAGGGCAAACTCACAGGCAGACGTCTAGTAATTACCTTTGTACCAACCACGAGTAGGAAACTGGAGCAAGGACGCCAAGTAGAGGATTCTCGGACGGCGCGGTGTTCTCACAGCCAGTCGTGCCGTTTCGTCTTACGGTTCAACCATTCTCGAGTGTCCTCGGGCCTGTCGGGTCCTCGTCGCCCTCGATGGTGGGACGCCGGTGGCGAGTCGTGGCGGGTAATCGGTATTCGACTGAGACGGTTGGCGCCGGGAGCGTGTGGCGCGGCTCAGCCCAGGAACTCCGACTCCAGAACCAGGTCTTTGAGTAGCGTCTGATACTCGACGTGGGTTTCGTGCTCGATGGTCTGCCACTGCTTGCCTTGCTGTTCCTTCATGTAGGCGCGGTACTTGGGTGCGCCGGGGAAGCCGACGTTGTCGGCGACGACGATCGTTCCCGGATGCAGCCAGCCCCGGTCGACGAGCCGCTGCAGGTCGTCGAGGTACACGTCCTTCCAGTGGTCGAGGAATACGAAATCCAAACAGCCCTCGGTGAATCCGTAGTCCTTGGCGAGAACCTCGAGCGTCGTCCCGTCGTCGACGGTGCCGTTAATGCAGGTGACACGATCGCCGAGACCGGCGTGCGCCCACACGCGGCGGGCCACCGAGGCGTTGGCATCGGACTTTTCGATCGAGAACACCTTGGCACCCGGTGCCGCTCGAGCGATCCGTAGTCCGCTGTAGCCGCAGTAGGCACCGAGTTCCATGGCAAGCTTCGGATTCGCACGCTTGACGGCGGCGTCGAGCAGCTGGCCCTTCTCTTCGCCCACGTTCATCAGGATCGACTTGTTGTAGGCAAAGTTGTCGATGGCGTCGATCGCGGCATCGACATCGCCCGCGGGTGCATTGGCAATGACATACTCGGCCGTCGCCTCCTCCCGGCCGTCACCCATCTGACCCGTCCGTATGACGTTCGGGCCGCTGAAAGCCCCGCGCAGGACCGAGTACCTCAAGAATGGAAACTTCTGTCGCAACGTCCTGCTCAGACTCATTGCACCGAAACCTGATCTCCAGATGGCGACTTCGCCATTAGATTGGCCCCTTCTGTCTTGCTCAGATCCTTGGAGCCGTTCCCGCGCGATCGGGCCGACGGGGTCGGCGAGCGATGCGATTGATGCGGATTTCGGGTTGGCAGTGGGATCGGCGCCACGCTACCCGTGCGCCGGTAGTGCGCGCGCTGGTCTCGGGCGAGTGGAAAATATTGAAAGTCGGTAGGGATCGCCTTGATCATCGCGTGAACCGCCTTGAGGTGCAGACGATAACGCAATTCGTCCAATCCAGTCCAATCCAGGCAGAGCCGTTCGCGGATCACCGGCGGTAGCGCGCCGGTGGTGACCCACAGGATCAATTTCACCAGCGGTGTCTGCACGAACGGTTTCAGAATCAGTGGTCCCACAACCGTATTGGCGCGATCAGACAGGCGCTTGCTGCTCGGCGGCGGCATCGTCCGGTACATGTGAAAGCCCTCCCGAACCGGGCGGCTGTCCTCCAGCACGTTGTTGATCATGTGCTCCCAGTACTGCTGAAAAGCGTCCCAGTCGGGTGGAACCGGCCTCATGCTGACGCCATAGAGGCGATACCAGTCGATCGATTCGAGGTAGAGGGCTTCTTTGTCAGCCTGTGACAGCGGATAGCCCGTGAGCTCGTGCCCGGTCACGATGTCTTCGACGAACGTTGCGTGCGCCCAGAAGAACGTCTCGGGGTGAAGCGCGCTGTATCGGCGACCGTATTTGTCGACGCCTTTGATGGAGCCGTGGAAGCCTCGCACCAACTTTCCCCACTCGTGCGATGTGGGTCCCCCGTAGACGACGGACATGATCGGTCCGATCGACCGTTCACCGCGGGCGCGTGGATCCTCGAAAAACACCGAATGATGCTCGACACCGGCGGCCAGTCCGGGATGCATGTTCTGCAGCATCGCTTCGCGAAGGCCATTGGACAGGCGAAAAACCGGCTGGCGACCGAAGTGCTCCCACACCAACCCCTCGGGATCCAACGGGGCGGGGAGAAGTTCAGTCATCCTCAAGCTCCTAAGATACAAAACTGATCCGATGAAGTATCAGATATATAGCTTACGGTAATATCTGATACGAACGGGTGTCAACAGTGAGGACTCATGGCGGATGCGGCGAGCTCATCGGTCGCGGCCGTGCCGCGTCCATACCGTGGCGTCAGCGCCACCGACCGGCGTCACCAGCGCCGCCTGCGACTGATCGATGCCGGCCTGCAGCTCTTCGGAACTCGGGGAATCGCGGCGGTAGGAATCGTTGACGTCTGCGCCGAAGCTGGACTCACCAAGCGGTACTTCTACGAGAATTTCGCATCGATAGACGCGCTCGCCGAGGCGGTTTTCGAACACGTGACGGGCAACCTCGTGGCACTGGTTGCTCCGGCGATCAAGATCGGCGCCGGTCGTGACCCCCGCCCCGCGCTCACGGTCTACATCCGCGCCCTCTTGAGCGATCACAGGGTAGTACGGTTGCTCGCGGTTGAGTCCCAGACCGGGCCACTCACGAAGTACCGCGACGGATTCCCAACGCGCGCAGTCGAACTCTGGTTCGCCTTCGCCGCCGGCGACGAGGACATGCCCCCACCCGAGCACATGCGACTCAAAGCGTACGGATTCGTCGGAGCCGCACAACAAATCGGCATGGCGTGGCTGGACGGACATCTCGCGCTGAACATTGACGAGGTCATCGACGAGCTTGTCGACATGTTCTTCCGGATTTCCGGTATCGCGCCACCCTCCCCGCGGGGTGACGCGCCGGACTAATTTCACCGTCCGGAAGCGCTGCCGACGCGTGCGGTGATGGACACCGAACATCGATGTGCAAGTGGTCATTTCGCTCTTTCCCGGGCCGGAATCAGGCCGCAGTCTATGAGCCTGGTCGGGTGGCTCTGAACATTTCGGAGGTAACTGGCCCGGGAGGCGCTGCGGGCCAGCTTGCCGCTGGTTGTGCGAGGGATGGCGCCGGCGGCGACCACAAGCACGTCGGCCACCGCAAGGGTGTGCCGCCGCGCGATCGCCGCCCGGATCGCCTCAGCAACCAGCGCGTGCTCGGCGCGGGCCGCGCCGACGGCACGTTCGGCGATGATCACCAACCGCTCCCCGGTGTCGTCGGTGACAGCACCGGGGAGCTCAATGGCCGGCACGGAGAACGCGACGACAAACCCTGAACGTACCGCCGTCGAGGATTCCGAGACCGTGGCCTCGATGTCCTGCGGGTAGTGATTGCGTCCGTCGATGATGACGAGATCTTTGATTCGGCCGGTGATGTACAACTCTCCGTTGAGATACACGCCGAGGTCACCGGTCCGCAACCAAAAGCCGCTCACCGCAGCGCCTTCGGCGTGGCTGCCGTGTTCGAGCTGTGATTGCAGCTTATTGCGGAACACCAGGTCGGTTTCGTCTTCCCGGCCCCAGTAGCCTCGGCCGATGTTGTCGCCCTGCAGCCAGATCTCGCCGATTTCGCCGTCGGCGAGTTCGACACCACTGTCGGGGTCGACGATGACCCCCCATTGGCTGGGTATCACCTGGCCGCACGAGACGTGGGCCACCGCGGTGGGGGCGTCGGGCGCCACCAGTACGGCCCGATGGGCGCTGAGCTGCTCGCGGTCTAGGTAGATGACGCTGGCCCGGGCGTCGGGCGCGATGCTGGCCACAGACAAGGTTGCTTCGGCCATACCGTAGGACGGCTTGATCGCCGTGGGCGGCAGGCCGTATGGAGCGAACGCATCGGTAAACCGCTCAACCGCGGCCATGGTGACCGGTTCGGATCCGTTGAGCAGACCCACCACATCACGGAGATCCAGACTTTCGCCGTCGGTCGGTAAGCCGCGCTGGGCGGCGAGTTCGAAGGCGAAGTTCGGAGCGGCGGCAAAGGTACGACCGTGCGCCGACTCAGCGGCCAGCGCCTTGATCCAGCGGTGCGGTCGCCGCACGAATGCCAACGGCGACATCAGAGTGAGTTGCGCACCAGACAACGCCGGGAACATGATCATCATCAAACCCATGTCGTGATAGAGCGGCAGCCAGCTGGCGCTGCGGACATCCAAGCCCAGGCCGCCGGCGGCGGCCATCTGCAGGACATTGGTACACACCGCGCGGTGGCTGATCTCGACCCCGGCCGGCGTGCGGGTGGAACCCGACGTGTACTGCAAATAGGCGATGTCATCGGTGTCCAGCGCTGCAGGGATGAACGTCGAGCCCGCTGCGTCGGGCACCGCGTCGACGGCGATTAGCCGCGGTCGCCGAATCTGCGGAAGTTTCTTCAGGAACGCGCGGACAGGCTCGGCGGCGCCCGTCGTGGTGAGCACCACCGAAGGACCAGCGTCGGCGATCACCGCGTCCAACCGCTCGCCATGCCCGGGCAGCTCCGGTGCGAACAGCGGGACAGCGATGTTTCCCGCCGCGATGGCAGCGAAGAAACCGACCACGTAGTCCAGACCTTGCGGAGCCAGAATCGCCACCCGGTCACCCGGCGAAGTCACCTGCTGCAGGCGGGCACCCACAGCGCGCAACCTGGCCCCCAACTGGGACCAGGTCAGTTCGACCGCCAATCCGTCGTCGTCCCGTGTGTAGTCCAGATACCGGTATGCCGGCATATCACCACACGCGGCAATGTGTCCCGGGAGATTTGAGATCAACGTCACTCCGTCAGGCAGCATGATGTTGCCCGTCGAATCCAAATAGTCATCGGTCCTGGGCTTGGTCTCCCGGCCGGTCATTCGGCCCTCCTCCTGATCTCGTGATCATTAAACGGAGCATCGACTTCTATATTACTTGCATGCTAGTTTCCGCAAGGTCCGCGCGCATTCGGGCGCGCGGGTAAACTATTCCTTCTTCGCTGTACAGCAACCAAATTCAGCGACACGGGGAGGGTCGGGCAGTCGCGGTAGCGTCCGGAAAATTCTAACTGTAAGCGGATTATAAGCTCCGTTTACAAAGTCGTTTGAAACGGGAACCATCAGGTTCGCAAGTCCTCGCCAGCAAAGCGCGCTAGAGTTTTGGCGTGAGCGAGCCCACATTGCGGCGGGATGCCGCCCTGAATCGCGCCCGGCTTTTGACGGCCGCCGAGGAGGTGTTCGGCGAGCATGGATTCAGCGCCAGTGTGGAGGAGGTCGCTCGGCGGGCCGGTGTGGGCATGGGCACTCTGTATCGTCGGTTCCCCACCAAGGATGCGCTGATCGCCGAGTTGGTCGGACAATTCGTCGTCGAGTTCGCCGAGCAGGTCGAAGCGGCCAGGCTGGTGTCCCGGGGAATGGGGCTCGAACAATTTTTGTACCGTGCGGGCGAGCTGCTGAGCAAACGCCGGGGCTTGCTGCTGCTGGCCAAGACCTTGGGCGCCTTCCAAACCGACCAAATCACCGTGAAGTTGCGGGCCTGCATCGGCGAGCTGCTAGCCGACGCCCACAAGTACGGACGCATCAGCCCCGACATCAAAGTCACCGACGTCGACCTGGCTCTGTGGTCGATGGCTGCAATCATGCAGGCGTCCAAAGACGTAGCGCCGGCAGCCTGGCGCCGACAGCTAGCGATCATGCTGGCCGGCATGCGGCTCACAGCGGAGCCGATCGCAGAACCGCCATTGACAGACATGCAAGCCGAACACGTCCGCGCCAGCGTGGCATCGCGAAATCTCCTGAACCCCAACGGATCTGGTGGCTCTGATACCTGCGGGTGAAGTCCACCATCAGGAACCCTTCCCGAAGCCGGACGGACTGGTGCCCGCGACTTAGCTGAATGGGTGTGGGGCGACAGCATCGTGGTCGTTCGGGCGGGTCAGTTCAGCTCTGAACGCGGCCAAATCGTCATCGAGATCCGGCACCGTCAACAGGTTGCGGTCGATCACGCCCGCGATCCACATCAGCAGTCGGTCGAGGAGCATGCTCATATCGGGTTCCTTTCATCGGATTGTTTGCACGTCGGTGATCTCGCGCAGCGACGTCAGGCGCGGGGATCACCCTCGAACGACGTGATGGAGACTGCCGAAGGAACGCCAGCAGTCGCAGGGCACAGCGCAACTAACGCCACGTGGCCAAACTGTGGTGCGTCCGTCGGGTATCCGGCCCGAACCCATCCGACGATCTTCTTCAGCATTCCCGAGCGAAGCGTGGTGCCGTTCATGTGAATACTCCTTTTCGAGGTGGTGTTTTGCAGTTGCGAGCCGGTATCGAGAAGGCTCCCGGCGCCGGTGAAGCGAGGCACCGAGCGTGCGTCGGTGAGGACTGCCGCTTTCATGACCTCGCTCCTTTGCGGACACTGCGCGATTTAATTGCGCGCGCCAACAATTATATACTTGCTCGCGCGAGCAATCAAGACGGGAAAATCGCGGGCTGTTGGGGGCGGGCGGTCTGGTCGAACCTAACGAAGTTTGTGGCGGCTTGATTGGTCTCCTCGAACGCTGCCTATTCCCGACGGATCGCATCAACTTGGGCCATCGCACGAAAGCCCATCTGCCCCAGCCGGCTTGCCACCGCCGAAGGCGCCCCTGGCACGATGCCCGGGATGGTCGCCCGCCGGCCCGGCGGCAGCTGGGCAAGCACGACCACCGAACCCGATTGACAACGTGCGCTCTGCGCCCGACTACGCATTACCCGGCCTCAACCGGTGATTGCAGGTCTCTCATGAGTACTTGACGACGTTGCGTTGCGCGCCGAGGTCGATCGCCCCGTCGTCGGTCGCCACCGCGGCCTCGACAACATCGCCGTGGCGCAGATATTTCGGGTTTTTGGCCTGCGTTGAGAAGAAGGCCTTCCACTTGAGCTGGTCGGGCAGCAGCGACCCGATGATTTGGACTGGCTTGGGTGGTGCGCTGATTGCCGTGCCGATCGGGGTTCCGGTCAAGACGAGGTCGCCGGCATCGAGCCGTTGAAAGCGCGACAACGCCTGCAGGGCCTGCACGGGCCGGTAAATGATGTCGCCTTCGACAAGCATGTCCTGGCGGATCTCGCCGTTCACCCGTAGTTGCAATCGCAAGTCGCCGAAGCGCTTGAGCTCGTCGCCGTTCAGCAGTACCAGCGCAGGTCCGACCGGAGTGAACGTCGGATACGACTTCGCTTCGTAGAACTGCGTTTTCGTCAACTGCACGTCGCGCGCCGACACGTCATTGGCCACCACCAGCCCGCTGATGTAGTCCGAAAGGTTGGCCTCGGTGATCGCGGTGCCAACCGGCACATCGCGGCCGATGACCAGACCGATCTCGACCTCGTAGTCCAACAGCCCGACATGCGCAGGTTTGATGATGTCGTCCAATGGGCCGGTGATGGAGCCGGATGTCTTGCGGAAGAAGGCGAGCGGGTCGGTTTTCGGGTTGCGCCCGGCGTCTTCGGCATGGGAGGCGTAGTTGGCCAGTTGTGCCACCACCCGGCACGGCACGGTGATCGGGGACAGCAGATGCAGGCTGTCCGCCGGCACGGTGTCGCTGCTGTGGGCGGCGGCCTCGATGGCGGCCCGGTCGGCCAGCAGCTCGCGTGTGGTGGTGGCGGTGGTGGTGACTTGAGCGGCCCCGGTTGGGTTCTGCACCCACCAGGCGTCGGCAGTACGCAGTATCGAGACGGTCATCGAGGGTCCTTGAGTTGTCGGTTGTCGGGGTCAGGAATTGGCCACGCTGAGCATGCCGCGCAGGCTGGCCAGGTTGAATTCGTTGTCGGCGCGCAGTCCGCTAATCACCGAGCGAAGCTCGCGCAGGGATTCGCGGCCGGGGGCGATGCCGAGGAAGTCTTTGGTGATCCGGGGTCCCCATTGGTAGAGCCCGGAGGTGGTGAACGGAGCCCAACCCGGCTCGAGGCTGCCGTCGAACATGTCGCTGTCGCTGAAGTGCTCCACCAAAAAACCGTCGGGATCGCGCCAATAGTCGAAGATTTGGCTGCCCAGGATGTGCCGGCCGATTCCCCACGAGCGGTGATAACCGCGCTCGGCGAGGTAGCGGCCGCCGGTGGCCATCGCGTCGATGTCGCTGACTTGGTAGGCCGAATGGATGTAACGGTTGGCCGGTCCCAGCGCCAACCCCAGGGTGTGGTGATCGGCCGGAGTCTGCCCGCGATCGCACCGAATGAAGCTCATGACCGGCCCGCGGTCGCGCCGCCCGGGGTAGTACATGAAATCGCTGACGATCATCCCGAGGTGATCGAGGTACCAGTCGAGCGCCTCGCGGTACTTGGTGGTCTGCAACACCAGATGTCCGAGCCGCTGCACCCGTGTCGGCTCGTGCGGCGGGCGTTGGGTGATGTTGATCCGCGCGAGTTCGTGCCCAAAGTTGTACTGCTGCGGCGGCTGCGGCGGCAGGGCCTTCAGCTGATGAGTGCCGTGCACGACACGGACCGTCACACCGCTGGGATCGACCAGGTCGACCGCCACGCCGCCGAGCGACTCGGGCAGCGCGCGCATCCTGGTTTCAGTCGCCTCGGCCAGCCGCAGCACATCGGACTGATCCTGGGCGGTGTATGCGGCTGCGACGAATCTCGATCGAGGACCTTGGTGGATCAGCACGCAGGGCGAGCCGGCGTCGGTGCCGCGCAGATATAGCTCGTCGTCCGTGCGAACGACGGTGCTAAACCCGAATGCCCGCGCAAACGCCTCAGCCCGAACCAGATCCGGCTTCTCGAACTCCAACCAGGCGATGTCGTGAACCTTGATAATGGGGTCACGGGATCGGCCCGGATGATCTCCTGGCCGAGCGCCCTGATCACTGTGCAGATCGGTGTGCGCCCCGGCAACACGGTCGCCCATCAATCCGCCTTTCGAAATGGCAACCGCGCCTCGAAGAACTCGACCGCTCCGCTGCGCTCAAGTGTCACGACGTCGAGGCCAAACTCCGTCAGCCATTTCTCGATTTCGCCTGTGCGCGGGGTGTTTCCGAACACCCCCGCGCGACGGCTAAGCGCGATCAGGGCATCCTGGCGCGGGCCTCGACCGGCAACGCATGACGTCCCGCGCAGGGTCCCGCCCGGCCGGAGCACACGAGTGAGCTCGCCCAGCGCCGCGCGCGGGTCCGGTAGGCAGTGCAGCCCGTTGTAGGTCACGCACAGATCAAAGCTGTCGTCGGGGAACTGAAGCGCGGTCACATCGGCTTCGACGAACTCGATCGCGTCTTGCACGCCGCGTCGGCCGGCCTCCCGGCGCGCCCGCGTAAGCATGTACGGCGATATGTCGGCCGCGACGTATTGCACGGTCTGACCGGAACGCAGACCGCGGAAGGCTAGGCCACCCCCGCACGGGATGTCGAGTACCGAGGTGTCGACTGGGACGTCGGCAAGTCGCTCGATGTCGGTGAACATGCGGCCTAGGTCGGCACCCCACATCGCTCGGGCGCCGAGCTTTGCGACACTGGCGTGCTGGACGCCGGCGTCGTAGAGGGCCGCTGTGACGCGTTCGGTGCGCCACTTCTCCGTGACGTCGACCATCACTTCGCCGCCGTGTCGGGAGCGTCCCAGGGCATCGACGCCGAAATCCAGTGCGTCAGTTCCTGCTGGTCGTTGCTATGCAAGTGTCGCGGCGGCGTCACGAACGTCGCATACGGTCGACAGCGCACCAGCACCCGACCTTCCTGCTCCGCAACAGCTTTGACCGCGGGGCGTAGCTTGGCGGGTACTGGATCGCCCGACATGCGTTCAGCCACTGCCATCATCACGTCGATCAGGGTTTCCTCGTCGTCATCGATCACGGCGTCGCAATAGACCTGCAGGTAGGCAAACGGCCAGGTCTCGTCGAGTACGCAGAGGCTGACCTTGCCGTTGCGGGCCACGGCTTTGGCCTTCGCGCGTTCGCCCATGGTCGCCACCAGCAGGTCGTCGTTGCTGTCGGGCACGTAATAGACGATCGACATCGCCGGACCGTCCGATTTGCGGCCGTAGCCGAATACACAGGTCCGGTGGGTCTGAACAAACAGCCGCCGCTCAGAGGGCAGCATGTCGCGGTCCGTCGGTGCTTGAAACGGATCTTTCGACAGCGGCAACAGCCGCGCCGAAGCGTGGTCGTGGTATTGGTTCGTGGTTTGCGGAGCAGAACTCATAGGTCTGGCCTTCCAGCGTTATTATCGAGTGATAATAAGAGTACACGGCGAACGACGGAACGCAAGACCCCAACGCCGTACACAGTGCGCCTGCGCCGGTTGGGGGCGGTTGGCGTGAAAGGCTGCCGGCTCTAGCGGCCGGGACGTAGTAGCTGGGTGGCGTTGCGGGTGGTGAGTGCCCGCCAGGTGTCATTGGCAGGTTGACGGGCTTGGTCGATCGATGCCAGCTGGGCGTCTACACCGTGGGCCGGGGTCCAGCAGTAGTCGCTGCCGTAGAGCAAGCGCCCGGTGCCGAAGGCCGCGACAGCGGCGGGCACTTGGTGCGGAAATGACGTGCCGGCGATGTCGAACCACAAACGTTTGAGCTGAGGGAGGACTGAGCCGTCCGGGTCATCTTCGCCCGTAAACACAGTGCGGAAGAGCTCCATCCGATCCGCGAGCAGCGGTAGTGCGCCCCCACCGTGGGTGAAGACCCATTCGATGTCGGGGTAGCGGACCAGCGTGCCGGTGAACACAAGGTCGCTGACGGCACGGGTGGTGTCGAAAATGAACTCCAGCATCGGCCGGGGCCTGCCGAGGGCGGTCGCTTCGGCGCACGGCGGTGACGTGGGATGCACGAACACCACGACGCGGCGCCGATTCAGTTCGCGATAGAGCGGTTCGTAACGGTCGTCGCCGAGATATACGCCGGCGCAGTTGGTTTCGATGGCAATCCCGTCGCTGTCGAGTTCTTCGAGTGCGTAGCCGAGCTCGTCGAGCGCGCCAGGCACGTCGGGTAGCGGCAGCGAGGCGAAGTGACCGAACCGCCCGGGGTTAGCCCGACAGAGTGCCGCGCCGGCCTCGTTGACTTCCCGGGAGAGGCGGCGCGCGGCGGCATCATCGCCAAAGTGGGTACCGGGTGAGGAAATCGACAGCATCGCGGTCGCCACGCCCCAACGGTCCATCAGCCGCAGATGCTCGTCCGCCGACCAGCTCGGCCAGCCCAGCATCCCGTCGGGGTGAACGTGGCCGGCTGCGCGCGCTGCGAATACATAGGTGTCGGTGAGGAAGTGGGCGTGCACATCGATGAGCTGCCCGTCGGTATCGCTGACGCCCATGCCGTCAGACTAGTGAGGGCGCAACTAGACGACACGCAGACGACCGCCGGTCCGTGACGGGCTGTCGGTCGCCGGTCGAGCCTGGCGCTCAATCGCGCACGATCAGCCGGATGACGGCAGCTCCTGGGGATAACGCGCGGCGAAGGTCGGCACGGTTCGGTTGTCCGTCCGAGTCGGTGTGAATTCCGGCGTAGCGAGCGTGCACGGGGTTACGCGGGAGGATCACCCGATACAACGCGGCCGCGCGCTCCTCGTCGGTGATCACCTCGGCTTCGGCCAGGACGTCGGCTCCACGCAGACGGACCGGAACCAGCTCGCCAGGGCGGAGGTTAAGTCGCCAGCGTGCGACGCTGCCGACCAACAGGGCACCGTCATGCTGGGCATATCCGACCGGATTGGAGTAACGACGGCCGGTCTTGCGGCCGGTCACAGTGACGATCAGCAATCGTCGGCTCAGCAGTCCATGCAACGGCGACCGCAACACTTTGCGAACGACCACGTCGCTGGCACGTCCAAAAAGGGTGCCACTCATTTCAGCCTCCAGGGCCATTGACGCACCGTTATCGCTGCACTTGTATTATCGAATGATAATATCTGTACACTCGTAACGATGCAACGCAAGATCCAAGCGCCGAACACAGTGCGCCTGCGCCGGACGAGGACCAACATCCGCGAGGCACTGCTGGAGTCGGCCCTGGTCGAGTTCGGCGCCAAGGGTTTCGACGGCGCATCGACGCGGACGATCGCATCGCGCGTGCAGGCCCACCAGCCGCAGATCAACTACCACTTCGAGACGAAAACGGCGCTGTGGATGGCCGCGGTGGACTACCTCTTCGGGCTTTTGCGGGAGGCATTCGACGGCGTCATACCCGCGACGCTGACCGAGGTCGATACACCGCAACTCAGTGCTGCCTTTGCGGACGCGATAAGTCGGTTCGTGCGATTCGCCGCCGAGCACCCCGAACTCAACCAGATCATGGTCCACGAGGGCACGGCAGCAAGCGACCGGTTGACATGGATGACCGAGACCCACGTGAAGCCGGTCTTCGATGCCATTAGGCCGGCGTGGCAGGTGCTTCGTGATGTCGGCGTTGCTGCGCCTATCGACAGCGAGATCTTTTACTACGTTCTCATTGGCGCAGCATCGCTGCCCTACGTCAACGCCCCCGAAGTCCGCCTTCTCACCGGCCAGGATCCCAAGAGCCCCACGTGGATCGACGCGCACGCCAACGGATTGGTTGCCATCCTGCTGCCTGGATTTACCGCCGGCTGACAAGCGGGCGTGCTCGGCGGCGCGCAATGTAGTGCTTTACTTGCTCGCGCGAACAGATACTACGTAAGTTGAGACTCATGGCAGCTGGTAAGGCGGGCAGTAAAAGAGCGCGGAGTCCGAAGGCTGACGGGGTGACCGCGCTTAGTGCGGGTGAATACAAGGTGATTAGCGCCCTGCACCCGGGTTTTGTGACCATGATGCGGCAACTCGATGACGACTTGCAGAATGAGCATCGCATGTCGCACGCCGAATTCGTCGCGTTGATGTTTTTGTCCGAGGCGCCCGACCGCACGTTGGGGCTTAGCGAACTGGCTCGGCGCTGCCAGCAGTCGTTGAGCGCGATCAGCCGTACCGTCGGGCGGATGGAGGCCCAGGGGTTGGTCCGCCGTGAGCAGTCAACCCAGGACGCCCGCGCTTACAACGCCGTGCTCACTGAGGCCGGGCTGACCCTGCTCGAGGAAGCCGTCCCCACCCACGTCGTCAGCCTGCGCCGCCATTTATTCGATCATCTCGACGAAGTCGACCTCAAAGCCATCGGCGATGCCTTCGAACGCATCGCCGCCGCCGCTAGCGGAGACCCTGACGCAGTTCCCGGTCAACCAGCACCAGACACCCCTATGGGGCGTTACATCAGGGCCTGAACGGGTATCGCGCTTCCCATCTGCTCTGCGGCTTCCGCCCAGCGAATGAAATCGCTAGGACTCATCGAGGGGCTCGAGCACGGTGACGGAGATGGGGCTGGCCAGCAGCGGGCTCAGGTGGGCGCGGTAGTTGAGGTAGTGCTCGGTCGTGCGGTGGTGCTCGAGGACGCCCTGATCGCCGTAGCGCTCGATTAGCACCAGGTCGCCTTCAGCGGGCACTTCGTAGAGGTTGTAGCTGTGGCAGCCCGGCTCGGAGCGCGTAGGAGCGACCATGCCTTCGAGGAGGGCCTGCAGATCAGAGCGCTTTTCGGGGGCCCAGCCCGCCCAAACATCTTGGGTGGCGTGGCTTTGGGCTTGTCGTTGGTCGACAAATGCACTGCGTGGATGCCAGGTTTCTTCGACAGCTGGTCCAGCAGAGTTTCAAGGTGAGCCTTGTCGGTCGGTCCCCTTGTCAAGCGCATAGCCAGCAACCCTTCACCCGCCGCGGCCACCGTGATGGTGAAACTTTCCGGCGAGAACAGCACCCGCAGCCAGCGTGATTTCTCGACCCCATCTACCTAAAACACCACAACCCGTGACATATCTGCGTATACACAAGTATGTTAAGAGACAGTGACTCCGGTCATATCCCCTGGAATCACAGCGAGGAATCACACATGACCCGTCCGACCGCGACACCGACCATCCCCCGCCCGATCGAGGACATCGACGCCGCCTCGCTCACTGAGCCGATGTGTGGAACCGGCACGCCGCATTACAGCCCGACGACGTCGAAGGCCGCGACATGACCTCCACCGACACCAGCCTGGCCGACAGTTATGGCCGACACGCCGCCCAGGAACCGAACGCACAGACCGGTCGCACTTCGCACGCTCCTCGCGTTCACATACGGGGAGATGAAACGGCTACGGATCCACTGATGGCGTGCTGCGTACCGGTCCGATATCTGCTGGGCCGCAACATGAACAGGTTACGCCGCGACCGGCCCGGCGAGCGTGTCGTCATCACCCGCTACAGCGCACACCGAAGCGGCTACCCGGTTACTGACTGCAGCTTAAGCGCGGCCGGCCGGCTCATCGTCGCCGGTCCCGCACTGGCGGCGGATCCGGGATTTCCACCGCCGCAACGCCTCAGCGTGATCAAACGCTTCGCCTTCCAACGCCCACCGGTACGCAATGCCGATCGCGCTGAGAACGAAATGCTCGGCCTCATCCTCGACGTCGATGCTCGCCTTGATGCTGCCGTCAGACTGGCCCTGCTGCAACGCGCTCACCGTGCCCGCGCGCACCTGAGCGAACCACCCGGCGACGTGCGGGCGCAACGCCGGAACCGGGCCGACGGCTTCGAACTCCAGAACGTACAGAGCCCGCAGCAATCGCGCGTCGCGCAGCCGCAGGGCTTCCAGGCGGTCGATGCGTTCGAAAATACGCTCCAGGCCGGTCCCACCGATCGCTGTGGGAGCCAACAACTTATCTTCGTACTCGGATTTGATCAACGCGTCGAGCAGGGCTTCCTTGGATCCATACCGCTCGCGCACCATCGCCCGGCTGTACCCGGCCCGGACACCGATCTCGGCCACCGTTGTCTGTTCGTAGCCGCGCTCGGCGATCAAATCAACCGCAGCATCCATCAACCTTTGAGCGGACTCCTCCACCCGCTCACGCTGCGTCTTGCGACGGTGCGCCATGTTCTCCGACATCACGACCATGATCGCAGCCCACCGACAGCGCAGAGAAGCCGCACCGCAGGTGACCAGCATCAGCACGCCACCGAGGCGCTGATCGGCGGCGGGAACGAAGACTGCGCCAAATTGTCGCTGAATACCGACGGCGCGATCGATGTATCAACCACGTGGATTCTGAGACGACGTAAGCGTGCGCTGAGCGCGTTTCAGGGTGCGGTCAGGTGCCACAACGCGGCGCAGCGAAACCCGAATTCCATTCTGTCACATGGTCGTAAGCAGTGACAGCGGCCCGAAGATTTTCCAACACTTTTCCGGCTCCCGTCCTGGGCAACAAGTTAAGAGGTACACCAATGAAACCTGAGAACAAAAGTGTCCTTCGCTTCCCCAAGTGGGGAAGGCTGACGATGGCTCATCAGTACAGCAGCAAGCGGAATCGTTGGTCGCGAAGCACGTACTTATCGGCCGGTGCAGCAATCGTGGGCGCCGGCCTACTCGTCGTCCCCTCGGTCCCACCGTCGCCGCGGAATGTTCAAGTCCGAGCGATACGGCTGGTTGACACTGCAGATTCTCCGCTGGGTGATGGGACGGCGTTGGTTTTCGGCCCTAGCGGTGTCCCGATACCGCCGCCGCAATATGTGGATGCCGCCGACACGCTGTATCTGCAACAACTCGGCTTCACCGGCACCTCTGAATCCTCGTACATACCCGATGGGCTCTATCCGCTTACCGGTGTCAAAAGCCTCGGCGGCGACACGTCGCTGAGTCAGGACCAGCCGATCATGGTCTCCGACATCGAAAGCCAAATAGCCTCCGGAGGGGTGAGCCCCGAGAATCCCGTCGTGGTTTTCGGCTACTCCCAGAGTTCAGATGCCTCCTCGCACATCATGTCGCAGCTCCAATCCGACGGTGTGCCCAGTGACGATGTGCACTTCGTGCTGGTCGGCGATTCCGATAACCCTAACGGCGGCTTCAACAACACCTTCGATTTTCCAGCCGGTAATACCTCAGCCTTCACCCCCTTTGACCAATCCTTCGGACCCGCGACACCATCTGACCTCTATCCGACCGACATCTACACCCTCGAATACGACGGTTTCGCCGACTTCCCGCACTACACAACCAACCTGCTATCGGACCTCAACGCCGAGCTGGGATTCTTTTTTACGCACGCCACCTATCTCGATATCAGCGCCCAACAGATCGGCAGCGCGATTGAATTGCCGGGATCTGAGACGCTCACCGGTGAAGGGCTGACCGACTACTACATCATTCCGGACAATAACCTGCCGATACTGGAGCCGCTGCTGCTGATCCCGGGGATCGGACAGCCGCTCTATGACCTGCTGGAACCCGACACGCAGATCCTGGTGAACCTGGGCTACGGCAGCATCACCGACGGATGGAATCAGGGACCGGCCAATGAGCCCACCACCTTCGGGTTATTCCCCGACATCAACCCGACGCAGCTCTTCGACGCACTGAGCAGCGGCTTGCAGCAGGGAGTCACCGACGCCCTCAACGACCTGCAAAACCCGATCAGCTACCAAGACCAGCTCGCGCCGTTACAGCCGTTCCTCGACTCGTGGTACACGTGGGGCTTCGCCCCCGAGAACCCGTCGTCTATCGACTCCCTGGAGGGTTCTCTCGCGTACGCCGGCTTCCCGTTGTCCGACGTGACGCTCAGCTCGTCGCCAACAGACATCGTCAACGACATCAGCGCCACGCTCTCCTACGACTATTCCGCGACGCTGCCCTTTGTGGACGCAATCAATTCCCTCCTCACTAGTCTCCCCGCCTACGACGCGAACATTTTCACCGATCAGCTCGATGCCGGTAACTTCCTTAACGCGATCCTTGACCCGATATCCGCCGACACCGCACTAGTTCCGTACGACCTCCTACTCGGCGTCGAACCCGCCCTGTTTGCGACCCTGGGTACCGTGCTCAACCTCGCGGGGCTGTTCTCGTAACCCGAACCCGCGAGCGAGGCGTAGGGTCAGCGGGTTTTCGGCGCCCGAGGCGGTGATGGTCAGCGGGATTTTCAACGTCGACCACGCAGGTCCGCGTGCCCGGTATGCACCCGCTCATCTCGGCCGCGAGCGGACGAAGGTTGCCCTGCCCTCACTTCGACGGTGCGGTATTCAACGCGTTCAAGGCTGTTGAGGAGCGAATACGGAATCTAACCGGTAACCGCAAGACTAAATGCGACAGAGGGCGAAGTATCACGGGCGCTGCCAACTGAATCCGCCGGGGTTTTATTCGAGATCTTGTCAAGACGTGTGGATGGGGTGTTGAGTGGACTTGGTTCGGCGGCTTAGGTTTTCGTGTTCGATGAGTCGGTGCAACAGTCCCCATATGGTGAGTCCGGCGGCGGCTGTCGTGGCTCCTAGGATGCAGACGGCGGTCCAGCCACTGATCTGGTAGGTGTAGCTGGCGATCACCGACCCCAGCATGCCGCCAATGAAGTAGCTGACCATGTAGGCGGTAGTGATTCGGCTTCGGGCATCGGGATCGAGTGAGTAGATCTTGTTCTGGTTCGAGATCTGTGCGCCCTGCGCGCCGAGATCGAACACCAGCATGCCGATGATCAGCGCCGTCAGGTTGTGGTTGCCCCATGCCAGCAAGCCCCATCCTGTCAGCAGGCACAGCCATGCGGCCGTGGTGGCGTGGTGTCCATGACCCCGGTCGGCGAGACGCCCGGCCAGGGGCGCGCCGAGGGCGCCAGCGGCGCCGGCGAGACCGAAGAGCCCGATCGCTCCGTCGCTGAAATGGAATGTCCGAGCGAGTAAAAACGAGGACGCAGTCCACATTCCCGAGAACTGGGCCATGGATAACAGTCCGAGCGCCATCCGTCCACGCAGCACCGGATGGTCACGAACCAGAACCAGCACCGAACGCAGCAGCCCAGCGTAGGAGGTTGTCGCCGGTGCCGTCACTGACGGCAGCATCCGCCACACCAACAATGCGAGAAGTGCGACCACGATCGCCGCGACAAAAAACACCAGGTGCCAGCCGCCGATCTCGGCGATGGCACCACTTATCGTTCGTGCCAAGAGAATTCCGAGGAGCAGTCCCGACATCACGGTACCGGTGATACGGCCACGCTGATGCTCGGCGGCCAAACTGGCGGCAAATGGGACGACAATCTGTGCTGCCGCCGAGGTAATACCGACCAGAACCAATACGGCGCACAGCGCCGAGAACGTGGGTGCCAGCCCAGCGGCCACTGACACCAAGGCTGATACCGCAAGCATGCCGGCGATGAGTCGACGTCTATCCAGCAGATCACCGAGCGGAACGAGGAATGCCAGTCCGAACGCAAAACCAACCTGGCCGGCAGTGACCAAAAGTCCTGCCAACCCAGCTGACACGTTGAGGTCAGTGGCGATCGTGTCCAGCAGTGGCTGCACGAAGTAGATCGATGCCACCGCAGTGCCCGCCGTAACACTCAGCAGCAGCACCACCGGAGAAGTAAGCGAAGGAGGCGACATGACGGAACCCTTCCAATTAATTGCTAGCGCGCGGGTGACGGCGAACGCCGGCCGTATTCGACCAGGGCGGTGATGTCGTGCGTCTCCCACCCGTCTTGAGCCACTTGCTGGTAGGCGTCGTACGCGGCCTCGGTGACCGGCAGTGGTGCCCCGCTGCCCTTGGCGAGGTCCAAGAAAAGCGCCACATCCTTGGCGCCCTGCGCGCTGCTGAACCAACCGGCGTGGTCGGGGTCGAAGAAGACGTCGATACGGTTGCGCAGACCCGCGGGCATCATCGCCGACTCGCGCAAGGTGGTCGCCAAGGTCGCGTCGTCGATACCCGCGGCGCGGCCCGCTCGTAGGGTCTCGGCGATCACCGCCAGCTGCACCAGCAGCATCTGGTTGTGCAACAGCTTGATGACCGCTGCGGTCTGCGGGTGCTCCCCGACATCGAGTGCGCCGGCGAAACCCTCCCACAGCGGTAGCAGCGTCGCGCGGCTTGACGCCGGGCCGGCGACGATGAACTTGGCCGCACCCGAGCGCAGGGCCTGCGGTGCCCCGAGGATCGG
Source organism: uncultured Actinomycetota bacterium (assembly GCA_963836495.1). GTDB lineage: Bacteria > Actinomycetota > Actinomycetes > Mycobacteriales > Mycobacteriaceae > Mycobacterium. The sequence continues at coordinate 133,897 of CAWIJT010000006.1, read as the reverse complement.
AGCGTCGACAAACCGCTCACCGTAGACGTGCGCGAGAGCAGTCGCGACGTCCGGAGCGACGGTCCCAGTGTTGACCACCAGGGTCGCTGCCCAACTAGCTCGCGCCTCACCTTGGGGAGCCGCCACATCGAGGGTGCTCGGATCGTCGGCCAGGCACAGGAACACGGCATCACACTCGTCGCCGATGTCATCGGCAGAGCCCATGGCCTGGGCTCCTTGTTCCTGGAGCGCACCGGCCCGGCCAGGGGTCCGGTTCCACACGCTTACCTGGTGGCCCTCCTCGAGCAACCGTTCGGCCAGCGCACGCCCCATCCTGCCCAGCCCGATCACCGCGACCTTCATGCGTTGTTCCCTTGCTTCGGCCCCAGCGATGGGGTCGCCTGACCTTGCTTCTTATAAGCCTCGTAGCCGATATCGTCGACCGCACCGACCCCGGTGAAGAAGTGCAGGACCTGGCTGTCCACGGTGCCCACATTGCTGATCTCATGCCAGTTCCCGCGCGGGACCACGAGGACATGTCCCGGCGACACCTCGATCGGTGAGCCTGGCGCGCCGAGGAACTGCACCACCCCGCTCAACGGGATGACGACCATGTCGGCGTAGGGATGCCGATGCATGTGATGGACGAAGCCGGGCGGAAACGTCATCTGGTCGAGAACCACACCCTCGGTGCCCGTGAGCGCCTTGCTGAGCAGGTGGCGGTTGACCTGATGGCCAGTGATGTCCCACCTGGTGAATACCTCTTGCTCGATCTCCTCGATGTCAAGCAGCCGTACTTGTGACATAGCTACCTACCCTCCTGTCCGTGAATTCTGGACCGCGGCGGCGAGAGTCGCCAAGATGCTGGGCATCGCGTCGGCGATCTCGTCGTCGTGTGCGGGGTGGATGGTGGCGAATCGGGTCGCTCCGTCCGGCACCGACAGTGTGACGTCATCGAGCACGCTCGCGCCGGCGATGCGCGCTACCTTGCGCGCGTCGTCGTGGGCCCACACCCCGCCGTAGCGGCCATTGGATACGCCGATGACAGCCAACGGCTTTCCGCTGATCGCCCCGGCTCCATAGGGGCGCGAGATCCAATCGATGGCATTTTTGAGCGCGGCCGGGATGGTGCCGTTGTATTCGGGCGTGACGAGTAACAGCGCGTCGGCGGACTCGACGTCGATGCGCAGCCAGTCCGTGGTCGAAACTGCGCCTGGGCGATCGATGTCTTCGTTGTAGAAGGGCACGTCGGCGAGGTCGTCGAAGATGTCGACGTGGACGCCGTCGGGTGCGTATTTGACGGCCGCCTCGGCGAGCTGCTTGTTGTATGAGCCGGCACGCAGGCTTCCCACCAAGGCCAGGATTCGGGTGGTCACTGGACTCTCCATTTCGTCATAATTTGCTTGCGCTGACAAACATAACATTGCTTGCGCGAACAATCAAATGCTAAAGTTGGGGGCTATGACCGCAAGCCGCTCGAGAACATCGCTCACCGACGACGAAGTAAGAGTGATCGATAGGCTGCGCCCGGCGGTGTCCGCGCTCTTCCGCCGCTTCGACGCCGAACTGCAGCGCGAGCAGCGCCTTTCGCACGGCGATTACATCGTCTTGTTCTTCGTGTCCCAAGCGCCGGATCAGACCTTGGGGCTAAGCGAGCTGGCGGCGCGTTGCCAGCAGTCGCTCAGCGCGATCAGCCGGACCATCGGGCGGCTCAAAGCCGACGGCCTTGTGCGCCGCGAGCAGTCAGCCCATGATGCGCGTGCCTACAACGCGGTATTGACAGACGCGGGCCTGGCCCGAGTCCAACTGGCTACGCCCCTCCACTACGACAGTGTCCGCCGCTACCTGCTGGATCAGTTGCATGGTGTCGATCTGCGTGCCCTCGGCGCTGCGCTCGAACGCATCGCTGCCGCAGAGGATTCCACGTCTGCGCCCAGCGTGTGACTGCAGACCACGTTGCTTTCCCTTTTTTGGCGGTGAGCGACGCCACAGGCGAGGCTCCGCTCCAGCAGTTGCTTGTTAACGCAAGCAAGTATAGAGTTGCTAGCGCAAGCAAGTTAATTCCATTCGGAAGGATGCCTACCATGACCGCAGCCCAGAAGACCGCTCTGCGTGGCAACCGTCGTTTCGCCGACGAGATCCGCAACTTCACGGCGTCCCCACAGCTGGCCGCCAATCTGCAGCGCGTGCTGGTCGACCTCGTTGAACTCCACCTGCAAGGCAAGCAAGCACACTGGAACGTCATCGGGTCAAACTTCCGCGACCTGCACCTGCAGCTCGACGAGCTCGTTGACGCCGCCCGCGAGGCCAGCGACACCATCGCCGAGCGGATGCGTGCCCTCGACGCCGTTCCCGATGGCCGGTCCGACACGGTCGCGGCGACGACGAGCCTGCCGCAGTTCCCGGCCAACGAGATAATCACCGGCGATGTCGTCGATCTGGTGACCGCACGCACGTACGCAACGGTCGACACCATCCGTGATGTGCACGACGCCGTCGACGCCGTCGACCCCAGCACGAGCGATCTGCTCCACGAGGTCATCGACTCGCTGGAGAAGCTCGCCTGGATGATCAAGTCCGAGAACCGCAAGATTTGACCCGACCACACGGCGCCTCGGCTTGACCCGAATCCGTTGGGGCCCAGCCGGGGTCGAACTAAGCCCGACCTGCACCCCTACCCACCACCAAGGAAAAGAACATGGCATTCGAAGAAAACACGAAACCGCTGACCACCGCGGCAGGTGCGCCCGTCACGGATAATCAGAACAGCATGAGTGCCGGTCCACGTGGCCCGCTGCTCTTGCAAGATCTGTGGCTTATCGAGAAGCTCGCCCACTTCGCCCGCGAAGTCATCCCCGAGCGGCGCATGCACGCCAAGGGTTCCGGCGCCTTCGGCACGCTCCGCGTGACCCGCGACATCACCCGGTACACCAAGGCAGCGATCTTCAGTCGGGTCGGCAACACCTGCGAGATGTTCGCCCGGTTCTCCACAGTGGCCGGCGAGCGCGGCGCCGCCGACGCTGAGCGCGACATCCGAGGCTACGCGCTGCGCTTCTACACCACCGAAGGCAACTGGGACGTGGTCGGCAACAACACCCCGGTGTTCTTTCACCGCGACCCGCTGAAGTTCCCCGACCTCAACCGCGCGGTCAAGCGCGACCCGCGCACCAATATGCGTGACCCCGAGAACAACTGGGGCTTTTGGACCAGCCTGCCCGAATCACTGCACCAGGTGACCATCACCATGAGCGACCGCGGCATCCCAAAGTCATTCCGGCACATGCACGGTTATGGCTCACACGCCTACAGCCTGATCAACGCCGAAGGCCAACGGCACTGGGTCAAGTTCCACTTCCGCACCCAGCAGGGCATCGAGTGTCTCACCGACGCCGAAGCCGCCGAACTGATCGGCCGCGACCGTGAGTCCCACGGCCGCGACCTCTTCGAGGCCATCGAACGCGGCGACTACCCGAAATGGGGCGTGTACATCCAGGTGATGCCCGAAGCAGACGCCCAGAGCTACCGCTTCCACCCCTTCGACCTGACCAAGGTGTGGAGCCAGAAGGACTACCCGTTGATCGAGGTCGGAGAGTTCGAGCTCAACCGCAACCCGGACAATTACTTCGCCGACGTCGAGCAGGCTGCGTTCACTCCGGCCAACCTTGTCCCGGGAATCTCGTTTAGCCCGGACAAGATGCTGCAGGGCCGGCTGTTCTCCTACGGAGACGCAGCCCGCTACCGGGTGGGCGTCAACCACCACCAGATCCCGGTCAACTACCCACGTGCAGCCAAGCTGGTGAACACCTATCACCGTGACGGGGCTATGCGCGTCGATGGCAACCAGGGTGGAGTTGCGGGTGTCGAGCCCAACAACTTCGGCCGTTGGGCTGAACAGCCCGCCTACGCCGATCCGGCTCAGTCGATCGGGTCCACCGCGGATCACTTCGATTTCCGCGAAGACGACGACAACTACTTCGAGCAGGCCGGTGACCTGTTCCGGCTCATGACCGGCGATGAGCAGCAGCGGCTCTTCGACAACACCGCACGCGCCATTAAGGGCGCCCGGCACCAGACCGTCGAAAAGCACATCGAGAACTGCACCCAGGCCGACCCTGCCTACGGCGAAGGCGTGCGCAAGGCGTGTGAGGCCCTCGGCGCGCTGTGACAACCAACTGTGACCGAGTCGGGAAGGTCCGATGGTCGCTCAAAGCTGATCAGCAGGAGTTGATATGACATACAACGTGATTGACGACCCGAAAGCCCCCCTCGATACCGATGTCCTGGACCTGGCTTCACGAATATTCGATATGGCGCGCAGTGGGGACGCGGCAATCTTGGCCGCCTACCTCGACGCGGGCGCACCGGTGAACCTGACCAACACCAACGGCGACACCCTCGTGATGCTGGCGGCTTATTACGGACACGAGTCGACCGTCGCCGCACTGATCGCGCGCGGAGCCGACGTTAATCGACACAACAATCGAGGGCAGACCCCGTTGGCAGGCGCCGTCTTCAAGAACGAGACCACGATCATCGAACTGCTGCTGGGCGCGGATGCCGATCCGCTGGCAGGCTCGCCGTCCGCTCTTGAGACCGCACGGTTCTTCAGCAAGGAGCAACTCACGCGGCAGCTGCTCCAACACATCCGGTCGCGGCGCAGCACGAACGTCTAGCCGCGCTGCATCGGGCACAGAGGTACCGCGATATGCGGCTAGCTGGGGACCGAAGACTCCCGCTGGCAGGGGGCACCGATGGGTATCAGCGGTGACGACGCAGGCTGCCCGGCGCGCAACTATATCGAGGGAGAACCGGCGTCTGAATCTATCCGCGGTGAAGCATTCGGACTCGCGGAGCGCATTTCAGGAAAGAGGTTGACATGACGACTCAGTTCCACCAAGTGATGACGAAAATACTGATCGTTGTTGCTGTTGCTCTCGGCTCTTCTGTTGGCGGAGCAGCAACAGTCGGCGCCGATCCGAACCCGATCGGCAGCGCGCCAAACTCGTCCGGCGGCCTCAGCTGTAGCTGCCGAGAGACGGCTCCGCCCGGCAGCCCGGTTCTGAGGGAAGAGATAGAGCAGGGAATCCGGGAGGGTCGCACCGCCTGGTTGCCAGGACTGTCGCCATCGACCCAGCCCCGGCAGTCGCCGTGACGTCGCCGCGTCAGGGATGGGGGTACTCGCGGCTCGCCGGCTCGGCGAATTTGTCCAGCTCGGGGAGGTTGACCACGATCGGATCCGGGTGCGAACGGGTGACAGCCCAGACGGTCGGTTGCTCGGCGGACGCGTTGATCTCTTGGTGCACGGTGTGCGCCGGAATGAAAACGAAGTCTCCCGGACCGGCCTCAACGACATGCTCCAGGCGGTCGCCCCAACGGTATCTGGCGGTGCCTTCGACCACGTACAGGATTGTTTCCTGATCGCCGTGGTGGTGCGCACCGGTCGCTGCGCCGGGTAGCACCGTAGTGAGGAAGGCACTCAGTACCTTGGCGTCGGGGTTGCGGCTGTCGAAGGCGACCGCCCGGTGCAGTCCGGAGGTCTGCGGGGTGTCATCGGATAGTTGGCTACGCCGAACGACCCGCACCGAAGGCTCATGCATTGGAAATTCCTTTCTGTTCTACGACCGGTAGTGCGCTGTCCCCGGCCGCCTGCAGTCCGAACGGTGAGGGGTCGCCGACTCGCCAGCTGCCCTCGAACTGCACGCTACGACCGACCGCCCGAGCCCTTTGCATGGCCCGCCGGGCCGCCGGTAGCTGCTGAGCCTCCCAGTCCTTCAGCCGAACGGGTATCTGCCGACCAGTGGCGTGCAGCAGCGCGTTGCCGAGCTGCCAGGCATCGTCGGCCGCCCTTGCGGTGCCCGCACCGATGTGCGGCCGCAGCGCGAACGCCGCGTCGCCGATCAGACAGCTTCGTCCGAAGGCCATTCGCGGCACCTCGAGGTCGACGATCACCTGGACGAACGGCTCGGCGCTTCGTTGCACGAGCTCGGCAATAGCCGAAGGGAGTTCGGTGTCCGCAGCGGAATGCAGTGCGTCGAGATGCTTGGTCTGGACCGATCCCGGCGGCACGGTCAGCTCGGCCTTCGAACCATTTCGGTCGGTCAGCAGGTCGGTGAGGTGGTCCCCCGGCGCGACGTTCTGGTACCAGAGCCAGTTGCACAGCACGGACCCGTCCTTACCGGGAATCGGATAGGTCAGCAAGTGACCGTGCGGGAGGATTCGGTAGGTGATCGCGTCCTGCAGAACGCTCGCCGTACGGCCGCTGAGTTCATCGCGTTCGATGGTGCCGCGCCAGGCCACGTATCCCACATAGCGCGGTTGGGCGTCGGGCACCAGAATCGAGCGCGCCGTCGAGCGGATCCCGTCGGCGCACACCACCAGGTCCGCGGCCAAAGTCTGACCGTCGGTCAGTGACAGCGTGACCTCATCGTCCCGGTTATCCAGGTGCGCGAGCTGATTCGACAGGTGGTAGTGCTCGGTGCCGAAGGCGTCGAGCAACCCTTGATACAACTCGAAGTACGACGCGAACCGATATGCGCAGGGTTGCTCGTCGGCGACCGAGCCGTCATCTCCGAGATAACGAAGCCTGCTCGCGGGCACGCCGATGTCGCCAATCGCCTTACCGACCCGCTCCACCAGATAGCGAACCGTGTTGGGGTGCAAGACGATGCCGGCCCCGCGGTCCTGCAGCGGAACCGCACTACGCTCCAGAACGTCGACGTCCCATCCCTGGTCTCGGAGAACCAGCGCTGCCGTGAGTCCCCCGAGGGATCCGCCCGCAACGAGTGCCCGGCTCATGGACAAGTCCCGTCGTCGAGAATCTTGGAGCACACACCGAAGGCGGCCATAGCTCCAAGGATCGCGTTCCTAGCGCCCGCTGTCATTGGTGCTGACCCCCAACTCCCGATCGCTGCCAGCAGCAACCGGCCTACCGAGGATCGCTACCGTGAGGATCTGAGCGCTCGCGCGAATCCGGGCGAGGAGTGCGGCCGCGGCGCCGGGTGGTCGGAGACCAACGAGGAGCTGGCGATCGCCCGTGACCGCGTTGCCGTGATCAGTTGATACGCGGCTCCGGGCGGCGCCGACGGGTCCTCCCGCCCGCCGACGCCGCGTCCGAGCTCAGGGCACCAAGCCGGCGAGCAGTTCCGAGGCAAGGCCCGTGAGGTTCACCGTGAGATCGCCGCCGGTAATCGACAGCGGCAGGCCCAGGTCGCTCACCACGGAGGTCAACAGGGATGTCACGTCGAGCGTCGGGTCGGTGCCCAGCAGGCTCGGCAGATCCGACGAAATCGGCGCGATGCTGCCGAGGGTCGCCAACAGATCCTGAGCCAGGTCCACGTCGTAGGTGGGTACGGCGCCGCCGGTCACGTCAGGGATGTTCAGGTCCAGACTCAGCGTGCTGGGGAAAAGCCCCTCGAGGGTGCTGAGCGGGATGCTGATGTCCGAACTGCCGGCCGCGCCGAGGAGCGACTCGAGAGTGCTGACCGACAGACTGATGTCCTGGCTGCCGGCGTTGCCGAGAAGCGTCTGCAAGTCGGACACCGACAGGGTGATGTCGCTGCTGCCCGAGGTGCCCAGCAGCCCCTCGAGGGTGGCAGTGGAGACGCTGATGTCCTGGCTGCCGGTGCTGCCGAGCAGGTTCTCGAGGTCGCTGACGGACACGGTGATGTCCTGGTTGCCCGAGCTGCCGAGCACCGACTCGAGGTCGCTGAGAACGGTGGCGTCGGAAATCGAAGGGGGAGTGATGGTCTCGTTGCCGATACCGAGGTCGTTGATGAAACTTTGGAGGGAGATGGTTTCTTTGGCTATGCCGAGGTTGATGGTGTAGGAGGGATCGCCAAGGTCGCTGACGATCGTGTCGACGGATATCGGTGGGACGCTGATACTTCCGCCGTTGCCCAAGGCGTCGCCGAGGACTTGGTCGAGGGTGACGGGCACAGTGATACTGCCATTGCTGGCGGCGTCGCTGAGCAGGTCGTCGAGAGAGATCGGCAGACTGAGTGTGCCGCCGGGAGTGGCTCCGGCGAGGAGACTGTCGAGGCTGACCGGCAGGGTGAGACTGCCGCTGGGCGCGACGTCGCCGAGCAGATCGTCGACGCTGACCGGAAGGCTGAGCGTGCCACTGGGCGCGGCGTCGCTGAGCAGACTGTCCAGGCTGACCGGCAGGGTGAGCGTTCCGCTGGGGGCAAGGTCGTTGAGGATTGTGCTGACGTTGACAGACAGGTCCAAGGATCCCGGTTCCACCAGGGTTGGGGTCGTCGTCACACTGCCGCCGCCGACCGCCGACAACTCGTCGGCAATGGTGTTGCTCAGCTGCTGAAGGGCGTCGATCTGGCCGGTGGCCGCGCCGTCGGTGGTGTTGGTGAGCAGCCCGAACTCAGGGGAAATCAGCCCGGAGCCAACGGTTTCCGGGTAGCCGTTGAGGAATGCGTACAGGACCGTGCTGGGCCCGTCTTCGAGGTCGGTGAGCGCCGTGGAGTAGTCGCCACTGCTGAGCGCAGATTCGACGTTATCCGTGACGGCCGTCAGCGCGGTGGCGGCCGCGTTGGACGCGTCGCCGCTGCTGGTGAGCAGCAGCGCGCCCTCGGTCAGCAGGGCGATCGGGTTGGTCACCGGGTTCGCGGTGTTGGTCGACAGATCGCTGAACAGGGTGCTGAGACCTTGGGAGATGTCCGGGTCGGTCAGCCAATTACTGCTGCCGAGAACCGTTTCCAACCCAGACCAGTTGGCTTCGGTCGTGCTGACCAACTGGGACAAGTCGAACTCGTCATAGTCGACGAGCCGGAACTCGCGGTGCTGCACGTCGGGCAGCGGCGTGGTTGCCGGACTGACGGCGATCAGGCTGGCACCCACGAGAACGATGCCAGTGGTGATCCAGGGTTGAAGATCGCGCTGCATGAAGAGGCCCTTTACGCACACTCGAGATACGGCTGAGACAAGGCTGAAGGATGTCTGATTTGGATCTGAGAAATTCACGTCAGATGTTGCACGTCTCGTTTGGCTATTAGCAACGCGCAAAGGCGAACTCACAGCTGGACGTCTAGTAATTACCTTTGTACCAACCGCGGGTGGGAAACTGGGGGAATGACCCCGAGTCGAGCGCGCGGTCGACCGCGCAGCGAAGAACGGCGCGACGCCGTCCTGAAAGCCACCATGGAACTAATGCAGGAGGACGACCTGCGCAGGGCGTCGGTCGACCGGATCTCCGCACGCAGCGGGGTCAGTAAGGCAACGATCTACAAATGGTGGCCGAACAGGACCGCGGTGGCTATCGACGCATTCCTGCACCAAATGATGGCCGATGCACCCGTGCCCGACACCGGCTCAGCGGCCGAAGATTTCCGCCTGACGTTGCGCGGCATGATGGGCTTCTACACCAGCCCACTTGGCGCGATCTACGCCCAACTCGTCGGCGAGTCGCAGTTCTACCCAACTGAACGCGAGTGAACCGCCCCGGTGAGTCCGGAGACTTTCTGATGTGAGGACTCAGCCGGCGGCTGGTCTCCGCCGTTGAGCGTAATAGGCAGCCTCCAGATCGACAGGTGGGACGTCGCCGCAGTATTCGTAGAGGCGGCGGTGGTTGAACCAGTCGACCCATTCGGCGGTGGCCAGTTCGACTTCCTCGATGGTGCGCCAGGGCTTGCGGGGCTTGATCAGCTCGGTCTTGTACAACCCATTGATCGTCTCGGCCAGGGCGTTGTCGTACGAGCTGCCGGCCGCGCCGACCGATGGCTGGATGCCGGCTTCGGCGAGCCGCTCAGTAAACCGGATCGAGGTGTACTGGGATCCTCTATCAGTATGGTGGATAACATCTTTCAAATCGAAGATGCCGTCTTGTTGACGGGTCCAGATGGCGTGCTCGATCGCGTCGAGCACCATTGAGGTCGCCATCGTTGCGGCGACCCGCCAGCCCAGGATCCGCCGCGCGTAGGCGTCGATGACGAAGGCCACGTAGGCAAACCCCGACCAGGTGGATACGTAAGTCAGGTCGGCCACCCACAGCCGATTGGGCGCGGGCGGTCCGAACTGGCGGCTCACCAGGTCAGCGGGGCGAGCTGCTGCCGGGTCGGCGATGGTGGTGCGTTTGGCCTTACCGCGGACCGCTCCGGTCAGGCCGAGTTGGGTCATCAGACGCTCGACGGTGCAGCGCGCCACCGCAATCCCCTCACGGTTAAGCGCCAGCCACACCTTGCGGGCACCATATACCCCGTAGTTGGCGGCGTGGACCCGCGCAATCTCGGGCTTGAGTTCCTCGTCACGCATCTGGCGGCGGCTGGGTTCACGGTTGAGCTGCTCGTAGTAGGTCGATGGGGCGATCGGTACCCCCAACTCAGTGAGTTGGTTGCAGATCGGCTCGACACCCCACCGCAGACCGTCCGGGCCATCCTGGTGGCCCCGATGATCGGCGATGAACCGGGTGATCAGTGCTGGGGCCGGTCGAGCTCGGCCGCGAAGAAAGCTGACGCCGTCTTCAAAATCGCGTTGGCCCTGCGTAATTCGGCGTTCTCTCGCCGTAGGCGTTTCAGCTCGGCTGACTCTTCAGTCGTGGTTCCCGGCCGTGCCCCGCCATCAACCTGGCCCTGGCGTACCCATTTGCGCACCGTCTCCGCGCAACCGACCCCAAGTAAGCGGGCGACCTCGCTGATCGCTGCCCACTCCGAATCGTGCTGGCCGCTGATCTCGGCGACCATCCGAACCGCGCGTTCGCGCAGGTCCTGCGGATACCTCTTCGAAGAACCACCTGACATGACTCCAACCTTCCCAAGAAGTGGAGTCTCCGGACATCCCGGGGCGGTTCAGAGCGGATACGAACCCACCAAGTGAACGTCCGCCGAGGCGCCGTGAGAAAGATCTGGGACCGCGGCGTCGCCCGCGGCGAACTGGATCCGAACCTCGACCCCGAAGTGGCGCTGGATCTCATCTTCGGGCCCGCGATGTACCGCAGGGCAACCGGGCACGGAGGATTGACCCCGGCCGATGCCGACGCCATCGTGGCCACCGCGATGCGGGCGCTGGCTAGCTGATCGGCGTCCTTGCTCTCCGTTCACGGTTCGGCGGAGAGTGGCTGGCGCGGTTGATATTTCGAGTGGCTATATTGCCATCACGACGGTCTTGGCTTCGGTGAAGAATTCGCGACTGTGCTTGCCTCCTTCGCGGCCGATACCGCTGTCCTTGAAGCCGCCGAACGGTGCGCGCAGGTCGCGAACGAAGTAGCAGTTGACCCAGATCGTGCCGGCCCGCACGGCGCGTGCGACACGGTGCGCGCGACGCGCATTCTCGGTGAACACCATGGCGTTCAGGCCGTACCGGGAATCATTCGCCAGCCGGATAGCGTCGGCTTCACCGTCAAAAGGTGCGATGGTGACGATGGGCCCGAAGACCTCCTCACGACTGATCCGCATCTCTTGGGTGGTGTTTACCAGCACCGTCGGCCGGACCCACCAGCCTTCGTGCGGACCGCCGGTGACGAGTTTGGCTCCTTCGGTTTCGGCGATCTCGAAGTAGCGGCACACCTTCTGCCAGTGTTCTTCGCTTGCCAGCGGCCCGATGTCGGTGGCGCGGTCGGTCGGGTCGCCGACCACAAGGCGCTCGGCCAACTCGACGAAGCGGTCGACGAACTCGTCGAAGATCGCGCGCTCGACGTAGAGGCGGCTGCCGGCCAGGCAGACTTGGCCGGAGTTGGTGAAGGCAGCCTTGATGGACCAGTCGAGCGCGGCGTCGAGGTCGGCGTCGGCGAAGACCAGGTTTGCGCTCTTGCCGCCCAGTTCGAAGCTCACCCGTTTGAGGGTGGCTGCGCCCGCCTGAAGGATTTTGCGTCCGGTGTTGGTTTCACCGGTGAACGTCACGAGATCGACGTCGGGGCTGGTGGTTAGGGCTTCACCGACTTCGCCGGGACCGTAGCCGTGCAGGATATTGAGCACGCCTCTGGGTAGGCCTGCCTCGATGGCCAACTCGCCGAGTCGGGTGCAGGTGCCGGGGCTTTGTTCTGCGGGTTTGAGGACCACGGTGTTGCCAAAGGCGAGGGCAGGGGCGACTTTCCACGTCGACAGCATCAGCGGGAAGTTCCACGGGCTGATCGCGGCGGCGACGCCGACGGGTTCGTAACTCGTGTAGATGTGGTGGGTGCTGGACGGTAGGGATTCGTCTTCGCAGAAACGCGGATAGTCAGCGAAGAATCGGAAGTTCGCGACCGACCGTGGCACGTCACGCTCGCGACACTGGCTGACTGGCTTGCCCATGTCGGCGGTCTCCAGTGCAACGAGCTCATCGGTGTGTTGTTCGATGAGATCGGCAAGGCGGTGCAAGTGGCCGCCCCGCTCGTCAGGAGTCATCCGAGGCCATGGGCCTTCGTCGAATGCGACCCTGGCGGCGTTCACCGCGCGGGCGGCGTCTTGTTCGGATCCGCGGGCGACTTTCGCCCAGGTCTGCTGGGTGGCGGGGTTGACCGTGTCAAACCACTGGTCGCTGGCGACCCGTTCACCGTCGATGAGGTGGGTGAGTTCATCCATTTCGGATTCTGCTTTCAGCTTGAAGCGAGCCGCGTGAGCGCTGCGGCGATGGTCAGTAGGAGGAGTCCAACGGCCGGGGCGGCGTTCGACAGGTCATGCGAGCGGACATGCGCGCCGATCGCTCCGATCAGCAGCAGGGCCAGCCCGACCGCGGCCGCGATGCCCAGCACGGGGACCGCGAGCCCCGCTGCCAGTCCGACGCCCGCGGCGACCTCGAGGACGCCGATGCCACGCCACAGCCCCGCAGCGACGCCAAGTCGGTCGCGGATCTCGATGGACTGTTTGGCGCCGGCGAGCTTGGCGGCGCCTGACCCCAGGAAGGCGACGGCAAGCAGCACGCTGAGAACAATGGTGGCGATGAACACGGTGATCCTTCGTGGAGGGATGTGTTGGACGACATGGCTTTTCAGGGGGCTCAGCCGCGACCGTTAGTCGACGATGACCGGTGGCGTGGTTTCGCTGGCGTTGTCCCAGACTTCCTGGTCGCTCAGTGACACCAAAAGGTCGTACGCGTCGGGCCAGTGCATGACGGGTTTGTCAGGATCGGCGGCCGGCTGCGCGACGGGCGTCGCGGGCCTGTCGAAAGCGGCCGGGTCTTTGAGTGCTTCCACCCCATGCTGCGAGATGCCGCACAGGCCAACAACTTCGGGGTCCACCCAAGCATTGGCGTCGATATCGTGTCCGCAGGTGACCTCCAGGCTCAGGCCTTCGGGCCCGCCGAAGTAGATCGACTTGATGAAACCGTGGTCGATGGGGCCGATCACCTGCACGCCGCGGCTGCGGATCCGATCCCGCATCGTCAGAACCTCGTCGAGGGTGTCGACGTGGAGGGCGACGTGCTGCATCCCACCGATGGTGACGGCGCCGCCGGGATTGCCGGCGTGAGTGACGCCCCACTCGATGTCCTTGGGATTGTCGGGGTGCTGGACGAACGCGACGTAGCTGTCCGGTGCCAGTTCGACGAAGCCGTGAAACGCGCCTTCGACGCCATGCATGTAGTACAGCGCCCGTAGCGGGCAGCCGAGTACATCGCACCAGAATTCGAGCTGTTCCTTCATGTCTCGTGTGCTCAGGGCCAGATGGTTGACACCGCGCGGGTGCAGGGTAGTCGGCATGGGTGCTGCTCCTTTGATGTTTATCTGATCAGTTGACTGTTGAGCTGGTCACTTGGCTTGTCGACGGCACCACTCGAGCACCACGTCGCTGTAGGCGGCGGTGTGCGACAGCATCAGCTGATGCATGCCATCGGGGTGCACATACAGTTCGACGGGTCCGGCGGTGGCGTCGGCGACCATTTTCGCGACGGCAGGGCCAAAGGTGGTGTCCCGCTCGCCAACCGTGTAGAAGATCGGCTTGGTGTTCTGCGAGATCGGTACCACCGGGTCGTAGCGGAAGAAGGACGCGAATGCCCGCAATTCGTAGTACCAGGTGTTCAGTGGATCGGCTTTCTTTTGCTCGCTCGCACCGACGTAGCCGTAGTCTTCATCGAAGTTGATGAATCGGTCGAGGCTGAGTAGCAGTTTGTCGCCGAACAGCGCATCGATCTGCTCAAAAGCTTCGGTGCGGAACGGGTTCGGGTTCGGAATCAGCGGCGCGGACGGGATTGCGTAGCCCATCAGGATCGCGCCCCGGAAAGTGTCAGAGGCCTGCAGTGCGCAGTAGGCCGCCGCGGCACCCATCGATGATCCCTTGATGAACACCGGCAGACCGGTCGTCTCGCCGATGTGCTCGCCCAGAGCCACCGCGTCGTCGACCCATTCCTCAATGCTGAACCGGCCAGGTGGCCGCATATTCACCGACCGCCCGTGGCCCGGAGCGTCCATGCTCCAGACATCCACGCCTTGGGCCGCGTGGTGCGCACAGAAACTGTCGTAAATGCCTCCGTGGGAAGCGATCCCGTGCTGAATGAGGATCGCGTGGTCTGCATCTTTGCCGGGATACCGGTAGCTGAATGTCTCGTTGAGTACGTGCTCTTCTCGCTTCATGGGTGTCAGTTTGAACTATTTCTCGCCACCTGTCAAGAAATTATTCACCAGGAGGTATCGTGCTGTCATGGCGACAGATGCCGTGCAGACTGCCGAGACCCGCGGCCGGCCACGTTTACGCGACGACGACGAGATCCTGCGGGCCGCGTTGCAGGCCTTCGCCGAGCACGGTTACGACGGAATGTCGCTGCGCACGCTCAATGCCGAGATGGGACTTAGCCGCGGCACCATCAACCAGCGATTCGGTTCAAAAGAACAGCTGTGGTACGCCGCCGTCGATCATGAGTTCCGCTGCCTGGTCGACGATCTCAACGCCGAGCTTGCACAACGACCGGTTCCCGACGATGACCTGTCGCGGCTGCGCGAGGGCATTCGCGCATTCCTGATCGCCTCGGTTCGTCGCCCGGAACTCGTCAGGTTGATGAATCAGGAAGGCCTGCATTCGACCAGCCGCCTGGACCACATCATGACGTCGTTCACGCTACCGACGCTGAGGCCGGTATGGCAGGCCGTGAACCGGCTCGCCGACGCCGGCGTGGTCCGACACGTGCCTGCCCGAACGTTGCTGTTCCTCATCGCCCACGGAGCCGCCGCGCCATTCACCCTCGGACCACTCTCGGACCGATTCAACCCCGTTGACGGCCCCCTGGCCCCCGTCGAGCACATCGAGCTTGTCACCGACATCATCGTCTCCGGGCTCCGCATCGCCCAGCCGTGTTGATGCCATCAACACCTTTCGCCTAGCCGCAGGTCGATTCGCGTACTTTCGGGTCGTTTCGCGTCGTCCATTCCAGTGTTTCCGCAGCTCACCCCGTTTTTTTGGCCTGGTTCGATTCCCGGCAGCTCCAATGGAAAAGGGCCGCCCTGAGCGGCGCTTTGTCTTTCCTTGCCTGGCAGACATCAACAGGCCGTCAACGTCGGCGTCTCAGGTATCAACGACATTGGGGTCGACTCAATGGCAGCAATCACCCAACGGGCTCGCAGTGGATGCTATGAGCATCGATCAACTATCGCTTCGCATCAGCCGTATGCGAGAAGTTGGCGTTAAGCCACAAACGACATCAGTTCGCGGCTCCTGCGCAACCCGCGGTAGAGGATGCTTCCGGTGCCGCTCGATCAAGTCTTCAACATCCTCGCGCGTCATGCGCCAGGTGCGGCCGACGCGGTACCCCGACAACTCGCCTCGGTTCAAGCGACGGGATAGCCAGCGCACACCATCCGTCATCTCCGGAGGGAGTACCACCTTCGCGACCTCGGAGAGCGAGTACGTCTTGATCTGGAGCGCGTCGTCGTCGCGCATGACTCATACTCTGACTTGCGTCTGCGCTTTGGAAGGGTTCGCAATGAAATCCATTGGCTGTGACCGGGGCCCACGCCGGATTACCACGTCAGTCCGGAGTCAGCCGCGGCAAATTCTTGACGAAATTCGCACACGGGTACGCGAAGCGCTGCGGCCACGGCAGGTCCGACTCAGTTAACGGACGTAACCGCGTTTGTGGCCGGCCACCAGATCGAGAATAGACGGCCGTCCCGCTCTGAAAATGATTGATAACAGCAGTTATCCATGACTTCCGATGCGTGTCGCTTGAACAGCTCTGTGGTGGGGTGGTTGAAAGGGGTTGATGGTCGTGGTCGGTGGTGAGTGGTGCGGGTGAGCGTGGTCGGGTTGTGCTGGCGGGCAGTCGAACTGGGAAACAGGACGGGGGGACAAATGTGGACACGGTGATGTTGGTGAAGGTGGTAGATGAGAGGGGCGGGTTGGGCTTGACCGCCCGGAAGGCTTTCTGGACGAAGTCACTATGTGGTGCCGCGGCGAGCGCCGAATCGGCGATCCGGTGAGCAGGGACGAACTCACCCACGCCATCGTCGGCCTGGCGCGCGCTCAGAAGGATCCGGAAAAGGCGCTGGCGAGCTTGGCGGCGGCTGCCGTGCAGCGCCTCTTCGCCCAGCGGTGACCGTTGACCACGCGGGCATGGCTAGACGCTCCAGATGTCTCGCATTAACCGAAGTGCCTGACGATTTGGCGCTACCTGGCCCGCCGCGGATTCGACCGCATAAACGCCTCCAATCAGCGTGGAATGCACCTGTGCCGCACAGGCCGACGAGCCCTGGCAGGCCGGCGCCAAGGCTCTGTCGGGCCAGTTTTCAGGGGTGCCGAGGGCGAAGCCTCGGGTGGCGACGGCTAACCCACAGGCAGGTGTTGCGGTGGCAGGGGGTCCTGCTGGCCGATGCAGATCACCGTGCAGGTGGATGCTGGTCGCGTGGGCGGCTGCGATGGCCACATCCGTTGCTGCACGGGGATCCGCGATTCGCCGAGGTCGATCAGCGGCATCTGCGCCAGCGGGTCGGTGGAGGGCAGGCCGTGCATGTTGAGCGGCAGTCCCGGCCCGAGCCCTTCGGGGTTCTCCAGATGCTTGTCGCCGAGCGGCGGTGCGGGCCCCGTCAGCGGCGGCAGAGCCACCGGGACTACGCCGGTGGCGTATGCCGCGGCCCAGCCCAGCACGTTGCGCGCGTACGGGAGCGAGTTGTTGTAGCGCAAGATCGCCGCCATCACCTGGGACGGGTCTCGCAAGTTGAGGCCGCCGCTGCAGAGGTACCGGGCGGCGGCCAGCGTGGAGTCGTAGAGGTTCTGTGGGTCGGCAACGCCGTCGCCGTCGCCGTCGGAGGCGTACCGCGCCCAGGTGCCGGGCAGGAACTGCATCGGCCCCATCGCACGGGCATAGGTGGATCGGGCTGGTGGCTAGGGCTGTCGAGGAGGCCGACGTGGTCGCGACCGCGATGACAGTGGCCCGCCGAATACTGGAGCAGTCCGCCGACGCCACGCGGTGGACCAAACAGACCCTCAACCACTGGTTGCGGGCGATGGCGCCGGCCTTTGACGCATCCCTGGCACTCGAATTCTACGGGTTCGGGGGACCAGATCCGGTCGAAGGCCTTGCCGGACTTCGGGATAACCGCTCGCCGAGCTTCGGTGAGCCTGCTGAGGGGGACGCTTCGGGGCGACGGGCATGACCCTTCCGCTGGACGAACTCGTCGTCGTGGCGTTCGAACAGGTTGTGGCGCCGCCGCTTTGCACTCTGGGCGCTCGCGCGTACAGGTGCGACGGGGTGAGACACATCGGACGGCTGAACAATGCTGATCTGCAGCTATGAGATCGCGCGCACCGGGGGAGACAGCGACCGGCTAGACATACCTTCGAGGTCGAATCGTGGCCAGTGAGAGGCGTGTTGGCGGCATTTTTGCTGCGAACATGCTGTTTCAACCTCTCCAACCGCGAACCGGCGTAGGTCGGGCTGCCTGGTGTGCTATCCGGTGTAGCTTATGGGTGTGTTATGAGGCGCTTATGTGGTAACGTCTCGGGTGGGTCAATATGGAGGTGCGGTATGCCGGTCTTGACCGTCTCTGCGGCGCAGCGGCTGGATGATGAGGCAGCGACGCTTTCGATCCGCAAGATCGCCGCATATCTGCAAGAGGCGGTCGGCCAACGCGTCGCGGCGGCGATGGCGGGCTTGGCTGACGCCAAGCAAATCGGTCGCTACGCGCGCAAGGGCGGCCCGGAACCTCACGGCGCGACCGAGCGCCGGTTACGCGAGGGCTACAAGGTCGTCAGGATGCTCGTCGACGCCTACGACGACAAGACGGCGCGGGCGTGGCTGTTTGGCACCAACACGCGCTTGGACGATCGCGCGCCGATCGAGGTGCTCGGTGCGGCGATCGACACCGCGGAGTTCGCGATGATCGTACGGGCCGCACGGCAGGTCGCCAGCTTCCAGTCGTGATCGCGGCGCCCGAGCAAGGGCGAACCCTGTGGCGGGTCGGCTATTACGCTGACCCGCTCGGCTTCACTCCGCTCGAGCTATACCAGTTCAGTGACCGTTTCGACGACGTCCACCGCCGGTTCCGCACGCTCTATTGCGCTGACTCGGCCGAAACGTGTCTCCGCGAGGTGCTAGCCGACTTCCGGCCGAACCTCGGCGCGCTGCGCCGCCATGTCGAGCGCTACGGACCCCAGGCCGCTCAAGACTTCACTGAGAAGCCGGTCACTGCGCAGTGGCGCATACAGCACGTCCTCGTTCCCACAGTCCTCAAACTCGATGGCCCCTTGATCGACCTGACCGACGTCCCCACACGCCAGGAGATCGAGCATCGCCACGTCGAACTGCTGCTCGAGCACGACCTGCAGCACCTCGATCTACACGAGATCACCACCAGTCGCCGCTCCATCACGCAGACGATCGCCGCGGACCTGTTTGACCGAGGCGCCGGCGCCGTCCGGTTCCCGTCCCGCCTGGACGGCAACGCTTGCGTCGCACTCTTCGAGGGCCGCGGCACCGCGAGCTTGGCGGGAGACCTCATCGCGCTCACCGACCCGCCGCCCGAACCGCTCACCAACGTCACCACGCCGTGGGGCCTAATACTTGGGCCGGCGCCGTGAAACTGCTCCCAGATTGGGATGCGCGCGTGGTGCCCATCGGACCACACGCAAGAAAATTGCACTGCATCCAGCCTGTCAGTTGCGGCCGATTTGGGTCATCGCATGGGGCCAATATGGGGCCAACGAGCCAGACCGACTGATCCAACACGTCCAAATGCCGGCCGCGCGTCTGGTCTGACCGGCTGAAACACATCGGTGTAGGCCAGAACTCCGCCTGAAAAGCGGAAGGTCGCCGGTTCGATCCCGACCCTGGCCACCAGGATTAGTCGCTTCGGATTCCCACCGAGTTCTGCTGGCGGCCCGAGGTCATCAGCTAAGACATCTGTGACGGGGGCAGTGTCCCGGCTGCCGCCAATTGAGTGAGTTCTTGGATGCGCTGCTGCGACGTGCGCCAGCCGCGCACCAGCGTTTCGCTTACTGCGGTTCCGTCGCGCTCGATCACGATCTTCCACCGCACTCCGAGCCACTTCGCTATGAACCAGAAGGGCCACGTCAATGCAACCTGCAGCAGGTTAAACGTGAGTTCGCCAATGAGGGAGTCGCCGGTGGCTGTGGGGTTGACCGCGTTCGCGTATCGGGCTCTCCATTGGCGATGCACCGACCACCGCACGCCATTCGGGTCAGTTACGTCTGGCATTTGATTCCTTCGCTCATCGCTGCCCGGCCTGGCCCCGGACCGAGACCACCGCAGAGCTAGTCGAATTCAATGGGAAGACTCAACGGTCCGCTCAGGCTGACGACGGGTTTCCACGGTGCCGGTCCGGCACGTCTGGGGTTGTGCAGTCGTGCCGTCAACACATTCAGCGCCTCGGCGATCTCCCGCCTGGCCAGGTTGGCGCCCAGGCAGTAGTGCGCGCCGCCGCCGAAGGTCAATATCGCCGGCGCGCCTTCACGGGTGATGTCGACGCGATCTGGGTCGTCATAGACGGTCGGATCGCGATTGGCCGCAGCGGTATTCACCAACACCATGGTGCCGGCCGGAAAGATGTAGCCGCCGAGGTCGACGTCGTCGACCACGAGGCGAAGGGTTCCGCCCGCAATCGGCGAGTGGCGCATGGTCTCTTCGACCGCCTGCATCGCCAGGTCGGGGCGCCGCCTCAGCAACTCCCATTGGTCCGGATGCTCGCAGAGCACCTGCACCGACGCGGCCACCTGATTGCGGGTGGTGTCGGTTCCCGCCAGCAGCAGGCCGCCGGCGAGCATGCGCAGTTCGGCGGCGTCGAGGCGGTCTCCGTCATCCTCGGCGCGAATCAGGTCGGAAAGCAGATCGTCGGTCAGGCTGTGCCGACGGTCGGCGACCATGTCGTCGACGTAATCGTCGAGTTCTCCCCATGCCCGCATGACGACCGGCTCGATCTGCCGAATGTCGGCGGAGAAGCTGAAGGCCTTGAAGATGTCGTCCGCCCACGACGAGAACCGCTGCCAGTCTTCGCGGGGCGCGCCAAGCAACGCGCAGATGATGGGCACGGGGTACGGCCGCGCGAGGTCGGCGACGACGTCACAACGGCCTGCGTCGGCAATATCGTCGACGAGATCGTTCATCACCCCGACCATGGCGTCGTGCAGGCGCGCAACGGTTCGCGGAGTGAACGCCTTCGAGCACAGCCCGCGCAATCGGCGATGTGTATCACCCTCCACGCACAGCAAACTGTTGACGACCTTGTCCCACAACGGACCTGAGGTGACGCCCTGCGCCTGCAGGACGATGCCGGGCGGGATCTGAAACCGGTTGTCCCGCAGCACGTCACGGACAAGGTGATAGGAGAGCACTTCGGGTCCGATCGGCCCGATCGCGATCGGCGCCTGCCGTTGGGCCGCCTGGAAGCGGGGATACACCTCAGCGGGGGTCTCATCGACGCTGTAATCCAGCCTGGGCAGGTCGGCGTCGAAAACCTGCGGCAGAGCGGTACCAGCGGTCATGACGACCTCCTTTGGCGGCCCCGCCAGCATAAGTCCGGCTTCAGCGCCCACCGGAAAAGCTCGGTAAACTACAGACATGTAATTCGGCGTCGGTGGGTGAACCCACCGGCAGAAGGAACGGCTGATGGACCCACTGAAGATATGCAGCGTTGAATTCGACGATCGGGATCCTTATCGGGCGACCTTCAACGTCCACCTGTCCCGCGACATGACCGATTTCGAGCGGCAGACTCTGCCCCCGCTGCTGTCCGGCGGTTTCTCGCCGTCAGAGGCCCGCGGCTCGGCGGTGGTGGCGATCCGAAACGCGACCATCACGATGATCGAGGACCACCGCGACCTGCTCAAGCAGATCGTGGCCGAAGCCGAATCGCTGGCCAAGACAATGGAACACGAGCTGCGCGCGGTGGCCGCTCAGGTCGCCGCCCGAGTCGAGGATGTACGGGAGCGCGCGGCGGCCATCGACTGGAGCTGAAAAGCTGCCCGATGGCGGCAGACTGATGGTCATGTCCGTCGCTCGTTTCCTCGTTGCTGTGCTCCTCCTGGTCGCGGGCGGCGGTGCGCGCGCCCAGGCCGACGTCCCGCCGCTGAGCGCGGAGGCCCGCGCGGCGGGATTCGTCGATGTCCGCACGGTGGTCCCCAACGCGCTGATCGACCTGCGTTATGCGACGACGAACAATTTCACCCACGTGCAGCTCTACCCCGCTGACGCCCGGTGCCTGGTTCACGAGTCGATGGCCCCCGGCCTGGCGGCCGCCGCCAAAACTCTTGCCGCGCAGGGCAACGTGCTCGTGTTCTGGGACTGCTACCGACCGCACGACGTGCAGGTCAGGATGTTTCAGGTGGTGCCGAACCCGGCCTGGGTGGCAAAGCCCGGTCCGTATGCGAAGAGTCACGAAGCGGGCCGCTCGGTCGACGTGACGCTGGCGAACCCCGCCATGCAGTGCCCTCGCTGTCTGGTCGATATGGGTACCGATTTCGACGACTTCTCGCCGCGGGCAACGGCTTTCGCCACAGACGGCGTCACCGCTGAACAGCGGGCGAATCGCGGCCGGTTGCGCGATGCGATGAGCGCCGGCGGACTGGCGGTGTACTCCGGTGAGTGGTGGCACTTCGACGGCGCCGGCGCTGGTACGCAACGGCCGATCCTCGATGTTCCGGTGAACTAACGATCTCAAAATATGGGATGTTAGTTTCGTATCATGGAATGAGGGCCGGTAGCCTTGCTCTGACCGAGATTCGACCGCAGGAGGGCCCGCAATGACCGATAAGGCCGTCTACACCCACGGGCATCACGAGTCGGTGCTGCGCGCCCATCGGGTACGCACCGCGGAAAACTCTGCCGGTTACCTGCTGTCGCATCTGCGACCGGGGATGTCTGTTCTCGACGTGGGCTGCGGCCCGGGAACCATCACAGTCGACCTCGCCGACCGCGTCGCGCCGGGACCGGTCACCGCGGTCGAACAGACCGACAGTGCACTGGATTTGGCCCGCGCGGAGGCCCAGCAGCGGGGCTGTTCGAATGTTGCGTTCGTCACCTCCGACGTGCACGCACTGGACCTGCCTGACGACACCTTCGACGTGGTGCATGCGCATCAGGTGCTGCAGCACGTCGCCGATCCGGTGCAGGCTCTCCGCGAGATGCGACGAGTGTGCAAGCCCGGCGGGATCGTCGCGGCCCGCGATGCGGACTACGCCGGGTTCATCTGGTTCCCGCAGTTGCCTGCGTTGGATCGATGGATGGCGCTGTACGCGTCGGCGGCGCGGGCCAACGGCGGCGAGCCCGATGCCGGACGACGGCTGCTGTCATGGGCTCAGGCCGCCGGCTTCGGCGACATCACGCCCACCGGAGGTCTGTGGTGCTTCGCGACACCGGCGACCCGCACCTGGTGGGGCGAGATGTGGGCCGACCGGATTGTGGAATCGGCGTTGGCGCGACAGCTGCTCGAATCGGGCATGGCCACCGCCGCTCAGCTCGACGAGATCTCGTCGGCGTGGCGGGACTGGGCTGCTGCCCGAGATGGCTGGTTGTCCATTCCGCACGGCGAAATCCTCTGCCGCGCGTAGCGCGTTCGCGCTGCTCAGACGTACGGTATTGGCATTCTCTTTTTTTGCAAGTACGTTATTCACCAAAGATAACGACACTTTGGAGGATCCGTGCGACTCGGAGTGATGATCGGTGCCGAGCGCGGCGATTCCGCGCGCAAGGTCACCAAGATGCTCGCCGATATCGAGTGGGCCGAAGCCGCGGGCATGGACACCGCGTGGATCCCACAGGTGCCCAACGACTTCGACGCGCTTCTCGCTGTCGCGTTGATGGGCACCCGCACCACCCGCATCGAGCTTGGGACCGCGGTCGTCCCGCTGCAGGCGCAGCATCCCATTGCGTTGGCGCGTCAGGCGTTATCGACGCATGCCGCCACCGGCGGCCGACTGGCGCTAGGCGTGGGGCCATCGCACCACTGGATCATCCAAGACATGCTGGGTCTGCCCTACGAGAAACCGGCCGCCTATACCCGCGATTACCTGGAAGTCCTGCACGCAGCGTTCAGTGGGCCGGGACCGGTCGACGTGGAGAACGAACACTTCACTGTGCACAATCCGCTCGATCTCGCGCCGGTCGCACCGCTGCCTATTTTCGTCGCGGCCCTCGGGCCGGTGATGTTGGCGCTGGCGGGTGAGCATGCCGACGGCACGGTGCTCTGGATGGCCGACGAGCGATCCGTCGCAGAGCACGTGGTGCCGCGGATTACCAAGGCCGCCGACAACGCCGGTCGGCCGGCGCCGCGAATTGTCGCCGGCATCCCGGTGTGTCTCTGCGCGACAAGCGAAGTCGACGCAGCCCGGGAGCGCGCCAACCGGATCCTCGGCGAAGCCGAAGTGTCGCCCAATTACCAACGGCTGCTGGAGAATGGCGACGCGCGCGATGTCGGCGACATCTGCGCGGCTGGCGACGAAGAAGCCATCCTGGCGCGGATGCGCCGGTTCGCCGACGCCGGAGTGACCGACTTGTCGGTGCGGCTATTGCCGATCGGCGACACCCGCGACGAGTTGGTCGCGTCGAAACGACGCACCCGTGAGGTCATCGCGGAGCTCGGCGCCCAACTTCGCTGATCACGCCGGCGCCGTCATGTGAGTGCCGGCGATCTTGCGAAAGGCCGCGACCAGTCGGCTGCGATCGTCGGCACGGCACGCCACGACGACATGGCTGGGCTCGACGCCCTCGATGGGAATCGTGGTCAGGTCGGGCCGCATTGCCGTGCCGTGCGAGCCGGCAATGATCGCCACGGCCTGTCCGGCGGCGATGACTTCGAACTTGTCCTCGAGCGCCTCGATGAACGGTCCGCCGGGGGCACGTCTCCCGTCCGGACGCGGATCGACCCGCCAAAAGGCGCTCCAGGACGGGTCGGAGTCTCGGATCTGCGGCATCGGCTCGTCGGCGATGTCGTCGAGGGTGATCGACTCCTTGCCCGCCAGGCGATGGGTCAACGGCACCAGTAATACTCGCGGCTCGTCGTAGAGGACGGTCACATGCAGCTGATCGGTCGGGAACGGCAGCCGGGTGACCACTGCGTCAACTCGATGGTCGAGCAACGCATTTCGCGCCTTGTCCCAGGGCAGGTGCATTACGTGTACGTCGGCGTCCGGGTGCTCGCGGCGCATCTCGAGCACCGCCGGGGTGACGATGAGCCCCACTGTGTAGCCGATCGTGATGCGACTGGGTTGCGCGGCGGCCCGAGTCTCTGATGCGGCACGGGCCGCGGAACGTAGCAGCGCTTTAGCCGCCGGGAGGAAGACCTCGCCGGCTTCGGTGAGTCGGCTGCCCTGCGGGGTGCGGTCCAGCAGTCGGGCACCCAGCTGTTGTTCCAGTCGGCGGATCTGCCGACTCAGCGACGGCTGTGCCACCCGCAGCGCGGTGGCGGCGCGGCCGAAGTGCCGATGATCTGCCACCGTCACGAAGTACCGGACGAGCCGAAGGTCGACGTCGACCGGCGGGGTCTCATTCATGTCTGCATGATATCGCCGACTCGGTAGCGAAATCGCGCAGCAACCCTCATGAGCTGTAGTGATGCCTGATCAGTATTGAGTTATACGTAACAAGTCTTGGACGACTGGACCGAACCGGTCGCAGGGTGGTGTTACCGCTTCATCGCTACTGCAGGGAGAACATCATGCGAGTTTTTGTCACCGGCGCGTCGGGACACATCGGGTCGGCATTGGTACCCGAACTGCTCCGCGCTGGGCATCAGGTCACCGGCCTCGCCCGCTCTGACCAGTCCGCCGCCGCGCTGCGGGCTGCCGGCGCCGAAGCGCACCGCGGTGCCCTCGACGATCTCGACAGTCTGCGCGCGGGAGCCGCGGCATCCGACGGTGTCATCCACTTGGCCTTCAACCACGACTTCAGCGACTTCCTTGGATCCGTCGAGACGGATCGGCGCGCCGTCGAGGCGATGGGGGAGGCCCTCGTCGGCTCCGGTAAGCCATTCGTCGGCACGTCCGGAACTCTGATGGTGGCCTTTGTCGAGGGCCGACTTGCCACCGAAGAGGACACCTTGCCGGCCGGACCGCGTATCGACTCGGAGAACTATGCAATTGCGTTGGCCGAGCGCGGTGTTCGCTCATCGGTCATCCGGCTCGCACCCTTGGTGCACAGCAATCTCGATCACCACGGTTTCACCAGCCACATCATCGACTGCGCCCGCAACGCGGGCGTGTCCGCGTACATCGGCGATGGGGCAAACCGCTGGCCCGCCCTGCACACTCTCGACGCGGCACGGCTCTACCGGCTGGCTCTGGAATCCGCGCCGGCGGGCTCGCGGCTGCACGGCGTTGCCGACGAGGGTGTGCCGTTTCGCGATATCGCCGAGGTCATCGGGCGCCACCTCGATCTGCCGGTCAAGGGCATCAACGGCGACCAGGTCGCCGCACACTTCGGGTTCCTGGCCCCGTTCGCGGCGCTGGACGATGCGACATCCAGTGAGCTGACCCAGAAGATCCTTGACTGGCGGCCGGAACACCCAGGGCTGCTCGCCGATTTGGAAGACGGCCACTACTTCGTGGAGGCACAGCATTGATGGCGAACGTGGTCGAAGCCGCCCGAGAGGCATTGGGGCCGTTCGGAGTCTGTCTGCCGGGCTCGTTGACCGTTGCCCTCGACGCTGATCTGCAACGCACTGCCGTGCGGCGACTCGACCACGTTGGTTATCGGACGGTCTGGGTCAACGAGACAATCGGCAAGGACGCCTTCGTGCAACTCGGGGTGCTGCTCGCGGAGAACGAGCGGACGATTTTCGGAACCTGCATCGCCAATATCTGGGCTCGTCCGGCGCAGACGATGCATGCCGCGGCGGGTCAGCTCGCCCAGGCCTATCCCGGCCGGCTGGTCGTCGGACTCGGGGTCGGCTATCCCGAGCAGGCTGCCAGCGTCGGGCAGGAATTCGGCCGTCCGCTGGCTACGATGCGGGACTACGTCCAGCGGATGGATGAGCCGACCTGGCCGCCGGTCCCTGATGTCGCCTACCCCAGGATTATCGCGGCGAATGGCCCGAAAATGCTGGCCCTGGCCGGCGACATCGCCGACGGGGCGTTCCCGGCCGCGCAGGCGGCCGAGTTCACCGCTCAGGCCAGGAGCACGCTGGGGCCCGACAAGTTGCTGGTCGTCGGGTTGGGCCTGGACCCTGATCCGACGGTTGTCCGGGACAGCGCGCGTGAGCACCTCATTGCCGGCGCCGACCACGTCACGATCCTGCCGCCGTTGAACGGCGATTTCCGCGACGGCATCGACCAGCTCGAGCAGCTTGCCCGGACGCTGACCGGGCTGGGCTAACCCCGCGCCGGGTTGGTGTAGACGCGGGTCGGCGAGATCAGCACCGCGGTCCGACGCTGCTCGCGCATCACTTGGTCGTAGGTGTCCCAATCGTCGTGGGTGCCGCCGGCCGCCGTGAAGATCTCGCGCAGCAGCAACCGGAGTCGCTCATCGTCGACTCCCGCGTGGGGGTCGTCGGGCCCGATCAGTTGTGTCGATCCCTCGACGGTCGCCCACTGCCAGCCCGACCGGGCCGTGACGGTGGTTCGCGGATCGGCGCGCAGGTGGGCCAGTTTGCGGGCACCGCCGATCGCGACCAGCGCCACGACCGGCTCGTTGGTCAGCGGATGGGGAAGCACTCCCGCGTTGACGACCGACGACTGGGCGCTGCCGTCCCGACGCAACGTCGTGAAGACGACGAGACCCTGGTCTTTCGCGGCGATCTCGGCGAACGCTGGCAGATCGGTCATGGTGGTGAGTCCTTTCCGGTCGGATAGTGCCTTTCAGCCCCGAAAAGTCTCATTCCATTCCCGCCGCGCAGAAAGGGTTGTGGCGCAGGGCTACTCGTACTGCACCGTGATCGACGGAGTGTCGGGGACCGCCTGACAGGTCAGGATGTAGCCGTCGGCGATCTCGTCGTCCTCGAGCACGTCGTTCGTGCGCATGGTGGCGGCGCCGTCGATCAACTTGGCCATGCACGTTCCGCAGTTGCCGGCCTCGCAACTGAACGGCGGTGACAGCCCGGCGCGCCGCGCGCTCTCCAGCAGGGTCTCCCCGGGAACCCTCGGCACAGATGCCTTCTTGCGGTCCAGTCGGATGGTCACGGTGCCGCCCGAATCGACATCTCCGGCGGCTTCGGCAACCGTCGGCGCAGGTGCCTTGACCGGCGGCGATGCGTCGAAATCTTCGACGAGGACGCGCGCGGAGCCGGGCAGCGCGAGGCGCACCACCGTCATGAATCCCTCCGGACCACACACGTAGCAATCGGCGTTGGTGTCGGTGCCGACGAACTTCTCGACCGCGGCCGAGTCCAGCAACCCGTGCTCGTTGTCGATATGGCGGTCCACCGATAACCGACCGGAGTACTGCGCCGCCAGGTCGTCGATCGCCGTCCCGAAGATCACCGCGTCACGATCGCGGTCGGCGGTCAGGATGCGGACCGCGCGGTCCGTGGTCGCCAGCGCACTCTTGGCCAGCGAGAGGATCGGCGTGACGCCGCTGCCTCCGGCGAAGGCCAACAATGGGGCCGAGGTGTCGTTCAGCACGAAGGTTCCCGCAGCCCGGGTCATGGTCAGCTGGTCGCCCTCGACCACGTTGTCGACGATCCAGTTGGAGACTTTGCCGCCGACAACCCGCTTGACCGTGGTCATCACTTCGGCATCGGTCTCCGGGGCACTGGACATCGAATACGAGCGAAACAAGTCCTCGCCGTCGACCGTCACCTTGAATGTGCAGAACTGCCCGGCGCGGTAGGAAAACGGCTGCTCTTCTGGTGCGAGCACGTAACTGCGGCTGTCGGCGGTCTCCGTGATGACCCGGGTCACCGTCGCCCGGTGAAACACGTGACGGTCCGCCATCCCCACCCCTCCCACACTTGCGTTCTTCCGAACAGAGAATACTATTCTCTCAAAACGATAGGATGTTCTCAATGTCGCCGCACCAGTCGTCGCTGTCTGAGCCGACCGTGCTTGCATTCGAGGACCGCTACTTCACCTTGGCCCAGCTGAACGGTCTTGCTGACGGCCTGGCGGGAAGTCTGACCGACCGCGGCGTGGTCGCAGGCGGGCGGGTCGCATTGATGGCATCGAACCGTCCGGAATTCGTCGTCGCACTGCACGCCATCTGGCGGTTGGCCGCTGTCGTGGTGCTGATCAGCCCGGCCTGGAGACGCCATGAGGTCGAGCATGCCCTGGCGTTGACGGAGCCGTCGCACGCCATCGGCGACCACGACGTGCTGTCGGACCTGTTGCCGATGCTGCATCTTGACGAGCCGATCTCGCCGGGGGAGCCAGTGTCGGGGTCGCGGCCGGCGGCGGAGGCTGATGCGGTGCTGGCGTTCAGCTCCGGGACCACAGGGCTGCCGAAAGCCGTTCGGCACACGCACAAGTCGTTGCACGCCGCCGTTCGTCACTGGCGCGGCGCGCTGAAGTTAACCGACCGCGACCGCATCCAGATCGCAACCCCGCCGTCGCACATCCTCGGGTTGCTCAACATCATGACGGCGCTGCAGGCCGGCATGTGGATGCGCCTGCACCGCCGATTCGACATCGACCGTTTACTGACCCATATCCAAGATGACCGGATCACCGTCGAGATGGCCGTCGCACCAATCGCTTTGGCGATAGCCTCACATCCGGCCCTGGAGTCTTACGATCTCTCGTCCTTGCGGTACATCGTGTGGGGTGCGACTCCGGTGACCGCGAGCATCGCCGAAACCGTGACCCGGCGCACCGGCGTCGGC
Source organism: uncultured Actinomycetota bacterium (assembly GCA_963836495.1). Classification (GTDB taxonomy): domain Bacteria; phylum Actinomycetota; class Actinomycetes; order Mycobacteriales; family Mycobacteriaceae; genus Mycobacterium. Next base: position 104,808 of record CAWIJT010000006.1, on the reverse strand, counting down.
TGGCTACCCGCTTACGGCACTACCGAACTGCCGGTGATCGCCTGCAACCCGATCGACGCCGCCCGGCTCGACTCAGTCGGGCGGCCAGTGCGGGGCGTGGACGTTCGGGTGGCATCTTTGCAGACCGGCGAGCCACTCGGCCCGGGTGAGGTCGGCGAGATCCAGGCCCGCTCGGAATCGCTGATGGCCGGTTACCTGCCCAGCGAGGCGACGCGGGATGTCTTGTGCGACGGCTGGTACCGGACCGGTGATGTCGGCTACCTGGACGACGGCGGCTGGTTGCGCATCACCGACCGGACCAAGGAGATGATCAAGGTTCGCGGCTTCCAGGTGGCACCCGCCGAAGTCGAGGCCGTGCTGCACGGCCATCCCGCCGTAGCGGACTGCGCGGTGTTCGGAATTCCCGATGGCGTCGACGGTGAGTCGGTTGTCGCTGCCGTCGCAACACGTAGACCCGTCGAGGCCGCCGAACTCACCGCCCTGGTGGGCGAGCGCCTCGCGTCCTACAAACGCCTGAGTCGAGTCGAGTTCGTGCCCGAAATACCTCGGTTGCCGTCCGGAAAGGTGCTGCGCCGAGTTCTCAAGGAGCGCTATGGATGTCCGCCTGACAGCTGAACAACAACAACTGCGGGACGCCGCAGCGAAACTGGCCGATGATCTCGGGCCGGGATCTGTGGCAGAGCTCGCCGAGAACTCGCGCATCACCCGGCTCGACAAGCAGATCGAGACGACGGGCTGGCGCTCGCTGCGCTCAGACGAGGCATCGGGGGTCGAGGTCGCCATCGTCGCCGAGGAGTTCGGTCGCGGATTGGTGGACGCTCCGTTCCTCGGTCCGGTCCTGGCGGATGATCTGGCCCGCCACGTCGGCGAGGATAGCGCCGGCCTGACCATCGCCGTAGGCGGTCGCGTGATCGACGCGCGCGGCTTTGATCGCGCGTTGACGTTGGATGGCACCGCGGTGTCAGCCGTGGACATCGGTGCTGCCCGCGATGCGGTCGATCTGACCAGAGTCGCCGCCGACGTTGCCGGAACACCCACGGCTGTCGGTGAATTGGATCCCGACGCCGCCCAGCGCTGGCTCGCCCTCGCACTGGCCACGACGTCGGCCGACCTGGTCGGGACGGCACGCGGAGCGCACACGTTGGCATGCGACTATGCGAAAATTCGCGAGCAGTACGGTAAGTCGATCGGCTCGTATCAAGCCGTGGCCCATCTGCTCGCCGAAAGCCTGGCTCTGATCGAGGGTTCGATCAGTATCTTGCGGCATGCCGCGTGGGCGGTGGACGAGTTGTCTCCGGCCGAGGCGATCCGCGCCGGACGATTCGCCAAGGTCTACTGCGCTCGTGCCGCGCGGACCGTATGCGAGACCGCGATTCAGGTACACGGCGGCATCGGTAACACCTGGGAGTGCCTTGCCCACGTCTACCTGCGCCGCGCGCTGACCTCGACCCAACTGTGGCCCGTCAAGCTGGAGGAGATCGACGTTGGACTTCCGTGATTCCGCCGACGAAGCCGCCTTCAGAGAGCGTCTTCGGTCATGGCTTTCGCTGCACGCCAAAGACTTTCCGAGTTCGGGTGACGAGTACTGGGCACGCCAGGGCGAATGGCACCGTGCGCTGTACGAGGGCGGGTTCTTCGGGCTGTCCTGGCCGCGGGAATACGGCGGGCAGGAATTGCCGCCGGTCTACGACGTCATTCTCGATGAGGAGTTGGCGCGGGCGGCCGCTCCGCCGCGGCCCAGCCTCGGCTACCTCGTCGCGGGCCTGAGCCGGCACGCGGACAAGGAATTGTGCAGCCGGTTCCTGCCGGGAATGATCAACGGAACCGAGCGGTGGTGCCAGGGCTTCAGCGAGCCCGGCGCCGGGTCGGACCTTGCGTCGCTGACCACCACCGCCACCCGCGAGGGTGACAACTACGTCATCAACGGGCACAAGATATGGACCAGCTACTCCGACGTCGCGGACTGGTGTCTGCTATTGGCCCGCACCGATCCGGAAGCCAAGCGCCACCGCGGTATTTCGGCGTTCATCATCTCGATGAAACAGCCTGGCGTGCAACAACGTCCGCTGCAGATGATCAACGGCGTCACCACCGAATTCGGTCAGGTGCTTTTCGACGGTGCGACGGTGCCCGTCGAGAACATGGTCGGGGCCCCCGGTGAGGGCTGGCCGCTGGCCATGACAGTGGTCGGCCACGAACGTGAACCGTCCACGCTGGGCTACGCGGCCCGCTACGGCAAGCTGGTCCGACAACTTGCCGCGCGCACCGACGACTCGGCGAACGAGGAACTTGCTTGGGCCGCAGTGCAAACCGAGATGTTGACCCACCACGTGCGTCGGCGACTATCCGAACAGCTCGACGGCGTGACACACACATCGGACGGATCGTTGGACAAGCTGCTGATGACCTGGGTCGAACAGTCAGTCGGTCACGCCGCACTTGCGGTGGGCGGCATCGACGATCCGAACTCGCTCAGTGCCTACCTGTATAGCCGCGCGCAAAGCGTGATGGGCGGGACATCACAGATCCAGAAGAACATCATCGCCTCACGAATCTTGGGATTGTGAAGCCGGTCACGACCATCGAAGGAGCCTGACGTGTACGACATGCCGGATGAAATCGACGTTGCGGCCGACGGGCCGCTGCGGATCATCACACTGAACCGGCCGGAGTCGCTCAACGCGGTCAACGATGCCCTGCACCATGGGTTGGCAAAACTGTGGCAGCGAATGAGCGACGACCTCAGCGCCCGCGCCGCCGTGATAACCGGTGCAGGCCGCGCTTTTTCGGCAGGCGGCGACTTCGCCTATCTCGAGGAGTTGGCCGGTGACGCGGCCCTGCGGGCCAAGACCATCACCGACGGCCGCGAGATCGTGTTGGGCATGGCGCGCTGCCGGGTTCCAGTGGTCGCCGCGGTCAACGGGCCCGCGGTCGGGCTGGGCTGCAGCCTGGTTGCGCTGAGCGACATCGTCTACATCGCCGAAGACGCGTATCTGGCCGACCCGCACGTGCAAGTGGGCCTGGTCGCTGCCGACGGTGGGCCGCTGACGTGGCCGCTGCACATCAGCTTGTTGTTGGCCAAGGAGTACGCGCTGACCGGTGCTCGCATCTCGGCCGCGCGTGCGGTGGAACTCGGCCTGGCCAACCACGCCGTGGCCGATCCGGTCGAGGCGGCGACCAAGGCGGCGAAGAAGATCCTCGAGTTGCCCCAGCAAGCAGTCGAGAGCACCAAACGCGTCCTCAATGTGCATCTCGAGCGAGCGGTGCTGGCCACCATCGACTACGCGCTGTCCGCCGAGAATCAGTCCATGCAAACCGAGGACTTCCGCAATATCGTCGCCAAGTTCAACGCGGGCAAGAACTAGGGAGATTTATGCCGTCGAACAACGAAGTTCTGGTCGTCATCGGTGTCGGCGGGATGGGCGTGTCGATCGCCCGGCGCGTCGGAGCCGGACGCACGATCGTGCTGGCCGACATCAACGCCGCTGGCCTGGATGCCGCCGCGCGTGCGCTCACCGACGACGGCCATCAAGTGCTGACGCAGGAGGTCGACGTCACCTCCCGCAGGTCGGTCGCAGCGGTCGCCGAGACAGCGCAAGCCGCTGGCCGAGTCATGGCGGTCGTTCACACCGCGGGACTGTCGCCGCAGCAGGCGGCTGCCGAGGCCGTGCTGGCGGTCGACCTGTTGGGTGTCGCGCTCTCGATCGACGAATTCGGTCGGGTGATCGAGCCCGGCGGTGCCGGTGTGGTGATCGCGAGCATGGCCGGCCACATGCAGCCCGCGCTCGATCCAGCAGTCGAACAGCAACTGGCGGGCGTGCCCGCCGAGGAACTCCTTCGGCTCGACGCGTGCGCGAACATCACCAGCAGCCAGATGGCCTACCCATTCGCCAAGCGGGCCAACCAGATTCGGGTGGCCGCCGCAGCCGTCGCCTGGGGTGAGCGTGGTGCCCGGATCAATTCCATCAGCCCCGGTGTCATTTCCACGTCCATGGGACGGCTCGAGCTCGATGGCGAATCCGGCGCGTTGATGCGCGCGATGGTGGACAACTCCGGTCTGCGGCGCATAGGCACACCCGAGGACATCGCCGCCGCGACCGAGTTCCTGCTCGGGCCGTCAGCGGCATTCGTCACGGGCACCGATTTGCTGGTCGACGGCGGGGTGGTCGCCGCAATCCGAACCGGCACAATCGATCTGGCGAAGGCACTGGCCGATCGCTAGTCGACCGACTTCCCGGTCGCCGCAGCATATCCAGCGCGATAGCCGAAAACCATTGCGGGGCCGATGGTTCCACCGGCACCGCCGTAGGCTCTTCCAGTAACTCCGCCCATCGCGTTGCCCGCGGCGAACAAACCAGGTATCGGTTCACCGCTGACATGCAGGACGCGTGCGTCCCGGTCGGTTCGTGGTCCACCCTTGGTTCCCATCGCGCCGACCGACACCGGAACGGCGTAGAACGGAGCCGTATCGACGGGGCCGAGCGTCTTGCCGGCCAGCGTCGTCGCGTGTTCGTCACCCCAATACCCGTCGTATGCGCTTGACCCACGGGCGAAGTCGGGATCCGCACCGCCCTCGACGTTGTCATTCCAGGTTCGGATCGTCTGGGTGAGCCCGTCGATGGCGATGCCGGTCTTCTCGGCCAATTCGCGAAGATCCGTCGACTCGCAGAACCAGTCGGGTACCGGACCGTCGGGTTCGACACCCAAAAACCCGTAACGTTTGAGGTGCAGTGCGTCGAACACGATCCAGGCCGGATCGTTGATATAGCCGGACCGCGGATCCAGGTAATGGAACGCGCCGGCCATCGAGTTGTAGTCGCACGCTTCGTTGACGAATCGCTTACCGGCCCGGTTGACGATGATGCTGCGCGGGCGGGTGCGCTCCAGTCGCACGCTGCGACTGCGCGGGTGCCCGTCGATCGTGTCGCCCGGGATCTGCACGATCGGCACCCACCACGCTTCGCCCATGTTGGCCAGGTCGGCGCCGTGCGCCATCGCCATGCGCAGCCCGTCGCCGGTGTTGTTGGGCGGTGAGACCGCGCCATGCATCGGACCGCGCAGAAAAGCATTGGCCAACGCCGGATCCCATTCGAAGCCGCCGGTGCCCAGGACGACTCCATGCCGCGCACGCACGGCCAACGCTTGGCCGCCCGAGTCGATCCGGACACCGATGATCTCGCCGTCCTCGGCGATCAACTCCTCGGCTCGGGCATTCGTCTGCGGTGTCACGCCGGCGTCGAGCAACCCCTTGAGCAGACCGGTGATCAGCGCGGTGCCTGCCACGCACAGGTCGGCGTTTTGGTCGGCTCCGGCATGCAGCCGGGCCCGGGTCTCGGCGTCGAATCCGACGTTGGACCAGTCCTGCGGGAACGCGGTGATCCGATCCCGCCACTGGCCAAGCTGGTTCAGATCGATCGGTGCCGCACTCAGCGAACGACCCCCGCCTGGCTGGCCGCCGGGCAGTTCCGGCTTGTAATCCGGGAAGCCGGTGGCGATCTCGAAGCGCACACTGCTGTGCGCCTCGACGAAGTCGAGCATCGCCGGACCGGTGCTGACGAAGGTCTCGACAAGGGCGTCGTCCATCGATCCCATCGATTGCGCGCGAAGGTAACTGAGCGCGTCCGCGACTGATAGCTCACCGTCGGGGGAGCGGTCGTGTGCAGGGATCCACACCACGCCTCCCGAAACCGCGGTCGTACCACCGATAGTCGCGGCCTTCTCGTAGACCGCGACCGAGGCGCCGTTTCCTACGGCGGTCAGTGCAGCCGTGAGTGCGGCCGCGCCACTGCCGAGCACGACGACGTCGACTTCGTGGTCCCAAGACGGCATAAAAGGCTCCCTTCTGCTCAGGTCAACTGAGGATCGCCGATAATTCCTTGGCCGCCTTGATAACAGCGTCCTTACCTCGCACCACCACATCTTCGCGGTGTGAAATCAGGTTGATGCATGTCGGCGGCGACGGCGGATCGCGATGCACCGCGACCGCCAAACCATAAGTGTTGGGCTCGATTTCACCGTGCGTGATCACCCAGCCTTGCTGACGGGCGCTGACCACCAGGTCGCGTTCGTCCGGCCGAGGGGGCAGGCTGGACAGCAACGCGATGCCCGCGGCACCCCGATCGAGCGGGTAGCGACTGCCCTCGTGGAATGCCAGCTGATAGGCGACCTGGTGGGGGACGATCACCGCGATGGCCACCTGTTGGTCGCCCTCGGCGATCAGCAACGAAACCGTGGTGCCCAACTCGTCGGCCAGGGCGCGCAGAATCGGGACACTGAGCTGGCGCACATTGCGGTCGAACGACGCGCCGAGGGCCGCCAGGCCCGCGGCAGGCCGGTAACGCCCGTCTTCGCCCTTGGCGACGAACCGGAACTGGGCGAGCGTGGCCAGCAGGCGGTAGGCGATGGTCCGGTGCACGCCGATCCCCTCGGCGACCTGCTGCACGGTCAGCCCCGCTGGGGCGTCGGCCACCAGCTGCAGCGCGTTGAGTCCCCGGGCCAGCGTCTGGGATCCGGGCGCGGTGGTCGGCGGGGTCTCCCGCATGTCAGCGCGCCGGTCCTGGGTCGGCGAACGCGACCTGAACGTGCCTTGACAGACAGGCCGTCGAGAGTGATGCTCTATACATAGTGCACATTGGTGTGCGATTTTAGCACACGTAGTGAGCGCAAATCGAGAACGAGATTTCCGCGCAGGACGGCGAGAGAGGAACCGGTGGCCGCGCACGAGAGCGTGTGGAGCGATCTGCAGGGCGTCCCGTTCGTCCAGGGTTACCTGGACGCCGGCGGTGTCCGGACCCGTTATCTGCACGCCGGCGATCCGGCCAAGCCGACATTGATCCTGCTGCACGGTTCCGGCGGTCACGCCGAAGCGTATGTCCGCAACCTGGAGGCGCACGCCGAGCATTTTTCGACGTGGTCGATCGACATGCTGGGTCACGGCTATACCGACAAACCGGGCTATCCGCTCGAGATCAGCCACTACGTCGAGCACCTGCTGGCGTTCCTCGACGCCATCGGGGCTGAGCGTGCGCACCTGTCCGGCGAATCACTCGGCGGCTGGGTTGTCTCCCGGGCCGCCGTCGACCACCCCGACAAGGTCGACCGCTTGGTGCTCAACACCGCCGGCGGCTCCCAAGCCGACCCCGAGGTGATGAAGCGGATCATCACGCTGTCGATGGCTGCGGCCGAAGACCCGAACTGGGAAACCGTCCAAGCGCGGATCAAGTGGTTGATGGCCGACAAGTCGAAGAACTACGACGACCTCGTCGCGAGTAGGCAGCGGGTCTATCGCCAACCGGGTTTCGTCTCGGCGATGCGCGACATCATGGCGTTGCAGGATCCGGAGATCCGGGCTCGTAATTTGTTGGGGCCGGACGACTATGGCGCGATTACCGCACCCACCCTGGTGTTGTGGACCAGCGACGACCCGACCGCCGATGTCACCGAGGGTCGCCGAATCGCGTCGATGATCCCCGGCGCGCGCTTCGAGGTGATGCCCGGGTGTGGACACTGGCCGCAGTACGAGGACGCCAAGACGTTCGACCGTCTGCATATCGACTTCCTGCTGGGCCGCTGAGCGATGACCGCCAGCCGCAATGGCGCTGAAGCCGGTGTCTACGACGTCGACGTCGTTGTCGTCGGGGCCGGTCCGGTCGGCTTGACGTTGGCGAACATCCTTGGACTGCAAGGTGTCCGGACACTCGTTCTCGAAGAGCGGTCCTCACTGATCGACTACCCCCGCGGTGTCGGATTGGACGACGAGTCGTTGCGGACCTTTCAGGCGATCGGTCTGGTCGACCGGGTTTTGCCGCACACGGTGCCCAATCAGATCCTGCGGTTCGTCGACGCCAAGCGCCGGGTGCTCGCCGAAATGGCGCCGCCTGACGCCCGTTTCGGCTGGCCGAAACGCAACGGCTTCGTGCAGCCGCTCGTCGACGCCGAATTGCTCGGTGGCCTGGACCGTTTCGGCCACGTCGAGGTTCGCTGGGACCACCCGATGGTCTCCTGCAGCGAAACCGCCGACGGGGTCACGGTTGAAGCCGGCAGTGACGGCGATACCTCAACCGTGCGGGCGCGCTACCTCGTCGGCTGCGACGGCGGACGCAGCGCCACCCGCCGGCTGATGGATGTCACATTCGACGGCACCACGTCGCCCACCCGGTGGCTGGTCGTCGACATCGCCAACGATCCACTCGGACACCCCAACAGCGAAGTCGGCGCCGATCCGCAACGTCCCTATGCCTCGATCTCGATCGCGCACGGTATCCGCCGCTTCGAGTTCATGATCCACGCCAACGAAACTGATGAGCAGGCAACCGATCCCGCGTTCCTGTCCACGATGTTGGCCACCTTCGTTCCGTATCCCGATCGGGTCGACGTGATCCGGCACCGCCTCTACACCCACCACTCCCGCATCGCCAGCGCATTCCGCCGTGGGCGGCTGCTGCTGGCCGGAGACGCCGCGCACCTCATGCCGGTCTGGCAGGGGCAGGGGTACAACAGCGGCATCCGTGACGCGGCGAATCTCGGCTGGAAGCTGGCCGCAGTGGTGAACGGTGCCGCGGGTGACAAGCTTTTGGACACTTACGACGTCGAGCGACGTAAGCACGCTCGCGCAATGATCGACCTGTCCACGTTGGTGGGGCGGGTGATCTCGCCGACCAATCGCCGAGTCGCCGGCGTGCGTGACGTGCTGATCCGATCGGCCTCGATTGTCCCGTCGCTCAAGCGGTATGTCCTCGAGATGCGGTTCAAACCGATGCCGCGCTACGAGCACGGCGCGGTCGTGCACTCCCAGCCCCGCAACCCGCTCTCTCCGGTGGGCACGCTGTTCATCCAGCCCACTGTCGACACCCGGGAGCGCCAGGACGTCTTGCTCGACGACGTGCTGGGTCCCGGCTTCGCGGTGCTGTGCTGGAACAACAACCCACGGGCGATACTGGGCGACAAAGCGTTTGCGCAGTGGCAGCAACTGGGCGCGACTTTCATTGCGGCGCGGCCCCAATCGCAGCTGCAATGGACCGGCCACGATGACCCAGAGGTGACGATCGTCGGCGACCGCACCGGCAAGCTGAAGGCCTGGTTCGACACCCAGAAGGAATCGGTGATCGTCCTGCGCCCCGATCGCTGTATCGCGGGTGCATCCATCGCTCAGCTCGCTCCCGAGCTGAGTACCTCGATCTTCGATGTCCTGTCCCTGACACCGGGAGGAAACCGTGCCGCTCGCCCTGTGTTGCATGTCCCACAGCCCGCTGCTGAATCTGCCCGGACCGTCGCAGGGCCTGCTGGATGACATCGACGGGGCGCTATGCCAGGCAAAGGATTTCGTCGCGGACTTCGACCCGGAGATCGTCGTCGTCTTCGCTCCTGACCACTACAACGGCTTCTTCTACAAGCTGATGCCGCCGTTCTGCATTGGCACACAGGCCCACGGCGTCGGCGACTACGGCACTCACAAGGGCTCGCTCGACGTTCCCGAGGTAATTGCGACCGACTGCGCGAATGCGGTCCTGTCCGCCGGCGTCGACGTGGCTATCTCGGCTGATATGGACGTCGACCACGGTGCCGTTCAACCGCTGGAGAACTTGTTCGGCACAGCGACGGCGCGCCCGGTGATCCCGATCTTCATCAACTCCGTCGCCACGCCGCTGGGCCCACTACACCGTTGCCGGACGCTCGGCACAGCGGTCGGCAGCTATCTGGCGACGCTGGGCAAGCGAGTGCTGGTGGTGGGATCCGGTGGGCTGTCGCATGATCCGCCGGTGCCGACATTGGCGACGGCAACGCCACCGGTGATCGAACGGATCGTGCAGGGCCGACCGATGACCCCCGACCAACGACTCGCGCGCCAGAACGCGGTGATGGACGCGGCCAAGAGCTTCGCCGGAGGACAGAGCGACCTCCGAGCGCTCAACCCGGAGTTCGACCAGCAATTTCTCAAGATCCTCGACAGCGGGCAACTCGACGAACTGGACACGTGGTCGAACGCCTTCATCGCCGACGAAGGCGGTAACTCCGCGCACGAGATCCGCACCTGGGTCGCCGCTTTCGCGGCGCTGGCGGCGGCTGGGCCGTACCAGACGGGCGTCCGCTACTACAAGCCGGCGCCCGAGTTGATCGCCGGCTTCGCGGTCCGGACGGCGGTGCCGGCAGCATGACGTTCGATAGCGTGGTCGACGTCTTGGTCGTCGGCTCCGGCGGAGGCGGAATGACGGCGGCGCTGGTCGCTGACGCCTGCGGGCTGGACACTCTGGTCGTCGAAAAGTCCGCTCAGTTCGGCGGTTCCACCGCGTTGTCCGGCGGCGGCATCTGGGTGCCCGGAGCACCGTCGCAGCGTCGAGCAGGCTATTCGCCGCGTCCGGATGGCGTCGTCGAATACATCCGGCAGATCACCGACGGCCTGGTCAGCGACGCACGCATCCAGCAATACGTCGATGCCGCCCCGCAGATGATGGAGTTCCTGGAAAACCTCAGCCCGTGGTTCGAATTCGTCTGGAAACCGGGCTACGCCGACTACTACCCCGAACTGCCCGGCGGCTCCGAACAAGGCAGCACGATCAACGTGCCGCCGATCGACCTGCGCAAACTCGGTGAAGACGAGCAACTGCTGCTGACCCCGCTGGCGCTGGCACCGCGTGGAATCTGGCTGGGGCCCAAAGAGCTTCGCTCGTTCTATCAGGTCAGGCAATCGTGGGCCGGCAAAGCCGTCTTGCTCAAGCTGGTCTGGCGGATGATGCGCGCGCGGTTGTTCGGCGAGCGCATCGCGGCCATCGGGCAGTCGCTGGCCGCGCGGCTGCGCTTGGCGATGAAAGATCGCGGGGTGCCCCTCTGGCTGAACTCGCCGATGACGCAGCTACTGACCAGCCCCGACGGCGCGGTCACCGGTGCCGTCGTCGTGAAAGACGGTAAACCGCAACGCATCCAGGCCAGACGAGGCGTCGTTCTGGCTACCGGCGGATTCGACCACGACCTGGCCTGGCGCAAAGAACACCTGCCCGAGGTCGACCAGGACTGGAGCTTCGGTAACCCGGCGGCGACCGGCGACGGCATCCGCGCCGGCCAGCAGATTGGCGCCGACACCGATCTGCTCGACGAGGCCTGGTGGTTCCCGGCGATCCAATGGCCGGACGGCCGAATGCAATTCATGCTGAACGAGCGGATGATGCCGTCACAGTTCATCGTCAACGGCGACGGCAAACGGTTCATCAACGAGGCGGCGCCCTACATGGATTTCGGTCACGCGATGATCGAGGGTCAGAAGTCCGGCGTCACCCACATTCCGTGTTGGCTCATCACCGACCACGGATCGTTCAACCGCTACGTCGTAGCCGGGCATCTGCCGATCCCGAAAATCCCCGGCGCGCCGGTGCCCACCGGACGCAAGGTGCCCAAGGCCTGGCTGGAGTCCGGAGTCGTCAAGGCGGCCGACAGCTGGGATGAACTCGCGGCCAGGATCGGGGTCCCGACCACCCAACTTCGGAGCACCGCAGCACGTTTCAATGAGCTCGCAGCACGTGGCCACGACGACGATTTCAACCGAGGTGACAGCGTTTACGACAATTACTACGGAGACCCGACCCTGCCCAACCCCAACCTGCACCCGCTGGGCAAACCGCCGTATTACGCATTCCGGATCGTCCTCGGCGATCTGGGCACGTCCGGTGGATTGCGCACCGATGAACACGCGCGGGTATTGCGCACCGATGACACCGTGGTGCACGGCCTCTACGCCGTGGGCAATACCTCCGCGCCGGTGATGGGGCGCAGCTACGCCGGTGCCGGCGCAACCATCGGGCCGGCCATGACCTTCGGCTACGTCGCAGCCAAGCATCTTGTCAGCGAAAACTCGACTCACTCAATTGTTCCGGGAGGTACACGTTGAAAATCTCACTGTTCTACGAATTCGCTCTGCCACGCCCGTGGTCGGACGACGACGAGCACGTTCTGCTCAAGGATTGCCTCGACGAGGTCGAGGCTGCCGACAAGGCCGGCTTCTCCACGGTGTGGTTGACCGAGCACCACTTCCTCGAGGAATACTGTCACTCCACCGCGCCGGAGATGTTCCTGGCGGGAGCCAGTCAGCGGACCAAGGACATCCGGCTGGGGTTCGGCATCATGCATCTGCCGCCGGCGGTCAACCACCCGGCCCGGGTGGCTGAACGTATCGCGACGCTCGACCTGATCTCGGACGGGCGAGTGGAATTCGGTACCGGCGAATCATCCTCGATCGGCGAGCTCGGCGGCTTCAACATCGACCCCGCCGACAAGCGCGCGCAGTGGGAAGAGGCGCTCGAGGTGTCGATCCGCTGCATGACCGAGGAACCCTTCGCCGGATTCAAGGGCGAGCACATCCAGATGCCGGCCCGCAACGTCGTGCCCAAGCCGTTGCAGAAGCCGCACCCCCCGGTGTGGGTCGCCTGCACGCGGCCTGCGTCGGTGCAGATGGCCGCTCAGAAGTGCCTTGGGGCACTGAGTTTCGCTTACACCGGTCCCGGCCCGCTGACCGAGCGGGTGAACGGGTACTACAAAGAACTCGAGGAAAGTGGCGTGCCGGTCACGCCCGCCATCAACCCGAACATCCTCGCCATCGGTGGAGACCTGTCCATGATGGTCGCCAAGACCGACGACCAGGCGGTCCAGCGGCTGGGGATGGGCGGCGGATTCTTTTCCTTCGGGATCATGCATTACTACATGACCGGTGTTCACACGCCCGGTCGCACCGGGGTGTGGGAGCGTTATCTCGAAGAATGCGAGAAAGATCCGACGCTGGCCTACGGCCCTGGTCGTGGCGCGATCGGCTCGCCGTCCACTGTTCGGGAGTTCCTCCGAGGCTACGAGGACAGCGGTGTCGACGAGATCATCTTGCTGCTCAACCCGCGCAGCCATGAGGGCACGATGGAATCCATCGAGCTGATGGGCAAAGAGGTGCTGCCGGAGTTCATCGAGCGCGACCAGAAAGCCGTGGCCGAGAAGGCGAAGCGGCTGGCGCCGGTCATCGAGAAGATCGAATCCCGTCGGCCGGAGTCGACGGCCCCGACGTTCGACGAGCACTACTCGTTCGGCGGATTGCCCACCGGCCGTGGTGGGAACTTCACCGCGAGCGAGATTCCCGAGGCCATGGCTGAGATCAACGAGGGACGCGTTCAAGCCGCGCAGCGCTTGAAAGACGCCAAGTCCTGATGTCGAAAGTTGTCTGACACTTGGGACACATCGACGAATTGTGGCGTTACGACGGTCGCCGCGTCGTGGTGACCGGGTGCGCGTCAGGCATCGGCGCGCACCTCGTCCGCCAGCTCACCGAACTCGGTGCCGACGTCGTCGGGTTGGACAAGCAGCGCCCGAGCTGTGACACCGCCGAATTCCACGCCCTCGACCTGAGCGACACCGCGTCCATCGACGGCACCGTCGCCGCGGTCGGCGGGCAGGTTGACGCGCTGTTCAACGTCGCGGGTGTGTCCTCCGGCATCGGCGACCCGCTGTTGGTCGTCACGGTCAACTTCCTGGGACTGCGGCACCTCACCGAGGCGGTACTGGCGAAGATGCCGGCCGGATCGTCGATCGCGAGCGTTTCCTCGCTGGCGGCGCGCGACTATCGAGAGCATCAACTCCTCGTGGCCGGATTGCTGAACACCCGCACCGTGTCCGACGGGATCGACTGGTGCCGGCGCCATCCCGACGCGCTGGCAGACGGGGGCTACCGGTTGTCCAAAGAAGCGATCATCCTGTACACCATGAAGAGCACCGCGGCGCTCGGCGCCAACGGGATCCGGATCAACTGCACCGGGCCGGGGGTGACCGAGACGCCGATCCTCGACCAGCTGCGCACCGCCTACGGGCAGGCTTTCCTGGACGACATCCCCAAGCCGTTGGGGCGGGTCTCTGATCCCGAGGAACAGGCCGCCGTGCTGGTGTTCTTGAACAGCCAAGCCGCCAGCTATATCTCGGGTCAGGTGCTCTGGGTCGACGGTGGCAATCTCGGCGCCGCGACGGCGTGTGAACTCGAGGAAGGGCGCGAATTGTGGCCGACCTGAGCGACTTCCGCAGAGTCGCCGACGACGTCCGCAACTGGGGGCGATGGGGCGACACCGACGAGCTCGGCACGCTGAACTTCATCACCGCGGACAAGGTCGCCGAGGCGGCCGGTCTGGTCAAGCACGGCAAAGTTTTTCCGCTCGGAGTCGACTTCGGATCCGCCGGCCCGCAGGGCGCGTTCAAGTATCGGCACAACCCGATCCACATGATGACGGTGGATGGCGGCGATGCGCGCTCGCTGCCACAGTTCGGAGTGGACTGGTCGGCCAATCCCACCGCGCAACAAATGGCGGGGTACTTCCAGGACAACCTCTTTCGCTTCAACGACGACATGGTCATCATGCCGCTGCAGTGCGCCACCCAGTGGGACGCGCTGTCGCACGTGTACTACGAGGACCTGCTCTACAACGGCTTTCCAGCCGACTCGGTGACCAGCTTCGGTGCGCTGCACTGCGGCATCGACAAGGTTGACGGCAAGGGCATCACCTCGCGCGGGGTCCTGCTCGATGTGGTGCGGCATCGTGGGGCCGAGACATTTCTCAAACTGGGTAACCCGATCCTCCCGTCCGAGTTGGACGACGTGGCACGAGCGCAGGGTGTGACACTAGGCCAGGGTGACATCGTTTTGATCCGAACTGGCTGGTGGGCAAGATTTTTGGAGACCGGTAACGGCGGCGAACCCGGCTCCGGCTTGGACTGGCAGTGCGCATCGTGGTTGCACGATCACGGCATCGCCGCGGTGGCCGCCGACAACCTGATGGTCGAAGACCCGATATCCGGAGTGCAGGGAACGTTGCTGCCGATGCACATGCTGTGTCTGCGGGATATGGGACTGATGCTCGGCGAGTACTGGGATCTCAACGCGTTGGCGGCGGATTGCGCAGCTGATGGAGTGTACGAGTTCCAGCTCGTCGCGCCGCCACTGAGATTTGTTGGCGCGGTGGGTTCTCCGGTGAATCCCATCGCGATCAAGTGACGGACGCCATGGACATCCTGCACAGAACCACGGTCATCGACGGTCTGGTCACCGGCTATCTCGAAGCCGGCGACGGCGACTCGGTTATCCTGTTGCACGGCGGCGAGTTCGGTGTCAGCGCCGAAATCGGTTGGGAGCGAACACTACCGGCACTGGCCGCACAGTACCGGGTGCTGGCGCCGGACATGCTGGGCTTCGGCAAGTCGGCGAAGGTCATCGATTTCACCGACGGTCGCGGCATGCGGATTCGCCACATCGCCCGGTTCTGCGAGACGCTGGGTATCGACTCGGCGCATTTCGTCGGCAATTCGATGGGCGCGATCAATCTGCTCGTCGACGCCACTTCGGAGTCGCCGGTGCTGCCGATGCGCAGCTTGGTCGCGATCTGCGGTGGCGGTGAGATCCAGCGGAGTCGGCACATGGACGCGCTGTACGACTACGACGCAACGGTGCCCGCCATGCGCCGGATCGTCGAGGCGCTGTTCCACGATCCGGCGTATTTCGCGGACGACGACTACGTGGAGCGTCGCTACGAATCCAGCGTCGCGCCCGGGGCGTGGGAGACGCTGGCCGCGGCGCGTTTCCGGCGGCCCGGATCGCCGCCACCGCCGAGTCCGTCGAGCACGCGCGCCTATCAGCGCATCACGGTTCCGACCCTGGTGGTCGAGGGTGAATGCGACAAGCTGCTGCCACCTGGCTGGGCGAAAGAGATCGCGGACCAGATCACCCGCGGGCGCTCAGCGGTGATCGGCGCGGCCGGACACTGCCCGCAGATCGAGCAAGCATCGACCGTCAACGACTTGCTGCTCGAATTCCTGGCAGATGCCAGTTCGACCAGCTGATACATCTCACACGCAAAGCCCGCACCAAGCTGGCATTCATTTTTTATTCAGCTTCAGGCTGTTTGCTGTTAACGGTAGGCTCGGCGTCCGGTTGCCGGGCAGTCGGCGCCGTAAGGAGTTTTGTGAAGGTCACTCGATGTGCTGCGGCGCTGAGCCTGCTGGTCGTGGGCGCCCTTGTGCTGTCGGCGTGTGGCGGGAGCAACAGCGCCTCGTCTTCTGGTGCCCACACTCCGTCGATACCCGTCAGCTGTGGCGGCAAGAAGAAACTGCTGGCCAGCGGCTCGACTGCCCAGACGAACGCGATCGAGCAGTTCGTCTACGCCTACATCCGCGCCTGCCCTGGCTTCACCTTGGATTACAACGCCAATGGCTCGGGCGCCGGTGTGCAGCAATTCGTCGACAACGAGACCGACCTCGGCGGCTCGGACAAACCGCTGGACCCGGCGAAGGGTGAACCCGACCGGGCGCGGGAGCGGTGTGGTTCGCCCGCTTGGGACCTGCCGGCGGTCTTCGGCCCGATAGCGGTCACCTACAACCTCGACGGGGTGACCACGCTGAACCTGGACGGGCCGACCGCGGCGAAGATCTTCAACGGCAGCATCACCACGTGGAACGATCCGGCCATCAAGGCGCTCAACACAAGCGTCAACCTGCCTGCGACGCCGATCAATGTGGTGTTTCGCAGCGATAAATCCGGCACTACCTACAACTTCCAGAAGTATCTGGACGCTGCGTCCAACGGCGCCTGGGGTAAAGGCACCGACGAGATGTTCGCCGGCGGCGTCGGGCAGGGTGCGACCGGCAACGAGGGCACATCGGCGGCGCTGCGGACCACCAACGGATCAATCACCTACAACGAATGGTCTTTCGCGGTCGGCCACCAGTTGAGCATCGCCCAGATCGTGACATCCGCCGGTCCGGATCCGGTGACGATCACCACCGAGTCGGTAGGCAAGACGATCGCCGGCGCCACATTCGCCGGGCAAGGTAATGACTTGGTGGTCGACACGTCGTCGTTTTACCGGCCGTCACAGGCCGGCGCCTATCCGATCGTGCTCGCCACTTACGAGATCGTGTGCTCGAAGTATCCGGATTCTGCGACCGGCGCTGCGGTGAAAGCGTTCATGCAAGCCACAATTGGCGCAGGGCAAGAAGGCCTGGACCAATATGGCTACATCCCGATGCCGAGCACGTTTCAGTCGAAACTCGCTGCGGCCGTGGACGGTATCTCATGAACCCGGGTTCGCGGGTGGGCTCGTGGTTCGGGCCCTATCGGCTGACGCGGCTGCTGGGCCGCGGCGGGATGGGCGAGGTCTATGAGGCCGAGGACACCCGCAAGGGCCGCGTCGTCGCGCTCAAGCTGATCTCGCCGGAATTCTCCGATGACCCGATGTTCCGTGCCCGTATGCAGCGCGAAGCCGGCGCCGCGGGACGGCTGACCGAGCCGCACGTGGTGCCCATCCACGACTACGGCGAGATCAACGGGCAGTTGTATCTGGACATGCGCCTGATTGACGGCGCCAACTTGGCCGCCGTGCTGAAGCGAACCGGGCCGATGAGTCCGCCGCGGGCGGTGGCGATTGTGCGACAGGTCGCCGCGGCGCTGGACGCGGCTCACGCCGGCGGCGTGACACACCGCGACGTGAAACCGGAGAACATCCTGATCACCGGCGACGATTTCGCCTATCTGGTGGATTTCGGAATTGCCCGAGCGGACGCCGATCCAGGATTGACCCAAGCCGGCATGGCGATGGGAACGTACAAGTACATGGCGCCGGAGCGATTCAGCGACCACGAGGTGACCTATCGATCGGACATCTACGCGCTGGCCTGTGTATTAGGCGAATGTCTCACCGGCACACCACCGTTCCGCGCAGACAGCATCGAGCGGCTGGTCGCCGCGCATCTGATGGAACCTGCCCCGCGGCCCAGTCAGATGCGGCCAGGGCGGATCCCCGCAGCACTGGACCAGGTGGTCGCCACCGGCATGGCCAAAAATCCCGTGGAGCGCTACCGCAGCGCCGGTGACCTGGCCAACGCCGCACTGCACGCGTTGACCGCACCCGAGCAGCACCAGGCGGAGAGCATTCTTCAGCACACCGAGGATGCCGCCAACGCGCACACCATGATTCGTCCTGCAGCAACGGGCGCGGGTGGCTGGGGCAACCCCCCGGTCAACGCGTCGAATGGAGCGCCGGGCGGCTCCCAGCACCCCGATTTCGGTCATAGCGCACCGCCGCGACGCGACCGGCGCAAGCTGTGGATGCTCATCGGTGCGGTGGTGGTGCTGCTCGTCGCCGTATTCGGATACGTGGTCAGACCGCACGGCGGACCGGCGGCCGACGCCTGCGGCCAGCACGTGCTGCCGTTCAACGGACTCAACTTCCGCCTCTCTCCCGGCGGGGTGGCGGTGGATTCTTCGGGCGCCGTGTACGTCACCAACCAGGGCATGTACGGCCGCGTGGTGAAGTTGGCGCCTGGGTCGGACACCCCAACGGTGCTTCCGTTCACCGGCCTGTACCAGCCACAGGCGGTGGCGGTGGACTCGGCGGGTGCGGTATATGTGACCGACTTCAACCACCGCGTCGTGATGCTGGCAGCCGGATCCAACAATCAGACACAGCTACCGTTCACCGGCCTGAGCTACCCCGAAGGCGTTGTGACCGACAACGCAGGCAACGTCTACGTCGCCGACCGAGGAAATGACCGGGTGGTCAAATTGCCGGCCGGCACCAACACCCCGATCGTCTTGCCCTTCAGTGGTCTCAACCACCCGGACGGAGTGGCGGTTGACGGTGCAGGCAACGTGTATGTCACCGACTCCGACAACAACCGGGTGGTGAAGCTGGACGCCGGCTCCAACGAACAGACTGTGTTGCCGTTCAACGGAATCGGAGTGCCCTGGGGCATCGTCGTCGACCACTCGGACAACGTCTACGTCAGCGAGCACGACAACAACCAGGTGCTCGAACTGCCGGCCGGATCGAACGCGGCGACTCCGGTGGCGCTCAACGGCCTCAACACGCCGCTGCAGCTCGCGTTGGACAAAGATGACAACCTCTACGTCGCCGACCGGGGCAATGACAGAGCGCTCGAGCTCGTCGTTGCCGGATGCCCGAAGTAGTTGCGCGACAGGTTCGTTCAGATATGGTCAGCGCCGACGGATTGTCATGATCCGGCTGGCCGCGGCGGCGACCAGATAGACCACGGCGACCACGATGATCAAGGTCAGCGCGGCACCCCAGACCCGAAGGAAGCCCGCATGTTCAGGGTTGTCCAACTCGGTGTAGATCAGCAGCGGCAGCGATGCCATGTTGCCGTCGAACAGGTTGAAGTTGATCGATCGGCTGTAGCCGACCAGAACCAGCACCGGTGCGGTTTCACCCATCACCCGCGCGATCGCCAGCAAGACGCCTGAGACGATGCCGGGCATCGCAACGGGGAGGACGATCCGCATGATCGTTTTCCATTTCGACACCCCCAGCGCATAGCTGGCTTCCCGCAAGTCATTTGGCACCAGCTTGAGCATCTCTTCGCCAGACCGCACGACCACCGGCAGCATCAGCAACACCAATGCCAGCGACACCGCGAAGGCGCTCTGGTGAAATCCGAGGGTGGCGATCCACAGGCTGAAGACGAACAGCGCGGCCACGATCGACGGCAGGCCGGCCAGCACGTCGACGATGAACGTGGTAATCCGCGCCAGTCGGCTCGAACGGTATTCGGCGAGATACACCGCGGTCATGAATCCCAGTGGCACGGCGATGATGGCGGCCACTCCGGCTTGGGCGAGCGTCCCGAACAGGGCGTGGTACACCCCGCCGGTGAACTGCTCCGGCAGCACGCCACGCAGCGAGTGACTCCACCATCCCGGCCGGGTGACGGCGTACCAGCCGCGCGCGACGACCACCCAGAGCAACCAGATCAGCGGTACCAGCGCGACGGCGAAGGACAACAGGAAAAGCGTTCGCGCGACGTGGTTTTTGATGCGTCGTCCCAGGCTGACGTTGCGCAGCGTCGAAGATTTGACCGGCAGGTCAAGGTCCGCGGTGGTCACAGGGTGACCGCCCGGCCGACGATCGCACGAGCGGTCGCGTTGACCACGAAGGTCAGTACGAACAGCACGAAGCCAGCTGAAATGTACGCGCCGGTCGGTAACGCCTCACTGAATTCACTTGCCGCGGAGGCTATCTTGGACGCGAACGTGTATCCGCCGTCGAACAGCGACCAATGTCCGGCTCGGGCGGACGCGCGCAAGATGACCAACACGGCGACCGTCTCACCCAGAGCGCGGCCCAGGCCCAGCATCGACGCTGCGACGGCTCCGCTACGGCCGAACGGCAGCACCGTCATCCGGATGACTTCCCACTTCGTCGCCCCGAGCGCCTGCGCCGCTTCGATGTGAGTTGCCGGGGTCTGCCGGAACACCTCGCGCGAGACCGATGTGATGATCGGCAGGATCATGACGGCGAGCACGGTCCCTGCGGTGAAGATGTTTCCGCCACCCGCCAGCGAGACGTCGCCCTTCTTGAACAGGAACAGCCAGCCCAGATTGCGGTTGAGCATTGCTTCCAGCGGTTCCAGTTGCGGTGCCAGCACGAAGATTCCCCACAGCCCGAACACGATCGACGGCACCGCCGCCAGCAGATCGACCAATGCGCCGAGTGGACGTGACAGCCGCGCCGGGGCGTATTGGGTGAGGAAGACCGCGATACCCATGGCGACCGGCACCGCCAGGGCCAACGCACACAGTGAGCTGAGCACCGTGACCATGAACAGGTCACGAATACCGAACGCCAGGTGCTTGCCGTCGGTGGTGTTGAACAGCGTGCTGGTGAAGAAGTTCGCGTGATTGGCACGCAGCGACGGAATGGCGTGGATGAGCAGGAATACCGCGATCAGCAGGATTGCCGCGACAATCGTCAATCCGGCTGCGGCGGCGACCAATTCGAAAATTCGGTCGCCGCGCTGCGCCGTTTTTCGAGTGGGTGCCCGCAGGGCAGGCGCTCCTTTCGCCATGGTGAATTCAACTCATCCGATGGCGCTGACCGCGGCAGACAATCTCGACTTGAACGACTCGGGTATCGGGACATATCCGTTGTCCGCCAGGTTGTTCTGCCCGGGCCCAATCGTGGCCTCCAAGAAGGCTTTTACGGCTTTGCCGACGCTACTGTCGGGATATTTCGAGCAGACGATCTCGTAGGTCGCCAGCACGATCGGATAGGCACCGGCTTGCGTCGGCTTGTAGAACGACACCGTGTCGAGCGTGAGATCGTTGCCCTGGCCTTTGACTTTGGCCGCGGAGATCGTCTTGCCGACCGAATCGGCACTGATGGACACCGGGTCCGGGCCCGCAGGCGTGACGATCTGGGCGATGTTCAGCTTCTGCGCCTGAGCGAACGACCATTCGTTGTATGTGATCGATCCGGGGGTGTTCTTGATCGCAGCTGACGTGCCGTCGTTGCCCTTGGCGCCCTCGCCGACTCCGCCGTTGAAGGTTTTCCCGGCGCCTTTGCCCCACGCGTTGTCGGATGCGGCATCGAGGTATTGCTGGAAGTTGTCGGTGGTGCCGGACTGATCGCTGCGGAAGACGACGTGGATCGGCAGCGCGGGCAGCGCCGTGCCGGGATTCAGTGCGGTGAGCGCCGGGTCATTCCAGGTGGTGATGGCCCCATTGAAGATCTTCGCCACGGTCGGCCCGTTCAGGTTCAGTGTCGTCACGCCGTTGACGTTGTAGGTCACCGCGATCGGGCCGAACACCACCGGCAGGTCCCACGCCGGTGAGCCACAGCGCTGCTGTGCCTTCGCGTGCTCGTCGCTCTTCAGTGCGACATCCGAGCCGCCGAAATCGGTTTGATTGCCGATGAATTCGTTGATCCCGGCACCCGACCCGTTGGCTGTGTAATTCAGTGTCTGGCCTGAACATGCCTGTTCGAATGCGTTGACGAAGCGGGCCATCGCGTTGGCCTGCGCGGTCGAACCGCTGGCCTTCAGCGTCTGCTTTCCGCCGCAACTCACCTTCGACGATGACGAACCGGACGGCGCGCCGCCCTCGTTGGCGGTGTTGTTGTCTCCACAGCCGGCCAACAGCAGAGCGCCGCTGGTGAGCACGCTGAGCGCAGCGCCATACGAATTGATTTTCACAGCGTGTCCTTGTTAACGGTCTCAGCCCCGCCTGGACACGGGACGGTAGAGGATTTCGGCGAACGCCGGATGGATTTGAAATTAAGCCGTCTCACCGATCCGAACGTAGCATCGCGACCTTTGGAACAAGCTGTGCACGCCATAAATCAATCGCTTGACTTAACCGTCACTGCGCCGATTAACTCTTCGGCATGGTCAATGAACTGATCGGCAAGGTCGCGATCGTCACCGGCGGAGCGTCGGGAATTGGTGCAGGCATTGCTGAAAGGTTCGTGGCGGAGGGCGCGAAGGTGGTGATCGCCGACGTCGAACGCGACCGCGGCGAAGAACTCGCCGCCAAGCTGGGCGTCGACGCGGTCTTCCGATCGGCCGACGTGTCGGATCCCGAACAAATCGGTGCGCTGGTCGCCGGTGCCGTCGAGTCGTTCGGCGGCCTCGACGTCATGGTGAACAACGCCGGCGTCTCCAGCCGGATGCATCGCAGCTTCCTCGATGACGACCTTGCCGACTTCCATCGCGTCATGTCGGTCAACGTCTTGGGCGTGATGGCCGGCACCCGCGATGCGGCGCGGCAGATGGCGACGACCGGCGGCGGTTCGATCATCAACGTCTCGTCGATCGGCGGCATTCAGCCCGGCGGCGGAGTGATGACCTACCGCGCGTCCAAAGCGGCGGTCATCATGTTCACCAAATCCGCTGCGATCGAGTTGGCGCATTACGAGGTCCGGGTCAACGCCATCGCGCCCGGCAACATCCCGACGCCGCTGCTGAAGACGACAACGACAGATAAGTCCCCGGAGGAACTCGAGCGGTTCGAGCACGCGATCCGTGAGCAGATGCGCGCCGACCGCCCGCTCAAGCGAGAGGGCACCACCGACGACATCGCCGAGGCCGCGCTGTATCTGGCCGGAGACCGATCCAGATATGTCACCGGGGTTGTCTTGCCGGTCGACGGAGGCACCGTCGCGGGCAAGGTGACCCGGCGCCGCAGCGACCAGAAAAATTAAATCAATCGCTTGACTTAACCGCTTCCGCAGCGTTGACTGGCCGGGTGACGACCGCGAGGGCCCCGCGTAGCGATCGGGCCAGCACCACCCAGGAGGCGATCCTGGCCGCCGCCGAGCGGCTGTTCGCCGAACACGGGGTTTTCGCCGTGTCCAATCGACAGGTCAGCGAGGCCGCCGGGCAGGGCAACAACGCCGCGGTCGGGTATCACTTCGGCACCAAGACCGATCTGGTGCGAGCGATCGAGCAGAAGCACCGGGTGCCTATCGAGCAACTGCGCGAAGACATGGTTGCGCAGACCGTGGCATCCGCCGCAGACCGCGACATGCGCAGTTGGGTCGCCTGCCTGGTGCGCCCACTGACCGACCACCTGTCGGCGCTGGGCAACCCCAGCTGGTACGCGCGCTTCGCCGCGCAGGTGATGACCGATCCCGCCTACTACAACATCGTGGTCAAGGACGCGCTCACCTCTGCGTCGTTGGTTCAGGTGATCGACGGGATCAATCGGTGCCTACCCGAGCTGCCGGCCGATGTCCGGGTCGAACGCAACCTCATGGCCCGCAACCTGCTTATGCATACCTGCGCCGATCGTGAACGGGCCTTGGCCGCAGGCGCATCCGCGCCGTGGTCGTCCTGGCAGGTCGCGGGGACCCGGTTGATCGACGCGGTCGTAGGACTGTGGCTGGCACCCGTGACGCCGCACGATTAGAAGAAGTTGGCCGTAAAAATGATGAAAGTAACTGTGGATCAAGACAAGTGCGCATCATCAGGCAACTGCGTGATGCATGCACCCGACGTCTTCGATCAGCGCGACGATGACGGCGTCGTCATCGTGCTGGACGAGAACCCGCCCGCTGAGCAAGCCGACAACGTCCGCAAAGCCGAGGCCGGTTGCCCCGCACTAGCCATCCACATCGAGGAGTGAGAAGTGTCCGACACGCTCACCGGCAACGCAGCCGAGACGATCTCCGACGCCCCGGATTATCCGATGGGCAGGGCCGCCGGCTGCCCGTTCGCCCCGCCGCCTGAGGTGATGGCGCTCGCCGAAGCGCGGCCGCTCTCGCGAGTCAAGATCTGGGACGGCAGCACGCCGTGGCTGATCACCGGGTACGAGGAAGTGCGGACCCTGTTCTCTGATTCGCGTGTCAGCGTCGACGACCGGCGGCCCGGCTTCCCGCATTGGAACGAGGGCATGTTGTCGACGGTGCACAAGCGCCCACGATCGGTCTTCACCGCAGATGCCGAGGAGCACACCCGCTTTCGCCGCATGCTGTCCAAGCCGTTCACGTTCAAACGGGTGGAGGGTCTGCGGCCGGCGATCCAGCAGATCACCGACGAGTCGATCGACGCCATGCTGGCCGGGCCGAAACCCGGCGAGATCGTTTCGGGGCTGGCCCTGCCGGTGCCCTCGGTGGTCATCAGCCACATGCTCGGCGTGCCGTACGAGGACGCCGAGATGTTCCAGCATCACGCCAATGTTGGTCTCGCGCGGTACGCCGCTGCCGAGGACACCATGAAAGGCGCGATGAGCCTGCACAAGTATCTCGCTCAGCTCGTCGAAACAAAGATGGAAGACCCGGCAGAAGATGCGGTGTCCGACCTCGCCGAGCGGGTCACCGCCGGCGAGCTCAGCGTCAAGGAAGCTGCGCAGCTCGGCACCGGACTGCTGATCGCCGGGCACGAGACCACAGCCAACATGATCGGGCTGGGTGTGCTGGCATTGCTGCAGAACCCCGACCAGGCGGCCGTGCTGCGCGAGACCGATGACCCGAAAGTCGTTGCGAACGCGGTCGAGGAGCTGCTGCGCTATCTGTCCATCATCCAGAACGGTCAGCGTCGCGTCGCCACCGAGGACATCGACATCGCCGGCGAAGTCATCCGTGCCGGCGACGGCATCATCATCGACCTGGCTCCGGCGAACTGGGACGCCAAGGAATTCGCCGAACCCGACCGGCTGTATCTGCACCGCTCGGGCGCAGGCCAACATGTCGCGTTCGGCTACGGCAGGCATCAGTGTGTCGGGCAGCAGCTTGCCCGCGCGGAGCTGCAGATCGTCTTCCACACCCTGCTGCGGCGGATTCCCACTGTGGAGCTTGCCGTGCCATTCGACGAGATCCCGTTCAAGCACGACCGCCTCGCCTATGGCGTCTACGAACTTCCGGTCACCTGGTGAGAACGCCGGCCAGCCGACCCGGGGTCATTAGTCTCGAAAACAGATCAATCCGATTGGAGTGCCACTGATGTCGCCTCAAACAAGCACGCTTTCGCTGTATCCGCCCGGAGGATTCGGAGCGCCCAAGGATCGGCACGGTCACGCGAAGGACACTAACGTCGGGCTGCCGGCAGGCACCACGGTGTTCTCCGCGGACAACCACATTTCGTTGGCCGACGACATCTTCTACAACCGCTTCCCGGAAGCCCTCAAAGAGAAGGCGCCGCGAATCTGGTACGAGGACGGGGCCTATCAGGTCGGCCGCAAAGGACAGTCGTTCCTGCCCGGTGACTTCAGCGCGGTCCTGATGCAGTACGACGACCTGCCCGGCGCCGCAAGCACCAACATCGAAGCCCGGATTCAGGAGTTGCGCGAAGACGGCGTCGACAAGGAACTCGCCTTCCCCAACGCCATCTTGGCGCTGTTCCACTACCCGGACAAGGAGCTTCGTGAGCTGGCGTTCCGCGTCTACAACGAGTACATAGCCGAGTTGCAGGAGCAGTCCAACGGGCACTTCTACGGCGCCGGCCTGATCAACTGGTGGGATCCACAAGGCGCCAAACGCACACTGGCAGAATTGAAATCTCTGGGGCTCAAGACTTTCCTGCTGCCGCTCAACCCCGGCAAGGACGATGACGGGAACGTGATCGACTACGGCAGCGACAGCATGAAGCCGGTCTGGGATGAGATCGAAGCCGCTGGACTGCCGGTCACTCACCACATCGGTGAGACCCCGCCGAAAACTCCATGTCAATTCAACAGCGTCGTCGTCGGCATGATGATCAACATCGACGGATTCCGCGAACAGTTCGCGAAGTATCTCTTCACCGGAATCCTCGACGACCACCCCGGGCTCAAGATCGGCTGGTTCGAGGGCGGAATCGCCTGGGTTCCCTGGGCATTACAAGATGCCGAGCATTTGGTGGCGTCCTACCAGCACATGTTCAACCGGCCCCTGGAGCACGACGTGCGGTACTACTGGGACACCCATATGAGTGCATCGTTCATGGTCGATCCGCTGGGTCTGCAATTGATCGACCAGATCGGCATCGACAAAGTGATGTGGTCGAGCGACTATCCGCACAACGAGAGCACTTTCGGCTACTCGGAGAAGTCGCTGGCTGCCGTCGTCCAGGCCGTCGGACCGGAGGACGCCGCCAAGATCGTCAGTTGTAACATCACGAAATTCCTTGGTCTGTAGGTCATCTCGATGACTTCGACCACTTCCCTTCTGGCCGCGCCTTCGTCTGCCCTCGACATTCCGGAGACACCGGATATCGAGAGGATGCGTCGTGAGACGGGGGCGCGGCTGCGGTCGGCGATGGCCGATCGCGGCGTGGACGCCTTGATTCTGCTGGGTAACAACAGCGTCGTGTACGCGACCGGGGTGAGCTGGCCGCTGGGCGATGCCGGATTGTCCTACGTCGAGCGACCGGTTGCGGTGGTGCTCGCCGACGACCCGCATCCGCACCTGTTCCTGCCGTTCCGAGAAGGTGCCGCATCGGAATCAGGTTTACCTGCAGACCATCTGCACGGCCCGGTCTATCTGGAGTTCGACGAGGGCGTGGAGAACTTCTCGCACGTCGTCGAGGAACTGGTGCCTGCCGCCGCCGTGATCGCTGTCGACGAACTCACCGGAGCGATGCGGCGCGCGCAGGATAGGCTGTTCCGGTCCGGACGCCCCGTCGACGCCGCTCAGATCGTCGGTGCCGCAAAACTCATCAAGACTCCCGACGAATTGGCCTGCATCCGCAACGCGATACGGATCACCGACGCGGCCATGGTCGATGTGCAAGCCGCGCTGGCACCGGGAATCCGGCAGATCGACCTGTCGGCGACGTTCACCCGCCGGACCTTCGAACTGGGCGCGATGGCCAGCATGCTGGAGCCGATCTGGCAGGTGATGCCCAACACGAAAGCGGACGGTGTCTGGACGACCACCGGTGATTTGGCGTTGCCGCTGTTGACAACTGAGCGCGAGTTGACCGGCGGTGATGTGCTGTGGACCGATGTCAGCATCACGTATCAGGGCTACTGTTCCGATTTCGGTCGCACCTGGATAGTCGGCCAGGATCCGACTCCTCGCCAGCACGCGCAGTACCAGCAGTGGCAGGACATCATGGATGCCGTGCTCGCCGTGACGCGCGGCGGTGCCACCGCCGCGGCATTGGCGAAGGCGGCGACCAAGGCGAACGGCGGCACCCGGCCGTGGCTGCCGCACTTCTACCTAGGGCACGGCATCGGCGTGAACGCGGCCGAAACACCAATGATCGGAACGGACCTCGGTGACGAGTTCGACGAGAATTTCATCCTTCAGCCGGGCATGATTCTGGTCCTCGAGCCAGTGGTGTGGGAAGACGGTACCGGCGGCTATCGCAGCGAAGAGGTCATCGTCATCACCGAGGAAGGGCATATCCGGTTGACCGACTACCCCTACGATCCTTATGAGTACTGAGGTTCTGGCCGACGGCCGCGCGCTGCGCAACGGTCGTCGGGAACGCGCGCTGGCGCAGATGGAAAAGCACGATCTCGATGTGCTGGTGCTCGGCCGGCAGGCGAACGTCCGGTACGTATCCGGCACACCACAGTTGTGGGTGGCCGGCACAAGGCCGTTCGGTCCGACATGTGTGGTCGTGCGGGAGACCGGGGCGATCCACCTGCTGAGCACCTGGGACGAGGGCGTGCCGGACGACATCCCGCATGAGAACCTCTACGGCATCGCCTGGAACCCGATGAACACCATCGCCAACCTGCAGCGGATCGACGGTGCGGCAACTGCGAAACGTGTTGGCACCGATGCACTGTCACCGGCATTCGCGCAACTGCTGCCGACGGCGTTTCCCAACGCCGAGCTGGTCGACGGGGAGCTGGCGATGCGTGCCGCCCGGCGGATCAAGACCGCCGACGAGGTGACGGCGCTGCGCGAGGCCATCCGAGTCGCCGAGCTGGGCCTGGCCGCGGCCGTCGCCGAGCTGCGACCGGGAATCAGCGAGAAGACTCTCGCCGGTGTACTGCTGGAGGCAATGGCGGCGGGCGGCGTGAGCACCCCCTCTACTCAGGATGCCGCCTGGGTGACCTCCCGCGACCACCCGTGGCGACGGGCCAGTGCAGACGGGCTGGTGCAAGCCGGCGATCTGGTGGCGTTCTCGTCCGGGGTGCTCGACGGCGGATACACCGGTGAGGTGGGCCGCACCTGGCCGGTCGGCGAACTCAACGGCGCCGCTGATCTATACGAGCGCTGGGATACGTTGTGGGACAGGCTTTACCAGGCATGCCAGCCTGGTGCGCTGACCATCGACCTGATCACCGCGTACCAGGCCGCCGGGGAAGAGTTGCCGCCGATGCCCATCGCGCGCGGTTTGGGTTTGGGATTCGACCCGCCCGTGGTATCGCAGCACCTACCGGCGACCGCCGCCGAGGAGCGATTGGAAGCGGGGATGGTTCTCGCAGTCACCGGCTATGTCTGGCAATCCGGCCTCGGCGCCGTGTTCGGGCGAGAGGCGGTGTTGATCACCCCTGACGGGCCCGAGATCCTGACGTCGAGCCCGTTCGCGAGCGTCGCGGTCGGTGCTTGACGGTGGCGCCTGAGACCGGCCCGCTGGACGGCTACACCGTCGTTGACCTGTCCACCGGCATCGCCGGCGCTTACTGCACCAAGCTGTTGAGCGACGGCGGTGCGCAGGTGATCAAAGTCGAGCCGCCACATGGCGATCCGCTACGTGCATGGTCGGCGTCCGGCGCCGAGATCCCGACCGGCAGCGACGGGGCCCTGTTCGGCTTTCTGGCCGGCGGCAAGCACAGCGTCGTCGCCGATCCACACCTCGACGCCGGTCTGGTCGACAACCTGCTCGCGTCCGCGGACGTGGTGGTGTGGTCGCGCGGATCGGCGCTGGCCGACAGCGAAAGCTTCAGCCCCGCCGCGCTTCGGCGCAATCACCCGCACCTGACCGTCACGTCGATCACCCCGTTCGGACTCGACGGCCCGTGGTGTGATCGGGCGGCGACCGAATTCACCCTGCAGGCCTGGTCGGGTGGCATTGTCGGACTCGGCCGCGGATCACCCGATCGCGCACCGGTATTCGTCGGCGGCCAGGTCGGCGAATACCTCGCCGGCGCCTTTGCCAGCGCGGCGACACTGGCATCGCGCCGGCGCGGCGTCGGCGAGCTTGTCGACCTGTCGATGCTCGAGACACAGATTCTCGGACTCACCTATTACCCCGTCACATACTTCCAGATGCTCGGGCGGCCATGGCGCGACGCCCGCAAGCTCACCGTGCCGGGGATCGCCCGCGCCAAAGACGGGCTGGTGGACGTCGGATGCGGCACCGCGCAGCAGTGGTTCGACCTGTGCGCGATGGTCGGTCACCAAGAGTGGATCGACGAGGAATCGCCGCTGTCGATCACCGAGCACGCCAATCAGAAAGCCGCCGAGATCTATTCGTGGTTCGGCAGCCAGACTGTCGACGACATCCGCGAGCTTGCGACTGCCTTCCGTATTCCCAACGCGCCGGTGTCCAACGGTGCCACGATCACCGAACTGGACCAATTTCAGCACCGGAGAACGTTCGTCACGAATCCGCGCGACGGGTTCACTCAGCCCGGCCCACCGTACCGACTGCAGCCCGGGGCGCTGCGCCCACCGCAAGCGGCCCCGCGGCTCGGCGAGCACACGGCCCAATACCGACAGCCCGCACATTCGGCCAACCGTCAGCGAACGCCGACCGCTAACCCGGATCGGCTGCCGTTCAGTGGATTACGCGTACTGGATATGACTACCTTCTGGGCCGGGCCGAGTTGTACGCATTTCCTTGCGATGCTCGGGGCCGAGGTGATTCACGTCGAGTCCACCGGCAAACCTGACGGCGCCCGGCTGCTCGCCGGCATTCCGGTCACCGAGCAACAGTGGTGGGAGAAGTCGCCGATCTTCTCGGCGCTGAACACCAACAAGAAGGGCCTCACTCTCGATGTACAGAGCACGGCGGGCCGGGACCTGTTGCGCCGCTTGATCGCAACCGTCGACGTTATCGTCGAGAATTTCACCCCGCGAGTGCTCGACCAGATCGGGGTGGACTTTGCGGCCGTCCAGGCGATACGGCCCGACGCGATTCTGCTGCGGATGCCCGGGTTCGGCCTGGACGGGCCGTGGCGCGACAAACCGGCCTTCGCCTATGTCATCGAAGCCGCGTCCGGGGTGAGCTGGCTGACCGGCTATCCGGACCGCAACCCGTACGAGCCATACTCGATCGGCGATCCGAACGCCGGTGTGCACGCGGTCAACGCGTTGCTGCTCGCGCTGGAGTCCCGGCGCCGCACCGGAAAAGGTGTCTTGATCGAAGCCGCAATGATCGACGCGGCGCTCAACATCGCCGCGGAACAAGTGATCGAGTACTCCGCCTACGGAGCGCTGCTGCAACGGGACGGCAATCGGGGACCGACGGCCGCGCCGCAGAACGTGTACCAGTCGGCTGACGTCGATGAGTTCGGTCGTCTGGACAGTTGGGTCGCCATCGCCGTCGCGAGCGACGAGCAATGGACCGCACTGTGCGATGCGCTCGGTCGGCCGCAGTGGACGCAGGATCCCGCGCTGTCGAGCGCGAACGGCCGCCGAGAACGACACGACCTGATCGACGAGCACCTCGGTGCGTGGTGTCGGGACCGCGACGCCGAGGACATCGTCGAATGCTTCTGGGGTGCAGGCGTTCCGGTGGCTAAAGTCATGCAGCCGCACCGCCAGACCGAGATTCCGCAGCTACAGTTCCGTCATTTCTTCGAAGACGTCGGCCACCCGGTGAACGACCGCGTACCGCACAGCACCATCCCGGTGCGGTTCTCGGCCGGGCCTGACCGATTCCACCTGCAACCCGCGCCCCTGCTCGGCGAGCACAACACCGAAGTGCTCACCGAACTCGGGCTGAGCGAGGAGCAGATCGCGGAGTTGGAGGCCGATGGTGTCATCGGCCGTGCGCCCGGCAGCGCCCGAAGGGCCGCCGCGCGGTGACCGTCAGCCCGTCCGGTCAGTCAGTGCGCCCAGCCGGCTGAGGCTTGAACGTCGAACGTCTGGTCAATACGGTCGAAGCGGCGGCGGATCGATCCCCGGGCATCAGAGTGCGGCAGCACATACAGCCGGTTGGCCACGATCGCATCGGCGGTGAGCCGGGCTACCTCGTCAACGTCGAGCGTGTCTGGTTGCGCCGGAGTGCTCGCCGATGCCAGGCCGTAATCCACGCCACGGATGCGTTCAGAGTTCGACACCAGCTTGGTGTCGACGACCATCGGGCAGAGCACCGACACACCGATGCCGTGGTCTTTGACCTCGCGTGCCAGATTCTCCGCGAGGCCGACGACTCCATATTTGGCGACGCTGTAGGCGCCGAGGCCGACGTTGGGCATCAGGCCGGCGAATGATGCGGTGAAAGCGATGTGGCCACCGCTGTGCTGATCGAGCAACCTCGGCAGGAACGCCTCGACAGAGTGGATCGATCCCCACAGGTCGATGTCGATCACCCAGCGCCAGTCCTCGTGGGTCATCTGCGCGATCGGGCCCGCGACGACGATGCCGGCATTGCTGAAGACGACGTCGACTCGGCCCAGGAGGCGGAAAGACTCATC
This sequence comes from uncultured Actinomycetota bacterium, assembly GCA_963836495.1. GTDB lineage: Bacteria > Actinomycetota > Actinomycetes > Mycobacteriales > Mycobacteriaceae > Mycobacterium. The sequence goes on along the minus strand of CAWIJT010000006.1, from coordinate 72,992 downwards.
GGCGAGGTCAACCACCTCCTCGAGGTACCGGACATCGCACAGCACTCCGTGCGCGTCGAACCCCTCGGCGTGCAAGTGCGCCACTGCCTGCTCAAGCCGGGGCTTGTCGACGTCTGCGAGCACGACCCGCGCTCCGCGCCTCGCGAATTCAGTCGCCGCGGCGAATCCGATGCCGTTCGCACCGCCGGTGATCACGGCGCCCTTGCCGTCGAATCCGTCCATGGCTCGACGGTATCCGACGGCCTTTGTCGATTGGGCTACTTCAGGCAGCTGCCTCCGTCGATGGGCAGCGTGACACCGGTGACGTAACGCGCCTCGTCGGAGGCCAGGAACAGCACCGCGTTGGCGATGTCCTCGGGCTCGACCCAGCCGATCGGCAGGGTGTGCATCAGCTGGCCGACGACCTTCATGTCCTCGGGGCCCGGGTTTTCCAGATCGGGCCGGAACAGCCTCATCGTGCCGTCGTTCATGAACAGCGGAGTGTTGACGTTGGTCGGGTGCACGGAGTTGACCCGGATGTTCTGCGCGCCGAGCTCGACAGCGAAAGTGCGCATCAAGCCGACGACACCGTGCTTGGCGGCCACATAGTGACCGGTGTGCGGGTAGGCCTTGAGGCCGCCGACCGAGCTGGTGAGGATGATCGAGCCGCCGTTGCCGCCCGCGAGGATATGTGGCACACCGGCTTTCACCGTCTTCCATACGCCGCCGAGGTTGATGTCGATCATGGCGGTCCAGTCGCGTTCGCTGGTCTTGTCCAGCGTTTGGCCACCGTTACCGATGCCGGCGTTGGCGACGATGATGTCGAGCTTGCCGAGCTGCTCGACTCCGGTGTCCACCGCGGCCTTGAGCGCGTCGTAGTCACGGACATCGACCTCGGCCGTGTAGATCCGACGGTTGTGTCCCTTGACCAGGTCCGCGGTCTCGGCGAGATCCTCCGGCGTGGAGGCGGCGATCAGATCCACGGTGTCGATCTTCTTGCAGATGTCCACCGCGATGATGTCGGCACCCTCTTGGGCCAACCGCACCGCATGCGCGCGGCCCTGACCGCGGGCCGCTCCGGTGATGAATGCGACCTTGCCTTCGACTCGACCCGCCATCATTTCCTCATTTCGTTAATGGTGCCTGAACTCAAATCTGGTGTGGTTCAACCGATGACTGCCGGCATGGTGTCCCATCCACGCACGGTGGACGTCGGAGACAATGCGGCGCGGCTGAGGTCGACCTCCCATTCTGGGAAGCGCTTCAAGATCTCTTCGAGCGCGATCCGCCCCTCCAGCCGGGCCAGTGCCGAGCCGAGACAGTAGTGCGTGCCGACGCTGAAGGCGAGGTGCTGGCGTGGCTCGCGGTGGATGTCGAAAACGTCGCCGTCCGGCGGGAATTGACGATGGTCGCGATTGGCGGCGCCGATCAGCATCATCATCGCGCTGCCCTCCGGAACCGTCTGGCCGTAGTAGGTGACGTCCCGAGTGACATAGCGCGCGACGTGCGGAGCCGGCGGCTCGAATCGCAGCAGTTCCTCGATAGCCGCGGGGATCAGCGCCGGATTTTCGGCCAATGCCCGTCGTTGGTCGGGATGTTCGGCCAAAACCTTTCCGGCCCAACCGATCAGACGAGTGGTGGTCTCGTTGCCCGCGCCGGACACCACGCTGATGTAGGTGAGTAACTCCTCGCGGGTCAGCCGGCGCGTCACACCCTTCTCGTCGACGAATTCGACGTTCAGCAGGTCGGTCATGATGTCGTCGGAAGGATGCTCGGCCCGCCAGTCGATGAACTCGGCGAAGAACTCACCGGTGTTCATGCCGTCATCGGCCAACTTCATGGGTTTGCCGGCCTCCGTGCGCATCTGGTCGTTCGTCAGGTCACGCGCAGCTTCCTGATACTCCTCGGGAACCCCGAGCAGCATGCCGATCACCCGCATCGGCATCTGGGCGCCGAGGTCGCCGACGAAGTCAAAACTTCCGGAGCCGACGATGGGATCCAAACTGTGAGAACAGAATTCGCGGATCTTGGGCTCCAGCGCGGTGATCTTGCGTGGCGTGAACATGCGAGCCAGCAGCTTACGGTGCACGTCATGAAGCGGCGGATCCTCGAAGATGATCACGCCGGGCGGGATGTCGATGTTGGCCTTGATCAGCTCGATGATCGCACCGCGTGCCGAACTGAACGTCTCGTGATCGACGATGGCGTTGTCGACATCGGCGAACCGGCTCAATGCATAGAAGTCGTGCTGGGAGTTGTAGTACAGCGGTGCCTCTTCGCGGATCGCCCGAAATGCCTGATAGGGGTCGGCATTGATCTCTACGTCATAGGGGTCGTAATAGACGCCGTCGGGAGCAGTGACTGTCACAGGGTTTCGCCTCTCGCCGCGACCGCGTGGCTGGTCGCCCTCAGAATCTGCGGCAACTCTGTCATCAGCAACGCACGGGTGTCAACGCCGGATCCATTTTCGCTACCCATCATTCTTCCCCAACGAGAATATCATTCTCAGATCCTCAATTGGGTGCGTCATGTGAACGCTTCTCGCCGGCGTCCCGGAAGCGCAGCAGGGCCTCTTGCGCATAGGACGCGACCAACTCGCCACGTTCGGTCAGCACGTCGCCGCGGCCAAAACAGCGGCCGTGCGCCAACACCGGCCTGTGCTGACGCAGCAATAGCCAGCTGTCGGTGCGGAACTGCCGGTGAAACCACACGGTATGTGAGGTGACGGCGGAGGTGAACAACGTGCCGTTGCCGCTGTGGGTGTGACCCTCGATGGGCCGCAACGCGGTGCCGATCAGCGTGAGGTCGGTGGCGTAGGCCGTCAGCGCGGGCGCAAGTTCCGCGTCGACAGGTGGCGTCCGCATCCAGATTTCGAGGCGCGGTGGCCCGACGGTGGTCGCGTCGAGATCGTCGGCGCAGCGGGTTTCCCAGGGGATCAAGCCGAGCTCGACTCGGTACGTTTCGTCGAGCAACGCTGAAATCGGTTGGCAATCTTGATTTTCCGGACCGTCCTCGATTGCGTGCATGCTGACCGAACTACTGGCCAGGACAGCGTGTGGCTGCTCGGCGGTGACGGTCAGGCTGGCAAACGACCGACCCTGATGCTGATGGGTCGGGTGATAACGGACCGGATCGGCCGCCCGGCCTTCGCGGGCGAACACCGTATGGACCGATTTGACGGCCTTGTCAGGGCACACGAGGGTCGCGGCCCGAATGAATTGCGCGAGGAGTTGACCGCCGAATACCCGGTGATAGTGCAACTGTTGGCTCGCGCCCTCGAACGACGAGTCGTCGGCCACACTGCGCAAATCCAGGCAACCGAGCAGATCGGTCCACAGATCGGGCACGCGGTCAGTGTAAGTAAAATTCTCGCCGACCGGTAACGATATTCTCGTGTGCTAGTTGCCGGCGAATCCGCGTGAGCAGAAGTCCCAGACTTCCTCGGCGGTGATGGGATTCACCGTGGCGTCGTCGGGGCCGCCGTTGGATTGCGCGATGAACATGACGGTTTGCATGGTCATCGCGGCAATCCGTTTCGCGTTCACCCCGGCGCGCAACTCGCCAGCCTCGCCGGCGGCTTCCATCAGCTCGGTCAGCAAACTCACTAGCGGCGCATGGGCGACTTTTACCTCTTCTGGGTGTGAAACCAGCAAACGCGGGGCAAAGTCAGTGAACAGCGGCCTCTTGGCTGTCGGGTCGGGTCGCGACGCCTCGAACAGCAACTCGACAGCGACCTTGAGACGTTCGATGGGGGCCGAGTGGTTGGCCGTGGCGGCGCGAATCTGCTCGGCCGACCGGCTCAGCGCGTCTTCGAAGAGCGCAAGCAACAGTTCATGTTTGCCGTCAAACTGCAGGTAGAAGCTTCGCAGCGACTGCCGGGAGCGGTCGACGACCTCTTGGACGGTGAAGTCCGTGCTGCCCTTCTCGATGATGATGGCCTGAGCCGCGTCCAGGAAGCGCTGGACGCGCTGCGCGGCCCGCAGTTTCGCCGTCTTGATCGACCGCTCGACCGCTCGCTGCTTCCAGGCCGGCTCTTCGCTGGGGCTCGTCACTGACGGCTCAGATGATTGCCGGGCGGGGAGAACATGATTGGACTGTACCGGAGAACGCCTAGTCATTGCGTGCTAGCCCCCTCGCGGGACGACGTGTCGGAGATTGTAACTTTCGCGCTGCGAGAATAGTATTCTCTCACTGTTCTCCAGGGAAGCAGAACGGCAATAGCGGACCGCTGAACGGGACACGTTCGCAATCGGCGAGGTGCGTGGGCGCCGCTACGTCAGGAGTGTCCATGCAATTGACCTTCGATGCCGACGTCGAAGCCTTCAGAGCCGAATTCGTGGCATTCCTCGACGAGCATCTGCCGGACGAAGCCGAAACAGTGCAGCGATCACGGTCGTCGTCCGATGTTCCGCCGTGGGCGCGACGGTGGCAGCGACTCCTGTTCGACCACGGCTGGCTGCTCCCGGGCAACCCCCCGGAATTCGGCGGCCGCAACGCCACGGTCCTGCAGCAGTACGTGCATGCCGAGGAGTTGTCCCGACGTCGGATCTATCAGAGTTTCAACCCGCAGGGTGTCGGGATCATTGCCGCCTCGATCCTGTCGTTCGGCACGTCGGAGCAGAAGCAACGGTGGGCGGTACCGATCCTGCGGGCCGAGATCACCGCATCATTGGGCATGAGTGAGCCGGGCGCCGGTTCGGATCTGGCATCTCTGACGACAAAGGCCGCGCGGGACGGGGACGATTTCGTCGTCAACGGGCAGAAGGTCTGGACGTCGGGCGCCCATGACGCCGATGTCGTGTTGACGTTCGTGCGAACCGATCCCGATGTGCCCAAGCATCAGGGGATCAGTGTGCTGCTGATCCCGACCGACAGCCCGGGCGTGGCCCGCAGGCCGTTCGCTTCGGCGCCGGATCGTGAGGATCGAGACTTCAATGAAGTGTTCTTCAGCGACGTTCGGGTGCCGGCGGAGAACCTGATCGGCGCGCTGAACGATGGATGGCGGGTAGCTTCCGGGTCGTTGGGCCACGAGCGCACCATGCTGTGGATGGGCTACGCCGACCAATTACGGGAACTGACTGAGGATTTCCAGCCATCTGGATCCCTTGACCGCGATCGCTACGCCACGTTGGCCATGGATTGCGAGGCGCTGCGACTGCTCGGCTCCGTGGCAATCGCGCGTGCCGCGCGGGGTGATGAGGATGTTCCGAGCCTGTCGGTGTTGAAATTGCTTGGCTCCGAGGCGGTTCAAAGCGCAACCGAGCATGTGCTGAGTGCAATGGGTGGCGACGGTCTGATACATCCGGCTGTCACCGGGCCGTATGCGCCGTTGAATCTGGATTCCCATTACAACAGCTGGTCCGACCGCTATTTCCGTACCTTCGCGGCGACCATCGCCGGTGGCACGTCTGAGATCCAGCGGAACATCATCGCTCAGCGAATCCTCGGCTTGCCGCGGAACTGATGCGTCGCCCGGCTCAGAGTTGAGCGATGCGCGGCGCACATCCCTTGGCGCGCAATACCGCCCCGGCCTCGCGGGTGAGCTCGCGCGCGCTGCCCAGCAATGCGTCCAGCACCAGCGTGCGCTTGATGTGGCGATGCAACTCGTGCTCGGCGGTGAAACCGATACCGCCGAGCACCTGCTGGCAATGGCGAGCGGCGGTCAGTGCCGCCTGGCCGGCGGCGGCCTTGGCGAGCATGAAGCTCAGCTCGTCGGGTTCAGCGGCGGCTGCCCCCAGAGTGGCTTCCGCTCCTTCGACGGCGACCAGCGTCTCGGCCAGCCGATGCCGGATTGCCTGAAAGGACGCGACGGGCCGACCGAACTGCACCCGGTCCAACGCGTGTCGGCGTGCCAGCGTCAGCATCGCTCGGCCGGCGCCCACCAGCCACCAGCCAAGCGCATGCCTTCCCGCCCCCAACGGCACCGAATAGCCTTCGGCCACGCGGTGTATCGGAAGATCGCCGCCCAACGTCGAGCTGGGCCGATCGGTACGCTCCCACACCACCCAGGGGCCGCCGGCGAACGGCAGCGGCACGGTGCCGCCGCCGTGGCGGCCGGCGGAGTGCAGGACGACGTCGTTGAGTACCGGCGCGTGCGCACCGGTCTCACCAAGCAGCCGAAAAACCAAAGGGATTGCAGATTGCGGCATCTCGTCGAGCATCTCGAGCCAGCCAAGCTCAGCGAGCGCAGCGTCGAGTTCTTGGCCCGACGCGCTCGCCATTGTCTTGCGCAGTCCGTCTTCCAGTAGCTGCAAGGATTCGGTGTCCACCGTCACTCCTTGCCCAGATCCAGAAGTCGGCGCGCGATGATATTGCGCTGGATCTCTGCAGTGCCGCCATAGATGGTCGATGCGCGCGAGTACAGGTATTCCGAACGCCACGGTGTTTCATCGAGTTCCAGCGTCCCCGGCAGCAGGTCGCGGACGGTGTCGTAGAGCCGCTGCTCGGCGGTGGCCAGCAACACCTTGTCGATGGAGGTGTCAGGGCCCAGTCGCGCTCCGTTGAGCAATCGGTGCTGCGTGTCACGAGAACGGCAACGCAGCGTGTGCAGTGCGAGATAGGCTGCGCCGAGCTCATATTCGTCAGGATCGGACGCTTCCGCGATGAGCTCGTCGAATCGGGCGTAGAGGTAGGCGATTCGCTGCCAAAAACACGTGGAGCGCTCATACGGCAGTAGGTCCATCGCGAGCCGCCACCCGTCGCCGGGCCGGCCAAGCATTCGGCTGGCCGGGATCACCACGTCGTCGTAGTAGACCTCGCAGAATTCGTCGACCCCGTGCATCGTCTGCAGCGGCCGAATGGTGATGCCGGGAGTGTCCAGATCGACGAAGAATGCGGTGATCCCGTCGTATCCGGGCGCTGTTCGGGTGAGCAACACGCACCGGGTGGAGAACTGCGCGAAACTCGTCCAGACCTTCTGCCCGTTGACGACCCAGTTGTCCCCGTCCTGGACCGCGCGGGAGGTGAGGGATGCCAGGTCGCTACCCGACCCCGGCTCGGAAAAGCCTTGGCACCATTGCTCTTCGCCCCGCAGCAGTCGGGGCACCATTTCAGCGGCCAGTTCGGCTGGAGCGTAGTCGATCATGGTCGGCGTGAGCACTTCGAGCATCGAGTAGGGGCCCGGTTCGGCGAGACGGCGACCGACCACCTCTTCGCCGACGACCGCGCGCAGTATCGCCGGACCGCCCAAACCGCCGACTTCTTCCGGCCAGCCGTAGCGCATCCAATCGGCGTCGTAGAGCGCCTTGAGCACCCGGGCGTATTGCCGCATATGGCCCTGCAGCGAGTGATGATCAGGCCCGGGCGTCAGGTCGTGCTCGTCGAGCCAGGCCCGAAGATCCGCCCGGAACTGCTCGACCTTCATGCAGGCGGGCGTCCCACTGCATGCGGTCGACCGGAATCGTGCACGCCGCTGCGCCGAATGAAGGTCATGGCACGGGTTTTCAATCGCCACCCGTCGTCCGTCCGTACGTAGGTGTCCTTGTAATAGCCGATCCGCATGTCGTGTGTGGCGTTGTCGATGAAGCACAGCGGTTGTGTTCCGGTCGCGGTGTCTCCGGCCAAGTCGACGACCGGTGTCGCGGTCATGAACAGGCCCTTGGGGGCGGCGTCGACGAGCACCGGAAACCGGTCCAGCGAATAGGTCTCACCGAATGCGCTGTACGTACCGTCCGGTGTGAAGACTGCGACCAAGCCGTCGATGTCTTCCTGCGTGATGGTGACCGCGTAGCGAGCCAGCAGCTGCTGAATCTCGACGAGGTCGTCAGTTCGTGTTGGCATACACCTTGCCGCCTTTCATCACGAAGCTTACGTTCTGGGTAACTCCGATGTCGGACAACGGGTCTCCGGGCACGGCGATGATGTCGGCCAGCAAGCCCTCAGCCAGTCGGCCCCGGTCGGTCACGTTGATCAGCTCGGCCGCAACTGTCGTGGCGGCCCGCAGCACCGCAATCGGTGGCATGCCCCATTCCACCAGTGTGACGAGCTCATCGGCGTTCTTGCCGTGGGGGATGGCCGGGGCATCGGTGCCGACCGCGATCTTCACCCCAGCCTCGTAGGCGGCTTTGATCGACGTTTCCGCCTTGGGAAACATCTCGGCTGCCTTGTCCTGCAATGCTTTCGGCGCGCGAGATACGTCCATTGCCTGGGCCAGCCTGCGGGTCGTCACCAGGAACCGGTCGTTGTCGACCAGCATCTTGATGGCCTCGTCATCCATCAGAAACCCGTGCTCGATGCAGTCGATACCCGCTTCGACGGCGTGCTTCACGGCTTCGGCGCCGTGCGTGTGCGCCGCTACACGCAGCCCACGCCGATGCGCCTCGTCGACGATCGCACGCAGTTCTTCATCCGAATAGTGTTGCGCGCCAGCCTCACCGGTCAACGACATCACGCCGCCCGAGACGCACACCTTGATCAATTGGGCGCCATGCTTGATCTGGTAGCGCACAGCCTTTCGGACCTCGTCGACCCCGTTGGCGATGCCCTCTTCGACCGTGAGCTCGAGTGCACCCGGCATGAACGCAGCGAACATCGTCGGGTCCAAGTGCCCGCCGGTTGGGGTGATCGCGTGGCCGGCGGGAACGATTCGGGGTCCGTCGATCCAGCCCGCGTCGATGGCTTTGCCGAGCGCGACGTCGAGCAGGTAACCGCCGGTCTTGACGAACAGGCCGAGATTTCGCACCGTGGTGAACCCCGCCCGCAGCGTGCGACGGGCATTGCCGACCGCACGCAGCACGCGCGTCGGAGGATCGTCCTGCACCTGTGACAACCCGGGCGTCTCCCCGCGCCCGCCCATCAGCAGGTTGACTTCCATGTCCATCAGCCCGGGCAGCAGGATCGCGTCCCCGAGGTCGATGATGTCGCCTTCGGGCTTGCCGCCCACACCGACGATCCGGTCCCCATCAACGCGCAGGATGCCGGGCCGGAGGATCTCACCGGCGTCGACGTCGAGCAGCCCGGCGGCCTTGAGCGTGAGCACCTCTCAGATCACCGGCTCCCGAAGCACTTCAACCCACGCCGCGCCGCTGTCAGGGACGCGCGGCTGCTTCCATGCCTCGATCGGGAAGGACACCATGACGAGCGACTGCATGATGTGCATCAAAGTCTTCGCGTCCTCCGGCAGGTCGTCCAAAGGGAACTTGTCGCAGTATGCGATGACGTCGTTCAGCAACGGGAACGCGACGTCGTAGAACTCCTGCATCTCGGTCATTGTCGAGGCCAGCCGCTTGGCGTAGCGCTCGGGCTCGGTGGCCAGATCCCAGTCGAAATAGGGCTCCAGGGCGGAGAATTCAGACGGTAGCGACATTGCGCTGGTACTCCTTCACGTAGTCACCGGTCGTCTTGTGCAGATGACGGATCAAGACTTCCTGGTCGCACAGCAGGAACTCGTTGACCGCCCGGGTGCCGATCATGGTCTGAGTCGCTTCCAGGGTGTTGGCGTCTTGCAGCGCGTACTCCTTGAACGTCACTGCGGCCAGTTCCTGGGCGAGGCGTTCGCGCGCATTGCGCGGCGGCACGAAATACAGCGACGACTCGAAGATGTGCTTGTCCACGGCGGTCGGCCAGTAGTGGTAGGTCAGGTACCAACCCGGCTCCCAGATCAGCAGCATGAAGTTCGGGTAGAAGAGCCACGAGTCGATGCCCCACTGCGGCACCCTCTTCACGTTGACACCCGGCGGCAGCTCGAGGTTCTCGATGATCTCCGGCTTGTCCCACGGACCGAACAGCCCGCTGCGCAGCACCTGGTCCATGGGCTTGACCATGGACATGTCCGGGGGCGGCGACTGGCCACCCCAGGTCGACTGTAGGTTGTGCGGGCCGGCCAATTCGTAGTGCAGCGCCTCGTAGCCGAACTTCTGTATTTTGGCGGCTTCTTCCTTGGTGTACTGGCCCTGGTGCAGGATCGGCGCGTGGTAGAACTCGACGAACGCGTCGATGAACAGCTTCCAGTTGCTGCCGACTTCGGCCCGGTAGGAGTAGGTCTCGGTCATCTCGCCGAAGGGATAGCCCTCGATGCTCTTGGCCAGCGGTCCGAGGTAGTCGGTGAGCGGCGCCGCATTGTTGTCGAAGTTGATGAAGATGAAGCCTTCCCACACCTCGCAGCGGACGGGCGCGAGGCCGTAGTTGCCTTTGTCGAGATTGAAGAACTCCTCTTCCTGTTGGACGAAGGTCAGGTCGCCATCGAGGTTGTAGCGCCAGGCGTGGTACTTGCAGGTGAACTGCCGGCAGGTGCCGGAGGTCTCTTCGTTGGGAAAGTCGTTCCACACCAGCTTGTTTCCACGGTGCCGGCAGACATTGTGGTAGGCCTTGACGGTCCCGTCCTTGGTCTTGACGATGATCACCGACGTGCCCTTGCCGGCCGACGGCAGCTCTTTGGTGAAGTAGCTGCCGGTGCGGGGGAGTCGGTTGACACGGCCGACATTGAGCCAGGTCTTCTTGAAGACGGCGTCGCGCTCGGCCTCGAAGAAAGCCGGATCGATCGAGTCGGTGTAATCCACCGGCGCGGTCCCCAACTCGGGATAGTTCTCTGTCCAGCTGCCAGCTGCTGGCTTCGGGAAGTGGGCCAACGTCCTTACCTCTCTTGTAGTCCGCTGTCGTGATCGCGTTCGACCTCGACGCCAAAAGTGTTCAGTGCCATGGCAAGTGCGATGTAGTTGCCGGTGGTGAAGATCAGGTCCATCAGTTGCTGCTCGTCGAGTTCCTTGCTGAGAGCTGCCCACGTCTGGTCGGACAGGTTGGTCTTCTCGTCGAGTTCGTCGACCGCACATATCAGCGCGCGGTCGAAGTCGTTGTCCGCGCTGCCGGATCGCACGGCCTCGACGTCGGCGTCGGACAAACCGACTTCTTTGCCCATCTCCACGTGATGCGACCACTCGTAGGTGCATCCGCGACGGTGTGCGACGCGCAAGATGACCTGCTCGCGGATGCGGGGCGGCAGCGTCGACCCGTACAGCAGATACGTGCTGAAGCGCAGATACGCCCGGGTGAGCTTGGGGTGACGCACCATGGTGGCCAGGACGTTGCCCGCATCGTGGGGATTGCGCCGCTCCTCGGGCAGCATGCCCGATACCGCGTGCCGGGCAGCATCGTCCCACTGTTCCGCCGGCAACGGGGACAAACGCATGCGGCCTCCTCACGAACGAGAATCATATTCTCATATTTGACCAACAGGTTTCCACGAACTTCTAATTTGGTCAATCCTTCGCACTTCACCAGCGGTAACGACGGCCCCACCCAGGGGCCGGGCTGCGGTGCCGCCGCACCCCTGAACATGCCGGGGGTAGCCTCAAGATGTTGATTCTCGCGAACTGAGAAGCTAATTTTCATTACACGGCAGAACTCGACGGCGAAAGCTGTTGATCGACACATTTGGCGACGGGGTGGCAACGGTCACCGCGCAACCGCAGGCCGATGACCAGGTGGGGTAGGGATGCCCCCGATGGAGAGGAACGGGCAGTGAACAAAGACGACATGATTTTGATCAGCGTCGACGACCACACCGTCGAGCCACCCGACATGTTCAAGAACCACCTACCGAAGAAGTACGTCGACGACGCGCCGCGCCTGGTGCACAACGACGACGGCTCCGACACCTGGCAATTCCGCGACACGATCATCCCCAACGTCGCGCTCAACGCGGTGGCAGGCCGTCCCAAGGAGGAGTACGGGCTGGAGCCGCAGGGTCTCGACGAGATCCGTCCGGGCTGTTACAACGTCGACGAGCGGGTCAAGGACATGAACGCCGGCGGCATCCTGGCCTCGATCTGCTTCCCGTCCTTCCCGGGCTTTGCGGCGCGGCTGTTCGCCACCGAAGACCACGACTTCTCGATCGCGCTCGTGCAGGCCTACAACGACTGGCACATCGAAGAGTGGTGCGGGGCGTACCCGGCACGCTTCATCCCGATGGCGATACCGGTGATTTGGGATGCCGAAGAATGCGCCAAAGAGGTGCGACGGGTGTCCAAGAAGGGTGTGCACGCGCTGACCTTCACCGAAAACCCAGCCGCGATGGGGTATCCCAGCTTCCACAACGAGTATTGGAAGCCGCTCTGGGAAGCGTTGGTGGACACCGACACCGTGATGAACGTGCACATCGGGTCGTCCGGCCGGCTCGCGATCACCGCACCCGATGCGCCAATGGACGTGATGATCACGCTGCAGCCGATGAACATCGTGCAGGCCGCCGCGGACCTGTTGTGGTCCCAGCCGATCAAGGACTACCCGGACCTGAAGATCGCTTTGTCCGAAGGCGGCACCGGGTGGATTCCCTACTTCCTCGAGCGGGCTGACCGGACCTACGAGATGCACTCGACGTGGACGAAACAGAACTTCGGCGGCAAGATCCCCAGCGAAGTCTTCCGCGAGCACTTCCTGACCTGCTTCATCAGCGACAAGGTCGGTGTCAAGCTGCGCAACATGATCGGCATCGACAACATCTGCTGGGAGGCCGACTACCCGCACAGCGACTCGATGTGGCCGGGTGCGCCGGAGGAATTGTGGGAGGTGCTGTCGGAAAACAACGTTCCGGACGACGAGATCAAGAAGATGTCGTACGAGAACGCGATGCGCTGGTACTCCTTCGACCCGTTCAGTCACATCACGCCGGCCCAGGCCACGGTGGGCGCGCTGCGCAAATCCGCTGAAGGCCATGATGTTTCGATCCGGGCGCTGTCAAAGCACGAGCACGGCGGCGCCAGCTTCGCCGACTTCGCCGCCAGCGCCAAAAACCTCACCGGCAACAAGGACTGAAGCACCACCCGAAAGCCGGTGGCGGTCGCAAGCGCGGCGTAGCCGGGTGCCGCGGGCCGACACTGGGAGCCAGCGCATGAACTGATCAAAGGAGATTTCGCAGTGGCCGGCGGTGGGATGAGCTTCGAGCTGACCGATGACCAACAGCTGATCCGGAAGTCGGTCGCCGAGCTGGCGTCGAAGTTCGACGACCACTACTGGATGGAAAAAGACCTAGCGCACGAGTTCCCGCAGGAGTTCTACGACGCGATCGCCAACGGCGGCTGGCTCGGGATGACGATCCCCGAGGAGTACGGCGGCCACGGACTGGGCATCACCGAGGCGACGCTGCTGCTCGAGGAGGTGGCGCGGTCGGGTGCGGCGATGAACGGCGCCAGCGCCATTCATCTCACGATCTTCGGCATGCAGCCCGTCGTCAAACACGGCTCCGACGAATTGAAGGCCAGGACCCTCCCGCGAATCGTCAACGGCGATCTGCACGTGTGCTTCGGGGTCACCGAACCCGGTGCGGGCCTTGATACGTCGCGCATCACCACGTTCGCCAAGCGCGAAGGCGACACGTATCGGATCAACGGGCGCAAGGTCTGGATCTCCAAAGCGCTGGAGTCCGAGAAGATCCTGCTGCTGACGCGAACCACGCCGTTCGACGAGGTAACCAAGAAAACCGACGGCATGACGCTGTTCCTCACCGACCTCGATCGCGACCACGTCGACATCCGGCCGATCAAGAAGATGGGCCGCAACGCGGTCAGCTCCAACGAGGTCTTCATCGACGATCTGATCGTTCCGGTCGCCGATCGCGTCGGCGAGGAGGGGCAGGGCTTCAAGTACATCCTCGATGGTCTCAATCCGGAGCGGATGCTGATCGCCGCCGAGGCACTCGGCATCGGCCGCGTCGCGCTGGAGAAGGCTGTCAAGTACGGCAACGAGCGGGTGGTGTTCAACCGCCCGATCGGCATGAACCAGGGCCTGCAGTTCCCCTTGGCGGACTCACTGGCGCGCCTCGACGCCGCGGAATTGGTGCTGCGCAAGGCCACCTGGCTCTACGACAACGGCAAACCCTCTGGGCGCGAGGCGAACACCGCGAAGTACCTCTGCGCGGACGCCGGATTTGGAGCCGCTGATCGGGCGTTGCAGTTGCACGGCGGGATGGGCTACTCGGAGGAGTACCACGTGTCGCGATACTTCCGCGAGTCGCGTCTGATGAAAATTGCGCCGGTCAGTCAGGAGATGATTCTCAACTTCCTCGGCGAGCACGTCTTGGGATTGCCGAGGAGCTACTGATGGCGCGATCGCTGTTCGATCTCACCGGACGTTCGGCGCTGGTCACCGGGTCTGGTAGCGGGATCGGTGCGGCGGTGGCCGAGGCGTTGGCCGCTGCGGGCGCGGCGGTGCTGGTCAGCGATGTGGACGCCGACGCGGCTTCGGCCGTCGCAGAACGGATTTGCGCCGACGGTGGTAAGGCGGAGAGCGCTGCGCTCGATGTGCGGGACCGATCGGCGGCCGAAGAGGCGGCGGCACACGCGGCCGGACTTTCCGACGGAACGCTGCACATTCTGGTCAACAATGCCGGTGTGACCGCGCCGGGGATGTTCGCCGACCTCACCGACGAAAGCTTTCATCGGGTGCTCGACATTCATTTGATGGGGGCGGTGCATTGCGCCCAGGCCGCGCTGGGCTTCCTGCCGACCGACGGCAAGGGGCGCATCATCAACGTGGTGTCATCAGCCGGGATCACCGGGACACTCGGCCAAGTGAACTATTCAGCGGCCAAGGCCAGCATCATCGGATTCACCAAGTCGCTGGCGCGTGAGATGGCGCGCAACAGCATCCTCGTCAACGCGCTCGCGCCACTCGCGGCGACACGGATGACCGAGACCATCCGCACCAACGAGAAGTTCGCCGCGAATATGATGAACCGAATTCCGTTGAAGCGCTGGGCAGAACCGGAGGAAGTCGCCGGTGCGTTCGTCTTCCTGGCCTCCGATGCCGCCTCCTATATCACTGGTCAGGTGTTGCCGGTAGACGGCGGCATGGTGATGTGATGCCTGAAACCCGAGGGCCGCTCGCGGGTGTCACCGTGGTGGCCCTGGAGCAGGCGGTCGCCGCGCCGATCTGCACGCGGGTGCTCGCCGATTTCGGCGCTCGCGTCATCAAAGTGGAAAACCCGAAAGGCGGAGACTTCGCCCGGCATTACGACGATGTCGTGAACGGCCTTGCGGCGCATTTCGTCTGGGCCAACCGCGGCAAGGAGTCGGTAACTCTCGACCTGAAAACCGAGGCCGGGATCGACATCTTGCATCAGCTTCTCGACCGCGCCGATGTGTTGGTGTCCAACCTGGCGCCGGGCGCGGTCGCCCGACTCGGCGTCGCGGCAGCAGATCTCGAACAGCGTCACCCGAACGTGATCGCCGTCGAGATTGACGGGTACGGACCCGGGGGACCGCTGTCGCACAAACGTGCTTATGATCTGCTCGCGCAAGCGGAGTCCGGCGCCTGCGCGGTCACCGGCCATCCCGGCGCACCGGCAAAGCCCGGCCCGCCGATGGCGGACATCAGCACCGGACTGTATTCGGCACTCTCGATTGTGGCGCTGCTGTATTCCCGCGACGCCCAGCCGACGCCCAGCCAGCACGGTAATGCGGTGGCGCTCAGTCTGCTTGACACCATGACCGAGTTGATGGGGTATCCGCTCACCTACACTCAGCATTCCGGCATCGACCAGCAGCCATTGGGGATGAGTTCGCCTGCGGTCGCACCCTACGGCGCGTATCGCACCGGTGATGGTCAGACCGTCGTCCTCGGCACCACGAACGATGCCGAATGGCAACGACTTTCGCGCCAGATCATTGCGCGCGACGATCTCGCTGACGATCCGCGGTTTGCCAGCAACTCGTCACGATGTGCGCACCGCGCCGTTTTGGATGAGGCTATCGGCGCGTGGTGTGCAGCACACGACCTGGAAGATGTGCAGAAAACGGCGGATGCCGCGGGTATCGGAAATGCGCGCTACAACTTGCCCAGTGAGGTGCTGGTCCACCCGCAGCTGACGGCGCGTGACCGCTGGCGGGAGGTCGAAACACCGGCCGGCCCGATCCAGGCACTGCTTCCCCCGCCTGTCATCGCCGGCTTCAAGCCCGCGATGGGCGCGGTACCCGGGCTCGGGCAACACACCGATTCGGTGCTCGCCGAACTCGGCGTGGGCGCAGTGGAGATTGACCGGTTGCGCGTGCTGGGCGCCATCGGACCGGCATATGTCTGACGAGGCTGTGCTGCTGTGCAACGACCGCGACGGCGTGCGGACGTTGACGCTGAATCGCCCGCGGCGCAAGAACGCGATCAACCGTGAACTGTGGGTCGCGCTAGCCGAGGCACTCACCGCCGCAGGCAAGGACCGTGCTGTGCGCGCGGTGGTGCTCACCGGCGCCGGCGGCGCGTTCTGTTCCGGTGCCGACATCTCGACGCCCGACGACAGCCATCCGGTGCACAAGTTGCAACGGCTCACCGATGTGGCGCTGGCATTGCACGAACTGCGGGTGCCGACGATCGCCAAAGTCGACGGCGTCGCGGTCGGCGCGGGATGGAATTTGGCGCTGGGATGCGATCTTGTGGTGGTGACGCCGGAGTCGACGTTCTCGCAGATCTTCTCCAAGCGCGGCCTGTCAGTGGACCTGGGCGGCTCGTGGCTGCTCCCGAAAATCATTGGTCTGCAACAAGCTAAACGGCTGGTGCTGTTGGCCGAGACCATCGACGCCGCCGAAGCTCACGCGCTGAACCTGGTGACCTGGGTGGTACCGTCCACCGAGATCGACGCGTTCGTCACCGACGTGGCGGGGCGACTGGCCGCCGGACCACCGATTGCGTTGGCGCACAGCAAAGCGCTGCTGAACGAGGGCGCCGACCGGACCATGCGCGATGCGCTGGCCAACGAAGCCAGGGCACAGGTCGGCAATTTCGCGACGGTCGATTCGGCGGAGGCCTATGCCGCCTTCGCGGAAAAGCGCGACGCGTCGTTCACTGGTCACTGGGCAGTATCGAGATCGGAGCAGAAGAATGCGTGAAACCGTCATCGTCGAAGCAGTGCGAACACCGGTCGGCAAACGGAACGGTGGCCTGTCGAGCATGCACGCCGCTGACCTATCGGGGCTGGTGCTGAACGAGCTTGTGGTGCGCACCGGCATCGACCCGAACATCGTCGACGACGTTGTATGGGGATGTGTGTCACAGGTCGGCGACCAGTCCAGCAACATCGGCCGTTACGCGGTGCTGGCGGCGGGCTGGCCCGAGAGCATTCCGGGCACGACGATCAACCGGGCCTGTGGGTCCAGTCAGCAAGCCCTCGACTTCGCGGTGCAGGCGGTGATGTCCGGCCAGCAGGACGTCGTGGTGGCCGGTGGGGTCGAGGTGATGAGCCGGGTACCGCTGGGCTCGGCCAGGGCAAGCGGACAGCCCTACGGTCCCAAAGTGCTTGAACGCTATGACGGCTTCTCGTTCAACCAGGGTCTGTCGGCCGAGATGATCGCCAAGAAGTGGGGTTTCTCCCGCACCCGACTCGACGAGTACTCCACGCTGTCCCATGAACGGGCCGCGGCGGCCCAGGACAGCGGCGCCTTCACTGACCAGATCGTCCCGGTCTTCCCCACTGATGGAGATGACGGCGCTGTCGTTACCGCGGACGAAGGGATACGGAGAGGAACCACCGTCGAGAAGTTGGCGGGACTGAAGCCCGCGTTCGACGATGCCGGCGTGATCCACGCAGGCAACTCGTCGCAAATCTCCGACGGCGCAGCGGCATTGCTGGTGATGACGTCGCAGATGGCGATCGAGTTGGGCCTGACACCGCTGGTGCGATACCGGGCCGGTGCCGTGACCGGCGCGGATCCGGTGCTGATGCTCACCGGGCCGATCCCGGCGACCGAGAAGGTGCTGAAGAAGGCCGGCGTCTCGATCGGCGAAATCGGTGCGTTCGAGGTCAACGAGGCCTTCGCCCCGGTGCCGTTGGCCTGGCTCGACGAGACTGGCGCCGACCCTGATCGACTCAATCCGCTCGGCGGAGCGATCGCCCTCGGCCACCCGCTCGGCGCATCGGGCGCGGTGCTGATGACTCGCCTGGCATATCATATGCGCGACAACGGAATTCGGTTCGGACTGCAGACCATGTGCGAAGGTGGCGGTACCGCCAACGCCACGCTCGTCGAACTTGTTGCCTGACAGGGGACTTCATGCGACGAAACCTCTTCACCGAAGATCACGAAGCATTCCGGGAGCTTGCCCACGACTTCATCGAGAAGGAGGTCGTGCCGGCTTACCCGCAGTGGGAGAAGGCCGGGCGGATGCCACGCGACGTCTTCAAGCAGATGGGTGCGCTCGGGATGCTCGGGATGGCGATTCCCGAGGAGTACGGCGGCGCAGGCCAGCCCGACTACCGCTACAACGTCGTGCTGCAGGAGGAGGCGGCGCAGGCCCTGGTGACGCTGTCGACCGTCCGCACCCAACTCGAGGTGATCCTGCCGTACTTCCTGCATTACGCGAGCGACGAACAGCGCAAGCGATGGTTCCCCGGTCTGGCGGACGGGACGCTGCTCACCGCCGTCGCGATGACCGAACCGGGCACCGGGTCGGACCTCGCCGGTATGCGCACGACGGCGGTGCGAGACGGCGACCACTGGATCGTCAACGGCGCCAAGACATTCATCACCGGCGGCATGCAGGCCGATCTCGTGATCGTCGTCGCCCGCACGTCCACCGACCCGGATAACCGGCGCAAGGGTCTGACGCTGCTCGTCGTCGAGGACGGGATGGACGGTTTCACCCGTGGCCGCGAACTGGAGAAGATGGGCTGCAAGGTCCAGGACACCGCCGAACTGTCGTTCGTCGACGTCCGCGTGCCCGTCGCGAACGTTCTCGGCGAGGAGGGCGGGGCGTTCGGGTATCTGGGTCATAATTTGCCGCAGGAACGTCTGACAGTGGCGGTCGGATCGGTGGCGCAAGCGCGCTCGGCGATCGCCGCGGCGATCGACTACACCAAGGACCGCAAGGCATTTGGAACGCCGGTGGCCTCATTCCAGAACACCAAGTTCGAGCTGGCCGCGTGCTCGACCGAGGTGGAAGCCGGCCAGGCCATGCTGGATCGGGCAGTGGCGCTACACGTCGAGGGCGAGTTGTCCGCCCCCGACGCGGCGAGGGTGAAACTGTTCTGCACGGAGATGCAAGCCCGCGTCATCGACCGCTGCCTGCAACTGTTCGGCGGCTACGGCTACATGATGGAATATCCGATCGCCCGGCTCTACACCGATGCGCGGGTGGCTCGCATCTATGCCGGAACCAGCGAAGTCATGAAGGTGATCATCGCCAAGTCACTCGGCCTGTAGCGGCTGGGTTTATCGGGCCGGGAAAAACTTCGGCTGAGACCCTTGTCACAGTCGCCTAAACCAACCTACTGTGTGTTCAGTTAGTTGGTTGGACGAAGGAGTCCGGTGCCTGAATCACGGCCGTACGACTCGCTGCGCGCCAAGGGCGAGGATCGCAAACAGCGAATCCTGGCCGTCGCGCAGCGGTTGCTCACGCGCAACGGGTGGCGGAACACGACGCTGGCCCAGATCGCCGGTGAGGCCGGCGTGAGTCCCGCGGGGCTGCTGCACCATTTTGAGTCCAAAGAGCAGCTGTTGAATGCGGTACTCGACATCCGCGACGCCGACGACGACTCCCACGCAGACCAGGCAGGCGATCTCATCTCGGAGGTCGCCGCCGTCGCCGAACGGTTCTACCGGTCACCCGAGTTGGTCGGCACCTATGCGGTGCTCCTCGCGGAGAACGTGCACCCTGACGCGCCGTTACACGACCGACTGCAGGCCCGGTATCACGATGCGATCGACATCATCAGCGCGCTGATTCGGCGTGGTCAGCGGGCGGGCCAATTTCGCATGGACATGGACGTCACAGTCAAGGCGGTGCAAATCCTCGCCTTCATCACCGGAATGGAGACCACATGGTTGCTCAATCCTTCGATACCACTGACCGAGGTATTCAAGGAGTACGCGGAATCGTTGGCGAGGGACATGGCGCCACCGAACCCGGTGTGAGATACCGACTCGACGTCGTGGCCGCGGATGTCGCCGACGCGGTGCGGTGCGCCGGCGGTTGGCTGTTCGACCGCGCGATGGCCGGGTGGGACGTCACCGTACTGGTCGCCGATCATCCAGACGATCGCCCGCTGCAGATCCTCGGAGCCCAGATCCTTGATCTCGAATATGCGTTGGCGACCGCGGGCCACCGGCCGCCGCCGCAGACTCTGGCCGTAGCCGCCGACCTGTTCGACTGCGATCCGCGGGTACGTGAAGGCGTCCTGCAGGCGCTCGACCAAGGCGCGACCGAGGTCACCTTGTGGGGACAGACCTGGCCGGCCGAGCTGCACGACAGCGTCGGCCTGGTCCAGCATCGGCTCAGTGCCGCGGCCCGGGCGTTCAAGGCGCAGGCTTTCGCAGCGGCTGCCCTCACCCCGGTGTCGATCGAGCCGATCGAGACGTTCCGCAGCCGGGTGATGGGCAGTCCCTCGGTCGAGGCCGACCTGATTCCGGCCGGCTGATCGGTCGCATCGGCGCTGGGTTCGCGGCGCGTTGACGGCGCGGCATGCGATGTGGAAATCTAATGCTCATCTCTGAGAGGCACATTCTCACTGGTCGAGATTGGAACGGTGCGAAATGGTGAATGACTTCACCGACAAGGACTTTTTTCGTGGCAGCGAGCTCATCGCCGACCCCTACCCCTACTACGAGGCGTTGCGGCAGCAATGTCCGGTGACTAAGGAGAAGTACCACGACGTCACCATGGTGACGGGCTGGGAAGAAGCTTGCGCGGTGCTGAACGACGCCGAGACGTGGTCCTCGTGCATCTCGGTGACCGGGCCGTTTCCCGGCTTCCCGGTATCGTTGGACGGTTTGCGAGATGGTGACATCACCGATCTGATCGAGCAGCACCGTGACGAGCTGCCTTTCAGCGACCAGTTGCCCACCCTCGATCCGCCGACCCACACCAACCACCGCTCGCTGCTGATGCGGCTGATCACCCCTAAGCGCCTCAAGGAGAACGAGGACGCGATGTGGGAACTTGCCGATCAGGTGCTCGACGATTTCTTGCCGCCGGGCCAGGGCGACTGGATCAAGGGCTTCTCGAGTCCTTTCACGCTGCTGGTCATCGCCGACCTGCTGGGCGTCCCGATCGAAGATCGCGACAAGTTCGTCAAGGGCATCCGCGAGCACTCGGGCGGCGGCGTCGGGGGCACCGGTAAGGAATCGTTGGCGCACAGCCCGCTGGAATTTCTCTACGGCCTGTTCTCCGACTATGTGACCGATCGTCGTCGCCAGCCTCGCGACGACGTGCTCACCGGACTCGCGACCGCCACGTATCCCGACGGCTCGACACCTGCGGTCGAGGATGTCGCCCGTGTTGCGAGCAATGTCTTCTCGGCGGGTCAGGAAACCACGGTGCGACTGCTCGGTGCGTCGCTGCAGACACTGGGGGAGCGCCCGGACATTCAGGAGCAACTCCGTAAGGACCGCAGCCTGATCCCCAACTTCATCGAAGAGTCGCTGCGCCACGAGAGCCCGGTCAAAGGCGACTTCCGGATGAACCGCAAGCCGGTCAACGTCGGCGGAGTCGACCTGCCGGCGGGCACCACGGTGATGATCGTGCAGGCCGCCGCGAACCGCGATCCGCGGAGGTTCGACGATCCCGAGGTCTTCGACCCGGCGAGAAAGAATGCCCGTCAACACATCTCGTTCGGTCGCGGCATCCACAGCTGCCCGGGCGCACCGTTGGCCCGCGCGGAGACACGGGTGGCCCTCGAGCGGCTTCTCGACCGCACATCCGACATCCGGATCAGCGAGCAGCATCACGGCCCCGCCAATGACCGTCATTACCAATATGTTCCGACGTATATCCTGCGCGGCCTGACCGACCTGCACCTGGAGTTCACGCCGGCATGAAAGTCTGGGTCGACGACCAGCGTTGCCGAGGGCACGGGGTCTGCACCACCCTGTGCGCAGAGGTGTTCACGCTGACCGACGACGGCTATGCCGAAGCGATAGATGCCGAAGTGCCGACCGAATTCGAGGCTGTCACCCAAGAGGCCATCGAGTGCTGCCCTGAGCAAGCCATCCTCAAGCGTTGATCAGACGCTCACGCCGCGAAGGAGTTTCACGCGATTATGCCAAAAGGGTATGTCATTCTCACCGAGGCCATCAAAGATCCGGAAGGCATGAAGGCTTACGGCCGTGCCGCGGGCGCCGCGATGGGCGGGGTGAACATCCTTGCGGTGGACACCAAGCCCGAAACCATCGAGGGAAGCTGGCATGGCGACCAGACCGTCGTGCTCGAGTTCGAGTCGGTGGAAGCGGCCCGCGCATGGTACGAATCTGAGGCCTACCAGAACGCGGCGAAGCTACGTCAAGCCGCGGCCGACTGTAACGCGGTCATCCTCTCCGGATTCAGCTGAGCTGCAACCGGTTGTATACCGGCGCTGGAGCGTCTTGTGGCACACGCCCATGTCCCATTCGATGCCGCGGTACGGCAACCCCAGTCCGGGACACCAGGAATGAGGCTGGGGAGAAAACGGGTCGGCCTGGGCGACTCCTGCCGCGAGTCCGGTGGCAGCGATGGTGGCGGCCAACAGCGCTCCGGCGATTACTTCCCTCATAGCTGTTCCTTCCATGTCTCCTCCGCAAAGTAGCCATGGCCGCTAGATGGTTTCTTAATGCCCGCGTACTAGAAGGGCGGTGGCTCGTCGTTCGCGATAATCGGCACTGACGCCGATTCTCGTGCCGCTCGGTTGCGCAGTCGTTCAGCGGCAATATAACGAGCCCGGTTGTGAGCGCGGGTATTTCGACGTGTGGGCATCCCTGCCGTGCGGTGCGGGTGACGCGGCCGAACCGGCGAGGCGCTGAGTGTCGCGGTGGGCGTGCACAGGGTGGGAAACAGCAGGGCGCTGCCCGGGGTTGTGACGTAGGTCTGTCCAGCAGGTGATGTCCAGATGACCGTGCTGTCAGGCAGTTGCTGGTCGCGCCAGCCCCAGAAAGTCTTGAGGAGGTGATGGCGGCGGCACAGTGTTTTCAGGTTCGCGGCCTGGGTGGGCCCGCCGTCGGCGTAGGGGATGGTGTGGTCGATGTCGCAGCGCGTTGCGGGTTGGTCGCAGCCGGGGAAGCGACAGGTCAGATCGCGGCAACGCACGAAGTCGGCGAGGGCCTGCGACGGCGTGTAGCCGGCCTCGGGTGGCGCGTCAGCGGGGTGGCTTAGCAGGCGCAGCCTCGCCGATTTTGCGAGCTCGGCGATCAGCTCGGCAGGGATGAGCGCGTCGCTGCCAATCATCCAGCCGGGCGCGGCGCCGTCGATGCCGGCCTGCTCCGCGATCAGATGAATCACCACCGGACTCGGCGCCGGTCCGGTCGCAGCGGGGCAATGCGCTTGTCCGCAGCGACAACTCAGTCGGTCGGCTCCCATGGCCAGAGCACCCATCGCGTCGGCGCGGCGCTGATTGCGGGTGCGCGGATCGTCAGCGCACACTGTCGCGGCCAACGCGTCCAGCCGGGCGTCAATGGCGTGGGCATCGGTGGTGTGAAGTCGCCCAAAAATCTCGGTCAATCCGTCGGCGTCGCCCCAGATCGACACTTCCCGATCGCCGCGGCGCTCGCGACGCCGCCGCACTGCATCGAGGTCGGCGCAGGCCACGATTCGGTCGACGTAACCACCCAGCCGACCTTGGGTGATTCCCGGCCACCGCGTCACCTTTACCGCCAACGCCGCATCGACGGCGGCTAGCACGTCGGCGTCGGCGATCAAATCGGTGCGGTAGACAATCGTTTGGAACGTCCGGTAATCGATATCGCCAGCCACCAGCAGCGCACCGACTCGCGGTAGCCGCAACCGCATAGCCCGCGCATAGTCCAGATGACTGTCTGCCATCCCGCGGGTGATGCCCAGCGCGGCAGCAATCTCGTCCGTGATCGCGTCGTGGGTGTCGGTACCCCAGGTCTCGCGCTCACCAAAATGCCTGAGCCACAGAAGGTCCAGCTCGCCGATCACCGCCAGTCGCTGCCCCGCGGCACGGTTCTCGGCCCGAGCCGCCGCGCGGAGCGACTGCACTGCCGAATCGAACATACGTGCGATTATGGCAGAGGGGTCCGACAGAAGCCGCCGGCGCTACTCGCTGATCGAGATGGCTTGCCGAGGGCACTGACGAACCGCCTCGAGCACTTGCGCTTCATTTTCCGGCGTGACTTCTTCCTGCAGCACAGTCAGCGTGTCGTCGTCCTCGAGGCGAAAGACCTCCGGGATGACACCCATGCATACGCCATTGCTTTCGCACAGGCCCCAGTCGACTTCGATCTTCTTCGTCACCGCGTCCACCTCACCGCAGAACCTTCACCGGCACGTTGAGCCAGCCGGCGACATTCTGCATGGTGACTCGCTTGCACCCGTCCCAATCGACCTCGTAGCGGGGCATGAAGTCGAGCAGCTTCTCCAGCGCGATCCGGCTTTCCATTCGGGCCAGGGCCGCGCCCAGGCAACTGTGAATCCCGTATCCCAGGCCGAGGTGCTGGGCTTCGGTGTGGTCGCGGTCGATGTCGAATGTATCGGCGTCGGTGAAGGCTTCGGGGTCCCGGTTCGCCGCGGCGTTCATCACGAACACCGGCTTGCCTGCCGGAATGGTGCCGGCGCTGGTGTGCGCTTCTTTCAGGGTCCAGCGAACGTTGTATTGCACCGGCCCCTCGTAGCGCAGCAGTTCTTCGACCGCGCCGCCGAGCTTGCTGCGGTCGTCTTGCAGCTTCTGCCACTGGTCCGGGTTGCGGGCGAACAGTATCGCCGCGCTTCCGATCAACTTGGTGACGGTCTCGGCGCCGGCGCCACCCAAAAGCGTGGCGAAACTGGTGATCTCGATGTCATCGAGCTTGCGCATCTGCCCGTCATCGCCGGGAATCTCGGCGGCGATCAGCCGGCTGATCATGTCGTCCTGCGGGTCAGCGCGCCGCTCTTGGACCAGGCCGAAGTAATACATCGCGGTGTCGATGTTGGCCTGCATGCCGGCTTCGCTGATCTCGATCTGTCCCGGTTCGCGGGACAGGCTGGTGTCGATCCAGTGCCGAACCTGCTGGCGGTATTCCTCGGGCACCCCGGCCATCCGGGTGATGACCTCCACGGGGAACGGTCCGGAGAAGTCCTGCACGACGTCGAAGCGTTCGGGGTCTACCGCGCCCAGATACTTATCGATCACCTCGTGGACCGTCTCGGTCTGGGCCTGGACAGCCCGCGGAGTGAAGGCCTTGTTCAGCAGGCTGCGCATGTGCCGGTGCGCCGGCGGATCCATGAAGATGATCGACTTCATGTCGGCGGAGATGCCCTTGCGCACCATCGCGAGGTCGCAGCCACGGCTCGACGAGTAGGTCTCGAAATCCTTCAGCGCCGCCGCCACGTCGACATGGCGGGTCAGCGCGTAGAAGTCTTCTTTTTCGTCGTAGTAGAGCGGCGCGTCCTCGCGCATTCGCCGGTATATCTCGAACGGGTTAGCGAAGAAGTCTTCGGAGAACGGATGGAAGACGACCTTGGGTTTGGTCATAACACCCTCCTGCGCGCCCAGTGGGCAGCTGGATCCTTTACGACGGAATGCTTGACTGTAACGCTAACGGTAGACGCAACTTCGCGGGCCGAAAAGGCCTCATTTCGCACCTGGCGCGCCCGCGGCGATGACATCGTCGAGCACTCCGAGGTCGCTGCCCAGTTCGGCGGCGATACCTCTGACCACGGCGATGTCCTTGCCGACGAATTCACCGGCGGTGTCGATGAACGACGAGACGGAGCCGCGCGCGGCGACGATGTCCAGCACCCGGCTCGATGCACTGCCGTGCGGAAGGGCGCTCAACAGCGCAGACTCGGTGACGCCGAGTCGTGCACCCAATTCGACGGCGTTCGCCAACAGTCCGATGTGCGCCGCGAACAACGCGTTGTTGACCAGTTTGACCTTCTGGCCCGCGCCGAGCGGACCGACGTGCAAGACCGGATCGCCGTAGCAGCGCAATACCGGGCGTACTCGGGCCACCGCTCTGTCGGTGCCACCGAGGAACAAGGTCAGCGCGCCCGCCGCGGCGTTGTGCGGGCCGCCGCTGACCGGTGCGTCCACCACCTCGACGCCGCTGAGTGCGGCCTGCGCGGCGATGCGCTCGACGGTGCGGGGACTGCCGGTCGTGTGCAGTATCAGCGTTGAACCGGCCGGCATCGCCGTGAGCAAGCCGTCGGCCAGGCAGATCTCACGCATCTGTTCGTCGGTGAAGACGCAGATCACCACCGCGTCTGTCTCCGCACATACGTCGGCTAACTCTGTGACGGCTTTGGCGCCTAATTGGCCGATCGCGATGCGTTTCTCGTCGGAGCGGCCGAGGGCACGGACGTCGTGGCCCGCCTCGACCAGACGGGCCACCATTGGACGGCCCATCCTCCCGGCGCCGATGAATCCGATTCTCACCGCGGGTGTTTCATCAGCGACAGCGTGGCGTCGGCCGCGTCGAGCACAGCCCCGCCGGGAACCATGGCGGACTCCGTCAGGGCGGTGACCAAGCGGACATCCTTTTGCAGCAGCGCTCCGGCCATACCGGCAAGCCGATCCAGTCCACCGGTATCGCCACCAAGCACGTTGAGCCCGAAGCTGTTTCCGCTGCCGCGAGAGATGACTTCAGTCAGGCGTTGCGGCAACACGCCGAGCGCTTCACCGATTGCCAAGGTGCTGGCCGCCGTTCCCAAGTTCGCGGTGAAGAGCAGGTTGTTCAGCAATTTTGTGGTCTGCCCGGAACCCAGTGCGCCCAGGTGCACGATCGGGTCGGCATAGCTCTCGAACACCGGGCGGCACCGGTCGACGACGTCGGCGTCGCCACCGACCATGACCAGCAGGCGTCGCTCCGCGACCGCGGGCGCACCGCCGCTGACCGGCGCGTCGATCACTGAAATACCCTGTGCGGAAGCCTTTTCTGCTAACTCGTGACATGTTGCGGGATGCACGGTGCTGTGTACGGCGATCACGCCGCCGGGCTTCAGTCCGGTCAGCACGCCGTTCTCGCCCGTGACGACCTGCTCGACGTCGGCGTCGCCGACTACGCACAGGCAGACCAGATCGCTGGCGGCCGCGAGTTCGGCCGGTGAACCCGCGACCTTGGCCGCGGTACCGGCGAACGGTTCCAGCGAAGCCGGTCGGCGCGCCCACAGAGTCGTCGGGAAGCCGGCGTCGATGATCCGGCCGGCCATTGGGCCGCCCTGGCTGCCCAGGCCAATGAATCCGACGTGCATCAACCGGCCTCCACATCGGTGTGCTGGCTTGATGTTTGAGCGTTCACGCAGGTATCGGCGAACGCTAACACCGCCTCGTGGTAGCGCGCGGCGGTGTGGCCGAGGCTGATGTTGT
This sequence comes from uncultured Actinomycetota bacterium, assembly GCA_963836495.1. GTDB lineage: Bacteria > Actinomycetota > Actinomycetes > Mycobacteriales > Mycobacteriaceae > Mycobacterium. Next base: position 45,826 of record CAWIJT010000006.1, on the reverse strand, counting down.
GTCCCGCCCCGGGTTGCTCGTTGATCTGGAACCGGGGCGCGCCGGAGAACAGCGACGCGATCTCGGCCAGCGCCGGCCGATCCGACTGCCACACCTTCTCATGCTCGGCGACGCTGAACTGCACTGGGACACCGACGGCCGGCGCGATGGCTGGAAAGTCCTGGCGGGCCCAGTTCGACACCATGCGGTCTTCATAAGGGGGAGCACCTTGGTACACCGTTGCGCCACTGAGCACTTCGGGCGGGTAGAGCTCCGTCGGATGCCACAACAGTTCGCGCAGGCCTGCCGGGCGGTGGTCGCGGGTCGCCGCCTTCAGGATGTCGCGTGCCGCGGGGTGGTAATGCCGGCCGGTGCCTGCCAGTTCGATTCCGAGCAGGTCGTCGCGGTCGCCGTTGCCGGCCATCCGCAGCGCCAGCTCGCATCCGCCGGAGTGGGCCATCAGAAACAGTCCAGCGCCGCGCGGCCGGTCACCGAGAATGCGGTCCACCGCACCGCAGGCAAGCGCAACCCTCTGCGCGGGCTCGGCCATCGCCTCGGGGTAAGCAGCAGAGCTGCCATAGCCTGGCCGGTCGATTGCTATGACGGTGTACCCGTGTGCCGCGCCCGCCCGAAGCAAGGACGACTCGGGGTGGCCGGGGCAATCGAAATACAGTGCGGTGGTGCCGCCGCCGTGGATGGCGACGATCACCGCGTGCGGGTCCGGCGCCTCGGCGACCAATGCCGACATCGGCACTCCGTCGACGATGACCAGCCTCGGTTGGATCATGTGCCGCTCCTCAGCATCGCTTCGCTCTGCATCGTCGCCGGCTGGGTTGGATCATCCCTCAGCCCGCAGCAGCAGTACCCCGCTCGGTGTCAGGCCGCCGCTGCTGACCACGCCGACTCGCGCATCGGCGACTTGCCGCTCGCCGGCTTCGCCGCGTAGCTGGGTGATCGCTTCGTGCAGCAGGCCCATGCCGTGCGTGCGACCGTGTGACAGCTGGCCGCCATGGGTGTTCAGCGGTAACTGGCCGTCGCGGGCGATGTTCTTGCCGCCGTCCAAGAAATCTTTCGCTTCGCCGATCCCGCAGAAACCCAGCGCTTCGATCCAGGACAGGCAGTTCATGGTGAAGCCGTCGTACAACTCGGCGACATCGACATCCTGCGGCGTGAGCGACGTCCGCGACCACAGGTGCGCAGCCTGGCCGAGCACCTGTGGCTCGTGGGTCAATGTGCTTTGGTCCCAATCGATTCGCTCGATGATCTGGGTGCCGACGGCGTCGACGAAGACCGGCGATTTGGCGGTGTCGCGCGCGGCGTCGACGGCCGACACGATCACGGCGATCGCGCCGTCGCAGGGCACGTCGCAGTCGTAGAGCCCGAATGGTGTGGTGATCGGGCGTGCGTTGAGATAGTCGTCCATCGTCATCGGCGACCGGTACACCGCCGTCGGGTTGAGCTCGGCGTTGGCGCGCTGATTCAGCGCGATCCAGCCCAGCGTCTCCTTGGTCGTGCCATAGCGGTGGAAGTGGCGCTGAGCGTTCTGCGCCAATGTGTGTGCGGCTGACGTCGCGCCAAACGGCAGCATCCAGTCGGCGCGGCGGCCGCCGGACGGAATGATCTTGCCCTGCTTCATTTCCTCGTTGAAGGTGGCTTCCCACAACGTCCGGAAGCACAGCACGTGACGGGCCAGCCCACAGGCGACGGCGAACATCGCGGCGATCACCGAGCCGCCAGGACCGAAGGTTTCGATCCCGCCGTTGTGCCATGTCGGCCGAATGCCCAGCGCGGCTTCCAGTGCGGTGACGCCGCCCTCGCCGAAGCCGCCGAGATTGCCGCCGCCGGGGTAGGTCGACAAACCATCGATGTCATCGAAAGTCAGCCCGGCGTCGGCGATTGCGGCTTCGCAGGCAGCGACGGTCAGCGACAGCGGCGGCACCATCAGGCGACGACCGATCTCCGACATGCCGATCCCGGTGAGCGCGACCTTGTCTTCGAATTTCTCCGGCGTGAGCATCGGCCGGACGTGTTCGGCGAAGCGTTCCGGCGCGATCTCGTCGATCGGCAGCGCTGCGTGCTCGGCGTTGTCGATCAGACGGAACAACGGCAGCCAGACGTCCTCGTGCTGCTCGAAGACAACCTCGACCTGCTGGCCCAATTGCAGGTGCTCAGCATCGCATTCGACGATGTTGGTGGTGAGCCGAACCCGCGGATCTTCGGCGATGGCGACCTGGGCGACGACGTAGGGAGCGGGCAGACCGGGAACGCTGAAGCGGTGGTTGATGGTGAATCCGGCCAGCGTGGCCCGGCCTGACACCGCTCGCACGGTCAAGTTGTGCGAGCGGCAGTATCGGCACACCGGGGCAGGTGGATGAATCAGCGCCGTGCAGTCGGCGCATTCCTGCAGTCGCAGCTTGCCGTCGGCACCTGAAGTCCAGAAGAACTCGTTGTCCAGCGTGATCAGCGGCAGCGGGCGTCCGGTCAACGGGTGAACCCCCACTCGGCCTCGTTTGCTTCGGTGTGGAAATTCTCGGCCGCATCGTCAGCCCCGACCGACCTCGGATGCGGTTCGGCATCGCGATGCTCGCCCCACTCGGTGATCGCATGCACCGGGCAATCCAGCAGCGCGCGGATCACATCGTCGCGGTCGCGGTCGGGGACTTCGCCGCTGCCTTCCAGCGATGCGTATCCCCAGTCGTCAAGCGAAAAGTACTGTGGCGCATGCTTGGCGCACATGCCGAAGCCGTCACACACCGTGCGGTCGAGACGAATTTTCACGCGTGGCTCACCGCCTCGATCTGGTAGGGACGGTCGGCGGTGAAAACGCCGAGTTGGCATGCCTGGCAACCATTGTCGAGATGGCTTTGGACTGACTCGGAGAACCTGTTCAGCAGGCTCGCGGCGATGTTGGTCGCGGCGTCCAACGTCGCGCACGCGCCGCGCCCGCGAAGCACCACCGACCAGCGGCGCAACCGGGCCACGTCCTCGTCGGTCGCGACGCCGTCACGCAGTGCGGCACCGACCGCTGCCATCGCGGCGGTCCCGTTGAAGCAGGAGCCACACTGCCCGGCGTTCTCGCGGTCGAAGTACGCCAGCACCGCTGCGGCCACCGCGACCGGGCAGTCTTCGGTGAGCACAGAGATCGCGCCGTTGCCCAGACCGCAACCCAGGCCGCGCAATGTTTCGTGGTCCAGCGTGGCATCCAGCACTGATCGATCTAATAGGCCGGCGAAATAGCCGCCTAACAGTGCGCCTCGTACCTGCTGGGATGAAACGCCATGCAGTGCAAGTAGATCAGTGACCGGCAGTCCATGCGGAATCTCATAAAGGCCGGGCGGGCGGCCGGCGCCGGTGAGCGTGACCAAGAAGCTGCCGGGTGACTGAGACGTGCCGAGAGCGCGGAATTCGGCCGATCCGTGGCGCTGCAGATAGGGCAGATTCGCCACCGTCTCCACATTGCTGACCAAGGTGGGAAGTCCGCCCACGCCTTCCTGGAAGGGCCGCGGCGGCTTGTCGGTCGGTTTCACCGGACCGCCGTTGATCGCGCGGACCGCCGCCGTTTCCTCGCCGGCGATGTACCCCTGCTCGACGGTCCACACCTCAACCGCGATGCCGCCCAGGCCATCTGGTCCAAGCTCGGCCAAGGCGACCTCAACACTGGACGCCGATTCCGGGTCGGACACGTAGACGTAGGTGCGATCGGCAGCCGTCATCGCAGCGGCCAGCCGCAGCCCGTCGAGGATGAGGTGCGGGCGGTGTCGCAGCAACCACCGGTCCTTAATCGAAGCCGGTTCTCCCTCTTCGCCGTTCGCCACGACGATGGCTCCGCCTGCGGCGCGTCCGTTGTCGCGCACCGCGCGCACTTTGACCGCGAGCGGAAAGCCGGCCCCGCCGCGACCGAGCAGCCCGCTGGCCTCGACTTCGCGGTTTAGTTCGTCGATTCCGGCGATCGGCTGATAGCCACCGCGTCCCCGGTATGCGTCGAGGTCCTCTCGAGCCCGATCGCCCAGGCTGGTCAGCAGCCTCGGGGTGAAGCCGGGCGAGGCGGCGACGGTGATCGCGGGTTCGGCACTGGTCTGCATCAGCTGGCTCCCACGCTCACAGATAGGCTTGCGCACATGCGGACTGCAGTCGTGCGCGTCAATGTCGACCCAGACAACGCCCTCGCGCCCGCACAACTAACAGAGGGCATGGCACTGCTCCTCGCGGGTGTCGCCGACGCGGGCTGCGACGTCGTCTTCAAGGACCTCGGGGCGATGCCTGCCGGTCGCCGCGATGTCGAGGTGCTGGTCGCCTGCGACGACGTCGACACAGCCAAGCAAGTAGCGATTGATCTGTGTGCCAAGGCTTTCAGCACAATTCCGGTTCCCGGCGTGGTCACCTACATCAGCAGGGGAACCGATGACGACGCGCACGGGGTGTTGTCCGGCTTCGGACTCACCGGCGAGATCGTTCGGACGCCCGGCGATGACGGCTTCGACATCGTCCACGTGACGTTGCGTGAAGCCGACCTCGAGCGCGTGCCGGAAAGCCGCGTCTACACGGCGTTGGAGGCGTCGCTGAACTGCGAAGTCCACATTCGCACCGTGTAAAGCATTGCCGTACATCACGATCCCAGGAATTTGAGGATAGCCGGGGCCGCCTGGACCCAGGTGTCGAACATGTTGAAGTGCTTCACTTTGCCCTGCGCGCGAGCCTCGGATGCGCGCTCCCACGCATCCTCCGGCCACGGCGGGTCGATCAGCGTGGATCCCTTGATCAGGCAGCTGACTTCCAGCGATGTCCGCTTCGGGTGATCCAGGTCGTTCTCGCCACCACGAATAATCAACGTGGGGACCTTGATTCGGTCGAACATCTCGTCCTCGACGCCCGGGATCGTCTGTCCCGGTTTGGATACGAACGCGTTGAGCCAGCGCAGCATGAGCTTGAGAAATTCGTCGGAGTCGAAGTCGAGGAACCGCTGTTTGTTGGCCGGGTTCTCCTCGATGCGCTCGCGCCATTCCGGCACCTGCACCACGCCGTCCATTCCGGTGCCGCGCACCGCGAGAATGCTGGGGACGATGTAGTAGGAACCGAGCACGAACGACCCGTAGATCCCGCCGACGATGTTCCACACCACGAGCTTCTGCACGAGTTCGGGGTACAGCATCGTGGTCAACATGGAATCTCTTGCCCCGCCTGACCCGCCCGCGAGAATGCAACGCTGGAAGCCGAGGCTCGTCACGAGTTCGTGCAACGTCTCGGCGCGCATGTGTGATTCGCTGTGCCCGTAGAACTGCACATCGGATGCGCCGCAGTTGGGCCGGTCCCACAACAGCACCCGATAGCCACCGGCGGCCAGAGCCTCGGCCAGCGGGCGCAGGCCGGGAATCTCCTTGCTGAACCGGCCACCAGGTGTCAGGGCAATGAGATCGCCTGAATCGCCGAGGATTTCATAGACGACGTTGCCACCGTTGACCTCGATAGAAGACACAGATCCTCCTGCTACGTCAGGCCATCACCAAGACGTCGCTGCCGACGACTCGTACCGGGTAGGTGCGGATGCTCCATTCCGGCTTGACCGCAGTGGTGCCGGTCGCCAGCTCGAAACCCCATTGGTGCCAAGGGCAATAGATGTATTCGAGATCGCGCACCATCACCGCATCGCCGGGCGCGGTCTCGTCCACGATCGTGCGCCCCCGGGCACGCCCCGAGCACAGCGGACCGCCTTGGTGCGGGCAGTAATTGGCGATGGCGTAGAAGGTGCCGTGGACGTTGTAGACACCGACGCCGTGCCGCCCGATCGGGACCAGCTTGTGCTTGCCCGGCGGGATCTCGTCAACTGTGGCGACCACGTGCTCGCGGCCTTGAGCCAAGCGAGGCTGACGGCGCTCGGTGGTTTCCTCGGGCACTCAGAGCACCCGGACTTGGCCCTCGAGGACGGGAACCGTCTCCGGAAGGTGGTAGGTCGCGATGCCGTTCTTGTACATCACCGCGTCCCGTGCGTACTTGGGTAGGTGCTTGACCAGCCAGCGCGGGTCGTCGAACGTCCAGTGCGGGTAGTCCGACGAGAACAGCAGGATCTTCTCGCACTCCATCCACTCCAGAGCACGAGTCAGTTCGGTCTTGTCCTCCGGGTAGTCCAGCGGTTGGGTGGTGAACTTGATGTGGTCCTTCACGTACTCCGACGGCTTGCGCTTGATGTCCAGCCAGGATTTACGGGCCTCGTAGATCGCGTCCATCCGCCACATCAGCGGAAGGATCCACGTGAATGCATGCTCGACGAACACGATCCTCAGCGTCGGGAACCGGTCGAAGACGCCGTCGAAGATCAAACTCATCACCTGGTTGGCGGCCAGTAGCGAGTAGGTGACCATGAAGTCGTGGTTGTAGCTGGGGTATCCCACCGGCGGGGCAGGCAACTCCTCGAAGTGGCTGCGCGACAGGTGGCAGCTGACGGTGATGTCGTGCTTGGTGGCCGCTGCCCAGATCGGGTCGTATTTCGGGTTTCCCCACGACGGCCGCGGCTCGGCTTTGATCAAAATCTGCGCCATGAACGGGTGCCCGGCCCATTTCTCGATCTCGCGCACCGACTCCTCAGGCTCCTCGATGGCCGCGCAGATCGAACCGCGCCACCGCTCGTGCCAGTTGTTGTGGCTGTCGAGCCAGTGGTGCGCCTGCCATTCGTTCAGCGCCACCGACATCGCGTGCTGCGTTTCGGGTAGGCGGGCCGGATAGGCGGCCGGCTCCAGGATCGCGATGTCGGAGCCCGCTTCCATGATCAGCTGCCGGAACGCCATGTCCGGGTCGCTGCAGGCGAACTCGCCGTTGGGTGGAAAGGTATCGACCCGCATCGCGTAACTGTGCGCGTAATCGGGTGCGTCGTAATAGATCTGCTCGCCCACATTGCGCGAGAGGAAGTACTTGCTACGCCACGGCTCCGGGATATACGGGACGAGCTCGCCGCGCTTGGGCGCCGGGTGAACGTCCGAGTCGACGCACCGGACGGCGATGCGCTCGGCGGCGGGAACGCGTTCTTGTGAGTGGGTCAGCGTCATTTCGATCTCCTCGCTCTCCCTGATTCCTTCTACTGTGCGCCCGAGCCGACGGCGATGTCTATGCCATAGAGCTCGGCCGCGTTGCGCCAGCACAGCTTCTCGCGTTGCTCGCCGGACAGCGCCCTGGGCAGTTTCGTGATGTCGCCGCACTGCCAGTGCGGGTAACTCGAGCCGAACATCACCATGTCTTCCTTGCCGGTGAAGCCGAACCACTCACCGGCGTAGTCAGCGTCTCCGGGCCCGTCGAGGCTGCCCTGGACGAAGAAGACGTGGCCGGGCAGGTAGTCGCTGGGGATCCGCGGTGCCCACGGGGTTTGTTCGAGGTGCGGGCGGCCGAAGGTGTCCATCCGCCACATGAACGGCGTGATGAAATCCGCGGCGCCGTCGCCCCAGACGAACTTCAGGCCTGGAAAGCGCTCGAACACCCCTTCGGCGATCATGTTCATCTGGTGATACAAGTAGTTCAGCGCCATGAAGCTGACGTAGTGCTCGTAGACGCGGGTATTGCCCGACGGGGTCGGCGGATTGGCGATACCAGAGCCGACCTCGATGTGCGCCGCGACGGGCAGGCCCGCATCGGCCGCCGCTTCCCACAGCGGCCAGAACTGCGGCTTGCCGTATACCTCCCGCGACTGCAGTGGGACGCCGATCTGGACAACCTGCGGATGAGCGCGCCACTTCTCGATCTCCTTGCACGCGCCTGCGATGTCGTCCGGGTTCACCCGGATCGTGCCGCGGAACCTGTCACCGAACTGGCTGTGCTCCAACCACTTCGACACCATCATCTCGTTGTGTGCGGCGTGCAGCGCGGTGCCCAGATGCCGGTCCGGCATGATGCCGCGCGCCATCGGGTGCAGCACCGCCACGTCGACGCCACGTTTCGAAAATAGTTCCGTGCCAACAATGTCCGGGTCGGACCCGGGATACTCGTGGTCAAGTCCCTCGGTATTCGGCGCGTATTCGCCGCCCGGCGCCCCGTACCAGTCCATTTCGTAGTCGGGGAAGCCGCGACTCTTGAACGGCTCGCGCAGAACCGAGCGCAGTTCCTTGTTGGACGAGAAGAAGATGTGCACGCTCGCGTCGATCAGCGGCGTGCGCGTCCCGTCCGGGTGTTCAATCACCTCAACCACCCTTCGTGCTCCGACGGCTGTGTCGGGCTTCCTGACCCAATACGATAGCTAAACTAACATTCGCCTAGGGCGATACTCAACGGGTTTCCGGTAAGCATTTCGGTTAATCATCAGGCCTGGTAGATATTGAAAAAGCCGGTACCCGTGGTAAGCGGTGTTCTTCGCTGACGATAATATCATTCTCGCTTCCGTCGGACGCCGGCAACGATGCCGACGGCCTGCTCGCCTGGCCTGATCACCGACGTCGACGGCGAGCTTCTCGCTCGTCTCATCCTCGACCGGCGGATCCCGGCGAGATTGTCACTGTGCTATTAAGAGAATAGTATTCTCACCGCACGTCAACTGTTCGAAGGAGCCGGCCGGGATGCTGTTGGAATTCGACGAGGATCAGCGGCTCTGGCAGGAAACAGTGCGCGACGCCGTCGGCAAACAATGTCCGCCGGCGCTGGTCAGAGGCGTTGCCGAGGACGGGGTCGACCCGAACCCGGTGTGGAAGGCCTACGTCGAGCACGGCTGGACCGAGATGAACGATCCCGAGACCACCGTCGAGTTGGCGATCGTCCTCGAAGAATTGGGCCGCGCCACCGACCCCACGCCGTTTCTGGCGACGATGAGCCAGTTCGCGCCGCTGGCCGGAGATCGTTTCAATCCGCGGGCATCCGGCACCGCGGTCTACAGCGGGGTGACAGCTCACCGGGACGGCGACGGCTGGGCCCTGGACGGCACCGCCCGACATGTGCTCGACGGTGACCGCGCCGAGTGGCTCGCCGTCGTGACCGACGCCGCGGTATTCGTCGTCAACGCCGACGAAGCGTCCGGGCAGCTGTCCAGGCGGCGAAGTTCCGTGCTCGACCCGGTGCTGCACGTCGCAGACCTGACCTTCGACGGGTTGCGCCTGCCCGACACCGCACGGGTCGCCGTCGACACCGAGCGCGCGCATCATGTCGCGCTGATGGGGATGGCGGTCACGATGGTCGGTGCGTGCCAACGCATCTTGGACTTGGTCCTCGACCATGTCCGCAGCCGCCACCAATTCGGCGTGCCGATCGGATCGTTTCAAGCGGTCCAGCACAAAGCCGCCGACATGCACGTCGCGGTCGAGCGGGCGCGGGCGCTGAGTTACTACGCCGCCTTGACGATTGCCGGCGACGATCCTCGCCGGCGACTGGCCGCCGCGATGGCGAAAGCGGCTGCGGGCGAATGTCAGTCGCTGGTCTTCCGGCACGGTCTACAGCTGTTCGGCGCGATGGGGTTCACCTGGGAGAACGATCTGCAATTCGCGCTCAAACGCGCCAAGGCCGGCGAGCTCATGCTCGGCGGCACTGCACAACATCGAGCGAGGGTCACCGAGGAGTACCGTGCAGCTCACCTTTGATCCAGATGTCGAGGCGTTCCGCGAGGAGTTCGTCGCTTTCCTCGACGAGCACGTGCCCGCCGCCGCCGCTGAGGCGCTCGAGCGGCCAAAGTCGGTGTCGCACATGCCCACTTGGGCGAGGCGTTGGCAACGACTGCTGTTCGACAACGGCTGGCTACTGCCCACCCAACCGCCGGAGTTCGGTGGCCGCAACGCCACCGTCCTGCAGCAGTACGTCTACTTGGAAGAGTTGTGCAAGCGGCGGATCTATCACAGCTTCAATCCACAAGGCGTCAACATCATTGCCGCCTCACTGATTTCGTTCGGAAGCGACGAGCACAAGCAGCGCTGGGCGATACCCATCCTGCGCGCCGAGATCACCGCGTCACTGGGGATGAGCGAGCCGAGCGCCGGCTCGGACCTGGCGTCGTTGCGCACCAAGGCGGTCCGCGACGGTGATCACTTCGTCGTCAACGGGCAGAAGGTGTGGACGTCGGGCGCCCACGATGCCGACGTGCTGTTGACGTTCGTGCGGACCGACCCGGATGCGCCGAAGCACAAGGGAATCAGCGCCCTCCTGATTCCCACCGACACCCCGGGAGTGACGCGTCGGCCTTTCGCGGATATCTGCGGCCAGGAGAACCTGGACTTCAACGAAGTGTTCTTCGAGGACGCGCACGTGCCTGCGGAGAACCTCGTCGGCCCACTCAATCAGGGTTGGCGGGTGGCCAACGGGTCGCTGGGGCACGAACGCACGATGATGTGGCTCGGCTTCGCCGACCGTCTCGACAACGTCATCGCGGATTTTCACCCGGCCAATGAGCTCGAGCGTGACCACTACGCCACCACGATCATGGATCGTCAAGCACTGCAGCTTCTCGGCTCGGTGGCACTGGCTCGGGCAACCCGCGGTGAAGAAGACGTGCCCGCGCTGTCGGTGCTCAAGCTGCTCGGTTCCGAGGCTGAACGGCAAGCGTGCGAAAACGCTTTGGCCGCAGCGGGACCCGAGGGCTTGCTGCACCCGGCGCTGACGGGACGCTACGAACCGATGAACCTCGACCACTACTTCGGCAGTTGGTTCGACCGATACGCCCGCAGCTTCTCCGGCACCATCGCCGGCGGAACATCGGAGATCCAGCGCAACATCATCGCGCAGCGAGTGCTCGGACTGCCCGCTCGCTGAGCCGGCGTGGGCTGACCTAGTCGATGACGGCGGCTTCCTTGCGCTCGGTGATGGGCAGCGCCAACTGCTGCTCATTGCAGATCTGCTGAAGCTTCTCCAGCGTCTCGTCCAAACCGGCGCCGACCCGCTTACCGGGGGTGAAGGTCGCGGGCAGGTGTCGCATGCCCTGAATGACGCCGATGGTCTCGTAGTGCACGGTGCCTTCGGGGTCGCACTGGTAGTCCGGCATCCGGTCGAGCACCGCGGTCAGCATGGACTTGAACACCGTGCGCGCCACGTTGGAGCCGATGCAGCGATGGACGCCGAGGCCAAAGCTGAAGTGCCGGTTGCCTTTCCGGTCGAGGACGACCTTGTTGGGATCGCTGAACACCGACGGGTCGCGGTTGGCCATGGCCCACGAGATCCATAACCGCTCGCCCTCTTTGAAGTGTGTGCCTTCGATCTCCACATCGTCGGAGAAGGTACGTCCGTCACCGGGCGCCGGCGTGTAGTAGCGCAGGAACTCTTCGGTAGCCGGGTCCAGCAACGTGTCGCGCTCGCGGCTGAGTCGCTCGCGCTCGTCGGGATGCTGTGAGAGCCACTCCATCGAGTGCGCGGTCAATGCGGTGGTGGTGTCGAATCCACCACCGATGACCAGGCCGAGGTTGCCCATGATCTCGAGGTCGGGTGCAGGCTCGCCGTCAATGCGTAATTGCAGCAGCCCGTTGACGATTCCCGGTCGCGGGTTCTCCCGGATCTCGATCATGTTGGTCAGCAGATCCAGGCCCATCTGCCGGTGCCCGGCGACAACGCGATCGATATCCGGCGAGTGCTCCGGGGTATACACCGAGGCGTGCACCGGCTCGCTGTAGATGGACCAGTTCTTCAGCGGGATGCCCAGCATCGCCAGCGTGAGAACCGCGGGCACGATGTTGGCGAGATCGTCGACGAAGTCGATACGGCCTCCTTCGATCTTCTCGTCGAGGCACGCGCGCGTGACGTCGTCGATGAAGGGAGTCCAGCGTTTGACCGCGGCCGGCGACAGGTAGGGGTTGAGCACGTTGCGGTAGATGCGGTGCTCAGGCTCGTCCATTTCCAGGATGCCGCCTCGCACACCGCTTGCGCGTTTGGCTTTGGGGATCGAAATGCCTTGGTAGCCGCGGCGTTCCCCGTTGATGTCGTGATCGTTCGACACCACCGGGCATCGCGCGAGCTCGAACACCGCGTTGCTGCCGCCGGCGACCCAGTGACCGTCGTAGGTGTCGGTCCAGGCAATCGGGCACTTGTCGTGGATCTCTTCGGTGATCTTCTCGAACTGGCCGCGGTACTCCGGAGTGTGCCGGTCGAAGTGATACCGGTTCTTCTTGCGGTCGCTGTCGTTGGAGATGTCGTCGTCGATGCTCACGATGTGGACTCCGTTACTAGGGACTCCGTTATGAGAATCGCCTGTTCCGGGCAGGAGTGCGCGGCCTCCCGCACGACGTCTTCCTGGTCAGCCGCAACGTCTTCGGAGACAGCCGACGCGTGACCTTCGATGTCGTCGAGGACGAATGAATCCGGCGCGATCATCGAGCACAGCGTGTGCCCCTGGCAACGATCTGGATCAACCCGAACTTTCACAACTCTTTCCTTACGTGCGGTAGTCGTACCACTTGAGGTATCCGCCGGCGTCGACGCGCAGCTGCATACCCGTCACATACCTGGCCTCATCGGAAGCCAGCCACAGCACCGCATTGGTGATGTCCTCCGGTTCGACGAAGGGGATCTTCATCGCTTGCTGCACACCGAAGGCCGGTTCGGCGTCGGCGCGAGTCGGGTTTTCCAGATCCGGCCGGAAAGAACGGTACATCTGCACGTTCTGCAGCATGTCGGTATTGGTGTTGGTCGGGTGGACGACGTTTGCCCGGATTCCGAAGGCTGACAGCTCAGTTGCCAAGTCGTGCAAGTAGTTCGACAGCGCGCGCTTGGAGTGCACATAGGCCATGCCGCCTGGATCCTTGCCGGGGCTGTCCTTCTTGGCGGTGTCCATCAACGCGGCGGTCGATCCGGTGGCGATGATCGATGCGCCTTCCCGAAGATGGGGTAGCGCAACCTGAATCGCGTTGATCGTGCCGATCAGGTTGGTGTTGATCACATCGGACCAGGCCTGCAGCGGCGGGTCGCCCTTCATGCCGGCGACGCCGGCCTGAGCCACCACGATGTCGAGTTTGCCGAACTCAGCCAGACCGCTGTCCAGAGCGGCCTGCAACTGCGCGGCGTCTCTGACGTCGGCCTGCGCGATCACCACCCGTTGACTGGTCTTCTCGATGAGGCGGGCCGTCTCGTCCAGATCTTCCGGCGTGGCCATCGAATAGCCGATGGTGTCGATGTCCTGGCAGAGGTCCACGGCGATGATGTCGGCACCCTCTTCGGCCAACCGCACGGCGTGCGAGCGGCCCTGGCCGCGAGCCGCGCCGGTGACGAACGCGACCTTCCCCGCCACCCGTCCTTCAGTCTGTCCCACAACTAACCCTCTCGGAAATCCTCACGGCGACTACGTGTTCCGTCCGCCGTTGACACCCAAGATCTGACCGGTGATGTAACCGGATTCCTCGGACACCAGAAACGCGCAGGCCGCGGCGATGTCTTCGGGTTGGCCGATCCGCCGCACCGGCGTTGCCGCAATGGTCTTCTCGATGTCGCCGAGGTTGCCGCGTTGCTCGGCACTGCGCAGCATCGGTGTGTCGATGAAACCCGGTGGCACCGCGTTCACCGTGATGCCGTTCGGTCCGTACTCCAACGCCAGCGACTTGGTCAGCCCATTGACGGCGGACTTGGCGGCGACGTAATGCGACATGAAGGGGGCGCCGGAGTGAGTGCTCGACGAAGAAATGTTGACGATGCGTCCCCATCCGGCGTCCAGCATGTCGGGCAGCACGGCCTGGATCATGTGGAAGACCCCGTTGAGGTTGACGTCGATCAGCCGCTGCCAGTCGGCGAAGTCGATGTGGGCGAATCGCTTGAACCCGTCCAGCCCGGCCGCGTTCACCAGAACGGTGACGGGGCCCAATTGTTCGCGGATGTCCGCGAGCGCGGCATCGATCTGCGCGCGATCGGTCACGTCAGCAGTGAACGCCGACGGGCCGTCGGCTGGTTTGAGGTCGAGAGCCGCAACCTGCAGGCCGTCTTTGCGGAGTCGCTCCACGACGGCCAGGCCGATTCCGGATCCGCCCCCGGTGACAACGGCCGTTCTCATATCGTCACCCGGCTAGAGACCGTCTCAGGCACAAAGAATCTCCCTTCCGAATATGAGAACCTTACTCTCACGCTCCGGCCGCTCGCAAGACGGCTCGGAAACCCTGCTCAGCCTGCGGCGATGATGAAATTTACAGACGGCCGAATCTTGCACGAGTATGCCAGTCTCGTTTCTCCTGTTTCGTTGAATTCTCGTAGGCGGAATGTAAGATTCGCCCGGGATGAGAATGAAATTATCCATGTGTCGAGGAGACTGAATGCCACCGCACGACACGGCCACAGCTACCGCGAGTGATAGCTCACCGCTGCAAGCTGCGGCCGCGCACGCCGCCAAGCGACTGCTGATCGACGGTCGACTTGTCACGTCAGACCGCACCTTCCCGTCGGTGAACCCCGCCACCGGGGATGTCATCGGGCATGCTCCGGACGCCGGGACCGAGGAGGCGGCGGCCGCCATCGCGGCCGCGCGGCGCGCATTCGACACCACGAGTTGGTCGACGGATGTCGCTCTGCGGGTGCGTTGTCTGGAGCAGTTGCATCAGGCGCTGCTCGACCACGCGGAGGAACTGCGCGCACTGACGATTGCCGAAGTGGGCGCGACTCGCGCACTGACGCACGGGGCGCAGCTCGATGAGCCGATCAAGATCGTGAAGTATTACGCCGACGTCTTGCGCGACTATGCGATGACCGAGGAACTCGGCGACATCGAATCGCGGGGCATGCGGCACCGACGCTGGGTCGAGAAAGAAGCCGCCGGGGTGGTCGGCGCCATCATCGCGTACAACTACCCGAACCAGCTCGCGTTGGCCAAGCTGGCGCCCGCGCTTGCGGCCGGCTGCACCGTGGTGCTCAAGGGCGCACCGGACACTCCGTTGGTGACGTTGGCGTTGGGCGAGTTGATCGCCAACCACACCGATATCCCGCCCGGCGTGGTCAACGTGCTCAGCTCGTCGGATTCGGCTGTCGGAGAAGCGTTGACGACGAGCGCTGACGTCGACGTGATCACGTTCACCGGGTCGACTCCCGTAGGCCGCCGGATCATGGCCGCCGCCAGTGCGACCGTCAAACGCGTCTTCCTTGAACTCGGCGGGAAGTCGGCGGCAATCCTGCTTGACGACGCCGACTTCGCCGGAGCCAGCGTGTTCGCGGCGTTCTCGATGGTCACCCACGCCGGGCAGGGCTGCGCGCTGACCTCGAGGCTGCTGGTGCCGAGGAAGCACCACGACGAGATCGTCGAATTGATCGCGCAGAATTTCGCCGCGGTGCGCCACGGCGACCCGGCCGACCCGAAGACCTACATGGGACCGCTGATCAACGAACGCCAGCGGGACAAGGTCGACGACATGGTGCAACGGGCCGTCGCCGACGGCGCGACTCTGGTCACCGGCGGCAAGCGGTTGCACCCCGGCTACTTCTATGCACCCACGCTGCTGACCAACGTCGACCCCGACAGTGAGATCGCGCAGCAGGAGATCTTCGGCCCGGTCCTGGTCGTCATCCCATTCGACGATGACGACGACGCCGTACGCATCGCCAACAACTCCATCTTCGGTCTGGCCGGCGCGGTGTTCAGCGCCGACCAGGAGCGGGCGTTGGCGGTCGCGCGCCGGATTCGGGCCGGATCGTTTTCGGTCAACGGCGGCAACTACTTCAGTGCCGACGCACCGTTCGGTGGCTTCAAGCAGTCCGGCGTCGGCCGGGAGATGGGCGTGGCCGGCTTGGAGGAATTCTTGGAGCGCAAGACATTTGCTATCCCAGCCCCTCCGGCTGAGGGTGCCGCGTGACGGGCCCGCTGGACGGCATCCGCGTCCTCGAAGTCGCCATGTACGGGTTCGTCCCGTCGGCGGGCGCGGTGCTCGCCGAGTGGGGCGCCGACGTGGTCAAGGTCGAGCACGCGGTCACCGGCGATCCCCAGCGCGGTTTGCGGCAGACCGGCTTGTTGCGCGTCGAGGGTGATCCCAACCCGAACATCGAGCACGCCAACCGGCTCAAGCGGAGCGTCGGCCTGGATATCTCGGTGCCCGACGGCAGAGAGGTGCTCTACGAACTCGCCCGCCGATCGGATGTGTTCCTGACCAGCTTCCTGCCCGGGCACCGCAAGAAATTCGGCATCGACGTCGACGACATCCGCGCGATCAACCCGAAGATCATCTACGCCCGCGGCAGCGCGTTGGGCCCGCGCGGCGCGGAGTCGGAAAAAGGCGGCTATGACATGACGGCGTTCTGGTGCCGGGCCGGGACCGCCGCCACCATCACCCCGCCCGGGACCGAAGGCATGGTCGGACCGCCGGGCCCCGCGTACGGCGACACTATTTCCGGAACCAACCTCGCCGGGGGTATCGCGGCGGCGTTGCTCAAGCGCGAGCGCACCGGCGAGCCGTCGGTCGTGGACGTCTCGCTACTGGGCAGTGGCCTGTGGTCGCTGGGCCACACGGTGGCGTTGACGATGCATCTCGGTCAGCGGATGGAAGCCTTCCCGCCGGGCGTGCACGGTTCGCCGATCAATCCGCTGGTGGGGCTGTACGCCACCGCGGACGGCCGCTACATCTCGTTTGTGATGATGCAGGCCAACAAGTTCTGGGCCGATGTCTGTCGCCACATCGACCAGCCCGAACTGGCCGACGATCCTCGCTTCGACTCAGGCGAGAACATCGCCGCCAACACCGCCGAGGCGGTGCAGATACTCAGCAAGGCGATCGCCGCCCGCACGCTGGCGGAGTGGAGCGAACGCTTCGCCACGCTCGCCGGACCGTGGGCGCCGGTTCAGGACACCTTGCAGGCGGCCAACGACGCTCAGATCCGGGCGAATGAATATGTAGTGCAGGCAGGTGAACTCGAGCTCGTCGCGAACCCGGTGCAGTTCGATGTCGCCCCGCCGCAGTCGGGACCTGCACCGGGGTTCGCTGAGCAGACCGACGAGATCTTGATGGGGCTCGGTTTGGACTGGGACCGCATCATCGAGCTCAAAACTATCGGTGCCGTCACTTAATTCGGAGGTCCCTCTGTTTTCAATATTCACTCCCGCCGCACACGGCATGGGTCATAATCGCCGAACGCTTCACGAAGCGGAGTTTGTCCGGCCCGCGTTCCGCGGGTCCGCCAACTCACGCGCGCGACACGAAGAAACGGACGTGGTCATGGCAGGCATCGATGGCGACTAAGGGAGCGGAGCGCTGGTCGTTCGGGATCAGCTTGCCGAGTGGCTTCTCCGGTGGGATGCAAGCTATCGGCGGGCTGTTCGCGATGAGCGCCGACGCGATCCGGTTCGCCTTCCGCCGGCCGTTCCAGGCCCGGGAGTTTCTCGAGCAGTCCTGGTTCGTGGCGCGCGTTGCGCTGGCTCCGACGTTCCTGGTGGCCATCCCGTTCACGGTCCTGATCAGTTTCATTCTCAACATCCTGCTGCGCGAGTTGGGCGCGGCGGACCTCAGTGGTGCGGGCGCCGCATTCGGTGCGGTCACCCAGGTCGGTCCGCTGGTGACGGTGCTGATCGTCTCCGGCGCCGGCGCGACGGCGATGTGCGCCGACCTCGGCTCGCGCACCATCCGCGAAGAGATCGACGCGATGGAAGTCTTGGGCATCAACCCCGTCCAGCGGTTGGTCACTCCCCGGATGCTGGCAGCCGGTCTGGTCGCACTGTTGCTCAACAGCCTGGTCGTCATCATCGGGATCGTCGGCGGCTACGTGTTCTCGGTGTTCGTCCAAGACGTCAACCCCGGCGCGTTCGCCGCGGGCATCACCTTGCTCACCGGAGTACCGGAGGTCATCATCTCCTGCATCAAGGCGGCGCTGTTCGGCGTCATCGCCGGCTTGGTGGCGTGCTACCGGGGGCTGACGATCTCCGGCGGCGGCGCCAAGGCAGTGGGCAACGCGGTCAACGAAACCGTGGTGTACGCGTTCATGGCGCTCTTTGTTGTCAATGTGGTCGTTACGGCGATCGGCATCCGATTCACGACGAAGTGATGGTGGGGGAGATGCCGTGACAGTGCTGAAGTCGCTGCGAATGACGTATCCGCGGGCCTTTCGGGTCTTCGGTTACTGGCGCAGGCCGGTCGGCACCCTCGCCGCGATCGGCGACCACACCGTGTTCTACGGCAAAGCGTTGGCAGGCATACCCTTCGCGGTCACCCGCTACGGCCGCGAGATCATCCGGCTGGTCGCCGAAATCAGCATGGGCGCAGGTACCTTGGCGATGATCGGCGGCACCGTCGTGATCGTCGGATTCCTGACGCTGGCGGCCGGTGGCACGCTGGCCGTCCAGGGCTACAGCTCGCTCGGCAACATCGGTATCGAGGCGTTGACCGCACTGCTGTCAGCGTTCATCAATGTCCGCATCGCCGCGCCGGTCGTCGCGGGCATCGGCCTGGCGGCCACCTTCGGCGCCGGTGTGACGGCGCAATTGGGTGCCATGCGAATCAGCGAAGAAATCGACGCGCTGGAGGCGATGGCGATTCGGCCGATCTCCTATCTGGTCAGCACCAGGATCGTGGCGGGCATGCTCGCGATCACCCCGCTCTACAGCATCGCCGTGATCTTGTCTTTCCTCGCAAGCCAATTCACCACCGTCGTGTTGTTCGGTCAATCGGGTGGCCTCTACGACCACTACTTCGACACATTCCTGAACCCCCTCGACTTGGTCTGGTCGTTTTTGCAGGCCATCTTGATGGCGTTCGCGGTCCTGCTGCTGCACACCTATTACGGATATTTCGCATCGGGTGGTCCGGAGGGTGTCGGCGTCGCGACAGGCAATGCGGTGCGGACCTCGCTGATCGTGGTGATTTCGGTGACGCTGCTGGTTTCGCTGTCGATTTACGGCTCAAACGGTAACTTCAACCTCTCGGGATAAGGGAATATTCTTCGATGCCCAACAACGGGATTCGCGCACTGATGGGTCTGGCGACCGTGGCGGTTATCGCCGCGATCGTCGCTGTCGCCGTGGGCCTGTTCTCGGGCAGCTTCACTGAGAGCACGCCCGTCACGGTGCTGTCGCCGCGGGCCGGTTTGGTGATGAACGCGGGCGCGAAGGTGGAGATGCGCGGTGTGCAGGTGGGTCAAGTCGCCTCGATCGAGTCGCGGCCGAACGGCCAAGCTCTGCTGCACCTGGCTATGCACCCCGCGGACATGCGTCTGATTCCGGGCAACGTGCTTGTGGACATCACAGCGCCAACGGTATTCGGCGCCAAGTTCGTTGAACTGGTACCGCCGGCGGAACCGTCCGCGCGCCCCCTGCGTGCCGGGCAGGTACTCGAGAGCCAGCACGTCACCGTCGAGGTCGACACGCTGTTTCAGCGACTGACGTCGGTATTCGACAAGATCGACCCCGCGAAGCTGAACGAGACGTTTGGTGCGCTGGCGCAGGCAGTCAGCGGCCGGGGTGAAAAGATCGGTCAGGCGTTCAGCGACCTGGATTCGTTTCTGGCCAAACTGGATCCGGCGCTTCCAGCACTGACTAACGACATCGCGATGACGGCGGTGGTGGCTAATGCCTACGGCGACGCCGCGCCGAATCTGGTGAAGACCGTGGACAACTCGGTGAAGGTCAGCAAGACGATCGTCGATGAGCAACGCAACCTCGACGCACTGCTGGTCAGCGCGATCGGACTGGGTGAGATCGGCAACGACGTGCTGGGCGCCAACCGTAAAGCGCTGGCAACCGACCTGCGACTCTTGGTGCCAACCACTGATCTGACCAACAAGTACAACAAGGGACTGGAATGCGCTTTGGGCGGGATGTCGACCGCGGCGGCGGCGCAGCCGTTCAAAGAACCGGGCGTCCAGGTGGTAGCCAGTTTGACCTTCGGCGCCGAGCGCTTCCGCTATCCGACCAACCTGCCTAAGGTCGCCGCGACGGGCGGCACATACTGTTTCGATCTGCCGGGCCATAAGTTCGACACCGCAACGCCATTCGTCGTCACAGACGACGGCGCGAACCCAGCGCAGTACGGAAACCAGCAACTGCTAATTAACTCTGATGCGCTCAAGCAACTGCTGTACGGCCCGATCGAAGGCCCACCGCGCAACGTGGCTATGACGGGGCATCCCGGATGAGCCGGTCGATGCGTCCCACGCTGATCAAGTTCGGCGCCTTCGCGATTGTGATGGCGTTGCTGACCATGTTCCTCTTTTTCGTTTTCGGCCAGTACCGCACCGGAGCGACGAATGGCTATTCGGCCGTGTTCACCGATGCGTCGCGTCTGAAGGTTGGGCAGTCGGTCCGCGTTGCCGGGATCCGGGTCGGCACGGTCAACGACGTTGCGTTGCGGCCCGACAAAAAGGTTGTGGTGAAATTCGACGCCGACCAAAACATCGCGCTTACCGACGGCACGCGAGCGGCGGTTCGCTACCTCAACCTCGTCGGTGACCGCTATCTCGATCTGGTCGACGGTCCAGGGTCCACCAAACGACTCGGCGCCGGAGGGCAGATACCGGTCGACCACACCGCGCCGGCGCTCGATCTCGATCTATTACTCGGCGGCCTGAAACCCCTTGTCCAAGGACTGAATGCGCACGACGTCAACGAGCTCTCCGCGTCGCTGTTGCAGGTCTTCCAAGGCGAAGGCGGAACCATAGACTCGCTGTTCTCCAAAACAACGTCGTTCACAAATGCCTTGGCCGATAACGACCACACCGTCCAACAGCTGATCGACAACCTGAATACCGTTGTGGGCACGCTGTCCAAAGATGGTCCTAAGTTCTCCGGCGCTATCGATCAACTCGAGCGGCTGCTCACCGGGCTCGCGCACGATCGCGAACCGATCGGTGCGGCGATTGATGCGTTGAGCAAGGGAACCGCATCGTTGGCCGACCTGCTCAGCAACGCCAGGCAACCGCTTGCCGGCACAGTGGAGCAGCTGAGCCGGCTGGCACCCAACCTTGATGACGACAAAGACCGGATCGACGTCGCCTTGCAAAAGGCCCCGATCAATTACCGCAAGCTGATTCGACTCGGCACGATGGGCGCCACCATCCCGTATTACCTGTGCGGGGCGTGGCTGCGCGGCACAGACCTCAGCGGCAAGACCGTCGTGGCCCCGTGGTTCAGATCAGATGCCGGAAGGTGCGCGGAACCTGATGCTTAAATATCGCGGAGTTGGCCTGATCAAGGCGGGATTCATCGGCGCTGTCTTGATAGTTCTGGTGATTCTGGTGGGCCTGTCACCGGACCGAATCGTTGCGTTGGCTGAGTCAGTGAAATACCAGGCGTTGTTCTCTGAAGCCGGCGGGCTGGCGCCCGGCAATCCCGTGACGGTGTCGGGAATCAAAGTCGGCACAGTGTCGGATGTTGCGCTGCGCAACGGCGACGCTCTGGTCACGTTCACGATGAAGGGCAGCGTCCCGCTCGGCGCCGACACCACCGCGCACATCAGGACCGGCACGCTGCTGGGCGAACGAGTTCTGACGCTGGAATCGGCGGGCGGCGCGGCGATGCATGCGAATGACGTTATCCCGGTAGCACGCACCGGCTCGCCGTATTCGTTGACGGAGGCGGTCACCGACCTTACGACCAACACCGCGGGAACCAACACCCAAGGGCTGAACCAGTCACTCGACACGCTAACGACGACGCTCAACCAGATCGCCCCGCAGCTCGGTCCCACATTTGACGGTGTCACCCGGTTGTCGCGAACCCTCAACAGTCGCAACACGAACCTGGCCGATCTGTTCAAGAGCGCGGCCGACGTCACCGGGATCCTGTCCGACCGCAGCCAGCAGGTCAACAGATTGATCCTCAACTCCGACGATCTGCTCCAAGTCCTGGCGGCGCGCCGGCAGGAGATTGTCGAATTGCTTTCCGCCACATCGACGGTGGCTCAGCAGCTGACCGGATTGGTCCACGACAACGAGAGCAAGTTGGCACCGACGCTGGAGAGGCTGAATTCGGTCAATGCGGTTCTGCTGAAGAACCGCGACAACATCGCCAAGGCATTGCCGGCGCTCGCGAAATACCAAATCACGGTGGGCGAGGCCGTTGCCAACGGGTTCTACTACTCGGCGTTCGTCCCGAACCTCACCATCTTCCAGCTCTTCCAGCCGTTCCTCGACTACCTCTGGGGATTCCGCACCTTCGACACATCCAAGGGTCCCGGCTTCCCGTCGCCGGTACCCCGGGCATTGGTGCCATTCCCGTACAACGGAATTCCGCCTTGCCCTGGATGTACTTTGGGCGGACGAATCGGGGGCGAACAATGATCCGCGGCAACAGGTTCGCGAAGGCGGCAGTGGTTGTGCTGGTCGGCCTTTTGGTCGTCGGTGCGGGGTGGCTGGCGCATGAGGTGTTCTTCCGTCCGAAGAGCATCACGGCGTACTTCACCACCGCCACGTCGATTTACCCAGGCGATGAGGTGCGGGTTTCTGGCGTCAAGGTCGGCACGATCAAGGCGATCCAACCCGAGGGCAAACAGGTCAAGATGACTATGAAGGTCGACCGTGACCTGCCCATTCCGGCGGACGCGAAGGCGGTGATCGTCGCACAGAACCTGGTGGCGGCCCGCTACGTCCAGCTCACTCCCGCGTACCGGACCAGCGGCCCGAAGATGGGCGATGGCGCAGTGATACCGGCCGAGCGCACCGCAACACCAGTCGAGTGGGACGAAGTGAAGACCCAATTGATGCGACTGGCAACGGATCTGGGGCCCAACAGTAAAGTCTCGACGCCGTCGGTCGCGCGGTTCATCGACAGCGCTGCCAACGCGCTGAACGGCAACGGGCCGAAGCTTCGCGAGGCGCTGGCCCAACTGTCCGGGGTAGCGCGGACCCTTTCCAGCGGCAGCGGCAACATCGTCGACATCATCAAGAACTTGCAGATCTTCGTTACCGCGCTGCGTGACAGCAACACTCAGATCGTCCAGTTCAACAACCGGTTGGCCACGCTGACCAGCGTCGTCAATGACAGCAGATCTGATCTGGACGCGGCGCTGGCCAACTTGTCCACGGCCGTTGTGGAGGTGCAGCGATTCATCGCCGGCACCCGCGACCAGACCAGTGAACAAATCTCGCAATTGGCCGAGGTCACCTCGATCCTCAACGATAAGCACATGGCGCTGGAGAATGTCCTGCACGCCGCCCCGAACTCACTCGCCAACTTTTACAGCGACTACAACCCCGACACCGGGAGCATCGTCGGCGGCTTCGGCCTGATGAACTTCGCGAACCCCACGGAGTCGGGAATCATCCTGCCGATTCCCATACCGGGATGTGGTGTGACTGCCGCCATCGAGAACGTTACGGCGACCGAGACAGGCAAGCTGTGCTCCCTGTTCCTCGGGCCGGGACTGCGGGTGCTCAACTTCAACCAATCACCGATCCCGATCAACCCGTTCCTGCAACCGGCGCCCGCGCCGCAAGACCTCGTCTACAGCGAGCCACGCCTGGCACCCGGTGGCGAAGGCGTCAAGCCCACGACGCCGGACATCCCGCCCGCAGTGTCTGCATACACCGGCGCGCCGGGTGACCCGATTCCGAACGGCCCGTCCCCGTCAGTCCCGCTGGGTCGGATACCGGGAGCCGCCATGCCCGAGCCGCCACCGCCGTCGGTACCGCCGCCTGCTCCCGCTCCGGGTCTGCCCGGCATGCTGTTGCCTGCGGAAGGTGGCCAGCCATGACCGTTGTTCGGCGAGTGCTGGCCGTCGTTGGCTGCGTGGCGCTGACGTCAAGTGGCTGCGCGTTTCACGGCTTGAATTCGCTGCCATTGCCCGGCGCAGTAGGACGAGGTCCGGGCTCCGACATCTACCACGTCGAAATCGCGAATGTCGCTACGCTGGAGTCGAATTCGCCGGTCATGATCGATGACGTCATCGTCGGAAGTGTCGGCCCGATGACGGTCAAAGGCTGGCACGCCGATGTGGAGATCTCGGTAAAGCACGACGTCGTCGTCCCCGCCAACGCGGTGGCCAGCGTCGGGCAGACCAGCCTGCTCGGGTCGATGCACCTCGAGCTGAATCCGCCACTAGGCCAACAGGCGAGTGGACGGCTGCGCCCGGGCGCCACCATCACACTGAACCGATCGTCGACCTATCCCTCGACTGAGCAGACATTGTCGTCACTGGCCGTGCTCGTCAACGGCGGGGGATTGGGTGAAATCGGGGAGATCGTTCATAACTTCAATACCGCCTTGTCCGGGCGTGCGGGCGCTGTTCGCGACTTGCTTATTCGGCTGGACAAGTTTGTCGGCACGTTCGACCAGCAGCGGGAGAACATCATCGCGTCCATCCAAGCGCTGAACCGGCTCGCCACCAGCTTCGCCGACCAGCGCGATGTCCTCACGCAGGCGCTGCGCAACATACCGCCCGCGCTGGAGGTGCTGGACAGAGAGCGGCCGCGGTTGACGAGCGCCCTGGACAAGTTGCGTGTGTTCAGCAACACCGCCACCGGGCTGGTCAACGACACTCAGGCCGACCTGGTCAAAAACCTGAAAAACCTGGAACCGACGATCCGTGCGCTCGCCAACGTCGGCCCCAACATCGACTCGACCATCGAATACGCGTCGCACTTCCCGTTCCCCCAGAACCTCATCGACCGAGGGGTCCGGGGCGACTTCTTCAACCTGTGGTTCGACTTCGACCTGACGATTCCCAAGCTCAAGAAGGAACTCTTCCTGGGCACCCACTGGGGGCAGCTGCATGAAGCGGAGGTGGCAGCGCCGGGCGACCCGTGGTGGCTGAACTACACCCTCGATCCGCTGCATGCCGGCGTGAACGCGCCACCGCTGCCACCTGGTCAGCTGCCGCCCGGCCCGCCCCCGCCGCCCGCGGCACCGCTACCGGGTCCGTCGCCACTGCAGTTCAGCGGTCCGCCGCCAGGGCCGGCCGCACCGCCGCCGGGTCAACTCTCGGCGCCAGTCGCCGCGCAGGCCGGGGTGATTCCCGGTCCCGCCGCTCCGGCACCAGGGTTCGGTCCGTTGCCGGGGCCGGCGGCTGGGCCGAATGTTGCATCGCCACCGGGGATTCCGCCGGCAGGAGGTGGCGGTTAAATGCTCACGCGCTTTGTCCGGATCCAGCTGGCGATCTTCGCGATCGTTGGGATCATCGGCGTGATCGCGATGGTCATCTTCTACGTTCAGGTGCCGACGCTGCTCGGTATCGGTCGGATCACGGTCACCCTCGAACTGCCGGCCACCGGCGGCTTGTACCGATTCTCCAACGTCACCTACCGCGGCGTGGAGGTCGGCAAAGTCACCGCGGTGGGGCTTTCGCCGAACGGTGCGAAAGCGACGCTGTCTTTGGGTACTTCGACCAAGATCCCGGCGAACCTCGATGCAAAAGTGCGCAGCGTCTCCGCCGTCGGCGAGCAGTACGTCGATCTGCAACCACGAACCGACTCCGGGCCCTACCTACACAATGGGTCGGTGATCGCCATGCACGACACCACGATCCCGCAGGCGGTCGGACCCATGCTCGATCAGGTGAGCAGCTTGATCGGCAGCATCCCGCAGAACAAGATCAGCCAATTGCTCGACGAGTCGTTCCAGGCGTTCAACGGAGCCGGTTTCGATCTCGGATCGCTATCCGATTCGGCATCGCGAATCTCCGCCGACGCCAACAACGTCGCCGACCGCACACGAACGCTCACCGAGGACGTTGGGCCGCTGCTGAATTCGCAGGTTCAGACCGCTGATTCGGTGCGGACATGGGCACGCAGTCTGGCCGGTATAACCGGCGTTGTGGCGACTGACGATTCCAAGTTCCGCAGTATCCTGCAGAACGGCCCCGGGACCGCGAACGAAGCGTCCCGCCTTCTCGAACAGCTCAAACCGACACTTCCCATCCTGCTCGCAAACCTGACGACCATCGGCCAGATCGGCGTGACGTATCACCCCTCGCTCGAGCAACTGCTGGTGTTGCTGCCGCCGATCATGGGCGCTTTCTTGACGTCCTCCGGCACTAACCACACCAACGGACTGCCAATCGGCGACTTCGCGCTCACCGTCGAGGATCCGCCCATCTGCACCGTCGGCTTCATGCCGCAAAGCTCGTGGCGATCTCCCGCCGATCAGACCGTCATCGACACACCGGATGGCTTGTACTGCAAGCTGCCTCAGGATTCCCCGATCGCGGTTCGCGGCGCCCGGAACTACCCGTGCATGGGGCATCCCGGGAAGCGGGCGCCCACCGTCGAAATCTGTAACAGCGACAAGCCGTTCATGCCCCTTGCGATGAGGCAGCACACGCTGGGCCCCTCTCCACTAGATCCCAACCTGCTCTCGCAGGGCGTACCGCCGGACGACCGGGTCACCTCGGACAAACGGATCTTCGGCCCTGTGGAGGGAACGCCGCTGCCGCCGGGTGCCATTCCGCGGGGTACGCCCGCGGGTCCGCGGGGAGACAATCCACCTCCGGGCACGCTGGGCGCGGCGGTGCCGCCGGTGCCGTCGTCGGGCCCGTCGCCGTTGTCGGGTTATATGTCGACGCGGTCGGCCGATCTTCCGCCGATCGCGCCACTCGACGTTCCTGGCCCGGGTGAGGCCCAGGCATCGGAGCCCGCGGCTCCCGTACCGCCCGCCGCGCCTGCACCGGCTGCCGGCCCTCCGCCTGCCGCCGCACCCGTGTCACCCGGGCAGCTCAAGAGTGACGGGCCGAAAACAGCGCCAAGCTCATTCGAGGGGAAGGCTGCAAAGCCGGTGCCATCGGTCGCGACCGCGGACTACGATCCGGCGACTGGGCGCTACATCGCGCCGGACGGAAAGCTATACCAGGAGTCGGATCTCGTCACGTCTCAAGCGCCCAAGAAATGGCAAGACATGTTTCCGAGCTAAGTCCGGCTCCGGCCGGTCAACTCAATTTGTCCAACCGAAACGGTATTTCGATCTCAAGCCATTTGTTTTGTCCGCACGCGCCGCTGGGTCCGATGGTCTTGTCTTTGCCCGTCAAGAGCGGCTCGCCGTACTTCGGTTGACCGGTCGCAGCTTCCGTCGGATAGAACCAGAACGTCTGCTTCCCCGTATATGCGCTACCGTCTGCGCATTTCTCCCAGTTCGGCACGTCGTGTCTGACATACCAGACGGTTCCGTCAGTCATCTTCATCTGCCCGGTCCAGCCCTGGTCGCTGACGACCGTGCCGGTGCAGTCCTCCATCGTGGTGCAGGTGCTGGTGACCTTCCAGATCGACTGGATTTCCTGCTCGCTGTTGTACTGCTGATTGATCTTGGCCCAACCGCCGATGGAGGTCGCCTGATAGGTTCCGTTGATCGCGATGTCCGCCGGCGTCTTGGCTCGGGCCTGCGGCGTTGAGGAGGCCGGCGCCAAAAGTCCAGATGCACTGAGGGCCAACAGCATTAAAGTGGTGGTGGCCGTTCTCGTTGAACCCATCGCGCGCTCCTTGGCCCACATTGACCCGAGTCTGCCGATACGAATTTTGTCGCGGATACCGGCGTTCTCGACAGGTGAGAATAACACTGGCGTAGATGGCGGATGGCCGGTTCGGACGAATGCTCATCCCACCGGATCGAACTTAGAGACCAGCCAGGTGCCGTCTACCTTGTCCAGCGTCACGCGGACGCTGGTCGGGGTCTTCAGCGGCTCCTTTTTGTCTGCGCTCGTCGTTGTTTCGTTGAGGAAGACCAAGACGACCGCGGACTGCGGCTGCAGTTTGACTGCGGCCGCGCGAATGGCGACGGCCTTCTGGGTCAGGTGTTTATCGCGCACCGTCGGCGCCACGACATCTCGAGTGAACGTGGTGTAGTAGTCCAAAAAGCCGCCGGTGAGGTGTGTCTTGGCCTCGGCAAAGTCGCGGTCCAGGCTTCCTGACGAGTACGACAGTGCTGCCACAGCACCGTCGGATGCGGCCCGGATCGCCTGGTTGGCCGCTTGGTCGTCAATCTCTCTATCCGGGCGATATTGCACGAAGAACAGGACGGTAGCGAGCGCAATCGTGGCCAAGACCAAGGCGACCAGAAGAATTGGTCGCGAGTGCGCTCGAGTGTGACCGATCAGCCGCCCGATCATGACCGTCGCGGAGGGGCGTGGCTCGCCAGGCGATGGTGCGTCGGCATCGTCAATTGTGTTGTCGGCGTTGTCGAGTGCGGCTTCGGCTTTCTCGCTCGACGATCCTTCTTCGGTCATCACTCGACGAAATCAACTTTCGACATCTTGAGCTGACCGCCGTCTCGAGTGAGACCGACACTGAGTCGCCAATAGGCCGGTGGTCGTTTGGTCTTGTCCGGATTGGTGGTGTCGGACTTGGCGACTACCAGCACGACCGCCGAATTATCAGTCATCGATTCCACGGCGATGTCTTGTGCGGTGGCCTTGGTGAGGACTTTGGCCTTCTGTGCATCCTCGACCAGGTATGTCGACGTCGCCCGCAACTGGATCTGCATGGTGCCGGTGGTGTTGTCGATGAGGCGCTGAACGTTCTCGCGGGCGTGGTCTGGGTCGATCGACATCATCAGCTCGACCCCGGCCCGCGCGGCGGTGGTGTACTCAGCGGCACGTTTGTGCTCATGCATCAGTGAGATGTGTTGCCACAGCATGTAACCGCTCGCCCCGAGGGAAGCCGCGCTCAGGACGAGCGCCGCCGTGGCCGCCACCGTGGCCTGCTTTGGGGGCCGCACCCGCGTTAGCACACCCCGCAGGCTGCGCCTCAGCCGTGCCAATGATGTTTCGGATTCGGCGGTCTCGTCGCGATCGTTGTCATCAGTGTCGGACTCGTCACGGGAGCTGGCTGTGGCCCGCCGGCGTAGTTGCTCCGCCCGGGCGCGGGCCTCCTCGGCGCGCGCTTCAGCACGGGAGACCGCTTCTTCTGCTTCCGTTAACGAGATGGGTGGGTCGGACTCGACTCCCTGCCCAGCGTCGTCGCTTTGTTGAGCGTCGAGCACGGAGAATTACGTTATCACTGTGCGTTTTCGCCGAATGGCAGCGGCATACTGACCGACCGTGAACAGCGGTGCCGCGCGCCCGGCAGCTACTTCTGGAGAAGAAGAGAATTTTCTTATCGCCTATGTAAAACTATCCCGGTGCGTCTCATCGTGGCAGCGCTTGCCGCGCTGATCGGAGTCGGCGTGTTGATGCCGCCGACAGCTTCTGCCGGTCCCACTGTGTGTGACTACCCGGCCTGTACGCCGGGCATCGCTCCGAACATGGTTCTCGGTGCACCATGCGACAACACCACGTACTACGCATTCGGTGTCTCGGGCGGTTATGTGCCCGCCACCCAACCAGGACGGCTGATGTTTTGCGG
This sequence comes from uncultured Actinomycetota bacterium, assembly GCA_963836495.1. GTDB lineage: Bacteria > Actinomycetota > Actinomycetes > Mycobacteriales > Mycobacteriaceae > Mycobacterium. The sequence continues at coordinate 16,759 of CAWIJT010000006.1, read as the reverse complement.
CTCACCGCGGAGATACCAGCCACGCTGGTTCCGTTCGCCGCCGATGGTCGGGATCAAAGAAGAGAACGCCGACTGCAATCCGTTCTTGAACTACGTCGCCCAGGCGCCCGACGGACTGTTTCTGATCTGCATTGCCCAGCAGGGCCACACCTTCTGGACGCGCGCCGACACGTAATCATCCGCATATCCGCTGATTGGCGGATGTCTGCCCAATGACCGCCACGCGTGGCCGGGTGGCTGACGAGATGCTATCCGTGCTGGGCGGTTTGATGCGGGGTGAGCCCATCGAGTATCAGGGCCGCCAGATCAAGGCACGCCGCGGTCCGGGTCGGTGAACGGACCGATGGTCATGATCGCCGGAGGTAGCCGGGCAGCCGCACGACGCGCCGCCGAGCACGGACAAGGATTCATATCGCAGACCGACGACGCGGACCTCAAGGCGTACTACGAATCGCAATGCCGACTCGCCGGCCACGAACCCGGTCTCGTCCAGTTTCCGGTACCGGGAACTCCGACAACAGTTTTCGTCGCCGACGATATCGATGAGGCGTGGGATCTACTGGGTCCGCACCTGCTGCATGACGCCGTCACCGGCGTCGTACCGGCCACACGACGACTCGGTGGCCAGCATCACCCGTGTCGATACCGTGGCGGAACTCAGGACGACCGATGGGCCGTACCGGATCTTCACCCCGGACGAGAGGCGGCCGATTACGTCCGCACCGGGCGGCCGCTGCCGCTGCATCCGCTGTGTGGTGGCATTCCCCCCGACGTGGCGTGGCGGTACTTGGAGATCGCCACCGCCGCCAACGACGCTGCCGCGGTACGCATTTGACTCCAGCGATTAGTGGGTTGCCAGCGCCTCACGCGGCGTGAATGTGAGGTGCAGATCGCTGAGCCCCCGCAGAATGTAGGTCGGTTCGAACGTGTAGCGCCGCTCGGCGGCCGGCCCGTGCTGCGTTTCGCTGATCGAGATGTCGGACATCCGGTCCAAGATGCGCTCGATCGACACCCGACCCTCGACTCGGGCCAGTGGCGCGCCGGGGCAGGAATGAACCCCGCGGGCGAACGCCATGTGTTCGCGAACGTTCTTGCGGTCCAGCTGGAACTCGTGCGGGTTCTCGAATCGCCGTGGGTCACGATTGGCGGCGCCCGGTAGCACCATCACGACCGTGCCGATCGGGATGTCGACGCCTGCGACTGTGGTGGCCTTGCGGGCCAGCCGGGAGTCGCTCTTGACCGGGCTTTCCATGCGTAGCGACTCTTCGATGAAGTTCGGGATGAGGCTGCGGTCTTCACGCAGCTTCTGCTGGATCTCCGGCCGATCGCCGAGAGCCTGCAGCGCGGCTGACAGCAGTTTCGCGGTGGTCTCCTGTCCGGCAGCGAAAAGGAATGTCGCTGAACGACTTACCTCGATCACCTCGGGTGTGGACCCGTCCGGATATTTCGCGGTCGCCAACGAGGTCAGCACGTCGTCCCTAGGAGCACTGCGGCGCTCTTCGATGTAGGAGCAGAACTTGTCGTCGAGCCACTCCAGCGGGTTGATGCCCACCGACTCGAGATCGAGCGCGCCTACCCGCGCGCCGGGCCGGTCGGCGCCCAACACCGAACGGAACTCTTTATGGTCCTCTTCGGGAACACCGAGCAGGTCAGCGATCACCAGGGTCGCGAAGGGCTTGGAGTATTCGCCGATGAACTCACACTCGCCGTTCTCCAGAAACTCGTCGAGTTGGCGGTCGGCGAGGCGCCACATGAACTCCTCGTTCTCCTTGAGCCGGCTCGGCGTGAGTAACCGGCTCAGTATCGAGCGCGCCCGGGTGTGGTCGGGCGGGTCCATCGTGACCATGTGCTCGAACATCGGGAACTGGCTGCGGTGCGCATCGATCAGCGGGCCGAGGTCGTCTCCATCGACGTCGAACGGCAACGGCGGAAACGGGCCACCGAGCGCGACGATGTTCGAAAACGTCTCTGGGTCCTTATAAACCGCGTTGGCCTCTTCCCAGCCAGTGACCGCGACGACGTTGTGGTGCGGGAGACGCAGCACCGGGTTCTGGCTACGCAGGTAGTCGAAGTACGGGTGCGGGTCGGGAACCAGGGACGGATCGGTGAAGAAATCGATGGATTCGAAGTTGCTCATGTATGCGCGCCTCCCGAGGCTGGCCTACCCAGTGGTCCGCTACGCGCCGTGTGCGGCCCGGGACTGAGATCGACGAATGTGCCGTAATTGCTGAGCACCTGCTTAGCATGACGCTAATGTCGTGGTCAAGGCGAGAGCGGGGGCCGACGCTACGATCGGCACGTTCAGCAGATTCTCGACGGGAGTGTGGGAGCAGGCCATGACGTCGCCGCGCAGGATCGGGGCACCGGACGCCAAGAACCGCGGCGTCCTGCTCGACGCGGCCGAACACCTGATGCTCGAAGAAGGCTATGCCGCAGTCACTTCCCGTCGGGTAGCGGAGAAGGCAGCGCTCAAGCCGCAGCTGGTCCATTACTACTTCCGCACCATGGACGACTTGTTCTTGGCGGCGTTCCGGCGCCGGGCCGAACAAGGCCTCGAGGTGCAGGCGCAGGTGCTGCAGGCGCCGCAGCCACTGTGGGCGCTGTGGCGGTTCAGCACCGATCCCGCGGCTACCGCGATCACCATGGAATTCATCGCGCTGGCCAACCATCGCAAAGCACTGAAGGCCGAGATCGCCTATTACGCAGAGCGTTTCCGCGAGGAGCAACGCAAAGCGCTCACGACGATTCTCGATCGTTACGACACCGCCCGGGTGAAGATCCCGCCGCTGGTCTGGTCGGTGCTGATGACCAGTGTGTCTCGGGTCCTGGTGATCGAGCAGGCGCTCGACATGTCCGCCGGCCACAGCGAGACCGTCGAGATCGTCGAAAGCTACCTGCGCCATCTTGAGGGCGACCCGGCAATTTAGCCGTCTCACCAGAGGCGTAGCGAACAGAGCGCGCCCTTCGGTCCATCCTTGGATGCCTTGACGACGCCGTCGACGATAAGAGCGCAGTGGAAGTTCGGCGTGCCCGGTTCGGTACCCGTGCTGACCGAGACCATGGCGTATTGGTCCGGATCCGCCAGCATGACCGGCGGTGAGACCCAGGGGTGTCCGGGTGCGATGTCGGCTTGGACATTCGGTGTGAACTGGTACGGGTTGTGGCTGTAGTCGGAGAATCTCGTGGGGTCCTGGTCCAAGTAGTAGATGTCAGCCCAGATCGGGCTGGCTGCCGTGATGACGTACTTGACCTCATGCTTGACCGGGTCGTCCGCTCGAGCCGGGGTGGCGACGAGCGTGCTGCAGCCGAGTGCCGAGAGCAGCGCCAGCGACATGGCGCCTTTACCGACGGTTGTCATGCGCACCGCTTCCTGGGCGATATTGGCATTCTCTTTCTCGGAGAATTGCAGCGGCTTGTCTAGCCAAAGCCCGTGTCAAGCACACTAACGTCTGCCGGTCGGGGCGTTGAAGCAATGCGCAAATTTTCCTGCCGCGCTGGTCTCCCCGATGCGGGGACGCGAGCAGGGGTGCAGCCGTGTTTGGTGGGGGAGGGCATTGCGGTAGCGTTCGGCTGAGAATAGTATTCTCACAAATTGCGAAGGAGGATTTCATGGGTCAGCTGTCGCAGCGGGAGGACGTCCCGTTCCCGATCTTTGACGCCGATAACCATCTCTACGAGCCGCCCGAGGCCCTGACAAAGTTCCTGCCCAAGGCGTACAAGGACTACGTCCAGTACGTGCAGATCAACGGGCGTACCAAGATTGCGATCCGCGGCCAGATCAGCAACTACATTCCCAACCCGACCTTCGAGGTCGTCGCCAAGCCAGGCGCCTGGGAGGAGTACTTCAAGTTCGGTAACCCGGACGGCAAGACCAAGCGCGAGCTGTTCGGCGAGCCGATGCGCGCGATCCCCGCTTTCTTCGAACCCGGTCCACGCCTGGAGAAGATGAACGAGCTGGGCTTGGACCGCACCCTGATGTTCCCGACGCTGGCCAGCCTGCTCGAGGAGCGGCTGTCGGACGACCCGGTCGCCATCCACGTACTGGTTCACGCGCTGAACGAGTGGCTCGATGAGGTCTGGGGCTTCAACTACCAGAACCGCATCTTCACCACCCCGGTCATCACGCTGCCGATCGTCGAGAAGGCGATCGAGGAGTTGGAGTGGGCAGTCAAGCGCGGGGCGCGTTGCATCCTGGTCCGCCCGGCGCCGGTTCCCGGCTTCCGCGGCCCGCGGTCGTTCGCGCTGCCGGAGTTCGATCCGTTCTGGGAGCGGGTCGTCGAGCACGACGTGCTGGTCGGCATGCACTCCAGTGACAGTGGCTATTCCCGCTACACCTCCGAGTGGGACGGTGCCAGCGCAGAGATGCTGCCGTTCCAGACCAACGCGATGGGCATCCTCAACGAGTGGCGGCCGATCCAGGACTCGGTGGGCTCGTGGGTCATCCACGGCGCGCTCTACCGCCATCCCAAGCTGAAGGTCGCGATCGTCGAGGCCGGTTCGAAGTGGATGACACCGCTGCTCGAAGGCCTGGCCGAGGTATTCCGGAAGGCCCCGGAGGCTTTCCCGAGCGACCCCGTCGAGATGGTCAAGAACCGGATTCACGTCAGCCCGTTCTTCGAGGACGGTATCGACGATCTGGTCAACCTCGTCGGTGTGGATCAGGTGTTGTACGGCTCGGACTGGCCGCACCCGGAAGGGCTGGCGGAGCCGACCTTCTACGTCAACGCGCTGTCGCACCTGTCCGCCGAAGACCAGGCAAAGATCATGGGCGGGAACTTGTCTCGTCTGGTTACGGTCTGACCTATTAGCCAGCCCGGGCGGTGACGATGCAGAGCGCGCAGCGCGATGCGGAGGAGCCGGCCAGCCAGCCGTGGCAGACCATCCCCGAGATGGTCTGCAGCGCGGCGGACCGCTTCGGCGATGCAGAAGCGATTGTCGACGGTCCGCTGCGTTACACCTTTCTCGATGTCGTCGATCGGATCCGTTGCGCTGCAGGCGCATTCGACGAGTTGGGGATCGAGAAGGGCGACCGCGTCGCGCTGTGGGCGCCGAACTCGGCGGAGTGGATCATCGCCGCCTTCGGGTTGCTCACCGCCGGCGGTGTGCTGGTCCCGGTGAACACCCGGTTCAAGCCCGATGAAGCCGGCGACATCATCACCCGCAGTGCAGCCAAAGCCGTCCTGGTTCACAAGGGCTTCCTCGGGCAGGATTTCACCACCCCGGCCGGCGTCCCGGTCATCGACCTGAAGTCCGACTTCCTCTCCAGCGGTTCACCATTCGAGCGAGCGGTCAGCGGAACCGACGTCGCCGACATCATCTTCACCTCCGGCACGACCGGGCGCCCGAAAGGCGCGATGATGAACCACCGCCAGACGCTGCGGATGTACGAGGAGTGGGCCACGCTGGCCGATCTGCGCGAGGGTGACCGCTACCTACAGATCAACCCGTACTTTCATACCTTCGGCCTGAAAGCCGGCCTGATCTCCTCATTTCTGCGTGGCGCGACCATGCTGCCGCTCGCGGTCTTCGACATCGACGCTGTCGTGAATCTTATTGAACGCGAGCACATCACGATGCTCCCTGGACCGCCGACGATGTATCACTCGTTGCTGACGGTTCCCGACAAGGCCAAGCTGTCGAGCCTGCGGGCCGGTGTGACCGGGGCCGCCGACATCCCAGTGGAACTGGTCCGTCGCATTCACGATGAACTGCCCTTCCAGACGTTGATGACCGGCTACGGGCTCACCGAAGCCGGCAACGTGACGTTGTCGCGCCCCGGCGATTCGTTCGAGGACGTAGCCACCACCGCGGGCCTGCCGTGCGTGGACGTTGAGGTGCGGATTGCCGACGACGGCGAGGTGCTGGTCCGCGGATACGGCGTCATGCAGGGCTACCTCGACGACCCGGTCGCCACCGCGAACGCCATCGACCCCGACGGCTGGCTGCACACCGGAGACTTGGGCAATTTCGACAACGCCGGTCGGCTGAGGATCGACGGGCGTAAAAAGGACATGTTCATCGTTGGTGGCTTCAACGCCTACCCGGCTGAGATCGAGGGCTTCATGCTGGAACACCCCGCCGTCGCGCAGGTCGCGGTGATCGGTGTGCCCGATGAGCGACTCGGCCAGGTGGGCAAGGCGTTCGTGGTATCGAAGTCGGCTGTCTCCGAAGCGGACCTGATGTCGTGGTGCCGTGAGCGGATGGCCGGGTTCAAAGCCCCGCGCTATGTCGAATTCCTCGCTGAGTTACCGCTGAACGCCACCGGCAAGGTGATGAAGGACCAGCTTCGGTGAGCCCAGCCGACCCGCATTCCCATTCTTTGGTGATCGCGTCGGACTATCGTGTGCCCGACCCGGATCAGGTCTGGCCACTGCTGCAACGCCGTCGGTCCGCGCTGGCCGATATCGGTGCGCACCATGTGCTCGTCTACACCTCGACGCATGACTACGGCCGGGTGCTGGTGACGATCGGAGTGCGCAGCCGGGAGCCGATCGTCGAACTACTGCGGTCGCGGGTGTTCTTCGAGTGGTTCGACGCGGTCGGCGTCGAAGACCTCCCTGCGGTGTTTGCCGGAGAGATCGTCGAACGATTCGGCTCGGTCGCCCCGTCGGCTCGAACGGTGCCCGGCATCGTCGTCGCCGCGATGGCGTCGGTCGACGACGTCACCGTGCTGACCGGTGAGATCCGCAGCGCTCTACCACGATTCGAGGCCGCGGGCATCCGGGAAACCCGGTTGTTCCGGGCGTTCGACGATGACCACGAAGTGATGATCATGCAGGAACTGGACGACGAGGCCCGCGCGCGAAACTGGATCGAGCATCCCGACGACGCTGCCCCGTGGATAGCCGGCGCCGGCAAGGGCGCCTATCCGCCGGTGTTCGTCGGCAAGTTCTTCGACATGATGCGCATCGAGGATTGAGCCCCGCGATGTTCGTCTGTCTGTGTAACGGGATCACCAGCCAGGCAGTGAAAGACGCCATTGCCGGGGGTGCCACGACGACCAATCAGATCGCCGCGGCATGCGGGGCGGGTGCGGAGTGTGGCCGCTGCCGGCGCACGCTGCGTCTGCTGCTCGGGTCGCCAGGCGCAGATCGCGGCGTGCACGCCTAGGTGTTGACGACGCGGGCTGCCTTCAGCCGAGGTCGGCGACCAAATTGGTCAACAGGTCCGGGATGTCGAGGCGCGGCACCACCGCTTCGATCAGCACCATCCGGTCGCGGTGATCGGCCGCCGCGACGAACGCGTCGTCGAGGTCGCCATAGTTCTCGGCCCGGAAGAACAGATGGTTCGTCACGCCCAGTGCGATGGGAATGTCGGCCCAGTGCCACGCGACAATGTCGTTGTACGGCGCGGTCTTTCCGTGAATCATCCGCTCGATGGTGTAGCCGTCGTTGTTGACCACGACGATGACCGGCGACAGTCCCTCACGCGAAAACGCGCCCAGCTCTTGAACAGTGAGCTGCGCAGCGCCGTCCCCGATCAGCAGCACCGGCCTGCGGTCGCGTTCGGCCAGACCCGCCCCGAGGGTGGCGGGCAGCGTGTATCCGATTGACCCCCACAGTGGTTGGCCGATGAAGGTCACTCCTTGGGGAAGCCGGTGCGCGGCCATACCGTAGAACGAGGTGCCCTGATCTGCGAGCACGATGTTGCCGGGGGTGAGCGCGTCGCAAAACCTGTCCCACAACACTTTCTGGCTGAGCGGCTCGTCGCGTTCGGGCTTCGTCGCAGAACCGGGGTCGGATACCGATTTCACCGGAGGTGACGTGATACCCCGCTTGATGAGAATCGCGGTGATCGCGTCCAGCGCCTCTGCCATCTCCAGTGGCGCGAACACTTGACTGCCGACCGTGCTCTGCTCGGGCGCGACGTCGATGGTTCTCGCCGGATCGATGCGCTGGCTGAAAAAGCCACTGACCATGTCGGTGAACACCACCCCCGCCGTGACGAGCACGGGAGCATCTTCGATCGCGTGACGGACCGACTCGGCGCTGGCTGCGCCCGCGTAGATGCCCAGGAATTCCGGAGCGCTTTCGTCGACCAGGCTCTTGCCCCAGGTCAGCGTCGCGTGCGGCACCACGTCGGCCGCCAGCAGCGCTTCGAGATTGTCAACGGCATTCAACCGGTGGACCAGTAGGTCGGCCAGCACGGTCAACTGGTGGTCGGCGATGAGTTCGGCTGCGGCAGCCGCGAATAGCGCCAAGGCCCGCGGACTGGTGCCGCCGGTGTAGCGCGGCAATGGTGCAGTCGGCGGCTCGGTCTCGAAGCGGGCGACGTCGGTGGACAGCAACAGGTACCCGGGCCGTCGCTGTTCGCGTACCTCGCTGAGCACCCGGTCGATCTCCCTGGTCGCCGTCGCGGGCATGAGATTCGCTTGAGCGCAGGTGATTTCGCGGCTCACCCGTAAGAAGTGCTCGAAATCGCCGTCGCCCAGCGAGTGGTGCAGGGCCCGGCGGGTGCCTTGCGCGTCTTTCGACGGCCCGCCGACGATGTGCACGACCGGCACGTGCTCGGCGTAGCTGCCCGCGATCGCGTTGGCGGCGGAGAGCTCGCCGACGCCGAATGTGGTTACCACGGCTGATAATCCGCGCAGCCGGCCATAGCCGTCGGCGGCGTATCCGGCATTCAGCTCGTTGGCATTGCCGACCCAGCGCAGCTGCGGGTGATCGACGATGTGATCGAGGAACTCCAGGTTGTAGTCGCCGGGCACCCCGAATACTTCGGTGACACCGAGTTCGGCCAGGCGGTCCAGCAGGTAGTCACCGATGGAGTACGGCGAGTCGGCAGGATCAGTCACGAGGTTGACGGTACCGGCCTGCGGTCGAAAACGCCGTCGGCGCGGCATCGTCTCGCTATCGTCCGGACATGGCAATCAACGAAACCCGCGAAATCGTCATCGAGGCGAGCCCAGAGGAGATCCTCGACGTGATCGGTGATCTGGACTCGGTCACCGAGTGGTCGCCGCCGCATCAGAGCGCCGAAGTTCTCGAGAAGGACAAGAACGGGCGGCCGCTGAAAGTGAAGATGAAGGTCAAGGCCGCTGGCATCACCGATGAGCAGGTGGTGGCCTATACGTGGAGCAAGAACAAGGTCAGCTGGACTTTGGTCAGCTCTGGGCAGCAGCGCTCGCAGGACGCGTCGTACACCTTGACCCCGGACGGCGACAAGACCAAGGTCCTCTTCGAGATCAGCGTCGACCCGGTGGTGCCGTTGCCCGGCTTCGTGCTCAAGCGCGCCATCAAAGGAACGGTCGACACCGGCACCAAGGGTTTGCGCGACCGGGTGCTCGAAGTGAAAAAGGACAACGCTTGACCGGCCCGCTGGACGGGGTGCGGGTGATCGAACTCGGCGGGATCGGTCCGGGCCCGCACGCGGGAATGGTGCTCGCGGACCTGGGCGCCGACGTGGTGCGGGTCCGCCGCCCCGGCGGCTTGACGATGCCGGCCGAAGATCGCGACCTGCTGCACCGCGGAAAGCGGACGGTGGACCTGGACGTCAAGGCCGACCCGCAGGCGCTGCTGGATCTGGCCGCCAAGGCTGACGTGCTGCTGGACTGCTTTCGTCCCGGCACCTGCGAGCGACTCGGCATCGGCCCCGACGACTGCGCGGCCGTCAACCCGCGGCTGATCTTCGCGCGCATCACCGGGTGGGGACAGCACGGGCCGCGGGCCAGCACGGCCGGCCATGACATCAACTACCTGTCGCAGACCGGCGCGCTGTCGGCGTTGGGTTACCGCGACCGACCGCCGATGGCGCCGCTGAACCTGGTCGCTGATTTCGGCGGCGGCTCGATGTTCGTGCTGCTGGGCATCGTCGCTGCGCTCTACGAGCGGGAGCGGTCGGGCAGCGGCCAGGTCGTCGACGCCGCAATGGTCGACGGGGTCAGCATCTTGGCGCAGATGATGTGGACGATGAAGTCGACCGGGGCGCTGCGCGACGAACGCGAAGCGTTTCTGCTCGACGGCGGAGCGCCGTTCTATCGCTGCTACGAGACGGCCGACGGCAAGTACATGGCGGTGGGCGCCATCGAGCCGCAGTTCTTCGCGCAACTGCTCGCCGGATTGGGCCTGGCCGCCGACGAGGTGCCCGGCCAATTCGACATCGGCTTGTACCCCAAGATGTTCGAGGTCTTCACCGAGCGATTCGCTGGCAAGACCCGCGACGAGTGGGTGTCGATCTTCGATGGCAGCGACGCCTGCGTCACGCCGGTATTGACGTGGAGCGAAGCCGCGACCGATGCGCACCTGACCGCGCGGGCGACGGTGATCAACACCGGTGGCGTCGACCAGGCCGCGCCCGCGCCACGGTTCTCCCGAACACCCGCCGGACCGGTCGGGCCGCCGCCGGCCGCCGCTACCCGACTCGGCGACATCGGCTGGTAAACGCCAGGAGTCGCCCCCCAAGCCCGCCCACGTTGCTAGCTTGGGGTGACAGTGGCCGTGCAAGCATCGCGAGAGATCGTCATCGACGCGCCGCCGGGGGTCATCCTGGAGGCGTTGGCTGACGTCGGGTCGTTGTCGTCATGGTCGCCGGTGCACAAGCGGATTCAGGTGCTGGACTGGTACTCCGACGGTCGACCTCATCACGTCAAGGCGACCGTCAAGATCTTCGGGCTGGTCGACACCGAGATCCTGGAATATCACTGGGGACCCAACTGGGTGGTCTGGGATGCCGCCGACACGTTTCAGCAGCGCGGCCAGCACGTCGAATACAACCTGCAGCCGGTCGGTGTCGACAAGACCCGGGTGCGCTTCGACATCACCGTCGAACCGGCCGGACCGGTTCCCGCGTTCGTCGTCCGGAGGGCCAGCGAAATCGTGCTCGACGCCGCGACCACAGGGCTGCGGGATCAGGTGATGGCCGCGCAGGGGACAGAGCAGCCGACATAGCGATCGTGTCGAGTAAAACGGTGGCCCGCCACCGGTCGTCGATGGCACGGTAGGTCCTCATGCGGGTGTGGCTGAGCGGCTAGGCAGCGGCCTGCAAAGCCGTATACACGGGTTCGAATCCCGTCACTCGCTCCATAGCAACGCAACCTGGTCCGCGAACGCGATTGCGTTGCTAGCTTTGACATCAGTGGCCGTACAAGCATCGCGCGAGGTTGTCATCGATGCGCCGCCGGAAATCATCCTGGAGGCGCTGGCCGACGTGGGCTCGGTACCGTCCTGGTCTCCGGTGCACCGACGGGCCGAGGTCATCGACAGCTACCCCGATGGCCGGCCACATCATGTGAAGGTCACCGTCCGCGTGGTCGGCATCATCGACACCGAAGTGCTCGAATACCACTGGGGCCCGGACTGGCTGGTGTGGGATGCGGACAAGACGGTGCAGCAGCACGCCCAGCACGTCGAGTACACGCTGCAGCGTGAGCCAGACGACAAGACGCGGGTCAGGTTCGAGATCACCCTCGAGCCGTCGGCGCCGATACCGGAGTTCCTGATCAAACGGGCCCGCCGGAAGGTGCTCTACGCCGCGACCGAAGGGCTGCGACGGCGGGTCATGGCAGCCCTCGGCTCGGACCGGTCGACATAGCCGGTCCGTCGCTCAGCCGACCGAGCCGCCGGAGCGCTTCGTCGATGGTGTCCTCGCGCTTGCAGAAGGTGAACCGCACCAAGTGATTCCAGTGCTTCCAGTCCGCGGCGTCGGGATCGCAGAACGCCGTCAGCGGGATCGCGGCCACCCCGACCTGTTCGGGTAAGGCGGCGCAGAACGCGGTGCTGTCGTCATATCCCAGCGGGCGCGGATCGGCGCACACGAAGTAGGTCCCGGCGCTGTCGTGCACCTCGAAGCCGATCTCGGTCAGCCCCTGTGTCAATCGATCGCGTCTGTGCTGCAACGATTTTCGCAGCTGGGCAACCCAGGCGTCTTCGGTGTCGAGCGCTTGCGCCACCGCCGGCTGGAACGGCGCACCCCCGACGTACGTCAGATACTGCTTGGCGGCCCGTACGCCGTGTAGCAGTTCGGCCGGCCCGCAGGCCCAGCCGATTTTCCAGCCGGTGCAGTTGAACATCTTCGCCGCGCTGGAGATCGTGACCGTCCGCTCGGCCATCCCGTCGAAACCGGCCAGCGGGAGGTGACGGTGCTCGTCGAAGACCAGATGTTCGTAGACCTCGTCGGTGATGACCAGCAGATCGGCGTCCACCGCGATCTGGGCGACGGCGGTCAACTCGGCCTCGCTGAGCACGGTGCCGGTCGGGTTGTGCGGGGAGTTCAGCATCAGCGCCCTGGTCCGCGGCGTCACCGCTCGCCGCAGCGCGTCGATGTCCAGCGCGAAGCCGCGACCGTGCGGGACCAGCGGCGCGACGACCCGTTGCGCGCCGGCGATCGCCACCACCGGCGAGTAGGAGTCGTAGAACGGCTGGACCAAGATCACCTCGGAGCCGGGTTCGACCAGACCGAAGACCGCCGCCGCGATCGCTTCGGTGGCCCCGACCGTCACCAGCACCTCGGTCGCCGGGTCGTAGTCGATCCCGTAGGTTCTCTTGCGCTGCGCGGCCACCGCCTCCCGCAGCGCCGGGATGCCGATGCCCGGTGGGTACTGGTTGATGCCCTCGGCGATCGCGTCCTGGGCCGCTTTGAGCATGGCGGGTGGGCCGTCTTCGTCGGGAAATCCCTGCCCCAGGTTCACCGCGCCGACCCGGGCCGCCAGCGCCGACATCTCGGCGAACACCGTGGTTGCGTACGGTCGCAGTCGCGACACCGTCATGAGGGACGAGCTTAGATCGCTTGCCAGCGCCCGGTGAGTGTGCGGCCAGCTTCACGTTCGGTGTCCGAGCGTGCGACTGGCTTCACATTCGGCGACAGTTAGACAGGTGCAGCACTCCCAACCAACAGGTTGGCCGGGTACTTTGTTAGGCTGCGTCCAGAGGACTAGCGTCAAATAATCTACAAACCCGATTTCTGAAGAGGAATGAGCCATGTCCGAAGAAGCCTTCATTTACGAGGCCATCCGCACGCCGCGCGGCAAGCAGCGCAACGGCTCGCTGAACGAGGTCAAGCCGGTGAATCTGGTCGTCGGTTTGGTCGACGAACTGCGTAAGCGCAACCCGGACCTCGACGAGAACCTGATCAGCGACCTGATCCTCGGCGTGGTGTCGCCGGTCGGTGACCAGGGCGGTGACATCGCCCGGACCGCGGCACTGGTGGCGGGGCTGCCTGAGACCACCGGCGGCGTGCAGCTCAACCGGTTCTGCGCCTCGGGCCTGGAGGCGGTCAACACCGCCGCGCAGAAAGTCCGCTCCGGCTGGGACGACCTGGTGCTGGCCGGCGGCGTCGAGTCGATGAGCCGCGTGCCGATGGGCTCCGACGGCGGCGCCTGGGCGACCGACCCGGAGACCAACTACCGACTCGGCTTCGTGCCGCAGGGCATCGGCGCCGACCTGATCGCCACCATCGAGGGCTTCTCCCGTGAGGACGTCGACAACTACGCCCTGCGGAGCCAGCAGAAGGCTGCGGAAGCCTGGTCCGGCGGCTACTTCGCGAAATCGGTTGTGCCGGTTCGCGACCAGAACGGTCTGCTCATCCTCGACCACGACGAGCACATGCGGCCCGACACCACACTGGAAGGCCTGGGCAAGCTGAAGACCGCGTTCGACGGCATCGGTGAGATGGGCGGCTTCGACGATGTGGCGCTGCAGAAGTACCACTACGTCGAGAAGATCAACCACGTCCACACCGGCGGCAACAGCTCCGGCATCGTCGACGGCGCCGCGCTGGTGCTGGTCGGGTCGGAATCCGCGGGCACGTCGCAGGGACTGACGCCCCGGGCCCGCATCGTTGCGACCGCCACCAGCGGCGCGGACCCGGTCATCATGTTGACCGGCCCGACGCCGGCCACCGTCAAGGTGCTCGACCGCGCCGGCCTGACGGTCGATGACATCGACCTGTTCGAACTCAACGAGGCCTTCGCCTCGGTGGTGCTGAAGTTCCAGAAGGACCTGCACATCCCGGACGAGAAGCTGAACGTCAACGGCGGCGCCATTGCGATGGGCCACCCGCTGGGCGCCACCGGCGCCATGATCACCGGCACCATGGTCGACGAGCTCGAGCGCCGCAATGCGCGACGCGCGCTCATCACACTGTGCATCGGCGGCGGCATGGGTGTCGCCACCATCATCGAGCGGGTCTGAGGGCTGGAGAAAGAGAAGTCATGGCAGAGAACACTATTCACTGGGACAAGGATGCCGACGGCATCGTCACCTTGACGCTCGACGACCCGACCGGCTCGGCGAACGTGATGAACGAGCACTACGCGGAGTCGATGCACAACGCGGTGGAAAAGCTTGTCGCCGAGAAGGATTCGGTCACCGGCGTGGTGATCGCCAGCGCGAAGAAGACCTTCTTCGCCGGCGGTGACCTCAAGAGCATGATCAAGCTCGGCCCGGACGATGCCGGCGAGGCGTTCGACACGGTGGAGTCGGTCAAGCGTGACCTGCGTGCGCTGGAGACCCTCGGCAAGCCTGTGGTGGCGGCCATCAACGGCGCCGCGCTCGGCGGTGGCCTGGAGATCGCGCTGGCCTGTCACCACCGGATCGCCGCAGACGTCAAAGGTCTGGTCGTCGGTCTGCCCGAGGTGACGCTGGGCCTGTTGCCCGGCGGCGGCGGGGTGACCCGCACCGTGCGGATGTTCGGCATCCAGAACGCGTTCATGAACATCCTGTCGCAGGGCACCCGATTCAAGCCGGACAAGGCCAAGGAGACCGGTCTGGTCGACGAGCTGGTCGGCTCGGTGGAGGAGTTGGTCCCCGCCGCCAAAGCGTGGATCAAGGCCAACCCCGATTCACACACCCAGCCGTGGGATGTCAAGGGCTACAAGATGCCCGGCGGTACACCGTCCAGCCCCGCGCTGGCCGGCATCCTGCCGTCGTTCCCGGCGCTGCTGAAGAAGCAGCTCAAGGGTGCGCCGATGCCGGCACCGCGGGCCATCCTGGACGCGGCCGTCGAGGGCGCGCAGGTGGACTTCGACACCGCCAGCCGCATCGAGAGCCGGTACTTCGCTCAGTTGGTCACCGGCCAGGTCGCCAAGAACATGATCCAGGCGTTCTTCCTCGACCTGCAGCACATCAACGGCGGCGGTTCGCGGCCCGACGGCATCGGCAAGACGCCGATCCACAAGATCGGTGTGCTGGGCGCGGGCATGATGGGCGCCGGCATCGCCTACGTCTCGGCCAAGGCCGGATACGAGGTCGTGCTCAAGGACGTCGAGATCGAGGCCGCCAAGAAGGGCAAGGCCTACTCGGAAAAGATTGAGGCCAAAGCACTTCAGCGTGGCAAGACCACCGAGGAGAAATCCAAGGCGCTGCTGGACCGGATCACCCCGTCCGCTGACCCCGCCGACTTCAAGGGCGTCGACTTCGTGATCGAGGCGGTGTTCGAGAACCAGGACCTCAAGCACAAGGTGTTCCAGGAGATCGAGGACATCGTCGAGCCCAATGCACTGCTCGGCTCGAACACCTCGACGCTGCCGATCACCGGTCTGGCGACCGGCGTGAAGCGTCAGGAGGACTTCATCGGGATCCACTTCTTCTCGCCGGTCGACAAGATGCCACTGGTCGAAATCATCAAGGGCGAGAAGACTTCTGACGAGGCGCTGGCCCGCGTGTTCGACTACACGCTGGCGATCGGCAAGACCCCGATCGTGGTCAACGACAGCCGTGGTTTCTTCACCTCTCGTGTGATCGGCACCTTCGTCAACGAGGCGCTCGCGATGCTCGGTGAGGGCGTGGAGCCGGCCAGCATCGAGCACGCCGGTTCGCAGGCCGGTTACCCGGCGCCGCCGCTGCAGCTGTCCGACGAGCTCAACCTCGAGCTGATGCACAAGATCGCTGCTGCGAGCCGCAAGGGCGTCGAAGATGCTGGCGGCGAGTACGAGTCCGCACCCGGCCGAGGCCGTCGTCGAGAAGATGATCGAGCTCGAGCGGCCCAGCCGTCTGAAGGGCGCCGGCTTCTACGAGTACGTCGACGGCAAGCGCACCCGGCTGTGGCCGGGTCTGCGCGAGACGTTCAAGTCCGGCTCAACTGACCTGCCGCTGCAGGACATGGTCGACCGGATGCTGTTCGCCGAGGCGCTGGAAACCCAGAAGTGCCTCGACGAGGGCGTTCTCACGTCGACCGCCGACGCCAACATCGGCTCGATCATGGGCATCGGGTTCCCGCCCTACACCGGTGGTAGCGCGCAGTTCATCGTCGGCTACGAGGGTGCGCACGGCACCGGCAAGCAAGCCTTCGTCGCGCGGGCTCGGGAGCTGGCCGCCAAGTACGGCGACCGGTTCCTGCCGCCGGACTCGCTGACGTCCTAGCTAGCCGCTGCGCTGGAAGAGGTAGTACCGCGTCGGGGTCTGCTCAGCGTCGAGTTCCCGTTCGTCGCCGGTAGACAGCAATGTCCAGCCGGAGGTGAACCGACGTTCCATCTCGTCGGGTTCGACGCCGCGTACGCCGAACCTGCCGCCGGGGCGGAACGCTGTGATCAACAGCCGCGCTTTCGGAGCCGGCAACGGCGCTGATTCGCGGACGTACGCGTCGCGGTCGGCGTCGCTCATGTTGTGCAGGCAGCCGTTGTCGACGATCAACTCGAAGTTGTCGCCGAGGCCGGCCGAGCTCAGCTGGGTGACGTCGGCGCGGGCGAAGTTGACGACGGCGCCCGCGGCGTCGGCTTTGGCGCGGGCTTTGTCCAGGGCCTGCTTGACGTAGTCGACGGCGGTAACCTGCCAGCCGTGCTTGGCCAGGTAGATCGAGCAGTCGCCGGTACCGCAACCCAGTTCGA
>CAWIJT010000005.1:0-432845 GCA_963836495.1 uncultured Actinomycetota bacterium | reverse complement strand
CTGCGATCGTTTTTGCGCCCAAGCTGTACCACGATGTTTCCAAAGACGCGTCAGGCTCCTCCAAGCCAACTAGTTCGTCCGTGCACGGCAGCACAACGCCGAGCGCGCCGGCAACCTCCAGCACGGCCGCACCGCCGGACGGGATTGCGCTGAAACCCAACGCCAATGGTGTTGTCTACATCGCCACCAAGTCGGGCAGGACGCAGTGCGATATCGCAGAGCAGTTGGTGAGGTGCTACTCCCAATTCGCCAATTCGCCAATGATCAAAGGCCACCACGCCACTGAAGCCAGCGTCACGACGGCTGGCACCTTGAGCTGGGATGCCCGCGAAGCCATACCTCAACCCGGCGAGGTCACCCTCGACTACAAGACCTATCAGGCGCAGGGCTGGACCATCGCGGCAACTGTCGACGGAACACGCTTCACCAATAACAAGACAGTTCATGGCATGTCCGTCGCCATCAGCAAGGTCGAGTCTTTCTAAGCGGACCGCGACCGACCGCCGGTGTGTTGAGCATTTGTTGAGAAAACCCCGCACTCGCGTTGAGCCGGTGTTGACTGCGGCGTGGATAGTCAGTTTTCGACGAGTCCACGTTGACGTTGGGAGTTTGAATGCAGCCCCAAGTACCTGCATATGTGTACGCCGACGACCCCATCTTGCAGGCAGGCGTTGTGAGCCAATTGCGCACTCGCCCCGAGATCGACATTGTCGACGCCAGCGACCTTGGCAGGGCCCAGGTTGGGGTGATTGTTGCCGATTCGCTTGACGAGGAAACCCTGCGCGTCTGCGTGCGTTGCGCGGGGGGGGTTGAGCACATTGTTTTGGTGATGCGCTCTATCGACGACAGCGCCGGGTGGTGAGCGCAGCCGAGGTCGGTGTGAACGGTCTGCTGCGCCGCGCGGAGGCGAGTCCAGATGTGCTCGTACGCACTATCCGCAAAGTCGCTGCAGGCGACGGCGTGATCCCCTCGGACCTACTCGGTCATCTGTTGGGGCAAGTGGGCCGCCTCCAGCGTCAGGTGTTGTCACCTCGGGGGCTGACCTTTACCGGCATGTCGGACCGCGAGATTGAAGTGCTGCGGCTTATCGCGGACGGGCACGACACCAACGAAATTGCGCGGCAGCTGTGCTACAGCCAGCGCACCGTCAAGAATGTGCTGCACGACGTGACAACTCGTCTTCAGCTGCGCAACCGGTCACACGCCGTGGCATACGCGATGCGAGAGGGCCTGATCTAAGTCCGGTCAGTTAGGAGGGCATCATGGGCGTCACCCGCAGGGGGAATGCACGGGTCGAATCCCGCCACGGGACAGCAGCGGTCGCTGCCGGCGTCACAGCTACCGCGGCGTTCCTTTTCCCCACCGCATGCGACAAGCAACCCCTGCCTACTCCAACGCAAACAACGACGAGCACGTCCGCGACCGCATCGTCTACCAGTTCCACAAGCGCTACGAAGGCGACGTCGTCGTCGCCGGCTGCCAAAGCCGACTACGGCAACGTCGCCGTAGGGATGCTCGACGCAATAGCAGGAGGCGACTACGCCGCAGCCACGCTGAACTTTGACAGCGCGCTGAAGAAGAAGCTGACGGCGTCGCAGTTGTCGGCGAGTTGGGCCACGGTTCAACAGCAGCTCGGTGCCTACCAGTCGCATGGCAGTCCGCAACAAGTAGAGAAAGGTGATTCCGCAGTCGTGAAGGTACCTCTGCAAATGCAGAAGGGCGCAGGCGCGTTCGAAGTAGCCTTCCGCGTGAAGGACGGAAAGGTTTCGGGCATCAAGTTTTTGAAGGTTGCTACCAGCGGTCCGTAGGGATGGCCGCTGCCCGCCCTCGCCCCACGCAGGAAGGCGCAATTAGTTCCACGTCGCGGCGCTTAGAGAACGTCAACCAACTTTCCGTTGCGTTCTGGTTGCCGCCGGGTGGGAGAGCCAACGGTGTCGGGCCACCCAATGGGTGCCGCTAGCCGATCTGGAAGTCGACGATGTCGCCGAAGTCCTCGAGATGCTGGCTGAGGCAGGCGTTGGCGGCTACGCAGCACATTTAGGCGGCCACGGGTCGGGGAAGGAGGCATCAACGTGCCATCGTCTCTGGGTGGACGCCCTGCAAGGCAACCGCGCAGAGGAACTTGTGATGGCGTTCCTCCGCAAGCACAAGAGTCAACTCGGCGATGGCGTCGCCGTCCAACTACCGCACAATGCGAACGAAGAACCCGACAGTCGGGTCAGCCGTTGGTGGCAGAGGGCAGTGCCCGGCGCCGTTCTACGTGTCTTCAGATACCTGATAGTGATGGTCATTGGTGCCGGTTTGTACTGGCGTTTCTTCGCCCGTGGCCATCCGACTCCGTCGGCGTTCCTGGTGGCAGCGACGATGGGCGTGGTTGCGACGGCGGTCGGCGAGTTGTGGGTCACAGGGCGTTACATGTTGGCGAATCACGTTGAGGCGAAGCGCCGTCGGAGACGGAAGGCGCAGCGTAGATTGCCTGGGCCGTAAGCAGTATCGAGGTATCCGGGCGCCGTCACTGGGGGCGGCCGAGCGCGATCTCGGTGGATTTGGATTGTTTGGTCTCCCCGCCCCGCCAGTAGAACGCTGTGGCTGCGTCGTTTCGGTCGACAACCAGTCCGATGGTTCCCGTGCCGAGGCCGCTTTCGCCCTGATGCCGGCTGTCGAATGCGTGTGGGTTCAGCGTGGAATCCACAACCTTCACCAGCAACTCGCTTGTCCGCTTTGCGTTTTGGGTGGGAGCAGCCAGCACGACCATCACGTGGCCGGTGTCTCCGGTGGTCGAGTCCTCGGTGGCCGTCCACGCTAAGACGTCGCCTGGACCTAGCTGATCGACGCGATTCAGAGCCTGCCAGCCCGCGATCGGGCCGGTCAGCCCTCGGTGCAAATAACGTTCTACGTCGCCGGCCAGCGGACGCGATGACGTACTGGTTGGAAGCGCATTTGCCGCCGGGGCGACCACCCGTCCCAGTGCGTAATCCAGCATTCCCGAGCAGTCGTAGTCGTACTTTCCGGTGGCCTCGTCGACCTTTGTGGTGTGTTGGTAGTGGGTGGAATGCATTGCGGTGAGCTCCCGTTGCACCTCGCCGACCAACAGCGCTGCCCCACTCGGGACGCTCGGGCCGCTGCTCGCGCACCCAGCAAGGATTGACCCTGCCGGTATCAGGAGGGCAAGCGGACGTTTCAGGCGCCGCATAGTCGACCATTGTCTTGATTGATACCCGTTCCGCACCAGTAGGGGTTGCCCTTAGCTAAACCGGGAAACCCTTGCAGCGAGGTAACTTTCAGTAGGCCGGGCGCCTGTAGGGTTAGCTGCATCGTGTCGCCGACGGCGGTGGCTGGACCTTGATTGGGGTTCGCAACGCTTGAGCCCGTCTGATCAGTGAATGTCACGCCGGTGACCGAGAGCGTCAGTTGCGTGTCGCTGCTGGAACCGACGCTGAACGTGTCTTTCTCCGAACACAAGCCCCGGCTGCCCGGTGGGCTGCCGCATGGGCCTGCGTTAGCGACTATCGTCGCCGTCGTTGGGGTGATCGTTAGCCCGGCACCGTGGACATGCCACGCACCGACGAACTTGGCGCCGGCCGTCGCGGTCGCTGTCGAGCCGGTGATCGGTGCGGCCGTGTTCGCAGGGGCTGCTGTAGTCGAGTTGGTCTTGGACTGGTCTGCTGAGCACGCCGCCGCGCTCGTTGCGACGATCGCGGCCGCGGCGACCGCGATCAGCAATTGTGGCGTGAGCTTGGATCTTTCCGCAAAGCAGCGGCTGCAGCCTGGCCGAAAGGTCATTGTCATGAGTGCTCCCAGGTCTTACTAGCAGGCGACGTCGATCTCGAAGTCTGTCCCGGCCCCTGAATTGCCGGTGACCTTATAAGAGTTGCCTTGCGCGCTGACTTGCCCGTTACCGGAACTGCTGCCGGCAAACATGATGACGCCGTTGATATTGAAGGTCGCAAGGGTGAGCGACGGCGGATTTGCTGCAGTCATTGTGATTTGGGCGGTGCCAGCGGGTGGGGGAACGGTGGTTTTGGTCGGTATCGGCCCGAGTTGAATGAATGTGAAACCCGATGTGGTTCGGCAAGTCACCGGACCCTGGAAGTGCTGAACCTGGCCGTTGATGATCACTTTCGCATGCCCGTTAGTACTCGATGCGGATCCCGCGGCGGGTGCGGCGCCTCCCCCGCCCGGCGGTTGTGCGGGTGCGGCGCCGCCGCTGCCCGGCGGTCTCACGGTTGTGGCGCCGGAGTGGCCGGAACGGGTTGTAGCGGGGGTGCTCGTGGTGGCGACGGCGCTCGTACTGCTGGCGGCGCCTGTCGTCGTCGTGGTGGAGGTTGTGGAAGCTCCGGTTACGGTCGACGGTGCCAATTGTTTGGTGCAACCCGACGCGGTTGCTGCGACCAGCACTGCGGTGACCGCGTTGACGACGGCAACTGTTACTTCAGGTTTCACGGCCGTTCTCCTAATCTCGCCGACCGCTGCCCGCCTGTACACGGCGTCGCGCGCGGCTCATGGCCCATGATGCCGGGCATTTTGATGATCGGAACGAGTAGTGCACTACTTATCTCGACGCGACGCACCAGACTTACGATTCGCGATACCAATTGGGATTCGAAGCAAAACTCGAGGGGCTCAAGACGATGGTCCGTTGTACGGCGACGCAGCTGCCTCGACAACCGGTGAGCCGCTCGCCGACGGGACGCCGTGAATGAATAGCGATGTCGTCCTGAAGGGAAAGCTACGGCCGCCCGAGGCGTCGGGGCTGGTGAGACAGCGGTTAGAGAAGCCCATCCGTGAGGGGCCGCCGACCGCGCTGACGATGATCGTCGCGCCCGCCGGCTCGGGGAAGACCACCCTGCTGTCACGGCTTGCGGTGACGGCAGGCATCCCGGTCGGGTGGTACCGACTCACCGCGGACGACGCGTCCGAGCATCGACTTGTCGCCCACCTCACGAAGGCGCTCGAACCGGTGGTTCGTTTGGACTGCAGGCCGACGATCGACGGCTTGCTCACCGATCTCGACGACCGTGAAGGCGCGGCGGGTCTGCTCATCCTCGACGACCTGCACGAGATCGCGGGCACGCCCGCCGAACGCTGTTTGGAGCGACTCTTGTCTTTGCGGCCCTCGGGACTGAAGGTGGTCTTCAGTTCACGCCGGGTGCCCGAAGTGAACGTCCCGCGGTTACGGGTATCGGACGCGATCCGCGAAATCAGCGGTGACGATCTCAGGTTCCGCTCCTGGGAGGTCGAGGAACTGTTCGCCACCGTGTACCGCGAACCGCTACGGCCAGAAGCTGCGGCAGCGCTGACCCGTCGAACCGGCGGGTGGGCCGCCGGCTTGCAGCTCTTTCATCTCTCGACGACCGGCCGCACTGTCGCCGAACGGCACCAGGCGGTCGTCGAGTTAGGCGGCCGATCCAAGCTTGTGCGTTCCTATCTGACCCGCAACGTGTTGGCCGAACTTGACGATGACCGTCGGCAATTCTTAGTGCGGACGTGCACGCTCGGCCGCCTCTCCGGTCCGGCCTGCGACGAATTGCTCAGAATCAGCGGCAGCCATCGGATTCTGGAGGAATTGGAGAGCGCGCAGTTATTTACCTTTACCGACGACGGCGGCAGGTTTTTCCGCTACCACGAGATCTTGCAGACTCATCTGGAGTTGGCGCTGGTCGAAGAATATGGCGCTGCTGAGGCGCGATCGTGGTATCAACGCAGCGGCGAGGTTCTGGCATCGTTGGAGGACTGTCGGGCTGCGGCGCGCGCCTACGCCAAAGCTGGCAATTGGCAGGCGGTCTCGGCGCTAATGAAACAAGACGACGGGACCGTTATCGACGCTTCCGATCTTGACGAGGATCGGTTGTTCCCGGCAAGCACCTGGCAGCAAGACCCATGGCTGGCGTTGGCCAATGCCCGGCGGTTGGCGCGTCAAGGAGCGCTGCGCCAAGCGGTCGATGCGTTTGAACACGCCCAAAACCTCTACGACGAACCGCGCTACCAGCAGCTATGCCGCGCTGAGGTCCACGCGGTCGCGCTGTGGCTTCCCGAGTCCACGGTTCCGGGACCGCTGATTGCATCGGCGCCCCCGCACTGGAGTGCGATGTTTCGCGACGCGCTGCGGCGCTCACCAGAATTCGCAACGCTGCCCATTCCGGTGTCGGACGCGCGGCGCACGCTCGCGTACGGGTTGGCTGCGCTGAGCGCCGGCGATTTGCCTCGCGCTCGCGGGGCATTTGACTTACTTCATCGAGACGAAACCGCCGATTCGACGGTGGTGATCGCCGCCCGTTTGGCGACGGCAGCGATCGATCTGATTGTCGGCGATTTGACCACGGCCGCTTTGGAATTCAGCCAGGTCGCGGCCCGCGCAGAGCGTGACGGCCTGCCGTGGATTGGGCGGCTATCGCATGGACTGCATCAGGCCGCGATCATCGGATCGCAGGATTCCGATTGGTGGCATCGTTGCTGCACCGACATAATTCGCGCCAGCGACCGACGCGGCGACGACTGGGGAGCAGCTGCGATCACGTTCGCAATGGCGCTGGCCGCGCAACAGGCCGGAAGCGCGGAGGTGACGGAGTTCGCCAATGCCGCAGACAGGTTCGCACGCCTGGACGCGCCGGTTCTCGAGCTGTGGTGTCGACTGCTGGCCCTTCGTAGCCTGCGCGATGCGCCCGCAGCACGGGACGCTCTCGAGGTCAGCCGAACATTGCGAACCCGCGGCGCCGAGGCGCTGGCCAAGGCGTTGGTAAATGGGAACGTGGCTCAGGGGGATGCAGCCAGGACCGAGCTGGCCGCAATATGCGGGGTCGAATTCGCCAGCGCCATCACTCAACGTGACGCGGCTAGAGTGGGCACCGATCGAACGGATAGTGTCCCGGACTCACCGAAGGTGCGGGTTTTTTGTTTCGGCGGTTATCGCCTGCAGATCGACGGGCGCACTATCGATCTCGCGTCGTTGCGGCCGCAGGCGCGTAACGTGCTCCAGCTGCTTTCGTTGCCTCCCGGCCGCGACTGTCACCGCGAATTTATCGAGGATATTCTGTGGCCGGGGATCGACCACTCCGTCGCAGCCCATCGTCTGCAGGTGGCCGTATCGAGCATTCGGGCCATGTTCGATGCGGAGATGCTGACTGTGCGTCGCCGCGGCGAGTACTACCGGCTGTGTTTGCCTGACAGCGCCGCGGTGGACGTCATCCAGTTCGAGAACGCGCTGACTGAAGCGACCGCGGCCTCAGCCCGCGGCGACCTGCAAGGGCGGGTCACTTCGCGGGAGGAAGCCGTCGCGCTGTACGGCGGTGATTTGCTGCCTGAGTTTGGCGAAGCCGAGCACATCGATGCTGAACGGCTGCGATTGCGCCGACGTGCCGCGACGGCGGCTGCGGCGCTAGCGTCGGACTACCGGGGATTGGGCGACAACGAGAAAGCCATGGAGTTGGCGCAATGCTCACTTGATCTGGATCCCGGGCAGGAGGCGCCTTGGCTCATGATGGCCGAATTGCATGCGATGGCTGGTGACCACATCACGGCCGATCACGTGCGCCGCGAGCATGACCGAGTCTTGGCCGACCTCGGCATAAATGGGCCCTAGCCATGGGCTGCGCTCAACAAGTCGATGTCTGCAGTAAATGCAGTAGTCGACTACGCATGCGCAGTCGGAGTTTGGGGTCAACGATGAGTCGATTACCTCCGTCGACCCACACGAAATGCGGATGGGGTGAATTGGTGTGAGCGCACCGCGTTATCCACAGCCTGAGATTCCCTCGTCGAACACACCCCTGGCGTGGTCGGAGGAGGAGCCGTCTTACAACGCCATGGTGGCCGGCCACCCGCCACGCGACGACATGATGACGACCGATCTGGCAAGCGATGGCATGACGACCACCTATATCTCACGCGATGACATGGCTACCGCTCAGCTCTCCCGCCGCGGAGACCAATTCGATGGCGACTGGTCGGACGATGAGTGGGATGAGTTTGACGAGTCGCCGGGCCGGCCCTGGTACCGCAATCCGGCCGTACTTGTCGCGGTCGCGGCGTCTGCCTTGGTGATTGGTGCCGTGGTCTTCGTCGTGAAGTCGTCGCATCCTGACGGTGCGTCCAAACTGCCTACCAGCAGCGTTCAGACCACCCCTCCGTCGACGACCCCCTCGACGCCTGCTCCCACCAGCACCACACCGAGCAGCGCGCCGCCCACCAGTTCCGCGCCAAACGACGATACGAGCGGTTCCGACGCCGGACAAGGCGGCGGCAGCTACAACGGGCCCGGATCGGGATCGGGTACCGGCGGTGGTGGCACTAACAACGCACCCCCCAAGCCCGGCAACTCGACAAACAAAGGTGGGGGCACGCCGAGCGGTGGTGGAGGCGCGACCACCGTAACTGTCACCCCCAGCGTCGGGCCTGGTCAGTCGACCAATGGTGGAGTCACACAAGGTGGTTCGATCCCGACCTCCGGCACCGCCAAGCTCAAACCCGGTCAGGTCATAATCGAATGCATCATCAATCCCACAAAATGCCCCTAGCCCGCGCACCCTGGCGCAGCCGGGGAGCCGTCATCGCGCTGACGGTGATCTTTGGTAGCGCGTGTTCGTCGCCGAGCGGTTCGATGACGCCGCCCAACCCTTCAGGCAATTCCGCCGCGACACCCACGGCTGCGCCTCTTGGCGTTGAAGCTCCGATCGGGACCGTGCCGTGGTCGCAGGTCGGCCCGGGGTGGACCATCGCCATGTGGAGCCCGGCTGCCGGCACCCGGCCAGGCGAACAACCGCCCCCCGGTCAGCCGACATACGCCAATAGCCCCACCACACTGTTTCTGGTCGATCCGGCCGGTGGCCGCTACGTGATCACAACGCTGCCCGCGCCTACGGGCAAATCACGCCCAGCGCTGGTCGACTGGTCAGCCGAAGGTGGTGGAGCCCTAATGTACGAAGGGTATTCGTCGCCCCCGGTGGCTGTATCGGTCGATCTGCACACCGGCGCACAGACCACGATCCCGATCGCGCGCACGGACAGCAGCGGAGGAGTCAACTCAACCGTCCGCTACAGCCGTCCCGACGGCAAGGCCGTCCTGCTGTCCACCGGGTTCGTTGGGAGTACGCCGGGCACGCTCAAACGCCTCGACGTCACA
Source organism: uncultured Actinomycetota bacterium (assembly GCA_963836495.1). Taxonomy (GTDB): domain Bacteria; phylum Actinomycetota; class Actinomycetes; order Mycobacteriales; family Mycobacteriaceae; genus Mycobacterium. Next base: position 423,727 of record CAWIJT010000005.1, on the reverse strand, counting down.
GGTAAACCCCAACAGAGTTACGACACCGACCGATTAGGAGGAGCCGGCCAGTTCAGCGGCAACTATCTACAATCGGCCGATGGCACCCAGCTAGTGCTGAGCACCGCCAACCTCGGCAACCAATTGGTGCCTAGGACCGATAACAGCCTGGTTGTGTTGCGCAGCAACGATGGTCAGGTCGTTCGCAAACTGTCTGCGCCAATGCCGGAGGCCCGCTGTTTGCCCGTGCGCTGGTGGAATCCAACAGTCGTTCTCGCCCACTGCACGAGTCTGAAAACCTCGGCGAACCAGCTGTGGGAGTTGCCACTGGATGGCAGCGGCCCCACCGCGCTCACGGCGGTCAATTCCGGTAAGCAAAACGATCCCGGGTTTGGAAGCGATCTGGGTGACGTCGATGCCTGGCAGCTGGTCAGCGGCACATTCTTGCAGTCCGAAGGCGCATGCGGTTCAAGCTTTCTGTCGCGCCCGACTAGCGACGGGCACAGCACAAAGGTCAACGTATCCGGATTGGATAACCAGACCAGCGTGCACGTCATTGGCGTCGGCGCTGACAACTCCAAGCTAGTGCTCGAAGCGGCCCCGAACTGTGGCCAGGGAAGCTCACTGCTGACCTACGACCCAACGGCCAACGCCTCGACCGTGCTACTGGGTCCACCGCTCAACGGCGGCAGCGTCATCGCGGCCCAGCCGTACCCGGCGTCATAGCGGCCCAGACCAATTGGGCGAGATGTGCTCGTCGAATTCAAGTAGTCCGCTACTCATTCGCTTGGCTGGCGACAATGCGATGGTGTGGTCATGCTCGGTCGCTTGGACCTTCAGAAAGGACTCCCTCATGAGCAGCGCACAACAGCGTGGTTCGACTCCTCCGTTTGATCCGCGAAGCCGCCAAGCTCCCCGATATTCGCAATCGGGACCGCCAGCGCCGCCGTCAGCGGGTCAGCGGGCGTGGGAATCCACGCCGCGTCCGCAACGGCCTTACCAGGGGTCTCTGCCTGGATCCCAAGGGCGGCCTCAGTCGGATGCGAGGCAGCCTCAGCGGCGGGGCACGCCGGGGCCACGTGTTCCGGCGAGAAAACCGAAGGCGCTTGTGGATCGGTTGATGTGGCGCGGGATGCTGGGTGAGCTCATCCGGTGGCCATGGTTTGAGTCCATGCGCCGAGAAAACCCCGAGGTGCTTGTGTACGCCGTCTGCGGCATCGTCACTCTGCTCAGCATCTTGCTGCCGTTCAAATCCGCTTTCGGGACGATGGCCGACATCGTTTTTTATCTGGTCCTTCGCGCCGTGATTTGGTCGGCAGCCATATACCTATACCTCGCGGTGGGAACCAAACTGGCCCACACACTCATTGTGGTGGTCTGTGGCATCGACGCGGTGATCGCACTGTGGGGTGCCTACACCTTCTACTCGATACTGTCGCTGGTCGAACAAGCAGAGCAAGCGTTGGGCCCGTTTGGGGCACTTGTCCCGCAGACGGAAGTCGTGTCGTCGACGTGGATTGTCTTCCTGATCACCGCCTACCTGGTGATGAGTTTGATCTCGGCAGTGTTTGCGGTGCTGGTCTATCAGGGGATGAAGCGCCTCGACCGGCGACGGTAGCCCCCGCTCGAGCTGATCGGCCCGAATAATAGCTGACCGGTCGTCTGTTAATGGGGTCATGCCACGACCATCCAGTCCCGAAGTCCGCAAGCGTCTGATCGCGGCGGGACTCGACCTGATCCATGCGCGAGGGTTCGCCGCAGCACCGCGCTGATCTGCCGCAATGTCAGCATGCTTACGAATGCCGCACTGCGCGACCGTAATGAACCGCGGCCCGACGCTGGGTCCGTCATGCAAAGCAGTCAAAGCAAAATGGCGACATTAGTCAATGGCAACGTCATGCGGATCGCTGAGCTGACCCCGTCGACGGTGGTCAGACTGCGGGCTTCGGAAGCTGAACTGCGGCGCCGATCAGGACTAACGCAGCAGCGGTAGTGCTATGGACCAGCAACTCCGAGCCCTTGGTGAAGCCAGTGGATTCGCCACTGCGCGGGACGTCGTTGACAATCTTGATGCTCACTCGATCGCTCATACCGTCGCCGCCCTCGCTGCAGTTGCCGTGGGCTTTGTCTTCGGGTGATCCAGCTCTGCGTCCTGCGCCGCAGGCTGGCATCTGCGGTGGAGCCCATTGTTTCGCATCTAGGCTAAATCTTGCCCGACGAGTCCACGCCGCTCGCGGGGAGTATTCATCCGTTCGGATGACAAGTCCAATTGCCCAGATCGACCAGACCGCGTCCCGGGGTCAACGCGTGCGTCATCCGCACGTCGTGCGGCTCATGTGGCACCTCGTCGAGTAACTCCTCGTCGCGGACGACGGCGATCAAGCGTGCGTGCGGATTTCGCAACGTCAGCGTGCGGTCGTAGAAGCCGCGGCCCCGGCCCAGTCGCGCCCCCGAGCCGTCGACGGCCAGCGCCGGAACAATGACGACGTCGGCGTCGGCGACCGCCGCCGGCGGCAGCCACGGCGCTGCCGGTTCGAGCAGCCCAAAGCTCGCGCTCACCAGCTCGCCGGGCCGGTAGTCGCCCCACTGCATCGCCGTCGACGAGTCATCGGCGGCACTGCGCGCGACCGGCAGCAACACCCGATCGGCGTGCCGCAGCAGCGCGTCCAACATCTCGACGGACCCGGGTTCGACGCCGACCGGCACGTAGGCGCAGACCACGCCGCCGTTCACTAGCGCTTCGACATGCTCGACGAGCGACCGCGCCTCGGCGGCCCGAACGTCGGCGGTCACCGAACGACGGGCCGCCAGCAGCCGTTCGCGCAATGCGGCCTTGCCCTTCGTCGCCACGGAGTCAACGATATGGTTTCAACGATGTCTCGCCCCCAGGTTTCGGTTCCACGCACCGCGATCGTCCCCGCGGCCGGTTTGGGCACCCGTTTCCTGCCTGCGACCAAAACCGTGCCCAAAGAACTTCTGCCTGTCGTCGACACCCCCGGCATCGAGTTGGTGGCGGCCGAGGCGGCCGAGGCCGGGGCCGAGCGGCTGGTGATCATCACCTCCGAGGGCAAGGACGGTGTCGTCGCGCACTTCGTCCAGGACCTGGTGCTGGAAGGCACGCTGGAAGCGCGCGGCAAGAGCGCCATGCTGGCCAAGGTCCGTCGTGCGCCGGGGCTGATCAAGGTCGAGTCCGTCGTGCAGACCGAGCCGCTGGGCCTGGGCCACGCGATCAGCTGTGTGGAGCAGGTGCTGTGGGCCGACGAAGATGCTGTCGCGATTCTTCTTCCCGACGACCTGGTGTTGCCGACGGGTGTGCTGGAGACGATGTCGAAAGTCCGCGCCGAATACGGCGGCTCGGTGTTGTGCGCGATCGAGGTGACGCCCGAGGAGGTCAGCGCCTACGGCGTGTTCGATGTCGAGCGGGTGCCGGGCGCCGACAAGGACGTGCTGAAGGTGAAAGGCATGGTCGAAAAGCCGAAGACCGAAGACGCGCCGTCGCTGTATGCGGCCGCGGGCCGGTACGTCTTGGATCGCGCCATCTTCGACGCGTTGCGACGGATCGAGCGCGGTGTCGCCGGCGAAATGCAGCTCACCGATGCCATCGCGTTGCTGATCAAAGAAGGTCACCCGGTGCACGTCGTCGTGCATCGCGGCTCCCGACACGACTTGGGAAATCCCGGCGGGTACCTCAAGGCTGCGGTTGACTTTGCCTTGGACCGCGACGACTACGGGCCGGAACTACGGCGATGGCTGGTGACCCGGTTGGGCCTGGCCGAGAACTAGCGGCCGACGCCCGTCGACGATGCGACGGCAGAAAGGCGCGCTGTGCGTTCGGTAGAAGAGCAACAAACACGGGTATCGGCCGCCGCGGTGGCGCCGAGACCGGTGCGCGTCGCCATCGCTGAGGCGCAAGGTCTGTTGTGCGCCGAAGAAGTCGTCACCGAGCGCCCACTGCCCGGCTTCGACCAGGCCGCGATCGACGGCTACGCGGTGCGCAGCGTCGACGTGTTGAGCGTCGGGGAAGCCGACCCGTCCGATGACCACGGCGACGACGACGGCGAGCCGGGGGAGTCGTCGTCGGCGCGCGGCGGGGTGACGCTGCCGGTGCTGGGCAGCATCCACGCCGGCACCCGGACGCCCAGCCGGCTGCAGCCGGGTCAGGCCGCGCGGGTGCAGACCGGGGCGCCGATGCCGACTCTGGCGGACGCGGTGTTGCCGTTGCGCTGGACGGACGGCGGGGAGTCCCGGGTGCGAGTGCTGCGCGGCGTGCGCTCGGGTGCCTACGTGCGGCGGACCGGTGATGACGTCCAACCCGGCGACGTGGCGGTGCGCTCCGGCACGATCATCGGCGCCGCCCAAGTCGGCCTGTTGGCCGCGGTGGGCCGGGAGCGGGTGCTGGTTCATCCGCGTCCGCGGGTCTCGGTGCTGGCCGTCGGCGGAGAGCTGGTCGACATCTCCCGCACGCCCGGCAACGGGCAGGTCTACGACGTCAACTCCTACGCGTTGGCGGCTGCGGCCCGCGACGCCGGCGCGGAGGTGAACCGGGTCGGGATCGTCAGCAACGACCCGAAAGAGCTCGGCGAAGTCGTCGGCGGGCAGGTCAACCGTGCCGAGATCGTGGTGATCGCCGGCGCGGTCGGCGGTGCGGCGGCCGAGGGCGTGCGTTCGGTGCTCGCGAAACTCGGCGACATGGAAGTCACAAGAGTCGCAATGCATCCCGGCTCCGTGCAGGGCTTCGGGCAGCTGGGCCGTGACGGTGTGCCGACATTTCTGCTGCCCGCGAATCCGGTGAGCGCGCTGGTGGTCTTCGAGGTGATGGTCCGGCCGCTGATCCGGCTCTCGCTGGGTAAGCGGCAGCCGATGCGCCGAGTCGTGCAGGCGCGCACACTGTCACCGATCACCTCAGTGGCCGGACGCAAAGGGTTCCTGCGCGGACAACTGATGCGCGATCAGGACACCGGCGAATACCTGGTGCAGGCGCTGGGTGGCGCGCCGGGCGCGTCGTCGCATTTGCTGGCGACGTTGGCTGAGGCAAACTGTCTGGTCATGATTCCCCGTGAGGCCGATCAGATCCGCACCGGCGAGATCGTCGAAGTCGCGTTCCTGGCTCAGCGTGGCTGAGCGACGCGGTGGCATGCGCTCGTGACGTTCTGGGGCTCCAGCTCTCAGCACCCGGGCTGGCCGACGCGGGTGGGTCCGATCCGGGTCGCCGCCGGTGTCGTCCGGCTGCGGGCGGCCCGCCTGCGGGATGCGTCGGCGTGGAGCCGCGTCCGGCAGGCCGATCGAGCGCATCTGGAGCCCTGGGAACCGAGCACTGAGCCCGATTGGTCTGTGCGACACTCGATGTCGGCGTGGCCGGCGGTGTATTCCAGTTTGCGATCGGAAGCCCGCAAGGGTCGCATGCTGCCGTACGTGATCGAACTGGACGGCGAATTCTGCGGGCAGCTCACCATCGGGAACGTCACCCACGGCGCGTTACGGTCGGCGTGGATCGGCTACTGGGTGTCCAGCTCGGTCACCGGAGGCGGCATCGCGACCGGCGCGCTGGCACTCGGCCTCGACCACTGCTTCGGCCCCGTCATGCTGCATCGCGTCGAAGCGACGGTACGACCGGAGAATGCGGCCAGCCGCGCCGTACTGGCAAAGGTCGGCTTTCGCGAAGAGGGGTTGCTGCGCCGCTACCTTCAAGTCGACGGAGGCTGGCGCGACCACCTGCTGGTCGGCCTGACGGTCGAGGAAGTCTATGGATCGGTGACGTCGACGCTGGTGCGCGACGGCCACGCCCAATGGGTCTAGCTGGTCGTTCTCCGGGCAGTCGACCAAATACCTGCGGCGTGTCGTGTTACCAACGTGACTTTTGTGACCAATGATGCGTGTAAGAGGTTAATCACAGGCGTGTAGTTGTCCTGGAAAATGCCTCGACCGGCTGCGCTGGCTACCGGTCTTGCCTGGCGGGAAAGGAGCGGGTCACGATGCCAAGTATCCCGCAATCATTGCTTTGGATATCGCTCGTGGTGCTCTGGCTCTTCGTGTTGGTCCCGATGCTCGTCAGCAAGCGAGACGCGGTGCGCCGCACCAGCGACGTGGCACTGGCGACCCGCGTGCTCAACAGCGATGCGACCGGTCGGCTGATCAAGCGGGTCGGGGTGTCGGCGGGGCATCGCAGCGACCCGGACTGGCGGCCGGAGGAGGACGAGTACGACGACCTGGACGACGCTGACGACGAAGACGAGGCTGCCGACGACGCCCCGACATCGCGCGTCGTCGCCACAGTCGCCGCCGAGGCTCCCGTCGAGGAGGTCGTCCCCGACTATCTCGACGTCGACGTCATCGATCCGGACTCGCCGGCGCTCCCGGCGGGTGAGGCTGTGGCCGAAGAAGAGACCGATACCGAAGTGACGCTGGCCGTCGAAGTCGACGACGAGGACGAGGACACCTTCGATGACGACGACGCCGATCAATACGAGTACGTCGACGACACATCAGGGATACCCGTCGCCGCAGATGAACCGCTGACCGGCGCCACGCCGGCGTTCTCGCGGCGGCACCTGCGCGACGCGGACACCGCCGCCGCGGTCAAGGCCCGTAAATACGCCTTTCGCAGGCGGGTGCTGACGATCATGGCGTCGACCTTGGTCGTCACCGCGGCAATGGCATTCCTGCTGACCTCGTCGGCGTGGTGGCTGTTCAGCGTCACCGCCGTGGCGACCGTGCTCTACCTGGGCTACCTACGCCGGCAGACCCGCATCGAGGAGCGTGTGCAACGCCGTCGGATGCAGCGGATGGCGCGTTCGCAGTTGGGCGTGGAGAACACCTACGACCGCGAGTACGACGTCGTCCCGTCGCGACTGCGGCGCCCCGGGGCCGTGGTCCTGGAGATCGACGATGAAGACCCGATCTTCGAACATCTCGAGTACGCACCGTATGCGCGGGAGTACAGCTGGCACCGCGATCTGCCGCGAGCCGCAGGGCAGTAGACGGTTCGGCGAGCCAGGCGGCGACTGGTAGCCTGCTAGCGATCAGGGGCTATAGCGCAGTTGGTAGCGCGTCTCGTTCGCATCGAGAAGGTCAGGGGTTCGATTCCCCTTAGCTCCACAGAGTTTCAGCAGGTCAGGGCGTGTACGGGCGGGACGTCAACAACGCAACCGCTCACCGAGCACACTCAAAGCGGCGCGGGCGCAATCCGGGTAGTCGCTCGTGACGACCGCAAACAATCGACTCGAACCAACGTCCCCTGCTACGACGCTCAACTATCCTTTAGGTCATGTTCGACACGCCTCGGGCGACCAACTCCGTTCGGCAGAGGGTCGTCAGTGTGCGGGACGTGATGCACACGTCGTGTTGGCATACCGACCGGATCGGCAGCACATCATTGCCGGCAACATAGGGGAACTGCGCGACCCGGTCCGGATGGGTGTGTCGGGCTTGGACGAAGAGACGCGTCGTCTACGGCGTCTGCTGGATCGTCTTCCGGCGTTGATCGGCTACTGGGACCGCGACCTCCGCAACGTGATCGCCAACGCTGCATTCATCGACTATTTCGGCTTCACGCCCGAGGAGTGCCATGGACGTCACATCCGCGAGATTCTCGGGGACGCCGTGTACGCGCTCAATCTTCCCTACATCCAGGGTGCCCTGGCCGGTGAAGAGCAACTCTTCGAACGCACTCTCATCGACCAGTATGGCGCGACCCGGTTCATGCAAGCCTGCTACGTCCCCGACATCGTCGGTGGGCAGGTGCAGGGCTTTTACTCGCAGGTGACCGATGTGACCGCCCGAGTCAAAGCCGAACATGCCAGGGACGACGCGCTCCGACTATTCGAGATCAGCATGGCCAACGCGCCGTTCGGCAAGGCCGTTCTCACAACTTCAGCCCAGACGTTGCAGATCAACCCGGCGCTGTGTTCGCTGCTCGGGTATGCCGCAGAAGAGTTGATCGGCAACGACATTCGCGAATTGGTCCACCCCGAGGATCGATCGTTCGCCGACATCGACATCGCCCGGCTGCGGGACCGATCGGTGACCCAAGCGTCATCCGAACGCCGCTACATTCGACGCGACGGCACGACCATCTGGATGCAACGCACCGCGGTTCTGGTCCCAGGCGCTCACGGTGGCGAAGACGTCATCGTTGCCCAGTTCGTTGACGTCACCGCACGCAGACACGCCGAAGACGAACTGGCCCGGCTCGCCCTGACCGATCCGCTCACCGGCCTGTACAACCGACACGCCTTGACCGAGCACATCGGCCAGTACCGCAACGCCAATCCCGCATCACCAGTTGGAATCGTCTACGTCGATCTCGACGGATTCAAACGCGTCAACGACACCCACGGACACAGCACCGGCGATGCCGTACTTCTACACGCCGGCCAATTGCTCGCACAGACCATCGAACCACCCGATTCGGCCTACCGCATGGGCGGCGACGAGTTCGTCGTGCTGTGCCTGGACGCCGCGAATAAAGATGTCAAGGCCCTCGCCGACACCATCCGTGCCACCCTCACCGGCCGCCATCTGACGACCACCGGGCCGGTCAGCCTCGCCGCATCTGTTGGCTGGACACGCGGTGCGACCGACGACATCGACGCCCTACTTCACGCCGCCGATGCCCACATGTATCGCAACAAGCCGAAGCGGCGAAGGCACGACGACTGAAACCTTTGCGGCTCCCGGACGTTCCGCCAGGGTCGGTTCGGCGCGCGTGACAGCGTGTGCGGCTCCGGATCGCCGCGTTCTGCCCGAGGCATGGCTAGTACGCCACGCTAGAACGGCCGGTCGCCAAGCGCCTCTTTCAGAACCGTGCCGATGGCGTTCATGCCTGCAAGCGCCGTCTCCGGCGTGCTGAGCTCTGGCGCAGCCCAATTGGCGATCACGGCATAGGAGAGCCAGGAACCGTCCCGCCCTATCGTGCCGACATCCGCTCTGATCTGTGCGTCGGCACCAGTTTTGTTGCGAAGGAGAAACGGTCGCCCTGACGTCGCGTGCGACAGCGGATCAAGACCGAACGCGGACGCGACCATGGACAGGTCGACACCGGTGGCCAGCCACGCATTGACTTGCTCTGAGACTGGCTGCGATACAAGTTCTTTCCTGGACATCTGACTCGTCAGCCGCGACAACTCCGACGCCGAGCCGGTAGAAAATGTGACCGGATCATTCGGGCCGCGATGGTCTCGCACATAGTCGAGCAATGCGGTGTTCGCCAAGCCCAGCGATCTGCAGAGTTCGTTAAGTCGTTGCAAACCAATGTGTTTGAGTAGAACATTGGTGGCCACGTTGTCGCTGACGCCGGCAACCAGGACGCACAGGTCATGGATCGACAGGTAGTGGATGTGAAGGTGTTGCCAAAGGCCTGAGTCGGCGACCAGCAGTGTCGGGTCCCGGCCGAGCATTTCGTCGGCAGCGAGGGTTCCCGCGGCGAATTGTCGCGCAACCTCGACGAGTAGCAGAAGCTTGCCGACGCTCGCGATCTGCATCGACCTGTCGGCGTTACAGCTCGCCAGCTCGTGACCCGCAGCATCGCGAATCGATATCGCCCAATCGATTTCCGGCGCGGCGTTCACCACGTCGTCAATCGGTGCCTGCAGCGTGCGCACGCGTTGTTTACCGCGATCGCGCGACACGGGCTGCCAGCGTCGGCTGGCCCGGCCCGCTGAGTTCACCGACGGTTTCGCGACGACCCGTCATTGCCAAAAGCAACGCCTCCGCGGTGCCGCTGACCTCGGGTCCGTCGCCGTGTTGCCAGTCGAGATCGGTTGCGATGAGTCGCAATCCACGGATGCGACGTCCAGCGCCCAGGCGGGGATTACTCGGGACCAATGGCAATATCCGGTGCAGACGATTCGCGGGCACTTCTCGCGGACGCCCGAGTGCTCGGCGAATGTCCTGGTGGTGAATGGTTCCGTCGACGAGCCCGATCATGCCGCCGAACGCGGCGGTCAGCCCTTGTGGACGTAGGTGACGGCCGAGGAAATCGATCAGCTGCTGAGGCGACATCGCTGAAAACTCCTCGACGCCAACCTCATTGGCACGCATCACATATCCTTTCGCGAAACGTTTCACCAGTCCCAACGTCGTCAGCTCCTCGTAGCTGACGACGTGCGCAACGACATCTTTGACGGTCCACTTTTCACAGAGACTGGGCGCATTCCAGTCCCGCGGTGCCAAGGATCGAAGAAACGCGGCAAGGTCGGCCCGCTCGTCGTAAGCCAGGTCCATCAGAGATTTCTTGTCAGCGCTCATCGCGGGCCTTCGCCGGTACTAATGCGGCCAGGCTAACGCTTATCCATCGATGATGGCTGTGAAGTGTGCACAACAGCTTTCAGGCCGCGGGTTGAACCGCGTTCGGCCAGCCCAGCGGGTTGAGCTTGCGGAACGGATCATCGGCGCGCAACGCCTGCAGGTCGGCGAGAATATTCTCCAGCGACTGTCTGGTGTTCTCCCGAACCGTCTGCACCCAGGCCACCGCGCTCGTGCGGACCGGCCGGGTGGTGCTGATCGGTTCTCCGAACGCCAGATACATCCGCTGTGGGCGGGGTATCAGCGTCGGACCGACGCCGCGTATCAGCGGCATGGCCATATCGGCGCGGCCGGACAGCCGCTCGCTGAGGGCCAGGTTCATCCGGCCCCACACGCTGTCACGAGCGAACAGGCTCTGGTACACGTCGTCGCCGCCGACGAGTCCGACGGGGACGATCGGATAGTCGCTTTCGACGGCTACCCGCGCGAATCCGCTGCGGCCTTCCCAGCGAAGTCGGTACTCCTCGCCCCTGAACTTGGCGATCTCTCGACCTCCACCCGGGTAGACCAGCACGGTTTCGTTGTGGCGCATCAGTTCTCGCGCGGTGTCGGGGTGGCCGACCACTCCGCCGTAGGCCGCGATCACATCTCCCGCCAGCCCACGCGCCTCGCCGATACCCCGCTCGGCCAAAGGCCTTACCCGCACACCCAATTCGCGGCGGACGATGAATGAGGTCAGAAAGACTTCGGTGCCGGCCTGAGTGTGGTTGCCGACGAGAAGGAACCGGCCGTCGCGCGGCAGGTTCGCCAACCCGTCGATGTAGGGCCGGTACAAGTCGACGAGGGGGTTGAGGCTGTCGCCGACGTGACCGAGCAGCTGCGTCAAGGCCCGCACTCGGCGCGATTGATTCATGACCGCGTCCAGCTCCTCGGCCGTCACGGTCTTCTTGCCTTCCGGCGGTCCCAGCCTCACGCGCTGACTTCCGGCCATTTCCACCACGACATGTTTACCAAGGTAGCAGACGAACTAGTTCGTTCGGCTAGGCTGCTTCCGTGAGATCCACGACGGAGCTGCGAGATGAGATCCTCTCTGCCGCCCGGGCCGAGTTCGCTCAATACGGTCTGGCGGGATCCCGCATCGACCGAATCACTGCAACCGCCCGGGCGAGCAAGGAGCGGCTGTATGCGCATTTCGGCGATAAGGAGACCCTGTTTCGCGACGTCGTGGCCGCGGACGGTCGGCAATACTTCGCCGCATTCCAGATGCGGGCCGACGCCGTGGCGGAGTTCGTCGGCGATGTCTACGACTTGGCGCGCAGCCATCCCGAGCACCTGCGGATGCTCACCTGGGCCAGGCTGGAGGGGTTGACGATCGAACCGCCGGCCTTCGACGACCAAGCGCCGCCGGACCACGCCCTTTCGGCCATCGAAGCCGCGCAGGCGGCGGGCTACGTCGACACGTCGTGGGCGCCAGCAGACCTACTGGTCCTGCTGTTCGGAATCGGCTTGGCGTGGGCGCAGTTTCCCGATCCACGTCCTGAGGAAGCCGACGATCCTGCCGTCGTCGCATCGCGGCGCGCCGCCGCCGTCGAGGCGGCTTCCCGCATTATCGCTCCGACCGGTCGATAGCCAGATCGTGGAAATTCATCCGTTTGGACTATTCGCTGACTAGCGCACATGAAACTCCGTCAAATGAACCATAATCAGCTTTGTGGAGCGCAGACGGAACGGCGGCCAGCCGAGCCAAACACCGATGGAGACTCTCAAACAGTTGCCCGCGGTGGTGGTGCTCGAGCGCATCCCTGTGCCCGTGCTCGCGATCGCGAACGACGGTGCCCTGGTGTTCGCCAATTCGGCATTCTCAGAAATGGTCGGCCGCGATTCCGAGGAAGTGCTCTCGCTGAAGTTCGATGAGATCTTTCACCTGCCGCTGATGACCACCGAACCCGTGGTGCCCGTTGTGCAGGCACTGGCGAACGAGGTCGTCGAATTGGCACACCGGGACGGATCAAGTGTCCGCGCGTTGATGAGCAGGTCAGCGCTGATTCGCTCGGATGACGACATAGCGTTGGCGACGTTTCAGGATTTGACCGAGCAACTGTGGCTCGACGAGCGTTGAACCGGTTTTAGTTGCCGGCGTCCTCTGCCGGGGTAATGGCTTTGATCGCCAACGCCGTGCGCCGTTTGAGAAATTGGGTGAAGTAGTTCATTCGGTCGGGTTGCACGATTGCGCGCAGCACTGTCGACAGTGCCTTTTCGAAGTCGCTCAGCAGTACCACCGGGTCGTCCAGTTTGCTGGCCTGGCGCATCCCCATGTAAATCGACACCAGTAGGCGTCCGATGTCATCCGGATCGCCGTGCTCGACGATGTCTCCTTCGCGAATCCCGCGTGCGGCGATCCCTCCGAGCAGCTCGATCCAGCCGCCCAGCAGCCGTTCCTGCAGCTTTTCGGTCCTGCCCACCGACTCCAGGAGGTTGAACGCCGCCCGGGTGACGTCCTGGGTGATGTCGTCGATAGCCACGAGATAGGTGACGTCGATGAGACTCTCCAGCCCCGACAGCTTCCGGGCAAGCAGGTCTTTGATCTCGGTGGCGGATCTGCTGGTCTGCTCGTCGACGATCGCCAGTGCCAGCGCGTGTTTGGAACGGAAATGAAAGTACATCGCGCCCTTGGTCAATTGCGCTTCGGCCAGAATGTCGTCCAGGCCGACGGCATAATAGGGCCGCTGAGCGAATTGGTGGGCGGCGGCGCGCAGAATCTGCTCCCGAGTTGAATCGGATCGTTTATCCGTTGACTCGGTCATGGTTGAGTCCTGCAGCAAAGGAACATTTCTACCTATTCTAGATGGCGCTCGGCGTTAAGGCCTGACTATCGGCCAAGAATGGCATAGGCATCCAGCGAGATGCCAGTAACGACTCCATCGCGCGCCCGGGTAGCGGACGTGAAAGTAGATAACCCTGCGCTCGATGGCAGCCGTGTCGCATCAAAGTGAGTGCGGCCGCCGGTGTTTCGACACCCTCGGCGACCAGTTGCAGGTTGAAGGCTTCGGCGAGGCCGATAATCGCCCGGACGATCGCCAAATCACGGCTACTGGTGCCCAGATCGCGGACGAACGACGTGTCGATCTTGAGCGTGTCGACCGGCAGCGATTTCAGGTGTGACAGAACGGCGTAACCCGTTCCGAAGTCGTCGATGGCGATCTGCACCCCGACTTCCTTCAACGCCTCGAGGGTCTTGCGGGTGGTGTCGATGTCGCGGACCACGGCGCGCTCGGTGATCTCCAAACATATTGAGCCACTGTCGATGCCGAACTCGTCGATGGTTTCGGCCACGCTGCTGACGAAACCTCGGCTGACCAGTTGGGCGGGCGACACATTAAGGCGCAGCGTGATGTTCTGCCCGACGCCGTTCGAACGCCAGCGGCTGAATTCGGCGATCGCGCTGCGCATCACCCACTTACCCAAATCCCCGCCGAGATTGGCGGATTCGGCCACGCCGATGAACGACTCCGGCAGCAGCAAACCCCACGTCGGATGCCGCCACCGGACGAGCGCCTCGGTGGCGACGATCGCGCCGGTCCACAGGTCGACCTCGGGCAGATAGTGCAGGAACAACGAGTCGTTGTCGATCTCGCCGCGCAGGTGAAGCTCGATGTCGTTGCGGAACAGGCGCTGCAACGACATGTCATCGCTGGACACCGCGACACTGTTGCCGCCGCCCCGTTTGGCCGACAGCACCGCTTCGTCGGCGCGATGGAGGACGTCGCTGGTGGTGTCGCGTCCCGGCGTCCCGACGGCGACGCCCACGCTGATCGTGCGGGTGATCATGTGGCCGCCCAAGGCCATCCGATCGCGCAGTGCGGTACACAATTCTTCGCCGGTCTTCTCCGCGATGTCGATGGACATCGGCCGATCCGGTACGACGACGAACTCGTCGCCACCGAGTCGGGCGGTCATGCTGTTGGCGCCGGCTTTCAATCGCAGCTGCTCGGCGAAGGTGCGGAGGAACCAGTCGCCTGCGGTGTGGCCGAGGTAATCGTTGATCGACTTCAGTCGATCGAGGTCCATGTAGAGCACCGGGACGGGACCGGGCTGACCTGCGGCGAGTCGTTCGGACAGGTGCGCGATCAGCGCGCGGCGGTTGTGCAAACCGGTCAGATCGTCGTGCTCGGCCAGGTTGCGAAGCTTTTCCTCGGCCGCGATGCGGGCCTGCAGTTGCGCCAGCAGGGATGCGACTGTCTGGATGACATTGAGATCGTCGGTGCGCCACTTCTTGCGGCGGAATTTCATGCAGGCCAACTGACCAGTGGTGACACCTCCGGAGATCAGTGGGGCCGCGGCCGCTGACGGTGAGGGGAACTTCGAGGCGTCATAGCCCCATCGTTCCTGCATGCCGGTAATCCACCGCTCGTAGGCAGGCTCGGAGGGCTCCGGCCGAACCACCGTCAGTGTCTTGCCGTGCTCGCACAGCGCCAGTACCGGGTCGGCGCTGCTGAAATGGGCGATCGCCGACCAGTCCGGTACCGATGCGTCGCGCGGCGGCGGCCACGACGCGACCAACTTCGACACCCGGACTTTGTGGTCGTTGTGGCGCAGGAACGCGGCATCGATGTCGAGATGTTCGACGAGTTCGGCCAAGACTTGCGTGTTGACCTCGGCAACCGTGGACGCCGTCGTCTCCATCAGCCGAGTGGCGACGCGGGCGACCAGGTTGCGCGGCAAAGTCTTCTCCGATGTGAGGAGTACCTCGGGTGCCGCGTCTGGTGTGGCTTCGCGAGAAGTGTCGGGCGTCGTCTGGTATCGGAATCGGTGCGCAGCAGTACGCGCAGTATATACGGCAGGCATGTGCGATGCCGGAGTACGCGAGACACGAGACCTCAGGGCTTGGCGCGCCCCGAGCGGCTCAGCCGCCATTCGGGCGGGAAGTTCAGGTCGTTGTCCTTGACGACGTTGTTGAGGCCCTCCTTGAAGGTCCCCTCGGTGAGGTCGACGTCGTTGCGCTGGTCGTTCTGAATCAACGGGAGCATGCCCTCGACCATGCCGGTCAGCAGACTGCCGAAATACTCACCCTTGTGCTGCTTGTACAGCTCGAGGAAGGTCTTCTGCACCGCGACGGTGTCGGTCGGACGCGAACGCGAGCACGCCATCGCATACTTCTTCGTCTCGTCTTCCAGTTTGTCGCGGGGCACGACGCTGTTGACGAAGCCGCACTCGTACATTTCCTTGGCGCTGAAAGGCCGCCCAGTGAACAGCATTTCGGAGAATTTACGCAGGCCCATCGTCTCAGCCCACCACCACAGCCGTGGGCCCCAGCCGACGTAACGGAACGCCGGGTGGCCGAACAGCGCATCGTCGGAGGCGATCACCAAGTCGGCGTCGCCGGCCTGGTAGAAGTGCCAGCCGTAGCAATAGCCCTTCGCTTCGATGATGCTGATCTTCCGAAGCTCCTGCAGCGGACGGTTTCCCGCGCGGGCCTTGGCGTAGAAGTCGGTGACGGTGGACAGGTAGCGGTACGAGCCACCGGGCGGGTACTTGACCTCGTCGTCGTTGATCGCGAGCTCGTGCAGCAATGGCATGCCGGGGTTCTCCAGCATCCCGCGCTGTTCCGGGAGGTCGCCGCCACTTCCGAAATCCTCGCCCTCGCCGCGGATTACCACCACCTTCACGTCGTCGTCGACATTGCACTTGTGGATCAGGTCGGCGTAGAGCTGCCGCATGCCCATGCTGGTGGCGTTCTGCGCATCGGGACGATCGAAGGTGATGTAGGCGATCCGGTTCGCCTTGTCCTTCTCGAACTTGATGTACTGCTCGGCTTCCTGCTTCATCTTTTCGTAGTCGTACTCAGGCATTGGTCATCTCCCACTGTTGGTTGTCGAATATCTGAGCAGCCATACGGCATCGACTTCCGTCTGCGCGCTGAGCTGAATGTGCACGGCAGGGTTAGCGCCGCGACGGGAACGCGGTGCCGTCGTGGGTGAGCTGTCCCCGCTGTTCGCTACCCAGGACGCCGGTGACAATCGCCGACAGGACGCCGTCGAGTTGTTCGGGGGTTTCGACGATCCGGTCGCCGTGGGCGAGTCGCATCAGCAGCCCGTTGATGAACGTCAGCGTGATGTTGGTCAGATCGTCGACGACGGCGGGATCCAGCTCCGCGCCGTGCGGCAACAGCTGCACGAAGATGTCGTGGTGCAGCTTGGTGAAGGCCTGAGTCGCGCGCTCCAATATCTGCGCCATTGCCGCGTCGCGGGTCGCCTGCATGGTCAGCTCGTAACGCGCCTTCGTCCGCGTCAGCTGCGGCTCCTCACCGGATTGGATGACCACCTTCGCCAACGGGGAGGCCGACGCCCCGTTCGCGAGACCCGGGCTGTCGGCAACGGCCTGCAGCGTTGCCAGGTCGAGTTCGACCATCCGCTCGGCGGCCGCGTGCAGTAACGCCGAGCGGGTGCGGAAATAGAACGAGGTGGTCCCGTCGGGCACCCCGGCGCGTGCGTCGACTTTCAGATGGCTCAGACCCTTGGAGCCGTCGTCGGCAAGCAGTTGGATCGCCGCGTCGCACAGTTCGCGGCGGCGCTGGTCGGGATTGGGCTTGCGTCGCTTGTGTATGCGGGCAGTGTAGCGGCCGCTCACCCGCGGTTTTGATGTCAAAGCTGATCCTGGCGGTGTCCGAGGTTTTCGTTCGTCTCACGCTACTCTATATTCGTAGTGTTAGGGCACAATCGCGCACACCCGTCGAACGGACAACACGTGGCCGCTCCCGCCAGCACGCTCAAGGACCTGCACCGCCCGGCTCGCCTGCCGCGCGCAATGCCGACGCGGACGCCCGCCGAGGACTTCGGGCGGTACGAGTTCCAGGTGTTCGCCGCCGACGTCGCCGACGCGGTCAGGTCGATCGGCGGGCTGATCTTCGACCGGGCTATGGCGGGATGGGACGTATCCGTCGTGGTCGACTCGCACAGTGGCCGCGACATCGACGACCGCCCGATCCGGATCCTGGGCGCCAGGGTGAGTAACGGGCCGGCGAGGCCGCAGCGCGCAGCAACGTTGCTCGCGGTCGCGGCGGACGTGATCGTGAAAAGCGACGCCGTTCGCCGTCAGGTGATCGCGGCCGGTAACAACGGCGCGACCGAGGTACTGCTGTGGGGCCATGGCCATCCGCCGAGCCTGAACTGCAAGTACATCCCGGTCCGCCACCGGCTGAGCGCTGCCGCGCAGGTGTTCAAGGCCCATGCCCTGGCCGCCGGCGGCGGTATTGCCACCCGACCGGTCGACGAGGGTTTCTACTCGATGGCCTGAGGCGTCACGCGGGCTTGGCGGCAGTGACGAACTGCAGCGTGCGCTGGGTCTGCTGCTGCACGTCGACGAGACCCGACGAACTGAACAGATCGGTGAACGCGTGTCGTTCGAACATCTGCAGCCCCATCACACGGGCGCCCGCGTTCATCACCTGTCGCACGGGCGGCGGCTGCCCGGCGTAGCTGGTCAGGATCGCCACCCGGCCGCCGGGACGCAGCACCCGAACCATCTCGTGGGCAACCCGGAACGGTTCAGGCATCAGATACAGCGCGCCGAAACAACACACCGCGTCGAAGGTCTCGTCGGGGAACGGCAGCGTGGATGCGTCGCCGCGGACATAGCAGGTGCGTGGTCCGCTGTTGTCCAGCACGGCGCGGGTCAGCATCGGCTCCGAGATGTCGAGCCCGATGGCCAACCCGTCGTCGGGCAGTCGCTTCGCGAGTTGCCGGGTGAAATTACCTGGCCCACAGGCGATATCGAGGAGCCGGTGTGCTCCGGCCAGCCCGAGCGCGTCAGCGGCGCGACGCTGTTCGGCGCGAGTGGTGACACCGCTGGCGACGTAGAACGCCACCGGGCGCCACAGTCGTTCGTAGACGCCCGCGACCAACGGGCTGTTCATCGCCCGCTGGGCCGGTGTCGAGGGTCTGCTCGCCTCAGCGGACTCGGCCTCGCCGAGCACGTCGAGAAAACCGTTCCGGACGGTGGCCTGGCGGTCGAGCACATCGCGGGTCGACTCGATCGGATCTGCGGTAGCAGCCATGCCGTGAGTGTGACTCGCCGCCGACACGGCTGCACATCCGGGGCCCGTCCTTGCTGCCACACCGTCGCACCCATAACCTGAGCAGGATCGGACCGCGACCGGACAGGGGCGCATCGGTGACCGAATTGACCGCGCTACGCGCCGTCGAACTCGCCGCACTGGATATTTTCAAGGGATGTCCCGCTGAGGACTTGATGCCACTGGCGGCCAGTCTGCAGCCCTTGGAGGCCGTTGCCGGGCAGGTCCTGATGCAGCAGGGCGAGCAAGCGGTGTCCTTCTTACTCATTTCGTCGGGCACGGCCGAGATCAGGCACGTCGCCGACGACGACGTCGTGACCGTCGAGCACGTGTCGGCCGGCGGGATCGTCGGTGAGATCGCATTGCTGCGGCACATCCCGCGGACGGCGACAGTCACCACTACCGAGCCGCTGTTCGGGTGGATCGGCGACACCGACGCATTCGCGCGACTCGTGCATATCCCCGGGATCATGAGCCGGCTGGTGCGCACCGTCCGTCAGCGGTTGGCGGCCTTCATCACGCCGATCCCGGTACGGGTGCGCGACGGAACCGAACTTCTGCTGCGTCCGGTCTTGCCCGGAGACAGCGCGCGCACCATGCAGGGTCATGTCCGGTTTTCCGCCGACACGTTGTATCGGCGGTTCATGTCGGCGCGCGTGCCCAGCACCGCACTGATGGATTACCTGGCTGAGGTCGACTACGTCGACCACTTCGTCTGGGTGATGACCGATGAAGACGGCCACCCGATGGCGGATGCGCGTTTCGTGCGAGACGACCACGATCCGGTCGTCGCCGAGATCGCGTTCACTGTCGCCGACGCATACCAAGGCCGCGGGATCGGCTCCTTTTTGATCGATGCCCTGACGATCGCGGCCCAAGTCGCCGGCATCGAAAAGTTCACTGGCCGCATGCTTGCCGACAATGTCGCGATGCGCACGATCCTGGATCACTACGGTGCGTTCTGGCAGCGCGACGACGTGGGGGTGGTCATCGCCGTGATCGACGTTCCCGATCCGCGTCGTCTGCCGTTGAGCAGCGATCTCGTCGCAAAGATCAAACACACTGCACGCCAAGTCATTCAGGCCGTCACCTAGCATGCGACTTGCGGTCGCGGCAGTCGTGGTTCTGCTGCTCGCCGGATGCTCTCACCCCGCTCAGCAGGCACCGGCCCCGTCGGTCCAACCGGTGATGCGCCATGTCAACCCCGACAACATCAGGCGGGTGCGACGCGATCTGCCGCCGGGCTACGAGGTGAGCTCAGTGTCCGGAGTTACTGCGCCGCAATCGATCTGGGGTATCGGCGGAGGCGGTACAGCGAAACCCGTGCGTTGCGCGGCGTTGGCCGATCCGACCGGCGGTCATGCTCAATCCGCACAGGGCATTTCAGGTTCCGGTTCGGGTGGCACCGTCTACGCGGTGGTGGTGGCTGCGCCGACCGGCCAGGTGGCGCTGGACCAGTCACTACTGGGTCCGTGCCGCCAGTGGAGCATGACCGGGAAGCGCGCCAGCGCGCGTGTCCATCTGGTCGATTCGCCTCATGTCGAGGATGCCGAAACCCTGGGAATGGCTGCAGAAATCACTACCTCCGTCGAGGGAGGCAATGAAATTGCCTCTAGAGCAAGCACATTCACCGCTTATGTGGGCGATTACTACGTGTTCACCGCTGTGGTCAGCGACCCCGGGTCGCCGAATCAGGCACTGGCTCCGCAGTTCGCAGCCGACCTGCTGGGGAAAACCATGTCGGCGTTACGCAGCTGAAAGCGGTGCGTTAGATTGAGCTCAATGATGCGGACGGCTGCAGCTATCGGAAGTGTCTGCCTGGTGGCGGCGTGTTCATCGCACGGATCTTCGGAGACCGTCTCTGCCGATATCACGAAGATATCCCAGGTGAAGTCGTTCTTCGGCCCGCAATACAAGGTCAAGGACGTCCCGAAGACCGCCATCGATCCCAAGGTGCTGTCCACGCACAAGCTTCCGCCCGGACTGACGTTCGACCCACCCGACTGTTCGTCCTTCGTGGTAGGTGAGGAGATGCCTGCCGGCCTGCAGGGCAACATGGTGGCGGTGGAAGCCGAAGGCAACGGCAACCGTTACATCGCGATGGCCGTGCAGACATCCGCGCCGGTCCCGTTCAGCGAACCGAGTCGCAATTGCCACAAGGTGGCATTCCAGGGCGGCCGCGTCCGGGGTCTGATCGAGGTGGTCGACACGCCGCAGATCGACGGTACACACACCCTGGGAGTGCATCGCGTCATCCAGACCGTCGTGCAAGGGAAGCCGCGCAGCGGCGAATTGTACAACTACACCGCACATTTCGGTGACTACCAAGTGATCATCACCGCCAACCCGGTGGTGGTCCCCGGTCAACCCTCCACGCCCGTCGACACCCAGCGGGCTCGCGACCTACTCGTGCGGTCGGTCGCCGCGACCAAGAGCTGACTGCTAGCGAACGTCCCTGGGCCGGAACTGAATACTGACCCGCGGCCCGATGGATGCCGATGTTTTCGGAATCGAGTGCTCCCACGTCCGCTGGCACGAGCCGCCCATCACCAACAGATCGCCGTGCGCCTGCGGCAGCCGCAGCGACGGGCCGCCGCCGCGGGGGCGCAACGCGAAGGTGCGCGTGGCGCCGAGACTGACGATCGCCACCATGGTGTCCTGGGTGCTGCTTCGGCCGACGGTGTCACCGTGCCAGGCCACGCTGTCAGAGCCGTCGCGATACCAACACAGGCCGACGGTGGTGAACGGCTCGCCTAGTTCACCCGCGTAGATGTCGTTGAGCCGGCGGCGTAGCCGGGCCAGCTGCGGGTGCGGCGGATCGTCGACGGTGAAGTCGTGGAAGCTCATCAGGCGGGGCACGTCCAGGACGCGGTCGTACATCTGGCGGCGCTCGGCGCGCCACGGAACCGCTTCCAGCAGTTCGCCCAACAGCTCGTCGGCACCGGTCAACCACCCGGCGCGGATGTCGATCCAGGCCCCGTTGCCCAGCGTTCTGCGGTCGTTGGCTTCGAACAACGACTCTTGCACGGCGATCGCCACGGCGCCGATTCTATCGCACAATTGTTCGATTTTCCGTGGCGATCGGTCTGGAGTCGGGCAGCACAGGCCGCAGGTTGCTGCGCTCGGCCGTCCACGGCCTGAACAAGATCCGCGTTACCGTGCTAGATGTGACTGGCGGCCGGCTGGGCTCGGACTCCGAAGTGGGTGCACTGCGCGTCGTCATGGTGCACCGGCCCGGTGCCGAGTTGCGCAGACTCACGCCGCGCAACAACGACGACCTGCTGTTCGACGGACTGCCCTGGGTCGCGGGGGCGCAGGCGGAGCACGATGCGTTCACCGAACTGCTACGTTCTCGCGGCGTCGAGGTGCTGCTGCTGTCGGTTCTGCTGAACGAGGCATTGGCCAGCGGCGCGGCCCGGATGCAGGGCATTTCGGCCGCGGTCAACGCTCAGCGGCTTGGATCGCCGCTGGCGCAAGAGCTTTCGGCTTATCTGCGCAGCATCGAGCCCGCCAGGCTGGCGGATGTGCTGACGGCGGGCATGACCTTCGGCGAGCTGCCTCCGGACGTGAGCGCAGGTGGCTCGCTGGTCCGTCGCATGCATCGCGACTCCGACTTCGTCATCGAGCCGTTGCCGAACCTGGTCTTCACCCGCGACTCGTCGATCTGGGTCGGCCCACGGGTGGTCATCCCGTCCCTGGCGCTGCGGGCGCGAGCCCGCGAGGCGTCGCTGACCGACCTGATCTATGCGCACCACCCCCGATTCACCGGTGTGCGACGCGCCTACGAATCGCACACCGCACCGGTAGAAGGCGGCGACGTGCTGCTGCTGGCGCCCGGAGTGGTCGCCATCGGAGTCGGCGAACGCACCAGCCCGGCGGGCGCAGAAGCGTTGGCGCGCAGCCTGTTCGACGATGGCCTGGCCGAAACGGTGCTGGCGGTGCCCCTGGCTCAGCAACGTGCACAGATGCACCTCGACACCGTCTGCACGATGGTCGACACCGACGCGGTGGTGATGTACGCCAACGTCGTCGACACGATGTCCGCGTTCACCATGGCGCGCACGCCGGACGGCGTCCGGATTAGCGACGAGGCTCCGTTCGTCGAGGCCGCGGCCGACGCGATGGGGATCGAGAAGTTGCGCGTCATCGACACCGGACGAGACCCCGTTGTCGCCGAACGGGAACAATGGGACGACGGCAACAACACGTTGGCATTGGCGCCCGGGGTGGTCGTCGCCTACGAGCGCAACTCGCGAACCAATGCCCGCCTTCGGGACGCCGGGATCGAAGTGCTCACCATCGCCGCTTCCGAGCTCGGCACCGGTCGCGGCGGCCCGCGGTGCATGTCGTGTCCGGTGGCCCGCGACTCGCTGTAATATGTTGCGGGCCTGCGGTGTTGGTTGCGATTCGATAACCGACACGCCCGCAACGGGACACCAGACGATAACGATCCGGCATTCGGTTTGCCGTTGGCGCGCGGAACCTGTCAGCGTAGTGGTCGTGACTATTGATGCTGACCATGTCCCCTTCACTGAGTCGCAGCCCTATCGCTGCTCACGTGGCCACTGGCTGCTGCCGGACCGCATGATGGCCGGAAGCGTGACGTGCTCATGCCGTCGCGGACGGCACACCACCTGGGAATGCGAATGCGGCGACATCACGTACGCGCCGAAGCTGAAAGAGGCGTGCGCACTGGGGCGTTAGACGGTCCTCGACGAACTAGCGCCAGCTGGGCAGCC
Source organism: uncultured Actinomycetota bacterium (assembly GCA_963836495.1). Classification (GTDB taxonomy): domain Bacteria; phylum Actinomycetota; class Actinomycetes; order Mycobacteriales; family Mycobacteriaceae; genus Mycobacterium. The sequence continues at coordinate 400,696 of CAWIJT010000005.1, read as the reverse complement.
AGATCTCCATGTTCCAGGTGGTCTGCGAAATCGGCTGGCCGGTCAGCACCGGGAAGAGCCACGCGAAATTCGTCAAAACCAGTGCGACGTAACAGGACACCGCGATGAGTCCGAGGGTGCGGCGTTCGGCGTTCTTGTGCGACGGCTGGTACAAGATGTCGCCGAGAATCAACGCGATCGCCATCGCCAAGAACGGTCCCATGGTGGCCGCGTAGAAGAAGTACATCTGCCGGTCGATGTCGGCGAACCACGGCAGCCAACCGGCGCAATACCCAACCAGCACCGCGGCATAACGCCAGTCGCGGCGCACGAACATCCGCCAGAGCGCGTAGCCGAGCACGGGCACCGCCAGCCACCACATCGCCGGCGTCCCCACCAACATCACTGCCTTGACACAGGATTGCGTGCCACAGCCCGGGACATTCTGCTGATCGATCGCATACAGCACCGGCCGCAGCGACATCGGCCACGCCCACGGCTTGGATTCCCACGGATGATGATTGCCCGCGGCGTTCGTCAGGCCGGCGTGGAATTGGTAGGCCTTGGCGGTGTAATGCCACAGCGAGCGGATCGCATCGGGCAGCGGGAATCTGGTCTGCGTGCCGATCGACTGGCCGACTTCGTGGCGGTCGATGGCGGTCTCGGAGGCGAACCACGGCGCGTAGCTGGCCAGGTACACCCCGAACGGGATGAGCAACAACGCGTAACCGGTGGGGATCAGATCTCGGCGAATCGTTCCCAGCCACGGCCGCAGCACCCGGTATTGCCGACGAGCCGCGACATCGAACCCCAGCGACATCAATCCAAAGAACACCACGAAGTACAACCCGGACCACTTTGTCCCACAAGCTAATCCGAGAAGCACCCCGGCGCCGAACCGCCACCACCGGACCCCGAGCCGCGGCCCCCATACCGTCTCGGTGATGCGGCCTTCGGTCATCGCGACGTACATCCGTTCGCGGACCTGATCCCGGTCGACGATCAGCGCGCCGAACGCGGCAACCACCAGGAACGCCAGGAACCCGTCGAGCAGCGCCGTGCGTGCCACCACGAAGCTCACTCCGTCGGCGATCAGCAACATCCCGGCGATCCCGCCGACCAGTGTGGAGCGACTGATCCGGCGCACGATCCGGACGACGAGTGCAACCATGACGATGCCGAGCACCGCTCCGGTGAAGCGCCAGCCCAGCCCGGTGTAGCCGAACAGCGCCTCGCCGGTCGCGATCAGCTGCTTGCCCACCGGCGGATGAACGACCAAGCCGTAGCCGGGGTTGTCCTCGACGCCGTGGTTGTGCAACATCTGCCACGCCTGGGGCGCGTAGTGCTTCTCGTCGAAGATCGGTGTCCCGGCATCGGTGGGCGAGCCCAGGTTCACCGTCCTGGTCACCGCAGCCAATGCGGTGACGACGGCGGTCACCGCCCAGCCCTGCAACCGGTCGATCGGCCCGAAGTCGGGCGCCGGCTCCACGGGACCGGGGCTGATCACCGGGACCGCTTCGTCCTCAGCGACGAGCTCATCGGGCAGGGCGGTGGTGGTCATCAGAGTCGATCGTAGGCTGTGCGCCATGACTAGTGGCCGATTGCTGCTGGCCGCGACTCCGCTGGGTCAGCCCGCCGATGCGTCACAGCGGCTGATCGAGGCGCTGTCGTCGGCTGACGTCGTCGCCGCGGAGGACACTCGCCGGGTGCGGACGTTGGCCAAGGCGCTCGATGTGGTGATCGGCGGAAAGGTCGTCAGCTTCTTCGATCACGTCGAGGCCGAGCGGGTGCCCGCCCTGGTCGAGCAGATCGGTGCCGGCGCCACCGTGCTGGTGGTCAGCGACGCCGGGATGCCGCTGATCAATGACCCCGGACACCGGCTGGTGGCGGCGTGCGTGGACGCGGGTCTGCCAGTGCAATGCCTGCCCGGCCCGTCGGCGGTGACGACCGCGCTGGCCGTGTCCGGGCTGTCGTCGGAGAAGTTCTGTTTCGAGGGTTTCGCCCCGCGTAAACAGGCCGCGCGGCGAAGCTGGCTGGCGTCGCTGGCGGCAGAGCAGCGCACGGCGGTGTTCTTCGAGTCGCCGCGGCGGCTACCGGCGTGCCTGCAGGATGCGGTCGAGCAGCTCGGCGGCGACCGACGCGCGGCGGTGTGCCGCGAGCTGACCAAGGTCCACGAGGAAGTGGTGCGCGGATCGCTGGACGAGCTGGCCGCGTGGGCCGCTGACGGTGTGCTCGGTGAGATCACCGTCGTGCTGGCCGGCGCGGTGGTCCGCGTCGACCTGCCCGCGTTGCTGGTCGAAGCCAACGCTCTGGTCGATGCGGGGATGGGCGTCAAAGATGCCTGCACGCAAGTGATTGCGGCTGCGCCGGGGGCGACGTCACGGCGTGAGCTCTACGACGCGGTGCTGCGCGCCCGCGGCTGAGGCGGCACCCGCGCCGATGATCGGCGCGGCCTTGTGCAGGCACTCCTCCCACTCGGCGTCGGCATCGGAGTCGGCGGTGATTCCGCCGCCGGAACCCAGCACTGCGTTGCCCGCGGTGTCGAACTCCACCGTCCTGATCGCCACGTTCAGCTCGCAGCCGGCTACCGGTGACGCCAAACCGACTGTGCCGCAATAGACTCCGCGTCGGAATTGCTCCCATTGTGAAATCAGTTGTCGCGCACGGATTTTGGGTGTGCCGGTGACCGAGGCGGGCGGGAACGCGGCGTCCAGCAGTGCCGACATCGGGAGCTCGACGGGCATCTGCGCCGATACGGTCGACACCAGGTGCCAGACGCCCGGCGCGGGTCGCACCACCAGCAGCTCCGGCACGGTCACCGATCCGGTGACGGCGACCCGACTCAGGTCGTTGCGGACCAGGTCGACGATCATGACGTTCTCGGCGACGTCTTTGCTCGAGGCTCGCAGCGACGACGGGGGAGCGGTCAGCGGGACCGTGCCCTTGATCGGGCTCGAGGTGACGACGTCGCCACGGCGGCACAGGAACAGCTCGGGCGACAGCGATGCCACCGCACCCCAGGTTCCGGCGACGTAGGCCGCCCGTGCCGGCGCGGTGCGCGCGACGCCGTCGATGAAGAAGTCGAGCGGCTCCCCGGCGATGGTGCCGGCGAACTGCGTGCACACGCAGGCCTGATAGACCTCGCCGTCCCGGATGGCCTCCAAGCACGCCAGCACGCCGGCACGGTGCGCCGCACGGTCGGCCTTGTCCCAGTCGATCCGGTAGGCCCGCGCCGGTCGCGGCCCTGTCAGCGCTTCAATGAGCCAGTCCGGCATCGGTGCACCCGAAAGGCTCTCGTACCACCACTGCCGGTCGCGGTCGCAGCGCAAGACGCAGTCCGTCCAGCCGCCTGCGGCCTCCGGGATCCGGGCGGGCCGACCGGCCGAACCCGCATCGGGGTAAGACAGGTAGCCGATCCAGCCCCCGCCGACCGCGGTGCTGTGCGATCCCGGTTGCACAGCGAACGCGTCGGCCGCATCGACCGGCCGGATCGCCACGCTCGGTGCGATCACCGCCGACGCGCCGAACCAGTTGCCGGTCAACGCGGCGGGCGGCGGCAGCTCGAGCCGGTCGGTGGCGTCGCCAATGGCGCGCAGCACCTCGGGAGCGCTGCCCAGATCGCCGAGCCGGTCGATTCGCACGCCCCCAGCTTTGCAGAAATCTCAGCCGCGGCTGATTTTGCGTACGGTCGCCGCCGCCACCAGCTTGTCTGGGTTGCGCATCGCGTAGAAGTTGGTGATCTTGCCGTCGACGATTTCGATGGTGAAAATGCTCTCCAAGTGATCGGCGGAATAGATCGCCACTCCGGGCGCGGCGTTGCACATCATCATCTCCGCCCGCATATCGGGCAGGTGCATTCCCCGGCTGATCAGCCCGACGAGTGCCCGGGCAACCTTGTCGGCCCCCATCACCGGCCGGCGCGCCGCGCTCGCCTTGCCGCCACCGTCGGAAGTCCACACCACATCCGGGGCCAGCATCGACATCACCGCTTGCACGTCGCCACCGGCCGCGGCCGCCATGAACTCCGCGGCGATCCGGGCGTTCTCCGCCGGGTCGACCGGGGTGAAGCGCTTGCGTCTGGCCTGCACATGTTCGCGGGCCCGGTGTGCGACCTGCCGCACCGCGGCCACCGATTTGTCGACCGCGGAAGCGATGTCGGCGTAGTCGAAACCGAATACCTCGCGCAGCACGAACACCGCGCGTTCGTCGGGGCTCAACGTCTCCAGCAGCACCAGCATGGCCATCGAAACCGATTCGGCCAGAACGACATCGGCAGACGGATCCTGTTCGTCGAGCAACAGCGGCTCGGGCAGCCACGGTCCCACGTAATCCTCGCGACGCCGGGCGCCCGCGCGCAGGGCGTTGAGCGCCTGGCGGGTGACCAGTCGGGCCAGGTACGACTTGGTGTCCTGCACGCCCGCCAGGTCTACCTGCGCCCAGCGCAGGTAGCTGTCCTGGAGGACGTCGTCGGCTTCCGTTGTGGAGCCGATGATTTCGTAGGCGATGGTGAACAGCAGCGGCCGCAGCACGACGAACCGTTCCGCGTGGTCGTCGGCGGCGGTCACGATATCGTGACCGCCTCGGCCGCGAGGCGTTCGGCTCGCTTACCGCCTTTGAGCCAGCGGTACCACCCGGGCTTGGCGGCCTCGTGGCGAAGACCCCACACCGTGCCCTTGCAGACCGCTTCCTTGACCGAGGCGGCGACCCGCCCGCCGATGAACAGGTTCAGCGGCGTGTCGTCGGGGCGGGCGAACTGGACGGTGGCGTACGAGCGGCCCACGCTGATGCACTGGCCGGTGAAAGCCTGGTTGATCGCCGCGGCCGGCGTGCCGGCGATGCGGCTGAGCACCGTGTTGGCGGCCTGGGCGCCGAGCGGCATCGCGGCCTGACAGCTCATCCGCAGCGGCTGATCCGACGGCGCGGCGGCGTCACCGGCCGCCACGATGCGGGGATCGTCCACGCTGGTCAGTGTCTCATCGGTGAGCAGCCGGCCCAATGCGTCCGTGCGAAGACCGCTGCGGGCAGCCAGATCCGGCACGCCGAAGCCCGCCGTCCACACCGTCACCGCGCTTGGTAAGACGGCGCCAGCCGGCTCGGATGAGTCCAGCACCACCGCGTCGGACCGCACCTCGGCGACCAGGGCGGCCTCCAGCACGTCGACCCCGAGGCGGCGCAGCCACTTGGCGACCGAACGCCGTCCCGGCTTGCTCAGCGACGGCCCCAGCGTTCCGCCGCAGAGCAGCCTCACCCGCCGGCCCTGCTCGGCCAACTCGGACGCCGTCTCGATGCCGGTCAATCCTGCGCCGACGACGGTGACGGGTGCGTCGGGATGCAGTTCGGCCAGCGCGTCGCGCAGCTGCTCGGCCTGCTCGAATTCCGCTACCGAATAGGCGAATTCAGCCGCACCGGGTGTCGAGGCCGGCAGCGCGCCGGTGCTGCCGACCGCGTAGACGAGGTAGTCGTAGTCCAGCACAGTGCCCGACGTGAGCACGACGGTGCGGGCAGTGGTGTCGATCCGCTCGGCGCCGTCGACGATCAGCCGGATGCCCTGGCCGAGCAGTGTTCCGTAGTCGACAGCGGCGGTGCCGGTCCCGGCGGCCAACTGGTGCAACCGGATTCGCTCGACGAACACCGGTCGCGGGTTCACCAGGGTGATGTCGACATCGGCGCGCAGCCGCAGATGATTAGCGGCCAGCGTGCCGGCGTAGCCGCCGCCGATCACGACGATGTGAGTGCGCTGGGCGGTCATGATTGTCTCCTGTTCTGGAAGGGGGATGTACTGCCCCCAAGACACCGCGACATCCGCAGATGTGACTCGGTGTGACCAGGCTCACTGCGCGGAGACGATCCCGGCGGTCAGCAGATCGATGCGCGCGTCGCGGTAGTCCGGGCGTAGCCGGCCGCCTCGGTCGAGGGTGATCAGCCCGTGCAGGGCGGCCCAGAGCACCTCGGCGAGCGTGTCGGGATCCCGGCCGCCCGCGACCATGGCCACCGCCGCACGCAGTTCGCGAAAAGCCGTCGTCAGCTCGGCCGGCGTCTCCGCCGCGGCGAATCGCAGCGTCGTGGCACGGGTGAACATCGCGTCGAACAACACCGGGTTCTCATCGGCAAACCCGATGAATGCGTGGGCAACTCGCGCCACCGCATCGGGACCGTCGACCGCTCGGCCACGCGCGGAGGACAGCGCCTCGGCGAGTTCGCAGAATCCCTGGACGGCGACCGAGGCGACGATGTCCTCCATGCCGGAAAAGTGTTTGTAGAGCACCGGCTGGCTGTACTCGATCTCGCCTGCCAGCCGGCGGGTGGTGACCGCGTCCCAGCCCTCTTGCTCGGCCAACGCGCGCGCGGTGGCGGTGATCAGTTCGCGACGGGCGGCGCGCTCGCGGGCGCGGCGATCTTCAATGGCCACCTCGCGACCGTAGCACTGACAGGGAAAATAGCGCTGCTATTGACACGTTGAGGCAACGGGGTTAGCGTCGCTAACACCAATTGCGGAAGGATTTTCATGGCCCAAGTTTTTGCGCTGATAGCGGTGCTGGGGACCGCAGTGGTGTACGGCACCGACGTGTTCTGCGCACTCGTGCAACGGCCAGCGCTGGCCAGTGTCGATGACCGGGCGCTGGTCGCGGTGATGGGTAACGTCCATCGTTACGGCGACCGGCGAATGCCGGTGCCCGGTGCCATCGGGATCGCCGCCGCGTCCGTCAGCGCGGTGGTCGCGGCGGCGGCCGGCCGATGGACGCAGGCGGTCGCCGCCGGTGTGGCGGTCGGCCTGCTGGTGGTGTGGCTGGCGCTCTACCTGTCGGTCAGCGCTCCGATCAACCGCCGACTCACCGCCGCGGCCGACCATCCTGAACCTCCTGTCAATGCCCGTGAGCTGCAACATCATTGGGACAGGGTCATCACGATCAGAGCTGTCCTACAAGGCTTGGCGGTCACAGCGTTGTGCGCAGCGCTGCTGACCTGAGACTCGAAAGGATCGACGCCATGACCACCAACCTCGGGCGCCTGCTGATGCGGGCGGCACCGCTTTTCAACGCACCGATCGCGGCGCTAGCAGACTCGCCACGATTCGGCGGGCTACTGCGACGCAGCATCACGATGGTCACGTACACCGGTCGACGTTCGGGAAGAACGTTCAGTATTCCGGTGGCCTACCGCCGCCGCGACGACGAGACGATCGACATCGGCGCGAACATGCCCGATGCCAAGACGTGGTGGCGCAACTTCCTCGGCGACGGCGCGCCGCTGACGGTGACACTCGACGGAGTCCAACGCGCCGGGCACGGCGTGGCCCATCGTGATGCCAAGGGGCGCGTCACTGTCCAGGTTCGGTTGTCCGGCAGCTAGTCGGCCTGATACCGCGGGAACACCCCGGCGGGCGCCGGCAGCGGCGTACCCGGCGTCAGGCGTGTGCCGATCGCGGCGAAGTCTCGCTGATCGGCGGGCTGACCGAGCAAGTCCAACAGCTTGCCCGCCGACTCGGGCATCACCGGCTGAACCAGCAGCGCCGCAATCCGGACCGCCTCGCAGGTGGTGTAAAGCACGGTTGCGAAGCGGACATGGTCGGCGTCTGACTCGCTCTTGCGCAACACCCACGGCTGCTGAGCCGAGAAATACCTGTTCGCCGCGCCGAGCATCAACCAGATCGCTTCCAACGCCACATGCATTGCCTGACTGTCGAATTCAGCGCGAACCTTGTCGAGCAGGCTGTCGGCGATGGTGAGCAGCTCGGAGTCTTCGGCGCTGAACTCGCCCGGCGTCGGAACGATGCCGTCGAGGTTCTTGGCCACCATCGACAGCGATCGCTGGGCCAGGTTGCCCAACTCGTTGGCAAGGTCGGTGTTGATCCGGGTGACGATCGCGTCTTCGCTGTAGCTGCCGTCCTGGCCGAACGGGACCTCGCGAAGGAGGAAGTAGCGCACCTGGTCCAGCCCGAAAGTGTCGACCAGTGTTACCGGGTCGACGATGTTGCCCACCGACTTGCTCATCTTCTCGCCCTTGTTGAGCAGGAAGCCGTGCGCGAAAACCCTTCGTGGCAGCTCGATTCCGGCTGACATCAGAAACGCCGGCCAGTACACCGTGTGGAAACGGATGATGTCCTTGCCGATCATATGCAGGTCGGCAGGCCAATAGCGTTGGAACAGCGTGGAATTGGTGTCCGGGTAGCCCACGCCGGTCAGGTAGTTGGTCAATGCGTCGACCCAGACGTACATGACGTGATCGGGATGGTCGGGAACCTTCACGCCCCAATCGAACGAGGTGCGCGAGATGGACAGGTCGCGCAGACCGCCCGAGACGAAGCTGACGACTTCGTTGCGTCGCACCTCGGGTGCGATGAAGTCCGGATTGGCCTCGTAGTGGGCCAGCAACTTCTCGGCGTAGGCCGAGAGCCGGAAGAAGTAGGTCTGCTCCTCGGTCCAGGTCACCGGGGTGCCGGTTTCGACGGCGATCCGCGCCCCGTCGACCAGTGCGGTCTCTGATTCGACGAAGAACCGTTCGTCGCGCACCGAATACCAGCCGGAGTAGGTGTCGAGGTAGATGTCGCCGGCGGCCTGCATCCGCCGCCAGATCTCCTTGGACGCCTCGTGGTGGTCGGCGTCGGTGGTGCGGATGAACCGGTCGAAGGAGATATTCAGCTTGTTCTGCAGGCGCTGGAACACATCGGAGTTGCGCTGGGCCAGCTCGGCGGTCGAAATGCCTTCTGCCGCCGCGGTTTCAACCATCTTGAGGCCGTGCTCGTCGGTGCCGGTCAGAAAGCGGACGTCGAAACCGTCCAGGCGCTTGAACCGGGCGATCGAGTCGGTCGCGATGTACTCGTAGGCGTGCCCGACGTGCGGGTTGCCGTTCGGGTAGGTGATCGCTGTGGTGACGTAATACGGCTTCATCGCCCCTCACCTTATTTGTGCGGCACCTTAAGGTGTGCGCGTGAGTTCCAAACGCGAGCCGCCACCCGCTCCGCAGCCGTTGAGCCCGCTGGTCGACGCACACACCCACCTGGACGCCTGCGGCGCCAAGGACGGCGCCGACGTCCGCGCGATCGTCGATCGCGCCGCGGCCGTCGGGGTGACCGCCGTGGTCACCATCGCCGACGACCTGGCGTCGGCGCGCTGGGCGACACAAGCCGCCGAATGGGACCCACGCGTCTACGCCGCGGTGGCACTGCACCCCACCCGCGCCGACGCGCTGACCGGTGCGGCCCGCGCCGAGATCGAGCAGCTGGCCGCCAACCCCCGGGTGGTGGCCGTCGGCGAGACCGGCATGGATCTGTACTGGCCGGGCCGGCTGGAGGGCTGCGCGGACCCGGCCGTGCAGCGGGAGGCGTTCGCGTGGCACATCGACCTCGCCAAGCGGACCGGTAAACCGCTGATGATCCACAACCGCGAAGCCGATGCCGAGGTGCTCGACGTGCTGCGCGCGGAGGGCGCGCCGGACACCGTGATCTTTCACTGCTTCTCGTCGGGCCCCGACCTGGCTCGGGCCTGCGCCGACGCTGGATGGCTGGTCAGCCTGTCCGGGACGGTGAGCTTCCGCAATGCTCGTGAGCTGCGCGAGGCCGTCCCGCTGGTACCCACGACGCAACTGCTGGTGGAGACCGACGCACCGTTCCTGACGCCGCATCCGTACCGGGGCGCACCCAACGAGCCGTACTGCCTGCCCTACACCGCGCGGGCATTGGCCGAACTGATCGATCGGCCCGCCGAGGAGTTGGCGCAGGTCACCACCGACAACGCCCGCAGAACCTACGGGCTGGCGACGCCGGGTTAAAAATCCGTTAATGCCATTCGCGCCGAGTTGCTCTATCCTGAGGCGGTTCGTTACCGTCTTGTGATCGAACCGGGGTGCCGTAGCGGCCCTTTCATTAGTGCCAAATGCTCTCTTTGAGGTCGGGATACACGCGCGTTGAACATACTTACGAAACTTCATCAGGCTCCCTCACCGGCTCTGCGGCTCCTCGTTGCGGGCTTGTTGCTGGTCTTGGCATTCGCCGGCTGCTTTGCGGTCGCCGACTACAAGACGGTGACGCTCAATGTCGACGGCACCGCCATGACCGTGACCACGATGAAGTCGCGGGTGATCGACATCATCAAGGAGAACGGGTTCGGCGTCAGCGATCGCGACGACCTCTACCCGGCCGCCGGTGAAAGAGTTCCCAACGCCGCCAACATCGTGCTGCGTCGCAGCCGGCCGCTGCAGATCTCGCTGGACGGGCAGAACACCAAGCAGGTCTGGACGACAGCCTCGACGGTCGACGAGGCATTGGCCCAGCTGGCGATGACCGACACCGCGCCGGCGGCGGCGTCGCGCGGCAGCCGGGTGCCGCTGGCGGGTATGGCACTGCCGGTCGTCAGCGCCAAGACGGTCGAGCTCGACGACGGCGGTGTGGTGCGCAACGTCCACCTCGCCGCGGCCCGGGTCGGCGACCTGCTGGCCGGCGTCGGGGCCCCCCTGCTGCAGAGCGACCAGGTGACGCCCGGTGCGGCGGCCCCCGTGATCGACGGCATGCACATCCAGGTGACCCGCAACCGGATCGAGCAGATCACCGAGCGGGTGCCGCTGGTTCCGCCGCGGCGCCGGATCGAAGACCCGCAGATGAACGTCAGCCGTGAGATCGTCGAGGACAAGGGCACCGCGGGCACGCAGGACGTGACGTTCTCGGTGTCCAAGGTCAACGGAGTCGAGACCGGCAGGCTGCCGGTTGCCAGCCACGTCATCACACCCGCCCGCGAGGCAGTGGTGCGGGTCGGCACCAAGCCCGGCACCGAAGTGCCGGCGGTTGGCAACGGTGAGATCTGGGACGCCATCTCGCGCTGCGAGGCCGGCGGTAACTGGGCGATCAACACCGGAAACGGTTACTACGGCGGCGTGCAGTTCGACCAGAACACCTGGGAGCGCAACGGCGGTCTGCGGTTCGCGCCGCGCGCCGACATGGCCAGCCGGGAAGAGCAGATCGCCGTCGCCGAGGTGACGCGGGCCCGTCAGGGCTGGGGTGCGTGGCCGGTGTGCAGCGGACGAGCGGGTGCGCGCTGACCATCCAGTTACTTGGGCGGACCGACATCCGGCGGTTGGCCAAGGAACTCGACTTCCGGCCACGTAAGTCGTTGGGGCAGAACTTTGTTCACGACGCCAACACGGTGCGCCGGATTGTGTCGTCGTCCGGAGTCGGCCGGGACGACCACGTCCTGGAAGTAGGCCCCGGTCTGGGCTCGTTGACCCTGGCGTTGCTCGACCGGGGCGCCACCGTGAGCGCCGTCGAGATCGATCCCGTGCTGGCCGAGCGACTGCCGCGCACCGTTGCCGAGCATTCGCACAGTGAAAGTCAGCGACTGACGGTGCTGAACCGTGACGTGCTGACCATCGGACCCGGCGACCTGGCTTCCGAGCCGACAGCGGTGGTGGCGAACCTGCCCTACAACGTCGCCGTCCCCGCGCTGCTGCATCTGCTCGCCGAATTTCCGTCGCTGCGCACGGTGACGGTGATGGTGCAGGCCGAGGTCGCCGAAAGACTGGCTGCCGAACCGGGCGGCAAGGAGTACGGCGTACCGAGCGCCAAGGTGCGCTACTACGGCCAGGTTCGCCGGCAGGGCACCGTATCGCCGACCGTCTTCTGGCCCATCCCGCGCGTCTACTCCGGGCTGGTGCGAATCGACCGCTACGCAACACCGCCCTGGCCGACCGACCCGGCTTTTCGCAACAACGTGTTCCGCCTCATCGACACGGCATTTGCTCAGCGGCGCAAGACATCTCGCAATGCGTTCGTCGAGTGGGCGGGCTCGGGCAACGAATCCGCCAGTCGACTGCTCGCTGCGAGCATCGACCCGGCTCGCCGCGGCGAGACGCTGACCATCGATGAATTCGTCCGGCTCTACCAGCGTTCGGGTCAAGTCGGCGACAGCGCGCCACGGGGACAACGGCACGCTTCGGCGAGCTGACCGGCCGCGGGCGATAGTCTCGTGCGGTGCCGATGGACGGGAACACCGCTGCGGAATGGGTGCCCACTGGCTCGGTCACGGTCCGTGCGCCCGGCAAAATCAACCTCCATCTGGCGGTCGGGGATCTTCTCGATAGCGGCTACCACGACCTGACGACGGTGTTCCATGCCGTCTCGCTGGTCGACGAGGTGACGGTCCGCAGCGCCGACCTGCTGTCGCTGACGATCAGTGGCGAAGGCGCCGACCAGCTTCCGGTCGACGAACGCAATTTGGCGTGGCAAGCCGCCGTGTTGATGGCCGAGCACGTCGGCCGGGCGCCCGATGTGTCGATCTCGATCGAGAAGAGCATTCCGGTGGCCGGTGGCATGGGCGGCGGCAGCGCGGACGCGGCTGCGGTCCTCGTCGCACTCAACTCGCTGTGGGAACTCGGGGTGCCGCGGCGGGACCTGCACACGCTGGCCGCGAAACTCGGCAGCGACGTGCCCTTCGCCCTGCACGGTGGTACGGCATTGGGCACCGGGCGCGGCGAAGAGCTCGCGACGGTGTTGGCCCGCAGCACTTTTCACTGGGTCTTGGCGTTCGCCGAGGGCGGGTTGTCCACCCCGAAAGTGTTCGGCGAACTGGACCGGCTCAGAGAAGTCGGCCAACCGCCGCGCCTGGATGACCCCGAGCCGGTCGTGGCAGCCCTGGCCGCTGGTGACCCTGAGCAGCTTGCGCCGTTGCTGGGTAATGAATTGCAGCCGGCCGCGCTGAGCATGAAGCCGGCGTTGCGCCGGGTGTTGCGCGCCGGCGTCGAGGCTGGTGCGTTGGCGGGCATCGTGTCGGGTTCCGGTCCGACGTGCACGTTCTTGTGCCGATCGGGGCCCTCGGCGGTCGACGTCGGTACCGAACTGTCCGGGGCGGGCGTCTGCCGCACGGTCCGAGTGGCCAGCGGCCCGGTGCACGGTGCGCGGGTGGTGCCCGCGCCCACGTGACACGACGCCAGAGAATATTTGGCGCAAAATTTGGCACTTCTCTAAGAGGAGTTTAAGATATCCCACGGTGATGAATACCGGTCAAGCACTGCGACTGCTTCCTCCGCCCGCCGTCCAGGTCGGCGGGCGTATTTCTTCTCACGTGGCAACGTTGCGCGCAGATATCGCGTCACCACCGATTCGAGATGAAATTGCTGCCCAACTGTGGGCGCGCGGCTATCCCAATGTGTGCTTGAGCAGGAGCAACATTAAGGGCTGGGCGATGGCGCCGGAACCGAGGAGGCATTCGTGAGCAGGTTTACCGACAACATGTTCCGCAACGCCCACGAGACGACGCGCGGCATGGTTACCGGCGAGCCGTACGAACCAGTCCGGCACACCTGGCTCGAAGTGCACGAGCGGGCGCGCCGCATCGCCGGCGGACTGGCCGCAGCGGGCGTCGGACACGGTGACGCCGTCGGCGTGCTGGCCGGGTTCCCGGTGGAGATCGCGCCGACCGCGCAGGCGCTCTGGATGCGTGGCGCCAGCCTGACGATGCTGCACCAGCCGACGCCCCGTACTGACCTCGCCGTGTGGGCCGAGGACACCATGAACGTCATCACGATGATCGAGGCGAACGCCGTCATCGTCTCGGAGCCGTTCCTCGTCGCCATTCCGGTGCTCGAGGAGAAGGGCATCAAGGTGCTCACGATCGGCGACCTGCTCGAGGGCGAGCCGATCGATCCGCTCGAGACGGACGAAGACGACCTGGCGCTGATGCAGTTGACGTCGGGCTCGACCGGATCTCCCAAAGCCGTCCAGATCACCCATCGCAACATCTACTCCAACGCCGAGGCGATGTTCATCGGCGCCGAGTACGACGTCGACAAGGACGTCATGGTCAGCTGGCTGCCCTGCTTCCACGACATGGGCATGGTCGGGTTCCTGACCATCCCGATGTACTTCGGCGCCGAGCTGGTCAAGGTCACGCCGATGGACTTCCTGCGCGACACATTGCTGTGGGCAAAGCTCATCGACAAATACAAGGGCACCATGACCGCGGCGCCCAACTTCGCCTACGCGTTGTTCGCCAAGCGGCTGCGCAACCAGGCCGAGCCCGGCCAGTACGACCTATCGACGCTACGGTTCGCGCTGTCCGGCGCCGAGCCCGTCGACCCCGCCGATGTCGAGGACCTGCTGGATGCGGGCAAGGCATTCGGGCTGAAGCCGTCGGCCATCCTGCCCGCCTACGGCATGGCGGAGACGACGCTCGCGGTGTCGTTCTCCGAGTGCAACGCCGGCCTGGTCGTCGACGAGGTCGACGCCGATCTGCTGGCTGCGCTGCGCCGCGCCGTCCCGTCCAGCAAGGGCAACACCCGGCGGCTGGCATCGCTCGGTCCGCTGCTCAAGGATCTCGAAGCCCGCGTGGTGGACGAGAACGGCGAAGTGATGCCCGCTCGCGGTGTCGGCGTCATCGAACTGCGGGGTGAATGCGTGACACCCGGTTACATCACCATGGGCGGTTTCCTGCCCGCGCAGGACAAGCACGGCTGGTATGACACCGGTGATCTCGGCTACCAGATGGAGAACGGCCACATCGTGGTGTGTGGCCGCGTCAAGGACGTCATCATCATGGCCGGCCGCAACATCTACCCGACCGACATCGAGCGGGCCGCGGGCCGTGTCGAGGGGGTGCGCATCGGCTGCGCCGTCGCGGTCCGGCTCGACGCCGGGCATTCCCGCGAGACCTTCGCCGTCGCGGTGGAATCCAACGCCTGGCAGGACCCGGCCGAGGTGCGCCGCATCGAGCACCAAGTGGCCCATGAGGTCGTCACCGAGGTCGACGTGCGGCCGCGCAACGTCGTGGTGCTCGGACCCGGCACCATTCCGAAGACGTCGTCGGGCAAGCTGCGCCGGGCGAACTCCGTCACGCTGGTCACCTAACAACGCCGAGCAGACGCGAAATCGCACGACATCCGCGATTTTCATGCGATTCTGCGTCTTCTCGCGGGTCGATCAGGTCGAAGCCGCGAGCTGTTTCTGCTCGTAGATCCGCGCCCATTCCTTGCGCGGGCGAATCGAGACGTCGACGTCGGATGCCTTGGCCCGCAACGCCCCGACGTTGGCCTGTTCGCGTGGCGTGCGGGCGAACGGGTCCCAGCCGAAGAACCGGCAGGAATTCTGCCAAGTGATCTTGTTGATGTCGCTGTCGTCGGCGCCGGCAGCGTTCAGTTCGGCCAGCACCTGCTCGGGGGCGTCGGGCCAGAAGCAGTCGGAGTGCGGGTAGTCGCATTCCCAGGCGATGATGTCGATGCCGATCTCGTGGCGCAGTTTCAGCGACGTCTTGTCGGTGACATAGCAGGCCAGTGAGTGCTCGCGGAACACGTCGCTGGGCAACTTGTCACCGAAGTCGCGGCGCAGCCACTTCTGGTTGGTGTAGTGCCGGTCGCTACGGTCGAGGTAGAACGGGATCCAGCCGATGCCGCCCTCGGAGAAGGCGAACTTCAGGTCGGGATAGTTGCGCATCGCCGGCCCCCACAGCAGATCCTGCGCGCACATCGCCGACACCTGGGTAGCCAGGATTATCAGGTTGTCGATCGGCGCGTTGGGCGCCATGCTGATCGCCCCGAAACCGGTGCCGATGTGCAGACACATCACCACGTTCTGCTCGGAGAGCGTGCGGAACACCGGGCCCCAGTAGTCGTCGTCGTGGTAGCTCGGAAGCCCTTCCAGGTGAGGCAGTTCCGGCATGGTGACCGCGCGACAACCCTTGGCGGCCACCCGGCGGATCTCGGCGCACATCCCCTCCGGAGTCCACGTCGGCAGAATGGCGATCGGGATGAACCGGCCGGGGTAAGACCCGGCCCATTCGTCGATGTGCCAGTCGTTGTAGGCCGACACCATGATCAGAGTGACGTCTTCGCGTGTCATGTTGAGGTGACGGGCGGAGAAGCCGGTGAAGGTGGGGAAGCACATCGACGCCAGGATGCCGTTGCGGTTCATGTCGCGGACACGCTCGTGCACGTCGTAGACGCCCGGACGCATCTCGGCGAAGCCGGCGGGGTCGCGGCCCCATTCCTCGGCCGGCCAGGACACCACGGCGTTGAGCCCGCTGACGCCCTGCGGCCTGCCCTGATACATCCACTGGTCGACACCGTGAGCGTCGGTGACGACGATCGGCGTCTCGTCCTTGTATTTCTCGGGCACGTGGCGCAGGAACATGTCCGGCGGCTCCACGACGTGGTCGTCGATGCTGACCAGGATCAGGTCGTCTGTATTCACGTCTTCACTTGTACCCTGGAGGCCGATGACCGTCTCCGCATCTTCGGCCAGACATTTGTCTCAATCGGCCAAGCCGACCGGCCGGGCCCGTATCGGCCCGGTCGAGCTGCGCCGCGGCGGACGAGCCCGGGCGGGCAGTTACCTCTACGAAGGGCATCGGCTGGTCACCGGTTGGCACTCGCACGACCTGCATCAGATCCAATACGCGATCGGCGGCGTCGTGGAGGTCGAGACGGCGTCGGCGCACTACCTGCTGCCGCCGCAGCAGGCTGCCTGGATCCCGGTCGGCCTGGAACACCAGGCCACCATGACCCCCAACGTCCGCAGCGTGGCGGTGATGTTCGACCCGGACCTGTTGCCCGACGTGGACGTTCGTGACAGCCGGGCCCGCATCGTCGCGGTGTCGCCGTTGATCCGGCAGATGATGATCTATGCGCTGCGCTGGCCGATCGGTCGCCCGGACAGCGACCCGGTATCCGACGGGTTCTTTCAGACGTTGGGCCACTTGGTGTTCGAGGCGCTCGACCACGAGGCGCCGCTGAGCCTGCCCGCGGCCGACAACCCGGTCGTGGCCGCGGCGATGGACTACACGAAGGCGCACCTGGCGTCGGTGACCGCCGCCGAGGTCGGTCGCGCGGTCGCAGTGTCTGAGCGCACGCTGCGACGCCAGTTCGACACCGCCATCGGAATGTCTTGGCGGACTTATCTATTGCATGCCCGGATGCTGTGCGCCATGGCGCTGCTGGTCGCTCCCGGTGAGTCGGTGCAGAAGACCGCCACCGCAGTCGGTTTCGACAGCATGAGTGCGTTCACCCGCGCCTTCACCCGGTTCTGCGGCGAGACCCCGTCGAGCTACCGGCAGCGGACGTATGAGAGCGAGTAGCGGGCTACCACGCGTGCACCCGGTTCTGGGCCGACTCCAGACCCAGCTCGATGAGCAGCTCGGTCGCATCGGCGGCCTGCTCGCAGATCGTCGGCACCTCCGGGCGCTCGGTGGCGGTGAAGTTCTCCAGCACGAATGCCGCCGGATCCTTACGCCCGGGCGGTCGGCCGATTCCAATCCGTACCCGCTGAAAGTCCTTGGTGCCCAGGGCTTGCGCAACAGACCGCAGGCCATTGTGGCCACCCTCGCCGCCGCCGATCTTCAGCCGGATCTGGCCGAAGTCGATGTCGAGCTCGTCGTGGATGATCAGCACGTCCGCGGCAGGCACCGAATAGAACTTGGCCAGCGGGCCCACTTGGCGGCCGGACTCGTTCATGTAGCAGCGCGGCTTGGCCAGCACCACTGAGCACCCACCGAGCCGACCGGTGACGATCTCGGCACCGGAACGCTTGTGCACCTTGAAGTTCGAACCCAACCGGGCCGCGAGTAGGTCGGCCACCATGAACCCCAGATTGTGCCGCGTCTGCGCGTAGTTCGGCCCGGGGTTGCCCAAGCCGACCACCAATCGTGGTTCGGCCACGGACTATTCGGAGTCGGACTCGGCTTCGGCCGACTCGTCCTCCCCGTCGGCGGACACCTCGGCAGGCTCTGCGCCCGGGGCCGCCTCGCCGGCGCCCTCGGCCTCGAGATCCTCGGCGGTCGGCGCGTTGACCACGTTGACGACCAGCAACTCGGGGTCAGAGACCAGCGTGACGCCGGTCGGCAGCGAGATCTGCGCGGCGGTGAACTGGGTACCTGGCTCGGCGCCGTCGAGCGACAAGACCAACGACTGCGGGATCGACATGGCGTCGGCTTCGATCTCGATCGTGCTGGCCTCCTGGGTCACCAGGGTGCCGTATGCGGCCTCGCCGACCACCTCGACGTTGACCTCGACGTTGACCTTCTCGCCGCGGCGGACGACCAACAGGTCGGCGTGGGTGATGCTGCGGCGGATCGGGTGGATGTCGAGCGCCTTGGTCAACGCGAACTGCTCTTTGCCGTCGATGTCGAGGGTGAGCACCGCGTTGGTACCGGCGTGGCGGAGCACTGCGGCGAAGTCGTGTCCGGGAAGTTCGAGGTGCTGCGGGTCGGCGCCGTGGCCGTAGAGGACGGCCGGAATCTTGCCTTCGCGCCGTGCTCGCCGGGACGCGCCTTTACCGGTTTGGGTCCGCACCAGCGCGGTGAGTTTATTGACGGCATTGGCCATGGTGTCGCTCCTGGGTCAGGTTTCTGGCACGGCCAGGATCGCGACAACTGAGTCGGGTCCCCGTCGATAACGGCAGCCCGTGTGAGCCGCCCTCGCCGTGACGCCTGGTCAGGCTAGCGCATCAGGGGCTCAGAGCGGAAATTTGGTGTCCGTCAGCCGCTCGGACAAATCCCACAGCGCACTGGCGGTAGCAGCGCGTTTGGCCAGCGGGCTGCGCCCGACCGGCCTGCTGCGGCCACCCATGCCCAAGGACGGGCCGATGAAACTGTTGCCCGGGACGTCCCGGGCGACGGCGTAGAGCGTCTGCCGGGCGCCGAAGTCGGCGTCGCTGGCGAACCGGTTGCCGAAGGACATCAGCGCGTCTCCGAGCTTGCGGCCGGACTGCCCCTGCAGGTTGGTGTGCGAGTAGCCGGGGTGTGCGGCGAGCGCCCGTACGGGCGAGCCGGCCGCCTCGAGTCGGCGCTGCAGTTCGCTGGTGAACAGCAGGTTGGCGAGCTTGGACTGGCCGTAGGCCACCCACGCCGAGTAGGGCCGGGCCGTCCAGTTCAGGTCTCGGAGGCTGATGTACCCCATCCAGTGCATGAGCGACGACACCGTCACGACGCGGTCGGTGATCTTGGGCAACAGCAGGTTGGTCAGCGCGAAGTGTCCGAGGTGGTTGGTGCCGATCTGGCTCTCGAAGCCGTCTTTGGTGACCGCTCGCGGGACCGCCATGATGCCGGCATTGTTGACCAGGATGTCGACCGCGTCGGTCCCGTCCGCGAACGTGCGTACCGACGCCAGGTCCTGCAGGTCGAGGGATCGCACCGTGACTTTGCCCTTCATGCCCCGGGCCGCAGCTTTGCCTTTGTCGATGTTGCGCACGGCCAGGACCACCGTCGCGCCGGCCCGGGCCAACTCGCGGGCCGTCACCTCGCCGAGGCCGCTATTGGCTCCGGTGACGATAGCGGTGCGTCCGGCGAACGAGGGCAGGTCTGCGGCGGTCCACGACGTCATGGCACCCACAGTAATCCGGTGCCACGCGATGGTGCGTGCTACTTCTTTGCGGTGACGGTGAATCCGTGCAGGATCGCCTCGACGTCGACCGCGTCGGCGACGGCCTGGTCGGCCAGGCTGGTGACGGCGAGCTGAATGAGATAGTGCTCGGGGTCGGCGCCGGGCCCGTTGGCGATCACGATGCGGTTGATGGTGTGCAGCCGCTGATCGCCGAGGTTGTAGCTGCCCTCGATCATCGACGACGGGAAGCCGTGGAAGGCGGTATCCGACGACTCGAGCTGTTTGAAGTTCTGCGCGAGCCGGGCATCGTCGTTGCCGTGCTTGGCCAGCTCGGCCGCGTTGACGTCGCCGCCCAGTTTGAACACGATGAGCATGGCGTTGGGAAAGCCCTCGCCCTTGGCGATCAACTCCGTGGTGGGTGGGACGTTCGGCTTGTCGACTTTCTGCCAGCCCGGGGGCGTCGGTATCGACACGGTCAGTTCGGTCACCTTGTCCGGTGCCACTGGCTCGCCCGACACTCCGTTGCTTTCCAGATACTGTGAGAACGGTACTGGAGTCCCGCTCGGCGTCGGGGTCGTCGTCGTTGGTGTGGTGGACCAAATCGATTGGTAGTCCGGGTTTTTCGGACCACAGCCGACCATCGACAAGGCAAGCGCCGCTAAGACGGCCGACACCGCAGCGAGCCGTACCGGCGCTCTCACAAGATCTCGCGGACCGTGTCGACCGGACGGGCCAGCCGGGTGCCTTTCGGTGTGACGACGAAGGGCCGCTCGATCAGAATGGGGTGCTCTGCCATGGCGTCGAGCAATTGGTCGTCGGTCGCGCCGGCCAGGTCGAGCTCGGCGTACAGCGATTCGCGGGTGCGCACGGCGCTGCGTACATCGATCCCGGCCGCGCGAATCATTGCGGCCAACTCATCACGGGTCGGCGGCGTCTTGAGATACTGCACCACGTCGGGCTCAATACCGAAGGCGTGCAGCAGCTCCAGGGTCTTGCGCGATGTCGAGCACTTCGGGTTGTGGTAGATGACCGCAGCAGTCATCTATGCGTCACCGTCGAAGAGCCCTGTCACGGAACCATTTTCGAATACCGCGCGGATGGTGGTCGCGAGCAGCGGCGCGATCGAGAGCACGGTGAGCTGCGGGAAGCGCTTTTCCTCGCCGATCGGCAACGTGTTGGTGACGATCACCTCTTTGGCACCGCTCTCGGCCAGCCGCTCAGACGCCGGCTCGGACAGCACACCGTGGGTGGCCGCGATGACGACGTCTTTCGCGCCGTCCTTGCGCAGCAGCTTGACCGCGCCGGCGATGGTGCCACCGGTGTCGATCATGTCGTCGATCAGGACGCAGGTACGCCCCTGCACCTCACCGACCACCCGGTTGGACACCACCTGGTTGGGCACCCGCGGGTCACGGGTCTTGTGGATGAACGCCAGCGGGACGCCGCCCATCGCGTCAGCCCATTTCTCGGCGATCCGCACCCGGCCGGAGTCGGGGGAGACCACGACCATGTCGCCGCCGGCGTAGTTGTCCTTGATGTAACCGGTCAGCAGGTTCTGTGCGCGCATGTGATCGACCGGCCCGTCGAAGAATCCCTGGATCTGGTCGGTGTGCAGGTCGACGGTGACGATCCGGTCCGCACCCGCGGTTTTGAACAGGTCGGCGACCAGGCGTGCCGAGATCGGCTCGCGACCGCGGTGCTTCTTGTCCTGACGGGCATAGGGGTAGAACGGCACGACCGCGGTGATCCGCTTGGCGCTTCCGCGTTTGAGCGCGTCGATCATGATCAGCTGTTCCATCAGCCACTGGTTGACCGGCAACGGGTGTGATTGCAGGACGAAGGCGTCGCACCCGCGGACCGACTCGTGGAAGCGGACGAAGATCTCGCCGTTGGCGAACTCCCGCGCCGTCTGCGCGGTGACGTGGACGTCGAGCTCCTTGGCCACCTGCTCGGCCAGCTCCGGGTGCGCGCGACCCGAGAAGAGCATCAGATTCTTGCGGTTGTCAGTCCAGTCGTAGCTCACGGGCTGCCCTCGCTGATTCGGGTCGGATGGCTGGCTTGAGGAAAATACGCAGTACAAATAGTAGGTAGCGAAACGCGGCTGCGCTGCCGCGTTCGCGTCAAGTCTGCTCGTCGGTTGCCTGGTGCGCCGCACGGGCGGCCTCTGCGGCCGCGCTGCCGGGCCGTTTCCTTTCCACCCAGCCCTCGATGTTGCGCTGCTGTCCGCCGGAGACCGCCAACGCGCCGGGCGGGACGTCCTCGCGCACCACCGTGCCGGCGCCGGTGTAGGCGCCGTCGCCGACGGTGACCGGCGCGACGAACATGGTGTCCGAGCCGGTGCGCACATGCGAGCCGACCGTGGTGCGGGCCTTGGACGTGCCGTCGTAGTTGACGAACACGCTCGAGGCGCCGATATTGCTGTGCTCGCCGATGTCGGCGTCACCCACATAGGTCAGGTGCGGCACCTTGGTGCCGGTGCCGATGGTGGCGTTCTTGGTCTCGACGAACGCGCCCAGCTTGCCCTCGGCGCCGAGCGCGGTGCCGGGCCGCAGAAACGTGAACGGCCCGACCACCGCGCCGTTGCCGATCGACGCGTCCGTACCGTGCGTCCGTACCACCGAGGCATCGTCGCCGACGACGACGTCGGTCAGCGTGGTGTCCGGACCGATGCTGCACCGGCCGCCGATGCGGGTGCCGCTGAGCAGCTGCGTTCCGGGCTGGATCACGGTGTCGCGGCCGATGGTCACGTCGACGTCGATCCAGGTGCTCGACGGGTCGACGACGGTGACGCCGGCCAGCTGGTGACCGGAGACGATGCGGCGGTTGAGCTCGGCGGCCAGCTCGGACAGCTGCACGCGGTTGTTGACGCCGGCCACCAGCGCGCTGTCGTCGACGTGCCGGGCCTGCACCACCTGCCCGTCCTGCCGGACGATCGCCACGACGTCGGTCAGGTACAGCTCCTGCTGGGCGTTGTCGGCGGACAGCCGGGTCAGTCCCGACCGCAGCGCGGCGATGTCGAAGGCATACACCCCGGCGTTGACTTCGCGGATTTCCCGCTGCGACAGCGTCGCGTCCGCCTGCTCCACGATCGCGATCACCTCGTGGTCCTGCGTGCGCAGGATGCGCCCGTAACCGGTCGGATCGCTCAGCGTCGTGGTCAGCACGGTGACTGCCGCGCCGCGGGCGGTGTGCGTGGCGACCAGATCGGCCAGGGTGTCGGCGTCGAGCAGCGGGATGTCACCAGACGTCACGACCACGACCCCGCCGAAGTCCTCGGGCAGCGCTGACAAGCCGCAGAGCACGGCGTGGCCGGTGCCGAGCTGCTGGTCCTGGGTTGCCACGTCGATCGGACGCCCCAGCGTCCCGGCCGCATCCCGGATGGCTTCTTCGATGAGCTGGTGTTCGCGGCCCAGCACCACCACCAGATGTTGCGGCGCCATCTTGGTGATCGCGTACAGAGAATGTGCCAGCATGCTGCGGCCGGCCAGGGTGTGCAGCACCTTCGGGGTGTCCGAGCGCATCCGGGTTCCGGCCCCGGCCGCCAGGACGAGGACCGCCGCCTCGCCGTGCGTCGTCATCGAACCTCCTCGCTGCTGTGCCGCCACCCGTTCAGCGTGTCATTATCCGCACGGCCGGGGCAAAGACCTGCACCACCCTGAGCTTCCCAGGTCACCAGGATGCCCTGCGTGCGATTCTCAGCGACTGGTCGGGCGTTTGACAGCGCGATAGACCATAATCAGCAGGTGGACCGACGACAGACTGCGCGAGCGAGCCTATCGCCGATCGAAGCGCTGCAGCGGTTGCCGGCGCTGGTCTTACTGGAGCGGATCCCGGTTCCGACGCTGGCGGTACTCCAAGACGGCACCATCGTGTTCGCGAACAGGGCGTTCGCCGAGATGGTCGGCCGTGCCGCGGAGGAGGTCGTCGAGCTGAAATTCCACGACATCTTCTATGGGGCACTGGAAACGGAGCCGGTGCTCGCCGTCGTGGACGTCCTGGCGAACATGGTCGTCGACCTGGCGCACAAAGACGGTTCGACCGTCCGTGCGCTGATGAGCAAATCCGCGTTGCGGCGTGCCGACGACAAGATCGCGCTCGCGACCTTCCAGGACCTCACCGAGCACCTGTGGGTCAACGAGCGCTGACCTGACCGTCAGGATGAGCTGTTGTGCTCGACGTGACGCAGTGCTTCGCGGGACAGGAACTCGCGGTAATAGCCCAGCGACGTCTCGGTGACGATCGCGGGGAACAGCAGCTCCCACATCTGGGTGAGCCGCCGGACGAGATCGCCGGCGTCGGACGTCGTCTGACCGAGGACTCGGGCCCCGAACATCGCGCTGACCAGCGACTCGCTGACCAATTTCGGGTCGAGTTCTGAGCGGATGTCGCCCTCGTTGATCGCCCGAACGGCCTCGACTGTCATCGCCTCGACCCAGGTGTTGTAGGCCGACATCGCGGTGGCGTTGAATTTGCCGAACGCGAGGGTCAACTGTTCGGCGATGCGAACGACGCTGTTGGAAGCGAACAGATCCGCGGTGATGAAGCTGCTGTGCAGGATGTTCTCCAGTGCCGGAGAAAACGAATCCGACATCGAGCCCAGTTCGGCGACCACCAGGTTCGCGCCCTCTTCGATGATGGCCGACGCGAGTGCTTCCATCGAATCGAAGTGGTGGTAGAAGGCGCCCTTCGTCATCCCGGTGCGCTCGATGATCGCGCCTCGATCGGCGGCCGCGAACCCCACCTCACTGAACACCTCGACAGCGGCGTCGAGGATCTTTCGCCGTGTGGCTTCCGATCGAACCTGGCGGGCCATGATTTCCTATCTCCGGAGTACTTATTATGCGTGCAAACTCCGGGATCCCCGGTTTCCACACCGCTCCTCACTCGGCGGGAAGCCTAACAGTGCGGCGGTAGGGTACCGCTGGTCATGGGACCGTGATCGATGGCCCGATCAGCCTGAACCCGCTAACGCGGATGTACTTCCGATGGCGATTGTGGTGCGTCGACCGATGAATTGCCGGAAATACTCGAGGCGCTGCGGACGCACGAAGCCAGGCAGTGTCAACGCCCAGGTCTTCTCGAGTTCGCGAAGAAATCTCTCCGGTTCGTCGAGGTCACTGGTCTGGCGCAGGCCCATGTAGAGCGACACGACCAGACGCCCTACGTCCTGTGGCTCGCACTCGGGGAACACATCGCCCTCAGCGATCCCGCGTCGCACGGTGAGCGCCAAGCTGTCAATCCATTCGCCCTGCAACTTCGCCTGCAGCCCTTCGATCCGGCCGATCGACTCGAGCAGATGCAGTGCTGCCCGGGTGATGTCCTCGCTGATATCGCGGACCGCCAATTGGTAGGAGAAATCGATCAGCGTCTCCAAGCCGGAGAACTTACGTGCCTGCAGGTCTGCGACCGCCTCGCCGGACCGGGCGGCTTGATCTTCGATGACGGCCAGCGCCAGCGCATGCTTCGAGCGGAAATGGAAATACATAGCGCCCTTGGTCAATTCAGCCTCGGCAAGGACGTCGTCGAGCCCAACCTGATGGTAGGGCAGTCGAGCGAACTGACGTGCCGCAGCGCGCAGAATCTGCTGGCGCGTGGAATCCGCCTTGCTGTCAGTCGTCTCGGTCATAAATGGGCCACCTAGTGATGCTCCGCCGCGATGTTTAGACAACGGGCCCCTAGGTCTCGAGGCGTCGTCTCACGAGTTTAGTCCAATAGCTATCCGCGATTGGCGATCGACGCGGCTTGGAAGCCACCCCTGAGCCGATGCACCCGACCGCAACTCTTTCGAGACTTACGGTCTGTTCATGACTATACATGATTCAAAAAGTATGTAAACTGGCGAGTATGAGTGTTATCGGTCTGACGCGACCCATGGCGCTTACCTGGGGGGACTGGTGCGACGCACAGCGGACGGCCATGTCGCGATCCTATTGGGCGGGCGGCTCCTAGATGCTGGAGTTTGCGGCTATTCCGCCGGAAATCAACTCCGCGCGGATGTACACCGGTCCGGGAGCGGGGCCGATGATTGCCGCTTCGGCGGCGTGGAACGCCTTGGCCGACGAGCTGTATGTGACGGCGACGGCCTATGCCGCGGCGATCATGGACCTGACGTCGTCATGGCTGGGCCCCTCGTCGGTATCGATGTCGACGGCGGCCGACACCTATGTCTCGTGGATAACCGCTACTGCGGCGCACGCTGAACTGACAGCGGCTCAGGCTCAAGCGGCGGTGGCCGCCTACGAGGCAGCCTTCGCTCTCACGGTGCCCCCGGAGGTGATCGCGGCGAACCGCGCGCTGCTGCTGGCTCTGGTCGCGACAAACTTCTTCGGTCAGAACACCCCGGCGATCATGGCCACCGAGGCCGACTACGTCGAGATGTGGGCTCAGGACGCCGCAGCGATGTACGGCTATGCGGGCGCGTCGTCGGTTGCATCGGCGCTGACGCCGTTCACTGCTCCACTGCAGACCACCAACTCCGCCGGCTTGACCGGGCTGGCTGCGGCGGCTACGCAAGTTGCCGGCACGACGGCTGGCACGGGCATGCAGATCGTGTCACCGCTCAGTTCGGCGTTGTCCACGCCGCTGGGTTCGGCGTTGTCCACCCCGCTGACCACCGCCGCGATGCCCAGTGCACTGCAGGGACTCGCCTCTGCCGCGACCTCGGTCTCGTCGGCGTCGCCGCTGTCGCCGTTGGCGACCGTGACGTCCTCGTCGACGGCACTGACCTCGGGGACCAGCCTCGTCTCGGGACTCACCACCTCGTCCGCGTCGATGTCTACTTCGAGCCTCGCGGCGCCCGACTCGGCTGTTTCACTCATGTATTCGATCCAGTCGGGGCCGGTGTTCGGATCGGCGATCGGCAACGGGTGGACCCCCGGGGCGGGTGCCCTCGGCTCACCGGGGGTGGGTGACGCGGTGATGACCGCAAATGTGGGGCGGGCGGCCTCGCTGGGGGCGTTGTCGGTTCCGGAGGGCTGGACGTCCGCTGCGCCGGCCTTCAGCCAAGTCGCCTCGGCAGTTCCGGGCGGTGCGAGCGCGCTAGGGGCTGCGCCACCGGTCATGCCGGGCGGGCAGGGCACCCCGATGGGACCTCCGCTGTCGAAGATGGCTGGGCGTCAGAACACCAGCGCCCCGCAGAGTGCCCGCTACTTTTACCGTCCCGCCGTGGTGCAACGCCCGGTCTACACGGGCTGAGCCACATCGGGTGATTCAGGCGAACGCCACGCGGCGGACCGGTCGATACCTAAAGTTTACCGTAAGTGGCTACTTCATTCCTCAAGTATGTATAATCACCGTTATGCCGACAGCCGGTTTCATCGCTCCCGGGTCGCGAGGCGACGCCGCGCCCGGCGTCCCTGTGGGCGCAAGAGGACTCCGCCGGGCCCGCGGGTCGGCCTTCATGATGGCGCTGACGCCGGTCGGTTTCGGTTCTGTGGCTGGGATCGGAGGCCACTGCGATGACATCGGCGCCGGCGTGACGCCGATGAGAATTGCGCGAGACAACCTGACGGCCGTCGGTTCGGATTGCGCCCAGGCGCTTTTCGTGGGCCGACGCGGCGTCGTGGAGGATGAAGCCCATTTCCGAAAGCGAGAGCTCCAGTGAAGTACAGGCCCACTGACGTTGCCGGAGTGACGATTATCGACATCGAACCGCTGCGTGATGATCGTGGTTTCGACTCGGATGCTTTCTGCGCCGAAGAGTTCGGCGAACATGGCGTACCCTTCAACGTCGCGCGGACGACCCTCGCGTACAGCTACGCCCGAGGGACCTTGCGCGGCATACACCGTCAGGTCTCTCCGCATGCGGAGGCTAAGTTGGTGCGCTGTGTCCGCGGCGCGATCGTCGACGTAGCGGTCGACGTGCGCCCAGAGTCGCGCACCTACGGCAAGCACGTCATGGTGCAACTGAGCGCCGACAATCGCCGAGCGCTGTTTCTGCCGCCGTTTGTCGCGCATGGTTTTCAGACCCTCGCTGACAACACCGAAGTTCTGTGTCAAGTCAGTGGCCGCTATGCGCCCGCCGAAGAGCAGGGATTCCGCTGGAACGACCCGGGATTTGGGATCGAGTGGCCCTTGCCGATCAGCGTCATTTCCGAAAAGGATGCGAACTGGCCGCTGCTGGCACCGGTCGGGATCGGCGCATGATGACGATCGAAAAGTCAGATCTGCAGTGGCACAACCTATTACGTCCGTCTATGTCTCATATCGACAACTGGTCGGTGGCAGGTGATCTTCTGCGTATCGCCAAGACGGTCAAGCCCGCCGTGGACAGCGACGGGCATGTTAAATGAGCGTTCTTCACCCAAGATCTGGGGGCCAAGGTCAGAGCGGCGACGTGTTCAGTCGATCGCTCGCCAATGACCGCGCTGTGTCGGAATCGGTTGGCAGCGCACCTTGCAAGTTCGGCCGGGCTCCCCTCGAACGCCCGGGCCGCGGTGTGCCCCCGCCGCGGTCCGGGCCTCTCCTCGGTGCACCGTGAGACGCGTCGCTGCTAACAGCACGCCGAGGGTGGGAGCATGTGCGCGTTGCCGTCTCTGCGATTCGGAACGACTGGTGACGGTGTTGGACCTTGGCGCTACTCCGTCGTGCGAAAAGATCCTCACACCAGGGGATCTCGACCTGGCTGAGCCGACCTTTCCGCTGCGCGTACGTCTTTGTGAGGATTGCCTGCTGCTTCAGCTCGCCGGGTCCATCATGCCGGAGGACACCGTCAGTGAGTACCCGTACTTTTCTTCGTTTTCGGATGCTCGCGTGCAACAAACCAGGGCCTTCGTCCGCAAGACCGTCAAGCGACTCGACCTATCCGAGGATTCGTTTGTGGTCGAGGTTGCCAGCAACGACGGTTACCTTCTGCAACATGTCGTCGCGGCAGGCATTCCGTGCCTGGGAATCGAGCCGTCGGTCAACGTTGGCGTCACTGGCCGCGAGCGTGGTGTGCCAACAGTCTCTGCGCATTTGGACGAGCCATTGGCGCGCACGGTACGAGCCGAACACGGCCCGGCAGACTTGGTCATTGCGAACAACGTCTATGCGCGTACACGCGGATGTCCGGGGTTTCACGCGAGCCCTGCGTGTTCTGCTCGCCGACGACGGTTGGCTCAGCATCGAGGTACACCACGCGCTGAAACTGGTTCGTGAAGTCCAGTTCGACACGATCGATCACGAGCACCGCCAGTACTACACCTTGCTCTCGGCAACGCGTGCGCTCGCCACCGCCGGCCTGGCCGTCGTCGATGTGGAATTACTGCCCACTCATGTTGGTACGCTTCGCATCTGGGCTCGCCCGGCACGAATCGCAGCACCACCCAGCGCGCGCGTCGTTGAGGTGTTGGGCCTCGAGAAAGCCTCGGGACTGCACCGGGTGGACGGTTATCTGCAGCTGCACCCTCGCACAGTCACACGGCGCCAGAATCTGCTTCGGTTTCTGCTTCAGTGCCGCGCCGAGGAGAAGCGCGTGGTTGGTTACGCAGCGTCGGGCATGGGAAATACCCTGCTCAACTACTGCGGGATCCGCAGCGATCTGCTCGAGTACATCGTCGACCGCGATCCCTTCAAACACGGCCACTTCACGGCAGGTATGCGCATCCCCATTCACAACCCCGAGCGCATCGCCACAGACCGCCCAGACGTCGTTTTGGGACTCTCGTGTGATCTGGAAGCCGATCTGAGCAGACAACTCAATCGCGTCGACGAGTGGGGCGGCCAACTCGTCTTTGCTCCGACGCTGCTCGGCCCCGCTGTATCAGATGCCAATCATGTGAGGCTGCCATGAGTAGCTGTCGAGGATGTCGTGGAACCGACCCGGGTCGAGCTCTCGATGTAGCGAAAGCGCTTGGGATACTGAACGTTCGCGAGATAGGCCCGGCTCTGACTGTCCGGGAAGGCGCAGCACGGCGATGGCGATGACGGAGGCCGGCCTTCCACGCAACTGTGACGGCAGCGTGAACGCAAACCCGACGTCGAGCGCGACTCGGGTGCTATGGCTTTCGCCGTCGATGCGACCACTGGCGCGCGTGCAAGCCGAGGCGCTGCGTGCACGCGGCGTCGACGTGTTGTTGGTGACCACCGACCAACACCCGGAGTCGGATTCGGCCCGTGACTATGAGCTGGTGCTCGATCCGCGGTTCCGCTCAGCGTCGACGTGGCTTGCGGCTCGGCGTCGCATCCACGAACACCGCGCCGATGTGGTGATCGCGGAACTCGTTCGCGACCCGCGCTGGATCGCGTTGGCCGGGCGGGCGCCACGCGTTCAGCTGGTGCACGACGAGCGCCGGGAGAACGATCAGGCGCGGCGGCAGTGCTACGCGCGCGCGTTGTTCGACTGGTGGGGATCCCGATCGGTTGCCACCCTGACCTACAGCAACTACGCCGCAATCGCTGTCGCGACACGGCGGGATGTTGCGGGGACGGCCGTGAATGTGGTGCCCCTCTGCAGTGACCTCGACTCGACGCTCGTTCCACCGTTTGTCGGACCGGAGGAGCGGCGCGACTTCGTATTAGCGGGTCGGCTCGGCGCCTACAAAAACATCGACATCGTTCTCGAGGCCTGGGAGCGACACGTCGACGGTGGCAGCTGGCGCGGCGACGAGCTGCTGCTGATCGGAGACGGACCGCTTGTGATCCGGACCCTTCCGGCTTACGTGCGTTGGCGCCCAGGCACGTACCGCTACGCGGATGTGGTCACCACGCTCGCTGCTGCGAAGGGTTCGATCGTGCACTACCGCGGTGCCTCGCAGAGCGGCGTGCAACTGCTATCGATGCAGCTCGGTGTTGCTCCGGTGGTTTCTCCCGTCGGCGGTCTACCCGAATACCAGCCCGCGGTCCTCCCGCCGGTCGGGGTCCACGATGTCGCGGGGCTTACCGCCGCATTCGACGAGTTGTCAGATCCACTGACCGCGACGTTGCGAGGGGCTGCAGCCGCACGTCACTACGCAGACTCGTTCGCCGTCGATCGCGCGGTCGACGGCCTGCAGAAAGTTCTCGACGCGGTGGGTCGTCAAGCTGCGAACGCATCAGCGTGAATGTGCTTTCGGCGATCTCGTCCGGGGAAGATCGAGACGCGATGGCACGCAGTCCTTCTCACCTTGCCAGCCGCAGAAAGCACAACACACCGGGCATCGTGATGCCCGGTGTGTTGTGACGCGCTACCCGATGAGGGGTTAGGCCCAGCTGCCGCCGACGGCGGAGTCGGTGGACGACATGTTGTTGCCCGCGGTCTGGACTTTCTGGCCGTGGGAGTTGGCTTGTTCGTAGATGGTCTGGAAGTTGCGGCCCAACTGGGTGATGAACTCCTGGCAGGCCACCGATCCCGAACCACCCCAGAAGTCACCGGCGGCCAGCACATCGCGCACGATGGACTGGTGCTCGGCCTCCAGGGAGGCGGCCTGGGAGCGGATCATCGCGCCGTGGGCGTCGACGTCGCCGAACTGGTAACTGATCGACATGACTGTTCTCCTTAAAAGTGTGGCGGGTTTGGGCTAGCTGGACAGGATCTGCTGCGAGGCCTGCTCTTGGCTCTCGTAGTTGTTCGCATCCCGGATCAGCCCATCCCGGACACCGTGCAGCATATTGACAATGTTGCGGAAGGCCTGGTTCATCTGGCCCATGGTGTCGTAGGAGGTGGCCTGCGCGGTACCGCTCCAGCCGGCCCCGGCGATGTTCTGCGAAGACGCCCACATCTTGCGGGCCTCGTCCTCCACCGTCTGGGCGTGGACGTCGAAACGGCCCGCCATCGACCGCATCTCGTGCGGGTCAGTCATAAAACGAGTAGGCATTTTCCTGGTCTCCTTAACCTGCGGTGGTGAGCCGATTCGGTGACGTGCGACCGCAGCGGTCACGGTCCGACGCCTTGAATGAGCAGTACATCATCAGCCCATATTACATACTTTTAGAATAATAAACAGCCAAAAACAGACTTGTAGTAGTCTGCACTCATGCGAGTTGTAGTCGCTGTCGCGTGCGTCTTGGTCTGTACCGCCGCGGGCTGTGCAACGCGCCCGCCGGGCAGCACGCCGGTAAGCGCATCGGGCGTCGCACCGCCGCCGGCCATTTCAGACGAGTCGATTCCTGGCGTCGGGGCTAGTCGGGCCCACTGGGACGCCTCGCACACGCAGAACGCGGCGAACAGCGACGGCTCGAACTACGGCGATCAACCGACCTTGCCGTCCTACCTCACGCCCAGCGGTGCTGTCTACAGCGGCGTCAACGACCAAGGCAGCGGAAGAATCCAGTTCTATGACCTGAATATGCTGCCCGTCGACGGACACGAGATGCTGCGGCGGGTGCGCCAGGAATTACCTTCCGACGCGAAGGTCGCATGGGATCTGACGTTCGACCAGTGTTATCGACTGGCTTTCAACAGCCCGACGCTGCAGGCCGCCGGCGATTACATGGCAGACGTTCAATTCGAATACATCCAGGAAGACGGGTCTCGGAGGCCGAATCCGGACATGTTCAACCATGCTTGGATTTGGCTCGACAAAGCGGGCTCCCCACCGAACCCGGAGAGTGATTGCTCGATGTGGACGTCGTGAACGCAGACGGCTGCGATCAGGGGCGCGCCGGCGACCCGGATATCGATAACGTCGCGACGAGACCCCGATGGTCCGATCCGGGAATCTTCAACGTGCGCAGCGACGTTGCCGTGCAATTCCGAGTGAGTATGTGATCGATGACGGCCCATGGGGGTAGCCGCGAGTCGGCGGGGAAGGTGGGCTTGATCCCCGCTCCGGATTGCTCGGCGGCATCTCGGTAGCCATCGGTCAACAGAGCGCGGAACGGGCGCATGTCGGTTGTGCTGTTGAGGTCAGCGGCGACGATCACCGAACCAGGGCCGGCATGCTTCCCGATTTCTGACATGGTGTCCGGCAACCGATGTAAGTCACGGCGCCAGTCATCGATGGGTTGCGGCCACGGACCGGCAATGTGCGCTACGACGAGGGTTGGGTCTGTCGAGGCGCCCGCTAGCCGTATTCGCGCGGTGAGAAACGCAAATGTGTAATCGTCGATGCGCCTCGGAGCATCGATCGGGAACCGGCTCCACAGGCCGACGCCATCGGGACCACTGCGCGCTTCGAGCCATCGATAGGGGAACGCGGCGTCGATGCCTGCGTGCGAAAGCCGGTCAGTTTCTTCCGGCGTCAGCTCCTGGACTGCAATGACATCCGCCTGCCCGCGAGCCGATCTCACGAGATGATCCGGATCGGCCCGCCCCAGACGCAGGTTCGCCGACATGACCCGGAGCCCGACACTTGCGGTTCGGGCGGCGTCCGACGCGCAATAGAAGGGAAGCTGGACCGTCAGCATCGCGATAGTCAAAGCCGCGCCGGCGGCAGCGAGTAGCCAGTGTCGTCCCCAGAGGAGCAACGCCGCCGACACCGGCGCGCAGAGCATGAGATACGGCGACAGCGCCACCATGATCAAGACGGCGTGGCTGTTGATCGAGAAATACCGTGAGGCAAAGGCGCAGCCGGCCACAACGAGGGCAACGAAGCCGAGCGCGGTCTGGGGCATCTTTGAATCTCCAACGACATCATTGAAGGAACTCAGCGAGGCCCCCCACGGTACGGTCCCCGCGCCGCCGCCAGGCAGCCGAATACCATGCGTCAGCATTCAGCGCGCACATCATCCAATAAGTATGTATAGTTGGCTTTGAACAAACAATCGGTCTGCACCGATGGTGGCGTCTTGGTCGCTGCACCCGAACCACTGCGGGCGGCCTCGGACCCGTTGCCGTCGGTGTGGCCCTGTCAGGGAGAAGCCCGTGTCGTTGGTAGCCAGGCAGCCCCATGCGCCGATGACCTCGGCGGCGCCGCGCAGCGCGACGGTGTTGCGCGCGGACGTCGTCATCTGTACCTACACCCTGGACCGCTGGGATCTGCTCGTACGGGCAGTCGAGTCAGCACTTGCGCAGACTATCGCTCCGCAACAGCTGATCATCGTCGTCGGCCACGCGGCACCGGGCGAGCAGAACATCAACGAGGAATTGCTGGCCCGGTGCCGACAGGAGTGGGGCACTCGTCGCGGGCCCGTCGAGATCGTCGTCGCCACAAGGCGGTTCGCGGGCACGAAGGGTTCGTCGCTCAACACCGCGCTGCTGCTCACCGGCGCTGAGATCATCGCCTTCCTTGACGACGACGCCGAAGCGGCGCCGGACTGGCTCGAGCGGAAGCTCGAGGTGTACTCGACATATCCGGAGATCGTTGCCGTCGGCGGTGCGCCTCTGCCGGACTACGGGGCGCCTCGCCCGCCCTGGTTTCCGCCGGACTTCGACTGGGTGTTCGGCTGCCACTACCGCTCGCTACCGGACCGACTCGCTCCCACACCCCACCTCATCGGTACGAGCATGAGCGTTCGTCGCGACGCCATCCTTTCGGTCGGCGGGTTCCATGCCGACTGGCACGACGACATGGACCTCTCGCACCGGATCGCGCACAGCTTCGGGCCCGACGCCGTCTGCTACGAGCCACGGGCCCAGGTACTTCATTACGTCCCGCCGGACAGGCTGACCTGGTCGTATTTTTGGCGGCGCTGCTTCTACGTCAACCGCAGCAAGGTGAGCGCGTTCGCCAACATGGGCGAGGCCGGCAACATCGGCGCCGAACTGCGGTTCGCCGTGAGCATGCTGCTGGCGTTGGGGCCGGCGCTGCTCGCCGCCGTCACCGGCCGGCCCGAGCGACTGCGCCAGGCCGTGGTCGCAGTGGCGGGCGTCGCGTTGGCCGGGTGTGGGTACGTCGCCGGCCGGGTCCAGGTTGCGCGCGGCCACCGCACCGAGGTCCTGACGACCGGCCTCAGCGAGGCTGACATCCACCAGGCTCATGCTGCCGCCCGTGCGGCCGGCGATGCATAACGTCATTGTCGGGACCGGACCGGCCGCGGCAGCGGCAATCCTTGCCCTAGCCGACGATCCGTCCCAGCAGATCACCGTCGTCGACATCGGCGAACGGCTCGCCGATGACACCGCTGCGGCGGTGGCGCGGATGAGCGTGCTGGAACCGGCGCAGTGGGCCAGCGCCGACCGCGAACTGGTCAGCGTCCAGCCGGCGGAAATGGCCGGTGCGGGGCTCCCGGAGAAGCGCGCTTACGGCTCGAACCACATGTTTGTCGACCGCGGCCAGCAGCGTGGCCTCGCCATGCCCGACCGCGGCAACGAGAAAGCCGTGTCGGCTGCGCTGGGCGGGTTCTCGACGGTTTGGGGTGCGCAGATCATGCCGTTCTCCCGAGCCACGTTCCGCCGCTGGCCATTTGGATGGGACGAGATCGAACCGCACTACCGGGCCGTGCTGGGCGAGGTGCCGCTCGCAGGCGAGGACGACGACTACGCCGAGGACTTCCCGTTGCTTTCCGCGCGCGGATGCCTGCCGCCGGTGTCTGCTCGGACCGCGGCCGTGCTCGATCGCTACCGCCGCCATCGCGACGCCATCCGCGGGAAGGGCGTCGTGGTCGGCAAGGCGCGGCTCGCGTTCGCCCCGAATTCGTGCGTGCGCTGCGGCCTGTGCATGACCGGTTGCCCGTATTCTCTGGTCTACTCCGCGCGCCACACCATCGACCGGTTCGTCAAACAGGCTCGCGTGCGGCACATCTCGCGCGTACTGGTCACCGCGGTCGAACAGCCTGTGGGCAGCACGCCGACCGTCCGCGGCATCGACCTCGCGACCGGCCGCGCGATGCAACTCGACGCCGACCGCGTGTTCGTGGGCGCGGGTGGGCTCGGCAGCACGCGGATCGCGCTGAATTCGCTGAACGCGCCGCCGAATCAGCTCGACCTACAGGAGTCGGTGCAGTTCCTGGTCCCGTTTGTGTCCCGCCGCAACACCGGCGATCCGCGTGCGCAGCAGGACTTCACGCTCAATCAATTCAATCTCCTGCTGAAGTACGACGACGAGGCCTACACGACCTCGCAGGTGCATTGCTATCCGTACAACCCCGCGGTGGCTGCGGCGCTCCCGGGCTGGCTTCCGACCGGGTTGAGCGCGGCCGTGCTCGGCCGGGTCACTGCGGGGCTGGGGTACCTGCCGTCCTGGCGGTCGCCCCAGATGCGGGTCGACTTGCACGCCCAGCACAAAGATGCCTTGCCCGACATCGCAATTCGGGTCGTGTCGGACCGACGGCCGGCGATGCTCGCCTCGGTGCTGCGCAGGCTCAGCGCGCTGGGGCCCAAACTCGACTTATTCCCGGTGTTGCCGATGGTGCGGTTGTCCGGGCCGGGCAAGAGTTACCACTTCGGGTCGACGTTCCCGCACGGCAAGGGCTCGGATGTGCTGGGTCGCATCGGCGATTTCCGCAACGTCCATCTCATCGACGGCTCGGTGTTGCCGTCAGTGCCGTCGACCACGTTCACGCTCACGGTGATGGCGAACGCTCACCGAATCGTCTCGGAGAGCCGGCATGTCTGAGTCGGGTCGCCCGGCCGTCGCGATCACCGGCGCGAACGGGTATGTGGGCAGCACACTGAGCGCCGCGTTCGCCGCGTCGGGCTACCGCGTGATCGCGCTGCAACGGTCTGCCCCGGCGGTCGGCCGGAGATGGGACTACCTGCCGTACTCCTTGCAAGACGGACTGGCGGCAGCGCTGCCTGACGACGTGGCCGCGGTCGTGCACTGCGCCTATGACCTGCACGCCCGCGACCGCGCAGAGATCGAACACATCAACCTCGGCGGCACTGAAAAGCTCATCCGAGCGGTCGGTGACGTCCCGATCGTTTTGATCTCCTCGATGTCCGCATACTCAGGCACCCAACAGATCTACGGCCGGACCAAACTCGCCTGCGAAGACCTCGTCACCGCGCACGGTGGGACGTCACTGCGGCTCGGCCTGGTTCACGGCGGCGGCGACGGCGGCATGATCGGCGCGTTGCGCAAGGTGGCCGCGTTACCTTTCGTGCCGATGCTGCGCCCGGACTCCTACCAGTACGCGATCCACGCCGAAGACGTGGCGGACTGCGTCGTCGCGACGGTCAAGCAGGCTCCGACGCACCGCGTCCTCGGCGTGGCGGCCCCGCGCCGGGTGCCGTTCAGCGACATCATTCGCAGCCTGCGCGCGGCCGCCACGTCCACACCGCTGCGTCCCATCCCGGTGAGTTCCAGTCTGCTGTACCGCGCATTGCGCGCGGCCGAGGCGGCAGGCCTCCGGATCGGGTTCCGCGCCGACTCGCTGCTCGGGCTCATGCATCCCGCGCCGGACGTCCCGCACGTCGACTACTGGGCGGAGCGGGGAATTGCATTGCGGGACTTCGCGAAAACGGGGAGCTTCCGATGACTCCCGTCAACAAGACGGTCGGCGAGGAAGCACCGGTCGTTGCGCCACCGCAGTCATCCGCGACGCAACCACGCGCGTCAAAGCATGGACGCGGTAGGGCGTTGGCGGCAGCTGTCGGGATTCCGACTGCTCTGATCGGTCTTCATGCGGCCGTCTATGGGCGCTGGATCGTCGACGACGCGGCGATCTCGTTCGCCTACGCACGGTCCATCGCGAACGGGCTTGGCCCGGTGATGCAGCCTGGCGATCCACCGGTTGAGGGCTACTCGAATCCGGCGTGGGTAGCGATGCTCACGGTGGGACGCTGGTTGGGGATCTTCGACCACGGCAACTGGTTTGGCGTTCCCGACTATGTTGCCTTTCCCAAATTGCTGGCGATCCTGTGCTGCGCGATTCTGTTCGGCGCCTATTACGCCATCGCCTCGACGCTGACGGCGTGGCCTGTCACGGTCACCGTGGTCGCCGGCGCCATGGTGGCAGTGATTCCTTCCTTCACCATCTGGGCTTTCTCGGGGTTGGAAAACCCGCTGTTCGCAGCGACTATCGGCTGGATTGCGGCAGTCCTGGTGCGAGGCACCACGCGCGGTGATGTGCGGTTGCCGAACACCGCGATTGCGTCCGGGCTGTTGGCGGCACTCGCCGCGTTGATACGTCCGGACGGCTTGATCTACGTCCTGGCTTACCCTCTCGTCGTCGTGACGCTCGCGAAAGGTCCACGACTGAGGGCGTGCGTGATCAACCTTGTGGCATTCGGCGTGCCGATGGGCTGCTTCCTGCTCTGGAGATTCACGACGTTCGGCCAACTGCTGCCCAACACCGCGCTCGCCAAGGGCCAGGGACTCCCCGGATTGCTCAGTGTCGCACGTCCTTTCGAGCTCATTGTCTATTCGGGGTGTGCGCCGGCGCTACTGGGGTTGGCACTCGTTGTCTATGCATTGCGAACACGGCCGGACCGAAGAACAAGCATTCTGGCGCTGCTACTCGTGTTCGGTCTGGCGATACTCGCCTATGGTCTGCTCCGGGGCGACTGGATGGCGCAACGACGATTCGCGACACCGGTATGGGCGCTGGGCGCCATTCTGATCTGCGTTGCAGGCGCGCTCGTATACGCAGAGGCGACACAGCGCAATCGGCGAGTGATCCTGCGAGCTGCCGCGGTGACTGCGATCGTCATGATCGTGGTGTCCGGCTATGAGGCTGCGTTGTTCCGCCGCAACCCGACCGTGCCCGTTTGTGCAGTGGCGAGCTACGCGGGCTGGACCGTCAACGATTACGCGTCGGCACTGAACCTTCGGCATGCGGTGATCGTGACGCCTGACGTAGGTGGTTCTGCAATGGTGAGCGATCTCAAGGTGGTCGACCTCGCGGGTTTGGGGGACGCCGCAATCGCCGAATTGTGGCGTCGTGGCGACATGTCTGGGTTACGCACTCATATTCTTGATGCCCGTCCGGAATTCATCGAGGTCCATGACGCATGGTCAAAGAAGACGGGCCTGACCGACGATCCCCGCTTGACGTCGGAATACTCCCCGATCACCCGGACTTCGCCCACCGACGGGCTGTGGGTGAGGCGGGATCTGGCGACGGATCTCGCCGCTCGCGGAACCCATCCGGTCTCGACACGCTCGCGAGCGCTCCTGCCGGGCAAGCCCTACCAACTGGTCAACCCGTTGGAGTCATGCGGCCGGCTGACAGCGCGCGGCTGAGCAGCGCTCGTCAGAAGCGCCGAATTACATTGCCCTCGCCGTAGTCAGCGACTCGAGCATGGTCTGCGCAAGATGCTGCACCTGGGGCACATCAATCAGCGTGGCGTGATCTCCGGGAAGACGATGAACCGTCACGCTTCCGCGGTGGAATTCATCCCAGCCCAACAGATCTGCCCCGATAACGGCTGCGGAGGCCTCGGTCACGAACAGGTGCATCGGCACCTCATGGCCGGGCTGCTGATAGCGGCAGACGATCTCTGTGGCGCCGCGATAGTCGAACTCGTGCTGTGGCCATAGCGCGCCGGGGCCACCTCGAAGTACTCGGCGCGCGACTTCGGCGTATTTGGCCCACCGCTCACGCGCGGGCTGTTGGCGTAACCGCCGAAGCTGCCATCGCAGCGTCAGCTGGGCTCGGAGCTGCTGCTGCATCGACGGCGCCTCGGTGTCGAGCATGCACAGCCAGTCCACCTGCCGGCCGGCCTCGACGGCCTGGCGGGCGATGTCATAGGCCAGCAGCCCACCGATCGAGTAGCCGACGAGTGCAAGCGGACCATCCGGCTGCCGGTTGCAGATTTCTGAAAGAGCTTGGCTGGCATGGTGTTCGATGCTCAGCGATTGATCGAAGTGCCCACCTCGCTGTTCGGGCACCAGCGCGTGCACCGGCCGCGCCGCACCCCATTGCGCCGTGAAGTGTCGCAGACTCATCGCGGACGGATGATCCGCGAAGATGAAATGCACCGGTAGGCCGGACGCCATGTCGACAGTCCGGCCGGGGGTTTCGCCACTGAGCAACTCCGCAAGTCCTGCGACGGTCCTGCCGGCATCGAGGAACGCGGCCAGCGGCAGTTCCACACCAAACGTCCGTTGGATGTCGGAGATCAGCCGCTGCACCAGCAACGAGTGGCCGCCCGTGTCGAAGAAGTCGCTGTGGACGTCGGTTACCGGCACGCGTAACACCTCGGCCCACAGTTGCGCGACGCGTCGTTCCATATTGTTACGGGGACGCTGAGCCCCGGGGTTCCCGGCTCCCAGCGGCGGCGGCGCGGGCAGCGCAGCCCTATCGAGCTTTCCGTTCGCGGTGATCGGCAACGCACTCAGAGGCACGAACGCGCTCGGGACCATGTATTCGGGCAGCCGGCTTGCCAGGTAACTACGCAACTCGGTGGTCGCCGGCTGGCGCCCCGCCGCGCCGACGACATAGGCACACAGCCGCTGGTCGCCGTTGGTGCCGACGGCGACGATCATGCTTTCGGAGACCGCCGGATGCTGGTCAAGTACAGCGGCGATCTCGCCGAGCTCGATCCGCAGGCCCCGGATGTGGACTTGCTCGTCGAGTCGACCCAGGTAAACCAGTTCGCCGTCGGCACGCAGGCGCACCAAATCGCCTGTGCGGTAACGCCTGTAGCCCGTCGCGCCGGTCGAGAATTTAGTCCGATTGAGGTCTGGATGGCCCAGGTAACCGCGACCGACCGAGACTCCACCGATGACGAGCTCACCAGCGGTGTCGGGCGGGACGGGCCTACCATCGGGGTCGACGACGGTCAGCGTGACCCCGGGTAGGGCCGAGCCGAGCGTCGGTAAGTCGGCGCAACCACTCGCTGAATCGGCAGGCGTCACGGTGCCCGAGGTCGACACCACGGTGGCTTCCGAGACGCCATAGTTATTCACCAGCCGGAACGGTAAGCCCGGTCGCGGCCGCCGGTGCAGCACGTCGCCGCCGGTGAGCATGACCCGCAGTGGCGCGGTGTCCGGCCAGTCCAGCACGATGAGCGCCTCGCACAGCGGTGTCGGCACGAACGTCGTCGTGATGCGTTCCGCCAGCAACCAATCGCGCAGCGCGAGCGGATCGGTTTTGACCCGCTCGGGCGGGACGTGCAGCGACGCGCCGGCGGCCAGGCAAGGCCAGATCTCCCAGACGGCGGCGTCGAAGCCGGGACTCGATATCAGCCCGGTCCGGTCGTATTCGGTGATACCGAACGCGTTCCCGTGCCAGTCAATGAGGTTGGCCAGACCGGCATGCTCGATGACGACGCCTTTCGGGCGGCCGGTGGAGCCTGAGGTGTACACGATGTAGGCGGGATCTTCTGCATCGACCGTCACCGGAGCAGCCAATGCCGACCCCACAGGTTGCATCGGCTCGATCGTGCGGCGTGCGCCGAGTCGTGCGGCCACGTCCCCCTTCGCCACCACGACCTGCGCGCCCGAATCGCCCAGCATGAACTCAAGCCGATAGTCGGGGTAATGCGGGTCGAGTGCCACGTAGCAGCCGCCGGCCGCCAAGACGCCCAGTGCGCCGACGACCAGCTCGATCGATCGGGGTAAGCAGAGCGCAACGGGATCGCTGCGGCGCACACCTGCTTCATGCAGATGCTCGGCGAGCGCGAGCGCTCGCAACCACAGTTGCTCATACGACAGAGATCCGTCTGGTGACGACACCGCGATTGCGTTTGGGTGCTCGCGAGCGCTTCGTTCCACGCGCGCAACGACTCCCGTCAGGACAGCGCTCTGGTGCCGTCCATCCTCTCCGAGCGTCATAGGCATTCTCACGCTCCTACAGCAACCCTCCTGCCGTAGGGAGCACCCGCTTCGAGCACCCCCGCGGCCGTCCGCGCCATTTCGAGATACCGGCGATCCATCTAAACTGTATCTTACATACTTTTCGAATAATTTCGAGACTAAAACTAACCGTAAGTTCTACTGAAGGCGGTAGGGCATCCCCCGATGCGGCGAATGGGGTGGCTGTCGACCGTTCTTCCCAGTAAGTCGGCGGCTGGACGACCAGATCCCATGCTCGCCTACCGGGCCTTCATCACCGAGACCAAGTGGTCGGCATAGTCGGTGACATAGACGGTATGGGTCTGTGGATCCACAGCTATCGCGTCCGGGTTGTACCCAACCGGCTCGGTGGCGATGACTTTGTGTGTCGAGCCGTCGATCACCGACACCGTGTTGTCGGCGAAGTTGGCGACGTAGACGTAGTGGGTGTTCGGATCCACCGCTACCCCGAACGGGTTGTTACCGACGCGGACGCTGCCGATCACGGTGTGCGTCGACCCGTCGATCACGGACACGGTGGGGTGACCGTAGTTGGCGACGTAGACGGTGTGGGTGTCCGAATCCACCGCGACGCCGTCCGCGCTGTTGCCCAGTGGCACGGTGGCGGTGAGCAGATCTGTCGCGCCGTCGATCACCGACACCGTGTGATCGCCGGAGTTGGTGGCGTAGACGGCGTTGGTGACAAGATCCACCGCAACCCCGAACGGGCCGTTGCCGACAGGCAGTGTGGCGTTGACAAGGTGCGTCGACCCGTCGATCACCGACACCGTGCTGGGGTGGCCGTAATTGGCGACGTAGACGTTGTGGGTGTAGGGGTTCACG
Organism: uncultured Actinomycetota bacterium; assembly: GCA_963836495.1. GTDB lineage: Bacteria > Actinomycetota > Actinomycetes > Mycobacteriales > Mycobacteriaceae > Mycobacterium. Next base: position 359,084 of record CAWIJT010000005.1, on the reverse strand, counting down.
GCGACACCGAACGGGCTGTTTCCGACGTTCACGGTGGCGGTGACGGTGCGGGTCGGCCCGTCGATCACCGACACGGTGTGGGAGTCGGAGTTGGCGACGTAGACGGTGTGGGTGTCTGAATCCACCGCTATTCCGTCTGGGTGGTGGCCGACCGGTACCGTCGCGACGACCATGTGCGACCACCCGTCGATCACCGACACGGTGTCGGGCAGGTTATGGGAGACGTAGATCGTGTTGGTGGCGGTATCCACCGCCACGGCATTGGGTGTGGCGGCGACGGGCACCGCGTCCACGTGCAGAGGCCGGTTGACGAACTGGATCCCCGCGAACACGACGGCGACCAGCACGACCAACACGACCACCATGAGAGCTTCGAATCGGGCCGGGTCCGTGGCGGCCATCCGCGCAAGCGGGCGCTTCGCGGCCCGACTCGGGTCGTGGCCGGTCTCTGGCAGATGACGCGACGGTGCGGAGGCGGCCGGACGGTCGGGTCTCCGCAGTTTGTATCTGGGTGGACCCGGCCGGCGGAGGGTTGTGTGCACGGGCGCACTGGCTGGCTCGCGGACCTTGTGCTCGGTCCAGGTCAGCACACCAGCGTGGTAGGTCGCCGAGACTCGCCCGCCGCGCGCTTCCTGCTGCCGTGACGGGGTGATCATGATTCGTCGATCTGAGCCGCGAACAGCATGGCGCGGGGGTCGCGGCGCGCAGAGTCCAGCCGGAGTCGTGTCGCAACGCGGTAGGAACCCGCATCACCGTGGTGCCCGCTGATCGTTCTTGCTTCGGGGTCAACGGACTGCGTTGGGCGAGAACGGCGTTGACGGCGGACTTCGCGCAAGTACAGCCACGCCCCTTGCACAAGGCCCTTGCGGCCGGCCCGCAGGAGATTGTCCGGAACACCCCCGGTCGGCGAATCCTGTTGTCCGGCACCGCGATTGGCCAATAGCCGTTTCACCCCCCGCGGGACGAATTGAAGGATCCGCCAGAGGTATTTCGGCGACGTCAGGATCATGCTCATGAAAAACGCTGTGAGACCGGCGGAGTACCCGAAGAACTGCTTTTCCAGCGCCTCGTCGGTCCGGCGGTGATAGTGCCAGGTGATGGCCGGCGGCCAGTGCAGGATCGTCGAGCCGTGTTCGAGCAGAAGCGACAGAGCGCGCGTCTCCTCCCCACCGTGGGTCAAGGTTCCGGCGCCGAGTCGGTTGTCGAAGCCGCCGATCGCGCGCAGTCGCTCGGTGCGGAAGGCCATGTTCCCGCCGGCCCCGAAGTTCGGCAACGGGTAGAGCGGATCGAATACCGCCGGCGTACCGGCACGTAAGGCCTCCGGCTCGACGCCGCGGCCCTTGTTGAATCCGCCGTAGCGTTCGAAGTTGACCTGGGCGGCGGTTTCCAGCTCGGCCGGCAGCATGAGTCCGGCCACGGCATCAGGTCGGTCCGGGTGGGCGAATCCGCGCTTGATCCAGGCGACCCAGTCGCGCTCAGCCTCTTCGTCGTCGTCGATCCAGGCGATGAGTTCGCTGCGCACCTCGGACAGTCCGCGGTTCCTGGCACGCGAAAGCCCCGGTGCCGGCTCGTGACAGCAGCGCAGCCGCAGGCCGTCGAAGTCCGCCAGGGCGTGGGCAACTGCGCCGTCGCGCGAGTTGTCGACGACAACCACCTCGAAGTCTGGATCGGACTGTCGTGCCAGGCTGCTCAGCGTGTGCGACAGGCCCTCGGGCCGGTCGCGGGTGCAGATCACCACCGTGAGCGATGCGTCGAGATCGTCGGCGGTGCCGACGCGCTGCGGAAGGCCTCGTAGGCCGAAGTGGTCGCGCAGGTCGGCGAGAGCGATCGAGGAATCGGCGTCGATATCCAAGAACCGCGTCGCCACCGGAAGCCCGTTGTTGCGCACCAGGCACCACGCCGTCGCAAACCGGGTGACGTCGACGGCTTCATCGTTGCCCACGCGCGCGACGTCGACGTCGACCACCCAGGCCGGCGCGCGCAGTTCGCCACGCTCGATGTCACGCACAGGGCAACCGTCGATTCGGCGAGGGGGTCGTGACCACTATGTCGGCTGGAGTACGGCCGCGGACCGGCTCTCGAACGCGTTGATCTGCTCGAGGGAAACGGCACGCACGTCGGCACCCGCGTACACGCGCTGTTCCCAGTCGATCGTCCACGCGACGGCATCGCGGAAGCTCAGCCGACCACGCCAGCCCAGTTCGCGTTGCGTCTTGGTGGTGTCGAGGGCCAGCAGATTTGCTTCGTGTGGTTGGTCCTCTCCATCGAGTTCCCAGTGGGCGGTGCCGCCCCACAACTCGGCTGCCAGAGTCGCCACCTGGCCGACCTCGACGAAGCTGTCGGGGCCCGGCCCGAAGTTCCACTCGCCCTGGCCGGAGCCGGCCAGCAGCGCGTCGACAAGGGTGAGGTAGCCGTTGAGGCAGTCGAGCACGTGCTGCCACGGCCGGACCGCGTGCGGGAACCGCAGTCGCGGCGCCCGGCCGTGCGCAAACGCTGTGGTCAGGTCCGGCAGGAGCCGGTCACGACTGACGTCGCCGCCGCCGATGACGTTGCCGGCGCGGCCGACGGCGGTGGGAGTGCCCGGAAAGCTGCGAACCCAGGACTGCACCAGCAGATCGGCCATCGCCTTCGAGGCGCTATACGGGTCGTTGCCGCCGAGCGGGTCGGTTTCGGTGTAACCGGCCTCCTGGTCGTTGTTGCGATAGACCTTGTCGGTGGTCACGACGACCTGCGCGCGCACCGACGGGGTGGCCGCAACGGCCTCCAACACATTGAGCGTGCCGATGACGTTGGTCTCGTAGGTGTCCCGCGGCTTGCGATACGACTCGCGGACCAGTGGCTGCGCGGCCATGTGCACGACGACATCGGGAGCTGCCGCAGACACCGCCGCGGCGGTACCCGCAGCGTCGCGGATGTCCACCCGGAAGTCGTTGACGAGGTCATCCGCGAGGCCCGCCCGCTTGAACATGCCGCCTTCGGGCGGCTCTTTGGTGGCCACACCGGACACCTGGTGTCCACGGCTGAGTAGCAGCAACGTAAGCCAGGCTCCTTTGAACCCGGTATGCCCAGTTACCAAGTAGTGCACGATATCTCCTTTATGCCGTTGCGTCGGCGGCGAGTGCGGGTGGTCGTTTTGCGGCGTTGCGTGCGGCTTGGTAGAGGTGTCCGGAGAGGCCGGTTTGGTGGTGGCGTAGGACGGTGCGCAGGACGCGGATGCCGTCGCGGATGGCGTGCAGGTTGGAGGTGCCGGTGCGGCGGGGGAGTTCGATGCTGGGGACTTCGGCGATGCGCAGGCCGGCTTGCATGGCGCGGACGGTCATTTCGGCTTCGATTTCGAAGCCGGTGGCGCAGAGTTGGAGGTGGTCGAGGTAGCGGCGGTGGAAGGCGCAGTAGCCGTAGCACAGGTCGGTGAGGTGGGCGTGGTAGGCGGTGTTGAAGACGGTGAGCAGGAACCAGTTGCCTAGTGCGCGGATGGGGGTGATGTCTAGTGATCCGCCGCCGCTGATGAAGCGGGAGCCTTTGACGAAGTCGTAGCCGTTGGCCAGGAAGTGCAGGTAGTGCCGGATTTCTTGGGGGGACATGCTGCCGTCGGCGTCCATCATGACGATGACGTCGCCGGTGGCGGCCAGGAAGCCGGTGCGCAGGGCGCTGCCTTTGCCGGTGCCTTGTTGGGGCACGACGCGGATGTCGGGGCGGTGGCGGTGGGCGGTGATGAGGGTGACGTCGGTGGAGTTGCCGTCGACGAGGATGATTTCGTGGACGTCGTTGGCGATTTGTTCGAGGACCCAGCCGATGTTGCGGGCTTCGTTGCGGACCGGGATGACCAGGCTGACGCTGGGGTGGGTCGGCGCTGTCGGGGCGGGCTCGGGTGCGGGTGCGGTGATGGTGGTGGCACGGCGTTGTGTCGATCCGTTGCTGGTGGGCTGGCCCGGGGCCGGGACCGTTGTTGTCATAGTCAACTGCCAATCTCGTTGTGACGCACTACGCGACTCGTACTCATCTGGCGCTCCTAGAGGAAGCAGGTCCGCGGTGGCGACGGTGCCTGAGGGCGAACGAACGTGTATACCTGTGATACAGCTAAGGCGATTGTTACATACTTCTGGTCAAAATGTAGAGCCAATAGCAGACTATGGGTTTGGAAGGTGTCGGACGACGCCTTACTTCAGATAGGGGCGTGCTGGCCCAGACGATGGCCACAGGGACCAGAGCGTCAGATACGCCAGTCCGAAAAAGGCGCCGACCGCAAGTGCCACACCGGTTGGCGCGACGTAGGCGAGCGGCGCGCGTGCCCACTCGAGCGTCGTCGCCGCCACCGCGCCTGGCTTCGTCACCAAATCCCAAGAGTTCCACCGTTGGAACCGGCCGATCACCACACCAATCGCGCACAGACCGACCGAGACGACGACGGCGATCCATCCGGTCACAGCACCGAACTCGCGCTCGATCCGCTGGTGCACCAGATGCACCGACACCACCCCGAGTACGACGCCGGTCCATGCCGCGACGCCGTATTGCATGACGTGTCGCCACAATCCAATGGAGTTGCCCAGGTGCACCACGTCGGTCACCAGATACGGGGCGTTGGGCAGAAACGCCAACCATCCCAGCCCCAGTGGGATCAACCAGATCCGCCGGCGGACCATGGAAATGCCCCCCGCGAAGACAATCGGAATACCTGCGAGCAGCAGATTCCAGACAAAGAAGCGGGTCGGGTAGAGCGCAGGCGGCGCCGGATCGGTCAGACCCAGCGCGAGCGCCAGTCCCATGGTGGCTACCAGCGATCCGATCAGGACCAGAAGGCGTGGGTGGGTCATGAGTGCAGTTTGCCAGGCATGAGCAGCGGCCCAGCAGGGCGAACCAGGGAGCCTGCGGACGGGTGGGCACACCGCTGAGCCGTCTGAGCAGCGCTGACACCTCGCTCACGGCCGCCTGTACCGGTTTGCGGAGAGTCCGGATGGGCTAGACGTGGATGTTTCTGCGGTTCGAAAGAACACTGAGTCATGTTCTGAGGCTGTTTGATGACAGATAGTACGCAAATCGCCAAATCGATGTATGATCGGTTTGCTCGTCGACAACAGGTGCCGCGACCATATCCGCGGGCCGCTTGCCGCTTGCTCCCGTTAGGAGGAACACGTGTCTTTTGTGACTACACAGCCTGAGGCGTTGACGGCAGCCGCCGGCACTCTGCAGGGTCTGGGTTCAGGGATGGCCGCCGGAAACGCGGCGGCGGCAGCGCCGACCACAGGCGTCGTTCCCGCGGCCGCTGACGAGGTGTCGGCGCTGACCGCGGCGCAGTTCGCCACCCACGGCCAGCTGTACCAGGCGATCAGTGCCCAAGCCGCAGCGATTCACGAGATGTTTGTGAACACGCTGGGCGCCAGCGCCGCCTCATACGAGGCCGCCGAGGCCGCCAATGCGGCCGCGGCGCTCTAGGCAGCCGAAGTTCAGCCATGGATTACGGGGCGTTACCGCCGGAGGTCAACTCCGCGCGGATGTATGCGGGGCCAGGGTCCGGGCCGATCGAGGCCGCTGCCACCGCCTGGAATGGCTTGGCCGCTGAACTGCGTTCCGCGGCAACGTCGTACGGATCGGTGATTTCGGAACTCACCGACGAATCATGGACGGGTCCATCGTCGACGGAGATGGCGGCGGCTGCGGCTCCCTACGTGGCCTGGATCAACAGCACCGCCGCGGAAGCTGAGCATGCGGGTAGCCAGGCCATGGCGGCGGCGGCCGCTTATCAGTCTGCGTACGCGATGACGGTGCCACCGCCGACGATCGCGGTCAATCGCGCTCAGCTGGCCTCGCTGGTCGCGACGAACACTTTCGGTCAGAACACGCCGGCGATCGCGGCCACCGAGACCCAGTACGGCGAAATGTGGGCCCAGGACGCCGCGGCAATGTACGGCTATGCCGCGAATTCGGCGTCGGCGAGCCAGGTGACGCCGTTCACCGAGGCGCCGGTGGTCGCCAACCCGGCCGGGTCGGCCGGGCAGAGCGCCGCTGTCACCCAAGCCGCCGCAACCGCTGCCGGCAATGCGCAGTCATCGCTGTCGGGGCTGATCTCCCAGACACTACAAAGCCTCGCATCGCCGGCCGCCTCCTCCACGACGTCCGGCTCGGGGTTATCGGGGCTACTGACCACCCTTCTCAATGACCTGGGCTTGACATCAACGACGGCTACCTCGGGTACGGGCGGGCTCGGCAGCATCGGCTCCGGTCTGCTCCAGGACTACCTCTATCTTCCGGCGTTTTTCGGCGCGTTCGTGGCAATCGACGCGCTCAGCCCCCTTATCTCTATGGCGGAGACCGCCCCACCCGCGACCGCGGTGGGCGACGTCAGCGGTGGAGCCGACGGGGCGGCAGCCGGCGGCGACGCCGGGGGCGGCCCAAGTGGCGCCGGGAGTGCCCCCGATTGGGCAGGCGGCGCTGATGGCGGAGCAGGGTCAGTGCTCGCCAGCGACTCCGGAGTCGCTGCCGGCCTGGGCGAGGCGCCTTCGTTGGGGGCGTTGTCCGTCCCGCCGAATTGGCTTTGGTCGGCGGCCCCTCCGCCGCCGATGGCGTTCCCCGCGGGAGTGCCGTTGCCCGCGGGAGATGCGGCCATGGGCGGCGGGCTTGGTTTTCCGTTCATGTTCGGCGGCGCGCCAGCAGCCGTCGCCGCCGGCGCCGCAGCCGGCGCCGCCAGTTCCAAGTTCGGGTCACGCCTCAAGGTGGTGGCGCGCCCACCCGCTGCGGGATACCCGGATGACTCGGCAGCCTCACCGCCGCCGAGGCCCGCGGCCGGATACTCGACGAACGGGAACGGACACGCGCCCCCCGGGTACCGGCCGGCAATCGTGTACGTGCCGACGAATGGACACGATCCGGCACACGTATGACAGACGCAGAACAAATCCTGAGCAGCTAATCAGGCAGGGCATTCACTGTTCGCAACGTCGCGAGCGGATTGAGAGTTGTTAGATCTTTCAGCTACCGGTTCGATCGCGTTCAAGGGGTAACTAATATGAAACCGGTCGCCGATAACGTGCGGGTTCGCAGACATTGTTGCCTGAACTCCGCTCGTGAAAAGCGAAGGGTGGCGCCTCGATGGTAGGCGTCGAGTTTGCTCAACCCGCTGGTTCCGGCCGTATCGATGATCTCCTACGGCCCTATGAAAGGTCGTTGGACCGGACGCGCGAGGACGCCCGCACCGGCATCACCGACGCACTGTTGGTCGTCACAGTGGGGATCTTTCTTGTAGCCCTGGCTTATGCTCGTGGGAGAGAAAGTCTCAGCTTCGCCGGTCCCTTGTTCTGGACTGGGCAGATACTCATCTTCGCTTTTGTCGTTTATCGCGTTCTCAAACCGTCCACTTCGCAGCGCGACCGGGAATTCGTGGTCATTCTCTACGCCGGTGCCCAGTCCATCATCAGGTGGGCGTATAGCCCAGTGATGTTCCAGTGGTTCGATGAACTGCAGCATTTGAGATCACTTCTCAACGTCCTTTCGACGCACCATCTCTTCCACACGAACTTCAGCTTGCCGATCAGTCCGAGATATCCGGGAATGGAGAATGTCACGGCGGAGCTGGTCCAGGTGTCGTCCGCCACCCCATTCGTTGCCGGCGTTCTCGTCGCCAGTCTCTCGCACTTATTGCTCGGAGGCGCACTCCTGCTCTTTTTCCGAGAGGTGTCGCAGACGTCACGCGTGGCGTGCATCGGCGTCATGCTCTATATGCTGAGCCCACAGGTTCACTATTTCGACACATCATTTGTCTACGAAAATGTTGCGTTGCCATTTCTGGTTCTGTCTATCTTCTTTTCAATCCGCTTCGCGAGCCACGAACGCGGTCGTTATCAGAACTTCGCCGGGTTGTTGGCGTGTGTCGCGATTGCGGTGACGACGCACCACGTCACGGCAATCGCGACGGCCGGGGTTTTGGCCGGCGTCGCACTGATTTCGTCGCTGTTCCGCGATACTCGCAGTCGCGCGAAGCCGCTGGCGATCTGTGCTGCGTCGGCGGCGCTCATCGACGCGTGCTGGGTGTTCTTGGTGGCACCCGAGACTCGCGACTACCTCGGCGATGTGGGCCCGCAAATCCTCAATGGCATCACCCAGCTCGGGCAGGCTCAGGGAAAGGCCAAGCTGCCGACAAGCCTCCCGATCCCGCTGATCGACCACGTGTGCAACCCCGGCGGCGTTGCGCTCATGCTGGTTCTGCTCGCCGCGAGCATCCGCCTTGCGCGCCCGCTTCCGCCACTTCAGCGGTTACTTATCTGGATGGCGCCCGGTCTGTATGCGGTGATGATATTGATACGCCTGTTCGTCGGTTCCGAGGCGAACGGCGAACACCCGGACGGAGCCGAGCTCGCGATCCGTTCGCTCACATATAGTTCGCTCTTCACCGCACTGGCAGTGGCGGTAGTCCTCGACCGTCTGGTGTCGACTGCCGCCCGTCGCATCGGGCCGGTACGCCTGCCGAGCGGCCTCGTCCTCGCAACCGCGATCGCCGTTGCGCTCCTTCTGCACTCGACCACTACCGGTCTGCCGCAGTGGTGGCAACGGCTTCCCGGTCCGTTTCGGGCCGACAGTTTCGTCAGTGGAATAGATGTCGTAGGCACGAGCAGAGCCGAATGGGCGGGGACGAATCTTCAACCCGGCTTGCGTTACTTCGGCGACATCACATCGATGGCTCTCTTGTCAGCCCTGTCCGACCTGGATCCCGTCAGCAACCCGGGAACGCTGTACGACGCGTCTCGCCTTATTCCGGAGGACTCTGCGCTTATCGGCGGTCTGCTGGCCACGTATCTGGACGTCGACACGCGAATGACGATAGAGGCCCCGTTGACTCGATACTTCTTCAAAGCAGACGTGATGATCGGCAACAGGGAAGCGCCCATAAGCGAGTCCAGCCTGGCCAAGTTCGACGATTTTCCCGGAATATCCCGAATCTACGATTCGGGATACGACCATTTTTACGACCTACGAGCCATGCAGGATATTTATGGAAACTAGATTCTGCACGATCGATTGTGTCCCCGTGGCCGCCTTGGCGTGCTACGGGATATCCCTGTTGCCATTCATTCCGCACGAACTCACAGGCTCGGCGGGAGTGGTTCTCTGCTTCATTCTGACAGGAGTCGCCGGAGCGAGTGCCATCTTGCCCAGCGGCGCGAGTGGCGCTGCACGGTTCACCGCAACACTTGCGTGCTCATTGGCGACGGGAATCATTGGCGGCCTGATCATCAATCTCCTTCCATCAGGCGTGGTCCGATTCAATTGGCTGACATATGCATTCGCAATGACGCTGATCGCCTACGCCGTCGCCCGCGCGCGCGGCGCAGGCACTCCGCTCGAATGGAAGCGCCCGGAATTTCCCGACCTGACCTGGATTTCTGCGGCAAAACTTTTTACCTCAGCCCTCGCCGTGATCGCAGCAATGATCGTATCCATCAGCAGTTCGCATCGGGTGGCAACGCCGTTCACCGAAGTGTGGCTTGTCCCGGATGGCCCGGCACATTCTCCGGTGGGTGCGACGGGCGCGGTATTCGGCATCAAAAGTCACGAGAAGTCGACTGAAGACTTCATCGTCGTCATGAACATGGGCGAGCACGTGACGACCCATCGAGTGACGCTCGCGCCGAATCAGGTATGGACCCGCGCCGTCTCGGTCACGGGCCAGAAACCGACCGCCGATGTGTACCGAGGGCGCGTCGTCAATCCGCCATATAGGACGGTGTGGTTTGTCCGGCGGTGAGCAGGTGAGCGCCGTCGATCGCGCGGCGCAGATCTCACAGAAGCGATGGCCTGGTGTAGGACTCGAGCGTGGCAACGCACCGACGTTCGCCGGGCGCCGAGTCGTCACGATAGCGCTCGCGCTCTTCAGCACCACCGTGGTGACCGCGGGGCTGGGCTTTGTCTTCTGGGCTCTCGCCGCACGCATCACCACCACCGAAGTCGTCGGCCGCGCGTCCGCGGTGATCTCTGCGATGCAGCTCATCGGAACCGTGGGCACACTGGGTTTTCATATCCTGCTGACCGCCGAACTTCCCAGGCGCGACGCCGCTGACGTGAAGCGTCTTGTCGTCACCAGCCTGGGGATTGTCGGCGGGTTGACGTTCGCGATGGCGGCGGGATACGCGGTCGTCGTGCACTACGTGACGCACTCCAGCGACTGGCTCTACGCGTCGCCGATCGGTGTGGCGGTCTTCGGTGTCGGCACAGCCGTCACCACGGTGACGGTTGTCCTGGATGGCGCGCTGGTCGGAATCCAACAAAGCGGGCGGCAGACGTCACGCAATCTGGTTTTCGCGCTCGTCAAGGTCACCGCACTCCCCGTCGCCGCATATGCGATCGGTATGTCACCGCAAGTCATCTTTTCGGTGTGGCTGCTGGGAAACCTTGTCTCGTTGCTGTTTCTCGGATTGCGAACCAAGGCACCGCAGGAATGGCTCAAGACAGTGCCATCGCTACGTGGGTTTACTCCGCTATGGCGTACTGCCGCATCGGGTTATCACTGGATCAACGTCGCCACCCACGCGCCGCTACTCGTCATGCCGATCATGGTGACCGCCCAGCTCGGCGCCCACGCGAACGCCGGCTTCTATGCGGCTCTTCTCCTGGTAGGCGTTATCTGGATCATTCCGTACCACCTTGCCACCGCGATGTTGACGCTCGACGGTGGGAACGCGGAGCACTTGAATCACGGCATGAGCACCGCACTCCGGCTGGCCGGGATGGTATCCGCACTTGCTGCCATCGGAGCTCCGGTCTTGGCGCGGCCTGTCTTGGCTATCTTCGGATCTGGGTACGAACAGGCCCGCTACTGCCTGATCGCGTTCGCGCTGTGCACATTCCCCACCGCGATCAAATCGATCTACATCCCGGTCCGGAAAGCACAGGGAGCGCTGGGCAAGGCCGCGCTGGCGGTAACGCTCGGCGCGGTCTTGGAAATCGGAGCTGCGGAGTTCGGACTCACGGTCGGTGGCGTCACTGGTGTCGGGGTTGCGTTCTTGGCGGCAACGGTAGTAGAAGCACTCTGTTTCTGGCCGGCCATCGCCAGGTCGCGAAAGTCGTTCGCTACGCAGGTCACAGTTCCCGGGCCGGATCATCGCAGCCAGGAACAAGAGATCGGACTTGGAAATCACAGTGCCTAAAGGAGAGCTTTCGTCTGATGTTCTGCGCTGCTGTCTATGGAGTACGCCGTGCGGTATCTGCGCCTGATCACCGCCGCCTTCCTCACAACGGCAAGTGCGTTGGCGCTGTTGATGTTTGCGTCTCCGGTCATGCTGACAACCGCCGGTCGGCATAGCGGGGCAGTCGAGCAGCGCGGACTGGTGCTGCCGACGTGGCGGATGGATGGTTACCAGGGCAGGCTCACCGCGCAAGCGACCAATGACATCGCCGGCCTCGGCGCGACCTGGATTCAGCTCACGCCGACCTGGAAGATGGCCACCGCGACGTCCAGCACGATCGATGCCCGCTGGACCCTGACCGACGCGGCGTTGCTGAGAGCGATCGACCTTGCCCACAGCAGGGGCCTCAAGGTTTTGCTGAAGCCGCATGTGGATCCTCAAGACGGCACAAATCGCTGGCAGATCACGCCGTCCGACCGGGCGGCGTGGTTCGGCTCCTACCGGCAGATGATGACCCACTACGCCACCATCGCTCGGCAGACTGGCGTCGAGGAGTTCTCGGTGGGCTGTGAACTGGCCACCATGACGGGTGCCGCGGATCGCGGCGCGTGGCTGGCGGTCATCGATGCGATAAAAGCCGTATCCAGCGCGCCCCTCGTGTATGCGGCCACCGTCGATGAATATCGCAACGTGTCGTTCTGGGATCAGCTCAACTTCATCGGGATTGACGCCTACTTCCCGTTGAGCAGCAAGCCGACCACCGACATATCGGCGCTCGAGGCGGCGTGGATTCCACTGCGAGACCAAATGTCGGCGTTCGCGGTCGGTGCCGGACGTCGAATCCTGTTCACCGAGGCCGGCTACCCGAGCCTGGTGGGCGCGGCGGTCGAGCCATGGAACAACCTCTACAGCAGTACGCCCTCTCAGCAGGAACAGGCCGCGGCCTATGAGGCGTTGTTCGCGACTTTCAGCGGCCAGCCGTGGTGGGCCGGCGCGTTCTGGTGGTCGTGGTGGACGGACAAAGGTCTGTACGCCCCACTCGATCTCGCGATCGGGGGAAAGCTCGCGGAGTCGGTCGTACGACGTTGGTGGGCTTCGACACCGGCATCGGGAACCGTCAAGGTCGGGGGATCGGATGCGTGAGAGACGTGATTCGCTCGGATTCGGCTGCGCGAGCCTGTACGGCCTGCCCGGAAGGCGGGAGCGGCGCGCGGTGCTGGAATCCGCCTATGACCTGGGCATCAGGCATTTCGACGTGGCGCCTATCTATGGGCTCGGCATAGCTGAAGCCGAGTTGGCAGATTTCGCGCGAACGCATACCGACATCCGGATCGCGACGAAATTCGGCATCAGGCCGAGCCCGATCGGTCGCCTCGCCGGCTTCGTTCAGCCGCCCATCCGCCGACTATTACAGACGTCGTCGACGATGAAATCCACAGTCAAGCAATCCGGCGCCGCGCCAGACGCCGGGGTTGTCGGCCGCGTTCTCTATTCCCGCCGCCTCTACTCGGTGGCGAGCGCCAGGCGCGCGCTCGTTTCGAGCCTGCGCGCCCTGCGCACCGAGCGAATCGACTATTTCCTGCTGCACGAACCGGCCGGCGTGCTGGCTGACGACTACGGCGATCTGGTCGACTACCTCGAGACCGAGCGCAGCCGGGACGTGATCGGATCCTGGGGTCCGGCGGGTGATCTCTCCCGCCTGGACGACCCGGTGGTGGCGGCCATGAGCGCGCGGGCCTCCGCGCTTCAATTCCCCTACGACCTGGTCGCCGGATATCGGGGACCGCGGCCAGAGCACGACCAATTCACCATCACCTTCGGCTTTCTCGCTGGAACGCTGGCGCGGGTGACCGGTCTTCTGAGTCGTGAGCCCGAATTCAGGCAGCAGTGCAGCGAATTGCTCGATGCCGATCTCGGCGATGCCAGGACCGTACTCACGCTGCTCGTGCGTGACGCGGTGACGCACAATCAGGGTGGGATCGTGCTTCTTTCGTCGACGAAGATCCAGAACCTCGAGATGGCCTGCGCGAGTGCAGACGTCGCTCTCAACAACGAGGCGCGGGTGGCGGGCATGATCCGGAATCAGTTCCTCGGCGTGCGAGCCGGCCGATGATCATCTCCGGCAACGACATTGCGCACGGCGAGACCTTGCATGCGGGTCTCGTTGTCATTGGCGCAGGACCGGCGGGCATCGTCTCCGCACTCGAGGCGGCCAGGAGAGGCGTCGACGTCGTCCTGCTCGAGACCGGGAACAGGAAACAGAGCCCGCAGAATCAGAAATTGTCCGAAGCGCATCGGCGGCATCCCGATGTTCACGCGCCGGTCGAACTGGCGATCAGCCGGCAACTCGGTGGTACGTCCTCGATTTGGGGCGGACGGTGCGTTCCCTATGACCGTGTCGACTTCGTCGAGCGCGACGTCGCGCCGGATTCTGCATGGCCGGTGACCTACGAAGACGTGCAACCCTTCTTCGAACGAGCCTGCCAGTGGATGGTCTGTGGTCGGTCGATCTTCGATGTCAACGAACTGGACCATCTGCCAGAACACATGATCGCGGGTCTGCAGGACGGAGCCGTTTCCACGTCGTCGCTCGAGCGATGGTCGCTGCCAACTGATTTCGGCAAGGTGTACTTCGGCGATCTCCGCGATGCGACCGGCCTCAGGGTCATCACCGACGCGACCTGTGTGCGGATCAACCTCGATGACGACCAAGCCCGTGCGACCGGAGTCGAATGTAAAACCCTTGCGGGGCAATCGTTCAGCGTCGCCGCCGAGGACGTCATCGTGGCGGCGGGTGGCTTGCAGAGCACCCGATTGCTGATGTGTTCACCGGGTCGGGGAGGCACAAGCCTCGGCGACCATTCCGGCCAGCTGGGTCACTGGTACATGGCCCACCTCGAGGGTGTGATCGCTGACCTGGTGTTGTCCGGGCCCGCTGAGGACACCATCTACGGGTACGAGCGTGATATCGATGGTTCGTATGTCAGACGCCGGTTTGCTTTCGCCGAGAGCTATCTACTCGAGCATGGTCTGCCCAACATCTCGGGATGGATCGCCAATCCCGAGTTGGCTGACGCGTCGCACCGCAATGCCCAGCTGTCGTTGACCTACCTGGCCCTGATCTCGCCCCTGGGATTTTTGTTCGCGCCGCCGGCGCAACGACTTTCGCTGACCGGTTCCAACATCCCGGGAACGCCCTACGGCATGGCCACGCGATCGTCGGTGTGGGCACATATTCGCAACCTGCTGCGGCACCCGATCGAAACCATCCGTTTCTTGGCTGATTTCGGCATCAGACGGGTGTTCGCCCCTGGGCGTAAACCGCCGGGTTTCTTCGTGGGCAATCCGCAGAACCGCTACCCGTTCCAGTACCACGCTGAGCATCTACCTCACTACGACAGTTGCGTGAAGCTCGCCGAGGATATTGATGACGTCGGTATGCCGAAGTTAGACATCGACATTCGCTTCACGGACGAGGACATCGAAGGCGTCTTGGCGGCACACCGACACTGGGATGAGTACTTACGCGCCTGCGGCGTAGGTCACCTCGAGTACCTCGCCGACGACTTGGCGACGGCAGTGCGTTCCCGCACCGGTGGCGGCTTCCACCAAGTAGGAACCACGCGCATGTCCAACGATCCGGACAAGGGCGTGGTCGACGAGAATCTCGCTGTCCACGGTGTCCCGAATGTCCATGTGGTGAGCAGTTCGGTGTTCGTGACGTCTGGCCAGGCCAATTCGACCTTCATGATTGTCGTTTTCGCCCTCCGCATGATCGACCGGCTGTATGGGACCCGCCAGCTCGGCGCCCCAAGCGTCAGTGCCGCGCGTTCACAGAGCTGAGCAACAGATCCACGGTGGCGGCGTCGCCCGCCCCGTTAATAAGGTTTTCACATACTTTACGTATCTATAGTCCGGTTTTTGGGAACTTCTGGTTTACTTATAGGAGCATCGGCCGCCCGTAAGGAGATCCTGTGAACCCGCTAGTCTCCGCAGGTCCCGGGGTTGCGTTGTGCGTGTGATTGAGCGTGGTGAGCTGCGTGCGCCAGCCTGGGTGGTCGACGTCGACCTTGCCCGTCGCGGCGGCGAGGAGGCCGTTGACGTCACCCGCTTTGCGGCGGCGTGGTGCCTGGTGCGCAACAACGGGCTTCCGGTGGCGACGCAGTTCTTGGACATCGACGCGGACTCCTCGATCGCTGTGGACGATCTGCGTGATTGCTTTGCTGCACAGGGCTTTTCGCAGCCGGTAGCCGCTGTTGAGGGCCTGGATGCCTCGCTGACAGTGGTGATCTGTACTCGCGACCGGCCCGAGGGCCTGCGGCGCACGCTGGAGAGCTTGGCCCGGCAGTCCGATCCGGACTTCGAGGTGCTCGTCGTCGACAACTCCGTTGACGGCCAGGTGGCCACCACGGTGGTCGCGGCCGATGGTCTGCGGATGCGGTGTAGTCATGAGCCGGCGCCGGGGCTGTCGCGTGCCAGGAACCGCGGATTGTCTGAGGTGCGCAGCGAACTGGTCGCCTGGATCGACGACGACGAAGTGGCTGACCCCGACTGGGTCGCCTGGATCAAGCGCGGATTCGCCCACCCGGACCGACCTGATGCCGTGGCCGGACTCATGCTGCCGGCCGAGCTGGAAACCGCCGCCCAGGTC
Source organism: uncultured Actinomycetota bacterium (assembly GCA_963836495.1). GTDB lineage: Bacteria > Actinomycetota > Actinomycetes > Mycobacteriales > Mycobacteriaceae > Mycobacterium. The sequence continues at coordinate 343,319 of CAWIJT010000005.1, read as the reverse complement.
AACTTCGAACGTTACGGCGGATTCAACAAGGGTCGCGGCGTCGAGCCGGTTGCGTTGCGTGCCGGTACGCCAGCGGTATTCGATCCGCTCTACCCGTTGCCGAGCTTCGGGGCCGGCGGGAACATGGCCTTCCGCACCGAGCGGCTGCGCGCGATCGGCGGCTTCGACAACCGACTCGGACCCGGGACCTTGAGCCTCAACGGCGAGGAGACGCGCGCTCTGTCGCTTCTGCTCGAACACGGCTCGACGATCCTGCACTGGCCGCCGGCCATCACCTGGCACTACCACCGCCGGACCGACGAGGCCCTGGAAAAGCAGTTCTTCGGCTATTCGGCCGGTCTCACAGCGTTTTTCATGAGCATGATGCTGACGTCGCCGAAATACCTCTGGCGGATCTACCGGTTCATTCCGCGGGGCGTCAAGCGAATGCTGGCCAATCATGGTTCCGGGCAGCAGGATTCGCCGACCGGGGGTGTTCCGGATCATCTCCTGCGGGCCGGCCGCCGGGGCCTCCTACAGGGCGGGTGGCTGTACTTGCGCGAAGTCCGCCGTCAACGCCACGCGGAGTTGGTCTGATGAAAATTTCGGTAATCGGATGCGGCTACGTCGGCCTGGTGACAGGTGCGTGTCTGGCGGACAGCGGTAACGACGTGGTCTGCGTTGACATCGATCAGGCCAAGGTCGACCAGCTTCTCGCCGGCGGGCCCCCTTTCTACGAGCCCGGCCTGGCCGAACTCATCGAAAGGAACCGCGAGAACGGCTGCATCGACTTCACGACGGACAGGCGCTACGGAATCGAGCACGGCGACGTGATATTTATCGCCGTCGCCACGCCGATGCGCGAAAGCGGCGAGGCCGATGTCTCCTACGTCCACTCTGTGGCAGAGGACATCGGGTCGCATATGGATCGCTACAAGGTCGTGGTCAACAAGTCGACCGTCCCGGTCGGCACCGCCGACGAGGTCCGAGCGATCATCCACGCGAAGGCCAAGCACGCGTTCGACGTCGTGTCGAATCCCGAATTCATGAAGGAGGGCACCGCAATTGCCGACTTCACGAAACCCGACCGGGTGGTGATTGGCGGCGACTCGAAGCGTGCCCTCGACATCATGCGCGAGGTCTACGAGCCCTACCTGCGCACCTTCAACCCCTTGATCACGATGGACATCAGAAGCGCAGAGATGACGAAGTACGCGGCGAACTGTTTCCTCGCAACCAAAATCTCCTTCATCAACGAGATCTCGAACCTGTGCGACAAGGCCGGCGCTGATATCGCCGCCGTGCGGGAGGCGATCGGTGCGGACAGGCGCATCCGCTATGACTTCCTGTTCCCCGGCGTTGGCTACGGAGGGTCGTGTCTGCCGAAAGACGTTCAGGCGCTTATACACTCGGCGACATGCCTAGGCGCCGACATGCATCTGCTACGTGCGGTCGACCGCGTGAACGGCGGGCAAAAAGGCGCCCTGGTCGCCAAGATCCTTGACTATTTCGGAGACCTCGAGGGCCCTGCGGCGAATCTGGACGGCCTGCGCTTCGGGCTCTGGGGCCTCAGCTTCAAACCGCAGACCGACGACATGCGCGAGGCCCCGTCCATCGTCACCGCGAAGCGGCTCGTCGAGCTCGGGGCGACAGTGCGCGCCTATGACCCCGAAGCGACCGCGCAGGCCCAGAAGGTGCTCGGAGATTCGATCGAATACGCCGGGAACATGTACGAAGCGGTCGAGGATGCCGATGGGTTGCTCCTGGTCACCGAGTGGAGGCAGTTCCAGCGGCCATCGTGGCAGCGCCTCAAGTCGGTCATGCGGGGCTACGTGGTGTTCGACGGCCGAAACATATACGAGCCGAAGCGCGTGCGAGCCGAGGGTTTTGAGTACCACGGCTTAGGCCGGAATTAGGACGTGGGAGACAACATGAGAGCCCTCGTCGCGGGCGCCGCCGGCTTCCTCGGGTCCCATCTTTGCGACCGTCTGCGCCGCGACGGCATCGAGGTTCTGGGGCTCGACAACTTCTGTACTGGGCAGCGCGAGAACATCATTCACCTCAGAAATGACCCGGGTTTTGGCTTCGTCGAGCACGACATCACCCAGCCGATAGATGCGGCCGCGGCGGGCAGGCTGGACGTCATCTTCAACTTGGCCTGTCCCGCAGCGCCGCTCACCTATCAGCGCGACCCGCTGTTCACCCTCGAGACGAACTTCCTCGGGATGAGGAATCTGCTCGAACTGGCGCGCGACAAGGAAGCGACAATCCTTCAAGCATCCACCAGCGAGGTCTACGGGAATCCCACCCGCCATCCACAAGTCGAGGATTACTGGGGCAACGTCAACTGCTTCGGCGTACGGAGCTGCTATGACGAGGGCAAGCGAGTAGCGGAGACACTGATGCTGGAATACGCGCGCCGCTATGGGATTCCCATCAAAGTCGTCCGCATCTTCAACACCTACGGTCCGAGGATGGACCCGCAGGACGGCCGAATCGTCGCCACCTTCATCGTCCAGGCACTGAGAGGTCAGCCGATCACCATCTTCGGCGACGGTAGCCAGACCCGATCCTTCTGTTACGTCGACGACCTTGTCGACGGACTCGTGAGGATGGCCGCGAGCGAACCTTCGTTCACCGGACCCGTCAACCTTGGTAACCCGGCCGAGTTCACCGTCCTGGAGGCCGCCCGGCTCATCAAGGCCGTAACTGGATCTTCCTCGCCGACCGTCAACGAGAGCCTTCCTCCGGATGATCCCCGGCAGCGCAAGCCAGACATCAGCCTCGCCGAATCCAAGCTCGGCTGGCGACCCCGCGTTCCTTTCGAGCAGGGCGTGGCGCGGACTGTCGACTATTTCAGGGCAATGAACGGTTCACGTCCAGACCTTCATCGGCCTCGATCCGCGGCAAACGGGTCCTCCGATCCCGGCGTGTTCAGACGGGCCGAGCATTCGGCCGTCGTGCATTGAGAAGGTCGACGTTGGTTGCCGGCGAATTGACCGCGCGCGAGGCCGAACGCATCGAGTGGGACGTGATCGTCGTGGGCACCGGCATGGGCGGCGGCATGCTGGGCTACTCGCTGGCCCGCTCAGGCCGCACAGTGCTTTTCGTCGAAAAGGGACACTCGACGCTGCCCGGAACATCGGGAACGATTCGCTCCGCGATACCCGAAAAAGCCGAACCGCGGGCCTACCGTTCCGCAGCGACCTACTACGACGCCTTGGCCCGGGCCGGGCGCTCCACCGACGAGATCGAAGACATCAGCGGGCGCGTGCCGCAGCGATGGGTGCCGTTCATCGGCAGCGGCACCGGCGGGTCCACGGCCCTGTACGGCATGGTCTGTGAACGATTCTTCGCGCGCGATTTCACTCCCCGCCAGGACTTCCGCAACCCCGGCGATTCCACCGTGCCCGAGGCGTGGCCGATCAGCTACGACCAGATGGCACCCTGGTACGCCGAGGCCGAGAAACTGCTGCGGGTCCGCGGCCAGCCCGATCCCCTGCGACCGGAGGCCGCCAGGGCCAATTTGCCTGCCGCGCCGCCGTTTTCGCCCGACAACCAGCCGTTGGTGGACCATCTGTCAGGTCGCGGACTGCATCCCTACCGTCTGCCGATGGCCTGTGATTACACCGAGGGTTGTGGCATCTGTCAGGACTTTCTCTGCGCCAAGTCGTGCAAGAACGACGCGGGCCGCAACTGTGTGCTACCGGCCGTTGCCGAGCACGGCGCCCAGCTGCTGGACCAATGCCGAGTCGTGCGTATCGAGGCCGACCGCACCCAGGTCACCCAGGTGATCTGCGAGCATCGTTCCGGCACGCTGGCCCTCAAGGCCAAGGTGGTGGTGCTCGCCGCCGGTGCCCTGGTCACCCCGGTGCTGCTGCTCAATTCGCGTTCGGGTGACTGGCCGGGTGGATTGGCCAACGGCTCGGACTGGGTGGGGCGCAACTTGATGCGTCATCTGCTGGACTCGATCGAAATCTGGCCACACCCCGACTCCCAGATCACGGCCGCGAACAAGGAGATCGGGCTCAACGACTTTTACTTCTGGGAAGGCCAGAAGTACGGCACGGTGCAGTCATTCGGCCCGGTACCGCCCGTGGAGTGGCTGACAAACCGCCCCGACAGGCGAGGCAGGGCGCTGCGCCTGATGAGGCCGGCAGTGCACCATATGTACAAGCGGCTCTTGACCGGCGGGCTCCAACTGGGCGCGATGACGGAAGACCTGCCCTACCTGGACAACCGCGTCCTGCCCAGCGACCGGCCCAGCTCCGACGGCCGCCAGCGGCTGCGCTTGCAGTACCGCTTGCACCCCAGTGAGATCGAGCGCCGCGCAACGTTTTTGCGCCAATTGAACGACGTGTTCCAGCCGTTTCGCACCAGGTCCCTGAGCAGCGGCGAGGGCAACGCAACCCTGGGCCATGTCTGCGGGACCTGCCGATTCGGTACCGACCCGAAAACCAGCGTGCTGGACGCTCACAACCGGGCGCACGAAGTGGACAACCTGTACGTGGTGGACGCCTCGTTCTTCCCCTCCAGCGCGGGTTTGAACCCCAGTTTGACGGTCGCGGCCAACGCCTTACGGGTGGCCGCACACGTCAACCAAGCACATTTCCCGACCTGATCGACCTTTCGCTTCTGGCGTCCGAATCACCAATTACGCGAACGGGATTGGCCTGGGCCACGCGACGGGATGATCACGTCGTCGGTTACTGCCATACTTTCCAGGGCGGGCTTCCGGTGTCCCAGAGGTTGTTCAGCATCTGTGATTCCCGGAAGGTATCCATCGGCTGCCAGAACCCGTGGTGAGAGAACGCGCCGATCTGGCCGTCTTTAGCGAGCTTGAGCAGCGGCTGGTCCTCCAGCACGGTCTCGTCGCCGTCCAGGTAGTCAAAGACTCCCGGCTCGAAGATGAAGTAGCCGATGTTGATCCAGTCTTCGGTCTTCGGCTTCTCCCGGAATGTGGCGACTGCGCCGTCCTCCTGGACGTCGATCACCCCGAACCGGCTCATCGGCTGGGTGGCCGTCACCGTGGCGAGCTTGCCGTGCGAGCGGTGGAAGTCGAGCAATTCGGCGATGTTGACGTCGGCGATGCCGTCGCCGTAGGTGCACAGGAAAGTCTCATCGCCGACGTACTTCTGTATGCGTTTGATCCGGCCGCCCGTCATCGTTTCCAGGCCGGTGTCGGCAACGGTGACCTGCCAGTCGAATTCGGCGTGCGAGCCGTGGTGGCGGATGCTCGACTGATCACCCAGAGTGAGGGTGAAGTCCAAGTTGGAGACCCCATAATTGGCGAAGTAGCTCTTGATGTACTCGCTCTTGTAGCCCGTGCACACGACGAAGTCGGAAATGTCGTAGTGGCCAAGGATTTTCATGATGTGCCACAGCACTGGCCGGCCACCCACCTCGACCATCGGCTTAGGTCGGAACTCGGTCTCCTCACGCATACGTGTGCCGAGACCACCTGCGAGCAGTACGGCTTTCATGACCAGTCCAATCGTGAGGGCACCGGTGAGTGCCTGAATTCGATGTGTGTCGCTCGCGGCGCTGTGTCGATCATGCTGTTGCCGCTGCTGGGGCCGTTGCGTCGGCGGCGAGTGCGGGTGGTCGTTTTGCGGCGTTGCGTGCGGCTTGGTAGAGGTGTCCGGAGAGGCCGGTTTGGTGGTGGCGTAGGACGGTGCGCAGGACGCGGATGCCGTCGCGGATGGCGTGCAGGTTGGAGGTGCCGGTGCGGCGGGGGAGTTCGATGCTGGGGACTTCGGCGATGCGCAGGCCGGCTTGCATGGCGCGGACGGTCATTTCGGCTTCGATTTCGAAGCCGGTGGCGCAGAGTTGGAGGTGGTCGAGGTAGCGGCGGTGGAAGGCGCAGTAGCCGTAGCACAGGTCGGTGAGGTGGGCGTGGTAGGCGGTGTTGAAGACGGTGAGCAGGAACCAGTTGCCTAGTGCGCGGATGGGGGTGATGTCTAGTGATCCGCCGCCGCTGATGAAGCGGGAGCCTTTGACGAAGTCGTAGCCGTTGGCCAGGAAGTGCAGGTAGTGCCGGATTTCTTGGGGGGACATGCTGCCGTCGGCGTCCATCATGACGATGACGTCGCCGGTGGCGGCCAGGAAGCCGGTGCGCAGGGCGCTGCCTTTGCCGGTGCCTTGTTGGGGTACGACGCGGATGTCGGGGCGGTGGCGGTGGGCGGTGATGAGGGTGACGTCGGTGGAGTTGCCGTCGACGAGGATGATTTCGTGGACGTCGTTGGCGATTTGTTCGAGGACCCAGCCGATGTTGCGGGCTTCGTTGCGGACCGGGATGACCAGGCTGACGCTGGGGTGGGTCGGCGCTGTCGGCGCGGGCTCGGGTGCGGGTGCGGTGATGGTGGTGGCACGGCGTCGTGTCGATCCGTTGCTGGTGGGCTGGCCCGGGGCCGGGACCGTTGTTGTCATAGTCAACTGCCAATCTCGTTGTGACGTGTTCAGGTGTGATGCTCGAGGCGTGGGCACGCTCAGGGTCGATCCGCCGACGCGACGGGCGTTGTCAATGTGGCGGGTCGACGTTGACCGTCAGCAGAGACGAGATTCGAACCGAGCGAGGCGTGTGAGAGCAGACTCGGCGACGGCGCTGTCACGGACTGGCTTGCCAACCTGCAATAACGTTGGGAATATCATGTCCTCTACCCTCACAGCGAGAGTATTACATACCGTATGAATGATTAGCAAGCGTTTCATCAACTTTTAGTATCGCTCGCTGGCAGACGGAGGAGGGGCGGGTTCCGCTGGTCTCCGAGGCGCTGAGCCGCTGCTGAGCCGCTGTTGAGCCACGGGTTCGCACGGCGCAGCCCAGCCATGATCAGCGGAGTCGACCACGCCCATGATTGCGCAACGGGTCGGTATCTGTGATTCTCCCGGCTTCTGGCAGCGTGAATGCGCCGTAAGCGCGCTAGATCACGGCCTTGGCCAGCGCTTCGCGGTCGCCGAGGAACGGCATCGGCATCCCGCGCAGCGCCAGCAGCGACTCCATGGCGTCGCCGCTGACAGGGCGGGAGAACAAGTAGCCCTGCGCCCGTCGGCAGCCGTACTGCATCAAAGCCAGGGCGGCCGCCGGCGTCTCGACACCCTCGGCGACGAGTTGAAGATCGAACGCCTCCGCGAGCCCGATGATCGCCCGGATGATCGCCAGGTCGTCGGCGTTGGTGCCGAGCTCACGCACGAACCGCGGGTCGATCTTGAGCGTGTCGACGGGCAGCGTCTTCAAATGCGATAACACCGCGTAACCGCTGCCGAAGTCGTCGATGGACGTTTGCACGCCGACGTCTCTGAGTGCCATGAGCGTTCGCGCGGTGTTCTCGGTGTCGTGCACTAAGGCGCGTTCGGTGATCTCGAGGCACAACGTCCCGTCGTTCATGCCGAATTCCTCGCTGGTCTCGGCGACCATCCGGACGAAGCCGGGCATGGTCAGCTGCAGCGGCGAGATATTGACCCGCAACACCGCGTCCTGCCCAACGCCGCGCGCTCGCCAGCTGCTGAAGTCCGCGCACGCGGTACGCAACACCCACCGGTCGAGATCGTCGGCGAGATTCATCGACTCGGCCACCCCCATGAACGAATCGGGCAGCAGCACGCCGCGTTCCGGGTGGCGCCACCGGACGAGCGCCTCCGCGGCCACGACGGCACCGGTCCACAAGTCGACCTCGGGCAGATAGTCCAGCAGCAGAGCGTTGCTGTCGATGTCGCCCTGTCGGTGCATCTCGATGTCGTTGCGGAACAACTGCTTCAACGAGTTGTCGCTGGCCACCGTGATCCGGTTTCCGCCCGCGCGTTTGGACGCCAGCACGGCTTCGTCGGCGCGGCGCAGCAGATCGGTACCGTCGTCGCGTCCGGGCATGCCGGCAGCAACTCCGATGCTCACCGTTCGGGTGATCGTCTGATTCTCGATCGTCAGACGATCGTGCACCAGGTTGCGGATCCGATCGCCGAATGCCTGCGCGTCATGAGCTGACATCGGCTGATCCGGAACGACGACGAACTCGTCACCACCCAACCGGGCGACCATGCTCTGGTTTCCGGCGCACCCTTTGAGGCGCTCGGCGAAGCCCTTGATGAACCAGTCGCCCGCAGCGTGGCCGAGGCTGTCGTTGATCGCCTTGAGCCGGTCCAGATCGATGTACAACACGGCGACCGGGCCGGGCTGCCCGTCGGCGAGCCGGCCCGCGAGATGGCCGAACAGTGCCCGGCGGTTGAGTAAACCGGTCAGGTCGTCGTGCTCGGCGAGGTGACGCAGCCGTTGCTCGGCCGAGACGCGAGCCTGGAACTGCGCTAACAATGGCGCGACGGCTTCGAGCGTGCGAAGTGCCTCCGGCTTCCACTTGCGGCCCCGGAACTTGACGAAGCCGAGCACGCCGGCGGTCACCGGGCCCGAAAGAAGCGGTGCCGCGGCGACCAACGGTCGGCCGGTGCGACGGCGTCCGGTGAGCGAACCTCGGGCTCTCGCGATTTCAGGGCCGCGGTAGATCACCAGGTCCTTGCCGTTGTGGCACAGCGCCAGCGCAGGCTGGTCACTGGTGAAGGCTGCCACCGCGAAAGGATCGGGATCGGCGACGGCATCCCGCCGCGGCCATTCCGCGGCCAATACCGAGGCCCGAATACCGTGGTCGCTGTATCGCAAAAAGCTGTATTGAAGATCGAAGTGCTCGACGAGTTGGGCCAGAATCTGCTCGCTGGCTTCGGTGGCCATCGACGAGTCGGCTTCCAGCAGTCGATTCGCGATCGAAGTCAGCAGGCCCAGGTCTCCCGGCACTGTTTCCTCCGATCTGGGAACGAAGCAGTAACTCGGCCCGCGCTGCTGCGGAGCCAGTGAGACCCATGGCCTGATTTTCAGGATTGATTAGGTCCTCTATTTCAGACCCTGAATAATACAGAGTTTGGGCCGCATCGAAAGGCGGGGAAGTGTCGCCTGGATTACATCACCACCAGGAGGAGAAGACCATCGCGGAATGCGCGGCATTGATCCTCGACGCAGGGGACCCCGCCGACAAGACAGTGCTGGACGAACTCCGAGCGGATCCCGTGGTGGAGTTCATCGACAGAAGCGAGAATCAACTCGCTGAGTTGCGCGGCCTGCTGCCGCCGCCCCCCGCCGAGCTTGTCGACGAACCCTGGCGGTGGGCGTACTACCCGTGGCGGCGATCGGTCGTCGCGGTGTTGGGTCCGCGGGCTTTCCGGGCGGTGCGGCTGGACCGGAACCGCAATATCGTCACCGCCGAAGAGCAGACCCGGCTCGGTGGGTTGCGGATCGGCGTCGCCGGACTGAGCGCCGGACATGTCATCGCGCACACGTTGGCGGCCCAGGGCCTGTGCGGAGAACTTCGGCTGACGGATTTCGATGAGCTCGAGTTGACCAACCTCAACCGGGTTCCGGCGACCGTTTTCGATATCGGGCTCAACAAGGCGCAAGCGGCCGCTCGCAGGATCGCCGAGCTCGACCCGTATCTGCCCGTCACGATCATGGATGCGGGTTTGACGTTGGACACCATCGACGAGTTCCTCGATGGCCTGGATATCGTTGTCGAGGAATGCGATTCGCTGGATATGAAGGTGATCGTGCGTGAACGTGCCCGCGCCCGCGGGATTCCCGTTCTGATGGCCACCAGCGACCGGGGTCTCGTCGACGTGGAGCGGTTCGACCTCGAGCCCGAGCGGCCGATCATGCACGGACTGCTCGGCGATGTGGATCCCGCGTCGCTGTCCCGGATGACGAGCGGAGCGAAGGTCCCACTCCTGCTGCGTTTCCTGCAGGCCCAGCATCTCTCGCCGCGTGGTGCAGCGTCGTTGCTGGAGGTCGACCGCACTCTGTCGACATGGCCCCAGGTCTCCAGCGACGTCGCGGCCGGAGCACCGGTGATCGCCGAGGCTGTGCGCCGTATCGGGCTGGGCGAATATCTGCCGTCCGGCCGCACCCGCCTCGACATCGGCGGCGCGCTCGATGGCCTGCGCGAGCCCGAGTTGCCCGACGATAACGTCGCCGAATCCGACGCGAATCCCGACCCGGTGCTGGCGGGCGTGGCGGGCGTCATTGCCGCGGCCGCGGTTCGAGCGCCGTCCGGCGGTAACTCGCAACCCTGGCGGATGGAAGCGAGCCCCGAGCGCATCACCATTCGCCTTGCGCCCGAACACACCTCGACGATGGATGTCGAGTACCGCGGCAGTGCCGTTGCACTGGGCGCGGCGCTGTTCAATGCCAAGGTCGCCGCGGCCGCTCGACAGGTCATGGGACCGGTGAGCCTCACCGAAGATCCGACGCGTCACGGCGATGTGCCGCTGGAGGTGACTCTTCAGCTTCGCGGCGGCGCCGACCCGCAACTCGCCGGACTGTACGAAGCAACGCTTGCGCGAGAGACCAACCGTCGCGTGGGAACAGCTCAACCGATCACCGACGGCACTGCCCACGCCCTTGCCGAGGCTGCCGAGCGGGAGGGTGCACGGCTGCATCTGCTGACCGAGCGGGGCGACATCGACAGGATGGCAACGATTCTCGCCGCATCGGACCGGATCCGCTACCTGACCCCGGGCTTGCATGCGGAGATGGTCGGCGAACTTCGCTGGCCAGGTGATCCGTCTCCGGACACCGGTGTCGATATTCGCAGCCTGGAAATGGCGCCAGGCGAATTCGCCGTCGTGGACATCCTGCGGCGTCCGGACGTGATGGCCTATCTGGCTCGGTGGAATGCGGGGTCCGCTCTGGGCGAGGACACCCGCAAGCAAGTCGCAGCGAGCTCTGCGATGGCCGTCATCTCGGTGTCCGGCGATACGCTGACGGACTACGCGCGCGGCGGTTGCGCTGTCGAAGCCGTGTGGATCACCGCGCAGCAGCAGGGACTGGCCGTCGCGCCCATCTCGCCGATCTTCTTGTACGCGCGCAGCCCCAAGGACCTTGCCGAAGTCTCAACGGCGTTCGGCGACGAGCTCAAAGATCTGCAAGATGAGTTCAATGTGCTGGTCGGAATACCGCCGGGGGACGTCCCGGTGCTGACGCTGCGGCTTGCGGCCAGTGCGCCGGCGTCGGTCCGTAGCCGGCGCAACCACGACCGTATCTATTTGCGGTGACGTCAATCAGGGCTACCGTATTCGACATGTCCGCATCGCTGGACGATTTGGTCACGGAGGCTGCCGCTCAGTTGATGGCTGCCACCGCGACCGATCATGTCGTGATCAGCCAGCGGGTTCTCCGCGACCTGGTCAGTCACCTAGGTGTGGACTTCGGTTTTCTGCGCCACAACGACCACGCCATCCGGGCAACGGTGTTGGTTGCCGAGTGGCCGCCGCGCGAGAGCATCCCCGAACCCGACCCGATCGGAGTGGTGTATTTCGCCGAAGCCGACTCGGTTTTCGCGCTGATCGAAACCTATACGGAGCCTTACGTTTTGCGTCCCGAGGCGGCGAACTCGGATTATCAACAGTCAATCGCGGAGGGCACTGGCGTACCCCAGACGTCCCTTGCCGCCGTGCCTTTGCTTTCTGGAGAGCAGACAATCGGCACCATCGGCTTCGTCAAGATCGGCGACCGCGAATGGCTACCCGCCGAGCTCAACGCGTTGAAGGCGATCGCCGCACTGCTCGCGCAGCTTCAGGCTCGCGTCGTTGCCGAAGAACAAATGCACTACCTCATCGAACACGATGATCTGACCGGCCTTATGAACCGCCGGGCGCTGATCGCGCACCTCGACGACCGGTTGGCCCAGGGCCGGCCCGGTCCGATCGCGGTACTGCTGATCGATGTCGACCGCCTCAAGGTGATCAACGATCACCTCGGCTACGACGCCGGCGATCGATTCATCAAGGCCTTCACCGGGCTGCTGCGCGACGCCGTCGAAATACCCGCTGTCCTAGCACGATTCGGTGGCGACGAATTTGTGTTGGTTCCGACGGCACCGATGGAAGTCGAAGGCGCCGAAGCCCTTGCCCGAGTGCTACAGGAACGGGTTCGTAGTCAGGTCGAGATCGACGGCGAAAAGCTCAGTCGCACTGTGAGTATCGGCATCGCAACCGGCGTGCCTGGCCAAGACACTACGTCGGTGCTGCTGCGGCGGGCGGATCAGGCGATCTTGTCGGCGAAGAGTTCCGGGGGTCGCAGGGTCGCACGTTTCAGCCCGGAGCTGTCGGACAAGTATGCAATTCGCAACGACATCGAACTGCAGTTGGAAGGGACCATCGACAGCGCGAGTGGCGCCTTGGTGCTGCATTACCTCCCTGAGTTCGACATGCGGACGGGAGAGGTGCTCGGCGCCGAGGCGTTGATCCGTTGGCAGCATCCGACGCGGGGACTGATGATGCCCGAGTCGTTCATCAGCGTGGTCGAGTCGATCAACTTGGCGGGTCGGCTCGGGCGTCTGGTGATGCGCTCGGCCTTCGAACAGTTCGGGCTCTGGCGTAGACGGGGAATAGGTGAGCACGCAGTGCTGCGCGTCAACGTGTCGCCGGTCCAGTTGGTCGCGGAGGGAACTGTCGACGTAGTGGCTGATGCGCTCGAGGCGTCTGGTCTCGACGCGAGCATCGTGTGTCTGGAGATCACCGAAAGCGTCGTTGTTCAGGACATCGACGCCACACACAAGACTCTGGCCGGGTTGAAGGATCTCGGAGTGCAGATTGCCATCGACGATTTCGGCACCGGCTACAGTGCGCTGGCTTACCTGAAGTCTCTGCCCGTCGATGCGCTCAAGATCGACAGAGGATTCGTCCGCGAGTTGGGCGTCGACGCTGGAGATGAGGCGATCGTGCGCTCGATCATGTCGCTGGCGGATGCCTTCCGGTTGGAAGTCGTCGCTGAAGGAGTCGAGACCACGACGGCCGCCAGACGGTTGTTGGAGTTGGGTTGCTATCGCGCACAAGGCTTCCTGCTGTCCCGTCCGCTGGACAGCGAGGCGATGGCGTCGTTGCTGGCGAAGCGTTTCGTGCCACTTGACTTCCTCGACCGAGACGATTCACCGCCGGAAGCCTCGGTTGCGGATCGACCCGTCCGGTAGGCACCGACGCGCTATGGCACCGGCGTCGCGCCGGTTAGGTGCCCGCCGACAATCGCGAGTCGGCAACCGACGACAGGCCGGACAGTCGAGTGAGTAGCTGAATTTCGTTCAGAATTTTGGACACCTGGTCCGGCTTCGCGTAATTCACGAAGTCATGACGGTCCCACCACATCATCTTGGTCTGGTAACGCTCATCCGGGTACGGCGTCGCGGGAATTGGTGCCACCACTCCGCCAGACGACCGCCATCGATTCAGCGCGTATGCCGCGGCTGTGGCCATGCAGAATTGGATATCGAGCAGCGTCATCATATGGAAAGCGGTGCGGGACATCGCACTGGTAATCCGGTGGCCGCGCTCGGGATCATCGGTAGCCCATGCGGATTTCATCTCGAGGACGCCGAATGGCACTCGGTCATTGATCATATTCCGCACCACCGCCTGACCAGGCTGCCCCGCCCACTCGACCAGAGCGTGCGAATCCTCGGCTGACCTGAGCGGTCCGATCGCCCGGACGCCGGCGACCGTGCGGCCGGCATCGTCGACGACAGCGAAGAACAGTGCGGTGTCGGCTCCGCTCCGCAATGCGTCGATATCCAGAGCACACTCGACACCGTGCTTGCGGTAGTTACGCAGCGCTCCGGCCGCGTATTCAGCCCACAATGCCGGGTCGGCTGAGGGTTCGGACACCACCAGGGTGCAGCCGATGTCGGGGTCGTACCACTTCAGGCTTTCCCGAAGGTGGGACCCGTCGGTGCCCAGGGCATCGAAAGAGGACAATGTCATTGGCTCACCTGGCCTCGACTGCCGGCCCCAAAGTTTGCGGACCGGCCCTGTTGCGTACCATCAGGATGTTTCGTGGCTGCTTTATGAACCACGCATCCTTAAGGACGCCGATAACCGTTATTCCGATTTCAAAAACTGCTTAGATTAGACTTGAGGAATGAACGTCGTGCGGTTGCCCCGAGCGCTCATATTACATTAATTCGCCCTCGTACTACCAAGCATCGCCGTCGAGGTATCGACGAGGTCTGCACCGCCAATTTCGCTCGGTAACGGGGCTTTGCTGCTCCGAAAGCAGCAAGCGCATCCGGCCGGACGGGTCAACTGCCGACTGATGTCATGCGTTCATGAGTTATCCGGTGCATCCCCGATATTCCACAAGCTCAGCTCGCGGCGACCGCCAGACTGGGGCACAGCAAAGGCGCGCGACGTATGGCACCTGCTATTTGCGGAGTAGAGCCGTCGGCGTAGACCGCCGTGGTCACGGTCATGTTCGGATGTGACATTCATCCCCGATAGCCGAACATTTCCACTCAATGATTCGAAATGCGACGGGGTATTCGCGGGAAACGACATAACCCTGGCAGCTCGCTCCCGCCCTTTTTGGCGAGGGGGAAATCTTATCGGTGGCCGCAAAGGTTTATGGACGCTTGATAAGCGATCGTGAATCGGTTTCCGTAAAATGCGCGGAGAATCCGACGTCTATCGCGACTATTGAATTGTTCCAGGTGAGGTTATATCGCACGGTCCCCGGGTCACCCGAGAAGCTCCGTCGCCAGGACTCGAACCTGAACTGTCTGAACCAAAATCAGAAGTGCTGCCGATTACACCACGACGGATCGCTACGACCAGCGGTTAAACCGCGTCCACTCTAGACGACCGGCCTCCGACATCGCGGACCGCAGCCAAGCGGTCTTGGGACCTGCCGCAACCCGATAACCTGTTAGACGTGGCCGCGCCGGACAAAGAAACGCGGGCGCCTCGCACCCGGATGACCGGTAGCGAGCGCCGCCACCAACTCATCGACATCGCGCGGTCGCTGTTCGCCGAGCGTGGCTACGAGGGGACCTCGATCGAGGAGATCGCCCTTCGCGCCAACGTGTCCAAACCCGTTGTCTACGAGCACTTCGGTGGCAAGGAAGGGCTCTACGCGGTCGTCGTTGACCGGGAAATGTCGGCGTTGCTGGACGGGATCACGTCGTCGCTGACCAACAACCGGTCGCGGGTGCGCGTTGAGACGGTAGCGCTGGCGTTGCTCACCTACGTCGAAGAACACACCGACGGCTTCCGCATCATGATCCGCGACTCGCCGGCCTCGATCAGCTCGGGCACCTATTCCAGCTTGCTCAACGATGCCGTGAGCCAGGTCAGCTCGATCCTGGCCGGTGACTTCGCCCGCCGCGGCCTGGACTCCGACCTCGCCCCGCTGTACGCCCAGGCGCTGGTCGGATCGGTGTCGATGACGGCGCAGTGGTGGCTCGACACCCGGGAACCCAAGAAGGAAGTGGTGGCGGCGCACCTGGTGAACCTGGTGTGGAACGGGCTGACCCACCTGGAAGCCGACCCGCACTTGCAGGACGAATGACGTTGGCTCCCTGACGGTCCTCGACTTAATTGACGATTACGTAACCCATACAATGGCGGCATCATGACCGCACCGGGGCCGGATTGCGTAGTTACCCCGATCGCGGGGTTGGTGGAGTTGGCGTTGCGCGCGCCGACGCTGCAGCAGCTGATCGATATTTCCGCAGCTCAACCCGACGATTTGGCGTTGGTCGGGCCGGCCAGCGCCCGGCTGTTCGTCGCCTGCGCGCTGGCGCGGCAAGGGCCGTTGCTGGTCGTCACCGCCACCGGCCGCGAGGCCGACGACCTGTCGGCGGAATTGCGCGGGGTCTACGGCGACGCCGTGGCGATGTTCCCGTCATGGGAGACGCTGCCGCACGAACGGCTGTCGCCCGGCGTCGACACCGTCGGGGCACGAATGATGTTGCTGCGTAGGCTGGCCCATCCCGATGACACCCGGCTGGGCCCGCCGCTGCAGGTGGTGGTCACCGCGGTTCGCTCGCTGCTGCAGCCGATGGTTTCGGGCTTGGGACTGCTGGAACCTCTCGCCTTGGCCGTCGGCGACGAGGTGGTCTTCGAAGACGTCATCGCCCGGCTGGTCGAGTTGGCCTACACCCGGGTGGACATGGTCGGTCGTCGGGGCGAGTTCGCGGTCCGCGGCGGCATTCTCGACATCTTCGCACCGACCGCCGAGCACCCGGTGCGGGTGGAGTTCTGGGGCGACGAAGTCAGTGAGATGCGGATGTTCGCGGTGGCCGACCAGCGGTCGATCCCCGAAATCAGCATCGACACCGTAATCGCGGTCGCCTGTCGCGAAGTGTTGCTGACCGAGGACGTCCGGGCGCGAGCCGCCGCCCTGGCCGGACAGCAGCCGGCGCTGGCATACGGCGTCACCGGCGGCGTCGGCGAGATGTTCGCCAAGCTCGCCGAAGGCATCCCGGTTGACGGCATGGAGGCGCTGCTGCCGGTGCTGCGGCCCGACGGTGTGGCACTGCTGACCGATCAACTGGCCGACGGAACCCCGGTGTTGGTCTGCGACCCCGAGAAGGTCCGTACTCGCGCCGCCGACCTGATCAAAACCGGCCGCGAGTTTCTCGACGCGTCGTGGTCGGTCGCCGCGGTCGGCGGCGATTCCCCCATCGACGTCGAGCAACTCGGTGGATCGGGCTTCCGCGAACTCGACGAGGCGCAGGCCGCCGCGCGGCAGTCCGGTCACCCATGGTGGACGCTGAGTCAGCTGTCCGACGAGTCGGCGATCGAGTTGGACATCCGTGCTGCGCCGTCCGCGCGGGGCCATCAGCGAGACGTCGACGACGTGTTCGCGATGCTGCGCGCGCATGTGTCGACCGGCGGGGTCGCCGCCGTGGTCGCGCCCGGCGCCGGAACCGCACACCGCGTCGTCGAGCAGCTGGCCGACGCCGAGACTCCCGCAACGATGTTGGAGCCGGGCGAAGAGCCCAGGCCTGGCGTCGTCGGCGTGCTCAAAGGTCCACTGCATGACGGTCTGATCATCGAGGGCGCCGCAGGCGGGCTGGTGATTGTCACCGAGACCGACCTGACCGGCAATCGGATGGCCGCCACCGAGGGCAAACGGCTGGCCGCCAAACGCCGCAACACCGTCGACCCGCTGGCGTTGACCGCGGGTGACCTGGTGGTTCACGACCAGCACGGCATCGGGCGGTTCGTCGAGATGACCGAGCGCACCGTCGGCGGTGCGCGGCGGGAGTATCTGGTGCTGGAATACGCGTCGAGCAAACGCGGCCAGAACCAGACCGACAAGCTCTATGTTCCGATGGATTCCCTCGATCAGCTGTCGCGGTACGTCGGCGGTCAGGCTCCGGCGCTGAGCCGGCTCGGCGGCAGCGACTGGACCAACACGAAAACCAAGGCACGCAAGGCGGTCCGGGAGATCGCGGGCGAGCTGGTGTCGCTGTATGCCAAGCGGCAGGCCAGTGCGGGTCACGCGTTCGGTCCGGACACGCCGTGGCAAGCCGAGATGGAAGACGCGTTCGGCTTCACCGAAACCATCGATCAGCTCACCGCGATCACCGAGGTGAAGTCGGACATGGAGAAGCCGGTGCCGATGGACCGGGTGATCTGCGGCGACGTCGGCTACGGCAAAACCGAGATCGCGGTCCGGGCGGCGTTCAAGGCGGTGCAGGACGGCAAACAGGTCGCCGTGCTGGTGCCTACCACGCTGCTGGCCGACCAGCATCTGCAGACCTTCACCGCGCGGATGGCCGGTTTCCCGGTCCGGATCAAAGGGCTGTCCCGGTTCACCGAGGGCGCGCAGTCCCGCGCCGTGCTCGACGGGATGGCAGACGGCACGGTAGACATCGTGATCGGCACGCATCGGCTGCTGCAGACCGGCGTGCGGTGGAAGGACCTCGGCCTGGTGGTCGTCGACGAGGAGCAGCGGTTCGGCGTCGAGCACAAGGAACACATCAAGTCGCTGCGCACCCACGTCGACGTGCTCACCATGAGCGCAACCCCGATTCCTCGCACGCTGGAGATGAGTCTGGCCGGAATCCGTGAGATGTCGACGATCCTGACCCCGCCCGAGGAGCGCTACCCGGTGCTGACCTATGTCGGCCCGCACGACGACAAGCAGGTCGCCGCGGCCCTGCGCAGGGAACTGCTGCGCGACGGGCAGGTGTTCTACGTGCACAACCGGGTCAGCTCGATCGATGCGGCCGCGGCGCGGGTCCGCGAGCTGGTTCCGGAGGCCAAGGTTGCCGTCGCGCACGGTCAGATGCACGAGGAACTGCTGGAAACCACCGTTGAGGGATTCTGGAATCGGGAATTCGACATCCTGGTCTGCACCACGATCGTCGAAACCGGCCTGGACATTTCCAACGCCAACACGCTGATCGTCGAGCGCGCCGACACCTTCGGACTGTCGCAGCTGCACCAGTTGCGGGGGCGGGTCGGCCGCAGCCGGGAACGGGGCTACGCCTACTTCATGTATCCGCAGCACACGCCGCTGACCGAGACCGCGTATGACCGGTTGGCCACGATCGCGCAGAACAACGAGCTGGGCGCGGGTATGGCGGTGGCGATGAAAGATCTGGAGATCCGCGGCGCGGGCAATGTTCTCGGCGCCGAGCAGTCCGGGCACGTCGCCGGCGTCGGTTTCGACCTCTACGTCCGACTGGTCGGCGAGGCGGTCGAGGCGTACCGGGCCGCGGCGGACGGGCAGACCGTGCTGAGCGCCGAGGAGCCCAAAGACGTTCGCATCGATCTGCCGGTCGACGCGCACTTGCCGCCGGATTACATCCCCAGCGACCGGTTGCGGCTGGAGGGTTACCGGCGGCTGGCGGCGGCGACCGACGACGCGCACGTCGATGCCGTTGTCGAAGAATTGACTGATCGCTACGGCGCGCTGCCGGAAACCGCCGAGCGGCTGATCGCCGTGGCGCGACTCCGACTGGTGTGCCGGGCCGCGGGGATCACCGAGGTGTCGGCGCCGTCGGCCGCCACGGTGCGGCTGGCCCCGCTGACGCTGCCCGACTCGGCCCAGGTGCGGCTGGCGCGGATGTATCCGGGTGCGCGGTATCGTGCGACGACGTCGGCGGTGCAGGTTCCCATTCCCCGCGCCGGTGGTGTGGGAGCGCCGCGTATTCGTGATCTCGAATTGGTGCACATGGTGGCCGAGTTGGTGTCGGCGCTGGATGCTAAGCGAGGGGAAGAAGCAGGCGAAACGACGGGCAGGAGGCGCTTGTGACGCGCGCCGACGACGATGGAGAGCGTCGCGATCAGGAGGAGCGGCGCCAATGACAGTCGTGTTGGTCGACCCGCGCCGCCCGTCACTCGTCCCGGTGGAAGCGATCGAGTTGCTCACCGGTGAGGTGCAGTACACCGAGGAGATGCCCGTCGCGGTGCCCTGGTCGCTGCCGGCGGCGCGCTCGGCGCACAGCGGGGACGACGCCCCGGTGTTGCTGTCCTCTGACCCCGACCACCCCTCGGTCACGGCGCGGCTTGCCGCCGGGGAGCGCCTGATCTCCGCTCCCGGTCAGCAGCCCGGCGAACGACTGGTCGACGCCGTCGCGATGATGGACAAATTGCGGACCGCCGGGCCATGGGAGAGCGAGCAGACGCACGACTCGCTGCGCCGGTTCCTGCTCGAGGAGACCTACGAGCTGTTCGACGCGGTGCACAGCGGCGACGCCGATGCCTTGCGCGACGAGCTCGGCGACGTCCTGCTCCAGGTGCTGTTCCACGCCAGGATCGCCGAGGACGCACCGCAGCATTCCTTCACCATCGACGACGTCGCAGACGCGCTGCTGCGGAAATTGGGTAACCGGGCACCGGGAGTGCTTGCTGGAGAAGCGATTTCACTCGACGAACAGCTTGCCCAATGGGAAGAGCGCAAAGCCCTGGAGAAGCCCCGCGACTCGGTGATGGACGACGTGCCCACCGGTCAGCCGGCGTTGGCGTTGGCGCAGAAGGTGGTTCAGCGTGCCACCCGGGCCGGGTTGCCGGTCGACCTGATTCCGGCCGACATCACCTCGATCACCGTGACGTCGGAGATCGACGCCGAAAATTCCTTGCGCACAGCGGTTTTAGAGTTCATCGACACCGTTCGTGCTGTCGAGAAGGCGATCGCGGCGGAGCGGATCGGCGACGTAGCCACCGAACTGGACGTCGCGCCGGCCGGTTCGATCACCGGAGAGGAGTGGCGCGCCTGCTGGCCGTCGGCGCACGGCGCCGAACCCGCCGACGACGCCGCGGCGGAGGAATTCGACGATGCAGACGTCGAGAGCGACGACGTCCGGTGATGTTCGACACGCCCGGCGGCACATTCAGCCGAGGGCTTATTGCAGCTGGAGCGCCGATCATCGTTGCTGGATAACGCACATACCGTCGGCACCCGGCGCGCGGGAACGGCTGAGCTACTCGAGGCGCGTGGGACCATGGTCGAGGAATCTTGTTTTAGGGGTGTTCTTGTGTCGCCGGTCCGTTGGCTGCGCGCGTTGGCCGTTGTAGGCGTAACCGCGCTGCTGTTGGCTTCTAGCTGCAGCTGGCAGCTGGGCCCCTACATTCCCAGAGGAGTTCCGCCGCCACCGGGCGCGGCGGTGCCACCGGTCGACACCCACGCCAAGGGGCGGCCCGCCGACCAGCTGCACGCGTGGGCAGCCGCCCACGCCCCGGCCATGAAGATGCCGGTGACCGCGCTCGAGGCCTACGGCTACGCCGCACGGGTCGCCGAGGTGGAGAACCCCAGCTGCCACATCGCGTGGACGACGTTGGCCGGCATCGGTCAGGTCGAAAGCCATCACGGCACCTACCACCACGCGACCCTGTCTCCCAACGGCGACGTGCGTCCCCCGATCAGGGGTGTGGTGCTGGACGGAAGCAACGGCACGATGCGCATCATCGACAGCGACCCGGGCGCGATGGGCAGCAGCGAGTCGAACACCGTCCGCGCGATGGGCCCGATGCAGTTCATCCCGGAGACCTGGCGGGAGTACGGAGTCGACGCCAACAACGACGGCATCGCCAGCGTGGACAACATCGACGATGCCGCGTTGTCGGCCGCGGGATATCTGTGCTGGCGCGGGAAGGACCTCGCCACACCGCGGGGCTGGATCACCGCGCTGTGGGCGTACAACGACTCCGATGAATATGCCCGCGCCGTGCGCGACTGGGCTACCGCGTACGCGGCGGGCCACCCCCTCTGACGCGCAGGCCTTAGGCTACTGGTTGCAGTGACGGACGACGCAAGGAGAACCAGTGCCGATTATCGAGCAGGTCGGGGCCCGCGAGATCCTCGATTCGCGCGGCAACCCGACAGTCGAGGTCGAGGTGGCCCTGATCGACGGGACATTCGCCCGGGCCGCGGTGCCGTCTGGAGCCTCGACCGGCGAGCACGAGGCTGTCGAGTTGCGCGACGGCGGCGATCGGTACGGCGGCAAGGGCGTCAAGAAGGCCGTCGCGGCCGTGCTCGACGAAATCGCTCCGGCCGTGATCGGGCTCAACGCCGACGACCAGCGACTGGTCGATCAGGCACTGCTTGATCTCGACGGCACTCCGGACAAGTCCAGGCTGGGCGCCAACTCGATCCTCGGGGTCTCACTGGCGGTCGCCAAGGCCGCCGCCGATTCGGCCGAGCTGCCGTTGTTCCGGTACCTGGGCGGGCCGAACGCGCACATCCTGCCGGTGCCGATGATGAACATCCTCAACGGCGGCGCGCACGCCGACACCGGCGTCGACATCCAGGAGTTCATGGTGGCCCCGATCGGGGCGCCCAACTTCTACGAGGCACTGCGTTGGGGAGCCGAGGTCTACCACGCGCTCAAGTCCGCGCTGAAGAAGCAGGGGCTGTCCACCGGCCTGGGTGACGAAGGCGGATTCGCCCCCGACGTCCCGGGAACCAAGGCCGCCCTCGACGTGATCAGCCAGGCCATCGAGTCCGCGGGTTTCAAGCTCGGCGCCGACGTGGCACTGGCGCTGGACTCTGCGGCCACCGAGTTCTACACCGACGGCACCGGTTACGCGTTCGAAAAGCAGAACCGCAGCGCCGATCAGATGACGCAGTTCTATGCCGAGCTGCTTGACTCCTATCCGCTGGTCTCCATCGAAGACCCACTGGCCGAAGATGATTGGGACGGCTGGGTTTCCCTGACAACGGCGATCGGTGACCGGGTGCAAATCGTCGGCGACGACTTGTTCGTCACCAATCCCGAGCGGCTCGAGGAAGGTATCGACAAGGGTGCCGCAAATGCGTTGCTGGTCAAGGTCAATCAGATCGGCACCCTGACCGAGACGCTCGATGCGGTGGCTTTGGCGCACCACAGCGGATACCGGACGATGATGAGCCACCGCAGCGGCGAGACCGAGGACACCACCATCGCCGATCTTGCGGTCGCGGTCGGCAGCGGGCAGATCAAGACGGGCGCGCCGGCGCGCAGCGAACGCGTCGCGAAATACAACCAGCTACTGCGGATCGAAGAAGCCCTCGGCGACGCCGCCCGCTACGCAGGCGATCTGGCGTTCCCCAGGTACACACCGTAAGCCCGCCAGTCCCGACAGTCCCCGATGCCCGAATCGAAACGGCCAGAACCGAAGCGACGCTCACCGGCCTCGCGGCCGGGCCGGGGCGGTGACTCGGTCGCCGGCCGACCGCGCAAGTCGCCGGCAGGCCGTCGCGCGCCCAGTACATCGCGCGCGATGCCCGAAGTCGTCGAACCGATCAAGCAGGCGCTCGCGGAATCGGCGGAGCAGCGGTCCGATCAGCGTCTCGGCCTGACCGCGCGGCGGGCGGCGATCCTGGCAGCCGTCGTGTGCGTCCTGACGCTGACCATCGCCGGCCCGGTCCGCACGTACTTCGCGCAGCGTACCGAGATGAAGCAACTGGCCGCCTCCGAAGCGGCGCTGCGTGGTCAGATCGCCGATCTCGAACAGCAGAAGGTCAAGCTCGCCGACCCCGCTTATGTTGCGGCGCAAGCCCGCGAGCGCCTCGGGTTCGTGATGCCGGGGGAGATCCCGTACCAGGTTCAGCTTCCGCCGAACGCGGCGCTGCCCGCCGATCCGGGTTCGACGCCGATAGCGGCGACCACCAACGACCCGTGGTACACCTCGCTGTGGCACACCATTGCCGACAACCCGCACGGGCCCCCAGCGCCTCCCGCGCCCGTGCCGCCGCCGCCACCGGCACCCGCGCCGCCGGCTCGGCAGCCTAGTCCGGGGCCGCCGCCCGGTGGTTGAGCGCGCCGACCTCGATGCGGTGGCCCGCCAACTCGGCCGCGAGCCGCGAGGAGTGCTTGACGTCGCCTACCGGTGTCCCAACGGCGAGCCCGGCGTGGTACGAACCGCACCGAAACTGCCTGGCGGAACGCCGTTTCCGACGTTGTACTATCTGACGCATCCGGCGCTGACCGCCGCGGCGAGCAGGCTGGAGACGACCGGCATGATGCGCGAGATGACCGAGCGGCTGCAGCACGACCCGGAACTGTCCGCCGCGTATCGGCGGGCTCACGAGTCGTATCTGGCCGAGCGGGACGCGATCGAGCCGCTGGGCACGACCGTCTCCGCGGGCGGCATGCCCGACCGGGTCAAATGTCTGCATGTGCTGATCGCGCATTCGCTCGCCGCGGGCCCGGGCACGAACCCGTTCGGCGACGAGGCGCTGGCCGCCCTGGCCGCCGAGCCGTCGATGGCCGGGATCCTGACACCGGGGGAGTGGACATGACAGCGCGCCGGCGACGATGCAGAGCGTAGCGATGGGGAGGAGCGGTGCCAATGACTACCGTCGCCGCAATTGACTGCGGTACCAACTCGATTCGGCTGTTGATCGCCGAGATGGTCGACGGGCAGCTGCGCGACGTGCATCGCGAGATGCGTATCGTGCGCCTCGGCCAGGGCGTCGATGCGACCGGCCAGTTCGCCCCGGAAGCGTTGCAGCGCACCCGTGCCGCCCTGTTGGACTACGCCACGCTGTGCACGGCCCACGGCGTCGACCGGATACGCATGGTCGCGACCTCGGCCACCAGGGACGCCGCCAACCGGGACGTCTTCTTCGCGATGACGGCCGAGGTGCTCGGCGACGTGGTCGACGGTTCCGTCGCCGAGGTGATCACCGGCATCGAGGAGGCCGAGCTGTCGTTCCGCGGTGCCGTCAACGAACTGGACTCCGCTGCAGGACCTTTCGTCATCGTGGACCTCGGCGGTGGTTCGACCGAGGTCGTGCTGGGCACAGACACCGTCACCGCGAGCTTCTCGGCCGACATCGGCTGTGTGCGACTCACCGAGCGCTGCCTGCACTCCGACCCGCCGACGGTCGCCGAGGTCGCTGCCGCCCGCGAGGTGGTGCGTGACAGGCTCGGCGAGGCGCTGCGGGTCGTCCCGGTGGAGCAGGCCCGCACCTGGGTCGGGGTGGCCGGAACGATGACCACGGTCGCCGCGCTCGCACAGGGCATGACAACCTACGACTCTGCGGCCATTCATCTCCTCCGGGTCGGCAGCGACCGGCTGCTGGAAGTCTGTGACGGTCTGATCGGGATGACTCGAGCCCAGCGGGCCGCGCTGGGGCCGATGCACGAGGGACGCGTCGACGTGATCGCGGGCGGCGCCATCGTGATCGAGGAGTTGGCGTTCGCGCTACGCGACCGGGCCGGCATCGACGCCCTGACCGTCAGCGAGCACGACATCCTGGACGGCATCGCGCTGTCGATCGCCGGCGGTTAGCCCAACGGGCGATGCCTGATGGAGTACTCGAGCAGACGCTTTTTCTGCTCGTGGTACTCCTGATCGGTCAGTTGGCCCCGGTCGCGGAGCTTGGCGATATCGCGGATCGCGGCGGCGATGCCGGTGACCACAGTCCTGGGCGCGGGCGTCACTTCGACGTCACCGTCGCTCGGAGTGACCGGACCGCGCGTTGTCAGCCGCGCGTGGGTCACCGGCTTGCCGCTTTCTCCGGCTGCGGCTGCCGGATTGCCGGCCATGGCTTGCCCGGCCATACCGCCGATTCCCATCTGGTTGAAGGTGCTGGTCGAGTCGTCCAATGGCGCCGCCGCAGCGGTGCCCGCCTTGGTGAGCTGTGAAGTCATTGCAACGGAACGTATTTCGGGCGCGGCGACAGTCCAGTTCGCCGGCACCGACAATCCGCCGACCATGTTGGCTTGGCCCAAGCCCGCTGACAGCTCGGCAGGCACCGTGCCCGGAGGGAGGTTGGACAAGCTCGCCGGAAACACCAGAACTGGCGCCGGCCCGTTGCTCGGCCACTCCTTTTCTCCATTCCATTGACTGATGGTTTTATCGGTATTGGTACCGACGAGATAACCGCCGATGCCGTATGGAAGATCGATGATCGCCAAAAGCCCGAGGCCTACGTCCGGGACGTTACTCAAAGCGCCCGGTACGCCGACGAAGATGGTTATCAATTCGGACACCAAGTTGAGGACGTCCAGGAGTGAAGTCGACTGCGCCGACGTGCCAGTCGACGCGGCGGACAGCGCTTGCGGCACAGCCGATATGGCGCTTTGTATGTTGCCGGCGGCGGTCCCGGTCGGCCTGGCTGACCGCAGCCGCCTGGCCCGCTGTCCCGCCCGGATCGGTGTTCTGCTGTGGTGACGTGAACGGGGTGAGCGCGGTCGCGGATGCCGACAACCCTGCGTAGCTGTACATCGCCGCGGCATCCTGGGCCCACATTTCGGCGTACTGGGCCTCGGCGGCAGCGATTGCCGCGGTGTTCATCCCGAGGAAGTTCGTCGCCACCAACGCCGCGAGCAGACTGCGGTTGGCGGCGATCTCCGGCGGTGGCACGGTCATGGCGAACGCCGTCTCGTAGCCGGCGGCCGCCGCCCGGGCTTGGCCGGCAGTCGCTTCGGCTTGCGTCGCGGAGGCGCTCAGCCATTCGACATAGGACCCGGCCGCGGCTGCCATCGACGTGGACGATGGACCCGACCACGACCCGGAGGTCAGCTCTGTCACTACTGACTGATACGCGCTGGCTGCGGTATAGAGTTCGTCAGCCAGGCTGCCCCAGGCCTGCGCAGCGGCCAGCATCGGCCCCGATCCCGGACCGGCATACATCCGGCCGGAGTTGACCTCCGGCGGATAGATCCCGAAATCCATTGTTGCGCATTCCTTTTCCAGGCGAGCGGCGCTGACGACGCGCGGCGGCGGGCAGTTCAGCGGCCGAGCAGGCGGTTCTTCTGCTCGGTGTATTCCTCGTCGGTCAGAATTCCCTCGTCGCGAAGCTTGGCGAACTCGCGTAATTCGACGGCGACTCCGGTGACAACGGCCCGAGGCTTGTCATGTGGCGCCTCGCCTTCACTGCCAGTTGTCTTATTGCCACTGACGGCCGCCGCTTCTCCGGGGCGCGCCGCCGCGTTTGTGCCTTTCGGCGTCTTTCCGGCACCACTGCCGACGCTGGTTCCCACCGTGCCGGCCATGGCCCGCCCGGCCATACCCGCGAGTGCCATCTCGCTGAGTGTGGTTCCGGAACCGCCGTCCGGCTGCCCCTCCGGCCGTGGCGCTGGTTTGCGGCAGCGTCGGCAGCGTGTACGAGATGGGCTTGACCGCCGGGGTGGCGACGGTCCATGTCGGCGGCACGGACAACGCTCCGACCGTATTGGCCTCGCCCAATCCGGCCGCAAGGGTGGGGGGCGGTATCGTGCCCGCGCGCAGGTTGAGCAGCGGTGCCGGGAACGGTTTGACCGGCGCCGGCCCCTCCTCCGGCCAGCTCTTGACTCCGTTCCAGCCGCTGACGATGTCGTCGGTGTGCACACCGGTGCCGTACCCGCCGATGTCGAAGGGAAGGGACACGATCCCCAAGGTGCCCAGTGGTACGGAGACGAAGATCCCGGCCAAGTCGGCAGGCAGATCGACGAAGATCGAGATCAGGTCGGCGATGAGGTCCAGGGCGTCGAGCAAGTTCGTGGGGATGGCAGCCGGCGCCGCTGCGCTTGACAGTGCACTGGGTATCGCGGAGAGCGCCTGCTGGATCGTGCTCTGCGCATTGCCGGCCGCGGTGCCGGTCGCTTGGCCGGTGGCGGCGGACTGAGCGGCCGTGCCGCTCGGGTTGGTGTTCTGCTGGGGTGGGGTGAACGGTGTCAGCGTCGTTGCTGATGACGATGCGGCCGCATACCCGTACATCGCGGCGGCGTCCTGCGCCCACATCTCGCCGTATTGCGCCTCGGTGGCCGCGATCGCCTGGGTATTGAGCCCGAACACGTTCGTCGCTACCAGCGTCGTCAGCTGGCTGCGGTTGGCCGCGACCAACGGCGGCGGCACGGTCGACGAGAACGCGGTTTCATAGGCGGCGGCCGCTGTCCTGGCCTGGGCGCCCGTCTGCTCAGCCTGCGCGGCCGTCGCTCGCAGCCACGCCGTGTACGAGGCTGCGGCGGCGCTCATCGATGCCGACGCCGGACCCTGCCACGGTCCCGCGGTCAGCCCCGACACCACCGATTGATACGAGTTTGCTGTGGCGTGCAGTTCTGCGGCCAACCCGTCCCAGGCCTCGGCGGCGGAGAGCATCGGTCCGGACCCCGCGCCCGCGTACATGCGGACCGAGTTGACCTCCGGCGGATAACTCCCGAAATCCATTGCTCGCCAACCCCTCTAAAGCACCACGGTCGAGGCGGCCCGGCATTCGGCCCTGGCCACGCCATTGACCGTCGTCTGAATACTGGCACGCGTTACATATTTTGTCGCTTGCACGGGCGGCGCGTCGTGAGCTGACGCGGGAATCACGCCGCAAGCAGGGGTTGCCGCATCTGGGCCGCTCAGCGCAACGTCGGCCGCCAGCGAAATGACGGTGCGACGATTGCGACACGCGGGTTCAACGGTCCCAGACCCCAACGCTTTCCCTCCCGATAATGGTTGAGCAAGTCGCATAATTCGTGGCGTTTGGTTGCGGCTTAGGGCAACGACCTGCGAAGTCTTCGCCAGCGGACAAACAAGATTATCGGTGCTCGGCGAAAGCTATACAAATGAGTTGCCTGCCCAATAGTAATATGTGGCAGCAATCACCCATATTTCTCAGGTTAATCACTTGTATTTCTTAGGTTCACCGATCGGACGACCACGATCGTGCCCTCGGTCCTGTCTTGGGGCCGAGTCTAGGCGCTCAGCAGGCCCGCCTCTCTGGCGGGAATGGCATCTCCAGGTATTTGCCAGCTATCTTCCAGGAAGCTTTACGGGTTGCCGATCATCCGGTTTTGGCCTGGCGACTGACCTCGGCCCGGTCGATGTCGCCGTCCTCGCCACCGGCAGGTTCTTTCGGCGGCAAGCCTCTGCGCAACATGTCCAGCAGCTCGCGGTGCGCGCCCACGAGGTACACGGTGTCGCCGGCGCACAGCCGCGCATCGCGTTGCGGATGTAGCTGGATCTCTGCGTCCGGGCGGCTGACCGCGATGACTCGGGTAGTGCTCTCGATGTCGACCAACTGCTGCCCGTCGAGCTCGCTGCCTTCGGCGACACACATCGCACCGACCATGAAGGAGGTCTGCCGGATCGAGAACGTGCCCAGCACGTCCAAGCCCATCGCGGCCCCGACGAACCACGGCGCGGCGAGTGCGACAGTCGAGCGGACGTTCTCGAAGCCGAACCGCTGCGCGACCGCGAAACCCAGCGCCCGGTCGTACACCCGGAGCACCAGCGAGACGTCGGCGCGGCGATTGACCTTCGGCATGACCCGCGGCCCGAGCATCTCGGACAGCACGATCGCGGTCTCGATGTTGATCATGTCGTCGCGGGTCAGCACTGCCACCGCACGGGCGCGGTCGACCCGTGCCGCCTCCAGCGTCTGCAACAGCGTCGCGTCGCCGAAGATCACCGGCACGTCGAGTTCACGCGCAGCGGACAAGAACCGGTTGGCTTCGTTGATCTCGATGACCGCGACGTCGTGACCGGTCGCGACCAGATCGCTGACCACCCGCATCCCGAGTGCGCTGAGTCCGACGACGACGACGTGGTTGCGCAGATGGCGCACCCGCGGGCGGGCTACCGCGAAGACGAAACGACGCGACAGCAGCACGTCGGCAATGAACGCGACCAGCAAAGCCACGGTGGTCGCGCCACCGAACATCAACATCGCGGCGAACAGGCGTAGCCACGTCTGCTGATGGGCGAAGCTGAAGTCGCCGTATCCCGTCGTGGTGATCGTCTCGATGGTGAAATACAACGCGTCGATCCAGGACATTCGCGGATGCCGATAGTTGGCGTGCAGCAGCAACATCGAGCCGACGATCAAGGTCAGGGCGGCCCCTAACGCCGGATAGAACGCTGGGTTGAAGTCGTTGACCACGGTGCGTACCGCGTCGAGGACTCGCCGGACCCTGGCGCGGCGCGATCGCTTTCCCCTCGGCCGTCGGACCTTGATCCCGTGTTGGGACGATTCCTCGGCGGTGCCGATCAGCACAGCGCGGTCCCCGCTGAGGACGTGTTGTTCTCGGGTCGGGCAGACGTCGATCTCGCCGGGCGTGGATGAGCGGTCCCCGTGAATCACCGCAACGGGCGTGAGCTCGCCGAAGATCTCGCGCAGCGAGGCCTCTCGCGGTGCCTCGGTGCCCGCGACCACGAACTGGATGCCAGCCGCCTCGAACGGGTGCGTGGGATATGCCAGGCACGCCTCGACAACCGACGACGCGGTCAATTCGGCGACATCGAGTATCGCGCCGGGCCCATTGTCGTCGGCCACCGCCATTCGTAGAACTTCATTGGCGATCCGGGCGACTACCCGCACAGTCGGGTTGGCCCTCCTTGCCAGCAAAGCGATTTCAAGGTTTGCGGCATCGTCGTCGCCGGCGCATATGACGGCCTGTGCTTTGGAAATCTCAGCGCGGCCGAGTTGGCGTGCGACACCGGTGAACTCGCTGCCACCCAATTTGACGACGCTCGCGCCGGCGCTTTTCAGCTCTGCGATGATTGTCGTGGCCAGCGCATCGTCACCGCTGACAATGATGTGATGATGCATTCTCTCGTCCGCCACTGGAGGTTACCTGCTCGCGGTCGAGTCGGAGACTCCGCCCGGGTAGGCACCCGCTTTGCCGATGCCGTTAGTGATAGAGATTACACCACGGCTTTACCATCTCCTGCGTCTAGGCTTAATTTTGCTGGTACGGAAAGCTACTCGTGACAGCATTGTTGTCAGCTGATGTCCACCTACTGAGAAGCGGTCTCGCGCAGCAGGTTTGCACCGGTAGCACGGGCGGCCCCGAGCGTTCACGCCTGGAAGCGATAACCCATGCCTGCCTCGGTCAGCAGGTGATGGGGATGCGACGGATCGTCTTCCAGCTTGCGCCGTAATTGCGCGAGAAACACACGCAGATAATGAGTTTCCCTCGCGTACTTGGGTCCCCAGACTTCTTTGAGCAGATCTTCGCGGCTGACCAGCTTGCCGCGATTGCGCACCAGCATCTCCAGCATTCCCCACTCGGTCGGGGTCAGGTGAACTTCTTCGCCGTTTTTGATGACCCGTTTCGCCGCGAGGTCGACGAGAAACGACTTGGTTTCCACCACGGGATTGTCCGCGCCGGTGGCTGCCGTGGCCCGTCGCACCGCGGCGCGCAACCGGGCCAGCAGCTCGTCCATGCCGAACGGCTTGGTCATGTAATCGTCGGCGCCCGCGTCGAGCGCGCCGACCTTGTCGGATGAGTCGGTGCGCGCCGAGAGGACGATCACCGGAGCGGTCAGCCACCCGCGCAACCCCGCCAGCACCTCGATGCCGGGTATGTCGGGCATGCCCAGGTCCAGGATGACCGCCTGGGGTGGGTGCTCGGCCGCGACCGCCAACGCGCGCGACCCGGTGGCGGCGGTGATCACCTCGTAGCCCCGCACCGACAGGTTGATGCGCAGCGCGCGCAGCAGCTGTGGATCGTCATCGACCACCAGGACGCGGGTCATCGGCGCCGCTCCTCCTCATCGCTTCGCCTTGCATCGTCGCCGGCGCGGGTCATTCCCCCTGCTCCTGCTCCGGCGCTGCCAGGTCGATCAAGATGGTGAGCCCGCCACCGGGGGTATCGCTCGCGGTGACGGTGCCGTCCATCGCCTCGACGAATCCCTTGGCCACCGACAGGCCAAGGCCGAGGCCGCACGTGGTGTCGAAATCGCCGAGCCGCTGGAAGGGCTGGAACATCTGCTCGGCGGCACCTTTGGAAACTCCCGGTCCTTCGTCGACGATGTTGATCAGCACCCGCTGCCCCACCTCACCCGCGTTGATCCGCACCACGCTGCCCGGCGCGTAGCACAGCGCGTTGTCGATGAGGTTGGAGATCACCCGCTCGAGCAGGCCCGCGTCGGCCATGACGATCGTCCCGTCGACCTCCACCTTGACCCGGTCCAGGCTGCCCCGGCCGAACATGGTGCTGCGTCCCCCGATGCTGGCCAGCGCGCGCTGCACGACCTCTTCCAGGTAGACCTCAGTCAGCATGGGCTTGATCACGCCGGCAGCCAGCCGAGACGAGTCCAGCAGGTTGGCCACCAACGAGGTGAGCTGATCGAGCGACTCTTCAACGGTGGCAAGCAATTCGCTGGTGTCGTCCGGCGAGAACCACACGTCTTCGGCGCGCAGGCTGGACACCGCTGCCTTGGCTGCGGTCAACGGAGTCCGCAGATCGTGACCGAGCGCGGAGAGCAGTAAGCGGCGCAGCTCGTCGGCTTCGGCGAGCGATTTCACCTTGCTGGCCTCTTCGGCGAGCTCGCCTCGTTTGACCAGACCGGCGGCCTGAGTCGCAACGACCGACAGCACCCTGCGGTCGCGGCCGGTCAAGGCGCGCCCCGACATCAGCAACCAGAATTCCTCGTCGCCGACCTTCACTGCAGTGTCCGCGGAATCGATTGTCACGCAGGGGTTTGAACCCACGCCCGCGACTGCCTGCGGGTGACCGTCGACATCACGCACCAGGCACACCGCCCGCTGGGAGTAGGCCTCCCGCACCCGCTCCAGCAGCGTGTTGAGGTCGGCCCCACGCAGCACCGACGCGGCGAACAGCGACAGCAGCTCGGCCTCTTGGCTCGCTCGCCTGGCCTCGCGGGCGCGCCTGGCTGCCGCGTCCACCAGCACGGCGATCGCCATCGCGATCCCGAGCAGAATCACGATGGTGACGGCGTTGCTGGGGTTGGCGACCGCGAAGGAGTTGCGTGGCTCGGTGTGGAAATACACCAACAGCGCGCCGGATATCAGCCCCGACAACACGGCGGGTGCCACACCGCCGAACAACGCGACGGCGATCACCCCGGCGAAGAAGATGGCGGTTTTGCCGCCGACGTCGAGAGTCGGGTCCAGCCAGCGCAGCGTGATCGCCAAGATCCCCCACGGCAGCGTGACGGCGGACAGCCAGGACACCATCTGGCGGGCACGCGGCGAAATGGACGAGAACGGCAAGCCGCGATTGGCCTGCTCGTGGGTGACCATGTGGACGTCGATTTTGCCCGAGTTGTTGATCGTCGCCGCGCCGATTCCCTCGGTGAAAACGTTCGCCCACCGCGACCGCCGCGAGCTGCCGAGCACCAACTGGGTGGCGTTGGTCTCCCGTGCGAAGTCAAGCAGTGCCGTCGACACGTCGTCGCCGACCACGCTGTGGACGGTGGCGCCCAGGCTGGCGGCGAGTTCGCGCACCTTGCCCATTTCGCGCGAGGACACACCTGACAGTCCGTCGCCTCGCACGACGTGCACCACCATGAGCTGCGCGCTCGATTTTGATGCGATGCGAGACGCCCTGCGCACCAACGTTTCCGACTCCGGGCCGCCGGTGACCGCGACGACCACCCGCTCGCGCGCCTCCCAGGTGTCGGTGATCTTCTTGTCGGCGCGGTATTTCGCCAGCGCGGCGTCGACCTGGTCGGCGAGCCACAGCAGCGCGATCTCGCGTAGCGCGGTCAGATTACCGGCGCGGAAGTAGTTGGACAGCGCCGCATCGATGCGCTCCGACGGGTAGACGTTGCCGTGGGCAAGCCTGCGCCGCAACGCTTCCGGCGTGATATCGACCAACTCGATCTGAGCCGCTTTTCGGACGATCTCATCGGGCACGGTCTCGCGCTGCTCGACACCGGTGATCTGAGCGACGACGTCGTTGAGGCTTTCGAGGTGCTGGATGTTCAGTGTCGAGATCACCGTGATGCCGGCGTCGAGCAGCGTTTCGATGTCCTGCCAACGCTTTTCGTTAACGCTGCCGGGGATGTTGCTGTGCGCGTATTCGTCGACCAGCGCCACCTCCGGCTTTCGCCGCAACACCGCTTCGATGTCGAGTTCCGGGAACATGGTGCCGCGGTAGGAGATGTAGTGCGGCGGAATGACTTCGATGCCTTTGATGAGTTCGCTGACCTTCTTGCGGCCGTGTGACTCCACCACGGCCGCGACGACGTCGGTGCCGCGCTCCAGTCTGCGATGCGCTTCGCCGAGCATGGCGCAGGTCTTGCCGACACCCGGCGCCGCGCCGAGGTAGATGCGCAACTCACCACGTCGCAGTGGATGCACCCGTTGAGCCAGCGGTTCTTCGGCGATTGCCGCCGTCTCGTCGGTGGAGGTCACATGGACATCATCCGCCGAAAAGGTCAAGACTTCACCGGGAAATTGCGGTCTAACTCGAGATTGAGTGCCAGCACGTTGACCAACGGCTCACCGATCACGCCCAGTAGGCGGCCGTGCTGGTTGTGCCGCACTGCGTCCTGGACCTGGCCGAGGCTGATTCCGCGGGCGCGGGCCACCCGGGCCACCTGGAGTTCGGCGTACGCCGGCGAGATATCGGGATCCAGGCCACTAGCGCTGGCGGTGACCGCGTCGGCGGGCACGCCCGGCTGATCTGGCGCCGAGCCGCGAATCGGAACGAACTGGCCGATCGAGTAATCCTGGCCGTACTGAGCGCACTGCACCCGTACGCCCTCGTAGAACTGTTGGAACGGCGTCGTCGGCGCGCTCCCGGACGTCGTGCAGGGCTCGTTGACGCTGACGACCTGGGTCGGATGGGTCACGTTGCCGAACCGATCCCGGGGGCCGATCACCGACAGCACGGCCCCGACCCCACCCCCGGTGCAGAATGGGCGTGCGCCGTCGACCTTTTCCAGCTTGCCGATCGCCGCGCTGCGCGAACACACCTGGGTCAGCAGGCTGGGCTTGAATCCGGCGGTGGACGGATCGGCACCCGGCGCCAGCTTGGCTGGGTCGGCAGGGGTGTCGACGATGCTCTCCGGGCCCAGGTTGGAGGCGCCCGATGCGGTGGGGTCGTAGCCCGCTCCGGCTGCAGACGGTCTGCTCTGGAAGTAGTGCGGCAGCGGGTTGCCATCTTTATCGGTGAACATCTGCCCAATCAGCTTGCTGCCGACCGGCTTTCCCGCAACGTTGATGATCGAACCCTCCGCCTTGGCGTGCAAACCGGGAATCAGCGCGACGCCCCAGACGACCAGCGGATAGATGATGCCGGTGATCACAGTCAGCACCAGCAGCGCGCGCAGCGCCGCCCAGTGTTGGCGCATCAGGTTAGACAGGTTCATGTCAGCCCATTCCCGGGATGAATTGGACGATCAGGTCGACCAGCTTGATGCCGATGAACGGGGCGACGACGCCGCCCAGCCCGTAGATATAAAGGTTGCGGCTCAGGAGTTTCGACGCGCTGCTCGGCGTGTACTGAACGCCGCGCAGCGCCAACGGAATCAGCGCGACGATGATGATCGCGTTGAATATCACCGCGGAGAGGATCGCCGATTGCGGGCTGTGCAGCCGCATCACGTTGAGCAGATCCAATCCGGGGAACAGCCCGACGAACATGGCCGGAATGATCGCGAAGTATTTGGCGATGTCGTTGGCGATCGAGAAGGTGCTCAATGCGCCGCGGGTGATCAACAGCTGCTTGCCGATCTCGACGATCTCGATGAGCTTGGTGGGGTCGGAGTCCAGATCGACCATGTTGCCGGCTTCTTTGGCCGCACTGGTCCCGCTGTTCATCGCCACCCCGACGTCGGCCTGAGCCAACGCCGGTGCGTCATTGGTGCCGTCACCGGTCATCGCGACCAGTCGGCCACCCTCCTGCTCGCGCTTGATCAGCGCCAGCTTGTCCTCGGGGGTGGCTTCGGCGAGGAAATCGTCGACGCCGGCTTCGTCGGCGATTGCCTTGGCGGTCAACGGGTTGTCGCCGGTGATCATCACGGTGCGGATGCCCATCTTGCGCATCTCGTCGAACCGGTCGCGCATCCCGTGCTTGACGATGTCTTTGAGGTGGATGACACCGAGCACGTCGGCTTTCTTGCCGGCAGTGCCGTTGCTGGGCTCGGTGACAACGCCGACCACCAGCGGGGTGCCGCCGGAAGCCGAGATGCCGTCGACGATGTTGCCGAGTGCGTCGGGAATGATCCCGCCCTGCTCACGAACCCAGTTGATGACGGAGTTCGCCGCGCCCTTGCGAAGCTGCCGATCGCCGATGTCGACTCCCGACATCCTCGTCGTCGCGGTGAACTCGATCCACTGGGCGTGGTTGAGTTCGCCGGGCGCGCGTTCCCGCAAACCGAAAGCCTGCTTGGCGTAGACGACGATCGAGCGGCCCTCCGGGGTTTCGTCGGCCAAACTGGACAGCTGAGCGGCATCCGCCAGGTCCTCAGGCGTAACCCCTTCAACCGCAATGAAATCCGATGCCTCCCGGTTACCCAGGGTGATGGTGCCGGTCTTGTCGAGCAGCAGGGTGTCGACGTCGCCGGCAGCTTCGACCGCGCGGCCCGACATGGCCAGCACGTTGCGCTGGATCAACCGGTCGATGCCGGCGATGCCGATCGCTGACAGCAACGCGCCGATCGTGGTGGGTATCAGGCACACCAGCAACGCCACGAGGACGACTCCGGAGACGCCGTTGCCGGTCAGCGCAGCGGTGTCGGGCACACCCGGGTTGCTGATCTTGGAGTAGATCGCCAACGGCTGCAGCGTGACCACCGCGAAGAGGAAGATGATGGTCAGCGCCGCCAGCAGAATGTTCAGCGCGATCTCGTTCGGTGTCTTCTGCCGGTTGGCGCCCTCGACAAGGGCGATCATCCGGTCGATGAAGCTTTTGCCGGGTTCCTGGGTAATCCTGACCACGATGCGGTCCGAGAGCACGGTGGTGCCGCCGGTGACCGCGGAGCGGTCGCCGCCGGACTCCCGGATCACCGGTGCCGACTCGCCGGTGATCGCCGATTCATTAACCGACGCAATACCTTCCACGATGTCGCCGTCGCCGGGGATGGTCTCGCCGGTCTCGACGACGACGATGTCGCCTTTTTGAAGTTCCGGCGCCCGGACGTCTTCCTGGGTGCCTGGAGTGTCAGGTGACCAGCCCCGCAGTCGGCGCGCGATGGTGTCTGCCTTGGTTTTGCGCAAGGTGTCGGCTTGAGCTTTGCCCCGCCCTTCGGCGACGGCTTCGGCGAGGTTGCCGAACAGCACGGTCAGCCAGAGCCAGAACACGATGAGCCAGCCGAACCACGACGAGTCGCGGACTGTCAGCACGGTTGACCAGACCGCGGAGATCTCGACGATGAACATCACCGGGTTGCGCCACAGGGTGCGCGGGTCGAACTTGCGTACTGCGTCGGGCAGCGACCTCAGCAGCAAGGCTGGGTCGATGAGTCCGGTTTGCACCCGTCCCCCCGGCGCGTGGCCGCCGTGCTGCCGGCGCGGTGAGCCGGCCGAATGAGCTTTGGCGGCCTGTGTTTTCAAGTCTGTTGTCATCTTCAGTGGATTCCTTCAGCAAGGGGGCCGAGCGCCAAAGCCGGCAGGAAGGTCAGAGCGCACAGAACTACCGTCACTGCCGCGACGAGACCGACGAACTGCGGTCGATGGGTGGGCAGGGTACCCGGAGATTCCGGCGTATGACCTTGACGGGCAAGGGATCCCGCCAACGCCAGCACGAGGATCATCGGCAGGAAACGTGCGAAGACCATCTCCAGACCGAGCGCGGTGTTGTACCACGTGGTGTTGACCGACAAGCCGGCGAAGGCCGAGCCGTTGTTGTTGGACGCAGAGGTGAACGCGTAGAGGACTTCCGAGAGGCCGTGCGCCCCGGAGTTGTTCATCGCGGCCCGCGGACCGGGCAGCCCCATCGCGATGCCGGCACCGACCAGCACCAGCAGCTCGGTCACCGGGAAATAGCTTGCCGCGAGCTTCATTTCGCGGGGGCGGATCTTCTTGCCGAGATATTCCGGGGTGCGGCCCACCATCAGACCGGCGACGAACACGGTGATGATCGCCATGATCAGCATGCCGTAGAGGCCGGACCCGACCCCGCCGGGCGCCACCTCACCGATCTGCATGTTGAACAGCTCGACCAGGCCGGCCAGGCTGGTGTAGGAGTCGTGTGCGGAGTCGACGGCACCGGTGGACGTGAGCGTGGTCGCGTCGGCGAAGAGCGCGGAATTGGCGACGCCGAAACGCTGCTCGACGCCCTCCATGGCTGCGCCTACTGACGTGGGCACGGTTCCATGGTGGCTCAGTTGAAACAGCTCGTTCAACGTGAGGCTGGACAGCGCCAGGACTCCCATGACCGCGGCGATGGCGTAGCCCTGTTTGGTGTTGTCGACCATACGGCCGAAGGTGCGCGGTAGCGAGAAGCTGATGGCCAGCAGCAGGAAGATCTCGATCCAGTTCGTCAGCCGGTTCGGATTTTCGAATGGGTGCGCGGAGTTGGCGTTGTAGAAGCCGCCGCCGTTGGTGCCGAGTTCCTTGATGGCTTCCTGGCTGGCCACCGGTCCGCCGGTGATGGTCTGCTGCACGCCGTTGAGCGTGGTGACCACCTGGTCGTGCAGATGGAAGTTCTGAATAGCGCCACCGGCGATGAGCACCAGTGCGGCGACGATCGAGATCGGCAGCAGGATCCGCAGCGTTCCACGGACCAGATCGACCCAAAAGTTGCCGAGTTCATTGGTCTTGTTGCGGGCGAAGCCGCGGACCAGGGCGACCGCCACGGCGATGCCCGCTGCGGCGGAGACGAAGTTCTGCACGCCCAGCCCGGCCATCTGCACCAGGTGGCCCTGCGTCGTTTCGCCCGAGTACGCCTGCCAGTTGGTGTTGGTCACGAAGCTGACCGCGGTGTTCCACGCCAGCGACGGCGTCATCTTGGTCGCCGGATCATGCAGGTGCAGCGGCAGTTTGTCCTGAACGAGCTCGAAGAAGAACAGGAACAGCACGCTGACCGCCGAGAATGCCAGCAGGCTGCGGGCATAGGCGGGCCAGGTCTGCTCGGCTTCAGGGTCGGCGCCGATGATGCGGTAAACGACCTTCTCGACGCGCCAATCCCGCGGCGAGGTGTAAACGCGGTACATGTAGTCGCCGAGCGGGATGTGCACCGCCACGAGTGCCAGCAGGAGCACAGCGATCCCCACCGTGGAGGTGCTCACCTAAAACCTCTCCGGGAGATACAGGGCCGCGACGAGGTAGACCGCGAACGCCACAGCCAGTCCGAGGCCGATGATGTTGTCGTAGCTCATGCGCGCCGCTCCTTCTCATCGCCGCGCTCTGCGTCGTCGCCGGCGCGACTCATAGCTTTTCGAGCAGCTTCTGCGCGAAGCCCAGGACGGCGAACACAGCCACCGTCAGGGCGACGTAGGCAACCACGTCCATCGATTCTCCGTTCGTGACGAGCCGGTCGGGTCGATCGGCGATCGAATCTCGGTACCGGGATGAAATCTAGCCCTCGCCATGAGGTCTGGAAAGAAGCTATGCGCCTAATCGGGCGATATCGCTATACCTAACGCTTTCTTTACGGGCGCTGGGCCGTCGCCGTTTGCGAAAACCAACAGCAGCGCACCTGCATTATTCGTTTTGCCTGGCTGCGTAGGGTCTGCATCGCAAATGACGCTTCGGTGCGTCGTTGCTCCGCGGCGTGTGACTTTGCCTACTCAGCCAGCGGTAGCCGCACCCGGAATGTAGTCCGACCGTGAGCGGATTCGGCACTGACCGAACCGTGGTGCGCTTTGACGATGGAGTCCACGATGGCCAGGCCCAACCCATTTCCAGATCCGTCGTGCGGGGCATTCTTGGCCCGTACGAACCGGTCGAAAAGGTGCGGGAGCAAACCGGGGTCGATACCCGGGCCATCGTCGGCAACTGTCACCTCCGCGAACGATGCGGCGCCACTGGGGTGATGGCAGGTGATTCCTGTCGTCACCGTCACCCCCGGAGGCGTGTGCACCCAGGCGTTGGTGAGCAGATTGCTGACCAGCTGGTGCAGCCGGTCCGGATCACCGCATACCCAGACCGGCTCGTCGGGCAGGTTTCTCACCCAGTGGTGCCCGGGCGCTGCCACAGCTGCGTCGTTGACGGCGTTGAGGACGACATCGCCGAGGTCGACGTCTTCGGTGCGCAGATCTTCACCCTCGCCCAGCCGGGAGAGCAGCAGCAGCTCGTCGACGAGCGACGTCATCCGGGTGGCTTCCGACTCGATACGGGCCAACGCGTATTCGGTGGTGGGCGGAAGATCGGCGCTGTCTTGGCGGGTGAGTTCCGAGTAGCCCCGGATCGCTGCCAGCGGGGTGCGCAGTTCGTGGCTGGCGTCGGTGATGAATTGCCGCATGCGCCGGTCGGATTCGGCTCGGTGTGCCAGCGCGCTGTCGACGTTGTCGAGCAATTGGTTCAAGGTGTGCCCGACTATTCCGACCTCGGTGTCGGGATCGGTGTCCGATGGCTGCACCCTGGTGGTGATCCGATGGTCGTCACCGGTGAGCTGTGTGCCTGCGACATCGGCGGCAGCCGCGGCGACACGGCGTAACGGGCGCAGCGCATAACCGACGAGCAACGCGGTAAGCCCGCCGGTGGCCAATAGTGCAGCGATCAAAAGCACTGTGGTACTGATGATCCGGCGATTGATCGTTCTATTGGCCAAGTCCAGCGGCACCCCGACCACGAGTTGGTCATCGGCACCGGCACTTTGGCTGCTCACCCGAAATGAACCGAGTCCGCCCAGCTTCACTGTGCGTAACTGGCCGTCCTGCCATGGCTGTGCCTTGATCGCGCTGACGACGTCGGAGCGCGGCCGCACGGGGATCGTCTTCGTAGAAGACCGCTGTCCCGATGACGTCGCCGCGGTGGATCACGGCGATGATGTTGCCCGCATTCTGGCCGGTGAACCCGAGCAGAGCGTGGGCGACATCTTCTGGATGGTCGACGTCGCCGTGACGGTATCTCGCGTACGAATGCACCAGCGCGTCAAGCGATTCGTCGACTTCGGCGTTGTTCATCACGTTGAAGTACGTTCGCAGGCTCAGCACGGAGACGATACCGACGGCGAGGACCACGATCGTGACGATCGCCGCGACACCGACGACCAGTTGACGGCGCAATGTGCGCGGGCGCCACCACGACGTAGCGCGGTGCCCGGTCATGTCGCGGTCGTCTCGGTGCTACGCCGGCGGGCGCAGCATGTAGCCGACACCTCGCACGGTGTGAATCATCGGTTCTCTGCCGGCATCGATCTTCTTCCGCAGATACGAGATGTACAGATCGACGATGCTTGTGCGTCCGGCGAAGTCGTAATTCCAGACCCGGTCCAGGATCTCCGTCCGACTCAACGCCCGGCGCGGGTTACGCATCAGGAAACGCAGCAGCTCGAATTCGGTCGAGCTCAACGAAATCGGCTCGCCTGCGCGAAAAACGTCGTGGCTGGCGCCGTCGAGTTGGAGGTCGCCGATCGTGAGACTCTCTTCTGCGGGCGGGGCAAGCTGGTTGGAACGGCGCAGCAGCCCGCGCAACCGGGCGACCAACTCCTCCAGGCTGAACGGCTTGGTCATGTAGTCATCGGCGCCTGCGGTCAAACCGGTGACCCGGTCCATCACCGAGTCGCGCGCGGTCAAGAACAGCGTGGGCGTGTAGGGCTCTGATTCCCGGATTCGTTGCAGAATCTGCAGGCCGTCGACGTCGGGCAGCATGATGTCGAGGACGAGCACGTCCGGTCCGACTTCTTCGAACTTGCTGACGGCCTCCCGGCCGTTGTGTGCGACGTCGACGGTCCAGCCTTCGTAATGCAATGCCATCTTGACCAGATTGGTCAACGCCGGCTCGTCGTCGACGAGCAG
Source organism: uncultured Actinomycetota bacterium (assembly GCA_963836495.1). Lineage (GTDB taxonomy): Bacteria > Actinomycetota > Actinomycetes > Mycobacteriales > Mycobacteriaceae > Mycobacterium. Next base: position 302,528 of record CAWIJT010000005.1, on the reverse strand, counting down.
GACCCGGATCGGCGATCCGTCGGCGCGGCTGATCCGGGGAAGCTGACCGAGGATGGCTTGCCGCGGCCGCTGCTCACGCGCGGATCCCGACACGACTGCCACGCCTCCAATTCTTCCTGGCGCACACCCGATTGTCACGGCGCTCATACCTTTCTCAAATCTTTCGGCTGTCCTTCTCGCCCGGCGAGTGCTACCAGGATCAGGTACCGTACCTGGCAATTCGGATCCGCGGGAGGGCGTGATGACGGTCGCTGAGCCGATCATTGTCGTGCTCGGTCCCTGGTGCGGCGGCACGTCGGCTGTCGCCAAAGTGCTTCACCATCTGGGCGTGTTGATGGGCACACGCTTCGACGTGGGTGTTCGCGAACTGGACGACACCTGGGAGGACTCGGACCTCAGCCTGTTGTGCCGCAGGGCTTTTAGCGAGCCCGGTGGTCAGCTGCTCATGGATGTCGATACCTTGCGGGCGAAACTTCGAGAATGGGCCGACCATCATCGCGGTGCCGCCCGCACCGCGGAACGCCGGCCCGGCGTCAAACACCCCGCACTGTGCGTTGCGGTGGATCACATCCGGGAAGCCTGGGGTCCGTTCGTGCCGGTTGTGGTCGACCGACCCGTCGCCAACGTCGTGGCGTCGCTGAATCGACTTGGATGGTGGACCGACGAAAAGGAGCGGGCTGAGTCGACGGCTCACTTGATCGCCGCGCGCGACCTCGCGCTGGCCGGCGTTGCGACCGTGCGCGTCGATTTCGAGGAACTTCGCTCGGCGCCCGCCACTGTGATCCGCCGTCTCGCCGGCGAGTTGGGCCTGGACATCACCGAGGCTCAATTTGCGGCGGCCGTCAGCAGTGTGGTGCCCGCGGCTGACGTTCCCCGCGACGTCGATCCCCACCAGCGGCTCATCGAGCGTTTCCTGGGTGAAGCGGAAAGCAACCCCGAGGATCCACTGCCCGTGCATATGTTGGCGCAGCTCTATTTCAACATGCACGACTTCGCCAACGCGCGCAGATACTCTGAACGGCTGATCGAGATCGGGGCCGACGAGGAGAACACCTTCTTGGCGATGCTCCGGATCGCCCAGTCAATGGACAGACTCGGTACACCGTGGCTCGACGTCCAGGACGTGTACATGCGAGCCTGGGAGTTTCGACCGACTCGCGCCGAACCGTTCTATGCCATCGCCCGGCACTACGGCGCCGCACAACGCTACCGGCTCGGCTACTTTTTCGCTGAACGCGCTGCCCAAATCCCCCTTCCCGCAGGCGACATGGTCATTCACGACCCAGCTATCTACGCCTGGCGCGCCACCGACGAGCAGGCGGTGTGCGCATCCGCGATCGGAAATCACGCCGAGGCGTTCAACCTGTGCCGGCGCCTGTTGGGCCGCTCCGACATCCCCGACGATCACCGAAACAGGATTGCGGCCAACCGCGACGTGTCGGTCCCGGCCATGCTCGAAGCGGCCTCGTTGTACTCGGAAACGTTGGTGCGCAACGTTATCAACGGAGCACGCGACTCCGACGTCACCGTCAGTCTGATCGCCGGACCGGACTGGGCCACCACCGCGGCCACACTGAATTCATTTCTGCACTGCTGCATCGACGTGCCAAAGGCCGGACGCTTTGTTGTGTTCGACCACGGCCAGACACCCGGAGACCGCGAAATCCTGCGGGAGCGCTACGCGTTCCTCGAATTCGTTGAGTGCGCCGAGGGGGCCGAGCTTCGCGACAACATCCGCGGGCGCTACTGGCTCGACCTGGACTACGGGTGGCGGTTCTTCGCCCCCGACAACTACATCACCCGCCTCACCGCAATCCTCGACACCGAACCCGAAGTATTCCAAGTCGGAATCAACCTTGCTGACGCCGCAAGCCTCAGCGGCGTCAGCGCCCCCGAGGCAACGGCGCGCAGGACACCTGACGGCGGCCGCTACGTCTTGACCGGTGAGATGGCCGCAGGTCCGGCGATGTACGACACCGGGCGACTGGATCAGGCCGAAAACCTGGTCTTCGCCGCGACTCTCGACGAAGTCCTGTGCATCAACAGCACGGATTAGAGACTCGGCGGAGCGGGTTCCCGAACGGCAGTGGCTGAATAGCGGTAGAAATGGTTGTGGCCCGCACACCCATGGGGTGTGCGGGCCACAGTACTGGTGTGGGTGTCAGGCCCAGCTGCCGCCGACGGCGGAGTCGGTGGATGACATGTTGTTGCCCGCGGTCTGGACTTTCTGGCCGTGGGAGTTGGCTTGTTCGTAGATGGTCTGGAAGTTGCGGCCCAACTGGGTGATGAATTCCTGGCAGGCCACCGATCCCGAGCCGCCCCAGAAGTCGCCGGCGGCCAGGACATCGCGGACGATGGACTGGTGCTCGGCCTCCAGGGAGGCGGCCTGGGAGCGGATCATCGCGCCGTGGGCGTCGACGTCGCCGAACTGGTAACTGATCGACATGACTGTTCTCCTTAAAGTTGTGGGTGGGCGGTGGGCTAGCTGGACAGGATCTGCTGAGAGGCCTGCTCTTGGCTCTCGTAGTTGTTGGCGTCGCGGATCAGCCCGTCGCGGACACCGTGCAGCATGTTGACGATGTTGCGGAAGGCCTGGTTCATCTGGCCCATGGTGTCGTAGGAGGTGGCTTGCGCGGTACCGCTCCAGCCGGCCCCGGCGATGTTCTGCGAAGACGCCCACATCTTGCGGGCCTCGTCCTCGACGGTTTGGGCGTGGGTGTCGAAACGGCCCGCCATCGACCGCATCTCGTGCGGGTCAGTCATAAAACGAGTAGGCATATCTCTCTCCTTGGTGTGAATTTGTCTGGTACTGGCCGAGATTGATGACGTGGATCAGGAAGGCGGCGCCGCCATCCTCGTCGTCATCAGACGAACACCTGCTTGGGCATGACTTTGGGCTTGACGCCGTAGCGTGGCCCAGCCATGCCCATGCCGCCCTTACCGGCGGACGCCATGCCCGGCATGACACCGTTCATGCCGCCGCCACCCATGCCTGCGCCTGTGTCGGCGGCTGCGGTCCAACCCGACCCCATTGTGATGTCGCCTGCCGTGGCGACCTCCGGGGTGGCTGCCGACCAGGCGGCCGGCACCGACATACCGCCGACCGAGGTCGCCGAGCCCATACCCGCCAGCGTTGCGCCTCCGCCGAAGCCGCCGGAAGTTGCACCCGCCAGCGTCGTGCCGAAGCCCAAACCAGCACCCAGGGGCGCGGCGTCGCTGATGGTGACGCCGAACGGGGCGCCGGCCAGGAAGTGACCGAGCAGTGGCAACGTCGCGGTCATCATCGCGGTGTTCCAGGCCAGCGTGACACCGATGTTGTAAATGCCGTTGCCCACGATCGGCGCACCGAACAGACCGTTGAGCGCGGACAAGACGCCGCCGAAGGTGTCCGCCGCCGGAAGGGCTGCGGCCGGGTTGGCGGCCGCACTCGATGCACTTTGCAGGCCACTGAGCGAATTGTTGAGCGCAGCCGTGGAGCCATTGCTGCCGGCCGCACTACTGACCGCCGACGCTTGTTGGCCCGCACCGGCTGGATTCGTGGTCTCGGCCGGCGGGGTCAACGGTGTCAGCGTCGCAGCAGCTGACGAGGCGGCGGCATAGGCGGTCATCGCGGCGGCATCCTGAGCCCAGAACTCGCCATACTGGGCCTCGTTGGCCGCGATCGCTCCGGTGTATTGGCCCAGGGTGTTTTTCGCGACGAGCTGCGCCAGCTGCGTCCGGTTGGCGAGGATGACCGCGGGCGGGATGCTGCTGGAGTAGGCCGTCTGGTAAGCCGCCGCCGACGACATGGCTTTGGTGGCTGCTTCCTGCAGCTGCCCGGCGGTCGTGGTCAGCCAAGTGATGTAGGGCTGGACCGCGGCGGCCATCGCCTCTGATGACGGCCCCTGCCATTCCGAGCCGGTGAGCTGGGAGATCACCGTCTCGTAGGACGCCGCGTTCGAGCTCAATTCCGAACTCAGGTTGCTGAACGCCGACGAGGCGCCCATCAGCGGACCCGCTCCGGCGCCAGAGTAGATGAGCGCGGAGTTGACTTCCGGGGGCCGCGATCCGAAATCAAAAACCATTTTTAATCCCGTCTCTTAATGATCGGATTGTGTTTGAGGTTAACCGGCCACCATTGGCCGCGTGGGTTCTTAGATCGGCTTCGGGATCGCTGGCATGACCTTGGGCTTGACGCCGTAACGCGGGGCGCCGAAGCTCGAGCCGCCCCGACCACCGTTGGCGACCGCCGGCATGCCGGCCATGGTGCCCGGCGACCCGGTCGACATTCCACCGGTGGGTGCGCCGGCGGCCCAGCTTTGCGACGCCAGGGTGACGGGCGTGCTCGCCGCCGGGATGCCGGCTCCGCCGGCCCAGCTGGGCGGCACCGACAGTTGGCCGATCGACGACCCTCCGCCGGCCGCGGCCAGCACCGGCGCAGCGCCCATTCCACCGGCTCCGCCGACGGCGGCCACCGGAGTGACGTCCGTCGCGAGGGCGCTACCCAGGCCGCCGATGTCTGCGCCGGCGGTCGAGGGACCGGCCAGCGCGGTCATCAGACCACCACCGCCCATACCGATCAAGTCCGACTCGGCGGAGGCGAAGTTACCAATCTCGTCCAAGGGCACCTGGACGAGGTTGCTGTTCGCGCCGCCGGGCAGGATGCCAAATCCGTTCGCGAGGAAGGATGTCAGGCCGGTGATGAAGCTGGTGATGGGGGTGTTGGACGCAGCAGACGTCGCGTTCGACAGCGAGGATGCGGCGGCCCCGGCCTGGTTGGCCGACTCGGTGTCGGAATAGGAGCCCGATGAGGTCTGCAGGAGACTGACGAACTGCTGGTTGATGGCTTGGGCCTGAGCACTGACCGTTTGGTAGAGCTGCCCGTAGGTGGAGAACACGCCAGCCTGCAGGGCCGATACCTCATCGGAGCCCGCGGGGGCCAGCGCTGTGGTCGGGGCTGCGGCAGCCGAGCTCTCAGCGGAAAACGAGTTGCCGATGCCTTCGAGCTGGGTCGCGGCCGCGGCGATCGCGGCGGGCGCTGTACTCACGTATGCCATGTATCTCTCCTGGTGGAAAGCGGCCGACCCGCAGGGGGTCGGCCAGAGTGGTCAGTGTCGGTGTGTGCTGGAGTCCGGCGTCGGGTCCACGGGTCTACCTTGGCGTAACCTGAGCGCGACCGCATACCGCGTTAATGGCTTCTTAACGTTGGGACGGAATTTTTAACAAGCAACTTTTACCGACCAGGGGTTTCGTGCGCCTGGTGAAGGTTTCCGCAGCCACGCGATACATTCGTCGCTGGCCCCCATAGCCCAATCGGCAGAGGCAGCGGACTTAAAATCCGCCCAGTGTGGGTTCGAGTCCCACTGGGGGCACGACGGGCACCGATGCGTGGCCTCAGGTTTATCTCAGTGTTCTTTCAGGTGTCAGGGTGTACTTCAGGTGGACGATGAGGCCGACGCTTCACTGTCGCAAAACCACTGCTGAACGGCATAGCGCGTTGACGGTTTCTTAACGGCCCCGTTGGCGCGTCGGCGGCGTCACGTGATGACCCGAGGCGCTGCGTTCCCGTCGAGATTGTCACGAAGGTCCAGTTGCATCCATGCCACGTCGTGCCAGCTGTCGTGCTTCCATGCCGCACGCCGGTACACACCGGCGTCGGTGAATCCAAAGGATCGATGAAAGCCGTTGCTGGCGTCGTTGGGTTGGGTGATAGCGGCGAAGGCTTGCCGATAGCCCCGTTCGGCGAGCCGCCGCAGCAGCTGCGTGTAGAGCTCACGTCCTGCGCCGGTGCGGTGGTGATGGACGTCCACGTAAATACCGGTCTCAGTTGACCACTGGAAGGTCGACAGCCGCTTTAGCGGCTGCCCGTACGCGAACCCGACGATCTGGTCGTCTCGCTCGAATACGAGCCATTCATGGGTGGCGTGGAGCCCGTCGATCCGCGCCGCCATCTCAGCAACGGTCGGCACGTCGATTTCCCAACTGATGGCTGTGTTCAGAACATAGGGCCGGTAGATCTCCAGGCATGCCGCGGCATCCCGCGCCAAGGACGCGCGCACCCCGCTACTGCTTCCTTCCATGCCAGTATCTTCAGGCCGGCGAGCGTTGTTGTTGCGAGCGGGCATGGCGGTGACCGTCATATAGTTGCGCGATGGTTGATCAGATTTCGGGGCCGGACACCGGCGCCGGACTAAATTCGGGCAGTAATCCACAAAGGCCGACCGTGTACATTGCCACGCCCATGTACGGTGGTATGGCGGCGGGAATCTACACCGTATCGATGGTCCAATTACCCGCGACCTTCCTGCGGAATGGGGTCGATTCAGTGTACGCTTATTCGCGTAATGAATGCCTGATACCGAATGCCCGAAATGTCTTGGCGGATCAGTTTCTCGAATCTCAGGCCACCCATTTGATGTGGATCGATGCTGATATCGGGTTCAATGCCATGGACATCATAACCATGCTGGTGGCCGATAAAGACATCGTCTGCGGTGCATACCCCAAAAAAGAAATTGACTGGGCGCGCGTGGCGCGAGCGGTCGAAGCTGGTGTCCCGCCGGACGAGTTGAACGACCACGCAGGAGATTTCGCAATCAGACGCCTCGACGACTCGGCTGAGCGCGAAGATGTCGACGTCGACGAACTATACGAGATCGAGGCTGGCGGTACCGGATTCATGCTGATCAAGCGCGCCGTCTTCGAAGCTCTCGCCGACGATGTCGCCGACTACATGCCTGACTACAAAGTAATCAAAGAGTTTTACGCCACGGTCATCGAACCGGAATCAAATAGACTGGTAACCGAAGACTACCAATTCTGTCGGTTGGCGCGAAGTCGCGGTTTCAAGATCTACGTCGCACCGTGGGTGCATTTAGCTCATGCCGGAACATATATATTCGAGCGGCGTTTCGACCCGGCCTGGCTGAAGCTAAATGGCTGATTGGAATTGACGTCGGGGTCTTCACTGGCGGAAGCGCTCCAAAGAATACGGCGTGAAGTCGAGTATCGATAAATCCCGGTGAGCCTGATACGGCGGCTTTGCATGGTCGCGAACAGCTGTATGGCAGCCGCAGGATTTAATTGCGGGGTGCGGGGTCCAAGCACCCAGCCTCGAGAGCCATCGCCGTCACAAGCCAAACAGCCTTGGTGCAGTTCCGGCTGTGTCGATCGACGGCCGTAGACGTCGATGACGGGTACGGTCGCGCGATTGGGCGATGTGTTTTCAGCGAATTCGGGCAGCTTGTAAAACTCCGTGGCCCGCACACCCATGGGGTGTGCGGGCCACAGTACTGGTGTGGGGTTAGGCCCAGCTGCCGCCGACGGCGGAGTCGGTGGATGACATGTTGTTGCCCGCGGTCTGGACTTTCTGGCCGTGGGAGTTGGCTTGTTCGTAGATGGTCTGGAAGTTGCGGCCCAACTGGGTGATGAACTCCTGGCAGGCCACCGATCCCGAGCCGCCCCAGAAGTCGCCGGCGGCCAGGACATCGCGCACGATGGACTGGTGCTCGGCCTCCAGGGAGGCGGCCTGGGAGCGGATCATCGCGCCGTGGGCGTCGACGTCGCCGAACTGGTAACTGATCGACATGACTGTTCTCCTTAAAGTTGTCGGTGGGCGGTGGGCTAGCTGGACAGGATCTGCTGAGAGGCCTGCTCTTGGCTCTCGTAGTTGTTCGCGTCGCGGATCAGCCCGTCCCGGACACCGTGCAGCATGTTGACGATGTTGCGGAAGGCCTGGTTCATCTGGCCCATGGTGTCGTAGGAGGTGGCTTGCGCGGTTCCGCTCCAGCCGGCCCCGGCGATGTTCTGCGAAGACGCCCACATCTTGCGGGCCTCGTCCTCGACGGTTTGGGCGTGGGTGTCGAAACGGCCCGCCATCGACCGCATCTCGTGCGGGTCAGTCATAAAACGAGTAGGCATATCTCTCTCCTTGGTGTGAATTTGTCTGGTACTGGCCGAGATTGATGCTTCGTCTTGGGTAGGCCGCACCGCCTCCCCACGTCGTCATCAGCCGAATACGTGCTCAGGCATGAATTTTGGCTTGGTGCCGTAGCGAGGACCGGCCATGCCCGCGCCGCCCTTACCGGCGGACGCCATTCCCGGCATGATGCCGTTCATCCCGCCACTCCCCACACCAGCGGTCGGCCCAGCGGCGGCGGACCCGACCGAGCCTGCCAACGTGACGTCGCCGGCACCGACCGCCGGGGTGGCTGCCGACCAGGCGGCCGGCACCGACATACCGCCGATCGAGGACGCTGAGCCCATACCCGCCAGGGTCGCGCCTCCGCCCAGTGACTCTCCTGCGCCTGCCAGCGTCGTGCCGAAGCCCAAGCCGGCGCCCAGAGGCGCGGCGTCGCTGATGGTGACGCCGAACGGGGCGCCGGCGAGGAAGTGGCCGAGCAGTGGCAACGTCGCGGTCATCATCGCGGTGTTCCAGGCCAGCGTGACACCGATGTTGTAAATGGTATTGCCCATGATCGGCGCACCGAACAGACCGTTGAGCGCGGACAAGACGCTGCCGACGGTGTCCGCCGCCGGAAGGGCTGCGGCCGGGTTGGCGGCCGCACTCGACGCGCCTTGCAGGCTACTGAGCGAGTTGTTGAGCGCAGCCGTCGAGCTGTCGCTGCTGGCCGCACTACTGACCGCCGACGCTTGTTGGCCCGCACCGGCTGGGTTCGTGGTCTCGGCCGGCGGGGTCAACGGTGACAGCGTCGCCGCGGCTGCCGACGCGCTGGCATAGGCGTACATCGCGGCGGCATCCTGGGCCCAGAACTCGGCGTAGAGGGCTTCGTTGGCCGCGATCGCCGGGGTGTTTATGCCCAGGAAGTTAGTCGCGACGAGCACCGCCAGTGCCGCCCGGTTGGCGGCGATAACCGGGGGCGGAATGCTGGCGGCAAAGGCTGCCTCGTAGGCCGCCGCCGATGCGATGGCCTGGGCAGACGCCTGCTGCAGTTGCCCGGAGGTGGTGGTCAACCAAGCGATGTAGGGCTGGGCCGCGGCGGCCATCGCCTCTGACGATGGTCCTTGCCATTCCGAGCCGGCGAGCTGGGAGATCACCGAATCGTAGGACGCAGCGTTCGAGCTCAATTCCGAACTCAGGGTGCTGAACGCAGACGAGGCGGCCGTCAGCGGACCCGCACCGGCGCCGGAGTAGATGAGTCCGGAGTTGACCTCGGGGGGCCGTGCTGCGAAATCAAAAACCATCTTTTTAATCCCGTCTGTAAATGATCGGATCGTGTTTGAGGTTTAACCGGCCACCATTGGCCGCCGTGAATTCCTAGTGGGACGCCGCGGAGGCCAGCGCTGTGGCAGCCGAGCTCTCGGCGGAAAACGAGGTGCCGATGCCTTCGAGCTGGGTCGCGGCCGCGGCGATCGCAGCGGGCGCTGTACTCACGTGTGCCATGTGTCTCTCCTGGGTGGAAAGCGGCCGACCCAAGGGGTCGGCCACAGTGGTCAGTGTCGGTGAGTGCTGGAGTCCGGCGTCGGATCCACGGCTCTACCTTGGCGTAACCTGAGCGCGACCGCATACCGCGTTAATGGCTTCTTAACGTTCGGACGGAATTTTTAACACACAACCTTTACTCACCAGGGGTTTCGTACGCCTGGTGAGGGTTTCAGCAGCCACGCGATACATTCGTCGCCGACCTCACAGCCCAATCGGCAGAGGCGGCGGACTTAAAATCCGCCCAAGTGAGGGTGTGAGTTCGCTGGCGCCCGGCGGACGGCGGTACGTGGTCTCAGGTTTATCTCAGTGTTCTTTCAGGTGTCAGGATGTACTTCAGGTGGACGATGAGGCCGAAGCTTCACTGTCGCAAAACCACCGGTGGACGGCATAGTCCGTTGACGGTTTCTTAACGGCCCTGATGTGGCTGACCACGGATCAGTGAGTCGGGCCGGGCGGCCCAGCTTCGCCGCGTGAGCACTCAGCCGCTACGTTCTGGCCGGGAGCCAAACTTAATAGCCCGCAGTGCTGCCTACGTGCCGAACCGCCGCAGGCGGCTGGCGTCTTCCAGCAGATCGGCGGCGTTCGCGGCGCTTCCAGCAGGCTTCGTCACGTGGGCGGCGACCTCAGTGGCCCGCGTGATGCACTCTGGATCAAGGATGGAACGCAGGTCTGCGACCAGCGAACCCAGGTTGCTGGCCGAAAAGGGCCGCCCCACGCCGACTTTCAGCCGTGTGACGGCGTCTGCCCAGATCTGCTGATCGTTGATCGGGTGCCAGAGGATCAGCGTGGGTACTCCGGCCCGCATGCCTGCGGCCGTGGTGCCCGCGCCCCCTTGATGAACGACCGCGCGGCAAGCCGGGAAGACGGCCGAATGGTTCACTGCGCCCACAATCTTCACGTGGTCAGAAGGCGGGGCGCCGACGAACTCACTTGCCCCAGAGCAGATCAACGCCCGCTCGCCTAACCGCGCGCAGGCGACGCTGACCAGTCCGAACGTCTGAGCAGGGGATGGTAGCCACACTCCGCTGCCAAAGCCGAAGTAGATCGGCGGCGTTCCGCCGGCAATCCAGGACAACACCTCCTCGTCGGCCTCGGTCGGCAACTCGAGCGTCAACGCCCCGACGAAGGGCCGCCACACGTCTTCGACCGCCCACTCGGCTGCCAGCTCGGGAAAGCAGAGCGCGTCGTAGGCCTGAATCTCCAGGGTTCGCGTCGAGTGCCCCGTCGCTTCAGGGAGGCCCAGTGCACGGCGCTGGGTGCCTTCAGCGTGCTCTGTTGTGTCGCCGGCCCAGCCGCTCAGGCGTGCATGCGCTCCCGGGAAGAAGTGCAGCGCCGCCTGCGGAATGCCGTAATACTCCGCGACGTTGGCGGCCAGCCCCTGCTCGATTCTGCCTGTCACCAGGAGGTCGGCCCCCTGTGCCAACGTCGTCAGGGTTGTGGCCCACTCGTCCATGGCCCGGGACAGGTACTCCTTCTCGTCCACCACCGCGCTGACCGGATCCTGAGGCGACCGGTTGCGGCTGGACGCGAGCGACTCGGGGCCGAAGGGGACCGCTGCAAGTCCCGCCGACTCGACCAACCCCACCATCTCGGGTGCGACCGCTAAGCACACGTCGTGCCCTCGGCGCTGCAACTCCCGAGCGACGGCAGCGAAAGGTTCGGTGTCGCCGCGAGTTCCGTAGGCGGCAATGACCACTTTCATCGGCGGAGCCTAACCGACCATCTGGCCAAACGTCCGAGCAGTCTTTCACCCACCATGCGAACGGACCGACGAAGGCTGCGCCGCAGTAACTTTCAATGTCATTGAGCTATTCGACCAAAGGGCCGAACCTGACACGCAGAGGAAGACGTTTGAGCAGACCTCTTCGCGACGCGTACTGTCCCGACCTTGACCAGGTCTTCACCCGCTGTACAAGCCAACGCCGAAAGTACCTGAATTGGATGCACTGAGAGAACTGCTGTCACCGTCGCGCCTGACGCATGTCGTCGACATCGGGGCGAACCCCGACGAAGGCGGCAAGCCTCCCTACTTACCGATGCTCGACGCCGGCATCTGCCATGTCACCGGATTCGAGCCGCAGCACGAGGCGTTGCTCACGCTCCTACAAACGAGTGGCCCGAACGAGCTGTATCTGCCGTACGCGGTTGGCGACGGTAGCTCACAGACGTTGAAGGTCTGTCGTGCGTCCGGGATGACGAGCCTGCTCGAACCGGACCCGGTGACTCTGGGACTGTTCCCGTCTCTTCAGCCGTCCGCCGAGGTGATTCAACGGGTGCCAGTGCAAACGCGTCGGCTTGACGACATCGGCGAGATCGAGCACCTCGACTTGCTCAAGATCGATATCCAGGGCGGTGAATTGCCGGTGTTCCGGCACGGGACGGCGAAGCTCGCCGAGACTGTGGCAATCCAGACTGAGGTCTCGTTCATGACGTGGTACCAGGACCAGCCGCCTTTCGGGGAGGTCGATCTGGAGTTACGCCGTCAGGGGTTCGTTCCGCACTGCTTCACCGACGTGCGGGGGAGGCGGATCGGCAACTTCACGGCTGGCGGTGTCGCACCCCCCTGGCTGAATCAGCTCACGGAGGCCGACATTGTCTACGTACGCGACTTCATCCACCGGGGCGCGATGACCGGTGAACAGCTGAAGCATCTGGCATTGATAGCGCACCACTGCTACAGGTCGTTCGACCTGGCGTTTCAATGCCTGGTCGCGCTGGAGGAAAGACAACTGCTCGAGACTGGAAGCTCGCCGAGGTATCTGGGTCTGTAGGCAACTCAGACGTCGTCGGGTGGCGAGAAGCGTGTCAGGCAATACGCCGTGAAGTCGAGTATCAATGCGTCTCGCTGAGCTTGCCGCGGGATCCCGCCGGCACTGGCACCGTGAATCGTCATGAAAAGGCGCACGATCGCACTGGGATTGAGCTGGTCCGCCGCCTCGTCGAAGCTCGCCAGCACCCTTGGGACGTCGTCGCCGTCCAACGCCACTAACGTCATGATCTGCCGGACCGGCTCGATGATCTCGGTTTCTGTTGTCAACTCACAGATGGCGCGACCGTGTGAGTCGATCCGCTTGTACATGCTCAGCAGCCCGTGCCCGTATGCCATTTTCAGATCATTGACGTATCGCCGAAAGTCCTCCGGCTGACGCGGATTCGGTTGTGCGATGGTGGCGAGATGCTCTTGCATCAGAGCACCTGGACCTTGTCCGAGCGCCGTCAGAAAGCCGTTGATGTGCGCCTCCAGGGCGGCGTCGTCGGCGTCGCCGCTCATGCCTACCAGCGCAGCTTGAGGCGACGTAGGTGGGTCACGCTCGTTGGCTTGTGCACGATCGCGGGCGTGAAGCCTGGTTTGAGTTCGAAATTCGGGATGCGATTCAACCACTCGGTGATGAACGCATCCATCTCAAGGCGAGCCAGGTGCATGCCTAGGCATCTGTGCATGCCGGCGCCGAATGCCCAGTGGCGCTGACGCCGGAGCTCCCCGTCGGGTCCCCGCGATATTTGTTCGCCGCCGTTTGTTCTGCCCGCGGCTTCCAGGGCCAGCCACACCGAACTGAACGCGGGGATCTCGACGCCCCCGACTTCGACTTTTCTCGTGGTCACGCGGGGAATGCCCGGTCCTGGCGGCTCAAGCCGGAAGATTTCTTCAGCGAACACCGGGATCTGCGCCGGATCCTCGCGCAGCTGAGCCCGCAGTTGCGGGTCGCGCGCGAGATGCAACAGCGCGAAACTGATTGCCGAGGCCACCATTTCAATGCCTGCGACAGAGAACAGCAACAGGATCACCGATGCCACTTCGACCCTGGTGAGCGGGAAATCTTTATCACCGGCGAGTCGTTCCATCAGCGGCCACAGAATGCCGGGCGGCCGCTCGGGGTCGCTCAGGCCGGCATCGAAGCTGTTGTTCAACCACTTGATCAGTTCGAGTTGCGCTGCCCCGGTGGTGTCGCCGATGACCGCAGCCTGGGCCATTTCGGCCGCTCGCCGGTCTTCGGGGGGCAGCCCGCACACGAGGAACAGCGCCTGGGAGGCGTAGGTGTCGGCGACGGTGACGGCGTCACACTGCCTTCTGGCAGCGACGGTGCCGATCAGTTTCGCGGCCCGGGCCCGCAGCTCAGGATCGAAGGGAGCCAACGCCCGAGGGCTGAAGAGCGGATGCAGGACGCGGCCGAAACGGGAATGGTCCGCTGCCGTGGTGCACGCGAGCGGCACTTGACGCAGCGGTGCGCCGAATAAGTTGATCGCAAAGGTTTTTGGCGGCGAAGCAAATGTTTGCGGGTCGAGCAACGCCGCACGCACGTCATCTCGGCGGGTGAGGTAATAGCCGTGCAGTGTTGGATCGCCGTTGTCGATTTTCACGACCGGGCCGAGCTCGCGGAGGTGGCGCCAGTACGCGGCTCGATCCGCTGCGAAGAACGGACTCTCCTTGTGATGTAGCGGCGGCGAAGTCACGCTGCCGGTTTCGGGCACGTCGCTGTCGTTCATCGCTTTGCCAACTTACCGTCGATCAGTCGATGCGGGTGGCGTGCATCTCCCAGACCGGGGCGTGTGCCCTGCCGTTGGGCAGCGACGGCTCGATCAACTTGAACCGCAGTGCGGCCAGCTTGATCTCCTCGAGCTTGTCGGGATTGCGCGCCAGCATGGCTTCGAAGGCCGCAATGCTCATGTTGACCTGGTACGTGCTCGGCTCCAGATAGGTGATCTCCCAACCGGCGTCGGGGAATACCTTTCGGAAATTGTCCTCGGACAGCGACCGCGGTGCACCGATGCCGTTGACGCCACCGGGCGCGAACTCGAACATGTACAGCCGCGCCCCGGGCCTGGTCGCCCGGTGCAACGCCTGCGCATAGGACCTGCTGGCCTCGGGCACGTCGGAAAAGACGTGATAAAACGCGCAGTCGACAACCGTGTCGAAACGGTTCTCCAGACCCTCGAGCTTCGATGCGTCGGCCACCTGGAAGTCCACCGAAACACCGGCGATCCGGGCGTTCTCCTTCGCGCGCTCTATTGCGGTCGGCGAGGAGTCGATTCCCGTCGCCGAGTAGCCCTTCGACGCGAAGTAGATGGCGTGATGGCCCGGACCGGTGCCAGGGTCGAGAACCTCGCCTTTGATGGCGCCCAGCGCGACGAGCTGCTTCACAACCTGCTGCGGACCGCCGATGTCCCACGGAGTCGCTGCCGGCAGGCCCTGCGCCACCTGCTGATCGCGGTACATCTTCTCGTACCGGCGAGGATCGGCCTGGGCGGGCTGGCTCATACCCCAAAGATAAAGCGTTCGACGATGTAACGCTCGGTCGGACGGCAATCGAATCGCCAGGACAGCGACGCGGTTGACGTTGCTGCCGCGGTTCGCGGCCTCATTCTCCGACGCTCTGCTCTGGCGCCTCGCGCACCGCGCCGACACTGTGCGATGGTGACAGGCACCAACTGCGAGTCGTTTGTTCGATGTGGCACCTAACGCTCCGCGGCCCTCTCGGGCTGCATGGAGCCGCAGGTCGCCACCAAGCCTGAGTCAGCCAATTCGAGCCGACTTGGCTGACTCAGAGACCGCGAGTGAGGCCGGGTTAGCGTCCGCCGCCGCCGCCACCGCGACGGCCTCCGCCGCCGCCGCCGGTAAAGGTCGCCGCAGAGCTGTTTTCAGTCATGCAGGTCATGTTATGGCCGAATTCGCTCTGCCGCAACGTGATTCATCATGACAAATGACTGTTGAATGGGTTAACGGCGGCAGTCAATTTGTTGAACAGACGAGGTACGAACCTACGTTCGCCCCCCATCTCCACAGTGGCAAGGGCAGGTATCCGAAGAAGCCCGATCCGCAGCGGCCCGTATCGACGGTTTCCGATGAATCGCCCGTTACTGGTGCCGCCGCCGTGACAACCCAACACCAACGACGAGCCGCCCTCGGCTCACACCGTGGGCGGCTCTACGTCTGCCACGTCAACGGCAGCTCCACCAGCGCCGACCGGCCCGGGATATATTGCGGCACAAACCCATCCGGCACCGCGCACTGGTGGATCTGTGCCAACCATTCTTCCACCAGCACCCGCAGCGCAGCCCGGACGAGATGGTTAGCGCGGCAACGATGCTGGCCCGCGCCGAACCCCCAATGCTTGAACGCCCGCTCGTTCACCTGGTCGCCGCCGTCGCCCTCCCGGTTGGCCGCACCCGCCGCGATGGCGAACATCTCCCCGGCCGACAAATCCAGGCCGCCGATTCGAGTATCCCGCAGGGCGACCCGCAATGGGTACTGGATCGTCGAATGCAGCCGCACGATCTCCTCGACGAAAACCGGTATGTCGTCGGGGTTTTCGCGCAACCTCGTCGCCAACCCGGCGTCGGACGCAAGATGGCGCAACGCCCAGACGAAAGTGTCGCTGATCTGGCCCACACCGCCGCGGTCACCGCTGCCGTGCACCGACGCCGCCAACCCGTAAATCTCCTCGTCGGTGAGCTGCGGCGCGGCTCGGGCTATTCGACCGACCACGTCATCGCTGCCGTCTGGTTGGCGCTGCTGGACCGCCGCCCAGAGTTTGTACTCGTCGTCCACGCCGAACAGCGCCAACCGTATCGCCCGGGTCACGGCTTCGCCGACGCGAGCGCCATCCACCTGGCCTTGCGCGGCGACCGTCTTGAACATCGCCATCGCGGCCGGGCGGCATTGTTCGGCCGCCGACCGCGACCATCGCGGCGTCAACGCCGCAGCGATGACGTCTCGGCCGGGCGCGGTCAACCATGTCCTCGCCACGCCCTCCGCCTGGACCACCGCGGCGGTGACGTCTTCGCTGCGCAACGCTGCTGCGACAGCGTCGGCGCCGCTGACGACGGGCTCGCACGCCGGCGTCACCGCCGGACAGCCGGTCACCGCTCGGCGTTCCTCTGGTAGGCCGAGGTCGGCCGCCACCACTGCGTTGACGGTACGCAACTGGACTTGCCCGCCACCGGCGATCTCGATCAATCGCTCCAGGTCCTTCGTCGACGTCAAGAGCCGGTCGGGATGCCAGCAGATCACCGCGCCGAACTCGCTGTCAGCCATCGCCTTCAGCATGGCCTCGAAGCCGGGACGGATGGGATGGGAAGGGGTGGACAGGTCGCTGTCACCGTAGCGGTGGCTGACCTCCCACCCGAGCCGATCGGCGAGTGCCTCGCAATCCTCCAACTGACGGGTCACATCGGCGCGCTGTCCCGTAGCGTCGTGGCTGAGTCTCGTGTAGACGGCTGCGCGCATACCGTCGAATATATGTGGGCAGATCCAGGGCAGCACTTCGGGAAATGCCCTGCTTGTTTCCGAGCCGCTGGGTGGCGGCTTGTCGCCCGTGTCGTTCATCGCGCAGCCGCACAGCAGGCCGATTCCGCAGTGGGGAATAGCGGCTGTCCTTCGGCCGGCGGGCAATGTGTTTCTTTGAAATCACCGTGAAAGGCGACCTTTTGGCAACCGATAGGCTGAGAATTCCTCATTCGAAATAATCCCTTCGAATGTTGCGACCGGTTTGCGAGAAGCAAAAAACCGCTGACGAAGCCGGTTGCTGTGTTTGCTTTCGCAGATCGCCGGAGAAATTTCGCGCACTTTACTTAAGGACTCTCTGAGGCGACCGCGTGACATGGGCAACAATCGGTGCCATCTGCCTATTTTCTGCGGAATTCCGTCACTAGACTCGGCCGGAAGCGGCGCTCAGGTGCGCCATCACAGGTATGTGGGTCGCGGTTCCCGGAAGCATCGGACCGCGCAAAGTGTTAGACCGCCCAGATGCCGATGTCCGCCCACCACGGACCAACAAGTAGAGGCTGGTACCACTGTGAGCGATGTTAGCGGTGTGAACAAAGGCAGCAGCGAAGAGGCAATCACTGCCCCGGGTTTCACTCAGGCCGGACGGATCGCCGTGAAACGCGGTGCCGTCAGCGGACTCGCCATCAGCCCGAACGGCGGCCTGCTGGCGATCACCCACTACGGCGATGACAGTTTCACGCTGATCGACGCCGACAGTGGCGCCGTGACGCAGACCGTCGTCGACGTTGACGAACCGTTCGCGGTTGCCATGTCTGACGAGTCGTCGGGCCGCGTCTACGTCAGCAGTGCCTCGGCAAGCTACGACTCGGTGCTGGCGTTCGACATCGACGCGAACCGGATCGTGCAGACCTATCCGTTGGCCTACGCCGTCGGCGACTTGGCCGTCAGCCCGACTGGCCGCTATGTATACGTCGGCCGCACCGGTGCCGACGGCGCCGATGTCGTGGTCCTCGACACCTCGAACGGCCACGAGCAGGCGATCAACATCGCGACCGGCGGAGCGGTCACGGAGTGCCTGCGGCTGAGCCGCGACGGCCGTCACCTCTACGTCGCGGCCAACGGGGCGACCACCGCTGAGTTGGTGGTGGTCGACACGCAGCGCAACAGGGTGCTGAGCTCCATCGAAATCGGTTCTCCCATACGGGATATCGCGCTCGGCTCGGACGGTGCCACCGCCTACGTCGGCAGTTGCGGTCCCGATTTCGGGACGGTGCTCGACGCCGTGGACATTCGCGACGCCCGGAAATGCTCTGTCTCCGCTACCTACAAGGTCGGCGACGCCGCCGGCGTGCTGAGTCGGCTGACCGTCAGCCGCGACGGCAGCCGGGCGTACCTGGTGGGCGACACCAGCGTCACGGTGCTGTCCACCCGAACGCAGGATGTCATCGGCAGCATCGGGACCGGCGCTGCGCCGTCGTGTGCGATCGAGAGCCCGGCCGGCAACCGGTTGTACATCTCCGACTACGCCGGCGTGGTCACCGTCCTGGCCGTCGATGCGGCAGCAGCCCCCGCTACGGCGCTGACGTCGGACGACGCACCGGCCACTCCGCACCCGTGGGCCTTCGCAGACCTGCGGGCACTCGAACCGTCGCTGGCTTAGGCCGATTGCCGTCCAGGCGATTGGTCGCGCGTGGAATGATCGCGGAGAGGGCTGGCGTCTGGCGGGCCGGCCCCGGTTAGCAACCAGCGGAACCAAGGGCGGTCCAGCGATGTACAGCACGATGCACGACTTCCCTCTGACGATCACCGCCATTCTGCGGCACGCCTGCAGCGTGCACGGCGCTCGCAAGGTCACCACTGCGACCGGCGACGGCTACCGCGAGACCACCTACGCCGAAATCGGTGAGCAGGCGGCGCAGTTGGCGAACGCACTGCGGCGCATCGGCGTCACCGGCGATCAGCGGGTCGGGACTTTCATGTGGAACAACGCCGAGCACCTGACGGCGTATCTGGCGGTGCCGGCGATGGGCGCGGTGCTGCACACACTCAACATCCGGCTGTTTCCCGAGCAGATCGTCTACGTCGCCAACGAGGCCGAAGACCAGGTGGTGCTGGTCGACATGTCGCTGGCCACACTGCTGGCGCCGATACTGGCCGAACTCGAGACCGTGCACACTGTGATCGCGGTCGGCGACGGCGACATCTCCGAACTGGAAAAGTCCGGCAAGACCGTACTTCGTTATGCCGAGGCGGTCGCCGGCGAATCGACGGAATTCGATTGGCCCGAACTCGACGAAAAATCGGCAGCCGCAATGTGTTACACCAGCGGAACGACCGGACACCCCAAAGGCGTTGTCTACAGCCATCGTTCGAGCTATCTGCATACCATGGCGATCTGTACGACCAATGCCATTGGCCTCGGCGCCAGCGATTCGGTGTTGCCGATCGTGCCGATGTTTCACGCCAACGCATGGGGTTTGCCGTACGGCGCGCTGATGGCCGGCGCGGATCTGGTGCTGCCGGACCGCCACCTGGACGCCAAGTCGCTGGTCGAGATGATCGAGAAGCTGCAGCCGACCGTCGCCGGCGCGGTGCCGACCATCTGGAACGACGTCATGCACTATCTGGAGAAGAACCCGGGCCACGATGTGTCGTCACTGCGCCTGGTGCCCTGCGGTGGCTCGGCGGTACCGGTGTCGCTGATGCGCACCTTCGAAGAGCGGCACGGCGTGCAGATCCGCCAGCTGTGGGGCATGACGGAAACATCGCCGACGGCGACCATGGCGTGGCCGCCGCCGGGCACCTCGGAGGAGCAGCACTGGACCTACCGGGCGAGCCAAGGCCAACCGATCTGCGGCGTGGAAGTGCGGATCGTCGACGACGACGGGCAGACGCTGCCCAACGACAACGAAGCCGTCGGCGAGGTCGAGGTCCGCGGTCCGTGGATCACCAGCTCCTACTACCGCGGCCACGACGAAGCCAAGTTCGACAACGGCTGGCTTCGCACCGGCGACGTCGGTCGCGTCGACGAACGCGGCTTCATCACGCTGACCGACCGCTCCAAAGACGTGATCAAGTCTGGCGGCGAGTGGATTTCGTCGGTCGAGCTGGAAAACGCACTGATCGCGCACTCCGATGTCGTCGAGGCCGCTGTCATCGCGGTTCCCGACGAACGCTGGCAGGAACGGCCGCTGGCCGTCATCGTCGCGCGGGAAGGGTCCGACGTCAAACCCGCCGACCTGCGAGAGTTCCTGGCCGACAGGGTCGTTCGGTGGTGGCTGCCGGAGCGATGGACATTCGTCGACGAGATTCCCCGTACCAGTGTCGGGAAGTACGACAAGAAGACCATCCGCTCCCGGTACGCGGACGACGTGTACGAGGTCAGCGAAGCGCGAGACTGAAGGAACCGGCTATGAGCCTGCGGGTCGTGCAATGGGCGACGGGGTCGGTCGGTGTGGCCGCGATCAAAGGTGTGCTCGAGCATCCCGATCTTGAACTCGCTGGCTGTTGGGTGCACTCAGAAGCCAAGAGCGGCAAGGATGTCGGCGATATCATCGGCGCCGCGCCACTCGGGGTGATCGCGACCAACAACGCCGAGGACATTCTCGCGCTTGACGCCGACGCGGTGATCTACGCACCACTGTTGCCCAACGCCGACGACGTCGCGGCGTTGCTGCGCTCCGGCAAGAACGTCGTCACCCCCGTCGGCTGGTTCTACCCCGGTGAGAGGGAGGCCGCGCCACTGGAGGCGGCCGCGCACGCCGGCAACGCCACGCTGCACGGCGCCGGCATCGGTCCCGGCGCGGCGACCGAATTGTTTCCGCTGTTGCTGTCGGTGATGTCGACCGGAATCACTTTCGTTCGCGCCGAAGAGTTTTCCGATCTTCGCACCTACGGTGCTCCAGATGTCCTGCGCTACGTGATGGGCTTCGGCGGCACCCCGGACAAGGCACTGACCGGCCCGATGCAGAAGATTCTGGACGGCGGCTTCTTCCAGTCGGTCCGGCTCTGCGTGGACCGGTTGGGCTTTGCCGCTGATGCGGAGATCCGCTCATCGCAGGAGGTGGCCGTCGCGACCGGTCCGATCGAGTCGCCGATCGGAGTGATCGAGCCGGGCCAGGTGGCCGGGCGGCGCTTCCACTGGGAGGCGCTGGTCGGCGACACCGTAGTCGTCCGGATCACGGTCAACTGGTTGATGGGTGAGGAAAACCTGGACCCGCGTTGGTCTTTCGGGACAGCCGGCGAGCGCTACGAGATCGAGGTCCACGGAAACCCGGACACTTTCGTCACCGTGAAAGGCTGGCAGCCCGAGAGCGTGGAAGCCGGGCTGAAGAGCAATCCCGGTATCGTCGCCACCGCGGCCCACTGCGTGAACGCGGTGCCGGCCACCTGCGCGGCGCCGCCGGGCATCCAGAGCTTCTTCGACCTGCCGCTGATCACCGGCCGGGCTGCTCCGGGTCTGTCGCGGTAGCCTTCCCGCATGGCAAGCACTGTGGCTGTTCAGCAATCGCGGGTCATCCCGGTCGGCGTCGACGAAGCCTTCGCCGGCACCCTGCCGATACCGCTCACCACGATTTTCCGCCGTTGGTACGGCCCCATCCCACCGGTCGCCGAAGTCCGTGAGCAACAGGGGGAATGGGGGACCCCGGGGCAGACCCGCGTGGTGGCGTTCAAGGGCCCCGGGGAGATGCGCGAGAAGCTCGTCAGCGTCGACCCGCCACGGTCGTTCGGCTACGCGATCACCGACATCACCGGCCCGCTGGGGTTGCTGGCCGGAAAGGCCGAAGGGGAGTGGACCTTCACGCCGAGTGGCGGCGCGACCACGGTCACCTGGCACTGGACTATCCACGCCGCGTCGGCGATCAGCGCGCCGCTGCTCCCGTTGGTGGGTGCGCTGTGGAAGGGCTATGCACGCCGGTCACTCGCGGTGCTCTCGACCGAGTTGACCCGCTGATGTGTCGACTTTTCGGCTTACATGCCGGCACCAACGTTGTCACAGCGACGTTTTGGCTCCTCGGCGCACCGGACAACCTGGCCCAGCAGAGCAGGCGAAACCCGGACGGCAGCGGTCTGGGTGTCTTCGACGGCGAAGGTCACCCGCAGGTGGACAAGCAGCCGATCGCGGCGTGGCAAGATGTCGAATTCGCCACCGAGGCGCACGAATTGAGCGGCACCACGTTCGTCGCGCATGTGCGTTACGCGACCACCGGATCGCACGACGTCGTCAACACTCATCCGTTTCTGCAGGACGGCCGGATCTTCGCGCACAACGGCATCGTGGAGGGCCTCGATGTGCTCGATCAGCGGCTGCGTGAATTGGGCACTGCCGACTTGGTTTTGGGCCAGACCGATTCTGAGCGGGTGTTCGCGCTGATCACCGCATCGATCCGGGCGCACGGCGGAGACGTGACCAGCGGTCTGGTCGACGCGATGCGTTGGCTGGCCGCCAACGTGCCGATCTACGCGGTCAACATTCTGCTCAGCACCGCCACCGACCTGTGGGCGCTGCGCTACCCGGAGTCGCATGAGTTGTATGTGTCCGACCGCCGCAAGCTCGCGCCGGAACATGGTTTCCATCTGCGCACCAACAGGATCCGCGCTGACTCGCATCATCTGCGCGGCCAGCCGTCGATAGTGTTCGCCACTGAACCGATGGATGACGCCTCGCGGTGGCGACTGCTGGAACCCGGAGAGTTGGTGCACGTTGACGCGGGACTGCACATGCAACGCGATCTGGTGCTGCCCGATCCGCCCCGGCACCTGCTGCGTCCAGAGGATCTGCGCCCGGCGGCCCGAGCCTCGCTGCATCCGTCGGCATGACGGCGCGACGTGCGCTGGTGCTCGGCGGTGGCGGGGTAGCGGGAATCGCTTGGCAGACCGGCATTCTGCTCGGGATTGCCGATGAGTCACCCGGCGCGGCACAGTCGCTGCTGACATCAGACGTGCTACTTGGCACCTCGGCCGGATCGACGGTCGCCGCGCAGATCAGCAGCGGCCTGAGCCTGGCGGACCTGTTCGCGCGGCAGGTCGCCGACGAATCGGCGGAGATCGACCCCGGCGTTGCCATCGACGCCATCACCGACCTGTTTCTGGCCGCCCTGTCGGATCCGGATGCCACGCTCTCGCAGAAGCGCAAACGGATCAGCGCGGTGGCGCTGAAGACCGACACTGTGGCAGAACCGTTGCGTCGCACTGTGATCGCGCACCGGCTGCCATCACACGCCTGGCCCGAGCGGGTGCTGCGCGTCACCGCGATCAACAGCGCCACCGGTGAGCTGGTGGTGTTCGATCGCGACTCCGGGGTGGACCTGGTCGACGCGGTGGCCGCCAGCTGCGCCGTTCCGGGCGCCTGGCCGCCGGTGACGATCGGGGATACCCGCTACATCGACGGTGGTGTCGGCAGCACGATCAACCTCGCCATCGCCGACGACTGCGACGCCGCGGTGGTCTTGGTGCCGGCGGGCGAAATGACACCCTCGCCGTTCGGCGGGGGAGCCGCCACCGAGATCGACGGCTTTCGCGGTGCGGCGCTCGGGGTGTTCGCCGACGACGAGTCGCTGGCGGCATTCGGGGAGAACCCGCTGGATCCGCGCTGCCGCCGGGGCTCGGCGGAAGCCGGGCGGGCGCAGGGCCGGCGTGAGGCCGCGGCCGTCGCCGCGTTTTTCGGCATCAGTTGACCACCGGAATGAGCAGGCGGGCAACGTGTTCCGGCCCCCAATGCAGGGTGCACCTACCGCGCGGCCCTCGTTCGTACGCGGCGGGGAATTGTCCGGTCAGCGGGTTGCGTGGCCACAGCCACCGACCTGCGACGACGAGGCGCAGCTGTTCGCCGGCTCTGAACAACGTCGCCGAGGGTCCTAGGGGAATATCAGCCTGCACGATCTCGCCGGGCTGCAGCGGACGGCGGGCGTCCAGCGTCGGCACCGGATCGAAGGGTCGCGAGCCCGCGTCGTCGAGGGTCCGCAGCGACGCCTTCAGCCAGCCGGTGGTGACCCGGTCGCGGCCGAAGCCGTAGGAGCCTTCGAACGGCACATACTTTCGGCCACACCACTTTTCGACACCGACGAACAGGTCCACATCGTCGCTGCCATGGGCTTCGACGAACAACCGCAGCGACATCGGTCCGGTGATCTCGGTGTCCGTGGGCACTGTCCAGCCGAAACGTGCTCCGCCGGAACGGGTGTCGAAGGTGATGGATCCCGATTTGCCGGGCGGCGCAGAGCGGAGGCCGGCGTCGGTCAGGTGCAGTGACGTCCATGTGGTCGAGGCAAGCGGCCAACTCGATTCGTCGCGGACCTCGACGACGTGGTCGCGGTCCTCTCGAACCTCCAGACGCACCCGCGGAAACGTTTCGCCTGGTATGCCGCACAGGTGATGGTTGAGGAACGCCAACTGGGCGTCCAACGCCGCCTCGGAGTAGAACATCGCCCACTTGCCGGTGCGATGAGTGAACAGATGCCGTTCGGGCGAACTGATCTGTTCGAAGGCGCGCATCGATCCGCGGCTGTGCAGGTTGTTGTCGGAGAAGCTGCCGCAGATCAACGCGGGCACCTCGATGTCAGACAGCGTGGGTACCAGTGCGCGCCACCAGTCGTCGCGCAGCGGCCTTTTCGCATTCTCCTCGTCCAGCGTGTATTTCAGCCGCACACTTCGCAGACCGCGGCTCCAGATTTTCAGGAAACCGATCTCCCGGATGCCGCCCGGCCGCGCCAGGTCGCGGTAGGCATCGGTCCATCCCTCCCACGGCACGATCGCCTTGAGGTGCGGAGGCCGCAGCGCCGCCGCCTTCCACTGCGAGATGGCCAGATAGGAGACGCCGATCATGCCCACCGCGCCGGTGCTCCACGACTGGCGACCGGCCCACTCGATGAGGTCGTAGACGTCTTCGCCTTCCTGATCGGACAACAGCGAAGCCTCACCGTCGGAGTGGCCGGCGCCGCGCAGGTCGCAGTTGACCACCGCGAATCCGTGTGCGGTCCACCACGCCGGATCCGGCGCCTCCCAACCGGTCAGGGTGGAGAATTGGGGGCGGGACGGTTGCCGCATCACGTAATACTGAAACGGCACCCAATACCCTCGGCCCCAACGCTTTTTCGTCGGGGTGTTGTCCTTGTCGTAGGGATGGGCGCACAGCAGCACCGGGAACGGGCCGTCACCTGGTGGCAGGTAAACGTTGACGCGCAGGACGGTTGTGTCCCGGGTCGTCACCGCCACGTCGTGGAGAAGCACGACAGCGGCGGGGTCTGGCAGGTAAACATCGGTGGCATGCGGAGCACTCCGCAGGCGCTCGATCGCGTAACGGACTGCGCCCGGTCGTTTCCAGGGGCGATCGGGCGCCGCCGCGTCAGGTGACACCGCCATGGTCGGTCCCTCCGGTCATCCCTCGATTGCCGGCGACGGGGCCCGGGCAGCGTCGAGGTTGTCCAGCGCTTTCGCGGCCAACGTGCGGCCGATCTCGATCACCTCGGCCGCGCGGTGGAACTCCAGGCTGCGGCAGGCCGAGCGCGGCACCTCGATCAACAGGTCCGGCGGATAGGCGGCCAGGGTGTGCCGCGCCAGCGCGGCCTGGGCGATGTCGATGGTGCGGTTCATCACCTCGAAGCTGCCCAGCCTGGGAACCTCGGGCCCGTCGTCGGACTCGTTCACCGGCGGTTCGTCCGCCTCGACGTCCTCGGCGTCCGACGCCCCGAACCGGCTGAACAGCGAGCGGGCCGACGCGCTGTCGAACAGCGCCGACGTGCTGCGCAGCATCCGATTGAGCCAGTCCGTCGACAACCGGGATTCGGATTCGGAGTCGGCGATGGTTTCGCTGCCGGACAAGTTGACCGCGATGGTCAGGTCGGCGTTGACGGCGGCGATCGGCGCCATCGGCAGCGGGTCCAGGATTCCGCCGTCAGCGAGCAGTCTGCCGCCCACGACATGCGGCGCGATCACTCCCGGGATCGCGATCGATGCCCGGATGGCTTCGTCGACCGGCCCGCGCTGCAGCCACACCGACTTGCCGGTCAGCAGATCGGTGGCCACCGCGGTGTAGGGAATCGGGAGCTGCTCGATGCAGACGTCGCCGAGGATGTCACGGACCGCGTCCAGGATCTTCTCGGCTCGCAGCACACCGGCCGCCATGATCGACGGATCGAGCAGGCGCAGAATGGCGCGTTGCGTCAACGACCTTGCCCAGTCGGCGAATTCGTCGAGATGGTCCGCCGCTTGCAGACCACCGACGAGTGCGCCCATCGACGAGCCGGCGATACCGACGATCTGGTAGCCGCGGTCGTGCAACTCGTCGATGACCCCGATGTGGGCGTACCCGCGGGCTCCGCCACTGCCGAGCGCCAATGCCACCCGCGGCGCGGCGTCAGTCGCGGGCAACACGTCGGGTTCGGTCATGGGTCTATCTTGGCGTGCCGCGAGCGGGTTTTCTCAGGCGTGATCCGAATTGCGGTGACGGCCCGCCGTTCGTTCATCCGCACTCGTCGTTGGCGGCTGCCTTGGCCGCGACGATCACGCCGGCCTGCCGTGGCAGCGACAGTGCGGCCCAGGCGACGTTCCAGGTGCCCGGACCGACGACGCCCGGCTGCTGGACTGCCGCCAAGTAGCTCTCGACCAGCGCCTGGCGGTCGCCCGGATGGCCATGCATCCAGACAGTCGCTGCGTGACAGGCCTGGAAGTACTCCTCCTCGGTCGAGTGCGCGGGCACGTCGATCTTGGTGGTGACGCCCGCAGGGGAGAGCGAGATGGTGCCGGGCTGCGCCGCAGCGGCGGCCGTCGTCGCCGACGATGGCGCCGGCGGCGGGGACTTCTTGTCGACTGACGAGCAGCCCGCCGTCGCCGGGGCTGCGCCCAAGACGGCAACGACGGCCCACACCGACAGACGACGAGGGGCCCACCGCATGCCGCCAATCTATGCAACACTGACGGCCGTGATGCTGCGAACCGGGTTTTGGGAGTGTTGTCGGCCCTAGCCTCGGCGACGATGCGGGCCGGAATGGCCTGAGGAGGAGCCGGGAAATAGGGCTCTGTCCGCCGCCGTCCCATCATTCGCCCGTTCGCTCTGGAGCTTCCTGCATGGTTTCCGCTCACCTGGTCGACGCCCGTGTCCGATCCCGCCCGTCGACCTTGCGATCCGTCCCTGGTCCCACGCGGCTGCGGCTGGCCGATCTGCTGCACATCACTGACCGGACCGCCGACGACGTGCTCAGCGGCCGCTACGACCAGGTCGTTCCCGAGGGCGGTGTGCCCACCGACGACCGCTGGTTCGCCCGGCTGCACGGTGACGATGAGGTCGACGTCTGGCTGATCAGCTGGGTACCCGGGCATCGCACCGAACTGCACGACCACGGCGGGTCGCTGGGCGCGCTGACGTTGCTGTCCGGGTCGCTGGACGAATTCCGTTGGGACGGTGAAAGATTGCGCTGCCGACGGCTGCAGGCCGGGGATCAGGCCGCGTTCCCACTGGGCTGGGTGCACGACGTGGTGTGGGCGCCGACCGGACCGCGTGCCTCGGTGACGTCGCTGTCCGACACTCAGGGGCCCTCGCTGAGCGTGCACGCGTATTCGCCTCCGCTGACTGTGATGTCGTACTACGAGGTCACCGGCGAACAGCGGCTGCGCCGTCAGCGCACCGAATTGACCGACCAGCCGGAGAATCTGTGAGCCGCATCGATCAGGTCTTGGAGACCGCGCGCACCCGGTTGCACCGCCTCACCGCCGCCGAGGTACCCGCCGCGCTGCGGCGCGGCGCGCTGCTCGTCGACATCCGGCCGCAGGCCCAGCGGGCCAGGGAAGGCGAGGTGCCCGACGCGCTGCGGGCCCTCGTGATCGAACGGAACGTGCTGGAATGGCGCT
Organism: uncultured Actinomycetota bacterium; assembly: GCA_963836495.1. Classification (GTDB taxonomy): domain Bacteria; phylum Actinomycetota; class Actinomycetes; order Mycobacteriales; family Mycobacteriaceae; genus Mycobacterium. The sequence continues at coordinate 275,034 of CAWIJT010000005.1, read as the reverse complement.
GCGACCCGACCAGCGATGCCCGACTGCCCCAAGCCGTCGGCGATGACGTCGAATGGGTGGTGCTCTGTTCGGAGGGCTACACGTCGAGTCTGGCCGCAGCTGCATTGCAGGACCTCGGCCTGCACCGCGCGACGGACGTCATCGGCGGCTATCGGGCGCTGGCCGATGCCGGCGTGCTGGCCGCGACCTAGCTCGGGCTAACCGCCTCCGCCGCCGCCGCCACCACCACCGTCGGAGCCCATGTTGTACCAGTCGTTCGGGTCTTCGGGGTTGTAATACTCGTAATTCGGTTGCGGCGGAGCCGGTGGCGCCGGCGCCGGAGGCGGATCCGCCGGCGGCGCCAACGGGAGCACAGCCGGGGGGGTCGCCCAGGCGTGACCCGGAATGCTCACAGCGGCAGTTGGTATCGCGACGAAGATCGCGGCTACCCCGACCTTGATGATGGCGCCGCGGAGTCTGTCCGACATCGATCACTCCCTCTCTAGGGGATCCGATGAGGGTGATCCTGCCACTTGATTGTTCGACGGACTAGCTAGTAGGCCAAAACCCTTGGGACACTCACAGCGTCCGTTCACCTGGTGTTAGCCGTCGCTGGCGTGCAGCAGCGGGCGCAGCCTTGCAGTCTTCGCCGGCGTCCACCCCGGCGGCTGCAGCACCGCCGCCCACCCGTCGGCGACGTCGGCGACATAGACATGGCCGTGGCCCTGCGGCACACCGGTCGCCACCGCCATGTCAGCCGAGACTTGCAAGAACGTCACCACAGGGATCCATTCGGTCTCGGGAAGGACGTCGTAGCCACGTTTTTCGGTCAACCAGTCCGGTTTGCGGAAGAGCAGTCCTGGGTTCCACCACGCGATCGGATCCGATGCGTGCTGAAGGTAGACCACCCGTGGCGAATTCCATTGCGGGTCAGGGCGATTCAAATTGTCGGGCCGGGCCACGAATCGGACGTAGTGGCCGCGGTCGTAGATCGGAAGCCACTCCGGCGAACCGGCGTCACGGGTCGCGGTCAGATCGGTCCAGATGGTGTTCTTGAACGTCGGTCCGGAGAACAGCGCGCCGTCGGTGCGGGCCAGCACGTTGTTGAGGCTCATGAACGACGCTTCGCCGCCGAATGAGCCCAGGCTCTCGCCGAAGACAACGATTTTGGGGCGCTGTGCCTCAGGCAGCTGTCGGACGAGTCGGTCGACCGCCTCGAACAGCGCCTGGCCGGCGTGGCGGGCGTTCTCCTTGTCCACCAGGAATGACAACCAGCTGGGCAGGAACGAATACTGCATGCTCACGACCGCGGTGTTGCCGTTGTACATGTACTCCAGTGCATCGGCTTCCGCTTCATTGACCCAGCCGGTGCCGGTGGTGGTGCCGACCGCGACGACGGCGCGACGTAATCCGCCCGTCCGCTGCAACTCTCGCGCAGCCAGCTCCGCAGCGGCGGTGATGTCGTCAGCGGAATTCAGTCCGGCGTAGGCGCGGATCGGCTCGGTCGCCGGGGCGCCGTTGAATGCGGTGAGCTGTGCGACGGTGGGCCCGCCCGCGACGAAGATCCGCCCTTGATGGCCCAGCGATTCCCACGACACCAGCGATCCCGGGCCACCGGAGCGGCTCGGCGTGTTCGGCCGGGCGCTGGTCGGGCTCGTTTCGTTGTTCACGCTGGCGAAGGTGTTGTTCATGGTCCGCATCGCGAATTTCACCACGACGCCGTTGAGCAGCGCGATCGTGAGTGCCACCAGCAGGAAAACCACTACGACGGCCGAAACCCGCGGCGGCGCAACGCGATCCAGTTGCCGATCGAGGAAACGGATCAGCCGGCCGACAAGCTGACCGAGCTCGACGACGGCGAACAACACGATCACCGACAGCGCCGCGGCCAGCGGGTAATCCAGCCATTTCAGGTGTGCGACGCCCATCAAGTTGCGCACCCGGTCCTGCCAGACGTGAAACCAGATGATCATGGCGACCATGCCGACCGCGCCGACGGCGATCAGCCCCAGCCACGCCCGGCGTGGTGCGGGTGGGCTGGAGTCGCGTGATCGCATGAAACGCACCAGCCAGACCGCGAAAACGCCCAAGCCGTAACCGCTGGCCCCGCCGACGCCGCTGACCAGTCCCTGAAACAGCGGTCCCCGCGGCAACAGCGACGGGGTCATGGAAAACCACACGAACGCCAGGCCGACCGCGGTGCCGGTGAACGTGTAATGCCGAACCCACCAATCGTCGCGGCCCGGCCGCTCCGGTGTGGGTTCGGCTTCGGCCGTCGCCGCCCCGGCTTGCTCGCTCACCTCGGACGCTCAGCGATGCGTGAAGTTCGCCGGCCGCTTCTCGATGAACGCGGCCATCCCCTCGGACTGATCATCGGTCGCGAAAGTCGAATGGAACAGCCGACGTTCGTACAGCAGACCCTCGGCCAGCGTGGATTCGAAGGCGCGGTTGACGGCCTCCTTGGCCATCCGCGACGCCGACCTCGACATCTGCGAAATTGTGGTGGCGACGGCTTTGGCCTCGGTCAGCAAGTCGTCGGCGGGCACGACACGTGACACCAGGCCGCTGCGCTCGGCCTCGGCCGCGTCGATGGTGCGGCCGGTCAGGATCAGGTCCATCGCCTTGGCCTTGCCGATGGCCCGGGTCAGCCGCTGTGAACCACCCATGCCCGGCAGCACGCCGAGTTTGATCTCGGGTTGGCCGAATTTCGCGGTGTCGGCGGCAATCAACACGTCGCACATCATCGCGAGTTCGCAGCCGCCACCCAGTGCGTGTCCGGCGACCGCGGCGATCGTCGGCGTGCGCACCGCGGCCAGCTTGGCCCAGGGCGCGAAGAAGTCGGCCTCGAAGGCGTCGGAGAACGCCAGGCTCGACATCTCTTTGATGTCGGCGCCTGCGGCGAACGCCTTGGCCGAACCGGTGATGATGATCGCCCCGATGCCGGGATCAGCGTCGAATTCGGCTGCCGCGGTGGTGACTTCGTCCATCACCTGGCTGTTGAGCGCATTGAGCGCTTTCGGCCGGTTCAACGTGATGATGCCGACCCGCTCCTCGCGCTCGACCAAGATCGTTTCGTACGTCATGTCGCTGCTCTCCTTCTAAAACGTCAGTTCGTCGTCGACGGGTGCGAAGTATGCCTCGACGTCAGCCGTGCTCACTTCGGCCAGCGACGCCGGCGACCACTTCGGGTTGCGGTCCTTGTCGACCAGTTGGGCGCGGATGCCCTCCACCAGATCGTGTGATCGCAGCGATGCCGACGACACCCGATAATCCTGGGCCAGAACGTCTTCCAAGGTGTCCAGGGTGGCGGCACGACGTACCGCCGCCAGCGTCACCGACAAAGCGATCGGGGAGCGGGTCGCGATCAGGTCTGCGGCGTCAGTGGCCGGCCCGGAGTGGTTCCGCAGGCTGGCGACGATGTCGGCGATGGTATCGCCGGCATAGCAGTCGTCGATCCACTCTCGTTGCGCGGCGAGTTCACTGGGCGGCGGCTCGACCGCGTGGGTCGCGAGTGCCTGCTCGACGCCGTCGGCGGCGATGGCCTCGCGCAGCGCGTCCAGCTTGTCGTGCGGCACGAAATGGTCGGCGAACCCCAGCGCGATCGCGTCGGCGCCGGAGAACGGCGCACCGGTGAGTGCGGCGTGCAGGCCCAACGATCCCGGCGCCCGGGATAGCAGGTAGGCGCCGCCGACGTCCGGGATGAAGCCGATGCCGACCTCGGGCATGGCGATCTTCGACGTCTCGGTGACCACGCGGGTGTTGGCGTGCGCGCCCACCCCGACGCCACCGCCCATCACGATGCCGTCCATCAGCGACACGTAGGGCTTGGGGAAGCGGCCGATCTTGGCGTTCAGCAGGTACTCGTCATACCAGAACCGCTTGGCTTCAACACCGTCGGCGCGCGCGCTGTGATAAATCGCCACCACGTCGCCACCGGCGCACAATCCGCGCTCCCCGGCCCCGGACAGCACCACGGCGCTGACCGCATCGTCCAGCTCCCACTTCGCCAGCACCGCGCTGAGCAGATCGATCATGTTCTGATTCAGCGAGTTGATCGCCTTGGGACGGTTGAGCGTCACAAAGCCGACACCGTTGTCGACGCGGCTGCGGACCTCGTCGGATTCGTCCGTCACGGGCGTGTTCTCCCCTCGAGGTGTGCGCCTCGTTGAATGCTGGTCAGGACTTGATCAGCAATCTAGATCGTTACCCGCATGTCGACGCTGCCGGGTAAGGTCTTGGCAGGCGACGCCCGGCCGGGAACACGGGGGGGTCGTCGTTCGTTGAGACCTTGTTCGCATAGCTCGAAGTCAATGCTCAAGAGAGGAACGACGGTGCGGGAGACTAGCAACCCGGTATTTCGCTCGCTGCCCAAGCAGCGCGGCGGATACGCGCAGTTCGGCAGTGGCGTCGCGGGAGCCGCGACTCAGTACGGGCATCAAACCGACCCCTATGCTCCATACACCGACCAGCGGGCGGGCGTTTCCCGTCCGCTGACCATCGACGACGTCGTCACCAAGACCGGTATCACCCTGGCGGTGCTGTCGGCTGTTGCTGTCGTCTCCTACTTCATGGTGGCGGCCAATCAGGCGTTGGCCGCGCCGTTCACCTTCGTCGGCGCGCTCGGCGGTTTGGCGCTGGTGATGATCGGGACGTTCGCGCGTAAGCAGGACAGCCCGGTGCTGGTGCTGAGCTACGCCGCTCTGGAGGGCTTGTTCCTCGGGGCGATCTCGTTCCTGCTGGCCAACTTCTCGGTGTCCAATACCAACGCCGGCGTGATGATCGGACAGGCGATCCTGGGCACCATCGGGGTGTTCGTCGGGATGCTGGTGGTCTACAAGACCGGTGCCATCCGGGTCACCCCGAAGTTCACCCGGATGCTTGTCGCTTTCATGTTCGGTGCGCTGGCCCTGATGCTGGGCAACCTGGTGCTGGGTATGTTCGGCGTCGGCCACGGCGAGGGTCTGGGGCTGCGCAGCGGTGGCCCGGTGGCCATCGTCTTCTCGCTGGTGTGCATCGGCATCGCGGCGTTCAGCTTCCTGATCGACTTCGACGCCGCCGACCAGATGATCCGCGCCGGCGCTCCCGAGAAGGCCGCCTGGGGCATCGCGTTGGGCCTGACCGTCACCCTGGTCTGGCTCTACCTCGAGATCCTGCGCCTGCTGAGTTACTTTCAGAACGACTAGCGCTTGACACGAAAAAGCCGGCACGTGCGCAGCGTGCCGGCTTTTTCTATGCCCGAGCTGGGATGAGTCTGCGCTGCCGGCGGTGCTTCTCGCACTGCGCCGCCGCTATCGCAGAGTCAACGGCAGCTGATCAGTTCAGCCGCTCGATGATCAACGCCATGCCCTGACCGCCACCGACGCACATGGTCTCCAGGCCGAAGGTCTTGTCGTGGGTCGTCAGGTTATTGAGCAGCGTGGTGGCGATGCGCGCACCGGTCATGCCGAACGGGTGTCCCAGCGCGATCGCGCCGCCGGAGACGTTCAGCTTGTCCTCGTCGATGCCCAGTTCGCGAGCCGAGCCCAGCACCTGCACCGCGAACGCCTCGTTGATCTCGAACAGGTCGATGTCCTTGACCGACAGACCGGCCCGCTGCAGGGCCATCTTGCTGGCCTCGATCGGGCCCAGGCCCATGATCTCCGGGGAAAGACCGCTGACGCCGGTGGACACGATGCGGGCCAGCGGTGTGAGCCCGAGCTCCTTGGCCTTGGTGTCGCTGGTGATCACCACGGCGGCGGCACCGTCGTTCAGCGGGCAGGCGTTGCCCGCCGTCACCGTGCCGTTGGGCCGGAAGACCGGCTTGAGCTGGCTGATCTTCTCGTAGGTGGTTCCCGGTCGCGGGCCGTCGTCGGTGCTGACCGTGCTGCCGTCGGGCAGCTTGACCGGCACGATCTCGCGCTCGAAGAAGCCGCTCTTGATGGCGTCCTCGGCGCGGTTCTGGCTGCGAACGCCCCAGTGGTCCTGGTCTTCGCGGCTGATCCCGGTCAGGATGGCGACGTTCTCGGCGGTCTGACCCATCGCGATGTAGACGTCGGGGATGTTGTGGTCTTTGCGGGGATCGTGCCAATCCTCGGCGCCTTCGGCGGCGGTCGCGGTGCGTTGCGCGGCGTCATCGAACAGCGGGTTCTTGGTGTCGGGCAACGAGTCCGAGTTGCCCTTGACGAACCGGGACACCGTCTCGACGCCGGCTGAGATGAAAGCGTCGCCTTCGCCGGCCTTGATCGCGTGGAACGCCATCCGGATGGTTTGCAGCGACGACGAACAGTAACGGTTGACGGTGGTGCCGGGCAGGAAGTCGTAGCCGAGTTCGACGGCGACCACGCGGGCCATGTTGAAGCCCTGCTCGCCGCCGGGCAGGCCGCAGCCCAGGATCAGGTCGTCGATCTGGTGGGGGTTGAGCGCCTCCACTTTGTCGAGCGCGGCGCGCACCATCTGCGCGGCCAGGTCGTCGGGTCGAATGCTGACCAGCGACCCTTTCATGGCGCGCCCGATGGGTGAACGGGCAGTTGAAACGATGACGGCTTCCGGCATGACAGCTCCATCCAGAGGGGGTGTGGTCTGGTACCCGAATCTAGCTGTTCAGGGGCGCGAGGCGTCAAACGGCCTCCAGGCGAACTACTGGGAGGCGTTGACGACGATCGGCGCGGGCACTCCGGTCGTGGGCCGTCGCAGCAGCCGTGAGATCACCCTGAACACCGTGAAACCGGGGCCGGCCTCGGTGGCCGAGGACGACGGCAGCGCCGGCGTCGGCGCATCGGGCCAGTCGCCGAGCTTGCTGCACAACGCCGGCAGCAACTGGCTCGCGGCCAGCGCGTATCCGGCCGCCGACGGGTGGAACTGGTCATCGGACAGCATCAGATGCGGCGAATGCCGGAACTCGTCGTTGACCAGCGAGGCCAGCGGCACCGGCACGCCACCGGCCGACCGGACAGCACCGGCCTGTGCTCGGGCGAGCCGCAGTCCCAGGGTGCGAACCGTCCATCGCAGCGGCTGCGGGATCGCCTTGACGACACCGAAATCGGGGCAGGTGGCGACGACGACCTCCGCGCCGCTGGCACGTAACCGTCGCACCGCATCGCCCAGCCGTCGCGACGAGGCGCCGATGCCGTTCAGCTTCGTGACGTCGTTGGCGCCGATCAGAATGACCGCGGCGTCCGGCGGCGGCCCGGCCACGAACATCGCGTCGACCTGCCCGGACAATCCCTTGGACGTGGCGCCGACGATCGCCTTGGTGCTCAACCGGACTCGTTTACCGCTCTGCTCGGCCAGCCCGCGGGCGATCAACACCCCGGGAACCTCGTCGGCGCTGCGACAGCCGTATCCGGTGGCCGTGGAGTCGCCGAAGATCATCAGGTGCAGGTCGAACGGCGTCCCGCGTTGCCAGCGCTGCACCGGACCGCCGCCGGGGACGTACACACCGTCGGCCCGCGGCGGGACATCCCACGATTTCGGGATCAGGCTGCGCGCCTTCGCGGCCTGGCTGATCAACAGGTTGCGCGCCCCCACATAGGCGGTGCCGGTCGATGCCAGCGCGCCTACGGCGGCCAGCGTGGCGATCGAACCCCGCGGTGCGCGTCGTACCACGCGAACAGTTTATGTCGCCGACCGATACGCCCTCTCCAAGCCCGCCGCCGACGCCATCACGGGTCGGAACAATTCGGGTATCGAATCAGACTCTTTGATTGTTGAACTTCTTTAAAGTGTCAAGCTAAGTTCTCGAGGTTGGCTGAGCTCGTTCAGATGCCTCGTCGACATGGACTACAACGACGTAGGAGTGTTGGCATGACCGCACCGAGCAAGGTTTCGGGGTCGCCCCGTCATCCCGTTCGCGCCCGCGACGTGCTGCGGGCCCGCAGATTCCCCGCCAGTGATGGCAAGCCGGTCGAGGTGATCGAGAGCGGACCGAGCATCGCCGGGATGGCGGCGTCGCTGGCATGCCGGTTGAGCATCCGCCCGGCACTGGGCGTGGTCGGCAATTTCCCGCATATCCCTTTCCCGTTCGGCATCCTCGACTTCGCCTGCCGGGCGTTGCTGCCCGGACCCGGAACAGTCCGCAAGACCATCGAGTTGCCGCACTGCACCGCCCAGCTCGTGCGCGCTCCGGGCGTGCTGCCCGCGGACGGCACGCGGCGGGTGGTGCTCTATCTGCATGGCGGCGCGTTCCTGACGTGTGGGGTCAACTCGCACAGCCGGGTCGTCAACGCGCTGTCGAAGTTCGCCGACGCTCCGGTGCTGGTGGTCAACTACCGGCTCATCCCCAAACACTCCATCGGCCAGGCGCTGGACGACTGTCATGATGCCTACCGTTGGCTGCGGCTGCGGGATTACCAGCCGGACCAGATCGTGTTGGCCGGTGACTCGGCCGGCGGTTATCTGGCTCTTGCTCTGGCGCAACGGCTTCAGCAGGTCCACGAGGAGCCGGCGGCGCTGGTGGCGATCTCGCCGCTACTGCAATTGGCCAAGGGACCCAAACAGGCGCACCCGAACATCAAGACCGATGCGATGTTCCCCGCCAAGGCATTTGACGCGCTGTTCGCCGTGGTCGCCAGGGCCGCGCGCAAGCACGTCGTCGACGGCAAGCCCGAGCCGCTCTACGAGCCGCTCGACCACGTCGAGCCGGGGCTGCCGCGGACGTTGATCCATGTGTCGGGCTCGGAGGTGCTGCTGCACGACGCGCGCGAGGCGGCCCGCGCGCTCGCGGCGGCCGGGGTGCCCACCGAGGTGCGGGTCTGGCCCGGCCAGATCCACGACTTCCAGCTCGCCGCACCGATCGTGCCCGAGGCCGAGCGGTCACTGCGCCAGATCGGCGAGTACATCCGCGAAGCGACCGGCTAACTCGAGCCGCTGCGCGGCCCCGCACCCCACCTGAGACGATTTACCCATGCGGATCGCGCAACACATCAGTGAGATCATCGGCAACACTCCACTGGTTCAGCTGAACTCGGTTGTGCCGCCGGGCTCCGGCCGGGTCGTCGCCAAGGTCGAGTACCTCAACCCGGGACTCAGCAGCAAAGACCGCATCGCGGTGAAGATGATCGACGCCGCCGAGGCCAGCGGAGAGCTGAAACCGGGCGGCACCATCGTCGAGCCGACGTCGGGCAACACCGGCGTCGGACTGGCTCTGGTCGCCCAGCGTCGCGGCTATCGCTGCGTATTCGTCTGCCCGGACAAGGTCAGCGAGGACAAGCAGAATGTGTTGCGCGCCTACGGCGCCGAGGTTGTGGTGTGCCCGACGGCGGTGCCGCCCGAACATCCCGACAGCTACTACAGCGTCTCCGACCGGTTGGTCAGTGAGATCGACGGCGCCTGGAAGCCGGACCAGTACTCCAACCCGCAAGGCCCGGCCAGTCACTACGAAACCACCGGCCCGGAGATCTGGGCCGACACCGACGGCCAGATCACCCATTTCGTCGCCGGCATCGGCACCGGCGGGACGATCACCGGCGCGGGCCGCTATCTCAAGGACGTGTCCGAAGGGCGGGTGAAGGTCATCGGCGCCGACCCGGAAGGGTCGGTGTATTCCGGCGGCACCGGCAGGCCATATCTGGTGGAAGGCGTCGGCGAGGATTTCTGGCCGTCGGCCTATGACCCTGAGGTGCCGGACCAGATCATCGCGGTGACCGACTCCGACTCGTTCAACATGACCAGGCGGCTGGCCCGCGAGGAGGCCATGCTGGTCGGCGGCTCGTGCGGAATGGCGGTGGTGGCGGCGCTGAAGGTGGCCGAAGAAGCCGGGCCCGACGCGCTGATCGTCGTGCTACTGCCGGACGGCGGACGCGGCTACCTGTCGAAGATCTTCAACGATGCCTGGATGTCGTCGTACGGGTTTCTGCGCAGCAGGCTGGACGGCTCGATCCAGCAGCCCACGGTCGGCGACGTGCTGCGGGGGAAGTCCGGTCAGCTGCCCGACCTGGTGCACACCCACCCGTCGGAGACGGTCCGCGACGCGATCAGCATCCTGCGCGAATACGGGGTGTCGCAGATGCCCGTCGTCGGCGCCGAGCCGCCGGTGATGGCCGGCGAGGTGGCAGGCAGTGTCTCTGAGCGCGAACTGCTGTCGGCGGTCTTCGAGGGCCGCGCACACCTGGCCGACGCCGTCGGGCAGCACATGAGCCCGCCGCTGCCGATCATCGGTGCCGGTGAACAGGTGAACTCGTTGGCCAAGACGCTGCGGGACCTCGACGCCGTCATGGTCGTCGAGGAAGGCAAGCCGGTCGGGGTGATCACCCGGTACGACTTGCTGGGCTTCCTGTCCGATGGCGCGCCACGCAAGTAGCGGGACGGCATGCAGGCAAATGAGTTCGGTTATCGAAAAACACTGTGCAGTAAGGAAAGCCGCCTATGACCGACCACATTCCACCCCCGCCCGGCGAGGCCAACATGCCGCCTCCGCCGCCTCCGCCGCTGGGGGGTGGCGGATACCCGCCGCCGCCACCACCCTCGGGCGGATACGCGCCGCCGCCACCCGGGCCGAAAGTCCGCGGTCTGACCCGGGAGTCCTACACGCCGTGGCTGTCCCGGGTCGCGGCATACGTCATCGACCATCTGCCTGCGATGCTCATCGTGGGCGTCGGTTACCTGGTGCTGCAGAACTCCGTCGAGAGCGCCTGCCTGACCGATGTCAGCCCGTACTCCGTCGATCAGATCTGCTCGATCGGATATTCGACCCTGGGGCTGACGGTGATGACGGTCGCGGGACTGCTCGCGCTGCTCTACTTGATCTGGAATCTCGGCTACCGGCAGGGCAGCACCGGATCGAGCATCGGTAAGTCGTTGCTCAGATTCAAGGTCGTCAGTGAAAACACCGGTAAGCCGATCGGTTTCGGGTTGTCCGTGCTGCGGGAGATCACCCATCTGGTCGATGCGGCCATCTTCTACATCGGCTACCTGTTTCCGCTGTGGGATGCCAAGCGGCAGACGCTGGCCGACAAGATCATGGCCACCGTGTGCCTGCCACTGGATCCCGCTGACGGCGCACCCGAGGTGGCGTAAGTCTGCTGGCTAGGCTGATCGGCGATGAGCGAACACTTCGAGAAGGCCGGGCTGGCGACCAAAGCCATCCACGCCGGCTACCGGCCCGATCCGCAGACCGGTGCGGTCAACACCCCGATCTATGCCAGCAGCACCTTCGCCCAGGACGGTGTCGGCGGTCTGCGCGGCGGATTCGAATACGCCCGCACCGGCAACCCGACCCGGGCCGCGCTGGAAGCCGCGCTGGCGGCCGTCGAAGACGGCGGCTTCGGCCGGGCGTTCAGCTCCGGCATGGCGGCCGGCGACTGTGCGCTGCGCGCGGTGCTGCGTCCAGGCGACCACGTGGTGATTCCCGATGATGCCTACGGCGGAACGTTCCGGCTCATCGACAAGGTCTTCACGCAGTGGGGTGTGCAGCACACGCCGGTGGCGTTGTCCGACCTCGACGCGGTCCGCGCGGCGGTGACGTCCAGCACCAAGCTGATCTGGGTGGAAACCCCCACCAACCCGCTGCTGTCGATCGCCGATATCGCTGGCATCGCCGAGATCGCGGGGGAGCAGCAATCCACAAAAGTATTGGTGGACAACACTTTTGCCTCGCCAGCACTGCAGCAGCCGCTGACGCTGGGTGCCGATATCGTGCTGCACTCGACGACGAAATACATCGGCGGACACTCCGACGTGGTAGGCGGGGCCTTGGTCACCAACGACGAGGAGCTGGACGCGGCGTTCGCTTTCCTGCAGAACGGGGCCGGCGCGGTGCCGGGACCGTTCGACGCCTACCTGACCATGCGTGGCCTCAAGACGCTGGTGCTGCGGATGCAGCGGCACAGCGAAAACGCCGCTGCGGTGGCCGAATTCCTCGACGGACACGCGTCGGTGGACACCGTGCTGTACCCGGGTTTGCCCAGTCACCCCGGCCACCAGGTCGCCGCGCGGCAAATGCACGGTTTCGGCGGCATGGTGTCGGTGCGGATGAAGGGTGGACGGCGCGCGGCCGAGGCGCTGTGCGCCGACACGAAAGTGTTCATTCTGGCCGAGTCGCTCGGCGGCGTGGAGTCGCTGATCGAGTACCCGGGCGCGATGACGCATGCGTCGACGGCCGGTTCCCAGTTGGAGGTTCCCGACGATCTCGTTCGGCTCTCGGTCGGCATCGAAGACATCGCCGACCTCATCGCCGATCTCGAGCAGGCGCTGAGCTAACCGCAGCCAGACCGATCAGGCGTGGTACGGCTCCGCGCTGACCAGAGTGACCTCGACGGTGTTGCCGTTGGGCACGGTGTATTTGCGCGTCTCACCCTCTTTGGCGTCGATCAACGCGCCGCCCAGCGGTGAGGCCGGCGAGTAGACCTCGAGTTTGCCGTCGTGGACGGCCTGCTCGCGGGTGCCGATCAGGAAGGTCTCGGTGTCGGACTTGTCGCCGTCGTAGTAGACCTTGACCACCGATCCGGGCAGCGCGACGCCGGACTGCTTGGGTGCTTCGCCGACCTTCGCGTTGTTCAGCAGGTCCTGCAACTGGCGGATGCGGGCCTCCTGCTGACCCTGCTCTTCGCGGGCCGCGTGGTAGCCGCCGTTCTCGCGCAGGTCGCCTTCCTCGCGGCGGTCGTTGATCTCCGCGGCGATGACCGGACGATTGCCGATCAACTGATCGAGCTCGGCCTTCAGTCGATCGTGTGATTCCTGGGTCAACCAGGTCACCTGGGTGTCCGTCATCTCGTCGTGCTCCTTGTGGTGTCGGTCGGGCGGATATCCGCCTCAGCAGGCTGTCGGTCGTGCTGCCGGGCGGTCCCACGCGTGTACTGCCGACCCCAGTAGTCGGGCGTACCCCCTACGCGGCGCATCGGGCCGCTAATGCAGCAATACACGGTCCCAGCCGGAACCGTGCATCCGACGATCCTACACCGCTGCCGCGGATGACGAGGACATTTTCCCGGACGCCGGAGTTTGCCAGAGTCGACACGCGTCAGGGTTCGCGGAGGTAGCCGGGAACATCGGTGCCGCAGCCGTAGATGTCGCCGACCACGGGCGGCTTGCTCGACTTCACGGTCGCCGTCACCTGCACCGTTGCCTGCGTTGCCGCCGGAACGAGCACTTCGCGCCTGCCGGTTTCGCTGCCGTCTTTCGCCCGCACCCGCACGATGCAGTCGACCGGTTGAGACGGGTCCTTTCGGGTCACGCTGATCGTTACCGACACGGTCTGGCTGTCGATCAACCGATAGCCGGCCAGCGTGCCCTCGACGTCGCTGTGGCCCAGCCGCTGGTAACCGATGACGGCCAGCGCGATGCCGGCAGCAACCCCGACGACCGACAGCGCGATCAACCACCGCCGGGACAGGCGCGGCAATCGGCCGCGCCCGTAGCGGGCCAGCGGCGGCGGCGTGGAAGCTTCGGTCATGGTGTGGTGGGGTCGGTGCCGGGGGTTTTCAGGCCCGGCGGCCGGGATGGAACTATTAGACCTGGAACTATAGGGCGCAGGAACAGCAGATAGTCAGGGAGCACGTGAGCGAGCTGCGGTTGATGGCGGTGCACGCCCACCCGGACGACGAGTCGAGCAAAGGCGCCGCCACCCTTGCCCGTTACGCGGACGAGGGTCACCGCGTGCTGGTCGTGACCCTCACCGGCGGCGAACGCGGCGACATTCTCAACCCGGCGATGGACCTACCGGAAGTGCACGGCCGCATCGCAGACATCCGCCGCGACGAGATGGCCAAGGCCGCCGAAATACTCGGCGTCGAACACACCTGGCTGGGCTTCGTCGACTCCGGGCTGCCGATGGGCGATCCGCCGCCGCCGCTGCCGGACGGCTGTTTCGCGCTGACGCCGCTGGAGGAGTCGACCGAGGCGCTGGTCCGGGTGGTCCGCGAATTCCGGCCGCACGTGATGACGACCTACGACGAGAACGGTGGCTACCCGCATCCCGACCACATCCGCTGCCATCAGGTGTCGGTCGCTGCATACGAGGCGGCCGGCGACTATCGACGATTCCCGGACGCCGGGCCGGTGTGGTCGGTCGCCAAGCTGTACTACAACCACGGATTTCTGCGCCAGCGGATGCAGATGCTGCAGGACGAGTTCGCCAGGCGCGGGGAGACCGGACCGTTCGAAAAGTGGCTCAAGCATTGGGATCCGTCGCATGACGTGTTCGCCGGACGGGTGACGACCAAGATCGAGTGCTCGGCGTATTTCAGTCAACGTGACGACGCGCTGCGGGCACATGCCACCCAGATCGATCCCAAGGGAGATTTCTTCGCCGCGCCGATCGAGTGGCAACAGCGGCTGTGGCCGACTGAGGAGTTCGAGTTGGCGCGCTCCCGGATTCCGGTGCGTCTTCCCGAGTCCGATCTGTTCACCGGAATCGAGGCTTAGGGTGATTGGACTTCAGATGGCCGCGCTGGCGCTGCTGGCCGACGACGCGCCGCACAACAGCGGACCCGACTTCGGCAAGGCCAGCCCGTTCGGCCTGCTGGTGGTCGTACTGCTGTTGATCAGCGTGCTGTTTCTGGTCCGCTCGATGAACCGGCACCTCAAGAAACTGCCGGAATCCTTCGACCCGCAACACCCCGAACCCGATCAGGCCGTCGACGACGGAACGATCGATCAGCCGCCGCATGAGCCAGCCGGCTAACCAGCTCGCCGGCGCCGCCAGCCCCTACCTCCGCCAGCACGCCGACAACCCGGTGCACTGGCAGCAGTGGTCGCCGCGAGCACTCGCCGAGGCCGCGCAGCGCGACGTGCCGATCCTGCTGTCCATCGGTTACGCCGCCTGCCATTGGTGCCATGTGATGGCGCACGAGTCGTTCGAAGACGACGATGTCGCCGCGGCGATGAACGCCGGATTCGTGTGTGTCAAGGTGGATCGCGAGGAACGGCCCGACATCGACGCGGTCTACATGAACGCCACGGTCGCGCTCACCGGCCAGGGCGGCTGGCCCATGACGTGTTTCCTGACGCCCGACGGCCGGCCGTTCTACTGCGGCACCTACTATCCGAAAGCTGGCTTCCTGCAGTTGCTTTCGGCTATCTCCGAAACCTGGCGGGATCGCCGCGGCGACGTCGAACAGTCGTCGGACCAGATCGCCGGCGAACTGCGCTCGATGACTGCCGGATTGCCCAGTGGCGGGCCGCAGGTCGACTCGGCGCTCTGCGACCACGCCGTCGCCGCGGTCCTGCACGATGAAGACACCGCGCGCGGCGGATTCGGCGGCGCACCCAAATTCCCGCCGTCGGCATTGCTGGAAGCGCTACTGCGACATTGGGAACGGACCGGTTCGCCGCAGGCACTGGACGCGGTCCGCCGTACTGGCGCGGCGATGGCGCGCGGCGGTATGTATGACCAACTCGCCGGCGGCTTTGCCCGCTACAGCGTCGACAATGCCTGGGTGGTACCGCATTTCGAGAAGATGCTGTACGACAACGCGCTGCTGTTGCGGGCCTACGCGCATTGGGCCCGCCGAACCGGCGACGTGTTGGCGCGCAGGGTCACCGCCGAGACCGCCGGCTTCCTGCTCGACGAGTTGCGCGATGGCGAGATGTTCACCTCGTCGCTGGACGCCGATGCCGACGGCAGCGAAGGCTCGACCTACGTATGGACGGCCACGCAGCTGACCGACGTGCTCGGCAACGACGACGGGCTTTGGGCCGCTTCGGTTTTCGACGTGACGCGGGACGGCACATTCGAAGCCGGCGCGTCGGTGCTGCAACGACTCCGCGAGCCCGACGACGCGGCGCGCTTCGAGCGCGTCCGGACCGCGCTGCTGGCTGCTCGACGCGCGCGGCCGCAACCGGCCCGCGACGACAAGGTCGTCACCGCCTGGAACGGGTTGGCGATCACCGCGTTGGCCGAGGCAAGTGTCGCATTGGCCGCGCCCGAGTTGGCCGACGCCGCCGCGACCTGCGCGACGGCGCTGCTGCGGCTGCATCTGGTGGACGGCCGGTTGCGCCGCGCCAGCCTGGGCGGCCGGGTCGGCGACAGCGCGGCCATCCTGGAAGACCACGCGATGCTGGCCACCGGCCTGCTCGCGCTCTACCAGCTGAGCACCGACGAGCCTTGGCTGACCGCAGCGACCGGCCTGCTCGATAGCGCGGTGGCGCACTTCGCCGACCCTGACCGGCCGGGGCGCTGGTTCGACACCGCCGACGACGCCGAACAGCTGGTGTTGCGGCCGTCCGACCCGTATGACGGCGCCACTGGATCGGGCGCGTCGTCCGTCGCTGAGGCGCTGCTCACCGCGGCGCATCTGACCGGCGGCGCGCGAGCTGACCGCTACCTGCAAGCGGCCGCCGACGCGTTGCAGGCGCACTCCGTGCTGCTGGCCCGCGCGCCGCGATCGGCCGGGCACTGGCTGGCCGTCGCCGAAGCGGGGGTGCGCGGGCCGTTGCAGATCGCCGTCGCCTGCGCCGACCAGGGCTCGTCGCTGCTGGCCGCCGCCCGACGACTCGCGCCCGGCGGGACGATTGTCGTTGGCGGCGCGATGGATTCGTCGGAGCTGTTGGCCGACCGCGACCGGGTCGGCGGCGCCGACGCGGCGTATGTGTGCCGCGGCCGGGTCTGCGACCTGCCGGTCACCAGCGCCGAAGCCTTGGCAGTCACGCTCGCCCGGTGACGATGCGGGCCGTGAAACGGCCCGAGGAGGAGGCGGGCAATCAATCCGGAGCGGTAACGTCTCGTGGCATGCCGAGCGCGGAACACATCACCGAGACCGTCAACCGCTACATCAGCCTGGTCGCCAAGGGCACCGCGGAGGACATCGTCGAGTTGTACGCCGACGACGCCACCGTCGAGGACCCGGTCGGCGCGGAGATCCACATCGGCCGGCAGGCGATCCGCGGCTTCTACTCCACCTTCGAGAACATGGAACGCGACAACGAGCTGACACTGCTGCGGGTGGCCGGCAACGAGGCGGCGTTCGGATTCCGGTTGACGGTGAAGGCGGGCGACAGCGGGATGGTCATCGAGCCGATCGTCGTGATGGCGTTCAACGAAGAAGGCAAAGTCGCTGCGATGAAGGCCTATTGGTCACCCGACAACGTCACGCAGGTCTAGAAGACCGCGAACCAAATCGCGATGTAGTGGCAGATCGCGGCGACCGCGGTGCAGGCATGGAAGAACTCGTGATAGCCGAACGTGCTCGGCCACGGGTCCGGCCAGCGCAGGGCGTACAGGATGCCGCCGATGCTGTAGAGCGCGCCGCCGACCGCGAGTAACACCATCGCGGCCACCCCGGCGTGGTGCAGGATGACCGCGATGTAGAACGCCGACACCCAACCGAGGATCAAGTAGAGCGGCACCCCGACCCAGCGCGGTGCGGTGGGCCAGCACATTTTCAGCAACACCCCAGCAAGTGCGCCGCCCCAGACGATGTAGAGCACGACTCTCCCTTGCTGCGGCGGCATCGCCAGCAGCGCGAACGGTGTGTACGTGCCGGCGATCAGCACGAAGATCATCGAATGGTCGAGCCGCTTCATCCAGATGCGGGCCTCGGCGGTTTTCCAGTGGACCCGGTGGTAGGTGGCACTCACGGTGAACATGCCGACCACGGCGCCGGTGTAGATGAACGTCGCCAGGCCCGCTTTCAGGCCCGCCAACGGCCACGACACCGCGATCAGCGCAGCGCCCGCGATGACCGCGACGACCGCTGACACCAGGTGAATCCACCCGCGTGCCCGCGGCTTGACCAGGGCTTGTGCGGTGTCCTTGACGCCATCGACGATGTGCTCGGCGACCCCGGCGACAGTGTTGGCCGCCGCGGACTCGTCGTCCTTGGTGGCCACCTCGGTCTCGCGACTCACGCTCGCTCCCTCATCCCTGGTTGCGACTACAGCGGGATCGCCGCTGATCAGTTGCGCCCACAGTAATCTTGGTCCCTGTGGAGATCATCCCGCCGCGTTTGAAGGAACCCCTGTATCGGGTCTATGAGATGCGGCTGCGGCAAGGACTGGCCGCATCGAAGTCTGCGCTGCCGCGTCACATCGCGGTGCTGTGCGACGGCAACCGGCGCTGGGCCCGTGACGCCGGTTATGACGACGTCAGTTACGGCTACCGGATGGGTGCGGCCAAGATCGCCGAGATGCTCCGCTGGTGTCAGGAAGCCGGCATCGAAATGGCCACTGTCTATTTGCTTTCCACCGAAAACCTGCGTCGTGACCCGGTTGAGTTGGCATCGCTCATCGAGATCATCACCGACGTCGTCGAGGAAATCTGCGCGCCCGCCAACCAGTGGACTGTGCGCACAGTCGGCGATCTGGAGCTGATCGGCGAGGAGCCCGCGCGCCGACTGCGCGATGCGGTGCGGGGCACCGCCACGACCGGAAACGGCGGCTTCCACGTCAACGTCGCGGTCGGGTACGGCGGCCGCCAGGAGATCGCCAACGCCGTGCGCGCGCTGCTGGCCAAGGAACTCGCCAACGGTGTCAGCGGCGAGGAACTGATCGAAGCCGTCACCGTCGACGCGATCTCGGAGAACCTCTACACCTCCGGGCAGCCCGACCCCGACCTGGTCATCCGGACGTCGGGGGAGCAGCGGCTGTCCGGTTTTCTGCTGTGGCAAAGCGCCTACTCGGAGATGTGGTTCACCGAGGCGCACTGGCCCGCATTCCGCCGGGTCGACTTCCTGCGCGCGCTGCGCGATTACAGCCAGCGACACCGCCGCTACGGCGCCTGACGCGCGATCGCCGCTACGGGTCCGGTCTGCGTGCCACACTGAGGATATGGCTGCGCTGTCGGCGTTGGTGTTTTCGCTGAGCTGGTGGCTGGGCCTGTATCTGTTGTCCCGTAACCCGCGCAAGCCGGTGCTCGCGTTCTCCGCGGTCGGCCTGTGCAGTTTTGCGACGGCGGTGGCATTGGATGCGGTTCGGTCCGTCACCCTTTCAGCGGTGCTCGGCCACGTCGAGATCTATCTGGTCGCCGTTCCCGGCATCGCCTGGTTCGCGGTGCTGCTCGAGATCGCGCGGGCCGACGACAACGAACGGCCACGCACCGGGGAGTTGCTGCTGGTCGGCGGCGTCGGCGCGCTGACATTGGTAGGCGCCGCGCTCGCCGGCAGCGTCGAGGGTCCGCTACGGCTCGGCCATATCGTGATGTGCGCGGTGATCTCGGTATCCACCCTGGGTGCCATGGTCGCGGCGCTGCGCCGCCGGGTGCAGAAGATTCCGAAGGTCGGCCTGATCATCACGGCGACGATGTTCTTCGCGCTGGCCAACGCCATCCTGATCATTCCGCTGGGCGTGGTGCCCAGTTGGCTGGCGCTGGCGTCGACGGGTTGTGACGTGTTCTGCCTCGGTGTCGCGGTGGCGCTGTGGGACGCGTTCGACGAAGGTCAGGCGCTGCGGGCCGACATGCTGCGGTCGTTCAGCGGGACCGGGATGGTCGTCGCGCTGCTGGGCGGCCAGATGCTGATCGGCATCGCGTTGACCCGCGATCAGCCCACCGCGCAGACCGCGCTGACCGTGCTGCTGTTCACCAGCCTCGCGATCGCCGCGTCGGTGCAGGTGCTGGCCGACCCGCTGGCCGGGCTGCTGGACCGGATGGTGTTCTCGCGGGCGCCGCTGCTGCGCGCGCATCGGGCGACGTTGCGGCGCACCGAATCTGCGCTGCCGTTGCGGTCGGCCGACCCGCTCGACGGCTTCGATGACGACACGTTCGCCCGGCTGACCCGCCGCGCACTGGGCCACTACGGCGACCTGTCCAAGCTGGTCGCCAACCCGCTGACCGCGCTGCCTGCCATCGACGAGCGGTTGGCCTCCCGCGGCGCTCCGGACCAGCCGCTCGAGCGGGCGATCGAGCTCAAAGCGCTGCTCGCCGAACGCATTGCGCAACTCAAACCGCGCGACGGCGGCGACTTCGGCACCACCGAGCAGTGGCGCTACTACAACGCGCTGTACTTCCCCTACGTCGTGGGTGTGCGCGCGTACGCACAGAGCGCGACCGCTGCGGGCCTGGACCCGACCGCCCGTCAGGCGTGGCAATGGTTCGTCACCGAGGTGCCGCAGCGTTCGTTGCACAACTGGCAGAACGCCGCGGCTCGGCTGATCGCTGCGGATCTGCGCGGTCGGGTCACCGTCTCCAGTTGACTTAGCTCACCTAGCTACGGAATACGTGGCCTAGATCACGTCGTTGAGCGGCGCATGGCAGTGCTTGGCAGTGCCACGCGTCGATCTGGCAGTCCCGGAACGGCACGCTCAGAAGTGATCGACCCGACACCGCAAGGAGTTCCGCCATGACCGCTGTCACCGGACTACCCACCCGACCTTTCGCCGACTCGACTGACTCCCTGCTGCGGTTCGCCATGCGGCTCGACGCCACGCTGACCGGCCTGACCGGACTGTTGATCGCCGTCGGCGCCGACGCGCTCTCGTCGCTGACCGGCCTGAGCTCCTTCGAGCAGTACGGCCTCGGTGCCTTCTTCGTGTTTTACGGGCTCGGGGTATTCACCCTGGCCGCGGTGCCTGATCTGCGCCGCGCCGGCATCGCCGTCATCATCGCCAACATCGTGTTGACGGTGGCGGCTGTCGCGGTGGTCGCCTTCGACGCTCTTCCGTTGACCCAGACCGGAATCAGCTTGATGCTGGCCAGTGGCTGCTACACCGCAGCGATCGGCTATCTGCAATACCTCGGAGTGCGCCGCCTGCCGGCGTGACTCCCATCCCGCCGATGCGGGGCGCCACTGTCAGAGGTTGCGGTGTGCGCCTCCGCATCGGCCTGGGCTCAGAGCTTGCGTAGCCGCAGCCGGTTGATGGAGTGATCGGCGTCCTTGCGTAACACCAGCGTGGCACGCGGCCTGGTGGGCAGGATGTTCTCGATCAGGTTGGGCCGGTTGATCGAACGCCAGATATCGCGTGCGGCGATGTTGGCCTGCTGGTCGGTCAGCCCCGCGTAGTGATGGAAGTGCGACGCCGGGTTGGCGAACGACGTCGACCGCATCGCCAGGAACCGGGAGACGTACCACTGCTCGATGTCTTCGATGCGGGCGTCCACGTAGAGCGAGAAGTCGAAGAGGTCCGACACCATCAACGTGGGCCCGGTCTGCAACACGTTGAGGCCCTCGAGAATCAGGATGTCGGGGTGCCGGACGACCTGCTTGGCGCCGTGCACCCGGTCGTAGTGCAGATGGGAGTACACCGGCGCGCAGACGTAGTCCGAACCCGACTTGACCGACGTGACGAAGCGCATCAGCGCCCGCCGGTCATAGCTCTCCGGAAAACCCTTGCGGTGCATCAGGTTTCGTCGACTCAGCTCAGAGTTCGGATAGAGGAAGCCGTCCGTGGTGACCAGGTCGACGCGCGGGTGGTGATCCCAGCGGGCCAGTAGGGCTTGCAGCACACGGGCCGTCGTCGACTTACCGACCGCGACGCTGCCCGCCACCCCGATGATGAACGGCACCGGCCGGTCGGGGTTTTGTTGCGGCTCGCCGAGGAACTCCGAGGTTGCCGAGAACAACCCCTGCCGGGCGGCGACCTGCAGGTGCAGGAGACGGGCCAGCGGCAGGTAAACCTCTTCGACCTCGAGCAGGTTGATCTGCTCGCCCAGACCACGCAGTCCGACGACTTCTTCTTCGGTCAGCGGCTGCGGCGTCGACATGCGGAGCGCGCGCCATTGACGTCGATCGAACTCCACATAGGGGCTCGGCTCGCTGGGCCGCGGCATGACAGTCAGTCTTGCAGCCTTTGGCGCGCAGTGAGCGGCTGGGGCGACCAGATAGCGTGGATCGTTGTGGAACCTGCTGCGCTGATCCGCGAGTACCTGCTGCTCGGTTTGCGCTTCGACCGGATCGAACCGGGTTACGTCGACGCCTTCACCGGTGATCCGGCGCTGCGCCAGACGGTGGCAGCCGAGCCTGCGCCCGACGCGGCCGACCTGGTCCGCCAGGCCCGCAGGCTGATCGACGCCGTGGCGGATGTGCCGTATCGCAACGGGTTTGACCGGCAACGCGCCGACTACGTGGGCGCGCATCTACGCGCGCTGGAAACTGCGGGCCGCACGTTCGCCGGCGAGCAGATCGGTTTCGTCGACGAAGTGCACGCCTACTTCGACGTGCGTATCAGCAAGGGCGACGAGCAGACATACCGGCAGGCGCACGTCCGGCTCGACGAGGCGCTGGGTGGCAGCGGCCCGCTGGCCGACCGGATGGCGGCGCACCGCCGGAGCGAAGAAATCCCACCCGAGCGGCTGGCCGAGTGCATCGCGGCGTTCTCCAGCGCGCTGCGCGACCGGGTCCGCGCCGAGTATCCGCTTCCCGACAACGAGACCGTGGAGTATCAGGTGGTCACCGACAAGCCGTGGTCGGGATTCAACTACTACCACGGCGACTACCGCTCGACGGTCGCCGTCAACGCCGACATCAAACAGCTGACGTCGAACCTGCCGCGCTTGGTCGCACACGAGTCCTACCCGGGTCACCACACCGAGCACTGCCGTAAAGAGGTCGGGCTGGTCAACCGCAAAGGCCACGCCGAGCAGACCATTTTTCTGGTGAACACCCCGCAGTGCCTGCTGGCCGAGGGACTGGCCGACTTGGCGCTGTATGCGGCCATCGGACCGGGCTGGGGACGATGGGCCGCCGAGATCTACGCCGATCTGGGCCTGCGGTTCGACGGCGAGCGTGCCGAAGCGGTGTCCGAGGCGTCCGCGGCGCTGGCCGGAGTGCGCCAGGACGCTGCGCTGATGCTGCACGACGAGCATCGCGACGCCGACGAGGTCGCGGACTTCCTGCGCCGCTGGCTGCTGGTCGACGACACCCGCGCCAAGCAGTCGTTGAGGTTTCTGTCGTCGCCGCTGTGGCGCGCCTACACCAGCACCTATGTCGAGGGATACCGGCTGCTGCGCGGTTGGCTGGACGACCGGCCGGCCGGCACGAGCGTTGTCGAGCGGTTCGGCAGGCTGCTCGACGAGCCGCTGATCCCGTCGACGATCCAGAGCGCGTAGCGCGATGGGGAGAAGACGGGCAATCAGGCCTGAGCCGTCGACGATCCAGAGCGCGTAGTTCGGTGTGGCAGCAGCTCCTCGATAGACTGGGCGACGTGACTGCCGCACCAGACGCCCGCACAAAATCCTCGGTGATGTCGGCCCCACTGGCCGACGTCGACCCCGACATCGCCGAACTGCTCGGCAAAGAGCTCGGCCGCCAGCGCGACACGCTGGAGATGATCGCCTCGGAGAACTTCGTGCCACGCGCGGTGCTGCAGGCTCAGGGCAGCGTGCTGACCAACAAGTACGCCGAGGGTCTGCCCGGCCGCCGCTATTACGGCGGCTGTGAATACGTCGACGTAGTGGAGAACATCGCCCGCGACCGGGCCAAGGCACTGTTCGGCGCCGACTTCGCCAACGTGCAACCGCATTCGGGCGCCTCCGCCAACGCCGCCGTACTGCACGCGCTGATGACGCCGGGGGAGCGGCTGCTCGGTCTGGACCTGGCCAACGGCGGTCACCTGACCCACGGCATGAAGCTGAACTTCTCCGGCAAGCTCTACGAGAACGCGTTCTACGGCGTCGACGCGACCACACATGTGATCGACATGGATGTGGTGCGCGCCCGAGCGTTGGAATTCCGTCCGAAGGTGATCGTCGCGGGCTGGTCGGCTTACCCAAGGATTCTGGACTTCGCCGCGTTCAAGTCGATCGCCGACGAAGTCGACGCCAAGCTGTGGGTCGACATGGCGCACTTCGCCGGCCTGGTCGCCGCCGGCCTGCACCCGTCACCGCTGCCGCACGCCGACATCGTGTCCACCACCGTGCACAAGACGCTCTGCGGCCCGCGGTCCGGTCTGATCATGGGCAAGCAGGAATACGCCAAGTCGATCAACTCGGCGGTGTTTCCCGGCCAGCAGGGCGGACCGCTGATGCACGTGATCGCCGCCAAAGCGGTCGCCCTGAAGATCGCCGGCACCCCGGAATTCGTCGAGCGCCAGCAGCGCACGCTGACCGGTGCCCGAATCCTGGCCGAGCGACTGTTGGCCGCCGACGTCGCCAAGGCCGGCGTGTCGGTGGTCAGCGGCGGCACCGACGTCCACCTCGTTCTGGTCGACCTGCGTGACTCGCCGCTGGACGGCCAGGCTGCCGAGGACCTGCTGCACGACGTCGGCATCACCGTCAACCGCAACGCGGTGCCCAACGACCCGCGACCGCCGATGGTGACGTCCGGTCTCCGGATCGGCACGCCGGCGCTGGCCACCCGCGGCTTCGGCAACACCGAGTTTTCCGAGGTCGCCGACATCATCGCCACCGCATTGGCGGCGGGCAGCGCCGCCGACGTGCCGGCGTTGCGCGAGCGGGTGACGCGACTTGCCCGGGAATTTCCGCTGTATGAGGGCCTGGAGGACTGGTCGCTGATCTGACGGGCACATTGCCGCGTCAGATTTTACGGAACCTGTGTCTACGGGTTACAGTAACCGCATGGCACAGAAAACTGTCCCTAATGCGCTGATTCTCGAGCTCGAGCCGATTGTGGGCGAGAATCTCGACCGTCATCTCGGCACCGAGCAGCTGTGGTTCGCCCACGACTTCGTGCCGTTCGAGCAGGGCGAGAACTTCGCCTTCCTGGGTGGGCGGGACTGGGATCCGTCACAGGTGACGTTGCCGAAAGCCATCACCGACGCGTGCGAGATCCTGCTCGTCACCAAGGACAACCTGGCCGGCTACCACCGGGAACTCGTCGAGCACTTCATCCTCGAGGACAACTGGGCGCAGTGGCTGGGCCGGTGGACTGCCGAAGAACATCTGCATGCCATCGCGCTGCGCGAATACTTCGTCGTGACCCGGGAGATCGACCCGACCGCCAACGAAGAAGTCCGCTTCGAACACGTCGCCGTCAAGGGCTACCGCGCCGACCAGTACTCGCAAGTCGAGACGCTGGTGTTCATGGCGTTCTTCGAGCGAGCCCATGCGATCTACACCAAAAACCTGGCCGCCTCGATCGAGGAGCCGGTGCTGGCCGGACTCATCACCCACATCGCCCGCGACGAAGCGCGGCACGAGGAGTTCTTCGCCAACCTCGTCGCGCACTGCCTGCAGTACACCCGCGACGAGACGATCGCCGCCATCGCCGCCCGCGCGGCTGATCTCGAGGTCGTCGGCGCCGACATCGACGCCTATCAGGACAAGCTTCGGACCGTTGCCGACGCAGGCATTTTCGACTCAGATCAGTTGCGCCGCGCGATTTCCGACCGCATCACCGCGTGGGGTGTCGCCGACGAACCAGCACTGCGCACGCTCGTCATCAACTAGCACCGTCGGCGCGCCTGCGCGGCGGACACGCGCACACCGGAGTAGCGTCGCTTTCGATGGCTAGCGACATGCTCTGCTATCCGGGCGGCGCCTTTCGTAACTACTACGACAGGACCGCCGGCCCCGGTCCTGGCGCCGCGGCCCCCGCCGATTCCACCGTGCGGGCCGCACGGGTTTCGCCCCGGCGACGATCCCGCCCGTGTCACGGGCTGCTGAGAAGCCGGTCCATTCAATCCAGTCCGGTTGTCGTGTTGTCCGCGCATGCGGCAGCGAGCCGGGCGATGAGATCGAGGAGCCATTCGTGACTGATTCCCCGGCGGTTTCCCAGGACACCATCAGGACCTACGTGCTCGACACGTCGGTGTTGCTGTCCGACCCGTGGGCCTGCTCCCGCTTCGCCGAACACGAAGTGGTGGTGCCGCTGGTAGTGATCAGTGAACTGGAGGCCAAACGCCACCATCACGAGCTGGGCTGGTTCGCCCGTCAGGCACTGCGGCTGTTCGACGACCTCCGGCTCGCGCACGGACGGCTGGATCAGCCCATTCCCGTTGGGACACAAGGCGGT
Organism: uncultured Actinomycetota bacterium; assembly: GCA_963836495.1. Classification (GTDB taxonomy): domain Bacteria; phylum Actinomycetota; class Actinomycetes; order Mycobacteriales; family Mycobacteriaceae; genus Mycobacterium. Next base: position 249,301 of record CAWIJT010000005.1, on the reverse strand, counting down.
ACGCTGCACGTCGAGCTCAACCACAGTGACCCGACCGTGCTGCCCGCCGGGTTCCGGACCGACACCAACGACTCGCGCATCCTGTGCTGCGCCGCCAACCTCGCCGCCGAGGGCAAGCGTGTGACTCTGGTCAGCAAGGACATTCCGCTGCGCGTCAAGGCGGGTGCGGTGGGCCTGCCCGCCGACGAGTACCACGCGCAGGACGTCGTCACGTCCGGCTGGACCGGGATGACGGAGATGGACGCCACCACCGACGACATCGACGCCTTGTTCGCCGACGGCGAGGTGGACCTGGCCTCGGCGCGAGACCTGCCTTGCCACACCGGTATTCGGCTGCTCGCGGGCAGCTCCCACGCGCTGGGCCGGGTGAACGATCACAAGAAGGTGCAGTTGGTCCGCGGCGATCGCGAGGTATTCGGGTTGCGAGGTCGCTCCGCCGAACAGCGGGTGGCGCTGGATCTGTTGCTCGACGAGTCGGTCGGCATCGTGTCGCTGGGCGGCAAGGCCGGCACCGGCAAGTCGGCGCTGGCGCTGTGCGCCGGCCTGGAAGCCGTGCTGGAGCGACGCACCCAGCGCAAGGTGGTGGTGTTCCGCCCGCTGTACGCGGTCGGCGGCCAGGAGTTGGGCTATCTGCCCGGTAGCGAGAGCGAAAAGATGGGCCCGTGGGCGCAAGCCGTCTTCGACACCCTTGAAGGGCTGGCCAGCCCGGCGGTGCTCGAAGAGGTGCTCTCCCGCGGCATGCTCGAGGTGCTGCCGCTGACCCACATCCGGGGACGGTCGCTGCACGACTCCTTCGTCATCGTCGACGAGGCGCAGTCACTGGAACGCAACGTGCTGCTGACCGTGCTGTCGCGACTGGGGGCGGGTTCGCGGGTGGTGCTCACCCACGACGTCGCCCAGCGTGACAATCTGCGGGTGGGCCGTCACGATGGCGTCGCGGCCGTCGTCGAAAAGCTCAAGGGCCATCCGCTGTTCGCACACATCACCCTGCTGCGCAGCGAGCGCTCGCCGATCGCGGCGCTGGTCACCGAGATGCTCGAGGAGATCAGCCAGACGCCGTAGCCATCAGGGCGTCGGGCATGGCTGGGTAAAGTTCAGTCGTGCCGAGAAGACCAGACAACCAGGCTTGGCGGTACTGGCGTACCGTCGCCGGTGCGGCGGCGGCGGTCGTCATCGTCGCGGTCGGCGCATTCACCGGGCATGTCAGGTTCGCGCACGCCAACGACGTCGTCGACTGCGCACAGGTGAAATGTGTGGCGTTGACCTTCGACGACGGTCCGACGCCCTACACCGACCGGCTCCTGGGCATCCTCACGGCCAACAACGCCAAGGCGACGTTCTTCGAGATCGGCAACAAGGTCGCCGCCAATCCTGGCGGCGCAAAACGGGTCGTCGATGCGGGCATGGAACTCGGTAACCACACCTGGGAACACCCGAACATGACCACGCTGCCGGCGGCCGACGTTCCGGCGCAGTTCTCCCGGGCCACCGACGCGATCGTCGCCGCGACCGGCGTGACGCCGACGTTGTGGCGCCCGCCGGGCGGTCTCACCGACGCGGGCGTCAACGAGCAGGCCGGAAAGGCCGGCCTGGCCGGAATCCTGTGGGACGTCATCCCGTTCGACTGGATCAACGATTCCAACACCGCGGCCAGCAGAGCCCTGCTGATGAGCCAGATCAAGCCCGGCTCGGTGGTGCTGCTACACGACACCTACTCCAGCACAGTCGATCTGGTGTATCAGTTCATTCCGGTGCTCAAGGCCAACGGTTATCACCTGGTGACGGTCAGCCAGTTGCTCGGAAGGCGCGCCCCGGGCAGCGTCTACGGCAGCCGGGAGAACGGGCCGCCGGCCAACGACCTGCACGACGTTCCCACGGCCGAGATTCCGTCGTTGCCCAATACGCCGTCGCCGGCGCCGATGCCCAACTTCCCGATCACCGATGTCGGAGGCCAGAACTCGGGCGGACCGAACAACGGCACCTAGGGCGGGTCCTACTGCCCCGGCAGCTCACCGGAGGCGGCCAGGGCCAGCAACTCGCCGCGACCGATCTGCGTGACCAGGCTGGCGCTGTCAAAGTAGATGCGCTCGTTGATGATTCGGTCGCTGTCAGAGCCGTCGAAGAAGAACACGGCGATGATCGGCACCTGGAACGCCTTGCCGGTGGGCGGCATTCCGTAGAACTCGCCGAGATTGGTTCCCAGCAAGTCGAATTCGGTGATCACCGCGTCGTCGCTGAAGTGGTATCGCACGTTCGCGTGACGCTGATCGGGGAACGCGGTCCTGGTGGTCCGGTAGTACCCCATGACCTCGTCGTCGCCGTCGAAAACCTGTCCGGTGGCCATGATCTCGTAGCGGGGGTGCCCGTTGAACGTGGCCAGGGTGCGATCGAACTCCTTGGTCACCTCGGTGTTCATGTGCTCTTCGATGACCGCCAGGCGGCGTTGCCGGAGTTCGTCGCTGACCATGGTTACTCGTCGGTGACTTTGGCCATGGCAAGCACGTCGAGACGCCGGTCCAGTTCCTCTTCGGACAGTTTGTCGCCGATCAGCCCGCGGTCGATCACCGTCTGGCGAATCGTCTTGCGCTCCTTGAGCGCCTGCTTGGCCACCGCGGCAGCCTCTTCGTAGCCGATCGCCGAGTTCAGCGGTGTGACGATCGACGGGGACGACTCGGCCAACTCGCGCAGGTGCTCGACGTGTGCGGTGAGCCCGACGATGCACCGCTCGGCGAACAGTGTCGAGACGTTGGTCAGCAGTTTGAACGACTCGAGCAGGTTGCGGGCCATCATCGGGATGTAGACGTTGAGCTCGAAGGCGCCGCTCGCACCACCCCAGGCGACCGCCGCGTCGTTGCCGATCACCTGTGCGGCGACTTGGGTAACCGCCTCGGGTAGAACAGGATTGACCTTGCCCGGCATGATCGAGCTGCCCGGCTGCAGGTCCGGCAGCTGGATCTCGGCCAGGCCGGTCAGCGGGCCCGAGCCCATCCAGCGCACGTCGTTGGCGATCTTGGTCAGTGACACCGCGATGGTGCGCAGCGCACCGGATGCTTCGACCAGGCCGTCACGCGCGGCCTGGGCCTCGAAAGAGTTTTTCGCCGTGCGCAATTCGGTCAGGCCGGTGTCGGCGATCAGCACCTGGACCACCTTGGCGCCGAAGCCGTCGGGGGCGTTCAGGCCGGTGCCGACCGCGGTGCCGCCGATTGCCAGTTCGCCCAGCCGGGGCAGAGTGGCTTTGATCCGCTCGATGCCGGCTTCGATCTGCCGGGCGTAGCCGGAGAACTCCTGACCCAGCGTCACCGGAACGGCGTCCATCAGGTGCGTGCGACCGGACTTGACCACGGTGTGCCACTCGCGGGCCTTGCCGGCCAGCGCGTCGTGCAGTACCTGCAGAGCCGGAATGAGATGGCGCACAGCGGCTTCGGTGGCCGCGATATGGGTCGCGGTCGGGAAGGTGTCGTTCGACGACTGCGACATGTTGACGTCGTCGTTGGGGTGCACGGTGACGCCGTTGGCGGCCGCGATGCTGGCGATCACCTCGTTGGTGTTCATGTTGGAGCTGGTGCCCGAACCGGTCTGGAAGACGTCGATCGGGAACTGGTCGTCGTGCTTGCCATCGGCGATCTCGGCGGCGGCGAGGATGATCGCGCCGGCCTTCTCGGCCGACAGTAGGCCGAGGTCCTTGTTGACTTGCGCGCAAGCGCCTTTGAGCAGACCGAGCGCGCGGATCTGAGTGCGCTCCAGGCCGCGGCCCGAGATCGGAAAGTTCTCCACCGCACGCTGAGTTTGCGCCCGCCACAGGGCTTTCGCCGGCACCCGGACTTCGCCCATGGTGTCGTGTTCGATGCGGTACTCGGTGTCTGCCATCGGCAACGTCCTTGCTGGGTAGGGGTCTCGCTATGTCGGTGGTTACGGCAGGGGGTATGCGGCGTTGCTGTCGCCGGTGAAGTCGATGGCCGAGTATTCGTTGAGCTTGGTCAGCCGGTGAAAGCCCTCGACCATCCGCAGCGTGCCCGACTTCGAGCGCATCACGATCGACTGAGTGGTGCAGCCGCCCGGCTCGTAGCGCACACCCTTCAGTAGGTCGCCGTCGGTGACGCCGGTGGCGCAGAAGAAGACGTTCTCGCCGGACACCAGGTCGTAGGTGGTCAGTATCTGGTCGAGGTCGTAGCCGGCGTCGAGCGCCTTCTGCCGTTCCTCGTCATCCTTGGGCGCCAGTTGCGCCTGGATCTCGCCGCCCATGCAGCGGATGGCGGCCGCGGTGATGATGCCCTCCGGGGTGCCGCCGATGCCGGCCAGCATGTCGGTGCCCGATCCCGGCCGGCATGCCGCGATCGCGCCTGCCACATCGCCGTCGCTGATCAGCCGGATACGGGCGCCGGCTCCTCGCACGTCGTCGATCAGCTGGGCGTGCCGCGGCCGGTCCAGAATGCAGACCGTCATGTCCCGCACGGATAATCCCTTGACCTTGGCGACCGCCCGAACGTTCTCGGCGATCGGCGCGGTGATGTCCAATACCTCCGCGGCATCGGGACCCACGGCGATCTTGTTCATGTAGAACACCGCCGACGGGTCGAACATCGCGCCGCGGTCGGCCACCGCGAGCACCGAGATGGCGTTGGGCATGCCCTTGCTCATCAGCGTGGTGCCGTCGATCGGGTCGACGGCGAAGTCGCAATCCGGGCCGTCGCCGTTACCGACCTCTTCGCCGTTGTAGAGCATCGGAGCGTGGTCTTTCTCGCCTTCGCCGATCACGACGACGCCGCGCATCGACACGGAGTTCACCAGCTGGCGGATGGCGTCGACGGCCGCGGCGTCGCCGCCCTCTTTGTCGCCGCGACCCACCCAACGACCAGCGGCCATCGCGCCGGCCTCGGTGACCCGGACCAACTCGAGGGCGAGGTTGCGGTCCGGGGCTTCACGGCGAGAACCTGCGGTCATGGTTCCCGATTGTCCCAGAGGCAGGTTGCCGCTCGGGACCTGGGATACTTCTGCTGTGACCACCCAGCCCGAACCGACGGCCAAACCGGCCAAGCCGAGGCTGCTGCAAGACGGCCGGGACATGTTCTGGTCGATCGCGCCGTTGGTGGTGGCGTGCATCATCTTGGCGGGTGTGGTCGGGATTTGCTCGTTCTCCCCGAGCGGCGTCAACCGTGGACCGGTGCCGTCCTACGACGCCGCGAGCGCGCTGCGGGCCGACGCGCAGGCGCTGGGCTTCCCGGTCCGGCTGCCGCACCTGCCCGACGGCTGGCACGCCAACTCCGGCGGCCGCAGCGGTATCCCGGACGGGCGAACCGACCCGTCGACCCATCAGCGGCTGCACGCCGGCATCTCGACCGTCGGCTACATCAGCCCCGGCGGGATGTATGTGAGCCTGTCGCAGAGCGACGCCGATGAGGACAAGCTGGTCGGGTCGATCCACGCATCGATGTATCCCAGCGGGACGGTCGACGTCAACGGCACCCGGTGGATCACCTACCAGGGTGACGGAACCGAGCCGGTGTGGACGACGCGGCTGAACAGCCCGTCCGGTCCCGCTCAGGTCGCGGTCACCGGGGCAGGCGGCACCGACGAGTTCCGTACGCTGGCAGCGGCCACTCAATCGCAGCCGCCGTTGCCGGCGCATAGGTAAGGACAAGCATGGGCGCACCCGAAGCCGACCTCACCGGCTGGTCAGTCGCACCGTTCACCGGCGGCGGCTACACCCACGACGTCTACCGCAAGGGCGAAGGGCCCGGCGTGGTGCTGATCCCCGAGATCCCGGGCATCCACCCCGCCGTGCTGGGCCTGGGAAACCACTTGGTGGACAACGGTTTCACCGTCGCGATACCGTCGCTGTTCGGCGAGCCCGGCCGGCCGATTTCGGCGGGCTATGTGGTCAGCACCATCACCCGTGCTTGTGTGGCAAGGGAATTCGCCGCGTTCGCGACCAACAAGCAGCGACCGGTGTCGGTCTTCCTGCGGGCGCTGGCCCGCGACCTCAACAAAGCGACGCCGGGTAAGGGCGTCGGTGTGATCGGCCAGTGTTTCACCGGCGGATTCGCGCTGGCCGCCGCGGTCGACGACAGCGTGCTCGCCCCGGTGCTGAGCCAACCGTCGCTGCCCTTCCCGCTGACACCGAGCCAACGGCGCGACCCAGGAGTCAGCGACCTGGAACTGAACGCCTTCAAAGACCGTGCAACCCGCGACGGGCTGTGCGCGATGGGACTGCGGTTCAGCGAGGACAAGGCGGTGCCCGACGAACGGTTCGCCACGCTCAAAGAGCGCCTCGGCGACGCGTTCGAGGTGATCGAAATCGATTCGAGCCCAGGCAATGAGCACGGCCTGTCCCGGATGGCGCATTCGGTGCTGACCGACCAGGTGCGTGAGATCGACGGCCACCCGGCCTACGAAGCGCGCAAGCGAGTCGTCGCGTTTTTCAACGAGCGGCTGCGTTAGCGGCCTGGCGCTTGCGCTGATCGGCGATGAATCGAGTCGACATGCGCTGCAATAGATTCGGCGCCAGCCGGGCGAACACCCACGACGCGTACGCCTGACTGGGCTTTACCAATAGCGCCTTGTTGCGGCCGATCGCCTTCAACGTGTCGCGGGCCAACCGGTCGGCGCTGTAAGCGTTCTTGACGCCCGAGCCGTCCAAAAAGTAGTCACGACCGACGAAGCCACCGATGGCGCCCTTGTCCAGGATCGGCGTCTCGACAGCGCCCGGGCACACCGCCAGCACACCCACGCCGCGGGACACAGCCTCCGAGCGCAGCGCCAGCGACAGCCCGACGATCGCGTGCTTGGTCATCACGTAACTGGTGATCTGGCCGGCCGCGGTGAGGCCGGCCATCGACGCGGTGTTGACGATGTGGCCGTGGCCTTGCCGCAGCATCACCGGATAGGCGGCGGCAACCCCGTGCACGACGCCGCGGATGTTGACGTCGATGATGGCGTTCCACTGATCGAGCGTCAGCAGTTCGGTGTCGCCGCCCCAGACGATTCCGGCGTTGTTGAACATCAGGTCGAGCCGGCCGGTCCGGCTCAGCACGTCGTCGACGGCGGCCTTGACGGCATCGGGGTCGGTGACGTCGAGGGTGGCCGATGTCGCGGTGCCGGGACCGCGCAGGCTTTCGGCGGTGCGGGCCGCCGCCGCGCCGTCCACGTCGGTGCAGACCACGTCGGCGCCCGCGGCGACCAGGGCACGGCACAGCGCGGCACCGATGCCCGAGCCTGCGCCGGTGACGATTGCCTGCTTGCCGGTGAAATTCATGGCGCGGCCAGCTTCATGACGTGGCTCAAGATGTCGGGATAGCGCTTCATGTGTGCGCCGCCGTTGAGGTCGAGCACTTCACCGGTCAGCCACGGCGCCTTGCACAGGAACAGCACGGCGTCGGCGATGTCCTCGGGAGTTCCGGCCCGGCCCAGCGGCGTGTTCTCCACGTATTCGTCGACCACCCCGGGGATGTGGGTGGCCGCTTCGGTCAGCGGGGTGTGCACGAACCCGGGGGCGACGGCGTTGACCCGAATGCCCCGCGGCGCGAGTTCGAGGGCGGCGACCTGCGTCAGCATCGACAGCCCGGCCTTTGCGGCGCAGTAAGCGCTCATCGCCGCGGCGGGCTGACGTGCGTTGAGCGAGCTGATGGACACCAGCGCGCCGCCGTCGCGCAGTCGTGGTGCGGCGTGCTTGATCACCAGGAAGCTGCCGGTGAGGCAGACGTCGACGACCGAGCGGAAATCGTCGACGGGCAGTTCGGTGATCAGCCCGACGCCACTGAAACCGGCGGTGTTGACGACGACGTCGAGCGCACCGGCGTCGGAGAACAGCGCCCGCACCGAATCCTCGTCGGTGACGTCGACCGTCGCGGGGCTGTGCGGATCGCCGAGGTCGGCGGCGACGCTGCGTGCGCCGTCGGTGTTGCGGTCCGCGACGATCACCCGGTAGCCGTCGGCGGCCAGGGCGTGCGCCACCGCCTTGCCGATGCCCGAGGCGCCGCCGATGACGACAGCGGAGTGTTCGGTCATTCCGGGTGTGCCCCCTTCGTGGAATCGGGCCATTTGGCGGCGATGACGCCCCACGGGTCGGCGTAGCGACCCGGGTAGCGGTAGTACGGTGAGCGGCGCTTGAGCAGGGCGTGCGCCAGCGGCGCCCCCAGCCGTATCGGGTAGCGACGCCATCCCATCCGGTCAGCGGCTTCGGCGAGCAGCTGTGGCCACGAAACTCGTTGGAAGTCAAGAGCTTCGACCGACCGCGTGGTGTCCATCCAGTCGGTGCCGAACCAGTCGGCGTCGCTGTCCGGGTTGCCCTTACGTCCGACGGGCATCCCGCCGACCAATCCCATCGCGGCCGCCATCGACGGGGCGATGTCGCCCTGTACCAACCGGTGCGTGTCGTCGCCGCCGATCAGCAGCGTCTCGCCGACCACCGGTGCGGTGGTGGCCGCGATGAAGGCCCGCGCGACGTCGCGCACGTCGACGGTCTGGATGCGGCCGTCGACGGGCAACGCCGCCTCGAAGTAGATGGTGTCTAGATCCTGGCCCAGCCGCAGTTCGGCGGTGAGCACACCGCCCAGTCGCAGCACCACCCAGTCCAGACCCGACCCGCGCACCAGGTGTTCGGCTTCGACCTTGTGCGCGCCGTAGATGTCGGACGGCCGCAGCGGAGTGTCGGCGGTGAGCACGCCGGTGACGCGGTGCGGGTTGCGGGCGCCGTAGGTGGCGACGCTGGAGGCCTGAACGAACCGCGGCGGCTCCGGTAGCGCGGCAGCGGCGTCGAGCAGGAACCCCGTCGCGTCGACATTGACCTTGCGGGCCAGCGCCGGACGGGCGTAGCAGGCCGGCGGAATGACGGCGGCGAGATGGATGATCGCCGCAGGGGAGACCGCCCGCAATAATGCGGCGACGGCGTCGGGATCGGTCAGGTCGGCCCATCGCACGGTGTCCGCCGGTAGTGCAGCCGCCGCCGTGTGGTTGGCCGGAACGTCCAGGTCGGTGGCGACGACGCGACGACCGTCGGCCCGCAGCTGTCGCACGGTTTCCGACCCGACGAGTCCGAACGCCCCGGTGACCAGCACGGTATCCGTCACAGGCGCCGCTCCTCCTTGCCGGTCAGAACTGCATGTCGCTCTGCATCGTCGCCGGCGGAATATACCTCTACTCGGCTACGGCGGGTGCGACAACGGCCACCGGTCGCGGGTCGGCGTTGGCTTTCATCTGATCGAACAGGTCGGTGTAATACGGCAGACACTCCTTCATCGCCTGCTCGGTGGTGAACAACGGCCGGTAGCCGAGGTCGCGGGTGGCTTTGGCGACCGAGAAGTAGTTGTCCAGGTACAGCCGCTCGACGGCCAGCGGTTCCAGCGGCGGCTGCGGCAGTCCGAACCGGAAATGCAGCCGCTGCCAAGCCAGCATCACCGCGCGGACCGCCGCGCCGGATATCCGCAGCCGGGGCAGGCGTTCACCGCACGCCTCGATCACCGGCCGGGTGAACTCGAACATGTTCACCGGTTCGGCGTCGTTGATGAAGTACGCCTGGCCGGGCGCGGTTCCACCCGGCACCAGGTGTTCGGCGGCCAGGATGAAGCCGTGAATCAGGTTGTGCACGTAGGAGTTGTCCAAGCGGGCGGCTTTGCGTCCGACCAGCACCTTGACGTGGCCGGCCAGCACGGATTCGAATACCTTGCGGAACATGGTCTGATCGCCGCGGCCCCAGATCCCGCTCGGGCGTATCGCGCAGGTGAGCAAGCCGTCAACCCCGTTCTGGGACAGCACAAATCGCTCGGCGACCACTTTGGTCTCGGTGTAGAGGTCGTTGAATCGGTTGGTGTAGGGCAACGTCTCGTCACCACCGGCGATCCGCTGTCCGCCCATCACGACGCTGTTGGACGACGTGTAGACGAACCGCTGGACGCCGGCGCGCTGAGCGGCGTGCACCAGGTTCTTGGTTCCCTCCACGTTGACGGCGAAGCTGCGCTGCCGGTACTCCGCGGTGACCGATGCGCCGCCCATCAACTCGATGAGGGCCGCGGTGTGGAAGACGGTGTCGATGCCGTCGACCGCGCCCGCGACGATGTCGCGGTCGCAGATGTCGCCTTGCAGCACCTCGAGCCCGGGCTGGGCGGGCAGCGGCGAGGGCGCACGGTCGAAGGACCGCACGTGGTAGCCGCGGTCGAGCAGCGTGGTGACCAGGTTGGCGCCGACGAAACCCGAGCCGCCGGTGACCAGCACTCGGCCCAGTGCGGCGGTCGGTGATTGTCCAGAGTTCTCCACCATGCCGACGAGGATAACTGAAACGTGTTCCAGTTCTAAACATGCTCCCGTGACGTGGTTGCGATGTCAAGAATCCTGCGTGTCACCGGCAGCCAGCGCATCGGTGATCCGCTTGCGGGCGCCAGCTAAGTGCTCTTCGCAGCGTTTCGCCAGCTGCTCGCCTCTTTCCCACAGCGTCAGCGATGCGTCGAGGTCAAGCCCGCCCTGCTCGAGTAACTGGACCACCTCGATCAGCTCGTCGCGGCATTTTTCATACCCGAGCTGACTAACAGGTATAGCTTTGTCACTCGCCATCGACTGATCCTTCGCTTACCGCCGCGATCGCGCCGTCGCCGACGCGGACCCGCAGCGCGGTCCCGGCCGGCGCATCGGCGGTACTGCGCAGCACCGCCGACCGGCCCTGAGGCGTCACCGACTGCACCACGGCGTAACCGCGGGCCAGGGTGGCAGCCGGACCCAACGTAGCCAGCCGCGCCGACAAGTGTCCGACGCGTTCGCTCTCCACGTCGACGATTCGGGCGATGTCGCGGCGAACCGCCGACCGGGCGCGGTGGATCTCGTCGGCGCGTGCCGACAGCGCCGCCAGCGGTTCGGCCAGCACTGGGCGGCTGCGCAGCTGTGCAAGCGCGCGCTCCTCGCGGGTCACCCAGTTGCGCAGAGCCTGAGCGCTTCGGCGGCGCAAGTCGTTGAGCAACAGCTGCTCGGCCGCGGTGTCCGGGACGATCCGCTTGGCGGCATCGGTGGGTGTGGCGGCGCGCAGGTCGGCGACCAGATCGCACAGCGGATTGTCGGGCTCATGCCCGACCGCACTGACCACCGGAGTGCGGCACGCGGCGATCTCACGGCACAGCGTCTCGTCGGAAAACGGCAGCAGATCCTCCACGCTGCCGCCACCGCGGGCCAGCACGATCACGTCGACGCACTTGTCGGCGTCCAATTCCTTGAGCGCGGTGACGATCTGGGACACTGCGGTCGGACCCTGGACCGCGGTGTTACGAATGGCGAACCGTACGCCGGGCCAGCGGGTGGCCGCGACTGTCGTCACGTCACGCTCGGCGGCACTGGCCCGGCCGGTGATCAGCCCAACGGTGTTGGGCAGGAACGGGATCGGCCGCTTGAGCCGTTGGTCGAACAGTCCCTCTGCTTCCAGCAGCCGGCGAAGGCGTTCGATACGGGCCAACAGTTCGCCGATACCGACGGCGCGAATCTCGCTGAGCCGCAACGTGAATGTGCCGCGGCCGGTGAAGAAGTTCGGCTTGCCGCACACCACCACCTGCACGCCCTCAGAGAGCTTGACCGGCGCATTCTCTACCAGGTTGCGAGGAGCTGTCACCGACAGCGACATGTCGGCGGCCGGGTCGCGCAACACCATGAAGACGGTTTTGGCGCCTGGCCGGATGTTGATCTGGGCCAGCTGACCCTCCACCCAAACCGTGCCCAACTTCTCGATCCAGCCGGCGATCCGAATCGCAACCGCGCGAACGGGATACGGGTTCTCCGGCGAATTGGCGTTGGCGGTCACTTCGCCGTCGCGCGCGTGATCCTGTTGGCGAGCAGCGTCTGAAACGGCGCACGTCCCTTGGTGGCCTCCTCGTAGGCCAGCAGGGCTTCGAGCTCGTCGACGTCGAGCGATTGCAGCCGAGCCCGCAACTGCGCCAGGGTCAGCGTTTCGTAACCGAGCTCTTCAGCCACCTCAGGCGCGGGCGCGGCCTGCTTGCCGGTCGGCTTCTTCGCGGGTGCCGGGGTGTCGGCCGCATCGGGGGAGGAGTACAGCGCGAACCGTCCCTCCGCGCGACGCTCGGCGCCGAGACCGTCGGGGGTGCCGTCGTCATCGTCGTCATCGGGCACGTCCTCGTCGAACGTCGCCCACTCCGGCTGCTCGTCCTTGGGCGGGAAGATGTGCTCCAACGTGGAGTCACCCTTGATCACCAGCTCGGCGACGTTCTGCTGAAACCGCATCACCACGTGCGCGGCCGTACTGGCCAGCGTCATCGGATACATCAGGATCGTCTTCGGCAGTCTGATGGTCTCTTCAACGGCCATTGTCGCCGCGCCCACCAGCAGCCGGACCCCATATGGTGCAGTAGCCATGCCGTCCAGCCTGCCTTAACACGCGGTCAAGTCCAAGTGGAGCGCGCGAGCTGGCGAGCTTGTGTCAACGGAAAGTAACCTGGTTGGCATGCCACCAACCGTCAACATGGGCATCCCAGGTGCCACCAGCTCGGTGATCGAGCCGCTGACCGGTAAGCGTGTGCTGCTGGCCGAGCCGCGCGGGTACTGCGCCGGAGTGGACCGCGCCGTCGAAACCGTCGAGCGGGCGCTGGAAAAGCACGGCGCGCCCGTCTACGTCCGGCATGAGATCGTGCACAACCGCTACGTGGTGGAGACCCTGGCCAAGGCGGGCGCGGTGTTCGTCGAGCAGACCGACGAGGTCCCCGAGGGCGCCATCGTGGTGTTCTCCGCTCACGGCGTCGCGCCGACCGTGCACGTCACGGCCGCCGAGCGGAACCTGAAGGTCATCGATGCCACGTGCCCGCTGGTCACCAAGGTGCACAACGAGGCCAAGCGATTCGCCCGCGACGACTACGACATCCTGCTGATCGGCCACGAGGGCCACGAAGAGGTGGTCGGCACCGCCGGTGAAGCACCTGACCACGTGCAGCTGGTCGACGGGCCCGATGCGGTCGACGGCGTGACGGTTCGCGACGAGGACAAGGTGATCTGGTTGTCGCAGACCACGCTGTCCGTCGACGAGACCATGGAGACGGTGCAGCGGCTGCGGGCCCGTTTCCCGAAGCTGCAGGACCCGCCCAGCGACGACATCTGCTACGCCACGCAGAACCGCCAGGTTGCGGTCAAAGCGATGGCTCCCGAGTGTGAGCTGGTGATCGTCGTCGGTTCGCGCAACTCGTCGAACTCGGTGCGGTTGGTCGAGGTCGCGCTGGGCGCCGGATCGGCGGCTTCGCATCTGGTCGACTACGCCGAGGACATCGACCCGGCGTGGCTGGACGGGGTCACCACGGTCGGGGTCACGTCAGGGGCCTCTGTGCCGGAGGTGCTGGTACGCGGCGTGCTGGAGCGGTTGGCCGAGTACGGCTACGGGACGGTCCAGCCGGTGACGACGGCGAACGAGACGCTGGTGTTCGCGCTGCCCCGCGAGATCAGAGCGCCGCGCAGCGACGATGCGGTCCGCGCAGCGGACTGAGGAGGAGCGCGCAGTGAGGCCCCGCAGCGACGATGCGGTCCGCGCAGCGGACTGAGGAGGAGCGCGCAGTGAGGCCCCGCAGCGACGATGCGGTCCGCGCAGCGGACTGAGGAGGAGCGCGCAGTGAGGCCCCGCAGCTAGCCTTCGTAGTCCCAGTTCTCGCCCACGGCCTTGCGTGGCCGTCGCGAGCGCGACGCGGGCTGGTCGTGCGATTCGTCATTGCGGTACCGGACCTGCGAGATCGGGTGGTGGGTCGCGGTCTGCCTGGACGATCCGTTCGGCGCGGGCCTGCGGCGCGGCGGCGGCGCGGAGTCACGAGGCTCGGCGGGCTCACGTGGTTCGAAGCGGCTGATGCGACTCGCCGGTCGACCGCGGCGGGCCTGCGTGTCGCCGCGCACCTCCCAGGGCGGTCGGCCACGTTGCTCCAGATCGCGCGGCAACCTGCCGCGGCGAGGTGGCTCGGAGCCGTCGACATCGCGGGTGGGTCGCCGCGGCCGGCGGGCTGCGTCGGGCGCCTCGTCCAGCGGGGGTCGGGGGCGTCGGGTGCGCGACGCCGCTGGACGTCCACCCGACTTTCTGGCCGCCGTGGTCCGGGCCGACCGTTCCACGGCATGCGTCCGCGGTGCGCGCGAACGGACGGGCTTGTCGGCCGCCTCGTCGTCGGTCGACTCGCGGTGCAAGAGCGACGTCAGCTTGGCGACCAGATGGGCGGCCGCGCCGGTGCGCTCGGCGTCTGCAGTGGACCCGTCGGTGTCATCCTCCGCGTTCGCGATGGAGCGGCGGACCGCCAGGCTGAGATACCACCGGACCAGGCCGATCAACAGCACGGCGGCCGAGGTGAACAGCATCAGCGGGAAGCGCTCGATCAGCGGGTAACCGCAGTTGATCAGCAGGTCTTTGATGCCGGTGAACTTGGCGCCGTGAAACAGGAAATAGGCGCCGGGCACCGCGCAGAACAAGATCAGCGGGGGCTGGATCACCGCGGTGAAGACACCGGACTGACGGACAGCAAGCACCGCAGCCAGGCACCCCACGACGTAAAGTCCGGAGAAGACGCTGGTCAGCTCCTTGCCAGAGCCGGCGTCGAACGCGAAGCCGACGGCGGCTCCGGTCACCGCGACCACCACTGCGGCCCACCACGGCACACCAGGAACCGACGGAACGATCGAGCGGTGATCTGCTGCTACCGCCGACCGCGCCTGCTCTGCTGACACACGTCGACCGTACCGGCTCAGGGCCGAAAGCCGCGTAACGACCTCGTTAGGTTTGCGTGGGCGTGCCACATCTCGCCGTTCTCCTACACTTGACTCCCTGTGAGCTTGAGCCTCGGGATCGTGGGTTTGCCCAACGTCGGCAAATCGACCCTTTTCAACGCGCTGACCAGAAACAACGTGGTCGCCGCCAACTACCCGTTCGCGACCATCGAACCGAACGAAGGGGTGGTGCCGCTGCCCGATCCGCGGCTGGCGAAGCTGGCGGAGATGTTCGACTCGGAGAAGATCGTCCCGGCGCCGGTGACCTTCGTCGACATCGCCGGCATCGTGAAAGGCGCCTCCGAGGGCGCCGGTCTGGGCAACAAGTTCCTGGCCAACATCCGTGAGTGCGACGCCATCTGTCAGGTGGTGCGGGTGTTCGCCGACGACGACGTGGTGCACGTCGACGGGAAGGTTGACCCCAAGTCCGACATCGAGGTCATCGAGACCGAGCTGATTCTCGCCGACATGCAGACCTTGGAGAAGGCCGTCCCGCGGCTGGAGAAGGAAGCCCGTAACAACAAGGAGCGCAAGGCTCTGCTCGATGCCGCCGTCGCCGCGCAACAGACTCTCGACGGCGGGACAACGCTCTTCGCGGCCGGTGTCGACGCATCGCTGCTGCGTGAGCTGAACCTGATGACCACCAAGCCGTTCCTCTATGTGTTCAACGCCGATGAGTCGGTGCTGACCGACGACGCCCGTGAGGCCGAGCTGCGCGCGATGGTCGCCCCCGCGGATGCGGTCTTCCTGGACGCCAAGATCGAGTCCGAGCTGATCGAACTCGACGAGGAGTCGGCCGCCGAATTGCTGGAGTCGATCGGCCAGACCGAGCGCGGCCTGGATGCGTTGGCGCGGGCCGGTTTTCACACGCTGAAGCTGCAGACCTATTTGACCGCCGGGCCCAAGGAGTCACGGGCCTGGACGATTCATCAGGGCGACACGGCGCCCAAAGCGGCCGGGGTGATCCACACCGACTTCGAGAAGGGCTTCATCAAAGCCGAGATCGTGTCTTACGACGATCTGGTCGCCGCCGGATCGATGGCCGCGGCGAAGTCCGCGGGCAAGGTCCGAATGGAGGGCAAGGACTACGTGATGGCCGACGGCGACGTCGTCGAGTTCCGGTTCAACGTCTAGGCCGGGTCGAGAATCGTGTGGAAGGTACCAGGTTCGGGCCAGAAAACGCGGTCCTGCCTGTCCAGGCATGCGCAGTAATCACCAACGGGCACAGTAACTTACGCATATGGCGGAAGATCGCCTTGATGCCGTGGGCAGTAGACGTCCACTGATGCGGTGATGAATCTGATCGCGGTTCTCCTGACGCGATCGGGACGTAGATGCAAAGCCGGATTGTCCCCGAACGCAAAGTCCATCTCGCCGTTCACCACGGTCTCGACCGGGGTCCCGGCGTCGAGTTCGCCACAAATTTGATGGGCACGGGCGACGAGACCAGGCACGTTGTCGATGGGGGGAATCTGTTCTTGTTCGAGCAGCGCCACAAACTGATCCTGCTGGCTCGGGTCGGCGCTTGCCGCGCCGGCGCAGACAATTGCGGCGGTCAGCACCACCGAGGCGCTGACCAATGCCATTCGCGTGCGTATCGCCTGCACGCGACGTTGCCGACGTGTTGGGAATGTTCGACGCACACGGAGATATACAGCGAGCCCTGCCTCAGAGTGCCCGTAGGCCACGCAGGGTCCTTGCTATCAATTCACGGCGTTCGTCGATGGTCATCGAGTCATTGAGGGGCGCGCGCACCCGCAGATACCCCTGAGTCACCAAGTCGTCAACCAGGAATCGCGTCGCACCGAGCGGCAAGGACAGCCGGGATGCGATCTCTGCGACCGAGGGGCTCTGCACGCAGGACGTCAGGATCTGGCCCCGCACATCGTTTCTCCGCCAGCGCGGCGGCTTGCCGGTGGTGTTGAGCGCGTCGACCGGAGCCTCGAGTGCCAGGTCGACACCGGAGTCGGTACGGCCTGCCGTCAGCGTGTACGGCCGGACCAAGCTCGGCTCGTCCGCGGGTTCCGGTGCTGTGAACCAGTCGCCGAACGATTCGCTCTTGACCTCCGTCTGCTGATGCGCGTAGGTGTGCTTCTGCCACGTCTGCAAGAACCGCAAGGCCTCGTCGGCGTGCACCGATGCGCGGACCTCGCTGGAGATGACCTTGATTATGGTGCGGTCGGTGTCGATGACGAATGTGGTCCGTCTGACCGGCAACAGCCGGGCCAGCAGGCCACGGCGCCGAGTGTGCCGGCCACCTCGGGCCGTCTCACGCGTCACAACGGATCTGCGCAGCCTGGCCAGCCTGCCTCGGCGCACTCCGAACAGTTCGGACACCACGTCGTCCGCATCGGAGAGCAGCGGGTAGTCGAACGAGCGCTGTCGGGCGAAATGGGCCTGCTTGTCGACGGTGTCGGTGCTGACGCCCACCCGCTGGGCGCCCACCCTGGCGAATTCGTCGCGCAGGTCCCGAAAATGACACGCCTGGGCCGTGCAGATCGGTGAGGACGCCAGTGGGAAGAAGAACAGCACAACCGGCCCTTCGGAAAGGAGTCCGGACAGTGTCCGAGGGCGACCGGTGTGGTCGTACAGAGTGAAGTCAGGCGCCCTATCGCCCGCGATCATCGGCAAAGATTAACGCTGGGACGCTCTGCGCGACGCAAGACTCAGATAATTCGGTCGTGGCACGAATCGGTCAGGCTGTGAACGCCGGAGCGACGAAGCGCCGCAGCACCTGCTCCTCGACCTGACTGTTCGCCGCAGGCCAGTAGGCCAGGGACACCACTACGCGCACAATCCATTGCGCCGCTTGCGGGTCGGCGTTGGTGATGCCGGTGAGCTCAGCAGCCAGGTGTCCCAGCACTGGAGATGAATGCAACTCGCCCAGTTCGGATGAGTTGCCTGAGGTGAGCATCAGCCGCCGTATCGGGTCCGACCTGATTTCTTCCAGCGCCACGGTGACGGCGCGGACGACGCGCTCCGGGCCACTCAATCCCTCGACCGCCTGCCTGACGGTGTCGACGATGCCCGCAGCCAGGCGCATCAGGACCGCGTCCCGTATCTGCGCCTTTCCTCCGGCGTAGCGGTAGATGGTCGCCCTCGAGCAGTGCACCTGTGCTGCCAACGTGTCGATGTCGAACGCGTCCAGCCCTTGCCGGATCACCAGGTCGGTCGCGGCGGCGTAGATGCGGTCAGCCGCTGCTGCTCGACGGTCTCCACCGACGACCCAGTCGTCGCGAACCATCGCGTGCACACCTCCGCGTGTCGTCGAATGCATATCTTCTCAGACTTGAGACAAGATGCGCCGTACGTTTCACGAAAGGCGCAGGTGGGTGGGCGACGGTGAGACGGCGACGGCCCGCACCGCACAGGACCGACTGCAACATCGCTGACGTCGATTGACGCGGGGTGCGCCGCCGCTCAGCGTGTACTCATGACCTCAGTGCACGGCGGCCTCGGCCTCGTGCTGTTCGACGATCGGTACGTGCAGGATCCGTATCCGCTGTACGAGCAGATGCATCAGGCGGGACCCGTCCATCGGATCGGGGACTCCGGGTTCTATGCCGTGAGTAGTTGGGCGGCCGTCAATGAGGCAGTCGCGCGATGTGACGATTTCTCGTCGAACCTGACCGCGACCATGATGTATCAACCCGAAGGCACCGTGACGGCGTTCGGCGTCGGCGAAGTCGGCGGGCCGATCCAGGCGCTCGCCACCGCCGACGAGCCAGTGCACTCGGTCCATCGGAAGGCGTTGCTCCCGCAGCTGGCCGCCAGACGCATTCGCGCCTTCGAACCGTTCATCGCGCAGACCGCCGCTGACGTCTGGGATGCCAACGTCAATGGGGGCCGTATCGAATGGATGGGTGCGATGGCCAACCGGCTGCCGATGATGATCGTCGGAAGGATCATCGGTGTCCCCGATGCCGACATCGACAAGCTCACCCGATGGGGCTACTCGGCAACCCAGATGGTCGAAGGACTCGTCACCCCGGACCAGATGCAGGCCGCCGGCGTCGCGGTGATGGAACTCAGCGGCTACATCACCGAAAAGTTTCAGCAGGCAGCGACCGATCCGCGCGACAACCTGCTGGGCGACTTGGCCGCAGCGTGCGCCACCGGCGAGATAGCTGACGTCGCAGCCTTGACCATGATGATCACGTTGTTCAGCGCAGGCGGGGAGTCGACGGCATCCCTGATCGGTTCCGCCGCCTGGATTCTCGCGACCCGGCCCGATGTCCAGCGGCAGGTTCGCGACAACCCGGAGCTGCTCGGCGCCTACCTCGAGGAGGTGCTGCGCTACGAGCCGCCCTTCCGCGGCCACTACCGCCATGTTCTGCACGACACCGAACTGTGTGGCGTCGGGCTGCCGGCGGGTTCGCGCCTGCTTCTGCTGTGGGGGGCAGCCAATCGCGACCCACTGCACTTCGATCAGCCCGGCCGGTTCCGCATCGACAGGCCATCAGCCAAGAGCCACATCAGCTTTGGCAAGGGGATCCACTTCTGCGTCGGAGCGGCGCTTGCCCGCTTGGAGGCAAAGGTCGTGCTCGGTCAACTCCTCGAGCGCACATCGTGGATTGATGCCGAAGACACCGGGCGGTGGTTGCCGAGCCTGCTCGTGCGCCGGCTGGAACGCCTGCAACTCGCCTGTCGGTAGAGCGTCGCGCTTACTGGGTATCGTCCGCGGAGAAGACGTCGATCGGCCGGACGGGCGTGAACATCAGCAACGGGATCTGACGGCTGGTCGACTGCTGATACGTCAGGTACGGCGGGTAGAGGTGCGCCATGTAGGCCCACACCTGATGGCGTTCCTCGTCTTGCGGTTCCCGCCAGGTGGCCTCGAACGCCTGGGTCGCGATCTGCACACCGATCGTGTTGCTGTCCAACACATTCAAGTACCAGCCCGGATGCGTGTCTGCACCGCCCTTCGACGCGACGACGACGATCTCGCCTCCGACGTTGCCGTAGATCAGCGGCTTGACATAGACCTTCCCCGACTTGCGGCCCTCACACTTGATCAGACAATGCGTGGTCAACGCACGGCCCCCGACGTCACTCAGGTCCAGGATGTGGCCCCGGGTGCCGCCGGACGCCAAGTAGGTGTCGAGATGCTCGCTGATCCAGTCACCTCGCGCCGCTCGGATCGCTGCGGCATCGGCATCGCCCATGGGTGACTCCTGAAATATCGAAGGGGGAGGCGAAGAGCCCGAAACTGCGCCGCGGAGTTCGCCAGGTCGAGTCATGTAACCATGCGCCCATCCAGCCGGTTAGGGCGGCCGCCGGCCGTCACGGCGGCGAGTGCCGGTCGCCCGGCACCGGATCTTCTCGATAGGCGGTAGACACGTGCGCCGCTGGGTTCCTCGGTGTGGATATAGCTATCGTTTTCCTCCCACGGCTGGCGTCCGATCTCACCTCCGACGTTGCCCTAGATGCGCGATGAGCGCGCGGCGCGGTCATGATTGTTCAGGGTGGGTGAACGTGCCTGAGTTATGGCTTGATCCCATGTGGTGTTTAAGAATTTTGGTGTACTTTGCCCTCAGCTAAAGCTGAACCTTCGAAGTGCGCGACATCTCCATACCTGCCGTCACGGTGCGCCGTGGCCGCACTCAATCTTCGCCTCACCCGAGGCGACGGTAGCCAACCCTGCCGAGTCCGAAGGAGCCCTGGTGGCCAGAAGTGGTGACGCCGAACCCGACGAGTTGTCCGCGCACCGCACCGCGCTTCGGGCGGGCTGGTTCCGCTTCTACTTCGCCGACGAACGGTGGGAATGGTCGCCGGAAGTAGACCAGATCCACGGATACAAGCCCGGCTCGGTTACCGTGACGACTGACCTGGTGATGTCGCACAAATACCCCGACGACCACGCGAAAATGACCGCGCTGCTCGATCAGGTGCGACAAACGCACGCGGCGATCAGCTCCCGGCACCGCATCATCGATGCCCGGGGCCGCACACGTGACGTGGTGGTCGTCGGAGACCAACTCCACGACGACCACGGCGAAGTCATCGGGACCCACGGTTTCTACCTGGACGTCACCCCGGCCGTCCAACATGCAATTACCGACGCTGTCGCAGAAATATCCGTAAACCGCGGGATAATAGAGCGAACCAAAGGAATGCTGATGCTTATCTACCGCCTGGACGCCGACAAGGCCTTCGACGTCCTCAAATGGCGATCACAGGAAACCAACGTGAAACTACGCATCTTCGCTGAACGGCTCGCCGCTGACTTCCTCGAATTGACTTATTACGACACCCTGCCTAGCCGCACTACCTACGACCATCTACTGCTCACCGCCCATGAACGGGTCACGGCCGCATAGCCACAACTGCGACCGCAACGGCCGCCTCCGGCAATTCCTTGACGGCGCGGGTGACTTGCGACCCGGAATAGTCTCTTCGACGATCCGTCGATTTGTCGTTGACCACCGCATGCAGATAAAGCCTCGCTAACCCCCACAGCAGCAAGCCATCTCAGCTTCAACGGCCGTCGGCGCAGCGCCAGCATCGCCTAACTTTTCCTCCGGTGTCACTCGGGGCTGTTCGCAGGCGTGCTCGGCCACAGCTTCTAGACCTGGCGGCACGGCTCAGGCGGGCCCGGCGCCTACTTAGCACTTTGCGCCTGCGCGTCGCTCTCTGGCCGGCGCAAACCGCATTGACAAATAACGTGTCAAACGTAAAGCGAAGTGTAATACCATCGCGACATGACACCATCAGGCCCGCACCGTCGAGTAGCCACGGGATTGCTTGTGCGAGTTGATAATCCCACGACCGGGCGCACCGCGGAGAACTCTTTCCTGTGAGGGTCGCCGTCGTCGGAGCCGGTCCGGGTGGCATCGCGATGGGAATTCAACTCGCGGACGCCGGACACGACTTCATCATCTTCGACCGGTCCGACGGCTTCGGCGGCACCTGGCGCAACAACACCTATCCCGGTGCGGCCTGTGACGTGCCGTCGCACTTCTACTCTTTCTCGTTCGCGCTGAACCCACGCTGGAGCAAGACGTTCGCCCAGCAGCCGGAGATCCTCGCCTACCTGGAGAAGGTGGCCGCCGGATACGGCCTCGAGCGGCACCTCGTCGCGAACTCGCGGGTTATCGAATTACGTTGGGCCGACGACACCCGACAGTGGTCTGTCACTACCGCCGACGGCGCGGCCGAGAAGTTCGATGCGGTGGTGACCGCGGTCGGAATGCTCGACGTTCCCAACGTCCCCGAGATTCCCGGAGCGGACCGGTTCCGGGGCCGTACATTTCACTCGTCGCAATGGGATCACTCGACATCGACTGCGGGACAACGTGTTGCGTCGATCGGCACCGGTGCCAGCGCGATCCAGTATGTGCCCGAAATCGCCGCCGACGCGGCGCACTTGACGGTGTTCCAGCGCACGCCGATCTGGGTCAGCCCGCGCTACGACGAACCGTTCACCCCCGAGCAGCACGCGTTGTTCGAGAGCGACCCCGACGAGGCCCGCAAAGTCCGCAATGAGGCCTTCCTGGCGTACGAGTCCGCCAACTTCGCCGCCGACTCCGAGATGACGCAGGGACTGACCGACATGGCCCGCGAGTATCTTGCCCGCAAGGTCGCCGATCCGGAGCTGAGGGCCAAGCTCACCCCGTCGTACCCCGTCGGATGCAAGCGGCCGCTGCAGTCGCGGGCGTGGTTCCCGACGTTCGCACGACCGAACGTCACCCTGGAAACCACCCCGATCGGCGAATTCACCGAACGCGGCCTGCGCACCGCGGACGGCGTCGAGCATGAATTCGACACCGTCATCTACGGAACCGGCTTTCACGCCGCCGACTACCTGCTCAGCCTCGACGTCTACGGCACCGGTGGCCGCCGGCTGAGGGACGACTGGCGCGAGGGTGCTGAGGCCTACCTGGGCACTGTCATCCCGGGTTACCCCAACCTGTTCACGCTGTACGGACCGAACACCAACGGGGTCACCTCCATCATCTACATCCTGGAAGCCCAGGCCGAATTCGTCCGCCGGATGCTCGACGACATGGCGGCCGACGGCGTGCGCGCGGTCGACATCAAGCGTGACATCCACGACAGCTATAACGCCGAGATCCAGCAGGCGATGGACGGCACCGTATGGCTGGCGAATTGCAACAGCTACTACCGGCACGCCAACGGGAAGGTGGTCACCCAATTTCCTTACAGCGGAGCCACGTTCGTTGACATGCTGGCGCGAGTCAAGCTGGATGAATTCAACCGGAAGGGATGATCGCGTGCAGGGGATCCACCATACGGCGATAGTGACCGCCGACGTCGACGCCTCGATGCGGTTCTGGCGTGACGGGCTCGGCTTCACCGAGTTGTTCGATCACACCTTCACCGGCGATTGGAAGACGTTGTTCGCGGCGAACACCGATCAATTGCGTTCGATCTTCCTGGGCGATCCTGCCAACCCGGATACCGGCATCGTGGAACTCGTGGTGCTCGAAGGCAGCGAGGCAGGGCCTGCGCAGCCGGATGGGCCGGTGTTCGGGTTCTTCCTGCTCTCGCTGCAGCGCGACGTCGACGCCACCCTGGCTGCGCTGGCGGGCCTGGGCTTCGACGACGGGGTGCGGCGCATCGACATGCCTGCCCCCGGCGGAAAGCGAGTCGACATGGCCGTCCTCACCGCACCCGACGGTGTCCGCGTCGAATTGATCGGGCCGCCACGATGACCGCCGTCGTCACCGGCGGCGGGTCCGGAATCGGACGCGCGGTCGCCGAGCGGCTGCGCGCGGGCGGAGAAATCGTTGTCGTGTGGGATATCAACGGCGGTGACATCGATTGCGACATCAGCGATGTCGACTCGGTGTCGGCCGCGATCGACCGGACGGTCGCCGACTACGGGACTCCGGGCCGACTGGCCGCCTGCGCGGGAATCGGCTCGTCGGGTCTGCTGCTCGACCAGGAACCCGCCGACTGGCAGCGCGTCATCGACACCAACCTGACTGGGACCTGGCTGACCATGCGCGCCGTCGCGCGGGCAATGATCGGTCAGGGTTCCGGCGGGTCGATCGTCGCGGTGTCCAGCATCAGCGGAACCCTCGCCGACCGCGACATGGGCGCCTACTGCGTGTCCAAGGCGGGCATCGACATGCTCGTTCGGGTCGCGGCGCAGGAATGGGGCGCGCACGGCATTCGCGTCAACGCCGTCGGCCCCGGGGTGACCCGCACGCCGATGCTCGCCAACCCAGAGCAGTTGCCCGGCTGGGTGGACGGGCTGACCGAACGCACCGCGCTCGGTCGTCTGGGCGAGGCTGACGACGTCGCCGAAACGATCGTCGCGGTGCTCGAATTGTCATGGGTCACCGGGCAAACC
Organism: uncultured Actinomycetota bacterium; assembly: GCA_963836495.1. Lineage (GTDB taxonomy): Bacteria > Actinomycetota > Actinomycetes > Mycobacteriales > Mycobacteriaceae > Mycobacterium. The sequence goes on along the minus strand of CAWIJT010000005.1, from coordinate 225,276 downwards.
GTCTTCGCCGACGGTGGGCTGGCGCTGCACAGTCCGATCGACTCCTACGGGCAGGTGCAACGCGTGATCGCGCGCCGGCCTCGCTAGCCCGGCCTTGTCGGTCAGCGTCTTTACGATCAGCGCATTGTGAAGATCACCTACCTCTTCCTCCCGGTCTACTTCGGGCTGATCGCAGGCGTGATCAGCCATCGGCTCTGGGTCGGTGCGACCGGGGCGGGCGTGGGGCTGGTGCTGGCGGTGGTGTTGTCGGCCGAAACCACCCGACGGCCCGCGAGCATGGCGGCGATCGACGCCATGACCGGGACGGAGTTCGAGAACTACGTCGCGGCGCGTTTGCGGCGGGCAGGCTGGCAGGTCGACTTCACCAGGGCGACGGGCGACTACGGCGTCGACTTGATCGCGGTGAAGGATGGCAAGTCGGTGGCGGTCCAGTGCAAGCGCTACGGCAGCCCCGTCGGCGTCGCTGCCGTTCAGCAGGTCGTCTCCGGCGCACGCCACCACGACTGCACGAAAAGCATCGTCGTGAGCAATCAGGAGTTCACCCTGGCCGCCAAGAAATTGGCCTACACCCACGGTTGCCAATTGATCGGTCGCGCGACGTTGCAGTCCTGGGTGCCGCCTCCGGTGCGGCGGGCGGTTTAGGCCATGGTGCGTTGACGGCTAGGGCACACTTTGGGACATGGCGCGAAGAGCGAGCATCGTGGCGGTCGCGTTGTCCGCTCTGGTTCTGGCCGGCGGCACGGCTCAGGCGGCCCCTATGCCCACCTACCACTGGTGTCCCGGTCAGCCGTGGGATCCGGGCTGGAGCCCTGTCCTGGACTGGAATTGGAATCAGTGCCACGACTGGCAACGCGCGGGCGGTCCGGCCCCGTTCAGTGCGGGGCCGTGGGGGCCTCCACCGGCCTGGGCGCCACCCGCACCACCCCCGCCGCCGTGGGCGCCGGGCGCCAACGTCATGTGGAACCAGACGGCCCACGCGTGGGGATTCTGGAACAACGGCATCTGGCTGACGATCTGATTCAGCCCGCAACGACGGCGATCTCAGCACCTAACCGGTACGGCGCCACCAGCGGCAGATCGTCGCCGCTCCAAAACCGGCCGGGGTCAAACCAATTCGACCGTTTCTCGGTTTCGATCAGGCCCATCTCTTCGTACGTGACCGCCACTGTCTCTGCGCAGTAGGCGGATTCGAAGCCGCCCTTGCGTTGCTCGGCCCGGCGTCGTCGCGTCGATTCGCGAACTTTCGAGTCCACCACCGGAATCCCGCGCACCCAGTCGTATCTGGTCGGTAGCTGACCGCGCAGCCACCGCAGCGTGAGCCGGGTGGTGGACGGAAACGGGGTGCCGTCCATCCGGGCGACGACGCGCAGCAACCGGTTCTCCTGTTCGTGGTCCGCATCCGGGGTCAGTTGGCGCAACCAGCATCGCTGCCCGTACCGGGTCAGCCAGCGCTCGACGGCTTCTCGGGCGTCGTTGAGTTGCACGCCGCGATGATTGGTGCCGGTCCAGATGTCGGTGAGCTTGTCGCCGAGTTCGGCGTGCCACATCAGCGGCGGCAGGTCCTCGATCGCCACCGTCATGCCGACATGATTGACCGGGCTGTTCGACATGGTCTGGATCGCGCGGTCTGGCCCGGAGTGACCGCGAAACAGCCAGACGTCGCCGGTCCGGGTCTCCTCCAGCGCGCGGTCCAGAGTCACCGTGTGCGTATCCACCACCGAACCATATGCACATACCACCGTTGTCGGGCTGAGCTCGCGAATAACCTGAGTCGATGCGCACCATCTGGAAGTTGCTGGGATTGGCCGGGGTCGTGGGCGTCGCAGCCGGGGGAGCACTGGTGGTCCGGGACCAGCGGCGACGACGGGCCTACACGCCCAACGAGATCCGCGAGCGGCTGCACCAGCGGCTCGCCGAGGCGGGCGAGGCTTGATCCGTGCGACGATGCGGGCCGTCAGCCTAGGTGACGGCGTAGAGCCGGTGAGTGCCGGCGAAGCCCTTCAACTCGGCGTCCCGGCCGTCGTCGAATGAGATGTCCTCGCACCCTTTGAGGGCGTCGCGCACGGCATCGCTCACCAGGATCTCGCCGCCGTCGGCTTCGGCGGCGACGCGCGCCGCCATCGCGACGTTTCGGCCGAAGAGGTCATCGCCGCGGCGCACCGATCGACCGGTGTGAACGCCGATCCTGACCCGAATCTCGTTGTGCCGCTTGCGTCGTGCATCTTTGAGCAGCGCGTCTTGCATGTCGATGCCGCATCGCACCGCTTGCTCGGCGCGGGCGAACGCGATCATGAACCCGTCGCCCTGACTTTTCACCACATGCCCGGCGCGTTCAGTCACCAGCTTGCGGACAAGTTTGTCGTGTTCGCCGATCAGCTTCACCCAGGCCCGGTCGCCGACCCGCTCGTTGAGAGCGGTGGACTCCTCGATATCGGAGAACAGAATCGCCACCTTGCCATCCGCCGTCACCCGGGCCAGGTCGGGACGTTCCACCTCGGCCCAATCGGCGAGGTCCTCGATGGAGCTGCGCACCGCGGCACCGAAGCCCTCTTTGCGCACCAGGTTCGCGGTCTGCCACACGGTCTTGACGGCTTTCGACCCGAACCTCAGTAAGTCAGGTGACCGCTGCAACTCCTCGACCTCGGCCCTGCTGCGGGACAGGAGGCGCCAGACAACGGCCAGCCCGACGGCTTCGATCGCCGCGACGCCGGCCAGCCCGTAAACCGCGACCAACAGGTGGTCATGCATGTCACGCATCTTCCCTGATCGTGGCCGGCTGAAAACCATGCCTTCTGAACGTTTCCGGCTGGAAATCGAAAGATCAACTGCGAGTGTATGTTCCGCTAACTGAATCTTCCGGTGTTTGTTCGGTCGCGCCAGCGGCTACACGTCTGCTCTGCTCTGGTTGTCGGCCCGAACTCGCACGTTTAGGGTTGAAGCCGCCCGCGGGATCGTTGTGCAGGCATTCAGTGCGTGCTGACTAGTCGACTTATCGTGGAGGTCCCGATTGGCCGAAGCCGGCGATAGCGCCTCGGATTTGCTGGTGATCTTCGGGATCACTGGCGATCTGGCCCGCAAGATGACGTTCCAAGCCCTGTACCGCCTCGAGCGCAGGGGACTGCTGCAGTGTCCGATTCTGGGTGTGGCCAGCGACGACATCAGCAAAGACGACCTGGTCAAGCGGGCCCGCACGGCGATCACCGGCGCCGGCGAGAAGATCGACGACGACGTGTTCGAGCACTTGACAGCCCGGCTCTCGTATCTGCACGGCGACGTCACCGACGGGGCGCTGTACACCGCGTTGGCCAAGCAGATCGGTCCGAAGCACCGGTGCCTCTTCTACCTGGAGATGCCGCCGTCGCTGTTCGCGCCGATCGTGGAGAATCTGGGCAAGGTCGGCCTGCTGGAGCGCTCCCGCGTCGCGGTGGAGAAGCCCTTCGGCCACGACCTGACGTCCGCCCGCGAACTCAACACACGGTTGCGCGCGCTGTTGGACGAGGACCAGATCTTCCGGGTCGACCACTTCTTGGGCAAAGAGCCGGTCGTCGAATTGGAGTACCTGCGCTTCGGCAACCTGGCATTGGCCGAGCTCTGGAACCGCGACGTCATCTCCGAGATGCAGATCACCATGGCCGAGAACTTCGGCGTCGAGGACCGGGGCAAGTTCTACGACGGGGTCGGTGCGCTGCGTGACGTCGTGCAGAACCATCTGCTGCAGGTGCTGGCCGGCGTGGCGATGGAGCCGCCGGTCGGGCCCAGTGCTGATGACATCAACGACAAGAAGGCCGACGTCCTGCGGGCGATACCGGCGGTGGACCCCGACCGCTGCGTGCGCGGTCAATACGAGGGTTACACCGACGTCGACGGCGTGGCCAAAGGGTCGCAGACCGAGACCTTCGTGGCGATGCGGCTCCAGATCGACAACTGGCGCTGGGCCGGGGTGCCGATCTTCCTGCGTGCGGGCAAGGCGCTGACCGAACGTGTCACCGAGGTGCGGCTGTTCACCCACCGCGTGCCGTCGCTGAGTTTCCTGCCGGACCGCAGGCGAGCCGAACCCAACCAGATCGTCCTGCGGATCGACCCCGATCCGGGGCTGCGCCTGCAGCTGACCGCGTTGGACGGTGACCGCTGGCGCGACCTGCATCTGGATTCGTCGTTCATGCAGGACCTCGGCGAGCCGCTGCTGCCCTACGAGCGGCTGCTGCACGGCGCCCTGACCGGGGATCACCAGTTGTTCGCTCGCGAAGACGCCATCGAGGAGACGTGGCGGATCGTGCAGCCCCTACTGGACCAACCCGGCGAGATCGGGCGCTACGAGCCCGGCTCCTGGGGGCCGGATGCGGCGCGCGATCTGCTACGCGGACATCGCGGCTGGCAACAGCCGTGGCTAGCCGACAAACACCATTAAGGAGAGCGAGACACCATGCAGCTAGGGATGATCGGTTTGGGCCGAATGGGCGGCAATATCATCCGCCGGGTGGTGGATGCCGGGCACGAAGGCGTGGTCTACGACCACGATCCGGACGTGGTGAAGTCGTTCGACGGCGTCGACCACATCACCGGGGCGTCGTCGTTGTCGGATCTGGCCGGAAAGCTCAGCGCGCCAAGGGTTGTCTGGGTGATGGTGCCTGCGGGCACTATCACCACCGGGGTGATCGACGAGCTGGCGACGACGCTGGAGGAAGGCGACATCGTCATCGACGGTGGCAACTCGTATTACCGCGACGATCTCAAGCATGCAAAGACGCTGTCCGAGAAGGGGATACACCTCATCGACTGTGGCACCAGCGGTGGCGTGTGGGGTCGCGAGCGCGGCTACTGCCTGATGATCGGCGGCGACGACTACGCCTTCGAGCACGCCGAGCCGCTGTTTTCGGTGATCGCGCCCGGGGTCGACGCGGCGCCGCGCACCCCGGGCCGCGAGGGCGAGGTCGCGCAACCGGAGAAGGGCTACCTGCATTGCGGCCCCACCGGCGCCGGGCACTTCGTCAAGATGGTGCACAACGGCATCGAGTACGGGATGATGGCCTCGCTCGCCGAGGGGCTGAACATTCTGCGCAATGCCGATATCGGCACGCGCATCCAGCAGGGCGACGCAGAGACTGCGCCGCTATCGAATCCCGAGTGCTACCAGTACAACTTCGACATCGCCGACGTGGCCGAGGTGTGGCGCCGCGGCAGCGTTGTCGGCTCCTGGTTGCTGGACCTCACCGCGATCGCGCTGCACGATTCGCCCGACCTCAAGGAGTTCTCCGGACGGGTCTCCGACTCCGGTGAGGGCCGCTGGACCGCGATCGCCGCGATCGACGAGGGCGTTCCGGCGCCAGTGCTGACGACCGCGCTGCAGTCCCGGTTCGCCTCGCGCAGCCTCGACGACTTCGCCAACAAAGCGCTGTCGGCGATGCGCAAACAGTTCGGCGGGCACGCCGAGAAACCTGGCGTCGGCGGCTAGCGGGTCGCCGCCTAGCGCGTCGCGAACGACACCACGACGTCGCTGAAGGCGTCGTTGTCGTCACCGGCCGCCGTGTGCCCGGCGCCGGACAACTCGACGAACTCGGCGTTCGGCACGGTCTGAAGGAAATGCTGCACGCCTTCCGGGCTGACCACGTCGGAGAGCTTGCCGCGGATCAGCAGCACTGGGATGGTCAGGTCCGCGGCGGCCTGCTCGAATTTCTCGGTGCGCAACTGCGGGTCGTCGCCGGGTTTGGTCATGAAGGCCGGATCCCAGTGCCAGTGCCAGCGACCGTCGCGCAGTCGGAGGTTCTTCTTCAATCCTTCGGTGCTGCGCGGCTTGGGCCGGTGCGGCAGGTAGGCGGCGACGGCTTCGGCGGCCTCCTCGAGGGAGGCGAACCCGTGCAGGCCGCTGAACATGAAGTCGCGGATGCGCGCGCTGCCGTTCTTTTCGAACCGCGGCACGACGTCGACCAGCACCAACCGCGTGACCCGATCCGGTCCGGCCTGATCGGCGACGAGAATGCCGGTCAGCCCGCCCATGCTCGCCCCGATCAGAATCACGGGCCGACCGATGGCGTCGAGCACCGCCATGACGTCGGCGGCCAAGGTGTCGACGTCGTAGTCGGCGTCCGGCGCGCGATCGCTGTCGCCGTGGCCGCGGCTGTCCAGCGCGACGACGTGGAAGCCCGCGTCGGCAAGCACCTGCCCGGTGTTCTTCCAGGAGTGCCGGTTCTGGCCGCCGCCGTGCAGCATCAAGATGCTGGGCCGATCGGACGCCGCGTCGCCGTCGCCCGCCGATCGACCGGGCCATTCGTCGGCGACCAGGGTGAGCCCCTGGACACCGGAAAACTCAACGGTCTGCGGAGCGCTGCTCACGGAAGTCACGGGCGGTCCTCTCGGTCGATCGCACTCTGACGTTACCCAGATGACTTTTCGCCGTCGCCGGGGTCTACCCATGAGAGACATGCACACCGACGACTAGGAGCCAGTCATGCCCTCGATCACGCCCTCGCTGTGGTTCGACCACAACCTCGAGGAGGCGGCGACGTTTTACACCTCGGTGTTCCCCAATTCGCGCGTCGAGGACCTCAACCGAAGCACCGACGCCGGACCCGGCGAGCCCGGCTCGGTCCTGTCCGGCACGTTCGTGCTGGACGGCACCCGGTTCATCGGGATCAACGGCGGCCCGCACTTCTCGTTCACTGAGGCGGTGTCTTTCACCATCAACTGCAAGGACCAGGACGAGGTCGACTACTACTGGGATCGGCTGACCGACGGCGGCGAGGAATCGCAGTGCGGCTGGTGCAAAGACCGGTTCGGTCTGAGTTGGCAGGTCATCCCCGAGCGGTTGTATGACCTGCTCAGCCAGCCGGATCCGGCGCGTGCGACGGCCGCTAACCAGGCGATGCTCGGCATGCACAAAATCGTCCTCGCGGATTTAGAGAGCGCGGCTGCCTCGGTCTGAGCGGTCTCGGTCGGTACGTTGGGACACATGCCCGACGATGCTGTCATTGCCGGCGGAGAATCCGATGCCCCGGCAGACGTCGTGTACCTTCGGCCGGCCCAGCGTCCCGCACAGGTCGAACGGGTCGCACTGGTCACCGGCCTGATTGCGGGCGTGGTGCTCGCCGGACTCGTCGGCTGGCTGGGTTTTCGAACCTACGAGGCCCAGCACCGGGAAGCGCAGCGCGACCTGTTCGTGCGGACGGCTCAGGACGTCGCGGTGAATCTGAGCTCGGTCGACTACGAGCACGCCGAGGCAGACGCGCGACGAATCGCTGACTCGGCGACCGGCGGATTCGCCGACAACTTCGCCCGGCGGCGGCAGGCGTACGTCGACAACGCCACGCGTACGCGGTCGCGAATGCTGGGTACCGTCACCGATGCCGGACTGGAATCGCAGCAGGGCAACCAGGGCCGGGTGCTGGTCGCGGTGACGGTGAGGTCTGCCGACCCCAGGCAGGAGCCGCAGTACCTCCGGATGCGGGTCACCGTCCAGGCGATGGGCGACGTCGCCAAGGTTTCCGACGTCGCGTTCGTGTCATGACGCGGCGACGATCGGTCAACTGGAGACGGGTGCTGGTCTATGGCTTGCTCCCCGGCTTGGCGTTGCTGCTGGCGATGTCCGCAGGCTTGCTGAAGTGGAAGGACTCGTCGATCCGCGATCTCGACGCGGCCCGCAACGAATCAGTGGCGGCAGCAAGGGATTCCGTAGTCGACGTGTTGACATTCCGGTTCGACACCGTGGACCACGACGTGGCGGCCACTCGGGAGAAGCTGACCGGGAACTTCCTCAGCACGTACACCCGGCAGACCCAGCAGGAGCGCATACCCAACACGAAGCGTCGTCGCGAGGTCGTGACCGCCAACGTATCTGGTGCGGCGCCAGAGTCGGTGACGCCGAGCAGAGCCGTAGTTCTGTTGTTCGTCGACCAGACCGTCAAGGTCGGTGACACCCCGCCTGTCGCGTCGGAGTATGACGTTCGAGTGACCCTGGACAAGGTCGGCGAGCGCTGGCTGATCTCCGACTTCGACCAGTACTAGCAACGCGAAAGATCAGGTGATGACCCAACCCCGCTGGATCGATGTGCGCACTCCCGCCGTCGACTTGAAGGCCCTGACCTGGGGCCCACCCGACGGCCCGATCGCGTTGTGCCTGCACGGCTTTCCCGACACCGCCTACGGTTGGCGCGATGTCGCGCCGCGACTGGCCGGGTCGGGCTGGCGGGTGGTGGCCCCGTTCATGCGTGGCTATGCGCCGTCGTCGATTCCATCGGACGGCAGCTATCACATCGGTGCGTTGATGGACGACGCGCTACAGGTGCGCGCCGCGGCGGGCGGCACCGACCGCGATGTGGTGATCGGCCACGACTGGGGTGCGATGGCGGCGAACGGGCTGGCGGCAATCCCGGACAGCCCCTTCGCCAAGGCGGTGATCATGTCGGTGCCGCCGGCTGCGGCGTTTCGCGGCCAGGTGCCCAACGCGGGTCGCTTGCTGGCCCAGATTCCACCTCAGCTGCTGCGCAGCTGGTACATCATGTACTTCCAATTGCCTTGGCTGCCAGAGCATTCCGCGTCCTGGGTGTTGCCGCGACTGTGGAAGCGCTGGTCGCCGGGTTACGACGCGAAAGAGGACTTGCGCCACGTGGACGCCGCGATCGGCACGCCGGAGAGCTGGCGCGCGGCGTTGGGGCCGTACCGGGCCACCGTTCGCAACACCCGGCCGCCGGCGCGGTATCGCGACCTGCACCGGCAGTGGACGTCGCCGCCGAAACTGCCAAGCCTCTATCTACATGGACGCGAAGACGGTTGTATGACTTCGGCTTTCGCGCACTGGACATCCAGGGTGCTGCCGGAGGGCAGCGATGTGACCGTCGTCGACCACGCCGGGCACTTCCTGCAACTCGACCAGCCGGACCGGGTCGCCGACTTGGTGTTGGACTTCATCGGCTCCGCCGAGTAGTCGGACACCCGGCTCGCGTTCCGCCGTGATCGGTGACACACTCAACCATCACTGTCGATCCCTTGTTCTCGCGTGCCGCAATGACCGTGTATTGCCCGGACACGCAGAACAAGTGAGCCTGTAGGCCGGTTACGGATCGCCGCTTCGTCCCAGAGCTAGCTGGACTGGCGGTTGTGAGTGGCCGGTGTCACACTCGACTATGACCGTCGATCAGTTCCGTCCGGTTTTCGCCGCTGCAACTGCCGCCGCAGCTGTGCTGATGACAGCAGCCGTCGCCCACGCCGACCCGCAGGACGACCAGTTTCTGGGCTTGCTGTCGCGCGATGGCATTACCGCCGGCCCACCAGATCAGTTGATCGCTCTTGCACACGAACGGTGCGACAACGACAGCCTTCCTCGCTCCGGAGCATTCACCTTTCACTTCGGCGCGATGCCAAGCCCGTTCAGCACCTCTCAGTTGCAGCTAGCCGCCAAATTGGAAGGTCAGGGTCTGACCGGTCCCCAGGTGCGGCCGTTCTTGCTGGACGCCATCAGCGTCTACTGTCCGGGCGCGAGAGGTTGAACGACTCAGCCTGCTAGGGCGACTCGTCATCCTCTGCCCGTAACAGCTTTTCGGGATGGTGAAACTTGTTGACCCGGGATTGGCCGCGGTCTAGATGCGGTGGTGGGATCCATTCGGTGTCGCTGTGGCTGTTTTTGCGGGTGGTCCAGCCGTGGTCGGCGAGTCTGTGGTTGGGGCAGCAGGTGAACGTCAGGGTGTTGACGTCGGTGACGGGGTGGGTGGCGTAGGGGTCGCAGTGGTGGACCTCGCAGAGATAGCCGGGCACGTCGCAGCCGGGGAACGAACACCCACGATCCTTGGCGTAGAGCACAATTCGCTGGGCTGGTGAGGCCAGGCGTTTGGTGTGATACAGCGCCAATGCTTTGCCTTTGTCGAAGATGGCCAGGTAGTGGCGAGCGTGGGCGGCCAGCCGGATGACATCAGACATCGGCAACAGGGTGCCGCCGCCGGTGAGCCCGCGGCCGGCGCCCTTCTCGAGTTCTTCCAGGGTGGTGGTGACGATGATGGAGGCGGGTAGGCCGTTGTGCTGACCCAACTCACCCGATGCCAGTAGCGCGCGGGCGGCGGCGAGCAGGGCGTCGTGGTGGCGTTGTGCGGCGCTGCGGGTGTCGCCCTGGATGGCGGCTGCCGATGGTGTGCCGCTGATGCAGGGTTCGTCGTCGTCGGCGTTGCACATGCCCGGTGCGGCCAGCTTCGCGAACACGGCATCCCATGGTGGCGCGGGCTTCGGGTGTGAGCCATCCGCTGATCGGACTCATGCCGTCGACGCCTTGCTTGCCGATGGTGATGCCGCGTCGTTCGCGCGCGATCTATCGTCGCTGAAGTCGCCATCGGGGTTCAGGCAGTCGATCAGTTTGTCGGCCAGCTTGGCCAGCTCGTCGGGGCGGTGCTCGCCGGCTCAGCCGGGCCAACTGGGCTTCGGCGACCCGGCGCGGGTCTCGATGTCGACGAAGTCGGGCAGTCGGTGCAAGAAGCTGCGGATCACCGCGACATGACCGGCGCCGATGTCGCCGTCGCGCTGCCCGGCAGCGGCGGCCTCCAGGACGCGGCGGCAACGCTTCGCCGGTGATCGCTGTGCGCTCGCCCAGATCGGCGGCCTCGTGAATGCGCCGCGAGGCTTCGGCGCGGGTGATCAGCAGCCGGTTGGCCAGCGCCGACGGCAACTTGCCGCCCAGTTCCGTGGCGCCGGCCTGCTCGGCTGACCTGGTTGATCAACGGGTGCTCGATGGCCGGCAGCTGACGGCGCAGCCGTCTCGCAACGCTGCAACAGCGCCAGCCGCTCCGGGGTGGTCAGAACGTCGAAACGACAGATCCAGGGCGCGCTTGACGTCGGCCTCGAGCGCGTCGAACACATCGACGATCTCTTCCCGGCTACTAGAACGCATGTTCGAATTTTATCCCCGCCACCCCCCGCCGGCCATCGGAAATCCCGCGTCTGTGGATAAACCGCCGACTGTGGATTACCTAGGATGCGAGGTGATGAACAGGTCGGCCCGGATGACAGCGGTCGACGCACAGTTCTATTGGATGTCGGCCAAGGTTCCCAGCGATGAGTACACGGTCTATGTCTTCGACGGCGAACACATCGATGTAGAGCACGCGATCCGTGAAGTCCACCGTCGTGCGCAGGCCTGTCACGCCCTGACGGTGCGCGTCGAGGATGGATCGCCGCTGACCTACCCGCGCTGGGTGCCGACAGCCGTGGGCCTCGACCGGTTCGTCCGCCATCGACTCGACGACGACAGTTGGCGCGGCTGCCAAGACGCCGTTGCCCGGCTCGTCGACGATCCGCTGGATGCGCGCCGAGAGCCGTGGCGCGTACACGTTTTTTCGCCGGTGCACGCGATTCCGGGCGGCACGGGCACAGGCGCGGTCGTGGTGATGCAGACCGCACATGCGCTGGCCGACGGTCTTCGCGAGGCGGAGCTGGCCGGCTGGCTGTTCGGCCGAACGGCACCAGTGCCGGAAGTATCCCCGTCGTCGTCGTGGTTTTTGCCGTGGCGCGGGATCGACGCCGCCCGTGCACATCGCACACTGGAGCGCGACATTCGGGCTGGTTCAGTCGCCGCTCCGCTCGGTCCGCGGCCGCTACAGGTGACCAACGCCCGGCCCATCGGTACCCGCGCGCTGCGGACTCTGGTGCGACACCGATCGCAGCTTCTGGGGCCCACCGTCACGGTCGCCGCGCTCGCGGCGGTGTCCGGTGCACTCGCAAAACACCTGGGCGAAGCGGCCACGTCCCTCGTTGCCGAAGTACCGATGGCCAAACCCGCTGCGCGGCAAGCGAATAACCATTTCCTCAATATCACCGTCGGTCTGTACCCCGATCTGGACCGACCGGCCCGCCTCGAGCGGATCGCCGCAGACTTGGCCAATGCCCGCCGCCGCGCGGAGCACCCTGCGGCGCTCGCGGCTGACCGGGCGTTCGCCGGGGTGCCCGCCCCGCTGTTGCGTTGGGGTATCAGCCAATTCGATCCCGACGCCCGGCCGCCCCAGGTGTCCGGCAACACCGTGGTGACCAGTGTTTACCGCGGACCTGGCGACCTGAGTTTCGGCGGCGCGCCAGTGCTGCTGATCTCCGGGTGTCCGACGCTGTCACCGGCGATGGGCCTCACCCACGCCGTGTACGGGATCGGTGACACCGTAGCGATCGGCGTCCACGCGGCCGAGTCGGCGATCGGCGACATCGATGCCTACGTCGCACTGCTGGATGCCGAATTGTGATCAGCCATCATCGGTTTCGCGATTCCGGCCGGCCGCGAGAATCAGCTCTTCATGGAGTTCGAACCACACGGTGTGGTAAGAGTCGATCAGCGGGCGGGACAGCCAGATCGTCTCGCCGGCGTGGACCTTGTCCAGCGCGGTCTGCAGTTTGGCCGAGTAGCGGCTCAGCCGGGGGAGTTGTTCGGCCGCGGCGGCCACGATCGGCGTAACCCGTTGGTGCACATCGTCAAGCCGGGCGAACACGGCCGCGTCATACTCCGGATCTTCGTGGGTGTTGGGCTGGCCGTCTCTGACTTGCCAGTCGGTGACCAGGGCTTTGAATTCGGCGTTGACGGCTCGGAACTCGTTGTAAACAGACGAGATTGCCGCCCCGTCGACGTGCTCACGCTCAGCCGTCAGCAACTCGTTCAGGCGCGCGCGGCCATCGGAGCTCACTCGCAACGCGGGGCCGTCCACTAACAGTCCTGACCGGGTCAAGTCGTCGACCAGCTCACCCGGATCCGCACCCAGCGTCGCGGCCAGGTCGTCGCGGCTCAGCCGACCCTTCAGCCGAACTGCCTGCAGCACACACAATTCGGTCATGTCAGGACACTTCGCTGAGCCGTATCGCCTCCAACATCGCCAGCAGCGGACTCGCGGACACTACGTCGCACTGCCCGCTGGCCAACGCGGTGCGCACCGCGGCTTCGGAGTGACGGTCCAGCCGCGGGTAGTCGCCGCGAGTGTGCGCCCGCAGTGGGCTGACTCGTCGGGCAATGTCGGCCAACTGCAGCAACTCTGGCGTGTTGCCTTCGGACCAGGCGGACAGCGGCAGGGTGCCCTCACGCACTTCGCCCGCGTTGCCGTCGACCGTGACCAGTTTGCCCGCCAACGCCTCGGTCACCCCGCCGCCGCAGCCGACCACCGCCGGCCGGCCGAGTTCACGGCTGACGACCGCCGCGTGACTGGTGGCACCGCCGGTTTCGGTGACGACGCCCCGTGCGACCAGCATGCCGTGGATGTCATCGGGGCTGGTGTGGTTGCGCACCAGAATGACGTCCTCGCCGCGGTCGGCGGCGTTGATCGCCGCCTCCACGTCGGTATAGGCCCGCCCCGACGCGATTCCCGGTCCGGCCGGCAGACCCTTCGCCACAAGCGTTGCCGTCAAACGGCTTTCCGGTTGCAGCGACGGTTGCAGCAACGCCTCCACGTGTTCGGGAGCCACCCGCCGCAGCGTCTCGGCCTCGTCGATCAGGCCGTCGTCGTGCAGTTGCAGCGCGAGCCGAACCGCTGCCTGCGCCGACCGCTTGGCCGCTCGCGTCTGCAGCAGCCACAGTGTGCCGTCTTCGATGGTGAACTCGATTTCCTGCACGTCGGCGGCGAGCCGCTCCAGCGAGCGCGCCGCGGCGATCAATTCGTCGTAGACAGCCGGTAACCGGGTGCGCAGCGTGGCGATCGGTTCGACGTCGAGGGTGCCCGACACCACGTCGTCTCCTTGGCCGCCGGCCAGCCACTCGCCGAACTCCGCGTTGGCCCCGGTCATCGGGTTTCGGGAAAACACCACACCGGCACCGGAATTCGCGTTGACGTTACCGAAGACCATCGCCTGCACCACCGCAGCGGTTCCGCCGTGATCGCCAAGTTTTTGGTGCGCACGATATGCCGCCGCGCGGGGCGAGTCCCATGACGTGAACACCGCCTCGATCGCAGCACGCAACTGGAGGTATGGGTCGTCGGGAACCGGGGTCGAGACGATGCGCTGATACCAGCCCGAGAAGCGTCGCCGCGTGTCGCGGGCGAATTCGGCTGTGTGCTCGCGGGCCAACGCGTCTTCGACGGTGTCATTGAATCCGAGGTCCAACAAGGTGTCCATCATCCCGGGCATCGACACCGCAGCGCCGGAGCGCACGCTGACCAGCAGCGGCCGCGGTCCTCGCCCGAACGTGCGGGACGTGGCCGCCTCCAGAGTGCGGATGCCGTCGAGCACGTCAGCCCAGACCGCCCGCATCGTCGCCTCGGGTTCCGCGCGGTAACGCACACCCACCTCTGCGGTGATGCAGAACGCCGGCGGCACCGGCAGACCGTTGCGCCGCATCACGTCGATGCCGTGACCCTTGTGGCCGAGCACCTCCGACGGTGACGTCGCGTCACCGTCCAGGAGTACTACGGCCTCTGTGGACATGCGGATGTTCACGCTCGACCGCGCAGGGGGCCGAACCCGAAGTCCGTACCGGAACCCCGGCCGACGTAGCCGGTTCCGATGATCGCGATCGTGATGTGCGGCTCCTTTGCGATGGCGTGCCGGGTCGCACGATACCTGGGCTTATCCGTGCCGACCCGATGATCTAGGTTGGCGTCTATGACTGCCTATGATGTCGGTTTACTGATTCTGCGGCTGGTACTGGGCTTGACTCTGGCTGCTCATGGCTACAACAAGTTCTTCGGTGGCGGACGTATACCCGGAACCGCCCGTTGGTTCGAGAGCATCGGCATGAAGTACGGCACGTTCCAGGCGGTGGTCGCGGCCAGTACCGAGATCAGCGCCGGCCTGGGGCTGGCAGCGGGCCTGCTCACACCGATCCCGGCCGCCGGTTTCGTCGCGCTGATGTTCGTCGCCGCGTGGACCGTGCATCGCAACAACGGCTTCTTCATCGTCAAGGAAGGCTGGGAGTACAACCTGATCCTGGCCGCCACCGCCGTCGCGATCGCCACGACGGGACCCGGGCAGTACAGCCTGGACTGGCTGATCTTCGGGCACAACTGGCACGACGGATGGCACGGCCTGTTCGGTTCGCTGCTGCTGGGCCTGGGCGGCGGCCTCGGCCAGCTGGTGCTCTTCTTCCGGCCGCCGGTCAAACAGGCCCACTAACCGCCTGTCCTTGCTGACCCATTCGGTTCGGACTCATCGCAGCGCCGATGACTTTCCGGTCGGCGAGCACCTGGCCTACAAGATCGCCCACGTGGCGGCCGACCCCGTCGCGGTGCCTGCCGAGACCGCGGCAATGGTGGTCAACCGCATCATCGACAATGCGGCAGTCAGCGCTGCGGCCGTCGTACGCCGGCCGGTCACGACAGCCCGCGAGCAGGCTGT
This sequence comes from uncultured Actinomycetota bacterium, assembly GCA_963836495.1. Classification (GTDB taxonomy): domain Bacteria; phylum Actinomycetota; class Actinomycetes; order Mycobacteriales; family Mycobacteriaceae; genus Mycobacterium. The sequence continues at coordinate 210,003 of CAWIJT010000005.1, read as the reverse complement.
GTCTCATCCGGCTACGCCCGGTGCGGCGGTGTTCGGCGTGGACGGCAGTTACTCCGCCGAGTGGGCAGCCTGGGCCAACGGCGTTGCCGTACGCGAACTGGACTTCCACGACACATTCCTGGCCGCCGACTACTCCCACCCCGGCGATAACATCCCGCCGCTGGTGGCGGTCGCGCAGCAACTCGGCGTCGGTGGCAGCGACCTGATCCGCGGCCTGGCCACCGCCTACGAGATCCAGGTCGATCTGGTCAAAGGAATCTGCCTGCACGAACACAAGATCGACCACGTCGCGCACCTCGGCCCGTCGGTGGCAGCCGGGCTGGGCGCCATGCTGCGACTCGACGTCGACACCATGTATCAAGCGGTCGGCCAGGCGCTGCACCTGACCACCGCCACCCGCCAATCCCGCAAGGGCCTGATCTCCAGCTGGAAGGCGTTCGCGCCCGCGCACGCCGGCAAGGTAGCCATCGAGGCGGTCGACCGGGCAATGCGCGGTGAGGGCTCACCCGCGCCCGCCTGGGAGGGCGAGGACGGCGTCATCGCGTGGCTGCTATCCGGCCCCGAGCACACCTATCAGGTGCCGCTGCCCGAGCGCGGCGAGCCCAAGCGCGCCATCCTGGACACCTACACCAAAGAGCACTCCGCCGAATACCAGAGCCAGGCGCCCATCGACCTGGCCCGTCGGTTGCGCGGGCGCATCGGCGACCTCGACCAGATCGCGACGATCGTGCTGCACACCAGCCACCACACGCACCATGTGATCGGCACCGGCTCCGGCGACCCGCAGAAGTTCGACCCCGACGCATCCCGCGAGACGCTCGACCACTCGCTGCCCTACATCTTCGCCGTCGCGCTGCAGGACGGGACCTGGCACCACGAACGCTCCTACGCTCCTGAGCGGGCGCACCGGCCCGACACGGTCGCGCTATGGCAGAAGATCTGCACCGTCGAAGATCCGGAGTGGACCCGCCGCTATCACTCGACTGAGCCGGCCTTCGGCGCACGGGCCGAGATCACCTTGACAAGCGGCGAAGTGATCAGCGACGAGCTCGCCGTCGCCGACGCTCATCCCCTGGGCGCCAGGCCGTTCGGGCGCGAACAATACATCGCCAAATTCGCCGAGCTCACCGACACAGTGGTGGACCCCGTTGAGCAGCAACGGTTTCTGGACCTCGTCCAGCGGCTCGACGAGCTGGACGGTGACGGCGTGCGCGCGCTCAACGTGCGAGTGCTTCCCGATGTGCTGCAGACGGCGCCGACGATCCCGGCGGGGATCTTCGCCCGTCGTTGACAGTGACTGCCAGGCGGTCATAGTGTGCCACGATGACCAAACTGCGCGTCATCCAGTGGGCGACCGGCGGCGTCGGCAAGGCCGCCATCGAATGCGTGCTCAACCATCCGCAGCTCGACCTGGTCGGCTGCTGGGTGCACAGCGCGGACAAGAACGGCCGCGACGTCGGTGAGATCGTTGGCGTCACTGAAAAATTAGGCGTCGCAGCAACGTCCAGCATCGACGACGTGCTGGCACTCGACGCCGACTGCGTGATGTACAGCCCGCTGATCCCCAACGACGACGAGGTCGTCGCGATTCTGCGGTCCGGCAAGAACGTGGTGACCCCGGTCGGCTGGGTCTACCCGGACTTCAGCCACCCCGCCGTCGCGGCGATCGTCGACGCCGCCGTCGAGGGCGGCGTGACGCTGCACGGATCGGGCATCCACCCCGGTGGCATCACCGAGCGGTTCCCGCTGATGGTCTCGTCGCTGTCGTCGACCATCACCCACGTACGCGCCGAGGAGTTCTCCGACATCCGCACCTACAACGCCCCCGACGTGGTGCGGCACATCATGGGCTTCGGCGGCACGCCGGAGGAGGCCATCGGAGGTCCGATGGCCAGCCTGCTGGAAAACGGCTTCAAGATGTCGGTGCGAATGATCGCCGATCACATGGGATTCGACATCGAACCCAACATCAGGACGCTCCAGGACATCGCCATCGCGACCGCCGACATCGACTACGGACCGTTCACGATCAAACCCGGAGCCGTGGCGGCGCGCAGATTCCGCTGGCAAGCCCTCGCCGGCGGCGAGCCGGTGATCACCGCCGCGGTCAACTGGCTGATGGGTGAAGAGAACCTGGAACCGGCGTGGGATTTCGGCGGTCGCGGCGAACGCTTCGAGGTCGAGATCACCGGCGACCCGACCGTGAGCCTGACCTTCAAGGGCCTGCAGCCACCGTCGATCGCTGAAGGGCTGCAACGGAATCCGGGTGTGGTCGCCACCGCCAACCACTGTGTGAACGCCATCCCGGACGTGTGTGCGGCCGAGCCGGGCATCAAGACCTACCTGGACCTGCCGATGTTCGCCGGACGCCCGGCGCCGGGTCTCCAGGTAGCGCAGTGACCGTCCTGCCCGACGTGTCGTTCTGTCATCTGGTCGTCGGCGTGACCGACATGGACCGCGCGCTCGCTTTCTACCGCGACGTGCTGGGGATGGACGTCGTCTTCGAGACGCTGATGTCCGGCGAGTCTTTCGACGCGGCCCTGCATGCGAAACGCAAACAGGAGGGTCGTGTCGTCGGCGGTCTGTTGGGCGGGTTGATGATCGAACTACTGTCACTCGGGCCCAGTCCCGTCGCGGATGAGCGCGGCCGCCGGGGAATCACCGGCATCCAGAACATCTCCTTGTCGGTCACCGATCTCGACGACACCCATCGTCGTGTCCGCGAAGCGGGCTACTCACCGGAGCAGGAGCCCTTCGAGATCGGCGGAGTGCGAATGTTTTTCGTCAAAGATCCGGACGGAACTCCGGTCGAATTCATCGAGTTGCCCGACGGCGTGCGCAGCACCTACGAGATGCACCGGGGCGTGCCGCTACAGCTGGGACCGGTCAGATGAGCTACACGCACCCGGACTCGATGCGCGGGCACGTCGCGATCATCACCGGCGGCGCACAAGGCGTCGGCAAGGGCATCGCGGCCGCGCTACTCGAACGCGGGGCCGCGGTCCTGCTGGTCGACATCCAAGACGAAAAGCTTGCCGCGACAACCGACGAACTCACGACGCTTGGCCGAGTCGAGCAATTGGTCGCCGATCTGCGGGATCCTGACAGTGCCGGGCGGATCGTCGCGGCCGCGGTCGACGCCTTCGGTGCGGTGCACGGCCTGGTCAACAACGCGATCGCCACCAACGAACCCAAGGCGTTCGTTGACATCACCGGAGAGGACTTCGCCCTCGGTCACGACGTCGGGCCGCGAGCGAGTTTCCTTCTCATGCAGGCCGTGCACCCACTGATGGTGGCGGCGGGCGGTGGCTCCATCGTCAACCTCGGTTCGGGGACCGGCACCGGCGGCGAACCGAAGTGGGGCGGATACGCCGCCGCCAAAGAAGCCATCCGCGGGTTGTCGAAGGTCGCCGCGCTGGAATGGGGGCGCGACAACATCCGCGTCAACGTCGTCTGCCCATTCGCCGAATCCGACGGTGTCAAGCTGTGGAAGTCGTTCGCGCCCAAGGAATACGACAAGGCGGTGGCGCGTGTTCCGATGAAGCGCATCGGCGACGTCCGCAGCGACGTCGGCGCGCTGGTCGCGTTTCTGCTCAGCAGCGACGCGACGTTCATCACCGGGCAGACGATTCACGTCGACGGTGGAATCGGCTCGTTCCGGTGAGCGAGTCGCTGCGTGATCGGCAGCGGGCACAGATCCGGGCCGATATCCGACGCGCGGCGTTCCGGCTGTTCGTCGAACGCGGGTATGACGCGGTGACGACGGAGGAAATCGCTGCGGCAGCGGGCGTTTCGGCACGCACATTTTTCCGGCACGTTCCGACGAAAGAAGAACTGTTGCTGGCACCGGTTCGGCATGGCGGCACCGCCATCGTCGGCTTGCTGGAAGACCGGCCCGCCGCCGAGTCACCCGACGAAGCGCTGATCAACGCGATCATCACCCGGACCCGTTCGTTCGGCGAGGCCGATACCGAGGAGTGGCGGGCGGCCCTGCTGGTTGCCCCAGACCTACTCGGCAAGCTGACCGTGCACCTGCCCGCCGACAAGGAGCGGGCGACCAAGCTGGTCGCCGCGCGGATGGGCGCCAATCCCGGCACCGACATCCGGCCCGGTCTACTGGTCCAACTGGCCTTCGCCGCAGCTGATTTCGCATTTCAGCAATGGGTCCGCCAATCGGCGAAGAAACCGAAGCCGCTCGACCGCTACGTCACCGAAGCGCTCGAAGCGGTCAAAAGCCCGCACTGGAGGAGAAGCAGCTGATGGTCATGGGCAAGGCGAAATCACTGGCGCTCGTCAGCTTGGCGTATCTCGTCGCCATCGCGGTCGCCGCGGCTTGGCTGATCTTCGGCGTGCACACCGGCCGGCTATGGCTGGACACCCTGATCGCCGACCTGTTGGCCACCCTGGTGGTGTTCGTGTTCAGCCGGGCGTATGGCAACTCGAGCTTTTATGACGCGTACTGGAGCGTGATCCCGCCGGTGATGCTGTTCTTCTGGTGGAGTCAGTCGGGCGTGCATCAGCTGCGGTGCTGGCTCATCGCGGCGGTCGTCGTGCTGTGGGCGGTGCGGCTGACCGCGAACTGGTTGTACGCGTTTCCCGGCCTGCACCACGAGGATTGGCGCTATCCGATGTTCCGGGAGAAGGCCGGGCGGTGGGAGTTCGTCGTCGACCTGGTGACGATCCACCTGATTCCCACCCTGCTGGTGTTCGCCGGAATGCTGCCGGTGTACGTCGCGGTGACCAGGCCCGGAGCCGACATCGGTTGGCTCACCGGTGTCGCGACTGTGGTGGGGCTGGCAGCGGTGGCCCTCGAGCTGGCCGCCGACGTGCAGATGCACCGATTCGTTCGCAACAAGGCCGACGGTGAGGCGATGGATCGCGGACTGTGGTCCTGGTCGCGGCATCCGAACTACTTCGGCGAGTTCAGCTTCTGGGTTGCACTGGCGTTGTTCGGCATTGCCACCGCGCCGTCGGACGCGTGGTGGCTGAGCCTGGGAGCGGTCGGGATGCTCGGCATGTTCCTCGGCGGCAGCATCCCGATGATGGAGACGCGCAGCCTGGAGCGGCGTCCGGGGTATCAGGACGTCATCGATCGGGTGTCGCGCTTTGTGCCGCGGCCGCCGCGACGGGCTTAGCAGGCGGCCGGGTGCGTTTCGCAATACGGCGTCGCACCCGGGAACCGGTAGCGGTGTCCGGCCACCCACGTGTAGACCGCGTCTTCGATGAAGCGGATGCCGGGAATCCGGTAGATCGCCAACGGGATGCGCGTCCCGGTAGCTGCGCAGACCGCGGCGTTGGCGGCCTCCGCGCCGGAGTAGACGGCACCGGAGTCATCCAGCCAGCGCACCGAATCCAGCAGGCTCGTCGGTGCGACACCCAGACGTTCGGCAGCGCCGCTGCTCTGCAACGGCTCGGTGTGCACGTTGCCGGTGCGGTTGAACTTCAGCAGGAAATCCTTGGAACGAGTGCACATTCCACAAGCCCCGTCGAAGAACAGTGTTCCCTTCACCGCGCCACCTCCTTGACCGCCCGCGTGCCGAGTATTCCGAAGACGATGGCGGTGCCGATCTCGGCGACCGCGCTGACCCAGGAAAACCATGTCACGTTGATCCGCGGCCCGGAGACGAAGCTGTCCTGAAAGGCCGGCCAGAACGACGGCAACAGATGCGCGTATGTGAATCCGATAGCGCTGCCGAAACCGACCACGATTGCCGCCTCGGGTGCCCGGCGGCGCCCAGTCAGCGCCATCGCGATGGCGGCGATGACGAAGACTCCCTGGATCATGCCGCCGACCATGATCGCGTGCGGAACCGATGACATGCCCCGGCGCAGATGGTCGCAGACGTGAATGCCCCAGCCGACGGCGAAAAGTATTGCCGCCCAGCGCAGAGACCGGGTGGCGGCGTCGGGTGGACGCGAAAGCTGTGTTGTCATCGCGGATCACCGTCCTTGATGCGGGCGAGCAAGATAAACAGCCTGTAGTCATCTTAGTACTACTACGTGCGGTAGTAGTCAAGGGTTGGGTGTGATCCCGGCGGCAGGGTTTACGAAGAACGGGAACCATCCGGCTAGAACACGTTCTAATCTTGCCGCCATGGGATTTCTCAAGCAGGAGACTCCGCAGATCGACTTCGACGAGTGGAGCAAGGGCACTCGCGCCGAGAAGATCATCCCGATGGCCCGGCATTGGGCGGAGGTGGGCTTCGGCACCCCGGTGCTGCTGCACCTGTTCTACGTCGTCAAGATCGCGCTCTACATTCTGGCGGCGTGGCTGTTGGCGCTGACCACGCACGGCATTTCCGGTTTCACCGACGTCGCGCACTGGTACGCCGAGCCGATCGTGTTCGAGAAGGTCGTGCTCTACACGATGTTGTTCGAAGTCGTCGGCCTCGGCTGCGGCTTCGGACCGCTGAACAACCGGTTCTTCCCGCCATTGGGCTCGATCCTGTACTGGCTGCGGCCCGGAACCATCCGGTTGCCACCCTGGCCGGGACGCGTTCCGTTCACGAAGGGGGATAACCGGACGCCGGTCGACGCGCTGCTCTACGGCGCGCTGTTGGTGCTTCTCGTCGTCGCGATCTTCTCCGACGGCACCGGCCCGGTCCCAGCGCTCGGCACGACGGTCGGCGTGCTGCCGGGCTGGGAGATCTGGGCGGTGTTGGGCGTATTGGCTGTTCTGGGTCTGCGCGACAAAGTCATCTTCCTAGCCGCGCGCGGCGAGGTGTACGCGTCGTTCACCGTCGCGTTCTTGTTCGCCGGCTACGGGGTGGATATGATCATCGGCGCCAAGCTGGTCTGCCTGGTCATCTGGCTGGGCGCGGCGACGTCGAAGCTCAACAAGCACTTCCCGTTCGTCATCTCGACGATGATGAGCAACAACCCGGTGTTTCGGCCGCGGTTCATCAAACGCCGTTTCTTTGAACACTTTCCGGACGATCTGCGACCGGGCCGGGCTTCGCGTTGGCTTGCGCATTTCAGCACCGCGATCGAGGGCCTGGTACCACTGGTGTTGTTCTTCAGTCACGGTGGTTGGCCGACGGCGGTCGCGGCGTTCGTCATGCTGTGTTTCCACTTCGGCATCCTGTCGTCGATCCCGATGGGCGTGCCGCTGGAGTGGAACGTCTTCATGATGTTCAGCGTGCTCGCGCTGTTCGTCGGGCACGCGTCGATCGGGCTGAGCGATTTGACCACACCGCTGCCGATACTGCTGTTCCTCGTCGTCGCGGGCACGGTCGTGACCGGAAACCTGTTGCCGCGCAAGGTGTCTTTCCTGCCGGGCATGCGTTATTACGCGGGCAACTGGGACACCACGCTGTGGTGCATGAAGCCGTCGGCCGACGAGAAGATCGCCAAAGGCGTTGTGGCGATCGCGAGCATGCCCGCCGCGCAACTCGAGAAATTCTACGGCAGCAAGGAAGCCGCGCAGATCCCGATGTATATGGGTTATGCGTTCCGCGCTTTCAATACTCACGGCCGGGCGTTGTTCACCTTGGCGCATCGCGCGATGATCGGCCAGAACGAGGACGACTTCGTCCTGACCGACGGTGAACGCATCACCAGTACCGCCATCGGATGGAATTTCGGCGACGGACACTTCAGCAACGAGCAGCTCCTTGCGGCGCTACAAAAGCGCTGCCACTTCGAACCGGGTGAAGTGCGGGTGGTGATGCTCGACGCCCAGCCCATCCACCGTCAGACCCAGCAGTACCGGTTGGTCGACGCCGCCACCGGCGAGTTCGAACGCGGCTACGTCCGAGTAGCCGACATGGTGACCCGCCAGCCGTGGGCCGACGACGTCCCGGTGCACATTCACTCGTCAACGCCCAGCTGAAGGCGAAGCCCAGGTGGCCTACGCGTTGGCGCGCACTTCCTTGGTCGCGGCGACCAGGTTGGCCAGCGACGCCTCGACCTCGTCGGAGTTGCGGGTTTTCAGGCCGCAGTCGGGGTTGACCCAAAGCCGCTCGGCTGGAACGGCTTTCAGTGCCGCCCGCAGCGACGTGGCGATCTCGTCGGTGCTCGGCACCCGCGGCGAGTGGATGTCGTAGACACCCGGTCCGACGCTGTTGGAGAAGCCCGCTGCGTTGAGGTCGTCGAGCACCTCCATGTGCGAGCGCGCCGCCTCGATCGAGGTGACGTCGGCATCCAGATCGGCGATCGCGCCGATCACCTCACCGAACTCCGAGTAGCACAGATGCGTGTGGATCTGGGTGGCGTCCGCGACGCCCGAGGTCGCCAGCCGGAACGAGCCGACCGCCCAGTCCAGGTAAGCTGGCTTGTCGGCGTCGCGCAGCGGTAGCAGTTCGCGCAGCGCGGGCTCGTCGACCTGGATCACGGCGATGCCGGCCTCCTGCAGATCGACCGTCTCGTCGCGGATGGCCAGCGCCACCTGGTTCGCGGTGTCGGCCAGTGGCTGATCGTCACGGACGAACGACCAGGCCAGGATCGTCACCGGACCGGTGAGCATGCCCTTGACCGGCTTGTCGGTCAGCGACTGGGCATACGTGATCCACTCGACCGTCATCGGGTGCGGGCGGGTGACATCTCCGTAGAGGATGGGCGGGCGAACGCAGCGACTGCCGTACGACTGCACCCAGCCGTTGTCGGTGGCGAAGAAGCCTTCCAACTGCTCGGCGAAGTACTGCACCATGTCGTTGCGCTCCGGCTCGCCGTGCACCAACACGTCGAGGCCGAGATCTTCCTGCAGCTTGATGACGTCGGCGATCTCGTTGCGCATCCGCTTTTCGTACTCTCCCCTGTCGATCTCGCCGGAGCGTAATGCCGCACGCGCCTTGCGAATTGCCGACGTCTGTGGGTAGGAGCCGATCGTCGTGGTCGGCAGCGGCGGCAGATGCAGGCGCTCGGTCTGCTCCTCGCGACGCTTGTCGGCCGGCCCGCGCTCGGTGCCACCGGACTTCGCGATCGAGTCGATGCGCTCTCGCACCCGGTCGACGTGCAGACGCGGGTCGGACTCCCGCGACGTGACCGCGGCGTTGGAGGCCTCGATCTCCTTCGCGACCGCATCGCGACCATCCTTCAGCGCCTTCGCCAACGTGGCGACCTCGTGCACCTTCTCCGCGCCGAACGCCAGCCAGCTGCGCAGCGCATCGTCGAGATCGCTCTCCGGCTCCAGCGAGTACGGCACGTGCAACGTCGAGCACGATGTGGAGACAGCCAGCGAGCCCACCGAGCCCCGCAAGGCGGTCAGCCGGCTCAGTGCGGACTCCAGGTCGGTGCGCCAGATGTTGCGCCCGTTGACAATTCCGGCCACCAACGTCTTGCCGGCCAGCTCAGGCACCGCGGCGATCGACGAGTCGGAGCCGCGAATCAGGTCGACGCCGATCGCGTCGACCGGCGTGCGGGCCAGCGCGGACAGTGTCGTGCCCAAGTCGCCGAAGTAGGTGGCGACGTGGATCGCGGGCCGCTTGTCCAGCGTCCCCAGCGTGTTGTAGACCCGCTCGGCGAGCGCGGCCGCGTCGGCCGAGATGTCGGTCACCAACGCAGGCTCGTCGATCTGGACCCAGTCCGCGCCCGTGTCCGCCAGCTGATCGAGGAGATCGGCGTAGAGCGCAGTGAGCTCGTCGAGCCGCTCGATCGGAGCGCCCCCGCCGTCGACCGCCTTGCTCAGCAGCAGGAAGGTGATCGGCCCGATGACGACTGGACGAGCCGGAACGCCAAGATCGCGAGCCTCTTTGAGCTCCGACAGCACCTTCTCGGGGTGCAGCGAGAACTTCGTCTTCGGCCCGATCTCGGGAACGATGTAGTGATAGTTGGTGTCGAACCACTTGGTCATCTCCAACGGCGTCACGTCGCCAGTGCCGCGCGCGGCCGCAAAGTAACGGTCCAGATCGTCGGAAATACCCTGTACCCGGGCCGGTAACGCACCCAGTAGCACGGCGGTGTCCAGCATCTGGTCGTAGTAGGAGAAGGTGTTCACCGGCACCGAATCCAGGCCGGCTGCGACCAACTGCGACCAGGTATCGCGACGCAGCGTGGCGGCGACGGATTCGAGTTCGGAACGCGGTGTCCGGCCCGCCCAATAGCCCTCGGTGGCTTTCTTGAGTTCCCTGCGCGGGCCTATGCGTGGGGAGCCGGTGACGGTGGCGGTAAACGGTTTTGCGGTCACGATGCGTTCTTGGTCCTTTGATCGACGGGTGGTCGCCGCCAGCGGACGCAGAACCGATCCGGTGCAGCGGGCACGTAGCCACTGCAACCGTGTCGGCCAGACGCCCATTCCACGAGGCGGTGAGCCGCCAGGCGCGGCGCGCCCGGCACAGTCGGCAGGTATTCGGACTCACAGGCGCGCACCGGGTGGTGCTCCTACTGGCCGTCGCTTCCCAGTCTTGCGACCAGTGCTGATGACGGCGTTCGTTCCTGCATACCGCTGCGGGACAGTCCCGGACTCTCACCGGGTTCCCTCTTACGAAGCACATCTAACGTGCTGCGCGTGATGCCGTCGGCGCCACGAGTGGCGATGGCGGCAAACCAGCTGCGGCGCCGAGATTACCCGATCGATGGCGGCGTCCCGCCGCGCTCGGCTTGGCCGGGCTAGCGATCGCCGCTGCTAGCCAGCGCCTCCGGTATGGGCACGTCACCGTTGTTGAAGTCGATGGTGCGCCGGATCGTCGAGTCGTCGTGCAGCACGGCGGCCGCGACCAGTGCGACGTCTTCGCGGGAGACTTCTCCCTTTCCGGCGCTGTCGCTTCCGGAACCGCCGACGGCGATCCTGCCGGTCGCCGGGTCCAGCGTGAGCCGGCCGGGCCCGAGCACAGTCCAGTCCAGGTCGCCGGCACGCAGGTGAGCATCGGCCGCCGCCTTCGCCTCGGCGTAGGCGTAAAACGAATCGTCCTGCGACACACCGTGGTCCGGGCCGGCGCCGAAGTAGGACACCATCACAAAACGTCGCACGCCTGCCAGCGCGGCGGCGTCGATCACCCGAATCGCGGCGTCGCGGTCGACGGCGTAGGTGCGGGCCGGATCGCCGCCACCGGCACCGGCGGAGAACACCACCGCGTCGTGGCCGGCGAGCAGATCGGCGAGCGCGTTAGTGTCGGAGTTCTCGATGTCGGCGACGGCCGGACGCGCCCCGGTGGCCGCGACGTCGTCGGCGTGGTCGGGGTTGCGGAATATCGATGTCACGTGGTCGCCGCGGTCCGTGAGGACGCGGGCCAGGTGGAGAGCGACCTTGCCGTGGCCGCCGATGATGACAATGCGCGACACGTCTTTCAAAGTACGCGGCGCGACGCTACCGGCGGGTAGCGCACCCCCGCGACGAGCCGTCCAACGGGTTGGTCAACAATCGAGGGAAATACTCACGTGGAGGAGATGTACGTCATGGCTGAAGCCGTCATCGTCGAGGCAGTGCGTTCACCCGTCGGCAAGCGCAACGGCGGCTTGTCCGGCGTTCACGCCGCCGACCTGTCCGCCCAGGTGCTCAACGGCCTGGTCGAGCGGGCCGGCATCGATCCCGGTCTCGTCGACGACGTGATCTGGGGGTGCGTCATGCAGGCCGGCGAGCAGTCGATGGACATCGGCCGCACTGCGCTGCTGGCCGCGGGGTGGCCGGAGACCGTGCCCGGTGTCACCGTCGACCGGCAGTGCGGCTCCAGCCAGCAGTCGATCCACTTCGCAGCCGCCGGTGTGGTCGCCGGACATTACGACGTCGTCGTTGCCGGTGGTGTCGAGTCGATGTCGCGGACGCCGATGGGTGCCTCACTCGCGAACGGCGGCAACCCGTTCTCGCCGGGCTTCAAGGCACGCTACGACCGGACGCCCAACCAGGGCATCGGCGCCGAGATGATCGCCGAGCAATGGGGATTCGACCGGACGACAGTCGACCAGTTCTCCTTGGGCTCGCACGAGAAGGCCGCCGCGGCACAGGATTCCGGCGCGTTCGACGACCAGATCGTCGGCATCAAGGTAGCGGATGGCTCGGAGAGCTCAGTGGTGCTCAAGGACGAGGGCATCCGTCGCGGCACGCCGATCGAGAAGATGGCTCAGCTCAAGCCCGCCTTCAAAGAAGACGGTGTGATCCACGCCGGTAACTCCAGCCAGATCTCCGACGGATCGGCCGCACTGCTGTTCATGTCCGCGGAGAAGGCCAAGGAATTGAAGCTCACGCCGATCGCCAAGGTGCACACCGCCGTGCTGGCCGGTGCCGACCCGGTGATCATGCTGACCGCGCCGATCCCGGCGACCCAGAAGGCGCTGAAGCGTTCCGGCCTGTCGCTGGACGACATCGGGGTCTTCGAAGTCAACGAGGCGTTCGCGCCGGTGCCGCTGGCCTGGCTGAAAGACATCGGTGCCGACGAGAAGAAGCTGAACCCGAACGGCGGCGCGATCGCCCTCGGTCACCCGCTCGGCGGATCCGGTGCCCGGATCATGACGACCATGCTGTACCACATGCGGGACAAGGGAATTCGGTACGGACTGCAGACGATGTGTGAGGGCGGCGGGCAGGCCAACGCCACTATCATTGAGCTGCTGTGACCGAACCGGCGGTGCTCACCGAGCGCCGCGGCAACGTCCTGGTCATCACGATCAACCGGCCGGAGGCGCGTAACTGCGTCAACGGCGCGGTGAGCATCGGTGTGGGCGACGCGCTGCAGCAGGCGCAAGACGACGCCGAGGTGCGCGCGGTCGTGATCACCGGAGCCGGCGACAAATCCTTCTGTGCGGGAGCGGATCTCAAGGCGATTTCACGACGCGAGAACCTGTATCACCCGGACCACGCAGACTGGGGATTCGCCGGTTACGTGCACCACTTCATCGACAAGCCGACCATCGCCGCGGTCAACGGCACCGCGCTCGGCGGCGGCACCGAGCTGGCGCTGGCCAGTGATCTCGTGGTGGCCGAAGAACGCGCGCAATTCGGTCTGCCCGAGGTCAAAGTCGGCCTACTCGCCGGCGCCGGTGGAGTCTTCCGCATTGCGGAGCAACTGCCCCGCAAGATCGGCATGCAGATGCTGCTCACCGGCGAGCCGATCAGCGCAGCCGAAGCGGCCACCTGGGGACTGATCAATCAGGTCGTACCGAACGGCACCGTGCTGGACGCCGCGCTGGCCCTGGCCGAGCGGGTGACCGTCAACGCACCGCTGTCGGTGCAGGCCAGCAAGCGGATCGCCTGTGGCGCCGACGACGGTGTCATCCCCGCCGAGGAGCCCGGCTGGGCCCGCACCGCGCGCGAATTCTCGACGCTGCTGCGAACCGAGGACGCCAAGGAAGGGCCGCTGGCATTCGCCGAGAAGCGTCGCCCGGTGTGGAAGTCGCGCTAGCCACAGCGTTGAAAGCTCGCCGCCGATAACTCAGCGCGCCAACGCATTCCCACCGCAGTAACCCAGCGCCGCGTTCTCGACCCGGATTCGCACCGTCAGTACCAGTGCGTTGGCCAGCGTGAAACACAGCGCGGTCAGCCACGCCGTGTGGACGAGCGGAAGCGCGACACCTTCGGTGACGACGGCTACGTAGTTCGGGTGATGCAGCCACCGATACGGACCACGTCGAACCAACGGCGCCCCGGGAACCACGATCACCAGCGTGTTCCATCGCGGGCCCAGCGTCGTCACACACCACCAGCGCAACACCTGAGTCAGCGCCACGAGGGCGAGCATCGGCCAGCCCAGCCACGGGAGGAAAGGCCGGTGCAATGCCCACACCTCGACGACGCAGCCGAGCAGCAATGCGACATGGATCGTGACCATCACCGGATAGTGGTCATGGCCGAACTCCTTGCCGCCGTGCGAGAAAGCCCACCGGGCGTTGCGTTTGGAGACGATCAGCTCGGCCAGGCGCTCGACGCCGACAGCCAGAATCAGCAGGTAGTACACCAGCTACCAGCCGAGCAGCACGAGTTCGGAGCAGAACGCCGGCCCCATGGCGATCATCAGCCCGAACGAGCCCGGCGCCGGCGGATCGGCGAGGTTCGCGCGGAGCACATCGAGCACCGACACCGACGACAAGTTCCCGTTGTCACGCAACGACTTCCGGGTGAGGTCGAGGGCGTTCGCCGGCAGGTCGAGAGTGGCCTCGATGGCCTCGATGACTTTCGGACCACCGGGGTGGCAGACCCACGTCGAGATGTCAGACGTGGTCAGGCCGTGGTCGGCGAGGAATTTGCGGACGTCGTCACCCACGTACTTCTCAGCGACGGTCGCCACCTCAGTGGACAGCTTGATCTTGAAGCCGGTGCTGCCGATGTCCCAGCCCATCACCTCTTCGGTGTCGGGGTAGATCCGGCTGCGACTGGCCAGCACCCTGGGCCCTGCTGCGGTGTGGCTGGCCCCTCTGCAGACGACGGCAGCCGCGCCGTCGCCGAACAAGCTGGCGGCCACCAGGTTGGCCACCGAATCGTCGTCGCGCTGCAGCGTCAACGAACACAGCTCGACGGCGAGCAACACTGCCACCTGATCGGGGAACGCCAGCAGGTAGTCATGCATGCGGGCCACTCCGGCTGCGCCTGCGACGCAACCGAGTCCGAACAACGGCACGCGTTTGACATCCGGCCGCAGCCCCAGGCGCGTCGCCAACCGGGCCTCCACGGTGGGTACCGCCAGGCCGGTGACCGTCGTCGAGAAGACGATATCGACGTCAGCAGCGTTCACCTTCGCGGCGTCGAGGGCCGCCAGAATCGCACGTTCGGCGAGGGTCATCGCAACGTCGATGTAGACGTCGTTGGCTTCGGTGAAGCCGCTCAGCTTGCCGTACTCCGGCAGCGGTAGCGCGATGCGGCGTCTCTCGACTCCGGCCTTGGCTGCGAAACGGGCGAAGTGCGGGCCGCCGAACCCGGTCAGACCGGCGAGAGCCTCTTGCTGGCCCACTTGATAGGGCGGGAATGCGACGGATGCCGACGCGATGGATGGGCTTGATGTCATGGCGTCCCCCTTGCCGACAGGGTCAGACGGAGTCTTCGGAATGGTCTTCATGTGCTCAATGCGGGTACACCGCAGTCCTGGTTCAATCCGGTTAGTTGGAACATAACAACAATATGTCGGACAGCTGAAATCGGCCCGTGCCGGGTGTGACGGCGGACACTCCGGTTTGCTCAGCGCGGTGCGGGGCAACAACTGAACTAAACGTTCGGTAATCAATGACGATCGGTAGGTTGCAACTGTGCGGATTTTGGTGACCGGCGCGACCGGGTATGTCGGATCGCGGCTGGTCACGGCGCTTCTTGACGCCGGTCATGAGGTGTTGGCCGCAACCCGCGACCCGGCACGGCTCGGCGAGTTCGGCTGGTTCGACGACATCACGCCCGTACAGCTGGATGCCTCCGACTCCGAATCCGCGCGATCTGCGTTGGCTGCCGCCGGTCCGGTCGACGTCATCTACTACCTGGTACACGCCATCGGCCAACCCGGCTTCCGCGATGCCGACCGCGCCGCAGCAGGCAACGTCGCGGCCGCGGCACACGACGCCGGCGTTCGTCGCATCGTCTACCTCGGCGGCTTCGTTCCTCATGTCCCGGACGACGGAAATCTGTCCGAACACCTGGCCAGTCGGGCAGAGGTGGCCGAAGCGCTGACGATCGACGGTGGCCCGGAAGTGGTGTGGCTCGGCGCCGCCGTGATATTCGGCGCGGGCTCGACGTCATTCGAGATGCTGCGCTACGTCGCCGACCGCTTCCCGGTGATCCCGGTACCGAAGTGGATGGAGAACCCGATCGACCCGATATCCATTCGCGACGTTGTGCACTACCTCGTCGCGGCCGCGGACCCCCAGCAGGTTCCGGCGGGCGCCTACGACATCGCCGGGCCGGACACCACCTCGTACCGCGACCTCCTCCAGACATATGCGCGCATCGCGGGAAAGTGTCACACCGGCCTGCCGGTGTGGGGAATCGGCACCACGTTGGCGTCCTGGGTGACGGCGTTGGCGTTGCCGGTGCCTGATGGACTGGCCGCGGACTTGGTCGAGTCGCTCGACTATCCGATGCAGGCCAGCGGTGCCGGCCTGCATGACCTGGTTCCCGATCCGCCCGGCGGACTGCTGTCGATCAAGGAGGCGATAACTCGCTCGCTGGCCGAGCGTCGTCCGCGCCCGGTCAACGCCCTCGCTGATCCGCATGACCTGGCCGACAGCGATCCGACGTGGGCCGGGGGTGACACCCTGCGGCTGCGGCGACTTGCGGGCGTCGTGACGCCGTCGATCGCGCGACCCGGCCTCGGCTTGGTTAATGTTGTCCCGGGCCCGATCGCCGGCGTACTGCGGACCGGTCTTGACATGTTGATCACGCTGACCCCGAAGGTGCATTTCGGATTATGAGTGACGCGAGCACCGCTGCTCCGGCGACGAGCGCCCTGGAGGAGATCCGGCGAGGAATCGTCAATGTCGCTGTGCCGCACAATGAGCCGCCGTCGGTCATACTGCGCCGCCGGATCGTCGTTGCGATCGTGCTGGTGCTGGGCGCCACGGCGCTGAGTTTCGCGCTGCGCAGTCATCCCGGTCAGGCGAGCTTCTACTGGTGGTCGCTGGTGCTGGCGTGTGTGTGGGGGTTCGGCGCGTTCGCCTCCGGGCCGCTGCATCTGGGCGGCGCCCGCTGGCGCGGCCGCAATCAGCGCCCGGTCATCAGCGGCAGCGTCATCGGTCTGCTGCTCGGCGGTGTCTTCGTGCTCGGCGGGTTGATCGCCAGGGAGATCCCGGTGGTCGCGGAGCTGATCACCCGTGTGCTGCAGTACACCGACCAGGGGTCTTGGCGGCTGACCATGGCCGTGGCATTGCTGGGCGGCATCACCGAAGAGCTCTTCTACCGCGGCGCCCTGTACACGGCGCTGGGGCGGCGCCACCCGTTGGTGATTTCGACCGTGGTGTACGTCATCGCGACGTTGGCCAGCGGGAACCTGATGCTTGGTTTCGCCGCGATCTTCCTCGGAACCGTCTGCGCACTCGAGCGCCGCGCCACCGGCGGGGTGCTGGCGCCCATCCTGACGCACTTCGTGTGGACGCTGGTCGTGCTGCTCGCGTTGCCGCCGCTGTTCGGTTTCTGACGCGCTCAGCCGCCGTTGCTCAGCTGTCAGTGAAGGCGGGCGTCCGACGATCTTGGAAAGCCCTTGCGCCCTCGCGGAAGTCGTGCGAGTTCAGCAGCACCGACTGACCCTCGAGTTCACGCTGTAGGGCCGGCTCCAACTCGGTGAGCGTGGCCGCATTGATCGCCTGCTTGGTCTTGGCGAAGGCCACCGCGGGGCCGTGCAGCAGCCCGGACACCACCTTGTCCACCTCGGCCTCGAAGTCGCCGGCCGGGTAGACCGCGCTGATCAGGCCGCACGCCAGTGCGTCGGCGGCGGGCAGCCGTTCGGCGAGCAAGGCCATCCGCATCGCACCGATCCGGCCGATCGCGGCGGCGATCAACGCCGAGGCGCCGCCGTCGGGCATCAGGCCGATCTTGGTGAAGGCGAGCATGAAAAACGCTGCGTCCGAAGCCAATACCAGGTCACAGGCCAAGGCCAGCGAGACACCGACGCCGGCCGCCGGGCCCTGGATGACGGCGACGACTGGGCGCGGCAGCGTCGTGATCGCCCGCACCACGCGATTGGCCGCCAGAATCAGTTCGTCGCCCAGGCCTTCGGCCGCCACGTCGTCGGCGCTCATTCCCGCTCCGGAGCAGAAGCCGCGACCCGAGCCGCCAAGCCGCACCACTTTCACCCGGGGATCGTTGGCCGCCTGCTCCATGGCATCGGCGATCCCCTCGAACACCGGCAGCGTCAGCGAATTCAAGCTGTCCGGGCGGTCGATCGTCACCGACAGCACGCCGTCGGCCAGAGAGACGGCAAGCCCGTCGACGGGTGCGAGGGCGTCGATACCGGAATCGATGGCGGTCATGGCTCGACTTTAAGCCCCGGAGTGCGGCGCCGACCAAGCCGACTGCGAAGATGCGACTGGGTCATTGTTGTCGCGGCCCGCTGCGCCCGGCTTCGCCGCGCTAGCGACCGCCACAAGGGTAGGTCGACAGAGAGGTCGGGAGATCATGGCGGGACCGCTGACAGGATTGCGAGTCATCGAACTCGCCGGAATCGGGCCCGGCCCGCACGCCGCGATGATCCTCGGTGACCTCGGCGCCGACGTCGTCCGGGTCGACCGTCCCGGCGCCAGCGGCGCGGATCCCATGCTTCGCAACCGCCGTTTCGTCGTCGCGGACCTGAAGTCCGAGCAGGGTCGCGACCTGGTGCTCAAGCTCGTCGCCAAGGCCGACGTGCTGATCGAGGGCTACCGGCCCGGCGTCACCGAACGTCTGGGCCTCGGCCCGGAAGACTGCGCCAAGGTCAACGAGCGGCTCGTCTACGGCCGAATGACGGGCTGGGGACAGACCGGCCCGCGCAGTCAACAGGCCGGCCATGACATCAACTACATCTCGCTCAACGGCGTGCTGCACTCGATCGGCCGGGCGGGCGAGCGGCCGGTACCGCCACTGAATCTGGTCGGTGACTTCGGCGGCGGTTCGATGTTCCTGCTGCTCGGGATTCTGTCGGCGCTGTGGGAGCGGCAGACCTCCGGCAAGGGCCAGGTCGTCGACGCCGCGATGGTCGACGGCTCGTCGGTGCTAGTGCAGATGATGTGGGCATTCCGCGAGATGGGCATGTGGACCGACGAGCGCGGCACCAACATGCTCGACGGCGGAGCGCCCTACTACGACACCTACGAATGCGCCGACGGCCGTTACGTGTCGGTGGGCGCGATCGAGCCGCAGTTCTATGCGGCGATGCTGGACGGGCTCGGCTTGGACCCGGCCGACCTGCCGGCGCAGAACGACCGCAGTCGGTGGCCCGAATTGCGCGCCCGGTTCACCGAGGTGTTCACCGGCAAGGACCGCGACCACTGGGCCAAGGTGTTCGCCGATTCGGACGCCTGCGTGACGCCGGTGCTGGCCTTCGGTGAGGTCGAGACCGAACCGCACATCACCGAGCGCAACACCTTCTACCGGGTCGGCAACGGCCTGCAGCCGCTGCCGGCGCCGCGGTTCTCCCGGAGCGCGACCGACAAACCGCGTCCGCCGCGGGAGCCGGGATCCGACACCGAATCCGTCCTCGCCGACTGGGTATAGTCCCGACCAACCAGTAGGTCGGCTCGCGTGGGGCCTGGCCGCATCGAAAGGAACAATGCGTGGAGATCAGAGATGCCGTAGCGCTCGTCACCGGTGGGGCGTCCGGCCTCGGCTTGGCCACCACCAAGCGTCTGCTCGACGCAGGCGCGCAGGTGGTGGTGCTCGACCTCAAGGGCGAAGAGGTGGTCCGCGAACTGGGTGATCGGGCGCGCTTCGCCCCCGCCGACGTCACCGACGAGAAGGCCGTGACGGCTGCGCTGGACATCGCCGAATCGCTCGGCCCGTTGCGCATCGTGATCAACTGCGCGGGCACCGGCAACGCGATCAAGACACTGGGTAAGGACGGACCCTTCCCGCTGGAGCTCTTCCGCAAGGTGGTGGAGATCAACCTGATCGGGACGTTCAACGTGCTGCGGCTCGGGGCCGAGCGGATCGCCCAGCAAGACCTCGTCGGCGAAGAGCGCGGCGTCATCGTCAACACCGCGTCGGTGGCCGCGTTCGATGGTCAGATCGGTCAGGCCGCGTACTCGGCGTCCAAGGGTGGCGTGGTCGGCATGACGCTGCCGATCGCACGTGACCTGGCCAGCAAGGCCATCAGAGTCGTCACGATCGCCCCCGGTCTGTTCGACACCCCGCTGCTGGCAGGTCTGCCCGAGCCGGCTCGCGAGTCACTCGGCAAGCAGGTGCCGCACCCCAGCCGGCTGGGCAACCCGGACGAGTACGGCGCTTTGGCCGTGCACATCGTCGAGAACCCGATGCTCAACGGTGAGGTCATCCGGCTCGACGGCGCCATTCGGATGGCGCCTCGCTAAAGCGGAGGACCGCTGCAAAAGCCCCCGCCGACGGCGGGGGCTTTGTGCTGAATCAGGACTGATCGGGAGAGGACGCAGGGATCGCCAAAGGCGAAGATGAGGCCGGCGATCACCTCGTTTCAGGCAGGTCCTCGGCGCGAGGACGCGTGCCCGGCGAATCAGCTCGCGTTGGGCAGCGGCTGCCAGTCGTCGAGCTGCTCCGAGCACTCACCCTCGACCAGCATGTCGCCGTGATAGAGGGCCTCGAAATCAGCTTTGATTACGTCGGCACTGGAGTCATCGATCCACATGCAGTTGAGCGTATGGGCAACGTTTAAGGAATCTTTGAGTCACGGTTCGGAAAATGGTGGCAATTGTTACCGGTCGGTAAGTGCTCGCAGTCCGGACACCACGTCCGGATGGTTGGAACTGACCTATTGGGCAGGCGTGTAATCGCTTAAGCTCCGAAAAATGTCCTGGTTATCGTGCGTTCCGTTGAACCGATGCGGGTATCGCACTCGTCATTGTTTTTAAAGCGCAAACGCTACGACCACTCCGTTGCGTGGCTAAGTTATCGCTGATAAGTTAGCGCGGGTATCACGACGAAAGGACGCCGATGCTGCAGTGGATCGCTCGCCTCGCCATTGCCGCACCTCGGCGGATCCTCGCAGCGGCGTTCCTGGTGATGGTCGCAGCCGCTGTGTTCGGCATCCCCGTCGCCAAAAGCTTGTCGGCCGGCGGTTTCCAGGACCCCGCTGCTGAGTCGGCACGGGCCATCGCGCTGCTGACCGACAAGTTCGGACAGAGCGACCAGCAGCTGGTCATCACGGTGACCGCACCGGACGGCGCCCAAAGCGCGAAAGCCCGTCTCGTCGCCACCGACATCGTCGCGCAGATTCACGGCTCGCCCGGGGTGTTCAATGTGGTCTCGGCGTGGACCGGACCCGCCGCCGCGGGGTCCGGCGCCGCCGGCTCGCACCTGGCCGCCGATTTGGTGAGCAAGGACGGCAAGTCCGGCCTGATCGTCGCCAACCTCGAAGGCGGCGAGAACTACGCGCAGAAGTACGCCAAGAGCATCGCCGATCGGGTCGTCCATGACCGCGACGGCGTCGTCGTTCGCGCCGGCGGCGTGGCGACGGTCTATGAAGAGATCAATGGCCAGAATGAGCGCGACTTGCTGTTGATGGAATCCATCGCGATTCCGCTGAGCTTTCTCGTGCTGGTCTGGGTTTTCGGTGGTGTGCTCACCGCCGCGTTGCCTGTTGCGCTGGGCGGTCTTGCCATCGTCGGGGCCATGTCGGTGCTGCGACTGATCAGCTTCACCACCGATGTGTCGACCTATGCGCTGAACCTCAGTAGCGCGATGGGTCTGGCGCTGGCCATCGACTACACCCTGTTGATCATCAGCCGCTACCGAGACGAGCTCGCCGACGGCCGTGAGCCGAACGAGGCGCTGATCCGGACCATGGCCACCGCAGGACGATCCGTGCTGTTCGCGGCGACGACTGTGTGCCTGTCGATGTCGGCCATGGTGCTCTTCCCGATGTACTTCCTGAAGTCGTTCGCCTACGGCGGCGTGGCGACGGTCGCGTTCGTCGCGGTGGCGGCCATCGTCGTGACACCGGCCGCGATCGTGCTGCTCGGCCCGCGGCTGGACGCCCTGGATGTCCGCCGCGGTGCGCGGCGGCTGTTCAGGCGACCGGACCCGGTGCGCAAACCGGTGGAGCAGATGTTCTGGTACCGCTCGACCAAGATCGTGACGCGGCGGGCGCTGCCGATCGGTCTGGCGGTGGTCGCCCTGCTGTTGCTGCTGGGATCGCCGTTCCTCGGGGTGAAGTGGGGCATGCCCGACGACCGTGTGCTGCCGGCATCGGCCTCGGCACATGCGGTCGGCGACGAACTGCGCCGTGACTTCAAAGACGATTCAGCGACGGCGGTACCGGTCGTTGTGCCCGACGCTCGAGGGGTGCGTCCGGGTGACTTCGGCCGGTACGCCGCCGACCTGTCACGGGTCGCCGACGTCACCGCTGTGTCAGCGCCGACCGGAACGTTCGTCGCCGGTAAGCGGGTCGGCCCGCCGTCCGCGGCGACCGGCCTCGGCCGCGACAGCGCCTTCTTGACGGTCGCCAGTACCGCGCCGCTGTTCTCGCAGGCGTCGAACACTCAGCTCGACCGGCTGCACGCGGTGGCAGGGCCGGCCGGCCGACCGGTAGAGCTGGCGGGTATGGCGGAGATCAACCGCGACAGTGTGCAGGCGATTGTTGCCCGGCTACCGCTGGTGTTAGGGCTGATCGGCGTCATTACGTTCGCGCTGCTGTTCCTGCTCACGGGCAGCGTGGTGCTACCGGTGAAAGCGTTGCTGTGCAACGTCTTATCGCTCACTGCGGCGTTCGGTTCGCTGGTGTGGATCTTTCAGAACGGTCATCTCGGCGCGCTGGGCACCACCCCCAGTCAGACCTTGGTGGCCAACATTCCGGTGCTGCTGTTCTGTGTCGCGTTCGGCTTGGCCATGGACTACGAGGTGTTCCTGGTCTCCCGGATCCGCGAGTACTGGTTGGGCTTTGCCGCCTCGCATCCGGTTGCTCCGGACGCCAAGACAATTCGCGCCGACAACGACGAAAGTGTGGCGCTCGGGCTGGCCCGGACCGGCCGCGTCGTCACCGCCGCCGCCGTGGTGATGTCGATTTCGTTCGCCGCGTTGATCGCCGCTCAGGTGTCGTTCATGCGGATGTTCGGCCTCGGCCTGACGTTGGCCGTGCTGGTGGACGCGACGCTGGTGCGCATGGTTCTGGTGCCTGCCTTCATGCACCTGCTGGGCAGGTGGAGTTGGTGGGCGCCCAAACCGCTGAAGCGGCTGCATGATCGGTACGGGATCAGCGAGTCGGACTCCGCGCCGATACCGGCGGCGGACGACCCAACGGCCGGGCGACACCGCCGAGGAGACGGGCCGTCAGCCGCATCCAGCGGTGGGCGTGCGGCTGTGACGGTCATCGACAGTGGTTAGCCCGGCGCCGGAGAATCTTCGCCGTAGGCGTGCACCACGCGGGTCCGGCGATCTGCTGCGTGACGAAATCCTCGACGCGGCAACCGAACTCCTGCTGGATACCGGGCACGCCAAGGCGGTGTCGATCCGTTCGGTGGCAGACCGTGTCGGCGTCACGCCGCCGTCGATCTACCTGCACTTTCACGACAAAGACGCATTGCTCGACGCGGTGTGCGCCCGTTACTTCGAAAAGCTGGACGACGAGATGCAGCGGGTGTCCGCGGCGCAGTCGAGCAATGTCGAGGTGCTGCGGGCGCAGGGATTGGCCTACATCCGGTTCGCCACCGAGACCCCGGAGCTCTATCGGATCGCCACGATGGGTGAGTGGCGATCCGACAGCAACGTCGATGCCGCGCTGGCCAGTTCGGCGTTCGAGCACATGTGCGCCACCGTGCAGGCGCTCATCGACGAAGGCACCTTCCCGCCGGGCGATGCCTCGGGGATTGCCCTGGAACTGTGGAGTGCCGCGCATGGCGTGGCCTCGCTGCTGATCGCCAAGCCGCATTTGCCGTTCGGTGACGTGGAGGCCTTTGCCGACCGGGTGCTGCGCGCGGTTTTCACCGGCAACATGGTGACGGGGTTGGTCGGTGCCGATGCTTCCCCGGATGAGGTGGTGGCTAGGCTGACGGCACTGGGATCGTCGTTGAAGAGTGTGAAAGGGACGTTGGCATGACGTCGTCGACCACCCTCGACCACCCGTTCTTCGCTCGCATCTGGCCAGCCATCGCCGCACATGAGACCGAGCAGATGCGGGAGTCGCGTCGGGAGAACCTCGCGGGCTTGTCGGGCCGCGTCCTGGAGGTCGGTGCCGGCACCGGGACCAACTTCGCGCTCTACCCGAAGTCGGTGACGCATGTTGTGGCCGTCGAGCCCGAACAGCGGCTGGCTGCGCGGGCCCGCGGGGCGGTCGCGGACGCAGCCGTGCCGATCGAGGTGACGAACAGGACGGTGGAGAGTTTCTCTTCCACCGAACCGTTCGACGCGGTGGTGTGCTCGTTGGTGCTGTGCTCAGTGACCGAGCCTGATGTGGTTCTGCGGCAACTGTTTTCCATGGTGCGACCGGGGGGCGAGCTGCGCTATCTCGAACATGTTGCCAGCGGCGGGATTCGGGGCCGGCTGCAGCAGTTCGTCGATGTCACAACGATATGGCCGAGGCTGGCCGGCAACTGCCACGCGCACCGGCACACCGAGAACTCGATCCGCGCCGCGGGATTCGACGTCGAACGCACCCGTACTGACCAAGCGCTGCCGGCATGGGTGCCGCTGCCGGTGTCGGAATTCGTCCTGGGTCGGGCTCGACGCCCGGTTTAGTTCAGCAGCGCGGGCAACCGCTGCAGCAGTGTCGGCAGCGCCGTGCTGGCGCTTTCGCGCACAGTGATCGTGGCGCTGCTCGACAACGGCGTCGGCTCGGGGTTGACTTCGACGACGACTGTCCCGCGTGCCACCGCCAATTCGGGCAGTCCCGCTGCCGGGTACACGATCCCGGACGTGCCCACCACAACCAGCACGTCGGCCGTCGTCGTCGCCTCGACGGCGTGCTGCCAGGGCTCCTCGGGCAGCGCTTCGCCGAACCAGACGATGTCAGGCCGGATCAGGCCCCCGCAGTCGCAGCTGGGTGGCTCGACCTCCAGTGCGGGCTCTGGCATCTCGGGGAGTTTGCCGTTGTAGGGTAGATCGCAAGTCGCACAACGGAACTGAAACAGACTACCGTGCAGGTGATGCACCGGGGAGCTACCCGCGCGCTCGTGCAGGTCGTCGACGTTCTGGGTGATGACGCTGACCTCGGCGTGATCCCGCCACGCGGCGACGGCGTGGTGACCGGCATTGGGTTGGACGGTGCCGACCAGATAGTGCCGCCAGAGATACCAGCCCCACACTCGTTCGGGGTTGCGCTGCCAGCCTTGAACACTCGACAACTCGTAAGGATCGAACCGCGCCCACAATCCGTTCTTGTCGTCGCGGAACGTCGGCACGCCGCTTTCGGCGGAGATTCCCGCACCGGACAAGACCGTTATTCGCACCCAACCAAGATAGCCGGACTGCGGGATACTGGGCAGGTGGAGCTAGGGGAGTGGCTGCGGCTGGACGGACATGCGGGGCGACCGCTGTTCGACCAGCTTCGCAACCAGATCATCGAAGCGATACGGGCCGGCACCTTGGCGCCGGGGACCCGGTTGCCGACGGTGCGTGAACTAGCCGGCCGGCTGGGCCTGGCGGTCAACACCGTTGCCCGGGCATACCGCGAGCTGGAGGCCGCGGGAATCGTCGAAACCCGCGGCCGCTTCGGCACATTCGTCGCCCGGGCTGATCCATCGGACACCGCGATGGCCGACGCCGCGCGCGCCTATCTCGACGTCGCCCGCGGGCTCGGACTCGGCAAAGCCGAGGCGGTGCGCTATCTCGAGGCCGCCTACGACGACTGAGCGCTCAGAACCTTGACCAGCGTCCGCATGTTGCGAGTCGTGGTCGACGATCTGTACCGCTTCTTGCCCATCGTCTTGCCGATGGTGCTGTCCAGCGTGTGGTTCTTCGCCACTTGCCAATAGATCACGCCGGCCGACGTGGGGCCGCGGGCGATCTTCTCGTCAGCGCCTGCGTCCTGTGCGAGCGCGGCGAGTTCGTCGAGCACCTCGCCGTCGCTGACGAACGTGATGTAGGACTGGTAGCCGTCGACCTCGGCCTCGAAGGGGTAGCCCTCGACGATGGTCTGCACCTTTGTGATCGGGTAGACCAGCACCCAGGCGTCGTAACCGAACTGCTGTCGCAGTGCTTTTTCGGCTGTCGCCCGCACCGCGTCGGCGGCCTTCGGCGAATCGAACGTGACGTTGCCGGTGGCCAGAATCGTCCGCACCTCGGCGAGTCCCGCATCGGTCAGTGCGGTCGCTACCTCGGACATCTTCAGGTTGACCCCGCCGACGTTGACACCCCGCAGGAATGCCGCGTACCGGGTCATAGCGCGATGGTAGAACGCCGATGCCAGCTGCGTGGACTAGTAGGCTCGTGCCATGAGCCGCCAAGTGTTCGACGACAAGTTGCTGGCCGTGATCGCGGACAATTCGCTCGGCGTGCTCGCCACTCTCAAGCGTGACGGCCGCCCGCAGTTGTCCAATGTCACGTACTACTTCGACGCCCGCAATGTCGCCGTTCAGGTGTCGGTCACCGAGCCGCGGGCCAAGACGCGCAACCTGCGCCGCGACCCGCGGGCGTCGATCCTGGTCAGCTCCGACGACGGCTGGTCATATGCCGTCGCCGAGGGCACCGCGACGCTCACGCCGCCGGCTGCGTCGCCCGGCGACGACACCGTCGAAGCGCTGATCGCCTTGTACCGCAACGTCGCCGGCGAGCATCCGGACTGGGACGACTACCGCCGCGCGATGGTCGACGATCGACGGGTCGTGCTGACCATGCCGATCGCGCATGTGTACGGCATGCCACCTGGCGTGCGGTGAATCCCGCTACGGCGCCGCCGACGGTCTAGGCTTCCGGCATGGCTGAATCGGCACCTGAGGACGACACCAAACGAAAATTCCGCGAAGCGCTCGAGCGCAAGAACGCGAAGTCAGCGGGCGGATCGGACCACAAGGACGGCGGCGCCAAGCAACCCGGCGCTCATGGCGCTGCGAGCAACCGGCGCGAGTTTCGCCGCAAGAGCGGTTGACCGGCTGCCCGTAGCCGGGCTTTCTGGTCTGCGTCCGATGCCGAAAAATGCTGCAGGAACGACGAATTCGACCGCGGTCAGCACTTCTTGAAACCAGTGTGGTCGCCCGTTGTGGACCAGCGAGATGACCCGTCCGACAGCGCTGACCAGCATCAGGCCGGCCAACGCGCGCACCTCGCCGGCGCGGATGGGTGACCGGCGGGCAGCGCGCAGCCAGGCCACGCCGTAGCCGGCGAAATACGCCGAGTAGAACCGCTCGCGCGAATCGACCGTCGCATTGGCGTCCGCGGCGCCCGGAACTGAGGCGGTGCCGAGCGCGAAGTGGTAAACGCCGATGACGATGCAGAACAGCCCGGTGAACCCGGCGAGGTTCTTCAGATAGACAGGTGATCCGGCCATGCCGCCACCGTAGCCCCTGCGGGATATATGCCCGGTGTCATTCACGTGGCGGATCCGCATGTGGTTGGGTGGAGATCCAGTAGTAGTTGTTCGACGGGAGGATCGTCGTTGACTGTGAAGCTCTGGCTAGCGCAGGAGCCCGACGCAGATGAACTGCTCGCCGACAATCCTTTCGCGTTGCTCGTCGGAATGGTGTTGGACCAGCAGATCCCGTTGGAGCGTGCGTTCGCGGGCCCGAAGACCATCGCCGATCGCGTCGCCCGTTCCAAGCGTGTCGACCTCGACCGCCAGAGCGGTCTCGACCCGGCCGTGATCGCCGACTACGACCCGGACAAGTTCGCCGCGTTGTGCTCGGAAAAGCCTGCGATACACCGCTTTCCCGGTTCGATGGCCAAGCGGATCCAGACGCTGGCCCAGATCGTCGTCGATGACTACGACGGCGACGCGGCCGCGCTGTGGACCGCGGGCGACCCCGACGGGCCTGAGTTGCTGCGACGGCTCAAGGCTCTACCCGGGTTCGGCGAGCAGAAGGCGCGCATTTTTCTGGCGCTGCTCGGCAAGCAGTACGCGGTGACACCGAAGGGGTGGCGGGCCGCGGCCGGCGAATTCGGCAAGGCCGGCACGCACATCTCGGTCGCCGACATCGCCGACGCCCGTTCGCTGGACAAGGTCCGGTCGTACAAAAAGGATATGAAGGCAGCCAAAAAGGTCGGCGGAAAGGCAGCAACATGAAGACACATCTGAATTGCCCGTGTGGTGAGGCGATCACCGGCAAAGACGAAGATGAATTGGTCGACCTGACGCAGGCCCACCTGGCCAGCGCGCACCCGGGTCTCGAGTACGACCGGGATGCGATTCTTTTTATGGCCTATTAACCGAGCATGGCCTATTAGCCGGGCATGGCCTATTAGCCGCGCATGGCCTACTGACGGCTGATCCGCCGACGCGCACACGACGTTGGATGCGCGCCGGCGGAGTCAACCAGGGCTCAGGGCCTCAGGGCACCACCGTCGAACCGATGGTGGGCATGAACTGGCACTGCTTGTCCTTGGTCGTCACCTGTCCGAAGACCGTCGACATGATGCTGCCCGATCCGGTGTCGACGGTGGCCGTGAGCGTGGTCGGACCCTGCGGGTTGATGTCCGGCTGCGGCTTGAGCGTCGCGCTGCCCGACTTGCCGGTCGTGAGGTTCACCCAGGTGACGTTCAACGGGAGCTTCTGCACGTCGGCGGGTCCCGACGTGCCGATCGCGGTGAACACGTAGGCCGTCTGGCCGGCGTTCGGTCCCGGTGCGGGGATCTTGGCGGGTCCGGCCACCGACAGCACGGGCGCCAGCACGTTGCCGCCGTCGGCCCCGCAGTTGTTGCTGATCGACGGGTACATGAAGTCCTGCGTGGGCGGGGCGTCGGGGCTGAAGCCCGGGGCCGCGGCCGTGGGAGCAGCGGCGGCGGGTGCCGCTCCGGCGGGAGCCGGTGCGGGTGCAGGAGCGGCGGCGGGTGCCGGTGCGGCGGGAGCCGCCGGGGGTGTCGCCGCCACCGGGACGACGTTCGCGGGAGCGGGAGCGGGTACCGCCGCCTCGGGCGCGGGGCCCGCGGCGTGCACCGGGTCGATACCGGTCGGCAGGTGGGCTTGGGCGCCCGGTTCCACACCCGGCGGGACGACGTGAGCCGTCGAGGCGGCCTGGTTCACCGACTCCGCAACGCTTTTCGACTGCTCGGACGCCGACGGGTCGCGACTGAATGCCTGGGCCGCGGCCATCAGCAGCTGGGTCGCCTGCTCCGGGTTGCCCGCCGCCTGCTGGATGATCGGGCTCAACTCGGTCAGTGCGGGCAGGCCCGGCAGTCCGGGCATGCCCGGGATCTGCTGAGCGGGGATCGGTGCCGGCGGCGCCGCCGGGTCGGCGGCCGCGGTGGGGCTGAGCGTCACGGCGGCGCTGGACAGGATGGCCGTGGCGGCGAATGCGCTGATGAGGTTCCGTGCGATGAACATGATGTTCTCCGGTCGTCGGTGTTGGTGGCCGGCTAGCGCACACGGCGCTAGCCGGCCGGGGTGTGCATCAGGGCAGAGCGGACACCGGGAACAGCGACGCGGTCGGCGCCGCGACCGGCGCTACCGCTGCCGGAGCGGCGGCAAAGGCCGGCAGGGCCGGCAAGGCCGCGGCCGGCGCGGCAACAGCCGGCACGCCCGCCGCCGAGGCGAGCCCGCTGCCGAGCGGCGATCCGCCGCCGATCAGCGAGGTCAGGTCACCGGGCAGCGACACCTGCTGCGGCAGCGGGAACGGCAGCCCCGGGATCTGCGGCAGGTTGAGCTGGGCCTGGGGCAGCATGCCCGCGGGGCCGGTCGGCGCGGCGGCAGCGGGAACCGCGGGCGTCAGGCCCGGGATCCCGGTCAGCGGCGTCGTCGAGGCCGGAACGGTCGACGTCAACCCCGGGATGCCGGTGGTCGGCGCGGTCGAAGCCGGCTGCGTCAGCCCCGGGATCGCCAGCGTGGGTGCGGAACTCGTCGCCGGAGCGGTTGCTCCGGGAATGAGCGACGATGCGCCGGGCACCGCGCTGGCGGCTTGCTGCGGCATCTTGATCGACGCGCTGGCCAGCGGCGGCGGCGTGGCCGGCTGTCCGCCCAGCGCCCCGGCGAGGTTTTGCAGGGCCTGCGGCGCCTGGGCCGCGGTGCCGACGAGTTGCTCGCCGATGTTGGGGGTGGGCACCGGCGCGGGGTCGGCGTGGGCTGTGCCCATCAGACCGCCGATGAGCATGGCGGCCGATGAGCCCACCACGATGGTGGTGGCTCGTAGGAACATCCGAACGTTTGGCATGACTCTCCCTGGTTATCGATGACAGGCGTCGCGGCTGATAGTTCGCCTGATACGAATGTGGCTCAAGTGACACGTGTGGCATTTATGCGACCGTTATGGAACTGAGCGGCGGCGGTGACCGAACGCCGGACCGGGCCGCGGACGTCAACGCCCCCGTTAGAGTCGTCCAGATAGACACCACCTCGGCCGCTCCGGCGGCAGCCACCAGCCGCCGGCGAGCACTTTCCGTGAGCACGCTGGGGCCGGTGCTGTTGGTCGCGAGCGTCGCCGCGCGGCTGGCCTGGACCTACCTGGCGCCCAACGGCGCGAACTTTGTCGACCTGCACGTCTACATCGGCGGTGCGGCCACCATCGACCATCCGGGCAGCCTGTACCGCTACGTCTACGCCGACCAGACGCCGGATTTCCCGCTGCCGTTCACCTATCCGCCGTTCGCGGCGGTGGTCTTCTACCCGCTACACCTGCTGCCATTCGCCGTGGTCGCGTTCTGCTGGACGGTCGGCACGATGGCCGCGCTCTACGGCGTGGTCCGGCTCAGCCAGCGCCTGCTCGGCGTGGCGGCCGGTGACGGGCACCGGCTGGCGATGCTGTGGACCGCGGTGGCGATCTGGCTCGAGCCGCTGCGCAGCACCTTCGACTACGGCCAGATCAACGTCGTGCTGGTGCTGGCCGTGCTGTTGGCGGTGTTCACCATGCGGTGGTGGTTGTCCGGGCTGCTGATCGGGACGGCAGCGGGGATGAAGTTGACACCGGCGATCGCGGGCCTGTATTTCCTAGGCGCCCGCCGGTGGGGCGCGGCGGTGTTCTCAGCGGTCGTCTTCTTCGCCACGATCGGGGTGTCGGCGTTGGTCGTCGGCGACCAAACCCGTTACTACTTCACCGATTTGATCTTCAAGACGGACCGGATCGGTCCCATCTGCACGACGTTCAACCAGTCATGGCGCGGCGGCATCTGCCGGATATTCGGACACGACGCCGGCTACAGCCCAGTGGTGCTGATCGGGATCGCTGTCACCGCAATACTTTCCGTGCTCGCCTGGCGTGCGTTGAGTGGCCGTGGCACCGAACAACTCGGCCCGCTGCTGATCGTCGAAATGTTCGGGCTGTTGCTGTCACCGATCTCCTGGACCCACCACTGGGTGTGGCTGGTGCCGTTGATGATCTGGCTGCTGCACGGGCCGCTGTCCGACCGTCGGGGCGCACGCATCCTCGGCTGGACGTGGCTGGCGCTCACCATCATCGGCGTGCCGTGGTTGCTGAGCTTCGCCCAGCCGACCATCTGGCAGAACGGCAGACCCTGGTACCAGGCCTGGGGTGGACTGGTCTACATCGTGGCGACGTTGGCCACCCTGGCCTGGATCGCGGCGAGCCGAACCCGCGAGGCTACTCCGCGATAATCGCGTCGATATCGTGCGCCATCGCGACGTCTTTATCGGTGATACCGCCCTCGGAATGCGTCACCAGCGCGAAAGTCACCGTCCGCCAACGTATGTCGATGTCGGGGTGATGATCTTTTTCTTCGGCGCGCTCAGCGACCCGGCGCACGGCTTCGATCCCGGAGAGAAACTCCGGAAACTTCACCGACCGGCGCAGGGCACCCTCTTCGCGTACCCACCCGTTCAGATCAGGCAGCGCGGCGTCCACTTGTTCGTCCGTTAACACAGCCATAAGTCCGAGCGTACGTCGCGCAGCTGAACCCGCAGGCTGTGGTTGTGATGTCGCCCACAAGCCACGGCGTCGGCCGGGACCGGATAGCGTCACCGGCGATGCCGAACCAGGTCGTGGTCGCCGGGGCGCTGATCGCCCAATCGACGGTGCTGGTTGCACAGCGCGTACGACCGCCCGAGCTGGCCGGCCGCTGGGAGTTGCCGGGCGGCAAGGTCGCCGCGGGGGAGACCGAACCGGAGGCGCTGGTCCGCGAACTCGCCGAGGAACTCGGCGTCGACGTGCAGGTCGGCCCGCGTTTGGGCGACGACGTGGTCCTCAACGAGACGATGACGTTGCGGGCCTATCGGGTCAGTCTGGTTCGCGGCGAACCGCAGTCGCACGACCACGCGGCGCTGCGCTGGGTATCGGCGGCCGAACTGCAGGACGTCGACTGGGTTCCGGCCGATCGGGGCTTTCTGCCGGCGTTGCATCTCCTCCTGGCAGCGGACTGAGCGCCGCACCGTCAGTTTCGCGATATG
The DNA here is from genome assembly GCA_963836495.1 of uncultured Actinomycetota bacterium. Classification (GTDB taxonomy): domain Bacteria; phylum Actinomycetota; class Actinomycetes; order Mycobacteriales; family Mycobacteriaceae; genus Mycobacterium. The sequence continues at coordinate 178,084 of CAWIJT010000005.1, read as the reverse complement.
CGACCCGCACTGAAACAATCACCGGCGTGGATTTCCGAAATGTCGCCATCGTCGCTCACGTCGATCACGGTAAGACGACGCTGGTCGACGCCATGCTGCGGCAGTCCGGCGCACTGACTCATCGCGGCGACGATGCCATCGAACGCCTGATGGACTCCGGTGACCTGGAGAAGGAAAAGGGCATCACGATCCTGGCCAAGAACACCGCCGTGCACCGCCAGCACCCGGACGGCTCGATGACCGTCATCAACGTCATCGACACCCCCGGCCACGCCGACTTCGGCGGCGAGGTGGAGCGCGGGCTGTCCATGGTCGATGGGGTGTTGCTGCTGGTCGATGCCTCCGAAGGGCCGTTGCCGCAGACGCGCTTCGTGCTGCGCAAGGCGCTGTCCGCGCACCTGCCCGTCATCCTCGTCGTCAACAAAACCGACCGGCCCGACGCCCGCATCGCCGAGGTGGTATCCGAGAGTCACGACCTGCTGCTCGACGTCGCCTCCGACCTCGACGACGAAGCCCAGGCCGCGGCCGAGAAGGCACTCGACCTGCCCACCCTCTACGCATCGGGACGCGCGGGCATCGCCAGCACGTCCGAACCGGCCAACGGCCAGAACCCCGACGGCGAGAACCTCGACCCGTTGTTCGACGTGCTGCTCAACCACATCCCGCCGCCGCAGGGCGATCCCGAGGCGCCGCTGCAGGCGCTGGTGACCAACCTCGACGCGTCGGCGTTCCTCGGCCGACTGGCCCTGATCCGGATTTACAAAGGCCGCATCAAAAAAGGCCAGCAGGTCGCCTGGATGCGGGAAGTCGACGGCCATCCCGTCATCACGAACGCCAAGATCACCGAACTGCTCGTCACCGAGGGCGTGGAACGGACGTCCACCGACGAGGCGATCGCGGGCGACATCGTTGCCGTCGCAGGCATTCCCGAGATCATGATCGGCGACACGCTGGCCGACACCGAGCACGCCCACGCGCTGCCGCGCATCACCGTCGACGAGCCGGCCATCTCGGTGACGATCGGCACCAACACCTCCCCGCTGGCGGGCAAGGTGTCGGGGCACAAGCTGACCGCGCGGATGGTGAAGAACCGACTGGACTCCGAACTCGTCGGCAACGTGTCGATCAAGGTCGTCGACATCGACCGCCCGGACGCCTGGGAGGTGCAGGGCCGTGGTGAGCTGGCGCTGGCCGTGCTCGTCGAGCAGATGCGCCGGGAAGGCTTCGAGCTCACCGTCGGCAAGCCGCAGGTGGTCACCCGGACGGTCGACGGCAAGCTGCACGAGCCGTTCGAGGCGATGACCATCGACTGTCCCGACGAGTTCGTCGGCGCGATCACCCAGCTGATGGCCGCCCGCAAGGGCCGCATGGAGGACATGATCAACCACGCCGCCGGTTGGGTACGGATGGACTTCATCGTGCCGAGCCGCGGACTGATCGGCTTCCGCACCGACTTCCTCACCCTGACCCGCGGCACCGGCATCGCGAACGCCGTGTTCGACGGCTACCGGCCGTGGGCGGGCGAGATCCGGGCCAGGCACACCGGCTCGCTGGTATCGGACCGCACCGGCTCGATCACGCCGTTCGCGATGATCCAGTTATCCGATCGCGGCCAGTTCTTCGTCGAGCCGGGCCAGGACACCTACGAGGGCCAGGTCGTCGGGATCAACCCGCGCGCCGAAGACCTCGACGTCAACGTCACCCGGGAGAAGAAGCTCACCAACATGCGCTCGTCGACCGCCGACGTCTTCGAGACATTGGCCAAGCCGCTGGAACTGGACCTCGAGCAGGCGATGGAGTTCTGCGCCAACGACGAATGCGTCGAGGTGACGCCCGAAATTGTGCGCGTCCGCAAGAACGATCTGGACGCCACCACCCGTGCGCGCAGCAAGGCCAGGGCCAAGGCCCGCGGCTAGCGCATCACATTGACCGTCGGCGGGCACATCGGCCCCGATACCCTGTTGGGCGTGCCGAATCGAGCCCGCCGCGCTTGTGCGACCGCCGGCGTGCTGGTTTCGCTGCTGGCGTTCGCGGGCTGCACGGTCAGCCCGCCGCCGGCGCCGCAGAGCACTGAGACCTCGCGCAGCACCGCTCCTCCGCCGCAGCGCAAGACGCAGATCATCATGGGCATCGACTCGATCGGCGCCGGGTTCAACCCGCATCTGCTGTCCGATCTGTCCGCGGTCAACGCCGCGATCAGCGCGCTGGTGCTGCCCAGCGCCTTTCGCCCGGTGGCCGACGCGGGCACGGCGACGGGCTCGCGATGGGAGATGGATCCCACGCTGCTGATGTCGGCCGAGGTGACCAACCAGAGCCCGTTCACGGTGACCTACAAGATCCGGCCGGAAGCGCAGTGGACCGACAACGCGCCGATCGCGGCCGACGACTTCTGGTATCTGTGGCGGCAGATGGTCGGCCAACCCGGTGTGGTCGACCCGGCCGGCTACGACCGGATCACCGGAGTCCAGTCGATCGACGGCGGTAAGCAGGCCGTCGTCACGTTCTCGCAGCCCTATCCGGCGTGGCGGGAGTTGTTCAGCAACATCCTGCCGGCGCACATCGTCAAGGACGTGCCGGGCGGCTTCCCGGCCGGGCTGGCCCGCGCCCTGCCCGTCACCGGCGGGCAGTTCCGGGTCGAATCCATCGACCCGCAACGCGACGAGATCCTGCTGGCCCGCAACGACCGCTACTGGGGACCGCCCGCGAAGCCGGACCTGATCCTGTTCCGCCGCGCCGGCGCGCCCGCCGCGCTGGCCGACTCGGTCCGCAACGGCGACACCCAGGTGGCCCAAGTACACGGCGGCTCAGCGGTTTTCGCGCAGCTATCGGCCATCCCCGACGTGCGGACGGCGCGGATCATGACGCCCCGGGTCATGCAGCTCACGTTGCGCGCCAACGAGCCCAAGCTGGCCGACGCACAAGTGCGCAAGGCCATCCTGGGCCTGCTCGACGTGGACCTGCTCGCCGCCGTGGGCGCGGGCAGCGACAACACCGTCAGCCTGGATCAGGCGCAGATCCGCTCGCCCAGCGATCCCGGCTACGTGCCGACGGCGCCGCCGGCGCTGACCCGGACGGCCGCACTCGGACTGCTGGAGTCGGCCGGCTACCAGATCGACACCGAGACCGACACCGAAGGTCCCCAGGAGAGCACCCACGGCCGGGTCAGCAAGGACGGCAAGCAGCTGACGCTGGTCCTCGGTGTCGCGGCCAACGACCCGACATCGCTGGCAGTGGCCAACACCGCCGCCGACCAGTTGCGCAACGTCGGCGTCGCCGCGACCGTGCTGGCGCTCGACCCGGTGGCGATGTACCGCGAAGCGCTGGTCAACAACCGGGTGGACGCCTTGGTGGGCTGGCGCGAAGCCGGCGGCAACCTGGCGGCGGTGCTGGCCTCCCGGTACAGCTGCCCGGCGTTGGAGGCGACGGCGGTGTCGACCGCGGCTCCCGTCACCAGGCCGTCGGCCGCACCCGACCCGTCACGGCCGGCCAAGCCGGACCCGGCCACCACAACGCCGACCTCGACGCCGGCCGCCCGCGCGCAGGAACCCGGCGCCTTGGTGCAGGCCCCGTCGAACCTGACCGGTATATGCGATCACAGCATTCAGTCCGACATCGACGGCGCACTCACCGGCAGCAGAGACATCAACGAGGTGGTCAACGCGATCGAGCCGCGGCTGTGGGAGATGGCCACGGTGCTGCCGATCCTGCAGGACACCACGATCGTCGGCGCGGGTCCGACCGTGCGAAATGTCAGCCTCACCGGTGCGGTGCCGGTCGGCATCGTCGGTGATGCCGGGCAGTGGATGAAGTCCGGGCAGTGAGCGGGCCGTCTGTAACGATTCGGCATCTGTCAGGCACAAGGTCGGCAAAGTTGCGCGTTTAAGGTTTTTCTCAGGTAATGTTCGACTCATCGGTTCAGAGATGAGCCCGGAACTATTCACCCAACCATCCGAGATCAGGCTCGCCAGAACGCGCGGGCGGACTCGTCACACGTTCTTCTGATCGAAGGTCTCCGTGTCACCGACCGGTACTTCGACCACCCATATGCCAAAGGCGGACCGACCGGGGGGCGGCCCGCCTTTGGCCTTTCTCCGGCTGAGTCGCTGGGCCAAGATCACGCGTGAAAAGTGTTGTGCTGCTGGACTTTCAGCGCTAGTCACAGGCCGATTTGGCGATTACGGTGTCGACGATGTGCGTGAGCTGACGCTTGGTCGGTGGAGCGCCGGTCAGCAGGACCTGCTGGTTGATCAGCGCGGCGCCGACCCAGGCGGTGTACGGCGTCAGCGTGGCGGCGTCGACTTCGCCGTTGGCCGCGCCGGCGTGCAGCACCGCCTCGACGATCCGCATGCGGGGCCCGACGACGGCGTCGGCGAAGATCGCCCGTAACTCCGGCTCGTGCAGCAGCTGGTTGATGGTCCCGAGGCCGGGAAACGACGTCTTGCCTGCGACGACGTCGCTGTGCGCGGCGAAGATGGCCAGCAGATTGTCCCGCGCGGACCGGTCCGGGCGCGGCTCAGGAAGCGGTGGCAACGCGTATTGCAGCGTCGCGTGCACCAGGTCGTGCTTGCAGGACCACCGGCGGTACAAGGCGGCTTTGCCGGTGCGGGCGCGGGCGGCGATGCCCTCCATGGTCAGCTCGCCGTACCCGACAGCAGCCAACTCGGCCAGCGTCGCATCGTAGAGGGCGTCCTCGAGTTCCTTGCCCCGGCGACGGGTGCGAACCGATGCCGTCTGATGCGCCATCCGACGATAGTAGCCATCACCGTTTCTTTCGGCAGTGCGAGGCTTTGCCGAGTCGCCGACTATCGCTGCGGCTCAGGCACTTAAAGCCGCGAAATCCTTTGCCGCGCAGCGCAGCGGTATGGTGCGACCATGCAGGAATCTCCGCGATTGTTGTTCGTGCATGCTCACCCCGACGACGAGACCATCACCAACGGCGTCACCATCGCCCACTACATCGCGCGCGGAGCGCAGGTCCAGGTGGTCACCTGCACGCTCGGTGAAGAGGGTGAGGTGATCGGCGAACGATGGGCTCAACTGGCCGTCGACCACGCCGACCAACTCGGTGGTTACCGGATCGGCGAACTGACCGAGGCGCTGCGCGCCCTGGGCGTCGACGGCCCGACGTACCTCGGCGGACCCGGTCGCTGGCGTGATTCGGGCATGGTCGGCACCGAACCGCGCAGCAGGCAGGGTTCCCAGCGATTCATCGACGCCGACCAACGTCAGGCCGTCGGCGCGCTGGTCGACATCATCCGCACGTTGCGTCCGCACGTCGTGGTGACCTACGACCCCAACGGGGGATACGGGCATCCCGACCACATTCAGACTCACGTCGTCACCACCGCCGCGGTGGCCGCGGCCGGCAGCAGCGGCGACCATCCCGGCCAGCCGTGGCAGGTGCCGAAGTTCTACTGGACCGTCATCGCCCGCAGCGCGTTCGTCGCAGGCTGGGAGTCGCTCGAGCCAGGCGACCTTCGCCCCGAATGGGTTGTCCCGCCGCCCGACAGTGAGTTCGGTGGATTGGGCTTTCCGGACGACGAGATCGACGCCGTCATCGACGACCCGAGCGTCCTGCCCGCCAAGGTCGCGGCGCTCAACGCGCACGCCACCCAGCTGACTCTCGGCCCGACCGGGCGGGCGTTGGCGCTGTCGAACAACCTGGCACTACCGGTGGTGGCCCAAGAGCACTACATCTTGACGGCGGGCGTCGCCGGGGACCGCGACGAGCGCGGCTGGGAGACCGACCTGCTCGCCGGACTCCACCTCGACGCGCCGGCCGCGCGGTAGGCTTCCGACCAGGCAGCCACGGGAGGAGTCTGATGGATCCGGATCTGGACCAGAATCAGCAGCACTGGCAGGACCGACTGGACAGCTTTCAGTGGGTGCTCATGTCGATCGCTTCGCAATTGGACAGCGTCCCCAACTGACCGCCACCACGCCGCGCACACACGAGATCAGCGAGCCACGCCCGACGGATTCCGCGCTCAGGATCATCATTCTGACGCTGCTCGCGGTCGACGGCGTCCTGTCCGCAATCGGCGGTGCCCTGCTGTTGCCCTCCTATATCGGTGCGATCCCATTCCCCATCAGCGCGTTGATCAGCGGCCTGGTCAATGCCGCCCTGGTGTGGGCGGCCGGGCGGTGGACGACGTCGGTACGGCTGGCCGCCCTGCCGTTGTGGACCTGGCTGCTGACCGTCGCGGCGATGTGCCTGGGCGGTCCGGGACACGACATCATCTTCGGGGGGCGCGGGCTGATGGCCTACAGCCCATTGCTGCTGCTCGTGGTGGGCGCCGCGCCGCCGTTCTGGCTGCTGCTGCGGCGCCGGACAGCGCGCTGACGGTTCACCCGGCCCGGCACCTCGCCACCATCAGGGCAGGGACCCGCTGCCGCGCGGCCGGAGGCTACTGTTGTCGCTCATGGCACGTGTCGGGGTCCCACACAGATAGGACGTGCGGATGAAATTTGGATGGCCGGAAGTTACACCAACGTGCCACTGACTCCGGGCGAAGAACCGACCCTGCTGCCCAGCCCGTTGGTGCCCCCTCGATCTCAGCGATCTGAGCGATCCGGCGGCGGTTCCGCGATGCGCCGGGTGCTGCGGCGCGCCCGCGACGGTGTGGCGCTGAACGTCGACGAGGCGGCCGTCGCGATGACGGCGCGCGGCGAGGACCTGGCCGATCTGTGTCGCAGTGCCGCTCGGGTGCGCGACGCCGGTCTGGAGTCCGCGGGACGCCGGGGCGCCACCGGTCGGCTGCCGGTCAGCTACTCCCGCAAGGTGTTCATCCCGGTGACGCATCTCTGCCGGGACAGCTGCCACTACTGCACATTCGTCACCGTGCCCGGCAAGCTGCGCGCCCAGGGCGCCGGGATGTACTTGGAACCCGACCAGATCCTCGACATCGCCCGCCGCGGCGCCGAACTCGGTTGCAAGGAAGCGTTGTTCACCCTCGGCGACCGGCCCGAAGACCGTTGGCCGGAGGCGCGCGCATGGCTGGACGAGCGCGGCTACGACTCGACGTTGTCCTATGTGCGCGCGATGGCCATCCGGGTGCTGGAGGAAACCGGCCTGCTGCCGCATCTGAACCCGGGCGTGATGAGCTGGTCGGAGTTGTCGCGGCTCAAGCCGGTGGCGCCGTCGATGGGCATGATGCTGGAGACGACGTCGCGGCGACTGTTCGAGACGAAGGGTCTGGCCCATTACGGCAGCCCGGACAAGGATCCGGAGGTCCGGCTGCGGACGCTGACCGACGCGGGCCGGCTCTCGATTCCGTTCACCACCGGCCTATTGGTCGGCATCGGCGAGACGCTCATCGAGCGGGCCGAGACGTTGCACGCGATTCGCAAGTCGCACAAGGAGTTCGGCCACGTCCAGGAAGTCATCGTGCAGAACTTCCGGGCCAAAGAACAGACCGCGATGGCCGCGACGCCCGATGCCGGTATCGACGAATTCCTGGCGACGATCGCAGTGGCGCGACTGGTCCTGGGCCCGGCGATGCGCATCCAGGCACCGCCGAACCTGGTGTCGGCGCAGGAATGTCTGGCATTGATCGCCGCGGGTGTCGACGATTGGGGCGGCGTCTCGCCGCTGACTCCCGACCACGTCAACCCCGAGCGGCCGTGGCCCGCGCTCGACGACCTCGCCGCTGTCACGGCGCAGGCAGGCTACGACTTGGTGGAGCGGCTCACCGCGCAGCCGAAGTATGTGCAGGCCGGAGACGCATGGATCGACCCGCGGGTGAGCGGACATGTTGCCGCGCTGGCCGATCCGGCCACCGGGCTGGCCCGCGACGTGATTCCGGTGGGGATGCCGTGGCAGGAACCGGACGACGTTGCGTCGTCGGGGCGGGTAGACCTGCACGCGGCGATCGACACCCAAGGCCGTAACACCGAGGCCCGCAGCGATCTGGACAGTGCATTCGGCGATTGGGACTCGATCCGCGCCCAGGTGCACGACCTGGCCGCCCAGGGCGCTAGTGCGCCCGAACGCCTGGCCACCGATGTGCTCGCCGCTCTGCGTTCGGCCGAACGGGACCCGGCCGGGTGCAGCGACGCGGAGTACCTGGCGTTGGCCACCGCCGACGGCCCCGCGATGGATGCCGTTGCCGCACTGGCAGATTCGTTGCGCCGCGATGTGGTCGGCGATGACGTGACGTTCGTGGTGAACCGCAACATCAACTTCACCAACATCTGCTACACGGGCTGCCGGTTCTGCGCGTTCGCGCAGCGCAAGGACGACGCCGACGCGTTCTCGCTGTCAGCCGACGAGGTCGCCGAGCGGGCCTGGCAGGCACATGTCGCCGGCGCTACCGAGGTGTGCATGCAGGGCGGCATCGACCCGGAATTGCCGGTCACCGGCTACGCCGATCTGGTGCGCGCTGTCAAGGCGCGGGTGCCGTCGATGCACGTCCATGCGTTCTCGCCGATGGAGGTCGCCAACGGAGTGACCAAGAGCGGCTTGAGTATTCGCGAATGGCTGACCAGTTTGCGCGAGGCCGGCCTGGATACCATCCCGGGCACCGCCGCGGAGATTCTCGACGACGAGGTGCGCTGGGTGCTCACCAAGGGCAAGCTGCCCACCTCGATGTGGATCGAGGTCGTGACGACGGCCCATGAAGTCGGCCTGCGGTCGTCGTCGACGATGATGTACGGCCACGTCGACGACCCGCGGCACTGGGTCGGTCACCTGAACGTGTTGCGCGGTATCCAAGACCGCACCGGTGGTTTCACCGAGTTCGTCCCGTTGCCGTTCGTGCATCAGAATTCGCCGCTGTATCTGGCCGGGGCGGCGCGGCCGGGCCCGAGCCACCGGGACAACCGTGCGGTGCACGCCTTGGCGCGGATCATGTTGCATGGCCGCATCTCTCAGATCCAGACCAGCTGGGTCAAGCTCGGCACCGAGCGCACCCAGGTGATGCTCAACGGCGGCGCCAACGACTTGGGCGGCACGTTGATGGAGGAGACCATCTCGCGGATGGCCGGCTCCGAGTTCGGATCGGCGAAGACCGTCGCCGAGTTGTCGGCGATCGCCGAGGGCATCGGCCGCCCGGCGCGCCAGCGCACCACCGATTACACGCCGTTGGCTGCCTAGGTGTCGGCGGCCCCATGGCCGAGCGTGACCGCAGCAGCTTCACGTTCGGGGCGGAATCACAGCCGGGCCGCCAACTCGGTGCCCTGTCTGATCGCGCGCTTGGCGTCCAACTCCGCGGCGAATGCGGCGCCGCCGATGATGTGCGGGGCGATTCCGTTGCGACGCAACTCTTCTGCCAGGTCGCGAACCGGCTCCTGACCGGCGCAGACCACGACGTTGTCCACCGTCAGCAGCCGCGGACGCTCTCGCTTGGGGCCGAAGCTGATGTGCAGCCCGTCGTCGCTGATCCGCTCGTAATTGACCCCTGATAGTTGTTGCACGCCTTTGGCTTTCAACGATGCCCGATGTACCCAGCCGCTGGTCTTGCCGAGCTTGCGTCCCTGTGCGCCGCTGGTGCGCTGCAGCAGAAACACCTCGCGCGCCGGCGGCGCAGGGATCGGAGCGGTCAACCCGCCCGGGGCGTCCCACGGGTCGGCGGCACCCCATTCGGCCTTCCACTCTTTGAGATTGAGCGTCGGCGAATTCTCGGTGACCAGGAACTCACTGACGTCGAAACCGATACCGCCGGCGCCGATTACGGCGACGCTGTTGCCGATCGGCTTGGCGCCGTTGATGGCCTCGGCGTAGGTCAACACCATCGGATGGTCGATCCCGGGAATCACGGGCATGCGTGGCGCCACGCCGGTGGCCAGCACGACGTGGTCGTAGCCGGCCAGGTCGGTGGCCGATACCCGCACGCCGAGCCGTACCTCAACACCGTTGGTCGCGAGCATGGTCGTGAAGTATCGGATGGTCTCGTTGAATTCCTCTTTGCCCGGTATGCGCCGTGCCATGTCGAATTGGCCGCCGATGAAGTCGTTGGCCTCGAACAGCGTGACCTGGTGGCCGCGCGCCGCGGCGTTGACCGCGGTGGCCAGCCCTGCCGGGCCCGCCCCGACGACCGCGATCGAACGGTTGCGCCGAGTGGGGAGGAGCACCAGTTCGGTCTCGTGACCGGCCCGCGGATTGAGCAGACACGACACCGTCTTCTTCACGAACGCATGATCCAGGCAGGCCTGGTTGCACGCGATGCAGGTGTTGATCTCGTCGTCGCGGGCGGCCTGTGCCTTGAGTACCCACTCGGGGTCGGCCAGCAAAGGCCGCGCCATCGACACCAGTTGGACTGCGGTGTCGGCGAGGATCTGCTCGGCGGCCTGCGGCATGTTGATCCGATTCGAGGCCACCACCGGAATGTCGACGTGGCCGGCGACCGCGTGGCTGATGTCAACGAAAGCGCTGCCCGGCACCGAGGTCACGATCGTCGGCACCCGCGCCTCGTGCCAGCCGAAGCCGGAGTTGATGATCGTCGCGCCAGCGGCCTCGACTTCGGTTGCCAGCGACAGGATTTCGTCCCAGCGTTGGCCGCCCTCGACATAGTCCGCCATCGACATCCGGTAGCAGATGATGAAATCGGGACCGACGGCCGCGCGGGTACGGCGCACGATCTCGACGGGGAAGCGACGGCGCTTCTCCGCGGTGCCGCCCCAGTCGTCGTTGCGTTTGTTGGTTCGCTCCGCGAGGAACTGGTTCAGCAAATAGCCTTCGCTGCCCATGATTTCGACGCCGTCGTAGCCGGCGTCGCGGGCCAGCAGCGCACAGCGCGCGAAGTCGTCGATCGTGTTCCGCACGCCGCTCGACGAGAGCCGGCGCGGGCGAAACGGATTGATCGGCGCCTTGATCGACGACGCGCTGACCGAAAGCGGATGATACGCATAGCGTCCGGCGTGCAGGATCTGCAAGAGAATCTTGCCGCCCGCCTCGTGCACCGCGCCGGTGACTCGGCGATGCCTGCGCGCTTGCGTCGACGAGGTCAGTTCCGAGGCGAACGGCAGCAGCCAGCCGGTACGGTTCGGTGCGTAGCCGCCGGTGATGATCAGCCCGACACCGCCGCATGCGCGTTCAGCGAAGTACTCTGCGAGCCGGTCGATATGGCGGGCGCGGTCCTCCAGACCGGTGTGCATCGAGCCCATCACCACCCGGTTGCGCAGCGTGGTGAATCCGAGGTCCAACGGGGACAACAAGTTCGGATAGTTCACTGGTTCTCCCGCTTCGGTTTCTCCGGTAACGCCGAGCTCACTTCGTCGAGCCAGTCGATGGTGCTTTCCTCTGCACGGATTCCGCCGCGTAATACCAGATACTGATGCAGCGCGCTGCCGTCGAGCGCTGCCGGATCGGGGAACTGTGTCTTCTCGAATCCCCGGTAGGTGTCCAGCAATTGGGCACGCTCGGTGCGCAACGCCGATATCTGACTATGCAGCGTGGCGGTGTCGCCGTATGCGGCACCGCGCAGCTTGACCGCGATCTCCCGGGTGCGCGTGTCGCTGAGTGCCCCGCTGCGGCTGGGCCCGCCGTCGCCAAGCGGCGCGGCGAGCCAGCGCGCCAACTCGGCCCGGCCTGCCGCGGAGACGGTGTAGACCTTCTTGTCCGGCCGTCCGTGCTGAAGGACCACCGTCGCCGTCACCCAGTTGTCGCTCTCCATGGTCCGCAGCGTGCGATAGATCTGCTGGTGAGTGGCGGTCCAGAAATATCCGATCGAGCGATCGAACCGCCGCGCCAGCTCGTAGCCCGAGCCGGACTGTTCGCACAGTGACACCAGGATCGCGTGGGGAAGTGCCACCGGCGCAGCATAAGAACTCCCGTCGGCACTATGCAACTTGTTGCACTGCACCAACGCGCATAGCAGCCAGGTGCTTGCTTTGTATATGCAACGTCTAGTATCAGTAACCAAGACATCGCACCGCCGGGAAGTGCCTGACTATTAAGCTCAGCACCTACCGGCTCAGCCCAACAGCCACCTGGAGACCGTGAGGAGACGTCTGTGACGTACACGATCGCCGAACCCTGCGTCGATCTCAAAGACAAGGCATGTATCGAGGAATGCCCCGTCGACTGCATCTACGAGGGCGCTCGGATGCTGTTCATCCACCCTGACGAATGCGTCGACTGTGGTGCCTGCGAACCGGTCTGCCCGGTCGAGGCGATCTACTACGAGGACGACGTCCCCGAGCAGTGGAGCCAGTACACGCAGATCAACGCCGACTTCTTCGTCGAGCTCGGATCTCCCGGTGGCGCAGCGAAAGTCGGCTTGACCGAGAACGACCCGCAGTCCGTGAAGGACCTCCCGCCGCAGGCTCACGACGACTGAGTGCCCTGGTGAACCGCCGGCCGCTGTCGGCTCTGTTGCCGGAGTTTCCGTGGGACACCCTGGCCGATGCCACCGCACTGGCCAGGTCGCACCCGGACGGCATCGTCGACCTGTCCGTCGGCACGCCCGTCGATCCGGTCGCACCGCTGATCCGCGACGCGCTCGCCTCGGCAAGCGCCGCCCCGGGATACCCTGCCACCGCAGGCACCCCGGAGCTGCGCACGTCGGCCATCACCGCGCTCGACCGTCGGTACGGCATCACCGGGCTGGCCGAGTCGGCCGTGTTGCCGGTGATCGGCACCAAAGAGCTGATCGCCTGGCTGCCAACGCTGCTGGGCTTGACCGCCGACGATCTGGTGGTTGTCCCCGAGCTGGCGTATCCGACCTACGACGTCGGCGCACGGCTGGCCGGAACCCAGGTGCTCTACGCCGATTCGCTCACCCAACTCGGCCCGCAGACCCCGGCGCTGGTGTTCGTCAACTCCCCGAGCAACCCGACCGGGCAAGTGCTCGGCGTCGACCATCTGCGCAAGCTGGTCGGCTGGGCCCGGGACCGCGGCGCGCTGGTTGCCTCCGACGAGTGCTACCTCGGCCTGCACTGGGATGCCGAGCCGGTCTCGGTCCTGCATCCGTCGGTCTGCGACGGCGACCACACCGGTCTGCTAGCGGTGCACTCGCTGTCCAAGAGCTCGTCGCTGGCCGGGTATCGGGCCGGCTTCGTCGCGGGGGACCACGCTGTGGTCCGCGAACTGCTGGCGGTGCGCAAACACGCCGGGATGATCGTGCCCACGCCCGTGCAAGCAGCCATGGTCGCCGCCTTGGACGACGACGCCCACGAGCGCGAGCAGCGCGAGCGCTACCGCCGCCGCCGGGAGGCGTTGCTTCCGGTGTTCCAATCGGCCGGTTTCACCGTCGACCATTCGGAGGCCGGACTATATCTATGGGTCACCCGCGGGGAGCCGTGCCGTGACACCGTCGGCTGGCTCGCGCAGCGCGGGATCCTCGCAGCGCCCGGCGAGTTCTACGGACCCCGTGGTGTCCGCCACGTCCGGGTGGCGCTGACCGCCACCGACGAGCGCATCGCCGCCGCCGTCGACCGACTTGGCCTTGGCTAGCGTCGAGTGGCCACTTTCGGCGCGCAAAATGGTGATCGGCGTGCACTAACTTCCCACGCGAAGGATGTCCGGATGAGCGACTACAGCGTCGAGGCAGTCGACCGGCTGCCGTTCAGCACCGACGAGAAGGCGCAGCGATACCGCACCGAGGACTACCGGGGAGCCGTCGGCCTGAACTGGTATCGGACCGATCCCACTCTGCAGGCGACCATGGCCTACTACTTACAGCCCGACGAGTTGGCGGTCGTCGAACCGCATCTGGACAGCATCGGCGCTTTGATGGGTGGCCCGGTGGCACGGTGGGCCGAGCAGACCGACCGCGACCCGGCCCGGCTGCAGCGATACGACCGCTGGGGTCACGACATCAGCCAGGTGGTCCAACCGCCGTCGTTCGTCGAGTCCAAGCGGGCCGTGCTGGACGCTCAGAAGGCGCTCAAAGACGACGCCCGAAACGCCGGGTTCAGATCGTCGATGCCGCTGTTCGCGGCCAATTACCTGCTCAACCAGGCAGACATCGGCATGGGCTGCGCGCTGGGCACCGGCGGCGGCATGGTCAAGTCGCTGGTCGCGGCCTTCGCCCCCGCCGACGTCCGCGAGCATGTCCTGGATAAATTCACCACCGGGGAATGGGAGGGCGAGACCGCCCAGCTGCTGACCGAGCGTGCCGGCGGCTCCGACCTGGGCACGCTGGAGACCACGGCAACCAGACACGGCGACAGCTGGTTACTCAACGGCTTCAAATGGTTTGCCTCCAACTGCGACGGTCAGGTGTTCGTCGTGCTGGCCAAGCCCGAAGGCGCCGAGGACTCCAGTCGCGGCGTGGCGACGTTCCTCGTGCTGCGGACCCGTCGCGACGGCACCCGCAACGGCATCCGCATCCGGCGGCTCAAAGACAAACTCGGCACCCGCTCGGTGGCCTCCGGTGAGGTCGAACTCGTCGATGCCGAAGCGTTTCTGCTGTCCGGGGAACCCAGCAGTGATACGCAGCCCGCCGACGGCAAGGGGCTGGGCCGGATGATGGAGCTGACCAACGCCGCGCGGCTGGGGATCGCGCTGTTCGCCGTCGGCAACGCGCGGCGTGCCCTGGTCGAATCGCTGTGTTACGCCCGCCAGCGCCGGGCGTTCGGCGACCGTCTGCTCGACAAGCCGTTGATGCGTCGCAAGCTCGCCGAGATGATCGTCGACACCGAAGCCGCCCAGGCGCTGGTATTCGACGGCGTCGGTGTGGCCAACCACCGTCAGCCCAGGTCGGTTCGGCAGCGCATCGCGGTGCCGATCACCAAGCTCAAGGTCTGCCGGTTGGGCATCACCATGGCCTCCGACGCGATCGAGATCCACGGCGGCAATGGCTACATCGAGACCTGGCCGGTGGCGCGGCTGTTGCGGGACGCGCAGGTCAACACGATCTGGGAGGGCGCCGACAATATCCTCTGTCTGGATGTGCGGCGGGGTATCGAGCGGATCCAGGCGCACCAGCCGCTGCTGGAGCGGCTGCACGACGCGGTCTCGGTGTCCGACGACGACGAGACGACCCGGCTGGTCGGGCGCCGCATCGAGGATCTCGAGGCGGCCATCACCGCGTGGACGAAGCTGCCTGCCGAGCTGGCCGAGGCCCGGCTGTTCCCGCTGGCCCAGTTCATCGGTGACGTCTACGCCGGTGCGCTGCTCACCGAGCAGGCGGCGTGGGAGCAGGCCACCGGCCGGACGGATCGCAAAGCGCTGGTGGCGCGGCTGCACGCACGGCGCTATCTCGCCGACCGTGGCCCGCTTCGCGGCATCGATGAGGAGTGCGACGAAGGACTCGAGCGGTTTGACGAACTCGTGAACGGTACGTTGACCGAAGGTTGACGCTGCTGGCCTGCGGAAAGCCGGCACGGGCAGCGGGGGTTGCATCAAGATTGCGTAAAGAAGGTTCTGAGGCAGCTGTGGAGGGCCGTTCTGGCGAGCGCGATGGGTTGTGCGACCGTAGGCTCTGTCCGGGTCCCGTTAAGGATTTGCCAAAAATCGGCAATATTGCGTAAGGAATTTGGTATGTCAGAGCTGGTCGGCGAGCAACTGAGTTCGCCGTTATCGCCGTCGTTCTCGGATAGATGTAAACGGATCTTCCTCGGCCGGCCGATGATCAACGACCAGCTTCAGCACGAGCGCCTGTCCAATCCGATCGCGCTCGGCGTGCTCTCGCCCGACGCGATCTCCTCCACCGCTTACGGTTCCGAACAGATCATGATCGAGTTGCTGCCGGCCGCCGGGCTGGCCGCGTTCGCCCTACTCCTTCCAATCACCGGCGTCATCTTGATCATCCTGGTGCTGGTCGCCGCGTCGTATCGCCAGGTGGTGATGGCATACGCCCGGGCGGGTGGCTCATACGTCGTCGCGCGGGAGAACTTCGGACCCAAGATCGCCCAGATCGCCGCGGCGTCGCTGCTGATCGACTACGTCGTCACGGTCGCGGTGCAGTGCGCGGCCGGCACCGTCGCGGTGGTGTCGGCGATACCGCTTCTGGGTCCCTACAGCCTGGAAATAACCGTGGGCATCGTGCTCATCATGTGCTACGCGAACTTGCGGGGCTTGCGCGAGGCCGGTGCGCCTTTCGCGATGCCGACGTACTTCTTCGTGGGCATGGTGACGCTGACAATCGTCGTCGGCGTCTTTCGGGAATTCTTCGGCCATTTACCGCTGTACGACCCAGCGCACACCGATGGCGCCGTGGCGGTGCACCAGGGCAGCGGCCTCATCATGGGCGCCACTCTGCTCATCGTGCTGCGCGCGTTCGCCAACGGCGGTTCGTCACTGACCGGCGTCGAGGCGATCTCGAACACGGTCAACAGCTTCCGCAAGCCCGAAAGCATCAATGCGCGTCGGGTGCTCACGATCATGGCCTGCATCCTGGCTTTTCTGCTGGCCGGTGTCGCCTGGCTTGCCCACGTCACCCACGCTTTTCCGTACGAGAGTGGGTATCCGTCGATGCTGTCGGAGATCGCTCGGGCGGTGTTCGGCGACGGCGCAATCGGGAAGGCGCTGTACTTCTGCGTTCAAGCGTCGACCGCGTTGATCCTGTACACCGGCGGTAACACCAGCTTCAACGGCTTCCCCGCGCTGGTGAGTTTCGTCGCCGAGGACAGCTTCCTGCCGCGCCAATTGATGAAGCGCGGCCACCGGCTGGTGTTCTCCAACGGGATCATCGTGCTGACCGTGCTCGCGGTGGCGCTGCTGGTCGGGACGGGCGGTTCGCTGAACGCTCTGGTGCCGTTCTACGCGATCGGGGTGTTCACCGGCTTCTCGATGGCCGGCTACGGCATGACCAAGCACTGGCTGAATCATCGTGAACCCGGTTGGCGTTACAAGCTGGCGATCAACTTCTCCGCGGGGGTTTTGTCCACGATCGTGGTGGCGATCTTCGCGATCGCCAAGTTCACCGAAGGCGCCTGGCTGGTGGTGGTGGTCTTCCCGATTCTGGTGTTCGCGTTGATGCGGCTGAACAAGCAGTACCGGGCCGAGGCTTCGGTGCTGCAGATGTCACTTGCCGAACCGGCGGAGCTGGACAAGTACGCCCGCCACCGCGTACTGGTGTTCATCGATTCGGTCGATCTGGCCGAGGTCGAGGCCATTCGCTACGCCAAGGGGTTGAAAGCCGACGAGCTGATCGCGGTTCACTTCGTGCTCGACTCGGCTCACGCTGCTCAACTGCAGCAGCAGTGGGAGCAATTCGGTCACGCCTCCGACTTGCGGGTTGTCGACTGCCTGGACCGCAACTTGGGCCGAGCCGCACAAGAGTTGGTCGAGAAGATGATGAACGAGCATGCCGACACCAAGGTGACGGTGCTACTGCCACGCCGGGAGTATTCACAGCTGCTCGGCAGGCTGCTGCACGACCGCACCGCGGACATGATCGCGCGCGTGGTCAGCCGGATCCCTGGGGCGAGCGCGCAGATCGTCGCCTACGACATCGCCACCCGGATCGCGCAGGCGACCGCGGCCGGCGGCGGTTCATCGGCTCGAGCGAGTCGCGAAAATGATCGGATAGAGTTGCCGGATCTTGAGCGAGCCCACGCGGATGACTTGACTCCGCAAGCCGTCGATTTCGGGGGAAAGTGACCACGTGGTGACATCGGAACACAATACGAGCATCCCGCCGTCGTTCGTCGACGGCTGGAAACGCATCTTTCTCGGCAAGCCGCTGACCAGCGAGCAACTCGAGTCGGAGCGACTGTCGAACCCTGTTGCGCTCGGCGCGCTTTCACCGGATGCGATCTCGTCGACCGCGTATGGGCCCGAGCAGATCATGATCGAACTGCTGCCGCGTGCGGGGATGGCTTCATTCGTGCTGTTGCTTCCGATCATCGGCGTCGTCCTGTTCATCTTGTTGCTGGTCTCCGCGTCCTACCGCGGGGTTGTCACCACCTACACCCGGACCGGGGGCGCCTACATGGTGGCGCGGGACAACTTCGGGCCCCGGATCGCGCAGGTCGCCGCCGCGGCGTTGCTGATCGACTACGTCGTCACCGCCGCGGTCCAGCCCGCGGCCGGGACGGTGGCGGTGGTGTCCGCAATACCGCCGTTGCGCCCGTACCACCTCGAGCTGACGGTGGCGATCCTCATCCTGATCTGCATCGCGAACCTGCGCGGTTTGCGGCAATCGGGCCGGATATTCGCAGTCGCGACGTACTGGTTCGTCGGGATGATTCTGCTGACGATCGTGACCGGCCTGGTTCGTGAAGCCGTCTGGGGCCTACCGAAATACGACCCGGCACACATCGACGGCGCGGTGCCGGTCCATCAGGGCGGCGGGCTGGTGATGGGTGCCACCGTTCTGGTGGTGCTGCGGGCGTTCGCCAACGGCGGCACGTCGCTGACCGGTGTCGAGGCGATTTCCAACACCGTCAACGTGTTCCGGGATCCGCAGGGCATCAACGCTCGCCGAGTGCTGACCATGATGGCGTGCATCCTCGGTGTACTGCTGGCCGGTGTCGCCTGGCTCGCTCATATCACGCACGCCACCCCGTATCTCGACGAATACCCGTCGATGCTCTCGGAGATCGCCCGGACGGTCTTCGGTCACGGGATACTCGGCAACACGCTCTACTTCTCAGTCCAGGCATCCAGTGCCGCAATCCTTTTCGCCGGCGCCAACACCGGATTCAACGGGTTCCCCGCATTGGCGAGCTTCGTCGCCCAGGACCGCTTCCTGCCGCGGCCGCTGACCAAACGCGGCCACCGATTGGTGTTCTCCAACGGCATCATCACGTTGACCGCGCTGGCGGTCGCCCTGCTGCTGGTCACTCGCGCCAAGGTCAGTGCGCTCGTACCGTTCTTCGCGATCGGGGTGTTCACCGCGTTCGCGATGGCCGGCTTCGGCATGGCCAAGCACCACTACACGCGTCGCGAGCACGGTTGGCTGCGCAAAGTGGTGGTCAACTTCTCGGCGGGACTGATGTCGACGATCGTGGTCGGCATCTTCGTGGTCGCCAAGTTCACCGAGGGCGCCTGGCTGGTCGTCGTGGTGTTCCCGATCCTGGTGTACGGGCTGATCCGGCTCAACAAGCAGTACAGCGCCGAGGCATCCGTTCTGGAGATGTCGCGCACCGAGCGTCCGGAATTTGCCAGGTATCCGAAGCTGCGGGTGTTCGTCTTCGTCGACACCATCGACCTGGCCGAGGTCGAAGCGCTGCGTTACGGCAAAGGCCTGCACGCCGACGAGTTGACCGCGGTCCACTTCGTCGTCGACGCCGAACACTCCGCCAAGCTGCAGGAGCGGTGGCGGCATTTCGAGCACGACACTCAATTGCGGGTGATCGACTGCCCTGATCGGCATCTCAGTCGGTCGGCGCAAGAGCTTGTGCTGGAGGTGAAGCGGGAGCATCCGGACACCAAAGTCACGGTATTGCTGCCGCGCCGGACCTATTCCGCGATGCTCGGCCGGCTACTGCACGACCGCACTGCCGACAAAATGGCACGGGCCGTCAGCCGGATTCAGGGTGCCACCGCGATCATCGTGCCTTACGACGTCGAATCGCGGATCGCTCGCGTGAACCCCGACGCCTTGGCCGCCACAGCCGGGGCATAGTCCGGGCCGCGTCCACCTCGTAACCCGCCGAACCCGAACGGCGGCCGTTGCGCGCCCCTTAGACTTCCGTGGACGTTGAATCTCGGATGGGGTGATTGTGACTGCAGAAGCCGACGAGCAAGACATACCGGTGCCTTTCTCGGACGTGTGCAAGCGCGTTTTTCTCGGCAAGCCGCTGATCACCGAGGAGTTGGCGGGCGAGAGCTTATCGAATCCTGTTGCACTGGGAGCGCTTTCGCCCGATGCGATCTCCTCCACGGCCTATGGTCCCGAACAGATCCTGACCGAACTGCTGCCGCATGCCGGGTTGGCAGCATTCGTCTTGTTGCTGCCCATCATGGGCGTCATCCTGGTGATCCTGGTGCTGGTGGCCGCGTCGTATCGGCAGGTCGTGATGGCCTACACCCGGGCCGGTGGTTCCTACATCGTCGCGCGGGAGAACTTCGGGCCTCGGGTAGCGCAGGTGGCGGCGGCGGCGTTGCTGATCGACTACGTCGTGACGGTCGCGGTGCAGTCGGCAGCGGGCACGGTGGCGGTGGCCTCCGCGGTACCTGCCGTGGGGCCCTACAGCCTGGTGATCACCGTCGCGGTGGTGATCCTGATGTGCTACATGAATCTGCGCGGCTTGCGCGAAGCCGGTCGGCCGTTCGCGGTCGCCACTTACGCCTTCGTGGTGATGGTCGCGGCGATGATTGTCACCGGTGTCGTCCGCCATATCGTTTGGGGCTTACCGCAATACGATCCCGGACACGCCGCGGGAGCGGTTCCGGTTCATCAGGGCAACGGTCTGGTGATGGGCGCGACGATCCTGGTGTTGCTGCGCGCGTTCGCCAACGGTGGGTCGTCGCTGACCGGTGTCGAGGCCATCTCCAACACCGTCCAGGTCTTCCGTAAACCGCAGAGCATCAACGCGCGGCGGGTCCTGACGGCGATGGCGTGCATTCTAGGCTTCCTGCTGGCAGGCGTCGGCTATCTCACCTACGCCACCCACGCGGCGCCGTTCCTCACCGAATACCCGTCGGTGCTGTCGCAAGTCGCCCGCACAGTGTTCGGCAACGGGGCGATCGGCAACACGATGTACGTACTGGTCCAGATCTCGACCGCGGCCATCTTGTACACCGGCGCCAACACCAGCTTCAACGGCTTCCCGGCGCTGGCGAGTTTCGTTGCGGAGGATCGCTTTCTGCCGCGCCAACTCATGCAACGCGGCTACCGGCTGGTGTTCTCCAACGGGATCCTCACGCTCGCGGCGTTGTCGCTGGCGCTGCTGATCTTCACCGGCGGGTCGGTCAACGCGCTGGTGCCGTTCTACGCCATCGGCGTGTTCACCGGTTTCTCGATGGCCGGCTACGGGATGAGCAAGCACCACCTGACCGAACGCGAACGGGGCTGGCGGTACAAGTTGGCGATCAACTTCTCCGCGGCGGTGGCGTCGACGATCGTGGTGGGCATTTTCGCAATCGCCAAATTCACCGAAGGCGCGTGGCTGGTCGTCGTGGTCTTTCCGATATTGGTGTTCGCGCTGATTCGGCTCAATCGCGAATACCGGGCCGAATCGGCGATCCTGCAGGCATTCCGCACCGACCGCCCCGAGTTGGTGAAGTACGCACGGCATGACGTGTTCGTGTTGGTCAACGGCCTGGACCTCGCGGTGCTCGAAGCGCTGCGCTACGGCAAGGGACTGCGGGCCGACGAGCTGATCGCGGTGCACTTCATGGTCGACGCCGCACACGCCAGGGAGCTCCGAAACCGTTGGGACGATTTCGATCTCGATACCAGGCTCCGAGTTGTGGACTGCCCTGACCGGCGGATCAACCGTGCGGCACAAGTGCTGGTCGCGAAGGCGCGTAACGAACATCCGCACACCAACGTGACGGTGTTGTTGCCGCGCAGGACATATTCACCGCTGCTGGGACGGTTACTGCACGACCGGACCGCCGACAAGATAGCCCGAGCCGTCAGTCGGGTCCCGGACGCGGCCGCCACCATCGTCCCCTACGACGTGCAGTCCCGGATCCGCGACGCCTTCCCGGACGCTTTCGAACATCGGATCGCGCGAGAGCTGGAAAAGATCGAGGTCCGGATCATGCACGGCGAGGGCACGCCCGCGGACGCCTACGAGCATCCGGACCGGCCGGCGACCGTCTTGTCGGTCAGCAGCGTGATCCCGGGACGCCGCGCCACCGTGGAAGGACGCGTCAACCAGGTCGAGGAGATCACCAAACGAGGGCAGACGTTCCGCTCGATCACGGTCGGCGACGAGACCGGAGAAATCCGCGTCACATTCCGGCCTGGGCAATGTGGCGATGACGTCGCGCCTGGACAGGTGCTGCGGATTACCGGAAAGGTACAGCAGAGCGGCACCCGCGAGGCGTCGATGCTCGATCCGTCTTACGAGGTGATCACCGTGCCGACCGAAGAGTCGTAACGCATCTCACCTAGGGGGCGTCGTCTTCGTCTGCCCGCAAGAGCTTTTCGGGGTGGTGGAAGGTGTTCACGCGGGGCTGGCCGTAATCCAAGTGCGGTGGTGGGATCCATTCGGTGTCGTTGTGGCTGTTTTTGCGGGTGGTCCAGCCCTGGTCGGCGAGTGTGTGGTTGGGGCAGCAGGTCAGGGTGAGTCCGTTGATGCCGGTGGTGTGGGTTATCGCCCAGGGGTCGACGTGGTGGACCTCGCAGAGATAGCCCGGGACGGTGCAGCCGGGGAATGAACACCCACGATCCTTGGCGTAGAGCACAATTCGTTGTGCCGGTGAGGCCAGGCGTTTGGTGTGATACAGCGCCAGCGCCTTTCCCTTGTCGAAGATGGCCAGGTAGTGATGAGCGTGGGCGGCCAGCCGGATGACATCCGACATCGGCAACAGCGTGCCGCCGCCGGTGAGGCCGCGGCCGGCGCCCTTCTCGAGTTCTTCCAGTGTGGTGGTGACGATGATGGAGGCGGGCAAGCCGTTGTGCTGACCCAACTCACCGGAGGCCAGTAGTGCGCGGGCGGCGGCGAGCAGGGCGTCGTGGTGGCGTTGTGCGGTGCTGCGGGTGTCGCCCTGGATGGCGGCTGCCGATGGTGTGCCGCTGATGCAGGGTTCGTCGTCGTCGGCGTTGCACATGCCCGGTGCGGCTAACTTCGCGAACACCGCATCCCATGTGGCGCGGGCTTCGGGTGTGAGCCATCCGCTGATCGGACTCATCCCGTCGACGCCTTGCTTGCCGATGGTGATGCCGCGGCGCCGGGCGCGGTCGATGTCGCTGAAGTCGCCGTCGGGGTGCAGGCAGTCGATCAGCTTGTCGGCCAGCTTGGCCAATTCATCGGGGCGGTGCTCAAGGCTCAGCCGGGCCAACTGGGCCTCGGCGACCCCACGGGTCTCGATGTCGACGAAGTCGGGCAGGCGGTGGAAGAACCCGCGGATGACCGCGACATGGCCGGCGCCGAGGTCGCCGTTGCGTTGGGCCTCGGCAGTGGCCGACAGCAGCGGTGGCAATGGTTCGCCGTTCAACGCCCGCCGCTCCCCGAGGTCGGCCGCCTCGTGAATGCGCCGGGAGGCTTCGGCGCGGGTGATGCGCAGACCGGTTGGCCAGCGCGGGGGCCAGCTTGCCACCCAACTCGGTCGGACCGGCCTGCTGGCTGAGCTGGTTGATCAGGACATGTTCAATAGCTGGCTGGCGGCGGCGCATCTGCTCGCACCGCTCCAACACCGCGCAGCCGCTCGGGCGTGGTGAGCACATCAAACGTCAGATCCAGGGCGCGCTTGTAGTCGGCCTCCAGCGCGTCGAGGACCTCGACGATCTCTTCCCGACTACTCGAACGCATGTTCGAATTGTAGCCACAGGGCCCGACAAGATTGCTGTGGTTAAGTGGTGGCCGTGAAGAAACTGACAGCCGCGCTGGCTTCGCTCGCAGGCCTCGCGATCACCGCCAACGGCTATCAACCGCTGAGCAAGCGCGGTTACCTCTCGATCTACGCCTTCAGCTTCGGGGTGTTCGCGACCGAGTTGCCGCTGCAACTGATCGCTGCGCAGTTCAGTCTGCTGGCCGCCGTGACCCGTAGGCTCTCGCCGCGGTCACGCTGGTTCAGCTGGCTGGTGTCGGCGCTGTCATGGTTGGGATTGGTTGGCCTGCACCACATCGGCGCGCAGGCGAACCAGCCGCTCAAGGCCGCACTGGACGCCGGTCTGGGCCCCGATCGCCGCACCGAGTCGGGCGACCTGTGGAAGCGGCCGGCTGGCGCGGGCACCGCGAAATCGCCGGGTGTGCTCCGGATGGCGAGGGTCTACGGCAGCTATGCGCATGACACCGATATCAGCTATGGCGAACACGGCGCCAGGAACCACCTCGACATCTGGCGACGGCCCGACCTCGACCGCGGTGGACGGGCACCGGTGCTGCTGCAGGTACCCGGCGGTGCATGGATGGTGGGAAGTAAACGGCAACAGGCGTATCCATTGATGAGCCACCTGGCCGAGTTGGGCTGGATCTGCGTTGCGATCAACTACCGGCTCAGCCCGCGCTCCACCTGGCCCGACCACATCATCGACGTCAAGCGGGCGCTGGCGTGGGTCAAGGAGCACATCGCCGAATACGGTGGCGACCCGGACTGGGTCGCGATCACCGGCGGCTCGGCCGGCGGCCACCTGTCGGCATTGGCTGCCCTCACCGCGAACGATCCGCAGTTTCAACCGGGATTCGAGGACGCCGACACCAGTGTGCGAGCAGCGGTTCCGTTCTACGGCCTTTACGACTTCAACGGGACGGACAGCGCCATCCACCCGCTGATGGCGCCGATGCTGGGCAAGTACGTGTTCAAGCGCACGCGCGCCGACATCGCGGACGTGTTCCGCGTCGCATCGCCGATCACCTATGTAAACCCTGACGCACCGCCGTTTTTCGTGCTGCATGGCCGTAATGACTCGCTGATCCCGGTCGAGCAGGGCCGGGTTTTCGCCAAACGGCTGCGCGCCGTCAGTCGCCAACCGGTCGCCTACGCCGAATTGCCGTTCGCGCAGCATGCATTCGACATCTTCGGGTCGGTGCGTGCCGCGCATGCGACGGTGGCCGTCGAGCAGTTCCTCGCCGAGATCTACGCGAAGCGGCCCGTTTTGCTCTAAGGCGATGGCGGCCGCGGGCTGCGCTCATCGAGCAGCGCGATGACCTGCGCGACGAGATCGTCGGTGTCCGCACCGGCGGTGTCCAAGACCAGGTCTGGGTTCTCGGGCGGTTCATAAGGGGCATCGACACCGGTCAGCCCCTTGAGCTCGCCGCTGCGGGCACGCGCGTAAAGACCCTTGGGATCTCGCTTTTCGCACTCTGCGAGTGACGTGGCGATGTGCACTTCGATGAAGGGCAGTTTCGCAGCGTCGCTCAGTGCCCGTGCGGTCTCGCGGTCCGACTTCAGCGGCGACACGAGGGACGCCAACGCCACTACACCGGCGTCGGCCAGCAGTCGAGTCAAATGACCGACCCGCCGGATGTTCTCGGTGCGGTCACCCGGGGAGAAGCCGAGATCGTCGGACAAACCGTGGCGCAGGTTGTCGCCGTCGAGCAAGTAGGCGACCCGACCGGATTCGACGAGCGCACGCTCGACCGCCACCGCGACGGTCGACTTGCCGGACGCGGGCAGGCCGGTGAACCAGATGGTCGCGCCAGCCTGTCCGGTGGCTTGCCAGCGGTGTTTGCGGTCGAGTGCCGATGGATGCCAACGGATGTCGCTGCGCGAGTGGGTGCCCGCCTTCACCTCGCGTGCCTCGATGATGGTGCCCGCGCCGATGGTGTCGTTGGTGACCTCGTCGATCAGGATGAACGCGCCGGTGTCGCGGTTGTCGGTGTAGCTGTCGGCGATGACGACCGAGCTGGTCCGCAACGTCACCGTGCCGATGTCGTTGAGCGTGAGTTCCACTGGGCCGTCGAGCTCGTCGAGCGTTTCGGGATCCAGTCGCGAGTGCAGTTCCTGCACGGTCGCCCGCACGGTGGTGCTGGTCTGCTTGAGGGCCAGCCGATCGCCGGCCCGCAACGGGGAGTCGACGAACCAGCAGACGTTCGCGTCGAGCTCGCGGGCCAGCACCGGCGGCACCGCGTCGTCGGCACCGCTGACCAGCACGTCGCCTCGACCGACGTCGATGTCGTCGGCGAGCTCCACTGAAACCGATAGCGGGGCAACACCTGTCGTGCGCTCGTCGTCCAGGGTGTCCAGTGCCGTCACCGTCGACTCGGTCCCGGCGGGCAGCGAGATGACCGGGTCGCCGACGCTGAGTGTGCCGGCGGCAAGCCGTCCGGTGTAGCGGCGACGCTGGTTGTCCGTCGGCCGCGAGACCCATTGGATCGGCAACCGCAATCGGTTCGGTTCGGCCTGCGGCGCTGCCAGTTCGACGGTTTCCAGGTAATCGAGCAGCGTCGGGCCGTCATACCACCCGGTGTTGTCGGAACGGTGCACCACATTGTCGCCGAGCTTGGCGGCGATCGGGATGACGGTGATGTCCAGGCCGCCGAGCCGTGTGCTCAGTTGCTGCAGTTCGGATTCCACTTCGGCGAACCGGCTCTGGTCGAAGTCGACCAAGTCGATCTTGTTCACCGTTGCCACGAAGTGCTTGATGCCCAACAGCTTTGCGATCCGGGCGTGCCTGCGGGTCTGGCGCAGAACGCCCGCGCGGGCATCGACCAGCAGGATGGCCACGTGCGCGTTGGACGCGCCGGTGAACATGTTGCGGGTGTAGCGCTCGTGCCCCGGGGTGTCGGCCAGGATGTAACTGCGACTGGAGGTGGAGAAGAAGCGGTAGGCAACATCGATGGTGATGCCCTGTTCGCGTTCGGCCCGCAGACCATCCGACAGCGCCGCCAGGTCGGCGACGCCCTCTTCATCGGTGACCGCTTCCAGATGGTCCAACGGGAGGCTGTCGGTGTCGTGCAGCAGGCGCCCGATCAACGTGCTCTTGCCGTCGTCGACGGAACCTGCAGTGGTGATCCGCAGCAGTTGGCGCGTGATGCCTTCGGCCGGCTGAAAGTTCGCGGCGCGCTCAGTGTCTTCGCTAACGCTCATCAGCTCAGGCCCTTTCGTTCTTCTTCGCTAACGCTCATCAGAAGTAGCCCTCTCGCTTTCGGTCTTCCATCGCAGCGGCCGAGGTGCGGTCGTCGGCCCGGGTCTCTCCGCGCTCGGAGACCGTCGCCGCGGAGATCTCCTCGATGACCGTGCTGATGTCGGTGGCCCTGGATCGGACCGCGCCGGTGATGGTCAGGTCGCCGACGGTCCGGTAGCGCACCCATTCGGTGGCCACGGATTCGCCGTCCTGCGGTTCGGCGTACTCCGACACCGCCAGCAGGATGCCGTCGCGCTCGAAGACGTCGCGTTCGTGGGCGTAGTAAATCGACGGTATCTCAAGGTTTTCCAGCTCGATGTAGCGCCAGATGTCGATCTCGGTCCAGTTGCTCAGCGGGAACACCCGAACCTGTTCGCCCTTCTTGATTCGGCCGTTGTAGAGCGACCACGGCTCTGGGCGCTGTGCGCGAGGGTCCCACTGGCCGAACTCGTCGCGGAAGCTCAGGATGCGTTCTTTGGCGCGAGCCCGTTCCTCGTCGCGACGGGCGCCGCCGAACGCCGCATCGAAGCCGCCCTCCTCGAGACCGTCGAGCAGTGTCCGGGTCTGGGCCCGGTTGCGGGAGGCGTTGTGGCCGGGGTCGGCGACTCGGCCCTTGTCGATGGACTCCTGCACGGACGCGACGATCAGCTTGTGTCCCTGGCCGGTGACCCTGCGATCGCGGAACTCGATCACTTCCGGAAAGTTGTGGCCGGTGTCGACGTGCATCACCGGGAACGGCAGCGGCAGCGGCCGAAAAGCCTTCTCTGCCAGACGAAGTAAGACGATGGAGTCCTTACCTGCGGAGAACAGCAGGACCGGACGCTCCAGCTCGGCGACCACCTCGCGGATGATGTGCACAGCTTCTGCTTCGAGCAGTCGCAGTTCGTCGACCCGCTTGGCCTCAACAATTGCAGTCATAACGGCAGCCCCTCTTTCTCGGCGTCGGCCCGGTAGCGGTCTACCCATTCATCGGAGCGCTTATCGGCTTGGCGCTCCAGCACCGGTTGCGGTGCCAGTTGGGGGTCGAGCCCCAACGACTCCAGGACGGTGCCCACCACTTGAGTCAGGTTGCGCCATAACACCGGATACGGAACCTCCAGCGGCTTGATGTCTTCTTCGGCGAACCATTTCTGCCAACCCTTTTCCTGCTCTTGCAGCATCGTCACGACGTGTGCGATGGCGCCGGCGTGGTAGGTGGCGCGCGCATCGCGGACCGGATCGGGTCTCCCGCGCCATACCCGCGTCTGCACTGCCCGCCAGAACGAGACCGCCTGCGACACCACATCCGGCCGGTGGATGTGAATGAGCAGCGGCTCCTCGCCGACGACATCGCGAATGGCGGCCAGCAGTCCTTCGCCGGAGCGATCCGGCAATTGGCTCGCCCGCTCCAGTAGCAGAGGTGTCTGATTCCACATCAGCTTGCCGCCCCATACGCCGTTGGGTGTCCGCCCGACGGTGCGGATGTAGTCGCGCCAGATCTCCGGCGGCGCCAGGTCCGGCTTGCCCGCGTCCAGCGGATCGAGCAATTGGAGTATCGAGTCGTCGTGGGCATCGGCGAACCATTCGCGCGGTTGCGGGGCCTGGCTCGTGGTCGGCAGATACTGAAAAAACTCTTGCGGTTCGCCCGCGACGCCCGTTGCTCGCAGCGATTCGACGAGCAGGGTGCTGCCGCTTCGCTGCGAAGCCAGCACCAGGTAGGCCGACGGGTGTTCAGTCACCCAATGAAGCTTAGCTGAAGCAATATTGGTGCACCGCTTGAAGTTACGCTCATGCTGAAGATAACTGTTGCGCGAACGGGCTCAGGCCGATCGCGCTATGTTTGCTCGGCGACGCGCAATGCGAGAGACAGCACCAGTCGCTCATCGGGATCGGCCAGTGATGTCGCCAGCAGTGTCTCGATCCGGCGGACCCGATAACGCACGGTATTGGGGTGAACGTGCAGCTGCTCGGCGGCGGCGGCGACGTCGCCGAATCCGTCCAGGTAGGCCCGCAGCGTCTGCACCAACGCCGGATCGTGGGCGTGCAGGTCGCGAACGCGTGGGTCGACAAGTCGCTCGTCGGCGCCGACCAGGGTAACGATCTCGTCGAGCAGAACGGTGGTATGCGCTTCGGCCAGCGACGTCACCTGACGAAACGAATCCGGATGGCGCTCAGCGCTATCCAGCACGCGATCGATGTCTGTGCGCACTGCCGGCAAGCCGACCAGCCCGGGCAGCGGCGCAGCGACCACCGCCCGTAACTGCAATCCCAGTTCGGTGTGCATCGCGCGGATCGTGCCGCGAATCCAGGACTGCACCGACGAGCGCTTCGTCGTATCCGGCAGCAGCACGTACACCCGCGAGCCGCGCGCGCCGACCTGAGCATCAGCGCGAAAAGCGTTGGCGCTCAGAGCGAGCACACCGGCCAACCGATCGTGGCCGGTCGGGCTGTGAAATCCGATCAAGGCGGCGTTGCCGTCGGTGACGATACCCAGCTCGCGACAGATCGCGTCGGTGTCCAACGCTGCGCTGTCGACCAGGCCGAGTAACTGCTGGGCGCGCAGCGCGTGCGTCGAGGGCCGAGTTGTCAGCCGCGCCATGATGCGCGCCGCCAGCACCGCGGCGCCCCGCAACACCTCCTCGGCGTCGTCGGCCAGGGGTCGTGAGCCCTGCTGCACCCAGATGGTGCCGACGAAACCCGGTGCGCGACGGGCGGGCTGATGAATGCCGACCGCCAACCGCGGTCGCAGACCAAGTTCGGGTCGCTCGGCGACACGCACCACGTCGCCGCCGGCGCGCAGCGCATCGAAGATGCCCCACTGGCCGATCCAGGTGAGGTGCTCGGGCGGCCCGGCGCGGCCCAGGATCGACAGCCGCCGCAACTCGTCGGCCTCGTCGCTGGACGCCGAATACGCCAACACATGGGACTGTGCATCTTCGATGCTGACCATGCCGTGGATGCGGTCGGCCAGCGATTGCGCCAACCCGAACAAGTCGGTACCGGAATCGTGCTGCGGATCCGCGCGATCCCGGTGATGTTCGAGCACATGGTTGACCAGCAGGTAGATCCGCTCCCAGCGGGCCTGAGGTTCGACGGCGACAACTGCGGTGCCGGCTGTGACCGCCCTGGCCACCAGCGCATCGGAGGGATTCTTGCTGAAAATCGCCACCGGAGCCCGTCCGACCGGGCCGGTATCGATCCAGCGTTGCGCCTCGTCGTCGGAAACGCCGAGCAGAAAGAAGACGTCGGCGGAATCCGCGCCGCTCGCCAAGCCGAGCCGCACGTCGTCGGAGTCGATCAGCGCGGCCGAAGCCACGGTCAGGTCGAGCCCCCGCGGCGCTTCGACCAGGCTCGCCACCGTCGTGTCCAGGGCCAACAGCAGCTGTCCGAGCCCAACTCCGGCGGTCTGCATGTTGTCCGATTCTACTAGCAGACTAGATAGTTCCTTGGCTGATCGGCCAAGCCCGCACGTCCGCAGCGCTGGGATGCTGAGATATGGACGCGATTACCGATGTTCCGCCCCCCGCCAACGAACCGATTCACGACTACGCCCCGAACACTCCCGAGCGGGCCCGGCTGCAGAGCGCGCTTGCCGAACTGGCCGACAATCCGATCGACCTGCCGCACGTCATCGGTGGCACCCACCGAATGGGTGACGGTGATCGGATCGCCGTCGTGCAACCGCACCGGCACTCCGCAACGCTGGGCACGCTGACCAACGCCCAGCCCGCCGATGCCGCCGCCGCGGTCGACGCCGCGATGGCGGCGCGGATGCACTGGGCGGCAATGCCATTCGATGAGCGGGCCGCCATCTTCTTGCGGGCGGCCGACTTGCTGGCCGGCCCGTGGCGGGAGCAGATCGCGGCCGCGACCATGCTCGGCCAGTCCAAAACCGCCTACCAGGCCGAGATCGACGCGCCCTGTGAATTGGCCGACTTCTGGCGATTCAACGTCGATTTCGCGCGTCAGATCCTGGCGCAGCAGCCGATCAGCGTGCGGGGGGAGTGGAACCGCATCGACTACCGTCCGCTGGACGGATTCGTCTATGCGATCACGCCGTTCAACTTCACCGCGATCGCGGCGAATCTGCCCACTGCGCCGGCGCTGATGGGCAATACGGTGGTGTGGAAGCCGTCCATCACCCAGACGCTCTCGGCATATCTGACCTTGCAGCTGCTGGAAGCCGCCGGACTGCCGCCGGGGGTGATCAACCTGGTCACCGGAGACGGCTACGCGGTGTCGGAGGTGGCGCTGGCCGATCCGCGGCTGGCCGGCATCCACTTCACCGGATCGACCGCGACCTTCCAGCGGCTGTGGCAACAGGTCGGCACGAACATCGAGCACTACCAGAGCTACCCGCGACTGGTAGGCGAGACCGGCGGCAAAGACTTCGTCGTCGCACATGCGTCCGCCCGGCCAGATGTGCTGCGCACCGCGCTGATTCGCGGCGCGTTCGACTACCAAGGTCAGAAGTGCTCGGCGGCGTCGCGGGCGTTCGTCGCGCACTCGGTGTGGCAGCAGATGGGCGACGACTTCCTCGCCGCGACCGCCGAGTTGCCGTTCGGCGACGTCACCGACCTGAGCAACTTCGGCGGCGCGCTGATCGACGAGCGGGCCTTCGCCAAGAACGTCAACGCGATCGAACGTGCGAAGAGCGCAGCGGGCATGACCATCGCCGTCGGCGGCGAATACGACGACAGTGAAGGCTATTTCGTGCGGCCGACGGTGATGCTGTCCGACGATCCGACCGACGAGGCTTTCGCGACCGAATACTTCGGGCCGCTGCTCTCGGTGCATGTCTACCCGGACGGCGAATTCGACCGGATCCTCGACGTCGTCGACACCGGCTCGCGGTACGCGCTGACCGGAGCGGTGATCGCCGACGACCGCGACGCCGTGCTGGCCGCGCAGAACCGACTCCGGTTCGCCGCAGGTAACTTCTACGTCAACGACAAGCCGACCGGTGCGGTGGTCGGTCGCCAGCCGTTCGGCGGCTCGCGTGGATCGGGGACCAACGACAAGGCCGGTTCCGCGCAGAACCTGCTGCGCTGGACATCAGCCCGCTCGATCAAGGAGACCTTCGTCCCGGCCACCGATCACCACTATCCGCACATGGCGGCGAACTGATGCCCGGCCTGTTCTCCAAAACGCTGCGGCCGGCTATTCTTTCGGCCAGCCGTTCCGACGGGCTGCGCCGCACCGCCGAACGTTTACCGGTCACCCGCAAGGTGGTGCACCGGTTCGTGCCGGGTGCGACCCAAGACCTCGTGCTGGACAGCGTTGCCGCACTGCGTGATTCGGGCCGGTTCGTCAGCATCGACTATCTCGGTGAAGACGTCACCGACGTCGACGGCGCGGATGCCACCGTGCAGTCCTACCTGCGGCTGCTGGACGCACTGGGCCGCCGGCCCGACGCCCGGCGCGCGGGTGTGCGTCCACTGGAGGTGTCGCTGAAGCTCTCGGCGTTGGGGCAGGCGCTGGATCGCGACGGCGAGAAGATCGCGTTCGCGAACGCGCAGACGATCTGCGAGCGTGCACACCAGGTCGGCGCCTGGGTGACCGTGGACGCCGAGGACCACACCACCACCGACTCCACGTTGTCGATCGCCGCAGATCTGCGTAGCGACTTTCCGTGGCTGGGCGTGGTTGTGCAGGCTTATCTGCGACGCACGCTCAGCGACTGCGCGCAGCTCGCGAAAAACGGGATCAGAGTGCGGCTGTGCAAGGGGGCCTACGACGAACCCGCATCGGTGGCGTATCGGGACGCGACGGCGGTCACTGACTCGTACCTGAGTTGCCTCGCGGTGCTGATGGCAGGGTCGGGCTATCCGATGGTGGCCTCGCACGACCCGGTGGTCATCGACGCCGTGCCCACGTTGGTCCGCGAATACGGCCGAAGCGCAGTCGATTACGAGTACCAGATGCTCTACGGTATCCGCGACGACGAGCAGTCGCGGTTGGCGTCGAGCGGCAACCAGGTGCGGGTATACGTGCCATTCGGCACCCAGTGGTACGGCTACTTCATGCGGCGGCTGGCCGAGCGGCCGGCCAACCTGACGTTCTTCATGCGGGCGCTGGCCGAGCGCGATCACTGACCACGGCGTTTCGGCTGCGCTCAGACGGGTATCGCCTGAGCATGCAAGCTGTCACCTGGCACGGCAAACGCGACGTCCGCGTGGAGTCGATGCCCGACCCGAAGATCGAAGAACCCACCGACGCCATCATCGAGATCACCTCGACCAACATCTGCGGATCAGATCTCCACCTTTACGAAGTCCTGGGTGCGTTCATGAAACCCGGCGACATCCTCGGTCACGAACCGATGGGCATTGTGCGGGAGGTCGGCGACGAAACCGGCGATCTGCGCGTCGGCGACCGGGTCGTGATCCCATTCCAGATCTCCTGCGGCAGCTGCTACACGTGTGATCAGCAGCTCTACACCCAATGTGAGACGACCCAGGTGCGCGACCAGGGAATGGGCGCGGCGCTGTTCGGCTATTCGGAGCTTTACGGCGAGGTCCCCGGCGGCCAGGCCGAGTTGCTGCGGGTGCCGCAAGCTCAGTTCACCCACATCAAAGTGCCTGACGGACCGCCGGATTCACGATTCGTCTATCTCTCCGACGTTCTGCCGACCGCATGGCAGGCCGTCGCGTATGCGGACATTCCCGACGGCGGAACAGTGGCAGTGCTCGGCTTGGGTCCGATCGGGGACATGGCTGCGCGCATCGCCCACCATCTTGGCTACCGGGTGATCGCCATCGATCTGGTGTCCGAGCGGCTTGCCCGGGCCGAGGCTCGCGGCATCCAGACCGTCGACCTGCGCGAGGTCGGCTCGGGTCTCGTCGAGGTAATCCACGACCTGACCGACGGCCGCGGCGCCGAGTCGGTGATCGACGCGGTGGGTATGGAGGCGCACGGCTCACCGGTCGCCAAACTGGCTCAGACTGCGACCGGGCTGTTGCCGGACGCGATCGGCAGACGGCTGATGCAGACCGCCGGGGTGGACCGGCTCAGCGCGCTGTACTCCGCCATCGACATCGTGAAGCGCGGCGGCACGATCTCGCTGATCGGTGTCTACGGCGGCATGGCCGACCCGCTGCCGATGCTCACCCTGTTCGACAAGCAGGTGACGCTGCGGATGGGACAGGCCAATGTCAAGCGTTGGGTGGACGACATCATGCCGCTGCTGACCGACGACGATCCGTTGGGTGTCGACACGTTCGCCACCCACGTGTTACCGCTCGACGAGGCTCCGCACGCGTACGAGATCTTTCAGAAGAAGCAGGACGGCGCAGTCAAGGTGATACTGCAGCCTTAAGGGTTGATCGTGCGCCGCAACCTCGGCCGTTCGTTGGCGAAGCCCCGAACCACGTAGGCGCGGACGAAATCGGTGACGGCGGCGGGGTCGTCCATATCGAGCATCGACGACGGTGTGCTGAACAGCGAGAACAGGATTCGGGCGAACCATTCCCCGGCCGACTGCACGTCGAGGTCTTTGCGGACCTCGCCGGTCAACTTCGCCGCAGCCAGGTGCGGTGCCAGAAAATCGACGCATTCGCGGAGTAAGACGGCGGCGTCTTT
Source organism: uncultured Actinomycetota bacterium (assembly GCA_963836495.1). GTDB lineage: Bacteria > Actinomycetota > Actinomycetes > Mycobacteriales > Mycobacteriaceae > Mycobacterium. The sequence continues at coordinate 144,008 of CAWIJT010000005.1, read as the reverse complement.
GGTGAGCAGCAGGCTGACCGCGTCTTCGTCGAAGTACTTCTCCGAAGCGATAGCTCGACGCGCCTGGGTCACGAATACCGCTGCGCGGCTGAGCTTGTCCTCCAGCGTGCTGCCTCGTTCCATGGCCGTGGACATTTCGCGGTAGAACCACTCAGACGCGTGTTCGGCGCATGCCTCGACGATGGCCGCCTTGTCGCGGAAATACTCATACACCGTGCTGCGGGAAACGCCGGCCGCCTTGGCGATGTCGACGATCGTCGCCTTCTGCAGTCCCTGCTTGCGAAAGCAGGCGTAGGCGGACTCCACGATGAGTTCGCGGGTGTCGGTCGCCTGGTTCAGAGCGGATGCGTGCGTCATGCGCTACCGGTTCTGCGCGAGAATCAGTCCGCTGGTCGGCACTCCGGTGCCCGAGGTGACCAGGACGTGCTCGACGTTGTCGACCTGGTTGTAGGAGGTTCCGCGAATTTGCCGGACGCCCTCGGTGATGCCGTTCATGCCATGGATGTACGCCTCGCCGAGCAGGCCGCCATTGGTGTTGATCGGCAGTTCGCCGCCCAGCGAGAGCCTGTCGACAGTGGCGAAGTCCTTTGCCTCCCCGCGCCCGCAGAATCCGAGTTCCTCGAACTGGGTGAACACGAACGGCGTGAAGTGGTCGTAGATGAACGCCGTCTGAATGTCCTTGGGCGTCAGTCCTGAATCGCGCCATAGCCTGTCGGCCACCACGCCCATCTCTGGTAACCCGGTGATGTCCTCGCGGTAGTAGCTGGTCATCATCTCGCCGTTGTAGGCGGCACCCTGAGCGGCCGCGGCGAGCACCGCCGGCGGCTGCCGAAGATCGCGGGCACGCTCGGCGCTGGTGACCACCAGTGCGACGCCGCCATCGCTTTCCTGGCAGCAATCCAGCAGGCGCAGAACAGGTTCGATGATCCACCGCGAATTCTGGTGATCGTGCAGCGTGATCGGGCGCTGGTAAAACCATGCGGCGGGATTCGCGGCGGCGTGGGCGCGGTCGACCACAGCGATCTGGCCGAAGTCCTCGTTGGTCACCCCGTACGTCGACATGTACCGCTGGGCGTGCAGCGCGACCCACGCTGCGGGAGTGACCAATCCGAACGGGGCGTAATGCGCCATGAACAACGGTGTTTCGGCGCTGGTGCGTCCGCTGCCGCCGAACCGGAAACCCGAGCGCTCGTTGAAGGCGCGCCAGCACACCACCACGTCGGCGACCCCGGCGGCCACCGCCATTGCCGCGTGCGCCACGGTGCCGGCCGCCGCCCCTCCACCGTGCGGCACCCGAGAGAAGAAGCTCAGGTCGCCGATACCGACGTTGCGTGCGACGTCGATCTCGTCACTGGAGTCCATGGTGAACGTGACCATGCCGTCGACGTCACTCGGTGACAGCCCGGCGTCGTCGAGTGCGGCGCTGACTGCTTCGCACGCCAATTGCAGTTCGCTGCGGCCGGATTCCTTGGAGAACTCGGTCTGGCCGATGCCGGCGATCGCGGTGTTGCCGGCCAGCAGCGAAGCAGTCATGCGCGTGCCCCGTCGAGCAAACTGATGACCGCCGTGCCAGAGACGTGATCGCCGAGGCTGTTGGACGCTTTGAAGGTCACGTCGAGAAAATTCTCACCGGCTGATCCCTCGGTCTTGCCGGTGACGCTGCCGGTGAAGCGCAGCGGATCATCCGGAAAGCACGGCACGCCAAGGCGAATCGACAGCTTGGTGACCATTGCCTCGGGTCCGGCCCAGTCGGTGAGGAACTTCACGCAGTACCCGTTGGACGTCAAGATGTTCATGAACAAGTTCGGCGAGCCCTGCTTGTTGGCGTAGTCCCGATCGTGGTGGACCGGCATGAAATCGCGTGAGGCGATCGCGCCGGCGACGATCAACGTGGTGGTGACCGGAATCTCCAGCGGAGTCACTGTGTCGCCGACGTTGATGTCGGCCCACTGCAGGGTATTGGTTCGTGACTTGGCGGTGGTCATAGCCGTCCTTTATGGGTATGTGCTGCCGAGGTGCGCAAGTTGCTGGGTGGCCGAGCCCAAGGTGAGCTCGTTGTGTTTGGCCCACAGAAAATAGCGGTGCAGTGGATAGGTGACGTCGATTCCGATACCGCCGTGGACATGCTGGGCGGTGGCGGCGACGCGCGCGCCGGCCTCGGCGGCCCAGAATTTGGCGATGCCGGCAGCGCGGGCCGCCGGGCGACCTTCGGCGATCAGCCACGCCGCGTGCCAGGTGGTCCAGCGGATCGCCTCCACGTCGATGAATCCGTCGGCCATCCGCTGTTGCACCGCCTGGAAGCTACCTATCGGACGGCCGAATTGCTCTCGCCCGCTGGTGTATTCGGCAGCCATGCGCAGGGCGCGGTCACACACACCGATCTGGAGCGCGCACAGGCCGACCAGCGCGCGGGTATGCAGCGCCGTCACCATGTCGTCGGGCCCGTCGAGTCGGTCGGTGGCCGCCGAGACCCGCGCGCCGTCGAGGAATATGTCGGCGTGCGGTTCACGGTTGGTGGTGGGCACCGGCCGGATATCGACCCCGGTGGCATCGGTCGCGAGCAGGAACAGCCCGACCTTTCCGTCGTCCGTGCGGGCCGGAATCAGGACGGTGTCGGCGAGTTGGCCGGCCGGCACCAGTTCTTTGACGCCGTCCAACCGCCAGGTGTCTCCGTCGTGGCGGGCCGTGGTGAGCGGATCGGTCGGATCTGAGTTGCCGGGTTCCTGCAGACCTGCTGACAGGATGCGGGTTCCGTCGATCACGCCGGGCAGCAGGCGCCGTTGTTGTTCAGCATTGCCGTGCCGGGCGATCGGGTCGGCGCCCAGCAGCAGGGTCGGATAAAGCGGAACCGGTGCAACGGTGGCTCCTGCCTCGGCCAGTAAGACCCCGAGCTCGACGAAGCCGCCACCGTTGCCGCCCAACGACTCCGGTAGCGCGGTACCGAGCAGGTCGACGCCGGCCAATTCTTTCCACAACGCTGCGTCGTAGCGCGTCTCGCCGGCCTCGAGCTCAGTCAGCCGATCGGGGGTGGCCCGCCGCTCCAAGACGTCGCGGGCCAGCTTGCTGACGGTCTGCTGCTCTTCGGTGAAGGTGAAATCCATGTCACCCCGCCGGCCGGAACTGGTGCAGCACGAGGTCATTGTCGAACTCTTGGTAATAGACTTCGACCGGCAACCCGACCCGGACGTCGCCCGGGTCGATGTCGGTCAAGTTCGACACCAGCCGGACTCCCTCGGCAAGCTCGATCAGGGCGACGATGTAGGGATAGTCGAAGAACGGGAACTTGGGCTGGTGTGGCATCACGTAGCTGTACAGCGTGCCGTGGCCGGATGACTCAATCGCTTCCCATTGCAGCGAGCGGCATTTCGGGCACATCGGCTGCGGTGGATTGCGCAGCGTGCCGCACCCGCTGCAACGCTGAATCAGTAGCTTGTGCTCGCGTAATCCATTCCAGAAGAACTCGGTGTCCGGGCTGATCGTCGGCGCCAGTCGCGTCCCCATCAGCGTGCCGGCTTGAATCGCAGGACCCGAAAGCGTTGGCGACCAAGGACGTCACCGTTCTGATCGGTGTAGGTGAGCACCCAGGTGAGAAAGAACCCGGTGCCCAGCGCCGTGGTCTTCTCGTCGGAGACTTCCTCGTACACCGATGTCGCGCTGATGATGTCGCCCAGCTTGGGGTAGCGGTTGATCTCGAATTCCGAGTTGGTCGCCACGATACTGGTGTAGCCGGCCTCGTCCAGGAACGCCGTAGGGTTGCTGGTGATTTCGACGGGCGACCCGCCGCGTTCGCCGATGCCCGCCAGTTTGGGAGCGGGCATTGTCCAGGTCTGCAGCATCACCGGCGGCGAGACGATACCGCCGAACCGGGACTGTGCGGCGAACTCCGGATCGAGGTAGACCGGGTTCATGTCGTCGAGTGCGTACGCCCAGTGCCGGATCATCGGCTGATTGACCGGATCCGGTGCCAACGAGGGCTTTTCGCTGCCGCCGGTGTGCTGTCCGACAAGTGCCTTCAACTTGTCGTGCAACTCGGTCTTCGTGTCGGTCACTGAGTAGGTCCTCCTGACGTGTCTTCTGCGCGCAGGTCACGTGGTGCCCGCGGCATGCCCAATCCGGCCATCGCAATGATGTCTCGCTGGATTTCGTTGGCGCCGCCGCCGAAGGTGCTGATGACGGCGACCCGGTAGGCCGATTCCAGCGCACCGCGCAGCGGCGCATCGGTGCCGCGACGAACTCCGTTGTGGTCGAGCACTTCCAGCAGCTGACGGGCGACCACGGGAGCAAGCTCGGTGCCGAACACCTTGGCCGCCGAGGCTTCACCCATGGTCAGGACGCCCTTGGTCATCGCTGCATTGACCCGAAGGTTGATCAGTTTGTACGCCGCGACCTCGGCTTCGACGCGGGCGAGTGCCATTTGCACCCAGGGCTTGTCGATGACGCGGCCGCCGTCCAGTTCGGTGTCGCGGGCCCATTGCAGTGTCTGCTCGAACAGCGGCTCGAGCGCACCCAGATTGCCCAGCGCGGCGCGTTCGAAGTTCAACTGGGTGGTGATCAGCTGCCAACCCTGGTTTTCGCCGGCCACGATCGCGCTCGCAGGCACCCGCACGTTGTCGTAGAAGGTATAGAAGGTCGAGACGCCCGGCATGGTCCGCAGCGGCCGGCAGGAGAACCCGCGCGACGACGTGGGCACAATGAAGATGGAAATGCCTTTGTGCTTCTTGGCATTCGGATCGGTTCGCGCGGCCAGCCAGATGTAGTCGGCGTAGGCGGCGCCGCTGGTGAACATTTTCTGGCCGTTGATCACCCACTCGTCGCCGTCGCGAACGGCGGTGGTGCGCAGCGAGGCCAGGTCGCTGCCCGCCCCTGGCTCGGAGTAGCCGATGGCGAACTCGACGCTGCCGTCGAGGATCGCGGGCAGGAATGTCTGCTTCTGTTCCTCGGTGCCGTAATGCATCAGCGTCGGTCCGACGGTGTTGAGCGTCACCAGCGGGATCGGCGCGCTGACCCGTCGCGCCTCCTCGGCGAAAATGAACTGTTCGATGGCCGAGAAGCCGCGCCCACCAAACTCTTTCGGCCAGCCGACTCCGAGCAGGTCGGCGCTCGCCAGGGCGCGCACACAATCGCGCACCGCGGGGCCGCCCTCCGCGCGTTCGCTGACGGCGGCCTGCCGCTCCGGTGTCATGACCTGTTGCATCGTCGCGCGGATCTCGTCGCGCAGCCGCTCCTGCTCGTCGGTGTACTCCAGCCGCATCGATCAGGCTCCCAGCCGTACCGGCATCCGCTTGACCCCGGGAACCATGGTGGCCCGCATCCGGTCGACCTCTCCGACCAACTCGAGTCGGGGGAACCGGCGCAGCAGCTCTTCGAACATCACCGTCGCCTCGAGACGCGCCAATTGCGCCCCGATACACGAGTGTTCGCCGCACCCGAATGCGATGTGCGGGTTGGGGTGGCGGGTCACTCTGAATTCCTCGGAGTCGGGCCCGAAGACGTCCTCGTCGCGATTGGCCGATCCGTACAGCATCACCACCACGTCGCCCTCGGCGATGTGCTGACCGCGGATCTCGACGTCGACGGTTGCGGTGCGGGCCATGTGCACCACCGGGCTGTTGAACCGCAACATCTCTTCGACGGCGCCGGGGATCAGCGCCGGATCGTCGACCAGCAACCGACATTGAGCGGGTTGGTCGATCAACGCCAAGGTGCCGAGTGCGATCAGGTTGCGGGTCGTCTCGTTTCCGGCGACCAGCAACAGGAACGCGAAGTTGAGCAGGTCCTCGTCGGTGAGCGAGACGCCGTCGATCTCGGCGCCGGCCAGCACCGACAGCAAGTCGTCGCGCGGCTCGACTCGCCTCGCTCCGATCAGCTTCTGGAAATACTCGAACAGCTGCCCGGCGGCCACCAGCGGATCGAGTTCGATCTCGGGGTCGGCGGTTCCGGTGGCGGCGTCCGACCAGGCCCGGAACTGCTCCCAGTCGTCGGGCGGCGCGCCGATCAGCTCGGCGATCAACCGGGTCGGCAGCGGGGCGGCGATCTCTTCGGCGAACTCGTGCACCGAGCCCGGCTGCATGCCGTCAAGGATGCCTCGCACCAGCTCGCGGATCTTGGGTTCCAGGACGGCGACACGACGCCGGGTGAAGCCGGAGTTGATCAGCTTGCGCATCTGCCGGTGCCGCGGCGGGTCGGTGAAGATGAGGCCGCCGGCTTGCACCGGGCTGGGCAGTCCCGGGTCCGGGATGGTGATGCCCTGGGTCGAGCTGAAGGTGGCCGGATTGCTCGACACGAAGCGGATGTCGTCGTATTTGAGCAGCGCCCAGAAGTTGGTGACGTCGTTCCAGCACACCGGCGTCGTTGTGCGCAGTTCGCGGTATGCCGGGTACGGATCGCCGGCGTAGAAGTCGGGGGAGTGCAACGGGATGGTGGAGTGCGCTTTCGTGTGCACTCTGGCCTCCCTCGACGACCGCGATCGTACAGATGACTACTATCTGTCCGGTGCACCTTGTCTACTCCGGTGGCAGCGCTGATGTCAATAGCCTTGTCGTCAAGAGAAATTAGGTGGCAACCCACGTCGGGCATTGACGACATCAGCCCTACAGGTGTAGACCGAACGGTGAGCCGCCGGACCGTCCAAAGGAATGAACATGGCTGACCCACGCTCGCTGATCGACAACTATGGGGTCTACATCGACGGCCGTTGGGTCGACCCCGACGGCGGCCGTTACGACGACATCAACCCGGCCACCGAGACGGTGATCGCCTCGGCCCCCGACTCGAGCCACGCACAGGTGGACAGCGCGATCGTGGCCGCACGCAACGCCTTCGACGACTGGGCCCATGCAGAACCCGGACAGCGGGCAGCGTCTCTGAATCAACTGGGCGAGGCACTGCTGGCGCACGCCGACGACTTCTTCGCACTGGCGCAACAGGAATGGGGCTGCACGGACAACGAACGGGTGATCCACGTCGAAGGGCCGGCGTTCGCGGCGCTGAATGCCGCCGAACTCGCCACCCACCCGGTCGAGGAGCAGATCGAGGCATACGGTGCGGCGGGTAAGACGCTGCTGCGTTACGAGCCGCTCGGTGTGGTGTCGATCCTGACGCCGTGGAACTTCCCGCACACCCTCAACGTGATGAAGGTCTGCGCCGCGCTGGCCGCGGGCAACACCGTCGTGCTCAAGCCGTCACCGTTGGCCCCGCTGGCCGGCCTGGCACTGGCCCGAATCATCAACGAACACACCGACATTCCGCCGGGCGTGGTCAACGTCGTCACGCCGACCGACATCGAATCCAGCAAGCTGCTGACCACCGACCCGCGGATCGACATGGTCAGCTTCACCGGCAGCTCCGCGGTCGGCCGCGACGTCATGGCCGCCGCAGGCGCGACCATGAAACGGCTGCTGCTCGAATGCGGAGGCAAGTCGGCCAGCATCGTGCTCGACGACGTCACGCTGAACGACGAACTCCTGCAACGCATGTTGTTCGAGTCCTGTTCGTTCCACGCCGGTCAGGCCTGCATCCTGCACAGCCGACTGCTGTTGCCCGATGCGATCCACGACGAGGTGGTGGACCGTCTGGTCGCGCTGGCTCAGGCGGTGAAGATCGGCGACCCGACCGATCCGGACGTGCAGATGGGTCCGCTGATCAGCGACACACAGCGCAAACGCGTTCAGGCACATGTGGATCGGGCTCTCGATGAGGGCGCAAAGCTGGTCACCGGAGGCGGCAGGCCTGCCGCGCTGGAGAAGGGCTTCTACTTCGAACCGACAATCCTGACCGAGGTCGCCCCGGATGCGACGATCGCTCAGGAAGAAGTCTTCGGGCCGGTGCTCTCGGTGCTGCGGTACAGCGGCGACGGCGATGCGGTGCGCATCGCGAACAACTCCCAGTACGGCCTGTCCGGAGCGGTGTGGGGCACCGACGTCGACCGTGCGCTCGGCGTGGCCCGTCGTATTCGCACCGGGCAGATCGCGGTGAACGGCTTCGGCCCCGGCGGTGCGCCGTTCGGCGGTTTCAACCAGAGCGGATTCGGCCGGGAGAGCGGCGGGATGGTCGGGATTCGCCAGTACATGGAGCCGAAGGCGATGGGACTGCCAGCGTGAGTCACGCACGATGACCGGGGCCCTGGACGGCCTTCGCGTCGTCGAGATCGCCGACGAGATATCCGGCCCGTACTGCGGCAAGCTGCTCGGCGACCTCGGCGCCGACGTCACGAAAATCGAATCGCCTCAGAGAGATTCGCTACGACGCTACGGCCCTTTTCCCGGCGGTGAGCCAGACCCGGACCGGGCAGGGCTGTTCGAATACCTGAACGCCGGAAAGCATCGCGTCCTCCTCGACGACGAGGCTGCCGCCCGTCGACTGATCGCCGACGCCGATGTACTGATCGCAGCGGGAACGGCCGCTCTGCCACAGCTCGACCCCGGGTTGGTGGTCGTGCACATCTCAAACTTCGGACAGCACAGCCCGTTTCACGACCGGGCGGCGACGCCGCTGACCATGCAGGCGGCATCGGGCTGGATCAGCGTACGCGATCCCGACCGACCGCCCGTGCAGGCAGGCGCCCGGATCGCCGAGTATGTCGCGGGCGCGTATGCGGCGCTGGGGGCGCTGACCGCACTGCGCATCGCGCCCGCCGATCGGGTGACGGAGGTCGATGTCTCGGTGTTGGAGGCACTGCTGTCGACGCTGCCGTATCCGATGATGCAGGCCGAACGCCTGCGCGCTCTGGGCATGCCGTCAAACGTCCGCCAGAGTCCGATGCTGGGCGTGGTACGCGCAGCCGACGGCTGGGTCGGGATCAATTGCCTGACCGGGCAGCACTGGCTCGACGTATGTGCGATGCTCGGGCTCCCGGAGTTCGGCGAGCAGCAGTTCGAGATCATGATGGGCGGCCCCGAGCGCGCCGAGTTCTACGCGGCCGCCCAGCCGTGGCTGAACGAGCGAACCGTCGCCGACATCGTCGAACTCAGTCAGGCACTGCGCATTCCGGCCGCGCCGGTCGCCGACGGGGCCGGCGCACTGCAATGTGCCCAGTACGTCAAGCGGGAATTCTTCGTCGACGCCGGCGGGGAGGGCTGGTCGTTCCGTCAACCGGGTTCGCCGTACCGACTCTCCAGAACACCCACGGGAAAGGCCGTCCCGCCACCAACGCCGAGACGACCACGGACCGCTGCGACAGCAGACCCGTTATCACCATTCGTCGGCCTGAAGGTCCTTGATCTGACCACATTTTGGGCCGGCGGATACCTCACCTGCTACCTCGGCGCGTTCGGCGCCGACGTCGTCAAGGTCGAGTCGATCCAGCGGCCGGACGGGTTTCGGTATTCGGCGGCGTGGCCGCACGAAGGGGACCGATGGTATGAGCACAGTGCTCTGTGGCAGGCCACCAACCTGAACAAGCGCGACATCACCCTCGACCTGACCTCGCAGCGCGGCCGTGATATCGCCTACCGGCTTGCGGCGCAGGCCGACATCGTCGTGGAGAACTTCTCTCCGCGAGTCGTCGAGCAGTTCGGGCTCGACTACCCGTCACTGGTTGCGCTGCGCCCCGACGTGATCGCCGTCCGGATGCCGGGCTTCGGCCTGGACGGGCCGTGGCGGGATTACGTCGGCTGGGCGCTGAACATCGAGCAGGTTTCCGGCATGACTGCGGTGACGGGCTACGCACAAGGTCCGCCGTGCAACGTGCAGGGCCCCGCGGACCCGATCGTCGGAGTGCACGCCGGGGTGGCGCTGCTCGCCGCGCTCGACCATCGGCGTCGCACTGGCGAAGGGCAATTGATCGAGGTCGCGCAGATCGAGGTCGGTGCCGCGGTCACCGCCGAACCGGTGATCGAATACTCGATGAACGGAATCGTCCGACCACGCGAAGGCAACCGGATGCGTGGCTACTGCCAGGGTGTCTTCCCGACTGACACCGCCGACGCGTGGGTGGCGCTGTCGGTGCGCGACGACACCGACTGGTCGCAACTGGTCGACGTGATGGGTCAGCCGGAGTCGCTGGTGGAGCAGCGATTGCCGACGGCGGACCACGACGTCTTCGACGAGGTCGTCGCGGCGTGGACCCGGATGCGATCACCCGCGAATATCGTTGCGGTGCTCCGGGAACGCGGCATACCCGTCGAGGAGGTTGTGACGTCGGAGCAGATGTACGACCTGCCCGGGCTCGACGGCCGCGGGTTCTACGAAGATCTCCACCACGCGGTCACCGGACGTCACCGCTACCCCGGGTGGCCGCTGCGCATCACGCCCGGCCCGGTGCGCCATCACCGTTGTGCACCGCCGACCCTTGGACAGCACAACGACGAGATTCTCGGCGGCCTCGGACTATCCCGCGACGAGCTCGCTTCGCTGCGCCGTGAACGGGTGATCGGCGAGCGCGTGACGACTGCCCGCTGAAGGCTCAGGTCCTCAGGCAGTGACCGTCACTCTTCGCGGACGATGAGGACCGAAGATTCGGCATGCTGAAAGATGGGATGAACCTGCGGCCCAACAATTTCCGCAAGCTGCCCGGCATCGCGTGCGCTGATGACGGCTAACGGCACCAGGTCGTCGCAGCTCTTCAGAAAATGCGCGACGCTGGCGCCGGTCGTCACCGGGTAGATCCGCACATCCGGATACCAGCCCCGCCACGGCCACAACCGATTGTCGAGCTGGTGAGATGAGAGTTCCTCTGTGGCAGCGATCGCCAGCACCGGCAACTTGTGGCGCTGCGCTTCGCGCATCGCCAGGTCGACGACGACGTCGCGGTCGGCTGCGTCGTTGACAGCCACCACGATCCAGTTGATGTCCAGTTCGGGCTGACCGGGCCGGGAATGGATCACCGCGACTGGACAATGCGCATTCTCCGCGACTTCGGTCGCGGTCGATCCCACCAATGCCCTTGCGTATCGGTCGATCCCGGCCGATCCGACACAGACCATTTCGGCGTCACGTGATTCGGCAATCAGGGCGGCACCCGGCTGCCCGCGCAGTACCGCGGTCTCGACCTTGACTGGTCGCCCCAGCGTCTCAACCGCGTGCTGCGCCGACTGAAGCCATACTTCGGCCCGCTCGACGTCGCGTTCGTAGTCACTCCACGATGGGTGGGCGGTCTTGACGACCGCAACCATGCGTAACGGAACGCTCTGCTCGACGGCTTCGGTCGCAGCCCACTTGGCGGCATGTATCGCTGCCAGTGAACCGTCTATACCGACGATGACCGCTTGCTGAGGTCGGATATCGTTCATTGCTCACTCCGATCACGAACCTGGTTGCCGAGCTGTTGCCGGGCAACGATTACCGGGACGGGCGCGGCCTGCGCGACAGCCATGCTCACCGAACCGAGCAACATGCCCGGAAACCCACCGCGGCCGTGACTTCCGACAACGACCAGTTGTGACGACTCAGCCTCTTCCAGGATGTGCAGGGCGGGAGCGTCGTGAACGAGTCGGCGCTGGACGACGACGTCGGGATAGCGCTCATGCCATCCAGACAATCGTTCGGCCAGGACTTCCGATGCGGTCGCCTCCCGGGCGGACCATTCCAGGCTGGCAAGGTCTGTACCGTGCGTATCCGACCACGAGTGCAACGCAACCAGATCGACACCGCGCCAGGATGCTTCGTCAAAAGCGATAGCGGTCGCCAACTCTGACGCCGGCGACCCGTCGATGGCGACCACCACGGGCAGTTGTGAAGGCTGTCCGGTTACGCCGTTCCGGTCGTGGATCACTGCCACCGGACACAGCGCATGGTGGATCAGCCCGGTGCTGACCGATCCGAGCAGGATGCGGGCCAGCCGGCTATGCCCCCGGGAACCTACGACCACCAGCTGCGCCGTTCGGGACAACTCGACAAGCGCAGGGCCGACTGCTGAAAAAAGCACGTCCACAGTGAATTTCGGGATCGCGCTGTTGCGACTGGTCTCCTCGACGACGTCGGTGGCGTCCGAGAGGATTTTCTCGCCTGCCGCTTTCTGCCAGTCTTTGCTCTCGGAGGGAAACGGGATTGCGCCGCCGTGTAAGGCCAGCGAACCCCAGGGCGCTGTATCGACGGCGTGGACGAGGCTGAGCGGGAGGTTCCGCATCACCGCCACACGGGTCGCCCAACGCACCGCCATGTCCGACGACTCAGATCCGTCCACGCCAACGACGATTCCCTGATGTGTTGATCGGTGGCGCCCCATAAGGCGACGTTACGAACAGAACCGGGGCCCGGGCAGGAGTCGTTAGTCCCGACAACGCTCGCCGTAGGGCACAAAAGATCTACGACTGGCGTGCGACGATGACCGGCATGCGGGCCGAGTGTGCCACTGCTGTGCTGACCGAACCCAGCAGCAAGCCGGCGAACCCGCCACGTCCGTGGCTCCCCACGACCGTCAGCTGCGCGGCCTCGGACTGCCGGATCAGGTGATACGTCGGATGATCGCACTCGACGACGCGTCGGACCGTCACGTCGAGGTAGCGCTCCTGCCAGCCGGCCAGGCGCTCGGCAAGAATCTCCTCGGCGGCCGGTTTCATTGCGGGCCAATCGATCGCGGGGAAGTCGTTCACCTCGACATCACTCCAGACATGCAGAGCGACCACGTCGACCCCACGCCGGGAGGCCTCTCCGAAAGCGATCGCGATCGCCCGTTCGGACGCGGGTGAGCCGTCGATGCCGACGAGCACCGGCGCCTCTCCGGGGTGAGGCATCATCGGGTCTTCATCGTGAATCACCGCGACCGGGCAATGTGCGTGGCGGATCAGGCCGGAGCTCACCGAGCCCAACAAGGTGCGCGTGATGGGCCCTTGCCCCCGAGAACCCACCACGATCAGCTGCGCGTCCTTGGACAAGTTGACCAACGCCGGAACCACCGGCGAAAACACCATTTCGTTTTCGACCCGAACGAGTTTGCCGTCCGGCACGCTGGTCCGCGCGACCTCGACGGCGTCTTCGAGCACTTGCTGCCCCTGCTCGACTTGCCAGCGTGCAAAGGCTGTCGACGCCGCCAGTGGCGGGGAGGTCAGCCCGACGGGCCGAACCACATGCACGATGGTGAGCGCGACGTTGCGCATCGCCGCATCGCGCGCTGCCCAGTCGATCGCGCATTGAGAGGCGGGCGATCCATCGACAGCAACCAGGATGCCTGAACTATCTGTTGGAGAAGGCATGACATTTCCTATCTGATCGGCGATGTAGCCGAGGCCATTGGAAGGTTTCGATCATTGCGAACTGTTGGTACGTCCGCCGCCGTCGTTGATGAGGGACCGAATCTCGCTGTCCAACTGGATGTCCCGCAGACGGTTCAGGTGAGCACGTACGACGACGACCACTTGTGTGGCGGCCAGGGCGACGATGAACCAGCCGATGACTGCCGCCGTCACCGCGTCCAGGTCCGCGCGCGCAACCGGACTGGGCGGATCGACTCGATTGCCGGCGGCATCGACCCAGATCGGCAACGGGTCACCGGCTTTGACGGCAGTGTCCCAGCCCAGAACGGCGAAGTGATCGACGCCGTCGGCCCGCCATCGGGCGTTCACCGTCGAGCCGACTGTGCCGGGCAGAACGGCCGGTTCGCTGTCGGCGGCCGCCCTCGCTACCAGAGTGTGTCGTGTTCGAGCCTGTTCCAGATAGGTCTGGGTCTCGGAGTCGTGAATCACGGTGCCGACGATCCCCGCGCAGGGGATGGCGATGAGAATCAGCAGCCCGGCCATCGCCGTCACCGCTGCTTCGATGTAATCGCTGGTGCGCATGAGCGGATTACGGCTGAGCAACCGCAGGACCGGCCACGTCGTCGGCCGTATCACGAACCTTTCCATGCCAACCTCACGTCTCGGTGTTGAATACAGCTTCGCGATGCCGCGTTTGCGCTCGTAGAGTCCAACGTCCACTCGCGTAAGGCCCTACGACACCTGTGTCGTCGCCGACAGCTCGCTAGCGTCAGGAACTGTGGATATCCGCGTCGGTCAACAGAATGCGTTGAGTAACGCAGTGTCGCCCGGACCTGTCGTGGTCGGGGTCGACGGCTCAGATGCGGCGATCCGCGCTGCGGTGTGGGCAGTCAAGGAAGCGGTCCACCACGACGTCCCACTGCGACTCGTCTACGTGAGCACGATCACCGATCGGCGGCTGAGATCCGTTGATGCTCGCCCCGCCGACGAAGAGCATGCCGAAAGTGCTTTGTGTGCAGCATATTCGGCGGCGGAGGCGACTGGTCTGCCGGTAAAGATCGAGACGGAGGTGCGCCGCGGCGACGTCGATTCGGTGCTGATCGCGGAGTCGGGCGGCGCCACGCTGATCTGCGTCGGATCTGTCGGCATCGGTCGGATGGCCAACATCGTGCTCGGATCGACCGCGGCGCTCCTTGCCGAAGAGGCTTACTGTCCGGTGGCCATCATTCGGACCGGGACGCAGTCGCCGGCGCCAGAAGTCGGCTTCATCGCGGTGGTCGTCGACAACCACGACGGCAACGAGGAAGTCGTGCGCTGGGCGATGGAGGAAGCCCGGGTGCGACGGGCGCCCGTGCTCGCGCTTGGCGTGTGGCGGTGGGCGCTGTTCGATAACAGCCATGAAGCCTTCTACAAGCGCCTCGATCACTGGCTCCGGCGGTATCCCGACGTGCAGGTCGAAATCGCAACGACGCGGTCGACAGTCACGCGATATCTCGAGAGCTTCGTCGGCGCGGTCCAGCTGGTCGTCGTCGGCATGGAGGACGCCGACCGGGTTGTGGCTCTGGTCGGCCCGCGTGGCGTCCCGATCCTTGCTCACGCCGACTGCTCTGTGCTCGTGGTCCGGGAGATCGACGACTGACGACCCGACGTACGGACGGCGGCGGGTAACCTGCGGTCAGGCTATGTCACGCCCGACACCAGTTCATCGGCTTCCTGTTCGGTTTCGACCATCGGCCCGGAACCTGGCAACGGTCTGCCGGCCACTTCGGGCGTGAACAGCAGAGTCACGCCGCCCACCAAGCCTGCGACCATCAGCATGTAAGCCGGCACCAGCAGGTCGCCGGTGGTGGATATCAGCGCTTGAGCAATCACCGGGGTGCTACCCCCGACGAGCGATATCGAGATGTTGTAACCAATGGCCAAGGCTCCGTTGCGCACACTGGTGGGGAACAGCGCCGGCAGCGCGGAGGGCGAGGTGCTGTCGAAGCAGAGTTCCATCAGCCCGATCAGCAGCACGCCAACGAAGATCACCGGGTAGCTACCGCCGAAGCGAATCAGCAGGAACGCCGGTATCGACGCGGCGATGAGCAGCCAGCAGCCCGCCCGCATGATGGGTTTGACACCGATGCGGTCAGACAGTTTCGCGACGAAGACGACCGCAACCATCAGAATCGTCAAGGTCGCCACGATCATCACCAGACCGGCGATATGGCCAACGCGCACAACCACTCTGAGGTATGTCGGCAGGTACCCTGTCAGCACGTAATCGGCGGAGCTTGCGGCCAAGACAAGCCCCGCACAGATGAGCAACGACCTCCATTGCTCCACGACCGTGCGCCGAAATTGCTGTCCGCCATGGTCGTCCGGCGCATCCACGCCGTGGTTCGCGCTTTGGTAGGCGGACGACTCGTCTAGCCGCGATCGCAAGTACAGCGCGACCACGCCGAGTGGCGCGCTCAGCAGCAACGGGATCCGCCAGCCCCAAGCCAACATGTCCGCGGGCGACAGACAGCTTTGCACACCGGTCACCAGCAACCCGGCGAGCACAAACCCGCTCAGGTTGCCCACCGGCAAGAACCCGACCATCATGCCCCGTTTGCGGTCGGGCGCCTGCTCAACGAGATACGTCATCGCCCCCACATACTCGCCGCCCGTCGAGAAGCCCTGGAAGACTCGGGCGACGACGAGCAGGATCGGTGCCCAGATGCCGATCGTTCCGTAGTCGGGCAACAGGCCCGTCACGGTCGTGCCGACGGTCATCAACACAATTGTCAGCATCAGCACCCGCTTGCGCCCGACGCGGTCACCGAGCGGTCCGAAAAAGAACCCGCCGAGCGGACGCACCGCGAATGCCGCTGCAAGCGCGCCAAAGGTAGCGATCAGGTGGACCGTGGTGACGCTGTTGCCGGGATAGAAGACCTGCGCGATGGTAGTGGCGATGTAGCCGTACACGCCGAAGTCGTACCACTCCATGAAGTTGCCGATTGCCGCGCCTTGGATGGACCGCCGGATCGCCGCCGGGTCGCAGACCCGAACCTCGTCTCGTTCCAATGACTTCCGGCCTGCCGCTGTTGTCTTAATCATCGAGAGAAAGCGTTCCACGCCGGCCTGGGACCGCGCTGAATGTGGCGCTGCCGTCAAACAAGCATTCACCGTCCGACGACCGGACAGCATGACCCGAGGTCAGGCCGGTGCGGGGCCACCGGCATGGCCGCCCCTCGTCCACCGGCGGAACACCGATCGCGCAGCTTTCGGCTACTGCCAGTCCAAATCCTCAACCAACTCACAGGCCTCCGCGCCCGCCGGCCGGCCGAGGTCTCGCCGCGATGGAGGCCGGCTTCTTCGTCCGCGGAAGTGGAAGAAAAGCTCGGCGCCGTGCGGTCATTGCTGGACAAAAGACGATGAAGCCTGTCAATGTCAGGTGTCCGATTGGACATTCGTTGGACGCTACGGGCAACCACCATGACTGTTGTTGGAGCCGATGTACACCAGCCCACCCACACGTTTGTTGCCGATGACGAGGAACCCCGAAGCGTTACGCCGCCTGGCCCGCATAGTGGCTTGACATAGGAGAAACACGTGCTGCTCAGCTCGTTGAATCCCGCCGCCGTCGCAGGCGGCCACGACATCGAGGACGCCGTCCGCTTCGGCGATGTGACGCTCAGCCGCAGCGACGTCCTCGGCGCCGCCACCTCGGTGGCCGAACGGGTCGGCGGCGCCGACCGGGTCGCCGTGCTGGCCACCCCGACCGCGCCGACCGCGCTGGCCATCGCCGGCTGTCTGATCGCCGGCGTGCCGGTCGTCCCGGTCCCCGCCGACGTCGGGCAGGCCGAACGCCGGCACATCCTCAATGACTCCGGCGCGCAGGCGTGGCTGGGCGCAGTGCCTGACCATCCAGAAGGGCTCCGGCATATCCCGGTGCGGGTGCACGCCCGGTCCTGGCACCGCATCCCCGAGCCGTCTCCGCAGGACACCGCGCTGATCATCTACACCTCGGGCACCACCGGGCCACCCAAAGGCGTGCAGTTGAGCGGCGCCGCGATCGCCGCCGATCTCGACGCGCTCGCAGAGGCCTGGCAGTGGACCGCCGACGACACACTGGTGCACGGCTTGCCGCTGTTCCACGTGCATGGCCTGGTGCTGGGACTGCTCGGATCGCTGCGAATCGGAAACCGCTTCGTGCACACCGGAAAACCGACGCCCGAGGCGTACGCTCAAGCCTGTTCGGCAGCGCGCGGCACCTTGTTTTTCGGTGTGCCGACGGTGTGGTCGCGGGTGGTGGCCGACCAGGCCGCCGCCGAGGCGCTACGGTCGGCGCGTCTGCTGGTGTCCGGCAGTGCCGGCCTGCCGACCCCGGTATTCGACGAGTTGGTCCGGCTCACCGGGCATGCGCCGGTCGAACGCTACGGCTCCACCGAGTCGTTGATCACGCTGTCCACCCGCGCCGACGGTGAACGCCGCCCTGGCTGGGTCGGCCTGCCGGTGACCGGTGTTGAAACCCGGCTGGTCGACGACAGCGGCGGGCTCGTGCCGCACGACGCGGAAACCATTGGGCGACTTCAGGTTCGCGGCCCCACATTATTCGACGGCTACCTGAACCGGCCGGACGCCACCGCGGAGGCGTTCGACGCCGACGGCTGGTACCGCACCGGGGACGCCGCGGTCATCGACGGCGACGGCATGCACCGCATCGTCGGGCGCGAGTCGGTCGACCTGATCAAGTCGGGTGGTTACCGGGTCGGAGCCGGTGAAATCGAGACGGTGTTGCTCGGGCACCCCGGTGTGGCCGAGGCGGCGGTGGTCGGGTTGCCCGACGACGACCTGGGCCAGCGCATCGTCGCCTTCGTCGTCGGCTCCGGTGCAGGCAAGGCCGAGCCGCAGGAGCTGATCGACTATGTCGCCGAGCAGCTTTCGGTGCATAAGCGGCCCCGCGAGGTCCGCGTCGTGGCTGAGCTGCCGCGCAACGCGATGGGCAAGGTGCTCAAGACGCAGTTGCTCAGCCAGAACTGACACTGCGCGGCGGTGTGACACCAGCGCCCTTTTTCCCTACCGTCGTAGCCGTGGACCACGGCAGCCAATCGACGATCACGTCGGTGCCGGCTGCGCGGCCCGTCACGCCGATGAGGCGCGTTGCCGCCGCATGTCTGGTCGGCTCGGCGATCGAGTTCTATGACTTCTTGATCTACGGCACCGCTGCGGCGCTGGTGTTTCCCACCGTGTTCTTCCCGCATCTGAGCCCGACGCTGGGCACGATCGCCTCGATGGGCACGTTCGCCAGCGCATTCGTGTCGCGGCCGATCGGCGGTGCCGCCTTCGGCTACTTCGGCGACCGGATGGGCCGTAAAAAGACGCTGATCGCCACGCTGTTGATCATGGCGTTCGCCACCATGTCGGTCGGTGCGGTGCCCAGCACGGCGTCCATCGGCGTGGCCGCCCCGTTGATCCTGGTTGCGCTGCGACTGCTGCAAGGGTTCGCCGTCGGTGGGGAGTGGGCCGGTTCGGCGTTGCTGAGCGCGGAATACGCCCCCGACGGCAGGCGCGGCCGCTACGGGATGTTCACCCTGATCGGCGGGGGAGCCGCCGCGGTGTTGTCGAGCCTCACATTCTTGGGCGTCAGCTTCACCATCGGTGAAAGCAGCCCTGCCTTCTTGGAGTGGGGGTGGCGCATCCCCTTCCTGATCAGCGCCGGGCTGATCGCCATCGCCCTGTACGTGCGGATGCGGATCGACGAGACGCCCGTCTTCGTCGCGGAGAAGGCCCGCAACACCGTCCCGCGGGCTCCGATCGCAGAGTTGCTGCGTCTGCAGCGCCGGGAGATTCTTTTGGCCGGCGGCAGCATCCTGGGCGGCATGAGCTTCGTCTACATGGCGAACACGTACCTAACCAGATACGCGCATGCCAACCTGGGGTACAGCCGCAGCTTCATCTGGGAAGTAGGTGCGCTGGGCGGGCTGGTGAGCATCGCCTTCGTCGCGCTGTCGGCAACGCTGTGCGACCGAGTCGGGCGGCGCCGGATGATGTTGCTGGGGTGGGCGGGGTGTGTGCCGTGGGCGCTGGTGGTGATGCCGCTGATCAACACCGGCAAACCGGCGCTTTATGCGGTGGCGATCGTCGGCATGTGCGCCGTGGGCGGGATCGGGTCCGGGCCCACCGGAGCATTCATTCCTGAGCTGTTCGCCACCCGCTACCGCTATAGCGGCTCGGCGTTCGCGATCAATTTCGCCGGCGTCTTCGGCGGTGCGCTGCCGCCGTTGGTCGCCGGAACCGTGCAGGCGACCTACGGCAGCTGGGCCATCGGGCCGATGCTCGCGGTCCTCGCCTTGGCCGGCTTGGTGTGCACGTATCTGCTGCCCGAGACCAAGGGGACGACGCTGCATTCCGGCGAGTAGCCGCCGTGTGATCAGTTGGCGTGCAGGTCCTCGTTGAGCGCGATGCCGCGTCCGTCTCGGGACACCACTTCGACCGCTCCGGTCAGCGAATTGCGCCGGAACAGCAGATTGCTGCTGCCCGCCAGTTCGCGGGCCTTGACTGATTTCCCTTCTGGCAGGACGACTTTCGTTCCTGCGGTGACATACAGGCCGGCTTCGACGACGCAGTCGTCGCCTAGCGGGATGCCCAGCCCGGCGTTGGCGCCGAGCAGGCAGCGCTTACCGATCGAGATCACCTCGGTGCCGCCGCCGGACAGCGTGCCCATGATCGAGGCGCCGCCGCCGACGTCGGACCCGTCGCCGACCACCACACCCGCCGAGATGCGGCCCTCGACCATCGATGCGCCCAGCGTGCCTGCATTGAAGTTGACGAAGCCCTCGTGCATCACCGTCGTCCCGGACGCCAGATGCGCGCCCAGTCGCACCCGGTCGGCGTCGGCGATCCGTACTCCGCTGGGCACGACGTAGTCGACCATGCGGGGGAACTTGTCCACGCCGTAGACCGTGACCTGCCCGCGCCGGCGCAGCCGCGCCCGCACCGTCTCGAAACCGTCGATGGCGCACGGGCCGTGGTTTGTCCACACCACGTTGGTCAGCACCCCGAACAGGCCGTCGGCGTTGAGCCCGTGTGGCGCGACCAGTCGATGCGACAGCAGGTGCAGCCGCAGATAGGCGTCGTAGGCGTCGACGGCCTTGTCGTCCAGCGAGCCGATCACGGTACGCACGACGACGGTCTCGGTGTCGCGCTCGTCATCGCGGCCGGCCAGCGCGGCGAACTCTTCGGGCACCTCGGCCACCGACAGCCGCACCGTGCCGCTCTCGCCCGATTCGATCAGTTCCGGTGCGGGGAACCAGGTGTCGAGGACCGATCCGTTCCCGGCCAGCGTCGCCAGCCCGATGCCTGAAGCTGCAGTCACGGGCCCCACGGTACCCACCCACTACGCTGAGATCGTGCTTGACCTACGCGGCGACCCGATCGAATTGACCGCAGCCTTGGTCGACATCCCCAGCGAGTCGAGGCACGAAGAACGCATCGCGGACGAGGTCGAAGCCGCGCTGCGGTCGCAGACGTCGCATTTCGAGATCGTCCGCAACGGCAACGCGGTGCTGGCGCGGACCGCGCTCGGTCGCACCACCCGAGTGCTGCTGGCCGGACATCTCGACACCGTCCCGGCCGCGGGCAACCTGCCGAGTCGCCGCGACGCCCACGTGCTGCACGGCTGCGGCACGGCCGACATGAAGTCGGGTGACGCGGTCTTCCTGCATCTGGCCGCCACGGTCGTCGAGCCCGCCCACGACCTGACGCTGGTGTTCTACGACTGCGAGGAAATCGAGTCGGCCGCAAACGGTTTGGGCCGCATCGAGCGTGAGCTGCCGGACTGGCTGGCGGCCGACGTGGCAATCCTGGGCGAGCCGACCGGCGGCTACATCGAAGCGGGTTGTCAGGGCACCCTGCGGGTGGTCGTCCATGCCAGCGGAACTCGCGCGCACTCGGCGCGATCGTGGTTGGGTGACAACGCCATTCACAAGCTCGGCGCCGTGCTGGACCGGCTCGCGGACTACCGGGCCCGCAGCGTCGACATCGACGGCTGCATCTACCGCGAAGGTTTGTCCGCGGTTCGCGTCGACGGCGGTGTCGCCGGCAACGTCATCCCCGACGCGGCGTCGCTGACGGTGAACTTCCGGTTCGCGCCGGACCGTTCTGCGGACGCTGCGCTGCAGCACGTGCACGAGGTGTTCGACGGACTCGACGTGCGGATCGAGCAGACCGATTCCGCGGCCGGGGCGCTACCCGGGCTGTCCAGACCTGCCGCGAAGGCCCTCGTCGATGCCGCCGATGGGCACGTGCGGGCAAAGTACGGCTGGACCGACGTGGCGCGGTTCGCCGCCAAGGGCGTCGCAGCGGTGAACTACGGACCCGGTGATCCCAACCTGGCGCACACCGTCGACGAACGGGTGCCGGTCGACCAGATCACCGCGGCGGCGAGCATGTTGCGGGCCTATCTGACCAGCTGAGTCCTGTTCACCGGCCAACCGTCGCGCAGCAACGAAATAGACGACTAACCGCAATCAATCTGTATGCGTTGAAGCGGGTGAAAATCCGTAACACTGACGTAACGTAGATCACATGGCAAAGCTGCCGACGACAAAGATTGCACGCAGTGCAGCCTTTGGTGTTTTTGCGCTGTTCGGCGCGGTGCTGTTTGGCCCCGCGCCGATTGCTGAGGCGAGTGTCCCGGTAGCGGCTCCCGCGTCAGCCCCTGTTGTGTCGTTGAACGACCCCGACCCGAATCCCGCCCCGCTGATCCAGGACCCATCCGACGTCCAAAGCCCATCGAATCCCGGCCAGAAGACGCTGACTCCGCAACACCATCGCAGCCACCACCGGGCGCCCACCAGTACGTAGCCGATGAGCGACCTACAGTCGCTTGGCTTGTTTGGCCGCATCGGCGGCCGCCGGGTGCAGACCCTGATCGGCCAGGTCGGCGGCGACGTCGGCCAGCGCCGTCGCGTCTGAGCCGGCCAACGCCCGGGCGTGCGCGAGTGTCAGGCGTCCGAGCACGCAATTCACTTCGACGGCCAAGCGTTGCGCCCGGTGCACGGCGCGCGCATCGCCGAGTCGCACCGAATCCTGCAGCGCCCGCAGGGCGATCGCCGACTGGCCGCCGCGTTCCGCGGTTTGCACCGCCTCCCGCGCGGCCTCGATCGCGCCCGTCGCGTCGCCCTGAGCCGCCTTCGACCACGCCTTGGCCAACGCCAACTCGGGCGCGAACAACGTCGACTTCAGGCCGTGCCGGGACTCCGCCCGACTGAAAGCCTTCGCCGCTTCGAGTTGGTCGCCGCGTTGGCCGAGGGCCTGCGCCAGCAAGGTCAACGACAGCGGGCCCCACGAGTAGCCGGTGCGGGCCAGCGGCTCCGCGGCCCCGCTCAGCAGCGTCACGGCGGCGTCGAAATCGCCCTGGGCGATCGCGACGTAGCCGACCAACGTCTCGCCGATCGCACGGCCTGGCTGCTGTAGTTCGGCGAAGTCGGTGTAGCGCTGCGCCAGTGTGCGGGCATCGGTCAGACGCCCCGCCATCACCAGCGAGGTGATCCGGCCGAAGCCGCTGGTGAATCGCAGCAGACCGGGATGGTCGGCGGCGGTCGCGCGCCGGGCCAGCGCCTCGACGTCGTCGAACTGTCCGGCTCGCGCCGAACTCAGCGCTGCCGCCGACGCCGCCCAGCCCACCGCCACCTCGTCGGCGTGCGGCGACGACAGCACCTCGGCGGCGATCCGCAACGTCCGCAGCGGGGTTCCCGCGTTCATCGCGAACGTCGCCGCCAGCGCGTCGAGAGTGGCCTGTGCGCCCGGCGCCGCGACGTGGCCGCGGATGGTCTGCAGGAACGCGGTGGCCCGCTCCGGCTCGCTGAGCATCCAGAACTGGTTGGCCGCCCGCGGCAGCGCCCACGCGATCAGCTCGTGCGGCGACAGCTGCTCGGGGTCCACCGCCGCCAGCGCCTTATCGGCTTCCCGCCCGCGGCCCTGCCAGGCCAGCGCGTAGGCCAACGCCAGCCGCGCGGGCAGTCCGCCCGCGCGATCCAGTGCGGCCGTGGCGAGCTGTTCGGCGAGTGCCAGCTCGCCGAGTCGCAGCGCATGTTGGGCCGCGGCCACGGTCTCGGCGACCGCGGCGGGGGAGTCGCAGCCGATGCTGAGCGCCGCGAGCCGTAGCCGATCGCCGACGTGGCCGCGTGGCTGCGAGGTCAGGTGCTCGACCAGCGACGTGCGCAACGCGCGCTCGGCGTCGGGCGTCAGCCCGGCGCGGACGCGAGCCGTGTAGAGCGGGTGAGCCGGGTAGACCATCTCGTCGTCGCCGACGACGATCGCGCCGTCGGCGTCGGCGTCGTCGACGGCGTTGCCGCCGGCCAGCGCTGCCAGGTCGCTGCGACGCAACGGCTCCGCGAGCGCCAGGTGGTCCAGCACGGCCCGCACCGGAGAGGTCAGACCGGACAGATAGCCGTCGACCAGCTCGTCCAGCGACGCGCGGGTCCGTAGCTCACCCGCACCGACGAGGTGGCGCAGGTGCAGCGGGTTGCCCCCGCTTGCGGCGAACACGTCGTCGACGGTCGCGTCATCCGGCGACGCGTCCAGCACCGATTCCAGCAGCGACGCGGTCGCTGCCCGGTCCAGCGGCTCGACCTCGATGCGGGTCAGCAGCTCATCGGCCCACAGCGCCGCGATCGCGTCCGGTAGCTCGGTGTCAGCCCGGACCGTGACGATCAGCGGCGCCGATCCGCTCAGCGCCAATTGGTAGACGAGCGTGGCCGACAGGTGATCAAGCAGATGTGCGTCGTCGACGACGAACAACTGCGCAGCGCCGTCACCGCTCAGATAGTCGTGTGCGGCGCGCAGCAGTTCGGCAGGCCGTCCGTCGTCGGCGATGTCGGCGCCCGCCAGCAGCGCGCAGAAGGCGCCGAACGGCACGTTGCGCTGCGCGGCGGTGCCGACCACCCAATGCGCCTCACCGTCCGCGAAATCCGCCGCCGCGCGCTGCGCGGTCAGCGTCTTTCCGACACCGTCGGCGCCGATCAACGCCACACCGGAACGCTGCGTCAAGCCCGCCGCGACCTCACGCAGCACGGCGTCCCGCGGCGCGGCAACCCAGGCACTCGGCACCGCCGGAGTTTATGGCGCGCAGCCGCCGCGATATGCGGTAAGGCCGAAAAGAGCTCGGCGGCAAGGGTGGTCTACCTTTCGACTGTGCACCCCAAACGCGATGTGCCGCATCCGCGGGCGGTCTGCGTGTACTGCGCGTCCGGACCCACCCACCCTGAGCTGCTGGCGTTGGCCGCAGAACTCGGCGAGGCGATCGCCGAGCGCGGCTGGACCCTGGTCTGGGGCGGCGGCAACGTCTCCGCGATGGGCGCGGTGGCCACCGCCGCGCGGGCCCGCGGCGGCTGGACCGTCGGTGTCATCCCGAAGATGCTGGTGCGCCGAGAACTCGCCGACCACGACGCCGACGAGCTGATCGTCACCGACACCATGCGGGAGCGCAAACAGATCATGGAAGACCGCGCCGACGCGTTCATCACGCTGCCGGGCGGCATCGGCACGCTGGAGGAGATGTTCGAGGCATGGTCCGGCGGCTACCTTGGTATGCACGACAAACCGGTGGTGATGCTGGATCCCGGCGGACACTTCGACGGGCTGCGGGCATGGCTGTCCGGACTGCACGACAGCGGCTACGTGTCGGATAACGCGATGGACCGGCTGGTGGTCGTCGACGAGGTCGCCGCGGCAATCGAGGCCTGCAGACCCCGCTGAGCGCATTAGCCTCGCAGAGTTAGGCTGGCCGCCATCTGCCGCAGCGCGAAACGAGGATGACAAGTGTCCGACAACAACGCCGATTCTGGTACATCCGTCGGGTTGATCGATATCGCCTCCCGGGTGCCCGGCCTGTTGGCCGATGTACCGGTGATCGTCCGGGGCGTGCTGACCGGGCTGTTGCCGCAGACGAACTCCAAGGCGTCGATCGGCAAAGTCTTCCAGGATCGCGCGGCACGCTACGGAGACCGGGTGTTCCTCCGATTCGCCGACCAGCAACTGACCTACCGCGAGGCCAACGCCAGCGCCAACCGCTACGCGGCCGTCCTCGCGGCCCGTGGCGTCGGCCACGGCGACGTCGTCGGCATCATGCTGCGCAACTCACCCAACGCGGTGCTGATGATGCTGGCCGCGGTCAAGTGCGGCGCGATCGCCGGCATGCTCAACTACCACCAGCGTGGCGAGGTGCTGGCCCACAGCCTGGGCCTGTTGGACGCCAAGGTGCTGGTCACCGAATCCGACCTGGTCGATGCGGTCGAGGAGAGCGGCTGGTCCGGAGTCACGCCGATGACGATCGAGGAGATGGAGCAGCAGTCGTCCAGCGCGCCGACCGCCAACCCGCCCTCGGCGGCTGCGGTCCGCGCCAAGGACACCGCGTTCTACATCTTCACCTCGGGCACCACCGGTCACCCCAAGGCCAGCGTGATGACCCACAAGCGGTGGCTGGCCGCGCTGGCCGCGTTCGGTGGACTTGGCTTGCGGCTCAGAGGATCTGACACCTTGTACAGCTGCCTGCCGCTCTACCACAACAACGCGCTGACAGTCGCGATCGGCTCGGTGATCAACTCCGGGGCGACCCTGGCGCTCGGCAAATCCTTCTCGGCGTCGAAGTTCTGGGACGACGTCATCGCCCACCAGGCGACCGCCTTCATCTACATCGGCGAGGTGTGCCGGTATCTGCTGAACCAACCCGCCAAGCCGACCGACCGCGGGCACAAAGTGCGGCTGATCGCGGGCAACGGGTTGCGCCCGGAGATCTGGGACGAGTTCATCTCCCGATTCGACATCGCGCGGGTCTGTGAGTTCTACGCGGCCAGCGAAGGCAATACCGCCTTCATCAACATCTTCAACGTGCCGCGCTCGACCGGCTTTACGCCGATGCCCGCGGTGTACGTGCACTACGACCCCGACACCGGCGCCCCGCTGCGCGGCGACGACGGGCGGGTGCAGAAGGTGCCCTCCGGGGAGCCGGGTCTGCTGCTCAGTCCGGTCACCAGGCTGCAGCCGTTCGACGGCTACACCGATCCGAGCGCGAGCGAGAAGAAGCTGGTGCGCGACGCCTTCCGCAAAGGCGACTGCTACTTCAACACCGGCGACGTGATGAGCCCGCAGGGCATGCGCCACGCCGCCTTCGTCGACCGGCTCGGTGACACCTTCCGCTGGAAGGGCGAGAACGTCGCCACCACGCAGGTGGAGCGGGCGCTGGGGTCCGACAAGTCCATCGAGGAGTGCACGGTCTTCGGCGTGGAGATTCCGCGCACCGGCGGGCGCGCCGGAATGGCCGCGGTCAAGCTGCGCGACGGCGTCGACTTCGACGGCAAGGCGGTCGCCGAGACCGTCTACCAGCAATTGCCGAGTTACGCGCTGCCGCTGTTCCTTCGAGTGGTCGACGAAATGGAGCACACCACCACGTTCAAGAGCCGCAAGGTGGATCTGCGTGAGCAGGCCTACGACTCGGCGATCGAGGATCCGCTCTACGTGCTGGCCGGCCGCGACGAGGGCTACGTGCCGTTCTACGACGACTACCCCGAAGAAGTCGCCGCTGGCAAGCGGCCCCAGGGCTGAGGGCCGTCCAGCCACACCCGTACCTCGAGCTGGGTGCCACTCTTTTTCGGAAACGCGGTCACATGCGATATCAGCGGCCCGGGTGATATCGCAGGTGGTGCGAAAACGAAAAAAGTGAGTCGACCAACTGCGCTACCGAAGTGACTCGTGGGGTTCAGAGCGAGGCTCGTGCGCACCCGGTGCGGGCAGCGGGCACGATATAGGGGTGCAGTCCACCCTGTGCGGCCGTCCGGTCAGCGCCGACCGCCCGCTGATCATGGCCATTGTCAACCGCACGCCGGATTCGTTCTACGATCGCGGCGCGAATTTCAGCGACGATGCGGCCCAGACCGCTGCCCATCGCCTGATCGCCGAAGGCGCCGACGTGATCGACGTGGGCGGGGTCAAGGCCGGCCCAGGGCAGACCATCGACGCGGACGCCGAAATAGCCCGGGTGGTGCCGTTCATCGCCTGGCTACGGAACGCCTACCCCGATCAGCTGATCAGCATCGACACCTGGCGATCAGAAGTGGCCGAGCAGGCTCTGCGCGCCGGCGCGGACCTGATCAACGAGAGCTGGGGCGGCTACGATCCCTCGATGCCCGAGGTGGCCGCCGAACACGGCGCCGGCCTGGTCTGCTCGCACACCGGCGGCGCCCGCCCCCGCACCCGGCCGTTCCGGGTCAGCTACGGCATCAGCACCCGCGGCGTCGTCGACGACGCGATCAACGAACTCACCACCGCGGCGGAAAAAGCCGTCGCCGCCGGGGTCGCGTCCGACCGGATTCTGATCGACCCGACCCACGACTTCGGCAAGAACAGCTTCCACGGATTGGCGCTATTGCGCCATATGGAAGATCTTGTTAACACCGGGTGGCCGGTATTGATGGCGTTGAGCAACAAAGATTTCGTCGGGGAGACTCTAGGCGTGGGACTGACCGAGCGGCTGGAGGGCACCCTGGCCGCCACCGCGCTGGCGGCTGCGGCGGGCGCGCGGATGTTCCGGGTGCACGAGGTCGGGCCGACCCGGCGGGTCCTGGAAATGGTCGCATCGATCAACGGCCAACGGCCGCCCGCGCGCACGGTGAGAGGACTCGCATGACGGCATCTGAGCTGGTCGATCTCACCGCTGAGGGCGCCTTGACCGCCCTGCCCGGTGATGTCTGGCTGGCGGACCGTTGCTGGACCCGGCCGCAGTGGACGATCGAGGAGTTGCAGGCGGCGAAAGCCGGCCGAACCATCTCCGTCGTGCTGCCCGCCCTCAACGAGGAACTCACCGTCGAGTCGGTGATCGACAGCATCTCGCCGCTGGTCGGCGGCCTGGTCGACGAACTGATCGTGCTCGACTCGGGATCCACCGACGACACCGAGATCCGGGCGATCGCCGCCGGGGCGCGCGTCGTGACCCGTGAACAAGCGCTGCCCGAAGTCGCGCCGCGGCCCGGCAAGGGCGAGGTGCTGTGGCGGTCGCTGGCGGCCACCAGCGGCGACATCGTGGTTTTCGTCGACTCGGATTTAATCGAGCCGCATCCGATGTTCGTGCCGCGCCTGCTCGGGCCGCTGCTCACCGAGGACGGCATTCATCTGGTCAAGAGTTTCTACCGGCGGCCGCTGAACATCGGCGATGCCAGCGGCCCTGAAGGCGCGACCGGCGGCGGGCGGGTCACTGAATTGGTGGCGCGGCCGCTGCTTGCGGCGCTGCGACCCGAACTGAGCTGCGTGCTGCAACCGCTCGGCGGCGAGTACGCCGCCACCCGGGAGCTGCTGACCTCGCTGCCGTTCGCGCCCGGCTACGGCGTCGAGATCGGGCTGCTGATCGACACCTACGACCAGCTGGGCCTGGAAGCGATCGCTCAGGTCAATCTCGGTGTGCGGGCACACCGCAACCGGCCGTTGGCCGAATTGGGCCCGATGAGCCGCCAGGTCGTCGCGACGCTGCTGTCCCGCTGCGGCATCCCCGACTCCGGCGTGGGACTGACCCAGTTCTTCGTCGACGGCGAGGGGTACACGCCGCGCACCTCCGCGGTGTCGCTGGCCGACCGGCCGCCGATGAAAGCCCTCCGACCGCGCCACTGACGGCCTGCACGACGTCGTCGGTGGCATAAGGCAATATCGACGGCGTGGCATTGGTGTTGCTCTACCTGGTGGTACTCGTCTTGGTGGCGATCGTGCTGTTCGGTGTGGCCAGTCTGCTGTTCGGTCGCGGTGAGGCGCTGCCGCCACTGCCCCGCGGGACGACGCCGACGGTGCTGCCCGCATCCGGTGTCACCGGTGCCGACGTCGACGCGGTCAAGTTCACCCAGGCGATGCGCGGATACAAGACCAGCGAGGTCGACTGGGTGCTCGACCGCCTCGGCCAGGAGCTCGACCAACTGCGCGGCGAACTCTCGTCGGTGCACGCCGCGGCCGCCGGTCCGGAAGCCGAACCCGACGCTGAGGATCACGACGCCGAGGACGACCGGGAGTCGACATGACCGCGCCCGACGAGGACGGGCACGTCCGCTGTGACTGGGCGATCGGTCGGCCCGGCCCGGATTTCCTGCTCTACCGCGACTACCACGATCGGGAATGGGGCCGGCCGTTACGCGGGCGGGTGGCGCTGTTCGAGCGGATGACCCTGGAGGCCTTCCAAAGCGGCCTGTCCTGGCTGATCATCCTGCGCAAACGGGAGAATTTCCGGAAGGCGTTCGACGGCTTCGACGTCGCGAAGGTCGCCCGCTACACCGACGCCGATGTGAACCGGCTGATGGCTGACGAGGGCATCGTCCGCAACCGGGCCAAGATCGAGGCGACCATCTCCAACGCGCGCGCCGCCGCCGATAGCCCGGATGACTTGTCGGAGTTGCTGTGGTCCTTCGCGCCAGCGGCGCGGCCCCGGCCCGCGACGCTGGCTGACGTCCCCTCCACGACGCCGGAATCCACTGCCATGGCACGCGAATTGAAGCGCCGCGGATTCCGTTTCGTCGGTCCGACAACCGCGTATGCGCTGATGCAGGCGACCGGGATGGTCGACGATCACCTGCAAGCCTGCTGGGTCCCTCGCGGCCGTTGACGACGCGGGCCGTGGACGGCCCGCGGAGGTCTCGGGCAATCGAGTCAGTACGAACTGAAACGCCGACGGAGAGGTCATGTACACCCACCGGCGCGGATAGGGAACAATGGAGGGGTGAATGTGCAGTTCAATGTCGGGAATGGCCGGCCTCATACTTATCTGGTGGCCGCCGGCGGGGCAAGCCCGGCGCTGATCAGGTCCGCGACGACGGGCCGGCTCGAATCTGGAGGGAGCGCTCGATGGCGGCGATGAAGCCCCGGACCGGTGACGGTCCACTGGAAGCGACGAAGGAGGGGCGCGGCATCGTGATGCGGGTACCGCTGGAAGGCGGCGGCCGACTCGTCGTCGAGCTCACACCCGCCGAAGCCGCCGCACTAGGTGACGAGCTCAAGGGCGTCACCAGCTAAATCCCGCCGTTTACGCGCACACTTTCTGGTAGATCTCCAGCGTCTGCTGTGCGATCTGCGCCCAGGAGAATTCCGCGATACAGCGCTGCCGTCCCGCCTGGCCGTAGCGCTCCGCCCGCGCCGGATCGGCGACCAAAGCGTTGACCGCAGCGGCGAGCCGGCGCTGGTAACCGGCCGCGTCGTCGGAGTCGTAGTGCACCAGTGAACCGGTTACTCCTTCGGCCACCACCTCAGGTATGCCACCGACGTCGGAGGCCACCACCGCAGTACCGCAGGCCATCGCCTCGAGATTGACGATTCCCAACGGCTCGTAGACCGAGGGACACACGAAAACCACGGCAGCCGAGAGTATCTCACGGATGTCACCGATCGGGAGCATCTCCCGGACCCAATACACGCCGTCGCGTGCGGCGGCGAGATCGGCGACCGCGGCGCTGACTTCGGCGGCGATCTCCGGCGTATCGGGCGCACCGGCGCACAGCACCAACTGCACGTCGGGATCGAACTGGTGCGCGGCCGCCAGCAGATGCGCGACGCCCTTCTGCCGGGTGATCCGCCCGACGAACGCGACGATCGGCTTGCTGCGATCCACGCCGAGATCGGCCAGCACCGACTCGCCCGGCAGCGGCTCGGCCGGATACCAGACCGCGGTGTCGATCCCGTTGCGCACGACGTGCACGCGGTCGGGGTTCAAGGTCGGATACACCTTCAGCACGTCGTCACGCATACCCGAGCTGACGGCGATCACCGCGTCGGCGGCGTTGACCGCGGTCTGCTCCACCCACGACGAGATCCGGTAGCCACCGCCGAGTTGCTCGGCCTTCCATGGCCGCAACGGCTCCAGCGAATGGGCGGTCAACACGTGCGGCACGTCGTACAGCAGCGACGCCAGGTGCCCGGCCATCCCGGCATACCAGGTGTGCGAGTGCACGACGGTGGCCTGCGCGGCGGCGTTGGCCATCACCAGATCGGTGGACAGCGTCGAGAGCGCCGGATTCGCCCCGCGCAGTTGCGCGTCGGGCTGGTACGCGAACGCACCCGGTCGCTGCGCGCCCTGGCAATGCACGTCGACCTCGCACAACTGGCGCAACTGCGCGACGAGTTCAGTGACGTGTACCCCGGCGCCGCCGTAGACCTCCGGCGGGTATTCCCGAGTCATCATCGCGACGCGCATAACCCGCACCGTAGTAGCCGACGGCGGTTGGCGCAGGGGGGACCACCCCCGTTCCGTTGGCCACACGTAGATTCGTCATGAGTCCAAAATGGTTGATGGACAGTCCGTCACCGTGGGTATTCACCTGTTTGATCTGGCAGGGGTCCGCGACGGCCGATAGGTTTGATGCATGAGGGAAGCGCCACACGTGCTGGGTATCGTCCTGGCCGGGGGTGAAGGCAAGCGGTTGTATCCGCTGACCGCCGACCGGGCGAAGCCGGCGGTTCCCTTCGGCGGTGCGTACCGACTGGTCGACTTCGTGTTGTCCAATCTGGTCAACGCTCGCTATCTGAGGATCTGCGTTCTCACCCAGTACAAGTCACATTCGTTGGACCGGCACATCTCTCAGAACTGGCGGCTGTCCGGGCTGGCCGGTGAATACATCACTCCGGTGCCCGCCCAGCAGCGACTCGGCCCTCGCTGGTACACCGGTTCCGCCGACGCGATCTATCAATCGCTGAACCTGATCTACGACGAGGATCCGGACTACATCGTGGTTTTCGGCGCCGACCACGTGTATCGGATGGACCCCGAGCAGATGCTGCGCTTTCACATCGACAGCGGCGCGGGCGCGACGGTGGCTGGGATTCGGGTGCCACGTGCGGAGGCGAGCGCATTCGGTT
Organism: uncultured Actinomycetota bacterium; assembly: GCA_963836495.1. GTDB lineage: Bacteria > Actinomycetota > Actinomycetes > Mycobacteriales > Mycobacteriaceae > Mycobacterium. The sequence continues at coordinate 112,029 of CAWIJT010000005.1, read as the reverse complement.
GCCTGGACGCCGACGACTCCGGCCGGATTCGCAGCTTCGTCGAGAAGCCGGTGGAGCCGCCCGGCACACCCGACGATCCGGAAGCCACGTTCGTCTCGATGGGCAACTACATCTTCACCACCAAGGTGTTGCTCGACGCGATTCGCGCTGACGCCGACGAAGATAACTCCGACCACGACATGGGCGGCGACATCATCCCGCGGCTGGTGACCGATGGCATGGCCGCGGTGTACGACTTCAACGACAACGATGTGCCCGGCGCCACCGACCGTGATCGTGGCTACTGGCGCGACGTGGGAACGTTGGACGCGTTCTACGACGCCCACATGGATCTGGTGTCGGTGCATCCGGTGTTCAACCTCTACAACAAGCGCTGGCCGATCCGCGGTGAGTCGGATAACCTCGCGCCGGCCAAGTTCGTCAACGGTGGCTCCGCCCAGGAGTCGGTGGTCGGGGCGGGCAGCATCATTTCGGCGTCGTCAGTACGTAACTCGGTGTTGTCGTCGAATGTCGTGATCGACGACGGCGCGATCGTCGAGGGCAGCGTGATCATGCCGGGGGCCCGGGTGGGCCGCGGCGCGGTGGTACGGCACGCCATCTTGGACAAGAACGTCGTGGTGGGCCCCGGCGAGATGGTCGGAGTGGATCTGGAGAAGGACCGCGAACGCTTCGCGATCAGCGCCGGAGGCGTGGTCGCGGTCGGCAAGAACGTGTGGATCTAGCTCGGCGCTACCAGACATAGGGCAGTAGGCGGTAGTGCACCTGCTGTTCGTACTCCCGGTAACCGCTCAATTCCTGTTCGAGCATTCGCTCCTCGTCGCGGATGCGTAGCACGAGCACAACTATTCCGGGTATGACGAAGCCAAGTCCCCAGTACGAGCCGAGTGCCAAGGGGATGCCTAGCATCAGAATCACGTTGCCGGTGTACATCGGGTGGCGCACCAAACCGTACACACCGCCGGAGACCAGCGTCTGATCCGACTCGACCGTGACGTTGGCTGCCGCATAAGCGTTTTGGATGACGACCAGCATCGCAAGGCCGAGTCCGAGTGCGACCAGGACGTCGCCGATCACGGACACCGCCGCGGATGCCGGCGCCCAGCCGAATCGATGGTCCAATGCGCTGATGATGAACATAGCCGGAAAGCAGATATATATGACGCTGATGACGACCCGCTGCATAGTTCGGGTCTCTGCCGTCGGCCCGGCATGCATCCGCCGCTCGAGCGCGGCCGGGTTCGTCCGCAACAGATAGACGCTGGGAATCCAGGTCGACAGCGCGAATACCGCGAGGAAGACCCAGGCCTGCCAGTAATGGCAACGTCCCCGCCGGCAGGAACAGCATCAATCCGAAGGCAACCAGACCCAATGCGGCTGAAACTGTCCCTTTGGCAACAGTATTCATGACAGATCCCTTCAAGCCCGGATGTCGCGACGACGGAACGCCAGCACGCCCGCCGCGGTCAGCGCGATATCGATGGTCAGCAGCCAGAGCAATGGGACTGCGGTGAAGTCGCCCCCGGTCACCCGAGGAACATGCGCGAAGGGCTCGGCGTCCAGAACCCATTGCGGAAAACCCGAGAGCGAACCGATCAGGTAGAGCGCGATGAATCCGACCAGCACTGCCCACGCCAACGGGCTGAACCGCGGCGCGATGCCGAACAGGGCGACGCCCACCGCGGCGGGCAGCCACACCGCGGGCAGTTGTACGGCGGCAGTGCCGACGGTCGTCCACAGTGTGCCGCTGATGTCGTCGGCGGCAATGCCGTAGGTGATTCCGGCCGCGACCGCCGCGACCATGATCGCTACGGCAGGACCGATCAACGCGACAGCCAGATGGCCTGTGAGCCAACGACTTCTGCTCACCGCGCCGGCGAGCAGCGTCTCGGCGTGCTGGCCGGTCTCTTCTTGGTGCAGCCGCAGGATCAGGGAAATCGCGAAGGCGGCCGCGATCATGCCCAGCATGCAGAAGGCCACCGCAACGAAGGCCTGCTCCAGCGCGCCGGTGCCGCCCATCCGAACGACGATGTCCGTTGCGGCTTTCCCGCCCAGCTCGCCGCCGATACCGTGCACGACGCTGCCGATCAGCAAGCCGTACAGCAACAGCCCCACAGTCCACAGCAGCACGGATCCGCGGTCCAACCGCCATGTCAGCCCAAAAGTGTTGCGCAGCAACGGCGCCGCGCTCGCGGGTCCGCGACGTTCGGCGAACAGCCCCGCGCCGACATCGCGGCCGGCGAGCAGCCGGTAGGCCAGCGCGGTGAGCAGCGCCGCCGTCGCCAGATGCAGGAGCATGACCCACCACCGGTCACCTGCGTACGGGCGAACCTGCAGCGACCAGCCCAGCGGCGACAACCAGGACAGAGCGGCCGACCCGGCGTCACCGACAGCCCGCAGCGTGAATGCGGCGCCGAGCACCGCGAACGCAGCGCCTCGGGCGAACCGCGCGCTCGCCGACAGCTGCGCCGTCACCGCGGCGACCGCGGTGAACACCAAGCCGGAGCACGCCAGCGCCGCGCCGAACGCCAGCGAGCCGTCCGCCGGGACTCCTGTACCCAGCAGGCCGACGGCGCCGAGCACACCGGTGGTCAGTGACGCCCCGAACGACAGCAACAGCGCCGCAGTCACACTCGCGTACCGGCCGACCGCGGTGGAGTCCAGCAGTTCGGCGCGACCGGTTTCCTCGTCGGCGCGGGTGTGACGGATGACGGTCAGGATGACCGCCACCGCGATCAGCGTGTGAAACATCCCGGCCTTCCAGATGCCGGTTGCACCGAGGCTGTCGTTGTAGATCTGCCCGTAGATCGCCCGCTGCGCCGGGCTGGCCATGATGGTCGCGGCGAACGACGCCCTCGCCGCCTGGTCGGGGTAGATCTTCTCGATGCTGCCGACGTAGACCGTCGCCAGCGGTAGCGACAGCAGGAGCACCCACAGCGGCAGGACGACCCGGTCGCGGCGCAGGTAGAGCCGCAGCATCGCCCAGGTGCCGGTGAAGGTTGAACGACGTTGTGGCGCTTCGTGTGCCGGATAGTGCGGCGGGTGCAGTGTGGTCGTCATGATCGGGTCAACTCCCGCTGCCCGTCGGCGCCGTAGTGGCGCAGGAAGAGTTCTTCCAGGGTGGGCGGCTGGCTGACCAGACTGCGCACCCCGGTGTCGCCGAGTACCCGAATGAGTTCGCCGAGCCCTTCGCTGTCGACATGGGCGTGCAGCGTGGTGCCTTCGTAGCTGACGTCCTCGACGCCGCGAATCCGGCTGAGATCGCCGGGATCGCGGAGCAAGTCGGCGGTGATCGACGTGCGGCTCAGGTGTCGCATCGACTCCAGCGTGCCGCTCTCGACCGTTTTTCCTGCGCGGATGATCGTCACTCGCTCACACAGTGCCTCGGTCTCGGCCAGGATGTGGCTGGACAGCAGCACCGTCGCTCCGTGATCACGGGCTTCGGCGACGCATTGCTGAAAGATGTTCTCCATCAACGGGTCCAAGCCGCTACTCGGCTCGTCGAGCAGCAGCAGCCGGGCACGTGACGAGAAGGCTGAGATCAGTGAGACTTTCTGGCGGTTGCCCTTGGAGTAGGTCCGCGCCTTCTTGTGCGGGTCGAGCTCGAAGCGCTCGATCAGCTCGCCGCGCCGCTTGTCGTCGATCCCGCCGCGCATCCGGGCCAGCAGATCGATGGTCTCGCCGCCGGTCAGGTTGGGCCACAACGTCACATCGCCCGGCACGTAGGCGATCTGCTTGTGTAGCTCCACCGCATCGTGCCAGGGGTCGCCGCCGAGCAGGCGCACCGTGCCGGCGTCGGCTTTGACCACACCCAGCAGGACGCGGATCGTGGTGGACTTTCCGGCGCCGTTGGGGCCGAGGAAGCCGTGCACCTCGCCTTCGTGCACGGTCAGATTCAGGCCGTCGAGTGCGCGAGCGGCGCCGAAAGTCTTGGTCAGGTCGTGGATCTCAATCGGATGCATCTGGTTCTCCTTCTGCTTCTTGAGCCAGGAACGCGTCATACATGTGGCTGTCGGTCATCAGGCCGTCGGTGTAGAGCTCGAGGGCGGGCAACACCATGTCGGCGGCGTAGTCGCGCAGCACCGCCCGCAGATCTGTTGGGGTTTGGTGCATCTGGATGTACAGCAGAAAACCGCCGCCGCCGGTGATCGCCAGAAACTTGGCCCGGGCAGCGGGATCCCGGCTGGGTTTCAGGATGCCGCTGCGGACACCCTCGTCCAGATAGCTCGCGGCGTTGTCCATCATCGTGCGCCAGAACGTCCGCGCGAGCTCGCCGCCGGACTGCATGCTGCGCACCAGGTACGCCATCAGCGGTGCGTACTCTTCGATTTCGGCCATCGCGGCGAACCAGGTTGCCGGATCGCTGGAACGCATCGCCTCGGACTTTCCGCTGCGAATCTCTTCGGCGACATAGTCGTCGCAGGCTTTGCGCAGACCGTCTTTGGAGCCGAAGTGGTGGATGACGAGTGCCGCGCTCACCCCGGCCGCCTCCGCGATCGAACGCAGTCCGACGCTGAAGCCATGCTGGCCGTACTGCTCGATCGCCGCATCGCGGATCCGGGCCGCGGCGGTGAGATCGTCGGCTGAACGCATGTTCAGTAGACTAAACGCGCGTTCAGCCGGGCGTCAAGGTGCTACCCCGTGACGAGTTCGTCAGGAATCAGTCCCGAACGGCGGCCAGCAGGCCGTCGCCGAGCGGCACCAACGCGGGGGTGAGATGTTCGTTCTCGGCGATCAGCCTGGCCGCCTCGCGCACCGCGGCCACATCGGCGTCGTGGGCCGCCGGATCGCCTGCGCGTCCGCCCAACGCCGCACCGTGCACGACGATCGCCCCGCCGGAGCGCAGCAGCCGAACTCCCTCGACCACGTATTCCGGTTGATCCAGTGGATCGGCGTCGATGAAGACCAGGTCGTAGGAGTCGTCGGCCAGTCGGGTCAGCACGTCCTGCGCGCGGCCGCTGATCAGCCGGGTCCGGGACGGTCCGATGCCCCCCTCGGAGAACGCCTCCTTGGCGATCCGATGGTGTTCGGGCTCGATGTCGATGGTGGTGAGCACCCCGTCATCGGCCATGCCGGACAACAGCCACAAGCCGCTCACGCCGGCACCGGTGCCGACTTCGACGACGGCTTTGCCGCCGCTGAGCTTGGTCAGCAGGCTGAGCAGTGCGCCGACCGCCGGGGTGACCGCAGCGACGCCGATATCGGCTGCGCGATCGCGGGCGGCCAGCAGCACCGTGTCCTCCGAGATCGAACCCTCGGCGTGCGCCGAGAGCGACTCCGCCCGAGTCGGCGCCGGCTCGCCCGCGGGGCGGTCGGTGGTGGCCATGCCCGCAGCGTAGATCCATCCCGCGGCGGCCGCGGTCAGGCGCGCCCGTTTCCCGCGCCGCGACACGCGCAAAGCCTCACCGTGATCGAATTGAGATGTGGCTCGAAAGGCCAGCTTAAAGGGGCTAAATGTGCCATTCTTACGGAAAGCTCAGTGCGGTCACATACCGCACATACGCCGGTAGACGACGGTAGCCCCATGGAGCGTGGAAGCCGCTGGTCCGGGAATACATCGCGGCATCTTCGCGTTGCGCGCGGTAATGAGTTGCCGACTCTGATCGGCGACCCGAACCCTGAGGATGTGAACATCACCGCACTGATGAGCCCGGCAAGCATGTCGCACCCGGAACGGTACCGCGACGCCAGCTGGGTGGAGCCTGTTGATGAGCCCTACGGCACCGCTGTCTTCGACGCGACCGGAGACAAAACGGCGATGCCGTCGTGGGACGAGTTGGTCCGTCAGCACGCCGATCGGGTCTACCGGTTGGCCTACCGTCTGTCCGGCAATCAGCACGACGCCGAGGACCTGACCCAGGAAACTTTCATCCGGGTCTTCCGCTCGGTGCAGAACTACCAGCCGGGGACGTTCGAGGGTTGGTTGCACCGCATCACCACCAACTTGTTCCTGGACATGGTGCGCCGTCGTGGCCGGGTCCGGATGGAGGCGCTGCCCGAGGATTACGACCGGGTGCCTGCCGACGAGCCCAATCCCGAAGAGATCTACCACGACTCACGACTGGGCCCTGACCTGCAGGCGGCACTGGATTCGTTGCCGCCGGAGTTCCGCGCAGCCGTCGTGTTGTGTGACATCGAGGGTCTGTCCTACGAGGAGATCGGTGCGACGCTGGGCGTCAAGCTCGGCACCGTGCGCAGCCGGATTCACCGGGGGCGCCAAGCGCTGCGCGACTATCTTGCGGCGCACTCCGAGGGCGCTGCGGCACTGGCCGCCGGTGGCACCTTCGACCTCGCAGAGTGACGACACAAGTCTGCTGATCGGCTGCTCGTTCGTGTTCCGCGTCGTCCAGCGCGCTACATTCGAAATAGTGCCTGTCGTTTCTCGATGGGCGGGACGCTGACATCGAGGGGAGCTGTGATGACCGAGCGGGGTCATGTCTTCCGCCGCGCGTTCTCCTGGCTCCCCGCTCAGTTCGCCTCGCAGAGCGACGCTCCAGTCGGGGCGCCACGGCAGTTCGGCTCCACCGAGCACCTGGCGATCGAGGCCATCGCGGCTTTCGTCGACGGCGAATTGCGGATGAACGCCCACCTGCGGGCGGCGCATCACATATCGCTGTGTACCGAGTGTGCAGCCGAGGTGGAGGGGCATCGCCGGGCTCGCGCCGCGCTGCGCGACTCGCACCCCATCAGAATCCCCAGCACGCTGCTGGGATTGTTGTCGCAGATCCCGAACTGCTCGCCCGAGGACGATGCGGGCGCCCCGCAGAACGGTCAATGGGACCCGCCCGGCGCGCAGGGCGGCGCAGACCCGCCCCGCTCGCGGAGCAGTGACGGCTCGCCTCCGGAGCGGCGGGCCAGGCCGGCCGGCCGATTCGTCGACGGCAGCCCGCGCGAACACCCAGAGCCTCGGTAGGGTGGAGGCCAGGTTTGGTCAAGCCGGTGCGCGGTGCCGTGCTCGAGTCCATAGCGCGCGTTAGCCCCGCGCCCGGAAGAGGATGACGTGAGCTCCGATCAAGACAACAACGGTGCCCCTCGGCTGGCGCCGCGGCCTGTGTCCCGGCCGGCCGTCGACCCCGCGTCACGTCAGGCTTTCGGCCGACCCGACGGCGTGCAGGGCTCGTTCGTCGCCGACCGGGTGCGCCCGTCTACCTACCGCGATCAAGGCGAGTTCACTCCGCACACCGAACCCGCCGACCCGGTGTTGACGGAAGCTTTCGGACGGCCGTTCCCCGGAGCGGACTCGCTTCAGCGCCACCCCGCCGATGCGGGCGCGCTCGACCACGGCAAAGACAACGGCCAGGCCGAGGACCCCGAAGACCCCTGGCGCGATCCGGGTGCGGCCGCCGCACTCGGTGACCCGGCAGTCGCGCGCACCGCAGCGGTCGCAAGCGGCGATGCGGGCGGTCGGCTCGGCGTGCGCGAGGTGCTGTTCGGCGGGCGGGTGTCCTACCTGGCGCTCGCGGTGCTCGCGGTGCTGGCGCTGCTGATCGGCATGGTCGGCGGCGTGATCGGGCGCAAGACGGCTGAGGTCGTGCAGGCTTTCACCACCTCCAAGGTGTCGTTGTCGACCAACGGCAACAGCGAGGCGCCGGCTGGCCGATTCGCCAAAGTGGCTGCCGCAGTGGCGGATTCGGTGGTGACGATCCAATCGGTCAGCGACCAGGAGGGCATGCAGGGTTCCGGCTTCGTCGTCGACGGCCGCGGCTACATCGTCACCAACAACCACGTCATCTCCGAAGCGGCCAACAACCCCAGCCAGTTCAAGACCACCGTGGTGTTCAACGACGGCAAGGAAGTTCCGGCCCACCTGGTCGGCCGCGACCCCAAGACCGACCTGGCCGTGCTGAAGGTCGACAACGTCAACAACTTGACGGTGGCCCGACTGGGCGACTCCGACAAGGTCCGCGTCGGCGACGAAGTGCTGGCCGCGGGCGCGCCACTGGGCCTGCGCAGCACTGTCACCGAGGGCATCATCAGTGCGCTGCATCGCCCGATCCCGTTGTCGGGCGAGGGTTCTGACACCGACACGGTGATCGACGCCATCCAGACCGACGCCTCGATCAACCACGGGAACTCCGGCGGTCCGCTGATCAACATGGACTCTCAGGTCATCGGCGTCAACACCGCCGGCAAGTCGCTGTCCGACAGCGCCAGCGGGTTGGGCTTCGCGATTCCGGTCAACGAAGTGAAACTTGTTGCGCAGACGCTGATCAAAGACGGAAAGATCGTGCACCCGACACTCGGCGTCAGCACTCGGTCGGTGAGCAACGACATCGCACAGGGCGCCCAGGTCGCCAACGTCAAGGCCGGTAGCCCCGCCGAGAAGGGCGGGATGCTGGAGAACGACGTCGTGGTCAAGGTCGGCAGCCGCGGTGTGGCCGACGCCGACGAGTTCGTTGTCGCGGTGCGCCAGTTGACAATTGGGCAGCCTGCGCCGATCGAAGTGGTCCGCGACGGTCGACATGTCACGCTCACAGTGACCCCGGGGCCGGACGGCGGCTAGTGTTCGCCAACGTCGGCTGGGGGGAGATGCTGGTCCTCGTTGTCGTAGGACTGGTGGTTCTGGGACCCGAGCGACTGCCCGGCGCGATCCGCTGGACGTCCGCCGCGCTGAGCAAGGCCCGCGACTATATGAGCGGCATGACGACTCAGCTTCGTGAAGACATCGGGCCCGAGTTCGACGACCTGCGCCAGCCGCTGAGCGAGTTGCAGAAGCTGCGCGGGATGACGCCGCGGGCGGCGTTGGCCAAGCACCTGTTCGACGGCGACGACTCACTGTTCACCGGAAACTTCGACCGGCCGGTTACGCCGCATAACGGTGCGCAGCAACCGGTTACACCGCCACCGCAGCAGCCGTTCACCGGTGGGCCGGCGCCGTTCGACTCGGACGCTACGTAGCCACTAGCCGCGGACGGCCGCGGTGGCCTTGACCAGAAGATCCGACAGCACCTGCTGAGGGTTGAGTTCGTCAGCCGTGCCACCCATCACGGCGATCGACGTCTGGTCTCCGAGTTCGGCCGTGAAAATGTACTCCGAGGGGGCGTTGTCGTCCGAGGGGGTCAGCTTGACCCCGGTCGTCGGGACGCCGTCGATCGCGGGTCCGGGGATGGATTCGGCGGTTCCCGTCGTCTCCGGAGAACCCGACAGCCCAACATGATCGCAACCCGCGGGCAGCGGGGCGGCCGGAATCGGCTTCGGCAGATTCATGGCGACGACGAAGATTTCACCTTGATCGCCCTCGGCGCTCAGCCCGGCGGCCTGGGTGCCCACGGCCGGGTCGATATACGGCGGAATGACCAACGGGCGGCATTGCGGCGGATCGAATGTGGCCTTGGTGAACGGGATGATCTTGGGGTTGTCGATGTCCCCCTGGTTCAGGGTGATCTGCGGACGCGGGTCCGGCTTGAAGCCGGCCGGCAGAGCGTCTTTGACGTTGTCCACCTTGGAGATGTCGTATGTGGTGGCCGGGGCCGCCGAAGCGCCACTGGAGGCCGGCGCCTGGGCTGCTGACGAACTCGACGGCTTCGATGGCTCGGATCCTCCGCAGCCCGCGACGGTGAGGGTGAGGATGCCGAGTGCGGTTAGCGTGGAAGCGATCTGCCGCGTTGCTCGTGGGGAAGAAGTCAGCATGCGGCCAACCCTACCGCTGCGGTTCTGTGCGCCAACTAGCTGACAGCTGTGACTGTCAGAAGCCTCAGCTGCGGCTGGTGTCCAGTCCCAACGACATGCCCGCCAGCCCGCGACGCCTCGACGACAGCCTGTCGGCGACGCCGCGCAGCTCCTTGCCGACCGGCGAATCGGGAGCGCTGAGCACGATCGGCACACCGGCGTCCCCGGCCGCGACCAGCGCCGGATCCAGCGGGATCTGGCCGAGGAGCGGAACGTCGGTGCCGACCTGGCGGGTCAGCCGCTCGGCGACCTGGGCGCCGCCGCCTTCGCCGAATACCTGCAACGTCGAGCCGTCGGGCAGTAGCAGCCCGGACATGTTCTCCACCACGCCGACGATGCGCTGGCGGGTCTGCAGCGCGATGCTGCCCGCGCGTTCGGCGACCTCGGCCGCCGCCAGCTGAGGCGTCGTCACGACGATGATCTCGGCGTTCGGGATCAGCTGGGCAACCGAGATCGCGATGTCGCCGGTGCCCGGGGGCAGGTCGAGCAGCAGGACGTCCAGGTCGCCCCAGTACACATCGGCCAGGAACTGCTGAAGGGCCCGGTGCAGCATCGGCCCGCGCCACACGACGGGCGCGTTGCCCTCGACGAACTGGGCGATCGAGATGACCTTCACCTCGTGCGCGATCGGCGGCAGGATCATCGACTCCACCTGGGTGGGCCGATCGGTGGTGCCCATCATCCGCGGGATCGAGTGGCCGTGGATGTCGGCGTCGAGCAGTCCGACCGACAGACCGCGCGCGGCCATCGCCGCGGCCATGTTGACCGTCACCGTCGACTTGCCCACGCCGCCTTTGCCAGACGCGATCGCGTAGACCCGGGTCAGCGACCCGGACTGGGCGAAGGGGATGACAGGCTCGCGGGAGTCGCCACGCAGCTGCTTGCGGAGCTCGGTGCGCTGCTCGTCGTTCATCACGTCCAGGCTGACCTGCACCGAGCCGGTGCCCGGCACGTCGGCGACGGCCTGCCGGACGCGGTCGCTGATCTCGGCCTTCTTCGGGCACGCCGAGGTGGTCAGGTAGATCTCGACGTGGACGTCACCGCCGGGGCCAACCTCGATTCCTTTGACCATCCCGAGTTCGGTGATGGGTCGGCGGAGTTCAGGGTCGATCACCTTGGCCAGCGAGGCGCGAACGCTTGAAGTTAGATCGGACATCAACGCCGAGTGTAGTTCGCCGACGATGCGGGCCGGGACGCCGTTCGGTCAGCCGGCAGGCGCGGGCGGTGCCGGCGGAGCGGCCGGTTGTGCGCCGGGCACAGCAGGCGCAGCGGCAGGTGGCCACAGCGGAGCCGGTGCCGCCGGCGGCGCAGGCGCAGGGAATAAGCCCGGCAACCCCGGGAACATGCCGGCCGGGACGGGCGCGGGCGCCGCCAACCCACCGGGCGGCGTGTTGAACGTTTGCTGGGGCGCACCGGTGTCCTGGCCGATGCAGATCACCGTGCACGACGGCATGTACGAAGAAGCGGGCTGTTGCTGCCACGGCACGGCCGGCTGGTTGAGGCTGTTCGCCCCGCCACTGAGGTCGATCAACGGCATCCGGGCCAGCGGGTCGGTCGACGGCAGCCCGTGCATGTTCAGCGGCAGGTTGGGTCCGAGGCCTTCGGCGTTTTCCAGGTGTGCGTCGCCCAGCGGCGGCGCGGGCCCGGTCAGCGGCGGCAGGTCGACCGGGACGACGCCGGTGGCGTACGCCGCGGCCCAGCCCAGCACGTTCTGCGCGTAGGGCATCGAGTTGTTGTAACGCAGGATCGAGGACAGCACCTGCGACTGGTCGCGCAGGTTCAGCCCGCCGCTGCACAGGTACCGGGCGGCGGCCAGGGTGGCGTCATACAGGTTCTGCGGGTCGGCCTTGCCGTCGCCGTCGCCGTCGGAGGCGTAGCGCGCCCAGGTTCCCGGCAGGAACTGCATCGGGCCCATCGCCCGGGCGTAGCTGACCCGTCCACCTGAGTTGGCTTGAACGACCACCTCGTTGCCGGGCAGCGTCCCGTCCAGGGTCGGCCCGTAGATCGGTCGCACCGCGGTGCCGTGCACGTCGGTGGCGCCGCCGTTGGCGTGCCCGGACTCGATCCGCCCGATACCGGCGAGCAGGTTCCAGCTGATGCCGCAGTTCGGGTCGGCGGTGGCCATCATTCGCTCGGCGTTGCGGTACGCGGTCAACGCCGTCATCGGAATGCCCAGCGCGCCAGGCGTATTCACCACGACCGTCGGCGGCGGAGCCGACACCGTGGCCTCAGCGATGTGGAAGCCGATCTTCGGGTGCTCGACGGCGACCACCAGTGGGCCGGTCGGGTCGGTGGAGGCGCGGGTGACCGCGGCAACCGGGGTGAAGGCGGCGCCGCGGAGCGTCGACTTCGGCATCGGAAAGGGCGGCGCGGCAGCGCTTTCGACGCCGGTGAGGATCAGGCAGGCGATGATCGTCACGCCGAACGCGGGGGACCGGGATACGCGGGTCAGCGTGTCGCCGACGGTCGTCTTGGCCGAGGCCGCCGCGCTCACGACGGCGCCGGGAATTCTGGGGGCCGTGGGCACGCGGACGATCCGCCGCCGTAGTTCTGCAAGGGTCGGACGTAGACCCATGCGTCCCCCTACCCGCACTCGATTGAACTCCGTTGTTATTCGAGCGTTCCAGTACTCGATAACTGCTCAGCCATCGTGAACTAGGTCACCATACATAACAGCGGTGACGGGAGTGACAACAATGGCGCAGTTATCTGCCTGTGAAAACACTGCCCAGCGGGGCCCGGTGTCAATTAGCCGAAGCGGCGTGTTCGTCGTGCTCTTCGTCGCGGTCGTGCGCGTCGTGGCGATGCTGGTCCAGCAGCAGCCCGCGCAGTTCTTCCAGCTCGCGGCGGAGGTAGTCGCGAGTCTTCGCCACGTCGCCGATCGCCAGCCTCAGCGAGGCCAACTCCCGCGCCAGATATTCGGTGTCGGCCTTGGTTTCTTCGGCGCGTCGGCGATCTTGGTCGAGCGTGACGCGGTCGCGGTTCTCCTGGCGGTTCTGCGCCAACAGGATCAGCGGCGCGGCGTAGGCGGCCTGGGTCGAGAACGCCAGGTTGAGCAGGATGAACGGGTAGGGGTCCCAGCGCAGGTGGATCGCGGAGACGTTCAGGATGATCCACACCACCACCACGACGGTCTGTATCAGCAGGTAACTGCCGGTGCCGAAGAAGCGGGCGATCGATTCGGTGAACTGCCCGACGGCGTCGGAGTCCAGCCGCGGCGTCGGCACGCGGGAGCTGCGCGGGGTGTAGAGCCGCGGGCGCTGCGACGAATTGCTCATCGTTGCCCCAAGGCGGCGTCGAGCGACGGCTCTTCGTTGGTGGCCCGCCAGTCGTGTGGCAGCAGGTGGTCGAGCACGTCGTCGACGGTAACCGCGCCCAGCAGGTGATGCTGCTTGTCCAACACCGGACCGCAGACCAGGTTGTACGCGGCGAAGTAGCGAGTCAGCGCCCCCAGCGAGGTCTCGGGCTCCAGCCACGGCAGGTCGATGTCGACGATCCCGCCGACCAGCATGGACGGCGGCTCGCGCAGCAGCTTTTGCAGCGGCACGCAACCCAGGTACTGGCCGGTCGGGGTGGCGGTCGGCGGACGGACCACCAGCACCAGCGACGACAGCGCCGGAGTCAGGTCCGGATCGCGGACCCGGGCCAGCGCCTCGGCAACCGATGTGTCGGGCGTCAACACCACCGGTTCGCTGGTCATCAGGCCGCCCGCGGTGTCAGGTGAGTGTTTCAGCAGCCGTCGCACCGGGTCGGATTCCTCGGGGTCCATCTCCCGCAGCAGCCGCTCGGCCAGCGTCGGCGCCATCGTGCCGAGTAGGTCGGCGGCGTCGTCGGGATCCATCTCCTCGAGCACGTCGGCCGCGCGTGCGTCGCCGAGTTGCAGCAGCAGCTCGGCCTGCTCCTCCTCGGACAGCTCCTGCAGGATGTCGGCCAGCCGGTCGTTGTCCAGCGCGCTGGCGACTTCGTAGCGGCGTTTGGGCGGCAGCTCACGGACCGCGTCGGCCACCTCGATCGGTCGCCATTTCTCGAACTGGTGCAGTAGCTGCGCCACGCCCTGACCCGGCATCGCCAGCGCCGACGGCGTCAGCCCCTGCACGCTGCGCCAGTTCACGATGTGGGTGCTGCTGCGCCGGCCGATCCGTCGGGGGATCCGGACCGCGACCCGCGTCACCATCCAGTCCCGCATTCGGGTCTGCTCCAGGCCGAGGTCGGTGACGACGACCTCGCTGTCGGCGAGCTGCGGCAGTTCGGGGTCTTTGACGGTGACCTTGGTGTCCACGATCTGCCCCAGCACCAGAACTTCACCGGGCCGTTGCTCGAACCGGAGCATCGAGACGCTGTTGGTGTTCAGCGTCACCGCGTCGGGCTCGATCGAGGCAACCCGCAGGATGGGAACGAAAATCCTTCGGCGCGTGCTCATTTCGACGACGAGCCCAAGGACTCGGGGTTGCTGGCGGACGATGCTGATGCTGACCACGACGTCGCGCACCCGGCCGAGCGACTCGCCCATCGGACCCAGCACCAGCATTCTCGCCAGCCGCGCCGCGTACACCCTGTTGATCGAGGCCATGAGGCACAGGGTATTCAAGAGGGGTGAGTGAAGGGTGACGAACGCCTATCGGCCCCGCCGCACTTGCCTGTCCGTGCCGGGCAGCAGCCAGAAGATGATCGACAAGTCCAAAGGTCTTCCGGCCGACGAGGTGTTCCTGGATCTGGAGGACGCTGTCGCGCCGGACGCCAAGGCCGATGCGCGCAGCCGAGTCGCCGCCGCGCTGGCGGCACCGGGATGGGCCGGGCAGCTGCGTGGCGTTCGGGTCAACGGCTGGACGACGCCGTGGACGCACGCCGACATCATCGAGGTGGTGTCGGCGGTGGGCGCCGCACCCGAGGCGAAGCTCGACGTGGTGGTGCTGCCGAAAGTCTCTGACGCCTCGCATGTTCAGGCGCTGGACCTTCTGCTGACCCAACTGGAGACGGTCCACGGGCTGCCGGTCGGCGAGATCGGCATCGACGCCCAGATCGAAGACGCCCGCGGCCTGCTGAACGTCGACGCGATCGCGGCGGTCCCACGGGTCCAGGCGCTGGTGCTCGGTCCTGCCGACCTGATGGCCAGCCTGAACACCCGCACGCTGGTCGTCGGCGAGCAACCCGAGGGCTACGACGTCGGCGACGCCTACCACCACGTGCTGATGACGATTTTGGTCGCCGCCCGCGCTAACGGCGTCGCGGCGGTCGACGGTCCGTATCTGAAAGTGCGCGATGTGGAGGCTTTCCGGCGGGTGGCGGGCCGATCGGCAGCGCTGGGTTACGACGGAAAGTGGGTGCTGCATCCCGACCAGATCGCCGCGGGCAACGAGATTTTCAGTCCGCGGCAAGCGGATTACGACCACGCAGAGTTGATCCTGGAGGCCTACGAGTGGCACACCTCGGCGGCCGGCGGGGCCAGGGGAGCGGTGATGCTCGGCGACGAGATGCTCGACGAGGCCAGTCGCAAGATGGCGCTGGTGATCTCGGCGAAAGGGCGCGCGGCCGGAATGGAACGTCAGTCGGGGCGCTTCGAGCCGCCGACCACGTAACGTTTCGCCGCCATCCAGATCGACGTCGGCGCGAAGAAGTGCGAGTGACCAGGACACCGGCGTCGGTCTCGGTCGCCGAATTCGACGACCTAGTTCATCATCCTCAGTGATTGCACCGCCGCGACGAGAACCACGGTCAAGATCACCAGTATCGCCGCTGTGGTCGCCCCGATCGCGAGACCGGCGATGGCCAGCCCTCGGCCGGGTTGATCGGTCCGCTTGATCTGCCCGAGCGCGACGCCGCCCAGCACCGCGCCGACGATGGGAATCAGCACCCCGACATAGCAGAAAATGGCCAGCGGAATGCCGAGGACGACGCCGGCGATCGAGGTCACCAGCGATGCGACGGCCAGCCCGTTGGTTCGCTGAGGCCCGGTCGGGTAGCCCTGGTAGGGGTCATACGGGCCGGGATAGAACGGCGGTGGTCCACCGTAGCCGGGCGGCGGCGCATACCCGTAGCGCGGAGCCGACGGCGGCTGCGGCCGGTACATCGGCGGGTACTCGGGGTAGTTGACCGTTGCTTGCGGGTCCACCGGCGCGTGCGGATAGGGCCGCCAGGGCTGGGGCTCGACCGGTCGGCCGAACGGCGGCGTGTTGTCCTGGGATTCCTCCCCATAGCCGCCGCCCGGACTTGTCACGCTGTTCAACGTAGCCGGGTGACGAGCGGAGACGCGCCGACTCGTCGACGGCGGGTCGGCCCCACCAGCGCCCGACAGCGCACAATGGAACGATGAGCAGCCCTTTTCAACATGGACAGGTTCCTGGTGCCACACCCGGCGCCCCGGCCGGGAGTCGGCGTGCTCCAGGCCTGCCGACACCGCCGAAAGGCTGGCCGGTCGCGTCGTATCCCACCTACGCCGAAGCGCAGCGGGCCGTGGACTACCTGTCCGATCAGGAGTTTCCGGTGCAGGAGGTGACCATCGTCGGGGTCGACCTGATGCAGGTCGAGCGCGTCACCGGGCGGCTGACGTGGCCGAAAGTGCTCGGCGGCGGCGTGATCAGTGGCGCCTGGCTCGGCCTGTTCATCGGCTTGGTGCTGACCCTGTTGTTCTCCAGCCCGCACCCGCTGGAGGCGTTGACCACCGGTCTGGTCGCCGGGGTCTTCTTCGGCTTGATCACGTCGGCCATTCCGTACTCGATGGCGCGTGGCACCCGCGATTTCAGTTCCACTCTGCAACTGGTCGCCGGCCGCTACGACGTGCTGTGCGATCCCCGCAACGCCGAGCAGGCCCGCGATCTGCTGGCCCGGTTGGCCATCTGATTCGTCGCTGTCGGCGCGCCGCGCAGCGCGCGCGGCGGGCTCTACCGTCTGGCACGGAAGGAAGGACGGTGTGGTGACCAGTCGCCGCGGGCGTGCACGCCGACTGGGCGCGGTCGCGTTGGCGGTGCTGTCAGCCGCGTCGGCCCTGACTGCCTGCGCGACAGGCGACAACGGACGGGTCATCAGCATCTACACCCCGGCCAGTGGAGCCCCGACCTACGCCGCGATCGCGAGGCATTGCAGCGAGCAGTCCGGTGGACGGTTCACCGTTCGGCAATTCAGCCTGTCGCGGTCCACCGACGATCAGCGTATCCAGCTGGCCCGCAGGTTGAGCGCCAACGACCGGTCGTTGGACGTGATCGCGATGGACGTGATCTGGACGGCCGAGTTCGCCGAAGCGGGCTGGGTGCTGCCACTGGCGGACGATCCGGCTGGCCGCGCCGAGGCCGATGCCATCACCGACACGCTGCGCGGCCCACTCACCACCGCGAGCTGGCGACACCGGCTCTACGCCGCGCCGATCGTCACCAACACCCAATTGCTCTGGTATCGGCCGGATTTGATGGACAAGCCGCCGGCGACGTGGGACGCCATGATCGACGAGGCCACCCGGTTGCACGCCGCGGGCCGGCCCAGCTGGATCGGGGTGCAAGCCGCTCAGAGCGAGGGTCTGGTGGTGTGGTTCAACACGCTGCTGGAAAGCGCTGGCGGCCAAGCGCTTTCCGATGACGGCAAGACGGTCACGCTGATCGATACCCCCGCGCACCGCGCGGCCACAGTCGAAGCGCTGCGGATCCTCAAGGCGGTGGCCACCGCGCCCGGCGCCGACCCGTCGGTCACCCGGAGCGACGCGGGCTCGGCTCGGCTGGCGTTCGAGCAGGGCAAGTCGGCGCTGGAAGTCAACTGGCCCTACAACTTGGCGTCCATGCTGGAAAACGCGGTGAAGGGCGGTGTGCCGTTCCTGCCGCTGAACCGCCTGCCAGACTTGGCCGGCAGCATCAACGACGTCGGCGCGTTCGTGCCCACCGACGCGCAGTTCCGCGAAGCCTATGACGCCAGTAAGTCGGTGTTGGGATTCGCGCCCTACCCGGGCGTTCAGCCGAATCAGCCGGCCAAGGTGACGATCGGCGGTCTGAACCTTGCGGTGGCCAAGAACACCCGGCACAAAGCCGAGGCGTTCGAAGCGATCCGGTGTCTGCGCGACCCGCAGAATCAGAAGTTCGCCGCGCTCGACGGCGGCATGCCGCCGACGCGGACGTCGCTCTACTCCGACCCGCAATTCCAGGCGAAGTACCCGATGTACGACATCATCCGTCAACAATTGACCAACGCCGCGGTGCGGCTCGCGTCACCGGTGTACCAGTCGGTGTCCACTCGGATCGCGGCTACGCTGGCCCCGATCACCGAGATCGAACCGGAGAACACCGCCGATGAGCTCGCGGCGCAACTGCAGAAGGCGGTCGACGGCAAAGGGCTACTGCCGTGACGGGGAGCACCGCCGACGACCTGAATCGGCACCGCATGAGCGGTGCCAGTGCTGAGCAGTGGCGCCGATGAGCACCGCCGACAAGCGGCTGGCTTTCGTTCTGGTGGCGCCCGCGGCGATACTGATGCTCGCCGTCACCGGCTATCCGATCGGTTACGCGGTGTGGCTCAGCCTGCAGCGCAACAACTTAGCCACTCCGGACGACACTCGGTTCATCGGTCTCGCCAACTATCAGACGATTCTGACCGACCGCTATTGGTGGACGGCGCTGGCCGTGACGCTGGGGATCACCGTGGCGTCGGTGTCGATCGAATTCGTGTTGGGTCTGTCGCTGGCACTGGTGATGCACCGGACGCTGATCGGCAGGGGACTGGTTCGCACCGCGGTGCTGATCCCGTACGGCATCGTGACGGTCGTCGCGTCGTACAGCTGGTACTACGCGTGGACACCGGGCACCGGTTATCTCGCCAACCTGTTGCCGCACGGCAGTGCGCCTCTGACACATCAGTTTTCGTCGCTGGGCGTGGTGGTGATCGCCGAGGTGTGGAAAACCACGCCGTTCATGTCGCTGTTGCTGTTGGCCGGGCTGGCGCTGGTGCCCGCGGACCTGCTCAAGGCCGCTGAGGTCGACGGCGCGGGGGCGTGGCGGCGGCTGACGAAGGTCACGTTGCCGTTGATCAAACCGGCGATTCTGGTGGCGCTGCTGTTCCGCACATTGGACGCATTCCGGGTCTTCGACAGCATCTACGTGCTCACCGGCGGCACCGGCAACACCGGCTCGGTGTCGATCCTGGGCTACGACAACCTGTTCAGGGGCTTCAATGTCGGCCTGGGATCGGCGATTTCGGTGCTGATCTTCGGCTGCGTCACGCTGATCGCCGTCGTCTTCATCGTGGTCTTCGGCGCATCGGCACCGGGTGGTGGCGGCGATGGGCGCTGAACGGATCGGCGCCAGGCGCGCCGCGAGTTGGGTCGCCGTCGACACCCTCGTGCTGGTGTACGCGCTGCTGCCGGTGTTGTGGATTCTGAGCCTGTCACTGAAGCCGAGCTCAATGGTCAAGGACGGCAAGCTGATTCCGTCGTCGGTGACGTTGGAGAACTATCGCGGCATATTCCGCGGCAACTTCTTCAGCTCGGCGCTGATCAACTCGGTCGGCATCGGCGTGCTCACCACCGCGATCGCGGTGGTGATCGGGGCGATGGCGGCCTACGCGGTGGCGCGGCTGGAATTTCCCGGCAAGCGGTTGTTGATCGGTGCCGTGCTGCTGATTTCGATGTTCCCGGCGATCTCACTGGTGACGCCGCTGTTCAACATCGAACGCACGCTCGGGCTGTTCGACACCTGGCCCGGTCTGATCATTCCCTACATCACGTTCGCGCTGCCGCTGGCGATCTACACCCTGTCGTCGTTCTTCCGGGAGATCCCGTGGGATCTGGAGAAGGCGGCCAAGATGGACGGCGCCACACCGGGGCAGGCCTTCCGGAAGGTGATCGCGCCGCTGGCCGCACCGGGGATCGTGACGACAGCCATTCTGGTGTTCATCTTCGCGTGGAACGACCTGCTGCTCGCCTTGTCGCTGACCGCCACCAAGGCCGCGATGACCGCGCCGGTGGCGATCGCGAACTTCACCGGCAGTTCGCAATTCGAGGAGCCCACCGGATCGATCGCGGCGGGCGCCATGGTGATCACGGTCCCGATTATCGTTTTTGTTCTAGTCTTCCAACGACGGATCGTCGCGGGATTGACGTCCGGCGCGGTGAAGGGATAGCGCGATGGCCGAGATTGTGTTGGATCGGGTGACCAAGAGTTACCCCGACGGCGCGACGGCGGTACAGGAGCTCAGCCTCACGATCGCCGAAGGCGAGTTCATCATCCTGGTCGGACCGTCCGGCTGCGGAAAATCCACGACGCTGAACATGATTGCCGGCCTTGAAGGTATCTCGTCCGGAGAATTGCGGATCGGCGGCGAGCGGGTCAATGAAAAGGCACCCAAAGACCGTGACATCGCCATGGTCTTCCAGTCGTACGCGCTGTACCCGCACATGACGGTCCGGCAGAACATCGCCTTCCCGCTCACGTTGGCGAAGATGAAGAAAGCCGACATCGCGCAGAAGGTCGAGGACACCGCGAGAATCCTTGACCTGTCCGATGTTCTGGATCGTAAGCCGGGTCAGCTGTCCGGCGGTCAGCGCCAGCGGGTCGCGATGGGCCGTGCGATTGTCCGCCAGCCCAAGGCATTCCTGATGGACGAGCCGCTGTCCAATCTCGACGCCAAGCTGCGGGTGCAGATGCGTGGCGAGATCGCCCGGTTGCAGCGGCGGCTGGGCACCACCACCGTCTACGTGACCCACGACCAGACCGAGGCGATGACGCTGGGTGATCGCGTCGTGGTGATGCGCGGCGGCGTCGTGCAGCAGATCGGCACCCCCGACGAGTTGTACGAGCGGCCCGCGAACCTGTTCGTCGCGGGCTTCATCGGTTCGCCGGCGATGAACTTCTTTCCCGCCACCCTGACCGCGGCGGGGCTGACGCTGCCGTTCGGCGAGGTGTTGCTGACCCAGCCGGTCTTGGACGTGCTCGCGGCGCGCTCGGCGCCGCAGAACGTGATCGTCGGGGTGCGCCCGGAACACTTGCACGACGCCGCGTTGATCGACGCCTATCAGCGGATCAGCTCACTGAGTTTTCAGGTGAAGGTCGACATGGTCGAGTCGCTGGGCGCCGACAAGTACGTCTACTTCACCACCGAGGGCGCGACCGTGCACTCCGACCAGCTTGCCGAACTCGAAGAACTCGAGGCCGAATCCGGGGCGGGGGAGCACGAATTCGTCGCCAGGGTGCCCGCCGCATCGAAAGCGGCGAAAGGCCAGGCGCTCGAATTGGCTTTCGACACATCGAAACTCGCCGTCTTCGATGCCGAGACCGGGGCGAACTTGACCATATCGCCGGATGCGGGGTGAGTGGGCCGCTGGACCGGGTGCGCGCGCATCTGGATGTGCACTTCCACCAGTGGAAGCCGGACGTCGCCAGCGTGACGTTCGTCGGCGCCGAGCCGATCGACGTGTTGCGCTATCGCACGGACATCACAGGGCAGGTGCACTACGTCTCGCTGGGTTGCTCGCGGCATCCGATGGTCGATCCGACCGCGATGATTGCCGATCCGCATCGCGGTCCGCGCGCCGAAGTGGTTCTACGCCTGCGTGATCGGGGACCGGTGACCGGCTTGGCCCGCAGCCTGGCCGTCATCGCGGCCACTCCCGCGGTCGAGGGCGTGGTGCTGGCACCGGATGCCCTGGTCGACCTCGGCACGCCGCTGTGGGCACGGCCGTCCGGCCGCGCGCCGTTCACCGCGGTGCTGTTGGGCGACAGCGACATCGCCGACCTGCCGTTGGACCCGCCCAGCGACCCGGTGCGCTTTCTGTCGGCGACGCCGATCACCGCGACCGAGGCCGCCTGGGTCCGGCTGAAGGGAGCCGGGGCGATGCACGACGCGTGGCGCAGCGACGGTGTCGACGTGTCGGACCCCAATCGTCGCGCCGCACAACCTAACTGATCGGCTACAACCAGCCGTTACGCCGGAAGTTGCGGTACAGCAGCATGCAGATCGCCGCCGTGCCGAAGATGGTCGTCGGGTAGCCCCAATGCCATTTCAGGCCGGGCATGTACTCGAAGTTCATCCCGTAGATGCCGGCGACCATCGTCGGTATCGCCAACAGCGCCGCCCACGCGGACATCTTGCGCATGTCGGTGTTCTGCTGCATCTCCACGCGGGCCAGCGCGGCCTGCACCAGCGAGCTGAGATTCTCGTCGTAGCTGGCGATCTGGTCGGCGGCGTGCATCTGGTGGTCGGCAACGTCGCGCAGGTAGCGCCGCACCTCTTTGGAGATCAGGTCCTTGTGCTCGGACTGCATCCGCGCGAAAGGGACCGACAACGGGTTGACGCACCGGCGCAGTTCGACGACCTCACGCTTGAGGTGATAGATCGGCTCGATCCGGGTGCGGTGGTCGGGCGCAAACGCCTCCTCTTCGACGGCGTCGATGTCCTTCTCCATGAGCTGGGTGACGTCGAGATAGTTGTCCACCACATAGTCGGCGATCGCGTGCATCACCGCGTAGGGACCCAGGACCATCTGCTCGGGCTTGGCCTCCATCCGCTTGCGGACGTCGGACAAGCCACTGTGCTCGCCGTGCCGGACCGTGATGACGAACGAGGCGCCGACGAAGATCATGATCTCGCCGGTTTCGACCACCTCGCGGGCCAGCTCGATCGACTCGTGCGGCACGTAGTTGACGGTCTTCAGCACCAGGAACAGCGATTCGTCGTAACGCTCGAGCTTGGGCCGTTGGTGCGCGCACACCGCATCTTCGGCTGCGAGCGGGTGCAGGCCGAAGACCTTGGACACCTCGTTCATCTGCTGCTCGTCGGGCTCGTGCAGCCCGATCCAGGCGAACGCTTCCTGTCCGGCCAGCTGCAGCTCGGTTGCCTTGGCGCAGGCGTCGACGTAGCCGTACGTGCCGGCCAGGCGCTCCCCGCCGACGTAGACGCCGCAATCGACGACGGCGTGATCGGCGGTCAGCTGATCCGGCTGCGGCTGCGGATGAGGAGGCTCATCCCGCTGGGGTCGTGCCAGAGGACGCAGCGTTTCGGGTATATCGCGTAGCTCGCGAAACGTAGGCATCCGTAACCTCCCATCTGCAGCGCGAATCCAATTAAGCCTGGGTCATGCTACGCGCCTTAGATGGCTATCTCCTGTCCAAGAGCGCGCTGGCCAGCGTTGATCCGGGGCAGGGATTCACCGCGTAGGTGCGTGCGCTAGTTTCGACGCGACGCGATTGCGCATCGGGCGGATCTGACGCATGCCCTGAAAATCTCCATAGGAGCGAATAGACGTGAGCACATCACCATTGAAGGTCGCTGTGACCGGCGCCGCCGGCCAGATCGGTTACAGCCTGCTGTTTCGTCTGGCCAGCGGTTCGCTGCTGGGTCCGCACCGCCCGATCGAGCTGCGGCTGCTCGAGATCGAGCCCGCTCTCAAGACGCTCGAAGGTGTGGTGATGGAGCTTGACGACGGCGCATTCCCGCTGCTGTCCGGCGTGCAGATCGGCGCCGACCCGAACAAGATCTTCGACGGCGTCAACCTGGCGCTGCTCGTCGGCGCCCGGCCCCGCGGCCCCGGCATGGAGCGCGGCGACCTGCTGGAGGCCAACGGCGCGATCTTCACCGCGCAGGGCAAGGCGCTCAACGCCGTTGCCGCTGACGACGTGCGCATCGGCGTGACCGGCAACCCGGCCAACACCAACGCGCTGATCGCGCAGAACAACGCTCCCGACATTCCCAAGGAGCGGTTCTCCGCGCTGACCCGGCTGGACCACAACCGGGCCATTTCGCAGCTAGCCAAGAAGACCGGCGCCAAGGTGACCGACATCAAGAAGGTCACCATCTGGGGCAACCACTCAGCCACCCAGTACCCCGACATCTTCCACGCCGAGATCAACGGCAAGAACGCCGCCGAGGTCGTCAACGACGAGAAGTGGATCGCAGACGAGTTCATCCCCACGGTCGCCAAGCGCGGCGCGGCGATCATCGACGCGCGCGGCAGCTCTTCGGCCGCCTCGGCAGCGTCGGCGACCGTCGATGCGGCCCGCGACTGGCTGCTGGGCACGCCTTCCGACGACTGGGTGTCGATGGCGGTGTTCTCCGACGGCTCCTACGGCGTTCCCGAGGGTCTGATCTCGTCGTTCCCGGTGACCACCAAGGACGGCGACTGGAGCATCGTGCAGGGCCTGGACATCAACGACTTCTCCCGCACGCGGATCGACAAGTCGACGGCCGAACTCGCCGACGAGCGCAGCGCGGTTTCCGACCTCGGTTTGATCTAGACAGCTGACTCTTCGTCATCATCCCGGAGGAGTTTTTCCGGGTGGTGGAAGGTGTTCGCGCGAGGCTGGCCGTAATCGAGGTGCGGTGGTGGGATCCATTCGGTGTCGTTGTGGCTGTTTTTGCGGGTGGTCCAGCCGTGGTCGGCGAGTGTGTGGTTGGGGCAGCAGGCCAGGGTGAGTCCGTTGATGCCGGTGGTGTGGGTTATCGCCCAGGGGTCGACGTGGTGGACTTCGCAGAGATAGCCCGGCACGGTGCAGCCGGGGAACGAACACCCACGATCCTTGGCGTAGAGCACAATTCGCTGGGCCGGTGAGGCCAGGCGTTTGGTGTGATAGAGCGCCAGCGCCTTTCCCTTGTCGAAGATCGCCAGATAGTGATGAGCGTGGGCGGCCAGCCGGATGACATCCGACATCGGCAACAGCGTGCCGCCGCCGGTGAGCCCGCGGCCGGCGCCCTTCTCGAGTTCTTCCAGTGTGGTGGTGACGATGATGGAGGCGGGCAGGCCGTTGTGCTGACCCAACTCACCGGAGGCGAGTAGCGCGCGGGCGGCGGCGAGCAGGGCGTCGTGGTGGCGTTGTGCGGTGCTGCGGGTGTCGCCCTGGATGGCGGCGTGCGATGGTGTGCCGCTGATGCAGGGTTCGTCGTCGTCGGCGTTGCACATGCCCGGTGCGGCCAACTTCGCGAACACCGCATCCCACGTGGCGCGGGCTTCGGGTGTGAGCCATCCGCTGATCGGGCTCATGCCGTCGATGCCTTGCTTGCCGATGGTGACGCCGCGGCGTCTGGCGCGGTCGACGTCGCTGAAGTCGCCGTCGGGGTTGCAGGCAGTCGGTCAGCTTGTCGGCCAGCTTGGCCAGTTCATCGGGGCGATGCTCGCAGGCTCAGCCGGGCCAACTGGGCCTCGGCCTTGGCGCGGGTCTCGATGTCGACGAAGTCGGGCAGCCGGTGGAAGAACCCGCGGATCACCGCGACATGTCCGGCACCGAGGTCGCCGTTGCGCTGGGCGGCAGCGGTGGCCTCCAATACCGGTGGCAATGGTTCACCGTTCAACGCCCGCCGCTCCCCGAGATCGGCCGCCTCGTGAATGCGCCGGGAGGCTTCGGCGCGGCTGATGCGCAGACCGGTTCGCGAGCGCGGGAGCCAGCTTGCCGCCCAACTCGGTCGCGTCGGCCTGTGCGGCGAGCTCGTTGATCAACGGGTGCTCAATTGCTGGCAGGCAGCGCCGGATCCATTCGCAGCCTTCCAGCAGGGCCAGCCGCTCGGGGGTGGTCAGCGCGTCGCAGCGCAGATCCAGGGCGCGTTTGAGGTCAGCTCGAAGCGCGTCGAACACGTCGACGACCTCTTCCCGACTACTCGAACGCATGTTCGAATTTTATCGCCGGTGCGCCGCTGGCGGCTACCGGAAATCCCGCATCTGTGGATAAAGCTCCAGGTGTGGAAACTCCGCGCCGGGCCCTCGTCGATTAGGGCTACTAATGAGTAGTCAGTACGCTAGGTGACGTGTCTGAGTTGATTGAATCGATACAGACCCACGACGACGACGGCGCGATCACCGATGCGGAGATCTTCGATGCGCACGCGGGGGGCAAGCTTTCGGTCGGTCTGACGACGGCGCTGGACACCCAGCGCTCACTGTCGATCGCCTACACCCCGGGGGTCGCACAGGTCAGCCGCGCGATCGCCGTCGACCACACGCTGGCCGCGCGCTACACCTGGTCGGGACGCCTGGTGGCCGTCGTCAGCGACGGCAGCGCGGTGCTCGGCCTGGGCGACATCGGTCCTGCGGCGTCGCTGCCGGTGATGGAAGGCAAGTGCGGGCTGTTCAAGGAGTTCGCCGGGCTGGATGCCATCCCGATCGTGCTGGACACCAAGGACCCGGACGAGATCGTCGAGACCCTGGTGCGGCTGCGCCCGACGTTCGGCGCGGTCAACCTCGAGGACATCGCCGCTCCGCGGTGCTTCGAGATCGAACGCCGGGCCATCGAGGCGCTCGACTGTCCGGTGATGCACGACGATCAGCACGGCACCGCGATCGTGGTACTGGCCGCGCTGATGGGTGCGGCGACCGTGCTCGATCGGGACATGACCGCGTTGCGGGTCGTCGTGTCCGGCGCTGGGGCCGCGGGCGTCGCATGCGCCAATCTGCTTCAGGCCAAAGGTATTTCAGATATCACCGTGCTCGACTCGCAGGGCATACTGCACCGCGACCGGGCCGGGATGAACGCCGTCAAAGCTGAACTCGCCGCGCGCACCAACCCACTGGGCCGCACCGGCGGCATGGTCGAGGCGATGGAAGGGGCCGACGTCTTCCTCGGGGTGTCCGGTGGCGTCATTCCGGACGAACTGATCGCGACCATGGCGCCGAAGAGCATCGTGTTCGCGCTGTCGAATCCCGATCCGGAGGTCCACCCGGACGTGGCGGCCAAGTATGCCGCGATCGTCGCCACCGGGCGCAGCGACTTCCCGAACCAGATCAACAACGTGCTGGCCTTCCCCGGGGTGTTCCGCGGCGCACTGGACGCCGGCGCCCGCAGGATCACCGAAAAGATGAAGGTGGCTGCGGCCGAAGCGATTCTGTCAGTCGCGGCGGAGAGCTTGACGGTCGACCAGATCGTCCCGAGCCCGCTCGATCCGCGTGTTGCCCCTGCGGTCGCCGCGGCCGTGGCTGCCGCTGCGGATAGCGCTGAGTGATCGCCCGCCGGCTGACAGTGGCGGCGTCGGCTGCGGCGCTGGCGATCTCGGGTTGTAGCCACAGCTCCGAAACCTCGCATCGGTCAACCGAATTGGTGGTCGGATCGCGCGTCGGCATCGAGTCGGCGCTGCTGGCTGACGTCTATACCGGAGCTCTGCGCTCCTACGGCTTCCCGGCCCGCGCGGAGCAGGCGCCCGATCCGCTGACCAAGTTGGACTCCGGCGCGTTCGTCGTCGTCCCCAGTCTCACCGGTCGGGTGCTGCAGGTCTTTCAGCCCGGCGCCGCGGTACGTTCCGACGCGCAGGTCTACAAGACGATGATCGGCGCGTTGCCGGAGGGAATCGCCGCCGGTGACTACGCGACCGCGGCCGAGGACAAACCCGCGCTCGCGGTCACCGATGCGACGTCCAAGAGTTGGGGCGGCAGCGATCTGAGCGCGTTGCCCCGGCACTGCGACGCCCTTGTCGTTGGTTCGATCGCCGGCGCCCCGACACCATCGGCGGTCGGCAGCTGCCGGATACCCGGGACCCGCGAATTCCAGGATGATGCAACACTTTTCGGTGCGGTCAAGTCTGGAGAGGTGACGGCCGCATGGACCACCACCGCCGACCCGAATGTTCCCACCGACGTGGTGGTGCTGACCGACGGCAAGCCGGCGCTGGTGCAGGCCGAGAACGTGGTGCCGCTGTACCGCCGCAACGTGCTGACCGACCGGCAACTACTGGCGGTCAACGAGGTGGCGGGAGTGTTGGACACCGCGGCGCTGGTCGACATGCGCCGTCAGGTCATTGCCGGCGCCGACCCGCAGGCGGTGGCTGACGCCTGGCTGAACGAACACCCGCTCGGCCGCTAGACCTAGCGCGACGGCGGCTTCATCCGGCCGACTACCGGAGCGAACAGTCGCTGGTAGCCCGAACCGGTGATCCGCACGATCAGATCCAGCACCACGGCGTCCTGGCCGACCAGCACCCGGGCCTTGTTCTTGCGGACGCCGTCCAAGATGATCTCGGCCGCCCGCCGCGGACTGGTGCTGGCCAGTCGCTTGTCGAAGAACGTGGACTGCGCATCCGCGCTCACCCCTTCAGCGGTAAGGCCGTTGCGGGCGATCGCGGTTTTGATCCCGCCGGGATGCACCGACGTCACCTTGACCGGGTCGTGGTTGAGGATCAATTCTTGGCGCAGCGCCTCGGTGAATCCACGGACCGCGAATTTCGCCGCGTTGTAGGCGGCCTGTCCGGGCATCGACATCAGCCCGAAGAGGCTGGAGATGTTGACGATATGTCCGTCGCCGGATGCGATCAGGTGCGGCAGAAAAGATTTGGTGCCGTTCACGACGCCCCAGAAGTCGACGTCCATCACCCGTTCGATGTCCTTGAACTGGGTGATCTCGACGTCGCCGGTGAAGGCGATCCCGGCGTTGTTGTAGATCTGGTTCACCTTGCCGAAGTGCTCTGTGACGTGGTCGGCGTAGATCTGGAAGGATTCGCGTTCGGTGACGTCGAGTCGGTCCGATTTGACTTCTGCGCCAATGGCTTTCAGCTGCTCCTCGGTGTGCGCCAACCCCTCGGCGTCGACGTCGCTGATCGCGACCGAGGCGCCCGAACGCCCTAATTCGAGAGCGAGCGCCTGCCCGATACCTGAACCGGCACCGGTGACTGCGGCGACTTTTCCGGCGAAGCCTTCCATGGACGCTCCTTGCTAGATGTGGTGCAGTCCAGGCTAGCCGGTACCGGCGGTATCGGACGCAGCTGGGTGGTCTCGGGCAACCCTGAAAAAGCTGTGGCCCGCACACCCATCGGGTGTGCGGGCCACAGTACTGGTGTGGGGGTTAGGCCCAGCTGCCGCCGACGGCGGAGTCGGTGGATGACATGTTGTTGCCCGCGGTCTGGACTTTCTGGCCGTGGGAGTTGGCTTGTTCGTAGATGGTCTGGAAGTTGCGGCCCAACTGGGTGATGAACTCCTGGCAGGCCACCGATCCCGAGCCGCCCCAGAAGTCGCCGGCGGCCAGCACATCGCGCACGATGGACTGGTGCTCGGCCTCCAGGGAGGCGGCCTGGGAGCGGATCATCGCGCCGTGGGCGTCGACGTCGCCGAACTGGTAACTGATCGACATGACTGTTCTCCTTAAAAGTGTGGCGGGTTTGGGCTAGCTGGACAGGATCTGCTGCGAGGCCTGCTCTTGGCTCTCGTAGTTGTTCGCATCGCGGATCAGCCCGTCGCGCACACCGTGCAGCATGTTGACGATGTTGCGGAAGGCCTGGTTCATCTGGCCCATGGTGTCGTAGGAGGTGGCCTGGGCGGTACCGCTCCAGCCGGCTCCGGCGATGTTCTGCGAAGACGCCCACATCTTGCGGGCCTCGTCCTCCACCGTCTGCGCGTGCACGTCGAAACGGCCCGCCATCGACCGCATCTCGTGCGGGTCAGTCATAAAACGAGTAGGCATATCTCTCTCCTTGTGTGATGGGGCGTGATGTCTATTGAGATGTCTTGTGCAGCAGGACTTTACCCGCCGGCTGGCGAGCGGGGCATGACCTTGGCGGCGACACGCGAGCCCATGGTGCTCATGCCGCGTCCGGCCAGTGCGCCCATCAGTCCCTGAGAGAACGGGCTGCTGGGTAGGCCGTGCATCAGGCTCGGGGCCGCGACGCTGGTTGCCGGGAGTGCCGGCATCGCGCGGTCCATGCCGCCGGGGACACCGGTGTGCCATCCGTGCGGCACCGACAGGCCGCCCGCGTGCATCGCCGAGGCCATCTGCGCC
Source organism: uncultured Actinomycetota bacterium (assembly GCA_963836495.1). Classification (GTDB taxonomy): domain Bacteria; phylum Actinomycetota; class Actinomycetes; order Mycobacteriales; family Mycobacteriaceae; genus Mycobacterium. The sequence goes on along the minus strand of CAWIJT010000005.1, from coordinate 82,711 downwards.
TGGATGCCGGACTGAATCCCGGCCCCCCATTTCGACAGCTGGCCGCTGACGCCGCTCAGCAACGACGCACCTTTGCCGTCGACCATCTTGCCGACGTTGTCGAGCAGTTGGTCGCTCATGCTCGCCAGCGTTGCGCTCGACGCTCCGCCAGCCGAGCTGCCGGAGCTCATGAACATACGGGCGGGCGTGCTGCCCAACATGCCCATGTAGTACGTCGCCTGGACCGGAAGCAGTGCTGCGGTCGGGTTGGCGGCGATCACAGTGACCACCGAGTCGAGGAGCCAGGTCGCGCCAAGGTGGGTCCAACAGTCGGCGCTGTCGTGCGTGCTCGGAGCGCCAAAAAGTCCGCGACAGCGTCGAGGACCAGCTGATCGAAGAACGCGGTCGGCGCCCGAGTCGGCCGGCGCGGCTGCGGCTGAGACAGCTGCCGCAGCAGTGGGATCCGCACCACTGGCGACCGCCGGTGCCGCGGACTGTGCAGGCAGAGCGGACGCAGCGGTGGAGCTCTGCTGGTAGGTGTCCATGCCCAGCGCGTCCTGGATCCACATGTCCAGGTACTCGGCCTCGTTCTGGGCGATCGCCCCGGTGTTCTGGCCGAGGAAGTTGTTGGACACCAAGGTGGTCAACGCCGTCCGATTGGCCGTGATCACCGGTGGCGGCACCATCGACGCGTACGCGGTCTGATACGCCGCGGCGGCCGCCTTGGCCTGGGCACCGGTCTGTGCGGCTTCGGTCGCGGTGCTCTGCAGCCAGGTGATGTACGGCTCGGCCGCGGAGGCCATTTTGGCGGACGACGGGCCCAGCCAGGCGCCGGTCGTCAGGTTGGTGATGGCGGTCTGGTATTGGGTGGCGGTGGACTCGAGGTCACCGGCCAACCCGTCCCATGCGGCCGCTGCCTCCAGCAGCGGGCCCGAACCCGCGCCGGAATACATCAGCGCGGAGTTGATCTCCGGTGGTATCAGCGAGAAGCTCATCGACGGACTACTCGGCTACTGATGCTGCTGCGTTAGCCGCCTCAGTGAGCTCGTAGGCGCCGGCGCCAGAACGCAGCGTGGCCACCAACTGCTCGTGGACGGCGGCGGCCTGGGCAGCGATCTGCTGGTACGTCGCGCCATGCTGACCAAACTGAGTTGCGGTCATCGCGGACACCAGGTCCGAAGCCGCCGGGGCCAACCCCGTCGTCGGAGCGGCTGCTGCCGCGTTCCGGGCTGCCAGAGCCTCCCCAATCCCGGACAGACTGCCCGCGGCCCCCTGCAACACATCTGGCTGTGTAGTTACGAACATCTTCTGACCTCCACTGACGACCCAGCCGACCTGAAGTCGGACATTACTTCTGGCCTGGCGTTTGGGTGGACTTCCCCCTTGAGACATTGCCATATGTGATGGCGAAGAAATCGTAAGCCCTTTTTGCGATCTGCGATACCCGAAACGCGAAACCATCTTGCCTGGAAACGGCACCTTTCGTCTAAGCATTTTCACAGCATTTGAACAGCCGGCGAGGGTCTGTGAGCGATAGGCGAATCCAAACCCGCATGGGCTCATAGCCCGGCATTACGTCCTGCTGGTGGCAGGCGCATCACGGCGTGGCGACAACCGGGGGGACTGTATCGTTGCCGCGTGACCGGGCAACCGCCAAAGCTGTACATCTTTCCGCACGCCGGGGGATCCGCAGAGTTTTACGTTCCCTTTGCGAAAGCCTTTGCCAGCGATATCAAACGCATCGCGGTGCGCTATCCGGGACGCGGCGGCAATCACGACCTCGGGTCGTTCACCAGCATTACCGATCTCGCCGACAAGGTTTGCCAAATGCTCAAGCCGCCGGAGGGCCCCGACGAGAAGGTGGCCTTTTTCGGCCACAGCATGGGTGGGCTGCTGGCCTTCGAGGTCGCGCGCCGTTTCGAGGCGGGAGGCAGCCCGATCGCCGCGCTGTTCGTGTCGGCGGCCGCCGCGCCGGGTCGCGTCGGCTACGAGCACATCCCCGAGTCGGACGAGGGGCTGCTCGCAGCGGTCAGCGAGATGACCGGGGTCAATCCCGAGTTCCTCGAGAACGAAGAATTCGCCGCCAGCATCCTGCCGACGTTGCGCGGCCTGAAGGCCATCTCCAAATACGATTGCCCGCCCGAGGAGAAGATCTCCTGCCCGATCGCCGCGTTCCTGGGCGACGACGACGAGGTCGCGAGCTACGACAAGGTGTCGGGATGGTCGGAACGCACCACATCGCAGTTCAGCATCCGGGTATTTCCCGGTCACCATTTCTATCTGACCGACCACGTGGCCGACCTCGCTAAAGACGTCGAGGGCAAGTTTTTGTCCTCTTGTCGAGGTTGAGTCGACAGCCTATAAAAACGGCTGTTGTCAAATTCTCGACGCAATCGACCTCGGCAAACGCGCAACACTAACAATCAGCTGAAAGATTAGTCAGCCGAGTAATTAGACAGTTATTCCGACATCTTGGACGTCACGGCTACTTAATATTTGAACGTTATATGCGGAGGCGGCTGAACTGGGCTTCTGATGAAAAAGTGAATAACACCACACTGGGCCTTCGGCGTGTCCAAATCCAGCAAACCGCCTCCTCGACGGAGGTTTTGCGGGTCCGAACCGGTGCCGGGCCGGTGAGGCGATCGCGGTGGCGGCCACCGACCCTGAACTGGGCGGCGATCCCCTACGCGACCTCGCAAAAGAGCTGAGAGCAGCCTTAACTCCTGCAAGTTATGCGATTGAACTGACCGTCCGGTAAGATAGAACCGGCACTTCTGGCAAGGGGACGTATCCAGAAGTGCGATACATAGCAAACGCATAGTCCCAGCAATGACGCAGGCAGGAACGGAGCTTTCGTTTGTCGCGCGTATTACATTCTTGGGTTTCCGGTCCGAGATGTGCGGCGCCCCTGTTAATCTCCAGCATCACAGGCGCCCTTGTCATTGGTGTTCGGGGCTCGAGATCAAAAGGGGTGGCCCGATGGCAGTAAGCGAAGCCTCTATTCCCGCTGTCCTGCGGGATTGGGCCCGGCAGCAACCAGACGCGCCGGCCTACACCTACATCGACTACGAGATCGATCCCGAGGGCTACGAGCAGACGCTCACCTGGTCCGAGCTCTTCGGCCGCGTGCAGGCGCTGGCCGCCGAGATCGGGACCATCGGCGCCCCCGGTGATCGTGCCGCCATCCTCGCCCCGCAGGGCATGGAGTACATCGTGGCGTTCTACGCCGCTCTGGAAGCAGGCCTGGTCGCCGTCCCGCTGCCCGTTCCGCAGTTCGGCGCGCACGACGAGCGTGCCTCCGCGGCGCTGCAGGACTGCGCGCCCACCGTGCTGTTGACCACCTCGGTGGTCGTCGACGACGTCGTCGGGTGCACCCGTTCACTGCCCGGCAAGGCCCCGGAGGTCATCGAGGTCGACAGCCTCGACCTGGACGCCCCGCCGAACTTCCAGGCACCCGCCGCGCCGCGGACCAAGAACGCGGTGTTGCAGTACACCTCCGGCTCGACCCGTTCGCCGGCCGCCGTGGTGGTCACCCACAAGAACATCCTGGCTAACTGCCAGCAGGTGCGGGAAGACTACTTCGAGGCCGAGGGAGCAGTCCCGCCGTCGGACACCACGCTGGTGTCCTGGCTGCCCGTCTACCACGACATGGGTCTGTTGCTGGGCATCACCGGCGCGCTGACGATGGGTCTGCACTCGGTGTTGATGAGCCCGATGGCGTTCCTGCAGCGGCCTGCCCGGTGGGTCCGGCAGATGGCCGTCAACACCCGCGTATTCACCGCGGTGCCGAACTTCGCGTTCGAGCTGGCCGCGCGGCGGACCACCGACGAGGACATGGCCGGGCTCGACCTGTCCGGCGTTCACACCATCCTGTCCGGCAGCGAGCGCGTGCACGCCGCGACGATCCGGCGTTTCATCGACCGGTTCTCGGAGTTCGGGTTCCCGGCCAGCTCGCTGAAGCCGTCCTACGGGCTGGCCGAGGCGATGGTGTACGTGAACTCCTCGGGTCCGAACCGTCCGCCGACGGTCGCCACGTTCGACTACGAGAAGCTGTCCGCAGGGCACGCCGAGGCCTGCGACAACGCCAGCGGAGTCGAGCTGGTCGGCGTCGGCACGCCGCGTGCGTCGACGATTCGCATCGTCGACCCGGAGACCCGCGTCGAGAACCCGGCCGGCATGGTCGGCGAGATCTGGCTGCACGGTGACAACATCGCCGCCGGCTACTGGCGCAAGCCGCAGCAGACGCAGCGGACCTTCGGCGGTCAGCTGATCGACCCGTCGACCGGCACCCCGCTGGGGCCGTGGCTGCGGACCGGCGACCTGGGCGTCATCTACGACGGCGAGCTGTTCATCATCGGCCGCATCAAGGACCTGCTGATCGTCGACGGGCGTAACCACTACCCCGACGACATCGAGGCGACCACTCAGGAGATCAGCGGCGGCCGTGTCGCGGCGATCTCCGTCGAAGGCGAGCGCACCGAGCGGCTGGTCGTGATCGCGGAGATGAAGCAGAAGGGCTCCGACGCCGAACAGCTGGAGCGCCTCCGCGATGTGAGACAGCAAGTGACGACCGCGATTTCGAAATCCCACGGACTGCGGGTGGCCGATCTCGTGTTGGTGCCGCCCGGCTCGATTCCCATCACTACCAGCGGGAAGATCCGCCGTTCCTCGTGTGTTGAGGTCTATCGGCAGGATGAGTTCAGCCGTTTGGATTCCACCGCGTGACGGCTGTCGGCAATGCCGACAGGGCCACCTAGTGGCATCCAGACGGCTTTACACCGCAGCGGGAGTAAAGCCAATGTCATCACAGAATTTAGTGCCCGCTGTGCAGGGGGGGTTCGTCCGGCTAGGTGTTAATGCCGGTAACATCGAACACTTCGGCTGGGCTGAATATCGTCGGAGCAACGAGGCGAACCGACCGGATACGCCCGGATGATGTCCGTGGGCGAGGCCGAGCTTCTCGCACACGGTGACATAATGCAACGACTTTCCGACGAACCGGGGGGAGCGCGATGACTGCTGCACCTTCGGACCGTCGGGCGATCATCACCGAGGCGTTGCGCAAGATCGACGACCTGACGGCACGGCTGGAAATCGCAGAAAAGGGTGACACCGAGCCGATCGCGGTGATCGGAATGGGCTGCAGGCTGCCCGGCGGAGTCGACAACACCGCCGAGTTCTGGCAACTGCTCGAAGACGGCCTCAGCGGCATCGTGCAGGTCCCCTCGGAGCGTTGGGACGCCGACGCCTTCTTCTCCGACGATCACTCGGTCCCGGGAACGATCTGCAGTAAAGAGGGCGGCTTCCTGACGTCCTGGCGACCCAGTGAATTCGACGCCGAGTTCTTCGGGATCTCGCCGCGCGAGGCCGCGGCGATGGATCCCCAGCAACGGCTCCTGTTGGAAGTGACCTGGGAGGCACTGGAAAACGCGGGTATCACCGCGACCGCGATCCGGGGCACCCAGACCTCGGTGTTCGTCGGTATGACGACCTACGACTACACGCTGACCCTGGCCGGTCGGCTGCCGCCCGAAGAAGTCGACCCGCATGTTCCGTTCGGCAACGCGGCGAACTTTGCTGCCGGACGCTTGTCTTATTTCCTCGGCGCGCACGGCCCAGCGGTCGTGCTCGACACTGCGTGCTCATCGTCGCTGGTCACCGTGCACCTGGCCTGTCAGAGCCTGCGTAAGCGGGAAAGCGATCAGGCGCTGGTTGCCGGTGTCAATCTGATGCTGAGCCCGGAGAACAGCGTTGCCACGTCGCGGTGGGGGATGCTTGCTCCCGACGGCCGCTGCAAGACTTTCGACGCCAGCGCCGACGGCTATGTCCGCAGCGAGGGTTGCGGCGTCGTTCTGCTCAAGCGGCTGAGCGATGCGGTGCGCGACGGTGATTCGGTGCTCGCTGTGGTGCGCGGGTCGGCGGTCAACCAGGACGGTCCCAGCAGCGGCCAGACGGTGCCCAGCGGGCCCGCCCAGCAGGCGGTGGTGCGCTCGGCGCTGGAGTCGGCGCGACTGGAGCCTGCCGACATCGACTACATCGAGGCGCACGGCACCGGCACCGCGCTGGGTGACCCCATCGAGTTGGGCGCGCTGCACCACGTTTTCGGTGAACGCAACGGCTCCGCGCCGCTGGTGCTGGGATCGGTGAAGACGAACTTGGGTCACCTGGAGTCAGCCGCCGGGATCGCCGGCTTCATCAAGACCGTTCTGACCGTGCAGCACGGCTACATTCCCCGCCACCTGCATTTCACCGAGCTGACCCCGAACGCCGTCGAAGGCGCGTCGAAGTTCACCATCGCCGCCGACGGGATGCCCTGGCCCGATGCGGGCCGGGCGCGGCGAGCTGGGGTGTCGTCCTTCGGAGTCAGCGGCACCAACGCGCACGTCATTCTCGAGCAAGCTCCGGACCCCGAACCGGTTGCCCCGCAACCGGATCCGGTGGTCAACACCTTGGTGGTGTCCGGCAAGACCCCGGCGCGGATCGCGTCGGCGGCCGGCATGCTGGCCGACTGGATCACCGGTGCGGGCGCAGCCGTGTCGTTGACCGATGTCGCCCACACCCTCAACCACCACCGCACACAACACAAGACGTTCGCCACGGTGTGCGCCCGTGACCGGGCGCATGCGGTCGCCGGACTTCAGGCGTTGGCGGCGGGTCAGTCGGCGATCGGATTGGTCGGCCCGCACGAGGGGTTCTGCAGGCCCGGCACGGTCTTCATCTATTCCGGCCAGGGCTCGCAGTGGGCCGGCATGGGCCGGCAGTTGCTCGCCGACGAGCCGGCGTTCGCCGCGGCGGTCGATGAGCTGGAGCCGGCGTTCGTCGAGCACATGCGGTTCTCGTTGCAGCAAGTGCTGACCGAGGGTCAGCGGGTGGCCGGCGATGCGCGGGTGCAGCCGGTGCTGATGGGTCTGCAGTTGGCGCTGACCGCGTTGTGGCGCTCCTACGGCGTGGAACCCGATGCGGTGATTGGACATTCGATGGGGGAGGTGACCGCGGCCGTCGTGGCGGGGGCACTGACTCCCGACGAGGGCCTGCGGGTCATCGGCACCCGGTCACGGCTGATGTCGAGGCTGGCCGGCCAGGGTGCGGTGGCGCTGCTGGAGATGGACGCCGAGGCCGCCGAGAAGTTCCTCGTCGACTACCCCGACGTGAGCGTGGCCGGGTTCCTCTCGCCGCGCCAGACGGTGGTCGCCGGGGCCGTCGCCAAGATCGACGAGGTGATCGTCGCCGTCAGCGCGCTGGAGCGTTTCGCGCGGCGGGTGAACATGGAAGTCGCCTCGCACACCGCGTTGATGGATCCGATCCTGCCCGAATTACGTTCGGCGCTCGCTGATCTCAAGCCCAAGACGCCGTCGATCCCATTCATCTCGACGGTTGCCGATCCGGCCGTCGCGCCGACGCTGGACGCCGACTATTGGGTCGCCAACGTGCGTCAGCCGGTGCGGCTGCATCAGGCGATCACCGCCGCCGCCGAGCAGCATGGCACCTTCGTCGAAGTCAGCCCGCACCCCACGCTGACCCACGCGGTGACCGAGACGCTGGAATCCCAGCACCACCACAGCGTTGGGACGTTGTCGCGCAAGGGCGATGACACGGTGAGCTTCCATACCAGCCTCAACAGCACCTACACCGTCCGTCCGCCCAAGCTGCCGCACCCGCCCGGGCCGCATCCCGTTCTGCCGAGCACGCCGTGGCACCACTCGGAGCACTGGATCAGCGCCGAACACTTCGTGAAGACGGCCGAGGCCGCGCCGAAGTCCGGCACGCTGCTCGGTCAGCACATCCCGGTCGCCGCCACGCCGCCTGCTCATCTGTGGCAAGCGCGGCTCGCGCCGACAACCAAGCCCTATCCTGGGTCGCACCACAACAACGGCGTCGAGATCATCCCGATATCGGTTCTGCTGCAGACGCTTTCCGACGCCGCGGCCGAGAGCGGCGCGCCGGCACTGTCTGGCATCCGATTCGATTATCCGATCGTCGTCGACGAGCCGCGGGCCGTTCAGGTGGTCGCTGACGGCGATTCCGTCACCGTGTCGTCGAGCGCCTCCGACGCCCAGCATTGGATCCGCCACGCGACCGCTCATGTAGCCGGTGCAGGGGATGCCGCAGAAACGCTGCCGGACAACGCGATTGCCGCTCCCGGAGCCACCGACACCGATTTCACCGACGCGTCGGTCACCGAGTTCTGGCAGACGTGGGGCAGCGAAGGACGGCCGTTCGGCTGGTCGATCACCTCCTGCCGGTCGAAGGCAGGCGTCTTACAGGCTGATGTCGAGCTGTCGAAAGCATCGTCAGTTTCGTTGCTGGACGCCGCGATTCACCTCGGCCGACTGCTGGACAGCGCCAACCCGCGGCTGATGGTGCCTGCCGCGATCGCAGACGTGCGTTTCGGCGCCGAACTCACCGACTCCCGCGGCCGGGTCGAGGTGCACCGCCGTGGCGGTGACGACGAAGAACTGGTCGTCGACATCACGGTGAGCACCTCCGACGGCAGCACTTGCGTCGACGTACGGGGGCTGCGCTACACGGCCGTCGACTCGAGCGCGGCGGCCGGCCGCAGCGACGATCCCGCCACGATGGTGCACGCGATCGACTGGCAGCCCTTCTCGCCGGACGAGGGCCTTGACGACGTACGCCACCACCACGACGGTTCGGGCACCATCGCCGTGCTCGGCGGCGACGAGGCCGGCGGCGCGCTGCGCAACGGGCTCGTTCGCGCCGGACTCGCCTCGACGACCACCGCCGATGCGCGCTACGTCCTCTATGTCGCTGAAACCCGGTCCACTGAAACGGATTCCGACTTCGCGATCCGCACCTCGCTGGAACTGGCGGAGCTGGTCCGGGGCCTGGCTGAGCGCGACGACGACCACCCGGTCTCGTTGTGGATCATCACTCGCGGTGTGCGCGAAGGCACTTCGGACGCAGCCGTGACGCAGAGCCCGCTGTGGGGCACCGCCGGCGTCATCAGGGCCGAGCAGCCGCAGTTGTGGGGCGGCCTGGTCGACCTGCCGGACGGCGCGGACATCGCTGAGCAACTGTCTGCACTGACTACGATTCTGCGGACGCCCTCCAAAACCATTCTGGCCCTGCGCGATGGCCAATTCCTGACCCAGGTGCTGGTGCCGGTCTCCGGTGAGCCGGTGCGGGAGCCGCTGCGCTGCAGGCCGGATGCGGCCTACCTGATCACCGGTGGCCTGGGTGCGCTCGGTCTGCTGACCGCAGGCTGGCTCGCCGACCACGGCGCGCGTCGAGTCATCCTGGCCGGCCGTACCGCGCTGCCGCCGCGGCGAGACTGGGATGCCGAGGGCAACGACGCCGGCACCGAGCAGAAGATCAACGCTATCCGCGCGCTGGAAAAGCGCGGTGTGGCAGTCGAAGCCGTGTCTGTCGACATCGGTTCGGCCGAAGCCGTACAGGCGATGCTGGCCAAGCGGGACGCCGAGGGGGCCGTGCCGATCCGTGGCATCGTCCACGGTGCCGGTATCACCGACGCGCAGCTGTTCACCGATGTCGAGGAGAGCCATCTGCGCCGGACCATCTGGCCGAAGATCGCCGGCGCGCAGGTGCTGCACCAGAACTTCCCGCCGGGCAGTGTCGACTTCTTCTTCCTGACCGCCGCGGCCGGCGCAGTGTTCGGTGTCCCCGGCCAGGGCGCGTACGCGGCGGCCAACGCCTACCTCGACGGTCTGGCCCGCGCCCGGCACGGACGGGGCTGTCACACCGTCAGCCAGGACTGGGTGGCCTGGCGCGGTCTCGGGTTCGGCGCCGACGCGCAGATCGCACTGCAGGAACTCGAACGACTCGGCTCGCGCCCGGTCACCGCCGACGAAGCCTTCGCGGCGTGGGACTACCTCGAGCGCTACGACGTCGCGCAGGCCGTGATGGCCCCGCTGCCGTCGTCGGATGAGTCCACAGACGACGAACCGCTGGGGACGTCGCCGGCCTGGTCGGACATGTCTGCAGACGACGTGCACCGCGAACTCCAGGACGGACTGCGTGCCATCCTGGCCCGCGAGCTGCAGATGCCCGAATCCGAGCTCGAGCTGGACCGGCCGTTCGCCGAGCTGGGGATGAACTCCGTGATGGCGATGTCGGTGCGCCGGGACACCGAGCGATTCGTCGGCATCGAGCTGTCCGCGACGATGCTGTTCAACTATCCGACTATCGTGGCGCTCGCCGGGCATCTTGCGAAAAAGGTTCTGCCGCAGACGGAATCGGACAGCGAACTCGACTCGCTGGGCGATTCGGACGACGGCGGCGTCTTGAGTGAGTTGTTCGACAGCGTCGAATCGGCACCGGCTGGCAGTGAGAGGGGTATCTGATGGGGCGCGACCGGGAAGGTGCATCCAGCCGTCTGAAGGTTTGGTCATGACGTCGTCGTACGACGAAGGGGCGCTGCGACACTGGCTGGCCGACTACCTGGTGACGAATGTCGGGTGCAGTCCTTACGACATCGACTTCGACGCCTCCATGAGCGATCTGGGCCTGGGCTCGCGCGACGTCGTCGTGCTCTCCGGTGAGTTGTCCGAACTGCTCGGCCGCAAAGTGTCACCGGTGGAGTTCTGGCAGCACCCGTCGATCGCCGAACTCGCCCGGTTCCTGACCGACGCCGACGCCGTCACCGCTGCCGAAGCCGAAGACGAGCCGCACCGCGTCCAGAGTGACGAGCCGATCGCGGTGATCGGCCTGGGTTGCCGGTTCCCCGGTGGCATCTCCGGCCCGGACGAGTTCTGGCAGTTCATGGTTGACGGCAAGAACGCCGTGACCGAGGTGCCGCCGGACCGCTGGGCGCCGTTCGACGACGGCACGCCCGAGACGACGGCCGCTCTGGCCCGCATCACCCGCTTCGGCGGGTACATGGACGACATCGACGCCTTCGACGCCGAGTTCTTCGACATCTCCAGCCGCGAAGCGGTCAAGATGGATCCGCAACAGCGCATGCTGCTCGAAGTCGCCTGGGAGGCACTGGAACACGCGGGTATTCCGCCGAGCTCGCTGCGCCGCTCGCAGACCGGCGTCTTCACCGGCGCGTGCTACACCGACTACGGATACGTGGCGTCGCTGGACCTGACCGCTGTCGACGCGTGGAGCAACTCCGGTGGCGCGCTGAGCATCGTCGCCAACCGGCTGTCGTACTTCCTGGATCTACGCGGTCCCTCGGTCACGGTCGACACCGCGTGCTCGTCGTCGATCGTCGCCCTGCACCTGGCGTGCCAGAGCCTGCGCACCGGCGACTCCGACGTGGCTCTCGCCGGCGGCGTGAACCTGATGCTGGCGCCCGCGGTCGTGCGCGCCTTCGATCAGACCGGCGCGTTGTCCCCGACCGGCGCCTGCCACGCGTTCGACGCGGACGCCGACGGGTTCATCCGCGGCGAGGGCGCCGGCGTCGTGGTGCTCAAGCGGCTCAGCGACGCGGTGCGCGACGGCGATCGGCTACTGGCGGTGGTGAAGGGCACGGCGGTCAACCAGGACGGTCGATCCAACGGCCTGCTGGCGCCCAACCCCGCCGCCCAGATGGCGGTGCTGCGCTCGGCCTACGCCAATGCCGGTGTGCCGCCGCAAGAAGTGGACTACGTCGAGGCCCACGGCACCGGAACGCCGCTCGGCGACCCGATCGAGGCCCGCGCGCTCGGCACGGTGCTAGGTCGCGGTCGTCCCGAGGAGTCGCCGCTGCTGATCGGCACGGTGAAGACGAACATCGGCCACCTCGAGGGCGCTGCCGGTGCGGCGGGCCTGATCAAGGCGGTGCTGGCCGTGCATCGCGGAAGCATCCCGGGAAACCTGCATTTCCACACCCCCAACGAGCACATCCCGTTCGACCAGTTGCGCTTGAAAGTCGTTGACAAGCAACAGGACTGGCCGGAGACCGATCACCCGCGGCGAGCAGGCATTTCGTCGTTCGGGTTCGGTGGCACCAACGCGCACGCGGTGATCGAGCAGGCGCCAGCGGCCGTGTCCGTGATTCGCGAGGCCGACCCCGCGGTGACGACCCTGGTCGTCTCGGGCAAGACACCTGAGCGGATCGCCTCGTTGGCCGCCTCGTTGGCCGACTGGCTGGAGGGTGAAGGCGCCGACGTGCGGCTCGCCGACGTCGCCCACACGCTGAACTTTCACCGCGAGCGCCACCCGCAGTTCGCCACGGTCGCCGCGCGCGACCGCGCCCAGGCGGTGACCGGGCTGCGGGCGCTGGCCGACGGTCGGGCAGCCGATGGTGTCGTGACCGCGCACAAGGGGCCGTGCGGCCCTGGAACGGTTTTCGTGTTCTCCGGCCAGGGCTCGCACTGGGCGGGCATGGGCAGGCAACTGCTTGCCGACGAACCGGTGTTCGCCGAGGCGATCGCCGAGCTGGATCCGATTTTCGTTGAGCAGGTTGGCTTCTCGCTGCAGCAGGTGATCGAGAACGGCGAGTCGATCAGCGGTGACGCACAGGTTCAGCCGGTGCTGATGGGACTGCAACTCGCGCTGACCGAGTTGTGGCGTTCCCACGGCGTGCACCCGGACGCGGTGATCGGCCACTCGATGGGCGAGGTCTCTGCCGCGGTGGTGGCCGGCGCGCTGAGCGTCGTCGACGGGCTGCGGGTGATCGCCATCCGCTCGAAGCTGATGTCGCAGCTGGCCGGCCAGGGCGCGGTGGGCCTGCTGAAACTCGACGCCGACGCGACCGAGGCGCTGATCGCGGGCTACCCGGATGTGACTGTGGCGGGCTACATCTCGCCGCGCGAGACGGTGATCGCCGGGCCGGTGGACGCCGTCGACGCGGCGATCGCCGCAGTGAGCGCACAGAACAAATTCGCTCGGCGAGTCAACATGGAGGTGGCGTCGCACACCGCGTTCACGGAGCCGATCCTGGATGACCTGCGCACGGCACTGGCCGATGTAGCTCCGGAGATTCCGACCATCCCGTTCTACTCGACAGTCAGCGAAGGCGTCACGTCACCGCTGCTGGATGCCGACTACTGGGCCGCCAATGTGCGCAAGCCGGCGCTGCTCAGCCAAGCCGTCGCCGCGGCCGCCGACGAGCACACCACCTTCATCGAGATCAGCGCGCATCCGATCCTGACCCATGCGGTCGTCGACACGCTGGATTCGGCGAACCACCACCACAGCGTGGGAACGTTGGTGCGGGACGGCGACGACACGGTCAGCTTCCACACCAACCTCAACACCGTGCACACCAACCATCCGCCGCAGACCACGCATCCGGTCGAACCGCACGCTGCGCTGCCGACCACGCCGTGGCACCACGGTCGGCACTGGGTGCACCCCCGGCCGCTGTCCGCAGTCAGACAGGTTGCGGCTCCTGGTGATTCGGTTGCTCCGGCCGCTGTCGACGGGCCGATCCCGGCGGAGTGGTACCTGCAACTGGGCTGGCCGGTCCGGGAACTGCCCGCGACCGAGGCTGACGCGGACAACTCGTGGCTGGTGATCACCGACTCCGGGCTGGGCGCTGAGATCGGTCAGGTGCTCGGCGACGAATTCGCCGCGACCGTCGAGCCGTTGTCGTTGTTGGCCGACGGGGCCGACCCGACGGCGATCACCGACGCGCTCGCCGGGGTGACGCACGTGCTGTACGCGCCGGACTCGGTCGGCGGGCAGTTCGATTTCGAGGCCGGATACTCGTTGTTCAACGCCGCCCGGCGGCTGACCGCCGCGGTCGCCGACATGGGTGTGGCGCCGCGGCTGTACCTGCTCAGTCGCAACGCCGCGCCCGTCAATGAAGGCGACCGGGCCAACCCCGCGCACGCGGTGTTGTGGGGCCTGGGCCGCACGCTGGCGCTCGAGCACCCCGAATTCTGGGGCGGTGTCATCGATGTCGACGAGTCGGTACCCGACGGTGTGGTCGCCCGCTACGTGGTGAACGAGGCCGGTGCCGCCGACGGCGAAGATCAGGTCGTGTACAAGGCCGGTCAGCGTCACGTGCCGCGACTGCAGAAGGCCTACCCGCCGGCGACGGCCCCGGCCGCGCTGGACTCCGACCGCAGCTACCTCGTCATCGGCGCGACCGGCAACATCGGACCGCACCTGATTCGGCAACTGGCCGAGTCGGGTGCAGGCACCGTCGTCGCGGTGTCGCGCAACCCCGGATCGAAGCTCGACGAGTTGGCTGCCAGCCTGGCGCCGGCCGGCACCACGCTGGTGACGGCAGCCGCAGACGCAGCCGACGAGTCGGCGTTGGGCGCGGTCTTCGACCGCTTCGGCGCGGACCTGCCACCGCTGGGCGGCATCTACGTCGCGGCATTCGCCGGCGGCCCGATCACGTTGCTGGACATGACGGATGACGACGTCACCGCGATGTTCCGGCCCAAGCTCGATGTGGTGTCGTTGCTGCACCGGCTTTCGTTGCGGCATTCGATCGACCAGTTCGTGCTGTTCTCGTCGATCTCCGGTCTGACCGGATCGCGCTGGCTGGCCCACTACACGGCGACGACCACCTTCCTGGACACCTTCGCGCTGGCCCGCCGGGCCGCCGGTCTGCCTGCCACCGCGATCAACTGGGGTCTGTGGAAGTCGTTGTCCGACGGCCAATCCGAGGAGGAGCGCCAGGTCACGATCGGCTCCGGATTGCTGCCGATGGCCGACGACGTCGCGATCAAGGCGCTGCCGTTGCTGACCGGCCCCGGTGCACCGGCCCGCCCGACGGTCGTCGACGCCGACTGGGACCTGCTCGCCACCGCGTATCGCACCAGGGCGGCCCTGCACATCGTCGACGACTTGCTGACCACGCACGGTGGTGGCGACGAGGGCGGCACCGCACGCACGACCGAGTTGCGTGAGACGCTGCGCGACGCCGAGCCGGCCCGCCGTCGCGGTCTGCTGGTCGATCACGTCACCGCCCAGGTCGTCCAGGCGATGGGCCTCGCGTCGCCGCAATTGCTCGATCCGACGGCCGGCTTCTTCCAGTCCGGCATGGATTCGCTGATGAGCGTGACGCTGCAGCGGGCCCTGTCGGACAGTCTCGGCGAAACGCTGCCCGCGTCGGTGGTGTTCGACTACCCGACCGTCGAAGCGCTGTCGGACTACCTGGCCACCCTGCTGCCCGAGCTGGTCGAGGCCGCTGAGGACGACGACGTCGACGCCTACGACGACTTCAGCGACGACGAACTGCTCAAACAGCTTTCGGACCGGTTGGGCTGAGCGCTATGGCAAGCCAGCCAGCACCGCCAGACCGTCGGGCGATCATCACCGATGCGCTGCGCAAGATCGACGACCTGACAGCACGGCTGGAGATCGCCGAAAAAGCCGACACCGAGCCCATTGCCGTGGTCGGCATGGCATGCCGGCTGCCCGGTGGAGTGAGCAATGCCGCCGACTACTGGCAGTTGCTGCACGACGGGCGCAGCGGCGTGATTCGGGTGCCGGAGAACCGCTGGGACGCCGACGCCTACTTTGCCGAGGACCACACCCGCCCGGGCAAGATCTGCAACCGCGAAGGTGGCTTCCTCACCTCGTGGCAGCCGGACGAATTCGACGCCGAATTCTTCGGCATCTCCCCGCGCGAAGCGATCGCGATGGACCCGCAGCAGCGACTGCTGCTCGAAGTCGCTTGGGAGGCACTGGAAAACGCCGGGATCACGCCCAAGTCGATTCGCAACACCCAGACCGGCATCTACGTCGGCCTGACCACCTACGACTATTCGTTGATCGCGGCGCAAGGGCCGCCCGAAGACATCGACCCGTACATCCCGTTCGGCAACGCGTCCAACTTCGCCGCGGGCCGGCTGTCGTATTTCCTTGGTGTGCACGGCCCCGCGGTGGTGCTCGACACCGCATGCTCGTCGTCGCTGGTCGCGATCCACTCGGCCTGCGTGAGCCTGCGCAGACGAGAGACCGATCAAGCACTGGCCGCGGGCACCAACCTGATCTTGACCCCGCACAACAGCATCTCCTGCTCGCGGTGGGGAATGCTGGCCCCGGACGGCCAGTGCAAGACGTTCGACGCCGCCGCCAACGGATACGTCCGCAGCGAAGGCTGCGGCGTCGTGGTGCTCAAACGGCTCAGCGATGCCGTGCGCGACGGAGATTCGGTGCTGGCGCTGGTTCGCGGCTCGGCCGTGAACCAGGACGGACCCAGCAGCGGACAGACGGTGCCGAGTGGGCCCGCGCAGCAGGCGGTACTGCGGGCGGCGCTGGCGTCGGCCCGTCTAGAGCCGTCGGAGATCGACTACATCGAGGCGCACGGCACCGGCACGGCGCTGGGCGACCCGATCGAACTCGACGCGCTCAGTGCGGTTTTCGGTGAGCGCAAGGAGTCGGCGCCACTGGTGCTCGGCTCGGTCAAGACCAACCTGGGCCACCTGGAGAACTCGGCCGGTATCGCCGGCTTCATCAAGACGGTCCTCAGCCTGGGCCACGGCTACATTCCGCCGCACCTGCACTTCACCGCGCTGACCCCGAATGCCGGCGCGGGAGCGTCGAAGTTCACCATCGCCGCCGACGGCATGGCTTGGCCCGCAGTGAATCGGCCGCGGCGGGCAGGCGTCTCGTCGTTCGGCGTCAGCGGCACCAATGCGCACATCGTGGTCGAGCAGGCGCCAGTACCCGAAGCCGTTGCAGCGCAACCGGAACCGGCCGTCAGCACGCTGGTGGTGTCCGGCAAGACGGCTGCGCGTATCGCACCGATCGCCGCGATGCTGGCCGACTGGATGGACGGCGACGGCACCGGAGTGCCGCTGGCTGATATCGCGCACACCGTCAACAACCATCGCGGACGGTACCGAAGCTTCGCCGCCGTCTGCGCGCGTGACCGGGCGCACGCCGTCGAGGGGCTGCGGGCGCTGGCCGCGGGCGAGCCCGCGACCGGCGTCGTCGAGCCTCGGGAGAAGCCGCACGGCTCGGGCACGGTGTTTTTGTATTCGGGTCAGGGTTCGCAGTGGGCTGGGATGGGTCGGCAGTTGTTGGTCGATGAGCCGGCGTTTGCGGCGGCGGTGGCCGAGTTGGAGCCGGATTTTGTTGCGCAGGTTGGTTTTTCGCTGCGTGATGTGTTGGTTGCCGGTGAGCCGGTGGTGGGTATCGAGCGTATTCAGCCGGTGTTGGTGGGTATGCAGTTGGCGTTGACGGCGTTGTGGCGTTCTTATGGTGTGGAGCCTGATGCGGTGATCGGGCATTCGATGGGGGAGGTGACCGCGGCGGTGGTGGCCGGGGCGTTGAGCCCGGCTGATGGTCTGAAAGTGATTGCGACGCGGTCGACGTTGATGTCGCGGCTGTCGGGTCAGGGTGCGATGGCGTTGCTGGAGTTGGGTGCTGATGAGGCCGAGAAGTTGGTCGGTGAGTATCCCGGCGTCACGGTGGCGGTGTATGCCGCGCCGCAGCAGACGGTGATCGCCGGTCCGCCCGATCAGGTCGACGCCGCCATCGCGGCGGTGGACGCCCGCGGACTGCTGGCCCGTCGTGTCGAGGTGGACGTGGCCTCGCACCATCCGACCGTCGACCCCATCCTCGAAGAATTGCGCACGGCGCTGAGCGATCTCAAACCGTCGGCGCCGCGAATTCGGTTGATCAGCACGGTCGGCCAGGCTGAGGCCGCTGGGGCGGCGCCGGTTTTCGATGCCGACTACTGGGTGGCCAACCTGCGTAACCCGGTGCGGTTCAGCCAAGCGGTCGCCGCAGCCGCCGAAAACCACGCCACCTTCGTCGAAGTCAGCCCGCACCCGCTGCTCACCCACGGTATCGGTGAAACGCTGGCCGCGGTGTCGTCCCGCGACCACTTCACCGTCACCGCCGCGATGAAGCGTGGTGACGACGAAACCCTCTCCGTCCATGAGCAACTCGCGACGCTCGGCGTCACCGAGCCGGTGACCGAAGGACGGCACCGGGTCGACATTCCCGCGTCGCCGTGGCTGCATGCCAGCTACTGGATCGACAAGAAGCCCGCCGGCCGGCAGTTACTCGACGTCCACCCCTTGCTGGGTGTGCACGTCGACATGCCGTCCGGTCACGAGCATGTCTGGCAGACCGACATCGCGCCCGAAACGCTGCACGGTTTGGCAGCGGCCGGCTTCGCCGAGATCGCGTTGGCGGCAGGCTCCGACGGTCTCGGCGTGCCCGTCACCGGCATCGGGGTCAACAGGCTCGCGATCGAGCGGCCGCTGATCCCGGACGCCCATACCCGACTCACCACCCAGCTGTCCCAGGACGCAGGCGGGAATCGCGTGGAGATCCACGCCCGTTCGACCGGCGGTTGGTCGCGCTATGCGGTGGCCGACATCGAGGTGGCGCACCAGGCCGCGCCTCCAGCGAGCCGCGACGTCGAGCAGAGCACCGCGATCGTGCTGCCCGACGAGGTCGCGCACCACCCCGAGTACCGCATCCACCCCGTGCTGTTGGACGCCGCGTTGCGGCAACTCGCCGCCGCCATCCCCGCCGAGCTGGACGACGACACGTCGTATCAGCCGGTGTCGATCGAGGCGATCCGAGTGTTCGGCGCCGTCGGCGGCCGGGTGCACTGCCACGTCGAGTTGGCCGAGCCGGAGCAGGGCGGCTACCGGGGAGAGATTGTCCTCACCGACGAAACCGGGACACCGGTCGCTGAGCTGACCGGCATCGAGCTGCGTCCGGTGGATCTCAGCTCGGTGCCGTTGGATCTGGGGCAGAAGATCTTCGACGCCGCGTGGGTGCCGAGCCCGGCGTCGGCCGGTGCCGCGGTGCCCAACGGTACCTGGGTTGTGCTGGCCGAATCCGACTCCGAGACAACGGCGTTCGCGGAGCAGATCGCGGCCGGCCTTCAATCGCCGACGCGCCGAGCGGTCACTGCGGCGCTGTCGGATGATGCGGTGTCCGACACCTTCGCCAAGACCGCGGGCGATCCGAAGTTCCCGCCGGTCGGCATCGTCGTGGTGCTGGACAAGCGGGCGTTCGACGCCGGCCTCACCGACGCTGCGCTGAGCCGCGCGCAGGACTTGATCCTGGAGATCACGGCCGCGGCCCATGCCGCCGTCGAGGGCTGGAAGGGCACCTCGCCGCGGCTGTGGGTGGTGACCCGCAACGGTCTGTCGGTCCGCGACGACGAACCGGGCGACCCGGCCGTCGGCGCGCTCAAGGGCCTGATCCGCAACTGGCGGTTCCCCGGCGAAGCGGCCCGTGTGCTGGCCGGTGAACCGGATCTCGGTGCCACCCTGCTCGATCTGGGCGACGCGGATGACCCGCAGCAACTCGTCGCGGCGTTGACCGCCGAGTTGTCCTCGGCGGCAGGCGATGACGTGGTCGCTGTGCGGGAGGACGGCCGCTACGCCGAACGGCTGGTGCACGCAACGCTGGACGCCGGTCACGGCGAGGCGGTTGTCCGCGCCGACGGCTCCTACATCATCACCGGCGGCCTCGGCGGTCTGGGCACCGTCGTCACCCGCTGGCTGGTCGAGCGCGGCGCGGGCCGCATCGTGCTCAACGGCCGCAGCGAACCCTCCGACGCTCAACGCGCCGAACTCGACAGCCTGGCCGACGCCACCGACATCGTCTTCGTAGCAGGCGATATCGCCACGCCGGGCGTCGCCGAAAAGCTGGTGGAGGCCGCCGAACACACTGGACATCCGCTGCGCGGTCTCGTGCACGGGGCCGGCGTGACCGGCGACGGCCTGGTGGCCGCGCTGACCCGCGACGGCATCCAGCGAGTCTGGGCACCCAAGGTCGCCGGCGCTCTGCGGCTCAACGCCGTGACCGTGACCCGCGAGCTGGACTGGTGGGTCGGCTTCTCGTCGATGGCCACGCTGCTGGGCCTGCCGGGTCAGCTGGCCTACGCCACCGGCAACGCATGGCTGGACGCGCTGGTGGCGTGGCGCCGCGCGTCGGGGCTGCCGGCCACCGCGATCAACTGGGGCCAGTGGTCAGGCGTCGGCATGAGCAAGTCGCTGACCTACAGCGTCCTGGACCCGATCACCCCCGACGAGGGCATCGAGGCGTTGCAGTCGCTGGTCGGCGGCCCGATCACCCGGGTCGGCGTCGGACGGCTGCGGCTGGACCGCGCGGTCGCGGCCACCCCGGAGTTCGGCGAACTGGAGTACTTCAGCCAGTTGGTGTCCGAATTCGACGCCGTGGTCGGCGTCGGTGGCATCACCGCCGCCGAGCAGCGCCCGGCCGGCGACGAGGCGGAAGCGGCCGCGGTGCCGGACTGGTCGCAGTTGTCCGCCGAGGACCGGCTCGACGAACTGCAGGCCAGGCTGCGCGCCATTTTGGGCCGCGAACTGAGGATGTCGCCGTCGTCGGTCAACCTCGATGCACCGTTCCCCGAACTGGGCCTCGACTCGATGATGGCCATGACTGTGCTGAAAGAAACCCAGAAGCTGGTCGGAATCGACCTGTCGGCGAATATGTTGTTCAACCATCCGACCATTGCGTCATTGGCGACGTACGTATCGGGCCTGCTCGCACCCCCTGAGGTGCCGGAAGACGACACCAGCGACCTGGAGTCGGACTCGGCGGGCAGTGTGCTGGATGAGTTGTTCGACAGCGTTGAGTCGGCTTCGGCCGGCAGTGAGAGCGGTCTTTTCTGATGGGAAACTTCCTTTAATGGCGACGATCTACGACAGAGTTTCGGCGATGCCCGGCGAGAAGCGGGACGCGCTGACCCAGCAGTTCGACAAGGCATCGCGCGTCGCCTCCGCGGAACCCATCGCCGTCGTCGGCATGGGCTGCCGCTTTCCCGGCGGCTCCGACGGGCCGGAGGCCTACTGGAAGTTCCTGACCACCGGCGGCGACGGGATCAGCGAAATCCCGGCGGATCGCTGGAACGCCGACGAGTTCTACGACCCGGACCAGTTCGCGCCGGGTCGGATGTCGTCGAAGTGGGGCGGCTTCCTGTCCGACGTGGCCGGTTTCGACGCCGACTTCTTCGGGATCTCACCGCGCGAAGCCGAAGCGATGGACCCCCAGCAGCGACTGATGCTGGAGGTCGCTTTCGAAGCGCTCGAGCACGCCGGTATCGCGACCGAGGACCTGTCCGGTGTTCGCGCCGCTGTGATGATGGGCGTGTATTACGGCGAATACCAGACGATTTCGGCGGCCAACCCGGACGCGATCGATGCCTACTCCGCGACGGGTAACGCCCACGCGGTCGCGGTCGGGCGGATCGCCTACACGCTGGGCCTGCGCGGGCCGGCAGTGGCGATCGACTCCGCATGCTCGTCATCGCTGGTCACCATCCACCTGGCCTGTCAGAGCCTGCGGTTGCGGGAGAGCGACCTGGCACTGGCCGGCGGCGTCAGCCTCATCCTGCGACCGGAAACCCAGATCGCCATGGCGAAGTGGGGAATGCTGTCCCCGCAGGGCCGCTGCCACTCCTTCGACTCCCGCGCCGACGGATTCGTCCGCGGTGAAGGCTGCGGCGTCGTGGTGCTCAAGCGACTCACCGACGCGATCCGCGACGGCGACCGGGTGCTGGCGGTCGTGCGGGGATCGGCGGTCAACCAGGACGGTCGGTCCAACGGCCTGACCGCGCCCAACACCATTGCGCAACAAGACGTCATCAGGAGCGCGCTGCGCAGCGCCGACGTGACCGCGGACTCGGTCAACTTCATCGAGGCGCACGGCACCGGCACCTCATTGGGTGACCCGATCGAATTCGAAGCCCTGGCCGACCGGTATGGCCGCGGCGACAAGCCCTGCGCACTGGGTGCGGTGAAATCCAACTTCGGCCACCTCGAGGCCGCCGCGGGCATCGCCGGCTTCATCAAGGCCGCGCTGTCGGTGCAGCGGGCCCAGATTCCACCGAATCTCCATTTCGCACAATGGAACCCATCCATCGACCCGAAGCCGACCCGGCTGTTCGTGCCGACCGAGCTGACCCCGTGGCCCGCGGAAGAGGGTCCACGCCGCGCCGCGATCTCGTCGTTCGGTATCGGCGGGACGAACGCGCACGTCGTCGTCGAGCAGGGACCCGATCCGGCGCCGCTCTCGGAAGCCGAGTCAGGTTCTGCGGTCAAGACACTGATGATCGCGGGCAAGACCGAGCAGCGCATCGCGTCATGGGCTGCGGCGCTGGCCGAGTGGATGTCCGGTGACGGCGTCGATGTGCCACTGGCCGACATTGCCCACACCGTGAACCTCTACCGCAGTCGCTTCAACAAATATGCCACCGTCTCCGCGCGTGACCGCGACGAGGCCATCGCCGGTCTGCGTGCGCTGGCGGCCGGGCAACCGACGCCGGGCGTGGTCGCCCCGCATGAGGCGCCGCGTGGTTCGGGCACGGTGTTTTTGTATTCGGGTCAGGGTTCGCAGTGGGCTGGGATGGGTCGGCAGTTGTTGGTCGATGAGCCGGCGTTTGCGGCGGCGGTGGCCGAGTTGGAGCCGGATTTTGTTGCGCAGGTTGGTTTTTCGTTGCGTGATGTGTTGGTTGCCGGTGAGCCGGTGGTGGGTATCGAGCGTATTCAGCCGGTGTTGGTGGGTATGCAGTTGGCGTTGACGGCGTTGTGGCGTTCTTATGGTGTGGAGCCTGATGCGGTGATCGGGCATTCGATGGGGGAGGTGACCGCGGCGGTGGTGGCCGGGGCGTTGAGCCCGGCTGATGGTCTGAAAGTGATTGCGACGCGGTCGACGTTGATGTCGCGGCTGTCGGGTCAGGGTGCGATGGCGTTGCTGGAGTTGGGTGCTGATGAGGCCGAGAAGTTGGTCGGTGAGTATCCCGGCGTCACGGTGGCGGTGTATGCCGCGCCGCAGCAGACGGTGATCGCCGGTCCGCCCGATCAGGTCGACGCCGTCATCGCAGTGGTCGACGGCCGTGGCCGAC
The DNA here is from genome assembly GCA_963836495.1 of uncultured Actinomycetota bacterium. GTDB lineage: Bacteria > Actinomycetota > Actinomycetes > Mycobacteriales > Mycobacteriaceae > Mycobacterium. Next base: position 60,015 of record CAWIJT010000005.1, on the reverse strand, counting down.
TGGCGCGTCGTGTCGAGGTGGACGTGGCCTCGCACCATCCGACCGTCGACCCCATCCTCGCGGAATTGCGCAGCGCCCTGCAAGATTTGCAGCCCACCGAGCCGAAGATCCGGTTGTTCAGCACCGTCGGCCTCACTCAGGCCAGCGGTGCGGCGCCGGTATTCGATGCCGACTACTGGATGGTCAACCTGCGTAACCCGGTGCGGTTCAGCCAGGCCGTCGCCGCGGCTGCCGAAAAGCACACCACCTTCCTCGAAGTCAGCCCGCACCCGCTACTCAGCCACGCCATCACCGGCACGCTGGAATCGGCCCGTCCGCGCGGCGGTACCCAGGTGGCGGCGACGCTGACCCGGGACAACCCGGAGACGCTGACGTTCCACACCCAGTTGGCGACGGTGCGGCCGCCGTCTGTCGCCGCGATCCGCACCGCCACCGGCGTGAAGCGAATCGCCGATCTGCCGCCGACACCGTGGCTGCACTCCCGGTACTGGGCGGCACCGACCGCGACCAACCGGCAGCCGACCAGCGCCCACCCGTTGTTGGGTACGCACGTCGAGTTGCCCAGCGGCCGTGAGCATGTCTGGCAGGCCGATGTCGGCACCGACCTGCTGCCCTGGCTGATCGATCACAAGGTGCACGGCCAGCCGGTGATGCCCGGCACGGGTTTCGCCGAGATCGCACTCGCGGCGGCCAGCGAAGCCCTCGGCCTGCCCGTGCAGTCGGTGACCGTGGGCGTCGAAGTCGAACAGATGCTCCCGCTGGACGCCTCGACTCAGCTCACGACGCAACTGACCCGTGGTGAGCATGACGGCGACGAGATCCGTATCGAAATCCATTCGCGTTCGGCCACCGGTGCCTGGATCCGCCATGCAGTTGCGAAAGCCGAAGTCGCGCAAGCCGAGCCACCCACCAAGCCGAGCGGTTCCGGAGAGCCCGGCACGGTCGTCTCGCCCGCGGATCTCTATGCGGCGTTACGCAGCACCGGTCTGCATCACGCGCAGGCGTTCGCCGCGCTGACCCGCATCGTCCGCAAGCCCAACGGCTCGTCGGAAACCGAGATCGTGCTGCCGGATGAGGCGACCGGGCACCGGGGTTACCGCATCCACCCGGTGCTGCTCGACGCGGCGTTGCAGGGTCTGGCCGCCGCGATGTCGGCCGAATCACTCAACGACGCAGACGAGGCCACCTATCTGCCGGTGTCATTCGGCAAGATCCGGGTGTTCGGCGATGTCGGCCGGCGCGCCCGGTGCCGCGCCGAGTTGGTCAACCCGGACGGCGACGGCGCGGGCCTGATGGGCCGTGTCCTGCTGACCGACGACAGCGGCACCCCGACCGCCGAGATCACCGACATCTACCTGCAGCGCGTACAGCGCCGCACCGTGCCGATGCCGTTGGCGCAGAAGATCTTCGACGCTGAATGGGTCGACACCGCGGTCGACTCGGCGGTGCAGCCCGCCGACGGCAGCTGGTTGGTGCTGACCGACGGCGCCGAGACCGATTCGGTCGCACAGGATTTCGTCGCCGCCTTCAGCTCACCGACGCGGCGGTTGATCAGCGCCGAGTTGTCGAAAGAGTCGGCGGTCATGGAGGCCTTCTCGAAGGCCGCCGACGACCCCGAGCTTCCGCCGGTGGGAATCGTCGTCTTCGCCGGACAGCAGTCGTTCGACGGGACCGAATCCGGTGACGCGCCTGCCCGCGGTCGCGATCTCACCTGGGGCATCGCGTCGACGGTCCGCACGATTATCGGTGGCTGGCACGGGAAGTCGCCGCGACTGTGGGTGGTGTCCCGCAACGGCCTGGCGGTCGACACCGGTGAGCGTGGTGACCCGTCGATCGGTGCGTTGACCGGGCTGATCCGGGTGCTGGCCTACGAGCACCCCGACCTGCGCACCACCTTGGTCGATCTGCCGGACGACGCCGTCGCGCCGCTGACCACCGAGCTGGGCCTGGCCTCCGCCGACGACGTCATCGCATGGCGCGGCGACAACCGTTACGCGCGAAGGCTTTCCCGGGCCACACTGGGCAACGGTCAGCACGAGATCATCCGTCGCGACGGCTCGTACGTGCTCACCGGCGGTCTCGGCGGGCTCGGTCTGGTGGTCGCCAAGTGGCTGGTCGACGGCGGCGCGGGCCGCGTTGTGCTGAACAGTCGTTCGCAGCCGTCCGACGAGCAGCGCGCGGCGCTCGAGGAACTCGAGCAGCGCGCCCAGATCGCTGTCGTGTCGGGCGATATCGCCGCACCCGGCGTCGCCGAGCGGCTGGTCTCGTCAGCCGAGGAAACCGGTTTGGCTCTGCGCGGCGTGATTCACGGCGCCGCGGTGATCGACGACCAGATCGTCGCCGGCCTGAGCAGGGACACGCTGGAGAAGGTGTGGGCGCCCAAGGCCAACGGCGCGTTGCGGCTCCATGTCGCCACGGCCGACCGCAAGCTGGACTGGTGGGTCGGTTTCTCGTCGACCTCGTCGCTGCTCGGCGCACCCGGGCAGGGTGCCTACGCCGCGGCGAGCGCGTGGCTGGACGGTCTGGTCGATTGGCGACGGGCGTCCGGTCTGCCTGCCACCACGATCAACTGGGGACAGTGGTCCGACATCGGCGTGGCCCGCTCGTTGACCTTCAGTGCGCTGGACCCGATCTCGCCGGCTGAGGGCATCGAGGCGCTCGACGCCATCCTGGCCAACGACCCCGCCCGCATCGGTGTGGCCCGGCTGCGGCTGGATCGGGCCGCGGCGGCATTCCCGGAGATCCAGCAGCTCGGCTACTTCGCCAAGCTGGCCGAGGAACTCGACATCGACAGCGACGATGACGATTGGGCGGGCCCCGACGCGCTGCGCGAACTGGACGCCGCCGAGGCCAACCGGGTCGTCATTGCCCGGCTGGGCGGGCGGATCCTGGCGATCATGGGCTATCCGAAGGACAGCACCATCGACGCCAGTCAACCGCTGACCGAGTTGGGCCTGGATTCCTTGATGGCCGTGCGGATTCGGAATACCGTCCGCGGCGACTTCGGCGTCGAGCCGCCGGTCGCGCTGCTGTTGCAGGGTGCGTCGCTGGCCGACTTGACCACCGACCTCATCCGCCAGCTGGGCCTGGAAGAAGCAGACAAGGCCGAAAGCACAGGCGGAGTGCGCGATCGAGCCAACAAGCGGGCCGCAGCCCGGCAGCGTGCAGCGGCGCGGCGGAAGGTAGGAGACCGAGTGTGACCAGCAACAGCGAACTGCCGCCCAACGCGATTGCGGTTGTCGGCATGGCGGCCAGGTTGCCCGGCGCCAGCACGCTGTCGGCATTCTGGGACAACCTGCGCGAGGGTAAAGAGTCGATCGTCACGCTCGATGAAGACGACCTGCTCGCTGAAGGCATCCCCGAGAAGACGCTGGCGAACCACGCGTACGTGCGGCGCGCCGCACTGGTGGACCGGATCGACGAATTCGACGCGGACTTCTTCGGATTCACTCCGCAGGTAGCGCGCTCGACCGACCCGCAGCACCGGCTGTTCCTGCAGACCGCGTGGCACGCGATCGAAGACGCCGGTTACGACCCCGCCGACATCGAGGGTTCCGTCGGCGTGTACGCGACGAGCACCACCAGCGGGTACCTGCTACACAACATCATGTCCAACCACGACCCCAATGTGGTGATGGGACAAGGTATTACCTTCGACATGGTCAACCTGTCGTTGCAGAACGACAAGGACTACCTGGCCACCAAGGTGGCGCACGCGTTCAATCTGCGCGGACCCGCGCTCTCGGTGCAGACCGCCTGTTCGTCGGCGCTGGTCGCGGTGCACCTGGCCTGCCAGAGCATCCTGAACGGCGAGTGCGAGATGGCGCTGGCCGGGGGCGCGTCGCTGCGCATCCCGCATCACGTCGGCTATTGGTACGCCCCCGGATCGATGGTGTCGCCCACCGGCCATTGCCGGCCGTTCGACGTGCGTTCGGATGGAACGATTTTCGGCAGCGGTGTCGGCGTCGTGGTGCTCAAGGCGCTGCAGGACGCCGTCGATGACGGCGACCGGATCCACGCCGTGATCCGCGGTTCAGCGCTGAACAACGACGGCTCGACGAAAATGACCTACGCCGCTCCCAATGCGGCCGGACAGGCCGACGTCATCGCCGAGGCGCAGGCGATCGCCGAGGTCGACGCCAGCGAGATCAGCTACATCGAGACGCACGGAACCGGCACGCCACTGGGTGACCCGATCGAAATCGAAGGTCTGCGACAGGCATTCGCCGTGTCCGATGAGCCCCGCCAGGGACCGTGCTATGTCGGCTCGGTCAAATCCAACATCGGCCACCTGGAGTCGGCTGCCGGCATCGCCAGTCTGATCAAGGCGATTCTGTGCCTCAAGCACCGGGCCATCCCGGCGACGCTGCACTACACCAGCCCGAACCCCGAGCTGCATCTCGACAAGGGCCCGTTCCGAGTGCGCAGCGAATACGGCCCGTGGGAGTGGGACGGTGTGCTGCGCGCCGGTGTGAGCTCGTTCGGTGTCGGCGGCACCAACGCCCACGTCGTACTCGAAGAGGCGCCACCGGTGCCGGTTTCGACGCCGGAGCCCGGCCTGCAGGTGCTGCTGATGTCGGCCCGAAGCACCGAGGCGTTGGCGCAGTCGCGCTCGGAGTTGGCCGCCGAAATCGCCGGCGACGACCAGCTGAGCCTGTCCGACGTCGCCTACACCCTCGGGCGTCGCCGCAAGGAGAAGGTCCGGATGGCCGCGGTCGTCAACGACCAGCAGGACGCGATAACCGTGCTTCAGACACCGGAGAACGACAACGTCTTCGTCGGCGAATTCACCGATAACAGCGACAATTCGGATCACGTCGTCTTCCTGTTCCCCGGTCAGGGAGCGCAGCACGTCGGGATGGCGCGCGGCCTCTATGACGCAGAGCCGGTCTTCGCCGAACACTTCGATCACGCCGCCGCCGGCTTCGGCGACGAACTCGGTATCGACCTGCGCGCGGAGATCTTCGAAGGCACCGCACGCAATTTGGAGCGCACCGACCGCACCCAGCCCGCGCTGTTCACCGTCGAATACGCGCTGGCCAAGCTGATCGAGAGCTACGGCGTGCGCCCGGCGGCGATGGTCGGGCACAGCATCGGCGAATACGTCGCGGGCACCATCGCCGGCGTCTTCGACATCGAGTCGGCCGTCAAGGTGGTGTCGATGCGCGCCCGGCTGATGCACGCCGCGCCGCGGGGTGTGATGGTCGCCGTGGCGTTGAGTCCCGAGGCCGTCGCCGAACACCTGACCGGTGACGTCGACATCGCCGCGATCAACGAACCGGGGGGCTGCGTCGTCGCAGGGTCCGAGGAGAGCATCAAGGAGTTCAGCGACCGGCTCAAGGACAAGGGCGTCGTCGCGCGTCGGGTCCGCACGTCGCATGCATTCCACTCCCGGCTGATGGACTCGATGATCCCGGAATTCACCGGCTTCCTGTCCCGCCAGACGCTGCGCGAACCGCAGATTCCGTTGCTGTCCAACGTCACCGGTACCTGGCTGGCCGCCAGCGAGGCCACCAACCCCGCCACCTGGGCGCGGCAGGTGCGCTCGACGGTCCGGTTCTCCGACGAGATCGACGTCCTGCTCGGCGACCCGCGCCGCATCCTGGTGGAGGTCGGCCCGGGCGGCACGCTGACCGCGTCGGCGGCGCGACACCCCAAGTGGTCGACCGGACACCACGCGGTCCGGCTGATGCGCCACCACGCCCAGAACCGCGACGACCGGGACGCATTCCTGCTGGCGCTGGGACAGCTCTGGGCAGCGGGTGTCGACGTCGACTGGGCGCCGCTGCGCGGTGGGCAGTCCGGCCGGCTTCTGACGCTTCCCGGTTACCCCTTTGAGCGTCAACGGCATTGGATCGAGCATCGTCAGACGACCTGGACGGGTGACGCCGGGGCGACCAACGGGGTGGCCGCCGAGTCGACCGCCGCAGACGCCGCTGCGGCCGCCAAGACCGGCAAGTCGCCGATGGAAGCGACGCTGCAACGCATCTGGAGTCAGTGCCTGGGTCTGCCCACCGTTGAACGCAACGCCAACTTCTTTGAGCTGGGCGGTGATTCGCTGGTCGCGATCAGCGTCGCGATGACCGCCTCCAACGAAGGTCTGGACCTCACCCCGCAGGATCTCTACGAGAACCAGACGGTTGCCGCGTTGGCCAAGGCGTTGACCGCCCGCTACGCGGCAGGCGGCCTGGGCCGCCAGTCACCGGCTGACGTCACGCATCCGCCGGTGCCGCCGAACATCTCGTACTTCCTCGAGCACGGGGTCCGCGAGCACGAGCAGTGGCGTGTCCCGCTGATCCTGCAACTTCGCCCGGACGTTCAGGTCGACGACATCTGCGCGGTGCTCACGGCCGTCAGCGACCATCACGAAGCGCTGCGGTTGCGACTCGTCGAACGCGCGGGCACCTGGGAGCAGGTCGTCCATGCACCTGGTGAACCGGTCGACCTGGCCACGCGGTCACTACCCGAGGACGTCGCACCGGGAAGTTCGCAGGAGCGCGACGCACTGCTGTCGACGCTGATCGAGGTTATCCGGGAACAGGATCCGTCCAGTCCGTTGATCGCGACGTATGTCCGGGGTGTGCCGGGCGGCTCGTCCTACCTCGCGATCAGCGTGCGGGCGATCGCGACCGACAACGCGTCGCGCGACATCCTGCTCACCGACATCTTCACCGCGTTCGGGCAGCAACTGGCTGGCGAAGAGATTGCGCTGCAACCGATCACCACGCCGTGGACCGAGTGGTCCCAGCGCTGCGCGGCACTGGCCGTGCACCCGGCGGTCGTGGAGAGCCGGGACTACTGGCTGCAGACGGCGACGGCGGCGACTCTGAAGGTGGCGGGCGAAGCCGCGGACCCACCCGGCGTGGCGGATCTGGCCCGGATCGCATCGGCGCTGACCGTCGCGGAGACGACCGAGATCGATGACGTCCGCCGCCGGCTTCGGGTGCCGATCGACGAAATGCTGTTGGCCGCATTGAGTCGGACGATCGCCAACACGGTCGGCGACGGGGTCGTCGCGGTCGACCTCAACGGCGAAGGCCGCTCGGTGCTCAAACCCGACGTCGACCTGCGCCGGACGGTCGGTTGGTTCAACACCGTCTATCCGGTCGCGCTGTCCTGCGCCAAGGGTGACGGCGCCAAGCAACTGCTCGACGATGTACACGACACGCTGAAAGCCGTCCCGCACTACGGAATCGGCTACGGGCTGCTGCGCTACCTGTATGCGCCGACGGCGCGGCGGCTCGGCGCCACCGGTCCGGCCGACATCTACTTCTCCTACATCGGCACGATCCCCGATCTGCCGCCGCTGGGTGAGGATGTCGCGGTCCGATTCGACTCCGACACCGCGTTGCCGGTGCGCGAGGCGATTCCGGGTCTCGGGCACGGAATAGAGTTGCGGGTCTTCCGCACGGCGGGCGTGTTGCATCTGGACTGGTGGTACGACAGCCGCCGAATCGACGCGGCCACCGTACATTCGCTTGCCGACGGATTCTCCCGAACGCTTCTCGAGCTGATCCGGGAGGCGCTCGCGCAGGACGAGATGGATTCCGGCAGCGACGAACTGGAATTGGTGGACTTGTCCTAAGGGGCGAGCAGGTCTGCGACAGACCTAGAAAGGCGCAACGTGTTCCCATCGTCGGTCATCCGCAAGCTGGCGCTCAGCGAGGAGATGCTCGCCGAGACGCACAACTTCGTGGGTCTCGCCGCGCAAATGGAAGGTCCGATCGACGTCGATGCGCTCTCGGACGCCTTCGACACGTTGCTCGAGGCGCATCCGGTGCTCACCGCGCGCCTCGAGCGTGGTGCGGACGGCCGCCACGAGTTGGTCTCCGATGATCTTCTGCACTCGGGAATCGAAATCGTGGAAGTCGACGGCCCGGACGACGAAGGGCCCGCACCGCATTTCGACCAGAGCGAGGCGTTGGTGCACCTGCGACTGACCATCCGCGACGGCCAGGCGCACCCGACGTTGTACGTCCATCACGCGTTGGCCGACGGCCACCACATGTACGGCCTGATCGAGGAGTTGCTGTCCTTCTACACCGATCTGGTCGGCAACGGACGGACCAGCCCGGTCACCGCCCAGCCGGCGCCGGAGTCGATCGAGACCGTACTCGCCGACCGGGGCATCCAGAAGGGACCGCGTTCGGGTATCGAGCGGTTCATGCCTGCGCTGTTCGCCTACGATCTCCCGCCGTCGCGCCGCGCCGACACCGGTGTCACACCCGCAGAGCCCGTTCGTGTTCCGATGGTGTCCGCCCGGCTGAGCGAGAGCCACACCCGCGCGCTCGTCGAGCTGTGCCGTGCCGAAAAGCTCGGTCTGCACTCGGTGCTGTCCGCCGCGATCCTGATCGGGGAGTGGGAGGTTCGAGGCAAGCTGAACATCCCCGTCCCGTTCATCTACACCGTCGACCTACGGTACTTCCTGTCACCGCCGGTGTCGGCGACCGGATGCACGAACCCGGTGGGGCTGGGCACGTATCTGGCCGAAATCAACGACAAGACAACGGTTGTCGACCTGGCGCGCGACATCGCTGCGACATTCAAAGCAGACTTGGACGAGGGCGTCATCCAGCAGTCCCGGCTGCACTTCAGCCCGCAGTACGTCGGCAATGCGCCCGGCATGCCCGATGTGGTCCTGTTGTCCGACAACGGCCTGGTGCCCCCGGTGCGCACACCACCGGGTGTGGAGGTGACCGCCACGCACGGCGAGCTCTACTTCGCCGTCAGCGCCGGCATCGAGATCTACTTCACCCAGATCTACGCCGACCAACTCAACATCGAGTACAACTCGCACGGACCGGAGCCGGAGAAGTCGGTCGCGGCCATTGAGGCGCAGCTCGTCGCCGTCGCCGAGCAGCACGCCACAAGCGGTGTCAGCTGACGGGCCCGAAGGCGTAGCGGTGGTACTGAAAAGTCCGGCGCAGCGGCGGGAGCGGACGGACCAGCTGCCGCATCACCCGGAAGACGCCGGACGCCCGGCCGAAAGTGCTTGCGTCGAAGAAGGTTACGGCGCTCAGCAATCGCACCCCGGACAATCGGTCTATGACGTCGGATGCATTGTTGACCGCCCAGTACAACGTCGAACCAGACTGGCGCTGCAGGCGGTGCGTCTTCTGCGAGCGGACGACGAGCCGACTGTAGTAGTCGATTTGGATTTCGCCGGTCCCGAATCGGTCGACGACGTGTTGCAGCAACGCGATGCCGTCGTCGTCGGTGAGGTACATGCTGATGCCCTCGGCCAGCAACAGGGTCGGACGGTCGGCCGGAATCTGGTCGAGCCAGGACGGGTCGGTCGCCGGCGTGGCAACCAGGTGATAGTTCTCTCGGCTCGGAAAAACCTTCTCGCGCAGCGAGATGACCGCTGGATAGTCGACGTCGTACCACTCGACGCCCGGACCGGGATTCAACCTGAACACCCGGCTGTCCAGCCCACAGCCCAGGTGGATCACCGTGGCCTCGGGGTGCGCGGCCAGGAATTGGCCGGCCCAGACATCGAACTGGGCGGTCCGGACCGTCACCAGCGGCGTCCAGCGGTCGGTGACCTTGAGGCCGCCCCAGTCGTAGTCGATGCGGGCTACCGCGTCCCTGGCGAATGTGTCACCCAGGATGGGCCGGTCCCAGTCGGCGTCGAGCGCCTTGCAGTACAACGTGGTCAGCATTGTCTGCGAGGGACCACTGAGGTCGACGGATACTTTGTCGGTCACGAGGCCAAAGCCTAGTGGGGATCGCAAGCGCGGCGGAGCCGGGCGCAGCGGGTCACCACCAGAGGGGAAGAGTGGGGATCGCAAGCGCGGCGGAGCCGGGCGCAGCGGGTCACCACCAGAGGGGAAGAGTGGGGATCGCAAGCGCGGCGGAGCCGGGCGCAGCGGGTCACCACCAGAGGGGAAGTGTGGGGATCGCAAGCGCGGCGGAGCCGGGCGCAGCGGGTCACCACGAGACGCAAGTGTGCGACATTTGACGATGGAGGTGCCATGACAGATACGACGACCAACGCCGGCGGACGCCCGCCGCGGGTTTTGCTGCTGTACTACTCCTACACCGGGCAATCGCAGAAAGTGCTCGACGTTGCGGGTGAGGTCTTTCGCGACCGCGGCTGCGATGTGCAGACTGCGGCGATCACATTCACCGACCAGCGCTACGCGGAGAAGTTCTCCCGATTCCCCATGCGCCGGGTGTGGCCCGACATGCTCAGCGTGCTGGGAGCGCAGAAACGCAGCGAGACCGGTGACATCCAAACCCCGGACACCGTGCGCGACGGCGACTACGACTTGATCCTCATCGGTTCGCCGACCTGGTGGGACAACGTCAGCATGCCGCTGCGCTCCTTCCTGAAATCCGACGAAGCACGTAAGCTGCTGTCCGGCAAGCCGTTTGCCGTGTTTGTTGTGTGCCGTACGTTCTGGCGGGCAAACCTCGAAGGGGTGCGCGAACTCGCCGAGGCGCAGGGCGGCCGCTACGTGGACGAGATCCACTTCACCTATCCCGGAGACAATCTGCGTTCCATGTTGGCGCTGACCAGCTACCTGGGTTCAGGTCAGTACCGCAAGAAGTACCTGGGCCTTCGGCTACCGCCGACGAACGTGCAGCCCGAACAGTTCGAGCAGGCGCGGACTTTCGCGGCCCGCTTGGCTGATCGGCTGCTGTCCACGAGCGCGGCGGCGCCGGGTCGGGAAAAGATCTAGCATGCCCCGTTCGTTCGATGCCTCAGTCGAATCGCCTGTCAGTGTCGAGCAGGTTCATGCGGCGTTCAGCACCGAGGACTATTGGTTGGCCCGGATTGCGACCCAGAGCGGCAACAGCACGCTCACATCCCTGCTCGTCGACGACGACCAAACGGTGCGAGTGACCACAACACAGGACCTGGGCCCTGATCTGCTGCCCGGCATCGTCGCCAAGTTCTATCGACGCGACATCAAAATCGAGCACACCGAGAGCTGGACGCCGTCGGGCGACCAATTGCGGGGAAATATCAGCGTCGCGGTGTCCGGGGCACCGGGCGCCGGTGCGGCCGCCGCGTCCGTCGCACCCACCGAGAGTGGTTCGGTGCTGACGCTGAACGGGACGGTCGAGTTCAAAGTGCCGTTGGTCGGCGGGACGGTCGAGACATTCATTGCGCGCGAATTCGCCAAGGGGATACCGGATCTCCAAAATTTCACGGCCAGGTGGGTCACCGAGCACGCATGACCGACGACTCGCCGTACGCCGACGCATTTCGGGTGGCGCCCGCCACCTCCGATGCGCTTGCCGGCTTGAGCATGCCGCTGGCGGACGCGATGCTGACCCAGCGGGCGGTACGGCGCGTACACCCCGACCCGGTCGACGACGCCGTGGTGTTGAAGTGCATCGAGTTGGCGCTGCACGCGCCGACCGGCGCCAACGGCCAGAACTGGGAATTCGTCGTCGTCAAGGACCGAAGCGTCATCAAGAAACTCGCCGGCCGCTACCGCAAAGGCTGGAAGTTCTCCTACGGCGGGTTGCTCAGCCGTGCGGGTGACAACGACGAGTCACTGGCAAAAGTGATTCGCGCGGCGCAGTGGCAGGTCGATCATTTCACCGAGATCCCGGTCCTGGTGGTGGCCTGTCTTCGTCTGACGGTGCGCGAGGGACGCGCGCCGTATTCACTGATGCCACATGCCGCCTTGTCCGGGTATTGGGGATCGATCTACCCCAGCGTGCAGAACCTGTTGCTGGCCGCGCGCGCAATGGGTTTGGGCGCATCGTTGATCACCTTGCCGTTGTGGGGAGTCTCGCGGGCACGCAAGATACTCGGGCTCCCACGCTCGGTGACGCCGTGTTGTGTTGTGGCTCTGGGCTGGCCGCGGGGCCGCTACGGACCGACCACCCGCGTGCCCGTTGAGCAGGTGGTTCACCTCGACGCCTACGGCAACCGGCCCTGGTTGGGCACCTGACCGACGACCTGCACGAAAAATAGTCGGCCTCGCAAACGGTCCGACTGCTACTCCGCTCCGAATACTGGTCGTTCTCTCAGGTTTCTGCACTGAGGGGGCTCCAACAGATTCGGGGGGATCGACATGCGGGTTGCAACGCGATCGTGCGTCTTGGCAAGTGCGGCACTATGTGCGACGAGCATGGTCGCCGCCATGTCACTTGCATCGCGCCAGCCCCAGCTTCCCGTCCGCAGTATTGAGACGCGCCTCGTCGACGCCGACTCAATTCTCAATGTCCCGATCAACCTGTTCGACGACCTGGTGAACATACCGGAGAACGAGATCCAGGGACTGAACGTGCTCTCAGACGCGCTGATCTTCAGCGGAAACTTTTTCGTCCCCAGCGCCGTGAACATTTTTGGAACAGACCCCGGCGACCTCGGCCATTACATGGGCATCTTGGACGTCTTGCTCCCGTTCGCCCCGCAGATATCCGGGCTCGACCAACCCGAAATCGATCCCATCGCCGATGCGGACGGCACCGCAGGGTTGGCGCAGCAGATCGGGTTACTGGCGGCGGCCGAGCTCCCGATCAGTGCCTCCTGCGACGCCGAGACGTGCGCGCCAATCACCCCAACAGATGTGGTCACCGGTAGCACAGACTTCGACCGCGACATCGAGTTCCTCGAGACGATTACCGGGCAGGAGCCCCTCGGAATCTTCGACAACTTCTTCACTGTGCCGCTGTCGGATTTGACGAGCGGGTTCACGTTCAACTCCGCCGACGACGCAGGGCTCGTCGACCCCAGCCCCGGCTCCGGTCCGGACGGAGCGGTGGAGAGCGCTTTCGGCTTCGACGGTACGACCGACGCCAACGGCGCCACCGCCGGCTTGGTGCCGTGGGCCGGCGACACCTTTCAGCTGAACCTGTTCGGGCCCTTCGAGGACTTCTACAACAGTTTGCTTGCGCCGGTTGGCACCGGGTACGACGGCGCAGGTATCGACGGCACCGGCATCGAGCTTCCTACCCTGACGGATGTCACCCAGTCCCTGCAGACCCTCGCGGCGTCACTGGTGATCGCCTTCGATCCGGCTGTCGCCGGGAGCTCGGTCTGCCCGGCGATGTGCGACATACCCGAGAGTCTGACCGTGCCGGCGCTGGTGCAGGACATAGAAAATCTGGATCCGACCAACACGACGATTCAGGCCTACCTGAACGGCCTCACCGACGGTTACGACACCCTTCCGACTACCCCCGAAGTCGACGCCTCGATAGCGGTGCTGCAGACGGGTATCTACAACCTGACTCCGGCGGAGCTGGCAACCGAGGACGCGGACTTGGCCGCCATCAATCCCGAACTGCCGGCGCTGTACACCAACGTCGGGATACTCACCGACCCCGGATACCTGGCCTACGCGGACGAAGTAGAAGCAGACCAGGCCGCGAACCCGCCTTTTGACCCGGTCTACGGTGGCTTGGATTCCTACCTTGGCCCGCAAGACCTCCTGACGCTGCTGACCAACAACGACACCAGCGTCACCGCGCTGTCGAACCCCGGAGACCTGTTGGCCCTGCTCGATCCCGGCGCGGCATTGACCGACCCCAGCGCGGTGGCCGCCAGCTCGGATAGCACCGCCTCAGCGGCCAACGATGCCGCCAACCTCAGCGCACTGCTCGGCCTCAGCGGAGCATCGACCTTGTCGACGGACTTCGGTGCACTGGTGTCACAACTGTCGACGGACCTCAGCACAGCGCTGTCGGGGGAACTCGGCACCACACTGTCAACGGACCTCGGCACCACACTGTCGACTGACCTACTGAGCATGTTCTAAGCCCAGCGGCGCAGCATTTTTCAGGCCCAGGCGGCAAAGGTCCTCAAGGACTGCTGCGTCATGGAAACCCTGCTCGACGCAAAAGTCCGCGAGCTGTCAGATCCCTTGGTGCATAACAATTTACCGGTTCTGCATCTGCACGCCTACGGCAACAGCCGCTGACGCCCAACTAAATATGAGGTTCACAAGAGTCCGCTCCCGAGGGACGCGAGCCGAGGTTCTCTGAGATTAGTTTCAGGATCCGTAAGCATCGTCAACCGAAAAGGGGGGTCCGCGATGCAGATTGCTGCGCGTCCATATGCCATGGCGGGTGCGGTTCTCGTGACGGCAAGCCTCGTCGCCGTAACTCCCATTGCGCAAAGGGCTTTCACGCTTCCGCTGCGCAGCATCGAAACTCTGCTGGTTGACGAATCCCTGCTCAACGTTCCGATCAATCTGCTTTACGACATCGCGAACATCCCGTTCAACGAGGTCGAGGCGCTCAACTCGGTTGCCGGTTCGAACTTCCTGGGCGGGAACTGGTGGGTGCCCAGCTCCACCAACCTGTGGGGCATCGACACCGGCGACCCGACGAAGGTCGCGCTGTTGACGAATCTGTTCGCCCCGTTCCCCGCGTTCAACCAGGGACTCGGCGGGTTGCAATACCAAATCGGCGGGTTCCTCGCCGCGCAGCTTCCGGTGAGCGACTCCTGCGACGCCGAGACGTGCTTCCCGATGACACCGCCGGAAGTCATCACCGGCAGCACGTCTTTCGACCGTGCCATCGGTTTCATCAACGCCCTGACGGGCCAAGGCAGCGGGGAGAACTTCGGACTGTTCCAGAACTGGTTCCAGGTGCCGATCCAGGACCTGGTCAACGGCTACACCTTCGACGACGCCACCAATCCCAGCGGTCCTGCCTACAACGATCCCGCGTTCGGTTTCGGCAACAGCACCAACCCGTTCGAAGGCGCCACCGTCGGCGACGACGATGCGATGCCCTGGAACGGGCACACCTACGTTCTGAACCTCGTGCAACCGTTTCAGAACTATTGGGAGCACCTGCTCGATGACCCGGCGACCGGCGGCGACATCCCCGGAACCGGCATCCAGATTCCCACCCTCGACGAATTCGGACGGGCTCTGCAAGCTCTGGCCGCGTCAACGGTCGCGGCCTTCAACCCCTACACCGCCGGCAGCCCGGCGTGCCCGGCGCTGTGCGACATCCCGGAGAACCTGACCACCCGCGCGCTGGTGGACATGTTCGATCCCGACGACTCCAACCCCATGATTCAGGCGTGGCTGGCCGGTTTCGACAGCGGCGCCGAATTCCCGAACAACAACGCGACGCCCGACCAAGTCGCGGCATCTATCGCGCTGCTGCAGACCGGGATCTTCAACCTGACCCCCGAGCAGCTCGATGGGGCCATCGCGCAACTCGAAGACATCAATCCGGCGCTGCCGGCGCTGGCCGTCAACGCGGGCTTCATCACCGATCCGGGTTACCTGGCCTTCATCAATGAACCCGGTTCCGCGTTCGAGCCGGTCTACGGCGGCTGGAACCCAGCACTGGTCTGGCCGGACCTTCTCCAATTGTTCGGCGGCGACACCGGATCGGCGGCCGGCGGATTGGATACCGCGTGGACGGATCTGAGCATGCTGTTCGGTGGATTCGATCCCGCGGAAATATCGGAAAACCTGACCGATCTATTCGGCGTGTTCGATCCTGCAGCGTTGTCAGTCGACTGGGCCACGTTATTGGGTGACGTGGATTCCGCCGCGCTGTCGACAGAATGGGCCGCCAATGTGATGGAAGACCTGACCGCGGCATTTGTCCCAGACGTGGCGACGTCTGCGCTGAGCATCTTCTGACGATCTGACTGTCCGGCCCTGAGCACGTCGCTGACCAATCACAGGCCCGTTATTAGCCATCAAGTCCAAGATATCGGACAATAGGTTTACTTATTAAACACAGCGTTAATTTGATGTGATCCGAGTCACCAGTCACCGCAGTAGCTTTTGTCGATTTTCGTAACAACTTAGAATTTCTTACTGTATGTTCAGTTCCTGTTAGGTGAACGAACACTTGATAGGGGGAGCCGTGCTGGCTGTTTCGCGTCCATACGCTCTGGCCGCCGCGGCACTTGCCGCGGTCAGCACCGTTGTCGTCACGCCCGTGGTAGCACGGCAGGTACCGCTGGCCATCCGCCAGATGGAAGCCAAGCTTGTCGACGTCAGCGTCGACAACATCCCGGTCAACCTGTTCGACGACATTTTGAACATTCCCTACAACGAGACTGTCGGTGGCGGTCTGGCCACCATGGCGGACTCGTTCTTGTTCACCGGAACCTGGTGGGTGCCGAGCTCGACGAACCTCTGGGGCATCGACCCGGGCGACCCCACTCACATCGCGTTGATCGACAACTTCATCCCGTTCACCGCGTTCACCGAGGGGTTCACCAACTCTTCCGGTGTTTATGAGCCCGGTCTGGATTACGAATTCGCCGGACTGCTGGCGGCTGAGCTCCCGGTGAGCTCATCCTGTGACGCCATGAGCTGCGCCCCGATGACGCCACCGGAGGTCCTCACCGGCGACACCGGCTACGACCGCGACATCGGGTTCCTCGCCGCCCTGATGGGGAATGCGACGGATGCCAACGGCGACCCCAACGGGCTGTTCACCAACTTCTTCCAGGTGCCGCTGCAAGATCTGTTCAACGGCTACACGTTCCAGGCCAACCCTGCCGGCGGTACGGCCGGCGAGCCGACCTACGACACCGGCATCCTCAACCCCAGCGGCCCAGTCAACGACCAGTGGGCACAGTTACTCGGCTGGGGCAGCAGCGGCAACCCATTCGAGGGCGGCACTGTTGGCGCCGACAACGCCATGCCGTGGGATGGGGTGACCTACCAGCTCAACTTGTTCCAACCGTTCCAGACCTTGCTCGACAGCTTGGAGCAGACGCCATCCACCAGCGGTATCGATGGCAGCGGTATCGATGCCTTGTCGTTGACAGACGTCGCGCACACGTTGGAGAACCTCGAGGCCGGCTTGATCATCGACTTCGATCCCTTCACTGCGGGCAGCCCGGCGTGCCCGGGGCTGTGCACCGAATTACCCGCGAGTGAGCAGATCCCGGCGCTCGTGCAAGACATCTACAACGCGGACCCGACCAACACGACACTCGGAACCTGGCTGACCGACTACGCCGAGAACCCGACGTTGGTCAACGAGCCGACGCAGGAGGAGATCAACGCCTCCATCGCGCTGTTGCAGACCGGCTCGTACAACTTCAGCCCGACAGAGCTGGCACAAGTCGACCAGGCGCTGGCGAACATCAACCCCGAACTGCCTGCCCTGTACACCAACGCCGGGATCATCACCGACCCTGACTACCTGGCGTACACAACGGATCCCTCCAGCGTGACCGACGCGGCAGGAAACATCGAATCGGTGTACGGCGGCTACGACCCCAACTTGGACGGATCCGACTTCCTGACACTGCTGCAAGATGCCGGCACCAACCCGGTCGACCCGACGTTGTCGGCGGACCTCAACACGCTGCTGACCGACTTCTCCTTCGCGGGAGACCCGACGGCGCTCGAGGCGGTCTTCGGCGGCGCCCCGGTCGCCGCCAGCGCATCGGCGGTGGATGTGAGCAGCCTCGACCCGTCGCTGTCATCGGATCTGAGCGCCCTGCTCGCGAGCCTCGGTGCGACCGTGGGCTCGGATGCCGTGAGCGCGGCGATCGCCGACATCTCGGCGCAGATCAGTGCGGACCTGGCGACCATCGTGCCGCAGTCGGTGCTGAGCTTGTTCTGAGCTCCACCCGCTTCACAACACATTCGGACCCCCGGCAATTGCCGAGGGTCCGAATGTGTTTAGCAACACACATTCGCATTTTCGTTATTCTCCCCGGGTCAAACAATGGTCGAACGGCGTGTAAGTCACATCTGATAGCCCGCTAATTTGCCCGCGTTGGCCGTCGGCCCTTTACGGAATTTTTACGGCCGACAGGCCCCCCTGGGATGAACTTCACAGGTGCCCCCGGTATGTTCAGCGGGCATCGGTCGATCGGGGTGGGAAGGGGGCGCTATGCACGCTGCCTCACGTGGGTATGTCCTGGCAGCAGCCGCGTTTGCGGCGACCAGCGCCGTTGTCGTCACCTCGGCGACACCGCGGCCAGCCCAGATACCTGTCCGCAGCATGGAGACCCGTCTCGTCGACGCGGACTCGGTGCTCAACATCCCGGTCAACCTGTTCGACGACATCGTCAACATCCCTTACAACGAACTCCAGGGCTTCAATGTGTTGGGGGACTCGCTGCTCTTCAGCGGCGACTGGTGGGTGCCGAGCGCCACCAACTTGTGGGGTACCGACCCCGGCGACTTGGGCCATTACATGGGGCTCCTCGACGTATTGATCCCGTTCCCGCAGATCTCCGGACTCGACCAACCTGAGATCGATCCGACGGCGATGGCGGACGGCACGGCAGGGCTCGCGCAGCAGATCGGGCTTCTGGCCGCTGCCGAGCTCCCGGTCAGTTCCTCCTGCGACGCCGAGACCTGCTTCCCGATGACGCCGCCGAACATCATCACCGGCAGCACGAGTTTCGACCGCGACATCGGGTTCCTGCAGGCCTTCGACGGAACGGCCACCAACTCGCAAGGTGAACCCTTCTCGCTGTTCTCGGACTGGCTGAAGGTCCCGCTTTCCGATCTGACCAGCGGATACACGTTCGGCAATAGCGATACGGGCATCGTCGACCCCAGCCCCAACGCAACTGATGGTGGTGGGGTGCTCAGCGAGTTCGGCTTCCCCGGCACCACCGGTGACGGCACGACCGCCGGCGACATGCCATGGGCTGGCGACACGTTCCAGCTGAACCTGTTCGGGCCCTTCGAGGACTTCTACAACAGTTTGCTTGCGCCGGTAGGTACCGGCTACGACGGCGCCGGTATCGATGGCACCGGCATCGATATCCCCAGCGTCACGGATCTCACCCAGTCGGTGCAGAACTTCCTCGGTGGCCTGGTGGTCGCCTTCGACCCGTTCGTCGAGGGAAGCCCCGCCTGCCCGGCGGTTTGCGATCTGCCTGCCGGTGAGACTCAGCTGGGCCTGATGCAGGACATCCTCGCGCTGGACCCGACCAACGCGAACATTGCGCAGTGGGTGGCCGACTACCCCGACAACAACGCGACCACCGTCGAAGCGGAGGAATCCGTCGCGCTGTTGCAGACGGGCGACTACAACCTGTCGTACGACAACTTGTTGAACTACGACGCATTGCTGGCCCAGATCAACCCCGAACTGCCGGCCCTGTTCACCAACTCGGGGATCATCACCGACCCGAACTATGTCGCATTCGGGGACGGGACGACGACAGACTTCGACCCGACGTATGGCGGCTACAACCCCTACGCCGAATTCGGGGACTACTACACGCTATTCACCAACGGCGACACGAACTACACGGCGCTGGCCAATGATTTCAGCAACCCCGAGACCCTCTATTACCTCTTCGACCCGGCGTCGGAGAACGTCACCACGGGTGCGCTGTCGGGGGCTTCGGCGGCCTCGGACCTCAGCGGCCTCGACCCCTCGCTCTCAACGGATCTGAGCGCACTGTTGGCGGGCTTGGGCACGACAGCGGGTGCAGACACCTTGAGCAGCTTGGTGTCCGACCTCAGTGCTCAGCTCAGCGCGGACCTGGCCACGGTCGTGCCGCAGTCGCTACTGAGCCTGTTCTGAGTTCGACGACCTACTTGAGACCAGTCGTCATGACACGGTCCCACATCCGGTCGCTGAGCAACGTTCTGGCCAACACGGACGCTTTGCCCGAAACCCCAACGATGTAGCGGGGTTTCGGGTTCCGCGCCTTGATCACCCGCACCACCGTGCGCGCCACGGTGTCGGCGTCGATCATGGTGCCCGGTGTCTTCGTCAACCTGCGGGTGGTCTCGGAGTAGCGAATCTTGAACTCGCCGTAGGGGTCGTCATCGGGGTACGAGTGCACGGTGTCGAATTGCGACGTGACAAAGGGTGTTCGGACGCCGGTAGGGTCGATCAGCACCACCCGGACGCCGAACTTCGCCACCTCGGCACCCAGAGACAGCGAAAGCGCTTCGACGGCATACTTCACCGTGTGGTAGGCGCCGGCGCCCGGGCTGGTGAACCGCCCGCCGGTGCTGCCGATCGTGACGATCCTGCCGGACCCCCGGGCTCGCATGCCCGGCAGCACGGCTTGCGACAGGTGAAGTGTCGCAACGACGTTGGTCTCAAACAACTTCCGCAGATCATCCAATGCCACCTGCTCCAGCGGGCAGGGCAGCGGGTAACCGGCGCTGTTGACCAGAACATCCACGCCGCCGTATTCCGACGCTATCTCCTCGACGAGTAGCGATGCGGCACCCTCGTCGGTCACGTCCAGCGAGCGGGCCTGTAAACCCTTCGAGCGCAAGGCATTCAGAGCTTCCGGATTGCGTCCGGCAGCGAACACGGTGTAGCCGCGATCCTGCAGTCGGTAGGCGGTGGCCTCGCCGATGCCGCTCGTCGCACCGGTGATCAGCGCGACCGGCTTGGCTTTCAACGGATGTGGGTCAGCGCTCAGAGGAAGCTGGCGAGATTCTGGAAGTAGTCAGCGAGATCGGTTGCCATACCGGGGAAGTAGGAGCCGAAGTCGACCGCGATCGGGTTCGTCGAGTCGGCCAGATCGGTCGTCAGCAGTTCGGCCGACGTCGACGCGTCCGCCAGCGCGGCGGTGTCGGACGTGGCGGTGAGTGCACCTGACTGCAGATCCGCGATGTCCGGCACGTAAGGGTAGAGATCGGCCAGGCTCGTCAGATCGGATTGCGGCAAGATATTGAGATCGACCAGATACGCGATCATGCCTTGGTCGGCACCGGCTTGGAGATACGCGTCGACCACGGAGGTGTCGATATCCGGGGATGTCGTGTCCGCGACAGTCGTGACGTCCGCGTCGCTCGTCCAGTTGTAACCGAGGTCGACCAGCACCCGCATGTCGGGTTGCATCAAGTCGGCAAATGGCGACGGCGCGCCAGGCGCGTCGCGGAGGTCGTTCAAGATCGGCAGATCCTGGGTGGGAATGAGGTAGTAGTCGGTGTTGACATCGGCCGCAGATGTGTTCTCCTGCACCGCATCAGCCACTGTCGACGGATCGAAGTAGGCCGGCCAGCCGGGCAGCAGGTAGGGGTGCAGGTCGATGTACCCGTCGGCGGCGTTGATATCCGCATAGATATTGCTGGTGTACTCCGGATAGTCCGACGCTCCGCTGTATTCGATCGAATAAATGGTCGTCTCGTAGGGAGTGTCCGCCGGCGTCGTAGGAAGGTTCGCATCGCCGAAATCCGGGAACCGCGTGAAGAATCCGCCATTGGGCGTCTGCAGGTCCTCGGCCAACACGAATTTCAGGTTGGGGTCTGCGACCCCTGCGTTCGCGAGATTGATCATCTCCTGGGTGATGACCGAAGTGCTCATCGAGTAGCCGGTGACGACGATGTCGGCGTCAGGGTTTGCCGCCAGTAGCGGCTGGATTTCCGAATCCAGGTCGGCAACACCCTGGGTGAGCCCCGAGCCGTAATCGGTTTCAGGTGTGTACACGCTGACGGGGTCGCCGGCGATGGTGTACTGCGGTTGGCCGAAATCAGCTGGGTTGTCGACGTAGGTGTCGATCACTTCCTGCATGTAGGTCGCGTCCGGCTGCGACAGGAACGCGTGGCCCAAAACCAACGCTGTGTAGTCGGGGTCATCCGCAAGGGCCGGCGCCGCGTTCAACAGGGCCGCGACGTCTAAAAGACCAGCACACGCGCCCGCGAGCAAGCCAGCACGCAGCCCCCGAATTTTCCCGGATGTCATCGAACCTCGATTCATGTGCGCCCCCGCGCACCAAACTTTAAATTACCTTAATTTCTCCCGGCCCGAACGCTTCTGAGCCGGCTGAATTCGGACGCGAAGCTGTGACTTTTTCAACTCGATAAACCCGGCAAGCCAGGTAAGGTCGGTTCGCGTGTCCCTTCCGCTTCCGGCAGCAAACCGAGCGGCCATCGTCACCGGCGCATCGTCCGGTATCGGCGAAGCCATCGCTCGGGAGCTCGCGCAGCGCGGTCACCAAATAGTCCTGGTCGCACGACGTGTTGACCGTCTTCGCGAAATCGCTGAAGGCTTCGTCCCGCCGGCGTACGTTCTGGCCGCCGACCTTTCCAGTCCGGCCGATCGCGCCGCCCTGCCGGGTCGCGTCGCGGAGCTAGGTCTGGAGCCCGACATCCTGGTCAACAACGCGGGTCTGTCAGTTGGTGCGCCCATCGCGAAATCGGTTCCCGAACAACAACTTAAGCTGGTCGAAGTCGATGTTGCCGCCGTGGTCGACTTGTGCACCAGATTCCTCCCGGGGATGATCGAGCGTGGTTGCGGCGCGGTGCTGAACGTGTCGTCACTGGCTGGCTTCCTCCCGGTACCCGGGCAAGCTGCCTACGGTGCGGCCAAGGCGTTCGTGCTGTCCTACACCGAAGGTCTGCGTAACGAATTGCGCGGCACCGGCGTGACGGCAACGGCGCTGTGTCCGGGTCCAGTCGCCACCGGGTTCGACGACGCCGCCGGCTTCAGCGAAGGCGAACGCGCCGCCGTACTGCCCGGCTTCATGTGGAAGTCCGCTGACGAGGTGGCGCGGGCCGGACTTGATGGCTTGGCCGCGAACAAGGGCCACGTTGTCCCGGGCCGGGCAAATCAGCTCGCCGCGGCGTTCTGTCGAGTTGCGCCCCATGACGTGCTGTTACCGCTTCTCGCGCGACGCGCCCGGCTAACAAAACCCAGCTAGCGGCAAGGGGACCGACACAACAGCGTACGGAATGTTGGACACAGCAATGAGGCTGATGCGGGGGCAGATAGGCTTACGCGGTGCTCGAGGTGATCGAAAAGGGAAGCGTGAGCGAAGCGCACCCTGTTCCGTTGCTCTTCGTGCACGGCGCCTGGCACGCAGCATGGTGCTGGGATGAGAACTTCCTCAGCTTCTTTGCCGACAAGGGCTATCGCGCTGCCGCGCTGAGCTTTCGCGGCCACGGCAACAGCCCGAGCGCGAAGCCGCTGCGAGGTCTCTCGGTCTCCGATTACGTCGAGGACGTGAACTCGGTGGCCGACTCGTTGCCTACGCCTCCGGTGATCATCGGTCACTCGATGGGTGGTCTGATCGTGCAGAAATATCTGGAGAAGCGCGGCGCACCGGCCGGCGTTCTGATGTCATCGATTCCGCCGCAGGGAAACTTCGGGAACGCGCTGCGCTGGATCCGGGAAAGTCCGTCGCATTTCGCCAAGATGACGCTGACCGGTAAGGCGCTGCCCTACATCAACCCGCCCGAACTGGCCCGGGAGCGGTTCTTCTCGTCGCACACGCCGGAGGCCGACGTCCGCAAATACGCCGCCCGGCTGCAAGAGGACAGCTCGCGCATCGGCATCGACTGCCTGCTGCTGCGACTGCCCCGGCCCAGGCGCGTCACCACGCCGATCTTGGTGCTTGGTGCCGAGGAGGATGGCGCGCACACCCGCGAAGAAATCCTGGCCACCGCCCGTGCCTATGGCACCCAAGCGGAGTTCTTCCCCGACATGGGCCACAACATGATGCTCGAGCCGGGTTGGGCGGCTGTCGCCGAGCGCATCGACACCTGGTTGAGCAGCCGCGGGCTCTGAGCCCGCGGGTCACGCCCCTTTGGTGGGGATCAACTCCAGCGGAAGATGTTCCAACCCGCGCATGGTCGGGTTGTCCAGGTACCGGTACTCCCCGGTAAGGCGGATCGACTCGACGCGGGGCAGTAGCTGGGAGAACACCCGGGCGCCCTCCAATCGAGTCAACGGCACGCCCAGGCAGTAATGGACGCCGCCGCCGAACGCCAGATGGTCGGTCGGATTGCGGTCGAGACTGAAGGTGTCCGGATCGGGGTAGTGCCGCGGATCCCGGTTGGCGGCGGCGAACAGCAACAGCACCCGCGCGCCAGCCGGAATCGTTTGTGCCCCAACGGCGTAATCGCGGGTCGCGGTGCGGTAAAACCCTTGGACCGGGGAACCCATCCGCAATTGTTCTTCGACGGCGGCGGGAATCAACTCGGGCTGCTCGCGCAGCCGGGCGTACAGCTCGGGCCGTTGAGCCAGCGTCAGCAACAAGCCCGACAACATGTTCGTCGTCGTCTCGCTGCCGGCGCCGATCAGCATCGCGGCGCTCCAGAAGATCTCGTCGTCGGTCAGCGCGTCGTCGGCGTCGGCGGGGGTCATCATCGAGATCAGGTCGGCGCCGGGGTTGCGGCGTCGCTGCGCAATCAGGGGGTCGAGGCTGCGACGCATCGCCGCGGTCGCGCTGCCCGAGCGCGCCGAGAGCCGGATACCGTGCGGCGTCAGCGGTGCGAAGGCGCCCGCAACCATGTCGTCGGACCACGCCACGAATTGGGGCTGATCGTCGTGCGGTATGGCCAGCATCCTGGCGATCAGCCGGGTCGGCAGTGGTTTGGCGAGTTCAGTGACTGCCTCGAAATTCCGACGGGCGATCGCAGCGTCGACGAGTTCGTCGGCGACCTCGTCGATGTTGGTCTGCCAGGCCGCCATGGCCCGCGCGGTGAACGCACGCGAGACGAACTTTCGCAGCCGGGTGTGCGCTGGCGGGTCGGCCGCGTTCATCGACGGCAGATAAACCCGGAACCGGCTTTGGCTCTCCGCCGATGATAATTCCTCGTTGTCGCGCAACGCTTTTCGCACATCGTCATAGCCCGCGATGATCCAGATGCCGCGCTTGCGGTTGTACCAGACGTTGGGCACGTCCGATCCGGTCAGCAAGGTGCGGTAGCCCGGATACGGGTCGTGCATGATCTGCGCCGAGAACGGGTCGAAGTCGGTGGTGGGCGCGGTTTTCCGGCCGGTCAGCGTGTAGCCGTAGGAGGTGGCTTTGTCCCGCGCGACGCCGAGTGCGCCGTCGACGCCGACCTTCATCAGGCTGGCGCGGAATCGCAGCCTGTGAGCCAACGTCATGCGGACAAGCCCCCTCGTGAAGATCCTCCGGCGGATCGCAACTGATGCCAGCTACCGTAGCCCACGCCGGCTACGGTTTCAGCTGTCCGCGGGCGGAGCGCAGACGCTGTCAGTCCTTGACGAGATGGTATGCGCGGTAGTCGATTTCGCCGCGCTCCAAGTCGTTGTAGAACCACGAGCCGTCAACCACTGCGAACTCGCGGCCAAACTTACGCAGGAAGGCCGGCAGGCGAGTGTTGATGATCTCGTTGGAACGGGCCGAGTTCTTCTTGAGGCCGCGCAGCACCTCTGCGTTGATGACCCGCGACGAGACCTGCCGCAGACCCGAGTTCGCCAGATCCGATTCCCACGACGGAAAATTGTCGCGGTTGCGGAAGTCGACATGGAGGAAGTGCCCGCCGGGACGCAGCACTCGCTTGACCTCGCTGAGGAAGCGGTCGAAGTGCGGGTAGATGTGTGAGGCCTCGACATTGACCACCGCGTCGAAGGATTCGTCCGGGAACGGCAGATTCTCGGCGTCGCCGTGCACGAAGTCCAGACCCGGCACCTTGTGCCGCTCCTTGCAGAATTCGACTCCGGCTGCGTTGAAGTCCAGACCGGTGTAGGAGGCCGGCTTCAGCGTGCGGGACAGGTACGAGGCGCCACCGCCGTGGCCGGAGCTGCACTCCAGCACCTTCTTGCCGGCGAGGTCGACACCGTCCTGGGTCGCGGTCTGGTGGTAGAGCTGGATGCTGTACCGGTTGGGCTCGTCGGCAGGGTCGAGCGGCAGGCCCAGCGGCGGGTCCTCCTCGTAGCCCCAGTTCAGGAACTGGACGTCGTCGCCGTGATTCAGGCGCTTGGTCATCAGCGGGTACCAGTACCGGAAGAGCTTCTTGTACGTCGCCGTCGAACCGATGCGGTAGACGAGACTTGCGCCGACGTTGTCCAATGAAGGGCTACGAACCATGCAGGAAGTATCGCACAGCGTCGACCGTCGTCGTTTTGGCATGCCCCTTTTCGGGCGTCGCGATCGGGTATTCATCGCGGGTGTAATGACGAAATTCACAGCACCCCAACGAAAGGTGATTACGCGATTTCCACAATCACCTGATGCGTTGTGCAGCAGGGGATTAGGCCGCGGTTGCCGGAGTCGGCAGGTGCGCGCGCTCAGGCTCACTGCGATAACGCGAAGCGCTGCCGCTGATTCTGCAAATACGCCACATCAGCAGCGCGAACGGATTCATCAACCCAAGGTCGTCGCAGAGCATTCGGATATCGCCGAACATGTTTCGCAGCGTCTTATGCGGCCCGGACGTACCGGAATACAACTCCTTGCGCACTGACCGCGGGATGTCGAACTCCCTGAAGAACTTGCGCGGCGGCACGATCATCGCCTGACCCAGCATCCGCATCACGACCGGAACGTACAGCGACAACCAGAATCGGCTGAACCACGTCAGGCGCGGGACCCGACGATGCAGGTATTCGTGCGCGAACGAGATGTGGCGGGCCTCCTCGGCGACGTGAATCGCGATCAGGTCCTCCATGATCGGGTGTATGGACCGCGGCTCGGGCTCGCGCAGCAGGTTGGTCTGCAGGTAATCGAAGGGCACCTCGCCGGCCAGGACCCCGAAGAAGAAGGCGTTGGGCAGCGGCCCCGCATAGAACGGAACCAGCGGCGACAGCACCCGCAGCCAGCGCGGCATCCCCGGAACGTCGACCCCGATGCGGTTGACGATCTCTTGGAACATCAGGCTGTGGCTGCACTCTTCGATCGATTCGTGCACGCAGTAGCGGTATTCGGGTGATCCGTTGGGGACCCAGAACGCGTAGTGCAGCAGGCCGCGGACCAGAACGCCTTCGAACTGGGTACCGATCTTCGCCATGTTGGCCTGCCGCCACATGCCGATCTCGATCTGCTTGTCCAGCGGTTGCGCCTGGTACCACGGATGACTTCCGAGCGGATCGGTCGCCGACAGCGTCCACCGGGGGTCGTTCTGGGTGACGGAGAATACGGGCGCTTCCCAGTCCACGTCGGTGTAGGGGTTGAAGTGGCGCACCGACGCTTCGGACAACGTCGCCAGGGTCCTGGAGTAGTCGGCGGCACCGCTGACGTCCATGTTTCGCTTCCACCGCCTGACCAGGCGCGTGAAGGCGAAGAGAATCCCCAGGCCAACAAGGATGACGCCCAGCGACCAGCAGGTGACGAGCAGTACTACCGGCAAACCGAGGCCTCCCCTCCGGGTCTGCTCAGCGTGCGTTTCGCTGCACACGCTCTGTGGTGGACACAGATGGGGCCGAAGTCTACCGGCGTGAGTATCAAAGACCTAGTACAGAACGGCCTCATTCTCACGTCTATCTCAGGGACCGGCGAGCCCCCGAGCAGTAGCGACTGTGCCCCTCGAGCACCCAATCCCACCAGACCAGACACCAAATCGCGCCGGCAAACTGGATGCTCGGCACTCAGCCTAGGGGATAACGGGCCCGATGGTGGGCACTGCCCTCAATCGCGTCGGTGTCCAGCGGCTGAATTCATAGCGAGCGCAGCCGAAACAAGCACCACGTCGTTCGGCGGCCCGGGCAAAGGTCTGCGCATTGTGCGGCTATTGGACATCGTTACAATTCGCCGGACGCTGTCACCGTGGCTGGCGGGCCGCGTCAATCACTTCCGGTGTCGGGCCCCGGCAATAGCGCAGAAGGTACCGTTTAGTTCTTATGGATGAGCAGCAGTTCGATGTCATCATCGTCGGGGCGGGTTTCGGCGGAATAGGCGCCGCGATCCAACTGAGCAACCTGGGTTACGACAAGATCGTGATCGTGGACCGCGAAGACGACCTGGGCGGAACGTGGCACGTCAACCACTATCCGGGTCTGTCGGTCGACCAGCCGTCGCCGACGTTTTCCTACCGGTTCGAGCCGAACCCGTACTGGTCCCGGATGTATGCGCCCGGTTCGGAACTGAAGAGCTACGCCGTGCACGTGGCCGAGAAATACGACGTACGCCGCTTCATGCGCTTCAACACGACCGTCGAAGGTGCGCGGTGGGACGACGACGCCCAAGTCTGGCGGGTCGCGCTGGCCGGCGGTGAGACATTGAGCACACAATTCCTGATTGTCGCGACCGGATTCCTGTGCCAGCCGAAGACGCCCGACATCGCCGGTATCGAGACATTCGCCGGGCGCGTCATCCACACCGCCGCGTGGGATCACAGCTATCCGCTGGCCGGTCGCCGCGCGGCCGTCATCGGAACCGGTTCCACCGGCGTGCAAGTTGTGCCGGAACTCGCCAAGGAAGTCGCCGAGCTGACCGTGTACCAGCGCACCCCGATCTGGGTGTTGCCCAAGTTCGACGTCGTGTTCTTTTCGCCGGTGCAAAAGCTTTTCGCCCGGTTCCCGGCCACCCAGCGAATGGTGCGCTGGTACACCGACTTGATCCTGGAATGGTCCATGGTGATCACGATGTGGAAGTTCCGCTACTTCAAGCTGTTCAACAAAGGCATCTCGCAGTTCTCCAGGCTCTACCGAATGCTGCTGGTGCGCGACCGGGAGCTGTCGCGGAAACTGGACCCCGATTTCGACTTCGGCTGCAAGCGGCCCACCATCTCCAACGACTTCTACCCGGCATTCACCAAATCGCATGTGCACCTCGACACCAACGGCATCGACCGGATCGAGCCCGACGGAATCGTGTCGAAAGACGGCACCAAGCGGACGATCGACACCTTGGTCCTGGCCACCGGGTTCGACGTCTGGGAGGCCAACCTGCCCGCGATCGAAGTGATCGGACGCGACGGCAAGAACCTCGGAAAGTGGTGGCGCGAAACCCAATTCCAGGCTTACCAAGGCATCTCCATGCCGGGCTTCCCGAACTTCTTGTCGATGGCGAGCCCGTATGCGTGGGTCGGCCTGTCGTGGTTCAACACGGTGGAATACCAGATGAAGCACATGGAACGGCTTTTCGGTGAGATGCAACAACGCGGCGCCCACACCTTCGAGGTCACCGAAGACGCCAACGCCCGCTTCCTCGAGCGGATGACCAGCCTGATGAAGGATTCCGCGTTCGAACTCGGCAACTGCGTCGGCTCACGGTCCTA
This sequence comes from uncultured Actinomycetota bacterium, assembly GCA_963836495.1. Lineage (GTDB taxonomy): Bacteria > Actinomycetota > Actinomycetes > Mycobacteriales > Mycobacteriaceae > Mycobacterium. Next base: position 31,213 of record CAWIJT010000005.1, on the reverse strand, counting down.
CTGGTTCAGGAACCACACCGGTAAAGGCGAAGCGCCGCTGTTCCGTCCGACATCGGTGCGCAGCGCGGTGAAAGAGCAGGAAACCTTCCCGATGACGGACTACGCGATCTCCTGACCAGCGATCAGTCCTTGATGAATTGGTAGATGCGGTATTCCGCGCCACCGCTCTCGATGACGTTGTAGATCCCGGTGCCCGGCACGCCGGCGAAGTGACGGCCGAACGGCCGGAACCACTTTGGCAGTTGCGCGCTGATCAGGTCTAGCTTGTGCTGCGCGCTGGCGTCCAGTGAGCGGATCACGCCGTCGTTGATGACCCGCTTGGACACCTGACGCAGCGGCATCGCGTCGAGAGCGCCTTCCCACGCCGGGAATTCGGCGCGGCCCCGGAAGTCGGCGTAAAGCAGGCTGCCGCCCGGCTTCAGCACACGGTTGACCTCGGAGAGGAACTTCTCCAGGTTCGGATAGGCGTGCGAGGCTTCAACGTTCACGATCGCGTCAAAGGTGTTGTCCGGGAACGGCAGATCTTCGGCATTGCCGTGCACGAAGTTCAGGCCGGGCAGCTTGTGGTGCTCTTTGCAGTAGGCGACACCGTCCGGGTTGTAATCCAGCCCGGTGTATTCGGCTGGCGTGAAGGTGCGCACGATGTACGACGCGCCGCCGCCGTGGCCGCAGCTGCACTCCAGCACCTTCTTGCCGGCCAGATCGATCTGCGAGGCCACCTGGTTGTAGAGGTTGATCGAGTAGCGGTTGGCTGCGTCGTTCTCGTTCAGCGGGAGGTTCAGTGGCGGGTCACCCTCGTAGCCGTAGTTGAGGAAGGTGACATCCTGGGTGTTGAGCCGACGGGTGAGGAACGGGTACCAGACCCTGTTCATGAAGGCCTTGTAGCCCCGGTAGCCGATGTCGGTGACGCGGTCCTTAGTCGTAGGCATGCCGGGAAGTATGCCAGCCCGGGCTCCGAGTCAGCTGCTGTGGTCGGCCGCCGATACCGAGTCGCGATCACTCGCTGCGGCGTCGGTGCGACGGTAGACCACCGCGCGTGCCCCCTTGCCCGGCGCGATCGCCACACCGCGGAAGTTACGGCCTTCGTCGGGTGCATCGGTCGCGGTGAAGCGGAATTCGCGAAACAGCGTCCGCAGCGTGATGTCCATCTCCATGTGCGCGAAAGACGCTCCGACACAACGGTTTATGCCACCACCAAAAGGCAGCCAGCGGAATGACGGCGGCGGGCCGCCAATGAACCGATCCGGGTTGAACGCTTCCGGGTCGGTGTAGTTGGCGTCCGACTCGTGCGCGAGCTGGAAATCAACCATGATGGCGGTGTCCTCGGGAAGCACCCACTCGCCGAGTCGGACCTTCGTCTTCGTGCTGCGCAGTGAGGCCGCGATCGTCGGTCGGACGCGCTGCACTTCGTAGATCGTCGCCTGCCGCAACTCGGACCCGCCGGCGTCGATTTCCTCAGTGAGTCGCGTCATCACGTCCGGATGGCGCCGCAACCGCTCGACGGCCCACGCCAACTGCGATGCCGTCGTCTCGTGACCGGCGGCGACCAGGGTGAGTAGCTCGTCGGCGATGTGGCGATCCGAGATCGGCTGACCGTCCTCGTAGCGGGCCTGCAAGAGCAGCGCAAGCATGTCGCCACGATCGGCCAGCGACGGATCCGCGCGAGCCTCGGCGATGAGTTCGTCGATCACGGCGTCGAAACGGCGCCGGTAGCCCGCCAGCTTGCTGCCCGGGCTCCAGGCACCGTATTCGCGCCGCACAAACGGCGGCATTCGTTGCATCAGGGAGCCCAGCGTGATCGTCGGCGGTATCACAATGCGCAGCTCATCCAAGGCGTCGGCCCGCTCGCCGAAGGTGGCGCGCATGATCGCGTTGAGCGTCAGCCGGGTCATGGTCTCAAGCGTTTCGAACTCCTGGCCCTCCGGCCAGTTCGCGGTTTCGCGCAACACCTCGTCTTCGACGATGCGCTCGTAGTTCTTCACCCGCTTGCCGGAGAAGTTGGGCAGCACCAGCTTTCGCCGCTCTGAGTGTTCCTTGCCGAGCAGGCTGAACGTCGATCCGGGCCCGAACGCCTGCCCGAGCACCTTGGTAGGGCGTTCGATCAGATCGAAGCTTGTGCTGTACACGTCTTTGGCGATGTCGCGGTCGTGAACCACGATCGTTCTGCCGAAAACTGGCAGGTTGATGGTGAACGGGCCGCCGTAATGCCGGCTCAGCCGCGGCGCGACGGAATACTGCAGTGAGGTCAGGAACAACACGGCCTGAACCATCTTCGGCAGCGGCAGAGCAGGCGGCAGCCGTACCGGCTCAGTCGTCGCCGTGGCCATGTCGCCCTCTTTTCGGTACCGAAATCCTAAAATATCCCGCGTCGCTGAACCAAAGTACCTTTAGCCGCGATCGTCGACCGCCCAGCAGTGCTGTTGAGTGCTCTAGTCCTTGACGAACGAGTACACGCGGTAGGTGTACTCGCCGCCGCGCAGTGCGCCGTTGAACGCCCAGTCGGTCATGTCGCTGGCGGCGCGGGCAAAGGTGCGCGGGATGGCGGATCCGTGCTGGCTGATACGGGCGTGCTTGCGGGGCGCGTTCTTCTCGTTGCCGCGCAGCACGTTCTGGTCGATCACCGACATGGACAGCTGCCGCAACGGGGCCTTGGCCAGTGCGGCCTCCCACTCGGCGACCTCCTGGCGGGGACGGAAGTCGGTGTAGAGGAAATGCCCACCCGGGCGCAGCACGCGCGTCACCTCGGCGAGGAACCGCGGGAAGTCCGGGTAGAGGTGTGACGCTTCGACGTTGAGCAGCGCGTCGAACGACTCGTCGGCGAACGGCAGCTCCTGGGCGTTGCCTTCGACGAAGTCCAGGCCCTCGAGGTGGTGCCGATTCTTGGCGAATTCGATGCCGGCCGGGTTCAGGTCCAGTCCGGTGTAAGACGCCGGGTGCAGGGTGCGCACCAGATAGGAGGCGCCACCGCCGTGGCCGCAGCTGCACTCCAGGACCTTCTTGCCGCTCAGGTCCGTCTGGGTGGCCGTGCGGTGATAGAGCTGGATGAAGAAGCGGTGCGGCTCGTCGGCAGCGTCGAGCGGGATACCGAGCGGCGGGTCTTCCTCATATCCGTAGTTGAAGAACAACCAGTCGTCCCCGCCGAGCAGGCGGGTCTGGGAAGCGAACCGGGTGGTGGCGAACGACGTGAATATCAGTCGAAACACGAAGGGGTTAATGACGAGACGGTGAATCGGATTGCGTACCAGGCGGTTCGTGGTGGCCATCGCGGCAGTATGTCATGAATGGGGGAGCGCGGTGCAACGCGCCCTGCGCCCTCGATCGGCTAGGTTCACGAAAACCGCAGGTAGAGCGGAAGACCGGTGGCTGTTGGTTCGTCGACGCGGGTTCTGCCGTTGGTCTCGGCAAGAGCGCGGGAGGACAGCTCGCAACGATGGAAAACGTTGGCGCGAATCGGCATTTGCACTTTTGTCGATACCCGGCCGTCGCGCGACGATTCAATGGCGGAGGAGTAATGCCTTTTGCCGCGCCAATGTATTTAACTTAAACCGTGAATTAAATGGATCCGGTGATGCGTTCCATGATTTGCCGAAAGCCGCTACCGGCGGTATAACCGCAGCTCAACCGGCTGCTGTGGGCTAAGCTTATTTCTTAGATAATGCATCAGAAGGCCACAGCATATTCGCCTTATGGCGTGGTTTACTCGGTTCGTACAGGTCGCGCTCGGATCGAGGCGCCGCTGGCGTTCGGGACGGGGCATGGGGATGGCGTTCGCGGGAGTGCTCAAGCGGGTGTGGATACCGCTGGTCGTCCTGGCGGTGGTCGGCGCCGGGGGATTCACCGTGTTGCGGGTGCGTGCCGACGTCGCCCCGGAGCCTCGCCCGTATTCGAATGCCGACCTCTCGGGTGGCGGTGAGCCGAATTCGAAGGCGCTGGTTTACCAGGTTTTCGGTCCGGTGGGCACGGTCGCGGACATCAGCTATTTTGATGTGAACTCCGACCCACAGCGGGTCCACGGCGCCCGGTTGCCGTGGACAATGGTCTTGACGGCGAGCGTTCCGACCGTCATGGGCAACGTTGTGGCGCAGGGCGACAGCGACAGCATTGGCTGCCGAATCGTCGTAGACGGTCAGGTCAAGGCCGAGAGGATCTCGAACGAAGTGAACGCCTACACGCACTGCTTGGTCAAAGGCGCATGATCAACCCGCACGGCCGCAGCCAGGAGACCAAGAAACCGTTCGTGGCTCGGATGGTCCGTCAACTGTCGGTGCCCGTCATTCTCGGATGGTTGGCGCTCACTGTTCTGGTGACCGTCGGTGTTCCTCCGCTCGAGCAGGTCGCCCGAGAGCATGCCGTCTCGATGGGTACCAAGGACGCGCCGTCGGTGAAAGCCATGGCGCGCATCGGAAAAGAATTCAAAGAATCCGACTCCGACAGCATGGCGATGGTCGTCGTCGAGAGTGACAAGACTCTCGGGCAGGACGCTCACCGGTATTACGACGCGTTGATCAAGGCGCTGCGGGCAGACCCGACGGATGTGCAGCACATCCAGGACTTCTGGGGCGACCCGCTGACTGCGGCCGGCGCGCAGAGTGCCGATGGCAAAGCTGTCTACGTACAACTGAATCTCACTGGCAATCAAGGAGAGACGCGTTCCAACGCGTCCGTCGACGCTGTCCGCAAGATCGTCGACGGGATCCCCGCACCGCACGGAGTCAAGGCCTACGTCACCGGTCCGGCCGCCATCGCAGCCGACGGAAACAGCAGCGGCGACAAGACGATCATCAAGATCATGGTCGCCACGGTCACGGTGATCTTCGTGATGTTGCTCTTCGTCTACCGCTCCATCGTCACCGTCGCGCTGCTGCTGGGGATGGTGGGCATCGAATTGGCCGCTGCCCGAGGCATCGTCGCGTTCCTCAGCCTGCACGACGTCATCAAGCTCTCCACGTTCGCCACCAACATGCTGGTGTCGCTGGCGATCGCGGCGGGCACCGACTACGGGATCTTCTTCATCGGGCGATATCACGAGGCGCGACAAGCGGGTGAAGGGCGCACGCGTGCCTACTACACCGCCTATCGCGGTGTCGCACATGTGGTTTTGGCTTCCGGCCTGACGATCGCGGGTGCGACCTACTGTCTGAGCTTCGCCCGCTTGCCGGTCTTCCAGACCATGGCGGCTCCGTGCGCGGTGGGGATGCTGGTGGCGGTCGCCGTCGCGCTGACCCTGATCCCCGCGGTGATCACCGTCGGTGGGCGTTTCGGTCTGTTGGATCCCAAGCGGCAGTTCGATGTTCGCGGGTGGCGCCGGGTCGGCACCGCGGTGGTGCGCTGGCCCGCGCCCATCTTCGCGGCGACGGTCGCGGTCACCATGGTCGGCCTGCTGGCGCTGCCCGGCTACAAGGTGAGTTACATCGACCGCGACTACATCCCGAAGTCCACGCCCGCCAACGTCGGGATGGCGGCTGCCGAGCGGCATTTCTCCCAGGCGCGGATGATGCCCGAGATGCTGATGATCGAGTCGGACCACGACATGCGCAATTCGGCTGACTTCCTGGTGCTGGACAAATTGGCCAAGGGCATTTTCCGGGTCGAGGGAATCGCCCGGGTGCAAAGCGTGACTCGGCCGCAGGGCACCCCGCTCGAGCACACGTCCATACCGTTCCTGCTGAGCATGCAGAATGCCGGCCAGCTGCAGAACCTGCAGGTCGCCGAGAGTCGGCTCGATGACATGACGAAGCTGGCCGACCAGCTCAACGGAACCATCAACTCGCTGCAGCGGCTGAACGGCATCATGGGCCAGCTCGCCGGCACCACGCACCACGTCGCCGGCACCACCAGAGACACGTTGGCCATCACCAACGAGGTCCGCGACAGCATCGCCGACTTCGACGACACGTTCCGGCCGCTGCGCAGCTACTTCTACGCCGATCCGCACTGCTACAACATCCCCATCTGCTGGGCGATCAGGTCCGCGTACAACGCCACCGACGGAGTGGACAAGCTCAGCGAGAAGGTCGCCGACCTGAGTAAGGACATCGACTCCGTGGATGCTGTGGTGCCGCAGTTGACTGCGTTGTTGCCGCCACAGATCGAGACGATGAAGAGCCTGCGGAGCATGGTGCTGACCATGCACAGCACGATGTCCGGAATGGTCGATCAGGCCAATGAGCTCAGTGGCGACGCGACCGCGATGGGCAAGGACTTCGACGCCGCGAAGACCGACGAATCGTTCTACCTGCCGCACGAGGCGTTCTCCAACCCCGAATTCCAGCGGGTGATGAAGCTGTTCATCTCCCCGGATGGCAAGGCGGCGCGGTTCATCATCTCGCACAAGGGTGATCCCGCGACCGGCGAGGGGATGTCGCGCATCGACGCGATCCGGACGGCGGCCTACGAGTCGCTCAAGGGAACGGCGCTGGAAGACTCCAAGGTCTACATCTCCGGCACCGCAGCGATTTTCAAGGACTTGCGAGAAGCGTCCAGCTACGACTTCCTGATCGCCGGCATTTCATCGCTGTGCATGATCTTCATCATCATGTTGATCATCACGCGAAGTCTGGTGGCCGCGTTGGTGATCGTGGGCACGGTGGCACTGTCGCTGGGCGCCTCGTTCGGGTTGTCAGTGTTGCTGTGGCAGTACTTGATTGGAGTCAAACTGCATTGGCTCGTGATGGTGATGTCGGTGATCATCCTGTTGGCGGTGGGATCCGACTACAACCTGCTGCTGGTCTCCCGGTTCAAAGAGGAGATAGGCGCCGGGCTGAAGACGGGCATCATCCGCGCGATGGGCGGAACCGGCAAGGTGGTGACGGCCGCGGGGCTGGTGTTCGCGTTCACGATGGCTTCGATGGTGGTCAGTGACAACCGGGCCGTCGGTCAGGTGGGCACCACCATCGGTCTGGGGCTGCTGTTCGACACGTTGGTGGTGCGGTCGTTCCTGATGCCGTCGATCGCGGCGATGCTCGGACGCTGGTTCTGGTGGCCGACGAACGTTCAGTCACGTCCGCCGCGGACCCGGCGCCGCGCTGTCGTCACAGAACCTGCGCGCGCGGAACACGCGGACACCGATGTCACAGGGCCGATGGCAGCCGTCGGCCACGGATCGCATCGCCGCTGACCCGCCTAGCGGTTCAGCGGAACGCCTCGTCCAAGATCTCCTGCTGCTCGACAGCGTGCACCTTCGACGAACCCGAGGACGGCGCCGACATGGCGCGGCGTGAAATCCGTTTGATGCCAGTCAGTTTGCCGGGGAACATCTCGGGCAGCTCGAGGCCGAACCGGGGCCACGCGCCCTGGTTGGCCGGCTCTTCCTGCACCCAGAAAAATTCGGTGACATTCGGGTAGTGGTCCAGCGTTTCGCTGAGCCGAGTCCGCGGCAGCGGCGCGAGTTGCTCGATCCGGACGATCGCGACATCGTCCCGGTTGTCTTTGGCTTTCCGGGCGGCCAACTCGTAGTAGAGCTTTCCGCTCGTCAGCAGCATGCGGGTGGCCTTGTTGCGGTCGCCGATGCCGTCTTCGTAGGTAGGCTCCTCGAGCACCGAGTGGAACTTGGTCTCGGTGAAGGCGCGGATGTCGCTCACCGCGGCTTTGTTGCGCAGCATCGATTTCGGGGTGAACACGATCAATGGCCGCTGCACCCCGTCGAGGGCGTGCCGGCGCAGCAGGTGGAAGTAGTTGGCCGGCGTCGACGGAACCGCGATCGTCATCGAACCCTCGGCCCACAACTGCAGGAAGCGTTCGATGCGACCGGAGGTGTGGTCGGGGCCCTGACCTTCGTGGCCGTGCGGCAGCAGCAACACGACGCTGGACAGCTGCCCCCACTTCGCCTCGCCGGAGCTGATGAACTCGTCGATGATCGACTGGGCGCCGTTGACGAAGTCGCCGAACTGACCCTCCCACAACACCAATGCGTCTGGGTTGCCGACCGTGTAGCCGTACTCGAAACCGACGGCGGCATATTCCGACAGGGGGGAGTCGAACACCATGAACTTGCCGCCGGTCGGGTTGCCTTTGTCATCGACCGTCAGCAACTGCAGCGGGGTGAACTCTTCGCCGGTTCGGCGATCGATGATCACCGAATGCCGCTGCGAGAACGTACCGCGGCGGGTGTCCTGGCCGGTCAGCCGTATCAATTTGCCTTCGGCGACAAGCGAACCCAGTGCCAGCAGCTCGCCGAACGCCCAGTCGATCTTGCCCTCGTAGGCCATCTCGCGGCGCTTCTCCAGAACTGGAACGACCCGTGGGTGCGCGTCGAATCCCTCTGGTAGAGCCAGGAATGCGTCGCCGATGCGGGCCAGCAACGCCTTGTCCACCGCGGTGTCCAGTCCGGTGGCGAGCATCTGGTTGGCCTCGACCGACATACTCGCGGAGACGCCGTGCTTCTCGAGTTCGCGGACGTCGTTGAAGACGCGTTCCAGTTGGCCCTGGTAGTCGCGCAACGCGTCTTCGGCCTCTTTCATCGAGATGTCGCCACGGCCGATCAGCGCTTCGGTGTAGGTCTTGCGGACCCCGCGTTTGACGTCGACGACGTCGTACATCGCCGGATTCGTCATCGACGGGTCGTCGCCTTCGTTGTGTCCACGCCGGCGGTAGCACAGCATGTCGATGACGACGTCCTTCTTGAACTTCTGGCGGAAGTCCACGGCCAGCTTCGCCACCCACACGCAGGCTTCCGGGTCGTCACCGTTGACGTGAAAGATCGGCGCGCCGATCATCTTTGCGACGTCGGTGCAGTACTCGCTGGACCGCGAGTACTCCGGCGCGGTGGTGAAGCCGATCTGGTTGTTGACGATGATGTGGATGGTCCCGCCGACTCGGTAGCCGGGCAGATTGGCCAGGTTCAGCGTCTCGGCGACCACGCCCTGGCCGGCGAAGGCGGCGTCGCCGTGCAGCATCATCGGCACCACTGAGTTGCCGCGTTCGCCCTCGCCCTTGTCGAGCAGGTCCTGCTTGGCCCGAACCAAACCCTCCAGCACCGGGTCGACGGCTTCCAGGTGTGACGGGTTAGCGGTCAACGACACCTGAATGTCGTTGTCGCCGAACATCTGTAGGTACACACCGGTGGCGCCGAGGTGGTATTTGACGTCGCCGGAGCCGTGCGCCTGCGCGGGGTTCAGGTTGCCTTCGAACTCGCTGAAGATCTGCGAATACGGCTTGCCGACGATGTTGGCCAGCACGTTGAGCCGGCCGCGGTGCGGCATGCCGATGACCACCTCGTCGAGGCCGTACTCGGCACACTGGTCGATCGCGGCGTCCATCATCGGGATGACGCTCTCGGCGCCTTCCAGCGAGAACCGCTTCTGCCCAACGTATTTGGTCTGCAAGAAGGTCTCGAACGCCTCCGCGGCATTCAGCTTGCTCAGGATGTACTTCTGTTGGGCGACAGTCGGTTTGACGTGCTTGGTCTCGACGCGGTGTTCCAGCCATTCCAGCTGCTCGGGTTCGAGGATGTGGGTGTACTCGACACCGATGTGGCGACAGTAAGCGTCGCGCAGCAGACCCAGGATGTCGCGCAGCTTCTTGTACTCAGAACCGGCGAAGCCGTTGACTTTGAACACCCGGTCCAGATCCCACAGCGTCAGTCCGTGGGTGATGACTTCCAGGTCGGGGTGGCTGCGGAATCGGGTGTTGTCCAACCGCAGCGGGTCGATGTCGGCCATCAGGTGCCCGCGGGCGCGGTACGCCCCGATCAACTCCATCACCCGGGCGTTCTTGTCGACGATGGAGTCCGGGTTGTCGGTACTCCAGCGGATCGGCAGATACGGGACGCCCATCTCCCGGAAGATGTCGTCCCAGAAGTCGTCGGCGAGCAGCATCTCGTGGATGGTGCGCAGGAAATCGCCCGACTCCGCGCCCTGGATGATCCGGTGGTCGTAGGTCGACGTCAACGTGATGAGCTTGCCGATGCCCAACTCGGCGATGCGTTCCGGGCTGGCGCCCTGCAATTCGGCCGGGTACTCCATGGCGCCGACACCGATGATCGCGCCTTGGCCCGCCATCAGGCGCGGCACCGAGTGCACGGTGCCGATGGTGCCGGGGTTGGTCAGCGAAATGGTCACGCCGGAAAAGTCTTCGGCGGTCAGCTTGCCGTCGCGGGCACGGCGGACGATGTCTTCGTAGGCGGCGACGAACTCGGCGAAACTCATGGTCTCGCAACGCTTGATGCCCGCGACCACCAGGGAGCGCTTGCCGTCCTTGCCCTGCAAGTCGATGGCAAGACCGAGATTGACGTGCGCGGGCGTGACCGCGTTGGGCTTGCCGTCGATCTCGGCGTAGTGCCGGTTCATGTTGGGGAACACCTTGATCGCCTGGACCAGTGCGTAACCCAGCAGGTGGGTGAACGAAACCTTGCCACCGCGAGTGCGTTTGAGCTGATTGTTGACGACAACGCGGTTGTCGATCATCAGCTTGGCCGGGATGGCCCGGACACTGGTCGCCGTCGGAAGGTCCAGCGATTGCGACATGTTCTTGACGACGGCGGCGGCCGCCCCGCGCAGCACCTGGTTTTCGTCACCCTCGACCGGTGGCGGCCCGGACGGCTTGGCGGGGGGTGCCGGTGTGGGAGCCGGCGCTGGAGCCGGCGCGGGTGCGCTCGCCGAGCCGTTGCTGGACACGGCGGTCTTGACGGACTCCGGCGCGGGCGCCGTCGCCGGCGCGGCCGGGCGGGCCTGCGCGGGCGGCTTGGTCTCCGCGTGACCGTCACCCGTCGGCTCGGGGCTGTAGTCGACCAAGAAGTCGTGCCAGCTCGGATCGACCGAGGAGGGGTCCTCGCGGAATTTGCGGTACATCTCCTCGACCAGCCATTCATTCTGGCCGAACGGTGAACTCGTACTGCTCACAGCAGCTGCTCGCCTCGATTCCTCTGTCCGAAAAGCGCTATGCCACGCTTGCCCTTACCCTGCACGCGGTGTCGGTGTCGCGGCCCCGACAATGACCGCCCCATAAAGGCTAACCCCTTGCCGGCGATCCGCCATGTGACTTTCGTAGCGGCTCAGTCTGCCGTTACGTCGTGGTCAGGGCGTCTCGGATGCCGTCGGCAGCAGGATGAGGGTGCCCGGCCACCGCGCGGGCGGCGTGCCGAAGGCGTTGCGGGCGTTACGCACGATCTTCTTGCCGGCAAGCCGGTTGCCGACGGCGCCGATCCCGGCGCCGATCCCGACCGGGAGAAGCTTGCCGAACATCAACGCGCTGCGTTTGAGCGTGTAGCGGCGCACAGCCCGCTTGAGCAACCGCGAGTTCAGTTGCGACAACGACGACATCGGCAGCGACGCCACACCCTCGGACAGCCACGCGCCGCTGGTCCGTCCCGATCCGAGCAGCTCGGCCACGGCGTGCTTGCTGTCGTCGCCGACCAGCACCGCCAGCACCAAAGCGCGGCGCCGCTCCCGGTTGTCGGACGAGACGCCGTACACCGCCGCGGTCGCCAGTGCGAAGAACGCGGTGGCCTCGAGGAACACCGCGGTCTCACCGGCCGCGGCGGACAGGGCGGTGACTGTGCCGAGCCCCGGCAGCACCGCCGCCGATCCCACCGCCGCACCGCAGGCCGTCACGGCCGTGACGTAGCGTTTCTCCAGCTTCTTGGCGATCGCCGCGGGGTTGGCGTGTGGATCTGCCCGGCGCAGGCGTTCTACGTACGCCGCCGCGGCCGGCCCCTGGATGCGGGCACTGCGCTCGACGACGCTTGCCAGCGCCCGCGCCGACATTTTGGGCTTGCCTTCGGTCGTGGCGGGCAACGAATCAGACGGGGACTGGTTCCGTCGGGCGGTCATGGATGCCTCCAGGCAGTGTGGCTGCCCCCTCCTCGGCGGGCAGTAACGTGCTTTCAGGCTAGCGCCGACACCGGCAAAGGTGGGGCCAGGCGTCGTTGCCATTACTCCATTAGGAATAATCCGGTCTGGGCAATTCGATGACGACGCGGGGGCACAGTCGATGACCTACCAACTCACGCCGCTGGGCATCTCGGTCTTGGCGCTGCTCCGCGCCCGCCCGATGCACGGCTATGAGATGTTCCAGACGCTGGTCGGACGGCACGCGGACCGGATCGTGAAGGTTCGGCCCGGATCGCTGTACCACGTCGTCGACCGGTTGACGGAGGAGAAACTGATCCGCCGCGCCGCGACGTCCAAGGACGGCAACCGGCCGGAGCGGGCCATCTACGAGATCACCGACGCCGGGATCGAATCTCTCCAGCACCGGGTCGTTGAGCTGCTTGCGACGCCGGTGCAGGAGTTCCCGCAGTTCGCCGTCGCCCTCGCGGAGATCGATATTCTGGAAGCCGATGCCGCGGCTGACGCGGTTGACGACCGTGTTGGAGCGCTGGAGGCGCGGACCGCCGAGATCATGGCGCTGCGCGATGCGAGCGTCGCGCCCGCCGGATACTTGCAGGCGTTCGACTACTTGCTGGCAATGATGCGAGCCGAGCTGACGTGGCTGCGAAGCTTCGTCGGCTCGATGCGATCCGGGCGGGCGGGGCGACGACAGACGGACGAGGTGGGGCTATGAGCACGGCGACTGGCCGGCGGACACCCGGGCGCGGTGCGACGGCGTCCGGCCGCGCAGGAGATCCCAACCCGTGGCACGCGCTCTGGGCGATGATGGTCGGCTTCTTCATGATCTTGCTCGACTCGACGATCGTCGCCGTCGCCAACCCGCGCATCATGAATCAGCTCGGCACCGGTTACGACACGGTGATCTGGGTGACCAGCGCCTACCTGCTGGCCTATGCCGTTCCGCTTCTGGTGGCCGGGCGACTCGGCGACCGGTACGGCCCGAAGAACCTCTACTTGGCCGGCCTGGCGTTGTTCACTCTCGCGTCGCTGTGGTGCGGTCTGTCGGGAAGTATCGAGATGCTGATCGCCGCCCGGATGCTGCAGGGGGTCGGTGCCGGGCTGCTGACCCCGCAGACGCTGTCCACGATCACCCGCACCTTCCCGGCCGATCGTCGGGGGATGGCGATGAGCATGTGGGGTGCGACCGCCGGTGTCGCCACCCTGGTCGGGCCGCTGGCCGGCGGCATCCTCGTCGACGCGCTCGGCTGGGCATGGATCTTCTTCGTCAACGTGCCGATCGGCATCGTCGGGCTGGTGCTGGCGTACCGGCTGGTCCCGGACCTGCCGACGCACAAACACCGGTTCGACCTGATCGGTGTGGGGTTGTCCGCGGTGGGGATGTTCCTGCTCGTCTTCGGGCTGCAAGAGGGCCAGTCCAGCAGTTGGGCGCCGTGGATCTGGGCGGTGCTGGTCGCCGGCGTCGGATTCATGACGGCGTTCATCTACTGGCAGTCGCTGAACGTCCACGAGCCGTTGATCCCGCTAGGCATCTTCCGTGACCGCGATTTCAGCCTCGCCAATGTCGGCGTGGTGGTCATCAGCTTCGTTGCCACCGCGATGATTCTGCCGTTGATGTTCTACGCGCAGGCGGTGTGCGGGTTGTCACCCACCCGCTCGGCGCTGCTGACGGCGCCGATGGCGATCACCAGCGGCGCGTTGGCGCCGTTCGTCGGCAGGATCATCGACCGCGTTCATCCGCGCCCGCTGGTCGGCTTCGGTTTCTCGGCGCTGGCGATCGGGGTGACCTGGTTGTCGTTCGTCATGACGCCGTCCGCGCCGATCTGGGAACTCATCCTGCCGTTCTTCGTGCTGGGCATCGGGATGGCGTTCATCTGGTCGCCGCTGGCCACCACGGCGACGCGCAATCTGCCGACTCGGGTGGCCGGGGCCAGTTCCGGTGTGTACAACGCGACTCGTCAGGTGGGCGCCGTGTTGGGCAGTGCCGGCATGGCCTCGTTCATGACCTCGCGGATCAGCTCGCACCTGCCTCCGGTCCCTGACGGGTTCGGCCCGCAAGCGGAGAAAGGCGCTGCGCTGCAGTTGCCGGAATTCTTGCGGGAGCCGTTCGCCACCGCGATGTCGCAGTCGATGCTGTTGCCGGCGTTCGTCGCGCTGTTCGGGGTCGGGGCGGCGTTGTTCATGCTGGGTTCCGATCGGCCGGCGCGGGGGATCGACGATGTGTCGGCAGGTGGCGCGGAGGGCGGCGACGCACCGACCCGGCGGGTTCGGGTGAGGCCTAGTGCCGCAGAGGGTTTCGACAGTGGCTTCGATGGCCTCCGGGATGGCTTCGACGATGACGACGACTACGTGGAGTACACCTTGACGCCCGCGCCGACGGCCTCGCCCCGGCGGTCCGGCGCTGGGGTGCGTCCGGCCCGCGTCCGCGAAGACCGCACCGAACCACTGCCCAGACATGTCGATCACCCGCGACCGGCGCCGACCGAGAATTGGCACGGCTCACCTGTCGAGTCGTGGCACAGCCTGCTCGAGGACGAGCCCGATGAGGCGATTGGACTCGCCCACAACGGTTTCCATGTCGACGATGAACAATCCTACCGGCCGATCGAGGAATTCCCGCCGCGCGGATACCGTCCCGTCGACCACGACGAGCCGTTCTTCGACGACGTCGACACCTACGGCGGAAGCACCGACCGCAACGGCTACCGCCCGCCACCCCGCAGGGCAGACCGCCGGTCCGACCCGAACGACTGGCCGGGGCCCGGGCAGCATTCGCGCCCCGACTCTTAGCCGACCGCTCTCTCTTTGGGTGCGGTCAGGGCGAGGAAAGCTCCCAGCTCCACCAGACCGGTCGGCGCGGCGGGCAGGTAGTCGGTCAACGTGTCGGCACGCACGATCACGGCCGCATATTGCGCGCGGCTGACCGCCACGTTCAGCCGGTTTCGGTTGAGCAGGAACGGGATTCCCCGTGGAATGTCTTCGACCGACGAGGCGGTCATCGAGATGATCGCCACCGGCGCCTCGGCGCCCTGAAACTTGTCGACGGTGCCGACCAGGACATCGCCGAGGCCTGCGTCGGCCAGGTGCCGGCGCAGCAGCACCACCTGTGCGTTGTAGGGCGCCAGCACCAGCACGTCCGCCGTCGTCAACGGCCGGGTGCCGTCTTCGGTCGTCCACGCTGCGCCCATCAAGCGTCTGATGTGGTCGACGATGACCTCGGCTTCCTCGGGGCTCTCGGTGGCGTTGCCGTCGTGGCGGACGCGAACGACATGGACCCCGGCCGGATAACCGCTGAGCCGGCGGGCGGCGGTCAGCTCGCTGTAGGACTGCAGCCTGCCCTCGTAGGCCAGGACCGACACCGGTGCGCAGACGGCAGGATGCATGCGACGGCTGCGGTCGAGAAAATAGCCGCGCTCGGCGGGCAATGTGCGGTGACCTTCGACCAGCCAGCCCAGCGCGGACCCGTCGACCGGCTCGGGGTGGGTGCCCTGGCTGACCTGCGGCAGCTGCTGCGGATCGCCCAACAGCAGCAGGTTGGCCGCCGCCGGGGCGACGGCAATGGTGTTGGCCAGACAGAACTGGCCGGCCTCATCGATCACCAGCAGGTCGAGGCTGCCCGGCGGAACGCGATTCGGGTTGGCGAAATCCCATGCCGTCCCGCCGATCACGCAACCGGCTGTGCCGGTGACGAATCCGGCATACTCGCTTTCGCCGATCTGTTGCCAGCCGACGGGCGAGTCGCGGTCCGATCGCTTCTTCGCGACGCGTAGCGGATCGATACCGGCGTCGATCGTGCAGCGCAACAGATTCTCCACCACGGCATGCGACTGCGCGACGACGCCGATCCGCCAACCGTGCTCGGCGACAAGGCGTTTGATGACGCGAGCGCCGGTGAAGGTTTTGCCGGTTCCGGGTGGGCCGTGCACCGCCACATACGACGAGTCGAGGTCGAGCAGGGCCGCGGTGATGTCGTCGATGACGTCACCGGCCCGAGGCAACTCCGCGCCGCTGCGGGTCCGGGGCGGGCACCGCAGCAGGATGTCGAACACCGCGGTGCGGGGTAGTTGCGGCAACCCGGCCGCAACAGCCGTGGCGATCGATTGAATCGACTCCCGCAGCGGCGTCGTAGAAATCGGCTGGCCCGGCGTCAGGGCGAACGGAAGCTGATCGAAGGTGTTGCCGTCTTTCGGTGTTCGCTCCAACACGATCACCTCGGTCGGAGCGGCCGGATCGTCGACCTCGAGCACCTCGGCACGGCCGGCCGCGCGCCGATCGGGGTTATCGGTGAGACCGGTCGGGGCCGGTGGATCGTAGAGGGCGAAGACCTCGCGGCTGAGTGCGCCGCGGGACAGTTCACCGGTCAGCCGCACTTGACGTTGCATTTTGCGTTTTCGCGGCGGGAGATCCCAGTCGACGGCGAGTGACGCATCGCTGACGATGAAGACGTCCGTCTCATCGGACCATTCGTCGACGGGATAGTTCAGCCGGTCGAAGTGCGCCCACCAGAACGGTTTGTCCTCGCGGCGGTGGTAGCCGCGCGCGGCGGACACCAGCGCCACCGCTACCTGCTCGGCGGTGCGGTCCCCGGCGGTGGGGTCGCCGCTGAACTCGTGCAGTGTGTCGGCAAGCCGATCGGCTTCCTCGATGGTGCCGTCGTCGGAAACCGGTTGCGCCCCAATCGGTGTGACGCCGGATTCGAATGCCCGGATCAACAGCCAGTCGCGCAGGCCGCGGGTGGACCGGCAGTCGTAGAGGTTGTAGTCCTCGATGTCCTTGAGGACGGTCGCCGCCTCGTCGAGCTGTCCGTTGCCGCGCAGCTCGCTGTAGCGCGCGTACTGCGTGATCGAGTCGGTGGCTGTGGTGACGTCACCGGAACGCAGCTGTGCACCCATGTACAGCGGCTCCAACGCCTTCAGGCTGATCGATTCGGCGCCGACCCGAATGCTCTTGCGCACAATCGGATACAGGTCGACCAGCGTCCCGCTGCGCAGCAGATCATCGACGTCGTCTTCACCGACTCCGTGGCGGCCGGCGAGCCGAAGCAACGCGGTCTTCTCGTAGGACGCGTAGTGGTAGACATGCATGTTCGGAAAGCGCTTGCGTCGCTTGGCGACCAGCGCGAGGAAGTCGACCAAAGCCTGGCGCTCGTCGGGGCGGTCGTGAGCCCACAGCGGATGGAACGTGCTCGACCGTCCGCCTTCCAGGACGCCGAACAGATACTCCAGGCCCCAGTCGACGCCGTCTGCTGTCCACAGCGGGTCACCCTCGAAGTCGAAGAACAGATCGCCCTCGTCGGGGTTGGGCAGCAGTGTCAGCGGTTGCGGGTCGACCACCTCATACTGTGGCGCACCGCTGTCGCGTTGACGCACTTGCAGTTTCGCTTGTGCGACGAGGTTGTTCACGACCCGATTGGCCAGGTTGGCCACTGGGCCGGTGTGCTCGGCCAGGTCCGCGACCGTGGTGAGGCCCGCATCGATCAGCTTGGCACGCTGAGTGACCCGCATACCCGCGACCAGCAACAAGTCGTCGGTGGCACGCACCTGCTCGTCGCAGACCGGGCACCGGAAACACGCCCGCACCCGTTCGTCGTCCCAGCGGACCGGGGCGCCGCCGGCGTAATGCTCGTCGAGCAGGTGCTGCAGCCGGGTGCGCTGCTCGAGGTACACCGGGACCAGCTCGTCGATGCGGTAGTCGACTTCGGCGCCGTTGCCGAGAATCAACTCGGCCTCGTCGAACACCGGAATGCCGGCGCGGTGCAGCGTGTCGGCATAGGCCGCGATCTGAAGCAACGCGGTGACTTTCGCGGAGCGGGCCAGCTTGGTGTCCGACACCTGGTACTGGCCGTCGCGGCGGACCAGGAAATCGGCGAACCCGACGAACCGGCCGTCGAACATCGCGGCCTGGTAGATCACCGGCGCACCGCGGTCGATGGCCCGCCGGGTGGCTTCCGCGGCCGCGGTGATGTTCTCGACGGTGAACGGGAAGGGCCGGCCTATGACGGCCACCTCGCCGTCGTGTTCGGCACGCAACTGGTCGAGGCGGCGTTGCTCGTGCTCGTCACCGAGAGCGGCGGTACGCGCCAGCAATTCGTCCTCGACCGCTATGCCTTCGGCCCAGCCGAGTTTGGCGTCGAATGCCCGCAGGAGTGCGTATTCACAGCGAGCGGCGGCGGCCAAGTCCGACGCGCTGTAGATAATCCGCTCGCCTGCCATGAACACAGCAGCCACTGTAGGCGGCTACACCGACAACCTCGGACGACGATGCGGGCCGGGACGGCCCCCGGGGAGCAGGCCGACCATCAGAGGCGGGCGCTCGCGCCGACTAGTGTCCGGAGTTGGCGATCAGCTCGACCCCATTGCCGTTCCAGCGGAACTTCACCACGCTGGGCAATCCGATACTGCCGGAGTACATCAGCGCGATGGTGTCGCCGGTGCACTGCGATGCGTCGATGCCGTTGAACCCGTAGGTGTCGGGCACGCTTTGCGGCGGTATCAGCTTGCCGAGATGGAACATCACCGCTCGGGTGTTCGGGCTCTCGGCGTTGGTGTTGGCCTTGACGATGACCGCGGACAGCTGTGCGCACTCGTTGAAATTGCCGGCCAGCGGTTCGGGGTTCCACGGCTGTTGGCTGCGCGGGTCGCGGGGCAGCTCGGACACCCCTCGGGCGATCGCCGGGTCGGCGAGGTTGACCGCACACGGGTCGACCGGCGCCGAGCTGGTCGGGGTCGCGGCCGCGATCGGCGGCGGCCCCACGGGATGCGGTGCCGCCGTCGGATGTGTGGTGGGCTGCGGGGTCTTGGCGACCGTCGAATCCCCTGATCCGCACCCGCTCAGCGTCGCAGCCAGCAGTGCGGCAGCGGCAAACCCTGCTGCACGGCTACCGGAGTGACGTGTCCACACAACGCCGCACGGTACCTTGACCAGCCCTGTCGACGCGGCAGGCGTGGCCGCCCAACAGTTGACCACTAAACTTCGTCTCGAGATGAACTCCCCAGATGATGGCACGGTGACGTTCGCCGACCTGCAGATTCACCCGTCGGTGCTGCAGGCGGTCGTCGACGTCGGTTACGAAACGCCCTCCGCGATCCAGGCCGCGACGATCCCGGCGCTGATGGCGGGCTCGGACGTGGTCGGGCTGGCCCAGACCGGCACCGGCAAGACCGCTGCGTTCGCGGTCCCGATCCTGTCCAAGATCGACACCAGCAGCAAGGCCACGCAGGCGCTGGTGTTGGCGCCCACCCGGGAGTTGGCGCTGCAGGTCGCCGAGGCGTTCAGCAGGTACGGCGCACACTTGCCCCACATCAATGTGCTGCCCATCTACGGCGGCTCGTCCTACACCGTGCAGTTGGCCGGGCTGAAGCGCGGCGCGCAGGTGGTCGTCGGCACGCCCGGCCGCGTCATCGACCATCTCGAGCGTGGAACGCTGGATGTGTCCCGGATCGACTATCTGGTGCTCGACGAGGCCGATGAAATGCTCACCATGGGCTTCGCCGAGGACGTCGAACGGATCCTGGCCGAGACTCCGGAATACAAACAGGTAGCCCTGTTCTCCGCGACGATGCCGCCGGCGATCCGCAAGCTCACCAACAAATATCTGCACGATCCGGTCGAAGTCAAGGTCGAGTCGAAAACCGCGACCGCCGAGAACATTTCGCAGCGCTTCATTCAGGTCGCCGGCCCGCGCAAGATGGACGCGTTGACTCGGGTACTGGAGGTCGAGTCGTTCGAGGCCATGATCGTCTTCGTCCGCACCAAGCAGGCCACCGAAGAGGTCGCCGAAAAGCTTCGCGCCCGGGGATTTTCGGCCGCGGCCATCAACGGCGACATACCGCAGGCGCAGCGTGAGCGGGTCATTGCCGCGCTGAAAGACGGCGGAGCAAAGGGAATCGACATCCTGGTAGCCACCGACGTCGCCGCCCGCGGTCTGGACGTCGAACGAATATCGCACGTGCTCAACTACGACATCCCGCATGACAACGAGTCCTACGTGCACCGAATCGGGCGTACCGGCCGCGCGGGCCGATCGGGCTCCGCGCTGCTGTTCGTCTCGCCGCGAGAACGCCACCTGCTCAAGTCGATTGAGAAGGCGACCCGGCAGAAGCTCATCGAGACGCAGTTGCCCAGCGTCGACGACGTCAACGCCCAACGGGTGGCGAAATTCGCCGATTCGATCACTGAAAGTCTGGGCTCGACCGACATCGAGTTGTTCCGCGGTCTGGTCGAGGACTACGAGCGTCAGCACAATGTCCCGATGGCCGATATCGCGGCGGCGCTGGCACTGCAATCGCGCAACGGCGAAGCCTTCCTGATGAAGGAGCCGCCACCCGAGCGCCGGCCCAAAGAACGTCCGGACCGGCCGTCCAAGGCCCCCCGCGGTTCCGGCGACGGCCCCAAGCAGGGGTTTGCCACCTACCGCATCGCGGTGGGCAAGCGGCACAGGGTCGGCCCGGGATCGATCGTCGGTGCGATCGCCAACGAAGGGGGCTTGCACCGCAGCGATTTCGGCCACATCACGATCAAACCGGACCACTCACTGGTCGAACTGCCGGTTAAATTGTCCCGCGAGACGCTGAAAGCGCTTGAGAAGACCCGTATTTCCGGTGTGCTGATCAACCTGCAGCCCGATCGATCCAACGACAAGAATCGTGGCGGGGGCCGCAGCGGGCCACGCCGGGATCACAAGGGATGACCCAGGCCGACACCACGGCCCAGGGCGGCCTGGAACAGGTCGCCGGGCCGGACCGGGTCGCGTCGTTGACTGGTGTCCGCGCCGTCGCCGCGATTCTGGTGGTCGCGACGCACGCCGCGTACACCACCGGTAAATACATCCAGGGCTATTTCGGTCTGGTCAGCGCGCGGATGGAGATCGGTGTTCCGATTTTCTTCGTGCTGTCCGGGTTCTTGTTGTTCCGGCCGTGGGTGAAATCAGTTGCCACCGGCAGCGCGGAGCCGTCGATCCGCCGCTATGCGTGGCACCGAGTCCGCCGCATCATGCCCGCCTATGTGGTGACGGTGTTGATCGCCTACGGGATTTACCACTTCCGACATGCCGGGCCGAATCCCGGCCACACCTGGTTCGGGTTGTTCCGCAATCTGACGCTGACGCAGATCTACACCTTCAACTACCTCAGGGGTTACCTGCATCAGGGGCTGACCCAAATGTGGAGTCTCGCAGTGGAAGCCACGTTCTACGTGATTCTTCCGCTGCTGGCCTACCTGCTGCTGGTGGTCCTGTGCGGACGGCAGTGGCGGCCGAGGCTGTTGCTGTTCGGTATCGCCACGCTGGCGTTGATCTCGCCGGTGTGGCTGGTCGGGGTGCACCTGACCACGTCCATACCCAACGGAGCCCGACTGTGGTTGCCCACGTACCTGATCTGGTTTCTGGCGGGCATGAGCTTGACGGTGCTGCAGCAGATGGGTGTGCGGTGTTACGCCTTTGTCGCTCTGCCACTCGCCGCGGTCTGCTACTTCATCGCCTCCACGCCGATCGCCGGAGATCCGACGACGTCGCCACTGGGTCTGTCACAAGCGCTGTACAAGGCGGTGTTCTACGCGGCCATCGCCGGACTCGCGGTTGCGCCGCTGGCCCTGGGAAACCTGGGCTGGTACGCGCGATTTCTCGCCACCCGACCGATGGTGTGGCTGGGGGAGATTTCCTACGAGATCTTCCTCATCCACTTGATCACCATGGAGTTCGCCATGGTCTACATCATGCAGGACCACGTCTACACCGGTTCGATGCCAGGGCTTTTCGTCGCGACGATGGTCGTGACCATTCCGCCTGCGTGGCTGCTGCACCGGCTCACCCGGGTGCGGGACTGACCTGTTCGACGGGCACCACGACCGGGGCCACGAACTCGGCGATCATCGCCCGCTCGTCGGACTCGTCGCGGCCGGGAAAGATCAGCAGCGACGTGATGACGCGGACCAGCCAGCGGCCCCGACCCCGCGCGTTGGCGGGGTGATCAGCGCCGAGCGAATCGACGAACGCGGTGGACAGCGCCGCGATCACGTCGGATTGTTCGGCCAACTCCGCACCGATCGGCGGGGCTGCCGTCGCGAACCACGCTGATAGCGCCGGGCTTTCGCGGACCAGACGGAGTGCGGTGACGATACCGGCCACCAATCGCTCCCGCGGATCGTCGATGTGGTTGATCTGGTCGCCGACCGCCTCGAACAGCCGATGGGTCTCGCGGCTGACATAGGCGTTGCGCAACGCCTCCCGGTTTTCGTAATAGCGGTACAGCGTCGCGCGGGAACAGCCTGCGGCCTTGGCGATCTCGTTCATGCCCACCGAACTGGGATCGTGACGGGTGAACAGCTCTTCGGCGGCGTCGAGGATCCGGTCGGCGGCCACCTCGGTGCGCCGCTCAGAGAGCCAATCCTTAGACGCCATTTACGAGCTGACCCGGAACGGGACTGAGAGCGGGCGTCGTACATAGCTGCCGCCCGCCCACATGATGTTGTCCTCGTCGACCTCGAAATCAGGGCAACGCGAGAGCAATTCGGTCAATGCGACTCGAGATTGCATGCGTGCCGCAGCCGCGCCCAGGCAGTGGTGGGCGCCGTGGCTGAACGTCAAGATGTTGCGGGGACGGCGCTGCACATCGAGTTCGCCGGCATCGGGGCCGAATTGGCGCTCGTCACGGTTTGCGGACCCGTACACCAGCAATACCCGGCGACCGGCGGGCACGGTGGTGTCGCCGATGGTCACGTCGCGAGTGACGGTGCGGGCCAACGCTTGGGCCGGCGTGGTAAGCCTCAGGAACTCGTCGACGGCGCCGGGGATCAGGTCGGGCTGTTCGACCAGCAGACGCCGCTGGTCGGGTCGCTGATGCAGGAGCTGCACCGAACCACCCAACATGCCTGTCGTGGTGTCGTTTCCGCCGGTCACCATCGTGAACGTGAAGGCAAGCACCGACAGCACGCCGGCGATGTCGCCGTCCGCGCCGACACCCGCGGAAACCAGATGTGAGATGGTGTCGTCTTCGGGCTCGGTGCGGCGTCGTTCGATCAACTCGGTGAAGTAGGCCATCATCGACCCGACCGCGTCGCCGACGGATTCCAGCGCGCCCGCGATGCCGCCCTCGGTGGTGTTCGCCGCGACGATGGCTTCGGTCCAGCCGTCGAACTGGCTGCGGTCTTCTTCCGGGACGCCGAGGTAATGCGCGACGACCATCGACGGCAGCGGCTTGAAGAGTTCGGCGACGATGTCGCCGCCACCGTTGGCGAGTAGCCGCTCGAGGCGCTCGACGACGAACTCTCGTACCTTCGGCTCCACCGCCTCCACCTGACGTGGGGTGAACCCGCGCGCCACCAGCTTGCGGAATTCGGTGTGCACCGGCGGATCCTGCATGACCATCGGTGGATTGTCCTGCAGCCCAATCATTTCCAGGTCGTTGTAGTTGACGGTGAGCCCTTTTGCCGACGAGAACGTCTCGTGGTCACGCGCCGCTGCCCAAATATCGGCGTGCCGGGTCAGCACGTAGTAGTCGCCGTCGGGATTGTGCGACGGCACCACGTGGTGCACCGGGTCGTGGTCGCGGAGTGCGCAGTACATCGGCCAGGGGTCGGCCCACGTCTCGGCGGTGGCCAGGCGAAAGCGTGGTTCGCGAGACAAAGCTGCCGTCATGTCTTATTGGTACGACAGAAGGTCGGGTATGTCAATAGTGACGCCGCGTCGCGGTCGTCGCCGTGACACCACCGCCTTGTTAGTGCATCGCAAGGCCGGTGACGTTGCGGGTGAGTTCGAGTAACGCCTCAGCATGTGATCGGAGCGAAGTCCCCTGCGCAAAGCCGGCGAGCATAAATCCCAGCCCGGGTTTGCCGTCGGCATCGAACGAGGGTGCCCACAGGTTGACGACGTCGGGCTCGTCACCGACACGGGTGTCAGGTGTCACCCGTGCGGGGTTGTAGTCAGCTGGGTCGAACTCTAAGTCCGACAACGCATCTGGCCGCCCATGGGGCGCGGACCGTACAGCGAGGTTACGTTGCAGCAGGGCGATGGTGTCATTCTGGACGCTGAACAGGCCAAGCGCGAAGCCGTATTGTCGTATCGCGGCCATCGTTTCGCGGCAGCGGTGGCGAATTTCAGGTTGCAGTTCGGCGAGGTAGGCCGTCACGGTGGCCTCGTCGGCGAAGGCCATCCACCAGATGCCGACCGGAGGTTGGACCCGAAAGCGTTGTCCAATGGCGACCTGGGTGATCCGCGGGTCGGCTGCGGTGCCGGCGCTGGCCAGCAGGGTCAATTCGGAGCCGTCGCAATGGATGGCCACGACTTGTGCCCCTGTTCGTTTTGCGGCAGCTTCCATCAGCGGCCGCGCCCTGTCGAGTAGTTGCAACTCAGAGGCGAAGCGGGCGTTGCGCGCCACCAGTGAATGCGCTGAGAAACTGCCGTAGCCGCCCTGGAAAAACAACAGTGAGGGCCGCGGGGCGGCGACGTCAAGATCGACCACGCGCCCCACCACGATGTCGTGATCGCCAGCGGAGTGGATTACTTCGGGTCGGCAGTCGATCCAGGCCACCGCGTCATCGAGAATTGGGCTGCCGGTCGGGGCGGGGTGCCAGTCAACGCCGGCAAACTTTTCCGTACCGCGGGCGGCAAACGCCCGGCACAACGGTTCCTGGTCGGCGGCCAGCACATTCACGCAAAACCCGCTGGCCTGACGGATTTGCGCATAGCTACGGGAAGTAACCATCGCAAAGTAGGCGACCAGCGGCGGTTCCATAGAGACCGAGGTGAAGGATCCCACGACCATGCCAAGCGGTGCTCCGGGGGCGCCTTGAGCGGTGACGATGCTGACACCTGTGGGGTAGTGGCCCAGGACGCGACGAAAATGCGCGGGGTCTCGGCTGCGATCGAGCCGCGGCGTGGGTGTCGTCACCAGCTCACCTCACGCAGCCGCTGGCCGTGGCCTGCGGCGGTAACACGGCCGCCAGCGAGCACCGCGCTAGTCGGCATAGTGCTCACTGAGTTCCGCGGTCTTATCCCGCGCTGCGCTTCAGCAGTAGCGAGGTATTTAAGCGACATCCACTCCGCCGATCTGGCTGACGCCGCACTGAAACACTGTGCGGGTTTCAGCCTGTTCACCACCACAAGATCCCACAAACCACCATAATCGTAACTGGGTTTGCCCGGGTTCAAAGGAGATGATGAGCAATGAGCGGACCTCCGCTCCGATGTGCACGGGCACGTCAACGCGTGCAGCCGTCGCGGGGCGCACATCTGGATAGCGGAAGGCATCTGCCAGTCAACGCACCGGCCTTTATCTGTGATCCGCACGTTGAGCAGGTGCTGGGCGACTGCGCGGACAGGGCGTCGGCGGCGGTTTAAGGAGCCGTGCGCGGGTTGAAGAGCAAGCGCGGACCTCGGCCACCAGCTATGGAGTGCTTGCGGTAAATTATGCTAACCGTTATGGTGTTTAGGTGCAGACGGCCACCGAAGCCCGCGTTGTCCACTCGCCGCGGCTTTACGGGCTTTAAGTGGGATCGGCGTTCAAATCCTCAGCCGGGTCTTTCACCTGTGCTTGCGGCCGTCACCGCAATGAATCTCCGTTATCAGCAGCCTGTCGGACGAGGGGGTCGCAATGTTTCGGGTGGCCTGTAGAAGCACCCTCGAGATCGTCGTTGCCGCAGGTAAAGCGCGTGTCGAGCGCCACTAAACGCCGGAGTGGGCAATGGTGGTGACTTACAGCACTGTGGCCAAACCGGTACGCGGGTTCGGCCACTTCGTTTCGTGGTCACTCGACGTCCTCGTCCAAATAGTCCGCCCGCCGTTCTCCTGGCACGAGTTCATTCACCAGTGTTGGTTTGCTGCTCGAGTCTCGACGCTCCCCGCCATAGGGCTGTCGACCGCATTCGATGTGGTGGGCATTTTTCTGATCAACATTCTGCTAATCGAGATCGGTGCCGGTGACCTTTCCGGCACGGCAGCGGCAATTGCTGTGATTACTCAGACTGGGCCGTTTTGTACGGCCCTGGTGTGCAGCGGCGCCGCCGCAACGGCCATGTGCGCCGACCTGGGTGCGCGCACGATCCGCGAAGAGTTGGACGCCATGCGGGTGATGGGCATCAACCCAGTGCAGAGGCTCGCGGCGCCGAGGGTGGCGGCGCTCACCGTCGTCGCGTTCCTGCTGTGTGGATTGGTGTGTGTGATCGGGTTCGTTGGCTCCTATATCTTCGCGATCTTTGTCCAGAACCTCACACCCGGCGCATTCGCTGCGAGCCTGACGTTTATCGTCGGGCTTCGCGACACCATCGTCTGCTTCACCAAAGCCGTGTTGTTCGGCCTGGTCGGCGGATTGATCGCCTGTTATAAGGGGTTCAACCCGGCCCCAGGTCCCGCGGGCGTCGGCAACGCGGTCAACGAAACGGTCGTTTACACGCTCATGGCGATGATCGTCGTTAATTCGGCGATGACCGCCTTTGGCACGGTAGGCGTGAAATGAGCATCCCGAGTACGCTGCGGCCACGGCTGACGGCGACGTTGCGCGGCAGTCGCGAACGATGGAATCGGCTCGGCGAGCAGACCGCGTTTTACGTCACCAGCCTCCTCCATATCAGGGGCGCCGTTGTCAGATACACGGAAGAAACGCTGCGTGTCATCGCTCAGCTCTCGCTGGGAACAGGCGTTCTTGCCCTCATCGGCGGCGCCACCGTAATCACGGCCTTCCTGTTGGGGAATGTTGGCATTGTCGTTGGCTTTCAAGGCAAAGCGGATTTGGACAAGATCGGCGTGTTCGCGCTGGCAGGATTCTTCACGGCCTACATCGTCCCTCGCGTCGGCGTGCCGCTGATCACCGCTTTCGGTCTGATTGCGACCGTCGGCGCCGGCAGCACAGCGCAGCTCGGCGCGATGCGGGTGGCTGAGGAGATCGATGCGCTTGAGGTCATGGGCATCGATTCGATCAGTTACCTCGTGTCTACTCGGGTACTGGCCGGTGTGGTCATTGCGATTCCAGTGGGCTGCCTGGCCGAGTCGGCCGGAATCGTGGTGTCGCGCTTTATGTTCACCACAAGCTTCGGCCAATCCAGTGGCGGCTATGAGCACTACTTCAGAACCTTTTTGAGCCCAATCGACACGGTCTACGCGATCATTCAGGTCGGCATCGAGGCCCTGATCATCATGCTGATCCACACTTACTACGGCTTCACCGCTTCCGGCGGTCCAGCGGGCGTTGGTGAGGCGACCGGGCGCGCGGTCCGCGCCTCGCTGGTTGTAGCGACATTCGCCACGCTGTTCGTGGTACTGATTCTTTTCGGGCGTTCCGGCAATTTCCATCTGTCCGGGTAGTGGCGATGGAAACCAAACGACGCGCGGCTGGCCTGCATCCCGGATGGTGGGCGCTGATCTTCGTGTTGGCGATGATCAGCATCATCCCGTTTACCTCGCTCGCCTTCAACCGCGACTTCACGTCGTATGCGCGGGTGACCGTTGTGTCCGATCGAACTGGACTGGTCATGGAGCCCTACGCGATGGTGAAGTTCCGTGGCGTCGTGGTGGGCCGAGTGGCGTCCATACAATTCGACGATCCGGTGAAACTGCAACTCGAAATCTATTCAAATCAGCTAACTTTCATTCCCGCTAACGTCGGCGCGCAGATTAGCGCCTCTACCGTCTTCGGGGGCAAATTCGTCGAGCTCACCGCCCCCGGTCAGCCAAGCCGTGGGCGGCTGACATCTGGCGCCGTGGTGAACTCAAGCAACGTGAGCATCGAAGCCAACACGGTGTTCCAAAATGTGGTCGGTGTCCTCAATCAGATCGATACCGCGAAACTCAACGCGGTGCTGTCGGCACTGGCCGAGGGTTTTCGTGGCAAAGGCAAGAAATCGGCGAAGCCGTCACCGACTTCAACGACGTGCTGTTAGCGATCAATCCGCGCAGCGACACAATCCGGGCCGACTGGCGTGCCCTCAGAGGGTTTGCCGACACGTACAGTGCCGCGGCGGGAAACCTGCTGACCGTGCTCGACTCCGCGACTACGACTAGCTCCACGCTGAGCGAAAATGCAAGAGCACTCAACTCGCTGCTCCTCGATGCCGTCGGGCTCTCGAACAGCGGTATCAACCTGATCGGCCCGAATAGAGACAACCTGATCCGCGGCATTAACGGGCTCGAGCCCACCACCAGGTTGTTGATGAAGTACAACCCTGAAATAACGTGCACGCTGCTCGGCGGAAAAAAGGTCCTAGACATGGGCTTGCTGGATGCCGCCGGCGGCCGCGACGGAAAATCCGCGATTCTCGATACCAGCTTGCTGTGGGGCGCGGACCAGTATCGCTATCCAGATAACCTGCCTATCAACGGTCAGAAGGGCGGGCCGGGAGGAGCGCCCGGCTGTGGTTCGCTGCCCGATGTCAGCAAGAACTGGCCGGTGCGGTACGTGGTCACCAACTCCGGATGGGGTTCCGGCCTGGACGTGCGCCCCAATGTCGGTATCGGCGTGCCGGGTTACACCGACTACTTACCAGCTACCCGCGGCATACCCAAACCGCCGAGTTTGCGTCATCCGGGAGGTCCCGCGCCCGGGCCGATGCCGTGCGGACGCCTTCGACCGGGATGCGCCTACCCGGGCGCCCCGCCCTACGGGGCACCTAGGTACGCCCCGGACGGGACGCCGCTGTATCCGGGCTTGCCGCCGGCGCCTCCGCCCGGCAGGCCGCGAGAACCCGGCCCGCCGCCCGCAGGCTCAGAGCCATTCGTGCCCCCGCACCCGGGGATGCAACCTACCTGCGGGATCGTCACTCAGGTATGCGGACCGCCGGCGCCGCTCCCGCTGCCACCCCAATCCGCGCCAGCACACTGATCGCCGAAAACACCACGGAGAGAGGCAAACACATGCCGGGAAGTTTGCGGGGCGAGTTCTGGCGCCTCGCTGTCTTTGCCATCGTGTGCCTGTTAGGGACGGCGCTGATCTTCGTGACTTTTGCCCAGATACGTTTCGAAAACACGACGACTTACAACGCGGTGTTCGCGAACGTCTCAGGGTTGCAGAACGGAAATTTTGTCCGCATCGGGGGTGTGGAAGTCGGCAAAATCAAGGACATTTCGGTCCAGCCGGACTCCACGGTGCGCGTCAAGTTCTCCACCGACGACTCGGTAGTGCTCACCGAGGGCAACAAGGCGGTCATCCGCTTCGACGACCTCATCGGCGGCAGGTTCATGGCGTTGGAAGAGGGAGCCGGGAGCGCCAAGAAGCTCAACCCGGGCGCTACCATCCCGCTAGCTCAAACCCATCCGGCGCTAGACCTCGACGCGTTAATTGGCGGCTTTCGGCCACTGTTCCGCGCCCTGAATCCTGACCAGATCAATGCGCTGAGCGGACAAATCATCGCTGCTTTTCAGGGTCAGGGCGACACGATCGGATCCCTGCTGACCCAGACCGCCGACCTGACAAACACTTTGGCCGACCGGGATCAGCTGATCGGCCAGGTCGTCGTCAACTTGAATACCCTGCTCGGCTCGGTTGGGGACCAAAGCGGCCAGTTTGCCAAAGCCGTCGATTCATTGTCTCAGCTTGTCGCGAGCCTGGAAGCTCGCAAAAAAGACATCAGTAACGGCGTGGCATATGCCAACGCAGCGGCCGGGTCGATCGCCGACCTGCTTGCACAGGCGCGCCCGCCGCTCCAGAAGGTAGTACACGAGACCGATCGGACCGCGGGCCTGGTGATGGCCGATCACGATTTGTGGACAACCTGCTGAACACGCTTCCAGACACCTATCAAGTCATCAGCAGGCTGGGCCTGTACGGAGACTTTTTCGATTTCTACCTATGCGATCTGTTGCTGAGGGTGAACGGCAAGGGCGGCCAACCGGTGCTCATCAAGGTGGCTGGCCAGAGCACAGGAAGGTGCACGCCGAAGTGAAATTTACTGAACGCAGCCCCCTCGCCGTTGGCGCCATCGCCATCAGCGCAATACTTCTCGGCACGTATGCGGGCCTGAACTACGACAAGCTGCTGTCGATCGTGACCACCAAAAGCTACTCGGCGTATTTCGCCGAGGCTGGTGGGCTCGCCGCTGGAAACCTGGTTCAGGTTTCAGGTTTCAAGGTTGGAGAAGTCTCGAGCGTCACGCTGGACGGGGCGCGGGTGGTGGTGAAGTTCAACGTTCCCAACAACATTCGGCTCGGCGACCGCACCGAGGCGGCGGTCAAGTTGAGGAGCGCACTGGGTAGCAAGCTGCTGGAGGTCACTCCCCGCGGAGAAGGGCAACTCTCAGCGCCGATCCCACTCGCCCGAACAACGCCTGCCTACCAGCTGCCCGATGCGCTGGGAGATCTCACCGGGACGACAGCCGGCCGAATACCGATCAGCTGTCGAACTCGCTGGCCGTGCTGGCTCATGAGTTTTCTGATACGCCACCGGCTTTCAAGGTCGCGGTGCAAGGCGTGGCGCGCCTGTCGGAGACGCTCGACGAGCGCGACAAACAGCTCCGGACCTTGTTGGCCAATGAACACAAAACGACAAAAGTGTTGGCGGAGCGAAGCGATGAGGTGGTTAGCCTCGTCACGAACAGCAACTCGCTGTTAGTCCAGCTGAACACACAGAGCAAGGCACTTGATCAGATCGCCAACAATCTTTCCGCTGCGGCCCTGGCAGTTGAAGGGTTTCATCGGCGAGAACCGCGTAACCTCCCGCCCGCGCTGGACAAGCTCAATGGTGCTTTGGCGATCGTCGACAACCGAAAAGAGCGCTTGCAGAAGGCGCTCAAGGGGCTTGATAACTACGGGTTAGCGTTGGGTGAAGCCATATCGGCCGGACCATTCTTCAAGGCGTACGTCGTCAACCTGCTGCCAGGGCAATTCATCCAGCCCTTCATCGACTCGGCCTTTTCTGACCTCGGCCTCGATCCGGCCACCCTACTGCCAAGCCAAGTTACCGAACCGTTGGTCGGACAACCGGGAACGCCGCCGCTGCCGCTGCCCTATCCACGCACCGGCCAGGGCGGGGAACCGCGCCTGAAAGTCCCCGATGCCATCACCGGAAAGCCCGGCGATCCTCGTTATCCGCTCAAGCCGGAGCTGCCGGCACCACCACCCGGTGGGCCGCCACCGGGACCCCCACTGGGCCCAGGGCCCGCCAGTCCTGAGCCCCAACCGATCGAGCAACCGGCGCCCGGCGAGATACCGCCAGTGCTGGTCGAGCCGGGACCCGTTGCCGCGCCGCCGAATGTCCAGCAAACAGGCAGGAATCAACCGTGAACCTCCGGAATGCGAAGGCAGGCCTCGCCGTAGCGCTGGTACTGCTGTCGATCGGCGGCATTGTCGCGGCGGTGCGGTCCGCGAGCGGTGCCGGCCACCGCAACGTCGTCGCATACTTCGACAACAGCAACGGCATCTTCGTCGGCGACAACGTGGTGATCCTTGGCATACCTGTCGGGAGATTGACAAGATCGAACCGCAGTTCGACGGTGTGAAGATCTCCTTC
>CAWIJT010000004.1:0-65007 GCA_963836495.1 uncultured Actinomycetota bacterium | reverse complement strand
GTCCGAGGGGGGACTTGAACCCCCACGCCCATTAATAGGGCACTAGCACCTCAAGCTAGCGCGTCTGCCATTCCGCCACTCGGACCGGCCAATCGATTGGCAGCTAAGGCTAACGGATCGCACTGCTCGCGCCCAAACCTGGCTCGGCGAAAAGATTGTGACGGACCGATTGTGGGGAAGCTGACCGTGAGCGCCGCGCGTCCGCGTCGGCCGCAATGGTAGGAAAGGTGACTGTGACGGTGCCCGCGGAGACCCCCATCGACGACGTCGCGAACGTTGTCAGCAGGTTGATCCGGTTCGACACCACCAACACCGGTGACCTGGACACCACCAAGGGCGAGGCCGAATGCGCCCAGTGGGTCGCCGCCCAGTTGGAGGAGGTTGGCTACCAGGTCGAATACCTGGAGTCCGGCGCGCCCGGACGAGGCAACGTGTTCGCCCGCCTGAAGGGCGCCGACAGCTCCCGCGGCGCCCTGCTGATCCACGGCCATCTCGACGTCGTGCCCGCCGAGCCGGCGGAATGGAGCGTGCACCCGTTCGCCGGGGCGATCGAGGACGGCTATGTCTGGGGCCGCGGCGCGGTCGACATGAAAGACATGGTCGGCATGATGATCGTGACAGCCCGGCACTTCAAGCGGGCCGGGATCGTTCCGCCGCGCGATCTGGTGTTCGGGTTCATCGCCGACGAGGAGAGCGGCGGCAAATACGGTGCGCATTGGCTGGTCGACAATCGGCCCGACCTGTTCGACGGCATCTCCGAGGCGGTCGGCGAGGTGGGCGGGTTTTCGCTGACCGTGCCGCGCCGCGACGGCGGCGAACGTCGGCTCTATCTCATCGAGACCGCGGAAAAGAGCATGCACTGGATGCGGCTGACGGGGCGCGGGCGGCCGGGACACGGCTCGATGGTCCACGACTACAACGCGGTCACCGCGGTCGCGCAGGCCGTTGCCCGGCTCGGTCGGCACAGCTTCCCGCTGGTGGCGACCGACAGCGTCGTGCAGTTCCTCACGGCCGTCGGTGACGAAACGGGATACACCTTCGACACCGATTCGCCGGATCTCGAGGGAGCCGTGGAGAAACTCGGCCCGATCGCCCGCATCGTGAAGGCCACGCTGCGCGACACCGCCAATCCCACCATGCTCAAAGCGGGCTACAAGGCCAACGTCGTACCGGCGACGGCCGAAGCGGTGATCGACTGCCGGGTGCTTCCCGGCCGGTTGGCGGCGTTCGAGGCCGAGGTCGACGCGCTGATCGGGCCCGACGTCACCCGCGAATGGATCACCACGCTGCCGTCGTATGAGACCACCTTCGACGGCGAGCTCGTCGACGCGATGAACGCGGCGCTGCTGTCCGTCGATCCCGACGCGCGAACCGTGCCGTACATGCTTTCCGGTGGGACCGACGCAAAAGCGTTCGCACGCTTGGGCATTCGCTGCTTCGGCTTCGCTCCGCTGCGACTGCCGCCGGATCTGGATTTCTCCGCGTTGTTCCACGGGATCGATGAGCGGGTACCCGTCGACGCGTTGAATTTCGGCACCAAGGTGCTGGCACACTTCCTGACGCACTGCTAGCTGCATCAACGAGAGGAACCGAGCATGACCACAGCGCCCGACCCGTACGCCGCACTGCCCACGCTACCGTCGTTTCATCTGGAATC
The DNA here is from genome assembly GCA_963836495.1 of uncultured Actinomycetota bacterium. Taxonomy (GTDB): domain Bacteria; phylum Actinomycetota; class Actinomycetes; order Mycobacteriales; family Mycobacteriaceae; genus Mycobacterium. The sequence goes on along the minus strand of CAWIJT010000004.1, from coordinate 63,350 downwards.
GGCATCGATCACCGACGGCCAATCCCTGGCCACGCCCCAGGTCAGCGGCATCATGGGTGCCGGCGGCGAGGACGTCAGCCCGCAACTGTCGTGGTCGGGATTTCCCGACGGGACACGCAGTTTCGCCGTGACCGTCTACGACCCGGACGCCCCGACGGCGTCTGGCTTCTGGCACTGGGCGGTGGCCAACCTGCCCGCCTCGGTCACCGAGTTGCCTGCCGGCGCCGGCGACGGCAGCAACCTGCCGGGTGACGCGCTGACCCTCGTCAACGACGCCGGCGCGCGTCGCTACATCGGCGCAGCGCCGCCGCCCGGGCACGGGCCGCACCGCTACTACATCGCGGTACACGCGGTCGACGTCGACAAGCTCGATCTCGGTGAGGACGCCAGCCCGGCGTACCTGGGCTTCAACCTCTTTCAGCACGCCATCGCGCGAGCCGTGATCCACGGGGTCTACGAGCAGCACTAGCCGATGCCTGACGACAACGCGCCGCACGGGTGTGTGTTGGTGCTGCCGGGCGGCCGGGTGCGCAGCGATCAGGCTTCCTCGCCGCGGCAATTGGCGAACGTCCGCATGGCCTTTCTCGCGCGCGCGCTGCGGCGCCGACTGGGGTCCGGGGTCGACGTGCGGCAGGTGCAGTACCGGCTCCGCGGATGGAACAGCCCGCGGATGGATCCGGTGGCGGACGCCAGGGCAGTTCTTGACGACATCCAGCGGAGGGTCGAACCGGAAAGAATTGTGCTGGTTGGACATTCGATGGGTGGGCGAGTCGCTGCACACCTGGCCGCGGGCGGGGGCGTCGGTGCGGTGGTGGCGCTGGCGCCGTGGTGGGAAGGCCAGGACGGCGACCTCATCCCCGCGCGCACCCGGTTGCTGGTCGTGCACGGCACCGCGGACATCACGACCGACCCGGCCGGCTCACGTGCCGGAACCGGGCGTGCTCGCCAGCGCGGGCTCGATGCCGAATGGGTGGGCCTTGACGGGGTCGGGCATCACATGGTGCGGCGATGGCGCGATTGGCATCGTCTGACCACGGAGTTCGTCGCCGGCCATCTGGCCAACGCCGGGAGTGTGGAGCACTGAGCTCAGCCAGATCCCACGGCCTCGCTCAACGAGGCGAACCCGCGCTCGCGCAGGCGGATGGCAAGGCCGTCGTGAATGTGCTTGGCCCACAAGCCTCCGCCGTAGATGAAGCCGGTATACCCCTGCAGCAGCGACGCTCCCGCGGTGATCCGGTCCCAGGCGTCGTCGACAGTCTCGATGCCGCCGACGCTGATCAGCGTCAGCCGGTCGCCGACCCGCCCGTGCAGCCGCCGCAGCACCTCGGCGGCGCGGCGGGCCAGCGGCGGCCCGGAGATGCCGCCGCTGCCCAACTTCTGGACACCAGCCGTTCTCAGCCCGTCGCGTGACACCGTGGTATTGGTTGCGACGATGCCGGCCAAGCCGAGTTCAACTGCCAGATCAGCGATCTCGTCGATATCGGTGTCGGCCAGATCGGGCGCGATCTTGACCAGAACCGGTGTCGAGGTTTCCTGCAAGACCGCGGACAGGATGGGCCGCAGCGACTCGACTGTCTGCAGATCGCGAAGGCCCGGGGTGTTCGGCGAGCTCACATTGACCACCAGATAGGCCGCATGCGGCGCGACCAGTCGCGCGCTGGCCCGGTAGTCGTCGGCGGCATCGGCCGGTGCGGTGATTTTCGTCTTGCCGATGTTGACCCCGATCGGCACGTCGGGCCGGTGCCGGGCCAACCGGTAGGCCAACTTGGCGGCGCCGTGGTTGTTGAAGCCCATTCGGTTGAGCAGCGCGCGGTCGGCGGGCAGTCGGAACAGCCGCGGAGTCGGGTTGCCCGGCTGGGCGTGCGCGGTGACCGTGCCGACCTCGGCGTAACCGAAACCCAGTGCGCCCCAGGCCTTGAGCCCGGTGCCGTCTTTATCGAAGCCGGCGGCCAGGCCCAGCGGACCGGGGAAGCGCACTCCGAAGACTGTGCTGGCCAATACCGGGTCGGACGGCGCGAGCCGACGGCTCAGCTGATGCCGCATCGGAGCGGTGGCCGTTGCGCCGCGCAGGCCGGCGAACACCGCCCGGTGGATGCGTTCGGCGGGCACCAGGAACAGCAATCGGCGCAGCGCCTCGTACGTCGGAGAAGGTTCGGGACTCACCGTCACAGATCCGGCTGATCGGGCCGGGTGCCGTCGAACCTTTCGGCACGAGACTTCTTGCGCCGCAACAGAACACGCCTACTTCCGTCGGTGTAAAGCCGCACTCTGGTGAGCTCCCAGCCCCGGTATTCGGCTTCGATGGACAGCCGGGTCGAGGCGCTGACCCGGGTGACTTCGGGCGGCAGGCGCAGCGGCACCCACTCGTAGTCGTCGGACAGTTCGGTCTCCCAGCCCACCGGCATCCGGCCGTGTCGCGCTGTCGTCAACGTGGTCCCGTCGCCGCGTGTTCGATGATCTGGACACCATCGCCGCTGCCGGAAACGACATACAACGTGCCCGCAGCATCGTCGAAGGCCAGCGTGTTGGGTTGCCGCACGGTTGGGTAACGTACCTTTTCCAGTGGTATTCCGGTTGACAGATCGTAACCGACAACGATATTCGCCGAAGTCTGCGAGACCCAAGCCAGGCCGCGAGATCCGGTCACGCCGTAGGGCGACTGCGCCACCGGGTAGGCCTGACGCAGGATCAGCGGGTCGACTCCGAACACCAGCAGTTGACCCCCTCGGGTGTCGGCCACCAGCAACCGGCCCGCCGGGTCGGCCACCATCGTGGTTGCGCCCTGGCCCGCGCGCAGCGACTGCCCGATTCGGCCGTCGACGCCGACGGTGGTCACCGACGTCTGTCCGCGATCCAGCACTGCGACGGTGTTTGCCTGTGCCGCAAGAGAATCGATGTGCGCGTGAACTGTGACGCGACGCCCGTCGGTTGCGCCGGGAATGAGAGTGCGGAGCGTCCCATCGGCGGTGCCCAGCGCGACCGTGCCGTCGAGCAGCCGGGTGATGGCGGTGAAGTCGACGTTGTCGGCTTCGCGGACGCCGACCCGGACGGCGCGTCCGGCCGCCAGGTCGACCACGAAGTAGCCGCCATGGGTGCAGACATAGGCGGTGCCGCTGTTGTCGCCGGCCAGCCCGGTCGCCGGCCCGGGCAAGTCGATGACCCGCGGCGATGTTTGCTGAGAGCTCAGCGTGATGACGCGTGCCGGCGCTGCGGCGCTGGGTCCGGGAACGACCGTCACCAGTTGCGCGGTCCGGTCGTCGAAAATCGCTGCCTGCGGCCGAGCGTTCAGCGGACGGACCGTACCGGCCGGGACGTGCGATATCGGCGGTGATGGCGCGGGCTGAGCCGGCGCGATCGCGGGCGGCGAGTCATCCAACGTCTTGCCCGAACACCCGGCCGCCGTCAGCAGTGCACACAGCAGGCCAGTGACCTGCAGTCGGAGCAGGTATGCGCCATGTTTGCGGCGTATTGGCAAGGGGTAACTTCCGAGCAATCTGGGGGCTAACCGGTCTGGAGGGGGTGGCCCTGTTCGTGTCCGATCCTAAGGACCATTGTCCGCGACGGCGTGCGCTTCCCGAGGCATACCGTTATTTACGGCGAGGTAAGGTCAGCCTATGAGCGTTGCCGAAAACGGACAATTCTCTGACGGAGAGTTTGCTATCGAGGACATGTGGGTGGGGAATTTCTCCGCCAAATTCCTGGCCAGCGGGTTCGGGCGGGTTGGCGACGGCCGCAGCTTTGCGTTCTGCATCGAGGGCAAGTCGCTGCTGGTCGAGGTGTACCGGCCCCGGTTGCGGGGTCCGGTGCCGCAGCGCGAGGACGTCGTCGCCTCGGTACGGCGCAATGTCGTCGATGTCGACGTCACCGACGAACGCAGCCTGGGCGCCGCGGTCCGCGACGCGATTGCGCTGGCTGAGGCCAACGACTAGGGCTGTCTGGCGGCAGCCCGGTGATCACCCGGTACGGTCGTCGTCGTGACTGCGACCCCGGCGATGACGTGGTGGCAGGTCGTCGTCTTGGCCGTCGTTCAGGGCCTTACCGAGTTCTTACCGGTCTCTTCTTCGGGCCATCTGGCCATCGTGTCGCGGGTGTTCTTCGCCAGTGATGCCGGCGCGTCGTTCACCGCCGTGACGCAATTGGGCACCGAGGCCGCGGTTCTGGTGTATTTCGCCCGAGACATTGTGCGGATCGTCGCGGCGTGGTTCAAAGGACTGCTCGCCGCCGAGAACCGCGGCATCGATTACCGGATGGGCTGGTATGTGATCATCGGGACGCTGCCGATCTGTGTTCTCGGTCTCTTTTTCAAGGATGAGATCCGATCGGGCGTTCGCAATTTGTGGGTGATCGCGACCGCGCTGGTGCTGTTTTCGATCGTGATCGCCCTGGCCGAGCGACTCGGCAGGCAGAGCCGCGGCGCCGATGAGTTGACCTGGCGCGACGCCATCGTGGTGGGCATCGCTCAGACGCTGGCGCTGGTGCCTGGGGTGTCGCGATCGGGGTCGACCATCAGCGCCGGGTTGTTCATGGGGCTCGAGCGTGAGCTGGCTGCCCGGTTCGGTTTTCTGCTGGCGATTCCGGCGGTATTCGCCTCCGGGTTGTTCTCGCTGCCGGACGCGTTCCATCCGGTGCTGGAAGGGATGAGTGCGACCGGCCCGCAGCTGTTGGTGGCGACCGCGATCGCGTTCGTGGTCGGACTCGCCGCGGTGGCGTGGTTCCTGCGATTCCTGTTGCACCACAGCATGTATTGGTTCGTGGGTTACCGGGTGGCGGCCGGTGCGGCCGTGTTGATCTTGTTGGCAACCGGGGTGGTGAGCGCGATATGACCGTTCTTCTTCTGCGGCACGGCCGGTCGACGTCGAACACCGCCCACGTGCTGGCCGGTCGTTCCGAGGGCGTCGACCTCGATGACAAAGGTCGCGAGCAAGCCGCGCAGCTTGTCGACCGCATCGGTGAGCTGCCGATCAGGGCGGTGGTGCGGTCACCGCAGTTGCGATGCCGACTCACTGTCGAACCGCTCGTCGAGAAACTCGGCGTCGAGCCGATCGTCGACGAACGATTCGCCGAGGTCGACTACGGCGAATGGACGGGTCGCAAACTCGGCGAGCTGTTCAAGGAGCCGTTGTGGTCGGTGGTTCAGGCGCATCCGAGCGCCGCGGTGTTCCCCGGCGGTGAGGGCCTGGCCGAGGTGCAGACCCGCGCGGTCGCCGCGGTGCGCGAGCACGACGCCCGCCTGGCCGAGGAGCACGGCGCCGACGTGTTGTGGGTGGCCTGCACGCACGGGGATGTGATCAAAGCGATCGTCGCCGATGCGCTGAGTCTGCATCTCGACGGCTTCCAGCGGGTCTCGGTCGATCCGGCATCGGTCAGCGTGGTCCGCTATACCAAGCTCCGGCCGTTCGTCCTGCACGTCAACCACACCGGCGCGCAGCTGACGTCCGCGCTGACGGCCGCACCCCCGTCCGCCGGTGAGACGCCCGCCGATGAGGCGGTCGTCGGCGGTTCGACCGACTGAGATTTACGACTCGGCTTCATCTCCCGGTATTTTGGAGTTGCCATGTCTCGTGCGATTCACGTCTTCCGTTCACCCGACCGATTCGTCGCCGGGACTGTTGGGCAGCCCGGAAATCGCACCTTCTATCTGCAAGCGGTGCACGAGGCCCGTGTTGTCTCGGTGATCCTGGAGAAACAGCAGGTGGCGGTGCTCGCCGAGCGTATCGACGCGCTGCTGGTCGAGGTCAACCGCCGGTTCGGCACCCCGGTGCCCCCGGAACCCGGTGAGATCGAGGACCTCAAGCCGCTGATCACCCCGGTCGACGCGGAATTCCGGGTCGGCACCATGGGCCTGGGCTGGGACTCCGAGGCGCAGACCGTCGTCGTCGAATTGCTGGCCGTCAGCGACACCGAGTTCGACGCCTCGGTTGTGCTCGACGACACCGATGAGGGTCCCGACGCCGTACGGGTGTTCCTGTCGCCGGAATCGGCGCGCGAATTCGCCACCCGGTCCAATCGCGTCATCTCGGCAGGCCGCCCGCCGTGCCCGTTGTGCGATGAGCCGTTGGATTCCGACGGACACATCTGTGCGCGGACCAACGGCTATCGGCGCAGTGCGTTGCTCGGGCCCGACGATGACGCAGAGGCCTGACGACCGAGAGGTCCTGCAGCGCGGTGAGCTGACGGTCCTGGGACGCATCCGGTCGGCCAGCAACGCCACCTTTCTGTGCGAAGCGAAGTTGGACGACCGCACCACACACTGCGTGTACAAGCCCGTCTCGGGGGAGCAGCCGCTCTGGGACTTCCCCGACGGCACATTGGCCGGCCGCGAACTCTGCGCGTACCTGGTGTCGACTCAGCTGGGCTGGAATATCGTGCCCTACACCATTATTCGACACGGACCGGCCGGTCCGGGCATGCTGCAGCTGTGGGTTGACCAACCCGGCGACGCGCCCGACTCCGAGCCCGAACCCGGACTGGGTCTCGTCGACCTGGTGCCGGCAAACACGCTGCCGCCCGGATACATCCCGGTGCTACGGGCCTACGACTATGCCGGCGATCCCGTCTCGCTGGTGCACGCCGACGACATCCGGTTGCGCCGCATGGCGGTGTTCGACGTGTTGATCAACAACGCGGATCGCAAGGGCGGTCATGTGCTGCGCGGTGTCGACGGCGACGTCTACGGCGTCGACCACGGGGTGTGCCTGCACGTCGAGGACAAGTTACGCACGGTGCTGTGGGGGTGGGCCGGCACGACTCTCGACAGTAAGACTCTGGAGAAGGTGGCCTGCCTGGTCGACGCGGTGGGCGGGCCGTTCGGCGAAGCGCTGAGTGAGCACATCACCAGCGCCGAAGTGGTGGCGCTGCACCTTCGTGCCCGCGCTTTGCTGCAAAACCCGGTGATGCCCGGCCCGGATCGGCACCGGCCGATTCCCTGGCCGGCGTTCTAGCCGTGGCGCGCACCTTCGACCTGTCGGTCGACGCCCCGGTCGGCGTCGGCGACATCCTCTCCGCGTTCGCCGACGACGACTACTGGCGGGCCCGGCTGACCAATTTCGAGAACGGCACCGCGACGCTCAACGGGTTGACCGTCGAGCCGGACGGGGCAGTGACCGTCGAGCTGGCCGTCAGCCTCTTCGCCGATCGGCTGCCGACGGCCGTCACCAGGTTGGCCGGCGGCGACCTCGGGATGGCGCGGACCGAGCGGTGGAGTTGGATCGATGACCAACAGGCTTGCGGCGCAATCGAAGTCGTTGTGCCACGAGCGCCGGTCACTGCGCACGGCGCGGTGCTGTTGACCCCCCTGGCGACCGGGTCGCAACTGCAATTCAGCACCACCGTCGACGTGCACGTTCCGCTGGTCGGCGGACTGATCGAGAACTTCATCATCGGTCGACTCGGTGACGACATCGGCACAGTTCAGCGCTTCACCAACGCCTGGATCGCGTCGAACCGCTGACATTCGGCGATACTGGATCGGATGAATCCCCACGTGACGGACGCCGCGCTGGCCGCTGACCTGGCCGAAGAAGCGGGCAAGCTGTTGCTGGCCGTGCGCGATCGCGTCGGCTTCGGTCATCCGTGGCTGCTTGGGGACGAGGGCGACATCCAAGCCAATGCGCTGTTGCTCAAGCGGTTGCGCGCCGAGCGGCCCGGCGACGCGGTGCTCAGCGAAGAGGCCTACGACGACCTGACCCGGGTGGATGCCGATCGGGTATGGATCGTCGACCCGCTCGACGGCACCCGCGAGTTCTCCTGGGAGGGACGCAGCGACTGGGCGGTGCACGTGGCGTTGTGGCAGCGCCACGGCGGCCCGAACGGCGCGATCACCGACGCCGCGGTGGCCCTGCCCGCGATGGGGGAGCTGTACCGCAGCGACACCGTCAGCGCACCCACCACGGCACTGTCCGGGCCGATCCGCATCACCGCCAGCTCGAACCGGCCACCTGCCGTGCTCTACCACCTGGCCCGGCAGCTGGACCTCGAGTTCGTCCAAATCGGCTCTGCCGGAGCAAAAGCGATGTCGGTGATCCGCGGCGATGCCGACGCCTACGTTCATGCCGGCGGGCAGTGGGAGTGGGATTCGGCCGCGCCGGCGGGCGTGATCCTGGCCGCGGGCATGCACGCCTCACGGCTGGACGGTTCGGAGATGATCTACAACCGTCCCGATCCGTACCTGCCCGATTTCCTGATGTGTCGCGCGGAGTTGGCGGACCTGCTGCTGGGTGCCATCCGGCTGGCGAGCTGACCGACACGCCCCGGCTCGATTGGCGGCCTCGCCCCCTCGCCGCTGCGCGGCTGGGGGGACCCCCACAGCGGGCCTAGTAAGGCCCGCATCGTCGCCCGCCTAAAGTCGACGGTATGCAGTCGTGGGCTTCGGCACCCGTACCGGCGCTGCCTGGACGCGGCCCGGAACTGCGGCTGTACGACACGTCCGATCGTCAGATCCGCCCGGTTGCGGCCGGTCCGACGGCCACCATGTACGTCTGCGGGATCACCCCGTATGACGCCACCCATTTGGGCCACGCCGCGACCTACCTGACGTTCGACCTGATCCACCGGCTGTGGCAGGACCTCGGACATCAGGTGCACTACGTCCAGAACGTCACTGACGTCGACGATCCGCTCTTCGAGCGGGCCGACCGCGACGGTGTCGACTGGCGCGACCTGGCGGCTCGTGAGGTGGCGCTGTACCGCGAAGACATGGCGGCGCTGCGGATCCTGCCGCCACGCGAATACGTCGCGGCGACGGAGGCGGTGGGCGAGGTCGTCGAGCTCGTCGAGAAGATGCTGGCGTCCGGGGCGGCCTACGCGGTCGAAGACGCCGAGTTCCCCGACGTGTACTTCCGCGCCGACGCCACCAGTGAGTTCGGCTACGAATCCGGCTATGACCGCGACACCATGCTCGCGCTGTTCGCCGAACGCGGCGGCGATCCGGACCGGCCGGGCAAGACCGATCGACTCGACGCACTCCTGTGGCGCGCCGAGCGCCCCGGCGAGCCCAGCTGGCCATCGCCGTTCGGCCCCGGCCGGCCGGGATGGCACATCGAGTGTGCGGCGATCGCGCTCAGCCGGATCGGCAGCACGCTCGACATCCAGGGCGGTGGCAGCGACCTGATTTTTCCGCACCACGAATTCACCGCCGCGCACGCCGAATCCGTCAGCGGCGAAAGACGATTCGCCCGACACTATGTGCACGCCGGCATGATCGGCTGGGACGGCCACAAGATGTCGAAGAGTCGCGGCAACCTGGTGCTGGTATCGGGTCTGCGCGCTGAGGGCGTCGAGCCTGCCGCCATCCGGCTGGGCCTGCTGGCCGGGCACTACCGGGCCGACCGGGACTGGGGGCCGCAGGTGCTGCAGGATGCGGTCACCCGGCTGCAGCGCTGGCGCGCCGCCATCGCACTGCCGACCGGCCCGGACGCCGCCGACGTCATCGCCCGGGTGCGCAAATACCTGGCTGACGATCTCGACACACCTAAAGCGCTTGCCGCGCTTGACGGCTGGACCACCGACGCGCTGGAGTACGGCGGCCACGACGCGGAGGCCCCGCGCGCGGTGGCGGCAGCGGTCGATGCGCTGCTGGGAGTGGAATTGTCGTCAGCGCGATAGCAACAGGTAGGTTGCGGCCATGACGTCAGTTCATTCGCAAGTCGTATTCATCACCGGCGGTGCCCACGGAATAGGCGCCGAGGTGGCCCGCCGCCTGCACGCCAAGGGCGCCAGGCTGGTCTTGACCGACCTCGACGAGGCGGCACTGGCCGAGCGGGCCGCCGAGCTGGGCGGCGACGAGCATGTTCTGACCGCGGTTGCCGACGTCCGCGATCTCGCCGCGATGCAAGCCGCTGCCGACCGGGCGGTCGAAAAGTTCGGCGGCATCGACGCCGTCGTCGCCAACGCCGGGATCGCCAGCTACGGCTCGGTACTGAAGGTCGACCCCGAAGCGGTCAAGCGGGTGTTGGACGTCAACTTGCTCGGCGTCTTCCACACCGTGCGCGCCACCTTGCCCTCGATCATCGAGCGTCGCGGCTACGTCTTGGTCGTCTCCTCGCTGGCTGCGTTCACTGCGGCGCCGGGCATGGCCCCCTATGACATGTCCAAGGCGGGCAACGAGCATCTCGCGAACGCGCTACGGCTTGAAGTCGCCCATCTCGGCGTCGCGGTCGGCTCGGCGCACATGTCCTGGATCGATACCGCGCTGGTCCGCGACACCCAGAAAGATCTCCCCACGTTCCGCGAGCAACTGGCGAAGTTCCCGTGGCCGTTGAACAAGACCACCTCGGTGGACAAATGTGCAGCGGCGTTCGTCGACGGCATCGAGCACCGCAAGAAACGCGTCTACTGCCCGGGCTGGGTGGGGGTGTTCCGCTGGCTGAAGCCGTTCCTGTCGACCCGCTTCGGCGAGGGCCAGATCCTGAAGAACACCGGCGACCACATCGAGCGGATGGACGCCGAAGTCAGCGCTCTCGGGCGCTCCACCAGCGCCCACACCCAGGCGCTGGAAAAGTCCTAGGTGCGACCCTAACGCCCGTATCCGGGCCGGCGGCGGCGCAGGTAACGCTCGAACTCCGCGGCCAGCGCGTCGCCGTCGATTTTGCCCAGCGCCTCGCTCATATCGACCTCGGCGTCACCGCGCTGCTCCAATGACTGCACGTACTCGGCGATTTCGTCGTCGTCGGTGGTCATCTCGGTGACCGCCAGCTCCCACTCCTCGGCCTGGGCGGGCAGATCGGCCAGCGGTACCTCGATGTCGAGCACTTCCTCCACCCGTCGCAGCAGCGCGACGGTCGCTTTCGGGTTGGGTGGCTGCGAGACGTAGTGCGGGACGGCCGCCCAGAACGTGACGGCCGGGATTCCGGCGGCGACGCAGGCGTCCTGGAACACCCCGGCAATGCCGGTCGGGCCCTCGTAGCGGGTTTCCTGCAGACCGAAGCGGCGCGCCGACTCGGGCGAGTAGGCCGCCCCGGACACGGGCACCGGCCGGGTGTGCGGCGTGTCGGCGAGCAGCGCGCCGAGGATCACCACGGTGTCGACGTTGAGCTTGTCGGCGACGGCCAGCAACTCGGCGCAGAACGTGCGCCAGCGCATGTTGGGCTCCACGCCGTGCATCAACACGATGTCGCGATCTGCGCCCGGCGGCCGGCAGTGCGAGATCCGCATCGACGGCCACACCAGTTCTCGGGTGACGCCGTCGACCTGGCGGATCACGGGCCGATTCACCTGGTAGTCGTAGTAGGCCTCGTCGTCGATCTCGACGATCGGATCGGCCTCCCAAATGGCGTCCAAGTGCTCCAGTGCGTCGCTGGCCGCGTCGCCCGCGTCATTCCATCCCTCGAACGCAGCCACGACGATCGTGTTGTGCAGTTCGGGAAGCGAGGGGCTGACATCCGGCGAGGTCACGCCAACCAGCGTAAAGCCTGACCCAGGCCGCGGCGCGCAGAGGAACCTCGGACATTCCATAGACCGGCTATGCTTATTACGATGAGTGCGCCGAATAAACACGCCGATGATGCCGTCAACAACCGGCGCAGACGCGGTCCGGACGAAAGACGTTCGGCTGCAACTCGGTTAACCTTGATGACTACGACATTGACGACAGGATCCGCCGGCCGGCGCTCAAGGGCACCGCAATCGCCAGGCGGGTCAGGTCGAACTGGGCGTCCCGACGTTGGGTGACGACGTAAACTTTTCTGGTCGAGAGGCGTTGCAACGGTTCCGGACACTTGCCGGTATCCGCCACGCTCGGCAGATCCAAGGACGCCTTCCGTAATGGAAGGACTTCACGTGAGCGCTGATGCGAACACCTTTGCGCCGAACATCCGCCCCGACTGCACCGACGAGCTGACGGCAGCTCTGCGCCAGCGGATCATGGTGATCGACGGCGCGATGGGCACGGCGATCCAGCGAGACCGGCCCGACGAGGCCGGCTACCGCGGCGACCGGTTCACCGAGTGGCCGACGGCTCTTCAGGGCAACAACGACCTGCTCACCCTGACGCAGCCGCAGATCATCGAGGGAATCCACCGGGAGTACCTCGAGGCGGGCGCCGACATCCTGGAGACCAACACGTTCAACGCGAACGCCGTCTCGCTCTCGGACTACGACATGCACGAGCTGGCCTACGAGCTGAACTATGCCGGGGCTGCGCTGGCGCGGGCGGCCGCCGACGAGTTCAGCACCCCGGACAAGCCGCGCTACGTCGCAGGCGCGATCGGGCCGACGACGCGGACCGCGTCGATCTCGCCGGACGTCAACGACCCCGGAGCCCGCAACGTCTCCTACGACCAGCTGGTCGCCGCCTACCTCGAAGCTGCCAACGGCCTGGTCGACGGTGGTGCCGACCTCCTCATCATCGAGACGATCTTCGATTCGCTGAACGCCAAGGCGGCGGTGTTCGCCGTCGAGACGCTGTTCGAGGAACGCGAACGCCGCTGGCCAGTGATCATCTCGGGCACCATCACCGATGCTTCCGGGCGGACGCTGTCCGGTCAGGTCACCGAAGCGTTCTGGAACTCGATCAGGCACGCGAAGCCGATCGCGGTGGGCCTCAACTGCGCCCTGGGTGCGCCGGAGATGCGGCCCTACATCGCCGAGGTGGCACGGATCGCGGACACCTTCGTCTCCTGCTACCCGAATGCCGGCCTGCCCAACGCCTTCGGGGAGTACGACGAGTCCCCGGAGCGTCAGGCTTCCTACATCGCCGATTTCGCCGAGGCGGGCCTGGTCAACCTCGTCGGTGGCTGTTGCGGAACGACGCCGGAGCACATCGCCGAGATCGCTAAGGTCGTCGAGGGCAAGCCGCAGCGCGAGCTGCCGGAGATCTCGGTGGCCACCCGACTTTCGGGCCTGGAACCGCTCAACATCACCGACGACTCCTTGTTCGTGAACATCGGTGAGCGCACCAACATCACCGGCTCCGCCCGGTTCCGCAACCTGATCAAGGCCGAGGACTACGACACCGCGCTGTCGGTCGCCCTGCAGCAGGTCGAGGTCGGTGCGCAAGTCATCGACATCAACATGGACGAGGGCATGATCGACGGCATCGCCGCGATGGACCGGTTCACCAAGTTGATCGCGGCCGAGCCGGACATCAGCCGCGTCCCGGTGATGATCGACTCGTCCAAGTGGGAGGTCATCGAGGCGGGCCTGAAGAACGTGCAGGGCAAGCCGATCGTCAACTCGATCTCGATGAAGGAGGGCGAGGAGAAGTTCATCCGCGAGGCGCGGCTGTGCCGCAAGTACGGCGCCGCCGTCGTCGTGATGGCCTTCGACGAGCAGGGTCAGGCCGACAACCTGGAGCGCCGCAAGGAGATCTGCGGGCGCGCCTACCGAATCCTGACCGAAGAGGTCGGCTTTCCGGCCGAGGACATCATCTTCGACCCGAACTGCTTCGCGCTGGCGACCGGTATCGAGGAGCACGCGACCTACGGGATCGACTTCATCGAGGCCTGCGCCTGGATCAAGGAGAACCTTCCCGGAGTGCACATCTCCGGCGGTATCTCGAACGTGTCGTTCTCGTTCCGGGGCAACAACCCGGTCCGCGAGGCGATCCACGCGGTGTTCCTGTTCCACGCCATCAAGGCCGGCCTGGACATGGGCATCGTCAACGCCGGCGCGCTGGTGCCCTACGACTCGATCGACCCCGAGCTGCGGGAGCGGATCGAAGACGTCGTCCTGAACCGTCGCGAGGACGCGGCCGAAAGGCTCCTGGAGATCGCTGAGCGGTTCAACAAGTCGGAGAAGGCTGACGACCCGGTCGCTGCCGAGTGGCGTAGCTTCCCGGTCCGGGAGCGCATCACGCACGCCCTGGTCAAGGGCATCGACGCCCACGTCGATGCCGACACCGAGGAATTGCGGGCCGAGATCGCCGCCGCAGGTGGTCGACCGATCGAGGTGATCGAGGGCCCGCTGATGGACGGCATGAACGTCGTCGGTGACCTCTTCGGCGCAGGCAAGATGTTCCTGCCGCAGGTCGTGAAGTCGGCCCGGGTGATGAAGAAGGCGGTGGCCTACCTGCTGCCCTATATCGAGGCGGAGAAGGCAGAGTCCGGCGCGGCAGCCGGTAAGGACACCAACGGCACGATCATCATGGCGACCGTCAAGGGCGACGTCCACGACATCGGCAAGAACATCGTCGGAGTCGTCCTGCAGTGCAACAACTTCGAAGTGATCGACCTCGGTGTGATGGTGCCCGCGCAGAAGATCCTGGATGCGGCGAAGGAGCACAACGCCGACATCATCGGGCTGTCCGGATTGATCACCCCATCCCTGGACGAGATGGTGAACTTCGCCGTCGAGATGGAGCGCGAGGGCCTGGAGATCCCGCTGCTGATCGGTGGCGCGACCACCTCGCGCGCCCACACGGCCGTGAAGGTGTCGCCGCGTCGTACCGGTCCGGTGGTCTGGGTCAAGGACGCGTCCCGCTCGGTACCGGTCGCGGCTGCGCTCCTCGACGACAAGCAGCGTCCGGCCCTGCTGGAAGCCACCGAGACCGACTACGCAGCCCTGCGCGAACGGCACGCCCAGAAGAACGAGCGGCCGATGCTGACGCTGGAGAAGGCCCGCGCGAACCGGACGCCGATCGAGTGGGACGGCTATACGCCGCCGGTGCCCGCGCAAGGTGTGGGAATACGCGAATTTCATGATTACGACCTCGCCGAACTGCGCGAGTACATCGACTGGCAGCCGTTCTTCAACGCCTGGGAGATGAAGGGCAGATTTCCCGACATCCTCAACAACCCGGCCTCCGGCGAGACCGCCCGCAAGCTCTATGACGACGCCCAGGCGATGCTCGACACCCTGATCAAGGAGAAGTGGCTGACCGCCAACGGGGTGATCGGATTCTTCCCGGCGAACGCGGTCGGCGACGACATCGAGGTGTACACCGACGACACCCGTAGCGAGGTGCTGACCACGTTGCACAACCTGCGCCAGCAGGGCGCACACCGCGACGGCATCCCGAACCGGTCGCTGGGCGATTACATCGCGCCGAAGGACACCGGTCTGGCTGACTACGTCGGCGCCTTCGCCGTCACCACGGGGCTCGGCAGCCAGGACAAGACCGCCGAGTTCAAGGCGGCCAACGACGACTACAACGCGATCCTGCTGGAGTCACTTGCCGACCGGCTGGCCGAGTCGTTCGCCGAACGGATGCACCAACGGGTCCGCAAGGAGTTCTGGGGATTCCAGCCGGACGAGCAGCTGGACAACGAGGCACTCATCGGTGAGAAGTACGTGGGAATCCGGCCTGCCCCCGGCTACCCGGCCTGCCCGGAGCACACCGAGAAGGCGACGCTCTGGGAATTGATGGACGTCCGCGAGCGGACCGGCATCGAGCTCACCGAGTCGATGGCGATGTGGCCCGGTGCTGCTGTCAGCGGCTGGTACTTCTCGCACCCGCAGGCGCAATACTTCGTGGTCGGTCGAATGGCCCAGGACCAGGTCGCCGACTACGCGAAGCGCAAGGGCTGGACCCTGCAGGAAGCTGAGCGCTGGCTCGGCCCCAATCTCGGCTACAACCCCGAGGACTGAGCCCTGTATGGCCGCTGACGATGCCCGCGGCGAGCTGCCGTCGGCTTCTCATGAAGATGTGCCCGTCGATCCCGGTGCCGCTCGCGCCGCATTCCTGACCGCTACGCGGTTCGCGTCGGTCGCCGCGATCGGTGGGTTCCTGTTCGGCTACGACATCTCGGTGACCAACCGCGCCGTCAAGGCGCTGCAGGCCGACTTTCACATCGGCAACGCGCTACTGGGGTTCGCGGCGGCATCGGCGGTGCTGGGTGCGGCGATCGGAGCGGTGTCGGCCGGCCGGATCGCCGACCGGATGGGTCGCCTGGCGATGATGAAGCTGTCGGCCGCGTCGTTTTTCGTGTGCGGGCTCGGCGCCGGGTTGGCAAGCAGCATTTGGATGTTCATCATCTTCCACTTCATCGGCGGTGTCGGCATCGGCTTCTCGTCGGTGGCCGCGCCGGCCTACATCGCCGAGGTTTCACCGCCGCGATTCCGCGG
The DNA here is from genome assembly GCA_963836495.1 of uncultured Actinomycetota bacterium. Lineage (GTDB taxonomy): Bacteria > Actinomycetota > Actinomycetes > Mycobacteriales > Mycobacteriaceae > Mycobacterium. The sequence continues at coordinate 47,351 of CAWIJT010000004.1, read as the reverse complement.
CCGGCTCGGCTCGCTGCAGCAACTCGCCATCGTGTGCGGCCTGTTCGGGTCGATGGCGCTGACCTGGGTGCCGTTCCACCTCGCCGGCGGTTCGAGCAAGCCGCTCTGGCTGGGCCTGGAAGCGTGGCGCTGGACCTTTCTCGGCGAGTTGATTTTGGCACTGCTGTATTTCGCGCTGATCTTCACCATCTCCGAATCGCCACGCTATCTGGTTGCCAGGCAGCAGGTTCCGCAGGCACGCCAGGTGCTGAGCACCCTGCTCGGGGACCGCGATGTGGAGCCGACCATCGCCCGCATCTCGGATAGCCTGGCGCAGGAGAAGCAACAGTCCTGGCGCGACCTGCGCACACCGACGGGCGGGCTCTACGGCATCGTCTGGGTCGGTCTGGGGCTGGCCGTCTTTCAGCAGTTCGTCGGCATCAACGTGATCTTCAACTACTCCGATCTGCTCTGGGAGGCAGTGGGATTCGGCGAGAAATCGTCGTTCACCATCGCGCTGGTGACAACCGGGGTGAATGTGCTGATCACCTTGGTCGCGATCGCACTGATCGACCGGCTCGGCCGCAGACCGCTGCTGCTGGCGGGATCGGCGGGCATGTCGCTGGCACTGATCATGATGACGGTCGTGTTCGCCGGCGCGTCCTCGCGGGACGGTCAGCCACAACTCGGCGGGGCTTCCGGGATCGTCGCGTTAGTGGCCGCCGACCTGTTCGTGGTCGCGTTCGCCGTCTCCTGGGGACCGGTGCTGTGGGTGCTGCTGGGGGAGATGTTCCCCAACCGGATCCGGTCGGCGGCGCTGGGACTCGCATCAGGCGTGCAGTGGCTGGCCAACTGGACCATTGCGGTGACGTTCCCCGCGCTGCGGCACGCCCTGGCTGGGGCCTATTGCTTCTATGCGGTGTGTGCGGTGTTGTCGTTTGTTTTCGTCTGGCGATGGGTCCGCGAAACCAACGGGGTGTCATTGGAAGACATGCCCGACGAGGCCGCCCCGGCTACGGCGACCTGAAACCGCCGTGACTTTGCGTAGCTGCGCATGGAACAATCGCTGGCCGTGAAGACCTTCGAGGATCTGTTCGCCGAACTCGGTGAACGCGCCCGCACCCGCCCGCCGGGCAGCGGTACCGTCGCCGCGTTGGACGCGGGCGTGCACACGGTCGGCAAGAAGGTCCTCGAGGAAGCCGGCGAAGTGTGGTTGGCCGCCGAGCACGAGTCCGACGACGCGCTCGCCGAGGAGATCAGTCAGTTGCTGTACTGGGCTCAGGTGCTGATGATCGCCCGCGGACTCACGCTCGACGACGTGTACCGGAAACTGTGATGACGCTGCACCACCGGAACGGCTCCACGAGGCTGCGAGTGGCGGTGCCCAACAAGGGGGCACTGAGCGATTCGGCCGTCGAGATCCTCTCCGAGGCCGGCTACCGGCGTCGTACCGATCCGAAAGACTTGACCGTCATCGACCCACACAATCAGGTCGAGTTCTTCTTCCTGCGGCCCAAGGACATTGCCATCTACGTCGGCTCCGGTGAGCTCGACTTCGGCATCACCGGAAGGGATTTGGCGCGGGAGTCCCGCGCGCCGGTGCACGAACGACTGGCGCTGGGCTTCGGATCCTCCACTTTTCGGTACGCCGCCCCGGCCGGGCGTGACTGGAAGATCGACGATCTGGCCGGCCGGCGAATCGCCACCGCATACCCGAACATCGTGCGACAAGATTTGGCGGCCCGCGGTATTGACGCGACGGTGATCCGGCTGGACGGCGCCGTGGAGATCTCGATTCAGCTCGGGGTGGCTGACGCGATCGCCGACGTGGTGGGTTCGGGTCGCACCTTGAACTTGCACAACCTGGTGGCTTTCGGTGAGACGCTGTGCGATTCAGAAGCGGTCCTCATCGAACAGATTGATCCGAATGCTGCCGCCCGGCCGGACGCCGCGGCCCGTGATCAACTGGTCGCCCGGGTGCAGGGCGTGGTGTTCGGCCAGCAGTACCTGATGCTCGACTATGACTGCCCGCGAACCGCTCTCGACGAAGCCACGGCGATCACTCCAGGGTTGGAATCACCCACGATCTCCCCATTGGCCGATCCCGACTGGGCGGCGGTGCGGGCTCTGGTGCCGCGCCGCGGCGTCAACGCGATCATGGATCAACTCGCGGCCATCGGGGCCAAAGCGATCCTGGCATCCAACGTCCGGTTCTTCCGATTCTGATCGTGCATGGGCCCCGCTGGGCGGCGATGTTGTGTTAGCGTCCGGCTGAGTCGCGTTTGTTCGCCGAACCCTCAGGAGGGGTCGCTGTGTCGCACATGACGCATTTCTACGTTCTGTTGCTCGCTCTCGGCATAGGTGTGATCGCGGGCTTGCGCACCTTCACCGCTCCGACCGTCGTCGCCTGGGCCGCGGTGTTGCACTGGATCAACCTCAGCGGCACCTGGGCGTCCTGGGTCGGCAATCTGATCACCGCGATCGTCTTCAGCGTGCTGGCGGTCGGTGAGCTCTTCCTCGACCAACAGCCCAAGACACCACCGCGCACGGCGCCGCCGTCGTTCATCGCCCGGATCGCCTTCGGCGCCTTCGCCGGCGCCGTCGTGGGCACCGCGTGGGGCGTCACCTGGAGTGCGCTCGGGGCGGGCATCATCGGCGCGGTCCTGGGCACCCTTGGCGGGTTCCATGCACGCGCCGCACTGGCGAAATCGTTTGGACGCGACCTTCCGGCTGCGCTGCTCGAAGATGCTGTCGCGGTGCTGGGCGGATTCGCGCTCGCCGCCGCCACAGCTGCTCTGTGACACAGCGTTTCGACGCGATCGTCGTCGGTGCCGGCCAGGCCGGGCCCCCGCTGGCAGGGCGACTGACCGCAGCCGGCCAGACCGTCGCCGTGGTGGAGCGCAAGCTGATCGGCGGTACCTGCGTCAACACCGGCTGCATCCCGACCAAGACCCTGGTGGCCAGCGCGCAGGCCGCGCACATGGCACGGCGTGGCGCCGACTACGGGGTCGACACCGGCACGATCAGCGTTGACATGGCGAAAGTCAAGGCGCGCAAGGACGCCATCATGCTGGATGACCGCAAAGGTGTCGAAGACTGGCTTGATGGGATGCATGGCTGCACCGTGTTTCGTGGCCATGCGCGGTTCGAGGATCCGCACACGCTGCGGGTCGGCGACGACATTCTGCGGGCCGAACGCATCTTCCTCAATGTCGGCGGCCGCGCGGTGGTGCCCGACATCCCCGGCCTCTCCGACATCGACTATCTGACCAACGTCTCGATCCTCGAACTCGACACGCTGCCCGAGCATCTCGTCGTGGTCGGCGGAAGTTACATCGCACTGGAATTCGCGCAGATGTACCGACGGTTCGGCGCGAAAGTGACTGTGGTCGAGAAGGGTCCGCGGCTGACGTCCCGTGAAGACGACGACGTCTCCGACACCGTTCGGTCGATCCTGCAGAACGAGGGCATCGACATCGTGGTCGACGCTGCAGACATCCGGATTACCAAGCGCGACAAAGGTTTCGAGTTGACGCCGCGGGACGGCGCGGCACCGATCGCGGGCAGTCATCTGCTGCTGGCGGTCGGCCGTCGGCCCAACACCGACGACTTGGGCCTCGAGCACGCCGGTGTACACACCGACGAACGCGGCTACGTCACCGTCGACGACCAACTGAAAACCAGCGTCGACCACATCTGGGCGATGGGCGACTGCAACGGTAAAGGCGCGTTCACCCACACCTCTTACAACGACTTCGAAATCGTCGCGGCCAACCTGCTCGACGGTGATCCCCGCAGGGTCAGCGACCGGATCACCGCCTACGCGCTCTACATCGACCCACCGCTGGGACGCGCCGGGATGACGGTGGAGCAGGTACGACAGTCCGGCCGCCCGGCGCTGGTCGGTCAGCGGCCCATGACCAGAGTCGGGCGCGCGGTGGAAAAGGGTGAGACGCAAGGCTTTATGAAGGTCGTGGTCGACGCCGAGACGAAGCAGATTCTCGGGGCGGCGATCCTCGGGGTGGGCGGCGACGAGGCCATCCACGCCATCCTCGACGTGATGTCGGCCAAAGCGCCCTACACCACGCTGGCCCGCACGATGCACATCCACCCGACCGTCTGCGAGCTGATACCCACGATGCTGCAGGACATGTCGCCGCTGCAGTAGCGGTCAATCAGGCGGCCGGCTCGCTTCGGTGCTGCAGAACGGCGTCGGCTCCGCCCTCGTTGAGCTGATCCGGCCAACCTGGGTACGGCGGCGGTGTGCCGCCGAACACCGGGCAGTGCTCGTGATGTGCACACCAGTCGCACAACCGCGACGGCCGGGGCCTGAAATCGCCTGTCGCACCGGCTGATTGAATCGCCGACCAGATCGCCATCAACGTCTTCTCGAAGCGCAGCAGCTCGGCTTCGTCGGGAGAGTAGTCCAGCAACTGGCCGTCGGACAGATAGATCAGCCGCAGCCTCGTCGGCAGTACGCCCCGCGAGCGCAGTAACGCGACGGCGTAGAACTTCATCTGGAACATCGCCTTGAACTCGGCGAGCGCCCGGGCCTCCGGCGGGGCCTTACCGGTTTTGTAGTCCACCACCCGCAACTCGCCGGTGGGCGCGACGTCGATCCGGTCGATGATCCCGCGCAGCAGTGTGCCGTCGGCGAGTTCAACCTCGATGCGCTGCTCGCAGCTCTGCGGGTCGAACCGGGTGGGGTCCTCGAGCCGGTAGTAGCCGGACAGCAGGTTGCGTACCTCGCCGAGAATCTGGGTCTGCGCCTCGGGGTCGAACTGCCCGGCCAGCTCGGGTTCTCCGGCGATCACCTGCTCCCACGCGGGGTCGACCAGCGCGTCGGCGGTGTGCGGGCCGCGTTCGGCCGCAGGCAGACCGTAGAGCTGCTCCAGCGCGGCGTGCACCACGGAGCCGCGGATCTGCGCGGTCGACGACGGCTCGGGCAGCCGGTCGATGGCCCGGAAGCGGTACAACAGCGGGCACTGCTTGAAATCGGCCGCCCGTGACGGTGACAGGGCCGGCCGCTTGACTGGTCTATCCGGCTCGGCGCTCGGATCCGCAGACTCGCCGCTCATATCCGCAGACTAGGGGCCAGGTCGGACAACCCCGCGCACCGAAGTCGGCGCGTCTGCTGGCAGGCTGGTCAGCTGTGCCCGCAACCGGTCCTTTCGCCATCGGCGATCGCGTTCAGCTGACCGACGCCAAGGGGCGGCACTACACGATGCTGCTCAGCCCGGGCAGCGAATTTCACACTCATCGCGGCGCCATCGCGCACGATGCGGTGATCGGGCAACCGGAAGGCAGCGTGGTCAAGTCGGCCAACGGCGATCAGTTTCTAGTGCTGCGTCCGCTGCTGGTGGATTACGTCATGTCGATGCCTCGTGGCGCGCAGGTGGTCTACCCGAAGGACTCCGCCCAGATCGTGCACGAGGGCGACATCTTCCCGGGCGCACGGGTTCTGGAGGCCGGCGCGGGGTCTGGGGCGCTGACCTGTTCGCTGTTGCGCGCGGTCGGGCCGGGCGGGCAGGTGATCTCCTACGATGTGCGAGCCGACCACGCCGAGCACGCCCGCCGCAACGTCGAGACGTTCTTCGGCGCCGCTCCCGACAACTGGCAGCTCATCGTCAGCGACGTCAACGACGCGGAGCTGGCCGAGGGCTCTATCGACCGGGCGGTGCTGGACATGCTCGCGCCGTGGGATGTGCTCGACAACGTGTCGCGCTTCGTCGTGGCCGGCGGCGTGTTGGTCATCTACGTGGCCACCGTGACTCAGCTGTCGAAAACGGTGGAGGCGCTTCGCGAACAGCAGTGCTGGACGGAGCCGCGCGCCTGGGAGACGATGCAGCGCGGCTGGCATGCCGTCGGTTTGGCGGTGCGTCCGCAACACACCATGCGCGGCCACACCGCGTTCCTGGTGTCCGCGCGGCGACTGGCTCCGGGTGCCGTCACCCCGACACCCCGGGGCCGCAAGCGACCGAGCTAGTCGTCGCCGCGCTGCAGACCTCGGCGCACCGACAGCAACTCGAGCTCTGGGCGGGCGGCCACCAGGCGTTCGGCCGCATCGAGCACCTCGACGGCGTGTTGACGGTCGGCCGAGGCGATCGCCACACCGATACCCGCCCGTCGATGCAGCTCGTGGGATCCGGTTTCGGCGGCAGACACGCCGAACTTGCGATGCAACTCGGCCACTATCGGCCGAACCACCGATCGCTTCTGCTTGAGCGAGCGGACATCTCCGAACAGCAGATCGAACTCGAGCCAGCCGATCCACATCGCCGGAATCAGCGACCCGGCGTCGGCGCAGGGGCGGCGGAATCGTTTCGGTAGGCCAGCAGCACATCGGCGGTGCGCGCCGATAGCTCCCACCCACCTTGAGACGGCTTGAATTCCATCGGGAAGGCGAAGCGGGGGCCGCGCGCATCCGGCGTGCCGACGTTGACATTGGCGACGACGTCGGCCGGATCACGGTCCGACCACCCGACGTCGCGGACGTCGAACTTCACCGGCGCAAACCCGCCGTTGACCAGCGCGGTGGCGAATGCGTCGAAGACAGCGCCGTTTTCGGGGGTGGCGCCCTCGACCAGGTTCAGCTTCTGCAGGCCGGGCACCGCGGGATCGGCCAGCCGGTACAGCACGCCGGCCAAGGCGTCGGGGGACGGCAGCGCAGCGGTCTGCGGCGCCGCCGGCGGGCTCACCGACGCAGACGCCCGCGGCGGTGTGGTTTGCGGCGACGCGTCCTGCTCGTCACTGGAACACCCCGGAAGCCCGAGTGCCGCCGCGACAGCGACGGCACTCAAGACTCTGCTGAGAGGTCGGCTCATCCAGCCGCGTCAGTGCGAACGCACTGCCGAGATCAGCGTCATCGCCGAGTCGTGCGACAGCTTCCAGCCGCCTTGATCGACGAACGTGAGGTACTCGGGTGTCGGGGCGAGGCGCGGGCCCGACGCGGTGATGGTGGCCGTCGCCGCACCAGGGCCGGCGGGCACGATATTGCTGATGTTGAACGTCAGCGGCAGGCTGCCTTTGGACGCAGCCTTCTGCAGTTCGTGGTCAGCAATGCCGACCGGAACCGGGATGCCGCCCTCGACGAGATAGCCCTTGTTGGCGAATGACACGCTCGGGTCCTGCAAGCTGTTCAAGACGGTGACCAACTGGTCTGGCGTGGGCAGGTCGGCGATCGGGGCCGTGGGCAGCGGCACACCGAACACCACAGGCTGAACGTGAGGCGACGCACCGGTGACGGATGCAATACAGGTCACACCTGCCGCCGCCGCGCCGACCGCGGCAACCGCCGCAATGCCTGTGGCTAGGGATTTCACGCTCACTAAGGTCCTCTCGGTAAAGCCAACTCAACATGATGTTAACGCTGATGCCAGTGTGCCCCATTTCGACTTCCCGCATGATTCGGAAATCGCCGGTAGCGTTGTCCCATCAGCCGCACCACCGTTCCGGAGTGGGAAAGGAGCGCACCATGGGTGAGTTTGAGCGTGAAGCGTTCGGAAGCCCTGGCGAGCCAGACCTCTCCATCGAGGATGCCGCCGAGTTGGAAGAGCTGCGACGGGAAGCCGCGGTTCTGCGTGAACAGCTGGAGAACGCAGTCGGCTCGTCGAGCGCCGCGCGCAATCCGCGCGACGTCCACCAGCTCGAGGCGCGCATCGACTCGCTGGCGTCGCGCAACTCCAAGTTGATGGAGACCCTCAAGGAAGCCCGCCAGCAGCTGTTGGCGCTGCGCGAGGAGGTCGACCGGCTGGGGCAGCCGCCCAGTGGCTACGGCGTCCTGTTGGCCACCCACGAAGACGACACCGTCGATGTCTTCACGTCGGGCCGCAAGATGCGCTTGACGTGCTCGCCCAACATCGAAGTCCAGTCATTGCGCAAAGGGCAGACGGTTCGGCTCAATGAGGCTTTAACTGTCGTCGAGGCCGGCACCTACGAATCAGTCGGCGAGATTTCAACTCTGCGCGAGCTTCTCGCCGACGGTCATCGTGCTTTGGTCGTCGGTCACGCGGACGAGGAGCGCATCGTCTGGCTGGCCGAGCCGTTGGTGGCCGAGGATCTGCCGGAAGGTGTCTACGACTCGTCGGATGACGACCTGCGTCCCCGTAAGCTCCGCCCCGGCGATTCACTGCTGGTCGACACGAAGGCCGGCTACGCGTTCGAGCGCATCCCGAAGGCCGAAGTCGAGGACCTCGTCCTCGAAGAGGTGCCCGATGTCACCTACAACGACATCGGCGGACTGGGCCGCCAGATCGAGCAGATCCGCGACGCCGTCGAGTTGCCGTTCCTGCACAAGGAGCTCTACCGCGAATATGCACTGCGTCCGCCCAAAGGTGTGCTGCTCTACGGCCCGCCCGGTTGCGGTAAGACGCTGATCGCCAAGGCCGTTGCGAACTCCCTTGCCAAGAAGATGGCCGAGGTTCGCGGCGAAGACGCTCGCGAGGCGAAGTCGTACTTCCTCAACATCAAGGGCCCCGAGCTACTGAACAAGTTCGTCGGCGAGACGGAGCGACACATCCGGCTGATCTTCCAGCGGGCGCGCGAAAAGGCATCCGAAGGCACACCGGTGATCGTGTTCTTCGACGAGATGGACTCGATCTTCCGCACCCGGGGTACCGGGGTGTCCTCCGACGTGGAGACGACGGTCGTCCCGCAGCTGCTCAGTGAGATCGACGGCGTGGAGGGGCTGGAGAACGTCATCGTGATCGGCGCCTCCAACCGTGAGGACATGATCGACCCCGCGATCCTGCGACCCGGCCGCCTCGACGTGAAGATCAAGATCGAGCGCCCGGACGCCGAGTCGGCACAGGACATTTTCTCCAAGTATCTGGTGGAGACCCTGCCGGTGCACCACGACGACCTCGCCGAGTTCGGTGGCGACCGGGGGGCCTGCATCGAAGCGATGATCGAGAAGGTCGTCGAGCGGATGTACGCCGAGATCGACGACAACCGGTTCCTCGAGGTCACCTACGCCAACGGCGACAAAGAGGTGATGTACTTCAAGGACTTCAACTCCGGCGCGATGATTCAGAACGTCGTCGACCGGGCGAAGAAGAACGCGATCAAGGCGGTGCTGGAGACCGGCCAGTCCGGTCTGCGGATACAGCACCTGCTCGATTCGATCGTCGACGAGTTCGCCGAGAACGAGGACTTGCCCAACACCACCAACCCCGATGACTGGGCGCGGATTTCGGGCAAGAAGGGCGAGCGGATCGTCTACATCCGCACGCTGGTCACCGGCAAGAGTTCGAGCGCTTCACGGGCGATCGACACCGAGTCGAACCTCGGCCAGTACCTGTAGCGGCGGTCGCAAGCGCGGCGAAGCCGAGCGCCGAAAGATCCGGCTCAGCCGGTGAACAGCGAGTAGCTGTTCCGTAGATCGTCCTGCAACACCTGCGCGGCGTGCGTCGTGGTGTCGATGTGCAACGGGCTGGTGAGCTTTCGCGACTTGTACGTCCAGCCGCTCGGCAGCTGAAGTCGGTCCCCGAGACCGGGCAGGTCAGCGCGGGACAGGTTCGGGTCGACGATCTGGCTCCAGGTCTGCATGATCCAGCGCCGCAGCGCGGGGTCGTGCAGCTCGTAGATCTCCTCGCCGGCGTCGTAGGTGAACACGGTGTGCCGGTTGACCTGGTTGGCGGTGTACGGGGCGGGGTCCATCGCCGACAGCAAGACGGTCGCTTGCAGCAACATGTCGATTCCGCCGAAGTTCTTGACCATCCGCGGGGCCTGGGACACCTTCTCGATCGAGTTCATCAGCCAATACCGTGGGCCGTTGAGTAGTGCTGTGGCAGCACCGTTTTCGGCCGCGATGGCTTTCGCGTCGAGAGCCGACCACAACTCGTCGGGGAGGTCGTTCAGCGGATAGCTGTTGTAGACGGTGGCTTGCGGTCCCGCCTCACCCGGCGTCACCAGAAGGACTTCGCCGTAGCGCTTTCCGGACAAGTTTTCAGTTGACTGGGGCGCAGCGTGAGCGGGCACCAGGGTGAAGGTAATCACTCGAGGCACCAGCGTCAACTAACACCAGGCGGATTAACGGCGTGGAAGTCGCACGACTTGGACGAAGAACTCGTCAATCTGACGAATGACATTCATGAATTCGCCAAAGCCCACAGGTTTGGTGACGTAAGCGTTGGCGTGCAGTTGGTAGCTACGCAAAATGTCTTCGTCGGCGGCCGACGTGGTGAGCACAACGACGGGGATGTGACACAACTCCGGATCGGATTTGATCTGTTTCAACAATTGGTGGCCGTCGTATTTCGGCAGATTCAAGTCGAGCAGGATCAGATCCGGCCGTGGCGCACTCGAATGAGCGCCGCGTCGATAGAGGTAGTCGAGGCCCTCCTGGCCATCGCGTGCCACCCGCAAAGTGTTGTGAATCTTGTAGTGCTCGAAGGCTTCCCGAGTAATGACGACGTCTCCGGGATCGTCCTCGATGAGCAGCACCTCGATCGCGCTGTAATCCGGTGTCATCGATGGGCTCCTTCAGAAACTCCGACGGGCATCGCGTCGCCGGCGGCAGCAACAGGCAAGGTGAACCAGAATCGCGTTCCGCTCTGGTAGCTGGTGTCGATGCCGATCGTACCGCCGTGCAACTCGACGATTTTCTTGCAGAGCGCCAGCCCGATACCGGTGCCGGTGTAGGCATCCCGACCATGCAGACGCTGGAAGATGACAAACACTTTATCGACGAATTCGGGCGCGATGCCGATGCCGTTGTCCGCCACGCTGAGCATCCAGTGGCCCTGGTTATCGCCTATGCCCCGTTCGCAGTCGATGACCACCCGAGGTGCGCGGTCCTCGCGCCGAAACTTGACCGCGTTGCCAATCAGGTTCTGCCACAACATCGTCAGAAGCGTGCCGTCCCCGACGATCTGGGGGAGTGGGCTGTCCCCCCGAAGTATCTGCGCACCGGATTCCTCGATCGCGATGACCAGATTGGCCAGCGCGGTGTCCAAGGCGGTGTCGAGTTGCACGATCTCCTGAGTGGTCTTGACCCGACCGACCCGGGAAAAGGTGAGCAGGTCGTTGATGAGCACCTGCATGCGTTTGGCGCCGTCAACGGCGAATTCGAGGTATTCGATGCCGCGTTCGTCGAGTACGTGACCGTAGCGCTGCTCGAGTAACTGGCAGAACGAGGCGACTTTGCGCAGCGGTTCCTGCAGGTCATGGGAGGCCACGTAGGCGAACTGTTCGAGATCGGCGTTGGATCTGCGTAGCTCGACCGCTTGGGCGTCGAGCGCTTCCGTTTGCAACTTGAGACGAGCCCGGTCCGATCGGGATATGTCCAGCTCGGTCACGATGCGCCCCCGCATGTTGTCGACGTCGTTCGCGATCTGACGAAGGTCTTTGGACCCCTGCGGGACGATGCGGTGGGCGAAGTCGCCGCTCGCGATCCGCCGGCACGACGCGGCCAGTACCGCCAGAGGTCGGGTCACCGCGCGTCGCATCAACAGTGCGAGCAGAATCGATCCGGCGACGAACACTGCCACCATGACGATGAGGACGCGGTCGCGCCAGCTGCGCATGACGTCCAATTGGTGGACCGCGACGTTCTGCGCGGCTGCCAGATCGGCGTTTTCGATATCGAACAGCGTGCGGATCCGGTCGAACTGGGCCTTCCCGCGGTCCGCCGTCCCGATCTTCACAACGCTCGGCGCACCCGGTATCACCGTGTTAATCAGCGGCTGCGCGTAGGAGCCACGCCATGTCGCGCCGGCGTGCTCGATCGCATTCAGATCGGCGAGTAGGTTGCCGCGGTCACCGAGTAGAGCGTTGATATGCGCCGCCGCCTCGCGTTCGACCTGTTGCCCGTCCGCGTAGGGGGCCAGGAACTGCCGGTCCGCAGCGATGACGTAGCCCCGCACCGCAGTCTCCTGGTCACGCAGCGCGCTCTGCAACCGATAGGCCGAGACGCGTGCGGGCTGAATGTGGTCGGTCAGCTCGCGGGTCACCGCATCGGTATGCGCCAACAGTGCCGCAGAGGTTGCCGCGCCCGTCAGCACCACCAACGCCATCACCGACAGCACCAGGTTCTGCCAGCCCGCGACCGTTAGCCTCAACCCCAGCGGCGAGCGCTGCTCGGGGCTGTTTGCCTGCGCCGCCGCGCCGATCGTCACCTGACGCTGCGCTCTACCCGCACGACCGCAACGTCGTCGCTGAATCCGCCATGAGTTCGGGCCCCAGCTTCGGCCCGGTCGATGAGCGTGTCCACGAACGCCGGCCCGGGCAGTGCTGCGAGCGGGCGGGCCAGTTCCAATAAACCGTTCTCGCCGAGGCGATCGACACCTTCGCCGGAATGCGCCTCGAACAGTCCGTCGGTCAACAGCACCAAACCGCTGCCTTCGGGGAGTTCCATGGCGAACTGCGGCCAGTTGTCACCACCCCATCCCAGAGCGGGGCCGGCCGGCGGCTCCACCCAATCCACGGTGCCGGGGCCGTGCATCAGCAGGCCCGGATGACCGGCGCGAACGGCGACGACACGCGGACTGTCGGGCGCGACAGCCAGGCTCAGCATCGTCGCGAAAATGCCGCGGCCCGGGCCTTCGGCGTGCAGGATCCTTTCCAGCTGCCGCATTGCGGCGTCACCGTGGATGGCGCTCAATGTCAATGTGCGCCATGCGATCCGCAACGCCACCCCTAGCGCCGCCTCGTCAGGCCCGTGCCCGGCGACGTCACCGATAACGATGTGTACCGTCCGGTCCGGCGTCTGCACGACGTCGTAGAAGTCTCCACCCAGCAACGCGTTGATGCGGCTGGGCCGGTATCGGGTGACGACGTCCACTTCCGGGGCCTCGAGTAGCAGCGGCGAGGGCAGCAGACCACGTTCTAGTCGCGAATTCTCTTGGGCCCGAAGGTCGCTCGCGTGCAGATCCACGGCAATGAGTTCGGCGCGTTTGCGTTCAATCGCATACAGCAAGCTCCGCCGCAGCATGTCGGGCCCGACGCGCCCTTTGATCAAGTAGTCCTGCGCGCCGCCGGCGACTGCTGACACCCCGATCTGCTCGTCGTTCAATCCGGTCAGCACGACAACCGGCAGAGTGCCGTCCCACTGCGCGATGCGGGTGATGGCGTCGAACTCGATTGCGTCCGGCAGATTCAGGTCCAAGAGCACGCAATCCGGGCGCTCGTGGCCAAGGAACTGCTCGGCGAGCGCCATCGACGGCGCCCACGCCACCCGAATATCTGCGGACGAGTCTGCGATCAGTTCCTCGACCAGCACCGCATCGGCGCGGTCGTCCTCGATCAGCAACAGCGAAAGCCGCCCGTCGGCGGTGGGAGCAGATCCAGCCTGGCGCGCCGGAACCGATTCTGATCCGTACCGCACCGGCTCGATCAATTCGCCCTCCACGCTGCCTCGCCGACGATAACCCACGCGTCGCGTCGTTGCCGCCGAAGACGCAGTGCCAGTCGGCCCAGCTTCACCTCGCCCCGCTGCGCGGGGCGCATCGTCGTCACGCTCGGTTTGTTTGCGCGACTCCTCCTCGCCCCGCTGCGCGGGGCGCATCGTCGTCACGCCTAAGCTCGGGGGATGCAACGGATCATTGGTACGGAGGTCGAATACGGCATTTCGTCGCCATCAGACCCGGCCGCAAACCCGATCCTGACATCGACGCAGGCGGTACTGGCATACGCGGCCGCCGCCGGCATCCAGCGCGCCAAGCGCACCCGGTGGGACTACGAAGTGGAGTCGCCGCTGCGGGACGCCCGCGGGTTCGACTTGAGCCGTTCGGCCGGACCCCCACCGGTGGTCGACGCCGACGAGGTCGGCGCCGCCAACATGATCCTGACCAACGGCGCACGACTCTACGTCGACCACGCCCACCCGGAATACTCCGCACCGGAGTGCACCGACCCGCTGGACGCGGTGATCTGGGACAAGGCCGGTGAACGGGTGATGGAGGCCGCCGCCCGGCATGTCGCGAGTGTGCCTGGCGCCGCCAAGCTGCAGCTGTACAAGAACAACGTCGACGGCAAAGGCGCGTCCTACGGGTCGCACGAGAATTACCTGATGAGCCGGCAGACCCCGTTCTCGGCCGTCATTTCCGGGCTGACCCCGTTCCTGGTGACCCGCCAGGTTTTCACCGGCTCCGGTCGGGTCGGCATCGGGCCGTCCGGCGACGAGCCCGGCTTCCAGCTCTCCCAGCGCTCGGACTACATCGAGGTCGAGGTGGGGCTGGAGACCACGCTGAAGCGCGGCATCATCAACACCCGCGACGAGCCGCATGCCGACGCCGACCGTTACCGACGGTTGCACGTCATCATCGGCGACGCGAACCTCTCCGAGACGTCGACGTATCTCAAGCTCGGCACCACGGCGCTGGTGCTCGACCTCATCGAGGACGGCCCAGCGCACGGATTCGATCTCAGTGATCTGGCGTTGGCCCGGCCGGTGCACGCCGTGCACGCAATCAGCCGCGACCCGAGCTTGCGGGCCACCGTCGCCTTGGCTGACGGTCGTGAACTGACCGCCCTTGCGCTGCAACGGATTTACCTTGACAGAGTGGCAAAGCTGGTCGACAGCCGCGACCACGATCCGAGCGCGGCCAAGGTCGTGGAAACCTGGGCCCACGTGCTCGATCTGCTCGAGCGTGATCCGATGGAGTGCGCCGAGCTGCTGGACTGGCCGGCCAAGCTGCGTCTACTCGAAGGTTTCCGGCAGCGCGAGAACTTGGCGTGGTCGGCACCGCGCCTGCACCTGGTCGATCTGCAATATTCCGACGTCCGGCTGGACAAGGGGCTGTACAACCGGTTGGTGGCCCGCGGTTCGATGAAGCGACTGGTCAGCGAACAACAGGTCATCGACGCAGTCGAGAACCCGCCGACCGACACCCGCGCCTACTTCCGCGGGGAATGCCTGCGCCGATTCGGCGCGGACATCGCGGCGGCCAGCTGGGACTCGGTGATTTTCGATCTCGGTGGTGATTCGCTGGTCCGCATCCCGACGCTGGAGCCGCTGCGCGGCAGCAAAGCGCACGTCGGAGCACTGCTGGACTCGGTGAACAGCGCAGTCGAGCTGGTGGAGCAACTGACCACCTGAGCGGGCGGGACATGGCGGTTAAGCCAGGGCATTGCCGCCATTGACCGGTAGGGTGGAGAAACCAGACGGGCGTGTTTCACGGCCGATGATGATGCAGGAGGCAGCATGGCCCAGGAGCAGACCAAGCGCGGTGGTGGCGGCGGCGATGACGACGACCCCACTGCCAGCACGGCCGCGGGCCAAGAGCGTCGCGAGAAGCTGTCCGAGGAGACCGACGACCTGCTCGACGAAATCGACGATGTTCTGGAGGAGAACGCCGAAGACTTCGTCCGTGCGTACGTCCAAAAGGGCGGCCAGTGACCTGGCCCTTCCACAATCGCCCGGCCACCAACTCTGCACTTCCCGGAATCGCCACTGGCGGCCTTTCCTCGTTCACCGACTACTTGCGCCGCGAGGCGCCAGAACTGCTGCCCGCCGGCGTCGGTAGCGCCAACGCGATCACGCCCAGTTCTCAACTGCCGCACGGCACCACCATCGTCGCGCTGAAATACCCGGGCGGGGTGCTGCTGGCCGGCGACCGGCGCTCGACGCAGGGCAACATGATCGCCGGGCGAGATGTGCAGAAGGTGTACATCACCGACGACTACACCGCGACCGGGATCGCCGGCACCGCGGCGATCGCTGTAGAGTTCGCCCGCCTGTACGCCGTCGAGCTCGAGCACTACGAGAAGCTGGAAGGCGTTCCACTCACCTTCGCGGGCAAGGTGAATCGGCTGGCGATCATGGTCCGCGGCAACCTTGCGGCAGCGATGCAGGGCTTGGTGGCGCTGCCACTGCTCGCCGGATTCGATATCGGCGACCCCGATCCGGAAAAGGCCGGGCGCATCGTCTCTTTCGACGCCGCCGGTGGCTGGAACCTGGAAGAAGAGGGTTACCAGTCGGTGGGTTCGGGCTCGATTTTCGCCAAGTCGTCGATCAAGAAGCTGTATTCGCAAGTGACCGATGCAGATTCAGCCCTTCGGGTTGCCGTCGAAGCGCTCTACGACGCGGCCGATGACGATTCGGCCACCGGCGGACCTGACCTGGTTCGCGGGATTTTTCCGACCGCAGTCACCATCGGTGTCGACGGCGCAGTCAATGTCGGCGAGCAGCGCATCGCCGAGCTGGCCCGCGAGGTCATCCACACGCGTTCGCGCGCGGACACTTTCGGGCCGGACGCGGATCGCGCGGGAAGTGATTCATGAGTTTTCCGTACTTCATCTCGCCCGAGCAGGCGATGCGCGAGCGCAGCGAGCTCGCGCGCAAAGGCATCGGGCGAGGCCGCAGCGTGGTGGCACTGGCTTTTTCCGGCGGTGTGCTGTTCGTCGCCGAGAATCCCTCGCGGTCATTGCAGAAGATCAGCGAGCTCTACGACCGCGTCGGCTTTGCCGCCGCCGGAAAGTTCAACGAGTTCGACAACCTTCGACGCGGTGGGATTCAATTCGCCGACACCCGCGGTTATGCCTACGACCGCCGTGATGTGACCGGCCGTCAGCTGGCCAACGTGTACGCGCAGACGCTCGGCACCATATTCACCGAGCAGGCCAAGCCCTACGAGGTCGAGCTCTGTGTGGCTGAAGTCGCCCACTTCGGTGAGACCAAACCGCCTGAGCTGTACCGGATCACCTACGACGGATCGATCGCCGACGAACCGCATTTCGTGGTGATGGGCGGGACGACCGAACCCATCGCCACCGCACTCAAGGACTCCTATGCCGAGAATGCGGATCTGACCGATGCGGTGCACATCGCGGTCAACGCCTTGAAGGCGGGCAGCGGCAACGGCGGCGAGGAGGACACCTTGGGCGTCTTGTCGCTGGAGGTCGCCATCCTCGACGCCAACCGGCCGCGGCGGGCGTTCCGGCGGATCACCGGTGCCGCGCTGGAGCAGCTGCTGCCGGAACGCAATGGCTCCGAGTCGTCGGACGACTCGGCGGAGGATTCGTCGAAATAGGTCCTATCTCGTGCTGATCGGCTTGCTGCTCGCTCTGGGATGTTCAGTGTGCTACGGCACGGCAACCGTGCTCCAGGCCGCGGCGACGCGCTCGGTGGATACCGGTAGCGATTCTGGGGTCGACGCGGCCCTGCTCTGGCGGGCGCTGCGGCAGTGGCGCTACCTGGTGGGCATCGGTCTGGACGGTCTCGGCTTTCTACTGCAGATCGGGGCGCTGCGCCTGGTGCCGATCTACGTTGTCGCGGCGGCGATCGCGGCGTCGCTCGCGGTCACCGCGATCGTGGCCGCATGGGTGCTGTCCGTTCGGCTGTCCGCACTGGAGTGGGCTGCCGTGGCCGTGGTCTGCGGCAGCCTCGCGATGCTCGGACTGGCCGCCGGACCGGAGGGTTCGGGGCACGGGCCGCCGGGACTGGGCTGGGCGTTGCTGGTGGTGACCGTCCTGGTGTTCGGTGCCGGCGCGGCAGCCGGGCGCCTGGGGGACCGCTCTCGTGCGCTGGTGCTGGGTCTGGGCGCTGGCGCCGGTTTCGGTGTCGTCGAGATCGCCGTCCGGTTGATCGACACGATCGATCCGACCAAGGCCGCGTTCTGGGCCAACCCCGCGATCTATGCGTTGGCCGTTGGTGGCGCGGCCGGATTTCTGCTGCTGACCTCGGCATTGAGCCGTGGATCGGTGACCACCGCCGTCGCCGGGATGGTCATCGGTGAGACGGTCGGTCCAGCCCTCATCGGGGTGGCGTGGCTGGGCGACCAGACCCGTGAGGGCCTGAGTTGGATGGTGGTGACCGGCTTCGTGATCGCGGTCGCCGCGGCTCTGGCGCTCAGCCGGTTCGGCGAGGCGCCCAGTCCCGCTGAATCCTGACCGGCACGCGGCTCACCACGCGGTCGGCCACACGCCGGGGGCTTCCGCACCAGTTGCCCGCTCAGCAAGTACGCTCGAATTGTGCAGCGACGAATCATGGGCATCGAGACCGAATTCGGTGTCACCTGCACATTTCACGGGCATCGCCGCTTGTCGCCGGACGAAGTGGCCCGCTACCTGTTCCGACGGGTGGTTTCGTGGGGTCGCAGCTCCAACGTTTTCCTGCGCAACGGCGCACGGCTCTACCTCGACGTGGGCAGCCATCCCGAATACGCCACCGCCGAATGCGACAGCCTGGTGCAACTCGTCACCCATGACCGCGCAGGCGAGCGGGTCCTGGAGGACCTGCTGGTCGACGCCGAGCAGCGGCTGGCCGACGAGGGCATCGGCGGCGACATCTATCTGTTCAAGAACAACACCGACTCAGCGGGCAATTCGTACGGCTGCCACGAGAACTACCTGATCGTGCGGGCCGGGGAGTTCTCCCGGATCTCCGACGTACTGCTGCCGTTCCTGGTCACCCGCCAGCTCATCTGCGGTGCAGGCAAGGTGCTGCAGACCCCGAAGGCGGCCACGTTCTGTCTCTCACAGCGGGCCGAGCACATCTGGGAGGGCGTCTCGTCGGCGACGACGCGCAGCCGCCCGATCATCAACACACGCGACGAACCGCACGCCGACGCCGAGAAATACCGGCGACTGCACGTCATCGTCGGCGACTCCAACATGTGCGAGACCACCACCATGCTCAAGGTCGGCACCGCGTCGCTGGTGCTGGAGATGATCGAAGCAGGTGTGGCGTTCCGTGACTTCTCGCTGGACAACCCGATCCGGGCGATCCGCGAGGTCAGCCACGACGTCACCGGACGGCGCCCAGTGCGGCTGGCCGGCGGGCGTCAGGCCAGCGCTCTGGACATCCAGCGCGAGTACTACGCGCGCGCCGTCGAGCACCTGCAGACCCGCGAGCCCAACGCACAGATCGAGCAGGTCGTCGATCTGTGGGGCCGCCAACTGGACGCCGTGGAAAGCCAGGACTTCGCCAAGGTCGACACCGAAATCGACTGGGTGATCAAGCGAAAGCTGTTCCAGCGCTACCAGGATCGCTACGACATGGAGATGGCCGACCCGAAGATCGCACAGCTGGACCTGGCGTACCACGACATCAAGCGCGGCCGCGGCGTCTTCGATCTGCTGCAACGCAAAGGCCTGGCCACCCGCATCACCACCGACGAGGAAATCGACGCCGCCGTCGACCAGCCGCCGCAGACCACCCGGGCGCGGCTTCGCGGCGAGTTCATCAGCGCCGCCCAGGCCGCCGGTCGCGACTTCACCGTCGACTGGGTACACCTCAAGCTCAACGACCAAGCTCAGCGCACCGTCTTGTGCAAAGACCCGTTCCGCTCGGTCGACGAGCGAGTCAAGCGGTTGATCGCCAGCATGTAGCCCGACGACGATGCAGCCCGCTGCGGCTACTGAGGAGGAGTCGGGCAATCGGGTTCAGCCCCGGTGAGTCGGGGAATGAGCTGTAGCCGCCCGGCAACTAGGGTGGTGCGGGTGCCGACTTCCAAAGTCGAAAGATTGATGAACCTCGTCATCGCCCTGTTGTCCACCCGGGGATACATCACCGCCGAGAAAATCCGGTCCAGCGTGGCGGGGTATGCCGACAGCACCAGCGACGAAGCGTTCTCGCGCATGTTTGAGCGTGACAAGAACGAATTACGCGACCTGGGCATCCCGTTGGAGACCGGCCGGGTGTCGTCGTTCGATCCGGTGGAGGGCTATCGGATCAACCGCGACGCGTATGCGCTGCCCGCCGTCGAACTGACCGGCGACGAGGCAGCCGCCGTCGCCGTCGCCACCCAGCTGTGGGAATCGCCGGAACTCGTCAACGCCACCCAGGGCGCGCTGCTCAAACTGCGGGCCGCCGGCGTCGATGTCGACCCGGATGCGCCCATCGCCATCGCGTCACCGGCGGGAAGCATGGGTCTGCGCGGGTCCGAGGATGTCCTGAACGCGCTGTTGTCGGCGATCGACACGGGCCGGGCCGTGGAGTTCCCGCATCGTCCGTCACGCACCGAGCCCTACACCGTGCGCACCGTCGAGCCGTGGGGCGTCGTCACTGAGCGGGGCCGTTGGTATCTGGTCGGGCACGACCGTGACCGCGGCGCCACCCGCACGTTCCGGTTGTCCCGCATCGGCGAACAGGTGAAACCCATCGGGCCGGCCGGCGCGGTCGCCCCTCCCGGCGACGTCGATCTGCGCGAGATCGTCGCCGAGGCGGTCGCCGACGCGCCTTCCGGTGTGCGGGCTCAAGTGTGGGTGGCCGACGGACGTGCCACCGCGCTGCGCCGCTCGGGAACATTGCTGGGGGCGCGGCAGCTCAACGGCCGCGACGGCGAGGTGATCGAACTCGACATCGGCACCACCGGCCGCTTGGCGGGCGACATCGCCGGTTACGCGGCCGACGCGCTGGTGCTGGAGCCGTCGTCGCTGCGTGACGACGTGCTGGAGCGACTGCGCGCACACGCCGGCGCGGGCGGAGAGCAGGCCTGATGACACCCGTATCGACGCGGCTGGTGCGACTGCTGAACATGGTGCCGTACTTCCAGGCCAACCCGCGGGTCACCCGCACCCAGGCCGCTGCCGCGCTGGGCGTTTCCGTCAAGCAGCTCGGCGATGACCTCGATCAGCTGTGGCTGTGCGGTCTACCCGGGTACGGCCCGGGCGATTTGATCGATTTCGAATTCACCGGCGACACCATCGAGGTGACGTTCTCGGCGGGCATGGACACCCCACTGCAGCTCACGTCGCCGGAGGCGACCGGTCTGCTGGTGGCGTTGCGGGCGCTGGCCGACATCCCGGGGGTGGTCGACCCGGAGGCGGCGCGCAGCGCGATCGCCAAAATCGAAGCGGCCGCCGGGGCCGCCGGACACGGAAACGACGTGGCCGCAGTCGACGAGCCGGCTCCCGTCGAGAGCAGGGCCGCCGCCGCGGTTCGTGCCGCCGTCCGCGACAAGCGGGCGCTGAGCATCGACTACTACGCGGCCTCGCACGACACGTTGTCGAGTCGGATCATCGACCCGATCCGCATCGTGCTGGTCGGCGCCCAGAGCTACCTGGAGGCGTGGTCGCGCGAAGCAGAAGGCGTCCGGCTGTTTAGGTTCGATCGGATCGTCGAAGCCGCCGTGCTCGACGAGCCCTCGGCCCCACCGGAACCCGCGACCCAGACACCGCCGGACACCTCGCTGTTCGATGCCGACCCGTCGCTGCCGTCGGCGACGCTGGCTCTGGCGCCCGCGGCGTCGTGGATGTTCGAGTACTACCCGATGCGGGTGCTGCGCGAGCTGCCCGACGGCCACTGCGAGGCGGCCATCACGTACGCCTCCGAAGAGTGGATGGCCCGCCAGGTGCTGGGCATGGGCTCGGCGGTGCGGGTGCTGGCGCCGGAATCGCTCGCCAACCGGGTGCGTGACGCCGCCACCGCGGCGGTGCAGTCGTATCAGGCCGCGGCGCGCTCCGGCTCCTGAGCCGACGGCTGCGGTAGCATCGTGGTGACATCTGGAGGTAAACACACGTGAACGCTCTTACTCCGGGTCACCTGGCGATCATCGCGGTCCTGGTGATCGTTCTGTTCGGCGCCAAGCGCCTTCCCGACGCGGCACGTTCCCTGGGCACGTCGTTGCGGATCTTCAAGTCCGAAGTCCGCGAACTGAACAGTGACCACAAGCCGGAAACGTCAGCGCCCCAGACCGCGCCCGCTCAGCCGGTGCATTCCGAGCGGGTCGAACCGCCGGCGGCTGACGGACGGTCGGCCTAGCTTCCCGCCGCCGTCGCGGCGCACGAGCGCCTATTCACTGTGCGCACCAACGGTCTCTTCAAGCGGCTAGATCCGCGTCAGCGTCGCAGCCGCGTCAACCCCGACGCGACCATGTCGCTGATCTCCCATCTCACCGAGTTGCGTGCGCGGCTGCTCATCTCGCTGGCGGGAATCCTGCTGACCACCGCCGTCGGATTCGTCTGGTATTCGCATCCGCTGTTCGGGCTGGAAAGCCTGGGCGAGTGGCTTCGGCATCCGTATTGCGCGCTGCCGGCGTCGGCGCGGGCGGACATCGCCAACGGCCGGTGCCGGTTGCTGGCCACCGCGCCATTCGACCAGTTCATGCTGCGACTGAAAGTCGCGCTGACCGCCGGCGTGGTGCTGGCCTGCCCGCTGTGGTTCTACCAACTCTGGGCGTTCATCACTCCGGGGCTGTACAAGAAGGAGCGCCGCTTCGCCGTCGCGTTCGTGGTCCCGGCGGCGATGCTGTTCGTGACCGGTGCGGTGCTGGCGTATCTGGTGCTGGCCAAGGCGCTGCAGTTTCTGCTGACCGTCGGCAGCGACGTGCAGGTGACCGCACTGTCGGGCGACCGGTATTTCGGTTTTTTGATCAACCTGTTGCTGGTCTTCGGCGTGAGCTTCGAGTTCCCGTTGCTGATCGTGATGCTCAACTTCATCGGCGTGCTGACCTACCAGCGGCTGCGGTCCTGGCGACGCGGCCTGATCTTCGGAATGTTCGTGTTCGCAGCCGTTTTCACGCCAGGGTCGGATCCGTTCTCGATGACGGCGCTCGGGCTGGCGTTGACGCTGCTGCTCGAACTCGCCATTCAGATCTCCCGCATCCACGACCGACGGAAAGCCAAACGCGAGGCACTCACGGCCATTCCCGATGACCAAGCCTCGGTCATCGACCCGCCGTCCGCGGTGGGCGTGCCGTCCAGCATCGCGGGACCTCATGACGACATCACCTGACACGCGCGGCGGTGATCCCCCCGTCGCCGAGGGCGAATTAGCCCGGTTCGCCGCCGAATTGGCCTTCGAGCTCGACGACTTCCAGCGGCGTGCCTGCGCGGCACTGGAAAGCGGCCACGGTGTTCTGGTGTGCGCGCCGACCGGGGCGGGCAAGACCGTCGTCGGCGAATTCGCCGTGCACATGGCGCTGGCGTCCGGCGGCAAGTGTTTCTACACCACGCCGCTGAAGGCGCTGAGCAACCAGAAGCACAACGATTTCGTCGCGCGCTACGGCAAAGATCAGATCGGGTTGCTGACCGGTGACCAGTCGGTCAACGCTCACGCGCCCGTCGTGGTGATGACCACCGAAGTGCTGCGCAATATGCTGTACGCGGATTCTCCTACGCTGCAAGGGCTTTCGTACGTCGTAATGGACGAGGTGCATTTCCTCGCCGACCGGATGCGGGGTGCGGTGTGGGAGGAGGTCATCCTGCATCTGCCCGACGACGTCCGGCTGGTCAGCCTGTCGGCGACGGTGAGCAACGCCGAGGAGTTCGGCGGCTGGATTCAGACCGTGCGCGGCGACACGACAGTGGTCGTCGACGAGCACCGACCCGTCCCGTTGTGGCAGCACATGCTGGTCGGCAAACGCATCTTCGACCTGTTCGACTATGCGGCACACGGCCCGGGCGAGCGCAAGCACACGGTCGTCGACCCGAACCTGCTGCGCCACATCGCTCATCGTCGCGAGGCCGATCGACTCTCGGACTGGCGAGGCCCCCGCCGGACGACGGGCAGAGGGAGCCCTGGCCGGCCCGGCCGGTCGAGTTTCTACCGGCCGCCGTCGCGGCCCGATGTCATCGGGTTGCTGGACGCCGACGGCTTGCTGCCGGCGATCACCTTCGTGTTCTCCCGGGTGGGCTGCGAGGCCGCGGTCGCCCAATGTCTGCGCTCGCCGCTGCGCCTGACCAGCGACGAGGACCGCGCCAAGATCGCCGAGGTCATCGACCACCGATGCGGCGATCTCGAGGATTCCGACCTGGCCGTGCTGGGCTACTACGAGTGGCGGGAGGCGCTGCTACGCGGCATCGCCGCCCACCACGCGGGCATGCTGCCGGTGTTCCGGCACACCGTCGAAGAGCTGTTCACCGCCGGGCTGATCAGGGCGGTGTTCGCCACCGAGACGCTGGCGCTGGGCATCAACATGCCGGCCCGCACCGTCGTGCTGGAACGGCTGGTGAAGTACAACGGCGAGCAGCACCTGCCGCTCACACCGGGGGAGTACACCCAACTCACCGGTCGCGCAGGCCGGCGCGGTATCGACGTCGAAGGCCACGCGGTGGTGCTGTGGAATCCCGGCGACGACACCAGTGACCCTGCCGAAGTCGCTGGCCTGGCCTCCACCCGCACATTCCCGCTGCGGAGCTCGTTCGCCCCGTCGTACAACATGACGATCAACTTGGTGAATCGCGTCGGCCCGGAGCAGGCCCACCGGCTGCTCGAGCAGTCGTTCGCCCAGTTTCAGGCCGACCGCTCGGTGGTGAGCCTGGTCCGCGGCGTAGAACGCGGACAGCAGATGCTCGACGAGGTCGCCGCCGAGATGGGCGGCAAAGACGCCGCGATCCTCGAATACGCCCGGCTGCGCGAGCAGATCAGCCAGCAGGAGCGGGCGCAGGCCCGTGCATCGCGGCTGCAGCGCAGGCAGACCATCAACGACGCGCTGACCGCGTTGCGCCGCGGCGACATCATCACGATCACCCACGGCCGACGCGGCGGCCTGGCCGTCGTGCTGGAAGCCGCCCGTGACAGCACCGACCCGCGGCCATTGGTGCTGACCGAAAACCGTTGGGCCGGAAGGATTTCCTCAGCTGACTATTCCGGCGCGACGCCGCCGGTGGGGTCGATGACGTTGCCCAAGCGGATCGAGCACCGCCAGCCTCGGGTGCGCCGCGATCTTGCCTCCGCGTTGCGCTCGGCGGCGGCGGGATTGTCGCTGCCCGGCGAGCGTCGCGGCAAGCGCACCGAAGGCGCCGATACCGATCCCGAGTTGGTGGCATTGCGGGAGAAGATGCGCCGTCACCCCGCGCACCGCGAACCCGATCGCGAAGCCCGCGTTCGCGTCGCCGAGCGCTACCTGCGCATCGAACGCGACAACGCCGCGCTGCAGAAGAAAGTCGCCGCGGCCACCAACTCGCTGGCCCGCACGTTCGACCGCATCGTCGGGCTGCTCACCGAACGCGGTTTCATCCAGCAGACCGACGGCGATCCCGCGGTGACCGACGACGGGCGGCTGCTGGCCCGGATCTATAGCGAGAGCGATCTTCTGGTTGCCGAATGTCTGCGCACCGATGCCTGGACGGGACTGCGGGAAGCCGAGTTGGCCGCGGTGCTGTCGTCGGTGCTCTACGAGACGCGAGGCGGGGACGGCCCCGGGCCGCCGGGCGAAATTCCGACCGCGAAGTTACGGCAGGCTCTGCACACGACGCGCCGGCTGTCTGCGGCGCTGCGCGCCGACGAGCACCGGCACCGCATCACGCTGAGCCGCGAGCCTGACGACGGATTCGTGGCCGCGATCTATCGCTGGGCCAGCAGCGGGGACCTGGTCACCGCCTTGGCCGCCGCGGATACCGAAGGCTCCGGTTCGCCGCTGTCCCCGGGGGATTTCGTGCGCTGGTGCCGACAGGTGCTTGACCTGCTGGACCAGGTCCGCAATGCCGCCCCGCAGCCGGAGTTGCGGGCCACCGCGAAACGCGCGATCGACGCGATTCGGCGCGGCGTCGTCGCAGTTGACGCCGGGTAGGCTGAGCCGAAGCTACGGTGGCACACGGCGACCAATGCGAAGATTGCCCGCAGGACTGAGAGGACACAGAGACGATGAGCGGACCGCAGGGACCCGACCCGACGCAGCCGTGGCAGCCGCCTCAGGGTGAAGGTCAGCACCCCGGCGAGGAGCAGACCCCGCACGCGTCACCGTGGCAGCAGTCCGGCGAGCAGGGTTGGCAGGCCTCCGGCGAGCAGCAGACGTGGCAGGCGCCCGCGTACACGCCCACCGAATACGGTCAGTACCAGCAACCGGCCGCGCAGTACTACCCGCCGTCCCAGCAGTACCCGCAGGGCTACCCGCAGCCGCAGGGCGAGTACAGCGGACAGACCCCGCAGTACGGCCAGTACGGCCAGCCGGGCCAGTACGCCCAGCCGGGCCAGTACGGCCAACCGGGGCAGTACGGCCAGCCGGGTCAGTACGCCCAGCCCGGCCAGTACGGTGGTCAATCCGGCCAGTACGGCCAGTACCCCGGTGCCTACGGCCAGCAGCCGGCCGGCCCGAAGAAATCGCGGGCCGCTATCGGCACCATCATCGGCGTGTTCGCCGCCATCGTCGTCGCCGTCGTCCTGGTGCTGGGCTTCTGGGCGCCCGGATTCTTCGTGACCACCCTGCTCGACGTCAACAAGGCCGAGGCCGGCGTGCAGCAGATCCTCTCCGACAGCACCAATGGCTACGGCGCGAAGAATGTCAAAGACGTCAAGTGCAACAACGGGGGAAACCCGAAAGTCGTGAAGGGTAAAAGCTTCGACTGCGACGTCAGCATCGACGGCACCAAGCGCTCGGTGACGGTGACGTTCCAGGACAACAAGGGCACCTACGAGGTCGGCCGACCCAAGTAGTCACGACGCGGGCAGGGCGTCGAGCGCCTTCTGCAACCGCGCGACCGGCGATCCGACGCCCAATTCGCTGGCCAACTCCGCGGTACGGCGCGGGTCTGCCGCCACCAGCGGCACGTCGTCGGTGTCCGTCGACAGCGTGACGGGCGCATCGGTGGCCACCCGAACCACGGGGCCCGCGGCCTCGATGTAGTCGGCGGCAGTGCGCAGCTTGGCCCGAAGCCCTTTCGCCAGAGACGATGTGGGGTCGTCGACCGCATCCAGGATCGCGGCCAGGGAACCGTGCTGGGCCAGCAGCGTGGCAGCGGTCTTCTCGCCGATACCGGGCACCCCGGGCAACCCGTCGGAGGGATCGCCGCGCAGCAACGCCAACTCGGCATAGCCGGCGCCGGCCCGGTCGACGGGCACGCCGTAGCGCTCGGCGACCTCGACCGGCCCCATCAACGTGGCGTTGCTCAAGCCGCGTCCCAGATAGAGCACCCGCACCGGGACCGGCTCGTCGCGGACAACCTGAAGCAGGTCGCGGTCGCCGCTGACGACGATGACCGGGTCGCGTCGCTCCCGATCGGCCAGCGTGCCGATCACATCGTCGGCCTCGAAGCCCTCGGCGCCGCCACTGCAGAATCCGAACGCGTCGAGAATCTCCGCGATCATCTCGACCTGCGGCGACAAATCGTCGGGCACTTCCTCGACATCCGTTTGCCCGGCCGGGTTTTCCTCCTCGACCCGATGCGCTTTGTACGACGGGATGCGGTCGACCCGGAACTGCGGCCGCCAGTCCAGATCCAGGCAGACCACCAGTCGGCCGGGCCGATGCTTGGTGATCAGGGTGGCCACCGAGTCCAGGAAGCCGCGGACCGCGTTGACCGGGCGACCGTCGGGCGCGGTGATCGACGACGGGACCCCGAAGTAGGACCGAAACCACATGCTGGCGCCATCGAGCAGCAGCAGCGGCGCGGACATGCCAGCCATCCTGCCAGGCTAGCCTTGGACCCATGGGTGCTGAGCGCTTCGATGCCGAGGTCTACGGCCGCCGGATAGCGGCGGCGAGGTCCGCGACCGGGCAGGCCGGTCTGGCCGGTCTGGTCATCACTCCCGGGTACGACCTGCGCTATCTGCTCGGCTCGCGGGCCCAGACCTTCGAGCGGCTGACGGCGCTGGTGCTGCCGGTCTCCGGTGAGCCCACGGTGGTGGTGCCGCGGCTGGAGTTGGCGTCGCTGAAGCACTCCGTTGTCACCGATCTTGGCCTGGCGGTGCGGGATTGGGTCGACGGCGACGATCCCTACCAGCTGGTCGCGGCGGCGATGGGCGGTGCTCCCGCGGCGACGGCGGTCACCGATTCGATGCCGGCGCTGCACCTGTTGCCGTTAGCCGATGTGCTCGGCGTGGTCCCGGTGCTGGCCACCGATGTGCTGCGCGAACTGCGAATGGTCAAGGACGCCGCCGAAGTCGACGCGCTACGCAAGGCGGGCGCGGCCATCGACCGGGTGCACGCCCGGGTGCCGGAGTTCCTGGTGCCCGGCCGCACCGAGGCCGACGTCGCCGCCGAAATCGCCGAAGCCATTGTCGCCGAAGGACATTCGGCGGTGGCATTCGTCATCGTCGGTTCCGGCCCGCACGGCGCGGACCCGCATCACGAATTCTCCGATCGGGAGATCCGGGTCGGCGATATCGTCGTCGTCGACATCGGCGGGTCTTATGAACCCGGATACCACTCCGACTCCACGCGCACCTATAGCATCGGCGAGCCCAGTCCTGAAGTGGCCGAACAGTATTCGGTTCTGCAGCGGGCGCAGCAGGCGGCCGTTGCGGCGGTGCGCCCCGGGGTCACCGCCGAACAGGTCGACGCCGCCGCTCGCGGGGTGCTGGCCGACGCCGGCCTCGCCGAGTATTTCGTGCACCGCACCGGCCACGGCATCGGGTTGTCGGTGCACGAAGAGCCCTACATCGTCGCCGGCAACGACCTGCCGCTGCAAGCAGGCATGGCGTTTTCGGTGGAACCCGGGATCTATTTCCCCGGGCAATGGGGAGCGCGCATCGAAGACATCGTCGTGGTGTCCGAGGACGGCGCTCAGTCGGTCAACAACCGTCCGCACGAACTGATCGTGGTCGCGGGTTAAGTATTAAGCTCAGGCGATGACCGATCACGACCGCGCCGCCGCGCGCCGAGAAATCACCAACGCCTTCATGACTGCGCTGGAACGACGACACGAAGTGCTGGACCTGATCGTGCAGGCCGACGACCGGCCGTCGGCGGTCGACGGCATCGTCGAACTGCTGGGCACCTCACGGCTGGGCGCCGAAGCGGTGATCGGCATGTCGTTCGATCAGCTGACCAAAGACTCGCGCAAGATCATCGCCGCCGAACTCGAGGATCTGAACAACATCTTGAGCTTCACGTTCAAGGACCGGCCGGCCAGTTCGGGCGACACGATGGCGCTGCGCGCGTTCTCCGGCAAGTCCGATCATGACATTTTCGCCGCACGCACCCAGGACATCGGCGCCAAGGGTGACGGCTCGGGCGCTCCGGCCGCCGACCTCGAGGACGAAATCCGTTCCGCAGAAGAGCGATTCGAAGCCGAGGAAGCTGCCTGGTTCGTCGCGGTGGACGGCGACGACAAGGTCGGCATGGTGTTCGGCGAGCTCGAAGGACACGAGGTGCACGTGCGGATCTGGATTCATCCGGATTACCGGCACCGCGGCTACGGCACTGCGGCACTGTCCAAGTCGCGACCGGAGCTGGCAGCCTATTTTCCCGCGGTGCCGCTGGTGATCCGGGCGCCGGGCGCCACGCTGGTCTAGCGGCTACTCGGCTTTGCGGGTCAACAGGTCTGAGGATCCGAGCACTCGCTCGACCTGAACCTCGATGACCACCCGTCGCGGGTTTTCCCGCGGTGTGCGGTAACGCTGGGCGTAACGCAACTCCGCGTCGCGCACGGCGTCGATCTCACCGTTCACGGTGGCGCTGCCTTCGAGCGACAGCCAGCGGGCCCCGTCGACCTGGCTGAGCACGGCGACACCACCGCGATCGGCGTTGACCGCCTTCTGCGAGCCGCCGGTGGTGATCACCCGCGCGATATGGGTCTTGGGATCGAAGGTGAAACCGACCGCGACCACATGCGGCGAATTGTCAGCGCGCAGCGTGGTCAGCATGGCGAGGTGACGCTCTGTGAGGAACGCCAACGCGTCGTTGGTCAGCCGGGCAGTGGTGTTCGCCATCACCGCACACGTTAGCGCAGGTCATAATCGCAGCCGTGAATGACACGGGCGCACCGACGGTGCTGATTCTGGGTGGCCGCAGCGAAATCGGTATCGAGCTTGCGGTGCGACTGGCTCCGGGCGCCGTCGTGGTGCTGGCCGCGCGCGGCGCGGCGCGCCTCGACGAACAGGTGGCGGCGATCCAGGCGGCCGGAGCATTGGCGGTGTCGACCCGCGAGTTCGACGCCGACGATCTGGACTCGCACGGCCCATTGATCGCCTCGGTCATCGCGGAGTTCGGCGCGATCGATACGGCGGTGCTCGCGTTCGGCGTGCTCGGCGATCAAGGCCTGGCCGAGACCGATGCGGCGCACGCGGTTGCCGTGATTCACACCGACTACGTCGCACAGGTCAGTCTGCTGACCCATCTGGCCGCCGCGATGCGGCAGGCAGGCCAGGGAGAGTTGGTGGTGTTCTCCTCGGTCGCCGGTGTGCGGGTCCGCCGGGCGAACTACGTCTACGGGTCAGCGAAAGCCGGCTTGGACGGCTTCGCCAGCGGGTTGGCCGACGCGCTGCACGGAACGGGCGTGCGGTTGTTGATCGTGCGGCCCGGCTTCGTCATCGGCCGGATGACCGAAGGCATGACGCCGGCCCCGCTGCCCAGTACGCCGTCGCAGGTCGCCGCCGCGACTGCGCGTGCGTTGGCCAGAAAGCGACGCAGCGTGTGGATCCCGTGGATGTTGCGCCCGGCGTTTTTCGGCATGCGACTCCTGCCGCAGTTCGTCTGGCGCAGGCTGCCGCGCTGATCGTGCGGCGTCAGAAATCCTCGTCGCCGGGCTCGTCGTGAACGGCCACCCACGGCGAATTCTCGTCGAAAATTAGTCCCATCGGCGCCAATACCCGCAGTGCGGTGTCGGCCACAGCTTCGTTGACGTCGCACACGAGTATCGAGCGCCACGGTGTGACGACCAACGGCGCCTCGATCGCAGCCAGGTACTCCGCGACGCGCGACGACAGCACCCCCAGCGGTATCGCGGCGCCTAACGCCACCCGGCCGTCGTCCTGCTCGATCCAGCCCACCGGCGGGCGGGCGACCGGCCGAAAAGCATCCCCGAGTTCGGCGCCGGGCCACAGTGCCGACGGATCTGCCAGGTCGCTGACCCGCACAGCATCCGCGCGCACCGCAACGAACCGCATCGCAACCGCAAGCAGGGCGTCGACCACCTCGTGGGCGGGCAGCCGGACACCCGTGTCACATCCGGCCAGCACCAGGGCGGCGTCGTCGTCGACGACGCGCGCACCAACATCGGCACCCAAACCGGACACATCATCACGCCCGTCATCGACGCTGAACAGGAAACGGTCCGGCAACTGTGCCAACACTGGCTCGGCATGGATTGCGGCGTCCAGATCGGTGACCCATGCCCGCACGTCTGCGATACCACCCACGCGTCCGGACAGCGGCGAGGCGACGATCGTGCCGTTCGATGACGGCCGCAGCCCTGCTTGAGCCACCGCTGCGGCCACCGCCGCGGCATCGGTGATGCCGGGGATCTGGAGATCGCCGCGGCCGGTCAGCTCCAGCGTCGCCGAGCCGAAAGCCGCTGATGTATGGGCCAGCGCCGCCAGCTGGCCGGGAGTCAACCTGCCGCCGGGCAACCGGATTCGCGCCGGCGAGTCGTCAGCGCCGTGGTTCAGGACGTTCCCGTTCGCCGGGCGTAGGCCTTGCGCTTGTCGACCTCGACGTCGCTGGTGAACACGCGGCCGGCCCCCAAGGCGCGTCCCAATGCCTCTGACAACCGCTGCGGCAGGAAACGCTGACTGGTCACAAGTGCGCCGAGCGAGCGGGGAACGAACACTCGGGACGCCGGTTTGGTGATCACGCCGATTACTGCGCGCGCGACGTCGTCCGGTTCAGCGTTGTCGAGGCCCTTCGCGTGCCCGGCCCCGGCTGTCATCTCGGTATTGGTCAGAGTCGGCAGAATCGCCGAGAACTGGACCCCGCTGCCGCGGTTTTCCATCCGAACGGTGTCGGTATAGCCCAGCACGGCATGCTTTGTCGCACAGTAGGTTGCGATGCCCTCAGTCGGTAGCAGGCTGCCCAGTGACGCGATGTTGATGATGTGACCGTGGCCGCGCGGCAGCATCCGCTGTGCCGCGAGCTTGGTGCCCAGGATCACGCCGAAGATGTTGACTTCGAGCAGGCGGTGAGTAACGGCATCCGCTTCGTCGACCGCGCTGCCGACCGCGATGACCCCGGCGTTATTCACCACGACGTCCAACGGCCCCAGGTCGTGCTCGACGGTGTCGAGAAAGTCGGAGAACGATCGTCGATCCGTCACGTCCAGTCGACGACCGACCCGCAGGCCCAATGTGCTGCTCGCCTCCTTCACGGCCGCCCTGTCGATATCGCCGATCGCGACCTTGGCGCCCAAACCGTGCAGCATGGTTGCGGTAGCCAGCCCGATCCCGCGGGCCCCGCCGGTGATGGCAACGACTTTGCCTGCAACAGAACTTCGGCTCATCGCCTGATGCTCCTTCTTTTCGGGGTCGAAGACTAGGTCCCACATGCCCCTAGACTGGTCCGGTGGCCCCAACCTTTGCAGACGTCGCCAAGGCGCAGTACGTCCTGTTGACTACCTTCACCAAGGACGGGCGGCCCAAGCCCACCGCCATCTGGGCGGCCAACGACGGTGAGCGACTCCTTGTCATCACCCAGGCGAAGTCGTGGAAGGTCAAGCGGATTCGCAACACCCCGCGGGTCACGCTGGCGGTCTGCGATCGGGGCGGACACCCGAAAAGCGAGGCCATCGAAGCCACCGCGACCATCCTGGACGCGTCGCACACCGGTCACGTCTATGACGCCATCGGCCGCGAGTACGGACTGATCGGCAAGGTGTTCAACCTGTTCAGCAAGCTGCGCGGCGGCATGCACAACAACGTCGGCCTGGAACTGCGGCCCGCCTGACTCAGGTCTCGCTGCCCAGGTGTTCGCCGAAGAAGGAGAACACCCGCGCCCACGCGTCGTCGGTGGCGGCCTGGTTGTAGCCGAAACCGGTGATGCGCAGCAGCGGCTGCGCGGGCAGCGTGTTCGCGAAGCTGTGGCCAACCTTCGGGTAGGCCTTGACGTCGTTGGTGATCCCTTTCTGGTCGAGCACCCGCTGCAGCTTTTCCGACGCCCCTCTGCCGATCGGGTCCCGGCTGCCGAAGCTGGCGACGATCGGGCAGGCCCCGTCCAGCGTCTCGCTGAGCTCGCGCGGCAGCGGCGCGCCGTAGAACGGAGCCGAGGCGTCGAAACCCTTGGGCGACATGACCAAAGCGAACTGTCCGCCCATGCAGAACCCGGCGATGCCGACGCGTCCGGTGCATTCCGGCAGGGCCTTGAGGTGGTCGCGGGCAGCCAGCACGTCATCGAGCGAACGCCCCCGTTGGGTGAGCACTTCCCGGATGACTTTGGTGACACATCGCGCCCAGCCGCCCCGAGCGAAGAGGTTCGGGGTCAGCGCGACGTAACCGGCGGCGGCGACGCGGCTGTTGATCGACTCTTTGTCCGGTCCGTAGCCGATCGCGTCATGAATGATCACGACGCCCGGCCAGGGCCCCGGGCCGTCGGGGGTGTCGAGCAGCGCATCGATCGGGCCGGCCGGGGTGTCGATCTCGATTGTCGTCACGTCAGACATCTAACCGCGCCGCGGCGGTGCGCGGAACTCTCGAGACCGTCTGCATCGTTGCGATCTCATGGTGTCGCGTTTCTTCCTGATCTATGTCGTGGTCGAGCTGCTCGCGGTGGTGGGCCTGGCGTCGGCGATCGGTCTTGGATGGACTCTGCTGGCGGTGCTGATCGCCTTCGCCGTCGGACTGGCCGTGGCGGGCTCGCAATTGAAGCGGCAGCTGACGCGACTGTTCGACGCGGACCAGGCACGGTTTGCCACCGACAGCGCCGTGGTCGCGCTGGGGTCGCTGCTGGTCGTGGTGCCAGGTTTGGTGACCAGTGCGGCGGGTCTGCTCTTGCTGCTGCCGCCGAGCCGCGCGGTGGCCCGCCCGGCGCTCCGGCGTTGGCCGCGCGTGGCTTCGGCCGGCGCTTTCCGCTGATCACGGTCGCCACCGTCGGGGCCGAGCGGCGTGCCCGTCGGCCGCAGCCTGACTACATCGACGGCGAAGTGATCGACGTCAGCGAGGTCATTCCGCCGGCGCTACCCTTGCGGCCTGAATAGCTCCCACGTGTCCGCACCCCGCACAACCCTGCTCATCAACGGCCGGGTCCACAGTCCAACGCACCCCGACGCGACCGCGATGGCGGTTCGCGACGGCGTCGTGGTGTGGCTGGGCAGCGACGACGTCGCCCGAACCCAGTTCGCCGGCGGCGTTGATGTCGTCGACCTCGACGGCGGCTTCGTCGCGCCGGGTTTCGTCGACAGCCACATTCACCTCACCGCGACCGGGCTGACACTCACCGGTCTCGACCTGCGGCCTGCGACGTCGCATCGACACTGCCTGCGGCTGGTCGCCGACTACGCGGCAGCCCATCCCGGCCGGCCGATCTGGGGCCACGGATGGGACGACTCGTCGTGGCCGGAGAACACGCCGCCGACCACCACGGAGCTGGACGCCGTGCTGGGAGACCGGCCCGCCTACCTGGCCCGGGTGGACGTGCACTCGGCGCTGGCATCGACGGGTCTGCGCAGCCGGGCGGCCGGGCTGACCTCGGCGACCGGGCACGACGAACAGCGACCGCTGGTCGGCGACGCCCACCATCTGGTCCGCGCTGTTGCGCGCGACCTGCTGACCGACGGCCAGCGTGCCGAAGCCCGGCTGGCGGCCTTGGAGGCGGTGGCGGCCAACGGGATCGTCGCGGTGCACGAATGCGCCGGCCCGGACATCGGCGGCCTGGACGACTGGCAGGAAGTGCGCGCCGCGGGCTCCCGGACCCACGGCGTCGACGTGATCGGGTACTGGGGTGCGGCGGTGACCAGCCCGGCGCAGGCGCGCGCACTTGTCGACGAGACCGGGGCCGCCGGATTGGCCGGTGACCTGTTCGTCGACGGCGCCCTGGGCTCGCGTACAGCCTGGCTGCACGAGCCCTACCACGACGCGCCGGGGCACACCGGAAGCTGCTACCTGGAGCCGGACGACGTCACCGCGCACCTGCGCGCGTGTACCGAGGCCGGCATCACGGCGGGTTTTCACGTCATCGGGGACGCCGCGGTCGCCGGCGTCGTCGCCTCGCTCGAACGCGTCGTCGACGACGTGGGCGTGTCCGCGGTGGCGCGGTGCGGGCACCGCCTGGAGCACCTGGAGATGGTCACCGCCGAGCAGGCGGCCAAGCTCGGCGCCTGGGGCGTGATGGCCAGCGTGCAACCTAATTTCGACGCGCTCTGGGGCGGCGGCGACGGCATGTACGCCCAGCGGCTGGGTATCGATCGAGCCGGGCGTCTCAACCCGTTTGCGCTGCTAGCATCCCAAGGCGTGGCTCTCGCGTTCGGATCCGACGCCCCGGTGACCGGACTCGATCCGTGGGCGACGATCCGCGCAGCCGTTCACCACCGCACGCCGCACAGCGCGATCTCGACGCGGGCGGCGTTCGCGGCCGCGACCCGCGGCGGCTGGCGGGCCGGCGGCGCCGGCGACGACCTGAGCGGCAGCCTGGTGCCGGGCGCACCAGCGTCGTACGCCGTGTGGGACGTCGGCGATCTCGAAGCCGGCGCGCCCAACGAGACCGTGCGCCGGTGGTCCACCGATCCGCGGTCTGGGGTGCCGGCGCTGCCGCGGCTCGACCCGAACATGCCCTTGCCGCGCTGTCGGCAGACCGTGCACAGAGGCGTCGTCATCCATGGCTAGAGGTATCGGGCGGTTCGACCGCCGGAAGCGGCCCGGCGAGGACACCGAAGTCATCCCCGCGATCACCGACGACTTGGTGATCGGTGAGATTCCGGTCCCTGCCGTGCCAGACGCCACCGGCGACATCCCGGTCCTCGACGACCCAGACGTCGACCCGGACGACGACGAGGCCGACCACGCGGACGAGCTCGAGCCGGCCGACGCCGACCACGAGGCACGAGGGGATCGCGCTGACCGGCTGGCGAAGTTTCGCGACCAGGCAGCCCACGTCACGGCGGTGTTGTGGCAGCGACTTGTCCAGCTGTCGGTGGTGCTGGCCACCTGGCTGGCCGGTCAACTGCGGATCCGGCTGCCGCAACTCGGCAGGTGGCTGCGGCCGCGCTGGACCCGGCTCAGCGCCGCGATCGTCGGCGGTCTGCTGCTCTGCTCGAGCTATCCGCTGTTCAACTGGTGGTGGGCCGCCGTCATCGCGTTCGGCGTGCTGGCTTGGGTGCTGACCCGTCCGGCTACTACTCCGCTCGGCGGGTTCGGCTACGGAGTGCTGTTCGGTCTGGCGTTCTATCTGCCGCTGATCCGCTGGATCAGCATCCTCGTCGGCGCCGTGCCCTTGGGGGCGCTGGTGCTGCTCTGCGCGGTGTTCCCGGGAGTCTTCGGTCTGACGGCGGTCGTGGTACGGCGGCTGCCCGGATGGCCGATCTGGTTCGCGGTATTGTGGGCGGCCCAGGAGTGGTTGAAGTCGAGCGTTCCGTTCGGCGGATTCCCGTGGGGCGTGGTGGCCGCCGGTCAGACGGCGGGCCCGTTTCTGCCGCTGGTCCGGCTGGGCGGCGCCCCGCTGCTCTCGCTGGCGATTGTGCTCACCGGATGCAGCGCCGCCGCGCTGGTGTTGGAGACCGTGTCGTGGTGGCAGGCGGCGCGTCATCGGCACGCCGTCGGCGACGCCGAGGTAGCCGACGCCCCGCCCCCGGTGATGCTGCCCGCCCTCTGTATCTGCGTGGTGTTTTTCGCCACCGCAGCGGTCTGGCCGCAGGTACGGCACTCCGGCACCGGTTCCGGGAACGAACCCACCGCCACGGCGGCGGTCGTTCAGGGCAACGTGCCGCGGCTGGGTCTGGAGTTCAACGCGCAACGGCTGGCGGTGTTGGGCAACGACGTCCGGGAGACCCGCCACCTGGCCGACGAGGTGCGCGCCGGCCGTGCGCCGCAGCCCGACTTCGTCGTCTGGCCCGAGGACGCGTCGGAGATCGACCCGCTGCTCAACCCCGATGCGGCGCAAGACATCTCGGTGGCAGTCGAGGCGATCAAAGCGCCGATCCTGGTGGGCACGGTGCTCGACGTGCCGGGCCGCTCGCCGGACAATCCCGCCCAGACCAACACGGTGATCGTCTGGAACCCGAAGTCCGGACCCGGCG
Organism: uncultured Actinomycetota bacterium; assembly: GCA_963836495.1. Classification (GTDB taxonomy): domain Bacteria; phylum Actinomycetota; class Actinomycetes; order Mycobacteriales; family Mycobacteriaceae; genus Mycobacterium. The sequence goes on along the minus strand of CAWIJT010000004.1, from coordinate 10,673 downwards.
ACCGCCACGACAAGCGGATCGTCCAGCCGTTCGGCGAATACCTGCCCTGGCGCAGCTTCTTCCGGCACCTGTCCGGGCTCGCCGACTGGGCCGGTTACATCATCCCGATCAAGGGCACCGGGGTCGTACACGCCGCAGGCATCCCGATCGGCGTCGCGACCTGCTGGGAAGTGATCTTCGACCGCGAGCTGCGGGACTCCGTCCGCAACGGCGCGCAGGTGCTCGCGGTGCCGGCCAACAACGCCAACTTCAACCAGACCATGAGCGAGCAACAACTGGCGTTCTCCAAGCTGCGCGCCGTCGAGTTGGACCGCTACGCCATCGTGTCCAGCAACGTCGGCATCTCCGCTCTCGTCACCCCGGACGGCCGGGAGCTGGTGCGAACCAATTTCTTCACCCCGGGCTACCTGGACAACCAGGTCAGGCTGAAGACGACACTGACGCCGGCCGCCAGATGGGGCCCGATCCTGCAGGGCGCTCTGGTCGTGGCCGCAGTTGCGATCCTGTTCGCGGCCATGCTGCACAATGGATGGTTCAACGATCTACACCGGCGGCTGTCGGAGCTGGCTAATAAGGGCGGCCCGGCGCCGGAGAGATCCGACGACGACCCGCCCGGGGACGACGTAGTCGCCGACGGCCCGCTTGTTGACGAGGTTGCCGACGACGCCGAACTCGACGACGCCGAACTCGACGAGGACGGCCAACAATCCGCCCGCGGAGCTGTTCAGCGGCCAGAAAAAGGGAGACACATGACCCGCGCCGGCGACGACGCAGAGCCAAGCGATGAGAAGGAGTGGCGCGCGTGACCATTGGTGATCCGGTGCCTCGGGTTGCGGGTGATCGCCCCACCGTGCGAACCCTGGTGATCATCCCCACGTTCAACGAGCGGGAGAACCTGCCGCTGATCCTGCAGCGACTTCATCTCGCCTGCCCCGCGGTGCACGTGCTCGTCGTCGACGACAACAGCCCCGACGGAACCGGGCAGCTGGCCGACGATTTCGCCGCTGCCGACCCGGACCGGATCCACGTCATGCACCGCACGGTCAAGGACGGTCTGGGTGCGGCATACCTGGCCGGGTTCGCCTGGGGGTTGAACCGGCAGTACACCACGCTGGTCGAGATGGACGCCGACGGCAGCCACGCGCCCGAGCAGCTGCATCTCCTGCTGGAGGCGGTCGACGCCGGCGCCGACCTGGCCATCGGCTCGCGCTACGTCGAGGGCGGCAACGTCAAGAACTGGCCCTGGCGGCGCTGGGCGCTGTCCTGGACGGCCAACACGTACGCCCGGCTGGCCCTGGGCATCGGCATTCACGACATCACTGCCGGCTACCGCGCCTATCGGCACGAGGTTCTGCAGAAGATCGATCTCGATCACGTCGACTCGAAGGGCTATTGCTTCCAGATCGACCTGACCTGGCGCACCATCACCAACGGGTTCGCTGTCGCCGAGGTGCCGATCACCTTCACCGAGCGCGAGCTCGGCGTGTCGAAGATGAGCGGCTCCAACATTCGCGAAGCGTTGGTGAAAGTCGCCCAGTGGGGCATCGACGGACGATTGCACCGCACGCGTCCGACGCCGGTCAGCCTGTGAGCTGAAACCGACGCTCGACGTCAGCTGCCGCGACGGCGCGTTTTGATCAGTTCGAGCCGCTCCTTGAGCAGCTCGTCGAGCTCGTCGACCGAGCGACGCTCCAACAGCATGTCCCAGTGCGTGCGCGGCGGCTTCACCTTCTTCGGCTCGGGCAGGTCACCCTCGATCAGGGTGCCTTCCATGCCGTTGCGGCACAGCCAGGTGCCGGGAATCTCGGCATCGTCGGCGAACGGAACGTCGAATTCCTCGCCGTTCTCGGTGCGATAACGCGCGACCTGGCGCGGCGCCAGATCGTGGTTGCGGTCGGTCTCGTAACTCACGGCTCCAAGGCGACTGCCTCGCAGGACACGATCGGCCATTGGTACCCACTCCTCTTAAAGTTCTCTTATTCAGCTAGCGCTGTGAACAACGAACACATTGGCTCATCAGTTCCCGAGGCCATTCCCGACCCAACCGTCAATGATACCGGGCATCAGTGCAGACCCCGACTAAAGTCGGTCCCGTGACTCGACGCGTCCGCCCGCAGCCGTGCCGCTGGTGTGGCCGAGATGTCGCCGACAGCGGGATGGGGCGACGCCGCCAGTACTGTCGCCAATCGTGTCGGCAGCGCGCCTACGAGCAGCGGACATCGATCAACAGCGCGAAAGGGGCGTCGGTGCCGGCCGACTCGGTGGTGCTGTCGGCCGACGAGGCCGCTGACCTGTCCGACCGGGTCTATCAGGTGCGATGCGCGGCCGAGGACGTCGCGATCGCGCTCGAGGAGGGTGCCGACCCGCCCGAGTTGCGAGAACTGTGCGCTGCCCTGATGCGAGCTGCGCAGGCGGCCGACGGGTGGCGCCGACCAGCCTGAGACGCGCTTGGCCTCGGCTGGCTTGTGACCGGTAGAGTCTCGCCATGGATCGCTGGACAACGCCGGAATTGGCTCATGCGCCAGGCCATGAATCGGGCGGGCAAGTCGGCGCACGGCGTTACTTCTCCGCGATGGAAATCAGGAGTAGCGAGCGTATTGGGAACCCCGCCGATGTTGGTGACATCCGCCAACGATGTTCTTGGGTCGACGCGCAGTCACGCAGTCGCGGCGCATGACTTTGCTCCCGGTGCGGCATTCCGGATTCAGCGACGACCGACGTTAGGCGAGGGGTACCGACATGGCTGACCAACTGCAGCACGCAACTGAGGCGTTGCGTAAAGCCCTGGTCCAAGTCGAGCGCCTGAAGAGCAAGAACCGCGCACTACTTGGAACGCTCCGGCGAACCGATCGCCATCGTCGGCATGTCGTGCCGATTCCCCGGCGGCGTCGAATCGCCGGACGCGCTGTGGGACATGGTCGCCCACGAGCGTGATGTCATGTCGGAATTCCCGGCCGACCGCGGCTGGGATCTGGCCGGCTTGTTCGACGACGACCCCGATGCGCCACACAAGTGCTACGCGCGGGCCGGCGGATTCGTCGACGACGTCGCGGGTTTCGACGCCGGGTTCTTCGGCGTGGCACCCAGCGAGGCGCTGGCCACCGACCCGCAGCATCGGATGCTGCTGGAGTTGTCATGGGAGGCCTTGGAGCGGGCCGGAATTGACCCGACCTCGCTGCGAGGCAGCGCCACCGGGGTGTTTGCGGGAATCATCGCCCAGGGTTACGGCATGCTCGCCGAGGAGATCGAGGGCTACCGGCTCACCGGTATGACGTCCAGCGTCGCCACCGGCCGGGTGGCCTACGTCCTCGGGCTGGAAGGTCCGGCGGTGTCGGTCGACACCGCATGCTCGTCGTCGCTGGTGGCTTTGCACATGGCGGTGCAGTCGCTGCGGTCGGGGGAGTGCGATCTCGCTCTGGCGGGCGGCGCGACCGTCAACGCCACCCCGACGGTGTTCGTCGAGTTCAGTCGGCACCGGGGCCTGTCGCCCGATGGCCGCTGCAAGCCCTTCTCGGCGGCGGCCGACGGCGTCGGCTGGTCTGAGGGCGGCGGAATCCTTGTGGTGGAGCGCCTTTCGGACGCACAGCGGCTGGGTCACCAGGTGCTCGCGGTGGTGCGCGGCACGGCGGTCAACCAGGACGGCGCCTCGAACGGCTTGACCGCGCCCAATGGCCCGTCCCAGCAGCGGGTGGTGCGTTCGGCGCTGGCCAATGCGGGTTTGAGCGCCGCCGACGTGGATGTGGTGGAGGCTCACGGCACCGGAACGACACTGGGCGATCCGATTGAGGCTCAAGCGTTGCTGGCCACCTACGGCCAGGACCGGCAGAAGCCGCTCTGGCTGGGGTCGATCAAGTCGAACATGGGTCACACCCAGGCCGCCGCCGGGGTGGCCGGTGTGATCAAGATGGTGCAGGCGATGCACCACGACATGCTGCCCGCCTCGTTGCATGTGGACATGCCCAGCCCGCACGTGGATTGGTCGGCCGGTGCGGTGTCGTTGCTGACCGAGGCGCAGGAGTGGCCGGGTCACGGCCGGGCACGCCGGGCGGCGGTGTCGTCGTTCGGAATCAGCGGCACCAACGCACACGTGATCATCGAGGAGTCCCCGCCGGTCGAGCAGGCCGAGCGCACGACTCCGGCGCCATCGGTGGTGCCGTGGGTGTTGTCGGCCAAGAGCGCGGCGGCGCTGGCGGGTCAAGCGTCGCGATTGGCTGAATTCGTCGGGGCCCGCGAACAATTGGATGCCGCCGACGTGGGTTGGTCATTGGCGGGACGGGCGACTTTCGAGCATCGTGCGGTGCTGCTCGGCAGCGACCGCGGTCAGTTGCTGACCGGCCTGGGGGAGTGGGCAGGCGGGACGCCGAGCGCATCGGTGATCACCGGCCGCGCCACCCCGGCGGGTAAGACCGTTTTCGTGTTCCCGGGCCAGGGTTCGCAGTGGCTCGGCATGGGCGTCGAATTGCTCGACACGGCACCTGTTTTCGCCGACACGATGAATGCCTGCGCTGCAGCGTTCGCCGAGTTCGTGGACTGGTCGCTGATCGACGTGGTGCGCGGGGCGCCCGGGGCGCCGAGCCTCGACCGGGTCGACGTGGTCCAACCGGTGCTGTTCGCGGTGATGGTCTCGCTGGCCGACGCTGTGGCGGTCGATCGGTGTTCGTGCCGACGCCGTGATCGGACATTCCCAAGGCGAGATCGCTGCGGCCTACGTCGCCGGTGCGCTGTCGCTGCGCGACGCGGCATTGGTGGTGACGCTGCGCAGCAAGATGCTGCTGGCGCTGTCCGGCCGCGGCGGGATGGCCTCCTTGGCGTGCGGACCCGAGCGGGCGCGAGAGCTGTTGGCGCCGTTCGGCGATCGGGTCAGTGTTGCCGCGATCAACGGGCCATCGGCCGTCGTGGTGTCCGGCGAGGTGGCCGCGCTCGACGAGCTCGTCGCGCGCTGCACCGAGCGCGAGATGCGGGCCCGTCGTATCGATGTCGACTACGCGTCGCATTCCGTTGCCGTCGAGGCGATCCGCGATCAACTCGCCGGGGCGCTGTCCGGGATCGAGCCGAGTTCGACGCGCACCGTCTTTTTCTCCACGGTCACCGGCGGCATCCTCGACACCGCCGGACTGGACGCCGACTACTGGTTCCGCAACATCCGCCAGACCGTCGAATTCGATTCTGCCGTGCGCACCGCGACCCAGAGCGGCTATCGGACATTCATCGAATCCAGCCCGCATCCCGCGCTGATCGCCGGCATCGAGCAGACCGCCGCCGATGGCGGAACCGACGCGCTCGTGGTGCCTACTCTTGGCCGCGACGACGGCGGGCTCCGTCGCTTCTTTGCCTCGGCCGCACAGGCTTTCGTATCCGGCGTCACAGTGGACTGGCGTGCGGCCCTGCCGGGCGCCGGCTTCGTCGAGCTGCCGACGTATGCCTTTGAGCGACGGCGGTTCTGGTTGTCCGGCGAGGGTGCCGCGGTGGACGCGGCCGGCCTCGGGCTGGGAGCCAGTGAGCACGCACTGCTCGGGGCGGTCGTGGAGTCGCCGGATTCCGGCGGGGTGGTGCTGACGGGCCGACTCTCGCCGGCCATCCAGGGCTGGCTCGCCGACCACGCCGTCGACGGGTTGGTGGTGTTCCCGGGCGCGGGCTTCGTCGAGCTGGCAATTCGGGCCGGCGACGAAGTCGGCTGCACGGTGGTCGATGAGCTGACGTTGCAGGCGCCGCTGATGCTGTCGGCTTCCGGCTCGGTCGCGGTGCAGGTGGTCGTCGGCGCGGCTGCCGAATCCGGCCAGCGCAGTATCTCCGTATTCTCCAGGGAAACAGTCGATTCCGTGTGGACGTGCCATGCGACCGGGTCGTTGTCGGCCGGGACGGTGCAGCCGGCCGCGGATCTGTCGGTCTGGCCGCCCGAGGGAGCGACGGCCGTCGACGTCTCCGATGGCTATCGGCGATTGGCCGATCGCGGTTACCAGTACGGTCCGGCGTTCCAGGGATTGACCGCACTGTGGCGCCGCGGTGACGAGTTCTTCGCCGAAGTGACACTGCCGCAAGCGGCCGGCGGCGTCACCGGATTCGGCGTGCACCCGGTGCTGCTGGACGCGGCCCTGCACGCGGTGGCGGTCGCGCACTCCGGCGCCGGTGGCGCCGAGATAGCACTGCCGTTCTCCTGGCAGGGTGTGTCGCTGCACGCGGCGGGTGCGTCGTCGGTGCGGGCGCGGATCGCGCCGTCGGGCCCTTCGGCGGTGTCGGTGGAATTGGCCGACGGGCTGGGGCTGCCGGTGCTGTCGGTGGCATCGATGATCACCCGGCCGGTCTCCCGGCAGCAGTTGATGGCGGCGGTCTCCGGCGCAACCGCGGACCGGCTTTTCGAACTGGCCTGGTCGCCGGCGTCGGCGGTGTCGGACGCCGAGACGCCGACGTATGAGGTGTTCGATTCCGTTGTGACAGGACAAGATCCGATCACCGCGAGTTACGAGCGGGTGCACGCCGCGCTTTCGGCGGTGCAGTCCTGGTTGGGCGAACACGAATCAGGCGTCCTGGTGGTGTCGACCCGCGGAGCTGTGGGGTTGCCGGGGGAGGACGTCACCGATCTGGCGGGCGCGGCCGTCTGGGGACTGGTGCGCTCGGCGCAGACCGAGCATCCCGGCCGGATCGTGCTGGTGGATTCTGAAGCGCCACTGAGTGATTCGGCGGTCGTCCACGCGTTGTCGGTCGGTGAGCCGCAGGTCGTGCTGCGCGGTGACACGACCTACACCGCGCGGGTGCACGGCAGCCGGGCAGTGGACGGCGTCTTGGTGCCCCCGGTCGACGGGCCGTGGCGGCTGGGTCTGTCCACCGCGGGCACCTTCGAGAACCTCCAGTTGGAGCCGGTGCCCAACGCGGACGCGCCGTTGGAACCCGGCTGGGTTCGGGTGGCCATGCGTGCCATTTCCATCAACTTCCGCGACATCATGATCTCTCTGGGCATGTTCACCCACGACGCGCTGATCGGTGGCGAAGGAGCCGGCGTCGTCGTCGAAGTCGGGCCCGGCGTCAGCGAATTCGCCGTCGGGGACCACGTGTACGGATTTTTCCCGGACACCAGCGGCACAGTCGTCGCCGGCGATGTCCGGCTGCTGCTGCCGATGCCGTCGGAGTGGTCCTACGCCGAGGCCGCGGCGATATCGGCCGTATTCACCACCGCCTACTACGCGTTCGTGCACCTTGCTGCCGTCAAGCCGGGGCAGCGGGTACTGGTGCATGCCGGCGCCGGTGGGGTGGGCATGGCGGCGGCGCAGTTGGCGCGCCATCTCGGGTTGGAGGTGTTCGCCACAGCCAGCCGCGGCAAGTGGGACACGTTGCGGGCGATGGGCTTCGACGACGATCACATCGGTGATTCGCGCACGCTGGAGTTCGAGGACAAGTTCCGTGCGGTGGTCGGTGACCGCGGCATGGATGTGGTGCTGGATTCGCTGGCCGGTGACTTCGTCGACGCGTCGCTGCGTCTGGTCGCCGCGGGCGGGGTGTTCCTGGAGATGGGTAAAACCGACATCCGCGACCCCGGCGTGATCGCCGAGCAGTATCCCGGTGTGCGTTACCGCGCCTTCGACCTCTTCGAGCCCGGCCGCGACCGCATGCATCAGTACCTGCTGGACCTCGCCGAACTCTTCGACGCCGGGGTGCTGCGGCCGTTGCCGGTGACGACGTTCGATGTCCGTCGGGCGCCCGCGGCGTTGCGGTACCTGAGCCAGGCGCGGCACACCGGCAAGGTCGTCTTGACGATGCCGGATGCCTGGGCATCGGGAACGGTGTTGATCACCGGCGGTACCGGAATGGCCGGTTCGGCGTTGGCCCGCCACGTGGTGGCCAACCACGGCGCGCGGAATGTGTTGCTGGTCAGTCGGCGTGGTCCGGATGCACCCGGCGCCGCGGACCTGGTGGCCGAGTTACAGGCCGGCGGAGCCGAGGTCTCGGTGGTGGCCTGCGATGCCGCCGACCGGCCGGCGCTGGCCAAGGTGTTGGCCGACATCCCGGTGCAGCACCCGTTGAGCGCGGTCATCCACGCCGCGGGTGTGCTCGACGATGCGGTGGTGACCTCGTTGACGCCGGAGCGGGTCGACGCGGTGCTGCGGGCCAAGGTCGACGCGGCCTGGAATCTGCATGAGCTGACCCGTGAGCTGCCGATGTCGGCGTTCGTGATGTTCTCCTCGTTGGCGGGGTTGGTGGGGTCGTCGGGTCAGGCGAATTACGCTGCGGCCAACAGCTTCTTGGACGCATTGGCGATGCATCGGCGAGTCCACAAGCTGCCGGCGATGTCGCTGGGCTGGGGCCTGTGGGATCAAGCCAGCGAGATGACCGGCGGCCTCGACGACGCGGGCCGGGCCCGACTGGCGCGCACCGGCGTGAAGGCGCTGTCGTCGGCCGACGCGTTGCAGCTGTTCGATACCGCGATGGTCGTCGACGAGCCGTTGCTGCTGCCTGCCCACATCGACGTCGCCGCGCTGCGTGCCAACGCCGACGTCATACCGCCGATGTTCGTCGACCTCATCACCACGCCGATCCGCCGCCGGGTGGACGACTCGATCGCGGCAGGCAAGTCGAAATCTGCTCTGGCGCAACGTATCCACGGACTCTCTGAGACCGAGCAGCACGCCGTGCTGTTGGACTTGGTGCGCTCGCACATCGCCACCGTGCTGGGCAACACCACCCCGGAGTCCATCGACCCGGACAAGGCGTTCCAGGAGTTGGGCTTCGACTCGCTGACCGCCGTCGAGATGCGCAACCGGCTGAAGGCCGCCACCGGGCTGGCGCTGTCGCCGACGTTGATCTTCGACTACCCGACACCGAGTCGGCTGGCCTCGTACTTCCGCACTGAACTCGCTGGTGTCGCACAGGAAGTCACGACCGCGCCCGCGGTGCGGGTCGCCGGCGACGATCCGATCGCGATCGTCGGGATGGCGTGCCGCTACCCGGGCGGGGTGAACTCTCCGGAAGACCTGTGGGACATGGTGATCCAGGGACGCGACGTGATCACCGACTTTCCCGCCGACCGCGGCTGGGACCTGGCCAACCTGTACAACGCCGATCCCGACGTCCCGGGCGCCTGCTACACCCGCGCCGGCGGCTTCGTCGAGGGTGTCGCCGACTTCGACCCGGCGTTCTTCGGGGTGGGGCCGTCGGAGGCCCTTGCGATGGATCCTCAGCAGCGCATGTTCCTGGAGCTGTCGTGGGAGGCGTTGGAGCGAGCGGGGATTGAGCACGGCGGTTTGCGGGGCAGCGCCACCGGCGTGTTCGCCGGGGTGTACACCCAGGGCTACGGTATCGGCGCCGCACCCGCGGCGGAGGGCTTCCGACTGACCGGGCAGTCGTCGAGTGTCGCTTCGGGACGAGTGTCCTACGCGTTGGGGCTGGAGGGCCCGGCGGTGTCGGTGGACACCGCGTGCTCGTCGTCGCTGGTGGCCATGCACATGGCGGCCCAATCGTTACGGTCGGGCGAGTGCGACCTGGCGTTGGCCGGTGGAGTCACGGTCAACGCCACACCAGACATCTTCGTGGAGTTCAGCCGCATGCGTGGGCTTTCCACCGATGGGCGCTGCAAGGCCTTTGCCGGCGCGGCCGACGGCACCGGTTTCTCCGAAGGTGGCGGAATGCTGGTGCTGGAACGGCTTTCCGACGCGCAGCGGCTCGGCCACCCGGTGCTGGCCGTGCTGCGAGGCTCGGCGATCAACCAGGACGGCGCGTCGAACGGCTTGACCGCGCCCAACGGCCCCTCGCAACAGCGCGTCGTGCGCTCGGCGCTGGCCAGCGCAGGACTCACCGCCGCCGACGTCGACGTGGTCGAGGGCCACGGCACCGGCACGACGCTCGGCGATCCGATTGAAGCGCAAGCGATCTTGGCGACGTACGGACAAGATCGGCAAGCCCCGCTGTGGCTGGGTTCGATCAAGTCGAATATGGGCCACACCCAGGCCGCCGCCGGCGTCGCGGGCGTGATGAAGATGATCCTGGCGATGCGTCACCAGGTTCTGCCCACGACATTGCACGTCGATCAGCCCAGCCCGCATGTCGATTGGTCGATGGGATCAGTGCGGCTACTCACCGAGCCGCAGCCGTGGACGGCCGACGGCCGGGTGCGTCGGGCCGGCGTGTCGTCGTTCGGGATCAGCGGCACCAATGCGCACGTGATCATCGAGGCGGCCCCGGCCCCCGAGAGCACCGACAGCGCCGAGCAGACCGTGCACGCTCCGGTCGCACCGCCGCCGGTCGTGCCGTGGGTGTTGTCGGCCAAATCGGAGACGGCGCTGGCATCCCAGGCTGCGCGGCTGGCCGACTTCGTCAGCGCCCGAGCCGAATTGACCGCCGAAGACGTGGGATGGTCGTTGGCGGGCCGGTCCACCTTCGAGCACCGCGCGGTGCTTCTGGGCGCCGATCGTGACCGGTTGCTCGCCGGCCTGGGCGAGTTTGCCGGTTCAGATCCCGGCGCAGCGATGATCACCGGGCAGACCGCCGCGGGCGGCAAGACCGTCCTCGTCTTCCCCGGCCAGGGGTCGCAATGGCTCGGCATGGGCATGGGTCTGCACGCCGCCTACCCGGTTTTCGCCGAAGCCTTCAACACCGCGGTCGGCGAGTTGGATCGCCACCTGCTGCGCCCCCTGCGCGAAGTCATGTGGGGTCACGACGAAAACCTTTTGAACACCACCGAATTC
>CAWIJT010000003.1:0-838477 GCA_963836495.1 uncultured Actinomycetota bacterium | reverse complement strand
ACTGATGGTTGAATTCAAAGGCACACCTGGCCGGCAAGCGCTCCCGCGACGCGGTGGGAGCCAGAGACAAAGAAGCGTGGCTGGCGGTGTTCGCCGACGATGCGATCGTCGAAGACCCTATCGGCCCTTCGCATTTCGACCCTGAAGGCAAAGGCCACCGGGGACGTGACGCCATCTCGGCGTTCTGGGACAAGGCGATCGCGCCGACCGACAAGATCGAATTCGTTTTCCGCGACACCTATCAGTGCGGCCACGAAGAGGCCAACGTCGGCCACATCCTGATCACAGCGGCCGGTCACCAGGTCACCGCCGAAGGGGTGTTCACCTACAAAGCGGACGACCAGGGCAAGCTGGTGGCGCTGCGCGCCTACTGGGAAGTCGACCAGGCGACCTCGAGCGCACGCAAGATCTAAATCGGTTCCAGCCCAGTCAGATAACGCTGGGCGAGATCCTGGTAAGCCTTCGGGTTCACCTTCACCCACATCTCGGCACCGGTGCCCGCGATCGGGCCTTTGACCGTGGCCGGCGCTCCGACCACCAGAACCTCGGCGGGGATCTTGGTGCCGCCGGTCACCAGCGCGCCCGCGGCGACAAGGCTGCGGGCGCCGATCACCGCGCCGTCCAGCACGGTGGCGTGGTTGGCGATCAGCGCCTCGGCGCCGATGTGGGCGCCGTGGATGATGCACATGTGCGCGACGGTTGCACCGGGACCGATGTCGACGGGGATGCCGGGCGGTGAATGCAACACCGATCCGTCCTGCACGTTGGCGCCTTCGCGCACGATCACCGGCCCGTAGTCGGCACGCAGCACGGTGTTGAACCACACCGACGCACCGGCCTCGACCGTCACGTCGCCGATCAGGGTGGCGGTGGGGGCGACGAAGGCAGTCGGATCAACCCTGGGCGCTCGGCCTTCGAAGGAGAACAGCGGCATCGTTCAGATATACCGCAGGCCGGGTGCTCGGGCAGTCGGGGGCGATTGCGCCTAAGGGCGGCCTTCATTGCGCTATCCGGGGGCAAAACTGTAACGTGTTCTAGTTAGAAGCCAAAAATTTGGAGGCGTCATGGCTACCGAGACCGCCGCTATTCGCGAGATCGACGCCGGCACCCTGCCCGACCGGTATGCCCGCGGCTGGCACTGCCTCGGCCCGGTCAAGGATTACCTGGACGGCGAGCCGCACGGGATCGAGGCGTTCGGCACCCACCTTGTGGTGTTCGCCGACTCGCACGGCGACCTGCACGTGCTCGACGGCTACTGCCGGCACATGGGCGGCAACCTGGCGCAGGGCACCATCAAGGGCGACGAGGTCGCCTGCCCGTTCCACGACTGGCGCTGGGGCGGCGACGGCAAGTGCAAGCTGGTGCCCTACGCCAAGCGCACCCCGCGACTGGCCCGCACCCGGTCCTGGACGACCGACGTCCGCAGTGGCCTGCTGTACGTCTGGCACGACCACGAGGGCAACCCGCCGCCGCCGGAGTTGCGCATCCCCGAACTTCCCGAGTTCGGCAGCGACGAGTGGACCGACTGGCGCTGGAATTCGATGCTCATCGAGGGCTCCAACTGCCGCGAGATCATCGACAACGTCACCGACATGGCGCACTTCTTCTACATCCACTTCGGTCTGCCGACGTACTTCAAGAACGTCTTCGAAGGTCACATCGCCTCGCAGTATCTGCACAACGTCGGCCGGCCGGACGTCAACGATCTGGGCACCTCCTACGGCGAGGCGCACCTGGATTCGGAGGCGTCGTACTTCGGCCCGTCGTTCATGATCAACTGGCTGCACAACAGCTACGGCGGCTTCAAGGCCGAGTCGATCCTGATCAACTGCCACTACCCGGTGACCCAGGATTCGTTCGTGCTGCAGTGGGGTGTCATCGTCGAGAAGCCCAAGGGCATGGACGAGAAGATGACCAACAAGCTGGCGACGGTATTCACCGATGGCGTCAGCAAGGGCTTCCTGCAGGACGTCGAGATCTGGAAGCACAAGACCCGCATCGACAACCCGCTGCTGGTCGAGGAAGACGGCGCCGTGTATCAGATGCGACGCTGGTATCAGCAGTTCTACGTCGACGTCGCCGATGTCACGCCGGACATGACGGACCGCTTCGAGATCGAGGTGGACACCACCATCGCCAACGAGAAGTGGCACGTCGAGGTCGAGGAAAACCTCAAGCAGCAGGCCGAATCCGAAGGACAGCCCACGCAGGTTTGATGATGAACCAGCCTGACGACTCGCCCGACGTCGATCGGCTAGCCCGGTCGATGCTGATGCTCCACGGCGATCACGACCACGACGACGAGCCGGCCCCAGCCGACGACGGGTCGCCGCGGCGAGTCCTGGTCCAAGGCACCGGCTTTCGCCGACGACCCGAAGCGCGCCGCCGCGGTGCGCGAGGCCACGCAGGCCGACAAGACCCGCTATCTGACGTCGGGACTGCAGCCGGTCGACTGCCGGTTCTGCCACGCCACCGTAAACGTCAAGCGGCTTGGCCCGGGACACACTGCGGTGCAATGGAATAACGAGGCCATCACAGCGCTGCGCCTATTTCGCCGAGCTTCGCGCGACGTGGCACCGACAGCGCGCGGACGAGGTCCTGCCCGAAACTGGCCGACAGCATCGACCATGCTGTCGCCGAAGGGATGCCTGGATGCGATGTCCACCGCGCCGCCCGCCGGCGACGGCTGAGGAGCCGGGCAATTGATCAGAGCCCGGCGAAGCGCTCCTTGACGGCCTCGGCCGTCAGCCCGTAGTCAGCCAGCGAGTAGTTGTGCTTGGGTGCCCTTGCGCCGCTTTGGCTTTCGGCATGGCTGTCTTCCATGGCCTGCCGCGCTTCGTCGGTGAACGGGATGTCGAACTGGCGGTAGACGTCGGCGACGATGCCGATCGGATCGGCGATCAATTCGCGGTAGTCGACGTCGTAGAACTGGGCCGGGTTGTACTTGGCGCGTGCGGTGTTGAACTGCTCCAGCCCGCGCGACCAGGTTTCCATTGCGTCAGCGCCGATTTGGGCGCCGCTGAAGGTAGTCGACCAGCCGTCGGCGGTGTGCTGCGCCAGCGAGCACATCGACGCCATGATCGTCTCGACCGGCCGGTGCGTCTGGATGACCAACGCGTCCGGATACGTCGCGATCAGCGCATCCAGCGCGAACAGATGACTCGGGTTCTTCAGCACCCACCGCTTGCCGACATCGTTGAGCCCGATCAGCTGAAGATTCTTGCGATGCCGCCCGTAGGCCGGCGTCCAGTCCTGCTGCGACAACCACTTCGAGTAGCTGGGCAGGTGCGCCAGCGTCTCGTAGGACACCGAATGCAGCGATTGGCGCAACAACTGCCAGCATTCTTCGAGCTCGTAGGCGGCCATGAAATGCAGGCCGGTGTATCCGGGATTGTCCGCGTGGTGCTGGTTGAACTGGTCGTCGAGTTGGCGATACAGCGGGTGGGACTCCCAGGTGTCGCGCGGCGGACGGGGCTGCGGGAACTCGGCCAACCACATATGCAGACCCTGATGTGCGGGGTCGGCGCCGAGCAGTCGATGCAACGCCGTCGTCCCGGTCCGCACCAAACCCGTGACGAATATCGGTCGCTCGATCGCCACGTCGGCGTGTTGCGGGTACTGCTTCCATGCGGACTCGGACAGCAGCCGGGCCACCAGCGCGCCGCGCAAGAAGAAGCGATTCATCTTGCTGCCCAATACCGTAAGGCCGGCTTCCTGCCGGTAGGAGTCCAGCAGCACGCTCAATGCTTCGCGGTAATTGTCGCTGTCGCTGCCGAAGTCGTCGAGCCCGGTCAGCTTGGTGGCCGACGCGTGTAGCTCATCGACGGTGGCGATGTCGGTGCGTTCGGATCCGGCAGCCATTAGTTGTGATACTCACCGCAGTTGACGTCCAGCGTCTGCCCGGTGATGCCGCTGGACAAGTAACTGGCCATGAACATGATCGCCGACGCGACCTCGTCCTCGGTGGGCAGGCGCTTGAGGTCGGAATTCGCCGCGGTCGCCTGGTAGATCTGGTCGGCTGTGGTGCCGTACTTGCCGGCCTGGTGTTCGAAATAGCCCTGCAGCGTCTCACCCCAGATATAGCCGGGCGCAACGGAATTGACGCGGATACCCTTCTCGCCGAGCTCGGTGGCCAGCGACTGCGACATGGACAGCAGGGCGGACTTGGCCATCTTGTACGCGCCGTACTTGGCCTGCGAGTGCCGAAGCACCATCGAATTGACGTTGACGATCGAGCCGTTCGACGCTTCCAACGCCGGCGTGAAGGCCTGGATGAGGCGCAGCGCGCCGAGCGCGCTGAGCTCGATGGCGTCGCGGATGTGCTGGAAGCTGGTGCCTGCCAGCGGTTTCATCGACGGAACCCGAAACGCATTGTTGATCAGGACGTCGACCTTGCCGAAGGCCGCCGTGGTGGACTCGACGAGGTAGGCGACCTCGTCGTCGTCGGTGATGTCCGCGCGTACCGCGAGGGCCTTGTGCCCGGCGTCGTTGAGCTGCTTGGCGAGTTCCTCTAAACGCTCGACCGTCCGCGCTGCGAGCACGAGGTCGGCGCCGTCACGCGCGCATCGATGAGCCAGCGTGGTGCCGAGGCCCGGCCCCACACCGCTGATCACCACTACCTTGTTCGCGAGCATCCCTGTCATGGTCACCCCAGCATCCTGGCCGCAATTTGCACTTGGCGCAACGCAATTCGGGCGCGCCAGTCTTCCTCGGAAATCTTGTTGTGGTCGAAATGGGGCAGTGCCGCCGGTATTGCATCGACGTCGACCAACTCGACGCTGGGGCCGTCGGCCTCGGTCAGTTGGCGAGACACCCGCTGCCAACGGAATTGCAGGAATCCGCGGCGATGACCCAGTGTTTCGACCCAGTTGGTGACGCCGGGGTTTTGGTCGGCGACGACGATGCGGACCTTGCCGTCCGGATCTGCCTGGGCCTGAACGGAATTCAGTGAGGTTTGGTGATTGATGTAGTCCAGCGAGATGTACCACATGCTGCCGAGCTGGAAGCCCGAGGTAGGGGGCGTCGGTCACCGGCAGGGTGATGATCAGAGCCTGATCGGGACGCAGGTCGAACTGACCGACCGAGGAGTACTGCGTCGCCAAACCGCCGGGCGTCAGCCGCGGCGCCAGCATGGTGTTGGGCGGAATGTCGGTGTAGAACCACTGTGGAAACTGCAGCCAGGTCTTGATCCGGTTGACGAGTTGTTTTCCGGTTGTGCTGTAACGCTTTTCGATCGCCGCACGGGTGAGCGGCGGCGGTGCCGTCCCGGCGGTGTCAAGCCGCTGAATAGCCAGCGTGCCGCGTCGTTGCGACCAGTCGCCGTACACCTCACGGATGACCAACTGGCCGGGGCTGGTTGGGCGCACTTGCCACTGGAAGCTGCCGTCGGCGGCGATCTGCAGCTCACGGTCATCGAACGCGGCCTGGCTGGCGGGCACGTTGTCGTCGGTGTACTCGCCGCCGAGCAGTTGAAAACTCAGGTCAGTGGTGGTGCCGCGGACGCCGGTGACGAGATAGTCGTGGTTCGGTTGAACGCGGCAGCCGAAGTACATGGTGTCCGGATTGTCGAGGCCCATCTTGGTGAACGGCCCGGTCCCGGACAGCAGCATCGGGTGGTCGCGCTCGTAGTCGAAGACCATGTGCTCGCAGGCGGCCACACAGCCCGCCAGGTATTGCAGGCCTTCGAGCAGGTCTGCTTCGCTCTCGATATGCGGCGCGGCGGCGACCAGTTCTTCGGCCTCGGCGATGGCGTCGATCAGCGGCTTGGAGAACAGGGAAGCGGGCACGCCTCGACGCTAGAACGTGTTCTAATTTTCGTCAACAAGCGAACGTCGCACGGACTGCAGTCCGCGACGATGCCCGTTCGCTAATCGGCTACGGCGCGCACTGCTGCGACAGGTCGATCAGATGCTGTCGCACGTCGGGGTGCCGATTCAGGTAGTCGATGACGTTGGGGCCGCCACCCTCTGCCTCCGACTTGGCCTGCAACTGCTGGTGGAGGTCGGGATGACGCTGCAGGTACGAGTCGATGGAATTACCCACGGTCTGATTGCACGGGGCCGCGTTGGCCACCGGCAGCGCGATCATCGTCGCGGCCGCGGCCGTCAACAGTCCCCCGGCGAGAATGCTTCTGAATGTCGTGCTCATGCGCGAGAGAATACTCGCGAGACCTATGCGCGACCTGTGCGTCGATGGCGGCAAACGCTGACGTCTATCCGTTTGCGGCTTGCTCCCGTTTGATCTCCAGCGCGATGTCGATCAGCTGGTCTTCCTGACCGCCGATCAGTTTGCGCTGACCGGCCCGGTGCAGTAGCTGATGCGCCGGCACGCCGTAGCGCTCGGACTGACGGACCGCGTGCTTGAGGAAGCTGGAGTACACCCCGGAGTAGCCCATGATCAGCGCGTTGCGGTCGAGCAGGCACTCGGCAGGCATGGCCGGGGCGACCACCTCTTCGGCGGCGTCGGCGATGTCGAAGAAGTCGATCCCGGTCTTGACGCCGATCTTGTCGAACACTCCGATCAGGGCCTCGACGGGTGCGTTGCCCGCGCCCGCACCGAACCGCCGGCAGGAGCCGTCGATCTGCTTGGCACCGGCCCGCACGGCCTCCACCGAGTTGGCCACGCCCAGGCCAAGGTTCTCGTGCCCATGGAAACCGACCTGCGCGTCGTCGCCGAGTTCGTCGACCAGCGCCGCAACCCGGTCGCTCACGCCCTCCAGGACCAGCGCCCCGGCCGAGTCGACGACGTAGACGCACTGGCAGCCGGCGTCGGCCATGATGCGGGCCTGCGCGGCCAGCTTCTCCGGCGGGATGGTGTGCGACATCATCAGGAACCCGACGGTCTCCAGTCCCAGCTCGCGGGCCAGACCGAAGTGCTGGATCGAGACGTCGGCCTCGGTGCAGTGGGTGGCGATCCGGCAGATCGATCCGCCGTTGTTCTGGGCCTCCTTGATGTCTTCCTTGGTGCCCACGCCGGGCAGCATCAGGAAGGCGATCTTGGCCTCTTTGGCGGTTTCGGCGGCGAGCTTGATCAGCTCCTGCTCGGGCGTCTTGGAGAACCCGTAGTTGAAACTCGACCCGCCGAGTCCGTCACCGTGCGTCACCTCGATCACCGGCACGCCCGCGTTGTCCAAGGCGGCGACGATGGCGCCGACCTCGTCCTTGGTGAACTGGTGCCGTTTGTGGTGCGAGCCGTCCCGCAGCGACGTGTCGGTCATCCGCACGTCCCAGATCGGGTTGAAGAAGATATCCGTACTCATGCCTGCGCTCCCTGGGCTGTCGCCGACAGCGATTCCTTGGCGATCTCCTCGCCGACCTTGGTTGCCGCCGCGGTCATGATGTCGAGGTTGCCGGCGTACGGCGGCAGGTAGTCGCCGGCACCCTCGACCTCGACGAACGTGGTGACCAGTGCCTGGCCACCGGAGTGCACCGACGGCTCGTCGAACTGCGGCTCGTTGAGCAGCCGGTAGCCCGGCACATAGGTCTGCACCTCGGCGACGACGTCGTGGATGGACTTGGCGATCGCGTCGTGGTCGGCGTCCTCGGGGATGGCGCAGAAGATGGTGTCGCGCATGATCATCGGCGGGTCGGCCGGGTTCAAGATGATGATCGCCTTGCCGCGTTTGGCGCCGCCGATGGTCTCGACGCCGCTTGCTGGTGGTCTTGGTGAACTCGTCGATATTGGCCCGGGTGCCTGGTCCGGCCGATGACGAAGACACCGAGGCGACGATCTCGGCGTAGGGCACTCCCCCTTTGTCGACGAGCGCGCGACTCACGGCGTAGACGATCGGGATGGTCGCCTGGCCGCCGCAGGTGATCATGTTGACGTTCGGCGCGTTCAGGTGCTCGCGCAGATTCGCCGGCGGGATCACCGCCGGGCCGACCGCGGCGGGCGTCAGGTCGATGGCCCGGATTCCCGCGGCTTCATACTTCGGCGCGGCGTCCCGGTGCACGTAGGCGCTGGTCGCCTCGAACACCAGGTCGGGCTTCTCGGACTGCGCCAGCAGCCAGTCGACGCCTTCGTGGGTGGTCTCCAAGCCCAGCTTGCGGGCCCGGGCGAGGCCTTCGCTGTCCGGGTCGATGCCGACCATCCAGCGCGGCTCCAGCCAGTCCGAGCGCAGCAGTTTGTAGAGCAGGTCGGTGCTGATGTTGCCCGAACCGACGATGGCAACGGATTTCTTGGGCCCGTTGGAAGGCACTGGACGCTCCTTTACTCGAAAGACAACCGGACGGCCCCGAGGCCGTCGAATTCGGCGACGAAGTTGCTGCCCGGAGGCGCGTCGATCGCCCGGGTGCACGAACCGGGCAACACGATGTCACCGGCCCGAAGCCGCACCCCGAAGCTTTCCACCTTGCGGGCCAGCCAGGCCACCGCGGTCACCGGATTACCCAGTACCGCGTCGCTGCGCCCCTTGGCGACCACCTCGCCGTTGTTGGTCAGCACGGCGTCGATCTTGGTGATGTCGATGTCGGCCGGCGCGACCCGCGCCTTGCCCAGTACGAAACCGGCGGAGGAGGCGTTGTCGGCGATGGTGTCGCACAGCGCGATCTTCCAGTCGGTGATCCTGGTGTCGATCAACTCGATCGACGGCACCAGCGCCTCGGTCGCGGCCAGCACGTCGTCTTCGGTGCAGTTCGCGCCGGGCAGGTCGTGCGCGAGGATGAACCCCACCTCGACCTCGACCCGCGGATAGAGGTAGTTGTCCGACTTGACCGGGACGTCCTCGAAGACCTGCATCTCGTCGAGCAGATGACCGTAGTCCGGCTCGTCGACACCCATCATCTGCTGCATCGCCAACGACGACAGGCCCACCTTGTGCCCGACGACCCGGGCGCCCTCGGCGACCCGCTGGCGGATGTTGATCAGCTGGATCTCGTAGGCGTCGACGACGTCGATGTCCGGTTGCCCGGCCGTCAGCGGGGCGATCGGCTGACGGCTCCGCTCGGCTTGTGCGAGATCGGCGGCCAGCGCAACACGGGTGGCTCCCGGGATCATTTAACCGAAGTCCCCTCACTCGTGTGACCGGGGCAGTAGCGCCCGGCCCCGGCAATTCTATAACGTGTTCTACATGACAGCTCAGGAGTTCGACGTTGTCGTGGTCGGGAGCGGCGGCGCCGGCATGGTTGCTGCTCTCGCTGCAGCCCACCGGGGTCTTTCGACAATAGTCATCGAGAAGGCCGCGCACTACGGCGGCTCCACGGCACGCTCCGGCGGCGGCGTGTGGATCCCCAACAACGAGGTGCTCAAGCGCGACGGCGTCAAGGACACACCCGAGGCGGCCCGCACCTATCTGCACGGGATCGTCGGCGATGTCGTCGAGGCACAGCGCATCGACACCTACCTCGAACGTGGACCGGAGATGCTGTCGTTCGTGCTCAAGCACTCCCCACTGAAGATGTGCTGGGTGCCGCAATACGCCGACTACTACCCCGAAGCGCCGGGTGGGCGCGCCGGCGGTCGCTCCATCGAGCCGAAGCCGTTCAACGCCAAGAAGCTCGGGTCCGACCTGCCCGGGCTCGAGCCGCCGTACGGCAAGGTCCCTCTGAATGTCGTTGTGATGCAACAGGACTACGTGCGGCTCAACCAGCTCAAACGTCATCCGCGCGGCGTGCTGCGCAGCCTCAAGGTCGGTGCGCGCACGATGTGGGCGAAGGCGACCGGCCAGGCCCTGGTCGGCATGGGACGCGCACTGATCGGGCCGCTTCGGATCGGTCTCCAAAAGGCCGGCGTCCCAGTGCAGCTCAACACCGCGCTGACCGACCTCTACGTCGAGGACGGCGTGGTCCGCGGTGTCTACGTACGCGATACCGACAAGTCGGAAGCCGCAGAACCTCAACTGATTCGGGCTCGCAAAGCGGTGATTCTCGGCAGCGGCGGCTTCGAGCACAACGAGCAGATGCGGGTCAAGTACCAGCGCGCACCGATTACCACCGAATGGACTGTCGGCGCCAAGGCCAACACCGGCGATGGTATTGTCGCCGCCGAAAAGCTCGGCGCCGCTTTGGAAATCATGGAAGATGCGTGGTGGGGCCCGACCGTTCCGTTGGTCGGTGCGCCATGGTTCGCGTTGTCGGAGCGCAACTCCCCGGGCTCCATCATCGTCAACATGTCCGGCCAGCGCTTCATGAACGAATCGATGCCCTACGTCGAGGCGTGCCACCACATGTACGGCGGCGAGTTCGGCCAAGGACCGGGACCGGGTGAGAACATTCCGGCGTGGCTGGTATTCGACCAGCAGTACCGCGACCGCTACATCTTTGCGGGATTGCAGCCGGGACAACGCATTCCACGTAAATGGATGGAATCCGGCGTCATCATCCAGGCAGACACATTGGAGGAGTTGGCCGCCAAGGCAAGCCTGCCGGTCGACGAGTTCACCGCGACGGTGCAGCGCTTCAACGGCTTCGCCCGTTCGGGCGTCGACGACGATTACCATCGTGGCGAAAGCGCCTACGACCGCTACTACGGCGACCCGACGAACAAGCCGAATCCGAACCTCGGCGAGATCAGCCATCCGCCGTATTACGCCGCCAAGATGGTGCCGGGAGACCTCGGCACCAAGGGTGGCATCCGCACCGACATCCACGGCCGGGCTTTACGCGACGACGGCAGCGTCATCGAAGGCCTCTACGCGGCAGGCAACGTCAGCGCCCCGGTGATGGGACACACATATCCCGGTCCGGGCGGGACCATCGGCCCCGCAATGACATTCGGTTACCTGGCCGCTCTGCACATTGCCGAGGGAAAGCGCTGACGTGCCCATTAATCCAGATGTTGCGCTGGCCGCTGAGCTGGAGCCGATCGAATTCGCTTGGAGCAGCACCGATGTGCAGCTCTACCACCTGGGCCTGGGAGCAGGCGCCGATCCGATGGACGCGCACGAATTGCGGTACCTCGTCGACGACACTCCACAGGTGCTGCCGACGTTCGGCAACGTGGCGGCCACCTTCCACGCCACCAAACCACCGACCGTGCAATTCCCCGGCATCGACATCGAGCTGAGCAAGGTTCTGCATGCCAGCGAGCAGGTGAGCGCGCCTGCGCCGCTGCCACCCTCAGGTTCGGCGAAAGCCGTCACCCGGTTCACCGACATCTGGGACAAGGGCAAGGCCGCAGTGATCTGGTCCGAGACTCAGGTGACCGCGCCGGACGGCACACTGCTGTGGACGCAACGCCGGTCGATCTTCGCCCGCGGCGAAGGCGGGTTCGGTGGCGAGCGCGGGGCATCGACAAGCACGGCCGCGCCGGACCGGGCACCGGACATCGAGCTCGACATCCCCGTCCTCCCACAGCAGGCGCTGCTCTACCGGCTCTGCGGCGATCGTAATCCGCTGCACTCCGACCCCGAATTCGCCGCTGCGGCAGGGTTTCCGCGGCCCATCCTGCACGGCTTGTGCAGCTATGGCATGACGTGCAAGGCACTTGTCGACGCGCTGCTCGACGCTGACGTCGCCGCCGTCGGTTCCTACGGCGCGCGGTTCACCGGCGTCGCCTACCCAGGTGAGACGCTCAAGGCTTCCGTCTGGAAAGAAGACGGTCGCTTGCTCGCCACCGTGACGGCCCCGTCCCGCGAGAACGCCGCGGTGCTCACCGGCGTGGAGTTGATCCCCGCCTAGCTCGCGCGCGTCGAGCGTGACGTTGCTTTGCTTCGAGCGTCACGCCAGCGTGGCACTGAGCGTCGCGAACTGCGCTAGCGTGACACTCGGCGAGCTAAAGCGGACCGGACGCGACGCACGATATCGGCTGGTTTGTCACCAGCGACAACCCGGACGACGATCCAGCCGAGTCTTTCGAGATGTTCCAATCTCCTAATGTCCCAGTTGTATTGCCGTCGATCGCTCCGGTGCTGATCTCCGTCATATTCGACGGCGACGTTGATGCCTTCCCATCCCATGTCCAGATACGCGATCACATTGCCGAACTCGTCGCGGACTGCGATTTGCGTCTGCGGTCGAGGTAGGCCCGCATCAACCAGCACCAGTCGAAGCCAAGTCTCCTTGGGAGACTGCGCTCCTGCGTCGACAAGACCGAGTGCTGCGCGCGCTTGCCGGATACCGCGCCGCCCGGGATAGCGCTGTGCAAGAAGCTCAATATCTGACGTTTTGAGGTCTGCGGCACGAGCAAGCGCGTCAATCGCAGCTACCGCTTCGCTTCTTTGATACCAGCACCCGAGATCGAGGGAGGTACGACTAGGGGTTGTGACCGGAACACCATTGATTACGCTGAATTCGTCCTCGCCGATGGCTTCACCGTGGACGCGTATGCCGGGCTGTGGATTTCTATTGGCGCAAATAATTTCTAAAGGTGCGGCGACGTCGACCCACTTCGCACCGTGAAGTGCGGATGCCGACAAGCCCGCAATGATTCCCCGCCGACGCGACCACAGCCATCCGGCATGCGCCCGCAGGCGCGGCGTCATTTCAGCGTCTGGACTGACGTAGACGTCACGAAACAACTTCAGATACCGCGTGCGCAGAGCACTCTTGACGAGAGTCCCGTCTGCGACGGCCTCGCTTCCGATGAATGGCTCGGCCATGACGGAAGCCTCCCACCGAGCGCGCCTACCGTCACATCAGTCGAGCTCGACCATCCACAGCGTCACCCCAGCGTGACGTTCGACGTCGACTGTCGAGCTGGCGTGGCTTTCGGCGCACGGGCCGTCGGCGCCAGAGGGCAGAGGCTAGCCCAGGATCAAACCGGACGTCGGAACGCCGGTACCTGCGGTGACCAGCACATGCTCGACGTCGGGTACCGGGTTGACGGAGGTGCCGCGCAGTTGGCGGACTCCTTCGGCAATGCCGTTCATGCCGTGGATGTAGGCCTCACCGAGTTGCCCGCCGTGGGTATTGATCGGCAGCCGACCGCCGACCTCGATGGCACCGTCGGCGATGAAGTCTTTAGCCTCTCCCCAACCGCAGAATCCCAACTCCTCCAACTGGATCAGCGTGAACGGGGTGAAGTGGTCGTAGAGAATCGCGGTTTGGATGTCCGCCGGCTTCAAGCCCGACTGCGACCACAGTTGCTTGCCGACCAGGCCCATCTCCGGCAGGCCGTCGAGTTCTGGCCGGTAATAGCTGACCATCGAATACTGGTCCGGGCTGGCGCCCTGGGCCGCAGCCTCGATGATCGCCGGACGGTTCTTCAGATCCTTCGCACGCTCCGGCGTCGTCACGACAAGTGCCACCGCGCCATCGGTCTCCTGGCAACAGTCCAGCAGCCGCAGCGGTTCGGCTATCCACCGTGAATTCTGGTGCTCCTCAATCGTTATCGGCTTTTCGTAGAAGTACGCCTTCGGATTCTTCGCGGCGTGCTTGCGATCGGCCACCGAGATCGCACCGAAGTCCCGGCTGGTGGCCCCCGATAGGTGCATGTAGCGCTTGGCGATCATGGCGACCTGCGCAGCGGGAGTGGACAACCCGTGTGGATACGAGAACGAGTTGTCGACGCCGGTCGAATCGGCATTCTCGAACAGGCGATTCTGTACCTGGCCGAAACGGACACCTGAGCGTTCGTTGAAAGCCCGGTACGCCACAACACAATCCGCGACACCTGTCGCGACAGCGATAGCTGCCTGCTGGATAGTTGCGCACGCAGCGCCGCCACCGTGATGGATCTTGGAGAAGAACTTCAGGTCCCCGATGCCGGTGGCACGGGCGATGGCCACCTCGGTATTGGAGTCCATCGTGAAGGTGACCATGCCGTCCACGTCACCGGGGGTGAGACCGGCGTCGTCCAAAGCATCCAGCACAGCCTCGGCAGCCAGCCGAAGCTCACTGCGACCGGAGTTCTTCGAGAAGTCGGTGGCACCGATACCGACGATCGCCGCCTTGCCCGACAGTTCACCGGGCATCGGAACCCCCGATGGTCAATGTCGCGTTCGCAATGACATGATCGCCGAGGCTATTGCTGCCAACGATTTTCAGCGTGATCAATCCGTCCTCGATCGCGGTCACTTCGCCTTTGAACGTCACCGTGTCGTAGGCATACCACGGCACGCCCAGTCGCAGCCCGATGGACTTGATGATCGCCGACGGCCCGGCCCAGTCAGTGATGTAGCGCTGCACCAGCCCGGTGTCGGTGAGAATGTTGACGAAGATGTCCTTGGACCCCTTGGCTTGCGCCTTGTCCCGGTCGTGGTGGACATCCTGGTAGTCGCGGGTGGCGATCGCCGTGGAGATGATGAACGTGGGGTCGCCGTACAGCGCCAACTCCGGCAGCTTCGTGCCGACCTCGACCGTCGGGGCGCTCATGCCTGCGGCTCCCACGCGTAGAGCGTCCAGGCCGGGCCGACATCGTTGGCGGGGAAGTCGATATACGTTGCCTGAACCGGCATTCCGATCTCCACGGACGCAGGATCGACATGACGAAGCTCACCGAGCATCCGCACACCCTCCTCCAGTTCCACCAACGCGATGACGAACGGCAGGGTACGACCGGGCACCTTCGGCGCGTGATGCACGACGAAGCTGAAGACCGTGCCTTTACCGCTGGCGACGACGTAATCGGTCTCTTTTTCCTTGTCCTGCCAGATGGCCGGCACCGGGGGATGCTGCAGTGTGCCATCGGGTCGTTTCTGAAGCCGCAGCTCATGCGCCTTGACACCGTCCCAGAAGAACTTGGTGTCTTTGGATTCCGCAGGACGCATCATCGCGTCGGCGTCCAAATCTTCGGGCACCGTGGTCGACGCATCCTGCGACTCGCGCGGCTTGAATTTGAGTATCCGCCAATTCATCTCGGCGACATCCTCGTCGCCGACCCGCCACACGATGTGCTGGTTGATGAACCAGCCCTCGCCGAGACCGGTCTGCTTCGGTCCGACGACGTCACCCATCTCCGAGGCGATGCTGACGTGTTCGCCCGGGCGCAGATAGCGGTGGTAGGTCTGCTCACAGTTCGTCGCGACCACACCGATGTAGCCGTTGTCGTCGAACAGCTTCATGATCGGACCCATCGGGTCGTCGGTGGGGCGTTCTCCACCCAAGCCGAACATCGTCCAGACCTGAATCATGGCCGGCGGAGCCACAATTCCCGGGTGGCCCGCGGCGCGGGCCGCCTTCTCGTCGACGTAGACGGGGTTGCGGTCGCCGAGTGCTTCGACCCAGCTGTTGACCATCGGCTGGTTGACCGGGTCGCGGCCGGCGCGCGGCTTGGCGCCGCCCGCCGCTTTGATCTCCGCGAGGGCTTCGTCGATGTCTGTCATCGAGGCACCCTCGGCACTTTGAGGCCAGCCGCCGCGATCATCTCGCGCATGACTTCGTTGACGCCTCCACCGAAGGTGATCACCAGATTGCGCTTGGTCTGCGAGTCCAACCAGTCGAGCAGCTCGGCAGTATCGGGTTCCGCGGGGTTACCGTACTTGCCGACGATCTCCTCGGCGAGCCGCCCGATGTACTGAATACTCTCGGTGCCAAAGACTTTCGTCGACGCAGCGTCGGCGACGTTGATGTCCTCACCGGCCGCCGCCACCTGCCAGTTCAGCAGCTCGTTGACCCGCCACATCGAATAGATCTCGCCGAGCGCCCGTTTGACGTCGTGATGATCGATCGGGGTGACGCCGTCGCCGCCCGGCTTGGATGCCCAGTCGTGCAAGCGATCGTAGATGCCGGCAGTGCGGCCCGCCGGGCCCAGCATCACCCGCTCATTGTTGAGCTGGGTGGTGATCAGCCGCCAGCCGCCGTTCTCCTCGCCGACCAGCATGTCCGCCGGCACCCGTACATCGTTGTAGTAGGTCGCGTTGGTGTGGTGAGCGCCGTCGGACAAGATGACCGGCGTCCATGAGAAGCCGGGGTCCTTGGTGTCGACGATCAGGATGGAAATGCCTTTGTGCTTCACGGCTTCCGGGTCGGTGCGGCAGGCCAGCCAGATGTAGTCGGCGTCGTGCCCGCCGGTGGTCCACATCTTCTGGCCGTTGACGATGTACTCGTCGCCGTGACGCACAGCGCTGGTCCGCAGCGACGCGAGGTCGGTTCCGGCCTCGGGTTCGCTGTAGCCGATCGCGAAGTGCAGCTCACCGGCCAGGATCGCGGGCAGGAACTTCTTCTTCTGCAGATCGGTGCCGAACTGCTGCAACACCGGACCTACCGTTTGCAGCGTCACCGCCGGCAGTGGCACGTCCGCCCGATGTGCCTCGTTGACGAAGATCGACTGCTCGATCGGCCCGAAGCCCAGGCCGCCGAACTCTTTTGGCCATCCGACACCGAGCTTGCCGTCTTTACCCATCCGCCGGATGACGGCGCGATACGCGTCGTTGTGGCGGTCCTTCTCCATCGCCTTCATCTCGTCGGTCGAGATCAGGTTCGAGAAGTACTGCCGCAGTTCGGCTTGAAGCTGACGCTGCTCTGGAGTCAGATCGATGAACATTGCGCTCCCACCAAGTCGAGACGATGCGACGGCCCGCCCAATAGCCGGGTCAAATCCTTGATCGTGGAGTAGTACCGGTGCATCGGATAGGTGATGTCCATCCCCATGCCGCCGTGCAGGTGGTGACAGATTTGCATCACCCGAGGCGCTTGCGAGGTGATCCAGTAGCCGAGCACGTCGAGGTCGGTATCGGCGTCGAGCCCTTCGGCCAGCCGCCAGATGACCGACGTTGATGCCAAATCGATGGTCCGCGAAGCAATGTAGACCTCAGCGAGCTGCGCGGCGACGGTCTGGAACGTCGACAGCGGCTTGCCGAACTGCTCTCGGTTCGCCACGTAGTCCGCGGTCAACCGCAACGCGCCGGCGACCAGGCCCGCGGTGTACGCGCCTACCGCCGCCAACGCCAACTGGTTCACCCGTGGCGCGGCTGCCCCGGTCAGCACGTCCTCGTCGGGGACCGCGACATCGGAGAACGTGACTACGTACTCGTCGGATCCGCTGGAGGTCGGCGTCTTCGTCGCGTGAACACCGTCGGCCTTCGGCGACACCACGACGACCGCGCTGTCGGTCGTGACGATCACCCAATCCGCGTTCTCTGCGTAGCCGACGCCGACTTTGGTTCCGGACAGCCGACCGTGCACGAAGGTCGTCGTCGGCCGGTCCGGCAGCGCGGTGCCGGGCTCGTTCAGCGCGGCGGTGATCAGCGAGCCTTTGGCCACACCACCGAGATAGCGGTTCTGCTGCTCGTCGGAAGCCAAGTCCAACAAGGTGATTGCGCCGAAACCGAGGGTGGCCAGCGCCGGGCTGATCAACCCGTGCCGGCCGATCTCAGTCAGAGCCGTGGCAATCTCGGGCAGCCCGACACCGTCACCACCCGCCCGTTCGGGCACCGGCAGCGCCGTGACGCCACCGGTGACGAGCGCGTCCCACGAGTTGTCCCGGTCCAGTACCGAGTTGACGACATCGGCGACAGCTTGCTGGGCCGGGTCCGGCGTGAAGTCCATCAGGACGTCACCGGGCTCGCGCCGGTGTAGTCGACTTCCCAGTGCTTGATGCCGTTGAGCCAGCCCGACCGCAGCCGTTCCGGTTCCGAGATCGGCTTCAGGTCCGGCATGTGGTCGGCGACGGCGTTGAAGATCAGGTTGATGGTCATGCGGGCCAGATTCGCACCGATGCAGTAGTGCGCACCGGTGCCGCCGAAACCGACGTGCGGGTTCGGGTCACGCAGGATGTTGAACGCGTGCGGGTCCTCGAACACTTCTTCGTCGAAGTTGGCCGAGCGATACGACATCACCACCCGCTGGCCCTTCTTGATGTGCACACCTGACAACTCGACGTCCTCATTGGCGGTGCGCTGGAACGCCGATACCGGGGTGGCCCACCGGATGATCTCGTCGGCGGCCGTCGACGGGCGTTCCTTCTTGTAAAGCTCCCACTGGTCAGGATTTTGCGAGAAGGCGATCATGCCGTGGGTGATCGAGTTGCGGGTGGTTTCGTTGCCGGCCACGGCGAGCATGATGACGAAGAAGCCGAACTCGTCGTCGGAGAGCTTTTCGCCGTCGATGTCAGCCTGGATCAGCGTGGTGACGATGTCGTCGGTCGGGTTCTTGCCCCGCTCGTCGGCCATCGCCATCGCGTAGACGATCAGTTCCATCGACGACTGCGCGGGATCGACGTCGGCGTACTCGGGGTCTGTGCCGCCGGTCATCTCATTGGACCAGCGAAACAGCTTGTCGCGATCTTCCTGGGGAACGCCGAGCAGGCTCGCGATGGCTTGCAAGGGCAGCTCACACGACACCTGCTCGACGAAGTCGCCGCTACCCTCGGCAGCCGCGGTCTTGGCGATGTTCTGGGCGCGCTGGGCGAGTTCCTCTTCCAATCGCCCGACGGCGCGCGGCGTGAACCCGCGGGAGATGATCTTGCGCAGCCGGGTGTGATGCGGTGCGTCCATGTTGAGCATGACGCTGCGTTGCAGTTCGACCTGCTCCCGCTTCATCTCTGGCGGCCACGTCGGGATGGCGCCGTTGAGCCAGCTGGAGAAGACGTCGCTGCGCTTGGAGACCTCTTTGACGTCGGCATGCTTGGAGACGATCCAATATCCGTGGTCCTCGAATCCGCCCGCGCCGTTGGGAATGTCCACCCAGTGGATCGGCTCCGCCGTGCGCAGCTCGGCGAGCTCTGCGACGGGCAGCCCGGCTAGGTTGACATCAGGGTCGAGAAAGTCGAATTCGGCGGAAATGCTGGGGGGTGCCATGTCTACGCGCTCCTCAATTGCAACGTGTTCTAGTGCCAGTAAAACATGCCTTCACCGCAGACAAAAGGCACCCGAGCATCGTCGCTTGTCAGAGTAATGAAACGTGTTCTAGCCTGACCGCATGGGTAACCCGGTAATTGTTGAAGCCACTCGCAGCCCCATCGGCAAACGAGCCGGATGGCTGTCTGGGCTGCATGCCACCGAGCTGCTGGGCGCGGTCCAGAGGGCGGTCGTAGAGAAGGCCGGTATCGATGCCGGCGACGTCGAGCAGGTCATCGGCGGCTGCGTAACCCAGTATGGCGAGCAGTCCAACAACATCACCAGGGTGAGCTGGCTCGTCGCCGGGCTACCCGAGCAGGTCGGCGCTATGACTGTGGACTGCCAGTGCGGCAGCGGCCAACAGGCGAACGGACTCGTCGCCGGCCTGATCGCTGCGGGCGCCATCGACATCGGCATCGCGTGCGGCATCGAAGCAATGAGTCGCGTCGGCCTCGGTGCCAACGCGGGCCCGGACCGCGGCATTCTGCGGCCTGCCTCGTGGGACATCGATCTGCCCGACCAATTCACCGCCGCCGAGCGAATCGCCAAGCGCCGCGGCATCACTCGCGAGGACATCGACCAGTTCGGCTTCGACTCGCAGCGCAAGGCCGCACGGGCATGGGCCGAGGGCCGGTTCGACCGCGAGATCAGCGGCATCGAGGCGCCGGTGCTCGACGAGCAGAAGCGACCGACCAGCGAGCGTCACATCGTCACCAAGGACCAGGGTCTGCGTGACACCACCTTGGAGGGGCTGAGCCAGCTCAAGCCCGTCATCGAAGGCGGGATCCACACGGCGGGCACGTCTTCACAGATCTCTGACGGCGCGGCGGCGGTGCTCTGGATGGATGAAGACAAAGCCAAGGCGCTCGGACTCAAGCCCCGCGCCCGGATCGTCAGCCAGGCATTGGTCGGCGCCGAACCCTATTACCACCTGGACGGCCCGGTGCAGTCGACGGCGAAGGTGCTCGAGAAGGCCGGCATGAAGATGGGCGACATCGACATCACCGAGATCAACGAGGCGTTTGCCTCCGTGGTGCTGTCCTGGGCGCGGGTGCACAACCCGGACATGGACAAGGTCAACGTCAACGGCGGCGCGATCGCGCTGGGTCACCCGGTGGGCAGCACCGGCAGCCGGCTGATCACCACCGCGCTGCACGAGCTGGAGCGCACCGACCAGACCACTGCGCTGATCACCATGTGTGCCGGTGGCGCGCTGTCGACCGGCACGATCATCGAGCGCATCTAACAGCCACCGCCGACGATGCAGAGCGCGAAGCGCGATGAGGAGAAGGCGGACTAATGACGTCCGATACGGACCGGATCGCGGCTGCCCAGTCATACATCGACGCGCTGGCGAACCATCGCGGCGACGACGTTCCGTTCGCGCCGGACTGCACCCGGATCGAGCAGGGCATCAAGACCGGGTTTTCCGGAAACCACTTGCGGCGCAGTCTCAATCGCGGCCCGCAATTCAGGATCATCGAGGCGTGCACACCGCCGAAGTTCACTGTCGACGGCGACCACGTGCGGGCACAATTCGACGTGATCACCAAACCGTCACTCGCCGGACGGCGGGTGTGCGCCCACGTCGATGAGACGTTCCTGATCGTGGACGGCGAGATCCGCCACATCGCGGCTCAACTGCGTCCGTTCATCCAGCGAACTTAGGATCATCGTCATGGCCAATCCGCCCCGCGCACTCAACTCCGCCGGTACCGGCGTCGTCATCAAATGGATGTCACGGCTCAACACCTGGGCCTACAAGGTGTCCGGCGGCAAGCTCGGCGGCTCCTTCCTGCAAGGGGCACCGGTCGCGCTACTGACCACCATCGGGCGCAAGACCGGGCAACCACGGGTGAGCCCATTGCTGTACTTGCGCGACGGCGACCGGGTGGTGCTGGTGGCCTCGCAGGGTGGGCGAGCCAACAACCCGATGTGGTACCTGAACCTCAAGGCCAACCCAAAAGTGTCGGTGCAGATCAAAAAAGAAGTACTGGCGTTGACCGCCCGCGACGCCACCGATGCCGAGCGCGCGCACTACTGGCCGCCGCTCGTTGCGATGTACTCCTCATTCGACGACTACCAATCCTGGACCGACCGGGTCATCCCGATAGTCATCTGCGACCCGCGGTGATCTGACGATGCAGGCCGCCGTCTGATGAAGGTTCTGATCACGGGGGGCACTGGATTCGTCGGTGCCTGGACGGCGAAGGCCGCCCAGGACGGCGGACACCACGTCAGATTTCTCGTGCGAAACCCCGATCGCCTACACACCAGCGCTGAGCAAATCGGCGTCGACGTCAGCGATCACGTAGTCGGTGATATCGCAGACCCAGACAGCACTACCGCGGCATTGCACGGTTGTGACGCCGTCATCCATTGCGCGGCAATGGTTTCCACCGACCCTACCCGCGCTGAGGAGATGCTGCGCACCAACCTCGACGGCGCCCGCAACGTGCTCGGCGGGGCTGTCGCCGCGAAGCTGGATCCGATCATTCACGTCTCGAGTTTCTCGGCGCTGTTCCGCCCCGGTCTACCGATGCTGCATGCGGATCTGCCCGTGGTCGGCGGGTCGGACGGGTACGGCAAGTCCAAGGCCGTCGTCGAAGCGTATGCGCGAGGTCTTCAGGACGCCGGTGCGCCGGTGAACATCAGTTATCCCGGCATGGTGCTGGGACCACCTGCGGGTGATCAGTTCGGTGAGGCGGCCGAGGGTGTGGAGGCAGCTCTGAAGATGCGCGGCGTGCCCGGGCGCAGCGCCGCCTGGATCGTGGTGGACGTTCGCGACCTCGCCGCCTTGCACGTCGCACTGTTGCAGCCGGGCCAGGGACCGCGCCGCTACATGGCCGGCGGCCGACGCGTCGCGGTGGATCGCCTCGCATCCCTGATCGGTGCTGCCGCTGATCGCACCCTGGTGGTTTATCCGATCCCCGACGTCGGACTGCGTGCCCTGGGGCGGTTCTTCGACGTCATCGGCGATCATCTGCCGTTCGAGACGCCGATCAACTCCGCGGCGATGCAGTACTACACCCAGATGCCGCCGGCAGATGACACCCCTGCCGAACGCGACCTCGGCATCACCCAACGCGACGCGGCGCAGACGCTGGCAGACACCGTCGAAGGGCTTCAGCGGGTCGGCCGCGTTTAGGTCGCTCTTGGCTGCGCATTTCCGCCAACCGTGGCCGCCGGCAACGGTAAATTGCCTTTGCGCCGACACGAGCCGCGGCGAATGGGGGAAGTGATGAGCAAACAGCTCCGCTACGTTTTCGTCGGATTGCTGTCGACCGGCCTGCTATCCGTCGGGTCGGCGCTGGCCTGGGCCGATGACGGTTCGATCGTCCTCGACTTCGTCCGGCACGGGGAGTCGATCGACAACAACGCGGGCATCATCGACACGACCCCGCCCGGGACCGCACTCGATGCGACCGGTGAAAGTCAAGCGAGCGACGTCGCCACCGCGATCCAGAACGAGTACGGGACGAACATCGCCGGAGTGTTCGACTCTGAGGAGCTCAGGACCCAAGAGACAGCGCAGCCCTTACTGGATGCGCTGACTGCGGCCGGACATACAGTGACTGCCTCGACACTGGGCGGGCTCGACGAGATCCCGGCGGGCGCTTTCGAGGGCGACCCGACAACCAGCCTCGAGGGCATCCTCTACCTGTTAGGCCCACTGTCCTGGGCAATGGGCGATGTGCTGGTCCCCGACATCGGGGACCCGAGCGTCAACGGCGTGACGTTCGACGAAAGCTTCGGTGGCGCCGTCCAATCGATCTACGACGGCACCGCAAGCGCGACCGGGACCGCGAACGACGTTGCGTTCTCCAGCGAAGGTGCGATCGCCGTCTGGACGCTGATGAACGTGAACAACCCGGACTTCTCCGTTCTCCTGCAGGAAGTGGAGGAGACCGGAGGGTTCCT
This sequence comes from uncultured Actinomycetota bacterium, assembly GCA_963836495.1. GTDB lineage: Bacteria > Actinomycetota > Actinomycetes > Mycobacteriales > Mycobacteriaceae > Mycobacterium. The sequence continues at coordinate 815,904 of CAWIJT010000003.1, read as the reverse complement.
ACCCAACACGGGCCAGGTCGTCATCGACGGCAGTCCCGGGGACTGGACGCTGGTCAGCTACAACGGGGTAGACGTACCGCAGGATCCGGGGCTGGGCACCGAGCTGTTCGTCGACTTCCGCAACCTGATCGAGGCGCCGCAGTTCGCCGGCTACGACATCTACGAGGCTCTGCTCACCGGCAGTTCGACCACGATAGACACCGCAATTCAAACCGGCCTCAGCCAGGTCGACAGCGCGCTCACCCAATTCCCGGTCGCGGTGTTCGACGACATCGTCACCGCTTTTGGCGGTTCAATCTAAGCCAATCTTGTTGACGGCGAACGAATCCTGCGTCTACGACGCTGCCGTGGCCGGGCACATAGATCGCGTCGGGCCCGCCGATTGCGAGCAGGCGGTCCAGCGTGCCTGGCCACGCCGCCACATCCGAATCGGCATCGATGGCCGGGTCGCCAGACTCCTCGATCAGATCGCCACTGAAGACCACGGTCGGCTCAGGGTCATCACCTGGCACCACCACAACCAGGTCGGAGGTGGTGTGCCCGCGGCCCAGATAAGCGATCGACAGCCGGCGATTCCCGAGGTCCACGACGGCGTTGTCGACGGTCCGATGGGGCGGCCGTAACGCCGCGATCGCGCGGTCGACCTCACCCGCGTCGGCCCCGTAACTCAGCGCGTCGTCGCGAAGCTGATGAGGCGCTGTCGTGACATATGCGAAAACTTCTGGTGTGCAATATATTTGAGCTCCGCTGAACGCGCCGGAGCCCAAGACGTGATCGAAGTGCTTGTGGGTCAACACCACATGTGTCACGCCGCGTCCGGCGATCTGGAACACGTCGTCACTGATCGCCTGCGCCTCGGTGAGCGTGGTGCCGGTGTCGATGAGTAATGCACCGGTACGGCCCTGCACCAGACCAACGGTGACGTCGAGAAATGGCAGCCGACAGCGATGCACACTATCGGTCAACTGCTCCCAGTCGAAGTTCACGTCCAGCCCGGGCAGGCCGCGGGTCTAGGCCCCGTAGACCGGAACCGGCGGCCGCGACTTGGCCAACAGGTCGGCGACCACGGGTCCCAACTCGGCGGGATCCCACCGCGCGCCCTTGTCGATCTGCGGCCCGTGCGCCCAGCCTTCGGCGACGCGGATCTTGCCGCCCTCGATTTCGAACACCTTGCCGGTGATGTCGCGGGATTCAGCGCTGCCCAGCCAGACCACCAGCGGCGAAATGTTTTCCGGCGCCATCGCGTCAAAATCGTCGTCCTGCGTGGACATCATCTCGGCGAACACCGTTTCGGTCATCCGGGTGCGGGCAGACGGGGCGATCGCGTTGACGGTCACGCCGTACCGGCCCATCTCGGCGGCAGCGACGAGCGTCAGCGCAGCAATGCCCGCCTTGGCCGCGCTGTAGTTGCCCTGCCCAACGCTGCCCTGCAGTCCTGCGCCGGAACTGGTGTTGATGATCCGCGCATCGACAGCTTTGCCTTCTTTGGACAGCCCGCGCCAATACGAGGCGGCGTGCCGCATGGCGGCGAAGTGGCCCTTGAGGTGCACGGCGATGACGGCGTCGAACTCCTCTTCGCTGGTGTTGGCCATCATTCGGTCGCGCACGATACCGGCGTTGTTGACCAACACGTCCAGACCACCGAACTCCTCGACGGCGTTCTTGATCAGGCCCGCCGCTTGATCCCAGTCCGCGATGTTAGCGCCGTTGGCGATGGCTTCGCCTCCCGCGGCGGTGATTTCGTCGACGACACTCTGCGCGGCACTGCCGCCGCCTGCCGGTGAACCGTCCAGGCCGACCCCGATGTCGTTGACGACGACGCGCGCGCCTTCGGCGGCGAACGCCAACGCATGCGCCCGTCCGATACCGCCGCCGGCTCCGGTCACGATGACCACACGGCCGTCAACCACACCCATAGTTTTGTCTCCTCTTATTTGATCGCGCTGGCGTTCGTGGTCGCCAGGTAATGCGGCGGCTCGCCGCCACCGTGCACTTCTAACGAGGCGCCGCTGATGTACGACGCCGCATCGGAGGCCAGAAACGCTGCGGCCCAACCAACGTCGGCGGGAGTCGCCAGCCGCCCGAGCGGAACATTCGCCGAAATCGCGGCGATCGAATCGGCGTCGCCGTAGAACAGTTCAGACTGTTCGGTCTCCACCATGCCGACCACGCAGGCGTTCACCCGCACCTTGGGCCCCCACTCCACAGCCAGTGTCTGCGTCAGGCTTTCCAAGCCGGCTTTGGCCGCCCCGTACGCGCCGGTGCCGGGGGACGGCCGCCGTCCGCTGAGACTGCAGATGTTGACAATTGACCCGCCGCCAGGCTGAGCCTGCATGATGTCATTGGCGTGCTGGGAAACCGACAGTGCACCAAGCAAATTGAGCTCGATGATTTTTCGGTTGAATTTTGCGCTGGACTCCGCGGTGAGCACAAAAGGGGAACCGCCGGCGTTGTTGACGACCGCGTCGAGGCGGCCGTGCCGGTCGACGATCGCGTCGATCATCGCCTTGACGGCGTCGTCGTCGCGGATGTCGCAGGGGTGGAATTCAAACGGCAGCCCGTCGACCTCACGCCTCGCGCAGGTGACAACGGTGGCACCTTGCGCGGCGAAGACGGAGCTGATGCCGGCGCCGACCCCTCGCACGCCGCCGGTCACAAGCACGACCCGGCCGGTGAGCCCGAAGCTGAATGCAGGGCCTTCGTCGGCGTGGGTCACTGTGCTAGCGTACCAAGCAAGTGCTTGCTTAGGTAATCGTCCCCCAAGGAAGTGGTCGAGGATCTCGATGACTATCACGTCGCGTGCCGTCGAACCGGGGATCGTCGCGGTCACCGTCGACTTTCCGCCCGTCAACGCCATCCCATCGCAGGGCTGGTTCCAACTCGCCGAGGTGCTCACCGCCGTCGGCGTCGACACTGACACCCACGCGGTGATCCTGCGGGCCGAGGGCCGCGGCTTCAACGCCGGGGTGGACATCAAGGAGATGCAGCGCACCGAGGGATTCACCGCGTTGATCGAGGCCAATCGGGGTTGCTTCGCCGCTTTCCGGGCTGTCTACGAGTGCGCGGTGCCGGTGATCGCCGCCGTCAACGGCTTCTGTGTCGGGGGCGGGATCGGCCTGGTCGGCAATGCCGACGTGATCGTCGCCTCCGACGATGCGACGTTCGGGTTGCCCGAGGTGGAACGCGGCGCCCTGGGTGCGGCCACCCACCTGTCGCGACTGGTGCCGCAGCACATGATGCGGCGACTGTTCTTCACCGCGGCCACTGTCGACGCCGCGACCCTGCACCACTTCGGTTCGGTGCACGAGGTGGTGCCGCGTGACGAACTCGACGAAGCCGCGCTACGGGTGGCCCGCGACATCGCGGCCAAGGACACCAGGGTGATCCGGGCGGCCAAGGAAGCGCTGAACTTGATCGACGTCCAGCGAGTGAACTCGAGTTACCGTATGGAGCAGGGCTTTACCTTCGAACTGAACCTCGCGGGGGTTGCCGACGAGCATCGCGACGCGTTCGCCGGTACGTCCAAGGGCAAGAAACCGTGAGCGACAAGAGAACCAGCCTTGACGACGCCGTCGCGCAGGTCCGCAGCGGCATGACCATCGGGATCGGCGGTTGGGGGTCGCGGCGCAAGCCGATGGCATTCGTGCGCGCCCTGTTGCGAACCGACGTCACCGATCTCACCGTCATCACTTACGGCGGGCCGGATCTGGGTCTGCTGTGTTCTGCGGGCAAGGTCAAGCGGGCCTACTACGGGTTCGTCTCCCTGGATTCCCCACCGTTTTACGATCCATGGTTCGCCAAAGCTCGCAGTGCCGGTGCGATCGAAGCACGCGAAATGGATGAGGGCATGCTGCGGTGCGGCCTGCAGGCAGCGGCACAACGACTGCCGTTCCTGCCGATTCGCGCAGGGCTGGGCAGTTCGGTCCTGGACTTCTGGGACGGCGAGTTACGGACGATCACCAGCCCTTACCCCGCGCCGGGCGGCGGACACGAGACGCTGATCGCGATGCCCGCGCTGAACTTGGACGCGGCGTTCGTGCATCTCAACCTCGGTGATGCCCGGGGCAATGCGGCGTACACCGGCATCGACCCGTACTTCGACGATCTGTTCTTGATGGCCGCCGACAAACGTTTCCTGTCGGTGGAGCGCATCGTCTCGACCGACGAACTGATCAAATCGGTGCCGCCGCAGGCGTTGCTGGTGAATCGGATGATGGTCGACAGTGTGGTCGAGGCGCCGGGCGGTGCGCATTTCACCACTGCCGCACCGGATTACGGTCGGGACGAAAAATTTCAGCGGCACTACGCCGAGGCTGCCGCATCGGACGAGAGCTGGCAGGCGTTCGTGCAGACCTACCTGTCGGGCGGCGAAGCCGAGTATCAGTCGGCTGTACGCAAGTTCGCCGAGGAGGCGTCAAAATGAGCAGTCGCGCCGAAGTGTGCGCAGTCGCGTGCGCCGAGTTGTTCCGCGACGCAGGTGAAATCATGGTCAGCCCGATGACGAACATGGCGTCGGTGGGCGCGCGACTGGCCAGGCTGACGTTCTCACCGGATATCGTGCTGACCGACGGTGAGGCGCAACTGCTGGCCGACACCCCCGCGCTCGGCGCCACCGGCGCCGTCGAGGGCTGGATGCCGTTCAGCCGGGTATTCGAGACGCTCGCCTGGGGTCGACGCCACGTCGTGATGGGCGCGAATCAGGTTGACCAGCATGGTAATCAGAACATCTCCGCGTTTGGGTCGCTGCAGCAGCCGAAGCGGCAGATGTTCGGCGTGCGCGGCGCGCCCGGCAATGCCATCAACCACGCGACCAGTTATTGGGTCGGCAACCACTCCAAGCGGGTGTTCTGCGAGAAGGTGGATATCGTCTGCGGTGTTGGCTGGGACAACGTCGACGATGACAACCCGGCTTTCCGCTTCGCCAACACATATCGAGTGGTGTCCAACCTCGGCGTGTTCGACTTCGGCGGACCCGGCCGTGGCATGCGAGCGCTGTCACTGCATCCGGGCGTCTCGGCCGAGGAGGTCCGCGAGGCCACCTCGTTCGACATCCACGGCTTGGACGAGGCCAGTGAGACCCGGCTGCCGACCGATGAGGAGTCACGACTGATCAGCGAGGTCATCGACCCGAAAGCGTTGCGCGATCGCGAGATACGGTCATGAGGCGGTGGCTATGAAGCTGCGCACGCCGCTGACCGAACTGATCGGCATCGAGCATCCGGTCGTGCAGACCGGTATGGGGTGGGTGGCCGGCGCCCGACTGGTTGCGGCGACGTCCAACGCCGGCGGACTCGGCATCCTCGCTTCGGCGACCATGACACTCGACGAGTTGGCCGTCGCGATCGCGAAGGTCAAAGCGACCACCGACAAACCGTTCGGCGTGAACATCCGCGCCGACGCCGGCGATGCAGGCGATCGGGTGGACCTGATGATCCGAGAAGGCGTCAAGGTCGCGTCGTTCGCACTGGCACCGAAGCAAGAATTGATCAGCAAGCTCAAAGAGGCTGGCTCCGTGGTTATTCCGTCCGTCGGACTGGCCAAGCATGCGCGCAAAGTGGCGTCGTGGGGCGCCGACGCGGTGATCGTGCAGGGCGGTGAGGGCGGCGGGCACACCGGGCCGATCGCCACGACGCTGCTCCTGCCTTCGGTGCTCGACGCCGTCAGCATTCCGGTGATCGCCGCGGGCGGTTTCTTCGACGGTCGCGGCTTGGCAGCGGCGCTGTCCTACGGGGCGGCCGGCGTCGCGATGGGGACCCGATTCCTACTCACCTCGGACTCCACCGTCCCCGAGGCGGTCAAGCAGCGCTATCTGCAGTCCGCCCTGGACGGCACCGTCGTCACCACTCGCGTCGACGGAATGCCGCACCGGGTGTTGCGCACCGGTCTGGTGGAGAAGCTGGAAAGTGGCTCGCGGGCACGCGGTTTCACCGCAGCAGTCGGCAACGCCGCGAAGTTCAAGAAGATGTCGCAGATGACCTGGGCGTCGATGATTCGCGACGGGTTGGCCATGCGGCACGGCAAAGAACTCACCTGGTCGCAGGTGGTGATGGCGGCGAACACCCCGATGTTGCTCAAAGCCGGCCTCGTCGAAGGCAACACCGACGCCGGTGTGCTGGCGTCCGGGCAGGTCGCCGGCATCGTGGAGGATCTGCCGTCGTGCGCGGAGTTGATCGCGTCGATCGTCGCCGACGCCGTCAAGCACCTGCAGGCCGCGTCGGCGTTAGTCCAGGACTAGCAGGTCTCCTGCCGTCAGGACTCCACGACCATCAGCGTGTGCCCGGTCGGGTCGCGGAACCAGAACATCGGTGGGACCGGCTCCCCCATTCGCGACACGGCGTTGTCCACGTCGATGCCGAGTTCGGTGAGCGCCGCGTGGGTAGCGTCGATGTCTTTGGTAGTCAACGTGATACCCGTATTTGTCGGCTGCACCGGCCCGCCGTCCGGCGGAGGTGGGGCAAGCGCGATGCCGGTTGAGCCCTCGGGTGGGTACACCTCGATCCAGCGGTAACCGCCGCCGAACGGCTCGTCCGTCCTCTTCTCGAAACCGAGCGACTCGTAGAACGCCACCGCCTCGTCCTGCTCGGGTGTCGGCACGCACACCAGGCTGATTGTCGCCAAGCCGGTCATCTTGCTCCTCCGTAAATCCTTGCGATGTCTTGCGATCCGGCCCAACGGCTGTAGGTCGGCGATTGCGGCCAGCCGTCTGGGGAGTCCTGCCACTCCTCCTGACGGCCGTAAGGCAGCAGGTCGATCAAGGCGAACGAGTGACTCAGTTGCTCAGTCCCCCGACCGTTGGTGTGCCAGGTTCGGAATACCTGATCCCCCTCGCGCAGAAACACATTCACCGCAAAGCCGCCGCCCGGTGGAGCGCCGACGTCCGCACCGAACGAGCTATTCGCGGTGGAGTACCACGTCATCTGGTTGCCCACCCGCTTCTTGTACGCAAGCGCTTCGTCGACAGGTCCTTGGGTGACGATCACAAATCGGGCGTCCCAATTGTCCAGGAACTCCAGCCGGGTGTACTGAGAAGTGAAGCCGGTGCAACCCGGACACTGCCACTCTTCACCCGGAAACCACATGTGGTTGTAGACGATCAGCTGCGATTTGCCGTCGAACACGTCGACGAGCCGCACTGGTCCGTCCTCACCCTCCAACGTGTAATCGGGCATCGCGACCATGGGCAGCCGTCGTCGCTGCGCGGCAATCGCGTCGAGTTCACGGGTGGCCGCCTTCTCCCGGACGCGCAGAGCCTCCAATTCGCGCTGCCAGACCTGCTCGTCCACCACGGGCGGCAATCCTGCAACCGTCACCACTGTCCCCTCCGATGTCGATGTTCACGCCGTCAACATGCTAATGTTCACACCGTACACTTCGGCTTCGGGGAGGGTCAAGAGATGGCAACCTTGAAGACCGGCTATCACCACGGGGACCTGCGCGCAGCGTTGATCGACGCCGGCCTGGCGCTTACCCGGACCGGCGGTCCGGACGCGCTGACCATCCGAGAAGCGACTCGGCGAGTTGGTGTTTCACCCAACGCCGCATATCGGCACTTCGCCGATCGCGAAGCTCTGCTCGGCGCGGTTGCGGTGGCCATCCAGCATCGGATGGCGGCCCAGATGCAACGCCGGTCACACCGGCACCCCACTGATCGGCTGCGCGCGGTCGGGATGGGTTACATCAAATTCGCGCTGGACGAGCCGGGATGGTTCGGAGTCGCCTTTTTCGGCGCCGGACTCGACGAGACTGCCAGCGCTCCACCGTATCTGGCGCTGGTCGACGCCCTCGATGCCATGGCGGAAGCGAAGGCGCTCACCGCCGAACGACGCGACGGCGCCGAATGGCCATGCTGGTCAGCGGTGCACGGGTTCGCCGAACTCGTCCTGCACGGACCGCTGCGCCACGCCCGCCGCCGCGACGTCGAAAAACTGGCGCAGCGCACGGTCGATGACATCATCGACGGCGTCACGCGCCATACGTGATGCCCGCAAAAGCTCGGATGAAGCTTATGCGTTGATTTCTTTATATTGAAGCTATAATCTTCATATGGCCGCGATGAAGCATACAACTTCACCGTGCGGAATGCTGATCGGGGACGTCGTGGACTCCCGGCGAGCCGCAGACCGCACTGCGCTCCACCGTGCCGTCGCCGCCGCCTTGAAGAGAATCGCCGCCGGCGCCATCGACCCGCCGAGGTTCACCGTCGGCGACGAGTTTCAGGGCAGCTACCCGACGGCGGGCGCGGCCATCGATGCTGCGATGTCGTTGCGGCTCTCGGTCGCTCCGAACATCGATGTCCGCTTCGGCATCGGCTGGGGTGCGGCCACTGTGCTGGACGCACAGGCAGGCATTCAGGACGGACCGGGCTGGTGGGCCGCACGCGAGGCCATCGAGCACACCGCTGCGGCGCAGCGACAGCCCGGCTTCGCGCATACGCGAACGACGTTCCGGGCAGCGGAGGACAGTCGCGGCGACGTCGCGGCGATCAACGCCGCCCTGTTATGTCGGGATCATCTGCTTGGATCGCTCGATGACCGGTCACTACGGATCTTGAAGGGCCTGATGAGCAACCGGACCAAAAAGGAGCTCGCCGCAGCCGAGGGCATCAGCCCGTCGGCGGTATCACAGCGGGCAAGCCGCGACGGTCTGGACCTGCTTGTCGTTGCCGGCCACTATCTCCGGAGCGTGCCGTGAGCGCCGTCGCAATCCTGCTCATCGCGATCGGGATCGCCGACGTATGCCGTCGACCGACCCGCGGTGTATGGCTGCCGGCCGCAATCGGACCGGCCGTCGTGGCGGCATGTGCGGCGCTCGGCGGGCTGTGGCACCGCGGCGACATCGTGCTCCTCGCGCTGGCGGCGGCGGCGACCGTCGCCTGGCAGATACTGTGCGCGCGCAGTGATCGACTCGGCTCGCAGCACTTGGCACCGTTGCTTGTGTTCGGTACATCGCTGGCGCTACTGACGGTCATGTCCGGTTGGGGTACGGAGGCCGGCGGCGTCGTCGCGGGATGGTCGAAATGGGTTGCGCTGCCTATCAACAACGTCCGACCCACCAGGCTGCTGATGACCGTCGGAGTCGTGTTGTCACAGTTCGCTACCGGTAATCGCCTGGTGCGCCTGGTGCTGGCCTCGGTCGGAGCGGTGCGTCCAAGCGGGCAGCCGCAGCCCTCGGATCAGCTCAAGGGCGGACGCCTACTCGGCCCGATGGAGCGTCTGCTGATCCTCAGCCTCGGCGTAGGCGGACAGGTGGCCGCGGCCAGCGCCGTCGTCGCCGCCAAGGGCATCATCCGATTCCCGGAATTGAACGCCCAGAAACGCGGCGCCGACAACGCGACCGGCATCGGCATCGACGAGATCACCGAGTACTTCTTGGTCGGTAGCTTCGCGAGTTGGTTGCTCGCACTCGGCGGTATGGCGCTGGTGCTGACTACCTGATACGCAGCCGACTAGAGCCGCTCGATGATGGTGACGTTGGCGGTGCCGCCGCCCTCGCACATCGTCTGCAGGCCATAGCGGCCGCCGGTGCGCTCCAGTTCATTGAGCATGGTGGTGAACAGCTTTGCGCCGGTCGCACCCAACGGGTGACCCAGGGCAATCGCGCCGCCGTTGGGGTTGACCTTCTCCGGATCGGCCTTGATCTCCTTGAGCCAGGCCAACACCACCGGCGCGAACGCCTCGTTGATCTCGACGACGTCGATGTCGGCGATCGACAGACCGGTCTTCTCCAACGCGTAACGGGTGGCGGGAATCGGCCCGGTGAGCATGAACACCGGGTCAGCCGCGCGGGCGCTGATGTGGTGGATACGCGCTCGCGGCGTGAGTTTGTGGTCCTTGACGGCCTGCTCGGAAGCCAACAGCACCGCGCTGGCACCGTCGGAAATCTGACTGGCCATCGCCGCTGTCAGGCGACCGCCCTCGACCAAGGGCTTCAGGCCGGCCAACTTCTCCGGCGACGACTCGCGCGGACCCTCGTCGACGCGGAAGGGACCGGATTCGGTTTCCACGGCAATGATCTCGTTGTCGAAGTGGCCGCCGCGAATCGCCGCGAAGGCGCGCTCGTGACTGGTCAACGCGTACTGCTCCATCTCCTCGCGGGACAGATTCCACTTCTCGGCGATCAGCTCCGACCCACGGAATTGCGAGATCTCCTGATCGCCGTAGCGGTGCAGCCACTGCTTGGACTCATTGGTCGGCGAGGTGAATCCGAACTGCTCGCCGACAATCATTGCTGACGAGATCGGGATTTGGCTCATGTTCTGCACACCACCGGCCACGATCACGTCCGCGGTCCCCGCCATGATCGCTTGCGCGCCAAAGGAAATCGCCTGCTGACTGGAACCACACTGGCGGTCCACCGTGACGCCCGGAACCTCCTCCGGGTAGCCCGCGGCCAACCAGGACAGCCGGGCGATGTTGCCGGCCTGTCCTCCGATGGCATCGACGCAACCGGCGATCACGTCCTCGACAGCGGCAGGGTCGATGTCGACCCGGTCGAGCAGCCCACGCCACCCGAGTGCGCCGAGGTCGACGGGATGCACCCCGGCCAGTGCACCGTTGCGCTTGCCTACCGCGGTGCGTACAGCGTCAACGACGTACGCCTGATTGTGTGAGGCCATGTCAACTTCCTTCTTTGGTAATTCCACCTAGGACGATAGCGAGATATTGCTGCCCCACCTGTTCAGCGGTGAGCGGCCCGCCCGGCTGATACCAGCGGACCGACACCCAGGTGGTGTCACGGATGAATCGATACACCAGGTCGACGTCGAGATCGGGTCGCAGATACCCCTCCTCGATGCCCTGATGGAGCACGTCGACCCACATCTTGCGCTGCTCTTTGTTCAGGTCTTCGAGGTAGGAGAATCGGGGCTGAGGTAAGAGCCGCTTCGCCTCGTCCTGGTAGATGACCACCTGCGCGTGCCGGTGTTCGATCGCGTCGAACGACGCCATGAACAAACCCTTGAGGCGCGCCAGCGGATTCGACTCGGCCGCAATGATTTCGCGATATCGGGCGAAGAGCCAGTCCATGAAATTCCGCAGCACCTCGTCGACCATCTCCTCTTTGGACGAGAAGTGGTGATACAGGCTGCCGGAGAGGATGCCCGCGCTGTCGGCGATGTCGCGCACGGTGGTCGCGCGCAACCCGCGTTCGGCGAACATCGACGCGGCGAGTTCGAGTAACTCATCGCGGCGGCTGTTCGGCGGGCTCAGGTCGGTCATGGATGCTGGCTCGACACCGAAATCACTTCTCCAGTCAGGTAACTGGAGTAGTCGCTGGCCAGGAAAGCGATAGTGGCGGCTACCTCCCACGGTTCGGCCGCCCGGCCGAAGGCCTCGCCCGCCGACAACTGATCGAGCAGTTCCGGCGAGCTGGTCTTGTCGAGGAATTTGTGTCGCGCGATGCTCGGCGACACCGCGTTGATCCGCACCCCGTATTCGACGGCTTCGATTGCGCTGCATCGTGTCAACGCCATCACGCCGGCTTTGGCCGCGGCGTAGTGGGACTGCGAGTGCTGTGCGCGCCAGCCGAGAACGCTGGCGTTGTTGACGATGACGCCGCCGTGGTCGGCCTCGCGGAAGTAGTTCAGCGCCGCGCGGGTGGTGCGAAACACCGACGTCAACGTCACGTTCAGGACACGGTCCCATTCGTCGTCGGTCATATCGACCACCGGGGTCTGACCACCCAGGCCGGCGTTGTTGACCAGCACGTCGAGCCGACCCAACCGCGCGGTGGTGGAGGCGATCAGCGCATCGACCTGCGCGGTCGACGTGACGTCGCAGACCACGCTCTCCACCCGGCCGAGCCCGAGCGCAGACAGCTCGTCACGGGTCTCGCCGAGTCGTCGTTCGTGATGGTCGGAGACGACGACGTCGGCGCCCTCGGTGAGCGCACGCCGAGCGGTGGCCGACCCGATGCCGGTGCCCGCCGCAGCCGTGACGACCACGACTTTGCCGTTCAGAAGACCGTGTCCGGCAACTTCTTTCGGCGCAACGGCTAAGGTCATCGAGCCTCCCTGGGTAGGCCGAGTACACGCTCGGCGATGATGTTGCGCTGAATTTCGTTGGAGCCGCCGTAGATGGTGTCGGCGCGGGTGAACAGGTAGAGCCGCTGCCACTCGTCGAAGTCGCCGCCGTCGAGCACCAGACCCGCCTTGCCCCGCACATCCATTGCGATCTCGCCGAGCTCACGATGCCAGTTGGCCCACAACAACTTCGACACACTATCTTTTCCGGCGGCCTGGCCGCCTCCTTCGACGTCCATGGTCGCCAGCGCGTAGGAACGCATCGCCCGTAGGCCCGCCCATGATCGGGTCAGACGCTCGCGAATCAGCGGATCATCGGCGGCACCAGTCTGTTTGGCGAGTTCGACGATGCTGTTCAGCTCGCGCGCGTAGACGATCTGCTGGCCCAGCGTCGACACACCCCGCTCGAAGGTCAGCGTTCCCATCGCGACCCGCCAGCCGTCACCCGGTGACCCGACCACGAGGTCGGCGTCGGTGCGCGCGTCATCGAAGAAGACCTCGTTGAACTCCGAGTCCCCGGTCAGCTGGACGATCGGGCGGACGTCCACGCCGGGCTGGTCGAGTGGGACCAGCAGGTAGGACAGCCCGGCATGCCGCTTGGACCCTTTTTCGGTGCGCGCCACCACGAAGCACCACTGCGCCCAATGCGCCAGCGAGGTCCAGACCTTCTGGCCGTTGATCACCCACTGGTCGCCGTCGAGCACCGCGGTCGTGGCCACGTTGGCCAGGTCGCTGCCGGCTCCGGGCTCGGAATAGCCCTGCGACCACAGTTCGGTGACGTCGAGGATGCGGGGCAGGAACCGTTGTTGATGCTCAGGGGTTCCGTAGGCGATCAGCGTCGGGCCGAGCAATTCTTCGCCGAAGTGATTCACTTTGGCGGGTGCGTTGGCGATCGCGTATTCCTCGTAGAACGCAACCCGATGGGCGACTGACAGTCCGCGGCCACCATGCTCGACCGGCCAGCCCAAGCAGGTGAGACCGGCTTTGGCGAGATGTTGATTCCAGGCGACGCGCTCGTCGAACGCTTCGTGTTCGCGGCCAGGCCCGCCCAGCCCTTTGAGCGCGGCGAATTCTCCGACCAGGTTCTCGGTCAGCCAATCGCGGACCTCGGCCCTGAACTCCTCGACGCCTTGCACCCCTGTAGGCTAACCTACCAAGCACTTGCTTTGTTAGCCCCGGCGCTGGAAAGAGGCCGCGGACTCGAGCACTGAGGAGTTCGATGTCGAGCCATCCGCAGACCATTCCTGCGGCGTTGGATCGCATCGCGGGCGAACTCCCCGACCACGACGCACTGGTCACACCGGATCGGACCATCACCTTCAGCCGACTGCGCGACGAAGTGCGCCAGGCCGCGGCCGCGATGATCGACCTCGGCGTGAACACCGGCGACCGCGTCGCGATCTGGTCGCCCAACACCTGGCACTGGGTTGTCGCCTGCCTGGCCACCCATTACGCGGGCGCCACCGTCGTCCCGTTGAACACCCGCTACACCGCAGCCGAAGCAACCGACATCCTCGCCCGCACCCGCACCCCGCTGCTGGTAGCGGCGGGCGAATTCCTCGGCGCCGACAAAGTCGCCGGCCTCGACCGGTCCGCGCTGCCGGATCTTCGCCACATCGTGCGGGTGCCGATCGACGTCGACGACGGGACGTGGGACGAGTTCGTCTCGCGTGGCGTCGATGTCAGCACAGCCGACGCCCGCGCCGCCGCGGTCCGCCCCGACGACGTCTCCGACGTGCTGTTCACCTCCGGAACGACCGGTCGCAGCAAAGGCGTGCTGTGCGCACACCGGCAATCGCTCTCGGGTTCGGCGGCGTGGGCGGCGTGCGGGAAGATCACCAGCGACGACCGCTACCTGTGCATCAACCCGTTCTTTCACAACTTCGGCTACAAGGCCGGGATCCTGGCCTGCCTACAGACCGGCGCGACACTGATCCCGCAGCTGACCTTTGACGCCCAGCGGGCGATGCACGCGGTCGCCGAGCATCGGATCACGGTGCTGCCCGGCCCGCCGACGATCTACCAGACGCTGCTCGACCATCCCGCCCGCGGGAGCTACGACCTGAGCTCGCTGCGGTTCGCGGTCACCGGCGCGGCGACGGTGCCGGTGGTGCTGATCGAGCGGATGCAGACCGAACTCGATATCGACATCGTGCTGACCGCCTACGGCCTGACCGAATGCAACGGGTTCGGCACCATGTGCCGTGCCGAGGATGACGCCGTCACGGTGGCCACCACCTGCGGACGGCCGATCGCCGGTTTCGAGCTGCGCATCGGCGGTCACGGTGAAGTGCTGCTGCGTGGGCCCAATGTGATGCTCGGCTACCTGGACGATCCGCAGGCCACCGCGGCCACCGTCGACGCCGACGGGTGGCTGCACACCGGAGACATCGGAAAGCTCGATGCCGCAGGCAATCTCCAGATCACCGACCGGCTCAAGGACATGTACATCTGCGGCGGCTTCAACGTCTACCCCGCCGAAATCGAGCAGGTGCTGACCCGCCTGGACGGCGTGCTGGACTGCGCGGTGATCGGCGTGCCCGACGAGCGACTCGGTGAAGTCGGGCGCGCTTACGTCGTGGCAAAGCCGGCATCCGGGCTCGACGAGAAATCGGTGATCGCCTACACCCGTGAATATTTGGCGAACTTCAAAGCTCCCCGTTCGGTGAGGTTTGTCGACACGCTGCCGCGCAATGCCGGCGGCAAAGTCGTCAAGCCGCTACTGCGAGAGATGACGTGATGGATCTGCAATTCGACGACGAGACGCTGGCGTTCCAACAGGAAGTGCGCGAGTTTCTGTCGGCCAACCGGGACTCGTTCCCGACCCGTTCCTACGACACCGCCGAGGGTTTCGAACAGCACCGCCATTGGGACAAAGTGCTTTTCGATGCCGGCTTGTCGGTGATCACCTGGCCGCAGAAGTACGGTGGCCGCGACGCCACGCTGTTGCAGTGGGTGGTCTACGAGGAAGAGTACTTCCGCGCCGGCGCCCCCGGGCGGGCCAGCGCCAACGGCACCTCGATGCTGGCGCCGACGTTGTTCGCGCACGGCACCGAAGAACAACTGGACAGGGTGTTGCCGAAAATGGCCAGCGGTGAGGAGATCTGGGCGCAGGCGTGGTCGGAGCCCGAATCCGGTAGCGACCTGGCCTCGCTACGCTCAACGGCCACTCGCACCGACGGCGGATGGCTGCTCAACGGCCAGAAGATCTGGAGCTCGCGAGCACCGTTCGGCGACCGTGCCTTTGGCCTGTTCCGCTCTGACCCGCAAGCGCAGCGGCACAGCGGGCTGACCTATTTCATGTTCGACCTGAAGACCGACGGCATCACCGTGCGGCCGATCGCGCAACTCGGCGGCGACACCGGGTTCGGCGAGATCTTCCTCGACGACGTCTTCGTGCCCGACGCGGACGTGATCGGTGAAGCCAACGACGGCTGGCGGGCGGCGATGAGTACGTCCAGCAACGAGCGTGGCATGTCGCTGCGGAGCCCGGCGCGGTTCCTGGCCGCCGCGGAACGCCTCGCAGAACTGTGGAATAGCAAGGACGACAGTGCATTCGGCGACCAGGTTGCCGACGCATGGATCAAAGCTCAGGCGTACCGACTGCATACCTTCGGCACCGTGACCCGGCTTGCCGACGGCGGTGAACTCGGCGCGGAGTCGTCGGTGACCAAAGTGTTCTGGTCCGACCTGGACGTCGCTGTGCACCAGACCGCGCTGGAGATCCGCGGGGCCGACGGCGAACTCGCCAATGCATGGACGGACGGGCTGTTGTTCGCCCTCGGTGGCCCGATTTACGCCGGCACCAACGAAATTCAGCGCAACATCATCGCCGAGCGACTGCTGGGACTGCCGCGGGAGAAGGCCAAATGAAATTTGACGTCGACGCGCAGCAGCGCGACTTCGCCGCGAGCATCGACGCGGCGCTGTCCGCCGCCGACGTGCCGGGCGCCGTGCGCGCCTGGGCCGCCGGGGACACCGCACCTGGCCGCAAAATCTGGGCACGGCTGACCGATCTGGGCGTCACAGCGTTGACGGTGCCGGAGAAGTACGACGGTCTCGATGCGCACCCCGTCGACCTGGTCGTCGCGATGGAACGGCTCGGGCGCTGGGGAGTGCCCGGCCCGGTCACCGAATCCATTGCGGTAGCGCCGATTCTGCTCGCCGACGACGAGCGGTGCGCCGCGCTGGCGAGCGGTGAGTTGATCGCCACGGTCGCGCTGCCACCGCAGGTTCCGCGGGCGGTGGATGCCGATGCGGCCGGCCTGGTTCTGGCCGCCGAAGCCGATGGCTGGGTCAGCGAAGCGCATGTTGGGGACCGGCACGAGTCGGTAGACCCAAGCCGCCGCCTGTTCGACGCGAAAGCAGTCTGCGACCCGTGGCGGGCCGACGTGGCACGTGCCTACGAATTCGGTGCGCTGGCCACTGCCGCGCAACTCGTCGGCGCGGGTCAGGCCCTCCTGGACGCCGCCGTCGACTACGCCAAGCAACGTGCCCAGTTCGGCCGCCTCATCGGTTCCTATCAGGCGATCAAGCACAAGCTGGCCGACGTGCACATCGCGCTGGAGTTGGCCCGCCCGCTGGTCTACGGGGCGGCGCTGTCGCTGGCCGATTCCTCGCCCGACACGGCCCGCGACGTGAGCGCGGCCAAAGCGTCCGCATCGGATGCCGCGTTGCTGGCCGCGCGGTCGGCGCTGCAAACCCACGGCGCGATCGGCTTCACCGCCGAATACGACTTGTCGCTGTGGCTGCTGCGGGTGCAGGCGCTGCGCCCGGCCTGGGGTGACCCGGCAACTCATCGGCGACGGGTTCTGGAGGCGCTCGCATGAGTGACGAACGGGAGCTTCTCCGCGACACGGTCGCCGCATTGGTGGCCAAGCACGCCTCACCCGCCGCGGTGCGCGCGGCGATGGCATCCGATCGCGGCTACGACGAGTCGCTGTGGCGACTGCTGTGCGAGCAGGTCGGCGCCGCCGCGCTGGTGGTGCCCGAGGAATTCGGCGGCGCCGGCGGCACCCTCGGCGATGCGGCCGTCGTCCTCGAAGAACTCGGCAAGGGCCTGGTGCCCAGCCCGTTGCTGGGCACCACGCTGGCCGAATTGGCGCTGCTGGCCGCCGACGAACCCGATGCGGAGGCATTGGGTTCGCTGGCTGAGGGCGCTGCGATCGGGGCAGTGGTGTTCGACGCCGACTACGTCATCAACGGCGACGTCGCGGACATCGTCATCGGCATCGACGACGACACGCTGGTTCGATGGACCGAGTTCACCGCCGAGCCCGTCACCGCGATGGATCCGACCCGGCGGCTGGCCCGCATCACGGCAGAGGCCACGGCAGTGCTCGGCACGGATCCCGGCGTCGCCGACGCGGCGTCAATCTTGCTGGCCGCCGAGCAGATTGGTGCGGCGTCGCGGTGTCTGGAGCTGACCGTCGACTACACCAAAGAGCGTCAACAGTTCGGCAGGCCGATCGGCAGCTTCCAGGCGCTCAAGCACCGGATGGCCGATCTGTACGTCGCTGTGCACGCGGCTCGCGCCGTGGTGCACGACGCCGCCGACGCGCCGTCGCCGACCGCGGCGGCGCTGGCCCGCGTCGCCGCAACCGAGGCGTTCAGCACGGTTGCCGCCGAAGGCATCCAGCTGCACGGCGGCATCGCGATCACCTGGGAACACGATATGCAGCTGTACTTCAAACGCGCGCATGGCAGTTCGCAATTGCTGGGTCCGGCGGCGGAGCACCTGCGCCGACTGGAATCCGAAGTGTTCTAGCCTTGTCCGCATGACCGATGGGGTCGCACTACGCGCCGGAGTTCCGCCGTTCTACGTGATGGACGTCTGGCTGTCGGCCGCCGAGCGGCAACGCACCCACGGCGACCTGGTGAACCTGTCGGCGGGCCAGCCGAGCGCCGGGGCCCCTGAACCGGTGCGGGACGCCGCCGTTGCCGCGCTGCAACGCAACCAACTCGGCTACACCGTGGCGCTGGGCATTCCGGAGTTGCGCGAGGCCATCGCCGCGTCGTATCAACATCGGTACCAAGTCCACGTCGACTCGGACGACGTCGTGGTGACCACCGGCTCGTCAGGTGCCTTCCTGTTGACCTTCTTGTCCTGCTTCGACGTTGGTGACCGGGTGGCGGTCAGCAGCCCCGGCTACCCGTGTTATCGCAACATCCTGTCCGCACTCGGCTGCGAGGTCGTCGTGATCGAATGCGGTCCCGAAACCCGGTTTCAGCCCACCGCGCAGATGCTCGCCGAGATCGACCCGCCGGTCCAGGGTGTCGTGGTCGCCAGCCCGGCCAATCCGACCGGCACCGTCATTCCGCCCGCCGAACTCGCCGCGATCGCATCCTGGTGTGACGACTCCGGAGTTCGGCTGATCAGCGACGAGGTCTACCACGGTCTGGTCTACGAGGGTGCACCGCAGACCAGCTGCGCGTGGAGTACATCGCGAAATGCGTTCGTGGTGAACAGCTTTTCCAAATACTTCGCGATGACCGGTTGGCGGCTGGGCTGGTTGCTGGTTCCGAGCGAGCTGCGCCGGGCGGTGGATCGCCTGACCGGAAACTTCACCATCTGCCCGCCGGTGCTGTCGCAATACGCCGGCATCGCCGCGTTCAGCCCGGAAGCGGTCGACGAGGCCGAAGGGCATCTGCACCAGTACGCGCTCAACCGTACGACGCTGCTCGACGGCTTGCGCGAGATCGGGATCGACCGACTGGCACCCACCGACGGAGCGTTCTACGTCTACGCCGACGTCTCCGATTACACCGACGATTCGATGGTGTTCTGCTCAAAGCTGTTGGCCGACACCGGCGTAGCGATCGCGCCGGGGATCGACTTCGACACCGAGCGCGGCGGCTCGTACGTCAGGCTGTCCTTCGCCGGCCCGACCGCCGACATCGACGAAGCGTTACGACGCATCCAGCCCTGGCTCCGTCGTCTGAATTAACGCGGCGATGCGGGCTTCGAGCGCCCCGCGTTCGCCGGCGTCGGCAACGTTGAGACCGAAGCGCTCGGCAAGTACGTCGACCACCGCGGACGCGTCGTCCAACCGAGTCTTCTCGGTGGTGCCGCCGCCGTGGAAGCTCAGGTCCCGACCATCCAGGTTGAAGCGCCCTTGCGCCGTCATGATCGACACCATCAGGCTGGTGACGAAGATCGACGACGGATGAGTCGATACGTACCAGCTACCGACCTTCAGATCGATCGCCGGCACCGTCCTGGTGGCGAATTCGTACAGCGGCTGCCACTCGCCGCGGATCTCGGTCTGCAGCACCAGTACGTCACCCCGGGTTCGCAGCCGGTACGGCTCATGCGTGGTCTGGTGGACACCGCCCGGCTCCAGTCGGATCGGTGACGGCGGCGTCTGGCCACCGAAACCGACGTCCACCAAATACGGTTGGTCGTCGCCGGGCACGGTGACCGCCAGCATGGTGTGCGTCTGCGAAGGCACCGATCCGCTGGGTGCGGGTGTCCAGATGACGCGAGCCGCGAATCGGCGCACCCCGAAGCCGAGTTCGTCCAACACGTAACCCATCAGACCGTTCTGCTCATAGCAGTAACCGCCGCGGCGGCGGCGAACCAGTTTGTCGGTCAGAGCCTCGGCACTCAGGTCGTCGATCGGGTGGCCGAGCAGTGGATCGAGGTTCTCGAACGGAATCGTCCGGGTGTGAGCGGTCACCACATCGTGAAGGGTCGCCAGAATCGGGTCCGCCGCGCCACGGTAGCCGATCCGTTCGAAATACCCCGCCAGATCGAGTGCCATATGGCCCATTCTGAACCAGCGGCGACCGGATCAGGCGGTGCCCTCAGTCTTCGGCATGCCGATCGTGGTCCCATCGCTCCAGACGCGCCTGCAGCGTCATCAGACCACATCCGGCAAACGGCGTGGCGATCGAGAAGGTGAGCATCAGCAGCGGACTCATAACTCAACCTCTCTTTCAACCGACTGCTGTTACCACGCGATATGTCGACGAGAAGTTCATCGCGGCGCCTAACATCCGCACATGACCGAGTTCGCCGACCTTCCACCCGATGATCAGCAAGCGATCGGTAAGACACTGCTCACGTTGCTGACGAGCTTCCGTGCACGCGATGCTGAGGCGCTGCACGCGGTGTATTCCGACGACGCGGACTGGGTCAACGCCTTCGGCACGGTCAAACGAGGCCGCAGAGACATCGTCGACTACCTGCGGGGCCTGTTCGCAGACGATAATTTCAACCGCGGTGAACCGCAGGGTCCCCCCGAGACCAGCTTCCGGGTACTGACTCACGAAGTCGTCCTGGTGTCAGCACACGTGAAAATCAAAGGCCAGGGGCTCGTCGGTGGCGGAACACTCGACCGGGACAACTTCTCGCTGCGAGCATTACAGCGTCAACCCGACGGATCCTGGCTTATCGTCTCGGAGATGTTTCAGGATGCCAACACCGAAACTACGTACGCGCACTGAGGACATCAACGTCGCATGAGCCTGGAGATCTCCGACCACGAGCGGGCCGCGCTCAACGAGGTCGCGCACTTCCCGCTGCTCGCCGCGATCACCGGTCGGCGGTCGCGCCGGTTTCCCGTGGGCGGACAGATCCCTGCCGGCGCGTTGGCTTACACCAGCCGTCAACCGATTCAGCCGTTGTCGGAAGTCGAACGCGCCCTGCTGCTTTCCGTTGCCGGTGGCGTGACCGGTTGGAATTTCGGCATCACCCACAATCCCAGCTATGCGCCGGCGTTCCCTAATTACTCCGGCAGCGCTACCGGCCGCACCTTTCCGTCCGCGGCGGGATTCCATACCAGTCAACTGTTCTTCACCGAC
Source organism: uncultured Actinomycetota bacterium (assembly GCA_963836495.1). Lineage (GTDB taxonomy): Bacteria > Actinomycetota > Actinomycetes > Mycobacteriales > Mycobacteriaceae > Mycobacterium. The sequence continues at coordinate 795,080 of CAWIJT010000003.1, read as the reverse complement.
GACACCGGCACCTATCTGCTGCCCAACCGGGATGCGCCGCCCCGCGAATTCGACAGCATCGAACAATGGGTCACTCACACCGCAGACAGCTATGTGCGGATCTCGGACACCCGGCTCGCGTTGCCGCGCGAGGAACCCCACATGGAGGGCCACAACCTCTGGATCGGCAACCATCCAGGTAGCGTGCTGGCATTCCCGATCGCTGATCTCGCCGAGCACTTGATGGAAAACCTCTGGTTCTTCGCGGCCAACGGCTACCCGATCGTCGACGACATCACCGGCCGCAGTATCGCTGCCCTGCAAGGGTTTACTTCGTTACCGCATTTCGACGAACCGCTTCCGCTGTCGTTCGTCGAGCAGTACACGCTCACCGAGGCCAGCGCGGAACTCGCGATCGCCGCCAACAACGGGGTACTGGCGTTACAGGCGATGGGTCTCGGTGGCTGGACCTACGATGGGCTCGACCGGTTGTCGGTGTTGCGGGGTGCGGGCTTCGTGGAAGACGACGACGACCGCTGGCCCTTTCCGAACGTCACCGGACTACCCGGGTACTTCGAGACGCTCAGCCCGCCACACGTACCCTCGGTGGCGGCCGGCGTGGAGAAGCTGGTGGCACGAAAGTTCGCTCCTGGCGGTCCTTTTCACCCCGACACCGGCGGGCCGTGGTCGGATACTCCGAAGGTGCGTGGCTCTGCGCTGGCACCGGACGGGATCCAGGAGCTCGTCACCGCCGAGGCCTGCTACATCTACGACACCTTCGGCAAGCTGCCCGGCACCGTTCCGACGGTGCACGTTCTGATGTACCTACAAGCGCAGCATCTCGACACCGAGTTCTACGACACGTTCTTCGCGCCTGGTGCCTACCTGCCGACCCATGCCGATCACCAAAACCGCTGGCACGACAGCTGTTAGCGTTGCGCCACTACCGGTCCGGAGCGAAACTGTCCGCGTCGGCGACCTCCCAGTCCGAACGCCAACTGGCTGGCGCATGGTTGAGCAGTTCACCGGGTTCGAGCCACTCGTAAATCTCGGCGTAGGAACGTTGGTCGGTGGGCGAGATGCGTTTACGCAACATATGCGGGTTGAGTCTCGACGGGTCGGAGACACCCATCGAGCCCATCATGCGCATCGCCTGGGCGACGGTGGCCCGTTGGTAGCGGTACACGCGTTCGCTCTTGTCAGCGACGTCGAGAGCCCGCGCCCGACGCGGATCCTGGGTCGCGACCCCCACCGGGCAGTGGTTGGTGTGGCATCGCTGAGATTGGATACACCCTGTCGCCATCATCATCGAGCGGGCCGAGTTGGTGTAGTCCGCACCCTGGATCAGGCGCTTGATGATGTCGTTGCCAGAGGCGACTTTACCGCTCGCCCCGATCCGTATCCTGTCCCGTAAACCCGTTCCCACCAACGCATTGTGGACGGTCATCAATCCATCGGTGAGCGGAAGACCGATGTTGTCTTCGTATTCCAGCGGTGCTGCGGCGGTACCGCCTTCGGCGCCGTCGACGATGATGAAGTCGGGTGTCACTCCTTCGGCCAGCATCGCCTTACACACCGCGAGCACGTCGACGCGGGAACCGACGCACAATTTGAAGCCCACCGGCTTGCCGTCAGCCAGTTCACGCAGCTTCGCCACGAACAGGATCAGCTCGCGCGGGGTGTGAAATGCCGAATGCGAAGCGGGGCTGACGCATTTCTGGCCGACCGGAACACCGCGATAGCGGGCGATCTCTGCGCTGACCTTCGCCGCCGGCAACACGCCTCCGATACCGGGCTTGGCGCCTTGGCTCAGCTTGATCGAGACGCACTTGACCAGATCGTGAGCGGCCTTGTCCGCGAACATATCCGGATCGAATGCTCCGGTTGCGGTGCGAGCACCGAAATAACCGGAGCCGAGTTCCCAGATCACGTCAGCGCCGCCGAGATGGTAGGGAGTCAGTCCGCCTTCACCGGTGTCGTGGGCGAAACCGCCTTTGCGGGCACCGTTGTTCAACGCGCGAAGCGCATTGGCCGATAGCGCGCCGAAGCTCATTGCCGAGACGTTCATCAGCGCCATGTCGTAGGGCCGCCTGCAGTCGGGTCCCCCGACGCGCACCCGGTACGGCTCCTCGGGCGGTTCGACGGGACGCGCCGAATGCACCAGATACTCGTAGCCGATCTGGTCGATGTCACGCTCGGTGCCGAATGCCGATTCCGCGGCGGTACCCTTGGCCCGCTCGTAGATCAGCGAGCGGACGTCGCGGTCGAAGGGACGGCCGTCGAAATTGCGCTCGATGAAGTACTGCTGCATTTCCGGGCGCAGTGCCTCCAGCAGAAACCGCATATGCCCCAGGATCGGGTAATTCCGCAACACTGAGTGCGTGCGCTGGACAAGGTCATACATGCCGACGGCCGCGGCGACCGCCACCACCGCCGCCGGAATCCACCACACCCACGTCCACAACAAGGCCAAAAGCAGCAATGCCCCCGCCAGAGCGGTCAGCAATGCGACAAAGCCAAAACGGATCACACCGCGAAGCGTAGCGGTCAGTGCTGAACCCGAAACCCCCCGATCAGCCAGACCTTGTTCCCATCGGAATCGTTGAGAGCCGACAACCGCACACCTTTGTTGGCCTCGATGATCTCGCCAGGCTCCAGACCGCGCGCCCTCAATAGGTCTCTGCAAAGGACAGACCCTCGCCCGAGGACAGAACTCATCAGGCCGACGACTACAACCAGGTGTCCTGAGTGGTCGTCGTGAGGAAGGCTTCCAAGTCGTCGCGCCATTGCGCGGGTGTGGTCTTGTCCGGCTCGATGCCGGTGTAGGAACCGCGATAGAACAACAGCGGCCGCGGCTTGATCTCCGGCACCTCCGAGAGCGACTGCACCGCGCCGAACACCACGAAATGGTCGCCGCCGTCATGCACCGACGCAACCGTGCAGTCGAGGTAGGCCAGTGAGCCATCGATGATCGGCGAGCCCAAAGACGATGCGCTCCAGTCGATACCGGCGAACTTGTCCGGCTCCTTGGACCCGAACCGCGCCGAGACGTGCTTTTGACTCTCGGTCAGCACGTTGACACAGAATCGCCCGCTCGCCTCAATGGCTTTCCAGGATCGCGACACTTTCGTCGGACAGAACAGCACCAGCGGCGGCTCCAAGGACAGCGCCGCAAAGGACTGACACGCGAAGCCGACCGGAACGTCGTCGTGGATGGTGGTGATGATCGTGATGCCGGTGCAGAACTGGCCGAGCACAGTGCGGAATGTGCGGGCGTCGATCTGCTCGGCCATCGCTAGCTCTTGAAGCCGACGGTGAAGTCGTGACCCCACAGACTGACTGCGGTGCTCTCCCGGGCAATCCAATCGTGGTCGTCGACTGTTCTTCCCTCACAACCGAACTCGATGTCGAAACCACCGGGTGTCTTCATGTAGAACGACAGCATCAGGTCGTTGACGTGTCGGCCCAGGGTGGCCGACATCGGCACCTTGCGGCGCAGCGCGCGATCCAGGCACAGGCCCACGTCGTCGGCCTGCTCGACCTCCATCATCAGGTGCACGATGCCGCTGGGCGTCTGTCCCGGCATGAAGGCAAGGCTATGGTGACGCGGGTTGCAGCCCAGGAACCGCAGCCAAGCCGGTTGCCCGTCGGCCGGTCGGCCCACCAGCTGCGGCGGCAGGCGCATCGAGTCACGGAGCTTGAAGTCCAGCACATCACGGTAGAAGTGCAGTGTCTCCTCGTCGTCGCGGGTGGTCAGCACCACGTGGCCCAGACCCTGCTCCGCGGTGACGAACTTGTGCCCATACGGACTGACCACTCGGCGGTGCTCGAGCGCGGCGCCGTGGAAGACCTCCAAGCCGTTGCCGGAGGGATCGGCGAACCGGATCATCTCGTCGACCCGCCGGTCCGCCAATTCGGCGGCGGTGGCCTCCTTGTACGGCGTTCCCTCGACATCGAGCCGGTTCCGGATTTCTTGTAGCCCTGCGGCATTCGCGCATTCCCAGCCGGCATCGGACAGCCTGTCCTGCTCACCGGGGACGATCACCAGCCGGGCCGGGAAGTCGTCCATCCGCAGATAGAGCGCGCCGTCGGTGGCTCCGCGGCCCTCGACCATGCCGAGAACTTTCAGGCCGTACTCACGCCATGCCGCCATATCGGTGGCCTCGATGCGCAGGTAGCCCAGCGAACGGATGCTCATGTCACGCACCTCCCAGGAAGTCGATGGTCAGCTTGTTGAATTCGTCGAACTTCTCCACCTGTGCCCAATGTCCGCACTGGCCGAACACGTGCAGCTGCGCGCGCGGAATGGTCTTCAGCGCGACAAGAGCCCCGTCGAGTGGGTTGACCCGGTCTTCGCGGCCCCAGATCAGCAGCACCGGTTGACGCAGTTTGTGGACCTCGCGCCACATCATGCCGAGCTCGAAATCGGCCCCGGCGAACGACATTCCCATCGCTCGGGTCGCCGTCAGCGATTCGGGTGTGCTGGCCAGCTCGAACCGCTGGTCGATCAGCTCCGGGGTGATCAGTTTCTGGTTGTAGACCATCACCCGCAGGAAGGCCTCGAGGTTTTCCCGCGTCGGCTCAACGGAAAACTTGCCGAGTCGCTTCACGCCCTCGGTGGGGTCGGGCGCGAACAGGTTGATGCTGAGCCCGCCGGGACCCATCAGCACTAACTTGCCGGCCTTGTCGGGGTAGTCCAGCGCGAACCGGACGGCGGTGCCGCCGCCGAGCGAATTCCCCACCAGCGGAACTCGTCCCAGGCCCAGATGGTCGAAAAGCCCTTTCAGCGCGCGGGCGGCGTAATGGTTGAACTGGCCGTGCTCAGCGCGTTTGTCGGAAAGACCGTAGCCGGGTTGGTCGACCGCCAGCACGTGAAATTGCCGCGCCAGCACCGGAATATTGCGGGAGAAGTTCGTCCAACTCGCCGCACCGGGACCGCCGCCGTGCAGCAGCACCACCGTCTGCTCGTTGCCGACACCGGCCTCGTGGTAGTGCAACTTCAGCGGTCCGTCAACGTCGACCTCGACGTAGCGAGAGGTGGATTCGAACGTCAGCTCTTCGGTAGCCGTCACAACTTAGACCATGGTGTCGCCGGGGGGCAGCCCGAACTCGTTGTTCCCGAAGATCACATACGCGCGCTCGGGGTCGTTGGCCGCGTGCACCCGGCCGGCGTGCGCGTCACGCCAAAAGCGTTGCACCGGAGCGTCGCTGGCCAGAGCCGTGGCACCGGATGCTTCGAACAGCCGGTCGACAGAGGCGATGGCCCGCCCGGTGGCGCGCACCTGGTCACGGCGCGCACGGGCCCGCAACTCGAAAGGGATCTCCTTGCCAGCGGACAACAGTGCGTACTCGTCGCCGACATTGCCGATCAGCTGACGCCATGCGGCATCGATATCGCTGGCCGCTTCGGCGATGCGGACCTTGGCGAACGGGTCGTCCTTGGCCTTCTCCCCGGCGAACGCCGCACGCACCCGCTTGCCTTGGTGCTCGACGTGCGCGTCGTAGGCGCCGTATGCCATCCCGACAATGGGCGCCGAGATCGTGGTGGGATGCATTGTGCCCCAGGGCATCTTGTACACCGCCGCGGTGTTGTTCTGGTAGCCGCCCGCGGTGCCGTCATTCATCTGCTTGTACGACAGGAACCGGTGTCGCGGCACGAAGACGTCCTTGACGACGACGGTATTGCTGCCGGTGCCTTTCAGCCCGACGACATGCCACACGTCGTCGATGCGGTACTCGGTGCGCGGGATCAGGAAGCTGCCGAAGTCGACGGGCCGGCCATCCTTGATCACCGGACCGCCCAAGAAGGCCCAGGTGGCGTGGTCGCAACCCGACGACCAGTTCCACGAACCACTGACGAGGTAGCCCCCGTCGACCACCACGCCCGCACCCATCGGGGCGTACGACGACGAGACCCGAACGTTGCTGTCGTCGCCCCAGACCTCGTCTTGCGCCTGCTGGTCGAACAGTGCCAGGTGCCAGTTGTGCACGCCGATGATCGAACTCACCCAGCCGGTGGACCCGCACGCGCTGGCGATCCGGCGGACCGCCTCGTAGAACACCGCGGGGTCGACTTCCAGCCCGCCCCACTGCTTAGGCTGCAGCAACCTGAAGAAGCCGATCTCCTGGAGCTCGCTCACCGTGGCGTCCGGCAAACGGCGCAGGTCCTCAGTCTCCTGGGCCCGCTGACGAAGCTTCGGCAGTAGTTCGTCGATGCCGTCTAGGACCGACTGGGCGTCACGTAGTTGAATAGACGTCACGGGTTCCTCCATGGGTGGCTATTTAGACAAAGACTAGAACACGTTCCGATTTGTGTCGAGCAGCGTGTTGCTGCGGCTGGTAGCGATACCGATCCAGCTTTCTGTAACCTGTTCTAGTTATGACTGACGGAAAGGGCGGGGTTGTGACAGACACAATTCCCGACGAACCACTGGGCAGCCACGTCCTGGAGTTGGAGATCGCCGAGGTCGTCGCCGAGACCGACGACGCGCGGTCGCTGGTGTTCAGGGTTCCTGACGGCGTCGATATACCGGCCGGGCGGCTGCGCTACGCCCCCGGGCAGTTCCTGACGTTGCGCATTCCCAGCGACCGCACCGGCTCGGTGGCCCGCTGCTATTCGCTGTGCAGTTCGCCGTTCGTCGACGAGGCGATGACCGTGACCGTCAAGCGGGACAAGGACGGCTACGCCTCGAATTGGCTCTGCGACCACGCTCATCCCGGCCTGCGGATCCACGTGCTGGCGCCGTCCGGCACGTTCGTGCCCAAGACGCTCGACGACGACTTCGTGCTGTTGGCTGCCGGTAGCGGTATCACGCCGATCCTGTCGATCTGCAAGTCCGCGCTGTCCGAAGGCGGCGGGCAGGTGGTGTTGCTCTACGCCAACCGCGACGAGCGCTCGGTGATCTTCGGCGATGCGCTGCGCGAACTCGCGGCCAAGTACCCCGACCGGCTGACCGTCGTGCACTGGCTGGAGTCGCTGCAGGGGTTGCCGTCGGCCACCGCGCTCGCGCAACTGGCCGCCCCCTTCACCGACCGGCAGGCTTTCATCTGCGGGCCCGGGCCGTTCATGGACGCCGCCCGCGAGGCGCTCGAAACGCTGAAAGTGCCTGCGCCGCAGATACATCTGGAGGTGTTCCGGTCGCTGGACACCGATCCGTTCGCGGCCGTGAAGGTCGATCACGACAGTGACGACGATGCCAACGGGCCGGCCACCGCAGTGGTCGAGCTGGACGGGCAGACGCACACCGTCACCTGGCCGCGCAAAGCCAAGCTGCTCGACGTGCTTCTAGACGCCGGCCTGGACGCGCCGTTCTCCTGCCGCGAGGGCCACTGCGGCGCCTGCGCGACCAGCCTGCGCAGCGGCAAGGTGAGCATGGAAGTCAACGACGTCCTCGAGCAGCAAGACCTCGACGAAGGGCTGATCCTGGCCTGCCAGTCGCACCCGGAGACCGATTCGGTTGAAGTCACCTACGACGAGTAGCCGCGGCGTAAATTCTGCTCAGGTTCGAACTCGTGAGGAGCTGAAGATGAAGCGGCTGGCCACGGCGGTTGCGGGCGTCGGTCTGGTGCTCTCGCTGAGTCCTCCCGCGGTGTCGTCAGCGGCGAGCAACACCGCCACCTCACTGCTGCCCCTCAACGACGGCACCCAGTTGGAGACCCGAGCAGTGCTCGACTGCCATCGCGCGACCGGCAGCTGCGACTTCACCGTCGGCGCCGACCGTAAGACCGGCGACGGTGTATCCGGATTCCCGAACGACCTCTGGTCGCGCCAGAGCACCGACATCCGCTCGAGCGACCGCACGCTGTATCTCGACGTGCACGCCGACGCGCAGTACGACCGGGTCTTCAAAGAAGGCGGTCACGACAACGTCACCACGATCTACATGGGCGAAGGCGCGCCGGACAAGTATCAGACCACCGGCCGGATCGATGCGACGGACTGGCGCACCGGCCAACCGCGCACCGACGTGCCGGTGATCATGTGCACACACATCCAGGTGGTTTACGGCGGGAACAACCTCACCTCGCCGAGCACCTGCGCGCAGACCACCTTCTCTTAAGGCGTCAAAGCTTTTGCGACAACACTTTTGCGAACGTGTGGGTGTCGCCCGGCCAGCGCGCTGACAGATAGACCCCGTCGTCGACGACGAACGCCGGCCGTGGATCGGTTGCGGTGTCGCGCGCCATCCCGGACGTCTTCTTGCGCCAGTGCGGTGAACCGCGTTCGACATCGCGGAAGTCTGTCGGGCTTTCCAGCGCGCGCGTGACTTCCGACTGCACCGACATGTAGCCCGCCGGCTGGCCGGGTTCCTCCCTGTACGTCCGGTAGTAGTCGGGATCCCAGAACCGCGTGACCCGGGTCAGTCGCCAGGCCGTGCGCTCCAGCGCCCACGTCAGCGCCGTCGTCCGGCGCCCGTAGAGCACCGAACGCCCGGTCGCGGGATCGACACTGCGGGCGGCGAGCAGCACCCCGTGACAGATCGCGGCAATTATCACGCCGCGGGCAAAGGCATCGACGACGAGGCGGTGCAGGATCTCGCTGTCGATGTAGGAGCGCATACCGCGCGCCCGATGGCCACCGGGCAGCAGCAATCCGTCGATGCCGTCGAGCGTGGCTTGCGCCCAGCTGGACGGGTCGTGATACTCCGCCGACTGCCGCATCTGCTGGTAGGCGCGGCGGGCGTCTTTGTTGGCTCGCAGCGGCCGGCCCACCACGGTGAGGGCACCCAATATCGGTAGCCCAGACCACAAGTCGAGGCCGCGGCCGCTAACCATGATGTCGTCGGCGACGCCCGGTGCCCCGCTCTCGGTGGCGAACACGACGCGGTGACCGTTGGCGCGCAGCACCTGCCAACTGACCGCGACTTCGGTCGGGTCGAAGTCGCGATCCGGAATCGGGATCAGCACGGTACCCATGATTAGAGCCTGAGGTTACCGCTTCGCCCTTCGACTAGCCGCCGATGCCGTTGTCGAGACCGAGATGGCTTCCGAAATACCAAGGGACGCCGAACAGCTGGACTACGACGACGAGACCCAACACGGTGAGGGCGACCAGCAGTCCGAGGGCACGCGTTCGGATGCCTAACGGGGAAAACGCAAGGACCAGAAATAGCGGAGCGAAACCGAGCTCCACCCACATGAGGATCCGTTTCGGCACGTCGGCCGCCTTGTCGTAGTCGGTGAGATGGCCGTCCGGAAAACCAGTCAGATATAGATCCCAGGATGCTAGGTAGCTTGACAACAAGGCGGCGATGGCGGCTATCACGCAAGCGAATTTGGCAAAAGCCCTCATCGGCGCCGGTCTCTCCGCACCTTCAACATCACAACGAATAGGGATGGCCCATGAGCATGGCATATCTTGCGCAACCGGACCAGCAGCAGCAACTGGAATGGCTCGATGGCGGCACACTGGCGATCTTGCTCGACGGCAAAGCCACCGACGGGCAGTTAATGGTCGGGCGCTTCGACGTCAACGAAGGCGAAGCACCTCCGTATCACAAGCACACGCGTGAGGATGAAGTCTTCATGCTGATCAAAGGGACCGCGCTGGTCTGGTACGACGACCAAGAGCTGGAGCTGTCGGAAGGCGGAATCGTGTTCTTGCCCAAGAACATTCCACATGCCTACCGCATCACATCCAAGAAGGCCGATCTGCTGATGATCAACACGCCGGCTGGAATCGAGGGCATGTTCCGCTACGCCGGTCGTGACAGAGCAACGCCGCGCCCGGAGGGTTTCGAAATCTCACCCGAGCGTATGGCCGAAGGGGCGGACAAGTTCGGACAGGTCATTCTCGGTCCTCCGCGCTAACCGCCGCAGCACTCTTGTCCACAATTGATTACACATGTAATTTTTTTATCGTCGGCTTTTGCGCCGACGGGATCGAAGGGCAGGAGGCAGTGACCATGGGTGTGCTCGACGGCAAGGTTGCGATCGTCACGGGAACCAGCAGGGGTGTCGGTGTGGGCATCGCGCACGAACTCCTTCGCGCCGGTGCCACCGTCGTCGGGTGCTCGCGGTCACCGCTCGACGCTGTCCCCGGTGTAGACGCAGAGCCGGGGTGGGCGAAACGTTCACACCAAATGGTCTGCGATCAAGGCGATTACCATGCGATCGACGCCATGGTCACCGCGGTGGTCGAGCGGCACGGGCGGGTCGACATCCTGGTCAACAATGCCGGTGGGACGGTGCCCGCGCCGCACGCCGAGGACATTCCCGCACTGGTGTCGCGTATCCAGGGCGCGCCGCGCTCCGACGACGACTTCGAGCGCACGGTCTTGTTTCACGCGTTCGCCATCCAGATGAACCTCATCAGTCCGCTGTGGTTCGCCGTCCGCGTCTATCGACAGATGCGTGACCAGGACGGCACCGGTTGCATCATCAATGTCTCCAGCGGCGCGGGCCATCCCGCCGGCTCACCGACATTGGTGTCCTATGGCGCCGCCAAGTCGGGACTCAACCATCTCACTCGGTCGCTGGCCGAAGAATGGGGTCCGGCGGCCCGGGTCAATTGTGTGGCGCTGGGGCCGACGATCACCGACAACTTCCGCTCGTTCGTTCTGCCCAAAGACGACCCGACTGGTTCGACGTACTTCGACGCGCTACCGCTCAAACGTGGTGGCGAACCGGCAGAGGTGGGCCGAACGTGTGTCTTCCTCTGCTCTGGCGCAGCCGACTTCATCAACGGCACGACCATCGAAATCGACGGTGGCATGCTACCGGGCGTGTTGTATGAGGCCGGCCTGAAGACCATCACCGACCTGCTCTGAAAGGACGGCCGTGACCCGTCGAGTAGTCCAATTCTCCACCGGCAACGTCGGGGTGCATGCATTGCGCAGCATCATCGAGCGTCCCGATCTGGAGCTCGTCGGCGTACACGCACGCGGTCGGGACAAGATCGGACGAGACGCCGCCGACCTCTGTGGGCTCGCGCTGCGCACCGGAGTGTCGGCCACCGACGACATCGACGCGTTGATTGCCCTGAATGCGGACTGCGCGGTCTACACCTCTCAAGCCGAGACCCGCCCGCACGAAGCGTTAGCCGAGATGAGTCGATTTCTGCGAGCGGGCACGAATGTCGTTGGGACGTCGTTCGTTTGGCTGGTGGCGCCGGAGCAGGCCGACGATTGGTTGCGCGAGCCGCTGGCACAGGCCTGTGCCGCGGGCGATACGACGTTGTACATCAACGGAATCGACCCGGGGTTCTCCGGCGACACGCTGGTTTACACCGCGCTGAGCCTCATGGCTCGGGCCACCGCGATCACTGTGCAGGAGATCTTCGACTACGGCAGCTACGACGACGCCGAATTCACCGGTGTGACATTCGGTTTCGGCACCCAGCCAGATCATCAGCCCATCCTTTTCTCCCCCGGCGTTCTCGCGTCGATGTGGGGCGCGCAGGTTCGCAGCCTGGCGACCGATCTCGGGATCGAACTCGACGAGGTGCGGGAACGCCACGACAAGTGGGTCACGCCGACGTTGATCCAGTGCACCATGATGAACGTCGAACCGGGCACGGTGGCCGCGGTCCGATTCGCGGTCGAAGGCGTGCGCGGTGGAGAAGTGATCATCACCATGGAACACGTCAACCGGCTCACCGATGCGGCCGCGCCGAATTGGCCGTATCCGCCCGACGGCCATCCCGGCGTACATCGGGTGCGCGTCGAGGGCAGCCCCGGCGTCGAGATCAACACCCATGTGGGCATATCCGGCATTGACCACAACCAGGGCGGCGTCATCGCCACCGCGGCCCGCGCGGTCAACGTCATCGACGCCGTCTGCCAGGCTCCCAGCGGAATTCTGGCAGCGCACGATGTGCGGCCGACCGACCACGTGCGGGGTGTGCTGTGGTAACTCCGATGCCATGACCGCACCCCGCCGGCCGCCCAGCGGCGCCCAAGCCCGCGCCGAACGCACCCGCGCAGTTGTCATCGACGAGACGGTGCGCTGCATCCTCGACGAGGGATTTGCCCCGCCCAGCGTCCGGCACATCACCGACCGCGCCGGCGTGACCTGGGGCGTGGTCCAGTATCACTTCGGCGATCTCGACGGCCTGTTGATGGCGGTGGTGGACAAGGGTTTCGGCGAACTGCTCGACGCGCTGGATCAGCTACCCTCTCAGGCCGTCCGCGAGGGCGACGTGCGGGCGCGCACCGAATTCGTCATCGACACGATCTGGGACGCGTTCTCCAGCCCCACGTCGATGGCCGCCCTGGAGATTCTCATCTCGACCCGCGGCCTTCGCGGCGCCGTCGCCAACACCCACCTCGCCGACCTGATGGTCACCCTGACGCGGCTCGGCCGACACCTGGGAGAAGGTTTGTCAGCGCCACACGCCGGCCGGATCGGCAACCTCATCTGGGCCACCCTGCGTGGACTGGTCGTCGCACAGATGGTGTGGCCAGAACCCGTCGACTCCTCCCGTGACCGCCGCGCGCTCATCGATGTGATCACCGCATACGTGGAGTCACGCAGCGGCTGAACAGGTTACGGCAGATCAGTGGACAGGAACGTCAACGGGAGCCCGAGCACCGAGATCTCGATCTCGTCGAGTTCGAATCCGTCACCGCCGCGGTGCTGCTGGAACTGAGTGCGCGCACCGTATTGCTGCGCCACCTGCTCCGCGGCCGAAGCGTCACCGACCCGGATAACCACCGAGTACACGCCGGGGCCGTTGCGCTGCAGGAACTGCGCCACCTCGCTTGTTCCGCCGGCCTCAGAGGACTGCGGGGTCACCAACTCGAGGCCGCCGTCCCAATCGAGCAGCACCCGCAGGCCCACGTCGTCGAGTTCGATGGTCTGAAATCGAAAACCCAACTCCGAGAAGAACTGCTCGGTCTGCGGGAGCCGCTCTTTCGGCACCGCGAATACCACATGATGCACACTGCCGGCTCGACCCGTTTCGTTCGTGGACTCGACCACACGAAAACATTACATGTTTTATCGTTTAGCCGAGTCAGTATCCTTCCGCATTCTGAGGATCACGACCCGCGATCAGCGTGGCAGGCCCAGTAGCCGTTCGGCGGCCACGGTGAGCAGAATCTGCTCGGTGCCGCCGGCGATGGTCAGGCAGCGAGTATTGAGGAAGTCGTGAACGAGCTTGTCCTGCTCGACGATGCCCGCCCCGTCCGAGAGGTCCATCCGGAATTCGGCGAGCGCCTGCCGGTATCGCACCCCGACGAGTTTGCGCACGCTGGAATGTGCGCCCGGGTCCTGACCACCGACCGCGAGTTGGGCGATCCGCTGGTCGAGCAGCGCGCCAGTCTGTGCGGTGATGATCAACCGGCCCAACCGATCCTGTTGGGCCACATCGGTATCCAGCTTGGCAACCATCGCGAGCAGTTCTTCCATCGGGTTACCCAACGCGGTACCGGCGGCCATCGCCACCCGCTCGTTGGCCAACGTGGTGCGGGCCAGTCGCCAGCCGTCGTTGACGCCGCCGACCACCAACTCGTCGGGAACGAACACGTTGTCGAGGAAGACCTCGTTGAACAAGTTGTCGCCGGTGATCTCGCGCAGCGGCCGGATCAGGATGCCGGGTGAACTCATGTCGATCAGGAAGTAGCTGATGCCCTTGTGTTTCGGCGCATCGGGGTCGGTCCGGGCCAGGCACACACCCCACTGGGCTTTGTGCGCCGACGACGTCCACACCTTCTGCCCGGTGAGTTCCCAGCCGCCGTCGACCTTGACCGCCTTGGTGCGCAGTGACGCCAGGTCCGAGCCGGCTCCGGGCTCGGAAAACAGCTGACACCAGAAGATTTCGCCGCTGAGGGTGGCCGGCACGAAACGCTGCACCTGCTCAGGGGTGCCATGCTCGAGGATGGTCGGCGCCGCCCACCATCCAATCACCAAGTCGGGCCGGGCTATTCCGGCCGACGAAATCTCCTGGTCGATCAGCAACTGCTCGGCCGGACCGGCACTACGGCCGTGTGGGGCCGGCCAGTGCGGCGCCAGCAGACGCGCTTCGGCCAGTGCGGCCTGGCGCTTCTCCTCAGGCAAAGCGGCGATATCGCCAACCGCGTCGGCGATCTCGGGCCGCAGGTCAGCGACGTCGCTCAGGTCGATGCTGAGATTGCGGCGGACGCCGGCCTGGGTCAACTCGGCGACACGACGCAGCCACGGCGCGGAGCCGCCGAGGAATTGCCCGATGCCGTATGCCCGCCGCAGATACAGGTGCGCGTCGTGTTCCCAGGTGATGCCAATGCCGCCGAGCACCTGAATGCAGTCCTTGGCGTTGGCCTTCGCGGCCTCGATGCCGATTCCCGCAGCGATGGCGGCGGCGATCGACAGTTGGGCGTCATCGCCCTCGCCCGCGGCGCGCGCGGCATCGGCGGCGGCCACCGCCACCTGCTCGGCGCGGCACAACATCTCGGCGCACAAATGTTTGATCGCCTGGAAGCTGCCGATCGGCTTACCGAACTGCTCGCGCACCTTGGCGTAGGCGACGGCGGTGTCCAGCGCCCACCGGGTGATCCCCGCCATCTCCGCCGAGAGCACCGTCGCGGCCAGATCCGCCACCCGCTGAGTGGACGCGTCCAGAACGACGGCCGGCGCCGACGTCAGCACCACCCGCGCCAGGGGCCGGGAGAAGTCGGTAGCCTCCAGCGACTCGACGGCAACACCGTCCGAATCGGCATCGATCAACAACGTTTTGTCCCCGGCCGGCACCAGCAGCAGACCGTCGGCGAGACCGCCCAGCACCCACGGCACGGTGCCCGAAGCCTGCGACGCCGCCTCGTCGAATTCCAGGTCGCCAGACAGTGCCAGGCCGGCTGTCCGCTCCCCCGACGCGAGCGCCTCGCGCAGGGTCGGGTCGGAGACCACCAGCGTGGCCAGCGCGGTTGTCGCCACCGGGCCGGGAATGAGAGCCTTGGCGGCCTCCTCGACCATTGCGGCGAAGTCGTCGACGCTGCCGCCCGCGCCGCCGTGCTCCTCGGGGACCGCGACGCCGAACAGGCCCAGTTCGGCCAGGCGAGCGAAGACCGGCTGCCAGGCTTTCGGCTCACCCTGCTCGATATCCCGGACCGCCGCCACCGCGCCGGATCCGGCGGCCCAATCCCGCACCAACTCCCGCGCCGCAAACTGTTCGTCGGTGATGGTCTTACCCATCAGCTGCCACCTGAACTCTCTCGATCGTCGGGATTGGTGCTGCCCGAGACGCCGCGCGCAACACTAGAACGTGTTCTAATAGTGCCAGTGTTCGACCGTCAAGTCGAATGCCATCGCAGCAGGACATCACGGTGTCCCGGCGGCTTGGAGGTGAGATATTCGCGCTCGGCGTGCGTATCGTTTCGAGCGAGGACGCAAGAAAAGGAGCTGTCCGTCAGATGACCCCTTCTGGATCGGGGCCAGCCAACACCGACTCGGGCCGGCCTTCGGGTTCGTCCGCCGCGCAGCCTCGTGAGGTGATGAACGTGGCAGTACTCGCCGAGTCCGAGCTCGGCTCGGAGGCACAGCGCGAACGCCGCAAGCGGATTCTGGACGCGACGATGGCCATCGCTTCCAAAGGCGGTTACGAAGCCGTGCAGATGCGCGCGGTCGCCGACCGCGCCGACGTCGCCGTAGGCACGCTCTACCGCTACTTCCCGTCGAAGGTGCACCTGCTGGTGTCCGCGCTGGGTCGCGAGTTCGAACGCATCGACGCCAAGACCGACCGCTCCACGCTGACCGGCGGAACGCCGTACCAACGGCTGAACTTCATGGTGAGCAAGCTCAACCGCGCGATGCAGCGCAACCCTCTGCTGACCGAGGCCATGACCCGTGCCTACGTGTTCGCCGACGCATCGGCGGCCGGCGAGGTCGATCACGTCGAGAAGCTCATCGACTCGATGTTCGCCCGTGCGATGAGCGACGGCGAACCGAGCGAGGACCAGTACCACATCTCCCGGGTGATCTCGGATGTCTGGCTGTCGAATCTGCTGGCCTGGTTGACCCGTCGGGCATCGGCCACCGATGTCAGCAAGCGACTTGACCTCGCGGTGCGCCTGCTGATCGGCAACGGAGACGCCGCCGCCACGGTGTGATGTCGGGTCGAGCCGACCCCTCAGGCCGGCGGGCCCGCGGTGCGTCCGCGTATCAACTCGGTGCCGAGCACCTCGGTCGTAGGACTGATATCGCCTTTATGCAGGAGTTCGCCTGCGCGACGGCCTTTTTGGAGGCTCGGCTGTGCGACAGTGGTCAGGCCGCGGTTTGTCGCTTCGGGCACACCGTCAAAACCCGTGACGGTCATCTGGCCGGGCACGTAGATGCCGCGGCCGCGCAGATAGTCCATCGCCGACAGGGCCAACACGTCAGCAGTGCACATCAATGCGGTGATCCGCGGATTGGCTTGCAGCGCAACCTCGGCGGCGATGCCACCGGTCTCAGGGGTGTGCTCGTGGCTTTCCACCACGGTCAGCGAATCCGGTTCGAGGCCGGCCGCCGCCATCGCGTCACGCACGCCTCGGATACGTTCGCTCTGCACGTTGAACGTCGACGCGTGCAGGCGCTTGGAGTCGACCACGCCTTGATGACTGTCCCGCAGCAACCGCATGGTGAGCAGCCCGATCTCACGATGCCCCAAACCGACTACATAATCGGCAATCTCGCGCATCGCAGCCCGGTCGTCGATACCGACCTGGGACGCGCCGGGCACGTTTTTGGGCTGGTCGACCACCACCAGTGGCAGCCGCCGTTGCAGCACAACCTGCAGAAAAGGGTCGTCGCCGGACACCGAATACACCACGAAGCCGTCGACGCCCGCGGCCAGCACCGACGACGTGCCCTCCGGGACACTGCGATTGGGACCGACCGCGATCAATAGCAGCCCCTGACCGAGCTCCTCGCACGATTGCGCAAGTCCTGCAACGAAATCCAGCGCCGCCGGATCACTGAAGGAGTAGGTCAGGGGTTCGGTGATCATCAGACCCACCGCACCCGCCCTGCGGGTACGCAACGATCGCGCCACCGGGTCGGGGCCGGCGTAGCCCAGCCGCTTGGCCGTCGCCAGCACCCGTTCCCGCAACGCATCCGACAGCTGATCGGGGCGGTTGTAGGCATTGGAGATGGTGGTACGGGACACCTTGAGCTCAGCAGCCAACGACGCCAGTGTCGCCCGGCGTCGTGGCAGGGGGCTCATGCTGCGAGGCTACCGGGCATTGCGCACCCGAGCGGCTCGTAACCGGGTTTTTCGATGATGTGCTAAGCCTGCGCGGTGGGCCGCACGACGACCTCGCCGACGTCGACGTCAGGCGGCTGATCGATGGCGAACTCGATCGTGCGGGCTACCGCCGCGGGCGGCATCGCGATCTCGTCGCGGCGCTGCTCCAAACCAGCGCGGGTCGCACGATCGGTCACCGAATCGGCGAAGTTCGTGACGTCATAGATCGCGCGATATGACAGTCACCCGCAACTTCTCGCCGGCCTCCTGCCGGAGCCCCTCCGAGATCGCGCGGACCGCCATCTTGGTCCCCGCATAGACCGACTGACCGGGCGTCACCCGGAACGCCGCCGTGGAGGCGGTGTTGACGAAGTGCCCGAAACCCTGGCGACGAGACACCGGTAGCGCCGCCGCGATACCGAAAAGGACGCCCAGCTGGCCGTAGGTCTCGGTGGCGGCGGAGACCAATTCCGCCACGTCGGCTCGGCGGCTGACGTCGGTCGCCTTGGCGAAGACGTCGGCGCCGGATACCGACAGCCGCCCCGCGATACCGTCGAGCTTGTCCGCGCCGCGCGCACCGAGCATGAGCTTGGCGCCTCGTTCGGCGAGCAGCGCCGCGGCGGCCAGACCAATCCCACTGCTGGCACCGGTGATCGCAACCACTTTGCCGTCAATCGTCACAGGCTCGAAGTTACGCGCGGATGCGCGCCCTTAAGCTATCGATCGTGGCCAACATCGACCTCAACGCCGACTTGGGCGAGGGATTCGGCGTCTGGCGACTCGGCGACGACGACGCCATGCTGGGGATCGTCACCAGCGCCAACGTCGCGTGTGGTTTTCATGCGGGCGACCCCGCCGGGCTGTTGTCGGTATGCACGCTGGCCGCCGAACGCGGTGTGCGCATCGGGGCGCAGGTGAGCTACCGCGACCTGGCCGGCTTCGGCCGCCGCTTCATCGACGTCACGCCGGAGGATCTGCTCGCCGACGTCGTGTACCAGATCGGCGCGTTACGCGGCGTGGCCGAAGCGGCCGGCTCGACGGTGTCCTACGTCAAACCCCATGGCGCGCTGTACAACACGATCGTCACCCACCGCGAACAGGCCACTGCCGTCGCCGAGGCGGTGCGGATGGTCGATGCCGGCCTGCCGGTGCTGGGTCTGGCCGGCTCGGCGTTTTTCGACGAAGCGCAGCGGCGCGGCCTGCGAACCGTGTCCGAGGCATTCGCCGATCGGGCGTATCGGCCGGACGGCCAACTGGTGTCGCGACGTGAACCCGGCGCGGTGCTGGAAGACCCGGTGGCCATCGCCGAGCGGGTACTGGCCATGGTGACTGATGGAACCGTGACCGCGATCGACGGATCGACTATCGGCATCGATGTGGAATCGGTGTGCGTGCACGGTGATTCACCCGGCGCGGTGCAGGTTGCGTCCGCTGTTCGCGATCAGCTGCGGGCACACGGCATCGTCCTGAAAGCGTTCAGCTGATGCGGCTGCGGCTGGGACGTCCGGACCTCGCCCGACACTCGCATCGATTCAGCGTGCCGGTCGCCGGATCCGGCGCGCCGCTCACGGTGACCTGGCTGGGCGTCACGACACTGTTGGTCGACGACGGGTCTTCGGCGCTGATGACCGACGGCTTCTTCTCCCGGCCCAGTCTGGCCCGCGTCGGTCTTGGCAAGGTGTCGCCGTCGGCGGCCCGGGTCGACGGGTGCCTGGCACGCGTCCACGTGTCCAGGCTGGCGGCGGTCGTCCCGGTGCACACGCACTTCGACCACGCCTTGGACTCCGCTCTGGTCGCCGACCGCACCGGCGCGCAACTCGTCGGCGGCGAATCCGCGGCCAACGTCGGACGGGGACACGGCCTCGATGACGACCGGGTGGTGATCGCCGAGTCCGGTACGCCAATTCGATTGGGCGACTTCGACATCACGTTGATCGAATCGCACCACAGCCCACCCGACCGGTTCCCGGGCACCATCACCGAGCCGGTGGTACCGCCGGCGAGAGCGGCGGCCTACCGGTGCGGCGAGGCCTGGTCGACGTTCGTGCATCACCGACCGTCGGACCGGCGACTGCTCATCCAGGGCAGCGCAGGCTTCGTCAAAGGCGCACTGACCGGGCAGCACGCTGACGTCGTCTATCTCGGCGTGGGCCAGCTCGGCGTGCAGCCCGAGTCCTACCTCGTCGACTACTGGACCGAGACCGTGCGGGCCGTCGGTGCCCGCCGCGTGGTCTTGATCCACTGGGATGACTTCTTCCGTCCGCTGTCAAAGCCATTGCGGGCGTTGCCGTATGTGGCTGACGACTTGAATGTGTCGCTCAGTGTGCTGACGAAGCTGGCCGCGCGCGACGGTGTTGCGCTGGACATGCCGACGGTGTGGCGACGCGAAGATCCGTGGGCCGGCATTTGATGCTCCTGCTATCTCTGCTGTCGCTGGCGGCAGTCCTTGCCTTCGCCGTCGCCCGGCCCCGCGGGTGGCCGGAGGCGATCGCCGCCGTTCCGGCGGTGGTCCTGCTGGTCGCTGTCGGGGCCATCTCGCTGCACGAGGCAGCCGGCGAGGCGGCCCAGTTGTCGCGCGTCGTGGCATTCCTGGGAGCGGTGCTGGTGCTGGCCAAGATGTGCGACGACGAGGGCTTGTTCGAGGCGGCCGGGGCGGCGATGGCGCGCGCCAGTTCCGGCTCGGGCTCTCTGCTGCGCCAAGTCTTCGCGATCGCCGCCGTCATCACCGCCGTGCTGAGCCTGGACGCCACCGTGGTGTTGCTGACGCCGGTGGTGCTGACCACTGTCCGGCGACTTCGGGCGCCGGTGCGTCCGCATGCGTATGCCACGGCGCACCTGGCCAACGCTGCGTCGTTGCTGCTTCCGGTGTCCAATCTGACCAACCTGTTGGCCTTTCACGCCGCGAACGTCTCGTTCATCAAGTTCACCGCGGTGATGACGCTGCCCTGGCTGGCCGCGATCGCCACCGTCTACGTGGTGTTCCGGGTGTTCTTTCGACGCGACCTCAGCGTGCAACCCGAGCCGGAGGAAGACGAGACAGCGCCGCCGACACCGGTGTTCGCGTTGGTGGTTGTGGCGCTGACACTGGTCGGGTTCGTTCTTGCCGAAGCAGCGGGAGTGGCGCCGGCCTGGGCGGCACTCGCCGGGGCCGCGGTGTTGGCGGTTCGCGGCCTGATTCGTCGTCGCAGCACTCCGGTGGAAATCGTCCGCGCAGCGAACGTGCCGTTCCTGATCTTCGTGTTGGCGCTGGGCGTCGTGGTGCAGGCCGTGATGCGCAATGGCATGTCCGAGCGGATGGGTGCGGTATTGCCGTCCGGCGTGGGATTGGCGGCGTTGCTGGGGTACGCGGCGCTGGCCGCAGTCCTTGCCAACGTGGTCAACAACCTGCCCGCCACGCTCGTGCTGGTGCCGCTGGTGGCATCGACCGGGCCCGCGGCGGTGCTGGCGGTGCTGATCGGGGTGAACATCGGCCCTAATCTGACTTATGTGGGATCGTTGTCGAACCTACTGTGGCGCAGCGTATTACGCCGCTACGACATCTCGGCCAGTGTCGGCGAGTACACCCGGCTCGGTTTGTGCACGGTACCGACCGCGCTGGTGACGTCGGTGCTGGCGTTATGGGCCGGCGTGCGACTGCTCGGGATCTAACTCCGGCGCTGACGGGCGATTTCGGCCAGCACCACTCCTGCGGCCACCGACGCGTTCAGCGATTCGCCGACGCCGCACATCGGGATCGACACCACCGCGTCGCAGCTCTGCCGCACCAGCCGGGACAGGCCTTTGCCTTCGGATCCGACCACGACGACGATCGGGCCGGCGGCATCCAAGTCGTCGACGATGGTGTCGCCCTCGGCGTCAAGGCCGACGAGCTGCAAACCGTGATCGGCCCAATCCTTGAGGGTGCGATTGAGATTGGTGGCCCGCGCGATCGGGATCCGGGCGGCCGCGCCCGCGCTGGTCCGCCACGCCACCGCCGTCACCGACGCGGAGCGCCGCTGCGGGATCAGCACCCCATGGCCGCCGAACGCCGCGACCGAACGGACGATCGCGCCCAGGTTTCGCGGATCGGAAATGTTGTCCAGCGCGACCAGCAGCGCCGGGGGCGTCTGCTGAGCCTGCTTGAGCAAGTCGTCGGGATGCAGGTAGTCATACGGCGGCACCTGTAGCGCGATGCCTTGGTGCAGGCCGTTGGTCGTCATGCGATCCAGATCGGTGCGGGGCACTTCGAGGATCGCGATGCCGGAATCGGCTGCCAGCGTGACGGATTCGCTGAGCCGCTCATCGGCCTGAGCTCCGAGCGCGACGTACAGCGCGGTCGCCGGCACACCGGCGCGCAGGCATTCGACTACCGGGTTGCGGCCAAGCACGGTCTCGACGTCGTCTTCCTTGCGCTGCGCGGGCCGGCGGGCCTGGGTCTTGGCCCGCTTGGCGGCCGGATGGTTCGGTCGCATGTGCGCGGGCGGCGTGGCGCCGCGCCCCTCCAGCCCGCGACGTCGGACGCCACCTGACCCGACCGTGGGCCCCTTCTTGGTTCCGGCTTTGCGTATCGCTCCGCGACGCTGCGAGTTACCGGCCATCGGCGTGGCTTCCCAGCGCCCACTGCGGGCCGTCGGCGGTGTCGGTGACCTCGACGCCAGCGTCTTTGAGCCGGTCCCGGATCTCGTCGGCCAACTTCCAATCACGTTGCACGCGAGCCTCATCCCGTCGTTGCAGCTCGGATCGGACCAGCACGTCGACCGCCTCCAACGCGGCGGATGTCTCGTCGCGCGATTCCCAACGCTCGTTCAGCGGGTCGCAGCCGAGGATGTCCATCATCGCGCGGATCGCGCCGGCGTGGCGCAACGCGGCGTCGTGGTCGCCCGCGTCCAGCGCGCGGTTGCCTTCGGCGCGGGTGCGGTGCACTTCGGCCAGCGCGGTCGGTACAGCCAAATCGTCGTTGAGCGCAGCGGCGAATTGCGGTGTCCACTGGCCGGGTTCGACGGCGCCGACGCGGGTGCGCACCCGGTGCAGGAAGTCTTCGATGCCGACGTAGGCGTTGACCGCGTCCTTCAGGGCTGTCTCGGAGAATTCCAGCATCGAGCGGTAGTGCGCGCTGCCGAGGTAGTACCGAAGCTCGGCGGGACGGACACGCTGCAGCATGGCCGGGATCGAGAGCACGTTGCCCAGCGACTTGCTCATCTTCTCGCCGCCCATGGTGACCCAGCCGTTGTGCAACCAATAGCGGGCGAACTTGTCGCCGGCGGCGCGGCTCTGAGCGATCTCGTTCTCGTGGTGCGGGAATACCAAATCCATTCCCCCGCAGTGGATATCGAACTCTGGGCCGAGATATGTGCGGGCCATCGCCGAGCACTCCAGGTGCCAACCGGGCCGTCCACGCCCCCACGGTGTGGGCCACGACGGCTCGCCTGGCTTGGCGCCCTTCCACAGCGTGAAGTCGCGCTGGTCGCGTTTACCGGTCGCCACGCCCTCGCCTTGATGCACGTCGTCGATCTTGTGACCAGACAGCCGGCCGTATTCGGGGTAGCTCAGCACGTCGAAATAGACGTCACCGCAACCCTTTTGACCCGGGTAGGCGCTGCCCACTTCGATCAGCCGGTCGATCAGTTCCACCATCTGGGTGATGTGGCCGGTGGCTCGCGGCTCGACGGACGGCGGTATGACGCCGAGCGCGTCGTAGGCGGCGGAGAACGCCCGCTCGAAAGTGGCCGCCCACTCCCACCACGGCCGCTCAGCCGCGGCGGCCTTGTTGAGGATCTTGTCGTCGATGTCGGTGACGTTGCGGATGAACGCGACGTCACAGCCGCGGGCGGTCAGCCAGCGACGCAGGATGTCGAAGGCCACCCCGCTGCGCACGTGACCGATGTGCGGCAGGCCTTGCACAGTCGCACCACACAGATAGATGGAGACGTGGCCGGGGCGCAGCGGGACGAAATCACGCACGGCACCCGCTGCCGTGTCGTGTAGCCGCAGGCCGTCGCTATCGGTCACGACGTGCCAGCTTACCGGGCCGGATACGCCGCCGATGACCAGCGCGGCTCTGCAGTGCTGTGTTCAACGGCCGAGGCCGCCGGCAAGGGATTCGCTCATCGAGACGCCGAAGTCCGGCAGCTAGCTTGATGGCGGTACCGGCCCGGTCAGCAAAGCCGTCGCGATAGCGGCCCTGCCCTCGCCGCGTCCGGTCAGCCCGAGCCCGTCGGTGGTGGTGGCCGACACCGACACCGGCGCGTCCAGCACTTCCGATAATGCCTTCTGCGCTTCGGCGCGTCGTGGGCCGACCCTGGGCCGGTTGCCGATCACCTGGACGGCCGCATTGGCGACCTGGTAGCCCTGTTCAGCTAGCAGCCCGGCAACATGGCGCAGCATCGTCATACCGCTGACGCCGGCCCACTGCGGGTCGTCGACACCGAACACGTCGCCGATGTCGCCCAGCCCGGCCGCCGACAGCAGCGCATCACAGAGCGCGTGCACGGCGACGTCACCGTCGGAGTGCCCGGCGCAGCCGTCGACGCCGGGAAAAAGCAGGCCCAACAGCCAGCACGGCCTGCCGGGCTCGATGACGTGCACGTCGGTGCCCACGCCGACCCGGAAGCTCACTGGGCCACAATCGCGTGCGCCAGCAACAAGTCCAACCGGGTGGTGATCTTGAACGCGAGCGGATCGCCGTCCACGACCTGCACCTGGCCGCCGATGTGTTCGACCAGCGACGCGTCGTCGGTGAACTCCGCCGTTCCGGCCTGCCGGTAGGCCTGCAGCAGCAAGCTCGTCGCGAAGCCCTGCGGGGTCTGCACGGCCCGCAGGCCGGCCCGTTCCGGCGTGCCCAAAACCACGCCGTTGGCGTCGACGACCTTCACGGTGTCCGACAACGGCAATACAGGGATGACGGCCGGATGCCCGGCTCGTAGCGACTCAACCACGCGGACGATCAGATCGGGCGGTGTCAAGGCTCGCGCCGCATCATGCACCAGCACAAATTCGGGTTGTCCGCCGTCGGTGACCGCCGCCAACGCCAGGCTGACGGAGTCGACGCGGTTGGCTCCACCGGCGACGACCGTCGCGTCTCCACCGAGGATCAGCTTTGCCCGATCGGTCCGATCGGGCGGCACCGCCACCACGACACGGTCGACGACGCCGGATTTGAGCAGGCCTTCGATGGCACGCTCGACCAGAGTTCGTCCGTCGAGTTGGTAGAACGCTTTCGGCACACCGGCTGCCAGCCGTTCACCGGACCCGGCGGCCGGGACAACCGCGACCGTGCCGGTCAACCCCGGTCCTTAAGCGCCTGTGGTTTTCAGGAAGCGGCGGCCAAAGCCTCGTCGAGGATGGTCGACGCCCTGGCGTCGTCCGTGCTCTCGGCGAGTGCGAGTTCGCCGACCAGAATCTGACGGGCCTTGGCCAGCATGCGCTTCTCGCCTGCGGACAGACCACGCTCCTGATCGCGACGCCACAGGTCACGAACTACCTCAGCGACCTTGTTGACGTCACCGGAGGCAAGTTTCTCCAGGTTGGCCTTGTAGCGGCGGGACCAGTTGGTCGGCTCTTCGGTGTGCGGCGCGCGAAGCACCTGGAACACCTTGTCGAGGCCCTCTTGGCCGACCACGTCGCGCACGCCGACGTACTCGGCGTTCTCGGCGGGTACTCGGACTGTCAGGTCGCCCTGCGCCACTTTCAAGACGAGATACTCTTTTGATTCCCCTTTAATGGTTCGGGTTTCGATCGCCTCGATCAACGCAGCACCGTGGTGTGGATAGACAACGGTGTCTCCGACCGCAAAATTCATCAGTTTCGAGCCCCTTTCGTTCCTCCATGTTAACACGCCGCGCAAACACGCGTGGGCCAACGGTGCAGGTCAGGGGCACCGCACCTATTGAAAGGGGGTTGACAGACGGGCAAATCCGTGCAAGCCACCGGCCCATCTGGAAGCCGATCGGCACCGGCCGCAGGCGTGTGGATAGCCGCCGTTTGGGGCGGTCAGGGGGCTATCGCACAGCTCTGATCCGACTGTGACGCCCTCAGCTACCGCCGCCTCGGTCGACCTACTACTGTGCATAGTCGAACCGCAGTAGCGTTCGAAGGCCGAGCAGGAGGCTGTGAGTGAATCGCTTCGACTACCGCGACTCGAAATTTCGCTCGAGTCGTTGCTCGGCAAGAGTCGCCACCCTGGCCGTCGGTGCTGTGAT
This sequence comes from uncultured Actinomycetota bacterium, assembly GCA_963836495.1. Lineage (GTDB taxonomy): Bacteria > Actinomycetota > Actinomycetes > Mycobacteriales > Mycobacteriaceae > Mycobacterium. Next base: position 769,787 of record CAWIJT010000003.1, on the reverse strand, counting down.
CGGCGCGGTGACGGTCACCGGCTGTGGCGCCGGCCAACTTTCACAGACCGCGATGCAAGAATCCGCCGTCGACGGGAATGCTGCGCGGATCAACAACGTCGCATTGCGCAACGTCCACATCCAGGCAGCGCAGACCGGCGACTTCCTGCGCCCGGGCGCCACAGTGGACCTGGTGCTGGTCGCGGTCAACGAATCGCCGGACGTCGCCGACAAGCTGGTGGGCGTCACCACCGACATCGGCAAGGTGACGGTGACCGGGGATCCGACGCTCGCGCCAAGCGGCGTGCTGTTCTTCGGTAAGGAGAACGGCCAGAGCAAGAATGCCGACCGCGCCGTCGAGGCGGGCGACTCCATCAAGGCGACGGTCGCGCTGACCAAACCGATCACCAACGGCCCGAACTACGACTTCACCTTCACCTTCGAGAAGGCCGGCAGCGTCAAAGTCGCGGTGCCGATTTCCGCGCCGGAAGGTACGTAACCCAGCGAACCGCCGAAACCGGCCTAACCTCCCCTGATCTGTCGGACCAGCCGGATACCGTCACCGGGTGGCCAAGGCACGCTCCCAGTACCGCTGTTCGGAATGCCGCCATGTCACCGCCAAATGGGTAGGCCGTTGCCTGGAGTGCGGCACCTGGGGTTCGGTCGACGAGGTGACTGTGCTCAGTGCCGTCCGGGGAAGCGGCCGCGCCCTGGTCAGCCCATCCACGGCGGCCGTGCCGATCACCTCCATCGAGCCCGACGGAACCCGCCACTGCCCCACCGGCATCGACGAACTCGACCGGGTGCTGGGCGGCGGGGTGGTACCGGGCTCGGTCACGCTGCTGGCGGGTGATCCGGGGGTCGGCAAGTCCACGCTGCTCCTCAAAGTCGCCCACCAATGGGCCGCGTCCGGGCGGCGGGCGTTGTACATATCGGGCGAAGAGTCGCGGGGCCAGATCCGGATGCGCGCCGACCGGACCGGTTGCAGCGATGACGAGCTGTATCTGGCAGCCGAGTCCGATCTACACGCAGTGCTCGGCCATATCGAGGCGGTGCAGCCCACGCTGGTCGTCGTCGACTCGGTGCAGACCATGTGCAGCGCAGACACCGACGGCGTCACCGGTGGGGTCACCCAGGTCCGCGCCGTGACCGCCGCGCTGACCGCGGCGGCGAAAACCACTGGCGTACCGCTGATCCTGGTCGGCCATGTCACCAAAGACGGCGCGATCGCCGGGCCCCGTTCGCTCGAGCACCTCGTCGACGTGGTGCTGCATTTCGAAGGTGATCGCAATTCGCTGCTTCGCATGGTCCGCGGGGTGAAGAACCGGTACGGCGCGGCGGACGAAGTCGGCTGTTTTCTGTTGCAGGACAGTGGGATCGAAGGCGTCGCCGATGCATCCGGACTGTTCCTGGACCAGCGTCCGCAGCCCGTTGCGGGCACGGCGATCACCGTCACACTCGACGGCAAGCGCCCGCTGGTCGGCGAGATTCAGGCATTGCTGGCGACGCCGTCGGGCAGCTCACCGCGTCGCGCGGTCAGCGGGATCGACCATGCGCGCGCCGCGATGATCGCGGCCGTGCTGGAGAAGCACGCGCGGCTGAAGATCGCCGTCAACGACGTGTACCTGTCGACGGTCGGCGGCATGCGGCTGACCGACCCGTCCTCGGATCTGGCGGTCGCGGTCGCGCTGGCTTCGGCCTACGTCAACCTCCCGATGCCTGCGACCGCGGTGATGATCGGCGAAGTCGGATTGGCGGGCGATTTGCGGCGGGTCGGCGGGATGGAACGCCGGCTGGCAGAGGCCGCCAGGCAGGGCTTCACCACCGCACTGGTCCCGTCCGGTTCCGAGGTGGTACCGCCGGGCTTGCGGGTGCTCCAGGCACCCACCATCGTCGCTGCGCTGGAGCACATGCTCAACCTCAGCGAGCATCGCGGCACGGCCCCGACCCCACCAGATCGACTCGACGCCACGCCGACAGAGCACAATGGCTGGTGATGAGCACGGGCAATTCGATATCGAACGGTTCAGCGCAGCCGGCACGTCCCACCCTGCGTGAGGCGGTAGCACGGCTGGCGCCGGGTACCGCGCTGCGCGACGGCCTGGAACGGATCCTGCGCGGCCGGACCGGCGCGCTGATAGTCCTGGGCTACGACGACAGCGTTGAGGCCATCTGCGACGGCGGCTTCTCGCTCGACGTGCGGTACGCGCCGACCAGGCTGCGGGAGCTCTGCAAGATGGATGGCGCGGTGGTGCTGTCCACCGACGGCAGCCGAATTCTGCGGGCCAACGTGCAACTGGTGCCCGATCCGTCGATACCCACCGACGAATCCGGGACGAGGCACCGCTCGGCGGAGAGATCCGCCAGTCAGGTCGGCTATCCGGTGATCTCGGTGAGCCATTCGATGAGCATCGTGACGGTCTACCTCAGCGGCGAACGACACGTGCTGGCCGACTCGTCGACCATCTTGTCGCGGGCCAATCAGGCCATCGCCACGCTGGAGCGGTACAAGGCGCGGCTGGACGAGGTCAGCAGGCAGCTGTCCCGTGCGGAGATCGAGGACTTCGTAACGCTGCGCGATGTGATGACGGTCGTGCAGCGGCTCGAGCTGGTTCGCCGGATCGGCGTGGAGCTCGACAACGAGGTCGTCGAGCTGGGTACCGACGGACGACAGCTGCGTCTGCAGCTCGAGGAGCTGCTCGGCGGCAACGAGGCCTCCCGCGAGTTGATCGTGCGCGACTATCACGCGAACCCCGAGCCGCTGTCCAAGGCCGAGCTCGCGGCCACGCTCGAAGAGCTGGACGGCATGTCCGACGCCGAGCTGCTCGACTTCACCACGATGGCAAAGGTTTTCGGCTACCCGTCAACGGCGGAGGCCCAAGACTCGGCGGTGAGCTCGCGTGGCTACCGCGCGATGTCGGAAATCCCGCGGCTGCAGTTCGCCCACGCCGACCGATTGGTCCGCGAATTCGGCTCACTACAGGGGCTGTTGGCGGCCAGCGCAGGCGATCTGGAGGCCGTGGAGGGGATCGGCGAAATCTGGGCCCGCCACGTCCGCGAAGGCCTGTCGCAATTGGCGGAGTCGACGATCGCCGACCCGCTCAACTAGCCGCTTAGCCGCCGGGCCCCGGCGCAGGACCGGGCAGCGGCCCGGGCCCAGGACCGGGCAACCCCGGCACCTGAGGCGGCGGGGCGGCACCCGGAGCCAGCGGCGGCGCGAGGATGAACGGCACCGCCAGGGAACGCAGATTCCCCAGTTGCACGACGAGGTTGTACGTGCCCGGTCCGATCGCCGGCCGCGGCAGCGGACAGTGCGGAGCCGAGCCCATGCCGGTCCAGGTCACGGCGGTGGTCACCTGCTCGCCCGGCGCGAATGTCTTGACCAGGGTTTCGTTGGACGGCGCGCAGTCCAGGTTGGACCACAGCCGCTTGTTGTCCAGCGAGTAGACGTAGGCGGCGAGCACCGCTGCCCCGACATCGCGCTTGCAGGCCACCAGCCCGATATTCGTCACGACCATGACAAACTTCGGCTGATCGCCGATCGCGTACTGCGGCAGGTTGGTCAGGCCCTTGACCGCCAAAGTGGAGTCGGGGCAGTCGTCGCCCTCTTTGAGGATCGGCGGCGGCTGCACTGCGGCGGTCGGCGTCTCGGCGGGTTGTTGATCGGTGTTCTCACCAGCCGGCGGCTCGACCTGTGTCTTGACCTCAGGTCCCGGGTTTTGACCTTGTGCCGCAGCCTTTTTGGCGGTGCCTGAGGTGTTGGCGCCGGAGCCTCCACTCAGGACCGCGACGATGATCGCGACGACGATGGCGACCACGACGACCGCGATGCCGATCGCCAATCCCCGGCGTCGCCAGTAGATCTCCGGCGATAGCGGGCCCCGCGGTTCCAGATCCAGCACATTCACACGGTAAGGCCAGGTCATGTTGACGTGGGCGACCAAACTCGGCGTGTCGCCCGTTTAGCTGGCGACTGCGACTGATGGCCCGCTTCCTCAACGCCCCGTCCCGGGCCGCATCGTCACCGGGCTACGACCGATGGCCCGCTTCCTCAACGCCCCGTCCCGGGCCGCATCGTCACCGGGCTACGACTCGTCGCGCGGCTCTTCGCCGATGTCGCCGATCACCTTGCGCAACGCCACTTGCCCGTCCGCGAGATGGTAGGTGGCGCCCACAATAGCCAGCTCTCCGGCGGCGACCTTCTGGGCGATCGTGCTCGAGCGGGCCAGCAGCTGGGCAGCGGTCTCGACCACGTGACGCGCCTCGAACTCGTCCGGTCGTGTCAGGCCTTCGCGTCGGCCCAGCAGGATCGACGGCGTCACCCGCTCGACCACGTCGCGCACGAAACCACCGGGCAGATCGCCCTGGTCGAGGGCGGCCAGGGTCGCCTTGACCGCGCCGCAACTGTCGTGGCCGAGGACCACGATCAGCGGGACGCCGAGCACCGCAACCGCGAACTCGATCGAACCCAACACCGCGGAGTCGATCACATGCCCGGCTGTGCGGACCACGAACATGTCGCCCAGGCCCTGGTCGAAGATGAGCTCGGCGGCCACCCGGCTGTCGCCACAACCGAACAGCGCCACGGTCGGTGTCTGGCCGCCGGCCAGGCTGGCGCGGTGCTCGACGCTTTGGCTCGGGTGTTCCGGCCGGCCGGTGACGAACCGCTCGTTACCCTCTTTGAGTGACTTCCATGCGGATACCGGATTCGTATTAGGCATGGCGCATATTCTGCCGCAGCGGGCGAGAAAGTCCCTCCTAACTCCGAGTGAACTTCTCGACTGGTACGAACTGCATCGACGCGACCTACCCTGGCGAAATCCCGAGGTGACGCCATGGCAAATCCTGGTGAGCGAATTCATGCTGCAGCAGACGCCGGTATCGCGCGTGGTGCCGATCTGGCTGGACTGGATCAAGCGCTGGCCGACTCCGTCTTCGACCGCGGCGGCCGGCCCCGGCGAGATCGTGCGCGCCTGGGGGAAGCTGGGCTATCCGCGACGCGCCAAGCGCCTGCACGAGTGCGCGACGGCGATCGCCCGCGACCACGGCGACGTCGTTCCCGACGACGTCGAAGTCCTGCTGACGCTGCCCGGAGTCGGCGCCTACACCGCGCGGGCGGTGGCGTGCTTCGCCTACCAGCAGTCCGTTCCGGTGGTGGACACCAATGTGCGCCGGGTGGTGGCCCGGGTGGTGCACGGTCGAGCCGACGCCGCTGCCGCCTCGACGGTCCGCGATCACGCGGACGTGTCCGCATTGCTGCCCGATGATGCTTCGGCGCATCGGTTTTCCGCCGCGTTGATGGAGTTGGGTGCGACGGTGTGCACCGCCCGTTCGCCGCGGTGTGGGCTGTGCCCGCTCAGCGTCTGCCAGTGGCGGCAGAACGGCTTTCCGCCCGCCGAAGGACCGCCGCGCAAACCGCAGGGCTACGCCGGCACCGACCGGCAAGTCCGCGGCCGGCTGATGGATGTGCTGCGGGCCACCGAGTCACCTGTCACCCGTGCGGAACTCGACGTGGCGTGGCTGACCGACACCGTGCAACGCGACCGCGCGCTGGACTCGCTGCTCGCCGACGGTCTGGTGACGAAGACCAGCGACGGACGATTCGCCTTGGTCGGCGAAGAGGGCTAACCGGCAGTCAGGAACGACTCCACCGCGTGGCGATACACCTCCGGCGCCTCGTCGTGGACCAGGTGGCCGGCATCAGCAACGCGCAAATAGTCTGTGCGATAACCGGTTTCGTGCATCGCACGCATCTGATCGGCCGGAGTGACCGAGTTGCCTGCCTCAACCAGCAACACCGGTGCGCGCACCGCATGCCACTGCGCCCAGTAGTCGCGGGTTCCCCATTCGGCGGCGATCTCGATCCACCGGGCGGTGTGGCCGTGCAGCCGCCAGCCGGTTGCGGTGCGGTCGAACGCGTCCAGGAAGTATTGGCCGGCGAGCTGTCCGAATTCGGCGAATACCTTGTCAGCGGAATCGAATTCGACCGGTAGCCGGTGTAGCCACGGCTCCCACGGGCCGGTGGTGCGGCCGCGGAAGTCCGGTGCCATGTCCTCGACGACCAGCGCCGAGACGAGCTCAGGCCGTTCGGCGGCCAGGCACCAGGAATGCAGCCCGCCCATCGAATGCCCGACGAGCCGGACCGGTGCATCCAACGCGGCTACCGCGTCACCGAGGTCGGCGACGAAGCGTTCGGTGCTGATCGGGTAGGGATCGGGGACGTCACGGCCACGGTGCCAGGGCGCGTCGTAGCTATAGACGGCACCCAGTTCAGTCAGCCAGGGCAGCTGCCGCGACCAGGTGCTGCCGCGACCCATCAGGCCGTGCACCAGGACCACCGGCTCGCCCCGTCCCCCTCGATGGGTCAGCAGATCAGCGGCCATCCGCCTATCTTGCGCGGGCTGCAGTGGCCAGGGGACGGCACGGTAGCCTGATCGGCATGCCAGTGGTGAAGATCAACGCAATCGAGGTGCCCGCGGACGCGGGTCCCGAGTTGGAGAAGCGGTTCGCTCATCGCGCGCACGCCGTCGAGAACTCGCCGGGTTTTCTCGGCTTTCAGCTGCTTCGGCCCATCAAGGGCGAAGACAGGTACTTCGTGGTGACCCAGTGGGAATCCGAAGAGGCATTCCAGGCGTGGGCAACCGGGCCCGCCATAGCGGCACATGCCGGCGAGCGGGCCAACCCGGTGGCGACCGGCGCGTCGCTGCTCGAATTCGAGGTTGTGTTAGACGTTGCCGGCTCCGCCCCGCAGGTGTAATCGGCGCCGGGGCCGACGTCGCGTCGCGGCACTGACCGCCACCGCCGCGCTGGTAGTCGCCCTGGCACCGGGTTGCGCGCCACAACCGACGCCGCCCGCCAACGCAGCGGCTGCCGGCAGGCAGATCGACATCAGATCTCCGCAAGGTCTGCGCGCTCAGCAGACCTTGGACATGTTGAACTCTGACTGGCCTATCGGCCCTGTCGGTGTTCGCACACTGGCCACCGAAAGAATGGCCAAACAGGTCGAGACCACCATGGAGAAACTCTGGTGGGATCGTCCGTTCAAGCTGACCGGCGTCGACATCACGGCCGGGGCGGCCACCTTGCAGCTGACCACGTCTTACGGTGCGCGCCAAGACATTCGGATACACACAGCGGACGACACATTGGTGGATGGGTTCGAGGTCAGCACGCAGACCCCGAAGATCTCCTCGTGGCATGACGTCGACGCCGTCCTGGGCAAGACCGGTGCCCGCTACGCATGGCAGGTCGCCAAGATCAACGCCGGCCAATGCGATCGGGTGGCCGGGACCAACACCAGCGAGTCGCTGCCGTTGGCGTCGATCTTCAAGCTCTACGTTCTCTACGCCGTCGCCGACGCGATCAAGGCCGGAACAGTCTCCTGGGACGACCAGCTGACCGTGACCGAGCAGGGCAAGGCCGTCGGCTCCGGGATGGATTTGGCTGTGGGAGATCACATTACGGTGCGCACCGCCGCCGAGAAGATGATTGCCACTAGCGACAACATGGCCACTGACATGCTGATCGGCAAGCTCGGCCCCCAGGCCATCGACGACGCGCTGGCCAACGCCGGTCATCACGATCCGGCGGCTATGACACCGTTTCCGACGATGTACGAATTGTTTTCGGTCGCGTGGGGGCAACCGGATGTGCGCGAGCAATGGAAGAGCGGCACACCGCAAACCCGCGCCGCGATGCTGCATGACGCCGATTCGCATGTCTACAAACCGGATCCGTTCCGCGCCCACGTGCCGGCCTCGGAATACGGCGCGGAATGGTTTGGCAGCGCTGAGGATATCTGCCGGGTGCACGTGGCGTTGCAAGCCGGTGCCGTCGGCAACGCCGCGCCGGTCAAGCACATCCTGGCGGCCAGTCCGAATGTCGACCTCGATCCACACGAATGGCCCTACATCGGCGCGAAGGCCGGCGGACTGCCCGGTGATCTGACATTCAGCTGGTATGCCGTCGACCGGACCGGACAGCCGTGGGTGGTGAGTTTCCAACTCAATTGGCTTCGCGACCACGGGCCGAGCGTCGGCAGTTGGATGCTGCAGGTCGCCAAGCAGGTCTTCGCGTTGATCACGCCCAAGTAGCGCTGACCTCGACGCAGGTATAGTCCACCACACAATCTTCACGTGAACGACGAAGAAACCGGTGCACAAACCGGTGCGGTCGCGCCACTGTAACCAGCATTTCGGGGCTGGAAGCCAGACCTTCGGTTCACGTCACAGATGGGGACGCGAAAATCCCCGGAAGGCGGTCCGGTGTACCTCCGTATTCGTCGTCTGCTGTCGACCTGGAATCGGCGCGACTTCCTCGAAATCGGTGTCCTGCTCGGCGTCATCGCGCTGATGCACATCGTCGGATTCGCGACATTGATATTCGTCATAGCGCCGCACCACTATCAGGCCGGCACCCAGCTATTCGGTATCGGATTGGGAGCCACCGCATATCTGTTCGGGCTCCGGCATGCGTTCGACGCCGACCACATCGCCGCGATCGACAACACGACTCGCAAGCTGATGACCGATGGCCAACGACCCAAGGCGGTCGGATTCTGGTTCGCGATGGGTCATTCCAGTCTGGTGCTGGTGATGGCGGTCCTCGTCATGGTCGGCGCACACGCGGCAGGCACTTTGGCGGATGGCCATTCGCCGACCCGGCATGTCCTTGGCTTTGCCGGCACTCTGGCCTCGGGCCTGTTTCTGTATCTGATCGCGATCATGAACATCATCTCGATGATCGGTATCTATCGCGCATTCTCGAGGCTTCGGCAGGGTTCGTACTCCGATGACGAGATCGAGGCAACGCTCAACGATCGCGGTTTCCTGGCCCGCCTGCTGCGTCCCGTCATGAATCGCATCACGCATTCGATTCAGCTCTATCCGGTGGGTGCGTTGTTCGGTCTGGGATTCGACACCGCCACCGAGGTCGCTCTGCTGGCGCTGGCAGGCAGCAGCGCAGCCGCAGGCCTTCCGTGGTACGCGATCCTGGTGGTGCCGCTGCTGTTCGCGGCCGGCATGAGCTTGATGGACACCCTGGACGGGCTGCTGATGACGGTGGCCTACGACTGGGCGTTCATGCAGCCGGTACGCAAGATCTACTACAACCTCGCGGTCACCGGTCTGTCGATCGCCGTGGCGGTGCTGATCGGATCGATCGAATTGGTGTCGATATTGCATGACGACTTGAATTGGTCCGACCCGATCACCAGTTGGATCAGCGGCATCGATCTCAACAACGCAGGGCTGGCGGTGGTAGCGCTGTTCGCCGTCACCTGGATCACCGCGATCGCGTACTGGAAGCTGGCCGATGTCGAGGCCCGACATCAGGTGGTCGAGCCGGCCGAATAGCGCGAATGGCCGGCTACGACACGTCTTCACGAAGCGCGCCGTAGCCGGCCATTCGGCAGGTGAGCTACTGCCTGGTGGTTGGCGGACCGCCGGCTGCGTGAGCGCCGGTGGACGCCAGGTCCTCTTCTGCAGGCTTGCGGGCACCCGCGAAGGTGAACACCGCGTCCTCGCCGGATCCTTCGCCGTCCCAGTTGTCCACGTCGACCGTGACAAGCTGACCCGGACCGACTTCTTCGAACAGGATCTTCTCGGACAGCTGGTCCTCGATCTCCCGCTGAATCGTGCGCCGCAGCGGGCGAGCGCCGAGCACCGGGTCGAAGCCCCGCTTGGCCAGCAGAGCCTTGGCCTTGTCGGTCAGCTCCATGGCCATGTCCTTGGTCTTGAGCTGCTTGCCGACCCGGCCGATCATCAGATCGACCATCTGGATGATCTCTTCCTTGGTCAACTGGTGGAAGACGATGATGTCGTCGATACGGTTGAGGAACTCCGGGCGGAAGTGCTTCTTCAGCTCGTCGTTGACCTTCTGCTTCATCCGCTCGTAGTTGTTCTCGCCACCGCCCTGGGTGAAGCCCAGACCGACCGCCTTGGAGATGTCGGAGGTGCCGAGGTTGGACGTGAAGATCAACACGGTGTTCTTGAAGTCCACCGTGCGGCCCTGACCATCGGTGAGCCGGCCATCCTCGAGCACCTGCAACAGGCTGTTGTAGATCTCTTGGTGCGCCTTCTCGATCTCGTCGAACAGCACCACCGAGAACGGCTTGCGCCGCACCTTCTCGGTGAGCTGGCCGCCCTCCTCGTAACCGACGTATCCCGGTGGGGCACCGAACAGTCGCGACGCGGTGAACCGGTCGTGGAACTCGCCCATGTCGATCTGGATGAGCGCGTCGTCGTCGCCGAACAGGAAGTTGGCCAACGCTTTGGACAGCTCGGTCTTACCCACCCCGGAGGGGCCGGCGAAGATGAACGAACCGGACGGACGCTTCGGGTCTTTCAGTCCGGCACGGGTACGACGGATGGCCTTGGACACGGCACGCACCGCGTCCTCTTGCCCGATGATCCGCTTGTGCAGCTCGTCTTCCATCCGCAGCAACCGGGTGGTCTCGGCCTCGGTGAGCTTGAACACCGGGATACCGGTCCAGTTGCCGAGCACCTCGGCGATCTGCTCGTCGTCGACCTCGGCAACCACGTCGAGATCACCTGAGCGCCACTGCTTCTCACGCTCGGCACGCTGAGCAACGAGTTGCTTCTCACGATCGCGAAGGCTGGCCGCCTTCTCGAAGTCCTGCGCATCGATCGCGGACTCCTTCTCGCGACGGGCATCGGCGATCTTCTCGTCGAATTCGCGCAGGTCTGGCGGAGCAGTCATCCGTCGAATCCGCATCCGGGCGCCGGCCTCGTCGATCAGGTCGATCGCCTTGTCCGGCAGGAACCGGTCGTTGATGTACCGGTCGGCCAGGGTGGCCGCGGCGGTGATCGCGGAATCGGTGATGGACACCCGGTGGTGAGCCTCGTAGCGGTCGCGCAGGCCCTTGAGGATCTCGATGGTGTGCTCGACCGTGGGCTCGCCCACCTGCACCGGCTGGAAGCGGCGCTCCAGGGCGGCGTCCTTCTCGATGTACTTGCGGTACTCGTCGAGGGTGGTGGCGCCGATGGTCTGCAGTTCGCCGCGCGCCAGCTTCGGCTTCAGGATCGACGCCGCGTCGATAGCACCCTCGGCGGCGCCCGCACCGACCAGCGTGTGCAACTCGTCGATGAACAGGATGATGTCGCCGCGGGTGTTGATCTCTTTGAGCACCTTCTTCAGGCGTTCCTCGAAGTCACCGCGGTAACGGCTGCCGGCCACCAGCGAACCCAGGTCAAGGGTGTAGAGCTGCTTGTCCTTCAGCGTCTCGGGGACCTCGCCGTGCACGATGGCCTGCGCAAGGCCTTCGACCACGGCGGTTTTCCCGACGCCGGGCTCACCGATCAGCACCGGGTTGTTCTTGGTACGACGGGACAGCACCTGCATGACCCGCTCGATTTCCTTCTCGCGGCCGATCACCGGGTCGAGCTTGCCCTCCATCGCCGCCGCCGTCAGGTTGCGGCCGAACTGGTCGAGGACCAAGGACGTCGACGGTGAGCCGGACTCGCCGCCGCGGCCGCCGGTACCGGCCTCCGCGGTCTCTTTGCCCTGGTAACCGCTCAGCAGCTGGATCACCTGCTGGCGCACCCGGGTCAGCTCGGCGCCCAGCTTGACCAGGACCTGGGCGGCAACGCCCTCGCCCTCACGGATCAGGCCGAGAAGAATGTGCTCGGTGCCGATGTAGTTGTGGCCGAGTTGCAGCGCCTCGCGCAGGCTCAGCTCCAAGACCTTCTTGGCGCGCGGAGTGAACGGGATGTGCCCAGACGGGGCCTGCTGACCCTGGCCGATGATCTCTTCGACCTGGCTGCGGACGCCCTCCAGGGAGATCCCCAGCGACTCCAGCGACTTGGCGGCTACGCCCTCGCCTTCGTGGATGAGACCCAACAGAATGTGCTCGGTGCCGATGTAGTTGTGGTTGAGCATCCGGGCCTCTTCTTGCGCCAGGACGACGACCCTGCGGGCACGGTCGGTAAAACGTTCGAACATTGGCGGTTACCTGCTCTCCCTCAACCATCGGTACTTCGTCATCGTCGGCAATGGGGCCGACACCGCGTACCTGTCGTCCACTGTAGTGGGCGGGGCGTCGGGCTACCCACCTCGCGGCCATAACTGGACCGCTGCAGATACCCGCTACAACGCAGTTGCAACAGTGCAACGCGGGAAAACTCGAAATCGTTTCCCGCGTGAATGGACGATCAGTTCGCTAGCAGCGAAAGTCAGGTCGCCGCGTGGAATGCGTCGATCACATCAGCAGGGATACGGCCGCGGGTGGAGACGTTGTGCCCGTTGCGACGGGCCCATTCCCGGATTGCCGCGCTCTGCTCGCGATCAATGGCGCCGCGGCCCCGACCCGTGCTGGTACGTCCACGCCGACGACCGCCGACCCGACGACCGGCCTCTACCCACTGCTTCAGGTCGTTGCGAAGTTTCGAGGCATTTCTGCTTGAAAGATCAATCTCGTAGGTCACACCGTCCAGACCGAATTCGACGGTTTCATCGGCGGCCCCTTCGCCGTCAAAATCGTCGACCAGGGTGACGGTCACTTTCTTAGCCATTGGCTGAGCCTCACGCTTTCTTCTTAGACACTTGCCATACAAGTGCACTGACCGCCCCCGCTGCATCAATCTGCCATACACGGGCGCGTTATTCAATACAGCGCTAGTGGCTCTCAGTTGGTATGCGGGCGCACAATAGGAAACAATACTGTCTCCCTTATCGACAGGCCGGTCAAAGCCATCAGCAACCGATCGATGCCCATTCCGGTTCCAGTACACGGCGGCATAGCATGCTCCAAGGCGACCAGGAAATCCTCATCGAGCACCATTGCCTCGTCGTCGCCGGCTGCCGCCGCGCGGGCCTGCTCAGCGAACCTTTCCCGCTGCACGATCGGGTCGATCAATTCCGAGTATCCGGTGGCCAGTTCGAAACCACGAATATACAGGTCCCACTTCTCTGTGACGCCGGCAATACTGCGGTGCTGGCGTGTCAAAGGCGTTGTCTCTACCGGAAAATCCTTGACAAAAGTCGGAGCCGTCAAGCCGTTGCCGACGGTGTGTTCCCACAGTTCCTCGACGAGCTTTCCATGCCCGTATCCCCGGTCTGCGGGCACCTCGACGCCGAGGCCGTCGGCGATCGCCAGCAAGCGCTCGAGGGTAGTGTCCGGGGTGATCGCCTCGCCGAGCGCCTCGGAAAGGGACGGATACATTTCTATCGACGCCCATTCTCCGTCGATGTCATACACGCTGCCGTCGGGTAGCGAGAGTTGTCGAGTTCCGATCGCCTCGTCAGCCACCTGTTGAATAAGCTCACGGGTGACAACTGCAGAATCGTCATACGTTCCATACGCCTGGTAGGTCTCCAACATAGAGAATTCAGGTGAATGGGTGGAATCAGCGCCTTCGTTTCGGAACACGCGATTAAGTTCGAAAACTCTGTCGAACCCGCCGACGACGCAGCGCTTCAGGAACAGTTCTGGCGCGATACGAAGGTAGAGGTCGATGTCGAGGGCATTGGAGTGTGTGACGAACGGCCGGGCCGCCGCGCCGCCGGCCAAAGTCTGCAGCATCGGCGTTTCGACCTCGAGAAAACCGCGTTGTTCCAGCGCGGTCCGTAATGCGCGGATCACGGCGATCCGCTGGCGGGCGACGTCGCGCGCCTCAGGACGGACGATCAGGTCGACGTAGCGCTGCCGCACCCGCGACTCTTCGCTCATCTCCTTGTGTGCAACGGGCAGCGGCCGCAGCGCCTTGGACGCCATCTGCCAGCTGTCGCCGAGCACGGACAACTCGCCGCGGCGTGAACTGATCACCTCGCCGTGCACGCTGACGATGTCGCCGATATCGACGTCGGCTTTCCACTGGTCGAGCGCTTCCTGGCCGACGCCGGCCAGGCTCAGCATGACCTGCAGTTGGGTGCCGTCGCCCTCTTGCAGGGTGGCGAAGCACAGCTTGCCCGAATTACGGGCGAACACCACCCGTCCGGCGACCGCGACGATGTCGCCGGTGGTCGAGTCGGCCGGCAGGTCGGGGTATGCGGCGCGGATCTGCGCCAGCGTGTGTGTGCGCGCGACTTCTACGGGATAGGGGTCGCGGCCCTCGGCCGCCAGGCGGGCGCGTTTGTCCCTGCGGATCCGGAACTGCTCGGGAATGTCCTCAGGGTCCTGACCGCCGGCGTTCACGACCTGCCAGCTTAAAGGACTGCGGACCGTCTCACGTGACCGGACAGAGCCACGAAACGTAAACGGTGGTCGTGATCCGGGGTCTTTTGCGACCCTGGCTTCTGTCTCGCGACAAGTCGGGAAGCTCAGCGTGCCGTCTTGAGCCGTCCGCGCTGGCTGTCGCGGTTCCGCTCGAACACCAGCCGCAGCCCGTGCAGGGTCAGGTGCGGGTCGTAGTGGTCGACCGAGTTCAGTTCGGCCAGCAGCAGCGGCGCGGTGTGACCGGTTGCCACAACGGTGACGTTGTCGCCGGCGAAGCCGTCGACGTCACTGCGGATTCGGGCGACAAGTCCGTCCACCAGGCCTGCGAAACCGAAAACCGCGCCCGCCTGCATGCATTCGACGGTGTTCTTGCCCACCACCGAGCGCGGACGGGACAGCTCGACTCGCCGCAGCGCGGCTGAGCGCGCCGCGGCGGCATCCGAGGAGAGCTGCACGCCCGGTGCGATCGCGCCGCCGAGGAATTCACCCTTGGCAGACACCACGTCCACGCAGATCGACGAGCCGAAGTCGATCACGATGGCCGGGGTCCCGTACTGCTGAAAAGCTGCCAGGCAGTTGACGATTCGATCGGCGCCAACCTCTTTGGGGTTGTCGACGAGCAGCGGGATCCCGGTGCGCACGCCGGGCTCGATCAGCACGTGTGGCACCGACGGCCAGTACTGCTCCAGCATCAGTCGCACCTCGTGCAGCACCGAGGGAACCGTGGACAACGCGGCGGCGCCGGTGAGCCGGTCGGAGTCGTCCCCGATCAGGCCGTCGAGGGTCAACGCCAGCTCGTCGGCGGTGATCTCGGATTCGGTGCGAATTCGCCACTGCTGCACGACCTTCGCGTTCTCTTTGGAACCGGCGAGCAGTCCGATCACGGTGTGCGTATTGCGGACGTCGATGGCCAGCAACACGACTAGAAGGCCTTCATCGCGGCGAGACCAGCTCGCCCGCGTCGGCGGGTACGAACGCCGGGTCGCTCCCCAGGTCGATCGCCCGGTTGTCGGCGTCGACGAAGACGATCTTCGGCTTGTAGCTGCGCGCCTCGGCGTCGTCCATGGTCGCATACGCGATCAGGATGACCAGGTCACCGGGATGCACGAGATGAGCTGCGGCGCCGTTGATCCCGATCACGCCGCTGCCGCGTTCCCCGGTGATCGCGTAGGTGACCAGGCGCGCGCCGTTGTCGATGTCGACGATCGTCACCTGTTCACCCTCGAGCAGGTCGGCCGCGTCCATCAGGTCCGCGTCGATCGTCACCGAGCCGACGTAGTGCAGGTCGGCCTGCGTCACGGTCGCGCGGTGGATCTTGGACTTGAGCATCGTTCGTAACATCAATTCCTCCAGTGTGATTCGGGAGCTTGATTGGCCGGCACTCGCCCATCGGCGCCGACGGTCGTTCCGATCTCGATTGCGACGTTGTCGATCAGTCTGGTCTTGCCGAGTCGTGCGGCGACCAGCAACCGACCGGCGCCGGTGACCGGGGCCGGCCCCAACGAGCCGTCACGCACTTCCAGGTAATCCACGTCGATCGCAGGCACCTCAGACAGCACCGAGCCGGCGGCCCGCAACGCCGCGTCCGCACCGGCGGGCGCCGCATGCGATCCGGCCAGCAACGCCGCCGACAGGATGCCGGCCAATTCGCGTTGCGCGGCATTGAGATAGCGGTTGCGGGACGACATCGCCAGGCCGTCGTTCTCGCGCACGATCGGCACACCGACGACGCGGGTGTCGACGTTGAGATCGGCGACCATCTGGCGCACCAGCACCAGTTGCTGATAGTCCTTCTCGCCGAAGAAGACTCGATCCGGCGCGACGATCTGCAGCAGCTTCAGGACAACGGTGAGCATGCCGGCGAAATGCGTGGGCCGCGCAGCGCCCTCCAGCTCAGATCCCAACGGCCCGGGATAGACGGTGGTCCGCGGGCCGTCCGGATACATTGCCGAAGCGCTTGGAGTGAAGGCTATTTCGACTCCGTCGCCGCGCAGCAGCTCCAGGTCGGCTTCGACGATGCGCGGGTAGGCGTCGAGGTCTTCATCAGTGCCGAATTGCAACGGGTTGACGAAAATAGAGACCACCACCACCGAGCCCGGCACCCGTTTGGCGGCCCGGACGAGAGCGAGGTGGCCGTCGTGCAGCGCACCCATCGTCGGCACCAACATCACCCGTCGACCGGTGCGCCGTAACGCCCGGCTGACCTCGGCGACATTGCCGGGGTCCGGGTAGACGTTGAGTTCGCCGGTGTTGAACTTCGGCGTCTGGAGCTTGTTCACCGCGTCAGCACCTCGAGCACGTCTGCGGGGGCGTGTACTCGTTGCGCGGTACGCATGGCATTCGCTCGATAGGCTTGCGCCAGTTGCGAATCGACCGCTTCCAGTGCGTTCAGGTGACCCGCGACCGCGCCCGCGTCACCGCGCGCGATCGGACCGGTGAGCGCCGCCTGCCCGCGTTGCAGCGTGTTCTCCAGCGCCGCGCGGGCGAGTGGTCCGAGGATCCGCTCGGCGATGCCACCGGGCGCGTCGTCGACAAGCTGCTGGCCGAGAAGTTCGGTGCCCGACAGAGCGGCCCGTAACGCGTCTAGCGCGTCGGCGACCACGGTGACGATGTGGTTGCCCGCGTGAGCCAGGGCGGCGTGGTAGAGCATCCGCGCGTTCTCCGGCACCCGGAACGGCTCGCCGCCGATCTCGAGCACCAGGGACTGCGCGATCGCGTAGCCGACCTCGTCGGCCGCGGTGATACCGAAGCACGTGTCCGGCAGCCGGGCGATGTCCTCTTGCGCGCCGGTGAAGGTCATTGCCGGGTGGATGGCCAGCGGGATGCAGTCCTGCGCGCTCAGCGGCGCGAGCACACCGATGCCGTTGACGCCTGAGGTGTGCACGACGATGGTGCCGGGCCGTACCGCTGAGGTTGCGGCCAGACCGGACACCAGCCCCGCCAGTTCAGTGTCAGGAACGGCCAGCACCAGCAACTCGGAGTTGCCGGCGACGTTGGGCACCGGGGCGACCGGGGTATCGGGCAGCCGACGCTCGGCACGTTGCCGCGATGCGCGGGAAACCGCACTGCAGGCCACGACGACATGGTCGACGCGTTCCAGCGCAACGCCCAACGCGGTGCCCACGCGGCCCGCGGAGATGATCCCCACTTTGAGCCTGGCCGGGCGCAATCCGTCGAACTGCACCATCGCAGACGACCCTCACAAGTCTCGTGTTCGTTCCAGTCCCGCGTAGCGGGTACCGGACGGTCGTAAAGACTCTACCGCGCGACGATGCGGGCCGCGAAGCGGTCCGGGGAGAAGCGCGGTTATCCAAACCCAGCCTTGACGGTGCCGCCCTAAGCCTGTGGTATTCGCCTCAGTCTTCGCGGCGCCGGCGACGGCCACCCTCGGACGGGGTGGTCTGCAAGCGGGCCAGCAGCTCGGCGACCGACTGGCCACCGGACTGTGGATCCTCGGCTTCCGCGACGGGTTCGGTGCTGCGATGACGGGCGCTGGGCGGCGGCGACATCACCGGTTCCTTATCCAGTGGCGACGTCGGTGGCGGCGGGCTCGGAGGGGGCGGCGGCGACATGGCCGGCGCCGGAGCTGCGGATACGCCCGCGCCGGAGTCGGGCAATTCCGCGGAGTGCCGGGATCGGGCGCGTCGCCCGGGCTCACTCCAGTCGGCCACCGGCTCAACGGGCTGGCCAGGCGTCTGCTCGGCGGGGGCACCGGAATGGCGCCCCCGGCGCTCGGCGAGATCCTCGAGCTCGGTGTCGCTGGGTGCACGGTCGGAGGGCTTGTCGCGCGACGGCGCGTTGTCGTATGTCCATGACACCGGGTTTGCGTTGTCACGTTGTCCGGCGTTCCGGTGGCTGCCCGGGGTCGACAGCGGTTCCTCGGGGCTGATCGGTTGCCAGCGCTGTTGGTCTTGCGGCCGGGGCGGCTCCGGTGGCGGCGACCACCCGGACCGCTGGAATTGCGGAGCCGGCTCGGGCTGCGGTGGCGGCGTGAACTGCGGCTCAGGCTGTTGAGGTGGTTCCGGGCGCCGGTGCGACCGTCGCGGGGGCGGGGGTTCGAAACGTTCGGGTTCGAAGCGTTCGGGCTCGGGCGACGCCACCGGTCCGGGCCAGCCGCCGGCCTGCACCGGCCGGTCCGAGGGATTCCAGCTGCGGCTCTCCGGTTGGCGCTCGGCTGCCGGGGGCGGCTCCGGCGCGGGTGGCGCAGGCGGCGTCCACGCTTCGGGCGGCGTCACCTGATCGCGTGCGGGTTGCGCGTCGGGGGCGTTCTGCCGCCAATGCGATCCGCGCTCTGCCTCCTGCGCCTCAGCGGACCGGCGTCGACGCGGCGGCGCATAGGCGTCTGTCGGCTGGTAGGCGTCTGGCTGGTAGGCGTAAGCCGGGTGATAGGTCTCCTCCGGTTGCCGCTGCGGGGTCGGGACCAAAGGCTCCTCGTGCACGTCGATGATCGAGTTGTCGTCATGACGCCGGGAGGGCTCCTCGGCCCGCACCGAGGCGACCCGGTTGACGCGCTCGCGGGCGCTCTCGTGCTCGCGTTCCCAATCGCTCTGCACGGTCTTGCGCTCGGTTTCCAGCGCAGGTCGATCGCTGAGCTCCGCATCGAACAAGATCTCGAGATTGGTGCGCAGCGCGGCCAACTCGGCCCGCAGCGCCGAAACCTCGTCGGACGATTGCGCGCGCAGTTCGGTGGCCAATTCGCGGCGCAGCTGAGATTCGACGGTCAGCTCGTACTCGCGGCGCGCAGAGATCTCCCGGTCCAGTTGCAAGTCGTAGACCAGCTTCAGGTCGCGCGCCCGGGCTTGATCCACGTCGCTCTGCCTGCGGTAGATCACCGAGACGAACGCCGCGACGACGGCGGCCCACAACGCGAGGATCACCGCCAGCTTGAGCAGCTCCACCCGGTTGGTGAAAACCAGCGCCGAACTGGCGCCGATCGCCAAGACCAGCAACGTCGTCAACAGCACCCAACCTGGTCTGCGGCCGCCGCGCCGCACCCGGGCGCCGCGGGACAGATCGGTCATGGCCCGACTGTACCGGCCCGAGGTCACTGCGCGTGTCGGCGCGCTCCGGCGATTCTCACCAGGTCTAATCGACAATCCGCGGCTCCGCTAGCTTTCGGCGCCCTCGCCGTGATCGGTCGGGTCGCCCGGCGATTTGCAGCAGTGTTGCAGCCACAGCGCAGCAACCACCAGAGCCAGCGCGCTGACAGCCGCGACCACCGTTCCGGCGGTGTCTTCGCCGGCCACTCGAAGCCACGACCGCCGCGACAGCAGAAACGCCAGCACGCCGAGCCACCAGCCCAGCGCCAACGCGCCGACCCAGGCCGAGGCCTTGGCGATGACCAGGCTGCGGGCCACCGAGAGCGGATGCAGCCACCCGGGTCCGTCGCCGATCTCACCGGCGCCGATCTTGGCCCGCACGTGGCGTCCCCACACCCCCTCGGCGACGCCGACCGCGAACAGCGACGAGCCGGTCCAGATCGTGATCGGGGGAAACCACCGGTAGAGCGCCAGGACCAGCAGGTACCCGAGGGCCACGGTGCCGAGCGCCGCGGCGCTCAGGTCCCGTTTTCGAGTGGGGCCCATCAGCTTTCCGGTGCGGAGTCGGTGCCCGCACTGTCGGCCTGCGGGTGCAACACCCATTCGGTGAGCTGCACGCCGGCCCGGTCGGCGTCGTCGAGTTCGGCGAGCAGCTTCGCGACGGGCTGTTTTCCACCCGCGACCGACAGCTCGGCGCCCGGGTTCACGGCCAGCCAGGGAATGAGCACGAAGGCACGCAGGTGCGCGAGTGGATGCGGCAGCGTCAGACCGTCGTCCAGGGAGAACAGCTCGGTGTCGCCGTCCGGTGATGGCAGGTAGCAGCTGACCAGGTCGACGTCGAGGGTGCGTGGGCCCCACCGCTGCCCCCGCACGCGGTCCGCGGCCCGCTCCATCTCCTGCGCGCGGCGCAGCCAGCCGTGCCCATCGAGCGTCGGGTCCTCGGCGATCAGCAGGGCATTGAGGAACGCGCCCTGCTCAACGCCGCCCCAGGCGGCCGTCTCGTACACCGGGGAGACCGCTTGCACCGAGTCGCCGAGTTGGTCGAGCACCGATTGCAGCCGGGCCAGCCGGTCGCCGAGGTTGGATCCGATGGACAGCACGACCCGACTCACAGTGCGCCGCCCGCAGGTACCACCTGGCCTCGCCCGCCGCGTCGCGAGCGACGGGCCACCACCGCGACATCGTCGAAGGTCTGCGAGATCGGTGCCTGTGGTTTGTGCACGGTCACCTCGACGGCGTGTACTCGTTCGTCTGTCATCACGTCCTGCGCTATCTCGCCGGCGACCGTTTCGATCAAATTGCGCGCCGGGCCGGCGACGACGGCCGCTGCCCGCTCGGCCAGTACGCCGTAGTCATAGGTGTCTGCCAGGTCGTCACTGGCGGCCGCATCCGCCAGGTCGATCCATACCGTCACATCGACGACGAAATCCTGACCGTCGGCACGCTCGTGCTCGAATACGCCATGCCTGCCACGAACTGTCAAACCGCGCAACTCGATTCGATCAGCCATCAGACCCTTGTACCCCTGCTTGCGTCCACGCCTCGACAACCCTGACGGCGTCGACCGAGGCTCGGACGTCGTGCACCCGAACTCCCCACGCGCCATGCTCGGCGGCCAGCGCCGAGACCACCGCGGTCGCCGTCTCACGGCCGTCGGGTGGCCGCACCGCGCCGTCGCCGTCAGCCAGCAAGCTACCGAGAAATCGCTTGCGCGACGCGCCGATCAACACCGGGATGCCACTGGCCACCAGCTCGGGCAGCGCATGCAGCAGTGCCCAATTATCGCGACCCGACTTGGCGAATCCCAAACCCGGGTCGATGATCAGCTTCGCCGGATCCACTCCGGCGGCAACGGCCTCGTCGACGCAGGCGAGCAACTCGGTGCGCACCTCGGCCACCACATCGCCGTAGGCCGGTACCTGATGCGGACGGTCCGCCGACACCGAGCGCCAGTGCATCAGCACCCACGGCACCTCGGCGTCGACCAGCAGTCCGGCCATTGCTTTGTCGGCGCGTCCGCCGGACACATCGTTGACCATCGCCGCGCCGTTTTCCAGCGCCGCCTGTGCGACCCCCGCATGCATCGTATCGATGCTGACCGTAATACCTTGTGATGCAAGCTCTTTGACGACTGGAACGACGCGAGCCGTCTCCACCTCTGGATCGATGCGCACCGCCCCGGGCCGGGTTGACTCGCCACCGACGTCGATGATCGACGCGCCGTCGGCCACCAACGACAGGCCCTGCTCGACAGCGCGGTCAGCATCGAGATAGCGCCCGCCATCGGAGAACGAGTCGTCGGTGACGTTCACCACCCCCATGATCTGGACGCGCGCGGTGCTCACTTGCGCAAGATCAGGTCGAGCGCCTCGGCCCGAGATGCACTGTTGGACTTGAACACTCCGCGTACAGCCGAGGTCGTCGTGTTAGCACCGGGTTTGCGGACACCGCGCATCGACATGCACAGATGCTCGGCTTCCATCACGACGATAACGCCGCGTGGATCGAGCTTGCGCATCAGTGCATCCGCGATCTGGGTGGTGAGTCGTTCCTGGATTTGCGGCCGCTTGGCATACAGGTCGACCAGTCGGGCGATCTTGGACAAGCCCGTCACCCTGCCGTCGCGACCGGGGATGTATCCGACGTGGGCGACGCCGTGAAAAGCCACCAGGTGGTGTTCGCAGGTGGAATACAGCGGGATCTCCTTGACCAGCACCAACTCTTCGTGCTGTTCGTCAAAGGTGGTGTCCAGCACCGCATCCGGGTCGGTGTAGAGACCGGCGAAAATCTCCTTGTAGCTGCGGGCGACGCGGGCCGGGGTGTCCAACAAGCCGTGCCGGTCCGGGTCTTCTCCGATCGCGTAGAGCAATTCGCGGATCGCGGCCTCAGCGCGCGGTTGGTCGAAGACCGGGTTGTTCAGAGTCACGGTGTCAGAATTCGGCAGCACCATCGCAATCTCCGTTCGTTCAGCCGCGCGCCGAGGGATTGGACGGATTCGCGTCGCCGCCGGGCGGGTCGGTGTTGTGGCCCGTCTCCGGTGCGGGCGCACCGGGCGGCGGATACGGCGGATACGCCGGGTAGGGCTGACCCGTGTGCTGGTGTGGTGGCGCCGGCCAATGCGGAGGCGCCTGCGTCGGACCCTGCGGCGGGTGCCAGTAGCCCGGCGGCTGTTGCTGCGGCGGCCAGCCGGGGGCCTGCCAGCCGGCCGGTGCACCGTAGTCGGGCTGTGTCGACGGATGAGGCGCCGCGGCCCGGCCGCCTGCTCCACCGTGAGAACCGTTGGCGCCGTTGGTACCGTTTGCGGCGTCCGACTTCGCGGCGTCCCGCGCCGCGGCAGCGATCGCCGCTTTGAACGCAGGCTCGGGTGCCGGCTTGGGCCACGGTTCGCCACGTTCGATGGCCAACTCGCCAGGAGTTTTGATCGGCGGCTTGTCCGACGGAATGCGACCGCCGAAGTCGTCGAAAAGGGTTAGCCGTGGCCGCTTTTCGACGCCGGTGAAGATCGCCTCCAATTCGGCGCGGTGCAGCGTTTCCTTTTCTAGCAGTTCGCCGGCCACGGTGTCGAGCACGTCGCGGTATTCGGTGAGGATCTCCCACGCCTCGGTGTGCGCGGCCTCGATGAGCTTGCGGACTTCCTCGTCGATTTCGCGCGCTACCTCATGGGAGTAGTCAGCTTGGTTACCCATGGTGCGGCCCAGGAACGGATCGCCGTGTTCGCTGCCGTATTTGACCGCACCGAGTTTGGAACTCATCCCGAATTCGGTGACCATCGCCCGGGCGATCTTGGTGGCCTGCTCGATGTCGGACGACGCGCCCGTAGTGGGCTCGTGGAAGACGAGTTCCTCGGCGGCCCGCCCGCCCAGCGCCATCACCAAACGAGCGATCAGTTCCGATCGGGTGTGCAGGCCCTTGTCGTCTTCGGGCACCGCCAGCGCGTGCCCGCCGGTATTGCCGCGGGCCAGGATGGTCACCTTGTACACCGGGTCGACGCCCGGCATCGCCCAACCCGCCAGGGTGTGGCCGGCTTCGTGATACGCCGTGGTCTTCTTCTCCTGCTCGCTGATGATCCGGCTCTTGCGGCGCGGCCCGCCGACCACGCGGTCCACCGCCTCTTCCAGGGCGGCGCCGGTGATCACCGTGCCGTTCTCCCGGGCGGTCAGCAGCGCGGCCTCGTTGATGACGTTCTCCAAGTCGGCGCCGGTCATCCCGACGGTCCGCTTGGCCAGCCCGTCGAACTCGACGTCGGGGCCGAACGGCTTGCCTTGGGAGTGCACGCGCAGCACCGCACGCCGGCCGGCCAGGTCGGGGCTGGAGACCGGGATCTGGCGGTCGAAGCGTCCCGGCCGCAGCAACGCCGGATCGAGGATGTCGGGGCGGTTGGTGGCCGCGATCAGGATGACCCCGACACGCTCACCGAAGCCGTCCATCTCCACCAGCAGCTGGTTCAGTGTCTGCTCGCGCTCGTCGTGGCCGCCGCCCAGCCCGGCGCCGCGCTGGCGGCCCACCGCGTCGATCTCGTCGACGAAGATGATGCACGGGCTGTTCTGCTTCGCCTGCTCGAACAGGTCTCGCACGCGGGATGCGCCGACGCCGACGAACATCTCGACGAAGTCCGAGCCGGAGATGGTGAAGAACGGCACGCCTGCCTCGCCCGCGACGGCCCGCGCCAGCAGGGTCTTACCGGTTCCGGGCGGACCGTAGAGCAGCACGCCCTTAGGGATCTTGGCGCCCAGCGCCTGATACCGCGCCGGGTTCTGCAAGAAGTCCTTGATCTCGTAGAGCTCCTCGACCGCCTCGTCGGCACCGGCGACGTCGGCGAAAGTGGTCTTGGGCATGTCCTTGTTCAGCATCTTCGCCCGGGACTTGCCGAAGCCGAAGCCCATCCGGGCGCCGCCCTGCATGCGGGAGAACATCATGAACAGGCCGACCAGCAGTAGCAGTGGCAGCACGTAGATGACCAGGGAGCCCAGGATGCTGCCCTGGTTGACGACAGTGCTGGTCTGCGCGTCTTTGCTGATCAGCGCGTCGAAGAGCGGGACGGCGTAGCCGGTCGGGTATTTGGTGATGACCTTGTCGGAGCCGTCGGTGCCGGTGGCGGCGCTCTTCAGCGTCAGTCGCACCTGTTGTTCGCGGTCGTCGATCTGGGCGTCCTTGACGTTGCCGGCCTTGATCTGGGCCATCGCCACCGAGGAGTCGACCGGCTTGAAGCCGCGGGTGTCATCGCTGAAGTAGAAGAAGGACCAACCAAGCAGCAGCACGACAGCGATGGCCGTGAGCGTGCGGATCACGTTTTTCCGGTTCATCAATCATCGGCCGTCGTCGGCCAGGTCCTTCCCGATACGCGCAGCTGGAATAGTCCAGGCTACCGCCACTGTTGATAGCCAGCTCGGCCGCCGGTCGAGCGCAGCCAACCGGAGCGATCCGGCACCTGACACAACGAACCGGGGTTCCCGGGATCTGCGCAGACCACCGTCGCACGCCCTATCGGGCGGACGGGGCGTTGTGCTTTGGTAAAACTGTGACCGACAGCATGCCCTTCACCGAGCGGACGATCGACACCAACGGCGTGCAATTGCACACCCTGGAAGCCGGCGAGCCCGGCGCACCGGTAGTGATCCTGGCTCACGGGTTTCCCGAACTCGGCTATTCATGGCGTCATCAAATCCCGGCCCTGGCCGCCGCCGGATACCACGTGCTGGCGCCGGACCAGCGAGGCTACGGCCGCTCCACCCGCCCGACCGACATCGCCGACTACAACGTCGCTGCGCTGTCCGCCGACCTGATTGGCCTGCTCGATCACGTCGGCGCCGACAAAGCGGTCTTCATCGGCCACGACTGGGGCGCCCCGGTGGTCTGGAGTTCCGCGCAACTGCATCCCGACCGGGTCGCCGCAGTGGTGGGACTGAGTGTTCCGGCGGTGCCGCGCGCGCAGATCCCACCGACCAGAGCGTTCCGCGCGATCTTCGGCGACAACTTCTTCTACATGCTCTATTTCCAGGAACCCGGGGTCGCCGACGCCGAGTTGGACAGCGACCCGGCCAGGACCATCACACGAATGATGGCCGGCCTGACGCGGTCCGAGGACCCCGCGGCCGCGCTGCGGATGATCCGTCCCGGGCCCGCCGGGTTCGTCGAGCGACTACCTGATTCGGACGGCATACCGGACTGGATCACCACGACAGAAATCGACCACTACATCGCCGAGTTCACCCGCACCGGCTTCACCGGCGGGCTGAATTGGTACCGCAATCTGGACCGTAACTGGGAGATCATGGCTGACCCGCCTGCGCCCACCATCGACGTGCCGGCCATGTTCATCGCGGGCACCAACGACCCGGTGCTGAGTTTCATGCGCCACGACCGCGCCGCCGAGGTGCTGACCGGCCGTTACCGCGAGGTGCTGATCGACGGCGCCGGGCACTGGTTGCAGCAGGAGCGCCCGGACGAGATCAACGAGGTCGTGCTCGACTTCTTATCGAGCTTGAAGACCGCCGCCCAGCCGTCATGACCGGTCAATCCCCCACGAGGGCAATCGAATACGACAAGGAGCGCGGTCACTGATGCGTGCTGCGGTGTTGCGCAACGGCCGGATGGTGTGCCGCGACGACGTGGCCGACCCGGTGCCCGGCCCCGGTCAGGTTCTGGTGGCGGTGCGATCCTGCGGAATCTGTGGATCGGATCTGCATTTCGCCGCTCATGGCGCCGACGTGCTCGCGCTGACCAGCCAGATGGGCGGCGGTATGGACGTCGACCTGAACCGCGACGTGTTCATGGGACACGAGTTCACCGCCGAGATCCTCGACGCCGGACCCGACACCGACACCTATCCGGTAGGAACCCTGGTCACGTCGATGCCGGTGCTGATCTCAGGCAACAGCGCAGAACCGATCGTCTACAGCAACACGACACTGGGCGGCTTCGCCGAGCGGATGCTGCTGTCGGCGCCGCTTCTGCTGCCCGTCCCCAACGGCCTCGACCCGCGGCACGCCGCGCTCGCCGAACCGCTAGCGGTCGGACTGCACGCGGTCAACAAGTCCGGCGTCCAACCGGGCGAGACCGCGCTGGTACTCGGCTGTGGCCCGATCGGCCTCGCCGTCGTCGCCGCCTTACGTGCTCGCGGCGTCGAATCCATTGCAGCTGCCGACTTTTCGCCGACGCGACGTGAACTCGCGGCGACGATGGGCGCTCACCAGACCCTCGACCCCGCCCAAGGTTCGCCATTCGACACCGTCGCCGCGGCCGTGGTGTTCGAAGCTGTCGGCGTGCCCGGCATCATCGACGACGTGTTGCGGCGGGCACGGCACGGCACCCGATTGGTCGTCGTGGGCGTGTGCATGCAATCCGACACCGTGCACCCGTTCTTCGCGATCGCCAAGGAGATCAACGTTCAGTTCGTGCTGGCCTATGACCCGAAGGAATTCGCCGACTCGCTGCGCGCGATCGCCGAGGGCGCCATCGACGTCACCCCGATGATCACCGGCGACGTCGGTCTCGAGGACGTCGGGACGGCGTTCGACGATCTCGCCGACCCCGAACAGCACTGCAAGATTCTGGTCACCCCTTAGGCACGACGGTCTGCCTGAATCCGTATCGGGCAGCGCCCAATTGCCGTGCGCGCGGTCCGGCGACCGACAGCGACCACCTGCGCTCAGCGGGCGGTGACGGCATCCGCTGGTATATCTTGGGCCAACCCGGCTCACCACCACGGACGGGCACAGCAGCCGACCGTCCCCGGCATGGCGAGTACCGAAGCTTTTAGGAGGCGACATGCCAACGCCGGCGGACAGCCTGCGACGGCAGATGCTGCGGCGCCGACCTGTGACCGGCGCGCCGGTCGCGGACGGCGCCTCCGACCACTTGCAGCGCACCCTCGGCGTTTTCCTGCTGACTATGTTCGGCGTCGGCGAAACAGTCGGCGCAGGGATCTTCATCGTGCTCTCGCAGTCGGTGCCGCAAGCCGGTCCGGCGGTGGTCATCTCGTTCATCCTGGCCGGCATCGCGGCGGGCCTGGCTGCGGTCTGCTACGCCGAGATGGCTTCGGCGGTACCGGTTTCCGGGTCAGCGTACTCCTACTGCTACGCCACCCTCGGCGAGCTTCCGGCGATGGGCGTCGCCGCATGCCTGCTGCTCGAATACGGTGTGTCGACCGCCGCGGTCGCGGTCGGCTGGAGTCAGTACCTGAACAAGCTGCTGGACAACGTTTTCGGGTTCCATCTGTCGCATGCCATTCTGGCGGGACCGTGGAACTCCGAACCGGGCGTGGTCAACCTGCCTGCCGTCGTCCTGGTGGCGTTGTGCGCCCTGCTGTTGATCCGGGGAGCGAGTCAGTCCGCGAAGGCCAACGCCGTGATGGTGCTGATCAAGCTCGGCGTGCTGGTGATCTTCGCGGCGATCGCCTTCACCGCGTTCACAGCGAGCCGGTTCACCGATCTGGCGCCGTTCGGCATGTCCGGCATCAGCTTGGCAACTGGCACAATCTTTTTCGCCTATATCGGCCTCGACGCCATCTCCACTGCAGGCGATGAGGTCAAAGATCCGCAACACACCATGCCCCGCGCGATTCTCTACGCCCTGCTCATCGTCACGGCCATCCATGTCCTCGTCGCGGTGGCCGCCTTGGGTAGTCAGCCCTGGCAGGAGTTCAAAGGCGAAGACGCGGTGCTCGCCGTGATCCTGGACCACATCACCGGCAACACGCTGGGCAGCACACTGGTATCTGCCGGCGCGGTGATATCCATCTTCTCGGTGACCCTGGTGACGCTGTACGGCCAGACCCGCATCCTGTTCACCATGGGCCGCGACGGTCTCTTGCCGGCAATGTTCGCGAAGGTGAATCCGCGCACGATGACACCGACCAAAAACACCATCATCGTTGCGCTCGGGGTGGCCGTGCTGGCCGCGCTGGTGCCGTTGGACCGGCTGGCCGAAACCGTCTCGATCGGCACACTGACGGCGTTCATCGTGGTGTCGGCCGGAGTGATCGTCCTGCGCATCCAGGAACCGGATCTGCCGCGCGGTTTCAAGGTGCCCGGGTACCCGGTGACACCGATCCTGTCGATGGCGGCGTGCGCCTACATCTTGTTCAGCCTGCACTGGTACACCTGGATCGCGTTCGGCGGATGGGTGGCAGTGGCGTTGGTCTTCTACCTCGCGTGGGGCCGCAGGCACAGCGCCCTCAACGTCAACACAAACCCGGCGGCCGTTGCGCACGACTAGGGTGCCATCCATGCCCATCATCCGCCGCGCCAGAATGACATTCGGCCTCGTGCTCGCCTCGGCCCTGGCCGCCACATCGGCCGCCTGCGACAGCGCCCCGCAACGTGTGGGCGACAACCCGCGTCAGGTCACCGTCGTCGGCTCGGGCCAGGTGCAAGGTGTGCCCGACACCCTCACCGCCGAGGTCGCCATCGAATTCATCGCGCCGGACGTCACCGCCGCGATGAATCAGACCAACGCTCGGCAACAAGCCGTCATCGACGCACTGGCGGGCGCCGGCGTCGACCGTAAAGACATCAACACCACCAACGTCACTTTGCAGCCGCAATTCGACAATGCCGCCAACACCATCACCGGCTACCGCGCCGGCAACTCGATCCGCGTCAAGATCCACCCCGCCGACTCGGCATCGCGGGTATTGGCCCTCATCGTCGGTACCGGCGGGGCGGCGACCCGGATCAACTCGGTGAGCTTCTCCATCGGCGACGACTCGCAGTTGGTGAAGGACGCCCGGGCCCGCGCATTTCAGGACGCAAAAGACCGGGCCGAGCAGTACGCCGGGCTGTCCGGGCTCGGGTTGGGCAAGATCATCTCGATTTCGGAGACCTCAGGCGCGGCACCACCAGGACCCGCACCGATGCGCGGCGCCATGCAGTCCGCGGTTCCGCTCGAGCCAGGCCAGCAGACGGTCAGCTTTTCGGTGACCGCGGTCTGGGAACTGCACTAGCGCACGGGCGCTACACCTGAACTTTCATCGGCGCCACACCCCAAATTCCGTCGCAGTACTCAGCGATCGCGCGGTCCGAGGAGAACTTGCCACTGCGCGCCGCGTTGAGAATCGACATGCGTGACCACGCCTCCGCGTCCTGCCACGCGTCGCCGACGGCGGCCTGGCAGTCCACGTAGGAGCGGTAGTCCGCGAGCACCAGGAACGGATCGTGGTGGCGCAGCGAATCGACGACGGGACGAAGGATCTCGGTGTCGCCGTCGGTGAAGTGCCCATCGGCAATGAGGTCCATCGCTTCGGCGAGTTCGGGGTCCCGGTCGATGTAGGTCGCCGGGCGATGGCCCTCGGCGTAGACACGCGCCACTTCCTCCTCGTTGAGACCGAACAGGAAGAAGTTCTCCGCGCCCGCCTCCTCCAGCATCTCGACGTTGGCGCCGTCCAGTGTGCCGATGGTCAACGCGCCATTGATCATGAACTTCATGTTTCCCGTGCCGGAGGCTTCCTTGCCTGCGGTGGAGATCTGCTCGGACAGATTGGCGGCCGGATAGATCAAGTGCGCGTTCTGCACATTGAAGTTGGGCACGAAAACGACCTTCATGAACCGGTTTACGTCCGGGTCGGAGTTCACCGTGGCGCCGACCGAGTTGATCAGTTTGATGATCCGCTTGGCCATGAAGTAGCCCGGGGCGGCCTTGCCGCCGAAGATGAACGCCCGGGGTGGAATCGACAGACCGGGGTTCTTCTTGAGCCGGTTGTACAGGGTGACGATGTGCAGCACGTTCAAGTGTTGGCGCTTGTATTCGTGAATCCGCTTGACCTGTACGTCGAACAGCCAGGTCGGGTCGAGCTCCACGCCCGCCACCGCGTGCACGTACTCCGCGAGCCGAGCCTTGTTGGCGCGCTTGACGTCTCGCCAGCTCTCTCGGAAGGCGCGGTCGTCGACGTAGGCTTCCAGCCCACGCAGCCGCTCCAGGTCCGTCAGCCAGCCGTCGCCGATCGTCTCGTCGAGCAGTTCGCGCAATCCCGGGTTGGCCAGCGCCAGGAATCGCCGCGGCGTCACACCATTGGTGACATTGCCGAATCGCTGCGGCCACAGCTCGTAAAAGTCTTGGAGCACACTGGCTTTCAACAGTTCCGAATGCAAAGCGGCGACACCGTTGACCGCGTGACTGCCCACGGTGGCCAGGTGCGCCATACGGACGCATTTGCCGCCGTCCTCACCGATCAGCGACATGCGGCGGATCCGGTCTTCGTCGCCGGGGAAGCGGGCGCGGACCTCGTCGAGGAACTTCTCGTTGATCTGAAGAATGATCTCGAGGTGCCGCGGCAATGCCTCCCCGAAGATCGACAGCGGCCAGGTTTCCAGCGCCTCGGGCAGCAGTGTGTGGTTGGTGTAGCCGAAGGTGGCCACCGTGAGTTCCCATGCCTGGTCCCAATTCATCGAGTGCTCGTCGACCAGAAGCCGCATCAGTTCAGCGACGGCGATCGACGGGTGCGTGTCGTTGAGCTGGATCGCCCACTTCTGCGGCAGGGCGCTCAGCGGCTGCCCCACCCGTTCCTGATGGATGCGCAGGATGTCCTGCAACGAGCAACTCACGAAGAAGTACTGCTGCATCAACCGCAGCCGCTTGCCGGCTTCGGGTTCGTCGTTGGGGTAGAGCACCTTGGAGACGGTCTCCGAGATGACCTCCTCGTCGACCGCCTTGTAGAAGTCGCCGGTGTTGAAGACTTCCAGCGCAAAGGATTCCACCGCCCGCGCGCTCCACAATGTCAGCGTGTTGCAGGTGTTGACGCCGTAGCCCTGGATCGGGGTGTCGTAGGACACGCCTTTGAGGACCCGCTGCGGAATCCAGCGGGTGTGGACCAGACCCGCGTCGTCCTCGTACTGCTCGGTGAAGCCGCCCCAGTTGACGATGTAGCTGGCATCGGGTTTGTCGATCTCCCACGGATTACCGTAAACCAGCCAGTTGTCGGTCTTTTCGACCTGCCAGCCGTCGCGGATCTCCTGCTCGAATATCCCGAACTCGTAGCGGATGCCATATCCGATGGACGGCCGCTCCAAGGTGGCCAACGAGTCGAGATAGCAGGCCGCGAGCCGGCCGAGGCCGCCATTGCCCAGTCCCGGCTCTTTTTCGCAGGAGATGATGATGTCGAGGTCTTGCCCCAATTCCGCCAACGCTTGCCGCGCCGCGTCCTCGATCCCGAGGTTCAGCAGGTTGTTGCCCAACTGCGGGCCCATCAGAAATTCGGCCGACAGGTAGCAGGTCACCTTGGTCGGCAGCGCGAGCCAGTCCTGGGTGGTGGCCATCCAGCGGTGCTGCATCCGATCGCGAACAGCAAGCGACAGTGCGCGGTAGTAGTGCTCCGGGGTCAGCACCGACGCAGGCCGGGCAATGGAGTACTCCAGGTGATCGCTGACGGCCTGGCGCAGCGCTCCGGCCGACATCCCGGTGCGCGCCGCGCTCGGTACGGTGCGGCCCCTTCCACGGCTGGTGGTAGTGCCGCCGGCTGATTTGTGCACCAGATCGGTCATGCGATGCGTCAGACTCCCCGTTGATTGGCCGCTCAAGGATTCGCCAGTCTGTCACCGTCGTGTTTCGGCTAAGACAGGTCTTCGGGTCATTCCCGTGAATTAGCGCTCCTTCGCCGACGCCGGATGATCGCCGACCGCCCGTCGGCGACGTCAGTCACCGATGCCCATGATCTGCAGCAGCTCTCGGTAGTCGGTGATGCGATAGTCGGGCTCGCAGTCTTCGTAATGCTTTGTGCCCTGGTCCGAGTCGAACATGATGGTGCGCATTCCGACCTGACGTGCACCGTGGATGTCGCGGAACATGTCGTTGCCGACGTAGACGGTCTGGGAGGCCGGCACCCCGAGTCCCTGCAATGCGTATTCGAACAATCTCGGGTCCGGTTTGCGGAAGCCGTGGTCGCCGGAGACGACG
This sequence comes from uncultured Actinomycetota bacterium, assembly GCA_963836495.1. Taxonomy (GTDB): domain Bacteria; phylum Actinomycetota; class Actinomycetes; order Mycobacteriales; family Mycobacteriaceae; genus Mycobacterium. The sequence goes on along the minus strand of CAWIJT010000003.1, from coordinate 737,708 downwards.
ATGGGATCGAAATACTGCGTCAACCCCACTTTGTGCAGTTCGCCACGCGCATAAGCGGTTTGGGCATCGGTGACAATCGCCAACGGAAATCGTTGCCGCAACCGTTCGAGCATCCCCCGAACGTGTGGATAGAGCTTGAGTTTTTTGCGCGACACCCCGCGGTAGATCTCCGCCAACGTCAGCGATAGCTGGGCGAGGCGTTCCGGCGGTAACGCGCGGGTGTAGTCGCTGCCGAAGTCGTCGATGATCGAACGCCAGATGGCCACCGCGTCGAACTCCGGATACTGCTGTGGGCTCTCCCGTTGCTGGCGCTTGAGGCGCGCGAAATACTCGTCGCGCACCTGGTGCCGCCGCATGTCAATGCCTTGGTAGGTCAGGAAATGCCCGATCGACCGAAAAATGTCCTCGCGGTGCTCGTCGGTACGGATATGCACGAGCGTCCCATTGACGTCGAACGCGACAGCGGCCACTCCGGTCAGTGCGATGGCCACGATCAACTCGCCTGCAACAGCCGCTTGGACTGCCGGACGAGCTTGTTGCGGTAGTCGGGCTGAACGTAATCGTTGCGGGCAACCCGCAGGAGATTCATCGCCATGTAATAGGGAAGTCGCGCCGTGATGGACCGGAACGCTGCGTCACGGTCGGGGAAATGGCAGCAATACTCCCATAGAAAGTGGCCGATGAACGGCTCCGCGCGGTCGGGCTTACCGGTGGCTGACATGAATGCATGCTGCATCTCGCCGGCCACCCGACCGATGTCGAACATCCGGTCGCCCCACCTGGCCCGCTCGAGGTCGATCGCTGCCACATCGAGGCCATGGCCGAACAGAAAATTGGCCGGAGTGGCGTCCCCGTGCAGCCACACTTGACGATCACCCCACATCGACGTCCTATCTCGCCACAGTCCCTGGAGCCACAGCAATTCGTCGGCGTCCCATGCGCCGACGCGGTCCCGGTCCTTCAATCTGTAGACCAAGCTGTCGAAGTAATGGCAGTCGACGTCGAAGTCGACAGACGCACAGTTGGCCGTCCTATTGTGTTGGGTGGCAAGAAAATACGCGAGTGCTTTCAGACGCCAATACAAATGGCTGTCGCCGCGCCGGCGGATGCAATGCTTGATGGCGTCACTGAACTGCTCCCCGGGGTAGAACTCGATGGCCAGCACACTGTTGAGTTCGACGTCCACGCCCAGCGGCCGCACCACGTGATGCGGTGAGCCGACCAGGTCATAGCTTCGCAGCCCCTGCATCGCGTCGAATTCCCGATAGGCTGCCCGCGCTGCGCGATCGCGGTCCCAGCCGAACCTGGGTCCGTAGAACTTGCAGATCACCCGTGCTCCGCTGTGTTTTTCCTCGTACGCGTAGACCTCGTTACTGGCCCGCAGCCGAAAAGCGCGGAACGCCGGGTTGTGTTCGTACACACCCAGTTGCTCACGGACGATCCGGCACAGGAACCCGTACATGCCGTCATCGCCCGACACGTATCCGACGTATGTGCCAAACACGACGCCTCCCTGCCGTGCAGGCATCGGCCCACCGCTGTTCGCCTGGCGTACACGGGACGTTCAGATGATAAGTTGCCGAGCTCGAACACGCATGTCGACGGAGCGAGCGCACGTGGCCTCCGGTCGGAGCACTACCGCCCGAAGCCGACGCCGGGCGGGCTCAATCCTCGTAGACCCTGGGATCCAGCATTCCGATGTACGGCAGGTCGCGGTAGCGCTCGTCGTAGTCCAAGCCGTAACCCACCACGAAATCGTTGGGGATGTCGAAACCCACGTAGGCGATGTCGGCGTTGGCGCGCAACGCGTCCGGCTTACGCAGCAGCGTGCACACCCGCAGCGAGTGCGGATGTCGGGTGGCCAGGTTGCGCAGCAACCACGACAACGTCAGCCCGGAGTCGACCACGTCCTCGACGATCAGCACATCGCGGTCGTTGATGTCGCGGTCGAGGTCTTTGAGGATCCGCACCACGCCCGACGACGACGTCGACGAGCCGTAGGAGCTGACCGCCATGAATTCGAATTGGGTCGGCAGCGGGATCGCGCGGGCCAGGTCGGTGACGAACATGACAGCGCCCTTGAGCACGGTGATCAACAGCAGGTCGCGATCGTCGCCGTTGGACCGCTCGCGGTAGTCCGCGCCGATCTGCGCACCGAGTTCGGCAATGCGGGTCTGGATCTGCTCTTCGCGCAGCAGGACCGATTTGATGTCCCCTGCGTACAGCTCCGGTGAGTCCGCCGCCACGAGCACAGCGTGCCATGCATTCGGGCTGGAAACCAACGCTGGCCGGCTAGACCGGTTCTCGACGCATCGTCAGCAGGCCGTCGCTTCGTCCCGCAATCAACCGCTGGCGCCGCAGGATGGAGCCGACGGCCACACCGCCCTGGCCGCGCCACGCGGTGACGAGCGCGTCCACCCCGCGGATCTGCTTGTCGGTCAAGCCGATCGCGCCGCCGGCGATCAGCCAGCGGCGAATCACGCCGCGGCGGACCGGGTCGGGCAATGCGGTCAGCACCGCGGTGTCGAGGCCGTCGGCGGACGCGCAGGTGGTCAACGCTTGCTCGATCAGCGAGTCGATCAGCTCGATGTCACCCCGTAACGCCGTCGCCGTGCGGGCCAGCGCCTCGGCTACGCCGCCGCCGAGCACCTCTTCCATCAACGGCAGCACCTCGTGGCGCAGCCGAGTGCGAGTGAAGCGGCGATCGCTGTTGTGCGGGTCCTGCCAGGCGTCGAGGCCCATCTCCGCACAGGCGGCATGCGTCACGTCGCGTCGCACTCCGAGCAGCGGCCGACACCAGGGCGGGTCGTATGCGCGCATGCCGGCGATCGACCGGGCACCGGAGCCGCGGCCCAATCCGAGCAGCACGGTCTCGGCCTGGTCGTCGAGGGTGTGTGCGAGCAGCACCGGGCGATCTCGACGGGCGGCCTCCAGTGCGGCGTAGCGGGCATTGCGAGCGGCCCCCTCCGGACCGCCGTCACCGCTGACCTGCACGCAGATGATGTGGGCGTCAACGCATCCCAGGTGAAGAGCGTGTTGACGGGCGGTGGCGGCGACCGTTGCCGAATCGGGCTGCAGGCCGTGGTCGACGATCAACGCCGTCGTCGGCAGCATCGGCGCGGCAACGCCGCTGAGCGCCAACGAATCCGGGCCTCCGGACAGCGCGACGCACCAGCCGTCGGCGGTGGTGAGAAATTGCTTGGCGAACGCCGCAACAGCCGCGCGGAGCTCGGCTACAGCACCCGGTCGATCCACTGTTGGGGGTATTCGATTTCGATTGGCCTGGGCAGGGTTTCCGGGCTGGTCCACACGGCGTTGAACCGCCGCATCCCGACTCGGTCCACCACGTGGTCGACGAATGCCTTACCACGGGTGTACTGGCTGAGTTTCGCGTCGATGCCCAGCAGCGCACGCAGCAACCGCTGCAGCGGCGGCTGCTTGCGGTGGCGGCGTTCGTCGAAGCGGGAACGGATGGTCGACACCGACGGAATCACAACGGGCCCAACGGCATCCATCACGTGATCCGCGTGGCCTTCCAACAGCGTGCCCAGCACCAACAGCTGATCGAGGGCGACGCGTTGCGGCTCGGACTGCACGGCGCGCAGCAGCCCGAGAATGCCGCTCGAGTTCGGGTCGGCCGACGAGTCACCACGGGCGCGGGCGAATTCGGCCAGCCGGCTGATCACCTTCGCGACGTCGTCGGTGGTGTCGGTGGTCAGCACGCCCAACGCTTGCGACATGTAACCGGACAGCCACGGGTTGGCGGTGAACTGCACCCGGTGGGTGACCTCATGCAGGCACACCCACAGCCGGAAATCTGCTGGGTCGACCCGCAATTGACGCTCGACCGCGATGACGTTCGGGTAGACCAGCAGCAGGGTGCCGTCGTCGCTGAACGGGTCGTATTGGCCGAGTATCCCGGACGAGACGAAGGCCAGCACCGCACCGGTCTGCGCGCCGGTGAGCCGCCCGCTGATCAGGCCTCTCGGCTTGTCGGTCCCGCCGGTCATCACCCGCATCGATTCGGCGGCAGCCCGAATCCAGGCCGGCCGGTCGATGATGCGGGCGTCCGGTACCACGCCGTCGGTGTTCAGACCGGTGACGTCGCGGACCGGGGGCTCGGCCGCTTTGGCGGCTGTCGCCAGGTTGTCGACCGCCTGGCGGCGGGTGTAGTCGGTGGACGGCGGGCCGGGCCGGGCCAGACGTTGGCCTACCGTCGCCGCGAATCCCCAGTCGACCGTGCGTCCGACGGTCAAGTCCGCAGACGGCGTCACGTCGCACATCCACACGACCACAGGGTCGAGGCCACAGCGTCGATGGCCGTCCGCCCACTCATCCCGGCGTCGTTGGAGATCAGCGCGAAGGTCAGCACCCGTCCGCTGCGATCGGTCACCACCCCAGCTAACGCGTTGATCGCGGTCAGCGAGCCGGTTTTGGCCCGCAGCCAGCCGGCCGGCCCCGCGGCGTGGAAGGTGGCATCCAGGAAACGGTCGGACAACGTGCCGCTGCCGCCTGCGATCGGCAGCAGGTCCAGAAGTGGCCGGAGCTTGGGTTCGTCGGGCCCGGCCGCCGCCTGCACCACGCTGTCGAGGATTTTGGCGGTCAGCCGGTCGTCCACCGACAATCCGCTGGAGTCTCGAAGTATCGCGTTGCCGGTGCTGACGTGGGCGGTGTTGAGTCGATTCGTCACCGCGTCGACGGCGCCGGTGAAACTCAGCGGCCGCTGCATGGCTGCCGCGACTTCACGGGCGATGCATTCGGCCATCACGTTGTCGGAGACGTTCATCATCTCGTTGAGCCGGTCGATCAGCGGCGCCGACTGGACGGCGGCGAGTTGCCGCGCGCCTGCGGCCACGGCGTGGTTGGTGACGGTCACCTGGGCGGGGTCCAGGCCCAGCGCGGTGGCCAGCGCGCGACCCGCGTCCAGCGCCGGCGTCACCGATCGTCGCGACTCGTCGGTGGCCGGCTGGATGCGTCCGGCGTCGAGCATCACCGATTCGATCGGCGCGATGTCGCCACCTTCGATGTCGGCCGGATCCCAGCCGGGCGCAAAGGTCGGCCCGCTGAACAGCGAGGTGTCCACTTGCACCGCGGTCGGCGTCACGCCGCTGCGGCGGACCTGGTCGGCGAGGTCGCTGAGTCGGGCCGCACCGTGATACCAGGTGTCCTGTCCAGGCGGCGCACCCGACAGGGTCGGGTCGCCACCGCCGACCAGCACGACCGTCCCGGCCTGGCCGGCCTCGACCACCCGCGTCGTGACCCGCGCTTGCCGGTCCAGCGCCAGCAGGGCGGCGGCGCTGGTGAGCGTCTTGTTGGTCGACGCCGGCTGCAGCAGCAGGTCGTCGAATTGGCTCCAGAGTTCTTCGCCGGTCATCGCGTCGGTGACCCGGCCGCCGAGCTTGCCCAGGTTGGGGTCGGCGGCCACCACCGCCAGGGCCGCGGCCAGCCCGGACGGGGTCGGCATCTGCGCGTTGGCCGAGGACGGCACGATGCTCGACTTGGCGATGACGCCCGGTGGCGGCGGCGGAACCTGGGCATGGGCCGCGCCGTGGATTTTGCCGGTGAGCAGCGCGGTCGCCGCCACTACCGCGGCGACGATGATCAGCACACCGACGCCCACCAGCAGGTGCGTGGCCGGCCGCCACTGAGTGGGACGCATGACTCTCCTGACAACGTTTGCGCCCATTCTGCTGCAAACCCCCGCGGAGCGACGTGGCGCGGGAGCCCTACGATCGACGCCAAGTGCGAAACAGTCACGTCCAGGCGAAGGAGCCGAGCCGGTGCAATTCGAGGTGATCGTCGAGATCCCCAAGGGTCAGCGAAACAAATACGAGGTCGATCACGAGACCGGGCGGGTCTTCCTCGACCGCTATCTCTACACGTCGATGGTCTATCCGACGGACTACGGCTTCATCGACGACACCCTCGGCGAAGACGGTGACCCGTTGGACGCCCTGGTGCTGCTGCCCCAGTCCGTCTTCCCGGGCGTGGTGGTCAAGGCACGGCCGGTCGCCATGTTCCGGATGACCGACGAGGCCGGCGGCGACGACAAGGTGCTCTGCGTGCCGGCCAAGGATCACCGCTGGGACCACATCCAGGACATCGGCGACGTTGCGCAGTCCGAGCTGGACGAGATCAAGCACTTCTTCTCGCAGTACAAGGCGCTCGAGCCGGGCAAATTCGTGAAAGCCGCCGACTGGGTGGGTCGCGAAGAAGCAGAGGCCGAAGTGCTCCGCTCCATCGAACGGTTCAAAACCGAAGGCCACTAAGCGGTCTCGCTTACGTGGTCCCGGACAGTTGCGCCTTGGTCGCGCGCGTCAGCTCGTCGGCGAGGACCTCGGGCTCGCCGGCCAGCAGACCGTCCAGCGCCAGTTCGGCAACGACCGCGGGATCGGTCTTTTGGTCTGCCGGAGCGAACGCGGCCATCTCGGTATCCATGTAGCCGACGTGCACGGCGGTGACCTGGATGCCTCGCGGAGCCAGTTCGGCTCGGAGCGCGTCGGTCATCGCCCACCCGGCGGCCTTCGCCGCGGAGTAGGCGCCGGAGCCGGGAGCATGCAGCCAGGACAACACCGACAGCATGTTGAGGATTGCTCCTCCGCCGTTGCTTTCGATGACCGGCACGAAAGCCCGGATGACGCTCAGGGTGCCGAAGTAGTGCGTCTCCATCTCCAACCGGATGTCCTCGAACGCCCCGGACAGCAGTCCGGCCCGCGTTGAGGTGCCGGCATTGTTGATCAGCACCGTGACGTCGCCGGCCAGTTCGGCAGCGCGGCGCACCGAGGTTGGGTCGGTGATGTCGAGCTGCACGGGTTCGACGCCGGCGATCTCGATTGTTTCGGGACGGCGCGCGGCGGCGTAGACCTTCGCGCCGCGTTCGACGAGTTGGGCTGCGAAGTGCTTGCCCAGTCCACGGTTTGCGCCCGTGACGAGAGCGGTGACGTGGCCGGTGTCCATGGTGGGTCTCCTTCGTTTATTGAGAACTAAAGCACTGCGGCTCAGGGCTGTGGAAGAGCTCGTGGAGTGAGCCAGTCGCGCCGCGGTGGCATCCTGGAAATGTGAGTCCGCTATTTCATTTCGCCGGGGCTTTTTGGTGGCTGATTTTTCCGCTGGGCGGGGCAGTCGGCGGGGGTGTGCGGGCGATCGCCGCGGCCAACGAACGCCGGGCCGAGCGACGGATGGAACGGTATCGGCTCAAGCTGCAAACCAAGGTCGCGATCGCCGAGGCATCCGGTCGGCGACGCGACAACAAAGACAGCGACCGTCGCGCGGTCGCCAAGCTTCTCGCCGAGCACGACCGCACCGACGCGCGATGGCTGGACTACGAAGTCGACGTCGCCAAACTGCTCGACTTCCCGTTGATGACCGACATGCGCAATCCGCTGACCGTCGCCTTCCACAGAGCGAAGAGCCAGGCCGACCTGCTGCGCCCGGAACGGGCCGAGGACCTGCTCAGCGACCGGGCCGCCCAACTGGACTATCGGAGTGCCGTTCACGAATATGTCAGCGCGTTCGAGGTTGCCGAGGTCGAGGCGATTCGCCGGCGCCGCAGCGACTTCTCCGAGGATGACCAGCAACGGCTGGCCCGGGCCCAGCATCTGCTGCAGCTTGCCGAGGATGTCGCGGCATCGCCGCAGGAACGGCAGAACGCCTACGCCCGCGCGAGCAAAGAACTCGACGGCCTGATCGTGCTGCCCGCGCCGGTTCGGGCGAGCATCGAACGCCGCATCGCCGCCGCAATCGAGGCCTAATCGCGGTCGCGGCTGCTCCACAGGCTGGCAGCCGCGGCGACGACCAGGGTCGCCGCGATCGCCAAGAGACTGACCAGCGTCGGTATCTCCGGGACGTCAACGTGCTTGCCGCCGTTGATGAATGGCAGATCGTTCTCGCGCAGCGCGTGCAGGATCAGCTTGACGCCGATGAACGCCAGAATGACACCCAGCCCCTTCGAGAGATACACCAGCTTTGCCAGTAGACCCTCGAGCAGGAAGTAGAGCTGTCGCAGGCCCATCAACGCAAACACGTTGGCGGCCAACACCAGATACGCCTGGCTGGTGAGCCCGTAGATCGCGGGAATGGAGTCGAGCGCGAAGAGTAGGTCCGCGGTGCCGAGGGTGAGGATCACCAACGCCATCGGCGTCAGCAGTCGCTGCGACCCCTCCTTGACGACGAGCTTGAGACCGTGCCAGGAGTCGGTGACTTTCACGTGGTTGCGGGCGAAGCGGACGGCGGCGTTCTCGGTGTTCGTCTGGTGTGTGGTTCCGCGTGCCAGCCGCGCCGCGGTGTACACCAGGAACGCGCCGAAAAGGTAGAACACCCAGGAGAATTGCTGAATGGCCGCCGCGCCGGCCGCGATGAAGACACCGCGCAGGATGAGCGCCAGCACGATCCCGACGAACAGCGCTTGGCGCTGATACACCCTGGGCACCTTGAAGCTCGTCATCACGATGACGAAGACGAACAGGTTGTCGACGGACAGGCTGTACTCGGTGAGCCAACCCGCGAAGAACTCCACAGCGAACTGCCGCCCATGGAGAAACCACGTCCAGATGCCGAAAGCGACCGCAAGCCCGACGTAGGCCGTCAGCGCGACCGCGCATCCGCGCATCGTCGGCTCACCCGATCGGCGCGCCATCACCGCGACGTCGAGTAGCAACACACCGATGGTCACCGCCAGGGTGACAATCCATTCCAGCAAAGACACGTTCAACGCGCTGACCTCCGGTCGGTGAAAACCAGAGGTCTCTTCCACCGTCGCGGTAGCGACGGCCCGCGGCACGGACGCCCGGTGGTGGACGACGTGATGACGACACCGCGACTGAGGAATACTCCCCTCTGCCGATCAGTGTGTCAGGTCGAGGATCTCGCGGCGTGCAGAGGACCCAACGCCTGTGAGTAGTTTCGAACCGTGACCGAAGTGGGCGGCAACCCTGCCGTCGGGGTGTTCGCCGGCCCGATTGCCCGCAGCAGCGTGGCCCGGGTGGCTACGGCGACCGCGGTGACCGCGGTGTGCGGGTACGCCGTGGTGTATCTGGCCGCCCGCGATCTGGCGCCGGCCGGTTTCTCCGTCTTCGCCGTGTTCTGGGGAGCGTTCGGCCTGGTCACCGGCGCGGCCAACGGCCTGCTGCAAGAAACCACCCGGGAAGTCCGCGCCGCCGGCTACGCGGACGTGGCACCGGGCCTCGAACAGAGAAGCACCCACCCGCTGCGGGTCGCGGGCATGGTCGGTATCGCCGCCGCGGCACTGATCGCCTGCAGCTCGCCGCTGTGGAGCGGCCCGGTGTTCACCGAGGCCCGCTGGCTGTCGGTGGGTCTGCTCAGCGTCGGTCTGGCCGGGTTCTGCCTGCACGCCACGTTGCTGGGCATGCTGGCCGGCACCGGCCGCTGGACGCAGTACGGCGCGCTGATGGTGACCGACGCCGTGATCCGCGTCGCGGTCTCGGTGGCCACCGTCGTGGTCGGCTGGAACCTGGTCGGGTTTCTGTGGGCGACCGTCGCCGGTGCGCTGGCCTGGCTGATCATGATCGTCGCCTCGCCGACGACCAGGGCGGCCGCGCGACTGCTGACCCCGGGCGGCACCGCGACGTTTCTGCGCGGGGCGGCCCATTCGATCACCGCGGCGGGCGCGAGCGCGATTCTGGTGATGGGCTTTCCGGTGCTGTTGAAGGTGACGTCCCATCAACTCGGCGCGCAGGGCGGGGTGGTCATTTTGGCGGTCACGTTGACCCGTGCGCCGCTGCTGGTGCCGCTGACCGCGATGCAGGGCAATCTGATCGCCCATTTCGTCGACGAGCGCACCAGGCGACTGCGCGCGCTGATCACACCCATGGTGGTGGTCGTGGCGATCGGCGCGGTCGGGGTGCTGGCAGCGGGCTTGGTGGGCCCGTGGTTGTTGCGGGCCGCTTTCGGGCCCGACTATCACGCGGCCGGCGCGCTGCTGGCATGGCTGACCGCGGCGGCTCTGGCGATCGCGATGCTGACGCTCACCGGCGCCGCGACGGTGGCGGCAGCGCTGCATCGTGCCTATGCGCTGGGCTGGGTGTGCGCGACGGTCGCTTCGACGCTGCTGTTGTTGTTGCCGTGGGCGCTGCAGACCCGGACCGTGGTCGCGTTGTGCTGCGGCCCGCTGGTCGGTATCGGCGTGCACCTGGCCGCGTTGGCGCGCAGCAGCGGCTGATCGGCCGGTCAGACGTGTACGTTGTGGGCTTGAAATGCCCAGTGAAACGCTCGACGCCTGGATCGTCGTCCCGGCCTTCAATGAAGCCGGTGTCATCGGCGACGTGATCACCGCTCTGCGGTCGGTTTTCACCAACGTGGTGTGTGTGGACGACGGCAGCGCCGACGGCACCGGCGACATCGCCCGGCGGGCCGGGGCGCATCTGGTGAGTCACCCGGTGAACCTGGGCCAGGGCGCGGCCATCCAGACCGGCGTCGAGTACGCCCGCAGTCAGCCCGGGGCGCAGGTCTTCGCCACCTTCGACGCCGACGGGCAGCATCGCGTCCAGGACGTCGTCACGATGATCGACCGACTGGGCTCAGGCGACGTCGACATCGTCATCGGGACTCGATTCGGTGCGGGCGTCAGCAGGCCGCCGCTGCTGAAAAGGCTCGTGCTGCAGACCGCCGTGCGGCTGAGCCCGCGCGGTCGCAAGCTGGGCCTGACAGACACCAACAACGGGTTGCGGGTGTTCAACAAGACCGTCGCCGACGGTCTGGACATCACCATGAACGGGATGAGCCACGCCACCGAATTCATCATGCTGATCGCCGAGAACGGTTGGCGGGTCACCGAACAGCCCGTCGAGGTGCTGTACACCGAATACTCCTCAGCCAAGGGGCAACCGCTGCTCAACGGCGTCAACATCGTCGTCGACGGATTCCTGCGGGGAAGGATGCCGCGTTGAACTGGATACAGGGTCTGCTTATCGCCTCAATCATCGCGCTGGTGGTCTTTCTGCTGCGCTCCCGTCGCAGCGTCCAGTCACAAGCCTGGGTCAAGGTGGCCTTCCTGGCTTTCATGTTCGCCGGTGTGTACGCGGTGCTTCGGCCCAACGACACCACGGTGGTGGCGCACTGGCTCGGCGTCGACCGCGGCACCGACCTGATGCTCTACGCGCTGATCGTCGCGTTCGGCTTCAGCACGCTGAACACCTATCTGCGATTCAAAGACCTCGAACTGCGTTACGCGCGACTGGCCCGAGCCATCGCCCTCGACGGTGCGCAGCAGCCGGATTGATCAGCGGGCGCCGACGCCCCAGTGCAGTCCGCGAGAGGTGAGCAATACCAGGCCGAGTGAAACCGCCGCTACGACAACCAGTCCGATCACGGCGACCACCAGCGGACGCCAACCGGTGCGGACGAGTTCGCGAATGTTGGTATTGAGACCGACACCGGCGAAGGTCAGCAGAAACGCCCACCGCGACACGTTCGCGATGTTCGCGGTTTGGCCCTTGCTCAACCAGCCGGCTGTCGCGACAGCCGACACCGCGAGAAAGCCCAGGACGAATTTCGGGAACTTATCCCAGACGAACGCGGCCCGTGCCCGAAGGCCCGGTGCGACCTCGTCGGCCTCACCGCGCGATGACCAGTACAGCGCGAAACCGAGGACGACAAACCCGATCAGGGCGTTGCGGGTGGACTTCACCAGCACCGCGATCTTGCCCGCCTGCTCGGAATACAGATAGCCCGTCGCGGTGGTTTCGGCGGTGTTGTCCACGGAAAGCCCGGCCCACAAACCGAATTCGTTGTCGGTCAAGCCGATCGCATGGCCTAACACCGGCAAGGTGAACAAGCCCACCGCACCCAGAGCCAGGATCGCGGCGATCGCATAGGAGACGTCGGAATTGCGTGCCCGGATAGCGCCTTTGGACGCCACGATTGCCGACACACCGCAGATAGACGTTCCGATGGCCAGCAACGAACCGAGCTTGCCGGACAACCCGAACAGCCGGGCGGCGGCCAGGATGATCGCGCCGGCAATGGTCATGTCCACCAGGATCTGCACCAGCGAGATCCCACCCAGCTTCAGGACGTCACCGAGGACGAAACGCACACCGAGGGCGACGATGCCGACTTTCAACCAGAACTCGTATGTCTGAACACCGGCGCGGAAGATGCGGTGCACTCCGACGGTGTTGGTCACGAGTAGGCCGATGAGGATTGCCCACAGCACGTACTCGATATCGGGCACGATCCAATGTCGATGGTGGGCAAAGGAATTCCACCATATCTGCGAATATTTACCGAGCAGTCCCACCGCGATCAGCAACAACACACCCGGCACGTAGGCCAATACGTTGCTGCTGGCGAAGCCGGCCTCGTCAGGCTCGGTCTGATCAGCGACGGCGGTGCTCACCGCGTCACCACGGAATCTTGGGCAGCAGTCCGGCCACCGCCAGCAGTACGACGACGCCTGCCACGATGGTGGCCCACCAGTCGAGGCTAATCCGGCCCAGGCGCCCGGCCCGGGCTGGCGAATCCATAGTATCGCCGCGGCCTTGATCACTCACCGCAATCTCCTTGCCACCGATGCTTGTAGGCGAATGCTGACGCTGCCCGCAGCAGCGAACAAGGGATTGGCTCTGGCTGATCAATAACTAGTGGGAGTGCGTATGCCGGAAGTACTCCACCGTGCGGCGCACTCCGTCGTCAAGCGAGACCTGCGGTCTCCAATCTAAAACCGTTGCGGCCAGACCGATGTCGAGGCAGGAGCGCTTCAAGTCACCCAGCCGTGGCGGATGGAACTCGGGGTCGTCGGGAGCGCCGACGGCGGCGGCCACCGCTGAATGGAGTTGTCGATCAGAGGTTTCCACTCCGGTGCCGACGTTGAACCGCTGTCCGCCCCCGGCCGGGCCGGACGCTTTGACGAAAGCGTCCACGACGTCGTCGACGAAGACATAGTCGCGGGTGTTGGAGCCGTCGCCGAAGACTTTCGTAGGTTTGCCGGACAACAGCGCTTGCGCGAAAATGGCGACCACGCCGGCCTCGCCATGCGGATCCTGGCGTGGGCCATAGACATTGGCCGGCGCGATGTGCGAGCACTCCAGGTCATAGAGGTGCCGGAACGTGTTGAGGTAGATCTCGCCTGCCACCTTGCCCGCGGCATAGGGCGACGCCGGATCAGCAGGCACCTTTTCGCTGGTCGGGTAGGTCGGCGGGGTGCCGTAGATCGATCCGCCCGACGAGGTGTGCACTACCTTGCGGACGCCGGTGCTGCGTGCGGCCTCGGCGAGCCGCACCGTGCCGAGGACGTTGACCGATGCGTCGAATTGCGGGTCGGCCACCGAGTGCCGCACATCGATCTGGGCGGCCAGGTGGAACACCACCTCAGGTCGATGCTCGGCGAAAATCGCCTGCAGATCGGCAGTGACGATATCGGCCTCGACGAAGGCGAACTCGGATTTGCCGGCCAGGTGCTCGAGGTTGGTGGCCCGCCCGGAGGCGTAGTTATCCAGCCCGACGACGTGATGCCCGTCGCTCAACAACCGGTCGACTAGCGTCGACCCGATGAACCCGGCAGCCCCGGTGACCAGTGCGCGCACCGGCCCACCATACCGACGGGCGCGACGGGTACCGAAGTTGGCAGTGGCCGCGGCAACGCTGGTCGCCCTGCAACTGGTCATCCGCGGGGTGCTGGCGTTCCGGGGCTACTTCTACTGGGACGACCTCATTCTGGTCAGCCGGGCCGGCACGCATGGCCTGCTGTCGCCGTCGTACCTGTTCGACGACCACGACGGCCACGTCATGCCGGCTGCGTTCCTTCTCGCCGGGGCCATCACCCGACTGGCGCCGCTGAACTGGGTCGGGCCGGCGGTCAGCCTGGTCGTGCTGCAACTGCTGGCCTCGCTGGCCCTGCTGCGTGCGCTGTACGTGATCCTGGGTTGGCGGCCGGTATTGCTCATTCCGCTGACCTTTGCGCTGTTCACGCCGCTGGGTGTGCCCGGGTTCGCATGGTGGGCGGCGGCGCTGAACTCGTTGCCGATGCTGGCCGCGCTCGCCTGGTTCTGCGCCGACGCGATCTTGTTGGTCCGCACCGGGAATCAGCGCTACGCGGTGACCGGCGTGCTGGCCTACCTCGGCGGGCTGGTGTTCTTCGAAAAGGCCGCGGTGATTCCGTTCGTCGCATTCGCGGTCGCTGCGCTGCTCCGCCACGTCACCGGTGATCGGGCGCCCTGCGCGACGGTGTGGCGGGCCGGCTTCCGACTATGGACGGCCTCGTTCGCGCTCACCGGCGCGTGGATCGCGATCTACCTGGTCGTGGTCAATCAGCGGCGGTGGAGTTCAGACCTGTTGATGACGTGGAATCTATTGCGGCGATCGGTGACTCACGGCATCGTGCCGGGTCTGGCCGGTGGGCCGTGGGCGTGGGGAAGGTGGGCGCCGGCATCGCCGTGGGCCACGCCGCCGGCGGCGGTCATGGCGCTGGGCTGGCTGGTGCTGGCCGCAGTGTTGGCGCTGTCGCTGGCCCGCAAGCAGCGCATCGTGCCGCTGTGGCTGACCGCCATCGGCTACGTGGTCGCCTGCCAGGTGCCGATCTACCTGATGCGCTCGTCGCGGTTCACCGCACTGGAGCTTGCCCAGACTCTGCGCTACTTCCCCGACCTCGTCGTGGTGTTGGCTTTGCTTGCCGCGGTTGGCTTTTGCGCGCCCAACCGGGCATCGTCGCGCTGGCTGGACGCCTCGCCGGCGCGCACGGCGGTGACGATCGTCGTGGCGGCGTGTTTCGTCGCGAGCAGCGGGTATTCGACGGCGACATTCCTGAAGTCCTGGCAGGACAACCCGGCTCAGCCCTATCTACAGAATGCGCGGCGCGGGTTGGCCGCCGCACACGCCGCCTCGAGCGCACCGTTGCTGGATCAGGAGGTCGATCCGCTGGTGCTCGGCCGGGTGGCCTGGCCGAGTAACTTGGCCAGCCACATGTTCGCGCTGCTGTCCGATCGACCGGAATTCGCCTCGGCGACAACGCAGTTGCGAACCCTGGACACTGCGGGCCGATTGGTCGACGCGCAGGTGACCTGGGTGCGCGCCATCAAACCCGGACCGGTGCCGCAATGTGGCTACCTCGTACAGCCCGACCGGCCGGTTCGGCTTGCTCTTGACGGGCCGCTGCTGCCGACGGATTGGACGGCCGAGATCAACTATCTGGCCAACAGTGACGGCTCGTTGACGATGTCGTTGTCCGAGGGTCCGGCTGCCCGGGTGCCGGTGCATCCCGGGCTCAATCGAGTGTTCGTTCGACTGCCCGGCGCGGGTGATGCTCTGCAGGTGCGGGCGAACACGACCGCGCTGAGTGTGTGCGTGGCGGCCGGACCGGTCGGATACGTGCTGCCGCGCTGACTTGGCGCGGCGAGCGTAACGCTGGAGTGGCAGCCGACCGCCGGCGTCACGCTAGCGTCACGCTCGACGAGAGAAAGGCGGAGCCACCTAGGAGAATCGAACTCCTGACCTGCTCATTACGAGTGAGCCGCTCTACCGACTGAGCTAAGGTGGCGTGCCCTGCCGGGCGGCACGAGTCTACGACAGGCCCCGGGAACCGCCCAATTCCTAGTCGCGCAGCGCCTGCCCGATCGTGGCGACCATGGCGTCGACGGCGAATTTGGGCTTGACGTTGACGGCCAGCGCCTCGCGGCACTCCAGCACCGCTTCGATGCAGCGCAGCAATCGGTCCGGCGGGGCGTGGGCGGCCATGGCGGCGATCTGCGCTGCCATGTCGGGGTGATTGGGTCGCACGGCGCCCGCCCCGGCCGAGACCAGCAACGCGTCCCGGAAGTAGGTGGCCAGGTCGATCAGTGCACGGTCCAGCGAATCCCGCGACGCCCGGGTCGCACGCGACTTCTGTCGTCGCTCAAGGTCTTTGATCGCCCCGGTGGAACCACGCAACGCACCCGCGGTGCCTTTGCCGGTGCCGCCGGCGCCCAGCGCGGTGCGCAGTTCCTCGGTTTCGGCCTGGTCGCGCCCGGCGGTGAGCACCGCCGCTTCGGACTCTGCGGCGACCACCAGCGCTTCAGCCGCGGCGTAGGCCTTCGACCGGGTCGCCGCGTCGCGGGCCAGCCCCAGAGCCTGCAGTCGGCGCTCCCGGGCCTCGGGGTCGGTGGCCAACCGCCGCGCCCGGCCGACGTGGCCGCCACTGACCGACGCCGCCCAGTTCGCTGTCTCGGCCGACAGGCCGTCGTTGTCGACCAAAACCTGCGCGATGGCCTCCGGCGGCGGCGTCACCAGGGCGACATGCCGGCAGCGGGACCGCAGCGTGATCGCGATGTCCTCGGGATCCACCGACGGCGCGCACAGCAGAAACACCGTGCGGGGCGGCGGCTCCTCGACGACCTTCAGCAGCGCGTTCGCCGCGCCTTCGGTCAGCCGGTCGGCGTCCTCGACCACCACGATCTGCCAGCGACCGGTGCTGGGCCGCCGCGACGCGATCTGCACGATCGCGCGCATGTCGTCGACGCCGATGGACAGGCCTTCGGGGATGACGCGCCGCACGTCAGCGTGGGTGCCGGCCATCGTCGTCGAGCAGGACCGGCATTCTCCGCAGCCCGGTATCCCGTCGGAGGTGCACTGCAGCGCGGCCGCAAAGCACAGCGCGGCGATCGAGCGGCCCGACCCGGGCGGGCCGGTGATCAGCCAGGCGTGCGTCATCGCGGACTTGTGAGGCGAATCACCGCGCGCCGCCGCGGCGGCGGCCACCAGGTCAGCCTCCACTGATTGCTGGCCAACCAGCCGGGTGAATACGCGCGACATCACTGCAAAACAGTAGTGCTCGCCGCCGACGCTCACGCACCACAACCGGCCACCATCGAACGTTTTGGCTACTTTTTGGTCGCCGCTGACCGATACGGTGGGCAGGTGAACACGGCGGCGGGACTTCCTGGGCGAATCTCCGGATTCTTCCAGTGGTTCGTCCGCACGCCGTGGCCGGTGTTCACGTTGAGCCAGCTGCAGGCCGACATCATCGGCGCGCTGCTGGTCCTGGGATTCCTGCGCTACGGCCTGCCGCCGGAAGACCGCATCGAGCTGCAGGAACTGCCGGCTCCCAACCTGGCGCTCTTCGCCGGCTCGGCGGTGCTGCTGTTCGTCATCGGAACCGCGATCAGTGCTCGGCTGCTGGTGCCGGTGTTCCGGTGGCAACGCCGCGACGGTCTGCTTGCCGATACCGACCCTGCCGACACTGCGTTGGCCCGCAGTCGGGCGCTACGGACGCCGTTCTACCGGACGCTGATCAACTTGACGTCGTGGTGCATCGGCGGCGTGATCTTCATTATCGCCAGCTGGCCGGTGGCCAAGCACGCGGCGCCGGTGGTGGCCGTCGCCACCGCACTGGGCGCCACCGCCACGGCCATCATCGGCTACCTGCAGTCCGAGCGGGTGCTGCGCCCGGTGGCCGTGGCTGCACTGCGGGGCGGGCTTCCCGACAACATCCGGGCCTCGGGCGTCATCGGACGCCAGATGCTGGCCTGGGCGCTCTCGACCGGCGTGCCGGTGCTGACGATCGTGCTCGCTGTGGTCGCCGACAAGGCTGCCTATCTTCATGGGCCGCCGGAGAAGCTACTGAACCCGATCCTGTTGCTCGCATTTCTGGCGCTGGGCATCGGGTTTGCCAGCACGCTGCTGGTGGCCATGTCGATCGCCGACCCGCTGCGCCAACTGCGCTGGGCGCTGGGCGAGGTGCAACGCGGCAACTACAACGCGCACATGCAGATCTACGACGCCAGCGAGTTGGGCCTGCTGCAGGCCGGCTTCAACGACATGGTCCGCGACCTGTCCGAGCGGCAGCGGCTGCGCGACCTGTTCGGCCGCTACGTCGGCGAGGACGTCGCCCGTCGCGCATTGGAGCGCGGCACCGAGTTGGGCGGCCAGGAACGTGACGTCGCGGTGCTGTTCGTCGACCTGGTCGGCTCGACCAAGCTGGCATCGACGAGACCACCGGCCGAGGTGGTCAGCATGCTCAACGAGTTCTTCCGGGTGGTGGTCGACACCGTCGGCCGGCACGGCGGATTCGTCAACAAGTTCCAGGGTGATGCCGCGCTCGCCATCTTCGGCGCGCCGATCGAGCATCCCGATGCTCCTGGCGGCGCGCTGGCCGCGGCCCGCGAACTGCACGACGAGCTGCTCCCGGTGATCGGCTCGGCGGAATTCGGCATCGGAGTGTCGTCCGGCCGCGCCATCGCCGGCCACATCGGCGCGCTGGCGCGCTTCGAGTACACCGTCATCGGCGACCCGGTCAACGAGGCCGCACGACTCACCGAACTGGCCAAGCTGGAAGACGGCCACGTGCTCGCCTCAGCGGTCGCGGTCAGCGGCGCGCTCGATGCCGAAGCGCTGTGCTGGGACGTCGCCGAGGTGGTGGCCCTGCGCGGACGCACCGCCCCCACACAACTGGCCCGACCGCTCCATCTGGCTGCGCCCCAAGAGGTCATCAGCGACGTCGGTTCTTAGCGGGCAGGACGGTATTCCGAATAAGCCTGAACCGAAACGACGAGCGGAATTAGCCGCCGGCAGGTGGCGGACCGGCCGGCGCCGGGGGCAAAACGCCCGGCACCAGCGGCCCGAGATCGATGTACACCTTGCCCTGCGGGTCGGTGACGCCGGCCGGGTCGCTACCCAGGTTCAGCAGGTCACTCAGGCCCGGGACGGCCGCAGGCGTATCGCCCTCGAAGACTCCGGTGCCGGATTCGGTGATGTTCTGCACTACCACCGGGGCTTCGGAGCCGTTCATCAGCTGCAGCAGGTCCGCTACGGACGGGCTGTTGGCATCAGGATTCTCGTGGGTGTTGCCGGAGAGTTGCACGGCAGGCACCTGAACATCGTTCAACGGTGGCGCTGCCGGAGCCGCGATGATGATGCTGACGCCACCGATCGCCGCAGCAGCGGTGATGCCGTAGCGGACAGCGGATCGCATGATTCTCCCCGGACGGTGATGTGGCGGTTCCACAACGCGTTGGAGTCACTATACCTGAGAAGTGGCTGAGAATCAGCCCCCATTTTGCAGAAATCTTGGAGAAGGATTCCTCAGGACGGGTCCAGAGCACCGAACGTCGCCGGAAACAGCCCGCTAGCTGCGCTTCGCGGCTTTTTTGGCGGCTTTCTTGGCAGGGGCCTTGCGGGCGGTCTTCTTGGCTGTTTTCTTCACCGGGCCGCGGGCGCGCCGGTCGGCCAGCAGTTCGGCGGCGCGCTCATCGGTGATCGACAGAACGTCGTCGCCCTTGCGCAGGCTTGCGTTGGTCTCGCCGTCGGTCACGTAGGGGCCGAACCTGCCGTCCTTGATCACCATCGGCTTGCCCGACGCCGTGTCGTTGCCGAGTTCGCGCAATGGCGGCGTCGCCGCGCCCTGGCGGCCACGACGTTTCGGCTCGGAGTAGATCTTCAACGCCTCGTCGAGAGTGATGTCGAACATCTGCTCTTCGGTGGCCAGCGAGCGAGAGTCGCTGCCCCGCTTCAGGTATGGACCGTATCGGCCGTTCTGCGCGGTGATCTCTTCCTGTGATTGCGGGTCGAGACCGACAACTCGCGGCAGCGAGAGCAATTTCAACGCGTCCTCGAGCGTCACGGTCTGCAGATCCATGGTGCGCAGCAGCGAACCCGTCCGCGGCTTGGGCCCGGTGGGCTTCTTGCCCTTCTTGGCCGGCTGACCCGCGGTGCCATCGTCGTCGTCCTCGGGCTTAGGCAGCACCTCGGTGACGTAAGGACCGTAACGTCCGTCCTTGGCGACGATTTCGTGTCCACTGTCCGGGTCGACACCGAGCGTGCGCCCCTCTTGCGGGGTGGAGAACAATTCCTCGGCGACGTCGAGCGTCAACTCGTCGGGGGTCAACGAGTCGTGCAAATTGGCCCGCTGCGGCGTCGGCTCACCGTCGTCACCGATCACCATCCGCTCCAGGTACGGACCGTTCTTGCCGACCCGAACGTTGACGGCGCGACCCTCTGCGTCGTCAAAAAGCTTGATGGAGTTCACTTCTCGGGCGTCGATGCCTTCGAGGTTGACGCCGACCAGCTTCTTGAGCCCGCCGGAGCGGGCGATCGAGTCGGCGACCCCGTGCTCGCCGCCGAAATAGAAGTTGTTGAGCCAGTTGGTCCGGTGCTCCTGGCCGGCGGCGATCGCGTCGAGTTCGTCTTCCATCGCCGCGGTGAAGCCGTAGTCCACCAGCCTGCCGAAATGCTGTTCCAGCAAACCGGTCACGGCGAACGCGACCCAGGATGGGACCAGCGCGCTGCCCTTCTTGTGCACGTAGCCGCGGTCCTGAATGGTCTTGATAATCGACGAATACGTCGACGGCCGTCCAATGCCGAGCTCTTCGAGCGCCTTGATCAGCGACGCCTCGGTATAGCGGGCCGGCGGGTTGGTGGAGTGGCCGTCGGGGGTCAGCTCGGTGGCGTCCACCCGCTGGCCCTGGGTCAGCTGCGGCAGCCGGCTCTCGGCGTCGTCGGCTTCGCCGCCGGCCTGATCGTCCACGGTTTCGACGTAGGCCTTGAGAAAGCCCGGGAACGTCAACGTGCGACCGCTGGCGCTGAACTGGACCTGCCGACCGGCGGATTCGCCGTTGATTCGCAGGCTCAGCGTGGTCCCGCGCGCGTCGGCCATCTGCGAGGCGACCGTGCGCTGCCAGATCAGCTCGTAGAGCCGGAACTCGTCGCCGTCGAGCTCACGACGCACCGCATCGGGGGTCGCGAAGGTCTCCCCGGCGGGCCGGATCGCCTCATGCGCCTCCTGCGCGTTTTTCACCTTGCGGGTGTACTGACGCGCCGACGGGTAGACGTACTCCTCGCCGTAGAGCTGACGGGCCTGCGTGCGGGCCGCGTTGATCGCCGACTGCGACAGCGTCGTCGAGTCGGTACGCATGTAGGTGATGTAGCCGTTCTCGTAGAGCCGCTGGGCGATGCTCATCGTGCGCTCGGCGGAAAACCGCAGCTTGCGGCCGCCCTCCTGCTGCAGAGTCGACGTCATGAACGGCGGATACGGGCGACGGGTGTACGGCTTCTCCTCCACCGATCCGACGGACAGCTGCGCTCCGCGCAGCCCTGTCGCCAGCGAGACCGCGGCGGGCTCGTCGAGCACAGTGACTTCGGCCGGCTTACGCACCGCACCCAGCGAGTCGAAGTCGCGGCCGGTCGCCACCCGCAGACCGTCGACCGAGGTCAGTCGTGCGGTGAAGGTGGGCGGCTGGGCCGTGGGGTCGGAGACGCTGGCGTCGAGCTCGGCCACCACGTCCCAGTAGGCCGCGCTGCGGAACGCCATGCGGTCCCGCTCGCGCTGCACGATGATGCGGGTGGCCACCGATTGGACCCGGCCGGCGGACAGCTTGGGCGCCACCTTCTTCCAGAGCACCGGGCTGACCTCGTAGCCGTACAGCCGGTCGAGGATGCGCCGGGTCTCTTGGGCGTCGACCAAGTCGATGTCCAGGTCACGGGGGTTTTCGGCGGCCTCCAGGATCGCCTGTTCGGTGATCTCGTGGAACACCATCCGCTTGATCGGGATGCGCGGCTTGAGCGTCTCCAACAGGTGCCACGCGATGGCCTCGCCCTCGCGGTCACCATCTGTGGCCAGATACAGCTCGTCGACATCTTTGAGCAGGCCTTTGAGTTCGGTGACCGTGCTCTTCTTCTCCGGGCTGATGATGTAGAGCGGCTCGAAGTCCTCGTCGACGTTGACCCCGAGCCGGGCCCACGGCTGCGACTTGTACTTCGCGGGCACGTCGGCGGCGGCACGCGGGAGGTCGCGGATGTGGCCGCGAGAGGACTCGACGATGTAATTGGAGCCCAGGTAACCGGCTAATTTGCGCGCTTTGGTCGGCGACTCGACGATGACAAGTCGTCGCGAGGCTCCATTCCCGCGGCCAGCGCGGTCGCCGTCAGCCACCTGTGTTCGCCCACTTTCACCTAATTGAATCGTCCGAGCCGGTCCAGCCGGTGCCGTTTCGGCCCTTCAGACAAATGACAATGTGGCACCCGAGATGGACCGACGCAAACCGACCCCCCGTTCGCCCCTCGTGCAATTGCCGCTAAACGTGCGGCCAGTATTGCAACGCCTCGGCCGCTTCGGGCGGTTCCCCGACGTTCTCTACCAGGCGCGACAACCTCCGTCGACCGCTGATACGCAGCGCTGGTCGAGCTCCGCGGGTCCCGATCAGAGTTGGCGCAATACCGATTCGCATCAGCGCCGATGCCAGGGGCGAATGGGTGTCCGGTGCGTGCGGATCGAGTCCTAATAAATAACGGTCGGCCTCCGGGCTGCCCGCGGCAAGGATCCAGGCTCGCAATTCCCGCGGGCCCGGCAACCACAGCGGTGGCACGGTCTTCACCGCACCCCGGGTCCATTCACCGGCAATCGGACGCAACCTCGCATCCACCGCGGTCCGCACCAGCGGAGTCATCTCATCGGTTTCGGTGATTTCGGCCGTCAAACCGGCCTCGTTGATCATTTGCCCCAGCGCGGTGGCACGCCAGGGCTGATCGACGACGACCGAAAGCCGGGCGCCACTGCCGGTCATCACGATCTGGCCGGCGGCGGCCAGCACCCCGGTGAGGTCGCTGACCGCAGGCGGTACCGACTCCGCCGAGAAGAAAGACAGCTGGCTCACGTCAACGACAGTAAGCGCCCGGGCAACAATGCACGCCAAGGCGTGCTGAATGCTGGGTGACTAAACCCGCCCGCACAACGACGCGGGGGTCAACGACAACGAAACCCCCCGAACGATCTCGTGAATCCGAGTCGCGCGGGGGGCTGTCGTTGAAGACTTCTCAGATGGAGCGGACGCCGGTGGCCTGAGGACCCTTGGGGCTCTGGCCTACCTCGAACTCAACCCGCTGGTTCTCCTCGAGGGTGCGGAAGCCGCTACCCTGGATTTCCGTGTAGTGGACGAACACGTCGGCCGAACCGTCTTCGGGGGCGATGAAGCCGAAACCCTTCTCCGCGTTGAACCACTTCACAGTTCCCTGTGGCATTTCTTGATGTTTCCTTTACTACTCGGGTGCGAAGCATCACCTCGATGCTCCGGGCCCGTTCCGACCGCTATACCTTGCCGAGTCGCCGGAACTTCACCCGAACTACACCCTCGCAGGAACCGCGGCCGCAACGTCGATCCTGCGAAAGTTTTACACGAACACAGAAGCTGCGACCGCAAACAGTCAACCATGTTCATCGCCCCAGCGACAGCCTCAGGTGATCAATTGAGCTACCACGAGGTAAACAATTCACGTGTGAGCCCGAAACGCCTGGCCGCAGCCCTGTTCTGGGTCGCATTTCCGGACCACCAATTGGGATCAGGAGGCAGATAAACGATGGTGACGTTCGGCAGCGAGTTGCTCGCCGCCGCGGTCGCCGGCACCGAGGCAGGAGAGCATCCGCTGCGTCATGTCGCCGAATTGCCGGCACGGCATGGCCGCCAACGTCCTTGGCCGTCGTGGGTCGAACCGGACGTGCTTCGCGCATTCACCGTGCGCGGCGTCAATTCGCCGTGGGCACATCAGGTTGCGGCCGCAGACCTGGCCCACGCCGGCCGGCACGTCGTGGTCAGCACCGGTACGGCATCCGGGAAATCGCTGGCCTACCAACTACCGATCCTCAACGCGCTGGCGACCGAACCGCGGGCTCGGGCGCTCTACATCTCGCCGACGAAAGCGCTTGGCCACGACCAACTGCGCGCGATACACGCGTTGGTCGCGGCGATCCCGCGGCTCAATGACGTTGCACCAACGGCGTATGACGGCGACAGCCCCACCGAGGTCCGTCGTTTCGCCCGGGAGCGATCCCGATGGCTGTTCTCCAACCCCGACATGATCCATCTGGCGATGCTGCGCAATCATGCCCGCTGGGCGGTATTCCTGCGGGGTTTACGTTTCATCGTGGTTGACGAATGTCATTACTACCGTGGCGTTTTCGGCTCGAATGTGGCGATGGTGCTGCGGCGTTTGTTGCGGCTGTGCGCGCGTTACTCAGCCGACCCGAGCATGCTGCCCACTGTCATTTTCGCCAGTGCGACGACGTCGGAGCCCGGAGCGACCGCGACCGAGCTGATCGGCCAGCCCGTCGAGGAGGTCACCGAAGACGGTTCCCCGCAGGGCGCCAGGACGGTGGCGCTGTGGGAGCCCGCCCTGCGCACCGACCTGGTGGGGGAAAACGGCGCTCCGGTGCGGCGGTCCGCCGGAAGCGAGGCGGCCCGG
Organism: uncultured Actinomycetota bacterium; assembly: GCA_963836495.1. GTDB lineage: Bacteria > Actinomycetota > Actinomycetes > Mycobacteriales > Mycobacteriaceae > Mycobacterium. The sequence continues at coordinate 713,552 of CAWIJT010000003.1, read as the reverse complement.
GTGATGGCCGACTTGGTCGCCGAAGGGGCGCGGGCCCTGACATTCGTGCGATCTCGGCGTGGCGCCGAGTTGACCGCGCTGGCGACCCGCGCGCGGCTGCAGGACATCGCTCCGGAGCTGGCCGAGATGGTGGCGTCCTATCGGGCCGGTTACCTACCCGAGGACCGCAATGAGCTCGAGCGAGCGCTGCTCGACGGCCGGCTACGCGGTCTGGCGACCACCAACGCACTCGAACTCGGTATCGACATCGCCGGCCTCGATGCGGTGGTGCTGGCCGGCTTTCCGGGCACGGTCACGTCGTTCTGGCAGCAGGCCGGTCGATCCGGTCGGCGAGGCCAGGGCGCGTTGGTGGTGCTGGTCGCCCGGGACGACCCACTGGATACCTACCTGGTCCACAACCCGGCGGCACTGCTGGACAAGCCGATCGAGCGGGTCGTCATCGACCCGGCCAACCCCTACATCCTTGGCCCTCAATTACTCTGCGCTGCAACCGAATTACCGCTCGATGACGTCGAAGTCCGGAACTTGGGGGCCGAAGGCGTCGCCGAGCAGTTGGTCGACGACGGGTTGCTGCGGCGGCGATCCGGCAAGTACTACCCGGCGCCGGGCTTGGAACCCCATGCGGCAGTGGATATCCGGGGTTCGAGCGGCGGTCAGATCGTGATCGTCGAGAGTGACACCGGGCGGTTATTGGGAACAGCAGATACCGGACGGGCCGCGGCCTCTGTGCATCCGGGCGCGGTGTATCTGCATCAGGGCGAGAGCTACGTCGTCGACTCGCTGGACTTCGAGGAGGGCATGGCGTTCGTTCACGGCGAGGATCCCGGATACGCCACGTTCGCTCGCGAACTCACCGACATCGAGGTGACCGGGACCGGTGAGCGCAACACGTTAGGGGCGGTGACCCTAGGCCTGGTCCCGGTCTGTGTGACCAATCGGATCGTGGGCTATCTGCGGCGCAGGCTCACCGGTGAAGTCATCGACTTCGTCGAGCTGGACATGCCCCCGCGCGTACTGGACACCACAGCGGTCATGTACACCATCACGCCAGAAGCGCTGCATCACAACGGAATCGAACCGCTGCAGATCCCCGGATCGCTGCATGCCGCCGAGCACGCCGCCATCGGACTGCTTCCGCTGGTGGCCAGTTGCGATCGCGGCGACATCGGCGGGTTGTCCACAGCGGTCGGCCCGGAGGCCGAAGGATTGCCGAGCGTGTTCGTCTATGACGGCTATCCCGGTGGAGCGGGATTCGCCGAACAGGGTTTCCGCCGGGCGAGCACCTGGCTGGGAGCAACTGCCGCCGCAATCGAAGCGTGTGAGTGCCCGTCGGGATGCCCCTCGTGCGTGCAATCACCGAAATGCGGGAACGGCAACGACCCTTTGGACAAAGCGGGAGCGGTTCGGGTGTTGAGGTTGGTGCTGTCCGCGCTGGGTCATGATCGTGCGACGAACGGATGACGACCGACCCCTTGGTTGCCTGTGCGCAGCACCGGAAAACGTCACCACGGGCCTGTTTTGGCGAAAACCGCGCGGATTCGGTACGGCGGCAACGGGTTATCCGCTCTCTGGCCGCTAAGGTGGTGAGCTATGACCGACGACTGGTTGCTGGTCGAGACGCTGGGTAGGGAACCGACCGTCGTCGCACTGGGCCGTCAGTTGCACGACCTTGTTCCGGTCCCCGTGTTTCTGCGGCGCACTGCTCGCCGTGCAGCGATCCAGTCGGCGATCGCCGAGTCGCTGCACACCAGCCAGAGCCTGGTCAGCCTGACTCCCAAGAAGGACCGGGTGATCCGCACCGAGCCGGTGGTGATGTCGGACGGCCGCGTGCACGGTGTGCACGTCTGGAGCGGGCCCGACGGAGACGAACCCCCGGAGCGGCCGATTCCGGGTCCGCTGAAGTGGGACCTGACCCTGGGCGTGGCCACCGATACCCCGGAGTCGCTGGCCAATATGGGCAGGAACGTCGAGACCGGGGAGTCCGAGGACCGCGCATTCGCCGAGTGCTGGCCTTCCGGTGACCTCAAGCCGAACGAAGGCAAAGCCCTCGCGGCGGCGGTCAGGTCCGAGCCGGGGCACGCCATGTGCGACACCTGGGACGGCATCGACTGGCAGGGCAACTACATCCGGGTGAGCTTCGTCGTCCGCAACGGCTTGGAGTTGGGGCCCGACGGTCGCGATCACCTGGTCGCGCGGGGCATGAACTGGCGGGCCGAGGTTGCCGAACGGCCGCAGCCGTCGGATCGGCTCGCTCAGCAGATTCTGCAGGGGCTGGCCCAGCCCGGGGTGCACCGGGCGCTGTTCGATCCGCACACCTGGACGCTGCTGAAGTGGCTCGACGAGCCGTGCCCGTTCTACGACTGGCGTCGTATCTCGTCGGACAGCCCGAAGCTCCACCCCAGCGATCAGCCCAAGATGGCCGCGATGCAGACGGCCTTCGCCGACGGGGCCACCAGTGGCGTGCTGCGGATGCCGGGCCGCGACGGCGGGTGGGTGCCGGTGCATGTGACCGTCAACCGGGTGGTCATCGATCAGGAGACTGCCGCTGGGCTCGCCTCGCTGCGGTTGCCGACAGCGGCCGAGGTTGCCGAGGCGGGCCTAGCGGATACCTAGGCCGGCCCGGCGCGGGCTGCTGCCCGCGCATTGCCCCATCGGCTGACCGGCATTGCGACGTCGACAGTGACCACGACGTCCAAGTCGTCGATCGCGCAATCGGCGATGTGCGTGCGCATCACGACGGCCACCGCTTCGGCCTGATGGCACGCCGACGCGGGTCCGGCGGGCATTCGCGCCGCGGCAGCCAACGCGGACAGGTCGGCGGCGGCCTGAGCCTGATGCCGCGCCACCACGGCGGCACCGAGGTAGCCGGCACCGCCCGTCACCGCCAGCAGCACGGCCACCATCGCCGCAGCGACCACTGTGGCTGATCCTTGCTCACCGCGTCGGCTCGACCGCCGCTGCCCCGGTCGCCGCGATGTGCAGCATCGGAAGCAGATTCGACCCGGCGGTGACCGTCGCGACGACGTATTCGCCGTCCCTGCGCAACTGGACCGCAGCGCCGACGGGTGCGACGCCCCGGGCGGCGGCGACCGCCGAGCGCTCGTCACCGCGGGCCGCCAGTCGGGCAGCTTCGCGGGCCGCGTCGATGCAGCGGACTTGCATCGACACCGCAGTGATGCCGGCCAGACACAGCACCAACACCGTGACCAGAGTGGCAACCCCGAACGCCGTCTCGACAGTCGCCGCGCCCGCATCGTCGACTAGGCCTTGGTGTTGAGCGCGCGGGCGATGATGTTGGTCAACGCCGAGACAATCGAGTCGCCGGTCACGACGGTGTACAGGATCGCGGCGAAGGCCGCGGCCGCGATGGTTCCGATGGCGTATTCCACCGTCGACATCCCCGAATCGTCCACCGCCAGCAGGGCCGCACGCATCTCGATGCCCCGAATGATGTTGACTACCTTCATAGTTCTTCCCTTTCACAACAGACCTGACTGCATCAGGTCACCGGCCAACCCCGCCACCACCGGAGCGACACCCAGGCAGACGAATGCCGGCAGAAAACACAGGCCGAGCGGGCCGGCAATGAGGACCGCGGCGCGCTCGGCGGTCGCGGCGGCCGCGTGCACGGCGTCCTGCCGGCATTGCGTGGCCAGCGCGGCAACCGCCTCGGCGAGCGCCCCACCCGAGTTCGATGACCGTCGTGCCAGCCGCAACAGCGCATCCGTCTGCGGGTCAAGGGAACTCGACGGCAGATCCGGCGGACGTGACCACGCCACGTCCGGGTCAGCACCCAACGCCAGCAGATCGGCCGCGCGACGCAGCACTCGGGCCAGCGACGGCGGAGCCGACGGCGCCGTCGCCGCCGCCGCGGTCGACACCGCCATGCCCGCGCCAAGGCAGACCGCCAGCACGTCCAGACTCGACGCGACAGCCAATGGATCCGGCCCACGGACGGATTGCCGCGGTCTGCGCGGCGCCCGCAGCGCGATGCCGGCCCGCGCCCGCACCATCGACGGCCCTGGTCCGCTCAACAGCGCACCGGCAAGCAACAGTGTCGGCCAGATCATTGGCGCCACTCCTCAGCATCGCTGCGCTCTGCATCGTCGCCGGCGGTCACGACGCCGCACGTTCGGTGATCCGGTCGGACCACAGCAATCCACCGCACACCAGCGTCGTCCCGATGACCAGCAGCCAGCCACCTGCCCGTCCGCCCAGCAGGAACGCCGCCGGATGCGCACCGATGAGTTCGCCCAGCAACACCGACAACGCCGGCAGCCCGGCCAGGATCGCGGCGGTGGCGCGAGCGCCGGCCATCGCCGAACGCACATGACCGGAGAACCGTTGCCGCTCAGCGATATCGCGCTGGGCTGCCCGCATCAACGTCGACATCGCCAGGCCGTGGTCGGCAGCCAGTTGCCAGCACACCGCCAGCCGATCCCACTGCGCCGGCAGCGCCGACGCGTCAGCCACGTTGCGTATGCCCGCCGAGACGTCCGCACCGAGTCGGGCGCGCGCCGCCACCGCTCGGCATGAGTCGGATACCGGACCGGCCGCTTCGCGCGCCGCCACCGCGAAGGCCTGCGCGGGGTGTGCGCCCACCCGTAGTTCGCCGACCAACACCTCGATCGCGGTTTCCAGTTCGCGGCTCTCACTGATCGCCTGGACGCTGCGTCGCCGCTTGCGGTAACGCGCAATTACGGTCGCGCCAAGCAGACTGGCCGCCAGGATGTTTGACGGCGGCATCAGTACGGCAGCGCCGGCTAGAGCACACACACCCGCCCCACTCGCAGCGCGAAGTGACATCCTGGAGCGACGATGCTCGACACGGGCGAGTCGGCGGCGCGGTGTCGACGGAAAGACCAGCACCGCAGCGGATAACGCCAACGTCGCCACGACTGGTCCGATCATGACCTCGTCCGGCCCTGCAGCAGTCGGCGCAAATCCGCGACCTCGTCGGTCAGTCCGCGCTCGGCGTGCCACACGGTGACCGCGTGCACGCGACCATCGCATGGGCGAAGCGTCGCGATCTCGTTGAGCCGGCGTCGCCCGCTCTGGTCGCGCGCAACGTGCAGCAGCACCTGGACGGCGGCGGCCAATTGACTGTGCAGCGCCCCACGGTCCAGACCACCGAGAGCACTCAACGCTTCCAGGCGGGCGGGAACTTCACTGGGATTATTGGCGTGCACGGTGCCGGCACCACCGTCGTGGCCGGTGTTCAGCGCCGCAAGCAGATCGACTACCTCGGCGCCGCGCACCTCACCGACGACGATGCGGTCCGGTCTCATCCGTAGCGCTTGTCGAACCAGTTGGCGCACAGTCACTTCGCCGATGCCCTCGACATTGGCGTGTCGGGCGACCAGCCTGACCAAGTGCGGGTGAGGGGGCGCCAACTCGGCGGCGTCCTCGACGCAGACGATCCGCTCATCGGGCGCCACCGCATTCAACATCGCCGACAGCAGCGTCGTTTTGCCTGCTCCGGTACCACCGGACACCAGGAAAGCGAGCCTGGCCGCGATGATCTGGTCGATCAGCTCCGCGGCGATCGGTTCGATGGCACCTGCTGCGATCAGCGCCGTCAGGTCCTGGGTGGCTGGCCGCAGCACTCGCAGCGACAAACAGGTGCCGCCGGCAGCGACCGGCGGCAGGACGGCGTGCAGCCTGACCGCGAACCCTGCTGCGCCCAGGCCGGTCAGCTGACCGTCGACCCATGGCTGCGCGTCGTCGAGGCGACGTCCGGCACCCAGCGCCAGACGTTGTGCCAGGCGCCTGACGGCAGCTTCGTCAGCGAACTGAACGTCGCTGCGCCGCAGTCCGTTCCCGTCGTCGACCCAGACCGCATCGGGCGCAGTAACCAAAACGTCGGTCACTCCTTCCGCAGACAACAACGGCTGGAGAATGCCGGCGCCGGTCAGCTCGGTCTGGAGTATGCGGAGATTGCTCAGCAGCTCGGTATCGCCAAGCACTCCGCCGGACTCAGCTCTGATCGCGTCGGCCACCACCCTGGGACGCAACGGAACGGATTCCGTCGCCAGCCGCTCGCGCACCCGGTCGATGAGCGAATCGGTCATGCCGCAACGCTTTCGGGTCGGGCCGCCTGATGCATAGGCAGCACGGTGAGCACTCGGCGGGCCGCCGTGGCAAGCGCTGATCGCCGCGGCAGACGCAGCCCGCCGAGTTCGATCTGTTCGGCCAACCGCGGGTGCGGCTTCATCGATGCCAGTAGCGGCACACCGGCGATCGCTGCCACCTCGTCTGCCCGCAAACCGCCCGGCGACGGCCCCCGCACGACCAGTCCCACGTTGGGATTGACGGCGGCGAGCACCGGTGTGATCGCCGCGGTTGCCGCGCAGGCCCTTACGTCGCACGGGCTGATCACGACAACGAGATCGGCGGCATCCAAGGCGATTTCAGTGGCGTCGGTGAGCCTGCGCGGAAGATCGCACACCACCGTCACTCCGCCGCGCCGGCCAGCATCGACGACGCTGTGCACCGCGGCCGCGTCCAATGCACAATCCTGTCGGGTGCCCGACAACACGGTGATCCCGCGATGCTGCGGCAACGCCTCGCGCACCGCCGCCCAGTTCAGTCGCCCGCCCTGCAGCGCCAGATCTGGCCAACGCACACCGGGTGTCGTCTCGGCACCGACCAACAGGTCGATGCCGCCGCCCCAGGGATCCAAGTCGAGCAGCATCGAATCCACCGCGGTTCGCGCCAGTGCGACCGCGAACAACGACGCTCCCGCTCCGCCGCGCCCTCCGATGACGGCCACCGTCGCACCGCGGATGCCACCGTCGCGCGCGGATTCGCCGGCCTCGGCGAGCTCACGGACCAAATCCTGTTCCTGTGCAGGCAATCTCAGCACCTTCCTGGCACCCACCTCGACGGCAGCCGCCCAGGTCGACGGCGCGGGCTCGCTGCCGGTCAGCACGAGGACATGCGGGCGACGAGGCAACCCGGATTGCCCGCGACCGGCAACCGCGGCCTCGTCGAGCACGATCGCGGCAGCCGCCGACCACGCTTTTCTAGCGATTGGTAAGACGTTGCTGGCGTGGACAACTCGCACACCGACGGCCGCCGCGACCCGGTCGAGCTCGTCACGCAACGCGGGCTCTGCGAGCACTGCCAGAATTCCGCGGACACCGGTTGTCGTCATCGGACCACCGTGCCGGTCGGGCAGCATGCACCGCCAGTCACCTGGACGAATTTGTGGACAACGTTCGATGTGTGGATAGGCCGCGGGCGATGGCCCGGCTAAGAATTCTGCCCGACAAAAGGGACGACCCCCGCCAGGGGGGGAGGAGGCGAGGGTCGTCGTGTTTCAGCCCCGGGGGGTCGGGCTGATACACCCTCGGCTAGGCCGAGTGATTCTTACTATACACATGAGAGTGTGACGCAGCGCAAGAGTTGCGTGGGACAAGTTAGCTTGACTTTTAAGTAGCTGAACCGTCGGTGTTTCCCATGCCGCAGGCACCCAAACCACGTTTGACCGGCAGTTTTGCTGACAGCATCGCGATTTGCCCGAGGGCCGCCCTATGCTGGGGCGGTGTCCGTCAACGACTCGGCCGCTGATCAGCAAACATCATCGACGCCAACCGGTCCCAGTCCGCGCACGGCAGCTTTTTTCGATCTTGACAAGACCATCATCGCCAAATCCAGCACGCTGGCGTTCAGCAAACCCTTCTTTGCGCAGGGGCTGATCAACCGTCGAGCCGTTCTGAAGTCCAGCTACGCCCAGTTCCTGTTTCTGCTGTCCGGCGCCGATCACGACCAGATGGACCGGATGCGCGTCCACCTGACCAACATGTGCACGGGCTGGGATGTCGAGCAGATCAAGTCGATCGTCAACGAGACTTTGCATGACATCGTCACGCCGTTGGTGTTTGCCGAGGCTGCCGACCTGATCGCCAGTCACAAGCTGTGCGGCCGCGACGTCGTCGTCGTCTCAGCATCCGGCGAGGAGTTGGTGGCGCCGATAGCGCGCGCGCTGGGAGCCACCCACGCGATGGCGACCCGCATGGTTGTCGAAGACGGCAAGTACACCGGAGAGATCGGTTTCTATTGCTACGGCGAAGGAAAGGTTCAGGCGATCCGCGAGTTGGCCGCTCGCGAGGGTTACCCACTCGAGCATTGCTACGCCTACTCCGACTCGATCACCGACATGCCCATGCTCGAGGTCGTCGGCCATCCGAGCGTGGTCAACCCGGACCGCGCGCTGCGGCGCGAGGCATCCGCCCGCGACTGGCCGGTGCTGTCGTTTTCCCGGCCGGTGTCGCTGCGGGACCGCATTCCGGCGCCGTCGGGTGCCGCGCTGGCGACGACCGCCGCGGTCGGAATCAGCGCACTGGCCGCCGGGGCACTGACCTATTCGCTGCTGCGCCGGCTCTCGCTGTAACGTCCAGCAAACTTTCAGAGTCACAGGCGGGCAACGCTTTGACAATTTCATGACAATTGGCTCTTGATGTGACCGGGGTCACGTAGTACAAAGGACTCACGGCAGTCCGGTGAGGCCAAGATCTACCCGGAAGAGAAGGGTCGATCTCCCGAGCAGGATTACCGAGCACGGTTCTCGGCACCCACGCGGAGTCATAGCCGCGATAATGGCAGAAGTGTTGCGGGCCTGCGGAATTGCGAAGAGCGGACGGAGTCGACGGCCCTTTGGGTGGGGTTGCGACCGGAAGCATCGCAAGACCGCCGAGGCCATCCCACGCAGCCCACAGATGCACGCTTGGTAACCGAGATCCGTGCTAGCGGGCGGCGAGCCGACGCAGGTCGGTACGCCGCCCGCTTTTGTAGTTGTGGCCGGCAGCCGCAGCCCATGATCACTGGCTGTGGGCAACTTATTGCGTGAGCGATTCGGCGATCGACAGCGCCTCCTGCGCGCCGTCGCGCATGGCCCGGCAGGACTGCACCAACCACTTCGTCATGCCTTCGGGGGTTCCATCGGCGAAGCCGAGCGCGGCCTCACGATAATCGGCGGCGCGCCGCATCCAGCTCACTTCCGGCACACCCAGCCCGTGTGGGTCAAGCCCGGTCGCGATGGTCACCAGCCGCGACACCGCCCGTGCGACCACACCGTCCGCCGTGCCGAATGGGGCCAGAGTCAGCAGTTCGCCGTGGGCGACAGCGGCGATCACCGGAGCGGGCGCCTGGGTTCCGCCGGTGACGATGGTGGCGAGCAGTTCCAACCGCGGCCCGACCTCGGCGTCCGCACGCGGTCTACCCAACTGGTCTTCATCCGCTCGGTCGGCGGCCGCCAGCATGTGCAGCCTAGCCAGCGCCTGCAGCGGCGCGCGCTGCCAGACTCCGACAAGATTGGTCTCGCCACCTTCGAGCGCCTGCGCGACACGTAGCGCACCGGCAAAAACCGGGTCACCGATCGCCGAGACGTCGATCTGATCCTCAAGTTTTCGTCCCCCACCATCGAGTACGGCTGAGGCCCGCGCCGATCGGAGCGCCGCCTCAGCGGCGGTCACCGGCCAGCGCCGCAGGTTGGCGCGATGCCGATGCGCTCGCCCCAGCGCCTCGCGGGCCTGGTCGCTGGCGGCGGCCACACCGGGCAGTTCCATCAGCGGCGCCAGCGGATCAGAAGTCACGACTTGCCAGGATAGCCAGCGCCCACACCTGGGATCGCGGCCAGTAGCTGCCGGGTGTAATCGTGACTCGGTCGGCTGAACACGGCTTTCGTCGCCCCGCGCTCGACCACCTGACCCGCACGCATCACCAAAACCTCGTCGGCTATCTGACGTATCACCGCCAGGTCGTGGCTGATGAACAGATAGGTCAGGCCGAGCTCGGCTTGCAATTCGGCAAGCAGGTCCAGAATCTGCGCTTGCACCACGACGTCGAGCGCCGAGACGGCCTCGTCACAGACCAGGACCTCAGGCCGTAACGCCAGCGCCCTGGCGATGGCGACCCGCTGCCGCTGACCCCCGGACAGTTCTCGCGGGCGCCGACTGAGCAGCGACGACGGCAGCGCAACCTGATCGGCGAGCTCACGCACCGCCAGCTGACGCTGACGACGGTCGCCGACGCGGTGTATCCGCAGCGGCTCCTCGATCGTCTGCTGCACCGAATACATCGGATCCAAACTGCCGTAAGGGTTCTGGAAAACCGGCTGGATCCGCCGTCGAAAAGCCAGCGCCGCACTCCGGCTCATCGATGCCGCGTCGGAGACATCCTGCTCGTCGAAAAGCACTGTGCCCGAGGTGGGTTGGAGCAGTCCAAGTACCATTCGAGCCAACGTCGACTTGCCTGAACCGGATCCTCCCGCGACGGCTAGCGTGGTGGCCCGTCGCAGTCGGAACGACACGTCGTCGACAGCACGCACGTCCACCTTGCGCCACGGCGCACCACGCGACGAGTGGTAGACCTTGGTCAAGCCGGACGCGACGATCACGTCCTGCCCGGCATCGCGGCGGGCGTGCGTGGCCGCGGTACGGGTGATCCGTCTGCGTGCGCGCGCGACAGTGGCCGCATCGCGCAACGACGGCGCCGCCGCCACCAGACGTTGCGTGTAAGGATGCTGCGGATCGCGCAGGACAACCTGCGCCGCGCCGGTTTCCACGACGGAACCCTGGTGCATGACGATCATTTGCTCGGCCCGCTCAGCGGCCAGCGCAAGGTCATGGGTGATCAACAGCACCGCGGTCCCCAGCTCGCCGGTCAGCCGCTGCAGGTGATCGAGCACCTGGCGTTGCACGGTGACGTCCAGCGCTGAGGTCGGCTCGTCAGCGATCAACAGCTGCGGCCGTCCGGCCAACCCGATGGCGATCAGGGCCCGCTGGCACATGCCGCCCGACAGTTGGTGGGGATACTGCGTGGCCCGCAGCACCGGATCGGGCATCCCGGCGTCGGCCAGCAGTTCGACGGCGCGCCGATCGACGTTGTTGGCGCGCAGCGCCTCTCGCACCTGAAAGCCAACCCGCCATACCGGGTTGAGGTTGGTCATCGGATCCTGTGGGACGTAGCCGATGCCCGAGCCGCGGACGGCGCGCAGCTGGCGACGGTCCGCCGCGGTGAAATCGAGACCGTCGAACATGATGCGGCCCGCGGTGATTCGCCCTCCGGGCGGTAGCAGTCCTAGGATCGCCGCGGCGGTGGTGGACTTCCCTGAACCCGATTCGCCGACGATCGCCACGGTCTGACCGGCGCGCACCGCGAGGTCGACCTGACGAACAGCCGGTACGTCATCACCGAACGTGACTTCGAGTCCGGTGACGCTGAGCAGCGGCATGTCAGCAGGGCTCATGTGCGCCGCGACCGCGGGTCCAGTGCGTCGCGCAGGACATCGCCCATGACCATGAACGCCAGCACCGTGATGGCCAGCGCCCCAGCGGGATAGAACAGGATCGGCGAACCCGCGCGCAGCCGGATCTGGTCGACGTTGATGTCGCCGCCCCACGACACCACCGACGGCGGCAACCCGACCCCGAGGTAGGACAGCGTCGCCTCGGTGACGATGAACAACCCGAGCGCAATCGAGGAGACCGCGATCACCGGCCCGACGGCGTTCGGCACGACGTGGCGGAGCAGTATCCCGAACCTGCTCAGCCCCAACGCTTTCGCGGCCAGCACATAATCGCTGCCGCGCACCGTCAGCACGGCGCCGCGCGCGATCCGGGCCACCTGCGGCCAGCCGAACAGCGACAGGATCGCCACCACCGTCCACACCGTGCGGTGATGCATGACCTGCATCAGCACGATCGCGGCCAGCAGCAGCGGTATCGCGAAGAACACGTCGGCGATACGGGACACCACCGCGTCGAGCCAGCCGCCGTAAAAGCCGGCCAGCGCTCCGAGTGTGCCACCGACGACGAACACCACCACGGTGGCGCCCACGCCAACGGTGATCGATGCGCGCGCGCCGTAGACGGTGCGGGCATAGATGTCGTGGCCCTGCAGATCGGTTCCGAACCAGTGCGCAGCCGACGGCGCCAGCATGCTCTGGTCCGGATCGGCGTAGCGGGGGTCGGCGGTGGTGAACAACGACGGGAACACCGCGACGACAATAATGAACCCGATCAGTAATGCAGCGATGGCGAACGTGGGCCTGCGCCGCAGCCCACCCCAGGTATCAGCCCAAAATCCTTTTGCGACAGTCGCTTCAGCCATAACGAATCCTCGGGTCGAGCGCGGCGTAGAGCAGATCCACGGCCAGGTTGGTGACCAGGTAGACCACGACGAGCACCGTGACGATGGACACCACGGTCGGGGCCTCTTGACGGGTGACGGCCTGATAGAGCACACCGCCGACGCCGTGAATATTGAAGATGCCCTCGGTGACGATCGCGCCGCCGAGCAGCGCGCCGAGGTCCGCGCCGAGGAACGTCACCACCGGGATCAGCGAATTGCGCAGGATGTGCACGGTCACGACCCGAGGCCGCGACAGACCTTTCGCGGTGGCGGTGCGCACATAGTCAGCGTGCGCATTGTCGGCGACCGCGGAGCGGGTCAGCCGCACCACGTAGGCGAATGACACGGCGCCCAAGACGATTCCGGGCAGAAGCAAGCGGGAGAATGTCGGCTGATCGCCCACCGTCACCGCGGTGATACCGAGGCGGACCCCGAAGACGAACTGCGCGAGAAAGCCCAGCACGAAGATCGGCACCGCGATGATGATCAGGCTGACGATCAGTACCGCACCGTCGAAAAGTCCGCCTTGGCGCAGCCCGGCGATCACCCCGAATCCGATACCGAACAACGCCTCCACCGCCAGCGCGATCAACGCCAGCCTGAACGTGACCGGAAATGCTTGAGCCAGAACGGTACTGACAGGCAGACCGGAATAGGCGTGGCCGAGGTCGCCGTGCAGGATGCCGCCGAGATAGTGCAGGTACTGCAGCCAGAACGGGTCGTCGAGGTGGTATTGCGCGCGCAGTTGCGCGGCCACAGCGGGGCTGAGCGGGCGATCACCGCCCAGCGCCGCGATCGGGTCGCCGGGCAGCAGAAAGACCATGCCGTAGATCAGCAGCGTCGCCCCCAGGAATACCGGGATCATGGCCGCGATCCGACGGGCGATGTACCACCCCATGTCAGGCCTTCACGATGTGTTCGTAATCGGGCAGTCCGTTCCAGGTCAGCCGGACATGACTGACCGCCTGCGACCGGCCGGCCACCGCCACGGTGTACCAGAGCGGCACGACAGGCATGTCCGCCAACAGGATTCGCTGTGCACCGTTGGCGATGGTGAAGGATTGCGGCAAGTCCGGGGCGGCCTCGGCCGCGGCGATCGCGTCGTCGAATCGGGGGTTTGAATAGCCGACGTCGTTAGCGCCCCCTCCGGTGGCGAACAGCGGTTCCAAGAACTCGATCAGCGACGGGAAGTCACCCTGCCAGCCGGCACGGAACGCGGTGCCGATGACGCGGGTGGTGATCTGGGTCCGGAACCCGGCAAAGGTTGGCTGAGGCGCCCCGACGGCGTCGATGCCGAGAGCGTTCTTGATGCTGTTGGCGACCGCATCGACCCACTCCTGATGCGGCCCGTCGGCGTTGTAGGCGATCGTATAACGGCCAGTCCATTTCGAGATCGCGTCGGCCTGGGACCAGAGTCTGCGCGCACGGTCGGGGTCGAAGTTCAGGGCATTGTTGCCGTCGATGTCGGCGTCATATCCAGGCAACGAGCTGGCGGTGAAATCGCGGGCCGGTGCGCGTGCGCCGGAGAAGATCTTCTGACAGATCTGAGGCCGATTGATCGCGGCGGACAAGGCAAGTCGGCGTAGCCTGCCCTCCTCGCCGGCGAAGTGCGGCAGTCGCAGCGGCGTATCCAATGTCTGGTTGACCGCGGCGGGTGCGGTGACTGCGCGGTCACCGAGATCTCGGCGGTAGACGGTCAGTACGCTGGGCGGAATCGTGTCCAGCACATCGAGATTGCTCGACAGCAGGTCGGCGTAGGCGGTATCCAAATTCGCGTAGAAGACGAATCGCAGGCCCTTGTTCTGCGACATCCGATTGCCGTGGTACCCGGGGTTGGTCACCAAGTCCAGTTTCACGTTGTGCTGCCAGGCGAGCACGTGCCTCTCGTCGGCGAGTTGGTATGGGCCATTGCCGATCGGGTGCTGGCCGAAGGTCGCCATATCTTTCAACGCCGCGTCGGGCAGCGGGTAGAACGGCGAAAAGCCAAGCCGCAGTGTGAAGTCGATGGTCGGCCCGTTGAGCCGGACGGTGAATTCCCGGTCGTTGACCACGTGCAGCCCGGACAAGGTTGTCGCGGTGGGCTTGCCGGCGGCGACCTGGTCGAACCCGGCGATCGGACTGAAGAAGCTTTGCTGCAGTTGGGCATTGGTGGAAAGCGCGCCGTAGTTCCAGGCGTCGACGAACGAGTGTGCGGTCACCGGTGAGCCATCACTGAACGTCCACCCTGGCTTGAGAACGATCCGGTAGTTGACGTCGTCGGTCGTCTCGATGGACTGGGCGACCTCCAGCGACGGCGTGCCGGTGGCGTCGTAGGACATCAGACCGGCGAACAGTCGGTCGACGATCCGGCCGCCGTTGCTGTCGTTGGTGTTGGTCGGGATCAACGGGTTCTGCGGCTCGCCGGCGTTGACGATCACCACGTCGGTGCGGACACTGTCGACTCCGCAGCCGGCAAACAACCCGGTCACGAGCACGACGCACGCAGCGAAGACCGCCACGTGGCGCGTAAGACGCAAGTCGCCCTCCTCCGGTCAGCCCTGCTCCGCCCGTGCGCCGCTCTTGCCTAACACTGCGTCAAAAATTAACCCAGGCTGATTAGAGTCTTGCGCGTGACCGAGACGCACACGCACGGACCGTCGTCCTATCCGCCGCCGGCAGAGTTCGCTGCGCAGGCCAACGCCGGCGACGCCCTCTACCAGGAGGCCGAGCAAGACCGGTTGGCGTTCTGGGCCCAGCAGGCCAACCGACTGTCCTGGGCGACGCCGTTTTCCCAGGTACTGGATTGGTCGGACGCACCGTTCGCCAGATGGTTCACCGATGGCACGCTCAACGTCGCCTACAACTGCGTCGACCGTCACGTCGAAGCCGGCAACGGCGACCGGGTGGCCATCCACTGGGAGGGCGAGCGGGTCGGCGAGGGCCGCACCCTCACCTACAGCGACCTGCAGTCCGAAGTGGGTAAAGCGGCCAACGCACTGAGCGGTCTGGGTCTGGTCGCCGGGGATCGCGTGGCGATCTACCTGCCGATGATCCCCGAAGCCATCGTCGCGATGCTGGCGTGCGCGCGCCTCGGCGCGCTGCACAGCGTGGTCTTCGCCGGGTACAGCGCTAACGCGCTGGGGGCCCGGATCGCCGACGCACAGGCCAAGCTGCTGATCACCGCTGACGGGCAGTTCCGCCGGGGCAAGCCCGCGCCACTGATGGAAGCGGTCGACCAAGCAGTCGCCGACAGCGCCACCATCGAACACGTCCTGGTCGTCAAACGCACCGGCATCGACGTGCCGTGGACGCAGGGACGCGACCTGTGGTGGCACGACGTCGTCGAGCCGGCGTCGCCAGAACACAAAGCCGAGGCCTTCGACGCCGAGCACCCGCTGTTCCTGCTGTACACCTCGGGCACCACCGGCTCGCCCAAAGGCATCGTGCACACCAGCGGTGGTTACCTCACCCAGGCGTCCTACACCCACCACAACATCTTCGACATCAAACCGGAAACCGATGTGTTCTGGTGCACCGCCGACATCGGCTGGGTGACCGGCCACACCTACGGCGTCTACGGCCCGCTGTCCAACGGCGTCACACAGATCATCTACGAAGGCACACCGGACACACCCAACCAGCACCGGCATTTCGAGATCATCGAGAAGTACGGCGCGACAATCTATTACACCGCGCCGACGATGATCCGGACGTTCATGAAGTGGGGTCGCGAGATCCCGGACGCCCACGACTTGTCCAGCCTGCGACTGCTGGGGACGGTCGGCGAGCCGATCAACCCGGAGGCCTGGCGCTGGTACCGCACTGTCATGGGCGCCGGCCACACGCCGGTGGTCGACACCTGGTGGCAGACCGAAACCGGCGCCGCGATGATCTCGCCGCTGCCCGGCGTGGCCGCGGCCAAACCGGGTTCGGCGATGACGCCGTTGCCGGGCATCTCGGCGAAGGTCGTCGACGACCACGGCGACGAACTCGCCATCCCGTCGAGCAACGAGGGCGAACACACCGCCGGTTATCTGGTGTTGGACCAGCCGTGGCCGTCGATGCTGCGGGGCATCTGGGGCGACCCCGACCGCTTCCGTGAGACCTACTGGTCGAGGTATCCCGAGCACGGCTATTACTTCGCCGGGGACAGCGCGCGGTACGACTCCGACGGTGCCATCTGGGTGATGGGCCGTATCGATGACGTGATGAACGTGTCGGGACATCGCATCTCCACCGCGGAAGTCGAGTCGGCGCTGGTCGGTCATTCGGGGGTGGCCGAAGCCGCCGTGGTCGGGGCCACCGACGAGACCACCGGTCAGGCGATCTGCGCGTTCGTCGTCCTGCAGGCCGATCACGCCGACGCGGTGGGCGCAGAGATCATCGACGAGTTGCGCGCCGAGGTGGCCCGGGAGATCTCGCCGATCGCCCGCCCGCGCGAGTTGCACGTGGTGCCCGAATTGCCGAAGACCCGCAGCGGCAAGATCATGCGCCGCTTGCTGCGCGACATTGTCGAGAAGCGAGAACTCGGCGACACCTCGACGCTGCTTGACCCGGGCGTGTTCGACGCGATCCGCGAGGCTAAATAAAGCCCGGCGGTCAGGCGGGCACCGGGACGAAGCCGGCGCCGGGGCGGCCCTTGCTCTGCAGGTCGGCCAAGATCGCGTTGATCGACTGCACCACGGCCGGAGTGTGCAGCGGAATGTATTTGGTGACGCAGACCGGCAAGTTGTCGCTGAAGGCGCCGTGGATCATCCCGACCAACTGATTGTTGACGGTCACCGGGCCACCCGAGTCGCCCGGCTGCCCGCACACCTGCATGAGGATGGTGCCCGGGTCCTGGCCCGGTCCCCAGGTGACGCCGCAGGAATTACCGGTGGTGCGGCCCTGTTTGCACGCGACCTGGCCGAAAGCCGGATCCGGCCCGATGCCGTTGATCACGAAACCGGCGACGTTGGCGACCGGTGCCACCTTGGCCCGGTCGAACTGGATGACCGCATAGTCGAGGCCGTCGTTGCCCGACACCATCGTGCCCAAGACCCCATGGTCTTTCGCCGCCTCGGACGCCACCTGCGCGCCCGGACCGCCGCAGTGCGCGGACGTCAGACCCATCAGGTCGCCTTTGGGGTCGGTGCCGATGGTGGTCAGCGTGCACAGCGTGTCGCCGTTGATGACGATGCCAGACCCGCCGCCCAGTGGAACCCGGTCGTCGGCGCCTGCCAGCGCGCCGGGCAGGCTCACCGCCGCCGCCGTGACCATCGCCGCGGAGAAACGAGGCAACCAGCGGCGCGTGGTCGGCAAATTCGTACCCCCGTCAGCAAATCAACGCACACCAGAACAGCGGCGCCAGTCTAGCGTGACCGCTGCCCACGGGCCTTGATCCTCGAACGCGGCGGTGGTACTGAGTTGGCCTCGTCAGCTTTTGGACTGCATGGCAACATGAACCGCGACGACAACGAAGCCCGGCCGGGAGGACGTCTGTGAGCAAGCAGGACCGAAAGAGCGCCGACCGCAAGGACGGGGTTCCCCGCACGCTGACCACGATCCCGTTGACCGACCCGCATGCGCTGTCCGCCGAGCCGTCGATCGGCGCGCTGGTCAAGGACGCGACGTCGCAGATGTCGACGCTGGTCAGAGCCGAGGTCGAACTGGCTCGCGCGGAAATCACCCGCGACGTCAAGAAGGGCCTCACCGGCAGCGTGTTCTTCATCGCGGCGTTGGTGGTGCTGTTCTATTCGACCTTCTTTTTCTTCTTCTTCCTGGCCGAACTGCTCGACACCTGGCTGTGGCGTTGGGTGGCCTTCCTGATCGTGTTCGGGATCATGGTGGTGGTCACCGCGGTGCTGGCGTTGCTCGGCTATCTCAAGGTCCGCCGTATCCGCGGGCCGCAGCAGACGATCGAATCGGTCAAGGAGACGCGGTCGGCGTTCACGCCGGGCAGCGACAAGCCCTCGGCGCCGGCGCTCGCCTCGCCGCCGGGCGGGACGCCCACCGATCCCTCGGGTTGGTAGATGGCGCCACCCGATCCGTGGGTGACCCGTATCGACGGGCCGTGGCGGCATTTGGACGTGCACGCCAACGGCATTCGCTTCCATGTCGTCGAGGCGACGCCCGCCGAGCCCGTCGCATCCACCCCGTCGACGGCGCAGCCGCTGGTGATCATGCTGCACGGTTTCGGGTCGTTCTGGTGGTCATGGCGTCATCAACTGCGCGGTCTCACAGGGGCGCGCGTGGTCGCGGTGGACTTGCGCGGCTACGGCAGCAGCGACAAGCCGCCGCGCGGGTATGACGGTTGGACGCTGGCCGGGGACACCGCCGGGCTGATCCGGGCGCTGGGGCACAACTCGGCAACGCTGGTCGGCCACGCCGACGGGGGGCTGGTCTGCTGGGCCACCTCGGTGCTGCACTCACGACTGGTGCGCGCCATCGCGGTGGTCAGCTCGCCGCATCCGGCCGCGCTGCGCAGATCGGTGCTGACCCGCCGCGATCAGCGGCGTGCGCTGCTGCCCTCGCTGCTGCGCTACCAGGCGCCGATCTGGCCGGAACGAGTTTTGACCCGACACGACGGCGAAGAGATCGAACGCCTGGTACGCAGCCGGGCTAGCGCCAAATGGGTTGCCTCCGAAGAATTTTCCGAGACGATCGGTCATCTTCGACAGGCTGTCCAGATCAGATCGGCCGCACACTGCGCGCTGGAGTATCAGCGTTGGGCGGTGCGCAGCCAGCTACGGGAAGAAGGCCGACGCTTCATGCGATCGATGAGCCGGCCGTTCGGTATCCCGATGCTGCATATCCACGGCGACGCCGATCCGTACGTGCTGGCCGACCCGGTGGAACGAACGCAGCGTTACGCGCCACACGGCCGCTACGTATCCATCGCCGGGGCAGGGCATTACAGCCACGAAGAGCAGCCCGACGAAGTCAACGGTCACCTGTCCCGATTCCTCGAGCGGGTGTACCGGTCACCACTCAGCTGACACACGCCCCGGTGGGGACCGGCGCGGTGTCGCCGATGTGCGCGAGCTGCGCGGCCACCTCTTTGGCGGTCAGCACGAACCCGGTGTCGTTGTCGTCGACGGCGGCACCGAAGACCACACCGATCACCTGGCCGTCGAGGCTGATCAGTGGACCACCCGAATTACCTTGCTCCACAGTCGCTCTGACCGTGTAGACCTCACGGTTGATTGTCGCGTTCCGGTAGATGTCGGGCCCGTTGAGCTCGATGAGCTCGCGGATCCTGGCCGGCGTCGCCATGAAACCGCCGCCGCCCGGATAGCCCATCACGATCGCTTCGGTGCCCGATGTCACCGGTGCGCTGGCGAAGGCCAGCGGCCCGGCGGGCAAGTGCGGTACCGACAGGATCGCGATGTCGACCGTCGGGTCATAGGACACCACGGTCGCGTCGTAGGGGTTGCCGCTGGCTTCCACGGTGACGCTGTTCGCGCCGGCGACGACGTGGGCGTTGGTCATCACCCGATCCGGCGACAACACAAATCCGCTGCCCTCCAACACTTTCTGGCAACCCGGTGCGATCGCCCGGATCTTGACCACGCTCGGCTCGGTGTTGGCGACCACCGGGTTGTTGGCCAGCGCCGAGTCGGGTGCCGCGACCGCCACCACCGGCGTGCGACTGAACGGCTCCAGCACCTGCGGCAGACCCGAGGTGTCCAGCAGCGCCGACAACCGCTTGGGCACCGTCTTGAGCCACTCCGGCGCGTAGTCGTTGACTTGCGCCAGCACCCGCGAACCACGCACTGCGGCAGCCAAACTCGGTTGGCCGGCCGATGACGTCAACGGAGTCGCCAGCAGCCAGGCCGCCACCAGGACCACCACCAACTGCACCGCAACCCCGACCAGTGAATCGAAGAATCGAACCGAATTGCTGTGAATCGCCCCGCGAACCGCGCGGCCCAGGACCACGCCCGCAACCTCGCCCACCACGACCAGCGCGAGGATCAAGAACAGCGCGGCGAACAATTTCGCCCGGGGTGCGGCGACGTGCGCGACGAGGTGGGGGGCCAACAAGACGCCCGCGATCGCACCCAGCAGGACGCCGATGAACGACAGCACCGAGCCGAGCGCGCCCGAACGCCATCCCGAGATCGCCGCGATGAAGGCAACTGCCAACACAGCGATGTCCAACCATTGTGAGGAGGTCATCAGGCATCATCCTTATCGCCGACCATCGCCATCGCTTCGTCCAACTCGCGGAGATCGCTGGTGTCCCAGGGCTCGGCCCAGCCTGCGACGTCCAACATCGCCGAGATCACCTGACCGGTGAAACCCCACACCAACATGTCGTTCAACAGAAATGCCGGCCCGGCGAAGCGTCGACTGAGAGTGCGCCGGTACACCATCAGCCGGTTGGCGGGATTGATGAAAGCCCGGACCGGGACGCGCGCCACCATTGCTGTCTCGGCCTGATCCACGACGGCCACCGGCCCTGGATCCGGCGAGTACGCCAGCACCGGGACGACGTGAAAACCCGAGGGCGCGATGAACGTTCGTTCCATCGTCGCCAGTGGATGGAGTCTGGTGGTCTCGATGCCGGTCTCCTCGCGAGCCTCGCGCAGCGCAGTGGCGACCGGCCCGTCGTCGCCGGGATCGGATGCGCCGCCGGGAAACGCGGCTTGGCCTGCGTGATGACGCAACGAGTCGGCCCGCACGATCACCAGCAGATCGGCGTCGTCGGGAAGGGAATCGGACGACGGACCCGAGAACAAGATCAGCACCGCCGCGTCGCGGCCGTTGTTGCGGGCCGTCGCCGTGGCTTCGGCCGCGGTCACCATCTCCACGACGTCAGGGGGAAGACGCCGCCGGAAGGCATCGGGCATCTCAGCGACGTTGTCGACCAGTGGCGTCAACCAGGGCGGGCCCAGCTCGGGTCTCAACAACGTCCCGCCGAGCTGGTGGGGAGTGCCGCCACCGCTCACCGGCCCCTCCTTCGTCCCATCCCACTGCCCCCGGGCCGCGTCATCGTGACTGAACTCCGACCGCAGCGGCAATCTCGTCGGCGCTGGCGAACGCGCGCGGCAACGTCTTCGCAACGCTACCGTCCGAGTCCAGAACGACCGTCGCGGGCATGACATTGGGCACCCGCAACGCCGCGGCGATCCGGCGGCGACCGTCCTGCAGCGTCGGCAGCCGGACCCCGAGTTCAGTCAGCCGCAACAACCCGGCCGTCTCGTTCTCGTCCTGATGCACCGTCACCACCAACACATCGGGGCCGGCCCGCCGCTGATACTCCGCCATCGCGGGCAGTTCGATCGCGCACGGTCCGCACCAATACGCCCACAGGTTGAGGACGACGCGGTGCCCGGCCAGCGCCGGCCCGACGTCGACAACCGAGCCGTCGGCCGCGCATTCGGCTGTCACACCGCGCAACTCCGCGGAGCCGGGCCGCCCGCCAGGTTGTGGGCACGGGGCCAGGTCGGCGCGTTGTCGCGGCCCGGCCAGTGCTGCCGCGGTGTCGGCGTCGCGATGTACCCGGGCAGACGCATCCGGCGGCGCGGTCGACGAGTCCGAGTGGTGCCTCAACTGCATGAGCAATCCGGCGACCAGAGCGGCGACAATCGCCAGAACCGCGACGGTCCAGCGGGTGGTTCCAGAGGCGGCGGTCAACTACAAGCCGGCCATCGCCAGAAGGTGTTCGGTTTCCGGGCCTTGCACCAGCGGGCCGGCGAGCAGTGGTTCGGTGGGGCCGATCCCGAAAGACGGGCAGTCCTTGGCCAAGACGCACACTCCGCAGGCCGGTTTGCGGGCGTGGCACACCCGGCGGCCGTGGAAGATCACCCGGTGGCTGAGCAGCGTCCACTCGCTGCGCTCGATGAGTTGACCGACGGCATGCTCGACCTTGACCGGGTCTTCCTCGGCTGTCCACCGCCACCGCCGGACCAATCGACCGAAATGGGTGTCGACGGTGATTCCCGGGACATCGAAGGCGTTGCCCAGGATGACGTTCGCCGTCTTGCGGCCCACGCCGGGCAGCGTGACGAGCTCTTCCATGGTGTGCGGCACCTCGCCGTCGAAGCGCTCGACCAAGGCTTGTCCGAGCCCGATCAACGACGACGCTTTGTTCCGATAGAAGCCGGTCGGGCGAATAAGGGTTTCAAGTTCTTCGCGGTCCGCCTGCGCGTAATCCACAGCGGTGCGGTAACGGACGAACAATGCCGGAGTGGTGAGATTTACCCGTTTGTCGGTGCTTTGCGCCGACAAGATCGTGGCCACCGCCAACTCCAGCGGTGAGGTGAAGTCCAGCTCGCAGTAGACATGCGGAAACGCTTCTGCCAGTTTGCGGTTCATCCGACGAGCGCGACGCGTCAAACCCAGCGGGGTTTCCGACGCCCATCGGCGGGCTCCGGCGCCACTGGCCCCCGCTCCGGCCTTGGCGGCAGCGCGGGAAGGTTTGCCCATTGTCACCCCGACAGAGTACTGATTCGTGATCCCGCTGAGACCTTAGCCGTGTTTACTTGCTGCTTGTGTCCTGGTTGGTCGTTGCATTCATCCCGGGGTTGCTGATGCTCGCAACCTTCGGGCTTCAACGGCTGGAAGCAGGCTTGGAAGACGACACGCTCACCGCAAGTGATGTCGCGGAATTTCTCGAGCAGGCCGAGCCGGGCGATGTGCGCATACTGGCCCGGGACGGAATGCCCGAGGCGCTGGACAGCTTGCACCGTCGCATCGCCGACGAGTTGCACTATTTGCCCAGTAGCGCCGAATGGGCGACGGATCAAATGCGGGCCGCCGCCTTAGTTGCCGCCGCCGAACAACCCGACAGCCCGCGCCAGACGCCTAACCATTCACAGCCGAATCGGCAATTTGCACCGCGTCAGCATGCCAATCGTGTGTAGCGTTGGCACGTTAAGTCGATGGCCTACCTTTAGACTTCAGATCGGCCGGACCATCGAGCCGGGCGCTAACTGCCCGATGACGACGCGGACCGCGAAGCGGACCGAGGCGGAGTCGGGCGACAGACCTGCGCCGACCAGAGTTGTTTGAATAGCTGAAGGGGCAACGTGGACGAGATCCTGGCGAGGGCCGGAATCTTCCAGGGGGTTGAACCGAGCGCCGTCGCCGCGCTGACCAAGCAGCTGCAACCCGTCGACTTCCCGCGCGGGCATACGGTTTTCGCGGAGGGTGAGCCGGGTGATCGGCTGTACATCATCATTTCCGGCAAGGTGAAGATCGGCCGCCGTTCACCGGACGGCAGGGAGAACCTGCTGACCATCATGGGGCCGTCCGACATGTTCGGTGAGTTGTCGATCTTCGACCCCGGCCCGCGGACGTCCAGCGCGACCACGATCACCGAGGTGCGGGCGGTGTCTATGGACCGCGACGCGCTGCGGGCCTGGATCGCTGACCGTCCCGAGATCGCCGAACAATTGCTGCGAGTGCTGGCCCGCCGGCTGCGCCGCACCAACAACAACCTCGCCGACCTGATCTTCACCGACGTGCCCGGCCGGGTCGCCAAGCAGCTGCTGCAGCTCGCTCAGCGCTTCGGCACCCAGGAGGGCGGCGCGATGCGGGTGACGCACGACCTGACTCAGGAAGAGATCGCACAACTGGTCGGTGCCTCGCGTGAAACCGTGAACAAGGCCCTGGCCGACTTCGCCCACCGCGGCTGGATTCGCTTGGAGGGCAAGAGCGTGCTGATCTCGGACTCCGAACGGCTGGCTAGGCGCGCTCGCTAGTGGCTTGGTGCGCCGCGCGCCGAAATCGACGTTACCGAGACGGTCTCTCGGGCGGTTTCAAGGTTTGGTTGCAACAGTGGTTTCTGTTGTGGTTGACAGTAGTGCGTTGAGGCGGTTGGTGGGGTTATCCCAGCCGAACCGTTTTCGTGGTCGGCCGTTGAGTTCGTCAGCGACGTAGCTGAGGTGTTCGGCCGAGTGAATCGAGAGATCGGTTCCCTTCGGAAAGTATTGCCGCAAAAGCCCGTTGGTGTTCTCGTTGCTTCCCCGCTGCCAGGGCGAGTGTGGGTCGCAGAAGTAGACCTCGATGCCCGCGTCGATGCTGATCCGGGCGTGCTGAGCCATCTCGTGACCCTGATCCCACGTCACGGTACGACGCAGTGTGGGCGGTAATTCTTTGATCGCAGCGATCATGGCGTCAGCGACGACCTCGGCTGAGCGGGTGTCGGGCAGGTGCAGGAGGCGGACGAATCCGGTGGAGCGCTCCACCAGCGTGCCGATCTGGGAGGCTTGATCCTTACCGATGATCAAATCTCCTTCCCAGTGCCCAGGTACGGCTCGATCGTCTGCTTCGGCGGGGCGCTCAGAAACGTTGATCATGCCCGGAATGCGGCCACGGCGATCGCCGCCACGAGACCGACGGCGCGGTTTGCGCAACGCACGGCCGGTGCGCAGACACGTAGTCAACTCACGGCGCAGCTCGCCGCGTCCTTGCACGTAGAGCGCTTTATAGATGGTTTCGTGGGACACCTGCATCTCCGGGCGATCAGGATAGGTCGTGGCCAACACCCCGGCGATTTGTTCGGGGCTGTACTTCTTGACCAACAACGCTTGCACCTGCGCGCACAACGCCGGACAGCGGGCTAGCTTGCCGGCCTTAGGTCGCCGGGCACGCGCCTCGGTGCGCTGCTGAGCCAACGACGCTGAATACCCCGATCGAGCATCCCAGCCGCCCCGGTTGGCTCCGAACCGGTGCAACGCCCGATACCGGCCAGGGGCCATCCGGGTACGGCCGTTCTTCTCGATCTCGCGCATAACCGTCGAAGGAGCACGCCCCAACCCGCGTGCGATCGAACGAATCGACTCACCCCGCGCGGTGCCGATCATGATCCGCTCGCGCTCCAACAACGACAGCCGAGGCCGCGTGACACCTTGAGCCACTTGCATACGTGGATTCACACCACCGAATCTGCGGAACCACTCCAGCCCACAGGTCGCCGACACGCCGACCATTACTGCCGCATCCTCAGTAGACCAACCCGCGGCTACTAAATCCCAAAATCGACGCTGCACCGACACCAAAGACCAATGGCGCATAACACCCCTAATCGCGAAGTGTTGCAACCATCCTTTTAACCCAAGTCGCTCGATTGCGCGTTAGCGTCGATCTCGAGGCCCGCTAGCGGCGTAGGTAGTCCAGCTGGGCCTGCACGGACCATTCCGCGACGTCCCATAGCTTTTCGTCGACGTCTACGTAGACGTGTTCGACGACCTGCCGTGTCGTGGCGTCCTCACCGAGGGTGCGCAGCGCCGAGCGGATCTGCTCGAGCCGCTGCTCACGATGCGCCAGGTATTCCGACGCCACGGCTTCCAGATTCGGCAGGTCCGGCCCGTGGCCGGGCAGCACGGTTCGACCGCCGAGCCCGCGCAGCCGCTCCAGCGATTCCAGATAGTCGATCAGGCTGCCGTCTTCGTTGTCGATGACGGTGGTTCCGCGGCCCAATACGGTATCCGCGGTCAGCACGGCGTCATCGAGGACGAACGACAGCGAGTCGGCGGTGTGGCCCGGGGTCGCCAGCACCGTGATCCTCAGGTTCGCCGCGTCGATCACTTCGCCGTCGATCAACTCGCCGGACATGCCACGAAGAAATCCGCTGCCCGCCGAGCGCACCGGCGCACCGGTCAGGTCGACGAGCTTGTCGATCGCGTCGGTGTGATCGCCGTGCCGGTGACTGATCAGCACCAGCGCGATCCGACCGACATCGGCCAGCTTCGCGATGTGGTCGTCGTCATCGGGACCGGGATCGATCACGACGACCTCGTCGCTGCGCGGACCACGCAGCACCCAGGTGTTGGTGCCCTCCAGCGTCATCAGCCCGGGGTTGTCCGCCAGTAGCACCGACGCGGTGTCGGTGACCGGGCGCAGCTGCCCGTAAGCGGGATGCGTCGTCGACTCGGCGGAAACAGTCACGGCCGCTACTCGACCTCGACCACCAGCTCGACCTCGACCGGGGAGTCCAGCGGCAGCTCGGACACCCCGACCGCTGAACGGGCATGGCTGCCGCCGAACACCTCGGCGAGCAGATCCGAGGCGCCGTTGACCACGCCAGGCTGGCCGTTGAATCCGGCTGCGGACGCGACGAATCCGACGACCTTGACCACTTGGACCACCGAGTCGATACCGACCAGCGCATCGATCGCGGCCAGCGCGTTGAGTGTGCAGATGCGGGCGAGTTGCTTGGCGTCCTCGGGCGTGACGGTGACGCCGACCTTCCCGGCCTGAGCCAGCGCGCCGGCCCGGGTCGGCAACTGCCCCGAGGTGTACACCAGGTTGCCGGTGCGCACCGCCGGCACATACGAGGCCAGCGGCTTGGCCACCGCGGGCAGCTCGATGCCCAGCTCGGCAAGCCGAGCCGACGCCGTCATTTAGGTCGCTTCAGATACGCGACGTGCTGCTCACCGGTCGGACCGGGCAGCACGGCGACCAGCTCCCAACCGTCGGCGCCCCACTGGTCGAGGATCTGCTTGGTGGCGTGGGTCAACAGCGGGATGGTGGCGTACTCCCAGGTGGTGGGTTGGGTCATACGCCGAGCTTATCGACAGGCCCGTCGCGCCTTCTGGCGCCCGGCGACGATGCGAGCCTGCGCCATGGCCTGCGAAGGAGCCGGGCAGTACTGGTTAGCATGCAGGGGTGGGGACCTCATCGAGCGGCGGCAGCCCCGTCGGCTGGCCATCGCGGTTGTCCAAGGCCCGTCTACATTTCGTCACCGGCAAAGGCGGTACCGGCAAGTCGACCGTTGCTGCCGCGCTGGCGTTGACGCTGGCATCCGGCGGCCGCAAGGTCTTACTCGTGGAAGTCGAAGGGCGCCAAGGCATCGCGCAGCTCTTCGATGTGCCACCGCTGCCCTACAAGGAGCTGAAGATCGCCACCGCCGAGGCCGGCGGGCAGGTCAACGCGCTGGCGATCGACATCGAGGCGGCCTTCCTGGAATACCTCGACATGTTCTACAACCTCGGCATCGCCGGCCGGGCGATGCGCCGCATCGGGGCGATCGAGTTCGCGACGACCATCGCGCCGGGTCTGCGCGACGTCTTGCTCACCGGCAAGATCAAGGAATCGGTGATCCGTACCGACAAAGGGACCAAGCATCCGGTCTACGACGCGATCGTCGTCGACGCGCCGCCGACCGGCCGGATCTCCCGCTTCCTCGACGTCACCCGCGCGGTGTCCGACCTGGCCAAGGGTGGCCCGGTGTATTCGCAGGCCGAGGGCGTGGTGAAGATCCTGCATTCCGACCAGACGGCCATCCACCTGGTCACGCTGCTCGAGGCGCTGCCGATGCAGGAGACGCTCGAGGCGATCGACGAGCTCACAGGACTGGGCTTGCCGATCGGCAGCGTGATCGTCAACCGCAACATCGAGGCGTACCTGCCCCCCGACGACCTCGCGAAAGCCGCCGAGGGCGACGTCGACGCCGACGCGGTGCGAGCGGGGTTGACTGCAGCCGGAATCACGTTGAGCGACGATGACTTCGCGGGCTTGCTGACCGAGGCCATCCAGCACGCCACTCGGATCGCTGCCCGGGCAACGACCGCCGAGCAACTCGACGAGCTCGAGGTGCCACGGCTCCAGCTACCGACCATCGCCGATGGCGTCGATCTCGGCAGTCTGTATGAGTTGTCGGAATCACTTGCACAGCAGGGAGTTCGATGAGCACCGCACCGCCGACCCTGGATATCGCCGGCATCCTGGCCGACCGGTCCAACCGCGTCGTGGTGTGCTGCGGCGCCGGTGGAGTCGGCAAGACCACGACCGCCGCGGCCATGGCGCTGCGGGCGGCCGAATACGGTCGCACCGTCGTCGTCCTGACCATCGACCCGGCCAAGCGGCTGGCACAGGCGTTGGGCATCAACGATCTTGGCAACTCGCCGCAACGCGTGCCGCTCGCTCCTGAGGTCTCCGGCGAGCTCTACGCGATGATGCTCGACATGCGCCGCACCTTCGACGAGATGGTGC
Organism: uncultured Actinomycetota bacterium; assembly: GCA_963836495.1. Lineage (GTDB taxonomy): Bacteria > Actinomycetota > Actinomycetes > Mycobacteriales > Mycobacteriaceae > Mycobacterium. The sequence continues at coordinate 685,514 of CAWIJT010000003.1, read as the reverse complement.
TCCAGTACTCGGGAGGCGATCGCGCACAAGCGATTCTGGACAACCAGTTCTATCAAACGGTTGCCACCTCGCTGGCCGGGACGCAGGAATACATGGCGATGGAAAAGCTCGGCCAATTGCTGGGCGAAGATCGCTGGGATCTGGTCGTGGTGGACACCCCGCCGTCGCGCAATGCGCTGGATTTCCTCGACGCGCCGAAGCGGCTGGGCAGCTTCATGGACAGCCGGTTGTGGAAGCTGTTGCTGGGGCCGGGCCGCGGCATCGGCCGGTTGGTCACCGGCGCGGTCGGTTTGGCGATGAAGGCGCTGTCAACCGTGTTGGGCTCGCAGATGCTCTCCGATGCCGCGAGTTTCGTGCAGTCACTCGATGCCACCTTCGGCGGGTTCCGGGAAAAAGCCGACCGCACCTATGCGTTGCTCAAGCGGCGCGGCACGCAGTTCGTCGTGGTATCGGCGGCCGAGCCGGACGCGCTTCGGGAGGCGTCGTTCTTCGTCGACCGGCTTTCCGAGGAACAGATGCCGCTTGCCGGACTGATCCTGAACCGGACCCATCCCATGCTGTGCTCGCTGCCGTTCGAGCGCGCCATCGACGGCGCCAAGTCCCTCGAGAGCGGGACCGACGCCATCGACGACCACGGTTTGACCGAGGCCATCTTGGAGATTCACGCCGATCGCGCGTCGACGTCCAAACGGGAGATCAGGTTGCTGTCCCGCTTTACCGGGGCCAACCCGCACGTCGCCATCGTCGGGGTGCCATCGCTGCCGTTCGACGTCTCAGATCTGGAGGCGTTGCGCGCGATCGCCGATCAGATGACGGCGACTGGCTGAGAAGGCTGGCCAATGAAGAGCGGCCGGCTTGATAGCCGGCCGCTGACTCTGCTTCTGCCTGTTCAGCCGACGCTGCGGTGCTTGCGCTGGGCGCTGAAGAACTCCGCCCACGACACCACCTCGGGGTGCTGCTTGAGCAACGCGCGGCGTTGGCGTTCGGTCATCCCACCCCAGACACCGAACTCGACGCGGTTGTCCAATGCATCGGCCCCGCACTCCAGCATCACCGGACAGTGCCGGCAGATCACCGCGGCCTTACGTTGTGCGGCCCCCCGGACAAACAGCTCGTCGGGGTCAGCGCCCCGGCAGAGCGCCTTGGAGACCCAGGCAATTCTCGACTCCGCGTCAGCACCGCACAGCGTTGCGTTCGGCGATTCTGCGGCCATCTTCTGCCCTACGATCCCTATTCCTGACACCAGCGATTCCCCTTCGCTCTTGCCACCGGTTCCACCGATGCGACCTATGCCACACTGTCCATGTCGGTGTTACCTGTATCTCATTGTGTGGATAAGCTACGTGGTCAGGTACCAATTGCGCAACAGTCTCAGATCGGCTTTTTTGGGACGACCGTGCAGTCCGATCTTGAGGCAGATCCCGAAACGGGTGTTCGAAGCGGCTAATAGCGGCCTGAGCTGCGGCTGAGAGAAACCTGAGGCGAGTCCGCGGTGAAAACTGTTCGCACAGCCCACTCGCGAAGACTCCCGTTGCAGCGCCGCTAGTCTAGTAGCCATGCCAGAGCGCCCCGCGACCGCGGTCACTATCGCCAAACTCGCCGGGTGTTGTCTGCTCGCCAGTGTTGTCGTCGCGGCTCTGCTGTTTCCCATCGCCGGCGGCGTCGGCTTGATGTCCAACCGCGCCTCGGAGGTCGTCGGCAACGCGTCGGCGCAACTCCTCGAGGGTGACGTCCCTGCGGTGACCACGATGGTGGACGCCAAAGGCAACACCATCGCCTGGCTCTACGACCAGCGCAGGTTCGAGGTGCCCACCGACAAGATCGCCAACACAATGAAGTTGGCCATCGTGTCCATCGAAGACAAGCGGTTCGCCGAGCACAACGGTGTCGACTGGAAAGGCACCCTGACCGGACTGGCCGGGTATGCGTCGGGCGATGTAGACACCCGCGGCGGTTCGACGATCGAGCAGCAGTACGTCAAGAACTACCAATTGCTGGTGATCGCGCAGACCGACGCCGAGAAGCGCGCCGCCATCGAGACCACGCCGGCCCGCAAGCTGCGGGAGATCCGGATGGCACTCACCCTGGACAAGACCTTCACCAAGCCGGAGATCTTGACCCGCTACCTGAACCTGGTGTCGTTCGGCAACAACGCCTTCGGCGTGCAGGACGCCGCGCAGACCTACTTCGGCATCAACGCCACCGACTTGAACTGGCAGCAGGCGGCGCTGCTCGCCGGCCTGGTCCAGTCGACCAGTACGCTCAATCCCTACGTCAACCCGGACGGAGCGCTGGCCCGCCGAAACCTGGTGCTGGACACCATGATCGACAATCTCCCCAGCGAGGCCGACGCGCTGCGCGCCGCCAAAGCCGAGCCGCTGGGGATCCTGCCGCAGCCCAAAGAACTTCCGCGGGGCTGCATCGCGGCGGGCGACCGCGCGTTCTTCTGCGACTACGTGCAGGCATACCTGTCCCGGGCCGGGATCAGCAAAGAGCAACTCGCCCGCGGCGGCTATTTGATCCGGACCAACCTCGACCCCGAGGTGCAGGAGCCGGTCAAGCACGCGATCGACACGTTCGCGAGCCCCAACCTCGAGGGCATCGCCAGCGTGATGAGCGTGATCCGGCCCGGAAAGAACACGCATAAGGTCGTCGCGATGGCCAGCAACCGCACCTACGGGCTGAACAGCGAGGCCGGCGAGACCATGCGGGCGCAGCCGTTCTCTCTGGTCGGCGACGGCGCCGGGTCGATATTCAAGATCTTCACCACCGCGGCCGCCATGCAAATGGGCATGGGGATCAACACCAACCTGGAGGTGCCGGGCAGATTCCAGGCCAAGGGCATGGGAAATGGTGGCGCCAAGGGCTGCCCCAAGGAGCAGTGGTGCGTGATCAACGCCGGTAACTATCGCGGGTCGATGAGTGTGACCGACGCACTGGCCACATCCCCCAACACCGCGTTCGCGAGGCTTATCCAACTGATCGGGGTTCCGCGCGCGGTCGACATGGCGGTCAAGCTCGGCTTGCGGTCCTACGCCGAACCGGGCAGCGCCCGCGCCTACGACCCGGACAGCAACGAGAGCCTGGCCGATTTCATCAAGCGGCAGAACCTCGGGTCGTTCACGCTGGGCCCGTTCGCACTGAACGCGCTGGAACTGTCCAACGTCGCAGCGACGCTGGCGTCGGGCGGCACCTGGTGCCCGGCGAACCCCGTCGACAAGCTGATCGACCGCAACGGCAACGCGGTGTCCGTCACCACCGAGGCGTGCGACCAGGTGGTGCCGGAAGGACTCGCCAACACGCTGGCCAACGCGATGAGCAAGGACGCGCTAGGCGGCGGTACCGCATCGGGCTCCGCGGGTGCGGCCGGATGGAATCTGCCGGTGTCCGGCAAGACCGGCACCACCGAGGCGCACCGGTCGTCGGGCTTCGTCGGCTTCACCAACCAGTACGCGGCGGCCAACTACATCTACGACGACTCCACCTCGCCGTCGGACCTGTGCTCGTCGCCGCTGCGGCGGTGTGGCGACGGCAACCTCTACGGCGGTAACGAGCCGGCCCGCACCTGGTTCACCGCGATGAAGCCGATCGCCACCATCTTCGGCGACATCAAAATGCCGCCGACCTCCCCGGAATACGTCGAGGGTGGACCCGGATCCAAGGTGCCCAGCGTCGCCGGCCTCGACGTCGACGCGGCGCGACAGCGCTTGAAGGATGTCGGGTTCCAGGTCGCCGATCAGCCGCAGTCGGTCAACAGCAGTGCCAAGTACGGCGAAGTGGTCGGCACCACCCCGAACGGCCAGACGATCCCGGGCGCGGTCATCACGATCCAGACCAGCAACGGCATTCCGCCCGCGCCGCCCCCGCCGCCGGAAGGATTCCCCCCGGCGCCAGTCGGCTCGCAGGTGATCGAGATTCCGGGTCTTCCGCCGATCACCATTCCGATCCTGGCGCCTCCGCCTCCGTAACGGGTCTGCTGGTGTGTGACGCGCACCTACTCGGCAAGCGGCAGTATTCTGGCCTGCATGTCCCCCGCTTTTGCCGGATTGTCCGACTCCTCCTCAGGCCGTCCCGGCCTGCATCCTCGTCGGACCGTCACCGCTCTGAAAAGTACCGGCGTCGTCGCGCTCGGATCGGCTGTCGCCGGCATCGGCTACGCCTCCATCATCGAGCGCAATGCCTTCGCGCTGCGCGAGCTGACCATGCCGGTGTTGACACCCGGCTCGTCGCCGCTGCGGGTGCTGCACCTCAGTGACTTGCACATGCGTCCGGGCCAGCGCCGTAAGCAGACCTGGCTGCGTGAACTCGCGGGCCTGCAGCCGGACCTGGTGGTCAACACCGGCGACAATCTGGCGCACCCCAGGGCGGTGCCCTCAGTCGTTCAGAGCCTCGGTGACCTGCTGTCGGTCCCGGGCATCTTCGTCTTCGGCAGCAACGACTATTTCGGGCCGCGACCGAAGAACCCGATGAATTATCTGACCGACCCCGATCACCGGGTGCACGGTCAGCCGCTGCCCTGGCAGGACCTGCGCGCGGCATTCACCGAACGCGGTTGGTTGGACCTCACCCACAACCGGCGCGAGTTCGAGGTGGCGGGGCTGCACATAGCCGCGGCCGGTGTCGACGATCCGCACATCGCGCGGGATCGTTACGACGCGATCGCGGGCCCGGCCAGCCCGGCCGCGAACCTTCGGCTGGGTCTGACGCATTCACCCGAGCCGAGGGTGTTGGACCGCTTCGCCGCCGACGGCTACCAGTTGGTGATGGCCGGCCACACCCACGGCGGTCAACTGTGCCTGCCGTTCTACGGCGCGCTGGTGACCAACTCTGGACTGGATCGCTCCCGCGCCAAAGGCCCGTCGCGCTGGGGTGCGAATATGCAGTTGCACGTCTCCGCCGGGATCGGCACGTCGCCGTTCGCGCCGGTGCGGTTCTGCTGCAGGCCCGAAGCCACGTTGCTCACCTTGATCGCGGCGCCCACCGGTGGCCGCGACCCGCAGCGCATTCGGGGGCGGTCGCAGCCGACGTATTCGGCGCGCTGAGCCAGTCAGCTCTGCGACGAGTGGCTCAAAACCAAAGTGCCGGGCACGCTTTCGGGCACACCGATCGCGTTCTGGGCCTGATCCCAGGTTTGGTCGACATCGCTGCCGGGAGCGGTCACCAGCAGCCACAACACACCAAGGGCCAGCAATCCGCCGAATACCACGGCGCCTAATACCGTCATGGTCAACTCGCTTCCGTTGTGCGCAGCCGAGCGGCAATTAGTTTATTCAAGGGCGGGACGAACTCGGTTATTCCACGCCGGGCTGTGACGCAAACGCGACGGATGCTGTGATCCGCGTGGCACCGACGGGCCTGCGGATGACCAACGAAGGCCGGCCCGACTCCCCCTTTCGTCGCGTGCCGTCTCGGTGCGATACGCTGTCGTGGCTTCACGCGGGGTGTGGCGCAGCTTGGTAGCGCGCTTCGTTCGGGACGAAGAGGTCGTGGGTTCGAATCCCGCCACCCCGACTCGCAGAAGTGCCCAGCAGAGATCGAATTACCGATCATGTGCGGCGCTACACGCCGGGTCCCTTACGTCGGGTCTTCACCGCGGCGTACTTAGGTAGATCAGCCCTTCTCAGGGGTCCACGTGGCCGGCAGGCTGCCGCGCGCAGCACACGTTCGCGGTCGGCCTCGGGTGGATCGGGTTCTAACACCACGACCTGCTCGGCGTCGTCGGGAATGTCGAAGATGTCTGGGTCCGCCAGCAGGCACTGGCCGTGTCCTTCACAGAGCTCATAGTCGACGGTCCCGTGCATCAAAAGCCTCCCGGGTGCCGCAGTGCTCACCTGAGTGTGGCCACCAATCAGACCGCAGAACGCGGTCCGATCGCGCCAAAGCTGGCCTGTCCGGGTCAATTCCGCGGATGTTGTGAAACACCGGGCGGTCCAGTTTGGAACCGTCCAGCTCGACCACCTCAGATGCCGGGGAACCACACGTCGGGCGGCAATACGCTGGACAGACTCTCGACCGCCGCGAGCGCCGCTGACGTGTCAGCCAGCCCGCTGAACAGCAGAGAAGGGTCGGCAGAGCCGGGTGCTGCAAACCAGTCAGCTGAGCCAACCCCCGGGTCATCCACGGAGTACAAGGTACCCAAGGCCGTGGTGAGGACGTTGTCCTCGACACCGTTGCCGAACACCACGTGGAGGTTATCGAGCGCGGCGGTGACGTCGGCCGGCGGCTCCTGCTCGGTGGCGGCGTTGAAGCTCGGGTCGAGCGCGAAATCGTTCACTGTCGCACCCGCCAGGCCGCCCGGGTCGGTCCCACCACTCGTGGCTGAGCCGAAGTCGTAGACCGATTCATCAGTCCACGGGGTTGCGTAATCAGTCTCGAACACGTCATACCCGCCCACAGTCGAACTACCTACGTCGACATTGGTCGGCTGGTACTGCTGCCACTCGGTGAAAAGCGGCTGAAACCCCACATACCCGTCGACGCCGAGTGCAGTGTTGGGCACCTCTCGGCCGGCAGACACCAAGTCAAGTCCGTTGATGGGGGTGAGTCCGTCATCGGCGTGCGCCAGCGCCAGCGGGCCCAACGCGGCCGCGGCGGCGGCACCCAACCCTGCCCAAACGATACGAGACATGAAAACCATTGGAACCCCCCTATGGTCATTGCATTCATGCGCAATAAGTGCGGAATTTGACGATGCTAGCCCGACCGCGACCTTCAAGCACCCGGAAAGAGAAAATATTTACCAGTACAGAAGGCCCGCGTCACCCATCTCCCTGATTTGTTACCTTGACAACGCGTTTCGCTGGAACTGACAGCGGACTTGCCGTTATTCGGCGTTTGCTCAGCTAAAGAAGGGCCATTGCAGTCCCGTCATCGGGGCTGTTGCAGTTGAACGGCGAGGCGGCGAACGTCGCGTCAGCGTGGAACTCGACCACGGTCATCGAGTGGACGATGTGCACACGGTGATTTCGGGCCTGTCGCTCTTCAATTTTCGAGGTACACGAGGTCGGGCGCCATCGCGACGAATTCACTGACTACCTGTCACAAACGCTGGATGATCGCTGGGTGGACATCATCGTCACTGGCGGCAACAGCGGGGTCGGAGCAGCGACCGCCGCGGCTCTGGCCGCCGCCGGACATCGCGTCATCATCGCTTGCCGCACCGTCCCGAAAGCCGAACGGGCCGCCGCCGCAATGTCCGGCGATGTGACGATCGCTCAGCTCGACCTGGCCGATCTGGCCAGCGTGCGTAAGTTCGCCGACTCGGTCGACAGCGTTGACGTGCTCATCAACAACGCCGGCGTACTGGGCTTGCCGCTGACCCGCACGGCCGACGGCTTCGAGGCCCACATGGGCACCAACTATCTCGGTCATTTCGCGTTGACATGTCTGCTCGCAGACCGGATCAAAGATCGGGTCATCTCGGTCGTCAGCGCGGCGTACGCGCTGAGTCGCCTGCATATCGACGACGTGAATTGGCACAATCGCAGGTACTCCAAATGGGCGGCCTACGGGGAATCCAAATTGGCCGTCATGCTGTTCAACTACGAACTGGTCCGCCGCGGCATGCGGGCGTACATGACCGATCCGGGCGCAACCGACACCGATATCACCCGAGACGCCACCGGTGTGATCCCGTGGATCCGTGACCACACCTTCCGCCGATTTCCCGCGCACAGCGCGGCGACCGGCGCGCGGGCCAGTATCCAGGCGGTCACCACCGAGCTCCCGACCGGCAGCTATCTGGCACCCCGGTTCAACCAGTGGGGCAAACCGACGGTGACCACCCCGCGTAAGAAGGCCCGCGATGCGGCGATGGCACGTCGGCTCTGGGATGTCTCTGCCGAGCTGACCGGGTGCGACTGGCCCGTTTGACGGGTGCCCACGCGGGTACACACCGGCGTGGCTCAACTACGAACGACGGTCGAACCGCAGTTGCCCGCAGCGCGTGGGCCGCTGTCGATGGCCGTTCGACGCAGCCTCACCGAATCGGCGCCACGTGATCACTTGAACCGTATCGACGGTTCAGTGCTGGACGCCGATCCGCACGGCCTGGATCTGCAGCTCGCCCTCTACATGTGCTACGAGCTGCACTACCGCGGCTTTGACGGCGTCGACCCCGCCTGGGAATGGAATCCCGGGCTGTTGCACCTGCGTGCGCAAATGGAGCGCACATTTTTGGCGGCGGTGCGCCGCGATGTCGGCCCCATCGAACCAGGCGACACCGCGGAAGCCGAAATGGACCGCCTCTCAATCGAATCCAGAGACGGAACCGGGCCGTCGTATTGGCTACGCGACAACGGGTCGTGGGAGCAGATGCGCGAATACTTCGTGCACAGGTCGCTGTATCACCTCAAGGAGGGCGACCCGCACGCCTGGGCGATCCCTCGACTCATCGGCCAGGCCAAAGCATCATTCGTCGCGATCGAATTCGACGAGTACGGGGCCGGATACGGGCCGAACGTCCACCAGCAGTTGTTCGCCGACCTGCTGACCGCGGCCGGTCTGGACGCGACCTATCTGGCCTATCTCGACGTTGTACCCGCCGATGCCTTGGCAGTGGTCAATGTGATGTCCTTGTTCGGCTTGCACCGGCAGTTTCGCGGTTCTGCGATAGGGCATTTCGCGTCGACGGAGATCACCTCGCCACCGGGTTCCCGCCGATTGGTCGAGGGCCTGCAGCGACTGTCTGCGCCGCCGGAATGTGTTGCGTTCTATCACGAGCACGTCGAGGCCGATGCGGTGCACGAGCAGGTCGTACGCATCGATGTCGTCGGCGACCTCGTCAGGCGCGAACCGCACCTGGACCGCGATGTGGTGTTCGGCATCCGCGCTCACGCTGCGGTGGAGGATCGCCTCGCCGACACGATCATGGCGTCCTGGAAAGCCGACGCGACGTCGCTACGACGGCCGCTCAGCTGAATCTTGCTGTTTTGCAGCGCTTCTGGCGCGGGCAGGACGACAGCGTCGGTGGCTGGTGTCGCACATCGGATAGTCCTTGCTGCGCCGACAGGTGCAGATGGCGACCATGAATCGGTCGGATTCGACGACGTCCCCTGCGGGTGTCTCGATGCTGACCGGCCCGGCTACCAGTACCGGGCCATTCGGTATCACCTGCACCCGAGTCCGACGGGTCATGACTTGTCCGCCCGAATAACGACCAGTTCCTCTGTGCGACAACCTACTTCGATCTGACCGGTAGCCTCCAACCAGTCGGCCCGCGCAGACAGCACTGGGCCGAAGGGGATCAATTCCGAGGCGACGACGTATGCGTACAAGCCACTGGATCTCAACAAGTTCAGCGACCGCGTCACCCCGGCCAGCGCCGAGTGCACCACCAACATCGAGCCACCGTCGGCCAGCAATCCGGCCGCCGAGGTGCACAGCGGATCCAGCACCATCCGACCGTCCGAACCCGCATTCCACGCCCACGCGGGGCCGGCCGATAACGGTATCGACGGGGCATCGTCGCTCGACGGCGTTGGTACATAAGGTGGATTGGAGACGATGAGGTCGAACGGGCCGCAATCCAGTGCACCCGTCCAGGAGCCTTCGCGGACGTCGACGTCGACGCCGGCATGAGCGGCATGGGCACGCGAGCACCGCACCGCCTGCGGGCAGATGTCGAATGCGGTCACGCTGGCCGCTCCCATCGCCGCCGCGGCGACCGCGACGACGCCGCTACCGGTACACAGGTCCAACACGCTTCGCCCCGCGGCCAATTCGGCCCGCTCCAGTGCGTCGATCAACAACATCGAATCATGTTGCGGCGGATAGACACCATCGAGATCCAGCGAATCCGACGGTGGAGAGAAGGTGATGGTCACGTCGGCCTTCCGAGCTTGCGATCGCCGTGTCGGTCACGGTCGTCAGCTCATTCATGCCCACAAAGCGAGCGCGCGAAACGGGAAACCTCAGCGAACTACTCAGGCGTCCACCGAAGCTTGCTCGAGTCTCTCGACGAGCGCGGCGCAGAACGCCGGAAGGTCGGACGGCCGCCGACTGGTGATCACGTTCTGGTCGATGGCGACTTCTTCGTCGACGACGTTCGCGCCGGCGTTGCGCAGGTCGGTGCGAATACTCGGATACGACGTCAGGGTGCGACCCGCGACCACGTTCGCCTCCACCAGCGTCCACGGTCCGTGGCAGATCGCGGCGACCGGCTTCCCGGACGTCACGAAGTCACGCACGAAGGAGACAGCCGAGTCGTCCAGACGGAGCTTGTCCGGGTTCACCGTGCCGCCGGGCAGAACGAGTGCGTCGTAATCCTCCACAGCTGACTCCGACACCGTGCGGTCGACACTGATTGTCCCAGCCGGCTCCAGGTCGTGGTTACGCGCTTGGATCTCACCGGCTTTCAGCGAGAGCACCGCAACCTGCGCACCCTTCTCGGTGAGCGCCGTGCGGGGCTGCTCGAGTTCGACCTTTTCTACGCCGTCCGCGGCCAGGATCGCAACCTTCTTGCCGTGCAATGAATTCGACATCAGACTCCTTCAATATTGCCGTCGCCGGGTGCAGCCGACCGCAGCGCAACCAGCAGCGGCTCGGCGGCTTCCTTGAGGAACTGCTCTTGGCTGTCGCCACCGACCTGTACCAGGGCGATATCGGTGAACCCGGCCTCCCAGTAGGGGCGCACCGCGTCGACGATCGCGTCGAGGTCGGGGCCGCAAGGGATGCTCTCGGCGACATCCTGGGGACGAACGAATTGCGTGGCGCCGGCAAAGCCCGCCGGCGTCGGCAGGTCGGCGTTGACGCTCCAACCGCCGGCAAACCAGCGGAACTGGTCATGGGCGCGGTGGATGGCGGCATCCCGGTCGGGATCCCAACTGATCGGGATCTGCCCCACGACGCGGCCACCGCCGGCTACGCCGTTGTCCTGACGCAGGGTGTGCCAGTCGCGCACGAGCTCGCCGTTGGGCTCGACCGCGATCAGGTGGTCGGCGTGAAGGCCGAACTTGTCGACCGCCTTCTTTCCACCCACGGCGATGCCGATGTCGACCGGAACATCCGGGATGTCCCACAGCCTCGCGGAGTCGACCTGGTAGTAGTCGCCTCGCCAGTCGACCAAGTCGCCGGTGAACAGGGCGCGGATGACGTCGATGGCTTCGAGCAGCATGTCCTGCCGTTGCGTGACGGCCGGCCAGCCTTTGCCGACGACGTGCTCGTTGAGGTTTTCTCCGCTGCCCAGGCCCAGCGTAAAGCGTCCGTCGGCGAGGATCTGCAACGTCGCCGCCTGTTGCGCGACGATCGCGGGGTGATACCGCATGGTCGGACAGGTCACGTAGGTGTAGAGGTCGACGTGGTCGGTGACTTGCGCTACCGCACCGAGCATCGTCCAGGCGTTGGGCGCGTGGCCCTGCGATGTCAGCCAGGGTGAGAAGTGATCGCTGCTGACCTCGAAGTCAAACCCCAGGCGCTCAGCCGAAATAGCGTACTGGACAAGATCTTTGGGGTTGTTCTGCTCGGTCATCAGGGTGTATCCGAAGCGTGTCATCCGTCTCGGATACCCGTGCTCAGCTCAGGCAAACGACCCTTCGGCGCTAGAGCCGGGCCTTGACCGCCGCGGACAGCCGCGATCCATCGGCCTTGCCCGCCGCCAGCGCTGTCGCCGCCTTCATCACCTGACCCATCTGCTTGATGCCGGGACGCTCGCCCAACTCCTCGGCCACCTGGGCGATCGCGGTATCGACGACGTCGGCGACCTCCGCCTCGGTGAGCGGGGTCGGTAGGTACTCGTCGATCACCCGTGCTTCGGCGTGCTCCTCGGCCGCCAACTCTCCGCGGCCGTTCTGGGTGTAGATCTCCGCGGCCTCACTGCGTTTTCTGGCCTCCTTGCCCAACACCTTGAGCACGTCGTCGTCGGACAGCTCGCGCGCCACCTTGCCAGAGACTTCCTCGGTCTGGATCGCGGCCAGCAGCATCCGCAGCGTGTTGGTGCGCAGCTTGTCCTTCGACTTCATCGCATCGGTCAAATCCGCCCGCAACCGGGACTTGAGTTCCGCCATGCGTGAGACGCTACGCGCTGCATCCTGGTCAGACGCCGAGGCCCACGAGGATCGCGGCACGTTGAGAAATGCCATTGTGCTCGACAGTATGGAAGCCATGACGCGCGCCGATGGCTCCGACTGGTGAGCACGCCGCCGCCGGATTACCCGTACTACCCGGAGTGGGGCTATCCGCCACCCCATTACGGCCCACCCGCGTACCCGCCGCCCTACTACGCCCCGCCCGGCTACGCCTACCCGTATCCGAGCTACCCCGTTTACCCGCCGCAGGCCGGGTACGGCATGCCACCGCCACCGATTCGCCCGAGCTTCGCCCCGGGCATCATCCCGATGCGGCCGTTGAGCCTCAGCGACATCTTCAACGGCGCAGCGGTTTACATCCGGGCCAACCCGAAAGCCACCTTGGGGCTGACCACCATCGTCGTCGTCACCGCACAGATCATCACGCTGGCGGCCGCGATCGGGCCACTGGCTGCGGCCAACCGCTTGACGTCTACGCCGTCCGACGAACTCACCGGCAGCGATGTCAGCGCCTGGATGCTCTCGGCCGCGCTCACCGGACTTGTCGGCTGGCTGGCCGGCGTCCTGCTGACCGGCATGCTCACGGTGGTCGCCGGGCGCGCGATCTTCGGCTCGACAATCGGCGCAGGCGAAACCTGGGCCCGGATTCGCGGGCGGCTGCCCGCACTGATCGGATTGGTGGCGCTGGAATGCGCCTGCCTGGCGCTGTTGGCCGGAGTTGTCGGGCTGATCGTCGCGGCGCTGGCCGCCGCCAACGGAGCCGCCGCGGTGCTCCTCGGGCTTCCACTGGTGCTGTTGTCGGTCGCGACAGTGGTCTACCTGTACACGGCCCTCTCGTTCGCGCCGGTGCTGATCGTGCTGGAGCGGCTGCCGGTCATCGACTCGATCACCAGGTCAGTTGCCCTGGTACGCAACAGCTTTTGGCGAGTGCTCGGCATTCGAGTGTTGACGTGGGTAGTGGTCGCCTTGATCTCCGCGGCCATTGCCGCCCCGTTCAACTTCCTCGGCCACCTCGCCGGCGGCCCTGAGATCGTCGCCGTCGCAGTGGGGGCCGTCGGAGCGGCGATCGGCCGGACCGTCACCGCCCCGTTCAGCGCCGGCGTGGTGGTCCTGCTCTACACCGACCGCCGAATCCGTTCGGAGGCATTCGATCTGGTTCTCCGATCCGGTGCCGCAACCGGCCCGGCCGCGGGTGGATCGACCGATCACCTCTGGCTGACGCGGCCGGTCTAGGAACAACCCGGGATGCCCGCCATCGACGTCGACCGCAACACAGCCCATGAGGCCGCGCAGCGTGAACTCGCAAAGCCGATATATCCCAAAGGTTCGATCTCCGAGCGCATCCAGGAGTGGTTCCACGAGCTGCTCTATCGTGTTATGGAACAAGGTTCTTCGCTACCGGGTGGATGGTTCACCGCCAGTGTGCTGCTGATCCTGCTCGTGGTCGCGATCGTCGTCGCGATCCGCATCGTGCGACGCACCATCCGCACCCGCCGCGATGGCGACTATCAACTCTTCGATGCCGGTCAGCTCAGCGCAGACCAACATCGCGCGATCGCTGAACGCTGTGCCGCCGAATCGGATTGGACCGCCGCGATCCGGCATCGGTTGCGTGCGGCGGCACGCGTTCTCGAGGAGAACGCAATATTGGATCCGGCTCCCGGCCGCACCGCCAACGAGCTGGCCCGCGCCGCTGCCGAGCAGCTTCCGCAGCTCGGCTCCGAGTTGTCCAGAGCGGCTGATGTGTTCAACGATGTCGCCTACGGTGAGAATCCGGGCACGGCCCGCCGCGTATCAAATGATCGCGGATCTCGACGACCATCTGCGATTCCGTTCTGCAGTCGACGCGTGGACGCCGATCCGATGACGGGTACCTCGACCTCGGTTCGACGGCGGCCATGGCGGTCGGTGACGCTGGCGCTGACCGCTATCTGCGCCGTTGCGGCTGTCGGCACGTTTCTCACCGCGCCACGCCCGGGCGGGCAGATGGATCCCGACGCGACCGGCCCGCACGGCGCGCACGCGCTGGTGGAGTTGCTGCGAGACCGCGGCGTCGCGGTCATCGCCGCCCACAGCATCGACGACGTGGAAAGCGCCGCACAACCGGGAACGCTGCTGCTGTTCGCACAGACCCAGCGCGTCACCGACGAGTCGCTGCTCAAGCGCGTGGCCGACACCCCGGGTGATCTGCTTCTCGTCGAACCGACCTCGCATGCCCGCGCCGCGCTCGCCCCCGCGATCCGCAACGCCGGCGCGAGCGTGCAGGCCGCCGACCCGGACTGCGCGTTGCGGGAAGCAATTCAGGCAGGTTCGGTGGATTTCGGACCCTCCAACACTTTTCGCGCTGTCGGCGAGAGAACGATCGACAGCTGCTACGGCGGAGCCTTGGTCCGCTATCGCGACGGCGAACGCTCGGTCACGGTGGTCGGCAGCACCGACTTCATGACCAACGGAAGTCTCCTGCGAGCCGGCAACGCCGCACTGGCGATGAACCTGGCGGGCTCGCATCCCCGGCTGGTGTGGTACGCGCCGCAACGCCCTGAAGGCGGATCATCGGGCTCGGCAACGATTTACGATCTGATGCCGCACAGCGTCCCATGGGTGATCCTGCAATTGGCGTTGACGGTGCTGCTGGCCGCGCTATGGAAAGGCCGTCGCATCGGCCCCTTGGTGGCCGAAGATCTACCGGTTGTCGTCCGGGCATCGGAGACGGTGGAAGGCCGCGGGAGGCTGTACCGCTCGCGGCGAGCACGCGATCAGGCCGCGCAGGCATTGCGGACCTCGACGATGCAGCGAATCCTGCCCCGGCTCGGACTCAGTGCAGATGCCCCCGCGCAGACGGTGGCGATCGTGGTCGCCCAACGCAGCAATGTCGGCCCAGAGTTGCTGTGGCACATCCTTTTCGGACCGTCACCTGATACCGACACCGATCTGACGCAGCTTGCCCGTGCGCTCGACGACATCGAAAGACAGGTCACACATCCATGACTCAACCCACTGAGCAGTCGGCTCGCAACGCGCTACTGGCGCTGCGGGGCGAGATCGGCAAGGCCGTAGTGGGCCAGGAGGCAGCGGTCACCGGTCTGGTGGTCGCGTTGCTGTGCCGCGGTCACGTTCTGCTCGAAGGTGTTCCGGGCGTGGCGAAGACGCTGCTGGTGCGGTCGCTGGCCGCCGCATTGCGGCTGGAGTTCAAGCGTGTGCAGTTCACCCCGGACCTGATGCCCGGCGACGTCACCGGGTCGCTGGTCTACGACAACCGCACGGCGGCGTTCGTCTTCCGCAGCGGACCGGTCTTCACCAATCTTTTGCTGGCCGACGAGATCAACCGCACGCCCCCGAAGACCCAGGCGGCCTTGCTGGAGGCGATGGAGGAGCGACAGGTCAGCGTGGACGGTGAACCCCGGCCGCTGCCGGATCCGTTCATCGTGGCGGCCACCCAGAACCCGATCGAGTATGAGGGCACCTACCAATTACCCGAGGCGCAGCTCGACCGGTTCCTGGTGAAGCTGACGGTGCCGTTGCCGCCGCGGGACGCCGAGATCGCGATCCTGGGCCGTCATGCGCACGGTTTCGACCCGCGCGACCTGTCGATGATCCGACCGGTCGCCGGACCGGCCGAGTTGGCCGCCGGCCGGGACGCGGTCCGTCGGGTCCTGGTGGGCGACGAGGTGCTTGGCTACATCGTCGACATCGTCGGCGCCACCAGGCATTCACCGGCACTGCAACTCGGCGTGTCACCCCGTGGCGCAACTGCGTTGCTGGCAACGGCGCGGGCGTGGTCGTGGCTCTCCGGCCGCAACTACGTCACTCCGGACGACGTCAAAGCCATGGCCCGTCCGACGATGCGGCACCGGGTGATGCTGCGGCCGGAAGCCGAACTGGAGGGCGCCACCACCGACGCCGTCCTCGATGGCATCCTGGCGTCGGTTCCGGTGCCACGCTAGTGGTGCTCACCGGCCGCACCGCTGTGCTCGCGCTGCTGTGTGTGCCGCCGATTGCGCTATCACCAACGCCGGCAGCGTCTTTCGTCCTGTTGATGACGTTACTGGCGCTCGCGGTGCTGATCGACGTCAGCTGTGGCCGCCAGCCCGGCTCAGCTGCACTACGACCGGTTGCCGGTCGACTCCGTTCGGCTCGGCGAGCCGGTCAGACTCGGCCTGCTGATCCACAACGGCGGTCGCCGTCGGTTTCGCGGACACATCCGCGATGCCTGGCCACCCAGCGCACAGGCCGAGCCACCGGTGCACGCCGTCGATGTCGCGGCCGGACGGGTGCAACGGGTCGACGCCTGGTTGCGGCCGGTCCGCCGCGGCGATCAGCGCTCGGCGG
Organism: uncultured Actinomycetota bacterium; assembly: GCA_963836495.1. Taxonomy (GTDB): domain Bacteria; phylum Actinomycetota; class Actinomycetes; order Mycobacteriales; family Mycobacteriaceae; genus Mycobacterium. Next base: position 669,162 of record CAWIJT010000003.1, on the reverse strand, counting down.
CCGTCACCGCCAGATCGATCGGGCCGCTCGGATTGGCGGGCCGTCAACGGTCACGCCCGGTGCCGGGCACGGTGCGGGTGCTGCCACCGTTCCTGTCCCGCAAGCACCTGCCGTCGCGGCTCGCCCGGCTCCGCGAAATCGACGGCCTGTCACCGACATTGACGCGAGGCCAGGGCACGGAATTCGATTCGCTGCGGGAGTACGTGGTCGGAGACGACGTCCGTTCGATCGACTGGCGCGCGACGGCTCGGCGCTCCGACGTCGTGGTGCGCACCTGGCGGCCGGAACGCGACCGGCGGGTGGTCATCGTGCTCGATACCGGGCGAACGGCTGCCGGACGGGTCGGCGTGGATCCGACCGTCAGCGACCCGGTTGGTTGGCCCCGGCTCGACTGGTCGATGGACGCGGCCCTGCTGCTGGCGGCGCTGGCGTCGAAGGCCGGCGATCATGTCGACTTCCTGGCTCACGACCGGGTCACCCGGGCCGGCGTATTCGGCGCGTCACGCACGGAACTGCTGAGCCGGATGGTGCAGGCCATGGCGCCTTTGACGCCGTCGCTGATCGAATCTGATTCCACGGCAATGGTTTCCGCTGTTCTGCGGCGGACCCGGCGCCGAGCGCTGGTGATCTTGCTGACCGACCTGAACGCCAGCGCCCTCGACGAGGGGCTGCTGCCGGTGCTGCCCCGGCTTTCGGCCAAGCACCGCGTGGTCGTTGCGGCGGTTACCGACCCGCGCGTCGACCAACTAGCCGCGGGCCGCTCCGATGCGGCCGCCGTGTATGACGCGGCGGCCGCCGAACGGTCGCGAAACGACCGCTCGGCCATCGCTTCCCGGCTGCGCCACAGCGGGGTCGAGGTGATCGACGCGCCGCCCACCGAACTCGCGCCTGCGCTGGCCGACCGTTACCTGGCGATGAAAGCAACCGGGCAGCTCTGAGATCAGCCCCGTCGACTGGCTCACCGGGTGGGCACGACGTCGGGTGCATCGGCGATGTCTCCGGTGTCACCGGCCCTGACCGCGCGCCGGCCGAAAAACGCGATGTAGCTCAAAAAGCCGGCCTCAGCAATGATTCCGATACCGATTCGCACGAATGTCGGCAGCGGTGACGGCGTGACGAATGCTTCGATGGCACCGGAAACGAGTAGCACCACCGTCAAACCCACGGCGACCGAGACCACAGCGCGACCCTGCTCGGCGAGTACCTGTGCGCGTGGGCGATCACCCGGTGCAATCACCGACCATCCCAGCCGCATACCGGCCGCCCCCGCCAAGAACACCGCGGTCATCTCGAGCAGGCCGTGCGGAATCAGCAAGCCGAGCATGATGTCGCCCTTGCCGGCGGACAGCATCAAACCGGATACCACGCCCAGGTTGGCGGCATTTGCCCACAGCACGAACGGAATCGGGGCGCCCAGCAAGATCGAGAACGCGATGCACTTGGCGGCTACCCAGGAGTTGTTCACCCACACGTGCAACCCGAACGCCGCCGCGGCGTGCTCGCTGTAATACGAGGCGAAGTCGTGATTGACCAAGTGGTCGATCTCACTGGGTGTTCCGATCGTGGACTGCACTTCCGGACTGCCGAGAACCCAGATCGAGATGACGGCTGTGACCGCGAAGAACACCACCGCCGTCGCCAGCCACCACCACCGGGCCCGATAAGCCACCACCGGGAACGACACCGTCCAGAACCGGGTGAACTCCCCAGACACCGGCGCGTGAGCACCGGTGACCGCCGCCCGTGCACGCGCGATGAGGCTCGAGAGCCTGCCGACCAGAGCCGAATCGGAAGAGCCGGAGCGCAGCATCGACAAGTGCGTCGACACCCGTTGGTAGAGATCGACGAGTTCGTCGACCTCGTCGCCGGTCAGCCGACGGCGATTTTTCACCAAGTGGTCGAGGCGATCCCAGGTCTCGCGGTGGGTCAGCACGAAAGCGTCGACATCCACCCACGCAAGGCTAGCCGGGTAGCGTTCGCGGTATGTCGGAGGTGGTGACCGGGGACGCCGTCGTGCTCGACGTGCGCGTCGCCCAGCTACCGGTTCGGGCCGTGAGCGCCCTGATCGACATCACCGTCATCCTCGTCGGCTACCTCGTCGCGTTGATGTTGTGGGCGGCCACACTCAGCCAATTCGACGACGCAGTGAGCGCGACGATCCTGGTCATCTTCACCGTGCTGGTGCTGGTCGGATACCCGTTGATCTTCGAGACGGCCACCCGCGGCCGGACACTGGGCAAGATGGCGATGGGCCTGCGCGTGGTGTCGGACGACGGCGGACCGGAGCGCTTCCGACAGGCCCTGTTTCGCGCACTGGCGTCTGTCGTCGAGATCTGGATGCTGGTGGGCAGCCCCGCGGTGATCTGCGGCATGTTGTCGCCAAAAGCCAAACGGATCGGCGACATCTTCGCCGGCACCGTGGTGATCAGCGAACGCGGCCCCAAGCTGGGTCCACCGCCGATCATGCCGCCGTATCTGGCCTGGTGGGCGGCGTCGCTGCAGCTTTCCGGACTCGGCGCTGCGCAAGCCGAGGTGGCACGCCAATTCCTCTCTCGCGCAAGACAACTCGATCCGCAGGTACGCGACCAGATGGCCTACCGGATCGCAGGTGATGTGTTGAGCCAAGTCGCGCCTCCGCCGCCACCCGGAACGCCGCCGGAACTCGCACTGGCAGCGGTGCTCGCTGAGCGACACCGTCGAGAATTCGCCCGGTTGAACAGAACGTTTCTGCCGCCGCCCCGCTGACTACTGCGCGACGGTGGCCGTGATGACAGCGGCGGCGGCGACCATCAGCGCCAAGGCCAGCACCGGGACCACGATCCCCCACCGCCGCCTCGCAGTGAAGAATGACGTGACGATCGTCAGCCCGGCCAGCACCGGGGCGCCGTAGAACACCTCGTTGAAGCTGATCCCGGAAGGCCCGAGATTCGGGCAGTTGCTGCAGGCGGCGGTGCTCATGACGGCACCCCACGCGACCGCCATCACAATGCCCGCGCCCACCACCGTGAGCAGCGCGAACCCCCAGTTCACCCACAGGCGTCGCTTGTCATGGGAGCGTCCGACGGACCCTGCAGGCCGATCGGAAATCGCATCGACTTTCACGTCACTGTTTTCCTGGCTCATCGTCGGACTGCTACCCAATCCAGTCGACCGCCAATCGCCGCCGACCAAAGTCGGCCTTGCGAATCGATAGGTCCCGATATATCGTTAACATATCGGTAGCGCACACGGCGTTACCTTTCCAGAAACGAGACAAACCCATGAACAACCCATTCTTTGAAGCAGGCAGGCCCCACGTGGACGGGCCATTCGCCGGCGGGCCTGGGCCCGCGAACTTCGGCTTCGGCCTGCACGAACGACACGGACTGCGCGAACAGCGCAGGCAAGCCCGCCGCGAGTTTCGCGACTACGTCCGCGGCCACGACGCAGGTCATGACGGCCCGTTCGGCCCCGGTTTCGGGCCCGGTTTCGGCCGAGGCTTCGGTCGGGGCTTCGGTCCCGGCGGCTTCGGACCGGGCTTCGGTCCCGGCCAGCGCGGTGGACGCCGCGGCGGTCACAACCGGCGCGGTCGCCGCGGCGATGTCCGTGCGGCCATCCTGGTGCTACTCGCCGAGCGACCGATGCACGGCTACGAGATCATCCAGGAGGTTGCCGAGCGCAGCCAGGATCTGTGGAAGCCCAGCCCCGGCTCGGTCTACCCGACCCTGCAGCTGCTGGTCGACGAGGGACTGCTGGTCGGCACCGAAAGCGAAGGCAGTAAGAAGCTCTTCGAGTTGACCGATGCCGGCAAGGAGGCCGCCGAGAAGGTCGAGACCCCACCGTGGGACGAGATCACCGACGGCGCTGACCCCGCGCAGATGAACCTGCGAGCGGCTATCCACCAGCTGTTCGGCGCGGTGGCGCAATCCGCCCACGCCGCCAGCAGCGAGCAGCAGCAGCGCATCCTCGAGATCGTCAACAATGCTCGCCGCGAGATCTACTCGATCCTCGGCGAAGACGACTGATCGAACCCCTCGGGCGGTGGGGGCCGGCATCTGCTGGTCTCCACCGTCCGGCTTTCTAGGACACGTCGACCCAATCCAGCGTTCGCTGAACGGCTTTGCGCCAACCGGCATATCCGCTCGAGCGCTGGTCGTCGTTCCACACCGGCGTCCATCGGTTGCCTTCTCGCCAGTTGGCGCGCAGATCGTTGGGGTCGGCCCAGAAGCCGACCGCCAGGCCCGCGGCGTAAGCCGCGCCCAACGCCGTCGTCTCGGCGACCACCGGTCGCACCACGTCGACACCGAGCACGTCTGCCTGAATCTGCATGCACAAGCCGTTGGCTGTGATGCCGCCGTCGACCTTCAGCACCTCGAGATGGACGCCGGAGTCGGCCTGCATCGCGTCGACCACATCACGGCTCTGATAGCAGATGGACTCCAACGTCGCACGGGCCAGATGGGCGTTGGTGTTGTACCGCGAGAGCCCGACGATCGCGCCGCGGGCATCCGAACGCCAATACGGCGCAAACAAACCCGAGAACGCCGGGACGAAGTACACCCCACCGTTGTCCTCGACCTGTCCGGCCAGTGCTTCGCTCTGCGCTGCCCCGCTGATGATGCCGAGCTGGTCGCGCAGCCACTGCACCGCAGAACCGGTGACGGCGATCGAACCTTCAAGGGCGTAAACCGGTTTGGCGTCGCCGAACTGGTAGCACACCGTCGTCAACAGGCCGTTGCGTGACCGGACGATCTGCTCACCGGTGTTGAGCAGCAGGAAATTGCCTGTGCCGTAGGTGTTTTTGGCCTCGCCGGGGTTGAAGCAGACTTGACCCACCATGGCTGCATGCTGGTCACCGAGTATTCCGGTGATCGGCACCTCGCCGCCCAGCGGACCGGCCTGCGTCGTCACACCGTAGGGCTGCCGCGGTGAGGATGGCGCAATGGACGGCAGCATCGCTCGCGGGACGCCGAAGAACGACAACAACTCGTCATCCCAATCCATCGTCTCGAGATCCATCAGCATGGTCCGGCTTGCATTGGTGACATCGGTGACGTGGACGCCGCCGCGGGGCCCGCCGGTCAGGTTCCACAGCAGCCAGCTGTCGGCGGTGCCGAACACGGCGTCGCCGCGCTCGGCGGCGGTGCGCACACCATCGACGTTGTCCAGGATCCACTGCAGTTTTCCGCCGGAGAAATAGGTCGCCGGCGGCAAGCCCGCTTTATGCCGGATCACGTCGCCGCGGCCGTCGCGGTCCAGTGCCGCCGCGATGCGGTCGGTACGGGTGTCCTGCCAGACGATCGCGTTGTAGTACGGCCGGCCGGTGTGCCGGTCCCACACCAGCGTGGTCTCTCGCTGATTGGTAATCCCGAGCGCGACAAGGTCGTTCGATGAGAGGTCGGTCGCGTTCAGCGCCGACATCAGCACCGCGGTGGTGCGCTCCCAGATCTCGATCGGGTTGTGCTCCACCCAGCCCGCTTGCGGCATGATCTGCTCGTGCTCCAACTGGTGGCGGCCCACCTCGCTGCCGGAGTGGTCGAAAATCATGCACCGGGTGCTGGTGGTGCCCTGGTCGATCGAAGCGACGAATTCCGCCAACTGCTTTCCTCCCGCGCTTGCGTCCAATCATGGACCACGCGGGCGGCGGTCGGTCAGAGACCGCCGATAGTGCTCAAGCCGATGTCGGGATCGAGCAGTGCGCCGAGCGAGAACAGCGGCGTGATCGTCCCGTCGACGTCGTCCAGACCGACCTGGAACAGCGCCGGGACCGTGAACAGGAACTCCGAGGAGTCCGAACCCGGGGCGCCCGTGGCGAAGTCGAGGTCGAATGGCACCGCGTTGGATGTCCCGGTGAGGTAGTTGTCGATCGCGTAGGTGTCGGTGTTGACACTCAGCGTATCGAGGTCCCCGCCCAGATCGATCGGCCCGAACGAAACGACACCCAGCGCCGGATCAGGCGTCCCGCCGAGGTCTACCAGGCCGATGTCGGAATTGACGAAATCGGCCGCATCGAATGTGTAGACCGGGCTGATCGTCCCGTCGACGTCGGTGAAGCCGCCCTGGAACAACAGCGGGATCGTCAGTAGCACTTCGCTGTCGCCTGACCCGGAAGGATCGAAGTAGATGTCGAGGTCGTATGGGTAGGCGTCATAGGACCCGACCAGGTAGTTGTCGAACGCCCCCGTGTCGCTGTCATATGTGAAGCCCTCGGTGAACCCGTCGAGCGTGACTGGCCCGACCGATACCAGGTCGTCCGCACTCGCGACAGGCGCGGCGAGCAGTGCGATGATCGGTGCTGCAAGTAGCGCACCCATGACGGTGCCGACCGTGCGGCGCTGACTACTGCTCATTTTCGACCCTTCAGTGCTGCCTGTGAATCCCCCAAGATTAGGCTGAGATTGTTTCAAGATCGCGACGGCGGCGTCAATACCGCATGCTCGCGAATTCAGTTGTTGCGTGAGCGTCGATGACGCGGTTGCATCTCCCGTAGTGGGCGAAGACGTGAAGCGAACTATTTACCAGCGCGTCGACCGGCAAGAGTATCGACGCAAGGTGCAACTGTGCCTCGACGTCTTCGAGACGATGCTTGCGCAGTCCAGCTTCGACGTCGACCACCCGCTGACCGGGATGGAAATCGAATGCAACCTGGTCGACGACGACTACCAACCGGCGATGACGAACCAAGACGTGCTGGCTGCCATCGCCGACCCGGCGTTCCAGACCGAATTAGGCGCATACAACATCGAATTCAACGTTCCACCCCGGGCGCTGGGTGGTCACGCCAGTGCGCAATTGGAAGACGACGTGCGGGCCAGCCTCAACGCCGCCGAGACCAAGGCCAATGCCGGCGGCGCCCACATCGTGATGATCGGGATCCTGCCGACGCTGATGCCCGAGCACCTTGCCAGCGACTGGATGAGCCCGTCGTCGCGGTACGTTGCCCTCAACGACTCCATCTTCAACGCGCGCGGCGAAGACATGCACATCGACATCGACGGGCCGGAGCCACTCGCGTGGGCGTCGACGTCCATCGCTCCCGAATCTGCCTGCACCAGTATGCAATTGCATCTGCAGGTGTCGCCCGAACAATTCGCCGCCAACTGGAACGCCGCCCAGGTGCTGGCCGGGCCGCAGTTGGCGCTCGGTGCGAACTCGCCGTTCTTCTTCGGTCATCACCTCTGGGCTGAAACCCGCATCGAGTTGTTCGCGCAATCCACTGACACCCGACCCGATGAGCTGGTCACCCAGGGCGTACGACCGCGAGTGTGGTTCGGCGAGCGGTGGATCACGTCGATTTTCGATCTGTTCGAGGAGAACGTCCGCTACTTCCCGTCGTTGCTGCCGGAGGTGTCCGACGAGGATCCCGCGGCCGAACTCGCCGCGGGCAGTACTCCCCATCTGGCGGAACTGCGCCTGCACAACGGCACGGTCTACCGGTGGAACCGTCCGGTGTACGACGTCGTCGCGGGTAAACCTCATCTGCGGGTGGAGAACCGTGTTCTACCGGCCGGACCGACGGTGATCGACATGCTGGCCAACTCGGCGTTCTACTACGGCATGCTGCGCACACTGTCCGAAGAAGACCGCCAGGTCTGGACGAGGATGGAATTCGCTGCAGCACAACGCAACTTCACCGACAGCGCTCGCCACGGCATGCAAGCACGGCTGTACTGGCCGGGATTGGGCACCGTCAGCATCGAGGAACTGGTGATCGACGAGTTGCTGCCGATGGCGTACGAGGGGCTGGACCGGTGGGGGGTGGCCGCCGAGGTGCGCGACCGACTGCTCGGCGTGATCGAGGGTCGCGCCCGCGCCGGGCGCAACGGCGCGACGTGGCAGGTCGCCACCGTGCAAGCGTTGGAGAAGAACGGCATGGAACGGCCCGCGGCGCTGGCCGAGATGCTGCGACGGTACTGCGATCACATGCACAGCAATGAGCCCGTCCACACCTGGGAAACCCCGGAGTAGGTTGGAGCACATGGCAAATGAAGTGATGGATTGGGATGGCGCGTATCGCCAGGCAGGCGAGTTCGAAGGCCCGCCGCCGTGGAACATCGGCGAGCCGCAACCCGAATTGGCGGCGCTGGCCGCGGCAGGAAAGTTCCGCAGCGATCTGCTCGACGCCGGATGCGGTTACGCCGAATTGTCGCTGACGCTGGCCGCCGAGGGTTACACCGTGCACGGCGTCGACCTCACCCCGACCGCGGTCGCGGCCGCAACCAAGGCCGCTGAGGAGCGTGGGCTGAGTAACGCCACGTACGAGCAGGCGGACATCACCACGTTCGGTGGTCACGACGGCCGCTTCAACACCGTCGTCGACAGCACGCTGTTCCATTCGCTGCCGATCGAGGGCCGTGACGGATACCTGCGCTCGGTGCACCGAGCGGCGGCCGACGGGGCCGGCTACTTCGTGTTGGTGTTCGCCAAGGGTGCGTTCCCCGGCGAATGGGAGCAGAAGCCGAACGAAGTCGACGAACACGAGTTACGGACCGCGGTCAGCAAGTACTGGCAGGTCGACGAGATTCGGCCGGCCTTCATTCATGCCTTCATCCCGCCGGCGCCGCCGGACTCCGATGTCCCGATGCCGGAGCGCGACCGCGACGAGAAGGGCCGGATGAAGTTGCCGGCCTATCTGCTCAGCGCGCACAAGGCGGGCTAAGACCTAATTCGCGGCGGTGGCGTCAGCGAGCGCCGCGGCGAATGTCTCCAGATCCTCGGCAGTGGTGTCGACGTGCGGCGAGATCCGCAACACCGGCCCGGTCAACTCCAGCGGAGCCCGCTCGATTCCCACCGCCGTGGTGACGATGCGGCGTTCTTCGATGAGCCACGCTCGGACTTTCCGCGGGTCGGCGCCGTCCAGCGGTGTCAGCGTGGTGATGGCGCTGGGCTCGTCGACCGCCTCGACCACCCGCCAGCCGGGCACATCGGCAAGGACGGTCCGGCTGATCCGGCCCACCTCGGCCAACCGGGCGCGAATCACCGCTGGGTCTGCCGCGATGTATTCACCGATCGCCACCGAAAACCCCACCCGTGCAGCGATGTTCGCTTCGCCGAGTTCGAGTCGCTCGGCAATCGACAGCGACCCGGTCCACTCCGGCGGCGGCAGTCGTGGCTGCAGGTGCTGCAGCAGGGATGGGTGAACTGCCAGTGCACCGACGCCGCGCGGGCCAGCCAACCATTTGCGCGACGACGCATAAATCGCATCGACGCCGCCCACCGAGCAGTCCACCTGCCCGAGCGCCTGAGCGGCGTCGACGACCAGCGGCACACCCAAATCCCGGCACACGCTTGCCAATTCGGCCAATGGCTGCACCAGCCCGCGATGGCTGGCCACCGGCGTGAGGTGAACCAGGTCCGGTGGGTCGGCGGCCAGGCTCGTCGCCGCCTCGTCGACCTCGAGCCGACCGTGACCATCGGTCGGCAACAACCGGCGGGTGAAGCCGTGCGCGTCCATCCGCGCCAGGTTCGGTCCGTACTCGCCCGGCAGGCAGGCCAGTGTCCGGCAGTCGGACGGCCAACTCGACAGCAGTAGCTCAAGGGCATGCTGCGAGCCGGTGGTGAACACCACCGCCGCCTCGGGCATCCCGGTGAGCGCGGCGACGGCGGCACGTCCGGCGTTCAAGACGGGCATGGCGGCCTCATCCGCGACGTATCCGCCGACCTCGGCCTCGTGTCGTGCGTGCCGGGCGGCGGCATCCTGCACGGCGAAGCTCTGCCGTGAGCAGGCCGAGCTGTCCAGGTGCAGCCCGGCGACCTGCGGCCTGGCTTTCCGCCACTCCGTGGCGAGGCTTGCGGTCACTTGACCGACAGCGACAACCCGAAATCGCCTGCGGCGTCGGTCCACCACTGGGTGCAACGCAGGCCGGCCTGAGCCAGTTCGGCGGCCACCCCCTCTGGCCGGAACTTGCAGGACACTTCGGTCAGCAATTTCTCACCAGCCTCGAACTCGACGGCCAGGTCGAGCGCGCGGATGTATACCTTGTGTGACTGATCGACCTGCAGTGACATTTCCATGCGTTCTTCGTCGCTGTTCCAGGAGGCGACGTGTCGGAAAGCCTCGACGTCGAAGTCGGCATCGAGTTCCCGGTTGACGACCTCGAGGACGTTGCGGTTGAACTGCGCTGTGACTCCAGCGGAGTCGTCGTACGCCCGGACGAGCCTGCCAATGTCCTTGACCAGGTCGGTGCCCAGCAGCAGGCCGTCCCCTGGTTGGAGCGCCGAGGCCAGCGCCGCGAGAAATTCCGATCGCACGCCGGGTTGCAGGTTGCCGATCGTCGAGCCCAGAAACACGAACAGCCGCCGGCCGCCCCGCGGGATTTCGTTCAGGTGCTTTTCGAAATCGCCACAGACAGCGGCGATTTCGATGCCTGGATATTCCGCTTGGATGGCTGTCGCAGCTTGGGACAATATGCTGGCGTCGACGTCGAACGGAACGAACCGGCGCAGCGAACCAGCCTGGTGCAGCGCGTCGAGTAGGAGCCTGGTCTTCTCCGATGTTCCACTACCCAGTTCAACCAGGGTGTCGGCACCGGTGACGTCGGCGATCTCCGCCGAACGGGCTCGCAGGATCTCCGCCTCGGCGCGGGTCGGGTAGTACTCGGGCAGCCGGGTGATCTGGTCGAACAGATCACTGCCGACCGAGTCGTAGAACCACTTGGGCGGCAATGATTTCGGCGAACTCTGCAGACCGGCGCGCACGTCACGGCACAGCGCCTCGTATGCCGAGTCCGCGGCCAGATGGTTCGACAACGTCAGTGTCATCAATATCCCTTCGGTGAATTCAGTGCAGTGAACGTGACGCGTTCGTTGGTCACTTCGACGAGATGGCGATCGGGCACGTCCTCCCAACCAGGCTGGTCGTCATAGGGCTCGCTGGCCAGCACCACCCCGTCCTCGCGGCGCAAAATCGACAGGGTGTCGCCCCAGGTGGTCGCGAGGAGCCGGGATCCGTTGGCCGCCATAATGTTCAGCCGGGCATTCGGATCCTCGGCTCCCACTTCGGCGATCGTATCGCTCAGCGCGTCGAGGCCGCGATGAAAAATCAGCGCGGCCAGTAGTGCACTGTCGCAGGTCGATTCGGCTGTCGACAGAGTCGGCAGCACACCGCGATCGACGACACCGTTGTGCGACAGCAGCCATTGCCCGTCGGTGAACGGCGCGGTGGCGCTGGCCTCGATTGGCATCCCGACGGTAGCCGACCGCACCGCGGCCACCACGCAGCGACTGCGCAGTGCCGGCGCGACGGAATCGAAAGAAACATCTCCCCACAACGGCGCGCCGCTGCGCCACCGCCGCGGAACGGCGCCGTCGAAAAAGCCGACGCCCCAACCGTCGGCGTTCATCAGCCCGTGCTTTTGCCGGCGCGGCGCGTACGACTGCACCGCAAGGCCGTGGGGCGGGTCGAGCACCAATGCGGAAACCGAGGTTTCGCGACCCAACCAGCCGAGGTGTCGGCACATCAGCGGCGATCCCGCCCGTCGCTGTCGACCGACCAGGCCAACCGGACTCCGGAGAAGATCTGTCGCCGATAAGGGTGATCCCAGTTGCGGAAGCTGGGTCGCAGGACGGCCGACTCCACTGCCCACGAGCCGCCCCGCAACACTCGGTAGTCACCGCCGAAGAACGGCTCGGAATATTGGCGGTAAATCATCGGCCGGAAGCCCGGCCACGGCTCCAGCTCTGAACTGGTCCATTCCCAGACGTCGCCGAGCAGCTGCTCGACTCCGTAGGCCGACGCGCCATCGGGGTAAGCGCCGACCGGCGCCGGCCGCAGCGCGTTGCCGCCGAGATTGGCGTGCTCGCTCGATGGCTCGTCGGCTCCCCAGGGGTAGCGACGCCGTGCCTTGAGCTGCGGGTCCCACCCGCACGCCTTCTCCCATTCGCGTTCGGTGGGTAGCCGGGCACCGGCCCACGCGGCGTACGCCTCGGCCTCGAAATAGCTGATGTGCTGCACGGGTTCGTCAGCGGGGATGTCTTCGACGTGGCCGAACCGGGTACGGGTCTGACCGTCGGCGTGCCAGAACTGCGGCGCCGTCAGGTTCGCGGCGTGCCGGTGCTCCCAGCCCCGGACCGACCACCATCGCGGCTGCGCATAGCCGCCGTCGGCGATGAACTGCCGCCATTCGCCGTTGGTTACCGGAACCCGGCCGATGCGGAAGGCGGGCACGTCGACGACGTGGGCCGGGCGTTCGTTGTCCAGGGAGAACGGCTCGTCGCTCGCGTCGACGCCTAAGACGAACGGGCCGCCGGGTACCAGTACGGAGGTGCCGGCCAGGCCCGCCCGCCCGGGTGGCAGCGCGTGGGTGTCGGGCAGCAGCGCCGGGCCGTTGCGCAGATTCAGTGCCTGCAGCATCGTCTCGTCGTGCTGGTTCTCGTGGCTGACCACCAACCCATAGACGAAGTCGCTGTCCGGTTCGTCCGGCAGCCGGTCGAGCGCATCCAACGCGGCCGACCGCACGGTCTGGCAGTACGTCCGCGCCTGCTCCGGGGGCAGCAGCGGCAGGTCGACGCGGCTGGCCCGGGAGTGCACGAAAGCGTCGTAGAGGCTCTCGACGGCGCCGTCCAAGATTCCCGGCCGGTCTGGGTCGCCGCCCCGCAACAGCCACAATTCTTCCTGCTGGCCGATGTGCGCGAGGTCCCAGACCAGCGGACTCATCAGCGGGTCGTATTGGCGATGGAGTTCGGCGTCGTCGAAGTCCACCAGCCGCAGGGTTCGCTCGCGCGCCCGGTGCAGATCTCTGACCAGCATTTCGCGTGATGTCACAGGTCCCCTCGCGCCAGCTGGGTGACGGTGGACGCAATGCCGTTCTCGATCACCTGGTCGGCGACGTCGTCGGCGGGGCAGCGGCCCTGCTCCACCGCATCGACAAGCCGCTGCATCGGCTCGACGAGGCCGGCGGGCGCCCGTTCGGCGGCGATCGCCACGCACCGGTTGGCCGCGGCGTAGACCCGCTGATCGTCGAGCCCGATCCGGGCGGCGGTGTCCCATGCGGTCGCGACCGGTTGCACCGCCTCGGCGGCCAGCGCGGCGGCGACCGGGTCGTCGAGCAGCGTCACCAAGGTGAAGACCACGGCAGGCCAGATCGTGTTGGGAACGCTGTCCAGGTAGCGGATCTCCAGCCACTGCCGTGGCCGCACCGGCGGGAACAGCGTGGTCAGGTGGTAGTCCAGGTCGGAGCGAGTGGGCCGCCGACCGCCGAGCAGTTCGCGGCCGTCGGCCCACTCGGCAAACGGCACGCGGTGGGTGACCGGCACCGCATCAGGGGTGTGCACCAGCATCACCGGGGCCTTGAGCGCGTACCGCGCCCAGTCGGTCCCGGGATCGTCGTCGCTCGCGGTCAGGATCGGCCCGCAGCGTGCTGAGTCGAGCTGGCTCCAGACCCGCTGCCGCGTCGAACGCCAACCGGAGAACCTGCCGCTCAGCAGCGGCGAATTGGCGGAGATCGCCACCATGGTCGGCCCGAGCGCATGCGCCAGCTCGACTCGGTCGGCCCAGCCTGCGCGCGGCCCGGCGTCGAGATTGACCTGGACCGACGCGGTCGAGGTCATCATCGCCGCGCCTGCGACGCCGGTGTTGCTGGCCGTGAAGAACTGTTCCATGGCCTGATACCGCGCGCCGGGGTTGATGCGTTTGGCCGGCCGCAGCGGATCGGCGCCCAGCAACACCAGGCCCAGGCCGGCGGCGGCGAAGCCTTTGTCGAGGACGGCCTGGTCGTCTGCCATCGCTCCGATCGCCGATGTCACGTCGCCGGCCGGTGGGCCGGAGAGTTCTACCGCGCCGCCTGGTTCGACGGTGATGAGGCTGCCGCCCGGCATCGGCGGCAGCGACTCGATGACATCGGAGATTTCGCGCCATTCGGGTCGGCGATCCGGCTGAGACGGGTCGTAACAGTGCGCCTCGATCTCCAGGCCGACCCGACCTGCCGGGCCGTCGACCAGGCAACTTTCGCTGATGTATTGCGCCGCGGCCGATGCGCTGGTCAGTTCGTCTTCCGCGAGGCGAGCGGGATCGGCCTGCGACGCGACGGCAAACGCCATAATCCGATCCCTTCGGGCCTGCAGCGTCGAGTCGCGGGCCGGTGGTTGCGCGAGGCTACCCGACGATAGTTACAACATTCCATCTTCCAGACGGCACCGACATATTCCCGTTTACTCGGGTGTCTATTGCCCCAGCGCGTTCTGCATGGCACCGGCCAGCACGTTTACCGCCGGGCCACCGTTGCCGGACTGGCAGACTTTGGCTTGCAGCAGCACGTTTTCCCGCAGACGGGTCTGGGTGAAACATCGGCGGTCGGTCCCGGCTTCTTGCTTGGTCCATGCCGCGTCGGCGGAGGCCGCCGGCCCACCGTCGAATGACCACACCTGCGTCGATCCGTTGTCCAGGTGCATGGCCGTCGTTTGCCCGGAGCAGCCCACCGTGCGGTCGACGACGCGATGGAAGGCGGCGCCGGCCGCGTTCGGGGTGGCGAAGACGCCGACCGCTTGTTTGACGAAGTGGGTCTGGTCGGTTGGCGAGGTCTGCGTGCTGGCTCCGTTGAACGACGCCAGGTCGGGATCGTTGAAAACCTCCGGCAACCCGACGTCAGCCCAGTTGTTGCACGCCGGATTGTCGACGAAGTAGCTCTGGAACGGCTGGGTGAACTGCGTCTCGTCGCGCATCGGGCCGCCGACGATGTTGCCCACTGACCCCTTGCCCAGCACCGCGTAGCTCACCACACCGGGATCCGACGGTCGGCCCGCTGCAGCAGGGGCGACGGCCACGGCCACGGCGGCACTGACGATCGTCGCCGCAGCGGCGGTCCGACTACGTCGACCCATGGTCATGGCTGTCGATCATGCCAATTGAGCCCGACAAACAGAAGCGATTGCGCTTCAGGCTGTTTCGCCGCCGGGTTTAGGGGCTCGGCGGCGGTGGGGGTGGCTCTTCGGGGCCACCCCGATCGCCGTCGCCGTGATCACCATGCCCGCCATGGCCACCCGGGCCGCCCGGACCCATTCCCGGGCCCCACGGAGGAGGCCACCCTGGACCGCCGGGTCCCGGCCCCGGGCCCCATGGCCCGGGCCACGAGGGCGAACCATCGGGGCCGGGCGGACCTTCCGGACTGAACCAGCCGTGCTGATGGTGCCGGAAGTGATGACCCCCGCCGGCAGCCCAGACGCCGGAGAAGAAGACGATCGCGACGATGAAAAAGATGCCCGCGACGATCACCACCCACGCCGCGACCTGATAAAGCCTGGTGTGGCTTGCCGCGTGGGCGGGCGGCGGGCCGGGAGGCGACTGGAACGGGGGTTCGGGTGCTTGGGTCATCACCTGATCATGCCGAGGAGCAAGCCGACCATCAACCAACCGGGCGCGCGAGTCTGCAGATCTCCTACGACCAGAACACCCAGGCGAACTTCAGGCTGACCACCAGAATGAGCGCGATACCCGCGATGATCGCGACCCAGGCGGCTACCTGGTAGAGCCGCTCGGAGTCAGCCGCTGGTACGACGACGGGCTGCGGCGCGCCGGGCGACGGCGGGATCGATGGCTCGGGAGTCTCGCTCATACCTCGAATGATGCCTCAGGTCAGCACCGACCGCGAGGGGTCCGTCCCTGACGTGTAGCTGAGACCCGACAGGCCAAAGTCAGAACCCGGCGCCCCCCTCGGGACGCCGGGCTCATGGTGGTATGACGGTTCTACGTCTTGTCGAGTGTTGAAATTGGTTGCCTCAGAGCAGGTTACGGTTGCGCGGGTGCCAGCCACGGACTGACGGACTCCGGGATGTGCGACGGTCCAGGACCGCCGAAACCGCCGTGGAGCGCCGCTCCTTCACCGTGGTGACGCGGGCCTTGCGGACCTCCCGGGCCCCCCGGACCGCCTTGGCCCATCGAGTGCTGTCCGTGCCAGCCGCCGTGGTGGTGGCATCCGTGATGGCCGAAGTGCGCGATCTTGAAGCCGGCGAAGAAGATCGTCGTGACGATGAACACGATGCCGGCAACGATCACGACCCAAGCCGCGAATCGGTAGAGCCAGTAGGGTTTTTCAACCACGGTCGCCGGCTCAGTGGCGACTGTGGTCGGCCTGGTTGGGATTTCTGGTGTTTCGCTCATACCTGAGATGATCCGGCTCCAACGGCTAGGGTCTGCTGGGTGCAACTTATGAAACAGCTATGAAGAAATGCCGCCGAGAAGTGCTGGTTGGCGTCCCATTGAGGTTCGAACGGGTTCACCGCGAACTGTTTTCAGGGCCTTTGGCAACGTTGAAGCGGTCACTAAGGGATTGATCTTGCTTGTTCGTAAGCGTTGCTGGCTTTTTGCAACTTCTCAACACTGTCCACCGCGTGGGACTGCGACAACAATTCAAGGACTGCGGCTGCCATATCGCGGGCCAGGACTATCAGCGGTTCACTTCCGTGCACGTCGCGTGTGAAGCAGAAAGCGGCAGTTCTCAGCTCTGCCGCCTCCTCGTCGAATGTTTGTGGCAGGCTGAAATCGTGCTCGACGAGTAGGCAAAAGACCTGTTCAGCGATGTCATCAGCGCGTCTCGCCGCATGCCGTGACATAAATACGGTTCGTAGCCGCGCGGGCCAGAGACGGGGTGATTCGAATCACCTGCCAGGGCCGGGCTTGTCACGCGGTGGGTGTTGACCCCAACGTGTTCGGTGCTCAGCGGTCCCGCGCAGGTACGAAGCTACTGATGGCCAGTTAGGAAACTCTTCGAACGACTGCCGTTAAGCGACGTCATGGCGGAGGCTGCACGCAACTCTTTGCAGCGGTGGCCTGCCCACTCTCAACCGCGTGGGCTCGGACCAGCCCAGTGCCAAGCCCGCCGCCCCCACAGCGGCGGGCAAGGCTCTAGGTGCTGGTATAGCTGGGCATCAATGCTGGATGCGATGTGGTGACGGTTCAGCGCCCTTGGACCACTCCTCTGCGACCGGACGCGAATGACCGCACCCGGAAGGCCGGTGGCGGGCTGACGAACCAGTGTCTTGAATCTGCTGCGGACAGAACGCGGAAATTAGGACTCCGAACTGGGTTTGAACGGGTTCACCGCGAACTGAATCACCCGATACGGGGCCCGCGCCCGCGGGTCGCTGTTGTGCCACTGGCTGACGAACACCCGCAATTCGTCCAGCGTCGAACCCGGGGAGATGTAGCCGCCGTACGGCTGAGCCAGTCGGTTGTCGCCGGGCCTCGGCAGGCTTTCGGCGGGCTCGGGCCATTCGTCGTGCTGGACCACCGTGGTGACCGGTGCGCTGCCCAGTGCGACCGGGTCGTCGGCCACCCGTACCTCCATGTTGCCGGTGGTGGCGTCGAAATACGACAACACCGCCTTGCCGTCGATCTGGGTGAAGCTGATCTCGCCGATCTGGTCGCCCCACAACGGTGTTGGCTCTCGACCCCAGCCGCCGTCGATACCCGCGGCCCAGCCCTGCCAGCGGGAGCGGTCACCGAAATTCTCCGGAGCTACTCGGTAGAGCACCGCCGGCTGGCTGCGGTCGAAGTTGTCGGCGACGATGTAGACCCAGCCGGTTTGCGACCCGGGCGTCGGGATCGGGTCGTAGTAGCCGCTGACCTGTGACTGCTCACCGCCCGCATAATCACCGTCACGGACCGACCCCGGGACAGTCTGCCAAAGACTTTGCGCCGGTTCGGCTTTCACCAGGCGTGAACTCTGCGGCGCCAAGTCTTTGGTCGTCGTGACCAGTAAGTAGTTCTGCCGGTTGATCTGCACGACGCCGGCGGGAAGTTGCGAATCACCCGGCGGCGTCGGATCGGCCAGCAGTGGCTCGGTGACGCCGGTGACCCCGGTGTATTTCACTCCGTCCGGGTCGTCGACCGACGACGTGTCGACCCGTAAGGCGATCGGCGAGTAGTAGCCGCCGAAGCCGACTCCCTGACCCGCGAAGCTGTCGCCGCAGACCTGTACGACCTGGGTGGGGAATTCCATGAATACGCAAAGGTCGGTGGCGCCGATGCCGTAATCGCCGGTGGGCGTACCGGTCCCGGCGGTCGGACCGATGCGCATCACTTCGCCGGGTGCCAGCGGCGGCAGGACCGGCTGGGGCATCGGCGCGGGCGGATCGGCGTAGGCGAGCGAAAACCCTTGACAGGCAGACAGACCCATCGCAGCCACGGCCATCAACGAGCACCGCGCGAGGCTCACCCGCGAATCACAGCTCGGCGGCCAGCAACTCGGCAATCTGGATAGTGTTCAATGCGGCGCCTTTGCGCAGATTGTCGCCTGAGACGAACAGCGCCAGGCCCCGCCCGTCCGGCACACCCGGGTCTCGACGGATCCGGCCGACGAGGGAGTCGTCGACACCGGCGGCGGCCAGCGGCGTCGGAACGTCGACCACTTTCACTCCTGGTGCCCGCGAAAGGATTTCGCGCGCCCGCTCGGGCGAGAGCGGTTGAGCGAACTCGGCATTGATCGACAACGAGTGACCGGTGAACACCGGAACCCGCACGCAGGTGCCGCTGACCAGCAAGTCCGGAATGCCCAGGATCTTGCGGCTCTCGTGGCGAAGCTTCTGGTCCTCGTCGGTCTCGCCGGAGTCGTCGTCTACCAACTTCCCGGCCAGCGGTACGACATTGAACGCGATCGGCGCGACGTAGGCCTTCGGCTCCGGAAATTGCACAGCGCTGCCGTCGTGTACCAACTGTTCGGCATTGTCGATGACGGCACGGGTCTGGTCGGCGAGCTCAGCGACACCGGCCAGCCCGGTGCCCGACACGGCCTGGTAGCTCGACACGATCAGCCGCACCAGTTGGGCCTCGTCGTGCAGCACCTTGAGCACCGGCATCGCCGCCATCGTCGTGCAGTTCGGGTTGGCGATGATGCCCTTGGGCCGGTTTCGGGCGTCAGCGAAATTGACTTCGGAGACCACCAGCGGGACGTGCTCGTCCTTGCGCCAGGCCGAAGAGTTGTCGATCACCGTCACCCCCGCCGCGGCGAACCGCGGCGCCTGCACCCGCGACATCGTCGCGCCCGCGGAGAACACCGCGATGTCCAGACCCGACGGGTCGGCGGTCTCGGCGTCCTCGACCTCGATTTCTTGGCCACGAAACGGCAGCTTGAGGCCCTGGGAGCGAGCCGATGCGAAGAACCGGACGTTGGTTGCCGGGAAGTCGCGCTCGTCGAGCAGCGTGCGCATCACCTGGCCCACCTGGCCGGTGGCACCGACGACCCCGATCGACAAGCCGGCCATCAGCGGCCCGTCCCGGCGTACACGGTGGCCTGCTCGTCGCCGCCGAGTCCGAACGCCTCGTGCAGCGCGACGACGGCCTTGTCCAGTTCGGTATCGCGGCACAGCACCGAGATGCGGATCTCCGACGTGGAGATCAGGTCGATGTTGACGCCGACTCCCGCCAGCGCCTCGCAGAAGGTGGCGGTGACCCCGGGGTGGCTGCGCATCCCGGCGCCGATCAGCGACACCTTGCCGATGTGATCGTCGTAAAGCACTTGGCCGAAACCGATTTCGTTTTTGAGCGCGTCCAGCCTCTCCACCGCGGCAGGACCGCTGTCGCGGGGGCAGGTGAAGGTGATGTCGGTCTTGCCGTTCTCGATCTTGGAGACGTTCTGCAACACCATGTCGATGTTGACGTCGACATCGGCGACCGCGCGAAACACCTTGGCGGCGTAGCCCGGATAGTCGGGGATGCCGACGACGGTCACCTTGGCCTCGCTGCGGTCATGTGCGACGCCGGTCAGAATGGGCTCTTCCATGGGTATGTCCTCGATCGATCCGGTGACGATGGTGCCGGGCTTGTCCGAGTACGACGAGCGGACGTGAACCGGAATGTTGTAGCGGCGCGCGTATTCCACACAACGGAGCATCAGCACCTTGGCGCCGCAGGCCGCCATCTCGAGCATCTCCTCGAAGGTGACGGTGTCCAGGCGGCGGGCGTTGGTGACGATCCGCGGGTCGGCGCTGAAGATGCCGTCCACGTCGGTGTAGATCTCGCAGACATCAGCGCCCAACGCGGCGGCCAGCGCGACCGCGGTGGTGTCCGAGCCGCCGCGGCCCAGCGTGGTGACATCGCGAGTGTCTTGGCTGACCCCCTGGAAGCCGGCCACCAGGACGATCCGCCCCTCGGCGAGCGCGGCCTGCAGACGGGTCGGGGTGACGTCGATGATCTTCGCTTTGCCGTGTGCACCGGTGGTGATGACGCCGGCTTGCGAGCCGGTGAACGAGCGCGCCTGCGCTCCGAGCGACTCGATGGCCATGGCCACCAGCGCGTTGGAGATCCGCTCGCCGGCGGTCAGCAGCATGTCGAGCTCGCGAGCCGGTGGGGCCGGGCACACCTGCTGAGCCAGATCCAGCAGGTTGTCGGTGGTGTCGCCCATCGCCGAGACGACCACGACGACGTCGTTACCCTGCTTCTTGGTCTCGACGATGCGTTCGGCGACCCGGCGGATCCGGTCGGCGTCGGCCACCGACGATCCGCCGTACTTCTGCACGACGAGCGCCACTGTTGCTCTCTCAGGTCGAAAGGATACTGGTCAGTAATAGTCGACCAACAGAATACTTGCGACAGCAGCGGGCGTTCACCACCGTCTTAGTCGCCGCGGCCCCGGCGGACGACCAGCGCCAGTCCCTCCCGATCGGTGACGTCGAGCTTGATGCAGGCCCGATAGATATGGCCTTCCACGGTGCGGGTCGAAACGACGAGGCGGTCCGCGATGTCGCGGTTACTCAGCCCCTGCGAGACGAAGCTGGCGATCTCACGCTCACGTGGGCTCAGCGGCAACGGCTGCGACGTCAACTCCAGAGCCGGCGTGTGCACGCCCCCGCACGCCGCGGCGAGCCGGTCCGCGGTAGCGGCAGCATCCAAAGCATGGCGGCGGTCGTCGGCCGCACGGAACAGTGCCGCGGCTTGGGCAGCAGCATCCGCAGCCGACAGCATCGCACCGATGTCTTCGAATTGTGCTGCAGCGGAGTATATTTCAGCAGCGTCCGACGTCATGAGTGCGGATGCGTATGCGGCATGGACTTCGGCAAGCCGGCCGCCGATGTGCTGCGCGACGTCGACGAGACGCTGCAACGAGGTGAGGTCGCCGAATCTGGCCGCATCATGCAGCGCGACCATCTCCACAGCCCGTTGACCGGAATCCCTGGCCAGGTCGGCTGCTTCCAGAGCACGCGATATCGCCCCGCTGACGTAGCCTTCTGCGGCGGCGAGCCACGCCTCGACGAGGCGAAACTGCGGTTCGAACACCGCCACGTGCCGGCCGACCTTGCCGCGCAGTTCGTTGACCGTCTTCGCCGCTGCTTCGACGTTGCCGAGCGCGCAGTGAGATTGCGCGAGCAGCATCCCGGCCGGGAAACTCCACGAGGCCGCGGACTCCGCGGCCAACGCCGCGACGGTTTCCTCCATCCGCGGCGCGGCCACATCGAATCGACCGCGAGCGACTTCCACGGTGCCCAGCAAGATGTTGGCCATGCCCCACGCGAGGTATTGACCGGGCGACGAGATCTGCCCGATGTGACCGGACCGCGCCTGCGCGTCATCGAATTCCCCGGCCAGCGTCAACGCGCGAATCTCACCGAACATCGTGGGGTAGCGCAGCAGGCTGTCCAGCTGGTTCTCGATCTGGCGTCCGCGTTCGACGATCGCGGCCGCGTCATCGACTCGACCGGCCAATGCTGCTGCCAGCGTCCCGCCGAACACCGCCCACAACAGGGCCCACGGTGACGCCGTCGCGTCATCCAACACTCGATGCGACGCCGCCGCGGCCTCATCGAGCAGGTTCTCGAACGCCCGGGTCGCCGACGCGACCCCCTCGACGACAAGCCGGAGCGCGGGGTGGCTGACCCGACTCTGCAGCAAGTGGAGCACCTCATCGGCCCGCGCGGCGTCACCCATCGACCAGTGCAGGTTGCCGATCCGCGCCATGCCCCAGCGCACCAGCTCCAGCTCATTCATGCTGTCCGGATCGAATCCGGTCAAGGCGTCTTCCGCTTCGGCCGCTCTGCCCTGCCACAGCAGTGACCGCGCCAGCAGTTCGCTGGCAACCAGCCCGCCACCGCGATCCACGGCGGCGCGCGCCAGGCGTTCGCCCAAGGTGATGTTGGTCAGCGCGATCGCGTCGTGTGCAGCGGCGCCGAAAAGCTCGCTGTCCGCGGTCGAGTCGCTGTCGAGTGCCAATTCCGCCAGCCGAATGCGCTGCGCGGGTGCGTGAACCGGCTGCTGCTGCATCGCCGAAAACAGTTCGCCCTTCAGCCGGCGGGTGGCGGCACGGCCGAGGCCGCGGCGAATCACCTCGCCATAGAGGGGGTGGGTGAACCGGACGTCCAATCCGCGAGCGTCCTCGACGACGCGGATCAATCCGCGCCGCTCGACGGCTTCGACGGTGTCGGCCCCGACCAGCGTCGACAGGGCGTCCAGGGACAGCGGCTCGGCGAACGCCAGCAGCTGCAGAGTGTGGGCCTCGTTCTCGGGCAGCTGTTCGATCCGCGCGTCGAGCAGTGACGCGAGCTCGGACGTGACCGCGGTGCGGCCACGCAGCTGCCAGACGCCGCGCACTTGCCGAAGAGTGCCTGCTTCCATCGCGCCCTCGACGAGATGCCGGATGTAGAGGGCGTTGCCGCACGAAGCCGTCCACATCAGATCCCCGGACAGGCCCTCCAGCCGGCCGCCGAGCGCTTCCTCCACCAGAGCCAGGCATTGCTTCTTGCTGAACGGCGTGAGCCTGAGCCGTCTGAGGTAGCCGTCCTTCCACAACGATGTGATCGCGTCCGGCACGACCTCACCGTCTCGGACCGCCGCCACGATCCGCACCGACCCTTCCAAGGCCAGCTGGTGCACCAGCGTCGCGGACAGGTGGTCCAACAGGTGCGCGTCGTCGACGCCGATGATCGAATGCTCGGCGCTGTGGATCGTTTCGCGGGCGGCAGCCAGGCCGGCGATCGGATCGCGCGACGCAGTCGGGCCGACCAGATGGGCAAAGACGCCCAACGGAATCGACCGGGCGGACTCGGTACCTGCCACCCAGTGCACCGGCGTCGGCAGCGACTGGGTGACCGCCCGCGCCAAGGTTGTCTTGCCCACCCCGGCATCTCCGAACAGCACGATTCCAGCCAAGGGTTGCGTCCCGGCCAGAGCCGAGCGAATAGTGCTGAATTCGTCTTCCCGGCGCACGATCGGCCAGGACCGAGTGTCCACGACCAGCGATAATACCGCTATTCCGGATCGAGCGTCCGGAATAGCGGTACTAGTCACAGCATTCCGCTCCTGTGCCGCCGGTTACGACGCAACCGCCTGGATGGCCCAGAAGTCGCTGGCCAAGTTCGCGTGGTTGATCGGCGAGCTGTCACTGCTGACCTTGGACCCGGTCAGGTACTCATACGGCATGTAGAAGTAGCCGTGGTCACCCCACGACGCTCCCCACGAATTGCGAACGATGAGCTGGCTATTGGGGTCCGAGTAGCCCACGGCCACGACCGCGTGACCGCCGACCACGGGATCACCACGCCCCGGTAGCGGCATCACGCCAGTTTGGGCGACGGTCTGCGATTCGAAGCTCTGGTGGACGGTGAAGCCGAAGACGACCGCCAGACTCGAGGCGATTGCGTCTCTCAGGTCGCCCAGCGTGGCAATCGCCTCGTACTGAACGGCAGTGTCTTTCTTCGCGGCGACATAGCAGCGCTGCGGCGGCTTCACCGCGAACATCCCGATGTTGTACGGCCACAGCGTCTCCGGGCAGACACCCTCGGTGTTGACGACCTTGATGCCGTCCCGGATCGCGGCGCCGGCGTCGCTGGACACGGTGCCTTCCAGCGCGCGCTCGTTGTAGTAGACGAACAACCGCGACGGGATGAAGTCGGACAGCCCCTGACGATCCCGCTCGTATTCCATCGCGCCGGCGATCGCATTTCCGGTGCACGATCCGAGCTGTCCCTGGTCGTAGACCGGTGGCATCGCCGGCCGCAAGTCGCACTCGGGTGGCAGGCTGGTGAGCCTCCGCGCGTACACCCTGTCCCGGGCGTCCGGCAGCTGCGGCCGCCAACCGTAGCCACGAACGTGGCCCCAGTCCTGTTCTTGCTCAGCATTTTTGACTGGCCGTGCCTCTCGTAAAGTGGTCATCGCATCCTCCTGTTGGTGTTGTGGTGCGTCGACCGTAAAAACATCGCCTGCCGGGACGCATGCGTACCGGACTACTCGACTTCTCCTCGGTTCGGCTCATCGGCGTGAGTAGGACGGCCGCCTACTTCCGGGCCGGGACGCCCGGTTCGGGTTCGCAGGTACTGGCGGTACCTCGGCGCAATAACGAGTAGGGCACTACGCGTGCCTTCGTTCGCCGGCCCGAGCAGGGTTGTGCCGGAGCAAGACGGCCGATGAGTCAAGGCGATGCAGGAAGCCACCTGACCATCGGACCGGCGGTCCGTCATTCCGGCGGTTGCCGACCAAAGATGCTGTAGCAGAACAAGAAACAAGACAGGAGTATCGAAATGGCAACCATCAATCTGGACAACAAGGTCAAGATCAAGACCTTCAGTCCTGCGCCCGACATCGACCCGCTGACCGCCTCGGCGAAAAGCTTGGCGCAAGCCGGCTTACCGCCCCGGCCCACCGACGCGCATCTGCTGGAGCGCTACACGCGGTTCTTCACCCAGACGAAGGACAAGTTCCACTACATCGAGCCGACGTTCCGGGTGGACCCGACGAAGTCGACACACCCCAACAGGGCAGCAAAGAATGGCGCCGGCACCGAAACCTCCGGCAACTGGTCGGGCGGCGTCGTGTATGCGCCCAGTGGACAGTCGTTCAAGTGGATCGAGGGCGACTGGGTAGTGCCCAACGTCTATCCCACGGCGCAGAACGAATGGCAATACTGCGTGAACTGGATCGGCATCGACGGCGACGGTTCCGGCGACGTATGCCAGGCGGGCATGGTCTGCGCTGTTTACCAGAGCGGCAGTTCGATTACGCGAACCATTTATCCGTGGCACGAGTGGTACCCGTCGAGCTGGGTTGAGATCACGAATCTGCCGATCAACCCGGGCGATCTGATCTCTGTGCTGATCTGCACCGCGCAGGGTGCCGGATCCACCACCGCGACAGTCTATTTCGGCAACCACAGCAGTGGCGCCTCGACGTCGTACCAGATTACGGCTCCGTCGGGGACCACCCTCGCCGGAAACAGCGCGGAATGGGTAGTCGAGACGCCCACCGTGAATGGCGCGGTGACCTCGATGCCGGACTACGGCGAGGTGTTCTTCTCGGTCTGCGAAGCAAGCCTGACAAATGGCTCGCTGGTCAACGGTGGCACCGGCAACAACATCAACCTGGTCCAGAACGGCAAGACGCTGTCGACGGGTGCACTGATCACGCCCACGGTCGTTGAATGCCAGTACGCGGGTTCGGCTCCCTGAGCCGCCGGCCCTCCAGGGTCACGCCGCCGAAACCCGGCGGCGTGATCCTTGGCACGGGAACCCACGCAGTCCAAACGCCACGCCGCTACTTGTCGAAATCACCGCTGGCGAAGACGAATTCGAGTAGTGAGCTACACGAGCGCATCGCGCCATGACCGGGGAAGCTTGGCCGCAGACACCACACCGTAACAAGTCCGGACACGCAACGAGAAGAAAGTACTGTTTCATGTCGATCCCGCAGACAACCAACGACATCGCCACCGACGGCCGCCCGGGCGATGCCGCTTTGGGTAGATCGTTCCCGATACATGATTACGCGCTGGAGCGGATCATCTACCGCGCGCCGCACCAGGCGCCCGCCCCGATTCCGTGGCCCGACGGGCTCGCTCCGAGCGGCGCCCCCTACGACCGGCAGGCCGACGAACCCCTGCCCCGCGCCGACGTCGTCGTCGTGACGTGGACGGCGGCCGAGGGCCAAGCCCTCGCAGACGTATTGACACCAGGGTTGCCGAGCGTGTCCTGGAAGCCCTATGCCCACCAGTGGAGCGCCTACGAGCCGCAGCTGACCAGCCGCTCGCCGGCCCGGCAGGCGGGCTGCCTCGGCTACGTCGCCAAAGTCAAGATCGGGAACGTCAATGTCCTGTTGCTCAAGTCGGAGCTGCACCTGGCAACCGACGCGATTTCGGCGCCGATTGTGGCGCTGTGGCAACAGATTGTCGACGAAGCACGGCCAAACCTCGTCATTACCACCGGAACCGCCGGAGGCATCGGGGCTGCCACTCAACTCGGCGATGTCTTCGTCGTCACCAATGCGAAGTTCAACTGCACGAAGGATTTCAAATCCAAGCCGTGGGCCCAACAACTCTTCACCGGAGCGGCGATTCATGCCGACAGCCACGCAGGGATTTTCGGCGCACTGACGGCGCCGAACGCCGGGCATCTGTTTCCGGTAGCCACCCGGCCGCCGGTGCTGACCTTCGGCGCCGAGGCGGGCGGCGTGGAAACCGTCGACTACTTCGGCTTCGCCAACACCGCCGACTCCTACGGAATCGTGCGCAACTATTCCGACGCGCGGACAGAAGAGATGGACGACGCCACGCTGCCGCTGGCCCTCGCGCAGCTGCCCAGCCCGCCGTTGTGGTGCTCGATCCGCAATGCCAGCGACCCTCAGGTGGCGTCGGACATCGGCGACCTTGAAGCCCAGCGACACTGGGCCAACCAGGTTTACCAGCGGTACGGCTACTGGACGACCATCGGGTCGGCTATCGCCACCTGGACAGTCATCGCCAACCACAGCTGAACACAACGAAGAGTCTGCGAGCAACCCATGACCAAGGCAATCCAGCAGCGCGAAATAATCTCTCTCGCAAAGAAATCCACTGCAACGCGGCGATCGACAAGGAGACGGTCGGCAGCAGTACCGACCATGCCCGTCGAGGGCTACCTGGGCGATATCACCGGCCCCGGCATCACCGACACCTGGGGCGTCACGGCCACCGACCTCGGCGTCAGCGCGGTGGCGCCCAACGGGCAGTTGGTGTCGGTGTTCGGAGACACCTTTTCCGGCAACGCCGTCGGGCAGGGCGATTGGCGCGCGCCGGTCGCCCTGCTCGGCCGCGGCGACACGAACACCCCGATCCAATACCAGAGTGCCGCAGGCGCGAATACTGGCTACGCACAACAGCTATGGTCCTACGTGCACGACAGCCCTCCCTGGAACCAAGGTGGAATCAGCACCGTGATTCCGTCGGATGTGCTCGTTGTCGGGCAGACGATGTATCTGCACGCGATCGTCAACCGCGGCTTCGGCAACGTCATCTGGACCGGAATCTGGGCCTCCACCGACAACGGTGCGACCTGGGATGAGATGGGTGCCAAGGCAACGTTTCCCGCCTCGTTGTACAACGGCTACGCGCAATTGTGGTCATGGGACTTCAACCCCGATGACGGCTGGGTCTACGTCGTTTCCACCGGATTTCAACGCGACAAAGGCATCATTCTGCGGCGCGTGCTCCCGACTGACATAGGCGACATGTCCCAGTACTCGGGTTGGGGCTGGGCGAACAACCAATGGGGCTGGGATAACACACCCACCCCCATCACCCCTCCCACCGAAACGTGGGGCGAGCTGACGTTGCGAAGGCTGGACACCGGCAAATGGATTCTCGGCGGCTTCCTGTCGTCGAGTTACGCGCTGGCATATCGCACGATCGACTCGCCGACCGCGGATCTTTACGATGCGCCACTTCAGACGCCCGTGGTCGGGACGACGTGGGACGCGCAGGACTTGGCCGACAACCAGGTTGCGCAGCTCTACGGCGGATACGTCCTGCCCGGCTCACAACTGGACACCCAGGGCGGCGTCGGCCTGGTGGTCTCCCAGTGGGACACCGCGACGGGATGGCCCTACCGCACGATGCAGTTCAAGGTGACCCTAGAAGACACAACTGCCACCGCGGTTGCATCGAAGGGCCCAAAGCGGAGGAGGATCTCTTCCGGCGTTTGATATCAACGTGTCGAGGAGAGGCGGAAGCGATGGCCAGTGGTACCGGGGTGCAATGGGGCGACGAGCCCGACGAACACGACTACCCGGCGGCAGCCGACTATCTCGCGCTGCTCGCGACGGAGTCGCAGATCAGTGAGATCGTCGCCGCGCTCAAGCACGCGCCGATCGTGCACAAGAAGGCGAAGGACCTGCTGCGCGCATCGCAATTGGCACTGCTGCCGCAAGACAACCCGCACGTGAGCGCAGATCTGAAGAAGATCAAGAAGGGCACCCGGCTGTCCCCCATCCTGGCCGTGCGCGGCGACCTGAACACCGGCGTGGCGATGCAGATCGCCGACGGCTACCACCGGGTCTGCGCGAGCTACTACACCGACGAGAACACCGACATCCCGG
This sequence comes from uncultured Actinomycetota bacterium, assembly GCA_963836495.1. Taxonomy (GTDB): domain Bacteria; phylum Actinomycetota; class Actinomycetes; order Mycobacteriales; family Mycobacteriaceae; genus Mycobacterium. Next base: position 640,922 of record CAWIJT010000003.1, on the reverse strand, counting down.
TCCGGATCGCTCCGCCGACGACGTAGCGAACGGGGGTTTTGGCTGTTGCCGCAGGCGGGGTACAGTACAGAGCGTGCAGCGGGTGCTCCTCCTCGGACGCCGCGACGGGGCCTGATCCAGACCGGCTTCCTGTCGCGGGTGTTCGCGATGCGCCGGTCTAAGAATTTCGAGGCACACCAACCTCGCCCAATTCCCCGGAGCAATCATCGTGACTAGTTATTCTTCACCGTCGGGCGACTCGCCCGACGCGTTCACCTCCAGCAGAACCATCGTCAAACCCAGCGGCCGGCCGAATGACGGCCAGCCCGGGTGGAACACCCAGCGCGGATCGTCGATGCCGGTCAGCCGGTACCGATCGTTCGCCGCAGAAGTCGAGCCGATCCGGCTGGCCGATCGCACCTGGCCCGACCAGGTGATCAGTCGCGCACCGATGTGGTGCGCGGTGGATCTGCGCGACGGCAACCAGGCGCTGATCGACCCGATGAGCCCGACCCGCAAGCGCCGCATGTTCGACCTGCTGGTCCGTATGGGCTATAAGGAGATCGAGGTCGGATTCCCGTCGGCCAGTCAGACCGACTTCGACTTCGTTCGCGAAATCATCACCGAGGGCGCGATTCCCGACGACGTGACCATCCAGGTGCTGACCCAGTGCAGGCCCGAATTGATCGAGCGGACGTTTCTCGCCTGCCAGGGCGTACACCGCGCGATCGTGCACTTCTACAACTCGACGTCAATCCTGCAGCGCCGGGTGGTCTTTCGCGCCGACCGCGCCGCGGTGCAGGCGATCGCCACCGACGGCGCCCGCATGTGCGTCGAGGAGGCCGCGAAATACCCGGACACCCAGTGGCGCTTCGAATACTCGCCGGAGTCCTACACCGGAACTGAACTCGAGTACGCCAAGCAGGTGTGCGACGCCGTCGGCGACGTGATCAAGCCCACCCCGGACAACCCGATCATCTTCAACCTGCCGGCCACCGTCGAGATGGCCACGCCGAACGTCTACGCCGACTCGATCGAGTGGATGAGCCGCAACCTCAAGCGACGCGATTCGGTGATCTTGAGCCTGCACCCGCACAACGATCGCGGAACCGCCGTCGCCGCAGCCGAATTGGGCTATCAGGCCGGTGCGGACCGGATCGAGGGCTGCCTGTTCGGCAACGGCGAGCGAACCGGGAACGTCTGCCTGGTCACTCTGGGACTGAATCAGTTCTCGCGCGGCGTCGACCCGCAGATCGACTTCTCCAACATCGACGAGATCCGTCGCACCGTGGAGTACTGCAACCAGCTGCCGGTGCCCGAGCGCCATCCTTACGGCGGCGATCTGGTGTACACCGCGTTCTCCGGCAGCCACCAGGACGCCATCAACAAGGGTTTGGATGCGATGAAAGTCGCTGCGGACGAAGCGGATTCGGACGTCGACGAGATGCTCTGGCAGGTCCCCTACCTGCCGATCGATCCGCGCGACGTGGGCCGCACCTACGAGGCGGTGATCCGGGTCAACTCGCAGTCCGGCAAGGGCGGGGTGGCGTACATCATGAAGGCCGACCACGGCCTGGCCCTGCCGCGACGGCTGCAGATCGAGTTCTCCGGTGTGATCCAAAAGATCGCGGAGGGCTCAGACGGCGAAGGCGGCGAGGTCACGCCGAAGGAGATGTGGGACGCGTTCAACGGCGAATATCTGGCACCGATCCTGCCGCTGGAGCGGATCAAGCAACGGGTCGACGCCTCCGAAGAAGACCATGGCGTCACCCGGATCGTCGCGACGGTCAAGGTCGACGGCGCGGAGACCGAGATCCACGGATCGGGCAACGGGCCGCTCGCGGCGTTCGTCGACGCGTTGGGCCACATCGGGTTCGACGTCGCCGTCCTGGACTACTCCGAGCACGCGATGAGCGGCGGCGAGGATGCCCAAGCGGCCGCCTACGTCGAGGCGTCAGTAGGCGTGCCGATCGCGAGCGCGGCGCAGCCGGGCGAAGCGGGTCGGCACCATGTCGAGCGCAAGACGGTGTGGGGCGCAGGCATCGCGCCGTCGATCACCACTGCGTCGCTGCGCGCGGTCGTCTCGGCAGTGAACAGGGCCGCCCGGAACTGAGACGTCAGGTCGAGATCTTGGCCAGCAGCATGCCGGTCAAGGTCTGGGCCTGCGCGCAGTTGTCGGCGCTGACGATCAGGAATATCCAGCCTTTGAGGGCGTCGACGGTCGCGGGCGGCGCGACGAAGCAGAACGCCTGGTCGCCGAGGCCTGAGATGTCTTGGACCTTGCCGGCGGTCTGCTTGTTGGCCAGGAATCCCTTCGACTGCGCGTCCAGGCACTGCCCGTCGGCGGGCTTGCCCTCGATGCAGTACTGGTTGTTCCAGTACAGCTTGAAGGTGACGTCGCTGCCCGCCGTCGGCACCGCAGCGCACTGCGCTTCACTCGGCGACTGGCTGCCCTCTGGCGACGGGAACGCCCGGCCCATGACGCGGCTGATGTCGGATCCGCTGAGCAGGCCACAGAAATTCGGTGGCACGTGGACGCCGGCCGCTTTCGGCGCCGAACCTTCGCGGTGCGAGCCTCCGCAGGCCGCCGTCACCGCCATCGCAACCGCCAACGTCGCCTGCCAACGGATTCGCGTTCCCGGCATAGCTGGCAACTCCTACGGTTGGTTGTGCCACGCGGCTATGGCGTTGGCGAAATCGGTTGGCGCGTCTGACTGTAGATAGTGTCCCGCGCCGGCGAGTACGACGGTGCGGTGCCGCGGCAGCAGGTCTTCCCAACGGCCTCGCTCCTTGGCGCGAAACGCGAAGTCGCCGTCACCCCACACGATGAGGGCAGGCATGTCAGCCAGCGTGGGCAGGCCGTTCTCCACGCCGGTCAGAAAGGTCTGCGCCGCGCAGATGTCTTTGGGAAAGATCGCGCTCGGCATTCGCCGCTGCGGCGTCGGCAGCGCCTGCCGGTAGTGGTTCATTTCGACTGCGGTCGGCTTACGCCGCCGATGCCCGGCCGGGATCATCACGTTGACGAAGAAGTTGAACCGACGGATGAGCTGCCGTCCGATCGGACCGCCCATGAATCGGGAGAAGATCTCGAAGTGCACGTCGCCGTTGACCGGCCACGCCCAGGTGTTTCCGACGACCAACGCCGAGAAACGCTCCCGGCGCCCGGCGACGACGGCCATCCCGATCGGCCCTCCCCAGTCCTGCACGACCACGGTGACGTCACGTAAGTCGAGGTGGTCCACGAACTCGCCCACGACGCGCGCATGGTCTCCGGGATGAAATTCATATCCGGGGGCCGGGCTCGACAGCCCGAACCCCGGGTAGTCCAGCGCGATGCACCGAAACTGTCCCGTCAGCTGAGAGATGACGTCCCGGTAGACGAATGACCAGGTCGGATTGCCATGCAACATCAGCAGGATCGGACCGTCGCCTTCGTCGACGTAATGCACGACGTTGCCGCTCAGTTCCACGAACCGGCTGTCGAAGGGGAACAGCGTGTCGTCGACCCACGCTGGTCGCACGCCTGTCATCAGAACAGCGCGAACTGCTCGCCGGCAGTTGCCATGTCGGCGCCTCCCGACACGGCCCCGACGTCATCCATGAACTTCGCGTCGGACACCAGCGGCACACCCAACTCGTAGGCCAGATAACCCTTGCCGCGAGCCGGGCGGTGTTCATTGCAGATCACCAGCGAGGTTTCCTGGTCGACCGCGTCGGCGTAGGCCAGCCCGGCGTGCAGAATCCGCTCGACCAGCTCCTCGTGTGTTCGCTGAACCTCGGCGGCCAGCGCGACTCGCATGCCCTGCATCAGCGGCCCGCCGCTGATGTAGGGGCCCGGGTTCGGATACGGGCACGGCATCCGCGACGCCAGCATCTTCAACGGCCGAAGCTCGTCATGGGTGACCCGGCCGCTGGGCCAGCGCCGCCGGGTGACCGGCCGTACCGGCAGCCAGACGTCGCGCTCACGGGCCCGCTGCAGCGAGGCCGCCAGCACATCGGTCAGCACCACGGCGTCGTCGAATGCATCATGCGCGCGACGTTGGGTCACGCCCCAGTGCGCGGCCAGCGTCTCCAGCCGTAGGTTGTCGGTGCCCAGTTCCAGCCGACGAGCCAGCTCGACGGTGCACATGACGCTGTCGATCGGCAGCTCGACGTCGGCCAGTTCGGCCTCGGCGGTCAAGAAGCCGTAGTCGAACGCGACGTTGTGCGCGACCAGTGTGCGTCCGCGCACGAGCTCGACGACGTCGCCGACGATCTCACTGAACTGCGGCTGGTCCTCCAGCATCTCGGCGGTCAGCCCGTGGATATGGGTGGGCCCGGGATCAACACCCGGATTGAGCAGGCTGACCACGGACTGTTCGACGCGACCCTCGGCGTCGAGCGCAAGCACCGCGAGGCTGATGACGCGGGCGCTGCCAGGCTTGAAGCCGGAGGTCTCGACGTCGATGACAGCCCAGCCCGCGCCCGGCTCGGTCACCGGCCGACCCCACGGCGTCATGGACATGAATGGAGGATTTCACGCCGAGCCGACATCGCCGGGTCGCTGTGCGCCGTGTCGTAGGAGATAACCTTTTTTTCGTGATCAACGGCCGGGGACGTTTCGCTCTCGCCGCCGGAGCCGGCGCGCGATGGGCGTCGCGGGTGACCGGTCGGGGGGCCGGTGCGATGATCGGCGGCCTGGTCGCGATGACCCTGGACCGATCGATTCTGTCTCAGCTGGGCGCGGGCCGCCGCTCGATCATCGTCACCGGAACCAACGGCAAGTCGACGACCACCCGGATGGCCGCCGCCGCGCTGCGGACCATCGGAGCCGTCGCCACCAACGCCGAGGGCGCGAACATGGACGCCGGGCTGGTCGCCGCGCTGGCCGCGGACCGCGCCGCAGGCCTCGCGGTGCTCGAGGTCGACGAGATGCACGTCCCACACGTGGCCGACGCCGTCCACCCTGCCGTCGTCATCCTGCTGAACCTGTCCCGCGACCAACTCGACCGCGTCGGCGAGATCAACGTGATCGAACGCCGGCTACGGGCCGGGCTGGCCGCGCATCCGGACGCGGTGGTCGTCGCCAACTGTGACGACGTGCTGATGACCTCGGCCGCCTACGACCACACGGGAGTGGTCTGGGTGGCGGCGGGCGGCAGCTGGGCCGCCGACTCGGTCAGCTGCCCGCGCAGCGGCGAGGTGATCGTCCGCGACCACGGCCATTGGTACTCCACCGGTGCCGATTTCAAACGGCCCAGCCCGCAGTGGTGGTTCGACGACGAAACCCTTTATGGCCCAAACGGGTTGACGCTGCCGATGCGATTGGCGCTGCCCGGCACGGTGAACCGGGGCAACGCCGCCCAGGCGGTGGCGGCCGCCGTCGCGGTCGGTGCCGATCCCGCCGCCGCAGTCGCCGCGGTATCCGGCGTGGACGAGGTGGCCGGCCGCTACCGGACGATTCACGTCGGCCAGCACGACGTGCGCATGCTGTTGGCCAAGAACCCGGCCGGCTGGCAGGAAGCCCTGTCGATGGTGGACAAGGACGCCGCCGGGGTGGTGATCGCGGTCAATGGCCGCGTGCCCGACGGCGAGGATCTGTCCTGGCTGTGGGACGTGCGCTTCGAACACTTCGAGAACACGGCCGTCGTCGCGGCCGGCGAACGTGGCACCGACCTGGCCGTGCGGCTGGGCTACGCCGATGTCGAGCACACCCTGGTGCACGACACCGTCGCGGCCATCGCCTCGTGTCCGCCGGGACCCGTCGAGGTGGTGGCCAACTACACCGCGTTCCTGCAGTTGCAGCGCAGACTGGCGCGCCATGGCTGAGTCGACGGTTCGTATCGGCCTGGTGCTGCCCGACGTGATGGGCACCTACGGCGACGGCGGCAATGCATCGGTGTTGCGGCAGCGGCTGCGGCTGCGGGGCATCGCCGCCGAGATCGTCGAGATCACGCTGGCCGACCCGGTGCCCGACAGCCTCGACCTGTACACGCTGGGCGGGGCCGAGGACTACGCACAGCGACTCGCCACCACGCACCTGATCCGCTACCCCGGATTGCAGCGGGCCGCGGACCGCGGCGCGCCGGTGCTGGCGATCTGCGCTGCTATCCAGGTACTGGGTCGCTGGTATGAAACGTCGGCAGGCGAGCGCGTCGACGGGGTGGGTTTGCTCGATCTGACGACGTCGCCGCAGTCCACTCGCACGATCGGTGAACTGGTCAGCGCGCCGCGGTTAGGCGGGCTGACGGCACCGCTGACCGGCTTCGAGAACCACCGCGGCGGCAGTGTGCTCGGCGATGCCGCCTCGCCGCTGGGCGCGGTGAAGAAGGGGGCGGGCAACCGCGTCGGTGACGGCATCGACGGCGCGGTCCAGGGCAGCGTGGTCGCCACCTACATGCACGGCCCCTGCCTGGCCCGCAACCCCGAATTGGCCGACTTGCTGCTGCGCAGGGTGGTCGGTGAGTTGACGCCGCTGGACTTACCCGAGGTGGGCCTGCTGCGCCGCGAGCGCCTTCGGGCCTAGCGGTGTCACACCAGCCTCGTAGGTCCCTGCGAGAGGGGGCACAACGCTTTTTCGGTTTGTCACCACATGCGATATCACCAGCGCAGTGATATCGCCGGTGGTCTCGAATCGGAAACCAATCACCGGGTAGGTCTCGGTACCAGAGTTACCGATGTGACTGAGCCCGGCTCAGACCATGGCGCGGCGGCCGGTCAGCGCACGGCCCAAGGTCAGCTCGTCGGCGAATTCCAGGTCGCCGCCCATGGGCAGCCCGGACGCGATCCGGCTGACGGTCAGACCGGGAATGTCACGCAGCATCCGGACCAGATAGGTCGCCGTCGCCTCGCCCTCGGTGTTCGGGTCGGTGGCGATGATGACCTCGGTGATGTCGACGCCGTCGACCTGCTCGCCGATCCGGGTGAGCAGCTCGCGGATGCGTAGCTGCTCGGGACCCACACCGGACAGCGGATCCAACGCGCCGCCCAGTACGTGGTAGCGGCCGCGGAATTCACGGGTGCGCTCGACGGCCTGGATGTCCTTGGGCTCCTCGACGACGCAGACCAGTGTGCCGTCGCGACGGGGATCCGAGCAGATTCGGCAGCGCTCGTCGTCGGAAACATTGCCGCAGACAGCGCAGAATCGCACGCCGTTGCGGACTTTGGTCAACACCGCGGTCAGCCGGTCGATGTCCGGCGGTTCGACGGACAGCAGGTGAAAAGCAATGCGCTGCGCGCTCTTAGGCCCGATCCCCGGCAGCTTGCCGAGTTCGTCGATCAGATCCTGGACCGGTCCTTCGAACATCGCTGGTCGATCAGCCTTGCGGCATACCCAGCGAGCCCAAGCCGCCGGCCAGCGGGCCCAGCTGCTCTTGGGCCATGTTCGTGACCTTGTTGGAGGCGACGGCCAGCGCGCCGACGATCAAGTCCTCCAGGGTCTCGACGTCTTCGGGGTCGACGACCTTGGGATCGATCTTGATCGCGACGACCTCACCGCTGCCTTTGACGGTGACCTTCACCAACCCCCCGCCGGCTTCGCCGTGTACCTCGGAGTCGATGAGCCGCTGCTGGGCAGCCATCAGTTGTTCCTGCATCTGCTGCGCCTGGGCAAGCAGCGCCGACATGTCGGGCTGGCCTCCGGGTTGCATGACAGTCCCCTTGCGTCTTGGTCTCGACTTGGTTTCGCCTGCGGCGTGCGGGCGGTTCGAAGTTCCAAGCGTAGACGCCGCAGGGCTAACGTGGCGGCGTGCGCATTCCTCATCGCCTGCGTGTCGGGGCCGCCTTCGGGTTGGCGGCCGTCGGTGTCGTCACTATCGGTACCGTCGCGCCGACCGTGCCGATCGCCGCCGCCCTACCCGGCAACATCGCCGGCATGATCGTGTTCCTCGATCCCGGTCACAACGGGGCCAACGACGCGTCGATCAGCCGACAGGTGCCCACGGGTCGCGGGGGCACCAAGGATTGCCAGGCCAGCGGGACGACGACCAACGACGGCTACCCGGAGCACACCTTCACCTGGGACACCACGCTGCGGATCCGCGCCGAGCTCAACGCGCTGGGAGCGCGGACGGCCATGTCGCGCGGCAACGACAACGCGCTGGGTCCGTGCGTGGACGAGCGCGCCGCGATGGCCAACGCGCTGCATCCGAACGCGGTCGTCAGCATCCACGCCGACGGCGGTCCCGCGGGCGGACGCGGTTTCCACGTCAACTATTCGGCGCCGCCGCTCAACGCGGCCCAGTCCGGACCTTCAGTCCAACTCGCCCGGGTGATGCGCGACCAGATGCAGGCCTCAGGCATTCCGCCGGCCAGCTACATCGGCCAAGACGGGCTGTACGGGCGCTCCGACCTCGCCGGGCTGAACCTGGCGCAATATCCGTCCGTGCTGGTCGAGTGCGGCAACATGAAGAACGCGACCGACGCGGCGCTGATGGAGAGCCCTGAGGGTCGGCAGAAATACGCCGACGCGGTGGTCAAGGGCATCACTGCGTTCCTCGGCGGCCAAGCCGCCACAGGCTAGCCCTCGACTTCCTTCTTCAAGTTCGCCAGCACTTCGGACTGAATCTTCTTCAGTCCCAACGGCGCGAACGTCTTCTCGAAGAATCCCTTCACGCCGCCGGCACCCTTCCACGTGGTGGTGACGGTGACGCTGGAACCCGGTCCGGCAGGAGCCACCGTCCAATTGGTCACCATGGTCGAGTTGGCGTCCTTCTCGATGACGGCGTGTCCGGCGACGTCGACGCTGGCCTTGACATCGCGAACGCGGGACTTGGTGGCTTGCAGCTTCCAGCTGGCGACGGTTCCCTCGCCCTGGCCGCCTTGCAGCACCTGGTAGTCGCGGTAGTGCGACGACAGGATCTTCGGCCGGATGGTCTGGTAGTCACCGACGGCGGACAGCACGGCGGCAGGCTCAGCGTTGATCAGGATCGTGCTGGCTGCGCTGACGTGTCCCATTAGGCAAACTCCTCTGCACGGGTTGCTGTCGGCGACTAGCTTATATGTGGTGCCTGGTCCCGTTTCCGTACCGGCCGCTCATGCTGCAGGCGTCGACCGCTTGCTGGCGAGTTACCGCTCGATCCCCTCGACGGCCGTGGTCCGGCTCGCCAAGCCCACCTCGAATCTGTTCCGCGACCGCGCGCGACACGATGTTCCTGGCCTGGACGTCTCGGGGCTGACCAACGTCATCTCGGTCGACAAGGACGCCCGCACCGCCGACGTGGCCGGCATGTGCACGTACGAGGATCTGGTCGCAGCCACCTTGCCCTACGGCCTGTCCCCGCTGGTGGTTCCGCAGTTGAAGACCATCACGCTGGGCGGCGCGGTTGCCGGGCTGGGCATCGAATCGACCTCGTTCCGCAACGGTCTGCCCCATGAGTCGGTAGTGGAGATGGACATCCTCACCGGCACAGGAGAATTACTGACAGTCTCACCCCACGACCACCCTGAACTTTTTCGCGCCTATCCGAATTCGTATGGCACGCTGGGTTATTCGACTCGTCTGCGTATCGAGTTGGAAGACGTCAAACCGTTCGTCGCGCTGCGGCATGTGCGGTTCGGATCGCTCAGCGAGCTGACGGCGGCAATGGATCGCATCATCGACACCGGTGGTTTCGACGGCATCCCGGTCGACTATCTCGACGGCGTGGTGTTCTCCGCCACCGAGAGCTACCTGTCTGTCGGTGTGCGCACCGCGACTCCCGGTCCGGTCAGCGATTACACCGGGCAGGGCATCTACTACCGCTCCATCCAGCACGACACCGGCATCACAGAAGACCGGTTGACGATGCACGACTATTTCTGGCGGTGGGATACCGACTGGTTCTGGTGTTCATCGGCTTTCGGCGCGCAGAACCCACGTTTGCGACGTTGGTGGCCCCGACGCTACCGACGTAGCAGCGTGTACTGGAAGCTGATAGGACTCGATCGGCGCTTCGGTATCGCCGATCGAATCGAAAAGCGCAACGGACGTCCGCCCCGCGAAAGGGTGGTCCAAGATGTCGAGCTTCCGCTCGAGCGCACGACCGAGTTCTTGGAATGGTTTCTCGAGGAGGTACCCATCACACCGATCTGGTTGTGCCCGTTGCGGTTACGTGACCAGGACGGCTGGTCGCTGTATCCGATCCGCCCGGGACACAGCTACGTCAACGTCGGCTTCTGGTCGTCGGTTCCGGTGGGGGCGACCGATGGCTCGACGAATCGCATGATCGAGGAGAAGGTCAATTCGCTCGACGGTCACAAGTCGCTGTACTCCGACTCCTACTACAGCCGCGAGGAATTCGATGAACTCTACGGCGGCGAGACGTATAACACCGTGAAGAAGATCTACGATCCGAATTCACGGCTCCTCGACCTGTACGCGAAGGCGGTCCAACGACGATGACGACGACCAAGGAGCCTCCGCCGACCAAGTTGAGCCTTGCCGAGTTGTTGGCGATCTTCACCGGCGGCGCCACTGACTCGTTGCGGTTCACTGCCTACGACGGCAGCAGCACCGGGGCCGACGACGCGGCGCTCGGGATGGACCTGCTGAGCCCCCGCGGGATGACCTACCTGGCCACCGCGCCCGGTGAACTCGGGCTGGCTCGGGCATATGTCTCCGGCGACCTCGTGGCGCGCGGTGTGCACCCCGGCGATCCCTACGAGTTGCTCAAATTCCTGGCCGACAACTTGCAGTTCACCCGTCCCTCGCCGCGACTGCTGGCCAGCATCATCCGCTCTGTCGGCATCGAGCATCTGCGACTGCCACCCCCGCCGCCGCAGGAGGTGTTACCTCGCTGGCGCCGGCTCGCGGAAGGCCTGCGGCACAGCAAAACCCGCGACGCCGAGGCGATTTCGCACCACTATGACGTCTCCAACACCTTTTACGCGTGGGTGCTGGGGCCGACGATGACCTACACCTGTGCGGTCTATCCCGAGCCGGAGGCGACCCTGGAGGTGGCGCAGGAGAACAAATACCGGCTCATCTTCGAGAAGCTGAGGCTTCAGCCAGGTGACCGACTGCTCGACGTCGGCTGCGGCTGGGGCGGCATGGTGCGCTATGCGGCACGGCGCGGCGTCCGAGCGATCGGCGCCACGTTGTCCGCGGAGCAGGCCGCGTGGGCGCGGACAGCGATCGAGGCCGAGGGACTCGGCGAATTGGCCGAGGTCCGCCACAGCGACTATCGCGACATCGGGGAAAGCGGATTCGACGCGGTCTCGTCGATCGGACTGACCGAGCACATCGGCGTCAAGAACTATCCGTCGTATTTTTCGTTCCTCAAGTCGAAGTTGCGCACAGATGGCTTGCTGCTCAACCACTGCATCACCCGCAACAACAACACGGCGACCTTTCGTGCGAGCAGCTTCACCGACCGCTACGTCTTCCCGGACGCCGAGCTGACCGGATCGGGTCGTATCCTCTCCGCGATCCAAGATGTGGGTTTCGAGGTGCTCCACGCGGAGAATTTCCGCCATCACTACGCCATGACCCTGCGCGACTGGTGCCGCAACCTCGTCGCGCACTGGGACGAGGCTGTCGACGAGGTCGGCATCGCGACCGCGAAGGTATGGGGACTGTACATGGCGGGGTCTCGGGTGGCCTTCGAGCAGAACAACATTCAGCTGCATCACGTGCTGGCATCCAAGCTCGCCGAACACGGCAGCGACGGCCTGCCGCTGCGCCCGTGGTGGCGGCCCTAGGCGCTGCGGCGGACCAGCCCGGTGTCGACCTGCTGTCGTCGCGACGACGCGGTCCGCCTTCCAATACCCAACCGAAATCCACTGGGCTTCAATGTAATTGACTCAGAGACCCGCAGTCGATAGTCCTTTTGCGGCACCAGCTCGTAGCGATGCAGGATCATGCCCAGCGTCAGCACAGCCTCGTGCAACGCGAACTGGCGACCGATACAGGCCCGCTGACCTGTCCCGAACGGCTTGTAGGCGTGCGCGCGGTTCCTTGCCTGGCCAGGCGCGAACCGGTCCGGATCGAAGCGCTCGGGGTCCGGCCAGACCTGCGGGTCGCGCTGCACCAGCGGCAGCACCACCAAGACCCATTGCCCCTTCTTGATCCGGTACCGGCCGCCCAGCACCGTGTCCTTGCGCGCGACCCGTAGATAGCCGGGTGCGGTGGGCCAGAGTCGCAACGACTCGTCGAGCACCGCGCGGACGTACCGGAGCTTGGCGACGTCGCCGTAAGACGGCTCGGGATCGTCGGACGCGCCCCACAGTCCGTCGACTTCCGCTGTGGCACGCGCCAAGACGTCCGGGTTTTGGGTGAGGTAGTGCAGGGCGAAAGACAAGGCGCCCGAGGTTGTTTCGTGTCCGGCGACAATGAAGGTGATCACCTGGTGACGGATGTTGTCCGGATCCAGCCGGCGACCGGTGGTGGGGTGCGTGGCATTCAACATCAGCTCGAGCAGATCGTCGGCCCCAGTGCCGGCGCCGTCTAGGCGGGCCTGGATGACGTCGTCGACGATGCGTGCCATCACCGACCCGGCACGTAGCAGCAGCGGACGAACCAACCGGGTCAGCGGAGGGATCGTCGACCAGTTGGCGTACTGCAGCATTCGATTCATCGCCGAGACGAACGGATGCGGCCTGCGGCGGTCGAACGAACCGAACCGGTAGCCGAAGCCGGCTTGCCCGATCGTTTCCAGGGTCAACCGCGTCATGTCGTCGGTGACATTCACCCGCCGTCCGCTGTCGGCTGCCCCGTCCCACCGATCCAGTAACTCCTGGATCACCGTGAGCATGATCGAGTGATAGCCCTGCATGGCTTCGCGGGTGAACCCCGGCATCAGGATGTCGTGCGCCAGGCGCCAGTTCGGGTGGTCCGTCTCGACGGTGATCAGACCGTCTCCCATGCTCGTGCGCATCTGCGCCAGGTGGTGCCCGACATATTTGCCGAACCGGGATTCGTCGTGCACCTCGGCGACCAGATCGAGCCCGCTCACGGCGATCATCTCGGTGCCGAACACTTTGCGCACCGAGATCGGGCCCAGCTTCTCGGTCTGAGGCAGCGACGACTGGAACGGGGTGCGGGGGTTCACACCCAGCACGTCTCCCAGGAATGGCAGTCGGTGGGGCGGATGCGGTAGATCCGAAGTGTCCACATATCTGCGGCCGTCCAACGGAATCGCGTTCTGCTGAGCAACCGGTGACTCGGGCGCCCACATACCCGTCATTGTCATTACGCGAGCTTTACATACTTTTAGACTGTTTTGCTAGCTATCAAGCTACTCGTGGTCTATTTGGCAGCGATTCATAAGAAATTTGAGCCATAAGGTCTTGCTTTTCAGACGTATAGTCTGATCAATTCGACCCCGACTCACTCGAGCTGAGACGCGGCCATGCCCCAACTTTTCAGCCGTTGTCGATGCGGCGCGCGCCCAATTCGCTCTGTAGCAGCTCCAGCGCGGCCTCTTCGGGGTCGCGGCGAGGTGCGGACGGATCGTCTTGACCGGCCTCGGCGAGCATGCTCTCCTCTTCGGCCCGCTGCGCAGACTCCGCATCGGCGGGTGACTCTTCCGGTGCGGGCGGCGGCGGGACGACCCGGCGGGCGGGACGCTCGACCGGGCGCGCCGGCGCGGCGGGCGCCTGGGGTAGAGGGCTCGCGGCTCCGGCCTCACACCGCACCCGCCAATCGACTCCGAGAGCATCCTTGAGTGCTTCGGCGATGACGTCGGCGTTGCGCTGTTCGGAGAGTCGCTTGGCCAACGGCGCCGACTCGTGCACCAGCACCAAGGTGTTGCCTTCGACCGCGCGGACGGTGGCGCCGGCCAGCATCACCTCGGTGGTTCGGCTGCGTTGACGCACCTTGTCGCGCACCGTCGGCCACAGGGTGCGGACCGCGGCGGCGTTCGGCTCGGCCGAGTTCGCAGCGGGCAGGACATCCTCGGGCGGGCCGGGCTCGGGTGTGCTCGGTTCCAGCGACGGCTCGAAGACCGGCGCCGGCGCCGGTTCGGCCGCAACGGCCGGTAGCGGCTGGGATGTTGGCGCCGCGGGCCGCTCGGGCGATTCGGCGTGCGGAATGGACATGTCCAGGCGAGTCTCGATCCGCTCGACACGTTGCAGCAGAGCCGATTCGGCGTCGCTGGCCGACGGCAGCAGCAACCTCGCGCAGATCACCTCGAGCAGCAGACGCGGCGCCGTCGCACCCCGCATCTCGGTCAAGCCCGCGTGCACGACTTCGGCGTAGCGGGTCAGCGTCGCGCGACCGATCCGCGTCGCTTGCTCACGCATCCGCTCCAGCACGTCCTCGGGCGCATCGACCACGCCGCGCGAGGTTGCGTCCGGAACCGCTTGCAGCACAAGCAAATCACGGAAGCGCTCGAGCAGATCGGTGGCGAATCGGCGGGGGTCGTGTCCGGCATCGATCACCGATTCCACCGACCCGAACAACGCCGCCGCATCCCCGGCACCGAGCGCGTCAACGGCCTCGTCGATCAGGGCCACATCGGTGGCGCCGAGCAAGCCCAGGGCACGCTGGTAATGCACCCGGTTGCCGTCGGCGCCGGCGAGCAGCTGATCGAGCACCGAGAGCGTGTCGCGAGGAGAACCGCCACCGGCCCGGATCACCAGCGGGAATACGGCGTCGTCGACGACCACGTCCTCCTGGGCGCAGATCCGTTCGATCAGACCGCGCATGGTCCGCGGCGCCAACAGCCGGAACGGATAGTGGTGGGTGCGCGAGCGGATGGTCGACAGCACCTTCTCCGGCTCGGTGGTGGCGAACACGAAGATGAGATGGTCGGGCGGCTCCTCGACGATCTTGAGCAGCGCGTTGAATCCCGCCGTGGTGACCATGTGCGCCTCGTCGACGATGAACACCCGGTAGCGCGACTGCGCCGGGGCATAGAACGCGCGGTCACGAAGCTCGCGGGTGTCGTCGACGCCGCCGTGGCTGGCAGCGTCGAGTTCGACGACGTCGATGCTGCCGGGACCGTTGGGCGCGAGGCCGACGCAGGAATCGCACACCCCGCAGGGCGTCGCCGTCGGCCCCTGCTCGCAGTTCAACGAGCGGGCCAGGATGCGCGCCGACGACGTCTTGCCGCAGCCGCGTGGACCGGAGAACAGATATGCGTGGTTGATCCGGCCCGCTGTCAGCGCGGTGGACAGTGGCTCGGTGACGTGTTCTTGTCCCACCACTTCAGCGAAGGTTGCGGGACGGTACTTACGGTAGAGAGCCACGGTCAGCAAGGCTACCGACGGTGGCCGACGACACCTAGTCGCGGTTCAGCAGCGACTCGCTCGCGGCCAGCAGTGTGCAGGTCGCCAAGCCGTCGATCGCATCCCGCAGATCGGATTCCGGTGGGAACGTCGGCGCGATTCGGATGTTCTTGTCGTCCGGATCTTTCCGGTACGGGAACGACGCGCCGGCTTCGGTGACGGCGATGCCGGCGTCCTTGGCCAACGCGACAGTGCGCCGCGCCGTTCCGGGCAGCACATCGAGGCTGATGAAATAGCCGCCTTCCGGCTCATTCCAGGACGCGATCTTGGATTCGCTGAGCCGCTTGTCCAGAATCTCCAGGGCCAGCGTGAATTTAGGCGCAAGCAACTGCTGGTGACGCAGCATCTGCAGGCGCACACCATCGGCGTCGCCGAAGAAGCGCAGGTGCCTGAGTTGGTTCACCTTGTCCGGCCCGATCGACTTCTTTCCGGCGTACTGCAGGTACCACGCGATGTTGCCCAGCGATCCACCGAAAAAGCTGACACCGGCGCCGGCGAAGGTGATCTTCGACGTCGACGCGAAAATGTATGGCCGGTTCGGGTTGCCCGCCGCGGCGGCCAGGCCCAGCACGTCGACCTGGCGGGGGAAGTCCAGCGTCAGCGTGTGCACCGCGTAGGCGTTGTCCCAGAAGAGCCGGAAATCATCTGCGGCGGTGCGCATTTGGACCAGCCGGCGAACCGTCTCCCAAGAGTAGGTGATGCCGGTGGGGTTGGCGAACATCGGGACGGCCCACAAACCCCTGATGGCCGGGTCGACGGCGACTAGCTCTTCGATCAAGTCGACATCCGGACCGTCCTCGCGCATCGGGATCGGGATCATCTCGATGCCGAGGGTCTCGGTGATGGCGAAGTGCCGGTCGTAACCCGGCACCGGGCACAGGAACTTGACCCCGCCCTGCTCCTGCGACCACGGTCGCGGTGAATCGACACCGCCGTACAGCATCGAGAACACGATCACGTCGTGCATCAACTCCAGGCTGGCGTTGTTGCCGGCGATCAGATTGGGCACCGGAATGCCGAGCAACTCGCTGAAGATCGTCCGCAATTCGGGCAGACCGTGTTGACCGCCGTAGTTGCGGGTGTCGGTGCCCTGCCCGTCGCGGTACTCGGTGCCGGGCAGGCTCAGCAACGCGTTCGACAGGTCGAGCTGCTCACTGCACGGCTTGCCGCGGGTGAGGTCGAGGGACAGCTTCTTGGCCTGCAGGTCGGCGTAATCCTGCTGGTGGCGTTCGTGCAACGCCGTGAGGTCGGTACGGCCTAGGGAACTGAACGCGCCGTACGACACTGTCCGCCTTTCACTCCTGAAGTCAGATTGGGGACCCCGCGCACCCGCCAGAGCCCATTGACCCTTGCTGCCTTCCGGCCCTGGGGGAGTTCACAGGATAGACGCCGCGCGGGGTCCACCGAGAGTCTAGTACTCGGCCGGGACGCGATTGCTCGAAGACCCTGACCTCCGTTTAATCGCCCGGCTCCTCCTCAGGCCGTTCCGGCCTGCATCGTCGCCGACCTGCACTCCGCTACCATGGCCGACGGAGGATTCGCCTAGTGGCCTATGGCGCTCGCCTGGAACGCGGGTTGGGTTAACGCCCTCGCGGGTTCAAATCCCGCATCCTCCGCGCTAAGTCCGAGGAATGACCAGGCCCGGTTGATAGGGTCTGGTCGCTTCGGCGATTATCAGCTCGAGGAGGAGTATGCGACGCAGGGTCGCCATTTTCTGGCACGCGACGCTTTCGGTCGCCGCCGGCGTCCTCTACTTCTTCTTCGTGCTGCCGCGTTGGCCCGAATTGATGGGCGATACCTCACACGCGCTCGGTACGGCCGCCCGGATCGTCGCCGGCGTGCTGATCGCCCTGGCCGCGCTGCCGGTGGTGTTCACCTTGTTGCGACTGCGCAAGCCGGAGTTCGGCACACCCGCCCTGGCGCTGACGCTGCTGACCGCGTCGGTGGTCGCGCACGTGCTGGCCGGTGTGCTGATTGTCGGCACGGCGATCAGCGAGATCTGGCTGAACCTGGACAACGTCGGCCAATGGCTGTTCGGCGTCTACGGAGCGGCGGCCGCGATCGCGGTGCTCGGCATCTTCGGGTTCTACCTGTCGTCCGTCGCCGAACTGCCGCCTCCGCCGCCGAAACCGCTGAAGCCGAAGAAAGACAAGAAGCAGCGCCGTCGCGGCAAAAAAGACACCGAAGCTTCTGATGAGACGTCAGAGACCGAGGAGGCCGACGACGCGACAACCGAGGCCGACGTCGAATCCGACCAGGCCGCCGAGACCGTCGAGAGCCCCGACGTGCAGCCGACCGCAGCGGAACCCGAGCCGCCGGCCGACGACGCCCCCGCGGCCGACGCTAGCGATGCGGACGAGACCGAAGTCGACGACACCGAAGTCGACGACACCGAAGCCTCGGCAGGCGGGCTACGCAACCGGCGTCCGACCGGCAAAGCGTCAGGAACGCACCGCCGCCGGCGATCGCGTCGTGGCGTCGCGGTCGAGGACTGATTCCGTCAGG
This sequence comes from uncultured Actinomycetota bacterium, assembly GCA_963836495.1. GTDB lineage: Bacteria > Actinomycetota > Actinomycetes > Mycobacteriales > Mycobacteriaceae > Mycobacterium. The sequence continues at coordinate 623,252 of CAWIJT010000003.1, read as the reverse complement.
TCCAGCCACGACCCGATCAGCCGGCTGGCCGCGCCGATGTTGCCGAGCTGGCAGTGGTTGCTCGCCTGCTCTGCCGCAGTGAAAACCCGGGTGCTCACCGACCGCGCGTTGACCAGAGCGTCCGCCTGACGCCGCAGTTGGTTGAGCGGCACGTAATGGTCGTCGGCTCCCGCGAGCAAGAGCACGTCGGCGCGCACGCGACCCGAGATCTTGCGGGTGCTCATCGTCGTCGTCGCACGGAGAAAGTCATACGGCGTGGCAGCTCCGGTGATGTGCATGCCCTGCTGCAATCCCCACTGAGATACCGGCTTTCGGGCAGCAGCCAGACCCGCGACGGCGTTGACGAGGCGGCGGGCACGCACGGTGAGCAACGCGCGCAACGGAATTCGGACACCCATGCCGATCTGTCCTGCAATGACCTCGAATTCGTCGTCGAGGATGTCGAACGCCACCGCACGACTGATCCGCGGCTCGAACGCCGCTGCACGGATCACCAGGCCACCGCCCAACGAGATACCCACCGCGGCAACATCTTCTAGCCGATAGTGGTCCAGAACCGCAGCCATCGGTTGCTCCCATTCCGGGATCATCGTCAGGCCGTGGTCCTCGAGCGCGCTGCCCTGGCCCGGCCCCTCGAACAGGATGATGCGCCGGCCCGCGTCGACCATGGCGGCGACCATCGGCAGGAATTCTTCGACGTAGCTGTCGAATCCGCCGAACATCACGATGGTGGAGCCGATTTGGCGCTCCGGGCGCAGATCGTAGGCCGGCAGATAGCCCGAGCCGAACGCGATGAGTTCCGGAGTCACGCCGTAGACGGTGCGCATCGCCGTGAGGAAACGGGCGCGGGTCTGCGGGCGACGCGGGTCGGTCGCCGACATGAAGAACTCCGCCGCCCGGTCGTAGTAGGCGCCGGCCAGCACGCGGTCGGCGCCCCGAGCCCGCTGCGCCAGGCCCAGGAAGCCGTCGATCAACTCCGGATACGCGCGGCAGGTGGCCAATTCGGCGACCTCGTCGAACGCCGACGGGCCGATCCACTGCACCCAGCGATTGCACTGGAAGTTGACGCTGATGTCGGGGTGATAGCGCCGGTAGCCGATCGGCGGGGTCGCGCCGGTGCAGTCGAGACGGGGTGCGGATGCGTCCATGGCAGGCTCCTATCGCAAGTAATATTGCAATAGCATGCGCGTGCATCGACCTTATTGCAAGTGAACTTGCGATAAGGTTGCGGCATGCCCTCGGCCGCAGCGCACCGACGGGGTGAGCATGTCCGCCAAACCGTCCTGGCCGCGGCCTTCGAGGAACTCGCCACCCATGGGTTCGACGGGGCGACAGTCGCTGGGGTGGCCAAGCGCTCGGGCGTGCACGAGACCACCGTCTACCGGCGATGGGTGACCCGGGAGAACCTGTTCGTGGCGGCCCTGCTCGCTCGCAGCGCCGACGCCATCCCGGCCCCCGATACCGGATCGACCCGGAGCGATCTGCTTGCGATCGTCCGGGAAGTCGTCGACTACGTCGGTTCCCCCGTGGGCACCGCACTGTTGCGCACGGCGCTGCTACCGGTCGACGACGCGTATGCCGATGCGCGCAAAGAGTTTTGGGCCCATCGCCTGAACGCGCTGTCTCCGGTGGTCCGGCGCGGTATCGAGCGGGGCGACCTGCGTCCCGACACCGACGTCCGGTTGCTGCTCGAAATGCTCGTCGCGCCGATTCACGGCCGGTTGCTGCTCACCGGTGAGCCGGTCGACGAAAGCCTCGCCGGGCGGTTGGTCGAGTTGGCGCTCAACGGCGCCGCCGCGGCGCCCGGCCGGCTCTGAGAATCCCGTTTCCGATTCGGCGAATCCCGTTTCCAGTTCGGCCGCGCTTCCCTATGCTGAGCACGTGCCCAACACATACCGAGTCGTCCAGTGGAACACCGGCAACGTCGGCCGGAGCTCGCTCAAGTCAATCGCCGCCAACCCGTTGCTCGAGTTGGTGGGGTGCTACGCCTGGTCACCGGAGAAGGCCGGTCGTGACGCCGGCGAATTGGTCGGCATCGCACCACTCGGCGTGGCCGCCACCAACGACGTGGACGCCCTCCTCGCGCTGAAGCCCGACTGCGTGGTCTACAACCCGATGTGGATCGACGTCGACGAGCTGGTTCGCATCTTGTCAGCGGGCGTGAACGTGGTCACCACGGCGTCGTTCATCACCGGACGCAACCTCGGTGACGGCCGTGACCGGATCGTCGAAGCCTGTGAAAAAGGCGGCTCGACGATGTTCGGCTCCGGCGTGAGCCCGGGCTTCGCCGAACTGCTGGCGATCGTCTCGGCAATGGTGTGCAACCGCATCGACAAGGTCACCGTCAACGAAGCAGCCGACACCACCTTCTACGACTCGCCGGAGACCGAGAAGCCGGTCGGCTTCGGCCAGCCGATCGACCACCCGGAGCTGCAGGCGATGGCCGCCAAAGGAACCGCGATCTTCGGCGAGGCCGTCAACCTGGTGGCCGACGCACTCGGCATCGAGCTCGACGACGTGCGGTGCGAGGCCGAATTCGCCCAGACCACAGCCGATCTCGAGATGGCATCGTGGACCATCCCGGCGGGGTGCGTCGCGGGGGTGTACATCAGCTGGCAGGGCATCTTCAACGGTCGGACCGTCATCGACCTCAATGTCCGGTGGCGTAAAGGACAGACGCTCGAGCCGGACTGGAAGATCGACGGCGACGGCTGGGTCATTCAGGTCGACGGACAGCCCACGGTGACCACCAAGGTCGGCTTTCTGCCGCCGCCGTATTTCGAGGCCACCACGCTCGAGGAATTCATGGATCTCGGGCACATCATGACGGCGCTGCCGACCATCCACGCGATTCCCGCGGTCGTGGCCGCGGCGCCGGGGATTGCGACTTATACGGATCTGCCGCTGACGTTGCCGCGCGGCGTGGTGCCGATCTAGCGCGCGGGAATGTTCTGCAGCTTGCCTTGGAGGTCAGGGCAGTACTGGGCGATGGCGGTGCCGAGGAACTGGTAGGTCTGTACCTGCGTGGTGCCCCGCGGAAGGTTGATACCGAGGAAGTGCGCAGACGCTGCGGCGTCGGGATCGACGCCGACACCCAGCCGGTGGCAGACGATCTTGCCAAGATAGGGGTTGTAGTCATGCGGCCCGTAGATACCGAATTTCTGCAGCTGGTTGTCGAAATCGGTGTCCGGGTCGGCGAACGCCGGAGCGGACACGCCGATCGCGGCGGCGATGGCGACGGTCGCAATACCCGCAGACCTCAAAGCCTTCATGGGCCGGATATTACCTTTGTTGAGTCTGCGCCCGCTCATCGTTGCCGATCCTCCTCGCCTGGCCGAGCCGCCGGTCCGGACTCGCGCTACGGTCGTCAACAGCCGCACTGCCCGGTTTCTTTCTGGTCGCCTATTCCGATTAGAGTAGCTAAGGTTACACACAAGCTAATTAGTTGAGCACCCTTCGCCCTTGGTTAAGGAAATGAAGCGCCCCATGACGACGACCGAACCCAGGACCGAACCGCTGAAGACCCAAGGTTCCGCCGGTAACGCGGGAAAAAAGGTTGCCCCTCGGCCGGTCAAACGTCGGCCGCTGGCTCGTCTGCTCACCCGATTCTGGCTTGTGCTTGTGATCGTGGCTGTCGTCGCGCTGTCCGGATTCGTCGTGCACCGACTGCACGGGATCTTCGGCGTTCACAAGGGTTCGTTCGGCGGTGGCACCTCGGGCGAGGTCCTCGACTCGTTCAACGCCAAGACGATCACGCTCGAGGTCACTGGACCGCCGGGCAGTACGGCAACGATCAACTACCTCGACGAGAACTCCCATCCGCAGCAGGCCCTCAACGTGCCGTTGCCCTGGAGCAAAGTATTGAGTTCAACGAAACCCGGCATCCCGGCCAACCTGGTGGCACAGGGAGATGGCAGTTGGATCGCCTGCCAGTTCGTCGTGAACAAGCACGACGGGAGCGGTGACGTCGTCAAGACTCCGATGCACTCGCCCCCCAATGAAAACGTCACTCCCTTCGTCTACTGCCTGGACAAGTCCGCATGAGCGAGACCGAGGTCGAACGGCCCGCACCAGCGATCTCCCAGCCGCTGATCCCGCCGTTCCTGCCGAAGTGGATCCATCGGCTGGCGCTGCCGATCGTCCTGATCTGGTTGGGCATTGTCTTCGTGACCAACACCGTCGCACCGCAACTGGAGGTTGTCTCCAAGAACCACTCGGTGTCGATGAGTCCCAAAGACGCGACGTCCTTCCAATCGATGATGCGCGTCGGAAAGACCTTCAACGAGTTCAGCTCCGACAGCTCGGCAATGATCCTGCTGGAGGGCGACAAGCCGCTGGGGCCAGAGGCGCACCGCTACTACGACGAGATCGTCAGGCGGCTCGAGCAAGACAAAAAGCACGTCCAGCACATCCAGGACTTCTGGAGTGATCCGCTCACCGCGGCGGGCTCCCAGAGCCACGACCAAAAGGCCGCCTACGTCCAGGTCTACCTCGCCGGCAACATGGGCAGCGGTCTGTCCACCGAATCCACCGAAGCCGTCCGCAAGATAGTGGACTCGGTGCCTGCGCCACCGGGGATCAAGGCCTATGTCACCGGTGCGGGTCCGCTGATGGCCGATCAGTCCCACGCGGGCGAGAAGGGTGTCGCGAAAGTCACCTTGGTCACCCTTCTGGTGATCATCGTGATGCTGCTGTTCGTCTATCGGTCGGTAAGCACCGTGATGATCATGCTGTTCATGGTGTTCGTCGAGTTGCTGGCGGCGCGAGGTGTCGTCGCGACGCTGGGGAACTACGGCATCATGGGGCTCTCCACGTTCGCCAACAACATGCTGGTGTTGCTGGCGATCGCCGCCGGAACGGACTACGCGATCTTCATCGTCGGCCGTTACCACGAGGCCCGCGGCCTGGGTGAGACGCGTGAAGAGGCGTTCTACACGATGTTCCACAGCACGGCGCATGTCGTGCTGGGGTCGGGGCTGACCATCGCCGGCGCGATGTACTGCTTGAGTTTCTGCCGGTTGCCCTATTTCGAGTCACTGGGCGTGCCCTGTGCGGTCGGCATGCTGGTCGCGGTCTTCGCGGCGTTGACCTTGGGCCCGGCGGTGCTGACAGTGGCGTCGTTCTTCAAGCTGATGGACCCGAGGCGCAAGATGCAGACCCAGGGCTGGCGTCGCATCGGCACCGCCATCGTCCGCTGGCCCGCACCGGTTCTCGCGGTGACGATCGCGATCGCGCTGGTCGGCCTGCTGGCCCTGCCCGGCTACAAGACGGACTACGACAACCGTCACTACCTGCCGGCGGACACCCCGGCCAACGTCGGCTACGCGGCGGCTGACCGGCACTTCGACCAGGCCCGGCTGAATCCCGAACTGTTGATGATCGAGACCGATCACGACCTGCGCAATCCGGCCGACTTCATCGTCCTGGACAAGGTCGCCAAAGCGGTCTTTCACATCCCCGGCATCGGCCGCGTGCAGACGATCACCCGCCCGCTGGGCACGCCGCTCGACCACAGCACCCTCGGTTTCCAAATGGGCGCGCAGGCCGCGGGCCGGATCCAGACCCAGCACTACCAAGAGGAGCAGGCGAAGAACCTGCTGAAGCAGGCTGCCGAACTGCGCAAGACGATGGCGACGCTGCACGAGCAGATGGAGACCACGCAAGAGCTCAGTGACACCACGCACGAAACCACCAAGCTGACAAAAGAAACCGTGAAGATCACCGAGGCGTTGCGCGACGACATCGCCAACTTCGACGACTTCTTCCGGCCGATCCGCAGCTACTTCTATTGGGAGAAGCACTGTTTCGACATCCCAGCCTGCTGGACGCTGCGGTCCATCTTCAACGCGCTGGATGGCATCGACGCGGTGAGCGAGAACATCGAGAACCTCAGTGCGAATCTGGACAAGCTGGACAAGATTCAGCCGAAGCTGGTGGCGCTGATACCGCCGCAGATCGCCAGCCAGCAGGCAAACCTCGACACCATCATGTCGAACTATGCGACCACGAAGGGTCTCAACGACCAGGCGAAAGCGCAGTCCGACAACGCCACCGCCCAGGGCGATGCGTTCGACAAAGCCAAGAACGACGACACGTTCTATCTTCCGCCGGAGGCGTTCAAGAGCCCGGACTTCGCGCGCGGTCTCAAGCAGTTCATCTCGCCAGACGGCCACTCCGTCCGGCTGATCATCTCGCACGAGGGCGACCCGGCGACCCCTGAGGGCGTCAACCACATCAACCCGATCAAGCAGGCCGTGCACGAGGCGATCAAGGGCACCCCGTGGGAGGGCGCCAAGGTCTACCTCGGCGGCACCGCCGCGACATACAAGGACATGCACGACGGCTCCAACATCGACCTGTTGATCGCCGGAATTGCCGCGGCCACTTTGATTTTCGTCATCATGCTGATCATCACCCGAGCGGTAGTGGCGGCCTTGGTCATCGTGGGTACCGTGCTGCTCTCGCTGGGCGCCTCATTCGGACTCTCCGTACTGCTCTGGCAATACATCCTCGGGATCGAACTGCACTGGATGGTGCTGGCGATGGCGATCATCCTGCTGTTGGCGGTCGGGTCGGACTACAACCTGCTGTTGATCTCCCGATTCAAGGAAGAGATTCACGCCGGACTGAAGACCGGCACGATTCGCGCGATGGCCGGCTCGGGTTCGGTGGTGACCTCTGCCGGGCTGGTGTTCGCCGCCACGATGGCCACGTTCGCCTTCAGCCCGCTGAAGGTGATGGCCCAGGTGGGCACGACGATCGCCCTGGGTCTGTTGTTCGACACCCTGATCGTGCGGTCGTTCATGACGCCGTCGCTGGCCACCCTGCTCGGACGCTGGTTCTGGTGGCCGCAACACGTGCGCCCGCGCCCGGCCAGCAGCATGCTGCGGCCGTACGGGCCGCGTCCCGCGGTACGCGAGCTGCTGCTCAAGAACGTCGACGAGCACCCGCCGGGCGGACTGGTCAAACAGGTTTAAATGCGTTGATCGACAAGCTGATCCGCGAAGGAGTGGGCTGCTAGCGTAACCGTCCATGGGATCTTTGGATGGACGGGTCGCGTTGATCACCGGTGCGGCGCGCGGGCAGGGCCGCTCGCACGCGCTGGCGCTGGCCGCCGAGGGAGCCGACATCGTCGCGGCAGATGCGCCCGGCCCGATGAAGGATCTGACGTATCCGCTCGGCACCGAAAGCGATCTGCATGACACGGCCGCGCTGGTGGAGAAGTTGGGCCGCCGTTGCACGCCGATCGCCGTCGACGTGCGCGACCCGGCCCAGGTCGGTGCCGCCGTCGAGCAGACCGTGCAGGACTACGGCAGCCTCGACATCGTCCTGGCCAACGCCGGCATCGTCAGCACCGGGCTGCTCGAAGACGTGAGCGACGATGTCTGGCGGCAGCTCGTCGACACCAACCTCACGGGCGCGTTCAACACCCTGCGCGCGGCGATCCCGGTGATGCGCAGGCAGAAATTCGGGCGGATCGTGGTGACGTCGTCGATGGGCGGGCGCATGGGCATCCCGGAGCTCGCGGCCTACAACGCCACCAAATGGGGCGTGATCGGGCTGGCGAAATCTGCCGCGCTGGAGGTCGCCAAGGATGGCATCACGATCAACGTCATCTGTCCGACGACGACTCAGACGCCGATGGTGCAGCCCGAGGGCGGCCCCGACGCCGGGGACATTCCCGACGAGCTGGTCCGCCGCATGATGAAAGCCAACCCCATTCCGCAGCCGTGGCTACAGCCCGAGGACGTCAGCCGTGGAATCGTCTACCTGGTAACAGATCCCGGGGTGATCACCGGCAGTGTGCTGGAGATCGGCCTGGGCGGCAGCGCCCGCATGCACTGAGCCGCGCTACCCCGATGGGGTGTGAGGCAACGGCGCCGTGCTGGCGTCCTGCTCCTCGCCCAGCAGCGCACGCACCGCGGGCCGCGGCCCGTAGGGCCGCAACATCGTGCTCGCCGGGCGTGGTCGCACCTTGATCGGCCACCAGAACCACCGACCCAGCAGCGCGGCGATCGAGGGCGTCATGAAGGACCGCACGATCAAGGTGTCGAACAACAGACCCAGACCGATGGTGGTGCCGACCTGCCCGATGATCCTCAGGTCGCTGACCACCATCGAAGCCATGGTGAACGCGAACACCAGGCCCGCCGACGTCACCACCTTGCCGGTGCCGCCCATGGCGCGAATGATGCCGGTTCTCAACCCCGCGTGGATCTCTTCTTTGAATCGGGACACCAACAGCAGGTTGTAGTCCGATCCCACTGCCAGCAGGACGATCACGGACATGGCGAGCACCATCCAGTGCAGTTTGATGCCGAGGAGGTACTGCCACACGAGCACGGACATGCCGAACGAGGCACCCAACGAAATCGCCACGGTGCCCACGATGACCCCGGCAGCGATGAGACTTCGGGTGATGAGCAGCATGATGATGAAAATCAGGCAGAGCGAACCGATTCCAGCGATCATCAGGTCATATTTCGAGCCGTCCTGCCAGTCCTTGAACGTGGCTGCGGTGCCGGCGAGGTAGATCTTGGCGTCTTCCAGTGGCGTTCCCTTGAGTGACTCCTCGGCAGCCTGGCGGATCGACTCGACACGCGCGATGCCTTCCGGTGACGCCGGATCTCCCCGGTGCGAGATGATCAACCGCACCGATTTACCGTCAGGGGAGAAGAAGTTGTTCAAGGCGCGCTTGAAGTCCTTGTTCTGGAACACTTCTGGCGGCAGGTAGAACGAGTCATCATTTTTAGCCTGGTCGAACGCCTTGCCCATCGCGTTCCCGTTGGTGCTCAGCTCATCCATCTGATCGAAGATTCCCGACATGGTGCTGTGCATGGTCAGCATCATCGTGCGCATGGATTCCATGCTGTCGATCATCGGCGGGAACTCTTCGATCAACTGCGGCATCAACGCGTCGAGCTGGCTGAAATCGGCTGTGAGAACACGGAATTTCTCACTGATGTCGTCGACACCATCGATGGCGTCGAAGGCTGAGCGCAAGGCAAAACATACCGGGATGTCGTAACAGTGCTTCTCCCAATAGAAGTAGCTGCGAATGGGCCGAAAGAAGTCCTCGAAGTTGGCGATGTCGTCGCGCAATTCTTCGGTGACGGCCTGCATTTCCTTGGTCTCACCGATCATCTTGTGGGTGATGCTGGTGAGCTGCGTCATGTGGCCGTACATGCGCCGCATCCGATTCATGGTTTCTTCGAGTTCGTCGGCCTGCTTCAGCATGTCGTCCATGCGGGCCTTTTGAAATTTCATCGTCTGCACCTGCCCGGCATTTTGCATGCTGAGCTGAAAAGGGATCGACGTGTGTTCCATCGCCGTCCCCTCGGGCCGGGTGATGGCTTGCACCCTGGAGATGCCGGGAACGCGGAAAATGCCCTTGGCCAGCTTGTCCAGCACCAGGAAGTCAGCCGGATTGCGCATATCGTGGTCGGCTTCGACCATCATGACTTCGGGCATCAGCCGGGCCTGGGAGAAATGTCGCTCGGCGGCGTCGTACCCCTTGTTGGCGGCGATGTTGTGCGGGATGTACAACCGGTCGTTGTAGCTGGTCTTGTATCCGGGCAGGGTCAGCAGGCCGATCAGGGCAACCCCGCATGCCGCCGCGAGAATGGGCAGTGGCCAGCGGACGATCGCAGTGCCGACCCGTCGCCATCCCTGGGTCCGCATCTTCCGTTTGGGATCGAAAAGTCCGAAGCGACCGCCGACCACAATCACCGCCGGCGTCAGCGTGAGCGCGACAGCGACCGCGACGATCATGCCCACCGCGCACGGAACACCGATGCTTTGGAAATACGGCATCCGGCAGAAGCTCAGGCAGAAGGTCGCGCCCGCAATTGTCAGCCCGGACGCCAGGACGACGTGCGCAACCCCGCGGTACGTCGTGTAGAACGCCGTCTCGCGGTCCTCGCCGAGTTGACGCGCTTCTTGATAGCGGCCGAAAAAGAAAATGCCGTAGTCGGTGCCGGCCGCAATTCCCAGGGACACCAACAGATTGACGGCGAACGTGGAGAGCCCGATGAGATGGTGATAGCCGAGAAACGAGACAATTCCCCGGGCCGCAGTCAGTTCGATGAACACCATGACGAGCAACACCACGACCGTGAAGACCGAGCGATACACCAGCAGCAGCATGGTGAAAATGACCAGCATCGTCACCACGGTGATTTTGACGAGGCTGCTGTTGCCGCTGTGGTGCATGTCCGTCACCAGCGCCGCGGGCCCAGTCACATACGTCGTGACACCCTTGGGCGGAGGCGTGCGGTTGACGATGTCGCGAACCGCTTTCATCGACGCGTCGGCCAGCGTCGTGCCCTGATTACCGGCCAGGTTGAGCTGGGTGTAGACGGCTTTCCCGTCGGGGCTCTGCGCACCCGGGGCGGTGATCGGGTCACCCCAGAAATCCTGGATGTGCTGCACATGCGTCGGATCGGCGCGCAGTTGCTTGATCAGGCTGTTGTAGTAGATGTGGGCGTCGTCGCCGAGACGTTGATCGCTCTCGAAGACGAGCATCGCGAAGCTGTCGGAGTTGGATTCCTTGAAATTTTGGCCCATGCGCTGCATGGCGACAACTGACGGCGCTTCTGTGGGACTCAGCGACACCTGACGTTGCTCAGCGACCTCTTCCAGAGGCGGAACGGCGACGGTGACCAGGACGACGATCAACAGCCATAGCAGGATGACGGGCACCGCAAACCGCCGGATTGTCCGTGGCACGAACGGCGGTTTCGCGTGTTCTGCGCTCGTCTGCTCGCTGATCATGCGCCCTTGAGCACACAGAAGGTGAAGGCGTTCACCTCGTGCGTGATCTTCTCGGCTTTGACCACGTCGTCGACCAGGATGCGGCAACCGATGCTGTTGCTATCGCCTTGGGCCACAATATTTCCCATAACCGCGGCCGCTTTGGTCGTCAACTTCATGGTCCAGGGCAGCTTGGCTCTGTCGACGCGCTGGGGATCGGCGTTGACGTCGAAATAGCTGATATCGGCGACCGTGCCGGGAGGGCCGAAGACTTCGTATGTCAGCCGCTTGGGATTGAACGGCTTGCTGTCGTCGGTCGCGCTGTCGGAATAGGACGGCCGTTTCTCAGAGCCGAAGATGCCGTGAATGCGCCACACCGTGAACCCCCCGAGGCCGATGACGACGACGATCACGAGCGGAATCCACACCCGCTCCAGCACCCTGAAAATCGAAATCCCCTTCACCCGTTGCCGTGGTCGGCGACATTTCAACTACTCGAAGATATTCATCTACCGGTCGGCGAGACACGCTACCGGTCGACGCACCGAACATTGTGTGACAGTCACCTCGACAGGGCGACGGTGGTATCGAGCAACCACCGAACGCATACGAGTAAACCACGCACGCTGTCCTGATTGCCGACTCCTTTTCAGCGGCTCACCACACCTGACACGCGCCGTCAACATAACGCATGTCGTGTGCGTAACCGGACGGTACCGGGTTCGGCGACAGCCCGCAATCGGTCCGTCTGGGTTATTCTCGCGCGGTGCCGCAGCTCACGTTCCAGCGCGCCCGCACCGAGGACAAGAAGCGCCTCCGTGCAGCGGCGCTGGTGGAGGCCGCGCGGTCGCTGGCGCTGGAGTCCGGTGTCGCATCGGTGACGCTGACCGACGTCGCGCACCGCGCCGGGGTGCACTACTCCGCGGTACGCCGCTACTTCACCTCGCTCGAAGAGGTACTGCTGCACCTGGCGGCCGAGGGATGGAAACGGTTCTCGGACAAAGTGTGTGAAAGCTTGGCCGAGCCCGGCCCGATGTCGCCGTCACGGGTCGCGGGGGCGCTGGCCAACGGCCTTGCCGACGACCCGCTGTTCTGCGACCTGCTCGCCAACTTGCATGTCCATCTCGAGCAGGAAGTCGAGCTGGAACGGGTGCTCGGGTTCAAGCAGATCAGCACCGCCGCCGTATTGGCGCTCACCGAGGCGATCGAGAAGGCGCTGCCGGGGCTGGGCCGCGCCGGCGCATTCGACGTCCTTCTCGCCGGATATTCGCTCGCGGCGCCGCTGTGGCAGATGGCCAACCCGCCGAAGAAGCTCGCAGAGGCCTACGCGGAAAGAACAGACGTTCCGCCGGACTGGAACATCGACTTCACCGAGGCGATGACGCGGCTGCTCACCGCGACGTGTGTCGGTCTACTGAACCCGAACGGGTAGAGCTACGACCAGTTCCAGACGGACATGTCGCCCTTGGGATAGTTCTGGCAGTTCTCGGTTTCCTTGGCGACGACACCCTTGTTGTTGAAGAAGATCTTCATGTGGTTGGGCCAGGCCAAGTTCAGCGGATCGATCTGGGGCGCATAGAAGTTAGCGGAATAAGCCCTGCGGTCCGCCGGCGATAACGAGTAGAACCAGTGCACCTTGTTCTGGACGTCGTGGTTGACGTTCGGGTGGTTGTTGAAGTCGATCATGTAGCGCTGGTAGTACACCGGTGAGAAATCGCGCGCGGCGGCCAGAAGCTGCTCGGCGTCGCAGGTCGTCGAGATCATCCGCCGCGGAATCGGGAAATCATCGGTGGAGTCGTTCGACGAGCAGCCATCGCACGGCGTGAATCCCGGGTCAGCCTTGGCGGCCTGCGGAAAGACGGTAGCCGCGGCACCGATGGCGAGCACTGCAACGCCGGCGCGGATCACAGGGCTCAGGCGAGAAAGACGCATGCGGCCACTATAACGCTCCCATAACGAGTGCGCACAAGGCCTGGGAAGCCTGACTAACCAACTGGGCTGATCTCGAGACCGACGTGAACCTTGTCGATTCCGCCCCGCACGATCGAGTGCACGTAGAACCACGGAGCGTGGTACCAGTACCGCTTCAGAACGGCGTTGTAGACGCGTCGGGTCTCCGATTTGGGCAGGACCCGGGCGACGCCGTCGACCTCGTCGCTCTTCTTCTTGCCCAGCGATCCGCTCTTGGCGAGTGTCACCCGCGGGGTGTTCTTGATCCGCTTGGTTTTCCACGATCCGTCGTCGGTGATCACCAGGAGCTTGCCGCCCTCGGGCACCCCCCAGATCGCGGTCGGCTTAGGCCGGCCGTCCTTGGTGAACGTGGTCAGCAGCAGGTACTTGGATCGGATCACGTCCGCGAAGGTGGTCGCCACGCCTTCTTTATAGCGGGCCACCACACGTTGCGCTGAATGCATGACGTCAGTGCGGGGTCGGCTTACTGTGTGGTCAAAGCGAAGGACGAGCGCAGATGACTATCGACGACGACTCCGTCACCACCCTGGAAGACCTCCGCGGCGACCTCGCGCTTCGGCACAAGTGGACTCCGACTGGCGGCGCTTCGATCGACCCCGCGATCGTCGACGCCGACATGGCCGCGCTGAGCCGCGACGGCTACGTCATCTGGCAGAACCTGCTCACCGCAGACGATTGCCGGCAGATTCGTGACGTCGTGCGGCCCTGGCTCGGGCATACCGGACGCAACTCGTTCGAGGGCCGGCGAACCCAGCGCATCTACAGCGTGCTGAGCAGGACGCGGGTATGCGACGGGCTTGCCGACCACCCGCGGGTGCTGGCGGTGCTCGACCGGTTGCTGATGCCGAACTACCTGCTGTCGGCGTTGCAGGCGATCAACATTCAGCCTGGAGAAAATGCCCAGTTGGCTCACCACGACGACGGCTTCTATCCAGTACCCCGTCCGCGTGAGCCGCTCGCCGCCGCAACGATCTGGGCGATCGACGACTTCACCGCCGACAACGGCGCGACGGTGCTGTATCCCGGCAGCCACCGTTGGGGCAAGCGGCGACCCGGCCCGGACGACCCGGCGATGCCGGTCGTCATGCCCGCCGGATCATGCGTGTTCTTCGTCGGCACGCTGTGGCACGGCGGCGGTGCCAACACCACCGCCGAGGACCGATTGGCCGTCACGGCGCAGTACTGCGAACCGTGGCTGCGACCGATGGAAGCCTTCACCCTGTCGGTGTCGCGGGATATCGCCCGGACGGTGTCCGACGACCTGCGCCGCATGCTGGGCTACAGCATCCACCCGCCGTTCGTCGGCGCGGTCGACGGCCTGCATCCGTTGCGGTTGCTCGACGACGAGTAACGGCCCTATTGCCGCGGTCGGATCGAGCGGATGGCAGCATTCACCTCATGACACGCAACATCGGCCGAGGCATTGCCAGTGCGCCGCTCTTGGCTTTGACTTTGTTCGGTGCTCCGGCTGCCATGCCCATTGCCGCAGCCGATGGATGTCCGGACGCCGAAGTGGTGTTCGCCCGCGGCACCGGTGAGCCCCCCGGCCCCGGCGGCACCGGACAGGCCTTCATCGACGCGCTGACCGCGCAGCTCCCCGGCAAGTCGATCAATGTCTACCCGGTCAACTACCCCTCGACCACCGACTACGTCAACAGCGCGCGTGCCGGTGCCGCCGACGCCGTGGCACACATCCAGGGCACGGCCGCGAACTGCCCGAAAACCAAGATCGTGTTGGGGGGATACTCGCAGGGCGCCGGCGTCATGGACCTGACCAGCCACCAGCTGTCCCCGCAGGTCGCCAATCATGTTGCCGCTGTTGCGCTGTTCGGGAATCCGGAGAGCAGCTACTCAAAGCAGTTGTCGGACAGCCAGATTCCGGCGCTCGATGCGAGCTACAGCCCGAAGACGATCGACATCTGTCTACCCGAAGACATTTACTGCACCGAGGGCGGGAACATCCTCCCGCATCTGCAGTATGTTCCCGGCTCGACTGACCAGGCCGCGACGTTCGTGGCACAGAAGCTCTAGCACTACTTCTTGCGGTCGGTATCTTTGCTCGGCTGAACGCGTTTCGGCTCGCCCGGCATCTTCGGATAGTTGGGCGGATACGGCAGATCGCCGAGGCCGCGCTCTTCGTCGGCCGCGACCATCTCCAGTAGCGGCGCGATCGACTGGTCGACCGAGTCGATCTCGGCCCACGGGTCGTCGCGACCCGCGAGCAGGTCGGGCACCGTCGCGATGGTGTAGTCGTCTGGATCCGCGGTAGCCAGCTCGTCCCACGTCAGCGGCATCGAGACGGTCGCAATTGCGGTGCGCCGCACCGAATAAGCCGAGGCGAACGTCCGGTCTCGGGCGTTCTGGTTGAAGTCGATGAAGATGCGCTTGCCTCGTTCTTCTTTCCACCACGAGGTGGTCACCGCATCCGGCGCGCGGCGCTCGACTTCGCGGGCCAGCGCGATACCGGCGTGACGCACGGCGATGAAATCCCAGTCGGTCTTGATCCGCAGGAAGACGTGGATGCCGCGACCGCCGGACGTCTTGGGGTAGCCGACCAGCCCGAGCTCGTCGAGCAGTGGCCGCAGCACGTCGACGGCGACCGACTGCGCTTCGGCGAAGCCGGTGCCCGGCTGCGGGTCCAGGTCGACGCGTAACTCGTCGGGATGCTCGGTGTCCGGGCAGCGGACCTGCCACGGATGCAGCGTGATGGTGCCCATCTGCGCGGCCCACACGATGGCGGACGGATGGGTCACCCGCAGTGCGTCGGCGGTCCGTCCGGACGGGAACGTGATCCGGCAGGTCTCCAGGTAGTCGGGATGGTGCTTGGGGATGCGCTTCTGATAGATCTCCTCGCCGTCGATGCCGTCCGGGAAGCGCTGCAGGTGGGTCGGGCGATCCCGCAGCGAAGCGAGCATCGGTCCGCATCCGACGGCGCGGTAGTACTCGACCAGCCGTCGCTTGGTGCCCCCTGATCCCAGTTCCGGGAAATACACCTTGTCCGGATTGGTCAGCCGGACAGCGACCCCATCGACGTCGATTTCCTCCGCTGGCGTGGCCATAGTTCGATTCCAGCACAATGAGTCCATGGACTTGCCTGTCATGCCGCCGATTTCGCCGATGCTGGCCAAATCGGTGAAATCGATCCCGCCAGACGCGTCGTATGAACCCAAGTGGGATGGCTTCCGGTCGATCCTGTTTCGCGACGGCGACCGGGTCGAGCTGGGGAGCCGCAATGAGAAGCCGATGACCCGGTACTTCCCCGAATTGGTCGCCGCGGCCACCGCCGAGTTGCCGACGCGGTGCGTGATCGACGGCGAGATCGTCATCGCCACCGATCACGGCCTGGACTTCGAGGCGCTGCAGCAGCGCATCCACCCGGCGGACTCGCGGGTGCGGATGCTGTCCGAGAAGACACCGGCGTCGTTTGTCGCATTCGACGTGCTGGCCCTCGGCGACGACGACTTCACCGCGCGGCCGTTCACCGAGCGCCGGGCGGCGCTGGTCGATGCTCTCGCTGGCTCCGGCCCGTCGATTCACGTCACGCCCGCGACGACCGATCTGGAGACCGCGCAGCGCTGGTTCGACGAGTTCGAGGGCGCCGGCCTCGACGGTGTGATCGCCAAGCCGTTGACGATCACCTATCAGCCGGACAAACGCATCATGTTCAAGATCAAGCACGAGCGCTCCGCGGACTGCGTGGTCGCCGGTTACCGGGTACACAAGTCCGGCGCCGACGCGATCGGCTCGCTACTGCTCGGGCTCTACAAGGACGACGGCACGCTCGCGTCGGTCGGCGTGATCGGTGCTTTTCCGATGGCCGAGCGGCGACGGCTTTTCATCGAATTGCAGCCGTTGGTCACCGCTTTCGACGATCACCCGTGGAACTGGGCGGCACACGAGGCCGGTGAGCGCACACCGCGTAAGAACGAATTCTCCCGCTGGAACGCCGGCAAAGACCTGACGTTCGTGCCGCTGCGACCGGAGCGGGTCGTCGAAGTGCGATACGACCACATGGAGGGCGAGCGGTTCCGGCACACCGCGCAGTTCAACCGTTGGCGGCCCGACCGGGTGCCGACCTCGTGCACGTATGCGCAACTGGAAAGCCCGGTCACATTCAGCCTCGGCGATATCGTTCCCGGGCTCGGTGCGACGGGGAAGACTGGCGCCCATGAGTGACGGCGACGATGCCGAGCGAAGCGAGGAGGAGCGGAACCAATGAGCAGTGACGAAAAGAGCTTCAACGAACGCAATATCGCCGAGTTCCGGGCCAACCACGGTCGGGTCGGCGGCCAGTTCGAGGGTGCGCCGCTGGTCATCGTGCACTCCGTCGGCGCCCGCAGCGGCGAGCCGCGAACCAACATCATGATGTATCAGGCCGACGGCGACCGTTATCTGATCTTCGCCTCGAAGGCCGGGGCCGACGACAACCCCGCCTGGTACTGGAACCTGAAAGCCAACCCGGACGCCCGCATCGAAGTCGGCGACGACGTCGTCGACGTGCATGCCACCGAATTGGAAGGCGCTGAACGCGACCAGAAGTACGCACTGCAGGCCGAGCGTTACCCGGGGTTCGCCGACTACGAGCGCAAGACGTCGCGCACCATCCCGGTCGTCGCGCTCACGCCGACCGGTCCGGGGAGGCCCCGCGACTGAGGTTCAGACCGCGACGTCGAGGGTCGCCAGCCCGCGCAGCGTGACGTTGGGCTTGTAGACCGGCTCGCCGACGAGGTGCGCGTGCGGGAAACGGGCGGTGACCGCCGACAGCGCGACGGCGGCCTCCAGCCGGGCCAGTGGGGCGCCCAGGCAGTAGTGCAGGCCTTTCCCGAAAGCCAAGTGCCGGAACGCCTCTCGGTCCGGATCGAAGGTCTCCGGCCGAGCGAACTCGCTTGCATCGCGTTGGGCCGCGGCCAGCAGCAACATCATGGTGTCGCCCTTGACTACCGCGGTGTCACCGACTGCCATATCGTCGGCGGCGATTCGCACCACCAACTGCACCGGCGGATCGAAGCGCAGCGTCTCCTCGACGACCCCCGACGCCCGATCCGCATCGGCGCCGAGCGCGGCCCATTGGGTGGGGTGGCGCAACATCGCCAAGATGGCGTTGGCGATCAGGTTGACGGTGGTCTCGTGGCCGGCGATCAGTAGCAGGTTGCACGTCGCGACGATCTCGTCTTCGGTCAGCTGATCGCCGGACTCCTCAACGGCGATCAGGCGCGACATCAGATCGTCGCCCGGTTTCACGCGGCGCTTGGCGACCAGGCCGTGCAGGTATTCGCGCAGCCACAAGCCGGCAGCGATGCGCTCGTCCATGCCCGCCGCCGGTTCGCCGGTGATCGCGAAGAAGGGGTCCAGCGCCTGCGCCAGCAGCGCCGAGGCGCGGCCGAACTCCGCCTCGTCCTCCAGCGGAACACCGAGCAGTCGACAGATCACGGCCACCGGCAGCGGATACGCCAAATCACTGACGACGTCGAACCGACCACGTTCGGCGACTCGGTCCAGCAATCCGCCGACCAGGTCGGTGATGTCCGGCGCCAACTCGTTGACCACCTTGGGCACAAACGCCTTGCTGACCAGTTTGCGCAGCCGGGTGTGGTCGGGGGGGTCGAGGAACAAGAACCCCTGCTGTCCCATCGGACGCGGTGGCACACCGTTGTCGAACATGCGTTGAGCCATAGTCGACTTGAACCGGTCGACCGACGACGCAGGATGCCGCAAGGCCTCGTCGCAGTCACGGAACCGCGAGAAGACCATCAGGTGGGCATCCGGCAGCAGCAGCGGCCCGCGATCGCGGAACTGGTTGTACAGCGAATACGGGTCAGCCCGGTTGGCCGGATCCAGCAGTTGCAGCAAAAGCTCCTGCGGCTCGGCGACGCTCGGCGTGGCGGTCATGTTTGCATTGTGCAGGCGTCAAAGAAATTGCAGGTAGCTACGTCGAGGGCAAGATTCGAATGCGACCGCGTACACCTGACGATAGGTTCATGCGGTGAACACCACACTCCGCGTCGCCGTCGGGGCCGCGCTGATCACCAGCACCGTCGCCGGCTGTTCCGACAACAACGCGACGCCGCGGCCCGGAGTATTGCCGCCGGGTACCGCTGTGCTCAGTGTCGACGGAAAAGACGTCGGCAAGACGTATGCGGTGCGCTGCGAGACGATCGACTGGATGACCAGGATCCACACCGGCATCGACTCGTCGGGGGTGAACGCGATGGTGTCCAACGCCGACAAGCTGCAGGCCGAGTTCGTCCGCTTCCACGACCTTGACGGCTTCACCGGCTCCTACGAGCAGCAGCTGCAGGGCGAGGCCAGCGTCACGATGACCGGTCCGACCTACCACATCAGCGGGGCGGCGCTCGGGTTCAACAAGTCAGAGCCCACGCGGTTGAAGGCCGAGACCTTCACGATCAGGGTGTCGTGCTGACGGGCTCAGCTGCCTAGGAAGTCGACAATGTAGCCGGCGAGTTCTTCTCCGGCGTCCTCTTGCAGGAAGTGCCCGGCGTTGTGCACCACCGGGTGGTCGATCCCTTTGGCGCCCAACATGTCACGCTGCAAGATCGGTGCCATCCCGCCGGTGATCGGATCGCCGTCGCTGAACGCGACCAGCATCGGCGTCGGACTCGCGCACAGCGTGGCCCACGCGGATCGGTTGGCCGTCGCCGCGGGATCGTCCGGTGACGTCGGCACCAACCCGGGCATGGCCCGCGGTCCGGCGCAGAACGTGTCGTCAGGGAACGGCGCGTCATAGCCCGCGCGGACGTCGTCGCTCATCGGCCTGCGGCAGCCGCCCTGCACGAACCGGCCCACGTCGACCGACGGTGCGGTCTGCATCGCATTGCGGAACTGCCACCAGATCTCCGGCATCGGAATGTCCCCGGTCGGCAAGCCGGTGTTGGCGACGACGATCCTGCTGAACCGGTCGGGATGCTCGGCGGCCAGTCGCAACCCGATCAGCCCGCCCCAGTCCTGACCGACCAGGGTCACCCGGTGCAGGTCCAAGTTGTCGAATACCAGCGACCGCACCCATTCGACGTGGCGCGCATAACTGTGGTCCTCGATCCGGGTGGGCTTGTCGGAGCGACCGAAACCCACCAGGTCGGGGCAGACCACCCGATGCCCGGCCGCAACCAGCGTCGGGATCATCGTGCGGTACAGAAACGACCACGACGGCTCACCATGCAACATCAGCACCGGGTCGGCGTCCGGTGGGCCGTCCTCCACCCAGGCCATCCGCAACGTCCCGCCGTCATCGTCGGACACGTCGCAATAGCTTGGGGTATAGCGGAATTCAGGTAGATCGGTGAACCGCTCGTCGGGTGTGCGCAGCGTCTGCATGAGTGTGAACATACGCCCGCTCGATCAGCTCTCGGCCAGATCGGCCAGGCTCTCGTTCATCATCAGTCGATCGAGGAAGACGCGTTGACCCTTCAGCAGCTTGGCCCTGGCCTGAGCCACCGGAAACCAGTCCACTCGGTCGACTTCCGGGAAATTGCGCAGTTGCCCTGAGCCCCTTGGCCATTCGAGCTCGAAGGTGTTGCTGTGCGCGTCGGCGACATCGAGATCACCCTGCACCGCGAACGCGGTGACGACCTTACCCCCGGGTTGCTTGACCGACCCGAGGTCGACCCGCGGGCCGGCCGGTGGCCGCATGCCGACCTCCTCGTCGAACTCGCGCTGCGCGGCGGCCCACGGGTCATCACCCTCGGCGTATTCGCCCTTCGGGATCGACCAGGCGCCGTCGTCCTTGCGCGCCCAGAACGGTCCCCCCGGATGTCCGATCAACACCTCGACTACGCCGTCGCGCACCCGGTACAGCAGCAAGCCCGCGCTGAGCTTGGGCACGGGAGCTCAGTGCCCGACCGCGCGTTCCAGATCCTTCAGCGAGGTTTCCAGGTGGCTGAGCAACCGCTGCAGGTGCGGCACACTGCGCCGGCACCCGACCAGACCGAAATCGAGGTTGCCGGCGTTGTTGACGACGGTCATGTTCAATGCCTGGCCGTCCAGGGCGATCGACAGCGGGTAGTTGCCGTCGAGGCGGGCGCCCTGCAAGTACATCGGCTCGGTGGGACCGGGAACGTTGGAGATCACGATGTTGAACGGCGGTGGCGCCGTCGAGACGAAGCCCGGGACCGCGGCCAGTGCCAGGGGTGAGATGAGAAATGCCGACAGCGCATACGCTTGCAGCCGAGGCAATTCGGAGAAGACCTGCTTGTTTCCCTGCATCGAGTCGTGGATGGTCTCGAGCCGCTGCGCCGGGTCGTCGAGGTGGGTGGCCAGGTTGCACAGCAGGGCCGCAACCTGGTTGCCGCCGCTGTCGGCCTGGTCCTCCGAACGCATGCTCACCGGCACCATCGCGATCAGCGGAGTGTCGGGCAGCGCCTGCTCGTCCTGCAGGTAGTAGCGCAACGCTCCGGCACACATCGCCAGAACGACGTCGTTGAACGTCACCCCGGCGGCGGCCTTGACGCCTTTGAGCCGGTCCAGCGACCAGGACTGGGCGGCGATTCGTCGCGCGCCGCCGATGGGCACGTTGAGCATGGTGCGCGGCGCGGCGAACGGCAACGTCAGCTGTTGCTCGAGCAGCGCGGCCCGGGCCAACGACCACGTCGACGGACCGTATGCCGCAATGGATCCCGCCAGCTGAGTCAGGCCGGGCCGTTTCGACGGCGCGGTCTCACGGTGGCGCCTGGGCAGGCTCCAAATCGCTTCCAGCTCAGTGTTGTCGGGGTCAGTCGACAAGGTCCGCTGCATGAGCCTCAGCGCGGACACGCCGTCGATCAGCGAGTGATGGAATTTGCTGTAGAGCGCGAACCGCCCGTCGTTCAGCCCCTCGACGAAGTGCGCTTCCCACAGCGGACGGTGTCGGTCCAGCAGGCCGCTGTGCCACCGCGAGGTCAGCTCGAGCAGTTCGCGCACCCGCCCCGGCGTCGGCAGCGCCGAGCGCCGCACGTGATAGTCGATATCGACGTCATCCGCGTCGTCGTGGGTCCACGCGACGCTGGGGAGCCCGCCGAACACCAATGCCGGCCGCTTGCGGAAGGTGGGCTGGAAGTCGCGATTGGCCACCATCGCATCGTGGATGTCGCGGACGAAGTCCGGCCCCGCGCCGTCCGGCGGGTCGAACAGTTGCAGCCCGCCGACGTGCATGGGGTGCTCGCGCGATTCGGTCATCAAAAACACCGAGTCGAGGGGACTGATGAATTCCATTGCCCTATTAAAGCCTTGGCGCGTGGCCGGGCCGGCCGATTCCGGTGAATCGCTGCGCGTTGGTCAGCCGAACCGGCCGGAAATGTAGTCCTCGGTGGCCTTCTGGTCAGGGCTGGAAAATATCTTCTCGGTGTCGTTGATTTCGACGAGCCGCCCGGGTTTGCCGGTCGCCTCCAAGTTGAAGAACGCCGTGTGATCGCTGACGCGCGCAGCCTGCTGCATGTTGTGGGTGACGATGACGATGGTGTACTGCTGCTTGAGCTCGGCGATGAGATCCTCGATTGCGAGCGTCGAGATGGGGTCGAGCGCGGAGCAGGGTTCGTCCATCAGCAGCACGTCGGGCGAGACGGCGATCGCCCGGGCGATGCAGAGTCGCTGCTGCTGGCCACCGGACAGTCCCCCGCCAGGCCTGTCCAGCCGATCCTTCACCTCGTTCCACAGGTTCGCCCCACGCAACGACTGCTCGGCGAGCTCGTCGAGGCCCTTCTTCTTGTGTATCCCCTGCAGTTTCAATCCGGCGACCACGTTGTCGCGAATTGACATGGTGGGAAAGGGGTTTGGCCGCTGGAACACCATCCCGACGATGCGGCGCACAGCGACCGCGCTGATCTGCTTGCTGTAGATGTCGCAGTCGTCGAGCAACACCGATCCTTCTACCCGCCCGCCGGGGGCCGTCTCATGCAGACGGTTGAGCGTCCGCAGAACGGTCGACTTGCCGCACCCGGAGGGACCTATCAATGCGGTGACACTGCGTGGATTGACCGTCATGTTCAGGTCGGCCACCGCCTTGAAGGAGCCGTAGTAAATATTGAGATCCCTTGCGTCCAGCCGCTTTGCGCCCCTGCGCAGCCGCAGGACACTGTCCACCGCCGGCCCGGCCGCCGGGGACGCCGGCGGCGCGGCGTGCCCAGTACTGCTGATCGCCGCCGCATCCGCTGTCACGTTGATGTCCCGTGTCACGCGATCCTCCTGTGGTGTCCTCATGCTCTGGGTTCGGTGCGTCCGCGACCGACGCTGGTCCGGCTGGCGATCCATCGGGCCGCCACCGTGAAAATCAGGACCAACGCCACCAGGGTGAGTGCTCCCGCCCAGGCGCGGGCCTGAGCGGCTTTGTACCCCGTGATGGCGTTGCCGAAGATCTGCAAGGACAGCGTAGACATGCGTTTGGTCGGGTTGAGTTCGATGAACAGGTCGTTGCCGAGGGCGGTCAACAGCAGCGGCGCTGTTTCTCCCATAGCGCGAGCAAACGCGAGCATGACACCGGTGATGATCCCCGAGCTGGCGCTGGGGAGGACGACCGACATGATCGTGCCCGCTTTGGTGGCGCCCAGCGCGTACGAGGCTTCCCGAAGTTCTCGGGGCACGAGTCGCAGCATCTCTTCCGTCGAGCGGATGACCAGCGGCAGCATGACGAGTCCGAGGGCGATTCCGCCGGCGATGCCGGAGAAACCGAAGAACACCACCCACATCGCGTAGACCAGTGCGCCGGTGACGATGGTCGGCACGCCGACCAGGATGTCGGTGAGAAAGCGCGTCACCCGGGCCAGTTGACCGCCGTATTCCACCAGATAGATCGCTGCCGCGATGCCGACGGGCATCGACAGCGCCGTCGCGATGCCGGTGACGATGAGGCTTCCGATGATGCCGTTCAGAAATCCGCCACCGGGTTCGCTGGGATTGCCGGGCGGGGTCTGGGTGAGGAACTCCGGACCCAGGTATTTCAGCCCTTGTCCAGCGACGTAGACGAGCACCCAGGCCAGCACGGCAACGGTGGCGATCATCACCAGCAGCAGAACGGCGTGCACGAACAGGTTGGTGATTTGGCGGCGGCGCTCCCCGTGGAACGACTCCAGCTCGGCCAGTTCCTCGTCCGGTCCCTCGTCGATCGTCGTGGTCACGCGATGTTCTCCGAAACTCGGCCGATGATGCGCTTGCCGATGATGTTGACGAGCAACGACAACAACAGCAGCCCGAAGGCGACCACAAACAGTGAATCCAAATGGAAAGGCTGGTTCGCTTCGGTGAACTCATTGGCGATGACGCTGGGCATGGTCGATCCCGCGCGCATGATCCCGTGCGGGATGGTCAGCACGTTGTTGCCGATCAGCATGGTCACCGCGATCGTCTCGCCGAACGCGCGGCCCAGACCCAGGATCGCGGCACCGATGATCCCCGAACGCGATCGCGGCAACACCGCGAGGCGCAGCATCTCCCATGTGGTCGCGCCGAACGCCAGCGCGGCTTCCTTCTCGGTGCGCGGCGCGGTATCGAAGACTTCCCGACAAATCGCGGTGACGATGGGCAGCACCATGATCGCGAGGACCACGCCGGCCGCGAACACGGAGTATCCGAAAAACGGGCCCTGGAACAACCATCCGATCACCGGGATTCCCGACACCGATGTCAACCCGCGACCGATCGGCCCCAGCGCGGGGATCAGCGCGAACACCCCCCAAAAGCCGTAAACCACACTGGGGATCGCCGCGAGCAGATCGACCAACGACGACAACGGCCGGCGAAGGACCGTTGGCGACAGATTCGTGATGTAGAGGGCAACCGCGATAGCGACCGGCACCGCGATCACCATCGCGACCAGCGAGGTCACCACGGTCCCGTAGATGAACTGCACAATCCCAAAGGGATTCGGATCGGCCGACGTCGCCGTCGATTCCGATGGCGCCCAGCGAGCGTGCAGAAAACTCAACGGCCCGTAGTGCGACAGCGCCGGCCACGCCCTGATCAACAGGAACACTGCCGTCGCCACCAAGACCGCGATCACGGTCAGCGCCGCGGCGGCCATCAGCCGCCCGAACGCGCCGTCGATGAACCGGCCGTCCGATGATGGCTCCGACGTGTCGGGGGCGGCCAGGACGTCCGCGGTCAACACTCCCCCGCCGGGTCAGCCCGGATCATGGTGCGACCGGGCCGCCATTGAGGGTGATCTTGTGGACCATGCCCATCGCCAAACCCTGCAAATCTTTGCCCAACGGGGCGTAGTTGACGCTGGCGGCGTCGTCTTGACCGGTAGACAGGGTCCAGGCGAAGAAGTTGACCAGCGCCTTTGCCTTCGCTGCGTCGGTCTGGTTCTGATACACCAGCGCGTAGGTGGTGCCGGTGATCGGGTAGGCATGCGGATCAGGCCCGTCGGTCAGGCTCACCCGTAGATCCGGCGGGTAGGTGATGCCCTGGGTGCCGGCGGTGATGGTGGCGACGCAAGGCTGAACGAAGTTGCCGACCTTGTTTTTCACGATGCCGTAGGTGAGGTTCTGCGCCAAGACGTAGGCCAACTCGACATAGCCGATGCTTCCGTCGGTCTGGTTGATCACCCCGGAAACACCCTCGTTGCCCTTACCGCCGATACCCACCGGCCATGCGATGTCCTTGCCGAAGCTCCTGTCCGGGCCGCCAAGGGTTTGCACCCACGTTGGGCTTTCCTTCGTCAGAAAGTCCGTCCACACCGCGGTGGTGCCGGAGCCGTCTGAGCGGTGGGCCACCGCGATCGGCTGGTCGGGAAGATTCGCGCCTGAATTCAGCGCGACCAGCGCCGGGTCATTCCATTTGGTGATCTTGCCGGCGAAGATCTTGCCCAACGTATCACCGTCGAACTTCAGGCCGGTTTGGACGCCCTTGACGTTGTAGGTGGGTACGACGGCGCCCAGCGTCAGCGGGATGTGCAGGACCGGGCCGAATTTCGCGGCCTTCAGCTCGCTGTCCTTCATCGGCGTATCGGATGCACCGAAGTCGACGGTGCCGGCGATGATCTGCTGCACAGCGCCGCCGGAGCCGATCGGCTGATAGGCGACCTGGACCCCATCGGACTGTGAGTAGTCTTTGGTCCACACCGACATCACGGGCGCCACGAACGTCGACCCGGCACCCGACAAGCTGGTCGCGCCGCCGTCGATCTTCGGGATCGTCCTGGGGTAGCCGGGTTTGCCAGCTGCCTTCTGACCACAGATCTGGCCCGTTATGTTCTCTTGGGCGTTGCTGGCCCCGCCGCCGCTGGTGCTTCCACACCCGGCCAGACTCGCCGCGACAATGGCGACCACCGCGGTGATCGTCCTGGTTCGAAGGAACATCAACGTCTACTCATTCCGCGATGCGAATACATTTGCCCATAGAAGCCCCCCGAGATGAACGCGCGGCGTTGCAAACCTGGCAGGAAAATGAACGCCGTGATTGCCGCGCGGACCAGTTCAACTGGTGAACAAACCGCCGAGCGGTCCGATCAATCCTAGGACCGGGTCGAGCAGGTCTTGCTGAATCCCGGTCAGGTCCAACAGGTTTTGGACGTCCTGACTGATCGGCCCCTCGATATCGAAGAACGCGGTAAAGGGGTTGAAGTCGTTGTTGAGTTCGGTGACGAATTGGTCGTAGGGAACCCCGATGGTCTGCTCGGACCACGCTTCAGCGGACGTGAAATCGCTTTCCAGTTCAGTGAAATCGGGTAGCTGGGTGCCGAACAGTTCGGCGGCGTTATTGGCTCCCTGCACAACGCCATTGGCGAACTCGAGGGTGAATGTCGCTGGGTCGATGCTGGGAATCAGCTCCGCCGGGGTGGGATCGCCGAACGGGATAGACCGGTCGTAGCCGGCTTCGACGATCACCTGCAACGCGGGCGCGAAGATGTTGAGCACCGGCTCGGGTACGCCAAGGCTGCGCAGCGGATCCAGCAACGGCAGGTCGGTGGTGGGGATGAAATAGAACGTGGTGTCGCCGTCGACCTGTTTGACGATGTCGGTGGAGCCGAGCACGTAGTCGTCGACGTAGGGTCCCGATAGCGGGTCCGAAGGTGTCCAGATCGCTGGAACCTCGTACGGCAGTGGGCCATCCCCGTAACCGGCGTGCTGATAGAAGAAGCCCAACACCGAGTTGACGTCGGCCAGCAGATTGATCGGGTATTGCGGGAAATCCGCGTTGCCGTCGTACTGGTTGGCGATGTCGATGGTGGTGATGCCGGCATCGGTCGGCTCGGCGCCGTTGAAGTCGAAGCCCGTCACGCCCGGGATCACCGCACCGGGGAAGCGCTCCAAGAATCCGCCGTTGGGTCGGTTGCCCGAGCCGAGCAGCAGCAAGGTGACGTCGGGCGGCGGGGATCCGGCCTGCATGAGGTCGATCTTTTCGTCGACCGCGATCTGGGCGCTCTGGGAGAAACCCTCGACGAGGAACGGCTGGTCCGCCGGTTGCTGGGCCATCGCAGCCTGCAAGTCGGCCAGGCCGACCTGCAGCGACGTGCTCGCCGACGATTCTGGCGTCGCGACCAGGACGGGCGTGTAGTCCGCACCGGTGGCGGGGTCGATGTAGTCGGTGATGATCGTGTCCTGCCAGAACTCGCTGGGCGTCGGCATCAGCGAGCCGCCCATCATCAGCGCGTTCAACGGGTCGGCCGGGTCGTCGGCCCGCGCGATCGGAACCGACGACAGCACGGTCATCAGCGTGAGCGATACGCCGACGAACGATGCGTTGATGAACATGTGTCTAGTAATGGTCCAACTGTGCCCGAGCATCGCGTTGACGCGCAAATTCACCATGCTTCGAGCCCGCCGCGCCAAGTAGCCCTAAGCTCTTAAGATGCGCGATCGGGAGACGATCGACTCCGAGTTGCGGCGCTTGGCCATGGAGCGCCGCTTCTTCCGCGAGCACGGCGATGAGTTGTCCAGCCGTCAACTCGACGATCTTCTCGACGAGCGGTTGGGGCATCGCCCCGCGCCGGTGGCGGCCAAGGTTGTCCCATCACGTGCGACGGTGATGGTCGCAGACAAGCACCGGATTTTCCGCCGTCCGGGTGCGCTTCGCCGCCTAGCCCTGCGCGCCGTGATCCCGCTGTCGCTCGTCGCCATCGCCACCGTGTTCGTCGTGATGATCGCCCTCCATTACCGCCACTCCGGGAGCCAGCAGCCGACGGTCATCCCGCAGTCCGACGAGCACCCTCAGCCGGCCGCGGCGGTACCGCCCGCTCCGCCCGTCATCCGTGCCACGCCGCAGGACATCGCCGACAAGGCGTTGATCGATGTGCTGCAGCACGAGGGCGTGCCTGCTCCCAACCATGACTACGTGACAAGCCAGGGGCACGCAGTCTGCGACTTCCTGGGGCGCCAACCCGACCTCGCCGAGGCCGCGGATTTCGTGCAGCGGTCAACGGTGTGGGATGCGGATCAAAGTGCAAAGTTCGCATCTGCCGCCGTCGTCACCTATTGCCCGCAGTTCACGACGGCGGGCTCCGACAAAATGCAGCAGACGCTGCAGACGTCGCAGTCCAATCTGCAAGCCATCCAAGGTGATTTGCAGGGCATCGACAAGGATCTAGAGAACATCCGCGACGGTATGCACGGCGGCAACTAGTAGTTGAGGTCTTTCGGCAGCCGCGCGACGTTGTCGATGCAGTAATTCGAGATCGCGGCGCCGATGATGAGCGCGGACTGATGCATGGTGACACCGGACGACATGTTGTCGTGATGGACCGCGTCGACAAGCGGATCGAAAGCCGTTCCGGCGATCCGCTCGCATAAGCCCCGGCCGTATGTCGTTGCCGTCGCGGGACTGTTGGCCGGGACGCCCACCGATTGGATGGCAGCCAGATACGCGGTGTCATCGTCGTCGGCATGGGCCGGCGGTATCGCCCCCATCGACAACACATAACCGACGACAAGGAGCGACGCCCGCTTCACGCCCCGAATGGTAGCGGGCGGGCGCTGCAGCGATTCAGCGAATAACCCCGAAAGGAGGAGCCGTCCGACCAACGGGGAGCCGCTACCAGCACAGGGGTCCACCCGTGAGGCCGGTAAGCGGCACGACACTTGAAGAGCCGTCACGTTGATTGCGTGCAGCGGCGAGTTCGAGTTTGAGCCTGCGGTTGTCAGCGCGGAGCTGGTCGAGTTCGGCGATGAGTGCTTCCATCGCCTCGTCTGCGGTCATGGCGGTCACGCGACGCGCTCCCCAAGACGCCGGAGAACGCTTCTCGCCTCGCGGCATCTTAAAGACATTTCCCACTCGTCTCCCCTAAACCGTTTGAGTGGCCCCCTGGAATGGGGCCATTGGCTCACCGTTCGATGATGGGACGGAGCAGTGCAATTGTCGTGAGTAGTCCACTACCTGTTGTTGTTTCGTCGGTCACCGAAATACGCAGGAAGCTGCAGGCGGCGCCTACCAACCAAGACGCTGTGAACGCTGAAGAAGCCGAGGGTGTGCGAGCCCAAGGCTCACACCTTTTGCCCAGCAAACTACATCTCGTGATGTAGCTGCCAGTTAGCCGGACAGATTGGCGGTGGCGGAGGGATTTGAACCCTCGGACGGGGGTTACCCGTCACACGCTTTCGAGGCGTGCTCCTTAGGCCGCTCGGACACGCCACCGCGGGAGAGCTTACCCACCCGGGCCGGGCTATCCCAATCGCTGCCGAGCGAAGAACGCCTCCAGCAGCGCCGCGCACTCGTCGGCCAGCACCCCACCGCGCACCTCTGGACGATGGTTGAGCCGGCGGTCGCGGACCACGTCCCACAACGAGCCCACCGCGCCGGTCTTCGGCTCCCAGGCCCCGAATACCACCCGGTCGACCCGCGCCATCACCAGCGCACCCGCGCACATCGTGCACGGCTCGACGGTGACCGCCAGTGTCGCTCCGGTCAGCCGCCAGCCATCACCGAGCACTTTCGCTGCCGCCCGCAAGGCCAGAATCTCAGCGTGCGCGGTCGGATCGCCGAGTTCTTCACGAGCGTTGACGGCGCGGGCCAACTCGGTCCCGTCGGCCGCCACCACCACCGCGCCGATCGGGACGTCACGCGGACCCGCAGTAGCGGCAACCTCGAGCGCGGCGCGGATCAGGTCTTCAGCGATCACCGACCGAGACGGTCGAGCACCGCCGACAGCTCGTCGGCAAAGCCCATCTCACGGGCGATGCGGCCCAACTGCTCGTCGGCGTAGAGATCGGTTTCGTCGAGGATGACGCTGAGCACGGCCTCGGGCAGCCCCACGTCGGACAGCAATCCGAGGTCACCCTCCTCAAACGGCTCGGCGTCCTCGAGGTCTTCGGCGTCGATGTCGGCGTCCAGGTTGTCCAGCACTTCGGCCGCGATGTCGTAGTCCAGAGCGGCGGTCGCATCCGACAGCAACAACCGGGTTCCCGCCGGTGCGGGCCGCACGATCACGAAGAACTCGTCGTCAATGTCGAGCAGCCCGAAAACCGCCCCGGCGCTGCGCATTTCCCGCAGTTCGGTTTCGGCGATAGACAAGCTGGACAGCGCTTTGGGCGGCATGGCCGAGCAATGCCATTTCCCTTCTTCGCGCACTACGGCCACACCGAATCCGTCTGGTGTGTCCGACTGCGCGGAAGCCCGTTGTGCGCTCATGGCCGCTTACGCTAGTCCGCTGCCAGCCCATTCACCAGCACGTGCCCAGCAGACCGGGGTTGCGTCTACCGGCACAGATCGCCGGTGATTCCGGCGGATATGCCAACCTTGGGGGGTGGCTCGTCCCGTAATCAAGACACCGGTGTGCGTGCTGGGTCTGGGGCTGATCGGCGGCTCGCTGCTGCGCGCCGCGGTGGCGTCCGGCCGCGAAGCCTTCGGCTACAACCGCTCGGTCGAGGGCGCCCACGCCGCTCGACTCGACGGCTTCGACGCCACCACCGACCTCACCGAGACGCTGAACCGGGCCGCCGACCTCGGCGCGCTGATCGTTCTCGCCGTCCCGATGCCGGCTCTTCCCGGCCTGCTCGCCCACATCGGCCAGAGCGCACCCGGGTGTCCGCTCACCGACGTCACCAGCGTCAAAGGCGCGGTGCTCGACGAGGTGACCGCGGCGGGCCTGCAGAGCCGCTTCGTCGGTGGGCACCCGATGACCGGTACCGCGCACTCAGGCTGGGCTGCCGGAGACGCCCGGTTGTTCATCGGCGCCCCGTGGGTGATCAGCGTGGACGACCACGTCGACTCGGTCGTGTGGTCGACGGTGCTGCAACTGGCCCTGGACTGCGGGTCGGTCGTGGTGCCCGCCCGCTCCGATGAGCACGACGCAGCGGCGGCCGCCATTTCGCACCTGCCGCACTTGCTCGCCGAGGCCTTGGCGGTCACCGCCGCCGAGGTGCCGCTGGCGTTCGCCTTGGCCGCGGGCTCGTTCCGGGACGGCACCCGGGTGGCGGGCAGCGCGCCGGATCTGGTGCGGGCCATGTGCGAGGCGAACGCGAGCCAACTGCTGCCGCGGGTGGACCGGGCCATCGAGCTGTTGACGGAGGCCAGAGAGTCACTGGCGCACCATGATTCCGTCGCCGATCTCGTCGAAAGCGGCCATGCCGCGCGCGTCCGCTACGACAGTTTCTCCCGGCCGGAGATCGTGACCGTGTTCGTGGGTGCCGAGAATTGGCGCCGCGAGTTGGCGGCCGCCGGCCGTGCCGGCGGGGTGATCAGATCCGCACTGCCAAGTTTGGATAGTCCACGATGAACCCGTGGTCGTCGACCGTGAGAACGGTCTCCGACACCGGCGAGTGCACCTTGATTCCGTCGCCTGACTCCGCGGCCGGACTGCTGTAACTGACCGGCGACGAGGTGATGGACATCTCCGGCAGGTTGACGTAAATGGTCGGCACTGTGACGGTGTCGGCACGCTCATGCAGACCGAGCCGGCGGATCGGCAGCGCATTGAAGAACGGGCTGAACACCACGTCGACGTCCAGCGCACCGTCGTAGGCCGCGCGGGAGTCGCCCTGATGGTCGGTGACCAGCCACATGTTCTCGTTGTCCCGGGCGACGACAAGCTGGCGTTCCCGTTCCGCCGACGTCACGGTCATTCCGAGTCGCTTGGTCGCACCGGTTTCGTCGGTCAGCAGGTCGTAGTACGCCGCGAACGCGGGATTGGTGTCGGTGGCGGCGGCCACGATTCGGCCGTTGGCTTTGATTCGCTTGCCGGACAACTGGACTCGCACCGACTCCATGCGCCTGGCGTCCCCGGCGTCGCGCCAGGTCAACATCGCCGACCAGGAACCGCTCGTCGCGTCTGTAGAGGCTGGGCTCACGCGTCTACGTTAGGCGACGGCGCGGTAGATATCGACGCCTGATGGTGTGGGCTTCGGCGCAATCGTCCGGTCCCGGGCACCGACGCCCACACCGCAAACGCCAGCGCACCGTCGAGGATCAGCGCCAGCGCGGCCACCATCAGCGCACCGACCAGCGCGATGTGGAACTGTCGCACCCTGATGCCGTCGATCAGGTACCGGCCCAGCCCACCCAGGCTGGCGTACGCCGCGACCGTCGCGGTGGCGACGACCTGCAGCGTCGCGGTCCGCAAGCCGCCCATGATCAGCGGCAGCGCGTTGGGCACCTCGACCCGCAGCAGCACCCGCAATTCGGTCATCCCCATCGACCGGGCGGCGTCGACCACCGTGCGATCCACCGCCGCAACCCCCGCGTACGTCCCCGCCAGCAACGGCGGGATGCCGAGCAGCATCAGCGCGACGATCGGCGGCAGCAGGCCCAGTCCCCACAGCAACACGGCCAGCAGCAGCACGCCCAGCGTCGGCAACGCGCGCAACGCATTGACCAGGCTCACGACGACCAGCGTTCCGCGTCCGGTGTGACCCACGATCAAGCCGACCGGCACCGCGACCAGTGCCGAAACCGCCACCGCGGCCGCGGTGTATTCCAGATGTTCCAAGGTCCGGGCGCCCAGGCCGACGGGGCCCAACCAGTTACCCGCCGTGGTCAGGAAGGTCAGCGCCTGGCTCAGGAAGTTCATCGCGAGCCTCCGACGACCGGCGCGGTCAGCAGTCGGCGGCCGGGCCGCGACACCCGCGCCCAGGGAGTCGCCATCCGCCCGCCCAGCATGAGCGCGATGTCGATGACGACGGCCACCACGAAGATCGCAATGATCCCGGCGACGATCTGATCGCTCTTGTTCGCCTGATATCCCTCGGTGAACCACGTGCCCAGACCGCCGATGCCGATCACCGCACCCACCGAGACCATCGAGATGTTGGTCACCACTACTACTCTCAGACCGGCGACCAGCACCGGAATCGACAGTGGCAGTTCGACTTTCAGTAATCGGGCGATCGGCCGGTAGCCGACCGCGCTGGCCGCGTCGCGCACCTGGGCAGGGACGGCGTCGAGGGCCTCCAGCACCGCACGCACCAGCAGTGCCGAGGTGTACAGCGTCAGCGCGACCAGGACATTGGCCTCGTCGAGAACTCGCGTCGGGATGATCAGCGGCAGCACCACGAACAGCGCCAGGGACGGGATGGTGAACACCACACTGGCAGCCACCGTGGTCAGTCGGCGAAGCGGCACCGCACGCCAGGCCACCACGCCCCAGGGCAGCGCGATGATCAGGCCGGCCAGCACCGGCACCAGCGACAGCCGCAGATGGATGACGGTCAGCGTCCAGGCCGTCGGCAGGTGGTGCAGTAAGTAGTGCATCGCTAGTCCCGCCGGTAGGTATCCAACGCGGCCAATACATCGCCGGCCCGCACCCCACCGATGACCTTGCCTGCCTCATCGACGGCCACGCCCATGGCTGCCGGCGACGACAGCGCCGCGTCCAGCGCGTGGCTCAGGTTGCCGCCCGGACGGAAGAGCGCACCGATCGGCGTGATGTTGTCGAGCAGCGACGCGCCGGCACGGTGCTGACGTACGCCGCCGGCGTCGATCCAGCCGAGCGGCGTCCGATCGGATTTCACCACCAGCGCCCAGCCGTCCTCGAGCTGCGCATCGGCGGCAGCGGCGACGGGGAACGTCGCGATGTCGTGCACCGGAAGTTGCGTCGCGTCCAAGAATTGCAGCCAGCGGTAACCGCGACCGGCGCCGATCATTCTGGCCACGAAGTCGTTGGCCGGACGAGCCAGCAATCGCGCCGGCTCCTCGTACTGCTGCAACGTTCC
The DNA here is from genome assembly GCA_963836495.1 of uncultured Actinomycetota bacterium. GTDB lineage: Bacteria > Actinomycetota > Actinomycetes > Mycobacteriales > Mycobacteriaceae > Mycobacterium. Next base: position 589,464 of record CAWIJT010000003.1, on the reverse strand, counting down.
GCCAGGGCCGAAGATCGCGACGCGGTCGGCGAGCCGCACAGCCTCGTCGATGTCGTGGGTGACGAAGACGATGGTCTTCCGCAATTCGGCCTGCAGTCGCAGGATTTCGCGCTGTAACTCGTGCCGGACGATCGGGTCCACCGCCGAGAACGGCTCGTCCATCAATAAAATCGGCGGATCAGCGGCCAATGCCCGTGCCACCCCGACGCGCTGCTGTTCGCCACCGGAGAGTTGCGCGGGGTAGCGGGTGGCGAACTTCGCGTCCAAACCCACCCGCTCCAAGACGGCGTAGGCGGCGTTGCGGGCCGCCCGCCGGGACTGGCCTTTGAGCACCGGCACTGTCGCGACGTTGTCGATCACACGTAGGTGCGGCATCAGGCCCGCGCCCTGGATCACGTAGCCGATGCCGAGCCGCAGCCGCACCGGGTCGACGGTCGCAACGTCGGCGCCGTCGACGGCCACGGTGCCCGACGTGGGCTCGGCCATCCGGTTGATCATCCGCATCGACGTGGTCTTGCCGCAGCCGGAGGGTCCGACGAAGACGGTCAGCGAACCCTGCGGCACTTCCAGGTTCAGCCGGTCGATGGCGACGGTGCCGTCGGCGTACACCTTGTGGACGTCGTGAAAACTGATCAACTTCTCAGCCCTTGATCGGGTGATCGAAGCCGTTGTCGTGCAACCAGTTTCGAGCAGCCTGGTCGGGATCGATGCCGGAGTTGCCGGCCACCGAGGCATTGAGATCTGCTAATGCGCCGCTGGTCAACTTGGCCGAGACCGCATCCAACACGTCTTTGAGATGGTCGGACTTCTTCTGCGAGTTCACCAGTGGGACGATGTTGCCGGCCGGAAAGTTGTGCGCCGGATCTTCGAGCGCGACCAGGTGGTTCTGCCGGATGGCTGGTGACGTGCTGAAGATGTTGGCCGCGTTGACTTTTCCCTGTGTGAGAGTCCGCACGGTGACCGCGCCGCCGTCGTCGCTGATGGCCACGAAATTTCCGGGCGCGATGTCCAGGCCGTAGCGCTGCCGCAGTCCTTTGAGGCCCTCGGGACGGACCTGGAAGTCCGACGGCGCGGCGAACTTCACCTCCGGTGAATGGGCGGCCAGATCGCCGATCGTCTTGAGATGCCATGCGGCGGCGGTGCCGGCGGTAACTGTGACGCTGTCGGTGTTGCAGGCCGGCGACGGCGTGAGGATCGACAGATCCCCCGGCAGCCGTCGGAACAACTCCAACTCGACGTCGTCGAGCATCGTCGCCGTCGAGGTCGGCTCGAAATAGGACAACAGGTTGCCGATGTACTCCGGAACCAAGTCGATCGAGTGATCTTTCAGCGCCGGGATATACATCTCACGGCTGCCGATGCCCAGTTGCCGGCCCACGTTGAAGCCGTTCGCCTGCAGAGTCTGCGCGTAGATCTCGGCGAGAACTTTCGATTCCGGAAAACCCGCCGAGCCGACCACGATCGAATTCACGTTGGTCGACTCCCCGCCGAGCGGGTTCGAGCTGCTGCAGGCTGTCGCGGTCAGACACAGCGCCGCCAACCACAGCACTGTCCGACGCCACCGCCGACCCGACCTGCTCATAGCAACCGACACTAGCGTTGCGGACCTTTCCCGGTGGTTCGGTTCACTTCCGGCCGCGGAGGGGTAAAGATGACAGCATGAGCAGCGATCCGTCGGTGACGCCCGACCAACCGCCAGCGTCCACCCCGCCCGTCCTCGACAGCGCGCCGCCCGAATCGGCGGTGAAATTCACCCGCACGGCGGGCCTGTGGTCATTTTTGGCGGCAGGCTTCCTGATACTGATCGTGCTGCTGATCTTCATCACCCAGAACACCACGTCGGCCCAGATCGCCTTCCTCGGCTGGCAGGGGAGCCTGCCGCTGGGCGTGGCGCTCCTGCTGGCCGCGGTGGGCGGCGGCCTGATCACTTTTCTCGCCGGCACGGCGCGGATCTACCAGTTGCGGCGCGCCGCCAAGAAGAACCTCATCGCCGGTCGCTGAGTCACTTCAGCTCGCTCAGCCCACGGGCGACGAGCGGCGCCACGGTCTCGCCGACCCGGTCGGATGCGTCGACGTCGTCGGCACCACCCGACATCCGCCTGCGGAAGTCGATGCCCGCGGCGATGATCGCCAGCTTGAAGTACGCCAGCGCCATGTAGAAGTTCCAGTGCGCCAACGCACTCCCGGACACCTGCGCATACTTGTGCGCCAGTTCGTCGGCGACCGGCAGCTGCGGTGACGTCCATGCGGCGTGCGCGTTGATGATCAGGTCCAGCGACGGATCGCGGTAGACGCACATCAATGCCGCGTCGCTGAGCGGATCACCCAGCGTGGACAGTTCCCAGTCCACCACCGCGCGCACTCGGGCGGGGTCGGTGGCATCCAGGATCGTGTTGTCGATGCGGTAGTCGCCGTGCACGATCGAGCTGCGACTCTGCTGCGGCACCGACTCCTGTAGCGCCGCGTGCAGCCGTGCGACGTCGGCGTCGCGGTCGTCGTCCGGTCGCCGCACCAGCTCCCATTGCGATCCCCACCGGCGGACCTGGCGTGCCAGGTATCCGTCGGGTTTGCCGAAGTCGGCCAGTCCGACCGAGGCCGGATCGACGGCGTGCAGGTCGGCCAGCACCTGGATCAGCGCGTCGACGCAACCGTCGATGACCTGCTGATCGCCCATCGCCTCCAGTTCGGCACGCGTCCGGACCACCTGCCCGGCAACGTATTCGACCATCTGAAACGGTGCCCCGAGCACCGATTCGTCATTGCACAGCGTGACGGCGCGGGCCACCGGAACCGCCGTGTCGTACAGCGCGGCGACCACCTTGTACTCCCGCGCCATGTCGTGCGCCGACGGCGTCAGCCCGTGCAGCGGCGGGCGGCGCAGCACCCACGTCGACGAGTCGTCGCCGACCAGAAACGTCAGGTTGGATCGGCCGCCGGAAATCAGCTGGGCAGTCAGCTCTCCGTCGCGGTCGATGCCGGCCGAACGCAGGTAGCCGTCCAGAGCGGAGAGGTCGAGTCCGTCAAGCGTCACCGGACTTGTCTATCACCGACTGCCCGCCTTCTCCTCAGCCGTGCCGGCTGCATCGTCGCCGGGCGCACCGAAGGTTCTAGCGCCGGTTGCGCGGCAGCAGGTCCCACACGTGCTCGGTGCCGTTGACCGCCACCACGCTGGCCTGACCGGACCGGGAGAACAGCAGCCGGGTCACCGACACGTAGTCGATCGGAAACGACAACACCCGCCTGGTGCCGAGGATCTCGTGCAGCACCACGTTGATCACCCCGCCATGACTGAATACCACGACGGTCTCCTCGTGTTCGGCGGTGGCGGCGACGTGGTCGACGGCCGCACCCACCCGCGCCCGGAACGCGTCTTCGTCGACCGTGCTCGGCAAGTGACCCTCGGCCATCCGGGCCCACTCCTGCGGGTTCTCCGCCCGAATCTGCTCGATGGGGATGTAGACCGGTAGCTCACGGTCATATTCGGCGAAGCGGTCCTCGATCTCGACGGTCAACCCGCGCGCTTCGGCGACAGGTTCCGCGGTCTGGATGGCGCGGCGCTGCGGGCTGCTGATCACCCGGGTGATCGGATAGCGGGCCAGCGCATCCGGTAGCCGTGCGACCTGCGCACGCCCGTCGTCGGAGAGATCTGGGTCGGACCCCTGACCCGGTGCGCTGCGGTGCGGCAACGCATGCCGGACCAGGAGCAACTGCATGTGCCAAGCCTCGCATGAGTCCCGGCGGCCTTGTCATCTCGGCGGAGAATGCTATTCTCCTGACAGAGAGTGGGGTGTGCCAATGGCGGCGACTCAGCTGGATTCGGCAGTTCTAGGACGTTGGCTCGATGCCAACGACGCGCCTGGCGACGGCGAACAACCGGTGCTCGAACTGTTGTCCGGCGGCTCGCAGAACACCCTGTACCTGATCCACCGCGGCGGCCATCGGATGGTGTTGCGGATGCCGGGCGCGCGCGCCGACGCGGCCCGCGTCGACGGGTTGCTCCGCGAGATCCGACTGGTTCGCGCGCTGGGCGGTACCGATGTGCCGCATGCCGAGCTGATCGCCGCCAACGACGCCGGTGATCTGCTCGGCATGCCGTTCTACGTCATGGCGGCGATCGACGGCTGGAGTCCGATGGACGGCGGCTGGCCGTCGCCGTTCGACGACGACCTGGATGCGCGGCGGAGGTTGGCGTTCGAACTCGTCGAGGGCGCGGCCAAGCTCGGCCGCGTCGACTGGCGCGCACAGGGATTGGACGGCTTCGGCCGGCCCGACGGGTTCCACGAGCGTCAGGTCGACCGCTGGCTGGCTTTCCTGGACAGCTACAAGGTGCGCGAACTGCCCGGCCTGGACGACGCCGCTGACTGGTTGCGACGCAACCGGCCGACGCACTATCAACCGGGCATCATGCACGGCGACTACCAGTTCGCCAACGTGATGTTCGCCCATGGTGCGCCGGCCCGACTCGCTGCGATCGTCGACTGGGAGATGACCACGGTCGGCGATCCGCTGCTGGACCTGGCTTGGTGTCTGCTGGGCTACGACGGCGAAAACCCGCGCGAGGACGGGTTTTATCTCGACATGTTGGGCATGCCGACACGCAGCGAAGTCCTCGAGCACTACGAGAAAGTCAGCGGTCTGTCGACCGAGAACATCGACTACTACTTGGTGCTGGCGAACTGGAAACTCGGCATCGTGCTGGAGAAGACCTACGCCGCAGGAGTGCGCACCGGGAAGGTCGACCCCAAGATTCAGGATGCCTTCGGGGCGATGATCCCGCAGCTGATCAGCACCGCGGCCGATCTGGCCAGGGCGCTCACATGAGTTACGCCGAAACACTTTTCGACCTCAGCGGTCAGGTCGTGCTGATCACCGGCGGCAGCCGCGGGCTCGGCCGCGAGATGGCGTTCGGTGTCGCCCGGTGCGGCGCCGACGTGGTGATCGCCAGCCGGAAGATGGAGAACTGCATCTCCACCGCCGAGGAGATCGAGCGTGAGACCGGCCGCACGGCGATGCCGTATCAAGTGCACGTCGGCCGGTGGGATCAGCTCGACGGGCTCGTCGACGCGACCTACGAACGGTTCGGCAAGATCGACACGTTGATCAACAACGCCGGCATGTCGCCGGTGTACGACAAGCTGACCGACGTCACCGAGAAGCTGTTCGACGCCGTCGTCAACCTCAACCTGAAGGGCCCATTTCGGTTGTCCGCGTTGGCCGGAGAGCGGATGGTCGCGGCCGGCCGCGGGTCGATCATCAACGTCAGCACCGCCGGGTCGCTGCGTCCGTCGCCGGACATCATTCCCTATGCGTCGTCGAAGGCCGGGCTCAACGCGATGACCGAAGGGTTCGCGCGGGCGCTCGGCCCCACGGTCCGGGTCAACACGCTGATGGCAGGCCCGTTCCTCACCGACGTCAGCAAGTCGTGGCATATCGAGCAGGCCGCGCACAATCCGTTCGGCAACCTTTCGCTGCAGCGGGCCGGCGACCCCCGCGAGATCGTCGGTGCAGCATTGTTTTTGGCCTCAGATGCGTCCAGCTTCACCACCGGCTCGATCGTGCGGGCCGACGGTGGCATCCCCTGAACCCTGGCGATCGCAAGCGCTACGCAGCCGGGCGCAGCGGGTCGCCGCCAACTAACACCGAGGAGCGATCGACATGGCATGGGACTTCTCCACCGAACCGGAATTCGAGAAGAAGCTGGACTGGGTTCGCGAATTCGTCCGCGACGAGGTCCAGCCGCTGGAGGTGCTGTTCCCGGGCTGTGAATTTCTGCCGCTCAACGACGAACGGCGCAAAATCATCGACCCGCTCAAACAGCAGGTGCGCGACCAGGGACTGTGGGCGCCACACCTCGGCCCCGAACTCGGCGGCCAGGGCTTCGGCGCGGTCAAGCTGACGTTGATCAACGAGATCCTCGGCCGCAGCCCGTGGGCCCCGATCATCTTCGGTACCCAGGCCCCGGACACCGGCAACGCCGAGATCATCGCCCGCTTCGGCACCCAAGACCAGAAGGACCGCTACCTCGCGGGCCTGCTGTCCGGTGAGATCTTCTCCTGCTTCTCGATGACCGAGCCGCAGGGTGGCGCCGATCCGCGAGTTTTCACCACCCGCGCCGTTCGTGACGGCGACGACTGGGTGATCACCGGGCGAAAGTACTTCTCCAGCAACGCATCCGTCGCGTCCTTCTTCATCGTCGTCGCGATCACCAATCCTGATGTTGCGGTGCACCATGGCGCGTCGACCTTTCTGATCCCGGCGGGCACGCCGGGTCTCAAGGTCGAGGCGAACCATCATCTGGTGGGCGCCGACCCGCACGAGCCGGGCCATTCGCTGGTGCACTACGACGACGTGCGGGTGTCGTCGGACGCCCTGCTCGGCGAGGCGGGCCAAGGCTTCTTGATCTTGCAGACCCGGTTGGCCGGCGGTCGGCTGCACCACGCGATGCGCTCGATCGGGATGGCGCAACGCACCGTCGAGATGATGGCCAAACGCGCGAAAAGCCGCTTCACGCAAGGCACTTTGCTGGCCGACAAGCAGTTGGTGCAGGAGTTCATCGCCGACTCGTACACCGAATTGACGCCATTCCGACTGACCGTGTTGCACGCCGCGTGGCTGATCGACAGCGGTGACGAGCGCGCCGCCCGCGCCGAGATCGCCACCTGCAAGATCCTGGCTTCTCAAGTATTGAAATCGATAGCGCTGCGGGCGATCCAGGTGCACGGCGCTATCGGGCTCACCGATCAACTGCCACTGGTCAACGTGCTGCTGGGTGGCATCGCACTGGGCTTGGCCGACGGACCGACCGAGGCGCACAAGGTCAACCTGGCCCGCATGCTGATGAAGAACGTCGAGGCGGAAAGTTCCGAATGGCCGAGCGAAATGCTGGACCTCCGCCGCGAAGCCGCCCGCGCGAAATACGGCGTCCCCATTGGTTAGTACTCGAGTCACCGCGGCCGTCGAACGCGCACTGGACGACCGTCAGCGCGAAGCCACCGAAGAAGTCGAGCGCATTCTCGCCGCGGCCGTTCGAGTGATGGAACGGGTGGCGCCGGAGCCGCCGCGGGTCAGTGACATCGTGGCCGAGGCCGGCTCGTCGAACAAGGCGTTCTACCGGTACTTCGCCGGCAAGGACGACGTGATCCTCGCCGTGATGGAGCGCGGCGTCGCCATCGTCGTGTCTTACCTGCAGCACCAGATGACCAAGGAGCGCACGCCGGACGGTCAGGTCCGGCGCTGGATCGAGGGTGCGCTGGCCCAGGTCGCCGAACCACACTTGATCAGCATGAGTCGGGCTGCCGCAGGGCAGGTTTCGGCCACTCCGGACTGGCGCGCCGCTACCGACGAGACCATGCTGCCGATGCGCGACCTGCTGACCGAGCCGGTCGCCGCGTTGGGCAGCAGCGATGTTCGGCGTGATGCTGACGCCGTGTTCCACTGCACGGTGGCGGCCATGCGCCGCTACCTGGATTCGACGCAACGGCCCAGCCTGGACGACGTCGACCATCTGGTGCAATTCTGCCTACGAGGACTGGGAGTCAACTGATGCGCGCCGTGGTCTGCCGTTCGTATGGGCCACCAGAAGACCTCGTCGTCGATGACATCGAGGATCCGACGCCGGGCCCGGGCCAACTGGTGGTGCGGGTACACGCGGCGGCGGTGAACTTCCCGGATGTGCTGATGATCGAAGGCAAGTATCAGGTCAAGGCTCCGGTGCCGTTCACCCCGGGTAGCGAGCTCGCCGGCGAGGTCATCGCCGTCGGCGAGGGCGTGTCTTACCAACCGGGCCAACGTGTTTCCGCTACCACATTCGTCGGAGGCTTCGCCGAGAAAGCGCTCCTGCACTCGGCGATGGTGACCGAGATACCGGACACCGTCGACTTCGCATCCGCCGCGGCCTTCGGGGTCACCTACCGCACGGCGTATCACGCGCTGCGATCGATCGCCGATGTCGCGGCGGGCGACTGGGTAGTCGTCCTCGGTGCTGCAGGGGGCGTGGGCTTGGCCGCCGTGGACCTGGCGGTGGCTATGAAAGCGCGCGTGCTGGCCGCCGCGTCGAGTCCGGAAAAGCTCGAGGTGTGCCGGTTGCGCGGCGCAGAGGCGACGGTCGACTACGACCGGGAGGACCTCAAGATACGCATCCGCGAACTGACCGGCGACGCGGCCCGGGTGGTTCTCGACCCGGTAGGAGGGACGTACGCGGAACCGTCGCTGCGGGCACTGGCCCGGGGCGGCACGTTCATCACCCTCGGGTACGCCGCGGGCGCGATTCCGTCGATCCCGCTGAACCTGGTTCTCCTCAAAGGAATCACCGTTCGCGGCATGGAGATTCGGACGTTCGTGAGTGACCGACCGGACGACTCCGCGCGGGACATGCGGGAGTTGACGCAGATGTTCGCTGACGGCACGATCCAGCCATACATCGGCGCCCGGTTTGCCTTGGCCGACGCCGCCGCGGCACTCCGGTATGTCGCCGACCGCAAGGCGATCGGCAAAGTCGTCATCGACGTGGCGTGATCTCTCCCGATTCTCAAGGGTCACAGGCGCCTCTCCACTGGGCGGCATGACTTTTGCCCACCTCCGAGCGACAACGTCACGGCACCTCGGTAGAAATCGCTCAGAGGCGGGCAATTCGGCACTCCGCCACCTCTGAGCCGCTACGGCGTGACGATGTTAAATGCCGGGTTGGCCGGATCCAGCACACCGAGCAACTGCTGCAGTGCGTTCTGGTCACCGGATATCTCCAGCCCCGGGGCGCTCACGTCACCCATCGCCGCCATGACCAAGCGAAACGCGTTGTCCAGCGTGATGGTGACGTTCGCGGTTGCCGGATCAGCGACCGCCTTGTGGTGCACCAGCACACCGTTGCGCAGCGTCAATCGGTAATTGGCGGCCACGTCGCTCAACGCGATGTCGAACGCCAAGTCCAGGTCCCACGCCCGGGGCCCGTTGACCGTGATGGCGAGCCCGTCGAAGATCTGCTCCGGCGTCAACGCCGACAACAACGACGGCGAGTTCGTCCCCAACGCGGTACCGAAGTTACCGTCGCGCAACTCCACGGCGCCCGACAGGAAGAAGTTACGCCACGTCGCATTCTCCGCGCCGTAAGCCAGCCGGTCCAACGTCTCCGCGAGTAACGCGCGAGCGCCGGCATGGGATTCGTCGGCGAACACCGCGTGATCGAGCAGCGTTGCAGCCCAACGCAAGTCGCCGGAGTCCAGCGCCTGCTGCGCGAGCTCGACGACGTGGTCGACACCGCCCATCGCCTCGACGTAGCGGACGGCCAATGCTTCTGGCGGGTGTGGCCACAGGCGCGCGGGGTGACCGTCGAACCAGCCCATGTATCGCTGATAGACCGCTTTGACGTTATGGCTGACCGAACCGTAGTAGCCGTGGGTGTGCCAGGCTCTGTCCAGCGCCGGCGGCATCTGGAACATCTCGGCGATCTCGGTTCCGGTGTGCCCCTGATTGAGCAGCCGCAGCGTCTGGTCATGCAGATAGGCATACATGTCGCGTTGCAACGCAAGGAATTCCACTATGCGCTCATGCCCCCACGTCGGCCAGTGGTGCGAGGCGAACACCACATCAGCCCGGTCGGCGAAGGTGTCGATCGCCTCGGTCAGATAACCCGCCCACGCGTGCGGGTCGCGCACCAGCGCACCGCGCAGCGTCAGCAGGTTGTGCATGGTGTGTGTTGCGTTCTCGGCCATACACAAGGCGCGGAATTGCGGGAAATAGAAGTGCATTTCGGCGGGAGCCTCGGTGCCCGGCGCCATCTGGAACTCGATCTGAACACCGTCGACGATGTGAGTCTCACCCGTGGTGCGGATGTCGACGGTCGGCACGATCAGCGCGACCTCGCCGGTCGACGGGACCTGGCCCAGGCCGCACCCGACTTGGCCGCGCGGGCCGCGTTGCAGGGTGATGCCGTACATGTAGCCGGCGCGGCGGCTCATCGCGGGACCTGCGTAGACGTTCTCCTTCACCGCATGTTCGGTGAACCCCTCCGGTGCCAGCACCGCGACCCTGCCGGCATCGACGTCGGCCTGCGACGTCACGCCCAGCACACCGCCGAAATGGTCGGCGTGGCTGTGGGTGTAGATGACCGCGACGACGGGCCGGTCGCCGCGGTGCGTGCGGTACAACTGCAGCGCGGCGGCCGCCACCTCGGTCGAGGTGAGCGGGTCGATGACGATCAGCCCGGTATCGCCCTCGATGAAGCTGACGTTCGAGATGTCCAGGCCGCGAACCTGATAGATACCCGGTACGACTTCGTACAGGCCTTGTCTGGCAAGCAACGCGCTCTGCCGCCACAGACCCGGGTGCACCGACGGCGGGGAGTCACCGGACAGGAATGCGTAGGCGTCGTTGTCCCACACCACCCGCCCGTCGGCGGCCTTGACGACGCACGGCGTCAGCGCGCCGATGAATCCCCGGTCGGCGTCGTCGAAGTCGGCGGAATCCGTTGCAAGCCTATTGTCCACGTGCCCATCATCTCAGCCGCGACGAACGGGAATTCGCCAATCGATAAACCGGCTGGCAAACGTCTCCCGAAGCGCCGGAAGGGCCTCTCAACAGGCAGCTTAATTTTTGCCCAATTCCGTATCGGCGTACCCAGCAAAGCTGCATACTGCCGAAGCGATCCGTCAGCGTCGACGGATCGCCTCACAACAAAGGAGAACCGGGTGAAACGTTCAGTATCGGTCGCTGCAGCAGCGACCGCGATCGTCGTCGTAGGCCTGTCGGGCTGTTCGAGCGACAAATCGTCGACGAGCTCTGGCGGGTCGTCGAACCAGACCTCCGCGGCCAGCTCGAGCGGCTCGTCGGTAGCGAAGGTGACGATCGACGGCAAAGACCAGAACGTGCAGGGCACCGTCGTCTGCAGCAGCGCCGCCGGCGACGTCAACATCGCGATCGGCGGAGCACAAACCGGCATCGGCGTCGTGCTCACCGATGCCAGCCCGCCTGCGGTGAAGTCGGTCGGGCTGGGCAACGTCAACGGCGTCACCCTCGGCTACAGCCCCGTCGGCGGCCAGGGCAAAGCCAGCGCGACCAAGGATGGCAACAAGTACAAGATCAGCGGGACCGCGACCGGGGTGGACATGGCCAACCCGATGCAACCCGTGAACAAACCCTTCGAAATCGACGTGACCTGCCCCTAGTGTCATTCGTCTCGAGGTAGTCACATCGCACGACAGCGACGACCCGGCGTCGCTCTCGTGTGGTGGACCCTCAAGCGTCGACGGCCAGCGGCAGCCGGACAGTGAAGTCCGTGTGCCCAGGCCTGCTCTGCAGAGTGATCGTGCCGTCGTGTGCTTTGACCACCGCCGAAACGATCGCCAATCCCAGCCCGGTGCTACCGCCTTTGCGAGATCGGGACGTGTCGCCGCGGGCGAACCGCTCGAAGACCTCCGACTGCAACTGCTCGGGAATACCCGGGCCGTTGTCGACCACGCTCAGCGCGGCATGCGTCCCGTCGGATTCGAGCCGCGTCGTCACGACGGTTCCCGGACCGGTGTGGACGCGAGCGTTGGCCAACAGGTTGGTCAACACCTGATGCAGGCGGGCCGCGTCGCCGCACACCATCACCGGCTCTTCCGGTAAATCGAGCTCCCACTGATGATCCGGACCGGCGACGTGCGCGTCGCTGACCGCGTCGACGGCCACCCTCGACAGGTCGGCGGCTTCACGCTCCAGCGGCCGCCCTGAGTCCAACCGGGCCAGCAGCAGCAGGTCTTCGACGAGGTGGGTCATCCGTTCGGTCTCGGACTGCACCCGGTTCATCGCATGAGCCACAGCCTCGGGGTCGTCACCCACCCGCTGCGCCAGCTCGGTGTAGCCGCGGATGGCCGCCAACGGCGTGCGCAGCTCGTGGCTGGCGTCGGCGACGAATTGACGTACCCGGGTTTCGCTGGCCTGGCGGGTCGACAGGGCGGCGGCGATGTGGTCGAGCATCCGGTTGAGCGCCGAACCCAGCTGCCCAACTTCGGTGCGCGGGTTGGCATCTGACTCGAGCACCCGCACCGGCAGCGCGACTTCGCCGCGATCCAGCGGCAAATCGACTACCTCGGTTGCTGTTTGGGCGACCCGGCGAAGCGGCGCCAGCGCCCGGCGGATGATCACAATGCCGGCTGTCATGGCCGCCGCTAGGGCGATCACGGTGACGACCGCGAAGATCAGCAGGACGCGGATCATCGTCGCGTCCACGGTAGCCATCGGCAGACCGGTGACGACGACATCGCCGCCGCCGCGCCCCGCGGGTGCGGCGACCACGCGATAACGGCCCAGCCCGTCGAGATCTCGGGTCACCGGCTGACGGCCGAGCGGCAACGCCTCCAGTTGAGCCTTGGCCTGGTCGCTCAACGCGGCGCGACTACCGGCGGTGGTCAGGTAGCCGGCTTCGGTCGGCCGGCCCCCGCCTCGCACGGCGCCGACCATGCCCACCGGCTGGGCGGGCGCGTCCAGGAACACCGGTCCCGGACCGGGCCGCGGGAACGGCCGCGGATGATGGCGCCAGTGCGTCAACGGTGGTTCGGCGAATATGCGCACCGAACGCTGGGAGGCGTCGTGCACGTTGACGTCCAACTGCCCCACCAGATATCGGTACAGCGAGATCTCGGTGACCGCGCCGATTCCGACGCACACGATGGCGAGGACGACGACCTGTCCGACCAGCAGCCGAAGCCGTAGGGACCACGTCCGGCCCACGCTAGCGAGCCGGTTTGAGGACGTAGCCGGCGCCGCGCAGAGTGTGGATCATGGGCTCGCGCCCGTTGTCGATCTTCTTGCGCAGGTAGGAGATGTACAGCTCGACGATGTTCGACCGGCCGCCGAAGTCGTAACTCCACACCCGATCCAGAATCTGCGCCTTGCTCAGGACTCGCTTGGAGTTGCGCATCATGAACCGCAGCAGCTCGAATTCGGTGGATGTCAACGAGATCGGCTCGCCGGCTCGGCTCACCTCGTGGCTGTCCTCGTTGAGCACCAGATCGCCGACGACGAGTTGGGCGCCACTGTCCTCGGTCGTCACCCCGGTGCGTCGCAGTAGCGCCCGCAGCCGCAGTACGACTTCTTCGAGGCTGAACGGCTTGGTGACGTAGTCGTCGCCACCGGCGGTCAGACCGGCGATGCGGTCTTCGAGCGCGTCCTTGGCCGTCAACAGCAGCACCGGCAGCTGCGGGCTCTCTTCACGGAGTTTCCGTAAGACCTCGAGCCCGCTCATATCGGGCAGCATCACATCGAGGACGACGACGTCCGGCCGCTGCGACCTGGCCGCCTCCAGCGCCGCGGCGCCGTCGCCGGCAGTGGCGATGTTCCAGCCTTCGTAACGCAGTGCCATCGAGACCATCTCGGCGAGGACGGCTTCGTCATCGACCACCAGCACGTTGATCGGGTTCCCGTCGGCACGGCGCATCACGATGCGCTCGACAGGTACATGGGATTGGCTCACAGCTTCAAGTATGCGCAGGCCCGATGAGGCCTTGCTATGGCACTCCTATGCGCCAGCTGTGAGCCAATCCCGCCGCATGAGCGGCTAGAACCAGTACCTCCGGCCGGCCACCGGGCGACCGACGCTGCCCAGAATGAAGAAGACCACACCGATGACCACCAAAATCCATCCGAGAGTGACGACGATCGGCGGCACCGCCACCACATAACCGAGAACGATCAAGATAATTCCGAGAACAATCACGACAACTCCATTTCGCTGTTCAGTTTTAGAGCACTTGTTCAGTTTTAGAACGTGGTAATTCGTGCTAGTACCAGTAGCGCCTGCCGGCCACCGGTCGACCGACCGCGCCGAGAACCCACAGCACTGCGCCGATGACCAGCAAGATGATGCCGATCGTTTGCAGCACAGCGACTTTCAGAAAATATCCCACAATCAGCAAGATGATGCCCAAGCCGATCATGACGCCTCCATTCCAATCAGCTTGTCGATGTCCGCGTACGGCATCGAGCTGGGTTGCGGCAGATGACAATCGGCCACCTTCGGGTTGACACCCGCGTAATTCAGGGGACCCACCAATACTGTTACTGCGATAGTGCTCAGAGTGGCGCAATTCTGGTCCGTATTTTTCAGATAATCCCGTTGGAATGCGGCTAAGACGCCGATCACCAACCAGACCACCGCGATTGCGCTGATCAAACCTCCGCCACGCATCCTGACCTCCATCAATGTCGGGCAAAACCGTAGAGCAGCGAAGAGGTACCCAGGGCTGAACACGTCCAAACATTTGGACCAAACATCTGAAATATCGGCAAGGGAGCGTGTTCTCGGCGCCAACGTTGTGCAGCGGATTTACTGATGCAGCAACGCTTTACCGGTACTCCGGTACTGAAATATGCGGCGTTCGAAGCCCAGCGAGTCGGGCGACGTCAGCAAATCAGGAGCGACGCGCGGACACGAAGTCGACCTGCGGCAGCACATCGTCCGCGGGGACCGTGCGCCCATGCCGGGCCAGCAGATCGGCCATCCCGATCGCCGATGCGTCCCAACCGTGTTCGCTCAGCCAGCCGGTCAGGTCGGTGCGCTCCTCGGGGTACCAGAGGTCTTCTATATCGGGGATCTCGGCTTTGAGCACCTGGGCGGCGGCCGCGCGGAAACGCTGCGACTGCTCGCGCTGGCTCGCCAGCAGTCCAGGGTCCACAGCGCGCTTCGCCGGCAAATTGGTGGCCAGCCGGGTGCCGGCCGGGCTCAACGAGTCGATCCGCTCGAAGAGCAGATCTTGGGCCGCCGCGGGCAGATACCGCAAGAGTCCTTCCGCTGACCACATCGTCGGCCGGGACGCGTCAAAACCCGCTTCCTGCAGTGCCGTTGGCCAGTCCTGACGCAGGTCCACCGCGACGTTGACCAGCTTCGCCCGCGGCTGCGCCCCGCGGCGCTCGAGCGTGCTCGACTTGAAGTCCAAGACTTTCGCCTGATCCAGCTCGTACACGATGGTCCCGTCCGGCCACGGCAGCCGCCAGGTGCGGGCGTCGAGGCCGGCCGCCAGGATCACCACTTGCCGGATGCCTGCCGACACCGCGTCGAGGAAGATCTGGTCGTACCAGGCGGTCCGCACCGCCATGAAGTCGACCATGACCCGACTGTGCGCCTGCAGTTCCGGGGCGACGTCGGCGAGCTGCGCCGACAGCTTGGGGTCGGACGTCAGACTCCACATGCCGTCACCGGCCGCATCGAGGAACGCTCGAGCGAACGGATCGTGGATCAGCGGATTTTCGCTTTCGGTTTCGGCTGCGCGGGCGGCGGCCACTCCCAGTGCTGTCGAGCCCACACTCTCGGTGATCTCCCAGGAGTCGTCGTCGGTCCGCGGCATGTGTCGTTCCTCCCGTTAGTGGCCGGCATCGGACGTTACGCGCGCTCGCTGTGAGGAAGCTGATCGCGCGGGGATGCCTACTGCGCCAAGAGTTCCGCCATCGGAGCCATGATCGCCTGCAATCCCTTGAACGGCCGCAGCATCACCTTGAACGACACGATCTGCTCGTCGTCGTTCCAGTGGATCATGTCGATCCCGTTGACATAGACGCCGTTGACGGTGGCGGCGAACTCCAGGATCGCCGAGCGGTCGGAATACCACTGCTCGACATAGTGGAAGTCGGTATCGCCGAACAGTTTTGCGGCTGCCTTGAGATATTTCGAGGTCAGCGCTTTGCCCTCTTGCGGGCGGAATACGGCCGGAGAATAGAAGACGGCGTCGTCGGCGAGCAGAGCGTCCAGGTCGTCGGTACGGCCGGTCTCGATGATCGAGATCCAGCGGTCGATCAGGGGTGGCGTCACACCACGATCCTTGCAGATCCGGCCCTGGGGTAGCTTCACCTTCGTGGAGGAGCTCAAACCCCCGGACGGGCTGGCCGAGTGGATGTCGGCGCAGGGGCTGGGCGACGGCCCCCTGGACGACGTGTCGAAGCTCGCCGGCGGTACGCAGAACATCATGCTGCGGTTCACCAGGTCGGGCCGACCGTATGTGCTGCGCCGCGGGCCCAAGCATCTGCGGCCACGCACCAACACGGTCATCATGCGGGAGACCGAGGTGCTCGCCGCGCTGGCCGGAACCGACGTACCGCACCCGCACCTGATCGCCAGCTGCCCCGACCCTGCTGTGCTCGGCGACGCGGTCTTCTATCTCATGGAACCCATCGACGGCTTCAATGCCGGCGCGGAACTGCCCGCCCTGCACAGCGGCGACGCGTCGGTGCGGTTCGGGATGGGGCTGTCGATGGCTGACGCCCTGGCCAAGCTGGCGGCGGTCGATTACACAGCCGTCGGCCTCCAGGACTTCGGCAAGCCTGATGGTTTTCTGGAACGCCAAGTGCCACGCTGGCTTTCAGAGCTGGAGTCCTACAAGGAGTTCGAAAACTACTCCGGCCCAGACATTCCCGGGGTTGACGCCGTCGCCACCTGGCTGGAGAAAGGCCGGCCGTCGACGTGGACGCCGGGCATCATGCACGGCGACTATCACGCCGCGAACGTGATGTTCTCCCGCACCGGCCCCGAAGTCGTCGCAATCGTCGACTGGGAGATGTGCACCATCGGCGACCCGCTGCTGGACCTGGGCTGGCTGCTGGCCACCTGGGGACAGTCGCCGGCGTTCGGCGGCAAGCTTTTCGAGGTGGGCGGGATGGCCGGCCCCGACGACTTGGTCGCGCAGTATGCCCGTAACACCACCCGCGACCTGTCCCAGATCACCTGGTACACCGTGCTGGCGTGTTTCAAGCTCGGCATCGTTTTGGAGGGCACGCTGGCCAGGGCCAGCGCCGGCAAAGCGCCCATGGAAGTCGGCGAGCTACTGCACGCCGCCACGGTGAGCCTGTTCGAGCAGGCGCAGACGCTGATGGACACCGCATGATCGATTTCGACATCCCCGCGGCGCTGGCCGCGCAGCGCGACGAGATCCGCGCTTTCGTCAGCGACAAGATCGTGCCGTACGAGACCGATCCACGGCTGACCCGGCACGGCCCCGACGACGACCTGCGCACCGAACTGGTGGAGCTGGCGCGCGATGCCGGACTGTTGACCTTCCAGGCCCCCAAGCGATTTGGCGGCCGCGAACCGTCGCATCGTGAGCAGGCGGTGTTGTTCGAAGCTGCCGGCTGGTCGACGCTGGGACCGATCGCGCTCAACTGCGCGGCGCCCGACGAGGGCAACATGTTTCTGCTCGGCAAGGTCGCCAACACTTATCAGGTGGAGGAGTTCCTGCTGCCGGTGATCGACGGGCGGCAGCGGTCGGTGTTCGCGATGACCGAACCCGGCGGCGCCGGCTCGGATCCGAATCAGCTGGCGACGGTGGCCGAGTTCGACGGCACCGACTACGTGATCAACGGCGACAAGTGGCTGATCACCGGGGCGAACGGTGCCCGCACGTGGATCATCATGGCCCGGGTCGCGCCCAACCCGCACGGGGCAGACGGTCCGACGTTGTTTCTCTGCGACGGCGACACCGCGGGCATCGAGCTGACTCGCGTGATGAACACAATGGACCGCAACTATGTCGAAGGGCACGGCGTCGTGCGGTTGACCGATCTGCGACTGCCGGCCTCGGCCGTGCTCGGCGAGGTGGGTCAGGCGTTGCGCTACGCGCAATTACGACTGGCGCCGGCGCGGCTGACGCACTGCATGCGGTGGCTCGGCGCCGCCTCACGCGCGCAGTCGATCGCGATCCGGCATGCCCGCGAACGCACCGCGTTCGGCAAACCGATCGGCGAACACCAAGGTGTGAGCTTCATGATCGCCGACAACGAAATCGCCTTGCAGCAATGCAGACTCGCGATCTGGTGGGCGTGCTGGACGTTGGACATGGGCAACCGGGGCACCGGCCGGCACGAGAGCTCGATGGTCAAGGCCTACGTGTCCGAGGAACTGTTCAAAGTCGCCGACCGCTGCGTCCAGATCCTCGGCGGCATCGGCATTTCCGACGAGACACCGGTCGGGATGATCTTCTCCGACATGCGGGCGTTCCGGCTCTACGACGGTCCGACCGAAGTGCACAAGTACGCGATCGCGCGCCAGGTGCTGCGCTAGCCGTCGGCGTTCGGCTTGGCCGCAGCCAGCGCCTCGACCAACGTCGGGTGCAACGAGATGATCTCGTGCAGACCGGTCATCTGGATCGGGCGGGACGTCGCCGGATTGTTCGCGACAACCGCGACCCGAACGGACTCGCGAAGCTCTTCGTGGGTGGCTACCAGGATTCGCAGACCGACCGATGCCATGAACGTCACGTCGGACAGGTCGATGACCAGGAAGGGTGGCTCTTCTTTGAGCGCGGTCGCGATCGCGGCTTCGAACGCGGGTGCGGTACTCAAATCGATCTCGCCGCCGACAGCAACCACCGCGGTCCCCTCGTGATGAGCGACCGATGTGGTGAGCGGATCCGCGACTGACAACGCCCGTCCTTCATCTGGAGCCGTGTAGGTCCTGGCGGATCCGGTGCCGACCCTCGCCGCCGTGGCAAACTGGCAGAAATATTACTTCAACTATCGACGGGTGACGGCTCGGTTAGTCTGGGCGCGGGATTTATGCCCGCCGCGGAGTACCGGGAGGGTCGATGTCGGATCAGCCGTTTGTCTTTTCTGTCGCGGGTGCCTGCCCGCAGCGGGTCTGGTGACCGCGCGCCGCGATGAGCTCCGACTTCTATGCGGACTACGCCGCAGCGATGCGCGGCTACCTGGGATCGCGCCGCGAGCAGGATCTGAGCCGCGGTCACAAGCTCGGGTGGCGGGCTCTGCACGACGAAATCAGCATGCTGGTGATCATCGAGAGGCATTTCCAGCTGGTCGACGAGCTCGATGGGCAGCCGGGCTTCGACCGAGCCGCCGCTCGAACTTTTCTGTTGCAGACGTTGGCCCCGCTCAACGAGGCGTCGCGCGGATTCCTTGATTCCACAAAGCGGTACGAAGAACAGCGGGCCCGCGCCGACAACCTCGCCGACCGCGATGAGTTCCGCAACGCCGTGGTGAATTCGCTGCAGGAGGGGTTCTTCGTCTCGGACAAGGGCGGCGCGATCACCGAGTTCAACGACGCCTTCGCCAAACTCACCGGTTATCCGGCACACGGCCTGCCCTACCAGTGGCCCTATCCGTGGCTGGTCGACGAGAAGGCGGCCTGGCAACAACAGTCCCGGCTCGGCCAGGAAAACCAGGTCCAATACGAAACCCCGATCCGGCATCGAGACGGCCGGTTGGTGTGGGTGGCCGCGAACATCAATCGGGTCAACGCCGATGCCGCCAACGGCGATGTCTACGTGGGAACGATTCGCGACATCACCGCCGAACGTGCCTTCGCAGCGCGGGAAAGTGCTGTGCTGCGATTGGCCACCGCGGTCAGCGTGGCCAAAAGCCTGTCCGACGTCCTGTCGATCACCCTTGACGAGTGCCGCCTCGCTCTCGATGTTCACCGGGTGATCGCGGCGGTGTGGCCGACCAGCGGCGCCGACCCGATCATCCACGTGGCCGAACAGCGGCGGTCGCCGACCTGGCGTCAGCTCGATCCGCACCTCCAGGAGATCTTTCGGCAGGCTCGCCGCCAGCTTCCGCTGACGGTTCAGCCGGTCGAATATCCCGATGCCCCAGGCCAATCCAGCGGCATCGTTGCCGTGCTCACCGGTAGCGGGGACGTCGCCTTGTGGATGGAGCTCCGGGTTCCGCGCCGGGTCAGCGGCGACGATCGGCTGCTGGTCACCGTGCTGGTGGGCCACCTGGGACTGGCGGTCCAGCACGTGCGGCAGTTCGAGGCGGCCCGTGAGACTTCGTTGACTCTCCAGCACGCGATGCTGGCGCCCACCGAGCTGCCGCCTGGTTTCGCGGTTCGCTATGAGCCGGCGACGCCGCCCCTGGAGATCGGCGGGGACTGGTACGACGTGCTGCGCGTCGGCGCTCACCGGATCGGGATCATCGTCGGGGACTGTGTGGGTCGCGGACTCGCCGCTGCGGCGGTGATGGGTCAACTCCGCAGCTCCGCGCGAGCGCTGCTGCTCACCGGCGCCGAACCCGCAAAGCTGCTCGAAGAGCTCGACGCGGTGGCCGAGCTGATCCCGGATGCGTTCTGCACCACGGTTTTTCTCGCTGTCCTCGACACCGCGTCGGGTGAGTTCTTCTACAGTTGCGCCGGCCACCTGCCTGCCGTGCTGGCGGCACCGCATTCCACACCGATTCAGTTGGACGACGCCCGGTCCGTACCGTTGGCAGTGCAGCGCAAGGCTTCTCGGCCGCAGTCGTCGGTCATGCTGCCACCCGGTTCGACACTGATGCTCTACACCGACGGCCTGGTGGAACGCCGTGACGTGTTGCTCGACGACGGCATCGCGCGGTTGAGTGCCACCGTCGCTGAGGGTATGAACCTGACCGTGGACGCCGTCGCGGATGCGGTCTTGAGCGACATGGCGCCCCCGGATGGATACGACGACGACATCGCGATCGTCGTCTACCGGCGGCCGTACCCCCGGCTGGTGTTCGACGACGTCGCGGCGGCAGAACAACTCATCGACATCCGGCACGAGCTCGCCACCTGGATGCAAGCCGCCGGGGTACCCGACGAACGCATTGCCGACATCGTGCTGGCGGTCAACGAGGCGTGCGCCAACAGCATCGAGCACGGCTACCGGGGACGTGCGTCCGGAAGGGTTCGAGTCGAAGGCGAAAATGACGGTGCACGAGTGCATCTGAAGGTCGTCGACAGCGGGTCATGGAAGCCCAAGGCCGCCGACCCAGGCGTTCGCGGACGAGGTTTACTGCTGATCCGCGCGGTGAGCGACTGGCTCGAGATGGAGTGCACGTCGTCGGGCACCACCGTCGACATGAGCTTCAATCTGTTTGTCTGACTAGGGCAGCACGGTGTGCATCAACATCACGTCGTACGCCGACCACAGCGACAGGTTGAAGTACAGGTCTTTACCCTTCGACCACGGATGGATCATCGGCGCGTAGATGCCACCGGGCATCTGGAACGACGACACCAGCGGTTGCTCGGGACTCCACGGCCCCTCCGGCGCCGGCGCGGTCCGCGCGATGACGTCGTTGTTGCCGCCGTTGGTGTAGAGCACCAGGTATTGCTTGAGGTAGTCGTTGTACTGCGCTGACATCTCACCGACCGGGCCCGGGAAGATCGGTGTCGCGGCGCCCGGATCGACTGGTACCCAACCCTTTCCGTCACCATTCCAATACTGATATTTGGTGAGGTCCGGAATGGCGTTCGGTGGGACGCGGGACAGGAACGCCGGCCCACCGCGGCCGGACGGGGTTCCGAACGAGTACATGTAGCCGTCCTTGCCCGGCATGAACGCGCCCATCTGGAAGTTCTGGTTACCCGGGAAGAACCGCCCGCCGGGCACGGTGTCGGCCGCGGCCAGTCGGACGGTGCCGGGGAAGATGCCCCACGTCTGGCCGTTGTCGTTGGAGCGTGCGATGCCCGAGTAGTTCGTCGACCATTCGCCGTCGCGGCCCCAGTTCTTGATCGACATGAAGTTCATGTACTGGGTTCGCCCGATGGAAACGGCTGCGGTGGGGATGACCCCGGTCTCGTGCGCCGCTTTGTGGATGCTGGGCAGGACCTGCTTCGAAAGGCCGGGCGCCCAGACCGGTGAGCCGGAGTACGGGTTGTTCGGTACGCCGTCGGCCACGTGGATTCCGTGCGCGAGGTCGCGGTCCTGGCTGCGGAAAAGTGTGTTGTAGCGCCATTGCTGGCCATGGACTTTGCAGTAGCCGAAGGTGTCGCCGAACGCCATCAGGATCTGCGGGTTCGCGGGATCGCCATTGTCCCAGGGGATTCCGAGGTCGGTGCCGGAGATGCCGAACCGCTCCAGAGTCCGGTTGGGGCTGTTCGGTCCGGTGACGAAATCGACGAGGGAAGTTGGCGCGCCCGCGATTCCGGCCGGCGGAGGCGGTCGTCGCGGCGCCTTCCGGAGCGATCTGGTTGGCGTTCGGGCCCGGGTTTGCGACGGCAGGCGGGCCGGGTGCGGGTGTCACCGCCGCCTGAAGTTGCGCGCCCTTCGGCTGGGGTATCGCCTTGAGCAGCGAAGAGATCAGCGGGCCCAACTTCGGCAGCGGCGCATTGTCATTCGTGCCCCGTGGCCTGCGTCCGGTCGGCGGCGCCACCGGTCCGGGCGAGGGGATGGCCGGCATTCCGGCAGGGGGCTCGACGTTGGCTTCCGGGGATGAGCACGCCAGCTGCGGCTGCCGGTGGCGCATAGCCGATCGGCACGATGAGTCCAAGAACGGTCGCCGAAGCCACCGATATCGACACGATTCGACGAATCGCCAACGTATGCCACCTTTCGCCAGCGCGACCCGTCCATTGACGTCCGCAGTAGGCCTATGTGACGATAGTGGCGAATGTGGCAGTTGAAACCACTGAGTTTTCAATAGGTATGGACTCGTGATCGTGTCGATACCGATGGCCGGTCAGCGTGGTTGGATCGGTTTTCATGGCCCGTGCAGCCTTCGCCCACGACGCCGTCGTCGCGATGCAGCCGGGCGGCAGTCCGAACGCCCCAGGCGCCGCTATCACGCTGGCGTTGTGCGGCAGTTGGGACCATCCGCCGCCGTGCTCGCTCGCACCGCACTACGTGACCAACACGCAGGAAGATGAAACCGTCACGCTGCGTGTGCTTTTCGCGACCGAGCCGGTGAACGAGCAGCACGTCCGCACCTTGATCGGCGAAGCGCTGGCCACTGGGCACGTAACTGTCCCTGATGGTGGAGTCGCGACCTGGCGGTTGCGGTCTGCGTCGCGCGGCGAGATTCGCGCCGACGAGCAGGACCATGCGGCCCATCTTGTTGCGCACTGAGGCGGAAACCGCGCCTAACCCGCAGCGCCGCTTGCGGCTTGCCCTATCCCGCTATTGCCGCCGATTCCACCCACGCCGCCGGCACCTCCGCCCCCACCGGCACCGCCGGCACCGCCGGCACCGCCATAACCGATCAACAACGAGCCATCGCCGCCCGCACCGCCATTGCCACCGGCATAACCGCCGGGCCCGCCCGAATAGCCCGCACCGCCCGCCCCGCCATCGCCGCCGTTGCCGAGCGCGCTGACGTCCGTGACGTTTTGGCCGATGCTGCCGCCCGCGCCGCCGTTGCCCGCGGCCAGCGTGGCAGTGCCATCGCCGCCGACGCCGCCAACGCCGCCGTTGCCCATCAGTTGGCCGCCGTCGCCGCCGTTACCACCATCGGCACCGAGTCCACCGGCACCGCCGTCACCGCCATCGCCGATCAGGCCGGCACTGCCGCCGTCGCCGCCGGCCACGCCGACCTCGGTGCTGTTCCAGCCAGCCCCGCCGTCACCGGCAAACAGCCCGCCGTCACCGCCGGTGGGGTCTGCCTCGGTCCCGGGTGCGCCGTTGCAAATCACGCCGCAGAATTCGCTGGGCACCTGGAACAGGTAATTGATGTCTTGGTCGATATATTGGCCGACTGGACTGGTGATCCAGGCTTCAATGCCAAATTGATTGTCGATCCACTGTTGAACGAACGTGTGCACCGGCTCGTAAAAGCCCTGCTGGAAGGCCTCAGCGAGAGCCGTGTTATCGGTTGTTCCATTGCCGATAAAAAACTCGGCCAGCAGACCGCTCAAGTCCAACGTGGCGGCGGGCTCAGCGACCGCGGCAACCGCGCCAGGGTCGAACAGGTCCATGATCACATCGTCGATGCCGAAGTCGGCCTCGGCGGGCGGCGCGGTGGCGACCGGGCCCAACGTGGCAGCTAGAAACGCCCCAGCTGTTGTGGACACACCAGCCACCGCATAACCGCGGAGCTTGGCGCTGCGTGAGGGGGTTTTTCGCTTCGCGTGCCGACCTGCCACCGTCCAGCCTCTTACTCGAACTCAACGACGATACCTGCGTATTCAGCCCCGCTTATGCAAGCTAGTCGACGCGTGTGGAATATAGGCTCGTACGCGATATCTATCGGAAACTTCTCAGGCCATGTTCTATGACTGACCGGCGCCGAGCGGCGGGCCGGGATCTACGAACCGATCAGGCAGTCGGACGTGTCGACTGTGCCCGTTTCCAGCGAGACTGAGCGGCTGCGTGTCAAAGTCGTTGGCGGCGCGTTGCCTCGGATCGGTCCCGTCGTGCATCGGGAATTCACCGTTCATGTCGTGCTGTCTCAACAAAACACGAACGCTCGAACGGGTGCCGACTGGTGCAAGCATGGCGCTGGCGGGACGGGGGCGCACTACCTGCGGCCACCAGAACCAGCGGCCCAGCAAGGCGGCGATGGACGGCGTCATGAACGAGCGCACGATCAAGGTGTCGAACAACAGACCCAGGCCGATGGTGGTGCCGATCTGGCCGATAACCCGCAGTTCACTGACCGCCATCGAGGCCATGGTGAAAGCGAACACCAGCCCCGCGGTGGTGACGACTTTCCCGGTCCCGCCCATTGCACGAATGATGCCCGTGTTTATCCCGGCGGCTATTTCCTCTTTGAACCGGGCGACCAGCAACAGGTTGTAATCAGAGCCCACCGCCAACAGAATGATCACCGACATCGGAACGACCATCCAGAACAGTTCCATGCCCAGAAGATATTGCCAAACGAGCACCGACAGCCCCAACGATGCGCCCAACGACAGTGCCACTGTGCCGACAATAACTAGTGCAGCCACAAAGCTTCGCGTGATGATCAGCATGATGATGAAAATGAGGCAGAGCGCACCGACTCCCGCGATCAAGAGATCGTATTCGGAGCCGTCTCGCCAGTCCTTATAGGTCGACGCGGCGCCGGCGAGATAGATCTTGCCGTTTGCCAGAGGTGTGCCCTTGACCGCCTCCTCGGCCGCCGTCTTCAATCGGTCGATACGCGCAATTGCCTCGGGCGACGCAGGATCGCCTTGCTGCGAAATCATGAATCGAGCCGCCTTGCCGTCCGGAGACAGGAACGACGTCATCGCGCGTTGAAAGTCCGGCTGCGTGAAGATATCCGGGGGCAGGTAAAAGGTATCGTCATTCTTGGAAGCGTCGAACGCCTGTCCCATGGCGTTCGCGTTCTGGGTCGATTCATCCATCTGCCCGGTAATCCCGGACATGGTGCTGTGCATTTTCAACATCATTGTTCGCATGTCCTGCATGATCGCGATCATCCGCGGAAATGATCCGATAATCTGCGGCATGAGCATGTCGATTTGTTCGAAGTCTCTGATGAGGTCGTACATCTTGTCACTAAGCTCGTCGACAATGTCGGTTGAATCGAAGATAGATTTCAGCGAGTAGCATATGGGAATGTCATAGCAATGTTTTTCCCAGTAGAAGTAGCTACGTAGAGGCCTGAAGAAATCCTCAAAATTCGATATTTGTTCTCGAAGGTCGCTGATGACGCCGGCGAGTTCTTTCGTCACAATGAGTGAATGATGGGTCGCGTCTTGAAGCTGAAGCATCAAAGCGTACATATGCTTCGTATTATTAATCATTACTGACATTTCGTCGGCCTGAGCGAGTATGTCTTTCATGCGCTCTTTCATGTAATGCATGTTTTGTTGCTGAGCCGCGTTCTGCATGCTGATGAGAAAAGGTATCGACGTGTGTTCGATTGGAGTTCCCTCGGGCCGGGTTATGCTCTGTACCCGAGAGACCCCTGGCACGCGGAAGACTCTCTTGGCTATCCTGTTCAGTACCAGGAAGTCCGACGGATTCCGCATATCGTGATCCGATTCGATCATCAGCACTTCCGGCATCATTCGCGACTGCGGGAAATGGCGATCAGCGGCCGAGTATCCCAAATTTGCTGGAACGTCTTTGGGGATGTACAGCCGACCGTTGTAGCTCGTTTTATAGCCCGGTAGCGTCAGTAGCCCGAGCAGCGCAAGTGCGCAAGCAGCAGCCAAGATGGGCACGGGCCAGCGGACGATCGCGGTGCCGATTCGTCGCCATCGATGAACCCTGATCCTGCGCTTAGGCTCAAATAGCCCGAAGCGGCTGCCTACGGCGATAACTGCCGGAGCCAACGTCAGCGCGACAACAGTCGTGACGAGCATCCCTATTGCGCACGGGACGCCCATGGTCTGGAAGTAGGGCAGCCGGGTAAAGCTGAGGCAGAAGATAGACCCTGCGATCGTCAAACCGGAACCCAAGACGACCTTGGCGATCCCTCGATACGTGGTGTAGTACGCCGTTTCCGGGTCCTCACCGGCGTGACGCGCCTCGTGATACCGACCGATGAAGAATATCCCGTAGTCGGTTCCGGCCGACATCGCGAGGGACATCAACAGGTTAATGGCATACATCGACAGTACGAGAATATTGTTATGGCCGATAAATGCGACGGTTCCCCGGGCCATTCCCAGTTCGATCCCCACCGTGAGCAACAGCAGAATGACGGTGATGATCGAACGGTAGACCAGGAGCAGCATGGCAAGGATTACCACGGCGGCTACCGCGGTGATCTTCAGAATGGAATTGCTCGCACTGTGCTGCATGTCCATGATGAGCGGTGCTGCTCCGGTGACATAAACCTTGACTCCGGGAGGCGGCGGCGTCCGCCCAACAATGTTCCGGACTGCCGCCAGGGACTCGTCCCCCAAGGTCGTGCCTTGGTTGCCGGCCAGATTCAATTGCATATATGCGCCCTGGCCATCGGGGCTTTGCGCTGCCGCCGCCGTGAGTCGGTCTCCCCATAAATCCTGCACATGCTGCACATGCTGTGGATCGTTTCTCAGCTCACGAACCAACGCGGCATAGTACGTGTGGGCATCGTCCTGCAGCGGCTTTTGCCCCTCCAACACGATCATCGCGGAACTGTCCGAATCGGATTCTTTGAAGTCCTTGCCCATGCGCATCATCGCCCGCACCGACGGTGCCTCTTCGGGACTGACTGATACGGAATGCTCTTGGCCCACGTGTTCTAACGATGGGACTGCAAAGGTTACAAGCAGAGCCAGTGCGACCCACGCCACGATGACGAGTACCGAAAACCGGTAAATTGTCCTCGCTATCAAAGGCTGCCGGGGACGTGCGGCGCTCATTCGGCCTGGGCCGGGCATGGTGACCTACAGCGATCTGCCGCTGAGATGCGCCCGCGGCGTGGTCCCGTTGTGAACCGGAAGTCCGTCACTTTCCGCCGGCGGTCTCAGCAGCAATGCCCGAACCAGCGGACGGGGGCCGACTGACCGCAATAGGGAACTGGCAGGGCGCGGGCGCACTTGCTGCGGCCACCAGAACCAGCGTCCGAGCAGTGCGGCGATCGACGGCGTCATGAACGCACGCACGACCAACGTGTCGAACAGCAGACCGAGGCCGATGGTGGTGCCGATTTGACCGACCGTGCGCAGGTCGCTGACCACCATGGACGCCATAGTGAAGGCGAACACCAGTCCCGCATTCGTCACGACCTTGCCGGTGCCGCCCATCGCACGGATGATGCCCGTCTTTATCCCGGCGCCTATTTCCTCCTTCATCCGGGAGACCAGCAGCAAGTTGTAATCTGACCCCACGGCCAAAAGGATGATCACCGATATCGCCAGGACCATCCAGTGTATTTGGATGCCGACAAGATACTGCCAGACGAGGACGGACAGGCCGAAGGAAGCGCCTAACGAAAGCGCTACCGTACCCACGATAACCAGGGCGGCGATAAAGCTTCGCGTCATGATGAGCATGATGATGAAAATGAGGGATAGCGCGGCGATTCCCGCGATCAGAAGATCGTATTTTGAGCCGTCCACCAACTCTTTCACCATAGCGGCGGTGCCGGTTAGGTATACATTAGCGCTTTCTAGTGGAGTGCCCTTCAGCGCTTCCGCAGCCGCCGTTTTTATCGGGTCGACGCGCGAGATGCCCTCAGGTGTCGCGGGGTCGCCGCTCTGCGAAATGAGCATTCGGGTGGCCTTGCCGTCCGGCGAGACGAACACTTTCATGACACGCTGGAAATCTTTGTTCTTGAAGATATTCGGCGGCAGGTAGAAAGAGTCGTCATTTCGGGCGTTGTCGAACGCCTTTCCCATGGCGGTCGTGTCACCACCCATTTCGTCCATCTGCCCGAAAATCCCAGACATAGTGCTGTTCATCGTCAGGAGCATGGTCCGCGAGCTCTGCATCATCGCGATCATTGGCGGGAATTGAAGGAGTAGCTGCGGCATGAGCTTGTCCAGCTCATCGAGGTTTGCCACCAGATCCTGCAACTTATCGGCAACCTCATCAACGCCGTCGAACAGATCGAATATGGATTTTATCGAAAAACAAATGGGTATATTAGTGCAGTGCTTGTCCCAATAAAAGTAACTGCGGATCGGCCTCCAAAAATCTTCGAAATCCGAGACGTGATCCCGCAACTCGTCCGTAATCATTTGCATCTCATGAGTTTTGACGACCATGCGGTGAGTAGTCGCAGTCATCTGCTGCATCAGGCCGAACATGTGCTGCATCAAGTTGGTCATCTCGCCCAACTCGTCGGCCTGCTTGAGCATGTCCTTCATGCGGTCTTTCTGAAACTGCATATTCTGAACCAGACCAGCATTCTGCATGCTGAGCATAAATGGTATGGACGTGTGCGCGATCGGCGCTCCAGTGGGCCGCGTGATAGCCTGCACACTGCCTACGCCTTGCACGGCGAAGATCGCTTTTGCCAGTTTGTCCAACACCAGAAAGTCTGCTGCATTGCGCATATCGTGATTAGCTTCGATCAATAAGATCTCGGGCGTCATCATTCGCGACTGAGGAAAATGTCGCTCCGCGGCTGCGTACCCCAATCGGGCGGGAATACTTTCGGGGATGTACTTTTGGTCGTCGTAGCTGGGTTTATAACCCGGCAGCACTAGCAGACCAATAAGCGCGATCGCTAATGTGGCGGCGAGAATTGGCGCGGGCCACCGAACGATCGTCGTTCCGATCCGCCGCCATCCATAATCCTGAATCGCGCGCCTGTGGTCGAACAGCCGAAAACGGCTGCCCACGGCGATAATTGCGGGAACCAGCGTGAGCGCGACCGCCACCGCCACCAATATGCCCACCGCACACGGGACGCCCAGGGTCTGAAAGTACGGCAGTCGGGTAAAGCTCAGGCAGAGGATTGACCCGGCGATCGTCGAACCGGAGGCCAAGACCACCTTGGCGACCCCCCGGTACGTGGTGTAGTAAGCGGTTTCCCGATCCTCGCCGGCCTGGCGGGCCTCCTGATACCGCCCGATGAAAAATATCCCGTAGTCGGTTCCCGCAGCGATACCGATCGGTACCAGCACATTGACCACGAGGGTCGTAAGACCGATAAGTTGGTGCTGGCCGAGAAGCGCGACCATTCCACGAGCTATCTGCAGTTCTATGCCGACCGTTAGCAACAAGAGAATTACCGTGACAATCGAGCGGTAGACGAGCAGCAACATCGCGAAGATCACTGCGACGCTCACCGCCGTAATCAAGAAGACGGTTCTTGCGCCACTGCGGGCCATATCTGCCGCGATCGCTGCGGGGCCGGTGACGTAGACCTTGACCCCCGCCGGCGCCGGCATTTGCTCCACGGTGCGCCGAACGGCTTCGACGGACTCGTTACCCAATGTCTGGCCGGGCGCACCAGCGAGGTCCAATTGGACATATGCAGCCTTGGCGTCCGCGCTTTGCGCGGCGCCCGCCGTGAGTGGATCCGCCCAGAAATTGTGGACGTGCTGCACATGTTTCGGATCGTCTTCGAACCGACGAATCAGACGATCGTAATAACGGTGTGCATCGTCGGCCAAGGGTTGCTGGCCCTCTAGGACGACCATCGCGGTGCC
This sequence comes from uncultured Actinomycetota bacterium, assembly GCA_963836495.1. Lineage (GTDB taxonomy): Bacteria > Actinomycetota > Actinomycetes > Mycobacteriales > Mycobacteriaceae > Mycobacterium. Next base: position 559,775 of record CAWIJT010000003.1, on the reverse strand, counting down.
CGCGGAACGCGTTTCCTTGAAGTCCTCACCGACGCGCTTGGCCGCCTTGAACGACGGCGCATCGTCAGGATTCTGCGATACCAGGTGCTCCGCTGTGACCTGCTCCAATGGGGGGACGCCGATAGTCAGGATGCCGGCGATCACCAACCACGCGAAGATGATGGGCACGGACAGCCGACGGATGGTCCGCGCTACAAGCGGTCGACTGTCCTGCAGTTGATGGTTGCTCATGCGTCCTTCAGCTTGCAGGCGACGAACGCGCTGACTTCGTGCACGGTCCGCTCCGCTTTGACCGTCCCGTCCACCACGATGCGGCAGCCGATGCTGTCGCTATCCCCTTGCGCCTCAATACTTTCCACGGCCGTCGCCGAAGTGGTCGCGAACGTCAACGACCACGGCAAGCGGGCCCCGAGAACTCGCTGCGGGTCGGCGTTGACGTCGAAATAGCTGATGGTGGCCACCGCCGCTGGGGGGCCGAAGATCTCGTACGTCAGGTGCTGGGGGTCGAAACGCGTGTTGTCATTCGATTGCGCGTCGGCATACAAGGGACGCTTCTCCGAGCCGAAAACGCCATGCAGCCGCGACACAGTCAAACCTGCAGCACAGAACACCACCAAGATGAGCGACGGAATCCACAGCCGCCTGGCAACGCCGAAAATCGAGAAGGGCCGATGTCGATTTTTTCGAGCTGCTCGAGGCGCGCGCGGAGGTTGCCGAGGGCGTCGCGAAAGAGTGAATCCGCGGCCAGACCGTGGGTGATCGTCTGGGAGGTCCGCGACGGCGCCATCGGACCAGGCTTCCGCGACGACAGCGTCGCGCACACCGGGCTCGAGCACCGCACCCAACCTTTCACCCGTTCACCAAGACGAAGATCGTCGTCGAACGGATTGATGTTCATCGGTCCTGCAGACCGCCTAGTTCGACACGAGTCGAACAGGTCCAAACCATACTCAAGGCCAAGACGGTCAATCCAGAGTTTCGGCAAATTCACCGGCTAGCCGGTCAGGCCATCCGAAATCCTGGAACGCTTACTGTACACATGTAAGGTAGTCCGCCATGGCAGCTGTCGACGACGCGGAGCGGGCGCCATCTCCCTGGCCGAAGCTGGGCGCGGAACGCACGGCCCTGACGCCGGTCGAACCGAATGCGCTGCACCGCACCAGAAGGCACTTCCCGACTCGGCTGCCGTCTCGCCAGTTCGTCGCCGTCCTCACCGCGATCGGCGGCATACAGCTGATGGCGGCGATGGACGGCCCGGTCGCAGTGTTCGCGCTTCCCAAAATCCAGAACGAGCTCGGTCTGTCGGACGCCGGGCGCAGCTGGGTGATCACCGCTTACGCGCTGACCTTCGGCGGCCTGATCCTGCTGGGCGGCCGCCTCGGTGACACCATCGGTCGCAAGCGGACCCTCATTGCCGGGGTCGCGCTGTTCACCTTCGCCTCGACGATCTGCGGCATCGCCTGGGATGGAGCCGCCCTCGTGGTGGCCCGGCTGTTGCACGGCGCAGCCGCCGCGATCGTCGCGCCGACCTGTATGGCGCTGGTGGCGACCACGTTCCCGAAGGGACCGACACGCAATGCGGCGACGGCGGTGTTCGGCGCGATGGGCGCTATCGGCGCGGTGCTGGGCCTGGTGGTGGGCGGGGCGCTCGCCGGGGTGTCGTGGCGGCTGGCGTTCCTGGTGAATGTGCCGATCGGGCTCTTGGTGATCTACCTGGCCCGGACCATGCTGTCCGAAACCCAGAGGGAACGAACGAAGCTCGACGCCACTGGGGCTGTGCTGGCCACATTGATTTGTACGGCCTCGGTTTTCGGCTTGTCGATGGGTCCGGAGAAGGGCTGGCTGTCAGCCACCACGATCGGTTCGGGTCTGGTGGCTGTCGCCGCGTTCGCGGCGTTCGCCGTGGTGGAGCGCACGGCCGAGAACCCCGTTGTGCCGTTCAGCCTGTTCTCGGAGCGCAATCGGCTGGCCACCTTCGCGGCCATGTTCCTGGTCCGCGGGGTGGGCTTCACCCTGACCGTGCTGATCGCCCTGTATATGCAAAGCATCATGGGCTACAGCCCGCTGCGCGGCGCTGTCAGCTTCATCCCGTTCGCCGTCGCGATGGCCGTCGGGGCGGCCGCGTCGTCGCGGCTGGTGACGTGGTTCTCGCCGCGGGTGGTGGTGATCGCCGGCGGCATCCTGGTGCTCGGGGCGATGCTGTCCGGCCCGACCCTCAACCGCAACATCCCGTACTTCCCCAACCTGGTAATGCCGATGGTTGTCGGCGCTATCGGTATCGGCATAATCGGCGTCCCGCTGGGACTGTCGCTGATCGCCAGCGTCGGCCTCGATCGCATCGGCCCCGCCTCGGCGATCGCGGTGATGCTGCAGAGCCTCGGCGGGCCGCTGGTGCTGGTCGCCATCCAGGCTGTCATCACATCGCGCACGCTGCAGTTGGGCGGCACCGCCGGGCCGGTGAACGCGATGAACACCGCCCAGTTGCATGCACTGGTCCACGGCTACACCGACGGCATGCTGTGGCTGGCCGGGGTGATCGTCCTGCTCTGCGGGGTGGCGCTGCTCATCGGCTACACGGCGCAACAGGTGGCACATGCGCAGAAAGTAAAGGAAGCCGTCGACGCCGCGGACGCTTAGCGATTCGTTAGTCGACCTGCCCCGTCACGTCGAACTCGGCCAGCGTGCGCGCAACCAGCTCACGCAAAGCGGGCTTCGTATTCTCGGCGCCCGGTTGGTAGGCGAGGAAGTGCATGAAAATCTTGCCGAGCGGCGCCACGCGGAAAGACAGCAGCTGCATTTGCCCGCCGGTTCGCTCTAGCCATTGCCGGGTCACGTTCTGCCGCGTCCCTCGCGCGAAGGCGTAATCGCAGTGGGTACCGTCCAGACTGCTCACCATCGAGCCGACGTCGCCGAGGTTGGAAAAGATCACCGGGCGAGCGGGGTCGGCGAATGCTGCGTCGACGCCCTGTTTCCAGATCCGCTTCGGCGTGAACGGGGTCAGTGCAGCGAGGCGCAATGACTCATTCGGCGTTTCTCGCAGCGTCTCCAGCGCCTCCTTGATGTCGGCGCGGGCAGTACTGAGATCCTTCGTCAACCCGGTCGGGTCGACGCTGACCCGTGCGAACGACACGGCGACCGCACGGGTATCGCCCTCGATGCGATCGCTCATGATGACTTGCAAGGTGACGGCGCCGTCGCTGTCGCGCCGCCGCCCGAGGTGCTCTGCGAGTTTGGCGGTCAAACCAGCGGCCAGCGTGGCACTCGTTCCGCCGAGAGCCTTCGCACGCAGATCCCAGTCAGCCAGGTCGATGCCGATCGTGACACCGGGGACGACGACAGGGCTATCGCTGGCGCCTGCACTGGGGGCGACAGGTCGCGGTGGGGGTGGTTGGGCTTTGTCGTGCCGCTGGCGGCGGGTCATTTTTGCGTATTCGACAAGCGCCCGGGCAGCCTCAGGTGCATCGCGCGCCGTTCGGCGAGCATCCTGTGCCACCGCACGCAGCAGAGTGCGTGAACGCGGTGTCGGGTAACCGAAGTCGCGCGTGTTACCCAGGATCGCCTGAACTATTGCGACGAAGAACCCGATGCCGTCGAGCAGGTAATGGGAAGCCACCAGACTGACCGCGGTCGAGCCGTCCGTAAGAGGAAGGACGCCGAGATGCCAGCCCGGCCCACGTTCCGGATCAGCAAGCAGCTGTGAGCGCTCGTCAGCCCAATCGCTGAGTTCAGCGCGTGGACGGGCACACTCAGCGATATCGATGTCCGACGGCCCCCGATCCACAACCCACCTGTGCCGGCCGAACGGCAGCGGCGAACGCTCGATGAGCCGTGCCAACAACCCGTGACGGAAGTTCTGGTGAAAACGCCTCAGGCCGTCGAAGTCGATTGGGTGCTCATAGAGCCACACGACCTGCATGACTTCCGTCTGGCCGGCGGCGTACTGCCCCGCGAAGAAGGCTTGGTCCATGAATGTGAGCCAATTGTCCTGCCGCGCATCAGCATTGGATGCGCGGCTACTCAAGGACTGATCAGTCTCCGAGGACATGATTCGCTTCGCACGTGACGCGTTGTGGAGCGTAGGCCTCGTCACGGAGGGCGACGACGCGAGCGGCCGCGTGCACGCTAGTAAGGTCGGACCAATTCATCACATGTAGAGTAGCCGACGCCATGACGACCAGCCGACGCTTTGCCGCGAAGCCCGCTGTGGCACGTTCTTTGGCGACGGCACAGTCTGCGCAGTCGCCGACGGCAGCCCGCCCAGTCGTGCTGTTCGTGCTCGGCCTTGGGCGGTCCGGAACGTCTGCGCTCACGCGCGTTCTCTCGCTCTGCGGTGCTGCGCTCCCTGGCGGGCTATTGGGCGCCACTTCGGAGAATCCGCGAGGCTGTTGGGAGCCCCGCGCGGCCATCCATCTCAACGAAGCCATCCTGCGCCGCCATCGCAGCTCCGGATACGACATGACACTGCGCGCGCAGGAAGAGGGTGCGTTCGCCGCCGAACAGAACCCCGCCTACGTCGCGAAGGTCAAGGCATTTCTGACTACGTTGCCGGCAAAGCCGCTCGTGGTCATCAAGGAACCGAAGTTGACCGCCGTGTCTGACATCTGGTTCGAGGCGGCCCGTCTGGCCGGATTCGACATTGCAGCTGTGATTGCGGTGCGCCACCCGCAAGAAGTCATCGGGTCGCTTGAAAAACGCGCTGCACGCCAGCATTACGTACAAGCTTCGCCGGAGCTCACGAGTGCCTGGTGGCTGAAATACACCCTGCTGGCCGAGAGAGACACGCGCGGCGTCCCGCGGGTGTTCGTGGAGTACGCCAACCTCCTCGAGGACTGGCGCCGGGAAGTCACGCGGATCTCCGCGGCGCTCAAGATCGATCTCAGCGTCCAGGATGAGGGCGCAATCGAGGAATTTCTCACCCCGGATCTTCGGCACCACCGGCACAGCAGCCCGGTGCCAGAGCCCTTCGGCACAGACTGGATGTCCGTGGTCTACGCAACGCTGAGCGCGGCCGCGCGCGACGAACCCTGGGATCAGTCTGCGCTGGATCGCGTGTTCGAGGCGTATCGGGCGAGCGAGCATGGTTTCCGGACGGCGTTCGAGGATTCCCACCGCTACCTCAAGCTCAACCGGCTGCTGCTGCCCTCCCTCGTGAAGCGGACCCTCGAGGCCCTCGCAATCGCCCACCGGCGCAGTGGAACTTGGGCGTAAGGGCCAGGATCCCGCGATGAAATTTGTGCTGGCGTTCTACGGAACTCGTGGGGATGTGGAGCCCGGCGTTGCTGTCGGTCGTGAACTGCTGCGCCGAGGGCACGACGTGCGGATGGCTGTCCCGCCCGACCTGGTCGGCTTCGTCGAGGCGGCCGGGCTTGCGGCGGTCGCCTACGGGCCGGATATCCAGGCGTGGCTGGAAGCGACGCGAAACTTCTGGGCGTATTTCTTCCGCAACTTCTGGAGGATCCGGGATGTGAAAAGTCTGTTGCGCGAAGCTCGGGCGCCCGGCACCCAGTGCTGGGGGGAGATGAGCACGATGCTCACCGCGCTGGCACGCGAGGCCGACCTGCTGCTCACCGGCATGAGTTACCAAGAACTCGCCGCCGACGTCGCGGAGTATTGCGGCATTCCATTAGCGACGCTGCTGTGGTTCCCGAACCGGGTCAACGGCCACCTTGTTCCCAACGTGCCGGCGCCGTTGATCCGCTCGGCGATGACGGCGTACGAGTGGATGGTTTGGCGCGGGGTCAAGAAAGTCGAGGACACGCAGCGCCGCGAACTAGGCTTGCCGAAGGCGAAAAGACCCGCGCCGCAACGGATCACCGAACGCGGATCGCTGGAAATCCAGGCCTATGACGAAGTGTGTTTTCCCGGACTGGCCGCCGAATGGGCGAAATGGGGCGGCCGACGACCCTTCGTCGGCACCCTGACGTTGGAGTTGCCGACCGTCGCCGACGAGGAGGTCGCGTCGTGGATTGCCGCGGGGACGCCGCCCATTTTCTTCGGGTTCGGCAGTATCCCGGTCGAATCGCCGGCCGACACGATAGCCATGATCAGTGCGGCCTGCGCGCAGTTGGGCGAGCGGGCGTTGATCAGTGCCGGCTGGACTGACTTCAACAACGTGCCCCAGTTCGAGCATGTCAAGGTCGTCGGAGCGGTGAATTATGCGGCCATCTTTCCCACCTGCCGCGCGGTCGTGCACCATGGTGGCGCGGGCACCACGGCCGCAGGTCTGCGCGCCGGGGTTCCTACCCTGATCCTCTGGATGGCAGATGTTCAGGTGATATGGGGAGCTGCGGTCAAACGGCTGAAAGTCGGTACTGCCCGGCGTTTTTCGTCCGCTACCGAGAAGTCGCTGGTCGCGGATTTGCGCACCATCCTCGCTCCGCAATACGTTGCCCGCGCCCGCGAGATCGCCACCCGGATGACCAAACCGGCCGACAGCGTCGCGAACGCCGCTGATCGTGTGGAGAGCGTCGCCCGCCTCCAGCATGTTGGCTGATCGGCGAGGACGAGGTAAGTGGATGAGCCGCTTCCGCGTTCCTGTTCAACACCCGTCTAACTGACCGTAGTATCTGTACTCGTGATCGAGCTGAATGGCGTAGCCAAGACGTTCGATGGGGCAATACACGCATTGCAGGGCGTGACCTTTTCCGTTCCCAAGGGTTCGGTCTGCGCTCTGCTCGGTCATAACGGCGCCGGTAAGACGACCGCGATCAAGATCTTGTCCACGTTGCTGCGGCCCACCGCCGGCACAGCAGTGGTAGCCGGCTACGACGTCGTCACCGAGCCCGCCCAGGTAAGGGCCAATATTTCGATGGCCGGGCAGGGTGCCGCAATGGACCCGCTGCTCACCGGCAGGGAGAACCTGGTGTTGTTCGGCAGGCTGCGCGGCCTGCGCCGGCGCCAGGCGAGGGCCCGCGCCGATGAGTTGATCGAGCAGTTCGATCTGGCCGATGCCGCTGACCGGCAGGTGAGCACCTATTCAGGCGGCATGTGGCGCCGCGTTGACCTGGCCAGCGCTTTGGTGGTGCCGTCGAAGGTGCTTTTCCTCGACGAGCCCACCACTGGGCTGGACCCGCGCAGCCGACGCGACGTGTGGGCCCTGGTGAGCTCGTTGGCTCGGCAGGACGTCGCTGTGTTGCTCACCACGCAGTATTTGGAGGAAGCCGATGTGCTGAGTGACTCCGTCGTCGTCATCGACCACGGACAGGTGGTCGCTAGCGGTACCGCAGAGGAGCTCAAGCGTCGCGTGGGCAACAGCTACTGCCAGGTCACCCCGACCGACCCGGCCGATCTGCCTCAGGTCGCGGCTGCGCTGTCGCGCTTCGACGGGATGGACATCAACGCCGACACGAACTCGGTATCGGTGTTGGCCCCGGACGGGGTTGGCACGCTCAGTGAGGTGTTTCGCTGGCTCGAGGAGCTGGGCATCGAACTCGTCGACATCTCGCTGCGCAAACCCTCGCTCGACGAGGTGTTTCTGCACCTGACCGAACCAACCGCCGCCCGGTCATGAGCGCTCTGGTCGCCCTGACCGAACGTTCGCTGATCAGCGCGGCGCGCGACGGCGGGATTGTCTTCGAAATCCTTTCACCCGCAGGGTATTTGGCGGGCTTCACGGTGGCGTTGCACGGCCTGATCGATACCGGCCGGATGAGTTATCCGCAGTATCTGGTGCCCGTGGTGGTCATCCAGTCGATGATCTTCATCGCGCTGCTCACCGCCGGCCGTGTCACCCAGGATCACCGACTTGGGCTGTGCGACCGGTTGGCGACGCTGCCGATTACCGCGGCCGTCCCCATAGGCGCTCGGATGCTGGCCACCCTGATTCGGGCCGCGCTCGCCTTGACCGTGGCGATGGTCGCGGGCTACGCGTTCGGATTTCGGATGACCGGCGGACTCGGCTGTGCGCTGGCCTTTGTGCTCATCACGTTGCTCCTGTGCGCCGCCGTGGCACTGGGCGCCGACGCGCTGGGATCCAATACCAACAGCATTCAGGGGGTCAGCATGCTCCTGACGGCTCCCCAGTTGCTGCTGCTCATGCTGTCCACCGGTATCGCCCCGGAGAAAACCTTTCCCGACTGGTTGCGACCGTACGTACGCAACCAGCCAGTGTCACAGGTCGCTGAAACGCTGCGCGGCCTGTCTATCGGGCAGGTGTCGGTCGGCAACGTGGCGGCCACCTTGGCCTGGTGTGTGGGCATGGCGCTGGTCTTCGGCGCGATCGCGCTGCGGTCGCAGAGGCGAGGCTGAGTGATACCGCAGCCGGAAATGCGCGGCTCGATGCTGACTGAGACCTGGGTGCAATCCGGTCGGCTCCTTACCCGCTGGCGGCGTGACCGAGGGGTGGTGGTGGCGTCGGCGGTCGTGCCCGTCTGCATCTTGCTCACCTACGAGGCGGTGTTGAACGAACGTGTTTACCAGGTGACTGGCGTCGCCAGCGTTTACGGCCTGGTCCCGGTGTGTGCGGTGCTATCCGGCGTGCTTGGCGCCCTGCGCACGTCGGAGGGCATCCTGGTGGACCGCCAGTTTGGGCTGCTCAGCCGGATGTGGGTAATGCCGGTACATCGGGCAAGCGCGCTTTCCGGACGGCTCACCGCCGAGGCCGTGCGCGCGTTCATCGGGACGATCCTGATCACCGCCCTCGGGGTGGCAATGGGCCTACGCTTCACACACGGCTGGCCCGCGGCACTGGTGTTCATTCTGATCCCGCCGATCGTGGTCGTCGGGTTCACGGCGTTGGTGATGGCGGTGGCCTTCCGCACCAATGCCCGCACCGCCATGACCTTGTTGGCGACGGTGACCATCTCGCTGGCGTTCGTCAATCCTGGAATCACCCCGATCGGGCTGTTTCCACGCTGGCTTCAGCCATTGGTGCGCGTGCAACCGATGTCGCCACCCATCGAGGTGATGCGGGCGCTGGCCCACGGTGGCCCCCTCCTGTGGCCTATGGCGACGACTCTGATGTGGGCAATCGTGCTGGTCGCGGTGTTCATTCCGCTGGCCGTACGCGCCTACCGGCTCGCGGCCGAGTCCAGCCCCTAGTTCGACAACTTGATCTCAGGCGGCAGTGCCGTACCCGAAAGCCAGCCGTCGACGGTGCGGCAGAAGAGGTCCGGATAGCGCAACGGCCAATCGTGGTCCATACCGATTGCGACCCCGTCGACCGCTTTGGGCATTCGATGCGCAAGCGCTGCCCTCGAACGATGGATGAGCCGCATCTCCTTGGAGCCGGCGAGAAACAATGTGGGCGAATCTGATTTGTCGAGTCCCTCGGGAAATGTGAATCCCGCGGAAGCCTCGACAAGGTGGGCGACCTGTGCGGCCGGCATGAGACGAACGTCGTCGCGGTAGTCGTCGATCTTGGCCGAGGTAACCCCCACGGGGCGTGCATTCTTGCGGAGTGTCACCGACCGCGAGGCCCAGGCGACCAGCCCTAGGAGGGGCGCCGTCAACCGTGGACCCGGGATAGCGTTGACGATGGTTCCGCATAGCACCGCCCGATCGACGAGTTCCGGCGCAGTTGCGAGCACTTGCGCCCCGACCTGGGCGCCGAGCGAATGGCCCACCACGTGCACCCGGCGGGTGCCCACCCTGGCACGGATGAGTTCGGCCACCGCAGCGGCGGCTACGCCTATCTCAAATGGACCCGGTTGGATGCTCTCGCCGTGCTGGGGCAGATCGGGGACCAGACAGCGGTAATGCTGCATTCGTTCGACGACAGGTTGCCAGGACCGGCCGCTGTGTTCGCCACCGTGGAGAAAGGCGATGACGGGCGCCCCAACCTCGCCGGATTCGCGAACGAACAGATCCATGCGATGGATCCTATTGGGCTCGTGACGAATAATCTGGATCGCCTGAAGATCCGCGACGGCATTCTTCAAACGGGCTTTCAGGTGGCGAAATGGACCTGGTGCACGTGTGCGGCCACCCGCAAGGCATTGGCGGCTACCGTCAAACTCGGGTTCAAACCGGCGCTCGAAGGAAAGAACGAGGCATCGACCACATAGAGGTTGTCCACTTCATGCGCCCGGTTTTGGGAGTCCAGCACGCTGGTTTTCGGATCGGTACCGAAGCGGCACGTCCCGCACACGTGGCCCAGGGTCGTGTTGTTTTGGCCGGTCCGCAGGGTGAGTGTGCGAAACGGCTTCAACACCTCTTTCAGTTGGCGCAAAAACATCGTGCGCCGCTCGATCTCACTGGCGTGTAAACGGTATTGAAGTCGCAGCCGCTGGCGGCCATCAGTGCTGGGGCGATCCTGTGGCAGGACGCGGTTATCCAGATACGGCAGGTCTTCCATCATCGCGGTCAGCACCAGTCCGCCGCTGAAGAACCGGTCGTAGATCGGGCGCACCGCCGGGCTCATCAGGCGCAGCGCCTTCGCCGCCCAGCCGGGGTGGTTGGTCAGCATCTCCATGGATGCCAACGAGGCCATCGCGCCAGCCGACTGTACTGTGCCGTATTTCTGCCCCTCCCAAAAGTAGAAGTCGTTGAGCCCGATCTCCTTATTTTCGTCCGTAATCTTGCAGCCGGGTTGCGGCCAGACCTGAATCCAGTCAAGCAAATGGCGCATCAGGTTGCGCCCCACCCAATCTGAGCCGTTAGCCAGTCCGCGGGGCCAGTCGCCCGAACGGGAGTTGAGCAACAGCACCGGGGTGATCAATGCACCAGCGGCCAGCACCACCACCTTGGCTTTCAGAGCCACCGTGTCGGAGCGATGCTGGCAGATCACCTGCTGGACCCGGGTGCGGTCGGCCTCCAGGCGCACCACCCGACACTCGGCCAGCAGGTGCGCGCCGTACTCGATAACGGCGGGCAGTACACCATTGCGGGCACCGTCGTTTTTGCACGACCGGGGACAAAGGTAGGCCTGACAGGTGACACAACCGTCGGCGTAGTCACAGGCCATCGGCAGGTGATAGGGATGCAAGCCGCGACCAGCCAGATAGTCGACCAGCGGCTGGTTGTCCAGCGAAAACGGCGGTGCCGCAGGCAGATCGATGCCAGCGGCTTCCGGCCGAAGCGGATCGGGCGCGCCGCGAACCCCCAGCAGCTTCTCGGCCTGGGCATACCAGGGCGCCATCTCGTCGTAGCTGACCGGCCAGGCATCCGGCACGGTGGAATCACCGGGATCGCGGAAGTTCTGCCGGGGAGTGAAATCACCAGCGAAGAACCGCTCACAGACCATGCCGTACAGCGCCGACGATCCGCCGGTGCCGCTGCCGATGAACGGCACAAACCGCTTCGGGAAGCGTCCACTGATGTCTTCGATCTCATCGGTGCAGCGTCCGGCCCGCGCCAACGCGTCGTAGTAGGCCGCCGCCGAACGGCGTGCCAGCGGCTCGGCCAGCTCAGGCATCGCAGCGCGGATCGTTCCCGGCGTCCCGGGCAGCGTCGAACGACCCTTCTCGACGAACAACACCTTGCGGCCCGAGCGAGCCAGTTGGTAACCCAGCATCCCGCCGCCCATGCCGGTGCCCACCACGATTACGTCCCACAGAACGCGTTCGGCCTCGCGCGCGGTCAGGTCACTCTCCGCCACAATCGAGCTCCTTACCGACGAACTAGCAGCCAAGGCCGACGGCCGAACCCCAGACGGTATTCAACAAGCGAGCAATAATAACCGGTGCCCCTGACGTTGCCCAATGCACTCGTCAACTGAAAGCTCAGGATTCGCGATGAGATTTGTGCTGGCGGCCTACGGGATGCGCGGCGACGTCGAGCCCTCCGTCGTTGTCGGCCGTGAGCTGCTGCGCCGCGGGCATGACGTGCGCATGGCCGTGCCGCCTAACCTGGTCGGCTTCGCCGAGGCGGAAGGGCTCTCGGCGGTCGCTTATGGGCTGGACTCGCGGCCCCTTGTGGAAGCGCAGCGCAACTACTGGACGTTGTTCTTCCGCAGCCCCTGGAAACTCCAGGAGCTGGACAGGTTAGGGCGAGAAATTTCGGACTTCGTTACCCAGTGCTGGAAAGAGGAGGTGACCGCGACGCTGCTGACGTCGCTAGCGGATGGCACCGACCTGCTCATCGCCGGCCTGGGTTTCGAGCAGTTCGTCGCCAACGTCGCGGAGTATTACGAACTTCCCTTGGCCACACTGCATTTCCTCCCGATGCGGGCTAACGGTCAGTTACTGCCATTCCTGCCTGCGCGGTTGGGTCGCTCCGCCATGACGTCCTACGAGAGGCTGTCTTGGGCCGGTGCGGTGAAGCAGGTGGAGGAGACGCAACGCAGTGCACTCGGTCTGTCGAGGGCAACAACCCCCTGGCCGCAGCGGATCGCCGAACGCGGAGCGCTGGAAATCCAGGCCTACGACGAGGTCTACTTTCCCGGGTTGGCAGCCGAATGGGCCCTGCACTGGAACGGCCAGCGGCCCTTTGTCGGCACGCTGGCGCTCGAGCTGCCAACGCAAGCCGATGAGGAGGCCGCGTCGTGGATTGCCGCGGGAACACCACCGATTTTCTTCAGCTTTGGCAGCATCCCAATCGAATCGGCTGCCGACGCGGTCGCCATGATCGGCGCGGCCTGCGCGCAGCTTGGTGAACGGGCGTTAATTTGTTCTGGCGGGACCGATTTCAGCCGCATTCCCCAATTCGATCACGTCAAGGTGGTGGACACGGTGAATTACGCGGCGATCTTTCCGGCATGCCGCGCGGTCGTGCACCACGGTGGCGCGGGAACAGTGGCCGCAGGCCTACGCGCCGGAGTTCCCACCTTGATCCTCTGGACGTTCTTCGATCAGCCGCTCTTTGGAGCTATGGTCAAACGATTGAAGGTGGGTGCCGCCCGGCGCTTTTCGACTACCACCGAGAAAACGCTGGTGGCGGATCTCCGCCGGATTCTGGCCCCGCCATACCTCGCCCGGGCCCGCGAGATTTCCACCCGGATGAGCAAACCCGCGGAAAGTGTCACGGCTGCCGCTGATCTGGTGGAAAGTTTCGCGCGACTCAAGCGCGTTCGCTGATCGACACCGGCCACTTTCGCATCTCTCTTGTGGCTGTTAGGTTTTGACGCTCCCGCACGTGTCGATGAGCCGCGCGATGGACGTCCAGTCATTCGGAAAGCGATTGAGCATCTCGTCTTTGCGTCCGTCGAGCACTGAGATGTCGAGCGCGAGAAATTCGTCAATGATCTCCTGCTGACGCTCGGCAAGGATCCTCGAACGCGGGTCCAGATTCTGCACGATCGCGAGCCCTGTTGGGCGCGAAGCGATCACGTTGACTGTCAGGTCTGGTCGGTACTTTTTCAAGATCAGAATCAAGCGCCAGATATCTCCGCTCCAGAACAACGAAGTCCGTTCGCGAGCGGCACTCATCACATCGATGGGGTACACGTCATGGATCAGGATGATGGAGTTCGCAGAGCAGCACTTCTCCACATTGATGAAATCCCGCAGCGCAAACTCCATCTGGTGCATCCCGTCGATGAAGGCGAGATCTACCGTCTTTCCGCCCAACTCTGAAATCACATCGCACTGCTCAAAGAATTCGTCGCTGGTTTTTGCGAACACTCGCTGACGGGGCCCCAGCGTCTTGCGTAGGTGCGGGTTCGGATCGACGCCCAGTGCGAGGGTTTCTGGCCTGATGATTTCGAAGGACAGGCCCTGGTCGACGCCGATCTCGAGGTAGGTGGCCGGCTTTCGGTGTTCGTGAATGCGTGCCAGAACCCGAAAATAATCCTCGCCAGGGAACTCCATGTCCGCCAGCATCTGGTGTGCTCTGAGATGCGCAGTCGAGTAGTCGGCGGTTTGTAAAGCCGCATGACACAACTCCACCGCGCGCTGGGGCCGGCCCAGAAGTCGCTGGATGCGGGCTCGCCGATACAAGCGGCGTGCGCTGCTTGGGATAGTTACCATGATTCTCTTCCTTTGGCGGTCAACCTATCTCAGACGTGCGCATCAACACAGACCAAGAATGGCGGCAAATTCGTCGCCGTAACGGTGGTCAAATTGGAACCGCCGCGTCGTTTCCACCGCACGAACAGCGAGGCGACGCCGCAGATCCTCGTTCGACTCGAGCGTCATCAGGTTGGCCGCGAGTGTGTTCGCGTCCCCGGCGGGGCTCAGCAGTCCGTTGACTCCCGCATCGATGATCTCCGGGGTGCCACCCGCGTCCGTCCCGCACACCGGCAATCCGGCTCGCATCGCCTCCACAGTGACGAGGCCGAACGCCTCGCATTCGCTGCACATGACGGCGACATGGGCGGCGGACCAGTAGCGTCCGACGTCGCGGGTTGGTCCGTGGATGGTCACCAGGTCCTCGACGCCCAGTCGGGAGGCAAGTTCGCGGACCGGCTTCTGGTTGCCACCGCCGATGAGTGCCAACTCGATGTCGACTCCGGCATTACGGGCAATGGCGACAGCCTCGACTGCGACGTGTTGGCCCTTGGACTGAGCGAACCGGCCGACCAGCACAACTCGCATGGTCTCGCCCGGATGCCGCTCCGGCGGCGTGCCGAGCGGAGTGTCGACGACTGGGTAGACGACGTGCGTTCTCATCGTTGGATCTACCGCGAGCAGAGCCTTCTCGACTGCTTGTGAATTGCAGATCACCGACTCCGACAGCTGGCCAATCAGGCGGATGGTCCTGCGGTAGCCCAACAGGAACCGAAGCCGGTGGTCGTCTCTGCCGAACTCGTGGACCATCCAATAGTGCTGGATGCCAAGCAGTTTGGCGGCAACCGCGTATGAAGGAATGAGCATCGTGTTGCTGAGCACCATCGTCGGACGCAGTCGAACAAGTCGCCATACTGCTTGCAAGATGCCTAAAAGGAGAAGCACGCCGCGAGGAACCGCGCCGATGAGCGCCTCAATGCGCGGGGTGCGCCACCGCTCGAGAAAAGCCCAACACGGTATCCAAGCGGTCTTGGCCCAGACGCCGTGCCGGGCACACTCAGCCGCCAGACTCCCCTTCCACGGGTAGACGGCGACCAGATGCAGGTCCGGCCGCTTTTCCCGGAGCGCCACGACGATGTCACGAAATACGGCCGCAGCCCCACCGCCCAAACTGCCATAGTTCGTGACCAGCAACACCCGGGGCAAAGGGCTCGCTTTGGGTAAAGCATCGATCATTCGGAGCCGCCTCTGCGTCGGCGGAAAAGTCATGCGCGGTGTCCAGGTTCCGGCCTCGAACAGGACAACCTTCAGACCACCTTTCATCGGTTTCCCTGACAGCCCAAGAGCAAAGGCTCCCGAGCCGCCAACATATCAAGCTGTTGGACAGGTGTGTGATAATGCCTCGATTCGACGACGCGCCCTCTTACCAGGTAGGTGACCTTGGTCCAGGCCGACAGCGTTAGCCCGACCGAACGGGTGCAGGGTCCACGCTTGGCGCAATCGGGATTTCGGTCGGACATCGAGGGTTTGCGTGCTGTCGCGGTGTTGGCCGTCGTCCTCTTTCACGCTGGCATACCTGGTGCCGCCGGTGGGTTCGTCGGCGTGGATGTGTTCTTCGTGATCTCGGGCTTTTTGATTACCGGACTGCTCTGGCGCGAGGTCAGCGCGACCGGCACCGTCGGGTTGCGCAACTTCTATGGAGCGCGGGCCCGCCGACTACTGCCGGCATCGGCTACCGTCGGCGTCTTCATCATGGTCGCCACGGCTGTCCTGCTACCGGCCTTACAGGCCCGAAGTGTCATCGAAGACGGCATCGCCAGCGCGCTGTATGTCAGCAACTACCGCTTCATTCTGCAAGGCGTCGACTACCTGGCCGCCTTCGCGCCGCCGTCGCCATTTCAGCACTACTGGTCATTGGGCGTCGAGGAGCAGTTCTACCTGGTGTGGCCGGCGTTGATCATCGGGACGGCATGGCTGATCCGGCGCGTTCGCCGCCGCACCGACGCCGATGACACCTCCTCGAAAACGCCGTATCTGGTGGTCCTTGCGTCGGTCGCGGTCTCGTCGTTCGCGCTGTCGCTGGCATGCACCTACGTGATGCCCGCTGCGGCGTTCTTCTCACTGCCCACCCGGGCCTGGCAGTTGGCCGCCGGCGGACTAGTGGCCCTCACGGCCGGCCAGTGGCGTCGCGTGCCGCCACGAGCGGTCGCGATCACCGGATGGACCGGTCTGGCTCTGATCCTGCTGGCCTGCGCTGGGTTGAGCGGCAACACCCTGTATCCGGGTGTCGCGGCACTGTTGCCGACGGCCGGCGCGGTCTTGGTGATCGGTGTCGGCTGCGCCGCACCGTCGCTTGGATGCGGCCGACTGCTCGGGCTGGCACCGATGCGCGCGATCGGCCGGGTGTCGTACTCGTGGTATCTCTGGCATTGGCCGCTTCTGCTTGTGGCGCTGTGGGCAATAGCGCCCGTCACGGGTCACTCCATGTTGCTGGCGCTGGCGGCGATCTTGATTTCCTTCGGGCTGGCCGTCCTCACACTGCGTTTCATCGAGAGCCCGTTGCGGTTCGCCGCGCCCATCCGCCGTTCTCCCCTGGCTAGCCTCGGGCTCGGCGGTGCCGCCACCGCAATAGCGGTCTGTGTGGGCTTCGCGCTGCTGGAACTGGCGCCGATCCCGATCGGGCACGGCCCGGCGGCTAGGCCGCTGACCATCACGGCGTCGCCGCCACCCGCCGGTTCCGACGTTCGTGCCTACGACGCGGCACTGCACGGCGCGGTCGCGCAGGTGCAGGCCGCGATCACGGCATCGACCGATCTCACAGCAGTTCCGTCGAATCTGCAACCCGCCGCTTGCCGACACTGTGCCCACAGCAACGCTCGGAGCCTCCGATAGCTGCTTCCGCGGGTTTTACCAAGATGGACAGCCGGAGTGCGCGACTGGCGACACAGCTTCCAAGAGCACAGTGGCCCTCATCGGCGACTCCAACGCCGAGATGTGGAACCAGGCGTTCCAGCACATCGCCACACATCGGCATTGGCGACTCGAGACCCTGACCAAGGCCGCCTGCCCGTTGTTGGACCTACCGATCTCCAACCCCGCCCTTGGGCGGGAATACACCGAATGCCAGCGGTGGCGCAGCCACATCCTCGCCCGGTTACAGACCGAAAAGCCCGCGGCTGATCGTCCTCAGCATGATGCGGCGCTACGGTGCCCCCTTCGGTTGGAGGTCGGGCTTTACGTCTTACGACTCGGCGTGGATCGAAAGCATCGGC
This sequence comes from uncultured Actinomycetota bacterium, assembly GCA_963836495.1. Taxonomy (GTDB): domain Bacteria; phylum Actinomycetota; class Actinomycetes; order Mycobacteriales; family Mycobacteriaceae; genus Mycobacterium. The sequence continues at coordinate 542,680 of CAWIJT010000003.1, read as the reverse complement.
CGTCTGGTGCACCAGTTGCGCGGCACGGGTGCCCAGGTGCTGATACTCGGGCCAATCCCGGATCCGCAGTCGGTGGTGCCGGACTGCCTGTCCAGGCACCTCGATGACGCGACCGCCTGTTCACCGGCGAGGTCGACCGCGGTGAATCACACCGGCATCGGGGCCGAGTCCGCGGCCACCGCTGCCGGCGGTGGAAACTACGCCGACCTCACCGAACTGTTCTGCAGCACCGACCGCTGCCCGGTCATCGTCGGCAACACTTTGGTCTACCGCGATCAAAACCACGTGACAGATCAGTACGCGCGGGTGTTGGAACCAGTCATAGAAATGTCGGCCGGCCGTGCGCTCGCCCATGGTTGAACCCGGGTTCTGGCTATCGCAAGCCCACCCCAGAATCAGGAGCTACCAATGAACGACAAGCGGATCGCCGCCGCGGCCACCAGAGTGATTGGACCGATGCCCCTGACATCGGCGTCTCGCATCACAAGCGAAAGGCTTTGTCCGCGATGAAGTTTGTGCTGTCGAGCTATGGAACGCGCGGTGAGGTCGAGCCGTGCGTCGCTGTTGGCCGTGAGCTGCTGCGCAGGGGGCACGACGTGTGCATGGCCGTCCCGCCAGACCTGGTTGGATTCGTCGAGTCGGCCGGGCTTGCGGCCGTCGCTGTACCGGCTGGACGCCCGAGCAGTAACCGAGCCGTACGTCAACCTGTGGAAGTACTTCTATTTCTCCCGCAACCTCTGGAGGGTCCGGGATCTGATGGAGTTGCGAAGCGAACGCGGAAAGCTTGGTCTGCAGTGCTTTTGGGAGACGAGCACAACACTGATGTCATTGGCAGAGGGGGCCGACCTGCTACTCACCGGCGTGGATTTCGAGCAGCCCGCTGCCAATGTTGCGGAATATTACGACATTCCGTTGGCAACGATGCATTTCTCCCCGACACGCCCCAATGGCCAGATCCTTCCGAACGTGCCGTCACGCCTGCTCCGCTCAGCAATGACGCTGCACGATTGGCTGGTTTGGCGGCTTTCGAAGAGCATCGAGGACACGCAGCGCGGTGAACTGGGCCTGCCGAAGACCAAAGCCCCCTATGCGCAACGGATTACGGAACGCGGGTCGCTCGAGATCCAGGCTTATGACGAGGTGTGCTTTCCCGGGGCTGGCAGCCGAATGGGCGAAATGGGATGGCCGGCGGCCCTTTGTCGGCGCGCTGACGCTGGAGTTGCCCACGGATGCCGATGAGGAAATCGCCTCGTGGATTGCTGCGGGAAAACCGCCGATTTACTTCGGCTTTGGCAGCATGCTGGTCGAATCTCCCACCGACACACTCGCCATGATCAGCGCGGCTTGCGCGCAGCTAGGCGAGCGGGCGTTGGTGTGCTCCGCCGGGAGTGACTTCAGCGATGTCCCCCGTTTCGACCACGTCAAAGTGGTGGGCGCGGTGAATTTCGCGACCATCTTTCCGTGCTGCCGCGCGCTGGTTCACCACGGCGGCTCGAGTACCACGCCTATTGGCCTGCGCGCCGGAGTTCCCCAGCTGATCCTCTGGACGATACGCGATCAGGCGATCCTGGGAGCTGTTGTCAAACGACTGAAAGTGGGTACCTCCCGCCGCTTTTCGAGCGCCACCCCGGAATCGCTTGTCGCCGACCTGCGCACCATACTCGCCCCGCGATACCGCACCCGGGCCCGCGAGATCGCTAGCCACATAACCGAACCCGCTAAAGGCGCTGCGGCCGTCGCTGATCTTGTGGAGAATTTCGCCCGCTTGCGATGCGTTCACTGATCGGCGCAGGCGGCCGCCAGGCCATAGGAACGACGCCCGTCATGAGCAGACTCGACTTGCCGTTCTCATTCAATCCGAGGACGTAGCAACTGTCCGATGGCACGGAAAATCTTCTGCGATAACCCTGCCCGCCTAGGCAGCCAGGCAAGGGCGTCGGGATTGGGGCCGGTACGGCCCGGCTCGCCGCGGTCCAGGCCGGTGATGGCGCCCATCTCGTCGCCCTCGAGGCTGAAGTCGAAGATCTCGAAGTTCGACTTCATCCGCTCGGAGTGGACCGACTTCGGGATCACGATGTCACCGCGCTGAATGTGCCAGCGCAGCACCACCTGCGCCGGCGTTTTGCCATGCGAATCGGCAATGCGGGTGATAATCCCGTCGTCGAGCACCTTGCCCTGCGCGATGGGAGACCAAGCCTCGGTCACGATTCCATGCTCGCGGTCGTAGCCGCGCACCTGATCGTTGGCGAAATACGGGTGCGCTTCGACTTGGTTGACCGCGGGCACGGTCTGCGACCCTTCGGCGAGTTGGTCGAGGTGGGTGATCTGGAAGTTCGACACGCCGATGCTGCGCGCCCGGCCGTCCTTGGCGAATTCCTCGAGCACGTTCCAGGTGGAGACGAAGTCACCGTCATAAAGAGTGGGCAGCGGCCAATGGATTAAAAACAAGTCGACGTAGTCAGAACCCAGCGCGCTTAATGTGCGGTCGAACGCGCGGCGTGCGTCATCGGGCCGGTGATATCCATTGTTGAGCTTGCTGGTGATGAACACCTCGCGGCGGTCCAGCCCGGCATCGCGGATGCCCTGGCCGACCTGCTTCTCGTTGTCGTACATCTCGGCAGTGTCGATGTGGCGGTAGCCGACCTCCAGCGCAGACCGTACCGCCGTGGCAGTCTGGCCCGCCTCTATCAAGGCGCCGAAGCCCAACTGCGGGATAGCGTTGCCGTCATTGAGCGTGATCGACGGTACAGAGCTCATCTGCTTGACTCCTGGCGATCTGGTGGCTGCCGCGCCTACGACAGCGTGGGTGGTGAGAGTTGTAGCAGGGATGGAACTGTCAGAGCAGAGGCGGAGTCCTAGGTAGTTTCGGTGGGGGCGCCTCCGGCCCTGCGCCGGATGAACAGGCTGCTCTCAGTGTTGGGGTTGACCAAGTGCGCCCAAAAACTGATGATGCGGCTGACGTTGAGCAGCCCGCGGTAGACGAGCAGTCGCGCCGTCTTGACGACGCTGGTTTGCTCCCCGTGCTCCTTCCAGTAGGTCGTCTCGTCACCGCTGAAGTTGTCGGTCTCAGCAGCGGTGTAATAGAACAGCGCTACTGATCGACGCCATTTCCCTTCGGTGATGGGCACGGGAAGCCCGTGGACCGACTGGTCATCCGTGCGGAAGATGACGACCCTGCCCCAGTCCGCTACGACCGTCTTCACCACCTGGTGCTGCTTGTCGTACAGCGATAGACAACCCCCGTCCTCCAGCGACCAGCCGTCGTTCAGGTAGACGAGGACGTTGATGCGTCGGTAAAGGTTCAGGCTCCGGTAGTAGTGGAAGTCGGTATGGGGACTCAGGATGCCACCGGGGCCACTCAGGTGTAGGCCACCCCCAACCAAGTAAGGATCCGGCAGCAGCTGCTTGATCCCGGTAATTTGTTCGAGCACCCTCAGGAACCGCGGTTCGGAGAGCTCCCTGATGAGGGCTTTGAACGGCTCCGGGATGAGCGCGAGATCATCGCAGAAATGCTTGTTGTGCATGTAGCGAGCGGGCATCTCGTTCCAGTAGGGCCATGAGATGTCGGGAAAGGCGCTGGCCGCCGCCGGAGGAAGGCGCAGAAGGTCGTCAATCACCAGGTGCTGGAACGGCTCGGCTGACTGGAATTCGCGCCGCAGATCCGACGCGTTGCGCTCGAGTTCTTCTACATTGAAAACGGCATCTGCCACGGTAGCGTCTCCGGCCTCGAACACAGTGTGCAGAGAACCATACAAGCGGGGGGCCGCCCAGGCACGACGGTTGAACCAGAAAACGACTAATCGTGGCGCGACTCGTGTCGGTCTCGCTGACTTCCGATTTGGATCGAACAAAGCTTGCGTGGTTTTGCCGGGTCTTCCAGAGCGTTTGCTGTGGCCAGCAGACCCCTAGAAACGTCAGAAGAGCCGAGTAGGAGGGGTGTGTTATCCCTTGCAGGACAAGCATTTTCACTCAATCAAGCTGATTCCACCGCGAGCCTGGCGGGGCAAGGCCGGCTCGGCGGACCGCGACGACCACCGATCTCGGCGATACCCTCACGACCAACGGGGTCGTGATCGTTGCAAATAGATCATCACTGATCAGCGCCCCTGCTAAGCTGCGGCGACCTTATTCGACAAGCTTGCCGGGATGGATTGAATGCACAATTCAAGTCAAAATATGACCCAGTTTCGTACGGCAGCCCGAGCCCTTGCATTTCTATTGTGGGTTGGCAGCGGGCACCCTTCTGTGCTGTGGCACTGTTTCACCGATAATTTGCGCTATCTGCTGCTCAAACTCGGAGTTTTATCCGGCGCGGCAAAGCACGTGGCTCGGGTTCGTGCAGCGTTTGAGGAGAATGCGGCGAAAGGCCATTTTAAAGCAGTATTCTTTGACGTGAACGACTGGAACATTGTGCAGTGGTGTCTTACCTTTTCGAAAATCTTCGATCGCGCTGACCCTGTGCGCATTCTTGAAATCGGATCGTGGGAGGGGCGTTCGACCCTGTTTTTCCTGTCCTACTTCACGCAGGGCCACTTGACTGCCGTTGATCCGTGGACCGACAGAGAAAATTGCGGGGGCGACGCAACGCTGGACTTGGAAAACTATGAGACCCGTTTCGACGGCAACGTCGCCCCGTGTGCGGCGCGACTGACGAAACGTAAAGGATCCTCGCTGCACGTGTTGCCGCAACTGGTCGACGAAGAGCAGCAATTCGATGTGATTTATGTCGATGGATCACACTTTGCCGATGATGTTTTAATAGACGGCATCAACGCCTGGCGCCTCCTGAAGCAGGGCGGGATAATGATTTTCGATGACCTCTTGTGGGATTGCTATCCACGGGCGCGGGCCAACCCGGCATGGGCGATCAATCTGTTCTTGAAATACCACAAACGGGAATACCGCGTTCTGAGTGCGACTTACCAACTCATCTTGCAGAAAAAGGTAGCGTTTACCGATCACGAGTCTGCTGACGTCGTCGATCTTCAGTTTGCGAAAGCCACCGCGGGCTGACTGCTAGCATCCCGTCCGTGTCTGGACACGCTGCCCCGGTGCGGATCGGCGTCCTGGGGGCAGCGCACATCACACCGTCGGCGCTCATCAAACCGGCACGGGGAAACAGCGAGGTCGTGGTGGCCGCGGTAGCCGCACGCGATGTCTCGCGCGCTCAGGCCTTCGCCGCCAAACACGGCATCGCCCGGGTGCACGACAGCTACGAGGCGCTACTCGCCGACCCAAACCTGGACGCTATCTACAACCCGCTGCCAACCGGCTTGCACGGCAAGTGGACTCGAGCAGCGCTTACCGCGGGCAAGCACGTGCTGTGCGAAAAGCCGTTTACCGCTAATGCCGCCGAGGCCCGCGAGGTCGCCGAACTGGCAGCCACGTCGGACCGAGTCGTGATGGAGGCATTTCATTACCGCTACCACCCTTGCGCTGCGCGCGTTGAGGACATCATTGCCTCGGGTGAGCTGGGCAAGCTAGAACGGGTAGAGGCGCACTGGTGCTTCTGGATGCCGAAGTTCTCGCACAACCGCTACAACTACTCCCTCGCCGGTGGTGCGCTGATGGACCTCGGCTGTTATGCGGTCGACCTGGTTCGCAGGTTCGGCGGTTCGACGCCGGAAGTCGTTTCGGCGCAAGCGAAACTGCACGGTCCTGAGGTGGACCGCGCCATGACGGCCCAGCTGCGGTTTGCCGGCGGACACACCGGCCGGATCCACTGCTCGATGTGGTCAACCGATCTACCGCGCTTCACCGCGAAGGTGGTTGGCGACCGCGGCGAGTTGCGGCTCAATCCGCTGATACCGTTCCAGCGGTTCTCGGTTCGATCAGCTGACGGAAAGCGTGTGGAGAACTTCACGTCACGCTCCACCTATGCGTATCAGCTTGACGCCTTCGCCGCGGCCGTGCTGCGCGGCGAACCGGTGAAGACGACGCCGGAAGACGCGATCGAAAACATGACCGTCATCGATGCGATCTATCGTGCTGCCGGGCTCTCGCTCCGCGAGCCAGCCTGAACGCTAATCCGTTCGCCTAGTTGATTTTTGGAGCTCAGGCGGAAAAATGCGCCTGGTTGACATGCGCGGCCACCCGCAAGGCGTTCGCCGCGACGGTCAAACTGGGATTCAAGCCGGCGCTCGAAGGAAAGAACGAGGTGTCCACGACGTAGAGGTTGTCCACTTCGTGCGCCCGGTTCTGTGGGTCGAGCACGCTGGTTTTGGGATCGGTGCCGAAGCGGCACGTCCCGCACACGTGGCCGAGGTTCGCGTTCTCTTTGCCGCTGCCAAGGGTGAGTGTGCGGAATGGCTGCAAGACCTCTTTCAGTAACCGCAGAAACACCGCGCGGCGTTCAATCTCACTGGCGTGCAACCGATATTGCAGGCGCAGCCGCTGGCGATTGTCCACGCTCGGCCGGTCGTACGGCAGCACGCGGTTATCCAGATAGGGCAGGTCTTCCATCATCGCGGCCAGCACCAGTCCGCCGGAGACGATCCGCTCATATATCCCGCGCACCACCGGGCTCATCAAGCGCAGCGCCTTCCCCAGGCGGCCCGGGCGGTTGGTCGCCCACTCCACGGGTGGTATCGCGCCGAATGACTGGACGGTGCCGTACTTCTGTCCCTCCCAGAAGTAGAAGTCGTTGAGGCCGATCTCCTTATTGGCGGCCGTGATCTTGCGTTCAGGTTGCGGCCAGACCTCGATCGGCTCGAGCAGATGGCGCATCAGGTTGCGCCCCACCCAATCTGAGCCGTTAGCCAGTCCGCGGGGCCACTCCCCGGATCGGGAGTTGAGTAACAGCACCGGGGTCGCCAGCGCGCCGGCAGCCAATACGACCACCTTGGCCCGCAAGGCCAACATGTCGGAGCGATGCTGGCAGATCACCTGCTGGACCCGGGTGCGGTCGGCCTCCAGGCGCACCACCCGACACTCGGCCAGCAGGTGCGCGCCGTACTCGATAACGGCGGGCAGCACGCCATTGCGGGCGGCGTCGTTCTTGCACGGCTGAGAGCAGAGAAACGTCTGGCAGGTGGCACATCCTTCGGTGTAGTCGCAGGCCATCGGCAGGTGATAGGGATGCAGTCCGCGGCCGGCCAGATAGTTGACCAGCGGCTGGTTGTCCAGCGAAAACGGCGGTGCCGCAGGCAGATCGATGCCAGCGGCTTCCGGCCGAAGCGGGTCGGGCGCGCCGCGAACCCCCAGCAGTTTTTCGGCCTGGGCATACCAGGGCGCCATCTCGTCGTAGCTGACCGGCCAGGCATCCGGCACGGTGGAATCACCGGGATCGCGGAAGTTCTGCCGGGGAGTGAAATCGCCAGCGAAGAACCGCTCACAGACCATGCCGTACAGCGCCGACGACCCGCCGGTACCACTGCCGATGAACGGCACAAACCGCTTCGGGAAGCGACCGCTGATGTCTTCGATCTCATCGGTGCAGCGTCCGGCCCGCGCCAACGCGTCGTAGTAGGTCTCCGCGGAACGATAGGCCCGCGGCTCGGCCAGTTCCGGTACCGCAGCGCGGATCGTTCCCGGCGTCCCGGGCAGCGTCGAACGACCCTTCTCCACGAACAACACCTTGCGGCCCGAGCGAGCCAGTTGGTAACCGAGCATGCCGCCGCCCATGCCGGTGCCGACCACAACCACGTCCCACAGAACGCGTTCGGCCTCGCGCGCGGTCAGGTCGCCATTAGCCAATGGGCTCCTCGAGGGGTGGTGGCCGAACGCTTGCCCGCCCTGGGCGAGTCGGGATCGTATCACCGGTGTGCCACGACAGACGGGGCGACGTTGCTCGCGATGTCTGCAGTGCGCCGGCCCGCCCGGCTGAATCCGGACCAAAGGCCCCGGTAATTTGATCCTGGCAAACTCTTAAACGTGTGTCCAATGAGCGTCTACACTCAGCGCCGGAAGTGCCGGCATGCGGGACAGGGACAAACTTGACCATCACCGATTACGACGTGCGATCGCTCTACCTCGACCTGCTTCGACGCAACCTCACCAGATACGGGATGCACGAGCGAATGCCTGCGGAGTGGCCACTGCGGCGACGTCTCCTTCTCAAAGCAGCCAACACCATCAGCGCCCGCCGCAACGGCACGGCCTTATTTGATCAGCGCAAGCGCGAGTTGGGCCTGGATTGGCCGGCGGAAGCCGAGACGATGGTCGGAATGCAAAGACTGACCAGTCTGCAGCATTCCGTTGAGACGGTGTTGGCCGACGACGTCCCCGGCGATCTGATCGAATGTGGCGTGTGGCGCGGAGGGGCTTGCATCCTGATGCGCGCGGTTCTAGCGGCCTACGGGGATCACACGCGTTCGGTGTGGCTAGCCGATTCTTTCCAGGGCGTGCCGCGCTCGGATCCCGCAAATTACAAGGCAGATAAGGGAATTAGGGCGGAGTTCGCTGCGGGCATCTTGGGCGTGTCGGAAGCGGAGGTCAGGGCGAACTTCGAGCGCTACGGGCTACTCGACGACAGGGTTCGCTTTCTTCCCGGCTGGTTCAAGGACACTTTGCACGACGCCCCGATTGATCGCATCGCTGTATTGAGGCTTGATGGCGATCTCTATGAATCGACGATACAAGCGCTTGACGCGCTCTACCCGCGACTGTCCCCCGGGGGGTTCTGCATCATCGACGACTACCAGGCCGTCAAGGCATGCGAGCAAGCTGTCACCGACTACCGCTCTAAACATGGGATATCCGCGGAGATCGTCGACATCGATGGCACCGGTGTGCTGTGGCGGAAGAGATGAAGACGGCCCTGAACAAGCGTGAGTGTCGGGTCCATGCCTGAGACCGGGGCTCCGGTGCGGATCGGTGTCCTGGGCGCTTCAAAGTGGGCTCCGATAACGCTCATCAACCCGGCAAAGGACAACGCCGAGGTCGCCGTGGCTGCGGTTGCCTCCCGCGATGTGTTCCGTGCCCACGCTTTTGCCGCCAAGCACCGCATCGCCCGGGTGCACGACGATTACGAGGCGCTGATCGCCGATCCGGACATTGATGCTGTCTACAACCTGCTGCCGACCAACGTGCACGGCAGGTGGACCCGAGCTGCGCTCGACGCGGGCAAGCACGTGCTGTGCGAAAAGCCCTTTACTACCAATGCAGCCGAGGCCCGCGAGATCGCCGAACTGGCCGCCAAGTCGGACCGAGTTGTGATGGAGGCGCTTCAATACCGCTTCCATCCGTTGACTTTGCGCGTCGAGCAGATCATTGCTTCAGGGGAGCTCGGCAACCTGGAGCGGGTGGAGGTCGCCGTCTGCGTGTTACTGGCGAAGCGCTCGAACGCGAATGTCTACGATTACTCCCTCGCCGGGGGCGCGCTGATGGATGCAGGTGTTTATACGGTCGACATGCTCCGCGCGTTCGGCGGTTCGACCCCGGAAGTCGTTTCGGCACAGGCGAAACTGGACGGCCCTCGGGTGGACCGAGTGATGAAGGCCGAGTTGCGTTTCGCAAGCGGGCACACCGGCCGGCTGCACTGCGCGTTGTGGTCGTCGAACCTGTTCTGGGCGAACGCCAAGGTGGTCGGCGATCGCGGCCAGTTGCGTTACCTCAGTCCAGCGGCACCGCATCTTCTTCCCCGGCTGTCGATACGCTCGGCCGACGGAAAGCGTGTGGAGCGCTTTCCGCGGCGCACCACCTACGAGTATCAGCTTGATGCTTTCGCCGCGGCGGTGCTGCGCGGTGAGCCGGTGAAGACGACGCCGGACGGCGCGATCGAAAACATGACCGTCATCGATGCGATCTATCGCGCAGCCGGCCTCCCTCTCCGCGAGCCGACCTGAACCCCAACTCATCTACCCGGTCGCACTTCGGACATCGTCACGTCTCCTACTCGCACGACGACTGAAAGGCCTGAGCCCGCAATGAAATTTGTGCTGGCAAGCTACGGAGGTCGCGGCGACGTCGAGCCCGCCGTCGTGGTGGGGCGTGAGCTGCTGCGCCGCGGGCATGACGTGCGCATGGCAGTCCCGCCCAACCTCGTTGGCTTCGCTGAGGCGGCTGGGCTTGCAGCGGACGCCTACGGGCTGGATTCGCAGCCCATACTGGACGCTCAGCGTGACTACTGGACGTGTTACTTCCGCACCCCCTGGAACATCAAAGAGCTGAACCGGCTTGGGCGCCAAACTGCGGAGTTCGCGGCCCAGTGTTGGGGAAAAATGACCACGACGCTCGCGTCGGTGGCGGACGGGGCCGACCTGCTTGTCACTGGTCTGATCTTCGAGCAGCCCGCTGCAAACGTCGCGGAATTTTACGACATTCCCATGGCCACGCTGCATTTCTTCCCAGTGCGACCGCACGGCCAGCTCCTGCCGTTCTTGCCGGCGCCGTTGAGTCGCACGGCAATGACGGTGAACGACTGGCTGGTTTGGCGCGGGACTAAGAAGGGCGAGGATGCGCAGCGCCGTGAACTCGGGCTACCGAAGACAACAGGGCCTGCACCCCGAAGAGTCGCCAAACGTGGATCGCTGGAAATCCAGGCATATGACGAGGTGTGCTTTCCTGGGCTGGCAGCCGAATGGGCGAAATTCGATGGTCGGCGGCCTTTTGTCGGCGCGTTGGCGATGGCGTTGCCGACCGATGCCGATGAGGAGGCTGCGTCGTGGATTGCCGCCGGAACACCGCCGATTTGCTTCGGGTTCGGCAGTATCCCGGTCGAGTCTCCAGCCGACACGATAGCCACGATCAGTGCGGCCTGCGCGCAGTTAGGCGAGCGGGCGTTAGTGTGCTCCGGATCGACTGACTTCGGCAATGTCCCCAGTTTCGAACACGTCAAGGTGGTGGGCGTGGTGAATTACGCGACCATCTTCCCGGCATGCCGCGCGGTCGTGCACCACGGTGGCGCGGGCACCCTGGCCGCGGGCCTTCGGGCCGGGGTCCCGCAGTTGATCCTCTGGACGTTGCCCGATCAGCCGTTCTTCGCGGCTCAGCTCAAACGACTGAAAGTGGGCTCCGGACGCCGCTTTTCGACCACTACCGAGAAAACGCTCGTCGCGGACCTGCGGCGCATCCTGGCCCCGCAATACACCGCCCGCGCCCGCGAGCTCGCCACCCGGATCACCGAACCCGTCACAAGCGCCTCGGCCGCCGCCGACCAGGTGGAAAATTTCGCCCGCCTCAAGCGGGTCGGCTAGACGGCGCTCGCGAGCGTCGGGATGACCGGCGCAAACGACGTCATCCGGGAGATCGGCCACAACATCCGATTTTCAGGTCTTATTAGTCAGGTGTTGGATTAGACTGCCCGCAGGTTAGCCGGGGTGGGGACCCGCTCCGATGTCACGAAAAAGCCACGGGGGACTGAAGGGTGAGGTTCCACGATGCTTACAGGCGCCTTCGGACGCAGCGACGCTGAAATTGACCTGCTGGTCCGCGGCATGCGGTCCGGGATCGCGGTGGTCGGATTTGGCTACATCGGTACCGTGATCGGTGCCGTGCTCGCGGACCGTGGGTGGCCCGTCACCGGCATCGACGTGCGGCAGAGCGTGGTCGACGAGATCAACCTCGGTAAGACCACCGTGGCCGAGCCCGGGCTCAGCGAACTCGTAGCCGACAACGTGCGGGTCGGCCGGCTCCGCGCCACCACCGATTTCGCCGCCATCGCGGACAACGACTTCGTCATCGTCAACGTCGGTACGCCGCTTGGTCCGGACTACGAGCCGATCGTCGATGACATCACTGCGGCGGCGCGGGCCCTCGGGGAGCACTTGCGGCCAGGCCACATCGTCATCCTCAAGAGCACGGTGCCGCCGGACACCACCGAGACCCTCGTTCGGCCGATCCTCGAAGAAACTTCGGGGCTGCGCGCCGGGGTCGACTTCGGGTTGGCGTTCTGCCCGGAGCGGCTCGCCGAAGGCCAAGCCATCCACGAGCTGACGTCGATTCCCGTTGTCGTCGGCGCCGTTGACGAGCGCAGCGCTCGCGCCTGCGCCACGCTGTGGCGGCACGCCCTCGGGGTGGACTCCGTGATCGTCGAGGATCCGCGGACCGCCGAGATGGTCAAGCTTGCGGACAACCTATGGGTGGACCTCAACGTCGCGCTGGCGAACGAGCTGGCCAAGGTATGCGACCGGCTCGGGATGGACGCCCTTCAAGTCATCGAGGCCGCCAACACGATGCCGAAAGGCGGTCACCCCGTCAACATCTTGCGGCCGAGTATGGGGGTCGGCGGCTACTGCTTGACGAAGGATCCGTGGTTCGTCAACCACCTAGGCGAATCCCTCGGGTTGGAGCTGGCGATTCCGCGAACCTCGCGGACCGTCAACGACACGATGCCGGCCTACACTTACGGGCTGCTCACGCAGCTTCTGGCCAAGCAGGGCAAGGCAATTGAGACCAGCAAGATCGCGGTCCTGGGCATCGCCTTCAAGAACAACACCGGCGATTGCCGGCTCACGCCGACGAAATACGTCGTCGGCTTGCTCGAGGACTCCGGGTGCGAACTTGCGGTCCATGATCCATGGGTGGGCGTCGAAGACGCCGTCACGGTGACGAATGTCCCCCTGACCGCAGACATCGAGACGGCGGTCGAGGGTGCCGACGCCCTGGTGGTCCTCGCGGGCCATCGACAGTTCCACCAAACCCCGCTGTCTCGGCTCGCGGAGCTGGTGTCAGCCAGCTGCGTGTTCCTCGATGGCCGGAACAGCTTCGACCCCGCGGCAGTGCGCGCGGCCGGCTTTGTCTATAAGGGCATCGGCCGATAGGCCGGCCGATCGGCGAGCGTAAACCCAAGACATGAAAGAGCTTTCATGACCAATGTTGTCGTGACCGGTGGCTACGGTTTCATCGGGTCACATTTGGTCTCCGCGTTGCTGAACCGCGGAGACTCCGTCACGGTCTTCGATTTCGCCAAGAACGCCCGCGACACCAGCATCGACTTTGACCGCCATGCCAACTTCCGGTTCGTGGAAGGCGACGTCACCGACCTCGATGCCCTCGAAGAAGCGCTGACGCCCGACGTCGACACGGTCTTCCACCTGGCCGCCGTCGTCGGTGTCAAAAATTATCTCAACGACCCGCTCCGGGTACTCGACGTCAACGTGATCGGCACCCGCAACGTCCTGGAGCTCAGCCATCGGCACGGCACACGCGTGGTGTTCGCCAGCACGTCTGAGGTGTTCGGCAAAAACCCGAATCCGCCGTTCGCCGAGGACGATGACCGCGTCCTCGGTTCGACGAAGACCGCGCGGTGGAGCTACAGCACCAGCAAGGCCATGGCCGAACATCTTGTCTTCGCGATGCACGACGCCTACGGACTGCCGGTGACGGTCGTTCGCTATTTCAACGTGTACGGCCCGCGGCAGAACCCGATATTCGTTGTCTCGCAGAGCATTCACCGGATTCTCAACGGCCACCAGCCGTTGCTCTACGACTCCGGCGACCAATCCCGGTGCTTCACCTACGTGGACGACGCGATCGCCGGCACCTTGCTCGCGGCCGAGAGCAGCGCGGCGGTGGGTGAGGCCTTCAATATCGGGAGCATGACCGAGACGACGATGCGGGACGTCGTCGAGCTGGCGATCAAGATCGCTGATGTCGACTCTGTGTCGAGCGCTCAAACTGTCGACACTGCAGCGCTTTACGGCGGTCGCTACGAGGACATCCCTCGTCGTATCCCAGACTCGACCAAAGCGCAACGGGAGCTGGGATGGCGCCTACAGGTCGATGTCGAGGAAGGGCTCCGTCGCACCATCGAGTGGGCGCGCGCTAACCCGTGGTACCTCGAAGAACTCGGAAAGAACGCGCCTCCGCGATGAAATTTGTGCTGGCGAACTGGGGAACCCGCGGCGAAATCGAACCTTTCGTCACTGTCGGCCGCGAGCTTGTGCGGCGGGGGCACGACGTTCGCATGGCTGTCGCCCCGGAAATGGTCGCCTTCGCCGAGTCGGCAGGGCCCACGGCCGTTGGGTATGGACCAGAATTGCGGGCCATCCTGGACCCGCACCGCGATTTTTGGACGTACGTGTTCAGCACGCCCTGGCGGATCCGGGAGATGGGCAGGCTGCTGCGCGAAGTTTCGGAGCCTTTCGTCGAGTGTCGGGGCGAGGTCAGCAAGACGCTGACGTCGCTGGGGCAAGAGGCCGACCTGCTACTCACCGGAATGAATTTCGAGGACGTCGCGGCCAATGTCGCGGAGTATTGCGACATTCCGCTGGCCACGCTGCAAATCTTCCCGCTGCGGGCCAATGGCACGCTGCTGCCATTCCTGCCGACCCCGTTGGGCCGGTCCGTCATGACAGCGTTCGAGTGGTACTCCTGGGTCGCGTCGAGGAAGGTCATCGAGGACGCTGAACGCCGTGAACTCGGTCTGCCGAAGGCCAAAGGCCCCTGGATGCGACGGATCGCCGAACGCGGGACGCTGGAAATCCAAGCCTATGACGAGGTGTGCTACCCGGGGCTGGCAGCCGAATGGGCACAATGGAATGGCCGACGGCCCTTTGTCGGCGCGCTGACCATGGAGTTGCCGACGGATACCGATGAGGAAGTCGCGTCGTGGATTGCGGCGGGCACACCGCCGATTTGCTTCGGGTTTGGCAGCGTTGGGGTCGAATCTGCCGCCGACACGCTCCGCACGATCAGCGCGGCCTGCGCGAAGTTAGGCGAGCGCGCTTTGATTTGCGCCGCCGGGACCGATTTCAGCAACGTCTCTCATCTGGACCACGTCAAGGTGGTGGACGTGATGAATTACGCGGCCGCGCTCCCCGCCTGCCGCGCTTTCGTGCACCACGGGGGTGCGGGCACCACAAATGCCGGCCTGCGCGCCGGACTCCCCACGCTGGTGCTCTGGACGTTGCCCGATCAGGCGGCTTGGGGAGCCCGGGTAAAACGGCTCAAAGCGGGTGCCGGGCGGCGCTTTTCGGCCACGACCGAGGAATCACTGGTCGCAGACCTTCGCACCATCCTTGCCCCGCGATACCTCAGTCGAGCCCGCGAGATCGCCGCCCGGATGACCAAACCCGCCGAAAGCGTTGCGACCGCCGCCGACCTCGTCGAAAATCTTGCCCGCCTCAAGTGTGTCGGCTGATCGGCAGCGGGCCCAGCAGTTCGAAGTGCGGACGCCGTTAACGACTACCGACCATGCTCTCCTGCAGGACGGCTGCCGCATGTGTGTGATCGCTTGGCTCGACGGCTAATTCGGGCTGTTCGCCAATCCAGTCAAGCAGAGCACGCAGGCCTTCCTGCAACGTCCACCGTGGACGCCAGCCCAGTTCCTTTTTTGCCGGCTCGATGTCGCACCTCGCGGCGCGTACATCGCCGTCGCGGAATTTCGGTACCACGATCGGTTCGGGGGCATCGCAGATGGCAGCGATCTGTTGAGCTAGCTCGTGGATCGTGGTCGGAATGCCCGATCCGATGTCGAGGCAGCATGGTTGCGCCGCAGGTCTTTCGACCGCCGCGAACAGCGCGTCGACGACATCGTCGATAAAGACGAAGTCCCGCAGAATCCGTCCGTCTTCGTAGACTTCCAACTGGCACTTCTCGCGCGCCAATCGTGCGAAAAGAGCGACTATTCCGGTGTACGAGTTCGTCAGCGACTGACCCGGCCCGTAGACATTCTGCAGCCGCAGCACGCTGAGATTGGTGTCATAGGCGGCCGTCCACGCGGCCAAAATATGTTCTTGGGCGAGTTTGGTCGCGGCGTAAATGTTGGTCGGCCGGGGCTGCGTGCGGCCGGCGCAGCTGGGAAGCGGAACTGCCGGATCGTTGGCGGGTCCTTGCGGATCCCAGATACCGGCCACGAGTTGAGCGTGGCTGCGAGGCTGCGGATAGAAGATCTGAGAACCGTACTGCCAGGCGCCCTCGCCGTAGACGGCTCGCGACGAAGCCAGGACTAATTGGTCCGGCACGTGCGCTGCGCGGTTCAGGGCGTCGAGAAGTTGAGTCGTTCCCACCACGTTCACCGAGCCGTGGCGCGTCGACTCGGAGAGCGACTGCGCCGTGCCTGTCTCGGCCGCCAAATGGACTATCTGGGACGGACGGAACAACCTGAGCACGGCGTCGCAATCAGGGGCATGAGTGACATCACCGGTGAACAACCGCACGGCCGGCGGCAGGTCGATCGATGGATGGTCGCCGTGCACTTGCGGGTGCAGGACGTCCATCGCAGCGACGTCGTAACCGGCTTCGACAAGGCGATGAGAAAGTGCGGACCCAATGAATCCTGCCCCGCCAGTGATGAGCACGCGACTGACGTTCTCGGCCTCGCGCAAGGTCACCTACCTGGGGAGTGAGGACCCGTTCTTCGAGTCGAGGCATTATCACACACCTGTTCAATACAAATTGATATCTTGGCGAAACGAACGCGACGTCGTCGCCGTCGGCTGCGAAGCCTCCGGTCTGTGGCCTCGCAAGAGTTGAGGAAGGCGACCCGAAGGTTGTTCCGTTCGAGGCGAGCAAGTACCTGGGCACCCCACGACGTCCCTGCCGACGCAGCGTTAGGCGAAGCAGGATTGTGGGGCGCGTCAAATCGGCAATTCTCGGCCGGCACGCCTGGGAGCCAAGCCAACTCAGTAAGACCTGATCTAGCCACAAAGCCCGGAGTCGAACTGCCGGGTGTAGCCGATAGGCGGACTGTGGATCGGACGACGCTGCACCGTGTATGGAAAGCGGTTCTCATTGGCATCGCGCTGATCCTGGCCACGGCTTGCTACTTCGTGCCCGTTCTGTTGGTTGCGATTGGCATAGCTGTGCTTCTACTCCTATGCGCCCGCTGGGTTTATCGGGACCGCGACCGCTACATTCCGAATTTATACGCTCGGGACACCAGGGTTTATGACGACGCATATCGCACGTTTATCAGCCGCTCGCTCTCGGATCTGCGGCGGTGCAGGATTCCTGGCCACACACTGCTCTGGGAAGCGTCGCGCCTGGCGCCGCCGAATCGCGAGGACTCCGACGAACTACTGCTCGATCTAGGCGTCTGGATCGGCTGGTCGACAAGGCTGCTATCTGAAGCCTGCGACCGCACGGTATACGGCTTCGATACCTTTGAGGGCCTTGTCGAAGACTGGCAAGTCGATGACCAGACCGTCGTCAAGCGTGGAACCTTTTCCCTCGCAGAGCCGTTCGCACAACGTTTCATCCGGGATACCGGTGTGACCTTGCACGACGGGGTGCCTGACGCGCTCGGCCGTAAGGTGCAGTTCATCAAGGGCAGCACGTACGAGACGTTGGCCCCATTCCTCGCCGAGCGACCCGCCGCGCCAATCACGCTTTTCCATATGGATTTGGATACCTATGAGAGTTGTCTACACGCGCTAGAGGCCTGCAGGGATCACTTCATCGAGGGATCGATCCTCGTCTTCGACGAGTATCTGGTCACCAACGGCGAGATGCTGGCGTTCTACGAGTTCCAACGCAAGTACGGGCTGGAATGGCGATACCGGGCGTGGGGCCTCGAGGCGTGGGAGATGAACTTCGGGATGGTCAGCCCGCGCCGGAGGCGCGCGGTGTATTACCTGATGCTGATCGCCCTGTATTGGTCGATGGGAGACGGTAGCTACGCCTGGACATTTTTTCGCAAGCGGTTTTGGCGATTCTGGTTGGGCGCACCGATAGGCGACATTCTTTTCATGCTTGGCGCCGCCGGACAACGAAAGTCGGTGAGCCTTGAAATCACCGGCCTGGGCAAGCTCGATCGGAGCCGCCAACGCGACCACGACGACCCATGAGCTCCTTGTCAGACACGCGTTTAATGGAGAGGATCGTCGCGTGAACATCAACAACGGGCTGGTCAAGTTGGCGGACGCGTGGCCAGGCGCGAACCGGATCAGGGCCGTACAGCGAGCGCTCAGCGGGCGGGCAAACCCTGTCTATCTGGAGATCGGTGTTTCGCGGGGACAAGCGTTTCAGCGCATCAGCGCCGATGTGAAGATCGCCGTCGACCCGGCGTTCAGGCTTTCGGAGCGCACCCGCGAACTCGCCGACGCGAGGGGACGTGAGACCCACTACTTCGAGACCACCAGCGACGCCTTCTTCGACAACGAAACGGCGCTCCTCGAGCAGCATCCGATCGACGTCGCGCTGATCGACGGCCTGCACACCTATGGGCAGGTAGTGCGTGATGTCGAGAGGACACTGCGCTATCTACGGGACGACGGCGTCATTTTTCTGCACGACTGCAACCCACCGTTCGCCTTGGCCGCCCGCCCCGCGGCGTCGTGGGACGACTTTATTGCCCAGCAGTCAGGGCCGCTGGTGATCGGCGTGTGGAACGGCGATGTCTGGAAAGCGATCGTCCACTTGCGTAGCACCCGCCACGACCTGCTGGTCGGCGTCCTGAAGTGCGACCAAGGCGTCGGGTTCGTACGAAAGGGATCTCCGGAATCACCCTTGTCCTACTCGGTCGAGCAGGTCGAGGCGCTCACTTACGCAGATCTCAAAGCAGACCGCGAGCGTTTACTGAACCTCAAGCCGCCCCGTTACCTCGGCGAGTTTCTCACTGCGGGCGCCGCGTCTCCCCCGCCGTAAAAATGTAGCGAGTCGAAGTGCTGGTGTGGCGAGTTCCGCGCCAGATCCTAGTTGCGAACCAAGAATCCGTTGGGCGCATATGTCCAGCCGAATTTCCGTTCCCGAGCCACGTCATGCGTGTAGTCGTTTGGGAATTCGCGCTCGTATGCCTCGATGGCTTCATACGGGCCCGGTCCCCACCCGGGAAGAACGGGGTGTCCGTTGAGCATCGAGTCTTCAACGACGAGGTAGTCACCGGAGGTGAGTAAGGGCTGCAGTAGTTTCATCTCGGCAAGCACGTGGTCCATTGAGTGGTCGCTGTCCAAGATGGCGAAAATCCTGCCAGGGAACTCGGCTTTGAGGCGTCGGATGTGCTCAGCAATAGCCGGGACCGTGGAGCGCGATTCGACGAACAAGATGTCGGGATCGCGCTTCGCGGCCGGCGCAAGAAGCCCGTGGGTGGCGTCCACGGAAAGCACCTTGAATGGTTCGCGGATCAACCTCATGATGTTGGCGAAAAACAAGGCTGAGCCCCCATGAGCCGTACCGAACTCAACGACCAAAGAGGGCTTGAGGTCGAACAGGATCTCCTGGTAATTCCACATGTCAGCGACCGACTTCCAGCAGTCGACCCCCATCCACGTGGTCCTCTTCCACACGTTGGTGTTGTAGTACCACTTGTGATATTCCTCAGACTCCGAGCCTGTCGGCTGGTAAAAGTACGGCGCCAGAACACCACTCGCGATTCTTCTTCCGAGACCCGACGGCGTCGGCCGCTGCTCAAGCAGGGCCGCGGTAATTCGTAGGAATGCGTTCCTGTCGACGTAGCTGCCGCCGGGCGCCGCTTCTCGGGGTCTCAGTGCCATGGCTGCGCGACCCGGTTGCCGGTTTCGACGTTCTTCACGTTGCCATCGCATCGCGGGATGGTAGCAACAGTTGGTGACCGTCATTGGCTGTTTGTTAGACAGGTGTGCGATACGATCTCGGACGTTGTTGATCGTGATTCCGGCCTGCCTGAGGCCTCTCAGGCGGTAGCGATCCGGTGACGCGGTTCCTACCAGATCTGTTGCGGCGGCGGCTGGCCTGGTGCACGCCGGTAGCGCTGGGAGTGTGGGGCTGCCGCTTTCGTTTCGCAGAATACGCAAGGGACGCAAGGGAACTGAGAGGCCAGGACCCCACGATGAAGTTTGTGCTCGCAAGTTGGGGAAGTCGCGGCGATATCGAGCCCAACCTCGCTGTCGGCCGCGAGCTGGTGCGCCGAGGGCACGACGTTTGCATGGCTGTCCCGCCCGACCTGGTCGGCTTCACAGCGGCGGCTGGGGTCGCGGCAGTCGGCTTCGGACCGGAAGCGCAGTCCATTCTGGACTCGCACCGCGAATTCTGGACGTGCTTCTTCAGCCATCCCTGGAGGATCCGCGAACTGATCAGGTCCCGACTCGAAATCGCGGGCCCCCTTCTCCAGGGTTGGCATGAGATGAGCACGACGCTGATGTCGTTGGCGGACGGGGCCGACCTGCTTTTTACCGGCATCAATTTCGAGGACGCCAGCGCCAATGTCGCGGAGTACCACGACATTCCGTTGGCCACATTGCATTACTTCCCGCTGCGGCCCAACGGCCAGACCCTGCGATTCCTGCCGGCACCGTTAGCCCGCTCGGCGGTGGCCGCATTTTGGTGGGTTTCGTGGCGCGGAATGAAGAAGGCCGAGGACACTCAGCGCCGCGAACTGGGCCTACCCAAGGCAACCGGCTCCGCGCCGCGACGGATTACCGAACGCGGCTCGCTGGAAATCCAGGCCTACGACGAGGCGTGCTTTCCGGGGCTCGCTGCCGAATGGGCGAAATCAGATGGGCGGAAGCCCCTCAATAGACCATTTGTCGGCACGCTGACGTTGGAATTGCAGACCGACGACGATGAGGAGGTCGCTTCCTGGATCGCCGCCGGAACACCACCGATCTTCTTTGGGTTCGGCAGCATTCCGGTCGAATCTCCGACAGACACGATCGCCATGATCGCCGCCGCATGCAGGCAGTTAGGTCAGCGGGCACTGGTTGGTGCCGCCGGAACTGATTTCAGCAACGTCCCGCAATTCGACCACGTCAAGGTGGTCGGCAAGATGAATTACGCGACCGTCTTTCCCTGCTGTCGCGCGGTCGTCCATCACGGTGGCTCGAGTACCACGCCCATTGCCATGCGCGCAGGAGTTCCTCAACTGATTCTCTTTTGGGACCTCGTTCACGCGGTCTACGGAGGTGCGGTCAAACGGCTCAAAGTAGGCACCGCTCGGCGCTTTTCGACCGCGACTGAGGAATCGCTGGTGGCAGACATACGCGCCATCCTGGCTCCGCAATACGTCGCCCGTGCACGCGAGATCGCCACCCAGATGACCGAACCAGCCAAAAGCGCTGCGGAGGCCGCTAACCTCCTGGAAGATTTCGCCCGCCTCAAGCGTGCCGGCTGATCGGCGACGGCTATTTCTAGCCGATACGGTTCAGCACCTGTTACACCCAAACAGAAAGGCCAGGATTCACGTGAAATTCGTGCTGGCGAACTGGGGAAGTCGCGGCGATATCGAGCCCTGCGTCACACTCGGCCGCGAGCTGCTGCGCCGCGGGCACGACGTGACCATGGCCGTCCCGCCCGACCTGGTTGGCTTCGCCGAGTCGGCTGGGCTTACCGCGGTCACCTTCGGCCTGGATTGGTCGGCCACCATGGAAGCGTTGCGCCCCTCCTGGAGTTTCTTTTTTCGCAAGCCCTGGAGGGTCCGAGATCTGATCGGGTTCGTGCGCGAAACCAGGGAGCTCGGCACCCGATGCTGGGACGAGATGAGCACGACGCTGAGGTCGCTGGCGGACGGAGCCGACCTGCTGGTTACCGGCCAGAGTTTTGAGCAGCTGGCTAGCAACGTCGCTGAGCATTACGACATCCCATTGGCCACGCTGCATTTCAACCCGATACGGGCCCATGACCTCATGACGGCGGTGTACGAGTGGGAGTATTGGCTCCTGTCGAAGAAGCTCGAGGACGTGCAGCGTCGCGAACTGGGACTACCGAAGGCTGCAGGCCGCGCGGCGCGACGGATCACCGAACGCGGATCGCTGGAAATCCAGGCCTACGACGAGGTGTGCTTTCCCGGCCTGGCGGCCAAATGGGCGAAATTCGACGGCCAACGGCCCTTTGTCGGTGCACTGACATTGGAATTGTCGACAGATGCCGATGAGGAAGTCGCGTCGTGGATTGCCGCGGGATCGCCGCCGATTTACTTCGGGTTTGGCAGCCCAGCGGTGGCGTCTGCTGCCAAGACGCTCGCGATGATTGGTGCGACGTGCGCGCAGCTAGGCGAGCGGGCGCTGGTGTGCGCAGGCGGGACTGACTTCAGCAGTCTCCCCTACTTCGAGCACGTCAAGGTGGTGAGCGCGGTGAGTCACGCGACCATCTTTCCGGCTTGCCGCGCGGTCGTGCACCACGGTGGGGCGGGTACCACGGCCGCGGGCCTCCGCGCCGGGGCGTCCACGTTGATCCTCTGGAATTTGCCCGCTCAGGCACCCTGGGGAACTGCGGTTAAACGGTTGAAGGTGGGCACCGCGCGGCGCTTTTCGACCGCTACCGACAAATCATTCGCCGAAGATTTGCGCACCATTCTCGACCCGCAGTGCGTGGCCCGCGCCCGCGCCATCGCCAACCAGATGACCGAGCCCGCCAAAAACGCTGCGGCCGCCGCCGACCTGGTTGAAAACTTCGCCCGCTCGCGGCGCATTGGCTCTGATCCGCGCTGACCTTCCCCCCTGGGCGCACATCACGACAATCGGTCGACCGGACCGCTGAGGTGTTGTGAGCTGGGTCACATCCAATATCCGGACCTTTTTAACGAAACTCTGGATCGGCCCGAGGCCCCGCAGTATGGTTTGGAACTTGTTCTACTCATGTCGGATAGGCGGCCGGGGCATGCCGCTCTACGACGACAGCGGCACTTTTGCCGCTCTTCTCAACGACGAGGAGTAACACAGCTTGTGACCAGCCTTCGCCAATGTCCCACCCAATTGGCGGGTGCTATACGGCGAAGCCGACCGCGCACAGACCGCAACGGCAATTCGACGGATCCAGCCGCCCATTCCAGATGCCGCGCCGAGCGGTGACCAGGGCCCAGGCGCCCACCAGACCGATTGAAAACCCGAGCGCAGAGAGGACACGCGCCTTGACAACCGAGACATCCACGCGGGCACATGAATCACAGGGGATCGGCGGGGCGTTCGCGGTAGTCGGCTATGCGCTGCGCGTTCCGGGCGCCGCTGATGCGGACGAGTTCTGGGAGGTGCTGCAGCAAGGGCGGGATGCGGTCTCCGAGGTGCCTGCCGACCGGTGGGATGTCGAGGAATTCTTCGACCCGAATCCCGATGCGCCCGGGAAGATCGTGTCCCGCCGGGCCGGCTTCATCGATGACGTAGCGGGGTTCGACGCGCCGTTCTTCGGGCTCTCGAAGCGGGAGACGATGTTGATCGACCCGCAGCATCGGCTGTTGCTGGAGACGGCATGGCGGGCAGTCGAGCATTCCGGCACCGCGCCGTCGGCCCTGGCGAACACCAAGACCGGTGTGTTCGTGGGTCTGGGCACCCACGACTACCTGGGATTGATCTCCGAACAACTGACCTACGCCGAGATCGAGGCGTACGTGGCGATCGGCACGTCCGCCGCCGCAGGAGCCGGCCGGATCAGTTACGGGCTGGGGCTGCAGGGTCCGGCGGTCACCGTCGACACGGCGTGCAGCTCGTCGCTGGTGGCAATTCACCAGGCCTGCCAGGCGCTGCGTTACGGCGAGTGCGACCTCGCGCTGGCAGGTGGCGTGAACGTGCTGCTCAGCGCAAAGACCGCGATGACCTTCTCGCACGCGCACATGCTGGCTCCGGACGGCAAGTGCAAGACATTCGACGCGGCCGCCGACGGCTACGTGCGTGGCGAGGGCTGCGGTGTCGTCGTCGTCAAACGCCTCGAGGACGCGATCCGCGACGGTGACCGGATCCGGGCGGTGATCCGCGGCAGCGCGATCAACCAGGACGGCGCATCGGGTGGTCTGACGGTGCCGAACGGCGTCGCCCAACAACGCGTCATCAACGAGGCGCTGCAGTCCGCGGGTGTCGCAGCCCGCGATGTCGGCTATCTCGAGGCGCACGGAACGGGAACGTCGCTGGGCGATCCGATCGAAGTCCAAGCCGCTGGCGCGGCTTACGGCACCGAGCGCGACGCGGACCGGCCGCTGCTGATCGGTTCCGTCAAAACCAACATCGGGCATCTGGAGGCCGCCGCGGGGATCGCGGGCCTGATCAAGGTCATCCTGTCGCTCGAGCACGAAGAGCTCCCCAAGCACCTGAACTTCCAGAAGCCGTCGCCGCACATTCCGTGGGATCGGCTCGCGGTGCGGGTCGTGGACGAGGCCCTCCCGTGGGCACGCGACGGACGCCCCCGCATTGCCGGGGTCAGTTCGTTCGGGTTCTCCGGGACCAACGCGCACGTCATCATCGAGGAAGCGCCCGAGGCGGTGGGCCAGGTTGCGGCGGCACCGGCGGCGCCCTCTGACGACCGGCGCTTCAGCGTGTTGCCGCTCTCCGCGCGCAGCCCGGCCGCGCTCGCGGAGCTCGCTGAGAGCTACGGCAGTTGGCTAGCCGCCCACCCCGACGCCTCGTTGGCCGACGTGTGCTACACCGCCGGGGTCGGCCGATCGCACCTCGAGCACCGGGCCGCACTGGTGGTGAACTCGACGGAATCCGCGCGCGAGGTACTTCGCGCGCTTGCCGACGATCGCCCGTCGCCGGGTTTGGTCCGGGGTGAGTGCGCCGACAGGCCGAGGACCGCGTGGTTGTTCACCGGTCAGGGCAGCCAGTACGCCGGCATGGCGCGCGAGTTGTTCGAGACCGAACCGGTGTTCGCCGAAACATTGGCCCGTTGCGCGGCGGTGGTTGCCGACGTTCTCGAAAGACCTTTGCTGGACGTCATTTTCGATACCGATAGTCCGGACTGCGAAGAGACGCTGCGGCAGACCTCCTACGCTCAGCCCGCGTTGTTCGCGGTGGAGATGGGCCTGGCCCGGCTCTGGCAGTCCTGGGGATTCGAGCCCGACGTGGTGCTCGGCCACAGCGTCGGCCAGTATTCGGCGGCCTGCGTCGCGGGCGTGTTCAGCCTTGAAGACGGCGCCCTGTTGATGGCCGAGCGCGGCCGCCTGTTCGGCAGTTTGCCCGCGGGCGGTCGAATGGTCGCGATCTTCGCCGCCGCCGAGCGCGTCGAGAGCCTGACCGACGAGTTCCCGAGTCTGTCGGTGGCCGCCTACAACGGTGCCAACACCGCGCTGTCGGGACCTGCGGTGGACCTGGAGCAGGCAGTAGCCAAGTTGGAAGCCGACGGTGTCCGCTGTGACTGGCTGGACACCAGCCATGCCTTCCATTCGGCGCTGCTGGATCCAATCCTCGACGAGTTCGAGGCGTATGCGAACCGGTTCGAATTCGGTTCGCCCCAAAGGACATTGGTGTGCAACCGGACCGGCGCCGCGCTCGGCAGAAACGCAAAACTGGACGGCGCGTACTGGCGCCGCCATGCCCGGCAGCCGGTCGAGTTCGCCAAAAGTGTTCGCACACTGGCCGATCTGCACTGCACGATGCTGCTGGAGATCGGCCCGCAACCGGTGCTCACCGCGGCAGCCCTGCGGGCGTGGCCAGACCCGGCCACCGCACCCCGGGCGATCCCGTCGTTGCGTCGAAACCACGCCGACCTACGTCAGATCACCGAAGCCCTTGCCAACGCGTACATCGTCGGCCACGTGCCAGACTTCGGTGCGCTCCAGCAGGGGCCGGCGCGCAAGCTCGACCTGCCCACCTATCCGTTCCAGCATCGCCAGTACTGGTTTCGCGAGGAGCGGGTCCGGCCTGTCCAGGCCCTCGACGAGACGCACGCGATGCGTACCGACACCGTCCGACTTCTCGAAGACGGCCGGATCGAGGAACTCGTCGCGCTACTCGACGGTGCGAGCGCCGACCAACAGTCCGTCGGCTTGTTGAGACAGCTTGCCGCACAACACAACCAACAGCGCAAAGCGCAGTCCATCATGGACTCCCGCTACGAGATTCGTTGGGAGAAAACGACTGCCAAGCCCTCAGCCGCCCCAGCCGACGAGGGATCTGCCTGGCTGCTGATTGCCGATGATGCAGAGGCAGTTCAGCCGATCGTCGACGCGCTCGACGCGCGCGGGCAGCGGCATCAGATTGTCGGGCTGCCGGCATCCGACGCGGACGAGCAACGACTCGACGGCGTGTTGCGCGATGCGGTAGCTGACGATCCGACACTACGCATCCTGCATCTGGCAGCCCTGGATTCCGACGCGGCACCCTCGACGGAATCGCTGGAGCGGATGCAGTTCCACGTCCTGAGCGGCACACGTCGACTGTTCCGCGCCGCGGCCGCCGCTGAACTGCGCACACCTATCTGGCTGATAACCCATGGCGCACAACGTGTTACCGCCGCAGACTCGGTATCCCCGGTACAGACCTGCCTCTGGGGATTCGGTCGCGCCGCCTCGCTCGAACATCCGCGACTGTGGGGCGGACTCGCAGATGTATCTCAAGGTGGTGCCTTGGACGGCGGGGCGTGGTCTCGTTTGATCGATCAACTCGTGTCAGCACCGCCCGGGGAGGACCAGATCGCCCTGCGGGACGGCGCCGTCTACGTTGCCCGGCTGACCCGGCGCACCGGACAACCCATCGCAACACCACTGCAACTGCGTGCTGACGCAACCTATCTGGTGACCGGCGGGCTGGGTGCGGTCGGCATGGAGATCGCCGGATACCTGGCCACCCACGGCGCCCGGCATCTGGTGCTGACCAGCCGGCGCGAGCCCAGCGAGGCTGCGCAGCAGCGTATCGACGCGCTCCAGGAACAATCCGGCTGCGAAGTCCGGGTTGTCGCGGCCGATGTCGCCGCTCCGCGCGACGTCACGCGCCTGCTGGCCACCGTGCAAGCCGAACTACCGCCGCTCGCCGGCATCGTGCACGCCGCCGGCGAGATCGGCACCACCCCGCTGCAAGCCTTGGACGACGCTGAGATCGATCGGGTGTTTGCCGGAAAGGTCTGGGGTGCTTGGCGTTTGAGCGAGGCCACTGCAGACATTCCACTTGACTTCTTCCTGAGCACCTCGTCGATCGCCTCGGTGTGGGGCAGCTTCGGCCAAACCGCCTACGGCGCGGCCAACGCCTTCCTCGACGGGCTGGCCTGGCGGCAACGTGAGCATGGTGTTCCTGGAATCAGCGTCAACTTCGGTCCGTGGGCGGCCGCTGGTATGGCCGACGAGGACGCCCGGGCACAACTCGACAAGCGCGGGGTCCGCACGCTGTCACCCGCTGACGCACTGGCCGGGATGGCCGAGCTCATGCTGGCGTCGTCAGGACGAGGCGCCGCACACGGGATCGTCGCGAAGATCGACTGGTCCAGCTTCCTGCCGCTCTACCAACTGGCGGGGAAGCGGTCCTTCCTGGAGCAGTTGCAGCGTGAGGTGCCCCAGTCGGCGTTGGCACCGACACCGTCGGGGACCACCCGGTTGGTCGAGCAACTCACCAATGCGCCCGCGCAGCAGCGCAAGAAACTCGTCGTGGACTACCTGCGCGACGTCGTCGCGGATGTGACCCGGATCGATGTCGCGGAGATCCGCGACGAGGCCGGATTCTTCGCCGTCGGCATGGATTCCCTGATGGCCGTCGAACTGCGGACCCGGGTCGAGCACGCCGTCGGCAAGGAGTTGCCTGCGACGCTGGCGATGGACTACCCACGCCTGGTCGACGTGGCGGACTACCTGCTCGACGACGTCCTCAGCATCGGCGCACCGGCATCCGTCAATGCGGCGGCTCAGCCGGCAGCGGTCACGACGATGCGCACCGACGAGCCGATCGCGATCGTCGCCGTGGCCTGCCGCTTTCCGGGCGCGCCCGATCCAGAAGGCTTCTGGGAGTTGCTGTCCGGCGGCGTCGACGCCATCCGCGAGATTCCCGAAGACCGTTTCGACGTCGACGAATACTACGACCCGGATCCCGAGGCGCCGGGCAAGATCTACACCCGCTACGGGGGGTACCTCGAAGGCATCGACGGATTCGACCCGGAGTTCTTCGGCATCTCCCCGCGCGAGGCCGTGTGGATGGATCCGCAGCAGCGGTTGATGCTGGAAATCGCGTGGGAGGGCCTGGAGCGCGCCGGGTATGCGCCAGGGTCGTTGCGCGGCAGTCGAACCGGCGTGTTCGTGGGCGTGGCCGCCAATGAGTATTCGCAGCTGCTGAACACCAACTCGGTCGAGACCATCGAGGCCCATTTCATCACCGGCAATGCGCTCAATGTCATCGCCGGTCGGGTGGCGTTCGCGCTCGGGCTGGAAGGGCCTGCGATGGCGGTGGATACCGCCTGCAGCGCATCGCTGGTCGCCGTCCATCAGGCCTGCCAGGCGTTGCATTCCGGTGACTGCGACATGGCGCTGGCCGGTGGGGTGAACGTCCTGGTGAGTCCGGCGTCCATCGTTGCCACCTCGCGCGCCAGAATGCTGTCCGCCGACGGCCGATGCAAGACCTTCGACGCCGCCGCGAACGGCTATGCGCGCAGTGAAGGCTGCGGGATTCTGGTGCTCAAGAGGCTCAGCGATGCGGAGCGCGACGGCGACGAGATTTGCGCGGTCATCCGGGGCAGCGCGGTCAATCAGGACGGCGCGTCCAGTGGGTTGACGGTGCCCAACGGCGGTGCGCAGCAACGGCTTATCGCTGCGACGCTGGCTCGTGCCGGCCTGGTGGGCGGGGACGTCGACTACCTCGAGGCGCACGGCACGGGCACCTCGTTGGGTGACCCGATCGAGGTCCAGGCCGCCGCAGCCGCCTACGGTGTCGGCCGTGACCCGAACCGGCCGCTGCTGATCGGCTCGGCGAAGACCAACATCGGTCACCTGGAATCGGCAGCGGGGATCGCCGGCCTGATCAAGGTCGTGTTGTCTTTGCAGCACGAAACTCTGCCGCAGAACCTGCACTTCGAGAACCCGTCACCGAACATTCCGTGGGACTCGTTGCCGGTTCGTGTGGTGGACAAGGCGATTCCATGGCACGCCAACGGTCGGCCCCGCCGCGCCGGCACAAGTTCCTTCGGGTTCTCCGGCACCAACGCGCACGTGCTGATCGAGGAGGCGCCACCGCGATCCGAGGTCACAGAAGACATTGCACCGGAACCGGTCAGCGCAGACGCACCGGTCGGCGTGCTGCCGCTGTCGGCACGGTCGTCGGAGGCGCTGGTGTCGATGGCGCAGCGCTATGACGACTGGTTGGCGGCACACCCAGAGGCCGACATCACCGACGTGTGCTTCACCGCCGGGGTCGGGCGTTCGCATTTCGAACACCGGGCCGCACTGGTCGTGGATTCGGTGCAGGGCGCCCGCGACCTTCTGGCCGGGTTGGCCGAGAACCGGCTGGGCCCGGGTGCTGTACGTGGCGTGTGCGGTGACCCGCCGAAGACGGCGTGGTTGTTCACCGGGCAGGGCAGTCAATACCCGGGGATGGCACGCGAATTGTTCGACGCCGAACCGGTGTTCGCCGACACCGTGCAGCGATGCGCCGATGCCGTGGACGCGATGTTGCCGCGTCCGTTGTTAGAGGTCATCTTCGAGACCGACGGCGATAGCGGCAACGAGCCCGCAAAGACACTGGGGCACACCTCTTTTGCCCAGCCGGCGCTGTTCGCCGTCGAAATGGGCCTGGCGCGGCTGTGGCAGTCGTGGGGCATCGAGCCCGATGTGGTGCTCGGTCACAGCGTCGGCCAGTACGCGGCGGCATGCGTGGCCGGAGTGTTCAGTCTCGAAGACGGCGCGCGACTGATGGCCGAACGGGGCCGGTTGTTCGGCAACCTGCCCGAGGGCGGCCGGATGGTGGCGGTGTTCGCCGACCCGCAACGGGTCGAGCGTGCCGCCGAGGACTTCCCGCAGATTTCGGTCGCGGCGTACAACGGCCCCAACACGGTGCTGTCGGGTCCGGCCGCCGATCTGGAAAAGATTGTCGCGACGTTGAGCGGTGACGGAATCCGCTGCACGTGGCTGGACACCAGTCATGCCTTCCATTCCGAGCTGCTCGAACCGGCGCTCGACGAATTCGAGGCGTACGCCAAGGGATTCGAATTCACGGTTCCGACGCTGCCGCTGGTGTGCAACCGTACCGGCGCAGTGCTGACGGCGGAGACTCCCCTGGACGCGCCTTATTGGCGGCGGCATTCCCGGCAGCCGGTGCAGTTCGCTGAAAGCGTGCGCACCGTGGCGAAGCTGGGCTGCACGGTGCTGATGGAGATCGGTCCGCAACCGGTGCTGACCGGCGCCGCGCAGCAAGGTTGGCCGGAATCCTCGGCCGCTCCGCACGCCGTCGCCTCCCTGCGTAAGGGCACCGATGCCCGACGTCAGATGGCCGAAGCCCTGGCCGCGGTCTATGTTTCCGGGCATCGCCCCACGTTCGCTGCGCTACATCATCGTCGGCACCGTGGGCTCGAGCTGCCCACCTATCCTTTCCAACGCCGTAGCTTCTGGCCCAAGACCACCGACTTCCGCGTAGACGGCGCCGCCGCATCCGGAATCCTGGGTAGCGCCAAGGATCTCGCCACCGGCGACAGCGTCTACACCAGCCGGTGGTCGATCAAGTCGCAGCCGTGGCTGTCGCATCACGTCATCTACGGCACCGTCGTCGTTCCCGGCGCGACGTACGCGGCGATGGCTCTTGCCGCGGTGGGGACGCCGGCTCAGGTGCGCAACGTCTTCTTCTACGAACCGATCATCTTGGGCGACAAGCATTCCCGGGAAGTGCAGTTGACGCTGCATCCGGTCGTCGGGGAAGGCGGCTGGACCTTCCAGGTACACAGCCGCCCCTACGGTGAGCGCCAAGCCGAGTGGTCGCTGAACGCTGACGGCCGGATCGTCTCCGGTGTCGACGACCAGCCGGCGCCTGAGCCGTCCGAGCCGATCGATGCCGCATGCGAACGGTTGGGCCGCACTCGTCCGCAGCAGTTGTTCGACACGTTCGCGGACATGGAGCTGACGTGGGGTCCCACCTGGTCCACGTCGCTCAAATCGCTGTGGGCCGGCGACGGTGAGGCGGTCGGCGATATCGCCATCGGCGACGAGCTCGCCGAACAGCTTGGGAGCGAGCCGATCCACCCGGTGCTGCTGGACCTGTGCACCGGAATCGCGTTCCCCGCCTTCCCGGCGATCCTCACAGCCGCCGAACACGAAGCGCCCGACCTGTTCTTGCCATTGCGATACGGGCGGGTGGTGCTGCGTGAGCGGTTGCCACGGCGGTTCTACTGCCGCGCGCGGTGGCAGACCGGCGGTCCCGACAGCGAAACACAGGTCTTCGACCTGGATTTCGTAGACCGGGACGGCCGCCAGCTGGGAGAAATTCGCGAGTTCACCGTCAAACGCGCGCCCCGCGAGGCGCTGCTGCGCGGACTCGGCGGCGACGCTACCCGGAATCTCTACACCCTGGGCTGGCAGGAGGTACCGGCACCGGCGTCCGGCAGCACCGTCGGTAACGGCGACGGCACCGTGCTGATTGCCGGATTCGACGAGCTGGTCGCCGACCACCCGGGTGCTGTCGCAGTCGACCGTGCCTCGATCGCGGCGAATCCGAAGTCCTGGCAGCAACTGTTCGCCCACGCCGAGGAGCGCGGCGCCCCGGTCTCCGGCGTCGTCTGGCGAAGCACCGCGCGGCCCGGCGAAGAAGAGTCGAGCACGGCCTTCTCCGCGCGGCTGGAGAGCGAGATCGACCAGCTCCTCGCCTTGGTGCAGACGCTGCAGGCGCAGCAAGACGTGAAACTCCCCGGCGGACTCTGCATCGTCACCGAGCGGGCCGTCGCGACCGAACCCGGCGAGCCGGTCGACCCCGTGCAATCGGCGCTGTGGGGTTTCGGACGAACCGTCATCACCGAGCAGCCGGCCTTGCGTTGCCGGCTGGTCGACTGCGACAGCTTCGATGATGCCGCGCCATTGCTGGCCGGCCTGCTCGGCGCACCCGCTGATGAGCCCGAACTCGCACTGCGACAAGGGAAGTACTTAGTGCCGCGGCTACTGCCCTGGGCACGTAGCGGCCACCTCCCGGTACCCCGCGCAGGCGACTACATCCTGGAGCCGACCGAGCGCGGCGCGATCGACAACCTGCGCCTGGCCGAGACGGAGGTGCTGCCGCCGGCCGCGGGCCAGGTGCAGATCCGGGTGGAGGCCGCGGGCCTGAACTTCCGGGATGTGCTCAATGTGCTCGGCTTGTATCCGGGTGATCCGGGCCTGATCGGTGGTGACCTCTCCGGCATCGTCACCGAAGTCGGTTCCGGGGTCAGCGGATTCGAGGTCGGCCAGCGCGTCTTCGGCTTCATGCAAGGGTGCTTCACCACCCGGGTCAACGTGCCCGCTCAGTTCCTGTCGCCGTTGCCGAACGGGGTGAGCGCAGTGGGAGCGGCGACCATCCCCGCTGGGGCGCTCACCACCCGGCTTGCGTTCGACTGGGCGCAGGTGGGGCCCGGTGATCGTGTGCTCATCCACGCCGCCAGCGGCGGTGTGGGTCTGGCCGCGATCCAGATCGCCCAGCAGCGCGGCGCGACCGTCTTCGCCACCGCCAGCACCTACAAACGTGCGACGCTGCGCAAGATGGGCGTGGAGCACGTCTACGACTCGCGCAGTACAGATTTCGCGGATCAGATCCTGGCCGACACCGGGGGCGCCGGCGTCGACGTCGTGCTCAACAGCCTGACCAATGACGGGTTCATCGCCGCGACCGTGCGGGCGACCGCGCAGGGCGGCCGGTTCGCCGAAATCGCCAAGCGCGACATCTGGACACCTGACCAGATGGCGGCGGTCCGTCCCGACATCGCCTACGAGATCATCGCGCTGGACGCGACCATCGCCGAAGATCCCGACCGGGTTGGGGAACTGCTAGCCGAACTGGCCGACAGCATGGGCAGCGGCGAGCTGCGGCCACTCGCCGTCGAGGTCTACCCGCTGACGGAGGCCAAGACCGCGTTCCGCCGCATGCAGCAGGCGCGCCATATCGGCAAGATCGTGCTGCAGATGCCGAAACCGCTTCAGCCGCAGAGTGACCGGAGCTACCTGATCACCGGCGGCCTCGGCGCATTGGGCCTGTTCACGGCCGCTCATCTGGCCCAACTCGGGGCCGGTGACATCGTGTTGACCAGTCGGCGGATGCCCGATGCGGACGCGCAACGGGAAATCGCCGACATCACCGAGCGCTACCGGTGCCGGATCCACACCTTCGTGGCCGACGTGGGCGACGAGGCGCAGGTGACAGCGTTGCTGGAGCGGATCCGGGCGGAGTTGCCGCCGCTCGCGGGGGTGGCACATCTCGCGGGCGTGCTCGACGACGCGCTGCTACCGCAGCAGAGCCTGGACAGTTTCCGGACCAGCTTGTCGCCAAAGGCGCTGGGTGCCTGGCACTTACATCGGTTGACGAAGAACGATGATCTCGAGTTCTTCATCGTGTACTCCTCGGCTTCCAGCGTGCTCGGGTCACCCGGCCAAGCCAATTACGCGACCGCCAATGCGCTGCTGGACGGGCTCGCTGCGGACCGCGAGGCGCGCGGGCTGCCCGCGACCAGCATCAACTGGGGCCCCTGGGCAAAGGGCGGCATGGCCACCTCGCATGCGGCGCGCGCCAATCTCAGTGCGCAAGGCCTGATTCCACTGGAACCCACGGCCGCGCTCAACGCGCTCGACGCGATTGTCGCCCACGGAATCGGGCAGGCGACCGTCATCAAAGCCAATTGGCAGCGCGCCGCGAAGGGCGGGTTGGGCGTCTCCCGCCCAGCGATTCTCGACCATGTGCTGCCGAGCGCGGGCACGGCGTCCCGCGGCGACAGCGAGTTGCTCCGGCAGCTGCACGAGGTACCCGAAGTGGAGCGCGGCAGTTTCCTCACCGAGTACCTGCGGCACGAAGTACAGAATTTCCTGCGGCTCGCGCAACCGCCGGCGGCAACCAGCCGGTTCCTGGAACTGGGTACGGATTCGCTGATGGCGGTCGAATTCAGCAACCGGTTGGTCCCCCAGTTCGGTGGCGCGTTCACGATCAGCGCGACCGCGGTGTTCGACTACCCGACAATCGGGTCGCTCGCCGAGTATCTGGCCGGTCAGGTGCCGGAGTCGGGCGGCGCGGAGTTCGCCGATGCATCCGAATAGGCCGTCCGGCAATGCTTTCCACGTACGCAAGGAGGAATGAAGTGGCTCACGACAGCGACACCACAGTTGCCATGTCGGCTCACCTGGCCGACGACCTCCTGTCGACGACCGCCGGCGGCTGGCGCAGCTTCTACGACCTGCTCAGCCGCCGACTGGAAGCCATCGGGGTGGCGGATTCGTCATTCTTTCTGAATTACGGATACCTTCCGATGGATTCCGGCGATGAATCCGCATTCGTCATTCGTGAAGGCACATTCAATGCCAACTCGGTACGCCTGGTGTTCGAGGTCATCGGTTCGCTGGATCTGAATGACCGCACGGTTGTCGAAATAGGCTGTGGCCGCGGCGGCAATTCCAGACTCGTCGCGGAGAAATTCAGCGCTCACGTCATCGGCATCGACATGTCCTCGGAAGCGATCGCATTCTGCCAAAAAACGCACGTCGGCGATTCGATAGAGTTCAGGGTCGGCGATGCGCTGAATATCCCCCTGCACGATGAGGCATGCGATGCCGTCTTGAACGTCGAGTCCTCACATTCATACGGAAATCTGCCGAAATTCCTGGGTGAAGTTCGCCGGATATGCCGCTCCAATGCATGGTTTTTGCACACCGACTTCCTGAGCCCCGAGGACTGGGACTACGTGCGGCAGCGCCTGAAGGCGCTGGGCTTCGTCACCGAAGACGATCGCGACATCACCGCGAACGTATTGGCCTCGCGCGATCAGGCGAGCAACAACTGGGAGCAGGTCTACGGCGACGGAAATGCTCGGGTGGCCAACTTTCTGGCGCTACCCGGGTCGGCGATCTACGAACAGCTGCGGGCGGGCTTGCTGGAGTACCGAATACTGCGGTCTCAGCTGCGCACCGGGGCGACATCAGCTCCGGCCGGTTAGCGGGGGAAAACCGTGCCGACCTCGCAGATATCCAGCGGACCAGACCGGACGTCCAAATACTTAGACAACCGTAAGGGGCTCCAGTATGGTCTAGAACTTGTTACACCCATGTTGAGTAGACGTCTGGAGAAGTGGTGAGTATCAACCCGTTCGACGACGGCAACGGCAGCTTTTTCGTCTTGGTCAACGACGAGGAACAGCACAGCCTGTGGCCGGCCTTCGCGGACGTTCCAGCCGGCTGGCGAGTGGTGTACGGCGAAGGGGATCGTGCGGCGTGTCTGGACTACATCGAACAGAACTGGACTGATATACGGCCGAAGAGCCTGCGCGAGAGGTTGGCAAGCCACCAGGGGGTTTCGATAGGGAAACCGGATGGATTTTGATGACCACACACTTCCGCTGACGCGGGGACAACTAGACATCTGGCTTGCGCAGGAAACCGGTCACGCCGGGACGGACTGGCAACTGGGTGTGCTGGTGCGATTCGACGGTACGGTGAAGCGCGATCTGATCGAGCAGGCGATCCGTCACGTGATGCGGGAGGCCGAGCCGGCCAGGGCCGCGATCTTCGACGTTGATGGCCAGGTTTTCCAACGGGCGGGCGATCCAGAGTTCGACATCGCCTTCCATGACCTGAGCGAATCGCGTCATCCCGTGCAGGAAGCACGCGAGATAGCAGCATCAATCCAGTCCACGCCAATGCCGCCGACTGGCCCGTTGTTCACATTTGCACTGTTTCAAACGTGGGTCGACGAATT
The DNA here is from genome assembly GCA_963836495.1 of uncultured Actinomycetota bacterium. GTDB lineage: Bacteria > Actinomycetota > Actinomycetes > Mycobacteriales > Mycobacteriaceae > Mycobacterium. Next base: position 507,365 of record CAWIJT010000003.1, on the reverse strand, counting down.
CTATCTGTTCGGATGCTTCCATCATATTGTCATCGACGGATCCGGAATTACGCTTATCGCCCACCGAATTGCCACCGTCTACGCCGCCATTGTTTCTGACACACCGATTCCGCCTCCATTCTTCGGCTCCTTGCAGGAGTTGATTCGCTGCGAGTCGGAATACGAAGCGTCCGCTGAATATCTGGACGACGAAGCATATTGGACGAGGAACCTTCCGCCGGAAAGCGAACCGCGTTATCGGCAACCGCACACCGCTCGTGATGGAGAGCCTCATTCGCCCTCCGCGCCGGTTCGACTGGACTCCGCGGTCCTTCGCCAAGTCCAAGAGTTGTCCGACGCATGGAACATGCCTCGATCATCGATCCTCACCGCGGCGTGTGCACTTCTGGTGCGTGGGTGGTGCGCCGAGGGCTCAGAGGTGGTGCTCGACTTCCCGGTCAGCAGGCGGGTACGCCCGGAATTGAAGACGCTGCCCGGGATGATTTCCGGGGCGGTGCCGCTGGTCCTGCGGGTTTCGCCGGCAGCTACGGTTGCCGATTTTTGCGGGCATGTCGACACCCGGATACGGGAAGCCTTGCAGCACCAGCGGTTTCCGGTACACGCCCTGCAGCGCAAGGCCCATCCCAACAGCACCGAGCACCCGGGTGCCAGGGTGAGCGTCAACTTCATGCCGTCGAAAATGACAATGGACTTCGCCGGTGTCGAGGCGTCGGCGTCATTCACCAATCCTGGACAAGTGGGCGACTTCGGGTTGATCTTCTCCGGCGCCGGTGACCAGCTTTTCCTCAGCACCGCCGGCGCCGACGGGCCATTGTCGAATTACGACGTCTCGGACATCGCGAGGCGTTTGGGGCGGCTGTTGGTCGCGATGACCGCTGACCCGGGCCGGCGGCTTTCGTCGATGGATCTGCTCGATGCCGATGAGCACGCCGGGCTGGATGACTGGGGCAACCGGGCGGTGTTGACCCAACCGCAAACGGCGCCGGTGTCGATTCCGGCGGTGTTCGCTGCGCAGGTGGCCCGCGCCCCGGAGGCGGTGGCAATCAGCGCCGGGGAACGCTCGTGGACCTACCGCGAGGTCGAGCAGGCCGCTGACCGGTTGGCGCAGGTGTTGGCCCACCAGGGTGTGGGCCCGGGGCAGCGGGTGGCGCTGCTGTTGTCGCGCTCGGCTGAGGCCGTCGTGGCGATGTTGGCGGTGCTGAAAACCGGGGCTGCGTATGTGCCGATCGACCCGGCGGTGCCGGCGGCCCGGATCGAGTTCGTGCTCGGTGATGCCGCGCCGATCGTTGCGATCACCACCGCCGAGTTCCGGTCGCGATTGGACGGGCACGACCTGACCGTCATCGCCGTCGACGAAGACGCCGACGATAATCGCCTAGACACAGCACTACCGACGCCATCCGCGGATGACATCGCGTACCTCATCTACACCTCGGGCACGACCGGCACCCCGAAAGGGGTTGCCATTCCGCACCACAACGTGACGCGGCTGCTGGAGACCCTGGATGCCGACCTGGAGCTGACCGGGCAGGTGTGGTCGCAGTGTCACTCGTTGGCGTTCGACTTCTCGGTGTGGGAGATCTGGGGCGCGTTGCTCTACGGCGGGCGGCTCGTGGTGGTGCCCGACCCGGTTGTCCGCTCGCCGGAAGAGTTCCATGCCTTGCTGGTGGCCGAAGAGGTCAGCGTGTTGAGCCAGACCCCGTCGGCGTTTTACGCGCTGCAAAGCGCCGCCGCGCTACAACCCGAAATGGGCCGTCAGCTCAAGCTCGGGGTGGTGGTGTTCGGTGGTGAGGCCTTGGAGCCGCAGCGTCTTCGACCATGGCTGAACAACCATCCGGGATTACCCCGCCTGATCAACATGTACGGCATCACCGAGACGACAGTGCATGCCTCGTTCCGGGAGATCCTCGCGGGCGATGTCGACAGCACTGCCAGTCCGATCGGGGTGCCGTTGGCACATCTCGGGTTCTTCGTGCTCGATGCCTGGCTGCAGCCGGTGCCCGCCGGCGTGGTCGGCGAGCTCTACGTGGCCGGCGCCGGGACCGCCTATGGATATGTGGGCCGATCAGGGTTGACCGGCACCCGGTTTGTCGCCTGCCCGTACGGCCCACCCGGAGCGCGTATGTATCGCACCGGCGACCTGGCGTGGTGGGGCGCCGACGGGCAGCTGCGCTACATGGGGCGCGCCGACCAGCAGGTCAAGATCCGCGGTCATCGCATCGAGCTCGGCGAGGTCCAGGCCGCGCTGGCCGGGCTGGACGGCGTGCAGCAGGCGGTGGTGATCGCCCGCGAGGACCGGCCCGGCGACAAACGGCTGGTCGGCTATGTCACCGGGACAGCGGATCCGGCCGCGGCGCGCGCCGCCCTCGCTGAGGGACTCCCGGGCTACATGGTGCCGGCCGCGGTGGTGGCGATCGATGCGTTGCCGCTGACGGTCAACGGCAAACTCGACACCCGCGCCCTGCCGGCGCCGGAATTTCTGGACGCGGACAACTACCGCCCCCCGGCCGACGCGATCGAAGAGATCCTGACCGGCATCTACGCCCAGGTCTTGGGCCTGGAGCGGGTCGGGGTCGACGATTCCTTCTTCGAACTCGGCGGCGACAGCATCCTGTCGATGCAAGTGGTGGCGCGAGCGCGGGCGGCCGGCCTGGTGTTTCGGCCGCGCGACATCTTCGTCGAGCAGACCGTGGCACGGCTGGCCGGAGTGGCCGAAGGTGCGATCACCCAGGTCGATGAGGGCATTGGGCCGGTGGTCGCGACCCCGATCATGCGTTGGCTGGCAAGCGTTGACGGCCCGGTCGAGCACTTCAACCAGACCACGGTGGTGCAGGCCCCCGCGGGGGTGACCGAGGCCGATGTGGTGGTGGTGTTGCAGGCCCTACTGGATCGCCACGCCATGCTGCGGCTGCGCGCCGAGGACGACGGCGTCGGCGGTTGGGTACTGCACGTGCCCGAGCCCGGTTCGGTGCATGCCCGCGACTGCCTGGACTCCGTGGACGTGTTGACTGATGAGGCCGTCATAGCGGCAGGTTCGCGGTTGAACCCTGCCGACGGGGTCATGATCAGCGCGGTGTGGGTGGCCTCCACCCGCCAGCTGGTGTCGATAGTGCACCATTTGTCCGTCGACGGGGTGTCGTGGCGGATCCTGCTGGAAGATCTCAACATCGCCTGGGCCCAGCACCACCAGGGGCAGCAGGTGGTGTTACCGCCGCCGGGGACGTCGTTTGCCCGCTGGTCGGAGCTGCTGACCGAGCACGCGAGCCGCCCGGACGTCGTGCAGCAGGCACCGGTGTGGCGGCAGGTGGCGGCGACACCGGCGGCGTTGCCGGCGCTGCGCCCTGAGGTGGATACCTATGCCAGCTTCGGGAAGCTCTCGATGGCATTGGATGCGGAGACAACCCGCATTCTTTTGGGTGAGGTACCCGCGGCGTTTCACGCTGGCGTCCAGGAGATTTTGCTGATCGCGTTCGCCTTGGCGTGTGCGGAGTTCTTGGGCACGGGCGGCGCGCCGATCGGCATCGACGTGGAGGGCCACGGGCGCCACGATGAGCTCGGACCCGATGTTGACCTATCGCGCACCGTGGGTTGGTTCACCACCAAATACCCGGTGGCGTTGGCGGTCGGCGGCCTGTCCTGGGCACAGGTGGTGGCCGGCGATGCAGGGTTGGGGGGGCTGATCAAGGACGCCAAAGAGCAGCTCCGCGCCCTGCCTGAGCCTCTGACCTATGGGTTACTGCGTTATATGAATCCCGATGTCGACTTAGCGGGGTCCGACCCACCGATTGGATTCAACTACTTGGGGCGGCTAGGCGCCGCGGCGGGCGAATCCGATGATGGGTGGCGGATCAGCCTGGACGGCTTGTCGACTATCGACGCCACCGTGAGGGAGCCCATGCCGTTGGCGCACACCGTGGAACTCAACGCCGGCATAATCGATACCGATACCGGCTCGTACCTGCGCGCTGCCTGGTGGTGGGCGCCGTCGGCGCTGGATCACGCACAGGTCAGCCGGCTGGGCCGGTTGTGGTTTGACGCCCTTTCCGGGATCTGTGCGCACGTGCGCCACGGTGGGGGCGGGTTGACGCCGTCGGATCTCGCGCTTGCTCAGTTGAGCCAGCAGCAGATCGACGAGCTTGAGCGGTTGTATGCGGATCGCTGACGTATTGCCGCTGACCCCGTTGCAGCAGGGGCTCCTGTTCCACGCCAGCACGTCTCAGGGCAGCGACGACGATCTGTATGCCGTGCAGTTGGACATCACGCTGAGCGGTCGGCTTGATCAGCACCGGCTGCGGGATGCGGTGCAGGCGGTGGTGGCCCGGCATCCGCACTTGGTTGCTCGATTCTCTGAAAAGTTTGACCAGCCCGTACAGATCATCCCGGCCGATCCCGTCACACCGTGGCAGTACGTCGAACTGGACGCCGACGGTTTCCCTGAGCAGATTCAGCGGGTGTGCGCCGCTGAGCGTGCCGCAGTCTGCGATCTAGCCAACCAGCCTGCTTTTCGGGCCGCGTTGATCCGGGTCGAGGACGATCGGCACCGGTTTGTACTGACGAATCACCACATCGTGATGGACGGTTGGTCACTGCCGATCCTGCTACGAGAAATATTTGCCTGCTACTACAACGAGCGTCTCCCTGTTCCAGTCCCCTACCGCAGGTTCGTCTCCTGGCTGGCCAGTCGAGATCGTGATGCCGCCCACGCGGCCTGGGGTGAGGTGCTGTCCGGTCTTGACACCCCCACCTTGGTGGGTCCACCAGAACGGTCGGAGCCGGGGCGGCGAGGCGTGGCATCGTTCCGCGTGCCCGAGCAGACCACCCGCGCGGTCAGCGAGCTGGCGCGCTCATCGCACACCACCGTCAACATCGTGCTGCAGAGCGCCTTCGCGCAACTGCTGTGCCGGTTGACTGGTCACCATGACGTCGCCTTCGGTACAACAGTCTCCGGGCGGCCCGCCGAAGTGCCCGGCGCGGAATCGATGGTGGGCCTACTTATCAACACAGTGCCGGTGCGGGCCACTATCACCCCGGCGACCACCACCACCGCGCTACTCGACCAACTGCACCGCGCCTACAACCACACCGTCGACCACCAGCATTTAGCACTGAGCGACATTCACCGCATCGCCGGTCAGGAACAGCTGTTCGACACCCTCTTCGTCTACGAGAACTACCCGATCGACACCGCCGCGCCGTTGGGCGCCGATGGCCTGGCCATCACCGAGTTCAGCAACCGCGAATACAACCACTACCCGCTTGCGGTGCAAGCTCTGCCCGGGACCGAGCTGGGCCTTCGTGCCGAGTTCGACACCGATGTGTTCGACACCGCCGGCATCCAGACGCTGTTCCAGCGATACATCTGTTTGCTCGTCGCCATGACCGCCGACCCCACCCGCCGGCTCTCATCGATCGATGTGCTCGATGACACCGAGCACGCCCGGTTGCAGAAGTGGGGTAACCGGGCGGTGTTGACCCAGCCCGCGCCGGTGCCGGTGTCGATTCCGGAGTTGTTCGCCGCGCAGGTGGGGTGGACTGCGGGGGCGGTGGCGATCAGCTGCGGTGACTTGTCGTGGACGTATCGGGAGCTAGACGAGGCGTCAAACCGGTTGGCGCATGCGTTGATGGAGCGGGGTGTGGGGGCGGGGCGGCGTGTGGCGCTGCTGCTGCCCCGGTCGGCTGAGGCGATCGTGGCGATTTTTGCGGTGCTCAAAACCGGGGCGGCGTATGTGCCCATCGATCCGGCGGTGCCCGAAGCCCGGATTGCGTTCGTCCTCGAGGACGCCGCGCCGGTCGCGGCCATCACCACCGCGGGGTTGCGGTCGCGCCTGGACGGGCAGGACGTGGTGGTCATCGATGTCGAGGATCGCGCCATCGCCGGCCAACCCAGCACCGCGCTGCCGCCGCCTAATCCGGATGACATCGCTTATGTGATCTACACCTCGGGCACTACCGGGACCCCGAAAGGGGTGGCCATTCCACACCGCAACGTGACGGTGCTGCTGCAGACACTGAATTCCGGTGTAGAGCTGGCGGCGGGGCAGGTGTGGACGCAGGCGCACTCGCTGGCCTTCGACTTTTCGGTGTGGGAGATCTTTGGCGCGCTGCTCCATGGTGGACGGCTGGTATTGGTGCCCGATGCGGTGGTTCGCTCGCCGGAAGATTTCCACGCCATGCTCGTCGCTGAACAGGTCAGCGTCTTAAGTCAAACCCCGTCGGCGTTTTATGCCTTGCAAACCGCCGACAGCTTGGCGCCTGAGCTGGGCCGTCGACTCACGCTGGAGGCGGTGATTTTCGGCGGTGAAGCGCTGGAGCCGCAACGTCTTAGGGCTTGGCGGGATAGCCATCCCGACGTACCGCGACTGATCAATATGTACGGCATCACCGAGACAACAGTGCACGCCTCGTTCCGGGAGATCCTGCCCGGCGATGTCGAGGCCGCGGTGAGCCCGATCGGGGTGCCGCTGGCCCACCTTGGCTTCGTTGTGCTGGATGGGTGGTTGCGGTTGGTGCCGGCGGGTGTGGTGGGGGAGTTGTATGTGGCCGGTGCCGGGGTGGCGGTGGGTTATGTGGGTCGGGCCGGGTTGACCGGTTCGCGGTTTGTGGCCTGCCCGTTCGGGGCGCCGGGATCGCGGATGTATCGCACCGGGGATTTGGTGTGGTGGGGTGCCGATGGGCAGCTGCGGTATGTGGGGCGGGCCGATGAGCAGGTCAAGATCCGCGGGTATCGCATCGAGCTCGGTGAAGTCCAGGCCGCATTGATCGCCGTCGACGGGGTGGGGCAGGCGGCGGTGATCGCCCGCGAGGACCGCCCCGGCGATAAGCGCCTGGTGGGCTATGTCACCGGGACCACCGATGCGGCCGGGGTGCGCGCGGTGCTGGCCGAGCGGCTGCCGGCCTATATGGTCCCGGCCGCGGTGGTGGTGCTCGATGCGTTGCCGTTGACGGTCAACGGCAAACTCGACACCCGGGCCCTGCCGGTGCCCGAATACCACGACCTCGATCGCTACCGCGCCCCCGCTGACGCGATCGAGGAGATCCTGGCCGGTATCTACGCCCAGGTCCTGGGCGTAGACCGGGTCGGAGTCGACGAATCCTTCTTCGAGTTGGGCGGGGATTCGCTGTCTGCGATGCGTCTGGTCGCGGCGGTCAATACCAGCTTGGATGCCGACCTGTCGGTGCGGACGTTGTTTGAGGCGCCGACGGTGGCCCAGTTGGCGCCCCGTATCGGTGCGCAGGCGGGCCGGCGGGAGCCGGTGGCGGCGCGTGAGCGACCCGCGGTGGTCCCGTTGTCGTTCGCCCAGAACCGGTTGTGGTTCATCGACCAGTTACAGGGGCCCTCGCCGGTATACAACATGGCAGTCGGATTGCGGTTGCGTGGTCGCCTCGATGCCGACGCATTGGGCGCGGCGCTGGCTGATGTGGTGAGCCGCCATGAGAGCCTGCGCACGGTGTTCCCGGCGGTCGAGGGGATACCGCGGCAGCTGGTATTGCCCGCCGAGCGGGCCGAGGTTGGTTGGGACGTCGTGGATGCCGCCGGTTGGACCGAAGGCCGGCTGGGCGAGGCCATCGACATCGTGGCGCGTGACCCGTTTGATCTGGCAGCCCAAATCCCGTTGCGGGCTCGGCTTTTCCGCATGGCCGAGGATGAGCACGTGTTGGTGGCCGTGGTGCACCACATTGCCGCCGACGGCTGGTCGATCACCCCGTTGGTGCGCGACCTGGCAGTGGCCTATGCCAGCCGGTGCACCGGACAAGCGCCCAACTGGTCACCGTTGGCGGTGCAGTACGTCGATTACACACTGTGGCAGCACACCCAACTCGGCGACGTCAACGACAGCGACAGTCCCATCGCCGCGCAGCTCGGCTACTGGCAGCAAGCCTTGACCGGCATGCCCGAGCGGCTGCAGCTGCCCACCGATCGGCCTTATCCGCCGGTGGCTGATCAGCGCGGCGCCAGTGTGACAGTGGACTGGCCGGCCGACGTCCAGCAGCAGGTTGCCCGGCTGGCCCGCGCGCACAGCGCGACCAGTTTCATGGTGATCCAGGCCGCGCTGGCGGTGCTGCTGTCCAAACTCAGCGCAAGCGCTGATGTGGCAGTGGGCTTCCCGATCGCCGGACGGCGCGATCCCGCCCTCGATGAGCTCGTCGGGTTTTTCGTCAACACCTTGGTGTTGCGGGTCGAGGTGGCCGGGGATCCCACCGTCGCCGAACTGCTCGCCCAGGTACGGGCACGCAGCCTGGCCGCCTACGAGCATCAGGACGTGCCGTTTGAGCTGCTGGTCGAACGGCTCAACCCAGCCCGGAGCCTGACCCATCACCCGCTGGTCCAGGTGCTGTTGGCCTGGCAGAACTGGCAGACCAACAACGATCCCGCCGCCGGGTTGACGCTGGGTGATCTCGACATCACACCGCTGCCGGTCGACACCCACACCGCCCGAGTGGACCTGTCGTTTTCGTTGGCCGAACACTGGACCCCCACCGGTGAGCCCGCCGGGATCGGCGGGGCGGTGGAATTTCGCACCGACGTCTTCGACACCGCCAGCATCCACACCCTGATCACCCGGTTGCGGCGGGTCGTGGAGGCACTGACCACCGACCCCACCCGCCGGCTCTCATCGATCGATGTGCTCGATGACACCGAGCACGCCCGGTTGCAGAAGTGGGGTAACCGGGCGGTGTTGACCCAGCCCGCGCCGGTGCCGGTGTCGATTCCGGAGTTGTTCGCCGCGCAGGTAGCCCAAGCCCCACAAGCCGTCGCGATGAGCGGGGGTAAGCACTCGTGGACGTATCGCGAGCTAGACGAGGCGTCAAACCGGTTGGCGCACCTATTAGCCGGCCAAGGCGTAGGTCCCGACGATGTAGTGGCGCTGCTGCTGCCCCGGTCGGCTGAGGCGATCGTGGCGATTTTGGCGGTGCTCAAAACCGGGGCCGCGTATGTGCCCATCGATCCGGCGGTGCCCGAAGCCCGGATTGCGTTCGTCCTCGAGGACGCCGCACCGGTCGCGGCCATCACCACCGCAGCGTTGCGGTCGCGCCTGAACGGGCAGGACGTGGTGGTCATCGAACTCGATGACCCCGCTGTGGACGATCACCCTTGCACCGCGCTGCCGGCGCCGGCGCCGGATGACATCGCCTACCTGATCTACACCTCGGGCACCACCGGGGTGCCGAAGGGGGTGGCCGTCACGCACCACAACGTCACCCGGCTTTTCGACGCACCGGCTGCCGGCCTGCCGCCCGGACCTGGACAGGTGTGGACACAGTGCCACTCGTATGCCTTCGACTACTCGGTATGGGAGATCTGGGGCGCACTGTTGCATGGTGGGCGCCTGGTGGTGGTGCCCGAGTCCGTGGCGGCCTCACCCGAGGACTTCCACGCCATGCTGGTCGCTGAACAGGTCAGCGTCTTAAGTCAAACCCCGTCGGCGGTGGGGATGCTCTCATCTCAGGGTTTGGAATCGGCGGCGCTGGTGATCGCCGCTGAGCCCTGCCCGGCCGAAGTGGTAGATCGGTGGGCGCCTGGGCGAGTGATGATCAACGGCTACGGCCCCACCGAGACCACGGTTTATGCATCGATCAGCGCTCCCCTGAGGGCGGGCGCGGGTGTGGTGCCGATCGGTTCGCCGGTGCCCGGGGCGGCATTGTTTGTGCTGGATGGGTGGTTGCGGTTGGTGCCGGCGGGTGTGGTGGGGGAGTTGTATGTGGCCGGTGCCGGGGTGGCGGTGGGTTATGTGGGTCGGGCCGGGTTGACCGGTTCGCGGTTTGTGGCCTGCCCGTTCGGGGCGCCGGGATCGCGGATGTATCGCACCGGGGATTTGGTGTGGTGGGGTGCCGACGGGCAGCTGCGGTATGTGGGGCGGGCCGATGAGCAGGTCAAGATCCGCGGGTATCGCATCGAGCTCGGTGAAGTCCAGGCCGCATTGATCGCCGTCGACGGGGTGGGGCAGGCGGCGGTGATCGCCCGCGAGGACCGCCCCGGCGATAAGCGCCTGGTGGGCTATGTCACCGGGACCACCGATGCGGCCGGGGTACGCGCGGTGCTGGCCGAGCGGCTGCCGGCCTATATGGTCCCGGCCGCGGTGGTGGTGCTCGATGCGTTGCCGTTGACGGTCAACGGCAAACTCGACACCCGGGCCCTGCCGGTGCCCGAATACCACGACCTCGATCGCTACCGCGCCCCCGCTGACGCGATCGAGGAGATCCTGGCCGGTATCTACGCCCAGGTCCTGGGCGTAGACCGGGTCGGAGTCGACGAATCCTTCTTCGAGTTGGGCGGGGATTCGCTGTCTGCGATGCGTCTGGTCGCGGCGGTCAATACCAGCTTGGATGCCGACCTGTCGGTGCGGACGTTGTTTGAGGCGCCGACGGTGGCCCAGTTGGCGCCCCGTATCGGTGCGCAGGCGGGCCGGCGGGAGCCGGTGGCGGCGCGTGAGCGACCCGCGGTGGTCCCGTTGTCGTTCGCCCAGAACCGGTTGTGGTTCATCGACCAGTTACAGGGGCCCTCGCCGGTATACAACATGGCAGTCGGGTTGCGGTTGCGTGGTCGCCTCGATGCCGACGCATTGGGGGCGGCGCTGGCTGATGTGGTGAGCCGCCATGAGAGCCTGCGCACGGTGTTCCCGGCGGTCGAGGGGATACCGCGGCAGCTGGTATTGCCCGCCGAGCGGGCCGAGGTTGGTTGGGACGTCGTGGATGCCGCCGGTTGGACCGAAGGCCGGCTGGGCGAGGCCATCGACATCGTGGCGCGTGACCCGTTTGATCTGGCAGCCCAAATCCCGTTGCGGGCTCGGCTTTTCCGCATGGCCGAGGATGAGCACGTGTTGGTGGCCGTGGTGCACCACATTGCCGCCGACGGCTGGTCGATCACCCCGTTGGTGCGCGACCTGGCAGTGGCCTATGCCAGCCGGTGCACCGGACAAGCGCCCAACTGGTCACCGTTGGCGGTGCAGTACGTCGATTACACACTGTGGCAGCACACCCAACTCGGCGACGTCAACGACAGCGACAGTCCCATCGCCGCGCAGCTCGGCTACTGGCAGCAAGCCTTGACCGGCATTCCCGAGCGGCTGCAGCTGCCCACCGATCGGCCTTATCCGCCGGTGGCTGATCAGCGCGGCGCCAGTGTGACAGTGGACTGGCCGGCCGACGTGCAGCAGCAGGTTGCCCGGCTGGCCCGCGCGCACAGCGCGACCAGTTTCATGGTGATCCAGGCCGCGCTGGCGGTGCTGCTGTCCAAACTCAGCGCAAGCGCTGATGTGGCAGTGGGCTTCCCGATCGCCGGACGGCGCGATCCCGCCCTCGATGAGCTCGTCGGGTTTTTCGTCAACACCTTGGTGTTGCGGGTCGAGGTGGCCGGGGATCCCACCGTCGCCGAACTGCTCGCCCAGGTACGGGCACGCAGCCTGGCCGCCTACGAGCATCAGGACGTGCCGTTTGAGCTGCTGGTCGAACGGCTCAACCCAGCCCGGAGCCTGACCCATCACCCGCTGGTCCAGGTGCTGTTGGCCTGGCAGAACTGGCAGACCAACAACGATCCCGCCGCCGGGTTGACGCTGGGTGATCTCGACATCACACCGCTGCCGGTCGACACCCACACCGCCCGAGTGGACCTGTCGTTTTCGTTGGCCGAACACTGGACCCCCACCGGTGAGCCCGCCGGGATCGGCGGGGCGGTGGAATTTCGCACCGACGTCTTCGACACCGCCAGCATCCACACCCTGATCACCCGGTTGCGGCGGGTCGTGGAGGCACTGACCACCGACCCCACCCGCCGGCTCTCATCGATCGATGTGCTCGATGACACCGAGCACGCCCGGTTGCAGAAGTGGGGTAACCGGGCGGTGTTGACCCAGCCCGCGCCGGTGCCGGTGTCGATTCCGGAGTTGTTCGCCGCGCAGGTGGGGTGGACTGCGGGGGCGGTGGCGATCAGCTGCGGTGACTTGTCGTGGACGTATCGGGAGCTAGACGAGGCGTCAAACCGGTTGGCGCATGCGTTGATGGAGCGGGGTGTGGGGGCGGGGCGGCGTGTGGCGCTGCTGCTGCCCCGATCGGCTGAGGCGATCGTGGCGATTTTTGCGGTGCTCAAAACCGGGGCCGCGTATGTGCCCATCGATCCGGCGGTGCCCGAAGCCCGGATTGCGTTCGTCCTCGAGGACGCCGCGCCGGTCGCGGCCATCACCACCGCAGCGTTGCGGTCGCGCCTGAACGGGCAGGACGTGGTGGTTATCGATGTCGAGGATCGCGCCATCGCCGGCCAACCCAGCACCGCGCTGCCGCCGCCTAATCCGGATGACATCGCTTATGTGATCTACACCTCGGGCACTACCGGGACCCCGAAAGGGGTGGCCATTCCACACCGCAACGTGACGGTGCTGCTGCAGACACTGAATTCCGGTGTAGAGCTGGCGGCGGGGCAGGTGTGGACGCAGGCGCACTCGCTGGCCTTCGACTTTTCGGTGTGGGAGATCTTTGGCGCGCTGCTCCATGGTGGACGGCTGGTATTGGTGCCCGATGCGGTGGTTCGCTCGCCGGAAGATTTCCACGCCATGCTCGTCGCTGAACAGGTCAGCGTCTTAAGTCAAACCCCGTCGGCGTTTTATGCCTTGCAAACCGCCGACAGCTTGGCGCCTGAGCTGGGCCGTCGACTCACGCTGGAGGCGGTGATTTTCGGCGGTGAAGCGCTGGAGCCGCAACGTCTTAGGGCTTGGCGGGATAGCCATCCCGACGTACCGCGACTGATCAATATGTACGGCATCACCGAGACAACAGTGCACGCCTCGTTCCGGGAGATCCTGCCCGGCGATGTCGAGGCCGCGGTGAGCCCGATCGGGGTGCCGCTGGCCCACCTTGGCTTCGTTGTGCTGGATGGGTGGTTGCGGTTGGTGCCGGCGGGTGTGGTGGGGGAGTTGTATGTGGCCGGTGCCGGGGTGGCGGTGGGTTATGTGGGTCGGGCCGGGTTGACCGGTTCGCGGTTTGTGGCCTGTCCGTTCGGGGCGCCGGGATCGCGGATGTATCGCACCGGGGATTTGGTGTGGTGGGGTGCCGACGGGCAGCTGCGGTATGTGGGGCGGGCCGATGAGCAGGTCAAGATCCGCGGGTATCGCATCGAGCTCGGTGAAGTCCAGGCCGCATTGATCGCCGTCGACGGGGTGGGGCAGGCGGCGGTGATCGCCCGCGAGGACCGCCCCGGCGATAAGCGCCTGGTGGGCTATGTCACCGGGGCCACCGATGCGGCCGGGGTGCGCGCGGTGCTGGCCGAGCGGCTGCCGGCCTATATGGTCCCGGCCGCGGTGGTGGTGCTCGATGCGTTGCCGTTGACGGTCAACGGCAAACTCGACACCCGGGCCCTGCCGGTGCCCGAATACCACGACCTCGATCGCTACCGCGCCCCCGCTGACGCGATCGAGGAGATCCTGGCCGGTATCTACGCCCAGGTCCTGGGCGTAGACCGGGTCGGAGTCGACGAATCCTTCTTCGAGTTGGGCGGGGACAGCATCCTGTCGATGCAGGTGGTGGCCCGGGCGCGGGGCGCCGGGGTGCTTTGCCGGCCGCGCGATATTTTCGTGGAGCAGACCGTGGCCCGGCTGGCCCGGGTCGCCGGCGTGGCCACCGATGCGAACGAGGTGATTGACGAGGGTGTAGGGCCTGCGGCCGCGACCCCGATCATCTGCTGGTTGCGGGACGTACGAGGCCCGGTGGGCGAGTTCAACCAGACTGTGCTGTTGCAGGCCCCCGCGGGGGTAACCGAGGCCGACGTAGTGGTGCTGTTGCAGGCCTTACTGGATCGGCATGCCATGTTGCGGGTGCGGGTCGAGGACGACGGCGCCAGGGGTTGGTCGCTGCAGGTGCCCGATGCCGGTTCAGTGGATGCGCGCGCGTGCCTGCAAACAGTGGACGTGGTGTCTGACGACGCGGTGGTGGCGGCACGCTCGCGGTTGAATCCGGCTGCGGGAGTGATGTTGAGCGCGCTGTGGGCGACCTCCACGGCTCAGCTGGTGGTGATCATTCACCACCTGGCCGTCGACGGGGTGTCATGGCGAATTCTCCTGGAGGACCTCAACATTGCCTGGTCTCAGCATCGTGGAGGGCAGCAGGTGGATCTGCCCGCGCCGGGGATGTCATTTGCCCGCTGGGCGTCGTTGTTGGTTGAGCATGCAACCCGCCGGGAAGTAGTGGAACAGGTCGACGCCTGGCGGCAGGCCGCGGCAATTCCTCCCGCGCTGCCGGCGGTGCGTCCAGAGGTGGATACCTATGCGGGCGCGGGGCAATTGTCGGTGCTGCTCGATGCCGAGACCACCCAGATGCTGCTCGGTGAAGTGCCGACCTCGTTTCATGCCGGGATACACGACATTTTGTTGATCGCGTTCGGGTTGGCGCTGGCGGAGTTTTTAGGGACTGGCGCGTCGCCGGTCGGTATCGATGTGGAAGGTCACGGTCGCCAAGAGGAGCTGGGCACCGATGTTGACCTGTCGCGCACGGTCGGATGGTTCACGACCAAGTATCCGGTGGCGTTGGCGGTGGGCGGGCTGTCATGGGTGCAGGTGGTAGCCGGTGATGCGGGTTTGGGCGCGGTGATCAAAGCCGCCAAAGAGCAGCTGCGCGCCCTGCCAGATCCGTTGACCTACGGTCTGCTGCGTTATCTGAACCCCGATGTTGATCTGGCCGGATCCGATCCAGTGATCGGGTTCAACTACCTGGGGCGCCTGGGTGCAGGGGCGGCCGCGGCATCTGGTCAGGCTTGGCAGGTTTGTCAGGATGCTTCGTCGGTGACCGGGGTCGCCGCCGCTATCCCCATGCCGTTGATGCACACGGTGGCGCTCAATGCCGGAACCATCGATACCGACACCGGCCCGCACCTGCAGGCGGGCTGGACATGGGCGCCGTCGGCGCTCGATCACGCGCAGGTCAGTCGGATGAGTCGGTTGTGGTTTGAAGCCCTGGCCGGAATCTGCGCATACGTCAGACGGGGTGGTGGCGGGTTGACGCCGTCGGATATCGCGCCCGCCCGGCTGAGCCAGCAGCAGATCGACGAGCTTTGCCGGCAATATGAGATCGCCGATATTTTGCCGTTGACGCCCCTTCAGCGAGGGCTACTTTTTCACGCCAACACCGCGCACGCTGGTGGCGACGATGTGTATGCAGTGCAGCTGGATATCGCGTTGAACGGTCGGCTTGATCAGCACCGGCTCCGCGACGCGCTACATGCGGTGGTCACCCGGCATCCACACCTAGCGGCCCGATTCTCCGAACAGTTTGACCAGCCGGTTCAGATCATCCCGGCCGATCCCACGACGCCCTGGCGATTTATCGATCTGAGCGTAGGCGACCGGGACCTTGATGAGGACATCCAGCGCGTGTGCGCCGCCGAACGCGCCGCGGTGTTCAATCTCGCCGACGAGCCCGCCTTCCGGGCGGCGTTGATCCGCACCGAAGAAGATCAGCACCGGTTTGTACTGACGAATCACCACATCGTGCTGGACGGCTGGTCACTGCCAAACATGCTGCGGGAGGTATTTGCCAGCTATTACGGGCAGCGCCTACCCGCGACCGCGCCGTACCGCAAGTTCATCACCTGGCTGGCCGATCGGGACCACGAAGCCGCCCGCGCCGCGTGGCGTGACGTGCTGGCCGGTTTTGACACCCCGACCTTGATCGGCCCGCCAGACCGGTTAGGGGTGGGACCGCGAGACGTGGCGTCGTTCTGGGTGTCCGAGCACACCACCCGGGCGGTTGCCGAGTTGGCCCGCTCGTCACACACCACCGTCAACACCGTGCTGCAGGGCGCCTTCGCAACCCTGCTGATGTGGCTGACCGGCCATCACGATGTCGCCTTCGGCGCCGTCGTCTCGGGACGCCCGGATGAGGTGGTCGGCGCGGAATCGATGATCGGGCTGTTGATCAACACGGTCCCGGTACGGGCCACCATCGACACGGCGACGACCACCACCGACCTACTGAACCAGCTCCACAACAACCACAATCAGACCCTCGAACACCAGCACCTGGCTCTCAGCGACATCCACCGCGCCACCGGTCACGAAAGACTGTTCGACACCGTTATCGTCTACGAGAACTACCCGACCGACGCAGCGGCCTTGTCAGGCGCAGACGGGTTGGTCGTTACCGGGCTCACCAACCGCGACTACTACCACTACCCGCTGACGATCCAGGCCGTGCCTGGCAACGAACTGGAGTTGCGAGTTCAGTATCGCGCGGATTTTTTCAACGCACCCGTCATCGAAGCGCTGATCGAGCGCTTTCAGCGGGTGTTGGTGACCATGGCCGGTGATCCGAAGCAGCCATTGTCATCGATAGACCTAGACGAGCGGGACGATCAGGCGCTGTTTGCCCAGCCGCTGACCACGTCGATCTCGGCACCCGGACACCAGGCCAACGGCGGCGAATATCGCGCTCCGGCCACGCTGATCGAGCAGGTCCTGGCAGGCATCTGGGCCGAGGTGCTGGGTGTCGACCGAGTTGGGGTCGAAGATTCGTTCTTCGATCTGGGCGGGGATTCGCTTTCGGCGATGCGGGCGATCGCCGCGATCAACACAGCCCTCGACGCCCACCTCGCGCTACCCACCCTCATCAACGCGCCGACCATAAAAAGTCTCGGCCAGCAATTGAATAGACAGTCCACAGCAGCACAAGAAACCACAGAGTGATCGTTGCCGAGGAGCTGCGCGATGTGCCGGCATTCCTTTCACGGCTTGACGTTGTAAGGAGATGCAATGCGAGGGACGCTCGTACCTGATGCGCTGCTTCACCACGGCATGGGTTGGCTGCGGCACGTCGACCGATTCAGGTGCAGGCCGCGCGGCTGTCACCACATCAGTGGCATCAGGCGATAGCGAACCTCCTGCGTGTATTCGCGGTATCCCTTCAACTCTTCGCGGAGTAACTTCTCCTCGTCGCGGATACGCAGGGCAAGCACGATCAGGCCAGGCACGACGAAGACGAGTCCCCAGTAGGAGCCGAGCGCAAGGGGAATGCCGACCATCATGATCACATTGCCGGTGTACATGGGGTGCCGCACCATCCCGTAGAGACCGGTGGAGACGACCTTTTGGCCTGTCTGCACCCGGACAGTTGCCGCTGCATAGCTGTTCTGAATGATCACCAGAGCCACCACAGTCAATCCAGCGGCCAGCAGAACATCACCAAGCAGACAGATCGCCGGTGGTACCGGCGACCAGCCACAGCGATGGTCGCGGGCGCTGACTACGACCATTGCGGCCAGCGACAAGTACAAGCCGGCAATAACGACCTTCTGCGCCATTCGGGCCTCCGCTGTCGGCCCCCCACGCATCCGCTTCTGAAGCGCAATGGGGTTCGTGCGCAGCAAGTAAATGGTCGGGATCCACGCCCAAAGGGCAACCACCACCAGAAAAACCCATGCCTGCCAGTAATTTAACGTGCCTGCTGGGAAAAATAGCAGCGAGCCGAACACAGCAAACTCGACTAGGCCGAAGACCACCAACTTAGGAATGATTTTCACCGATCCTCCTCGCACCGCACGCTAGCAGTGCAAAAAACCGGGTAGTTCAACTTGTGTCAAACACGCTTGCCAGAGTTGCGCGGGGAGTAGATTCCGCGTCACCGGTGGTTCCGTGCCCGATCCAAAATGTTGCGGAAACCTGGGGGGCGCCCAACGAGAGGGAGACCGATGAAACGCGCTACCCGTAGCGGGCTATTGGGCGTGCTGGGCATTGGGGTGGCGCTGGCCTCCACATCGGGGGTCGCCTGGGCTGACCCGTCCACCGACCCATTGTCGTGGGTCGATGAACTGCTGGGTGGCCTGTCACTCCCCGCCCAGACGACAGCGCTGGATTACCAGGTCTCGATCGACGGGATGGATTTGTTCCCGACCGCAGGCAACACCGCCACTGCCACCTCAGGTGTTGGAGACATGGCGATCGCCATCGGCGACGGCGCCAATGCGACCGCCGGCGGCGACAGCTTGGGCGGCGGCATATCGCTCGGCGGCGGCATCGGCGACATCTCATTCGCTGACGGCACCGGAAGCACCGCCGACGCCGCCGTGTTGGGCGGCTCCAACCTTGATCTCGTGGTCGCCGTCGGAACCGGTAGCCAAGCCCAAGTCGGGTTGGGCGCCAACCTTGACTCCGCAATCGCCGTCGGCACCGGTAGCCAAGCCCAAGTCGCAATCGGCGCCAGCGATGACTCCGCATTCGCCGACGGCACCAACAGCTACGCCGATGCTGGTTTGGGTAACGGTGACATCGCCACCGCCATCGGCACCGGCAGCAGCGCGACCGCCGGCGTAGGCAACTACGACCTCGCCTCCGCCGCCGGCGGTGGCGAGGCGACCGCCGGCGGATTCCTGACAACCGCAATCGCTGACGGCGCCAACAGCAACGCCGAGGCGAGCGGCATAAGCGACCTCGCCTCCGTCTTTGGCGCTGACAGCACCGCCTTGGCGGGGTCTGACACCGATTGGGACACCGCCGCGGCCTTCGGTGACATGCTCCACGCGAGCGCCACCGGCGCCAACTTCTTACTCGACATACTTCCGTCGTTGTAAAGACCAATCACCGCCGCCGCACTGTTGGATCAGGTTCCGTGGTCCGCAAAGCCTTGTCCACGAAGCCGTCATCGCGATGCAGCCCGGCGGCAGTCCCAACGCTCAGGCGGCTCGATCACCAAAGCGCTGTGCAGCCTGGACCATCCACCCCCATGCCCGCTCGCGCCGCACGACGTCACCAATGTTCCAGCGGGTGAAACCGTCGCGGTACGTGTGGTTTTCGCCGCCGACCCGGCCAACGAGCAGCAGGTGCGTATCGCTGTAGAGGGCGGCTAGATCGCCTGGGTGTCGAACTGCTTGGTCTTTCCCCGCGACAGCCGCTCTATCGAATCGACCTCCTGCACAGCGACATCCGGCTCCGGTGCGCCGTGCCGGCCGAGCACGTCGACCAATTCCGTCCGCAGCTGCCGCAGGTCGGATGAACCGTCGGTCACCACGGACACGTCGACACCACCTTGCGTCTTGCGCACGCGGAAGTTGACGACGCCAGGGGTGGCGACGACGGTCTGCTCGACGGCCGCGCGGGGCACCGCCGCACCGCCGTCGTACTCGAAGGCTCCGTTGATCCGACCGTTGACCGATGTGATGCGCCGGTGAGCACAACCGCACGGACACGGCTCGTCGGTCATGGTCACCGCGTCGATGAGGTCGTAGCGGATCAGCGGCTGTACCGGGTTGAACAGGTTGGTCAACAGCATCCGATCCGCGGGCTGCCCGTAGGGCACGACGTTGCCGTCGGCATCCGCCGGCTCGAGGATGACCAGGTCGTCGGCGACGTGCATGCCTTCTCCGACGCCGCAGGGGAACGCGTAGGTGCCCTCTGAACAGCCCCAGAACTCCGAAGCCTCGATGCCCCAGGCGGACCGCACGGCCTCTCGCACGGGCTCGGTGCAGAGCTCCCCCGCCACGCTGACCCAGGTCGGTGTGATGGTGAGTCGTCCATGCCTGGCCTCCGACGCCAGTTCCCAGATGAGGCTCGGCCATCCTTGGAGGGCCTGCACCGAGGGTCGGATGTTGTTGAGCCGGTCGACGATGACGTCCAGGGGGAGCGTGGCGTCGAAGCAGTGCGACGTCGGACCGCCGCCCTGGAAGCTGCTGAACGCGTAGAACGCCCCCGACTCATGCCGGGCGCTGCAACTGAAGCACTGCGCCAAGACCGCCGCCGGATCTTCGCCGCGTCGCCCGGTCCACCGCGAGCCCTGCATCACGAAGGTGATGAACGAGTCCCAGCCGTAAACGTGGTACGCCTCTGTTCCCGCGTATCCAGAGCTGACGATTGCCCGGTACTCGTCATCGATGTACCGATCTCCGTCGAGCGAATCGATGTGTTCTTTGATCCGGGCTCGCGTCAGACCAGGGACGGTGAGAATCCGGTCGAACTCCGTCATCATCTCGTCTTTGGTCAGGATCGGCAGCGACGGGAGGTCAGCCTCGGTGAAGTTGGCCAGATCGTGGCCCGCCAGTCGTTCCCGCCAGAACGGGGAGTTGTCGGCGGCATGCACCAGCAGCTCCCGCAGACGCCGTTGGCGTTCTGCGGCGAGACGCTCCTTATCCCATCGCAGTCGGCGCACGCCTTTCATGTAGGCGTCCTGTAATTCAGCGCGCTGACGCTGGATCAGTTCCTTGTAGAGTTCGTCCGGCGTCGCGCGGGTCACCATGGCTTCCATTCGACCAATAGTAGTCTATTTGGCAATGTTTCATACTATTGGTAGCAAAAGAGCTTTTTTAGGTGCCGAGCGGTTTCTGCGGGCGTCAGCCAGCGGAGCGGGTGACAACCAAACCCAGCGCGTACGCCGTGGCCCCGGCGGACTCGCAACCGATCGACGGCAGGATCATCTCGTCCAGAACGCGGCGCTCGTCGCGGTCCACCGCTTCATCGAGGTAGATGACATCCCCGGGTCGTAGGTGAGCATTGATCGCCTCCCAGGCGAAGACCGTCGGTTCGTAGATGTCCATGTCGAACAGCACCAGCCACTGCGCATCCCGCGCGGCGGCCAGGTCCACTGCGCCGAGGGTGTCCTGGACGTCGCCGACGTGCCAACGGACCCGCCCGTCGTCGATCGCGGGCGGCTTACCGCCGGCATCGAACGTGCCCTGCGCGTATTCACGCCAGGCGCGTGGCAGCCCGGTGAAACGGTCGAACCCGTGCCAGACCACGTCGCGCCCGCCCAATCGACCCAACCACCAATTGGTCGCATAACCCCAGGCGACGCCGAACTCGAGCACCACAAGTGGACGGTGTGGATCCAGCCGTTTCGCGAGCCGTTCCCACAGCATTTCCCGTCGCGCGAAAACCGTTGGCCGACCACCGAACACACGCACCTGCCAATCGACGAAATCGGCGATCTGTGCGGCGTTGATGGTCTTGGTGCGCAGCATCGAGGAAGCCCCGAACAGGCGCGCAACGCTCGGCGCCAGCTTGATCCAGAAGTTGGACTGACTCGCGTCGGGGAATGCCGATGACGGTGTCCTGCGCATACGCTCAGGCCCCGGCGTTCGGTGCAGACAAGCCGGCCTCCGCCAGCAGCCGTCGCTCGTCGACCTTGCTGGAAGACGTCAACGGCAAGTCGGCCACCACGACGAATTGATCGGGCAGCATCGTCGCCGGCAGTCGCTCGCTGGCGGCCCGGCGGACGGCGAGAGAAGTGAGCTCGCCGTTGGGCACCACGAACGCGACCACCCCCAGAGCGCCATCCAGGTCGAAGGTCGTGCACGCCGCGGACGCGACCCCGTCGGTACCACCCAGCGCCTCGGTCACTTCGACCAGCGACATCCGCACACCGTGTCGCTTGATGACGCGGTCCGAACGGCCCGCGTAGACGTAGTTGCCCCGGTCGTCGCGGAAGACCAGGTCACCGGTCCGGTAGACAGTGGTCCCGTCGATGACGTCCGTCCGCAGCACAGCCGCGCTATGCACAGGATCGTGCAGATAGCCAGCCATCAACTGCGGGCCGCCGACGTACAGCTCGCCCACCACTCCCGGACGATCCACTGGACATCCGTGCTCATCGACGAGGTAGAACGAGCTCCCAGGATGAGGATGACCGATCGGTACCAGCCCGGCGTCGAGCAACTCCGGGGTCAGGTCCAGGTGGGCAACCGCGATGGTGGTCTCGGTCGGGCCGTAGCGGTTCACTATTCGCAGTCCCGGGCTGGCGGCCCACACCGCCCTGATATCGGCCGTGGACGGAGCTTCACCGCCCAGCGCCATCACGCGCAGCGGGGTGTCGGCCAATGCCGCCAGACGGCCGCTGGACCGCAGCAACCGCAGATAGCTGGGAGAGAAGCTGGTCGCCGTGATCCCCTCGACGGCGACGATCGAGAAGAACCTCCGCGGAAAAAGCAGGGCTTCCCGGTCGGGGATGACGAGGGCGGCGCCGCGGACGAGCGGGGGGAAGATGGCAGAAAAGGACCCGTCGAAATGCACCGGCGAAACGCACAGGCACCGGTCATCGTCGGCCAATCCCACCGCGTCAGCGCATGCTTCGACCGCCGTGAAAAACGCCTCCGGCTTGATCTGCACACCCTTGGGGATGCCGGTCGTACCCGACGTATAGATGATGTAGGCGATCGGCCCGGTTACAGGTGTCGGCGGCGGCCCACCTCCTGCGCTCAAGGCCGCGACCGTGGTCCACGGTGTGCCGACGGGAAATCCCGACGGCACCGCGTGGTCCGGACCGCCGGTGATCACCTGTGCGGGCCGGCAGTCCGAGACGATCTGTGCGCGGCGGTGATCTGGATCGCTGATCGCCAGCGGAACGAACGTGGCGCCCACCCACAGACAACCCAGCGCCGCCACCACGAAGTCCACGGAATTACCGATCAGCAGCGCAACCCGATCTCCGGGCTCGACGCCTTTTTGAACCAGGCCGGCGGCAACTCGCCCAGCGGCGGCGCGCAATTCGCCCCGGGTCAACGCGCGATCCAGGTCCTTGACCGCGGGCCGATCCGGGGCTTGATCGGCGTGGTCCAGCACCGCGCCGAGTACGCCGGTCAAGGTCACCGGCCTAGGTGCCCGCAAGCCGGGCGACCACCGGCGCGAAGGACTCCATCGCCTCGCCGGGAACGACGATGTTGGTGAAGCCCCACCTCTCGCGGCGCTGCACAAGCCGCTCGCACAGTTCGTCCTCGGTGCCGATCAGGACGATCGGAAGCTCCAGCGCATCCTCACCCGGAAGGCCGAGCATCGTTGCGGTCCGAGCGGCAGCACGACTGCTGGCGACGACCCTGGTGGCGAAGGCCACGATCTGCAGCTCGATCGAATCGAAGCGGTCACCGGCTCCCTCGCGCACCCATGCCAAGCAGCGGTCGAAATGATCGAAGGTGGCCTGGCTCGCCAGGTCGCCGCCTTTCTGGCCCGAAGCCAGGCTGGTGTTCACGCCCACGATGTCCGCTTGTTGACCGGCAACCGTGAGGATTCGCCTGCTTCCGCCTCCGACGATGACGCGAGGTGGCGATGTTGGGCGAGGATCACAACGGGCATCTCGCACGGTGTAATGCGTTCCTGTTGACGTCGCTTTCCCCTCACTCCACAGCGTCTTCATGATCGCGAGGCTCTCAGCCAGCCGGTCCACCCGGACAGCCGGTTCGTCGAGCTCGATCCCTGCCTGCTCGTAATCGGTCCGGAGCCAGCCCGCCCCCAGACCCACCTCGACCCGGCCCTCGGCCGCTAGGCCGAGCGTGGCGATCTCCTTCGCCAACACCACCGGGTGGCGGATGTCGTTGTTCAACACGAGCGGCCCCACGTGGAGGGTGGAGGTCGCTTCAGCGGCCACGGTCGTGGCTACCAGAGGCCCGAACTGATCGTCCAGGTGGTCAGGAATGTAGAGCGCCGAGTAACCGAGATCCTCGGCCATGCGGGCCTGATCCCGCCACGCCGACATCGTCGGCGCGACGGCGGCGTGTATGCCAAACCGGAACGGAAGCATCTGTACTGGCACCGCTCTCTACGTAGTCATGAAAGCCGGGATTTAACCGACCGTAAGTCATTGGATTGCTCTCATATCATGCCGTATAGTCCCCGTTATGCCAATAGCAGTACGGACAGTCGGTTCGTGTTCCTCGCCGGCGGACATTGCGCACGTGCTCAACGAAGACGGCTGTGTGGTCATTGCAGACCTCGCATCACCAGGCACGATGGATCAGATACGGGCCGAGCTCGAACCGCACCTGGCTATCACCAGCGGCGGCAACACCGACTTCCTGGGCGAGACCACCCGTCGCACCGGCGCCTTGATCGCCCGTTCGCCGACCGCTCGCTCGCTCATCACTCATCCGACGATCATCGACACGCTGGACCTGGTGTTGGGCGACCACGCCAGCACCTTCCAGATCGACCTGACCCAGCTGGTGACCATCGGACCCGGTGAGCCGGCGCAGATGATTCATCGGGACCAGTGGTCGTTCGATCGCTACCACTTCCCCACCGGCTTCGAAGCCGAGGTCGCCACCATGTGGGCCGTGACCGACTTCACCGAGGAGATGGGCGCGACCCGGATGGTGGTGGGCAGCCACCGGTGGGAGGACGATCCCGACGACGTGGACTGTGCGCTGTCCTCTCCGGCGGTCATGTCCAAGGGTTCAGTCCTGTTGTATACCGGCTCGATATTTCACGGCGGCGGCGCCAACACCACCGAGACCAGCCGAATCGGGATGAACGTGGGCTACTCGCTCGGGTGGCTGCGGCAGGAGGAAAACCAGTATCTCGCTTGCCCGCCCGAGATCGCCCGCACTCTTCCCGAGGGGCTGCTGAGGCTGATGGGCTACCAGCGTGGCTCGTATTCGATCGGCTACGTCGACGACATGCGGGAGCCGTTGGACTGGCTCTACGACAGCCCGGCGTACATATCGGACTTCTACGGCTACCGCCGCGTCGCCCGCAAGCGGCTCAAGGCACCCGGAACCTACGTTCCGCCCGTCGAACCCCATACCGAACTCATCAGTTCAACCACGGCAGAAATGAGGAAAGCGTGATTCAGGACCAAATTCGTGACGTCTTAGTTGCTCATGGCCGGATGGCGGTGGATCCACGCGAGGTGGACGATCAGGCCGACCTCTACGACCTCGGCCTGACGTCGCATGCGTCGGTCGACGTCATGCTTGCCCTCGAGGATGCCTTCGACATCGAGTTCCCCGACGAAGTGCTGAAGAAGTCCACGTTCGCTTCCGTCGCCAACATCGAGCAGGTAGTTCAAGGCCTGGTCAAAGCGGTTGCGTGATCGCCCCGCCACGTGAGGTCGACGGACATCGCGTTCGGGTCGGATGCGATGTCGTGCCCCTCGAGGATGTCCAGAACTCGCTAGCCGCGTTCGGGGAAAGCTACCTGCGCAAAATCTTCACGGCCGGCGAAATCAGCGACTGCCAGGGCAATAACCGGGTGCAACGACTGGCGGCTCGATTCGCCGCCAAAGAAGCAGTGATCAAGGTATTCGCAGAACCCGACATGGCGTTTCCCTGGCGCGAGATCGAGGTGACGCGACATGGTCCGCTGCCGCTACTCCGGCTGAGCGGATCACTCGCCGAGCGGGCGCAGCAGCAAGGCTGGCGTAGCTCGTCTTTGTCGCTCTCGCACGCCGATTGCCACGCGATGGCCGTTGTCCTCGTCGTCTGCAATCCGCCCGACGCCGGAGCGGAGTGTGGTGACGCCCAGACATGATCCGACCTGGGCGTGGATAGCGGGCGCGTTGGGCGGTGCGCTCGCACTTGCCGTGGCCGTCTTGGTCGTGCGCGGAACCGGTCTCGATAGCGTTCGGCTCGGGGTGCGCGTCACGGCCCGCTGGTCATTTCTCTTCTTCTGGCTTTCCTATACCGGCGGCGCGCTGGCCGTCCTGTTCGGGCCGGCCTTCGGCGGGTTGGCTCGTCAGGCGCGAGCCTCGGGCCTTGCCTTCGCTGCGGCGCTGCTGGCCCATATCGGTTTGGTCGTCTGGCTCGGCGTCCTCATCGGCCAGGTTCCGCTGCAGGGCGGGTTGTTGTGGTTCTTCCTCGTCGCCCTCTTCTTCACCTGCCTGCTGGTGCTGCTGTCCTTCGGAATCGGAATACGCAGACTCGGGCGGCTGTGGCGGCCTTTACTCTTCCTGGCCACGACGTACATCTTGATCGCCTTCGGCCGGGATTTCGTGCTGGGTGCACTCAACCAGAAGCCACATCAGTGGCTCTATGCCGCCGAATATCTGCCGTTCGCCCTATTGAGCCTCGTTGCCATCCCGCTGCGCCTTGCCGCGTTTCTTCGCCAGCGCGTCGAGTTGCGTTCCGCCACGGCCTGATCCGGCGCGGTCGCTACGCGCAGGCGCGTCGGCCAGGGGTGAACCGGACGGGCATGGAGTGGATACCGTTGATCAGCGTCGATGGCATGCGCTCGATCGGCCCCGCCAACTCCATGTTCTTCATCCGGCTCAGCACCTCCGACACCAGCGCCGCCGCCTCCACCCGGGCGAGGTTCGCGCCGAGGCAGAAATGGGCGCCGCCGCCGCCAAAGGCCAAGTGTGGGTTGGGCTTACGGGTCACGTCGAAACGCTCGGGATCGACGAAGCGGGTCTCATCCCGATTGGCCGACGGGTAGAACATCGCCACCCGCTCGCCCTCCTGCACAGGAACCCCGTGTAGTTCGGTGTCCTTCGTGGCCGTACGGAAGAACGCGATGAACGTGGTGACGTAGCGGAGCATTTCTTCAACCGCGATCGGCAGCAGCGACGGCTCCGCCTCCAGCTTGCTCCGCTGCTGCGGATGGTCCATCAGCGCGCACATTCCGCCGGCGACCAGGTTACGCGTGGTGTCGCCGCCCGCATTGATCAACAGCATGAACAAGAAGTTGAACTCCCGTTCGGTGAGACGCTGTCCGTCGACCTCGGCATGCAGCAGCGATGTCGCGATGTCATCGCATGGATCCGCACGTTTGCGCGCTACCAATTCCCTTGAGTACCCGAACATCTCGGCGGCTGCCCGGATGGCGCGCGAGCCCCCTATCGCTCCGGTGTTCATGATCTCGGTCAGCTCGTAAAGCCGGTAGCCGTCTTCCAGCGGAATGCCCAGCAGTTCGGCGATGACGTATGAGGGCAGCGCCCCGGCGACGTCGGTGACGAAGTCGCACTCGCCCCGCTCGACGACGTTGTCGACCACGTCACGCGCCATGTCCGTGATGCGCTCGTTGAGCTTCGCTACCTGACGCGGCCTGAAGCCCTTGCTGACCAGAGCGCGCAGGGCGGTGTGCCGCGGCGGATCCATCGTCAACATCATCACGCCCCGCTGGTCGGCGATGTCGTCGGGACCGGGCACGTCGAAGTACACCCCCGTCGCCTCCGAGGACCACGTGGTGCTGTCGCGGGACACGGCGAACACCTCGTCGTAGCCGGTGAGCGCGAGGAACCTGCTCCCATCCTTGTACGGGTGCCATGCCGCGGGTGCGTTCTCGCGGAGCTTCCGGAACGCATCGAAGGGCATGCCCGACGCGTAGGTGTCCGGGTCGGCGAGGTCGACACCGCCGATGCTGATCGCGTCCTCGGTCAAGCGCCGACTCCTATCTGGTCATGATCGCGCTCAGCACTAGACGAGGTAGCTGCTGCCGGAAGAACGGCGGCGCGGATCGCTGCCAATATCGCCGGGTGATTGGCCGAATGATCGCCGGTGGGTGTGGTGATCAGGCGGGGCGGCTGCGACGTCCACTGCAGCCGGTCAAGCGCTGCCCGACCGCCTTTGGCAGTGAACTGCTCCGCGTCCTCGGGGCAAGCGATCACCGTCACGTCGGTTCCACGGCGGGCAAGCGTGGTCAGAACATCCTCCGGCAGAAATATCAGCCCGATCCAGCTCAACACCCGCAGGACGAACCGCGGGAGGTGCTTGTGCATAAGGCTTTTCGTCTGGTTCTGTCCCAGACGGATACGTGCTTCGAGGCGCATCGTCCACTGTGATTCGGAGCGGCCGGCGCCGCTGTCGTTGGCCGCATGCGCAGTCAGCGTTTTCTGCCGGAAATACTGCTGCTCCATCACGGTGGGGGTGACGCGCCAATTCCACGCCACCAGGTTGACCAGGATCGCCGACTGTCCACCGATGCTGCGGGCGGCGTGAGCGGCGTACCACGAGCCGGAACAGATTCCGACAAGCTGGAGTTCGCCGCCGCCTCGGCGCGCATGTTCGGCCACCGCTATCGAGTCGGTGATGTCGGCCTTGGAATACACTGTGCGCCAAGGGTTCCGCCTGATCGGTCCCGACAAGCCCTGTCCTGACGGGTCCCAGCGCACCGCCGGTGACCCGGCCGCTGCAACGCGACGCGACAATTCGACCCATTCCCGGGCGGGTCCTACGTGCAAGTCGTGGGCCGACACGAAGAACAACACGGTCTTCACCGGCGCGCTGCTGGAGCGTTCGGGCTGCGTGCGGATGAGGAACAGGCCGTTCGGCTCGATCCGTTCGATGCTTTCGACGACGTCGACGCCGTCGGGCCCTTCTGCCGGCATCGTCACCGTGGTCACGTACCGGGGTGTGGCCTGACGGGTACCAGTGGGAACCTTGTCGTCGATCCAGTCGATGATCGAATCGACCGCGGTGACAGGGATCGGTAGCGGTATCGCCAGCGGATGTGCGCATTCAGCCAGACCGCCGGTGGTGATCGCATCAACGCCGTCGGCCGACGCCAGAGCAGTGACGTGCTTGTCGGTATCGCCCGGTCGCCCCACCAGAAGTACATCCGCGACGCTTACCGGATTGGGATGCATCCGCAGCCCGGCGAACTCTGCGGCGGCATGGTCACTGAACCGGCCGCCGATGATCAACACTTCACCGGGCGTCGCGGCGTCCTCCCCCGCCGACAAGCGGAACAGCGTGGTGTGCTCACGCAGATAGCGCCTGCCCGTTCCGGCGGGATCGAGGTAGACCACGGAGTCGACCGGGTGGGATTCGGCAAGGGACCGGGCCAGGTACTCGTCGAGGATCAGGCAGCCGGCACGTACGCCGATCGCGGTCACCGACTGCGCGCCGATCAGCGCGAGGTAGTCGCGTGCGTGGCCCACACTCGCCACCCAGTTGGCCACCGCATCATCGCGGACCTGCGAGTGCGCGGAATCGCCCAAGCCCAGATAGTCGAAACGCAGCACGCCGAAACCGCGGCGGGCCAGGCTGTCGGCGAGGATTCGTTGCAGCCGGACGCTGTCCATCCCCTCTTTGCCGAGCGAACCACAGATCAGTACCCCGCCCCTGATCTGGTTGTCGACCGGCAGATGCACCACCCCGAACAAGGGTGAATCAGGCGGTCCGAAATACGTCGACACCTCAGTCGTCAATGGCATGGTGCGCTCAGTGGACCCGGCCAGCCATGGCCTTGTCTAAAGCCTGGTCGATGTCGTCGACGATGTCGTCGATGTGCTCGATCCCGATGGACAGCCGGATCGTCTCCGGCCGGATACCGGCCTTCGCCAGCTCCTCGCCGGACAGCTGGCGGTGGGTGGTCGAGGCCGGGTGGATGGCCAGCGACTTGGCGTCGCCCAGATTGAGCAGCCGCTTGATGAGCTGAAGCGCATCGAAGAACGCCAGGCCGGCGTCGTAGCCGCCGTCGACCCCGAAGGTGATGATCGACGGCACCCGTCCGTGCAGGTAGCGCTCGACCAGGTGGTGATACGGATGGTCGGGGAAGCCGGCGAAGCTCACCCAGGCCACCCGGGGATCGGCGGCCAGGTATTCGGCCACGGCCCGGGCGTTGGCCTCGTGACGCTCGAGCCGCACCGCCATCGTCTCGAGGCCCTGCAGGAGCAGGAAGGCGTTGAAGGGCGACAGGGTGGCGCCACTGTTGCGCAGCTGGGTGGAGCGGGCCCGCACGGTGAAGGGCCGCTCGGGAAAGTCGCGAGCGAAGACGACGCCGTGGAAGGCGGGCTCGGGCTGGTTGAAATTGGGGAAGCGGTCAGGATGGTCGGCCCACGGGAACCGGCCGCCGTCCACGATGGCTCCGCCGAGGGTAGTGCCGTGGCCGCCGACGAACTTGGTCAGCGAGTGGACGACCACGTCGGCGCCGTGCTCGAAGGGCTTGAGCATCAGCGGCGTGGCCACCGTGTTGTCGACGATGAGGGGCACGCCGGCCGCGTGGGCCACCTCGGCAACGGCCTCGAGGTCGACGATGTTGCCGGCCGGGTTGCCGATCGTCTCGCAGAACACCGCGCGGGTGTTCTCGTCTATCAGCGGGGCGATCGACTCGGCACGGTCGTCGACGGCGAAGCGCGCCTCGATGCCCAGCGTGGGCAGCACGTGGGCGAAGTAGGTGAAGGTGGCCCCGTAGAGCTGGGGAGCCACCACGATGTTCGAGCCGGCCGCCGCCACGGTCAGGATGGCGTAGCTGACGGCGGCCATGCCGGAGGCCACCACCAGGGCCGCCGTTCCGCCTTCGAGCGCGCAGATGCGCTGTTCGAGGACGTCCAGCGTCGGGTTGTTGAGCCGGTTGTAGTGGAAGCCCGGCGTCTCCAGGTCGAGCACGGCACCGGCGTGGGCCGCGTCGATGAAGTCGTGGGCGACGGTCTGGTAGATGGGGACCGCCACGGCCCGCGTCCCGTCGGATGTGTAGCCGCCGTGGATGGCGATGGTCTCGTCGTGCATGGCTCAGGCGCTCCTTCTCGGGATAGTGCCCAACAGGTTGGCGTACAGGCGCTGGGCCGTCCCCCGCCACGGCCAGGGAGCCCGGACGCAGATGTCGTCGAACGGGAACGCGGCTACCAGGTCTGCGTTCCGCTCGCCGCCGACCACCCGCGCATGCATCCGGCAGAGCGCATCCCAATCTGGACCGGTCGCGCAATCTGTTGGTAGACAAGGCAACTCGTCGCGCAAGTGGCCGACGTAGCGGCGTACATCCCGGACGTATTCGCGGACGAGGCTCGACGGGTCGTACTCGGGATGGGCCTGCACCAGCATGACCTCGCACTCACCTACCGTCTTCGTGACCACACTCCACCCGACCTGCCCTGACTGCAGCGCCACCGAGTAGCCCGCGTCGACCACTGCCTCGAGGGGCACGGTGTTCAGCCGCGAATGCGGCAGGACGACGGAACCGTAGAGCCCGGCGGCCAGCGGGTGAGTCCGGTCGGCCTCCTGGGCGAACACTCCCGTGCACTTGGCCGGCAGCGTGGTCCGTTCGACACCGTCGAAGACGGCCAGCGCGGCGTGGGCGGACAGGCACGACAGCACCATCGCCGGCACGTTCTCGCTACCCCACTTCAGCAGACCGTGCAGATCAGCCCAGTAGGGCTCGTCTTCGATACGGGACTCGATCGGGTTGGCACCGGTGACCACCAGCAGGTCCGGGGGTTCGGTGAAGATGTCCTCGAGGGGTCGGTATTCGGCGGCGATCTGGGACGCAATCCGCTCGCCCCGCGGCACCCCGGCCATCGTGTGTCGGGTCAGGGCGAGCGTGTCGCCGCCGGACCCGGCCTCCAGCAGGCCGACGAACTGTCGCTCGGTGGCGCAAAATGCGGAGTCGGGCATGTTGTTGACCAGGGCACACGTCCACCGCGCTGGTCCCTCGGCCAATTGAACGCCCACCTCAGTACCTCACGTCGGTATAGGTGACCGTGACTTCCTGGTGCAGCAGCCGGTAGGCGGCCTGCAACTGCTCCTCGTCGTCGGTCGAGCCGACCACGGCCACGATGTGGTTGCCGGAGCCGTCCCGCCAGTCGAGGGCGGCACCCGGGCCCTGGTGGACGCTCACCGTGTCGACCACGGGGCGGTCGCTGAAGTCGTTGATGCCCTCGATGGCTGTCACCGTGGCCGAGACGGTCGGCGGCTGGAGGAAGAATCGGTAGCCGATGCGGTCGGTGGCGACGGGCCCGGCGACCGACAGCGGCTCGCCGAGGGCCACCCGCAAGGTGAGGTCGAGGAGATTGATCCCGGCGGCCCGCTCCAGCATCTCGGGCACACCGCCGCCCAGTCGTCCGTTGACCTCGATGATGCGGGGCCCGGCGGGGGTGAACTTGATTTCGGTGTGCAGGCAACCGGTGCGCACCCCCAGTGCGTCGATCGCCCGGGTGGCCAGGTCCAGGACGGCTTCGCGACTCGCTGCGTCGAGAGCTGCGGGGATGAAGAACCCGGTCTCGCGAAAGTTTCCGGCGGGCGGGAAGCGGCCGGTCAGGGCCAGGTGGCTGATGGCGCCGTCGGCGACCAGGCTCTCGACGGACACATAGCCGGCGTAGGGGTCGCCGGCGCGGGCCGGATCGTCGGCCAGGTAGCCCTCGAGAACCATCTCGGGACGACTCGGCCCGAGGGTGTCGAGCAGCATCTGGAGCTCCGGACCGTCGTGGGCCAGGAAGGTGTAGCGGCTGCCCTGAGCCGAGCGGGGCTTGAGCACGGCCGGCCACCCCACCTCGGCCTCGACGGCGCCGAGCTCCTGCTCGGACTGGTCGGGGCGGATGAGGTGGCAGGGCGGCATATCGATTCCGGCGTCGGCCATGGCGCGACGCTGGCGGGCCTTGTCAGTGAGGGCGGCGGCGGTCGCCGGGCTGTGGAAGGGAAGACCCAGTCCCTCTGCCACACAGGCCAGTTCGACCATCCCGGCGTCGAGGTAGGTGGTCATGCCGTCTGGCTCCCAGTCGACCATGATCTTGATCGCCTGCTCGGCGCTCATGCCCTTGAGGTCGACGACGGGCCCGAACCGGTTGAGCAGATCAGTCATCTCGCTCATGCCCGGCACGGCGGTGTCGATCATCCAGAGCAGGTCGCAGACGCCGGCGGCGGCTTCGGCCAGCTGCATCACGGGAACGCAGCGCGGACCGTAGCCCACCGCCACTAACGGCCGCGCCCGTCCGGTCATGGAGTCCGTCATGTGCTCAGCCGATCACGGCCTCGACGCACGCCTGGGCGTCGTAGACGGCCCGAAGGCGGCTGCGCGGCGAGGGCAGATAGTGGGTGAAGTAACGGACCCCCTCGGTGAGCACGCCCAGCACCGAGAGGTTGGGCTGGAGCCGGCCCTCGGTGTCGTAGGGGTGGAAGTCCTCGTTGATGGCCACGCTGCCCACGGGGGTGTCACCGTAGCTGAGCTGGGTCAGCCTGCCCTTGGCGTAGAGGCGGTTCAGCAGAGGCGAGCCAGACCGGGCCAGCGAGGGCATGTCGAGATAGCCCCGCACCACCTCGCCGGCCGTCACCGCTGTCGGCTCGTCGAGCACCGTGGAACTCAGGCGGACGCCCTCATGGCAGGCGACCGCCTGTGGGCTCGGTCCGAGCGGAATGCGCACCACCCCGGCGTCGAGCAGCCCCAGTAGCTGCTGGGAGCGCATGGGTGGCACGCCCGCTTCGAGCCGGTTGATCCGGCCCCGGACGTTGGCTTGGAACTCGACGTAGGAGTCGAGGGACAGGCCACCGAACTCGATGACCGAACGCAGCTGGTCCCGCAGGATCCGCAGCACCTCCTGGGCGGCCTTGACCGCGCTCCCTCCGGGCCGCAAAGCCTCGGTGAGGTCGTCCTCGATCATGTCGTAAACCTGGCCCTGATAGTCGGCGGCCGACGTGTAGTGGCGGTCTGCCCCGGCGAAGAGGTGGGTGGCCGGGTCAAAGCGCCCGTAGCGCGGCTCGAGAACGTCGACTGCCTTCTCGTAGTACCCGTCGACCCAGCCTTGGCGGAGGACGTTGCGGACCTCGGTCGACTCCACGTCGCCGCCGGCCAGCGACGCGGCCTGGATGTAGTAGCGCGCCTGCATCTCGGCGAAGACGAGCGGGAGAAGCTCGGCCCGGAAGTCCACGTGCCGCCGCAACGGCGACGCACCCGGGTTGGTGAGCGCCGCGAACTCCTCAGGGGTGCACACCACCGGCTGGTATTGGCCGTAGGGGTCGACACCGGTAGCCGACTTGGCGCAGTACGGAGCCCCCGAGCGCGAATAGAGGGTGATGGTCGGCTCGTGGCCCGAGGGCACGTAACGCAAGCGGTCGGCCCGGTCGCACCGGTCTTCGAAGGTCCCGCCGCGTCCGATAGTGAGCGCGGTCAGGACGTCGAAGCCGACCAGCCCCATGCCGGCCACTGCCAGCGAGGATCCGGCCGGGGCGCGCTGGTCCAAGTAGTCGATGGGGTAGGGCCGCAAGTAGTGCACGCCGCCGTCGGCACCGGGCTCGTCGTTGAAGGTGTGGCCCGAAGTGAGCACGACGTGGTCGACGGTGAGGGTGGTGCCGCTGTCGAGCAGCACCGCCTCGCGCCCTCGCAGAGCCGGAGAGATGTCGACGGCGGCCGCGTAGTGCCGGACGATCTCCAGGTTGGGCGGGGCGTAGGACACCAGCGTGTCGTAGAACCAGGCGAGGTACTCGCCCATCAACCGCCGCGGCAGGTAGTCGGTGGGCAGGATGGGGTCACCGCCGGCGCCGATGCGGCACTCGTAACCCACCCAGCGGTAGCCGCGGACCACTGCCCACGCGTGTAGGCCCACGGCGTACGGCGGAAGAGCGTCTCCGTCGGGAGCGGCGTAGAGGGAGAGTTGACCGCAGGCGTTGTTGAGCACCAGGAAGTCGGGCTGCTCGGTGGAGTAGACCCCGCCTCCCAGCTGAGCGGGCTCGATCAGGTGCAGCCGTACGGGCGTCCCCAACTGCCTGGCCCGGTTCACCGTCCGCTCCATGACGCACAGACCCCACGAGCCGAGCCCCACGATGGCCATCTCGATCATCGAACGCGTCCCATACCTGCCACCTCAGTAGACTCCCGTGAGCTGCAAAGCACCTGCGCGCGAGGGACATTCGCGCCACACGCCATCAGGCAGCGCAACCGCGGCTCGGCGTCTGTGGCCACCAACGACACGCGCCCCTCCTCACGGAAGCACCACATACCGGTGATGCACTGCAGCGCAAGATTACATACCAAACGAACAATTTACAACCGTATCGCCAACATTTGGTTTACTCGGCGCAGCAGCATCAGCCCCGGCAACCTGCAAGATGATTGAGCGACGCGGCGACTGACCCCGAAGGAGGCGCGGAGGTGTTCGCGGAAGTCAAACGAAAAAAGTCCAGCCTCAGCGGACGTCATACCGCGAGTTGAGTGCGCCCGAAGGGATTCGAACCCCTAACCTTCTGATCCGTAGTCAGATGCTCTATCCGTTGAGCTACGGGCGCATGTGTTCAGTTGTCTAATGTGGCGGAGGCGAGAGGATTTGAACCTCCGGTCCCCTTTAAGAGGGACAACTCATTAGCAGTGAGTCCCATTCGGCCGCTCTGGCACGCCTCCTTGAATTTCCCGAGGGTACCGGACCCGAATCGCGGTCCCGGAACCGCCGCGGAGCACAGCGTACACAGGCCGGACATATGCTGTCGAAATGACTGCTCGCCTGCGCCCCGAATTGGCCGGGCTGCCGGCTTACGTGCCCGGCAAGACAGTCCCGGGCGCGATCAAATTGGCCAGCAACGAGACCGTGTTCGGTCCGTTGCCCGGCGTGCGCGCGGCCATCGAGCGTGCGGCCGATGCCGTCAACCGCTACCCGGATAACGGCTGCGTCGACCTCAAAGCCGCGTTGGCCAAGCATCTGAACTCCGGCCGAGTCGGCAGCGCCGGCGGCTGGGGACCCGAGCACATCGCCGTCGGTTGTGGATCGGTGAGCCTGTGCCAGCAGCTCATCCAGATCACCGCCACGGCGGGCGACGAGGTGCTGTTCGGCTGGCGCAGTTTCGAGATCTACCCGCTGCAGGTCCGCCTCGCCGGCGCCACCGCCGTGCAGGTGCCGCTCACCGACCACACTTTCGACTTGGGCGCGATGCTCGCCGCGGTCACCGACCGCACCCGGCTGATCTTCGTCTGCAACCCCAACAACCCCACCTCGACAGTGGTCGATCCGGACGCGCTGACCCGGTTCGTCGAGGCGGTGCCGGCGCACATACTCATTGCGATCGACGAGGCTTACGTGGAATACATCCGCGACGGCCTGCTGCCCGACAGCCTGGCTCTGGTGCGTAGCCATAGCAACGTCGTTGTGCTGCGGACATTTTCGAAGGCCTACGGGCTCGCGGGGCTGCGGGTGGGCTACGCGGCCGCCCACCCGGAGCTGATCACCGCCCTGGACAAGGCCTACGTGCCGTTCACGGCGACCAGCATCTCGCAGGCCGCGGCGATCGCGTCGCTGGACGCCGCCGACGAACTACTGGCCCGCACCGACGCCGTGGTTGCCGAGCGCACCCGGGTGAGCGAGGCGTTGCGTGCCGCCGGGTTCACCCTCCCGCCGTCGCAGGCAAATTTCGTCTGGCTGCCGCTGGCGGAGCGCACCCTGGATTTCGTGCAGCAGGCGGCTGCCGCACGCGTCGTCGTCCGCCCCTACGGCAGCGACGGCGTCCGGGTAACCATCGGTGCGCCGGAGGAAAACGACGCCATGCTCAAGTTCGCAGTGGACTGGATCTAACCGGAGGAGTAGCGCGATGAGTGACGACCTGGCCCGCAAGAAGTTCACCGAGTTCAAAGAACGCACAGGCTCTATCGACGATGCCGAACTCGACGACTATTGGTCGAGCCTGCAGCCGGCCACCATCGACGGCATGCTCGGCGAATGGAAAGGCGGTGAATTCGTCACCGGCCACCAGATGAACGGGCAATTGGAGAAGGCGCGCTGGTACGGCAAGACGTTCAAGTCACCCGCCGACGTGCAGCCGCTGGTCTGTCTGGACGATGACGGCAACCGGTTTTCCAATGTCAAGATGGGCAAAGGCGAAGCCAGCCTGTGGCTGGAAGAATTTCGCGGCGAAGTCACCGCCACCATGGTCTACGACGGCCAACCGGTACACGACCACTTCAAGAAGGTCGACGACAACACGGTGATGGGCATCATGAACGGCAAAGGCGTCATCGACTTCCACGATGGCGTAGGCCGTTACTTCTACTTCTATCTAGAGCGCGCCTAACTCTTGGCGGCCGGATCGCGGCCGGTGAACGCGACCAGACGGTCGATCGCCGGTGCGTGCTCATCGACCTCGACAGGATCGCCGAACTCCCCGTTCGCGCGGCGTTCGGGGGTGATGATTTTCTTGGCGATGTCCAGGACGTAGTTCGCCAGCGAATCGGGTACATCCGGCGGGTGGCCGATACCCGCGGCGTAGTCCCACCCGTGCACGAGCAGACCGAAAGCCAGAACACTCGCCAAGATCCGCACCGGCACCTCTTCGCCGCGCCAGGTGGCGGTGCCGTCCAGACCGTGTCGCGCATGGAAGGCGTCCAGGGTGGGCCTGCCGACGGCGATGAGCTGACGCTCGACGGTGTCGTCGGCGTCGCGCGGCGGCAGGTCGGCGCCCAAGGCCTCACCGATCGAGGTGATCGTCTCGACCAGGTGATCGGTGAGTTGAGCTACGTCGAAGTCTCCGCTCGTCGTCGGCCGCGACAGGTCGTCGGTCGAGATCGGGTGCACGATGTGCTGCAGCACTCCCAGCGATGCTTCGGCGGCGCGAAGTTCGTCGGCGGGCGGTGAATCGGGTCCAGGGCGTAGGTCGGAAGGCATGCAGTCCACGGTACGGTTTCGCCATGGGTGAGCCATACGAGTCAGTCACCATCGAGCACAAGGACCACGTCGCCCAGGTGACGTTGATCGGACCCGGCAAGGGCAACGCCATGGGTCCTGCGTTCTGGTCGGAGCTGCCGGAAGTTTTCGCCAAACTCGATGCCGATCGCGATGTGCGGGCCATCGTCCTCACCGGATCCGGCCGCAATTTCAGCTACGGCCTCGACCTGCCCGCGATGGGCGGGACGCTGGCCCCGGTGCTGGCCGACGGCGCGATGGCGGGGCCGCGGTCCGAATTCCATCTCGAAGTGCAGCGCATGCAGCACACCATCACCGCGGTCGCCGACTGCCGCACACCGACGATCGCGTCGATCCACGGCTGGTGCATCGGCGGTGGCGTCGACCTGATCTCGGCCGTCGACTTCCGCTATGCCAGCGCCGACGCGAAGTTCTCCATCCGCGAAGTCAAGCTGGCGATCGTCGCCGACGTGGGCAGCCTGGCGCGGTTGCCGCTGATCCTGTCCGACGGGCATCTACGCGAACTCGCGCTGACCGGTAAGGACATCGACGCCGCGCGCGCCGAGAAGATCGGGTTGGTCAACGACGTCTTCGAGGACGCCGACGCCACGTTGGCCGCCGCGCACGCTACCGCCGCCGAGATCGCCGCCAACCCGCCGCTGACCGTTCGCGGTATCAAGGATGTGCTTGACCAGCAACGGATTTCGGCGGTCACCGCGAGCCTGCGCTACGTCGCCGCATGGAACTCGGCCTTCTTGCCGTCCAAAGACCTGACCGAGGGAATCACGGCGACGTTCGAAAAGCGACCGCCGAAGTTCACCGGCGAGTAGCACGATTCGGTTGGGCCGCAACGGGTAACCCCCGTGCATGGCTAACTATCGAGTACTCAACCCGCACGGCGATGTCGTCGACACCAAGGACATCGCCAGCGCCGAGGACGCGCATGCGTGGTTCGTCGACGCGAAGGCCGACAACTCCGAGCTGGGTTGGCGGATGGAAGTCGACGTCGACGGCAACTGGCAGTTCTTCGACGACACCGAGGGCGACCGGGCCTAGCGTCGTCAGCGGTCTTCATCCTTGTCACCGTCGTCCCGTAATAACTTCTCGGGGTGGTGGAACGTGTTGACGCGGGGCTGGCCGTGGTCTAGATGCGGTGGTGGGATCCATTCGGTGTCGTTGTGGCTGTTTTTGCGGGTGGTCCAGCCTTGGTCGGCGAGTTTATGGTTGGGGCAGCAGGTGAACGTCAGGGTGTTGACGTCAGTGACGGGGTGGGTGGCGTAGGGGTCGACGTGGTGGACTTCGCAGAGATAGCCGGGCACGGTGCAGCCGGGGAATGAACACCCGCGGTCCTTGGCGTAGAGCACAATTCGCTGGGCTGGTGAGGCCAGGCGTTTTGTGTGATACAGCGCCAGTGCTTTACCTTTGTCGAAGATGGCCAGGTAGTGATGAGCGTGGGCGGCCAGCCGGATGACATCAGACATCGGCAACAACGTGCCCCCGCCGGTGAGGCCCCGGCCGGCGCCTTTCTCCAATTCGTCCAAAGTCGTCGTGACGATGATGGAGGCGGGTAGGCCGTTGTGCTGACCCAACTCACCCGATGCCAGTAGCGCGCGGGCGGCGGCGAGCAGGGCGTCGTGGTGGCGTTGTCCGGCGCTGCGGGTGTCGCCCTGGATGGCGGCTGCCGATGGTGTGCCGCTGATGCAGGGTTCGTCGTCGTCGGCGTTGCACATGCCCGGTGCGGCCAACTTCGCGAACACCGCATCCCACGTCGCCCGCGCCTCCGGATTGAGCCATCCGCTGATCGGACTCATCCCGTCGACGCCTTGCTTGCCGATGGTGACGCCGCGGCGCCGGGCGCGGTCGACGTCGCTGAAGTCGCCGTCGGGGTGCAGGCAATCCATCAGCTTGTCGGCCAGCTTGCCCAACTCATCGGGGCGATGCTCGCCGGCCAGCCGGGCCAACTGCGCCTCAGCCTTGGCGCGGGTCTCGATGTCGACAAAGTCCGGCAGGCGGTGCCAGAAACTTCGGATCACCGCGACATGACCGGCGCCGATCTGGCCGTCACGCTGGGCCGCGGCGGTGGCGGGAAGAACTGGTTGCAGCGCTTCGCCGGTGATGGCTGTGCGTTGGCCTAACTCGGCGGCGTCGTGGATGCGTCGGGCGGCGTCGGCGCGGGTGATCAATAACCGGTTGGCCAGCGTCGATGTGAGTTTGCCGCCTAGCTCGGTCTCGCTGGCTTGCTCGGCGAGTTGGTTGATCAGCGGGTGCTCGACGGCGGACAGTTGACGGCGCAGCGTCTCGCACGACTCCAACAAGCCCAGCCGTTCGGGGGTGGTCAGGGCGTCGAACGACAGATCCAGAGCGCGCTTGAGGTCAGCCTGGAGCGCGTCGAACACATCGACGATCTCTTCCCGATCACTAGAACGCATGTTCGAATTTTATCGGCCTCGCGGACCTCCGGCTACCGACAATCGTGCATCTGTGGATAAAAGCGAGACTGTGGATAACTCGCCGGGTAACCGCCGCACGTACCCTCGCCAATGCGTGCTTTGACCTACACATCGACGAAAGGGCGTGCATGACCGGCCAGCCAGACTTGCAGGGCAGAATTCGCGTCCCGGCTGACCTCGACGCCGTCACCGCGATCGGCGACGAGGACCACTCCGAGGTCGACCCCGCAGCCGTCGAACGGATCTGGCAGGCGGCCCGGCACTGGTATCAAGCAGGGCTGCATCCGGCCATCCAGCTCTGCCTGCGCCGCAACGGCAAGGTCGTCCTCAACCGGGCGATCGGGCACGGTTGGGGCAACGCCCCCACCGACCCGCCGGACGCCGAGAAGGTCCCGGTCCAGACCGATACGCCGTTCTGCGTCTACTCCTCGGCCAAGGCGATCACCGCAACAGTCGCGCACATGCTGATCGAGCGCGGCGTGTTCTCACTCGACGACCGGGTCTGCGAATACCTGCCGACCTACACCAGTCACGGCAAGCACCGGACCACGATCCGGCATGTCATGACGCACAGCGCGGGCGTCCCGTTTCCGACCGGCCCGCGACCCGATCTCAAACGGGCCGATGACCACGCGTACGCCCGCGAACAGTTGGGCAAGCTGCGACCGGTGTACCGACCCGGGCTGGTGCACATCTATCACGCACTGACCTGGGGTCCGCTGATGCGCGAAATCGTATTTGCGGCCGCAGGCAAGGACATTCGCGACATCCTGGCCACCGAGATCCTCGACCCGCTCGGATTTCGCTGGACGAATTTTGGCGTCGCTGCAACCGACATTCCACTCGTCGCGCCCAGCCACGCGACCGGCAAGCAATTGCCGGCCCCGATTGCGGCCCTGTTCCGCAAGGCCATCGGCGGGACGGTCTACGAGACGATCCCCATCACCAACACGCCGATGTTTCTTACCACCGTCGTCCCGTCGTCCAACACCATCTCGAACGCCGACGAGATGTCGCGATTCGCCGAAATATGGCGGCGCGGAGGCGAACTCGACGGTGTCCGGGTGATGAGCCCGGACACTCTGCGTGGCGCGGCGCGCGAAAGCCGGCGTCTGCGTCCTGATTTCGCGATGGGCCTGCAACCGGCCCGCTGGGGCACCGGCTTCCAGTTGGGCACCAAGAAGTGGGGTCCGTTCGGCCGCAATGCGCCGGCGGCGTTCGGTCATCTCGGCCTGACCAACTGCGTGATCTGGACCGACCCCGAGCGTCAGCTGTCCGGCGGTCTGGTGAGTAGCGGTAAGCCGGGCACCGATCCAGAGGTCAAGCGGTACCGGGCGCTGATGGACCGCATCGCCTTGGAGATCCCGCGGGCCTCACATGGCGGTGGCGGAGGTGTGTGAGTTCACGACATAGGTGACAGATGAGTCGCGTCATAGGTGACACCTGCAACGTCTCGTGATGAGTCGCGTCATAGGTGACAGTCATGGCTCATGTCGAGAGCGCGTGTGGTCGTGTTGGAAGTCGTCAGTGGTCACTTGTCGGTGAGTGCTGCAGCCCAGGCGTACGGGATGTCGCGGCAACACATTTATCGTCTGATCGAGCGCTACCGCCAAGGCGGTTTGGAGGCCGTCGACCCACGATCGCGACGTCCCGCCAGCAACCCTCGCGCGGTGCCCGATGAGGTCATCGCCGCGATCGTGGTGCTGCGCGAAACGTTGACCGCCGAGGGACTCGACGCCGGCCCCATCACCGTGCAATGGCACCTGGCCCGACAGGGACTGCCGGTGCCCTCGACCTCAACGATCCGCCGCATCTTGGGCCATCACGGCCTGATCACTCCACAGCCACGCAAACGCCCGAAAAGCTCCTACATTCGCTTTGCCGCCGACCAACCTAACGAGTGCTGGCAATCCGATTTCACGCATTGGACTCTGGCTGATGGCACCGACACTGAGATCCTCAACTGGCTCGACGACCACTCCCGATACCTGCTGTACTGCACCGCCTATCGCCGCGTGGCCGGCCCAGACATCGTCGCCAGCTTCACCGCCACCGCCACCACCTACGGCCTGCCGGCCTCCACCTTGACCGACAACGGATCTGTCTACACCTCACGATTCACCCACGGCCACAACGACTTCGAACTCCTCCTAGCCGGCCTGGGCGTCAAGCAGAAAAACGGCCACCCCAACCACCCGCAAACCCAAGGCAAAATCGAACGCTTTCACCAAACCCTCAAACGCTGGCTCATCGCCCGACCCAGACCCGCCAACATCGCCGAACTACAAACCCTGCTCGACACCTTCGCCACCCTCTACAACACCGAGCGAACACACCGCGCCCTGCCAGCAGGCACCACCCCCGCCCAGGCCTACCTCGCCCGACCCAAAGCCCACCCCACCGAACAACCCCACACGCACTTTCGCATCCGCCACGACACCGTCGACCAATTCGGCAAACTCACCCTGCGCCACGCCAGCCGACTGCGCCACCTCGGCATCGGCCGCACCCACGCCGGCACCCCCGTACTGATCCTGGTCACCACCACCACCGTCACCGTCATCAGCAAAACCGGTCACCACGTACTCAGCAGCCACCACATCGATGCCCACAAAAACTACTGGCGCAACCAAAACAAAAACCCCGGCCGATGGCCGGGGAATCTGTAACCCATGACGCGACTCATCTGTCACCCATGACTCGACTCATCACAATGGCGGTGGCGGAGGGATTTGAACCCCCGGACGGTTTTAGCCGTCTCTCGCTTTCAAGGCGAGTGCATTAGGCCGCTCTGCCACGCCACCGCGGACAAGGGTAGCGGCTTGGTCATCAGGGCTGCTTCAGCGCGGCGCTGATTCGACGACAGTTCTCCCCCATCGCGACGATCTGCGAGCGGGACAACGGGGCGAGGAAGTAGGTCCGCACGGCCTGCGCGTAAGTCGTCCTGGCCTGTTGGACAGCGGCCCGGCCGTCGTCAGTGATGGTGGCAACCACGCCGCGCCGATCGTGCAGGCTCGCTTCGCGCTGCACCAAACCCTGGCCTTCGAGGCGGCGGACCTGGCGAGTCAGCCGGCTGGGCAGCGACGCCAACGCCTCGGCGAGATCGCCCATCCGGGAGCGCCCGGCCGGTGAGTTGTCCAAGACGTCGAGGAGCCTGACGTCGAACAGCGACAGTTGGTGCTCATCGGTGAGTTGACGGTTGAGCGTCGCGAACAACCGCAGGGTCGAATCCAGAAAGTTCTGCCATGACTTCTGCTCGGCGATGTCAAGCCCGGGCATCTCGCTGGCTGTCCGGCCGGCAATGAGGGCGGCCATCACGTCATGCTATGCGACACATCGCCTTTCGAACAGCCCAGAATTCGCTGGTAGTAGGTTGGCGTTCATGCATGCCATCGTCGCCGAATCCGCCGAACGTCTCCTGTGGCAAGAGGTCCCAGATGTCACTCCGGGCCGCGGCGAAGTGTTGGTGAAAGTCACCGCCGCCGGTGTCAACCGAGCCGACTTGCTGCAGGCCGCTGGGCTGTACCCGCCGCCGCCGGGCGCCAGCGAACTGCTCGGCATGGAGGTCTCCGGGGTCGTC
This sequence comes from uncultured Actinomycetota bacterium, assembly GCA_963836495.1. GTDB lineage: Bacteria > Actinomycetota > Actinomycetes > Mycobacteriales > Mycobacteriaceae > Mycobacterium. The sequence continues at coordinate 464,360 of CAWIJT010000003.1, read as the reverse complement.
ACGGAACTCGGCGACGATGTCGGCGACTGGTCGCCGGGGCAAGAAGTCTGCGCCTTGCTGGCGGGCGGCGGCTACGCCGAGTACGTCGCGGTGCCCGCCGGTCAGCTGCTACCGATACCGGGCGGAGTCGACCTGCCGGACGCCGCGGGCCTCCCGGAGGTGGCCTGCACGGTCTGGTCGAACCTGGTGATGACGGCGCACCTGAGCGAGGGCCAAGTCCTGTTGATGCACGGCGGTGCCAGCGGCATCGGCACCCATGCCATCCAGATCGCCCGCGCGCTGGGTGCACGTGTCGCCGTCACCGCGGGATCGGCGGGCAAGCTGGAATTCTGTCGCGAACTGGGCGCGGAGATCTTGATCAACTACCACGACGAGGACTTCGTCGAAGCGGTGCGAAAAGCCACCGACGGGGCGGGCGCCGACGTGATCTTCGACATCATGGGGGCGTCGTATCTGGACCGCAACGTCGACGCATTGGCCAGCGACGGCCGGCTGGTGATCATCGGGATGCAGGGCGGCGTCAAGGGCGAACTCAACATCGCCAAGCTGCTCAGCAAACGGGCTCACGTCATCGGCACCACGCTGCGCGGCCGACCGACGACTGGGCCCAGCAGCAAGAGTGCCGTCGTTGCCGAGGTGACGCGCTCAGTCTGGCCGATGATTGCCGACGGCCGGGTCCGACCGATCATCGGGGCACGCCTGCCGATTCAGGACGCCGCCGAGGCACATCGTCTGCTGTCGGCAGGTGAGGTGACCGGAAAGGTCGTTCTGACGGTCTAGCCCAGCGAGGCCAGCGCGCGAACCAGCTGGTCGACCTCGGCCATCGTCGAGTAGTGGGCGAGGCCGACGGTGACCGCACCGCCGACGTCGTTGACGCCGATCACGTCGAGCACCCGTGAGCTGGCGTTGGAGATCGCCAGAATGCCGTTGTCCGCCAGCCGTTGCACCACCCGCTCGGCGGGCACCTCGTGGACGGCGAAGCTGACCACCGGGATCCGCGCCTCGGGCCGGGCGATCACCACCACCAGCGGCAGTGAGCGCAGCGAGCCCATCAGGTATTCGAAGATCCCGTCCATATAAGACGTCGCGGACTGCAGTGAGGTGGCGAGCCTTTCGCGCCGAGTGCCGCGAGCCGACTCATCGAGTGAGGCCAGGTATTCGATGCTGGCAACGAAGCCGCCGAGCAGACCGAACTGGTGCACGCCGACCTCGAGGCGAGCCGGCCCGGTCGCATACGGGTTGGTCGATATCGATGCGAAGGTGTTGATCATCGCGGGGTCGCGGAACACCAGCGCGCCCACCGGTGGACCGCCCCATCCGACGGCGTTGATCGCCACCACGTCGGCGTCGATATCGTCGATGTCGATCAATCGGTACGGCGCGGCCGCGGAATGGTCGACGACGACGAACCCGCCGACGTCGTGGACGAGTTTGGTGACCGATCGCAGCTCGGTGACCGTGCCCAGAGTGCCCGACGCCGACGTCACGGCGACCAGTCGAGTCGCAGGCCCGATCAGGCTCTCCCACTGCCAGGGCGGCAGGTCGCCGGTCTCGATGTCGACCTCGGCCCATTTCACCTTTGCGCCGAAGCGGTTCGCCGCCCGCAGCCACGGGGCGATGTTCGCTTCGTCGTCCAGTCGGGTGACGACGATCTCGTAGCCCAAGCCGGCGCGGGTCGACGACGCGTCAGCCAGCGACGCCAGCAGCACCGCGCGGTCGGCGCCCAACACCACTCCGCGCGGGTCGGCGTTGATCAGATCCGCCGCCGCCTGGCGCGCCGCATCCAGCACCGCGGCGCTGCGCTTGGCCGACGGATGCGGACCGGACGTGCGGGGGAACGACCCGCGGAAGGCGGTCGAGACGGTGGTCGCGACTGAGTCGGGGATGAGCATCCCGGACGGCGCATCGAAATGCACCCAACCGTCCCCGAGCGACGGGTGTAATCCCCGCACTCGGGCGACGTCGTATGCCATACCAGCCACCTTAGAGCTCTGCACTACAAGCGAAACCGTGACGGTAGCGGGCGCCCGGATACGTCCCCACCGTCCAGAGCCAGGTCACCCGGCCAGCCATACTAGTCGAGTGGGGCTCTGGTTCGGAACGCTGATCGCATTGTTTTTGCTGATCGCGCCGGGGGCAATCGTCGCGCGAATCGCACAGCTAACGTGGCCGGTCGCCGTCGCAGTTGGCCCGGCGCTGACCTACGGTGTCGTCGCGCTGGCGATCATCCCCTTCGGCGCGCTCGGAATCCCTTGGAACGGTTGGACTGCGCTCGCTGCGCTTGCCGTGGTGTGTGTCGTGGCCGCGAGTTTGCAGCCCCTGGTCGCCGGCTACCGCGACACCGAAGCCGAAGCACGCGGGGTCGACCGCCGGTCGGCGCTGATCGTGACGGCGGGGATTGCTTTGGGCGCGCTGCTGATCATGTGGGCGGCGTATCGCGGCATCGTGCACTGGCAGTCCATCCCGAGCACCTGGGACGCGGTCTGGCACGCGAACACCGTGCGCTTCATCCTCGACACCGGCCAGGCGTCGTCGACCCACATGGGCGAACTGCGCAACGTCGAGACCCATCAGCAGCTGTACTACCCGTCGGTGTTCCACGCCCTGACCGCGGTGTTCTGTCAGCTCACCGGCGCGGCGCCCACCACTGGCTACACGCTGACCGCGGTGGCGGCCTCGGTGTGGCTGTTCCCGTCCAGCGCCGCGATGCTGACCTGGTTCCTGCTGCGGCCCCGCACGCCGTATGCCGCCGGGATCGCCGCGACGGCGGCGGCGCTGTCGGCGTCGTTCACCTCGGTGCCCTACGTCGAGTTCGGCACCGCCGCGATGCCCAACCTGGCGGCTTACGGCGTGGCGATCCCGGTGTTCGTGCTGACCGCGTCGACGCTTCGGCACCGCGACCGCCTCCCGGTGGCGGTGCTGGCCCTGGTCGGCGTCTTCTCGGTCCATCTCACCGGCGGGTTCGTGGTGATCGTGTTCCTGCTGGCCTGGTGGCTGCTGGAGGCGTGCTGGCATCCGGTGCGCGGGCGGCTGGCTGATCTGCTGACCCTGACCTTGGCGGCGGCGCCGGCGGCGCTGATCCTGGCGCCGCAGTTCCTCGGGGTGGCCGGGCAGGCCGACATCATCGCCGGGCACGCGTTCCCCAGCTTCAAGTCCGTCAAGCAGGGCGTGATCGACGCGTTGCTGCTGCACACCCGGCATCTCAATGACTTCCCGACGCAGTACGGGCTGGTCGTGCTGAGCGGTATCGGCATGGCGATTCTGCTGTACAAGAAAGTCTGGTGGCCACCCGCGCTCTGGCTGCTGCTCACGGTGGCGACGATCTACTCGGGTGCGCCGTTTCGCAATCCGCTCGGCACCACGATCGAACAGTTCAGCCAGTTCTTCTACAACGATCCGCGACGGCTGTCGGCTGTGGTGACGATGTTGGTGACGCCGATGGCGGCCATCGCGGTGTTCGCATTGGTCGCGGGTGCGGTGGCACTCGCCAGACGGGTCGTCAAAGTGCCTGCACCGGTGTGGGTTTCAGTGACTGCCGCGCTGCTGGTGCTCGCCACCGTGCTCACCGGGCGACAGTATCTGTACCGGCACCTGGTGTTGTTCGGCGACAAATACGACTCGGTGATGATCAACCAGCAGGACCTCGACGCGATGGCGCACCTGGCGGCGCTGCCCGGCGCGCGCACGACCCTGATCGGCAACTCCAACGTCGACGGCACCGCGTGGATGTACGCGGTCGCCGACCTGCACCCGCTGTGGACCCATTACGACTTCCCCCAGCAAATGGGCCCGGGCTATTACCGGTTCAACTTCTGGGCCTACGCCGACGTCGACTCCGACCCGCGGGGCGCCGAGGCGGTACGGGCGCTCAACATTCGCTATGTGCTGACCAGCGCGCCGACGGTTCGCGGATTCAAGGTGCCCGACGGTCTAGTGTCGATAGACAAATCGAAGTTGTGGGCGAAGATCTACGACAACGGCGCGGCCTGGATCTACGAATGGCGCGGCGCCCCGGCGATTCCGGGCCCCTGAGGAGAGTGAACGGCTTGAGTAGCGGCAACGACGACGACAACGACATCGAGGTCATCGGCGGCGTGGATCCCCGAATCATGGCGACGGCGCGTGACTCCGGATTCCAAGACCCAGAAGACCGGTCGCTGACCGATCTGGTCGAGCAGCCGGCCAAGGTGATGCGGATCGGCACCATGATCAAGCAACTCCTGGAGGAGGTGCGCGCAGCACCGCTCGACGACGCCAGCCGCAGCCGGTTGCGCGAGATCCACGCGACCAGTATTCGAGAACTCGAGGAAGGGCTGGCGCCGGAACTCCGCGATGAACTCGACCGTCTGACGCTGCCGTTCACCGAAGGGGTCGTGCCATCGGACGGCGAACTGCGCATCGCCCAGGCGCAGCTGGTCGGTTGGCTGGAGGGACTCTTCCACGGAATCCAGACCGCGTTGTTCGCCCAGCAGATGGCCGCCCGGGCCCAGATCGAGCAGATGCGCGAGCAGCGTGGTCTGCCGCCGGGAGTCGGCCGGCCCGGTCACGGCACTGGGCAATACCTCTAGGCCGTTGTGACCAGTCCGCACCCACCTCGGATAGAAACCCGCGACGCGTGGGTCGAGTTCCCGATCTTCGACGCGAAGTCGCGGTCGCTGAAGAAGGCCTTCCTGGGTAAGGCCGGCGGCGCCATCGGGCGCAACGAGTCCAACGTGGTGGTCATCGAGGCGTTGCGGGACATCACCATGTCGCTGAACCACGGCGATCGCGTCGGGCTGGTCGGGCACAACGGTGCCGGGAAATCGACTCTGCTGCGGCTACTTTCGGGCATCTACGAGCCAACCCGCGGATCGGCCGTGGTGACCGGCCGGGTGGCGCCGGTGTTCGATCTGGGGGTCGGCATGGACCCGGAGATCTCCGGCTACGAGAACATCATCATCCGCGGGCTGTTCCTCGGGCAGACCCGCAAACAGATGCTGGCCAAGGTCGACGAGATCGCGGAGTTCACCGAACTCGGCGACTACTTGTCGATGCCGCTGCGGACCTACTCCACCGGTATGCGGGTGCGGTTGGCGATGGGCGTGGTCACCAGCATCGACCCCGAGATCCTGCTGCTCGACGAGGGCATCGGCGCCGTCGACGCCGACTTCCTCAAAAAGGCGCAGACCCGGTTGCAGCAGTTGGTCGAGCGCTCCGGAATCCTGGTATTCGCAAGCCATTCCAACGAATTCCTGGCTCGGCTGTGCAAGACGGCGATGTGGATCGACCACGGCGTCATCAAGCTCACCGGCGGTATCGAGGACGTGGTGCGGGCTTACGAAGGCGAAGACGCCGCGCGGCACGTGCGCGAGGTACTCGCCGAAACCCAAGCGCCCGCACATGACTGAACCGCCGGCGACGATGCAGAGCGCAGCGATGAGGAGGAGCGGCGCATGACCATGGTGTGCGCCGTCGTGGTCACGCACCGACGGCCCGATGAACTGGCCAAGTCACTGGATGTGCTGAGCACCCAGAGCAGGCTGCCGGACCATCTGATCGTCGTCGACAATGATTTTTCCGACGACGGCGACGGCAGAGTTGGCGACTTGGTCACCGGCCAGCCCATTCCCACGACATACCTACCATCACGCCGAAACCTCGGTGGCGCAGGCGGTTTCGCGCTCGGAATACTGCATGCGCTGACACTCGGCGCCGACTGGGTGTGGCTGGCGGACGACGACGGCCATCCGAGCGACAGCCAGGTGCTGGCCACGCTGCTGGCCTGCGCGAGCAAGCATCGGCTGGCCGAGGTGTCGCCGATGGTGTGCAACGCCGACGACCCACAGTTGCTGGCATTTCCGTTGCGCCGCGGCCTGGTCTGGCGCCGTCGAGCCGACGAGTTGCGTACCGAGCCGGGCCAGGACCTGCTGCCCGGCATCGCCTCGCTGTTCAACGGCGCGCTGTTCCGGGCGTCGGCGTTCGAGTCCATCGGTGTTCCAGATCTGCGGCTGTTCGTCCGCGGCGATGAGGTCGAGATGCACCGTCGGCTGGTCCGGTCCGGGTTGCCGTTCGGGACCTGTCTGGACACCGTCTACTTGCATCCGTGCGGGTCGGCCGAGTTCAAGCCGATTCTCGGCGGTCGGATGCACACGCAGTATCCCGATGACGCCACCAAGCGGTACTTCACCTACCGCAATCGCGGCTACCTGATGGCGCAGCCAGGTCTGCGCAAGCTGCTGGTCCAGGAATGGTTGCGGTTCAGCTGGTTCTTCCTGGTGTCCCGACGCGACCCGAAAGGTCTGCTGGAGTGGCTGCGGCTGCGCCGGTTGGGACGTCGGGAATTGTTCGAAAGGCCGTCATGACCCGCGCCGACGACGATGCAGAGCGTAGCGATGGGGAGGAGTGGCGCCAATGATAGTGGTCGATGCTGCGGCGCAGTCGAAAACGTTCAATCGGGCCTGGGGTGACCTGGTCAACGGTTACCGGCGCCGCGAACTGTGGCTGCACCTCGGCTGGCAGGACATCAAACAGCGCTACCGCCGGTCGGTGCTCGGCCCGTTCTGGATCACCATCGCCACCGGAACCACCGCGGTCGCGATGGGTGGCTTGTATTCCAAGCTGTTCCATCTCCAGTTGTCGGTGCATCTGCCCTACGTCACGCTCGGGCTGATCATCTGGAACCTGATCAACGCCTCCATTCTGGAAGGTGCCGAGGTGTTCGTCGCCAACGAGGGCTTGATCAAACAGCTGCCGACGCCGCTGAGCGTGCACGTCTACCGGCTGGTGTGGCGGCAGATGATCCTGTTCGGGCACAACATCGTCATCTATCTGATCATCGCGATGATCTATCCGAAACCCTGGTCGCTGGCCGATCTTTCGGTGATCCCGGCGCTGGCCTTGATCGTGCTCAACTGTGTCTGGGTTTCACTGTGCTTCGGCATCCTGGCGACGCGTTACCGCGACATCGGGCCGCTGTTGTTCTCCGTCGTGCAGTTGCTGTTCTTCATGACGCCGATCATCTGGAACGACGACACGCTGCGCCAGCAGGGCGCAGGAGCGTGGGCGAAGATCATCGAGCTCAACCCGCTACTGCATTACCTGGACATCGTCCGTGCGCCGCTGCTCGGTGCACATCAGGAGTTGCGGCACTGGGCGGTGGTGGTGGGGCTGACCGTTCTGGGCTGGCTGTTCGCCGCGTTCGCCATGCGCCAATACCGCGCCCGCGTGGCCTACTGGGTTTAGCCGAACGCGCAACGCGGGAATAATCCACTTCCGGTATCCACATTTCATCGAGCAGACAGGTCCTCAAAGGTGAGCGCAGAAGACGAGCCCACTGGGCTCACCGGCGAGGCGCGGGAACGTGTCGCTGCCGAGTTGGCCCGGTTGCGCGAACGTCGGGACCGGTTGGAAGCCGAAGTCCGCAACGACCGCGGTGCCGTCAGTGATCACGCCGACGCCGCCGAAGCCATTCAGCGCGCCGACGAACTGGTCGGCCTCGACGAGCGGGTCGCCGAACTCGACCGGTTGCTGCACGCCGGTCCGGCGCCCACCAACGGCGACGAACTGCCCTTCGGCACCGAAGTAAAGCTTCGGTTCTCCGACGGAGACGTGGTCACGATGCAGGTGATCTCGGTGATCGAAGAGGCCTCCATCAACAGTGAAGCCGAGGCGTTGACCGCGAGCAGCCCATTGGGCCGGGCGCTCGTCGGCCGCAAGGCCGGCGACAAGGTCAGCTACACCACGCCGCAAGGCGAGCAAGAGGTCGAACTCCTGACAGTGAAATTTCCGTAGCCGAGCACCCGTAGACTTCTCGACCGATGGCCGAGATCGCAGCGAACGCCCAGCTGCCGCTCAAGACGCAGGCGTGGCGATTCATCGTCACCGGCGGACTCTCGGCGGTCGTCGACTTCGGCTTGTACGTGTTGCTGCTGCGGGCGGGCCTGCAGGTCAACGTCGCGAAATCGCTGAGCTTCATCGCCGGCACCACCACCGCCTACCTGATCAACCGGCGATGGACGTTTCAGGCGCCGCCCAGCAAAGCCCGGTTCATCGCCGTCTGCGTGCTCTACGCGCTCACCTATTGCGTCCAGGTCGGCATCAATTACGTCTTCTACCTGCAGTTCGCCAACCAGTCGTGGCGGGTGCCTGCCGCGTTCGTGATCGCCCAGGGCACCGCAACGGTGATCAACTTCGTCGTACAGCGCGCAGTGATCTTCCGGCTGCGCTGAACGACCCCCGTCAGGCGGTACCCTTTTTGACGATGTTGAGCAGTGACATTTCGACCACCAAGACTGCGCTGATGGGTTTCGGCCGGACCGCGCCGTCGGTAGCCGACGTGCTGGCCACGCCCGACCCGGAGGTGATCGCCAAGGCGGTCGCCCAGGTCGCCGACGGCGGCGGGCGCGGCGTGATCGCCCGCGGCCTGGGCCGCTCCTACGGTGACAACGCGCAAAACGGCGGCGGCCTGGTGATCGACATGACGCCACTGCACACGATTCATTCGATCGACTCCGACACCTGCTTGGCCGACGTCGACGCCGGCGTGAGCCTCGACCAGTTGATGAAGGCGGCGCTGCCGTTCGGCCTGTGGGTTCCGGTGCTGCCGGGCACCCGGCAAGTCACCGTCGGCGGCGCGATCGCGTGTGACATCCACGGCAAGAACCACCACAGTGCGGGCAGCTTCGGCAACCACGTCACCTCGATGGAGCTGTTGACGGCCGACGGGCAGATCCGCCACCTGACTCCGGACGGTGACGAGGCCGAACTGTTCTGGGCCACCGTCGGCGGCAACGGCCTGACCGGCATCGTGCTGCGGGCCCGCATCGCGATGACGCCGACTGAGACGGCGTACTTCATCGCCGACGGCGTCGCCACCAAAGACCTCGACGAGACGGTCGCCGTTCACCTCGACGGCAGCGAAGACAAGTACACCTACTCCAGCGCCTGGTTCGACCTGATCAGTCCGCCACCGAAACTCGGGCGGGCCGCAATCAGCCGGGGCAGCCTGGCCAAGCTGGATCAACTGCCGCCGAAGCTCGCCAAGAACCCGCTGAAATTCGATGCGCCGCAACTGCTCACGGTCCCGAACATCTTTCCGGTCAGCGCGATGAACAAGCTGTCCTTCACGGCGATCGGCGAGGTCTACTACCGGCTGGGCGGAACATACACCGGCAAGATCCAGAACCTGTCGAAGTTCTACCACATGCTCGATCTCGTCAGCGGTTGGAATAATGCTTACGGCCCAACGGGTTTCGCGCAACACCAGTTCCTGGTGCCGCCGGATGCACTGGACGAATTCAAGGCCATCATCCGGTGGATCCAAACCCAGGGCCACTACTCGGCGCTGAACGTCTTCAAGCTGTTCGGTCCGGGCAACCGCGCACCGCTGAGCTTCCCGATGGCCGGCTGGAACGTGGCGATGGACTTCCCCAACAAGCCCGGCGTCAACGCATTTCTCAACGAACTCGACGCCCGCGTCATGGAATTCGGCGGCCGGGTGTACACCGCCAAGGATTCACGGGTCAGCGCCGACAACTTCCACGCCATGTACCCGCGTATCGATGAGTGGATTGCGTTGCGCCGCAAGGTAGACCCCACCGGGGTCTTCGTCTCCGACATGGCCCGACGTTTGGAGTTGCTGTAAATGGTGCTTGACGCCGTAGGAAATCCGCAGACCATCCTCCTGCTCGGCGGCACATCCGAGATCGGGCTGGCGATCTGCGAGCGATACCTGCGCAACGCCCACGCGCGGATCGTGCTCGCCGATCTTCCCGGCCACCCGGGCAAAGACAAGGCCGTCGCGCAACTGAAGGCGGCCGGCGCCAAGTCCGTCGAGTGGATCGACTTCGACGGCGTCGACACCGCGAGCCATCCCACGGTGATCGACGCCGCTTTTGCCGGCGGCGATGTCGACGTCGCGATCGTCGCGTTCGGGTTGCTCGGCAACGCCGAGGAACTGTGGCAGAACCAGCAGAAGGCCGTGCAGATCGCGCAGATCAATTACACCGCAGCCGTTTCCGTCGGGGTGCTGCTAGGTGAGAAGATGCGCGCACAGGGCTTCGGGCAGATCATCGCGATGAGCTCGGCGGCCGGCGAGCGGGTGCGGCGGTCCAACTTCGTTTACGGCTCCACCAAGGCCGGGCTGGACGGCTTCTACCTCGGACTCGGAGAAGCGTTGCGGCCCAGCGGTGTCCGCGTTCTCGTCATCCGGCCGGGCCAGGTTCGCACCACGACGACGATCGAGCACTGGAAGTCGACCGGCGCCAAGGAAGCACCGTTGACCGTCGACAAGGAAGCCGTGGCCGAACTGGCGGTCACCTCGGCGGCCAAGGGCAAGGAACTCGTCTGGGCACCAGGCGCTTTCCGCTACCTGATGATGGTGCTGCGGCACATTCCGCGGCCGATCTTCCGCAAGCTGCCCATCTAGATGCGCAATGCACTGGCCACCGTCGGCCACATGGTGGTCGCGGTGACGATCGCCGCGCTGGTGTCGGTGATCTCGCTGGCCGCCATCGGGCGGGTGCAATGGCCAGCCTTCCCGTCGTCGAATCAACTGCACGCGCTGACCACGGTCGGCCAGGTCGGCTGCATCCTCGGATTGCTCTGCGCCGGTTGGGTTTCGCGGAGTCGGCCGTCGGACGGTGGCGCAGTTGCTGGCGCTGGTGTTCGTGTCCGCGTTCTCGGTGGTGACGCTGGGTATGCCGCTGGGCGCCACCAAGCTCTACCTGTTCGGCATCTCCGTCGACCAGCAATTTCGCACCGAATACCTGACCCGTCTCACCGACAGCGCGTCGCTGCATGACATGACCTACGCCGGGCTGCCGCCGTTCTACCCGCCGAGTTGGTTCTGGCTCGGCGGCCGCGTCGCCGCGCTGACCCACACGACGGGCTGGGAGATCTGCAAGCCGTGGTCGATCACCTCGATCACCATCGCGATCGCGGTGGCACTGGTGTTGTGGTGGCGGATGATCCGCTTCGAATACGCGGTGCTGGTCACCATCGCGACGGCGGCGGTGTCACTGGCCTACAGCTCGCCGGAGCCGTACTCCGCGATCATCACCGTGCTGCTGCCGCCGGTGCTGATCCTAACCTGGTCGGGTCTGCGCGCAGCTGCCCGCGAGCGTGACGCCGCAGTCACGCTCGGCAGACCAGGGCTGGGCGGCGGTGATCGGCTCCGGGATCCTGCTCGGCGTCGCGGCGACCTCCTACACGCTGCTGTTCCTCTACAGCGCGTTCACCGTGATCGCTGATGGCTGCGGCGCTGGCGGCGTCCCGCTGGAAGCAGGGTGTCACGGCGGCGCTCGACCCGCTTATCAGGTTGGCCGTGATCGCCGGCATCGCGTTGGCCATCGGGCTGACCACCTGGTTGCCGTTCTTCTTGCGTGCGATGCACGACCCGGTCAGCAACACCGGCAGCGCCTCGCACTACCTGCCGGCCGACGGCGCCGAGCTGACCTTCCCGATGCTGAAGTTCACCCTGCTGGGCGCGCTGTGCATGCTCGGGACGCTGTGGCTGATCGTCCGGGCCCGCTCATCGGTGCGGGCGGCCGGCCTGGCGATGGGCGTGCTCGCCGTCTATCTGTGGTCGCTGCTGTCGATGCTGGCGACGCTGGCACGCACGACGCTGCTGTCCTTCCGGCTGCAGCCGACGCTGACGGTGTTGCTGGCCACCGCGGGCGTCTTCGGCTTCGTCGAGCTGACTGTGGCACTCAAAGCCCGAGGCCGTGAGCATGCCTGGGGCGGCGCGGTGCTGCCGGTCGCGGCGTCGATCGGACTGGCCGGGGCGATCGCGTTCAGCCAGGACATCCCCGACGTGCTGCGGCCCGACCTCACCATCGCCTACACCGACACCGACGGCCACGGCCAACGCGGCGACCGGCGTCCGCCGAGCTCGGAGAAGTTCTATCCGGAGATCGACGCCGTGATCACCAGGACGACCGGCAAACCGCGCGACCAGACCGTCGTGTTGACCGCCGACTACAGCTTTCTGTCGTACTACCCCTATTACGGATTCCAGGGCCTGACATCGCATTACGCCAACCCGCTGGCGCAGTTCGACAAGCGGGCGGCGGCGATCAAGAGTTGGTCGGCGATCAAAGCCCCCGATGCGTTCGTCCACGCGCTGGACACGCTGCCGTGGGCGCCGCCGACGGTGTTCCTGATGCGGCACGGCGGCTCGGCCGGCGAGTCGAGCACGTACACGCTGCGGCTGGCCGAAGACGTCTATCCCAACCAGCCCAACGTGCGTCGCTACACGGTGGAATTGAACGCCGCGATCTTCGACGACCCGCGGTTCGACGTCACCAGGATCGGCCCGTTCGTGTTGGCCGTCCGCAAACCCTGATGGCTACCGAAGCGGCACACGTCGAGCCACTACCATCTAGCTCCGTGAGCGCCGGCGACGATGCAGAGCGAAGCGATGCGGAGGAGCGGCGCACAACCAAAGACGGCGACGATGCAGAGCGAAGCGATGCGGAGGAGCGGCGCACTACCAAAGGCGGCGACGATGCAGAGCGAAGCGATGCGGAGGAGCGGCGCACAACCAAAGCCGACGCGGGCACGAAGTACCGGGCCGCCCGGATCGTCGCCGTCGTCGCCGGTCTGCTCGGCGCACTGCTGGCCGTCGCGACACCACTGCTGCCGGTCAAACAAACCACCGCCCAGCTGAACTGGCCGCAGAACGGTGTGCTCTCCAGCGTCGAGGCCCCGCTGATCGGTTATGTGGCCACCGAGTTGAACATCAGCATTCCGTGTCAGGCCGCCGCCGACCTGGACGGACCGGGCAAAACCGTGTTGTTGTCGACGGTGCCCAAGCAGGCACCCAAGGCCGTCGACCGGGGTCTGCTGATCGTGCGGGCCGACGACGAACTGGTGCTCGTGGTCCGCAACGTCCCGGTGGTCACCGCGCCGTTGAGCCAGGTGCTCAGCCCGTCCTGCCAGCGGCTGACCTTCACCGCGCACGCCGACCGGGTCACCGCGGAGTTCGTCGGGCTGGTCCAGGGACCCTCCGACGACCCAGCCGAACATCCCGGCGCACCGCTGCGCGGCGAGAAGAGCGGCTACGACTTTCGGCCGCAGATCGTCGGGGTCTTCACCGACCTGAGCGGCCCGGCGCCGCCCGGCCTGAGCCTGTCGGCGACCATCGACACCCGGTACAGCAGCAGCCCGACCCCGCTGAAGCTGGCCGCGATGATCCTCGGGGTGGTGCTGACCGCCGCCGCCTTGATCGCATTGCACGTCCTGGACACCGGCGACGGGACCCGGCACCGCCGCTTCCTGCCCGCCCGATGGTGGTCGATCGGCGCCCTGGACGCGCTGGTGATCGCGGTGCTGGTGTGGTGGCATTTCGTCGGCGCCAACACGTCCGACGACGGCTACATCCTGACCATGGCCCGGGTGTCCGAGCATGCCGGCTACATGGCCAACTACTACCGCTGGTTCGGCACGCCCGAGGCCCCGTTCGGCTGGTACTACGACCTGCTGGCGGTGTGGGCCCATGTCAGCACCGCCAGCATCTGGATGCGGCTGCCCACCCTGGCGATGGCGCTGACCTGCTGGTGGGCCATCAGCCGCGAGGTGATGCCCCGGCTGGGTCACGCCGTCAAGCAGAACCGGGCCGCGGCGTGGACGGCGGCCGGGATGTTCCTGGCGGTCTGGCTGCCGCTGGACAACGGGCTGCGGCCCGAGCCGATCATCGCGCTGGGCATCCTGCTGACCTGGTGCTCGGTCGAACGCGCGGTGGCCACCAGTCGACTGCTGCCGGTGGCGATCGCGTGCATCCTGGGTGCGCTGACGCTGTTCTCCGGGCCGACGGGAATCGCCTCGATCGGCGCGCTGCTGGTTGCGATCGGCCCGCTGCGCACGATCCTGCATCGGCGGTCGACGCAATTCGGCCTGCTCCCCCTGCTCGCGCCGCTGCTGGCCGCGGTCACCGTCACAGCCATCCTGATCTTCCGCGACCAGACGCTGATGGGTGAGATCCAGGCCAGCATGCTCAAGCGTGCGGTCGGGCCCAGCTTGAGCTGGTTCGACGAACACATCCGCTACGAGCGGTTGTTCATGGCCAGCCCGGACGGGTCGGTCGCCCGCCGCTTCGCGGTGCTGGCAGTCGTTCTCGCGCTGGGCATTACCGTCGCCATGTCGCTGCGCAAGGGCCGCATCCCGGGCACCGCCGCCGGGCCGAGTCGCCGCATCCTCGGCATCACCATCATCTCGTTCGTCGCAATGATGTTCACCCCCACCAAATGGACGCACCACTTCGGGGTGTTCGCCGGTCTGGCCGGACCGTTGGGCGCGCTGGCCGCGGTCGCGGTGACCTCGACCGCGCTGCGGTCCCGTCGCAACCGAACCGTGTTCGCTGCCGTGGTGCTGTTCCTGGTGGCGCTGTCGTTCGCCAGCGTCAACGGCTGGTGGTATGTCTCGAATTTCGGTGTGCCCTGGTCGAATGCGTTCCCGGCATACCATTACGCCTTTGCCACGGCGCTGCTCGGTCTGACGCTGCTGGTGTTGCTGTTGGCGGGCTGGTTCCACTTCGTCGCGACGGACGACGGCTCCCCCAAGTACCCTTATCTCGCGCGAATCATCCAGGCGCCGTTGGCAATCGCGACATGGGTGCTGGTGGTGTTCGAGGTGGTGTCGCTGACCCTGGCGATGACCGACCAGTACCCGGCCTGGACGGTGGGCCGGTCCAATCTCGAAGCGCTCGCCGGAAAGTCCTGCGGCCTGGCCGAAGACGTCCTGGTGGAGCAGGATCCCAACGCCGGCATGCTGGCCCCGGTGACCGGTCCCGCCGGCGACGCGCTCGGCGCCGGTCTCTCGGAAGCGTTCTCGCCCAACGGGATTCCGGCCGACGTGCGCGGCCGACCCGGTGATGGAACGTCCCGGTGACCGTAGCTTCGTCAACGACGACGACAAGACCGCCGGTAGCCAGGCCGGCACCGAAGGCGGCACCACGCCCGCGCCGGGCATCAACGGCTCGTCGGCCCAGTTACCGTTCAGCCTCGATGCGGCACATACACCGGTGCTGGGCAGCTGGCGATCCGGTGTTCAGGTGCCGGCCCATCTGCGGTCGGGCTGGTACCGGCTGCCCAACCGCGACCAGGCCGGGCCGCTACTGGTGGTGAGCGCCGCCGGCCGCTTCGACGCCCACGAGGTTCAGGTGCAGTGGGCCACCGACGCCGACGCGGCCGCGGGTAAGCCCGGCGGCTCGTTCCAGTTCGCCGACGTCGGCGCGTCGCCGGCTTGGCGCAACCTGCGGCTCGGGTTGTCCGCGATACCCGCCAGCGCCACCCAGATTCGCCTGGTCGCCAACGACGAAGACCTGGCCCCCCAGCACTGGATCGCGCTGACCCCGCCGCGCATCCCGAAGCTGCGCACACTGCAGGACGTCGTCGGCTCTGCCGATCCGGTGTTCCTAGACTGGCTGGTCGGGCTCGCCTTCCCGTGCCAACGTGCGTTCGGCCACCAGAACGGCGTCGACGAGACGCCGAAGTGGCGCATCCTGCCGGACCGGTTCGGCGCCGAAGCCAACTCGCCGGTGATGGACAACAACGGCGGCGGCCCGTTGGGCGTCACCGAGTTGCTGGTCAAGGCGACCACAGTGGCGACCTACCTCAAGGACGACTGGTCTCGGGACTGGGGTTCGCTGCAGCGGCTGACGCCGTACTACCCGAACGCGGGGCCCGCCCGGCTCGACCTCGGCTCTGCGACCCGCAGCGGCCTGTGGAGCCCGGCCCCGCTGCGCAAGACCTAGGCTGCGTCAGATTTAGTAGGCAAGTTGCCTGCGGCCGGCGCGGAACGCGGTGAAGCAGGCGAGCAGCGCCATCACCGCGAAGACGGCGAACGCCAACCGGGCCGCTGAAGCCCCGCCGCCGTCGGCGATGTTGACCACCACACCGGCCAGCCCGGCGCCGAAAGCGCCGAAAATCAGCTGCACCGAGTTGATCGCGGTGGCGGCCGCCCCACCTTCGGCGGGATCGTCGACGTCGCTCATCGCCCAGGCGGACAGATGCGGCCAGGCGGCGCCGATACCGGCACCGACGGCCAGCAGCGCGAGCGCGCACAGGATGATGATTCCCGCCGTCGCATTTTGGACGTGTGTCACCCCGGCCAGCGCCAAACCCAGCGCCATCACCACCGGTGCCGCGATCACCACGCGGACGATCGTCCGGGTTTTGTTCAGCGATCCGCTGCCCAGTCCGCTGATCGTCCAGCCCATCGACAGCGCCGCGCCCAGCAGCCCGGCCACGATCGGCCCCAGATGCGCCAGCCGCTGACCGAACAGCGGCACGTACAGATCGACCTTGGTCGCCGCGACCAGCAGCCCCAGCGTCAGATAGACCCACTTCAGCGGGCCGAAGCCGTAGACACTTGCCGGTAGCACCGCCGCGGGCATCTTGCGGTCGACGATCAAGAAGACCCCGATCAGCAGCAAGCCCAGAGTCAGCAGGGCGGCCGTCGCCACGGTGTTGCGCGGGACGGACGCGACGCTGACGGCGAGCGCGGCCGCGCCGAGTAGAACGACCGACGGAACCGGAATCCGTGCGGCAGCGTGCTCGCTGCCCTGGTCGCCGCCGTCGGCTGACAGCGCGCCGGGTGCCAGGATGGCCATCCCCACGCTGAGCATGGCGAGCAAGCCGAACGCCCAGCGCCACGCGCCGAACTGGGCGAAGAAGCCACCCATCGCGGGACCGAGCAGGGCGCCGATACCCCAGGTCGAGGCGACCATGGCCGACCCGCGGCTCCACAGATAGCGCGGCAGCGCGACGTTGATGACCGCGAAACTCAAACCGCAGAGCAGCCCACCGGCCAAGCCCTGAAGTAAGCGCCCACCGAGCAGCACCTGCATATTCGGCGCCGCCGCGCACACCAGGCTGCCGACGCCCAGCACCGCGAATCCCACCAGATAGGAGATGGCCGCGCCGACGCGGTGCAGCATCGTATTGACCGTCGCCGCGGCGACCACCGACCCGACGAGGTACAGAGTCGTCACCCACGCATAGATCCGCTCGCCGCCGATCTCGTTGATCGTGCTGGGCAGCATGCTGATCGTCAGGAACTCGTTGGTGGAATACAGCACCACGCCCCCGGCGACCACTGCCGACGTCCGCAGATACGGGGAACTCCACAACTCCCGCCAATGGCCGCCTGCACCCGTCTTCTGCTCCGTCGAGTTCACCACCGTGGGGCACTTAACCACGTTGTAACACGTGAGTCCAACCCCGTCGTGGGCTGCGTCAGGCCCCGTCGGGCGGGGTGAGCCGATCCGTGCGCGGCCCTGACCTGCACCGTCGTCGACTGATTTTGTATGCATCAGATTTGGATCAATCGACGGTGACTTTTACGGCGAGCATCGTCAGTGCGCTTATCGAAGTCGCATACGATCGTGCCTCGTGCCCCATGACGACAGTGCGCGATCGCCGCAACGGCTTGCGCGACTGATCGCCATCGTCGCGGGAATCGCCGGTGCGTTGCTGTGCGCCCTCGTTCCCTTGTTACCGGTCAAACAGACCACCGCGACAATCCTGTGGCCGCAGGGCCTCAATGCCGACGGTCACGTCTCCGACATCACCGCGCCGCTGGTATCCGGTGCGCCGCGGGCTCTGGATATCTCCATTCCGTGCAGCGCGATCGCGACGCTGCCCGCCGACGGCGGCCTGGTGGTCTCGACGCTGCCCGCCAACGGCTTCGAAGCCGGCAAGGCCGGGCTGTTCGTCCGGGCCAACAAAACAACCGTCGTCGTCGCCTTCCGGGATTCGGTTGCCACGGTTGCCCCTCGCTCCGCTGTCGCCGCAGGCACGTGCAGCGCGTTGCATATCTGGGCCGACACCGGGGTTGCCGGCGCCGACTTCATCGGAATCCCGGGCGCAGCAGGCACATTGGCCCCGGAGAAGAAGCCCGCGGTCGGCGGCATCTTCACCGACTTGACCGTGCCCGCGCAGCCGGGTCTGTCGGCCCGCATCGACGTCGACACCCGGTTCATCGTCGCGCCCACGCTGATCAAGAAAGCCGTGCTGGCGCTGGGCGGGCTGGCCGTGCTGGTGTCGATCGTCGCGTTGGCCGTGCTCGACCGGCACGGCGGACGACGGACGCCGCGCAACTGGCGGGCGTGGCTGCGCGGCGGTCCCGGCTTGTGGCTGGCCGATGCCGGCGTCATCTCGACGCTGCTGCTCTGGCATGTCATCGGGGCGACGTCGTCGGACGACGGCTACAACCTGACGATCGCCCGCGCCTCCCACCAGGCCGGCTATTTCGCGAACTACTACCGGTACTTCGGGACGACCGAGGCGCCCTTCGACTGGTACCCGGCAGTGCTGGCCCAGTTGGCGTCGGTGAGCACCGCCGGGGTGTGGATGCGTCTGCCCGCAACGCTGGCCGGGATCGGCAGCTGGCTCATCATCAGCCGCTACATGTTGCGGCGGCTGGGCCCCGGACGAGGCGGCCTGGCCGACAACCGGATCGCGGTGTGGACGGCGGGCGCGGTCTTCCTGGCCGCCTGGCTGCCGTTCAACAACGGCCTGCGGCCCGAGCCGCTGATCGTGTTGGGCGTGATCAGCACCTGGGTGGCGGTCGAGACCTCGATCGCCACCCGCAGACTGGTCCCGGCGGCGCTGGCGATCGTCGTGGCGATGTTGACCGCGACGGTGGCGCCACAGGGCCTGATCGCGATCGCTGCCCTGCTGACCGGCGCGCGGCCGATCGCGCAGATCATCGTGCGGCGCAGGGCAACTGACGGACTCCTCGCGCCGTTGGCGGTGCTGGCCGCGTCGCTGTCGCTGTTCACCGTCGTAGTGTTCCGGTCGCAGACGCTGGCAGGAGTCGCCGAGTCGGCTCGGATCAAATACAAGGTCGGACCGACGATCGCGTGGTATCAGGACTGGCTGCGCTACTACTTCCTCACGGTGGAATCCAACCCGGACGGGTCGATGGCGCGGCGGTTCGCTGTGCTGGTGCTGCTGCTGTGCCTGTTTGGGATGCTGGTCATCCTGCTGCGACGCGGCCGGATCCCCGGGGTGGCCAGCGGCCCGGCGTGGCGATTGGTTGGCACCACCGCGTTCGGCCTGCTGCTCTTGACCTTCACTCCGACGAAGTGGGCGATTCAGTTCGGTGCATTCGCGGGGCTGGCCGGCGCACTCGGGGCGGTCACCGCCTTCGCGCTGGCCCGCATCGGTCTGCACAACCGCCGAAACCTGACGCTGTACGTGACGGCCCTGCTGTTCGTGCTGGCGGTGGCGACGTCGGGGATCAACGGCTGGTTCTACGTCAACAACTACGGCGTCCCATGGTTCGACATCCAGCCGGTGATCGCCAGCCATCCGGTCACCTCGATGTTCCTGACGTTGTCTATCGCGACGGGTTTGCTGGCCGCGTGGCAGCACTTCCGGATGGACTACGCCGGCCACACCGAAGTCAAGAACAGCAGGCGCAACCGGGTGCTGGCGTCGACTCCATTGCTGGTCGTCGCGGTGATCATGGTGTTCGGTGAGGTCGCATCGCTGGCCAAGGGCGCGGTGTTCCGCTATCCGCTCTACACCACCAGCAAGGCCAATCTCGCCGCGATCAGTTCGGCGCTCTCGCCCACCAGTTGCGCCATGGGCGACGACGTGCTGACCGAGCCGGACCCCAATGTCGGCCTGCTGCAACCGGTTCCGGGACAGACGTTCGGGCCCGACGGTCCGCTCGGGGGGGTCAACCCGGTGGGCTTCAAGCCCGACGGGGTGGGTGATGACCTGAGGTCGTATCCGGTGGTGACCAAACCAGGGGTGGTGAATTCCGATGCGTCACCGAACAAGCCCAACGCCGCCATGAGTGACTCCGCAGGCACAGCCGGCGGAAAAGGCCCGGTCGGGGTGAACGAGTCGAACGTGGCACTGCCGTTCGGGCTCGACCCGGCCCGCACGCCGGTGATGGGCAGCTACGGCGAGAACACCCTGGCCGCCACTGCCACCTCTGCCTGGTACCAGTTACCGCCACGGACCGCCGACCGGCCGATCGTCGTGGTATCGGCCTCCGGGGCCATCTGGTCGTACAAGGAGGACGGCACCTTCACCTACGGACAGTCGCTGAAATTGCAGTGGGGCATCTCTCGGCCCGACGGGACCACCCAGCCGCTCGGGGAGGTGCAGCCCATCGACATCGGGCCTGAACCGGCCTGGCGCAATTTACGCTTCCCGCTGACCTGGGCTCCCCCGGAGGCCAACGTGGCACGCATCGTCGCCTACGACCCGAACCTCAGCCAAGATCAGTGGTTCGCGTTCACGCCGCCTCGGGTGCCGGTGATGAAAACGCTGCAACAACTGATCGGATCGCAGGAACCCGTGCTGATGGACATCGCGACCGCGGCCAACTTCCCGTGTCAGCGGCCGTTCTCCGAACACCTTGGCGTGGCCGAGCTTCCGGACTACCGCATCCTGCCCGACCACAAACAGACAGCGTCGTCGTCGAACGGCTGGGAGGCCAGCCAGACCGGCGGCCCGTTCCTGTTCACCCAGGTGCTGCTGCGGACCTCGACGATCTCGACCTACCTACGCGGCGACTGGTATCGCGATTGGGGATCGGTCGAGCAGTACTACCCGCTGGTCCCGAGCGATCAGGCGCCGAATGCCGTCATCGAACAGGGTGTGATGACCGTGAACGGCTGGAGCCGCCAAGGTCCGATTCGGGCACTGCCATGAGCCAGGTCATCGAAAAACAAGCAGACGTCGCCGCCGGCCGCGACGTCCGGACGACCCGGTGGGTCGCCACGATCGCCGGACTGATCGGCTTCGTGCTGTCGGTGGCCACACCGTTGCTACCGGTCGTGCAGACGACGGCGATGCTCAATTGGCCGCAGCAGGGTCGACTGAATAACGTTACAGCACCGTTGATTTCGTTATCTCCGGTCGACGTCACGGCCACCGTGCCGTGCGCCGTGGTGCGCGGCCTGCCGGCCGACGGCGGTGTCGTGTTGAGCACGGCGCCGAAGAAGGGCAAAGATGCGGCGCTCAATGCGCTGTTCGTCGTGGTCAACAGCAAGCGCGTCGACGTCACCGACCGCAACGTGGTCATTGCCAGCGTCTCGCGCGAGCAAGCGGAGTCTGCACAGTGCCGGCAGATCGAGATAACCTCAACGCGCGCTGGAACTTTCGCCACCTTTGTCGGGCTGACCGATGCCGCGGGCAAGCCCCAGTCCGGAGGTTTCGCCGACCCCAACCTGCGTCCGCAAATCGTCGGGTTGTTCACCGACCTGACCGGTCCCGCGCCACCCGGGTTGAAGTTCTCCGCGACCATCGACACCAGGTTCTCCACCACCCCAACAACGTTGAAGCTGCTGGCGATGGTGGGCGCCATCCTGTCCACCATCGTCTCGCTAGTCGCCCTGTGGCGGCTGGACCAACTCGACGGTCACCGGATGCGCCGGCTCATTCCGGCGAACTGGCGCACGTTCACCCTGGCCGACGCCACGGTGACGTTCGGCTTCCTGCTGTGGCATGTGATCGGGGCGAACTCCTCCGACGACGGCTACATCCTGGGCATGGCGCGGGTCGCCGACCGCGCCGGTTACATGTCCAACTACTTCCGCTGGTTCGGCAGCCCGGAGGACCCGTTCGGCTGGTACTACAACTTGCTGGCGTTGATGACCCACGTCAGCGACGCCAGCCTGTGGATGCGGCTGCCGGATCTGATCGCGGGACTGGTGTGCTGGCTGCTGCTGTCACGTGAGGTGCTGCCCCGGTTGGGACCGGCCGTGACGTCGAGCAAGGCCGCCAACTGGGCGGCGGGCTTGGTCCTGCTGACCGCGTGGATGCCGTTCGACAACGGTCTGCGGCCCGAGCCGATCATCGCGGTCGGTTCGCTGATCACCTATGTGCTGATCGAACGCTCGATGCGCTACAGCCGACTGACGCCGGCCGCGCTGGCCGTCATCACGGCCGCATTCACGCTCGGCGTTCAGCCCACCGGGTTGATCGCCGTGGCCGCATTGATCGCCGGTGGCCGTCCGATCCTGCGCATCTTGGTCCGCCGGCACCGCCTGGTCGGCACGTTGCCTTTGGTGGCACCCATGCTGGCCGCCGGCACGGTCATCCTCACCGTGGTGTTCGCTGATCAGACGCTGTCAACGGTGTTGGAAGCCACCAGGATTCGCACCGCGATCGGCCCCAGCCAGGCCTGGTACACCGAAAACCTGCGCTACTACTACCTGATCCTGCCCACCGTCGACGGGTCGCTGGCGCGTCGGTTCGGCTTCCTGATCACAGCGTTGTGCCTTTTCACGGCCGTGTTCATCATGTTGCGGCGCAAGCGAGTTCCAGGAGTGGCCCGCGGACCGGCGTGGCGCCTGATGGGTGTCATCTTCGGCACCATGTTCTTCCTGATGTTCACCCCGACCAAGTGGGTGCACCACTTCGGACTCTTCGCCGCGGTGGGCGCGGCGATGGCGGCGCTCACGACGGTGCTGGTGTCACCGAAGGTACTGCACTGGTCGCGCAACCGGATGGCGTTCCTGGCCGCGGTGATGTTCGTGTTGGCGCTGTGCTTCGCCACCACCAACGGTTGGTGGTACGTGTCCAGCTATGGGGTGCCGTTCAACAACTCCATGCCGAAAATCGGCGGAATCTCGATCAGCACAATATTTTTCGCGCTGTTCGTGATTACCGCGGTGTACGCGGCCTGGCTGCACTTCGCGGACACCAGCCGTGGCGAAGGTCGGCTGGCGCGTGCGCTGACCGCGGCGCCTATCCCCGTCGCGGCGGGCTTCATGGCGCTGGTGTTCATCGGCTCGATGGTGGCCGGCATCGTGCGGCAGTATCCAACCTATTCGAACGCTTGGGACAACCTGCGCGAGTTCAGCGGAGGTTGCGGTCTGGCCGACGACGTACTGGTCGAGCCGGACAGCAACGCCGGATTCATGGCGCCGCTCAAAACTGGGGAGCCGGACAATTACGGTCCGTTGGGCCCGCTGGGTGGTGTCAGCCCAACGGGATTCACGCCCAACGGCGTACCGGACCGAACCCTGGCCGAGTCGGTCAAGGAGACGTCAGTGCCGCAGCCGGGAACCGACTACGACTGGGATGCGCCGACCAAGCTGAAAACGCCGGGTATCAACGGCTCGACGGTGCCACTGCCCTACGGCCTTGACCCGCAACGGGTTCCGCTGGCAGGCAGCTATACCACCGGCGCGCAACAGCAGAGCAGGCTGACCTCGGCGTGGTATCAGCTCCCCAAAGCCGACGACGGACACCCACTGGTCGTGATCACCGCCGCGGGCACCATCGCCGGCGACAGCATCCTGCACCACCACACCAACGGACAGACGGTGGTGCTGGAATTCGGCAGGCCCGGTCCCGGCGGCTCCGTGCTGCCCGCCGGCCGCCTGACGCCCTATGACCTCTACGGCGAGCAGCCGAAGGTGTGGCGCAATCTGCGCTTCGCACGCTCCCAGATGCCCGCCGACGCCGTCGCGGTGCGGGTGGTCGCCGAGGACCTGTCCCTGACGCCGGACGACTGGATCGCGGTGACTCCGCCGCGGGTGCCCGAGCTGCGCTCGCTGCAGGAGTACATCGGCTCGAAGCAACCGGTGCTGATGGACTGGGCGGTCGGACTGGCCTTCCCCTGCCAACAGCCGATGTTGCACGTCTACGGCGTCACCGAGATCCCGAAGTTCCGCATCACTCCGGACTACAACGCCAAGAAACAGGACACCGACACCTGGCAGGACGGCGTCAACGGTGGCCTGCTGGGCATCACCGACCTGTTGTTGCGGGCGCACGTCATGTCCACCTACCTGTCGCATGACTGGGGCCGCGACTGGGGCTCTTTGCGTAAGTTCGACACGCTGGTCGACGCGCCGCCCGCCCAGCTGGATCTGGGCACGGCGACCCGTTTCGGCTGGTATTCGCCGGGCGAGATCCGTATCAAGCCCTAGCGGCGACGATGCGGGCCGTGCAGCGGCCGCCGATGGTGAGCACCGTCACAGGCGGCGCGCGGCATGTACACGTTCGGTATCGACTGTCGGCGGGTATGGACACCACATCCCACCGACCGAAAGGAAAACCATGGGCAGCAGTGGACCCGAAGAAGCAATCCGGGGCATCGTCGAGGACGTCACCGGCAAGGCCAAGGAGATCATCGGGATCGTCGCCAACCGCGACGGTCTGCGCGAAGAGGGTCGCGCCCAGCAGGACAAGGCCAAGGCCGCGCGTGACGTGGCCAAGAAAGAGGCCGAGGCCGAGGCCTCACGTGCCGCCGAGAAGGCAGCCGAGGCTCGCCAGAAGGCAGCTGAATAGCGATTGAATTTGACTGGGCGGCAATGACTTCGGTTATTGCCGCCCAGTTTCTTATGGAGTCAGCACAACCCGCTTGTCGCTCGCGGCGTTCTGCCACGCCGACGTGACGTCGGCCAGCGGCACTGCCCGAACGTCGAGACGTAATGCGCCGCTGGTGATTTCGTCGGCCAACGCGGGAAGCTCAGCCAGAATGTGCGCGGTGGACACCGAGCCCTGCCCACTCCCGACGATCTGCAGGGGCAGCGCACGAAGCGCCGCCGACGGGATCGCGGCGTCCGGTCCAGCGACCGAGCCGATCTCGATCCAGCTCAGTGGGCGCCCGCGGTCGACGCGGTTGATACCGATGGCCGTCATCGCGTCAACGGCGGGCTGCCCCCACAGGTAATCGATGACCACGTCGACCTCGGCGGCCACCGCACCGATCCCGGGACCGTCACCCAGACGCACGACGATGTCGGCACCGAGCGCCGGCAGCGCGGCCAACTTCTGCGGATCGCGGCCGGCGGCGATGACGCGGCCCGCACCGAGCCGCTTGGCAACCTGCACGGCCAGTTGCCCGGAGCTGCCCGTGGCGCCCAAAATCAGCACGCTCTGGCCGACCTGGAACTCGATGCGCCGTCGCAGCGCAACCCATGCCGACATCGCCGGATTCATCGCCGCCGCCACCAGCACCGGATCGGCGCCCGCGGGTAGCTCGAAACTCCGGCGCAGATCGATCACCGTCTGTTCGGCCATCGCGCCCGCCGTGGTGTCACCCAGCGCGAAGTAGCGCACTGTGCCGTCCGGCATCCGCGCTACTCCGTCGACCCCCGGGACCAGCGGCAGATCGCCGGTGTTGGTGTAGTGCGATCCATCCGCCTGTGAACGCACCCTCCGGTGCAGGCCGGACGCGAGCACGTCCACCAGCACCTCGTTGGGTCCCCTAGGAGTCGGGACAGGAAAATCCTGGTAGGACGGCGGCGAACCGAACGATGTGACCACGGCCGCTTTCATGACCAGCTCCTGGATTCGGTAAAGAAGTTCGTAATAGGAACTAAATATAGATCGTATTACGAACTAAAGCAAGCGTGCGCGCGAATGCTCCTGGTTCAACGCAGTCCAGGACGGGTAGGCCCCGACGGTAAGTGACACCACGACGGAGAGGAGCGGACCGTGCGCGCGGAAGAAGGCGACGAAACCGTCGACGAACTTGCCGACGAGGCCGCGAAGGCGAAGAAGGAATTGAGGGAGTCCACCGAGACCGGCAAGAAGGTTCAAGAGTCGGAGCATTCCGGTCACTAGTCAGGTGTCGGCCCGGCTAATTCGCGAGCGGCTTCTTCACTGTCGACGGCCGGGCCTTCACCTGGCAATCGGCGGCCGGCAACCTCCGGTAAGAAGCGCAACATGACGACGCCGACGAGGCCCGCGGCGACCAACATGTAGGCGGGCACCATCGGGTCCCCGGTCGCGGCGATCAGCGCCTGCGCGATCAACGGGATGGTGCCGCCGAAGGCGGAGATCGAGACGTTGTAGGCGATGGCAAGCGCGCCATACCGCACCCCGGTCGGAAACAGCGCCGGCAGCGTCCGCGGCTCGGTGCTGTCAAAGCACAGTTCCATCATCCCGATCAGCAGCACACCGATGAAGATCGCCGCATAGCCGGCACCGGAGCGGATGAGCAAGAAGGCCGGAATCGATGCCACGATCAGCAGACCACAGCCGACCCGCATGATCGGCTTCACGCCGATCCGGTCGGCGAGCCGTGCCATGAAGACCAAACATGCGGACATCACAACCAGCGTTGCCGTGATCATCACCAGCCCAGCGCCGTGACCCACGTGCACAACGACTTTGAGATACGTCGGCAGATAGCCGGTGAGCATGTAGCCGGCAGCCTGTGAGGCCGTGACGAGTGCCGCGCAGAGCAGCAGGGGCCGCCACTGCTCCACGACTGTGCGGCGGAACTGGTTGTTGCCGTTGCCCTCTCGATCTTCCGCGCTCTCGTACGCCGCCGACTCGTCGAGCCGCAATCGCATGAACAACGCGAACACTCCGAATGGTGCGCTCAGCAGCAGCGGAACGCGCCAGCCCCACGACAGCATGTCGCTCGGCGACAGCCACGTCTGCAGCCCGGCCACGAGTACAGCGGCCAGGACATACCCGGTCAGGTTGCCCAACGGGAGAAAGCTGACCATCATCCCGCGTTTGCGATCCGGCGCCTGCTCGGCGACGTAGGTCATCGCACCGACGTACTCGCCCCCGGTCGACAACCCTTGGAACAACCGCCCGACGACCAACAGGACCGGCGCCCAGACACCGATGGTTCGATAGCCGGGCAGCAAGCCGGTCGCGGTGGTGCCGACCGTCATCAACACTATGGTGATCACCAAGACCCGTTTGCGCCCGATGCGATCGCCGAGCGGCCCGAAGATGGCGCCACCCAGGGGGCGAACAACGAACGCCGCAGCCAGCGTGCCGAAGGTCGCGATCAGGTGGACCGCGCTGACGGTGTTGCCGGGGTAGAAGACCTGGGCGATCGTGGTCGCGATATAGCCGTAGACACCGAAGTCGTACCACTCCATGAAGTTGCCGATCGCGGTGCCGGCAATGGACCGGCGGAGCGCGGCGCGATTGGTTACCCGGATCTCGTCGCGTCGCCATGTCTTGGCAGAGCCGTCCTCGCGGCGTGCGTTGATCATCGGCGGTTGGGCGCTCGAATTACTTGTGTAGGTAATCCTGATGCTCGGCCTCGGCTTCCCAGAATCGCCCGGCCGGACTGACTTCCGTCACGACCTTGTCGGCCCAGCGACCCGAATCGTCGATATCGGCAATGGTTGCCAACGCAATTTTTTTCTGCTCGTCGTCGAGGTAGAAAATCGCGGAACGGTAGCTGTGACCTACGTCTTTACCCTGTCGGTCTTTTGTCGTGGGATCGTGAATGTTGAAAAAGTATTCGAGGATTGTGTGAAAATCGGCCCGCTCTGGGTCGTAGATCAACTCGACGGATTCGGCGTGCCCTTCATGGTGGCGATATGTCGCGTCGGGGATGGTGCCGCCGGCGTAGCCGACGCGGGTGGACACGACGCCTGGCCGATCACGGATCCGCTCCTGCAGGTTCCAGAAGCAGCCGCCAGCCACAATCGCCTTACCGTGGCTCGTCATTCGCGCGCTCCCTCACTGGCTTCCGATCCGGCTCCCGAACAACGGAGCCGCTACACCCTGGGATTCGGCACGGTGGGCGGGCCGGATTGGCGAGCACCGAGAAATTCGATCCGAAGACTGGCTTTCCGTCGTTTTTCAACGCGACCCACGACAATGCGAGGTGTTGTGCACGAATTGCCGCGGCACCTTGGCCACCACGTCACCGGCGAGGGATATCCCACACCCATCGACCACGTTTGTGCATCGATTCCACTGCACTGACATTGGTCCCGGTTGAGGCCAATTCAATAATGATGGCGTGGGTCACATTCACGGCGCCGAGTAATGCATCTCTCCTGCTCGGCAGCTATCCTCGCATCATCCGGCCGGGGACAATTGACAGAATGTCACTAACGATTTCCGCGCTGACCCGTCGTGCAGTGTTGCCGGGAATCGCGGTGGCATTCACCTCGATTTCCGCGGTAACCATCGCCGCTCCCGTTTCCGCCGCGACGACCGTTCCCCTTCGCAGCATTCTGCGTGCGTGTGATTTCAGCCCGATCCCGCGTGCTGCCGCGGAGAATTACGCGACCACCTCGGCGGTGATTCGCGTCTCCGGTGGCACGGTCGCTGCGGACGTGAAGTTAGCTGAACCAGGTTCGCCGAACACACATTTCGACGTCAGCCTGATCCAGGCGCCCCTGGCCTCGACGTCGTCGTGTACGTCGCCGGGCCCGGGTGTCGCAGTCGGCGGTCTTGACACCGACGGCGTGGGCCAGGCGGCAGCCACTGTGCAGGACAGCGTCCGCTCGGGCACGACCGGGGTCTGGGTCTTCGTCCGTCGCCCGAACCCGTATTCGCAAACACCGACCGAGTTCTACACGTCGGACTTCGTCGCCCCGGTCTAATTGCCGGTTTAGACCGGCAGCAGGCCGTGCTTGCGCAGCACCCGCCCGTGTAATTGCTTGTCCCGCAACAAGTGCAGCGACCGGCGCAGCAGTAACCGGGTCTCGTGCGGCTCGATGACGGCGTCGATGAAGCCGCGCTCGGCGGCGATCCACGGCGTGGCCATGTTCAGGTTGTAGCCCTCGATGAAGTCCCGCTTGATCTGCTGCGCCTCAGGCGTGGTCGGGTCGGGGAACCGCTTCATCAGCAACTGCGCGGCGCCGTCGGCGCCGATCACCGCGATGCGGGCGGTCGGCCAGGCGAAATTGAGGTCTGCGGTCAACTGCTTGGATCCCATGACCGCGTAGGCGCCACCGTAGGACTTGCGGATGGTGATCGTCACCTTCGGGACGTCGGCCTCGACGACCGCGTACAGGAATCGCCCGCCGCGCTTGATGATTCCGCCTTTTTCCTGCTCGACGCCGGGCAAGAAGCCCGGGGTGTCGACGACGAACACCAGCGGGACGTAGAACGCGTCGCAGAATCGGACGAAGCGGGCCGCCTTGTCGGAGGCTTCGTTGTCGATCGCGCCGGCCAGGTAGCTCGGCTGGTTGGCCACCACACCGACCGGCCGGCCATCGACCCGGGCGAACCCGGTGATGATGGACTGCCCGGCCTGCGCGGCGACGTCGAGGAAATCGCCGTCGTCGAAGATGCGCAGCAAGATCTCGTGCATGTCGTAGGCCGCGTTGTCCGAGTCCGGCACGATCGAGTCGAGTTCCAGATCGCTCGGAGTGATCTCGGGCTCCAGCCCGGGATTGACCACCGGCGCCGGGTCGAAGCAGTTGGGCGGCACGAACGACAGATAATCGCGCACGTATTGGAAGGCCGCCGCCTCCGACTCCACCACCTGGTGGATGTTGCCGTAGTGCGCCTGGGCGTCGGCGCCGCCGAGTTCGTCGAGGCTGACGTCCTCACCGGTGACGTCTTTGATGACGTCGGGCCCGGTGACGAACATGTAGCCCTGGTCGCGCACCGCGACGATCAAGTCGGTCTGGATCGGTGAATACACCGCTCCCCCAGCACATTTACCCAAGATGAGTGAGATCTGCGGCGCGATACCGCTCAACAGGTCGCCGCGGCGGCCGAGTTCGGCGTACCACGCCAGCGATGTCACCGCGTCCTGGATGCGGGCGCCGGCGGAGTCGTTGATGCCGATGATCGGGCAGGCGACCATCGCGCACCACTCCATCAGCGCTGCGACCTTGCGGCCGAACATCTCGCCGACCGAACCCTGGAACACCGTCTGGTCGTGCGAGAAAACCCCGACCGGACGGCCGTTGATCATCGCGCGTCCGGTCACGCACCCGTCACCGAAGAGGGCGTTCGGGTCGCCCGGCGTGCGGGCCAGTGCCCCGATCTCCAGGAAACTGCCCGGGTCGACCAGGTCGTGGATGCGGGAGCGGGCGCTCGGGATGCCCTTCTTCTCGCGTCGTGCGATGGCCTTCGGATCACCGGGTTCCTTCGCCAGCTCTAGCTTTTCGCGGAGTTCAGCCAGCAGCTCGGCGGTGGTCTTGGTGGTCACTTAGGCCTCTTTCTGCTCGGCGGCAATCTTGTTGAGCGCCTGGGTCATGTGCGCACCGACCTTCGCGATGATCGGCTCGTCGATGGCCTGGATGTGTTCGCCACCGATCGCCACGACCTCCAGATCGGAAACGTACTCGCCCCAGCCGCCGTCCGGTTTGCGGGTGGCATACGCGGGCTCGAACGTGATCGCGTCGTCGTGGTAGCGGTCTGCCATGTACAACGTGACATGGCCGTCGTAGGGCTGGTACTGGGCGGTGTCGATCGCCCGCTGGTCCAGGTACGACGTGCGCTGGTGCTCGATGATCCCGCCCGGGATCTGCACGCCGCTCTGACTGATCACCTCGAGGATGAACTTGACCTGTCCCTCGTCGTCGAGCTCTTCGAGTTGCTCGTAAGGGATTTCGGGGATCTCGACGTTGAAGGTCCGCTCGGCGAACCGCGCGTACCGGTCCCAGCGCTTGCGGGTTTCTTCCTTGGTCTGCAGGATCGGCTCCCCGGGCATCACCGCATCGATCAGCCCGACGAACGGGACGTCGCAGCCCTGCTGCTTCAAGCCGATCGCGCAGGCATAGGCCAGCGCCCCACCCAGCGACCAGCCGGCCAGGATGAACGGCCCGTCGCCCTGCAGTTCGCGAAGCTTCGGCACGTAGACGGCGGCCCGCTCTTCGATGGATCCCTCGACCCGCTCGATGCCGTACATCGGAGTGTCGGCCGGCAGCCGATTCAGCAGCGGCTCGTAGACGACCGTCGACCCGCCAGCAGCGTGGAACACGAAAACCGGCGGCTTGGTGGAGCCTTCGGGGCGGGCCCGGATGGTGCGGACGAAGCCGTCGATCTGACCGGCCTCCAAGAACTCGCGCACGGTGGTGGCGAGCTCCTCGATGGTGGCCGCGGCACGCACGTCGTCCGCGGTGATCTCACCCTCCGCGCGCTCGGACAGCCGTTGCGCCATCTTGGCCGCAGCGGCGTCGTCCAGCTTCGGCAGCGCGTTGAAGATGCCGCCCGGCGACTTGCCGGTGACGATCGCCCACGTCGCGAACGCGACCCGCTCGGCGGCATCGCGCGGCGGCACATCGGAACCCAGCGCATCGGCCACGGCCTGCTGGTTGAGTGCCTGCGCGGCCGCGGCCAGGTTCGGCTGCGCGGCTTTCCCCGACGGGCCGGACGGGTCCGTCGGCGGCGGCGGAATCGGTGCGTCGGCAACCGGCGTGTCGGCAGCCGGAGCGGGTGCTTCCGGCGCTGGCGCGGTCACCGAAACCGGTGTCGCGCCGGCCAACATCGCGGCCTGCTCCCTGGCGATCTCCTCCGGAGTCTGGGTCTTCTGATGCTCATGCAGAGCCTGCACCTCGTCGCGGTGCTCGATCGCGTACACGATGAGCTGCTCGACAGCGAAGAGGTTGGCGTCGCGAACCGCCTGGAGCTGAATCGGTGGCATGTCGAAGTCGTACTCGACGCGGTTCTTGATCCGCACGGCCATCATCGAGTCCAGGCCGAGCTCGATCAGCGGGACCTCCCAGGGCAGGTCCTCGGGCTCGTACCCCATCGCCATCGACACGATCGAGGCCAGCCGATCCCGCACCGTCTCACCGGAATCCGGTGACCAGCGGGATATTGCGCCCAGTTGGCGCGCGGTGAGGCTGTCGGTCACCGTGTCGGCTTCCGGTTCGGCCTCCACCGGCTCGGGCGACGCCACGGCCGTCGTCGAGGCGATCACGGCGCCCGCGCCGACCGCCGTCGGCAACACCGCCGCCTGGCCCGCCCGCGACACCAACGCGTCGTAGACCAGGGTGAAGGACTCGTCGATGCGCGCATGCACCTGAACCGACGCGCCACCGGGATGGCGGGTCAGCGTCGTCACCAGCCGGGACTTCTCGGCCGGCACCGCGCGCTGCTCGGAAGCCGTCAACACCGCGTCCGGAAGTATTTGCGTCGCTGCGGCTTTCACCAGCGCCGCCAGATCGGTCTCGCCACGCGGGCCGTATTCCCAGACATGCCTGCCGTCGGGCAGCGCCACGTGGGTACCGGGCATCAGCACCGAGCCGTCGCCGGAGAAGTGCGCGTCCAGCCAGTGTTCCTTGCGGCGGAAGCGGGTCGGCGGAACGTTCGCGTAGTCCTCGGGTCCCCGTGCACGGGTGAACAGCGTGCGGATGTCGAGGTCGTGGCCCAACACGAACAGCTGCGCCATCGCCGTCGTCATCGCCTCGAGGTCGTCCTGCTTGCGGGCCAGCGTCGCAATCAGTTGCGCGTCAGGCAATCCCGCGGCGGCGGTGGTCAAGCCGATCTGCATCAGCGCGACCGGGTTGGGCGCGAGCTCCAAGAACGTGGTGTAGCCGTTGTCGACGGCGTTGCGGACACCGTGGGTGAAGTACACCGAATGCCGCATGCCCTTCATCCAGTACTCGACATCGTGGATCGGCTCGCCGCCCGGGCGGACGTAGCTGCCTTCGTGCACCGTCGAGAAGATGGCGACGTTCGGGCTCATCGGCGAAATGCCTTGCAGCTCAGCGGAGAACTCACCCAGCAGCGGGTCCATCTGCGAGGTGTGGCCTGCGCCCTTGGTCTGGAGTTTGCGGGCGAAGCGGCCCTCGGCCTCGCAGCGCGCGACGATCGCGTCGATCTCATCGGGCGGGCCGCCGATGACGGTTTGGCTCGGCGCGGCGTAGACGCACACTTCCAGGCCGGGGAAGTCGCCGAACACCGTCTTGAGTTCGTCGGCCGAGTATTCGACGAGCGCCATGAACCGGATGTATTCGCCGAACAGCATCGCCTCGCCCTCACCCATCAGGTGTGAGCGCGAACAGATCACCCGGGTGGCGTCGGCCAGGGAGAGCCCGCCGGAGAAGTAGGCCGACGCCGGTTCACCCAGCGACTGACCAATCACCGCAGTGGGTTTGGCGCCGTGCGCGCGGAGCACCTCGCCCAGCGCGATCTGGATCGCGAAGATGACGACGTTGCTGGTTTCGATGCCGTAGTCGTGCGAGTCGTCGAGGATCAGCTCGAGTATCGAGTAGCCGCGCTCGTCCTGGATCAGCGCGTCGACCTTCTCGATCCACTCGGCGAAGATCTCGTCGCGCAGGTAGAGGTTCTTGCCCATCTTGCGGTGCTGGGCGCCGAAGCCGGCCATCGCCCATACCGCTCCGTTGGTGGCCGGTCCGTCGGTGCTGAACACGTTCGGCTTCTGCTTGCCGTCGGCGACCGCACGCAGACCCTTGATGGCCTCGTCGTGGTCGTGGGCCAACACCACCGCGCGGGACCGGCCATGGTTACGCCGCGACAGCGCCCGGCCGATCGATTCCAGCGAAGATGCCTGGCCCTGCGGGCTTTCCATCCAGTCGGCCAGCTCGGCAGCAGCGGACTTCTTGCGGGAGGTCAGGAACGCCGACACCGCCAGCGGTATCAACGGCGGCGGAAGCTCCTCGCCGGCAAGCTCTTCCAGCGCGATCTCTTTGAGTCGCTTGGCTTCGTCGGTGACACCGGGCAGTTCGTATTCGTCGTCGGCCGTCGCGTGGCCGTCGTCGATGAACTCGCCGTACTCGTCGAAGCGCATCCCGCCAACGTGCTCGACGTGCTGCTCCTCGACCGGCGCAGGCGCCGCAACAACCTCGGGTTCGGGCTCGCGCTCGATGACGTCGCGGGGCAGCACCTCGCGCAACACCATGTGTGCGTTGGCGCCGCCGAAGCCGAAGCTGGACACCCCGGCCACCGCGTAGCCGCCGTAGCGGGGCCAGTCGGCGACGGTGTCGAGGACACGCAGGTGCGACGCGTCGAAGTCGATGTAGGGGTTGGGGCCGGCGTAGTTGATCGACGGCGGCAGCTTGTCGTGTTGCAGCGACAACACCACCTTGGCCAGGCTGGCCGCGCCTGCCGCCGACTCCATGTGTCCGACATTGGTTTTGATCGCGCCCAGCAGCACCGGCTTGTCGGCGGCGCGGCCGCGGCCGATGACGCGTCCCAGCGCCTGCGCCTCGATCGGGTCGCCCAGCACCGTGCCGGTGCCGTGCGCCTCGACGTAGTCGACGATGCGCGGGTTGATGCCGGCGTCCTTGTAGGCCCGACGCAGCACGTCGGCCTGGGCGTCCGGGTTGGGTGCGATCAGACCGTTCGACCGGCCGTCGTGGTTGACCGCGCTACCGGCGATCACCGCGAGGATCTGGTCGCCATCGCGGCGGGCGTCGTCGACCCGCTTGAGCACCAGCATCGCGCCACCCTCGGAGCGGGTGTAGCCGTCGGCGTCGGACGAGAAGGACTTGATCCGGCCGTCCGGCGAGAGCACTTGGCCGATCTCGTCGAAGCCGAGTGTCACCACGGGAGTGACCAGCGCGTTGACGCCACCGGCGAGGGCCGCGTCGCATTCGCCGTTGCGCAGCGCCTGGATCGCCTGGTGGGTCGCGACCAGCGAACTCGAGCAGGCGGTGTCCACCGCGACCGACGGGCCGTGGAAGTCGAAGAAGTACGAAACCCGGTTGGCGACAACCGAACTCGCATTTCCGGTGATCGCGTAGGGGTGGGCGACCGTCGGGTCGGACATCGCCAGGAAGCTGTAGTCGGCGACCGAGGTGCCGACGAACACGCCGACCGACTCACCCCGCAGGCTCGACGCCGGGATGCGGGCCTGCTCGAGCGCCTCCCAGGTCAGCTCCAGCGCCATCCGCTGTTGCGGGTCGATGTTGTCGGCTTCGGTCTTCGACAGCGCGAAGAACTCGGAGTCGAAGCCCTTGATGTCGCTCAGGTA
Source organism: uncultured Actinomycetota bacterium (assembly GCA_963836495.1). Lineage (GTDB taxonomy): Bacteria > Actinomycetota > Actinomycetes > Mycobacteriales > Mycobacteriaceae > Mycobacterium. The sequence goes on along the minus strand of CAWIJT010000003.1, from coordinate 429,794 downwards.
GCCGCCACGGGTGCGCGCCTTGTTGATCGCCTCGGCCAGCCGCGGCTCGTCCATGAATTCCGACCAGCGGCCCTCGGGCCGGTCGGTGATCGCGTCGCGGCCTTCGAGCAGCGCCTGCCAGGTCTCCTCGGCGCTGTTCATGTCGCCGGGCAGCCGGGTGGCGAGACCCACCACCGCGATGTCGACCTGCTCGACCGGGCCCTTGCGCGTCCAGTCGGAGTCTTCGGTGCCGCGGTCGTCAACCTCAGGGTCGCCCTCGACGATCCAGGTGGCCAGCGATTCGATCGTCGGATGCTCGAAGGCGGCCGCGATCGACACCGTGACGCCGGTGTGGTCTTCGATGTCGGCGGCCATCGCGACCGCGTCGCGGGATGACAGACCCAGTTCCACCATCGGCGTGGCCTCGTGGATCGAGTCGGGCGACTGGCCGGTGGCGTTGGCGACCCAGTTGCGCAGCCACTGCCGCACCTCGGCGATGGTCATCTCGGTGCGAGCCGGGGTGCCGGCCGGCTCAGCGACGTCGGCCGACTGCAGTGGATCGAGGTCTAGGTCTGTGTCAGTCATGTTCGCGGTCAGCTCAATCGGCTTGGTCGGGATAGGAGTTCGGGGCTGCGGTGCCGCTGCGCAGGCTGCCGTCGATGTAGGCGGCCCGGCAGGCGCGGCGGCCGATCTTGCCACTGGAGGTCCGGGGCACCGAGCCGGACTGCACCAGCAGCACGTCGCGCACGGTCACCCCGTGCCGGACCGCGATGGCCGCCCGGATGTCGTCGGCGATCGGCTGGTAGTCGAGCTTGTGCGCACCCGGGGCGCGCTCGGCGACGATCACCAACTGCTCAGCGGTGTCGTCCTTGTCGAACTTCAGGCCGGCGTGCGGGTTCTCGAACACCGATGCGGGCAGCTGATTGGTCGGCACCGAAAACGCGGCGACGTAACCGGTGCGCAGCGCACGGCTGGCTTCCTGCGCCGAGTACTCCAGATCCTGCGGGTAGTGGTTGCGGCCGTCGATGATCACCAGGTCCTTGACCCGGCCGGTGATGTAGAGGTTGCCCTCGTAATAGGTGCCGTAGTCGCCGGTCTGGACCCAGGTGCCGTCCTCGGCTGCGCCCTCGGCGTGCGACTGTTCGATGCGCGACTTGAGAATGTTGCGGAAGACCTCGGTCGACTCGGCTTCGCGCTTCCAGTAGCCGAGGCCCATGTTCGGCCCGTGCAGCCAGATCTCACCGATCTGCCCGTCGGGCAATTCGGTGGCGGTGTCGGCATCCACGATGACCGCCCACTCGTCGACACCGATCTTGCCGGCGGACACCTGCGTGACGGCGCTGGGGGCATCTGCTGCCACCTCGACGAACTGGTGCTTGTTCAGCTTGTCCCGGTCGACGTGGACAACGGTGGGCCCCTCGTTCATCGGTGTGATCGAGACGAACAGCGTCGCCTCGGCCAGGCCGTAGCACGGCTTGATCACGTTCTTGTCCAAGCCGAACTGGCCGAACGCGTCGGTGAACTTGCGCATCGACGCCACCGAGATCGGCTCGCTGCCGTTGAGCAGAGCCTTGACGTTGGACAGGTCCAGTGGCGGCTCGTCGTCGCGCGGCAGGCCGCGCACGGCAGCGTGCTCGAAGGCGAAGTTCGGTGCCAGTGAATAGGTTGGGCCGTTGTCGTCTGCGACCCCGGCCAGTGCCCGCATCCAGCGACTGGGCCGGCGCACGAACGCCGCGGGTGTCATGAAGGTGTTGTGCTGGCCGAGCATCGGCCCGAGCATGATCGTGATCAGACCCATGTCGTGGAAGAACGGCAGCCAGGTGACACCGCGGTCGCCTTCGTTGCCTTCCAGCGCGGTCAGCACCTGCGTGCAGTTGGTGGCCAGGTTGAGCTGGGTGACCTCGACGCCGGTCGGGGTCCGGGTTGAACCGGAGGTGTACTGCAGATAGGCGACAGCATGGGCGTCGATCTGCTCGGGTTCCCAGGTGGACGCGACCTCGTCGGGCACCGCGTCCACCGCGATCACCCGTGGCCGGTCCTTGGCCGGGCGACTGCGGAAGAACTTGCGCACGCCTTCGGCCGCCGCGCTGGTGGTCAGAATCGCCGCGGGCTCGCAGTCGTCGAGGACGGCGTGCAGGCGGCCGACGTGGCCCGGCTCGGACGGGTCGAACAGCGGCACCCCGATCCGCCCGGCATAGAGGATGCCGAAGAACGCGACGATGTATTCCAGGTTCTGCGGGCAGAGGATGGCGATCCGGTCACCCGGTTTGGTCACCTGCTGAAGACGGGCGCCCAGCGCCCGGTTGCGGGCGCCGAAGTCCGACCAGGAGATGTCGCGGGTGATGCCGTCGCGTTCGGTGGAGTAGTCCAGGAACCGGTAGGCCAGGCGGTCGCCACGAACCTTCGCCCATTTCTCGACGTGCTTGACCACGTTCGTGTTCTCGGGGAACTTGATCCTGCCGTTGACGATGAACGGGTTGTGGTAGGCCATGCCGCTCTCTCCTTCACCACGCTGCTTGGGCTAAGTCTGTGTGAGCCTCGCCGACGATGTCATCGGACTCGGGTCGGTCTGCGGAACACACGCTCTCGCCTGCGCGGGACTGTCTCGAACGGCAAACCTCACCGATGCTACCGATGTGCGCCGAGCGTTCCGAACGCGTCGACGCGCTAAGCCGACCATAGCTGCTCTTAAATTTCTCTTAATGTTAGTGGTCGGTGCGCCACGAACCAAATCTGAAGGTACAGCTTGTCGCAACTGTGACCTGTGACGCTCCGCCCGTGTCGCCTGGCTACCCGTGTTTCGGGTGCGGCGCCTTCTCGATCGCGCCGTGCGCCCAATTCAATGTCCATTCGGTTGCCGGCTGACCGTCCAGACTCCAGAACTGGGTGGTGGCGTAGAGCGCATGCACCGGTTGACCGGCGCCGCCGGCCAGGATGTCCAGCGTCCGGGGCAGGTTCGCCAGGCTGAACGCTTCAGGCGGCGCAGCGCAGATCAGGTCGCCAGGCCCGCAGATCTCGTTGGTCTTGGCGTCGAGCGTGCCGAAGCCGCCGGGCCGCGCCCCGGTCATGGTCAAGCCCAGATTCGACAGCACCGGCACCTCATGCAGGATGATCTCGGCGCCCTCGCCCGGCGGGTTGGGTCCGATGTCCTGGCCCACCGCCTGCTGGCGGCGGCCGTCGGCGATCAGCGTTACACCCAGCACCAGGTCGTCGTCGACGGGTCCGCGACCGTTGCCGATGTCGCTGGCGATGTCACCGGCGATCACGGCGCCCTGGGAGAAGCCCACCAGCACATAACTGGTCAACGGGCATTTGGTGTTCATGTCGGTCAGCGCCTTGACCGCGGCCCGGGTGCCCTCGGCTCGGCTGTCGTTGTAGGAGATCTGCGGATCGGCGCTCAGCGGATTGTGGAATTGGGCCGTGTACGGGACGGTGTAGGTTTCCACCCGGCTGGAGTTGAACTGGTCGCTGATCGGCCGAGTGACGTTGAGTAACAACGCCTTCGGGAACTGCACCGGGTTGAGCGGATTGTCCTGCAGCGACGATTCCCAGGTGCCGGGGATCGCGAGCAGTTGCACGTCGGGGCAGCTGGAATCCTGAGCGGCCGGCCGCGGCTTGTGCGGGAAGGCCGCGCTGCTGGTCGGCGGCACGATGCTCGGCGGCACCGCGCTCGGCGCCGTCTGCCGCTGCCGCAGGACGCCGACCACCGCGAAGATCACCAGCCCGACCACGAGCGCCATCGAAGCGGCGGCGATCAACGCCAAGATGCGGCGGCGGCGTTTCCGCCGGGATTTCACAGCCATGATCTCCTGCTAGCAGAGTCGGTCGGTGGCACGGCCGGTCCGCTCCAGGGCGGTCGTGTGCTTGAACCACGGTACCGGCTCGCGGCACCGTGCCCGGCTGACGTTCTAGCGGATCGCGCCGACGATGTCGCCCGACATCGCGCTGAGCTGAGAGCTCCACGAGCCCCAGCCGTTGTCGCCGCCGGTGGGGAAGTCGAAGTGCCCGTTGTGCCCGCCGACGTTGCGATACTCCTGGTAAAAGAATCGCGCACCGGCCATGGCTTCGCCGGCCTGGCCGATCATCGCGGGCACGTCACCGGCCATGGTGACCGGGCTCCACACCCAGATCCGGGAGTTGTTCTGCGCCAACAGCGACGCGTGCACCTCCGGGTCGTGCCACTTCCACCGGCCCAACTGCGGGGCACCCCACATACCGTTGCCGTCGACGCCGCCGAATTGCTGCAGTCCGGCCAAGATGGCGCCGTTGCTGGTGGTGTTCGACGGATAGAGGAAGCCGGACAACGATCCGGCGTAGCCGAAGCGGTCGGGGTGGAAGGTGGCCAGCGCCATCGCCGCGTAGCCGCCCTGCGACGCACCGACGGCCCCGTGACCGCCGGGAGCCAGGCCCTTGTTCGCGGCCAGCCAATCGGGCAACTCTTGCGACAGGAAGGTATCCCACTGCTTGCTGCCGTCCCGCTCCCAGTTGGTGTACATGCTGAACGCGCCGCCGGCCGGGGCGGCCACCGAGATGCCCTTACCCGCCAGGGTGTTCATCGCGTTGCCCGCGGTCACCCAGTTGCTGACGTCCGGCGCGGCGTTGAACGCGTCCAGCAGATACACGGCGTGCGGGCCGCCGTGCAGGAAGGCTACCGGGATGTCGCGGCCCATCGCCGCCGACGGGACCATCAGCGATTCGTAGCCCGCGGCGCGGGCCGACCCGCCGTGGCCCGCGACGACACCGATGGAACCGACCACCGCCACAATGGCGGCGCACAGAAGCCGTAGCAGTATCGACAGACCCTTCATCCAGACCTCGCTCGTCGCTCGACCACCACAAGGGGTCGCGGGTCGCCCCCGTTCGCCCAAGGTAGCTAATCACACCGCGTAGACACCGACGCCGGAAACGGCGAACGGCGACGACCCCGCAGGGCCGCCGCCGTTCGGCGTTAGTTATTCGACTGTCAGGTGTGCTGACCGGCCGCGGCTGCGGCCGGGGCACCACCCGGGCCCGGGCCGGCGCCCGGAGTAGCACCGAGAGTTGCCTGCAGGTCGGGCAGCATGGCGTGCAACTGCGCACCCCAGTACGGCCAGTCGTGCGTGCCGTTGGCGTCGAAGTGGAATTGCGCGTTGTGACCGCCGGCCGCGTTGTAGGCGTCCTGGAATTTGAGGTTGCTCGTTCGCACGAAACCCTCGAGGAACTTGGCCGGCAGGTTGTCGCCACCCAGGTCCGACGGCTTGCCGTTACCGCAGTACATCCACAGGCGGGTGTTGTTGGCGACGGTCTTGCCGACGTTCAGCAGCGGGTCGTTGCGAGCCCAGGCCGGGTCTTCCTTCGGGCCCCACATGTCGGCGGGCTTGTAGCCACCGGCGTCACCCATGGCCAGGCCGATCAGCGACGGACCCATGCCCTGCGACGGGTCCATCAGACCGGAGAACGAGCCGACCTCGATGAACTGTGCGGGGTGGTAGTTGGCCAGGTTCAGCGACGAGGCACCGGCCATCGACAGGCCGACGGCCGCGCCACCGTTCTCCTTGACGCCCTTGGTGGCCAGGAAGGCGGGCAGTTCGCTGGTGAGGAAGGTCTCCCACTTGTAGGTCTGGCAGCCTGCCTTGCCGCACGCCGGCTTGTACCAGTCGGTGTACCAGCTGGACTGGCCGCCGACCGGCATGACGAGCGACAGACCGGACTGCAGGTACCACTCGAAGGCGGGCGTGTTGATGTCCCAGCCGTTGAAGTCGTCCTGCGCCCGCAGACCGTCGAGCAGATACACGGCGGGCGAGTTGGCGCCACCGCTCTGGAACTGGACCTTGATGTCGCGACCCATCGCTGCCGACGGCACCTGCAGGTACTCGACGGGCAGACCCGGGCGGGAGAACGCGCCGGCGTCCGCGGTTTGGCCCACGACGCCGATCAGGCCCGGCAACAGAGCCGCAGCGGCGGCCCCTATCGCGAGCCGGCGCGGCAACCTATTTGCCACACCGCGAAACCTGTCAACAAGCCTCATTCTTGCTTCCTCATTCATTGTCGGGCCCAACATGGTGGGTCGGACTGCATCGCCCTAATTGCCAGCTTCTGCTCGAGCCGCTCCTTGGCTTTCGCATCATCGCTGAGCGCGCAGCTGTGCTCTTGTAGTGAACCACATCTCGAAGAGCGGCCTCGCCACAGCGTGGGCACGTCACCGGGCCCCCGACCGCCGTGAGATGCGCTGCGCTCGGCTGCGGATCACCCCGTTGTGAATGTGCCGACGAGCGGTCGTTCACCGGTAAGGATACATATCCGACGTTGCTGTAGGCCGGGCGGGGCGGTGCGTGCGGCGCACACCGGACCCGGGCCGAAAGGCTGCGAAAAATTCTCGTCACACCGCGTGCAGCTAGGGGCCGGTGGCAGGAAGGCCGGTGTACGGGACGCCTCCCGAATCCTGCACATCCAGGCCGCACCTGATGAGTTCGTAGCGCGGAACCCGGTCGATCCGGTACGTGGTGAACTCGTAGGAGTGCAGGAAATTCGACACGAACCGGTGGAAACCCATCGGCGCGCGCACCGAGTTGAGCATCTGCTCGGTCGCGGGGCACTTCAACGCCTCGGTGGCCTGCTGGACGAATTTCACGTCGAGGTAGCCCGGAATACCCGGATACCACTTCACCCAGGGCCCGTCGGCGATCACCCAGTCCGGGAACAGGTTCTTGTCGTGGCCGATCCGGCCGTGCTGCAGCCGGGCGGTGTGCGCCGCGAGCGGGTTGGCCAGCCCGATCTGGTCGATCACCCGGACGTCCAGCCCGACATTCATACCGACCATGCCCAGGTTGGTGAAGAACACCGTGTGCGGCCCCTCCTGTGGTGCGGGCGGCGGATTTGGCGGCGGCTCCGACCCCGGGGGCTTGACCGGCGGGACGAGGTCCCACTGGTCGTAGTTGCCGGACGGCAGCAGCAGCGCACCGTCGGGGGTGTTGTTGAGCGCCACCAGCACCGCCCGCATCCGCGGGTAGTCCAGGTAGTCGGCGGCGGTCAGCGGGTGCGCGTGACCGGTCGCCTGGGCGTAGAACCGGCGCTCGTCGACGATGCCCGAGTAGGTGACCCTGGTCGCGTCGTCGCCCAGGCCGGACGAATTGGCCGCATAGAGCGCCCAGCCCGCGATCGCCATCCACAGCGCGCTCACCGCGCCCGCCAGCCAATAGCCGGCCTCGCGGGACAGCCGGGTCCCCTCGGGGAACGCCACCGGTACCACCGCCACCGGCGCGAGCAGACAGAACAGCGGGGCCAACAAAACCCGGCCGTGCATGAAGTCGCCGCCCTGCCGTATCCAGTACAGCGCCTGCAGCAGCCCACTGACCAGGATGAACACCACAATGGCGGTCGGGCTCTGCACTGTCCGGGCCAGTGGGCCTCGAGAGGCCACCGTCGGGTTTGCGCCCTTGCGACCTGTATTGCTCTTGTTCCGCCGGGCCGAGGCCCAAAGGACCAGGCCCAGGCCCGCCAGCAGCAGCACCGGCACCCACAGCGCGTAGGGCGCGTTGAAGTTGGACAGGTAGATGAGGCCCTGCGACCACTTGTCGCCGCCGGCGTCTTTGGCCAGCGCGGTGCCGGGGAACAGCAGCCCGTAGTAGCCCATCCGGAAGATCTGGTAGCCCACCGGCAGCAGGCCGCCGGCCACCACGATCGTCAACCGGCGCTGCCAGTCCTGCGCCACGATCAACATCATGATCAGCGCCAATCCGCCGATCAGCGCCAACTCCGGACGCACCAGCACGCTGCACCCGGCGACGAACGCCAGCGCAGCGATGAACACCGGCCCGGCCGGGCGCGACCGCCCCGCCTGCGACCAGGCGACCAGCATCCACCAGAGCAGCCCGAGGTAGGCCATCACCAAACCGCTCTCCAGACCGGACGTGGCGAAGTCGCGGGCGGGCGGCACCGCGATGTAGACCAGCGCCCCCGCGGGCAGCATGATCGCCCGCCGGCCCAGCAGGCTGGGCGCGAACAGCCGGCCGGTGCCCAGCATCAGCAGCGCCAGACCCACCAGGCTCAAGCCGAGAGCCAAAACAAGGGCGACATACTCCAGGCGCATCGGCCAGGTCAGCCAGCTTCCGGCGTACACCAGATACGTCCACACCACCGACGTGTTGGCTTCGACCCGCTCGCCCGCGTTGAACACCGGGCCGTTGCCGGCCAACAGATTTCGCACCGTCCGCAGGACGATCAGCCCGTCGTCGGCGATCCAGCGTCGCTGCCAGGCGCCCCATCCGAACAACACCGCGACCACGGCGACGCTGGCCCACAGGCTCAGCCGGACCGTGACGTCGTACGGGAACGCCGGCCGAGCGCCGAATCTGATCACCGGCCAGCGTGACGGGGCCTTCGAGGCCGGGTCAGCCGAGGAAAACTGCGGCACCTATGGTTCCGATCCAGGCCAAGAACAGCACTTGGAGTACCCGGTCGCGCAGCGCGATGTCCTCGGGCTCGCCGGCCAGGCCGCCGTCGACGTCCACCGCATAGCGAAGGATCGCGATGGTGAACGGCACCATCGACACCGCGAACCAGGCGGCCCTGCCGTGGTCACGCTCGAAGGCCCACAGCCCGTAGCAGACCACCACCGCCGTCGCCGACATGGTCCAGACGAAGCGCAGATAGGTGCTGGTGTAACTCTCCAGCGATTTGCGGATGTTGGCCCCGGTGCGTTCGGCCAGTTGCAGCTCGGCGTAGCGCTTGCCTGCCACCATGAACAGCGACGCGAACGCCGCTGACAACAAAAACCATTGCGACAGATGGGTATTGGTGGCGGCGCCGCCGGCGATGGCGCGAAGCAGATACGCCGACGAGACGATGCTGATATCGATCACGGCTTGGTGCTTGAGGCCGAAACAATAGGCCAGCTGCATGGCGAGGTAGACGGCCATCACCAGCGCCAGGTTCGGGGTGAGCCACCACGCCAGCCCGAACGACGCCGTCGCCAACACCGCTGCCAGCGTGTAGGCCAGCCACTCGGGCACCACGCCCGCGGCGATCGGACGGAATCTCTTGGTGGGGTGCGCGCGGTCGGCCTCGACATCGCGGACATCGTTGACCAGGTAGACCGACGAGGCCGCCAGAGAGAACACCACGAAGGCGACCGCCACCTGAACCAGCATCTTGACGTAGTCGTAGTGGACGTCGGTTCCCAACGCGGCCAGCGGGGCCGCCGCCACCAGGACGTTCTTCACCCACTGGCGCGGGCGCATCGCCTTGACCACGCCGAGGATCAGGTTGGGCGGCGCGCTGGTCACCTTCGCCTCTACCTCGCTCATCGTCCGGCTCCACCTGTCGTCTGCCGATAGCCTGGCCAGCGGTCGTCGACTCGGGAGACGATCGCCGCGACGGCGGCGCCGACTAGCACGCCGGTGGCCACGTCGCTGGGATAGTGCACGCCGAGCAGCACCCGAGAAAGCGCCATCGGCGGGACCAGCATGACAGGCAGCGGCAAACCCGTGGCCCGGGCCAGCAACACCGCCGCAGCGGTGGTGGAGGTGGCGTGCGCCGACGGGAAGCTCAGGCTGCTCGGTGTGCCGACGTTGACCGCCACCGCGGGATGATGCGGCCGCGACCGGCGCACCAGTCGTTTGATCACCACGGCCGCAGCGTGCGCGGTGAACGCGCCGCCACCGGCCACCAGCCAGGCACGTCGGCGTGACGGCTGCACGGCCGCCCCGATCGCCGACACCGCCAGCCAGCCGAGGCTGTGCTCGCCGAAATAGGACAGCGCCCGCGCGGCGGCCAACGCCCCGGGACGACCGGCCAACGCCGATTGCACCGCCACCAGTACAGCCACTTCGCCACGTGGCGGCGCGGATTCAGCCGTGATGTCGGCCATTGCCAACCGCGTTGTCGTGGGCGGACGGGACCTCGAGGAGCACCGTCTCCCATTTCTCCTTGCTGGACAGCACCGGCAGCGCGTCGCGGTAGGCACGGCGCATGTCATCGAAACGGCGGACCAGTTGACGCTGCCGCCGCAGCGACTCCCACAGCAGGGCGAACATCTTGGCCCGGTCCCGCTGCCGGTAGACCGCACCCCGGCCGTCGGCTGTCGTGACGGTGGCGCCGTCCAGGGTGCTCAGCCTAAACCAGCGGGCGTCCTGGGTGGGCACATTGAGCTGCGGGCGCCGATGGTGTTCGGGGTCAGCGGTTTTCAGCTGATGCAGCACGCCGCGCACCAACCGGTATCCGATGTTGAACGGGTTCACCGGCGGCTTCATCTCGTGGTTGCGCTCCGAGGGCGCGGGCAACTCGTTGGATGACGGCAGCACCACCGCGTCGGGGAATTCCTTGCGCATCCGATGCACTTCCGGCAGAGCGGATTCCAGGATCGAGAAGATGTGCTCCGGGCCGGCCAGGAAGTCGTCGATCGCCCGGTTCTGAATCGCCACTGTCGAATACTCAAGGCAGGAAAGGTGTTTCAGCGTCGCCTTGAAGTGGCTACGAACCAGGCCGGTGACGTCGCCGTCCCAGTGCAGCGCCGCCACCACCAGCCGGTTGCGCAGGTGGAAATAGGCCTGCCAGTCGATCGCGTCGTCCTTGTCGCTCCAGGCCATGTGCCAGATCGCCGCGCCGGGCAGGGTCGCGGTCGGATACCCGTGCTCTGCGGCACGCAGCCCGTAATCCGCGTCGTCCCATTTGATGAACAGCGGCAAGGGCTGGCCGAGTTCTTCGGCGACGTGCCGCGGGATCATGCACGTCCACCAGCCGTTGTAGTCCACATCGATGCGCCGGTGCAGCAGGTTGCTGCGAGGGTTGTTGTCGTTCAACGGCAATTCGGAGAAGTCGTGGTCGTATTCGGTGTACGGGGCCGAGGTCCACATGAAGTTTCCGCGGTCGACGATCTCGCCCATGATGTGCAGGTGTGACGGCTCCTGCAGGTTGAGCATCTGGCCGCCGACCAGCATCGGCGTCTTGGCGAAGCGGTGCAGCGCCAGAATCCGCAGCACGGTGTCGGGCTCCAGCGCGATGTCGTCGTCCATGAACAGGATCTGTTGGCAGTCGGTGTTTTTCAGCGCCTCGTACATGACCCGGCTGTATCCGCCGGAGCCGCCGAGGTTGGGCTGGTTGTGAATCGACAGCCGGTCGCCCAGCGCTGCGGCGGCCGCGGGGAAGTCGGGGTGGTCGCGCACTTTCGACGTGCCCTGGTCGGTGACGATCACCGCACCGATCACCTTGTCCACCAAAGGATCCGAGGTCAGATCGCGCAGCGCGTTGACGCAGTCGTTCGGCCGGTTGAAGGTCGGGATGCCGACCGCGACGTTTGCGACACCCGGTGCGGGCTGGTCGGAGTACCACCCGGCACTGTGCAGCGTGACGTCGGTGTCGGTGGTGATGTCGAACCAGATCCAGCCGCCGTCCTCGAATGGCTGCAACGACACCGGGATTTCGACCGTCGCCGGCTTGTCACCGGAACTGGTGAACTGGCGTCCCTCGACGAAGATCCGCGCGCCGGTAGCTTTCGTCCGGTACATGTCCACGCGGCCGGAGCCGGTCAACTCGGCACGCAACACCACCGACGCGCACGTTGACCACCGCCGCCAGTAACTGGCCGGGAACGCGTTGAAGTACGTAGCGAACGACACTTCGGATTCCGCGCCGATCTGCAGCGACGTGCGGTTACTCGCATGCGCGCGACGGGAATTGGTGGTCGACTCCTCCAGGTAGAGCTTGCGCACGTCGAGCGGCTCACCCGGGCGGGGCAAGATGATGCGCGACAGCAGGCTCACGGCCTTGCTGGGTTGTTCGGAGGCGGTTGGGCTCGCGTCGTCGACGGTGGGCTTGGTCATCCGCGGGTGCTTTCTCTGCTGCTTTCGTCGAGCCCCGCACCGTCACGCAGGTGCGGCGCCAAGGTGTTGTCGTACATGTTCAGTGCACTGGCGATCGCCATGTGCATGTCGAGATACTGGTAGGTGCCGAGGCGCCCGCCGAAAAGCACTTTCGCCGAAGCAGTTTCGTCTTTGGCCCGGGCCCGGTAGGCGGCCAGCACCGCGCGGTCGGCCTCGGTGTTGATCGGATAGTAGGGCTCGTCGTCGTTCTCGGCGAAGCGGGAAAACTCCCGCATGATCACCGTCTTGTCGGTCGGGTAATCCCGCTCCGGGTGGAAGTGCCGGAACTCGTGGATGCGGGTATAGGGCACTTCGGCGTCGTTGTAGTTCATCACCGGTGTGCCCTGGAAGTCGCCGGTAGCCAGCACTTCGGTCTCGAAATCCAAAGTGCGCCAGCCTAAGCGGCCGTCTGAATAGTCGAAGTAGCGGTCCAGCGGACCGGTGTACACCACCGGGGCGTCCGGGCTGGCCGCGCGCAGCTCGTCGCGGACGTCGAACCAGTCGGTGTTCAGCCTGACCTCGATGCGGTCGTCGGCGGCCATGTTCTCCAACCACGCGGTGTAGCCCTCGACGGGCAGCCCCTCGTAGGTGTCGTTGAAGTAGCGGTTGTCGAAGGTGTAGCGCACCGGCAGCCGGGTGATGTGGGCCGCGGGCAACTCCTTGGGGTCGGTCTGCCACTGCTTGGCGGTGTAGTGCTTGACGAACGCCTCGTACAGCGGGCGGCCGATCAGCGAGATCGCCTTTTCTTCGAGGTTCTGCGCGTCGGCGGTGTCGATCTCGGCGGCCTGCTCGGCGATCAGCGCCCTGGCCTCGTCGGGCGTGAAATAGCGGCCGAAGAATTGCGACACCAGGCCCAGGCCCATCGGGAACTGGTACGCCTGACCGTCGTGCATGGCGAAGACCCGGTGCTGGTAGCCGGTGAACTCGGTGAACTGTCGGACGTAATCCCACACCCGCTTGTTCGAGGTGTGGAACAGATGCGCGCCGTACTTGTGGATTTCGATGCCGGTCTGCGGGTCTGCTTCGGAGTAGGCGTTGCCACCGATGTGCGGCCGCCGGTCGACGACCAGCACCCGCTTACCGAGTTCAGTAGCCACGCGCTCGGCCACCGTCAGGCCGAAAAAGCCGGAGCCGACGACGAAGAGGTCAAAGCGACCGGAAGGAGGAGCCATCGGTTGCCTAGGGTATCGGACTGCGCGACCGCAGCCCGCTTGGCGGCGGCGTTGCGCGCGCACCTTCTACACAAGAGGCCCTGATACCCGCGTTGTCCCTGATGAATGAACACATTTCGATGACAAAGGTCGCGATTACCTCACGATTCCATCTCGTCACTCCAGTAACAACATTCACGTAAGTACCATCGGACACGTACCCGGAGAACCACTCACCGAGCACCGTGCGAGCCCCCGGCCCGCACGAGACCGCATAGTCCAGATTGAGGAGACTTCCGTGCCGAACCGACGTCGACGCAGGCTCTCGACAGCCACGAGCGCGTTCGCCGCTCTGGCGGTCGCGAGTCCGTTTGCCTACATTGCCATCTCCGGCCTGGCCGCCGACATCAAGCCGGCGCCCGAGCACCACGAGTTCGTTCGGGCAGCATCCATGACTGACCTGCCCGGCGAGCTGATGGGCGCGCTGTCGCAGGGGTTGTCCCAGTTCGGGGTCAGCCTTCCGCCGATTCCGAGCCTCACCGGTGCGACCAGCGCCGACAGCTCGTCGTTGCCGGGCTTCGGCAGCACTGGGTTGGCCTCGCCCGGCCTGACCAGCCCCGGCCTCACCTCGCCGGGTCTGACCTCGCCGGGTCTCACCTCGCCAGGTCTGACCAGCCCGGGTCTGACACCCGGACTCTCCACCCCCGGACTGACCACCGCGACTCCCGGGACGACCCCGGGCCTGACCGACCCGTCGCTGGCCACCCCCGGCCTGACCAGTCCCGGCCTGACCAGCCCGGGCGGCCTGACGCCTGGCCTGACCAGCCCGACCGCCCTCGGCGCCGCGGGAGCCAGCCCGAGCGAATTGCCGATCAGCGACCCGATCGGGCTCGACCCGGGCGCCGGCGGCACCTATCCGATCCTCGGCGACCCGTCCCTCGGCGCGGCGCCCGCACCGAGCGGTGGGCTTGTCAGCGACATGATGAGCGCAGCCAACCAACTGGGCGCCGGGCAGGCCATCGACCTGCTCAAGGGCATGATCATGCCGGGACTCATGAACGCGGCACACGGCGCGGCGGCTCCGGTTCCCCCGCCGGTGCCGGCACCGATCCCCTAGTCGGGACTCGGCCTTTGGGATTGCACCAAAGACGGCACCGCAGAAGTGGGACGCTGACCTCATCAGCGCTACCTGAACTCTGCGGTGCCGTTGCCGCGCCAATCACTTTGTTCACTTAAGTAGCGTGTCGAAACATTTGCACCACTAGACACATACGTAACATCGGGTCGTGCCGCCCCGCCGCCCCGCACCGACGATGTTGTTCACTGCTATCGCAGCGACCGTCGTCATCTTGCCGTGGGCGACCGGTCCGGGCACTGGACAGCACGAGCACGCGGCCCGGCCCGGTGATGCGCAACTCGCGCAGCAGCCACTGGTCGGCCTCGGCGGCGGCATCACGGTCCGTGAAATCAGCCAAGCCACACCGTTTTCCATGGTCGCGCTGACCGGCGGCGACCTCACCGACACCACCGCCCGGATCCGCGCCCGGCACAACGACGGCTCGTGGGGACCGTGGTACGAGACCGAGAAACTGCTCAGCTCAGGCGGTCACGGCTCGCACGGCACTGATCCGGTGTTCGTCGGCAAGACCACCACGGTGCAGATCTCGGTGCACCGCCCGGCCGGAGCGCCGCAGACCACCCGGCCGAACAGCAATCCCGACCCCGGTCTGGGCTACATTCCCGTCACCGCGGAACAGCCTCTGGCACAGAACGTTTCCGCCATCCTGATCTCTCCGCCGCAGGCACCCGCCGACACGCAGTGGACACCACCTACCGCGGTCGTCGCCGCGGGTCAGGCCCCCAACATCATCGCCCGCGCACAGTGGGGCGCCGACGAAGCTGTGCACTGCGGAAACCGGCCGTTCGATCAGCCGATCCGCGCGGCGGTGGTGCACCACACCGCCGAGAGCAACGACTATCAGCCCCAGGACTCGGCGGCGATCGTGCAGTCGATTTACGCCTATCACACCCGGATCCTCGGTTGGTGCGACATCGCCTACAACGCGCTGGTCGACAAGTACGGCCAGGTGTTCGAGGGCAGGGCCGGTGCTTTGGTCGGGCCGGTGCAGGGCGACCACACCGGTGGCTTCAACCGGGACAGTTGGGGTGTGGCGATGATCGGCAACTTCGACGAGGTCGCTCCGACCCCGATCCAGCTGCAAACCCTCGGCCGGCTGCTCGGCTGGCGGCTGGGCCTCGACCACATCGACCCCAAGGCCATGGTCGCGCTGCCGTCGGCCGGCGGGGAGAACACCAATTTCCCCGTCGACGCCATGGCGATGCTGCCGACCATCTTCAGCCACCGCGATGTCGGCGCCACCGACTGCCCCGGCACTGTGGCTTACGGTCTGCTCGACGAGATCCGCGACACCGCATCCCATTTCAGCGGTCCCCCGCGTCCGGAAGACCTGGCGATGGCGTTGCAGGGCGGCGCCATCTACGACCGGTGGCAGGCGATCGGCGGCATGAGCAGCGTGCTCGGCGCGCCGACCTCACCCGAGGCGACCGCCGCCAACGACGCGCGCTACGCCACCTTCGACAAAGGCGCCATGTACTGGTCGCCGAGCACCGGCCCGGAACCGATGACCGGCGCCATCTATGACGCGTGGGCCTCGCTCGGCTACGAACGCGGGGCCCTCGGCCTGCCGACGAGTGCCGAAATCCAAGAGCCGCAATGGATCAAGCAGAACTTCCAGCACGGAACGCTGAACCTCGACCGGCTCAGCGGCCGGGTCAGCCGCGTCATCGACGGCGTCGTCGAAGAGTTGCCGCCGCCGCCCGCGACCGGACCACCGGTCCAGCTCGAACGGTTCTCCCCGGTGGCCCCGGCCGCCTGACGGCCGCCCGGTTGGCGCTAGAGCCACCAGCGCTCGAGGACGCGCGCCACCCCGTCGTCGGTGTTGGGCGTCGTGACCTCGTCGGCCGCGGCGATGGTATCGGGGTGCGCGTTGCCCATCGCCACCCCGTGGCCGGCACGAAGCAGCATCGGCACGTCATTGGGCATGTCCCCGAACGCGATCCAGTCTTCGTCGGCGATTCCTCGCGGGCGGGCGAGTTCGGCGATGCCGGTGCCCTTGTCGACGCCCACCGGCACGATCTCGACCAGCCCGTTGTTCGTCGAGTAGGTGATGTCGCCCTGGATGCCGACGTGCCTGGCCAGCTCGGCGGCCATGTCGGCGCTGCGCGCACCGGCTTTGCGGATGAGCAGCTTCACGGCGGGTGCACTCAGCAGGTCTTCGAACGACACTTCGGTGTTGTCCGGGTTGAGCCAGGCGTGCTCGTAGCCCGGCGAGCTGACGAACTGCGGTGTCGCCGTGTCATGCGCGCTACGGCCGACCCGTTCAACCGCCAGGCCGGCGCCCGGGATGGCCCGGGTCGCGATCTCCGCGAGTTCGGCCAGGGCGTCGACCGACAAGGTTTTCGCGGACAGCACCTGATCGGTCGCCGAGTCATAGATCACCGCGCCGTTGGCGCACACCGCCATCGGCGCAAAACCGAGTTGGTCGACCACCGGCGGTATCCAGCGCGGCGGGCGGCCGGTGGCCAGGACGAACAGCGTCCCCGCCGCGATGGCTGCGCACACGGCGTCGCGGGTACGCGGCGTGACGTGCTCGTCGTCGTTGATCAGGGTGCCGTCGACGTCGCAGGCGATCAGCGCGGGCAGGGTCATCTGTGGGCCACTGTGCCCAATCTCCCCGGTGTCACCGTCGCCGCTCCTCTTCCTGTCGAAGTCGCTCGCGTAATTCCGCGGCGCGCAGTTTCTGCGAATCGTCCCGGTTCGGCGCACTGCCGCCGAGACGACGTGGCACCCAGTATTCCCCTTCGGGATGGGGGTACGACTCTTGCACCCGGTAGAGCATCGCGTTCATCTCCCGGCGCAGCGTGGCGTTGAGCTCGTCGGCGGTACCGCGCGGCGGCAACGGGCGACCGGCCGCCACTGTGATCGGAACCTTGTTGCGGAACACCTTTTTCGGATGGTCCTTCGGCCAGATGCGCTGCGCTCCCCAGACGATCAACGGCACGATCGGCACCTGGGCATCCAGCGCCATCCGGGCCGCGCCCGTCTTGAAATCCCGCAGTTCGTAGCTGCGGCTGATGGTGGCCTCGGGATGCATGCCGATGAGCTCGCCGTCGCGCAGCCGCTGCACGGCGAGCTCGAACGCGTCGTGACCGTGCTCGCGGTCCACCGGAATCAGCCTGGCCTGCTTGATGACGAAGTTGACCGCCTTCACGTCGGCCATCTCCGCCTTGATCATGAAGTACATCCGCCGGCCGCGCTCACGGGCGGCGAACAGCGGCGGAAGCCAGTCCAGATAGCTGGTGTGGTTCTGGGCAAGCAAGGCACCACCACGCTCGGGGATGTTCTCCAGACCCTGGAAGGTGAACTTGGTTCCATTGAGCGCCACGACCGGGGGCACGACCCACTCTCCGAACCGATAAAACGGCTCCGCCATCCGCGCTGCTCCTCGTCTCGGGTTCAATCCCCCTGAACGCGGACAGGGCGTTAGCTGTTCCCCGTATCAAGGACCGCGCTTCGCCCGCCTGCGGGCCCGCTCGGTCTTCTCATTTTCCTCGATAAGGTTTGCCTCCGCTACCGTAGGTGCGCTGCCGCCCAGCCGCCGCGGCACCCAAAAAGCCCCGTCCGGGTGCGGATATTCGTCCTGCACGCGATGCAACAGCGCGGTCATCTCGTCGCGGAGCGCAGCATCGAGATGTTCGGCGTCGCCGTCGGGCGCCAGCGGTCGGCCCGCCGCGACGATGACCGGAATCTTCGCGCGACCGACGTTGCGCGGATGGTCCTTGGTCCAGATCCGCTGCGCACCCCAGACGATGAGCGGGACGGTCGGGACACCGGCCTCCAACGCCATCCGGGCCGCCCCGGTCTTGAAGTCTTTGAGCTCGAAGCTGCGGCTGATCGTCGCCTCCGGCATCAGGCCGACGATCTCGCCCTGTCGTAGCAACCGGACGGCTTCGGCGTAGGCCTTCGCGCCGGAGCCGCGGTCGACCGGAACGGTCTTGGTGTGACGGATCAGAAAGTTCACGATCTTCACCTGCTGCATCTCGGCTTTGATCATGTAGCGGATGCGCCGGCCGCGGCGGTTCACGGCGAGCGCGGCCGGCAGCCAGTCGACGTAGCTGGTGTGGTTGATCGGGATGACCGCGCCGCCGGTGCGCGGGATGTTTTCGACGTCCTGGTAGGTGATCCTCGTGCCAGTTGCCCTGACCAGTGCTTTCGCTGTGATCTCGAGCGCGCGGAAAACCGGCTCCACGATCGTTACCCGGCGGAGCCCGCCTCACGAGCCGCCTTGGCGGCTGCGCGGCGGCTGGCTTCCTCAGCGTCGAGCTGAGCGGCCTCGGCCAGGGTCGGGGCGCTGCCGCCGAGCCGGCGCGGAACCCACCATTCCCCGGGCGGGTGCGGCCCGTACGCGTCTTGCGCCCGCTCCAGCAGATGCTGCATCCGGGAGTGCAGCAACGCCGTCAGCTCGGCTGCAGGCAGCGTCGGCATGATCGGCTCACCGACCATCACCACGATCGGCACCTTCGGACGGAACATCTTCTTGGGATGGTCCTTGGTCCAAATCCGCTGGGCACCCCACACGATGTGCGGGATGATCGGCACACCGGCCTCGATCGCCATTCGCGCGGCGCCGGACTTGAACTCCTTGATCTCGAAACTGCGGCTGATCGTCGCTTCGGGATAGACGCCGATGAGCTCGCCGGCCTTGAGCCGCTCCACCGCGACCTCATACGACGCGGCGCCGCTGGACCGGTCGACCGGGATGTGCCGGCAGCCCCGCATGATCGGGCCGGTGATCTTGCTGTCGAAGACTTCCTGCTTGGCCATGAACCGGACCTTGCGCGCGCGGTGCTGCCGGAAGGCCGGCAGCCCGGCCAGGGTGAAGTCCATGTAGCCGGTGTGGTTGATGGCGATGACGGCGCCGCCGGTGGCGGGGATGTTCTCCTGCCCGATGACCGTGAAGCGCAAGCCCTGCACCCGCCACACAGTCCGCACGAGCGCAATGACCGTTCCGTATACCGGTTCCACGTTCATCAACCCTAGTGTTCTCGTCCCGGCGGATGCGACGATCGGCCCGAACAGATATCCGGCCGCCGCAGCGACTTTCGTGCTGCCGCAGTCTTGTCGCGCGGCGACCCGCTACGCCCGGCTCGGGCTCTACTGCCGCAGCCGCTTCATCACCGCTAGGCTCGGGGCGTCAGAAGAGAGCGACCGAAGGGTGTCAGTGCAGGTCACAAGTATCGGCCACGCCGGCTTCCGGATCGAGACTGCGGCCGGCAGCATCCTCTGCGACCCCTGGGTCAATCCCGCCTACTTCGCCTCGTGGTTTCCCTTCCCGGACAACAGCGGCCTGGACTGGCGCAGCCTGGGGGATTGCGACTACCTCTACGTCTCGCACCTCCACAAGGACCACTTCGACGCCGCGCTGCTCACCGAGCACGTCAACAAAGACGCCGTGGTCCTGCTGCCGGACTATCCGGTTCCCGACTTGAAGAACGAGTTGCAGCTGTTGGGCTTCCACCGGTTCTTCGAGACCACCCATGCGGTGAAGCACACGGTCAGCGGGCCCAAGGGCGAGCTGGACGTCATGATCATCGCGCTGCGCGCGCCCGCCGACGGCCCGATCGGCGATTCAGCACTGGCGGTCGACGACGGTGACACCGTCGCCTTCAACATGAACGACGCGCGCCCGGTCGATCTGGACGTGTTGGCCGACGCATTCGGTCACGTCGACGTGCACATGCTGCAGTTCTCCGGCGCGATCTGGTACCCGATGGTCTACGACATGCCCGCGCGGGCCAAGGAGTCGTTCGGCACCCAGAAGCGACAGCGCGGAATGGACCGGGCCCGGCAGTACATCGCGCAGGTCGGCGCCACGTGGGTGATCCCGTCCGCAGGACCGCCGTGTTTCCTGGACCCCGAGTTGCGCGCTCTCAACGACGACCACGGCGATCCGGCCAACATCTTCCCCGACCAGATGGTGTTCCTGGACCAACTCCGCAGGAACGGCCACGATCACGGCCTGCTGATGATGCCCGGTTCGACGGCGGAATTCTCTGGTGCACAACTGGACTCACTGCGGCACCCGCTGCCCACCGATGAGGTGGAAGCCATCTTCACCACCGGCAAGGCGGACTACATCGCCGACTACGCCGACCGCATGCAACCCGTGCTGGCGGCCGAGAAAGCCGGCTGGGCACCGGCGACGGGTGAATCGCTGCTGGAGCCGCTGGCGACCGTGTTCGAGCCGATCATGCTGGGCAGCAACGAGATCTGCGACGGCATCGGGTACCCCGTCGAGCTGGTCATCGGTAATCAAACGGTGGTGCTCGACTTTCCGAAACGTACCGTCCGAGAAGCGATTCCCGACGAGAAGTTCCGCTACGGTTTCGCCATCGCGCCGGAATTGGTGCGTACCGTGCTGCGAGACAACGAGCCGGACTGGGTCAACACCATCTTCTTGTCCACCCGGTTCAGGGCGTGGCGGGTCGGCGGCTACAACGAGTACCTCTACACCTTCTTCAAATGCCTGACCGCTGAACGGATCGCCTACGCCGACGGCTGGTTCGCCGAGACGCACGACGACGCGGCGTCGATCATGTTGGACGGCTGGGAGATTCAGCGCCGCTGCCCGCACCTGAAAGCCGACCTGTCCAAGTTCGGCGTGGTGGAAGCCAACACCCTGACCTGCAACCTGCACGGCTGGCAGTGGAACCTGGAGAACGGCCGCTGCCTCACCGCCCGCGGTCACGAGCTCAGGAGCACACGAGCATGAGTGCCGACTCCCATGGCTCGTACGACGACGGCCTGGTCCAGCTGGATCGGGAGGCAATCACGTTGCGGCGCTATCATTTTCCGTCCGGTACCTCGAAGATCATCCTGCTGGACAAGGTTCGCGGATATCGGGCCGAGCCGCTGGGCTGGCTGATGCACCGGTTCCGCCTCTGGGGCAGCTCCGACCTGCGCCGCTGGCTTCCGCTGGACATGGGCCGGCCGTGGCGGTCGACGCTGATCACGCTGGACGTGCCGGGCACTCGGCCCAGCCCGGCCTTCACACCGGCCGACGCCGACGAGTTCACCGCGCTGCTGGATCGACTACTCGACGCCCGCGATTAGCGGCCGGCATCCGCCAGGGCCGCCTGCGCGGCGTTGTATCCGGGAATGAACGTGATACCCGGGCCGCCGTGGCATCCGGTGCTGGCCAGATATAACCCTCGCACCGGAATCGGCTGTCCGAGGAAGCCTTTCGGGCCGGGACGGTTCGGCCCGACATGGTTTGCGTGATACAGGCCGTGGCAGTAGTCGCCGCCCGGCGCGCCGAACATCACACCCATGTGCTTGGGCGTGAAGGTGGTGTGTCTGCTGATGCTGCGTTCGAAGTTCGGCGCCAGCCTGGTGATCTTGTCGATCACCCGCTGGCCCATCTCGACCTTCGCCGCGCCGTAATCCACGTCGCCCTCGATCGGGAACCACAGCGCGAACGCCGATGCAGCGTGCTTGCCCGCGGGCGCAAGGTCGGGATCGTTCTGTGAGGGCACTTGAAAGACGACGGTCGGGTCAGCGGGCACGATTCCGCGGCGGCAGTCCTCCCACTGCTGCTGCACTTCCTCCGGCGTGCTGAAGATGCCGATGGACGCCTGCATGCTCGGGTCGTTGAGCGACTCGTACGGCGCGGCGAACTGCGGCGCCTCGTCCAGCGCGAAGTGCATCTGAATGTAGCTGCCGCGGTGGTCGATTCGCGCGTAGCGCTCGCGGATGTCGGCGGGTAGTACGGCGGGGTCGATCAGATCGTTGATGGTCAGGTCAGGTGCTACCGCGGAGACGACGACCGGCGCGGTGATCGTCTCGCCGGATTCGGTGCGAACACCGCTCACTGCACCGTCGGCGACCACGATGTCGGTCACGGTGGTGCGCAGTCGGACCTCGCCGCCCGCACGCTCGAGCATCTGGACCAGATGCGTGGTCAGTGCGCCGATGCCGCCACGCAACTTCTTCATCTGCATGGTGTCGCCGTCGGGGACACCGAGTCCAAACGCAAGAGCGGCGGCGCTGCCCGGCGTGGCCGGCCCGCGATACTGCGTGTTGACGGCCAGCACCGTCATCGAACCGCGCAGCGCGCCGTGCTTCTCCCGGTCCGGCAGGTAGCGGTCCAACACGTCGGTGACCGACCCGAACAACATCTCGTCGATCGCCGAACGCTCGAATTCGTTTGTCGCACAGGCATACATCTCGTCCAGCGTTTTGGGCGGCGCACCGGCCTCGAACCGGCCGAGCGCCCGCGTCGGCGCCTGGGCCCACGCCATCAACCCGACCATGCCGTTGACGGCGTCGGCGCCGTGCACCTCATTGAGGTGGGTGAACAGCTTGATCGGGTCGCTGTATTGGACCATCGGGTCGTCACCGACGCCGCGCAGCGCGACCGACATCACCTCCAAGTCGATGGTCGGCAAGGTGTCCAGGCCGAGTTCTTGGCGGACCACCGGAGCGGTCGGAAACTGCACCGAGCCGGCGATCTCGAACTGATAGCCGTCGAAAAGCTCGACGGTAGAGGCCATTCCGCCGGCGTAGAGCTTGGATTCCAGGCACAGCGTGCGCAGTCCCGCTTTCTGCAGCAGCACCGCGGCGGCCAGCCCGTTGTGTCCGGCGCCGATAACTATTGCGTCGTAATCAGTCATGTCCTGCCCTCCACCAATGGAGGCTGGCACGCAGCCAAAGTTTTGTCAATTATGACGAAACTTGCGCACTCCACGAATCCGCGATGCCGGCCCGCAGCGACTCCAACGCCACATGACAGACCCGCGCCAGCTCGCCGAGTGACCGATCGGCGCCAAGCATCCAGACCTCCATCGCGCCGAACACCGCGGCCGCGATGCAGCGGGCGATCACCGCGAAGCGGACCCGGTCATCCGGGGTGGGCTCGGCCGCGCAGCTACGACGCTGCAGCAGGGCGTGGATCGCGTCGGCGAAGTCGGCCTGCACGTCCCGGATATGCCGGACGATGCGGCCGGGGTCGATCTCGTCGTCGCGCAGCGCGGCGATTTTCGCAACGGCGTCAACGTCATACGGGAAAGCGAAGATCGCGGCCTGCACCGAGTCGATGATCGACTCGGTCACCGGCCGGTCGTTCAGCGCGGCACGGAACCAGTGCAGTCCGGTGTAATCGGCGAACAGCAAGTCGTGCTTGGAGGAGAAGTGCCGATAGAAGGTTCGCAGCGATACCCCGGCGTCCGCCGCGATCTGTTCGGCCGAGGTGTCCTCCACACCCTGCGCGAGAAACCGCACCAACGCCGCCTGGCGCAGTGCCTCGCGGGTGCGCTCACTGCGCGCCGTCTGAGCCGGCCGGACCATGGCTGTAAGTTACCTCAAGTCGCGTTTCGTCAATATTGACAAAACTTCGGGTGCGGGGTGAGACTGCGGCGATGGTCTCGCTTCTCACCCATGCAATCCTCGGACTCGCGGTCATCTCCTGGATCGTCACATCCAACCGTCAGGTGTTCGCCCGCCCGGCCGGTGGCCCGCCGTTCTCGCCCCTGGAAGTCCTGTACTACGTCATCGGCATCGCCTCGGTGGTGCTGGGCTGGTACTTCAACATCCGCTTCGTGCAGGAGTATTCGCAGGGATCGACCAATCCGCTGTGGGGCGAGCACGGCAGCTGGGCCGAATACATCCGGTTGATGTTCACCAACCCGGCGGCGAGTTCGGCCAGCCAGGACTACACGATCGCCAATGTCGTGCTGCTGCCGCTGTTCACCATCGTCGATGGGTACCGGCGCGGGCTGCGCCGGCCGTGGCTGTATTTCGTCTCCAGCCTGTTCACCAGCTTCGCCTTCGCGTTCGCGTTCTACTTCGCCACCATCGAGCGGCAGCATCGGCACGCGCAGGAGCCGGTGGCTGTCCGCTAGGCGCTGATTCCGTCGCTGCGATAGTCGCTTTCGCCGTCGGCCAATCGATCCAATGGCGGCGGGAGCGGCCAGACATGGTGCTGGGCCTGATTGCCGCCGCGGCGTTTGGCGGCGTACATCGCGGCGTCGGCGGCCGCCACCAACTCGGTGAGCAAGTCGCCGCTGTCGTCGGTCCGGTAGGCCGGGTGGATCCCGGCGGTCCCGATGCTGGCCGTGATGCCGAACGGGAGAGCGGCGATGACGTCGCAGAGTTGCTGCGCCCTGCGGCTCACCTCGTCGGGCTGCCAGATGTCGGCGATCACGAATTCCTCGCCGCCGGAACGGCAGATGACGGCGCCGTCGTCGTTGGTATCGCGCAGCGCCCGAGCCACCGAGACCAGTGCGTCATCCCCGGTGCTGTGTCCGTAGCTGTCGTTGAGTTGCTTGAAGCAGTCCAGGTCGATGACGGTGATCACGACGTGGACCAGCTTGTCGCGGGCCAGCTCGAGCCGCGCTCGTGCCCGCCGGTGAAATGAGCGTCGGGTCAGCAGTCCCGTGAGCTGGTCGCTTTCGGCGTGCACGGCATCGGCGCCCAGGACGTGCACAACCACCTGAATGCCAAAGGGCACCGCCAGATTGAGCAGCAACACCAGCGAATAGGCGGCGAACGCGGTAACGACGTTGGACCTCTCCGCCATGCGGACGCCTTCGAAGGCGCCGATCACGCTCGCGACAAAAAAGTTGTAGGCCATCAACGGCGGGGTGTGAAACAACGCGATGTAGCTGGCCATCGTCGCGAAAGTGGTGCAGGTCATCATCGCGATCATCGGATCGCTCTGCACCAAAGCGACCAAGGCAATGCTGAGGTTGGACAGCAGCGCGAACCGAATGGCCGTGGTGCGGGTCGGCCAACGCAGCGCCCACAGCACGGCGCCGGTCGCGGCCCCGGCGGCTGAGGCCAGCGAGCACGTCAACGCGATGGCTCCCTGCGGTCCGACGGGAGCACAACTCGTCGCGACCGCGACCACCGCCAGACTGCCCGCGATAAACGAGATCGTGGCGCGGGTGAGAGTGTCCATTCCGCGGGCCTGCAGGTGTGAACTCAGCCGGTCATAGTGATCCGACTGACTCCACCACAGCCTGAGCCACGCCATCGAGTTGTCCCACCTCCGACGCGGTTGCCCCAGCTACGTCTGCAGGACGTCGAACACAAGATGATAACTCACCAAGAGAACCGGTTTCTGAACGTGCTGTCGTCAGGCAACGCTCACCGGCTAGACAGGCGCCAGCACGTCGGCGCCGACAAAAGGGATCAGCGCGTCGGGCACCCGCACGCTGCCGTCGGGTTGCTGGTGGTTCTCCAGAATCGCGACGAGCCAGCGGGTGGTGGCCAGTGTGCCGTTCAGCGTTGCAGCGATCTGTGGTTTGCCGGCGGCATCCCGGTATCGGGTCGCCAGCCGACGGGCCTGAAAGGTGGTGCAGTTCGACGTCGAGGTCAGCTCGCGGTAGGCGTGCTGAGTGGGCACCCATGCCTCGCAGTCGAACTTGCGGGCCGCCGACGAGCCGAGATCGCCTGCGGCGACGTCGATTACCCGGTAGGGCACCTCGATGCGAGCCAGCATCTCGCGCTGCCAGCCGAGTAGCCGCTGATGCTCGGCCTCGGCGTCTGCGGGGTCGCAGTAGACGAACGCTTCGACCTTGTCGAACTGGTGCACGCGGATGATGCCGCGAGTGTCTTTGCCGTAGCTGCCGGCTTCCCGGCGGAAGCACGACGACCAGCCCGCATAGCGCCGCGGGCCGTCGGACAGGTCGAGGATCTCGCCTGCGTGATAGCCGGCCAGCGGCACCTCGGAGGTACCGACCAGGTAGAGGTCGTCGGCCTCGAGCCGGTAGACCTCGTCGGCGTGCGCGCCGAGGAACCCGGTCCCCGACATCACCTCGGGCCGAACCAGCACCGGCGGGATGATCGGCGTGAATCCGTTGTCGGTCGCCAGCCGGATCGCCATCTGCAGCAGCCCCAGCTGCAACAGGGCGCCATGGCCGGTCAAGAAGTAGAACCGCGAACCGGACACCTTGGCGCCGCGTTCCATGTCGATCAGGCCGAGCTTCTCGCCGAGCTCGAGGTGGTCTTTGGGGTCGTCGATCACGGCCGGTTCGCCGACGATGTCGAGGACGGCGTAGTCGTCCTCGCCGCCGGCGGGCACGCCGTCGATGATCACGTTCGAGATCGCCATGTGTGCGGCGGTGAACGCCGCCTCGGCGTCGGCCTGCTCTGTCTCGGCGCCCTTGACCTGGTCCGCGAGATCCTTGGCCTGTTGCAGCAGCGCCGGGCGCTCGTCGGGCGATGCCGCACCGACTTTCTTACTGGCGGCTTTCTGCTCGGCACGTAGCGAGTCCGCGGTCGAGATCGCGGCCCGGCGCGCGGTGTCGGCGGCCAACAGCGCGTCGACCAGCGACGGGTCTTCGCCGCGGCTCCGCTGCGACTGGCGAACAGCGTCGGGGTTTTCCCGGAGCAACTTCAGGTCGATCACGGGCTAAGACCCTACGCGGTGGGCCACCCCTCGGACGACAACCATTTCACTTCTGTAACAGCGGTCACGTTCCGATGTTCGCCTGTCAGAATGGAGCAAATGTGGCACGAATCCGAGCGGGACGAGCGCGACGGCAGTGGCGCGCAGCGGCCGGGACGTCGCCTGCCGCGGTTCGAGTTGCTGAACGCCTTGCAAGGCACCCTGCAAGCCTCGGCGACCCGACGCGCGCTCCTGCTGACGGCGCTGGGCGGTCTGCTGATCGCCGGGCTCGTCACCGCGCTGCCGATCGGCGGCGGTCCCGGGCGGCTGACCGGCTACATCGACCCGGTGCCGCCCACCGGGTCGAAAGGCAACGACGCGTTCAACCGTGTGGTCAGCGGCAACTGCCTGATGTGGCCGGAGCGGATGCCCGAAGCCGCCACCATCGTCGACTGCAAAGACGAGCATCGGTTCGAGGTCGCCGAGTCGATCGACATGCGCACCTTCCCCGGTTCGGAGTACGGCCCGTCAGCTCCGCCGCCGACCGCCACCCGCATCGAGCAGATCAGCCAGGAGCAGTGCGAATCGGCGGTACGGCGCTACCTGGCCGCGAAGTTCGACCCCAACAGCAGATTCATCATCAGCATGCTGTGGTCCGGCGATAAAGCCTGGCGCCAGTTCGGCGAGCGACGGATGCTGTGCGGGCTGCAGTTGCCGGGCGCGGGCAACCAGCAGATCGCTTTCAAGGGCAAGGTCGCCGACATCGACCAGTCGAAGGTGTGGCCCGACGGCACCTGCCTGGGTATCGACCCGTCGACCAACCAGCCGACCGACATTCCCGTCGACTGCGCGGCCCCGCACTCGATGGAGGTCACCGGCACGGTCAACCTGCTGGCCCGGTTCCCGGAGGGATTGCCGCCGGAGCCCGAGCAGGACGGGTTCATCAAAGACTCCTGCACCAAGCTGACCGACGCCTTCCTCGCGCCGGTGCAGTTGCGCAGCACAACGCTGACGCTGATCTACAGCACGCTGTCTTTGCCGAGCTGGTCGGCCGGCAATCGGCAGGTGGCCTGCAGTATCGGGGCGACCCTGGGTAATGGCGGCTGGGCGACGCTGATCAACAGCGCCAAGGGGCCGCTGAAGATCAACGGACAGCCGCCGATTCCGCCGCCCGACATCCCGCAGGAGCGGCTGAACCTGCCGCCGATCCCGCTGGGCCCGAGTCCGAGTCCGGCCGGCGGCGGCGGCGCGTCTTCGACCGGCTCAGCATCCGGCTCGTCGGGCTCCTCCGGTTCGTCGAGCGGGTCGAACAGCCAACGGCAGGGCAACCAGCACCTGCCGGGTCAACAGCCCGCCCCGGCATCGCAGCCCGCTGCACCGCCCGCCGAAGCGCCGGCTCCGGCACCCGAGCCGCCCAACCCGTTTGCGCCGCCGCCTCCTGCGGCGGAGGCACCGCCGCCCGGCCAGTAGCGGCATGACCGTTCGGATGGATCCGCAACGGTTCGACGAATTGGTGTCCGACGCGCTCGACCTGATTCCACCGAAGCTGGCCGCGGTGATGAACAACGTGGTGGTGCTGGTTGCCGACCGTCATCCCGACGACGACGAGCTGCTCGGGCTCTACGAGGGTGTGGCGTTGACCGAACGCGATTCGCATTACGCCGGCTCGTTGCCGGACACCATCACGATCTACCGCGACGCGCTGCTGGACATCTGCGACGACGACGCGGAGGTCGTCGAGGAGGTGCAGATCACCGTGATGCACGAGATCGCCCACCACTTCGGCATCGACGACGACCGGTTGCACGAATTGGGTTGGGGCTAGCCCGGCCATCAAACCTAGCTCGGCGACGATGCGGCGCGCCATCACGAATCTGTGCGCACGCGGTGCTATGACTGCGAGATGAACTCGCGCTGCCGCGATTGCCTGGCGGGGCTGGAGCACTGCCACGGCGCACTCATTCGCCACCGGCTGCACCGATCGGAGTGCACCGACGAGAACTGCACCGACCCGGAGCTGACACTTCACGCGTTTGTGCTCGACTGCGACGCGGTCGGGTGCGACTGCGCCAACACCGACGCCCCGTCGGCGCAGGCGATCTGACTCAGCCCATCGGGTCGGCGACCGACTCAGCCGGAACCTTGTCCGGCACGGGTTCGAACGGCGGTGTCCGAGTTCCCCACTGAACACAGTTCCAACGACCGTCGGCGACCGGGGTCAGGACCACCGCCTCGGTGTTGGCGAGGTGGTGTTCGATCGCGAAGCTGCTGTCGACCTCGGCCAGCACGGACCCCGTCAGCCGAATCGCCGCGCCGTGGCTGACGACGACGATGTCGCTGGTCCAGTTCTCGTCGTCGAGGTAGCGGGTTCTCAGCTCGGTCAGCACCGGCAGATAGCGGTCCAGTACATGGTTGGCGCTTTCTCCGCCGGGCAGCATCACATCCCGCTCGCCCTTGAGCCAGCGCCGGTAGGTCGCGTCGAATTCGGCGACCGCGTCCTCGTCGTTGCGGTTTTCCAGCTCTCCGACCTGCACTTCGTGAATGCCGGTCACCTCCCTGGCCGGCACGCCGAGTTCGACGCTGATCTCGCCCGCCGTCTGCGCCGCGCGGGTGGCCACCGAATGCAGCAGCAGGCCCGGGGCCGTTGGGGTGTAGCGGGCGAAGGCGCGCGCCTGGTCGCGGCCCAACGGCGTCAGTTCCGCCCCCGGCGGGCGGGTGTCCAGTCGTTTGTCGACGTTGGCGTGGGACTGTCCATGCCGCACCAACACCAGCCGACCGCTCATCGGACCGACCCCCCGCGCAGGCCGGACAGCCAACGCGCCGCGTCGTCCGATGGCGGCGGCGGCGCACCGGCGATGTCGCCCGTCGGCCAGGAACCTAGATAGCGCACATCAGTACAACGTCGATGCAGGGCTTTGAGTGCCTCGGCGACCGCGTCGTCGTCGATGTGGCCGACACAGTCCAGGAAGAACACGTAGGTGCCCAATTCGGTTCGGGTCGGCCGGGATTCGATGCGGGTCAAGTCGATGCCGCGCATCCCGAATTCGGCCAGCGCCGTCACCAAGGCGCTCGGCGCGTTGTCGATCCGCAGCACCACCGACGTCCGGTCGGCGCCGGTGCGGGCCGGCGGTGGGCCGGGACGTCCGACCAGTAGAAAGCGGGTACGCGCATTGGCTTCGTCGACCACGCCCTCGGCGAGCGTCGCCAGGCCGCGCTGCTCACCGGCCAGCGGCGAACTCACCGCGGCGTCGGTCACGCCATCGGCGACCTGCTGCGCGGCGTCGGCGTTGGAGATGGCCGGCCGCACCTCGGCTGCGGGCAGATGGGCGGCCAGCCACCGCCGAACCTGCGCCAGGGCCACCGGGAAAGCGGCGATCGTCTGTACGTCGGCGGCCGTACGGCCGGGCGTGACGACGATGTTGAATGCGACGTCGAGCGTCAGTTCGGCGAACACCTGCACCGGCGATCCGCCCGCCAGACCATCCAGCGTCGGCGTCACCGACCCGTCGATCGAGTTCTCGATGGGCACGCAGGCGAAGTCGGCGGCACCGGAGCGGACCGCGTCCAGCGCGGACGGGGTGCTGTCCACCGGCAGCGACCGGGATTCGCCGGACCCGTGCAGCGGAACCAGGCCGGCCTTGATCATCTGCAGCAACGCTGCTTCGGTGAACGTCCCGGCGGGACCGAGGTACGCGATGCTGGCCACGCCCAAAACCCTATCGGGTGTATGTCTTGCGCTGTCGCACCGTTTTTAGTTAAGTAAGCCTTGCCTAATTAATCGACCTCACAAACTGATGAGCCAGGACGGTCACCGATGACACTTGCCCACTCCCCGGCCCCGACAACGGCCGAGCGGATCCGCAGCACCTGCGTCCGCGCCGGCGGTGCGCTGCTCGCCGTCGAGGGGGCCGAGCCGCTCACCACGCCGCTGCACCATCTCCTCGCCGACGGCTCGTTCGCCGTCGGGATCCCGGTCGACAGCGCCATTGGGTCGGTCGACGACGCCGGTGGTGCGCAGGCGGTGCTGGAGCTGGCCGACTACGCGCCGTTGCCGCTGCGCGAACCGGTCCGCTCGCTGGTGTGGGTTCACGGCCGGCTGCACCCGGTGTCGCCGTCCGAGGTCTACGACATGCTCGACCTGATCGCCGCCGAGCACCCGCACCCCGCGCTGCTGCAGGTGCAGACGCCCGCATCGGGGCCGGTGCGCCCCGGAGACACCCGCTATCTGCTCGCCCGGCTGCAGATCGAATCGGTGGTGGTGACCGACTCGACCGGCGCCGAGGCCGTCGAACCCACGGCCCTGCTGGCCGCGCGGCCCGACCCGTTCTGCGAGCTCGAGTCGTGCTGGATCAGGCATCTGGACACCGATCACCGCGAGGTCGTCGCGCGGCTGGCCGCCCGGCTGCCGACCCGGCTGCGCCGCGGTGACGTCCGCCCGCTGGGCGTCGACCGCTACGGCATGCGACTGCGGGTGGAAAGCGCCGAAGGGGACAGCGACATCCGGCTGCCATTCCGCACACCGGTCGACGACGTCACCGGTCTGGGCCGGGCCATCCGGGTGCTGATGGGTTGCCCGTTCGTTAACGGCCTGCGGGCGCGCCACGACTGAGCCGGTTACCGTGTCGGGGTGGTTGCGCACGGAACTGACGTCGGCGACCAACTGACCGAACGGCGTCCGCTGCGCGTCGAGGTCGCGATCGTGCTGAGCGTGACGTTCGGGCTGAGCGCCGTCGAGGCACTGTTGCAGCTCGCCGACTCCGTCCTGCGCGATCTGAGCGCACAGAAAATCCCGCTCAACCCGAAGCGGTCTCACTTCGACCTGATCGACCTCGGCCTGAACGCGACCGTCGTCGTGCAGTTGGTCGCCTGGGGCGGGCTCGGCCTGTACCTGTTGTGGCGCACCGGATCGACGCCCGCGCGCATCGGGTTGGGCCGCTTCCAGTGGCGCCCCGACCTGCTCGGCGGCCTCGGTCTGGCCGCGTTGATCGGCCTGCCCGGACTCGGGCTCTACCTTGCCGCGCGAGCGCTGGCGATCAACGCCTCGGTCATCCCGTCCGGATTGGGCGACACCTGGTGGCGGATCCCGATGTTGACGCTCACCGCCTTCGCCGACGGCTGGGCCGAGGAGATCATCGTCGTCGGGTATCTGCTCACCCGATTGGACCAGTTAGGTGTCGGCTCCCGTGCGGCGCTGGTCTGGTCGAGCCTGCTGCGCGGCGGGTATCACCTCTACCAAGGCTTCGGCGCTGGGCTGGGCAACATCGCGATGGGTCTGGTGTTCGGCTACGCCTGGCGGCGCACCCACCGGCTGTGGCCGCTGGTGGTCGCGCACGGGCTGATCGACACCGTGGCGTTCGTCGGCTACGCGCTGCTGGCCGGCCATCTGGGCTGGCTGCGCTGACGATGCACGACAACCGCGTCAGCACCCGTCGGCGCCGGCCCCCGCCGCCGCACACCACGCCGCCGCCCCGGCCGGTGTCGCCCGGGCGGACTCGTCGGACCCCGCGGAGCAACCGGTCGTGGGCGAAGGTCGTTTCGCTGAGCCTGGTGATCGCCGCGTTGCTGGGCTGCGCCGGCGCTCTCGGCGTCGCGGTGTGGCTGGAGTCCGCCCTGCATCGCCAGGCCGTGCTGAGCGACTACCCGAGTCGGCCGGCGCCAGGGCAGGGCACCACCTGGCTGCTGGTCGGCTCGGACAGCCGGCAGGGCCTCACGGTCGAGCAGCAGGAGGCACTCGCGACCGGCGGCGACACCGGCAACGGCCGGACCGACACCATCCTGCTGGTCCACATCCCGGCGTTCGGGTCGTCGAATCCGACGACGATGGTCTCGATTCCGCGCGACTCCTACGTGCCGATACCCGGCTACGGCCGCGACAAGATCAACGCGGCGTTCGCGATGGGCGGCGCTCCACTGCTGGCGCAGACCGTCGAGGCCGCCACCGGCCTGCGACTGGACCACTACGCTGAGATCGGATTCAGCGGCTTCGCGTTTCTGGTCGACGCCGTCGGCGGGGTGACCGTCTGTCCGTCCGCTCCGATCGACGATCCGCTGGCCGGCATCGATCTGCCCGCGGGCTGCCAGAAACTCGGCGGCGGCAACGCGCTCGGCTATGTCCGCAGCCGTGCGACCCCGCGAGCCGACCTGGATCGGATGGTCGACCAGCGGCAGTTCATGTCCGCGCTGCTGCACCGGGTGAGCAGCCCGACCGTCTGGCTGAACCCGTGGCGGTGGTATTCGGTGCCGAGGGCGGCGGTCGACGCGCTGACCGTCGACCACGGCGACCATGTCTGGGATCTCGCCCGGCTGGCCTGGGCGCTGCACTCCTCGACTGTGACTCTCACGGTGCCGATCGGTGAATTCGCCAACAGCGACGTCGGCTCGGTGGTGGTGTGGGATCACGAGAAGGCCGCCGCGCTGTTCGACGCGTTGAATGCCGACCAGCAGGTGCCGTCAGCGATTTCCGGCGAACGATAACGAGAGACCGACTCAGAGCGCGCAGCATCCGACGCGCCCGCCGTTGCCGGCGGCCCGGCTCTAGAGGGTGTCGGCGCCGGTCAGGCCGTCCTCCAGCCACGCTTTGACGCGGCCGGGGTAATTCGTCGCCAGCCACGCCACCCCGATGTCGCGGCAGAAGCCGACGTCGTCGTAGTCGTCACAGGTCCAGCAGTACAGCGCCCGGCCCTGCGCCGCGGCACGGTCGACGAGCTCGGGGTGTTCGCGCAGGACGCCGATCGACGGCCCGACCGCGGTGGCGCCGACGGTGCTGGCCGCGCTGCTGCTGAGGAACCGATGGCTTCTGCCGAGCAGCACCGTCGGGAGCAGGGGCGCCGCCCGCCGAACGCGCCACAGCGCGGCCGCGGAAAACGACATCACCACCGCCCGGGACCGATCGGCGGACGGGGGGGACGCGATGCCGAAGCGATGCAACAACGCCAGCACTTTGCTTTCCACCAGCGCGCCGTAGCGGACCGGATGCTTGGTCTCGATGAACAGCTTCACCGGCCGCTTCCAGTCCAGCACCAGCTCGACGAGGGCGTCCAACGTCAACAGACCGGTGTCACCGTGAGCGCCGTCGGCGCGCCAACTGCCATGCCATGCACCGAATTCCAGCTCGCGTAGCTCGGCCAGCGTCATCGCGCTGACCAGCCCGGCACCGCTGGACGTGCGATCCAGCTTGCGGTCGTGCACGCAGACCAGATGCCCGTCGCGGGTCAACCGCACATCGCATTCGACCCCGTCGGCGCCTTCGCGCAGCGCCAGGTCGTACGCCGCCAAGGTGTGTTCGGGCCGAGAGGCCGACGCGCCGCGATGGGCCACGACGAAGGGGTGCCGCGAGTCCACCTCGTCGGCCCACGTCATGTCCCTATGCTGCCGGTTCGGCACCCGTCAACTCAACCGCTGCAGAAGATTCCGCTGAATCAGCCGGGCTTGCTTCGTGCTCGCTGTCGTAGTCGAGCACGACCCAGCGGTGGGCGGGCCGTTCGACCGGCTTGCGCTCGAACCCTTCGAACAGCCTCGACGTCACCACCACGGATGCCAGCGCCAGCAGATAGGCGACGATCATCGCCACGGTGTTGTTGGCGATGCCCTGATAGTCTTGCGCGCCGCTGGTCACCGTCGCGAAGATCGACGTCGCGCTGCTGAGCAACCACAGCAGCCACCAACCCCAGATGACCGGCCGCAAGCGGGTGTAGTGGTCCTCGGTCCTGGCCAACTCGATCACGTAGACGAGTGCCCACACGGCGGCGAGCAGCGGCAGACAACAGACCGCCACGGCACCGAACATCAGCGCCCAGCTCGTCGAGTGTTCAGAGGTCGCCAGGATTACGGCGAAGGTGATGGCCAGCGCCATCGCGCCCGCCGGCGGCAGCAATGTGCCCATCCACAAGGCCCGGCGTGAGCGGGGTTCGGGCCTACCGTAATGCTCGAACGCCGCGGCCCGGCGCGCGATCAACCATCGGGTCAGCACCGTGGCACAGGCCATCACCGCGGCGAGCGCCGCCAAGCTGGCCAGCACGCTCAACAGCGCAGCCGCATCGGCCACCAGCCAGTTGAGCAACGTGCTCCGGTTGATGATCAGCAGCAGATAGCGGACCACGTGCACCAGCGCCGCAGCGCCCAGTGCGACCGCCGCCACGAAGAACGTCGTACGGACGCGGTCGGGCGACGGCGCCTGCCGGCTGATCCGGCCCGGCCCGGTGCCGTCGGATTCGATCGAGTCGTGCAGGCCCCAGCGCGGTATCGCGGCGTACCGCGGTGTGGGCCCGAGCGGACGGCGACGACGACGAGGTGGCGGGGGCGGACCGGGTCGCACCGCGATCCAGCGATAACCCGGTGGCAGTCGCCCCGGCGTCCGCGGGCCCGCACCCCAGCCGGCGGCAGCAGGCGCGCCTGGAGCGGTCGGGGCGGTGGTGGTTGCCGGCGCCAGCAGCGTGCCGTTGCAGCGCGGGCACCACACACGCTGCTTGTCACGGACATTCCAGCGTGTGCCGCATTGGGAGCACACTTGGATCATTGGCGCCGCTCCTCCTCATCGCTGCGCTCTGCATCGTCGCCGGCGCGGATCATTGGCGCCGCTCTCCCCCGCACGCGGGTGGTGCCCCCACCTCATCGCTCGCTGTTGATTCGTCGCCGGCGCGGATCACGAGATAAGCCTAGCGTTCGGGAATGGGTAGTTGCGGCGGCGCGGCCAGGTCAGATGCTGCCGGGACTGCCGTCGTCGGTGACGACCGCACGGCCCGCCTCGGCCCAGGCCAGCATCCCGCCGTTGACATTGACGGGCTCGAACCCGTTGCGGGCCAGGAAATCGGAGACTTTGGCTGAGCGTCCACCGACCTTGCACACCACGTACAGGGTCGCCGACCGACTGATTTCGTCGAGCCGGGCCGGCACCTCGCCCATCGGGATGTGTTGGGCGCCGACGGCATGCCCGCGACGCCATTCGTCGTCCTCTCGCACATCCAGCAACACCGTCGTCGGCCCGAACTGAGCGGGTAGCTCCGCGACGCCTATGTGCTTCACCGTCGGCTCACCATCCATGCGGTTGATCTTGACACGCCCGGGCCTTCGGCGCGTCGACCGGTGTTCAGCTAAAACCGGGTATCCACAGTTTCCACAGGTTTATCCACAGCGTCGGCGGACCCGGGTGCGCATTGACGCGCGGTCAATACCGGGACATCGGTAAACGCTGTGGATAACCGCGGTCCGTTACCGAGCCGTGATCTACAGCGCGAACGGCTGCTCAGCGAATTCTTAGCTGATCTCACGGCATCGGGTCGCCTCCCCCATATGGGGGATGTCACAGCCGATCCGGCGGCGCGATCGAACCGCACGGTCGTCTTATTTTTCACGTGCGCAACGATCTCGCCAGCAACAAAGCGCAGGTCAGCCCGCCGAACTCAACTCAATTTTTCCGGCGGTACATAAGGGGTTATGATCGCGATCATTGAGACTATTTGTGACTCATCTCACCTAGGGGACGAGTTGGATATGCAGGCCGGAGCCACTCGATGACAACGCAACCGATCGGACCGCAGTCGGCGCCGACGTCGTCGCACTGGTACACGACGTCGGCGACGTGCAATCGCGCCTACCTGCTTGCCGGTCTGCGTGCCGGACTCATCGCGCTGGTGTTGCTGGCGGTCCTCGCCGTCATCGTCTGGTTCTGAAACCCCTCCCGCGGGTATGCCCGCTGCGCACTCGTTCTTGCGGCGCGCGCGGTGATGGAGCAGGGTTACTTACGACAGACCCGCGTCGCGTACAGCCTGCGAGTGGAGCGTAAGAAGTTAGATCGGAAACGATCATCACCAGGAAGGACCCTCGTGTCTGATTACACCTTGCCCGATTTGGACTGGGACTACGGAGCGCTGGAGCCCCATATCTCGGGCGCGATCAACGAACTTCACCACGACAAGCACCACGCCACCTACGTCAAGGGCGCCAACGACGCGGTCGCCAAACTCGAAGAGGCGCGGTCCAAAGACGACCACTCGGCGATCCTGCTCAACGAGAAGAACCTGGCCTTCAACCTGGCCGGCCACGTCAACCATGTGGTGTGGTGGAAGATCTTGTCCCCCAACGGCGGTGACAAGCCGACGGGTGACCTGGCTGCCGCGATCGACGACGCGTTCGGATCATTCGACAAGTTCCGCGCTCAGTTCTCCGCTGTGGCCAACGGCATTCAAGGCTCCGGCTGGGCAGTGCTGGCCTACGACAGCCTCGGCGACAAGCTACTGACCTTCCAGGTGTACGACCACCAGACCAACTTCCCGCTGGGCGTCGTCCCGATCTTGCTGCTCGACATGTGGGAGCACGCCTTCTACCTGGACTACAAGAACGTCAAAGCCGACTACACCAAGGCGTTCTGGAACGTGATCAACTGGCCCGAGGTGCAATCGCGTTATGCCGCAGCGACCTCGAAGGCCAAGGGCTTGATTTCGGCCTGATCGCAAGCTTCATTCTCGGGGCGTCGTGCATCCGCGCGGCGCCCCGAGTCTATTTCGGCCGTGTTTCTTTTATGCTTTGCCGCCGTTGGTTGCTCGTGTCCGCTTGCGGGCGTTGCCCTGCTGCCGCATGCTGATCTGATCGACCCACAGGCGGAGGGCGACATGGATACTGGTTCAGGCCGGGCGATTGAAGTGGCCCCCTTCCATTCTCGTGGTGCCCTGAAAGGGTTTGTCGTTTCCGGGCGGTGGCCCGACTCGACGAAAGAGTGGGCCCAACTGTTGATGGTCGCGGTCAGGGTGGCATCGCTGCCTGGATTGCTGGACACCACAACGGTTTTCGGCGTTCGCGAGGAGCTGCCCGATGCCCCCGCGCCGGGCACCGTCGGCCTGGTGCTGGCGGAGGGCCCGGTGGTGGGCGAATCCGCCATCAAGCCAGGCTATTTCGCCGACCATCAGCCACCCGCGTTGTTGATGCTGCATCCGCCCTCAGAGACGACGCCGTCGTTGCCGGAATGCAATGGGGCGGCCTCCGGCTGTGTCCTGTTGCCCGGTCTGCCCTATCTGGGGCTGGAACACCGGGCGGCCTGGGTTGAGGCCGAAGCCGACGGCACGATCACATCGATGGTCAGCCGCGTCGGCGTCGACCCGATCAGCCATCCCGACACAGCTATCTTGGCAATGCTGCTTGCCGCCTGAGGATTTCCTCGCTCGTGGCCTGCCGCGGGCCGGCTGTCGTCGCGCCGACAGCGTCATCGACAAGTCAGCGCCGGCCACCAGGCGAGTCGGCTAGAAACTCACGAGAACGCGGAGTCTTTGCGGCGCAGTCAGCCTCCTCGGTGCGCGGGCGAAGCTCGACAGCAAATCGAAACCTCATTCGCACGCGGTGTCGGCGTAGGTTGCCGCAGATCGTGCCGCGTTCGCTCAGCGAGCACGCCCGGGCCCGTCGCACGTCGTCGAACTTGCACAACATCGCACAATTCCCTTGGAACATCATGTGTATTCGCTGCACGACGTATCCGGTGCGCCAAATTCACCGACTGGCCATCTAAAACTGTCGCTAACGACAATTAGTCTCAAGTTTGCACTTGGTTGCGGCGATAACTCTGGCTACGATGATCAGCAAATACCTCAATGGAGCTTTTCATCTACCAACCCGGTGGAGGTCATATCGATGAGCACGACGTTTTCCGCCCGCCTGAACCGCCTGTTCGACACGGTTTACCCGCCCGGACGGGGGCCGCACACCTCCGCCGAAGTCATCGCAGCGCTCAAGGCTGAAGGAATCACGATGTCGGCTCCATATTTATCGCAGCTACGCTCTGGCAACCGAACAAACCCGTCGTCGGCAACCATGGCCGCCCTCGCGAACTTCTTCCGCATCAGGCCCGCCTACTTCACCGACGACGAGTACTACGAGAAGCTCGATAAAGAGCTGGCGTGGTTGCTGGTCGTTCGCGACGAGGGTGTTCGTCGCATCGCGCTCCGCGTCAGCGGGCTGTCCCACGAGGCACAAGAAGACATCGCTCAGCACGCCGACGAGCTGCGCCGCAAGGAGAACCTGGACGCCTGACGCGGGCGGCGCCGGCCGGCCCGGTTAGGGTTGGCCTTCGATGCCGCAAAGGCACCGCGATAGTCGACGAGATCCGGGGAGGTAGTGCGCGGATGGGCCTGTTCGGCAAGCGAAAGACCCGCGCGACGCGGCGTGCCGAGGCCCGCGCGATCAAAGCCCGGGCCAAACTCGAAGCCAAACTCTCGGCGAAGAACGAGGTGCGCCGGTTCAAAGCGGCGCAGCGGGCCGAGACAAAGCATCTTCGCGAGCAATTGAAGGCGCAGCGCGGCAGCGATCAGACCGCGCTGAAAATCGCCGAGGCTCAGCTGAAAACCGTTCGCGAGGGCAAGTTGTTGTCGCCGACGCGGATTCGCCGCCTGTTGACGGTGTCTCGGCTGTTGGCGCCGATCGTCGTTCCCGTCGCCTACCGGGTGGCCATCGCCGTTCGCGGGCTGATCGATCAACGGCGCGCCGACCAGCTCGGGGTTCCGCTGGCGCAGATCGGCCAGTTCTCCGGGCACGGCGGCCGGTTGTCGGCTCGCGTCGCCGGAGCCGAGCAGTCGTTGCGGGCGGTGCAGGAGAGCAAGCCCAAGGATCCCGAGACCAAGCAGTTCGTCGCCGCGATCTCCGCGCGGCTCACCGACCTCTCCGCCGCGATCACCGCCGCGGAGAACATGCCCACCGCGCGCCGGCGCGGTGCCCACGCCGCGATCTCCCGCCAGCTCGACGAGATCGACGCCGACCTGATGGCACGGCTCGGCCTGAGCTGAGCGCTCGAGACAGGAACAGCAATGCCAGCCCCTCGAAGCCTCGTTCGGCGCGCTGTGATCGGAGCGATCGGCGCATCGACGCTCTACCTCGGCCCGGCCGTCGCGATCATGTCGGCGTCGGCGCACGTCGAAGCCAGCAGCAGCGACGCCGTCCGCGGCGGCGTGGCGCTGGTCAGCTTCGAAGTGCCCAACGAGTCGACGACCGGTGCGGCCACCACCGCGCTGACCGTCGACCTCACTCATGTCTCCGCGGTCCGCACCGAAGCCAAGGCCGGCTGGACCGCCAAGCTCGACCGCGACAGCGGCTCAGGGGCGGTCCGCTCGGTGACCTGGACCGCGGCGCCCGACGGCGGCATCGCGGTGGACCAGTTCGCGGTGTTCCGGATATCGGTGAAGCTGCCCGACGCCGACACGGTCAGCTTCCCGGCAACCCAGACCTACGCCGACGGCGTGGTCGTGAAGTGGGATCAGCCGTCAGTCCCCGACCAGGCCGAGCCGGAGCATCCCGCGCCGACGCTGGTGGTGGCCGGCAGCACAGCCTCCGGGCATGAGCAGCACGCCGCCCCGACGGACGCCGCTCAGCCCACCGCCACCGCCGCGACGGCCGGACACGGCCGCCCGACCGCCGACAACACCGCCCGCGTGCTGGCCGGTGCGGCGCTCCTGCTCGGCGCCGTCGGCGTCGGCGTCGCATTGATCGTGCGGCGCACATGACCCGGCGGATGCAGCTTGCGGTGGTGACGCTACTGCTGGCAGCGATCGCGTATGCGAGCACGATGACCGCAGGCGCCGCCGGCGCGCACGCGGCCCGGGTATCGGCCGATCCCGCCGACCATGCGACCCTCAGCACGGGCCCGGCCCAGGTCAGCGCCACCTTCAACGAGGACCTGCAGACCACGTTCGCGGCGATGACGGTCGTGGGTCCGGACGGCAACATGTGGACCACGGGCGAGCCGCACATCCATGGAACGGTCGTCAGCATCGGCATGCGTCCGCTCGGGCCGACCGGCAACTACACGGTCAACTACCGGGTGACCTCGGCCGACGGGCATGTGGTCGACGGATCGTGGTCGTTTCAGCTGACCAGCCCGGGCACCGGCACGCCCGGTCCCGCGGCTCAGACCTCGGATGGGCCGTCCGACGACGTCCCGGCCTGGCCGTTCGCCCTCGGCGCAGTGGCGCTGGTCGGTGCCGGGATCTGGTGGTCGTCGCGGAACAAGCCCTGACGAGCGCTATAAGCCCCCCTGGCATGATGGTTTCGACGCCCTCCCTGGCCGCGATGATTTTCGACGGGCCCGACGATTCAAAGGAGCAGCCGGATGGCAGACCCGCAGGATCGACCGGACAACATTCCCGACCCCGCGCCACCACCCGCTGAGTCCGCGGCGCCGCCGCCACCGCCGGCTGAGTCCGCGGCGCCGCCGCCGGCTGCCCACGAACCGCACCCGCCGGCCGAGAAGGCCCCGGCGCACAAAGCGGTCAAGAAGGCCGCCCCGGCAAAGGCCGCCAAGAAACCGGCGGCGAAGAAAGCCGCGGCGAAGAAGGCTCCCGCCAAAAAGACCCCGGCCAAGAAGGCTCCTGCGAAGAAGGCGGTGGCCAAGAAAATCGCCCCCGCCGCGGCAGCGCCTGAGACCAATGGCCAGCTCGCCGCAGCCGCCAAAGATGTTGCAGCACATGCGAAATCGACTGTCGACGCGGCGAGCAACCCGCTGCCGGCGGAGTCGGCCGCATCCGCGGCAGGCCGGTCACCGGTACCGCTGGCGGTGGCGATCGCGATCAGCCTGCTGGCGATACTGCTGGTGCGCCGGCTGCGCCACGACGATGATTAGCACGACCCGGTGACTGTGACATTCCGGCCCACGGCTGACCTC
Organism: uncultured Actinomycetota bacterium; assembly: GCA_963836495.1. Lineage (GTDB taxonomy): Bacteria > Actinomycetota > Actinomycetes > Mycobacteriales > Mycobacteriaceae > Mycobacterium. Next base: position 388,723 of record CAWIJT010000003.1, on the reverse strand, counting down.
GTCGACGACATCGGGCCCGACGTCCGCAGCTGCGACGTCCAATTCCGGCAGTTCGGCGCGCGTACGCAGTTCGCCGGCCCGATCACCACCGTGCGCTGCAGGCAAGACAACGCGCTGCTGAAATCGGTGCTGTCGACAGCCGGGCACGGCGGCGTGCTGGTGATCGACGGCGGCGGATCGTTGCACACCGCGCTGGTCGGCGATCTCATCGCTGAGTTGGCCCGCTCCAACGAATGGGCGGGGCTGATCGTGCACGGCGCCGTCCGGGACGCCGCGGCGCTGAGCGACATGGAGCTGGGCATCAAGGCGCTCGGCACCAACCCTCGCAAGAGCGAGAAGACCGGGGCCGGCGAGCGCGACGTCACCGTCAGCTTCGGCGGGGTGGAATTCGTACCCGGCGACATCGCCTACAGCGACGACGACGGTATCGTCGTCGTCGCTGCGGCTAAACCTGAAAGCTAAACCGCAAGCGCAGCAGGCTTTTTCGAGAAGTGCAACGCTTCGTCATCGACCTTGCCCCGCCTGATCAGCTGCAGGTCCATGATGTAGTTCTGCTTGAGCCGCCACGGCGATACCGAACCGGCCTTCGGCAGGTAATCCAATGCACGCAGCACATATCCGGGCGTGAAGTCCATCAGCGGACGCTCGTCGACAGAATTGCCCGGGTGTTGCGGCACCACGGTGGCATAGCCGTTCGAGTCCATGTAATTGATGACGCGGCAGACGAACTCGGAGACCAGGTCGGCCTTCAGCGTCCACGACGCATTGGTGTAGCCGATGGTGAAGGCCATGTTCGGCATACCGGTCAGCATCATGCCCTTGTAAGCCATCGTGTCGTTGAGTTCGACGTGCTCGCCATTGCGCCGGATCTCGGCGCCACCGAACAGCTGCAGGTTCAAACCCGTTGCGGTGATGATGATGTCGGCGTCGATCTCTTGACCTGAGCCGAGCTTGATACCCGTCTTGGTGAAGCGGTCGATGGTGTCGGTGATGACGTCGGCCTGGCCCTTGCGGATGGTCTTGAACAGGTCACCGTTGGGCGCCAGGCACAGTCGCTGGTCCCACGGGTTGTAGCTCGGGCCGAAGTGCTTCTCGACGTCATAGCCCTCCGGCAGCCGGCGCTTGGCCATCGTCAGCAGCGTCTTGCGCATCGAGCTCGGGAACTTCCGAGAGAACTGGTACTGGAATGTGCTGAACGCGATCCACTTCCAGCGGTTCGCGGCGTGCGCAGCCTTCCTCGGCAGCCACTTGTTGGCCTGCTCGGCGAACGGGTCGCTCAGCGGCAGCGATCCGATGTAGGACGGTGAGCGCTGCAGCATCGTCACATGACCGGCGCCCGTTTTCACCAGTGACGGGATCAGCGTGATCGCGGTAGCACCCGAGCCGATCACCACGATCTTCTTGCCGGTGTAGTCGAGATCCTCCGGCCAGTTCTGCGGATGGATCGTGGTGCCTTCGAAGTCGTCGTACCCCTCGAATTTCGGGAGGTAGCCCTCGTCGTAGTTGTAGTAGCCACTGCATGCGAACAGGAAAGAGCAGGTGAGCTCTTGCCGCTGCCCGTCATTGTCGACGGTCAGCGTCCACCGGTTCTCCGCGTCGGACCATTCGGCGGCGAGCACCTTGTGGCGGTAACGGATGTGCTTATCGATCCCGTTCTCGGTGGCCGCTTCCTTGATGTAGGCCTTGATCGAGGCGCCGTCGGCGATCGACGTCGACGACTCCCACGGCTTGAAGCGGAAACCCAGGGTGAACATGTCCGAGTCGGAACGAATACCGGGATAGCGGAACAGATCCCAGGTGCCACCCAGGTCGTCGCGGCGCTCGAGTACCGCGTAGCTCTTGGACGGGCAGCGGTCCTGCAGATGCCAGGCCGCGCTGATGCCGGAGATGCCGGCGCCGACGACGACGACGTCGAGGTGTTCAGTCATGGCGACAACTTATCAACACCGTGTTGAGTGCGTCAACACCCTGTTGATTTTCTCGACACCGTGTAGAGTAACGCCGGTGACGACCGTCGGCCGCAGCCGCGCTTCCCGGGGACGCCGATCCGCGCGCCCGTCCGGTGACGACCGCGAGATGGCCATCCTGACCACCGCCGAGCAGTTGCTGGAGCAGCGCCCGCTGGACGAGATCTCGGTCGACGACCTGGCCAAAGGCGCCGGGCTGTCCCGGCCCACGTTCTACTTCTACTTCCCGTCCAAGGACGCGGTGCTGGTCACGTTGTTCCAGCGGGTGATCGTCGAGGCCGATTCCGCGCTGGAACAGATGGTCGCCAATCCGCCGGCCGACCTGAAGGGGTTGTGGCGCATCGGCATCAACGTGTTCGTCGAGACGTTCGGCTCACATCGAGCCGTCTCGCTGGCCGCAGACTCGGCTCGCACCAACAAAGACCTGCGCGAGCTGTGGTCTCGCTTCATGCAGAAGTGGGTCGGCCACATCGCCACGGTCATCGAAACCGAGCGGGCCCGTGGGGCCGCCCCGGTGACGCTGCCGGCCGACGAGTTGTCGGCGGCGCTGAACCTGCTCAACGAGAAGGTGATGTTGAGTTCGTTCGCCGGCGATCGCCCGTCGGTGCCGCGCGAGCGGCTCCTCGAGACGCTGGTGCACATCTGGATGACCAGCATTTACGGTGTGCCCGGCTAGCATTCGTCAGCCCCTGATGCGAACATATGTTCGTGTCCGGCGAAGCGACCATCCTGCACGCCGATCTCGACGCGTTCTACGCATCGGTCGAGCAGCGTGACGACCCGGCGCTGCGCGGCAGGCCGGTGATCGTCGGCGGCGGAGTGGTGCTCGCGGCCAGTTACGAGGCCAAGGCGTACGGCGTGCGCACCGCGATGGGCGGCGCACAGGCGAGGCGGCTGTGTCCTCGAGCCGTGGTGGTCCCGCCGCGGATGGCGGCCTACACGCAGGCCAGCGGCGCGGTCTTCGACGTCTTCCAGGACACCTCGCCGCTGGTGGAGGCGATCTCGGTGGACGAGGCGTTCATCGATGTCGGTGGGTTGCGCCGCATCTCGGGCACTCCGGTGCAGATCGCGGCCCGGCTGCGCAGCGAGGTCCGCGACCGGGTCGGCCTTCCGATCACCGTCGGCATCGCGCGGACGAAATTCCTCGCCAAAGTGGCCAGCCAGGAGGCGAAGCCCGACGGCTTGCTGCTGGTTCCGCCGGGACGAGAGCTGGCGTTTCTGCATCCGCTGCCGGTGCGCCGGCTGTGGGGGGTGGGCGCGGTGACCGCCGACAAGCTGCACACGCATGGCATCGAGACGGTCGCCGACGTGGCCCAGCTCAGTGAGTCCATGCTGGCGTCGCTGGTGGGTGGGGCGATGGGCGGCCGGTTGTATGCGCTGTCCCGCAACATCGATCGCCGTCGAGTCTCGACCGGCGTGCACCGCCGGTCGGTGGGAGCGCAGCGGGCGCTGGGCCGCGCCGGCAACAACATGTCACCCGCCGAAGTCGACGCGGTGGTGATCGGCCTGATCGACCGCATCGCCACCCGGATGCGTGCTGCCGGTCGCACCGGTCGGACCGTCACACTGCGGTTGCGGTTCAACGACTTTGGCCGCGCCACTCGATCGCGCACGCTGCCGTGGGCCACCTGTTCGACGCAGACAATTCTCGGCACCGCGCGCCAACTGGTCGCGGCCGCCGCGCCACTGATCGCCGAGCGCGGGTTGACCCTGGTCGGGTTCGCGGTGTCGGAGATCGATCGCAGCGGGACCGAGCAGATGATGCTGCCATTCACGACGGGAACAGACCCGGCCGACGTCGACGCGGCGGTCGACAGCGTCCGTCGTCGTTACGGCAAGTCGGCGCTCACCCGCGGGGTCCTCGTCGGTAGGGATCCCGGGCTGGAGGTGCCGCATCTACCGGACTGACGCGGCGGCCCGGCAGTCACGATGCGATGGCGTCGATGCGGAGGCCGGAGATCATTGTCGGCGAGATGGCGACGACGGTATCGGCGTGGTTGACCCACGGATGGAGTAGGTGTTCGTATCGCGCGACTTGGTCGGGATCAGTGAGCGTGTGGGCGAACCCAGTGGCCACGACGCTCCAGCCGGTCCGGGTCGGCGGGTCGATCCTGTCGGCTTCGTAGGCGACCACGACACGATCGGCGAAGCGCACGGCGGCCGTGATCGCCGAGTTCAGCCGCGTGCGGATGATGATCAGCCCGTCGTCTACCAGATGATTGACCGGGCGGATCGCCGGCAACGCGTTGAGTGTGAAGATCACCCGCCCGTAGTCGACACTGGCGAGCAATCGCATCGCTGCGTCCTCGCCTATCACCTCGGCGCCACTGCGGGCTTGGGCCAAGCCCAACCCGCCGTCGTATTCGCAATCCTTCACATTCTTAATCATCTGGTGGCCTCGGATTACCCAGCAAGGGCCGTAAGACCCCTCCGGGCCTCAAATAGCTGAACTCCAGGCCAGCAAGGTGTCGAACGGCCAAGTGTTCACGATGCGCTCGGACGGGACGCCCGCGTCCAATGCCCGCTGAGCGCCGTAGCCGAGGAAATCCAACTGGCCGGGAGCATGCGCGTCGGTGTCGATGCTGAAATCGCAACCGATCTCCAGCGCGAGCTTCAGCAGTCGAGTGGGTGGATCGCGCCGTTCTGGCCGGGAGTTGATCTCGACCGCGGTGCCGTGTTCACGGCATGCGGTGAACACCGCCTCGGCGTCGAACGTCGATTCCGGCCGCATCCCGCGGTTACCGGTGACCAGCCGTCCCGTGCAGTGGCCGAGAATATCGGCGTGGCCGTCGCTCACAGCGCGCACCATCCGGCGGGTCATCGCAGCGGAATCCATCGACAGCTTGGAATGCACGCTGGCCACCACGATGTCGAGCCGCTCCAGCAGTTCGGGCTGCTGATCCAGGCTGCCGTCGTCGAGGATGTCGACCTCGATGCCGGTCAGGATGCGCATCGGCGCGAACCGGTCGCGCAGCGTGTCGATGACGTCGAGTTGTTTGCGCAGCCGCTCCGGGGACAGCCCGTTGGCGATCGTCAATCGTGGCGAATGGTCGGTCAAGGCGCAGTACTCGTGGCCCAGCGCCTTGGCGGTCGCCATCATCTCCTCGATGTCGGCTGAGCCGTCGGACCAGTTCGAATGCAGATGCAGGTCGCCGCGTAACGCGGCACGGATCTCGCCGCCGCCGAGATCCTCTGCGGCCGAACGCAATTCGAGCAGAGCATCGGGTTCGCGGCCGGACCAGGCCTGGGCGATCACCTTCGCGGTCTTGGGCCCGATACCGGGCAGCGACTGCCAGCTGTTGGCCTGGCCGTGCCGCTCGCGCTCGGCGTCGTCCAGGCGCTCGACGATGTCGGCGGCGTTGCGGTAGGCCATCACCCGCCGAGTGTCTTCGCGCGCCCGGTCTTTGTAGTAGGCGATCTGACGCAGTGCGGCTACCGGGTCCATCTCTCCAGTGTGCCCCGGCCGGCTAGAAGAACTGCCCGACGACGAAGCCGGCCAGCAGCACGCCGAAGCCGCCGATCTCGGCGACCATCAGCGCCAGCATCGCGACTCTGAGTGCGCGGTCAGGACTTTCGAACTGGTTCTCGGTGTCACGGCGCAGACCGTGAGCGATGTAGCTGAGGATTGCCGCAACGAAGAAGAACACCACGATCGACGCCGCGGTCAGGTTGACCCAGGCGCGCCAGGCGCTGAACTGGACGAAGACCGCGACCAGCACGGTCGCAAACGAGTACAGCAGCGCCGCGCGGTGGGCGATGTCGACATAGACGTGGGCGCGGTGATCTGGCGACGCCATGATCTGGCGGTACTTCCACACGCCGAGCACCAGGGCGAGCAGGAAGATCAGCCCGGCGGCCAGCAGCGTGATCCCGACGTCGTAGCGCAGTGCGTCGCTGTGCCAGTCGCCATGTGGCCTCGGGTCAACTGGCGGGACTACGTTGGGTCTCATGCGATTTGCGTTCAAGACCTCACCTCAGAACACCACGTGGAAACAGATGCTCGCCGTCTGGCAGACCGCCGACGATATCGACGTCTTCGAATCCGGTTGGACCTTCGACCACTTCTATCCGATCTTCAGCGACAGCACCGGACCCTGTCTAGAGGGCTGGACAACGCTCACCGCGCTGGCCCAAGCGACCACGCGACTGCGGCTGGGCACCCTGGTCACCGGTATCCACTACCGGCATCCCGCGGTGCTGGCCAACATGGCGGCCGCGCTCGACATCATCTCCGACGGCCGGCTGGAACTCGGCATCGGCGCCGGCTGGAACGAGGAGGAATCCGGCGCATACGGCATCGAGTTGGGCAGCATCAAGGAGCGCTTCGACCGGTTCGAAGAGGCGTGCGCGGTGCTGACCAGCCTGCTCAGCAACGAGACGACCAGCTTCGACGGCCGCTACTACCAACTCAAAGACGCCCGCAACGAACCCAAGGGGCCGCAGCACCCGCACCCCCCGATCTGTATCGGGGGCAGCGGCGAGAAGCGCACGCTGCGGATCACCGCCCGTTACGCCCAGCATTGGAACTTTGTCGGGGGACCGCCGGATCTGTTCAAGCACAAGCGCGAGGTGCTGGCATCGCACTGCGCCGACATCGGCCGCGACCCGAAGGAGATCATGACGTCAGCACACCTGCGCCTGGAGCACGACCTCGACTACGCCAAGGTCATCGACGACGCGGCCGGCTTGGCGGCCGAAGGATTGGACCTGGGCATCGTGTACATCCCGGCACCGCACGACCCAGCCGTGTTGGAGCCATTGGCCGAGGCGATCCGCGATTCGGGACTGGTCACTGTCTGATCACGAGACGGTGACGCAGAGCAAACACTCAGGCGGAAAAGTGGACCTGGTGAGCGGCGATTAGAAGCCGAACCGCATCAGGTCTTCTGCGGTTACCAGGCGCTCGAGCTTGGCCGGGAATTCGCGGCTCTTTACTGGGTGGCGGAACCATGACCAGGCGATTCGCCCGACCCGGTAGCGGGCCATCGGGTTCATATACACAGCGCTAACTCCTGCGGTCGATCAGCTCAACCGGACTCCACACCCCGCGGCGCCCGTATCGAACTATTAGACAGCCTACTGCTGGCAAACAGTGTAAGACGCGCCGCAGTTTTTATCAAATGTTTCTGCTGTGACGAGTGTGACTAGCGTTGCGGAGCCGCAGTGGGCGAGATCGGCGCGGGCAGCGCCGTCTCCCCCATCAGGAAGCGATCCACTCCGGCAGCGGCGGCACGGCCCTCGGCAATCGCCCAGACGATCAGCGACTGCCCCCGACCTGCGTCGCCGGCCACGAACACGCCCGGCACCGAGGTCTCGAAGCTGGCGTTGCGCGCGACGTTGCCGCGGTCGGTGAACTCGACGCCGAGGTCGGTCAGCAGACCAGATTTCTCCGGCCCGACAAAACCCATGGCCAGCAACACCAGATCGGCTTCGATCTCGTAGTCGCTGTCCTCGATCTTGACGAACTTGCCGGCCTCCATCGTCACCTCGTGCACCTTCAGCGCGGCGACGTGACCATCCTTGCCGACGAATTCTTCGGTGTTGACCGAGAACACTCGCTCGCCGCCCTCTTCGTGCGCCGACGATGTGCGGAACATCAACGCATACGTCGGCCATGGTGTCGACGGGGCTCGGGTCTCCGGGGGACGCGGCATGATCTCGAACTGGTGGATGCTGGCCGCGCCCTGTCGGTGCGCGGTGCCCAGGCAGTCGGCGCCGGTGTCACCGCCGCCGATGATGATGACCTTCTTGCCCCTGGCGGTGATCGGCGGTTCGCCGTCCTCGCCGACCACCGGGTCGCCCTCCTGCACCCGGTTGCCCCAGGGCAGGTATTCCATCGCCTGGTGGATGCCGTCGAGATCGCGGCCGGTGATCGGCAGGTCACGCCAGGCGGTCGCGCCGCCGGCCAGCACCACGGCGTCGAAATCCGACCGCAGCTGCTCGGCGGTGATGTCACTGCCGACGTCGACGCCGGCGCGGAACTCGGTGCCCTCGGCCGCCATCTGCTCGAGCCGGCGATCCAGGTGGCGCTTTTCCATCTTGAACTCGGGGATGCCGTAACGCAGCAGGCCACCGATGCGATCGGCGCGCTCGAACACCGTCACCGCGTGTCCGGCCCGGGTCAGCTGCTGCGCCGCGGCCAGCCCTGCCGGGCCGGAACCAACGACAGCCACCGTCTTGCCGGTGTGCTGATCCGGCTCCGGCGGCAGCGGAACCACCCAGCCTTCGTCGAAGGCGTTGTCGATGATCTCGACTTCGATCTGCTTGATCGTCACCGCGTCCTGGTTGATACCGAGCACACACGACGACTCACACGGCGCCGGGCATAGCCGACCGGTGAATTCGGGGAAGTTGTTGGTGGCGTGCAGCCGTTCGATCGCGTCCCGCCATCGGTCGGTGCGAACCAGATCGTTCCACTCCGGAATCAGATTTCCGAGCGGACAGCCGTTGTGGCAGAACGGAATTCCGCAGTCCATGCAACGGCTCGCCTGGTGCTGCAGCGTCGAGTGCGGGAAGTCTTCGTAGACCTCGTTCCAGTCTTTGAGCCGCAGGTCCACCGCGCGGCGCTTCGGGGTCTCACGGTGGGTGTATTTGAGGAAGCCCTTCGGATCAGGCACTGGCGGCCGCCATGATCGCCTCGTCGGGATCGGTGCCGTTGCGCTCGGCCTCGGCGATCGCTTCCAGCACCCGCTTGTAGTCGCGCGGCATCACCTTGATGAACTGCCGTTGCGTGCTGGCCCAGTCGGCCAGGACCCGCTGCCCGACCGCGGAGTCGGTGGCGTCGACGTGCGCCTGGACGATCCCATGCAAGAACTCGAGGTCGTCCTCGTCGAGCCCCTCGAGTTCCACCATCTCGGAGTTGAGATTGGCTTCCAACGCGTCCTCCGGGTCGTAGACGTAGGCGATGCCGCCGGACATGCCTGCGGCGAAGTTGCGGCCGGTGTCGCCGAGAATGACGACCTTGCCGCCGGTCATGTATTCGCAGCCGTGATCGCCGACGCCTTCGACGACCGCCTCGGCGCCGGAGTTGCGCACGGCGAACCGCTCGCCGACCACCCCGCGCAGGAACGCCTGGCCGCTGGTGGCGCCGAACAAAATCACGTTGCCGCCGATGATGTTCTCTTCGGCCACGTAGTCCGCAGGCGCGTCGTCGGGTGGCCGCACCACGATCCGTCCGCCGGACAAGCCCTTGCCGACGTAGTCGTTGGCGTCGCCGTACACCCGCAACGAGATGCCCGGGGGAAGGAAGGCGCCGAAGCTGTTGCCCGCCGACCCGGTGAAGGTGATGTCGATGGTGCCATCCGGCAACCCTTGGCCGCCATAGGCTTTGGTGACCTCGTGGCCGAGCATGGTGCCGACCGTCCGGTTGACGTTGGCGATAGTGGTGGAGAAGCTGACCGGTGTCTGCGAGTCCAGGGCTTCGCGGCACATCACGATCAGCTGCTGATCCAGCGCCTTGTCCAGCCCGTGGTCCTGCTTGGAGCTGTTGTACAGATCCTGGTTCATGAAGGCCGAGTCCGGCTCGTGCAGGATCGGCGACAGGTCCAGCTTGTGCGCCTTCCAGTGCGCCCGGGCCAGCGTGGTGTCCAGCGCTCCGACCTGACCCACCGCCTCGTTGAGGGTGCGGAAGCCGAGTTGCGCCATGTACTCGCGGACCTCTTCGGCGATGAACAGGAAGAAGTTCTCCACGAATTCGGGCTTGCCGGCGAAACGTTGGCGCAGCACCGGGTTCTGGGTGGCCACACCGACCGGGCAGGTGTCGAGGTGGCACACCCGCATCATGATGCAACCGGACACCACCAGCGGAGCGGTCGCGAAACCGAATTCCTCGGCCCCCAGCAGCGCCGCGATCATCACGTCCCGGCCGGTCTTGAGCTGACCGTCGACCTGGACCACGATCCGGTCACGTAATCCGTTGAGCAGCAACGTCTGCTGCGTCTCGGCGAGCCCGAGCTCCCACGGCGCCCCGGCGTGCTTCATCGACGTCAGCGGCGTCGCGCCGGTGCCACCGTCGTGCCCGGAGATCAGCACGACGTCGGCATGCGCCTTGGACACACCGGCCGCGACGGTGCCGACCCCGTTCTCGGACACCAGCTTGACGTGGATCCGCGCGGACGGGTTGGCGTTCTTCAGATCGTGGATCAGTTGCGCGAGATCCTCGATCGAGTAGATGTCGTGGTGCGGCGGCGGCGAGATCAGGCCCACGCCCGGAGTCGAGTGCCGCACCTCGGCGATCCACGGGTACACCTTGCCCGCCGGAAGCTGGCCGCCCTCACCGGGTTTGGCGCCCTGAGCCATCTTGATCTGAATGTCGGAGCAGTTGGTCAGATAGTGCGAGGTGACGCCGAATCGGGCCGAGGCGACCTGCTTGATCGCGCTGCGACGCCAGTCGCCGTTGGGGTCGCGGTCGAACCTGTTGACGTTCTCGCCGCCCTCACCGGAGTTCGACCGGCCGCCAAGGCGATTCATCGCGATGGCCAGCGTCTCGTGCGCCTCGGCGGAGATCGAGCCGTAGCTCATCGCGCCGGTCGAGAAGCGCTTGACGATCTCGCTGGCCGGCTCGACATCGTCGAGCGGAATCCGTTGGCGTCCTTCGCGGAACTTCAACAGGCCGCGCAGCGACGCCATCCGCTCGCTCTGGTTGTCGATCAGCTGGGTGTACTCCTTGAACACCTCGTATTGACCGGTGCGGGTGGAGTGCTGCAGCTTGAAGACGGTGTCGGGGTTGAACAGGTGGTATTCGCCTTCGCGACGCCACTGGTATTCCCCACCCACCTCGAGTTCGCGGTGCGCGCGCTCGTCGGGCCGGTCCAGGAAGGCCAGTGAGTGCCGGGTCGCTACGTCGGCAGCGATGTCGGCCAGCGTGATTCCGCCGGTGGGACAGGTCAATCCGGTGAAGTACTCGCCGAGAACATCTTCGTCGACGCCGACGGCCTGGAACAGCTGGGCACCAGTGTAGGAGGCCAGCGTCGAGATGCCCATCTTCGACATCACCTTCAGCACACCCTTGCCGGCGGCCTTGATGTAGTTGCTCAGCGCCTTCTCGCGGTCGAGGCCGTCGGCGCCGCCGAAAACACCTTTGTCCAACATGACCTCGATCGACTCGAATGCCATGTACGGGTTGATCGCCGCCGCGCCGAATCCGATCAGCAGGGCCATGTGGTGCACCTCGCGGGCGTCGCCAGATTCGACGACCAGGCCCACCTTGGTGCGGCTGCGTTCACGGACCAGGTGGTGGTGCACCGCGGAGACCGCCAGCAGCGACGGGATCGGGGCCAGCTTCTCGTCGGATTCCCGGTCGGACAGGATGATGATCCGCGCGCCGTCGGCGATCGCGGCGGAAGTCTGCGCGCGGACGTCGTCGAGGGCCGCTTTGAGCCCGGCGCCGTTCTCGGCGACCGGGTACAGGCAGCGAATCACCTTGGAGCGCAACCCATGCCGACGACCGTTGACCTCGACGTCGGGGTCCAGGTTGATCAGCTTGGCCAGCTCGTGGTTACGCAGGATCGGCTGCGGCATCAGAATCTGCCGACAGGAATCGGCGTCGGGGTTGAGCAGGTCGCCTTCCGGCCCGACCGTGCCGGACAGGCTGGTCACCACCTCTTCGCGGATGGCGTCCAGCGGCGGGTTGGTCACCTGGGCGAACAACTGCTGGAAGTAGTCGAACAGCATCCGCGGACGCTGCGACAGCACCGCGACCGGCGTATCGGTGCCCATCGAGCCGATCGGCTCGGCGCCGGTGCGCGCCATCGGCGCCACCAACAGGTTGAGTTCTTCGTAGGTGTAGCCGAACACCAACTGGCGCAACACAACCCGGTGGTGCAGCATCCGCTCGTAGTCGCCCTGCGGCAACTCGGCCAGCGGGATCAGCCCGTTGTCCAGCCACTGCTGGTAGGGCTGCTCGGCCGCCAGTTCGGCTTTGATTTCCTCGTCGGCGACGATGCGGCCCTGCGCCATGTCGACCAGGAACATCCGGCCCGGCTGCAGCCGCATCCGGCGCACCACCTTCGACGGCTCGATGTCGAGCACACCGACCTCGGAGGCCATCACCACCAGGCCGTCTTCGGTGACCCAGATCCGGGACGGGCGAAGGCCGTTGCGGTCGAGCACCGCGCCGACGACGGTGCCGTCGGTGAATGTCATCGACGCGGGGCCGTCCCACGGCTCCATCAGCGAGGCGTGGTACTCGTAGAACGCCCGCCTGGCCGGATCCATCGACTCCTGATGCTCCCAGGCCTCGGGGATCATCATCAGCACCGCGTGCGGCAGGCTGCGACCGCCCAGGTGCAGCAGTTCGAGCGCCTCGTCGAAACGCGCGGTGTCCGAGGCGCCCGGCGTACAGATCGGGAACAGCTTGTCGACGTCGTCGCGGGAGCCGAACACATCGGTGTCGATCAGCGCCTCACGGGCCCGCATCCAGTTCTCGTTGCCGGTGACGGTGTTGATCTCGCCGTTGTGGGCGATACGCCGGAACGGGTGGGCCAACGGCCACGACGGGAAGGTGTTGGTGGAGAACCGGGAGTGCACGATGCCCAGCGCGCTGGTCAGCCGCTGGTCTTGCAGGTCGAGGTAGAACACCTTGAGCTGCGGCGTGGTCAGCATGCCCTTGTAGACCATGGTCTGACCGGAAAGGCTTGGGAAATAGACGGTTTCGCGCCCGGGACCGTCTTGGCCGGGCCCCTTGGTGCCGAGTTCGTGCTCGGCCCGCTTGCGGATGACGTAGGCACGGCGCTCCAGCTGCATGCCTTCGGCGCCGGCGATGAACAGCTGGCGGAAGGTCGGCATCGCATCGCGAGCCAGCGCGCCCAACGAGGACTCGTCGGTAGGTACGTTGCGCCAACCCAGCACCTGCAGGCCCTCGGCCTCGACGATCTTCTCGACCGCTGCCGCGGCCGCGGTGGCGTCTTTCGAGGACTGCGGCAGGAACGCGATTCCGGTGGCGTAGCTGCCCGCTTCGGGCAGGTCGAAGTCGACGACCTGACGGAAGAAGTCGTCCGGAACCTGGATCAGGATGCCGGCGCCGTCACCGCTGTGCGGCTCGGCGCCCTGGGCACCGCGATGCTCGAGGTTGACCAGCGCGGTGATTGCCTTGTCGACGATGTTGCGGCTGCGCCGGCCGTGCATGTCGACGACCATGGCAACCCCGCACGAGTCATGCTCGAATGCGGGGTTGTAGAGCCCGACGCGTTGGGGCGCCATTCCCACCTGACCCTTCACCGAAGAACTTTCCGCCGCGGAATTCGTCTCCGCTCCGCTGGCGCCGCCCGGATGGCTGTGGGTCGGGCCCCATCGGTCTTGTCGAAATGTGGTGTTCGCCTGGTGGCGATGATCCGGCTGGGGATTCATCCGTGCAGCGCTGAACGGTGGCCCAGTTCCCGGTCTCGACAAGTTGTAAAACGATATGACAAAACCCGCCTGACATGCCAACTTGACCAATAATAACCCGCTGCTCACCAAGGCCGCTGTGTTGCGTGACGACGCCCCTCGCCGCCTGCCGGGTCAGCCTGTGCCGCAGGGTAATTGGCGGCCCTGCCGCGTGCTTGGACTCGGTGGGCGGCAACGGGACAACTGCCGAAACCTGTCCGCGTATTTGCTGTGATGGCGGCCACCTGCGCCGTCGACACACCGCCCGGCTCAACAACGCGCGCGTCGAGTGGGTGATGGAAATCACCAAAAGGCGTGGCAGCGGGGCTGTGCGGGCCTGCGCGGACGTTCGTTACCGGCGAGTACCGGCCGCCGGCGCGCCCAGCGGACCGTCGTAGCCCGAAGTTGCCGTAATTTTTTCGGCCGGCCCTCAGCCGATGCCCCTGTGACCTGCGCGATCAGTGATTGTGGTCGCTGTCGCCGGAGGCTCTACGATGCGGTAGTCGACCCCGATTGCGCAGTAGACGGAGAATTCATGAGCTTGGCCCGCCACGACGTGCGCAAGCAGGTCTCCAGCAGCTCATGAGCGAGTCCGACGACTTCCTGCGGGCCCGGTCGCAGCCCCCGCAGCACGGCGCTCCCGCGGGCCCTCCGGGTCCCGCGCCGCGCCCACCGGCGGCAGACGCACGTCCGGCGCCGCCACCCCTGCGGCCCCCTCCCCCAGGCCCGCCCGCACCGCCGGAGCGGCCGCCCTGGGGCCACCTCGACTTCGCGCCGCGGAGTGCGGCCGAACTGAAGCGACCCGGCCCTAAATACGGGTGGCGGCGGGCGGTCTATCGGGCGACGTTCGGGGCGGTCAACTTCGGGCCGTCGGCCGCGGAACGGCAAGAAGACGCCTACGAAGCCGCGATCGGGTCCACGCTTCGGGGCAACTACAAGGTGGGGGTGCTAGGCAAGGGCGGCGTCGGTAAGACCACCGTCGCGGCCAGCGTCGGCTCGATTTTCGCCGAGCTGCGTCGCCAGGACCGGGTAGTCGCGGTCGACGCCGACACCGCCTTCGGCCGGCTCGGCAGCCGGATCGATCCGCGGACCAGCAGCTCGTACTGGGAACTGGCCTCCGACAAGAACCTTCGGTCGTTCGCCGACGTCAGCACCCGCGTCGGCAGCAACTCCGCGGGGCTCTACGTGTTGGCCGGCGAACCGACGGCCGGGCCGCGGCGGGTGCTCGACCCCGCGCTGTATCGCGAGGCGACCTCACGGCTCGACCGTCACTTCACGATCGCGATCATCGACTGCGGTTCCACGATGGACGCCCCGGTCACCCAGGAGGCGCTGAGCGACCTGGATGCGCTGATCGTGGTGTCGTCGCCGTGGGCCGACGGCGCTTCGGCGGCCGCACAAACCATGGAATGGCTTGCCGCGCACGGCCGTACCAGTTTGCTGCATCGCACCGTGGTGGTGCTCAACGATTCGGACGGACACTCCGACAAGCGGCACCGATCGGTTCTGGCGCACCAGTTCGTCGACCGCGGCCAGACCGTGGTGCAGGTGCCGTTCGATCCGCACCTGCGACCCGGCGGGGTCATCGACGTGCGCAGCGAGTTGGGTCGTGAGACGCGGCGCAAGTTTTTGGAGATCGCCGCGGCGATCTCGGGGTTCTTCGCGTCGCGTCCGGAGGCGCCGCGGCGCTAACGCAGTGACGGGTCGGCGGTGGCCTCGATCTTGGTCACGAGTTGACCGGCGATGGTCAGCACGATGACGGCGAACAGCCGACGCTCGGCGAAAGCCAGCAGCACCGGTTGGCCGACGGGTCCGCTCACCACCGTCACGCCCGGCCCGAGATAGCGCAGCAGGTTGACCGCGACGTCGTGCGGTCCGTAGTTGATCTGCGGTGGCGGTGCCGGCTCCGCGAGCACCGTGCCGACACCCCACACCGTCGGATCCAGCACCGCGGCCAGGCCGGTGAGATCGCCGTTGGCGCATGCGTCGATGAATTTCTCGGTGACCAGCTGATGCTCAGCGACCGGCACGTCAGCCGGCTTCGGCTGGGCGAGAGTGAACTTCGTCCGGGCGCGGCGGGCAAGCTGACGACATGTGCCGACCGGGCGGCCGACGGTCTCGGCGATCACGTCGAACGGTACACCGAAGACGTCGTGCAGCACGAACGACACTCGCTCACCGGGGCTGAGCCGGCGCAGTACCTCCAGCAGAGCTGTGCGCACCTCGTCATCGAGGGTGACCCGGTCAGCCGGATCCGGGCGGCCGGATTGGTTGAGAGCGGCCGCTTCTGAGCCGACGTCGTCGGGCCGCTCGTAGCGGGCCCGCGCCGAACGCACCTGATCCAGGCAGAGCCGGCCCGCCACTACTGTCAGCCAGGCGCGGACGTCGTCGATCTCGCCGGCCTCGGTTCTGGACAGCCGCAGAAACGCCTCTTGCGCAACGTCTTCGGCATCGCCGACGTCGCCCAGCAGCTGATACGCCAAATTCACCAGGTAGGGGCGGTGATGTCGCCAGGCCTGGACGAGCTGGTCGTTGTCGCTCATGTGTCTACGACGATCTGGTGGGTGGAAAAGTTACAGGTCCTCGCCGGTAACTTTCTCACCTCGTAGCCCGTCCTTGATGAAAAGCGCGTTCACGTCAGGAGGGTGCCATGGCCATCGTCGTCACCGGAGCTACCGGCAATGTCGGAAGACCGCTCGTCAACCTGCTCGCCGCCGCGGGTGTGCCGGTACGGGCTGTCACCCGCACGCCTGCTGCCGCTCGATTGCCCGACGGCGTCCAGACGGTGGGCTCGGTTTTCGACGCGCTGACCGGAGCGTCGGCGGTGTTCCTGAATTCCCGCGCGCTCGGTGCCCAACTCGCCGACGCCGTGGCCGCAGCCCGAGACCGTGGGGTCGGCAAACTGGTTGCGCTGTCGGCGATCAACGCCGACGACGACTTCTCCCGGCAGCCGTCGCGGGTTCGCGGCGACCGTAACAAGGAAGTCGAGCAGCTGTGCATCGACTCCGGTCTGCAGTGGGTGAGCCTGCGGCCGTCGGTATTCGCGACGAACTTCGTCGGCATGTGGTCGGCGCAGATTCGCACCGGCGACGTCGTCGGCGGACCATACGCCGACGCTTCCAGCGCGCCGATCGTCGAGGCCGACATCGCGGCGGTGGCTGCGCACGCATTGTCGACCGACGAGTTTGTCGGACAGCAGATTCCGTTGACCGGTCCGCAGGCCTTCACCAATACCGAACTGGTCGAGATCATCGGCACGGTCCTGCGTCGTCCGCTGCGCTACGTCGAAGCACCACCCGACGTGGTACGGCAGCGCTTCATCGCCATCGGTCTGGGCGCCGAGTTCGCCGACGCATACACATCGATGCTCGCCGACGCCGTCGACAACCCGGCCCTGGTGACCCGCGACGTCGAGAAGATCACCGGCCGACCGGCGACGACGTTCGCCCAATGGGTGTCTGACCAGCGTCACTTGTTCACCACATAGCAAAGGAGCCAAGCCATGTCCGATCCACGTCCACCGCGTTACCTCAAGCCGATGAACAAAGTCATGATGGCGGTGCAGAAGCTCGGCATCCCCACCGGGCCGGCCATGGTGCTGACCGTGCCGGGCCGCAGGTCAGGCAAGCCGCGCAGCACCCCGATGACGCCGTTCCGGTTCGACGGCGGCCTCTATGTGGTGGCCGGCTATCCGGGCTCGGAGTGGGCCGCCAACGCCCGTGCGGCCGGTGCCGGCACGCTGAGCAGGGGTCGGCGCTCGCGGCCGGTCAAGATCGTGGAACTGACTGCCGCACAGGCTCGCCCGGTGCTGCGGGCCTTTCCAGTCGAGGTCCCGGTCGGGGTGAAGTTCGCGAAGAGTTCCGGGATGGTCGTCGACGGCACCTCCGACGAATTCGAAGCGTTGGCGGGACGCCTCGCGGTATTCCGGTTCGACCCGACCGCGTCAGCCTAGGAACAGCTCAGAGCTGCAGCGGCACATGCTTTTCCGCGCACGCGTCGGTGACCGCCGCGACGATGTCCTGGGTACGCAGCGTCTCCAGGTCCTCGACGGTCACCGAGCCCTTGTCGGTGCGATGCTGAGCGGCCACGCGGGAGTCCCGTAGCCGCTCGGCGCGCTCCACGACGTTGCGAGCGAACCTGCCGTTCTGC
The DNA here is from genome assembly GCA_963836495.1 of uncultured Actinomycetota bacterium. Taxonomy (GTDB): domain Bacteria; phylum Actinomycetota; class Actinomycetes; order Mycobacteriales; family Mycobacteriaceae; genus Mycobacterium. Next base: position 371,243 of record CAWIJT010000003.1, on the reverse strand, counting down.
ATCACGTCGATACCGTGCTGGCCGTCGGGCGCCAGGTAGGCCCGCAGCGTCTTGCACGCCATGTTCAGGGCTTCGCGGGCCGCGGGCTCGATGACCGTCGCACGCGGTGCGCCGTACCGCACCGCGATCTCCACCAGTTCGTCGGGCGCATACGATGCGAACCGCAGCTTGCGGTTGAACCGGCCCGCCAAACCTGGGTTGACGGTGAGGAATTCGTCGACTTCCTTCTCGTATCCGGCGCCGATGAAGCAGAAGTCGAACCGGTGCACTTCGAGCGCCACCAGCAACTGGTTGACCGCCTCCATGCCGATCATGTCCGGTCGCCCGTCGTGATGACGCTCGACCAGCGAGTAGAACTCGTCCATGAACAGAATCCGGCCCAGCGAGCGGGCGATCAGCTCATTGGTCCTGGGACCCGAGGCGCCGATGTGCTCACCGCAGAAATCGGCGCGCTTGACTTCGATGATCTCGGGATGGCGCACGATGCCCAGCCCGGCGTAGATCTTTCCCAGCGCCTCGGCGGTGGTCGTCTTACCTGTGCCGGGCGGACCGACGAGGAGCATATGGTTGGTCTGGTTGTTCACCGGCAGCCCGGCGGCCAACCGCAGTGCCCGGACCTCGATCTGATCCTCGATCTCGGCGACCGCCCGCTTGACCTCACTCAACCCGACCTGGTTGTTCAGCAGATCGCGACCCTCGGTGAGCAGTTCTTCGCGCCGTTCGTCGTTCTCCTCCTCGCGGCGCTGGCCCGCGGACCGCTCGGTGGAGACGTCCCATTTGTTGGTGCGGGTGTTGATGGTGTCTTCGTCGGTGACGACGAGTTGCAGCTGCGGGTCGGCCAGCGCGTCTTTGGCCGACCCGATCAAAGCCCCGTTGATGGTCGCCTTCGACAGCCAGATCTGGGCCTTGTCCTCCTCGTCGAGCTGGCGGTGCGCCATGCCGCGCACGTAGGCGAGATCGGCTGCGATCAAAGGGAATTCGTTGGGGTCGATCGCCGTCACCGCGGTGTCGGTCAGTTGGTGGCGGCGAGCCTCGGCCGCACCGCCGTGCCCGGCCCGCAGATCGACCCGGTCAGCCCAATCCAGCGCGACGCGTGCCTGCCCGAGATGAGCCGCGGCGTGCGCGGCCAACGCGTTGGTCGCCGCGGTCACCGCCGACATGATGATCGCCTGCGGCGGCAGGATGGTCGCCGCCACCGAGATCACATCGGGCCAGCGCTGCGTAGCGAACATCAGGTAGGCCTGCACGTACTGCTGCCACTGGTGGTTCTCCCAGGTATCGAGCAGCCCCGAATCCTTCAGCAGCGCTTCGGCTTTCTCGTACTGGCCGTCGTCGACCAGCGCGCTCGCCAGCGCCAGCCCGGCATGCGATGACTCGGTCACCGAGATCGCCAGGTAGGGGCCGGCTTTGATCGAAGCCGACAACCGGACACCGAGTCGGTTCGTTTCCCGGTGCAGCCGGGCGCCGTAGGCATACAGCTGCTGCAGCGACCCGAGCTCCTCGTCGCCGGCGGCGATCCGGCCCAGCCACGCATCTGCCATCGACGGATCGATGTCGGTGGCCTCGCGAAACCGTCCCAGCGCGGCGTGTGGGTCGCTGTCGAAGAACGACATCGCTTGGTCGAACCGCTTGCGGGCAGCGGCCGTGGTTGTAGGGCTGGTCACGCGCCGCTCCTTCCTATTCCACTGGTTCGAGCTCGGTCGACCTCAGGTTCGTCGGTTCCGACGAGATGTAGCGGTTCTCGGCACGGAACAACTCGACCTCAACCGTATGCAGTTGTCCGGCCGCCGTCACATCGACCGTCGCCGGGCCGATCTGGGTGATCAACACGTCGGCGGTTCCGCGGTACGGCGTGCCCGGCTCACCGATCGAGATCAGGGTATTCGGTCGCGGCGCGGGAGTGACGCTGCCGTCCACCACGCTGACGGTGGTGCCGGCTATCGGTCTGGCCTGACTCCCCACCGCGATGTCGGGCATGCGCACGCTGGCCCAGCGCTGCTGATCGCGGGTGTGCACCGTGATGCGTTCGCCGGCACCGGCCAGCCGCACCACGATTCGCTTGGCCAGCGCGTCCTGCGCGGCGATGTGCACGCGGCTGAACTCGCCCGGATCGTCCAGCGGCAGCATCAGCCGGTTGCCGGCGTCGACCTTGCCCAGCAGCACGCCGGACGGGCCGATCGGGATGACCAGCGGGCGGTCGAGCACACCGCGCCGCACGCCGTGCAACGCCGGCATCGGCCCGCAGAGGTTGGACGCGATCGCACGGGCCTGCTCGCCGGGCAACGTCTTGAGCAGCACGCTCGGCGGCGCCGTCGGCGGCTGCGCGCTACGCACCGTGACCGTCGCCGTCATGCTGCCGTCACCGAACACGGTGATGTTCTGGATGATCCCGTCGGCCCGCAGCGCCCATGCGTGTTCCAGCGTTTCCGCGGAGATGTCGCCGGGCCGGTACCAGTAGCTGGTCAGCCAGCCGCCCTCGCCGCGAGCCGTCCGCCATCGCTGGTGATGCGCACTGAGCGCAGATGAGCCCAGCCGCCGCTCCAACTCGACGATGTCGGTGGCGGTCGCGACCTTGGCCCGAATGCCGTGCTGGCGCAGCGCCGCGCTGATCCGCTGGGCCGCGGCCAACGTCGCCGTGCCGACCGAGGTACGCCATTGCAGCGCTTCGGCATTGGGCAACGCCGTGATACGCACGATCAGCCATGTCTCGCGCTGCCCGGCGTAGGGCGGCGTGCCGATCAACGTGTCGTAGACCCGCGGGTAGTCGCCGCTGCTGCGGCGCCGGGCCCCGACGCTGAGCACGCTCAACGAGTCGAGCGACAACCCCAGGCTCTGATGCAGCAATGGCAGCAGTTCGGCGACGTCGACGGTGTTATCGGTGTACGTCGCCGTCGATCCGGTGAACAGGGTCGGCCGGTGCGCCTTGCCGAGCAACTGCACGGCCACCACGGCGACGCCGTCCTGGTAGCGCACACCACCACCGGCGCGGTCGTTGGCCACGGTGATGGGTTCGCTCAACGTGATCGCCCGCTTACGCTGGCGCCACAGAATCAGCCATGACCACGCCGGTTGACGCCACCAGCGGATCACTCCGGCCGCCACGCCCAGCAGCAAACCGACTGCGGCGCCGGGGTATCCGGCCACCGCCCAACCGATGAGGCCGGTGGCGAGGACGCCGACGATGATCGCCAGCCGCACGGTGGCCGTCATCGCTCTCGCCGAGCCCGCGCGACAAGCGACGCGATCAGCGCAGCTGCGATCACCAACCCCGCGAACACCAGCGCCACGGTGCGGGCTCGATGATCCGGTGGCGGCGGCGGCGCGGCGGGCACGATCACCCGGCTCTGGGCGCCGGGTGCGAGGCGATCGCCGGGCGGCACGTTGAATGTCAGCGCCGCAACCGGATCCACCATCCCGTAGCCGACCTGGTTATCCACGCCGCGCGGTGGGTTGTGCGCCGTCTGCAGAATGCGGTTGATGATCTGGTGCGCGGTCAGGCCGGGGTATTTGGCCCGCACCAGCGCGGCCACCCCGCTGACGTAGGCCGCCGAGAAGCTGGTCCCCCAGAACGGATTGTTCTTCTCTCCGGGCCGCAGCGGCGGATACGCGTTCACCGGTCCCCCGGTCTGCGGCGACAACCCCATGATCCCGACACCGGGGGCCGCCGCGGCGACCCACGGTCCGGACAGGCTCTTGCTCACCGGACCGCCGGTGTTGTCGACGGCGCCGACGGACAGCACGTAGTCGGAGAACCAGGATGGTGAAGACACGGTCTTGACCTGGTGCCAGTCGCGGGGGTCGGCGGCATCGAGCGGATCGAAGCCGGGGTTCTGGGCGCACTCGTCCTCGCCCTCGTTTCCGGCTGCAGCGACGATCACGGCGTCCTTCACCGTTGCCGCGTACCAGACGGCAGCCCCAATTGCGCCTTGGTCCAACGGATCTGCTGCCGATACGCAGGCGGTGACGCTGATGTTGATCACCTTGGCGCCCATGTTCGCCGCATGGACGATCGCACTGGCCAGCGTCGCTACGGTGCCGGCCTTCTTGCGGGCTTCCATGTCGCCGCCGCCGGGCTTTTCGAGTTCGAAGGCGCGTGACGACTGCCGGATCGAGATGATCCGCGCGTGCGGCGCCACCCCGGCGACGCCGTCCGGCGCCCCCGGTGGAAGTGGCGGCACCTCGGGGTCGTCCGGCGCGGCCGGAGCCAGGTCGCCCGGCCCGTTCGATGGTTCGTCGGGCGGCGGTGGCGGCGGCGGCGGTGGTGCCGGCTTGGTCTCGGTGATCGTCACCGGGGACGGCGGCGGCGGCGGCGCGATCGGCGGCGGCGGTCCGCCCGGCGGTGGCGGCCCCGCGTCGGCGGGCGGCGGCCCGGCGGGCGGGGGGAACGCCGGTACCAGCGGCATCGGAGCGGGCATCGGAATGCCTTGCGGCGCAGCGCCGATGAGCGACGCCACCACGGTGCCATGTGAGTCGCAGTCCATCAGGCCGTCGCCGCCCATGATGTAGTCCCCGCCGGGCACCACGGGGAGCCGATGGCTGGGGTTCACCCCGGTGTCGATCACGGCGACGGGCACCCCGTTGCCGGTCGAGTACTGCCACGCCTTGGCAACGTTGAGCAGCGTGAAGCCCGGCGCGATGACGGCCACGTTCGGGTCGGCGACGGTGATCGTCCGCGCACAGATGTTGCTTTGCCGCATCGGCTGTTCCGGCGCGGGCTTGCCGTCCGGTGGAACTCGGCCCGGGTCGACGGCAGGTGGCGGAATGGCTTGGGCCGCAGGAAGAGTGGAGGGCACCCCGACCAACAGGCCGACGAGCATGAGCGCGGAGATCCGCCGCGGCGCCGTCATCGCATGCGCACCCAGTTGAACAGCCCGCCGATCCACGCGGCCAGCGGCAACGCTGCGATGATCGCGGCGATCTCCAGCCATTCGGCGATCATCCGCACCAGCGGGGTGAACCGGGTGATCGGCACCAACAGCGCCGCCACCAGACCGGCGGCGCCGAATCCGGCCAACACCAGCGCTCCCCACAGCACCGCGGCCGACGATGCGGGCGGCGCGTGCCAGACATATTTGAGGACGCCGGCGCAGGTCGCGGCGGCGGCGCCGAAGACCAACGCGACGGCCTGGTGTTTGTCGGCGAATGCCCGTCCCCGGCTGATGAAGATCAGCACGAACAGCCCGGCGAGCGCCACGGCATGGCCGCTGCGGTGGTGACCCGGCATCAGCGTGGCCCACACCGCGGCGGGCAGCGCGAGGCTCGCGCCCACGCAGATTCCGGTGAGCACGTTGTTGGCGCGAGTCGCGGAGGCCGCGATCTGCGCGCCGCGTGGCGTGGTGTCCGGGCTCAGTTCCTCCTCGGCTGCGTCGTCGACCGGTGACACCGCGTCGACCGGCAGCCCCGCGCTGCGACGGAACAGGTCGCGGCCCGTCACCGACCCGAAGTACGGTGGCCGGATTCGCGCGGACCACAGCGCGAACGTCGGCGCCAGGGTCAGCAGAAAAAGCAGGATGACCAGGGTGATCATGCCCAGCCATTGAGCGGGAACCGGTCGCCACATCCGCGCCGCGGCGATCACCCCGCCGAGGCCGCACAGAGTCACGACCGTCGCCGCGACGTTGAGGTTGCGGCGGGTCAACACCGCGATGCCGCACGTGAGCATCGCCGCGGCGAGGACGGTGATGAACAGGTGCGCCGCGCCGACCGCGCCCGGAGCGCCCGCGCCCAGGCTCACCGCGAGCAGTGGCACCGCGATCCAGGCGAACCCGCCGAGCAGATCGGCGCGCTGCGGCCAGTACCGCGCAACGGCGCCGGCTCCGGCGATGGTGAGCAGGCCGAGGACGCCGGTCACGGCGCTGGGGGTCAACGAATCATCCGCGATGCGGTTCCGCACTGCGAGCGCCAGCACCGACGCCGCGATCATCGCCAGGATGGCCAGCGAGGTGTGTGCCGCGGTGGCGGCGGTGACGGGTTCGAACAGCTTCTTCCCGACACGGGCCAGGCCGGTGGACAGCGACTCGTACTGCGGCTCGAAGGAGTCACCCTCCTGGCCGGGCACCAGCACCAGCGTCGCGCCGTCCTCGACGCCGAGTTCGTCAAGCGTCTTCGTGACGTCCAGTCGCACACCGTTGGCTTTGTGTAATTCGTAGCCGACGCCGGATTCCAGTCCGGTCAATCCTCGCCGTTTGAGCTCATCGTTGAGCAATTCGACGATGTTGTCGACGAAGACCTCCACCGGCACCGATGCCGGATAAACCTGCGAGACAAGGTGTTCGCCACATACCACTGCAACTGCGCAACGCGCCGGGAATGCGACCTTCGCCATTACCGTGGCCTATCGGCGTCCGGAACGTATTTGTCCGCCAACGCCGCGGTGATCTCGAACAGCCGCAGTCGTGTTTTCTTTTGCAATTCGTGACGGGTGTCGATGATGCCGCCTTTAGCCAAATGTGGATCGTAGGGCATGAATTCAACCGTCGCGCCCGATTGGCTAAAGCGCTCGGTGAGATAAGCGCGTGCATCCGAATCGTATTTGTCGCGGCTGTCATTCAGAATGACCATGCTGCGCGACACCAATTCGTGGTAGCCCATCGAGCGCAGCAGATCGATCGCCCGGGTCACCGGTAACGACGTGTCGGCGGTCAGACCCGACACGAAGACCAGCGTGTCGCAGGCGTCGAAGACGGCCTTCATCACCGGATGCTCGAGGTCGTCGGAGGTGTCCACCACGATCACGTTGTGCGTGCGTCGCAGTCGCGACAGCACCCCGGCGAACATCGACGGAACCAACGGGCGCGGCTGGTCCGACGCCCGGTTACCCGCCAGGACGTCAAGCCCTAAGCTGTTCTGCCCCAAGTGTTCCCGGATATCGGCATAGCCCTGCACATCGGTGTCGTTCAACACTGCCGAGTAGTCGCCCGGCGGAGACTCGTCAATCCGGCCTGCCAGTGTTCCGAACCCTGGCGCCGCGTCGATGGCGACGACGTTCTCCGGTCTGCACTCGCGGAAGACCGCACCGATGCAGGCCGTCAACGTGGTCTTGCCGACACCACCCTTACCGGAGACGACTCCGATGACGTATTGCTTGCGGATGTGCCTGCGGATGCGTCCCTGCAATTCCCGTAAATGGCGCTCGGCCGGCGATTCCCCGAGATTAATAGTTGAAAACGACGCGCCGTAAATAAATTTACGCCAACCGGACCCCGGCGGAATTTTGCGCGGAGCCACCATATCGGAGATTCGCAGAGTTTCCGAAACGGAGTCCGGATGCTGGGAACGCGAACCTGCAGGTGGCCTGGGCGTTTGCCGCGGTTGTTCCGGTGAATTCGGCGCCCACGGATTTGTCACGAGGCCGATGCTAACACGCGCGCCGTATCCCTCACTTACACAACCTTTCGGTAGGAAAACCATTCCTCGTTTGCGGGAAGTCGCCGCATCATGCGGTTCACCGCAGTGGAGATGTTGCTTGCTGTGCCCGGCGCGAGAATCATCCAACTCCGGCCGCCCGACGGTTCGTGCTCGGCGATGATCCGCCCTTCGGGGGTGTCGATGATGGTCACCGCGCTCTGCTCGACGTGCGTTCGCGACGGTCCGGCGATCGCCAAGCCGGACTGCAGCGCGACAATACTGGCCTGAGCCGACCGTTCGGTGTCGGCGGCCATTTTCAGGATCTGCACCTGGTCGGCGTCCAACCGTTGACTCGCCAGGAAGGCGTCTAGCGCCTGCCGGTTGGTCGCCTTTTCCTGGAGAGCGCTGGCATCGAGGGTGACCGGCCGCAACCGCGCCGGAGTGTTTGTGCCGCACAGTCGCTCGATCTGGGTGCGTATCACCGCATTCGCGGCGCCTTCGGCGGTCGAGGTTCCGGCGCCGCCGATCCGGATCAACTCCTCGGATCGTTCGATGACAACCCACCACTCCGCGAAGCGCGCCAAAAGCGCCCCGGATGGCTTGTCCGCGCTGTTCGGCGTGCGAACGCTGATCAACAGGGCGATGTCGCGACGCGACAGCACGGTGAGCCATTCCACGACGGCGCGGTCGACGTTGTCCGCATCGTCGAGAACTCCCGCGGCCCGCAACTCGGCGGCGACAGGGTGTGCCAAAGCCTCGTATCGCGTTTCGAACTTAGGCCGAATGGATCGCAGCCCCAGCTCCGGGGCGAGTGTCTCTATTCCGGTGAGTATCTGCAGAACCCACAGGCCATCGACGGTGGTGGTCAACATGAGTTGTCCGTTAGAAAGCCGCTGGGGCGCACCCTTTCGCGTGCGCCCCAGCCGTGCCTTCTACAAGCTCAGCCTGCTGCGAGCGAGGCGTCCAGTGCCATCGCATCGGCCGTGATGCTGTTCAGCACCTGCCCGTGCATCCCGACGGTCTCGGCGAGGTGCATCAACGGCTTCTCGATGTTGAGCATCGCTTCCTGGTATGACGCGTGGAACTGGCCGTGCATGACGCTGGCCAGCAGGTTGTTGATGTTGACCAAGTCCTGCTGCGCCTCTGCGAGCGCCGCCGACGCCGAGGCGAGGGTGCTGGTTCCCTGCTCGATCGCACCGGCCTGATACGTGATGATGCTTGGGTCCAAACCCATTATCGTTCCCCTGTCTATCCGATAGGACTGCGGATTGTCGGCTGATTACTGCGCGTTGAGCGATGACATCTGGTGGTAGGCGTCGAGATCGTGCTGGGCGAACTGAGCGACCGAGACACCCAGTTTGTTCGCCAATTCGGTGCAGCCGTGGATGATGCGCGTCAGGTCTGAGTTGATCTCGACAGCCTTCTGCTGCGACATGATCGCGGCCTGGCCAGAGTGCGCGCCGCCCGCGACCATCTCTTCGACTGCGGACAGGCCCTGAGTGGCGGCGGTGGTCGCGTGCTCCATCAACGACTCGATTTGCTTCTGAACTTGGAGCGCCAGCTCCTGCGGGATCCGCGGAAAGGATCCTGATGCCTCGGCCATTTAGTTCTCCTTATGTCTCGCCGGCCCCAGCCCCGGGGCGGGGCATGAGGGAAATTCTAGGCTGTTATCGGTATCTGTCACTTCACCTATTTGATGCAGTGCTCGTATCGAAAATGCGCATCTGCCTCAATTGCACCAATTGTCCGAAGATTCTCCACCATCCCTTGCTACACATCTGTCCGCGGTGGAACTTCTTTGTCGGAATCCACCACAATTCGCGCGTGCGAGACGTCGTCCTTGTCCTTGCCCGACGGAGTCTCACCTCGTCCGAGCATCCCGGCCGGCGACATCGGCATTGCCGAGCCTCCCGCCCGAGCGGCCGGACTGCCGCGCAGGTCCGCGGCATTGAGCACGCCGGCCTTGCCGGTGGGCCGTCCACCGCTTTCCGGCTCGAACGTGCTGGCCGGCTGGGTGAAGCTGGTCAGGCTGGCAGCGCTGGAACCAAGACCACCGATACCGCCTCCGCCGGCACCCATACCACCGGCGGCCGCTCCCCCGGCACCGCCGAGCGGTGCACCACCCAGGGCGCCCAGCCCGGCCGTTTCGGCTGCGACGGGCGAATTGGCACCCATGAACATGCCCATCAATTGACTCATGGGTTGCATTCCGGCTTGCGCCACTTGCGTCGGAGCCGAGGCCAACGGCTGCACGGCGCCCATCATCATCTGCGGCGCCTGGGTGGCGAACGAGGCCAGCTGATCGGTCGCCCCGGACGTGCTCGACCCGGCGCTGCCGACCAGCTGAGCTCCCTGCGCCGGGGCTTGTGCCGCATCCGTCCCGGCGGTTTGGGCGGTCTGCGAGACGAGGCTGACCGCGGAGCCCATTCCGGTCGTCATCGGCGACGCCGCACTCGTCACCAGCAGCGATGGGTCTGACGCCGCGGCAGCAACGGCTGCCAGCGTCGTGGCATACAGGGTTCCGACGCTGGAATTCTGCGTCCAGAAATGCCCGAAGTACTCGATGTCGGTGGCGACGATGCCCGGGGTGTTCTGCCCGAACCAGTTGGTGCCGTTCAGCAGCGTCCACAGGTCCCGGTTCGCGTTACACGCCAGCGAGGGGATCACCGACGGCCGGGCCATCGTGTAGGCATCCACCGCGGCTTGCGCCAACAACACATGCTTGGCGCAGTGTGTCGCGAGGGGCTCCAATCCACCCATGTTGAGGGCGGTTCCCCGCGCGACGTTGGCCGCACCGGCCAGACCCGCCCACTGGGTGCTGGTATTCGCGATGTTGGTGGCGGAGGCGGCCATCGACATGTGATGGCTGGCCGCCTCGGTTGCCATCACCGTTCCGTAGGCGACCATCGACTCCGGGCCTGGGCCGGCCTCGAAAATGAGCGCGACCATCTCAGGCGGCGCGGCGATCCACCGCGGGTCGAGAGGCATCCCGGACGGTTAGAACGAGAATTGAGCGGCGCTGATCAGCTCGCTGAGCACGTAGCTGACTGACGACGCGCTCTGGCCGGCGGAGTACTCGGCGCGTTCGCCGACGTGCGCCCCGGCTGCACTGAGGTACGCGCCGCCCGCGCCGGCCATCGCCGCCGCGAATGCCACATCGTCTGCAGAGCTCGCCATGGGCACCACACCGGTCAGGGCAGCCGAACCCGCCGCGGTGGTGGCGGCCATCTGACCGCCGATGACCGACTCCGTCAGCGATGACAGGTCCACGGCGCTCGTGGCCACGTTGACTACCGACATATCCATCCCCTTATGTATGTCCGTCTTGATCCGAGAATCGCCCTGCGGATTTACCAGAGTCTAAAGCGTTTTCTTCCCGCGTGTGAACGCGAATAGAGCGACGCTGGCGTCAATAACTATTCGCCGGATTCGGGGGTACCTACCAGCACGCCTTCGATATCACCCTCGGTCGTCACCAATAGGCCACGTCCCGGTGAAAGTTGTTGGGCCGCGATTCGGGCGAACACCTTGACATTCGCCGGATCGTTGTCCATGAACAAGATCGGCGAGCGCGCTCCCGTCATCTTCTGCAGGAACGGGTTCATCACCACCTGACCTGCCCAGTTCCCGGGCAAGCGGGCAGCGATCACGTGCAGGCCGATCTGCCGGCTGCGCTCGATCAACGGCCACAGCGGCGCGGTCGCCGCCGGCTTCATCACCTGGTTGTGCGGCCTCAGCTCGTGTTCGTCGTCGATCAAGATGAACTGATGCGGACCTTCCCACGACTTCAGGTTCATCAGTTCTTCCTGCGTCAGGCCCGACGGTGGGAGGCGGTCGCGCAACTCGGCCACGAGCTCGGCGATGACCGCGTCGATGTCGTCGGCGGTGTAGGCATAAGCGCGCACGTGCGGGCCTCGGATCTTTCCAATCAGCGTGGTTTTCGGGTCGATCACAGTGATCTGAGCCTGCTCCGGGGTGAAGCGCTGGGTGATGGCCTGGCCGATAGCCGCCAACGTCGTGGTCTTGCCGCAGAGCTGGCGGCCCATCACGATCATGTTGGGCAACAACTGGGCGGGCAGCACCACCGGCTGCAGGCCGGCCTCCCCGATCGCGAACGGAATGTTCAGTGGGTCTGAGGCGCCCGCGGAGCGCTCGTACACCTCGATGATCTGGGCCAACGGCACCCGCTCGGGCAACCGAGACAGCCGTTCCACTCGGTCCGCGCCGGTGACTTCGGCGAGCACCGCACCGATCCCTCGGGTATTCACCCGCTCACCTCCGGTTCCGGTGATCTCGGGAAGCCCTACCAGCAATTCGTGCCCGTCCCGGTTGAGGCCGAACCCCGGTCGGTCCAGTGTGTTGCGGGCCGCTTTGCGCCGCTCGACCGAGCTGCCCATCTGCGATTCGTCGGGGTTGCTCAGTCGAAGCTGCACGCGGGCGTTCGACACGTTGAGCAAGCCCTGCTTCTGGCCGACGAACCAACCGGTGCCGCTGGTCATGACGTGCACTCCATAGGACAAGCCCTGGCGCGCGATGGCGATCGCCCGATCGCCCATGCCGAAGTCCTTCTCGTACAGATCCCCGTAGTTGTCGATGATCAGGAACACGTCGCCGAACTTGTCCTCGGGATCAGTCCCGCCGCCGCCGGCTGCGCCGAACCGCCGCTCCCGGAACTCGGAGATGTCGATCTGGTAGTGCTTGAACGCCGCCTCGCGTGCGCGAATCAGTCCTTCCATCGTGGCGATGGTTCGTGACACCCCTTCGTCATCGTTGAGGCTGACCACACCGGCCACGTGCGGAAGGTCTTCGACCGGGTAGAGCGCGGCACCGATGCAGAAGAACGTCACCCGCTCCGGGCGGTACATCAGGGCGGCCGACGCCATCAGCGTCATCAGCGTGGTGCTCTTGCCGCGCTGGGCGGTGCCGACCACCATGATGTTGTCCATCTCGGCGTCGATCACCTCCACCAACTGGGTGTGATCCTCTGGGACATCGACGATCCCGTACGGGAAGATCAGCCCCGGGTTCTGCCCGTAGTCGACGTGCCACGGTTTGCCGCGCCAGTAACCCACCAGCGCATCTACCGGCTCACTGACTTCCAGTGGGGGAAGCCAGATCTGGTGCGGCAGTCGAGCGGGATGCGCCACCAGCGAGTCGCGAATGACGTCCAGCAGCTTCTTCTTCCGGAAGCCGTCGGAGTGGAACAGGAATTCGTCGGGTTCCTCCGGCACGTCGGCAACCGCAAGTGCCGCAGTGTCATCCGCGCTCAACGGCTGGTACTCCCACGTCAGCGGACGCGGCTGAGAGAAGCTCACATCGATGGTCTTGTTGACGTTGGTGACCTTCTTGGGCAACACAAATGGCGCCGACAGATAGAAGCAACGGAACGGCTCCAGGTCGCGCGGGCCGACTTTCAGCAGAGCGTAACCATTCTCCTTCGACGGCAAATGCAGGGCCGCGTCGTTGCCGATCACGTCGCGGGAGTCCTCGGCAGTCTCCGCGCGCAGCGCGACCCGAAAGGCGATGTTGCTCTTGGCCTTACTCAGCGACGACAGATCCAGGCGCTGGCCGCCGAGGGTGAAGAAGACGTTACAGCCGCGGCCTTCCTGACCGATGTGGATGACCAGCTGGATCCACTCCTGGTGGTGATGGAACAGCTCGAGGTACTCGTCGATGATGACCAGCAGGATCGGCACCGGTTCCAGGTCCCGGCCGGCCAGTCGCATTTCCTCGTATTCGTTGGCATCGCGCGCACCCGCTTCTTTGAAAAGCCGGTAGCGCCGGTGGATTTCACCGTTGATCGCCTTCCGCATCCGCTCGGCCAGGTGGCGTTCGTCTTTACCGAGGTTGGACAGCGACCCCGCGACGTGCGGCAGGCCCGCCAGGTCCTGTGCGGCGGACTCGAACTTCATGTCGACAAAGATCACGATGAACGTCTCGGGCGAGTGCGTCAGTGCGATGCCGTTGCACAGCGACAAGAAGAACTCCGACTTACCCGAGCCCGATGTTCCGACCACCACGGAGTGGAATCCGAAGCCGCCGAAATCCTTTGCGCGGAAGATCACGTACTGCAATTCGCCGCCTGGCTTCACACCGACCGGCACCATCGCCCATTTCGCGTCGCCGCGTCCACGGCTCTCGGCCCACAGCCGGTCGACGTCGAGTTGCCGCGGGTCGTTGATGCCGAGCGCCCGCAGCAATTCGCCTGCCTGGCTGTCGGTTTCGGACAACTCCCCCGCGCTCATCGGCGACCACCGCGCCAATGCCCGGGCATACCGGTACGCGGTGCTCTCGGCGAGCATGTCGGCGACCGCGTAGAACGAATCCCGGTGGTAGAGGCGGCCTTCGCGCAGCTCGAATCGCTGCTCCTCTTCCGCGAAGCCGACGCCGACACCGGGCCGGGTGGCCAACCGCAGCACCGTGATTCCGGCCATGCCTTTCTGTCCGGTCACGCCTTCCCACTGCTCGGGCGTTCCGATGTTGTCGTCGACGATCACCCAGTGCGGGCCCAGCCGCAGCCCCGACGACTCCATCGGTGAGGGCATCGACGTCGGGCTGGCTCCGACCGGCGGCGTCCACGGCCCGCGACCCTTGCGGTGCAACTCCGCGTCGAGCGCTTCTTCCAACTCGGTCGGCGACGCGAACAGCAAGCGGCGCAAGCCACATGCGTCGAACATCTCGTCGTGCTGATTGTGCGGCAGCCACACCAACCATGACCACAGCTCGGGGTGGCGAGTGACCACCATCAGCTTCAGGTCGTTCGGGCTGTGATAGACGGCCAACGCGCACAGAATCGACCGGGCGAGGCTGTGCAACTCGGTGGGATCGGGCCCGATGAAGCTGAAGCCGGGCTTGGATCGCAGGCTCAACACCTTGCCGATGCCGCGAATCTTGCTCTGCTCCAAGATGAAATCGCGCAGCGCACCACCGGTGACCGGTTCCAGCTCCTCGCCGATCGGAACCTCGGGCCATTGCAGCGAGACCGCCGAGTCGCTCGCCTGCTGCACCCCGACGCCGAGACGGATATCGAGAAAGTCCGGGTCGTCGACGCGGCGCTCCCACATCCGCGGCCCGCCGATGATGGTGTCCAGGTGCTGCGGGTCACCGTGCACGAAGAGTTGGCTGCGCCGCTGTTCTTGAGCCGCGCGCTGGACTTCCTCGCGATCCTCGTCGAGTTGACGCAGGTAGACGCGTCGCTGCTTTTCCTGCTCTCCCCAGGAGATCCGCCGTCCTCGTCCCATGCGTCCGCTGAACATCAACGCACCGAACCCGGCCAGGCCCATCATCGGGAAGAATCCGGACTGCAGGGACCGAACCCCCGATGTGTACATCACCACCAGCGTGCCGAGAATCCCGACCAGCAGCGCCGGCAGCGCGATCATCAGCAGGATGTTGCGTGGCTCGCGTTCCGGTAGGGCCAGCGGCGGGGCGACCGCCACCCGGACCGGCGGCACCGTGGGCGCGGGCCTACGAATACCCCGTACGAATCCGCGTTTGGACATCGTCAGCCTCCGGCCTGTGGGTTGGCTTCCGGGACAGGCGCGACCGCGCCGCCGCCGGTGATGGTGTCGCGCGCCAACAGGGCGCTGTCATGACTGATCGCGGGTCCGGCCGCGAAAGTGCGAACGATCGGCCACGGCGCCTGCACGGCGCTGCCGGCGTCTAGCCCCAGGGGCTCGAGGGTTTTCCGATCCCACTGCACGCCGAAGCGAACCCCTTGCGGCGACACCCAATACAAGCTTTCGCGGCTGTCCGACGTGGCGACGCCGCTAGTCGTCGCGACGAAGTTCGCCGCGCCGGGCAGCACCAAGGCTTGGTCGGCCTCGACCGACTCGGGCTGGCGGTCGTCGCGGACCAGCCGGACCAGCCGGACATCCATGCTGCTCGGCACCGGCAGACCCCGCCCGCTGATCACCTTGATCGACGCCTGCGGGTCGGTGGACTCCTTCTGCCAGGCCAAACACGTCACCGGATTCACTGCAGTGTCAATGAAATTCAGCTTCCCCGACGGGTAATACCCGACGTTGAGAATGTCGATGACCGGGATGTGGATCAACTTGTCGGGCGAGATCAGGGTCGGCGTGGCAGAGCCCTGGGCTGTTGCGGTGCGCAGCAGATCGGCGACGAAGCTGGTGATCTTCTGCATACCATCGGGCAGCAGTGCGTAGAAGCCGGTGACGGTGCCGTTGGCGTCCTGCGTCTGCAGCACGCTGCCGACGGCCGAGCCGGGTAGCCATCTCGACGGTGTGCCCAGCTCCGGAATAGCCGGGACGACAAGGGGTTCCGTCGCGGGCATGGCATCGAAGAGGGCGTTGGAGATCTCGATCGGATACGTCACGCCCGGGTCGAGGCCCAGGTTGAAGGTGACCGATCGATCAGTGGGGTCGATCAGCGATCGCTGGCCGCCCCAGATCACGTACGTCGCGCCTTTGTGCGTGACCAGGACGGCCTGCGACGCCTCCATCGGCGCCGCCCGGCCCCCCGTCGCGAGCTCTCCCGCGATCGAGGTGACCAGGGGTGGAAGTCCGGAACCGCGGGTCGGCGCGGTGTCGCACACTGCCCACGCCGACACCGAATTCGCTGTCACCGAAAGGCTGTCGGGCACGCCCGGGATGCCGACCATCGGGCCGGTCGGATATTTGGCGATCTCGGAGGCTTTGACCCAAGTCGGTGCGCTCGCGCTGGCAACGGCCAACCGCGCTGACGTCAGGTTGAGCGCCGGATGCAACCGCCCGTTGATCTTCGCGTACACCGCGCCGGTGTCCCGGTTCCCGATGATCGCCGACTGCCCCACCAGGCCGGCCGGCTTCATGATGTGCAGCAACGCCATCCAGCCGATGCCGATGAGGACGAAGACCATCGATAGCGCCACTGCCGCTTGCTGTTTGCGGTCGTCGTGCTTCATCCGCACGGAGAAGCGAGTGATCGCCGCCTTCAACCTCCGGTTGTAGAACAGATGCCCGGAGTTTTGATCCCGGTTGGACAGATTCAGTGGCACGGTCAATATCCTTTCGGCGGCCGACGTGCGTCGCGCCCGTGATCCGGCAGTGTGAGTGCCTCAAATAGTTTGCGCAACAACCGGTCCCACGTCACTGCAGGGCTCCCCCGTACCGTGCCTGATTCTCGGCTTCGGCTTCTTCCCGCAGCGCGGTGACCGCCACATTGAGCCGGTCGGCCAATTCGCCGTGGGAGTAGCCCGACATCACGCTGGGATGCAATGCCAATTCGACGAGTCGGCCGTCGGAGTTCACCACTGCGTGTATGTCGCCGAGGTCGACGCTGTAGGTGACCGCTTCGGCCTGACCGACCAAGGCTTCCCACTTATCGGCGGCCTCGCTGAGTTCACGAAGAACGGACTCGACGAGATCCTTGTCGCTCAGCTGCTCACGACTGCCCGGTCTCGGCATCATGACAGTATCTCGACCCCTCTAAACAGCGTCAATTCAATGCTCGCGAGCTTACGAAATGCGGACTGTCATGCGCCGGCTTTCCACCCGCTGACTGGCGGCGCATTGAGCACGTGGAACCAGGCGAAGTGGTAATTCGCGCTCACCTGGTTCTTGGTGGCGATACCTTCGGTGGCTGCCAGCAACAAGCAATTCAGCAGGAGGCCGGCGTCGACGTCGGGATATTGCGCCAACAGCTGATAACGAGAGGTATCGAGGTAGACCCGCAAGATGTCGATTTCGGCATCGACGATCCCGGTGCCCGCGGCGCCCGCCTTCGCCAGCGTATTGACCAGCCGCGGCAGGCCATCGCGCCAATGCGTCGCCTCGCTCAACACCCAGCCCAAGTCGTCGACCGGCGGTAACTCGCGTGGTTGCAACGACGTGTTGGTGGCGTCGTAGTCGGTGGCCCAGCCCAGTGGGTCGCCGGGTGCGTATGTCGCAGACAGCGTGGTCTTGCCGAGCAACGCCGTCGCGGTGCCCTTGCGCCGAGCCGGCTCCAGCAGGTGGACCTCGGCGGGCAGCGTGATTCCGGGCGGGATCCAGCCGTAAGCGAGGTCGGTCACCAGCAACGTCGTGCCGTCGTCACGATTTCCGATGGCCCACCGCAACCCGGGTTCTTGCCGCGCCACGAATTTCAGCAGGCGTTCCAGCCGTTCATGCGCCGGCTCCGACGGCGGCTGCGGCAGAGGGGAAGGCGTGGCGTCGTCGATCGGTCGCTCCGCCACGACCGGAACCGCAGCGACCGGCTCGAACATCGACACTGGCGGGGCTGGGGGCTCCGGCACGGGTGGCGGCGGCTCGACCGCAGCGGCGGTCGGCGGCGAGATCTCATGCAGTAGGTTCGACAGCTCCTCGAGCACCTCAGTGTCATCGGAGTCGAACGGACTCGGCGCCGCAAACCCCGCCGGCTCCAAGGATTCCGGCTCGGCGACGACCGCTTCGCGGGCTACCGCGGCAGTCGCGGGCTCCCAGCTCTCGAGCTCATCGGCGAGGCTGAACTCCGGCACCGGCAGGGACGCCGTGGGCGGCTCGGAAATCTCTGCCGCTTCCGGCGTTTCAACAGGCTCAACGACGTCCGGTCGAGGTGGCGAGAGTTTGAATCGCTGCGCCTTTTCGCCGTCGTCCGCGCCATTCACGGGCTGATATTGCGGCGGAGATTTCGTCGTCATGTTGCGCAGATGCCGGACTGTCGATTCGACTCGCCGCACGGCGAAAGCGCGCGCCTCGTTCATCACACGGGCTTCTTCTGCCCGCCGGGCCGAATCGGTCAATCCAGCAAGGCGAATCCCTTTGAGTTCTTCGTTTGCCGAATTGACGATTCGCTGTAAATCCGTTTTCAGGTATTTGACAAGTGGTGCGGTATTGGCGGTCACCGTTGACAACTCCGCAGGCCACAGGCCGCCGGTCACCCATGCGGTGCAGTCGACGGGCGAGCTGAAAGCCGGAATCTGCAGTGATTGCGCGGCAGCTCTTCGGAGGCGCTGTCGCGCCGTATTCCGACCGAAGATCGCCACCGGCCAAGCCTACCGTCATCGGCAGCGGCGCGACTCCGCTGCAAAACCCGCCGGCACAGCCTGTTCACGACGGTGAATTGTGCCGAATACGCACCCTGAGTACCGTGAGCGTGTGGCTGATTCGGGGCTGCAGCAGCAGCTGAACGAAGTGCGCGCGTTACTCGGCAGAGCGCGAGAGTTGTTCGGCGCCAACCCTGTCGAGCCGCCCACTGACATCGCTCCAGATCGGGACGCCGTCCAGGCCTGGATCCGTTAGGCCCGACGGCGTCGCTATTCCGTGCCGTCGCGCCGGGGTAATTCATGCGCGACGAGTCGTTCGATCGCCATGTCCAGATCGTCGGCGGTCGGGACTTCGGCGGACGGGGTGTAGCCGGCCGCCACTATCTCGCCGCGCACGTCCATCACCGCCTTGAGGTAGGAGACGTCGGCGGTCAGCAGGATCCCCTCGGTCAGGCTTTCGGCATCGGTGTCCATCGCTGCCTCGCTCAGCGTGACGCTGTGCATGTAGCCGCCACGGCAGGAGCGGACCAGGATGTATCCGCTCGGATGGACGGTGTCGAATGCGGGATCGGCCTCAGTCATCGACCGTCGTCAGAGATCCGCTCGATTTGCTGGGCCGCCTCCGACTCGTGCTGTTCCCACATGCTGGCCGATTTTGTCAGGTTGTCGGCGATCTGCGCGTGGTTGTCGGCTTGTTGCTCGTAGCACAGCCGCCGTTGCTCGAGAAGCGCGCGGCCGGCCTCCCGCAGTTCACCGAAGATCGGGCCCAGCGAATCCAGGCTCTGCTGAATCGCGTGATGCGACGACGGCAGCGTGCGCAGATATTCCGATGTCTCCTGATGGTGGCCGGCCGCTTCACGCAGGTCGGCGGGCACCACGTGGATTCGATCTGCCATCAGCTGTCTCCTCATCACTGTGCCGGCGGTTGCCGGGGGCCTTCTATGCGGTTTCGGTTCTATCGGCGGCGGCCGGCCTGGTCGGTGCCGGCGGCTCGGTCTTGACCGGTGCGCTGACCGGCACCGGAGGATGCTCCCAGCCTAGGAAGCTGGGTCCGGTCACGGTGGAGATGTGCTGGATCTGACCGTTGACCAGCGCTCTGCTTTCGCCGAGGGCCAGTGCATGGCGATCGGTGAACATCCCGATGTCTCCGGGCGCGAGCTGCGCGGGATCCAACGGGTCGGGAACTGCCGTTCCGGGCGGCGGGATGGTGATCCCCTCGTGCTGGAACGCTTCTGCGATAGGCGTTCCCGCCGCCGCGGCCTCGATCGCTGCGGCGAGCTGCGGGCTCGCTGCGGTCAACGTCTCGCCGTTGGGCAGGGTCACCGTGGTCGGGCCCGATCGGGCAGGCCGCACCGCCGCGGGTTCGGTGTCCTCGTGACCGTCCCCGTCGGACGACCGCCGGTCCTCGGGGTCGTCTGTCAACGCATCGTCGAGCTCTTTGGGCGCCTCGTTGCCGGCGGGCGGCGGCCCGGGTAGCGCGAATCCCCCGGGTATCCCCAACCCCGGCGTCGTCGCGCCACCAGGGAACCCTCCTCCGCCGAACGCGGGCGTGGCCTGTTCCTGCGCCGGGGCCGATGCCGGGCGCGAGTCGACGTCGTCGAGCGGCGGGTAGACATCGTCGTCGAGATAGGCATCTGCGTCGGGTTCCGTTGGCGCCGAAGGGGTTTGACTGATGGGCTGCACCGGCGCGGAGACCGGCGGGTCTTTGTCAACCGCCTCTGGCTCCTCGGGCTGACCGGCGTTGTACAGCGACGTCCACGCAGCCATCAACGCCGAATTCGACGTGTCGTCCAGGCTCGCATTGGCGACCACAGCGCGGATGTCCCTGAGCTTGCCGATCAGGAAGCGCTGGAAGTCGCGTGCTCCGGCCGGGGTGTCCAGATCCGATCGTGTGGTGACCGCGCCTTCGATGTCGCGCTGCAGCTTAGCCAACGCTTCGGTGCCGGCCGCGCCCTTCTGGTGCGCGTTGAGCACAGCGGTGACCACTTGCAGGTCGACTTGAGCGGTCGTCGAGTTCTGATGCGCCAGAGCTACTTCGGCATTTCTGATCGCGTCGGCAGCATCGCCTTGTTGGTGCTCGGCGCCTGCCGGGTCGTCAGGCATCGCCATCGCTTTGCTGCCCGAACATGAACGGGACAGTAGCCAGGTACTTCGCGGTCGACAATTCACTGGTGTGTACAGCCGCACGGGTCAGTCGGCAGCCGAGCCGTAATGCTCGCCGAGGCTGTCCAGCACGGCCCTCCGTGCGCCGTCGAGCTCGCGGGCTTTGGACACCACCGCCACGATTTCGCGTTCTTTGGCGACCAGGAACCGCTGGAATTCACGCGCGCCCACTGCGGTGTCGATGCTGAAAGCCGCTTGATTGGCTACCGCGCTGTCGATCTCGGCCGCGATCGCATCGAGTCGACGGAGACTTTCGACGGTGGCCGCATGCGCGGCGGCAAGCGCTTCGGCAAGGAGGCGGTCGGCGTCCGCCGACGCCGTGTGCCGCTTGGACAGCGCGGTCTGCTGATCCCCGATAGCGCCGATCGACAGCCCGCCCTGCTCTGCCATGGATTGACCGTACTCACCGGTTCCGCGCTCGCCAACCATCTTCCTCACCCCAGCGGACGCCGGATTTGCACGCCGGCACCGAGCGGGCTGATCTGCACCGTGGCACCTGAATGCGGCGCTTCGACGACCAGGTTGTTACCGATGGCCATTTGCACGTGCCCCGCGGTGGGAAAAACCAGGTCGCCGGGACGGACCTGCGAGCGAGGCACCGGGACGCCGTCGTAGATCTGCTCATATGTGGTGCGGTCCAAATGGATTCCCGCCCGCGCGTAGGACCATTGGGTCAGCCCCGAGCAGTCGAACTGTTCCGGTCCGGTTGCGCCCCAGACGTACGGTCGGCCCAACCGCGACAGCGCCGCCCGCACCGCGATGCCGGCGCGGCTGTTCGGCGGCGGCAACCGCAGTCCGCGGAGGCCGGCGCCATGGTGAAGCATGCGATAGCTCAACGGGCGCCACCGTGAGCGATGCCGCCGGGCTTTCCGGCGGGCGGCCTGCACATGCGCCTGCTGCGCATGCAGTCGCGCGACCCGGCGGCGGATCGCCTCGCGCTGCGCGATCGGGGTGTCTGGGACCGCAGTGTCGGCACGGGCTTGGTCGAGAACGCTCTTCGTCCGCGCGTGCGCGACGGCGTGGTCTCGTCGCGCCTCGACGATGGTTTCCGAGACCGCGGCGTCGGTAGCCGCGGCCGAGTGCAGCTCTTCCCGGCTGCGATTCACCGCCGACCGGTAACTGTGTTGTCCCTCAGTATCATTGAGCTCGGCTGAGCGCTCCAGCAGTCGGTCGTAACGCGGCGAAGGCGTGTCCAGCGCCGCTTCTCCGGGGCTGCCGGCGAACAGGTCATGGGCTCGGCCTAACGCCGCTACGTCGCTTCCGCTCACTGCTCGTCTCCATCGCTCTGGTCGGCGAACGCCCGGACACGAGGGAGCGCGCCCGGCGGGATGACACCTCTATTGCGGATGTCCCACATCTCGGCGACAGTGACGCCGAGCAGTGCGGCGATGACCGGCTCGGGCAACGACGAGTTCGCGCATGCCCGATCGAACCGCGCACTCAGGCTCGTCGGCATCCGTTCCAACAACGCCCCCCGCATCGACTCCAGAGCATCGAGATGCCGCATGAGCCGACCCGCCGACTCCTCATCGCCATTCACTGCCACCCGCCACGAGTTGGCGGCCAGCATCTCTGTCTTCACACACTGCGCGATCACAGAAAGAATATACGTCTCATATTCGTTTGACGTCTCCGCAGGCAGCCTCGCTATCAACGAGTTCAATGCGTCGAGGTGGACCTCGGCATGCTCCTCGAGCATGTGGGTGTCGGTGTGCCGTGCCACCACGATCGCCTCAGTGGGCCGAGCCACCGGCTCGGCCGGCGTGGCTGCGGTCAGGCGTTCGAGTTCGGCCGCCGAGTCAGCGGCGACCACGAGTCGCGAGTAGGTGCCCGGCGGTAGGCCAAGGCCGTTCTCTACCTTCTGAACTGTGCCTTTGTGCGGTTTACGGGCACCGCGCTCCAGATAGCTCAGGCCCATGATGCTGACGCCGGTCACTGCGGCGAAGTCGGCCAGCGACCAGTCGCGTGACTCGCGGAGTTCCCGGATCGCCGCACCCGCGGATTCGCGGCTCACCGCTGCGTCCCGGCCATATCCGGATATTACACAGCAGCATCAGCCGTCCCCAGGTTATACGTTTTTGTCTCGTTTATCTTGCGGAGGACCGTTTCGTGTGTATACGATTCCGCATACGTTTTGGTTCGAAGGAGACGCCTGATGGGACACCCCTGCTCGGTCAACCCGGAATTGTGGTTCGGCTATGCCGACGACGACGGCGGTGACGGTGCCGCCAAGGCACGCGCATATGAACAGTCGGCCACCGAAGCACGGCTGCAGTGCCTGCGGCGTTGCCCGTTGGCGCAGCAGCGGTTGTGCGCCCGCTACGCGGTCGAGAACCGGGAGGAATACGGGGTCTGGGCCGGCATCAAGCTGCCCGGCGGGCAGTACCGCAAACGCGAACAACTGGCCGCCGCCCACGACACGCTGCGCCGGATAGCCGCGGGGGAGATCAGCCCTCGACAACTGCCGGACAATGCCGCCTTGCTGGCGCGCCGCGAAGGCGACGCCGCTCCCGTCACCGCCACGGTGTTCCACCTGCCTGTACGCCCGCAGTCGGCCGCCTGACTCGTCCTTACTCGTCAGTAGGGTTGAATCGTCTGGCACGGGGTATTAGCGCATCTATGACCCCGGGCAACGACGATGGCGCCGGCGCAGCCGGCGTTGAGGAGTGGCGCAGATGGCATTCGATCTGACGCCGACGGCCGCACAGCACGACCTGGCCAAGCGCGCGCACGAATTCGCTGAATCCGTCATCCGACCGGTGGCCCTGGACTTCGACCAGAAGCAGGAGTTTCCCTGGCCAGTGCTCGAGGAAGCCGCCCAGCGCGGTTTCTACAGCCCGCTGTTCTACCGCGATCTGATCGGCGATCCGACCGGGCTGTCGTTGCCGATGTTCATGGAAGAGCTGTTCTGGGGTTGCGCCGGAATCGGTTTGGCCATCGTCATGCCCGCGCTGGCGCTGTCGGCGATCGGTCAGGCCGCGTCGCCGGAGCAGATGCTGGAGTGGGCGCCGCAGTGCTTCGGCACACCGGGCGACCTGAAGCTCGCAGCGCTAGCCATCTCCGAGCCGGAGGGTGGTAGCGATGTCCGCAACCTGCGAACCACGGCCCGCCGCGACGGCAGCGACTGGATCATCGACGGCCACAAGATGTGGATCGGCAACGGCGGCATCGCCGACGTGCACGTGGTCAACGCCGTCGTCGACGAGGAACTCGGGCACCGCGGGCAGGCGTTGTTCATCGTGCCAGGCGGCGCGCCCGGCCTGGAGTTGGTGCGCAAGCTCGACAAGCTGGGCTGCCGGGCCTCGCACACCGCCGAGCTGAAGTTCAACGGTGTCCGGGTGCCGGCCGAGAACCTGCTGGGCGGCGAGGGAAAGCTCGAGCACAAGCTCGCCAAAGCCCGTGAAGTCGTCGCCGGTGGAAAGCGTTCCGGGTCAGCGACATTGGGTACCTTCGAGCAGACCCGCCCGATGGTCGCCGCGCAGGCGATCGGCATCGCTCGCGCGGCACTGGAATACGCCACCACCTACGCCACCGAGCGCGAGGCTTTCGGCGGCCCGATCATCGACAACCAGGGCATCGCGTTTCCGCTCGCCGAAATCGCCACGCAGATCGACGCGGCGCGGCTGTTGACCTGGCGGGCCTCGTGGATGGCCGCCCAAGGCATCGCATTCGAGCGCGGCGAAGGCTCGATGTCGAAAATGGCCGCCAGCGAGGTCGCCGTGCGGGCTACCGAACGTGCCATCCAGACGCTGGGCGGCTGGGGCTACATCAACGACCACCCGGTCGAGAAGTGGTACCGAGATGCCAAGCTGTACACCATCTTCGAGGGCACCAGCGAAATCCAGCGGATCGTTATCTCCTCGGCGCTCGGCGCCAACGCGGGCGCCCCGCCGCTGCACGTCGAACTCGAACCGTCCGGCGGCCCACTGAACCGGGTGTTCGGCCGCGGCACCCTGGCGCGGGGCCGCGTCGCCGACGCGGCGTTGGCCGCCAAGGACCGGGTTCCCGAACCGCTGATGCGGGTCGCCATGCAACTGTTACGGCCACCGCGGAAATGAGTCGTATAACTGACGCATGACCGACGACGATGACGCCGGCGAAACCGGCGTGGAGGAGCGGCGCACATGACGCGCGGCGACGACGATGACGCCGGTGAAACCGGCGTGGAGGAGCGGCGCACATGACGAAAGACAAGACCGGCGCCGAGACGACCGTCAGCGCCGCGGACGGCAAGTACACCATCGCCGTCGACGGCGACACGGTCGGATTGGCAGCTATCGCTGACCGCGGCGAACAGCGGGTTTTCTATCACACCGAGGTCGACCAACGGTTCGGCGGACGCGGGCTCGCGACGATTCTCGTCGAGGAGGCCTTGCAAGCCACCCGCACAGACGGCAAGCGCATCGTTGCGACCTGCCCGATGGTGGCCGCATTCATCAAGAAACACCCCGAGTTCAGCGATATCACCGATCCGGCGACGCCGGCCATCCTGCAGTGGGTCGACACACTCTAATTCTGTCGACCCGCCAACTCCGCGACGAACCGATCGATGAACTCGTCGACCGGTTCCTTGCCGGTCGGTCGAATCACGAATTTCGTCAGGCCGGCGGCGATATAGCCGTCGAGCTGACGGTGTAACTCATCCCAGCCGCCGGCGACCAGGTCCGCCGGATCGACGTCCGGGCGACGGTGACGAACCGCCGCCGCGATCTCCGGCGGCAGCTCGCCGTCGGCGACCGCCAAGGAGATGCCGTAGTGATCGGGTTCGATTGTCCGACCGGCGTCTTCGGCCGCCCGCTCGATCGCTGCACGGCCCGCACCCGCCTCTGCCGGCGTCAGAAAGCTGCCCAGCCAGCCGTCGGCCAGCGTGCCGATCCGGCGAAAGGCCGCCGGCGCTGAGCCGCCCAGCCAAATGTCCAGCGGGGGAGTGGGTCTCGGCATCACTGCCGCCGCGGTGACGGTGAAATAGCGGCCGTCATAGCTCGCCGACTCCTCGACCAGGGCCGCGCGCAACACCCGGAGCGACTCGTCGAACACCGCTGCACGCTCACCGTCGGGAACGGTGAAGATTTCGCGCTCGGCCGGGATCGCCGGGCGCAGGCCGAAGACCGGAAGAACCCGCTTGGGTGCGACGGCCGCCAGCGACGCCAACTGCTTGGCCACCAGCACCGGATGCCGGCCCGGCAACACCGCGACCGAAGAGCCCACTTTCAGATGCTCGGTACGGGCCAGCGCATACGCCATGCCGACGACGGGATCGACCGCGGGGGAGTAGACGAGTTCGGAGAACCACAGCGAGTCGACGCCGCTGCTCTCCAGGTGGTCGACGATGCCCGCAAGCTCACCGGGCGGTGTGTTGGCGCCGAGGCTGATGCCGAACCGAATCTTCACCCGCGTCTCCGTCCGTTGTCGTTCCTATCGCAACACGGCGGCGCCGCGAATTGTGCCCGCAGTGTCACGGTTCCCGGTGGCTCCACCTACGCAGTTGCTCAGCAATGTGCTCCATCTCAGCCATCCCGCCAGTCGCGACCTCGATCACGACGTTGAACCGGTCGTCTTCTGAAGCGCTGATCCAATGGTCGTTGATGGCCAAGAAGGTCCTGCAGGCCGTCCAGGCGAGTCGCTTGTTTCCGTCGATCAGGGCGTAATTGCGGGCCAGCGAGTGCAGCAGCGCAGCGGCCTTGAGATGCAGATCCGGGTAGGCGTCCTGGCCGAAAACCGACGCTCGCGGCCTCGCAAGAGCGGATGCCAGCAAGCCGTAGTCCCTGACCGCGACGTCGTCATCGACGGCCGCGCGGGCGATCTCGAGCAGATCGTCGAGATCCAGGTATTCGATCATGCGTCCTTGAGACGCTCCAGAACCTGGGCTTCTTCGCGCACGACGCGCTGCAGCGCGCCGGCAACCTTGGCGGAGTGCGCGCGGCGGGCGATGTACTCGTCGATGGCGGACAACGCGACCGCCTGCATCGAGCGGCCCTCATCAGCCGCTTGCCGGCGCAAAGCTTCCGCCTGCTGGTCGCTGGGCCGCAGCGTCATTCCCATACGCAGATGATACCAGTATGATACCAGTATCGAAGGGCCTAACCAGCGCCCTTGCCGTTGTCGACGCGATACAGGGCGCCGTGCACCGCGGCCGCGGCATCGCTGGCCAGGAAGGCGATCACCTGAGCGACGTCGAGGGGCTGCATCATGCCGCGTGGCGCGGCCGTGCGCATGATCAGGTCGTAGTTCGGATTGTCCGGCGCACTGAATTGTTCGATCTGCGGAGTCAGCATGCCGCCCGGGCATACGGCGTTGACCCGCAAGCGATCTGCGGTGTATTCCACCGCCAGGGCGCGGGTGAGGCCGACGAGCCCGTGCTTGGCCGCGCAATAGCCGGCCGAATACGCCTGGCCTTCGACGCCGGCGATCGAGCTGACGTTGACGATGTTGCCGCCGCGCTCCAGCAGGTGCGGCAGCGCGGCCCTGGACAGATAGAACGGCCCGTTGAGGTTGACCGCGAGGTCCTGGGCCCAGTCGTCGTCACTCAACGACTCAGTTCGGCGCATCTGGTGTCGCCCAGCAACATTGACGAGGACGTCCAAGCCACCGAACTCGCCGACGCACTGCTCGATCGCTTCCCGGCAGGCGTGCGCCGAGCCGACGTCCACCGACGCGTAGGTGCCGCCGTCGACGTCGTCGAACACCTGTGCCAGTCGTTCGGAGTCGCGGCCGATACCGAAAACCGTTGCGCCCTCCCGGGAGAACAGCTTGGCCGTCTCAGCGCCCAGGCCCGACGAAGCACCGGTCACCACTGCGACTTTGCCGTGTAATGCAGCCATGCCCGGTCCCGTTCAGTAGGTTCGCACCCGCGCGAGCAGGCTCGACGCGAGCATGGCCGTCGGGCTGTGCCGGATGCGGCGGGCGGTCAGCGCCACCAGAAGATTGATCGTCAGCCTGCCGACCGCGACGCGACTCGTTCGTTGCCGCCAGGTTGGCGGTGCCACGGCCTGGCGGCGGCCCAGGTAATAGCCCATCCCGGCTGCCATCAGGAGCGCGGTGACTCCCGCCAGGACCGTCATGGTGATCAGCGTCGCCGATCAGCATCGCGGCGCGGTCACGACGCAGATACACATCGGTCACCGACTCCGAGTCGGCCGGGCTACAGACCACTCAACGTCGTGATGACCTGAACGGTGATCGCGAGAATCACGGTGCCGAATAGATACGACACCATGGAGTGCTGCAGCACCGCCTTTCTGATGTCGCGATTTTTCACCGCAGTGTCCGTCACGCCGTAGGTCACGGCGATAGTGAATGCGAGATAGGCGAAGTCGGCAAACGTCGGCTTCTCGTCTTGATTGAAGTCGATCCCACCCACCGGTTCGCTGTAGTACAAGATCGCGTAACGCAACGTGTAGACGGCATGCACCACCAACCACGAAGCAATCACGCTCAAGAACCCGACTGCCGCGGCGATGGAGGCGTCCGGCCCTTTGGCGGTGCCCGCGATCAGCAGATAGGCAACACCGCCGAGGCTGGCGATACTGGCCAGCACGATGATCGTGTCGGCCGGACCACGCGCCGGAGTCCGGTGCTGCACAACGATTTCGATCGCGGGTGCGGTCATCTTGGCGATGCTCGCCCACGTCCAGATCAGATAGACCACCGCGGTGGCTATCCATCCGGCTGCCGGGGCGTACTGCCATCCCGCTGCGGCCCCGACCACCAAGCCGGCGCCCGCGCCGACCGTGGCGGCGAACCCGATGTGCAGCGTCGTCGACTGGTTCTGCCGCAAGATGGAGGGAATCCGCATACGCCAGTCAAACACGCCGAGGCCGCGGGCGCCGTTCACGCCGACCGCTACGTCGCTGACCGCGCCAGCGTGTTGAGAACCGCCTTCGCTTCGCGCTCCATCCGCTCCAGCACCGCAGCCGTGGTGGGGCTGTCGTGGATGATGCCGATGCCT
Organism: uncultured Actinomycetota bacterium; assembly: GCA_963836495.1. Lineage (GTDB taxonomy): Bacteria > Actinomycetota > Actinomycetes > Mycobacteriales > Mycobacteriaceae > Mycobacterium. The sequence continues at coordinate 342,822 of CAWIJT010000003.1, read as the reverse complement.
TCGCCGATGTGGATGTCCGCGGTGTCGAAGTCCGCTTCCGCGACGGCTGTGCGGTACTTCGATTGAGCCTCGGGCAGATTGGCGCGCATCGCATCCTCGTTTCCGTACCAGCGGCGGACGAAGTTGTTCCGCAGCGTCCGGCCGCCGTAGCCCCGCGGCCAGGGATGGCCGCGCGCGATGTCGAACACGCTCGAGCGCACGGTGTCGTCCGAGTGCGCGGCCAGCGCGCGATCGCGCGCTGCGTCGGTGACGGGTGATTCCTGCACTGCCCACAGCCGTGAGCCGACGACCGCACCGTCGGCGCCCAGCGACAGCGCCGCCGCCAGGCCTCGCCCGTCAGCCACGCCGCCGGCAGCCAGCACCAAAGTCTCTGGCGCCCGCTCGGCGACCAGATCGGCCACCTCCGGCACCAGGGTGAACGTGGACCGGACACCCTTGCCGTGCCCGCCTGCCTCGCCGCCCTGGGCCACCAGTACTTCGGCGCCGACGTCGATCGCACACCGCGCCTCGTCCAGATCGTTAATTTGAATGAGCAGTGGGGATTTCGCAGCATGTATCCGATCGGCGAACGGGCTGGGATCTCCGAAGGAGAGCATGACGGCTGCGGGGTTGCGCGCCAGTACCAGATCCAGTAGCTCGGGTCGCTCGGCAAGATTCCAGGTGATGAAGCCGGCCCCGATGCGGGCTTCTCCCGCTTCGGCGAACTGGGCGTTGAGCCAGTCGGCGTCGCCGTAGCCCACCCCCAGTATGCCGAGGCCGCCCGCCCGGGTGACCGCGGTGGCCAAGCGCGCGTCGGCGATGCCGGCCATCGGTGCCAACACGATCGGCACCGAGAGATCGAATCTCGATGTGAGCCTTGTGGTGATCATGGAAACCTCCGTACGGGGTGTGCGGATCACGACAGTTCGCCGGTCAGGAACTGGGCTCGACCGTGACCGAAAGACCAGTCGGCGTCATCGTTTTCGGTGATCGAGACGATCAGGTCTGCGGGGTCCAGGCCGCAGTCACGATGCAGATTTTCGGCGAGCAGTTCGTAGAACCGCCGCTTCTGGGTCGTGCTGCGTCCGCGGCTGGTGACGTGGACGATGACCAACTGGTCGGATCGCTCGATGTCCAGCCCCGTGTCCAGTGCGATCACCTGGCCCGGCTCACGCACGTCGACGAGCTGATAGCGGTCGCGTTCGGGCACGTCGAATGCCTTCACGACGGCCTCGTGTGCGCTGTCGAGCAGTTGATGGATCTCTTCCGGGGTGCGGCCCCGAAGGATGGTGAAGTTCAGCAATGGCATGATCGGCTACCTTCCGTTAGGCCTTGCGTGCTCTGATTACGTTGGGGTACAGGTTGTTCGGAGTGAACTCGTCAAAGCCCCGCGCTTTGTCCGCCGTCGACGTGCAAGATCTCTCCGGTGACAAAGCTCGCCTGTTCCAGATAGAGAGCGGCGTCGACGACGTCCTGGACGTCGCCCATCCGCCCGAGCGGGTGCAGGCCGGCGAGAAATTCGTGGGTGGACGGGTCATGCATCGGCGTCTTGATAACGCCCAATGCGATTGCATTGGCACGGATTCCGCGCGCCGCGTATTCAATTGCCAGCGATTTCGTGACGGCGTTGAGGCCGCCTTTGGTCAATGAGGCCAGCGCCGACGGCACCTTGGAATTGGCGTGGTCAACCAAGCTGGTGGAGATGGCCAGCACATGACCGCCGCCGCCGTGAGATTCGATCGCGGCCACGCCGGCGCGGGTGACCTCGAAGAAGCCTCGCAGGTTGACCCCCGTGACGGCGTCGTAGTCGGCATCGGTGTAGTCGGTGAACGGCTTGGCGATGAAGATGCCGGCATTGTTGACGACGCTGTCCACCCTGCCGAAGTGTTGCAGCGCAGCGTCGATGATGTGCTGTCCTACGCCAGGTTGGGAGATGTCGCCCTCGACCGTCAACACCATCGGGTCGTCGCTGGCGGCGATGGTGCGCGAATTCGCGACGACGGAGTAACCCAGTTTTCGGTAGCCCACAACCAAGCCTGCGCCGATGCCCTTCGACGCGCCGGTAATGACTGCTACGCGCGGTGAGTGTGCCATGATCTGAGGTCCTTTCGACGTGATCGACGATCGCTTACCGGCTGCAACAGCTCGCCGGACCCCGCAACTCCCGATCACTACAAGTGGTTTGCACTCTGCTGAGAGGCTGCGCCTACTAGGCTTGCTGCGGTGGAATTGCGGCAACTGCGGTATTTCGTCGTAGTGGCAGACGAACTGAACTTCGCCCGCGCCGCCAAACGTCTACACATCGCCGGGCCGACGCTGTCTCAGCAGATCAAGGCGCTGGAGCGGGACCTCAACGTCAGCCTTTTCGAACGCGACCGCCGGTCGGTGGCGTTGACGGCGGCCGGTGCGTCACTGCTGCCCGAAGCTAGGGCGCTGGTTCGCCAGGCAGATCAATTGCGCTCTCGTGCTTCGGATTTAGCGACCTCGGAGCCGGTGCGGATAGGCTACGTGCAGTGGTGCCCGGCCGACTGGGCGGAGCGGGCCGCAGGCGTGGCCCAGCTGCGGATGGACACCTGGGTGATGCCGTCGCACGCGCAGGCCGCCCGCGTCGCCGACGGTGGCTTGGACCTGGCGATCTGCTGGGTGCAGAACACCGCCCTGCACGACCTGCGGCTCGACGCCCGCCTGTTGGGCGTGGACCGCCTCTATGCACTGAGCCCAGGCGCCGATGACAGTCCGGTAGCGGCCAAGGATGTGGTGGCCCTGATTGACGCCGACACGTCGAGTTGGTCGTCATGGAACCGGTACGCGGAGCAGTTCGCCGCCGAGACCGGGGCGCGCCAGATGCGCACCGATGACGGCGGTGTCACCGGCCCGGTGTTCTGGGAACACATCCGCCGGTTGGGGCGGCCGGTGCTCAACAACCCGAAGGGGCAGGAAGCCCAGCAGCCACGTGATCTGGTGCGCCGACCCATCGTCGCCCCGACTCCGCTGTGGACCTGGTCATTGGTCTGGCGACGCGACGAGGACAGGGCGACGGTGCGCGCACTCATCGAGGTACTCACCTGCGACATCGGGGATCTCGGCGTCCACGATGCCGCCGTGTGGCTGCCCGCCGATGATCCCTATCGCCTCGGATAGCGGCTCCTTGCCGGCACTACGGGGTCAACCCGGCCAGGATCTGCGCTGTGGGTTCGCGGCGGGCATGTCGGTACCCGGTACCGGCCCACAGGTGCACCAACTCTGGTTCACCGGCTTGCGCTGCGGCCTTCCGCAGCGGGCTGGTCAAGTAGTGGACGGCCGGATAGCCCAGCGGCGCACACGTCTCATAGGTGTCGATGAACCGGTTACGTAGCCCCCGCGCCGGCCTGCCACTGAACGCCCGGGTGATGACCGTCTCGGTGCGGGCTGGATCCTCCAGCGCTGCTTGATGTGTCGCAGACGTCCCACTCTCGTCGGCCAGGAGTAGCACGGTTCCGACCGCGACCATCGCGGCGCCCGCGTGCAGCACACCGGCCACCTGGGCAGCGGTCCCAAGACCACCGGCGGCGATCACCGGCAGAACGACCGCGGTCGTGATCGACGCCACCAGGTCCTCGATCGGCACGGCTGCCGGCGGATGATCGGGGGTCAGCGTTGCCGAATGTCCGCCCGCGACATGGGCTTGCACGGCGAGGGCATCGATGCCCGCCGCGGCGGCGGCCTCGGCCTCCTGACGTGACGTCACGGTCTGCACCACCGTCGTGCCCGCACGCTGGAGACTGCGGATGACGTCGCTGCTGGGGATGCCGAAGGTGAAGCTGACGATCGGGACGGGATCGGTGCGCAGCAGGTCGATCTTGGCGTCGAAGTAGTCGTCGCTATCGATCGGCTCGGCGGGCAACGCGACACCGAAACGGTCGGCTTCGCGTTGCATGAGACGCGCGTAGTCGTGGTACCGGGCCGCTGAGATCGGCACCGGGTTCGGCGCGAAGACGTTGACGCCGAACGGTATTCCCGCCTCGCGCACAGTTCGCAAGTCGGCGTCGACGGCCTCGGGTGTTTTGTAACCGGTGGCCAGGAAACCCAACCCGCCGGCGTGCTGGGCGGCAATCACCATGGCGGTCGTGCTCGGGCCGCCCGACATCGGTGCGGCAATGACTGGGATGGTCAGGCCCAAATCGGCCAGCGCTGACGTCATAGCGGGTCCTTTCTCTTGACCGATGCAACGATCGTCGCGAGCAGGTCTTCCCGACGGCTAGGAGCGATTTCCGCACTGCTGAGAGTCGGCGCCTCTCAGTGCTGTGGGCCTCGACGCCCTTCGACTCCAGGGTCTTGAGTGACGGATTCACGATTCCCCGCTAATTTAGGGCCATGGGCCCGCCCCCAGAACTCATCGCGCTCGCCGACGTGCAGTGGCGTGACCACCGCCACCGCGAAGGCGAAGAACTGCACGGTCGGCTGCGCCTGGGCAGCTCGGTGCTCAGCGTCGGCGGCTATCACTACACCCCTCCCGGCGGCATCAACGACGCAGAAGCGGACGAAGACGTGATCGTCCTCCAAACACAGCCCGCGCCCGCCGCATTCATCTGACAACCGGGGGCTTACCGCGTGAGTGGGCTGACCCCGGCTGACGTCAAACGCTGGGATCTGTCAGCGATCCGGCTGGTGTTCCAGACCGCCGGACGGCGCGCCCGCACGCTGCAGCGCCTCGGGGAGAATCTGCAACAAGTCAACGACCTGCTTTCCGATTGGCAAGGAGAGGCCGGGCCGGCATTCCGATCCGACTTGGGCAAGGTTCGCACCGACATTCAGGCGGATGGGCAGGAATCTCAGCGGGTGGCCACCGCTGTGGACAACGCCGAACACGACATCGCCGGCTGCAAGGCTGCGCTCGACGACATCGAAGAACGCGCCGACGAGAACGGGTGGGCAATCACCCCGGACTGGCGGATCGACGTCGGCGACACCGCGATTGGGCGTGATCCGATCGAGCTCGCCGCCCAGCAACAGATGCTGCAGGCGGACCTGGACCGGCTGAAGGCTCGCGCGCGTGCCACGGACCACGAGCTGGCCACCGCCATCAGGGCCGCGGTCGGCGAGGTCCCGCTCGATGCCGCCGGACAGCCGACCAACGGACCGCCACAGACGCCGGCGCCGAAGTTGCCCGACGACCCTGACCAGTTCGCGCAGGCGTGGAATGCGTTGTCGGCGGAGCAGAAAGAGGCCGCCTACAACGCGAATCATTTCATCGGTACCCACCCGGGGATGCCGTTCGAGGACAAGACGCTGTTCAACGAACGCCACCTCGACGAGCTGACCCACGATGCTCAAGCCAACGTCGACGGGATGCAAGGACGCTACGACCAGCTCGCCCGCCGGCAAGTCGAAGGCGACCACAGCGCGGCGACAGGCACCGCGTTGGCCGCACTCGGGCCGAGATTGCAAGCGGCCAGACACTCGCTCGACGAGTTCCACGGCGCCCAAAACGCCATGAAAGCGCCCGCGGGAACGCCGAAACGCTACCTGGGTTACGTCGACGACAAGGGGCACGCAGCGGTGTCCATCGGCAACCCCGACACCGCCACCCGCAACGGCATCCTGGTCCCCGGCACCGGCGACGACCTGACCAATATGAGCGACAACACCAACAGGGCCGCGGCGATGTACAACGCGGCGATGCAGGCCGACCCCAACCTGAACAAAGGCGATGTGGCGGTCACTGCATGGCTGGGGTATGACCGCCCGATGTCGGTGCTCGGACAGGCCCCGTGGCCCAGTTACGCCGAACACGGCGCCGGAGCGCTGGATTCGTTCGAAGACGGGATGCGCGCCTCCCATGTGGGCGGGCCGTCCATCGACACGGTCGTCGGGCACAGCTACGGCACCACGTTGGTCGGGGCCGCGGCCTCCGTCGGGCACCATCTGGCCGCGAACAACGTCGTCGCGGTCGCCAGCCCTGGCATGTTGGTGGACCGTGCGGGCGACTTGAGTATCAACCCCGGCGGCACGGTGTACGCGATGACCGACCCCCACGACCCGATCGGACCGGCGAACTTGTTCACTCAGATCACCCTCGGACCCAACCCCACCGGGACGGATTTCGGCGCCCACGACCTCTACGCCGGAACCCATCTGGGCAACGGGCCCGAGCACGGCTTTCCCAGCCTCGGCGCCCACAGCGGATACTGGAATGCCAACACGCCATCGTTGGCGAATCTGGGTGCGGTGATCGCGGGAGTGCCGGCACCCTTCCCGGCGGGAGGATAGAAGGCATGCCCGCTGTTCTCAGACGAACTGCCCACCGCGCTTCGCGCCTGGTGGTGCTGGCGGCGGCCGGGCTGATGAGCATCAGTTGCCACGCCGGTTCGCCACTTGGTCCGCCCACTCCGACGGGTGCCACCACTCTGGGAGGTCCATCCATGACGTCAACACCGCCGACCCCGCCCGGCTGGGAAGTTCATGTCGCCGTGCCCAGGAGTCAGCAGCAAGCCCAAGACACCGTCCTCAGTTATCTGAAGAAGACGCTCGGCGCGCTACCGGCCGGGATTGTTTTCGACGCAAGCCGATACAGCGGCGGCACGAATGCGGTGCCGTGCAACGACAAGGCCGGCAACACCAACCCGCCCGTACAGTTCGCGGCGACCGGCGACCTGAAGTTGCCGCCGGGCATCGACGGCGGGAAGCTGATCGCCGAGGTCGGCGACGTCTGGAAAAGCTGGGGCTGGTGGGTCTTCGAGCGCGACGGCATGTACAAACCCAACCGCTCCGGGTTCTCACCCGACGGATACGAACTGCACATCGGGATGCCCGGACTTCCCGGCGCACCGAACATCAGCGGCAGCTCCCCGTGCTTCCCGCACGACATTGCGCGCGATGACCTTCCGTTCCCCACCACGATCAACGCGTAGCGCCGCAACGGCTTAGCCGGGCAATGGACTTCGCGGGATCAATATGACCATCCCAGCCACCCGCGCCCGTCGGAGACCGGGCAACGAAGGTCGCTGACGTCATGCTGCGCACAGTAATGAGAACCCGCTGACTGGGCGGAATTTCACGTGGCTGCTGGTCAGAAGATGTTGCTGTGCAGTTCTTTTGGCGATACCCCGGCTTGGACGAACCACTCATGGCCGAAGATGAGCCCGAATACCTGCGGCGGTAGCCGAAGGAGTGCTCCAAACAACCGCTCGTTGGTTCCGCTACCGATCTGAGAACGGTGGGAGGCGAACGCGTCTCGTTTCTGTCGCGCGAATCGCCGGACATTGATTCGATGCGTGATCGTCGCTCGCGGTGCATATCCTGACGCCAGCTCATCTCGGCCATAGGGTGCCGGTAGCCGCAGCCAACGGCACACGTCACCGACACGACGCAGTAATTCACGCGGCATCGTCGCTTCAAGCACGCGCGGGGTGCCGGCCAATTCGGCAGCTCGCCTGCCGACGTGGTGCACCTGCACGTGATCGCGGTGGCCGTAGCCACCGTTGGCCTCGTAACTGAGCAGCAGCTGCGCGTCTTCGGCTTGCAGTATGTTCGCGAGTTGTCGCGCCGCGTGATCGAGACTGGCTCGTGCAAACCTCACCCGCCCGGGCGGATCGTCGTAGAAGATCGGCCCGTAGCCGCTGTCGGCGTAGCCGAGGCATTCCACCCGACTTGCTCCGAGAATTCGGGCACTACAACGCAATTCATCGAGTCGCGTCGTGTCGAGCTCGTTGCCCATCCGCCCATCGGTGGCCGTTACGATGACCACGCGATGCCCCGCAGCCGCCGCCCGCGCCAATGTCCCACCCGTCAACACCGCTTCATCGTCTGGATGGGCGTGAAAGGCGACGACGGTGGCCATGGCCGGAATTATGCCGCCACGATTCCGGGCAAAAATGAGTGGGCTACTTCCCACACCGTGGCTACAGTGCGCGTTGTGGTTCGCGACGCGATTGCTTTCAGTCAGCAGTGGGTGCAGGCCTGGAATGCCCACGACATCGAGGCCGTTCTCCAGCACTTCCACGAGGACGTCGTGTTCACCTCACCCGTGGCCGCCGCACTGCTACCGGAATCAGCGGGGGCCGTCCGCGGAAAGCCTGCGCTGCGCGCGTACTGGAATCTCGCCGTGCAGCGGGCGCCCGACCTCCGATTCGCCGTCGAAGGCGTCTACGAAGGAATCGACACGATCGTCATCACCTATCGAAACCAGAACGGCGCCTTGGTCAACGAGGTGCTGACGTTCGACGGCGATCTCGTTGTCGAAGGCCACGGAACATATCGGGCCGCGGTCCCGGGCAGACGATCGTGAGTGCGGTGAAGCAGATCGGGATCGTGCTGTTCCCCGATGTCGAGGAACTCGACGCGATCGGCCCCTGGGAAGTGCTCGCCTCGTGGACACGCCACTTCCCTGAAGACGGTTACGCCGTCTCATGTTTGTCCCGCTCGGGCGGACTAGTGCCATGCGCGAAAGGACTCGTCGTGCAGGCGCAGCACTCCTTCGCCGACGCACCTCCGCTGGAGGTCCTGATCTATCCGGGTGGTCAGGGCACTCGCCCCCAACTGGACGACGACGCGCAGTTGGATTGGGTACGACGCCAACGGGCCACAGTCCCGCTGATGACCAGCGTCTGCACCGGCTCACTGGTTTACGCGGCCGCCGGCCTGCTGTCGCATCGTCGGGCCACCACACATTGGGCCTCGCTGGACCTCCTTGCCGAACTCGACCCGACCATCGACGTCCTCCGCGACGAGCGATTCGTTGACGACGGCGACATTGTCACCGCCGCAGGCGTATCGGCCGGAATCGACATGGCCCTGCATCTGGTCGCGCGCCTCGCCGGTGCAGACCGCGCCCGCCAGGTGCGACGCGGTATCCAATACGACCCCGCGCCGCCGGTATAGCAACCGCTGCACGTCGAACGCGGCCGCTTGCGCAACCGACAAAAAACCCCGGCCGGTAGCCGGGGAGATCTGTCACCCATGACGCGACTCATCAATTTTGTGGGCGAAGGGGGACTTGAACCCCCACGTCCCGAAGGACACTGGCACCTGAAGCCAGCGCGTCTGCCATTCCGCCACTCGCCCTAAACAACCGGTGGAGCCTATCACTGTAGTAGCGGGCTTCCCCAACCCGCGAACAGCGCCTGACGCCGGCCTATCCAGATCGGATCGGCGGGATTCTCAGAGTTCTGTAGGTGCCGCTGCGCTGTGCTGGGCCGATAGCATTCTGGGTTACGACACGCTTGACACGACACGCCGGAAGGCCGTCCGGCCGTACCGCGAGCAAACCGAAGGACTGGGCGTTTGAACATGGGCAGCCAGAAGGGGCTTGTTCAACGCATCGAGCGCAAACTCGAGGTGACCGTCGGCGATGCTTTTGCCAGGGTGTTCGGCGGATCGATCGTTCCGCAAGAGCTCGAGGCGATGCTGCGACGAGAGGCCGGTGAGGGGATTCGTCCGGTCGCTGGCAATCACTTTTTGGCTCCCAACGAATACATCATTACCCTCGGTATGCACGACTACCAGAAAGTGGGCGCCGACCCGGACCTCACTTCGGACGCTTTCGCTAAGCATTTGGCGGGATACATCGGCGAACAGGGGTGGCAAACATATGGTGACGTGGTCGTCCGGTTCGAGCAGTCAGCGAACCTGCACACCGGCCAGTTCCGCACCCGCGGCGCTGTCAACCCCGATGTCGAGCCCCGGCGGACAGCCGGCGAGCTCGCCCCGCCACAATCAGATCACGCGTTCAGCGCAGAACCAGGAGTACCAGCGATGACCGAGAATTCGAGCTACCGTGGCGGCCCCGGGCAGGGGCGGCCCGGCGATGACTCTTACGAAGATCCGTACGCACACCCGCAGGATGACCCGCACGCTGCGCCGGAGCCGCGGGGTCCGTACCCGCCGGAACCGGCTGGCTACCCTGACCAGCGCGGCGGCTACCCGGAGCAAGGTGGCTACCAGGAACACGCCGGTTACGACCAACGCGGCGGCTACCCCGACCAGCGCGGCGGCGCCCCCGGCTACGACCAGGGCTACGACCAACGCGGCGGCTACGGCCAGGGTGGCTACGACCAACGCGGCGGCTACCCCGACCAGCGCGGCGGCGCCCCCGGCTACGACCAGGGCTACGACCAACGCGGCTACGGCCAGCCCGACCAGCGCGGCGGCGCCCCCGGCTACGACCAGGGCTACGACCAACGCGGCTATGGCCAGCCCGCCGGGGGCCAGGGCTACGGCGACTACGGCCGCGGCCCGGCCCGCCACGAGGACGCCGGCTACGGTGCGCCGGATCAGCGCGGTGCCGGGTACGGCGACCAGCCCGGCTACGACCAGGGGTATGGCGGCGGCCAAGGATACGGCCGGCCTGACTACGGTCAGCAGCCCGAGTACGGCCACTACGGTGACGCGCCCGCCCAGGGCTATGGGCCCCCCGGTGGGTACAACGAGCCCGCCCGCGGCGACTACGACTATGGCCAGCCCGCCGAGGCCGGCGGCTACGGCGGTGGCTACGGACAGGGCGGCTACTCCTCCGCCGGCTCCGCTGTCACCCTGCAGCTCGATGACGGCAGCGGGCGCACCTACCAGTTGCGCGAGGGCGCGAACGTCATCGGCCGTGGCCAGGACGCGCAGTTCCGGCTACCGGACACCGGTGTCTCGCGCCGCCACTTGGAGATTCGCTGGGACGGCCATGTCGCGCTGCTGTCCGACCTGAACTCCACCAACGGCACCACGGTCAACAACGCGCCTGTGCAGGAGTGGCAGTTGGCCGACGGCGATGTCATCCGGCTGGGACACTCGGAGATCGTCGTCCACATCCATTGAGCCCGTAGGTCGCAAAGCGTTCAGCTTCAACACGCGTCGGCCGCTGTCCAAGTATCGTGACGTAGCTATATCCGGGCACGCGAGGCCCGCGGCAGCAGGACGGAGGGGACGCCAGATGCAGGGACTCGTACTGCAGCTGACGCGTGCCGGATTCCTGATGCTGCTGTGGCTGTTCATCTGGTCGGTGCTGCGGATCCTGCGCACCGACATCTACGCCCCCACCGGCGCGGTCATGGTGCGCCGCGGACTGACATTGCGCGGGACGCTGCTGCCGTCGCGAGAACGCCGCAGCGAGGCACGCTATCTCGTTGTGACCGAAGGGGCATTGGTGGGTGCTCGCATCACGCTCAGCGGCCAGCCGGTGCTGATCGGCCGTGCCGACGACTCCACGTTGGTGCTGACCGATGACTATGCGTCGACGCGGCACGCGCGGCTGTCTCAGCGAGGCACGGAATGGTACGTCGAGGATCTAGGATCGACCAACGGCACATACCTTGACAGGGCGAAGGTGACGACGGCGGTACGGGTTCCCATTGGCACGCCGGTGAGTATCGGCAAAACGGTAATCGAGTTGCGTCCGTGACTTTGGTTTTGCGCTATGCAGCGCGTAGCGATGTCGGCTTGGTGCGATCCAACAACGAGGACTCGGTGTACGCCGGTGCGCGCCTGCTGGCACTGGCCGACGGCATGGGCGGGCACGCCGCCGGTGAAGTGGCCTCGCAGTTGGTCATTGCCGCGCTCGCCCACCTCGACGACGACGAGCCCGGCGGCGACCTGCTCGCCAAGCTCGACGCGGCGATCCACTCCGGCAACTCGGCGATCGCCGCACAGGTCGAGATGGAACCCGACCTCGAGGGGATGGGCACCACACTGACCGCAATCCTGTTCGCAGGCAACCGGATTGGCATGGCGCACATCGGTGACTCGCGGGGCTACCTGATGCGCGACGGCGAGCTGACACAGATCACCAAAGATGACACGTTCGTCCAGACGCTGGTCGACGACGGCCGAATCACCAAGGAAGAGGCGCACAGCCACCCGCAGCGGTCGTTGATCATGCGGGCGCTGACGGGCCACGAGGTCGAGCCGACGCTGACCATGCGCGAGGTCCGACTCGGGGATCGCTACCTGCTGTGCTCCGACGGACTGTCCGACCCGGTGAGCGACGAGACCATCCAGGATGCGCTGAAGATTCCCGACGTCACCGACAGCGCCGACCGGCTCATCGAATTGGCCTTGCGCGGTGGCGGTCCCGACAACGTGACCGTGGTGGTCGCCGACGTCGTCGACAACGACTACGGGCCGACACAGCCGATCATCGCCGGCGCGGTGTCCGGTGACTCCGGTGTGCACGACTCACTGACCCGGCCCAACACCTCGGCGGGCCGCGCTTCGGCCTTCACCCCGCGCAAAGAGGTGACCAAACGCGTTGCGCCGCAAGTTGAGACGCCCCCACCGGCACCCCGATCGCGGCGGCGGATCCTGATCGGCGCCGCCCTCGCCATTCTGCTTGTGCTCGCCGGGCTGGCTGTCGGCCGGACCGTCGTCCGCAGCTACTACTACGTCGCCGCCGTCAACGGCGCGGTGACCATCATGCAGGGCATCCAGGTGTCGATCCTGGGTGTGCCTCTGCACCAACCCTTTTCGCAAGCGTGCCTGAACAGTCGCAACCAGTTGTCGGTCGTCCGCTACGGCCAGTCCGGCGCGGCCTGCCAGCCGATGAAGCTGTCCGACCTGGCCGAGTCGGCGCGCGCGCAGGTTGGCGCCGGGCTACCTGCGGGCACGCTCGAACAGGCCGACGCGCAGCTGCGCCGGCTGGCCACCGAGTCGCTGTTGCCGCTCTGCCCGCTTGCCCGCGCCCAGTCCCCGCCACCGGCCGCGACCCCCACGCCGGCACCACCCGCTCCGCCGACGCCGAGCGCCGCGCAGCCACCCGAGCCGAACGCGGGCACCCCGATTCCCGAAGAGCCGCAGGCAAGCCCGGCGCCGTCGCCGGCCGCGCCGACCGTCACCGCTCTGTCCCCGCCGCCGCCCCAGCCGGGAACTGACTGCCGGACTCCGGAATGACCACGCAGCCGCAGGCGCCGGTCACCGTCACGCCGTCGTTGCCGAACCGGCGCAACTCCGAATTGTTGTTGCTGTGTTTCGCCACGGTGATCACCGCGGCGGCGTTCGCGATCGTGCAAGCCAACCAGGACCGCGTCGTCGGCTGGGCGCTGGTCGACTACGCGGCAGGATTCCTGGCTGTATTCGGTGTCGCCCATCTGGCCATCAGACGCTATGCGCCGTACGCGGATCCGCTGCTGTTGCCGATCGTGGCGCTGCTCAACGGGTTGGGGTTGGTGATGATTCATCGCCTCGACCTCGACGAGCGGCTGGCCGAGGGCGGTGGTCGCGCCGTGACCAGCCCCCAGATCCTGTGGACGCTGGTCGGCGTGGGCGCCTTCGCCGTCGTGGTGATCGGGTTGAAGGACCATCGGCAACTCGCGCGGTACGGCTACGTCTGCGGGCTCACCGGTCTGGTCATCCTGGCCATACCGGCGCTGTTGCCGAAGTCGCTGTCCGAGCAGAACGGCGCGAAGATCTGGATTCGCTTGCCGGGCTTCTCGATTCAGCCCGCCGAATTCTCCAAGATCATGCTGCTGATCTTCTTCGCCGCGGTGTTGGTGGCCAAACGGGGGCTGTTCACCAGCGCGGGTAAACACGTGCTGGGCATGGATCTGCCGCGGCCGCGGGACCTCGCCCCGCTGCTCGGCGCCTGGATCGCGTCGATAGGCGTCATGGTCTTCGAAAAAGACTTGGGCACTTCGCTTTTGCTGTACGCGTCGTTCCTGGTGGTGGTGTACCTGGCCACTCAGCGGTTCAGTTGGGTGGTCATCGGGCTGGTGCTCTTCGCGATCGGAAGCGTTGCGGCGTACTACATGTTCGACCACGTTCGGGTCCGCGTGCAGACCTGGCTCGACCCGTTCGCCGATCCTGACGGCACCGGCTACCAGATTGTGCAGTCGCTGTTCAGCTTTGCCACCGGGGGAGTGTTCGGCACCGGCCTGGGTAACGGGCAACCGGACACCGTGCCCGCCGCGGCGACCGACTTCATCACCGCCGCGTTCGGCGAAGAGCTTGGATTAGTAGGTCTGGCAGGCATTCTCATGCTGTACACCATCGTGATCGTCCGCGGCATGCGGACCGCGATCGCGGTGCGCGACAGCTTCGGCAAGCTGCTGGCCGCGGGTCTGGCGTCCACGCTGGCCATTCAGCTGTTCATCGTCGTCGGCGGCGTCACCAACCTCATTCCGCTGACCGGGCTGACCACGCCCTGGATGTCCTACGGCGGCTCGTCGCTGCTGGCGAACTATGTGCTGCTGGCGATCCTGGTGCGCATCTCGCACGCGGCCCGGCGTCCGTTCAGCACCAAGCCACGTGCCGCCGCGCCGATCGCGAGCACCAAGACCGAGGTGATCGAGCGGGTATGAACACCTCCCTTCGCCGCATCTCGGTGACCGTGATGGCGCTGATCGTGCTGCTGTTGTTCAACGCCACCCTCACCCAGGTCTTCACCGCCGACGGGTTGCGGGCCGATCCGCGCAACCAGCGGGTGCTGCTCGACGAGTACTCCCGGCAGCGCGGCCAGATCACCGCGAGCGGTCAGCTGCTGGCCTACTCGGTGGCCACCGACAGCCGTTTCCGTTTCCTGCGGGTGTATCCCAACGCCGCGGTGTACGCGCCGATCACTGGCTTCTATTCACTGCGTTACTCCAGCAGCGGCCTGGAGCGGGCCGAGGACTCCCTGCTCAACGGATCCGACCAGCGGCTGTTCGGCCGTCGGCTGGCCGACTTCTTCACCGGCCGCGACCCCCGCGGCGGCACGGTGGACACCACCATCAGCCCGCGCATCCAGCAGGCCGGCTGGGATGCGATGCAGCAGGGCTGCAACGGGCCCTGCCGCGGTGCGGTCGTCGCCCTGGAGCCGTCGACCGGGAAGATCCTGGCGCTGGTGTCGTCGCCGTCCTATGACGCCAACCTGCTGGCCGCGCACGACCCGGAGCAGCAGGCGCAGACCTGGCGGCAACTGCGGGACGACCCGCGGTCGCCGCTGACCAACCGCGCGCTGTCCGAGACGTATCCGCCCGGGTCGACGTTCAAAGTGATCACCACCGCCGCGGCATTGCAGAACGGCGCCACCGAGGACGAGGAGTTGACCGCGGCGGCGAGCATCCCGCTGCCGGACAGCACCGCCAGCGTGGAGAACTACGGCGGCACGCCCTGCGTCGACGCTGAAACCGTCACACTGCGTGAGGCGTTCGCGCGGTCATGCAACACCGCCTTCGTCCAGCTGGGCATGCTCACCGGCACCGACGCGGTGCGCAGCGCCGCCCAGTCGTTCGGCCTGGACGTGGTCCCGGACCCCATCCCACTGCAGGTCGCCGAATCCACCGTCGGCCCGATTACCGACGGCGCTGCGCTGGGCATGACGAGCATCGGCCAGAAGGATGTGGCGATCACGCCGCTGGAGAATGCGGTCGTTGCCGCTACCATCGCCAATGCCGGCATAACGATGCAGCCGTACCTGGTCAACAGCCTTCAGGGACCCGACCTGGCCAACATCAGCACCACTGCGCCGCACCAACAGCGCCGTGCGGTGTCCCCGCAGGTCGCCGCTAAGCTGACTGAGTTGATGGTCGGCGCCGAGAATGTCACACAGCAGAAAGGGGCGATCGCCGGCGTGCAGATCGCATCCAAGACTGGTACCGCAGAGCACGGCACCGACCCGCGGCACACACCACCGCACGCGTGGTACATCGCTTTTGCGCCAGCGCAATCTCCGAAGGTGGCCGTGGCCGTGCTCGTGGAGGATGGCGCCGATCGGCTGTCCGCGACAGGCGGAGCGTTGGCCGCACCGATCGGGCGGGCCGTCATCGAGGCCGCGCTGCAGGGAGGACCATGAGCCCGCGAGTAGGTGTGACGCTGTCTGGCCGCTACCGCCTGCAGCGCCTGATCGCCACCGGAGGAATGGGGCAGGTGTGGGAGGCCGTGGACAGCCGGCTGGGACGGCGCGTCGCGGTCAAGGTGCTCAAGGCTGAGTTCTCGCAGGACTCCGAGTTCATCGAGCGGTTCCGGGTCGAGGCCCGCACGACGGCGATGCTCAACCACCCGGGTATCGCCAGCGTCCACGACTACGGCGAGACCCAGATGGAAGGCGAGGGCCGTACCGCCTACCTGGTGATGGAACTGGTCAACGGCGAACCGCTGAACTCCGTGCTCAAGCGCACCGGCCGGCTGTCGCTGCGGCATACCCTGGACATGCTCGAGCAGACCGGCCGCGCGTTACAGGTGGCTCATGCCGCCGGTTTGGTGCACCGGGACGTGAAGCCGGGCAACATCTTGATCACCCCGACCGGCCAGGTGAAGATCACCGACTTCGGGATCGCCAAGGCCGTCGACGCCGCTCCGGTGACGCAGACCGGAATGGTGATGGGCACCGCCCAGTACATCGCCCCCGAGCAGGCGCTCGGCCACGACGCGACCCCGGCCAGCGACGTGTACGCGCTGGGAGTCGTTGGCTACGAGGCGGTTTCGGGCAAGCGGCCGTTCACCGGCGACGGTGCGCTGACCGTCGCGATGAAGCACATCAAAGAGCCGCCGCCACCGTTGCCGTCCGACCTGCCGCCGAACGTGCGCGAGCTGATCGAGATCACACTGGTCAAGAATCCCGGCGCGCGCTACCGCAGCGGCGGACCGTTCGCCGACGCCGTCGCCGCGGTTCGGGCCGGCCGCCGTCCCCCACGACCCAGCGGAGCACCCGCCGCCGGCCGCGCCACCCCGGCCGCCATCCCGTCGGGCCCGCCGACCCGTGCCGCGGCCGCCGCCACCACCCGGGCGCCCGCCGCACGACGCACCCGGCCCACCACCGGCGGGCATCGCACCCCGCCGCCGCGGCGCACCTTCTCCTCCGGTCAGCGAGCGCTGCTGTGGGCCGCCGGCGTCCTGGGCGCGCTGGCGATCATCATCGCCGTGCTGATCGTGATCAACTCGCACAACACAAATTCGCAGCAGCAATCACCCGCACCGACCGTGACCGACACCGGGAGCCCGCCCAGCAAGTCTGAATCGGCTCCGGCGCATCCAACTAATTGGACGAATCGGGGACTCGCGGGTAATCCTGGAGGGCAATGCACGCTGCCCACTCCCAGGCGGGCGTCCGCGTTGACGATCTACTGCGCGCCGACGCCCCGACACGAGACACGATGATGACAACCCCGCAGCACCTGTCCGATCGCTACGAGCTGGGCGAGATTCTCGGCTTCGGCGGGATGTCCGAGGTCCATCTGGCCCGAGACGTCCGCTTGAGCCGGGACGTAGCGGTCAAGGTGCTGCGCGCCGACCTGGCTCGGGACCCGAGTTTCTACCTGCGGTTCCGGCGCGAGGCGCAGAACGCCGCCGCGCTCAACCACCCGGCGATCGTCGCGGTCTACGACACCGGCGAGGCCGAGACGCCCGCCGGGCCGCTGCCCTACATCGTCATGGAATACGTCAACGGTGTGACGCTGCGCGACATCGTGCACGGCGACGGGCCGTTGCCGCCCACCCGGGCGATCGAGATCATCGCCGACGCCTGTCAGGCGCTGAACTTCTCGCACCAGCACGGCATCATCCACCGCGATGTGAAGCCGGCCAACATCATGATCTCCCACACCAACGCGGTCAAGGTGATGGACTTCGGCATCGCGCGGGCGCTCTCCGACAGCGGTGTCAGCGTCACCCAGACCGCCGCGGTGATCGGTACCGCGCAATATCTTTCGCCCGAGCAGGCCCGTGGCGACAGCGTCGATGCCCGCTCCGATGTGTACTCGCTTGGCTGCGTGCTATACGAAATCCTCACTGGCGAACCACCTTTCGTCGGCGATTCGCCGGTTGCGGTGGCTTATCAGCACGTCCGGGAGGACCCGGTTCCGCCGTCACGTCGGCACGAGGGCATCTCCGCCGACCTCGACGCCGTCGTGCTCAAGGCGCTGGCCAAGAATCCCGAGAACCGCTACCAGACCGCCGCGGAGATGCGCACCGACCTGGTCCGGGTGCACAACGGAGAGACGCCGGAAGCGCCCAAGATCCTCACCGACGCCGACCGTTCATCGCTGATGTCCTCATCGCATTCCAGCGACTCGGCCGGGACGCAGACCGATGCGCTGCCCCGCCAGCAACTCGACTTCCATCGCGAGCGCAGCCCCGGTTCGATCAGCCGCTGGGTCATCGCCGTGGCGGCGCTGGCGGTGCTGACGGTCGCGGTCACCATCCTGATCAACACCTTCGGCGGCGGCCTGCGCAACGTCCAGGTGCCCGATGTACGCAACCAGGCATCCGCCGACGCGATCGCCGCGCTGCAGAATCACGGCTTCAAGACCCGCACGCAGCAGAAGCCCGACTCCACGGTCCAGCCCGACCACGTCATCGGCACCGACCCGAGCGCCAACACCAAAGTCGGCGCCGGTGAGCTGATCACCGTGAACGTCTCCACCGGACCCGAGCAGCGCGAGTTGCCCGACGTGTCGTCGCTGAGCTACGCCTCGGCGGTGAAGAAGCTGAAGGCCGCCGGGTTCGGTCGCTTCAAGCAGGTCAACTCGCCTTCGACGCCGGAGATGAAAGATCGCGTCATCGGCACCAACCCGCCGGCCAACCAGACGTCGGCGATCACCAACGAGATCTCGGTGATCGTCGGATCCGGTCCGTCGACCAAGCAGGTGCCCGACGTCGCCGGCCAGACCGCTGACTCGGCGCAGAAGAACCTCACGGTCTACGGCTTCAGCAAGTTCAGTCAGGCCGCCATCGACAGCCCCCGGCCGGCTGGCGACGTCATTGGGACCAATCCTCCTGCGGGAGCGACGGTTCCGGTCGACGTCGTGATCGAGATCCTGGTGTCCAAGGGCAACCAGTTCATCATGCCGGACCTGTCCGGTCTGGTGTGGACCGAAGCCGAACCACAGCTGCGCTCGCTGGGCTGGACCGGGATCCTGATCAAGGGTGCCGACGTCGACGCCGGCGGCTCGCAGCACAACCGGGTGGTCTACCAGAGCCCGGCCGCCGGTCAGGGTGCGAACAAAGACGGCAGCATCACGCTGAAGTTCGGTCAATAACCGCTAGCGCGGCCGCTTCTGGCGTTTCAGGCTGGGTGCGGACGGTGGCCAGACTGTCCGACACCTCGCTCTCCAGCCGGCGCACCAAGGCCTCGTCGCGAACCTGACCGCAGTCGGCAAGCCAGTTGGCCAGCATCCGGTGACCGCCTTCGGTGAGGATCGATTCCGGGTGGAACTGGACGCCGTGAATCGGCAACGCCCGGTGGCGCACACCCATGATCACGCCGCTGCGGGTGTGGGCGGTGACCTCCAACTCCGCGGGCAACGTCTCGGGCAGGATGGTCAGCGAGTGATACCGGGTGGCGGTGAACGGATCTGGAAGTCCCTGCAGCACACCGGTGTTCGTGTGATAGACGCTGCTGGTCTTGCCATGCAGCAGTTCGGGGGCCCGGTCCACGGTCCCGCCGAACGCCACCCCGATGGCCTGGTGGCCGAGGCATACTCCCAGCAACGGGGTGCGGGCCGCGGTGCACGCCCGCACCAGCTCGATCGAGGCACCCGCGCGTTCCGGGGTGCCCGGCCCCGGGCTCAGCAAGATCCCGTCGACCTCGGCGGCGACCGCGGCCGGGTCGGCCAGCCGGGCGTCGTCGTTACGCCACACCTGCGCTTCAACACCGAGCTGGCCGAGGTACTGCACCAGGTTGAAGACGAAGCTGTCGTAGTTGTCGACGACCAAGATCTGCATCGTGACAGGCTACCTTCGACGCTGAGCCGCAGGTGAGCTCAGTAACTGATGGGACCGGCGGGCTCGGCGGAATGCATCCGCACCGGCCCGGTGTAGCCGGCGACGCGGACGTCGGGCAGCACCTGCTCGGTGTAGCCCAGACCGAACCGCACCACATATTGCTTGTAGAGCACCACCAGGGGAGCGGCGGCCAAGGACGCCTGCATGGTGGCGGCCGCGCCGATCGCGGTGATCGTGTACGGCGGACTGTAGGTTCGTCCGTTCAGCAGCAGCGTATTGCCCACGCAGCGCGGCGAGGAGGTGGCGATGATGCGCTGATCCTGCATCTGGATCGCCTCCGCGCCGGCGGTCCACAGGGCGTTGAGCACGGCTTGGATGTCTTGTTGATGCACGACGAGGTCATCCGGCGACGCGTCGCGCGGGAAACGGCCGTCGGCGTCGCGCTGCGCGTCGTTCAGCGTCACGACCAGGCCCGGCCCGTGCACCGCGTCCAGGCCGGCGTCGACGCCCAACTCGGCGGCCCGCCGCTGCATCGCCGCCAGCGCGGTGTTCGCGGATCGGCCGTGCGTGGAGTCGATCGTGTGGGCCAGGCCGTCGCGCTCGGCGTTCAACCGGTCGACCGCGGATTGCTCTTCGCGCACCAGATCCACCAGCCGCGGCGCGTCGCTGCGCCGGATCTCGCCGCCGCGGGACACCCCGTGGGTCGCCCCGAGCAGCAACCCGGCCAGCAGACACACCACCGGAACACCGACCCGCCAGAGCGACGCGCGGGTTCCCGCCTCCGGGCGTCGACCTCGCGGCGGGGAGATCCGTATCGGCATCGGCTCTCCGTTCCTCGCTGGTGAGTGCGTTAGGCTCGTCGTTGCACCTGCTCTTCACCGTAACCGTCGAGGGATCCCCGAGTCAGACATGCCTAAGTCCAAGGTCCGCAAAAAGAGCGACTTCACCGTCAGCGCGGTGAGCCGCACCCCGGTCAAGGTCAAGGCCGGCCCGTCCAGTGTGTGGTTCGTTGTCCTGTTCTGCGGCCTGATGCTGATCGGTCTGGTCTGGCTGATGGTGTTCCAACTGGCCGCTACCGGCCCGGACGCCCCGTCGATCCTGAGCTGGATGGCCAACCTCGGCCCGTGGAATTACGCCGTCGCGTTTGCGTTCATGATCAGTGGTTTGTTGCTCACCATGCGGTGGCGGTAGGCATCGTCACCGCCGTTTTCGACGCCCACATCTGCGGGCTGGCAACGAAGACGGCAACGGATCACACGCGTGTGATTCATCCCCATTGTGGATAGCGCCTGTGGATAAGCGCGTCGGCAGTGGTCGACCCCGCTAGGAGCCCCGTGCAGCAAACCCAGTGGGCACCGCCCTCGGCCGGAATCGCAGCGTGCGGGCTCGCCGGCATCGCGATGGCTATCTCGTGTGTGACCGTCGTCACAGACGCTCCGGGCCGGCTTTTGCTCGGCATCGCGGGCGCCGGGCTGATCTTGTTCGCGGCCGTTACCTGGCGCGCGCGTCCGAAACTGGCAATCACCGCCGACGGCCTGCTGCTCGGCGGGGTGCTGCGGCCGGCCCGGCTGCGCAAGCCCGAGATCACGATCATTCGGATCACCGAATTCCGCCGCATCGGGCGCACAGTGCGGCTGCTCGAGATCGACGCCGACCACGATCGGCTCTACATCTTCTCGCGGTGGGACCTCGGCACCGATCCGCTGAACGTGCTCGACGCGTTGACGGCCGCCGGCTACGCCGGGTCGTGAGCCGCCGGCGTCAGGAGATGGTGATCGACTCGATGACGACGGGCTCGGTCGGCCGGTCGCCCGGGCCGGTGGCGGTGTTGGCGATGGCGTCGACCACCTGCTGCGAATCCGCGTCGACGACCTCACCGAAAATGGTGTGCTTGCGGTTGAGGTGCGGAGTCTTGCCGACAGTGATGAAGAACTGCGAGCCGTTGGTTCCCGGTCCGGCATTCGCCATCGCCAGCAGGTAGGGCTTGTCGAACTGCAACTCCGGGTGGAACTCGTCGGCGAACTTGTAGCCCGGGCCGCCGCGGCCGGTACCGGTCGGGTCGCCGCCCTGGATCATGAAGCCGTTGATCACCCGGTGGAAGACGGCGCCGTCGTAGAACGGGCCCGAGCTACCGCCGGAGGCGTTCTCGGTCGAGTACTCCTTGTTGCCCTGGGCCAAGCCCACGAAGTTGGCAACCGTTTTGGGTGCATGGTTTCCGAACAGCGCGATCTTGATGTCGCCGCGGTTGGTGTGCAGTGTGGCAGTGGCAGTCTGAATCGGGCTGGTGGTCACGGGATCACAGTCTGCCATCACGGTCCGGTCCGCCGGACAGCCGGTGCCCGTCGGCCGTGTGGCAGTCTGAATGCCAACAGATCACGGCCATGCGGCAGGGCTGGGAAAGGCACGAGATGAGCGCCAAGAACGACACCCGGTTGACCCCCCGGCAGCGGCTGAGCCGCGGTCTCGCCGCGACGGCGACCGGGCCGGTGGACGTGACCCGCGGCGTGGTCGGCCTCGGCGTTCACTCCGCGCAGGCCGGCGCGTCGAGCCTGCGCCGCCGCTACCGCGAAGGGCAGCTGGCCCGCGACCTGCGCCGAGCGCAAGAGGCGCTGATCCTGGAGCTGGCCGCCGCCCAAGAAGTTGTCACCGGTCTGCCCGACGCCTTGCAGCAGGCCCGCCGTTCGCAGCGACGCCGCCCGCGGCCGTGGGTGCTCGCCGGCGCCGCCGCGGTCGTGCTCGCCGGGGGAGCGGTCGCGTTCTCGGTCGTCCGCCGCTCGTCACAGAAGGAGCCGTCGCAGCTGCCGCCGAGCGTCGAGGTCGAACCCCGGATCTAGCCGGGCGGAATCGTGGATCCGATCTGGTGGTCACCGACGACACCGGTCGGGTCCGCGACGCGACGGCGCCGCACCGCATTTTTGGGCTAGTCGGCTTGCCCGCCGCCGGGCTGCCACAGCACATCACCGTCGGCGTTGACCGCCCGGCACAGAATGAACAGCAAGTCCGACAGGCGATTCAGATACTTTGCCGGTAGCGCGCTGGTGTCTGATGGGTGCTGTTGAGTCGCCTCCCACGCCGAGCGTTCGGCGCGCCGCGTCACGGTACGGGCGACATGCAACAGTGCCGATAGTGGCGAACCACCCGGCAGCACAAACGAATTCAGCGGTGGCAGGTCTTCGTTGAGCTCGTCGCACCAGCCCTCGAGACGGTCGATGTAGGGCTGGGTGATGCGCAGGGCCGGATACCCGGGGTTTTCCACGACAGGAGTCGAGAGGTCCGCACCGGCGTCGAAGAGGTCGTTCTGGACCTGCTGCAGCACGTGGACAATCCGCTGTTCCGGGTGGCCCAGTGCGATAGCGACGCCGATCGCCGCGTTGGCCTCGTCACAGTCGGCGTATGCCACCAGGCGGGCGTCGCTCTTGGAGACCCGGGAGAAGTCGCTCAGCCCGGTGGTCCCGTCGTCGCCAGTACGGGTATAGATGCGGGTCAGGTGAACGCTCATCGGCGGAACCCTACTCGCGCGCCCGCCGGAGCAAAATTTTTCATCTCTCTTTATCCTCCTTGTTCCACGTGCTCGGCAGCATTGGTACCGACGAGCTTTCACCGAACTGGTCCCCGATCAACGTCGCCAGGCCGCCCGGTTCGGCGGCGTCCGGTCTGGCTGCACTACCAGCGAACCCGATGGGCCCGGCGTTGCGATCCGACACCGTCACGGCCGGCTCGGCGTAATTCAGCTCCTGGTCGAGGTCCATGTACTCGTAGCCGCGGCCGAGCATGGCGCTTTTGGTCTTGCGTCGGCGCTGAACTGATTGCCTCTCGACGGGAACTGTTGCAGCCGCAGTCGTTTCGGCGATATCCGGCGCAGCCTTCTTGGCCTGCGCTGCGGCATCGGCTGCCCGTCGTGCGGCCAGGCCCAAGTCGCCGACCACGTACATGTATGCCGGCATCGTCAGCGCCGGAGGGCCGGCCGGTGTGGGCGGTGGCGGCGGGGGAGTCGGCGAGGCGGGAGCGGCGTGGGTCAGCACCACCGGGGCGGGTGCCGGTGCGGGCGGGGCGAGCGCCGGTGTCGGCGGGGGAGGAGGGGCCATCGCGAACGCCGGGGCCAGCATCGGTGCGGTCGCGGCCGGGGCCAGCCCAGCCAGCCCCGCCAGCCCGGCCAAACCGGCGAGGCCGGCAGGGGCAGCCGCCAAGGGGACCAATGTCGAGGCCGCTACCGGCAAGAGTGCCGGCAGCAGCGGGAGCAACGTTGATTCCAGTATGTAGTGGAGCAACTGAATGGTATTGCCGATCGTGGACCCCACGATCTCGACAAGGGCTGCCGGGACGACCAGCACGAGAGCCTGCGGGTTGAAGGCGGCGGTGTAGACGATAGCCAGAAAGTCATCGACGATCACGATTCCGGTGAAAGCGATGTATGACCCGGGGTCCAGCGGAACGGACAGGTCATAAGCGATGGATTCGGGGGTGAGGTAACTGAGAAAGTCGCCGGTGAAGGCCAGCCAGTTCCCGGGGAGGGGGTACGGCGGCAGCCATGACGGGTTGAGGCCTTGTAGCCATGTCGAGATCGGATCGTTGAAGTCAGTGAAGCCGATCTGGTTGAAGAAGTTCAGTATCTCTTGATACTCGGGACCGATGTTCGGGTACGAGGGCTGGGGAAACAGTCCTTGCAGATAATTTTCCAGGTCGGTGAACCACGCGGGCGGCGTGGACGGGTCGGTGTCTGCCGCCGCCTTCGCGATCGCCGGCGCCGGTTCGGTTGTCGGGGTTGCCGCGACCGACGCGCCCGCCACGCCCTCGTAGGTGCCCATTACGGCGGCGGCCTGCACCCACATGCGGGCGTAATCGGCTTCGTTGAGGGCTATCGGGATGGTGTTGATGCCAAGGAAATTCGTCCCCATCAGCACCGCGTGGGTGGCGTGGTTGGCGGCCAACTCGCCGAGGGTCGGCATCGCGGCCAACGCGGCGGTATAGGCGGCTGCCGCGGTTTCGTGCTCGGCGGCCCGTGCCGCGCTGTTCGCGCTTTCCTGTTGTAGCCAAGCCAGATAGGGCGCGTGGGCGGCCGCGTATTCCTCGGCGCTCGGGCCGACCCAGGTCTCGGCCTGCACACCGTCCAGCACAGCGGTCAGCTCGTCGGCCGTCTCGGTGTAGTTGACGCTCAACGCTTTCCACGCCTCCGCGGCCGCCAGCAACGAGCCG
Source organism: uncultured Actinomycetota bacterium (assembly GCA_963836495.1). Taxonomy (GTDB): domain Bacteria; phylum Actinomycetota; class Actinomycetes; order Mycobacteriales; family Mycobacteriaceae; genus Mycobacterium. The sequence continues at coordinate 318,054 of CAWIJT010000003.1, read as the reverse complement.
GGTCCCGGGCCACTGCTCAGCAGCGTCGAATGCACTTCGGGCGGCGCGGCGATCCAGATCGGGGCGGTCATGGCGCATCCTTCCTGCCGAATGTGCCTGGCACAGCGGTGAACACACAGTCACCGCAGACTCCGCTGCCACGGGTGCGGTAATAGAGACAACAGCTCGCGCGTCGATAGCCGGTCTCGCCGAAAACAATTGCGCCGGAAAGTCTGTGGTCGGCGCACAGCCGCTCGGCCATCCGGCGGGCGGCATCGGAAGCGCGGTGGCGATCGTACTGGTTCGCGGCCCCCAGAAGCGCCGACGCCGCGTTGCCGCGCAACAACTTCGGCGCGATCGGCCCGCGTCGACTCAATGCGGCCGCGAGCGGCGTCAGGTGCCTGTCGAGAACGATATCGGCCAGCATCGGCTCCAGGTCGTCGCCCTGCCAGCCCCGTGGCTCTGCGATGTGCAGCGTGACGTGGCCACCGGTCTCGTCGAATGACAAGTCCTGCGCGGCGAGATCGGGCAGCAGACGATGGCCGATCACTGTGCCGATGCCGATCGACCACAGCCGCGCCGCGAAACCGAGGAAGAATGTCGAGACCGCGACCCGGCGTTCGGTGGCGCCGATGCGCGTCCGCACGCGTTCGAGGATGCTCTCGAGCAATGCGTGATCGGTGTAGAGCTGCTGTACCGGGAGCCGGTCGTCATTCGCCGGCCCGCAGGTCAGCGCGAAATACTCCGTGATCTCGCCGATGTCGGCGAGTGCGGCAACAATCTTCTCGGGCGGGGCGTCGCGGAGGGTGCTGGGCGGGACAGTGGCGAGGTCACGGATCTCGCGTGCAGTCATCGCTGCATCCCCGCACGGAAGTCAGTTGTGCAGTTACGGTTCCGTTGGCCGCTGACCGGACGGCGCGCAGCGCAGGCGCCCGAGACGACAGCCACCACCGCGCTCAGGGTGAGCGCCAACCAGGAACGACGCGACATCGCTCGCCACAGCTCTCTCGGGGTCGCCCGCCCCGGGTTGCAGAATGCGACGACGCGAGTGTCCTGGCTCTCGGATCACTGCTCGCCTCGCCTTCCAACCTTGCGGCCGTGGCTAGTGAGGTTCGCTCCCCGATGACAGTGGCGGGACCGCGCCGGATTCACACCGGCTTCCTACGTCGTCGTCGCCTAACGGTGGAAGTTTCCCACACCACGTCAAGCGATGCACCTGTGTGGTGTGATTCAGTCGCTTGCACAACGCAAACGGGCTTCGCACGACGCCGCAGAAAGGTGCCCTTATGACAACCGCCAGCCCAGCGATCGTCGACACCGACGGCAGTCGTGAGCAAGTCTGGCCGCTACCCACCGACGAACAGAGCCTGCTCGACCTCATCCGGGTGTGCTTCGAGGAGTACTGGGACGACATCTGGTTCGGAGTGCTGATCCAGGGCGCGGCGTGGGAAGTCGCGGCGCCGAACCCGCCCAAGCGCATTTCGATGTACGACGGCTACGCCACGGTCGATTTCGGCCGCTGGCATTTCCACTTATGCATTGGCGAGCACACGGCCAGCGGACCCGAGCTCGGTCGAATCCGCAGATGTCACCGCGCCGAGCTGTACCGCGGAATCAGCGGCGACGGCCACCCCACGTCATGGGGTGTGCGCCTGTTCAACGGTCGCGACGAACAAATGATGACCGTCATGCTGCCCAACCCGTTCCTGACCAACGACCAGCAAATCCGCGACGAGCCGGCCTGGGAGCAGCTAACACTGTGGGACCGACTGCGGCGGACCTACCTCGGCCTGGATCCCGACCCGCTCGACCGGTCCGGTAGAGGTTTTCGTCATACCTGACGACACCGCGGATGTGGAGCCTAGGAGATTCGAACTCCTGACATCTGCCTTGCAAAGGCAGCGCTCTACCAACTGAGCTAAGGCCCCTCGTGTCGACCAGCGGGCTGGTCGGCGGCCACATGCCACACCTCGACGCCGCGCCGAGACCGGACGACGACCGCCAGCGCGGCAACCGCGGCCAGCGGCAACACCAGTCTTACAAAACGTCGTGGCGAACACATGGTTGTGGGCCTAGGAGGACTCGAACCTCCGACCTCTTCGTTATCAGCGAAGCGCTCTAACCACCTGAGCTATAGGCCCGTACGCAGTACGGACGACCGCCGAGATTACCGCACCGAGTCGCCTGCTCCCAAACCGCTAGTCCCGGTCGGCCAGCGTCACCTCGACGCCGCCGATCAGGTCGGTCGTCAGGTTGTAAATGAACGCGCCGATGGTGGCCGCGGCGGTGAGCAGCACGATGTTCACTAGACCGATCAACGTGGCGCCGCCGAAGATGGTGCCTGCGGAGACCAGCTCAGCGCTGCCGCTGGTGTTGTTCAGCAGATCCCCGACGTTGCTGTTCAGCTTGCTCCACACACCCATGCCGCCGAGCACCAGGTACAGGAACGCCACGGCGATCATCCACACGAAGAACAGCGCCACCGACAGGATCAGCGACACCTTCAAGGTGCTCCACGGGTCGATCCGCCGAACCTGCATGCTCGCGCGCAACGGACCCTGTGGCCGTGCCGACACCTGGGTTCGCACGCGAGTCGTCGGCTGGTCCACGGATTCCTCGGACGTCGATTTGCGTTGTCCCGCACGCGGTATCGGGCCGGACAGATCGGGTAACTCGCTGGGGTAGGCGTCGTTCTGCTGGCTTTCGCTGCGTGCCGGCGCCTCGGAGCCCGGCGCGGCCGTGCCGGAGATGAACCGGTTCAACCGGGCCTCGGCGCTGGCGCTCGCGGACGGCCTGGTGGCCGGCCGCTGGGGTTTGGGACCATCGGACTGACGCTGCTGTGCCTGCTCCGGCCGGGGGCCGTTCCACTTGCGCGGCGCCGCGCCGGTGTCGGACCGCTCGGTCGAGCCATTCCCATTCGGGGTGTCGCCCGGTCCGGCGTATCCCGGCTCGTTCGGTGAAGTCACCGACAGCTCCTCACTGTGCATCCGGCCGCCGCGGCGGTCGTCGATTGCTTACGCGTTCGGCTCGGCGTCCGAGTCGTCGACCACCTCGGCTTCTTCGGCGTTGCGAGCAATCGCCAACAGTGTGTCCCCATCGCCCAGGTTCATCAACCGAACACCCTTGGTCTGCCGTCCGGCCTTGCGAACCTGCCTGGCCGCCGTCCGGATCACTCCGCCGCCGGAGGTGATCGCGTACACCTCGCTGTCGTCGTCGACGATCAGCGCTCCCACGAGCTTGCCACGGCGGGTGTCGTATTGGATCGTCAAGATCCCCTTACCGCCGCGGCCCTGTGGGGTGTACTCCTCGATCGCGGTCCGCTTGGCATATCCGCCAGACGTCGCCACCAGCAAGAACGTGCCTTCGCGGACCACGTTCAGCGAGAGCAGGTAGTCGTCGGTGTTGAACCGCATGCCCTGCACACCCGAGGTCGCCCGGCCCATCGGCCGCAGCGCATCGTCGGTGGCCGAGAACCGGATCGATTGGCCGTTGGCCGAGACCAGCAGCAGATCCTCCTCTGAGGAGCACAGCACCGCCCCGACCAGCTCGTCGCCGTCGCGCAGATTGACCGCCACGATGCCGCCGGACCGGTTCGAGTCGAAGTCGGTCAGCTTGGTCTTCTTGACCAGCCCGTTGCGGGTGGCCAGCACCAGGTAGGGGGCGTCTTCGTAGCTCTTGATCTGGATGACCTGCGCGATCCGCTCCTCCGGCTGGAATGCCAGCAGGTTGGCGACGTGCTGCCCGCGCGCGATGCGCGAGGCTTCCGGCAAGTCGTAGGCCTTGGCCCGATACACCCGGCCCTGTGTGGTGAAGAACAGGATCCAGTCGTGGGTGGAGCACACGAAGAAGTGCCGCACGATGTCGTCCTGCTTGAGCCCGGCGCCTTGGACGCCCTTGCCGCCGCGCTTCTGGCTGCGGTAGAGGTCGGTCTTGGTGCGCTTGGCGTACCCGGTCTCGGTAATGGTGACGACGACGTCCTCACGGGTGATCAGATCCTCGTCGCTGACGTCGCCGTCGGCGGCGATGATCCGGGTGCGGCGGTCGTCGCCGTGCTTCTCGGCGATCTCGGCGAGCTCGTCGTGCACGATCGCGCGCTGCCGCTCCGGCTTGGCCAGGATGTCTTCCAGGTCGGCGATCTCGGCTTCGATCTTGGCCAGGTCGTCGACGATGCGTTGCCGCTCCAATGCCGCCAGGCGACGCAGTTGCATGTCGAGGATGGCCTGGGCCTGGATCTCGTCGATGTCCAGCAGCTCGATCAGGCCGGCCCTGGCGATGTCGACGGTCTCCGACGCGCGGATCAACGCGATCACTTCGTCAAGTGCGTCAAGGGCTTTGACCAGCCCGCGCAGAATGTGGGCTCGCTCGTTGGCCTTACGCAGCCGGTAAGTGGTGCGCCTGATGATCACGTCGAGCTGGTGCTCGACGTAGTAGCGGATCATCTGGTCCAGCCGCAGCGTGCGCGGCACGCCGTCGACGATCGACAGCATGTTGGCGCCGAAGCTGGTCTGCAGCTGGGTGTGCTTGTAGAGGTTGTTCAGCACGACCTTGGCCACCGCGTCGCGCTTGATCTCCACGACGATGCGCAGGCCGACGCGGTCGCTGCTCTGGTCCTCGATGTTCGAGATGCCCGCCAACTTGCCGTCGCGGACCTGCTCGGCGATCGAGGTGATGAAGTTGTCGTGGTTGACCTGGTAGGGCAATTCGGTGATGACGATCGAGGTGCGCCCGCGCGAATCCTCTTCTACCTCAACGACGCCGCGCATCCGGATGGAACCCCGGCCGGTGGTGTAGGCGTCGTTGATCCCTTGCGAGCCGACGATCAGGCCGTATGTCGGGAAGTCCGGCCCCTTGACCCGCTCGCAGACCGCTGCCAGCGTGGCCTCCTCGTCGGCCTCGTGGTTCTCCAGGCACCAGTACACGGCCTCGGCGAGTTCCCTGAGGTTGTGCGGCGGGATGTTGGTGGCCATCCCGACGGCGATGCCGCCGGAGCCGTTGGCCAACAGGTTCGGGAACCGGCTCGGAAGAACCGTCGGCTCCTGCACGCGCCCGTCGTAGTTCGGGATGAAATCGACTGTCTCCTCGTCGATTTCACGCAGCATCTCCATCGCGAGCGGAGTCAGCCGCGCCTCGGTGTATCTCATCGCCGCTGGCGGGTCGTTGCCCGGCGAGCCGAAGTTGCCCTGCCCGTCGACGAGCGGATAGCGCAGCGACCACGGCTGCGCCATGCGGACCAGGGTGTCGTAGATCGACGAGTCACCGTGCGGGTGATAGTTACCCATCGTCTCGGCAACGGAGCGAGCGGATTTCGCGTGTCCGCGGTCCGGTCGGAAGCCGGAGTCGAACATCGCATACAGCACCCGGCGGTGCACCGGCTTGAGGCCGTCGCGTACCTCCGGCAGAGCACGGCCCACGATCACGCTCATGGCGTAATCGATGTAGCTGCGCTGCATTTCGTGCTGGATGTCGACCGGTTCGATGCGGTCGCCGGCTTCGCCGCTCGGCGGCAACGTGGTGTCAGTCATGTGTTCCTTCGGTCGCTAGTACTAGCCGTCTCGATTGGTTAAACATCCAGGAAGCGAACGTCTTTGGCGTTACGGGTGATGAAGCTGCGGCGGGCCTCGACGTCCTCGCCCATCAGAATGGAGAACAGCTCGTCGGCCGCTGCCGCGTCGTCCAGGGTGATCTGGCGCAGCACCCGCACGGACGGGTCCATCGTGGTCTCCCACAGCTCCTTGGCATCCATCTCGCCGAGACCCTTGTACCGCTGAATACCGTCTTCGGCGTTGATCTTTCGGCCCGCAGCCCGGCCGGCCTCCAACAGCCCGTCACGCTCCCGGTCGGAGTAGGCGAACTCGGGTTCGCTGCGCTGCCACTTCAGTTTGTACAGCGGCGGCTGCGCGAGGAACACGTGGCCGTTCTCGATGAGTGGCCGCATGAACCGGAACAACAGCGTCAGCAGCAGCGTGGAGATGTGTTGGCCGTCGACGTCCGCGTCGGCCATCAGCACGATCTTGTGGTAGCGCAGCTTGGTGAGGTCGAACTCGTCGTGGATTCCGGTGCCCAGCGCGGTGATGATGGCCTGCACTTCGGTGTTCTTCAGCACCCGGTCGATGCGGGCCTTCTCCACGTTGATGATCTTGCCGCGCAACGGCAGGATGGCCTGGAACATCGAGTCCCGTCCGCTTTTCGCCGAGCCGCCGGCCGAATCACCCTCCACCACATACAGTTCCGACTTGCGCGGGTCGGTAGAGCGGCAGTCCGCGAGCTTGCCTGGCAACCCGCCGATATCGGTGGCGCTCTTGCGCCGCACCAACTCTCGGGCTTTCCGGGCGGCGATGCGGGCCTGCGCGGATGACACCGCTTTGTTCAGCACCGTCTTGGCATCGGCGGGATTGGCCTCGAACCAGTGCGACAACTGCTCGTTGCAGATCTTCTGTACGAACGACTTGACCTCGGTGTTACCCAGTTTCGTCTTGGTCTGGCCTTCGAACTGCGGCTCGCTGACCTTGACCGAGATGACCGCGGCCAAACCCTCGCGAATGTCGTCGCCGGTGAGGTTGGGGTCCTTCTCTTTCAGCAACTTCTTGTCTTTGGCGTACTTGTTCACGACCGACGTCAGCGCAGCGCGGAAACCCTCCTCGTGGGTGCCGCCCTCGTGGGTGTTGATGGTGTTGGCGAAGGTGTGCACCGACTCCGAATAGCCTGCGTTCCACTGCATCGCGATCTCGACCTCGTGGCCGGGACCCTTCCCGGAGAAATCGACGATGGTGCTGTGGATCGGGTTCTTGGTGCGGTTGATGTGCTTCACATAGTCGACCAGGCCGCCCGGGTAGTGGAAGGTGCGGTGCTTGACCTTGTGCGGCGCAGTGGATTCGGCGACTTTTTCTTCCGCGGACTTCGGCGCCTCGGCGGTGTCGCTGACGACTTCGTCGACGATCTCGTCTCTGGTGACACGTTCGTCGGTCAGGTTGATGGTCAGACCCTTGTTGAGGAAAGCCATCTCCTGGAGCCGGCGGGCGACCGTCTCGAAGTCGTAGTTCGTCGTCTCGAAGATGCCCGGGTCCGCCCAGAACCGCACCGTCGTACCGGTCTTCTTGGTCTTGTCGCCCTGCTTGAGGGTGCCCGGCACCGACCGGTCATAGGTCTGATACCACTCGGAGCCATCACGGGAGATCTCGACCTCGAGTCGGGTGGACAACGCGTTGACCACCGAGACGCCCACCCCGTGCAGACCGCCCGACACCGCGTAGGCGCCGTCTTCGCCGCCGAACTTGCCGCCGGCGTGCAACTGGGTCATCACGACGTCGACGGTGGGAACGCCCGTCGCGTGCATGGCCACCGGGATGCCGCGGCCGTTGTCGGTGACCTGGACTCCGCCGTTCTCCAGGATCTTCACGTCGACGGTGTCGGCGTGGCCGCCCATCGCCTCATCGACAGCGTTGTCGACGACCTCCCAGATGAGGTGGTGCAATCCGCGCTCCCCGGTGGAGCCGATGTACATGCCGGGGCGTTTACGGACCGCTTCCAGACCCTCCAGGATGGTGATGGAATCGGCGCCGTACTCTTTCGGATTCTTCTTCGGGGCAGCCACGATCGGAAGGCTCTCCTTGGGGTGCACGCGCGGCCAGTCCGATGACTGTGCGCTGGTTCTGGGTCAGTCTACCGTCAAGAGCGCCCCGCACCGATTCTGCACGGGCGTTTCTACACAGCTATCTGCGCCGTATACGGAATTTCTCGCTCTCGTCTTCGTCCTGACGCTTGACGAGGCAGTTTGCAAGCTTCTGACGGCCCTGAGCGGATCGCGGGAAGGCCTAGCCGTACGTGTCGCGCGGCCCTCTCCCGGCGATGTGCAGGGGCCCCTTCCGCCAGGACGGAGCGACCGGTCCGGTGATCTTGAGGCTGGTCACCACACCGTCGCCGACCTCGGCGGCGATCTTGGCCAGCACTTGGGTCTGAATGATCCGTAATTGGGTGGCCCAGGCCGTCGATTCCGCGGCGACCGTCAACACCCCGTCGCGCAGCCCGGTCGGCGTCGCGTGCTCGGCGATATTGGCGCCGACCACCGTGGGCCACCGGCCGAACACCGCGCCTTCCGCGACGCGCCCCGACCACCCTTGTTTCTGCGCCAACTCGCGGGTGGCGCCGCCCAGCGGCTGGGGATCACGCGAGTCGGGGCCGGGGCCGGACCACCGGCGGCGAGAACCCGCGCCGGCGACCCGACGAGTGGGCGGCAGCCGGCGACCGCGTCCGACATCTTTACCTTGGGTGCGCGCGGCGCCGCGGGCTTCTTCCAGGACTCGCCGGACCAGGTCCATGCCGGTCAGTCCGCTCAGCTGGTCGGGCGGTTCGGATTTGTCGTCGCTGTCCATCACGTCTCCACCGCCGATACCGGTCCGCTGTCGTCGTCCTTCAGAGTGATACGCACCAGGGTCGCATCCCAATCGCGGGGGATGTCGTCCAGAACCGCCGCCGTCACCAAGACCTGTTCGGCCGATGCGGCGGCCGCAGCCAGCGCTTCCCGGCGCGCGGTGTCCAGTTCGGCGAACACGTCGTCGAGTAGCAGCACCGGATCGCTGCCGTCCGCGCGCAACAATTCGTAGGCCGCCAGTCGTAGCGCCAACGCCATCGACCACGACTCCCCGTGGCTGGCAAAGCCTTTCGCGGGTTGGTCGCCGAGTCGGAGCTCCAGGTCGTCGCGGTGTGGGCCGACCAGACACACGCCGCGTTCGAGTTCGGCATCCCTGCGAGCGGCCATTTTTTCCAGCAGCGCCTCGCGCAGAATCTCGACGTCCGGGTGATCCGGTTCGATGTCGATGCTGGCGTGATAACCGATCGACGCCGGCCGCGACGCGGGCGCCAGCAGTTGGTAGCTCTTCTGTACTTCGGGCGCCAACTCGTTGACCAGATTCATCCGCGCGGCCATCAACTCGGCTCCGTGCATGGCCAGGTGTCCGTCCCACACATCGAGGGTCTCCAGCGCACCACGGTCGCCCCGGAACCGAGCCCCCGACGCGGATTTCAACAAGGCGGTGCGTTGACGCAGGACTTTGTCGTAGTCGGCCCGGATTCCAGCCACCCGCGGTCGACGCACCGCCGCCAGATCATCGAGATACCGCCGGCGATCCGACGGGTCGCCCCGGACCAACGACAAATCCTCCGGCGCGAACAACACCGCACGAAGAACACCGACCACCTCGCGGGGACTGCGTACCGGAGAACGATTCAACCGTGCCTTGTTGGCCCGGCCGGCGGAGATCTCCAGATCGACCGCGCATTCGCGGCCTTCGTTGACCACGATCGTCGACACCACAGCGCGCGACGCGCCCACCCGGACCAGCGGCGCGTCCGTCGCGACCCGGTGAGAGCCCAGAGTCGATGAATACCACAGCGCCTCAACAAGATTCGTCTTACCGAAGCCGTTTGATCCGACGAACACCGTCCGCCCCGGCGTCAACTCGAGCTCGATGTTCGCCCAGGAGCGAAAGTCCTGTAAGCCCAGATGGCGGACGTACACGCGCCTCGTCCCTGCCGCTAACCGGGCAGACGGACCGGCATCAGCAAATACACGTAATCGGTCTGCGCCGCCGGGAACGGTCCGCTGCCATCGGGCTGAGCATCGTCGTCGCCCGCCGGGCGTAGCACCGCCGGCCGGCTGGGCGTAGTGAACCCGAACGACACCCGCCCGGAGTGCAGCGATCCCAGCCCGTCGGTGAGATAGGTCGGGTTGAACGCGATCGTCAGCGGTTCGCCGGCGAACTCCACCGGAACGTCCTCTTCGGCGCGGCCGACATCGTCGGCACCCGCCGACAACCGCAGCACGTCGCCGGAGAATTCCATCCGGACCTGGGCGCCGCGATCTGCCACCAACGCCACCCGCTTGATGGCCTCGGTCAACTCGGCCACCCCGACCGTGGCGACCGCGGTGTGCTCAGTGGGCAGCAGTTGGCGGAACTTGGGGAACTCCGCATCCAGCAGCCGGGTCGTGCTGCGCTTACCGTTCCCACTGATGCCGAGCAGACCGTCCTTGCCGACGGCTGGTCCCGCACCCAACGACAAATGAACTTCGGCGCCATCAGTGCCACTCTTGGCCGCCTCGGACAACGTCTTGGCCGGCACCAGCACCGCGGCTTCGACATCGGGTGCCGCCGCCGACCAGGTCAGCTCGCGAACCGCCAGCCGGAACCGGTCGGTGGCCGCCAAAACCACCGACTCACCGGAGATTTCGACCCGGATGCCGGTCAGCATCGGCAATGTGTCGTCGCGGCCCGCCGCGACCGCGACCTGACCGATCGCTTCGGCGAACACGTCGGTCGACAGCGCACCGGTCTTGTCCGGCAACGCGGGCAGCGTCGGGTAATCCTCGACGGCCATCGTCGGCAGCGAGAACTTCGCACTTCCACACGCAATCGAAACCCTGGTGCCTTCGACGTGGACGTCCACGGGCTTGTTCGGCAATGCCCGGGTGATGTCGGACAACAACCGCCCAGATACCAAAGCTGTTCCAGGAGAAGCAATTTCCGCTGCCAATCGAACTTCGGCGGAAACTTCGTAGTCGAACCCGGAAATCGTCAGACCGTCATCCGAGCCGGTCAAGAGCACACCGGCCAGCACCGGCACCGTGGGCCTGGCCGGCAGCGTGCGTGCGACCCAGGCCACCGCCTCGGCGAAGTCGTCTCGCACTAAGCGAAACTTCAAGTCGGTCAAGCCGACTGTGGTCGTCGCCACGTTCATTGCGTCCCTTCATCACCTCGAACAGCAAGGCTTACTTCAGCGGCTGGCACCCATGGGTGCTAGCTTCCCCCGCCGACGGACGCCCGTGCCCGTAATCCGCTCCGACGCCCGAAACGGAAGTCGAACCACAACGTTAGAGCGTCGGACGCCATCTTGAAAGCTAATCGGAATCAGTGACACTCGGGTCTGTCATGGGCCTCGAAGGGGGTGTGCAACGGTCCCTCCCCAGGCCCTGTTTTCAAAGAAGAAACTATGTAGAGAATTCAATAACAGTATTAGGGCCTGTGCATGGTGGGGACAGCATCACGTCTGTGCTGCTGGGGGAGCCGGTCGGGGTGTGGATGACACGACGCCGGGTTGTGGGGTTCGTGTGCAGCGGATGGGGACTGGCCGCGGTTGTGCACCGAATGGATCGCTGCCGGAAAACTGTGAGCAGTTTGCCCACAGCCGTATCCACAACCAATCGTGTGACACGTGTGACGTGGAGAGACAGAAGTTTTTTTGAAATTTCGTGCGGGAATCAGCGCTTGGAGCGCTGACGGATCCGCGTGGTGAGCTCTTTGACGTGATCGAAGATCTCACGTCGCTCCGCCATCTCGGAGAGAATCTTCTTCTGCGCGTACATCACCGTGGTGTGGTCGCGGCCGAACGCCTGCCCGATCTTGGGCAGCGACAGGTCGGTGAGTTCGCGGCATAAATACATCGCGATCTGACGGGACTGAGCCAGCGCGCGGGTCTTGCCCGGGCCACGCAATTCCTCAACCGTGGTGTCGAAGTATTCGGCGGTCGCTGCCATGATCGTCGCGGCGCTGATCTGCATAGTGCTGGCGTCGGCGATCAGGTCGCGCAACACGATCTCGGCCAGAGCTTTGTCGATCGGCGCTTTGTTCAGCGAGGCGAACGCGGTGACGCGGATGAGCGCGCCTTCCAGTTCGCGGATGTTGCGCTCGATGCTGCTGGCGATCAACTCGAGGACATCGTCGGGAACGTTGAGACGCTCCATCTGTGCTTTCTTGCGCAGGATGGCGATTCGCGTCTCCAGCTCCGGTGGCTGAACGTCGGTGATCAATCCCCACTCGAACCTGGTTCGCAGCCGGTCTTCCAGGGTGGCCAACTGTTTGGGCGGCCGGTCGGAGGAGATGACGATCTGTTTGTTGGCGTTGTGCAGGGTGTTGAAGGTGTGGAAGAACTCCTCCTGGATACCTTCTTTGCCTTCGATGAACTGGATGTCGTCGACCAGCAGCACATCGACATCGCGGTAGCTGCGCTTGAACGCCACCTTGCGGTCGTCGCGCAGCGAGTTGATGAAGTCGTTGGTGAACTCCTCGGTGGAGACGTACTTGACTCGCATGCCGGGGAACAGCCGCTGCGCGTAGTTGCCGGCCGCATGCAGCAGGTGGGTCTTGCCGAGGCCGGATTCACCCCAGATGAAAAGCGGGTTGTAGGCCCGTGCCGGTGCTTCGGCAATGGCCAGGGCCGCGGCATGGGCGAACCGATTCGACGCGCCGATGACGAAGGTGTCGAAGGTGTAGCGCCGATTCAAGCTGAGACCGGCCGCCGCATCGGCGGCGGTGTTGTGTGGCCGCTCGCTGAAATATTTGGGCCAGTTCTCGTGCGCGCTCGCCAGCGCTTCGCTGTCTTCATCCACCTCGTCGAAGTCGGCGAGTTGTTCGTCCAGGATGCCGGCCGCGGATTCTTCGGGCTCGTCGGTGGCCATGGCGGAGATCCGCACACCGAGTTCGATCGGTTGGCCCAGCCGACGGCTCAACGCCTCGGTGATCTGCGTGCGCAGGTGCCGTTCGATCTCGTTCTGGACGAAGCTGCTCGGCACCGACAGCAGAGCGAAACCTTCGACGATCTGCAACGGCTGCACGAGGTTGAGCCACGCTCGCTGCTGCGGGGTCAGCGGCGCGGCGTACTGCTCACTATTGGAGGCCGAGCCGTCGGCGGCGATCTCGCCGTTGAGTTCGGAGACGACAGCGCTCCAGACCGTGGCGAAGCTTGATCCGGGGTCCTCAGTCAACGACGGGTCCCCCTGCTGTGACATCAACGTACAACGGTTGCCAGCGACGACGAACTGTCCACATGGTTATCCACACGTGTGGACAGGACAGCGAACACGGCGCCGCAGGCTTCCCCCGACGGCCCGCGGGACCAGTTCATCTGACAGCCGACAAGAGTCAGTTGGTCGGTGAACCGGCCTGCCATCCTTGCTTCGTTGTCGCGCCGCTCCGGTCTGGAACGGCACTGCCCGAAATTAACAGCTTTCGTCGCTCACGGCCAACCGTTCCGCAACATTGGCGACGCTTTCGCCGACATTGCTCAGCGGACTGGTGGCGGGTGTGACGTCAGTGAAAGTTCCTTGTCCACCAACCGGTCCGATAAGCCAGGTTTGACCGGGGGAACAGTGGTCAGTACCCTCGTACAGTCGCCCGAAAGTCGGCGATACGGCTGCGATCCGAGCACTGAGCCCGGGGGCCCGCGCCGGTTACCACCGAGACACAAAGCCTAACGAGGCGACGTGAGGGCAAGCGTGACCCACCGGTATTCGGTACCGGGTGGTGCACGATGCCAGATGTAACAAGGAGAGAGTCGTGGCAAAGGGCAAGCGGACCTTCCAGCCGAATAACCGGCGCCGTGCCCGCGTGCACGGCTTCCGGCTGCGGATGCGCACCAGGGCCGGCCGGGCGATCGTGTCGGACCGGCGTCGCAAGGGACGCCGCTCGTTGACTGCCTGATTTTCACAATCCGGTGTGGCAGCGGTGCTTTCCGCGCGAAATCGTATGACGCGGTCGACCGATTTCGATGTCACGGTGAAGCACGGAACTCGGGCCGTGCAGCCTGACATGGTGATCTACGTACACCGCGGCGATGACGCAGCGGCGGATGCGCCCAAAGTCGGTTTGATCGTCTCTCGATCAGTCGGATCCGCGGTGCAACGCCATCGAATGTCGCGGAGGCTGCGCCACGCGGCCCGCGACGTTCTCGGCGGACTGAATCACTCCGAGCGGTTGGTGATCCGCGCACTGCCCAGCGGCCGCGACGTCGGTACTGCCCGACTGGCGGACGAATTGCGTGCCGGCCTACGACGGGCGCGGAAATCGGGGTTCACCCGGTGATGCGTGCACTACGAGCTGTCGAGACCGCGGTGGTACGCGCACTGATCTATCTCATCCAGCTCTACCGGCACATGATTTCGCCGATGCGGCTGCCGACATGTCGGTTCACCCCGACCTGCAGTCAATATGCGGTGGATGCGCTGGCGGAGTTCGGATTGCTGCGAGGCAGTGTGCTGGCCGCTGTTCGGCTGGCGAAGTGCGGGCCGTGGCATCGGGGAGGATGGGATCCGGTACCGGAGCGCGGGGGAGCCGGGACCCAAGTCTGGGGAACCCCAGCGACGCTAGGGGAGAGTGATTCTGTTGTCTTTTGATCCGTTCAGCCTGGACTATTTCTATTACCCGGTTTCGGCGATCATGTGGGTTTGGTACAAGGCGTTCGCCGCGCTGCTGGGTCCGACGAATTTCTTCGCGTGGATGCTGTCGGTGGTGTTCCTGGTGTTCAGTCTCCGGGCGATCCTCTACAGCCCGTTCGTCCGCCAGATCCGCACCACCCGCCAGATGCAGGAGCTGCAGCCACAGATCAAGGCGCTGCAGAAGAAGTACGGCAAGGACCGGCAGCGGCTGGCGCTGGAGATGCAGAAGCTGCAGCGCGAACACGGGTTCAACCCTGTCCTCGGCTGTCTGCCGATGCTCGCGCAGATCCCGGTCTTCCTCGGGCTCTATCACGTGCTGCGGTGCTTCAACCGGACCAGCACCGGCATCGGGCAGCTGGGCCTGTCGCCCGAACGGAACCGCGCGTTGGGCAACTACGTCTTCTCGGCCACCGACGTCGCGCACTTCTTGGACGCCAATCTGTTCGGCGCTCCGCTGGGCGCGAGCATGGTGCAGCGCGGCGCGAGCCTCGAGGCTTTCACCCACTTCAGCCGGCTGTCCGTGATCGCGGTGGGACTCCCGGTCATGATCCTGGCCGGCGTCGCCACCTACTTCAACAGCCGGGCGTCGGTGGCCCGGCAAAGCCCAGAGGCCGCGGCCAACCCACAGACCGCGATGATGAACAAGTTGTCGCTGTACGTGTTCCCACTCGGCGTCGTGGTCGGTGGCCCCTTCCTGCCGCTGGCGATCATCTTTTACTGGTTCGCGAACAACATTTGGACCTTCGGTCAACAGCACTACGTGTTCGGCATGCTCGAGAAGGAAGAAGAAGCGAAGAAGCGCGAAGCGATCGAGCGGCGAGCGGCGAATGCCCCCGCGCCGGGCGCCAAGCCCAAGCGATCGACGAAGAGCCCGAACGGGTCGTCGCCGGCCGAAGTCGCCGAGGCAGCCGCCGATGACACCGTGACCAACCGCGCACCGCGGCCAGGCGCCAAGCCGAAGAAGCGCGGGCGCTGATCACCCGTCCGGCGGGGGAGCCGGGCGACAGACATACCGGGCGGAGGCCCGGGCGACGGGAAGGATAGACAGATATGACGGACGTCGACACCAACGGGCGTGACGCACACGGGGCGCTCGCCGAGGAGATCGTCGAGGAAGCCGCTGACAGCGCGGCGGCCGAGAACGGCGAAGGCGAGGGCGACCTCGAGGAGCGGTTGGTTGCCGAGGGCGAGATCGCGGGCGACTACCTCGAGGAACTACTCGACCTGCTCGACTTCGATGGCGACATCGACCTCGACGTTGAAGGCAGTCGCGCGATTGTCAGCATCGACGGCAGCGACGACCTCACCAAGTTGGTCGGCCGCAAAGGCGAGGTGCTCGACGCGCTGCAGGAGCTGACTCGGCTCGCAGTGCACCAGAAGACCAGCGTGCGCAGCAGGCTGATGCTCGACATCGCGGGCTGGCGTCGCCGCCGCCGCGACGAGCTGGCCGCGTTGGGAGACAAGGTTGCCCGGCGGGTGCTGGAGAGCGGGGAGCGCGAGGAGCTCTCGCCGATGACG
Organism: uncultured Actinomycetota bacterium; assembly: GCA_963836495.1. Taxonomy (GTDB): domain Bacteria; phylum Actinomycetota; class Actinomycetes; order Mycobacteriales; family Mycobacteriaceae; genus Mycobacterium. The sequence continues at coordinate 302,354 of CAWIJT010000003.1, read as the reverse complement.
CCGTTTGAGCGCAAGATCGTCCATGACGCCGTCGCGGCGGTGACCGGTGTGCACAGCGAGAGCGAAGGCGTCGAGCCGGCGCGACGGGTTGTTGTTCTCGTCGACTGAGCACTAGTCGGCCGGTCGAGTTACATCGGTGTAGTTCCTATTGGTGCACCAGCGGGCACGAGCGGGAGGAATGTTTCACGTGAAACATGTCGACTCCCACGACGGTCCGAGGACCGAGGCGCCCGCGGTCTCCGGTGCGGCGACGGCGATCTTCGGTGATCGGTTGGCTCTGGCCGAACGCTACGCCGAACTGCTAGCGGGCATCGGTGTGGAGTGGGGGCTCCTCGGTCCACGAGAGGTCAGCCGGATCTGGGATCGGCACGTCCTGAATTGTGGAGCGGCCGCGGAACTCCTCGAGCCCGGCGAGCTGATTGCCGATATCGGCAGCGGCGCCGGGCTGCCCGGAATCCCGCTGGCGATCGCGAAGCCCGGGTTGCGCATCGTCCTCGTTGAATCGATGTCGCGCCGCACGGAGTTCCTGGGCACCGTGCTCGCCGAACTCGGTCTCGACGTCGAGGTGGTGCGAGGACGCGCTGAGGACGTGACGGTCCGCGAGACGATCGGGGAATGCGACGCCGTCACGTCCCGGGCGGTGGCGTCGCTCGACAAGCTGACCCGCTGGAGCCTGCCGTTGCTGCGGCCAGGCGGACGGATGCTAGCGATCAAGGGTGAGCGCGCCGAGGACGAGCTGCGCGAGCACCGGCGTGTGATGGACCGGTTAGGTGCTACGGGTGCCAGGGTGGTGGAATGTGGCGTGAGCTATCTGTCTCCACCGACACGGGTGGTGGTGGCGCGGCGCGGGGAATCCGCCCGGGGCTCGTCGCGGAGACGAGCGAGCAGGGAGAGCCTATGAGTGCGCCACACGACCCGTTCGGCCCCGACGCCGGAATCCATGTTTCACGTGAAACATCAGAATTCGATACACCCATAGGAGCGGCTGCGGAACGGGCGACGCAAGTCTTGTCGAAGGGCTATCAGCCACTGCCCCGCCCGACTGAGCGCCGGCTCTTCACCATCGCCAACCAGAAGGGCGGCGTCGGCAAGACCACGACCGCGGTGAACCTGGCGGCGGCACTGGCCGTGCAAGGACTCAAGACGCTCGTGATCGACCTCGACCCGCAGGGCAACGCGAGCACCGCATTGGGCATCACCGACCGGCACTCCGGGACACCGTCGTCGTACGAAGTTCTGCTCGGAGAGATCCCACTGCAGACGGCAATGCGGCAGAGCCCGCACAGCGAGCGACTGTTCTGCGTCCCGTCCACGATCGACCTGGCCGGAGCCGAGATCGAATTGGTGAGCATGGTGGCGCGGGAGAATCGACTGCGCACCGCGCTCGCCGAACTCGACAGTGCCGACTTCGACTTCGTGTTCATCGACTGCCCGCCATCGCTGGGTCTGCTCACCATCAACGCTTTGGTCGCCGCACCCGAGGTGCTCATCCCGATCCAGTGTGAGTACTACGCCCTGGAGGGGGTGTCGCAGTTGATGAACAACATCGAGATGGTCAAGGCGCACCTGAATCCCGGCCTCGACGTCAGCACCGTCATCCTCACCATGTACGACGGGCGGACCAAGCTCGCCGATCAAGTCGCCGACGAAGTCCGCCGCTACTTCGGGCCCAAGGTGTTGCGGACCGTCATCCCGCGCAGCGTCAAAGTCTCCGAAGCACCCGGCTACAGCATGACCATCATCGACTACGATCCCGGTTCTCGTGGCGCGATGAGTTATCTCGACGCCAGCCGCGAACTCGCCGAGCGTGGCCGACCGAACGAGGGGGGACAACGATGAGCCAGCCGTCACGCAGAAAAGGTGGCCTCGGCAGAGGCTTGGCATCACTGATTCCCACCGGACCGGCCGATGCGGGCGAGGAGCCAACGCCGGGCGGGCCGCGACTGGGCGCGGCAGCCGCGGACGTGATGTTCGGCGGACCCACGCCCGCCGGCGCCCCGACCGACATCGGTGCGGTGTACCGCGAGATCGACCCGAGCCTGATCGAGCCCAACCCGCGCCAGCCCCGGCAGGTGTTCGACGAGGAGGCCCTCTCCGAACTCGTGCACTCGATCCGCGAGTTCGGCCTCATGCAGCCCATCGTGGTTCGCCAGCTGAACGCCACGACGAGCGGTCCGCGCTATCAACTCGTCATGGGGGAGCGGCGGTGGCGCGCCGCCCAGACCGCCGGCCTGACCGCCATTCCGGCGATCGTGCGGGAGACAGCCGACGACAACTTGCTGCGCGACGCCCTGCTGGAAAACATCCACCGCGCTCAACTGAATCCTCTGGAAGAAGCGGCGGCGTATCAACAGCTCCTCGACGAGTTCGACGTTACCCACGACGAACTCGCCGCCCGGATCGGCCGCTCCCGACCGTTGATCAGCAATATGATCCGCCTGCTGCGGTTGCCGATCGCCGTCCAGCGCCGCGTCGCGGCGGGCGTGCTGTCCGCCGGTCACGCCCGGGCGTTGCTGTCGCTGGAGGGCGGATCGGAAGCCCAAGAAAGTCTTGCGGCGCGGATCGTCGCCGAGGGGCTGTCGGTCCGGGCCACCGAGGAGGCCGTCACTCTCGCCAATCGCAGTGAGCCCAGCCAGCCGGCGGCGCCTCGACGCAAGCCGATCAGCATGCCCGGGCTCCAAGATGTCGCCGAGCGACTGTCGAGTGCGTTCGACACCCGGGTCACGGTCAGCCTCGGCAAGCGCAAAGGCAAGATCGTGGTGGAGTTCGGTTCGGTGGACGATTTGCAGCGCATTGTCGACTTGATGAACTCGGCAAAGAGCTGACCATCCATACCAGACCGTTACGTCACTGTGACAATGCGCGCGATCAGGCAGCGGTGAGATGGTGGCGACGGCCGAATCCGTCTGTGCCCCAAGTAATCTCATGAGTCGCCTGCTTCAGAGGGGGCTGGGGCCGGCGTTCCGCCGCCGAACGCCCGAACAGCCGGCCGACAGGAGCTCCGAAGGCCGTCCGCGCGAGTATCGCGGCGGCTCCCGGGCTGGGGGTACGCTCGGCTGCGGGGTGGGGCAACCACTCGCTCGCGGGGAAGCCGGACCCAGAATGGCCGCACCGCTCAGAGGCCCAGGAGTCTAGTGACTGCTCGAATCACACCACTGCGACTCGAAGCCTTCGACCAGCTTCCCAAGCACGCACGTCGCTGCGTCTTCTGGGAAGTGGACCCCGCGACCCTCGGCCAAGACGCCCAACTCGCCGATCCCGAATTCGAGAAGGAAGCGTGGCTGTCGATGGTCATGCTGGAGTGGGGATCGTGTGGTCTGCTGGCGACGGAGCCCCCGAGGGAGGGTGAGCAGAGCGAGCCGGCCTGCCTGGGATACGCGTTCTACGCGCCGCCGCGCACGGTGCCCCGGGCGCACCGATTTCCCACCGCCCCAGTGTCTGCGGACGCCGTGCTGCTGACGTCGATGCGGGTGGAGCCCGGACCCACCGCCGAGGAGTTGCCGTTCAACCTTGTGGCGCGGGTGGTCGACGAACTGGTACGTCGCGGCGTGCGGGCACTGGAGGCGTTCGGCCGCACCAAGAGCGTGGCGGAGCTGATCAACTCACCGAACGCCGAACCCGACCTGCAACCGGTACTCGAGGTGCTGGGGGACTGCTCGGCCGAGCACTGTGTCATCGACGCGGACTTCTTGTGCGACGCGGGATTCGTTGTGGTGGCGCCGCATCCGTATTTCCCTCGGCTGCGGCTCGAACTCGACAAGGGCCTGGGCTGGAAGGCTGAAGTAGAAGCCGCGCTGGAGCGGCTGCTCGAGGTGGCGTCGCTGCAGCAGCCCGTTGCCGCCGGATCGCCGGCGGGATCGTCGGCTAGGAGCCGCTGAGCCGACCGGCCTGCTCGACCGCCAACTCGTGCGCCAACAACTCGGCGAAGGTGAACGTGCCGGTGGGCCGGTCGTTCTTGCCGAGCAGGTACAGCCGCTTGACCGCCGCCAGGATTCCCTCGGCGATTGCATCGCGGGTCTGCGTGGTGATCAGCAGCCCCCGATCGTGCGGGTTGGTGATGTAGCCGACGTCGACCTGGACGGTGGGCATCCGGGTCAGCCGCAGCAGATCCCAGGTGCGGCCGTGCGTGCGGCAATCGCGTAAACCGGTGCGCGCCACCACTTCTCGCTGGATGAAGTCAGCCAGGTTGCGTCCGATGGTGGACACCGAGCCGTGCGAATTCCCGAAGTGGAACGACGCCACACCGTTGGCCGACGGGCTGGTCTGCGTCTCGCAGCGCAGGCTGATCATCAAGTCGGCACCGACGGCATTCGCGGTCGCGGCGCGTTCGGTGTCCGACGGGCTGCGGTTGGTCGGCCGAGACAAGAACGTCTCCATGCCGATGGCAGTCATCCGGCCCTCGAGCCGACTTGCCAAGTCCCACAAGATATCTGCTTCACTGATTGGTCCAGCGGGTCCGTGTGCGATCAGACCGTGGTCGGTGCTACCGCGGCCCGGATCGATGATGATCCGCTTACCCGACAGCTTCGGGCCGGACCGGCGGACGAGTTCCTCCTCGCGGATCGCGTGCAAGGAACCGCCGGTAACCCGAGAACTGAGAAAGTACAAGGAGCGCAACGTTTCCGGGCCGCAAATACCGTCGGCGTACAGGCCCGACTCGCGCTGGTACGACATCAGCCCGTTGTGGGTCTGCAAGCCGAAGTAGCCGTCGACCAGGCCGGTGTAGAAACCGAGGTCCTGCAACCGCGCTTGCAGCGTGGCGACGTCGTCGCCGTACATCGGCGCACCGAACTGGTGATTCAGTGTGCGGGCGCCGAGCCGGTAGGAGGCTTCTTTCAGCGCGCGGTAGGTGGCCTCGCCGACGATGCCGTCCACCAACAGGCCACGATGCTGCTGGAACGCCCGCACCGCGTGGTCGAGCTCCTCGTCGAAGACGTCGACCGCGACGTGCCTGCCGGTACTGAGATCCGCGTCGGCGCCATCCAGGTGCCCAAGCGCGGTCAGCGAGGCCCGAATCTCGGTGACCGCTGCACTACGGTCACCGCAACGCAACGCGTCACCAGCGCCGCGGTGCGGTCTCGACATTCCAAGGCCTCCGGTAAGCGGGTGTGAGCACCCTGCCGCTTTGTTGACAGGCTTGGCGATATTGTCTCAGACACCCGGCGATTTCAGGAAAACGCCAGGCAAACCGCGCCGATCTTCAGCGAACTAACTCAGGCCGGGAACTGCGTCGGAAAGCTCGCGCAGCAACGCCGCTTTCCCCTTAGCCCCGACGATCCGCTTCACCGGCGCGCCGTCCTTGAACAAGATCAGTGTCGGGATCGACACGACGTCAAAGTTGCGCGCCGTCTCGGGGTTTGCGTCGACATCGAGTTTCGCGACGGTCAGCTGACCGGCTGTGTCAGCGGCGATTTCGGCCAGCACTGGAGCGACCATTTTGCAGGGACCGCACCAGGTTGCCCAAAAGTCAACCAGCACAGGCGTATTGCTGGACAGCACATCGCTGCTGAACGACGCGTCGGAGACATCCACGGGTGCACCGCTGGACTCGGTCTGTGTCATTGAAGAACTCCCATCAAAGTGTCGCTGCCGCCGCAGTTTCGGCGGGCTGGGTCTGTGTCCGTTCGGCCGGTTGCGCGTGCTCTTCCAGCCAGCGCTCGGCGTCGATGGCCGCCGAGCAACCGGTGCCGGCGGCGGTGACAGCCTGCCGATAGGTGTGGTCGACGAGATCGCCGGCGGCAAACACGCCGTCCAGTGAGGTGTAGGTGGTGTTGCCGATGACCCGCACGTAGCCGTCGTCGTCGACGTCCACCGCGTCGCGCACCAGTGCCGAGCGCGGGTCGTGACCGATGGCGACGAACACCCCGGTGACGGGCAGGGTGGACACCGTGCCGGTCTCGGTGTCCTTCAGCCGCAGACCCGTGACCGTGGTGTCGCCCTCGACGGCTTCGACCACGCTGTTGGTGACGAACCGGATCTTGTCGTTGGCCTGGGCCCGCTCGAGCATGATTCTGGAGGCGCGGAATTCGTTGCGGCGGTGCACCAATGTGACGCTGCGGGCGAACTTCGTCAGGAAGGTGGCCTCCTCCATCGCCGAGTCGCCGCCGCCGATCACCGCGATGTCCTGGTCGCGGAAGAAGAAGCCGTCGCAGGTGGCACACGAGCTCACCCCGCGGCCGAGCAATTCCTGCTCACCCGGCACGTGCAGATAGCGGGCGGCGGCGCCCATCGCCAGGATGACGGCACGAGCATGCACGGTCTCGCCCTCGGCGGTGGTGACCGATTTGACCGGGCCGTCCAGCGAAACCGATTCGACGTCTTCCATCCGCAGATCGGCTCCGAACCGCAGCGCCTGCTCGCGCATCTGATCCATCAGCTCAGGCCCGAGGATGCCCTCCCGGAAACCGGGGTAGTTCTCCACCTCAGTGGTGGTCATCAGGGCGCCGCCGAATGACGTGCCCTCGAAGACCACCGGCGCCAGTTGCGCCCGCGCGGTGTACAGGGCTGCCGTGTAACCGGCAGGTCCGGAGCCGATGATGATCACATCGTGGACAGTGGTGGACGGGGTCATGCGAGCCTTCCATGCTTTTCGATGCCTTCTGCAGCGTTGGAACGCCAGGGTAGGCGGTGCTGTTCCCGCGACCTTACGGGCGGTGGACGATCCTGTCAGCCGACAGGCCGGTGTCTGCTGAACTGCAGGTGGGTGCCACCGCAAGGGCTGACACGGCGCCGGGTGTGTCGGCGGGTAGCAGCAGCAGCACGGCCGGGCGACCGCCGACGTCGACGGGGCGCGCGCCCAGCACATGTGCGTCCGCCGGATAGCCCAGCCCGGACAGACATGACGCGCGGCGATGCGGGTCGGCCAGCGCGCCGAAGTCCGGTTCGGCGTCGAGCAGGCCGAGGATCTGTTGGTCCGACAGCGGAATCGTCGCAGGCGGCCGTGACACGGTGATGCGCTCGATGGTGGTCGGCCGGCTCGGGGTCGATGGTGGGGCCGTGATCAGCGCCCCGGTGCCCAGCCAGACTGCGATGGCGACCGCGACCAAGCCGGCTGCCGCGACGGCCAACCGCGCCGGGCGGGGGAGGCCTCCGCGCTCGACGGCGTGCTGTTTACGCAGGGTGGCTCCGATGCGGTCGACGGTAGCGGGGTCGACGTCGGGCGCCGACGTCGGGTCGCTGCCCAGCGCGGCGAGCTCACGACGGACTCGGTTCAGCGCGTTCATGGTCTGACGGGCGTCCGGATCGGCGCGGACTCTCTTACGCACATGAGCGGCGACGTCATCATCGACCAGACCGGCCTGCAGATCGGCGAGGGCGTCCACGCTCGGCGGCGGATTGTCGTACCCTTCGTCACCCATCCGCTTCAGTGTCCGGCATTGTGGACGCGAATTCCAATGGGATCGCCCGCTGAGCCAACGCGAGAGGGCGGATGAGTTTAGACTCAGAGGAAGCTGAGGAATCTTCAGTTTTTAGGGGCGAACTGAGCGGCGTGCATACCCGGACACGCCGTGCCGACGCGAAACAACACTGGCAGACCACGTCAGGAGAACGCGGTGCACGGAATCGCCCTCGAAGGTATTGATCGCGCGCAGCCGCGAGATCTTGAGTTCCCGCTGGCCGACGCGGCCGAACAGCAGTATCGACGGCTGATCGACCACAGCCCGGTCGCCATGGGCGTGCACGCCGACGGCCGCTATGTCTACGTCAACCAGACCTTGGTGCGCCGAATGGGGGCCCAGTCGGCGCGTGAGCTGCTGGGCCGCAAGATCACCGACTTTGTCCACCCGGATTCGGTGGCCGCGGTGCGCAGGCAGATCGCCGCGCGGCAGCATGACGGAGATACGAGCCCGCCTCTCGAGCTGGTGATCGTCACGCTGGACGGCATGACGCGTGAGGTGGAAGTGCTCGCAGTCAGGACGCAATGGGAGGGCCGGCCCGCCCACAAGGTGGTGTTCCGCGACGTCAGCGCCCAGAAAGCCACCGAAGCGAATCTGCGGTTCCAGGCGGCGCTGGTCGATCACGTCAGCGACGGCATCATCTCCACCACCACGACCGGCTTTGTGACCAGCTGGAACCGCGCAGCCGAGGCGATCTACAGCCGGTCAGCAGTCGACGCGGTGGGCCTGCCGATCGGCGACGTCGTCGGGGCTGACCTCGATTTGGCCGCGATCGTCGCCGGCGGTGGCGTGGTGTCCAGCACCCACCGCGCCGGTGACGGCTCGGAGCGGGCGGTGCGCGTCTCGGTGTCCCAAATGGACGACGGATACGTCGTCTTATGCGCAAACCAGACGGCTCTGCGACGTATCGAGCATCAGTGCCAGGCCGTCGTGGCATCTCTCCAAGAAGGTGTCGTCGTCATCGGGGCCGATGGGACGGTGGAATCGGCGAATCCGGCGACGCTGCGCATATTCGGTGCGCCGACGGCGGGAGTCAACGTCGCGGAGTTCGCGAAAGTGGCAGATGTGCGGGTCTACGACGCGGACGGTTGTCTACTCGCCTGGGACGAGCGCCCGGTCATGGCGACCTTCAAGAGCAGCCCGCGCCGCGGCTGCATCTACGGTCTTGACCGACTGAGCGATGGCGAGCGGATCTGGGTGTCGCTCAACTGGTCGCTGTTAAACCCCGGCGATCCAGAGCGTTCGTCGGTATTGGTGTCGATCGTCGACATCACCGAGCAGCACAATGCCCATCGGCAGCTCGCGTACCAAGCCACCCACGATGTGTTGACCGGGCTGCCCAACCGCGCCCACCTGGTGGCGTTGATCAACGATGCGATACGTCCTGCCGAATACCGCTGGGGTGCATTACTTTTCATCGACCTGAACAAATTCAAAGTCATCAACGACGAGCTGGGGCATCACGCGGGCGATACGGTTCTCGAAGTCGCCGCGCAGCGACTCAGGGCAGTTCTGGGTGCGGATGACGTCGTCGGCCGTGTCGGCGGCGACGAGTTCGTGGCGTTGCTGGCTGCGCCGACGCAGCGCGCCAAAGTCAACGCCCTGGTCAGGCGGTTGCACGCGGCGCTGCGGAAGCCGATCCGCATCCCCGGCGTGAGTGCATGCGCACCGACGAGTCGCGTCCACGTCAGCGCCAGCATCGGCGTCGTCGCCATGCTTCCCGGTGAGCAGCGTTGCGCTTCGGAAATCTTGCGAGCTGCCGATGCCGCGATGTACCGGGCCAAGGCGACTGGCGGGGCCACATGCCACTCCGGCGACATCGTTGATGCCGAGGGAATGCGACAGAAGCCCGCGCGCCGCGTCGGCTAGCCGGCCGGGCGAGGAGTGTCGCTGTGCAGGTAACCGAGGATCGCGGCGAGCCGGGCCCGCCCACGGGCGCAGCGACTTTTGACCGTGCCTTCGGCGACTCCGAGCATCCGGGCGGTGTCGGCGACCGAGTAGCCGTGCATGTCGACCGCCACCACCGCGGCGCGCTGCTCGACGGGTAGGTGCATCAGGGCGCGCTGCACCGCGATCGACGTCTCGACCTGCGCGGTTCGATCCGACACCGGGTACACGTCGTCGAGTGCGACGGTGGGATGAACCTTGTTGCGGCGCAGCCGATCCAGGCAGGCATTGACCACGATGCGGTGCAGCCAGCTGCTGACCGCGGCATCGTGACGAAACGAGCCGGCGGCGCGGTGGGCCGAGACCATGGCATCTTGCAGCGCGTCTTCGGCGTCCTCGGCGCTGCGACTGGTCAGCCGCGCGAGCCGGTGCAGGTGTCGATGGTGGCGATAAAACAGCTGCTCGAAGGCGTAGCGGTCACCCGCGACGTGCGCAGCCAACAGTTCTGCGTCGCTGCGTTGTTCTGCCACGGCCGGACATTAACGAATCGCCGGTTGCCCGGCACTTCACCCTGTTACGACTTGGCCTGCACGGTGAGCTCGGAGATGCTGGTGCGGCTCTGACCGTTGGTGGTCCCCAGCGTCGGAATCCACACCAGCAGATAGGAAGTGGGCGATGACGCGTTGACTTGAATGGTGTTGTGGCCGGGGTGCACGGCGACCGGCTGGCCCAACGCGGTGGTGTCCTCGAGCTTGCCCGGCGTCGCCGTGGCCGACGCGCGGATCTGGATCTTCGTTCCGGTGCTGGGCACATCGACGGTCACGGCGCCCACCACAGTGGGCTGCGGCAGCTGCAGCAGCAGACCGACGCCGCTTTTGAAACCGGGGAACGGAACGGCGTCGTGGTAGGTGTCGGTTTCCCACGCCGTCCCGGGGTTGCCGTCGATCGCCTGCCCGGCCTGCCCGGGGTTGTCGGGTTCCTGGCCGGGGGAGAACACCGTGGCGCCGACCGGTTTGACGATGCTGCCGGCCGCGGAACTGGCAGTCGAACTCGCCGACGGCCCGTTCAGGCCGAGTTGGTCTTTGTCCATGCCACCGACATCGCTGAACATCTTGCTGAGCACCGACGCCAGGACCAGCAGCGCGACAACGATCACGGCAGCCCCGGCGCCGATCCCGATCGTCACGGCGCGACGCCGTCGGAGGCGGGCCTGCTCGGGGTCGAGCGCCGGCGCCGGCGTCCGGTCCGCCCGCGCGGCCGTCGGCGGCTCCTGCTCCGTGACGGGGCTCAACAGCTCGGTCCGATCGGCCACCGCCGTCGCCTGCTGCAGCAGATTCAACAGGGTTGCGGCACTGCGTATCCCGCCATCGCCATGAATGGAGTGGGTGGCCGCCGCGGAGATTTGGAAGGGGATGTCGCTATCGATGGAATTGGGTTCTATCGCCTGGCCGCCGGGACCGAGGGGGGCGGGCTGCATGCCGCTGGGTTCGCCGGACTCCGGCAGCGGCCACCGATTGACCAGTAGCGCATACAGCGCTGCGCCGATGCCGCGGATGTCGTCCTCCGGGCTGACGTCCGGGATCGTCGCCGGGAAGGCCAGTACCACGTCACCCTCGATGCTGACCCGCACCCGGCTGGGATGGTCGATCGACAGCGCGACGCCGGCGTGGTGGGCGCTCTCGGCCGCGGCGGCCAGGGTCTGCACGGCGCGCGCCGCACCGACGGCCGAGGGCGAGGTCTCGGCGACTTCCTGCAGCGATCCACCGCGGACCCATTCGGAGACCACCAGGCCACCGGTACCGGTGTGAACGACGTCGAGGACGCGGGCGATGCCGAGTTTGTCGAGTCGGCTCAGTCGCATTGTGCGAGCCAGGATTTCGCGCACCTGCTCGTCGGACAGCGCCCCGTCCGGATCGACGAATGTCAGCGCCACCTGGCGATTCAGTGCGGTGTCGAGGGCCTGCCAGAACTGCAGGTGTGGCGCTCCGCCGTGGAACACCAACAGCCGGTAGCGGCCACGGGCGATGCTGGCGCCGGGAACTAGGTAGCCGTCCTGTTGGCCGGACGGTTCCGCCGCGGTCTGATCCTGCGGAGGGTCGGTGGCATCGATGACGGCGTCACGTGACGGGCCGCCCAGGGGCGGCGTCGAGGCCTCGCGCGCTGCGACGGTGTCGACCCTGAGGTCTGTCGGCACGTCGGGGTGGAAGTCGTCGGGTCCGGCGGGCGAGTCGGAGGCAGCGTCGACTGAGGCGCTGTCGGGTGGGCTGTCGGTCATCCCTACTCCTCTCCCTATCTCCTCCCCGGACGGTTGCCCCGGACCTATACGACGGACGGATTCGTGTGCCGGATAGTCCGTCCGATCGGACGGATTGTTGTGCTCAGGGTACGTGACGATACCGGAGCGCAACAGGTGATCTCCGCTGCGCGGTATGCCGGCGGCGACGCGGCCTGACCTGCCGGAAGCCGGCGTCGGGGCGACCCCGCCCGGCATCCGCCCAGGCTTCCCGCGGGCCGGTGCCGCGCCGATCCGGCGGCGCAACACCGCCCACGCCGCCTGCGCCTCGGGCACCTGTGCCCGCACCATGACCACGGCCACGATCGGCAGCATGATCACGGCGAGCACGAACAGCCGCAGCAGTGATCCCGCACCGCCGCCGTAGGCGGTCAGCCGCTGCATCCCGGTCAGCACGTCCACCAGGTAGGCGACCAGCCCCGCCAGCAGCGATGCGGTGATCGTCACCAGGATGGTGCGTACCTCGGCGATACCGATCAGGTGGCCGCGCGGCGGCCGCAACGCGTTGCGCAGCAGGACGTAGCCGGCGACCGCCCCGGCCAGAAAACCCAGGCCGTTGGCCAGCCCGAGATAACCGGCAACGAGTTCGGGTTTGTCAGTGAGATGCGGCGCGAACAGCGAGGCGGCGATCTTGACAATCGTGATGATCACGATGATCGCGATCGGTACCCACGGTTGCTCGCGAGCATAGAAAACACGCAGCTGCAGCAACACCACCGAATAGGGCAGCAGGGTGAACGCCGACAATGCGATCGCCGCGCCCAGGTAGCCGGCGTCGACGTCGCCGAAATGGCCGTAGGCGAACAGCGCGCTGCCCATCGCCGACCCGCCGACGGTCATGAAGGCCACCGTCGGGATCAGCGTGATCATCGTCAACCGGGTGGCCAGCGAGAGGTCGGCGAGCACCGCCGTGGCGTCCTCCGCGGCGGCGTTGCGGCTCAGCCGCGGCATCACCACGGTCAACACGGTCACGCCGATCATGCCGAACGGCAGCATCAACACCAGCCAGGTGTAGTTGTAGATCGCCGGACCGGACGCGGCCGCCGTGCTGGCGATCTGGTTGGTGACGATCAAACCGATCTGGCTGATCAGCACGTAGAACACCATCGCAGCGGCCATCCTGCCGAAACGTTTGAGCCGGTCGTCGATCCCCCACAGCGGCCGAAGGCTGATGCGTTGGCGCCGGATGGCGACCAGCAGCACGGCCGTCTGCGCGAACACGCCCAGCGTCGTCCCGATCCCGAGCACCAGCAGCTTGGCGTTGCCCATCTGCACCGGGTCCACCGACAGCTGCCCTGGCGCTGCCAGGTAGGCACCCAGGGTGGCGATCGCGACGACATTGTTGACCACCGGCGCCCAGGCCGGCGGCCCGAACACGTTGCGGGTGTTCAGGATTGCCATGAACACCGACGACAGACCGTAAAAGATCACCTGGGGAAGAAGCAGATAGGCGAACGCGATGGTCAACGCCTCGTTCACCTGAGGGCTGCGGCCCAGCATCAGCTGAACGAGCAGGGGCGCCGCAGCCACCGACAGCAGCGTGGCGCCCAGCAGGACGGCTGTCGCCAGCGTCACCAGCCGCCGCACGAAGGCCGCACCGCCGTCGGCGTCATCCTGTTCGGCGCGGGCCAACACCGGCACGAAGATCGCGGTGAAGGTCGCCTCCAAGACCAGCGCGGCGACCAGGTTCGGCAGCTGGTTTGCCACCGTGAATGCACTCGAAAGCGCAGCCCCCAGGATCGCGGCCAGTATCACGATCCGGGCGAACCCGGTGAGCCGGCTGACCAGGGTCGCCAACGCCATTCCCCACGACCGCGAGACCAGCGCCGCGTCGGACAACTCGGGACGCGGTTGCGGCGACGGGCCCTGCGACGGCAGGTGCCCGGTCGGTGGCAGCGGGCCGGTCGGCGGGCCCGGGCTGCGCTGACGACGACGCGCCGGTGCCGGTGCGGACCGGCCGGCGGGATTCATGCGCGCTGCTCGTCGTGGCGGAACTGGTCCGCGTCCGGCGGATCCGGGCGGTCGAGGTCGGCGGGGTCGGGCTGGCCGCGGAACCGGTGCCACAGCCGTCGTCCCGCCAGCGCGAACAGCACCGCGCCGGCGCTCATCGTGATCGCGAAGAGCACTTTGCCGTAGGCGTTGGAGTGCACCGACAGGCGCACCGGCTCGCCCAGTGGCACACCGGCCGCGGTGTGCAGCGCGACGTCGATCGCAACACGCTGGGTGAAGTTCACCTCGATAGGCACCCGCAACGGCAGGTATCCCGGCGGCAGTTCGATCTCGCCGAGGTCGGTGACCGTCATCCCGGGGGGCGCGTCGACGTAGAGCCGCACCCGGATCGGTACGGCCAGCCCGTTGTGCAGGGCCAGCGGCAACGGGCTGTGTTCGGTGGCCAGCGTGTAGGCACCAGCCGGTTTGACGATCGTCACCGCGCCGAACAGGTCGTCGATCGAGTCGCCGACAACCTGCAGCCGCTGCTGGGCGAGCCCGTTGCGGGTGTCGGGCCGGTCCGCCTCGCTGACGGCGCGCAACGTGTCCTCGCGCAGCGGTGCGGTGTAGCTGACGCCGGTGAGCCCGGTGCGCACATCGGTGGTCAACGCCGCGCTGAGCCCGGAAAGCCGGCCCACCTCGGTGGAGATCTTGGCGACGACGGCGTCGGAGAAGCGGCCGCGCGCACCGGCGGTTTCGGTGACTGGCTGCTCGGCGCCGTTCTGCGGCGGGACGGCGGACGCGTCGGCGATCAGCGCGGGCAGCGGTCGGGGGACGGCCAGACCCGAGCGGATGGTGGTGGCCAACGTGGTCAGGATGGCGCCCGCATCGTCGGGGCTCAGCTTCCAGTTCGTCGGTGGCAGCAGGATCTGCTGACGCGGCAGAGCTTTGGGTTGCAACGCCCGCCACAGCATCGAACCCAGCGCGTCTTGTCTGCGCGCGGTCTCGGAGTCGTGCTGCAGCCGGATCGCCAGCGCGGAGTTCAGGTATGGGGGTGCGACGGGATCCGAGCCGGTTGCGCCGAACGCGGCGCCGACGGCGGGGTCGAATGGCGCCAGCACCACCTGCGGTGACAGCCGCCGCGGCGTGGTGTCCGCGGTCGGCGGCAGCGGTGTATTCGATTCGCCGACCGAGGACTCCGCGGCGGCGATCACCACGGTGCTGTTGTTGGCGCTCAACAGATCGACGGCGCTGCGGGTCAACGAGCCGTCGGGGATCAGCGTGGCGCCGCGGACCGATGCGACGCCGAGGATCTGGTCGACGACGTCGGCGGCGCCGCCGGTGGCGGTCGCGGTGAGGCCCGGGTCGCCGACGCGCTGCACGGCGTCGAGGTCGGCCTGCGCGTAGGGGAGCGGTGCGACGCACGTCCGGTGCGCCAGTGCGCGCAGCCGGTTCAACCAGGTCACCGCCGCGGCCTGCCCGGTGCCCGGGTGGGTAGGGGCGCCCGGCAGCTGCGCGGGCCCGTCGGGGGAGTTGGAGACGACGTAGCCGGCGGCCATCGCGTTGACGGTGACCAGCAGGTCGGGGTCGACGGCCAGACAGAGCGCGCGCCCGATGGCGCCGTCGGGATCGACGTCACGGCTGGTGGTGAATTCGGCGGCCGACAGCAGAATATCGAGTCGGCCGCCGCCGGCCAGCGACGATGCGAGGTCGTCGTCGGTCAATCGCACCGGGATGGTGCCGCCGGGCACGCCGGGCGCCAGTCGGGGCTTGTCGGCCAGCGGCCACAGCATCGTGACCGGCACCGGCTTGGAGGTGTCGGGTGCGATGACGGCGCCCATCGTCTCGCCGGCGAGGTCCTGCGGATCCGGTGGCACGCCCACCACCGGCAGCAGGAACCGGGCGTTGTCCAGCCGCGCCGGTTCGCCGTAATCGGGTGTGCCGTTGACGTTGACCAGCAGCGGGTAGACACCCGGCGCGGTGATGTCGAGCGAATGTTTGCCCGCCGAGCGCATCGGCGCCGACAGCGTGAAGCCGATCTTCTGGCCGCGCTTCAACTCCGGTGCCACTGTCACGAAGTCTTCGGCGGCCTCGTACTGGTCGGTCTCGCCGTCGAGATTGGTGCGCAGGCCGACCGACGTGCTCACCGCAGGCGCGTGTTCGAGCCGGACCATCACCTCGCGGACCGGGCGGTCACCGATGTTGGTGACGGTGCCCTGGACCGTCACCACCGGCTCGCTGGTCGTCAGAGCGACCTGCGGGCTCACGTGATCGATGCGCACCTGAACGAACGGCGTCGCGCCGGGCTCGCCCGCGGCGGCATGCGGTGCGGCCGTGAACCCGGCTCCCAAACCAGTCAGGATGCCGACCACAGCGGCGAGGCGCGTCAACGCGGCCCACCGGAGCCGGAAAGCCGTCACGGGCCGGAACCGCGGCCGTTCTGGCGGCCGCGAACAGATTCGTCTGGCCGACGGATTCTGGTGCGCGAATGAGTTTGCGGACGGCGCCGCGGAGAGCTGGGTGGCAGCGGCGGCAGCGCCGCCGGCCCGTCGGTCTGCAACTTGTCGATCAGCTCGTCGGCCACCTCGGCCAGTTTGCGTTCATCGGCGTAGGCCAGCCGCGACGGCAGTTCGGGGATCGGCACCCACGCCACTTCGGCGACCTCGACGTCCTCGTCGGACAGCTCGCCGCCCGAGCGGCGCATCAAATAGTGGTGCACGGTCTTGTGCACCCGGCGGCCGTCGGTGACGAACCAGTAGTCGATGCGGCCCAGCGCCGCCAACACGCTGCCGTGAATCCCGGTCTCCTCGGCGACCTCGCGGATCGCGGTCTCTTCGGCCGTCTCACCCTGCTCGATGTGGCCTTTGGGCAGCGACCACAGCATCCGGCCGCGCCGGTCGACGCGGCCGATCAGCGCGGCGACCTGGTCCTCACGCGGGCCGTCGAGGCCGTCGATGACCAGCCCGCCCGCCGACGTCTCGTGCACGGTTCGCAGGCGCTCCGGCCCGCGGCGACGCTGGCCGGAGTCGGCCGCAGCGGGCGTCGCGCCTCCGTCGGCTGCCGCATTGCGGGTGGTTTGGCTTCCGCCTGACCCCGCTGGGCGCCGACCACGGCGCCTCCCCCGACGCCGACGTGGTTGCGATTTTTCGCCGTCGGACACCCAAGCGATAGTAGCTGGCGTGCTCATACGCCCCCGGCCGCACTCGCCGGTAGTGAGCTGTGCAATGGCAGATCAGGCCGGACTACTCTCTTTGCGTGCCGGAACCCACTGACGACGCCGAGCTGCTGGCCGCGGCCGCGGTCGCGTTGAACAGGCACGCCGATGTCCTGCGCGAGGTCGGCTCGTTGTTCGCGAAGGCCGGATACCAGCTGTATCTGGTCGGCGGCTCGGTTCGGGACGCGGTGCTGGGCCGACTCGCCACCGGGGACCTGGATTTCGCCACCGACGCCCGTCCCCAACAGATGCAGAAGCTGCTGCGGCCGTGGGCTGACGCGTTGTGGGACACCGGCATCGAGTACGGCACCATCGGCGCCGAGAAGAACCATCTCCGGCTGGAGATCACCACGTTCCGCGCCGATCGCTATGACCGGGTGTCCCGCAACCCCGAGGTGCAGTTCGGCGACTCACTCGACGGCGATCTGGTGCGCCGGGATTTCACCGTCAACGCGATGGCGGTGCGGGTCAGCGAAGCGGGCGCGGCCGAATTCGTCGATCCCCTAGGGGGTTTGGCGGCCCTGCGGGCCGGCGTGCTGGATACTCCGGCGAAGCCGGCGGAGTCGTTCGGCGACGATCCGCTGCGGATGTTGCGGGCGGCACGGTTCGTCTCGCAACTCGGTTTCGCCGTCGCTCCTCGGGTGCGGACGGCGATCGGCGAGATGGCGCCGCAACTCGGCCGGATCACCGTCGAGCGGGTCGCCGCCGAATTGGACAAGCTGCTGCTGGGCGACGACCCGGTCGCCGGCATCGACCTGATGGTGCAGACCGGGATGGGGGATGTGGTGTTGCCCGACGTCGGTGGCATGCAGATGGCCATCGACGAGCATCACCAACACAAGGACGTCTACCAGCATTCGTTGACGGTGTTGCGGCAGGCGATCGCGCTGGAAGACAGTGGCCCCGATCTGGTTCTGCGCTGGGCGGCACTGCTGCACGACATCGGCAAGCCGGCCACCCGCAAACACGAATCCGACGGCGGGGTCAGCTTCCACCATCACGAGGTTGTCGGCGCCAAGATGGTCCGAAAACGCCTGCGCGCGTTGAAGTATTCGAAGCAGATCGTCGACGACGTCTCGCAGCTGGTGTATCTGCACCTGCGCTTCCACGGCTACGGCGACGGCAAGTGGACCGACTCCGCCGTGCGCCGCTACGTCACCGACGCCGGACCGTTGCTGCCGCAATTGCACAAGCTGGTCCGCGCCGACTGCACCACCCGCAACAAGCGGCGGGCCGCCCGGCTGCAGGCCAACTACGACGACCTCGAGGCGCGCATCGCCGAACTGGCCGCCAAAGAGGACTTGCAGCGGGTCCGCCCCGACCTGGACGGCAACGAGATCATGGAGTTGCTGGGCATCGCGGCGGGTCCACAGGTGGGGGAGGCCTGGCGCTATCTCAAGGAGTTGCGGCTGGATCGTGGGCCGCTGACTCACGAGGAGGCCACCGCCGAGCTGAAATCCTGGTGGCAGGCCCGCGGGAACCAGTAGCGGCCCGGCCACGTCGTAATCGGCATGGAGTATTGCCTGAGCGCCGGTGACGGCGCGGCGACGATGTGGGATCACCCACCGGATCTCGACCTCGACGGCGACGGCCACCTCGATGCGGTCAGCCTGGACCTCGACGGTGACGGGCAGGCCGATGACGCGCTGGCCGACCTCGACGGCGACGGCATCGCCGACCATGCGGTCCTCGACGTGCACGGCACCGGGGAAAGCTACGTCACCGACGACGGCTCGGGTACCTGGACGGTGGCGGCTGAGCGCCCAACGCGATCAGGGCCGGCGCTGCGCTGGTTCGGGCTCGACGGCGCCGAGCACACCGGCAGGCCGCTGACGGAATTCGGTCCCGACGGCGCCGGCGTCCGGTTACTCGACAGCGACGGCAACGGCCTGGCCGATCGCGCCATCATCGCCGGGGAGAACGGCGTCACCGGCTACGTCGATACCGACGGCGACGGCAGATGGGACGTCAAGCTCACCGACACCGACGGCGACGGAACCGCCGATGCGGCCGAGGCCGTGGAGCCGAAAAGGTAGGTCCCCGTTCGCTGCGACCGCCCGGTACTGTGACGGCCCATGAACGCCGAGGAGTCACACCCTGACCCGGTGAGCGCCGCCCTCACCGAGATCCTGCGCGACGACCTCAACGTCGACGTCTCCCGGGTGACCCGGCAATCTCGGCTGGTCGACGATGTGGGCCTGGATTCGGTGGCGTTCGCGGTCGGCATGGTGGCGATCGAGGACAAGCTCGGGGCCGCGGTGTCCGAGCAGGAGCTGCTGGGCTGCGACACCGTCGGCGACCTCGAAGACGTCATCCGGGCAAAGGTCCCGGTCGGCCAGTGAGCGTGCTGGCCACCGCCCTGTCCGGGGCGATGCGCACCTCGGCCCACGACCTCGTCGTCTTCGACAGAGAAACCGATGCCTGGCTGCGGCACCCGTGGCCGCAGATCCACGCGCGCGCCGAAAGCGTCGCCGCACGGATCCTCGACGAGCCGGAGCCCGGCGCGGTCGGCCTGGTCGGCGAACCCACCGCGGACTTCGTCGCGGCCATCCACGGCGCCTGGCTGGCGGGGCGCAGCGTGTCGATCCTGCCCGGGCCGGTCCGCGGCGCCGACCCGCAGAACTGGGCCCGGGCGACGCTGACCCGATTCGCCGGTGTCGGCGTGCGCACAGTGTTCAGCCACGGCGACGACCTCGACCTGCTGGGAGGCCACGACGTGACCGGCGGGCCGACCGTGCTCGACGTCGGCGCCGCGGCGCGGCGCGAACTCTCGACCACCTTCGCGCCGGTCGAATCCCCGGCGGGCACACCGGCGGTCCTGCAGGGCACCGCGGGTTCGACCGGAAATCCGCGCACCGCGCAGCTGTCTGCCGAGGCGGTGCTGAACAACGTGCGGGGTCTGCTGACCCGCTTCGGCGTCGACCCGGCAGTCGACAGCGGATGTACGTGGCTGCCGCTCTACCACGACATGGGTCTGACGTTTCTGCTCAGCGGCGCACTGTCGGGCGCACCGATGTGGCTGGCGCCGACGTCAGCCTTCACCGCGTCGCCGTTCCGGTGGTTGCGGTGGCTCAGCGAAAGCGGGGCGACGCTGACCGCCGCGCCGAACATGGCCTACAGCATGATCGGCAAGTACGCGCGGCTGGTGTCCGATGTCGACCTCGGCCGGGTGCGGGTGTCGATCAACGGCGGCGAGCCCGTCGACTGCGCCGCGATGGAGCGGTTCGCGAATGCGTTGAGCGGGTTCGGTTTCCACGCCGGGGCGCTTGCCCCGTCGTACGGGCTGGCCGAATCGACCTGTGCGGTCACCATTCCCGACTCGGGAACCGGCCTGCGGTATGACGAAACGGCCTCGCCGACAACCGGATTGCGGCGGCACGCCATCCTGGGCGCCCCGATTCCCGGGATGGAGATCCGCATCGGCGCTGCTTGCGAGCAGCCAGCAGAGTTGCCCGACCGCGAGGTCGGCGAGATCGAGATCCGCGGCACCTCGATGATGTCGGGCTACCTCGGCGACACCCCGCTGCGGCCCGGCGCCTGGTTCCCGACCGGCGACCTGGGTTACCTCACCGACGACGGACTGGTCGTCTGCGGGCGCGCCAAGGAGATCATCACCATCGCGGGCCGCAACGTCTTCCCCGCCGAGATCGAGCGGGTCGCCGCCGAAATACGCGGCGTCCGTGAGGGAGCCGTGGTCGCGGTGGGCACCGACAACGACTCCACCCGGCCGGGCCTGGTGATCACCGCCGAATTCCGTGGTCCCGACGAAGCCGGCGCGCGCAGCGAACTCGTCGCCAAAGTCGCCTCCGAGTGCGGGATCGTGCCCGCAGGTGTGGTGTTCGTCCGGCCAGGCACGCTGCCGCGCACCTCGTCGGGCAAGCTGCGGCGCCTGGAAGTCAAACGTAACCTGGCGGCGGCGACCACATGACCGCGGAGCTGAGCATCGACGAATACCGAGCGCTGCTCGACGATGTGTTCGACGACCAGGTCGTCGCCTGGACCGCGGAAGCCGAAGCCAGCGAACGGTTTCCGCGCAAACTGATCGAGCACCTCGGCGAGCGTGGCGTGTTCGCGCAGAAATGGCTCGGCGGTCAGCATCCCGACGTGCCCAAGCTGGTCGCGCTGGCGTTCGCTCTGGGCCGGCTCGGCTCGGCGGGCATCGGCGTCGGCGTCAGCCTGCATGATTCGGCGATCGCCATCCTGCGCCGGTTCGGCCGCTCGGAATACCTGAAGAACATCTGCGAGCAGGCCATCCGCGGCGAGGCGGTGCTGTGCATCGGCGCATCCGAGGAGTCGGGCGGGTCGGACTTGCAGATCGTGCAGACCGAAGTCCGTTCTGTGCGAGACGGATTCGAGGTCCGCGGCGTCAAAAAGTACGTGTCGCTGTCCCCGGTGGCCGACCACATCATGGTGGTGGCCCGCGGCGTCGACCACGACCAGAGCAGCCGGCACGGCAACGTGCTGGTGATCGCCGTCCCGGTGGCCCAGACCGACGTGCAGATGCCCTACCGGAAAGTCGGTGCCGGACCGCTGGACACCGCCGCCGTACACATCGACACCTGGGTGCCCGCCGATGCGCTGATCGCCCGTCCCGGAACGGGTTTGGCCGCGATCTCCTGGGGACTGGCTCACGAGCGGATGTCGATCGCAGGCCAAGTAGCGGCCGGTTGCCAACGAGCGCTCGGCATCACCCACGCCCGCATGGTGCAGCGCAAGCAGTTCGGCTCGACACTGTTCGAACACCAGGCCCTGCGACTACGGATCGCCGACCTGCAGGCCCGCGTCGACCTGCTGCGGCACGGCCTCAACGGAATCGCCGCCGAGGGCCGACTCGACCTGCGAGCCGCGGCCGCGGTGAAGGTCACCGCCGCGCGACTCGGCGAAGAGGTGCTGTCGGAGTGCATGCACATCTTCGGCGGCGCAGGCTATTTGGTGGATGAGACGCCGCTGGGCCGGTGGTGGCGCGACATGAAGCTGGCCAGGGTCGGCGGCGGCACCGACGAGGTGCTGTGGGAACTGGTGGCCGCGGCGATGAAGCCCGACTACGACGGCTACACCGACCTGATGGGCGGCACGCCGGGCTAGGTCTGCGCCGGCACGTCGGCCGGAGTGCGGGGCAGGGCATACAACGCCATCCGGCGGTTGCTCATGTTGTGCTCGCCGAGGAATATGCAGCCGGCGTACTCGCACAGCCGCCGCGCCGCGGTGTTGCGGTGATCGGGGTCGAACATGATTCGGCGACAACGGGGTTCGACGTCGAAGACGCTGGCGACGATACGCGGCAGCAGGAACGGTCCCAGCCCCTTGTTCACGATCGACAGCTCCGCGATCGCCGCATGCAACCCGACGTCATACGGGTCGGCGGCATAGCGGGTGGCGATGGAATCCTTTGCGGCACGGTACACCTCGACGTAACCGCCGTCCTCGCCGTGCATACTGCCGACGAAGGGCCGCGAATAGTTACCCCTGAGCTGAGCGCGCAGATAGTCCCGCCATTGCGACACCGGCCAGTCCGATTCCCACGCCTGCACCAGATGCGGCATGTTCATCCACCGCGCGATCATCTGCGCGTCGGTGTCCGGGTCGACCAGACGCAGCCCATACGGCTCGGCCAGCACCGGCGTCGGCGGCGCGGGAGCAGCGCGGACGTCGTCGCTGAGCCCCTCGGTCAGCTCCCGCGGCAGGATCGTCAACGCGTCGCTCATCGACCACCGCTCCGGTCTTGGGCGGGGCTCTCTTCGCGCTGCGCGCTCATCGACCACCGCCCGGCGGACCGGCGAACGCCTGCGCGATCGGCAACCAGCGCACGGCGTCGTCGCCGTCGGCGGCCACGTCGAGGTCACCCAGCGGACGACGCTGGGTGACCAGACAGCAGAAGTCCTCGGCGCCGCCGGTGACGCGTTGCGCCGCGTCGTCCGGGCCCCACGACCAGACGCCGCCGCCAGGTGCGCGAAGTTCCACCCGAAACGGCTCGCTCGGCGGCTGCAGGCCGTTGATGACGAACGCAAAATCCCTGGTGCGGACCCCGATGTGGGCGATGGAGCGCAGCCGGGCGGTGGCGGGCCGGGTCACGCCGATGGCGTCGGCCACGTCGAGGCCGTGCGCCCAGGTCTCCATCAGCCGCGCGGTCGCCATCGACGACGCGCTCATCGGCGGCCCGAACCACGGCAGCTTGCGGCCGTCGGGAACCGTCAGCAGCGTTTCGTGTAGCCGCGCGCGGGTGAGCCGCCAATCGGCGAGCAGCTCCGCGGGTGCGACGGCCGCGAGCTCGTCGGCCGCCGCGTCGACGAAACCGTCCGGGTCGGCCGCCGCGATGTTCACCGCGTCGGCGAAGCCCGCCTCGTCGGTGACGGCGGTCAGCGCGACGCGGTCGGTCCACAGCAGATGCCCGATCTGGTGCGCCACCGTCCATCCCGCGGCGGGCGTCGACGCGGTCCAGTCGACGTCGGCGAGCGGCGCCACCAGCGCATCGAGCTCGTCACTTTCCGCGCGCAGGTCGTCCACGATCTGCTGCAGGTCGGCCATCTGTGTACCTTAGCGATTCACCTGGCTACGCCCGACGAGGCTGTGAGCGGCCAGCCCGCACAGGTAGACCCCGGCGCCGGCGGCGACCAGTGCGGGGGAGTGGCCATTGCCCGGAATCACCATCGCCGCGACCGTGATCGCGGCGATGAACGCAACCCAGAACAGCGAATCCTGCACGGCGAAGACGTGTCCGCGCAGCGCGTCGTCGACGTCGACCTGAATCGCGGTGTCCGCGCACAACTTCACCACCTGGCCGAGACCGCCGAGCAGGAAGCCGCACGTCACCAGCACCCACAGGTGCAAGCCGAGCCCGGTGATCTCGATGACCGACGCGATCGCCAGTGCGCCGTTGGCCGTGGCGTAGCGGCCCCAGCGACGCACGACGGTCGGGGTGACCAGGTTGGCCAGAAACGATCCGGCGCCGGCGGCGGCGACGAACAACATCGCGCTGCCCAACGGGGAGACCGCGGCATTGTCGACGCTGCGCACCAGCAGCAACACCACCAGCGAGTTGATGCCGAACACCATCCGGTGGGCGGCCAGCCCGGACAGCGTGGCGGCCACGGTGGGCCGGTCCAGCACGGTCCGCATGCCGTGCATCCAGCCGGTGACGACGGCATAGAGGACGGAGCCGTGGATGGCCCGCCGGGTGTCGTCGGGACCCAGCACGTGGGCGGGGAACCGCAGCGACAGCAGCAGCGATATCAGCAGCGGGATGATGACCAGCAAGATGGTCGACGCCGATCCGCGGTCACCGGAGCCGAAGAACGCGCGCGGCACCAGCATGAAGTTGGCGCCGAGGAACGCCGCGACCGCGCCGACCGCCGCGGCGATCGAGTTCATCGTCACCACCTGCTCGCGGGGGACCACATGCGGCAGAGCAGCCGACAGCCCGGACGAGACGAACCTGGCGAGGCCGTTGACCACGAGTGCGCCGCACAGTACGAGCAGGTTGCGGGTTGCCAGGGCAAGGCAGATGCCCACCACCGCCACCGCCGCCACGCGGCCCACATTCGCCGCGATCAGCACCAGCCGCCGGTCCCAGCGGTCCATCAGCGCTCCCGCGAACGGACCCAGCAGCGAGTACGGCAGGAACAGCACCGCGAAGGCGCCGGCGATCTCCAGGGGCCGGCTGGCCCGTTCGGGGTTGAACAGCAGCGCCCCGGCCAGACCCCCCTGGAAGAGCCCGTCGCCGAATTGGCTTGCCGCCCGCAATTCCAGCAGCCGCCAAAAATCAGGCAGATTCCGCACTGCGCGCCAGGCAGCGGTGGGTGCGCGCGGATCAGTCACTGAACCTACTTCCCGATGGAGCCGGCAAACGTCGGCCGGCCACCGGACGCTGTTAACAACAGTACAAATTCTTCGGTGCGCGCCTCTGGATCACCACGGTCGTGGGAACCGGATGCCATGATGGATAGGTGGCGCAACCCGAAGACCCGGAGGACTATGTTGCCCCCGCCGCACATCGAGTGCGAGCGGGCACTTTGCTTTTGGCCAACACAGATCTGCTGGAGCCGACGTTTCGCCGCAGTGTGATTTACATCGTCGAGCACAACGACGGCGGCACGCTGGGCGTGGTGCTCAACCGTGCCAGCGAGACCGCCGTCTACAACGTGTTGCCGCAGTGGGCCAAGCTGGCGGCCAAGCCGAAGACGATGTTCATCGGCGGTCCGGTCAAGCGGGACGCCGCGCTGTGCCTGGCGGTGCTGCGGGTGGGCGCCGAGCCCGACGGTGTCGCCGGTCTGCGCCACGTGGCCGGCCGGATGGTGATGATCGATCTGGACGCCGACCCGGAGGCGATCGCCCCCTTGGTCGAAGGCGTGCGGATCTTCGCCGGTTACTCCGGTTGGACGCTTGGTCAACTTGAGGGCGAGATCGAGCGGGACGACTGGATTGTGCTGTCAGCGTTGCCGTCTGACGTTCTGATCGAGCCGCGGGTTGACCTGTGGGGCCGGGTGCTGCGGCGCCAGCCGCAGCCGTTGTCGATGCTGGCCACCCACCCGATCGACGTCAGCCGCAACTAGCCGGACGGCGCCTCGGCGGGTAGCTCGTCGCGGGACAGCCGGCTGGCGATCACCGAGCAGACCACCAGCTGTATCTGGTGAAAGATCATCAGCGGCAACATGATCACGCCCACGGTGGCGGGCGGAAAGAACACCAGCGCCATCGGCAGGCCGGATGCCAGGCTCTTCTTCGAGCCGCAGAACAGCAGCACGATGCTGTCGCCGCGGTCCAGGCCGACCAGTCGACCGGTCAGCCAGGTGAAGATCAGCACCACCGCCAGCAGGACGCTGTTGACCACCGCCACGGCGAGCAGTTGCCATGCGTTGACGCTGCGCCAGATGTGTTCCACCATGCCCATCGAGAACGCGGTGTAGACCACCACCAGGATCGACCCGCGGTCGACGACTTTGGTCACCACGGCGTGCCGGTGAATCCAGTCGGCGATCCAGGGCCGCATCAATTGGCCCAGCGCGAACGGCAGCAGCAGTTGCAGCACGACGTCACGGACCGCGGTGGCGTCCATCCGTGCGCCGCCGCTGGTGTTCATCAGCAGCACGACCAGTAGCGGGGTCAGCGCGATCCCGACGATATTCGACAGCGACGCGCTGACCAGGGCAGCCGAAACATTGCCCCGCGCAATCGATGTGAACGCGATCGAGGACTGCACTGTCGAGGGGACCAGGCACAGGAACAGCAGCCCGTTGTACAGGTCGAAGTTCAGCAGCCAGGGAGCCAGTCCGCGGGCGGCCAGGCCGAGAACGGGAAAGACCACGAACGTGGTGGCCAGCACCAGCAGATGCAGTTGCCACCGTTTGACGCCCTGCCAGGCCTGCCGCGGTGACAGCCGGGCGCCGTAGAGCCAGAACAACAGGGCGATAACGACTTTCGCGACCACCGACATCGCCTCGGCGAAGGCTCCGCGAGCCGGAAACAGCGCTGCGAGCGCCACCGTCGCTGCCATGGCCAGCAGGAAGGTGTCGATCAGTGTTGAGAGCCGCCGCATCGGCAGTCTCAATGGCAGCTGAGCGTGCACGCCGCGCAGCTACCGGCGCAGCCCGCAGGCGCTTCTTCGTGGCGCAGTGCGAACCGCGCGGTCTGCCAGGATCCGGCGGCGACGGTGCCGATGGCGCCGGCGATGCAGACGATGACGACGGGGACCGCTGTGTGGTGCTGCGCGCCCAGCGCCACCGCGCCGCCGGCGGCCAGCATGACCGCCGCGGCCAGTTGTGGCGGGGCTACCGAGCGCATCACCAGCGCCGCGGTGTCGGTACCGGCGGGACGCGCCAGCGACCACAACCCGAGCACGGCCATCAGCGCGGCCACGCAGACGCACAGCACTCCTGCGATGAGCATGCAGACACCATACGAGGCGGCTTCACCGGCCGCAGCGGGGCGGTCTAGTGCGCCAGTGCCTGCGGCGGAGCGACCACTGCCGGGGGCGCCGGGGGTGGAACCGGCGCGACGGGGGCGGCGGCCGCCTGCGGCGGGGCCGCCGGCGGGGTGGATCCCGGCGGGCCTGCCCGGAAGCCGTTGATGATGCCGTCGGTGGACGGGGCCTCGGCGACGGCCTGGCTGGCGTCAGTGGTCACCGCCAGCGACACCAGATATTTGTCCGGCCCCGAGCTGACGATGACGTGACGTCGCGAGGTGTTGACCGTCATCTGGTCCTGGCGGTAGGTGCCCTCGATGATCGACGACGGGGAGCCGTTGAAATCAGCCAGCGAGGCGTTGGTGGTGCGCCAGGCGGGTTGTTGCTGGCTGTCGATGTAGCCGTGGGTGATGGCCTCGTGCGGATCGAAATCGCCGACCAGCCGGTACACCACCAGCTGGGCGTTGGATTTGTAGAAGCTGTTGCTGCGACGGTTGGCGGTCACCACGAATGCGTCCGGGACGTTGGGGTCGGGAATCTGCGTCCACCCGGGCGGCATCGGCAAGACGAGGTCGAGCGCGTTGAAGCCAGGGGCCTTCTGCGGCTCCATCTTGACGCCCTTGCTGCCGAAGAACTCGCGCAGTGTCCCGGCGGGTGCGGGCGCGAGTTCCGGCGGGGCGGGCGGAGCGGGCGGAGCTGGCGGGGCGGCCTGCGGCGCGGGTGCTACCGGGGCGGCCGCGGGGGCAGCCGGTGCCGGGACCGGCATGGCGTTGGCGACAGCCCCGGGGTTCAACGCGACCGCCTGCGGCGCGGGGGCGGGGATGGGCGCGGGGTTGGGCCTGGGCGGGAACACCGGATCCGCTGACGCGGTCGGGCTCGCGACGCTCAACACCGCACATGCGCCGACGGCGAGACCCGCGACCGTTAATCGCCAGCTACGGGCAACCTGCTTCATGAGAGTCGGTCCTTCCGAGTCGCTCGGACTCTTGTGTGGTGACGTCGCAGACCGCGACTGTAACCAGCGAGAAGTGGCAGCTACCAGCGTTGGGACCGACCTGGAATACACCTGGGATAAACCCCTGATCGGTCTGCAATCCAACCGAGACCGTCGGTGGTCGGCGGGTCGCTCGACTCGGCCCTTATAACCTGTTGGGCGTGACCGACTCCCCGACCGCTCCCGCCGGCCAGGCCGCTGAAGAGCAGGCTGACGCGCCGCGGTTTCGCTACACCGCGGATTTGGCCGGCCGCATCGAACACACCTGGCAGGAGAACTGGACTCGGTCGGGAACGTTCAACGTGCCCAACCCGGTCGGCTCGCTGGCGCCGGCGGACGGCTCGCCAGTGCCCGACGACAAGATGTTCGTGCAGGACATGTTCCCCTATCCCTCGGGTGAAGGGCTGCACGTCGGTCATCCGCTGGGCTACATCGCTACCGACGTCTACGCCCGCTACTTCCGGATGACCGGCCGCAATGTGTTGCACGCGTTGGGTTTCGACGCGTTCGGTCTGCCCGCCGAGCAATACGCGGTGCAGACCGGCACGCATCCGCGCACCCGCACCGAGGCCAATATCGTCAACTTCCGGCGACAGTTGGGCCGCTTGGGTTTCGGTCACGACAACCGGCGCAGCTTCTCCACCACCGACACCGAGTTCTACAAGTGGACGCAGTGGATCTTCCTGCAGATCTACAACGCGTGGTTCGACTCCGCCGCCAACAAGGCCCGCCCGATCGCCGAGCTGATCGCCGAATTCGATTCCGGTGCACGCTCATTGGACGACGGCCAAGACTGGTCGACGCTGTCGGCGGGCCAGCGCGCCGACGTGATCGACGCGCATCGATTGGTTTACCGCTCCGACTCGATGGTCAACTGGTGTCCGGGACTGGGGACAGTGCTGGCCAACGAAGAAGTCACCGCCGACGGCCGCAGTGAGCGCGGCAACTTCCCGGTGTTCCGGAAGCGGTTGCGGCAGTGGATGATGCGCATCACCGCCTACTCCGACCGGCTGCTCGACGACCTCGACGTGCTGGACTGGCCGGAGAAGGTCAAGACGATGCAGCGCAACTGGATCGGCCGGTCCACCGGCGCGGCCGCGCTGTTCACCGCGGCAGCGGGCGACATCGAGGTGTTCACCACCCGGCCGGACACCCTGTTCGGCGCGACCTATGTGGTGCTGGCACCCGAGCATGAGTTGGTCGACGCACTGGTCGCCTCGAGCTGGCCGGGCGGGACGGATCCACGCTGGACCTTCGAGGCCGCCACGCCCGTGCAGGCCGTCGCCGCCTACCGGCAGTCGATCGCGGCGAAGTCGGACCTGGAGCGTCAAGAGAACAAGACCAAGACCGGCGTCTTCCTGGGCGCGTACGCGACCAACCCGGCCAACGGCGAGCAGATACCGGTCTTCATCGCCGACTACGTGCTGGCCGGATACGGCACCGGCGCGATCATGGCCGTTCCCGGTCACGACCAGCGTGACTGGGAGTTCGCCCGCGAGTTCGGCCTGCCGATTGTCGAAGTCATTGCCGGCGGCGACATTTCGGAGTCGGCGTATACCGGCGACGGCGTCTTGGTGAACTCGGGCTTCCTCGACGGGTTGAGCGTCGCGGGTGCCAAGGAGGCCATCACGACGCGGCTGGAGTCCGACGGTCGCGGGCGGGCCCGCATCGAATTCAAGCTACGTGACTGGCTTTTCGCGCGGCAGCGTTACTGGGGTGAGCCGTTCCCGATCGTCTACGACAGCGACGGGCGGGCTCACCCGCTGGACGAGGCGGCGTTGCCGGTGGAGTTACCCGACGTGCCGGACTACTCACCGGTGCTGTTCGACCCCGACGACGCTGCCAGCGAGCCGTCGCCGCCGCTGGCCAAGGCGACCGACTGGGTCAACGTCGAGCTCGATCTCGGCGACGGGCTCAAGCCGTACACCCGTGACACCAACGTCATGCCGCAGTGGGCGGGCAGCTCGTGGTACGAGCTGCGCTACACCGACCCGTACAACGCAGAACGGTTCTGCGGCAAGGAGAACGAGGCCTACTGGATGGGGCCCCGGCCCGCCGAGCACGGGCCGAACGATCCGGGCGGCGTCGACCTGTACGTCGGCGGTGCCGAGCACGCGGTGCTGCACTTGCTGTACTCGCGGTTCTGGCACAAGGTGCTCTACGACCTCGGCCACGTCAGCTCCCGCGAGCCGTACCGACGGCTGATCAACCAGGGCTACATCCAGGCCTTCGCCTACACCGACAGTCGCGGCAGCTACGTCAACGCCGCCGAGGTCGTCGAACGCGACGGCAAGTTCTTCCACCCCGGAGCCGGCGGCGAGATCGAGGTCTTCCAGGAATTCGGCAAGATCGGTAAGAGCCTGAAGAATTCGATCTCGCCGGACGAAATGTGCGACGACTACGGCGCCGACACCCTGCGGGTGTACGAGATGTCGATGGGCCCGCTGGAGGCATCGCGCCCGTGGGCCACCAAGGACGTCGTCGGGGCACACCGGTTTCTGCAACGGGTGTGGCGGCTGGTGGTCGACGAGGATTCCGGCGAACTGCGGGCCACCGATGGCTCGGATCTCGGCACCGACACCCTGCGACTGTTGCACAAGACCATCGCGGGGGTCGCCGAAGACTATGCGGCACTGCGGAACAACACCGCGGTCGCCAAGCTGATCGAGTACACCAACCACCTCACCAAGCAGTATCGCGACGCCGTCCCGCGCGCGGCGGTGGAGCCGTTGGTGTTGATGGTGGCGCCGGTGGCGCCGCATCTGGCCGAGGAGTTGTGGCAGCGGCTGGGCAACACGACGTCGCTGGCCCACGGGCCGTTCCCGGTCGCCGATCCCAGCTACCTCGTCGACGACACGGTCGAGTATCCGGTGCAGGTGAACGGCAAAGTGCGCGGCCGGATTACGGTGCCCGCCGACGCCGACGCCGACGCCGTGGAAGCGGCGGCACTGGCCGACGAGAAGGTGCAGACGTCATTGGCCGGCGCCACACCGAAGAAGGTGATCGTGGTCGCCGGCCGACTGGTCAACCTCGTCGTCTAGCCCGCTTCCTCCTCGGACCGTTGCGGCCCGCATCGTCAGCGGGCGGTCGTCTAGCTCCGGCCCGCATCGTCAGCGTGCGGTCGTCTAGCGGGGCCTGAGCACGATTTCGTGTACGTGGCCGTCCGGCGGCGTGGCCACCGCCTGCGCGACCGCCTGCGCGACGGTGTCCGGTTTCAGGAACGTCGCGGGGTCGTAGTCGCCGCCTTCGAAAGCCACCAGCGCCTGCTGCATGTCGGTGTTGACGCGACCGGGAAACACCGTGGTGACTCGCAACGTCGGCTCGCTCTCGCGCAGTGAGTCGGCGAACGCGTGCAACGCGAACTTGCTGGCCGAGTAGGACGCCATCGTCGCAGACGCTTTGCGCCCGGTACCGGAGTTGATGAAGACGACCTGACCGCCGGCACGTCGTAGCGCTGGCAGCAGTGCCAGCGTAATCGCCACTGCCCCAACTACATTCACGTCGAAGGTGGTGCGCCATTCGTCGACGGTCGAGTCGGCGACCGGACCGGGGAAGAAGACGCCGGCGTTGTGCACCAGCACATCGAGCTCGGCGATCGCGGCGGTGGCAGACGGTATCGCGTCGGTATCGGTCACGTCCAGCGGCAGTGTGGTGGCACCGAGCCGCTCGGCGGTGGCCTGCAGTGCAGGGGAGGGACGTCCGGCCAACAGCAGGGTGTGCGTCGGCGCGAGGGCGGTGGCGATGGCTGCGCCGATGCCACGGCTGGCACCGGTGATGAGCGCGGTCGGCATGGCTGCCAGCCTAGGGGGAGAGATTTACGCGGTGGTGTCCCCGTTGGCGGCGGTTGCTGGACTGCCCACCGGCTCACTGGCGGCCAGGTGTTCCAGCGGCGCCAGCGCCTTGGTCAGCGACTCCAGGTCGGGTCCGCTGAGGTGGCTCAACAGCGAGGCCAGGGCGGTGATCCGGTTGTTCAGCGACTCCCGGTGAACGGCCAAACCCCGCGGGGTGATGTCGACGAGCACGGCGCGCAGATCCGACGGGTCGCGCGAGCGCTTCACCAGGCCGATCTTCTCCAGCCGGCGGATCGCCACCGTTGTGGTGGGTGTGCGAACACGCTCGTGCGCGGCGAGATCGGTCATCCGAATCGGTCCGCGATCGAGCAAGGTGACCAAGATCGACAGCTGTGCCAGCGTGAGGTCACTGGCGGTCGCTGCACCGGCGCTGGGATCCCCGCGGCGCAGGATGGAGAACAGCTTCGAGAGCGTACGGTGAAGCCCCTCCGCAAGCTCTGTGAGCTCGGGCACGGTGGCCTCGGTCTCCGCCATAGTTCGCTAGTCTAACCTGTCGGAACTGTTCGAGCCGACAATTCGCTGCCGGGCATTACAGCACCTGCGATAAGAATCGTTGCAGCCGGTCGGTGGCCGCGGCTTCGAAGATCTGCGCCGGCGGCCCGGTTTCGACCACCTGACCGTGATCCATGAACACCACAGCGTCGGATGTCGACCTGGCAAAACCCATCTCATGGGTGACTACCAGCATCGTCATGCCTTCGGAGCCCAGGTCGGCGATCAACGCCAAGATGCCCTTGACGAGCTCAGGATCCAGCGCCGAGGTCGCCTCGTCGAACAGCATCACCTGCGGCTTCATCGCTAATGCCCGGGCGATCGCCACCCTTTGCTGTTGACCGCCGGATAAGGCGCCGGGTCGGCACTCTGCCTTGTGTTTCATGCCGACCCGGTCCAGTTGGGCCAGCGCCAATTCGCGCGCCTCGTCACCCGAAAGCCGTTTGAGCTTGCGCGGGGCCAGCATCACGTTGGCGAGCACGCTGAGATGCGGGAAGAGATTGAAATGCTGGAACACCATGCCGATCCGCTGCCGCACCGCGGCCGGATCGTCGGTCAAGACGGACCGGCCGTCGAGCATGATGTCGCCGTGGTCGGGCTCGTGCAGCCGGTTCAGGGTGCGCAGCAGCGTGGACTTTCCCGACCCCGACGGCCCGATCAAGGCGACGGTATTGCCGGCAGGCGCCGTGATGTCGACGCCGCGCAACACTTTGTTGCGACCGAATGATAAATGAATTCCGTTGGCTACCAATGAGATTGACCCGGTCATACCATCTCCTGACTGGCGGTCAACGCCAACGGATCATCCGGTTCGGCCGCCGCCTTGCCCTGGCGAAGCCGGTCATCGATGACGTTGACCAGGTGGGTCAGCGGGATAGTGAGCAACAGATAGAACAGGCCCGCTGCCACCAGCGGCGAGAGGCTGCCGGTTTGCGCGTTGAGGTCTCGGCCGACTTGGAACAGCTCGCGCTGGCCGGCGATCAGCCCCAGGAAGTACACCAGCGCGGACCCCTTCAGCAGCGCGATGAACTGATTGACCAGAGCGGGCAGCACTCGCCGGATACCCTGCGGGATCACCACCAGCCGCATTGCGGTGCGATGGCTCAGCCCCAATGCCCGGGCAGCGTCGAGCTGTCCGGTCTCGACGCTTTGTATGCCGGAGCGGAAGATCTCGCCGATGTACGCAGCTGCGGTCAGCCCCAGCGCCGCGATACCCAGCGGAAACGGGTTGTTGTTGGTCAAGCCGCCGACGATCGGCCCGATTCCGAGCCCGATCAGCAAGATGATCACCACCTCCGGAAGGCCGCGGAAGATGTCGGTGTAGATCCGCGCCGGCCAGCGCAGCCAGCGTGTCCGCGAAATCCCGGCCACCGCAAGCGCCATGCCGACCACCAACCCGATGACGCTCGAGCTGACCGTCAAGATCAGGGTGTTGGGCAAGCCCGTCGTCAGCATCTTGGGGATGGCCTGCTTGTAGAGGTCCCAGTCGAAGAACGAATCCGCCAGCTGGGCCCAGACGGATTTCGGCGGCGCTGCCTCGCCGAGGTGCCGGTGCTGGCTTGCGATCGCCGCGAAGTCCGGCAGGTGCGGCGTCGGCGCCGCCTT
Organism: uncultured Actinomycetota bacterium; assembly: GCA_963836495.1. Taxonomy (GTDB): domain Bacteria; phylum Actinomycetota; class Actinomycetes; order Mycobacteriales; family Mycobacteriaceae; genus Mycobacterium. Next base: position 268,794 of record CAWIJT010000003.1, on the reverse strand, counting down.
CGATCCGGGTTTCCAGCCCTGCGGCAGCGCTCGCGGGACCCAGTCGGTGTACAGCTGCGACCAGGTGCCGTCGGCGATGACGGCGTCCAGACCAGCGTTCAGCGCGTCGATCAGCGGCTGGTTGTCCTTGGCCACCGGGTAGGCGATGAAGCTGCCGAGTCCGAATGTGTAGTCGGCGATGCCCGCGGTGTCGCCAGGCTTCAGCACCTTCATCGCCTCCACCGCCGGCGCCACCCACGCGTCGATCTGGTGGGTCTTCACGCAGGTGTACAAGGTGGTGAAGTCCGGGAACTTCACCGGCTCGATGTGCAGGGCGTCGACGACGTAGGCCTCTTCGACGGTGCCCTGAACGACGCCGATTCGCTGCCCGGCATGCAGGTCGTCGAAGCTGCCGATCCGCGATCCGGACGGCACGATCAGCGACAGGTAACCGAAGTCGTAGCCGTTGGTGAATCCGACTGTGCGACGGCGTTTTTCGGTTGCCACGATCGACGCCGAGGCGACGTCGAAGCGTCGCCCCGCGACCTGGGCCAACAGCCCGGTGAATTCGGTGCCGACGAAGGCAATGCGCAAACCCAGCTTCGCGGCGATCGCCCGCAACAGTTCGTTGTCGTAGCCGGTGTAGCGCCCGGCGCTGTTCAGGCAGCTGGTCGGGGGACCTCCCGATTGGGTGCCGACGGTCAGCGTCCCGGGGATGCGCAGTCCGAGCGTGTCGATGTTCACCGAGCTGAGCGGCTCGACGTCCGCGGTCGTGTGGGTGTCCTCCCGCGACCGGTTGGCGGTCGCCAGGTCCCGGGGCAGTGCGAGGGCGCCGTCCTGGCCAGTGGGTTTGCACTGGTTGGTGTCCGCAGCGGCCGGCCCGGCCGCGACCAGCGTCCAGGTCAGCAGGATCGTCGCGACCAGCGCGCCGAGTTTCGCTGCGCCGGCGGTCATGCCCGATCTCGCCATCGGCACAATGCTTCGGCGTTGCTCAAGTCGTAGTCGGGTCCGTTGACGCCGACAGTCAGCAGGGTGACGCCAAGTGCGGCCAACCCTTCGGCGTCGGCGATCAGATTCTCGACGTTGACGCCGGCTGAGCGTTCGATGGTGTCGGGGTCGCGCCCGACCGCGGCGCAGTGCTCGGCCAGAACCTCCGCGGCCTTCGGGTAGCTGTCGACGGTGGTGAACCCGTGCCAGATGTCGCCGTGTTCGGCGACCAGTCGCAGCGTCTTCTTCGGGCCCTTGCCGCCGATCAGCAGCGGGATGTCGCGGGTTGGCGCCGGGTTCAGCTTCGCCAGACGCGCGTTGATCCGCGGCAGCGCCTCGCCCAGGTCATCCAGCCGGCTGCCGACGGTGCCGAATTCGTAGCCGTACTCGTCGTAGTCCTTTTCTTTCCAGCCCGATCCGATGCCCAGGATCAGCCGGCCGTCGGAGATGTGGTCCACGGTGCGGGCCATGTCGGCCAGCAACTCGGGATTGCGGTAGGAGTTGCAGGTCACCAGCGCGCCGATCTGGATACGGGAGGTCTGCTCGGCCCAGGCGCCGAGCATGGTCCAGCATTCGTAGTGCTGACCGTCGGGGTCGCCGTAGAGCGGGAAGAAGTGGTCCCAGTTGAACGCGACGTCGACGCCGATGTCCTCGCAGCGCCGAACCGCGTCGCGCAGGTTGTTGTAGTCAGTGGTGTGCTGTGGCTGCAGCTGAACGCCGATGCGGATCGGCCGGTCGGAAGAAGTCATGGCCTCCACCGTAGGCGCGGCGATATGCTCGGCGACATATGGCCGAAAACATCGCTGGCATCGACATTCCCGACACTTCGCTGGTTAGGGCCATAACCGCGCACATCCGGGACGTCGAAGACGACCTACTGTTCAACCACTCCCGCCGAGTGTTCATTTTCGGGGCCTTGCAGGGCCGTCGTCGTGGACTGCAGCCGAACCTGGAGCTGCTTTACGCCGGAGCGATGTTTCACGACATCGGGCTCACCGAGCGCTACCGCAGCTCGACGCTGCGCTTCGAGGTCGACGGCGCCAACGCGGCACGCGACTTCCTGCTCGAGCACGACGTCGCAGCAGCCGATGCCGAGAAGGTCTGGCTCGGCATCGCGCTGCACACCACGCCGGGTGTGCCCGAGTTCTTGGCGCCGGAGACCGCGTTGGTGACGGCGGGCGTCGAGACCGATGTGCTCGGCATCGGCCGCGACGCGTTGTCTGACGAGGACCTGGCAGCGGTGACCGCCGCGCACCCGCGGCCCGACTTCAAGCGGCACATCCTGGCGGCCTTCAACGACGGGATGAAGCACCGTCCGCAGACGACGTTCGGGACGTGCAACGCCGATGTCCTGGAGCGCTTCGACCCGGCGTTCGTCCGCGACAACTTCGTCGACACCATCCTGGGCAACAGCTGGCCCGAGTAACTAGCTCAGCCGCCGGCGAGCACGCCGCGCAGGATGTCGGTGAGCACCAGGGGCTGGTCGCTTTGCACCGAGTGCCCGGAGTTCTCCACCACCTGCAGTCCGCGGAAATGCTGTGCACGCCCGGCTAATTCGTCGGCGTCCTCGTCGGTGACGAAACCCGACGTCCCGCCGCGCACCAGCCTGACCGGCACCGACAGTCCCGCGACGTCGTCCCACAGGCTGTCGAAGTCGGGGACCTTGCGGATGTTGTCGTAGCGCCATGTCCAGTTGCCGTTGTCGAGCTGCCGGGAGTTGTGAAACACGCCGCGGCGCAACGACTTCGGATCGCGATGCGGGGCAGCCGCGGTGGTCAGCTCGACGATCGCGGCGAAGCTGGGGAACTCCCGGTCGCCCTGCATCAGCGCCACGGTGCCTTGCTGTTCCTTGGTCATCTCGGACACCCGCCGCATCGCCGAGGGGGTGACGTCGACGAGAACGAGCTCACGCACCAGGTGCGGCGCGACGGCGCCCACCCCGATCGCGGTGAGCCCACCCAGTGACATGCCGACGACCAGGTCGGCGTCCGGCGCAAGGTCGTTGAGCACCGGAGCGAGCGCGGCCGCGTTGTTCTGCGGTGAGTAGTCGCCGTCCTCGCGCCACGCCGAATGCCCGTGCCCGGGCAGGTCGACGGCCAGCGCGGGCACACCCAATCCCACGATGACGGTGTCCCAGGTGTGCGCGTTCTGCCCGCCGCCGTGCAGGAACACCACCCGCGGCGAGGCATCACCCCACTGCAGCGCGCTGATGCCGCCCGCATCGACCCGACGCACAGTGGGCAGCGGACCGGTCACGCCGGCCTGCTCGGCGTTTTCGGGCAGCAGCGCGAACTCGGACAGCCCAACCAGTTCGTCGTCGGAGATGTCGGTCATGACTCTCGACACTAAAGGATGTAGCGGCGACGGATGCCGCGGAATCGGTCCCACATCGCGGCGGCCCGCTCGGCTTCGGTGACCATGGCGGTGTCTGCGGGTAAGACGTCGCGCAGCGCGTCGTAGCTGACGACGCGGGTGCTGAGCACGGCAGGCTGACCTTCGAGCATGTGCCGGTAGGTGAGGTTGCCGCGTTCGAAGCCCTGGGTGTCCAACCAGTTGTGCACGCCCGGATCACGGTGCGCCATAACCAGTCGGATGCGCCCGTCGGCGTCTGTCACGGTCCGGCTCGGTGTGTAGCTCACCGGCCGGTAGAGGTAATCCATGCTGTTGAAGAACGCGCCCATGTTGGTCAGCATCCACAACCCGTCGTGCGCGTCGAACTCGACGATGAGGGCCTGGTCGTGACCCAGCTCCCAATACATGTTGGCCGCGGCCCGACCGCGCTTGGCGTCGGCCCCGGTCGCGTCCACGTGCGGGAAGGTGTTCGGCCGTTCGGCGTCCACCCCGCCATAGCTGAACGGGAACTCCGGCCAGTCCGACATCAGGCCGGTGACGAAGTCGCCCGCCCAGCTCATCGCCTCGACCATGACGTCGGCGGTGGGTAACGGCTTCGGGGTGGCCATGTCGATCCGCTCAATCCGGATCTGGGCCGGCAGCTCGTCCCAGCGGTCGAATCCCTGTCTTATGAACAGTTTTCGCGATTCCGGTGTGGTGGGAAGCCAGTTCGGTCCCTGCTGCGTGCCGCCGATGTACAGCTCGAACTGACCGTCGTCGCCGACGTCGATCTGCGAGATGTTGGCTTCTGGTGTGTCACCGAAGGGTTCGTGCAGCACGCCGGGTCCGGGGGTACGGGCTCCCTGCACGGTGACGTTGAAGAAGCGCGCCGTGCCGCGGCTGCCAGCCAACCGGTACGTCGACCGCCCGTCGATCCACGCTTGTTGGTAGGTGAAGTCGCCGCAGTCGCCACCGAGCTTGCGCGTCGGGCCGCAGAACTCGTGCAGTGCGGGGTAGCGGGTGTCGCGGGTTTCGAGCGCTAAATCGAAAGCCTGGCTGAGGTTTTGGGTGAGAAATCGGAATGCGTCGACGCGCTGCAGTCCGGTGTCGGCGTTCGCGTCCTTGAACACCTGATCGCCGGCGCTCTGCAACTGCGTGCAGAAGGTCGCCCATGCCGACTTCAGCGCGGCATCGTCAGGGCCGTCACCGAACGCCATTCACGCACCGAGCCTTTCGAGCATTGCGGTGACGACGTCGCAGGCGCGCCGGGTGGCCTCCAACCGTCCCTCCTGGTCGATCCGGGGACCGATCAGTTCGAGGTCGAATCCGTGGGCGTATCCGCCGGCCAGGGCTTGGGTGATGAAGGTCTCGAGCGGAATCGCGCCGTCGCCCGGTACCGCCCTGGCCGGTAGGGCACGATCACCCAACACGTAATCGCTCAACTGGATGAGCTCCGTTCGCGGCAGGGCGCGCTGCACCAGCGCGTCGAAATCGGCTTCCGCCCAACAGTGAAACACGTCGATGCAGATGCCCAGGCCACCCATTTCGGCGAGCGTGATGGTGTCGCGCAGCGTGTGCGCGAGGTGAATGTCGGCGTACAGGCTCGATGCGCATTCGATCGCCAGGGCCACGCCCGCACGCTTCGCTTGCTCCGCGCACGGGGCGACCATGCCGCAGAACCGCTCGGCGGCCTGCTCCCAGGTGAGGTCGCCACGGCCACCGGTGAGCATGTACACGCTGCGGGCACCGACCGCGGCGGCGGCGTCGATCACGGTGGACAGCGCTTCCCGTGCGGATTGCGGATCGCCGCCGAAGATGTGGGTCACGGCCTCCACGCGATAGTCGTTGCGCTGCAGGAACTCTGGAAATGCCGGATCGAGCAGTTGATCACCCAGGACGCTCAACCGCGATACACCCAGCGCGGCCCAATGGGCCGCGAGGTCGGCGAGCGGCTCGCCGTAAAAGGTGACGTTGTGCACCGACAGTCGTTGGTGGGTCACGCCCGGTTCTCGATCTCGACGCCGAATCGTTCACGGAACGGCCGGAATTCCTCGTGCAGCGCGTCGAGGTTCTCGCCGATGTCGGTGAGCAGTGTCGTGGAGTACCGGAATTTGCCGTGCCGGTCGCCGCGGTTGGCGGCCAGATAGTCGCGCATCGCCGACTCGGCGTGCCCCGTCAACTCCCGGCCGCAGAACGCGTAGTAGCGCCGCACCGTCGCGACCTGGTCGGCGATGAAGTCGGTGTAGCGGACATGCAGGATCCGCGGATCGTCGACCATCGGATTGCTCATCGTGTTGGCGATGCTGGCGCGGGTCAACTCGAGGTGCATTTTGGCCAGCGCGTGCAGGTCGACCGGCCCCACGATGCCTTCGGCGATGTCGGCCATCATCATCGTGCGCGACGCGGCGACTTGCACCGGGTCGCGGTGCAACCAGACCAAGGTCGCGTCCGGATACGCCGCGAACATCTCCTGCAATCGGAACCCGTGAAAACCCTTGAGCACCCAATACTTCCGTGGTCGACGGTATTGCAGGTGCTGCAGCATGGCCTTGTGCAGCCGGTACTGCGCTGTGGCGTCGGTGGCCAATCCGCCCACCAGCGACTGCATCGGCACCCGCCACCACGCGGTGGGCGTCATCACTCGAAAATCGAACGCCCAGGTGCGCTCGTCTTCGGGCAGGCCGTCGCCGAGCATGTCGTTGTACGGATGGCTGTGCAGCCACTTCGGCATCTTGGCGTTGATCTCGCGCCAGTCGGCGTCGGCCTGTTCGCGGCGCCGATCTTCCGCAATGCCCAGCCCGGGCGGCGGCGACGGATACATCACCTCCCAGAACCGCAGCGCCCGCGCGTGCGGGTCAACCGACATCAGCGCGTGCATGAGCGTTGTGCCCGAACGCGGTTCGCCGGTGACGAACATCGGAGCCGCGATCACCTCGTCGGCGATCGGATAGGCGTTGCGATCCTCGATGAACACCAGCCGCGACGTCAGCAGCCACCGGCACACCTGCGTCGCCGCGGCGATCCCGGCGTCGTCCATCCCGAGGCTGTTGAGGTGCTCGACGGCCACCGCGAACCGTTGCGGCAGTGTGGGGTCGGCGTAGTCGGTCAATCCGGTCTCCGCGGTCGCGGCGGCCAACAGCGCCGCGGCGTCCAGGCTCGTGGTCACCGCAGATCTCCGCACAGCTGCAGCAATTCATCTTCGGCCGCACGGACATTGGCCGCCGATGCTTCGGCATAGCCGAGGCCGGCCATCGCGCCGTAGTCGAGAATCTTGGGCACGCGCAGGCCGGCATCGACGAACGTCTTGATGATTTTCGCGACCTCTTTCGGGGTGCCGTGCGGGACAATCGCGAGCAGCATTTCGGGCTGCACCTTGGCCAGGAAGTCGACGATCCGCTCACGGGTGAGCACGGCGGGGTCGATGTCCTGGAAACCGCGCCAATCCGGGCCCATCGGGTGCTCAAAACCGAAGCTGTGCAACGTCTCTGCGGAGACTTGCAGGAGGAATGCTTTGACCAGCGGCGCCTGCAGGATGTCGGCCAGCGCCGCGTCGTCCTTGCCGATGAAGCAGACCTGGATGAAGCACGGCGTGATCGCCATCGGATCGCGGCCGGCGCGGTCGGCGGATGTCCTGACCACGCTGAGCATCTCGGCGTACTGCTCAGGGGTCCATGCGCCGGCCGGCCACCAGCCGTCGGCGAAGCGTCCGGTGATGTCGAGCATCCGCGGGCCGCTGGCGCCGATCCAGATCGGCGGCGGCGTCCCGTTGTAAGCCTCGGTGTCCAGCCGGGCGTGCTGCAGCGTGTAGAACTTCCCGTCGAAGTCGACCGGCCCGTCGCTGTCCCAGAGCAGCCGGATGACCTTCAGCGCCTCTTCGAAACGGCTGACCGGGCGCGCGAAGTCGAAGCCGTACGGCAGGGTGTTTTCGCTCTCGCCGCTGCCGAGGCCGAGGATGAACCGGCCGTGGGCCAGGTGGTCGATGGTGAGCGCGGTCTGCGCGAGCATGGCCGGGTGCCGGCGGACGGTGTCGACAACGGCGGAGACCAGCGGCACGTTCTCGGTCAGCACCGCCGCCGCGGACGCGACCGCGAGCCCGTCGAGATGACGATGCGGTGAGGGCGACGCGGTGGCCAGGTCGGTGAATTCGGCAGTCCAGATCGAGTCCGGCCAGAAACTGACCATGTGGTCGGGCAGCCAGATCGAGTGGTAGCGGCCGCTATCCAGATCGCCGAGCCGAGACAGATCCAACGGCAGGCTGGTGCGCAGGAATGCGGCGGGCTGAACCTTCATCGAGACATGATGCTAAGCACTTGCTCAGCGTCCCGTCGGCGAATCGGCCAGGCGTGCTCGCCACGTCAGTCACCGCGCGGCGGGCAAGTGCCATTATGCCCGCCTCACGGCGACAACCCGCGACTGGTCAATCGCCGAGATGGCCGGCGAATACCAGGGTCAGCCCTCGGCGATGAACTCTTCCAGCTGCGCGCGCGCGATGTCGTCGGGCAGCTGCTTCGGCGGGCTCTTCATCAGATACGCCGACGCCGCCGCCACCGGTCCGCCGATACCGCGGTCCTTGGCGATCTTGGCCGCGCGCACCGCGTCGATGATGACGCCTGCGGAGTTCGGCGAGTCCCACACCTCGAGCTTGTACTCCAGGTTCAACGGCACGTCACCGAAGGCGCGACCCTCCAGGCGGACGTAAGCCCACTTGCGGTCGTCGAGCCAGCCGACGTGGTCGGACGGACCGATGTGGACGTCCTTGGTCTTGAACTCGCGCTGCACGTTCGAAGTGACGGCCTGCGTCTTGGAGATCTTCTTGGACTCCAGCCGCTCCCGCTCGAGCATGTTCAGGAAGTCCATGTTGCCGCCGACGTTGAGCTGCATGGTGCGGTCGAGCTGCACGCCGCGGTCCTCGAACAGCTTGGCCATCACCCGGTGCGTGATCGTCGCACCGACCTGGCTCTTGATGTCGTCGCCGACGATCGGCACACCGGCGTCGGTGAACTTCTTGGCCCACACCGGGTCGGACGCGATGAACACCGGCAGCGCGTTGACGAAGGCCACGCCGGCGTCGATCGCGCACTGGGCGTAGAACTTGTCGGCCTGCTCCGAACCCACCGGCAGGTAGGACACCATGACGTCGACCTTCGCGTCCTTGAGCGTCTTCACCACGTCGACGGCCTCGGTGTCGGAGATCTCGATCGTCTCGGCGTAGTACTTGCCGATGCCGTCGAGGGTCGGGCCGCGCTGCACCGTCACGTTGGTGGGCGGCACGTCGGCGATCTTGATGGTGTTGTTCTCCGACGCGAAGATGGCCTCGGACAGGTCGAAGCCGACCTTCTTGGCGTCCACGTCGAACGCGGCGACGAACTTCACGTCGCGGACGTGGTACTGGCCGAACTTCACGTGCATCAGGCCGGGCACAGTGCTGTTCTCGTCGGCGTCGTAGTAGTACTGAACGCCCTGGACCAGTGAGGACGCGCAGTTCCCGACGCCAACGATGGCGACTCGTACCTCGGTGGACGCCTGGGGCGCGTTCGGCTCACTCATGGGGCGTTCTCCTCTGCTCGATATCCGTGTCGGATGTGGTGGTGTATCCGGCTCTAGGCCTGCTCAGCGCCGCTTTGCGCCACGCGTTCGGCCGCGATCAGCTCGTTGAGCCAATTGACTTCGCGCTCGCTGGATTCCAACCCGAGCTGATGCAGCTGCCGGGTGTAGCGATCCAGCGAATTACTGGCCCGCGCAATTGCTTCACGCAGACCTTCGCGACGTTCTTCGACCTGGCGGCGACGGCCCTCCAGGATGCGCATCCGCGCTTCGGCCGGCGTGCGGTTGAAAAATGCCAGGTGCACGCCGAATCCGTCGTCGGTGTAGTTGTGCGGGCCGGTGTCAGCCACCAGCTCGCTGAAACGCAGCCGCCCCGAGTCGGTCAACTCGTAGACCCGCCGGGCGCGTCGCACCGGCGTTCCGGCCGGGGCGGCGTTCTCGGCGATCAGGCCGTCGGACTGCATCCGGCGCAGCGCGGGGTAGAGCGACCCGTAGGAAAAGGCCCGAAATGCCCCGAGCAGACCGGTCAACCGCTTGCGGAGCTCGTAACCATGCATCGGCGACTCGAGCAGAAGTCCCAGGATGGCAAGTTCGAGCATCGAGTCACCTCCTTTGCTAGGTCGTTTGCACCGCTGTTATATCGGCAACAGTCTCGCGTCATAGTATCGCCCCGATATATTCGCCACCACTCCAGCTGGCGTTCGCCTTCCGTTAAATCGATCTCCCCCGCCGTGTCAGGCCGACGTCACCGAACCCGCTCTGGTTGCAATCACGCTGGTTACAAGCCTTTTGCCGACGCGTTCCCGCAGGCATAACCAGACAACGTGGCAATTCACTTTCACTGGTTTCTGCCCACCTACGGGGATTCCCGCGACCTCATCGCCGGCGGGCACGGCAGCAGCATGCGCGGCGACCGGCCGGCCGATCTGAGATATCTCACCCAGCTTGCGCAGGCCGCCGAGATCAACGGCTTCGAGGCGGTGCTCACGCCCACCGGCCTGTGGTGCGAAGACGCCTGGTTGACCACCGCGATGCTGATCAGCAGCACCGAGTCGCTGAAGTATCTGGTGGCGTTCCGCCCGGGGTTGGTCAGCCCGACGCTGGCCGCCCAAATGGCGACCACCTTCCAGTGGCAGTCGCAGGGCCGGCTGATGCTGAACGTGGTCACCGGCGGCGAGAGCAGCGAGCAACAAGCCTTCGGTGACTTCCTGCCGAAGGAAGCCCGCTACGCGCGGTGCGGCGAGTTCCTCGACATCGTCCACCGGCTGTGGACGTCGCAGGAACCGGTCACCGCGATCGGTGAACACCTGCACGTCGAGCAAGCCACCCTCGCGCGGCATCCCGATCCGCTGCCGCCGGTGTTCTTCGGTGGCTCGTCGCCGGCGGCGGGCCAGGTCGCGGCCCAGTACGCCGACACCTATCTGACGTGGGGCGAGCGGCCCGAACAGGTCAAGGAGAAGCTGGACTGGATCCGTGGACTGGCCGCGGCGCGGGGCCGGCAACTCAGCTACGGCATCCGCTTGCACGTCATCTCCCGAGACACCAGCGAGCAGGCCTGGTCGGAGGCACAGCGGCTGCTGAGCGCGCTCAACCCGGAGACCGTGGCCGCGGCGCAGCAGTCGCTGGCCCGCTCGGAATCGGTCGGGCAGCGCCGCATGCGCCAATTGCACGGTGGCGGCGACGATTTCGCGGCCGGGGCGGATGCCCGTCAGCTGGAGATCTACCCCAACCTGTGGTCCGGGGTCGGCCTGGTCCGCGGCGGTGCGGGCACCGCGCTGGTCGGTTCGCACGAGGAGGTCGCCGACCGGATCGCCGAGTACGCCGAGCTCGGCCTGGAGCACTTCATCCTGTCCGGCTACCCGCATCTCGAGGAGGCCTACATCTTCGGCGAGGGTGTCCGACCGCTGCTCGCCAAGCGTGGCCTCGGCGGCGACGACGCGCCGATTCGCCCGAGCGAACCGGTCCGGTCGGCGTTCCTGCCGCGCGTCGGCGACGTCAGCGCTTCGTAACGCGTACGACGCTGCAGCTCACGCCGAGCACATCGGAAACGTAACCGACCTACCTCTCGGCACCGCCCACGCGGACGTACTCTGGTCATCGTGCGATTGCAGCGACAGGTGGTGGATTACGCGCTTCGGCGCCGCTCACTGCTGGCCGAGGTGTACTCGGGCCGCACCGGTGTGACCGAAGTCTGCGACGCCAATCCCTACCTGCTGCGGGCCGCGAAATACCACGGCAAGGTCAGCTCGGTGATGTGCCCGATCTGCCGCAAAGAGCAGCTCACGCTGGTGTCGTGGGTGTTCGGCGAGCACCTCGGCGCGGTGTCCGGTTCTGCGCGCAGCGCCGAAGAGTTGGTCATGCTGGCCACCCGATTCGAGGAGTTCGCCGTCCACGTGGTGGAGGTATGCCGAACCTGCAGCTGGAATCACCTGGTCAAGTCGTACGTGCTCGGCGAGCGGCGCCCGGCCCGTCCGACCCGCCCTTCGCGTCCTCCCGGGGGTTCGCGCGGCACACGGGCGGCACGAGACGGCGCCCGTACGGCCAGTGAATAGCGAAGGGCCGCAAGACCAGTCAGGCGCTGGCGGCCCCAAGCACAGCGCACCGCACAAGCGGTCTCCGGTCCCGCCCGACGACCGAATGACCACGATCCTGCCGCCGGTGCGCGATCGCGACGACGTTCCGCACCATCTGCGCGATCCGATCGAAGCGGTCAAGGCCGCACTGGACGGTCGCCCGACGTCTCGTGATCCCGAACTTCGCCGCGAGACACCGACGTCGGCGACACAGAGCGCACCGCCGCGTCGTGAAGCAGCCGCGGGCGGTCCGCCGAGCGGACGTCCGCCCGGCCCGCCGCGGCCCGCACTGCCGCTGCCGGACTGGGGCTGGGTGCGGCGGATCGACTGGAGTTGGCTGCATCACATCAACTGGCGGTGGGTCCGTCGCGGGCTCTACGTCGGCGCCGTGGTGCTGCTGCTGTTGCCGATCGTCACGTTCGCGATGGCGTACTTCATCGTCGACATTCCCAAGCCCGGTGACATCCGTACCAACCAGGTCTCGACGATCCTGGCCAGCGACGGCTCTGAGCTGGCGAAAATCGTTCCGCCCGAAGGCAACCGGGTCGACGTGAACATCGATCAGGTGCCGGTTCATGTGCGCCAGGCGGTGATCGCGGCCGAGGACCGCAACTTCTACTCCAACCCGGGCTTCTCGTTCACCGGGTTCGCGCGGGCGTTCAAGAACAACATCTTCGGCGGCGACACCCAGGGCGGTTCGACGATCACCCAGCAGTACGTCAAGAACGCGTTGGTCGGAGCACAGCGCGCCGGCATCGGCGGACTCGTCCGCAAGGCCAAGGAACTCGTCATCGCCACCAAGATGTCGGGGGAGTGGTCCAAAGACGATGTGCTGCAGGCCTATCTGAACATCATCTACTTCGGTCGCGGTGCCTACGGCATCTCCGCGGCCTCGCAGGCCTACTTCGGCAAGCCCGTCGAACAACTCACCATCGCCGACGGTGCGCTGCTGGCGGCGTTGATCCAGCGGCCGTCGACGCTGGACCCCGCCGTCGACCTCGACGGTGCCACGGAGCGATGGAACTGGGTGCTCGACGGGATGGTCGACGACCACGCTCTCGCACCGAGAGAGCGCGCGGCACAGCAATTCCCGCCGACGGTGCCGCCCGAGCAGGCCCGCGCGCGAAACCAGACCACCGGACCCAACGGGCTGATCCAACGCCAGGTGACCCGTGAACTGATGGATCTGTTCAATATCGACGAGCAGACGCTGAACACGCAGGGACTGCAGATCACCACCACGATCGACCCGTCGGCGCAGAAGGCGGCCGAAGCCGCGGTGGCCAAGTACATGGAGGGCCAGAACCCGGACATGCGGACCGCGGTCGTCTCGATCGACCCGCACAACGGGGCGGTGAAGGCCTATTACGGCGGCTCGGACGCCAATGGGTTCGACTTCGCCCAGGCCGGGGTGCAGACCGGGTCGTCGTTCAAGGTGTTCGCCTTGGTCGCCGCGCTCGAACAGGGCATCGGTCTGGGTTATCAGGTGGACAGCTCACCGCTGACCGTCAACGGCATCAAGATCACCAACGTGGAGGGCGAGGGCTGCGGGGTCTGCAACATCGCCGAGGCGCTCAAGCGTTCGTTGAACACCTCCTACTACCGGCTGATGCTCAAGCTGAAGAACGGCCCGGAGGACGTCGCCGAGGCCGCCCACCAGGCGGGCGTCGCGGGCAGCTTCCCCGGTGTGGCGCACACGCTGTCCGAAGACGGCAAAGGCGGCCCGCCCAACAACGGAATCGTGTTGGGCCAGTACCAGACTCGGCCATTCGACATGGCCGCGGCCTATGCCACGCTGGCCGACTCCGGGATCTACCATCGCCCGCACTTCGTGCAGAAGGTGGTCAACGCCGAGGGCCGGGTGTTGTTCGACTCGACCAATTCTGACAACGCCGGCGAGCAGCGCATCCCGAAGGACGTCGCCGACAACGTCACCTCCGCGATGCAGCCGATCGCCGCGTACTCGCGCGGCCACGCGCTCAGCGGAGGCCGGCCGTCAGCGGCCAAGACCGGCACCACCCAGTTGGGTGACACCGACGCCGACAAGGACGCCTGGATGGTCGGCTACACCCCGTCGCTGTCGACGGCGGTATGGGTGGGCACCACCCGGGGTGATATTCCCCTCGTCAGCAAGTGGGGCGGACCGATTTACGGATCCGGTCTGCCGTCCGACATCTGGAAAGCGACGATGGACGGGGCCCTCAAGGGCACGTCGATCGAGTCGTTTCCCAAGCCCACCGAGATCGGCGGATCCGCCGGGGTCCCCGCCGCGCCACCGCCACCACCTCCACCACCTCAGATGACGGTCATCCAGCCCACGATGGAAATCGCGCCGGGCATCACCATCCCCGTCGGGCCGCCGCAGACTGTCCAAGTGGCGCCCGCACCTGCGCCGGGTCCGCCGCCGGGAGCTCCCGAGCCGGTACCAGCTCCGCCGCCGTGACGGACCGCGTCGCGATTTCGCCGCGGCGGTTGGCCACCGACCTACGCTCGGCCGACGATCGGGATTGCCCGAGCCGCAACGACATTCTCGGCGCAGCGTTGGCAGGTGTCGTCGGCGGCCCGGTGGGCCGGCACGCGATCATCGGCCGCGCGGCCGTCCTGACGCCGGTCCGGGTGATGTTCATGATCGCGTTGGTTTTCCTGGCGCTGGGCTGGTCGACCAAAGCACCGTGCCTGCAGACGGTGGGTACCGGGCCGGGCGACCAACGTGTCGCCAATTGGCAGAACCAGCGGGCCTACTACGAGCTGTGCTACTCCGACACCGTGCCGCTGTACGGCGCGGAGTTGTTGAGCCAGGGCAAGTTTCCGTACAAGTCGAGCTGGATCGAGAAGGACGGCAGCGGCAAACCGCAAACCCGCTTCGACGGCAGGCCCGCGGTGCGCTACATGGAATATCCGGTCGTCACCGGCATGTACCAGTACGTGGCGATGTCGTTGGCCAAGACCTACACCACCGTCAGCAAGCTGGTCCGGTTGCCCGTGGTGGCCGAAGTGGTGGTGTTCTTCGACATCGCCGCGCTCGGGCTGGCCTTGGCCTGGTTGGCGACGGTGTGGGCCACCGCGGGCCTGGCCGGCCGACGGGTGTGGGATGCCGCGCTGGTGGCGGCGTCCCCATTGGTGATCTTTCAGATCTTCACCAACTTCGACGCGCTGGCAACGGCTTTGGCGGTCGGCGGGCTCTTGGCATGGGCACGACGGCGGCCCGTGCTCGCCGGTGTGCTTTTCGGCCTGGGCGCCGCGGCGAAGCTGTACCCGCTGCTGTTGTTGGGCCCACTGCTGGTGCTGGGCATCCGGACCGGGCGGCTGAGCGGGGTCGCGCGCGCCGCGGCGGCGACGGCCCTGACCTGGTTGCTGGTGAATCTGCCTGTGCTGGTGTTTTTCCCGCGGGGCTGGTCGGAGTTCTTCCGGCTCAACGCCCGCCGCGGCGAGGACATGGATTCGCTGTACAACGTCGTCAAATCGTTCACCGGTTGGCGGGGCTTTGACCCCGACTTGGGTTTCTGGCAGCCGCCGGCGCATCTGAACGAGGTCGTGCTGGCGCTGTTCGTGTTGTCGTGTGCAGCAATCGGTTACATCGCACTGACCGCTCCACGGCGACCGCGGGTGACGCAGCTGGCGTTCCTGGTGGTGGCGGCGTTCCTGCTGACCAACAAGGTGTGGAGTCCGCAGTTCTCGCTGTGGTTGGTGCCGCTGGCGGTGCTGGCGTTGCCGCACCGACGGATTCTGTTGGCGTGGATGACGATCGACGCGCTGGTGTGGGTGCCGCGGATGTACTACCTCTACAGCGTGCCCGATCGCGGGTTGCCCGAGCAGTGGTTCACCGCGACGGTGCTGCTGCGCGACCTCGCGGTGCTGGGATTGTGCGCGCTGGTCATCCGCCAGATCTATCGGCCGGAGGACGACCTGGTTCGCTGGGGTGGCCGGGTCGACGATCCGGCAGGCGGGGTGTTCGACCGCGCACCCGATGCGCCGCCGGACTGGCTTCCCCCGCTGCTGCGCCCGGCCCGGCTCCGGCGACCGGTCCCAACCGACGCCGCGACGTCCGCTATTTGACGTCCGTCCAACTGAGGAGAGAAACCCTCCGGCATCTCGGCTAATCTTGCCGGGATGTTAGAGGCCTACTCGTGCCGCAACCCGGCGGTGTCGTCATCGCGGCTGAAGGCTGGAGCGGGTTCATCTACGGCTTCTTGAGCGGATTCGTCGTACGACGGCCGTGGGTGGTTATCGCTTGCTGGGTGGTGCTTGCCCTGGGGCTGCCCCTGACGGTGCCGCCGCTGGCGGAGATGGCGCTGCGCCACCCGGTCGCGATCCTGCCCGCCGCCGCGCCGTCCGTCACCACGGCGAAAAGCATGAAGGCGGCGTTTCGCGAACCCGGGTCGGAAAACGTGCTGATCGTGCTTCTCAATTCCGACAAGGGACTGGGGCCAGCCGACGAAGAGGTCTACCGCAAGCTGGTGGATCTGCTGCACCGAGACAGTCGCGACGTCGTCACGGTCCAGGACTTCCTCTCGGTCCCGATGCTGCGTCAGATGCTCGGCAGCACTGACCGCAAGGCGTGGCTGCTGCCGGTCGGCCTGTCCGGCGAACTGGGCACACCCGAGTCCTACCGTGCGTACACGCGGGTCGTTGAGATGGTCAAAGGAACCGTCAAGGGAACGACGGTCACCGCCAATTTCACCGGGCCCGCAGCGACTGTTGCCGACCTGACCGACGCGGGCGAGCGGGATCGCTCCGCGATCGAGTTGGCGATCGGCGTCTTGCTGGTGGTCATCCTGCTGATCATCTACCGCAACCCGATCACGATGCTGCTGCCGCTCATCGCGATCGGCGCATCCCTGCAAACCGCCCAGGCCGTCGTCGCCGGGGTGTCACTGGGGACCGGCATGGCCGTGTCCAACCAGACGATCGTCCTGCTGAGCGCGCTGATGTCCGGCGCCGGAACGGATTACGTCGTTTTCCTGGTCAGCCGCTATCACGACTATATGCGGCAGCTGCCCGGTACTGCGGAGGACTGCCAACGTGCGGTCCGGCAGTCTCTGGCGTCCATCGGCAAGGTGATCGGGGCATCGGCGGCGACGGTCGGTGTCACCCTGCTGGGGATGGGCTTCGCCCAACTCGGCCTGTTCTCCACGGTTGGTCCAGCGTTGGCGATCGGGGTCGCGGTAGCGTTCCTCGCTGCGGTGACCCTGTTGCCGGCGATCCTGGTGCTGGCCGGCCCACGGGGATGGATAGCGCCGGGCCGCGAACGCACCGCGGTGTTCTGGCGTCGGGCCGGGGTGCGAATAGTCCGGCGTCCGAAGGCGTATCTGGCCGCCAGCATGGTCATCCTGATCCTGCTAGCCGGCTCTGCAAGCCTGGTTCGCTTCAATTACGACGATCGCAAACAGTTGCCCGCTTCCGACGCGAGTTCCATGGGATATGCCGCGCTGGAACGCCATTTCCCGGTGAACCAGACGATCCCGGAGTACCTGTTCATTCAATCGCCGCAAGATCTGCGCGCGCCGCGCGCGCTCGCCGATCTGGAGCAGATGGCGCAACGCGTGAGCCAGATCCCGGGCATCGCCATGGTGCGCGGCGTTACCCGGCCCATGGGCGAATCGCTCGAACAGGCCAGGGCCACATACCAGGCGAAGCTCGTCGGCGGTCAGCTCGGCGATGCCTCCAACTTGATCGACGAGCACGCCGATGACCTCAACCGCCTGGTCTCGGGTGCCGACCTGTTGGCAGGCAGTCTCGGCGACGTGCGCACTCGAGTCGGCCAGTCGGTCGACAGTGTGCGCAGCCTCGTCGACGCTCTGGTCTACCTGCAAGATCATTTCGGCGGAAACAAGACGTTCGCCGAAATGGACGAAGCCGCCCGACTTGTCAGCGGTATCCGGGCCCTGGGTGACTCGCTGCAGATGGACTTCGGAAAAATCGGGACCAGTTCCGACTGGATCGACCCGGTCGTCGAGGCGCTGGACGCCAGCCCGCTCTGCGATTCCAACCCCACGTGTAGTGCCGCGCGCGGCCAGTTCCACAGACTCCAGGCCGCTCGTGACGACGGGACCCTCGACAACGTCGCGACGCTGGCCGGCCAGCTGCAGTCGACGCAGTCGTTGCAAACGATTTCGGCCACCGCGAGCGGCCTCAACAGGGCGCTGCAGTCGGCCACTTCGTCGCTGCGCTCGCTGGGATTGGACACTCCGCGCAACGCGCAGACCAGCATCATGACTATGCAGAACGGGTTCAACGATCTCGCCGGCGCCAGCCGTGAACTGGCCGACGGCGTCCAACTTCTCGTCGACCAGACCAGGCGACTGGGCGCCGGGCTGAGCACCGCGTCGTCGTTTCTGATGGCCATGGGGCGCGACGCGGCCCAACCGTCGATGGCCGGGTTCAATGTTCCGCCACAGGTGCTTGACGCAGACGATTTCAAGAAGCTGCTGCAGGCGTTCATCTCTCCGGACGGCCATTCGGTGCGGTACTTCATCCAGACCAACCTGAATCCGTTCAGCGCCGACGCCATGGATCAGGTCAACACGATCCTGCACACCGCCGACGGCGCGAAGCCCAACACGACCCTTGCCGATGCGTCGATCTCGATGGCCGGCTATCCCGTCACGCTGCGGGATACCCGCGACTACTACGACCGGGACATCCACCTGATCATCGTCATCACGATCAGCGTCGTGTTCTTGATCCTGGCACTGCTGCTGCGCGCGATCGTCGCGCCGCTGTATCTGGTGGGCTCGGTGCTCATCTCCTACCTGTCGGCGGTCGGGATGGGTGTTTTGGTGTTCCAGGTGTTGCTGGGCCGGGAATTGCATTGGAGTGTGCCCGGATTGGCATTCGTCGTGTTGGTCGCCGTGGGCGCGGACTACAACATGTTGATCGCTTCTCGGTTGCGCGACGAATCGCCACGGGGCATCCGCCGCGGCGTGATCCGGACCGTGAGTTCCACCGGTGGTGTCATCACGGCGGCGGGCTTGATTTTCGCCGCGGCGATGTACGGCTTGCTGTTCGCCAGCATCGGGGCTGTCGTGCAGGGCGGCTTCGTGATCGGCACGGGGATCCTGATCGACACGTTCGTCGTACGCACGATCACAGTGCCCGCCCTGGCCACCCTGTTCGGGCAGGCCAGCTGGTGGCCGAAACGGCCGCACCTGCAGCGCCGTTCGGACGAGCTGACACCGCGGGAGACGGGCTCTGATGCCGTACCGACCGATGGCGACGAACGGCCGCGCGATCCCCAGGCGGGCGAGCCCGCGTTGGCGGACACGATTTCGTAACCTGGGCCGATGTCCGGTAGCCTGGGCCGGTTGCCGACGCAGGCGACCCTCCTGCCACGGGGAGTCCGTGGCCGCACACGACCATAGGAGGTGATGAGGTCCCCATGCGTCCATATGAATTGATGGTCATCCTCGACCCCACCCTTGACGAGCGCACCGTCGCTCCGTCATTGGAGACATTTCTCAACGTCGTCCGTAAGGACGGCGGAAGCGTGGACAAGGTCGACATCTGGGGCAAGCGCCGTCTTGCCTACGAGATCTTGAAGCACTCTGAGGGTATCTACGCGGTGATCGACCTGAAGGCCGCGCCCGCGACGGTGTCCGAGCTCGACCGCCAGCTCAGCCTGAACGAGTCGGTGTTGCGCACCAAGGTGATGCGCACCGACAAGCACTGACCGCCTGTTGGCGAATGACCGCGTCGCGTCGGAGCTGTTGCGTAGGCTCACCGAGAAACCGCTCATGGTCATTCGCTGCTTCCAGGCTGGCCCACAAGGACTCAGGAGGTCACAGTGGCTGGTGACACCGTCATCACCGTCATCGGAAACCTAACTGCCGACCCCGAACTGCGTTTCACGCCGTCGGGTGCGGCCGTCGCGAACTTCACCGTCGCGTCGACGCCGCGCCAGTTCGACCGTCAGACCAACGAGTGGAAAGACGGCGAAGCGCTGTTCCTCCGCTGCAACATCTGGCGGGAGGCCGCCGAGAACGTGGCCGAGAGCTTGACCCGGGGCTCGCGCGTCATCGTCAGCGGACGGCTCAAGCAGCGTTCGTTCGAGACCCGTGAGGGCGAGAAGCGCACCGTGGTCGAGCTCGAGGTCGACGAGATCGGCCCGAGCCTGAAGTACGCCACCGCGAAGGTGAACAAGGCCAGCCGCAGTGGCGGCGGTGGTGGCGGTTTCGGTGGTGGCGGCGGATCCCGTCAGCCGGCCCAGGGCGGTGGCGGTGCCGCACCGGCAGCCGGCGGTGACGACCCGTGGGGCAGCGCCCCGGCGTCGGGTTCGTTCGGCGGCGGCGACGACGAGCCACCCTTCTAACCAACTTTTCACGACAGAACGAAAGAGACAGACATGGCCAAGTCCAGTAACAAGCGGCGTCCGGCGCCGGAGAAGCCGGTCAAGGCGCGCAAGTGCATCTTCTGCTCCAAGAAGGGCCAGCCGATCGACTACAAGGACACCCAGCTGCTGCGCACCTACATCAGCGAGCGCGGCAAAATCCGCGCCCGCCGCGTGACCGGCAACTGCGTCCAGCACCAGCGCGACGTCGCGATCGCCGTCAAGA
The DNA here is from genome assembly GCA_963836495.1 of uncultured Actinomycetota bacterium. GTDB lineage: Bacteria > Actinomycetota > Actinomycetes > Mycobacteriales > Mycobacteriaceae > Mycobacterium. The sequence continues at coordinate 248,828 of CAWIJT010000003.1, read as the reverse complement.
ACGCCCGCGAGGTGGCATTGCTGCCCTTCACCTCCGCGTCGCGGTAACCGCGCAGCGCAGAACGGAATAGCGAAACAATGAAGCTCATCCTGACCGCCGACGTCGACCACCTCGGTTCCGTCGGCGACACCGTTGAGGTCAAAGACGGCTACGGCCGCAACTTCCTGCTGCCGCGCGGCCTGGCGATCGTCGCGTCCCGCGGCGCCGAGAAGGCGGTGGCCGACATCCGTCGTGCCCGCGAAACCAAGCGGGTGCGCGACCTCTCGCACGCCAACGAAATCAAGACCGCCCTCGAAGGCCTGGGCTCGGTCTCCTTGCCGGTGAAGACGGCCGGCGATTCCGGCAAGCTGTTCGGTTCGGTGACCGCTGGTGCGGTCGTCACGGCGATCCGCAAGGCCGGCGGCCCGAACCTCGACAAGCGGGTCGTCCGCCTGCCCAAGGGGCACATCAAGGCCATCGGCAGCCACCCGGTCACGCTGCACGTGCACCCCGAGGTCGACGTGCAGGTCGCGCTCGACGTCGTCGCCGAGGGCTAAAGCTTTGTCGCTCTACCCCGGTTCGGCCGCCAGCGGCTCGGACCGGGGTAGTTGCATCTCAGAAACCTGGCGAACTCGCCCGCGAACGGTCGCGATAGCGAACGTTACCGTCCGTTAACGTCGGTAACCACTGACTGAAACGCAACACGCCCGGAGTGGCAACCGGGCCCGACACGCCGTAGAGATTGTCATCCACACCAAATCCACTGCCGTGTGGTCCGCTTATCTGCAGTGATGTTGCAAAGTCGCATATTGCTCCACAGGTTCTCCACAACCCCTCAACACGGGCGCGGATGGATATGCACACACGATGCACAGGTCTATGAACAAGACCGTTTGTTGTCCTCGCCAGCAACCTTTAGCGTCGATCCGTCGTGAGGTGATGCCGGCGTTCGACGACCGACAGCGCGGCCCGCGGTGGGAGTCCCGCCGACCGTGGGAGCGCAGTGGTCACGAGGGCGAAGGCCGACGATGCGCCCGGGGTGGGGGTCCCCCCGTTGTGACGGGGGCCACTCGGGCGGTCGGGCTGAGTCGAGCGATGTCGGTGGCATGACTTAACGTCAGGTCGCCGGATTCGAATGCGCGTTCGAGCATCGAGCCGGAGGAGGCGGGAGATTCAGTGGCCGTTGTTGATGATCTAGGACGTCCCGGAACAGACGTGCCGAGCGAGGACTACGGCCGTCAGCCGCCGCAAGACCTAGCGGCCGAGCAGTCGGTGCTGGGCGGGATGCTGCTGAGCAAGGATGCGATCGCCGACGTCCTGGAGCGGGTGCGGCCCAGCGACTTCTACCGTCCGGCTCATCAGAACGTTTACGACGCCATCCTGGATCTCTATGGCCGGGGCGAGCCGGCCGACGCGGTGACCGTCGCCGCCGAGCTGGACCGCCGCGGGCTACTGCGCCGGATCGGTGGGGCACCCTATCTGCACACCCTGATCTCGACGGTGCCGACCGCGGCCAACGCCGGCTACTACGCCGGCATCGTCGCTGAGAAGGCGCTGCTGCGGAGGCTGGTGGAGGCCGGCACGCGGGTGGTGCAATACGGCTATGCCGGTGCTGACGGCGCCGACGTCGCCGAGGTGGTCGACCGCGCGCAGGCCGAGATGTATGAGGTCACCGAGCGGCGGATGTCGGAGGACTTCGTCCCGTTGGAGGACCTGCTGCAGCCGACGATGGACGAGATCGACGCGATCGCCTCCAACGGCGGTCTCTCGCGCGGGGTGCCGACCGGATTCACCGAACTCGACGAGCTGACCAACGGACTGCATCCCGGGCAGATGATCATCGTCGCGGCCAGGCCTGGTGTCGGGAAGGCGTTGGCCTTGGACACACCGCTGCCGACGCCGACCGGCTGGACGACCATGGGCGATGTCGCCGTCGGGGATGAGCTGGTGGATGCCGATGGACAGCCGACGCGGGTGGTGGCCACGACCGAGGTCATGCTGGGCCGGCCGTGCTACGAGGTCGAGTTCTCCGATGGCACGGTGATCGTCGCCGACGCCGAGCACCAGTGGCCGACTGCGTACGGCATCCGCGGAACGGGCCTGTTGCGCGGCGGCTTGGACACGATCTCCGCTGCGGGATCCATGGCGCGCGAGGGGATACGACCGGGCGGCACCACCGTGATGGCCCCGGTGCTGCACGTGGACGCCGTGCGCCCCGTCAGCACCGTTCCGGTGCGCTGTGTGCAGGTGGACAACCCGGCGCACCTGTATCTGGCCGGCCGAGGCATGGTGCCGACGCACAACTCGACACTGGGCCTGGACTTCATGCGGTCGTGCTCGATCAAGCACCGGATGGCCAGCGTCATCTTCTCGCTGGAAATGAGCAAGTCCGAGATCGTCATGCGGCTGTTGTCCGCCGAAGCCAAGATCAAGCTCGGCGACATGCGGTCAGGCCGGATGAGCGACGACGACTGGACGCGGCTGGCCCGGCGGATGAGCGAAATCAGCGAGGCGCCACTGTATATCGACGATTCGCCGAACCTGACGATGATGGAGATCCGCGCCAAGGCGCGCCGGCTGAAGCAAAAAGCTGATCTTCGCCTGGTCGTCGTGGACTACCTGCAGCTGATGTCGTCGGGCAAGAAAGTCGAGTCGCGGCAGCTCGAAGTGTCCGAATTCTCAAGGCACCTCAAGCTTTTGGCCAAGGAGCTCGAGGTTCCCGTCATCGCGATCAGCCAGCTGAACCGTGGTCCCGAGCAGCGCACCGACAAGAAGCCGATGCTGTCGGATCTGCGTGAGTCCGGATCGCTGGAGCAGGACGCAGACATGGTCATCCTGCTGAACCGGCCCGATGCCTTCGAGCGCGACGATCCCCGCGGCGGTGAGGCGGATTTGATTGTGGCCAAACACCGTAACGGCCCGACCAAGACGGTCACCGTCGCTCACCAGCTGCATCTGTCGCGCTTTGCCAACATGGCGCGGTAGAGGAGTAGTAGCGACTAACGTTGCGGCTCGGTGGCGTGCGCGAAGGGGTAGTAGGGCATCTTATGCAGCTAGCTTAACAAGGTTGTCCTGGTTTCACTTCCGTGTCTCCGTGTCCAATTCTCACGTGAGATGTCCGCTGGATGTCCAGTCGGACGGCAATATGAGACGAGTTTCTGATTGACCCCCGTTGGGGTCGCGCGTTCTGAATGCAGCCAATCATCCCGTAACGACGGAGGGGGTGAGTCGCACGTTCATCCGAGTCGGTCCGCGCAGCGTGCTGTTGGCGGACCACTGCGTTTCACCGAGGACCTCGATGCGCTGTGTTCGGGTGACGAGTTCGCGAAGTATCGCCCGCCCCTCCATCCGGGTGAGCTGTGCGCCCAGGCATAGGTGTGCGCCGAATCCGAAGGCGATGTGTTCGGTCGGGTTTCGATCGACTCGGAATTCGTCGGGTTGGTCGAACACCTGCGGGTCACGGTTGGCCGCTCCAAGGGACAGCAGCACCCGGGCGCCGGCCGGAATGGTGACGGGACCGACCGGGTAGTCGCTGCGCGCCGTGCGGTAGAGCCCCTGCACTGGTGAGGAGAAGCGCAACTGTTCCTCCACCACCCCCGGAATCAGGGAGTGGTCGGCGCGGACCATGTCGAACTTGTCCGGATGCTGGGCGAAGATGTCGAACATCCCGCCGAGCAGGTTCGTCGTGGTTTCGTTGCCCGCGATCAGCAGCAGCATGGCGAAGAAGAACAGCTCGTCGTCGTTGATTGAACCGCTGGCGTTTTCACTGAGCAGCCTCCCAAGGACGGTGTCAGACCCTTTCAGACCGCCCACCGCGAACTGCTGGCGGAAATACCGGTAGATGTCGCGAATTCCACCGATCGACGATTTGAGGCTCGTCATGCCGCGTCGGCTCATGTCCACGTCGGCTGCCCGCACGGCGGCCGCCGACCAACGCCGGAAGTCGTCAATGTCGCCGTCGGGAATGCCCAGCATGTGTGCGATGAGCAGCATGGGCATCGGTATCGCCAATCGCTGCATCACATCGCAGCCAGGGTTGTCCAGCACCTCACCGACCAGCTTGACAGCGAGTTCATCGATCAGCGCCTGCCAGCTTTCCAGCGCCGCCTTGGTGAACGCGGGCAGCACGTGACGGCGCATCTCATTGTGGCGTTTGCCGTCCATGGTCACCAGCAGCGGTCCCGCCATCCTTAGTCGGGTGACTCCGTCTTTGCTAGACAACGTTTCGGCGGCACGAGCCCCTGCGCGGACATCGGGTAGCCGGCTCAAAATCCAGAGGTCCAGCTTCGGGTTGTACTGAACCCGCCCCCCGGCATGCAGCGCCCGGTACGCCTGGTGTGGCTGCGCTAAATGTGCGGGGTCGATCGGGTCGTAGTCAGTGATCTCAGCTCCGGTCCAGAACCGGTACTGACGCCAACGGCCCCGAAAAGCCCTGGCTGTGTTGACGCGGGCGGCGTGACCGAGCGGCTGGGCCATCGTGCCGAGGAACCGTACGTCCTGGCTGAGGGTCATTTATAGCTCCTTTGACGTGAATTCATGGGAACGCCGCAACTCTGTCGCGGTTAGTACGTAAAGGAAGGTCAATTCGTCGCTCCTGGGAATAGGTAGATCGCTAACACTGCGGCCCACAGCACGGTGAGCCACGTATCGGTAAAAATCTTGAGCCACCGCGGTGCGGTGCGCACTTCCATGAAGTATTGAATGATCATGCGTCCCTTGATGAATCCCAGCAGGACCACCGCAACAGTGACGGGCACGCTGGCGACGGCCGCGCCGCTTCGGGTGTGGCCGGGTGCCAGCCACCACGAGGCAATAGTGATCGCGGACAAGATGATCCAGGCGTAGGTCGTTGTCCGGGCAGCGCTGGTCATTGGCTCACCTCATCACGTAGAGCAGGGCGAAGATGACGATCCACAGCAGATCGACCATGTGCCAGTAAGAGGCTCCGGATTCGACAATGAACATCCGGCGCCGCCGCGGGTTGCGCAGCTCGCGTGTTAGGACGCCGAGGATCAGCAGGCCCAGCAGCACGTGAAACAGGTGCACGCCGGTGAGCATGTAGTAAAACATGAAGAAGTCATTGCTCGAAATGGTGTTACCCCGGACGACTTCCGTCGACCATTCGCAGGCTTTGATGAGGACGAACGCCGCACCGAACAGACCACCGAGATAGGTCAGCCGCAACGCGGCGGAATTCGCGCCGGTGCGAGCGGCGTGCACGCTGCAGGCGATGAACCAGGAACTGGCCAGCAGCACAAGCGTGTTGAGCGCTCCGATGTTGATGTTGAGATGCTGCTGGGATGCCAGGAACTCCTGCGGCTTGATGGCGCGGTAGACCATGAAGATGATGAAGTAGGACCCGAAGATGATCAGGTCGCCGAGCACCATCACCCAAATGTGGCCGTCGCCGGGCGTGTGGCCCTGGGTGCACCGGCGGCCGGTGTCGTTCACCGAAGCCCCTTCGGCGGCAAGGAGATCAGACGCGGTGTTCTCAGCGCTGGCCATGACGTGGTCCTACCTGTGATCCGTGGATGAGTGGACGTCGTGTTTGCATGGCGCTATCAGTCCAGCGGTGGTTCATCGACGGGTTGGCGTCGGGTGGCCTTCATCAGGAAGACGATCACGCAGCACAGCCAGAAGCCGAAGACCACCACACCCATCCAGAAGGAGATCGACCCGTTCCAGGCGAACGGTCCCGCCTTGGACACAAACACCGGCATCGCCATAATTTCGGTGACGATCTGCCAAATCGACACGTAGGCTAGCCATTTGGGAAAAATTTGGTTCTTGTCGTAGAGGATCGCCACGGCGAGGGCGAAGTACATGGTGGAGAAGCAGCCCAGCGACCCGACGTAGGACAGTAGCCCCAGGTCGTAGAGCAGTGCCAACTGCTGCGGATCGCGACTGGGGCGATACACCGCGGCCAGGAAGCAGAATGCGACCAGCAGGCATCCCGGAAGCACGCCTACCGACATCGCTCCCATGTAGGCGTAGGCCATCACTGATCCCGAGGTCATACGTTTCATGTGGTAGCCGATGATCCCGTTGGCCGCCCCGGCGCCCCCGACGATCAGGATCAGCAAGCCGAAGCCGATCTGAATGGTCAACGCGTGCGCATGAAAGAAATGCGCCATCTGGTCGGTGGTGACGTCAGGCCGCGGCGGTGGCATCACCCGAGCCAGGGCGAAAAAGATCACTCCAAACGTGATGAAGAAGGCCGGCACGATCCAAAACACCAGCCAGACATCACGTTTGCCCGCTGAGGCCGGAGGCGCGAAATCGACCGGATCGGCGCCCGGCAACGACTCTGCGGAGACAGTGCTGCTCACCGCGTCACGCCCTCCTCGGCGGCTTGGCGATGCAGCACGTTGCGCAGCACGACGGACATCACGACCACGAACAGCGCGAAAGCCACGTTGCGCAGCCAGAAAGACACCGCACCGTTCCAGGCCAGCGGTCCGGTGGTGAACACGGCGGCACCGGCGGCCGGGGCCGTCGCCAAAGCGGTCGCGACCGCGTAATGCCCGACCCACCGCCCGAACACCGGGTCGGGTCCGTCGTCGAAATAGATGGCTAGCCCGAGAAATATGTTCTGGGCGACGAAAGCGCCGACTGGTGCGATGAAGATCATCCAGGCCATGTCGTTGAGCAGCATGACCAGCTCGGGGTTGCGGTCAGGCCGGAATGCGGCAACCAGATAGAAGATGTCGGCCAGCGCATACAGGGTCGCGCCACTGACCGCGGCCGTCAGGTAGCAGTAGGCGAAGACGTGACTTTGTGTCACCATCCGCTTCATCTGGACCACAATCACCATGAAGAACGGCAGCAACATCACGCCGCACAGATTGAAGGTGATCATGGTGAACCGGATCATCGCGGTGTTCTCGCGGTAGAACCGCGCGACCTGCCCAGCGGTCATGTCCGGCGACATCGGCGGGACAAACCCCGGAAATGCCAGAAAGGCGATCAGCAGAACCGCCCCAAAGACCGGGGCCATCCACAGGCCGATCAGCTGAGTCTGGATGTTGGTGGTCTTTGGAAGGTCCTCGGCCTCAGCAAGAATCTGCACTGCACCTCCGTGTTGTGTCGCTGTGAGAGTGATGCACCGCATCCGCGCAGCGTGATAGCCGGCACTGGGATTCGACGGAATCGCCGCACAGTGTCATGCCCACACGGTGGGGCGCGGGTGTTTGCTCCGTCAATGGCCGGATGCGAAGTTGAGAGACCCTCGGGGATATCGGCGGCCGACGAATTCGCACTGGGTGCTGTTGACCAGCGCATTAGAGTGCTTGACAGCCTGACAAAATTCGCATCGCGAGAGAAGCAGTTTCGGCACCGGTCCCAACGACAAGGAGTGATCCATGGCACGCAACGACTGGATGATCGGCGGGGATCGCCGCACCGAGGCCGCGGAGCGCATTTATGCCGCTGCCACGGATCTGGTGTCGCGCACCGGTTTCGAGAACTTCTCGATCGACGCGCTGGCGGCCGCGGTGCACTGCGCGCCGGCCACCATCTACCGCAACGCCGGCGGTAAGAAGGCGATCTTGGAGGCGGTCACCATGCGGATGTCGGCGCGCATCGTCGAGGCGGTGCGTGTGGCGATTGAGAACCTGCAGGGCACCGACCGTGTGGCGACGGCCATCGCGGTCGCCTTGGACCGCATCCGCGCCGAACCGTTGGGCCCGCTGATCATGGGGTCGATCCAGCCCAACCACGACGGCGACTGGCTCACCGATTCTCCCGGGGTCGCCGAGCTGGCCGAGGAAATCATCGGAGCTGACGACCCGCTCGCGGCGCAGTGGCTTATCCGCGTGACTCTGGCCCTGTGGTACTGGCCGCTCAAGGACCGCGTCGCGGAGCACGAGGTGTTGCAACGATTCCTTGGCCCGTCGACGTTTCTGAAATCGGCATAGGCCAGAGGACGTCCAACCGCAACGCCTGACGCATAACCCATTTTCGCACAATGAGAGGTTTCCTGTAGAAATTCTCACCCGTAGTTGCTGGTCGGCGAACTGACGGTCGGGCGGGCGGGAGCCGCAACGTTCCCGGTGGCTTTCAACTTGCCTCAATTCGTTGACGGCGTCATCGCGTATTCATCAAGCTAGCGCCGTGGTGGGGACCGAAGGCCGGGATGCGGCCGTTGCGGGCTGTCCGGGGGGATCTTGGGGCGTGGTGCTGTGTGGCGTCAGCACCGGCCGCACATCATTGACCCGGCGCGCTCAGACGGCTGTTGACGTGGTGGGGCGTTCTCGCCGCGACATGAGATCCGTTGTAGGGGTGGGCAGTTCGTCGTCGATGACGGCTGTTGTCGTGCTGAGAACGGCGTTGTTGGTGCAAGGGCGCACCGCGCGTGGGTTGATTTCGCTGCCGGGCGATATGCCGGCACGTCGGCCGGGCAGGACATGGTGACTGCGTCACTGGGGTCTGAGGCCGGGGTCGACGAGCGGTCGGCGCTGGGGGAGATCCGTGCGTGGGGGACGCGGTCCGTCCGGTCGCACCCGCTGCAGTCTCTGGAGACGGTCGGCGGTCAGACCATGTTGGGCGCGCGGACCCTCCAGTATTTCTTTCTCGACCTTTTCACCGGCCGTTTTCAGTTCGCGGAGTTCGTCCGGCAAGCGGCGTTCATGGCGGGGACGTCGGTGGTGCCGACGTTGTTGGTGACCATCCCCGTCGGTGTCACCTTGTCAATCCAGTTTGGGGTTCTTGCCGGGCAAGTGGGTGCGGAATCGTTAGCCGGCGCGGCGAATGGATTGGTGGTGATTCGCCAGGGCGCTCCTTTGGTGGCCGCGATCCTGCTCGCTGCGGCCGTAGGTTCGGCGGTCAGCGCTGATCTGGGCTCACGGACAATGCGCGAAGAAGTCGATGCGATGGAGGTCATGGGGGTCTCGGTGATCCGGCGCCTGGTCGTGCCTCGGTTCGCGGCGGTGATCGTGGTCGGTGTCGGCTTGACCGGCTTGGCGACCTGCGCCGGTTTCTTTGTGGGCTACATGTTTAACGTCTACATGCAAAACGGAACCCCCGGCTCTTTCGTCGCCACCTTCGCGTCGTTTGCCACCGTCGGTGATCTTGTCCTGGCGTTGCTAAAGGCGATCGCCTTCGGCGTGATCGTCGCCGTCGTCAGCTGTCATAAGGGCTTGGACACCTCGGGCGGGCCTGCCGGGGTGGCCAACTCGGTCAACGCCGCCGTGGTTGAAGCGATCCTGCTGCTGATGATCGTCAATGTCGTGATGAGCCAGCTGTATCTGCTGCTGTTTCCGAAAGCCAGCCTGTAGCGATGGCGACCGCTGCCCCGTACCACCCGCCCATCGTGCGCCCGCTGTTGCGGGCAGCCGACGCCGCTGGGCGACCGGTGTCCCGCTCGGGGCACATGTTGTATTTCTTCGGCCGGATCGTGCTCGCGATCCCGCTGGCGCTGGGTCGTTATCGTCGGGAATTCTTCCGGAACCTGTCCGACATCGCGTGGGGCAACGGCTCGATCGTGGTCGGAGGCGGCACCATCGGTGTCGCGGTGGTGTTGGGGATGACGGCTGGCGCGCTGCTGGCTGTCGAGGGCTACAACGCGTTGAATCTGTTGGGTCTGGGCGCGGCGACGGGTCTGTTGTCGTCCTGGGGCTCGACGCGCGAGCTGGTGCCGATCATGATTGCGCTGGCTTTCACGACGCAGGCGGGATGCCGCTTCACCGCCCAGCTGGGCGCGATGCGGATCTCTGAAGAGATCGACGCGATGGAAGCATTGGCGATCAGACCGGTTCCGTATCTGGTGAGCACGCGCGTGATGGCGGCCGTCGTGGCCAGCATTCCGCTATTTCTGGTGTGCCTGGCAACGGCGTACTTGTCCGCCCGGGCGGTGGTGGCCGTGATCGCCGGCACGTCGCCGGGCACCTACCAGCACTATTTCGCCCTGTTCAGCAGCGGCCGAGATGTCTTGTACGCGTTGGTCAAAGGGGTCATCTTCGTCTTCGTGGCTGCATCCACGCAGTGCTACTACGGGTATTTCGCCTCCGGCGGCCCGGAGGGGGTCGGTGTCGCCGCGGGTCATGCGATGCGCGCGACCATCACCGTGGTCGTCATCTTGAACGCCTTGCTGACGATGGCCATGTGGGGCGTCGACGCCGGCGCGAGATTCGGAGGATAGATGCCGAACTCCTTTGACACCGAAACCCGTGGCCCGTCGAATGCGCGCCTGTTTATTGTGGGCGTCGTCTTCTTAGTCACCGCCGCCACCGCCGGCACGCTGCTGATCGCGAAATCCCGTGGCGCACTGGATTCCTTTGTGCGGGTCACCGCCGAGTTGGTCAACGTCGGCGACGGGCTGCCGGTGAAATCGGACGTCAAATTCCGGGGCGCGCTCGTCGGGTTCGTCTCCGGAGTGGTCCCGGCGCAGGCAGGGCGCCCCAACGTGGTCAGTTTGAACCTCAAGCCGCAGTACGCCGCCGGCATTCCCGACACCGTCACCGCCCGCGTGGTGCCGTCCAACGTTTTCGCGGTGTCGTCGGTGCAATTGGTGGACAAAGGCAAAACTGCGCCGGCCCTGCGCACCGGCGTCGTCATTCCTGAAGATCAGACCCTGCCCACGGTGTTGTTTCAGACCACACTGAACAGGTTCCGCCAGTTACTGAGCGCGATCGGCCGAGAGCCCAACCCCAACAGCATCGGATGGCTCACCGCCCTGGGTGAGGCCACCAGCGGCCGCGGCGACCGCCTCCAAGACGCCGGACATCAGCTCAACGAGATCGTGACCCAGCTGAACACCGTCGTCACCGGTGACCCGGGCCCGTCGACGATTTCGGCACTCACCGCGGCCACCACCGGACTACGCGACACCGCACCGGACCTTCTCGAGGCCCTCGACACCGCCGTGCAACCGATGCGCACGCTGGCCGAAAAGCGTGCCGCGCTGAGCAATTTTCTGTCCGCCGGAACGGGAACCGTCAGAACGCTCGGCGACGCCTTCGACAACCAGACCGACCGGCTGATCAACATCACCACCCAGCTGACACCGGTCGTCGGTTCACTCGCCGACCACGCCGGCAACATCCACACCATCCTCGTCAACGCCCAGGACCTGGTCACCAAGGTCATGGACAAAGCGTGGAACTACGACACCAATCAGCTGCAGGCCAAAGGGATCATCGCGCTCACCCCGACGCGGACCTACGTGCGCGCGGACTGCCCGCGTTATGGGGACATGGCCGGGCCGAGTTGCTTCACCGCCCCCGACGTGCCCACCGCCCCCGCCTTGACACCGTCACTGGGGTCTATGGGGTTCCCGCTGCCCCCCGGCAGCACCGAGAATCGCCCCAATTTCGCGCCGCCGCGCGGTTCGGTTCTGCCACCCGACGCTCGTCCGGACCCCCCGCCACCACCGGCGCCACCGGACACAGCGCCACCACCGGCGCCCGCGGCGCCTGTCGGGCCTGGTGCCGTCGGCCAGTCGGCGCTGATCGGCGGCAACATCGGCCCGGTCGGCAGCACGCAGGAAAAAACCCAACTGAATTACCTGTTGGGCGGTCACGCCAACGCTGTCACCGAACTGCTATTCGCGCCGCTGCTTCGCGGGACGACAGTGCACCCGGCCGCCGACCCGACAGGGCAACGATGACGCTCCGCAAGCCGCTGATGCTGCTCAGCCTGTTCTTGGTGGTGGCCACCGTGGCGACCTGGCTGGTGTTGGTCACGCTGCGCCGCGAGGTCCAAGGCCCGACCAACACCTATTCGGCGATGTTCACCGACGCGTCCGGGCTCAAGATCGGCGACGATGTCCGCATCGCCGGAGTCCGTGTCGGACGCGTCGACAGCATCGACCTGGACGGCACCTTGGCGCGGGTCACGTTCCGCATCGAGAAGAATCAGCACCTTTACGACGACACCACCGCGTCGGTGCCCTATCAAAACATCATCGGTCAGCGCTACCTCGGGCTGTCACCAGGAACGGCGCAACAGCACACGCCGCTGGCCGATAAGGACCGAATTCCGTTGCAGCGGACCACACCCTCGTTTGACATCTCCAATCTGCTCAACGGATTCCAGCCGCTGTTTGCGCTGCTGAGCCCGCAACAGGTCGACAACCTCACCAACGGAATCATTCAAGCGCTGCAGGGAGATTCCGGCTCGGTGGTGACCCTGATCACCCAAACCTCAACGCTGGCAGAGACATTGGCCGGTCCTGATGCGGTCCTCGGTGATGTCATCAACAACCTCAACGAGGTGACTGGCGTCCTGGCCAAGCAGAACACGAATCTGCAGACCCTGATCGGCCAATCCCGGGACATCATGGTCACCCTCGCTAGCCGGCGCGACGCATTGGTGGCGTCGGTGGGCTCCATCAACAGTGCGGTGGGGCGGCTGGCGCAGATCGTCGCCGCTATCTATCCGAACCTCCAGCAGCTCATCACTCGGGATCCCGGATTCCTCGCGCAGCTGACCGGTGAGGGTCAAGAGCGTTTCTCGATGATGGCGGCCAACCTGATCCTGGTCTGGAAGGGGCTGGCCCGAATGACGCAGAGCGGGGCTTACATCGACGGATATCTGTGCGACATCAACTCCACCATCTTCGCGTTCCTGAGCCGGGTAATTCCCGCTATCGTCAAGCTGGCCTCACCGGGCAACATCGTCGAGCACTCACCGATCTGCAGTAAGTGAACCGATGATGTTGCAACGACTCAAGCGCCCCGTCGAGGACTACAACAAGATCTGGCTCGGCGCCCTCGCGCTGGGAGTGATCGCGGTGATCGTTGCCGCCATCATTCTCGTCGGTCACCTGTCGCTGGGTCAGAGCCAATACCGGGGCGAGTTCGCCCAGGCCGCCCAGATCAGCGCCAGCGACCCGGTCACCGTGGCCGGAATCAACGTCGGCCAAGTCAACGGGGTCGCCTTGGCGGGTGACCGTGTCGCCGTGACGTTCACCGTGCGCAACGACGTGCACCTGGGTGCCCAGACACACGCGGCAATCAAATTGACCACGCTGCTCGGGCGCCGCTACCTGGAGTTGTCGCCGGCCGGGGCCGGCGAGCTCGAACACCGCACTATCGCCTTGAAGAACACCGCGGTGCCCTACAACCTGCAAGACACCCTGGCCGATGCGACCACCACGTTCGAGCAAGTTGACGCCGACCGCATCGCGCAATCGATGAGCACACTGAGCCAGGGGTTGGCCGACGTTCCCGACGCACTGCCGCAAGCGCTGACCAACGTCAAAGCGTTGGCCGACATCGTCGCCGCGCGCCGTCATCAGATCGGTTCGCTGCTCAACAATGTCGACACCATCACCGCGATGGTCCGAGACCAGAAAGCCAACCTGGGGGCGTTGGTGATTCAGGGACGAGACCTGTTGAGCGAGGTCACCACTCGCAGCGCCGCAGTGCACCGGCTGCTGGACAGTGCCACGGCGTTGATCACCTTGATCAAAGGCATCCTCAACGACGAACCTTCCATCAACGCGATGCTGGCGAACCTGCAGAAATTCTCTGGCAACGTCGCCAAAAACGACGCGATGCTGCGGGCGTTCCTCCAATCGGCCCCGATCGCCTTCCGCAACATGACCAATGTCAGCGGCAGCGGAACCGCGCTGGACGTCAACCTGCCGGCCGGGGTGCTGGTTGATTCGTGGATGTGCGCGATCAGCCAGCGCGGCAAGCAGTTCAACCTCGCCCAGTATTTCACCAACTGCAGCCCGGCACCGGATCCCTTCCCGGGGTGGCCACCGCCCGATCCGGCGAGGTTGCCGCGATGAGCCACCAGAAACGGCGAACCCTCACCAGGACGGTCATCCTCGCGGTGGTCTTGGCGGCAATCGCGGCGAGCGCCGTTGTCGTCGTAGCGTTTCCGGGAATGCACCGGCGGCCGCTGACGGTGAGAGCCCAGTTTGAGGACGCCGTCGGTTTGTACGCCGGCAACACGGTCTCGGTGCTGGGCATGCAAGTCGGCAAGGTCACCAGCGTGGTACCGAAAGACGGCTACGTCGAGGTCAACCTCGAGATCAACAGCGGGGTCGCCATCCCGGCCGATGTGCAGGCCGTCACAGTGTCGACTTCGATTCTGACCGATCGCCACGTCGAGCTCACCCCGGCCTACCGCTCCGGCCCCACCCTCAAAGACGGCGACGTGTTGAGCCTGCCCCGCACCCGCACACCCGTGGAGTTCGACCGCACGTTGGCGATGGCCGACAAACTGTCTCGCTCTTTGGGCGGCAACGGTCACGGGCAAGGTCCACTGGGCGATCTGGTCGGCGTCGGCGCCCAGATCGCCTCAGGCAGCGGGCAAGACATCAAGGCCGCCCTCGACCAGCTGTCCGCGGCGCTGCAACTCAGCGGCGACCACGGCGCCGCCACCAAGCACGACGTTCAAGCGATCGCTAACAGTCTGGCCACGTTGACCCAAGCGGCCACCGACAACGACACCGCCATCCGCGAATTCGGCTCGAACATCCGCCAATTGACCGACATCGTGGCGGACCAGAACCTGGGCACCGGCAACGCCGGCACCCAGCTCAACCAAATACTGGCGCAAGCAACATCGTTGCTGGACAACAACCGCAACGGACTGAAAACCACTCTCACCGACTTTCAGAAGCTCATGCAAGCCGTCACCGACTACCGCCGCGAACTCGCCGAAACCATCGACATCTTGCCGATGCTGGGCACCAACATCTACAACGTCGTCGACCAAAACGCCGGCGCCGTGCGCGCTCACGCGCTGCTGGACAAACTCTTCCTCAACGGGCAGATGGCCAAGGAAATCTGCAACCTCGCCGGCATCAAGGACCTGGGCTGCAATACCGGCACCATCAACGATTACGCGCCGGGGTTCGGCGCGAACTTCTTCGTCGACAGCATGACTGGGCTACTGGAGCACATGGCCGGAGCGGGAGAACCACGATGAGACCCGCCGCCGTCGTCCGCCGAGGCTGCCTGACAACCACGGCAGCCTGCGTCGCCGTAGTGCTGGCGGGATGTGCGACCGGCCTGGAAAGTCTGCCGCTGCCCGCACCCGGACAAATGGGCGGTGACGCCATCACGGTTACCGCCGCGTTCGCCAACGCGATGAATCTGCCGCAAAAGGCCAAGGTCAAACTCAACGGCGCCGACATCGGTGACGTGGAAGCGATTCGCGCGCACGACTTCACCGCCGATGTCACCATGCGCATCAACGCCGGCGTCGCGCTCTACACCGGCGCCACCGCCCAACTACGCTCTGCCACCCCGCTCGGCGACATCTTCGTCGCCATCCAGCCCGGCGCCGAACAGGGCCCCGACACGCGGCGCCTGCATGACGGCGACACCATCGCCCTGGCCTCCACCACCTCAGCAGCCACCGTCGAAGACGTCCTGGGCTCGGCAGCGCTGCTGGTCAACGGCGGCGCCATCCGCCGCCTGGTGACGATCGTCGACGGCGCGGGCAAGGCGGTCGGCGGCAAAGGCGCGAAAGTCGCTGCACTGCTGCATGATTCCAACACATTGATCGCCCGGCTCAACGCCCGGTCGGGGCAGATCGACACCGCCCTGCATAACACCGCCGATTTGGCGGCCACCGTGGCCGCACGCCAGCAGACCCTCGACGAGGTCATCGCCGCTGCCGTCCCGGCGATGAGCGTGATCAACGACAACACCACGCAGCTCATCGGCCTCATCGACGGCCTGGCGCGAATCACGAATCAGCTCAGGCGGTTTCCGTCGATGCGCGGCACCGACACCCGCAGCCTCATCGCCGACCTCAATACCTTGTCGGCGGCGCTGAACGCCTCGGCCACCGATCCCAACCTCAACACGAACTCCTGGATCCGCGTCACCGCCGCGTTGGCCAAGATGACCAGCGGCCCCGACATCCACGCCGTGGCCGACGTCGCCCAACTGGCGTTCGGCGCACTCCCGGACAAGAACTACCCCGGGGACCCCATGTTCCACGGCGCCGACGGCACCGACTGGCACGCCTTCGTCGGCAGCCTCAGATACGAATGGAACCTGCTGTTGAGCAAGATCTACGGACCCCAGCACCAGCCCCGATGATGACGGGCACCCCGAACCCAGCGGAGCGGTTAGCGCGCCTGACCGTAGATTTCGTGCGGACGCTGGCCCGCCACCGCCTCGCCGTGTCGGGGACCGGCCTCGTGCTGACCCTGATCGCCGCGACCGGCTACATCACGGTGGGATCGCTGGGCATCAACCCGGCACGCTCCACCATCGCCGTCAAAGTGCTGTTACGCGATTCCGGTGGGCTGTTGGCCAACCAAGACGTCACCCTGCGCGGAGTGCCGATCGGACGCGTCACCTCGGTCACCTTCACCGCCACCGGCGTGGAGGCCTCCGCAGAGATCAACAACACCGTCCGGATACCGCGCAACAGCGTCGTCAACGTCTCCGCACTGTCCCCGGCCGGCGAACAGTACCTGAACTTCCTGCCACAGCAGACCGGCGGACCCGCCCTCACCGACGGCGCGGTGATCAGCGAAGACCACACCTCGGTGCCGGTGTCGCTGGCGCAACTGCTCGCCGATTCCAATGGGCTGCTAACCCAGCTCGATCCCGCGAAGCTACGCGCCATCACCGACGAAATGCGGGTCAGCCGTCAGGGTCCGCAGAAACTGGCGGCCCTGCTCGACGGCGGCGCGTTCATGATCTCGACCGTCGATTCGGTGCTCCCTCAGACGATGAGCGTGCTTCGCAACAGCCGCACAGTGCTGACCACCCTGGCCGACGCCGCGCCCGCACTTGGCCACACCACACAGAATCTGCGGCGCATCCTGACGGGGGTCAAAGCGATGGACGGCGGCTTTCGCACCCTCGTTGACCGCGGCGACGCGCCGCTAACGGCGATCGACGGCATCATCGACGACAACTCCAAAACGGTGATTCAACTGCTCGGCAATCTCACCACCGTCGGACAGCTGGCCTCGGCGCGGGTTCCCGCCCTCAACGAGATGCTGAACTCCCAGCGTGGCGGGTCGGGACTAGCAGCCCTCGCGAAAACCGTGCATAACGGTTATTTCTGGGTGGTCGTCGACATCTACCCGCGCTACGGCTGCGACTACGACCTTCCCCGGCTACCCCCGTCCCTGCCGACCTATCCCGAGCCTTACCTCTACACCTACTGCAAAAACCCCAACCCGTCGGTGCTGGTACGCGGCGCCCGCAACGCGCCGCGACCGCCCGGCGATGACACCGCCGGACCCCCACCCGGCTACGACCCCCTCGCACAGACAGTCGCCACTCCGCACGTCCACAGCTCCATCCCGACACCATTCGGCGGGTCGCCCTTCCCTCCCAACTACCCACCCGACCCACCGAACTGGCCCAAACCCCCGGGCTGGCCCGGCCCGCCACCCCCGGGCTGGACCCCACCACCGGCACCGACAAGCCCGCCGAACTAGGAGGCCATCATGGCGACCAAACTGAGCAAACGAACCAATCACAAGGACGTCTTCGACACGATCACCGAGCACGGCGACGGGCCCGCGGCCGAGGACACCCAAGCCATCACCGATTCCGAGGATTCGGGAACCAGCGAGACCGCCGACAGCGCCCCCGACGCTGCCACCACGGCCACCGCACCGGCAGACACCGACGCCCGCCTCGGCGCGGCGACCCGGGGTGTGCGCCGGCTCTTCACCCGACGCACACGGGACGAAGCGGTCGCAGTCGAGTCAGCCCGAGACGACACCGGGGACGCCGAGACGCACGACGCGCCGCCCTCCCCTCGTAAGCGGTGGCTCCGCTACACCCTCACCGGAGTAACGATTCTGATCTTCGTTGCGGCACTGGGGTCGTCGGGATATCTCGGGTGGCAGGCCAAACAACAACAAGACATCGACAACGCCGGCCGCGCAGCCTTGTCGTCAGCGCAACGCTTCGCCGTCACATTGACGAGCATCGATACGACCAGCGTCGACCAGAACTTCACCCAAGTCGTCGACGGCTCCACCGGCGAATTCAAAGACATCTACAGTCAGTCGGCCAGCCAGCTTCGCCAGGTGCTCATCGACAACAAAGCAATGAGCAAGGGCACGATCATCGACTCTGCGGTCAAATCGGCGTCCAAGACCAAAGTCGACGTGGTGATGTTCGTCGACCAGTGGATCACCAACGTCGCAAGCCCCCAACCGCGCCTCGACCGCAGCCGTGTGGCCATGACGATGGAACTCATCGACGGCAGATGGCTGGCAAGCAAGGTGGAACTCAAATAACCAGTACCTTCGCCAACAGCACACGACGCTGGATCCCCGTGCTAGCGGGGTCAGCGGTGATCACCTTTGCCGGGTTCGCCGTCCCCGTGGCCGAACCGATTGCCCACGCCGCCGGGTTCGTCGCCGCACCGTCGGTGATCTCCGGTAACAGTCCAGATCAATTGGGCACCTGGACGATTCACTATCAGCGAGTCGACGGCGGCGACCCAGTGTTGGCCGACCAGATCAATGATCGCCTCGACGCGGAAGCCCATAGGGAAGTCCAGCAGGCCACCTGGGACGGATCGACCCGGCGGCCTTGGACGTTCGACGCCGCCGGGACGTTACATGTGGGTCCCATGACAGTTTCGGAAGTCTTTGTCGGACAATACAATACCAACGAGCCGCGCATGCCGATCCAGTCAGTGGCCAGCATCGTGTGCGACAGCCGCAGCGGGGTCCCTATCACCTGGGACAACCTGTTCGTCGACAAGCAGGCGGGTCTGACACGACTCGGCGATGCGACCGCAGCTGCACTGGCCGACATAGCGCCTCCCGATCACGTCCGTGACTGGCGCCGTCAAGGTCAGCTCGCGCCCGTCGATATAAACTTCAGGGCCTGGATTCCCACCGCTCAAGGAATCGAACTGCACTTTCCCGAATTCCAATTTGGCGGCGGACTGAAGGTGGTCACGGTGCCGTGGGCGACGGTGGCAGACCAGATCAGACCAGAGTTCACCCCCCTCATGCATGGTTGATTCCACTGTCGGACAAGCATTGTCAATCCTGTACTCACGAAGACTGCGTACCCGGTCCGGAATTGCAACGCCATCCTCGAGGGGACTGTCTGAAAAACGGTGGATCTGACTTGGTTCAACACGCCGGGCGTTGCTTGGCGGGAAGGATCGATGATGACCGAAATCATGAATGATGTGGCAAATCAGGTAGACACCCAGCAGATCGCCGCCCAGCTGTTGGCTCAGGCCAGCGAAGAGGGCGTTGAGTTAGTCGGCCCGAATGGGCTGCTCAACCAGCTGACCAGGCAGGTTCTGGAATCGGCCCTAGAAGCGGAGATGGACGAGCATCTCGGCTACGGGAAACATGATCCGGCTGGCCGCGATGGCGGCAATTCCCGCAACGGGGTGCGGGCGAAGACGGTGCTCACCGAGATCGGCCCGGTGCAGATCGAGGTGCCCCGAGACACCGACGCCAGTTTCGCCCCGACGATCGTGCGCAAGCGGCAGCGCCGGCTGACCGGGATCGATCAGATCATCTTGTCGCTGACCGCCAAAGGGCTGACCACCGGGGAAGTCGCCGCGCATTTCGACGACGTCTATGGGGCCACGGTATCCAAGGATACGATCTCCAAAATCACCGATAAGGTACTCGGCGAGATGGCCGAATGGTCTGGGCGGCCACTGGATTCGGTGTATCCGGTGGTGTTCATCGACGCGATACACGTCAAGATCCGTGACGGCCAGGTCGCTAATCGGCCCATCTACGTGGCCATCGGCGTCAGCACCGGCGGGGAACGCGACATCCTGGGGTTGTGGGCCGGTGACGGTGGTGAGGGCGCCAAATACTGGCTGTCGGTGTTGACGGAGATCAAAAACCGTGGCACCGCCGATGTGTGCATCGTGGTCTGTGACGGGCTCAAGGGCCTGCCGGAGGCGATCAACACGGTGTGGCCCGCCGCCGTGATCCAGACTTGCGTAATCCATTTGATCCGCAACACGTTTCGTTATGCGTCACGTAAATATTGGGATCAGATGGCCCGTGATCTGCGGCCGGTCTATACCGCCCCGACCGAGGCCGCCGCCAAGGAACGGTTCGGCGAGTTCACCGAGAAGTGGGGCCAGCGGTATCCGGCGATCACCCGATTGTGGGAGAACGCGTGGACCGAGTTCGTGCCATTCCTCGATTACGATGCCGAGGTCAGACGAGTGTTGTGTTCCACCAACGCCATTGAGAGCCTGAATGCCCGCTACCGGCGGGCGATCCGGGCACGGGGCCATTTCCCCACCGAGCAAGCCGCGCTCAAATGCCTCTACCTGGTCACCCGATCCCTGGACCCCACCGGGCGAGGTAGGGCACGATGGGCCATACGGTGGAAACCAGCTTTGAACGCCTTCGCGATCGCGTTCGAGGGCCGGATCACTCCGGCAGGAAACTAACCATGCCAAGCAGATCCACCGTTAATCAGACAGACCCTCCTCGAGCGGTTTCATCCGACGATCGGCAGTGGCCTCAGGATGAAATCGGTACGTGGCGCTGAAGGAACTGGATCTGATCGGACACGATCTGTCCGAAGTGCGGGTCGAGGTAGGGCTCGAAGTGGGTGCAGTTGTAGGAGAGCACTTCACCTTTGGGAATACGGGCCACAATTTTTTGGGCTTTGGCGTACGGAGTGACGTCGTCGTGTTTGGCGAGTTGCACCAGTGTCGGTGCGGTGATGTCCGAGGCGTGGCGGCCCGGGGAGTAGAACGGGACGCGCAGCGCGATACGGGCAGCGACATCGTTTTCGGCGAGCAGTTCTTCGTGCTTGTCCCCGGCCATCTCCATGACCAGTTCATACGCGCCCGGGGAGGTCATCATCGCAACCTCACCCGGTCGGCCGATGGACTTGACTCGGTACGGCTGGCGACCCAGCCATGCTCCGACCTGATCGCGTAGAGCCGCCAACACAAGGCGCGAGAGCAGCTTCGGGGACTGGGCGAACGCCGACGCGGGACCGGTGACGTGGGGGACCTGGACGATCGCGGCAGCGAGATCGTGGTCGCGGGCAGCCAGGTCCAGGACGTGGCCGCCGCCGAACGAGGAGCCCCACCCCACAACGCGGGTGGTGTCGACGTCGTCGAGGCTGCGCGCGTAGGCGACCGCAGCGCGCCAATCGGTGTGCTGGCGGCCGATATCGAGAACCCGCCGAGGTTCGCCGTCACTGGCACCCCAGTGCCGGTAGTCGAAAACCAGCGCGGCGTAGCCGGCCCGTGCAAACCGGTCGGCGTAAGCGTCCAAGCGCAGGTCACGGAAGGCGGCGAATCCGTGAGCGAGCACCACGATCGGCGGTGTAGCGACGCCATCAGGCCGGTACAGCCATGCCGCGCACGCCGTGCCGTCGGACAAAAACGTCGCGTCTTGGCGGACGAACGTGTGCTCGGTGGTCATGCACCCTCCTTGTGAAAAACTATCTTGATCGTCGTTCAAGGACCGTATCAGTATCTTGATCCGCATTCAAGAAATGGCCTAGGATAAGCCTCATGCCGCGCAACAAACGGCCGCAGGCGGCCGATGAAAAGCGCGCGGAGATCGTCGCCGCCGCCCGCGAGCTCTTCATCGAGGCGGGATATGAAGCCACCCCGATGGGGCGCCTGGCGAACGCGGCCGGCGTTGCCGCCAACACCATCTACTGGTATTTCGCCGATAAGGACGACGTGCTGGTCGCGGTCCTCAACGACGTCATGGCTGAGGCGTGGACGCAATATGAGTCGGTTGCCACCGAGCCTCTGCCGGGCCGCCTGTTATGGGTGGTGCAGCAACTTCAACAGATGAGCCGCCTGGTGAGCAGCGTGCATGCCCGAGCTGAACGCTCCCCAGCAATTGCGGAGTGGCACAACAACTTCCACCTATTCACCGCCAGCCTGCTGCGGGCAGAACTGGAAACCGCCGGCACTCCCGCGGCATCGTTGGACTCCGAAGTGATGATCGGCACCTTCACCATCGAGGGACTGCTCATGCACAACCTGAGCAATGAACAACAACGCAAGATATGCGAGGCTCTCGCTGCACGTTGGATCTCGATACCGGCGCTATAGGTCAAGGCCAATACGCTGCAACCTTCGACCAACGACGACTCCGTCGAAGCCCTCACGAAGTTGATCGTCCGGAACAAGCCACAGAGAATGCCTGATGCCGAAATTTGCTGCGGCAGAGAAAGGTTCGACACATTCAAGCGAGCCAGAGACGAGTGCCCGCCCGAGCCGCTTCCTCGGGTGCGTGCAAGCTCGACCGGGAGAGGTTGAACCTCCGCCACCGGAAAAGGCGGCTTGCTACAGCTCCATGTTCGGATGGCACCCCAAAGCCTGATTCATTCGCTAACAACTGTAGTAGGGGATGACGAGGTGCGCATCACCGCCGCCACCAGTGACCTGCGGTTTTGCAGCGAAGATTAGCAAGCCCTCGCGACACGCCGAAGTTTCGTCAAAGTAGCCAGGCGTGTCTTGTCAATCTTCCCTGCATCTCGACAGTAGGTTCTCAAACAACTTGGCCAAATCTCATTTGAAATGGCCACACCGTGGCCAATTGGTCACGTGAGTGAGACGACACGAGTAGTTGTCGGTAAGGCCTTAAGGAGCAGGAACGCGCGGCACGGGACGGTTTGCTACCAGCCGGTTGCCGCCGGGGTCGCGAAGTCAGACGTAACAGTGATCTACGTTCTGGCGTGCTCGTCAAGGTGAATGTTGCTGTCGAACAACAGGATTCCTGCTCGAAGTCGTAAGCCAATGAGATGGCAATGCCTGAACCGGGTGTCCGTTCGCCAAAGGCCCGGATGGTGTTTCCTGAGAGATACCACGGCGCCGGCGATCGAAAGCACCGCGTCTTGGGGTGATCTGTTGTCGGCGTGAGCTCACTATCTGCAAGGATGACAGCGCTTGTGCGGGTCACTTAGATGGTTCGTATGGGCGATCGGTTCAGCCCTTCGGCGGATCACGGCGAATCCACCTCGGGATCCATCACTTTCAGAACTTGCTCCATCCAGGACGCAATGGGCCGGTCCTTCATCACGCCTAGACTCCGAGGATCAGTCTGTTCTCTTTTCAGCGCGTCGACCGCCTCCCTTCGCTGCTCGGGTCTCAGCATCGGCGCGATCGCCTCCAATGCGCGAAGGCTGTGGTTTTGCTCGAACGCACTGGCAGACGTGGTGAAAATCCTCAACACGTCGTTGAACATCTCGGGACTCGGCGCACCCTCAACAAGGCCTAGGCCCACTATGCGGTCACCCTCGCGCGCAGAGGGAAGTAAGGCAGCCGCATATCTCTGAGCGGACGCGGGCGCAGCCGCAGCCCGAATCCGCACATCGTTGACGAGGCCGTTCATCGCTGTGGTTCGATCATTTCCGGGCGGCGTCACTCGGCGAATTTCCTCGTAGGCCCTGGACTTTTGGGCCAGGATGTCCTCAGACAACGCACTATCTCCAGGCACGTACCGTTGCGCCATGCGGTTAATGGCCTGATCGATCACGTGGCCCGCTGATTTCGGGTCGGCTGCACCCTGTTCTACCTGTTCAGCGGTTGTCTTCAATCTTGCGAGATCGCGGATCAGGTCATCGGGGGAGAGCAGACCGCTGGCCGTCGCCTCGACGCCGGCCGCCTTCAGCGAAAAGCCGACCATGAACAGAAATCGCAGCGCGGTCGGTAACCAGACCAGCCCGATCGCAATCAAGCTGATCGCGCCGACCGATATGTGCCATTGAAGCCCCTTATCGGCAGTCGTGACATCGAGTGCCGACACGACGGCGACGAAACACATCAGGGAGATCCACGATCGTGGGAGCGTCGTGACGCTCGAAAGTAGCTTCAATTTGTCGGCGATCTCCGGCGAGAGATGCTGTTGAGTTCCTGTTTCCATAATGATCAACTCTCGAACGCAATCGCTGACCCCGGGCACAACGGTAAACGATCCCGATCGGTGATGTTGAGTGTTAGAACAACAGGCCGCGTGCAGCGCCAGGAACCGGAATCCACGAAACCTCACTTGTCACTTCGCGCGGTACCCCGCCGCTGACATGACCGCGGCAGTCATTGCCCTCTAGTCGACTCGACGAGCAAGGCGTGCCGACGAGAGCCGGAGACTCGCGGAATTTGCGGTTCCCCTTTTGCGTGGTTGGCGATTCCACGATGCAAGTATGAAGCATGCACATCCCAGATGTCCTCGTCATCGACGATTTTCTGAAGAACCCTCGCGAAGTCAGGCAACTGGCCTTGCAACAGCCATACGTTCAACTACACTATGCGGGATATCGCACAGAAGATCAGTTCTTGCATGTCGCGCCCTTCCGGCAAGAGTTCGAGCGCATTTTTGGGCGACGTTTACTAGATTGGGGCAACAGCGCAAATGGACGTTTTCAGTGTTGCTTAGCGTCCGACACGATACCGCATCACTGGGATTACCTGCCGAGGTCGGGAATTTTATTCCTTACCCCTAATGCCCCAATCGACGCTGGCATTTCTTTCTTTCGTAGTCGCGTGACGGGTTTACGCAGGAGCACGAGCGACACCCGCCTGATGGAGTTAACGTTCGGCGGTGAGGCCGCGTTTGACCGCAATCAGTGGGACGAGGTGGACCGCGTCGGTAATGTCTTCAATCGTCTAGTGCTGTTCGATGCGCACTATGCTCACGGAGCTAGCGCATATTTCGGCAGCAACCTTGAGGATGGTCGGCTGTTCCAGAATTTCTTCTTCGATCTCGAACCGCTCAAACCCTAGGATGCCCTCGCGCTCTCCGATACAGAAGGCACCTTCGATGCTTTTGCTAACGATCAAAATCATCAGTTGCAGACATCGCAAGAAGGCGACCCCCAGTGCCGTATTAATTGGAGGGGTCTGCTTTGTGAACACCAGAGCGTGTCCCCGCGCCGATGAGTGTTTCGGCAAATGTCCTCAGCTGTGCCCGATTGACACGTCAACAATGGAACCGTAATCTCAGTCTAAATATGCTACCGGTGGTGAGGACGGGCTCCCGTGAATATTCTGCGCCTGCTGTACTCAATGCTTTTTCGAGAGTTCGCTGGCCCCGGGGCGATCGCGGGCCACGACGGGCCGCACAAGGAGTCCTACATCAACATCTGGTTTAACTAGTCGCGCCGAAGTGGGCTAAAGCCCCACTGCCGGGTCGTCGCAAGAAGGTGGATCGTGCGCGGACGTGGCCTGTGGACCTGGTTGCCGATTGATGGTGTGCGTGGCCTCGTCTACAGCCCACGCTCGGGTCGCACATATTTAATACCGCTTGGTCTCGCCACCAGTCGCGCCGCTCCACCGATTCTGGGCTTGCACGCAGTTGGTTACCGCAGCGCGTTGGTCGACCCTGCCGATCGCATCGCGCTGGTCGCGGGCACGGATGCAAATGTCGGCGCCGGCTGGCTCGTCAGATCGCTGTACGTTCAATTCCACCGTCATCGGACGCTCTTCGCGATAGATCGAGCGATGCGGTTGTCGCGCTGGCTAGCGCGAATTGGCCCTAAGTATCCGCATTGCAAACCTTCCGACATCGGTCATGCAGTAATGGCGGTGGAGACATCGCTCGGCATATCTGATTGTTATCCGCGCGCCTTGGTAACAGCGTACTTCTGCATGGCGGCCCGCCTTGAGTGCGACGTCACCGTCGGGATCCTCTCGCCAACAACCAAGATGCATGCTTGGTGCTCCACCGACGGTGTCATACCCTACGAACCGCGTCCCTCGCATTGGTACTACAGCCCGCTTGCCGTGTGCAGTTCCCAATGACAACTTCGGCGCCCTTGGTTCCGGCGGACACTCCGACCTTCGTCGTCGGCGGTCTCCAAATCGCTATCAGACCAGGCGTCGCTGTGCGACGCGAGATGCTGGATGCTCTTTCGTTTTATTACTTGAGTCTATTCGAGGACGAGATCGACGCGCGCGTTGAGCGCTTTCTTTCCGCGAGTAGGCCGGTGTCAGGAATGCCTCTGGCGTGCAACGCTTTCGCGCTCGAACCGACGGATGCACTCGTGCTTCTTGAGCGCGATAACTCAATCTCCGTCTGGCGCGGTGGTGCGGCGAACTTTCCTCTTTACTGGACGCATAGGGATAATTCTTTAGTTCTAAGTACTACGCTAGCCATCGATTCGACGCGGCGACTGTCGATATCAGGAACGCTGGCTTCGGTCGCCAGCGCCTGCGTGCCCGGCCAGAACGAGCCGAACCTTTCAATGCGCACGCCGTTGGCCGGTTGGTTCCGCTGCCGCAGGGGGATGATAACCCATCTGTGCCCGAGTCGCGGTTATTTGTCGGAGAGCGTCGTCGACTTCGCCTCCGCTGACGCTGTGGAGCTGAGTCATAACCAGCTCATTGACGCGGTGCAAATGGCTGCCGACACGTTCGGTGAAAGCCAAGCGGTTGTGAGGTCGCGCGCAGCGATCGAGCTGTCAGGCGGATTCGACAGCACCGTCGCCGCGATCGCAGCACGCCGCCACGGCATTGATCTGTTAGGCATCTCAGAATCGTTTCCGTATTACGAGTTCAGGTTCGAGGACAAGATTCAGCAAGCTGTCGCCGATTCGCTCACTATATCCCGCACATGTATCGATGGGACGAAGCAATTCGGACGCGCGCCGTCGAGCTCGGTCCCAAGGCTAGACGAACCCACACTGGGCGCTCTTCGGGCCAATCGGGCGCTCACCGTCGCGCGCGCTGCGTCTGAGGAAGGAATTGACAGGATCTTCGTCGGTCACGGTGGCGACCAACTCTTCGCCGAGCAACTCCTCGATCGCCAGCAAGCCAATCCACTTAACCCGGCGGCCTTTTCAGATTTGGCATGGCGAGAAGTAAACCGGGTCGTACAGGGCGCGTGTCACGACCCGCTGATGAGGAAATCCACGCTCACATTTTCCTACGACGCCCGCTTCGATGTGGTGTTCAAGGAAGCGTTCAATACTACGACGCGTTCGCCGTATACCGATATCCAGTGGATTCGTTGCGGATTGGCGTGGGACCGGCTGCCAGCGCGCCGTAAAGCGGGTTCATCGAAGCAGATTCTCGCGGACGCGTTCGCAGGCGTCCTGCCGGACGCGGTAGTCAGCCGCAGAGGCAAGGTTCCTTGGGATGGTGTCAGTGCGCGTGGATACGCAGCGCACGCGCACGACATCATTAATGAAATTGACAGTGCTCGATCGGCCCTCGAGCGTGTTGGCCTCAACATCCGGTGGCTTATTCGACGGGTCACGCAGCTGGCGGACCTGTCCAACCCGGCCCGCGACCAACGCGACGCAGAGATCGTCGCGAGCTACGCCCTAGCGAACTGGTTGCGCAGCTGGGGTATCACCCGCGACTCGGACTGCGGGTGGAGCGAGTGAAGCGGCTCCGCTTCATCGACGACCCATCACGCCACAGCTCCACGGGTCGAGATTGTCTCAGTGAATGCCTCTGCGGCCGTCGTTGGTATAAGTAACTTCTGTTTATCGCTCAAGGGCTATTGGCGTGTTCCCACTTATTGAGTCCAGCTGGACTCAGCAACGGGGACTCGCCAGCGGGACTGGGAACCCACGGTAACTTCGCCAGCCAAATACCCCAGGCCCTGGCGAAAGAAGTTCAACTCGATGTAGGCGCCGTCGTCGAATTGACCAGAGCGCTGCTACCCAAATGCTGTTGAGCGGGCGTGGAGCACTAGTCAATATCGCCAGCACCAGCGCATATCAACCCACCCGAGCAATGGCTACGGCGCCAGCAAGGCCTTCGTCGTCAGCTTCACCGAAGCCCTCGCCTACGAAAACCGGCGCAGCAAGCTCAAGATCCTCGCTGTGTGCCCGGGCCCTATACGCACACCATTCTTCGACAAACTCGGCACTACCCGCCCCGGCGTCGGCCAATGGCAGGAGCTCGAGCAGGTCGCCGCATTCCCGCTTCGCACACTCGACCGGCGCTGTGCACCACCTAGCGTCATCTCCGGCGCGCTGAACGCGTTGCCCATCAACGTCTCCCGCCTCGCGCAACGCCGTTCGTCCTCGCCCTCACCGGCCTCTCAGTAGGAGCCTGATATGAACTTGCTTGCGCGCCTCGTCAGTATCGTCCGTCCATCCGACCCCGAAACCAGGCCCATCCCCAAGCGCCCATGACACTGCCAGACGGCAACTGGATCGAACTGGACTATCCCAACCGAATCCCGCCGCTCCACCATCGAGAACTACGCCTGTGGCAACGCGGATTTCTGGCTGCCATAAGGACTCTCGCCGGGGAGACGTACGACTACACCTGCTTTCTCCTCACCGCCCGACTCGGTAAGGTCATGCCCCTGCACACTCTGTTCTTTTCGCAACTGTTGCAGCACGGCCGCATTCCCGCCGCGGACAGTGAACGCATCGTCATCCGCGTCACGTGGCGGGCCGGCTGCCAATACGAATACGCACACCACACCAGAATGGCGTTGGCGCTCGGCGTCTCGCGTGCCGAGATCGAATCGCTGACCCTCCACGACGACGACACCTGGTCGCAGCGCACCCGCGCGCTAGGGACCGCCGCGGACGAACTCATCGCCACGAGAAACCTCACGTCCTCCATCTACCAGCAACTGCGAAACGAACTCGACGAGAACCAGATCCTCGAATCCGCCACGCTCGTAGGGCATTACGTCATGGCATCAATGATGCTCAGCGTCGCCGGCTGCCCAATTGAACCCGCCTTTCGGCTAAAACGGGCGGCCACATGCTGAGCGCGGCCCGTCCATGCGCACTGAGGCAGGCGTGTCTTTCAGCTAAGACCACAAGCAACGGCATTGGTTCTTATTGAACAACGGCGATCCGCGGCCAGGCAAGCAAATGCTCAGTGCCAGAGACTATTTGGCAGCTCCGGCGAGGCGAGAGTGCGGGCGACGAACAGTTCGAGGTCCGGGTTGTCGATCTCCATGCCGAGCAGGTACCGCAGGTAGACCGGGGCCAGGACGCAATCCACGACAGCGGTGTAGGGCAGCGACGGTTCGCCGCGATCGCGGGCGCGGTCGAGCATCGTCTGGAGCTGTGCCGCCCGCCGCAGGAGGGGAGCGGACCGCTGTTCTGTGTTCACGTCGCGGGCACCGATCAACGCTTGCAGGAACGCCAATCTGCCTGGTCGGCCGACGTCGGCGGCGACGGTCCGAGCGTAGGCGAGAAGATCGCCGCGCAGCGTTCCGGTGTCCGGCAACGGCGAGATCTCGGCGAGTCTGTCCGCCTCGACCTCGAGGATGACCGCCTCCAAGCTGCCCCACCGCCGATGGATGCTCGTCGGGTTGACGCCAGCACGTCGGGCCACATCGGCCACCGTGAATCCGCCTGGGCCGCAATCGTTCAGCAGCCCGTCCACCGCCTTGTGAACTGCCGCCGTTACTCGGGCACTTCGCCCCCCTGGGCGGCGACGCACTTCCCGCGATTCTGTCACCACAGCAGCTTAAAGCATTCCTATTGCTTTTAGCACCGGACAGCCGTATCGTCTCTTAAAGCAACTCAAACGACTTAAGGAGCACGCGTGCAACCGGTCCTCTTCCCCGATGACACCTCCTTCTGGTTCGAGACACTGCGGGTGCTCGGCGCCACCCCATATGGCGGCGCCGACATCGGCGAGGTGCTGACCACGGCCCAGGCCATTACCGCGGGCGACTACGACAGCTGGCACGACC
This sequence comes from uncultured Actinomycetota bacterium, assembly GCA_963836495.1. Classification (GTDB taxonomy): domain Bacteria; phylum Actinomycetota; class Actinomycetes; order Mycobacteriales; family Mycobacteriaceae; genus Mycobacterium. The sequence continues at coordinate 219,313 of CAWIJT010000003.1, read as the reverse complement.
AGTGGCTGGCCACCGCGGACCGGATTGCCGTCGAGGCGGAGAAGGCCCATGCTGCAGGGCATCTCGTGAGCGCCCGCGACGGATTGCTGCGGGCCAGCAACTACTACCGGTCAGCCGACTTCTATCTGCACGGCAATCCTGAGGACCCGCGCATCCACCACGCCTACACCCGGGCCCGCGAATGCTTCGCTGGCGCGGCCGCCCTGTTCGATCCGCCCGTGGAGCCGGTCGAGATCCCGTATGAGGACACCGTGTTGCACGGTTACTTCTATCCCGCGCTCCCTCGCAGCGGGGATGGCGGTCTAAGGCCAACGATCATCATGCACAGCGGATTCGACGGCACATGCGAAGAGATGCATTACCTGGGCGCCGCCGCAGGCCAAGAGCGTGGCTACAACGTCGTCACGTTCGACGGGCCAGGCCAGCCGGCCGCGCTGCACTTCGACGGGCTGGTCTTTCGGCACGACTGGGAACACGTCGTCACACCCGTCCTGGACTGGGTACTGAACCGTCCCGGCGTCGACCCCGACCGGATCGCGCTGCTCGGGGCGTCCATGGGTGGACTATTGGCGCCGCGGGCGGCCGCCTACGAACCGCGCCTCGCCGCCTGCATCGCCTTCGACGGCCTTTACGACCTGGGCCTGACCGTAACCCGATCCATGCCCGGTCCCCGTGCCGAGGCCGAAGCCGTGCTGCGGGCCGAGTCCGCGCCGCAGGCCGACGCGATGATCGCGGAGCTCATGGCATCTGACCCGAACATCCGCTGGGCTGCGACGCACGGCCAATATGTCATGGGTGTCGACAGCCCCCGGGCGTTCTTCGCCTCCTACCTCGACTACACGCTCGCCGACGGGATCGCCGAGCAGATCACCTGCCCGACCCTGGTCTGCGACGCGGCTACCGACATCTTCTTCGAGGGCCAACCCCAGCTGCTGTTCGAGCACCTCACCTGCCCGAAAACACTGCTCGACTTCACCGATGCCGAAGGAGCCGGCGCACACTGTCAGGCCGGCGCCGGGCGCCTGGCCTTCGCTCGGATCTATGACTGGCTCGACGACGTTCTCGCCGACCACAAAGCGCCGAAACGCGAAAGGATCCGCATGTGACAAACAAGGTCGAACTTGACCCCCGGATTGATCCCAGGATCAAGGCGTTTTTTGCCGGCATCGACTTGGGGACGGTCCGACCCAACGTCTCCAGTCGCGAGGAACTCCTGGCGCAGGAACACACCCCGGCCGCGCTGGCCGCCCAAGATCGGGTAAACGCCTTGTTCAACGCGATGGACAGCGAGGACCTCGCACCCTCGAGTGGCCTGACCGTCCGCACCGAAACCTTTACCTCGTCCCCCGACGGCAACATCGTCAACATCCAGTACATCCGGCCGGACGGCGACCAGGTCCTGCCGTGCGTCTATTACATTCACGGCGGCCGGATGCAGTTCAGCTCCTGCTATCTAGGCAACTACAAGACGTGGGGCCGGATGATCGCCGCCCGCGGCGTCGCAGTGGCGATGGTCGACTTCCGCAACGCGGTACACCCGTCCACGGCGCTGGAAGTGGCGCCCTTTCCCGCTGGCTTGAACGACTGCGTCTCCGGTCTGAAGTGGGTCCACGCGCACGCGGCTTCACTCGGCATCGATCCGGAGCGCGTCATTGTCACCGGCGAAAGTGGCGGCGGCAACCTAACTCTCGCGCTCGCGATGTTGCTCAAGCAGGGCGGCGAGCTCGACCTGATCGCGGGGCTGTATGCAATGTGCCCCTTCATCGCCGGGCAGTGGCCGCTGCCACAGAATCCCTCCTCGACCGAGAACGAGGGGATCTTCATCTTCGTGCAGGAAAACCGCAGCACCATGGCCTACGGCATCGACGCGTTCAATCAACGCAACCCGCTCGCCTGGCCCGGTATGGCCACCCCCGACGACGTGCGCGGCCTGCCGCCGGTGGTGATCAGTGTCAACGAATGCGATCCGCTGCGCGACGAAGGCATCGGTTTCTACCGGCTGCTCCTCAACGCTGGCGTCGCCGCCCGGTGTCGCCAGATCATGGGGACCGTGCACGGCACCGAGATCCTGCCCGTCATGTGTCCCGACATCAGCCGCAACACCGCAGCAGACATCGCCGACTTCGCGAGGAGTGTGTCGTGAGCCCCATCGCGTTGCCGACGGCTTCGCCAGCGTCACTGGGCTTCTCACCCGAGCGCCTCGACCGGCTTGACGACGCAATGCGCGCCGAGATCAACGCCGGCCACTACGCCGGCATCAGCGTCACGGTCGCCCGCCACGGCAAGCTCGTGAAGTCTGGGAGCTATGGCTACCAGTCACTCGAAACCGGTATGCCCCTTCGGCACGATGCAATTTTTCGTATCGCGTCGATGACCAAACCAATCATCGCCGTCGCCATGATGATTCTCTACGAAGAGGGTAAGTGGCAGCTCGACGACCCTGTCACCAAATTCATCCCCGAATTCGCGGATCTACAAGTGCTGCAGCATGGTTCGTTGGTGCCCCTCGACCGGCCCATGACAATGCGTCACCTCATGGCCACCTGCGCGGGTTTCGCGTTCCTCGTCCCGATGGGCAGCACCAACCCGAAAATAGACGAAATGTATGCGGCTGCGGGACTTTTCACAGGCACCAACGAAGACTTCATCACCAAGATCGCAAGATTGCCGCTGGAAGCACAGCCCGGCACCCTCTTCCGTTACGGCCTGCAACAAGAGGTGCAGGGCGTCATCATCCAACGGGTCTCCGGCCAATCACTCGACGTCTTCCTCGAACAGAGAATCTTCGCCCCCTTGGGCATGACCGACACCGGCTTCGGCGTCCCGCACGACCAACGTGACCGCATCCCACCCCGCTACGCCCTGGACGAGAACCTGAAGCTGGAACTCGCCGCGGACCAGTCACCGTTCCCGGTACTGGCCGGCACTCCTGCCGGGGAGAAGCCCAAATACTTGCTGTCGATCGCCGGGTTGTACTCGACGTCGCAGGACTACCTGCGCTTCGCGCAGATGCTGGCCAATCGCGGGATCCTCGACGACGCCAGGATATTGGCGCCCTCATCGGTGACGCTGATGACGAGCAACCTACTGCCCGACGGCGTGCCTATGCGTTTCCTGCAGCCATTCGTCGGCGTCGGCTACGGCATGGGGGTCGGCATCGTGCTCGACCCCCCGCACGCCGATTTCAACGGCGGCGCGATCGGGGCGGGCAGCTACTACTGGGGCGGGGTGCATGGCACCTGGTTCTGGGTCGACCCGCGCAACGACGTCGTCGTCGTCGGCATGGTCCAGCAAGTCGACGCAGGCAACGCGATGACTGGGCGGCCCTACCCGGTTCCCGATATCCGCGGAATAGCGCGGTCCATCATCGACGGAGCGTTGGTAGAGCCTGACGCAAATTCCTGACAGTCCAGGCAACGGACGCTCGGCGAATCGACTCCCTCGGTAGCCGAGGTTGACGCCGCCCTCGGAGGTCAATCTTCGCTGCATCTCGACACGTTGTGCTCGACTGTTTGCTTCGAACGTGTTTCCCGGACTACGGGATGGTTGGGTAGCCAGCGGAAAGCCTTGTAGCGCTTGGCGTAGCCGTGATACCGGACATTGGGTGCAATGTCCGAAAGTGCCGACAGATGGTATTCAAAGACCTGACAGTCGTGTCCGTCGAGGCGTAGAGGCATGATCAGCGCATCACTGAAACCGTGTGCTTTGGGCAGGCGAGTGGACGCAGGGCCGCTCCAGGTATGGAGGTAATCGAGGCGGTGCGCGCCGCGGCCGCGTTGTGTTAGTCCAACGCTGCTAATGGTGACTGGTTCGGATCCATTGTTGAGTACGGTGAGCAGGAAGACGTCACCCACCGAGTGTGGTGGCTTACGTCTGGATGCAGGTAGCTCGCCGTCGTGACGTACCGCGATCTCGACCACGATCCGAGGCCATCTGAGCCATACCAGAGTTACATTTGTCATCAGCGCGGACAGCGAGATGAGAAACGCTGCGGCGGCGATCTTTTCGGTCGGTCCCATTTGCAGTGCACCGGGTGTGAGCGATTCGGTCGGCTACGCGGTTAGTCGGTGGCGATCGCGGCGCTGACGCTATTGAGGCGGTCTGAGCGGGGGGGCATTGAGCTGGTGTTCAGGGTATCAGCACGATGGAACCGGTGGTCTTACGAGCTTGGAGATCATGGTGCGCCTTGCTGGCCTCTTCGAGCGGGTACTGCCCGCCGATCGTGATCGTGACGGCGTTTTCGACGATGGCGTTGATCAGTTCGCCAGTCCGCCAGTTGAATTCGTCAGGCGTCCTGATGAAATGAGTGCGAAGCGGCCGAGTCAAATAGACGGAACCTGCCGCGTTGAGCCGCTGTGGATCTACCGGAGGAACGGGCCCGCTCGATGCACCGAAGAGCACGAGAGTTCCGCGCACCGCCAGGCTGGCCAGGCTGGCGTCGAAGGTCGACTTGCCGACGCCGTCATACACGGCCGCCACGCCTTCGCCATGGGTGAGATCGCGAACCTTGCTGGCAAACTCCTGCGGGTCGTCAGGGTAGGCGAGCACCTCTATAGCTCCGGCGCGGCGCGACAATTCCGCTTTCGCGGCGGTGGACGCCGTGGTGATGACGCGGGCGCCGAGGCTGGTGGCCCACTGGGTCAGGATCAGACCGACGCCGCCGGCGCCGGCATGCAGTAGGACGGTGTCTCCCGGCTGGATCGGGTAGGCCGATTTGATGAGGAGTTGTGCGGTCATTCCTTTGAGGATTGCGGCGGCGGCGATGTCCGAGGGCAAGGCGTCTGGGAGCTTGGCCACGAGGTGAGCTGGCGCAACGCAGTATTCCGCGTAGGCGCCCACCGCGTCGGCGGTCGCGACACGATCCCCCTTCCTCAGATCGGTCACTCCGTCACCGACCGCCTCGACGAGCCCGGCGACTTCGGCGCCCATCACGAATGGGAGCTGATGCGGGTAGATACCTATTCGGAAGTAGGTGTCGATGAAGTTGACGCCGATCGCCTTCGCCTTGATCAGGACTTCGCCGGCGGCAGGTGAGGGTTGCGGTTGGCTGACATAATTGAGGACCTCGGGTCCACCGAGCTCGGCGACTTCTATTGCGTGCATTGCGCCTCATTCCCAGTTCCAAGTCGGTGGTGGTAGGTCGTCGGCCGCGGCCGAGTGGCGCCGGCTATGGACTGCGACCGAACGCGCGCTGGTGCAGGTCTAGATGGCTGGTTGCTGAAGCACGCCGATCTTGAAAACAGCGCCGGCAATGGTTCCGAACGCGTTGTGGCTGCCGATGAAGAGTCGCTTGGTGTCATACCCTGCAACGTCTTTCATGTTCTGGCCACCGAAGCGGGCCAGGGCGTTTCCGTCGGGGAGGACGACCTCCAGCCCGAGCAGACTGTGCCGTACGGCCAGGCGCTCTTCGCCTGTGGCGGTGGCGATCAGCTCTCCTACCGTTCGGTGAGGGCCGGCCGACGGGATGGCTGGGCATGTCACCCCTTCGTTGGCCAGTCGGCGGGAGAGCTCCCCGATGGTGACGGCGGCGCCGATGACGACGTTGAAACCAGCGAGACCTTTTTTGCCGCCGCAACGTTGACGATTGCTACGACTTCATCCCGAGTACCGGGACGCAGCAGCAATTCGGGCTCATTGCCGAAACCCCAATAGTCCTTACCACTTTCGGTCAACGTCGCGGTATCAGTGATAACTGCTTCGGGCCTACTGAGTGCGGCGGCGAACGCTGAAACGATCGTGTGATCCATGGGCCTTTCTCCAGTCAAGTGTGATGTCAGGACTAGCTGGTGAATCCGCCCGCCACGGGGATGGTGCGTGCGTTGATGAGGGTCGGGCGTTCGCGGTCGGCGATACCGTCTTTGACCAATTGGAAGACTTCGTCGGTACTACGGGCTTCGTGCGCATCGACGCCGTAACTTGCTGCGGTACCGACGATGTCGAGGCCGGGGATGTCGAGCCCCGGGACATTCGGGGTTTTCTCCCAGACTCCGAATTCTTTGACCACCCCGTATTCATCGTTGGAGGCGACGACGACCGTGATCGGAATCTTGTAGCGAGCCGCCGACCAGAGCGCGGTGATTGCGTAGTGCATCGAGCCGTCACCCATCAACGTGACCACGGGGCGATCGGGCGCAGCGATCTGAGCGCCGACCGACGCGGGTAGTCCCCAGCCCAATCCACCGCCGGCTGACGATAGATGCGACAGCCGCCTGCCCGGCCGGATGCTGTTGGTCAGGGCGACTTCGTTGCTGCCGGCTTCACTGACCCACAGAGTGTCCTCGGGGGCTGCGTGAGCGACAGCTGTCCAGAGGGCTTCGGGTTTCAACGGTGACTGTCCAGGTTCCAGCTCCGGTATGTCTGCGCGCGGCGTCGGGGCGGACCGGTGGGTTGGCTTCACGGTGGCCGCCAGGGCCTGCGCTGCGTTGCGCACATCGGCGACGATCGCGTCGCCGATGGGGGCGCGGGCAGCTTCGTCGGGGTCGTTGGTGATATGGATCAGGCTCGATCCTTCGGGTAGATAGGCCCCGGGCACCAGCGGGTAGTAGCGGAATACCGAAGTCCCGATCGCAAGGATGAGGTCGTGGCCGGCCAGGATCTGCGATATCCAACCGGCTCCTGGCGGCAGCGCGCCATGGTAGAGGCGGTGATTCTCCGGGAAGCCGCTCCATCCGGTCAATGGGGCTGTGAAAACAGGAGATTCGACGCGTTCGGCAAGCGCAATCACGGCGTCCCAGGCGTCGTAGCGGTCGACATCCCCGCCGACGACCAACGCGGGTGATTTCGCGGTGTCCAGTCGTGCGGCAATGCGTTCCGCGAGTTCAGTGGGGAACCCGGTCGCGTGGGTGACAGTGCGTTCGCGCACCGCGGCGATGTCGCTTGTCTGCGTTTCATCGAGTTCGATGGGCATGTCATCCATGGGTAGCGAGACGAAGACCGGCCCCATCGGCGGAGTTGTGGCCAGGTGGATGGCGCGGGCCAACACTGCAGGGGATTCGCTGGCGATCGCCGGCTCAGCGGCCCACTTGATGAATGGCTTGGGTACCGTGGTGGGTTCGTGGTTGGTCAGCAGGCAATATTGGTTCTGCATATTGCGGCGTTGGTTTCCGGCCGTGATGATCAGGGGCGTCTTGTTGACGTAGGCGTTGTAGATCTGGCCCTGAGCGTTGCCCATGCCGGGCGCGGTGTGCAGGTTGACAATGGCGGGCCGTCCGGTGACTTGAGCATAGGCGTCGGCCATGCCGACCGGGATCATCTCCTGCAGCCCGAGGAAGTAGCGGAAATCGTCGGGAAAGTCTTGCAGCAGTGCCAATTCCGACGAGCCCGGATTACCGAACCAGGTTGTCAGGTTGTGCTTGCGGAACAAGTCGAGGATGGCTTCGCGGACAGTCGGCATGTCGGTACTTTCGTCTCGGTTGGCTGTTCGGGGGATTATTTTATTTCGCCGGCCGTCGGTGCGAGGGCCCAATTCAGTGCGAAGTCTGCGACCTTTTCCCATCCGTGCGCGCCGCAGGTGAAGTGGTCGCGTCCGGGAAAGAGTTTGTATGCGGTGATCGCCGTTGAGTGCTCGGCATTCCTCGTGTAGTTCTCGTGCTGCACGGCCGGTGGCAAGATACGGTCGTCGCCGCCGGCGATGAACAACAGGGGCGCCCGGTCGTCGTTGGCGAAGTTGTAGGTCGTAGCCGCCCCGTGGGTGACGTTGGCCAGGCCCCCCTGGAACAGAATCCGACCGGGAACCGGCACGGCGTAACGGTCGTATATGCCTTGGGAATCGGCCTCGGTCAGCGTGTTGGTAAACGCGTAGTGAAACTGCGCGGGAGTGATCGGGACGGCGCGGTGCAGGTTGGCCGGATTCTTCAGCACCGGGAAGGTAGCCCGAATCTCACTGAACGGCAACGCCTTTACCCCTTTAACGGCGGCGCCGTCGAGGGAGACCCCGGCGCGCCCGTAGCCGGCGTCGAGCAGCAACTGCACGAAGGTGCCACCGAAAGAATGGCCCATCAGGATCGGCGGTGTTGCCAGTTCCCCGATGACGTCGATCAGATGATCCATGACCTCGCGCACTCCGAGGTCGGCCAGCGGTGAGGGATCCTGTCGTAACGCCTCGACGCCAGCGGTGCCTCCGGCGATACCCGGATAGCCGGGGGCGAGGACCCGAAAGCCGCGCGCACTGTAGCGAGCGACCCAGTCCTCCCACGCCAGTGGAGTCATCCACAATCCGTGGATGAGAACGATGGTTAGTTCGTCGATAGTAGTCATCCTGACCAATGATGCTGAGCCGCATCCGAGTACACAACGAACCCCAGCCTAAATCTCTGGCGCTCAGTCTTGTGTTCGGGCACAAGCCGCCGCGAAACGGATAACATCTCTTTGTGCCGCAGCCACCGCTGACCGTTCTCGCCAATCGCGCGCGCGCCCGCTCTGAGGCTGTCGTGGACACGATCGCCGCGGCGTTCCGCGCCCAAGTCCCAGGCTATCGTCCCCGGGGAAGGGTTGTCCGACAGCAATGTTCGAAAGAACATCGCCGCGTACGTCGATGATGTTTTGGATCTGGTCGGCGGCGGGTCGGAACCGAAAGTTGAGGTTCTCGAGTCGGTAATGCGTCAACGCGCGGACGACGGGATCAACTTGACTTCTCTGCTGCACGCCTACCGCGTCGGCGTGCCCATCCTCTGGCAGGCATTTGCCGACATCGCCAAAGGCAACGAGAAGCTCAAGGACGCCCTCATCGCCGCGACACCGTCACTGTTCGCAGTCATGGATGCGTACTCGCGCCGCGCGCATGCCGTCTACCGCGAAATCGCGATCCGCGACGCCCGGCGCAATGAACAAATCCGGGCCACCATGCTCGACACCGTGCTCAGCGAGGATTCCACTGCCGGGGCGGCGTTTTGGGATGCCGTGACCGCACTGGGACTCCCGCGCGCAGGTCAATTTGTCATCATCGCGGCGGTCAACGCAGACGAACATCCGGGCGGCGACGTGAGCCCCGATATCGAAGCGCACATCGCCGCACACGCCGACGTCGAAGAGGCCTGGTTTCGGCTGAAGCCGCACGCGCAACTCGGCGTCGTGTCGTTTCGGCGTAACCGACGCGACACACTCGACGATCTTGCCGCCAAGATCGCCGCACGCTTACCGGTCCGGATCGGCCTGAGCAGCCCGTTCACCGCGGTGACCGAATGCACGAAAGCTCGAGCCCAAGCGCAAGTGGCAGCGCGAGCGTCCTCTGCGAGCAGGCCCGCCATCCGCTACAACCGCGATGTCCTGCCGGTGCTGATGGCCAGTTCCCCTGATGCCGCGGCCACAGTGGTTTCGGCCACCCTGGGCAGCGTCCTCGAACTGCCGGCAGAACGACGAGAGCCCCTCATACAGACCGTGCGCACCTGGTTACAGCATGGCCAATCCGTGTCGGCAACTGCCGCCGAAATGCACTGCCACCGCAACACCGTCAACTATCGCCTCCGCCGCTTCTCCGACCTCACGGGGCGTTCTCTGGCCGACAACGCTTGGTTGGCTCAAGTGGTGCTGGCGGTCGAAGCGCCGGAGGCAACCGGGTCGACCTGACGCCGCCCCTGGCGTGAAGACACTTCGCTGTGCTTGAGCACAGTGACTCCGTGGCTGCGGAGCGCTTCACGGACGGTCGTCGGGGGCTTGTGTCGAGTCGCAGCTGCGATTGATTGGTCAGGTCGTTGATGGCTTGGCGCATCTCATCGAATGTGGATATCGCGAAGTTGGGGCGGTGCGATGTCTTAGCGCAGGCGTAGTGCGCCGGCGGGGGTCACATGGCGTGTTGAGCCCCTTTGCCCGTGAATTTGTTAACGGATCCGACGATGTGCGTGACGCTGATGTGATTGCCGGCCATCATCACGTTGCCGAGGTCCGCGGAGTGCAGGCAGCGGAAGGGTATCTCGAACGGTTGCCCGTCGGATATGGGATCGGAAGGAACAAAGGCATTTTCGCTATGGCGTTTTGCACCCAGCCGGACGGTGAGTGACCTTCGCTCAGAGGCTATCGTCCTGAGCGACAGCGGTGATGCGGTCGATGAAGGTGCAAATTGCACGTTGGTCTGCCTTTGAGAAACCACGGCCGACGGCGTCCATGGCCCGCACGATGGGCGCCCACGCCTCAAACATTTGCTGTGCGGCGTGCGGGAGGATGCGCACGGCCACTCGTCGGCGATCATTGGTGTCCCGTACGCGCTCAATGAGTCCGCCAGCTTCGAGACGGTCCAGGAGAACGGTGATCGAGGCCGATCGTAGATCCAACCTGCGCCCCAGTTGCGCTGGCCCCAACGGGCCGTGCAGATCGAGCAGTCGCAACGCGTGCATGTCGTTGGCGTTCATCCCCAATTTCCGCGCTTGTCGACGCACCAACTCATCGTGGGACTCGAGGAAACTCCTCAAAGCCTTTGTCGGTTCACTGATATTGGTTACCCAGTGTCCGGTTCGAGGTGGATCCTGCCGAGGATTCACTCCTGCCTCCGGTGCATTCAGTCAGTCTAAATTTGTGTATTACGGAAATCTAGCTATCGTGGAAACGAGTTGCAAGAGATGAGGATCGTCGAAGGGACGTCTGGTGACAGAGCAGCCGCACGCGCTCATCTCCGGCGCCGGTATTGCGGGGCCCGCGCTGGCACACCAGCTCAACTCTTACGGCTGGCGCACGACCGTCGTCGAACGAGCACCCCGATTACGCGAAGGAGGACAGAATGTCGACATTCGCGGGGCCGCCCGGCAGGTCACCCGCCGCATGGGCATCCTCGACGAAGTCGTGGCCGCCAACACCGGCGAGGTGGGCATGCGGTTCCTACACCAGGACGGCACTGCTGCCGCGTCTTTTCCGGTAAGTCGATCTGGTCGAAGTGACGGTCCAACAGCGGAATTGGAAATCCTGCGGGGCGAACTGTCTCGCATCCTCTACCAACGCACCCGCGGCGAAACTGACTACCGCTTCGGCACGCACATCGCCACTTGCACCGACCATGGCGACCACGTCACGACAGTCCTTAAAGACCAGACGACCATCGACACCGACGTGGTCGTCATCGGCGAAGGGCTGCGCTCACAGTCACGGAAGCTCGTCACGTCCGCCGAAGTGAGCGACCTCGGCATGTACTTCGCTTATCTGACCCTCGACCGCCGCGACACTGACGACCGGTGGTGGAATTGGATGCAGGCGCCGGGCCACCGCGCGGTGCATCTGCGGCCGGACAACCTTGGTACCACGCGCGCCCTGCTCACATTCATCTCCGATGTGCGCGGCCTGGAGACACTGAACCGCGCCGACCAAATCAGCATCCTGCGAGACACTTTCGCCGATGTCAGGGGACCTGCGCCACGCGTCCTCGCCGAACTCAGCAATGCGCCAATATATTTCGATGCCGCGGGTCAGTTCCGTTCTCCGGCGTGGCATAAGGGACGGGTGGCCCTGCTCGGTGATTCGGCATTCTGCAACGCCACTTTCGGTGGCGCGGGAACAAGCCTGGCCCTTATCGGGGCCTATGTGCTGGCCGGTGAATTGTCCGACGCGAGCGACCATCTAGCTGCTCTTCAGCGCTACGAGCGGCATATGCGGCCGATCACCAACACCGCGCCGCCGGTGCGAATGGGTGTCGTGCGCCTCGCTAATCCTCGAACCAACGTTGGCATCCGCACCCTGCACAGTGGCGCCCGACTCCTCGCCAGCCGCCCCGTCCAGGCGGCCATCAACGCTGCGGGCCGTCGCCTCGTCAGCGTCGCCGATGACGTCACGCTGCCCAATTACGGCCCTGCAGTGGACTCTTCGAGGCACGTCTACCTCGCGCCGTCGTGGTGGGAGAAAAAGCTGAGCCGTCTGTTCGCCCGGGCCAATATTGCCGAGCGGTTGACCGTCACGGGCCGGATCAGCGGCAGCCTCCGTCACATCGCGGTCAACACCATTGATGTCGACGGTACGAAGTATGTCGTGTCGGCCCGCGGTGAAAGCCAGTGGGTGAAGAACGTCCGCGTCAACCCTGAGGTGAGGCTCACCGTCAGGGGAAGAACCACCGCCTACACGGCAACCGAGGTGCCGGCGGGCCCGCGGGCAGCAATCGTGGCGGCAAAATTCGGTAAGCCAGGAGTGGGCCGCTTCTCGGCGATGCTGCCCGACGACGCCGACCATCCCACCTTCGAACTCACACCGAAACCGTCGGCCTGCAGGTCTTCATAAGATCGTCAAGCCGAAACCAAACCCGACGGCGAACCGCAAACCGAGCCCAGCGCAGAAGGCAGTGCGGTTCCGATTGTCGTGAAATGAGCCGGATCACGGTTGCAGAGCATTGATGGCGCGGCGCCGCCAGGTGTCGCCTGCTGAACTGCGCCGTTCGACGGCCGCTAATGCCACGACCAGCGAAGCGCAAGTGCGGTTGCAGCCGTCAACAATCGTCCTCCTCAGCAGAAGTGATGATGATGGCGGATACCCTGACCCACTAGTTGCTCTCTCCCTAGGTGAAGGTGACGACGACCTTGTCGGCGGCCCCCGGCGTGGATGCCAGCCGCAGGGCCTCGTCGACGTCGGCGAAGGGAATGGTGTGGCTGACGATGAGCGCGTACTTCTTCCAGTTGGCGATGAGATCCTTGGTGACTTCGAAGATTTCGTCGGGGTAGCCCATCGAGCCGACGATGGTGATCTCGTTGCTCATCACGTTGACAAACTCGACGGGGACGGTCTCCTTATGGACGCCGACGATGCCGAGGGTGGCTCCTTTCTTGGCGGCGGCGAGTGCGGTGTCGATGACCGGCTTGGCTCCGGCAGCGTCGAGGTAGATGTCGGTGCCCGCCTTGCCGGGGAACATCGCCTCGCCTTCGCCGTGCATTTCGATTAGGCGGGCGATGACGTCTTCCTCGGCTGAGTTGATCACGGCGTCGGCGCCGATCGTGAGGGCCTTCTCTAGCCGCGCCGCAAGGAGGTCGACGACCACGACGTGGCTCACGCCGAGTGACTTGAACGCCAGCACCGCGCCCAGGCCGATCGGTCCTGCACCGAATACCACGACCTTGTCTCCGGGCTTGGGTTTGCAGCGGTTGGCGCCGTGGCGGGCGACGGCCATCGGTTCGTTGAGGGCGGCGACCTCAAACGGGATGTGGTCGGGGATGACCTCCAGACTGGTTCCGCGGACGGCGTTTTCGATCAACAGAAAATCGGCGAGGGCGCCGGTGGCGCCGCCGTTGCCGATGATGCCGCTGGGCGCGGCCATCGGATTGATAACGACGTGGTCACCGACAGCGATACCCGCTACATCCGCGCCGACCTCGACGACTTCACCGGCTGGCTCGTGGCCTAGCGGGGTGTGATTCTGGCGGGGTGGGACGCCGCCAATGGAGATGAAGAAGGCATCGGATCCGCAGATACCGCAGGCCCGCATGCGGACCAGCACGTCCTTGGCGCCGACGGTGGGTGTGTCGGCGTCGACGACCTCGGCTGTGCCGGGGCCGGTCACCATAGACACCTTCATCACAGACTCCTCAACGAATTGTGTTTCATGCCTTCATCATTTTCAGAAAGGCGGGCCAGTCGGGGAATAGTGCGCGGTCCACGATCTCGATGCGCACGCCGGCGGGGTCGGTGTAGTAGGCGAACATCGCCAGCTCGTCGCCGGCTGGTCGGGCCTCTTGGCGATAGCCGGCTTGTTCTAGGCTCGCGGCCGCGGCGGCGAGGTCGTCGACCCAGTAACCGAGGTGATGCGCCGCGGTGTCGGGCATGGTGGACCAGATAGTCCCTGGAACCTGTTGCACCAGTTCCAGATGCGGTGCCTGCAGCGAGTAAATGAACTTGAACGGCACCTCGTAGTCACGTTCGGCGGTGGTGATCGCCAAGACGGCCTCGACCGGTTTGGTCCACCCGTATCCGTTCACGGCGGTCAGTCGTTTCGCGGCGGCGTCTATGTCGTCGACGATCAATCCGACGTGGTACAGATCAGTCGGCTGCAGGATGGTCATGCGTCGGCCTCGAGTTCGATGTCAAATGTCGAAAGGTATTCGGCGAAGACGGGTTTCAGCATGTCGACGGTGAGGCCGTACTGGTCGAGGTTGTAGGAGTTGATCCCGTAGAGGTCTTGGGGATGTTCGGTGAGCCAGTGTTGCATCGCGGCCTCGACGTCGTCGGTCAGCTGATCGCCGGCCCAGTCGTAGATGCGGCGCATCACGTCCAAGGGGTCGGCCATCATCTCGTGGTAGTACATGTGGAAGAAGCGGTCATCGCCGATGCGGTCCCGGGCCCGCAGTGGCCGCTCGACGTGGTAGCGCATCTGCTCCATGGCGTTGCGGCCCAAGTCTTTTGGGTCGACGGCGTCGGGGTGCAGGACCAAACCCTTAGGCAGTTTCCACAGATTCCCCAGCGAGCCGGTGGCCTTGTATGGGTCGCGGTGAGCCCAGATCAGCCGGGCGTCCGGGAATACGTCGAGTAACGCGTCGATGTGCACCGAGTGCGAGGGCATCTTCAAATTCCACGTACCCGGCGCCGCGGACTGCAGGACCTGCAGGTAGCGCTTCTGATACTGGTAGGTACTGCTCATGTCGGCCTCATGGAAGAGCCATTCGGCGTAGCGCGACGTCGGCAGGAACGCATCCCAGGACAGGCCCTTGAAGTCCTGGTTGTGGATGAACATGTCTTCGGTGGGGCCGTCAGCGTCTTCCCAGTGCGGAATAGACAAGCCGGCCTGTTTGATCATCGTGACGAGGTTCTGCTGCTCTTCAATCAGAGCCAGGCAGCGCGGATCGGTGCGCAGGGTGTCGGTAGTGGCTGGCGGGACGGGATGCACACATTCCCAGTTCAATAGGGAGCGCCGGTTCGGATCCTTATCGAGGAGATAGCTGATGACGGTGGTGCCGGTGCGCGGCATGCCCAGGATGATCAAAGGCCGCTCGATCGGGGTCTCTAACACCTCGGGGTGGGACTGGATGTAGTCGTGTACCTGCAGTCGGCGCCCCAGGGCGTTAGTCGCGTCGTTGAGGACGTGTTCGCGGCCGTAGGGCGTATATGCCGGCGACGTGTTCAGCTCGTCGAGGATGATCGCCAGGCCCTCGCGCCAGGCATCGGATTCGATGTCGGTCAGGCCGGTGCGTTGACTGGCCAGTTTGAGGACGTCGTCGACGGTGGTGACGTTGTCGTACTCACTCACATCTACTGCCTTCCTTGTGTTTTCGTGGCTCAGACGGTGAGGTAGCCGCCGTCGACGGCGATGCTGGTGCCGGTGATGTAGGAGGCGGCGTCGGTGCACAGGAACAGCACTGCCCCGGCGCAGTCCTCGGGTGTGCCCGGTCGCCCGAGCGGGGTGTGGAAGCCGATCTCGACGTCCATGACTTCGGGGATGCCCATCGCGGGGTGTGTCATGCGGGTGTCGATCAGCCCGGGGGCCACGGCGTTGACGCGGATACCGTCGTTGGCCCAGCGGCGCGCGAGATTCATGGTCAGGGCGATCAAGCCCATCTTCGAGGAGGCGTAGCCGGGGACGAAGACCGCGGAGCGAAATGCCGACATGGACACGATGTTGACCACGCTCGCGCCGCCCGGTGCGTTGCTGGACTTGAGCCGGTCGTAGCACTTCATGGTCAGCCGCATCGGTCCGAACATGTTCTGTGTCACCGACGCGACGTAGCCGTCGGGGTCGTACTCATCGCCGGCCGGATAGGGGCCGCCTGCGTTGTTGACCAGGATGTCAAGGTCACCGAGTGAGGCGGCCAAGGCGTCGATGGAGTCGGGATCGCGGACCTGGCATTGGCGGTAGGTAAACGCACTCAGATCGGCTTCGGGGTAATCGCCGGTCGACGCTCGTGTACCGGTGATCGTCACGTCGGCACCGGCTTTGGCGAACGCGTTAGCGATGCCGTTGCCGATGCCGGCGGTGCCCCCGGTCACCAGGACGTCGGCGCCGGAATAGTCGAAGGTCAGGCTGTTCATTCTTCCGTCCTTAGTTCGTTGATCGATTTGGTGAGCCAGGCCTTCTTCCAGAAGTTCTCGGTGTCGGCCAGCAGCGCTTCGTGTGCATCGACAGCGGCCGCGCGGGCCCCGGCGTGGCCAGGTTCGGTAGCGAGCACCAGGTCGGTCAGGTGAAGCGCCTGCACCGGGCGCCCAGCGCTCGTGTGGGCCCGCGCCGCCGCCACGAGGGCGTCGGCGCCGGCGGCGTACACGACATCGGCGGCGATGGAATACGGTGCGACGCCGTAGAGTTCGGTGGTGGAGCGGTGCTGAAACCAGCCGGCGTACATCTCCCAGATCGCTCGCACGTTCCACGACGTTTGGCCGTAGCCTTCACCGACGTCGAGGTGCTCAGGAACCTTCACTTCGCGCATCGCGGTGTAGGGGTCGGCCCCGGCCGTCATGTGCTCGACGGTGCGGTCGTGCACGGCCTGCATGGCGTCGCGCATCGCGGTGACTTCCTCGGCGATGCGCTCGGCGTCCTCGATGGGGTCGAAGTGCCCGGTGATCAACCTCCGTGGCGCGTAGTCCAGCACGGTATTGCACGCTTCGATGTATTGGATGGGGTCGCGGTAGCGGTCGCCGCGGATCGTCATCAGGTTGGGCACATGACCGAACAGTGGCCCGAACAGGTTGCCGGTGAACAGGATTCGGTCCTGAGGAAGCCACAGCACCAGTGAGTCAGTGGTCTCGCCGCCGGGGGTCCAGGTCACCTCAAGGTCGCGGCCACCGACGGTGAAGTTCAGTTGGCGGTCGAAGGTCGTGGTGGGTTCGGGAAACGAAAAGTCGATCGTCGCGGGATCGAGGTCCTTGAGATGCTCCATGACGGCGTCGGTGAACTTCTGAAAGGCGAACTGCGTCTTGGGTGCTCGGTAGCCCCCGAGTCTGATGTTGTCATCACGCCAGTACCGGTAATTGGCCTGCATGATCACGTCGGTGTCGGGCTCGCGCAGTGCGTTGACCCCGCCCCAATGATCGGCGTGGCCCTGGGTGACGACGATCGCCCGCGTCGGGCCACGCACGTCGGCGAAGGCCTTGCGGCGCTGGGCGCCTTCGAAGAACAGCCCGCCGTTGACGATGACGCGGCCGTCGTCGGTGGCGATGGCGTAGGAGTTCGACACTCCCGGCGACATCCAGATGGCGTCGCCGAGTGCGACCGCGGGGTCGCCGGTGGCGACCGCCAGATCGGCGGCACCCGGACGTTCACGATGGATCCCGGCCACATTGCCTCCTCACCCCACCTCTAGAAACATAGAGGTGACTGCTCTAGGACTGTAGAGGTAAAGTCCGGGCTACGGAAGAGGAACGTCACGATTCGTCGGGACGCCCCCTCGACGCGGAGGAGCCCAGATGGGAATGAGTGGATTGACCGGGAAGGTCGCCGTCGTGGCCGGCGGCGCCACCGGCATCGGCGCGGCAACCGCAGCACGACTCGCCGCCGAGGGCTGCCTGGTGGTTGTCGGCGACGTCGCCGTCGACACCGCCAACCGCACCGTTGACAACATCGTCGCCACGGGTGGAACCGCGACCGCCGTCGGGTTCGACCTGGCAGATCCTGACTCCGTGGCTGCCCTGCTCGACACTGCCGCAACCACCTACGGCGGCGTCGATGCGGTCTTCGCCGTAGGCGCCGATATGGGAGCTATCCGCGCCGACACTGACATCGTCGACATCGACCTGGCCGTGTGGGACCGCGTGATGTCGGTGAACCTGCGCGGCTACGTCGCGACGATGAAGCACGCCATCCCACGTCTGCTCGCCCGCGGTGGTGGGGCGATCGTCAACATGTCCTCGGCTGCGGCCTTTCAGGGCGAACCTGCGCGACCAGCCTATGCTGCCGCAAAGGCCGGAATCGGTGCTCTGACAAGGCACGTCGCGTCGCGGTGGGGCAAAGAGGGCATCCGGTGCAACGCCGTGGCGCCCGGCTTTACAGCCACCGAGGCAATCCAGTCCGCTCCGCAGTGGCCAGACCTGCAGACCGCCGCGCTCAAACGCATCCGTGGGCCCCGCGTCGGCGCACCTAACGACATCGCGGCCCTGGTGGCGTTCCTCATCTCGAAGGAGGGCGAGTGGATCAACGGTCAGGTGATCAACATCGACGGCGGCACCGTCCTTCGATGACCGATACCGCTAAAGCCGTGTCCAACTCATCGCCACGAAAACGCGACGGTGATGAACGGCGACGCGAACTGTGCGATGCCGCGATCGAAGTCCTCGCCGAACACGGTTCACGTGGGCTGACCCACGGACAGGTCGACCGCTACGCCGGAGTCCCCGACGGCACCACCTCCTACTATTACCGCACCCGCGCGGCCTTGCTGCGTGGCGTCGGCAAGCGCGTCGCCGACATCGACGTCGCCAACCTGCGCTCCGTCAGCGCCGAGCCACTCGACCCGCAGACGCCGTTCTCCCATCTCGCCCGACTGGTCATCGCGCAGTCGCACGGAAAAGGACTGGCGCTCAACAGGGCCCGACACGAACTTCTGCTCGGCGCCGCCCGCGATCCCGATCTCGCCGAGACGTCACAGGAGTTCGTCGGGCGGATCATCGCCATGGCACAGGACGCGATCGCCCACCTACAACCGGGCAACGATGATCCCGCCCTGCTCGAAGCTCAAACGACCGCCGTCACCACCTTCATCGCCGGCGTCTTCACCCGCCTGGTCGCAGGCGACGACACCATCAACGACGCAGAGCAACTCGCTCGCCTGCTGCACGCGGTCGTCACGGCAGTGGCACTCGAGCGAACGAACGACGAGACCGCCAAGTAGAGTCCGCCGCCCATGACGTCACAGCAGGAGCCGCCACGATTTAGTGCCGCTGGAAACCGCCGCTGATCGGAATTCTTGAATACAGCGGGATCAACGCGATATCCAAACGGGGTGTATCGCAGCATTATTCGCATTATCGAGTACTTAGCATCACATAACCTTAGAGATCGGACTACATGAGGCGTTCGTTCAGGTGTCACGGTGACGAAAGGCCCTTCGAGGGTTTCGAGCCCGCAACGTGCGTGGGTCCAGTCCGGACAACCCGGCGGTAAGCGCCGGCCCGCAGCCAAGTCGGGATCGGCACTGGCTGTGTCCATGCAACGAACAGCGCATCGATATCGACTGTGGTTCCTGCCCTCTCGTATCGGTCGATATGGTCGGCCCGGTAGTCGGTCATGGGTGAGGGAATGTCTCGGCCGATGAGAATCGCCTCCATCACCTCGTTGAGGCACTGACGGCCCAGGTTTTAGGCGAACATCGAGACCGACTGGCAGGCACTGTCTGAAACGGCCCGCCGTGAATTACCGAGTTGCACAGTCGCTTAGCCGCCCTAGGTGCCGCTCAAAACGCCGGCCTTGCTCTTCAAGGCGGCTACACATCCCCGCCGGCGTGGCCAGGATTGTCTCGAGCTCGCCGAGCCCGCGGATGAGCCAACGGTCGGCATAGATCCGCTTGCGCGCGGGCACGTGATCGGCGGCGGCGCGAGAATTGAACATCTGGTGGGGGACCTGAACGACGAGCCAGGCGCGCTGGAGGCGGCCGCTGATCGAAAGCCTATTCATGGCCTTGCGTGGCATGGCCGCGATGACGCTTGATGGTAGTGGTCCTGGGGTTGGCCTGAAGCGTCCTTCAGGACCGAGCATCGTCGCCGGGACGAGTGGGACGGGCGTCGAGGCTGCGTTGGAGTTCGGCGTTGATGGCGTGGGCCTCAGCGAGTTGATCTTCAAGGATGATGATGCGGCACGCCGCATCGAGGGCGGTGCCACGGTCGACCAGTTCACGAGCCCTCGCGGCGATCCGCAGTTGATAGCGGGAGTAGCGGCGGTGGCCGCCCTCAGAGCGCTGAGGTGTGAGTAGTTTCGCCTCATCGAGGCTTCGCAGGAACCCTGGGGTGGTTCCCAGAATTTGGGCGGCACTGCCCATGCTGTAGGCGGGGTAGTCCTCGTCGTCGAACTTATCGTTTGGGTCGCTGTTGTTATTCGTCTGTACCACAACGCCTTTCGAGGCCCAACACCAAGCTCAGCGAGAAGGGCCGACACCCCGCGCGCGATAATCGCCGCGCCCGGGGTTGCCGGCCCTGAGGAAATCACCACCATCAATCGACACTGCATTGAAACTGCGGTATCGGCCCGATATTCACATCACGGGCGATCCGACGGTAACTCCTCCTTTCCCTCTACTTCACCTGCCGGTACCACTTATTCGCATACTGCTGAACTTGCTTGGCAGTCTGAGAACGGTTGTCTCACATCGATCCTGCGTCTCCGACCACCACATCTTCTTTGACATCACGGGTAGTTCGTCATCTCCCGTGCCATCACCCTCTGTTCTGTCTGCGATAGGAACTATAACCACGCCGATCGCGAATGTCTACTCTCGCTGCAATAGATTTTCTTACGCATCGTTAGGAAGTGGTTTACGATCCCGGCATGTCCATACCTGACTCGGACGCCGTCGGAACCGACGCGATCCTGCGTCACATCGACGCCGAAGCCGATTCCGTCAGCATCGAAGTGACGCTGTACCTGCCGTGGGGTGTCGCCACGGGCATAACGGTGCCCACCGAATACTTTGGCCACTACGTCGCCAAGTTCTTCACCAGAAATGATGCCGAGGATGTCGCCCGCCGTATCGGGGCACTCGAAGCCGAGCAAGAACGAATTTTCATTCATCTCCGTAAAGCCCGGTGCTACGTCGCAGGCACCGTTGTCGAGCACGACTCGTTGCGCATCCGCCTGTCCGACGTGTCCGCGTGGACAATTGCCGGCATCAAGAAGCCATCAGCCGAGCCGTCGCTCGTCAGGTAGTAGTCGCGCACTGAGCCGGCTGGTCCGTGTGATCACCGACGGCCGGGGTACACCGAGGCGTGGGTTCAGCTGCATCACCGCCAACGCTTCTCGCACCGAGGGGACGCGCCGCTTCCAGGAACGCCTCGCCGACAGCCTCGGTTCGTTCGCCGATGTCTCCGGAGGCGTCGTCCAGGTCGTCAGCGCAGTGCCCGACGAACCGTATCTGCGGGCTTCTGCTCGACGAGCCATCCCACACGTTGCTTCGGACCGATCGGTACGTCGAGGTTGGCTAGTGCTGCGGGCCCGTCCGTCAGCAGCCGTCGTGCTCGACGGTGGCGGCGCGGTGCCAGGTAGCGTCGTTATCAATGGCTGATCAGACCTTGCGGGCACAAGCTGTCAGACACTTGCGAGCGCGCCGTCTGCTCGTGGTGTCGGCGATCGTGGTGTTGCTGTTCGGGGTTCCGTGGTGGACGTTGTTGTTCGCGGGCACTCGGTGGCCCACCGCTGTGCTTGTGATCGGGACGCTCGCGTTCGTCGCCGCAGTGGTCGCGCTGCTGATGACGATGGTGTGGGGGCACGGGCGCAGGCACCGGGACGGGGCGGCCGTTACGGGCGGCGTGCTGCTGGGTGCCGTCTGGGTGCTCTTCGTCTGGTCCGTGTTGTCCCAGGTGCTTCGGCTGGCTCTGCTGGTGTTCGGCGTGGCGGATCCGGCGAGGTCTCGGGTCGTCGCAGCCACGGTCGTCGTCGTGGTCGTTGTGCTGCTCGTGTGGGGCCATTTCGAGGCGATGCGGGTGCCGCGCGTCAAGCACGTCGACGTGACGATTCCGCGGCTCGGCGCGGGGATAAACGGCCTGCGGGTGGCGATCATCACCGATACGCACTATGGCCCGCTCGACCGCGCCGGCTGGTCGGCGGCGATGGTTGAACGGGTCAACGAACTCGACGCCGACGTGGTGTGCCACCTCGGTGATATTGCCGACGGCACAGCGGATGTGCGGGAGGCGCAGGCCGCACCGCTCGCCCGTGTGCGTGCGACGCATGCCCGCGTGTACGTGACCGGCAACCATGAGTACTTCAGTGAGGCCGAGGGCTGGCTGGATTTCATGCAGGGCATCGGCTGGGAGACGCTGCGCAACCGGCACGTCGTGGTTGAACGTGGTGGCGACGCGCTCGTGATTGCCGGCGTCGACGACGTGACCGCGCAGGGATCGGGTCTCGAGGGGCACGGCGCCGACGTCGGCGCGGCGCTCGTGGGGGCTGACCCGACGCTGCCCGTGCTGCTCCTTGCGCACCAGCCCAAGCTCGTCTCGCACGCGGTCGCGGCGGGTGTCGATCTGCAACTGTCGGGGCACACCCATAGCGGGCAGATTTGGCCATTCAACTTCCTCGTCCGGCTCGACCAACCCGTGGTTCACGGGTTGAGCAGGCACAGCGAGCGCACACAGCTCTACACCAGTAGGGGTAGCGGGTTCTGGGGCCCGCCCTTTCGGGTATTCGCTCCCAGCGAGCTCACCCTGCTGACATTACGCAGCGTCTAGCCCCTGCGCATCGGTCTAACTGCGGCCGTGAACGAGGATCTCGATCCCGTTGCCGCGTTGAGGACCAGCCGAACCCGGGACACCGCGGCGTCGTGGTGTTGATCGCCCGGTCGCCTAATCGGAATATTGGCTCACCCGACTTCTGCGGTCAACGCCTGCGAATCTGGCTGCAGCACAAAGGGTCTGAGCACAGGTCGCTGCGGGGACTCGAACCACGGCGACGCGGCTACGATCCCTGCCGAGCAGACGCTGCACCGTCAAATAATGGTCCGATGCTGCCGCTCGCAAATCGCTTCGAAAAGCTCATCTGCCTTACCGGTACCTCAAATCCGATTCACATTGAGGTCTCAACGAAAGTACGCCGGCAGACCATTGACGCATAGAGGCCTCTATGAGATTCTGAGGAACGCGACAGTTTGGAG
Source organism: uncultured Actinomycetota bacterium (assembly GCA_963836495.1). Lineage (GTDB taxonomy): Bacteria > Actinomycetota > Actinomycetes > Mycobacteriales > Mycobacteriaceae > Mycobacterium. The sequence goes on along the minus strand of CAWIJT010000003.1, from coordinate 196,637 downwards.
ACCCGATGTCTTTACAACACAGTGATACACCCGAGATCGATGACTACAGCGGACCTTTCGAACCAGATCTCCGATTGGACGACTTCTCGAAGGAAGGGTTGAAGAAGCTCGTCGAAGTGGGCGGTGCCATCTACGGCGCAGTCAACAACACTTGGTACGCCGCGGTCGCAGACAAGTTCGGTAAGGAGATCGCCGACGAGTTGCACCACGAAGTCTGGTTCAAGGATGGCGGCGTCGGCGACGTCGAGAACCACACCATCAGCGGTTTGATGAATTTCGCCGACGAGGACGAGGTGACGAGCCCGCTCAAGGTCTGGCAATGCTTGCCGGCCATGGCTTCCCGGATGAAACTGTGCTTCGAGCAGTTGTCTCCAGGGCGTTGGCAGATGTATACCCCAATGTGCATCGTGCCCGAAACCGGAGAACGCGGCGGCCCGAAACTCATGGACTTCATGGTCAACAAGATCTGCGGCCACCTGGAGCTCTTCGGGTTCCGTCATGCCGCATCGCGGTGGAACCCCAAGATCCGCATCGATCCACTTCGGCTGCCGCCACGCTCGGCGCCATCGGAGCCGCACTGCCGGTGGGTCATCGAAATGACCGATCAACCCGTCGACTACGTCGCAGAGCCCGGCGCCTACGTCTCCGAGCACAAGCTTCAGCGGGATCATGACGCCAACATCCTCAACTACGAAGCCGGGAAATACTCCAAGGCCCATGGGTCTTGACGGGGGCGGTCGGCAGGTGGACGGGGCCGCGATGTTAGACGTGCTCGGCGATCCTGCAGCCACGATGGCACCTGAATCCGGCAAAGACGTCACTGCCCTCGGTTCTGCGGGAATGAGCGCAAAAGGCAACCGGCTGAATCGTCGGGGGCTGGAGACGCGTCAGCGGATCATCGAAGTCGCGATCAGCGCGCTCGCAGCACCAAACGGGGATGTAGTGAGCGCCAACTCCATCGCCAAGAAAGCTGGAATGACTTGGGGCACTGTCCAACACCAATTCGGAGGCGTCGACAACTTATGGGCAGCAGTTCTAACTCAGATCATGTCCGAGCAAGTCAGCGCGGGGATATTCACCCGACTTCCCACTCGTCTTGACAGACGCGTCAAAGCGATCGTCGACGGCATCTGGCGAGGGTTCGCACTGCCACAGGCGCGGGCGGTGGACCGGCTGCGGTCGATGCTGCCCAGCGACCGATCCGAGCTGGGTGAGACCTACCCGGCGACGGCTGCTGCCCTCTTCGTGTGGGAGCAAGCATGGAGCGCGGCCTTCGATGAAGCGCTTGGTGAGCTTGCCGTCAACCGGACAAAGCTGATGCGAGTCCGCAGTTTTCTGCCCAGCGCACTCCGCGGATTGCGGAGAGAGGTCGGCATGAGCAGCTTCACCGACGCCGAGGCCGCTCGCCGCGGCATCGTCGACGCCATTGTGAGCTACCTCGCTGACTAGCGGGCCTGGCTACCCGGTACTTCGATCCGGTCTGGGCAGTCTCTGCCCGTAGATAGGCGGTGACGGCAGTGCGCGTCCAACACGAATCGACAATTCGAAGGCCGCGCGCCAGCCGGCCGTCTTGTGCTGTGCAGGTGGCGCGAACTGGTCGGCGGCTCACAGATCCCTAGAACTTCAGTTCGCGGTAACCGTGGATATAGTGCGTGCAATTCTGTGCTGAGGCATTTGTTCAGCAGCATTGGGGGCGGTGGTGTCGCTGTCGCATTCGGTAGGTGTTGCCCAGTATGGCCCTCGCGTGCGCCAGTGGTGGAGCGAGCCGGTCGACTACGCCGCGCAGGTCGCGTACTTTGCCAAGCGGTCGATGTCGCAGGCGATCAAAGTAGCGATCGGATTGGGCAACGCTATGAACGCGGCGACGCCGCTCGTTCTTCTGCTGCCCGCCATCGCCGCGGATAAGCCCGCCGCTCGAATTGCGACCGTGGTGTTTGCCGTGATGATGTTCTTTTGGGCGTGGCAATGGTGCTTGCGGCCGTGGCCGTCGCGGCCGATGTCGATTGGGTTCATCGTCTCCTGTGACATCGGCATCGCGATGGTGGCGCTGCAGGATCCGAATTGGCTGACTGGATTTTGGGGGTTCAACGCTTTCTTCCAAATCTCTGTTTACCTGCTGTTTTTCGATGGCCCGAAAGTCTTTGCGGTGCACGGGGCGTGGATTCTGGCCACCGCCGCGGCGTTCGCGGTGCGGATCAGTGCCGATGTGCACGTCGGCGCGGCAGTCATGGTCGCTCGGTTGTTCGCCGTAGCGGTGCCCGCGGTGGCGGCAACCATGGGAATCCAGCTGGGGCTCTGGGATTTACGCAACGACGCAAACTACTCTCTGGCCGATCCGCTGACTGGCCTGCTCAACCGCCGCGGCTTGCATCTGCATTTCGGGAACCTGTTGCGCGACAGCACCGCCGTGGCCAGCGAAGTGGCGGTGCTGGTTGCGGACTTGGACCGGTTCAAACAGATCAACGACGCCTTTGGCCATAGCGTCGGTGATGAGGTCTTGATCCGCACCGCGCAGCGAATCAGCGCGGCAGTGCGTGGCAGCGCGCTGGTGGCGCGGACTGGCGGGGAGGAATTCGTCATCGTCGATCTCACCGATCCCGGAGGTGCGGGTTACATCGCGGAGCGCGTGCGGAGCGCGATCGCAGCGCCCGCTGCCCATCCGGTCACCGCCAGCATCGGCCTGAGTTGCAGCGCCCGCGCGGACTTCGTGGCGTTGGGAAGTGACCCCACCGTCCACCTCGACGCCATTATTTCGCGCGCCGACCATGCGCTCTTCGTCGCTAAACGGCGGGGCGGCAACGCCACAATCAACATGTCTCCCGCTGACGATCCGTGAACCACGGTCAGCACGAGGTCGCCACGCGCTGAGCTGCAGGCTTGCTTTACACGACCTCGATCGACATCAACCATGTCCGCTTATGCGGATGTGGTCTTGCCCGAACACATTTGGGCTAGGTGTGCATGTGGTTGGCCGCTGTGTGATGGGGTTACCGCCGGTTGGGTCAGGAGTTGTGTTGAGCGCCTGACGAGTTGGGCTCCTGAGGTCTTGATTGGCGCCTTAGTTGGAGGGCGAGTTCGACGTGACCGTTGTCGAGTAGGAAGCCGAGGAACAGGGCGCGGAAAGCGCTGTACATGGATTCCGGCGGTAGGCAGCCCGGGACGGCCATCTCGTGCAGCATCAGGCCGTGGACCAGCGCGACCAAAGCTGGTGCGGCAGTGTCGGGGTCCGGTGAGCCGGCTGCGCGCGCCCCTGCGGCCGCCGCTTCCCGTTTGGCGGCGAGCGCTTCACCCACCGCGTCGCGGATCGCAGGGTCACGTGCTGCGTGCAGAAAGATTTCGAAAAGTGCAAGCGTCTCGGGGAAACGCTGCGTGATGTCGGAGGCGAATGCTCGCGCGATCCCATCAGGTGTGATGTGCGCGCCTGCAAGCTCTTCCGCAAGCGCGACCTGCTCGCGAGTGTCCGCCCGGGCGCGCACGCGCAGGGCTTCCTCGATCAGCGCGTCGATCGAGTCGAAGAAATAACTGACCGTGGCCAGCGGCAGGCCCGCCTGCTCGGTGACGGCGCGATGTGTCACCCCGGCGATACCGACCCGGGCCGCCACCTCGATGGTGGCCTGCAGAAGTTTCTGACGTCGGGCAGCGGCGCTCGGGCGGTGCTGGCGCGTCGTCACGTATGTCACTCTAAGCAGAATCTAGAAGATTTTTCAGATTCACCTAGGCAAGTGTGGAAGTTCTTCTACACTCTCCCCGGGCGGGGATGTGACCGCCATCACTGATCGCGCCGCAGTAGTGACCGCCTCGTCGCTCACGAAGGGAATTCTGGTGACAGTCCGCAAGAAAGTCCGCCCGTATCTCTCCGCCGGTGCTGCGGTCAGCGCCGTCGCCAGCTTGGTTAGCGGCGCCCCCTCGGGAGCGCAGGCGCCGAACATTCATGTCGATGCGGTTCGACTCACCAGCGTCGATGGCGCCGATTCGCCGCTTGGAGACGGCACCGCCCTGATCGTGGGCGGCAGCGGCTACCCGACACCCGGTCAAGGCTACGAGGACGCCTACGACGCGCTTTACCTTCAGCCCCGCGATTTCGGCGGCACCCTGCAGTCCCTGACCACGCCCGAGTCGCTCTACCCCTTCACTGGCCCGTTCAGTGAGACGTTCGATGCGTCGACGGCGCAAGGGGTGACGGACATCGTGAACGCGGTCAATAGTCACATCGCCGCCGGCGGAGTTGATGCCGCCAACCCCGTTGTGGTCACCGGCTATTCGCAAGGTGCCACACTCGACTCGCTGGCCATGTCGAAGCTCGCCGCGGACGGGGTGCCCAGCGACGATGTCCACTTCGTGATGCTGGGTGATCCGAACGCGCCCAACGGCGGCCTGCTGGAGCGCTTCGACCTGCCAGCCGGAACCAACCCGGAAGCCCCCAGTCTGGGCCTGACGTTCAGCGGCGCAACACCCTCTGATCTTTACCCGGCCGATATTTACACCTACGAATACGACGGCTTCGTCGACTTTCCGAAGTACCCGATCAACATCGTGTCTGACCTCAACGCGTACCTGGGTATCTTGTTCAACCACGTCGGGTATCTGGGTCTCACGCCCGAGCAGGTCGGCGATGCGATCCAACTGCCGACGTCGGCGGCCGACACGATGGTCAACTACTACATGGTTCCGTCGGACAGCCTGCCGCTGCTGGACCCGTTGCGGTTGGTGCCCTTCGTCGGCAACCCGCTGGCGGACCTGCTGCAGCCCGATCTGTCGGTGCTGGTGAACCTGGGTTACGGCGACGTCGACGACAACTACCTGGGCGGCTTCAGTTCGGGTGATGCCGATGTGGCCACCCCGTTGGGCTTCCTTCCGCCACAGAGCGTGCTGGACGAGGTTCCCCAAGCCTTGGCGAACGGCCTACAGCAAGGGCTCCAAGACGCATTCAAGGACCTCACCGATCCGAGCAACTATCAGCTCGATCCGCCGGAAACGATGAGCGCATTCGGGCCGTTACTGGGGACGATAACCGCCGGCGGGGACCTCAATGATCCAAGCGATTTCTCGCAGTTGCTCTCCGCGGAACTGACCGGCATCGAAAACTGGTTCAGCCAGGGTGTCACCGAATTGTCGTTGACCCACACCGGTATTCCGCCACTGGATATGGCCAGCACGGTCTTGTTCACTCTTCCCCAGATCGCGGAAAACATCTATGAGACCGAGATGGCAGCCGGGGACCCCATCGACGCGATCGGTGAACCTCTCGCCGTCTACGTGGGGCTCGCCCCACTCATCCTTGTGGGAGCACTCTTCTGATATGGCTTTGGACCGCCGACGGCTGTAGTACTAGGCCGAGGTAAGCATGTCCGACGACCCGCGCGCTCTCGTGAGAGCTTGGTGCAGAGGCCTTTTCAATCGCGCGACCCTGAGCAGCTGCACGGTGAGGTTTGTGGATCCGAACATGGGGAGCACCCCGATGAACGTTCGAATCGAGGGTGTGGCGCCGTGCAGCTGCTGTAGACAGCCGAAGACATAAAAGCATCCCATTGTGAAGAGCGTCGCGGGTATGGAGTAGGCGAGCGGCGAGCGGCAGTCAGAAATGATCTCGCGCGCGTAATCCAGCTCGTCCTGCGACATTGGCTGGCCTTTACGTAGTTTGGCCAGAACCGCCTTGTGGGCGCCCACTTCTTCGCCCAACGACGCGGGCTTGCGCTCTTCCAACCGGCTGATGAATAAGAATGCGCAGGTTATAAACGAAAGTCCCAGCACGGCAACAACTATCGTGAGGAATCCATACAAACCGAAAGCCACGTCCCGCTCCTATGTCTTCGTCGTGACGGTGCCGTCGGAGGTGACCGCTGGGTCTTCGTCTTCCCAGAGCAGCAGCTGACGAACCGCCGAGCGCGATCCGTACGGTCGGAGCATCGTGCTGGCCGGGCGTGGCCGCACCCGCAGTGGCCACCAGAACCATCGCCCGAGTAGCGCGGCGATGGAGGGGGTCATGAACGCGCGCACGATCAGCGTGTCGAACAGCAGACCTAGTGCGATGGTGGTCCCGATCTGGCCGAGAACCCGGAGATCGGCGAACATGAAAGACGCCATGGTGGCCGCGAAAACCAAGCCGGCGGAGGTGACGACGGATCCGCTGCCGGCGATGGCGCGGACGATGCCGGTATTGATTCCCGCGTGGATTTCCTCTTTGAACCTCGAGATGAGCAACAGGTTGTAGTCCGATCCCACCGCCAATAGCAAGATGACGGCGAGCGCCAGCACGATCCAATACAACTGGATGCCGAGTATGTCCTGCCAAAGCAGCACCGACAGGCCGAATGAGGCGCCCAGCGACAGTGCCACCGTGCCGACGATGACGATCGCGGCGATCAGGCTTCGGGTGATGAACAGCATGATCAGGAAGATCAGGCTGAGCGCCGCGAGTGCTGCGATCATGAGGTCGTAGGTGGCGCCTTCTTGGATGTCTTTGTAGGTTGCGGCGGTGCCGGCGAGGTAGATGTGGGAGCCGGCCAAGATGGTGCCTTTGACGGCGTCTTTGGCTGCATTCCTGATCGGGTCGATGCTGGCGATGCCTCGGGGGGTGGCGGGATCGCCTTCATGGGTGATGATCATTTGGGTGGCTTTGCCGTCGGGCGAGAAGAACAGTTTCAGGCCCCTTTTGAACTCGGGGTTGGTGAAAGCCTCGGGCGGCAGGTAGAAGGAATCGTCGATTTTGGCGGCGTCGTAAGCCTGGCCCAGTGCGGTCGCGTTGTCGGTGTTGGCCCGCGTCTCGGCGTTGATCCCGGAGTTGGTGGCGTAGTTGGTCAGCGTCAGCCCTAGGTTTTTTTCCTGATCGGCGATCTGAGGTGGCAGCAGCGTCACGAGTTTCTGTTGGCCCGCGTCCAATTTGTCCAGGCTGGCTGTCAATGTGGTGAATTGTTCGCTGAGCTGGTCGATACCGTCGATGGCGTTGAAGACGTTTCTGAACGCAAAGCAGGCCGGGATGTTGTAGCAATGCTTTTCCCAATAGAAGTAGCTGCGAATTGGGCGGAAAAAGTCGTCCAGGTTCGCAATTTCGTCGCGCAGTTCGTTGATGATGTCGATGGTGGCATGGAAGCTCTGGGTCTCGGCGTTTGTCGAGGCGGCGAGGTCCTTCTGCAGGGAGTATTGCTTGTTCAAGATGCTGAGTGTGTCCCGTAGCTGGTCGGCCTGCTTGAGCAGGTCGTCTGCGCGGTCTTTCTGGTATTGCAGATTCTCGACGTTGCCGACATTTCCCGCACTGATCTGAAATGGTATCGAGGTATGAACGATGGGGGTTCCCTGCGGCCGGGTGAGCCCCTGCACTTTCTCAATGTCGGGTAAGTGAAAGATGGCTTTTGCGATCCTTTCGACGACGAGCATGTCGGCCGGATCGCGCATATCGTGGTCGGCCTCGACCATCAGCAGTTCGGGATTGAGTCGGGCCTGGCCGAAATGCCGCTCGGCGGCTGCGTAGCCGAGATTGGCCGGTGCATCGGCGGGCATGTAGGTGCGGGCGTCGTAGCTGGTCGTATATCCGGGCAGGGCCAGCAGACCGATGAGGGCCACTGCGACCGTCGCCACCAGAATGGGCCCGGGCCAGCGAACAATGGCGGTGCCGATGCGCCGCCAGCCCCGGGTACGCATGGCGCGCTTGGGGTCGAACAAACCGAAATGGCGGCCGATGGCCAGCATCGCGGGGGCCAGGGTCAGCGCGGCTGCCAGCGCGACAAGGACGCCGGTCGCAGCCGGAATGGCCATCGTCTGGAAATAGGGAAGCCGAGTGAAGTGCAGGCAGAACACCGCGCCGGCGACCGTCAGGCCCGAGCCCAAAATGATGTGCGCAGTTCCCCGGTACGTCGTGTAGAAGGCCGCCTGACGATCCTGGCCGATCAAGCGCGCTTCGTGGTATCGGCCGAGGATGAAGATCGCGTAGTCCGTTCCGGCGGCGATCACCAGTAGCGTCAGCAGGTTCGTCGAGTACGTCGACAGCCCGATGACCCCGGAGTTCGCCAGAAGGGCGACGACGCCGCGGGACGCAGTCAGCTCGATCATCACCGTGAAAAGCACGAGAAGCGCTGTGACCAAAGAACGGTAGACCCAGAACAGCATGATCACGATCACCGCGATGGTGATGAGCGTGACCGTCAACGTGCCTTTGCTGCCTACCTCGAACTGGTCGGTGACCAGCGGTGCGGCGCCGGTGACGTACACCTTGACCCCCGGCGGTGGCGACGAGTGGGCGACGATGTCGCGCACCGAATCCACGGACTGATTGGATAATGATTGGCCTTGGTTACCGGCAAGATTCAACTGCACCAGGGCGGCCTTGCCGTCATTACTCTGGGAGCCCGACGCGGTAAGCGGATCGCCCCAGAAATCCTGAATGTGCTGGACATGCTTGGTGTCTCGCGAAAGCGTCCTGATCAGACCGTCGTAGTAGTGGTGGGCGGCAGCGCCCAGCGGCTGCTCGCCTTCCAGGACGATCATGGCCGCACTGTCAGAATCGAACTGCTGGAACACCTTGCCGATGCGCTTACTGGCTTGCAGCGCGGGCGCGTCCTGTGGGCTCTGCGACACGTTGTGCGCCTGGGCGACCTTCTCCAGTTGCGGCACATAGACGTTGGTGGCTACTGCCAGGGCGAGCCAGAATGCCGCGATCGGCACCGAAAACCGTAGCAACAGCCGCGGTACCGAACGCCGCGGCGCGTCACGGTCGCTCACGCGGACTTCACCAGACAGAACGTGTAGGCGTTCACTGTGTTGACGACCCTTTCGTCTTTGACTTCGCCGTCCACGGTGATGCGACAGCCCAGTGAATCGCTATTGCCTTGCGCCACAAGGTTACTGAAGGCGCCGGGCTGTGTGGTCACCATTTCCAATGACCAGGGCAGCGCTGCATTGGTGACCTTTTGCGGCTGCACGTTGATGTCAAGATAGTTGATGGTGGCCACCGTTCCAGGGTTGCCGAACACCTCGAGAGTGATGTGCTTCGGGTTGTAGTTCACGTCATTGCCGATCGGACCGGGAGTCGACGTGTCGTTATGCGAGCCGAAGATGCCATGCAGCCGATAGACCGCCGAGCCCGCGGCGGCCACCACGACAAGCGCGACCAGAACGATCCAGCCCCGCTGGAGGCGGCGGCTGATCGAAAGTCTCTGCATGGCGTCGCGTGGCACGTCAGCTGCGCCGTTGCGGCATGGCGGCCGAGCAGCTTCTCATCGTGTTAACCTAGCTGGTACAGGTAGTAATTGCGAATTGTATCGAATGTCAGAGGAGCCTAGCGCATGATTGCCGCGCCAGCTGTGCTCGACAGCTGTCCCGACGCCAAGAAGATCCCGGTCGCCGAGGAACTAGTCCAAGCCGCGTTACGGGCTGCCGAGAAGCGTGGCAAGGATGTAGCCGATGTGCCGGTGCTGGCGATCGCGCGTGAGGCTGGGATTTCCCGTAGCACCCTGCTGCGTCGCCTGGGCGGCACACGGGCAGCGTTGGACGAGGCTGTCCGCGCCGCCGGTGTGGATCCAGGTGGGCAGATTCCGGTCCGCACCCGGGCGTTGAGCGCGGCGGCTGCGCTAATCAGCGAATCAGGTTTAGCCGCAGTTACTTTGGAGGCGATCGCCACCCGTGCAGACTGTGCGGTGCACAGTCTGTACATGGCCTTCGGCAGCCGCGACGAATTGCTGCGGATCGTGTTCGAACGCCACAGTCCCATTCCCGATTTCGAGGATGCCCTCGACACCGCCTCCGACGATCTGACCGCAACGGTGCGGAGCCTGTATCAGGCGCTGGCGGCAGCACTGGGCCGCGAACCCCGGGTAGGGCCGGCAATCCTTGCCGAGGTGTTCGCCCGTCCGGCCAGCCCGACCGTCCAGACGCTGACCCAACACGGGGCTCCTCGGATGCTGGAAGTGCTTGGGTCGTGGCTGAACGTGCAGGTGCGGCAAGGACGGATACGTGATCTGCCGATGCCGTTGATCATTCAGCAACTGATGGGCCCGATGGTCATGCACATGCTCTTCCGGCCCGCGCTATCCACCGTCGCTGTGGTCGAACTGCCCGACCTGGACACCGTGTGCATGGAGCTTGCTGGGAACTTTGTGCGAGCCATGGCGGCGGACTAACGTAAACTGTTGCTCTGCAGCGATATTCAGTCCTCAGAACAGCCCGGTACGCGCCGTGGACCATCCGACCAATGACCTGCACTGGCTGAAATCCCTCTGAGCTGGCCTATTGCAAGGAAGATCAGCAAGCCTTTGCGACACGCCGATGTTCTGTCGAAGTAGGCAGGCGTTTCTTGCACATCCCATTTGAGTTGGCTACTCCCTGGCTAACTTGCCATTGGCTGGTGACAATTCCGGGCGCGCGGATTTCACCGCGATCTTGCTCTCAGGGCGCAGCCGGCCGGAAGGTCCCCAAGCGCTGTCTAGTGGGTGGCGAGACGCACGCCCCCGAGTTGATCGCCGTCATTGAGCCGAGATCTTGGAGATCTGGGCGTCCGACAACTTCACCACCGCGTCCGGCAGCGGCTGGAAGTGCACCTTGCCCAGATACGGCGGCGTGGCACCGTCGGTGATCGCCCAGTGCAGAAACGCCTGCAGAGTCTGCGCGGTCGACGGGTCCTTTTGGTGACTGTCGACGACGGCGTACTCGTAGTTGACGATCGGGTAGCCATCCGCGGCGGGTCCGTCGATCAGCGAGATCGCTTCGTTGGGCGGCGTCTGCGCGGCGAGATCGGCGGCGCCTGACTTGATGCTCTTCCCGGTAAGCAGCATGTATTTACCTGATTTGTTGGCCAGTTTTGCTTCACCCAGACCCGACTGCTCGGCCTGGTTGAGGAAGCTGACGCCGACGTAGGCGACACATCCGGGGGTTTTCGCGCAGCCGGTGACCATGCCGCCGTTGCCCTTCTCAGCCAACGCGCCCGGTGCGGCCGGGAAATTGACGCCAACACCGAAACCCGGCGACTTACCCCAGCCGTCGGGGTCTTGCTTCGACAGGTACTGAGTGAACAGGAACGTGTCGCCGGAGCCCTCAGACCGGTGCAGCGGAACCACCGGCGTGTCCGGCAGATTCACGCCCGGGTTGAGTGCGGCGATCTGCGGGTCGTTCCACGCTTTCACACTGCCTCGGTACATGGCCGCCAGCACGGCACCGTTGAGCTGCAGATTCTCCTTGACACCGGGCAGGTTGTAAGTGACCTCCTGGGCGGAGACGGCCACCGCGATGTTCATCAACGATTTGTGCGCGGACATGTCCGCTTCGGACAGGTAGGCGTCGGACCCGCCGATGGTGACCGCCCCAGCGGCGGCCTGCGCGATCCCGTTGGCTGAGCCCGTCGCCTGGGTGTTGATCGACACGTGTGGGTACTTCGCCTGGTAGACCGACGCCCACAGGTCGAACAGCGTGTACAAAAGCGTACTGCCGGTCTCGGACAACGTCACCGGCGCCGACGCGGGTGACGAGGCGACGGTGCCGCCTCCGGAGCTATTGGAACTGGTCGTCGAGTGTGAACCGCAACCTGCCGCGGCCAGCGTCACGACTAACGCCGCTATCAGCCTGCCCACTCGAAATGACACGTGGTGACCTTTCTTCGAACATGGATGATGCTGAATCCGCGCTAGATGGGCTCTGGATGTGAAGTAGCGAACGATCCCTTCGTGTCGGGGAGCTGAACGCAGTTCGTCGGTGATGCTGATCCGTGATGGACGTCGGAATGAATTGAGACGCTGTTACACCATGTCGATGGTGCGACGAAACTCCAACGGGTCGCGGTTCGCGACGGATGCTGCGTCGGTGGCATCGGTGTTAAAGACTCCATCGAGACTGAAGGTACTTGCGGAAAGATCCGCCGCACGCTGGTGTGAGCGCACTTGCAGTATCTTCCACGAACTTTGACCGCTTCGGCCGTTGATCTACCGAATGGTTTTGTTTATTCGCGAGTCGTTGCCCGACTCAGACGGACGGCCCCGACCCACCGCCTGAGTGGGGGCTCCATGTGTCGTCCAAGGCGGAGGGGCAGACTTCTTCCAAGCTGTGTCCTTTCGGGGGCGTGTACGGCGGGTGTCTCGCCGGTAACACAATGGGAGCTACGGCCGATAGGTGAGAGGCGGTGTCAGCTCGTCCGCAAGGGGTCGGCCCGGGACGACGCAGCCAAGAGCTCAGTACCAAGGGGAAGAGGAATCTATGACTACGCACCGCTCACTCGCCACGCTCGCTGTACTCGCGACGGCTGGTATCGCGCTGATTGGTAGCGCAGGGGTCGCGAATGCCAGCCCGCAAGACGACGCCTACCTGGCCGCACTGCGGGGCGTCGGCCTGCACTGGACGCCCGGCACACAGGCCGGGCTCATCCAAGAGGCGCACGACGTCTGCTACAACCTCACCTGGGGCTGGACCCCGCAGCGGATTGCAAACGACCTCGAAGCGCGTCTCGGCGCGCAGGGCGTCACCGGTGTGGAAGCCGCCACCATGGTCAACTCGGCGCACCGGATCTACTGTCCCGGAAACGTCTGCGACGCCCCCACGCTGTGTACGTAGCGGACTCACGTCATGTGCCTATTCGGCATCATGAATTACGTTGAGCGAGGGCGTAATTCGGCAACCCTGGCGTTTGTCCGGTGGCGCTCGCCGGCCTGCCCCTCCGGCGTACGCCGAGATTCAAGTGACCGCGCAGCCACCATCACCCCGGCCACCTAGCTAAGAACTTCGCGCTGTAGAGCTTCCCCGGCTTGCCGTCGCTGCCGTGGCAAAGGAGGCGATGTGATCGATGGTGGTGTTCAGCGCGGTTCGTAGCGGCTCGCCGTCGCGCTGCGTCTTGGCCAAGAGCAGGCCGCCTTGCAGCGCAGTCAGCAGTGCCAAGGCCAGTTGGTCGACGTCGGCGCCGTCGACGAGTCCGCCGCGTTCCTTCATCGCGGCCAGGCCATCGGCGATGGCGCCCTGCCATCGGCGGTAGCCCGCCACGACGTCTTCTCGAGCAGCATCGTCGCTGTCGACGAGCTCGCTGGCCAACGAACCCAATGGGCAGCCGCCTCGAAAGTCGTTGGCCCGCTGCACGTCCACGATGGCCTCGGCCCAGCTGCGCAATGCGTCGATGCCGTCGAGGCGCGCGAGCAGGGGTTGCTGGAAGCCGAGAATCGCGTCGCTCCAATACCCGATGACGGCGCACGTGAGGGAGTGTTTGTCGCCGAAGTAATGGTAGATCTGCGACGCGCTGACGCCGGCGGCAGCCTGGACGTCCTCGGTGCTGGTGCCGGCCACACCCTGCTCGTGCATCAGAGCTGCGGCGGCGGCCACGATGCGGTCTCGGGTGGCCTGGCCCTTGCGCGTGATCACCGATGCAGGATACCCGGTTTTGGAGTTGACATTCCAGTATGAGGAGAGTGTTATGGAGTGATCAATCCAAACCCTCGAAGGGCGGCCGCATGACGACGCACACACCCACCATCGCCGAGCAGGCGCAGGCGACGGCGGCCGAGTCGGCCGCGAGGTTGCCCGCCCAGGTGAGGAGCGCCTTCGCCGCCGAGCAGGCCGCGCTGAACGCCCGCGGCGTCCCTCCCGGCGTCGCCACGCCGGGAACTACCATGCCCGACGCTGAGCTGCTCGACGTGAACTGTGAGGTGGTTACGTTGGCTCGGATGCGGGGCGACCGCCCCGCGGTGGTGGTGTTGTACCGCGGGGCGTGGTGTCCGTATTGCAACATCGCCCTGCGGACCTATCAGGCCGAGCTGGTGCCGGCGCTGGATCAACGTGGCGTCGCGTTGATCGCCGTGAGCCCGCAGAAACCCGACGGTTCGATGAGCTCGGTCGAGTTGAACGAGTTGACCTTCGCGGTGGCCTCCGATCCAGGCAATCAGCTCGCCGCCGCGTTGGGTGTCGAGACCCGACCCTCCGCGGATACCGTTGCCGCGCAGAGGAGTCTGGGTCTGGACCTCTCCGAGCGAAACGCCGACGGCGGGACGAACCTGCCCATGCCCACGGTCGTGGTCGTCGACGGCTCGGGGGTGATCCGATGGATCGACGTGCACGCGAATTACGCGACCCGCAGCGAGGTGCCCGACATCGTGGCCGCCGTCGACGCGATGGAGCGAACCCATGTCTGACGACGCGTTTCTCATCACCGGCGCCAACGTCGGGCTCGGCAAGGACGTCGCACGTCAGTTGGCGCTGCGCGACAGCGTCGGCGCCATCTTCCTGGCCTGCCGCGACGAGGCCAAGGCGCGGGCGGCTCAGGCCGACTTGCAGCGGATCACCAACAAGTCGGTCTTCGAAATCCTGGTCATGGACACCTGCGACCTGGCGTCGGTGCGGGCGGCGGTCAAGGCGATCGACCGGCCGTTGCGGGCAGTGCTGCTCAACGCCGGCGGGGTGGGCGGTCCCACCCCGATGGCGCGCACCGCCGATGGGGTGACGACGATGTTCGCCGCCAACGTGCTCGGGCACGTGGTCCTGCTCGAAGGTCTGTTGTCGGCCGGGCTGCTGACCTCGACTGCCGTGCTGACGGGCAGCGAGGCCGCACGCGGAGTGCCGAAACTGCGGATCAAGCGCCCCGCCTTCAGCACGCATTCGGTCGATGAGTTCACCTCAGTCATCGACGGGTCGTTCTTCGATGGCCGCAAGCCCGATCCGATGCTCGCGTACGGGCAAGCGAAATACCTGGGCGCACTGTGGATGTCGGCGTTGGCGCGCCGGCATCCGGATCTTCGGTTGCTCACCGTCAGCCCGGGCAACACTACGGGCACCGACGCGCCGAGGGATTTGTCCGCCGCGCTCAGGGTGATCATGCAGCGCGTCATGCCCCGTGTGGGCCCGATGTTCGGTATCTCCCATCCATTGGAGGTCGGTGCCAAACGCCTCGTGGATGGCCTGATCGGCAGTTCATTGGACAGTGGCCGGTTCTATGCGAGTGCGCAGAAGGCCATCAGTGGTCCCCTGTTCGACCAAGCGGACATCGTCGCCGACTTCGCCGACGAAACGATTCAGGACCACGCGTATGCGGCGATCCACACGTTCCTACCGGGTGAGGGGGAGTCCCGCCGATGAGCACACAGATCGATGAGCCCGCTGCGGAAGGGCGCCGTGCCGACCTCGACTTCTACTTCGACCCCGTATGCCCGTTCGCGTGGATGACCAGCAAGTGGGTGCGCATGGTGGCCGAACAGCGCGAGTACGAGGTGGATTGGCGGTTCATTTCGTTGCGAATGGTCAACGCGCACATCGACTATGACGCACACTTTCCGCCCGAGTACGAGGCCGGGCACACCGCCGGCCTGAGATTGCTCCGAGTCGCGGCCCGTGCCAGGGCGGAGTACGGGCGCAGCGTGGTCGGGCCGCTCTATCTGGCGATGGGACGGCAGATCTTCGACACCGCGCTCGAAGGTCGCCCGGTGACCGCAGGCCATCAGGGAACGCGGGAATTCCTGGTGTCGATTCTCACGGAGGTCGGCCTGCCGCTGGAACTTGCCGACGCCCTCGAGGACAGCACCCTCGATGACGAACTTCGTGCCGAAACCGACCACGCTCTCGGGCTGACCGGCAAGGACGTCGGCACCCCGATCCTGCAGTTCCGCCCACCCGACGGGGTGGCATTCTTCGGGCCGGTGATCAGCCGGTTGCCCAACGCTGAAGAGGCAGGGCCACTGTGGGACAACGTGTTGGGATTGGCTAGCTTTCCCGGTTTCGCCGAGCTCAAGCGCAGCCTGCGGGAGCGTCCCCAGCTCGCGAGTTTCGGCGTCGATCCCGCGGCTACGGGCATCCAAGAGGACTGGCACGGCGGTAGCCGTCGTATCAAGAAATAGAGACGATCAGCGCTTCAGCACGGTCCATGCGTCGAGCAGGCCGCGGTCGCCCTCCACGACGGCGTCCGTGTGCCGGTTGCTCAGCCACAACAGCACATCCGACGCCGTGCCGTGAACTGTCGTGTCTGCCTCGGTCGGGCCGGCCAGGTCCCTGCCCTGATCGTCGAGCTCGAGCCATGACTGAAACCAGTTCTGCGACAAGCCTTTACTTGAGCGCTGTGACGGATCATGGCGTCTCACGCCGGATTCGAGTCCGCCGTGCGTCATGATGACGCCAGGCGCCGGTCGATCCGGGCGTCGAGACTGGCGGAACCGGCTCCCACGCACACTAGAAAAAGCAACAGGCCTGCCAGCAGCCACTCCGACGAATAAAACAAGTTACTCAGGAAGCTCCACACGCTCGGGTACTTTTCCGCCAGACCGGGGCCGATATCCGTCAACAGTGCGCCGACCATGTCTAGCGCCAAGAGAAGAGACGTCGCTCGCGTCGCCAGACCGAGCATCAGCGCCACGCCACCAACAAGTTCGATGATCGCCACGGCTGGGGCAACTATCGGCGCACCTGGAATCCCAAGGCCATTGAACATCGCAGTGAACTTGCCGAGGTCCCCGAGCTTGCCCACTGCCCCGCTGAAGAACATGAAGCCAATGCTGAGCCGCAAGAATAAATTGGCCAGCCAGTCGAACTCGTTCAGTGAATCAGCAATCCGGCCATAGGCCGAGTGATAGCGGGCGAGTGATCGACGGACCATGGGGTAGCTCCTGCGGTCGGTAGGTCGGGGCAGTCGGCGGTCTTGATCGAATGTACGTTTGACGACTGCAGCGAGTTCATTTGCGCTCGAGGCGAGGGAGCGCACGCTGTCGATGTGGTGCCGCAAATCTTGGTCACCGCGCAGTCACCATTCGTCTGGTCTCTCATTCTCGTGCTTGGGCGATCGCCAGGGTGTCGATGTATTGGCGAAATCGTGCGATCTTGCCGTCGTTGACGTTCCAGATGTGGGCGTAGCCGGCGTCGGCGCGCTTTCCGGTTGTTTTGTGGGTGCAGGTGAAGCGGCCCAGGGAGACTACGCTGGCGCCGTCGGCGACGAATTCGTTGGGGGACAGGGTAAAACTATCCCATTCGGCGGCTAGCGGGATGAGCATTCCCTCGGCAACGTGTTGGGGTCCGCGATCTTTGATGGGAAAGTCCAGCATGGTGATCCATTCGATGTCGTCCGTCATGAGGCTCATCGCTCGGTCGATGTCGCCGGCGCCCAGCGCAGCGTAGAAGTCTTGGACGGTCTCGGTTGGCGTTGGCATATGGCGGCTCCTGTGAGTTGGGTTGGTGCACGTTTGTTTTGGGCGATACGTATCCTGCGTGATGAAGAGCGACAGCGACGGCTGTACCGAAACTATTGGGGGGGCACGAGCTGCTGACCGTCCGTTGGCCATGAGCGTGAATCGCTTGTGACAGAAGTCTATTGGGTCTGGTTGGCTGCGGCGAGCAGTATCTCGGTGACGTCCTCGGGATTTGTCACCATGGGCAGGTGGTCGGCGTCGACGGCGTGGATGGTTGCGTTCATCCGTGTGGCGACGAAGTGCTGGGTTTCTGCGGCGATCATGCGGTCGTTTTCGGCGATGAGAAACCAGCTTGGGCGGTCTTTCCAGGCGGGCCGTGGGGCGGGTGTGGTGATGCATGATGGCGACAGCGGGCGCTGGACTGCGGCGAGCATGGCGTGTTGTTCGGGGGTGGCGTTCTGTGCGAATGCTGCTGCGAAAGCGCTGTGCGGCAGCCAAATCAAGCCGTGGCCATCCGGCTCGAGGGCAGGGGCAAGACGATGGGCTGGGGCGCGGTGAAACAGGCTGGCGACTGTCTCACCCTCGTCGGGTGCGATCGCGGCGACGTAGACCAGCGCTGTCACCGAATCGGTATTCGCCGCTCCGATGACGGCGCCGGCGTAAGCATGACCGCCGAGAACGGCTGGCCCCGGGATGCGCTCGAGAACTCGGTTCAGCGCTGCGGTGTCGTCGTCGAACGAGGTCAGTGGTAGCGGTGCTGCGATGACGTTGTGGCCGCGCTGCTGTAGTTGATGGATCACTGGTGCCCAACTCGAGCTGTCTGCCCACGCCGCGTGGACCAGGACGAAGGTTGGGTCGGTTGTCATCGTGATTCCGCCCCGAAGGTGGTGGCCATGAAATTGCCGATGCGCGTGGCGATTTCGTCGAGCTCTTCTTCCAGTGCGAAGTGTCCGGTGTCGAGCAGTACTACTTCGGCGCCGGGCACGTCGTTGTGATAGGCCTGGGCACCGGCTGGGATGAAGAACGGGTCGTTTGCGCCCCAGATCGCCAGCAGTGCTGGTTGGCGGCGGCGCAGCCACTCCTGCCACTGTGGGTAGCGGGCCGGGTTGTTCTGGTAGTCCCACAGCAGGGCCTTCATGTAGGCGGCGCGGCCGGGACGATCCAGCACGAGCTGATCGGCCAGTGCTTGCTCGGGATCGATGTGTTCGAGGTCGCGGGCACCGGCCTGCCACTGATGTTGGGTCCCGGCCAGGCTGACGAACCAGTCGACGGTGGCCTCGCCAGCGGCCTTGTCGGCCCACCAGTCCGCTAACGCGGCGACGCCTGGTCCGAAACCGTCGGTATAGGCGTTGCCGTTCTGAGTGATGACAGCGCGGACCCGCTCGTCGTGGTCGAGGGCGATCCGGAATCCGACCGGTGCACCGAAGTCGAACATGTACAGCGCGTACTCGCCGATGCCGAGTGCGTCGATGGTGGCGCCGGTGACCGCGGCCAATTTGTCGAAGGTGGGCTCACCCGGCAACGGGTCAGAGGAACCGAAGCCGGGGTAGTCGATCGCCACGACGTGCCAGCGGGTGGACATCTGGTCGATGAGCCGCACATACGCTCGGGTGCTCGACGGGTAGCCGGGCAACAGCACCAGGGTCGGGCCGGTGGGGTCACCCGCTTCGCGCACAAAGACACGCATGCCGTCGACGCTGAGGTAGTGATGACGGATAACGGGCATAAAAATGCTCCTTGACTTCGAGGAATCGGAGGTGTCGGCGGGCGCTGCGCGATGTGGTCTACGCACCTTCGCCGGTGCGGCCGGGGACCATGGCGTAGAGGATGAGTGCGATTGGCAGGCCGACTAGTAGGGCATGATCAACCCCGAAAGCCAGGTAGTACCTGCTCAGGAACGGTTCATGGGCGGCGCCACCCAGCGGCAGTACTACAGCGTTCATGAACACCCAGATGCCCGCGCCGTAGGCCGCGCCGAGAACGCAGGCGGTGGCCGGAGTATGCACCCAGGGGGAGATGATGAGTGCATAAAAGACGGTGAACACCACGGCCAGCGTGGCATGTATGACGAATCCCAAGGCGGCGGTGGCGATCCCCAGTGGGCCAGTGGCAAAGGCTGCGTTCCCGAGCGCCCCGCTGGCGATATATTGCAGCAACGTCTCGAAGTTGAACCTGTGGGCGATCAACACATATGCCACGAACGCAAACGCGGCGTCGGCGACTGCGGCTACCAGGGCGGCCACCAGCACGGCACGCCACGACCACCGTCGCGATCGCGCGAGGCGACGGCCACCAGCCGGCGAGGACGAGGAATGAGTGGTCATAGCGGACTTCCTTACGAAGGGATATAACCGTTAAAAATGTATTTCAAAGGTTACACAGGCACTTGATAACCTGTCAACATCAAGTTGAGCGGTTACCAGTGCTGCGGTGATCCGCCCGGAGAGGTGAGGCCGATGCAGCCGCTCGATCTCATCGTCGGCCTCGCGGGACACCCAGCCCTGGAACTGCTGAATAGCCGGGCAACGCCTTCCCCAGGCGCGGAGCCAATCGACTTGATCGGAAACGGGGCCGACTATCTACGATGGCTCGCGCGCACAGGACTCATCAACGACGATGACCTCCCGGCGCTCGAAAAGTGTTTCAGCGCCACTCAACTCGACGCTGCCGCCGCGGATGCCCGTACTCTTCGGGAGACGTTACGGCCGCTTTTGTTGGCCTGGACCGGCGAAAAGCCGGTGCCGTTCCCAGTTGATGTCATTGACGAGCTGAATGCGCTGTTGGCGCAAGATCGGCGCTTCACCCAACTCAATCGCGACAACGACACGCTCGCGCTGCATGAGCGACGGCACTGGGAACAGCCCGCCCAGCTTTTGATCCTCTCCGCACAAGCGTGGGCGCACCTGCTCGTCGAAGGTGACCCGACACTGATTCGGCAATGCCCTGGCTGCACCATCATTTTCTACGACCGCACCAAAGCTCACCGTCGACGCTGGTGTTCCATGGCACTCTGCGGCAACCGCGCAAAAGTACGGCGCCACCGGACATCCGCCGACTGAGAGGCGAATCGGATTAGGTGAGATGCTGGCCGCCATCGATTTTGAGCGTCACACCGGTCATAAACGTGTTCGTCATCGCGAAAAGCGCGGCATCGGCCGCATCCTCGGCTGTCCCTATTCGTTGTGCCAGGTTGGTGCGGCTGACGTTCTCGAAGTGGTCACGCTTGCCCTGCTCGCCCAGCGAATCCCACGCGCCGGAGTCAATGACACCGGGAGAGATCGCGTTGACCCGGACCGGGGCAAGCTCGACAGCCAGCGAGCGCGTCAAAAAGTCGACCGCACCGTCGGTGATCGCCACACCGAGAAAACCGACATTGATCTTGAACGCGGGAAATCCCGAGAAAAGTACGAACGACCCGCCCGGTCTGATCTGTGCCGCGAAATATTTCGTCAACATCAGCGGCCCAATCACTTTCGTGTCAAACGATTTCAGCAGACTCGCGCGCTCCAGCTCAGCGAGTCGTCCCCGTGCGCGGGCCGACACCGCCGACACGACATGGTCAACGGGACCCAATCGCTCAGCAAGTGCCGCAATCGACGAATCATCAATAACGTCAACAACTTCGGCGTCAATGGCGGTGTCGTGGTAGGCGGCTGCCAATCGGGCCTTATCGCGGCCGGCGACAACGACTCGAGCGCCCTCAGATCGGGCCAAAACCGTCACAGCACGCGCAATTCCATCCCCCTGCCCGACCACGACAACGGTCTTGCCCCGCAACGCTTCACCCATTGCCTAGACCCTCGGTTCTGCTGCGCCGCGTTGAGATATTTGTTCTTCGTTGTCGAGCGGTTCGTCGACGAATCGCGCGATCTCGCCGGCACCTGTGTCCAACGCGAAGTGGCCCGTGCTCGTCGATGACGGGAACCCGTGAAGAAGCAGAGTCGTCGGCGCGATCTCCCGTCCGCATCGATCCTCGTGTACTTGATGGCACCCGTCGCACCCCTCACTCGGCGCCAGCCTGTAACTGTTAAAAAGATGTTTAAGAGGTTACGTACTAGCCGATGGCATGTCAACACTTCGCCCGGGGAGCTACGAGACCACCGGATTGATTCGGGGGGCGAGGATAAGCTGCGGCATGCCTTCGGAAGGTGCGCTGACGTCGAGGGTCGCGGTGTTGATGATCATCCTGCTGACAACGGTGGGCTGTGGTGCGCTGCCCTCGAAAACCGTGCGACACCCGGTGGGGACGAGCCGCAGCCAAACGTCGGCTCCGCGGCCGGCGCTGCCCAAGCTGGAAGGTTCCTACAAGGTCGTCACAGGTCCTCCGGGCACGTTGCCCGTCACGTGGGTTTTCACTCCGTGCGGTGACGGCTGCGCCGAGGTCGAGATGGGCGGGGAAGGGTCGAGCCAGCGGGGAACAGCTCGCTACAACAATCTTGATTGGACGATCGACGTGCACACCACCGGGGCGCTGCAGTGCGGCGATGGAACTCATGTCCCCGGAACCGCGCACTACAGCTGGAATCCCGACACTCTCGAGGGCCGCTACTGGTCAACGGCGGACAGCAGTCGGCCATGTGGCTATGAACAATCGCTCGACACCTATCCCGTGCCGCTGACCTTGACCAAGGCCGGCGATTAACGGCCTCACCGCACCGAGCGTGACTATCCCACAGAGCCGAGACGGGCCGGCCCATACTACGATCGCGGTTCATGACGCAAGGAGCACCTCGAGCGGCGTCGGCGCAAGCACAGGCCGGCGAGGTCGCCCCGCTCGACGTCGCCGGCTCTGGAATCCTTCCCCCGGTCGCCCCCCGAGTGCGCCGACTTTTTTGGCTGCTCGAGCGCGCGGCACCTTCGTTGGGATCGCGTTGGGCAGTCGAGTTGTGGTGCACCCCACCAGTTCTCGAGTCGAGTCTGCGTATGCCTCCGGGCGTGTCCCCGGGCAGGCCGATAGAAGCGTACTGGGATGGGCATCGGGTCGCTGGTGAGGAATGGGGCGAGGGACCGCCGATATATCTGGTACACGGGTGGGGCGGCCAGCGCGCGCATCTGGCAGTATTCGTCAAACCGCTGGTGGAGGCAGGGTATCGGGTTGTTGCGTTCGACTTGCCCAGCCACAACGAATCTGATCCGGGTGCGCTCGCGCCCGGGCGTACCACCGCCATCGAGTGCGCCAACGCGATCGCGGCCATGATCGAGACCCACGGGTCCGCCCACGCGGTGGTCGCTCACTCACTCGGAGCTAACGCGACTGCATTGGCGGCGGCACAGGGCGCACATGTAGGGCGCTTGGTCTTCTTAGCGCCCATGGGCGATTTCCCCCTCTATCTCGACCTGTTCGCCGCCCGCCATGGCTTCGGTCGCCGGATTCGCGCGGGCCTGCACCGTCGTCTGGAAAAACGAATCGCCATGCCACTGCAGGAGACGAACATGACGCGAATCGGTCGACGAGCCAACTACCCGCCGCTGCTTCTCATCCACGACCCCGATGACCCGGACAGCCCTTATGCCGCCAGCGAACGATTGGCCACGTCTTGGCAAGGCGCACAACTACTGGCCACACGAGGGCTCGGCCGACTAGCTCATTACCGAATCCTGCGGCACCGCCCCGCTATTCGGGCTGGGTTAGAGTTCATCGGCCACCGAGCGGCTGACACGAGCGCCACAGAGCAACCCAGCACGACGTAGCACCGGTCGCGCAACCGATCGCGGCTGTCCGCAGCCTCGAATCCGTTGACCGGGGTTCGCTCAAGCGCCCGGACGCGGCGGTCAGCGCCGCCGTCGCGATAGCGGAGACCGTCGCTCCGAACATCGGTGGTGGGTTAAGCAGCAGCTTGTGTCACCGTGACAGTTCGGAAGTGCTCAAAGCCGGCATCGTCGGTGAGGTCGTTGACGAGTTCAGCCAGCCGGACTCTGACGTCACGACGCGATGTGTGTGTGGTGGTTGAGCGTTGGCCATCGTCGAACTCGATGGTGATCTCGTAATGGCACACAGCAGACCTCCTTAACGGTGTTAGGTCCCAAGGTAGTGCGGGATTATCAAGTGCGAGTTTCAATCTGCTGTGTAACTGCTGTGGCCGCGTGACGCGCGCAACATCGATGGGCGGAGCTAGACGAGATATTTGCTCCGATGACTCAAACCCCGATGCCCCAAGCGACAGGGCAGGCGCTGGGCGCCGGTTGAATACCTCACTGCGAGTACGGCGTCATGCCTGGCCAGAATGTGTCACCGGCCCAGCCCGCTACCGGAAGCTCAGGCGCAGGGCTGAAAGCGTTGGGGGTGAAAGGGTTTCACGTCAGCTCAACTCATCCGGGCGGTTCACCTGAATCAGGCGTTGCGCGTCGTCGAACAGCGCCTGTTCTGCGAGGCGGACAGCGATGAGCGCGGCCAGCGCGGTGCCGGCCAGCTGCATGTACATCACCACGATCTGGTAGCGGATCGCCGTAAGCGGACTTATCCCGGCCAGGATCAGTCCGGTCATCGCACCGGGCAGGCTGATCAGCCCAACTACCTTCGTGGAGTCGATGGCCGGAATCAACGCGGTGCGCAGGGCGGATCGTTGGTGCGGGAGGATCGCCTGTCGTCCGGAGTGGCCGAGGGATAGCCGGGCCTCGATGGTTGGCCGCGATTGGCGAACGTCCTCGTCGAGCCGCCGCAGCGCGCTGCCGGCAGCCAGCATGGCTGACGAGACAATCATGCCGCCGACGGGAACGATCACACGCGCCTCGGCAGCGATAACCCGTCCGGCCAACAGGACGAAGAGCGTGCCGACGGTGCTGGCGGCCACTCCGCCGGTAGCGGCAACCTTGGCCTGGGGCAGACCCGCGCCGCGGCGGCCGGCGACCTGCCCGGCAACGATGATCATCGCGAGCAACCAGCCGGCGGGGCCCAGCAGACTCGGCCGCTGGAACAAGATGCGAAGAAGTGCGCCGGCGGTGACCAGTTGCACTGCGGCGCGTGCGGCGGCGACGACGATCTCCCGAGTGAGACCCAGCCGTTGCCGGTAGGCGACCGCTCCTGCCACCGTGACCAACAGCAGCGATACGACTACCCCGCCCCAGCTCGGCACGGCCAGCCCCGTGGCCATTACGGCAAGGGGTGATGTAGGGCGCCGGAGCCGTGCGCGACGAGATCGTCCTGCCTGAGGACCGATAACCACCGCCGACCGCATCAACGACCGCAGGCCCAAGCCGGTCAATCCGACCGCTACCAGCCCCAGCGGCAGAGCCAGCCACAGCCTCCGCGTTCGAATTCCGCCAAGCCCCACCTCTTTCACCAGTGGTGCTTGGCTGGCGGTGGCTGGCGCGAGGTGATAGCCGATACGGTCCAGCGCCGCACGCAGCCGCTCGATCTCCGGTGGAGCGTCGTGCACGTCGCGGCCCGGGTTCAATAGCGTGTGCGCCAGCCTGCCGATGATCTTGCTCAGCACGCCGCTGTGGTCGCGAACTACCGATGTGTGAGAAATTCGCGTGCCCGCCGACATGGCAGGGACGTCCCGCACATCGGCAATCGCTGACAGGACGGCAGCGGTGTCGCAGTCTCCGGGCGCATACCAAACCACAACAGATGCGGTACGCGGATAAGCCTGGACCGCGCGCACACCGGTCACCTCGGCGACCGTTTCCTCGATCGCGGCGGCCCAGGCTTCGTTGCCGCGGAGCCCGACGGCATGCACCCGCATCCGCCCCGCTGCAGCGGAGAGAACGACCGGTTCGACGCCAGAATCAGCGCACAGCATCGATGGTCTCCGCCGGGTCATCTCCCGATTCGGTCGCCGGTGGTGAAGTCTCGTGGCCAACCCGCTCGGCGGCCTCGGCGACGACGTCGGCGACCGCTAATCGAGCCTGCGCGGCGCCTTCCTCAGCCTCGCGCGCAATGCGAAGACCCCACGCCGTGACGGCAACGGACGCTGCTCGCAGCGGCTTCTTCGCCGCCACCTTGCGCAGCCCCTCATAGGCAACCATTCCGACCACGCCGGTAACCACCGTGGGTGCTGCTTTCGCCAAAACCCCTTGCCACACCATCGCGAACTCCCTTCACACTGTTCTCTCGATCATTTCCAGCCCAACGCTTCTCGGTGCCCGCCGCCGACGGTCTTAGGAAACCGAGACTGCCGGGGCAACCGCCCGCGACGAGACGAGACGACCACGTTCAAGGACCAAGACCTGCGCGGCGACGCTTTCGATGAGACCGTAGTCGTGGCTGACGAGGACCACGGTTCCGCCCGCGCCCACAAAGTCCCCTACCAACGCGGCGATCACCTCGGCCGAGGCCCCGTCGAGCGCCGAAGTCGGCTCGTCGAGCAGCAGCATGTCCGGTTCAACGGCCAACGCCCGCGCCAGACACAGCCGTTGCACCTCCCCACCGGACAGCTCCGCGGTCGCGCGCTCGATAAACGATGGCTCCAGCCCCACGCGCGCGAGCAACTCGACCACCCCGGCCTCGGGCAAGTCGCGGCGGCCGACGCGGACCTCGTCAAGTACCAGGTCGGTCAGCAATACCGGGGCCTGCGCTACCAGCCCGACACTGCGCCGCAACGCCAGGACGTCCAGCTCGGCGATGGGCACACCGCCGAGCGTGATACGTCCGGTCGTGGGTTCAGCGAGCCGATTCAGTAGCCGCAGCAGTGTCGATTTTCCCGCCCCACTGGGACCCGTCACGGCGGTGCAGCGGCCGGTAGGAATACTTGCACTGACCTGCGCCAACAGCGTGGCCGGGCCGCGTGTCACCGTGACTTGCTCGAGGCGAAAACCTTCCATGCGCATCAGCCGTGCACCATCAGCGGCGCAGCCGGAGGAACACGAGTTGCCATCCTCATGATCTGTCGTGCTCTCCACACGGTCGAGCGTAGGAATGACGCGCTGAGAGATCGCTGAGGAGGACGTCGACGTGCACGATGAGTCAGCTGTGCAGGTGCAGCCGTTCGCCGTGCGGCCCGAACATCATGATCGCCTCTACCGGACCATCAACCACGCCGAACCAGTGCGGCGTCCATGTCGAGAACTCGACGGCTTCGCCGGGATCGATGGTGAAATCGCGCTCGCCGAGGACAAGCCGCAACCGACCCGACAGCACGTAGATCCACTCCTGACCTTCGTGCACGGGTAGCTCGGTGGGTGCCTTGCGACGACGAGGACTGACCCGGATCTTGAACGTGTGCAGCCCGCCGCCGGGGCCCTGCCGGGTGAGCGGCCAATACGCAACGCCGTCGCGGGTGTGCGAGGTGCCATGCACGCGCGGGTCTTCGGCCGCTGGTTCCCGCACCAGCTCGTCGGTGCTGACGGACAGTGCCGCGGCTAGTCGCGGCAGGTGATCCAGCGCGAGGCGGCGTTTCCCGGACTCCAGACGGCTCAGGGTGGACACGTCGATCCGCGCTTGCTGAGCAACGTCTTCGAGGGTCATGCCGCGCTGCATGCGAAGCTCGCGCAGTCGCCGCCGTACCAGCACTTCGACGCTGTCTTTTGCCTCCATGGCAAGAGACCTTGCCACGGGCTCTGGCCGCGGGCAAGGTGACGGCATGGGAATGTCTGAGGCACAGCAGAGTTGGGAAGAGCACTACGGTCAGCGCGATCGGATGTGGAGTGGACGGGTGAACGTTCGTCTGGCCGAGCTGGTCGAGCCGATGACGCCGGGCCGCGTGCTCGATCTCGGTTGTGGCGAGGGCGCCGACGCGATGTGGCTCGCCGAGCACGGCTGGCATGTGACGGCGGTGGACATCTCGCAGACCGCTTTGGACCGAGCGGCGGCCGACGCGATGGCCCGCAATCTCGCGGACCGCATCGACTTTCAGCGCCACGATTTGAGCGAGAGTTTTCCCGGTGGCGTATTCGAGCTGGTGTCGGCGCAGTTCCTGCATTCGTGGATCCCGCTGGATCGCGGGCGGCTGCTGCGACGCGCAGCTGAGGCGGTCGTCCCCGGCGGCTCGCTAGTGGTGGTGGATCATGGCGCGGCACCGCCGTGGGCTTCGAATCCGGAGCACCATGAGTTCCCGAGCGGAGACGAGGTGGTCTCGTCGTTGAATCTCGATGACTCTCAATGGGATCGGGTAAGCGTTGCCGCGGTCGAGCGCGACGCACTCGGACCGGCAGGGCAGCAAGCGCTCCTCACCGACAACGTCATGGTCTTGCGACGGCGCTGACTACACGGGCCCCGAAGCGCCGACCTCCATCGCCATGCGGGGCCAGGCTCGGTGTTGAGCCTGTGAGAAGCGAACGTCCAATGCGGCAGTGGGACGATGGGGCTGGAATCATCGTAGTGGTGACGCGAGGCGGCTGGACCGGACGGTTGTGGGCCGAAGCTGCCGGCACCTACGCGGCGATCGTGAAGCACCCATTTTTGGCCGGCCTGATCGACGGCAGCCTCGACCCTGAGCTCTTCACCCTCTACGTGGTCCAGGACGCGCACTATCTGCGGGATTTTGCTCGCACGCTGACGGTTGTGGCCAGTAAGGCGCCGACACACACCGGTGTCGGCATGTTTGCCCGGCACGCCGCCGTCACCGCCGAGGTCGAGCTCGCGCTGCACGAGTCATTGCTCACCGAACTGGGCATCCAGAACATCGATGCCGTGCCGGTCGCGCCGACCACCCTCGCCTATACGAGCTACCTGTTGGCCACCGCGTATCGCGGCACCTTCGCCGATGGGATCGCTGCGGTGCTGCCGTGCTACTGGATTTATGCCGAGGTGGGCGCCGAGCTCGTCGAGCGCGGTTCGCCGGA
This sequence comes from uncultured Actinomycetota bacterium, assembly GCA_963836495.1. Lineage (GTDB taxonomy): Bacteria > Actinomycetota > Actinomycetes > Mycobacteriales > Mycobacteriaceae > Mycobacterium. The sequence goes on along the minus strand of CAWIJT010000003.1, from coordinate 168,852 downwards.
TCCGCGGTACCAGCGCTGGATTGACACCTATGCCGACGAGGAATACCAGACCATCGTCGCCGAGGTGCTGGACCTGGCCGACGACGTCGGCCTGACCCTGAGCGCTGCGGACGAGGCCTGCGCCCGAGCCCATTTCGCCACCACCGCCAGCTACGAGTGGATGTTTTGGGACGCCGCATGGCGCCGCGAGGCGTGGCCTGTCTGACGCAGTGCCACGCGGGTTAGTTCGGCGCGGCGTGCGCGACGAGACCTACTGGATGCTCGCACTGGCGGGCACGATTGTGCCGAGCAGGGTCATCGCAGCTTGGGTCATCGTCGCCAGATCGGCGTTGTCGTCGACTTCTAGCCACTGCCGGTAAGCGATACGGAACACTTGGATCCCCACATGAGCCGCGAGTTCCGCGGCGGCTGAGTCGATTCCGCGCTGTTGAAGTGCACTGCTGAACCTGTCGGCCATCTGCTGCTGTTTGATCAGCTCACGTTCCAGCAGTTCCGGGTTCGATGCGACCATTGCGTCCCGCCGGCGATGAGATTCTCGTGATGCCAGACTGTCCCATTTGAACGCGGCCAGGGTCTGAATTACGGCCTGGAGCGGCTGCGCGACGTCGGTCGCTTGGAGGAGTTCGTGAACAAGCGCCCCACACAACATGTCCGCGTCGGCGAACAGGACTTCTTGCTTGTCCGCGAAGTACCGGAAGAAGGTTCGGGTCGTCACGCGAGCATGCTTCGCGATCTGGACGGCGCTGGTGCCTTGGAAACCGTGCTCTTCGAACAGTTCCATGGCGGCCTGTTTGAGCCGCTCTTCGGTTCCGTCTTCCCACCGAGGCACGGTGCCACGATACCGCGATGATGACACGCCGTGACAACGCAAGGATCGCTGTACACGGGGATCTGCCGCCTTTGACACTGATGTCACGACGCGACATCAGTGCTATCGTTGATGTCACGCCGCGACAACAGCGACGTGTGAGGAGCGGCATGAACGACAGCACGGCTCAAAACGGGACGTCCGATGGCAACCAGTAGCAGGACCGCTGAAGTTGTGGTGGGTCGGGCAGGGGAATCGCCTGCGTATTGGTACCGCGGTGTGTTGTGGAACATTCTCTTGTCGGCAGACCAGACGCTCGGCGAATTTTCGCTGCTTGAGCAGACCATTGCTCCAGGTACCGGACCTCCGGCGCACTACCACGAGCGTCAAGCGGAGGGTTTCTATGTCTTGGCCGGCGAGTTGGAATTGGTGGTCGGCCTCGACGACGAGATCGTGCGGCTTGGACCGGGCGCTGCCGTCTGGGTTCCGAAATTCACCAAGCACGCGTTCCGTGTCGTTTCCGACGAACCGGTCCGGTTGCTGAACTTCTACACACCAGGCGGATTCGAAGACCACCTGCCCTATTACGGCGTCGAAGCGACGAGTCAGACCCTTCCGCCCGACGAACCCGAGGGCCCGCAGTTGGACAAGGAACGCAAGCTGGCCTCACAGCACATGCGGGAGGCCTATCTTCAGCGAATCTCAGACATCGCAGAGGGAACCTGGGTGATCCCCACCGACGACCCCGCTCCGCGCCAATGAACTAGCGGTGCCGTCGCGTCGTGCTTTCGCACGGGCAACGACTCGAGAACCACGCAGACCGCCAGCCGACCGCGCGGTGAAAAAGACTCGCGAACAGATCATTTCGGTGATTCAGCGTTGACCGAAGAGAAGGACGTCATGAAGCCAAGTCAATTCCACCCATCTCGTTCACCGGAGGTGCCGCGCAGGTCGAGGATGGCCACCCGCTATCTGTGCGAACGCGTCGACCTCGACTTCGTCGACACCGCGCCCTGCCGACTCGTCAGCACCGTGCACCTGGCCATCACCGCAGAACAGCTGTTCGAGGTGCTTTCCGAGGCGGACTCTTGGTCACGGTGGGCCACCGCGATCGCGGACGTGACGTGGACCAGCCCGCAACCATACGGCGTCGGAACCACCCGCACCGTGACCATGCGCACCCGCGCCATCAACGACGCGGAGTTCCTGGCCTGGGAGCCGCACTCGCACATGGCGTTTCGGTTGAACCAGTCCACAACTAAAGGACTCGCCGCTTTCGTCGAGGACTATCAGGTGCGGGAAACACCCGGCGGGTGCAAGGTCACGTGGACCGTCGCGATAGCACCGCGTGGCCTGCGCACCCGGTTCGGGATGTTCGCCGGCCGTCCAGTCATGGCGCTGGTGTTCCGGCGCTTTGCCGGCAACCTGCGGCGCTACACCGACCATCGCTTCGGCGTCGGCAACGCGATCGGGCCGCAACGATGAAGCGCATTCAGTATCACCAGTACGGCGGGCCGGAAGTCATGCGGTTCGAGGACTTCGAGCCGGCGCGTCCCGGTGTGGGCGAGGTGTCGGTCCGTGTGCGGGCAGCCGCAGCCAACCCGTATGACTGGAAGGTCCGCAACGGCGAGATGAAGATAATGACCGGAAGCACGTTTCCGCGGGGCCTTGGCTATGACTTCGCCGGCGTCGTCGAGGAGATCGGCGATGGCGTGACCCGGCTCGGCGTCGGCGACGGCGTGTTCGGCGCGGCGCAGATCAAGGCCAGCGGCGCCTTCGCCGAGATGGTCGTCGCCGACGAGAAGGGAATCGCCAAAAAGCCCGCGGGGCTCTCCTTCGAACAGGCCGCCGCGATCCCCACCATCGGGGCCGCCGCCCTGCAGGCCTTGGTCAACAAAGGCAAGCTCCAACCTGGGCAGGCGGTCTTCGTCCACGGCTGCCTCGGCGGCGTCGGCCGAGCCGCTGTCCAGATCGCCTCGACGCGCGGCGCCTCGGTCGCAGGCAGCTGTCGCGCCAGCGCGATACACGATGCGCGCGACTTGGGCGTCGCCCCGATCGTCGAGTTCGATTCCATCCCAATCACATTGAAGAACAGGTTCGACATCGTCTTCGACACCGTGGGCACTCTCCCGCGCGAATCCGCTCGCATGCTACTCAAGTCCGGCGGTCGTATCGTCGACCTTGTCCCTTCTGCCGGCAAGTTCGTCAGAAGCGTCCTGCCCGGTCCGTATCAGGTGTTGATCACGAAGCACAATGCCAAGGACCTCGACGAGCTCGCGCGAGCCTGTGCGGACGGGACCCTCCGGCTGCCGATCGCCGCGACGGTGCCGCTCGAGGACGCGATCGCAGCGCTCACCGAGCTCGAACGCAACCACCAACCCAGGCGCGGAAAGCTCATCATCACCACGACGTGACCGCTGCGCGTCGCCGACCGCACAGGCCGACGGCCTGGGCAGATTCCCCGCCGGCTCGCAGACGCAGACGATCGCGTGGTTCGCCGAGGACCTGGGTGCTGGCCGGCCGTGATGAGACACCATCGCAGTGACCAAACTCCCGAGGCGGGCGACGCGACGGGTCGACAGCAGTCGATCGCATCATATGAAATCTCTTGTGGGGCAAAGTCGCGGCGAGTAACGTAACCGCCCTAAGCGCAGGAAGTCCCAACCCAACCCAAGGGGAATACCGTGCGACAGCCTGAGCTAACCAGCCTCATCGGCCTGCGAGACAGCGAGGGGGATCGTCTCCTCCTCCTACGTGTGGACCGGCCCAACGGGACGCGCGGCTACATGCTGAGGGTCGGAACGGGGAAGGTGTTTCTGACTGCCCGCGATCTGGAAGGGCTGAGCACCGTCATCCGATACGAGCTGGTGTCGGCAAACCAGTTCCGGCTGTTCGCTCGCGCGATCTGGCTCCTCATCATGTGTGTACTGGTGTGGCTCCTCATGTATGCGACCACTGGGCCATTGTTTGCGTACCCCTGGTCGAACTGAAGTCAGCCCAGATGTAGATCGGGTGAGCATGACGGGTCATTACGGCCTGAAACACTCGGTGCGCCAACTCAAGTCATAGCGGTGAACGCTTGGAGGAGTTCGGTGATGCCTTGTAAGGCGTCGGACAACGTAGGTTGTGGCGAGTCGAGGAAGCCGAAAAGGTAGCCCGCCTCCGCGATCTCGGTCAACGACGGGTTTTCCAACAGGGGCGTGATCTTGTAGGTGTCTGGGTTTCCCAAATCGGCGACGAAGTCGCTGACTCCTTGCTGCAGGCCGTTGAATAGCGCGGTAGAAAGATCGCCAAGGTTGATGTCAGTCGGAAACAACCCGGCAGTGCTGACCACGTCGGCGTCGCCCGAAGCCCAGCCCTGATCGATACTGCCGTAGCCGAGGTTCACCAGAATTTGGGTGTCGGGTTCGAGAAGGTCATACAGGGGCTGCCCGAGAATCGGAATCAACCGCAGTGGATCCAGCAACGGCAGGCTGTCGGCCGGAATGATGTAGTAATTCACCATGGTGTCGGCCACCGACGTCGGTAGTTGAATAGCGTCGCTGATCTGCTCGGGCGTGAGGCTCAAATAAGTGCCGTGCTCGTAGATGAAGCCCAGCGCGGAATTGAGGTCGGAGAGCAGGTCGATCGGATACTTCGGGAAGTCGGCGACACCGTCGTATTCATGGGTGTAGACGTCTGTCGGGTACAGATCGTTCGGCGTGGCGACGTAGTCCTGGAGGTATTGCGGGTAAAGGTTGCTGGTCACCACCTCCGAGCCGCCGGCGGGGTTGTCCGGATCGCCGATCAGCACGAAGTGCACGTCATCGCTGGGCACGCCCTGGCCGGCAAGCTCACGCATGACGTCTGTGGAGATCGAGGCGCTCTGCGAGTAGCCGAAGACCACAAGGGGGTTTTGCGCGCTCAGGTCTCCGCTGTTGAAGTCCTGCAGAATCGTGGAGTCGAGAATCTGGTCTCCTCGCGCCTCGGATGTGGAACTGGCATTCTCCGGGGTGAACAACGATTGCAGGGTGCCGGTGAAACCCCGCTGCTGCAGATACAACGTGTTGGCCGCATCAAGGTAGAGCTGGCTCGGTTGCGGAATACTGGTTCCGCCCATCAGCAGCGCCGTGCCATCCCCGAGCGGCGAATCTGCGTCAGTGCTGGCGAGCCGGACCGCGGTCGACTGCACTCTGAGTGGCGGCGCTGCCAGCAGTAGCGGTGCTGAGCCGACGATCACGCCGGCGACTGCAGTGGCAGCGATACCCGGAATGCACCTGAAAACGCCCACATCCGCACCTTAAGTTAATCCTGTTAAGAAGCTGAAGATATCACTGGGGATCCGGTAAAACGGCAGAAGCGGGGTAGATCTTTCAGGCAATTAAAATTTAACCTCCTTAACAATGGTGCCGCCATCGCGCTATGCTTCGGTTCTGATGTATTCCGATCAGATTGCCGACGGCCGGCGACTGCAAGAGCCGACCGGGCGGACGCATCGCCGCTCCGCACCGGTTGCACGCCAACAGCTTTCCACCGCCGGAGCATATTTGCTGTCAGCGGAAAAACCGGACCACATCAGACTCGACGGCGAAGGGGGACGGTCATGCTGGGCGCGATCGTAGGACTCACGAAACAACTGGTCCAAGCAGGCGGTTCCGTCGTGGGGGTGCGCAACGGCACGGAGGAGCCGGCCTACACCGTCGAGCCGCTGAGCTCTGGCGTTGAGATCCGCCGCTACGGAGCGCGGATCGCTGCCGAGACAACAGTTGCCGCCGAGGAAGAAGCCGCGCGAAGCGCAGGTTTCCGTCGGCTCGCCGGCTACATTTTCGGCGGCAACCACGCCGAGACGAAAATCGCGATGACGGCGCCCGTTGCGCAGGTCGGCGCCCGCGGCGAGAAGATTTCGATGACGGCACCGGTGTCCGAGACCGCCGGCAGCAACGGTGAATGGGTGATCCGGTTCTTCATGCCCGCCGCTAAGACAATGGAGTCCTTACCCCAACCCAACGACCCAGCGGTGCGGCTCGTGAACGTCGCGCCAGAGACCGTCGCGGTGCGTCGCTACTCCGGCAGCATCAGCTCCCGTGCGGTCGCATCCCAGACTGCTCAGCTGATGCGCACCCTGCGCGAGAATGGTTTCGAACCGATCGGCACGCCCGCCGCGTGGTTCTACGACCCACCGTGGACCCTTCCAGCGTTGCGCCGCAACGAGATTGCGGTAGCCGTCGAACCCAAACCGTGAGAAGCTGGCCATCCCGCCGAATCCGCCCCCAGAGGAGCGTCTCATGCCGTTCGCGCGCATCGATCTACTCAAGGGAAAAACCGCCGAATACCGGGCCGCTGTGGCCGACGTCGTCTACCAGGGAATCGTCGAAGTCCTCAAGGCGCCGGAGGGCGACCGTTTCGTAGTCATCAACGAGCATTCACCCGAGAATTTGATCTACGACCAACACTTCCTCGGCTGGGATCGATCGCCCGACTTCATCTTGATCCAAGTGACCAGCACCGTCGGAAACACCAAAGAATTGAAGCTGGCCTTCTTCCGGTACGTCGCCGACGAACTGAAAAGTAAGCTGTCCGTTCGGCCTGACGACATCATGATCAATACCGTCTTTGTGGACCGCTCGGATTGGTCGTTCGGCAACGGCGACCCGTGGGTTTAGCAGAGCGCGCTGGGCAAACCACCACCGCGCCGGTGTCGTTGTCCGACAGCATGTTCGATGTAGCCGGTCAACTCTTCTGCAGCGTGAACTGGCAGACGTCGATATAGCCGTCGCGGAACATCTGTGCGCAGCCCGTCAGGTACTTCATGTAGCGGTCGTAGACGGCCTCGGACTGGATCTCGATCGCCTCGTCCTTGTGCGCCGTCAGCGCGGCCGCCCAAAGGTCCAGGGTCCGTGCGTAATGCAGCTGCAGCGCCTGGACTCGGGCCACGGTGAAACCGCCCTCGGAGGCCTTCTCCTGCACCATCTCGATCGAGGGCAGCCGTCCGCCCGGGAAGATCTCGGTCATGATGAACTTCACGAAGCGTGCCAGCTCGAACGTCAGTGGCAGACCCAGCTCCTTGGCCTTGCCGGCGTCCTTGCCGGTAATAGTGTGCAGGAGCATGACGCCGTCGGCAGGCAGCACATCGTGAGCCATGGTGAAGAAGTCCGGGTAGCGCTCGTGGCCGAAGTGCTCGAACGCGCCGATGCTGACGATCCGGTCGACTGGCTCGTCGAACTGCTCCCAGCCCTCCAGGAGAACGCGTTTGGTGCGTGAGCTCGGCGACTTGTCGAACAAACTCTGGACGTATTCGTGCTGCTGTTTGCTCAACGTGAGGCCGATGACGTTGACGTCGTATTTCTCGATCGCGCGCAGCATGGTCGCACCCCAGCCGCAGCCGACGTCGAGCAGCGTCATCCCCGGGCTCAAGCCCAGCTTGCCCAACGCGAGGTCGATCTTGGCGATCTGGGCCTCTTCGAGCGTCATGTCCTCGCGCTCGAAGTAAGCGCAGCTATAAGTCTGTGTCGGGTCCAGGAAGAGTTGGAAGAATTCGTTCGACAGGTCGTAGTGCGCTTGGACGTCTTCGAAATGCGGCCGGAGCTCAGCCGAATCCGAGTCCGGAGCTCTCTTGATCATGCGGCTTGGCGCCTTTCTGTAGTCATAGGCACTGTACCGGTGGGCCATCGTGGGCGGCCTCAAGAACCTGTGACCTACGCACCGAGTTCGGGCGCGGCCGCCGGGAGTGGCTTACGACCTCACGGATGTAGGTTCCACTGGCCACAATCCTGGGCCAGGGCGTCGCTGACGTCGACTTCGAGCCCGCCGACCACTGGCCCTGGAGTCGACGCGGTGCTGACGATGCGCTGGTAGAGAACTGCGGCGGGGTCGACCTGACCGTGCGACCAAGACCGGGTCTGCCAGGCCCACCGGCGGCCGGGCGTGCGCGAATTCCCGATAACACCATCAGCGGCGGCCCACTGGCACGCGTTGATACCCCCGTAGATGCCGGTGCGCTGCACTCCAAGCACCGAGTTGATGCCGCGAAACCACTGCAGCGCAACGTTGTTCCAGGTGTCGCGGTTGATGTCGTCGTCGATGGTGAAGAAGACCGGTGCACTTTGGCCACCACCTGCCGCGGTATGCAGCTGCCAGGCGGTGCGCGCGTCGCTGACGCCGCCGGCGAACCCGCGGGTGAAGTCCGATGGTGCCGATCCGCCTGGCTTGCCGTATTGGTAGTTGCTGACGATCGCCAGCCCGGCGGCCGTCAGCGAATCGGCGTAGGACCGGGTGATCGGCTTGGCGCCGAAGGACGAGCCGGGACGCGACAGCGAGACGTAGTTGATCACCCCGGAGTGACCGGCTGCACGGATGTCCTGGGCCGGAATTTGGCGCATGGCGAAGTCGATCAGGGTAGGCGCGGCGGCCGCCGCGGTGGGGGTGCCGGCAGTTGCTGCTGCCGCACCCAGCCCGGCCAGCGCCGACACCGCGGTCGCGTAGCGCAGCGCGTCACGCCGGGACACCAGGCGTGAACGCCGGAGGTCAGCCGTCCCCGACGAATCCTGCATCGCGTGATGTTAACAATGGGACTGCTGTTAACCGTGTAGCCTCGCGGGCCGAGTTGAGTTCGCATTCTGCGCTGTCGGATCGGGCGCGTCGTAATGCCAGCTTCGGTAGCAACGCCGCTTGAGCTTGGGACGAAAGACCCTAAGCCAGTCGCGCAGAGACGATTACGGTACGTCGATGAGCAGTCCAAGCCAACGCTTCAGGGGTGAAGTGCTAGGCGGTGGGCTGCGTCACCGATGATCGCCGCCAGCGCGGTACGTGGTTGTGCGGTGCGGTCGGTCAAAGATGTTGCGGGCTAGCCAAATAGCGTGTGATGGCATCGGCCACCGCGGTGGGCTGTTCGGGAAACAGCGCGTGACTGGCGTCGGCGATCACCGCGGTGGTGACACGGGCGCCGCATCGCTCACGCAGGTCGCCCCATTCATGACGCTGATGGAAGGGATCCAGCGCGGCGATGATCTCGAACACTGGCGCGCTGCCGGCGTCCCGGTAGCGGCTGACGTCGGAGTGCCGGACGCAATCGACTTGCATGGCCAACGTGTCGGGGTACCAACCGTGCAGCCAGCCCGACGCGTCGTGACCGGGCGCGAAGAATGCCAGGCGCAGTGCGGCGAGCCGATCGTCGTCGCTCAGCGTCGGATCGCCCGCGCGCAGTGGCGCCGAGTTGACTTCAGGCGCGACGGTTTTACCTGACGCCGCTGCCAATATCACGCTCGCGACTGTGTCGCCGTGATGGACTGCGGTAGCACGCGCGACGAAATTGCCGAAGGCGTGGCCGAGAACGACAGCGGGTCCGTCGGCTAGGGCACCGATCACCGCCGCGACATCGTGCGCCATGTCGTCAAACCCGACACCGGTCATCGGACCGGACGAGGCCCCGACGCCCCGCGGTTGAGGGCGCAGCACCCGGTAGCCAGCCTGAGCGAGCGTTGCGGTGAGGGGATCGAAATCCGGTCCGCCGCCACGGCCGTAGGAAGGCAGCATGACAACGGCCGGGCCGTGCCCGTCGACGTAGGTCTCGATGGATGCCGCACCCGCGGCGACGATCTCGCTGTGCCGGGTCATGATTCGTCTGAGGCGCTCGCGGGCGTGGCCGGGTAGGTCAACTCGACGCGCAGCAGCGCGGCGCGCCGGGTGACGCCGTCCGGAGGCGCGGTGGTACCGCCGTCGGTGGTGACGTAGGCGATGCGGCCGTGGTCAGCCGGGCCGCGTCCCCACGCGGCGCTGGACGGCCCGACGAGCGCCTCGTCGAACGGGTCACCGGCGATGTGGCGAACCTCGCTACCATGGCGCGGCGCCAGCGGCACGCGGTCAAGAGTGTTGGCGCGATGTCTTGCGACGTAGGCGAATCCGGCGTTCTCGTCGATGCAGAAGTCGTCGGCATTATCGATCGCGGCGACGAACTGCGCCGGGCCCGCGGGATCGAGGGTGGAGGTGTCGACAGGTACGCGCATGAATACTTTCTGCGCGGTTGAGGTGTAGTACAGATACCCGTTCTGCGCGCCGTAGCGGACGCCGTTGACTCCGGGTTGCGGTGGCGGAGGTACGCCGCTGTCTGGATCGAACGCCATCGAGTCGTCTTCGAGCCACACCCGGGCCGTGGCACCGCGCGCGCCGTCGGAGAGGTCGATGCGCCAAATGAGGCCGGCGAAGCAGTCGGCGATCGCCAACACGTTGGGTCCGAGTAGGCAGGTTCCGTTGGGGGCGCGGACGCGGTCGTCGAAGGTGTAGATCAGCTCTGGCGCTACCGGCGTCCCCGGTGCCCACCCGTTGAAATCGACTCGAACCAAATGTGATTCGTAGGTGGTGTATCCCTCGGTGAGACTGATGACGAACACGTCGGGCGCCACCTCGGCGATGCCGGTGACACCGTGGTCGAAGGTGTGCACCAGAACCGGCTCGACGACTACACCGGGCGTTGCCGGCGGGACATACCAGAGTTCTTTTTGCAGCACGGCGGTGACGAGAATGGATCCGTCGGCGCGCACGGCGAGGTTCTCCAGAAAGTAATATTGCGGGAAATACGCGACCGGAGTGAGGGTGAGAGTGGGTAGCGGGGCAAGAGCCATGATGATCCTCGGGTGTCAGGGAGCTGGAATGTCAAAGGCGTTCAGAATGGCGCAGACGGTGTGATAGATACCGGTCAGCACGGCGAGCTCGAAAACGCCTGCAGCGCCTAATGTCTGCTCGGCATGCAGGTAGAGGTCGTCGTCAACGTGATGAGACGTTGACAGTGCGTTGGCCAGCCGGTGAGCGATCCGCTCCACGTCGGTGAGGCCGTCGGGCGTTGCGCCTGCGACCAGTCCGGAAACGACCGCGTCGGACAAGCCGGTGCGGCGCGCGACCGCCGAATGAGCGTAAAGCTCATAAGGAGCACCCCACACCGCGCCGACGGTCAAGATCACGACTTGGCGGACCCGTTCGCTGAGTGAGGTGTGTTGCTCCTCTGCCACTTGCAGTTTCAGAAACCCGGCACCGATCGGTGGGTTGAGCAGGCTGGGGTTGAACGGTCCGATCAAGCGTCCGCCGGCCGTCGTCGCCGCAAAACCGCTTCGGTCCGCCCACGGCACGGCGTTCGCGGTGATGTGATCGAACAACTCGCGCTGCGCGCCGGGCAGCGATTCAGGGTCGGCGAGCTTCAGTCGGCCTCCCAGCCTGTCCTCGGTGGCGCTCACTGGTCCAGGCCTTCGGCGTTGGCCGGGACATCGAAGGCGCCCAGCGTCATGCACACCATGGTGAACCAACCCAGCAGCACGGTGACGTCGACGATGCCCGCATCACCAAGCAACTCCCTCGCGCGTCGGTACAGGCCTAGCGGAACGAGCCGCGGGGCGACCAAAGCCGACGCGAGCTCGTACACCACCTGTTGACGTGGATCATCGAATGATGTTGGGAGCCCGGCGATCAGGGCCTCGACACGGCGCGGATCCAGATGCCCGTCACGCTCGCCGATGATCTCGTGTTCGTAACTGGAGTAGGGGCTGCGCCACCGCCCGTTGACGATGTTGGTCGCGATCTCGATCTCTGCTTTCGTCAATGTCGACTCGCGCTGGAAGTACGCGCCCGTGGGCACGATCGTCTTGGACAGCGTGGGGTTGGCGAGCCAGATCCTGTGCGGCCCCGGCACCAATCCCCTTAGCCCGCGGGTGAATTCGTAAGCCTCTTTCATCTCCGGCGGCATCGCGTCGACCGGCGTCTCCACGAACCGGCCGAATGTGCCGAAATCACCGGTGTAATTCATGATCGCTCCTTCTCCTTCGTGTTCCAGCGGAACTGGACCAGGTCGCGAGGCTGAATCTGGGCCTCGCCGCCTCCGCGCGCGGGTTTCCGCGAATGAACGTTCGCTTTTTAGTGTGCCTCCGGTTTGGGCCAGAGTCAAACGCGAACGTTCGTGTTTTTTAGGCTAAGGTGGGCGCATGCCCAAAGTGACCACTGAATACCGCGCCGAGAGGCGCGCGCACATCATGGCTGCGGCACGGCGGTGCTTCGTCCGTGACGGGTTCCACGCTGCCTCGATGCAAGATCTGGTCCAAGAAGCCGGCGTGTCCTCTGGCGCGGTATATCGCTACTTCTCCGGCAAGGACGCGGTCATTGAAGCGATCGCTGCTGAAAACCTCGATCAGGTTGTCGCGGTCCTGGCTCAGGCCATCAACGGCGGCGCAAGCCCACAGGCGGCCATCGCGGCCGTGCTCGAGTTCGTCACCACTCGTCACAGCGAAGATGGCTTCGCCGCAATCGCCCTGCTGGTCTGGTCGGAAGCCCTGCGCAACCCGACGCTGGCCGCGAACCTGCGCGACGCCATCGCCACTGCGTTGCAGACGTTGAGCGGGTACGCACTATCTGCGGCTGATGAAGCGGTCGCCAGCACCCCAACCGCCGTAGCCGAGCTGTTGTTGTGCGTATTGCCCGGCTATCTCATGCGGCTGGCGCTGGACGGGCCAGGGGCCGTCGCCAACGTTCCCGGCGCGGTCGAGAAAGTGCTCACCTAGGCACTGATCAGGTGGCGTCGGCCGGACGGTCAATTCTGCCGCAGCCCAATCAGATTGGTGTTGGTCTGTAGGGAATAGCGGGCGTAGGCGACCCGTCGGAGCAGGGATGCCAGCGATTGGCTAACGAACTCTTGGCGGGTTCGACGCCGGCGACAGAAAGGACATTTTCGTGCAGGTGTACCGGTTCGATACCTCACACGGGCTCGATGGCCTGGAGTTACTCAACGAACCCGTCCCGTCGCCGCAGCGAGGGGAACTGCTCCTCAAAATCCGGGCGGTGTCGCTGAACTTCCGCGACATCGCGATCCCGCTGGGTCGATATGTGCGGGAAAGCAAATCTGGTCTGGTGCCATGCAGCGATGCCGCCGCAGAAGTGGTCGAGGTCGGTGAGGGCGTCGGTGACTACCGCCCCGGCGACCGTGTCGCGAGTTTATTTCAGCCCCGGTGGTTCGGCGGCCCGCTACCGCCCACCGCGAACGCCGACAGCTATGGCAGCGGGCAGGACGGGTGGCTTACCGAATACAAGGTGGTATCCCGCGAATCCGTGGTGCCGGTGCCGGCTGCGCTGTCCGACGAACAGGCCGCGACACTGCCGTGCGCGGGCGTCACGGCTTGGAACGCCCTGCGCGGCCCCACACCGATTCGCGCCGGCCAGACCGTGTTGACGCTCGGGTCCGGCGGCGTTTCCGTCTTCGCACTGCAATTGGCCAAGGTGCTGGGTTGCCGCGTCATCGCGACGACCTCGAGCGACAAGAAGGCCCAGGCGCTGAAATCGTTGGGCGCCGACGACGTCATCAACTACCGCGAGAACCCCGAGTGGGGCGAGCAGGTACGCGAACTGACCGGTGGCCGTGGTGTGGACCGGGTCGTCGAGGTCGGCGGCCCTGCCACGATCAACGAGTCGCTGCGTGCGGTTGCGATCGGTGGAGAGGTCACGTTGATCGGCTTCCTCAGTGCGGATAACCCCGGCATCGACTACTTCCTGCTGAAGGGCGCGGGCGCGATGACCCGGTCCATCACCGTCGGCGATCGGACCGACGCACAAGATCTCGTTCGCGCCGTCGCCACCACCGGGCTGCAACCGGTGATCGACGAGGTCTTCGAATTCTCCTCTGCCAGAGCGGCGTTCGAGCATCTACACCAGAGCAAGCACCTGGGCAAGATCGTCATCCGCGTCGCCTGACGCGACGCGGGCTCGCGATTGCGGCGAAAAGGCCTGGCGGTAGCCTTCATCCCTCGATCGCTGCCGGCGCGCCGAGGCGTCAGACACCGCTAGCGGATGCTTTGCGCCCTCGCACAAACGTTGCGCCTGCGACGACGACGCCAACGACGGTCAGCGGAATCGTCCACAACCGCCGGTTGCCCAGCGCAGAGTTGCACTCCGAGACGAACTGGCTTTTGGGCGCGACTTGATTGGCGATCGGTATCTGCTGGACCACAGGGGAGTTCCCGATGTTTTGATCGTCCTGAGCACGCGCGGCGGAGACGTCGGAGTGCACTGCATTGCCACACCCGATGCCGCCGGATATCGACACGGGCACGAATAAACCGATCACTCCAGCGATGAACAGAATCGCTCCCCCGACGAGAACCAGTCGGCGACTATTCATCTCGGTGCACTCCTTCGGTTGATGCCGGCTACCGCCTTGACGCCGAAGCAGGTAACCGTTCGATTGAGCTGCTAAACACGATCTGCTTGCCGCCCGGTTCGCTCTGAGGAGGTGTGACGATCGATGCATGGTGAATTCGACAGATCGTCCGCACGCTGACAGTGGCCCACAGATCGTGTTGGGCCTCGTGGGGGCACCGGGCGTGGCTTCTGCGCTGACCCGGGACCTGGCCGACGCCGGTTTGGGTGAGGAACTCGACCGACGGTTACCGGGAGCCACATGGCAGGTCGAGGTGGTGGAGTCCCGGTTGGTGCAGCCACCGGCCTCCGACGCCGCGATCGTGGAAGCGGCCCGACGATTGCTGCTGGACCGCGGCTGGGATGTCGTTGTTTGTCTGACCGATCTTCCATTGCATGTTCACCGGCGCCCGGTGGTCGCTCACGCGAATCCGGTCCAGAACGTGGCAATTGTGTCGGTGCCCGCTTTCGGCGCAGTAGGCGCGCGGCAACGGATTCGCGAGGCGATCGTCCGCCTACTGGAACGCCTGATGGGCTCTCACGGGCGCAGCCAAGATGCCCGGGGCGTGGTCGCCGCGCCACGGCGGTTACTGGTGCAGCGGGTGCGGGAACTGGGCACCGACACCGCCAGTGGAGCATTCGCCTTCACCGCCCGGGTGCTCACGGGGAACATGGTGCTGTTGGGCGGCATGGTGGCCGCCAACCAGCCATGGCGGCTGTCGCTCCGCTTGTCGCGCGCACTGACGGGCGCGGTGGCCGTCGGGGTTTTCGCGCTGGTGTATTCAGACGTCTGGCGGCTATCCGACGCTTTCGGATGGCAGCGCCTTGTCGGGACGGCACTGCTCTCGGTGGGCGCGACAGCGGCGACTTTGATCGTCGGGGCTGAACTATGGGAGCGCAGCGACGTGCCCGGGGTGCGCAAGCAGGTGCTGCTGTTCAACATCGCGACGACGGTAACCGTGGTGATCGGCGTGACCGTCCTCTACGCGGTTCTGTATGTGCTGGCGTTGATTGCCGCGTTCTGGTTCGTTGTGCCGCAGGTTTTCAACAGTGCTGTCGGCCACCCGGTCTCCATCCGGGATTACTTCCAACTAGCCTGGCTGACATGCTCTTTGGCAATGATCGGCGGCGCGTTGGGTGCGGCCCTGGAAACTGAAGACGCGGTACGCGACGCGGCGTATGTGCGTCGTTCCGACGCGCAGACCGAGAGCGGGGAAGCTGCCTGAGGCGGAGCCCGATCACGAAAATTTCTGCAACCCCTTGCACCGAGATGACGGCGGTGCTATATAAAAACTATGCCATGAGGCATAGATTATCAGCCCTGCTGAGAAAAGATTGGAGAGTTGAGGTGGCGACCATGTTGATGCGAACTGACCCGTTCCGTGAACTCGATCGCTTCACACAGCAGTTCTCGGGCACGTCGGCACGTCCGGCCACGATGCCGATCGACGCCTGGCGAGAGGGCGAGGAGTTTGTCGTCGAGTTCGATCTGCCCGGGATCAAGGATGACTCTTTGGGTGTGGATGTCGAACGGAACGTGGTGACTGTGCGCGCCGAACGTCCTGACATCGATCCCGCCAGGGAGATGCTGGCCACCGAGCGACCCCGTGGGGTATTCAGCCGGCAGTTGGTGCTGGGTGAAAACCTGGATACGGAGAAGATCGACGCGTCCTACGACGGGGGCGTGCTGAGGTTGCGGATCCCGGTTGCCGAGAGGGCAAAGCCCCGCAAGATCGCGATCGGCGGTCGCAACGGTCACAAAATCATCGACTCCTGATCAGGCGGTCATCATGACGCGCTTGGACGCGGCGGCGGCGTCACCAACCGGCGGCAGCGGGGAAATCGAGATTCTCGAATTGGATCCCGATGTCGCGGAACTGATCGCCGAGGTGGACGCGATCCTGTGTGCGGCACTTGCTGCCATCTGTCGGACACCGACGCCGCCGGTCATTGGAGGCGCTCTCGTGAAGAACCGTCGTCTGGTCGGTCGCGACGTCCGCCGATGCACCCCCAGACACGGACCTGTGCGCCCTGTTCGCGCGCTGGAACGCGGCCCCCCGGATCCCCCCACTGCTCCGCGACGACCAGCGCTATCAAGATGAAAGGCAGGTGATGGCATCACAGCAGAAATAGCCGAGCAGCCCGCCCCCGGTAATCACAACGGTGCCCCCACCCAGGGATGAAGTCACCAGTGCCCCACCCGGGCGTCCTCACCGGGGACGGGCTGTTTTCGTGGCACGACCGATCGCGATGTCGACAGCCAGCTCAATCACGTTGCACCCCAGCCCATTCACGACGCGCCACCGTTGCCTAACGAGTTGACCGTGTGAGACTCCACGTAATGGGTATATCGGCGAGGTGCAAGTCCGGCGTGGAACGACTCCTGGCCGGGCGACGTCTGGAAGGTGCGTCGAATGACGCCGAAACCGGTGCCCGAGGATCTGCGCGAGTTGGCTGCTGCCCACCGGGTGGCCACCAGCTATCGAAACGAGCGACGCGAGCTGGTCGAGGTCGACGCCGATGTGGTGGTCAAAGTGCTTGGGCTCCTTGAGGTCGACGCACGCAGCCAGACTGATCGGCGCCGCGAGTTAGCCAGACTCGCGGAGAGCGGTCGTGCAGATCGACTCGCGCCCACAATAGCCGTGCGGGTCGGGGGGCATCCGCAGCCGATAGCCGGTGCGGCCCTGTTGGTAGCCGAAGACGGCGCTGAAACGGCGTTGCGCGGCGAGCTGCCCAGTGACCTCTCACCGGGTTGGTATCGGCTGCACACCCGCGACGGCCAGGAAGCCAGCCTGGTGGCCGCCCCGCCGCGGTTGCCGACGCCGCCGGCCACATGGGGTTGGATGTTGCAGCTCTATGGACTTCGCTCGGCCAGCTCGTGGGGTATGGGTGATTTGGGCGACCTGCGGGAGTTTGTGAACTGGACCGCCCGCGAACACAAAGCCGGCGCGGTCCTGTTGAATCCGCTGCACGCCCCCGGCCCGACGCATCCGGTGCAGCCGTCGCCTTACACGCCGTCGAGCCGGCGTTTCGCCAACCCACTTGCGCTGCGCGTCGAGGACCTTGAGGCCTACCGTCGGGCCGATCCCGAGACCCGCGCGGAGGTGGACGCGCTGCGGGTGTGGGCAAGCACCGAGCGCATCGATTACGACCTGGTCTGGTCCGCGAAACGGGCTGCGCTGGAATTGCTGTGGCGCGCTGAGGGGCGGCCATCCGGCGACGACAACTCGCGACTTCCCGGACTAGCTGATTGGGCAACGTACTGCGCGTTGGCTGAACGGCACGGGGGCCGTTGGAGTCGGTGGCCCGAGCCGTTGCGTGACGTCACCGGGCCAGCTGTGGCCGCGGCGCGCCGGCAGCTGGCGCCACGGGTCGCGTTTCACTCATGGATTCAACACCGTTGCAGCGAGCAGCTTGTCGGCGTGCGGGACGCCGCGCACGCCGCCGGCATGGCTCTTGGGGTGATACACGACCTCGCGGTGGGGGTCGACGCCGACGGCGCTGATGCGTGGGCTTTGGCCGACGTGCTCGCCACCGGGGTAACCGTCGGGGCCCCGCCAGACAACTACACACCGCCCGGCCAGGACTGGGGGCTGCCGCCGTGGCGTCCGGACCGGCTGGCCGCCACCGGCTACGGCGCGCTGCGCGACATGCTGCGCGCCGTGCTTGCTCACGCTGACGGTCTGCGGATCGACCATGTCGCCGGCCTGTGGCGGCTCTGGTGGATTCCACCGGGGGACGGCCCCGATCGCGGCACCTACGTGCATTACGACGCCGACGTGATGCTGGCCGTCCTGGCGTTAGCTGCGCACCAGGCGCGCGCGATCGTGATCGGCGAGGACTTGGGCACCGTGGAACCGGAGGTCACCCAGGCGCTGGGGGACAACGCGATGCTGGGATGCGCGGTGTCGTGGTTCGTCCGCGACGAGTCTGCGCCCGACCAACCGCTGTTGCCGCCCGCGAAGTGGCCGGAGCGGGCAGCGGCGAGTATCTCCACACACGACTTGCCCACCGCCGCAGGGTTTCTGCGGGGTGAACACGTGCGAGCGCGCGCGGAGCGCGGCCTCCTCGACGATGTGCCCGCTGAGCTGGCCGCTGCAGAACGGGAACGAGCCGAGTTGCTGACACTGCTGCGGTCCGAAGATCTGCTGCCGCCGACGGGCAACGGGTCCGAGCCGGACGAAGCGACCATCGTCGTCGCCATGCATCGGTTGCTCGCCGCGACGCCGAGCCGGTTGAAGCTGATCTCGCCTTACGACGTCCTCGCCGAACCGCGACAACCCAACCTGCCCGGCACTGTCGACGAATATCCCAACTGGCGAATTCCGTTGCCGCAAACGTTGGAAGAGCTACGCAGCGATCCTCGAGTGGCCGCAGTCGTCGCCGCGTTTCAGCACAGCCAAACAGCCGCGAAGCGATAAACCCTGCTGAGGGTGGCCGCCGGGTGCGGCCGGCCCCGAGCGATCCGCCGAGAGGCGGCGACGGCGGCGAGGCCTGAGATTTTCTTGAGCCGCAGCTTAAAGTCCGGTAGGAAGATGCGATGACGCAGATCACAGTGCGGGCGCACCGGTCAGATCGAGGAGTGCCGCAGTGAACGGATACAAGGTGCTCATCGCCGCTGCTGGCGTGACCGTCGGCGCGTTCGGCGCGTCGTTCAACCATGTCGCCTATGCCGACGACTCGCTAGCGGGCAGCGACACGGCGATCATCCTCGGCGGAACCACCGAGCCGACGCCGTCGACCGCGTTCGCGCAGGCCGCCGAGAATCTGTTTCTGAACCCGCTGGGTTTCGATGGTGGCGCGACCTCCTCGACGGTCTGCGACATGATCGGGACCGACCCGTGCGCCGCGCCTTTGCAGGTGCTGACGACGCCGGAGCTGATCCAGCAGGGCCCGAGTAGTCTCACCGCCGCAGACGACGTCACGCTCGCCGTGGAGAACGAATTCCACGCTACGCCAGACGCTTTCAGCGCCGAGGATCCGCTGACGATCTTCGGATACTCGCAAAGCGCCACCGCCGAGTCGATCGCGATGACCCAACTCCAAGAGGACGGCATTCCCAGCGCGGACCTGCACTTCGTGTTCATCGGCGACCCCTCCCTCGCGGACACCGGTGTCTGGCCGAATATTGTCGCCGACATGGACTCGGTGCTCGGCTCGAGTCTGACCAACACACTTCTCACGGATCTCGGAATTGATGGCGTTCTCGGAAACGTGACGCCGGATGATCTGTACCCCACGACCATCTACTCGCTGGCCGGCGACGGGGTTGCGTACTTCCAGCCCGACTTCGAGTCCGGGGGTCTGCTGGGAACGATCGAGGGCCTGTTCCTCCAGCACGTGGAGTACCTGGGATTGACGCCGTCCGAAATCGCTGACGCGACCACGTCGACCAACGACATGCTCACCTACGTCGACATCCCTGACAACTTCAACAACGCTGAAGCGTGGCTGAGTGCGGTATTCGAGCACGGGGCCGCCGGCAGCGGACTGCTCGAGAGCGTATTTCAATCGCTGGAGCTGTACCTCACCAACTCGTTCTGACCCTGAGCGGGCGTGTCGTCGGCTATCCCCGCCTCGACCAGAGGAACGAGGCCCCGGCCATCAGCACGATGAGGGACAGGATGATCACGGAGCCGACGACGGCTGCCGTGTGACCGTAATGGGGCAGGTGCGCCGGCACGACGGCCAGCCACCGGTCGGGCTGGTTGCGTATCGCGATCACCGAACCAACCACGCTAATGAGCATGCCGCTGTTTGTTCGTCGTGCGGGAGCGTCTAGCTGTCAGTTTTGTGTAAAGGTTTGCGGTTTACGTCTTGGCGGGCTGCGATCTGTGACTCATGCAATAGACACGTCACTCGACACTTCTTACCGTTCAATGTGTGGCCGGCGAGCGATCTGTGGGAGGCAGCTGGACCGGGCACACCCGTGGCTCTGCGGCCTACGGGCGGCTACTCGCGGCGTTGTTCTGTGCGGGCGTTGCAACATTTGCGCAGCTGTACTCGCCCCAAGCCGTATTGCCTTTGATATCAGCGGATCTCGGTGTCGGCGCAGCCAATGCCGCGCTGGTGATCTCGGCGTCCACGGTGGGTCTGGCGATCGGCGTCATCCCCTGGTCAGCGCTGGCCGACCGGATCGGCAGAGTGAAGGCGATTTCGATGTCGGTCACTGCCGCCACGCTGGTGGGGATGTTGGTGCCGTTCAGTCCGACGTTCACATTGCTTCTGGCGGGCCGTTTCTTCGAGGGTTTGATGGTCGGCGGCGTGCCCGCTATCGCGGTGGCCTACCTGACCGAAGAAGTGGATCCGGTAGACGCCGCACGAGCGGCAGGCATATTCGTCGGGGGAACGACAATCGGCGGACTGCTCGGACGTCTGGTGTCCAGCCCTGTCGCCGAGGTGGCCGGTTGGCGCGTCGGTGTCCTGACCGTCGCGATGATCTGCGGGCTGGCGGCCATGGGCTTCGTGAAGCTGGCACCCGATCCGCGGGGATTTGTTCCGGTGTCGCGTCGCGGCGCCAATCCCGAAGGCACCCTTGGCCATCGGCTCGCCGTCAACCTGCGCACACCGCGCCAGTTGGTGTTGTTCGCGCAGGGCTTCTTCCTGATGGGCGGATTCGTGGCGCTCTACAATTTCCTGGGCTTTCGCTTGATGCGCGCGCCGTTCCATCTAGCTCCCTCGGTGGTGAGCCTGATGTTCCTCGCCTATCTGGCCGGCACCTGGGCGTCGTCGAGGGCGGGTGCGGAGACCGTCCGCTTCGGCCGTAAGCGTGTTCTCCTCGCGGCGGTGGCAATCATGATGGTGGGCGTCGCAATGACCCTCAGCGCCAACGTGATCGCTGTCCTCATCGGGCTCGTGGTCGCGACGGCCGGATTCTTCGGTGCCCACTCCACCGCGGCCGGATGGACCGGACAAGCGCCGGTCGGCAAAGCCCAGGCGTCATCGCTGTACAACCTGTTCTACTACGGCGGTTCGAGCGCCATCGGATGGCTGGGAGGCGTGGCCTTCGATGCCCACGGCTGGACGGCGGTCGCCGTGATGATCCTTGTTTTCGCCGGTATCGCCGCGGCGCTTGCGGCGCTGTTTCTCCGCGACATCTGCACGCCTGACCGTGAGAATCGTTACGCTGGACCAGTCGACTGAGATCGCTGATCCGTTCAGTGATCCTCCCCGCCAGTCGCGATTCGAAGGAGACTCCTCGTGGTCCTGCACATCATCTGGTTGATCGTTCTCGGCCTTGTCGTCGGTCTGATCGCGCGCCTCATCGTGCCGGGCAGACAGCCCATCGGTTGGATCGCGACCGCCGTGCTGGGTATCGTCGGCTCATACGTCGGCGGCACGCTGGGCAGCATCGTGTTTCCGCCGCACCAGTTCGATATCCATCCGCCGATCAAGCACTCGTTCCTCGGCGCACTTGTCGGCGCAGTGCTGCTCCTGCTGATCTACAAGCTCGTCACCTCCCGCACCCGGACCTTGTAGACGGGGAGGTTTCACGCCGAGGCCGGCCCGTTGGCGTGAAACCGTAAAGCTACTTCGACAGGGCCACGGCCAGGGCGCACACTTGCGGAATGGAATGTCCTTTCATCGCCGCAGTGCCCCTGCCCACCTCACCGCGGCCGGCGTGATCGACGCCGGTGGGCCTGCGCCCGCCCCGCGCCGCGTGCTGAACGGCCTCTCGGACATACGCGCGTTCTTTCACACCAATGCGGTGCCGCTGTACTTCATCTCACCGACTCCGTTCAACCTGCTCGGCGTCGACCGCTGGGTGCGAAACTTCTTCTACCTGAACTACTTCGACTCTTTCGAGGGCGCACATTCGCGCGTATTCGTGCCACGTCGGCGCGACCGCATCGATTTCGACTGCATGGGTGATGTGTGCAACCACCTGCTGTGCGATCCGGAGACACAAGAGTTCATCGCGCGACGAGGCCCCGGTGGCAAGGCCTGCTTCGTGATGCTTGACGAGCACACCCAGGCGCTCGCGGACCAGGCGGGGCTCACGGTGATGGCGCCCCCGGCGGAGGTTCGCCATCGCCTGGGCTCCAAGGTCGTGATGACGCGCCTGGCGGATGAGGCGGGCGTGCCGAGCGTCCCGCACGCGATCGGGCGGGTCGGCTCCTACGAGGAGTTGACGGCGCTCGCGGACAGCGCCGGGCTGGGCGACGACCTCGTCATCGAGGCCGCGTACGGCAACGCCGGCAGCGGGACGTTCTTCGTGCGCGGCCAGAGCGACTGGGATCACTGCGCCGCCGGCCTGGTCGAACCGGAAGTCAAAGTCATGAAGCGCATCCGCAATGTCGAGGTGTGCCTCGAAGGCGTCGTGACCCGGCACGGCACCGTGATCGGCCCCGCGATGACCAGTCTTGTCGGTTACCCGGAGCTCACCACGAGCAAGGGCGCCTGGTGCGGCAACGACATCTGGCGCGAAGTGCTGCCGCCCGCACAGACGCACGCCGCCCGGGACATGGTGCGAAAGTTGGGCGACGTCCTGAGTCGCGAAGGGTACCGCGGCTACTTCGAGGTGGACCTCTTGCACGACCTGGACTCCGACGAGCTCTACCTCGGTGAGGTGAACCCGCGGCTGTCCGGCGCGAGCCCGATGACGAACTTGACCACCGAGGCCTACGCCGACATGCCGCTGTTCCTCTTCCACCTGCTCGAGTACATGGACGTGGACTACGAGCTCGACATCGAGGAGATCAACGCGCGCTGGGAGCGCGGCTACGGCGAGGACGAGGTCTGGGGTCAGTTGATCATGTCGGAGACCGCGCCGGACGTCGAGCTGTTCACCGCGACGCCGCGCACCGGTGTGTGGCGTCTCGACGACGACGGGCGCGTCTCGTTTGCGCGCCCCGCCAACGACTCGGCCACGGTGAATGACGAGTGCGAAGCGTTCTACATGCGTGTCGCGGCGCCCGGCGACTTGCGTTGCGAGGGTGCCCAACTCGGTGTGCTCATCACGCGCGGGCACCTGCAGACCGACGACTACCAGCTGACCGGGCGATGCCAGCGCTGGATCAAGGGCTTCAAGGCAAAGTTCGCCTCCACGCCCCTGACGCCGGCCACGCCGATCGTCTCGCGGCTCGTCGCACGAGCGTGACCCGCCCGGCCGGCATCTCGCTGCACAACTGGCTGTCGGCGCCCTATTCGCGATGGTCATTCCAGCACGTCGAAGACATGGTGCCGACCGCGGTGATCTCCCGCGGGACCGCGTCGGTCGCGGCGCTGCCCACGGCCAGTGCTCCGGTGGCCGAGATCCCGGTGACCCGCACCGACGGGGTGGTCACCACCGTTGGGGCAGTGATGGCCGCCACCGCGACCGACGGGTGGGCCGTCGCCTACCGTGGGTCGTTGGTGGCCGAGGAGTACCTCGAAGGCCTGGGCCCCCGGAACCGGCACCTGCTGTTCTCGGTGAGTAAGTCGTTGGTGGCAGCCGTCGTCGGCGCGCTGCACGGGGCCGGTGCGATCGAGCTTGACGCGCCCGTCACCGCATTCGTTCCCGCCTTGGAGAACTGCGGCTATGCCGGTGCGACGGTTCGCCACCTGCTCGACATGCGTTCGGGTATCGGCTTTTCGGAGGACTACAGCGACCCGGCCGCGCAGATACACGCGCTCGACCAGGCGATCGGGTGGGCACCCAGGAAAAGCCCCGACGCTCCGTCGACGCTCTGCGACTTCCTGCTGACCTTGCGGCAGAAGTCGGCTCACGGCGGCCCGTTCGAATATCGCTCGTGTGAAACTGATGTACTCGGCTGGATCTGCGAAGTGGCCAGCGGCCAACGCATGCCCGAACTGATGTCGGAACTGCTGTGGAGTCGAATCGGTGCCCAGTGCGACGCCACCATCGGCGTAGACACTGTCGGAACCGGATTTTTCGACGGCGGCATCAACGCCTGTCTGACCGACATGATCCGGTTCGGGTCGCTGTTCTTGCGCGACGGTGTCTCCTTGACCGGGCAGCGCGTGGTGCCGGCGGCGTGGATCGCCGACACTCTGGACGGCGGGCCCGACTCGCGTCAGGCGTTCGCCGCCAGTCCCGACGACACCGAGTTGCCCGGCGGGATGTACCGCAATCAGATGTGGTTTCCCTACCCGGGCAGCAATATCGTGCTGTGCCTGGGCATGTGCGGCCAAATGATCTACATCAACCGCGACGCGCAGATGGTCGCCGCCAAGTTATCCACTCAGCCGCACTCCCATGAGCCGCACATGCTGGACACGCTGTGCGCATTCGATGCGGCGGCACACGAACTGGCCCGAATCACGACGTAGGAGCGTGATCCCAGGTCCAGCCGGCGATCTGCGGGTCGTCTTCGCCGTGCTCGCGGGTGTAGCGGCGGGCATCGAGTCGGGCGTCGGCCATCTGCTGGCGTAGCACCGCGGCGCGACTCGCCAAGCCGTCCACCCGGTCGATGACATCCATGACCAGGTGGAAGCGATCGAGGTCGTTGAGCATCACCATGTCGAACGGTGTCGTGGTGGTGCCGCGCTCCTTGAATCCGCGGACGTGCAAGTGGTGATGGTTGTTGCGCCGGTAGGTGAGGCGGTGGATCAGCCAGGGGTAGCCGTGGTAGGCGAAGATGACCGGCGTGTCGGTGTTGAATATCGCGTCGAATTCGTTGTCAGGCAAGCCATGTGGGTGCTCGGACTCGGGTTGCAACCGCATGAGGTCGACGACGTTGACCACCCGCACCGCCAGCTCGGGCAGTTCGCGGCGCAGGATGTCAGCCGCAGCCAAAGTTTCCAGCGTCGGGACATCCCCGGCGCAGGCCAACACCACGTCGGGTTCGCCGCGGGCCGTGCTTGCCCACTGCCAGATCCCCAGCCCACGCGTGCAATGGTCGATCGCGGACTCCATGTCGAGATAGGACAGCGCGGGTTGCTTGCCGGCGACGACCACGTTGATGTAGTTGCGGCTGCGCAGGCAGTGGTCGGCCACCGACAGCAACGTGTTGGCGTCCGGGGGCAGGTAGACCCGCACCACCTCGGCGCGTTTGTTGGCGACCAGGTCGATGAAGCCGGGGTCCTGGTGCGAGGCGCCGTTGTGGTCTTGACGCCAGACATGGGAGCTCAGCAGGTAATTGAACGACGCGATCGGCCGCCGCCACGGCAGTTCGCGACTGGTGGACAGCCATTTCGCATGCTGGTTGAACATCGAGTCGACGATGTGCACGAACGCCTCGTAGCAGTTGAACAGTCCATGCCGTCCGGTCAGCAGGTAACCCTCCAACCAGCCTTGGCACAGGTGCTCGGAGAGCACTTCCATCACCCGTCCAGACCGCGCAAGGTGTTCGTCGGTGGGCAACGTCTTCGACTCCCACACTTTGTCGGTCGACTCGTAGACGGCGTCCAGGCGGTTAGAGGCAGTCTCGTCGGGGCCCATCAGGCGGAACCGATCACCGTTGCGCGCGATCACATCTCGCAGAAACGTGCCCAGTACCCGGGTGGCCTCGTGGGTTTGGCCGCCGGGCTGCGGAACGGCGACGGCGTAGTCACGAAAGTCGGGCAGGTCCAAGTCGTGCAGCAGCAGACCCCCATTGGCATGCGGGTTGGCGCTCATCCGGCGGTCGCCAATGGGCGCCAGCGCACGAAGCTCCGCGCGCACCGCACCGTCGGCGTCGAACAACTCCTCGGGCGCGTAACTGCGCATCCACTCTTCGAGCTGCGCGCGGTGGGTGGGGTTGTCGCGGGTTTCGGCGAGCGGAACCTGGTGGGCGCGCCACGTTCCTTCCACCGGCTTGCCGTCGACAATTTTCGGCCCCGTCCATCCTTTCGGCGTGCGCAACACGATCATCGGCCACACCGGCCGCTCGATTATGGCGCCGCTGCGCGCATCGCGTTGGATCGCCGCGATCGCGTCGAATGCGTCGTCGAGAGCGGCGGCGAGTTGCTGATGCACGTCGGCCGGGTCGTCGCCGGCGACGATGATCGGCCGGTACCCGTAGCCGCGCAGCAAAGACTCCAACTCGGCGTGCGGAATGCGGGCCAGCACGGTCGGATTGGCGATCTTGTAGCCGTTGAGGTGCAGGATGGGCAGCACAGCACCGTCGTTGACCGGGTCGAGGAACTTGTTGGAATGCCAACCGGCGGCCAGCGGCCCGGTTTCGGCTTCGCCGTCGCCGACCACACAGGCGACCACCAGATCGGGGTTGTCGAACGCCGCGCCGTACGCATGCACCAGGGAATAGCCGAGCTCGCCGCCCTCATGGATGGAGCCCGGCGTCTGAGCGGCGACATGACTGGGGATACCACCGGGAAAAGAGAACTGCCGAAACAACTTCCGCAGCCCCTCAGCGTCTTCCTCGATACCGGTGTACACCTCGCTGTAGGTGCCCTCCAGGTAGGCGTTGGCCACCAGTCCGGGCCCGCCGTGTCCGGGTCCGGTGATGAAGATGACGTCGGCGTCACGATTGCGGATGACCCGATTCAGATGCGCGTAGATCAGGTTCAGCCCCGGGGTGGTGCCCCAATGCCCCAACAACCGGGGCTTGACGTGTTCGGGTGTCAGAGGTTCGCGCAGCAGCGGATTGTCCAACAGGTAGATCTGTCCGACCGACAGATAGTTGGCCGCCCGCCAGTACGCATCGATGCCGGCGCATTCGTCATCCGACAGCGTCGGCGTGTGTGAGCTCATCTGGGTGATTCTCCGCATAGGGGCACCCTGATGCTGTGCCTTCGAGTCTGTTTTTGCAGGGCTAGCGCACGACGAGCAGAGAAAAGTCGCTGTGCCGCAATGCTACCGCTCCGGTCGGGCCGACGAGTTGGCAAATTTCGCTGGTGTGGTACGCGCCGACTACTGCCAGTTGAACCGTTGCCGCGTGGTCGGCGAGGTAGGAAAGGAAGGTGCCAGATGCGGTGACGGTGCGCACACGCACCCCGGGATAGTTCGACCCTGTCACCGCGACACAGCGGTCGAGAGCCGCTCGCATCCGTCGATCGTGATCGAGGAGAATCCAATCCTGTTCAGCGACATCAAAACCCGTCCGGGAGGCCGTCATCAGCACGAGGGGAGCATTTCTGCGCGCCGCCTCTTCGAATCCCCACTCCACGGCGGCATCGTCGTCGGGTGATCCGCCGACCAGGACGACGATCGATCGATCATCGGTCAGGTCCACATGGCGTTCACCTCGGACGACCGCCACGGGACAATGCGCGGTCTGCACCAGTTTGGCTGCGGTCGGACCAAACCCATTGCTGTAGACGTTGCCCGATTCAGCGTTCCCGATGCACAGCAGTCGTGCCGATTTTGTTGCGTCGATCAGGACGGGTATAGCGCGCCCTTCGAGGATGTCGATCTCGACTTTGACCGACTTTCCCATTTCCTCGACGGCGGCGTAGGCGTCGTCGACCGCATCCTCTGCCGCAGCCAGGAGTCCATGGGTGGTGCTTTCTTCAGCGCCGGAGTTCAGTTCTCTGCTGTAGAGCAGCCGCAACAGGTTGTCAGTGCCGGCTACTTCCTCGACGGCCCATTTTGCCGCGCGGATGGCAGCTTGCGATCCGTCGATGCCGACCACCACCGATGTCGGTGGGCTTATTTCGTACATCTGCACTCCCATGAAAAGTATTGAACGCTGGTTGGTTTCAGGTTGGGGATCCGTGGGTGCTACCGGGCGGGGCGCGCCACGATCACGGGGTTGCGGGCCGACTGAACGACGGCATTACTGACCGAGCCCAGGACCGTGCGGGACAGTAGGTTGCGACCATGGCTCCCCACGACGACGAGCTGAGCCGAACGGGAAGCGTCGACGAGCGCACGGGCCGCCCGATCGCAGACGAGCTGCTTTGTCACAACGACGTCGGGATAGCGCTCTTGCCAACCCGCCAGCACGTCGTCGAGAAGACGCTCCTCTTCCGCTTTGATCTCCGACCAATCGACACCGGGAATCTCCACGAGCTCCCGATCGCTCCAGGCGTGTAGAGCGACCAGACCGACACGGCGACGCGCAGCCTCGTCGAAGGCGATCTTCGTCGCGAGCTCTGACGCCGACGAGCCGTCGATCCCTACCAGCACCGGATCCTGTACGGAAGGTGACTTCGCCGTTGCTTCTTCATGAATGACTGCGACAGGACAATGCGCGTGCCGCACCAGACCAGAACTGACTGAGCCGAGCAGACCGCGAGTCAATGCACCGCGCCCGTCGGTGCCTACGACGATCAAATCGGCGTCGTCGGACAGGTCGATAAGCGTCGGAACGGTGGCTGAGAACAGCAATTCGCCGTTGATCTGAACGCCCGCATCATCGGGCACGATGTCATGGGCGATCTTGAACGCCTTCGCGAGAACACTGCGCCCCTCGGCTTGCTGCCAACCCTCCACCTCTTGCAGGATCGGGGCTTGCGCCCACGTCGGAGCGCTCGGGTTCTCCACACACATCAGCGTGAGCGGGCCGCCGCGCATGACCGCGTCGTGCGCAGCCCAGCTGACAGCGGAGTCTGATGCCGGCGATCCGTCGACGCCGACGATGATGCCGTACTTCTTTGTCGGTGAGGCCATGTTGAGTCCTTCCTTCGAAGAACACGCTACGGAGAGTCGGATCGCTGGTCGTGAGGCTTTAGTCCTCAGCCAGAGGGTTGTTGGTCTCTCAGTCCGTATATGGCATGACAGTCGAGCGGTCTACACATCGGCCAGCGGCGCCGTCCAGTGCACGATGGTTCCACCGTCCGGCGCAGAGCTGAAACAACATGTCCCGCCGAATTGTTCGGCCCGACGGCACATATTGGCCAGGCCGCTGTTTCGCTGATTGTCCGGCGGGATGCCACTGCCGTCGTCGGAGACTTCGATGCTCACGTCATCGCCGACGGACACCTTGACGGTCAGGTGGGTGGCGCCGGAATGTCGAACGGCGTTGCTGACCGCTTCCGTGAGGACGGCTTCGGCGTTCTGGGCGAGCTCAGGACCTATCGCGCTCATCGGACCGGACATCGACAAGGTTGTCACGATGTCGCGACTCTGCGTCAGATCCGCCACCGCATTCTGTATTCGCCGACGAAGCCCACCGCCGGTGTCTGTCGGGGATTGCAGCCTGAAGATCGTGGCGCGGATGTCCTCGATCGTGGCTTGCAGATCGTCGATTGTGCGGTCGAGTCGACGGATCACCTCGGGCGATCTCGCTCGCGCAATGGTGCCTTGGACGTCCATGCCCACCGCAAACAGCCGTTGGATGACCTGATCGTGCAGGTCGTGCGCAATCCGCTCGCGATCCGCCAAGATGGCCAGCTCGCGGGCGTGTTCTCGGGCGTTGGCAACGGTCAGCGCGACGGCGGCGTGGCCGGCGAAGTCGCTCACCAGATTGAGGTAGCTGGCGTCGAAGGGCTGCTGATCACGGTTGCGGGCAACGGCTATCACACCGATGACGGTGCCGTCCGCCCGCAGAGGCATCACGATGGCTGGGCGCTCGCCGACGTCGGTGAACGCCGGAATCGGGTGCCTGAAGGCGTCGGTGATCAGCGGCGCGCCGGAGCGGAATACACCGCCCGTTGTCGAGGATTGCACTGGAACACGTTGGCCAACAACGTCACTGGCGTGCAGACCCACGGCAGTCGACACGACCAGCGTTTCGACTTCGGCAACCGGTAAGTCGGGGTCGCTGGAGACGAGCACGATCGCCTGCTCGGCGTCGGTCAACTTGCGTACTTGCTCGGCGATCAACCGCAGTGGCCGCATGTGCGGATCGATACCCGAAAGGAGCTCGGTGATGATTTGGCGGCTTGCATCGGTCCACTCGGCGGATGCGCGCGCGTGCTCGAACATCCGGGCGTGGTCGATCGCCACTCCCGCGGCGCTCGCCAACACTCTCGCGGCGACCTCGGCAGACTGGGCGAACGTGTGCGATGGCCGGTCGCCGGTCAAATACAAGCTCGCCACCACGTCCCCTCGGATTGTGATCGGCACAGCAAGGAGACCATGCATCCACGGATGATGTTCGGGGAATCCTGCGGCGGCCGGGTGCCCGGCGATATCGCCGAGCCGCAGCGCCGACGCTTGCTCGAGCGGCAATCCGAGGACACCCTTGCCGACCGGGAGCCGACCGATCCGCCGGACCGTGCCAGGGTCCACCCCGGCGTGAACGAACTGGGTCCACCGGCCGTCCGGCCCGTGTACGGCCAGTGCGCCATACCGCGCGCCCGTCAAATCCATTGCCGTGGTAACGATTTGATGTAGCGTCGCATCCAGGTCGAGATCGGAACCGACATCGATGATCGATCGCA
The DNA here is from genome assembly GCA_963836495.1 of uncultured Actinomycetota bacterium. Taxonomy (GTDB): domain Bacteria; phylum Actinomycetota; class Actinomycetes; order Mycobacteriales; family Mycobacteriaceae; genus Mycobacterium. The sequence continues at coordinate 138,692 of CAWIJT010000003.1, read as the reverse complement.
ACAGCTGCTCAGCTTGATGGAGAGCTGCGTGTGACTCGTCTAGCTGTTGTCGCAATTGGCCGATCACCGCGCGGTCGGTCGACCCCCGAGACCCCGATTCGCCCAGATTCGTATTCACGTTTGGTTACTAAGACTTTTCGCTGTGGTGACCAGGTCAAGCGTACGCCTGAAATACTCGGGTGGCGGCGACCCAATGTGAATTCTGGTCTGCAGCACGGTGCCGGAAAATTGCATCGCAGCGCGGAGTTTGCGACCGCCGCCACGGACCCGGTGACTTTTGCCTCTACGCCGAGGTATTTACGGCGACGTACCAACGAGAGTATGCGACACACACATGATTTACCCACGGCACCCGAAGTCACGCTGACGACGCGGGGCCAGTTTCCCGGCATCGAGGATTACGTGCAGGAAAAGATCGGCGGCCTCAGTCGTCTGGCGCACCGACCCGTCCTGCACGCTTGCGTGAGACTCAGCCGGATCGGCAACCCGGCAGTCGCCAACGCCGTTCTCGCTCAGGCGAACTTGGATGTCAACGGTCGACCGTTGCGCGCGCAAGTCAACGCCGACAGCGCCCGTGCGGCGATCGACTTACTCGAGGCGCGGCTGCGGGGGCAACTCGAACACATCGCCGGCGTTCCGCGCACGCGGCATCACGAGGGCGACCGCGAAGATCGACCCCGTGGCCTTTCCGGACCGGAGGAGCAAGACCGAATCATCAGGCGCAAGTCATTCACGCTCGGAGCCTGTTCGGTTGATGAAGCAGCAGACGAGATGCAGCTTCTCGATTACGACTTCCATTTGTTCACCGAGAAGGGCACAAACCAGGCGAGCGTTCTATACCGCGCGGGATCCACTGGTTATCGCCTTGCGCAGGTCAAGCCGTCAGCCGATCAACTCGCACCATTCGACGTACCGTTGACGTTCAGCCCGCAGCCCGCCCCGGTCCTGACTCTTGAGCGTGCCGTCGAGCGACTGGGGCTCGCGGGGTTGCCGTTCCTGTTCTTCATCGACCCAGACCAGGGCCGCGCCGGAGTGCTGTATCACCGTTATGACGGTCATTACGGATTGCTGAGTCCCGCCGGCTGACGTTTGATCGAGTCGAGCGCCAGCGGGGTACCGTTGCGCATCAGGGGGATTGAGCGGATTTGCTACGGTCATCAGGTATCCGGTTGCGGTGCCGGTGATGCACTTTTTCGTCAGTCGGTATAGCCCGCCTCAGTCCATGGGCCCTTCACTTTGAACCCTCTGCGGTGGTTTATGGGCCTAACGGCCCCTACACAATCCGGCAGCGAAACCCGAAGATCGATGCGTACTGGTACGTGCCGCGCTCGTTGACTTGGGAGCTTCGAATGCACGATCTTGACTCGCCGCCATCCGTTATCGTCGGCATCGACGGCTCCCCGGCCGCAATCGGGGCTGCGCTCTGGGGGATCGCTGAAGCCGTCGCTCGCGACATCCCACTCCGGTTGGTCTATGCGATCGACCCCCGCGAGCCCATCCACCGGGACGCAGACAGCTTCGCCCACCGGCTGGCAACCGCCGAGAGCGCTATTCGCTATGCGCTCGTAGCTGTCGAGGCGTCGCAGCAGCCGGTGAAAATCGAGATCGAGATCGTGCACGCCGATCCGGTGGCCACGCTGATACGGGCGTCGCGGTCGGCGGCGATGATGTGTGTCGGCGCGTCGCGTCATCACAACGTGACGCGGGTGGGTTCCACGGCGATGGCGCTGACAGAAAACGCCCGCTGCCCCGTCGCGGTACTGCGCGGTTACGCCGACGTCGTGCGGGGGCGCGGGGGATGGATCGCGGTCGCGCTCGACCAGTCACCCATGAACGACGAAGTGGTGGAGCGGGCGGTCGACGAGGCTCGACTGCGTGGCGCTCAGCTGCGGGTCTTGACCAAATGCAAATCGGCCGAGCGTGATCCGAGGTTAACCGCATTGATTGAGCGCAACCCGGACACCGACATCCGACCGGTGTCCGTCATCGGGGGCAGCGTGAACTATCTGAACGAGCACATCTCATCGGTCAAGCTCGTGGTCGTCGGCATCGGGGCCGGCGTCGATCTGCTGGTCGACACTGACTGCCCGCTTCTGCTTGTACCCGGGACGTCGCAGCGCGAACTCGCACCCACCACGCCAGCCGAGTGAGCGGTTACGTCCTGGCTTAATTCGCTTTGTGCCAGAGTGTTTCAGCCTCGTCAATGCATTCGGCCAACGGTTGGCTGGTATTGATCGGGTGTGCGGTCTCCCATGTGTCATCGCGTACCGCTAACGCCCGGGCGATGCGCGGAGTGGCATCCGATGCTCCTGCGGCCCTGTGCTCGACTCGCGAGACCGCGGCACCCACTGATGCCCAGCAGACAATCTCAAGCAGTGCCGATGCGGTCTTCCTCGAAAGCGACTGAGCGAGTTGCCGCCGATCGGAGTCGCGCCAAGTGCCGTCCAGGATCACCGACCTTCCGCCGGTCAACAACTCGCCTGCGCGACGGATCACCTCGTCGTAGACCGACGCGACCCTGTCCGGTCGATACAGGCCGGAGTCGAGAACGCCCGGCTCGCCAACCACCGCCCCGCTTCGCTGTAGCTCACGGCGCACGTCATCGGTCGAAATGACCTCTGCCCCTACGCGTTGCGCAAGCGAATGAGCGAGGGTCGTTTTGCCGGTTCCCGGGGCACCGCCCACCAGGGCCAGTCGGACTGTACCGGCAGCCAGGTGTTCGAGCGCCAATGTCAGATGCCGTGATGCGTCGACGGATTCATCGTGGTGGTGTTGGCCGAATCGGATGCAGTCGACTTTTGCCCGCACCAAGGCGCGATAGGCGATATAGAAATGCTTGAGTGAATCCGGCGCTTGGTCTGCGGAGATCCGGCAATAGGTGTCGAGGAAGAAATCGGCGAGGTCCTTCCGCCCCAGGAATTCGAGATCCATCGCCAAGAACGCCGCGTCGTCGATGCGATCGACATAACGCAGACGATCATCGAAATCGAGACAGTCCAGAAGCACCGGGCCCGTGGACATGCAGAAAATATCGTCGGCCAGCAGATCGCCGTGTCCGTCGATCAGTCGTTTCTCTGCTCGGCGTTGCTTGAACAGCGCGCCACGCCCGGCAATGTATTGCTGTGCCAAAGAATCGATCTGACCGAGCAAGACGGCCGGCGCCACGGTCTCCGGAAACGTCCTCAGTTCGGCGATGTTGTCCTGCCACCGAGTGCTGATCGCTTCCGGTTTCCCCTGCGCGTCAACGGTTCGCCCATGATGTGCGCGGTCGTGAAAGCCCGCCAACGCCTCGGCAATCTGCGCCAACGGGTCCAACACCGCCGTACCACCTTTGACCAGTGTGGCCAGGCGGCGCGAGTCGGGATAGCGGTTCATGACGACGATGGGCTCGGCGGGACCTCCAGCGGGGGACTTCCAGTGACCCACTCCGAGGTAGCTCTGCGGTGCCAGTCGGCTATTGAGGGCAACCTCCCGGGAGCACGCCCGCTGGCGAAGCTTGACGGTGCTGAAGTCCAAGAACTCGGTCGCGATCGGCTTCTTTGCCTTGTAGGCCTTATCGGCCACCAGGACCACGTATCCGGTGTGCGTTTCGCGAACTTCTGCGTCCGGGCCGACAACCATCGAGTCCTGCTCCATGACATCTGATCCTTTGCCGGTGCGTGCACCTCGCGTAGCGGCGGAGGGCCGTATTTGTACCGGTGAAGGTCACACGCTGACAGGCCGAAAGGCCCACGGCACGCCGCCTCGGCCAGGCGCTCAGCCGTCCTCGTGCCGCCACATGCGACGACGCGCACCGCTCGGCGGTCGCTGCAACCACCACATGCCCTCGACGATGCCGGCGCCCAGCGCGCCGATCGCTAGAGCGGTAGCGGTCAATCCGATGTCGGACGGATCCAATTCGAACTCACGCTGCGTCCAGGGAATGCTGAATATCACCACATAGGCCGCCCCCGATAGCGCGACCAGTGCCACCCGCCACCAGGTGTAGGGCCGCGCGACCACCGCGAGGACCCACACCGCGACCACCAAGAGAGTGATCAATGCCGATGTCGAAGCACGCATCTGATCGGTCGGGGCGGACTTGCCTGGCCAGAACGCCAGGAGGTAGCAGGCGTAGGTGGCAAGGCCAGCAGTCGCGCCATTCGGCACCGCGGTCAGGATCACGCGCCGCACGAAGCCCGGCTGTGCGCGTTCGTTGTTGGGCGCCAGCGACAGGATGAAGGCCGGAATCCCGATAGTGAACCAGGCCGCTACCGTCACGTGGATCGGCTCGAACGGGAACGTCAATGATGTGAAGCCCGCCAATTTGGCAATCAGGCCGGTGATACCTATCAGCAACGCCAACAGGGCTGAGTAGACGGTCTTGGTCAAGAACAGGTTCGACACTCGTTCGATGTTGCCGATCACCCGGCGTCCTTCAGCGACGACATAGGGGAGCGTGGTGAATCTGTTGTCCAACAGCACAATCTGAGCAACTGCACGCGATGCCGCGCTTCCCGCGCCCATCGCGACCCCGATGTCGGCGTCCTTGAGGGCCAGTACGTCGTTGACTCCATCGCCGGTCATCGCCACGACGTTGCCGAGAGACTGTAAGGCGCGCACCATGGCCCGCTTCTGCTCCGGACGGACCCTGCCGAAAGAGGAGTATTCGGCGAGGACTTGGCCGAGTGCGGGTAGATCGTTCGGCAGTTCTCTGGCGTCGATCACCTGACCATCGATACCCAACTTCGAGGCCACGGCGCCCACCGAGACGGCGTTATCACCGGAGATCACTTTGACGCAGACATGTTGTGCTGCAAAGTATTCGAGTGTCGGAAGGGCATCGTCACGAACCTTCTGCTCAAGCATGATCAGTGCAACCGGCACGACGTCTCCCGGCGCCTTGGGATCGGTTACCCGTGAATCGATGGAACCCAGCAGCAGCACCCGCAGCCCCTGCGAACCGGCCACCTCGGCCTGCTCGGCGACGGCTGAGGATCGATCAAGCAGCACATCCGGCGCACCGAGAACCCAGTTGCCATGATCTTCGTAGGACACCCCGCTCCACTTCGTCGCCGACTTGAATGGGGCGGTGGCCGCCGCCGTCCAGCCCGGCGGATTGGGGTACGCGTCACCGATGGCCCGAATGCTGGCGTTGGGGCGAGGGTCGTCGGCGGCCAGCGATGCCAGCACATCGACGATGAGGTCGTCGTCAGGCGTGGACACCAACCGGCGCAGCGCGGCCACCTGCATCCGATTCTCGGTCAGGGTGCCGGTCTTGTCCGCGCACACCACGCCGACCCGGGCGAGCCCCTCGATAGCTGGGAGCTCTTGCACCAGACATTGACGACGGCCCAGACGTACGACGCCCACCGCGAACGCGATGGACGTCATCAGCACGAGTCCTTCTGGAACCATCGGCACCAACGCGCCCACCGTGCGCAGCACGGACTGCTGCCAGCCGACCCGGGTGGTGAACAGCTGTGTACAGATGATCAGCACACCCGCGGGCAGCAGCAGATACGTGACGAACTGCAGAATCCGGTTGATGCCCGCGCGCAGTTCGGAATGGGCGAGCGTCAACTTGCTGGCTTCCTCGGTCAGGCGCGAGGCGTAAGCGTCGCGTCCCACTTTGGTGGCGCGGTAAGCGCCGGCCCCGGCCACGACGAAGCTGCCGGACATCACCGGGTCGTCGGTGCGCTTCAAGACCGGATCGGCTTCGCCGCTGAGTAGTGACTCGTCGACCTCGAGACCGGATTCTTCGATCACCACTCCGTCGACGAGGATCTGATCGCCGGGACCGAGCTCGACGACGTCGTCGAGCACGACCTGGTCGGCCAACAGTTCACGAGTTCCGTTGGCCCGCCGCACCATCGGCTTGGCCTGTCCGACGATCGCGAGGCTTTCCAGCGTGTGTTTGGCGCGCAGTTCCTGCACCATTCCGACGACGCTGTTCACGATGATCAGCATCCCGAACAGCCCGTTGATCAACGAACCGGTCGCCATGACAATCACGAACAGCACAGCCAGAATTGCATTGATCCGGGTGAAGACGTTGGCCCGCACAATGTCTGCCGTGCTGCGCGTCGCCCGGTTGGCGACATCGTTGACCTTGCCATCCGCAACGCGCTCCGCGACTTCAGCGTCGGTGAGCCCGGCGGCCGATGGCGGGGTCATGGACGCAAGCCTACGTAGATGCACTCGGCTGATCGCCAATTCGCCCGGCGATGGCGGCGCTCCTCGAATGCATACCCATTCGCACGCGTCAGTGCCGTATCGCGACGACCAGGCGTGAAACGCGGGCCCGCAGCCGAGGGGGGTACTGCTGCGGGCCCGCTCCACGGTGCCGTCGGCTCGCCGACGCGAACGGCACGTGCCTGTGGGCGTGGATCGTGAGATCGGGTACGACATCGATTCGACCACCCGGCGTGACAAGGCAATAGCGACATTAGTCCCATGCTGCCGGGGCCAATGGTCGCTGAAAATTGACGGCGGCTTCGGCTTACCGATGTGGGAGTGGACCTTTGAACCTTGGTACGCAACCCGTCGATGTCACAGGTATGCGAGAGCGCCCCGGTCTGCACGCCGGCGGCAGTCGCGTGGGGCAGCAGATATAGAGCGGCCGGCGCTCGGCTCAAGCCGAACGGCCTGGGATTGGTGACCTATGGCCCTGCCGCCTCGAGATGCCGTCTAGAACCCTAGTACCAGGTAAAAGATCGGGAGGTCGACAGATGCCCACTACCACAGTGGATACCGACGTCATCAAAGATGCCGTGCAGATAGCTTGCCGCGCACCGTCGCTGCACAACAGCCAGCCTTGGCAGTGGGTGTTCACCCACGAACAGCTACGGTTGTTCCTCGATCCAAGTCGGGTGATGGACACCGACCATTCCGCCCGCCAGGCGCTCATCAGTTGCGGCGCCGCACTCGACCACCTGCGGATAGCGATGGCCGCGGCCGGGTGGGACGCACACATCAACCGGTTCCCCGAAGCCGGCAACGCCAACCACCTGGCATCGATCGATTTCACGCCGAAGGACTTTGTGACAGAACGAGACCGGAAGCTCGCCGATGCCATAGCGGTGCGCCGTACCGATCGCTTGCCGTTCAGCGCAGTGACCGAATGGCAATCTGTCGAAGCCGTGGTGGCCAGCAGTGCCAACCGGCAAGGCGTGCACCTGCAGGTCATCCCCGACGACATGCACTCGAAGCTGGAGGAGGCAGCCCACATCGCTGAGTCTCTCCGGATGTACGACACTCCCTATCATAACGAATTACACTGGTGGACAGCGCCATTCGAACCGTCGGAGGGAATTCCTTACAGTGCATTGGCCTCGGCGGCCGAGAGCGACCGAGTTGGCGTCGGACGGCCATTCCCGGCGCCCCGCCGGCCCGAGCGACGCTCCGAAATTCCGGAAGACCACGCCAAGGTCCTGCTACTGTCCACCGACAACGACACCCGCGCCGACTCGTTGGCTGCCGGTGAAGCGCTTTCTGCGACGTTGTTGGACTGCACGATGGCCGGGCTGGCGACCTGCCCGGTCACGCAACTCACAGAGCTCAGCGTCACCCGCGAACTCATCCGGAAGATGATGGACCGTGGTGGAATGCCGCAAGTCCTCATCCGGGTGGGCGTGATACCAGCGGCAGAGAAAGTACCGCCGCCCACGCCGCGGCGCGAAATGTCCGCAGTGCTACGACTCAAGGGTTGAGGAGAACAGCAATGCGCGAATCGACGACACCACCATTGCCGATCGTCGTCGGTATCGACGGTTCCCAAGGAGCGATCCGGGCTGCGGAATGGGCTATCGATGAAGCTGTCAGTCGTGATGTCCCACTGCGATTAGTTGCGGTTATCCCGAAGCAGGCCGAGCCGGCCCCGCTGGAGTCCGTGGGCAACGTCCGCATGGAACTCGAATACGCCGAGACTGCGCTTCGCGTCGCCTCCGCGGCGGTGACAGCCAATGCGCACCCAGTCAAAGTCGAGACAGCAGTTCTGCGAGGCGACAACGCGTCGGCTCTGATCACCGAATCCCTTGATGCAGAGATGATCTGCGTCGGTTCGGTCGGAATCGGACATGTCGCGCGGGCGATCCTCGGCTCCACTGCCGCCGATCTCGCCGAGGGTGCTCACTGCCCGGTTGCCATCATCCGCAGTGGGCAGCACCGGCCTAAGCCCGACAGCCCGTTGATCGTGGTCGCGGTCAACGATTCACCCGGCAATGACGACGTCGTCGAGTGCGCGGTCAAGGAGGCTCAGCTGCGCAACGCCCCGGTGCTTGCACTCGGGGTGTGGCGCCAAGACCGCGGTGAGATGCGCCATGACGAGCTGGACCGGCGAGTGCGCGCCTGGCAGCAGCGCTATCCCGACGTGCAGTTCCACGCTATCGCCACGCGCACCGGTATCGCCGATTACCTCGATGTGAGCGACAGCCGGATACAACTCGCTGTGATCGGCGGCGTTGATACCGACCAGGTCACGAACCTTGTTGGTCCACACAGCCATCCCATCCTCGGGCACGCCGAGTGCTCCGTCTTGGTGGTCCGGCCTTAGTAGCGAGGGGCGCGAACCCCGGTCGCCCATGAAGATCGCCTGGGACAACGGAAGTGGGGTCGTGCACCTGAACTGATCAGCCGAGGCTGATCAGTTCAGATATTCCACGATGTCCTCCAGTGGGCGGCGGGGAGTCGCCGGTAGCGGTTCGGCATTGACCGGCGCCCAGCCAATCCGCAACAGCATCTGCGGAAAACCACTGATCCCGAATACCTCGATCTGCACAGCGTCGCGTGTTTCGGTGATCTCCAGCGGTTCGGTGACTGGGCAGCTTGCCAAACCGAGCGCGGTTGCGCTCAGCAGCACCAGGCTGGTGGCTTCGCCGGCGCGCAACCTCGCCAGCGTGCTGTCGTCTTTCGTGCCGAGCGCCAGCACTATGGCGTGGTCTTCGATGTATTCGGTGTCAGGCGGCTGTGCCAGTGTCGGGCCGGCGAATAGCCGCGGGGGAATCGGTGCGGCTGCATCGGGTTCCGGGGTGTTGCGAGCCGGAACGCCCGCAACCGAGGCGTATCGGCCGCTCCAAGCGGTGAGTTCGACCATGTAGTCACTATCGGCAATGTGTCGCGCAACGGATGTCGTCACAATGTCTTTCAGTCGTGGCAGCGATTCAACTTGGCGCAGCATCACTCCGGCGCGAGCCGCCCGGGCACCCATCAGAGCGATATAACTGGCGGGTACGGCTCGCGAGATGTAATGGCGGCGGTCGGTGCGTCGCAGCGGGATCGAGGCTGCCAGCGCGATATCAACCTCACTCGGCAGACGGCGGTAAACCTCGATTGCAGCCAGGTGTTCAGGCTCATCAGGGTTCGGCAGACGGTGGATCTTCGACTGCCACCCGAGCGCCGCCAAGGCCGCCACGCAGTGATGCAGCGCCACACCGCAGCTCAAGATGAGGTCGCGGCCGTCGGGGTCGGTGCTGGGAAGGTTGAGACCGCGATCAGCGTAGAGATGCAAGCTATGGGAGCCCACCCGCCAACGCCACGGCTGCGTGTTGTGCACTGACGGCGCGCGACGCGCCAGCGATAACGCCGTCCGGATGCTTTCGCGATCGGGAAACTGAGCGTTCATCGGAACACCGCTTTCTACAAGCTACAAGGTGGATCAAGCATCACCCGCCGCGGCAGGCGCTCGTTAGAGCCGAAAGACTCCAGCCCAGAGGGCTTTACGTACACAACGCAGACGTCAGGGCAGCGGAGCGGTCCACCGCAGGATCGTGCCCCCGCCCGGGGGTGTGTCAACGGTGAAGGTTCCGCTGGCTTGCTGCGCGCGGTGGTGCATATTCGTCAGGCCGCTGCTTTTGGTGCGCTCAGAGATACCGCGGCCGTTGTCCACCACTTCGATAGAGAGCTCATCGTCGACCTTCACAGTGATGGTGAGAGTGGTCGCATGAGCGTGTCGCACTGCGTTGCTGACCGCCTCGCGCATGACAGCTTCGGCGTGGTCGGCCAGTGCCCCGTCGATCACCGACAGGGGGCCGATGAACTGCGTCGTGATGCTCAGTGAGCCGTCGGAGAATTGGGCGATCGCCTCATCGAGCCGCTGGCGCAACCGGATTGGACTGCCGGCCGGTCCGTGGAGATCGAAGATCGTCGTGCGTATCTCTTCGATCACTGCTTGCAGGTCGTCGACATACTCCGAGAGCCGCTGTTCCACCTCTGGCGAACGCGTCCGCGGAATAGTGGCCTGCAGGGAAAGCCCGACCGCGAAGAGGCGTTGGATGACGTGATCGTGAAGATCTCGGGCAATACGCTCGCGGTCGGCCAAAAGATCGAGTTCGCGTTCCAAGCGCTGCGAGGTCGCCAGCTGCCACGCCAGCGCGGCTTGGTCCGCGAAGGCGGCCATCATCTCTTCTTCTTCCTCGCTGAACGGCGCCGCATCGTCGTGCCGAAGTACGACCAGGACCCCGGCGACCTTGTCGGTCGCACGAAGGGGCAGCACCAGCGCGGAACCGGGACGGACCTTCAGGCCGCCGACCTCGAGGTCGAGGTGGTTGAACCGCCGCGGAATCCGATCCAAGAACACGCCTCCGACTTGCGTTTCGCGGACCGAGATCGTGGGCGTCTCAACGAGTGTGGGTAGCTCTCCTGCGGTCTCGGCGATCAGCAGCTCTTGCACGTCGGCAGACCGCTCGGCGGGCAGCGGTATCGCAACGAATGTCGTCTGAGCCTGAGTGAGTTTCAATGCTTCGTCGGCGACCAGCCGGAATACTCGCGCCGGATCGGTGCCCGCCAGCAGCTCCGTCGCGATATCGCGAGTCGCTTCGATCCAGGATTGTCGGACCCTGGATTGCTCGTAGAGGCGGGCATTTTCAATCGCGATACCTGCGGCGGCGGCCAACGCTCCGACAAGCACCTCGTCGTCTTCGCTGAACGGTTGCCCGTTGGCCTTCTCCGTCAGGTAGAGGTTGCCGAATACCTCGTCGCGGATCCGGACCGGCACACCGAGAAATGACCGCATCGGCGGGTGGTTCGACGGGAACCCCACCGACGCCGGGTGCTGCGCGATGTCGTCCAAGCGGATCGGCTTGGGTTCGTCGATGAGTACGCCGAGCACACCGCGCCCCTCGGGCAGATGCCCGATTCGCTCGCGCTCGTTCTCGTCGATGCCCTCGTAAATGAACGCAACCAGGTCGTGTCCGGTTCCACGTACGCCCAGCGCCCCGTAGCGCGCATCGACAAGCTCGATGGCGGTGTGCACGATCGTGCGCAGGGTGGTGTCGAGGTCAAGCTCTGAGGTGACCACCAGCATGGCCTCGACCAGACCGTCGACGCGGTCGCGCCCCTCGACAATTTCCGCGATGCGTTCTTGGACCTCGGCCAGCAATTCGCGCAGCCGCAGCTGCGACAACGTGTCGCGTAAGGGGTGCATGCCGCCTGTCCAGTTAACGGCGTCGGAACGCGACCGTAGCGTCACTCGACGAGGTCATCTGTCTCTTTATCTGTCCGGCCGGTTCGTCGATTCTAGCTTGGACGCAAAGACCGCCGCTTGAGTTCGCCGCTCCATGCCGAGCTTGGCCAGCAACCGAGAGACGTAATTTTTGACCGTCTTCTCGGCCAGAAACATGCGCGCGGCGATCTGCTTGTTGGTCAGCCCCTCACTGAGCAGCCCGAGCAGTGTCCGCTCCTGATCGGTGAGCCCCACCAGCGGATCGGAACGTTCGGCCGCACCGCGAAGCTTGGCCATCAACGCCGCGGCAGCCCTGTTGTCCAGCAGTGATTTGCCGGCGCCGACGTCTTTGATGGCCTGCGCCAACTCCATGCCCTTGATGTCTTTGACGACGTATCCGCTCGCGCCGGCCAGCACCGCATCGAGCATCGCCTCGTCGGAGGTGAACGACGTCAACATCAGACAACGCAACTCGGGAATGTCGGACAGCAAATCTCGGCACAATTCGATCCCGCTGCCATCTGGGAGGCGCACGTCGAGCACGGCTACGTCAGGTTGCGCCGCCGGAATCCGCGCCGTGGCTTCGGCGACCGATCCGGCTTCGCCGACGACGTCCAGCTCTGGATCAGCGCTGAGCAACTCCACGATGCCGCGGCGGACCACCTCGTGGTCATCAACCAGAAAAACCTTCACCATGGCGAACCCCTCCCTCCATTGCCGGTCGGCGCTTGGATACTCATCATGCTCGCTTCTGCTCACAGACGTCGGTCATCGACGACCAGCGTCGCGCGGCTCATCTAGTGGTGTCCTCGGTTCGGTGAATGATCAAGGGAGTTCTTGTCGCATGCGATAGCGCGGAGCTCACCGAGCCGAGCAGCTTGCCGGGGAGCCCGCCACCGCGCCCGTGGCTGCCCACCACCACGAGTTGAGCGTGTTCGGCGTCCTCGATCAGCCATTTTGCGGGCTTGTCACAGACGAGGCGGCGCTGGACCCGAACGTCGGGAAATTGCGCCTGCCAGTGGGCCAACTGTTGGGCCAAGAGTTGCGCGCCTTTGGTTTCGTAGTCGCGCCAGTCCATGCCCAGGATCGGGAAGACCCCGACATCGCTCCAGGCATGCAACGCGACGAGCTCCACCGTGCGACGCGATGCCTCGTCAAAGGCCAACTGCAGAGCCCCTTCAGAGGCCGGGGACCCGTCCAGGCCCACTAAGACGGGTGCGTCGGTCTGGGCGGAGCCGTCATGGTCGTGGATTATCGCGATCGGACAATGCGCACGGTGCAACACAGCGTCGCTGACGGAGCCGAGTACGAACCGGCCGACCGCCCCCATTCCGTTGCTGCCCACAACGACCATGCGGGCCCGCGAGGAAGCCCCGATAAGCGTGGGCGCAACGGCCGAATGAGTGATCTCGCTACGAACGTCGGGCAATACGGATTCGTCGGCAGCGGCCGCGGCGATCTTGCGTGCCTGCTCGATGACGTCGCGTGCGTTCGCCTCCCACGCCGCAGCAATGTCCGCTTGCTCAGAAGACGTGGCCCAGCTCGGGACTGGGGCTATCACGTGCAAGAGCGTGAGGGTCGTCTCATGCAGGGCCGCTTCACGAGCGGCGAAGCGAACCGCGGCATCCGAGGCGACTGAGCCGTCGACACCGACCGCTATCCCGTATTGTTTTGCGACACCGGTCATCTCATCGCCCACTAATCATGAGTGATCGGCGCACTGTGGCGGCAATGACGCGACCAACAGTGTGTCAACCCCGACGGGCCCGAGTTCGGCTGCGCCCCCGGGTGAGCCCAGAGGATCGGTGCGCCCCGGCAAGACCTCGCTGAAGAACGCGGCGTTGTCCGCGAGGTGCTGGCGCTGGTCCTCGGGCAGATCCATTTCGTAATAGATCGCATCCATTCGGCAAAGGGACTTGCAGGCACCGCAATCCACGCACTCGGCTGGATTGATGTAAAGGGAACGAGCGCCTTCGTAGATGCAGTCGACGGGGCATTCCTGCACACACGATTTATCTGTGACATCTACGCATGCTTGACCGATCACGTAAGTCATGCTCGAAGCGTATCGGCCGCCATCGCATCGACGCTGCGGCAAGAGGGCCCATTCCCCAAGGGACTAAAGGCCTTTCTAGACGCCCTTTATGCGAAGGTCGATTCAGGGCTCGGTTCCGGACCGAACTGGAAGCGGCGCCCGGAGATCGAGACCGGCTTGATGCGCACGTAGTGCTGCTTCAACGTCGCACTCCAGGGCAATAACTGCGCCCGCTCAGCCTCTTCTAACTCCTCACTGCTGCGAAGCATGCGGGCGATTCCCCTCACGATCACACTCCAGCCTTCTGCAGCGTTATGGTCGTCGACCTCGAAGAGAACGCTGTTGTTGATCGCGGCGCTGACCAACTTGGTGCCCTCCGCGGTACGAAACAGCACAGTGCGATGCTGAACAACGAAATTGACGGGAAAGATCTCGGCCTGTCCGTCGACGCTCGTCACCAAGCGCCCCAGCGCCGCGCTTGCCAGTAAATCCCAGCTTTCACTCGCCGACATGATGTTGACAGGTTGCGTGGTCTCGGACATCAGCGTGCCTCCTTGAATTGCAGGATCTCGGTTAGCGGTCGTCTGGGCGTCGCCGCGGGTAGCACGTCGATGAATGGGGCGATTCCGGCCCGGACCAGCACTTGAGGCTCGCGGCGTTTGCCGGTGAGAATGCGGACGATGTCCCTGCTGTCCGCCAGTTCGACGAGGTGGGTGAGGGTGCAGGTCGCCATGCCGGCCATCGTGCACTCCAGCAGTACGGTAGACAGGGCCTCGCCGCAGCCCAGCAGGTCTGCTCGGGAATCCGATTCGGTAGACAGCACAAGGATCTTCGACGAGTCCATCACCACCTCGGCACGGCGCTCGCTCCACCCGCCGCGTGGGAACTCTCGCGCCACATCGACCCGCTGCAGCTCGGCGGCTGACGCCAGCGTTTCCGGAGGAACACCGGCGTATGCCGCGAATGGCGTTGTCCACCATTGTAATTCGGCCTGATAGGTGATGTCGTCACGGCGCAGGAACTCCGTGAGCTGTGAAGCCTGAGCCAGTTGCGGCCGTACCTCATCGGACAGCACATCGAGCGCCGCGGCAGTCTCGTCGATACTGCCGCGCAGGACGGATTCGAATGACGGCCAGTCGGGCGGGCACCATAGCGGAAGCCGGTCGGTGCGTCGTTGCAGAATGGCCGTCGCGCGCAGCCGATCGGCGTCGGTGACGACATCGAGCGGCTCAAATCTCATGGATGCCAGCTGATCTAGATTGTTCGGGTTGGGAAGTCGATCGATGTGCGCCTGTAATCCACTTGCCACCATGGCGACGCGAAGATGGTCGAGGACGACACCGCAGCTGATGATCGCTTCCCGACCGAAGCGGTCCGCATTGCGCACCCGGCGGCGGGGATCGACAAAGAGGTGCAACGTCGCATCCTGGTACACCCACCGCCAAGGTTGGCTGTTGTGCACCGATGGCGCGCGGCAGGCCAGCAGAACCGCGTTCTTCACCGCGTGCCAGTCCAGCATGGTCTGCGGCATGACGTCCTTCCGAGTCGGCTACGAAACCGATGCTAGGGACGATCGCGGCGCACTCCCTAGAGTCGTTGGTCCCCTAGGGCCCTTCCACTACACGAAGGAGCCGATCGGCAGCCCGAGTGAGGACCAAAGCCTCATGGCCGATGATCCGACGCGGCATAGCGTTCTCCCTGAAGAAGGGAACGGAGAATGTCCTCATCGGCAAAGCATTACGGCATCATCGTCGGCGTTGACGGATCATCCGCATCGGATGCTGCCGTTGGTTGGGCTGCGCGTGATGCGGCCATCCGTGGCCTACCGCTCACCCTGATGCACATCCAGGATCCGGCATCTCGGTCATGGTCGAAGGCCAAGGCATCAGAAGAAGTGGCGGAATGGCAGAAAGCCGAGGGTCACGGTGTTCTCGCTAATGCGTCAAAGATCGCCCGCGACATCACGAAGGACACGTCGAAGATAACCATCAACGCCGAGTTGCACTTTTCGGCGCCTGCCGCGGCGCTGGTTGATCGCTCAGAAGATGCGGAACTGATCGTGGTCGGCACCGATGGGCGGGGCGCGTTGGTTCGCGGTCTGCTCGGTTCGGTGAGTTCGGGGCTGGTGCGGCACGCCCGTTGCCCCGTGGCGGTCATCCATGACGGACAGACATCGATCCCGTTTGACACAGATGCTCCCGTTCTCCTGGGCGTGGACGGTTCACCGGCCTCAGAGCTCGCTACCGAGATCGCATTTGACGAAGCGTCGCGGCGCCACGTCGGCCTGACGGCACTGCATGCGTGGAGTGACAGAGAGATCGTCGAGCTTCCGGGTGTGGATTGGGCGGCGGTCAAGGCAGAAGAGGAGCGCCTGATGAGTGAGGCGCTCGCGGGCTGGCAGGAACGCTACCCCGATGTGAAAGTGAACAAGCTCCTGGTCTGTGAGCAACCGTCCCGGGCGCTGTTCGAAACATCGCTCTCTGCACAGCTTGTCGTGGTTGGGAGTCACGGCGGTAATGCCCTGGCCCGCACATTCTTGGGATCGGTCAGCAACGCGGTCGTTCAGTCCGTCCGTGTTCCGGTGATCGTGGCCCGGCCGGCTTAGGCGCCTACTCGAGCACGCTGAGCCTCGACCACAACGACTAGGAGCAGATCATGATCGAATACGACCTGGATACCGCCCACTCCATCCTTCGCGTGCATCCCGAATCCGCCTTGAGCAAAGACGATTTCGCCGAAATGACCAAGGCGGCCGACCGCCAGATCGAGGCAACCGGTGATCTTGCCGGCCTCATTATCGACGCCCCGGAATTCCCAGGATGGGACAGCTTCGGAACGGTGGTCACCCACTTCCGTTTCGTCCGCGACCACCACAAGCACATCAAGAAAGTAGCCATCGTCACCGACTCACACCTCGCAGATGTCGCCGAGCGGCTGGCATCGCACTTCGTGTCCGCGGAGATTCGCCATTTTCCCGGCGGTGATCTCGACCGGGCACGACAGTGGATCAACGGCGGTGCCGGCGGCGGACAGCCGACCGAGTCACGACCCCAAGCATCTCGGATCTGAAACCGGCGCCACCATCTCGGCGGGCACCCGGCAGCAAGCGGAGGTAAATGCAATGAGATCTTCACCGGAGCTGCAGCACCGCACACGTATGTTCGCTCGAGTGCTCGGACCATTCCTCGTCATTGTGTGTGTCACGGCGGTGGTCCGCGACTCAGACATGCGGACAGTGGTTGCAGACTTCGGAGCGAATCCGATATGGCCCTGGGTCGCAGGCTCTTTCATTCTTGCCGGTGGACTGATTATTGTCGCGCTGCACCAGTGCTGGCAAGGGGCTGCAGCAGTCGTGGTCTCTGTCATGGGTTGGCTTCTGGTACTGCGCGGCCTGGTTGTGCTCGCGTTCCCAAAGGCCTTCATGTTTATCGCCAACTCGGTGCTCGATGCGAGCGCGCTGTGGCAGGCGGTCTGCGTCTGCTTCGCATTGATCGGGCTCTACCTCACGTATGTCGGCTGGCGGCCCGCACCGCGTCAACCGATCCCGCGGGCGGCTGGCTCTACCCCCGATCTGCCGCGTGCGGCGTGACTGCGAATCAATCCCATTCTTAGTAAGTAACAACACAGGAGCCGTGACCATGAGCCAAAGTTCAGTATCCATAACAATTTTCGTGGTCCTCGCCGCGGCGTTGTTGCTGGCCGCCTCGATTCGAGTGGTGACGCAGTACCAGCGCGGTGTGCACTTTCGGCTCGGGCGGGTGATCGGAGTTCGCGAACCTGGACTTCGGTTGATCATCCCGGTCATCGACCGGCTGTGGCGGGTCTCCATGCGCATCGTGACCATGCCGATTCAATCGCAGGGCATCATCACCCGCGACAACGTCAGTGTCGACGTGGCGGCAGTCGCCTACTTCCGCGTGGTCGACGCTCGCAAATCGGTTGTCGTCATCGAAAACGTCCACGCTGCAATCGATCAAATCGCCCAAACCACTCTCCGCAACGTCGTCGGTCAACACTCCCTCGACGAGGTACTCGCCCAGACGGAAGTGATCAACGCAAACATCCGTCAGATTCTCGACATCACCACCGTGGAATGGGGTGTCGAAGTAACCCTCGTCGAACTGAAGGACATCCAGCTTCCGGACAGCATGAAGCGTGCGATGGCGCGCGAAGCCGAGGCTGAACGGGAGAAGCGGGCGAAAATCATTGCCGCCGAGGGCGAAGCCCGCGCTGCCGCGGCTCTCGGCGATGCATCCGACACCATGATGAAGCACCCGCTGGCTTTGCAGCTGCGAAATCTGCAGACTCTTGCCGAACTCGGCGTGGAGAAAAACACCACCATCGTCTTTCCTGCGCCGATGATGAGCGCGATCGAAGAACTCACCGGGTTCCTCAGCCGCGAGTCGGCGGCCTCGCACAGCGGCTGGCGCAACGGCCTTCCCGACGAACCGCGGGCACATCCCTTGGGCTCCAACTGATGCCACCCCGCTAGTGCTGCAATTCGATCACAGGGCCTACGACTAAGTAGGGGTAGCGATGGATGAGGCAAGGCTCGTCACGGTCGGCCGGGGTGAGCGCGTGATGGCCGGACTGCAAGCGCACCCTAGCCGTTGGATCGGCACGGCGACCATCGTCGGGGCGCTCGGCGTGCTGGCCATGATGGTGGCCCGTGATCATCGGGTCACCGACTGGTACACCACCGGCCGGCTGACCTGGTCGCTGTCGATTCTGGTGGCGGCGATATTGGCCGCACGTGGTGTCCTTGTGGGTCGGCCGGTGACCGCGCGCCACGCTGCGGTGGCCTTGGTCCTGTTGTGGGCCGGCGTGGGCGCGCATCTGCTGTCGCTGGAGCTTGTTGGCGGCGGGTTAGTCGTCGGTGCCGGTGTGGCGTTGGTGTGGCCGATCCCGTCGCGGCCGGATCCTGCCGCATTGCCACGGGTATGGGCATTGATCGACGCTACGCAGGGTGATCCTCTCGCCCCATTCGCGATGCAGTCGACGAAAAGCTATTTCTTCAACGCCCACGGCGACGCCGCGATCGCGTATTGCGCACGGCTGGGGTTCGCGGTAGTCAGCGGTGATCCCATCGGCGCAACGTACGCATTCCCTGCACTAGCAGGAGATTTCGCCACAATGTGCCACAGTCGCGGTTGGCGGATCATCGTGCTGGGCTGTGGAGAGCGCTGGCTCGCGTTGTGGCGAAACGCCGCCGTTACCGGCCGGGCGCTTCGACCTGTTCCGATCGGACGCGACGTAGTGGTGGACGTTGTCCGGTTCAACATGATCGGGCGGAAGTACCGCAATCTGCGACAGGCGGTGCAGCGCACCCACAACGCTGGGATCACCACTGAGGTGATCGGTGAGCAGGAACTCGACAGCGTATTGGCCGGAGAGTTGGCGGAGGTACTCATCGCCTCGCACCGCGGAGCTCATGTCGAACGCGGCTTTTCGATGATTCTTGACCACGCACTCGAAGGCCGTTACCCGGGCATCAAGCTGATCGTCGCGCGGGATCGAGAGGGCCGAGTGCAGGCATTCCACCGGTATGCAACGGCCGGCGGGGGCAGCGACGTGACCCTGGATGTGCCGTGGCGCCGTCCCGGGGCGCCGAACGGGATCGACGAACGGCTGAGCGTTGATATGATCGCGTATACGAAATCTCATGGTGGCCAGCGGCTGTCGCTCGCATTCGCCGGATTTCCGGAAATATTCGACGACGACGACCGGAGTGTGATCGACAGCGTTTATTACGGCTTGATCCACTTGGGCCATTCGCTGATCAAGCTGGAATCGCTGTATCGATACCTGCGAAAGTTCGATTCCTTCGACCAGCGCCGCTATGTGCTGTTGTCGTTGCGACACATCCCTGCCGCGCTGGTCGTCTTGCTGTCGCTCGAATTCCTGCCGCGTCGGCGATACCTGCCGTCAGGGAACGAGATTCACGCTGTCACAGGGAGCGCGTGTGGGCGAAAGGGAACAATGGACCGGCAAGCGGGGACTATTGCCTCCTGAACGGCCGCGGCGGAGCCAATAGCGTTCTCTGTAATGGTTTACAGAGCCGTCCACACCGGGAGTGCCAATGTTCGAGAACTTTCCGCCGAAGTCGGTCGTGGTCGGAATCGACGGGTCACCGGCTGCTGTTCGGGCGGCACGATGGGCTGTCGACGAGGTCGCTCACACAGATATCCCCTTGAGGCTGCTGAATATCCGGGAAGTCGCCCCCGATGCCAATCGAACCGACAGATATGAAGTATTGGCGGCGGCGGAAGAGTCGGTTTACGGCGCATACACAGCCATCGAAGCAATGGGAAAGCCAGTCAAGGTCGAGATGGAAATCATCGAGGGTTCCCCGGTACCGGCCTTGATCGAAGCGACGGACTCGACGCTATTGCTCTGCATAGGAAACACCGGCACCGGCACCGGCTCGAGCACTGGATTCGGTTCCACTGCAGTCAAATTGGTGGAGTCAGCACACTGCTCGGTGGCGATCGTCCGAGGATGTCCCGATGCGGGCTTGACGGACAGCAGGTCGATCGTCGCCCACCTGGAGGGATTCCCCGACGATGATCCCGTTCTGGAGTGGGCTTTCGGGGAAGCAAGACGGAGGAATGCCCCGCTGGTGCTGATGACGTCCTACCGATCTGGGTTCGATCTCTTCCAGAACGACAGCATACTTCTCGAGCATGATCGCCGGATGCAGGCGCTACTCGATCGCTACGTCGCGGTTCGGGCGCCGCACTACCCTGAGGTCCATGTTCGCACCGTCACCTCCGGCGGTACCTTCCTCACCTATCTCGCTGAGCACGCGAGCAGCGTCCAGTTGGTGATTGTCGGCGGGAACCAAGCCTGTGAGGTGCGCCAGCTTGTGGATCCATCCGCGGCCTGTGCGGCGCGCCCGAGCGATTTTTCGTTGCTTGTCGCCCGCTAGCGCTTGAAACTGTTGATCGCCATCAAGATCCGGCAATCTTTGACGTGAACGCGGCGTCTGTCGCCGGGGTGGAGAGCCACCTCTTCGAATATGTCGATCTCGGTGGCACGATAGCGCCGTGCACGCACAGAGGTTGCCCCCACCGGGCGAATTGCAGCGCAGACTGGGTTTCGGTGATGCCGTTGTCATCGGCCTCGGCGCGATGCTCGGAGCCGGTATCTTCGCGGCGTTGGCACCAGCGGCCCGAGCCGCGGGCTCCGGACTTCTGCTCGGATTGGCGGTCGCGGCGGTCATTGCTTACTGCAACGGAACATCCTCGGCCAAGCTGGCTGCGCTGTATCCACAGTCGGGTGGCACCTACGTCTATGGCCGCAATCGTCTGGGCGAGTTCTGGGGGTTTCTCGCCGGCTGGGGATTCGTCACGGGGAAGGTCGCCTCCTGCGCGGCAATGGCACTCACGGTGGGCGTCTATGTATGGCCGTCACATGCTCATCAGGTCGCAGTTGGCGCGGTCGTCTCGATGACAGCGGTGAACTACTTCGGGATAAAGAAGTCGGCTTGGCTTACCCGCGTCATCGTCGTTGTCGTCCTTGCAGTCTTGGCCGCGATTGTGACGTCTGTTGCAGCGTCCGGAGCAGCGTCACCGTTGCGGATCGCCATTGCGCCGGCCGCGTCATTCGCAGGTGTCGTGCAGGCGGCGGGTTTCCTGTTCTTTGCCTTCGCCGGATACGCGAGAATCGCCACGCTGGGAGAGGAGGTGCGCGACCCGGCCCGCACGATTCCTCGAGCGATTCCGGTAGCCCTGACTCTCACGCTGATCGTCTACGCGACGGTCGCTGTCTCCTCGCTGGTGGCACTGGGCCCGGAACGGCTGGCGGACTCGGTTAGTCCTCTGACCGACGCCGTTCGAGTGAGCGGCGATGGGTGGCTGGTTCCCGTGGTGGCCGTAGGTGCCGCAGTGGCCGCGCTCGGATCCCTGCTCGCGTTGATTCTCGGGGTATCGCGCACTTCACTTGCCATGGCCCGCGACCGGCATCTTCCACACGCGCTGGCGGTCGTTCATGCCCGGTACAAGGTCCCGCATCGAATCGAGCTGACCGTCGGCATGGTGATCGCGATCCTCGCGGCGTTCACCGACATTCGAGGGGCCATCGGCTTCTCGTCGTTCGCGGTGCTGACCTACTACGCCGTGACCAACGCGTCAGCATTAACGCTGCGTGACGATGAAAGTAGGCCGCCCCGCGTGGTGCCCGTCGTTGGGCTACTGGGTTGTGTGCTGCTGGCTGCCTTCATGCCCGGGCGGTCCGTGGCAGCCGGCGTGATCGTGTCACTAGTCGGCGTGGTCTATTACGTCACGCGAAAGATGTTGGGCCACAACCGGCGTCGTCCGGATGGGGCGATCACGGACTGACAGTCAGGCGATCGCCGCTCCCAGAAGGTGGCCGACGGCGTAGGTGATGCCGAGCGCAAGACCACCACCGACGACGTTTCGGGTGACCGCTTTTCTCTTAGCGGCTCCACCGAAAGCCGCCGAGACCGCCCCGGTGACGAACAGCGCCAGCAATACCGCCACCACTGTGACGGGTATTCGCCACGCCGCCGGCGCCGCCAAGATAGCGACTAAGGGCAACAATGCGCCAAGAGCAAAGGAGGAGGCGGATGACAGCGCCGCCTGCCACGGGTTGCTCAGGTCCTCAGGATCGATCCCGAGTTCTACATCCGCATGGGCGGCGAAGGCATCGATATCGGTCAGTTCTTCAGCCACAGTGCGCGCCGCCGCCGCCGACAGGCCCTTCGCTTCATAAAGAGCGGTCAACTCGTCCAACTCGGCGACCGGGTCGTCGCTCAACTCTTGTCGTTCCTTGCCTAGCAGGGCTTGCTCGGTATCGCGTTGGGTACTGACCGACACGTATTCTCCCAATGCCATCGAACCAGCGCCGGCCACCAGACCGGCGATCCCCGCGGTCAGTATCGGCGCACGTTCCACGGTTGCGGCTGCCACGCCCACCACGATGCCCGCGGTGGAAACGATTCCATCGTTTGCCCCTAATACACCAGCGCGCAACCAGTTCAGCTTCGACGACACCGAACCTGCGTGGGGCTCGGCAGCATGGTATGGCCTCAACATAGGCCCAAAGTTATACGACGAAAATCAAAGCGACCAGCGAACATAGCCTTACCAAAGCAAATGGAGGCGCCGCCTTTCGGCGTCGCGGCAGCCACCGAGGCGCCCCGGCCGCGAATCTGCCGTAGCCCCGAATACCATCACCTGGTGAGCGGACCGGAGGCCACCGATGACGGGCATTACGTGGTCATCGACGGTCGCCGCTGGCGTGCCACCGACCCGGCGATTCCAGAGGATCGTCGGATCGAGCTCGTCCGGGTATTGATGGCGTGGCGTCGAGAGGTGCGCCGAACCAAGGGGTCGCCGCAAGAGTCTGACGCCAGGTCGGGTGTGCAAGCAGCGAAAATTGCTTTAGGAGAGCGTGGCTCGCCACCGTGGTGGGAGCAGACCGACGCGCAACGCCGCGCCCGTTGGGAGGCCCCGGTATCCGAGCCGAGCTAGCAGGCCGAGGACCTCAGGCTAACTTCGGCCCTTCACTCCGCCGCCGACGACCTTCACCGGCTTGTGCGGAAAGCGCTTCTCTGCGTGGGCTTTTGCGGGTGAATTCGGTAGGACGTACAACGTTTCGCGCTTATCCAGCAGCGGTTTCAAGACTTGGTCCATGAAGGCCTTGCGGTTGTCGAGGTAGGGCTCGATAACGTCCTCGCCGGCCGGGCACACCGCAAGGCAGTACGCCGCTTTGTAATTGGGTTTGAAGGACAAGCTCTGCCACATCGACGCGTTTTCGGCATCAGTGACCCGTGAACGGAAGTCTTCTCCATCGGAGCTGTCAGCGACAGTCTGCACCCAGTCGGTGAAGCCACCCATGAACTCCCGGTAGTTGTGGGTCGAGCAGGACATGAAGTCGAACTCACCGTCTTTGCCGATCGCGCCGACAGGACAAGCCGCAACACACAGCTTGCACTCCAGACACGGCGAATAGTCCAAGGGTTGCCCGTACGAGGTGATCGGAGCATCGACGAGGATTGTGCCGAGCAGGATGAAGTTTCCGAATCGTGGATGGATGACATTGCGGTGTATGCCCATCACTCCGAGGCCGGCGGCGACAGCGACGGGCTTGTGGGCCACCACCCAGATCCGGCCCGGGTAGCGGTCCATCTCCATCGGGAAGGTGGCCGACGGGTTCAGCGCGCGATAGCCGCGGTCCTGCAGGGTGCGGGTGATCCGGTGCGCGGCTTCATTGAGGATCTCGCCACTGCGGTGGAACTCTTGATTTGCCACGCTCCGCGCGGTGGACCGCACGTTGTCGCGATTCATTTTGACCACCAACGAGATATAGCTGCGAGTGCCGGGCAACGCTTGCTCGACGTGAGGCACCTCGGAGGCAAGGTCGGGATTGTCCACCGCGGCGAATGCGACGTCGTCGGCGCCGGCGGCCAGGCAGATATCCCTCAACCAGTCTGCATCGAGCACCTCTGGCCGCGCAGGTCGATCGGCGCGGGTGGCGATCACCTTCCGCACGGTCGGGTGATCGGCAAGACGGCGGGGCAGCTGAGGCGTCACCCTGGATATAGTACGCTATACCTAGCGATGGGCAAGGGCGCCGCACCGCTCGTCGACAGCTGTTCTCGGTCAACCGTTCCGAGCGGAATGCGGCATTAGTTACAGCCGACGTGTCAACGAGGCGACGGGGTGATCCGGCCCATCGGCGCGCAGGTGAACTGACCAGCCCCCGCTTAGAACCGCGGAACCGGCGGATCGATCACTGGCTCGCCGTGGTGGGGGCGCGGCCGTTGCGTCGGTTGGCCGGTGATTGGTTGAGGCGCATTGTTCGCTGAGGGATCCGGCGGCGGCGGATCGGCGTAGCCCAATGGAGCCGGGCTTGTGATAACGGCCGCTGCCGCCAGTGCGACCGCCAGCCTTCGACGAATCCGGTGGGCCAAGACCGCGCTATCCATGCCAAGAGCCTAGGTCTGTTATCTGCTCAGCGGCTGACAATTGCGTGAAACCTCGCCGCCCCGTGGTGGAGATATCAGGCCACCTCTCGAGTGACTCCGCGTCGCAGTCGCTGCCCTCGGTCGTTTCCCTACCGTGCTACGGGGGTACCACCACCCGCGTGACGTCTCTGTGGTTGAGCGAGCGAGTCGAACGGCCCTGGGCTGCAAGCACGCTTGATGCCGGTCCTCAGCGCGCCGACGTCATCGTTGCGGGCGCTGGGATCACCGGGCTGATGACCGCGGTCCTACTGGCTCGCGCCGGCAAGGACGTATTGGTGCTGGAAGCCCGCACAGTCGGCGCCTGTGCCACCGGGAATACGACAGCCAAGGTCAGTGTGCTTCAAGGAAGCCATCTTTCGAAGATCTTGTCCAGACATGGCGAGGGTGTGGCTCGCGCTTACGTGGAAGGGAATCGCGAGGGTCAGAGTTGGGTGCTGAATCACTGCGAGTCACACGGCGTAGCCGTGCAGCGCGAAGATGCCTATACCTACGCACAGTCCGCCGAGGGCGTGGCATCAGCGCGCGCCGAATTCGAGGCATGTCGAGCAGTAGGTCTGGGCGTCACGTGGGAAGCCGACGCTGGAGTCCCGTTTCCGTACCACGGAGGCGTACGCCTGGTCGAGCAGGCCCAGTTCGATCCGATGGCTTTCCTGGACGCGTTGGCCTCCGAGTTTCTCAGCAAGGGTGGACGTCTACTCGAACACACCCGCGTGCGCCGGGTGTCCGGTCGCGGAAAGAACTTACGCGTCCACGTCGCTGACAGCGCGCGGCGGGAAACCGAATTCACTGCCGCACAATTGGTGTTGGCCACAGGGATTCCGATTCTCGACCGCGGGGGCTATTTTGCGCGCGTCAAACCTCGCCGGTCCTACTGCTTGGCCTTCAGAGTCCCCGGCGCCATCACGCGGCCCATGATGATTTCGACGGACTCGCCCACGCGTTCAGTGCGCTACGCACCTGTCGCCGACGGTGAGCGGCTGATCGTGGGTGGTGCGGGCCACACCGTCGGCCGCGAAAAGAGCCCGTCAGAAGCACTCGAGGAGCTGTCCTCGTGGGCGCGCGAGCACTACCCGGGTGCGGAGCAGACTCATTACTGGTCTGCGCAGGATTACACGCCGATCGACGACCTGCCCTACGTCGGGCCCATTTTACCTGGCAGCGAAAGCATCTTGATTGCAACGGGTTTCAACAAGTGGGGGATGACGAACGGCCCCGCCGCTGCGTTGACGTTATCGAGCCGGATTCTGGGCGGACGGATGGACTGGTCGAGTGCGTTCGCCAGTTGGAGTCCGCACGAGCTTTCGGGCCTGAGAACGGCCATGCAATCCAATCTCGAAGTCGGATTCAATCTGACCAAGGGCTGGATCACGCCGTCAATTCGCACGGCACGTCGCAGCCCCTCTGAAGACGAGGGCGGCGTAGTGAGTGGACCCCCTTGGCATCTCGAAGCCAGGTGCCGGGTCGGCGGTGTCGAGCATCGTGTCTCACCGGTATGCCCGCACCTGGGGGGAATCGTGAACTGGAACGATGCCGATGAGGCATGGGAGTGTCCGCTGCACGGCTCGCGCTTCGCCCCGGATGGCGCACTGCTCGAAGGGCCGGCAACGCGGGATCTGACCTCCGCACGGTGAATCGGGCAGCGTATCGCTGCCTTGGTTCTCACGCGTCCCGCCTGCGTTTGACCTGCAACCGCATGGGTATGCAACGTTGGCGCCTCGCGGGCTAGAGCCATTGCGGCGCCATCGCCGGACGAACCCCAGCCCCTGGTTCGATGGCTCCGGCTTCTTAAGTTCACTTCTTCGCTGTCGCCTAGGAGGCGCAATGTTTGTGCACAACAAAAGTCTTCAGTTCGAGGTCCGGGTCAACCGGCCCGACCCGCGCTTCGCATCCCTGATGTTGGAGCAGTTCGGCGGTGCCAACGGCGAACTCACCGCTGCATTGCAGTATTTCACCCAAGCCTTTGTGCTGCGGGAGAAAAATCCCAAGATGTATGACCTCTTCATGGACATCGCCACTGAGGAACTCAGCCATCTCGAGATGGTGGGCTCGATGATCACCATGCTGTTGGACGGTCTCAACGATGACCTCAAGGTGGCCAACCAGAAGTGTGACTGGATGCCTGCCGTCGCCACAGCCGACGGTAGAGAACAAGCCATCCATCAGGTCGCAGTCAGCCCGCTGTTTTTGACGCTCAGCGGCGGTGGACCGGACGTGAAGGACTCAACCGGTAACCCGTGGACAAGCACCTTCCTCAATGCCAATGGAGATCCAGCTGTGGACCTGCGCAGCAACCTCGCTGCGGAGTCGCGAGCAAAGGTCGTCTACGAGTACCTCAAGCAATTCACCGATGATCCTGGTGTCCAGGATGCGTTGACATTCTTGATGACTCGAGAGGTAGCTCACTACCAGCAGTTCACCGCGGCACTCAACGAACTTCCGGTGAACTTCCCGCCCGGCAAGCTACCCGGCGACCCACGATTCCAGAATGTCGCGTTCAACATGTCCAAAGGCAACGGTTCAGTGCGGGGACCCTGGAATGAAGGTCAGGGTCCGTGGCCGGAGGGTATGGAGTGGGACTACGTCGAGAAGCCCGAAGAGCAGTGGCTTGGTACGGCCATTCGCCAGAACAAGGGTGCCGAGCAGAATCCGACCGGGTCGCCGGAAGTCGCCGGCGATAAGGCGTTTACGCACGAACATCACTCTCCCACAACATAACCGACACGACACATGGCCGACGCCGAACGTACAGCGTCGGCCATGTGTCATGACTCAGTGGATTTGGGGGTCCGGAGGGTTGTCGGCCGCGCGACCGGTGAACGCGTCGCGCACGTGATCGATCGTCGCTGCGATCGTCCCCACCGTTTTCAGCGCCGCGCGGGTGGGCGGAGTGCCGGGGTGCGGGCGAGTAGGCGCAATTCTTTTGGCACGCTCGAGTTGCTCTGCGAGCTTGACTAAATCCTCGCGGCTCGCCTCGGCTTCGAACCGTGGGAACACGACGTCTTGCTCGTAGGCGATGTGCTCGCGTCCGACCTTGACGAATTCCGCTAACACCTCGTGGTATTCAGCTTCACCGGGTTTGCCGTTCGCCAGGCGCTGCAGCAGCTGCTTGCCGTGCTGTTCCTGTTCGATGGCTTCGTCAGCAAGGGCATCGCCGTCGTCGAGGGCCGCTCGAACGGCGGGCCAGAAGTACTGCTCTTCGATGGCCTCATGCTGTGACTCGGCGATGACGAGGTTGGTCACCATCGTTTCCAAGCCGCTCTGTTGAGCGCCGGTACCGGACGGAGCGTCTTCGAGCACCTCCAGCATGCCCAAGACGCTCTTGTGGTCCTGACGAAGAAAAGTCAACGCATCCATTATGTTTCCCTTCACGAAGGATCTGAGGGACAGCAGGCAGATCCAGACGCACCCACGCGTTGCGCGATTACCGTTTCCCACCAACGACATTGCTGCCGAAGACCGCGCGGTTGAACCTCGAATGCCGGTGTCGGCGACGGGTACTGCTGCTTTTGGCTCAGTGCCAGGAGGTGTTACTGATTGAATCGGCGGACCAGTTTGTTCTAGTCCCAACGAGGCAACGCAAAGCGCTGACGCTCAGCGCGCCACCTTCTAGTACCCCACTTGGCATAACCAAAACGTGTCCCTGCGCGGCGCCGGCCAGAACGAATGCATGACTTCGCAGCCGAGTGCTACTTGCCCTCACCTCGCGTGTCGATGACCCGCTGGGCGATGTCGGCGAGCTTCGTCTGAGTCTCTTGGGAAATCCGGCGCAACATCTCGAATGCGCGCACGTCGTCGACCCCGTACGCCTGCATGATGATGCCCTTGGCCTGACCGATACGGTCCCTGCTGAGCAGCGCCGACTGCAACTGCTCGCCCTGGCGTTGGGCCAGAATCGCGGTGGCAGCGTGCGCGGCAAGAATAGCGCCGGCGGTCTCAGCGTCGGTGTCCCAAACATCGGCGTGATGTCCAAATACGTTCAGCGCTCCCGCCGTGCGGTCTGCGGTGTAAAGCTTGAACGACAGCCCACTGAGCACTCCGAGCTTGACTGCGGCGGGTGCGTACTGAGGCCACCGTGGCTCGTTTCTGAGATCGTCGCTGCGGACAATGGTCTCTTGGAGGGCAGCCTCGGCGCACGGGCCCTCGCCAAAATCGTGCTGCAGCCTATCGAGCTCGGCGACCAAACTGTCGGTTTCTGCGTGGGACTCGAAGTCGCCGCCCTTCTTTACCAGCAGGACTCCCGCAAGGTCCGCTCCCGGCATCAGCTCCACTGCGGCGGCGGTCACACCGTCGAGGATCTGCTTCAGCGTGCTCGGGGCTGCACTCCTGCGGGCCAGCTCGGCCATGCGCATCGCGAGCTCGTGCTTCAGGCTCGAATCCGGAGAGTTCATATGAATCGATTCTGCCCGATGTGGTGACAGTTGGGATCAATCAGAGGGAACCGGTCGGCGAGGGCGGCCAGCAGGTCACGAATCCGTCACGATCTGCATCGCGGATTTTTCAGGGTGGAGGACTTTCATACGCGGTCAGCGCCATTCGTCGGGAACGCTTGTTGCGCAGTTCACAGATATGGCCCTCAATCGGCTTGCGGCGATCGATCCCGAGTTGGCGTGTGATTTCTTCGCGGACACCGCAGTTTCATTTGAGCTACCGTGGATTCAGGGACGAGCAGTGTTTCCCGATTGAGTCCAGATCGATTTCAAAGGACACCACTGATGACGAAAATCAGTCATACACCCACGCGCCGCCGGCACAGCGCCGGTGCCGGCGTTGGCATCATTGCCGGATTCATCTCCTTGGGAATCTGTGCCGCGCCATCGGCAGTCGCAGCACCTGATTGCAGCCCTGCCGGAGTCAACACCACCGTATCCTCGGCGACCGGCGCGGCACAGCAATATCTCGCCGCGCACCCAGCCGCCAACCAGGTTGTGATGGCCGCCTACGGCCAGCCCCGTCCACAGGCGGAGTCAGAACTGCGCAACTATTTCACCGCACACGCCAACGAGTACTACGAGCTTCGGGGTGTTCTGGCGCCAATCGGTGACACCGAACGGCAATGCAACGTGACGGCACTTCCACCGAATCTGGAATCGGCCTACCAAGAGTTCATGGCCGGCTGAATCTGCCCACAACGGCCCGCCACGATGCTGTGGCGGGCCGTTTGCGATTCACCACAATCGACCTAGTGCGGACCGATGTCGCCTCGCCGGACACCTGGCGCCTACGTGATCGCATCCGGGACATTGTGCTCAGCGATCATCGCCAACCTCCAGGTGCACTCGCGGTTCCGTGGCGCCACCCCCAATAACTGCACAGCATCGGGAACCCAGCGCAGCGGAAGGCTGGTGGCGATTTCGCTCATCTCGACGCGGCACTTGCCGCCCTGGATATCGCTCAGCCGCAGCGTAATTCGCGCCGTCGCCGCTGGCCTGACCTTCGCCAGCAGAACGAGTTCCTCACCTGGGAGGCAGCTCAGCACCACTGTCTCATCGTCGATTACCGCCGGCCACGTGCCGATGGAGTGCAGGATGCGGGCACCGGGTTCCGGCCAATGCGAATCGACCGCACGAATCCGACTATTCCCGACCACCCAGCCTGAGTATGACCAGCCGTCGGCGAGTACGTCCCACACTCGTTGGCGGGTGGCCGCGATGTGTCGAGTCACGGTCATGGTCAGGTCCTGACGGCATTGCGCTCGTGCAAGAATGCGGCGGTGTCGTAGTAAGTACGGAACGCGTCGATCGTGTCGCCGTGTGACTCAAGAACGCTGACGCCTTCGTAGCGAACGGCGTGCCGTCGCGCAGGGTGCCTTCCGAAGTCCACTCCAGGAACGATATTTCGTCATCGTCGACTCGATTCCGGAACGACGCGTCGATGACATCGAACACGTCGCGGTATTGTTCCCAGAACGTTCTGGCACCGTCCTTCCCACGCTCGCCGCGCGGCATCCCGGCCTTATCGAGTTCGGCGTCGTCTCCGAAAAGCGCTACGAGCGAATCGACTTCGCGTTGACGGTGCAAGGCGTCGAGTGCAGCAACGAACTTCTGCGTGATGTCTTTCATGCCTGGGTGAATACCCCGCCTCATCGTGATCACACCACTGAACACGCGCGAAGCCACCGCGGAAGTCGGCCTTCGAGAGCGAGAGTTTGCACGCCCGACGGTGCCACAGCGGCGGCGGGTGTGCCCACAATCGCACTGCAATGAATGCGGGTCCGTCGTCCCGCGCCTAGCTCGCGCCGCGCCCAGTCTTCTGCTGCAGCTCCTCGATCAGATTCGAAGCCTCGGCCTTGGTCAGGTCGTCAGGAACCTCGCTCCCCGCTTCCTGGCTCAGTGTGCCCAAATAGCTACGTTGCGGGCCGGTCATCGGCTCGTCGCCGGTGACCCAGTCGGCCGGGTCTTTTTCCGCCGTTTCATTCGGCGCCTGTTGCACGTCGTCGCTCATGTCACGATCACCTCCGACGAGAGGTATAACCATCGCACGTTTGTTCGAAACATGACGTGAGACGGCGATCCGAGAGGGCCGCACGAGCCGTTTGGATGACGTTGCAGGGCAATATAAGTCGGCGACGCTGTGCTGTGTGAGGTAGATGAGTGTCGGCGTGGCGAAAACAGCGCCGTTTGAACCGCGCGCACCGGCGGGTACTCCCTGCAGACCGCTGAAAGACAACAAGACGAAGGAGGCGACCAGATGGGCGCCGAAGACAAGGTAAGCAACAAAATTGAAGACCTGGGCGGAAAAGCCAAGGAAGCCGCGGGCAAAGTGACTGGCGACGACAGCACGAAGAACGAGGGCAAAATCGATCAGGCTAAATCCAGCCTGAAAGATGCCGGCGAGAAGGTCAAAGACGCGTTCAAGAGCTGACGCCGCACGTCCAATGCTGGCCACCGGAATTGACCGGTGGCCAGCACTGCGCTGAAGGCTCGCCGTTTAGCCGAGCGAGCATATGTGTGTTCGGTGACTCAACGATCATGACGGCAAAGAGTGCGTCACGTTGGTTACACGACCGCCCGCGACACCAACTTCGTTTCGACCCCAAGCGTCCGTCGACACGTCCAGCGGATCCGCTTGGACTTCAGGTGTTGTCCGCGTATTCGCGGTAGACCGAGAGCGGCTGGCCCCATACCTGGATCACGAGGTCGGCGTCGTGATAGCGCGCTCGCAGCGGCAGGTCGAAGACCGCGGCGGCCTGGTTGTGAACGGTCGGCCCGTCCAGCGGGATGTTGTCGGTCGCAGCCGACCAGTTCGCAATCAGGATCTCGCCGCCAGGGCGTAACTGGCGGCGTACGGCTCGAAGGGTGGCCAGGAGTTCAGGTCCGGTGAGGAAATAGGCGATCTCGGACAGGACGATGAGATCGAATTCGGCGACGGGGATATCGGCCGGGGCGGCGCCGAGCAGCCACTCGACAGCTTCGGTCCGCGCCCGCGCCACCGTCAGTGCCTGGTCGCTGGCATCCATCCCGATGACACGATCCGCACGCTCGCTGAGCTGTGCGGAGAGTTGCCCTGTGGCGCAGCCGATTTCCAGAACACTCTGATACTGCGGACGCCCCAGGCAGGCCAGGGTGAGAGCCAGTCGGCGCTTTTCATACTCGGATGAGTCGAGGCGCCAGGGATCTGTGACCCCGTCGGGGAGCATCGCGTCAAAGGGCGCGGCGATGTGCGCTCGCGAGCGAACCGCCGCGGTATAGGCCGTGACGCGTGCGGCGAGATCCTGGGGCAACGGGGTGAGAACGGTTTCCATGACCCGCCGGGCGCGTGCGAGAAGCGCAGATCCGACGACAGGATGTCCGTCCGGCGAAGCCAGTTGGCTTGTGTAGCAATCGATCGCGGCAGATTTCGCGGTCAACGCCCGCAGCGACGGGGCGAGGGTACGTAGCCGCGCCCAGTCCACATCGTCGGGCGTTGCCCAGTGCCACAGCCACACCGGATATTCCAGCAACGCCGCGCCGCGCTCCCGCGCCACCGTCTCGGCCGACACCGTCACTGCCTCATGGTCGCAGTGACCGTCGCACTCGACCGGCGCCAGCAGCAGGGTCTGAGCGTCGACAACACCGGCCAATCGCTCAACCATGACGCCGATTTCGTCCTGGAGTGACCCATCGGGCAGGTCCCACCACATCGCGGTGATGTGTGCGCCTAACGCCGTCAGTGCCCGCTCTGCCTCGACGCGGCGCACCGTTGAACCGGGTCCGCTGCCGCCGTGTGTCGCGATGACGACGGTCACCGTTTCCGCGGCCTCTGCCAGATCCGCCAAGGTGCCGCCGAGGGCGAGGGTTTCGTCATCGGGGTGCGGCGCAACGAGCACGACGTGCGGGTAGCGGCGCAGAATCGCCCCGACTGAGAGCTCCGCAACGGTGTCCCATCTCGAATCGAGGAGCCAGGTCGGTTCGTCGGTTCCGTTCTCGCGGTGGGTAAACGGCCGCGCCTTAATTGTCAGCCCGTCCGGCGTAGCGATCGCGCAGCTTCGACAGCGTGGACTCGATGCCGGTCACGTTGAACTTCGTAGCGCCGATCAAGTGGTAGTAACCAAGCGCGTTCTTGAGCCGGCCGGCATCGTGATAGTCGAACGTCTCGGTGACCCTGGTGGTCGTCGGCGAGAGCGCTTCGAATTGCCAACGCCAGTGGTGGCCGACCGGATGACGCCATTCCACCAACTCGTTCGGTGTGAGGGCGGTGACCCTACTGGTGATGCGGTACGGCACCTTCAACATTTTCATATGCGTCGAAAACGTCGACCCCACATTGAGTTCCGGGGGCGCCTTGATGTTCTGCCGGACGGTGCCCGAACCATCCAACTCGTGGTGGCGACGCGGATCGGCCGCGATCGCATATAGCTCGCCGGCGGGCGCGGCCACCACGACCGATCGCGAGATCCGACGCGGTCCGGCGTCGACGATATCGACAGGCACGGTCAACTGACCTCGATGACGACTTTGCCTCGCGCGTGGCCGATTTCGACCGCCGCGATCGCGTCCGCCGCCTCGTCGAGAGGTCGGACGTCCTCCACGTGAGGGTCGAGTTTGCCCTCCGCGACGAGGGCGCCGACGATCTCGAGTACTCGGCTGGTGCGGTCCCGCTCGATCAGGTGGCCGCCAAGTTCGGTGACGGCGGGATCGCCGGCGCTGATCAGCTTGCTGCGGTCGCTGACCAAGCCCGCTACGGCCGCTAGGCCGTCGCCGCCGGCCAAGTCGAGGATAGCGTCGACGCCGTCGGGAAGAATCTGCTTGATCCGCTGGTCGACCCCGTCGCCGTAGGGCACCAGGGTGGCGCCGAGAGTCTCCACGAGAGCGCGCTTGTCTTCACTCGCGGTCCCGATGACGTTGATGCCGAGATCTCTGGCGATCTGCGCGGCAGCAACTCCCACCCCGCCGCCGATGCCGTTGATGAGCAGCGTCTGGCCTTCCTTCAGGTCGAGTTGCGTGACGCCGTCGTAGGCAGTCGCGGCCGCTACGGGCAGCGTCGCGGCGTCGTTGAAGGAGACTTGGGGCGGCTTGTGCGCGGCTGCGGTCGCCGTGACGAGGGTGTACTCGCTGTAGCCGCCCGAACCGGGTGCCACCGATCCGAAGATTTCGTCGTTTTCGGTGAAACCGTCGACGTCCTTGCCGACTCCTCGCACGACACCCGAGACCTCCGAACCGAGCACGGCGGGCAGATCGCTGGCTGCCGCCGCGCCGAGCAACCCGGACCGAATCTTCCAGTCGACGGGATTGACCCCCGCGCTGCGCACTTCGACGAGCAGCTCACCCGGCATCGGGGTCGGCATCTCGAGTTCGAGGAACTCCTGGACGTCAGGTCCGCCGTTGCTGCGGTATCCGAATGCTTTCACCATGGCCGAGGCGTACCCGGACGCGTCACGGGTAAACCGCAGCACCCCGGCGCTCTAGCCGGGAGCCCCTTCGGCCGCGCGTTTCAGCGCATCCAAAGTCCTGCGGATGTTGATGCGCTGAAACTCCGGGAAGGACGTGCCCGAGGTGACGACCCGGTCGAACACCGCCACCAGCGGATCAGGCCACGACGATCTGTCGTCACTCCATGTTTCGGTGACCCTGGTCGTGCCGGCTGCGGTCGGCTCGAACCGGTATTCCCAGGATGCGTTCGCCGCACGGACGCGTGGCTTCTTCACGCCGATCGCATGCACGGTGAAGGCGAATCGCCGCGCGGGGTCTGCGGCGGTGACCGTGCATCGGGTGATCCAGGCCGCCCGGCCGCGCTTGTTGCGCCCCTCGAATGTCATGCCGACGAAAGCCGCTCCGTCCGGGGCGGGATTCAGGACGGTCGCTCCGCGGTTCTCCGGACTCCAATCCGGCATCCTGGTCGGGTCGCTGATCATCGAGTACAGCGCGTCAGCGGCCGCGTTGATGTCGACGGTGTCTGAGACCGTCATGATTCGCGCCACGGCACCCGAGTGCCCACCGGCGGTCTATCCCAACCGCGACCATATTCATCCGCAATGCCGCAGCGTCGTCGAGTGAGCGACGCGAGTAGCGGGTAAAGCCCACGGATGGCTGCGAAATCAAATGCTCCAGCGGTGCTCTTCGACGTCGACGGGACGTTGGTCGACTCGAACTATCTGCATGTCTACGCATGGCAGCGCGCTTTTGCCGACCACAAGATTCCCGTCGACGCGTGGCGCATACACCGCAGCATCGGGATGGACGGAACCACGCTGGTCCAAGACCTCTCCGGCGGAGTCGACGACGACACGCAACAGCGACTATCCGAACTGCACGGCCGGCATTACCGTGATGTCGCCGCGCTGTTGCGACCGCTGCCGGGCGCGCAGGCGCTGCTGCGCCGGGTCGCCGAACTCGGCCTGCAGGTGGTCCTGGCGACCTCGGCGCCCGAAGACGAATTGGCGATGCTGCGTGACGTCCTGGACTGTGATGACGTGGTCTCGCACGTCACAAATTCCGGCGACGTCGACACGGCGAAACCCCGCCCGGACATCATCCAGATCGCGTTGGACCGGGCGGGCGTCGACGCGGATCAAGCCGTGTTCGTCGGGGATGCCGTCTGGGACGTCGAGGCCTGTGAACGCGCGGGAGTCCCGTGCATCGGCGTGCTCACCGGTGGCGCCGGGCGTGACGAGCTCCGAGACGCAGGCGCCGTCGGGGTCTTCGAGGATCCGAGCGAACTGCTGGATGACATTGCGGAAACCCGGCTGATGGAACTGACGAACCGATAGTCGTCAGCGCACCTCGGGTGCCGCGGTCCAGATCAGTTCGGTGACGTCGGTGATGCCGATCAGCAGTATCTGGTCAGCGGCGCGGACCAACAGGGTGTCGGTTATGACGCTGCGGACCGGGAAGCCTTCTACGTGTTGCCAGTCGATGACCGCATTGCCGGCGGCGCG
Source organism: uncultured Actinomycetota bacterium (assembly GCA_963836495.1). Taxonomy (GTDB): domain Bacteria; phylum Actinomycetota; class Actinomycetes; order Mycobacteriales; family Mycobacteriaceae; genus Mycobacterium. The sequence continues at coordinate 102,895 of CAWIJT010000003.1, read as the reverse complement.
CAGCGCAGACACGCACTCATGCGCCGGCATCGCTGAATGTCCGGCGAGCAGCGCTGGCAGCCGTTGTCCCATCAGCATGATGGTGTCGGGGTGGTGGCCGAGCATGGTGGCGAACGCGGGGTTGGTGTAGACGACGACGCCGTCGAGCCCGGTGGCGAGCATTGGGATGGATATGCGGTCCAGCAGTATCAACGCGGGCATCGCGTGGAGGTACTCTTCGGGGCTGCTCGGCAAGGGGCGACGGCGTCGTTCGGCGCTGCGGCTTCCGATTGCGGCGTTGTCGAGCGCGGCATGGAAATGCGCCTGGCGCGCAGAATAGTCAGGTGAAGTGCTCAATCGTGGTCCCGGCGTACGAACGATCACCGTCAATGTCGAGTGGCGGCGTCACGCCTCGAGTTCTGCGGCTGCACCCCAACGGCGGAACTCGTACCCGGACCAGCTGATTTTCCAGCCGTCTCAAATTTACTGGATCTGATCCGAAAGCGGGAGGAAGTAAGTGATCTCGGGCTCAGGGGACCCGCGTCCAGGGCTGGCAGTTCTGCGACTCGAAGGCCTTGATCGTCGTCGGAACGTTTGCGTACATCGGCCCCATAGAACTATTCGTCTGCACTACATGATCTCTTTCTTGATCAGGCGTGCTGTAGGTGAACCACGAGCACATTTCGTCCGGGGTCGGCAGGTTGTTGATCCACACACCCCACGTCGACGCAGTCCCGCCCGTGCGATAGAGGCCAGGTGCGATGTCGGGTCCGACGCGGAAGAAACCAGTACCGGGAATTGGGTCGTCCGGGTCAGCGAAGGCCGGTGGCGCGAGTATGCAGATTGCGGCGCATGTCAGGAATTCGGCCGACGCGCGGATTGTCGGGGGCATTTGCTCTCCACTTCACCAGCCACCCCCGATCGCAGCGTATGCCGAAGCGTGCTGAGCAACAACAGGGCCGGTTCGCCGCGTGAGCAGTAGTTTCAGGTCGGCGGCGGGCGCCATTGTGGCTGCCGTAGCCGCTCGGCTTGTCGCTTGTGCAGATCTACTGTGCCGGTGAGGAAGTCGCTCTCCGTCGGATGACTGGGCTCAAGGCGTGCACGGTTGCCCCCGTCGCGTTTCGCGGCGTACATCGCACGATCGGCGACGTCGACGAGTCGTTCGATGAAGTGAGGTGTGACGGGTTCCGCCACGCCGTGCAAGGGCGTACTGGTGATGCCGATGCTCGCGGTGACGGTAGGGGAGAGCGCGCCGATGGCGGTGCACAGTTGGGTCGCCAGGGGTGCGGGGTCGGTGGCGGCGCGGGTGTAGGCGACCAGGAATTCTTCGCCGCCGGCACGGCAGATCGTCCCGCTGCCGTCGATGGATTGGCGAAGCACGTCGGCGACAGCCGTCAGCAGGCGGTCCCCTGTCGCGTGGCCGTAGGTGTCGTTGATGCGCTTGAAGTCGTCGAGGTCGACCAACAACACGTGCAGGTGAGTGTCAGTGGCTGGTCGCTCGATGAGGCGGGAGAGCAGCTTTTCGGTGAAGGCTCGTCGGTTGAGCAGACCGGTAAGCGGGTCTTCGCTGGAGCGAGTGGCGTAGAGCCAGATGGCGCGAGAAGCTCCCCGGATCGTTATCGGCACAGACAGATTCACGAATAAGACCAGCCAGAACGAGCCGACGGCGTTCGCAATGTCAGCCTCGTGCGCGAGTCGCAGTGTGGTGAGGCTGTCTATCGCCAGCGCTACCGCGAAGTTGACCGCCAGCATCTTGTTGTTGTGCAGAAACGCGATGTAGCCGCCAGTGATGGCGGCGGCCATGCATACCTCAGCCGCCATCGCCGCACTGGTCTGCGACTGGCTCCACAGCGCGATACATATCAGGCCTGTCATCACCGCGGCTTGTGATTGACGCCGAGTCGGCCATCGCCGCCACCAGTAGACGGCCATCACCGTGGTCAGGGCGATACCGGCGACCTGGCCGGTCAAAACCATGACCGTCGGTCGACGCTGGCTCAGCAGCATCGTCAACGGGACCATGCTCGCGGTCGCCGCTACCGTCGCCAGGATCAGGCGCGCCGTGCCGAGCTGTCCGCGTTCCCGCAGAAATGTCGTGATCCAGTCGAATTGGTCAGGTTCGTTCCACGCGGCCTTCAGCAACGACCCCGTGCGTCGCAGTCGCCCGAATCGGACAGCCTGTGACGGCGCTCCACCGCCGAACTCAACCGACATTCGTTGCTCCACCACGCTCGCCCGATTCAGACGGCGGCGCGGCTCTTCTACGGTCTTGGTCGATGTTATGGACAATCGCCATTAAAGCCCCCCGAGCACGGCAGCATGAATCTCCTGATTATCTCCTGACGTCAACAGGGTCTAGCGAACCCCGTTCCAGGGCCCGGTGCATCGCCGTGGCGCGCTCAACTCGGTTGAATTTCCACCGGGTCGTCAGGGTTGAAGTAGCGCTCCGTTCCGTCAGTGAACGCGACGGTGCAGACCTCCGGTAGGACACGTCCTTGGTGGCGGGACTCGCATATCACTCGTCGTTTGACCCGCTTCCACGCATCGTCGCCTTCACCACGCTCACGGAACAAGTAGCCGGGTGCGCGGTTGGTCAAATCAACGGCGCGCATGTGTATTACTCGGCTGGATGGCGTCGGCACAGGACAATTCTGCCCGCCACAAGATGGATTCTGCCGATACGGTCGGCAAACAAATTGTTGCGACGCTCTGCCGGCCCCTGCTTTTCGCGCCGATGAGTCCACAATGTGATATTGATTCAACAGCCTCGGTGGAAAGGAAGCTACACCCATGACCTCACTTCGCTGGCTCGCCAGGTTCACCGTCCCGGTAATGGCCGGCGCCGCATTGGCTGGAAGCGCTGCGATTGCGACGGCCACACCCCAAGATGACGCTTATCTCGCGAAGTTGAGCGCCGTCGGTTTGACGTGGCCGTCCAATACGCAGGAGGCGCTGATCGGGGAGGCGCACCTCATCTGCTATGACCTCACCTGGGGTTGGCAGCCACAAACGATCGCCGACGACATTCACGACCACTTGAACAAGCGGGGCGTGACCTTGTTGGACGTCGGAACCATGGTCGACGCCGCACACAAGACGTATTGCCCCGGCAACGTGTGCGACGCCCCCACGCTCTGCACGTAACACCGCTGCCGGCACGGAAGTGAAACCCGTGGCGGGACAGCGACACTCGTATGTCGAACAGCTGGCGTCGACTCGATAGGAGCGGAGCCCGGCCGTCCGGTGGACGAGTCACAAACGTTATGGACCACGCGGCGCGTCCTGAGCGGGCTACCGGCGTGAGTTAGGCATGATGGCGGCCAGGGGGCTCCGCAATGTCTCGGCTTTGCGTGTGTGGCCCGGTGCAGCCGCCAACGACCGACCTCACGGGAGATTTCAGCATGTCAACGTCAACATTGAGTAGGTCAACGCCGACACCGAGTGGATCAAGCTCGACCGGTTCGCCGCACCTGCCCAGCCTGTCCAGGCTCAGCGCATTGGCGCTGCTTGTCATTACGCTCACCGTGCTGAGCGTCTCGTTCTACTGGTTGGAGCACCACAAGGCCAGCCATGCCACCGTCCTCGGTGACACGGCCGACCCGGACCACGTGACCGTCACTGTCCTCATCCAGAACGTCGACCCGTCCACGGCACGGATCAGCGCGCAAGTGGAGTTGAAAGGCGCAGGCTCGTTGGTGGATGAGCGCACCCATGATCTGAAGGAAGACGCGACGCTGGTCAGCAACGCGGTCACCAATCCCACCGTGGTTGCGAAAGCCGATGAACGCCCGGAATTCGTCGCGGTCCAATTCGCGCTCCGGGACGGGGTCATCACCGACTATCCGCTCGACAGCTACACGGCGAGCTTCTTTTTCCACGTCCTCGTCGGCAACGGGGCGAACCAGCACGCGGTCCCCGTCCGAGTCGTATTCGACAACATCGACTCCTTCTTCAAAGTCGTGCCGCAACAGGAAAACTCCATTCAAGTGCACCGTGGCGGACAGGCCAAAACCATCGCCATGTCCGAATCACACTTCGCTGCAACCGCATCCGTCAAGCGCTCGGCGAGCACAGTCATGTTCGCCGTCTTCATCATGGCGTTCATGTGGTGCCTCACCATCGCCGCGCTCATCGCGGCGTGGTACGTCGCCAGCGGCAGGCTCGGCTTGTTCTGGTCTGCCCTCGGTTTTCTCGGGACACTGCTCTTTGCGCTGATCCCCTTGCGTAACGCGGTCCCGGGAGACCCGCCGATCGGCTCGCTGATCGACTTCGCCGCATTCTTCATCGCCGAAGGCGTCGTCTCGATCTCGATGATCGTGACTGTTCTTCACGGCTATCACATCGAGATCTCCCGGAAGCGCAAAGACATACCAGTCGACGAGTAAAGCCTTGAGCCGCAGCATCACTGAAGGTGCAACGGCACCCCGACATCGTTGAACACGTCCTGTATCGCTTCGAAGAACGTGCCCTTCCCGTGGTGCGGCTTGTCGAGGAAATGCCTCGACAACGCGCTGTGCTGCCATTCGAACTCAAAAGGTCGATGGTCAGGGGTGCCGAATCCACCCCGCAAACAATCGGCCAGCGCGTCCAGATTACGTCCGAAGTATCCGCCGGGACCGTTGACCGAAGATCCGATCTGCCGGTAAAAGTCGTTGGTGGATTTGATCTTTCGGCCGTCGATCCGGAAAACAACAGGCCTGCTGTCGTCGGACTCGCGCGTCATCATTGCCTTCCCGCGTCGGTGACCAGACAGAACGAGTCATAGTGGTTGCCGGTGTAGAAGTATTGGACCGGATCGGTCAATGGCGTTCCACCGGTGACCAAGCGCCTCAGTGACCGGTCCTGGGACCGCGGAGTGATCACGGTGTACTCGTGGTAGTACCCCCTGCGCTGCTGAGGTAGATGACCCTCGCGGTTGGCGAACACCGCACCGTCGCTGCGGGGGAACGGGAAAGGGCCCCCTGTGTGTATGCGCCTCAGGGTGTCGCGCACTTCGGCAGGCAACGTGGCTGTCGGACACGTCGACCCGCCCACTCCACCGACGGCAGGCGGTGTCGGATCGGACGCACCGGGCTGCGTCAACGCCCACCCGGCGTACACGACGATGACGGCGCCAAGGGCGGCAAGTGCCCACTTGCCCCGACTCACCGGGGGCCGTCGATCTCGTAGGTGCCGTTGCCGTCCGAGACGACGACGGTGACATGACGTGGAGCGCCGTTGACAGTGGCATCGCAGGTGAATGTCGTGCCTTGGGCGGCACTGGGATTGCGGCCGTCGTTGCAGCTGACATCGCTGACTGTGTTGGCGCCGTATCCGCTGGCGGGATCGGACAATGTCTGTAGAACGCCGGCCTGAACTTTGGCCACGTCCAAGACCGCGCCGCCGCCGACGCCGAGCTTGGCGACGTTGGCGAGCAGGACCGCGATGGCTGCCAGAAGCGCAAAGCCTCCCGCTCCGGCGAGCAGCCAGGGAATGAATCGTCGGCGATCTGCCGGCTCGGCGTCTTTCGTTGCGGCTGTTGGGCGTTGGTGTTCAGCTGGCGGTTGTGGGCGGTCGGGGCGCTGGAGGTACCAGGGGAGGTCCGGCGGTGGCGGGGGTTGTTGGTACACCCGCGGTGGGACCGGCAGTTGCCTGGCCATGCGGGTTTGGTCGTCAGCGGGAGGGCGGCGTAAATACCAGGGTTCCTGCGGCCCGGGTTCACTTCCCGGGCTGGGGTTTCGAGGATCGCTCACGGAAAATTCCCGTCGCATTGAGTGGCGTTGCCGACCAGACCGGATCGGAACGCGACGATTCTGGTGAAGCCGGCGGGCACACTGCCTCCGTTGGCGTCACTGGCGACGAGGTGATTGGTGAGTAGACCGGATATCGCTTCGTCGAGGTCGCCGGCGGTCAGCACCAGGGTTCGACCGGAGGGTATCGCGACGGGTGTGGCCATGTCGCGCTGGGCGACTCCGGTCAGGCACGCGGTGCGTAACGCCGCGCGTTCGCCGGTCAGCGACAAGCCCTGCTGATGTTGGACGGCGAGCATGTAGCGCGACGTGACGACGGAGAAGGCGGTGTCGTCGCCCTGGAGGAGTTCACGGTTTTTGTTGTCGGCGTAGGAGCCGATCTGCTGCAAGCCGCCGAGGTCGACGTCGATGGTGTTGGTGGCGGGACAGTACGAGGCCGGTGGACTGGGCCGCGCGTCCGCGCATCGGGGTGTGCCGTCGACGGCCAAGGTGGGGGCCGCAGCGGGGTGAAAGATCTGGGAAAGGGTCTGCATCAACAGCGTCAACGAGTCTTCGGTGATGGGCATTTCGCCCGACCCGGGGTCGCCGGAGAGATAATTCTGCAGCCCTACCGGAAGGCCCACGTGTCGACGTTCGATCTCGCTGTGGTCGATGGCGGCGCAGGTGGCGGCGTCGCCGTTGAACCCTTCTTGGAAAGCGCCGACTCGGTCGAGTGCGGAACCGTGTGCGCCGGGGGCATTTTCGGATTCATCGGTCGGATCACGCAGCGTAATCCCGCCGGCGAGCACATGGTCGAGGCCGTCGGTGGTGTTCAGGGCGAAACGCTTCGAGCCGCCTTGGGCCACCCAGTGCAGATAGACGCCCGCGAAGCAGTCGGCCTGCTGCTCTTTGACGATGGTGCGGGTCAACAGATGAACGGTGTGGGCTCTGGTCTGCACAGCGTGGCCGAACTCGTGCGCCAACAGCCCGGCCACCGCGGCATCGCCGAAGTACTTGCGCGCGTTCGGTATCAGGAATCCGCGATCCCACGAGATGGAGTCATCGCGACGACAGTAGGACGCATTGGGGTCGCCGTAGATGACGGTTCTGCCGCACACCCGCGCGCTCGACGGGTTCGTCGAGTCATAGGATCTGATCGACGCGACAGGTGTGTATGCACCCGGAAAATATTGCGGGTACGTGACTGACCAGAACTCTTGAATGTCGTTGACTGCCAACAGGGAAAGCCGATCGTTCTCGCCACCGTCGGTGCCTTCGACGGTGCCCTGGGGGCCGGGGGCGTCGGGGCGCACGCCGCTCAAACCGTCCGTGGCGTGTAAGCCTCCGACGCGGTCGGGGTCATACAACATCGAGGCCGCCCGGCCGTCCAGCACAGTGGGTGCACACCCTGCTGTTATCGCGACCAGGCAGGCCAGCGTGAGCGCCGCGGCGACGTAGCAACGGCTGCTTAATCGCCGCCCCGGTGAGCGGTGCTTCATCAGATACCTCCCGGCGGGCCACAAGCCTGACACTGTTCCGTCGACGACTATGTGGCAGCAGGGCGTTCTGACAGCGCATCGCCCACTGTCGGATACAGCGGCAGAATCCGCTCCAGACCTAGCACCTGGATGGGGTGGACGGTGTGGTACTCGCGCCCCACTAACCGGACGGATGTGCCGATCGAGGCGGAGAGGCGCTGGACCTCGACGAGCGCTTGGATGCCGGCGGATGACAGGAACGTCACGCCGGTGAGGTCGACGACTATGACGGAAGGCTTGTTCTCGGCCGCCAAATCCAGCTGCGACGCCAGTTGTGGTGCGGTGATCATGTCCACAGAACCCGAGACCTCGACCACGGCGTCGTCGCCGTGACGATGTCGGCGCACGGCAAAGGGATCTTCAGCCCGGCCATTCGTCAAAGCCACAAGACCTCCACCGACCTTCCATCACCTGCCACCGGCACAGGCGTATACCCGTTTCGCACGGCACATCATGGCAGTGCTGCGGAGCAGGCTACTTCGTCTCGACGACCAGCACCTCGGTCTTGGCACGACGACGCACAGCGCGGGGAACCGAGCCGATCAGGCGCCCGACCACGGAGTTCATCCCGACGTCGCCGACCACGATGAGGTCGGCGTTGACTTTTTCGGCGAGTTCGACCAGCGCGTCCACCGGAGCGCCTTCGACTGCCTTCTCCTCGACGTCATGGGCACCGGCGTCTCTGGCCCGTGCGCTCGCCTCGCGCAGCATCGCGTACAACGGGGCGTTGCCTTCGGTTCGATATTTCTCGCCCGACAGTTGATCGGGATCCGTCCCGCCCGAATGTGAATCCGTGGGCACATACGCCGAGGCCACGATCAACTTCGCGTTCGACTCGGCGGCGATCGCGGCCGCTTTGTCGACAGCGCGAAGAGAGGTCTCCGAGCCGTCAGTGCCTACGAGGACGACGTTGTAATCCGGCACGCTGTGTACTCCGATCAGTAGATGTGGCGAGGTTGTCCAGGCAGAAATGCCCACCGTACAAGAAAGTAAACATATGTTCACTCAAATTGCGCTGAGTGGCCCAGCTCTACCCCGCTGATTGGGTCCGATCGGACAAGCCGAGCCGTAAGTGCTCGCTGTGGTAAATGGCTTCGTCAAGCAACTGGGCGACGTGGTTGTCGTAGAGGTTGTAGACGATGCTGCGCCCAGATCGCGTACCGGTCACCAGTCCGAGGTTGCGCAGCAACCGCAATTGATGTGACACCGCCGACTGCTCCATGCCGATGGCGTCGGCCAGTTCGGTGACCGCCTGCGGCCCCTGTCTCAATTCGGTGAGGATCAGCAGCCGACTCGGAGTTGCCAGGGCTTGCAGGGTGGTGGCGACGTGGGAAGCGGCATCGGCATCAAGCCGGGCTGTCCGGCGATCGCGGCCCTCGACTCCGTGTCCCACAATCGACCAGAATACCTCAGCGGGAAACGCATGAAGATGTGTTCATATTTTCTGGTATGGTCGGCGGCGCTGAGTTCTCGCCTGGAGGTCATCGATGGTCGCGCCGACCGCTGCACCGATTCGGCTGACGGCTGCGCCCGTGCGCCACACCAGGGTCTTCGCGCTTACGGAAATGCGTTGGGCGGCAGTAGCTCTGGCGCTGTTCCTGGCCGGGTTGACCGGGCAGCTGATCGGTGCACCGCATTGGCTGTGGTGGGCGCTCTATCTGGCCTGTTACCTAGCCGGTGGCTGGGAGCCGGGCCTGGCGGGATTGCACGCGCTCGAGGACAAGACTCTGGACGTCGACTTGCTGATGGTGGCGGCGGCGATCGGCGCGGCGGCGATCGGGCAGATCACCGACGGCGCGCTGCTGATCGTCATCTTCGCTACGTCGGGGGCGTTGGAAGCATTGGCGACGGCGCGCACCGAGGACTCGGTACGCGGATTGCTCGACTTGGCGCCCGAAACCGTCACCCGCGTCGGCGGCGACGGCGAAGAAACGGTCAACGCCGTCGACCTGGCTGTCGGTGACGTGGTGGTGGTGCGCCCCGGTGAGCGGATCGGCGCCGATGCCACCGTGATCGCCGGCGCCAGCGAGGTGGACCAGGCCACCATCACCGGTGAGCCGCTGCCGGTCGACAAGAGCTCGGGCGACGACGTGTTCGCGGGAACGCTGAATGGCACTGGTGCCCTGAGGATTCGAGTCAATCGACGCGCCGAGGACTCTGTGGTCGCCCGTATTGCGACGTTGGTCGAGGCAGCCAGTCGGACCAAGGCCCATACCCAACTGTTCATCGAGAAGGTCGAACAGCGATATTCGATCGGGATGGTCGCGGCCACGATTGCGGTGTTCGCGGTGCCGTTGCTGGCGGGGGACCTGCTGCAGCGAGCGTTGCTTCGCGCGATGACGTTCATGATCGTGGCCTCTCCCTGTGCGGTCGTCCTGGCGACCATGCCGCCGTTGTTGGCCGCTATCGCGACCGCCGGCCGCCACGGTGTCCTCGCCAAGTCCGCGGTGGTGATGGAACAACTCGGTACCGTCACGCAGCTTGCGTTCGACAAAACCGGCACCCTGACCCGCGGCGTTCCGACTGTCGCCGAAATCCACTGCCTTGAGCCGGGTCTCGGCGACGACGAGCTGCTGGCTCTGGCAGCGGCAGTCGAACGCCCCAGCGAGCACCCTCTTGCATCGGCGATCGTGGGAGCCGCGGGTGCCCGCGGGCTGGCAGTGGCCGAGGCCGACGCGTTCACCGCCCACCCCGGCCGCGGCGTCACCGCCCGGGTCGACGGCCACGTCATCAGTGTCGTTTCCCCTCATGCCGTCTGGGCGAACCTGGATGCGACGGCCACCGCCGCGGTCACTGCGCTGCAGGAGCAGGATTATACCGCTGTGGTCGTGATCCGCGACGACCGCCCGGCCGGCGTGCTGGCCATCACCGATGAGCTACGTCCCGAAGCTGTTGCCGCCGTGAGTGCTTCGCGACGACTGACGCGTGCGGCACCCGTCTTACTGACCGGTGACAACCACCTGACCGCCGATCGACTCGCGGCACAGGTGGGCATCACCGACGTCCGCGCGGGACTGCTTCCCAGCGACAAAGTCGCCGCCGTGCAGCAACTACAGGAAGCTGGGCAGAGACTCGCCGTCATCGGCGACGGCATCAACGACGCTCCCGCTCTGGCGGCTGCGCACACCGGTATCGCGATGGGGGGTGCAGGATCAGACCTCACGTTGCAGACCGCCGACGCGGTCGTCATCCGCGACGACCTGACGGCTATTCCGGTCGTCATCGCCCTTTCGCGACGGGCACGCAGAATCGTGATCGCCAACCTGATCATCGCCACCGTTTTCATTGGGACGCTGGTGCTGTGGGACCTCGTCGGCACTCTGCCGCTGCCACTGGGCGTCGCCGGGCACGAAGGCTCGACGGTCATCGTCGGACTCAACGGTCTGCGGCTGCTACGCCGAAGCGCTTGGAACCGCGCCGCACGGATGGCCGCTCCCGCCTAGAGGTTTCGCCGGCGGTATCGCCGGAGTCGGTGAGCATTCGCGAGTGTGACCGGTTGAGTACTCGGGCACAGCGCGGCATCGAGGCGGGCTCGGACGGCGTCGGTGTCGAGGTGCATTCCGATCGCGACCAGACAATTCGCGGATGTCGTCGGCGGCGCCTTCGCGATGTCGATTGCCGTACCCACCACGTTGACTGCGAAAGTGGGCGCGGTTGTCCCGTATCGCACGACGACCGCGCCCTTGAGCCGATATACCCCCGACGGTGGGTCTTCGAGCACATCGAGCAGCGCGCCCGGATCGATTTCGCCGGCGCTGGTCGCTGACACGGAGCTGGCGTGCACGTGGTCGTGATCGTGGCCGGTGGCATCGACAAGCAATTCACGCAGGGACAGTTGTCCGGTTTCGCCGCTCGACTCCGCCACGTCGTAGAGCAGCTCGGGATCGATTCGCCCACCGACGGATCCGACGACGGTTGCGCGTGGATTGCGTTCCCGCACGCGCTCGTCGACGCGTTCGAGGATGGTCGCACGTTCGCCTTCAGGCAGTCGGTCAAGCTTGTTCACCACGACCAGCGATGCCGCCCCGTAGCGCGCAGGCACCACCTCGCCGACATCGACAGTCTCGAAATGTGTTGTGGCGTCGATGACGTCGACAAGCCCACCGAATCGCACGCCGGCGACCTCGCTGAAACCGATGATCCGGGCAACTGCCACAGGATCAGCCAACCCACTGGTCTCGACGATGACGGCATCGAGATTGAGCCGGGGATCGGTGAGTTTGAGCAACGCGTCGTCGATCCCGCCGTCGTCCGGCAGGCAGCAGATACAACCGCCGGCGATTGAGGCGGGCTCGTCGATCTGCCCGGACACCAGCATGGCGTCGACATTCAATTCACCGAAGTCGTTGACGATCACGCCGATCCGGGCGCCCGGGGTGCGTAACACGTGATTGAGCAGACTTGTTTTGCCGGCGCCGAGATAGCCGGTCAAGCAAATTACCGGGATCGCCCGCACACTCGCCCTCCCGATCGAGCCGCAGATCCGGCGCTACCTCAGTCGATAGGACTCGACGCTACTCGTCGTGTGCGGGCGGCCGGGATCGTCAGTGCCGGGCAGCGTGCTGCTGTCCGGCGCGGACGGGGACCGGGGCGGCCTCGGTGACGTCGTTGCGCTGCTGACGTCGTTCATCGCGACCGATCCGACGGTTGAGCACCCGGTCGTCGCGCCGAGTGATGGAGTGACTGGTGTGGATCAGGAGGTCGAGTTGTTGCCAGCTGAGACCATCCAGATCGCCGTCCGCGTCGTGGGTGGCCAGCACGACTCCGCCGCGAAGCAGCGGCACTGTTTTCGCGGTGAACTGGGTGTTGGCCAGCAACATTTCCGTCGCGTTGCGGTTGACTTTGCTTGTGCAATGCCGGGTTGAGGGAGTGAACCAGAAGTCGAACTGTCGATCGGTGCTGGTCAGGCTCTCAAGCCCGTAATTGTCGACGAGTTCGGCGATATCGGCTCTGGTGTAGGCGCGGGTCTCATAGACGAGGCCGCCAGGGCTGAAATAGAGGACTGTGTTCATGGCGGTTGGTCCTTTTCGGCGGTGCAGGTGGGACAGATGTGGGTGGTGTTACTTACATCAATGTGATTAACCGGGTCACGGGCGAGCTAAACCTCCCTAACGAAAAGAAAACGATGGTTTATTTCCGCCGCGCGGAAATGAAGCCCGGATCGGCGGTGAGCGGCATCGGGACACACGCAGGCCAACTCCGGACAATGCCCGCAGATCTCTGAAAGACTCTCTTGATCGGCCAAATGTAAAAGTGTCAGTCACCGTGAACGCGACGCGTGGAGCACGTTGATGCAAGCTTCTGTAGTGAGCAAGCCCGTTCGGCCATTGTCAGCCGCGATGCGAGCGGGCTCCCGTGATGAGCATGAGGCCGCCGAGCAGTCGCCATTCATCGCTGAGTTGCTCGGCGGGCATCTGGTCAAGGACGCCTACGTCGATTACCTCGCGCGCTTGCGGGTGATTTACGCAGCGCTGGAAAGCGCCGTGCGTGCCCATCGCGACGACCCGCCGGTCGCGGCCGTGTACGACCCGGCCCTCGAACGTCTGCCGGCCCTCGATGCCGACTTGCGGCACTGGGCCGACGGCGAACCGCGTGACGTCGAGTCGGCCGCCGTGGAGGAGTACCGGCGCCGCCTGGAAAGCGTCAGCGGCGGCCCGTTGCTGGCCCATCACTACACCCGCTACTTGGGGGACCTTTCCGGCGGTCAAGTCATCCGCCGCGCGCTGGACCGCGTGTATAACCTGGGCGGTGTCGGTTTGGCGTTCTACGACTTTCCGATACATGCGAAACGCTACAAAGACTCATACCGCGCCCGTATCGACGACCTCACATTGCGAACCGAGGAAGTCGAGCAGGTGGTGGACGAAGTCAAGCTGGCCTTCCGCTTCAATCAGGCGCTGTTCGACGAGCTCACCTCTCATCTTGCGGCCTATCGTGCCTAGGAGGCTGTAACCGATTGACCGGTGAAGACCCGCAGCACGATGCGGCCGACGACCTCGTCCCGGTCGGTACGCCGATCGATTTGGACAACTGTGCTCGCGAACCGATACACATTCCGGGCAGCATTCAGCCGCGTGGTGTGCTCGCGGTTGTGCGTGAGGCGGATTTCGAAGTGCGTCAGGTCAGCGCGAACGTCGCTGAGCTATTGGACCGTTCCGTGGACACAGTCCTGGGATGTCACCTGTCGGCGCTGGTTGGGGCCGAGCAGGCCGCCCGAGTCATCGAAGCGGCACAGGCGCCACATGATCTCCGGCAGCGAAATCCGATCGAATGCGTCATCGACGTCGCTGGTCAGAAGCGCGCATTCGACGCCATCCTGCGCCGCGAGCCCGACGGCGTGCTGCTTGTCGAATTGGAGATCGCCTACGGAGAGCGGCCGTTCACCTTCCCGAACACCTATCAGGCGGTCCGCGGTTCGGTGGAGGAGCTGAACCGGGTCGCCACCCTCGCGGAGTTGTACGAGACGGCGGCCCGCGCCGTCCGCGACCTCACCGGCTTCGACCGGGTGATGGTGTATCGCTACGACGAGCATTACAACGGCGAAGTGGTGGCCGAGTCCAAGCGTGACGACCTCAATTCGTTCCTCGGCCTGCACTACCCGTCCACCGATATCCCGGCGCAGGCGCGGGCGCTCTACGAGAAGAACTCGATCCGGCTCATCTCGGATGTCGGCTATACCCCGGCGCCGATGGTGCCGGTCGTCGATCCGGATCGCGGTGCACCGCTGGACTTGACCCACGCGACGCTGCGCAGCGTCTCTCCCATCCACATCGAGTACTTGCAGAACATGGGTGTACACGCATCGATGTCGATCTCGTTGCTGCGCCAGGGGCGATTGTGGGGGCTCATCGCATGCCACCACTACGCCGGTCCGCATCTGCCTCCGTTCGGCGCCAGGGCGGCGGCCGAATTTCTCGGCTCGACTCTGTCGCTGCGCCTCGTCGAACGGTTCGAAGACGACCAACTGCAGAAGCGGCTGTCGGCGCAGGCGGTGTTGGGCAAGCTCACCGCGGCCACGCTCAACGACAGTGAATCGCTCATGGCGGCGATGCTCGGGGCCCCTGACCTGCTCGACCTGGTGACCGCCGACGGTGTCGTCGTCAACATCGCGGGCGAACAGGAGGTGCGCGGTTCGGTTCCACCGCCGGAAGTCGTGTCCGCCGTCGCGGACTGGGCACTCGAAGCCGGCGACGAAATCGCGAGTACCGAATGCCTGTCCCGCGAGCTCTCCGATCTCGACATCGATCCGCAGTTGGCCGCGGGCGCCCTCGTTCTCAACCTGCCGGACGGGCAGCACGCGATCTGGTTCCGCCGTGAGAAAGTGCGCTCGGTGGATTGGGGTGGCGACCCCCGCAACAAGGCGATCGCGGTCAGCGAGGGCGACGGGATTCGGCTCAGCCCACGCAAATCATTCGACCGATGGCGCGAAATCGTCCGCGAGTGCAGCGAACCGTGGGCGCCCAGCGAGACCGAGTCGGCGGAGGTGTTGCGGCGCTACCTCGTCGAAGCGCTGTACCGACGCACGCGTGGGGCACTGCGGGTGGCGGAGACGCTGCAGCGCAGCCTGCTCCCTGAGTCGATCCCGCAGCTCGAGAATTGGCGGTTATCCGCGCATTACGAGCCGGCCGCCGGCGGCCGGGTCGGAGGTGACTGGTACGACGCCTTCGAGTTACGCGACGGCCGGTTGATTGTGCTGCTCGGCGACGTTGCGGGACACGGCATCCCCGCGGCAGGCATCATGGCGCAGTTACGCAACGTGCTGCGCGCTCAGTTGTTCGCCGGCGATACACCGGCGGCGGCGCTGAACCAACTCAACGAGTTCTGTCTGCACATGCTGCCCAGCGCGTTCGCGACCGTTCTCGTCGCGCGGGTCGATCTGGATTCGGGACAGGTCGAGGCGGCGTGCGCGGGCCATCTGATTCCCTACCTGACGACGACGGCGCAGCCCGCGGTGCGGGCACCGATACTGCTCTCGCCGCCGATCGGCCTCAAAGGCGTCACGTATAAACCGAGCGCGTTCACGCTGGAGCCCGGAGACGGGTTGGTCATCTACTCCGACGGACTCGTCGAACGTCGCGGCGAGTCGATCGACGACAACATGGACCGGCTGGCTGCGGCCCTCGGCCGGGCCAGCCATGCGTCGGCGAGCTGGATCAGGACGGTGATGTCGGAAAACACCCACGACGACGTCACCATCGTGACGCTCCGTCGGCCCTGACGGTGTCGGCAATAATCAGCCGATGACAGCATCGCCAACGGCGGCAGCCACACCGTGAATGGAGCCGTATTGGCCGGGGTCGCCGCTGTCGTCGAACTCGGCGGAATCATTGCCCTGGCGATAGTGCTGATCGTGTCGCGACGACAGCTGAAGCACACCCGAGTCGAGTTGGAGAGAAGGAAGACTCTCGAGGCCGGACGGCGACGGCGACGGCGAGGTGTCGCGCCGTTCGCGATCAGGACCGCGTTCAAGACGGCTGATTCGCTGATCTCGAAAGGGCTTGGCGCCACCGTCCGTAACTCCGTCGAAGACCTCGCGGGGTGGGCTCAGGTCGAACGCCCCGACCTCGCCAGGCTGACCGCGGATGGCGACGTCGTTGTCGCCTTTTCCGACATCGAGGATTCAACCCTGCGCAACGAGACCCTGGGCGACCGAGAATGGCTGCGAATCCTGGAGCGCCACAACCGTCTGATCCAAAAGCTCGTCGGCGATCATGGCGGCCACGTGATCAAGAGCCAGGGCGACGGCTTCATGATTGCGTTCGCCGATGCGGAACAAGCCGTGCTGTGCGGGGTCGGTGTGCAGCAGGCTCTGAACGACGACGCCGATCGCTGGGAGGGAATCCGGGTGCGCATCGGTATGCACCTGGGACCATCGGTCAGACGCGGCGACGACTTGTTCGGCCGCAATGTTGCGTTGGCCGCGCGGATCACCGGACAAGCCGACGGGGGCGAGATCCTGGTCAGCGAATCCGTGCGGAAGGCCGTCGACGGCGTGCCTGACATCGATTTCGGCGCACCGCGCGACGTTGAACTCAAGGGCTTTCAAGGAAGCCACAGCCTCTACCCTGTCCTGACCGACCAGCAGTAAAGCCCCGACCGACTCCAGGGGGGCGTCGTCGGTCGGGGGCTTTACTGCCGGCGAATCAGCCGACTGAGGCGGGCGCGGGGGCCTGCTGGTCAGGGCCGATCTCTGCCGAGGACTGCAGGACGGGCGCCGCCGGTGCGGCGACACCCAACTGGTGGCCGACGTAGTCCGCCGCCTGGACGGCCATTCCGTTGACCTTGTAGGAGCTGTGCGCACCGCGGTCCATGCCGCCGGGGAAGCAGACCGGGTCTCCGGCGGCGCACAACTGAAGGGTCTTGCCGGCGTAGAGCTGTCCGATGGCGATCGGGGGCGCGTTGTGGTCGGCCAGGCCCAGGAACCAGTCGTCAGGTGTTCCGAACAGTACGACGGCCGCGACGTGCGAGGCGACGGCCGGGGGCATCGGCCCAGAAATGCTTGCGGGAAGGGCGAATCCGTCAGGGACTGAGCTCGCCGTCGTGTAACCGGCTACCGCGGCGCCTTGCGAGTAGCCACCCAGCACGATTTTGGTCGCCGGGCAGTTCGCCGCGATCGACTGGATCCGGTTTGTCGCGTCAGCGATGCCGTCGGTCGTCCGACCGAAATCCAACGACGCCGGGTAGTTGACCCCGTAGACGTCGATTGTCTTGCCCGGCAGCCTGGCGGTGAGCGCGTCGACGAAGGCTTGGCCCGTCGCGCCGACGCCCGGTGCTTCCAGCGTGCCGCGGGCGAACACCACCTCGACGTTGGCGCATGACGCGCCATCGGCGTTGGCCGAGGCGATCGGAGCGGAAAGTGCGCTGGTGAAGAGTGCGGCCAGACCAAACGCCGCCAACACCGTGGATTGGGCGGCTCGAGTGATCAGGGTGCCCCTGCGGGCTGTTGGCGTCGTGCTCATGATGTGGTCCCCGTCCCTCGGTTGCGTCTGCTGTGGCTGTACTGCCTGCTACAAGCGGGATGGATACCCCGCGATTCCGGTTGAGTCGAGTGATCTACACCACCTCGCCCCATGCGGCACTCTGGTGACCATGGAGCTCTATGACGTGATGCGATCAACGCCCGCGGTCCGCGAATTCACCGACGATCCGCTTCCCGATGACGTCTTGGGCCGGATTCTGGAGAACGCCCGCTTCGCGCCATCCGGTGGCAACCGGCAAGGCACTCGGGTGGTGATCGTACGCGACGCCGATTCACGTTCAGCGCTGGCGCAATTGGCGCTACCGGGTGCGCGCCGCTACGTGGCGCAGTCAGCCCACGGCGAGTCGCCGTGGAATCCGTTGCACCCGCCGGGCGTGGACGCGTCGACCATCGCAGCAACGCAGGTTCCTGAGCAGATGTCGGCACCGTTTCGCGTCGCGCCGGTGGTGTTGGTGTTCTGCGTCGACCTAGCGGTCGTCGCCGCGCTGGACCAAGAGCTGGATCGCGTCGCGGTGACGCCGGGGGCGTCGGTCTACCCGTTGGTGTGGAATGTTTTGCTCGCGGCTCGCAACGAAGGCTACGGCGGGGTGCTGACCACGATGGCGGTCGCCGAGGAACCTCGCGTGAAAAAGCTTCTGGGCATTCCGGATTCGTTCGCAGTCGCCGCGGTGGTACCGCTGGGCCGACCGGCGCGGCGCGTCACCAAGCTGCGGCGCCGACCCGTCGCTGAGCTTGCATTTCGCGAGCGCTTCGACGGCGCTGCGTTCAGCGGCGAGTGATCAACGCCCGAGCGCTTTCGCGGCGAAGTCGGCGGCTTGATCGGCCATGCCGTTGGACTTGTACGCGCTGTGTGCGGCCCGGCTGAATCCGCCGCCGGTAGTGCAGACGGGGTCTTCGGGTGCGCACAGGTCGATGGTCTTGTTGGCGTACAGGGGCCCGATGTTGATCGGTGGCGCACTGTGGTCCACCAGGTTGAGGAAGCCGCTCGACGGCTTACCGAAGAGGACGACTGCGGCGACATGGCGGGCCACGTCCGGCGGCAGTGGGCCGGTGATGCCGGCCGGCAGATCGTAACCAGGCGGCACGCTGTCGGCGGTGATATACGCCGCGATCGCAGCGCCTTGCGAGTAGCCCCCGATGACCATCTTGGTCGCGGGGCAGGTGTTGACGGTGTCGAGCACCTTGTTGGCCGCGTCGGAGACGCCCGCGCCGGCTTGGTTGAAGTCGAGCGACGCCGGATAGTTGACCGGATAAATCACGGCGGGGCTGTTGCCCAGGCGGCCGTTGAGCGCGTCGGTGAATGCCTGCCCGGTTGCTCCGACGCCCGGCGGCTCGAGCGTGCCGCGGGCGAAGATCACCTCGACGTTGGGGCACGGTTCGCCGTCAGCGGCACGGGCGATCGTGGAGGTCGAGACCAGCGATGCTGCGAGCAGCAACGCACCACTGAGAAGTTTCAGCAGCGCCTGCGTTGTTCTTGGTAGCCCCATGGGTGACGGCAGCATAAGAGACAGATTAGGGCTCTATCACGCCAGACGCAGCGCAGGGTGCGCCGACTCGAGACGGCCGCAGAAGTCTCTGATAAACTTAATTAGGCTAAGTAAATCTGATTGCGGGAAGAGGGCGAACAATGACTCGAACAGACAAGGACACCTGGGACCTGGCATCGAGCGTCGGAGCGACGGCCACTGCGGTCGCCGCCTCACGGGCGATGGCATCGCAGAATCCCGATGCGCTGCTCCATGATCCGTGGGCAGATCCGCTCGTCCGAGCGGTGGGCATCGATACTTTCGTGAAGCTGATCGACGGCGAGATCGGACGGGTGGACGACCCGCTGCTGAATCGCCGCGCGATGACGGAGCAGATCGCCGTGCGCACCCGCTTCTTCGACGACTTCTTCGTCCAGGCGACCGAGTCCGGTATTCGGCAGGCGGTCATCTTGGCGTCGGGTCTGGACACCAGGGCCTACCGGCTGCCGTGGGGCGCCGGCACCGTGGTCTATGAGATCGACCAGCCTCAAGTCATCGCTTTCAAGACGCAGACGCTCGCTGACCTGGGCGCCGAGCCCACCGCTCAACGGCGAACGGTGGCAATCGATTTGCGCGAAGACTGGCCGGCAGCGCTGGTCGAGGCCGGATTCGACACCCAACAGCCAACCGCCTGGAGTGCCGAAGGTCTGCTCGTGTATCTGCCGCCGGAAGCGCAGGACCGATTGTTCGACAACGTCGCCGCCCTGTCCGCAACGGGCAGTCGCATCGCGACCGAACACATGGATCTGGCCAACACGCCACCGGATTGGGCGGAGCGGCTCACCGAGCGGTCTCGGCGCATCGGCTCCGACATCAATCTCGCCGAGTTGTTCTACACCGGTGAGCGCAACACCGCGGCCGACTACCTCCGGAAACAAGGATGGCACGTTGACACCCGCACCACCGCAGACGTCTACGCCGCCAACGGGTTTGATCTACCCGATGACGAGTTGGCATCCTTCGGTGGTGGCTCCGGGTACTTGACGGCGACGCTCAATGCGGCAGCGCGTTGAGCCGCTCTTCGATCTGCAGCGCCCGCAGCGCACTCGCGGCTGACTCGTAACCTTTCACGACGCCCTCGAGTCGGGCCGATGAGCCGTCGAAGCAGGCCCAGTCGAAGACGGATTGGCAGACGTGGTCAGCCAGATTCCGCAGGATGCCGTCCCGAGGGGGGTTGTCGATGACTTTGATCGCGGCTGCGCAGAGCAAGCCCTTGTCGATGTCATCACTGCGCAGTGCTCGGTGAACCAGCGACATCAGGTCGCGGGCTTGTGCGCCCTCGAAATCCATGAAACTCCTCGCCTGCCATTGACTCTCAGCCGTGCGTCGTCAGGGTTCGCCGCGAAACGGTCGAGTCGTAATGTAGTGCAGCAATGAGCACATGGCGGCCACAGTCAGGTCACAGAGCGACATCGGTCGGTCGGTGAGTGGCACTCCTATCGGTCGTGCTGCTGAAGATTGGCGACGAGTTGGAACGGCAGTGCGACGAAGACGGTGCCGCCGACGAGGTTGCCGGCCGTGGTGATCGCGATATTGGTGAGTAGCCCGTGCGCGCCCCATCCCCACGTCAGCAGTGTGTGCGGCGCGTCTGGGTGAAATGCAGACAGCAGCAAAGGAAGTCCGAGAAAGCCGATGTTGGCGATGACGTGCTGAGTCGCGCCGATGACAAAGGCGAACGGCCCGTAGAACGCGAATCCCATTCGGGCGATGTCGGTTCGAGCTTTGAAGAACAGGCACATCGACGTCTGTAGAAACCAGGTGCACACCACGGCCAGCAAGATCGCGGTGAGCACCGGCTGCGATGTCTTCGCCGCCGCGACGGTAGCCGCGCGCTGCGCGAACGCACCCAGGTATGGGCCGCCGGCGGCCGCGCACACCGCGACGAACACCAGCGCGCCAACACAATTGCCGACCAGGCCGATCACCAGCAGGCGCAGGTAACCGAGCGCCGTCATGCGCCGTTGCAGGATCGCCATTGCACCGGCTGCCATGTCCGCGGTGATCAGCGACATTCCCGAGACGAGGATCAGCGCGAACGACATCCCGAATGCCAAGCCCATCAGCAGACTTGCGATGCCGGGCGTTGTCACGCCGGTGCTGACCACCAACGACAGCAAGACGCCGAACGACACCATGGCGCCGCCAACCAACGAACGGATCAGGAAACTCCCTGGGTGAGCTGCCTTTTCAACGGCGATGTCAGCGACGCGCGTCGCCATCTGGCCGACCGTGAACAATTCCAGCGGGTCGAGGTTCTCGGCCGGGACCGGCGGCGCGGTCAACGGCTCGGCGCCGTTGGTCAATGTTGATGAAGTCATGGCTGCACTCCGGATTGTCGAGTTAGGCAGAGTTGCCGAGTTCCCAGCGCAACTGGGCTTCCGACGGTGATTGCACGGGGATGAACGCGGCTTCCCGGAATCGGCGGCTGGCATCGGTGCGACGTGCGTAGCCTTTGCCTCCGGCGGTACGGATTTCCAAAGCCGCGGCGGCACTGACGAGCTCAGCCGCGCTGAGCCGCACTTCCAAGAGATCACGTTTGCCGGGTGCGCCAACGCCACCGACGGACTCGGCAAACGCCGCAACCTTGGACTCGGTCGTGTCGAGTTCGGTTGTCAGTGAGTCGAATTCAGCGGTGAAAATGGAATTGACGCCGCTGAGCCCGGTTCCGGCCTCGTCGAGGCAGCGACGCGCCAGGCCGACGCACATCGCGGACTGCAACACCAGGAACGTCGGACGGACCTGTGCGAGAAAGGATGTGATGTCACGGCTGAGTACCTGCTCGGTGCTGACGTGCACCTCGTCGAGGGTGACCGTGGACGATGCGGTACTGCCGAGTCCGAGCAGGTCGAAGTGTTCACCGATCGTGACACCCCGAGCGGCCAATGAGAGCGCGACGACGATCTTGTCACCGGACTCCAGACGCGCCGCCGTCACCATCACCGAATCGGGATACAGGTTGCTGGCCCAGCGCAGCGTTCCGCTCAGCCGGTAACCGCCGTCGACCGGAGTCGCCGCCAAATCCAGCGAACCGCAACCGGCGGCGTCCTTGAACGCCGAGGCCATGCCCGTGACACCCATGATGTCTCCGTTGCGCAGGCCGGCCGCCGCGGACTGTGCCCACGGGGTGTCGGCGGTGCTCAGATACTCGAGCGTCATCCGATGTGCCCACAACGAAAACGCCGTCGACAGGCACCGGCCGGCAAGTTGGGCGAGGGTAGCGGCCATGGCGGGAAGAGCGCCGTCGTGGTTACCGGGAGCGCCTGCCCCGACCAACCCCGCCCGCGCCAGCAGTGTCACGTTGTCGCGGGTATCGCGTTCACCGCGATCCAACGCAGCGGCGCCGGCGGCGATGTCCTCAGCGATTTCGGGGGTCAGGGCCGCGGGCCGGATGTCTGCCATGAGTGCGGTGTGCTTAAGTCCGGCGGTCATTCGATCACCAGGGCGGAGTCGACGGCTGCCGGCCGCCGCAGTGTGTTGACCACCGGAGACCACTGGATCGCGTTGTCGTGAATCTCTTGCAGCACGGCCGGATCCGCATCGCTGGCGAGGGTGACGTGGCACCGGACCGCGGAGAAGCCGAGAACCTTGTCGGGCGGGGTGTCGCCGACTCCCCACACGGCGGAGATGTCGATGTCGCCCTCCATGGTGACTTCGATCTTGGTCAGCGTGACGTCCCGGTGGGTGGCATTGGCCAGTAAGCCCACCGCTACGCACGAACCCAGCGCCGCCAGAACGGTTTCCGACGGATTGGGTGCCGCATCATCACCTAGGAGGGCCGGCGGCTCGCCGACGAGCATCGGCGCCAGGTCGCGGACATACGTCAGGTTGCGAAAGCCGGACTCGCACCGCGTCGTCGCCCGGAGCGTCTTCTTGCCGGTATCGGGATTTTCTTTGGCATTACAGGAAAGCCGATCGAGCCCGGCGGCGTCGATCACCAGTGCGTGGCTGGAAGTGGTGGTCATGAGTGCAGACGTTGGCACAGACAGACCGATCTGTCTACGCGCGGAAGAGTCCGTCGACCCCGGGCAATCCGCTTCGCAGAGCAGGGGTCGCCGAGTGCGGGATTCGACCGTAGTGCATCGTCGCAGGTGTGGTGAGGGATGAACGCCTCAAGCCCGGGGCGTGGCGGTGAAATCGGCTACAGCGGACCGCGATGGAATCGCGGTGATTCGAAGGGGTGCTAGACGCGGTCGACGATCGCCCGCGCGATCGCATCGGCGGCCAGTCCCCGGGCGAAGCGAATGGGCTCGACCGATTGCTCGACCTTGGACGCCGCGAGTGCACCGTCGTAGAGCAATTGGATGTGTCGAGCTGTCGGAGTCGGACGCCGCCCGCCCGCGGCCTTGACGAACCCAGCGAGCGTGGTCCGTACCCAGTGACGATGATTATCGATGGGTTCGAAGCGCACGCCTGGGAACTCGCTCGCGGCGCTGGTGTAGAGGCAACCGGGAAAGTCGTGCCGCAAAGCCTTGGCCTGCGCCAGATCGAAGAACGTCAACGCCTTGGCTGCGGGGTCGGAAAGGTGCTCGATCGCCCGCGCGAATCCGATGCGGTCGGCGTGGTCCAACTCCGTCAAGTACGCGATGACGAGTGAATCCTTCGAGCCGTAGCTGCTGTACAGGCTGGCCTTTGCGCAGTCCGCTTCCCGCAGGATCCGATCGACACCTACTGCTCGAATCCCGTATTTGCCAAAGAGTTCCGTAGCCGCGGCAAGTAGGCGGTCCGCGGGTCGGGCCGATGCCTTCTTCTCGGCGAGCGTCGCGCGATCCGCGGTCTTCATAACAGCCAAATTAACAGACTCAGGCTGTAGACAGAGTGTTCTGTCTCAGGTAAAGCAGGCCGCTATCGACCGGCGACGATTTTCGCGAGTTGCTCGTCGACCGCTGCGCGGATCTCGGTCTCGTCGAGGTCCTGCAGTCCGAACGCGACCCGCAGGGTCGGTCCGAGCAGTCCCCAGCCCAATTGAAGAGCCATCCCGTGGGCGGCGAGCAGTCGTGCCGTGCGCTCGTCGCTGTGATTGGCGCGGACCACATCGAGGAATGCTTCCATGCCGGGAAAGCGCTGCTGGAGTTCTTCGACGGGAAAACCATCGAGCGTCGAGCGCACCATGACGCGCGCCTGACGTTCTCGGGCGGCCTCGATCTCCTCTGGAGAGGCGCCGGACTCACGAAGCGCCGCTCCCGAGTCGGCCAGATTCTGCAGGGTCGCGGCCAGCAGTCGGTGCTTGCTGCCGAAGTGTCGATGCAACAGGCCGTGGTTTACGCCTGCTCGTGCCGCGACCTCGCGGATCGACGTCGCGGCCGGGCCCTTCTCGGCGAACAACTCACCGGCCGCTTCAAGGACGGCGGCGATGACCTCGTCTTTTCCAATTGGCTTCGCCGTGGTCGAAACCGTTGCCTCCGCTGTAGCCATCTGTGTACAGTAGCCGATATCTGAGGTGTAGTCAGATGCCTACACGTCGAACACGTCGAAGAGGAGCAGCAGTGACTAGCGATTTCCGTGTGGTGAAGTTGGGCGAGAACATCGGTGCACGCATCGAAGGGGTGCACCTCGGCGCGCTCGATGCGGAGACGGCGGCCGCGGTCAACACGGCTTTGACCACCCACAAGGTCGTGTTCATCCGTGGTCAGCATCATCTCGACGACGACTCGCATTACGCCTTTGCTGAAAGTCTCGGTGTGCCTACGACTCCGCATCCGACACTCAAATTCGAAGGCAGCAAGGTCATGCGACTCGAGTCCATCGGGGGCGCCGGGGCCAACCAGTGGCACACCGATGTCACCTTCGTCGACCGCCCTCCGAAAGCGTCGATCCTTCGCGCCGTCGAACTGCCGACCTATGGCGGCACCACCACCTGGGCGTCCACGGTGGCGGCGTATCAGCAACTGCCACAGCCGCTCCAGCACCTCGCCGACGGCCTCTGGGCGATGCACAACAACGCCTTCGACTATGCCCAGGTCGATCCGGTGAAGCTGGCAGCACTGGAAGCCGACCCCGAAGCGCTGTTGAAGTACGCCGACGAGTTCCAGTCCAGTCACTACGAGACGCACCATCCGGTCGTTCGGGTGCATCCGGAAACAGGCGAGCGGTCATTGCTGCTGGGCAACTTCGTCAAGACGATCCTGGGAGTCAACGGCGCCGAGTCGCGGGCGCTGTTCCAGATCTTCCAGGACCGGATCACCTGGCTGGAGAACACGATTCGGTGGAACTGGGAACTCGGTGACGTCGCGATCTGGGACAACCGCGCGACGCAGCATTACGCGGTATCGGACTACGGCACGCAGCACCGCGTCATGCACCGGATCACCCTTGCCGGCGACATCCCGGTGAGCGTGCACGGCGAAAGAAGCCGAGTCGTGTCAGGGGACGCGAGTGACTACTCGATCGTGGACACGCCCAGATCGCTGGTGGCCTAGGCCCACGGTCAGCGGCGTCGCCGTTTGATCCGCGCTTCCGTCTGCGCCAGCGGGACCACGTGTCCCTGGGCGCACTGCACCTGCGCAACGATCGGTGCGCCGCAGCCGTCGCCGTGGTTGAGCTCCAACCGCTTGGCGTCGCCCTGCATCAGCAGCCCGAATTCGATCAAGCTGACCATCACGGGAAAGAGCTCCCGGCCACGACCGGTCAAGACATACTCATAGCGGGTGCGTTGACCAGGACTTTTATAGGGTTGTTTGGTCAAGATGCCGGCTTCGACGAGTTGTTTGAGCCGGATCGCCGCCATCTGTTCAGTGATGTCGGCCAGGCGGGCCAGGTCTTCGAAACGTCGTGCGCCGTAGAAGACCTCACGAAGAAGTAGCAACGCTGAGTTCGTTCCGATCTCTTTCAGTGCGCGTTCGATCGGGCACCATTCGTGCGCGAGGGATCGCTCGCCGCTAGCCGACCGCCCCTGCAGCGAGATGACATCGGATGTTGCCGTCATCTCGTCAGAATAACCCCGCTAACTCAATAGCCGCAGAGTTAGCTGCATTCGTTGGCCGTCTGTTAACGTCGACAATAGCTGACTAAACTATAGTATAGTCAACAATCTAGGCCAGACCGCACTCGTGGAGATTCTGCTGTGCATCAACGCTTCCCGGACGAACCAAATCACTGCAAGGGCAACGAAATAAACCCGGTAAGAGTTCGGTTAGCGGAATCATGAGCTCACACGTAGCCCGCCCGAACGACGTGTCGATCATTGATCCTGACATCGTGGACTTCCTGACCGTCACCGGCAGGGCGTCGAGGTGAACACTCGTAGTCAGTTGCTGGACCTCGCGATCACCGCGGCAGGAAACAGACGTTCGACCGGCGGGTTGTCGAAACGCTGCACCCGATCCGACCGAGCTTCGACGGCCTCACCTTCGCGACCCGGCGTCGGGTTCACCGCCGCTACCCTGACGACACTTGCGATCTGACCGCCGCATCGATCACTCTCGATGTTCGCGGTGCCGAGATCGACCTCACCAGGAGACCGTGATGGGACTGTTAGACCACAAGACCGCCGTCGTCACCGGCGCCAACTCCGGCATCGGGCTGGCGACCGCGGGGCGGTTCCTCGCCGAAGGTGCGGAGCGGGTGTTCATCACCGGTCGTCGGCGCCCCGAACTCGATTCCGCCGCGGCACAATTGGGCCCCCGGGCAGTCGCCGTGCAAGGCGACGTCGGAACGCCGGAAGATCTCGACCGGCTCTACGCCGAAGTCGATGCAGCCGGTAGGGGCCTAGACATCGTCGTGGCCAACGCCGGTTCGACCAGGGTCGCGCGTCTGGGTGAGATCACCGGCGACGACCTCGATGCGCTGCTGACCACCAACGTCAAGGGAGTGGTGTACACGGTGCAAAAGGCCTTGCCGCTGCTCAACGATGGTGCATCGGTCATCCTGACCGGATCCACCACCGCCGAACGCGGCCGTCCAGGTCTGAGCATCTACGCCGCGACCAAAGCCGCCGTGCGGTCACTCGCGCGCGCCTGGGCGAACGAATTGGCCGATCGTCATATCCGAGTCAACGTCGTCGTCGCCGGGTCCACCGCCACCCCGGGGAGCGACAACCTGGCCGCTCAGACCGATCCCAATGCCTCGATCGCCGAGTTCCGCGCCGCACGCGTCGCGACCATACCGCTGGGCCGATTCGCCGAGCCCGTCGAAATCGCCAACGCCGCAGTCTTTTTGGCGAGTGATTTGTCCAGCTTCATCACCGGTTCCACCATCGACGCCGATGGCGGATTCAACCAAGTTTGACCAGCCGGCCGCCCGTCACTTGACGAGAGTGAACTGGCCCACCTCAGAAACGTTGCGCTGGAAGAAGTCCGAGCATCCGATCAGGTAGCGCATGTAGCGGTCATAGACCTCGGTCGAGGTGACCGCGATCGCCTGGTCGCGAGCGGCTTCCAGCTTCTGCGACCAGATGTCGAGGGTGCGGACGTAGTCGTCGGTCATCTTCTGCAGCTTCTCAACTGAAAAGCCTGCGTTCGCAGAGTATTCGATGACATCCTCGTCGGCCGGCACCGAGCCGCCGGGAAAGATCTCAGCGGCGATGAACCGCATGAACCGCAGATCGGTCATGGTGATCGGAATGCCCATCTCGGGCCAGCGCTTGAGCGGGTGACCCATGATCGTCTGCAAGACCATCCGGCCGTCGCTGGGCATGATGCGGTAGCACAAGTCGAAAAAGGCCTTATACCGGGATTTCGGGAACGCTTCGAACGCCTCGATGCTGACGATGCGGTCGACGGGCTCCTCGAACTCCTCCCAACCGAGCAGCCGGACCTGACGGGAACGGCCGGTATCGATCTGGTCGAGTATCTGCTGGCCTAGAGCGCGTTGGTTCTTGCTCAGTGTCAGCCCAATGACGTTGACGTCGTGCTTCTCGACGGCGCGCTTCATGACCGACGCCCAGCCGCAGCCGACGTCAAGCAGTGTCATTCCGGGCTCGAGACCCAGTTTGCCGAGCGCAAGGTCGATTTTGGCGATCTGCGCTTCTTGCAGCGTCATGTCATCGCGCTCGAAATACGCGCAGCTGTAGGTCCGCGTCGGGTCCTGGAACAGCCCGAAGAAGTCGTTGGAGATGTCGTAGTGGGCCTGAACATCCTCATAGGCCGGCTGCAACTTCGATGCGCCATCCGACCCGTTGTCCGTCATAAAAATTGGCCTTTCAGATGGATCACTCAACTCGCCAAACTGCACTGTTGTACACGAACTGTATAGCGCATCTCGTCAAATCCGGCTAAGCGGGAGCCTTTTCGCAGGTGTACTGGCAAACGTCGGTGTAGCCCTCGCGGAACAGGTCAGCGCAACCGGTCAAGTACTTCAGAAAACGCTCGTAGATGACTTCGGACGTGATCGCGATGGCCTCGTCCTTCTTCGACTCCAGATTCGATGCCCAGGTGTCGAGGGTGCGCGCGTAGTGCGGGCGCAGCGCTTGCTTGCGGGTCACCGTGTATCCCGCCTTGACGGCGTGCTCCTCGACCTGCGCGCCCAGCGGCAGACGACCGCCGGGATAGATCTCGTCCATGATGAATTTGATGAACCGCACGCGGGACATCGTCAGCGGTAGCTTCCGCGCTTTGATCTCCTCATCGCTCGGAATGATGATCGTGTGCAGCATCATCACGCCGTCGTCGGGCATCAGGTTGAAAGTCTTCTTGAAATAGTCGTCGTACTTGTTGAAGCCGAAGTGCTCGAAGGCACCGATTGACACCACCCGGTCGACTGGCTCGTCGAAATCCTCCCAAGGTTGGAGGCGGACTTCCATGTTGCGTGTGGTGTCGATGTTCGGGAACCGGTTGTCCTCGATGTGCTGCTTCTGGTTCTCCGAGAGCGTCAGGCCGATGACGTTGACGTCGTACTTCTCGACCGCGCGCTGAATGGTGGAGCCCCAACCGCAGCCGATGTCCAGCAGCGTCATGCCGGGCTTCAAGCCCAGCTTGCCCAGCGACAGGTCGACCTTGGCCAGCTGCGCCTGCTCGAGTGTGTAGTCGTCCTTCTCGAAATACGCGCAGCTGTAGGTCTGCGAGGGGTCCTGCCACAGCTTGAAGAAGTCATTGGAGATGTCGTAGTGGAATTGGACTTCCTCTTTGTCCGATCCGCGGGTTTGCGCAGCGGACTTCGACAACCACGCGGACTCGGCATGAGGGGTCGAGGTGGGCGTTGTGCCTGAGCTATTTGTCACTTGTTCTTCCTAACGACGTCCGTTTCGGGCACCAGCCTAATAGCGCCGGGCGGGTGACCGCGACCAACACCGGTTTGAGCGCCCCGCGCGTCGGGGTCGGGGTGCTTGCGCCGACGGTGCGACGGGTACCCGCCAGCGAGTTCCGATAAGCGAGGAAAAGGTGTGTCGAGCGAATTGCAATGCCCCAAGCGCATGCAGTTCGGGCCGTGCGGAGGGGTGCGGCCCGACGGTCAGTGCGAGATGCGCGCGGGGGACTGCACCTTCGCTGACCTGGTGCCCTGGTCGGGGCATCAGTCGGCGGCCCGTCCGGGCAGCGTGCCGCTGGTGCTCACCGACTTCAGTTGCGCGCCTTTCAGTCGCCCCGACATCGCGGCCACCGCGGCCGTCCTAGCCCCCGGCTGCGACGCCGTGCTCGTCGGCGAACATCAGAACAAACCAGATTTCCCGCCCACGTTGATGGGGTCGCTGCTGCTCGACGCGGGTGTCGTTCCGTGGATCACGCTGTCCTGCCGGGACCGCAATCGGGTCGTGTTGGAGCAGGAATTACGCGGCTTGCGCAGCATCGGCGTCGGCACGGTGTTGTGCGTGACCGGAGACGGACGCGGTTACGACGTGCGCCCGGAAGTGACGCAGACCTTCGATCTGGATGGTCCGCGGTTGGTCGCGCTGGCCGCATCGCTCGGCGTGACTGCGGCTGTGCCCGAAACACCCACTGCGCCGCCCGTGCATGCGCGTCCCGCCCGGTTGGTGGAAAAGCAACGCGCCGGCGCGAACCTGGCAGTGCTCAACCATGTGCCATTCCCCGACATGATCGCGCAGTTCGTGGCCGCAGCCCGGTCGGCCGGACTGGCGATTCCGGTGATCGCCGCTGTCGCGGTGTTCACCGACGACATGTCAGCGGCGGTCTTGCAGGGACTGCCCGGTCTCGAACTCGACCCGGCGGTGACCGAGCAGGTGCTGCACGCGGCGGACCCGGTCGCAGCCGGGATTGACGCGGCTGTAGCCGAGGCGCGGGCGCTGCTGGCCATCGACGGCGTCGATGGCGTCAACGTGTCCGGGTTGGCGTCGGCGTCGAGCGCGCGCCTCGGGGCCGAGATCAAAGCAGAAGTCGGTCGCCGCATCCGAACGGAGCGGCGCACATGAGTCGCGCCGGCGACGCGATGAATGCCGAGTTCGACACCGTCGCCGAGTGGACCGCTCAAGTGGCCCTGGACCTCGGGCCGGATCACCACGTGCCCGCCGGGTGTAGGGGCAGCGGCAGTCCGGCTGCCCTCGATTGGCTGATCGACGGAATGCGGCTAGCGCCCGGTGCCGCTTTGTTGGACTGCGGTGCGGGTGTCGGAGGTCCAGCCGCGTACGCGGCGCGGTCATGCGGGGCGCTGCCGTTGCTGGCTGAGCCCGAACCGGGCGCGTGCCGCGCCGCGTCGAGGTTGTTCGGCTATCCGGTGGTGCGTGCCGAGGGGTCGACATTGCCGATAGCGGACTCGAGTGTCGACGCCGCCTGGGCGCTCGGCGTGGTGTGCACGACTCCGCGACAGCAGGAGTTGCTCGGCGAGTTGCGGCGCGTGGTGCGGCCCGGCGGCCGGATCGGGTTGCTCGTCTTCGTCGCGCAGCGCGAGATACCGAGTAGTCAGTCCGACGGTAACCACTTTCCAACGTCCAGCCGACTGCTGCGCATGGTGGAGTGCGCGTCGCTTCGGTTGGAGCAATGGCTGAGCACAGCCAACCTCCCTGCAGTCCCTGGCACGTGGACCAAACGGATGGACGAAATCGAGCGAGAGCTCACCGACCGATACGGCCACACCGACGCATGGCAAATGGCCGAGCGGCAAAGTTCAAGAATCGGAACACTTCTCGAGGAGGAAGCTCTGACCGGTGCCTTGCTTGTTCTGCGTCCCGTGTAACCGCTACTGCGCGAGCAGATTCACCATGCCGGCGAAAACGGCGGGTAAAGCCGCCGCGGCCGGCACGATGCGCGACCGGGCGGGGCCGTATGCGCTCGCATGGAGCAACGTCGCGGTCAGCATCCGATAGCGGCGAGTCAGTTGCCGCCACCGCCGGTCGTATTCTCCGAGACGCTCGGCGATCACACAGTCCACCGCCAACTCGGCTGCGCCAAACGCCAGACCAAGGCCTTCGCCAGTGAGCGCGTCGACGTAACCGGCGGCGTCGCCGACGAGCAGTACTCGCCCGGCAGCTCGGCTCGACACTTTCTGGCGTAGCGGTCCGGCCGCCCGGTCGGGCTCGTGCTCGCAGCCCTGGATGCGATCCCGGAGAGTGGGGAATTCGGCTACCCGGCAATCGAATCCGCCCCGTTGCGAGGTGAGCATCGCGATGCCGACACAGTCGTTGGCGACTGGAGTGACATAGGCTTCGGCCCCGGGTGCCCAGTGCACCTCGACGTGATCCGACCACGGCTCGGTCTGCACGTGCCGACTGATGCCCCACCGTCGGCTGCTTGGGCTCGGTTGTTCCAAGCCCAGCGACCGGCGGATAGGGGAGTGCAGCCCATCGGCTGCGGCAAGGTATCGCGCCTGCCAGCGTCCGGCGCGCACACTGCCGGCGTCCTGGGTTATCCCGCGGACCTCGTCGTGGCACATCTCGACACCGGCCCCGATGGCGGCGTCGAGTAGTGCGCCATGCAGCACCGTCCGGCGCACGCCGCGGCCGGCCCCGTGCTTGAATTTCGCTTCGACGTGCCGCGAGCCGTCCCGATAACTGATGCCTCGGATCGGCTTGCCGTGCGGGTGCACCTCGAGGCGCTCCAGATGGCGCAGCGTGTGCGGCATCAGTCCCTCGCCGCACGCTTTGTCGATGACTCCCTGACGTCGTTCGGCGACCACGACTTCCAGTCCGGCCCGAGCGGCGTGAATCGCCGTGGCCAGCCCGGCCGGGCCGCCACCGACGACGAGAAGGTCGATCATCTCAAGCCCGCCAACGCAGCATTCTCGACTTTAACCCGGGTGCTCAGCAGCCATGCGTTCATCGTCGAGAACGCCAACGCGGTGATCCACGCGCTGTGCACCAACGGCAACGCGACACCTTCGGCGATCACCGCGACGTAGTTGGGGTGCGGAATCAATCGGTACGGGCCACTGGTGACACGGGGCGCGCCCGGGATCACGATCACACGAGTGTTCCACTGGTAGTCCAATGTGGTGATGCACCACCAGCGCAGCGCCTGCGCCGCGGCCACAATCGCTACCATTGGCCAGCCTAAGAGCGGAATGAAGTTGCGATGCAACATGATTGGCTCAGTCAAACAGCCAACCAGCAGTCCGGTGTGCAACAGCACCATCACCGGATAATGCTCGGAGCCGAATTCCAACCCGCCGTGCGACTTGCTGACGGCGCGGTTACGTTCAGCGACGCGCACTTCGATCAGCCGCTCGACAGCGACTGCGCAGACCAACAGCACATACCAAGTCATGGCCGCCTCACCGCCAGCGCAGCATGACGAGTTCGGAGCAGAAGCCGGGTCCCATTGCGAGCATGATTCCCGGGCTGCCGCTCGGGGGTTGCTTGGCGATCGTGTCACGGAAGACATGCAGCACCGACGACGACGAGAGGTTCCCGACTTCGCTCAGCGAGCGCCAGGTCAATTCCAGTGCGTCATCGGGCAATCCGAGTGACGACACGATGGTCTCGATGACCTTGGGGCCGCCCGGATGGCTCACCCACGCGCCGACGTCCTCGATGCCCACACCGTATGCAGCGAGGAGCCCGGCCACGTCGTCGGACAGATACCGCTCGACAACGGCCGCCACGTCGGGGGACAGGATGAGCCCGAAGCCACTTGAGCCGATCCGCCATCCCATCGTGTCCTGCGAATCGGGGTAGAGATGGCTGCGTGAACCGAGGACCTCAGGCCCGCGGGCGCCGAGTTTCTCAGCGCGGCGTTCGCCGACGGCGACGACCGCTGCGGCGCCGTCACCGAACAACGCGGTGCCCACCAGGGACGCCAGCGATGGACCTTGCGCCGGAAAGGTCAGCGAGCACAGCTCGACCGACAGCAGCACCGCCACGTCGTCGGGCGCACCGCGCAGGTAGTCGTTGAGGCGCCCGACGCCGGCGGCGCCCGCAACGCAGCCGAGGCCGAACATCGGCACCCGTCGTACGTCTGGGCGCAGCCCCATCTTCAACGCGATGCGGGCTTCCAGCGAGGGCACGGCGAGGCCGGTGACGGTCGTCGACATGACGACGTCGACGTCTTCGGGCTGCAGGCCCGCCTCGTCGAGGGCGGCGGACAGCGCCGCACAACCGAGTTCCACGGCGTTCTCGATCCAGATGCTGTTCGCTTCGCCGAAGTCGGTCAGCGAGGCGTACTGATCGAGCGGCAACACCAGGTAGCGACTGTCGACCTTGGCGCTCGCGTGAAATTGGCGCAGCGCATCCCCGTGCTTTTCGAAGGCGGGCAGCGCGGCCAATGTCTCGGTGATTTCATGCTGGGCGTAGTGATGCTGTGGCAAGGCGCCTTGTACACCCGCTATCACACTGCCGGCTTGGTGGGTTCGAAATTCGTTGGCGCTCAGACGTGTTCCCATGTGACTCACCTTTCGTAGACGACGTGGCTTGTCGGCACCGTTGCCGCTGCAGAAGTCGGGGACTGCCCGTGCCGGTTGACGCTTGCAGCACCCCTCAGTTGCAAGACGTTCCCTGTCGCCGGAAAGTTCGATTCCCGAAATCAACAGTCGATGACTTTTGTCAACAGTTGGTGACTTGAAGATACGCGCGGCGCGCGATCCAGTCAACGGGTGATGACATATCGTTGGTGACGATGGCAGGAAGACCGCGTAATGCAGCGCAGACCAGGGCCGACATCCTGTCTGCGGCGCGGCGCATGTTCGCGGCAGAGGGCTACGAGCGCACCACGCTGCGTGCGATCGCCGCGGACGTGGGAGTCGATGCCGCACTGGTCATTCGGTACTTCGGCAGCAAGCAGGACTTGTTCGCCACCGCCGCTGAATTCACCATCGAGCTGCCCGACCTGACCGATGCCGAACCTGACGACATCGCGGGAATGCTGTTGCCGCGGTATTTCGCCGTCTGGGAGGAGGACCACTCGTTCATGGCTCTGCTGCAGGTCGCGATGACCAGTCGAGTGGCTGCCGACACCCTCAACGAGACGTTGGCTACCCACGTCGCGCCGACTCTGAGGGCGGCGACCCCCGACAACGATCAGCAGCGGATCGCCTTGACGGACGCATTCGTCATCGGGCTGGCTGCCACCCGATCGGTCTTGGGTAATCTTCCGGCGGCCGAGCTGACCCGCGACGAGCTTCGGCAGTGGGCGGCACCGGTGTTTCGCCAGTTACTGGTTGGGCCGGCACCGTCGTGACGGTCACCCGGCCTCGCAACGCCGCCCAGACACGCGCCGACATTCTGACCGCGGCGCGCCGCCGTTTCGGATCCGAGGGATACGAGCGGACGACGCTGCGGGCGGTCGCCGGCGATGTTGGGGTGGACGCGGCGTTGATCATCCGTTACTTCGGCAGCAAGCAGGATTTGTTCGCGGCGGCAGCCGATTTCACAATCGACCTCCCCGATCTGTCGAATGTCGATCCTGCGGACGTCGCCGGCATACTGCTGCCGCGATTTTTCGCGGTGTGGGAAGAAGACGAGAGGTTCTTGGCGCTGTTGCGCGCCGCAATGACCAGCCCGCTGGCAGCCGACACTTTCCGGCGTATTTTCGCGCAGCAGGTCGCACCCAAGCTGGTCACCGCGACCCCGGACCATCCCGTGCAACGGATCGGGCTGATGGGGGCGTTCGTCATCGGGCTTGCGATCACTCGCTATGTCTTGGTGAATCCGCCGGTCGCCAGTCTCAGCCGCGAGGAACTCAGCCGCTGGGCCGCTCCGGTGATCACACAGCTGCTGGTCGGGCCCGCGCCGGTGTAGTCGCGCCATGGTGCGGGCGAGAAACGAGACTGTTAGTCTCGTAGGCTCGGGGGTACGGCAGCTGCATCGCTGAAGGGGGTGGCGCATGGTCGAAGCTTTGACCTACCCCGCCCCACGCAGCGACTTCGCTCTTGCCGGTCTGTCCCGGCGCGCCCGGCTCTGGTTACTCACGGTGGTGTGCTTCGGCGTGCTGGTGGTGATCTCTTCGATGGTGGCGCTGAACACCGCACTTCCTGACATCGCGACGGCGACGTCGGCCACCCAGAGCCAGCTCACCTGGATCGTGGACAGCTACACCTTGGCTCTCGCTTGTCTATTGCTACCGGCTGGTGCACTCGGTGATCGCTACGGACGGCGCGGCGCGATGCTGGTCGGTCTGGCGATATTCGGCGTGGCGTCCTTGGTGCCGGCCGTGCTATCCGACCCCGTCATCGTCATCGCCGCCCGGGGGGCTTCCGGTGTGGGCGCGGCACTGATCATGCCCGCCACGTTGTCATTGATCACCGCCGCGTACTCCAAGGAGGAGCGGAACAAGGCAGTCGGCATCTGGGCCGGTGTGGCCGGATCGGGCGCCGTCATCGGGATGCTCGGATCCGGTGGGCTGCTGAACTTCTGGTCATGGCACTCGATTTTCTGGGCATTTGCGGGTGCTTCGTTGAGCATCTTCGTGCTGACGTTGACCATCGCGAGTTCGCGGGACGCCGAAGCCAAACCACTGGACTGGCGCGGCGGGCTGGTCATCGGCGGCGCCGTGGCGATACTCGTCTTCGGCATCCTCGAGGCACCGGAGCACGGGTGGACCCACCCACTGGTGGTCACCAGCATCGCCGTCGGACTTTTGCTGGGACTGGCTTTCGGTTTCGTCGAAGTGCGGCAGCGTTATCCGCTGTTGGATGTGCGGCTGTTCGCGGTTCCGGCATTCGCCACCGCGGCGGCGACGATCACGGTGTTCTTCCTGTCGATGTTCGGCTTCATGTTCTTGCTCATGCAGTACATGCAGATGATCCTGGGATACAGCCCCAACAAGACGGCTCTCGCGCTGAGCCCCCTGATAGGCCCGATGCTGGTCTTGTCGGTGCTGTCCTTCTGGTACCTGCCGCGACTCGGCCTGCGCGCGGTGGTGTTCAGCGGACTCCTGCTGATCGCGACCGGCGTCATCTGCCTGCTCGGCGTCACATCGGGCTCACCCTATTGGCGAGTCGCCTGGCCGATGTTGGTGATGAGCGTCGGCATCGGTCTGTGTACCGCGCCGACGACGTCAGTGATCATGACGACCGCACCCGACGACAAGCAGGGGGTGGCCTCTGCGGTCAACGACGCCAGCCGGGAGATCGGTGCTGCTCTCGGTATCGCGCTCGCCGGGTCGATGCTGGCCGCGCAGTACGCGAAGACGTTGGCTCCCAACCTGATCGGATTCCCGAAACCGGTGAGCGCCGCCGCCTCCACGTCACTGGGCGAAGCGCTGGAGGTCGCGCGACGACTCGGGCCCGCGGGTGCCCGACTGGCAGAGGTCAGCAAGACGGCGTTCATCGACGCCATGCATTCGTCACTGTTGGTGCTGGGCATCCTGGTGGCCATCAGCGCCGTCCTGATCGGACTGTGGGCGCCGGGGCGGGACGACCGGCAATTACGGCCCGTGCGGTATCTCCTGGCGCGGCGACGCCCAAGCGCTGATCGGGACTGACCACCCGAACGCGCTGGTGACAGCGTCGTCGTTCATTCCTTTGCGATCAGGCTGATTTACACAGCTGTCTTTCAGGGACCGGCTAGCTACGCTCCAAATCTCGCGGCTGGTGAGAACAACCAGCGCAGAGCAGTCGAGTGCCGGTGACCGGCAATTCCACGATTCCCGACATCAGGAGGCGGCAGTGACAGAGCCCGCGCAGCCGGAAAAGCGCCGCAGGAAACTGCCATTCGCGGTGTCGCGAATCAACGCGCTCGGCATCGCCGCGATCGTCGGCGCGGCCAGCCTGATCGCCGTTCACAATCTGCATCACGACAATTCGCCGAACCAGATCCTCAACGTCTCCTACGACCCGACCCGCGAGCTGTACGCGGCGATCGACAAGACATTCGTCGACGAGTTCCGGAAGAAGACCGGCGTCACCGTGGAAGTCAAACAGTCGCACGGTGGTTCGGGCCGGCAGGCCACAGAAGTCATCAAAGGCCATGAGAAGGCGGACGTCGTCTCGCTGGCATTGCCGAGTGACGTGGACGCGCTGCGCAAGCGCGGCCTCGTCGCAGCCAACTGGCAGAACCGTCTGCCGAACCATTCCGTCCCCTACACCTCGACGATCGTCTTCGTCGTCGAGAAAGACAATCCGCTGGGAATCCACGACTGGCCCGATCTGATCAAAGACGGCGTCGACATCGTCAACCCCAATCCCCGCACCTCGGGCAACGGAAAGCTCAGCGTTCTCGCGGCCTGGGGTTCGGTGACAACGCGCGGCGGCAGCGAGCAGGAGGCCAGCGACTACGTCAGGGCTCTGTTAAGCCACGTGAAGGTCGCGGACAGCGGAGCGCGCGGCGCCGCCACCACCTTTTCCGTCGAGAAAATCGGCGACGTTCATTTGACCTGGGAGAACGAAGCCCTGCGGGAAGTGGCGGAGAACAAAGACCAATTCGAGATCGTTTATCCGCCAGTCAGCATCCTCGCCGAGCCAGCGGTCGCTTGGGTCGACGCGAATCTCAAGGACAAGAAGCTGGCGTCCTACGCCAAGTCGTATCTCGAGTACCTCTACACCCCTGCTGCGCAGGAAACCGTGGCGCAATACGGCTACCGCCCGCTGAGTCCGGAGGTCCTGGCCAGGCACGCGGATCGGCTGCCACCCATCAACTTGTTCCCCATCACTGCGATCGCCAAGAGTTGGTACGACGCGCAGGAGAAGTTCTTCGGCAGTAACGGTATCTACGACGTGGTCTCCTCGGCCCCGGCCAGGGTCGCGTCGGCACACCCGCGGCGAAAGACGAAGACCCCATGAGCGTTCTGAACAATGTGAAAAACCTGGACTACAGCAGGGACAAACTGCGTAGCGACCTGATAGCGGGCCTCACGGTCGCTGCGGTGTCGCTGCCGCAGGGCATCACCTACGCGTTGGTGGCCGGCGTCGACCCCAAATTCGGTGTCTACTCGGCGATCGTGGTGACCTTCGTCGCGTCGGTATTCCAGTCGTCGTCGCATCTGGTCAACGGTCCGACGAGTGCCATATCGCTGCTGGTGTTCAGCTCGCTGGCGTTCATCGACCCGGAGAACCGGACGGTCTTGTTCGAGGCGCTATTCCTGCTCGGCGTCCTCGTTGGCACTTTCCAGATTTTGATTGCGGTGTTCAGGCTCGGTGATCTGACCCGCTACATCTCTGAATCCGTGATCCTCGGTTTTCTGCTGTCCGCGGCCGTTCTGATCGCGCTGGGTCAACTCGGCAATGCGCTGGGAGTGAAAGACCAAGGGAATGGCCGTCAGTCGGTACTCAAACGGACTTACCTCACCCTGTTCCATGGGGAGGCCTTCAACTACCGCGCGTTGATCATCAGCGTGGCGACGATCGTCCTCGCCGTCGTGCTGCGGCGCTTGGTGAAACGCTTCGGGCTACCACAGCTGGACCTGCTGGCGACGCTGATCTTTGCGGCCCTGATCGCGTATCTGGCCGGATGGGCGACCGAAGATCACACCGGCAACACCGCGATCAAGCTGACCGCGAAGATCCCGCAGAGCCTCCCGCACCCGCACATCCCGTCCGTGCAACTCAACGAAGTGACCCAGTTGGCGCCGGGCGCACTGGCCATCGCGTTCATCGGACTGCTCGAGGCACTGTCGATCGCGAAGGCCATCGCCTACCAGAGCGGGCAGAAGATCGACTACAACCGGCAGATCATCGCCGAAGGTCTGGCGAACCTCACCGGTGGTTTCTTCCAGGCCGTGCCGGGCTCGGGTTCGGTGACGCGTTCGCCGATCAACTATCAGGCCGGCGCGAAGACCCGGTTCTCCGGCGTGATCGCTTCCATCGGCGTCGCGATCATCGTGCTGTTGTTCGCGCCGCTATTGCACTACATGCCCCGGGCCGCGCTGGCGGGCCTGCTGCTGATCACTGCCGCGCGACTGATCGACGTCAAGCGGTTGAGCTACGCGATCAAGGCGTCACGCTATGACGCCGGGCTGGTGATCATCACCGCGCTCGTCGGCGTGTTCGT
Source organism: uncultured Actinomycetota bacterium (assembly GCA_963836495.1). Classification (GTDB taxonomy): domain Bacteria; phylum Actinomycetota; class Actinomycetes; order Mycobacteriales; family Mycobacteriaceae; genus Mycobacterium. The sequence continues at coordinate 63,926 of CAWIJT010000003.1, read as the reverse complement.
CGACCTGGACACCGCCGTGCTGCTCGGTGTCGCGCTGTCGATCCTGCTGTTCGTGCCACGGGCGGCCAAGCTCAAGGCTCGGGAATTGGTGGTCGCGCCCGAACGGGTGGTCCGCGAGCGGGTGGCGGGTGACCCGTCCGATCCGTCGACGCTCATCTACGACTTCGAGGGCGAGCTGTTCTTCGGTGCCGCACCCGATCTCGAGCAGTATCTGGAAGCGCTCGGCGAGCGGATCAAGCACGAGGACATCAAGTATCTGGTGTTGCGGGTCAAGCGGGTGCGGCACCCGGATGCCGTCGTGATCCAGCGGATCGAGAAGTTCGTGCGCGAAGAAACCGACCGCGGTGTGACCGTTCTGCTCGCTGGTGTGCAAGCCGACCTGTGGACGCTGCTGACCAACGTCGGGTTCGACAAGTGGTTCCCTGTCGGAGCGGGTCTTCCCCGAGGAAGAAGAGGAATTCTCCGCGACGCTCAAGGCCGTCCGATACGCCCACGCCCTGCGCGGTTTCGACGAATCCGGCGAAAAGGTTCCCGCGGAAGCCGTCGCGACCAATGGAGACTCCAAGCACTACTACTACCTGGTCTGAGCGCTGCCGGAGCTGCAGACGTATTCTCGCCCAATGGCATTGGATTCTCTGCACGACGACGGCCGCCGGTATGTGATCGTCGGCGCGGGCGCCATAGGCGGCACGGTAGGCGGGGTGCTGGCGCGGGCCGGGATTCCTGCGGTGCTGGTTGCGCGTGGTCGTCACGCCGAGATCCTCGCGGCCAACGGTCTGAGTTTGATAACACCCGACGGGACGTTCCACACGTCGGTGACCGCGGTATCTCGACCCGAACAGCTGCGGCTGACTCTGCGACGACGTCTTGGTCTTCACCACCAAGACCCAGCAACTCGACGCGGCGTTGCAGGAATGGGTCGACCAGCCGGTCCACGGCGCCGACGGTGTTGTCGGCACCGCGGGCGAGGTGCTACCGGCGATGACGGCGCTCAATGGTGTTGCGGCCGAAGAGAAAGCGTTGCGCTACTTCCGGCAGGTGTTCGGCATCTGCGTCTGGCTGCCTGCCGTGCATCTCGAACCGGGTGAAGTGATCGTGCGGTCGTGGCCGGTTGTCGGACAGTTCCACATCAGTCGGTGGCCGGCGTCGCTGGGCAACACGGACCTGTTGCGCAGTGTGACCGCGGCGTGGAGCTCCGCCGGCATCCGGGTGAATGTCGTGGACGATGTCGCACCCTGGAAGTACAACAAGCTGCTGAGTAATCTCGCCAACGCTGTCGGCGCGCTGTCGGCAGACGGCGCTGACGTGAGCGCCGTCGCGGCGGCGCTACGTGCCGAAGGTGATCAGGTATTGCATTCTGCTGGAATCGAATTCGTTCCCTTCGAGATCTCCAAAGCGGCGCGCGCCGACGGGCCGACGCCACGGCCGGTTCCAGGCCACGACACCGGCGCGAGTAACTCGACATGGCAGTCGCTGAGCCGCAACACCGGCAATGTGGAGACCGATTTTCTCAACGGCGAGATCGTCCGGATCGCGAACCGGCACGGCATCGCCGCACCCATCAACACCGCCCTGGCACGCGTTGCCCGTGATGCGGTGCGCAACGGACGTGGACCGGGCGGCTACTCGGCCACTGAACTCGAAGAACTACTCGGGATCAGCGCGGCGTCCGGCGGTGGCGCGCCTCGACAGCGTTGAGGTCGTCGACACCCGCGTCGCCACGACCGTCGAGTGTGGCGCCGAACCATGCGGTGAGGATCTCCTTGGCGAGATCGTCGGCGAGCGTGCGATTGGAAAGACACAACACGTTGGCGTGATTCCACACCCGAGCGCCCTCGGCCTGCCCAGGATCAGAACACAACGCGGCCCGGATACCGGAAATCTTGTTCGCCGCAATGCTTATGCCGGTGCCGGTCCAGCAGAAGAACACACCTTGATCGCAATCCCCCCGCGCCACCGCCTCGGCCGCGGACTCTGCGGCCAGCGCCCACGGCGCCTCTGAGCCCGCGGCGACCGAACCGAACGGCACGACCTGGTGACCGTGTTCCTCCAGCCAGGTGCGCACGGTGCCGTGTACGGGATAGGGCTCGTCGGAGCACAAGGCGATACGCACCCGACCAGTGTAGGTTTCTGCCGGCGCGTCGTTAGAAGAAAAACCCCGCGTACGGCGCCTCCCGCACAGCGAACAGCTGGTCTGCCTGATCGACGACCGCCGGGTCGTCGGCGCTGGCCAGGCCGGCCAGGACCAGGCTGCGCCAGGTGGCGCCACCCAGCAGGACCGAAGCGAGGCCCTCGACGCCGACGCGCAGTTGGGGCGGCCGCCCTGTCACCTCGGCGCCGCTCGCGGTGATGCTCACGCTGATTGAATTGTGCTGCAAGAGAACATCATCGACCGCAATGGTCACTTCACCATCGCCGGCGTACTGCCGTTCGGTCAGAGCTTTCTCGACATCGAGCACGCGAAGCCACGTTTCGTCATGGACCGCGGTCACCCGCCCGGCTCGCCGATCGACAAGCAGTGTGGGCAGTGGATCGTCGACCGGCAACATCCAGAACACCACCCGGTCAATCAGATCAAGCTCGAGAAGAAAACGGAGCAAGCCAAGGTACGCCTCGCTGGTGGGTGCGAAGAAATCCTCGACAACGATGGTCCGCTGATCGCTGACGAACCATGACCCGGTATCGACCGGTCGGTACCGCGCGAAGCCCGTCTCGGTGCCTGGCGCACCGTGCACCGCGACATACCATGGCCCGGAGCCAGATTCGGTTCGGAGTCGCAGGCCTTCCCACCACACGTCCGGACGATCGATGGTTCCGGGCCGCGATGCACGATTCTGTCGACAGATGCGAGGCAGAACATTCCAGACGTCAGAGGGCTCCAACAATCGCACTGGGCCGCCGCCCCCGATGCCGGGGCGCAGGGCCGACCGCGCGGTCTGGACCTCCACGGTCTGCGATGAGCTCGCCACGCCGTAGCCGTACCGTTCGTAGATCGTCGCCTCCGAGGCCCGCAGCGTGGCGACCACCTCACCTCGTGCGGCCGCGTCGCGCAGCTGGTGGTGGACGAGGTCGGTGGCGATGCCCTTCCGGGTGAACGACGGCAGCACCCCGATGTGGGTGATGGCCGCGTGTCCCACGACCGCTCCCCCGGGGAGCGTGAGGCCGCTCGTCACCGCGTCAGCGGTACCGACCAGCTGATCTGCGACGAACGCTCCCAGCGTGCGACCGGGCTCGAGCAGGGCGGTGATCCGGCCGGGCGCGAGGTTTGCCAGCGGGGGAAACCCGATCATCGCGGTGCGAAACACGTTGGCGGCGGCTAAGAGCTCCTCGTCGCTGTCGAGCACCCGGATGTCGGTGGTCATCCCGCCATCATGTCTCGTCCCAGCCGGGGCATTGTCAGCTGCCCTGCCCACCGCGCCCAAGCCGGGCAATTGGGCATCCGGGGAGGGGTTAAATCCGCTCGGGAATGCAACACTTTTCAATCCGGCTGATTCCAACTCGTCGCGGGTGTTTCGGGTGGTAGAGCCCGCTGCGAGCGGCTGCGCCCACCGGCGCGATCGTGTTCGCGTAGCTAGGCTTTGAAGCACACAACCGGGGCAACGACCGGAATCGACCGCCGATCTTCGGTGTTGATCCCGATCGCAAGCGTCGTTCCGGGAAAGCAGGTCCAGTGACCAATTCACCGTCGCCACATCACGTGCATCTCGCCGTAGCCCTCGACGGTGCGGGCTGGCACCCGGCCGCATGGCGGGAAAGCGACGCCCGGCCTGCGGAGTTGCTCGACGCGCGCTACTGGGCTGATCTGGTTGCCGAAGCCCAACGAGGCTTGCTCGATTTCGTGACGATCGAGGACTCGTTGGGGCTGCAGTCCGACGATCCGTTCGAGCCTGACGATCGAACCGACAGGGTTCGTGGCAGGTTGGACGCGGTGCTCATCGCAGCGCGGGTCGCGCCGCGCACCAACGGGATTGGGCTTGTCCCGACCGTGACGGTCACGCAGACCGAGCCGTTTCACGTATCCAAGTCGATCGCCACGCTGGACTACGTCAGCACCGGCAGAGCAGGGGTGCGCATTCAGATCTCGCCGCGTCCGGATGTGGCCGATCACTTCGGGCGCCGCGCACTGCCCGCATTGTCGGCGGCCGCGATCAACGATCCGGCCGCGCAGCAACACGTCAACGACTATTTCGCCGAGGCCGCCGATTACGTCGAGGTGCTGCGCCGACTGTGGGACAGCTGGGAGGACGACGCGGAGATCCGCGATGTCGCGTCTGGACGGTTCGTCGACCGCGACAAGCTGCACTACATCGACTTCCAAGGACGCTGGTTCTCGGTCAAAGGGCCCTCGATCACGCCGCGCCCACCTCAAGGGCAACCGATCGTCGCCGCGCTCGGTCATGGCAGCGTGTCCTACCAACTCATCGCCACCAGCGCCGACGTGGGATTCGTCACCCCGCACGACGCGATCGGAGCGGCGGACATCGCCGCCGAGATCGATGCGGTGCGTCGGACGGCCGGTCGCGACGAGGACACGGTGCACGTCTTCGGCGACGTGGTGGTCTTCCTTGATGATCAGCCGGGGGCAGCACAGGCGCGTCGGCGCCGGCTCGACGACCTCGCGGGCGCCGAATACCGAAGTGACGCTGAGATCTTCGCGGGCACGCCCGGTCAGCTGGCCGACATTTTGCAGGATTGGAGTGCCGCCGGGCTGTCCGGTTTCAGGCTGCGTCCCGCGACCGTGCCCCACGACCTCGTCCAGATCACCGAAAACCTGGTGCCGGAGTTGCGCCGTCGCGGGCTCTTCCGCACCGCGTACGAGGCCGCCACACTCCGTGGCCTGCTCGGCTTACCGCGGCCCGCCGACCGGTACGCAACCGCCTGACCCATCGATGACGAGGATTTCTCCAATGAGTAAGCCGATCAAGCAAATTCATTTAGCCGCGCATTTTCCCGGCGTCAACAACACCACGGTGTGGAGTGATCCCGCGGGCGGCAGCCACATCGAATTCAGTTCGTTTGCGCACTTCGCACAGACAGCGGAGCGGGGTAAGTTCGACTTTCTGTTCCTCGCCGAGGGGTTGCGGCTTCGCGAGCAGAACGGTCAGATCTACGACCTTGACGTGGTCGGGCGCCCTGACACATTCACCATCCTTGCCGCGCTTGCCGCCGTCACCGACCGACTGGGCCTGACCGGCACCATCAATTCGACGTTCAACGAGCCCTACGAGGTCGCCCGGCAATTCGCTTCGCTCGACCATCTCTCCGCCGGCAGGGCCGCGTGGAACGTCGTCACCTCCTGGGATGCGTTCACCGGAGAGAACTTTCGCCGTGGCGGCTTTCTGGCGGAAGACCAACGGTACGAGCGGGCGCAGACTTTCCTGCAGACAGCCCAGGAGCTCTTCGACTCGTGGCGCGGCGATGAAATCCTGGCTGACAAAGAATCCGGTGACTTCCTGTCGACGCCACACGCCGGCGAATTTGCCCACAAAGACGCCCATTTCGACATCCACGGCCGCTTCAACGTTCCGCGAAGCCCGCAGGGAAGGCCGGTGATCTTCCAAGCCGGCGATTCCGACCAAGGGCGTGACTTCGCCGCGCGCGGAGCCGACGCGATCTTCTCTCGGCACAGCACATTGGCTGCAGGGCAAGCGTTTTACCAGGACGTCAAGGGCCGGCTTGGCCGGTATGGGCGCCATCGCGACGAGCTGCTGATTCTGCCCGCGGCGACATTCGTGATCGGGGACACCGACGCCGATGCCGAGGAGTTGGCCCACGAGGTACGCCTCGCGCAGGTGTCACCGCAGACGGCGATCAAATTCCTCGAACAACTCTGGAACCGCGACCTGTCCGACCACGACCCGGATGGCCCGCTGCCCACGGTCGACCCTGTGGTCGGGGAGAACACCATCTCCCGCGGACGGGCCAGCGTGCGGATGTTCAAAGATTCCCTCGCCATCGCCAACGAGTGGCGGGCCAAGGCCGAGGCGGACAATCTGAGCACCCGCGAATTGATCGTCGAAGTGACGGGACGCCAGTCTTTCGTCGGGTCCGCACAGACCATCGCCACGGCGATCAACGATCTCGTGCAGGCCGACGCGAGCGACGGTTTCATTCTCGTTCCGCACATCACGCCCGGCGGACTGGATCCATTCGTCGACCAGGTCGTGCCACTTCTGCAGGAGCGCGGCGTCTTCCGGGCCGAGTACACCGGCACCACGCTGCGCGAGCACCTCGGTTTGGATCCGCTACCGGCACCGCGCCGAAAAGCACACGGCGACAACGTCACCGGCGTGGCTTCATGACCACGTTGGGAGTGCTTGACCTCGTTCCGATTTCATCCGGCTCAACGGCGTCCCAAGCGTTGCGCAACAGCATCGACCTGGCCCAGCAGGCCGAACGCCTCGGCTACACCCGTTACTGGTTTGCCGAGCACCATCTCAATCCCGGCGTCGCGGGCACCTCGCCTGCCGTGGTGCTGGCTTTGACCGCGGCGCACACCTCGACCATCCGGCTCGGTTCGGGGGCGGTGCAGATGGGCCACCGCACCGCGCTGTCGACGGTGGAGGAATTCGGGTTACTCGATGCGTTACACCCCGGTCGGTTCGACCTCGGACTGGGCCGTTCGGGGGGTAGGCCGAAGGAGCCTGTGCCTGCGGGTCCTGCGCCGCGTGAAGTGGCCAACGGTCGCACGTCGAACGGATTGCTGATCCCGCCGAAGTTTGATGTGTCCTCGTTGCTGAAGTCGCCACGCCTCGGCGTGCACAAAGCACTCCTGCAATTACCAGGGGCGCAATCCCAGGACTACACCGAGCAAGTCGACGATGTGCTTGCGCTGATCGCGGACACGTATCGGTCGGCCGATGGAATCGAGGCCCACGTCGTGCCGGGCGCCGGCGCCGACCTGCAGGTCTGGATCCTGGGCAGCAGCGGCGGGGAGAGCGCGGTCGTGGCCGGCAACCGTGGTCTGCGGTTCGCGGCGAATTATCACGTGGCGCCGGCCACGGTCTTGGAAGCAGCCGATGGCTACCGGGCCGCATTCACGCCCTCCGCCGAACTCGACAGGCCCTACATCGCGGTCTCTGCCGACGTGGTTGTCGCTGACGACGAGGCCACCGCCCGCGACCTGGCGGCCGGCTACGGACTGTGGGTGCGCAGCATTCGCACGGCCGAGGGCGCGATCCCATTCCCCACTCCGGCCGAGGCCCGCGGGCACACCTGGAGCGATTCCGACCGCGCCCTCGTCGCGGATCGGGTCGAAACCCAATTCGTGGGAACCGCAGTCCAGGTGGCCGACCAACTCGAGCGGCTGCGCGATGCCACCGGGGCCGACGAGCTGATCATCACGACGATCACGCATGACCACGACGACCGGGTGCATTCCTACCGGCTGCTTGCCGAGGAATGGACCCGCCGCTGAGGCGGGGCGAACCTCTTAGGTCCCGGTGAACTCCATCGGGTCGTGCAGCACCCGGGTGCCGTCGTGCAGTGCCTCGATGGCCGACATGTGCTCGGGTGCCAATGCGAAGTCGAAAACGTCGAGGTTCTCTGCGACGCGCTCGGGCTTCGACGACCGCGAGACGACCACGTTGTTCAGCTGCAGATTCCAGCGCACCAGTACCTGCGCGGGACTGCGGCCGTACTCGGCGGCGATCGATGTCACTGTCGGGTTCTCCAGCATGCGTCCCACACCCAGCGGGCTGTAGGACTGGGTGACGACGTCGCATTCGGCGTGGTGCTGACGCAGTTCAGACTGGTTGAGCCGCGGGTGCAACTCGATCTGGTTGACGGCGGGTACCTCGCTGGTTTCCTCGATCACAGCCTCGAGGTGCTCCTTGGTGAAGTTGGACACGCCGATCGAGCGAACGTGTCCCTGCTCGCGGGACTGGACCATTCCGGCGAAGCTCTCGACGTACTTGCCCACCGACGGCGCGGGCCAGTGGATCAGGTAGAGGTCCAAGTAGGCCAACCCGAGCCTGTCCAGGCTGGCCTTGCACGACTCCTGGGCACTGTCGAAGCCTTGCCTGGATGTGCCGAGCTTGGTCGTGACGAAAAGCTCCTCGCGAGCCACGCCGGACGCGGCGATAGCCCGGCCGACGGCCTCCTCGTTGCCGTAAGCGGCAGCCGTGTCGATCAGCCGGCACCCGGCCTCGATCGCGGCGATCACCGAGCTTTCGGTCTCCTCGTCCGACAACTTGGCGACACCCAATCCGAGCACCGGCATCTTCGCGTCGTTGTTGAGTGCAATCGTCGGGATCGTGGTCGGATTAGTCAGTCGTTCGTCGATCGCGGTCATGCTTCATCACCTGCCTGCGAATTCGTCTACTGGATAGCGGAAATAAAGATCGCTTCGGCGGCCATCGTCCAGCGGGCTTCCTTGCCCGTGCCGGGTAGCACGCCAAAGTTGCATTTCCCCGAACATATTTGCGTCGTGTGCGGCTCGCCGAGCTCGATCGTCGAGAACGTTATCTGAATCGCTTCCGAAGCTCACGTTCACAACCGGCCAGATCCGCTTCAGCAAAAGGCTTGCGGCATAGAAAGTTACAGCTCTCCAGGCAGAACTAGTATTCAGACCGGTGAAAGCAATTACGTGTGACCTCGGCTACAGCAACGTTGACGACTCTTGCTCGCCGCGCGCATATCTCGACCGTCAGGTGATATGAGTCGCCAGCGAATGTTGCTGCAAAAACGCATTATGCGGTCGACTTGGGTCTGTTGCTCCACGCCCGCTATGCTCGAAGAGCGTCAGCGCGTAACTCCAGCAACTCTTCGGCCGTTACTTCGACTTGTCCGACAACTGATGGAAGCGAGGCGACTGCACAACGTGAGAGCACTTGAAGATTTCCTCGAAATAGCCTGGCAAGCAGCAAAAATCGGATCGAAGACCCTGGGAAGCTCGACGCCCGGCGACGTCCGGCACAAGGGCGACCGCGATCTGGTTACTGACATAGACCTCGCGATTCAACAGGACATCGCTGATTTCCTCGCCACAACCACGCCTGATGTCGAACTGCTCGCGGAAGAATCTGCGCAGCAGCCGGATATCGATGCGGCAGAATGGCTTTGGGTCCTCGATCCCATCGACGGCACGTCGAACTTCGCCCATGGACTGCCGCTGTGCGCAGTATCGCTGGCGCTTCTGCATCACGGCGATCCCGTCGTCGCCGTCACCAACGCGCCGCTGGTCGACCGTATCTATCACGCCGTCAAAGACGCCGGCGCGTTCCTCAATGGTCAACCGATCACCGCCAGCCGCGCGGCCAGCTTGAACGAGGCGATCGTCTCGCTTGGTGATTACGCCGTCGGCCCCGATGCCGCGGCCCTTAATCGGCGGCGTTTGGCGCTGACCGCTGAGTTGGTGCCCCTGGTCGAGCGCATCCGCATGGTCGGAGCGGCGACGCTGGACTTGGCGTTCGTCGCGGAGGGCGCGCTCGACGCTTGCGTGATGATGTCCAACAAGCCGTGGGACACTGCGGCGGGCGTGCTCATCGCCCGCGAGGCCGGAGCGACTGTCACTGATGCACACGGTGACCCGCACACCCATCGATCCGACTCGACCGTGGCCGCCACCCCGGCGATCGCGCACGAGTTAACCGTGGTCTTGACAACCAGCACGCTTACCGGTCAGCGCTGCTAGGCGCGGCCGTTGCGCTCGCGATGCTTGCAGCCCGGCCAGCAACACGGTCGGCGCTGTCCTTCTTCAAGCTCTTCGCGGGTCCGCCGAATGCGGCGCTCCCGAGTCTTTTGTTGCTTGGCGTCCTCGACCCAGCAGATGAACTCGTTGCGGGCCAGCGGCGTGATGTCTTTCCAGGTGGCAAGCACGGCGGCATCGGCGATCAACGCTTCACGCAGGTCGGCCGGCAGCGTGTGCACGACTCCGCCGGGTACTCGGTTGCCGCTCACGGGAGTCAGATTAATCCGTAACCCGGCCGCTGTGCAGCATCCACGCGTTGCGCCGGCGACCCCAAAAAAGCCCCGAAAATGATGTTTTGAACATATGTGGAAGTGGGTATTTTTCCGCTCATGTTAGAGAAATTCAAGATCATGAAACCGTTTGTCGTTGGTGGTGCTGTTGCTGCAGCGATCGCAGTGATGCCGGTTGCGGCAGCTGAGGCGTATGTGGGCGCTCCCGCAGGCTCAGCACCCACTCATGTCATCTACAACCAGGACCCGGGCGGCGGCGGCTGCTCCAACGGCACCTGTGGTTCGGGTGGCCAGAACGGCGGGCCCGGCGGCGGACCTGGCGGTCAGGGCTGCGTCCCGGGCGTCGGCTGTGGATCCGGCGGTCAGTTCGCGGGTCCGGGTGGCGTTCCTGGGGGCACCGGCTGTCTTCCGGGCGTGGGCTGCGGCTCCGGCCACGGCTGATCCGCCCACCTAGCAATCGGCTCATGCGGCCTGGGCGACCAGGCCGCATGAGCCTTTACTTGTTTTTGAGGCTGCCAATCCCGAGCGAGAAGTCGGTGCGCCCGGAACGTGTCGTGCCCTGGGTGCCCTGGCTTTCCTCGACGTAGCTCTGCGGGTCACGGTCGACGATCTGCAGGCCGCGCGTGGTCGGATGCTGGGCCATGAACTCGCTGTACTGGCTACCGAGTGCTTCGCGTAGACCCACCGGGGCGTGCCGTCGAAAGTCGGAAAGGCCCTCTCGTTCTTCCTCGCCCATGTGCTCGTCGTTCGCCTGGCGGGCTCGACCGACCGCCGCCCACCATTCGTCGGTCGCCACTCCAGCGGCGTTCGCGTCACGCACTCCGTCGCGGATGTCGTTGTGGTCGCCGATGGCGTCGAGCGTCTCGCCCTCTGGATCGTCGGTACCACGTTGCAGCAATTGCGGGTAGAAGATCTTCTCTTCGATGTAGGCGTGGACGTCGAGCTTGTCGGCGAGCGGCCGCCAAACCCGTTCCAGCGCGCGTCGGTTGACCGGTGTCTGCGCCTGCAGATCGTCCAGCTTGGCGAACTGTTCGCGGAACCACTCGTGGTCGGCGAGGATCAGCATCGTGATATCTGCCATCCCGACTAGTTAATCAGCTATGGCCAGGTCTGGTCTGTCGACGACGGATTTACGCCAGAATGCCAGTGTTGCCGCTGCGAGTGCGGCTGCAGCAGCAGACGCGGCGACGAACCCCCATCCCCGACGAACAGCGGCAAGGTCGACGCCGGGCTGGTAGATCATGGTCAGGACCGTCGTGCCGAGCACCATTCCCAATTGCCGTGCGGTATTCGTCAGCGCCGATCCCGCACCCCATCGAGGCAACGGCAGAGCGATTCCGGGCACAGCGGACAGACTGGGCATCACCAATCCCACGCCCGCGCCGGTAAACAGCTGAGCCGGAAGGTATTCAGTGACATAGTGCGGCACCGGTCCGATGGTGTACAACCAGATCGCGATTCCGGCCGCATAGAGCAGTGCGCCAGTCATGGCGACGACGCCGACGCCCAGTTTGCCGATCAGTCGCCCGGCCATCACCAGCGAGACGAGTACGACGACGACCGGGCCCGGCGCCAGACACAAGCCGGCGACCGCCGGCGGCATGGCCCACACGGTGGTGAGAAGCATGACGCCGCCCAACAGCATCGCACCGTGTGCTGCCGAGAACAGCAACATCGCAAGGCAACTCGACCACATCGGCAGTATCCGAACCGCGGCGAGGTCTAACGCGGGCGATCGATGATGCAGCGAACGCCACACCGCCAGCGTGATTGCGCCCACCGCTACGACCGCGGAGGCCCCAACCGTCGGGGCCTTCCAACCGCTCGCCGGCAGTTCGATCAGCGCCCATACCATCGCCCCGACCCCGACGACCAGGCTCAGCGCGCCGAACAGATCGGGGATGCCTGCGCCGGATCCGGGGGTCTTCGCGAGAACAGTGAATCCAGCGACGAATGCCAGCAGTCCCACCGGCACGTTGACGAAAAAGATCCAGCGCCAGGACACTTCGACAAGTAGGCCGCCAACCGGTGGTCCCAGCGCGGCGGCCATCGCAGCCACGCCCGACCACGTGCTGACGGTCGCGGCCCGCCGCGACGCCGGGACAGCGGCCAGTAGCAGCGCGAGCGAACTGGGCATGAGCATTGCGGCGCCCAGTGCCTGGATGACGCGGGATGCGACGAGGAAGGTAAATGATGCGGACAGGCCGCAGGCAGCCGATCCGATCGTGAACACAGCCAAGCCGCACAAAAAAATCCGGCGGTGGCCGTAGCGGTCCCCGAGCCGGCCCGCGGGGTTCATGAATGCCGCGAAGACGAGTGTGTAGCCGTTGAGGATCCACGACATCGCTCCGAAGTCGGCCGTGCCGAAAGCTCGGCGGATGTCGGGGAAGGCGATGTTGACAATGAAAAGGTCCAGGCTGGCCAGGAACGCCGCGGCGGACACGACGAGGACGGTGGGAGTCGCGCGGGCCGCCGGTAGCTCCGTCGTCGCTGTCACGTCCGCCTCGCGCTCGAGTCCGCTGGATATAGTTGACTGTACCTAGCAGCCCGTTGCCGGGGTACGTTCGATAGGTCACACCGCAGAGGCCGCGGGCGTTCCGCCTAGGCTCGGAATATGACAGTCGCGTACGACGAGACTCTGCGGGAGCAGATCCGCGACCGATTGGCAGGCCACGACCGTCGCGTCGTGGCCGATCCGGCGAAGAAGCACGCGGCCGTCGCGGTGTTGCTCGTCGACTCAGAGGTCGGCGAGGACAGGATCGACCCGGCGCCCGTGGACGACTGGCTCGCGGGACGCCCGATGCCGGAGGCCGGCCTGGACGGTCGGATGGTCGGCGTGTCCGGTGGTGCTGCTTTCCTGCTGTGCCGCAGGACTTCTCGCCTCACCTCACACCCGGCGCAATGGGCGCTTCCGGGAGGCCGTCTGGACCCCGGGGAGACCCCGATCGACGCGTCGCTGCGGGAATTGGACGAGGAGGTCGGCGTCACATTGACCGAGACGGCCGTCTTGGGTCTGCTCGACGACTATCCGACCAGGTCTGGCTATGTGATCACCCCGGTCGTGATCTGGGGCGGTGGACGGCTCGACCCGCAGCCGGCGCCCGACGAGGTGGTGGCGGTCTACCGGGTCGGGCTGCACCAACTGCAGCGTGAGGATTCGCCGCGATTCATCGCCATTCCGGAAAGCCCGCGTCCCGTGGTCCAGATACCGTTGGGAAACGACCTCATTCATGCACCGACCGGCGCGGTGCTGCTGCAGTTGCGCTGGCTGTGCCTGGAGGGCCGTCATGATCGGGTCGACGAACTCGAGCAACCGGTGTTCGCCTGGAAGTGATTGCGTTGCGGCAGGGCAGCGAGCCAAACGGATCGGCTCCGCCCTCGTCCGCGATGGTCTAAGCATGAGGCTATGACTCAGAACCCGGTGTCGGAGCGGTCCGATCACGTTGCGCCGAAGAGCCGTGCCGCCTGGCAGTTCTTCCAGCAGATGGTCGCCGACGTCACCAAGATCGTGACCGAGGACGCCGAATCCGAGCGGGAACTTCTCGAGGGACTGCGAGTCATCGCACGGGTCTCGTCGTTGTGTTCGCAGTTGTCGGTCGAAGCCGACCTCAGCCGCCCGGCGTTCTTCGACATGTGTTCGCCCAACCGCATGATCGGCGGACCCAACCCCGACGGCAACTACTACCTGGCGATGATCCGCGGCGACCGGCACTACCGGATCACCGGCACCCGCGGCACCAGCGCCTACCTCGGTTTCCAGATTCTGGCCGGCACGGGGCTGACGCCTCGGCGGATGGCGGCCTATGTCGGCGACATGGAATTAGCTTTGAGCGCAGGCGAATTCGACCTGGTCCTCTCGGCCGACGAGCCACTTGATCTCGACGGCGCACAGTGGGTGCACATCCCCGAGGACGCGTCGTCGATCGTCGTCCGGGAGTACATCGGCGATCGCGGCTCCGAAGAGCTGGCAACGATGAGTATCGAGGTCTTCGATCCCGACCCGTTGGCACCGCTCACCGACGATGAACTCGCTGACCAGTTCACCGCGATGGCGTGGACGATGATGAAGCTCGTCACGCTGCACCGCACGATCAAACCCGAGCTTCTCGACAAGCCCAACACGCTTTTGACGGCCGAGGCCGCTGACCTGGGTGCCGCCGACACCACGCCGGACAATCTGTACATGATGGGCACCTTCCGACTCGACCCCGACGAAGCCCTGGTGCTCGAAGTCCAGCCACCCGCCACCCGATACTGGAATGTCACGCTGGAAAGCATCTGGCATGAGTGCCTGGAGCCACGCCGCCGCCGCAGCTCGGTGACCAGTCGCGCGGTACGGCCGGACGACGACGGACGGGTGCGCATCGCTATCTCCTCGGCGGACTTCGGATTTGGGCATTGGCTCGACACCGGTGGCCGAGAGCGCGGGTTCGTGGTGCTGCGCTGGCTGGACAACCCCGAGCCCCCCGCCGTCGCTGTGACAGTGCGCCGAAGCGAGGAGCCGGCGTGACGCTCAAGGAGCGATTCGACCCGCAGGCCCTTATCGCGACGGCCTGCGCGGAGGCGGGCAGCGATGACTTCGGCGGCGAGGGCTGGCGGGACGGTCTGACACGCGTCACCGACGGACTTGTCGATGAGGCGCGGCTGTCGGCAATCGGTGTCGAGATCGCTTACCTCGACATGATCCGCGCCCTGAGGAATCGACTCGACGTGATCTCCTGGCGCAAGGAGCATCCCGAGGTCGCCGAGCAACCGATCACCGCACCGATCTCCATCGTCGGTCAGCCCCGCACCGGCACCACGATTCTCTACGACCTGCTGTCCCAAGACCCGGAATTGCGGGCGCCGTTGACGTGGGAAGTAGATGCGCCCTGTCCGGTGCCCCAGCCCGAGACCTATCACAGCGACCCACGAATTGCGCAGACGCAGGCCAGCATTGAGCTCTCCGAACAGATCATCCCGGGGTTCCTGGCGTTTCATCCGATGGGTGCGCTGGTGGGCCAGGAGTGCGTCCGCATCACCGCCAGCGAGTTCACCAGCATGATCTTCTCGGTGCAGTACCGACTGCCGAGCTACTGCCGCTGGCTGATGTACGACGCCGACCACGCCGGCGCCTACCGCTATCACCGAATCTTTCTGCAGCACTTGCAGTCTGGAGTTCCAGGTCAGTGGTTACTGAAATCACCGGCGCACCTGTGGCAGCTCGATGCCTTACTGGCCGAATACCCGGATGCGTTGATCGTGCAGACGCACCGCGATCCGCTCAATGTCATCTCGTCCATCGCCGCGTTGACGCACCACCTGCGGCGGATGGGCAGCGACGAATCCAACATCGCCGAGTGTGCTGCCCAGTCATACGAGGAAATCGTCGTCGGACTCGACCGTGCCACCGCGCTGCGCGACAGCGGTACCGTCCCTGCGGACCGGGTGATCGACGTCCAGTTCTCCGACTTCGTCAACGACCCGTGGGCCACGATCAAAGACATCTACGAGTCGCTCGGCCGCGAGTTGAGCCCAGCCACCGCGACGAAGATGCGAGATTTCTTGGCCGACCATCCCGGCGATGGCGGTCGCGGCCGCTACACCTGGTCGGATACCGGTCTAGCCGCCGGGGAAGTTCGAGAGCGCGTGCGGGCGTATCAGGACCGCTACGGGGTGCCGACCGAAGAACTGCGCTGACGCCGGCGCCGGGCGGGAATAGGCACCAGGATCGCGCTGGTTGCGACCGGACATGAACGCTTTCTCTGAGACCGAACGCGAAGAGTTCCTTGCGGCATTACATGTCGGAGTGCTGTCAGTCGCCGCCGGCGAACGTCCGCCGGCCAGTGTCCCGATCTGGTACGACTACACCCCCGGCGGCGACATCCGGATCAACACCGGGGCGTCGTCGCGCAAGGCCAAGCTGGTCGAACAGGCCGGCGCGGTGACACTGGTCGTGCAGCGCGAGGAACCGCCGTACCAGTACGTGGTCGTCGAGGGCACCGTCGTCGACACCACCAAGCCGACGCCGCTGGACGTGCGGGAGGCCATCGCGATCCGCTACCTCGGCGAAGAAGGCGGGCGTGCGTTCGTCAAGAGCCTCGAGGGACAACAGAGCGTGCTGTTCACCGTTCGCCCCGACCGCTGGATCACCGCCGACTTCTCCGACGGGGTGTAGGGCCGTGTCGGACCTGGGGAGCCGACTCCGTCTGTCATAGGCTGCTTTTCACCGCGCCGGTACGACGCCCATCGGGCGGCCGCAACCGATAGGAAGCAACTTCATGGACCTCGACCGCATCACCAATCCACTGCGACTCGCCAGAGGATCGCACCAGTCGGGATCGGGCAAAGGGTGCGCCATGAACGTGATCTCCTACATCAACGGCGACGAGCAGATCACCGATTTTCCGGCCAGCTCCGCCCGCCCGCTGGCGTCGTTCGTCCAGCTGTGCAACGACCTGCTGGCCGGTCCCGACGGATACCTCTCACCGGAGGACAGCCTGCTGGTGCTCGACCTCGGCTGGCTGACCGTCGGAACAGCGGACGTCGCCGACGCGATCATGCACATCTGGGTGACCAAGCTGTTGACCAGCCCGCCGTGGGGCGTCTCGCGATACGCCAAGGGCGCGGCATACGAGGCGATCGCCGACATCGCGGAGTTGCATCGCAGGCTCGCACCCGGCGACGTCCCGCCCATCGCGGAGTGGGACAGCGCCGCCCGTGCGGGCCGCGCCGCAGCCGAGGCCTGTGAAGGCGCCGAACTGTATGCCGTGCGGGCCGCGTGCCAGTCCACCGCGCTCGTCGAGACCGACGACTGGGACACCCTTGACGCGGTCACCGGCAACGCGTTGCGCGCACACCGGCTGGCCAACGGAGAAGCCGGCGCTGCGCGGATCCTGGAGGTCACCCGCCATGCCATCCGGTCCTGGCGGCGACTCGCCGGGTTGAGCGTGCTGGGCAACGACCCCATCCCGGTCGCCGGTGTTCGCACCCGCACAGTGGTGGCGGCGTGATTCTCCGCCGCCCCGAATCAGCTCTGCCGGTGGCTGTCTCGGCGTAGCCGTAGCGTTCGGCTGATCGCGGCGGTCGACGCCAGCACCGCCATTGCCGCGAGTATCAACTGGGTCGCCTCGGGTCCTGCGGTGGTCAGCAGCAGCGGCAGACCAAAGCCGATGTAGGTCACCGAATAGAACACGCCCGTCAACGTGCCCCGGACACGTTGCGGTGCAGCCGCTTCCAAGTCGATCAAGCCTTCGCGTAGTGAAAGACCGGCGGCACAACCCAGAAGCACCAGTAGCGGCAGGCTCAGCGCCACTGTCATCGTCGGCGGGGCCACCGCGATCAGCGCATAGCTCAGCGCGGCCAGCACAGCGCCTGCCGTGCCGCACTGCGGCCCCCAATTGCCCACTCGGGCGATGATCTGGATGACCCCACTTGCGCCGTTGACGATCAGAGCGGCCAATCCTGCCGCCACCGGCGCGGCCAACCCGGTGTGAACCCGGGCGGGTATGGTGACGAATCCCAGTGTCGCCGAGGCGAATACCCATGGTGCCAGCGGCAGGGCCCAACTCAACGCGCGGGCGACACCCTGTCCCGGCGTCGAGCGATCCGGGTCACTCGACTCTGAGGCGACAGCTTCCGGTGGACGGCGCGCTGTCACGATCACGACCACCATCGCGGTCACGACAAGCGCCGCGGCGACCGCGAACGAGATCCGAACTCCGGCCTCACCAGCGCCGGTGATCAACCCTCCGGCGAACGGTCCGACGGCGAAGCCCACGATCAACACGGCACCCGCGGTGGCCGCACCGGCAGGGCCTTTCAGGTCGGACGCCCAGGCGGTGCCCGAGCTCATCGCCAGACCCACGCCGACGCCGACGGTCAAACGTCCAATCGTCAACACTTCTGGCTGCTGGGAGAGCAGCATCGCTACCGTCCCCACCGCTGCGGTCGCCGAACCGGTCAAGGCCACCACGCGCCGTCCGAGCGCGTCGGAGGCACGGCCGCCCAGCAGCAGGCCGGGCAGCAGTCCCACCGCGTAGATCCCGAAAATGGCGTCCAGCGTCGCCACGCTGAGATGTTGACGATCGCTGATCGCGGGCATCAACGCGACGAAGTGGTTGGCCACCCACCCCGTTGTCAGCAGGACAGCCAGAACGGCAGCGAATTCGACGTTCGCCCGAGGGTTCGGGACCGGTGCCGGTCGCGGGTCAGGCAACAGGCTCGCTGACCCACTCGGCCGGTTCATGGACTGCCTTTCTGCTCGAGGTCGCGATCTGACACGACGCCACCGCCTGGGAAGTTATTCCCGCTCGGACGGCGATCGCAACGCATTTAAGCCAGCGTCAGGTCAGCAGGCAGCTCATCGTTCAACAGGGCGTCGGCGAGCAGTTCGCCGAGCAGCGGGCCGAATTTCATCAGGTTGGCGCCGACAAAAGCGGTGACGAGACCCCGGCGCGCCACCGTCCAACCGTCGCCACCGGCGTCGAGCCACGGAGCGCTCACGGTGACACAATTCACCTCGGCCACCGGCGACAGCGACGGGAACAATGCGCGCACGGTGGCCGCGTCCGGCACCGGTTGGCCGAAGGCCCAGTGTCCGGTGCTGCCGAGCGGCAACCCGTAGCCTTGCGGCGCGGAAATACACGCGGCACCCGTCGCGTCGGCGCCCCGGTAGGTGAAGCGGGTGTGCGGCGCGAACTCCACGTCAAGCGCGCCATACAGCTCCGGTGTCCGCACACCGGCGCAGATCAGCACCCGATCGCCGCGCATGACCGAACCGTCGGCCAGCGTTACCGCGCCGTCGTCAGCGACTGCGGCCGCTTCGGCGCGACGGATGGTGACCCGCCGCGCCAGTGCGGTCTGCGCACGGCGAATACGCAGGCTCCCGCCGAGCGGATCGAAAACCCCGTCGGCCCAGGGCGCAGCCGCGAACGGGATCCGCGCGGCGATCTCGTGCCCGTCCAGCCGGGAGAATTCAGCACCGGCCGCCGTCATCGCCGCCGAGACGTCCTGGGTCTCGCCGACGCTGATGTAGCCCTCCGTCCCGAGCAGCCGTCCGGCGTCGAAGTCCGCCTCCCAGCGCTGCCAGCCGGCACGGGCCCGGGTCGCGAGCCTGCACAGCTCCGGGCGGCGGTGAGCAATCCGAAAGATTCGCGCCAGTCCCGCCGACTGCTCCGCGAACGGCTCGCCGCGCTCGATGACGACCGCCCGGGCGCCGCGGCGGCCCAGCTCATACGCCGTCGCGAGCCCACAGATGCCTGCACCGACGATGATGATCATTTCTTGCCCACCACTGTTCCACAACGGCGTTAGGATGCGCACGTGCCGATCGATGATGCTCCGGCAACATTCACGCCCACGCCGGGAAAGCCCGCACTCCTGTTGGGCGCCTTCGATATCGCCGACGTCGGATATGCCGCCGAGGAGTTCTTCATCTCCGGAACGGCGTCGTCATACCGTTCGGCAACCGAGCTGGGTGCGGACGGCCAGTGGACCGTGACGCCGTCGGACACCGCTGACTTCACCACCCGGATCGTGGTGCTGACACCGATAGACCGCACCCGGTTCAACGGGACGGTGCTCGTGGAGTGGCTCAACGTCAGCGGCGGCATCGACGCGCCCGCGGTGTGGATGATGGCCCACCGCGAGATGCTGCGCGCAGGCTATGGCTACGTCGCGGTGTCCGCGCAACGAGTCGGCGTCGAGGGCGGCGACAATCTCATGGGCTTGGATATGTCGTTGAAAAGTCAGAATCAGCAACGGTATTCGTCCCTTCAGCACCCCGGCGACGCCTACGCCTACGACATCTTCTCCCAGGCCGGGCGACTTGTCAGAGATGTCGTGAGTGAGCTGCACGTCGACGACCTGATCGCGCTCGGCGAGTCTCAGTCGGCGCTCTTCCTGACGACCTACATCAACGCCGTCGACCCACTGGCCCGGGTCTTCGACGGCTTCTTGGTGCACTCGCGATTCGGACCCGCCGCCCCGCTCGACGGCAGTTCGATATTCGACGAGCTGGAGAACCCCACATCGCAACCGGTCAGGTTTCGGCCCGACCTACGCGTCCCGCTGTTCACGATCATCACCGAAACCGACCTCGTCGGCGCCCGGCGCCAGGGCTATCACGGCGCGAGACAGCCTGACTCGCAACGACTTCGAGTCTGGGAGATTGCCGGCACGGCTCATGCGGACAACTACACCATCCAGGTAGCCCCGATCGACACCGGGGCGGCTGCCTTGACCGACCTCGCTGCGGGGTATGCGCCGACCGACACGTTGATGGGCCAACAATTGGACCACTACATCAACTTCGCGCCGCAGCACCACTATGTGCTGCAGGCCGCACTGTCGCATCTTCGTGACTGGGTGCGCACCGAGCGGCTTCCGCCCAGTGCCGCGCCGCTCGAATTGCGCAGCGGCGAGCCAGTTCTCGATGTGCACGGAATCGCGACGGGCGGGGTCAGGACGCCGTGGGTGGATGTGCCGGTTGCCCGAACATCCGGTGACGGGGGAGACGACAGCACGATGGCGTCGATCTTCGGCTCCGGTGAACCATTCGATGCCGCGACCGTACGCCGGCTCTACCCGGGCGGAATCGCGGAGTATCTGACGAGCTTCGCTGCGGCGCTGGACTCAGCGATCCGGGCGGGCTTCATCTTGGCCGCTGACCGCGAGGAGATCGTGCAACTCGCAGCGGCGACGTTTCCGAGCGCCGAAGGGCCACAGTGGCTTACAGAGGAGAAGCTTCGAGGGTCAGGCTGAACAGGGCATACGCCATGCAGAACAGAAAATTCAGTGTGACCAGCACCAAGCCGACGAAGAGCAGCGAACGCGCGCCGCGGCGCTTCATGCGCCGGACCCGCGCGCTGAATTGCTCTCGTTTTATCTGCGACGCGATCACCGCGAAGTTGAAGTCGGCCACCTCGGCGTGGGCGACCGGCGAACCCGACAGCATCAACCGGAGCCGGTCAGGTGGGGTCCTCACGCCGACCCGGGCAAAGCGCCGACTCAGTCGGCGCGCCTGCCTGCGACCAGCGACCTGATTGTGCAACTGCAGTCGTTGCGGCACGTGCCCACGTTCGTTTCCCCAGGGAGTGGACGGGGTCATCACACGCGGGATTCTAACTATCTCGCCTCTGGTATCGGAAGCTTCTCGGCCAATTGATTGGTCAGTCGATAACAAACTAGAACGTGTTACAGTTTGGCGGTTAGGAGGTCGAGATGGTTGATCGGTCATCATCGGCAGCGCCTCAGCCTGGCGAAAAGCCCAGGACGTCAATGACATTGCAGTTCGCCGCGGTGAACGCGTCCGTCGGATGAACCGTAAACGCGTGGTTGTCGCGGGGCTCGGCGACGTCGGCATCCTCGCCGCGATGCGGCTCTCGCGCCACGCCGATGTCGTCGGCATCTCGGTGAAGCCCGGCTTGGTCAGCGGCCAGGAGCTCGGCGTGCGGTTGTCCCGGCCTCGCGACTGGGCCCGTGATTACTGGATCCCCTTCGACAAATTCCGTCGTCTGGATTCGGTCCGGATCATTCAGGGCAGCCTGACCGGTGTCGATCTGGCCGCCAAGACGGTCTCCGGCAACCTCGACGACGGCACGACGTTCACCGAGGGCTACGACGCGCTGGTGGTCTCGACCGGCGTCAGTAATGGCTTCTGGCGCCGGCCGACCCTGCAATCGGCTGCCGACATCGGCGGCGACCTCGGTGCCGCACACGGTCAGCTCGCCGCCGCTCAATCGGTGATCGTCATAGGTGGGGGAGCGGCGGCGGTCAGCAGCGCCGTCAACATGGCAACCACCTGGCCGGATAAGCGAATCGACCTCTACTTCCCGGGCGAGCGGGCCTTGCTCGGCTACCACCCGAAGATCTGGCAGCGGATCCGCGGCCGGCTCAACGACCTCGGCGTCGGCCTGCACCCCGGCCATCGCGCCGCGATCGACGACGGCTTCGCCGGCGACGAGATCACCAGCGGCCCCGTGCAGTGGACGACGGGACAACCCCCGGCATCCGCGGACGCCGTGCTCTGGGCGCTCGGGCGGGTGCAACCCAATACCGATTGGCTGCCCGCGGAGCTACTCGATGAGAAGGGCTTCGTGCGCGTGACGCCCGAGCTCCAGGTTCCCGGCGCACCGGGTGTGTTCGCCGCCGGTGACGTCGCGGCGACCGACCCGCTGCGCAGCTCCGCGCGCAACCGTGGGGATGCGCTGGTAGCGCACAACATTCGCGCCGAGTTCGAGGGCCGGCCCTTGCGTCGTTACCGCGCCCCTGGCCGACGCTGGGGCTCGCTACTGGGGGTACAGCGCAACGGCCTGGAGGTTTTTCTGCCGACGGGTCAGCGGTTCCGCTTGCCGTCCTGGTCGGTGCAACGCATCGTCATGCCGCTGGTCGTTCGGCGCGGCATGTACGGCGGAGTGCGCGAAAACCACCCGTCGATCTGACGACCGTCAGCCGCGCTTGCCGCGAACCCATTGCATCTGCCCGACGCTCTTGCTTCGCACGCTGATGAAGCCGTGGTCTTCGAGGATGTCGCCGATTTCGTCTTCGCCGAACAGATGAGCCCCGCCGGTAGGCAGCTTGAGCCCGAGGTCGAACGGCGGGCGCAGGGTCGGGACCATCACGGCCAGGCGTCCGCCGGGCCGCAGCACGCGGGCGATCTCGGCCAATGTCGCCGCCGGATCGGGTATCAGCTGCAGCACCGCGATCGACACCGCCGCATCGACGGTCTCGTCGCGCAGCGGGAGGCGCTGCGCGTCTGCCCGCAGGAAGCCGACCTGCGGCCCTGACGCGGCGCGCACCGCCCGAGCCAGCATCGGTTCGGAGATGTCGACACCCAAGGCCAGGCCCTCGGGTCCCGCGGCGCGGGCCAGCGACGTGGTGACCGAACCCGGGCCGGAGCCGACGTCCAAGGCGGTACCGCCCGGCGGGATGTTCAACCAGTCGATGGGAAGCTGCCATGCCGCGATGAACCGGCGGGTCAGGGCTTGGACGTTGTCGTACAGAAACGACCCGATCGGCGATGCCCAGGCTGCCTGAATGGCACCGGTGTTCCTGGCCGGGGCGTCGTCCTCGTCGGACGCGGTGCCGAGCAGGTCGAGGTAGCCCTTGCTGACATCGGGCTCGGCCGGTGGTTCGGCGAGGAGGTTCAGCGCCCGCTGCAGTGCGGGCGGCACTGTTGTATGCACAGTCGTCATATTCGCTCCTTCAATGAAAGACCAAGTTTCACAAGCGTTTACGAAACAAAGGCGGCGATCTGCGGACGCCACGCCTTCATCCGCAGCGTACGCCGGGCCGCCTGAGGGTTCCACCCACCCAGTTAACGGAACGGGTGGCAGCGCTAGTGTCACAACGTGACGACTACCTGGTCGCCGAGCCGACTCGGCAACCTGACCGGCAAGCGCATCATCGTGACCGGGGCGACCAACGGCGTGGGCCTTGGTACTGCACGTCTGCTCGCCCGCGCGGGTGCGCACGTGATCCTGGCTGTCCGCAACACTGAGTTAGGCGCTCAGCGAGCCGCCGAGATCGGCGGCTCCACCTCGATCGCCAAACTCGACCTCGCCGATCTCGCGTCGGTACGCGCGTTCCCCGACCAGTTCGACGGCGACGTCGACATTCTCATCAACAATGCCGGGGGACTCAGTCAGCATCGCACCGAGACCGTCGACGGCTTTGAAATGACCATCGGGACAAATTTTTTGGGGCCGTTCGCGCTGACCAATCTGCTGCTGGGCCGGGTGCGCTCGCAGATCATCAACGTCGGGTCCGATGCCCACAAGTCGGCGACGTTGCGGCTCGACGACATGCACCTGCGGTCGAATCGGTGGGCGGCCTATCCGGCGTACGCGCGGTCCAAACTCGCGGTCATGCTCTGGGGCCTCGAACTCGATCGTCGACTGCGGGCCGCACATTCGCCGGTCGTCGCGCAGCTCACCCATCCGGGCTGGGTGTCGTCGAACCTCTCCAACGTGTCGAACAGGCCGGTGATGGGCGGATTTCATCGGGCGGTGACGACGCTGGCCAAGAGGTTCGGCAACGACATCGAAGAGGGCGCCGCGCCCACGCTGTACTGCGTCAGCGAGCCGATACCGCCGGGCAGCTACGTCGGCGTCGACGGCCGACTCGGCCTCAAAGGCGGTCCTGTCCTGATCGGGCGATCGACTCTCGCCTGTGATTACGACACGGCCGCAAGGGTTTTCGAGTTCGGCGAGCGAGAGACCGGGACGTCGTTACCGGTGTAGCCGGTTATGCCGGTGAGGCCAGAATCGCCACGGCATCCCCGCCGACCGACACGCCTGCGGAGCCGATGCGCTCGATCAGCCTCCTACGCAGCTCACCGGCTTTATCCGCGGGAACCAACAGATGGTTGGAGAAGGTGAACGCGATGTCGACCCACTGTTGCGCGGTGTAGTGCAGGTCGTGAGGGTAGCGCTGCTGGGTGACGGTGAAGCCGGCGTCGCTGATCAGTGCGACGATCTCGTCGGGATTGCCATCGCCCCTGTGGGTTTCGACATCCATGTAATCCCGGTATATCGACTCGAACTCGGCGCGCGTCGGGTTGGTCGGTCGCAGCCGATTCCATATCAGCGCCAGCTTCCCGCCGTCGTCGAGGATCTCGCGTATTTTCGGCAGCGCCACAGCAGGGTCGACCCAGTGGAACGACGCTGCGAATACGACCCGGTCGAACCGGCGCCCCGCAGGGTCCCATTCCTCGAACGTGGAGAGTTCGACGGGGATGCCCTTGGCTTGCGCGACCGACGCCATGCGCGCATCGGGTTCGACCGCGAGCAGGTCAGCGCCGCGTTCGATCATCTGCATCGAGGCGATGCCGGTACCGGCACCGCCCTCGAGGACGCGCCGGGCGCCGGGCGCCAACACGTCGTCGATCAACTGATCGGGATAGCGCGGACGAAATGAGTCGTAGTTATCAGCCGCACCACCAAATGAGTTGGCGCGCTGACGATTAGTGAAAAGATTCAGTCGCGGTGGCATGACTTCTAGCGTATCGGGGCAACGTGTGACCCGGCTGTGAAAGTCGGCCTGCTCACGGCGTGACGGTCGTGTGCTCTCGGATCAGCGCGCACAGCTGCCAACTCCCCGGGACGCCTTTGAGCTCATACTCGCCGCGGTCGGCGAACCGGTGCCGTGAGCCGGTGACGATGTCGCGGACCGTCGACGACACCAGCACCTCACTGGCGCGGGCCAAACCGGCGACCCGCGCACCGATGTGCACGGCCATGCCGGCGACGTCTTTTTTCGAGGCGCCGCGTACTTCGACCTCACCGGCGTGAATGCCGATCCGCACCTCGATGCCCAGCACGCGGATCGCGTCGACGATGGCGTCGGCGCAGGAGATCGCGGCGCTGGGGCTGCTGAACGTCGTGACGAATCCGTCACCGGCGGTGTTGACTTCGCGTCCACTGAACCGCTCGAGTTCGTGGCGAACGATGCGGTCGTGGTTGTCGAGCAGATCCCGCCATCGGTCATCGCCGAGAATGGCGGCGCGCTCGGTCGAGCCCACGATGTCGGTGAACATGATCGTTGTCAACACGCGCTCGGCGCCGAAACCGCCCCGCACGCCGGTGATGAACTCCTCGATCTCGTCGAGCATCGGCGCGGTGTCGCCGACCCAGTACAGCGCGTCATCGCCGTGCAGTTCGACGAAGCGTGATCCGGCGATGTGCTCGGCGAGGTAGTGGCCGTTGGCGATCGGTGTGAAATCCGGATTGTCGCGATGCATGATCAGCGTCGGCGCGGTGATGCGGGCCAGAGTGTCGCGGACGTCGGACTGGCGCACAGTCTCGATGACAGCGCGGGCCATGCTGGGTGAGGCGGCGCGGTTGCCGGCCATGTCCCACCAGGATCGGAAGGCGTCGTCGCCGGCGACGCTCGGCGCGATCACGCCCAGGATGTCGACGCCCTGGTCGACGGCATCGGGTTCCATCGCGACCGTGGCGAAGGGATCGGTCTCGGCGATCTCGTATCCGATCGGATAGTCGTCGGCGCGCAGGGTGCGTGCCGCCCCGTTGATGATCACCAGGCTGCTCACCCGCTCGGGATAGTCAGCCGCCATCACGAGTCCCGTCATCGACGCGAAGTAGGGGGCAAGGATGGTCGCCCGCTCGCAGCCGACCGCATCCATCACGGAAATGGCGTCCTTGGCCCAGAACTTCGGGCCGATCATGTCCAGTGACGGGACCCGTGACGACATCCCGATGCCTCGCTGGTCTAGCCGGATCACCCGGGCGAACGACGCCAACCTCCGGTGAAAGCGATACATCGACGGCTCGGCGTCGACCGTGTCGATCGGAATGGAGGGCCCCGGCAGCACCAGCAGATCGGTCGGCCCATCGCCGAGGACCTGGTAGGCGATGTCGACCTCGCTGCAACTGGCGTAGCGAGTCCGCGGAAACTGCGCCACGGTTACAGGCTAGTTCAGCGGCCCGACACGTTCTGCGCGGTTGTCGCGCGCCGACCCCTGTGCCGCGAGTATGCAGGTAACAGAAAGCGGCCGAGAGAAAGAGAGTGTCATGCAGTTGACAGGCAACACGGTTCTGGTCACAGGAGGAGGCACCGGAATCGGCCGCGGCCTAGCTGAGGCATTCCACCGATCGGGCAATAACGTGCTCATCGCGGGCCGACGCGTCGAACTGCTGAAGAAGGTCGCCGAAGCCAACCCGGGCATTGAATACCTGTCGCTGGATCAGGGCGACGCAGGCGACATCCGACGATTCGCCATTGAGCTGAAAGACAACCATCCCGACGTCAACGTCCTGGTCAACAACGCCGGTATCCAACGGGTCGAGGACATCACCAGTGGCGGCCCCGGAACGGCGGAGCTGACCATCGCGATCAACCTGCTCGGACCCATTCGGCTCACGTCGGCCGTGTTGCATCAGCTGCTCGGCAAACCGCACGCGGCAATCCTGAACGTCACCTCGGCGCTGGCGTTCATTCCCAGCGCGCTCACGCCGACGTACTGCGCCAGCAAGGCCGCGCTGCACTCCTACTCGCAGTCGCTGCGCTACCAACTGCGCGACACCGCGGTCCAGGTCATCGAGATCATTCCGCCACATGTGCAGACGGCGTTGCAGGGGCAGCGTGGCTTCGACCCGCGGGCAATGCCGTTAGACGAGTACATCAGCGAGACGATGACGCTGCTGCAGACCACGCCGCACGCCGAGGAGATCGTGGTCGAGCAAGCCAAGGGATTCCGGTTCGCCGAGCGGAGCGGGTCCTACGACGAGGTCTATCCCATCCTCAACGAGAGGATGACCGCGCCGGTGGACTAGGAATGCCGTTGCACCGTCAGTCGCGGATCATGCCCTTGTTGCGCATCAGGAAGTCCGCCAGGAAACCGTCGTGCGGGATTTCCGGGGCCGTGTGGTGAGTCGGATGACGGCCGCGGTAGACGTTGGCGATGGTCGGCTCGGCCAGTAGGTCGTCGATCATGTCGTCGTCTCCGGTGATCGCGTTGATCACCAGCGAATGCCGAAGCGGCTCAATACCGTCGGCGCGCGACCAGGGCGACACCCAGACACACGGGAAGGGCAGCTCGACGTTGAGCTTAGTGACGTCGGGCTTGGCCAGCAGATGCACGGCGGGTCGCAGCGCGGCGCAGTGGTCGCTCAGCGGGACCACGACCTGATCGGCACCGAGCAACGGTGTGGTGCCGGTGGCCGTCGTGGCCAGGTGGCTCGCCAAAGCGGTTGCGGCGTCCACGCTCTGAGTGGGCAACACCGCCTTCTCGTCGTCTGCGGGCAGCGCCGCGACGGTGGACAAGCGTTGCGCGATCGCCTCGGCCAGCGGAGCGGGATCACCCTCGTAGAGCACAGCGGTGGTGTTGACGCACGCGACGCCGCCCAGGTTGGCGATCGAGTCGGTGATGACGTCGAGGTAGTCGCGCCAGTCACGGTCGGCGGTGATCAGGATCTTGGCGCGGCCCGGTCCGTTGACGAACACCGTCGAGTCTCCTGCGTGCTTGTCGACGACGCTCTGGCCTCCGTAGACCATGGCAAGGTCGGCCGAGCGGACCATCTCGTCGGCGCCGCGATGATCGGTCGGCAGGTAGGTGGCATCGTGGGGTCGAAAACCGGCCTGCCGCAATGCATGTACCAGGCGGTGCGCGGTGAGCGGCTCTCGGCGTGACGGGCGGACCGCGACCCGGTACCCCAGCGCCAGCGCCTGCGGCCACAGGCCGTGCACGCCCGGGCCGTTCCCGGAGGCGAGCACCGCGAACACCTCGCCTCGCCGCGTCCACACCGCGGCACCGCGGCGAGTGCGTTCGTCGCGCCAGTCCTGCACCGCACCCGCCGGCCGCGCCGAGCCCACCGCGTCGAACGCGTCGGCAACACCGTCGGCGACGCTGCGTGCCCCGGTGCGGGTCACAGAGATCGGCACGCCGGAAATCCGGCTGGCCGCAACGGTATAACGCTCGAAATCGAGCCCGGCGATCACACCGGTGGTGAATATGTCGGCGGCCTTGGCGAGCGCGGCTTCACGCTCGTGAGCGGGCAGTGGGCGGACGTCGCGTTGAGCACTGATGGCGCGCGCGACATAGAGCGGCGGTGCGATGCTGAGCTCAGCGACGGTGTCGCCGGCGGTGGTCGTGACGGTCTCACGGCTCCGGGTCCGGTACACGCCCTCGGGGCCGAGCGCGTCGATGGTCGTCAAATCGGTTAGTTCGCCGGTCATTTCAGTAGACACCCTCGATGACGGCTTCGCCTTCGAAGGAGGCGACGGGGGAGACCTCGCTGACGGAATCCCCGATCTGGCCCGCCGGTCCGGGGATCCGGATGGCGCTGTCGCGCTCCAGATTGTTCGGGATGAACATGCCCTTGCTGATGTGGTTCATCACCACTTGGCCACGCTGCCCGTACGGCACCTCGTCGCCGGTCTCCGGATCCACCACCCAGAACGTCGCGTAGGGGCTGCGCGGGTCGAAGACGAACGAGTCGTCGTCCTGTCGCCGAGTGGTCGCCTGGGACAGGATCATCGTGCTACCGAACGCCATGGTGATCGTCGTGCGCGGGAAGATCGCGCGGAACAGGTCCACGGTGTCGAGGTCGACGTGCGCGCCGCTGAGCAGCATGAAGCCGAGTCTCTCGTTCATCAACTCGACCACCGCGTCGTCGCGTGCCATGGCCTCGAGCAGCGGCGGGGTGGTGTGCAGATTCGCTACCCGCTGGGTTTGCAGTACGTGAACGGCCTGTTCGATGAGGTGCTCGACGTAGGCCGTCACCTCGGATGTGGCGTTGCGCGCGGCGATCTTCTTCACCCAGCGGGGGTCGAGGTCGATGGCGTGAAAGACCGAGCCGAGTCGCTGGGAAACCAACCGGGAGAAGAAGCCCACGCCGTGCGGGCCGCTCGGCATCATGCACAAGAAGTCACGGCCGGGCAGGAATCCACCGCCAGCGAAGTCTTCGGTCTGCCACTCGACGATCTGCTCGACCCAATCCGGCAGCTGCACAGTTCTTTTCGGCGCACCGGTGGTGCCACCTGATTCGAAGATCTGCGGTACCGGCGCCGGGGAGCCGTAGCCGCGGGGTATCAGGTCCGCGACGGGGACGGTGCGCAACTCGCTGAGCAGGTTGGGAAACAGCTTCAAGTCTTCGAAGGTGTTGACATCGGTCAGCGGGTTGAAATGCAGCGTGCGGGCCGTCTGCAACCAGAACGCAGAGCCGGTCTGCTCGCCGAAATGCCAGGCGATCGCAGCGCGCAGGTATGCCTCCGGATCGTCGACCGGCGCTGACCGCGGCACGTCCAGCAACGAAAAATCGATGTCAGCCATGCCACCGATCATGGCGCAGCACTGAACACCCGGGCAATCTGCCACCAGCCAATCCGTTTTGCCGAGAACGGTTTTCGCACGCCGTTAACCGGTTGTCCCCGCGTGATTCGCCGGCCCGACATCCGCTCTACCGCTGAAACGGCCGCCAGCTGTTTTCCGGCTGGGCCAGCCGGTCGGCGATCACCGACAACGTCTGCAGGTTGTGGCCGTATCCGAGATGGCTGCTGCGCACTTCGATGTTCTCCGTCTGGGGTGCGGGCAAGCTGGTGCAGCACTGCCAGGCGACGATGCCGTCGGACTTGCTGTAGATGCAGGTCGTCGGGACCGTCAGCGGTTGCGCCCGGCGCTCCAGCGCCTTGTCGGAGACCGACTCGGTGACGTCGGCGCCCCGGTTGACCACCCGCCAGACTTTCCACGCGGTGTTGGCCTCGTGGTTGCCGCGGAACGGCGACCCCAGGGTGATCACCGACCGGACCTCGTCGGGAAGAGCGCGGGCGAGTTCGCGGGCATAGATGCCGCCTGCACTCCAGCCGATGATGCTGACCCGGCTCCCGTCCGCTCGGTCGCGGATGTGCTGCAGGCGCGCGGGCAGCGACTCCTTCATGCTCGCGCGATAACCCAAGTTGTAGCCCAGACCCCAGTCGTATACGCGATACCCTAACTGGCGCAGCACTTTACGAAGCAGGTCGGTGGACAACGGGCCTGCCAGAAAGCCCGGCAGCACCAAGACAGGGTGGCCGTCACCGCGCGGCCAGCGGTCGATCCGCCGCATCGCCAGGCGAGCGGAGAGGTACTCCACGCCGGTCCGCCACTCCAGAGCCCGCAGCAGATGCCCCGGCGCCGCCGCGTTCGCGGGATCGGGCAGCGAGACCGACTGCGCGGCGACAGGCTCAGGAATAGAAGCCATCCAGGGTCTCCTTGTTCTGCTCGGCGACCACCCCGCGCTTCACCTTCAGCGACGGTGTCAGCTGGCCGCCCTCAACGGAGAGGTCTTCTTCGAGCACAGCCCACTTCTTGATCGTCTCCCACCGGTTCAGGCTGGAGTTCAATTTCTTGATGTGCTCGTCGATCATCTCGTGCACGGCGTCGTGTTTGGTGAGTTCCTCATAGGGCTTGTCGCCCAGCCCGCGGTCCTCGGCCCACCCGCCGATCGAGTCCGCATCCAGGGTGACCAGGGCGCAGGCGAAATTCTTTCCCTCACCGAACACCATGAACTGGCTGGCGTACGGGCACAGCGTCGCGAACTTCGCCTCGACCGCCGGCGGCGCGACGTACTTACCGTTGGACAACTTGAACAGTTCTTTGATCCGGCCGGTGATCGTCAGGAAGCCGTCGTCGTCGAGCTTGCCCTGATCGCCGGTGGACAGCCAACCGTCGTCGCTGAGCGCCTCAGCGGTGGCGTCGTCGAGGTGGTGGTAGCCGGCCATCACACAGTCGCTGCGGAACTGAACTTCGCCGGCATCACTGATCCGGACCTCGGTGCCTTCGAAGGGCAGGCCGACGGTGCCGAGCTTGTAGTTGTCCGGGCGGTTGATGAAGCCCGCGCCGGACGATTCGGTCAGCCCGTAACCCTCCAGGATCAGCAGGCCTGCGGCTTCGAACCATTCGGCGATGTCGCGGTTGAGCGGCGCGGAACCGGATATGAAGAATCGGATCCGCCCGCCGAACACGTCACGGATCTTGGCGAACACCAGCCGGTCGAACAGCTTCTCCTGCAGCGACAGGTGGGGCCAGACGAATTTACCCTCGCGGCGCCGAGCGGCGACCTTTTTGCCCACCGCGAATGCGCGGTTGAAGAGGACGGCCTTCGGGCCCTTTTGTTGCGTGACGATTTTGGAGTACGCCTTTTCGAAGATGCGCGGGGCGGCGCCCATGAACGTCGGTTTGACCACGCCGGTGTTCTCGACGATTTTGTCGACGCGTCCGTCGATCGCACTGGCGAAGCCGCACGCAAGTTGCGTGGAGATCAGCACCTTGCCGAAGGCGTGCGCCAGCGGCAGCCACAGCAGCTGCAGGTCGTCCTCACCCAGCAAATTCATGCCGGCGATCACGTCGCCGTCGTACACCCACGCCTTGTGGCGCAACCGCACACCTTTCGGCTTGCCGGTGGTGCCCGAGGTGTAGATCAGCGTCGCCAACTGCTCGGGTTTCGTCTCTTGCGCGACTTTGCGGACGCAGTCGGCATGCTCTGCCAAATATTTCGCGCCCTGGTCGGCGAGGTCATCCAGGGTCATGACCCAGTCGTCGTCCGCGGCACCGTCGAAGAGCACGACTTTGGTCAGATTGGGCAGCTCGCTGCGCTTTTCGTTGAGCTTCTCGAGCTGGGCGTCGTCCTCGGCGAAGACGATCTTCGAGTCGGAGTCGGCCAGGATGTAGGCGCTGTCCTCGGCGTTCGTGCTCGGATACACCGTGGTCGTCGCCCCGCCGGCGCACAAGATCGCGAGGTCGGCCAGGATCCACTCGAGTCGTGTGCTCGAGGCGATACCGATCCGATCCTCGGGCTCTACGCCGAGCGACAGCAGACCGGCGGCCAACGCCTCCACTCGTTCGGCCGCCTGATTCCAGGTGACCGAGGTCCAGTCCCCGTTCTCCGGGATGCGGAAGGCTTCTTTGTCGCCTGATTTCTCGACGCGCTGAAAGAACAGCTGCGCCAGATTGGCCGGGTGGGTCTGGGTAGCACTGGTCTGGCTCATCGGACTTCCCTCTGCTGTGAGCAACGCCGCGTCGTCGACGCACACGTGCTTTCGATCGCTATGGAATCGATCTTGCTGGGAGTGCCCACCGCTGGATGGCCAAAACGTGAATTTGGGAGGTTTATTCGCCGCCCGCGGTGGCCTCGGCCAGCTCGGGCTGGACGATTCCGGCCGTTTTCGCCAACCAGTTGGGTGCCAGCACCGAGAGACCGGTCGCCGCCGCGGTGGCTCCGGCCACGCCCGTCCACGCGACCGGGCCCAGCGGCGTGCATCCGAAGAAGTGGCTGACGCCCGGGGTCTGGACGATGGCGATCAGCACCGCCGAGCTGCCCAGCGCCGTCGCGACGACCAGCGGACTGTGCCGGCGGTCCAGCAGCGTCTGCGCCAGCTGCGTCGTCACCAGGGCGGTCAGGCCCATCGTCGACGTTCGTCGTTCGGTGCCCAGTGTCCAGCGTCCGACCGCCCAGGCCGCGGTCGCGCCGGCGGCCGTGACGGCACCGCGGGTCACGATCTGTCGCATCAGCTGGACATCCAGCGACGGCGTCGGCGCGGTCAGCACCGATCGCTGGTATGCACGCCGTGCTTCGAGCGCCTCGTCCTCGGTGTCGTATTCGTCGGCGTCGGGTTCCTCGAATTGCGGGGTGACGGCGACCGCGAGCGCCGGGAACATGTCGGTCAGCAAGTTGACCAGCAGCAGCTGCCGGGTGCCGACCGGCGCCCGGCCACTGCCCAGGGCCGTCCCGATGATGGTGAACAGCACCTCGCCGACGTTCCCGCCGACCAGGATGGTCACCGCGTCGCGCACGCCGGCCCACATGCTGCGGCCTTCGACCAGGGTGTCGAGCAGCACGCCCAGGTCGTCGTCGGTCAGCACGATGTCGGCGGCACCGCGGGCGGCCGACGATCCGCGGCCGCTGACCCCGATGCCCACATCGGCCATCCGGATGGCGGCGGCGTCGTTGGCGCCGTCGCCGACCATGGCCGTCACTCGTCCGCAGCGCTGCAGTGCCGCGACGATCTGGACCTTCTGTTCCGGGCTGACCCGGGCGAAGACCTGCACGTCGGCGACCAGCTTGGCGGACGCGTCCTCGTCGAGGCCGGCCAACTCGGCGCCGGTGATCACCCGCGCGCCGTCGGGCAGGCCCAGTTGTCGGGCGATCGCCCGTGCTGTGACCGGGTGATCGCCGGTGATCAGCACGACGTTGCGGTCAGCGTCCTCCAGCGCCTCGATCAGCGGGCGCGCTGACGGTCGCGCGGTATCGGCCAGGCCGACGTAGCCGATCAGTTCGAGATCCTGCGCGGCGGCGTCGACGGCGTCGGCATCGGTGTTCTCGTCATCGAGGGCACGGTCCCAGCTGCGCTTCGCCACGGCCAGCACCCGCAGACCCTGCTCGGCCAGGTTGTGTACCAGCGCCTCCGCGTGTTCCAGATCGGCCTTCGGGTCGGCGAACCGGCAGCGCTGCAGGACGACCTCGGGCGCGCCTTTGAGCATCAGCAGTGGCCCGGTCCCGTTCGTGTTGAGCGTCCCCACCGCGGCCGCGAAGCCACGGCTCGATTCGAACGGCACCTCGGCGAGCATGGTCCAGTCCGGATCGGTGTCGCCGTTGATCGATGCGGCCGCGATGAGGATCGCCTCGTCGGTGGCGTGCGCGTGGCCCTGAGCCTCATGCGGTTGAGCGGACGCGCGTGCGGCGGCTCGCAGCACCTGGCCGGCCGCCGGGTCGTCGACGCCGGGGAACGGACCGTTCGGCGGGGTGTCCGCCGGGACCGCCAGGCGCAGGCGCAGGCGGTTCTCGGTCAGCGTGCCGGTCTTGTCGAAGCACACGGTGTCGACGCGGCCCAGCGCCTCGATCGTGCGCGGGGCGCGCACCAGCACCCCCCGGGTCGAGAGCCGCTGGGCGGCGGCGAGCTGGGACAAGGTCGCCACCAGCGGCAAGCCTTCCGGCACCGCGGCCACCGCGATCGCGACGCCGTCGGCGACCGCTTGACGCAGCGTCGCGCGTCGCAGCAGCGCCAGACCGGTGACCGCGGCGCCGCCGGCCAGGGTCAGCGGAAGCACCTTGCCGGTCAGCTCACGCAGTCGCGCCTGCACCCCGGCAGAGGATTCGATGTCGATGACCGCCGATATCGCCCGCTGCGCCGCGGTGCCGACGCCGGTGGCCACGACGATCGCCCGGGCATGGCCGGCGACGATCGTGCTGCCCTCGAAGAGCATGCTGGCGCGCTCGGTGTCGGCCGCCGCGACTGGATCCACCTGCTTGTCTACCGGCAACGACTCGCCGGTGAGCAGCGACTCGTCGACCTCGAGGTCTTCGGCCACCAGTAGCCGGGCGTCGGCGGGGACCACGTCCGGCGCCGCCAAGTCGATGACGTCGCCGGGCCGCAGCGTGCTGGCCGCCACCGTCACCGTGCGTTCGGCGTGGCGGGCCGCTTCCAACCGGCGACGCGACGTCGCCACCGTCGGGACGACGACGCGGCGCGCGACCTGGTCCTGCTCGGCGAACAGCTCGGCGGCGGCGGCGTCAGCACGCAGCCGCTGCGCCCCGCCGGTCAGCGCGTTGACGGCCATGACACCGGCCACCAGCAGCGCGTCGACGTTGCTTCCCATGATCGCCGACGCCGCGGCGCCCACCGCCAGGATCGGGGTGAGCGGATCGGCGAGCTCGGCCTTGGTGGCCGACAGCAGCTTGCCGGCCTGACGGGCGGGTCCGCGCAGCGGCGACACCACCGGGCTATACGACAGATCTTCCAGAACCCGTCGCCAGGCCGGGGCACTTTCGACGGCTGTCAGCGGCCGGGTCCGGCCGGCCAGTCGCGAGTACACGATCTCCGGGTCGAGGGCGTGCCACGCGGTCAGCGGTTGCGGCGTCGGATCGGGTTGGCGCAACACCTTGTTGGCGGCGAACGCTCCCGAGATCAGGGCGCTGGCGGCTGCGGCGTTGACCGGGTTGAGCCAGCGCTGAACCGCCAGCGGGTTCGTCGACGTCCGCGAATCACCGGTGACCAGCAACAGACCGGCCAGGGTGGTTCCGCCCTTGGCCAGGTTGACCGACGACTCGCTGGCTTGCCGCGCCGCGGGGAGCGCGGACAGGATCCGCACCGCGGCGGCCAGGTCGGTCCCGGTGATGATGTCGGCGCTCCACGGTGTGGCCGCCTTGGGATCGTCCAGCGCGACACCGACGTCGGCGATGGCCAGCGCGGCCAGCGTGTCGGTCGAGGCGAAGTCGCGGTGCAGCGCGGTGATCAGCAGCACCGGCCCACGGTCGGCCCGCAGATCCCGCACCAGCTTGAGCAGGGGAGTGCCGCTAGGGTGACTCGCGGCGACGCTGGCAGCCAGGTCCTGGGTGCCGGCGACGTGGCGGAGCACGACGCGAGCGCCGGTCCTGTTTGCGATCTGCAGCAGCGGAATCGCGAACGGGTCGACCTCCCAGCCCACTTCGACGTGGCCGACCGTTTCGCCGTCGACGACGAGGTCGGCGTGCTCGAGTCCTTGCGCGGGGGTGGCCGACGGTCCCTGGGCGCGCAGCCAGCGCAACCGCGCGGTGTTGGCCGGCAGTTCGTCGGGGTCGGGTTCCGGCGGCTGTTCGGCGTGCAACAGTGCGTCGGCGACTTCGTAGACGCGGTCGTCGTCCCAGCCCGGGACATCGCCGCGGGAATGCAGCACAGCGCGGTGATCGCCGCGCAGCGCAGCGCCGTCGATGACGACCACTTTCACCCGGTCCAGGCGACGCAGGGCGCCGGGGTCGAGGACCATCTGCCCGTCCTCGGCGAGCCCACGACCCAGCACCGCGGCGAAGGACTGGCGTCCCATGTGCGCGGCCTTCGGAATGCCGGCCAGCACCGCGCCGGCAGCGTCTTCGGCTCCACCTCCGGCCACCAACGCGCTGGCAGCCGCGATCAGTGATCCGTTCGCGGCCTGTTCGACGTAATCCTCGACCGGCCCGGCCATCGAGCCCTTCTCGGTGTCAATGGCGGCGTCGATGGCTCCGTCGACGACGACGTGCGAAGCCTCGCCCGCCGCGGCGGCAGCCCAGTTATGCCGGGAGATCTGTGACTTCGCGCCGGCCGAGGAGATGACGGGCACCACCGGCGCCTGCGGCCGGTTCGGGGAGGCAAGTTCCGGCTCGCGGTCACGCCAGCGACGGCGGTGGGCATCGGCCTCGCTGATCTGCAGGACCCGTTCGACGAGGTTCAGCAGTGGGGTGCCGACCGCTTGGGTTAGCCCGTTGGCCGCTGCTGTCGACGCGGCGAGCGCGAGGTCGGTGCCGACCCGGCCCAGCCGGGACTCGAGCACTCCCACTACCCGCGGCTGGTTGTTCAGCAGGGCAGCGGCGGCTCGGGTGGTCTTCGGCGCGGCCGGCAGCCGAACCACCCAGCCGGTGACCGCGGCGCCGACCGCGATCACGTCGAAGGCCGCCGCTGTGAACGGCACCAGAATCGCCAACGGGTTACCCGGGTCGGCGAACGGCGCGATGCGGCTCTGTGAATCAAATCCTGCGGCGGCCAAGTCGGCGGCGGCAGCGTTGACCACTGTGCGCACCCGCTCCAGCACCTCGTCGCCGTCGACGCTGTCGTCGATTTCGACCACCAAGCGGCCCAGCGCGCCTTCGACGTGAGCGCTGGACACTCCAGGGATAAGGCGGACCGGCTCTTCAACCACGGCCGCGTGTTCGTGCCAGCGCGGGAACGGCAGCAACGGGTCGAGATCCATGTGCACCCGTCGCCCGCTTTGCCAACGCACGGTCGCCGAGGCGCCGCCCCGGTTGCCGTTACTCGAGCCGCCGGTCCCGAGGAGCCGCGACGTCGAATGGCTCACCGTGTCCAGCACCGGGCCGGTCAGCGTCTGCACCGTGTCCGCGACGTCCGCTACACCTTGCGCTCCGGCCTGCAACATCTGGACCGCTCCACCGGTTATCCCGCCGACTACGGCGGCCACACCCGGAACCCTCATTCATCACCTTTCACATCACTTCTGAGCATCGAATTCACGACGCTGCAACAGAGCCTGTACCCACGAGCTCGTCGGCCCTCACCGCAACTCGCGATGGCAGCGGTCACACGACCCGCGCGATCACCGGGTTGGCGGTAGACCGAACGCAGAGAACAGCCGGGGATCCTCGAAAACGGTCAATCCGGCGATTCTGCCCTTACCAGTGTCCAGCACATGGATCGAATGCGCTCGTAACACCTCGTCACCAGCCCTGCGGTACTACGCCACGGCGGCCTGCCCGTTGGCGGCGGTCGGGACCAGCAGCGCTGCGGCCACCGCCTTGTGAGTGGTGGGACTGGCACGACGAGTACGGCGTGCGTGAACTGTCACGGTGGTTCGGCGAACCGGACCCGGACGATCCCAACGATCAACGGCCGCCGCGCGCGGACTGAACGGACAGAGCGCGCATTAGATTCATCCGGCAGGTAGACCAGAAGGGAGCCGGCATGCCGGAAGCAACCAGCGACGTCTGGGAGGCGATGTCGACCGCGCGCACGATCCGACGGTTCACCGACGAACCCGTCGACGACGCCACGCTGGAGCGGTGCCTGCAAGCGGCGATGTGGGCGCCGTCGGGGGCCAACGCTCAAGCGTGGCGTTTCATCGTCTTGCGATCGGAGGAGCAACGGGCCGTGGTGGCCAAGGCTGCCGCCCGTGCACTGGCAGTCATCGAGCCGGTCTACGGAATGAGCCGGCCCGCCGCCGACGACAACAGCCGGCGCGCCCGCACCAACCGGGCGACCTACGAGTTACACGACCGGGCCGGTGAATTCACGTCAGTCCTGTTCGCGCAGAAGCACTTTCCGACGGCATCCGAACTTCTTCTCGGTGGATCGATCTTCCCGGCGATGCAGAACTTCTTGCTGGCCGCACGCGCTCAGGGACTGGGCGCGTGTCTGACGAGTTGGGGCGCCTATGGCGGTGAGCAGTTGCTCCGCGACGCCGTCGGCGTGCCTGACGACTGGATGCTGGCCGGACACGTCGTGATCGGCTGGCCCAAAGGGCGGCACGGACCGGTGCGTCGCCGACCGCTGAGCGAGGTCGTCAACGTCGACCATTGGGACGCGTTCGTCAGCTCTTGATGCCGACCGTGATCAGGTCGGAGATGGCACGCGTCCACAGCGGTCGTCGGACCCGGTGCTGCTCGTCCACGGTGAACCCCGCGCCTTCGAACAACCGCCGCATCTCGGCGGACGACGGATTGTGAGCCGGCTTCCACTTCGTGCTCGACGGCCCCTGCACTAGCGACCGGCGTGCACTGAGCGTCGACACTGCGGCCAGCCCGCCCGGCGCCAGTACGCGATGGAATTCGCGCAGCGCTGCGGGCTGATCGAAGAAGTGGAACGCCGAGGTCGTCACGACTGCGTCGAGACTCGCGTCATCGAAGGGCAGCCGCTCGGCCGGTCCACGGAGCCACTGCACTTTCGTCGAGCGGGAGCGGGCCTGATTGAGCATGCCCTCGGACATGTCCACGCCGTAGACGTTCGCCGGATGTAACTCGCGTTCGATGCGGTCAGCCAGAATTCCTGTGCCGCAGGCGATATCGACGACCCGCGCAGACTGGTGGTCGCGCAATTGCGCGACCACCTCGTCGTGCGCCGGGCGGTACACCCACTGTTGGAGGACCGGCAGGTTGTAGGCCGGTGCGGCCACACCCCAGAACCGCGTGACGAACTCGTTGAAGCCGCGGCGCGGCGGTGCCTCCGTCACTTGGTCGAGGTGTAGTAGATCGTGTCGGCCATCGAGACAGAGTCGTTGCTCTGCGGGAACGGTGGACGACCGTAGTCGGCCAGCAACTGACTCATCGGCTTACCGAACGACGACCAGCCCAGCGTGTCCATGTAGGCGGCCACGTCGTTGCGGTCTCCTTGATAACCGAGCTCGTCGAAGTCCAGGTCGAATCCATGTGCACGCCAGTTCTCGGTGGCCTTGCGCATCAACTCGCGCGCCTGGTCTTTGTCGACATCGGCCATGTCCGGGATGGCCTCGGTGGCCAGTCGGCTGCCGTCGGCGCTCAGCGCGGCGATGTTGTCCAGCAACCGGTCCTGCGCCTCCGGAGGAAGGTAGCCGAGTAATCCTTCGGCGATCCAGGCGGTGGGACGGCTCCGGTCGAAGCCGGCCTCGGTCAGCGCGGCCGGCCAGTCGCTGCGCAGGTCGACAGCGACCGTGCGGCGATCGGTGGTCGGGGCTGCGCCCAACTCGGCCAGGGTCTCGGTCTTGAACGCGATCACCTCGGGCTGATCGACCTCGAAGACGGTCATGCCGGTCGGCCAAGCCAGCCGGTACGCGCGGGCGTCCAGGCCCGAGGCCAAGATGACCGCCTGGCGGATGCCGGCCTCGGTCGCCTCGGCGAAGAACGCGTCGAAGAAGCGGGTGCGGGCGGCCATCGCGTCGGGCATGTGCTGGAGCTGCCAGCTGGAATCGGCGTCGTCGACGTCAGCGGCGTCCAGATCTCCGGTGGCCAGGCGAGTCAGGAAGTCAATGCCGACGGCCTGGACGAGCGGCTCGGCGAATTGGTCATTGATCAGGGGGTTGTCTGCCTTGGTGGCGACTGCCCGGGCTGCGGCCACCATCGTGGCGGTTGCTCCTACGCTGGTCGCGAGGTCCCAGGTGTCGTTGTCGGTGCGCGGCATCGCGTGCTCCTTAGGTTGGTCGGGACGTACTTAGTTAGCTTATCAAGTAATTAGTTAAGTTAACAACCTGCGGCGCATCACAGATCCGTCACGAACCGGGGGCGTTGATGAACCAGACGTTCTCTTCGCGCAGGTCGCGGCTGCGCCAGCCGTCGCTCGTTCTGACCAATTCGTGGTGGTAGTAGCCGCCGCAGTAACTGAGCTCGGTCATCCCCGGTAGCTGCATGGGGTTGTAGAACATCGCACGCACGTGTGCTCCGTCGCCGTCGACCTGGCTTTCGATGTTAGTGATGTAGTGCATCGACATCGGAATCGCGGCAAACCCCTGCGCCAGCCAGTCGGCAACCTGGTCGCGACTGCCCGCGATGGCTCCCGCTGACGAGTAATCGATGTGCGCGTCCTCGGTGAACACCGATCGATACAAACCCCAGTCTTTGGCGTCGACCGCGCGGGCGTACCTGTTGAGGAGCGCGGTGATGTCGAGTTCGTCGCTGATCCGCCGCAAATCCATCCGAGCTCTCTCCTCATATTCAGTGGCAATCCGTGGTCAGGCGCCGCCGATCGCCGCCGTGACTCGCATGACGCGTCGGCCGACCGCCTCGATCCGGGTACGCGTCAGAGCCTGCAACGGGTGGACGGCGACGATCATTTCCACCCGACCGTGATGATCCAACACCGGCGCGGCGATGGTGGCGACCGGCTGCGGCTGACGCGTGGTCTGGTCATCGGACAGGAAGCCGATCGTGGTGAACTCCATCAGCAGCTGATCGGTGATCTCGCGAACACGGTCGGGCAATCCATCACTGGGCAGTGTTCCCACGACGTGCGCCGCCTGTGTCAACGCCGGCGTCGTGCAGTCGACGTCGAACCCTCTGTCGCGGGTGCGTGACAACACCTCGGAAAGGCGTTGCGCCAGTTCGTGATTGGACACCGCGCCGCGGGCGATCCAGGCCCGCTGTTCGTCTTCGGTGTCCCAGGCGGCAAACGCGACACCGAACGGTGGGGCATAGCGGATTCGCTCGCCGGGCGTGCCGCCGGACAGCCGCCCGGCGTCTTCGAACGCGGTGATCACCAGTTCGTCGCCGAATCGCTCGACAACCGAAGTGGCGTAACCGAATTCGTCGGCAAGTTGCATCGCCGCGGTGCGGGCTTCGTGCGCCAATGGCCGCGAGGTCTCGACCCGGGCGGCCACCACTGCCAGTGCCGGTCCCAACGAAAACGTCTTGTCAACTGGATCGCGACTGGCCCACCCCCGGTCGCACAGCGTCGTCAGGATCGCGTGCGTGGTCGCCTGAGTCAGCCCGAGTTCGCGCACCACATCGGAGAACCGCAGCCGGGCGCCGCCGGAACCGGCCAGCAATTCGACGACGTCCAGGACCCGCGCGGTCGGAGGTGACGGTGGAATGGCTTGACTTCCCTTTCGGTCGCTTCCTACTCTGACCCTCAGATTGTCGAGATGCTATCTCGAATAATCGAGAACAACCAAGCACAAGGGAGTGCGCGTATGCGTGCGGTGGTGTTGCGTGACGGTCGGCTCGGCGTTCGAGAAATCGCGGACCCGGTTCCCGGCCCGGGTGAGTTGCTGCTGCGGACCCTGAGCACCGCGATCTGCGCGTCGGACGTGCACTTCATGGACCATCCGGAGATGGGCGTCGACGATCCGACGGGCCGCTCCCTGTACGACGCCGACCGCGACATCGTGCTCGGCCACGAATTCGTCGGCGAGGTTCTCGGCTACGGACCCGACTGCGCTGAACAGATTCCGGTGGGCACTCGGGTGACGGCCATGCCGATCCGGGTGGTCAACGGGGGCGCCGACGGCGTGCGGATCATCGGTCAGCACCCGGAGGCGCACGGCAGCTTCAGCGAATTGCTCGTTGTTGCAGAGGCTTTGGCCAAGCCCGTAGACGGCGATGCCTCGAGTGACGCCGTGGCGCTGACCGATGCGTTTGCGGTCGGTGAGTTCTACGTCCGTTCCGCGCGGATGGAACCCGGGGAGATACCGCTGGTCGTCGGGGCCGGCGCGGTCGGTCTGTCCGCGGTCGCCGCGTTGGCAAGTCGCGGCGTCGAGCCGATCATCGTGTCGGACTACACCTCGGATCGCCGAGAGTTGGCGCTTGCCGGCTTCGGCGCACACGTCGCGGTCGATCCAGCCGAACGGTCACCCGTCGACGTATGGCGGGAGTTGCGTGTGGAGCGCGGTCTATGGGGTCCGCTGGTCGTGTTCGAATGCGTCGGCGCCGCGGGGCTGATCCAGCAGATCGTGAACTCCGTCGACATCGGCACTCGAATCTATTGCGCCGGTGGCTGGTACACCGGTGACTCGCTGAGCATCACCGACGCCACTCGTCAGGGCGTCACCATCCAGTTCGGCGGTGGCCCACACCCGCAGGACTGGTACGGCACCCTGGACGCCATCGCCTCGGGCCGACTCGATCCGCTGCCCAGCATCGGATCGATCGTCGGCCTCGACGGTGTACCTGACGCGTTGGATTTGGCCCGCAAGTCCGACGGCCCACCGCGAATCATCGTGCATCCGAACGGAGATGGGAAATGAGCGTACGAGATGACAGGGAAGAGATCCGCGACGTCCTACTGCGGTATGCCACCGGCATCGACCGACGGGACTGGCCGTTGTTCCGCACCGTCTTCACCGACGACTGCCAACTGGACTACGGCGAGGTCGGAACCTGGAAAGGTGTCGATGCCATCACGGAGTTCATGCAGCAGGCGCATGCGATGGCCGGCCACACCATGCACCGGTTGACCAATCAGGTGATCACGATCGACGGCGACACAGCCCAGTCGCGGACCTACGTCGACGCGCTGATCATGGTGGGCGAGGGAAACTCCGGCGTGAACGCGGCCGGCTTCTACGACGACGATCTGGTCCGGACTGTTGACGGTTGGCGGGTGGCCCGACGCGAATTCGTCCAGGTGCGGGTTGCGCCGATCGGAGCACCGGCGTGACGTTCGCAGAGAAATACGGGCCGTGGGCGCTGGTGGCCGGTGCATCCGACGGTGTCGGCGCCGCGTTCGCCGAAGGTCTTGCCGAGCGAGGCGTGAATGTGGTCCTGCTGGCGCGACGCCAGGGTGTCCTGGACGAGGTAGCCGCGGGGATCGCCGGTCGTACCGGCGTCCAAACCCGAACGCTGGCAGTCGATCTCGCCAACCATGACGCCACGTCGGTCATCGCCGCGGCCACCGACGATCTCGATGTCGGCTTTTTGGTCTACTGCGCCGGCGCCGATCCCAATTTCGAGCCGTTTCTCGCCAACTCGATCGGCACCGCCGAGGCGATGGTGCACCGCAACTGTGTGGTGCCCATGCAGCTGTGTCATCACTTCGCTCCGGCGATGGTGGACCGCGGCCGAGGTGGCATCGTGATCTTCGGCTCCGGTGCGGGACTGGCCGGCGGACCCAACATGGTGGCCTACGGCGCCACCAAGGCATTCGACATGGTGTTCGCCGAGGCGTTGTGGAGCGAGTTGCACGACAAGGGAATTGACGTGATCGGTCTGATTCTCGGCAAGACCAACACGCCGGCCCTGCGTCGGCTCGAACACACCCGCGGTGTGCTCACCTCCGAAGATGAGGCGCCGTCAGATGCCGCCAGCGTCGACGACGTCATCCGCGACGCATTCGACAACCTCAGCAATGGGCCTACGGTGATGGCCGGCGACATGATGCGGGCGGTCGCGCCGATGTTGGCATCGCTGACACGCAACGAGGCGGTCAACCTCGTCACGCAGGCCCAAGCTGCCGTCATGGGCGGTAGCTGAACGTCTGACGCCG
The DNA here is from genome assembly GCA_963836495.1 of uncultured Actinomycetota bacterium. Classification (GTDB taxonomy): domain Bacteria; phylum Actinomycetota; class Actinomycetes; order Mycobacteriales; family Mycobacteriaceae; genus Mycobacterium. The sequence goes on along the minus strand of CAWIJT010000003.1, from coordinate 20,123 downwards.
AACAGCCCAGGCCACAAGGGGCCTGGGCTGTTCGGTCATAGCGGGTTTACAGGCCGAGGAACGCCAGCGGGTCGATGGCGGTGGTTGCCGCAGATGCCGCGTCGGCGGCAGCGCCGAAGGCGTCACCCGGGTCCAGCCCCGCGACGGCGTCGATGCCGGCGACCAGCGAGTCCAGGTTGAGGTTGCCCAACGGCGTCACCAACGTGTCGGTGACGGTGTCGGCTCCGCCGTCCACGCCCGGGATCGCGGTGTAGACATTCTCGATCCCGCCGCCGATGTTGAAGGCGTCGTACACCGATCCCACCGTCGGCAGATCCGCTGATGTGCCGGTGACCGTTGCGACGGTGAACTCGGTGTTCGTCAAGCCCAACAGTTCGGTTACATCTTGATTGCCCTCGATGCTTCCCACCTCAGTAGTGCCGTCGTAGACGTTGAAGTCCTGCTGGTCAATCGCCAGCGAGACGCCGCCGAAGCCGCCCAAGAAGGGGGTTCCGCCGCCGATCTCCAACAGCGGCGGTGCACCGATGATCGCGTAGGTGGGATCGAAGCCTTCCGCGCCGCCAGTGGTGATGGGGTCGAAGGTGGTGCCACCGATGGTGAAGGCGTCAGCGCCGATGCTGCTGTCGCCTGCCTCGAGACCGGTGAAGGCGTCACCAGGTTGCAGCGGTGCTGCCGCGTCGATGCTGCCGAACAGCGAGTCGAGGTTGTAGTCACCGAATGGTGTCACCAGGGTGTCGGTGACGGTGTCGGATCCGCCGTCGGTGCCCGGGATTGCGGTGTAGACGTTCTCATATCCGTTGCCGAGGTTGAACGCGTCGTATACCGATCCCACTGTCGGCAGGTCCGAGGCGGTTCCATCGCCGCTGACGGTGGTTCCGGTGACGACGAGCTGCGTGTTGGTGAAGCCCAACAGGTCTGTGACGTCCTCGCCGGTGGTAATGCTCCCGACGTCCGTGGCGCTGGACCCGCTGCCGCTGTACACATCGAAGCTCTGGGCCGCAAAGTCGTTGCCAGCGTCGGCCGGGTTACCGATCGAAGAGCCACCGATCTCCAACAACGGCGGGAGACTGGCCAGCGGGGTTACCCCGTCGAAGCCCTCGCCTCCGGCCGCAAGTGTCGGGTCGAGTGTGAAGCCGCCGATACTGAATGCGTCCGCAGCGCCGCTGATGTTGCCCACTTCGAGACCGGTGAAGGCGTCGCCCGGCTGCAAGGGTGCGGCGGCATCGATGCTGCCGAACAGCGAGTCGAGGTTGTAGTCACCGAATGGTGTCACCAGGGTGTCGCTGACTGTGTCGGGTCCGCCGGTGGCACTGACGATGTCGGTGTAGACGTTCTCGTACCCGTTGCCCAGGTTGAACTCGTCGTAGACCGATCCCACCGTCGGCAGGGCCGAATCGCTTCCTCCGTCGGCAGCGGAGTCACCGGTGACGGTGAACTCCGCATTGGTCAAGCCGAAAAGGCTCGCCACGGTCTCGCTGGTGCTGACGCTTCCGAGGTCTGCGCCGGCCGGGCTGTACACCTCGAGATCTTGGGTAGCAAGAGGGAAGAAGCCGAGGACGGTCCCGCCGCCCAGGGTCAACAGCGGCGAAGAGCCCTCGAGCGGGGCGACGAGGTCCCAGCCCTCGACGCCGGGTTCCGCTGCGGGATTGATCAGGGGGTCGAAGGTGTAGCCGCCGATGGTGAAAGCGTCGGCACCGGTAGCGCTGACGTCGACGTCAGCGGCGGCCACAGCCACCTGCAGGAAAGCCGAGGTCAACAGCCCTCCAGTGGCCGCCAAACCGGCGAGATACAAGCGACGATGCATGTGTACTGCTCCTTCTACGTGTGTTCATTACCCCCGAGTAACGTGACGCACATTACTCACGAGTAAGTCCGTTTTGAAAGCAAAATCTTCAGATATTCTCAGGCTTCCAGGAGACTGCCAGGAAATCTCCAGCAAACTTTAAATTGGTTATCAATGTGAATTCGAGGCGTGTTCGCAGTTCACGAGTGAATTGAGACCGATCGTCTCGGCGGCCGGCACGAGACCTGTCCGCGGGATGCCGCACAATTGACGGCAGAGTCACCCGCGTTGGCTGTGAATCCCCAGGCGAGTCCTATACTTTCGAGCGGCGGATAACCGGATTCTCATTATCGGAGAAGGCGTTCTCGGCGTGGAGGAGGCGAGCTCAGTTGTCAGGATTGTGCGACGGCAAAGTTGCACTGGTGACTGGTGCCAGCCGGGGATTAGGCAAGGCGATCGCGCGACGACTCGCTGCCGAGGGCGCGACGGTCGGACTGACCGCGCGCACCTTGGAACCGGATCCGAAGTACCACGGATCGTTGCAACAGACGCTTGACGAGATCACTGCTGACGGCGGTGCGGCGATCGCCATCCAAGCTGACTTGTCGGATTCGGAAGAACGTGAGCGACTTTTCGCCGAGTTGGTCGAACGCGTCGGCGCGCCAGACATAGTGGTGAACAACGCTGCGGTGACGTTTCTACGTCCGCTCGACGCGTTCCCGGATCGCCGGGTGCGGCTGATGATCGAGATGCACGTGCTGGCACCGATGCACCTGACCCAGCTGGCCATTCCCGCGATGCGGGAACGCGGCCGCGGCTGGGTGCTCAACGTCACCTCGGTCGGCGGCGATCTGCCCGACGGGCCACCGTTTTCCGAATTCGACACGGCCGCGGGCTTCGGCGTCTACGGCACCGTCAAAGCAGCACTGAACAGGCTCACCAAAAGCTTTGCGGCAGAGTTGTATGACGACGGCATCGCGGTGAACGCCGCGGCTCCGTCCAACCCGGTGGCCACCGAGGGCGCCGGCGCGCTCGACTTGGCCAAGACCGACACCGAGGACATCGAGCTCATCACGCAGACCGCGCTCACCCTGGTCACCGCGGATCCCAAGTCGATGACCGGGCGGATCGCCCACACCCAGCCGTTTTTACGTGAAATCGGTTGGCTGCACTGAACGGTTAGCTTCGCGGCACGCCGGCGAGCTTGTCGGCGAACTTCTCCTCGGCCGCCTGGCGCAGTCGCAGCAGATGCTCGGACGGGAACACGTCGGGCGACGGCTTGCAGTCTTTGAGCAGTTGCCGCGCCAAGGTGACCTTGTGCACCTCGGTCGGCCCGTCGGCCAGCCCGAGCACGAACGACTCGGTCAGGTATTGCACGAACGGCATCTCGTGCGACGTGCCCAGCGAACCGTGCAGTTGCAGCGCCCGTGACGACACGTCGTGCAGCACCTTCTGCATCATCGCCTTGACTGCAGAGATGTCGGCTCGGACAGCCTTGTAGTCGTTGTATTTGTCGATCTTCCAAGCGGTTTGGAGCGTGAGTAGACGGAACGACTCGATCTCCATCCATGAGTCGGCGATCATCTCCTGCACCATCTGCTTGTTCGCGAGCAACTCGCCCTGCGTGTAGCGCGACACGGCGCGCTCGGTGAGCATGTCGAAGATGCGCCGCACCAGCCCGACCGTTCGCATGGCGTGATGGATGCGGCCGCCGCCGAGTCGGGTCTGCGCGACCACGAAGGCGCCACCACGCGGGCCGAGCATATGGTCATCGGGCACCCGAACGTTCTCATAGCGGACGTAGCCCTCCCTGCCGCCGCCGAGCGGCTGGTAGCCGAGCCCGACGTCGCGCAGCACGTTGATACCGGGCGTGTCGCCGGGTACGACGAACATCGAATATCGCTGGTAGGGAGGCGCTTCAGGGTCGGTCATCGCCATCACGATGATGAAGGACGCCATCGATGCGAACGACGAGTACCACTTCTCACCGTTGATCACCCAATAATCGCCGTCCTGGACGGCGGTCGTGGTGAACACCTTCGGGTCGGCGCCGCCTTGTGGCTCGGTCATCGAGAAGCAGGAGATGATGCGGTTGTCCAGCAGCGGTTCCAGATACCGGGACTTGAGTTCGGGAGTGCCGTAGTGGGCCAGAATTTCGCTGTTGCCGGAATCCGGTGCCTGCGAGCCGAATACGATGGGTGCGCATTCGGACCGGCCGAGAATCTCGTTGAGCAACGCGAGCTTCACCTGACCGTACCCGGGCCCGCCCAGATGCGGCCCCAGGTGGGTCGCCCACAATCCGCGGTCTTTGACGATCTTCTGCAGCGGCGGGATGAGCGCTTGACGCACCGGGTCATTGAGGTCGTGAGACTCCTTGACGATCAGGTCGATTGGTTCGCATTCCGCCCGCACGAACTCGTCGACCCAGGCGAGGTGAGCGGCCCATTGCGGGTCGGTCGAAAAATCCCAAGACACCGATCGTCCTTTCGATACCGGTCGTTATGACGACCACGATTGCCGACGAGCCGCCGCCTCTTCGGTGGCGTGGCTGAGCACCTGATTGCGGTTCTCAAGGTCCAGCGCTGCATCCAGTCCGGACGCGTCGGCGTTGACCTGCAATGCGCGCTTGGTCAATTGCACGCCGAGCGGCGTGAGTTCGGCGATGTGAGAGGCGATTTCGAGGGCGCGATGGAGAAGATCCGCCGGGCCGACCAACTCGCTCACCAGCCCGCGCCGGTCGGCTTCGTCGGCCGAGACGGTACGGCCGGTCAGCATCCAATCGGCGGCCACGCTGGTCCCGACGATGCGCGGCAGAAAGTAGCTCATCCCCATCTCCGCACCGGACAGGCCGAGCAGAATCGCAGCATTGCCGAATGTCGCTGCCGTCGAGCAGATTCTGATATCGGCGGCCAGGCACAGCGCCAACCCCGCGCCGACGCACGGACCGTTCACGGCGGCGATCACCGGCTGCGGGATGCTGCGGATCGCCTGCGGCAGCGCTGCCATCGTCTCCTGGAAGCGCAGGCGGTCGATCGCGGGATCAGCGGCCTCCGGTAGTCGCGGGCCGAAGTCGCGCATATCGATGCCCGAGCAGAATCCGCGGCCCGCGCCGGTCAGCACGACGGCGTTGATCGCATTGTCCGCGCCCAGGGTGGCCAGTGTCCGGCTGAGCGCGCCGACCATCGCGTCGTTGACGGCGTTGAGCTGTTTCGGTCGGTTCAGCTCCAGCACGGCCACACCGGGGTGTGGCCGCTGCGACGTTCAACGTTTCGGTCACCGGCAGCCGAGCCCCCTTCGTCGCGAGCCCTGAGACATTCATTTGCAGATAACGAGAATGCTATTCTTCCCCCGGCTCGGCCACGCACCGGGGTTCCGCCAGACAGAAGTCTGCGTCGTTATGCACGCGAATTCACGACCCTGGTTTCTGGCTCGCGTAAGTTACTGCAGGGTGCGATCGGAGGAGACGTGACAGATCTCGAGACAGCCGACGGCGTGACGATAGTCCGATTCGACAATCCGCCGGTCAACGCGCTCGACCTGGACCTGCTGGAAGAGATCATCGCCTCGATGCGCAGCGTCGAGGGACCGGTCGTCCTGACCGGTGCCGGCCGGAGTTTCTCGGCCGGCGTCGACCTGCGCGCCCTCGCCGACGGCGGCACCGACTACGCCGGCCGCTTCGTCACCGCGCTGTCGGAAGCCTTCCTCGCGATTTACGACCACCCCGCACCGGTCGTCGCGGCGATCAACGGGCACGCGATCGCAGGAGGATGCGTATTGGCGATGTGCGCCGACGTGCGACTGATGTCGGGTGGGACGATCGGCCTCACCGAGCTTGCCGTCGGCGTCCCGTTTCCGGTGGCCGCGCTCGAGATATGCCGCGACGCGATGGGGATCACCGCGAGTCGCGCGGCGCTGCAGGCCAAGACGATCGACGCTGATACCGCGCTGGCCCGCGGGTGGATCGACGCGGTGGTGCCCCGCGAGGACGTTGTCGCGCAGGCGGTCACGACCGCGAGTGAACTCGGGCAGTACTCCGCGGCCGCCTACGCGGCCACCAAGAAGCAACTGCACCGGCCGGTGCGCGCTGCGATCGATGCCGGCGCCGCGACGGACGCCGACGTGCGGGCCAGTTGGATATCCGAGGACACCCGCGGCCGCATCAACGCGTTCCTCGAAACGCTTGCCCGCAGCCGCTCGTGAGCTTCTGGATCGCCCGCGCCGACCGGACGTTGAGCGAGGAGATCCCGGCCTCGCCTGACCAGGTCCGCGATTTCTACGTCGACCTGGACAACATCAAAGTCGTTCATCCGCTGGTGGTCTCGGTGCAGACCATCTCGCGCAGTGACAGCGCCGAGGGTTATCGGCAGACCTATCGAGTGCGCGATCGGATTCCGTTGGGGCCGTTGTCGCTCCGGATCACCTACTGGGCCAGTGTGGAGGTACCGGTAGACGGTGACGTGATCACCGAGGCGCGCCAATTCCCGTGGGTGCGACTCAACGGCATCGTGGCCTTCGAGCCGATCGACTCGGGCACCCGACTCACCGAACGGTTGCAGATCGCGGCTCCCCGCCTGCTCGCGGCGATGACTCAACGGGAAGCGGTCGACGCGCACACGGCGATGCTGGCCGGTATCCGCAGCCACTTCGAAACCCGTTGGTAATCAGGTGAGTTGCTGGCGTAGGTCTTTCTTCAGCACCTTGCCGTAGCTGTTCTTCGGCAGCTCGTCGACGACCAGGTAACGCTTCGGGCGTTTGAATCGGGCGATCCGCTGCAACAGATGTGCGTCGAGGTCATGCGGGTCGGCTGTGCCCACGATGAACGCGACGACGATCTCGCCCCACTCGGCGTCAGGCGCTCCGACCACGCATGCCTCCGACACCGCAGGATGTTCGAGCAGCACCTCTTCCACCTCGCGGGGATAGATGTTGGAGCCACCACTGATCACGACGTCTTTCGAACGGTCGTGCAGCGTCAAGTACCCCTGGGTGTCGAATGAGCCCATATCGCCGGTCCGCAGCCAGCCGCCGCGTAACGTCTCGTCGGTGGCTGACGGGTTGCGCCAGTAGCCGGACATGACAGCGTCACCGCGACAGACGATTTCGCCGATCTCGCCGACCGCAGCCGGTGTGTCGTCGCCGCGCAGTACCGCGACTTCCATGCCTGACCGCGCGCGCCCGACCGACCCCAGGATCGCGTCGTCGGCCGCGTCGTAATCCCTACGGCGCAAACCGGTGATCGTCATCGGCGACTCACCTTGGCCGTAGATCTGGGCGAACACCGGGCCGAACGCCGCGAGCGCCTTCTTGATGCTGTCCACATACATTGGCCCGCCGCCGTAGACGATGGTCCGCAATTGGCTCGGACGCGGGCGGCCGGTCTCGACGACGCGCTGCACCATTGTCGGGGCAAGGAAGGCGCTGCAGCCGGGATGATGCTCGCAGAGGTCGAGGAACTCGGCCGGGTCGAATCCGCCGCGTTCGGGTATCACCTGGCGGGCGCCGCGCAGCACATACGCCGGGATGTACAGGCCGGAACCGTGCGACATCGGTGCGGCGTGCAGCAGGCTGCAACTCTCGTCGGGGGCGTCCATATCGGCCAGGTGAGCGACGGTCATCGCCATCAGGTTGCGATGGGTGAGCATGGCACCCTTCGACCTGCCGGTGGTGCCGCTGGTATAGAACAGCCACGCCAATGTCGACGGGTCGGTGGTCGGCGCCGTCAGCGGAGCCGCCGTCAACCATCGCGAATAGTGTTCTCCCTCGACGTTTTCCACCGGATGGTCGCAGTTCAGCTGATGAGCGATCGCCTGTGAAGCGAACACCTGCGAGACGTCCGCGTCGTCGAGGATCTCTGTCACCTCGCGGGGATGCAGCTTGTAGTTGATCGGTACCGCCACACATTCCGCGGCCCAGATCCCGAACAGCAATTCCACGATCTCGGGTCGGTTCTCGCTGGCGATCGCAATACGTGCGCCTGCCGGGTAGTGCTCGCGAAGGGCGCCCGCCAGTCGCAGCGCGCGATCCCGTAGTTGCGACCAGGTGCTGCAGCGACTCTGGCCGTGATACACCGCACCGCGATCGGGAAAGCACTGCGCGGCCTGGTCGAGCAGCGCGAACAGATTCACGGGGCCGTCCACTCCGAGGTCAATGCGAACTCCGACAAATACTTCGTCGAACTCCAGCCGCCGTCGACGACGATGGTCTGCCCGTTGATGAAACTGCCGCCCGGCGAACACAAGAACGCGACGGTGCTCGCCACGTCCTCGACCGTGCCCAGCCGTTGATGTGGCGTCATCTCGATCTGCATCCGGCGAAATCGCGGATCCTGCAGACGTTCTTCGGTCATCGGCGTCTGGATCACCCCGGGTGCGACGGCGTTGCAGCGGATGCCCTGTGAGCCGTACTGGCAGGCGATATGGGTGGTCAGTGCCGTCAATCCGCCCTTGGCCGCCGAGTACGGACCGCCGCGCAGCCCGCCCACGACGGCGAACGTCGAGGTGATGTTGATGATCGCCGAGCCGGCCTGCATGTGCGGCAGGACATCTCGGGCCAGCCGAAACGGTGCGCGCAGCATCACGTCGAGAAAATAGTCCAGCGTCTCGTCGTCGGTGTCATGCAGCGGGGTTGGTTTGCCCACTCCGGCGTTGTTGATCAGGAAGTCGACGCGCCCCCACCGTTCGACCGCCGCGGACACGATGCGTGCCGGTCCGTCGTCGTCGGTGACGTCGAGCGCAACCGTCGCGACGCGATCGGGATCGCCGATGGCCGAGGCCAACTCGGTCAGTCGCTGCTCGTTGCGGCCGGTAGCCAGCACCGCCATACCCGCGTCGGCGAGCGTGGTCGCGCAGCCGAAGCCGATACCGCCGCTTGCACCGGTCACGATCGCTACCTGCATGTCATCCGTCCGTCTTCGTCAGGGCCGACTGAATCTGGTGCTTGAGCACCTTGCCGGCATCGTTTCTCGGTAGTGCCTGCCAAATAGCCACTTGCTCTGGCGCTTTGAAGATGGCGACACCCCTGGCCTGCAGGAAGTCGCGAAGACTCGCCACGTCGGGCTGCGCTTCGTCAGCGGGGACGATGACGGCGCAGGCTCGCTCCCCGGTGCGCGCATCGGGCAGGCCGACGATGGCGATCTCCGCGATACCGGGGTGGCCGACGAGGATGTCCTCGATCTCCTTGGGAGCGATGTTCTCGCCGTTGCGGATGATGATGTCTTTGGCCCGCCCAGTGACGACCAGATAGTCGTCGTCGATCCAGCGGGCCAGATCACCGGTGCGGAAGAATCCGTCAGCATCGAACGATCCGTCCTCGTCGTCGGGGTGCAGGTAGCCGACGAGCATCTGCGGTCCGCGGGTGTGGATTTCGCCGGTGTCGCCCCGCAGAGCGATCTGCGCGTACCCTGCCCGCCCGTCAGTGTCGGCAGCATGGTCGAGGTCGCGCGGAGCGCCGACCGTCGTCACCGGCACTTCGGTCGAGCCGTACACCCGCGTCACCGCGGCACGCTCGAAATAGGCTGCGGCCCGGCGGATCAGCGACGGCGACACCGAAGCGCCGCCGCAGACGAACAGCTTGAGCTCCGGCAATCGGGTTCCCGCGCGCTCGGCCGCTGCGAGCAACTGCTCGAGAAAAGGCGTAGCCCCGGCGATGTGAGTGCAGTGGTAGGTCTGGATGAGCTGGACGGCCTCGTCGGCGTTCCAGCGATCCATCAACACCGCGGACGTGCCGAGCAGCAGCGGGCATTCGAACGCGTAGATGGAGCCACCGATGTGTGCGATCGGCGACGGAACCAGGAAGCGGTCGCCGGGCTGCACCTGCCAGTGGTCGCGTAGCTGACAGATCAGTGCATGCAACGAGTTATGGCTGTGCAAAACGCCTTTCGGGCGGCCCGTCGTTCCCGAGGTGTAGAGGATCATCCGGATCGCATCCGGATCCAGGGTCGCCACCTCGGCCGGCGACGCGTGTAGCAGCGATTCGAAGGGTGTCTGACCTGACGACGCGTCGCCGCGCACGACGACAACCTCGGGCGGGGAATCCAGTTCGGCGACGACGCGGGTCATCATCGCCGCGTAATCGTGACGACCGAAAACCGATGGAACGAAGATCATCCGGGTGTTTGCATCGTCGAGAATGAACAGCAGTTCACGATCACGCAAGGAGGGCAGGATGGGGTTGACCACCATGCCTGCGATCGTCGCCGCCAGGTAAACGACTACCGCCTCATGCCAATTGGGCAGCATGAACGACACCACGCTGCCCGGTGGCATCCGGTCCAGCATCGCCCGTGCCAGCGCCGTGGCCTTCGCGTAGAGGCCCTGAGCGTCAACGTGATGGTCGCCGTCGATCAATATGGTTCGCTGTGGGTTGTGTTCCGCGGCCTCAGCCAGCGCATCTGCCAGCGTGCCGCGCACCCACCAGCCACGGGCGTAGGCCTCGGCGGCCCGCTCGTCGTGCCAGCGGACCCTTCGGCCAGCGATCAGTTTGGTGTTCGACATCGCCATCCCATGGGGAGATCAGCCGCGGACGCGTCGCATCGTCATGGAGTGACGGAAACGTGCCGCGGGATGCGTATTGATCGTCACCTGGGCCACTTCGTAGTCCGAAGTGCTATAGGTGCGGTGTACTTCGAGCGCGGGAGTGCCCGCATCGACGCTGAGTTGGTCGGCCAGTTCCGGCGACACCAGCACCGCCGCGATCTCTTGGCGCACCCCGACGATGCTCAACCCGAAGAGGTCTTCGATCAGCGGGAAGATCGGACCGGTGTGGCGGGGCAGCAGTCGGCCGACCGCCGCGAACGCCCGGTTGATGTAGTACTCGGTACGGCAGACCGGGAATTCTGCGCCTTCGATACGGCGGAAGCCTTTGACCACCAACCATTCTTCACCGCTGCTCAGGCCGGTCCGGGTCGCCAGCTCGTTGGTGATGCGGACCATCCCGGTGGATTCGATCGCGAATTGCGCGCCGGTCGCGAAGGCCAGCAAGTCGTTGATCGACACCACGTCCTGGACGTAGGAGTCCGAGGATGGCCGAGGAACCACGAGCGTGCCCGCCCGCGGCCGCGAGGCGACCAGGTTGTCGTCGCGAAGCCGCCGCAGTGCCTCGCGGATGGTGTATCGGCTGACTGAAAAGCGTTCACAGAGTTGATGTTCGGTGGGAAGTTGCGATCCGACCGGATACACCCCGTCGACGATCTCTTTGCGCAGTGCCCGCGCCACCTGCAGGTAGCGGTGATCGGTGGATTGAGTCTCAGTCATGGCGGCCGTCCGGGTGAAACGCGAGCAGGCTGCCGTCCGCGTCGGCTGACACGTACAGCGTGCCGTCCGGCCCAGCGGCGATGCCGGCGAACGGACCCTGCGGTCCGGAGAACGGCGGCATGCCCTTCAGCGGTTTGGGGATCACACCAGGGGGCGGGCCGACCGGCAACCCGGTCGCGATGGTGCGTCGGGTGCCGTCCTCCAGATCGACCGCGATCAGCGCCTTGGCACCCGCGTCGACGACATACAGCTGCTGTCCGTCGACGAGAATGCCTTGCGGACAATCCAGTTCGGCAACCACGGTGTGCGCGGCGGACCCGGTGAGCTTGACGATCCGGCCGGCGCCCGCCTCCGAGACCAGCCAGTCGCCGTCGGGAGCGACCGCCACGCCAACCGGATCACTCAGGTCTGACGCGATCACCTCGACCTGCCCGGGCCGGATCGACAGCACCCGTCCCGTCCCTAGTTCGGCGACCGCGATCGCGCCATCGCGATTGATCGCCACGCCGTAGAGCTGGTCGAATCCGTCTGCCAACACGTCGCTTTCGCAACTGGCCGGCCGGTAGCGCGATACTTGGCCGCCCGAGGTGGTGACGACGAATTCGCCCGGTCCAGCGGAAGCCAGCCCGCGCAGGAATCCCGGGTAGCCGGGAGTGAACAGCATGCCCACGGTCTGCAAGGTGTGGTCGGGACGCAGAACGTAGAAGTACGTCCCGTCGGCGACGTAGAGGTGCCCGTCAGATCCGACGGCCACGTCCAGCGGCCAGTTCAGCCCGCCCGGTAACACGGTCTGGGTCGTGCCGTCGCCGAGGACCTCGGTGATCTCGCCGGTGAAGTTCGACACGAACAGCCGATCGCCGACGAAGGTGCAGTTGTCCAGTCCCGCATGGAGATCGGCCAACACTTTCTGCGCACCGGTACGGGGATCGATGCGCAACACCTGCCCGCTGTGCACTTGAGTCGACACAATGTGACCCGCCGAATCGAACTTCACCGAATCGGGCACGCCGAGACCGGAAGCGACTGTTTCGGGCACACCGCCGTCGAGGCCGATGCGCCAGATTTCGTTCGCGCCCATCAGCGGGAAATACAACAAGCCGTCCGGGCCGACCTCCATCGCGTTGGGGGATGGCACGTTCTCCAACAGCACTCGTGGCTCGCCACCGTTGAGGTCGAGCTCGAGAAGCCTTCCGCCCTCACGGCATTCACCGATGAACAACCGACCCTGGTGGACCGTGATGCCGTTGGCGGACGGAACATCACCACGCAGTACCCGGGTGCGGCCGTCGGTGCCCCGCACGCTGACCCGGCCGTCCATGACTTCGGTGGCGTAGAGATCGCCGCCCGGTCCGAAGGCCACGTCGTCGGGCGCGATGATGTCGCCGCCTTTGGCGCTGACGATTTCCAGTTGGCCGGTGTCGACATCGAGGGCGCTGATCTGGCTGCCGGTGACCTGCGCGATGTAGACCCGGCCGTCGGGGCCGGTGCGCAGACCGTTCGCGCCGAAGAGCCGACTCGGCGGGGTGAGCCGCTCCACGCGCCAGCCCTCGGTGAGGGTCAGCGACCCGCTTGCGCCGGAGCGCCCTTCATGCAGCAACATCGGTGATGACCTCCGTGGCCTGTGCGTCGCGGAGGACGTTAGCAACCGAGTCTGGTCCAGACAATACCCAGGGATAGCTCAACGAAGGGCACTTGACGCTCAGCCATTTGCAGAGAATCATATTCTCAATTATGCGCATCGAGCTATTTTGTCCGGACAAAAGGGCTATTAATTCCTAGTGGTCGATAACCTGCTCAGTCTCGAGCGGCGCGTGGTCGTGGTGGCCGGCGCCGCGGGCGGCGGCATCGGCACCACCGTGACCCGGATGGTGGCCGAGGCCGGCGCGACGGTCATCGCGGTGAGCCGGTCCAAAGAAAATCTCGACGACCACATCGTCCCGCTTGTCCAGCGCGGACTGCCGATCGTGCCGGTGGCCGCCGACGTCGCGACCGAGGACGGTGTGGCCGCCGCGATCGAGCAAGCCCAGCGCGCGGACGGCGAACTGCACGGCCTGGTGAATGTGGCGGGCGGGGCGGCGCCGGAAACCTGGATGCCGTCGACCCGGGTGACCCGCAGCGACTGGCGCGACCTGTTCACCCAGAACCTGGAAACGGCGTTCTTCATGAGCCAGGCCGTCGCCGCGGAACTGAAAGCGCAGAAACGCCACGGGTCGATCGTGTCGATCTCGTCGATCAGCGGAGTGAACACCGCGCCGTTCCACATCGCCTACGGCACGGCCAAGGCGGCGGTCGTGGCGATGACGCGCACGATGGCCGTCGAACTGGCGCTCGACGAAATCCGGGTCAACGCCGTTGCGCCCGGGGTGACCGCGACACCGGCATCGTTGACCTACGTCGGCGACGACGCCGAGCGCGATCGCCGTGCCATCGCGATGGGCCGGCGCGGCCGACCGGAGGAGATCGCCGGCGCCATTCTGTTCCTGCTGTCCGACCTATCCAGCTACATCACCGGCCAAACCCTGTTGGTGGACGGTGGGCTGGATCTCAAGTGGACGCATCTGGACGCTGACAACACCTCGCTATTTCTCAAGGACGAGTCCTTCCGAGCAGCGATAAGGAGCATGGAATGACCGATATCGAAGTCGAAGTGACCGAACAGCTTTCCGCTCCGATGACCATCGGGGTCGAGGCGTATATCTCCGAGGACTATGCCCGCGCCGAGCGGGACAAGCTGTGGCGCAAGGTATGGCAGCAGGTCGGCCGCGTCGAGGAGTTGCCCGAGGTGGGCAGTTACCTGACCTACGACATCCTCGATGACTCGATCATCGTGGTGCGCACCGGCGACGGCGAATTTCACGCCCACCACAACGTCTGCATGCACCGCGGCCGTCGACTGATCGACACACCACAGGGTGCCAAGAACGCGTGCGGCCGTGCCCGTAAGTCGTTCGTCTGCGGCTTCCACGGCTGGACCTACGGCCTGGATGGGGCGTGCACTCACATTCGCGAGCAGGCGGACTGGCAGGATGCGTTGACCCCCGACAACACTCACCTTCGGCCGGTCAAGGTCGACACCTGGGGTGGCTGGTTGTGGATCAACATGGACCCCGACTGCGAGCCGCTGGCCGATTACCTGTTCCCCGCCGCGAAGATCCTGGATCCGTTCGGCCTGGAGAACATGCGCTGCAAATGGCGCAAGTGGCTGTCGTTCGACTGCAATTGGAAGGTCGCTCTGGAGGCCTTCAACGAGACCTACCACGTCTACACCACGCATCCGGAGTTCAACCAGTTCGGTGAATTCAAGGGCTGGGCCAAGGCCCAGGGCAGGCACAGCAACATCGGCTACGACGCTCCCAAAGATCTGGAGACCACCAAGTCCAAGATCCGCCTCGGTATTGGCGCCGATCCGCGAGTGTCCACCGCGCAGATGCAGGTGTACACGATGGAAGAAACCAACGCCACCACCACGCAGACGCTGGTGGACGCAGCCAAGCGACTGGTCGACGAGTTGCCCGAGGGCACACCTGCCGACAAAGTTCTCGAGCATTGGCTGGCATCCGCGCGCCGCGATGACGAAGCCCGCGGCGTGATCTGGCCGACGATCCCGGGCGACATCCTCGGCCAGGCCGGCACCGCGTGGCAGGTCTTCCCGAACTTCCAGATCGGGCAGGGGCTGACCAGCGCGCTGTGCTACGGCGCACGGCCGCACCCCAGCTATAACCCGGACAAGTGCATCTTCGAGGTCTCGGTATTCGAGCTCTACCCGAAAGACGAAGAGCCCCAGACGGAGTGGGAATACACTCCGGTCGGTGACCCGCGGTGGCGTTCGGTTCTGCCACAGGATTTCTCCAATATGGCCGCCGTCCAACAGGGCATGAAATCTCTCGGCTTCCCGGGCACCAAGCCCAACCCGTACCGGGAACGCAGCACCGTCAATCTGCACTACCAATTGTCGAAATACATGGGTACCGGTGAGCCCCAAGAGCTTTGAGCGAGAAGGAGACACCGATGACCACCGCTGACACGCCGTGCGGGCCCACCGACGTACCGCAGGACGTCGACGTCAACGCGATGCGGGTCAAGTACGCCCAGGAGCGCGAGAAGCGCCTACGCAAGGACGGCGGCGCGCAGTACCTCGAACTCGACGGCGACCTGGCCGACCTCTACGAGGTAGACCCGTACACCCCGGTGGCTGACCGGGCCCCGATCGACGAGGACATCGAGGTGGTCGTCCTCGGCGGCGGGTTCGCCGGATTGTTGTCGGGCGCCTACCTGAAAAAGGCAGGGGTGCAGGATGTTCGGGTCATCGACATGGCTGGCGACTTCGGCGGAGTGTGGTACTGGAACCGCTTCCCGGGCATCCAGTGCGACAACGACGCCTACTGCTACATCCCGATGCTCGAGGAACTCAGCTTCTTGCCGAGCAAGAAGTTCGCCGACGGCGCCGAGATCTTCGCGCACTGCCAGGCTATGGGCAAACACTTCGACCTGTACGACGGCGCGATCTTCTCCACCCAGGTCGAGACCATGCGCTGGGACGAGAGCAGCAAGCGCTGGCGGCTGACCACCAACCGCGGTGACGACATCCGCGCGCGGTTCGTGGTGATGGCGCAGGGCTCGTACAACAAGCCCAAGCTGCCCGGTATCCCCGGTATCACGGAATACCTGGACGCCGGCGGTCACGCGTTCCATTCCGCGCGCTGGGATTACGACTACACCGGCGGGGATGCCAGCGGCGGCCTGCACAAGCTGTCCGACAAACGGGTCGCGCTCGTCGGCACAGGGGCTACCGGCGTCCAGCTGGTGCCACATCTCGGCCGGGATGCCCAGCAGCTCTTCGTGTTTCAGCGAACCCCGTCGTCAGTGGACATGCGCGCCAACACGCCCACCGATCCGGCCTGGGCGGCGGCTCTGCAGCCCGGTTGGCAGGAGGAGCGCAAGCGCAACTTCCACAACTGGTCGCCGTTTGTCGGGGTGGTCTTCGGCGAACCGGATCTGGTGTGCGACTTCTGGACCGAATTGGGCCGCAACATGACCGCCCGGATCGCCGCCAGCCCGGATCCCGCCTCGCTGGGGATCGAACAGATCATGGCGATCCGGGAGGAAGAGGACTACAAGATCATGGCGCGGCTGCGGAGTCGCGTGGCCGCCCTGGTCGACGACCCCGACACCGCCGAGGCGCTCAAGCCGTACTACCGCTTCATGTGCAAGCGGCCGTGTTCGAGCGAGACGTACCTGCCGGCGTTCAACCTGCCCAACGTGACGCTGGTGGACGTATCGGAATCCAAGGGCGTGGAACGCCTGACGAAGAAGGGCATCGTTGCCAACGGCGTTGAGTACGAGGTCGATTGCGTCGTATTCGCCAGCGGGTTCGAGATCTCCACGGAAATCAGTCGGCGCTTCGCGATCGACGTCATCGAGGGCCGCGACGGGCAGTCGTTGTTCGACTACTGGCACGACAGGTACCAGACGCTGCACGGCATGACCACCCGCGGATTCCCCAACCAGTTCTTCACCGGCTTCATCCAGGGCGGCGTCTCGGCCAACACCACCGCGATGTTCGAGCAACAGGCCGAGCACATCGCCTACATCATCGCCGAGGCGCGGAAACGCGGCGCGACCACGGTCGAACCCAGTCGGGAGGGCCAGGACGGCTGGGTCAGAACGGTCGCCGAACTCGCGATCGACAACTCGTCCTTCGAGATGTCCTGCACCCCTGGCTATTACAACAACGAGGGTCAGGGTGGCGCCAAAGACAATGGTGCGTTTCTCGGTGACTTCTACTCGCCGGGCTTCTACGCATTCGGCGACCTGATCGCCGAGTGGCGCGCCAGCGGTGACCTGGAAGGCCTCGAGCTTTCGTGAACGAGTTGCGGTTCGACGGCCGCGTCGCCGTCGTCACGGGCGCCGGTCGCGGGTTGGGCCGGGCATACGCGGAACTGCTGGCGTCACGCGGAGCGAAGGTCGTCGTCAATGACTTCGGCGGCAGCCTCGAGGGCGAGGGGGGCGACGCCGGTCCGGCCGAGCAGGTGGTCTCGGCGATACGGGCGGCCGGGGGAGAGGCCGTCGTGTCCACCGCGTCGGTCGCGAGCCCCGACGGCGCCGCCGCGATCATCGCGACCGCGCTGGACCACTACGGCCGGGTCGACGCCCTCATCCACAACGCCGGTAACGTGCGCCGAGCCTCGTTGAAGGAGATGAGCTACGAGGACTTCGACGCCGTGCTCGACGTCCACCTGCGCGGCGCATTCAACGTTGTGCGGCAAGCCTTCCCGGTCATGTGCGAGGCGGGCTACGGGCGCATCGTGCTGACGTCGTCGATCGGCGGCTTGTATGGCAACCGCGACGTCGCCAACTACGCAGCGGCCAAGGCCGGCGTGATCGGGCTGTCCAACGTCGCCGCCCTCGAAGGCGCCGCAGAGGGCGTGACATGCAACGTGATCGTTCCGGCCGCGGTGACACGCATGGCCGCGGGAATCGACACCTCGGCCTACCCGCCGATGGGTCCGGAACTCGTTGCGCCCGTGGTGGGTTGGCTCGCGCACGAATCCTGCGCCGTCACCGGAGAGATTTTCATCGCGCTGGCGGGCCGGGTGGCTCGGGCGGTCGTCGCCGAGAGCCCGGGCGTGTGGCGGCCGTCGTGGACAATTGAGGATGTCGGCGAGTATTCGGATGCGATCCGAAACGTCGAGTCGCCGCTCATCTTCCCGGTCGTACCCGACGGTCACGGCGAGCACATCCGCTACAGCTTCGAGCAGGCGCACCGGTCAAGCGATCGAGGCGCACTCCATGGCTAGCTCGACGAGGACGGGCCCACTGGCCGACGTGCGGGTCATCGACCTCACCGCCATGGTGATGGGCCCCTACTGCACCCAGATCATGGCCGACATGGGTGCCGACGTGATCAAAGTCGAACCGCCACAAGGAGATGACACCCGCTACGTCTCGGTTGGCCCGGCGCCGGGCATGAGCGGAGTGTTCGTCAACGTCAACCGCGGCAAGCGTGGCATCGTGCTGGACCTGCACACCGAGGCCGGAGCACAGGCGCTACGCGCACTGCTCGAGACCGCGGATGTGTTCATCCACTCGATGCGCGCCAAAGCGATCGCCAAGCTCGGCTTCGGCTACGAAGACGTCGCCGCCATCAACCCGGCGATCGTCTACACCAATTGCTACGGGTACGGGCGCCGCGGGCCCGACCGTGACCGGCCCGCCTATGACGACACGATCCAGGCTGCATGCGGTCTGCCCGCGGTACAAGAGCAACTGACCGGCGAAGCCGACTTTGTGGGGACCATCATCGCCGACAAGGTCACCGGGTTGACGGCGCTGTACGCGACGACCATGGCGTTGTTCCACCGCGAGCGAACCGGCGAGGGGCAGGAGGTGGAGGTCGCCATGTTCGAAACGATGGCCTCGTTCATGCTCGTCGAACACGCCAACGGCGCCCTGTTCGACCCGCCCCTCGGGCCGGCTGTGTATCCGCGGACCGTGGCCCCCAACCGTCGGCCGTATCGCACCAGCGACGGCCACATTGCCGCACTGATCTACAACGACAAGCACTGGAATGCGTTCATCGACGCAGTGCAGCCGCCGTGGGCCAGCGAACTGTATTCGACGCTGGAACAGCGGGCCCGCCAGATCGACGCGGTGTACGGCCTGCTGGCCGAGACGCTGAAACAGCGCACGACGCAAGAATGGTTGACGCTGTTCGGCGAACTCGAGATACCGGCCGCGCCGCTCAATACGCCCGGAGACTTGTTCGACCACCCGCATCTCAACGCCGTCGGGTTGTTTGAGACCGTCGACACCCCGCATGGCCCGGTGCGGTTTCCGGGCGTACCCACCTGGTTTTCACGGACCCCGGGTCGCGTTGCCGGGCCGGCGCCGGAGTTGGGCGCCGACACCGCTGAAGTGCTCGCCGAGATTGACACGAGCAGTCGCAAAATCATCCGAAATGGCTTGCCGAAGAGCGATTTTGCGACTGCTCGCGAAATAAAGGAGATCTGAACATGGCTGTGCCCGTTTACAAACGCATTCTCGACCTGTTCGAGGCCGAGGGTGTGAATACGCTGTTCGGTATCCCGGACCCGAACTTCGTGCATATGTTCGCCGAGGCCGACGCGCGCGGGTGGTCGGTGGTCGCACCGCATCACGAACTGAGCGCGGGGTTCATGGCCGAGGCGGCATCGCGAATGACGGGTAAGCCCGGCCTGTGCATCGGCACGCTCGGCCCGGGCATGGCCAACATCGCGGGAGCGATTCAGTGCGCCAAGGTGGAGAACTCGCCGGTGATCTTCCTCGGCGGTCAGCGGGCCCGCATCACCGAGCGCCGGGTCCGGCGCGGTCGCATCCAATTCGTCAGGCAGGAACCGCTCTTCGCGCCGTCAGTCAAGTACAGCGCCTCCATCGAGTACGCCGACCAAACCGATGAGATCATCCACGAGGCGATCCGCCAGGTGATGTCGGGCACGCCCGGTCCGGCTTACATCGAGTACCCGTCGCACGTCATTCTCGAAGAACTCGACGTGCCGGATCCACTGCCGCCCAACCGGTACCGGCTCGTCAACCAGAACGCCGGCGAGCGTGAGTTAGCCGAAGCGGTGACGTTGATCAGGGCTGCGGAGAGCCCAATCCTGTTGGTAGGGCATGGGGTCCACACGTCACGCACCGGTGCGGCGGTCCGGGAGTTGGCCGACCTCATGCAGTGCCCGGTGATCCAGACCTCGGGCGGTACCTCGTTCATCGAGGGTCTCGATGACCGCACCTTCGCGTACGGATTCTCGCCGGCGGCCGTGGAGGCGGTGGTGAAGTCCGACCTGTGCGTCGCGCTCGGCACCGAGCTCGGCGAACCGAGCCACTACGGCAGGACCCGGCACTGGGCGGAGAACGACGCACAGCGCAAATGGATTCTGGTCGAACAGGATCCGGTGGCCATCGGCGTCAACCGTCCCATCGACGTCCCACTGGTCGGCGACCTGCGCGGTGTGGTGCCTCAGCTGGTCGAGGCGCTACGGGATACGCCGCGAAAGGCGTCGGTTGATCTGGACCGCTGGATCTCCGAGGATGCGGCGGAGCTGGCACAGCTC
>CAWIJT010000002.1:0-741237 GCA_963836495.1 uncultured Actinomycetota bacterium | reverse complement strand
CCAGCGGCGGCTGGGGTTGTTGGCTGCGCAGGCGTCGGCCTTCGCCTCAACACGTCCGCTGGGGACTTGGCGGGATGTTGCGTCTTTTCCAACGCCAGGCGCCTGAGCAGGCGGCGCATTTCGACATCGCGCATGACGGCGAGACCTATCGCGTCGCGCTGAAACGCATCGCGACGTCGCGCCGCTTCACGCTGAGGGTTCGCACCGCCTCCCATGACGTGGTGCTGACGATGCCGCGCGCTCATCGCTGAAGGCGGCGCGCGAATTCGCCGAACGTCACGCCGCATGGATCGGCACGCGGCTCGCGCGTCTGCCGGAACCGGTCGCGTTCGAGCCCCGCGCAGTCATGCCGTTTCGCGGCGTCGATCATCGCATCGTGCATCGGCCGGGCGAGCGCGGCGGGGTCTGGCTCGAGTAGAGCGAGCGCGGACCGCTCATCTGCGTTTCCGGCGAGCGGCCGCATGTGGCGCGCCGCGTCACCGATTTTCTCAAGCGCGAGGCGCGCAAGGATCTCGAGGCCGCGGTGGCCGGCATTCCAAGCAGCTCGGCGTCAAGCCGCGCCGCATCGTGCTGCGCGACACGGTGAGCCGTTGGGGCTCGTGCTCGTCGACCGGCGGGCTCAATTTCTCCTGGCGCCTGATTCTCGCGCCGCCGTTCGTGCTCGATTATCTCGCGGCGCATGAGGTGGCGCATATCGTGCACATGAACCATTCGCCGCTGTTCTGGAAGCTTGCGCGCCGTCTGCATCCCGGAACCGACCGCGCCGAAATCTGGCTCAAGGTCCATGGCGCGAGCCTGCATCGCTTCGGCGCGACGTGGGAATAACGTCGCATCTGCTTGCACGGGATTCGGCTCGCACCCTGGCGTCGGCGGACAATTGCATGCCGGGAGAGCGAACCGCGTTGGTCAACCGCCAGTGTAGGCGATCTTGATGAGCGTCGGCGTCTCGACGGTTGTGGTGGCCACGGTCACTCCGTTCACCACCATGTTTATCGCCGTGTCCGAACCCCCATCCGCGAGAAAGTCCAGCCCGTGGCCGCCCATGGCCGAGTCGAAGTAGATCTCGCCGAAGTTGGGCATCGGCGGATTGACGCCACCCATGTCCGGCCGTTCGAGTGTCCACTCGGCCTGATTTTCCAACGAGACCGTGCCGGCTGGAGCATCGAAGACGAATCCCGCATGGATCCCGCTGGTCACGTTGAGCAGGCTGAAGAACGCCTCGGTTGGGGAATCCATGCAAATCAGCCCGATCATGGTGTCCCCGAAGTTGACCGGAAGGTTCGTGATCGCCGACCAGGAATTTGGGTACCACTCAATAGACGGCATAGCAACTCTTGCTGAGGCTGCCGTTCGTGGCAGTCGATACCGACTGGATGGTGCCGATTTGGGTGACGTCTGTGTTGCCGTCGATACCAATAAAGGCGAACGTATACTCGGCGCCCTGCGGCTCCGCCGCCAGGCGCGACATCCGGGACATTCCACTGCCCTAGAACCCAGGTGAAGGTCTGGCTTCCCGTGGCGTGCACAACGGCGCCCGACCAGGTGGGATTTGTGACGCTCACTAGATCCCGCCGCGGGCGGCCGTCTACGCTTGACGCCGGGAAGCAGTTCCGCCAACGGCCGGAAAGCGGGCGTGATATAAGTCAACTTGCGCGAGAAAATCTCGTCCCAGCGCGCTGCGAGTTGTGGGCGAACCGCCGGATCGGGTCGCTGTGGAAGGCCGTAGCGCCGCAACTCACGCGGCGATGCTGCGCGCGGCTCGATCCTTTTGGCGGCAAGGGATGAGTTCTGACGCTGCCGCCCGCGGTTCCAGGTTTGCCATGAGACATGGACGCCTCCGCTCTGTCATCATCGCTGTGGTCGTCGGTAATCCCCGAGCGCCCGCACACTAATGATCAAGCAAGCGAGAAAAGGCTGTGAGGCGGCTCACAGGTCAGCCTCGGCCAGCAACAGAACCCAATCGCCGAGAGACAAGAAGGAACCGGCGCCATCCTTTCCAGCGCCTCGAACAGCAGTTGCAAATCCTGCGGACGCGACAGGCGATGATCGCCGTCCTTCACCAGCGTTAGCGTCGCAGGATCGCCGCCGAACCGCTGCATCAGTGCGAGCGCGTGCGCGAACGGCACGTCTTCGTCCCGCATGCCCTGCAGCACCGCGGTTGGCGCGCCGGTGCGAATCATGCCGCCGAGCAGAAGGTGTTTGCGCCCGTCCTCGATCAGGTCGCGGGTGAAGCAATCGGGCTCGCTCGAATAGGCGGAGGGCCTCCGCCACACGCCTTGCTCCATGATCGCGCGACGCGCCTCCTCCGGCGCCTTGGCCCAGATCAGCGCTTCGGTGAAGTCGACCGCAGGCGCGATGAGAATGAGGCCTTTGACGCGCTCCGTCTTCCCCCGCTTCGTTCAGCGCGCGGGCGGCGAGCAGCGCAAGATATCCGCCCATCGACGAGCCCACCAGAATTTGCGGGCCCTCGCTTTCGGCCCGCAAGAGCGCCAGCGTCTCCTCGAGCCAGCGGGAGATCGTGCCATCTTCGAGCCGGCCGTCGGATCGCCCATGGCCGGAATAGTCGAACCGCAGGAAGCCCAGGCCCCGCCGTTCGGCTTCGGCGTCGAGCGCGGTCGCCTTGGTCGAGTTCCATGTCCGAGCGATAACCGCTGAGCCAAACGACGCCTGGGCCTCCGCTGCGCACTGGCGCGCGGCGACGAAAGGCGATACGCCGTTGATTCGGGGCGTTTCCGACGATGAAGACCTGCGGCTGTCCGTCCGACACATTAGGCTCGCTTCTGATGACGCTGGCTGCGGACAGCGCCGGTATGAACATCGGTGCGGGCGCGCAGGGCGACGCGGACTTGGCGGAGCCTTCGACGCGAGTCAACCGCTCGCGGGTCACGCTCTCGTGTTCAATGCGCGGCCCGCCGTGAGCGTCGACGCGCTTTCGCCCTTCGGACGCGGCAGCAATGCGCCGCTCGCCGGCCGGACAATCCTTCAGATCGTCCCGCCGCTCGCCGCGGGCGGTGACGAAAGCGCGACGCTCGCCGTGACCGCAGCGCTCGCGGAGACCGGCGCGCGGGCGCTGGTGGCGACCGATTTGCACGGACTGGCCGCCGAACTGCAGGCGATTGGCGGCCTCTTCGTCAGCTTCCCGGCGGCGACCAAGAACCCGCTCGCGATGGCGCTCAACATGCGCCGCCTGCAGCGCATCATCGCTGCAGAGCGGGTCGACCTTGTCCACGTGCGCTCCCGCTGGGCCGCCTGGGCGGCGGTCAAAGCCTGCCGCAAGGCAAATCGCCCGCTTGTCACCTCGCTTCCGGGCGACGGCGGCCGCACCCCTCCGCGATCGAGCTTCGAGACCGCCGCCGCCGAGGGCGACACCGTCATTGCGTCGTCGGAATTCGCCGCCGGGCGTGCGGAAAGCCTCTTTCCCACGCCTCCCAAGCGCCTCAGGATCGTGCGGCCGGGAATGGATCTCTCCAAGCTTCAGCCGGAGCGGGTGAGCGGGCGGCGCGTGGCCGACGTTCGCTCGAGCTGGGGCGTCGCCGCGCACGAGCGTGTCGTTCTCATGCCGGCGCGGCTGGCGCCCGGCCGAGGCCAGCAGACGCTCATCGAAGCTGCAGCCCTCATCAAGGGCAAAGGCCTCGACGACGTTCGTTTCGTTCTGGCGGGCGATGCGGCAAAGCCGGTTCTCGCGCGCGAACTCGATGCGCTCGCCATCAAGTGCGGCGTCCAGTCCATGCTTGTCCGCGTTGGCGCGGCGGCCGATCCGCCGGCGGCGTTCATCGGCGCGGCGGTCGTGGTCTTTCCGGCCACGGAAGCCGACGGCGTGACGCGTACGGCGATCGAGGCGGCCGCGATGGGCGCGCTCACCATTATCTCCGACGTCGGCGCCGGCGCGCGAGATCATCGCCGCGCCCCCGCACGAAGACGCCGAGGCCCGCACGGGATGGCTTGTTCCGCCGCGCGAGCCGGCCGCGCTTGCCGAGGCGATCCAAGCCGCGCTTTCGCTCGGCGCCTCGGCCCGCGAAGCGATTCGGCGCAGGTCGCGGGCGAAGATCGCCGAGGCTTATTCGCTTGAGCGCATGACGCGCGATACGCTCGATGTTTACGCCGAGGCGCTTTCGCGCTGACGGGAAA
The DNA here is from genome assembly GCA_963836495.1 of uncultured Actinomycetota bacterium. GTDB lineage: Bacteria > Actinomycetota > Actinomycetes > Mycobacteriales > Mycobacteriaceae > Mycobacterium. The sequence continues at coordinate 737,109 of CAWIJT010000002.1, read as the reverse complement.
CGGCGCGGCTGACTTCTGAAGGCGGCGCTGCCTCCGGCGTTCGCACATGTTCGGGGCGAATGCCGAGCCCGATCAGCCGCGCCGGAATGCGGCGCAGAATCGGAAAGACGCCGAACAGCTTGAAGAACGGCGGCGGTTTCGGCCGCTCGTGGCGCCAAGAACGCGGCTGATGACCCGGCTGCTGGATGACGAGTTGCAGCCGCTGGGTGAATCGCATGGCAGCGTGCGTCGCTTCTCGATCGCCTGAAGATCCGTCGTCCGTCACCTTGCCCGCGCGAAGCGGCCCGGCGAGCCGGTTGGCGGCGGCGACCGCGTCCTGCACCGCCAGGTTGATGCCGACGCCGCCGATCGGCGACATCGCGTGCGCGGCGTCGCCGATGCAGATGAGCCCGGGCCGCCACCATTGTCGCAGCCGATCGACCGTGACGCTGAGCAGCTTGACGTCGTCCCAGCTTTTCAGCTCGCCCACGCGGTCGGACAGGAACGGCGACAGCTCGACGACCTCGTGCGCGGAACGCTTCGAAGCCCGCCGCCTTGCACGCGCTCGATCCCGCCCTTGGGGATGACATAGGCGCATTGCCAGTAGTCGCCGCGGTTGATCATCACCATCATCGTGCCCGGCTTCGATGTGGCCGAACGTGTCGGCGCTGTCGCCGGCCGGCGCGACAGGCGGAACCACAGCACGTCCATCGGCGCGCCGAAATCGTCGCTCTTGAAGCCCGCCCTGCTCGCGCACGGTCGAATGGCGGCCGTCGCAGCCGACGACGAGATCGGCGCGGATCGTCGAGCGCCCCGTCCGGCGTCGTCGGCGTCACGCCGGCGACGCGCCCGTCCTCCTCGATGAGGCCGGTCGCCTCGGCCTCCATCCGCAGGTCGAACGTCGGGTAGCGCTTGCCGTGCTCGGCCAGGAAATTGAGGAAATCCCATTGCGGCATCAGCGCGATGAATTTGCAGTGCGTCGGCAGATGGCGAGAAATCGGCCATCGTGAACGTGTTCGCGCCGATCTGCGCGCCGAGCGTCTCGACCTCCTGGTGCGGCAGCTTCAAGAAACTCGTCGAGCAGGCCGAGTTCGTGCATCAATTCCAGCGTCGAGGGATGGATCGTGTCGCCGCGGAAATCGCGGAAGAAATCGGCGTGCTTTTCCAGCACCACGACATCGACGCCGGCGCGCGCCAGCAGGAAGCCGAGCATCATCCCGGCCGGGCCGCCGCCGGCGATGCAGCATTGCGTCGTGATCGTTGAGTTGGCCATGCCACTCGGCTCCGCCGGGCGCGACCCGCGCTCACGATCTAAAACGCGGAGATTAAAGCCCGGTTCCGAAGGACCTCGATTTGGAGCGATGTTGGCGGTTCTGGCTCGAGCCACCACCGCGGCTCGAGCCGTTCCCGCTAGTTCTTGATGAACGCGCCGTCGCGCAAATCGCTCAGCGCCTGACGGATCTCGGCCTGCGTGTTCATGACGATCGGGCCGTGCCAGGCGATCGGCTCGCGCAGCGGGCGGCCGGAGACGAGCAGGAAGCGCACGCCTTGCTCGCCGGCCTGGACGACGACCTCGTCGCCCGCGCCGAACACGACCAGCGAACGGTTGCCGACCTTGTCGCGCACCAGGACCTCCTCGCCGTCGACCTCCGCTTCGCGCAGCACGCCGAACGGTTCGGACGCGTCGGCGAACGTCGCCGAGCCTTCGAAGATATAGGCGAACGCCTGCCGGAAGTCCTCGACCTTGAGGCGCTTCCTCTTGCCCGGCGGCACGTAGACGTCGAGATAGCGCGGCTCGGCGGCGACGCCGTCGACCGGACCGCTCTTGCCCCAGAACTCGCCGCAGATCACGCGCACGCGCGTGCCGTCGTCGTCGATGACTTCGGGGATCGTCGGCGCCGGCACGTCCTGGTAGCGCGGCTCGGTCATCTTCAGGTGCGAGGGCAGGTTGGCCCAGAGCTGGAAGCCGTGCATGCGCCCTTGGCGTCGCCCTTCGGCATCTCCTGATGCAGGATGCCGCGGCCCGCCGTCATCCACTGCACGTCGCCGGCGCCGAGCACGCCGCGATTGCCGAGGCTGTCGCCATGATCGACCTAGCCCGCGAGCACATAGGTGATGGTCTCGATGCCGCGATGGGGATGCCAGGGAAAGCCGGCCAGATAGTCCTCGGGCCGGTCGCCGCGGAAATCGTCCATCATCAGGAACGGATCGAAGTCGGAGGTGTCGCCGAAGCCGAAGGCGCGGCGCAGCTTGACGCCGGCGCCCTCCATGGTCGGGCGGGACTGGGTGATGCGCTTGACGGGCCGAATGGACATCGAATCCCTCCTGGTCGAACTGATACGTCTTGGCTTCCGAAATACTGCCGCTTGTTCAGTATTGTAACCGAAGAAATCGCAGCAAATGTCTTTGAGTCGGAATCCGGTTGGCGGCAAAGATAGGTATAGAGCGGCAATCGCCGCAAGTCTATCAAAAGCAGTGATTGTATCTATCGGTCGGGACGAACGCTCGCCGCCTTCGGCCTCCCGCCGACTCGCCGAAGCGGCGGCGCCGGCTGCGGCGGCGCGCTCGAGCGCGGTCGGAATGTCCGCGCCGATCCGGGCGGCGAGAAACGCAGCCACGAAAGCGTCGCCAGCGCCGGTGGTGTCGATCGCCTCGACCTTCGGCGCGGCGACGCGCCAGCGCCGCTCGCCCTCGATCGCCTCGGCGCCCGCCGCGCCGCGCTTGATGACGACGAGGGGGTAGAGGGCGGCGAGGCGCGCGCATTGCGTGTCGGGATCGTCAGTGCGGCGAGCACCGCCGCTTCCTCGCCGTTGGGAAACAGCATTGTCGCGCCTCGCGTCCAGGCGAAGAAATTCGTCGGCCCCGACCTCGCGCAGAAATTCGGCCGAGGCGGGGTCGACGCTGATCGGCTTCCCTCCCGCGCGCGCATGACGTCGAGCACGGCCGCGCGTGGCGAGGGGCGAAGAACGAATAGCCGGAGAGATGGATGTAGCGCCGCGCCCGCGATCAGTGCGTCCGGGATGTCGCGCGCCTCGAGCGCTTCGTTGGCGCCGCGATCGGTGAGGAAGCTGCGTTCGCCGCCGGGATCGACGAGCGCGATCAGCCGCCCGGTTTCATGGGTCGGTCGGCGGCCAGATGCGGCGTGACGCCGGCCGCCTCGAAGCGCGCGCCTCGCGTGCGAGGTCGGCGGCGCCGACGCGGGCGACGAAATCGACGCCGACGCCGAAACGGGCGAGCCAAACCGCCTGATTGGCCGCCGAGCCGCCGGGCTGAACCGCGATCGCCGCGCGCCGGTCCGAGCCGCGCGCGATCGGCCCTTCGGGACGCACGATGATGTCGATCATGACGTCGCCGATGACCAGGGCGCGACGAGCGCGCAAAATCATTTGGATACCCGCGTTGCGAGCGACCTCGTGCGACGGCGACGTTATCGAAAGCGGAGCGGTTTGTCGCTCAATGCAAGGGCAAAAGAACTCGGCGGCTTGCGCCGACGCCCTGCGCCGCCATTGGGTAAGTTGCAGATTGGCGCTCTTTGCCAATGTTACCCTGGGCTCGCGCTGATGCGGGGGACAATCGTGTTGCACGAGACTCCGAGGACAATGACCTTCCAAAGCTCAAAGCCATCGTTTTGGTCGCAGCGCTCATCGCCTTGGCGTTGACCTTCCTCCCGCCAAAGGCGGAGGCCACTCCGAATTTCGCGCGACAGACCGGACGGAATTGCAATTTCTGCCACAGCGCCGTCCCGAGGCTCAACGACGCGGGGTTGGCTTTCAAAAGCAACGGCTTCATTTTCCCGGAGAACAACAATCCTCCCGGCAAGGACCACCGCGACACCCAGGCTCAATGACAGGAAGGCCGCCGGAGCTCGAGACCGTTACGCTCCAGCGGCGGCCGCCAGGGCTTGCACGACGCCGATATTCGACATGAGATTTTAGGCAATCCATGTCGCTCTTTCAGGTACGCCGGGCTGTTGTAAGAGATCCACACCTTCCCTTGCGAAATTTCCGTAACCAGAATTTTCAGCGGCAGATCGATGGCCACGCTTGGCGCGGCGAGCATCAGCGGCGTGCCTTCGCTTTTGCCACCATGCGCTGCGAAGGGCCGGGGTCGGACGGCAAGCCTGAAGCGCTCGACTTTCGTCTGACACGTGCCTACGACGAGTCTACGGGCAGTGGATGATCGCGCACGAGCATCACTCTGTCCCAGCCGTAGATTAGGCTTGAGCGTTTACAATTTCGTGAGCTCTACCGCCGCCTGAGCGGCGAGCATGGCGTTGTTCTTGATCAGCGCGACATTGGCTTCGGGGCTCTGCCCGCCAGAGTTCGACCAGCGCCTGAGCAGAAACGGCGTCGCCTCCTTTTTGCCCACGCCTTGGGTCTTCGCTTCCGCCACCGCTTCCGCGATGCGCGCCTCGATCGCCGCTTCTTCCAGCGCGTGATCATGAGGAATTGGATTGGCGATCAGAAGCCGCCAGGTCCGATCTCGCGCTGAAGTCGAATCATGCGGGCGAGATCGTGAAGCCCGTCGCAGCGATGTTCGAGCTTGAAGCCGGACGAGCGGGCGTAGAAGGCCGGGAACTCGTCGGTGCGGTAGCCGACGACCGCGACCCCTTGCGTCTCCAGGAACTCGGCTCTTGCCGATATCGAGGATCGATTTGGCGCCGGCGCAGACGACGGCGACGCGGGTGCGCGACAGCTCGACCAGGTCGGCGGAGATGTCGAACGTCTCCTCGGCGCCGCGATGCACGCCGCCGATGCCGCCGGTGGCGAAGATTTCGATCCCCGCAAGTTCGGCGATGAACATTGTCGCTGCGACCGTCGTGCCGGCCGAGCCCTTGCGCGCTGCGACCAGCGCGAGGTCGCGGCGGGAGGCCTTGACGACGCCGCCGCTGAGTTGGCCAAGGCGATCGATCTCCTGGCTGTCGAGGCCAATCCGGAAGCGGCCGTCGATGACCGCGATCGTCGCCGAAATGGCGCCCATCTCGCGCGCCGCGTTCTCGACCGCGAGCGCGTCGCCGAAAACGCCGCGCCCGCGGGCCGGACGCCGGTTCACCCGGCGCGGTTCGTCGTCGAGGCCACCCAAGCTTTTCCGAAGGACGGCATCATGGTCCGCGACGGTGGCGCGACCGTCATCTTCCAGTGGACCTACTCGCAGGCCAAACCGCGCGATGTCATCTGGAACCAGAACTTCGGACATCTCGGCACCGGCTTGCCGTACGCGGTCGGAGCATCGGTCGCCGAGGGCGGCAAACGGCCGGTGATGTTGCTGACCAGCGATTCGGCATTCCTCTTCCACATCGCGGAATTGGAAACCGCTGCGCGCTTGAGTCTTCCGCTGGTATGCGTAGTAGGTGTCGACCACCAGTGGGGTCTCGAAGTGGGCGTTTACAAGCGCACCTTCCCCCAGCCGTCACCGCAGCCCGGCGTGCACTGGAGCAAGGACGTCCGCCTCGACAAGGTCGCCGAGGGCTTCGGCTGCCACGGCGAGTACGTCGAGAAGGAGGACGAGATCGGCCCGGCGATCCAGCGGGCCTACGCGAGCGGCAAGACCGCCGTCGTCCACGTCTGCATCGACCCGAAGGCCAACTCCGAGGAGATGCCCAAGTACGACGAATTCCGCACCTGGTACGCCGAAGGCACCCAGTAAGGCCACGCAGTAAGAAGGGATCGATTCGATGCGCGAATACCTGAGTTTCTACATTGACGGACAGTGGGTCGACCCGTTGCGGCCGAATCCCTTTGACGTGGAAAACCCGGCGACCGAACAGGTTTCGGGGAAGATTTCGCTGGGCTCGGCCGCCGATGTCGACGTGGCGGTCCACGCCGCCCGGCGGGCCTTCACGAGTTGGTCGCAAAGCACCCGCGAACAGCGCTTGGATCTGTTGCAGGCCATCCTCGCCGAATACCAGAAGCGCTCGGACGATCTCGCCGAGGCGGTCACTGAGGAAATCGGGGCGCCGGCGTCGCTGGCCGCGGGGCCCCAGGTCTTCCTCGGAATCGGGCACCTGATGACGGCCATCGATGTGCTGAAGAACTTTTCGTTCGAGGAACACAAAGGGGAAAGCCTGATCACCAAGGAGCCTATCGGTGTCTGCGGGTTGATCACGCCCTGGAATTGGCCGATCAACCAGGTCGCGGTGAAGGTCTACCCGGCCTTGGCGACCGGCTGCACCGTCGTTCTGAAACCCTCTGAAGTCGCGCCGTATTCGCCCTATATCTTCGCCGAGATCCTGGACGCCGCGGGCGTGCCGGCCGGAGTGTTCAACTTGGTCAACGGCGACGGCGCGGGTGTGGGCACGGCCTTGGCAAGCCATCCCGACATCGACATGGTGTCGTTCACCGGCTCCACCCGCGCCGGTGTCGAGGTGGCCAAGCTTGCTGCCCCGACCGTGAAGCGGGTGACTCAGGAGCTCGGCGGCAAGAGCCCGAACATCGTCCTCGACGACAGCGGTTTCGCTGAGGGCGTCAGCGCCGGCGTGGCCAACATGATGCCGAATTCCGGGCAGAGCTGTAACGCGCCGACCCGGATGCTGGTCCCGAATTCCCGGATGGCCGAGGCCATCTCCGTCGCGCGGGAGGCCGCCGAGCAGGTCACCGTCGGCCCCCCTGACTCAGGGACAACGATCGGACCGGTGGCCTCGAAGGCTCAGTTCGACAAGGTCCAGCGCCTGATTCAGAAGGGTGTGGACGAGGGCGCGACCGTGGTGGTGGGAGGTCCGGGCCGGCCGGCGGAGTTGGACAAGGGTTACTACGTCAAACCGACCGTCTTCGCGCACGTCACCAACGACATGACGATAGCGCGCGAAGAGATCTTCGGGCCGGTGCTGTGCATCCTCGGCTACGACGACATCGACCAGGCCATCGAGATCGCCAACGACACCGAGTACGGCCTCGCCGGCTTTGTCTCCGGGGCCGATCTCGACCAGGCACGTGACATTGCCCGCAAGATCCGAGCGGGCTGGGTGACGATCAATCACGCATTCGACATGAACGCACCGTTCGGCGGCTACAAGCGCAGCGGCAACGGTCGGGAGTGGAGCGAGTTCGGCTTCCACGAGTACTTGGAAGTCAAGAGCATTTTGGGCTACTCGCCGTAAGGCCGCGCACCGGCTCCGGCCGACCATCAGGGAGGTTGCAATGAAGTGTCGTGCCGCAGTGCTGCGCGGGGTCGGCGAGGACTGGGAGATCCGCGAGGTCGACCTCGATCCACCCCACGCCGGTGAAGTCCTGGTCCGGATGGCCGTTGCCGGTATCTGCCATTCCGATGACCACCTCGTCACCGGCGACGTCTTGCCCACCCCCGAGGTGCGGGCCTCGACCGGTATCCCTGAGCCGGACTGGTTCCCGATGCTCGGTGGTCACGAGGGCGCCGGCGTCGTCGAAGAAGTCGGGCCGGGTGTGACGTCGGTGCAGCCGGGCGATCACGTGGCGATGTCGTTCATTCCCGCGTGCGGCAGTTGCCGGTTCTGTGTGAACGGACAGAGCTACATCTGCGACGCCGGCGCAAGTTTGTTCTCCAGGGAGATGCCCACCGACGGAACCTGTCGCCGGCATCTCGGCGACGAAAACCTGATGGCCTACGGGCAACTCGGCACGTTCGCCGAATATGCGGTGCTGACGGACAGGTCCGTCATCAAGATCGACGACACGATTCCCTTCCATGCTGCGTCCCTGGTGTCGTGCGGCGTCAGCACCGGCTGGGGCTCCGCAACGGTTTCGGCGGGCACCGAGCCCGGTGACACCGTCGTCGTCATCGGTACCGGAGGTGTCGGGATGAATGCCCTGCAAGGGGCACGCGCGGCCGGCGCGACGTCTGTCGTCGCAGTGGACCCGATTGAGTCCAAGCGGGATTCGGCCAAGATCTTCGGCGCCACGCACAGCGCCGTCTCCGCCGAGGAGGCGATACCGCTGGTGGCCGAGATCACCGCCGGCGTGATGGCCGATCGCGTCGTCGTGACCGCCGGCGTTGTGCATGTGGAGTTGATCCCGTTGGCCATGAGGCTGCTTCGCAAAGGCGGGACCTGCGTGGTCACCGGCATCACCCCCTACACCGAGCCCGTGGTTCCGCTGATCCTGCAGGAGATGGTGCTGTCGTCCAAACAACTCAAGGGAGCGCTCTACGGCGGAATGAATCCGCGCACCAGCGTGCCGTTGCTGTTGTCGATGTATCAGGCAGGTGCATTGAAACTCGATGAGCTGGTCACCCGCCACTACCGGCTTGACCAGATCAACGAGGCGTTCGTGGACCTGCGCGAGGGCCGCAATATTCGCGGCCTCATCGATTTCGCCGGCTGACGCCCACCCACCGTTCGGCCCAGCGCGGCCCGCCGCCAGCGTGCGGAGTTGCCGGGCGGACAGCATCTTTCGCCCTCGGCCGCGCCGTGTCTGCCGCTGATGAGGTCGGCGCGCCCCTAAAATGACGCCGGAACCAGCAGGGAGGGGCAGCGGAGTATCGCCGGCAAAAGAGGCGCCGACCAGGACATTGGCCGCAGCGCTGGCAAGGTGAACAGTCAACCGGCCGGGGCATCCCCCGCGCCGGTTCCTTCTGCGCGGCGGCCTCGGTGGGTCGTCGCGCCGCCGGCAGCCCGGTCGACCTCACGCAGAGCACACGACGACGCTGAACGTCGTCGTCCGGGCATCCGCGCGCTCGACGGCTTGCGTGCGGTGGCGGTCGCGCTGGTGCTCGCCGATCACGGCGGCATACCCGGCATGACGGGCGGATTCCTCGGCGTCGACGTCTTTTTCGTGCTCAGTGGCTTCCTGATCACGTCGCTGCTGCTCGACGAATTGGGCCGTACCGGGCGCATCGACCTGGCCAATTTCTGGGTTCGACGGGCCCGGCGACTGCTACCGGCCTTGCTGTTGATGGTGCTCACCGTGGTCATCGGGCGACAGTTCTTCTCGTCGGAGGCCGTCGCCCGACTACGCGATGACGCTGTGGCCGCGTTCTTCTGGGTGTCCAACTGGATGTTCGTCGCCGACAAGACCGACTACTTCAGCCGCGGCGCTCCGCCGTCGCCGCTGCAGCACGCCTGGTCGCTCGGTGTGGAGGAGCAGTACTACCTGGTCTGGCCGCTGGTGCTGGTCGCGGTGGCCGTGGGACTGGCGGCGCGGGCACGTCGGCGGGACAGCCGGGCGACGCTGGGCGGAGTCCGGTTGACGGTGTTCCTGCTGGCCACACTCGGGGCGTTGGGTTCGGCGGCTGCCGCCATCCTGCTCGCGTCCGGTGCCACCCGGGATCGGGTCTACTTCGGCACCGACACCCGGGCGCAGGCGCTGCTCGTCGGCGCCGCTGCGTCGGCGTTACTGGTGCGCGACTGGTCGTCGCTGAACCGCGGATGGTCACTGATCCGGTCCCGGACCGGAAAGTGGGTCGCAAGACTGCTGCCGCTGATCGGGCTGGCGATGTTGGGTGCGGCCGTTCACTACGCCACCGGCAGCGCCCGCGAATTCCGCGGCGGCCTGCTGATCGTGGTGGCGATCGCGGCGGTGCTGGTGATCGCCCCGGTGGCGCTGGACCAACGTGGACCCGTGGCCGCCGTGCTGGCCTGGGGTCCGCTGGCCTGGCTGGGCGGCATCTCCTACGGCGTCTACTTGTGGCACTGGCCGATCTTCCTGGTGCTCAACGGCCAACGGACCGGCTGGTCGGGGATGTCACTCTTCGCGGTTCGATGCGCCGCCACGCTGGCCGTCGCAACGGTGTCGTGGTGGGCGATCGAGCAGCCGATCCGCACCTGGCAACCGGTGAAAGTACCGCTGCTGCCGCTGGCCGCCGCGACCGCTGCAACCGCCGCCGCGGTGACGCTGCTGGTGGTGCCGGTCACGCCCCGACTCGGCGGCGGGCCGCTCGCCGCCAGCCTGCCTCCCGGGGTGTCGCCGGTCGCGGTGGTCTCGCCGGCGCCACCGCAGAGCATCCGGCCCGCGCGCGCGCTCGCGCGAGACCCGAGCCGGCCCTTCACCGTCTCGGTGTTCGGTGACTCGATCGGCTGGACATGGATGCATTTCCTGCCGGCGACGCCGGGCTTCCAGTTCATCGACCACACCGTGATCGGCTGCAGCCTGGTGCGCGGCGGTCCGTACCGCTACCTTGACGAAACCCTGGATCAGAAAAGCGAATGCGAATCGTGGCCGAGCCGATGGGCAGCACAGGTGTCGCTGGACCAGCCCGACGCCGTACTGCTGGTCGTCGGACGCTGGGAAACCGTGGACCGGGTCAACGAGGGCCGGTGGACCCATATCGGCGACCCGGCCTTCGATTCCTACATCACCGGTGAATTGCGCCGGGCGGTCGACATCCTCAGCTTCGGCGGTGCGCCCCTGACCGTCACCAACCTGCCGTACAGCAGGCGCGGTGAGCGACCCGACGGAAGCCTCTACGACGAGGACGATCCGCATCGGGTGGACGAGTGGAACACGTTGTTGGGCAAGACCGTTGGCAATCGGCCCGATGTGAAGATATTGGACTTCAAGAAGAAGCTGTGCCCGAATGGGGTCTACACCGCCAAAGTCGGAGATGTCCCGGTCCGCAGCGACGGCGTGCATCTCACCGAGGAAGGCGTGAAGTGGCTGACGCCGTGGCTGGAGCAGTCGCTGCGCAAGCGGTGACTAACCGCCGGCGTAGCTGCTGATCTCCATGCTGTCGCTCTCCCGGACGGCGAAATTGGCGGTCACATAGCCATTCTCGACGTCTCGAACATGCTCGAGGTAAGGCCCGATGCTGTCGGTCGAGGCGTTGTCGGCGACGACCAGAGCGCCGGGAGACAGCCGGCTCTCGAGCAGCTTGATAACCGGCAGATACAGCTCTTTCCAGCCGTCGAGTAGCACGAAATCGATCGGGCCGTCCAGGCTCTCCAGCGTGGAGAGCGCGTCTCCCTCGAGCACGGTGATCAGGTCGTCCAGTCCGGTATCGATGAACGTCTGCTTGGCGGCGGCGATCTTGGTTTCGCTGATCTCGGTGGTCACCACCCGGCCGGTGCCGTTGTCGCGCACCGCCGACGCCAAGTGCAACGCCGAAATACCAAAGGACATACCGAATTCCACGATGGTCGCCGGACGGGCGGCCCGCACCAGTGCGTACAGCAGCCTCCCGGCTTCCGGCGTCACCGGGATGTAGAAATCGCTCATCGCGTCGGCCCGCTCTTTGACGGTTCGTGCCGCTGACATGTCGGGAGCTCGCTCGCGCAGCCGCGACATCTGTGCCTGCGACTCGGTGTACATCCGGTCCAGGACGTCGGCGACTCGGGGTTTGTGCAAAGTAATAGACATGTTCCCCACCCTAGGCAATAAAGAACGCGAGCGGGCACTCACGTTCGGTGGACGTTACGGCAGCAGCACGATCTTGCCGTGCGTGTGCCGCTGCTCGAGCTCTGCGTAGGCGTCGACGACGCGGTCAAGTGGATACGTCGCCGCGACATCGAAATCGATTGCGCCAGAGCTGATCAGCCCGGCTATCTCGCTGAGCACCGCCGGAGTCGAGGCCTCGGCGCTGCCCTCGGTTTTCGCGCCGACTTCAGCGGCCTTCGCGAAGGAAATGATGGTGTCGATCCGGTCGGGCGGCACACCGAGGTCGATCGCCAGCTGCACATAGTCCGGTCCGAACAGGTCGATGAACGCGTCGACACCGTCGGGTGCGGCCTCCCGTAGTCGGTCGGCCAAGCCAGCGAGCCCACTGCCGTATTCGACCGGCACGACACCGTGGGCGCGCAGCCAATCGGCATTGCCCGCCGAGGCAATGCCCAGCACCCGCACGTCGCGCAAGGCCAGCAGTTGCACGACCAGACTCCCGACGCCTCCGGCGGCCGCGGACACCGCGACGGTCTCGCCAGGCTGCGGGTCCACGGCGTGAACGGCCGCCCACGCCGTGGCGCCGACGACGTACAGCGAACCCGCGGCTTCCCAGCTCAGTTCGGCCGGTTTGTGAATCAGCTGATCAACCGGGACCACCGTGTGCGTCGCATGGCTGGATCGCTGGAAGCTGAACCCGAGCACCTCGTCACCGACGGCGAATTCGCTGACTCCGTCGCCGACCTCGACGACGACGCCGGCCAGGTCGCTACCCTCACCGGAGGGAAAGGTGGCCGGGAATTGCTCGTGCAGTGCGCCGCTGCGAATGGCTGCCTCGCCGGGATTGATCCCGGCGGCGCGAACCTCGACGAGCACCTCGCCCGCGCCGGGCGCCGGTGTGTCGATATCGGCCACGTACAGCACCTCGCGACCGCCGTAGCTATCGAAGCGAACTGCCCGTGCTTTGGCTGCTGTCATCGTGACCTGCCTCTTCCGCTAGCTGAAACCCGTATGCAGGGGCCAACTCGACGGCGCACCGATCTCTTCCCGGTCGGAGGCTTTCGCCAGGTCAGGCCACGACGTTGATCGGGTCGCCGATGTGCACGGTGTCGAAGTACCACGCGGCGTTGTCCGGGCTGAGGTTGATGCAACCATGGCTGACGTTGGCGTAGCCCTGAGAATCCACCGACCACGGAGCCGAATGCACATAGACACCGCTCCACGTCACCCGCACGGCGTACTGAGCGGTGATCTTGTAGCCCTCTGAGGACTCGAGCGGGATGCCGATCGTTCGCGAATCCATCACGACCGTGCGCTCTTTGGACAGCGCGGAGTAATTCCCTATCGGTGTCGGGCGACTCGGCTTGCCCATCGACGCCGGCATCGTGCGCAGCACCTCGCCGTTCTGGCTGACGGTGAAGGTGTGCGCAGAGATGCTGGCCACGCCCACCACTTGGTCGCCGGTGTCGAAACCGGTGGAGAGCGCGTGTACGTGAACGCCGACATGGCTGTGGGCCGGCCAGTAGCCGTCCGGTTTCCACTCGACGGTGTTGTTGTCGATCCAGCTGAACTGGCCGGTGACGTGATCAGGCGCGGCGATCTTGATCGCCCGCTCGGCGGACGCGCGGTCGGCGACGGGCGCGGTGAAGGTGACGATCACCGGGTGTGCGACGCCGACCACGGCGCCGTTGGCCGGCTGGATGGAGGCGATGCCCTCGGTCGTGCTCGGAGGTGCTATCGCCGCCATGCCGGGGGCACCGGATCCCGCCATGGCCAATACGCCCGTCAGTACCGCGAGCCCCAGACATCTCATCGCTCTACCCACGGTCTCCGCCCTCCGAGATGATGCGAGCCGATCACGCTCACATTCCGTTTCCCTAATATGTACCTTATCCGCGGTTCAGCAAACGTACTCATTAATGCACAAGTCGCCATGAGTTAGGCGATAAACGCCTTACTTTCGCTGGTAGCATGCATAATCGCGGGCTTTGCGTGACTGCGTCTTGGCCGTGCCGGGTCGGATGTGGCAAGCGAAATCGGCGTCCCCTACGGCCGTTGACGGCGCTCAGGCGTGCCAGCTGCTCCAGCGCTCGACGGTCACCGCGATGACGGCACCATTGAGCGAAACCGACTGATACTGAGGATATTTCGCGCGGAGCAGGTCGCGCCCGTCATGCATCGCGGCACCCGCGTGATGAACCTCGGCGATGCCGTCGGCGCGGACCCACCAGAGCTGCGTCCAGTCCTGGTCGTAGTGGTCGACCAGCAGACTCACCTGCGGGTTGGCGTCGATATTCGCCAACCGACGCAACCGCTGGGTGGTTTTGGGCTTGGCGTCCACCGCCGTGTAGACGATGTCGTCACGAACCGCGAAGACCACCGGCACCAGATGCGGCCGACCGTCGGCGGCGACCGTCGCCAAACGGGCTACCGGTGCCTGCGCGAATCGGGTCGCAGCGTCGAAGTCGGCCACCACTGCAGCCTAAGGACTCAGGTGATGGTGAGGCCGCCGTCGACGGTGATGGTCTGGCCGGTGACGTAGCCGCCGGCCGCCGACGCCAACCAGACCGCGGTGGCGGCAAGTTCACGTCCGTCGCCCAACCTGCCGAGAACGAGGCGGTGCGCCTGGCTGTCCAGATAGTCGGGCGGGTATTCGTCGGTCATCTCGGTCTTGAAGAACCCTGGCGCCAACGCGTTGACCCGGATGCCTTTTCGTGATCCCCACTGCTGGGCCAGATCTCGGGTGAGCCCGATGATCGCTGCCTTGCTCGCGCTGTAGGCCGCCTGCGGCAGACCGGCGGTGGTGATGCCGAGGACGCTGGCGATGTTGATGATCGAGCTGCCGGGTTGCATGACTCGTCCACTTGCCTGGGCCACCCAGTAGGCGCCGTTGAGGTTGACGTCGATCACCGAGCGGAATTGTTCCGGCGTCTCCCGGGTGGCCGGGTGGGCCGTTCCCACGCCGGCGTTGTTGATCAACACGTCCACCCGGCCGAATGTCTGCATCGCGGAGTCGATCAGGGCCTGGCACTGCTCGGGCACAGCCACATCGGTCGCGACCGTCAGTGCTGTGCGGCCGGTGGCCTCGACGAGCGCGGCGGTCTCGGCCAGCCGGTCGACGCGGCGGGCGCCCAACACGACGTCGGCGCCGGCTTCGGCGAACGCCTCGGCGAACGACACACCCAGCCCCGACGAAGCACCGGTGACCACGACGACTTTGTCGTCGAGTCGGAACGAATCGAGCACGCCCATGGAAAAGACACCTTTGCTGTCGAGTTGCTTGTGACCAGAAGCTACGAAGCTACCTTTCAGCAGCGGGTCCGCTGACACCACGATCGCCAATTGCCTGAACGCGGTGAGAGAGCCGGAGGTCGATATGCCTCTTGCGACAATGCAAGCTACGGTTAGATAACCGAAGTTGTGTCGTCAACATTGATGACCTGTGGCAATTCCGCTCCGATTCGAGACGGAATCTGACGGGGAGGTAACACCGATGAGCGGATCGTGCCGCCGCGCACCGCGGGGGTCGCTGCGCTTGCTCAGCGTGCTGGCAGTGCTAGGCCTGGGTTTGGCAACGGCGCCCGTGCACGCGTCACCCCTGACGCCACTGCCGCGAGACGCCGCGTCGGCCGCCGCACAGGTGGGCCCGCAGATCGTCGACATCGACGCGAAGCTGGGGTATCAGAGCGCGATCGGCGCAGGCACCGGCATCGTGATCGACGGCGGCGGTGTGGTGCTGACGAACAACCACGTGGTCGCCGGCGCCACCGACCTGACGGCGCGGTCCATCGGGACCGGCCAGACCTTTCCGGCGTCGGTGATCGGCTACGACCGCCAGCACGACATCGCGGTACTGCAACTCGCCGGGGGCGGGCTGCCCGCGGCCAATATCGGCAACTCGGACTCGATCAGCGTGGGCGAACCCGTCGTGTCGCTGGGTAACGCCGGCGGTGCCGGCGGAGCGCCGAGCGTCGAGCCAGGCCGCATCGCTGCGCTGGGCCAGACCGTCTCGGCGAACGACGCTCTGACCGGAAGTACCGAGACGCTGAACGGGCTGATCCAAGTCGACGCAAACATCCGCCCCGGGGACTCCGGTGGGCCGACCGTCAACTCGGCCAACCAGGTGATCGGGATGAACACCGCGGCCTCGCAGAACTACCACCTCGGCCGTGGACAGGGCTTCGCGATCCCGATCAACGAGGCGATGGCCATCGCCGGGCAGATCCGGTCCGGCGCCTCATCGCCGACGGTGCACATCGGCCCGACCGCCTTTCTGGGCGTCGGTGTCAACGACGCACCCGGCGGCGCCGTCGTCCGCCAGGTGATTCCGGGCGGTCCCGCGTCGGGCGCCGGCATCAGCCCCGGCGACGTGATCACCGCGATCAACGGCCAGCCGGTCAACTCGGCCACGGCATTGACGAACATCCTCGATCAGCACCACCCCGGCGACGGCGTCGACGTGGGGGTGGGCGGTCGTAACGCCAATGTGACGTTGGCGGGCGGCCCGCCCGGCTGATCCCAACGTCGCAGCTAGTCGAGCTACGGCCAATTCGTATGGCGGGCAAGGTTTTCGATCGCGCACCTCGGGTACGTGTAAGGTCGTGGACTTGACGAGCAGCAGAGACGACAGCGTTGAGCACGATCCTGCAAAGGGAAGTCACGTCGAAGCAGGCGTAGTCGAACATCCCAGCGCCGACGAGTTCGGCGATGCCAAGTCACTGCCCGCCGATCCGACCTGGTTCAAGCACGCGGTCTTCTACGAAGTTCTCGTCCGGGCGTTCGTCGACGGCAATGCCGACGGGTCAGGGGATCTGCGGGGGCTCATGGAGCGCCTGGACTATCTGCAGTGGCTGGGCGTCGATTGCATCTGGCTGCCGCCGTTCTACGACTCACCGCTGCGCGACGGCGGTTACGACATCCGCGACTTCTACAAAGTGCTTCCCGAATTCGGCACCGTCGAGGATTTCGTCGCATTGCTCAACGCGGCGCACGAGCGGGGGATCCGGGTCATCACCGATCTCGTCATGAACCACACGTCGGATTCGCATCCGTGGTTTCAGGAGTCGCGGCACGACCCCGACGGCCCGTACGGCGATTACTACGTGTGGAGCGACACCAGCGAGAAGTACACCGATGCGCGCATCATCTTCATCGACACCGAAGAATCGAATTGGACCTTCGATTCGGTGCGCAAGCAGTTTTACTGGCACCGGTTCTTCTCCCACCAGCCGGACCTGAATTACGACAACCCAGCCGTGCAAGAAGCGATGATCGACGTTCTGCGCTTCTGGCTCGACCTCGGGATCGACGGTTTCCGGCTGGATGCGGTGCCCTACCTGTTCGAGCGTGAGGGCACCAACTGCGAGAACCTCCCCGAGACGCACGCCTTCCTCAAGCGTGTCCGCAAAGTCGTCGACGACGAGTTCCCGGGGCGGGTGCTGCTGGCCGAGGCCAACCAGTGGCCTGCGGACGTCGTCGAATATTTCGGCGATGCCAGCACCGGCGGCGACGAGTGTCACATGGCTTTCCACTTCCCGTTGATGCCACGCATTTTCATGGCGGTCCGCCGAGAGTCGCGTTTTCCGATCTCGGAGATTCTCGGGCAGACGCCGGAGATTCCGGAGCTCGCGCAGTGGGGCATTTTCTTGCGCAACCACGACGAGCTGACTCTGGAGATGGTCAGCGACGAAGAGCGTGACTACATGTACTCCGAGTACGCCAAGGACCCGCGGATGAAGGCCAACGTCGGGATCCGCCGCAGGCTGGCTCCGCTGCTGGACAACGACCGAAACCAGATCGAGCTGTTCACCGCGCTGCTGCTGTCGCTGCCCGGCTCGCCAGTCCTGTACTACGGCGACGAGATCGGCATGGGCGACGTCATCTGGTTGGGTGACCGCGACGGCGTGCGGACCCCGATGCAGTGGACACCAGACCGCAACGCCGGGTTCTCCAAAGCGAATCCCGGTCGGTTGTACCTGCCCGCCAGCCAGGACTCGGTCTACGGCTACCAGGCCGTCAACGTCGAGGCGCAGATGGACACCTCGACGTCGCTGTTGAACTGGACCCGCACCATGCTGATGGTGCGGAGACGGCACGATGCGTTCGCGACGGGGAACTTCCAGGAGCTCGGTGGAACGAACCCGTCGGTGCTGGCCTACGCCCGGGTGTCCGACGATGACGTGGTGGTCTGCGTCAACAACCTGTCGCGCTTCCCGCAACCCATTGAGCTGAACCTGCAGCACTGGAACGGCTACATACCGGTTGAGCTGACCGGACGGGTGAGATTTCCGCCGATCGGACATCTGCCGTATCTGCTAACCCTGCCAAGCCATGGGTTCTACTGGTTTCAGTTGTGCGGGTCTGAGGAGTCGCAATGAACTTGCCCTGGTCGGAATGGCTACCCCAGCAGCGCTGGTACGCCGGTCGCAGCCGCGAACTGGCCGGGGCCGAGCCGGGCCATGTCGTGGCGCTGCGCGACGGTCTGGATCTGGTCCTGGTCGATGTCACCTACACCGACGGCTCGGCGGAGCGGTACCAGGTGCTGGTCGGCTGGGATTCCGAGCCGCCGGCCGAGTACAGCACCATCGCGACGATCGGCGCCGACGGCGACCGCGTCGGCTATGACGCGCTCTACGATCCGGGTGCGGCCGGGTTTCTGCTGTCGCTGCTCGACACCTCGGCGTCGCGTGACGATGTGTTGTTCGGCAAAGAGCCCGGCGTGACACTGCCGTTGAATGCGTATCCGCGGGTGTCGGACGCCGAGCAGAGCAACACCAGCGTGATCTTCGACCGCGACGCCATCGTGAAGATCTTTCGCCGGGTCAGTCCCGGTATCAACCCCGACATCGAGCTCAACCGGGTGCTCGGCCGGGCCGGAAACCCCCATGTGGCAGGGCTGTTGGGCAGTTACGAGCTGACGGCGCACGCCGGCGACGTCAGCAGCCCGCTGGGCATGGCGACCGCATACGAGGCCAACGCCGCCGAAGGCTGGGCGATGGCCACGGCCAGCGTGCGTGATCTGTTCGCCGAGGGCGATCTCTACGCTTATGAGGTCGGCGGCGATTTCGCCGGCGAGTCCCAGCGGTTGGGGGAGGCCGTCGCGTCCGTGCACGCCGGACTCGCCGAGGCGCTCGGAACCTCGCAGGCGCCGTTCCCGGTCGACACCATGCTGGCGCGGTTGGCGGCGACGGCCGGCGCGGTCGGAGAGCT
The DNA here is from genome assembly GCA_963836495.1 of uncultured Actinomycetota bacterium. Lineage (GTDB taxonomy): Bacteria > Actinomycetota > Actinomycetes > Mycobacteriales > Mycobacteriaceae > Mycobacterium. The sequence goes on along the minus strand of CAWIJT010000002.1, from coordinate 718,639 downwards.
CGAGCAGTACACGGCGTCCATCGAGCAGCGCTTCCAGAAACTGGCGGAGCAGACCATCACCGTGCAGCGAGTGCACGGCGATCTGCACCTGGGTCAGGTGCTGCGCACGCCGGAGACCTGGCTGCTGATCGACTTCGAAGGCGAGCCGGGTCAGCCGCTCGAGGAGCGTCGAGCACCGGATTCGCCGCTGCGAGACGTGGCGGGTGTGCTGCGGTCGTTCGAATACGCCGCCTACGGGCCGCTGGTCGATCAGGGACGCGACAAGCAACTCGCCGCACGCGCCCGAGAGTGGGTGCTGCGCAACCGAACCGCATTCTGCGACGGGTATGCGGCGGTCTCCGGCGTCGATCCCCGCGACTCGGCGCTGATCTTGGCGGCCTACGAGTTGGACAAGGCGGTCTACGAGGCCGGCTACGAGTCACGGCACCGGCCTAGTTGGTTGCCGATTCCGTTGCGGTCGATCGCCACGTTGATAGCACATTGATGTGAGTCTCGCCTGAATGGCTGTCCCCGCGCTATCGCGTGCCGCGCCGCGGTGAAAGCATTGGTTCATGCTCCGGGAGACATTCGACAGTGAAGCGCGGTTGTCGTACGTACTGGCGGCGCTGGCCGGTGTTTTGGGGGCAACCGCTTTCACCCACTCGGCAGGCTATTTCGTCACCTTCATGACGGGCAACGCGCAACGCGCAGTGCTGGGGTACTTCCGCGACGACGTGATCCTGTCGGTCAGTGCCGGTCTGCTGATCGTCGCCTTTGTCTCGGGCGTCGTGGTGTCGTCGGTGTGCAGGCGTTACTTCTGGGTGGCTCATCCGCACGGGCCGACGGTGCTGGCCACGGTCAGCCTCTTCGCGGCCACGGTGGTCGACGTCATCGACGAAGGCTGGGAGGAGAACTTCCTCGATTTCCCGCCGGTCTTCTTGGTGGCCTTCGGTATTGGTGCACTGAACACCTCGTTCGTCAAAGACGGCGAAGTGTCGGTACCGCTCAGCTATGTCACCGGAACTCTGGTGAAAATGGGTCAGGGCATCGAACGCCACATCGCCGGCGGCGGGAACCTGTCGGATTGGCTCGGCTACTTTCTGCTGTTCGCGAGCTTCATCCTGGGCGCCACGGCCGGTGGGGGCATCAGCCTGATCGTCAACGGCACCGGCATGCTGGTCGTCGCGTCTGCGGTATGCGCGGCGACGACCGCATACACCTACTTCCATCAAGACCGCCGCGCCCTGCTCAACTAGCCACCCGCACAAGAACATCGGCAGCAGCGCGGGGGGAGCGCTGCTGCCGATGCATGGGGGGGATCTATCAGGTGGCGCCCTGAGCAGCGCTCAGCGTCCGCTGGATGTCGGGCTTCATGGCGACCAGTTGCTGGTTCCAGTAACCCCAGTCATGCGTCCCGTTGGGCGGGAAGTTGAACGTGCCGTTCCTGCCGCCCGCGGCCGCGTAGTTGTCGCGGAACTGCTCGTTGGTGCGCAGGGTGAACTGCTCCAGGAACTTGGCCGGCATGCTGTCGCCGCCCAGTTCGTTCGGAGTGCCGTTGCCGCAGTACACCCAGATGCGGGTGTTGTTCTGCACCAAGCGGGGGATCTGCACCATCGCGTCGTTGCGCTTCCACGCCGGGTCAGTGGTGGGACCCCACATGTTGGTGGCGTTGTAGCCGCCCGCGTCGCCCATCGCCAGACCGATCAGTGTCGGCCACCAGCCCTCAGAGGGGTTCAGGAAGCCCGACAGTGACGCGGCGTAGGAGAACTGCTGCGGGTAGTAGGCGGCTAGGATCATCGCGGAACCACCTGACATCGAAAGACCCACCGCGGCATTGCCGTTCGGGGAGATGCCGCGGTTGGCCTGCAGATAGGTGGGAAGCTCCCTGGTCACGAAGGTTTCCCACTTGTAGGTCTGGCAGCCGCTCTTGCCGCACGCCGGCTGGTACCAGTCGCTGTAGAAGCTGGACTGGCCACCGACCGGCATGATCACCGACAGGCCGGACTGGTAGTACTCCTCGAAGGCGGGAGTGTTGATGTCCCACCCGTTGAAGTCGTCCTGTGCGCGCAGTCCGTCGAGCAGGTAGACCGCGTGCGGTCCGCCGCCCTGGAATTGCACCTTGATGTCGTGGCCCATCGCCGCCGATGGGACATTCAGATACTCGACCGGCAGGCCCTTTTTGGAGAACGCCCCCACCGTCGCCGAGCCCCCGATAGCACCGACCAGACCGGCGAGCAATGCTGCCCCGGTGATCGCAATTGCCAACCGGCGCGGCAGACGTCCTGCCGTACCGCGGAACTTCTCAACGAACTTCATAGCTCCTACACTTCCCAACTGTCATCTGCCGCTCATTGCGGTCGAATAGCTGTCTACGGCAGTCAAACACGCAACGAGTCACAAGCTTGTGGTTCGCCTCGGGGTGTGCGATCGCGGTTCGCTAACGATTCGGGCTCGCCAGCGTTACCTGCAAACACCGCTCCACGGGCCGGCCAGCCGCTATCGAATCAGGCGGCTGGAAACTCGGCATCTGAGTGTGCAATGACGGCTTCGAATGTGCGGTTAGGGAGGGAATTCCGGCGAAACCCCGCCGACGATGCACAGTCGAAGCCCAGGACGCGCAGTCACTGACGGCACACCGTCGCCCCAGAAGGTGCTGGTCGGGCGGAGCTACCAGGGCCAGCAAGACGCCCCCTGCCGACATGAATTCGGCAGGGGGCGTTATAGATTCGTGACTTATGCGACGAGTCGGCGCAAAAGCGTTGAGGCAGTGACGATTCCGAGCACCGCTGCGACCACCAGCACAACGATGTCCAGTAGGTGGAACGGTGTGCCGATCAGCAGTGCCCGCAGCGCGTGGACCTCGTAGCTCAGCGGATTGACCGTACTGACCACATGCAGCCAGGACGGCATCACGTCGACCGGGTAGAGCGCGTTGGATGCGAAGAACAACGGCATCGTGATGGCCTGACCGATCCCCATCAACCGGTCGCGGCTGCGCACCAGCCCGGCCAATGTCATCGACAGGCAGGCGAAGAACGCCGAGCCGAGCATGACGACCGCCATCGCGGCCACGATCCGCAATGGGTTGATCGTCATACCGATACCCATCACATAGGCCAGTGCCAGCACGCCGACGACCTGGGCCACCGATCGCACGCCGGCAGCAAAGGCCTTACCGGTGATCAACGCCGACGCGGGCGCCGGGGTCACCATGAGCTTGGCCAGCACGCCGGCATCGCGGTCCCAGATGATCTGGATGCCGTAGAAGATCGAGATGAACAGTGCCGACTGGGCGATGATCCCGGGCGCCAGAAAAGCCAGATACGACACCGGCCCGGTGTTGATCACGCGCAACTTGCTGAAGGTGGTGCCGAAGATCAACAGCCACAGCGCCGGCTGCACCATGCGGGTGACGAGTTCGGTGCGATCATGCCTCAGCTTCTGCATCTCCACGATCGCGAACGCACCGACGCGCCCGAACGTCGAGGGAACCCGCTGCCATCCGCGCGGCGCGCGGGACAGCGTGACCGGTGTTGGATTGACGGCGCTATCAACCGACACGGCTGGCAACCTTTCTGGTGGAACGGATTTCACGGAAAGACCCGGACTTCTCGGACTCATCCGACAGGCCGGATGAGGTGTAGTGCCGGAACACATCCTCGAGCGTCGCGCACGCAGACACCGTCGACTTCAGCGTCGCGGGCGTCCCGACAGCACGCAGCTTGCCGCGATGCATGAGCGCGACACGGTCGCACAGTGCATCGGCCTCTTCCATGTAGTGGGTGGTCAGCAGCACAGTCATGCCGAACTGACCCTGCATCTTCGACACGTGCGTCCAGACGCGGTCGCGGGCAATCGGGTCCAGCCCCACGGTCGGTTCGTCGAGCACCAGCAGCGACGGGCGGTTCACCAGCGCCTGCGCCACTTCCAGTCGACGCACCATGCCGCCGGAGTAGGTGCCTGCCGGCCGGTCGGCGACGTCGAGCAACTCCATGGCATCCAAGGCCTCGTCCACCCGCTCTGACCGCTGCTTGCGTGGTACGCCGTACAGTCGCGCGAACCACGCCACGTTCTGTCGACCGGTCAACGCGGGCTCGACCGAAAGCTGCTGGGGGACATAGCCGATATTGCTGCGGATGTCGACGGTCTGGTCGTGGGCGTTCAGGCCGAAAATGTGCAGCTCACCGTGCTGCACCGGCGTCAGGGTGGTGAGCATGCGGACCACCGTCGTCTTGCCCGCACCGTTGGGGCCGAGCAGGCCCATCGTCTCACCCGGCCGGACCTGCAACGTCAGGTCGTCGACGGCGGTGAACCGACCGTAGTGGTGGGTCAGGTTCCGGCCGTCGACCGCCATAGGCAGGGATCCGCTCATTGTCGCTCCTGTAATCGTTGGGTCATGGTGTCGAGGATCGTCAAACCCTTTGCCAAAGAATGGATTTGGTCGTCATCGAGTTCCTGGAGCACTTCGGTCAGCAGTGCCCGCCGTGCCGCGCGCGACGCGTCGACGACCTGCTGGGCAGCACCGGCCAGTCGTAGGCGGCCGACGCGCCGGTCGGCCTCGCTTGCGGTCCGGACGAGCAAACCCTTGGCCACCAACTTGGAGACCAGCGTCGAAGCGGTATTGGCTACCAGCCCCAATTCCGCGGCGGCGGCGCTGACCGAGATGCCGGGTTGTCGACCGACAAGCCACAGCAACTCCGACTGAGATTCGGTGAGCCGTGCGGCGTCGAACCCGCGCTCGGCGGATCGGCGGAGTTGCCGGCGAAATCTGCCGACCACGCGGGCCAGATCGGTGACGGGGTCGATGAGAGTGTCCACTTGTCTCTGTTTACGAGCTAAATATGTGTGGACGCTATGTCGGAGCTAGCAGCGAGCTACTTCTCCCACGCGATGCAGGACGACCTCGGTCAGCGCGCCGTCCTCGACGTGCGCCGTCATGTAGGTGCAGAACGGTTGCCTGCGGCGATCGGTCGGCGAACCGGGATTCAGTAGACGCAGCCCGGTAGTCGTCGTGGTGTCCCACGGGATGTGGCTGTGGCCGAACACCAGCACATCGGTGTCGGGGTAGGCGGCAGACATCCGGGCTTCCCGACCGCCCGAGGCGCCAGTTTCGTGGACGACGCTCACGCGCACACCGTCCAAGACGGCGTCGGCACGTTGAGGCAGCCGCGAGCGCAACTCGTCTCCGTCGTTGTTCCCCCAACACGCCACCAGCCGCTTCGACCTGGCCGTCAGCTCGTCGAGCAATTCGGGTGCCATCCAATCGCCGGCATGCACGACGACGTCGGCGCGGGCCACCTCATCCCAGACTTGCCCGGGCAGGTCCCGGGCACGCAGCGGAACATGCGTGTCGGCGATCAGCAGCAATCTCACCCGGCCAATTCTCCTACCAGGGCCGACCGCTATGTGTCCTTGCTGCGAGCCTCGGCGCCAGTCATGCCGACGTCGAGGGCGTCATCGACGCCGATGGTCCGTCCCACATAGCTGCCGTCTTCGTCGTGGCTCGCGCGCGAACGCGCCTCGTGCCGCTCGGGCTCGACGTCGGATTCAGCTTTATGGCCCCGTCGATCAGCCAATTTCGATCCCATCCAGCGCCATAAATTCATGGTTGTGGTTACCCGGACGGCGTTGGAGGCGAAACATCCCGGTCGCGAGGCCGCGATACCGCAATGGCACGATGCTTAGCAGCGCGGCCCCCACTGCCGTCTGGCCGACATTGAGGAGACAACGGTATGCGCACCTTCGAATCAGTCGCCGACCTCGCCGCGATCCAAGGGGAAAGTATCGGCGAGAGCGACTGGGTGACGATCAGCCAGCAAGACGTCAATCTGTTCGCCGACGCGACGGGAGATCACCAGTGGATCCACGTCGACCCCGAGCGGGCGGCCAAGGGTCCGTTCGGCACGACGATCGCCCACGGTTTCATGACGTTGGCGCTGCTGCCGCGGCTGCAGCACCAGATGTACACCGTCAACGGCATCAAGCTGGCAATCAACTACGGCCTCAACAAGGTTCGCTTTCCCGCGCCGGTTCCGGTCGGCTCCCGGGTGCGCGCCAAGAGCTCATTGGTCAACGTCGAGGACCTGGGCAACGGCGCAACGCAGGCGACCGTGTCGACCACCGTGGAGGTCGAAGGCTCGGACAAGCCGGCGTGTGTGGCCGAGAGCGTCGTCCGCTACATCTCCTAGGCGCAGGTCATGGACGCGGAACTGGGATCCTGGCTGGACGCCGGACTGTACTTCGACTACCTCGGCTTCGACATCTTCTACCGGGTGGAAGGTAGCGGCCCAGCACTGTTGCTGATTCACGGGTATCCGTTCAATTCCTTTGACTGGGCGCCGATCTGGCCGACGCTGACGCGGCGTTTCACCGTGATCGCGCCGGACATGATGGGAATGGGCTTCTCCGCGAAACCGGTCGCCTACGAGTACACCGTGCACGACCACGCGGATATGCACGAGGCGCTGCTGGATCACCTCGGCATCGGCAATACACACATCCTGGCCCACGACATCGGTGACTCGGTCGGTCAGGAACTGTTGGCGCGTCACGAATTCGGCCCGCACGCTTACGGCGCGCTGGACATCGACTCGATCACGTGGCTCAACGGCGGCATGTTCGTCGAGACCTACACGCCGAGGGCCGCGCAGAAGCTGATGTCACGTACTCCCTTGGGCGACATCCTCAGTCCGCTGCAGAACAGCCCACTGTCGCGTCGCGTGCTGGAACCGACACTGCGGGAGATGTTCGGACCGAACACCAAACCGACGCGACACATGATGGACGTGTTCAACCAGATCCTGGATTACAACGACGGCCGCCGGGTGCTGCACAAGGTCGGTCGCTTCATCAACGACCGCTACACGCACCGGAATCGGTGGGTGCGGGCCATGCGGCAGACAGAAGTTCCGATGCGGCTGATCGACGGACCGATCGACCCGAACTCCGGAGCGCACATGGCCCGCCGTTACGCCGAGGTGATCCCGGACGCCGATGTGGTGATGCTCGCCGACGACATCGGGCACTGGCCGCAACTCGAAGCGCCCGATGCGGTGCTGACCCACTTTCTCGCCCACATCGACCGCGTCGCCGACGGTCGGTAGCGACTGGCGGCGCGCGTCTGTGTCGCGATGTCGCGAGGCTACTTGTGGTGGTCGTCTGCTTTGCTCAGCGCGCGGTCAGCACTGCGAATCAAGTTCCGATTGAACTGATACTGGGCTGCGACAAGCGTGTCGGCGAGGTCGATGGCGGCATCGACGACCTTCGTGCGTAGCGGTTGAAGCGTCTCGGGGATGGCCTGATCGACGGTCTTGCGAAACCTCCGCAGCGCCTCGGCAGCGGCATGCTGGCCGAGTTTTGCTGATTCGCTGACTTCTTCGAGTAGATCACCGGACACCGATGCGAGGGATTTCGACTGCGTTGTGTTCGTCATGCTGGTTCCTTATCTAGTGGTTGTTTGAGCCTTCTCACAAGCTTTCTGCCACAGCAGCTGTGCCACACCGGTTGGCATCGCCAACGGGTGCGCCAGCCAACGTCCAGCGATCGTGGGGCACCTGCACACATTGAGTCTGTCGCGATGTACAAGCGCGCCGAAGAGTCCTTTGGCCTCACTCGCTCGGGTCGAAGGCCTGTTTGCGCAGTGTCAGAACTCGGCGACCGCGTGTTCCAGGCGCTCGGCCAACCGCGCCTGCGCCTCGGCGCGCCGGGTCGGCAGATGTTGCGACGGGAAAGGCGTTGACACCGGCTGATATTCGCGCAGGGTGCGACGAGCGACGGTCATCTTGTGCAGCTCGGTGGCACCGTCGGCAATGCCCAGTGACTCCGCGGCGATCATCATCTTGATGAACGGCATCTCGTTGGAGACACCGAGCGCGCCGTGCAGGTGCATGGCGCGCTGCACTACGTCGTGCAACACCTGCGGCATTGCCACCTTGACCGCGGCGATGTCGCGGCGCACCTTCTGGTAGTCGTGATGCTTGTCGATCAGCCAGGCGGTGCGCAGCACCAACAACCGGAACTGCTCGATCTGAATCCAGCTGTCGGCGATCTTCTCTTGGGTCATCTGGAAATTCGACAGCGGGCCCATCCGGGTCTGGCGGGAGACCGCCCGCTCGCACATCATGTCGAAGGCGCGGCGGGCCAACGCGATAGTGCGCATGGCGTGGTGAATGCGCCCGCCGCCGAGTCGGGTCTGCGCGATCGCGAAGGCCTGCCCTTCGCCACCGAGGATGTGGTCCGCCGGCACCCGCACGTCGGTGTAGCTGACGTAGCCGTGCGTGGCATGCGAGTCCGTCCCGACACCGACGTTGCGGATGATCTCGACGCCCGGTGTATCGGCTGGGACGATGAACAACGACATCTTGTCGCGAGTCCGGGCGTCGGGGTTGGTGACCGCCATGACGATGTAGAACGACGCGTGCCGGGCGTTGGTGGAAAACCACTTCTCGCCGTTGATCACCCACGAGTCGCCGTCGCGCTCGGCGCGGGTCACGAACAGGCCCGGATCCGAACCGCCTTGCGGTTCGGTCATCGAGTAGCAGGACGTGATGTCGCCGTCGAGCAGCGGCGCTAAGTAGCGTGCCTTCTGGTCCGCGGTCCCGAACAGCGCGAGGATCTCGGCGTTGCCGGAGTCAGGCGCCTGCGAGCCGAACACCGACGGGGCCCACCGCGACCGCCCCAGAATTTCGTTGAGCAGTGCTAGTTTGACCTGGCCGTAGCCCTGGCCGCCGAGGTCCGGTTTCAGGTGCGCCGCCCACAGCCCGTGCTCTTTGACCTGCTGCTGCAAGGGCCGCAGGGTGGCCATGGTTTCGGCGTTCTTCTTGTCGTACGGGTCGAGTGCCACCAGGTCGAGTGGCTCGAGCTCGTTGACCATGAACTCTTCGACCCAATCCAGCTTCTGCTGGTATTCGGGGTCTGTTTCGAAGTCCCACACGATTTCTGACGCTACTACTCTGGCGGTCGATGACGATCAATACGCGTCCGGCGCGCAAAGCCGACGTGACCGAGTTGTCGCATGTTCTCGGTCGCGCCTTCTACGACGACCCGGTGTCGGAGTGGATCATGCCCGACGACAAAGCCCGGGCAGCGCGTCAGCGCAAGTTCTTCGCGGCCATCGCCCGACACCACCACCTCGCCGGCGGTGGCGGGGAGGTGGCCACCGACGGGTCCACGATCGGTGCGGCGGCGCTGTGGGATCCGCCGGGCCGCTGGAAGCAGTCGGCGCGCGAACAGTTGATGATGTTGCCGTCGTTCATTTTCGGGTTCGGGTTGAGCGTGCAGACGGGCCGCAAACTCGGCCAGCTGCTCGATCAGATGAAGAAACATCACCCCGAGGAACCACACTGGTATCTCGCTGTGATCGGTAGCGACCCCGCGGTGCGCGGCAAAGGCTACGGTCAGGCGTTGATGCAGTCACGCCTCGATCGGGTCGACGCCGAGCACGCCCCCGCTTACCTGGAATCCAGCAAAGCGGAGAACGTGCCTTACTATCAGCGGTTCGGCTTCGAGGTCAGCGGCGAGCTGGTCGTTCCGGGCGGCCCGACCCTGTGGCCGATGTGGCGGCCGCCGCGGTAATTTCGAGACGCTCCCGCCTGCAAAACAACTCGACCTGTATTGGGCCCTGTCTGGCGCCTCGGCTGTCATCCTTAGTTTCGTGGCCGAAGCCAAACACGTCGTCTTGATTCACGGCTCCTGGGGCCGTGGGGAGCAGTTGGCTGCCGCCCGCGCCGCATTCGAAGAGCGGGGCTATACGGCGCACACCCCGACGCTGCGCCATCACGAACTTCCCTCGCACGTGGGCGCGATGAAAATCGCCTCACTGAGCCTTCGGGACTACACCGACGACTTGGTGGCATTCGTGAATTCGCTGCGTTCGCCACCGCTTCTGATAGGTCACTCGTTAGGCGGACTGCTGGCGCAGCTGGTCGCCGCACGCACGCGCCCAGCTGGCTTAGTGGCAGCATGCCCCGGCCCGGCCGCGGGCATCTTCGGTACGACCCGCACAACCTTGCGCATGTCAGTGCCGCACTTGTTACGGCCTCGTTCTTGGACCAAGCCGTGGCACCCCCCGACGTTCGAGCGATTTCGACGCTGGATCGCGAACACTCAGACCGAGGACATCGCTCGGGAGGTGTATGACGGTTTCGTCTGCGAATCAGGGCGCTATCTATGGGAACTGCTCCTTGCGGTGCCAAAGCTTTCGAAGGCCACCGCTGTCGATTTCGCGGCGGTCACTGCCCCCGTGCTGGTAATCGGGGCCGAGTATGACCGCATCGTGTCGACCGGAATCGTGCGCCGAACCGCGGCCCGGTACCAGCACGGGATCTCCGTTGAGATTCCCCGTGCCGACCACATGGTCTTTTCAGGCGCGGCGCTACCGGTCACTATGAGCTACATCGACGAGTGGATGGCGCGAAAGCACGTCCTCGCCGCGGACGCAGCTAACTGAACCGCGCCGTCACGGCATCGCCTCGGCCAATGCGATATGTCCCTCGAAGCCAAACGTTTTCGCCATGTCGCGGTAACGATCCGGAAGTGCTCGTAAGTCTCCGCATCGCCGTGGGCCTGAGCCAGCAGTGCCCGCAGCCGCAGCAGCGGAACCTCGAACAGGACGAACTCACGTTGTGACATGCCAACTCCGGGCCGGGACCTCGAACCGCTACCGGGCGATCATCGATTTAATGGTCAATTACTTAGAGCGCCGGCAAGATGTCTGCCAAGAAGTTGCTGCCGGTAGCGGTCGCGGTGAGCATGTCGCCGGAGATGGCGGCGAGGTCGAAACTGCCGGGTGTAGTCGCGTTGGCGCCGGCTTCGGCAGTGCTGTCGGTGCCCAACACGGATGCGATGTCAACGTTGCCGAGGACACTTAAAACGCTGTTGTCGATGCTGCCGCCGGCAACGGCCTCGTCGGGAGCACTGGCAGTGTTTATGACGGAGGCCAGGTCCCCATTTCCAAAGTGGGCTTCGGCGAGGCTGTTGGGGCCGAAGACGGTGGCGGAGTCAAGGTTGCCGTTGGCGACGGCTGAGCTGGCATTGCCCACAGCAGTGGCGAAGTCAAAGCTGCCGCCGAAGTCGGTGGCGACGGTGCCATTGCCGTCGGCGAATGCGAAGTCACCGGTGCTGCCGATGCCGAATAAGCCGGCGGAGGCGATGCTGTTGGGGCCGAGAGCGATCGCAAGGTCCCCAGCGCCCGAGGTGGCGTTCGCGGTGCCTTCCGCAAACAACGTGAACCCATCGATCGAGATAGCCACATCCGGATCCGTTGACCCGGCCGGGTCGGCGGCGGCACCCGCGATCCCCGTCGCCGCGTCGAGCGCGGCGGCCACATTAGGACCCGGTGCCGAGACCGGGTCGGCCGAAGCCAGCCCCGGGGTCGCGGCCAACGCCACCCCAACACCCAAACCCGACGCCAGCAGGGCCAACCGGGCGAGGCCGCGAGAATGCAACATGGGTTTCCTCTTCCTCAGCCCCCTGTGCGTATTTTCTTGGTGACTGCGGCCAGGCCTACCAGTAGTGCGGTACTGCATTTCCACCTGTCGTGCACTCAGCTCCTTGTGGAGCCAACGGTGGTGGCCAATCTGCGGTCTTGGATGGTGACGACCGGCCGAGGTTTGCCGCTGTGGACACCTCGGGCCGCGGCGATCGAGAGGTCGTGCTCGGCGCCAGAGCCCCAAAAACCTGGACCATGGCACGCTTGGCAGGGGGCCTGTCCCGACAGGGCTACATCAATCGCGCCGTCACGGCATCGCCTCGGCCAGGGCGATATGTCCTTCGAAGCCAAGCGTTTTCGCCATGTCGCGGTATCGATCTCGGAACTGCGCGTAAGTCTCCGCATCGCCGTGGGACTGGGCCAGCAGTGCCCGCAGCCGCAGCAGCGGAACCTCGAACAGGACAAATCCCGGGTCGGTCGGCTCGGCTGCCAGCCGGTCGATCGCGGCCTGCGCCTCCTTAATATCGGCGCTGGTGCCGCGCCGCAGCAGCGATTCCACCAAGACCCGGACGGCCTCGCCAAGGGAGAGCGCGTCGCCCGCGTCGAACGTGTAGTCGACGACCGCGCGTGCCAACTCGATGGCGCCATCGACATCGCCGGTTCTGGCTTTCTCCTTCGCAATCTCAGTGTCGACAGTCCGCACAACGTTTTTCGCGTACCCATGCCGCAAGTTAGCTTCACGAAACTGGGCGAGCAGCGCGAAACCGGCCGCGCGTTGCGAACCGCCCCGACTGATAAGAACAAGGCCGCGACTCACCCGGGCGCCATCCACCTGGAAGTCATCGCCGGAATGCTCGGCTATCGCCATCGCTTCGGCGGTGTCCCGGTCAGCCGCCGCGTCGGGGAGCAACGCCCCGGCATGGACGGCGACGCGGTATTTGTACACCACGCCGACGAGATAGCCCCACCTGTCACCGACGGTGCGGGCCATCGCGATCGCCTGATCGAGGTCGTGCCTCCAGCCTGGAACGCCGAGGCAATATCGACAGGAGCCACGCAAGAGGATCGCCGCCGCCAACGGTGACCCGATGGGGGACAGACTGCCCTTGGTGGGATCGCCTTCGGCCAGGTCGATTCCCCGCTGCGCCAAGCGCAGACCTTCGGCTGCCCGGCCCGCCGTCCACATCGATTGGCTCACGGTCAAAATCGGAACCGCCAAGGCCGGATCGGCCATCGGTTCGAGCAGCCGGCTGCACTCCGACGCAACCCGCGCGACTTCCCGGTAGCGGTTATGGAAGACCAGCGCCGCCATCAGGCCGGCCATGCCGATCGCCAGCGACATTGTGTCGCGGGCGGCGCTGCAGAGCTCACGAAGTTCGTCGAAGCCGGTGTCGGCGATGCTGCCGGCCACCCGGACGGTGTTCACACACAGCAGGGTCCGCGGGGCGATGCGCATCGACGCCCGGCCCGGGTCATCATCAGGCAACCGGTCAGCGACCGTTCGGGCCCGTTCCCAGCTGGTGCGCGCGGCCCGGATATCGCGGGATTGCGCCCATGCCCCGGCGCGCATGTGCCAGCCGAAAGCCGCGCGCAGGTCACCGGCGACCTCGACATGCTCGGCGATCAGCGCCGCGTTCTCATCCAGCGAATCCGGGTGGCGTTGTTCGATCGCGGTGGCCAGACGCCGATGCAGTTCGACGCGGTCGGACTTCAGCTGTGTTTCGTAGGTCACCGTCCGGATCAGCGGGTGGTGGAAGGCGTACTCGGCGTGCGGGGTGAACCGGACCTGATCGACGAGTTCGGCAGCGATCAACTCGCCCAGCTCAGCTCCACCATCGAGCAACGCCAACTGCTCGGCACCAAATCGCAACCCGATCACCGCCGCAGCATTCAGAGTCTGTTTGGCAGCGAGGCCGAGCCGGTCGATACGGGCGGCGATGGTGGCCTGCAGGGTCGCCGGCACGGCGGTATCGGCACGATCGACCTGGCAGGCATAATCACCACGGGCTCCGGTCAGCACAGCACGCTCGGCCAGATCCCGCACCATCTCCTCGGCGAAAAACGGATTACCGGCGGCCCGCTCGGCGATCACAGTTGCTAACCCGCCGACCGAGGAGTCCGGCCCCAACAGCTCGGATAACAGCGCTGCGGTCTCCGAATCGCTCAGCGGCCCAAGGGCGATGCTTTGCGCACCGGGCATCCGGCTCAGCACGCCTTGGTATTCGGGGCGGTAGCTGATCAACACCAGCGAGTGCGTCTTCGGGACCACCGCCACAAGATCGGCAACCAGGGATTCGCTGACCCCATCGATCCAGTGCAGATCCTCGACGACGTAGACCGCCGGGGCATTTCGGGCCAGCGACGCAGCATTGACCAGCGCGGTCAACCGCCGCCGGCGGGCATCCGGATCGATCTTGGCCAACGCCACCTCAGGGTCGGCGATGCCCAGCAAGTCCTCCAAGAGCAGCACGTCCTCGGGGTCGGCGTCAGCGAATTGAGCGCGCACCTGGGTACGGGCGGCCGCATTGTCGAGGCCGCCCACGCCGATCGCAGCACGAAGCAACCGGGTCACGACGTAAAACGGGATGTCGCTGGCGTGCGATTCGCAGAAGGCAGTAAATACGTCGACACCCCGGGCCGCTGCCATCGCGGTGACCTCGCGGACCAGGCGGCTCTTGCCAATTCCCGGTGACCCCACCACGCCAACCACACCGCCGTGGCCGTCGATGGCACGCTCTAGCAAGCCCTCGACTGCGGCCATCTCCCAGCCTCGGCCGACCAGAGTCGACTCCGGACGCCCGGCGGCGCGATGCCCGTCGGCCAGGCCCACCAGCCGACGGGCGGGCACCGGCTCCTGGGCACCCTTGATTTGGACCAACTCCACATCACCGAGAGTCGCCGCGCCCTCGACCAGTCGCGCCGTCGAGGCGCTGAGCATCACCCCACCCGGCGGGGCCACCGACTCCATCCGCTGCGCCATCCCCACCTGCTCACCCACAGCCGCGTAGCCGAACTGGCCCGAACCGATTTCACCGGCGATCACCTCACCGGAGTTCAGCCCGACCCGCAAGCGCAGATCGATACCGTCGCGCTCACGCACGTCGACGGCAAGCTGCTTGGCCTGCTCCTGAAGGCTTAAGGCGGCCAGACAGGCCCGAAGGGCGTGGTCCTCCAACGTGATTGGCGCGCCGAACACCGCCATGATCCCGTCGCCGGTCCACTGCGTGACCGTGCTGCCGTAGCGCTGCACCACCGCCGCACAACAGTCGGAGAGCTCGGCCATGATCTCGCGCCACCGCTCGGCACCCATTGCGGTGGCGATGTCCATTGAATGCACTACGTCGGCGAACAGCACCGTCACCTGCTTGTACTCCGCACGGGTGTCATGCGCCGTCACCGGTGCACCGCACTGGCTACAGAACTTCGAATTCACCGGCAGCGCGATACCGCATGCAGGACATGCCAATTCGATTGACGTCATGGCATCGCCTCGGCCCACGCGGTATGCACTTCGTAGCCAAGCGTTTGCGCCATGTCGCGGTAACGGACCCGGAAGCCTGCATAAGCCGCGGCGTCCCCGCGAGCCCGCGCGAGCAGAGCCCGCAGCCGCAGCAGCCAGATCTCTCGGATCACCAGACCCTCATCGGCCGTTGCGGTTGCTAACCTCTCGATTGCGGCCTCGGCTTCGGCCAGGTCACCGTCGGCCCGACGATCGAGCAGTGTGTCCACCAGAACACCGGTCGCAGGAATGCCCCACATCAGCAGCTGTCGCTCGCGGAACAGGTGGTCGGCGGCGGCACGCATGAGCGGTATCGCCTCATCGCGGTCTCCGGTCCGAGCCCGCTCCCGCGCCGCGTACACCTCGACGAGCGGTAGATCGCACAGCAGGTATCCGCGGCGCAGGAACACGTCGCCGACCTCGGCCAGCAGCGTCTGTCCGCGGTCACGCTCCGCATCCGTGTGGCGGTGCACCAGCGCAACGCCCAGAGCCAACCGGGCCCAGGCCAACGCGACGTCATCACTGGATCGTTCCGCGATCCGTAACACATCCTCGATCTCGCCCACGGCGCGATCGTCGGCCGTCATCAGGCCGTACGGTATTGGCCCGAGGTAGACGTAGCCGGCGACCCCGGCGTAGGTCAGAGGGTCGGCGCTGCGGGCCATGGCCAGACCGTGCCGCAGATCGTCGCGCCAGC
The DNA here is from genome assembly GCA_963836495.1 of uncultured Actinomycetota bacterium. Classification (GTDB taxonomy): domain Bacteria; phylum Actinomycetota; class Actinomycetes; order Mycobacteriales; family Mycobacteriaceae; genus Mycobacterium. Next base: position 703,036 of record CAWIJT010000002.1, on the reverse strand, counting down.
CGTCGCGGCCCAGGGCCCAACGGGCGCTAGCCCGCTGCAGATGGGCGGTCGCTAACGGAGACCCGAAAATGAAGTTGCCTTTTGCGGGGTCACCGTCGGCCAGGTCGATGACCCGCTGTGACCAGCGCAGCACGTCGCACCATTCGGCGCTCTCAGCCTTGGCGTAGGTCGGCGCGAAGGACAGCCCCACCGTCAAGGTCGCATCGCCGATCGAGTCGAGGAGGGCGACGGCTTCGGATGCCAGCTGCGACGCCTCGCGGATCCGACCCTGAAACAGGTAATCCATCACCAGCCCCGCCATCGCGATGGCCGGGGACGCCGTGTCCCCGGCGGCGGTGCACAGCTGCCGCAATTCATCGAACTGGGCGCCGATTACATGCTCATGGACTCGCCAGGCGTTCGCGCACAACATGGTTCGCGGGGCGATGCGCATGGCGGCCCGGGCTGGGTCTTCGGCGCGAAGCGCGTCGGCGATTTTTTGGGCACGCTCCCAGCCCAGTCGCGCCGCGCTGATGTCGCGGTTGGTGGCCCACGTTGCGGCGCGCATGTGCCAGCGGTAGGAGGAGTGCAGATCAGCGGCGGCCTCCAGATGTTCGGCGATCAAGGCCGCGTTCTCCTCGGCCGCTGCCGGGTCACCTGATTCGATGGCGGCCGCGACGCGCCGGTGCAGCTCGGTGCGATGGGATTTGAGCTGGGATTCATAGGCCACCGTGCGAATCAGCGGATGGTGAAACATATATTCGGGTTGTCGGGTGAACGCGATCTGGTCGATAAGCTCACCGCCCACAAGGTCCTCCAGGGTGGGCTCAATGCCCAGTGTTTCCAGCAAGTTCGAGCTGAATCGCGCGCCAATGACTGCCGCCGCGCTCAAGGTGCGCTTGGCACGCGGGTCAAGCCGATCGATGCGTGCGGCGATGGCCGCTTGTAAGGTGGCAGGCACGCTCACCTCGCTAGCCTCAGCCACTGACATGTATGCGCCTGGCTGGCCGCGCAGCACACCACGCTCGGCCAGTTCGCGCACGATCTCCTCGGCGAAGAACGGATTACCGGCGGCCCTCTCCGCGATCGTCTGGCCCAGCGGGCAAACCGAGGGGTCCGGGCCTAGCAGCTGCGAGGCAAGTGCTGCGGTCTCCGAATCACTCAGCGGCCCAAGGGCAATGCCCTGAGCATCGGGGACCAGGCTCAACGCGCCCCGATATTCGGGGCGGTAGGTGACAAACACCAGCGAGGGAGTCTGCGGAACCACGGTAACGAAGTCGGCCAGCATCGACTCGCTGACACTGTCGATCCAGTGCACGTCCTCGATCACATAGACCGCCGGTTCGGTGCGGGCCAGCGACACGCCATTGACCAGCGCAGTCAACCGCCGCCGCCGCGCATCCGGGTCGATCCTCGGCAGCTCCACCCCGGGATCGGCCAAGCCCAACAGGTCATGCAGCAGCAGCAAGTCCTCGGGGTCTGCGTTTAGAACGCGGTCGCGCACTCGATCGCGAGCGGTCTGCCCGTCAAGCCCCTCGACGCCCGTGGCCGCACGCAGGACCCTTGCGACGACATGGAAGGGGACTTGGTTGGTGTGTGATTCGCAGAAGGCGGTGAAAACGTCGACACCTCGGGCTGCTGCCAGGGCGGTGACCTCGCGGACCAGGCGGCTCTTGCCGATGCCCGGTGACCCCACCACGCCGACCACCGCGCCGTGGCCGTCGATGGCACGCTCTAGCAAGCCCTCGACCGCGGCCATCTCCCAGTGTCGGCCGACCAGAGTCGACTCCGGACGCCCGGCGGCGCGATGCCCGTCGGCCAGGCCCACCAGCCGACGGGCGGGCACCGGAGCCTCGGCACCCTTGATTTGGACCAACTCGACATCACCGAGAGTCGCCGCGCCCTCCACCAGTCGCGCCGTCGAGGCGCTGAGCATCACCCCACCCGGCGGTGCCACCGACTCCATCCGCTGCGCCACGCCCACTTGCTGGCCTACGGCGGCGTAGCCAAAAGCGCCCGAACCAATCCCACCGGCGATCACCTCACCGGAGTTCAGCCCAACCCGCAACTGCAGGTCTAGACCGTCGCGCTTGCTGACATCGACAGCGAGCCGCGTCGCTTGCTGCTGAACACCCAAGGCCGCCAAGCAGCCCCGAACGGCGTGGTCCTCCAACGCGATTGGCGCGCCGAACACCGCCATGATCCCGTCGCCGGTCCACTGCGCGACCGTGCTCCCGTACCGCTGAACCACCGCCGCACAGCGGTCGGCGAGCTCGGCCATGATCTCGCGCCACCGCTCCGCACCCACCGCCGCGGCGATGTCCATCGAACGCACCACATCGGCAAACAACACCGTCACCTGCTTGAACTCCGCATGGATATCGTGCGCCGTGACCGGTGCGCCGCATTCGTTGCAGAACTTTGAGTTCAGCGGCAGCTCGATACCGCATGCGCGGCATGCGATCGCTGCGGTCATCAGACCCTCCGCCGCCTCCGGCCCCCAGGTCCCGGTTCACCAGCATAAGGCGGTGGCCGGCTCCCAGAACAGGTTTGGTCAAGTAGCGAACAGTGGACGACGGGGGTCCCGCGTCGTCCGGCTCAGCATCGCCACTAAGTAGTAGCGCGCCGAAACCGAATTGAATTGCCGTAGCACGGTACTGCGCTCGTCACACGGCCAGCGGGTGATGATTCGCATCGCAGAACGACCCTCAGATTTCTCTCAGGGAAGGCCCCGGCCATGGCTAAGCGCTTCAGCAAGCGAAATCGTCGGCCCCGTTACGCGAAGGCTCGTGCCGTGCTCAGTTTGATCGCGAGTGTCGGCGCGTTTTTGGCGTTCAGCATGACCCCGTCGGCCATAACGCCGCCGGCGCATGCTGATGCGTTTGACGTCATTATTGATCCGATCATCAACTCTATTTCGAGCGTTGACCCCACGCTGGGTACGGATTTGACTGCTGTGGTGGGGGATTTCACCACTTCCGGCGGCTGGGACTCTGTGTTGGCGGACTTTAGCAGTTTGGACTCGTCGTTCGGGGCGAGCAGCAGTGTGGTCGGCGCGGTTCCCGAGACCGCCTCGGCGGCAGCGGGCACCAGCTCTGCGGCTTCGAGCGCCGATTCTTGGAACACGTTCGTCCAAGGGCTTGAACAGGGCTGGATTACCAGCCCATTTGGGACCGAAGTTGATAGCGCGATCAACACCATGGCGGCGAAGGCTGACCCGGCTTTGTTGGGCGATTACTGCGGGTTGATTTGTAACGGCGCCAACGGACTTCCTGGCACCGGAGAAAACGGCGGAGACGGCGGATTGCTACTTGGCGACGGCGGCGCCGGCGGCTCCGGCGCGCCTGGCACCGGCGAGGCCGGCGGTAATGGCGGCGATTCTGGGCTGCTGGGCTACGCCGGCTCCGGCGGGGCCGGTGGAAGCTCATCGACCGGTGACGGCGGGGCCGGTGGGGCCGGCGGTAATTCCGGCGACCCCCTGACGGGCTACGGCGGTGCCGGCGGCGCGGGTGGATTGAGCACGGCGCCCGGCGGGGTCGGTGGGGCCGGTGGGGCCGGCGGCAACGGGGGCCTGCTGTTCAGCCACGGCGGGTCCGGCGGGACCGGTGGGGGCTCGATTCTCGGCAACGGAGGAGCTGGCGGGTCCGGCGGGACCGGCGGTCTGCTATCCGGCATCGGCGGGGACAACGGTGGCAACGGCGGGGCCGGCGGATTCAGTGATGCCGGCGTCGGGGGCGCTGGTGGCGCCGGAGGCAATGGGGGTGGGCTCATTGGACCCGGTGGCAACGGCGGGGCCGGCGGATCCAGCGATGCTGGCCTCGGGGGTACTGGTGGGGCCGGCGGCGATGGGGCTCTGTTCGGCAACGGCGGCGACGGTGGGGCCGGCGGGACCAGCGCGGACGGCACCGGCGGAGCCGGCGGGGCCGGCGGCAACGCGGGAGGGCTGCAAGGCGCCGGCGGGGCCGGCGGGAACGGCGGGTTCGGGGCGACCGCCGGCGGGGCCGGCGGGGCCGGCGGCAATGCAGTAGCGGTCGGCAACGGCGGTGGCGCCGGCGGAGCTGGCGGATCCAGCTCAACAGGCACCGGCGGAGAGGGCGGACAAGGCGGCGCCGCCGGCTTGGTTGAGGGGCCTGGCGGGGCCGGCGGGGCCGGCGGAAGCTCAGCGACCGGTGACGGCGGGGCTGGCGGGGCCGGCGGCAAGGGCGGGTACCTCGTCATAGGCACCGGCGGGGCCGGCGGCGAGGGCGGTGACGGCGCAGTGACGGGCGGCAACGGCGGCAGCGGCGGCCCCGCCGGCCTGATCGGCGCCGGCGGCAACGGCGGCAACGCCGGGCTTGGCACTACCCCGGGCACGGCCGGCGACGGTGGCGCCGGCGGGCTGCTACTCGGCTTTCCCGGGAATAACGGGCTGACGTAGACGAGGAGTTCGGCTGCGATAAGCGCCGGCGTCTGCGGTGATCGCACTAGGCTTTCCTGGTGCGATTACAGTGGCCGTTGATTGGCCGCTCGGTGGAGATGGCAGCTATCGACGCCGCCATCGCGGCCTCGGATGCTTCCGGGATCGTTGTCCGCGGGGCGGCGGGTGTGGGCAAGAGCCGGATTGCCCATGAGGCCTTGTCTGCTGCTGAGTCGCGGGGATGCGAATGCCGTTGGGCGGTTGGAACATCGTCGGCGCGGGCGATTCCGCTGGGCGCTTTCACCGCATGGGCGCCATCGGGCGTCACTGATACGGTTCAGCTGCTCCGGGGGGTGATCGAGTCGCTGACGGCCGCTCCGGACGCCAGGGTGGTGGTGTGTGTCGATGACGTGCATTTGCTCGACGATTTGTCGATATTCGTTGTGCACCAGATCATGCAGCGCGGCACAGCGAAACTGCTGCTTACCGTTCGCGACGGTGAATCCATTCCCGCTGCGGTGCAGGACATATGGAAGGACGGCTGGTTCGAGCGGCTTGATCTGCAGACGCTGTCGCTCGACGAAACAACCGCACTGCTATCGGCGACGTTGGGCGGATCAGTGGATCTGGCTGCCGCTCAAAGACTTTGGAACCTCACTCAGGGCAACGTCCTATATCTAAAAAACATTGTCGAGCAGGAGGTCGCTGACGGCCGCGTCGTGAGCAAGCACGGTTACTGGCGATGGATCGGCGATCCGATCATGCCGCCCAGCTTGGTCGAGCTGATCGAATCTCGCATCGGGCAACTACCCGACCCGGTTAACGATGTGGTCGACGCGCTGGCTGTTGGGGAGCCGATCGAACTCGCGGCACTGCGGCGGATCACCGATCCGGCCGCGGTCGAGGAAGCCGACACCCGCGGTTTGATCACGCTCGAGCCCGCCGTAATTGGTGTGCAGGTGCGGGTGGCGCATCCGCTCTACGGTGAGGTGCGCCGCAGGGGCGCGCCATCCACGAAGTTGCGGCGGTTGCGCGGGCTGGTCGCCGCCGAACTCGCCGGTTCCAATGAGCGCGACGACATCCAAGTCGTCGTGCGGCGTGCCACGTTGAGTCTCGACTCCGACCTCGCCCCCGACGCGGACCTGCTCGTTAAGGGGGCCCACGGCGCCGTCTGGCTGGCGGATCTACCCCTGGCGGATCGACTCGCGGAGGCGGCCATCCGCGTCGGAGCCGGACTGGAGCCGAACTTTGTTCGCGCGCATGCCCTTTCGTGGCTTGGCCGTGGTGAAGAGGCAGACGGGGTGCTCGCCGAGATCGACACCGACCAGTTGACGGACGGTGATCGCGCGAGATTCGCGTTCTTTCGCGCGAGCAACCTACTCTGGGCGCTCGGTGACCCCGAACGCGCGAAAGAAATCATCGATGACGCATCGCGCACCACGCCACCGCAGGTTCACAGTTATATCGACGCCTTCCTCACCGTGTACTGGTTTGCGATGGACCAGCCTCATCGGGCGTTGCAAGCGTCGAAGAAACTCGCCTTCGACGGCCTGCCCCCCGTAGTCGGTGCGGAGATAGCCTGGGCTCTCGCAACGATAGCCGCGGACGCCGGACGCACCGCCGAAGCAGTGAGCACTGCAGAAGCCGGATACACCACTGCGACTCGCTCTTTCGACGCTCCGCACATGCGGTTCAACATCGCTGATTCTCACGTCAGCGCGCTGGTGCTATCAGGGCGGATCGGCGAGGCCGCCGACGTCGTCAAACGCGTGCAGCAGCAGGCCGTCGACCTTCCAGGAGCGGCTCAACTACTCGGTGCTGCCGTGGCGGGTCGGGCCGCCCTCAGTGCAGGCGACCTTCATTCCGCGTGTGCGCTGCTGGACCAGGCAGCGCTAGCGATGTCCGGCACCCACCCTTCGGGTTGGGGTTACCGCTATCACATCCCACGGGCGACGGCGCTGGCCACACGCGGGTCAACAAACGAGGCAGCAGCCGCACTCGCCGCGCTCGACAAAATACGTCGTCCTTTTCGGTCGCTGGACTACGAGATGAGCCTGGCTCGGGCGTGGGTGGCCGCAGGCCAGGGCGCGGTCAGCGAGGCGATCGACGTCTTATTGTCGGCAGCCCAAAGGGCAGCCGCGAAAGGACAATTCGCGGCGGAAGTAATGTGCCTCCAGACGGCCACGCAGTTCGGGGACCGTTCGAGCGCACCTCGGTTGCGTGCGCTCGAAGGGATCGTCGAGGGCCCTCGCGTCGGCGTGGCCGCGCGGTTCGCCGAGGCTCTGCGCAGCGGCGACGCTGCCCAATTGGTATCGGTATCAGAAGAATTCGAGCGGCTGGTCGACCTCGTCGCCGCTGTCGATGCGGCCGCACACGCGGCCTTGGCGTATAGACGGCAAGGCCTCCGTGGATCGGCGTTGGGTTGCACGACACGCGCCGCCGCTCTGGCCGAACAATGCGGCGCCAGTACTTTGGCGCTTCGCCAGGCCCGCGAGCCCTTGCCGCTGACCGATCGGGAACGCGAGATCGTGATGCTGATCGGCGAGGGATTGTCGAGCCGTGAAGTCGCTGAGCGACTGACTCTTTCGGTACGCACCGTTGAAAGCCACGTCTATCGGGCGATGTTGAAGACCGGAACCACCAGCCGCGACGAACTCGCCGCCCTACTACCCCGCCCCAGAGCCGCGAACTGAGTAGTACCGCTTCGGATCGGTCGAAACTGCAGTACCGCGTTACTGAGCTCGCCCGGCCTCAATGCGAGTGAGTATGTCCATTGCGATTAGCGCGGATGGGTTTCAAGCGGTTCAACATCGGTGGTTCGAGGGATGGCTGATGTCGAGTAGAGAGTTCCATCGGGTAAGTGTTGGCCTGTTAGTCGTCGTCGGTCTGTGTGGGTTGACATCGATCCTCAACTCGGCGGCCGCGCTCGCCGACACCGCGGATTCTCCGCTGGGGGACGGCACGGCCTTGGTTTTCGGGCCCAGCGGTGTCCCGGAACCGCCAACACAGTACGTGGACGCCGCTGAACAGCTATATCTGGAGTCGCTCGGCTTCACCGGCACCGGCCAATCCTCTTATGTCCCAGATGGATTCTATCCGTTTACCGGTGTCAATAGCCTCGGGCCGGCCACGTCGCTGGGTCAGGACCAGTCGATCATGGTCTCGGATATCGAAAGCCAAATAACCGCCGGAGGGGTGAGCCCCGAGAATCCCGTTGTGGTTTTCGGCTACTCGCAGAGTTCAGATGCCGCCTCGCAGATCATGTCGGAGCTCGCCCAACTAGGTGTGCCCAGTGACGATGTGCACTTCGTGCTAGTCGGCGATCCGCAAAATCCCAACGGCGGCTTTGTAAACACTTTCGATTTTCCAGCCGGTAACACCGCGGCCTTCAGCACTTTGGACCAGTCCTTCGCACCGGCGACACCATCTGACCTCTACCCGACCGACATCTACACCCTCGAATACGACGGCTTCGCCGACTTCCCGCACTACACCACCAACCTGCTGTCGGACCTCAACGCTGATCTGGGATTCTTCTTGGGGCACTTCGAGTATCTGGATCTCACCCCCGACCAGATCAATAACGCGATTCTGTTACCGGGATCCGAGGCGCTCACCGGTCAAGGGCTGACCGATTACTACATGATTCCGAACGACAGTCTGCCGTTGCTGGAGCCGCTGCTGCTGATCCCGGGCATCGGACAGCCGCTCTATGATCTGCTGGAACCCGATACGCAGATCTTGGTGAACTTGGGCTACGGCAGCATCACCGAGGGCTGGAATCAAGGGCCGGCGAATGACCCCACCACATTCGGGATATCCCCCGACGTCAACCAGACGCAACTCGCCGACGCACTAGGTAACGGCTGGCAGCAGGGAGTCACCGACGCACTCCACGATCTGCAAAGCCCGGTCAGTTACCAAGACCAGGTCGCGCCATTGCTGCCGTTCGCGAACGCCTTGTACACGATTGGCGATGCCCCCGAGAACCCGTCGTTTACCGAGGTCTTCGATGGCTTGCTCAAGTACGCCGGGTTCCCGGTGTCCGACGTGACGCTGAGCTCGTCACCAACAGACATCGTCAACGACATCAGCAACACGCTGTCCTACGACTCCGCCTCGTTACAGCCTTTTGCGGAAGCAATCGACGCATTGTTCACCAGTCTCCCCGCATACGACGCCAACGTGTCCACGGATCAGCTCGATGCCGGCAACTTCCTTAACGCGATCCTTGATCCGATGTCCGCCAATACCGCGCTGGTTCCATACGACCTCCTCAACGCTGCCGTAAGCCCTTTGTTTGCGGCCTTAGGTACCGCGGTAAACCTCATCGATCTGTTTTCGTAACCCCACCCGTGAGCGATGACCGCCGCAACTGCATGCCGCACATGTGGCACCGAGCCGCGCGAGGGTGCGCGATTTTGTGATGGCTGCGGCGCACCGGTCGCTGAGCAGGCCACCAGCGCGGAGTACAAACAGGTAACCGTCCTGTTCGCCGATGTGGTGCACTCCATGGACATCGCCTCTGCCGTCGGGGCAGAGCGGCTGCGGGAGATCATGGCCAACCTCGCCGACCGCTGTGCGACGGTTGTACAGCGGTACGGCGGCACGGTCGACAAATTCACCGGTGACGGGATCATGGCGCTGTTCGGCGCGCCAATGGCGTTGGAGGACCACGCGATTCGTGCTTGTCTTGCCGCACGGGGCATCCAGGAGGAGACCGCTTGGGTGGCGGCTGAGGTCAAAGACCGCGACAGCCTCAACCTGCGGTTGCGCGTGGGGCTGAACTCAGGCCAAGTGATCGCCGGTGAGATCGGTTCGGGCGCTTTTGGTTACACCGCCGTGGGCGAGCAAGTGGGGATGGCGCAGCGGATGGAGTCGGTGGCACCGCCGGGTGGAGTGATGCTCAGCGCGTCGACGGCGCGACTGGTCGAGGGCGCGGCGACTCTCGGTGATGTCGAGTTGGTCCGAATCAAGGGTGCCCAGGCGCCGGTGCCCGCCCGTCGGCTGGTGGGCCTGGCCGACGGGCATCGCGCCGCCGGGCGTCCGGAGTCGACTCTGGTCGGCCGACACTGGGAGATGGCCGCGGTCGAGGGCTTGCTAGAGCGTGCCATCGACGGCCACGGCGCGGTGGTCGGCGTGGTGGGGTCACCGGGCATCGGCAAGAGCCGACATGTGCGCGAAGTTGCCACGGTGGCAGCGGCGCGCGGTCTCGAGGTGTTCACCGCCTTCTGCGAGTCGCACGCCAGCAACATCCCTTTTTACGTGGTGGCGCGATTGCTGCGTACGGCCTTCAGGGTGGCTGATCTGGGCGCATCGGCGGCCCGCGTGCAGGTGCGCGGTGAAGTCCCCGACGCCGACCCCGAGGACGTGCTGCTTCTTCATGACCTGCTGGGCACCGCCGATCCCGAGGCGGAGCTGCCCAAGATCGATCCAGATGCCCGGCGGCGTCGGTTGACCGCCCTCATCAATGCCGCGATACTGGCCCGCCAAGCTCCGGCGGTTTACGTCGTCGAGGACGCGCACTGGATCGACGAGGTCAGCGAGTCGATGCTGGCCGAGTTCCTCACGGTCATCCTGCAGACGCCTTCGCTGGTGCTCTTCACCTACCGCCCCGAATATCGGGGCGCGTTGAGCAAGGTGCCCGGTGCTCAGCGCATCGCCCTTGGGCCGCTGAGCGAATCTGAGACCGCAGCGCTGGTCACCGAGCTGCTGGGTTCCGACCCATCCGTGGGTGGGCTGGGTCCGAAGATCACCGAAAGGGCGGCCGGCAACCCGTTTTTTGCCGAGGAGATGGTCCGCGAATTGGCCCAGCGTGGTGTGTTGCGTGGCAACCGCGGCGCCTATGTGTCGGCAGCCGATGCTGGCGAAGTCGGTGTGCCAGCGACTTTGCAGGCGACTATCGCGGCGCGGATCGACCGGCTCCACCCGAAAGCGAAACGCACGTTGAGTGCCGCGGCCGTCATCGGCTCGAAATTCAGCCGGGGCGTGCTTGAAACACTGGGGGTTGACTCTGCCCTGGAGGACCTGGTGGGGGGTGAGCTGATCAATCAGATCAGGTTCACCCGACAACTTGAGTATGTGTTTCACCACCCGCTGATCCGCACGGTGGCCTATGAGGCACAGCTCAAATCGGATCGCGCTGAGCTGCACCGGCGCGTAGCGGCTGCCATCGAATCACGTGATCCGGCGGCGGCAGAGGAAAACGCGGCGCTGATCGCGGAACACCTGGAGGCCGCGGGTGATCTGCAGGCCGCCTACGGCTGGCACATGCGCGCGGCCAGCTGGGCCACCAACCGCGACATCAACGCCGCCCGACTGAGTTGGGAGCGCGCCCAAAAGATCGCCGACGAATTGCCCGCAGAGGACCCAAACCGAGCAGCCATGCGTATTGCACCCCGCACCATGTTGTGCGGGATCGCCTGGCATGTCCACATGAATGTGGCTGGCGGCCGCTTTGAGGAATTGCGGGAGCTGTGCGCCACCGCAGGCGACAAGGCGTCGCTGGCTATCGCTATGGCCGGGCTGGTGGTGGATCACTCGTTTGCCGGCCGGACGCGTGAGGCGTCGCAGCTGGCATCCGAACATATGGCCCTCATCGAGTCGATCGGCGATGCAACCCTATTGGTGGCGCTATCTTTCGCGGCGATCCACACCAAGGGGTTAAGTGCTGAGTTTTGTGACGTGCTGCGGTGGTCACAGCGGGTTATCGACTTGGCCGACGGTGACCCCTCACGAGGCAACCTTGTTTTCGGGTCTCCGTTAGCGCTCGCCTTTGCGCAACGGGCCGAGGCCCGCTGGTGCCTGGGTCGTCCCGGATGGCGCGACGACATGCGGCAAGGCCTCGCCATGGCTGGCGGCGCCGACCCGCTGAGCTACGCGACAGTTGTCACCTACGTCTACCTCTCGGGGATACCCCTTGGCGTGCTGGCTGCCGATGATCGGGCGGTGCGCGAGAGCCAGGACGCTCTGCGGATTGCCGAGCGATCCGGTGATGATTTTGCGGTAGCCATCGCACAGATGACGCTGGGCGTTGCGCTGGTGCACGGCCGAACGGATGCGGAGCGTGACCGCGGACAGAAATTGCTGGCCGAGGTCAGCGACGTGTTCCTGCGCCAGGGGTATCTGCTTGGCGAGTTACCCCTTGTGAATGTGTATTTGGGACGCGAGAGGGCTCGGCGTGGAGATCGCGACGAGGCGATCCCGCTGATGCGCGCCGCCGTCGATGAGCTGTTCCGGGAGGGACGGCTGATGGAGTGGGGCATTCCAGCGACGGGTGTTCTGGTCGAGACACTGCTCGATCGCGGAACTAGCCCCGATGTGGCTGAAGCCGAGGCCGCGATCGATCGGCTAGCAACCGCGCCAGCCGACGAGGGCCTGGTGATTCGTGAGATTTGGCTGCTGCGGCTGCGGGCTCTGCTAGCACGATCTCATGGTGATGCGGCGGCTTACGCGCACTTCCGGGACCGCTACCTCGACACGGCGAGAACGCTCGGCTACGAGGAACATATCTGGTGGGCCAAGAAGATTCTCAATGACGTCGTCAAGCCGCCGCGGCTGTGAGGGCCGCCTCGCTTGAGCAACGGCTGGCAGCAAGGAGTTTGCACTGACCGTATGAATTCGCGCCGAAAGCCGTCACTGCACGCTCGAGGTCCTGACCGCGTAGGCAACGCGACTGTTACGTTTAGTGGCCTAACCATGAGGGGGCGCAAGCCGCTATGCCTGACGACGACACCCTGAGCCCGAGCGAGTCAACCGATTCCGATGAGGTGCGCAACGACGACGGCGACATCGTCGTCGACCCGCCCGACGACTGGAGCGAGGCGAACAAGTTCGGGATGACCGCGCGCGAAGAACTCGAGGGCGAGTCGCTGGACTACAAACTGAGCGCCGAGGAACCCGATGTAGTGCCCGAACCAGGGCCACCCCAAGAGCGACCGGTCCGCGTCCATCGCGGTCAGATCGACGGGACTCCCGAGGACGGCGACTCGCTATTCAACGTCGACAGGTGACGTCGTAGTCGTGTCCCGCAGCGTGGCGCGGAATTGCATGGCGCGGTAAGGCCAGCCTTTTTCGGTGTGCCATTGCGACACCACCAGGCCGACACCGCCGACAGTGTCGAGTGTCGAGCCCGGCAGGACGTATCCGCCGTACAGTTGCGCTACGCGATTGTGGGCGTGGTCCTCGGCGTCCCAGCCGGATCCGGCAATCGGCTTCTGCAGTGGCGAATCAGCCACTGCCGTCGGGGATTTCATGACGCGATAGCCGAGCGCGTACTCCGACGATACAAACCCGCCGAGGATCCAGCGCTCGGTCGCCAGGCGTCGCAGCGACAGCTCACCCCACGTCTCGCCGTCAGGTGTGACCGGCGTGGGCGCCTTGCCCCATGACCAGCCACCACCGGTGCGTCCCCAGCCGACGTATTTGCGACGGTCGCCGATGTGTTCTGGGCGGACCCGCCGCAGGATGATTCCCTTGTCGCGTTGAAAGCCGGTGGAGACCACGTACACCCAGCCATCGACCGGGTCGTAATCCCACGACCAGCACTGCGCGTGGCCGTTGTGCAGCCCGGCCGGGAACTTGGTGTCTCCGCCGAGGTGGCGCCAGGAGATGCCGCTGTCATCGGACGCCCAGATCTCGGTCCACACCACGTTGCCGAAGCCCCGGTTCGCGATGACATGCAGGTAGAGCGTGTCGCCCACCCGCAGCAGGTCGGACGGGATCACCGTGCTGATCTCCCGGCGAGCCCTGCCCAACCCCCCGGTCCGGCGCGTGTAGCGCCACAACTGTTGCGCGTAAGCAGGATCGGCGCCACCGGCGCGGTGGTAGCTGACCGGATGGTGGGCGTCACCGCTACCGATCAGGATCACCGGCGATCTCCAGTCGCCCTCCCCGGCGCTGTTGCCCGAGAAGGTATCTCCGAATACCGACACCAGCGTCCCGTTCGGCGCGACCACCGACGCGCCCAGGTCGGTACAGGTGGCGCCCCATCGATCGGTGATACCGGGGCCGGTGATGTCGGCCAGCTTGCCCTCGGTGCGGCGGGTGTCGGCCACCGCGTTCAGGCCGACCAGTGCGTCACGGGCCGCTCGCGGTGTTGGCCGTCGACGACGATGTCAACGCGCTCGTTGAAGAACGCGATGTAGTCCCGTACGGGTGCGGCTTCGCGCAGCGGCTCGGGATAGGTCCAGGCGACGTCCACGGGCCCACCCGGCACCGACAGATACGAGGCCCGGCCCTTGTAGGCGCAGTAGCTGATGGTGTCGCTCGGCTCGAGATCGGCGACGACGTCGGCCCGCGGAAGGTAGAACCGGATCGGCAGCGAGGTTTCGAACAACAACAGCGGCCGTGACGACTCGGCCAGCAGCCGGCCCTCCCAGGTGATGCTCACCTGCCGGGTGCCGGCCAGGATGTCGACGCGTTTGAACGGGTCACGCGGGTGAGCGACGATCGGCTCGCTGTCCTCGTGCCAGTCGAACGCGCTGAAGTCGAACGTCACGTAGCCGGCCAGGTCGGGATCGTCCGGGCGGAACGCCGTGGACGGGCGTCGGACCTGACCGACGATGACGTCGAACATCTCACCGGTGCAGCTGTGCACGGTGAACGGATTGGCCGGAAACAACAGCGATGCATCTGCGAGTTCGTCGATCCGGCCCGCAGATTCCAGCATCGCCGTGACATCGGCCACCGGCACCGCGTACGTCGGGACCAGCCGTTGCGGCTCCCACACCAGCAAGCCGTCGACGGTGTCGGCGACCGGTTCGCCGTCCAGGTGTATCCGAAGGCGCTTCTCGGTCGGCTCGTAGCGCAACGACGTCAGCGCGCCGCCGAGCAGCTCGCGCATCTTGGTGGCCATCTGACCATCATGGCGCGGAATGCACCGATTCGACGGTGTAGAGGTGCGGTTCGAATCCATCAGCCAGGTCGGCGCACTGGGCCATGTGTTGGCGGGCCGTGGGGTCCTGCTGCATCGCCTGCATATCCGCGGCGCTGCGCCATTGCGCGTAGTTGACGACGCGGGTGCCGTCGGTGCTGAGGTGAATGTTCGCCGAGATGAACCCGTCGATGTGCTGCATCACGTCCTCGGTGGCCGCCGTCAGCAGATCGGCGAGTTCTCGGGCCCGGTCGGGCTGCACGGTGAAGACGTTGATCAGCGTGGCGTGGTCGGCGTGTGCGGTGATGGTCGACATGATGTCTCCTTTGTCAGGTTCCTGACGATCACCATAGGTGTAAGGTTCCTGTCATGCAACCGTCGGACGCGGAACGCTCGGTCGGGTATCTGGTCAAACGGGTTCAGCAGGGTCTGCGGCGCCGCTGTGACAGCGCGCTGAAGCTGACCGGCCTGTCGATGGCGCAATACTCGACGCTGCGGGCGCTGCATGAACATCCGGAAGCCTCGGCGGCGGAGCTGGCGCGGCTGTGTTTCGTGACCAGACAGTCGCTGCAGGACGTGCTGGCCGGCTTACGCGCTGACGGCCTGGTCGAGACCGTCGATGCGCCACCGCGCGGACGATCTCGGTCGTTGGCGTTGACTCGCCTCGGATCGCGCAGGCTCAGCGCGGCGCACGATGCGGTGTTCGGCGTTGAAGCCGATATGCTGCAAGGCATTTCGACGCGCGACCGGCGAAGTGTCGCAGAAGTACTTGCGCAGTGCGCCAAGAATCTGGAGGGCGCAGAAGCCTAGGGGCTGCTGCGCCATCCGTTGACGCCGATCACGATCATCCGCAATTGCTTGACCGCGGTACGACGGATGTCTTCGATGGCCTCGGCGCCCTGGGCGTCTTCGAGCGCCTCGGCGATGACGATCATCGAGTTGACGAACAAGCTCGCCAGCACGTTGAGGTCGTCGGTGCTCCACGCGTTCAGGCCCGGGAAGCGGGCGAGGTCGGTGGCCAACTCTGAGGTGAGCAGCCGGAACTCGGTCCGAATGGCGTAGCGCAGCACAGTGACGCCGCTGGAGCGTTCGCGGCCGATGAAAAGCCAATGCTCGCGGCCTTCGGTGACGCTTGCCACCACGATCTCGACGGATGACTCGATCACCCTGTTGGGATCGAGCTTGCCGGCCCGCGCGCCACGCAACATATCCCGCAACGTGCGAAACGACTCGTCGATCAGAACCAGCCCGAGGGCTTCCATCGACTCGAAGTGCCGGTAGAACGCGGCGGGGACGATTCCGGCTTCCCTGGTCACCTCGCGCAGGCTCAAAGCACTGAAACTGTGCTCGTCGAGCAGCTTGAGGGCCGCGGCGACAATGGCCCGCCGGGTCGCCTCTTTGCGCTCCTCCCGGGACGGGCCATCGCTCCTGCGTCCGCGCCCGGAGCGGTGCGGACGTGAGCTAGGAGTACGACTGTTCACTGTGTGAACGCTATCACAGAGCTGCGGAAACCCTTGACGAACTGCGCTCTAGCAGAGGACGGTGTACACATGTTCACTCAAACTTTGAAGCAGCGCGTGCTGGGTTCCGACCTGGTCAACCTGCTGACCGGTCCGCACGGCGTCGACCGGTACACCGAGGTCTTCGCTCCGACCTGGACGCTGGCCGACGGCCGCGCCAAGGTCGTCGATGTCCGGCGCAACACCCCGCGCAGCGTCACCCTCGTGCTGGCGCCCAACGAAGCGTTCACCGGCGCCCTCAAGGCGGGGCAGTACGTCAACGTCAGCGTCGAGATCGACGGGCGTCAGCACACCCGCTGCTACTCGCCGGCCAACGTCGAAGGCGCAGAGCACCTCGAGCTGACGATCGGCCATCACGACGGCGGGCTGGTCTCGACCTTCCTGTACGAGCGCGCACGGCGCGGCATGGTGATCGGCCTCGGCAGCGTCGGCGGCGACTTCGTCCTGCCGACGCAGCGGCCGCGACGGATCCTGTTCGTCTCCGGCGGCAGCGGGATCACGCCGGTCATGGCGATGGTGCGCACCCTGGTCCACGAAGGCCACGACGGTGACATCACCTTCGTGCATTACGCCCGCAACCACGCCGAGGCGCCATATCGCGACGAGCTCGCCGCCATGCCCGGAGTGCGGGTACTGCACGGCTACACCCGGGCAACAGGTGGCGACCTCGACGGCCGCTTCGGCCCGGAGCATCTGTCGGCCGCGATGCCGGAACCCGACGCTGTGTTCGTCTGTGGCCCTGCGGCTTTGGTCGACGCGGTCCGCGAGCACTGCGACAACGTGCACTCGGAGAGCTTCGTGGCTCCGGCGCTGGATCTGCCCGCTGAACCTTCAGGTGGGCGTGTGACGTTCGCGGACAGCAGCATTGACATCGTCGACGATGGCCGCCCGCTGCTGGAGCAGGCCGAATCGGCCGGCCTCAACCCCGAAAGCGGATGCCGGATGGGCATCTGCCACACCTGCACACGCCGCAAAACCAGCGGTGTCGTGCGCAACCTGACCACCGGTGCGGTGTCGACCGCCCCCGACGAGGACGTGCAGATCTGTGTATCCGTCCCCGTCGGCGACGTCGACATCGCCCTCTAGAGAACGGAACTCACCATGTCGCAACCGAAGACCGATCTGACACCCGAACAGGCCGACGCGTTCGGCGCTGAACTCGACGCGATCAGAGAGCGCGTGATGGCCGATCTCGGCCAACGCGACGCCGACTACATCCGTCGCGTCATCAAGACGCAACGCACCCTCGAAGTCAGCGGCCGCGCCCTGCTGATGGCCGGGATTTTCCCGCCGGCCTGGTTGGCCGGCACCGCGATGCTCGGGATTTCAAAGATCCTGGACAACATGGAGATCGGCCACAACATCATGCACGGCCAGTACGACTGGATGCGTGACCCGAACATCCGCGGCCAGGAATTCGAATGGGACACCGCCTGCCCGGCCGACCAGTGGCGGCACTCGCACAACTACATGCACCACACCCACACCAACATCGTGGGGATGGACCGCGACATCGGCTACGGCATCCTGCGGATGAGCGAGGACCAGCGGTGGAAGCCGTACTTCCTCGGCAACCCGGTCTACGCCTTCCTGTTGATGGTGTTCTTCCAGTACGGGGTCGCGCTGCACGAACTGGAAACCGAGCGCATCCGCTCCGGCGAGATCCGGCTGGCCGACAAACGCAAAGTCCTGCAGGAGATTTGGGCCAAGACCCGCAAGCAGGTGCTCAAGGACTACGTTGCGTTCCCGTTGCTGGCCGGACCGTTCGCGCCATTCGTGTTCACCGGCAACCTGACCGCCAACCTGATGCGCAACGTGTGGTCGTACATGATCATCTTCTGCGGCCACTTCCCCGACGGCACACAGGAATTCACCGTCGAAGAGACAGCGGGCGAATCGCGTGGCCAGTGGTACTTCCGGCAGGTCCTCGGGTCGGCGAATTTGACCGGCGGCAAGCTGTTCCACCTGTTGTCCGGTCACCTGTCGCACCAGATCGAGCACCACCTGTTCCCGGACATGCCGGCCCAGCGGTACTCGGAGATCGCGTCCGAGGTTCAGGAGATCTGCCGGCGCTACGGCATCCCGTATAACGCGGGTTCGCTGCCCAAGCAGTTCGGCACCGTGGTTCGCAAGATCGTCAAACTGGCTCTGCCGTCGACGGATCGCGCCGACACCAAGCCCAAAGACCGCGAACGCGTCGCCGCCTGATTAGCAGCGCCGACGGTCGTCACCCCAGTTCGTAGGACTCCCGCGACACCCGAAAGAAGTGCCCCGTGCTGGCGTCGGTGCATGTCATCGTCGACTGCTCGCTGCTGCACGTGATCGCGCCCCCGGACCGCGCTTCGCCGTCATCCAGCGGGTCGGGATTCGCCACGGCGCCCGGACCGTAGGCGACGACGGGCGCCCGGCCCCGCATGAGAACGAAGGTGCTGGTGGCGTCAGCCCGGCCCTCCGGCGGCGGGCGCGGTGGCACCCAACTGTGGTTAGCGACATCGCACTGCACGAAATTCGCCCCGAGCGTGTGGGTGCCCAGGGGAGGCGAGTTCACCAGGTTGCAGGAGATGTCGCCCGATGGCGACTGGAACTGATCAGAGAAGGGGCCGGCGTGCGAACGTCCTGCAAGGCCGATCGCTGCCGCGCCGACCGTCGCGCATACCCCCGCAACCACGGGGATTCGGTACAAGAGCGCGGACCGGGCGGCACGTCCGTCGCTGTGTGAGCTACGACGAAAGAACACCTTTCGGGTTTAGCGCCGATCGGTTTCCGTTGCGTTGCTAGATTGTCAAGCCATGGTTACCATGCCCGCCCTGGACGGCGTCGAGCACAAGTTCGTCGATCTGGGTGACGGTGTGACCATACATGTCGCCGACGCCGGACCGGCCGAGGGGCCGCCGGTGATGCTGGTGCACGGCTTCCCGGAGAACTGGTGGGAGTGGCACGAATTGATCGGGCCACTGGCCGCGGACGGCTACCGCGTGCTCTGCCCCGACCTGCGCGGTGCGGGATGGAGTTCGGCGCCGCACTCGCGATACCTGAAGAACGAGATGGCCGACGACCTGGCGGCCGTGCTGGACCGGTTGGGTGTCGGGCCGGTGAAACTGGTGGCGCACGACTGGGGTGGGCCCGTCGCGTTCATCATGATGTTGCGGCATCCGGCGAAGGTGGCCGGCTTCTTCGGTGTGAATACCGTTGCGCCCTATGTGAAGCGCGATCTGGCGTCGCTGCGCAATCTGTGGCGGTTCTGGTATCAGATCCCGATGGCGTTGCCGGTGATCGGTCCGCGGGTCATCGGCGGCCGCAAGGCGCGATTCCTCCGGTTCCTCGGTTCGTGGGTCGGTGGTGGGTTCCAGTTGGCCGACGACGATGTGGCGTTGTACATCGACTGCATGCGCCAGCCCGGGCACGCGGTCGCCGGTTCGCGGTGGTATCGGTCTTTCCAGACCACAGAGTCGTTGCGCTGGATGCGTGGCGAATTCGACGACACCCGCGTCGACGTACCGGTTCGCTGGCTCAGCGGCACCGCGGATCCGGTGATCACGCCGGATCTACTGGACGGATATGCCGCGCACATCAGCGATTTCGGCGTCGAGCTGGTCGACGGCGTCGGGCACTGGATCGTCGAGCAACGTCCGGATCTGGTGCTGGACCGGCTGCGGGCTTTTCTCGAGCTCTAGTGGCGATAGCCGAGCAACGCTACCGATGCCTCCACCGCGGGCTCGACGATCTCGCGCACACTGTGCCCGTCTTCGACTGCCAGAGCGGTCAATTCACGCAGACCGCCGACCAGGATCACCGCCTTCGGGCGGGTCAGTGGTGGCAGGCCGGCCTTCTGAAAGCCGGGGTTGTCGCTGAGGTTCACCAACAGGCTGGTCAGTAGCTGCATGCCGCGACGCTGGAACGGGCGCGCCGCCGCATCCAGCGACGGCAGCTCGCGAATCCAGCTCAGCGTGAGCGCCGGCCGGGCGTCGATGTGGTCGACGTAGGCCTCGACGGCCTGACGAATCTGGGTCTGCCAGTCGCCGTCGCGATCCACGGCGCCGCGAATGTTCTCGGCCAGTTTCCCGACGTCGGCATGCAGCAGTTCGAGGAAGCACTGCTCCTTGGTGGGGAACTGGTCGTAGAACGTGCGCTTGGAGGTGCGGGCGTGCCGGACGATGTCGGCGACGGTGCTGGCGCGGTAACCCCGCTCGGTGATCGAGGCCGCCAGGCCGTCGAGCAATCGTTGCCGAAACGGGTCGACGTCGACGGCCTCGTTCGACGTTGCGGCCGAAGCCGCGTCGTCAGCGACGGTCGTCGCCACGGTGCCTCCTGCAGATCCGACCCTTGCCAGGCTTTGGTACCAGACGGTACCGTACCGGAAAGAGTCGCGGTACGGCGCGGTACCGCATCGATGTGGGGAGTGCACCGTTATGAGCAACGTCGAAACGCCAGCCGCCTCGGCGACGTCGGCCGTTACGTTGCCCCCGGGGCCTCGTATCCCAAAAGCATTACAGGGTGCGGCATTCGCCTTCAACAGGCGACGGTTTATGAACCGCATGTCGGATCGCTACGGCGACGCGTTCTCGCTCCACGTGCCGGTGTACGGCGCCATGGTCGTGGTAGCCAGCCCGCAGTTGGCCAGACAGGTCTTCACCGCCAGTCCGGATGTGCTCGGCAACATCCAGCCGAACCTGAGCAGGTTGCTCGGGTCGGGTTCGGTTTTCGCGCTGGACAACGAGGATCATCGGCAGCGGCGCAGGCTGCTCGCTCCGCCGTTTCACGGCAAGAGCATCAAGAACTACGAGTCGATCATCGAAGAGGAAACGCTGCGCGAGATCGCCGGTTGGCCGCAGTCAACAGCGTTTCCCACCCTGCCGTCGATGATGCGCATCACGCTCAACGCGATACTGCGCGCGGTCTTCGGCGCCGAGGGCGCCGCGCTCGACGAACTCCGGCGCATCATCCCGCCGTGGGTCACGCTGGGTTCGCGACTGGCCACCCTGCCCAAACCGTCTCGGACCTATGGTCGTCACTCACCGTGGGGCCGACTGGCGCACTACCGTCGCCACTATGACGCCATCGTCGACAAGCTCATCGACGACGAGCGGTCCGATCCCGACTTCGAGAATCGGAACGACGTGCTGGCGATGCTGCTGCGCAGCACTTACGAAGACGGTTCGTCCATGTCACGCAAGGACATCGGCGACGAGCTGCTCACCTTGCTGGCGGCCGGGCACGAGACCACCGCCTCCACGCTCGGCTGGGTGTTCGAACGGCTCAGCCGGCACCCTGACGTGCTGACCGCGCTGGCGGCCGAGGCCGATCTGGGAGACAACGAGTTACGTCAGGCGACAATCCTCGAGGTCCAGCGACACCGGACGGTCATCGACGCCGCCGGTCGACACGTCCACGCGCAGAACTTCGAACTCGGCGAATGGTCGGTCCCGCGCGGGCACACGATCATCGTCAGCATTGCGCGGTTGCACGCCGACGCGGAGTTGTTTCCCGATCCGGACCGCTTCGACCCGCAACGCTTCGTGGGGACCAAGCCGCCCAGCTTCGCCTGGCTTCCCTACGGCGGCGGTGCTCGGCGCTGTGTGGGTGCGGTGTTCGCGAACATGGAGATGGATGTCGTGTTGCGAACGGTGTTGCGCCACTTCGTGATCCAGACCACGGAGATGCCGGGTGAGAAGATCCACTCCCGTGGTGTCGCCTACACCCCGAAGGATGGCGGCAAGGTCGTGGTCCGCCGGCGTTAGGGTTGGTGCCGTGACTGCCACTGGAGACGACAACCAGCTCGTTGATCTGATGAACGGCGCTATGGGATCGACGATCCCGACCGCGCACAACATGGGTGTGCGAGTGGTGGAGGCGCGTCGTGGCTTCGCTTCGACCACAGTGCCGGTCGAGGGCAACGGGAACCACTTCGGCGTCGTCTATGCCGGCGTTCAGTTCACCGTGGCCGAAATCCTCGGCGGCATCATCGCTTTGAGCACCTTCGACAGCGCGAAGTATTTTCCGCTGGTCAAAAACATCGATATCTCGTTCGTCGGGATGGCCCGATCGGAACTGACCGCGCGCGCAAGTCTTGACGACGAGACGATCGCGCGCGTTGAAGCCGAAGCGGCCGAACGGGGTAAGTCCGATTTCCACCTCGAGGCGGTGGTGACCGATGCCGACGGCCAGACGGTCGCCACCACCCGAGGCTTGTATCAGCTGCGCGCCATCGCCAAGTAAGCGTTTCGTACCGCGAGACTGCGGTGAGGGTTGTGGTCTCGCGAAAACTCACAGCCCTGGAGGCGATCTCGCGGATTACCCGCGATCGGCGGCCGCGCGTCGCGGCAACTTCCAGCCCGGCCGGATGAAGTGGCAGGTGTACCCGTTCGGGTAGTGCAGCAGGTAGTCCTGGTGCTCGGGCTCGGCTTGCCAGAAGTCGCCGGCCGGGCTGACCTCGGTCACCACCGTGCCGGGCCACAGACCTGAGGCCTCGACGTCGGCGATGGTGTCCTCCGCAACCCGCTTCTGCTCGTCGTCGAGGTAGAAGATCGCCGAGCGGTAGCTTGTTCCGACGTCGTTGCCCTGGCGGTTCTTCGTGGTCGGATCGTGGATCTGGAAGAAGAACTCCAGGATGGCCCGGTAGTCGGTGCGAGCCGGGTCGTAGGTGATCTCGATGCCCTCGGCGTGAGTTCCGTGATGGCGGTACGTCGCGTTGGGAGTATTCGGGTCGCCGGTGTAGCCGACCCTGGTCGCGACCACCCCGGGCTGCTTGCGGATCAGGTCCTGCATGCCCCAGAAGCAGCCGCCGGCCAGTATTGCCTTCTTGTAGTCCGTCATCTTCTCGATTATCCACCTGCTCGACAAACCGCAATAGAACGTGTTCTAGTTTCTTGCGTGAAGCCGGTTTTTACCCGCGACGAACTCGCCGCCGCGTTCGAGCGTTTCGAGCAGACGGTTGCCGAGGCGGCCGAAGCCAAGAACTGGGATGACTGGGTGCAGCACTACACCCCGGACGTCGACTACATCGAGCACGCGGCCGGCACCATGAAGGGTCGCGACGAGGTGCGCACCTGGATCCGCAAGACCATGACCACCTTTCCGGGCAGTCATATGACCGCGTTCCCGTCGCTGTGGTCCGTGATCGACGAAGCAGGCGGACGGATCATCTGCGAACTGGACAACCCGATGCTCGACCCGGGTGACGGCACCATCATCAGCGCCACGAACATCTCGATCGTCACCTACGCCGGTGACGGCCAGTGGTCCCGGCAAGAGGACATCTACAACCCGCTGCGATTCGTGCAGGCGGCCATCAAGTGGTGCAAGAAAGCCGAGGCGTTGGGCACGCTCGACGACGACGCGGCCCGCTGGATGACGACATACGGAGGTATGCATTGAGTGCGCCCAAGCTGGTGATCGGAGCCAACGGATTCCTCGGCTCACATGTCACCCGCCAGCTCGTCGCGACCGGCGCCGACGTGCGTGCGATGGTGCGCGAAGGCGCCAACACCCGCAGCATCGACGACCTGGACGTCACCCGCTTCCACGGCGACGTCTTCGACACCGCCACCGTCCGCGAGGCGATGGACGGCTGCGACCAGGTCTACTACTGCGTCGTCGACACCCGCGCGTGGTTGCAAGACCCGGCGCCGCTGTTCCGAACCAACGTCGATGGATTGCGCAACGTCTTGGACGTCGCGGTGGAACCGCCGATCGCGGACACCCTGAAGCGGTTCGTGTTCACCAGCAGTTATGCGACGGTGGGTCGCCGGCACGGCCATGTCGCCAGCGAGGACGACCAGATCGACCGCCGCGGACTCACGCCGTATGTCGAGTCGCGGGTGCAGGCCGAGGAGATGGTGCTGCGCTATGCCGCCGACAAGGGCCTGCCCGCCGTGGCGATGTGCGTCTCGACGACCTACGGCAGCGGCGACTGGGGCCGCACCCCGCACGGCGCCTTCATCGCCGGCGCGGTCTACGGGAAGCTGCCCTTCCTGATGAACGGCATCCAGCTGGAAGTCGTCGGTGTCGACGACGCGGCCAGGGCGATGCTGCAGGCCGGCGAACGGGGTCGCATCGGCGAGCGCTACCTGATCTCCGAGCGGATGATCCCGCTGAAAGAGGTCGTCACGATCGCGGCCGACGAGGCCGGTGTGCCGGCGCCGCGACGGGCGATTTCGGTGCCGGTGCTCTACGCCATGGGGGCACTGGGCAGTGTGCGGGCCCGGCTGACGGGCAAGGACGCCGAGCTCAGCATGCAATCGGTGCGGATGATGCGCGCCGAAGCCCCGGTGGATCACAGCAAGGCCGTGCGCGAATTAGGTTGGCAGCCAAGGCCCGTCGAAGAGTCGATTCGCGAGGCCGCGCGATTCTGGGCAGACGTGAAGAACGCCAAGCGCAACCGCAAGGCCGCTTCCGCCGATTAACGGCCGCAACACCTTTCCCGCGTGTCTTGTGTTGCTACAGTGATTTTTGTTACATAGTGTGACGCATGGTGAACTCGGCGCGCCATCGCACTGAAGCACGTCACCCGAGGCAATGGTGACGACTGCGACGCCGACCGGGCTCGTCGGCTATGTGCGCGATCAGCTTCAGCCGCCGCTGGCGACCGTCGGCGGCTTCGCCCGAATGTGCGTGATGGCCGGAAAAGCGCTGTTCCGCCCGCCATTTCACACCGACGAGTTCATCATCCAAACGTGGTTCATCACGCGCGTTGCGCTGCTGCCCACGATCGCCGTCTCGATACCGCTGACCGTGTTGATCGTGTTCACCCTCAACACCTTGCTCGCCGCCTTCGGTGCCGCCGACATCTCCGGTGCGGGCGCCGCACTGGGGGCCGTCACGCAACTGGGCCCGCTGACCACGGTGTTGGTGGTCGCCGGCGCCGGATCCACCGCCATCTGCGCCGATTTGGGTGCCCGAACCATCCGCGAAGAGATCGATGCGTTGGAGGTGCTGGGCATCGATCCCATCCACCGACTCGTGGTGCCCCGTGTGGCGGCGGCGACGGTCGTCGCGACGCTCCTCAACGGAACCGTCATCACCATCGGGTTGGTCGGCGGCTTCCTTTTCGGCGTCGGCCTTCAAAACGTCTCGGGCGGTGCGTATCTCGCGACTCTGACACTGGTCACCGGATTGCCCGAGGTGATCATCGCGACGATCAAGGCCGCGATCTTCGGGACGATCGCCGGCCTGGTCGGCTGCTACCGCGGCCTGACCACCAAGGGTGGTCCGAAAGGGGTGGGCGTCGCCGTCAACGAGACGCTGGTGTTGTGCGTGATCGCGCTGTTCGCGGTCAACGTCGTGCTGACCACCATCGGCGTCCGATTCGGGACGGGGCGTTGACATGTCGACCGCGACCATTGTTCGTGCGCGCTTCCCGCGGGCAGTCGCGAACGTCGATCGCTATGGCGGCGGCGCCATCCGGGGTCTCAACAAGGCTGGACACCTCACCCGCTTCTCCATCGCCAGTAGCTGGTCGATCGGCTGGGCATTGCGCCGCTATCGCAGAGAGACGTTGCGGCTGATCGCCCAGATCGGAATGGGCACCGGCGCAATGGCTGTCGTCGGCGGCACCGCGGCCATCGTCGGTTTCGTGACGCTGTCCGGCGGATCGCTCATCGCGATCCAGGGCTTCGCGTCGCTGGGCAATATCGGCGTGGAGGCGTTCACCGGCTTCTTCGCCGCCCTGGCCAATGTCCGCGTTGTCACCGCGGTGGTGACCGGCGTTGCGCTGGCGGCGACGGTCGGAGCGGGAGCGACCGCGGAACTCGGCGCGATGCGGATCAGCGAGGAGATCGACGCCCTGGAGGTGATGGGCATCAAGTCGGTGGCGTTCCTGGTGTCCACCCGGTTGGTGGCGGGTCTGGTCGTCGTCGTCCCGCTGTATGCGATGGCACTGGTGATGTCGTTTCTGTCCGGGCAGGTTGTCACGACGCTGTTCTACGGACAGTCGCAGGGCACCTACGAGCATTACTTCCGGACCTTCTTACGCACCGAGGATGTGTTCTGGTCGGGCGGCGAGGTCATCGTGATGGCGGTGATCGTGATGATCACCCATTGCTACTACGGCTACAACGCCAGCGGCGGACCGGTCGGGGTGGGGGAGGCCGTCGGCCGGTCGATGCGGTTCTCGCTGGTGTCCACGGTGATCGTCGTGCTGCTGACGTCGCTTGCGCTGTACGGCGTCGACCCGAACTTCAACCTCACGGTGTAGCCAATGGTGACCACATCGACGACGAAGAACAGAGTGCGCAAGTCTCGAACCTGGCCGGACACTGTTGCGGGCATCGGTCTGTTGCTGGCCTGCGCGCTGCTGCTTGGCTTGATATACGCGCAATTTCGCGGCGACTTCACCCCCAAGACCACGCTGACGATGCTGGCCGCGCGAGCCGGGCTGGTGATGGACGAGGGCTCGAAAGTCACCTACAACGGCGTGAGCATCGGCCGGGTGGCCGGAATCTCCGAAGTCGAGCACCGCGGTAAACCGGCCGCCAAGTTCACCCTCGACCTCGACCCGGAATTCGTCGACCTCATTCCGGTCAACGTGATCGCGAAGATTCAGGCGACCACGGTGTTCGGCAACAAATACGTCAGCCTGACATCACCTGAAGATCCGGCGCCGCAGCGTATTACACCATCCAGCGTGATCGATGCGACGTCGATCACCACGGAGTTCAACACCGTGTTCCAGACGCTCGTCGAGTTGTCCGACAACATCGACCCGGTCAAGGTCAACCTCACGCTCAGTGCTGCCGCAGAAGCGCTGACCGGACTGGGCGACAAGTTCGGCCAGTCGATCGTCAACGGCAACACGGTGCTCGATCATGTGAACTCCCGGATGCCGACGATTCGCCACGACATCCGTCAACTCGCCGCGCTGGGCGACGTCTACGCCAACGCGGCACCGAATCTCTTTGACGCGCTGGAGAATGCGGTGACGACGGCCCGCACGTTGAATCGCCGTCAGGCTGAGCTCGACACGGCATTACTGGCCGCGATCGGATTCGCCAACACCGGCAACGACGTCTTCACCCGCAGCAGGCCGTACCTGCAACGCGTGGCAACCGACCTGTTGCCCACCGCGCACTTACTGGATACCTACAGCCCACAGGTGTTCTGCACCATTCGCAACTTCGCCGAACTGGCGCCGAAAATCGCCGCCCTGGAAAGCGGCAACCACTACGCGGCGCAACTCGGGGTGGCCATCGCGGGCACGGAAAACCCCTACGTCTATCCGGACAACTTGCCGCGGGTCAACGGCCGAGGCGGTCCCGGCGGGAAAGCGGGCTGCTGGCAATCGATTACCCGCGATCTGTGGCCCGCCCCGTATCTGGTGATGGATTCCGGCAACAGCATCGCGCCCTACAACCACTTCGAGCTCAGCCAGCCGCTGGCCACCGAGTACGTCTGGGGACGCCAGTACGGGGAGAACACGATCAACCCATGAGACTCTCCGGGACAGTCGTCCGGCTCGCTGCCGTCGTGACCGTACAGTTGGCGTTCACCGCGGTCATCGTCGTGGTCTTCGGCCAAGTGCGGTTCGACCGCACCACCAGCTATTCGGCCGAGTTCAGCAATGCCAGCGGATTACGGGCCGGCCAGTTCGTGCGGGCGTCCGGCGTGGAGGTCGGCAAGGTCACAAAAGTCGACCTGGTCGAGGGGGACAAGAAAATCCGCGTCGACTTCGCCGTCGACCGGTCGGTGCAGCTCTATCAGTCGACGACCGCGCAGATCCGCTACCAGGATCTCATCGGCAACCGGTACCTCGAACTCAGCCGGGGATCGGGTGTAGGCGCTGAAACAGCCTTGCCGGCAGGCGGATTCATTCCGCTGGCCCGAACCCAGCCGGCGCTGGACCTCGACGCGCTGATCGGCGGCTTCAAGCCGCTGTTCCGCGCGCTGGACCCGCAGAAAGTCAACAGCATCGCCTCGTCGATCATCACCGTCTTCCAGGGTGAGGGCGGCACCATCAACGACATCCTGGACCAGACCGCACAACTGACCGACCGCTTGGCCGACAGCGACCAGGCGATCGGCGAGGTGATCACCAACCTGAACACCGTGCTGGACACGACAGTCAAGCACCGCGACCAATTCGACCAGACCATAGACAAATTCGAGGTTCTGGTCAGCCGGCTCAAAGACCGGGCCGATCCGCTCGCCGACGGCACCGCGCACATCAGCAATGCGGCGGGGACGGTCGCCGACCTGCTGGCCGACAACCGGGCGCTGGTGCACCAGACGGTCGACCGACTGGAGACTCTGGCCAATCCGCTTGTCGGGCAACGGGACAGGATCAGTGACCTCGTCGGAAAGGTCCCGGCCGCGTTCAAGATCATCGGCCGCGCCAGCGGCATCTACGGTGACTTCTTCAACTTCTACCTCTGCGACCTGTCGCTGAAGGTCAACGGACTTCAGCCGGGCGGACCGGTCCGCACCGTCCGACTCCTGACCCAGCCGTCGGGTAGGTGCACGCTGCAATGAGAACACTGCAGCCCGCCAATCGGGTCCGGACAGGTGTACTGGCCATCGCGATCGTGGTCCTCGTCGTCGGTGTGGGACAAAGCTTTGGCAGCCTGCCGATGCTGTTCGCGACGGCTCACTACTACGCGCAGTTCACTGACTCCGGCGGGTTGAGCAAGGGAGACAAGGTGCGCCTGGTCGGGATGGACGTCGGCTCGGTGCAAGACGTCGCGATCGACGGCGACCACGCCGTCATGACGTTCACGACGGGGGCCCACAAGATCGGCACCGAGAGCCGGTTGGCGATTCGCACCGACACTCTGCTGGGTAAGAAGGTGCTCGAAATCGAGCCACGCGGCAGCACGCCGCTACGACCGAACGGTGTTCTGCCGCTGGGGCAGAGCACCACGCCCTATCAGGTCTACGACGCGTTCTTCGACGTCACCAAGGCCGCTGCCGGATGGAACATCGATACCGTCAAGCAGTCGCTGAAAGTGCTGTCACAGACCATCAATCAGACCAGTCCGCACTTGAGTGCGGCGCTCGACGGAGTGGCCAAGTTCTCCGACATCATCGGCAAGCGCGACGACGAACTCAAGCACCTGCTGACCGAAGCCAGAAAAGTCGCCGGCGTGCTCGGCGATCGCAGCAAGCAGATCAACGCGCTACTGCGCAACACCCAGTCGTTGCTGGCCGCGTTCAACCAGCGCGGCAAGGCCATCGAGGCGTTGCTGGCCAACGTGTCGGCGTTCTCGGCCCAGGTGCAGGGCCTGATCCACGACAACCCGAACCTGCACCATCTGCTCGAACAGTTGCGCACTGCCACTGACGTTCTCGCCGAGCACAAGAACGACCTTGTCTCCGTGCTGAATACGTTGCGCAACTACACCGCCGCGCTCAGCGAAGCGGTCGGCTCCGGGCCCTACTTCAAGGTGATGATCGGCAATCTGCTGCCGTATCAGATTCTGCAGCCGTGGGTAGACGCGGCCTTCAAGAAGCGCGGGATCGACCCGGAGAGCTTCTGGCGCAGCGCCGGCCTGCCTGCCTTCCGGTTCCCTGACCCCAACGGCACCCGGTTACCCAACGGTGCGCCGCCGCCCGCACCCCGGGTGCTCGAAGGCACCCCGGATCACCCGGGCCCGGCCGTAGCACCGGGATCACCATGCTCGTATGCGCCGTCTCCCGATCTCCTTCCGCGGCCGGGCAATCCGATGCCGTGCGCCGGTCTCGATCAGGGGCAGGGTCCGTTCGGCCCCAACGGCCCTTACCCGGCGCTGCCCGATGTCGCGTCATCGGCACCGAACCCGAATGGCTCACCGCCGGCCCCCGGCATTCCGGTCGCCGGACACCCCGGTGACCCGGTGCCCACCGTGCCGGGCACGCCGGTGCCGCTGCCGCCGAAGGCACCCCCGGGCGCCCGTACCGACGGCTTCTTACCGGCCGGCCCGCCTCCACCGGCAGCGCCGCCGCAACCTGCCCCGCCGCCGGGCCCCGGTCCGCAGCTGCCCGCCCCGTTCATCACTCCCGGCGGAGACGGGGGATAGCAGCGCATGAGCACTATCTTCGACGTTCGCAAGCTGCGGCTACCGCAGGTGTCCAAGACGGCGGTGATCGTCGCGTCGCTCGTGATCGTGGTGGGTCTCGTCGCCGGCGTCGTGGGCTGGCAGCTCTACGACAAGCTGACCAACAACACCGTGGTCGCCTACTTCCCAGAGACCAACGCGCTCTACGCCGGAGACAAGGTTGTCATCATGGGCATCCGCGTCGGTGCGATCGACAAGATCGAACCGACCGGCGACAAGATGAAAGTCACCTTCCACTACCGCAACAAATACAAAGTGCCCGCCAACGCATCCGCGGTGGTGCTCAACCCGACGCTGGTCGCCTCGCGCAGCATCCAGCTGGAACCGGTCTACAAGACCGGGCCCGCACTGGCCGACAACGCGGTCATACCGATCGAACGCACGCAGGTGCCGGTGGAGTGGGATGACCTGCGCAACAGCATCACTCACATCATCGGCCAACTCGGCCCGAGCAAGGAGCAGGCGAAAGGACCGTTCGGCGACGTCGTCGAAGCCTTCGCCGACGGATTGGCCGGCAAAGGCAAGCAGATCAACACGACGCTGAACAGCCTGTCGTCAGCGCTGAGCACCCTGGACGAAGGTCGCGGCGACTTCTTCTCGGTGCTGCGCAGCCTGGCGATGTTCGTCAACGCACTGCATGAGGATGACCGGCAGTTCGTTGCGCTGAACACCGACCTGGCCCAGATCACCGACAAGCTCACCAGTTCGGATCAGGCTGCTGCCAACGCAATACAGCAGACCGACAGCCTGCTGTCGACCGCGCAGACGTTCCTGACCGAGAACCGTGACGTGCTCACCCACGACGTCGACAACCTGAGCGACGTGACCACCGCGATCATGCAGCCGGAGCCCCGCGACGGGCTGGAGACCGCGCTGCACATTCTGCCGACCATGGCCGCGAACGTGCTGGCGATCTACGAACCGGCGCACGGCAGTCTGAGCGGCATACCCGCTCTGGTCAACTTCGCCAACCCAATGCAGTTCATTTGCAGCGTCATTCAGGCCGGCAGCCGGCTCGGCTATCAGGATTCCGCCGAGCTGTGCGCACAGTATCTCGCACCCGTCCTCGACGCGATCAAGTTCAACTACTTTCCGTACGGGATCAACCTGTTCAGCAGCGCCGACACGCTGCCCAAGAACGTCGCGTACTCCGAGCCGCGGTTGGCGCCGCCGCCCGGTTACAAGGACACCACCGTTCCCGGTGTCTTCTCGCCGGATACCCCGTGGTCACACCGCAATTCGGAGCCCGGTTGGGTCGTCGCGCCCGGTATGCAAGGAGTGCAGGTCCAGCCCGCAACCGCGGCCCTGCTGACGCCGGCATCGTTGGCCGAGTTGATGGGCGGCCCCGACATCCCGCCGCCACCGCCGGCGCGCAACATGGCCGGGCCGCCGAACGCCTACGACGAGAACAACCCGCTGCCACCGCCGTGGTACCCGCAGCCGTTTCCGTCGCCCGCGGCGGCGCCGGCGGCTGATTCTCCACTCCGCGCTGCGGAGGCACGACCGTGAGGCGCATGCGCCGATGGGTCCGGCAGGCGACGGCGTTGCTGGTTGCCGTCATGGTGCTGACGTCCTGCGGGAATTGGCGCGGCATCGCCAATGTGCCGTTACCCGGTGGACCCGGCAGCGGTCCTGGCGCCTACAAGGTCTACGTGCAGATGCCAAACACCATGGCGCTGAACGGAAATAGCCGAGTCCTTGTGGCTGATGTGTTCGTCGGCACCGTGCGCGCCGTCGACCTGAAGAACTGGGTCGCCACCCTGACCATCGACCTCGACAAGGGCGTCAGGCTTCCGAAGAATGCCACCGCCAAGATCGGCCAGACCAGCCTGCTGGGCTCCCAACACGTCGAATTGGCGGCGCCGCCGGATCCGTCGCCGCAACTGCTGAAGAACGGCGATACGATCCCGCTGAGCAATGCGTCGGCCTATCCGTCGACCGAGCAAACGCTCGCCAGCCTCGCTATGGTGTTGCGCGGCGGCGGAATTCCGAATCTCGAAGTGATCCAGAACGAGGTTTACAAAATTCTGACCGGACGCGCCCGTCAGATCCGGGACTTCCTCGGCAAACTCGACACTTTCGCGACCGGGCTGAATCAACAGCGCGACGACATCGCGCACGCCATCAACTCCACCGATCGACTGCTGTCCTACGCGGGGACGCGCACCGGAACTCTCGACCGGGTGCTCACCGAATTCCCGCCGTTGGTCGACCATTTCGCGAAACAGCGTGACCTGTTCGCCGACACCGTCGAGGCGGTCGGGCGGATCAGCAACGTCACCGGCGAGACCCTGGCCGCCGCACGGCGCGATCTGCACGAAGATCTGGCGGAGCTGCAGCGGCCGCTCAAGCAACTCGGCCGCGCCGCACCGTATCTGGTCGACGCGCTGATGCTGCTGCTGTCACCGCCCTTCGCCGTCGACAGCGTGCCGAAAATCGTTCGCGGCGACTTCATCAACGTGTCCGGGGCACTCGACCTGACGCTGAGCACGGTCGACAACGCGATCTTCACCGGAACCGGCTTCTCGGGAGCCCTGCGCGCGCTGGAACAATCCTGGGGCCGCGACCCCTCGACGATGATTCCTGACATCCGCTTCACGCCGAACCCGGCCGATGCGCCGGTGGAGCGGGGCGAGTAACGGATGCTCACCCGGTTCATCCGCACCCAGTTGGTGGTCTTCGCCGCGCTGACGGTGGCGGCGCTGGTCGCGCTGGGCTGGTACTACCTGCGTATCCCGAGCCAGCTCGGGGTCGGCCAGTACCGGCTGACCGCGGAGCTGCCGGCGTCGGGCGGTCTGTACCGCACGTCCAACGTCACCTATCGGGGAGTCCAGATCGGCCGGGTCACCAAGGTCGAGCCCACGGCACGCGGGGTCAGGGCGACGCTCAGCATCGACAGCCGCTACAAGATCCCGACCGATGCATCGGCCAACGTGCATTCGGTGTCGGCGATCGGTGAGCAGTATCTCGACCTGGTGTCCACCGGCGAACCCGGGACGTTCTTCTCGCCTGGGCAGACCATCACCAAAGGCACGGTGCCCAGCGAGATCGGACCCGCACTCGACGCCGCCAACCGTGGGCTATCGGTGCTGCCGAAACAGAAGATCGCATCACTGCTCAACGAAACCGCCGAAGCGGTAGGCGGATTGGGACCGGCACTGCAACGACTCGTCGACTCGACGCAATCGATCGTCGGCGATTTCGAGGCGAACATGGCCGACGTCGACGACATCGTCGACAACGCCGCGCCGATCATTGACAGCCAGGTGGACTCCAGCGACTCGATCGCGCAGTGGTCGCACAACCTGAAGGTGCTCACCGCCGAGATTGCCGACAACGATCAGCATGTGCAGAGCATCCTGTCGAAAGCGGCGCCGACGGCAGATCAAGTCGGCAGCGTCTTCAACGACGTCCGCGAATCGCTGCCGCAGACTCTCGCCAACCTCGAAGTCGTCGCCGACATGCTCAAGCGGTACAACAAAGGCGTCGAGCAGCTTTTGGTATTCCTACCCGAAATCGGCTCCATCGCACAGACATTGGTGGCGTCCGCTCCCGGGTCGGTGCTGATGAATCTGAACCTCGCCATCAACAATCCGCCGCCGTGCCTGACCGGGTTCCTGCCCGCGTCGGAGTGGCGGTCGCCCGCGGATACCAGCATGGCGCCGCTGCCGTCCGGAACCTATTGCAAGATCCCGCAAGACACCCCGGCCAACGTGGTGCGTGGCGCGCGCAACTACCCCTGCGTGGACGTCCCCGGCAAGCGCCGGGCGACCCCACGAGAATGCCGCGACAACAAGCCATACGTCCCGTTGGGCACCAACCCCTGGTACGGCGATCCGAATCAGATCCGCAACTGCCCGGCGCCCGGCGCTCGTTGCGACCAACCGGTCGACCCCGGGAAGGTGATACCGGCGCCCTCGGTCGACAACGGCCTCAACCCGGTGCCGGCCGATCGACTGCCCGGGCCGCCACCGCTGACGAACGATCCGTTGCAGCGACCCGGATCGGGTCACGTGCAGTGCAACGGGCAGCAGCCCAACCCGTGCGTGTACACCCCGGCCGCCCCGACGGCCATCTACGTACCGTCCAGCGGCGAAATCGTCGGGCCCGACGGCGCGAAGTACGCACTGGAGGATTCGCGCCACACCGGGGACTCCGGGTGGAAGGACATGCTCGCGCCGGCAGGCTGACATCAGCGGACGGGAATCTTGAACGCTCCCGGGTGTTGAACCTGCTATCGCGACCCAAGGAGACCCACCATGACCAGTCGTCCTGTTCACCAACCCACCGCCGAGCATCCGATCACGATCAACCCGACCGGAGCTCGGGTCGTGGTTCGGGTCAACGGCGAAGTCGTCGCTGACACGCACGACGCTCTGCAGCTGCAGGAGTCCACTTACCCAGCCGTGCAATACATTCCGCTGAAGGATGTAGTCCAAGACCGGATCAGCCGCACCGGCACCAGCACCTACTGCCCCTACAAGGGTGAGGCCGGCTACTACAGCGTGACGACCGAGACCGGCGACACCGTCGAGGACGCGATCTGGACCTACGACCAGCCGTATCCTGCGGTCGCGGCCATTGCCGGCCACGTGGCCTTCTATCCGGACAAGGCCGACGTCGACGTCCAGCGCGGCTAGGCGTTCGCCCGGCCGAACACCGTGGCGTACAGCTCGGTGTCGCAGTACTCGCGCAGCGACGAGATAAGGCCGTCACGGGTGTCGAAGATGAATACGGCGGGACTGTCGTAGTGCACGGCGTCGGTGGTCTCGCCCTCGATCTCCGCCTCGATCACCACGCGCTCGCCGTCGTTGAAGCACTGGATGAAATCCAGACTCAACTCCATCCGACTTTTGCGTCGCTCGAACTCTTCGCGCAACGCAGCTTTGCCGACCGACTCACGCGTCACGATGCTCCAGTAGGTGAAGTCGTCGGTCAGCAGCCCGAAACATTCGTCGACGTCTCCGCCCTCTGACAGACACTGCAGGAACATCCATGCCAGCTCCGCCTGCGGATCGTCGAAGGGGGTCGTCACCACGTCATCCTGACGCGCTAGCCACGGCCGGTCAATCATTCGCCGACAAGCATGTACCAGCGGCGCCCGACCTATGATCGACCCGTGCGGGAGCAGGTGGTGAGGAGCGCTCGCACAGTGACGTTCCCGAGCGTGGTCAGTCCCAGGACCTCCCTGTTCCCGTTGCGCCGAGGGCCCGGCGATCCGTGCTTCCAGATCGACAACGACGGCGCCATCTGGCGGGCGAGCCTGTTGCGCAGCGGGTCGGTCACGGCGCGCATCACCCGCGCGGCGGCCAACGCGGTGGACTGCACGGCCTGGGGAAGCGGCGCCGAGGAGTTCCTCGACGCCCTGCCGGCGATGCTCGGCGCGGACGACGATCCGTCGGATTTCGCGCCGGCCAATCCGATCGTCGCGGATGCGCATCGGCGAGTCCCGCACCTACGACTCGGGCGCACTGGCCAGGTGCTGGAGGCGTTGATCCCGGCGATCCTCGAGCAGCGAGTGCAGGGCAAGGATGCGTTCCGCGCCTGGCGCCTGCTGGTGACGAAGTTCGGCACGCCGGCACCGGGGCCCGCACCTGCTCGGATGCGGGTACCGCCGCCGGCCGAGGTGTGGCGGTACGTCCCGTCGTGGGAGTTTCACCGGGCCAACGTCGATCCGGGACGGGCCCGCACTGTCGTCAGCTGTGCACAGCGCGCGTCGTCGTTGGAACGGCTCACGTCGCGGCCGGCCGAACAGGCCCGCGAGGCGCTGATGTCGCTGCCCGGCGTCGGGGTATGGACGGCCGCCGAAACAGCGCAGCGCGCTTTCGGTGATCCTGACGCGCTCTCGGTCGGTGACTACCACGTGCCGAAGATGATCGGCTGGACGTTGCTGGGACGACCGGTCGACGATGCCGAGATGGTCGAACTCCTCGAGCCGATGCGTCCACACCGGCACCGCGTGGTCCGGTTGCTGGAAGTCAGTGGGCTGGCCTACGAGCCGCGTCGCGGCGCGCGACTGCCGCTGCAGGACATCCGTTCACTCTGATCGACCCGAGATTACGACCCGTGGTCATCGGGTATTCCAGACCTGTCCGCGTGAGAGACCCGCGGAAGACCTCAGGGAGATGACTATGACGCAGTTCACTGTTCCGGGCTTGACCGAGAAGCAAGGAATCAAGATCGCCGACCTGCTGCAAAAGCAGCTGAGCACCTACAACGATCTTCATCTGACGCTGAAGCACGTTCACTGGAATGTGGTCGGGCCCAACTTCATTGGCGTTCACGAAATGATCGACCCGCAAGTGGAACTGGTGCGCGGATACGCCGACGAAGTGGCCGAGCGGATCGCGACGCTGGGTGGATCGCCGCAGGGCACGCCGGGCTCGATTCTCAAAGACCGCACCTGGGATGACTATTCGGTCGGCCGCGACACCGTCCAGGCCCACCTGGCCGCACTGGACCTGGTCTACAACGGCGTGATCGAGGACACCCGCAAGGGCATTGCCGAGACCGGCAAGAGCGACCCGGTGACCCAGGACATCCTGATCGGTCACGCCGCAGAACTGGAGAAGTTCCAGTGGTTCGTGCGCGCGCACCTGGAGAACGCGGGCGGGCAACTGAGTCACGAGGGCTCGTCCAGCGAACAGGGCGCGGCGAAGGCTGCCAAGCGGTAGAGCTGAGGTCGCGGCGCTCCCAGGCCCCCGGGTAGCTCGCCGGGAATAAACGGACCGCGGTCCGGTTATACCGGGCAGCTACAGCTGCAAGGAGGCGCAAGATGCCCGCGATAACCGCAGACACATTGACCTTGCCGCGGGTTTCCGCGGCTCAACCAGCCGACACGGAA
Organism: uncultured Actinomycetota bacterium; assembly: GCA_963836495.1. Lineage (GTDB taxonomy): Bacteria > Actinomycetota > Actinomycetes > Mycobacteriales > Mycobacteriaceae > Mycobacterium. The sequence goes on along the minus strand of CAWIJT010000002.1, from coordinate 666,399 downwards.
CGTTCGGTTCGTTCGGTGACCACCGGACCGCGCGGCCACGAGGGCGAAGGATTCCCCGTGGTCCGCGCGTTCGCCGGAGTCAGCACCGCGGTGCTCGACCCGTTCGTGCACATGGACCAGATGGGCGAGGTGGAATACCGGCCCGGCGAGCCCAAAGGCACCGACTGGCACCCACACCGTGGGTTCGAGACGGTCACCTACATGATCGACGGCCGGTTCCAGCACCAGGATTCGCACGGTGGCGGCGGGCTGATCGCCGATGGTGCGACCCAGTGGATGACCGCCGGTGCCGGAATCCTGCACATCGAAACTCCGCCAGCCGAACTCGTGGAGGGCGGCGGAACGTTCCACGGCATCCAGCTATGGGTGAACCTTCCGAAGAAGGACAAGTTCGCCACTCCGCGATACCAGGCCATCGAGGGCGGCGACGTTGCCCTGCTGTCGTCCGGCGACGGCGGTGCGCTCATCCGCGTCATCGCGGGACAGCTCGACGGTCATCACGGGCCGGGTATCACGCACACCCCAATCACGATGGTGCACGCGACAATTCAGCCCGGCGCGGGGCTCAACGTTCCGTGGAACCGCGAATACAACGCATTGGTCTACGTTCTCGCCGGACGTGGGTCGGTCGGTCCGGTGGCGCATCCGATCCGGAACGGGCAGTTGGCGGTCTTCGGTGTCGGCGACCGTATTACGGTCAGCGCCGACTCGACGCAGGAATCGCGGGTGCCCGCAATGGAAGTGTTGATCCTCGGCGGTGAACCGATCCGGGAGCCGGTGGTCCACTACGGCCCGTTCGTGATGAACACCAAAGCCGAGTTGGTCCAGGCCCTCGAGGACTTCCAGGCCGGAAAGTTCGGCCACGTCCCGCCCAATGGCTTGATGCCGCACCGGATGGCGTCGTCCAGAGCTAACTAACACGCAGTTCAGCCAGTGCGGGTTCGCTGGTGTGATCTGTGGCACAATCCGTACTGTGGTTCAGCCCATGAGCCGGGGTCCCGGTCGTCCACCCGCGGCGAAGGCGGCAGAAACACGTCAACGCATTCTGCGCGCGGCTCGCGAGGTGTTCAGCGAACGTGGTTACGGCGCAGCGACTTTCCAAGCGATCGCGATCCGGGCCGACCTCACCAGGCCGGCCATCAACCATTACTTCGCAAATAAGCGAGCGCTGTATTGGCAGGTGCTCGAAGAGACCACCCACACGGTCGTGGCCGCCAGCACAGAGCGGGCGCGGCGCGAAGCCACACTGGTGGCGCGGGTGGTCGCATTCCTCGAGGGCACGATCGAAGCCGAAGCGAAACACCGCACTGCGGCGGCGTTCCTGATCACCGCGACGCTGGAGGCTCAACGTCATCCGGAGTTGAGGCGGCCGGACACCGACCCCATCGGCGCCACGCGGGAATTCCTGATCTGGGCGATCAACGACGCCGTCGAGCGAGGGGAACTGCGGCCGGACACCGATGCCGCCGCGCTCGCGGCAATACTGCACGCGGTGTTGCTCGGCGTCGGCTTCTACGCCGGCTACGTCGGTACTCGTCACGAATTCGACAACATCGCCGGCCAGCTCACCCAGTTGTTGGGCACCGGCCTCAGTCATCAGCACAAATAAACTGCAGTGATGTAGCGCACACAACCATATAGCTAACCTAAGTTATTAGGTAGCATGGGCAACGTTATGACTGCACAGGACGTGAGCTCCATTCGTTCCGATGGGGACAGCTGGCACATCACCGAAAGCGTCGGCGCCACCGCCTTGAGCGTTGCCGCGGCCCGCGCCGTCGAAACGGCGGCAACCACGCCGCTGATCCGCGACAAGTTCGCCTACTTGTTGGTCTCGTCGGCGGGGCAGCCCTGGGCGCGGCTGGCCAGCGACCTGGAATGGATCGGCGACGACGAGCATGGCCGCCGTGTGCACCAACTGGCGGTCGACTACCAGGCCGTGCGCACCCACTACTTCGACACCTACTTCGCCGACGCCGTCGCGGCAGGCATCCGGCAGATCGTGATCCTAGCCGCGGGCCTGGACTCGCGGGCTTTCCGGCTGGACTGGCCCGCCGGAACCACCGTCTTCGAGATCGATCAACCGCAGGTGGTCAACTACAAAACGACCACCCTGGAATCAGCGGGCGCAGCTCCCACCGCCAACCGGCGCACGGTTCCCGTCGACCTCCGCGACGACTGGGCGGCCGCGTTGACCGCCGCAGGTTTCGACCCCAGCCAACCGACCGCCTGGCTGGCTGAAGGCCTGCTGCCGTACCTGCCGGCCGAAGCTCAGGACCGGCTGTTCGAGATCCTGACATCGCTGAGCGCGCCTGGCAGCCAGGTCGCCGTCGAAGCCTTCAGCCTCGGCGTAGCCGACAGCGACCAGCGCCGCGCGGCGCGACGAGCACGCTTCGACCGGATGCGCCAACGGCTGGGCCTCGACGTCAACGTCGAGACGCTGACGTATCAAGAGAGTGACCGGGCGGATGCCGCGGACTGGCTGACCGAGCACGGTTGGCAGGTGAGTGCGATCAGCAACACCGACGAGATGGCGCGACTGGGCCGACCGATCCCGGCGGACCTGGCCGACGAGGCCTTCACCACCAGGCTGCTGCGCGCGCAGCGCGGCCAAACTGTATGAGCAACAAACACATTCGCAGTAGGTAGGAGCACAACGATGAGTGGCTTACGCACGCACGACGACACGTGGGACATCGCCACGAGCGTCGGCTCCACGGCAGTGATGGTCGCCGCCGCGCGGGCCTACGAGACCGACCGGCCCGATCCGCTGATCCGCGACCCCTACGCCAGGCTGCTGGTCACCGAGGCCGGCACCGGTGTGTGGGAGAGCATGCTCGACGACGCGGTGATCGCCAAGGTGGAGTCCCTCGACCCGGAGACCGCGGCGGTCTTCGAGCACATGCGCAGCTATCAGGCGGTGCGGACGCATTTCTTCGACGCCCACTTCGCCGGTGCGGTGGCGGCCGGTATCCGCCAGGTGGTGATCCTGGCGTCTGGGCTGGACTCGCGCGCTTACCGGCTGGACTGGCCGGCCGGCACCACGGTGTACGAGATCGACCAGCCCAAGGTGCTCGATTACAAGTCGGCAAAGCTGGCCTCCCATGGCGCCGCGCCGTCGGCCGACCGTCGCGAGGTGCCGATTGACTTGCGCCAGGACTGGCCGGCCGCCCTGGTTGCGGAAGGCTTCGACCCCAAGGCGCCGACGGCCTGGCTGGCCGAAGGTCTGCTGATGTATCTGCCGGCCGACGCCCAGGACCGGCTGTTCGCGCAGATCACCGAGTTGAGCGCACCGGGCAGCCGGATCGCGGTGGAGACCGCGGCCAGCCACGCCGACGAGCGTCGCCAAGCGATGCGGGAGCGTTTCGAGCGGTTGGCCGCCGAAATCGGCATCGAGCGCAGCGTCGACATTCAGGACCTGATCTACCACGACGAAGATCGCGCGGTCGTCGTTGATTGGCTCAACGAGCATGGCTGGCGGGCCACGGCGCAGAACTCCGGAGACGAAATGCGCCGGTTGGGCCGCTGGGTCGAGGGCGTTCCGATGGGCGACGACAAGGACGCGTTCTCGCAATTCGTGACCGCCGAAAGGCCGTGACGATGCGCGCCGTCGTCAGCTGAGGGGACCTGTTGCCCAACCGGGTGGTTGATTAGGATTGGGTTTTCGCCGGTCGAGGAAGGATTCCCGATGACCACAGAAGCAACTCACGTCGCCGCCCACCACGCGGACACAACCCCTGCACCCGGACCCGACGTCGCCAAGACGGTCGCTCGGCTTCGCCAGACGTTTGCCACCGGTCGCACCCGCGATCTGCAGTGGCGCAAAGAGCAGTTGCGCGCGATGAACCGGCTGATGGTCGAGAACGAGACCACGATTGCCGACGCACTGGAGAAAGACCTGGGGCGGTCGCCGTTCGAAGCCTGGCTCGCCGACGTCGCCAGCACCAGCGGCGAGGCCGCGTACGCCGCGAAAAGCGTGGCCAAGTGGGCGAAACGCCGCCACCGCCTGCTCGAGATGTCGCAGCTGCCCGGGCGCGGCTGGGTCGAGTACGAGCCCTATGGCACCGTGCTGATCATCGGCGCATGGAACTTCCCGTTCGCCCTGACGCTGGGTCCCGCGATCGGCGCGATCGCCGCGGGTAACACTGTGCTGCTCAAGCCATCTGAGGTCGCGCCCGCATCGTCGGCGTTGATGGCCGAGTTGGTGCCGCAATACCTCGACAACGATGCGATCGCCGTCATCGAGGGTGACGGCTCCGTCAGCCAGGAGCTCATCGCGCAGGGCTTCGACCACCTGCTCTTCACCGGCGGCACCGAGATCGGCCGCAAGGTCTACGAGGGTGCGGCGTCGCACCTGACCCCGGTCACCCTCGAGCTCGGCGGCAAGAGCCCGGTCATCGTCTCGGCTGACGCCGACATCAAAGTCGCCGCGAAGCGGATCGCGTGGACCAAGCTCATCAACTCCGGGCAGATCTGCATCGCACCCGACTACGTCCTGGCCGAGGCGCCCATCCGCGACCAGCTTGTCGACGAGATCAGAAAGGCCGTCACCGGGTTCGAGGCGGAGAACGCCACCGGCGGCAAGCGGATCGTCAACGAACGGCACTTCAACCGGCTCACCACCGCACTCGCCGCCACCAAGGGGAAGGTCGCCATCGGCGGCGGCTCGGACGCCTCGAAACTGAACATCCAGCCGACCGTCGTCGTGGACCCCGCGACCGACGAGCCGTTGATGACCGACGAGATCTTCGGCCCGATCCTGCCCATCGTGACTGTTCACAACCTCGATGAGGCAATCGCATTCGTGAACGCACGGCCCAAGCCGCTGGCCGCCTACCTGTTCACCAAGGCCAAGTCCGTGCGCGAACGAGTGATCAAGGAAGTGCCGGCGGGCGGCATGCTGATCAACCACCTGCTGTTCCACTTCGCCACCCACAAGCTGCCGTTCGGCGGCGTCGGCCCGTCCGGTATGGGTGCCTACCACGGCAAGTTCGGCTTCGAGGAGTTCAGCCACCGCAAGTCGGTGCTGACCAAGCCGACCCGACCCGATATCGCCAGCTTCATCTACCCGCCGTATACAGAGAAGGCGTGGAAGTTGGCCCGCCGGCTGTTCTAGCGTTCGCCGGCCTGCTTCACACTGTTGGTCACTGACGATCGAGAGATAGGAAAGTAATGCCCGGAGTGCAGGATCGTGTCATTGTCGTCACCGGAGCCGGTGGTGGTCTGGGTCGCGAATACGCGTTGACCCTCGCCAAAGAAGGCGCCAGCGTCGTGGTGAACGACCTTGGTGGCGCCCGCGACGGCAGCGGTTCCGGACACAACATGGCCGACGAGGTCGTCAAAGAGATCAAGGACGCCGGTGGTCGCGCGGTCGCCAATTACGACAGCGTCGCCGAGTCCGCGGGCGCGGAGAACATCATCAAGACCGCGATCGACGAGTTCGGCAAGATCGACGGCGTGGTGAGCAACGCCGGGATCCTGCGTGACGGCACATTCCACAAAATGTCCTTCGAGAACTGGGATTCCGTGCTCAAGGTGCACCTCTACGGTGGTTACAACGTGGTGCGCGCCGCCTGGCCGCACTTCCGCGAGCAGAGCTACGGTCGCGTGCTCGTCGCCACTTCCACCAGTGGGCTGTTCGGCAACTTCGGTCAGGCCAACTACGGCGCCGCCAAGCTGGGGCTGGTCGGTCTGATCAACACGCTGGCCCAGGAAGGCGCCAAGTACAACATCAAGGCCAACGCGCTAGCGCCGATCGCCGCGACCAGGATGACCGAGGACATCCTGCCGCCGGAGGTGTTGAAGAACCTGACGCCGGAATTCGTGGCCCCGGTGGTGGCCTACCTGGTCACCGAGGAAGTCCCCGACACGGGCTCGGTCTTCATCGTCGGCGGCGGCAAGGTGCAGCGCACCGCGCTGTTCCAGAACGAAGGCGTCACCTTCACGACGCCGCCTTCGGTCGACGACATCGCCTCGCACTGGGGTGAGATCGACGACCTGTCGGCCGCGAAGCAGGCGGACTTCTCGATCCGCTGATCGAGATCGCATGAAAGCCTGTGTTGTACAGGAGCTTTCAGGGCCTGACGGTCTCGCCTACACCGATGTCGACGACGTCGTCGGGTATGACGACACGCTGGTCATCGGTGTCCGGGCCGCAGGGGTCTGCTTTCCGGACCTGTTGATGAGCAGGGGTGAGTATCAGCTCAAGCTGCCGCCGCCCTTCATCCCGGGCATGGAAGCAGCCGGCGTGGTCGACTGGGCTCCGGAGGAATCCGAATTCGCAGTCGGGGACCGGGTTTCGGCGTTCGGGATTCTGGGCGGCTACGCCGAGAAGGTCGTCGTTCCGGTGGCCAACGTGACCCGCAGCCCAGCGGAGCTCGACGACGCCGAAGCGGTGTCGCTGCTGGTCAACTACAACACCATGTATTTCGCGCTGGCCCGACGGGCTGCCATGCGACAGGGCGAGAGCGTGCTGGTGTTGGGTTCGGCAGGCGGTGTCGGCACGGCCGCCATCCAGGTGGCCAAAGCCATGGGTGCCAGCAAGGTGATCGCCGTGGTGCGTCGCACGGGCGCAACGGAATTCGTCGAGTCGTTGGGCGCCGACGTGGTGTTGCCGTTGGCTGACGGCTGGGCGCAGGCGGTCCGCGAGCACACCGACGGTCGCGGCGTGGACATCGTCGTCGACCCGGTTGGCGGTAAGGCCTTCGACGACGCCATCCGGGTGCTGGCCATCGACGGCAAGCTGTTGGTGATCGGATTCGCGGCGGGCTCCATCCCGACGGTCAAGGTCAACCGGTTACTGCTGCGCAACGCCGGCGTCCTCGGTGTTGCCTGGGGCGAATACCTGCACCAGGTGCCCGGCTCGGCGGCGCTGTTCTCCTTCGGCCTCAACCAGTTGGTCGCGGCCGGTTTGAAACCTCCGCCGCCGCAACGGTATCCGCTGTCGGAAGGGCCTGCCGCGCTGCAGGCCCTGGCCGATGGTGGGGTGTTCGGCAAGCTCGTGCTGGAGCCCTAAAACAGGCCGGCGAAGTCGGCAGCGATCTGGGTGGCCGCGTTATCGATGACCGCGAATCCGAAACCGGCGAATAGTGTGTCCATCCCAGTGTTAGCCGCGAGCGGCAATCCGAGCGCGTCGAGCAGGTCACCGCTCGACAGATTCTCTGTGAACAGCGAAAGGTCATACGCCGGAAGGCTGGTCAGCAGGGCATTCCCGATATCAGCCAACGGCAGCAGAGTTGAATACGCTGTCGAGGCGGCGCTTGAGATCGCGTTGATGAGGTCAGTGGCCGTCGCGGCGGGATCAGCGGCGTCGAGCGACAAAGCTGACAGCAGATCGGTAAAGCTCTGCCCCGACGATTGCAGCGACGCCAACAACGCGGCGGGATCCGCGAGGTCATTCTCGAACGCGGTGATGCCTTGCTGGGTGTCGGTGGCCAGTGTGCTGAGCACCGTGGACAGGCTGACGTCAGGGAACAGCCCGAACGGGGTGGGCACGTTGGCCGGTGAATCAGCCGTCACGGAGTAACCGAGAGTGCCGTCGCCGTAGCCGAGGTTGATCAGATACGTCAGGTCGGGTCCCAGCAGGTCTTGCAGCGGCTGCGGGAGCAGTGCGACCAGCGGCGGGGTCTCGTCGATCATGTAGTAATTGGTCAGGCAGTCGGTGCAGGGGTCCGTCAGCGAGTCCATCGACCCCGGTAGGGGAGTTGCGCCGGCGATCTGTTCTGCGGTCGGGCCGCCGTTTCCAGGGACAAACCCGTTCAGATAGGTGCCGTGAAGCGTTGCGATGCCCAAAAAGGCGTTCAGGTCGGACAGGAAGTTCAGCGGGTAGCGCGGAAAGTCCGCGAAGCCGTCGTATTCGAGTGAGTAGATGTTGGTCACGTAGTCATCGGCGGGGGTGGCGCTGTTGAAGACAAAACCCAGGCTAGGGAGGTTCAACGGGTCGGAGACAGTCTGGCCCGATGTGGTTTCGAAACCGGCGAAGCGCTCGAGCGCCCCGCCGTTGGGATTGCTGGGGTCAGCGACCAGCAAGAAGTTCACGTCGTTTCGGCTCACGCCATCCGCGTCCAACTGCTGCATGACGTAGCTGGCGATCGTCGAACTCTGGGAGTAACCGAACACCGTTGACGTATTCCCCGCCGCCTCGTCGGCCGCTATGGTGCTTTCCAAAATCGCCATTCCTTGGCCAACCGAAGAGCTCAGTGCCGGAAAGCCATCGTCGGCAGTGGGGTAGTTGAGGAGCAGCTGATGGACGCCGGCGCTGGTCAACGGATAGAGGCCTTCCGGCGTAACGACGCCTTCGCCATAGAACCCTACGTCGGAGGGCACGGTTGAGGTCGCCCCGTAGAAAGTGAGGTCTGGGTAGAAATGGGTGTATTCGTTGTCGAGGTACTGACCGTTAGCCGCCGCCACGTACAGGGCCCCCGGGATCGGGACACCGCTGGCCCCGATCACCAACCCGACGTCTTCGCCGTCCGCGTACGCGGCCGTCGGATGCATTGTTGCGCTCAGCCCTAAGACGCCAGCGCCGGCGGTTGCCACCAGCCCGAACCTCAACCAACGAAGCTTGCGGTCTGACATGTGCGATCCTCCCCGACCTTGGGCGGACTCATGAGAAAAGCCAGCTGCCCCAGAAACGCGGGTATTCAACACATGTTCTACCCGTCTTGAACCTGGATGTCTGCGGAAATCCAAACCATTCCTTGAGCGGCAATGATGTTGCCGGCGCTCACGAAGAGGCCGAATGTGACGTCTCCAACTTCCATACGGAACGCGCCGTCCCGGCAGGCCGGTGGCGGCGCGTTCGGTACCCCTCGTGACTAGAAGAGACCCGAGAAGTCGGCAGCTGCCTGGCTGATCGCGGTCGAGAGGATTTCGAATTCGAAGCCTGCTGCCAGCGTGCCTATCGCGGTGGTACCCGCGACCGGTAAACCGAGAGCGTCAAGCAAGTCACCGCTCGACAGGGTGTCTGTGAAAATCGAGGTTTCCCATGCGGGCAGGCTTGTCACCAGCGAGTTGATGATGTCTGCCGTCGGCAACAAGGTTGAATACAGCGTCGAGGTCGCACTCGAGAGTGCGTTGACGAACTCGGTGAAGGTCGCTGCCGGATTTGCGGCGTCAGCTTCCAATGCCGACATCAGGTCCGAGAAGCTCGTCGCTGACGAGGTCGCCGGATCCATCGCCGAGTAGGGGTCTGTCCCGCTCATCAGGTTCTGGATGCCTTGCTCGGTGTCGGTGCCCAGGGTGCTGAGCACAGTCGACAGACTGACGTCGGGAAACAGCCCGAACGGGGTGGGTATGTTCGCCGCGGTGTCCGAGTAGCCCAGAGTGCCGTCGCCGTAGCCCAGGTTGATCAGATACGTCAGGTCGGGCCCCAGCAACTCTTGCAGAGGTGCCGGCAGCAGACCCACCAGCGGCGCCGTCACGGGTGCTCCATCAATCGTGTCGATCATGTAGTAGTCGGTCGTCGTAGCGCCCTCGGTCGTCAGCGGAACCGCATTGGCGATATCAGTTGGTGTGGGGCCGGTCCCGTTGAGGGCATAGTTCAGGTACGTGCCGTGCAATTCCGCGATACCCAAGAAGGCGTTGAGGTCTGACAGGAAGTTCAGCGGGTAGCGCGGGAAGTCGGCGAAGCCGTCGTATTCCAGGGTGTACACATTGGTGGTGAAGTCGTCGGCCGGGGTCGCGCCGTCGAACGAGATACCCAGACTCGACAGGTTCAACGGGTCGACAGTCGTTTGACCCGATGTCGTCTCGAAGCCGTTGAAGCGCTCGAACAGCCCGCCGTTGGGATTGTTCGGGTCGGCGATGAGCAGGAATTGCGGGGCATCGGGTGTGGTGTTCGTTATCCCGGACTGTTCGAGCAACTGCATGGTGAAGCCCGACAGCGTCGAACTCTGCGAGTAACCGAACACCGTCGAGCCGTCACCGTTTGCGATGTTGCTGAGAATTGTGTTGTCCAGAATGTTGGCGCCCTGTCCGACCGAGGTGTTGCCGGCCGGCAGGTCAGTCGAAGGATCGGTGAGGTTGTAAAACAGCTGCTGGACACCGCCGCCAAACAGAGGATATGCCTGCTCAGGCGTATACAAGCCGGGTCCGTAGAAATCCGGTGAGTCGGGATCGGTCGAAGTGGCCTGGTAGAAGCTGGTGATGTCGCCTGGATATTGCTGGTTGATGTAGAGCAGGTCCGCCGCCTCCACGTAGCCAGGGCCAGGATTCGGATCCCCGGTGCCGCCGATGACCAAGCCGACATCGCTTCCGTCCGCGTGGGCGGCGGCGGGGTTCATCATGGCGGCCATGCTGAGGAAGCCTGCACCTGCGGTAACGACCATCCCGAGGCCCATGAGACGAAGCGTGCGACCTGACATTGTGCGACCTTTCGGACTATGGGCTGACGGTCGCCAGGGCATGATGCGGCTCCAGCGGCGCAGGTATTAGGCGTATGTCTACCCCTCCGAGCCGCAAATGTCTAAGAAATACACAGGTTTTAGTTGGCGAAAATTAAGTTTCCTGTCCAGGATGCCGGATCTGTCTCGAGTGCCTCAGGAGCCCCAGCGGTCACTGGCTGGCGTGATGTCTTTTTTTTGAAACTCGAAGAGCGCCTCATGCCCGCACGCTGGTGTGGGTGTTACGGGGGGCCTGCTCAGCCGAGCAGTGCTTCGCGCAGCCGATCGACGTCGGCCTCGGTGATGTCCGCGCTGCGGAAGTAGCCATCGAGCGAACCGAAGTTGTCGTCGATGGTCCGCCGTGCAGCATCCAGGTACTCGGCGCGTACCCCGAGCACTTCCTCGGACAGCCGCGCCTCGGTGGTCGACATCAACTCCGCGGTCACCTCGACGTCGGCGCGCTGGCGGATCGCATCGAGGATGCGCTCGCGCAGGAACGGCACGGCGTGGTTGCTGGTCAGGAAGTCCGCGACGATCGCGTCGCGCTCGACGCCCGCGGCCTCGAGCACTAGCGCGATGGTGAACCCGGTGCGGTCCTTGCCGGCGAAGCAGTGGGCCAGCACCGTGCGCCTGTTACCCAACAGGGTCACCACCCGGTGCAGCGCCTCGCGCGCTCCGGGATAGGTGGGGAAGCGGCTGTACTCCTCGACCATGTAGCGAGTGGCGGTGGCGCTGACCGATTCCCCGTCGGGTTGTTCTTCGAACAGCCGCTTGAACGCGTGCTCGTGCGGGGCCTCGCCGTCCGGATTCACATCGTCGGGTGCCAGGTCGGGGATGGGCAGCAGGTGGATGTCGACGCCGTCGGGGACGAGTCCGGGGCCGTGCCGCAGCACCTCACTACGTGATCGCAGATCGGCGACATCGGTGATGCCCAAGCGGCGCAGCTCATCCCGGCCCTCATCGGCGAGCTCGCTCAGCTCACCGGAACGGAAAAGCCGCCCAGGGCGCAGCACACCCGTGCTGTCGGCGACATCGCGAAAGTTCCAGGCGCCTTGCAGATCCCGTACGCCGGTCGCCACTTAGGTGACCGCCGCGGCGAAAGCGCTTTTCTCCCGGCCGATCTCGGCGCGCGCAATCGAACGCATGTGCACCTCGTCGGGTCCGTCGAAGATGCGCATGGCGCGATGCCAGGCGTACATCCGGGCCAGCGCCGTGTCTTCGCTGACACCCGCGCCGCCGTGCACCTGGATGGCCCGGTCGATGACATCGCACGCGATCTGCGGGGCCACCGCCTTGATCTGCGACACCAGCAGATGCGCGGCCCTGTTGCCGTGCTGGTCGATCGTCCACGCCGCCTTCTCGCACAGCAGGCGGGCCTGGTCGATTTCGTTGCGGGACTTGGCAATTGCGTGCTGCACCATACCCTGGTCGGCCAGCGGACGGCCGAACGCGATGCGGGTGTTGGCCCGGTTCACCATCAAGGCCAGCGCACGTTCGGCTCCACCCAGCGCACGCATGCAGTGGTGGATGCGACCCGGCCCGAGCCTCGCCTGGGCGATCGCGAAACCGGAGCCTTCTTCGCCGAGCAGGTTGGTCACCGGCACCCGGACGTTGTCGTAGATGATCTCGCAATGCCCGGGCTGGTCCTGGTAACCGAAGACCGACGTGGAGCGCACCACGGTGACGCCCGGCGTATCGATCGGCACCAGCACCATCGACTGCTGCTGATGATTGGCGGCGTCCGGATTGGTGCGGCCCATCACGATCAGGATCTTGCAGCGCGGGTCCGCTGCTCCCGACGTCCACCACTTCCGGCCGTTGATCACGTAGTCGCCGCCGTCGCGCACGATCGAGGTCTCGATGTTGCGGGCGTCGCTGCTGGCGACTGCCGGCTCGGTCATCGAGAACGCGCTGCGGATCTCGCCGGCCAGCAACGGCTCCAGCCACTGCTTGCGCTGCTCCTCGGTGGCGAACAGGTGCAGGGTCTCCATGTTCCCGGTGTCCGGTGCCGCACAGTTCAATGCCTCGGGCGCGATCTCCAGACACCACCCGGTCAGCTCGGCCAGAGGCGCGTACTCCAGGTTGGTCAGACCGGATTCCGCCGGCAAGAACAGGTTCCACAGGCCCGCGGCTTTCGCCTTGATCTTCAGTTCCTCGATGACTGGCGGGACGGTGTGATCGTGCGGGCCGGCCTCTTCGCGGTACTTGTCGTAGTCGGCCTCGGCCGGAAAGACGTAGTCGGTCATGAATTCGGTCAGCCGCTTGTGGTAGTCGTCGGCTTTGGCTGACATCGCGAAGTCCATGACCGCCACGATAAGCCACCCGGAACACGGCGACACCAGCGGCGCAGGATGAAGGGTATGACCGACATCAACCCGCCGCTGCCGCCCTTCACTCGTGCGACGGCGATCCAGAAGGTGCAAGCCGCCGAGGACGCCTGGAACACCCGCGACCCAGAACGCGTCAGCCACGCCTATACCGTCGACTCGCAGTGGCGAAACCGCGGCGAGCACATCGTCGGACGTGCGGAGATCGTGGCCTTCCTCACCCGCAAATGGCAGCACGAGCTCGACTACGTCCTGCGCAAAAGCCTGTGGAGCTTCCACGACAACCGCATCGCTGTCCGCTTCCAATATGAGAGCCGCGACTCTTCCGGGCAGTGGTGGCGCAGCTACGGCAACGAATTGTGGGAGTTCGACGAGGCCGGTCTGATGGCCCGGCGCGAAGCCAGCATCAACGACGTCGCGATCGACGAATCGCAGCGGCGCTATTTCGGCCCGCGGGAGCCCGCAGAACACGGCCAAGACTTTCCGCTTTGGTGACCAGCAGGAGCGTCAGGCTAGGGTTGGTGCCGATCTCAGCGGGGTTGGGGAGTACAGGGAAGTAGATGCGAACACCATGACAGAAACGCAGACGACGGTGGGGGTGGTCGCCGAGTCGGGAGCCGACGAGCGACGGGTCGCCCTGGTCCCGAAGGCAGTCGCGCCGCTGGTGAAAAGCGGGATCGCGGTCGTCGTGGAGTCGGGTGCCGGTGAGCGCGCCCTGCTGCCCGACGAGCTCTACACGCAGGCCGGCGCAACGATCGGTGACGCCTGGGCGGCGAACGTCGTCGTCAAGGTCGCGCCGCCGACCGCCGAGGAGGTCGGCAAGCTGCACAGCGGCCAGACCCTGATCGGCTTCCTGGCGCCGCGTAACGCAGAGAACTCGATCGGCGCGCTCAAGCAGGCCGGCGTGCAAGCCTTTGCGTTGGAGGCCATTCCGCGTATCTCACGAGCGCAGGCCATGGACGCGTTGTCGTCGCAGGGCAACGTCGCCGGATACAAGGCGGTGCTGCTGGCCGCGTCGGAGTCCACCCGGTTCTTCCCGATGCTGACCACCGCGGCGGGCACCGTGAAGCCCGCGACCGTGCTGGTGCTCGGCGTCGGAGTGGCCGGTCTGCAGGCACTGGCGACGGCGAAACGCCTCGGCGCCCGCACCACCGGCTACGACGTGCGGCCCGAGGTGGCCGACCAGGTCCGCTCGGTGGGTGCGCAATGGCTGGACGTCGGTATCAATGCGGCCGGTGAAGGCGGATACGCCCGCGAGCTCACCGACGAAGAGCGGGCCCAACAGCAGAAGGCGCTGGAAGACGCGATCAGCGGGTTCGACGTCGTGATCACCACGGCGCTCGTCCCGGGCCGCCCGGCACCCAAGCTGGTGACCGCCGCCGCGGTCGAAGCGATGAAGCCTGGCAGCGTCGTCGTCGACCTCGCGGGGGAGACCGGCGGCAACTGCGAACTGACCGAGCCGGGGCAGGTCGTCGTCAAGCACGACGTCACGATCGCCTCGCCGCTGAACCTGCCGGCCACCATGCCTGAGCACGCCAGCGAGCTGTACAGCAAGAACATCACCGCGCTACTGGACCTGCTGATCAACGACGGCGCGGTGGCGCCGGACTTCGACGACGAGGTCATCGCAGACTCGTGTGTTACTCGCGAAAAGGCGGAGGCCTAGATGTACAACGAACTACTCGCCAACTTGGCGATCCTGGTGCTGTCCGGGTTCGTCGGGTTCGCGGTCATCTCCAAGGTGCCCAACACGCTGCACACCCCGCTGATGTCGGGGACCAACGCCATCCACGGCATCGTCGTGCTGGGGGCGGTGCTGGTGTTCGGGGAGGTCGAGCATCCGTCGCTGGCGGTGCAGATCATCCTGTTCGTCGCCGTGGTGTTCGGCACGCTGAACGTCATCGGAGGTTTCATCGTCACCGACCGGATGCTGGGCATGTTCAAGGGCAAGAAGAAGGCCCCCATCAAAGCTGAGGAGCCGGCGGCCAAATGAACTACCTGGTGATCGGTCTCTACATCTTCTCGTTCGCGCTGTTCATCTACGGCTTGATGGGCCTGACCGGGCCCAAGACCGCGGTACGCGGCAACCTGATCGCGGCCGTGGGTATGACCATCGCGGTCGGCGCGACGCTGGTGAAGATCCGGCACACCGACCAGTGGCCGTTGATCGTTGCCGGGCTGGTGGTCGGCATCGTGCTCGGCGTCCCGCCGGCCCGGCTCACCAAGATGACCGCGATGCCGCAGTTGGTGGCGTTCTTCAACGGCGTGGGCGGCGGCACCGTCGCGCTCATCGCACTCGCGGAATTCATGGAAACAGATGGCTTTTCGGCGTTCCAGCACCACGAGTCGCCGACCGTGCACATCGTCGTCGCGTCGTTGTTCGCCGCGATCATCGGGTCGATCTCGTTCTGGGGTTCGATCATCGCGTTCGGCAAGCTGCAGGAGATCATCTCCGGCTCGCCGATCGGCTTCGGGAGGCTTCAGCAGCCGATCAACCTGCTGTTGCTCGTCGGCGCTATCACCGCCGCGGTGGTCATCGGACTCGATGCGCATCCAGGCAGCGGCGGGGTGTCGCTGTGGTGGATGATCGGCCTGCTGGCCGCCGCGGGTGTGCTGGGCCTGATGGTGGTGCTGCCGATCGGCGGCGCCGACATGCCCGTGGTGATCTCGCTGCTCAACGCGATGACCGGGCTGTCCGCGGCCGCGGCGGGCCTGGCGCTCAACAACACCGCGATGATCGTCGCGGGCATGATCGTCGGCGCGTCGGGGTCGATCCTGACCAACCTCATGGCCAAGGCGATGAACCGCTCCATCCCGGCGATCGTCGCCGGTGGCTTCGGCGGCGGTGGCGTTGCGGTCGGCGGCGGCGACGCCGGCGACAAGACCGTCAAGTCCACCTCGGCGGCCGACGCCGCGATCCAGATGGCCTACGCCAACCAGGTGATCGTCGTCCCGGGCTACGGGTTGGCCGTCGCGCAGGCTCAGCACGCCGTCAAGGACATGGCGGCGCTACTCGAGAGCAAGGGCGTCGAGGTCAAGTATGCGATCCACCCAGTCGCCGGCCGGATGCCCGGGCACATGAACGTGCTGCTGGCCGAGGCAGAGGTCGACTACGACGCGATGAAGGACATGGACGACATCAACGACGACTTCGCCCGGACCGATGTCGCGATCGTCATCGGCGCCAACGACGTCACCAACCCGGCGGCCCGCAACGACGCGTCCAGCCCGATCTTCGGCATGCCCATTCTCAATGTGGACAAGGCCAAGTCGGTGATCGTGCTCAAGCGGTCGATGAACTCGGGGTTCGCGGGCATCGACAACCCGCTGTTCTATGGCGAGGGCACCACGATGTTGTTCGGGGACGCGAAGAAGTCGGTGACCGCGGTCGCTGAAGAGTTGAAGGCGCTGTAGGAAGCTTCAGATGCATCGAAATCAACGCTGGCGCTGGACTGACTCGCACAATTCCGCGCTGGCGTCGATGCGGACGGCTACAACGCGCGTTACACGGGCGGGTAGGCCGGCGGCGGGTAACCCTGCCCGTCGGTGACGCCGCGCAAGCCCCACGGCAGGTACCTGAAATAGAACTCGGCTTCGTCGGAAATGTCGTAGCTGATATCCGGATCCGGATTCATGTGACTACCTTTCGAGTCGGCACGCGATTTCATCCAGGAGTCTAGTCCCGCCGGGCAACGCGCAACAGTGAACTGCCGTGTTGCCTAGACTACCCAACTAGTTGATTGAACCGGGCCTGCCCCGGCGTGGGAGATAGCGAGTAGAACATGCCATCCGAGAACGGGCTCACCCGCCGCGAGGAGCTGCTGGCTGTGGCGACCAAGTTGTTCGCCGCTCGCGGCTATCACGGCACCCGGATGGACGACGTCGCCGACGTGGTCGGCTTGAACAAGGCCACCGTCTACCACTACTACGCCAGCAAGTCGCTGATCCTCTACGACATCTATCAGCAGGCCGCCGAGCGCACGCTGGCCGCCGTGCACGACGATCCGTCGATGTCGGCGCGCGAGGCGCTGTATCAGTACACCGTGCGGCTGCTCAATCAGATCGCCGCCAACCCCGAAGGTGCCGCGGTGTACTTCCAGGAGCAGCCCTACATCACCGAGTGGTTCACCGACGAACAGGTCGCCGACGTCCGCGAGAAGGAAACCCAGGTCTACGAGCATGTGCACGGGCTCATCGACCGCGGCATCACCAGCGGCGAGTTCTACGAGTGCGACTCACACGTCCTGGCGCTCGGCTACATCGGTATGACGCTCGGCGCCTATCGCTGGCTGCGGCCGAGCGGACGCCGCAGCGCCAAGGAGATCGCCGCCGAGTTCAGCACTGCGCTGCTGCGGGGCTTGATCCGCGATGAAGCGGTCCGGGTGGAGTCACCGCTGGGCGTCAGAACCGAAATCGGTACAGCCGGAAGCAATTCGCGATAACGGGGCCGGCGTCAGGTCGCATCGAGCGCACGCTCGACGTCGGTGAGTAGGTCGTCGGTGTCCTCGATGCCCACCGAGATGCGCGCGAATCCGTCCGGCACTGGGTCGCCCCAGCGGGCGCGGCGGTCCAACAAGGTGTGGATGCTGCCGAAGCTGGTCGACGCGGTCAGGAGGTCGCTGTGCTGCAGCAGTGCGTTCACCGCCGCGGCGTCGGCCAGTTCGACGGAGACGAGGGCGCCGAATCGGCGCATCTGATTGGCGGCGACGGGGTGCGCGTGGTCGTCGGGCAGCCCCGGATAGCGCACGGCCTTGGCCGCTGGATGGCTGGACAGCATCGTCGCGAGAGCCTGCGCGTTGTGGCATTGCCGTTCGAATCGCAGTCCCGCGCTGCCGAGGCTGCGGATGAGCAGCCACGCCTCGAATCCGCCGAGGATCGCCCCGGCCAGTAATCGTTCGCGTTCCAGCGCGGCGGCCAACTCGGACTGGTTGGTCGCCACGTATCCGGCGAGCAGGTCGCTGTGCCCAGACAGCATCTTGGTGGCGCTGGCCACCACCAGGTCGGCGCCCAACGACAGCGGCTGCTGACCCAGAGGTGTTGCCGCGGTGTTGTCGACGATCAGAAGCGCACGGTGGGCACGGCAGACCTGCGCCAGTCGGCGCAGATCGACCACGTCCAGTCGAGGGTTGCTGGGGGTCTCGGCCAGCACGACGTCGGCATCGGCGGCCGCGTCATGGATGTGCGAGACGTCAGCCGCAATGATGTTGACGCCCAACGGAGTCAGGCATTCGGCAGCAAACCGGCGTGTTTGGTAGTACCCGTCGGCGGGCACAACCACGACCGATCCGGGCCGGGCCATCGTGCGCAAGGCGGCGCTGATCGCGGCCATACCCGAGCTGTACACCAGCGCGGTTGCCGCGCCCTCGAGTTCAGCCAAGCCGGATTCCAGTTGCCGCCAAGTCGGATTCGAGCCGCGGCCGTAGGTATCCAAGCCCTCGGCCTCGTCGGCCGCCAGGTGATAGGTCGAGGCCAATACCGGCTGCGGCGCCACCGGCTGTCCGGGAATGGCGGGGGAACGCACTGCTTTGAGGCTCCGAGTGGAGTCACCGTAGTGAATGCTCACGATCACCCACTCTGCCGTGTGCGCGCTGTCCCGGTGCGAGGTCTCGCTCACCCGCCATCCACACTGATGGCCATGACTGACTTATTTCGCCTCGACGGAAAGGTCGCTGTGGTCACCGGCGGCGGCCGCGGTATCGGCGTGATGATCGCGCGCGGACTGCTGCGAGCGGGAGCGAAGGTGTATGTGTCCAGCCGCAAGAAAGCCGAATTGGATGCGGCCGTCGCGGAGTTGTCGGAGCACGGATCGGTGTCGGCGATTCCCGCCGATCTGGGCACGCTCGAGGGCGTGGAGGCGTTGGCCGGTGCCCTCGCCGAGCGGGAGGACAAGATCCACGCGCTGTTCAACAAC
This sequence comes from uncultured Actinomycetota bacterium, assembly GCA_963836495.1. Classification (GTDB taxonomy): domain Bacteria; phylum Actinomycetota; class Actinomycetes; order Mycobacteriales; family Mycobacteriaceae; genus Mycobacterium. Next base: position 647,779 of record CAWIJT010000002.1, on the reverse strand, counting down.
GCCGGCGCGGCATGGGGTGCGCCGCTGGCCGAGTTTCCCGAATCCGGCTTCGACAAGGTCTACGACGTCAACGTCAAAGGCGTCTTCCTGCTGACCCGCGCGCTGGTGCCGCTGCTGACGGCCGCCGCGACCGACGACGACCCGGCCCGTGTCATCAACACCGGCAGCATCGACGGGATCGTTCCACCCGGACGTGGCAGGGACAACTTCTCCTATAGCGCCAGCAAGGCCGCCGTGCACATGCTGACCCAGCATCTGGCCGGTGAATTGGCGCCGCGCATTCTGGTGAACGCGATTGCGCCCGGGCTCTTCGAATCACGGATGACCAAGGAGCTGTTAGCGTTCGGCGCCGAGGCGGTCGGCGCGGGCTTCCCACTCGGCCGCATCGGGCAACCCGACGACATGGCGGGCATCGCGGTCTTTCTGGCCAGCCGGGCCAGCAGCTACATCACCGGTGCGGTGATCCCGGTCGACGGCGGCGTCAGCGTCATCAGGTAGGCAGATGCCTGCCCAAGAATTCGAGTTGGTCGGCGATGACGCGCTCGAAGGCGTCGCCGACGTAGATCGCGAAATGCCCTTCCGGATAGAGCTTCACCTCGCCACGCGGCGCCGTTGCGGCATAACGACGGGTGGGCCCCGATGGCGCGACCGAGTCGCTTTCGCAGATGCAGAACAGAATTGGGCAGGGCACCTTCGCCGCGAGCCGACCCGGACGGTAGGGCAGGATCGTCACGCCGATCCGCGCGGCCACCTCATTGCGTAGCGCGGCACCCTCGGGCACCAGCTTCAGGTACCCGGGGTAGGCGTCGGGTGCGTTCATCAGCGCGACCTCGCCCGGGTTGCCCGCCGTCGGCACCATCACCGGCGACGCTCCGAAACGGGCGCCGATGAGATCACGGGTTGCCATCGCCGTGATGCGGGCGCTGACCAGCGGGCTCAGCGTGCCCAGCGAGGCGACGCTGTCGGTGAACGGGCATTGCGCGACGACCGCGGCGATGCCGGGCAGCCGTGCCGCAGTGGCGATCACGTGACCACCGCTGAAAGACGTTCCCCACAAGCCGATTCGATCCGGATCGATGCCCGGCAGGGTGCGGGCGTAGGCCACGGCCACCGTCCAGTCCTGCAGTTGCATGCGGATGTCGAGCAGTTGGCGCGGTGCCCCTTCGCTGTCGCCGAAGTTCCGGTAGTCGAACACCAGGCAGGCGTAGCCGGCCGCGCGGAATCGTTCCGCGTAGGCGTCCAATCGCATGGTCCGTACCGCACCCAACCCGTGCGCCATCACCAACAGCGGGGCGTTGTCACTTCCCTCGGGCCGGTAGAGCCATGCGCTGATCCGATCGCCGCCGGAGTTGAACCAGACATCTTCACGGTGGGTGCTCACGACTCTCATCCTGCATCAGTCGTGGCGCATCCGGGCTGGGTCTGAGGGCCCGGCACTGCAGCGGCCGAGGCTCGGCCGCATTGTCGCCGGGCGTGTGGTGCACTGAGGCTATGACCCCGGGTGTGCTGCAGCAGATGTCGTCGCTGGTGGGTTCGAATCACGTCAGCACCGATCCCGATGTGCTGGCGGGCCGCAGCGTCGACCACACCGGTCGCTACCGCGGCCGAGCCAGCGCTCTGGTCCGTCCGGGTTCGGCCGCCGAAGTGGCCGAGGTGCTGCGGCTGTGCCGCGACACCGGGACCCATGTGACCATCCAGGGCGGCCGCACTTCGCTGGTAGCCGGCACCGTCCCCGAACACGACGACGTCTTGCTGTCAACCGAAAGGCTCTGTGCCATCGGCGAAGTCGACACCACCGAACATCGTGTCGAGGCCGGGGCGGGGGCCACCCTGGCCGCGGTTCAGCGCGCCGCCGGCGCTGTCGGCCTGGTTTTCGGCGTCGACCTGGCCGCCCGCGACACCGCGACCGTCGGCGGCATGGCCTCGACCAATGCCGGCGGGTTGCGCACCGTCCGGTACGGGAACATGGGCAGCCAGGTCATCGGCCTCGATGTCGCTTTGCCCGACGGATCTGTGGTGCGACGGCACTCCCGCGTGCGGGCCGACAACACCGGCTACGACCTGCCTGCGCTGTTCGTCGGCGCCGAGGGAACGCTGGGCGTGATCACCGCACTGGACCTGCGTCTGCACCCGAATCCGGCGCATCGCGTGACCGCGGTGTGCGGCTTCGACGACCTCGGCGCCCTGGTCGAGGCCGGTCGACTGTTCCGCGACCTGGACGGTATCGCGGCGCTGGAGTTGATCGACGGGACAGCAGGCGCGCTGGCCGCCGAACATCTGGGCGTGGCTCCGCCGGTGCCCGGCGACTGGCTGCTGTTGGTGGAGTTGGCGTCCGACCACGACCAGACCGAACGGCTGGCCGATGCGCTGGACCGTGTCCGAAGCAGCGGTGAGCCCGCGGTGGGTATCGATGTGGCTGCGCAACAACGGCTTTGGCGAGTCCGCGAATCACTGGCCGAGGTGGTCGGCTTGTTCGGCCCGCCGCTGAAGTTCGACGTGTCGCTGCCGCTGGACGCGGTCGCCGCGTTCGCCGGTGCCGCCGGGGCGCTCGTGCGGCGGCACGCGGCCGGCGCGATCGGTGTGCTGTTCGGGCACATCGGGGAGGGCAACCTGCATCTGAACGTGCTGCGCTGCACCGACGAACAAGAACGTGATCTATACGCGGCGATGATGGACCTGATCGCGGAATCCGGTGGCAATGTCAGCTCCGAACACGGTGTCGGTAGCCGCAAACGGCGCTACGTCGGCATGTCACGCGAAGACGCCGACATCGCGGCCATGCGAATGCTGAAGACGGCCTTCGACCCGACCGGCTACCTTAATGCAGCGGTCCTGTTCGACTGAGAGCCATGACGATGAGCCAGTGACGATGAGCGAAAAGGCGCCACCGGCCGGGGAATGGATCGCGTAGCGCGAGACGCTCGTGAGTAGACGCGGGCACCGTCTTGCCTTCCGCAGGCGAGATGCCGGACCGACTGTTGTTCTGCTGCATGGATTTCCGACGTGGTCCTACGATTACGCGGCCGTGGCTACCGCCGTTGGAGGCGGTCTTGGCGGTGTCGGCCACTCCCCGCAAACCGTCCCTGTGACGCGGCGACTCAGTTCGGGCTTTTGATGCCGACCGCGTGGCGTAGTTGGGCCAGGAACTGCTCGGCGTCGTCACTGCGAATCATGTAGTGCGAGAAGGCCACTCGAATCGCGGTGGCCGCTTTGACGGCGGCATTGGGGCCGGGTATCAGCCGCTGCAGGCCGTCGCGCATCTGCGGGATGACGCTGGCGAACTGGGTGATGACATGCTCGGGCTCGATATCGACCATGCGCACGCCCGTGTAGGAATGCTGGTAGTCGACGATGAACCGCAACGCCGCATCGAGCTTGTCGGCGCCCCGGAGTCCAGCCGTCGCTCGGCTCATTCCCCTTTCAAACGTGTGCCGTTCGTACTGGGAGAACGCCGAGAGCAGTTCTTCCTTCGAGGCGAACCAGCGGTACAGTGTCGGCCTGGATACGCCGGCCTGCACCGCGACGTCGGACAGACTGAGCTTGCGCTTGCCATTGCGGCCGAGGACCTCGGCGGTGGCCGCCAGGATCCGCTGCTGCGTCGAGGCGTCGTCTTCGATGGTCGGCGTCTGTTCCATACCTGAACTTTACAAAATTAGCCCGAAGTGTCACGCTGTTTTCGTGCCACTGCCATGTTGCCCGGCCGGGGTTCTTTCGGCCCCAGCCGAGGTAGTCGACCACCAGAGCTTAGCTGGGCGGGACTCGCACGTGGCGGTCTATCGGTGCGCAGCATGACCCAATCCCGAGCAGTCGTCATCACTGAAGCGTCGTCGCCCGTTGCGCTCGCGACCGCGGCGCGGCTGGCGGCGGTCGGTGATCTGGTGTTGATCGGCGGTCGCCGGACGCAGGTGTGCGAGGAATTCGCCGCCCGGCTTCGGTCCGGCGGCGCCGCGGTGTTCGCTGCGCACCTGGACCTCGCTGACCTGCCCTCGGTCGACCAATTCGTCGAGACTGCCGAGTATCTGGTCGGAGTTCCCGACATCTTGGTCAGCACGGCGGGTTTGGCTGATGGTTCATGGGCCGGCGCGCAACACCTTGTCGCACAACTTGTTCCGCCGATGATCGACAGCGGCCATGGCGACGTGGTCTTGCTCAGCCCGGAGTTGGTCGGGTCGTCACCGGCCGGCGGACACCGGATGCTCGACGCGTGGGCACGCGGTCTGGATGCCGAGTTCATCGGGACCGGCGTGCGTGCCTCGATCGTCCGCTCGACCGGGCAGGTGCCGCCGGCCGACGTCAGCTGCCTGATCGCCGCGGCGATCAGCTCGTCGGAGCGGATGCACTTGCGGGTCGTCGACGTCATCCCGCCGGTGCCCGCACCGACACTGGCACCGGAGCGACGGACCCGCTGAGCGGATCGGCTAGCTGGTCGCCGACGCCTCGGGGGGATTGCCTAATCGGTCGAACCACATGCGCAACGTGGACACCATCAACCTGGCACCACCCTCGGCGTCGACGACTCCCATCGCCTGGGTGATCGATAGTCCGATGCCAGTGGAGACCAGGGCGTCGACGGCATCGTCGAGCCTCGGGTCTGCCTCCGGGACTTTCTCGGGCAGCGTGTCCTGCAGGAGTGCGCGTGCTGCTTCCTTGATCCGCCTGACCACCTCGCGGTTGTTGGTGACGCGGTCTTCGTCGTTGAACGTACTGGTCAGATATTCGGCGGTGAGAATGACCAGGGACGTCTCCGTGGACAGCCGTGACCACCAGGTCGAGAGTGCCTCGAGTCGCGCGTCGAGCGATTCACCGGCCGTCACCAAAACCTGGAACAGCGTTGCCATCTCGGACAGCAGCCGGTTCTTCAGCACTTCGAGGCAGAGCGCTTCCTTACCGTCGAAGTTGCTGTATACGGCACCGATGGTGCGGCCCGCTTCAGCGGCGATCGCGGCGATCGACGTGGCATGATATCCGTTCGCGTAGAACATCCGCTCGGCCGAATCCAGCACGTTCTGGCGAGTCTGGGCCTGACTTTCCGCGCGAGTCAATACCTTTCGAGCAGCCATGGTTACCTCTGTCATCGCGTTCCGGCCAGTCGGCATCTACGCGAGTGAGCCGTCGGCGCCTCATACTATCGCGGCTCGGCGCCCGTCGTCGTGATCCAGAGCCGGCTGTATGCGCGCGTACTCGTAATGGTCGAGCGGGAAATGCTTATTGCCCCACCACATCTCAACATGGGTGCTGGGCCGGATCGTCGCGGCGTCACCTTGGTAGTTGACGTAATACGTATTGGAGCCCTCGCAGGCCGCGGACAGCCAGAGCGTTCGCAGCCCGCGGCGGCGGTACTTGTCGTAATAGGCGTCGTGCGCCGACTGCGTGACCTCGACTCGGGTCGCATCACGGCGTCGGGCCTCGGTGATGGCGCGGGCGGCGTGGCGGCTGGTGCACTCGATCATCGCGATGTACGAGCCGGCGGCGAACCCATAGGGTCCGGTGATCATGAAGCAGTTGGGGAACTTCGGCAGCGATACACCTTGGTAGGCCTGGAATCGGTTCTCGTCCCAGAACGTGTTGAGGTCGAGGCCGTCGACCCCGCGTATCGGAAACGGCGGTGTGCAGCCCTTGGCCAGGACTTTGAACCCGGTGGCGCACACCAGCACGTCGACGTCGCGGACGGTGCCGTCATGTGTGACCACCCCGCGATCGGTGATCTTCTGGATCGGGTCGGTGACCAGTTCGACGTTGGGCCGGGTGAAGGTCGTCAGATACCGGTTCGACACAGAAGGCCGCTTGCAGCCGAATGCGTAGTCCGGTGTCAGCTGCTGGGCCAACTCGGGATGCCCGCGCAGCCATCGTCGGTAACCGGCGGCGCCGCCCCTCTTGATGGTGTTCGCCAGGAACGGCGCCCGTTCGTGGAAGACCCCGATGCCGCTGATGCCGAAGTCGATGCCCACGGTGACAGCGGCCCGGATCGTGCGACGCAGGATGGGCAGGTGCAGCAGCGCGCTGTTGACCAGCGACGGGATCGCGAAGTCTGGTTTGGGCGCCACCCAGATCGGTGTGCGCTGGAAGACAGCCAACCGCTCGACGATGTCGGCCAGCTCCGGAATCAGTTGCAGGGCTGTCGCTCCGGTGCCGATGACGGCGATCCGCTTGTTCGCGTAATCGAAGTCGTGGTCCCACCGCGCGGTGTGTACGGTCTTGCCGGCGAAGTCGTCGATCCCGGAGATGTCGGGCAGCTTCGGTACCTCTAGACCGCCGACCGCACCGATGATGAATCGGGTGACCAGCGTCCGGCCGGATCGCAGTTGGACCCGCCACACGTGCTGGTCCTCATCCCATTGCGCGCTGGTGACTGCGGTGTTCAACCTGATTCGTGAGCGCAGCCCGAACGAATCGACGACCTGCTCGGCGTACTGCTGGACCTCGGCGCCCGGCGCGAACAGCCGCGTCCACTTCTTGGGCGGCTCGTAGGAGAAGCTGTAGTAGATCGACGGGATGTCCACCGCCACACCGGGATAGGTGTTCGCCCACCAGGTTCCGCCGATGCCGTCGTTCTTGTCGACAATGACGAAGTCGTCGATGCCGGCCTTGGTCAACTCGACGGCGGCGCCGATCCCGCCGAACCCGGCTCCGATGATCACAACCTGGTGGTCGATGTTCGCCGTCACGGTGGCTCCTGGTCCGAGTGATTTCAGATATCGACGCTATGTGGATATCACCATCATGTCAAGACGCCGAACGGGGGCGCTTGTTCGACCGATCTCGGCGAGCGGCTAGGCCCCGGGTCGCCGCCGCACCAGCACCGACTGCTGGATACCGCCCACCGCGCCGGCCTCGTCGAACAGAGTGCCCACCGTGGTGCCGATGCCGTCTGGCCCGTAGTTGGTCTCCGCCCGGATCCCGACCCACTCGCCGGCGGGCACGCGGTGCACGTGGACGACGAGGTCGTTGTTCAGAAACGTCCACTTGGTGATGTCGATCTTCGAGCCGATGCCGTTGGCGCAGTCGGCGACCGCGAACAGCCGCTCCAACGGCGTCATCGTCTCGCCGGCGACCAGGTTCGTGATCGGCTTGATCCACGACTCACCGGGACCCTCGTTGAGCGGCTTGGTCAGCCAGCGCCAGTCCAGGCTGTGCACGTAGTTGCGGTCGAAGTTCTTGGCCAGATCGCGGCTGCGGGCCTCGCTGAGCGGACGCGGCAGCGGAGCTGACGCGTGTGCCAACTCGGCGGTGTCGAGCTTCTGTAGCCGCCAACCGGTCGCCCGCGCCGTCGGGCGGGGCTGACCGTCGGGGCCGAGCGCCAGCGTCTCGGCGCTGATCAACTCGATCTGCTTACCGGGCCGCTCCACTTTCGAGCGAACCCACATGTCGCCATCGGCGGGCACCGGGCCCAGCAGGTCGACGGCGACCCGGCTCAACCTGGTGTCGTCACGTGCGGCGCACCGCTGCAGCGCGCGGACCAACAACGCCGATACCGGCGCGGCATGCTGAATAGCCGCCGTCCAGGTACTCCTGACCAGATCTGTGGCGCAGAACTTTTCGCCTATCGGGTCGGCAGCGTCGATCAGCTCGTAATACGAGTCCGTCATCGTTCGACTTTGACGTCGGCTCCGGGCGTGTCCACGATGACCGCGTCGAGCCGGGACAGCCGGGTGCCCACCAGGCGCTTGGGATAGGCGTCTGTGCTCGACAACATGAACAGCGTGCGGCCCGCGGGTCCGCCGAGCGCGCAGGCGATCGCGGCCCGGTCGCCGACGTCGATGCGATGGGTGATTTCACCGCCGGCGACAACGCGCTCGAACTGGTGGGCCAGCGTCATCGAGGTCCATACCCCGCCCTCGGCGTCGAGGCAGATGCCGTCCGGTGGCCCGTCCAGGCCCTCAGCGAAGACCCGTCGATCGAGGAGTTCGCCGCCCGCGCCTATCCTGAACGCTGTCAGGCGCCGGCCGATCGACTCGGCGACGATCAACGTCTGCTGGTCGGGGGTGATCGCCATACCGTTGGGGAAGTCCAGGTTCTCTGCCACCACATGTGCGGTGTTGTCCAGGTCGACGCGAACGATGACACCGCCGTGGAAAGCCTGCGACCCGATGTAGGCACGCCCGTGCTCGTCGATCACCATGTCGCCCAGATCAGCCGGCGCCACATCACTTAAATCGGCTACGGTGTCGACGGTTTCGCCGTCGTAACTCAGCAGTTCGCGGCGCTCGGTGGAGACGATCAACAACGACCCGTCCGGCCGGAAACCCAGGCCGGACGGAGCATGCCCGGGCACCGGCAAGGTGGTCATCGACCCGCCCACGGTGACGGTGTGCACGGCCTCGCCGAGCATGTCGGAGAACCACAGCAACCCCTCGAACCAGCGCGGGCCCTCGCCGAAGCAGAACCCCGTTGCGAGCGGTGTGAGCCCCTCAACCATTGCCGTCATCGAGCGCATCCAATTCTCGTGCGATCTGCCCAGTTGGTCACTCGGCTGGCTTTACAGATTATCGTATAAATGTCACGCGGTATCTTGCAGGGACCTCACCGGCGCTCAGCGAAGGAAAGCGGCAGATGCGTTTCACCATCACCCACCCGATGCACAGCCACCCCTACAACCCGGAATTGGTCACCGGCGACGGCATCGCCACAGTGGCCGCCGCCGCCGAAGCCGCCGGTATCCACGGCTTCGGGTTCACTGATCACCCGGCGCCAAGCCAACGCTGGCTCGAAGCCGGCGGTCACGACGCGCTGGACCCGTTCGTGGCGATGGGGTACGCCGCGGCCCGCACCACCACGCTGCGGTTGATACCGAACATCGTGGTACTGCCATACCGAAACCCGTTCGTCGTCGCCAAGTCCGGCGCAACGCTGGACCTGCTCTCCGGCGGCAGGTTCACACTGGCCGTCGGCGTCGGCTATCTCAAGCGTGAGTTCGCCGCGCTCGGCGTGGATTTCGAGGAGCGCGCCGCACTGTTCGACGAGGCACTCGACGCGATCCGGGCCATCTGGACCACCGACGACGTCACGTTCGAGGGCACGCACTTCAGCGCCCGCGGTATCACTGCACACCCCCGACCGGTGAGCGATCCGCACCCGCCGATCTGGATCGGCGGCAACACCGGGGCAGCCCGACGCCGGGTCGCCGAGAAGGGCGACGGATGGTGCCCGTTCGCCGCACCGCCCGCGCTGGCCCAGACCGCGCGAACGGCGTCGATGGATTCGGTGGAAGCCCTGGCCGACGGCATCGACGATCTGCACCGTCGACTGGAGAAGGCGGGCCGAGACGCCTCGACGGTCGACATCGTCTTCAGCAACTTCGAGGGCGGTAATCCGGCTGACGACGACTTCAACGCCGACGCCTACCTGGCCGGTCTGGAACGACTGGCCAAGCTGGGCGTGAACTGGGTGCAGGTCGGGCTTCCGGGCGACAGTCTGGCGCACGCCCTGGACGTCATCGATCGGTTCAAGGCGCTGGTGGTCGACGCCTCCTGACGAGCGCAAGGCTTTACAAGTTTTTGCGAGAATGTCATTCTCGCTAGGTGACAACGGAATCTCAGCAATCGCACTGGTCGGTCGCCAGCCTTCTGGATTTGTTCGACGCGCGCCCCGACGGAGACAACAGATTCGTCGCCGACACCGGTATCGCCGCCGAGGACGAGCGCCAGGTGGTCGAAGGCACTCAGGTGCTCGCGCAGGTGATCGTCGCGGTGGCCAAACGGTTTCCGGAGAAGTCGGTTCGCTCCGCGCACGCGGTGTTCGCCCGCGCCGTCCTGGTCGGCCCGCCGGTCGAGTTCGAGATCGACGTGGTGGCCGAGGGACGTTCGACCGCGACCGCCGTGGTGAGTGTGACGCAGAACGGCCGCCGCGCCATCACCGTCACCACGCTGCTGGACGTGCCGTCCGACGACGTCATCCGTCATCACCTGGCCCGTCCCGAGGTGGCGGCGCCCGCCGACGCCAACGACGGCGGGATGCCGATGGCCGGCCGCGAATTACGGCTGGTCGACGTGGTCGATGTGAACAGCCCCGACGAGGTCGGCCCGCCTGAGCTGTACGCGTGGCTGCACTACGACCCGATCCCGAGCCGCGACGATCTGGCCAAGGCTCTTGTCGCGTATTTCACCGGCCACCTGGGCATTTCGACGACGATGCGGGCCCACAAGGGCATCGGCACCGCACAGTCTCACCTAACGGTGTCGACCGCGCCGATGACGGTGTCGGTCAGCTTCCACGAACCGGTGTCCTGGACCGGCTGGCTGCTCTACACCCACGAGAGCACCCAGGTGGGCGCGGGCATGTCGTACATCCGCGGCGCGGTGCACACCGACGAGGGTGAGCTGATCGCCTCGTTCGCCCAAGACGCGCTGATCCGTCCCCTGCGCACCAGCGACAACACGATCAAAACCGAAGCGCGGCTATAACACTCGTGGACTTCGCCAGCGTTGAGCTCTCCCCAGGAGACGCGGAATTCCGCGATGAACTCCGGGCGTTCCTGGCCGACATCGTCACCGACGAAGTCCGTCGGCGAGACCGCGAGACCGGCGAGAACTTCGACGAAGGCGTCCACCTGGCGCTGGGGGCAAAAGGGTATCTGGCCGCCGATTGGCACGACGAATCCGACGGCGGCTTCAATGCGCTGCGGCGCCGTATCTGGGATCTGGAGATCGGCCGGGCCCACACGCCGTGGTTCCACTGGGGCACCACCGCCGTCGTCGCGAAGCTAATGCGCCAGTTCGGGCCGCCAGAACTCACCGACGAGGTGCTGCCCGGCGTGCTGTCCGGCGACACCCGGCTCTGCCTGGGCTACACCGAACCGGAGGGCGGCTCCGATATAGCGACGTGTAAAACCCGCGCGGTTCGCGACGGCGACACCTGGATCGTCAACGGCTCCAAGATGTTCACGTCTAACGCGCACAACGCCAAGTACGTCTTCCTGCTGACCAACACCGATCCGGACGCGCCAAAACACAAGAACCTGACCATGTTTCTGGTCCCGCTGGACTCGCCCGGCGTCGACATCCAGGCCATCCGCACGATCGACGGCGACCGCACCAACATCGTCTTCTACAGTGGCGTGCGCGTCGACGACCGATACCGCATCGGCGCTGTCAACGGCGGCTGGGGAGTGCTGCGGGGGGCGCTCGACGAGGAGCACGGCACCGCCGACAAAGAAGACGACGGGCTGCAACGAGTCGCGGTGATGAGCGAGCATCTGACGCTGATGGCCGAGGCCATCGACGCGATTGCGGGCGTGGTCGCGCGAGAGGGCGCCGACGGCCGTCGCTTGCTCGACGACACGTCGGTGGCATATCGGTTGGGCCGCAGCGTTGCCCGCACTGAGGCGGCCTTGAGCACCCCGGGGATGTTCGGCCGGGTGGCCAACGCGCAGACCATGCGCGACGTCGCACCCGATCTGATGGACCTGCTGGGCAGCGCGTCGGCGCTGCCTATCGAAACCAGCGGGGCCGTGGACAACGGCGGCGCGGAATACATCTTCCGACTGGCCTCGCCCGTCGGAATCTACGGCGGCACCCTGGAGGTGTTCCGCAACATGATCGCCCAGCACGCACTCGGGCTGGGGCGGCCGAATTACTCGCCGCCGAGGGCCTGAATGAGGGTGGAGCCAGTTCGTCGGGTAGCGCGTCGGCGGAGTTGCGGTTTTATTTGTCGGCTTTGATAATGACGAGCCGATCCCGCGGGTATCGCGAACGAATTTCGCTGTACCTGAGCCCGTTTGGGCTTAGGTACGGTGCCTAGTTGTTTGTTGGTGGTGGTTGGGGTTGGAAGGGTTCGTACCACCACCAGTCGGCGCGCTCGCCGGTGGGCCCCGGGCAGGGCGCCACCGCGGGCGGGGGTTGGGTGGGTGGGCGTGCCAGCGATCCTGCGCTGAGCTGTTGACCGCGGCTGTCGGTGACGCAGAGGTTGGGGGCGGGTCCGGTGATGGTGATGAGGCCGCGGTGGTGCAACCGGTGGTGGTACGGGCAGACCAGCACCAGGTTGTCCAACTCCGTGGGGCCACCGTCTTCCCAGTGCCGGATGTGGTGGGCGTGCAGACCACGGGTGGCGCCACAGCCGGGGACCGCGCACATGCGGTGGCGATACTCCAGCGCGCGGCGCAGCCGCCGATTGATCAGGCGGGTCGCGCGGCCGGCGCCGATGACCTCGCCGTGGCGTTCAAACCAGACTTCACACGTAGCGTCACACGTCAGGTATCGGCGTTCGGCGTCAGTGAGCAGCGGGCCCAGATGCAGGGCCGCGGCGCGCTGCTCAACATCGACGTGCACCACCACGGTGGTGTGCTGCCCGTGGGGCCGGCGGGCCGCCTCGGCGTCCCAGCCAGCCTGGACCAGGCGCATAAACGCCTCGGCGGTGGTCGGCAACGGGGGCCGCTGATCTGAAGCGCCGGCACCATCGCCGTGATCGCGCTTCCACTCGGCGAACAGCGCGTCACGATGAGACGCCAAGGCGGCGTCGAATTTCGCCGCGTCCTCGTGGGGGAGTCTGATCCGCCAGCAGCTGAACTCCTCGCCAGAGGTCTTGGTGATCGAGGGCTGCGGCTGCGGCCGCAAATCGGGTTCGGGTCGCGGTTCCAGCTTGACTGCGGTGCGCAGTTGATGGACCGAGGCGACCGCGGCCAGCTGCGCGTAGTGCTCATCGGATCCGCGGCCGGCGCGCGCCGCGATCACGCCGAGCTGATCTAGCGACAGTCGGCCCTCTCGCATGCCCTGGGCGCAGCGCGGGAACTCCTGCAGCCGGCCCGCGATCGTGGTGATCGTGTGTGCGTTGCCCGATGAGCAGCCCATCTTCCAGGCCACCAACGCAGGCACCGACCGCGCGCCGGTGGCACCCCACAACTGGTCGCGATCGATCTCGGCGACGATCTCGACGATGCGCCCATCGATCGCGTTGCGCTGACCGGTCAACTCCGCCAGCTCGTCGAACAACACCTCGAGACGCGCGCAAGGACTCACCATTACGGCGCCAGCGGATGCGGTCGAAGACATGACGACATCATCGCAGCCGGGTCCGACAAGTTTCGGCTGGCGATCCGCGCCGAGGTGTTGGCGCCATCATCTGCTCAGTGGCACCCACCGCCGCCCCGCGGCCAACCAAGGTGCTCGACGAAAGCGGTCTCCAAAACCGAAGAACAACAGTTCAACCCGCCGCGACTACCACGAACCCCGAATCGTGGGCCAAGTCAAGTGGAGGTGTTCCGCAGCATGATCGCCCAGCACGTCCTAGGGCCGGGCCGGCCGGACTACTCGCCGCCCGGGTCCTGGACGGGCAGCTCGGCAACCACCGCCGCGCGCTCGGCGTCGAAGCTGAAAAACCCTGTGATGGGCCGGCTTTCCGACGGGGGATCGCGGTAACACCAGGCGACGTCGTGGATTTCGGTATCGCCGACGACAGCCGACCAGTAGGTGGCGTAGCCTTTGTAGTTGCAGTACGTCGATGTATTCGATTGCTGCAGAAGCTCTCTGCGCACGTGCGCCGGATGGACGTAAAGCCGCGGGTCCAGCGCCGTCTCGAATACGATGACGGTGTCGTCGGTGTCCACCAAGGTGATCCCGGCCGCTGTGACACGAAGACGCCGTCGGGTGGGGCGGCAGTCCACCCGGTGGTACGGGTTGGGCGGATAGTGCACCAGCGTGCGGCCCTCTTCGACCCACGTGTCGACGGCGTCCCACGGCACGTGCACGTATCCGGGTGCCTCGGCAACCGGCTCACTCGGTAGGCCGTGCGTCTGGTCGACGGGAAAAGCGAAGCTGAGCGGGCGATCTGGCCGGTGCACCAGTAACGCGCGCTCGGTGTCGATCACCGTGCGCCCGTCTTTGACCGCCTGGACGCGACGGGGATGCGGCTCGACATAGACCACGCCGGCGGGCACCGCCGGCGAAAACCAGCCGGCCGGAGCACTGCTCAGCGGCCCGTGCCCGGTGACCATGCTCATGGAGCCTGAGCGTACGCGGAACGCCGGCCGTGGCATCGTGTGTGGCATGGCCGGACCGATGGAAGGTATCAACGTCGTAGAACTCGGGGTCTGGGTGGCTGGGCCCGCGACCGGCGGGATCCTCGCCGACTGGGGTGCGGACGTGATCAAGATCGAGCCGCCGACCGGAGACCCGGCGCGGATGTTCGGCCTCATGCTCGGGCTCGACATCGACGCCAGCCCACCGTTCGAGATGGACAACCGGTCCAAGCGCAGCGTCGTCCTCGACCTGACGACCGGCGACGGTCTTGGCGCCGCGCTCGAATTGATCAGCGGCGCCGACGTTTTCATCACCAATGTCCGGCCGGGCGCATTGCGGCGCCTCGGGCTCGACTTCGAGTCGGTGGCAGCCGACAACCCGCGGCTGGTCTACGGACTGATCACCGGCTACGGCGAGACCGGGCCCGACGCCGACCGGGCGGCGTATGACGTCGCGGCGTTCTGGTCGCGCAGCGGGGTGGCGTCGCTGTTGACCCGCCCCGGTGAGACACCGCCGTTCCAGCGGGGCGGGATGGGTGATCACTCCGCCGGCATGACACTGGCTGCCGCCGTGTGCGCGGCGCTGGTGGCCCGCGATCGCACCGGAGCCGGTCAGTTGGTGTCGACGTCGCTGTATCGGCAGGGCGCCTACACGGTCAGCTTTGATCTGAACACCTACCTGATGTCGGGGCAGCCCATCGCCATCGGGCAGCGAGAGACGATGCGCAACCCGTGCATGAACAACTACGCCACCAGCGACGGCCGGCGGTTCTGGATCGTCGGGCTGGAGCTCGACCGGCACTGGCCGCCGCTGTGCCGGGCGGTCGATCGCGCCGACTGGCTGACCGATCCGCGCTTCTCGGATGCATGGTCGCGGGCGGTCAACGCGGTCGAGCTAATCGCCGAACTGGATCAGATCTTCGCCACCAAGCCACTGGACGAGTGGGCCGAGATCTTCGCCCGCGAGCCGGACTTCTTCTGGTCGCCGGTCAACACGCTCGAGGACGTGCTGGCCGACGAGCAGTTCCACGCCGCAGGCGGCATGGTCGACGTTCCCGGTAGCGTGCCGATGGTCGCGACACCGGCGGACTTCCACGGCACCCCGTGGGCGGCGCGCTCGGCTGCGCCGGAACTCGGCCAGCACACCGAGGAAGTCCTCGCCGAGCTCAAGGCGCGCCGCCAGTCTTGACCCAATCGAAGCTTTACAGATTGCGGTAAAAGTGTCACGCTAGGTCGGCCGGGTCATTGACGACGCGTGACGTGCGATCTGCTGAGGGATGCGATGAAGACCTTCGAAGTCGATTTCGAGAAACGACGGCCGCGAGAGACCCGCGGCGACCTTCGATCAGAGAAATATCGGCTCGACGTCATCGCTTCCAGCCCCGCCGACGTGGTGTGCTCTGTGGGCGGCTGGCTCTACGACAGGGTGCGGGCCGGCTGGGACGTCACCGTGCTGGTGCCCCGGTACTGCGACAGTCGTGCGCTGCAGATCCTCGGCATGCGGGCCGCCCCTCTCGACACACACGCCCTGCCGGTGAGCACCGAACACGCAGCCCGCGGCCTGGCTGTCAGTGCAGAGATGTACGCCGCCGACGCGCGAATCAAGCAGGCGGTGCTCTCCGCGCTGGATCGCAGGATGACCGAAGTCACGCTCTGGCACGACGATTGGCCGCTGGTGGTAGGGCATCGAACGACCCCGGTGCAGCATGTGCTCAGCGGCGCCGCGCGCGCCTTCAAACGTCACGCCCTTGCCGCCGCCGGCATTCCGGGAATCGTCGGTCCGACCGAGATGCTGCTCAGCGACATGAAAGCGTCGCTGCCGATGGATTCCGAACTGGTCCCGGTCGGTTGATGCGCAAGTACCACGGCCATACGCTGCTCTACCTGCACGAGACGATCGCCCTGGGGACAGGATCGAGCGACCGGTTCACCGAGATGTTCGTCGACATCTACCAGCCGATGATGAGCGAGCTGGGTGCGCGATTGTTCGCGCTGTGGGAAACCGCGCCCTACAACGGGCACTGGCCGCAGGTGACGATCATCTGGGAGATCGATGCGTTCGCCGACTACGCCCGGATCGGCGCGGCGCAAGCCCGCGGCGGCAGCCATGAGGTGGCTGCCGGGAAATGGGCGGCGTTCTTGGCGGGTATCGGCGCCTCGGGGGAGGGCCGGATCATGTATCCGGGACCGAGCAACAAGACGCTGGCACAACTGCGTGAGGCGAATTTCACTGCTGCCGTGGTGATTCAGGAGATCATGCAGACCAAGCCGGGCCGTCAGGACGACTACATCCGCGAGTTAGAGCGACTGTACGTGCCGTGGTCGGAACGCACCGGCAAGCACTGGCTGGGCTCGTTCACCACCACCTTCCGCTACAACGAGGTCATTCACTACTGGGCACTCGAGGGCGGGTGGGAGTGTTTCGCCGAACACTACCCGTCCTGGAAGGACAGCCCGCCGGCCGAGATCGTCACCTGGATGAGCGTGGCGCCGGCGTTGCGTGACGGCTGGGAAGACTCGATCCTGCAGGCACTTTCACCGTCACCGCTGCAGTGAACGTCATCGCGGCGAGCCACTTCGCCTACGATCCATTCGACCCGGCGGTGATGGCCGACCCGCTGCCGTATTATCGCGTCCTGCGTGACCGCCATCCGGTCTACTACCTGCCGCAGTGGGACACCTTCGCGTTGTCGCGATTCGACGACATCTGGGATGTGTTGGCGGTCAACGATGGAACGTTCGTCGCATCCGAGGGCTCGTTGCCGCCGGCCACGGTGCTGGCGCGGCACAATCAAGGGCCGGTGGCCGATCCGCCGTTGCAGCCGTTGCCGTTCCATGCGAACTTCGATGCGCCGATCTATGACGGCGTGCGCGGCGCGCACAGTCAGCCGTTTCGGCCCAGGCGGGCCGCCGGCTGGGAAGCCCGGATCCGCGAATTGGCCAATGAACGGCTCGACGAGTTGCTGCCGCGAGGAACGTTCGACCTCACCCAGGAGTACGGCGGGATCGTCGCTGCGTCCGTGGTGTGTGAATTGCTCGGTATTCCGGTCGATTTCGCCCCCGATGTGCTCGCCACCGTCAACGCGGGAAGTCTCGCCGAGCCCGGTAGCGGAGTCGACACCGCCCAGGCCCGGCCGAACTTCCTCGAGCACCTCATCCCCGCGGTCCAGCGGCGCCGAGCCGACGCCGCAGACGGGGCATTGCCGGTGGTCGACGGCCTGCTCGGTTATCGGCTGCCCGACGGCAGAGCACTCGACGACGTCGAGGTCGCCACCCAGATGCTCTGCGTCTTCATCGGCGGCACCGAAACCGTGCCGAAGGTCGTCGCGCACGGGCTGTGGGAGTTGTTGCGGCACCCCGACCAGCTGGCCGCGGTGCGCGCCGACCCGACCGCCAACGTCTCGGTCGCGCGCGAGGAGATGATCCGGTACTGCGCGCCCGCGCAGTGGTTCGCCCGAACGGCGCGCAAGCCGTTCACGATTCACGACACCACCATCGAACCCGGTCAGCGGATCATCACGCTGATCGCCTCGGCCAACCGCGACGAACGCGAATATCCGCAACCCGACGACTTCATCTGGAACCGGACCATCGGCCGTTCGCTGGCGTTCGGTCGAGGGCAACACTTCTGCCTCGGGTATCACCTGGCCCGCCTGGAAATTTCGATCCTGGTGGCCGAATGGCTGCGGCGCGTGCCGGACTACCGCATCATCGACGAGGCGGCGTTCCGCCCGCCATCCAGCTTCCAGTGGGGCTGGAGCAGGTTGCCGGTGGAGGTGTGACATGTGGTCCTACCGGATCGTCGCGCCGTACCAGTTCGAACGGACATCGATCGTCGAGAAGACACCGGACGACCTCCGCGACGGCCAGGTGCTGTTGCGGTTTTTGGCCGCCGGGGTCTGTGGCAGCGACATGCCCGCCTTTCGCGGCGTGCGCGGCAAGCTTCCCGGTGACGACGGACGTAGCGGCGCGGAGAAAGACGGCTACCCGATCCACGAAATCGTCGGAGAGGTGATCGCCAGCCGGAATCGGCTCCATCAGCCCGGCGACCGCGTGGTGGGGTGGGCGTCGGGCTTCGACGGCTTGATGGAGCGCGTGGTGACCGACGGAAACCAGGTCGCGCCATATGATCCGGCGTTGAACCCGGCTGAGGCCGTCGGTCTGCAACCGTTGGCCTGCGTGCTCTACGCCGTCGAGCAGTTGCCCGATTTACATGGTCGGCACGTCGGCATCATCGGGCTCGGCTCGATCGGGCTGCTGTTCTCGTCTGCTGCGAAAGCGGCAGGCGCACAGCATGTCACCGGCGTCGACCCCGTCGATCGGACGGACATCGCCGAGAAGTTCGGTGTCGACACCGCCGTGCGGGCGACCAGCGATCGGTGGGTCAGTCAACTGGCCCCCGACGACCGGCCGGACGTGGTGATCGAAACGGTCGGGCATCAGGTGGCGACCCTCAACCACGCCATCGAAGCGGCCGCGCCCGGGGGCACGGTGTTCTACTTCGGGGTTCCAGACGACGACAGCTACCCGATCAGCATGCGCACCATGCTGCGCCACAACCTGACCCTGAAATCCGGTATCGCACTGGACCGTCGACGGGTCTTGGAACGGGCCAGTGCGTTCGCCGCCGACCATCCTGGACTGCTGGCCAGATACCTGACCCACACGTTCGGCACCGACGACGTGCAAGGCGCATTCGAGTTGGCCGGACGGCCCGTTCCCGAACGAGTGAAGATCGCGATCACCGCATGACGGACAGTCCTCTGCAACAAGCGCTTTCCCGAGGTGCACCGGTGTGGGGCGGTTGGATCACCGGGCCGACCGCGATCGGCCCCGAAGAATTCGCCAAGGCCGGCTACGACTACGTCGGCTTCGACGCCCAGCACGGCTACATCGACGATGCCGACATCGCTCGCATGCTGCGCCGCCTCGAGCACATATCCATCGGCACAGCGGTGCGACTGCCCTCCGCCGACGCGGCGCCCATCGGGCGGGTGCTCGATGCCGGCGCCGACGCCATCATCGTCGCGATGATCGAATCCGCGGACCAGGCGGCCGCCGCAGTCGTGGCAACCCGCTACCCGCCGCGCGGGGTGCGGAGTTTCGGACCGCTGCGGGCCGACCTCGGCGTCGATACCGCGGCCCTGCAAGCGAGGGTCAGCGTGTTCGCGATGATCGAAACCGCCGCGGCCCTGGCCGATGTCGAGGCGATCTGCGCGGTCCCCGGGCTCGCCGGGGTGTATGTCGGGCCTGCCGACCTGGCGATCTCGATGGGTGTCGAGGTCACGACGGCCAACACCGATCCGTCGGTGCGCGACGCCATCGTCGGAATCCACCGTGCGGCATACGCTGCGGGCATAGTGCCCGCCATCCACGCCGGAAACGGCAAGGTCGGACATGCCATGGCGGACATGGGTTTTCAGATGATCACCTTGTCTTCGGAATCTCAGGCTCTTCGGCGCGGGGCCGCCGCGGGCCTCGACGACGCGAAGGGTGACCGGTGACTGACCGCGTCGCGCTGGTGACCGGCGCCGCAGGCGGACAGGGCTGGGCCATCGTGCAACGGCTGCGCGTCGACGGGTTTTCGGTCGCGGCCTGTGACGTCAACGCGGCCGGGTTGCGCGCCGCGGTCGACGGTTTGGCCGATGACGCGGTGATCGGGATTCCACTGGATGTGACGCTGCAGTGGGAGTGGCAGCAGGCGGTGGCGAAGACCGTCGATAAATTCGGGTCGTTGACCGCGCTGGTGAACAACGCCGGCCTGCTGCACCGCGCATCGCTTGACGAAGAGTCGGTCGAGGGATTCGAAAAGGCCTGGCGGGTCAACTGTCTGGGCGCGTTTCTGGGTATCCAGGCGACCCTCGAGCTGCTGCGGGCCGCCGACGGCGCCGCCATCGTCAACACCTGCAGCACCGGAGCGATCCGCCCGTTCCCGCGACACGGCGCCTACGGTTCGGCGAAGTGGGCGCTGCGCGGCCTGACCCAGGTCGCCGCGGCCGAACTCGCCACCGCCGGCATCCGGGTCAACGCGGTGTTCCCCGGACCGATCGCGACGCCGATGCTCGACGACGACACCCAGGCACGGCTCGCCGCGACGTCGTCATTCGGTCGGATCGGCCAGCCGGCCGAAGTCGCTGACGCCGTCGCCTTTTTGGTTTCCGACAAGGCGTCGTTCATCACCGGCTCGGAGCTCGTCGTCGACGGTGGGCAATGCCTGAATATCTGAGGATCGACGAACGACTCGACCCGGTGCTGCGTGCGGTGGCGACCACACGCACCGACCTGTCGCTGTACCGGGTCATCCGTGAGTCCATCGACGAACGTCGTCGGGCCGCCGTCGCGGACATCGACAACTCCGGCGTGGTGATCCGCGAGGCGATCGCATCGGGCGTCCGGGTGCGCATCTACGACGGCGCACCGACGCCCACCCCCGCGGTCATCTATTGCCACGCAGGAGCATTCATGCTCGGCAACCTTGACACAGATCATCGGCAATGTGTGGAGCTGGCCCGCCGCGGCCGCTGTTCGGTGGTGTCGGTGGACTATCGGTTGGCGCCCGAGCATCCCTACCCGGCCGCCCTCGACGACGCGATGACGGTGCTGAACTGGGTCAGCGACGACGCCGACGGGCTGGGTGTCGACGCGTCACGCATCGCCGTGGCCGGGAGCAGCGCGGGCGGTGCACTGGCGGCGTGCCTCGCACAACGCGCGGCGGACGGCTCGTTGCCGACCATCGTGTTCCAGATGCTGCATCAACCGGTCCTCGACGACCGCGTGACCGGATCGAAGACGGAGTTCACGGCCACTCCGGCGTTCGACGGCCCGGCCGCGCAACAGATGTGGCGGCACTACCTGGACTCGACGGCGCCGTCGGCTGAGTCCGTTCCCGCCCGCCGTGCCCAATTGAGCGGCGTGGCACCGGCATTCATCAGCTGCTCGGACATCGACCCGCTCCGAGACGAGGCGCTCGACTATGCAACGCGGCTGCTGCGGGCCGGCGTCGCGACCGAACTGCACGTGTTCGTCGGCACCTGCCACGGGTTCGACTCGCTGCTGCCCGACTGGGAGGTCGCCGAACAGCTGTTCATCCTGCAGGGCCGGGCGCTGCGCCGAGCGCTCTATGGGGCGTGAGCGGCCGACAGTCGCTGTGACGAGCGGCTCAAGCGTTCTCGAATGACATCACCTGGCGCACGGCCAGGCCGTCGGCGAGCTGATCCATCGCGGCGTTGATGCCTTCGAGAGTGATCGTCGAAGACACCAGCGATTCGACCGGTAGCCGGCCCGAGCGCCACAGCTCGACAAACCGCGGAATGTCACGTGCGGGCACAGCCGATCCCAGATAGCTGCCGATCAGTGACCGACCTTCGGCGACAAAACCCAACGGAGACAAGCTGACCCGGGCATCGGGCCGCGGAAGGCCGACCGTGATGGTGCGCCCACCAGGAGCGGTCAGACCGACCGCGGTCTCCAACGCGGCAGGATGACCAGCAGCCTCGATGACCACGGCGGCCTTGACGCCGCTCTCGACGGCAGCCTGGGAGGTATACGTCTCGTGCGCGCCCAGCTTGCTTGCAGCCGTGAGCTTCTCGTCCAGTTGGTCGACGCCCACCACGTGCACGCCGGCATAGGACAGCGCCGTCATCAGCGCGGCCATCCCGACCCCGCCGAGTCCGACGACCGCTACCGTCTGCCCGGGCTGCGGCCGGCCCACGTTGAGTACCGCGCCACCGCCGGTGAGCATCGCGCAACCCAGCAGCGCGGCGACCGTCGGCGGCACGTCGCTGTCCACCGGCACGACGCTGGCGCGGTGCACCACGGCGTGCGTCGCGAAGCCGGACACGCCCAGGTGGTGATAGATCGTGTCGCCGTCGCGGCTCAGCCTCATACCGCCGTCCAGTAGCGTGCCGGCATTGTTCGCCGCGCTACCCGGTTGACACGGCGTCAGACCGTCGGTCACACACGCGGCGCACTGCCCGCAGCGCGGCAAGAACGTCATCACCACGCGCTGACCGACAGCCACGTCGATCACCCCGGCGCCGATCCCCTCGACGATGCCTGCGGCCTCGTGCCCGAGCAGCATGGGGGTGGGCCGCACCCGGTTGCCGTCGACCACCGACAGGTCGGAATGGCAGACTCCGGCGGCTTCGATGCGCACCAACAGTTCGCCGGGACTTGGTGGTGCCAGCTCGATGTCGGCGACGGTGATGGGCCGTGACTCCGCGAACGGCCGAGACGATCCGATGTGCTCCAGCACGGCGCCCCGGATTCGCGTCATGGTCGAATACAACCATGAATTCGGTTCCACCCGCGCCGGACGGACTCACCAGCCAAGACTTTCCAGTGCATTGGCCGGTGCCGACCCGGTGGGCCGACAACGACATGTTCGGCCATCTCAACAACGCTGTGTACTACCAACTTTTCGACACCGCGATCAACGGCTGGATCCAGACCAACGTCACCCTCGACCCGGTGACGACGTCGGCCCAAGGCATCGTCGCGGAGTCGGGCTGCCGCTACTTTTCCGAATTGCATTTTCCGGAACAGCTTGTCGTCGGTGTATCGGTGACGCGACTGGGCAACAGCAGCTGCACCTACCGGCTCGGCATCTTCCGCGGCGCCGAAGAACCGCAGCCGGTGGCGGCGGTGGGTCATTGGGTGCACGTCTACGTCGACCGCACCAGCCGCCGGCCGGTGCCGATTCCCGAGGCCATCCGCTCGCTGCTGGCGACGGCATGCGTCAGCTAGCGAGCGATCCCGTTCTCGTTATGCTCGCCCAATGCCATTTGTGAGCAAGACCGTTGAGGTTTCCGCCGACGCCGCTGCGATCCTGGCCATCGTTGCCGACTTCGAGGCCTACCCGCAGTGGAACGACGGGGTGACCGGTCTGTGGGTGCTGGCCCGCTACGACGACGGACGTCCCAGCCAGCTGCGTCTCGATGCGAAATTCGAGTCCATCGAGGACTCCTTGATCCAGGCGGTCTACTACCCCAACCCGAATCAAATTCAGACCGTGCTGCAGCAGGGCAATCTGTTCAAGAAGCAGGAGCAGTTGTTCAGTGTCGTCGACACCGGCACGTCGTCGTTGCTGACGGTGGACCTGGACGTGGAGCCGTCGCTGCCGATCCCCGCGCCGATGGTAAAACAGTTGGCCAACAACGTCTTGGACTACCTCGCCGAGAATCTGAAGAAGCGCGCAGAGGACTTGTCAGCGGACTAATCCCAGATGCCGCTGCTGCTGAGCTTCTCGATGAGCCGGCGGGCACCGTCGGAGAACTGCCAGTTGGTGTGCTCGACGACGGCAGCCGTGTCGCGGCGGCGCAACGCCGCGATCAGCTCGCGATGATTCGCGACGGCGGTTTCGCCCCACTGCGGATCGGCGGCGTACACCATCAGCGGCATGTAGCGCGCGACGTGCAACAGGAACCACGCCAGCTTGATCCGCCCGGTCGCATGGTTGAAGGCACGGTGAAAGGCGAACTCGCCTGCGGCGATCGCCTCGGTGTCGGCGGCGGCGACCGCGGCGGCCATCCCGTCGGTGATGTGCTCGAGTTCGTCGATCTCGCCGTCGCTGATCTTCTGCGCGGCCGTGGCGGCGAGCTCCTTGGCGATCGTCGCCTGCACCCAGAAGATGTCGTCGATGTCCTGCCGGCTCAGCGGCAAGACGACGTGTCCGCGGTGCGGCTCGAGCTGCACCATGCCTTCGCCGCGCAGCTTCAACAACGCTTCGCGCACCGGTGTCACGCTGACGCCGAGCTTGGCCGCGGTCTCATCGAGCCGGATGTACGTGCCGGGCCGCAGCGCACCCGACATGATCGACGCCCGCAGGTGACCCGCCACCTCGTCGGACAACTGCGCGCGCCGCAACGGAAGACGGGCTTGGCGCTGCGCGGAAAGCCGGGTGGTCGCGGTCGCGCTCAGCGACGTCACCGGGGTTGTCTTCGTGGCGGCCAGACCATAATGTGACCCAGACAACACCAAGTTTTATCAAATATCAACTTGAGCGACGAGACAGGGGAGCGACCAGTTGACCGCGCAGTTGACCGGCCACCGGACCGGTGAAACCGATGAAGTCTTCTCAGGCCAGCCGTATTTGGCTCGACGACAGAATTGGGTCAACCAACTCGAGCGACATGCCCTGATGCAGCCGGGCGCGACTGCGCTGCGATTCCTGGGCAATACCTTCACCTGGGCCGACCTACGCCGCCGCGTCGCCGCACTGGCCGGAGCGCTGAGCCGGCGCGGGGTCAGATCGGGCGACCGGGTGATGATCCTGATGCTGAACCGGACCGAGTTCGTCGAGTCGGTCCTGGCGGCGAACATGATCGGGGCGATCGCGGTTCCGATCAACTTCCGCCTCACCCCACCCGAGATCGCCTTCCTGATCGAGGATTGCGAGGCGCGGGTGATGATCACCGAATCGGTCCTGGCCCCCGTCGCCGCCGGCGCAGCGCAACCTCACGTCGGTGTTGAACACCGTCGTGGTCGCCGGTGACGCCGGCGAGGAGGGTCTGCTGAGCTACGAGGACTTGGTGAACGAGCCGGGCGACCCGGCTCAGTTGGTCGACGTGCCCAACGATTCACCGGCGCTGATCATGTACACCTCGGGCACCACCGGCCGGCCCAAAGGCGCTGTGCTGACGCACACCAACCTCGCCGGCCAGACGATGACCAACCTGCTGACCCATGGCGTCGACGCCCACGACGTCGGATTCATCGGCGTACCTTTCTTCCATATAGCCGGAATCGGCAACCTGTTGACCGGACTTCTGATGGGGCTGCCCACGGTCATCCATCCGCTGGGCGCATTCGACCCCGGACACCTGCTCGACGTCCTGGCCGCGGAGAAGGTCACCGGAATCTTCCTGGTGCCCGCCCAATGGCAGGCGGTATGTAATGCGCAGCAGGCGAATCCGCGCGAGGTGAAGCTGCGGGTGATCTCCTGGGGCGCCGCGCCGGCGTCGGACACCCTGCTACGGCAGATGGCGGAAACCTTTCCCGGCGCGCAGATCCTGGCTGCCTTCGGCCAGACCGAGATGTCGCCGGTGACCTGCATGCTGCTCGGCGAGGACGCGATCCGGAAGCTCGGCTCGGTCGGCAAAGTGATCCCGACGGTGACCGCTCGCGTGGTCGACGAAGACATGAACGACGTGCCCATCGGCGAGGTCGGTGAAATCGTCTATCGCGCACCCACATTGATGAGCGGCTACTGGAACAACCCGGAGGCGACCGCCGAGGCGTTCGCCGGCGGCTGGTTTCACTCCGGCGACCTGGTCCGCATGGACGAGGAAGGCTATGTCTGGGTCGTCGACCGTAAAAAGGACATGATCATCTCCGGCGGGGAGAACATCTACTGCGCCGAGGTGGAGAACGTCCTGGCCGGTCACCCGCTGATCGTCGAGGTCGCCGTCATCGGTCGCCCGCACGAGAAATGGGGCGAGGTGCCGATCGCTGTCGCCGCGGTCGTCCAGGGCGATCTGCGCATCGAGGATCTCGCCGATTTCCTCGGTGAGCGCCTGGCCCGGTACAAGCACCCCAAGGGCCTGGAGATCGTCGACGCGCTGCCACGCAACCCCGCCGGCAAGGTGCTGAAGACCGAGTTACGCACCCGCTACGGCACCGCGGGCGTCCCTTAAAGTGCTTAGGCGCCAACGGATCTATAGACGGACTGTCCAAGCTGACATAACGACGAACCCGCAGGTCAAATTGACGAAAGGCCAATAACGCGGATGCTGTGCACGCCCACGAGACCATCGGGTACAGTCCTGTGGTCCGGCTTACTACTAACGAGTAGTGAGACGGCGATCACAGCCCAAGGGGCGGGGCGCGGAGGGGTCGTGCGACACCGTTCGCCGCTTCCCCGCGGAGCGCACGGATGGGTCGGAAGGGGGTGCCAATGACAACGACACAGCCGCGGGTCACCGACTACGTCCGTGACCAACTGGGTCCGCCGCTAGTGCTCGTCGGCGGATTTTTCCGGATGTGTGTGCTCACTGGAAAAGCGTTGTTCCGCCCGCCGTTTCAGTGGAGAGAATTCATCATCCAGTGCTGGTTCATCCTGCGCGTCGCCATTCTGCCGACGATGGCGATCTCCGTGCCCATCACGGCCCTCTTCATCTTCACGTTCAACATCCTGCTGATCCAGGTCGGCGCCGCCGATCTCTCCGGCGCGGGCGCCGGTATCGCCGTCATCACCCAGATCGGCCCGCTCAACACCGTGCTGGTGATCGCCGGTGCCGCGTCGACGGCCATCTGCGCTGACTTGGGCGCGCGCACGATCCGCGAAGAGATCGACGCGATGGAGGTGCTCGGCATCGACCCCATTCACCGACTGGTGGTGCCGCGCGTACTGGCCTGCTCCCTGGTCGGGATGTTGCTCAACGCGTTGGTCAGCATGGTGGGGCTGGTCGGTGGGTTCGTCTTCGGCGTCTATCTCCAGCACGTGTCCGCCGGGGCTTACCTGGCGACGCTGACTCAACTCACCGGGCTGCCAGAAGTGGTGATCGCGACGGTCAAGGCGTTGTCCTTCGGGTTGATCGCCGGTCTGGTCGGCTGCTACCGCGGGCTGACGGTGAGCGGCGGTTCCAAAGGTCTGGGTACCGCCGTCAATGAGACCGTGGTGCTCTGCGTCGTGGCGCTTTTCGCGGTCAACGTGGTGCTGACCACCATCGGTGTGCGATTCGGAACGGGGCGCTGAGTGTCGACGATCCAGGTACTGCGCTCCCGCTTCCCGCGGTTATCCGGCGACATTCGTCGCTTCGGTGACGCCGCCACCAAACCACTCGACGAAGCCGGAAAGCTGGGCTGGTTCACCATTATCGGTGTCCGCGACATGGCGTGGGCGCTGACCCGGTACCGCAAAGAAATCTTGCGACTGATCGCCGAAGTCGGAATGGGCACGGGCGCAATGGCTGTCATCGGCGGCACCGCGGTGATCATCGGTTTCGTGACGCTCTCAGCCGGCTCGCTGGTGGCCATTCAGGGCCTCGCGTCGCTGGGTCACGTCGGCCTCGAGACCCTGCTCGGCTTTGTCTCGGCCTTCATCAATGTGCGCCTCGTCGCCCCCATCGTGACCGGCATCGCGCTGGCCGCCACGGTCGGCGCCGGCGCCACGGCCGAACTGGGCGCCATGCGGATCAGCGAGGAGATCGATGCGCTGGAGGTGATGGGCGTCAAGTCCAACGCGTACCTGGTGTCGACCCGGATGATCGCCGGACTGGTGGTGATCATCCCGTTGTATTCGGTCGGCTTGATCCTGTCTTTCTTGTCGCCACAGACCGTTACGACGTTCCTGTATGGACAGACGTCGGGCACCTACGAGCACTACTTCCGGACATTCCTGCGCCCCGACGACGTGTTCTGGTCGTTCGTGGACGTCATCATCATCGCCGCGGTGGTGATGCTCTCGCACTGCTACTACGGCTACAACGCCAGCGGCGGCCCGGTCGGCGTCGGTGAGGCCGTGGGCCGGTCGATGCGTTTCTCACTGGTCGCCACACCTGTCGTCATCCTGTTGGCCGAAATGGCGCTCTACGGCGTCAATCCCAACTTCAACTTCACGGTGTAGGTGGGCTATGACGCACCCACGCGGGAAAATCAACAAGGCGCCATACCAGCCTTTCCGGATCGCCGGCATCGTCGTCTTTCTCATCGCCGCGCTCGTATTGTGGTTGGTCTACCTGCAATACAGCGGCGACTTCGTCGACAAGACCAAGCTCACGATGCTGTCTGATCGGGCCGGACTGGTGATGGACCCCGGTTCGAAAGTCACCTACAACGGTGTGCAGATCGGCCGGGTGGCCGAGATCGACGAGGTCGAACGCGACGGCAAGCCCGCGGTCAAGTTCACCCTGGACGTCTATCCCAGGTATTTGCACCTGATCCCGGCGAATGTGGACGCGAAAATCGTGGCTACCACGGTGTTCGGTGAGAAATACGTGTCGATGACTGCGCCGGAAAACCCAGTGCCGCAACGGATCACGCCGAAGAACGTTATCGACGCACGGTCGGTGACGACGGAGGTCAACACGCTGTTCCAGACGATCACCTCGATCGCCGAGAAGGTGGACCCAGTCAAGGTCAACCTGACGCTGAGTGCTGCGGCGCAGGCGTTGAGCGGACTGGGTGAGAAGTTCGGGCAGTCGATCACCAACGGCAGCGCTGCGCTCGACGAGGTGAACCCACGAATGCCGATCATTCGCCACGACATTCAGCAGTTGGCCGCAGTGGGCGACACCTTCGCCGACGCGGCACCCGACTTGTTCGACTTCCTCAACAACGCGGCGACGACGGCCCACACGATTCACGCGCAGGAAAAGGATCTGGACCGCGCGCTGCTGGCGGCGACCGGATTCGGCGCCACCGGGGCCGACATCTTCAACCGCGGTGGGCCATACCTGGCTCGCGGGGCCAAGGACCTGGTGACGACTTCTAAGCTGCTGGATACCTACAGTCCCGAATTGTTTTGCACCGTCCGTAATCTGCACGATGTCGAGCCGAAAGTTGCCGCGTTCACCAGCCCGTATTCACTGCGATCGGAAACCGAGCTCTTCTCTGGGTTGGGGCTGGCCCTGAGTCTCCCCGGGCTCGGAATCACGGCGGCCACGATGGGACTCTCGGCACTGACCGGTCTGATCGGCGGGGCGCCCAACCCGTACATCTACCCGGAGAACCTGCCCCGGATCAACGCCCACGGCGGGCCGGGCGGGGCTCCGGGTTGCTGGCAGACCATCACCCGTGACCTGTGGCCCGCGCCCACGCTGATCCTGGATACCGGCAACAGCCTCGCTCCGTATAACCACGTCGATACCGGATCCCCGTACGCAGTCGAATACGTCTGGGGCCGCCAAGTGGGGGACCACACGATCAACCCATGAAAATGACCGGAACCCTCGTCAAGCTCGGCATCGTCTCGCTGGTGCTGATCTTCTTCACCGCGCTGATCACCGTTGTGTTCGGCCAGATGCGCTTCGACCGAACCACCAGCTACACCGCGGAGTTCAACAACGTCAGCGGGCTGCGATCGGGCCAGTTCGTTCGCGCGTCCGGGGTGGAGATCGGCAAGGTCAAAGACATTCAACTGGTCGACGGCGGCCATCGGGTGCGCGTCGATTTCAACGTCGACCACTCCGTGCCGCTATACCAGTCCACGACTGCCCAGGTGCGGTATCTCAACTTGATCGGCGACCGCTACCTCGAGCTCAAGCGCGGTGACGGCGAGGGTTCCGACCGAGTGCTCCCGGCGCACGGGTTCATCCCGATCTCGCACACCCAGCCTGCACTGGACCTCGACGCGCTGATCGGCGGTTTCAAGCCGCTGTTTCGGGCGCTTGACCCGGAGAAGGTCAACAACATCGCCACCGCCATCATCACCGTGTTCCAGGGCCAAGGCGGCACCATCAACGACATCCTCGACCAGACCGCACAGCTGACGTCGCACATCGCCGAGCGGGACGAGGCGATCGGCGAGGTGGTCAAGAATCTCAACATCGTGCTGGACACCACGGTCAAGCACCGCAAAGACTTCGACCAGACCATCGACAATTTCGAGAAGTTGATCAGCGGCCTGAATGAGCATGCCGAACCGTTCGCGGCGGGAATCGCGAACCTCAGTAACGGGGCTGGAACTGTGGGTGACCTGCTCGCCGACAACCGCACATTGCTGCACAAGACGCTGAACTACCTCGAGCCCATCCAGCAGCCGATCATCGACCAGCGTGACCTGTACGACGACCAGATCAAACGGACACCAATCGGCGTGAACATCGTCGGCAACGCTGCCGGCAACTACGGCGACTGGGTCAACTTCTACCTGTGCGACCTCACGCTGAAGACGAACGGACTGCAGGCAGGCGGTCCGGTTCGCACGGTCCGCCTCTGGTCGCAGCCGACGGGTAGGTGCACGCCGCAATGAGGACGCTGGAGCCCGCCAACCGCAAGCGGATCGGCCTGATGGGGTTGGTCGTGACGGTGATGGTCGTCGGTGTCGGTCAAACTTTGACCAGCACCCCGCAGCTGTTCGCCGAACCTACCTACTACGGACAGTTCACCGACTCCGGTCAGCTCAACAAGGGTGACAAGGTGCGTATCGCCGGGGTCGACGTCGGCGATGTCGAGGCCATCAAGATCGAGAACGATCACGTCGTGATGAAGTTCTCCACCGGAGGCAACACCATCGGCACCGAAAGCCGGCTGGCGATCAAGACCGACACCATCCTCGGTAAGAAGGTGCTCGAGATCGAGCCGCGGGGCACCCAGACGCTGCAGCCCAACGGCGTTCTGCCGCTGGGGCAAAGCACCACGCCCTATCAGATTTACGACGCCTTCTTCGATGTCACCAAGGCCGCCGCCGGCTGGAACATCGACACCGTCAAACAGTCTCTGAATGTGTTGTCGGAGACCATCGATCAGACGGCTCCGCATCTGAGTGCGGCACTCGACGGGGTGGCCAAGTTCTCTGACACGATCGGCAAGCGCGACGAGCAGATCACCCATCTGCTCGCCCAGGCCAACAAGATCGCCACCATTTTGGGTGACCGCAGCCAGCAAGTCGACCGGCTGTTCGTCAACGCCAACAGCTTGCTGGCCGCGTTCAACGAACGCAGTCGAGCGATCAGCGCGCTGCTGAGCAATGTCGCCACCTTCTCGGCGCAGGTGCAGAACCTCGTCAACGACAACCCGAACCTGAATCATGTTCTGGAGCAACTGCGCACCGTCAGCGACCTGCTCGACGCGCGCAAGGATGACCTTGCGTCGACGATCAAGAACTTTGGCAAGAGCGTTGCGGGCCTGAACGAGGCGGTGTCGTCGGGGCCGTACTTCAAGGTGCAACTGGTCAACCTGCTGCCGTATTGGATCCTGCAGCCCTGGGTCGACGCTGCGTTCAAGAAGCGCGGTATCGATCCGGAAGACTTCTGGCGTAATGCCGGGTTGCCGGCGTTCCGGTTCCCCGATCCGAACGGCACGCGGTTCCCCAATGGCGCACCTCCGCCGGCACCGACAGTGTTGGAGGGCACCCCGGATCATCCGTATCCGGCGGTGGCGCCGGGGTCGCCGTGCTCGTACACGCCGACGCCGGAGTTGTTGCCGCGACCGGGTAACCCGATGCCGTGCGCCGGGATCGACCAAAACCTCGGGCCGTTCGGACCGAACGGGCCCTACCCGGCCTTGCCCAATGTTGCCTCCTCCCCACCGAACCCTGCCGGCCTGCCCCCGACCCCTGGCATCCCGATCGCTGGACAACCGGGGCAGGTGCAACCCGACGTCCCGGGGACGCCGGTGCCGATTGCTCCTGGACCGCCCGGGGCGCGGACCGAGCCGTTGGGACCGCTGCCCGGCCCCGCTCCGGCGAATCCCGCCGCCGCGCCGCCACCAGGACCACTGCCGCCCGGACCCCCGGCCCCACCCGGACCCGGCCCCCAGGTGCCGGCGCCGTTCATCGGCAACACGGGTGGAGCCGGCGGCAGCGGCGCGCAGGGAGGTAACAACAATTGAGCACCGTATTTGATGTCCGCAACCTCCGGCTGCCGAAGCTGTCGCGCGCGTCGATCATCGTCGGCGTGCTCGCCGTCGTGGCGGCGATCGTGCTGGGTTACTTGGGTATTCAGCTGTACAAGAAGCTGACGAACAACACCGTCGTGGCTTATTTCCCGGTCGCCAACGCCCTGTACAACGGGGACAGGGTCGAGATCATGGGCGTCAAGGTCGGAGCGGTCGACAAGGTCGAGCCGGCCGGCGACAAGATGAAGGTGACCTTCCACTACGCCAACAAGTACAAGGTTCCCGCGGACGCGCAGGCGGTGATCCTCAACCCGACCCTGGTGGCGTCGCGGCTGATCCAGCTGGAACCGGTGTACAAGGGTGGGCCGGTGCTGGCCGACAACGCGGTGATCCCCGAAGAGCGCACCCAGGTGCCGACCGAGTACGACGAGCTGCGCAACGCCATCACGAACGTCATCTCCAAACTCGGGCCGACCAAAGAGCAGCCCAAAGGCCCGTTCGGAGACGTCATCGAGTCCTTCGCTGATGGGCTTGCCGGCAAGGGCAAGCAGATCAACACCACCTTCAACGACCTGTCCCGAGCGCTCACCGCACTCAACCAGGGCCGAGGCGACTTCTTCGCCGTGGTGCGCAGCCTTGCGTTGTTCGTCAACGCCTTGCACGCCGACGACCAGAAGTTCGTCGCGCTGAACAAGAATCTGGCGCAGTTCACCAACAGCCTGACCGGCTCCGATCACGACCTGGCCAACGCGATCCAGCAGTTCGACGGATTGCTGACGACGGTGCGGCCGTTCCTCGACAAGAACGCCGAGGTGTTGACGCACGACATCAACAACCTCGGCGACACGACCAATGCGTTGGTCCAGCCCGAGGTGCTGAACGGGTTGGAGACCGTCCTGCACGTCGCGCCGACCGCCTTTTCCAACCTCAATGGGATTTACCATCCCGCGCATAGTGCCGTCGTCGGCCAACCGGCGGGCACGGTCGGCACGATGGGCTTTGCGAATCCGATGGAGTTCATCTGCAGTGCCATTCAGGCCGGCAGCCGGTTGGGCTACCAGGAATCTGCCGAGCTCTGCGGGCAGTACCTGGCGCCGATTCTCGACTCGATCAAGTTCAACTACCTGCCATTCGGACTCAACCCGTTCAGCCTTGCGGCAACGCTGCCCAAAGAAGTCGCCTACTCCGAAGACCGGCTGCATCCGCCGAACGGGTACAAGGACACCACCGTGCCGGGTATCTGGGTGCCCGATACACCGACGTCGCATCGCAACACCCAGCACGGCTGGATCACTGCGCCCGGCATGCAGGGCGTGAAGGTGGGTCCTATCACCGCGGGTCTACTCACCCCTGAGTCGCTGGGCGAGCTGATGGGCGGGCCGGACATCGCGCCGGTTCAGTCGAACCTGCAGACGCCACCGGGCTACCAGAATGCTTACGACGAGCAGCCTCTCGGGCCGGCGCCGTATATCGGATTGCCGGGGAATCCGGCCCCGATACCGCCGCCGCCACCGGGACCCAACGTGATTCCCGGTCCTGTGGCGCCGACGCCGGCGTCTGGACCGTCGCCGCTGTCAGGTCAGGCGCCGCCTGGACCCGCGTTGCCCGCTGAGGCGGCATCCGCACCAGGAGGCAACTGATGATGCGCGTGATGCTCAGTAAGGCACGCCACCGGGTGTGGCAGGGTCTGGTGTTGCTGATGTCCGCAGCTGTGCTGAGTTCCTGTGGCTGGCACGGCATCTCGAATGTCTCGCTGCCCGGTGGTCCGGGCAGCGGGTCCGGCGCCTACACCGTCTACGTGCAGATGCCGGACACCTTGGCCATCGATGGCAACAGCAGGGTCATGGTGGCCGACGTGTTCGTCGGCTCGATCCGAAAGATCGAGCTGAGGAACTGGGTGGCGACCCTCACGTTGGGCTTGGATAAGAACGTCAAGCTGCCGAAGAATGCCACTGCAAAGATCGGGCAGACCAGCCTGCTGGGTTCCCAACACATTGAGTTGGCCTCGCCGGCCGACCCGTCGTCGCAGATGCTCAAGAACGGCGACACTATCCCGCTGAAGAACTCGTCGGCCTATCCCAGCACCGAGCAGACGCTGGCCAGCCTCGCGATGGTGGTGCGCGGCGGCGGACTCCCCAACCTCGAAGTCCTGCAGAACGAGGTCAGCAAGATCTTGACCGGCCGGGGCCCGGAGATCCGCGCATTCCTCGGCAAACTGGACACCTTCACCCGTCAGCTCAACGCGCAGCGCGACGACATCACCCACGCTATCGACTCCACCAACCGGCTGTTGGCCGTCGTCAGCAACAGGTCGGATGCGTTGGACCGTGCGCTGACCGAATTCCCGCCGCTGATCAAGTTTTTGGCGGGTCCTGAGTACCAGAAGCATCTGGTCGACGCGGTCGAATCAGTGGGCGCGCTCAGCCAGGCTGCCGCCCAGTATCTCGGTGAGGCGCGGGCCCCGCTGCACCAGAACCTGCAGTTCCTGCAGTGCCCGCTGAAGGAGTTGGGCAAGGCTTCGCCGTACCTGCTCGGCGCTGCGAAGTTGATCTTCACCGCACCGTTCGACCTCGACACCGCGCCGAAGTTGATCCGCGGTGACTTCATGAACTCCTCGCTGGAGGTCGACACCACGCTGTCCGCAGTCGACAACGCATTCCTCACCGGGACCGGCTTCTCCGGGGCGTTGCGGGCTTTGGAGCAGTCGTACGGCCGGGATCCCGCGACGATGATTCCCGACGTGCGGTACACGCCGAACCCGAATGACGCGCCGGGCGGACCACTGGTGGAGAGGGCGGACCGGCAATGCTGACTCGCATGATCAAGCGGCAGCTGGTCATCTTCGGCGTCCTGACCGCGGTGGCTTTGCTGGTACTGGGGGTCTATTACCTGCAGATTCCGAAGCTGATGGGCATCGGCCAGTACGAACTGAAGGCCGAACTACCAGCATCCGGCGGGCTGTATCCGACGGCCAATGTCACCTATCGCGGCATCACCATCGGCAAGGTCACCTCCGTCGAGCCCACCGAGAAGGGGGCCGAGGCGACTATGAGCATTTCCAGCAAATTCAAGATCCCACTCGACTCGGTGGCGAATGTGCACTCGGTCTCGGCTGTCGGTGAGCAGTATTTGGACCTGGTGTCGCAAGGCAAAGCGCACGGAGTCTTCTCGCCCGGGCAGACCATGACCAAGGGCACGGTGCCGAGTGAAATCGGCCCGGCCTTGGACACCGCCAACCGCGGATTGGCAGTGTTGCCGAAGGAGAAGATCGGCCAACTGCTGGACGAGACGGCCGAATCAGTCGGTGGCCTGGGTCCGGCGCTGCAGCGTCTTGTCGACTCGACTCAGGCGATCGTCGGCGACTTCAAGACCAACATCAACCAGGTCGACGACATCATCCAGAATTCGGCGCCGATCCTGGACAGCCAGGCCGTCTCGAGTAATGCGATCGAACGTTGGGCGCGCAATCTCAATACCCTGGGTAAGCAGACCGCGCAACAGGATTCGCATCTGAAAAGCGTTCTGACGCAAGCGGCCCCGACCGCCGATCAGGTCAACTCGGTGTTCAGCGGTGTCCGTGAGTCGTTGCCGCAGACGCTGGCGAACCTCGAGATCGTCATCGACATGCTCAAGCGCTACCACCCCGGTGTCGAGCAGACGTTGGTGATGCTGCCCCAGCTTGGGTCGATCGTGCAGGCCATCTCCGCTCCGTACGAAAAGGACCGGATGGCTGCGCTGGACCTCACGCTGGCGATCAACTATCCGGCGCCCTGCCTGACCGGTTTCCGCCCTGCGCCGGAGTGGCGTGCACCTGCGGACACCAGCATCGCGCCCTTGCGGGACAACAACTACTGCCGGATCCCGCAGGATTTCCAGGCGAACGCGGTCCGCGGCGTTCGCAACATCCCGTGCATGGACGTCCCGGGCAAACGCGCGCCGACGCCGCAAGATTGCCGCAGTGGAAAGCCTTACGAGCCGCTGGGGACCAACCCGTGGTTCGGTGACCCCAACCAGATCCTGAACTGCCCGGCCCCCGGGGGGCGCTGCGACCAGGCGGTGAAACCGGGCTTTGTGATCCCGGCGCCGTCGATCAACAACGGGCTGAACCCGCTGCCCGCCGACCGCCTGCCGCCGGGCGGGCAGACGCCGCCGCCGACCAGCGATCCGCTGCAGCGACCAGGCTCGGGCTCCGTCCAGTGCAACGGTCAGCAACCCAACCCCTGCATCTACACTCCGGGCGGGCCTCCCGCTGCTGTTTATAGTCCGATGAGTGGCGAGGTGACGGGCCCCGACGGTTCGAAATACTCCGTCAACAACTCACGCAATACAGGAGATGACGGATGGAAGGAGATGCTGGCGCCAGCCGGCTGACCCCGAACGACCCCGACGATTCGTCGTCTTCGGAGGTGACGGCCGAGGATTCGGCAGAATCCGAGGATGGAACCGACCCAGCCGGCACCGAGGTGACGGCCGAGGATTCGGCAGTCCGGCACCGACCGAATCCGGCACGAGGATTCGGCTGACAGTGAACTCGCTGAGCCAGATGCCGAGGATCTCGCGGAGTCGCCTGAGCCTGTCGACGATCCGCACGCCGCGTCACGACTGGGCCGCGGCTGGCTGATCGGCATCGCGGCGTCGCTTGTCGCGCTGGCCGGCGGTGTCGGTGCGGGTGGCTATCTGGCTCTGCGGTCACATCACGACAGCGTGGTCACCGCACGTCACGATGCCGCAGCAGTGGAAGCAGCCAAGACATGTGTCGCCGCCACCCAGGCGCCCGACACGGCAACCATGGCTGCCAGCGCCCAGAAGATCATCGAGTGCGGTGCAGGAGCCTTCAGATCGCAGGCGATTCTGTACAGCAGCCTGCTCGTCGAGGCGTATCAAGCTGCGAACGCTCACGTCGAGGTGTCGGATCTGCGTGCGGCAGTGGAACGCAACAACCCCGACGGTTCGATCGAAGTTCTGGTACCGATGCGGGTCAAGGTGACCAACAGCGAGACGCAGAACCAGGAAGCGGGTTACCGCTTGCGGGTGACAATGGTGTCCGATGACGGCCAGTACCGGATTTCCAAGCTCGACCAGGTGGCGAGGTGACGTTGCTGGTCGAAAAGACCGAAGCCGCATCGGTAGTCGAAGATGCTGCGCCGGATCACTTGGCGCACTGGCATATTCGTGCCGCGGCTCTTGCTGTCGACGTACTGCCCGGCATTGCGCTGGTGGCGACGATGGCACTCGTCTGGTTGGCGGTGCCGGCAGGCAGCATCTGGTGGTGGGCATCGTTGTCCAGCCTGGTCTTCGTTGCGTTGCTGACCATGGTCAACCGGGTGGTGTTTCCGACAATCTTCGGGTGGAGTGTCGGGCGCGCTCTCGTTGGGATCGACGTCGTCGGACCCGGCGGATCGCCGGCCGGAGTCGGGCGGCTGATGGCTCGGGAGGTCGCCCATCTGCTCGACACCTTGTCAATCTTCGTCGGATGGCTATGGCCGCTGTGGGATCCGCGCCGGCGCACCTTCGCCGACATGCTGTTGCACACCGAAGTGCAACGGGCACAACCCGATCGGCGGCCCAGGGACATCGGCCGGAGCGCCGTGCGGGTGGTCTCGACTGCGGTCTTGCTCTGCATCGCCGGCGCCGGGATGAGCATCTTGGCGGTGTTCCTGCCCGATCGCGCAACCGAGGAGTCCCGCAACGCGGTCAACGCACAGGGACCCAAGATCGTCGCGCAGATCCTGACGTACGACTCAAGATCGCTCAAAGATGACTTCGCCCGTGCTCGATCACTGACGTCTGAGAAGTATCGGCCGGAACTGATCAAGCAGCAGGAGTCGGTGCAGAAGGGCCACCCCGGTGTCAACGAGTACTGGGTGACCGACAGCACCGTGCTGTCAGCGACGCCGGATCGGGCGACGATGCTGTTGTTCATGCAGGGTCATCGTGGCGCAGGCGACGAGCAGCGATTCATCACAGCCACCGTGCAGGTGGTCTTCGTCAAAGCCAAGAATGGCAACTGGCTCGTCGACGACCTCACCGTTGTGACGAAACCCAAACCGGCTCAAGGGAAAAAATGAGCCCGCGCCGACAAATCCCGCCCGGTGAAGAGCCGCTGTACATCGAGCAGTTGCCGAAGACGACGCTGTGGTCGCGGCTGCCTGCGCTGCCGCGACGATGGTGGAAGCCGTCGCGGAGGTGGGCAGTGCCCTCGATGGCGGCTGCCGCCGCGCTGATCACCGCGGGTGCCATCACAACGTCGTCACTCGTCCTGGTCGAGCATGAGTCGCATCACAAAGAAGCGATGAAGGACGTCGACGTGCTCGGCTTCGTGCGAGCGTTCATGAACGGGTTCACGACACTGGACCCGTTCCACGCCAACGACTACTTTGACAGGGTATTGGCCCATGCCACCGGTGATTTCGCCAAGCAGTACCGCGACAAGCAGAACGAGATCCTGGTCCAGATCGCCCGGGCTGAACCCACCAAGGGCAACACGTTGGCCGTTGGAGTCGAACGGTGGAACGACGACGGCAGCGCCAATGTCATGGTGGCCACCGAAGTCACGTTCAAATCTGCCGACGGGAAGCAAAAGTTCGACAACACAAATCGTTGGGTGGTCAGCGCTCAGCGGGAAGGCAATCAGTGGAAGATCAGCAGCATGCAGCAGGTGATCTGACCGACGAGTCTCCCGACACGGGAGATGTCGTCGAGACAGACGCCGCGGAATCCGGCGATGACGCAGCTGACAGCGACGAGGCTGCCGACGGTGACGCCGCGGCCGACGGCGAAAAGGCCGAGGACGCAACCGAAGCCGAGGAGCCTGTACTCGGTTTCCGTGAACGGCGGCCGGCGGGCAGGTGGTCGCTGATCGCGGCGGGCGTCGCGGCGATACTGTTCGTCGGTTCCGCCGCGTTCGCCGGCGCTGCTGTGCAGCCGTATCTCACCGATCGCGCCACGGTGGAGATCAAGCAGCGGGTCGCACGCACCGCCGCCAACGCGATCACCACGCTGTGGACCTACACGCCGGACAACATCGACAAGCTGGCTGACCGCGCGTCGCTGTACCTCAGCGGCGATTTCGAGGCGTCATATCGCAAATACATCGATGCGATCACCGCGCCCAACAAGCAGG
This sequence comes from uncultured Actinomycetota bacterium, assembly GCA_963836495.1. Classification (GTDB taxonomy): domain Bacteria; phylum Actinomycetota; class Actinomycetes; order Mycobacteriales; family Mycobacteriaceae; genus Mycobacterium. The sequence continues at coordinate 609,212 of CAWIJT010000002.1, read as the reverse complement.
CTCAGATCACCAACAACACTCAGGTCACCGGCGCAGCGGTGGAATCACTGAACGGGCCCGAAGCGACGGCGATCGTCTACACCAACACGACGTCGACAAGCCCGGCCACCAAAGATGTTCCGTCGTTGAAGTACCTGTCGTATCGCCTCAGCATGCAACGCAATCACGCACGGTGGCTGGTCACCAAGATGACGACGGTGACCTCGCTGGACCTGACGCCCAAGTTCTAGTTGAACGCGAGCCAGCCCGGCAGAGAGCGCTCGTGGGAGTCGCACAGCACATCACGGTTGTCGCAATTACCTTTGGGCACACCGGCTCCCGCCCACATGCCGCCGGTGTCGCGGCGAAGGACGATCGCTGACGACGTGCCACCGTCGAGCAGGACCGCAGTGTCGCTGCCCAAGCCGCGGAACAGGTCCTGAATGTTGTCCGGCGTGTAGCTGCCGCCTTGGAACACATACATTTCGTCGCGCGGCTTGGAGTAGGCCAACGCCGTACGGGCCGCGCTCGGGCCACCGTCGTTGAGTTGGCCGCCATTTCCGGGGGACAGCAAACCTAGTCCGCTGACCGCGACGAATTGGTCGCCGCGATCGACCATGCCGGTGACGGTTGAGGTGGCGGCATCGTAATCGTGACCGTCACGTCCGCCCCGGGGCCACAACACGGTCGGCGCACCCCGGGTCGGCAGGATCATCGTCGCCAACGCGCTCCAATTCTCGTTACCGCCGGAGAGTCCCTGCTTACCCGCATACGGAATGGTGCCGGTGACAGCCTGATTCGCCCGTCCTTGGCCGTGGGTGTTGTCCACGTAGGTGCCCAGCGGTGAGCTGCAGCCGGTCGACCGCCACGAACCCCCTTTCTGGCCGCGGATGTCGAAGAAGTTGGCGTTGATCGCGATCGTCGGCTGGTTCAGCGCCTGCCAGGCCTGTACCGCGGTGTAGGTCTCCGAGGCCTGCATCAGCCCGTCGCTGGTACGCGCACGCGGATCACGCTCGCAGCGCGCCTGATAGCCGTGATGGCTGTCGACCAGCAGATGCGGCTGCAGCCGTTGCGATGCCGCCTTGATGATCATCAGATGGCCGCCGCTGGTCCCGTCGTACCAGCGGCCTGCGGCGTTCAGCATCGGTGCCGGATGGCCGCCGCCGAAGTTGTACACCAGGTATGAGCCCTGGGTGTTGGCGATGGCGCTGGCCAGCAGTTCGCGCGACTCAGCGCGTGCGACAGGTTGCCCGGTGCTGGTCGCCAGCGTCAGGCACAGCGTTGTTCCGGCGCAACAGGATGCGATGCGCCGGATGGCGGTGGCGAGAGACGGCACGGTTGCCCTTTCGGCGCGACAATCGGTGCAACCAGCACAGCATCAGCCACAGCAAATACACAGCAAACTTCGATAACAGTCGGATGACGGTTTGGCCGAAGCTGTTTAGCGATCCGGGTACTCGGCCACCGGCGTGGTCTCCGGCGCCGCCGTCGGTGACGCCGGTTCGCTGACAGCAACCGACCCGGCCGGAACGGCTCCCACTGCGGGACGATCACCTCGACGGTCGTAGACGCGGGTTGCCCCGACACCCACCACGACTCCGATGACGAGCCCGATCGCGCTCAGCAGCAACGAGTGCGACAGACCCGCGTCGGCACGGCCGTCGAGATAGAGCAACGCTCGTGTGCCCAGGAACACCTGGTGCGTCGGGTCGAACTTCGACAGCCAGCCAAAGAACGCGGGAGTGGCCTCGACCGGCACGCTCTCGCCCGCCGACGGCAACCCCAGTACGACGAACACGAACAGGCCGACCAGTGCGCCGATCCCGCCCAGGGCAGCGATCAGCGATGTGGAGGTGATACCCACCGCGGCGATAATGAGCACTCCGAAAAGCCATAGCGTCAAACTGTTTGGGACCGGCATACCCAGATTCGTCGCGATCACGATGTAGCCCGCCGACGTCAGCAACGCCAGCACTACGGTCAGAGCCCATTTGATCAACAATGTGCGGAACCGGGAGATCTGGCCCTGCTCGGCGGACTGCCGGAACGGGGTGATCGCCGCCGGTCTGAGTCCGAGCATCGAATTCACCGTCATTCCGACCACGATGCTGCCGATGAACCCGGCGAGCAGCAGCAACAGCGCATAGTAGAACGCGGACAACCCATTACCGGTGCCGTCCGGGAGCGCATTGTGCACGGTGGACTTCACTTCGATTGGATTGGCGAGCAGCAGCGTCGCCGCACCGGACTCCGGCTTTCGACCGGTCTGCTGCGCAACTTCTTGCGAAAGCCGTTCTCCCACGCGATGATCGATCATGGCGACGGCGCGTTGCAGCGACTGGCCGGCAATACCCGCGCCCTGCGCGCCGGCCCGTGGATTCGTCGAGATGATGATGATCGGACGCTCGACACGTCCGGGAGTCAGCGCGCTCTTCGCATAGGCCTGCAGTTTGGACGAGAAACTGGGCGGTATCACCGCGACGCCGTAGATCTGCGCGTTGTCCATCTGTTGCTTGGCTTGGTCGTGGTTCAGCAGGCGCACGTCATAGGCGTCTGCGTCGAAACCGGCAAGCATGCCCTTGACCACCTGTGCCCCCGTGGGCCCGGCATCCTCGTTCAATATCGCGACGGGAAAGTGCCGCAGGTTGGTCATCGGCCGCAGGCTTCCGCCGAGATAGAAGGCCGCCAACGCCCCCAGCACGGCCACTGCTATCACGACCGGAAGGGTCCAGAACCACACCGTCCGCGTCGCTTTCGGCTTGGCCAGACTGTGGCCGGAGACATCAGATGCTGCGTGACGGGATTGCGGTTCGGACATTACGGCTCCTGTTCGTCCGCGCCCACCCTAGTCGCCGAGTGCCGCGTGCATCTCCCAGACCAGTATTTCGGCGGGCTCGCGCGCCGAGACGCGTTCCTCGGTCGGCCCGGTCAGCCGCACCGCGTCGCCCTCGGCCAGTTCGACGCCATTCATCACCAGCTGTCCGCGCGCGACGAACAGGTGCACATAGGGGGCAGACGGCAGGGTGACTTCATCACCGGCGCGCAACCGTGCGACATGCAATGTGGCCGATCTGTTGTGGATCGTGATCGCGGCGTCGTGTCCGGGCCTGCCTGACGCTACGGCAACCAGCTGCCCGTCGAGTTGGTCGTCGCCGATTTCGTGCTGCTCGTAGCCCGGCTCGATACCGGCCGAGTCGGGTTGCACCCACATCTGCACGAAGTGCACCGGCTCGGTGCTCGACGCGTTCTTCTCGGAGTGAGAGATACCCGATCCGGCCGACATTCGTTGCGCGAGGCCGGGATACACCACACCGCTGTTGCCGGCGGAGTCGCGGTGCTCTAACGCGCCGTCCAATACCCAGGTCACGATCTCCATGTCACGGTGCGGGTGGGTATCAAACCCGGTCGCCGGTGCCACGACGTCGTCGTTGCTGACCAGCAACAACCCGTGGTGGGTGTTAGCGGGATCGTAGTGGTCACCGAACGAGAACGAATGGCGCGAGGTCAGCCACGGCGTCGTCGTGACCGCCCGATCCGCGGCCCGCCGAATCTGGACGGTGCCCGACACAGACGTCAGGCTACCTGAGAGCCTCGTCTGTCAGAGCTTCGAGCTCTTTGCCCTTCGTCTCCGGTCCGAGCAGGTAGCCGATCACCGTCAAGACCCATAGACCGCCGAGCGCCAGGTAGGGCGTCTGAAGTCCGTAATGCATGATGGCCCAGCCGATGACGGTCGGCGCCGCGATGGAAACGACGCGTCCTCCACCGACGGCGACGCCGAAGCCGGTGCCGCGCAGAACTGTTGGGAACAGTTCGGAGATGTAGGTGTCGCCGACGCCCCACAGCCAACCGAGCGTCGCTATCGCGATGGCGCCGAAAATTCGGTAGTGCGCGAGGGAGTCGGAGGTGGCCGCCAAAACCGTCGAGGCGATCTCGATGAGTGCGGCAAGAATCGCCGACGGCCGTCGGCCGATCCAGTCGGCCAAAGCAGTCCCCACGAAGGCGAACACGGCTTGCAGCAAAAAGAACACCAAGGCGTACCGGATCGCTTCGATGGGGGTGGCGTGAAACCTCTTGACGATGGAGATGGTCAAAAACACCGTCATACCCCAGTAGCCGACGGCGTTGGCGGTGTAGATCAGCCAGCCCGCGACGAGGCGCCGCCGCACGCCGGCCAACTGCCAGAGCCGGGGCTTGGCAGCCGCGCTGGTCCGGACCGCGACGTAGCGATGCGACTCGGTGATACCGCGCCGGATGAGGAACAACAGGGCGGCGGGGACGATCGCGACAAGAAACGCCGACTGCCAACCAAAACGCGGGACCAGAGCCAGCGCGACACCGGCCGCGAGCACGTAGCCAAGGGAGAAGAGCGAGAAGATCACGCCGCCAACGCCGATGGCGCGGGTCTTCGCCGGCCACACCTCTGCTGTGTAGGGTGCCCCGACCGCGAGTTCTCCGGCACCTCCGACGCCGGTCAGGAATCGCAGTCCGGTGAAGGCGGCGATGTTGGTCGTGAGTCCGGCCAGTGACGTCGTCACGCCGTACAGCAGAATCGACGCCCCAAGGGTGTTCTTGCGTCCCCAACGGTCGGCGGCGAATCCGAAGCCGATGGTGCCGATGGTGTAGCCAAGCAAGAAGATGGAGCCGATGTATCCCGCTTGGGCTTCGTTGATGTGCAGCGTCTGCTTGATCTCGGGCAGCACGAGACCGTAGATGTTGACGGCGTAGGAGTCGAAGCCGTAGCCCAGACCGGCCGTCACGGCGACGAACAGCGCCTGCTTGAACGTCGCCGGCGCTACACGGGGTATCTGGTCCGGCAGGCTGCCGACGCTCGTTGCCACTGGTGCACGTTATGCAGCGAAGCGCGCGGCGCAGAAGTATCGGAATCGCCGTGATTGCAATGAAATTGGCTAAAAAGTGAATAGCAGCTAAACGGAGAGCGAACCCACCCCGGTGCCCAGCAGCGCCTGGGCGTGCCGAAGCGCGGCGTCCAGGTCGGCGAGGGCCAACTCGTCGCGGCCGCCCAGGTGGATCTCGATCTGATACTCCGGCTGGCCGCCACTTCCGAAAATCGGCAGGACCACGAACTCGGTTGAGGGCAAATCGGTTTCGAGTACACGGGTCACCGACTGCAAGGTGACGATCGTCATCAGGGTGTTGAGCTCCCGAGTGACCTGGGCCGTCGGCTCCAATGACGCGAGCACCGCGGCGAGACGGTCGTGTAGCGACGAGTGGGCGGCGTCGAACCGCCACGCCCCGTAGCCGCGGTCGCGGATCTCGGCGAGGACTCGCCGGTGCGCGGTGATGTCGGCGTCGGTCAACCGCGGCGTGACGCTTCGCAGCCACGCGTCGATCGCGTCTTCGTCGCGCCAGGCCATCGCGACCAACCCGAACGGCGGCCCGATGGGAAAGCGTTGGCCGACGGCGTGCGCGCCATCGGTGCCGTGGCCGACCGCGTCGACCGTGGTCAATTCAGTGGTGCCGATCTTCGACATCGAGCAGCCCGCGCCGAGGGTGGTGTGTAGGAAGCTGAGCGCATCGCGGCCGCGATCGAGCAACGGGAACTGGGCTCGCAGGCCGTGCACCAGGCCGAACAGTCCGCTGCCCAGTGTGTAGCGGCGATCGCCGCGCCGGGCGACCCAGGAGCGCTCCTCGAGTTCGGCGAGCACCAGCGCGCATGTCGAGGTGCTGATCCCGCAGCTTTTCGCCACCTCGGCCGACGTTCGTCCCTGCGGTGAGTCTGCCAGTGCCGCAAGCACATCCATCACCCGGCCGGTGGGCGGTGACTTCGCCGTGGCGTGCAGTGGTGTTGACGAAGCCATGGCGACCTTCTTACCATCCGTCCGAAATGTCATTAACGTATTCCTAATATTAGGAGAGAGATGTACAAGGTCGGTGTGTGGGGCCCGGGCTCGATGGGAGTGATCGCCCTGCGTGGCGTGATCGATCACCCGCAGCTGCAACTGGTTGACCTGATCGTGCACAGCGACGCCAAGGCCGGTCGCGACGCGGGGGAGTTGTGCGGCATCGGTCCGGTCGGCGTGACGGCGACGCAGGATCCGGCGGCGCTGCTCGCCGGTGACGCCGACGTGGTGGTCTACGCCGCGGCGGCCAACCTGCGGCCCGCGGACGCGATCGACGACATGGTGTCGATCTTGCGGGCCGGCAAGAACGTGGTGTCGTGTTCGGTGGTGCCGTTGGTGTATCCCGACGGCGTCGACGCCGGGTTCACCGCGCCGCTGCGCGAGGCCGCGGCCGCCGGCGGAGCCTCGTTCTTCACCACCGGAATCGACTCGGGCTTCGCCAATGATGTTCTGCCGCTGGCGCTTACCGGAGTATCCCGGGTGATCGAATTGGTTCGAGTGACCGAGATGTTCAACTATGCGACGTACCCGGACAAAGATGCGGTGTACGAGATTCTGGGGTTCGGCAAGCCGCCGGAATTCACCGCGTTCGCCGCGGCGCCGGGCATGTTCACGTTCGGCTGGGGCCCGGTGCTGCATCAACTCGCCGCGGGGCTCGGCGTCAAGATCGACAACCTGGACGAGAACGTCGAACGGGTCGTCGTCGATGAGTCTTTCGATACCCCGACCGGCCACATCGGGGCGGGAACCGTCGGGGCGATGCGCTCGACGTTGACCGGATACGTCTCCGGCAAGCCAACTTTCGTCCTCGACCATGTTTCCCGCATGCGCGACGACCTTGCGCCCGACTGGCCGCAACCGCACATCTCGATAACCCCGCGCGACCTGGGCTACGGCGCGGCGTCCGGCCGTGGCCTCTACCGGGTGGAGATCGAAGGATCCCCGAGCATGCGCTGCGAGTTCGAGATGGCCGACGACCACGACCACGACCTGGGTGCCCGGATGGCCGGCGCGTCGCGGATGGTCAACGTCATCCCGGCGGTCTGTCAGGCTCAGCCCGGTCTGCTGTCTGCGCTGGATCTGCCACTGGTGACGGGCGTCGGACTGGTGCGATCGGTGCCCGGCCCGTCACCCGATAGCCGACTTTTCAGCCCCGGCGGCTCGAACGTGAAGGCACCTTCACGCTCGACCACCAGCGTGAAAGGAGCTTCACGTTCGACGAGGCAGGTGCACTAAAGCCGTTCGGGCAGGCCGAATTTGGCGAACAAGCTGGTGTCGAGGAAAGCCACCACACGGGATATGCCGTCGGCGTGCATGTCCAACACGTGCAGCTGAAAGGGCACATGGCGGTCGCCGTCGCGCATATACATCGCGGCCGCGGGCTGGCCGTTGGCGATCAGCGGGATCAGCCGCATGTCGCCGGGCGCATCGGCAGGGCATTGCTGGTGAATCAGCGTGACGATGGCCTGCGGTCCCCGATACCAGCCCAGGAACGGCGGCATCTCCCAGATCGCTTCGCTGGTGAACAGGTCGACCAGTCGTTCGATGTCGTATGCCTCGAAGGCGTCGACATAGCGCGCCAACCGATCTCGCGCATCGGCGGAGTCCGGCGCCGTCAGCGGATCCTCCGAACTCGGTTGGGCCGCATCGAGTTGCGCGCGGGCGCGCTGTAGCAGGCTGTTGACGGCGGCCGTGCTTGAACCGATCGCATCGGCCACCTCGGCGGCCTTCCACTGCAATACGTCGCGCAGCACCAGCACCGCGCGCTGCCGGGGCGAGAGGTGCTGCAATGCCGCCACGAACGCCAGTCGGACCGATTCGCGCGAACCGACGATCGTCGCGGGATCAGCGGGGTCACTCGGCGATTCGGGAAAAGGCTCGAGCCACGGCACCTCGGCGCCCTCGACCAGTTCGGCGGTCGGGTCCGAATTCGGCGCGCCCAGCCCGGTCGGCAACGGCCGACGCCGGCGGGTTTCCAGCGCAGTCAGGCAGGTGTTGGTGGCGATGCGGTGCAGCCACGTTCGCATCGACGACTTTCCCTCGAAGCGGTCGTATGCATTCCAGGCGCGCAGCAGGGTTTCCTGCACCAGGTCCTCGGCATCGTGTAGCGATCCGGTCATCCGATAGCAGTGCGCGAGCAGTTCGCGGCGGTACGGCTCGGCGGTGGCGGTGAAATCGTTCTGGCCGTCGTCGGCGAATTCCCGGGCAAGCACGCTCACACCGACCGAGCCTACGCAGTTGGGTCTACGCTGCCCCTGATGGCAATCACGCGTACCGAACACACCTTCGACGGCGTCGGCGGTGTGCGGATTGTCTACGACGTGTGGACGCCCGACACCGAACCACGTGGCGTTGTTGTTCTCTCGCACGGGCTGGGCGAACATGCCCGTCGCTACGACCACGTCGCCGAGCGATTCGGTCGGGACGGCCTGATCACCTATGCGCTCGACCACCGCGGACATGGTCGCTCGGGTGGCAAGCGGGTGTTGGTCAAGGACATCTCCGAGTTCACCGGCGACTTCGACACCCTGGTCGGCATTGCCACTCAGCAGCATCCCGGCCTGAAACGGATCGTCCTCGGCCACAGCATGGGCGGCGGCATCGTGTTCGCCTACGGCGTCGAGCATCCCGACAACTACGACCTGATGGTGCTGTCCGGACCGGCGGTGGCGGCCCAGAGCGCCATCTCGCCGCTGCTGGCCAGGTTCGCCAAAGCGATCGGGGCGGTCGCTCCGGGCCTGCCGCTGCAGGAACTCGATGCCAGCGCGGTCTCCCGCGACCCGGCCGTGGTGAACGCCTACAACACCGACCCGCTGGTCTATCACGGCAAGGTCCCCGGCGGCATCGCCCGGGTGTTGCTGCTGGTCGGCGAGACGATGCCGCAGCGGGCCGCCTCGCTGACCGCGCCGCTGCTGGTCGTGCACGGATCGGAGGATCGGCTGATCCCGGTGATCGGCAGTCACCAACTGGTCGACGCGGTCGGCAGCTCCGACGTCGAGTTGAAGGTCTACCCGGGTCTGTACCACGAGGTGTTCAACGAGCCGGAGCAAGAACAGGTGCTTGACGACGTCGTCTCGTGGATCAATGCGCGACTGTGAATGGCTGTGCCGGAAAGTCGTACGGTTGAACTAGTTTGGTGGCATGACTGACGACAAGATGCTGGCGCGGATCGCAGCGCTGTTGCGTCAGGCCGAAGGTACTGACAACGCCCACGAAGCCGAAGCGTTCATGGCGGCTGCCCAACGGCTGGCGACGGCGACGTCCATCGACTTGGCCGTCGCCCGGTCGCACGCCGATAAGCGCTCGCCCGCGCAGACGCCGATCCAGCGCACCATCACCATCGGCGCCGCCGGCACCAAAGGTCTTCGGACATATGTGCAATTGTTCGTGGTCATCGCCGCGGCCAACGACGTGCGCTGCGACGTCGCCTCCAATTCGACGTTCGTCTACGCCTACGGTTTCAGCGAGGACATCGACTCCACCCACGCGCTGTACGCCAGCCTGGTCGTCCAGATGGTCCGCGCGTCCGATGCCTACATCTCGTCGGGTGCGCACCGGCCGACGTCGACGATCACCGCGCGGCTGAACTTCCAGCTGGCCTTCGGCGCACGGGTCGGCCAGCGGCTGGCCGAGGCGCGCGACCAGACCCAGCGCGAAGCGAAGAAGGACCGTCGGCGGCCGCCTGGAACCGCTGTCGCGTTGCGGAACAAGGAGCTTGAGCTTCGCGACTACTACCGCAGCGCGTCCAAGGCGCGGGGCACTTGGCGGGCCAGCCGGGCCACCTCCGGATATTCGTCGGCGGCTCGGCGAGCGGGGGACCGGGCAGGTCAGCGGGCCAAGCTCGGGTCGAATTCAGAGCTCTCGCGGGCACGCTCCGCGTTGGAGCGGTGAGCGTCGGGGAACCAGCTGCCCGGGACCGGCAGCGCGCAAAGGTCTATGCCGCAGAAGAATTCGTGCGGACGATGTTCGACCGCGCCGCCGAACACGGTTCACGCAGTATCGAGTTCTTCGGCGCGCAGCTGACGCTGCCGCCGGAGGGTCGGTTCGCCTCAGTTGCTTCGGTGCAGCGCTATGTCGACGACGTCTTGGCATTGCCCGCGGTGCGGCGCGAGTGGCCCAAGGTAGCGCCCTTGACGGTGCGGGCGCGACGGGCCGCGAGCGCGGCGCACTACGAAAACCGTGATGGCACAGGAGTTATCGCGGTTCCGGATCTCGCTACCGCCGACTGGGCGATGCGGGAATTGGTGGTGCTCCACGAAATCGCCCACCATTTGTGCGACGAGGCGCCGCCGCACGGAGCGCAGTATGTCGCCACGATGTGCACACTGGCCGAGCTGGTCATGGGACCAGAACTCGGCCACGTCCTTCGCGTGGTGTACGCGAAGGAGGGTGTGCGCTAGCTGACGACGACCATTTCGTCGCCGCACTTGCACACGTAGGCCTGGTCGCCCGAGCAGTGACATGCCACCTCGATGCGAACTCGACAGCCGCAGCCGTCGTGACCGCAGCTCAACAGTGTTCCGGCTTCGTACGACATATCTTCCACCTCTGGTCGGCCTGGGATGACACTCATCAACCTATACCCCTAGGGGGTATCAGGCAAGCACGGTGAAAAGCAGTGGCGGCCGGTCAATGCGGCGAGCTAGCGTTGGCTCATGACCTCAAAGCCGAATCCCGCCGACGTCGACGCTTTCTTGGACAGCATCGTGCTGGACGACGATCCAGCCTTGTCTGCCGCCCTCGAAGCCAGCGATGCCGCCGGGCTGCCGAAGATCGCCGTCTCCGCTCAGCAGGGCAAGTTCCTGAGCCTGTTGGCCGGCGCGATCGGGGCCCGTCGCATCCTGGAGATCGGCACCCTGGGCGGCTTCAGCACGATCTGGCTGGCCCGCGGCGCCGGTCCGGACGGACGCGTGGTCACGCTGGAATACGAGCTCAAGCACGCCGAAGTCGCTCGGGCCAATCTCGACCGCGCCGGTGTGGGCGACCGGGTGGAGATACTGGTCGGGGCCGCACTGGACTCACTGCCGAACGTCACCGGCGGCCCGTTCGACCTGGTGTTCATCGACGCGGACAAAGAGAACAACCCCGGTTATCTGGAGTGGGCCGTCAAACTGACCCATCCGGGTTCGGTCGTCATCGTGGACAACGTGATTCGCGAAGGCTCGATCCTGAACCCGGAACCCGGCGACGAGGTGGCGGGCGGATCGCGGCGGGCGCTGGAGATCATGGGTGAGCATCCCCAACTCGACACCGCCGTGCTGCAGACGGTCGGCGCCAAGCACTGGGACGGGTTTGCGATCGCGGTAGTGCGCTGACCGCTAACCGACTACCCGCAGACCGCTCCATTGGCTGCCGATCCCACCAGCTTGACGTACTTGGCCAGCACGCCGGTACGGAACCGCGGCGGTAGGGGAGCGAAACCCTCACGGCGGGCAGCGAACTCGTCGGGATCCACCAGGACGTCCAGCGTCGCATTGCCGACATCGAGCCGGATGCGGTCGCCGTCGCGCAGGAACGCGATCGGTCCGGCGTCGACGGCCTCCGGCGCGATGTGCCCAACGCACAGCCCGGTGGTGCCACCGGAGAACCGACCGTCGGTCAACAGCAGCACGTCCTTGCCCAGGCCGGCGCCCTTGATCGCACCGGTGATCGCGAGCATCTCCCGCATACCCGGACCGCCCTTGGGGCCCTCGTAGCGGATCACCACCGCGTCACCGTGCGTGATGGTGCCATCTTCGAGGGCATCCAGCGCCGCGCGCTCGCGCTCGAAAACCCTTGCGGTGCCCTCGAACACGTCCGAGTCGAAACCGGCCGACTTCACCACCGCGCCGTCGGGTGCCAGAGATCCGCCCAGGATGGTGATGCCACCCGTCGGATGAATGGGATTGTCCAACGCTCGCAGCACCTTGCCGTCCGGGTCGGGCGGTGCGATGTGCGCGAGGTTCTCGGCCATCGTCTTGCCGGTCACGGTCAGGCAATCACCATGTAGCAGCCCGGCGTCCAGCAGTGCCTTCATGATCACCGGAACGCCGCCGATCCGGTCGACGTCGAACATGACATGGCGACCAAAAGGCTTGACGTCGGCCAGATGTGGCACCTTCGCCCCGACGCGGCGGAAATCCTCCAGCGACAACTTGACGTCGGCCTCGTGGGCGATAGCCAGCAGATGCAGCACCGCGTTGGTCGAACCGCCGAATGCCATCACCACCGCGATCGCGTTCTCGAACGCCTCCTTGGTCAGGATGTCGCGGGCGGTGATCCCGCGCCGCAGTAGCCCGACCACGGCCTCGCCGCTGCGGCGCGCGAACCCGTCGCGTCGTCGGTCGGTGGCCGGCGGCGCCGCGCTTCCGGGTAGCGACATGCCCATTGCCTCGGCCGCGCTCGCCATGGTGTTGGCGGTGAACATGCCGCCACAGGCGCCCTCACCGGGGCAGATCGCCCGCTCGATGATGTCGACGTCTTCCCGCGACATCAATCCGCGGGCGCAGGCGCCCACGGCCTCGAAGGCGTCGATGATCGTGACGTCACGCTCGCTGCCGTCGGTCAGCTTGGCCCGTCCCGGCAGGATCGAGCCCGCGTAGAGGAACACCGACGCCAGGTCCAGTCGCGCCGCGGCCATCAGCATGCCGGGCAGCGACTTGTCGCAACCGGCCAGCAGCACCGAGGCGTCCAGGCGCTCGGCCTGCATGACGGTTTCCACGCTGTCGGCGATCACCTCGCGGGACACCAGCGAGAAGTGCATGCCCTCGTGGCCCATCGAGATGCCGTCGGACACCGAGATCGTGCCGAATTCCAGCGGGTAGCCGCCGGCGGCGAACACGCCCTCCTTGACCGATTTCGCCAGCCTGTCCAGCGAGAGGTTGCAGGGCGTGATCTCGTTCCACGAGGACGCAACGCCGATCTGCGGCTTGGCGAAGTCGTCGTCGTCCATTCCGACCGCCCGCAACATCCCGCGCGAGGCGGCTTTCTCCAAGCCGTCGGTGACCTCGCGGCTGCGGGGCTTGATGTCGACGGCAGACGACGAATCGGCGCTCGTGGGCTTGGTGTGAGTCACGGTCCAAGTATGCGCGTGCGGGCATGTCGGCCAAAATCATTAAAATACCCCCATGGGGTATCGCGATTTCGCGGTGAAACACCTAATCAGCGACAATGGGCGCTACACCGGTGCCGTCGCGAGGCCCGAGCAGGATCAGATCAGACGCTGGAGGGGTTCATGGCACCCGAACACGGTTACTCGTCGCAGAAGGACAACTACGCCAAGCGGCTGCGGCGCATCGAGGGCCAAGTGCGTGGCATCGCGAACATGATCGACGACGATAAGTACTGCATCGACGTGCTCACCCAGATCAGCGCCGCGACCAACGCGTTGCGATCGGTGGCGCTGAACCTGCTCGACGAACACCTCGGGCACTGCGTCAGCCACGCGGTCGCCCAGGGCGGCTCGGAGGCCGACCAGAAGCTCGCCGAGGCTTCGGCGGCCATCGCGCGACTCGTCCGTTCCTGATCGTTAGGGCTTGAGTGCAATGCGTGGTTGAGTAGTGGCCGTGGGGCCAGCCCGTGCCGCCGGAGGCCGAACCATCGCGAGCGGGCCGTGGACGCCGCGCATTGCGGCCCAGCTGACGGTCCTGGCCGCGGCAGCCTTCACCTACGTCACCGCTGAGCTGCTGCCGGTCGGTGCGCTACCCGCGATCGCCCGCGGCCTGCATGTCAGCATCCCGGTCGTCGGGACGTTGCTGGCCTGGTACGCGCTGGTTGCCGCGGTGACGACGATTCCTTTGGTCCGGTGGACCGCGCACTGGCCGCGACGGCGGGCGCTGCTGTTGTCGTTGATGTGCCTGACCGCCTCCCAGCTGATCTCGGCGTTGGCGCCCAACTTCGTCGTGTTGGCGTGTGGACGCGCACTCTCGGCCGTCACCCACGGCCTGATGCTCTCCGTGGTGGCACCGATCGCGACGCGCCTGGTTCCGGTCAGTCACTCCGGGCGTGCCACCACGTCGATCTATGTCGGAATCAGTCTGGCCGTCGTCGTCGGTAGCCCCGCCACCGCGGCGATCAGCCTGCTCTGGGGGTGGCGGCTTGCCGTGGCGGCGGTCGCGGTCGTCGCAGCCGTGGTCACCATTGCGGCCGCCGTTGTACTTCCGGCGATGTCGTTGTCAGACGCGCAGCTCACCCGCGTCGGTCGGGCCGCCGGGCACCACCGCAACCGCAGGCTGGTGATCGTGAGCTTGCTCACCATGGTCGCGGTCACCGGTCACTACATCGCGTTCACGTTCATCGCGCTCATCATCCGCGACGTCGTCGGGGTGCGTGGTCCGGATATCGCCTGGTTGTTGTCGATCTACGGCATCGCCGGCCTGTTGGCGATGCCGCTGGTGGCCCGGCCGATGGACCACCGCCCCAGAGCGGCGGCGATCAGCTGCATGGTCGGCCTGTACGTGACGCTTCTCGTGCTGACCGGGCTGGCTTTGCATCGATTGCCGGCGCTGCCGACCGCCCTGATCGGAGTCACTGCCATCGCGCTGTGGGGCGCCTTCGCGAACGCGGTGTCGCCGATGCTGCAGAACGCGGCGATGCGCGCCGGCGCCGACGACCCCGACGGCGCGTCGGGTCTGTACATGGCGGCGTTCCAGATCGGCATCATGGCCGGGTCGTTCGCCGGCGGACTGTTCTACGAGCACGGCGTGCTGGTGATGTTCGCCGCTTCGGCGACTCTGATCGGTGCCGGGGCCGCCGGGATGACCGCTGAGCGGCGGTTGTTCGACGTCCCCACGGCCGACAAGCCCGGATAAAACCGCAGTTCAACGCCCTAGCCCTGGCCAGGCCGGCGACGCCGCGGCGGTCGCTGAATTAAAGGGCGGGCCCTCCGCTACTGCATACTGGGTTCAGACCGTGACTTGGAGGGAACAAATGTCGCGATGGACCAAGGGTCCTCTGGCCGCTGCATTCAGCGCAGCGGGGTTGACCGCTGTGCTGACGCTGGGGGCCGGTTCGGCACTGGCCGACCCGGAGCCACCGCCACCACCGCCGCCCGGAGTCGACGCTCCGGCGGCGCCGCCGCCCGTCGACCCGGTGGCCGCACCGGCGCTGCCCAACCCGTTCGCGCCACCACCGCCTCCGGCCGACCCGCTCGCACCCGCGGCAGCTGTGCCGCCAGCCACCGCGGCCAGCGTGCCGACGGGCCCGGTTGTCGGGCAGAACCCGTCGCCGTTCACCGGCTCGCCGCCGTTCGTGCCGCCGACATTCAACCCGGTCAGCGGCTCAACGGTCGGCGTCGGGGAACCGATCATCATCAACTTCGCGCGCCCGATCGCCGACCAGAAGATGGCCGAGGCGGCGATCCACGTGTCGTCGACCCCGCCGGTGTCCGGCAAGTTCTACTGGCTGACGCCCAGCCAGGTGCGCTGGCGCCCGCTGAGCTTCTGGCCGGCACACACTGCGGTGCACGTCGACGCCGCAGGCACCCAGGAGAACTTCGTCACCGGTGATTCCCTGATCGCTACCGCCGACGACGCCACCCACCAACTGACCATCACCCGCAACGGAACGGTCGTGCAGACCTTCCCGATGTCGATGGGAATGGCGGCGGGCGGGCACCAGACGCCGAACGGCACCTACTACGTGCTCGACAAGAAGGCCAAGGTCGTGATGGATTCGTCCACCTACGGCGTGCCGGTCAACTCGACCTACGGCTACAAGGTGGACGTTCAGAACGCGGTGCAGTTCGACAACAGCGGCGACTATGTACACAGCGCGCCGTGGTCGGTGGCCGACCAGGGCAAGCGCGACGTCAGTCATGGCTGCATCAACATCAGCCCGACCAACGCGCAGTGGTTCTTCGACAACTTCGGCGCCGGCGACCCCATCGTCGTGAAGAACTCCACCGGGACCTACAGCAAGAACGACGGCTCGAACGACTGGCAGCTCTAGCTAGTTCCAGATCCGCACGCGTCGCTGCGGGTCCAGGTACAGCCCGTCGGCTTCGCTGACCTCGAACGCGTCGTAGAACACGTCGAGGTTGCGGATGACGCCGTTGCACCTGAACTCCGGCGGCGAATGCGGGTCGATGGCGAGCCGGCGGATCGCCTCGGCGTCGCGTGACTTGGTGCGCCACACCTGCGCCCAGCCGAAGAACACCCGCTGCACGCCGGTCAGGCCGTCGATCACCGGAGCGCTCTGGCCTTTCAACGACAGCTGGTAGGCCAGCAGTGCGATCGACAGCCCGCCCAGATCGCCGATGTTCTCACCGACGGTGAAGGCTCCGTTGACGTGGTGGGAGGCGTCCAGCCCGCGGGGCGTGAACTCTTCGTACTGCTCGATGAGAGCCTTTGTGCGAACACCGAATTCGGCGCGATCAGCATCGGTCCACCAGTCGATGAGGTTGCCGTCGCCGTCGTACTTGGCGCCTTGGTCATCAAAACCGTGGCCGATCTCGTGGCCGATCACCGCGCCGATGCCGCCGTAGTTGGCGGCGTCGTCGGCCTCGGCATCGAAGAACGGCGGCTGCAGTATTGCGGCCGGAAAGACGATCTCATTCATCCCGGGGTTGTAGTACGCGTTGACGGTCTGCGGCGTCATGAACCACTCGTCGCGGTCGACCGGCCCGCCGAGCTTGGCCAGGTCGCGGTCGTATTCCAGGGCATAGCCGCGCCGGTAGTTGCCGTACAGGTCGTCACGGGCGATGACGAGGGCGGAGTAGTCGCGCCACTTCGCGGGGTAGCCGATCTTCGGCGTGAACTTGTCGAGTTTCTCCAGCGCCCGCTGCCGGGTTTGCGGTGTCATCCACTCCAGATCGGTGATGCTGACGCGGTAGGCCTCGCGCAGATTGGCCACCAACGCGTCCATCCGTGCCTTCGCGTCCGGCGGGAAATGCTGCTCGACGTAAAGCTTTCCGACGGCGTCGCCCATCAGGCTCTCGACCAGACCGACGCCGCGCTTCCACCGGTCACGAAGCTGCTCGGTGCCCGAGAGGGTGCGGCCGTAGAACGCGAAATTCTCGTCGACGATGTCGTCGGTGAGCAGCGACGCGCGTCCGCTGATCACCCGCCAGCGCAGCCAGCGCTTCCAGTCCTCGAGGTCCGCCTTCTCCCACAGCGCGGCGAACGCGGTCAGCGCGTCGGGTTGACGGACGACGACTTCAGCTGCGTCCTCAGTCGAGGCGCCCAACCCGTGCAGCCATATCGCCCAGTCGAAACCGGTTGCCTCCGAGAGTAATTGGTCGAAGGTGCGCAGGTTGTAGGTCAAGTCGGCGTCGCGGCGCTTCACCACATCCCAGTGCGCGGCCGCGATCTCGGTCTCCAGCGCGACGATCTTCGCGGCGGTCGCGTCCCAGTCCCCATCCTGTTCGCCGTAGACGAGCGCGAACATCCGCGCGATGTGCTTCGGGTACTCCGCGAGTATCGCCTGGTGCTGCGGGTCGCGGTAATACGACTCGTCGGGCAGTCCAAGCCCCGACTGAGACAGGTGCAGCAGGTAGCGAGTCGAGTTCTTCGAGTCGGTGTCGACATACACCCCGGTGCCGCCGCCGATGCCGGCGCGCTGAAGCTTGCCGAGCTCAGCTGCCAGCTCGGACGGTGTCGAGGCCGCGTCGACGCCGGCGAGCTCGTCGAGCAGCGGGCGGACGCCGAGCCGCGCGATGGTCTCGGTGTCCATGAAGCTGGCGTAGAGGTCGCCGATGCGCTGCGGGTCGGTGCCGGCGGCGGATTTCGACGCGGCGGCCTCGGTGATGATGTCGCGTACCTGCTCCTCGGCGCGGTCGGCGAGCAGACGGAACGCGCCGTCGGTGGCGCGGTCGGCGGGCATCTGGTGGTCGACCAGCCAGCGGCCGTTGACATGGCCGAACAGGTCGTCCTGGGGGCGGGCACCAGCGTCGACATAGCTCAGGTCGATGCCCGAGCGGATAGCTTCTACCGTCACCACACCATCCTTACCATTGAGCGCGGCCTTTCACCGAGCTCGGTTCGACGGCCCGAGCTTCTCCTCATCGCCCTGCGGGCTCTGCATCGTCGCCCGGCTGGCTTGGATGGCCGAGCTTCTCCTCATCGCCCTGCGGGCTCTGCATCGTCGCCCGGCTAGGCTCACGCCCATGCCCGACGACGAGCAAGCCGCCGACGAGCGCGAGGACGAGCCCGCCGCACCGGAGCCCGACGAGGCCACCGACGGCCCGGCCATCTCGCCCTACGGCATCGCCTCGGCCGCGCTGGGGGCGCTGTCGGTGGCCGCGATAGTGCTGGGCTGGTTCATCTGGTCGGCGCACCGTAGTGACCTCGACGAACGGCGGTACCAGACCCGGGCCATGCAGGCCGCCGCCGACTGGACCGGCGTGCTGATCAACATGAACACCGACAACGTGCAAGGCAGCCTGCAGCGCTTGCACGACGGGACGGTCGGCGAACTCAACGCCGATTTCGACTCGGCAATCCAGCCCTATCAACAGGTCGTGCAGCGGTTGCAGTCGCGCAGCCGCGGCGAGGTCGATGCGGTGGCGTTCGAAACGGTGCACCACGATCTGGACGCCCAGCCCGGCCATCCCGCGCAGGCGGAGCAGCTGCCGGCCTCCATCGCGCGTCGTACCGACACCGTGATGGTGGTGGCCACGTCGATCAGTGAGAATTCCGGCGGCAACCCGCAGACCGTGCACTGGAACCTGCGGCTCGGGATATCCGACGTCGACGGCAAGCTGATGATCTCGCGGCTGGAGTCGATTCGATGAGGAACGCGTTCCGGGTGCTGGCGTTCGACATCGCAGCGCCGCTGGCGGCGATCGCCGCACTGCTGGCGATCGGGTACGTCCTCACCTGGCCGCTGTGGTGGGTGTCGTTGGCCTCGGTGCTGATCTTGCTGATCGTCGAAGGCGTGGCGGTGAATGTCTGGCTGCTGCGCCGTGATTCGGTGACATTCGGCACCGACGACGACGCTCCCGCGCTGCGTCTGGCGGTGGTCGCGCTGTGCGTGGTGGCGGTCGTCGCGGCGGTACTGACCGGCTACACGCACTGGACGCGGCCGGACCATGACCTGAAAGTCGACTCGGCAGAGGTGGTTCGGATCGCGGTCAGCATGGCCGAGGCGACGGCCACCTTCTCGCCGCAGGAACCGATGGCTGCCATCGAGCGGGCCGCGGGCCTGATGGTGCCCGAACAGGCGAAAACGTTCACTGATCAATTCGGCAAGGCCACAACGGATCTGGCGCATCGCAATGTCACCGCCACCGCGTCGACGATGGAGGCGGGGCTCGAGGCGATCGGGCCGGCCGCGGCCAGCGTGGCGGTCATCATGCGCGCCACTCAGAACGAACCGGGTCAGCCGAGCAACGACGCGATACTGGCGCTGCGGGTCGCGTTGACCAAGCAGAACGACCACTGGCTGGTGCTGGGGGTGTCGCCGCTCAATCCCCGTTGACCGCGCTCAGCGCAGCCGGGCGTGGTCGACCATCAGGCAACGGTCCATCACCACCTGCATGCCGGCCGCATCCGCGTCGCGACCGACCTGCTCGTGCCACAACCCCTGCTGCAGCCACAGGGTTTTCGGACGCTGTTTGAGCGCCAGCGTCTCGGCCAGCACCGACGGCAACTCCTCGAACCGGCGGAACACGTCGACCATGTCGGGCGCCTCCGGCAGATCGGCAAGCCGCGGGTACACGTGGGCGCCGTTGATCTCGGTGATCGTCGGGTTGACCGGATACACCTGGTATTGGCCGGTCGACAGCAGATACGAGTAGATCTCGTGGCTCGGCCGGGCCGGATTCTGGGATACGCCGACGACGGCGATGCTGCGGGTTTCGGCCAGAATCCGCCGCAACGTCACATCGTCGGGCCGGCCGATGATCAATAGCTGCGAGGCGGCCGCTGCGGAGCACGCCGGGGCGGCTCCTGCGGTGGCTGATGAGACCGCGCCTTGGCGAACCGGTCGGACAGCCGGCGCATCCGGATCATCAACGACGCCGTCGGGCTGGTGGTGGCGTCGAGGTAGGCGCGCAGTTCGTCGGCGGGTACCCCGATGCGGGAGGCGAACTCGGGCAACTTGAGTCCCGACCGTTCGATCAGCACCTGCACGTGGCGGGCCACTTCGGTGCATTCGTTGGCCTCGAGGTGGGCGCGGGCCCGGTCCAGCACTTCGGCCAGAGCCTTGGAGATGCCGTAGGGCCGCGAAGTCTCCAGCACCTCTTCGACCTGGCGGGCGGTACGTCCGAACGGGTCGCGTTTGATCGCGACGGCGATTTGCTTCCACGTGGCGATGTCGCCACCTTCCAGCGCCGAGCGAATCGCTGAGGTGGGCCAGAATTCGACTGGCCGGTCGCCGTTGCGCGGGCTAGCAGGCGTTCGGTGCGGCGCCGACCCATGGCGTCGATCCGCTGCCAACGTCACCTCGCCTCCTCCAGCATCGCCACCGCTACGGACAGGCAACGTTGCCTGACTTTTTCCCAGTCTGCCTTCGAATCGGACTCGGGCCAACCATCGTTACCAAAATCTGACGGATGCGGGTCGGCGAGCCGCCGGACCAACTGGCTTGCGATCCACTGCTGCCTGGGTGTTTGACAAGCGTAATACCTGTCCATCCCGCCGAGCACTACTGCGGCGGTCTCGGCTTCCATGGTGTCGACCAGGTCGGCGAAATCCGCGTAGTCGCGGCTGCTGTTGCGGCTCATGATCAGGTAACCCTTGAGCCGCAGCGTCTCAGCGCCGGTGGGGATTTGTAACCGGTCGCCGGTGGGCAACTGGACGTGGGTGGTTTCCATCGGGCTGCTGCGCTCGAATTCCGGCTGGTCGATGCGGGCTGCGTCCTCCAGCGCATCGAGTGCGACCGACAGCCGTCCGCGCCACAACGTGACCGGGTGCACGGGCCGCACCGCGCGCGGGGCTGCTCGGTCGGTGCCGCCGCCGTTGCGGTGCGATCGCCCGCCAACGAACTTCCTCGCGGCCGATTGGCCGCTGGTGGCAGTGTCTCCGGTCGGCGTCCCGATCACTGCGAGCTGGCGAGTGGTCGAACTGGCGACGTACTCGCTGCCCTTGATCCGTCTCGGCGGCTCGCTGCTTCGCCCACAACCGGTGAAGGCCAAGGGGTCGGCGACGGCGATCGCATCGGGCGCAAGATTCTTGAGCCGTGCCGCGGACTTGAGCACGATCCGTAGGTCGGCACCAGGCACCGCCGGCGCCGAGATGTCGTCGGGAATCATCAGGATATCGCCGAGATCGACTGCAGGCAAAGGCTTTTCAAAGTCGACGGACGGGAGGATGCGCTCCAGCCAGGCAGGTAGCCACCAGTTCCACTCCGCGAACATCGCCATCAGGGCCGGGACCATCACCAGACGCACCACGGTGGCGTCCACCGCGATCGCGGTCGCGCACGCCACCCCGATCTCGGCCACCAGTGGCATGCCCGCGAACGCGAAGCCGATGAACACCGCGATCATGATCAGCGCTGCGCTGGTGATGGTGCGCGCGCTGGTACTGACTCCGTAGGCCACAGCGTCGTGAGTGTTGCCCGACTGCAAGAACCGTTCCCGGATGCGGGTCAGCAGGAAGATCTCGTAGTCCATCGACAAGCCGAACGTCATGGCCAGCACCAGCGGTGGAACGGTGCTGTCGATGGAACTGATCTGGCCGAACCCGAGCTTTTCCAGCCAGCCCCACTGAAAGACCATCACCAGACTGCCGTAGGCGGCGGCCACCGACAGCACCGTCATCAGCACGCCCTTGAACGCCAAGAACACCGACTGAATCGAGAGCAGCAGCATGACGAAGGCGATCAGGGCGACGAAGAGCAGCACCCACACTTCGGTCCTGGACACCTGGTCGTCGAAGTCTTTGATCAGTGCGGTCGGTCCACCGACGGACACTTGCGCGGACGCGCCGCCGGCTTCGGGGAGGTGGCCACGCAACCACCCGACGGTCTGGCGGGCGCCGAGATCCTCGGGGTCCACCGACAGCACGCCGGACAGCAACGCCGTGCTGTTGTTGTCGGCGAACACCGGCGGGGCCACCGAGACGATGTTGGGCGCCTGGCCCATCTCATGTCGGACCGCGTCGAGGGTCTGGGTGTGCGACGGCGAGGAGGCATCGCCGTCGGGGAAGGTCAGAACGACCTGCACCGGCCCCAGGGCGCCGGGGCCCAGTGCCTCGGACGCCGCGGACACCCCGGCGCGAATCTCATGTGACGAGCTGAATTGCCGCAGCAGGCTGTTGCCCAGCACCATCGACAACGCCGGCACCGCCATCAGGATCAATACCGTCGACGCTGCGATTGCCGACG
The DNA here is from genome assembly GCA_963836495.1 of uncultured Actinomycetota bacterium. GTDB lineage: Bacteria > Actinomycetota > Actinomycetes > Mycobacteriales > Mycobacteriaceae > Mycobacterium. The sequence continues at coordinate 587,127 of CAWIJT010000002.1, read as the reverse complement.
CCCACGGCCGGCGCATCACCCAACCGATCCACTGACTCCAGAACCGTGACTGGGTGGTCTCCGGGCGGCGCGACCAGTGCAGCGCCGCCGACCTCTTGGCGGCCGAGCGGCCGAACGTGGCCAGCACCGCGGGCGTCATCGTCGTCGACGTCAGCATCGCGACCGCGACCGCGAGGATCGCGCCGGTGGCCATCGACGTCAACGCCGGGGTGTCGATGAGGTAGATGCCGGTCAGCGACGCCACGACGGTCATCCCGGACAGCGCCACCGCCAGGCCCGACGTCGCCATCGCCGCGTCGACCGCCTCATGCGGCTGACGCCCGGCCCGCAGTTCCTCCCGGAACCGCATCAAGATGAACAGCGAATAGTCCACCGCCAGCGCGATACCGAACATCGACACCGTCGACGTAACGAAGACAGACATCGTGGTGTAGTTGGACAGCAGATAGACCAGGCCCATCGTGATGGCGACCGTGCAGATGCCCAGCGTCAACGGGATGGCCGCCGCGGCAAGGGAGCCGAACACCGCCAACAGCACGATCAGGATGATCGGAAAGTTCCACTGCTCTGCTTTGGCGATGTCGTGTTTGGTGTTGGCCGCCGCGGCCGTGCTGAGCGCGCCCTGGCCGATGACGTAGAGCCGGACCCGGCCGTCGGCCATTTGACCCGGTCGGTCGCCCTGAACGCCGACCTTAAGCCGCAGCTTCTTGGCCGCGTCGCTGGCGCTGGCGTTGTTGGTCGAATCCAGCCGCAGCGAGACCACATACGGCCGGTCCGGCTGCGGGGACGGCTGAGCCGGGTTGCTCACCACGGCCACATCGGGAACCTGCTTGGCGATGTCCTGCAGGTAGCCGGCCGCCGAATTCATGTCCTCGTAGCTGGCGTCGGCGCGCGGCGCGGCTACCAGCGCCAACGGCGACGTGCCCTGGTCGGGGTAATGGGCTTCCAGTTGGTCGTGCACGCGGAGCGACTGCGACCCGGGCACGTCGAAACCACCACCGGTGAGGTGACCCGATTGAGTCACCACCAGGTAGACAGCGGGGATCAGCGCGAGGAACCAACCTGAGAAGACCAGCCAGCGGAACCTGCGCAGGTTGCTGCTTAGGCGCATCATGAAGTGCTGGATTTCGATCTCCCCGCATTAGCAAGCGTGCAGTCGAGAGTACCGCAGCCAACTATGTGCCAATGTTGCTTCCGAGTCGCTGAGCTGCAACAACTCCGCAACGATGTCGATTCCCGGGCAGTGTGACCAGATTCCCAACTGCTGGGTTGGCAGCGGCGCTCACACGGATGGCAGGATGACGACCAGGCTGACCCCGATGCTGCCGGTCCGCCGCCTGCCGTCAGCGAGGTGAATCGCTCCTCGCACGCCACAAGGAGCTAGCTATGACGTCCCTGACTGGGGGTAATGCGACGTTGCGCCGCCGACTGCTCGGCGTTCTGACCGCGACCGGTCTGGGCGGGGTTGCCGCTGCCGCGCTGCTGTCCGCGCCGACGGCGGTCAGCGCGACCGATCCCTGTGCCGCCAGCGAGATGGCCAAAGCGATCAGCAACGTGGCCCGGTCGGCGGGCGACTACCTCGACGGCCACCCGGAAACCAACCAGGCGATGACCGCCGCTCTGCAGCAGCAGTCGGGACCACAGTCGCTCGACTCGCTGAGAACTTATTTCGCCGCGAACCCGAAGGCCGCCAGCGACCTGCAGACCATCGCGTTGCCGCTGGCGGGCTTGTCGAGCAGGTGCCAGACGCCGCCGATCAGCCTTCCGCAGGCGCTCGGCTTCACGCAGTCCGCACAGGGTGGCTCGTCGGGAGCCGCCGCCGCGACGCCGCCCGTCTCCGGAACGCAGGGCCCGCTGCCGCGACGCGCGGCGGAGGCGCCGCTGCTCGACGTCGTCGGGTAGGTCATTCTGGGGTCGCCGGACCGTCCTCGGGCGGCGGTAACGGATCCTGCGAGGCTTCGTCGTCGGCGTCGTCCGGATCGAATTCGTTCTCGGTGCGGAACATGAAGAAGAACACCACCCAGCCGACCGCGGCTAAGAGCAGCCAGCTGATCAGCCGGTAGATCAGCATCGTGGAGACCGCGGTGGGCAACGACATGCCGCTGGACACCAGACTGGGAACCAGCACAGCCTCCACGATCAACAGCCCGCCGGGCATCAGTGGAATCGTGCCGGCCGCGCGGGCGGCCGCACAGGCCACCGTCAATCCGCCCAGCGAGGCGTGCGCACCAGCGGCGTATGCAGCAAATCCCAGGCAGGCGACATCGGAGAACCGGTTGACCAATGACCAACTGAAGGCGCCCGCCATGTCGCGCCGGCTCAGGCTGACCGATTCCAGTTGGCGGAGCGTCTCGCGCCACCTGGCCAGCCCGGTGTCGGCCGGCCTGCCGCGAATCGAGTTGAACCACGACAGCACCCGGCATCCGATTCCGTCGATCAGTTCCGGACGCGATGCCACCGCCTGCGCCAGCAGCAGCAAAGTGACGAAACCGCCGAGGGTGAACACCAGCGAGAACGGGTTGTTCCTCGCTCCCAGGAAGAACGCGCCGCCCAGCCCGAGCAGCGCCAGCCCGACGGCCTGCAGCACACCGGACATCACCAGTTGCCACGACGCCACCAACGTCGACGCGCCCCAGATCCGTTGCTGCCGAAGCAGAAACGTCGCCGCCAGCACCGGACCGCCGGGCAGCGTCGTGCTCAGCGCATTGGCTGCGTAGTAGGCGGCCTCGGACCGCAATTCCCTGACCCGCACCCCGGCCGAGGCCAACAGGGTCCGTTGCACCTCGGCGAAGCTGTGCATCAGCAGCATTGCCGCGAGGGCGGAGGCCAGCAGCCACCACCATTGTGCGGTGTAGAGGCTTCGGGCGGCCTTGGCCAACTGGTCCCACGCCAGCGCCACCTCGACGGCGAGCACAATCGTGACGATCGCCAACGTGACCCAGCGCAGCCACCAGTACCTGCCGCGGGCGCGATCTTCGTGCGTCCCGTCGACGTGGCCGGCCGCGGCGTCGTGCGACACGCCTTCAGGGTAACCGCGCAGGTCGCGCGTGGATCGTCGCGCGACGCCGGTGTCCGCCACTGTTTTTCCCGCCGAGCGCAGGGGTGGCGACGGCTAGGCTGGCCGTTATGTCATCGCAGGCCCGCGCCGACTATGCCGAGTCGGTAGAACCGATTGTTCGTAAGACCGCAGCCTGGGCCTGGCGGCTGTTGGTCGTCCTGGCAGCGTTGGTCGCGTTGCTGTTGGTGATCAAGCGACTCGAAATCATCGTTGTCCCACTGCTTCTCGCGTTGATGTTGAGCGCGCTGCTGGTCCCGATCGTGGACTGGCTGGACCGTCGCGGCGCTCCGCGAGGCGGAGCGGTCGCCTTGGTGATCCTGGCCGGCTTCGCGATCCTGGGCGGCATCATGACGTTCGTCGTCAGCCAGTTCGTGGTCGGTGTGCCGGATCTGGTCAACCAGGTCGAGCGCAGCATCGACTCGGCCAAGAAGTGGCTGATCGACGGTCCACTGCACCTGAGCCGCCAGCAGATCGACCACGGCGGTAACTCGGCAATTCAGGCGCTGCAGAACAACGAGGAGAAGCTGACCAGCGGCGCGCTCGCCACCGCGGCCACCATCACCGAGATCATCACCGCGGCACTGTTGATGTTCTTCACGCTGATCTTCTTCCTCTACGGTGGCCGCAACATCTGGCAGTACGTCACCAAGATCTTCCCGACCGACGTTCGGGACCGGGTCCGCGCCGCCGGCGCCGCCGGCTACCACTCGCTGACCGGTTACATCCGAGCCACCTTTCTGGTGGCGCTCGTCGACGCGGCCGGAGTCGGCACCGGGCTGGTGATCATGAGCGTGCCGCTGGCGCTGCCACTGGCGTCACTAGTGTTTCTCGGGGCGTTTGTCCCGCTGGTCGGTGCCGTCATCAGCGGCTTCCTCGCGGTGATTGTCGCGCTGCTCGCCAAGGGATTCGTCTATGCGCTGATCACCCTGGGCGTGCTCATCGGGGTGAACCAACTCGAGGCCCACATTCTGCAGCCGCTGGTGATGGGCCGGGCGGTGTCGATTCATCCGCTCGGAGTCGTCGTCGCCATCTCGACCGGCAGTGTGCTGGCCGGGATCGTCGGTGCCTTGTTGGCGGTCCCGACGGTCGCGTTCTTCAACAACGCCTTCAAGGTGCTACTGGCCAACGATCCCGAGGCCGCGGCCGAGGAAACCGAGGACGACAAAGCCTCGATCATGGAAGTCGAGCCGGACGAGCTGGAGTCCACCAGCTCGTAGCTTCAGCCGGCTTACTGGCTACATTCGCCCTTCACGGCGTAACAGATCGGCCGCGCTGAGTCCCCCACCGCGGCGTGGACGCGGCGGGTTCTCGCCCCGGGCATTCAACTTCTCCGTTGCGGTGTCGGAATCCTTCTCGTCCCGCGGCGGGGTGGGGATCGCGGTGGTGGCGTCCTCGGGTTCGCTGGGCTGCTTTGCCGACGGTTGTTCCCGCGGGATCTGCATCGCCCGGGTCTGATCGGCGGACGGCTGCACCGGCGGGGTGGGTGCGGCGCCGCGCGGGTCGCCGGTCCCGGCTCCGCGCAGGTCGCTGAGCCAGGACTCGATCTCCCGGTCGTCGCGCTGGGGCGGACCAGGCGGCGGGGTCGGTGGCCGCTCGCGTCCGGGCACGGGCGCCGCCGACGGGCTCGGCTGTGCCGAAAAGCGAGTCGTGGGTGGCTCTTTCGGCGCCGCGCGACCGGCGGCCGGCATCTTCGTGGTGCCGGCACCGGACGGAGTTTCCTGCGCGGGCGGACGAGACTCCGGCCGGGGCGCGGGTCCCGTCTGCCTGATGGGTCGCGGCGGACCGTCTGTGCCGGGATGGGTGGGGTCGTGCGGCGGACGCGGTTTGGTGGCGGTCGCAGCGGCGGTACGCGCAGCAATCGCCGGGCGCTCGGCCCCGGCGCGGGGGACCGGCTTCTTGCGCTCGTCGGGCAGGTGAATCTCGCCGAGGCCCAACCGGTTCTGCAAACGCTTCATCCACATCGGAGCCCACCAGCAGTCGTCGCCGAGCAACTTCATCACCGACGGGACCAGGAACATACGAACGACGGTGGCATCCAACAACAGCGCCGCCATCAGCCCGAACGCCAGATACTTCATCATCACCAGGTCGGAGAACACGAACGATCCGGCCACCACCGCCAAGACCAGCGCGGCCGCGGTGATCAGACGACCGGTGGTCGCCGTACCGATCCGGATCGCTTCGGCGGTGGACATGCCGCGTGCTCTGGCCTCCACCATCCGCGACACCAGGAATACCTCGTAGTCGGTGGCCAGGCCGAAACCAACCGCGATGACCAACGCGATGAGGACGACCATCAACGGTGTCGGCGTGAAATTCAGCAGCTTGGAGAAATGGCCGTCGACGAAGATCCACGTCAAGATCCCCAGCGTCGAACCGAGGGTGAGCGCGCTCATCACGGCGGCCTTGATCGGCAACACCACCGATCCGAACGCGAGGAACATCAGCAGCATCGTCGTGGACAGCAGCACCACCAACATCAGCGGAGCTTTGTCGAACAGGCTGTGGATGCTGTCCTGCTCGAGGGCGGGCACGCCACCGACCAGTACGGTCAATCCCTTTGGCGGCGTGATCGACCGCAGTTCGGTGAGCTTCTTGGCCGCGTCGCTGGCGTGGGACAGACCGTTCTGAATCACCCGCACCGAATCGTTCTTGGGTTTGGTGGTCCCATTCGGTCCCGGTACACACGGGTTGCCCTCGATCGAGGGGCAGGCCCGCTCCTGCCAGGTCTTGTCGGTGAACCCGGAGATCGACGAAGCGTCGTTGCGGACTTCGGCGACCTGCTGGTCGGTGACCTTGCTGCCGTTGTTGCTCTCGATGACCAGCGTCAACTGGTTGGTCCGGTAACCAGGGAACAGCTTGTCGAAGTTCTCCTGCGCCAACCGGACCGAGTTGTCCGGCGGCAGATACCGTTCGCTCATACCGCCGAAAGAGAGGTTGTGCAACGGGATGACCAGCGCGATCATCCCGATGACGATCGGAATCGCAAAAACCAGCGGCCGCTTCATCACGACGTTGACCAGCTTGCCCCAGAATCCGGCCTCGACCTCTTCGCGGGTCTTGGTCTTCTGCAGCCGATCGGCCAGCCAGTTCAGGTAAACGCGCGACGGCGTCCACTGAGCCAGGAAGGGGATGCGGAACAGCGTGCGCACACCCAGCGCGTCGACGTTGCGACCCAGGACGGCCAGGCAGGCCGGCAGCAGCGTGATCGACAGCACCGCGGCCAGCGACACCGAGATGATCACCGCATAGGTCAGCGATTTCACGAAGCCCTGCGGCAACAAGAAGAGGCTGGCCGCGGACACGGCGATCAGCACCGCGGAGAACACCACCGTGCGACCGGCCGTCATCACCGTGCGGCGTACCGCGGCCTCGGTGTCATAGCCTTCGGCGATCTCTTCGCGGAAACGGCTCACCACGAACAGGCCGTAGTCGATCGCGATGCCGAAGCCCATCATGGACACCACTGGTTGGGCGAAGAAGTGCATGGGCCCGAACATCGTGAGGAATCGCAGGACGCCCAGCGAGCCGGCGATGCTCAGGCCACCCACCATCACCGGAAGCGAGGCCGCGACCACACCACCGAACACCAGGAAGAGCACGACCGCGACCAGCGGCAGCGCCAGCACTTCCATGCGCTTCTGGTCGGTCGCGATCGTGCCGGTCAGTGCGCTGGCGATCGGTTCCAGACCGGCCAACTGGACGTTGCCGCCGTTCAGTTTCTGCAGGTCCGGCTCGATGGTCTTGTAGTTGGTCAGGATCGTGTCGTCGTCGTCGCCCTTCAGCGGGATGCTGACGAACGTGTGCTTGCCGTCCTCGCTCGCCATCCCCTTGATGATGGGATCGGTGCTGTTCGGCGCCGCCAGCCAGCCGGCCCAGCCGACGACCTGGTCGGGGTGGTCCTTCTTGAACGCGTTGAGTTCGTCGACCATCTGGTGCTGCCACGCCGGGTCGCTGAGGGATTTCGGCGCCGTGAAAGTGGCGACGATGTGGCTGGTTCGGTCGCGACCGTAGGTAGCGTCGCCCAGCACGGATGCCTTGACCGATTGACTGCCGTCGTCGTAGAAACCACTCTGCGTCACGTGCTTTCCGAGACTGATGCCGAAAAGTCCTCCGAGCAGACTCAGCCCCACCGTGATTCCGATCACGATGTATTTGAAGCGATATACAGTTCGACCCCACCAGGCGAACACGTAAGCTCCTTACTGGATCTGCGAGGACCCGCGGATAGGTTTAAGTTGTCGCCACACGCGAGGTCAACAACGAAGACAGTGGCCGGAACGGCTGTAGCCACGCCCCCTTCTCAGGCAGCGAATCTAGTCCGATCCGCGGCAGTGGCTCCCGGAAAACACCCGCGATATCCTCCAGGTCGACAAAGTCCAAGGTATCCGACGCTAGCGCCCAACTCGCATGTTCGCGAAATCCGAGCACATGCACGGGTACCCCGGTGCGGGCGATTTCCTCCAGCGGTAGGCGAAAAGCCTGCCCGTCGGCGGACGCCACCATCAGCGCCGCCAATCCCTGCCGTGAGCGCTGCGCGATGTGCTCGAGCATGTCGCTGTCGACATCGCTGTCCTCGTCGAGCTTGGGCTTCGCGAACACCGCGAACCCGACGTTCCGCAGGGCGTCGACCCACGGGCGAACCACGTCGGCGCTGCCCGAGGCGATGTTGGTGAACACCGTGGCCTCGGGTTCTGCGGAGACGTCATGCTGAGTCGCCGCGACCTCAGCGGTGCGGGCCAGCAGCCAGCGGCCGAGTGCGTCGAATCGCGGGCGTTCCAGTGCGGTCGGCCTGCGACCCAGGATCGACCCAAGTCCCATGTCCAGGTTCGGCGCGTCCCAGACCAGCAGAACACGCCGGACCGTGGGCGCAATGTCGGTTACGAGGTCGCCGGACAGCCCCGCCGGTGCAGCGATCGGCGGGTTCGTGTGCTCGGTCAAGCTCATGGTGAGCGTCTCTCCCACAACAACTCGGTGACCGCGCTGCCGGCGTCCTGCGCCTTGTTCTCGTACTTGGTGATCGGGCGGACGACGGAAACCGCCGGTTCGGCGCCGGCATCCAGCCTGGACAGACTCGGTTCGGCGTCGCCGACCTCGGCGATCTGTTCGGCATAGCCGGGGTGGTCAGTGGCGGCGTGCAGGATTCCGCCTGGCCGCAGCCGGTCGGCGATCAGCGCGACAGTCTCCGGCTGCAACAGTCGGCGTTTGTGGTGGCGTGCTTTAGGCCAGGGGTCGGGGAAGAACACCCGCACCCCGGTCAGCGCGCCGGGCCCGAGTAGCTGCTCGAGCACGTCGATGGCGTCCCCGCGGATCAGCCGGATGTTGGTGACGTTCTCCCGGTCGATGGCCGACAGCAGCTGCGCCAACCCCCGGCGGTAGACCTCGACAGCGATCACGTCGACGTCCGGCTCGGCCTGTGCCATTGCTACCGTGGAAGTGCCTGTCCCACAGCCAATTTCGAGAACCAAGGGAGCGTCGCGGCCGAACCAGGCGCGGGCGTCCAGCGGTTCGCCCGCGGCTTCGGGGTCGCCGGGCGGTCGCGCGACGTAGCCAAGCTCGGGCCACAGCCGCTCCCAGGTCCGCTGCTGCGCGTGCGACAACTGAGAACGCCGCGAGCGGAAGCTGGTGTTGCGGCGGTAGCCGCTCAGACGCGCAGGCAGGGTCGGAGAAGGCGTCGGCGGTGAGGCCGCGTCCACCGAGGGCTGCGCGCGCATCCGTTCATCGTCACCCATGAACCCATCATGTCGCCGCCCGCGGGCCAGATTGATACCCAACAGTTGCCTTCGGCTGGTATCGGGTGACTCGCTTCGAAGCGATGCAGATGTCACCATTCGACCGACAAACCCGTGGTGCTGCGCGAATATCGGCAGTTGCTCAGCAAGAATGGAGCGTTGCAGCACCTGCAGGCGAGTATGAGCGGATAGGGGCACATCCGATTTTCGTCGATGAGCTGGAGCGGTTCGCGACCGACGTTCGCGATTCGCGCTGCGCCGCGATCGCTGAGCGCCTCGCGACGCCGCTGTGGGTGGCGGTGTCCGGACGCGCCGGCGTCGGTCGCGGCACCGTCGCGCACGCGCTGGCACGCGCCGGGGAGCTGCGCGGGAGTATCACCGTGACATCTCGGCGATCGGACGCTGACCTGCACGTTCACGTCGTCGCCGAGGTGGTCAAACCCGAGGACCGCGCGCTGATCGGGGCCACCGCCCTGCCGGTGTTGACGGTGCTGACAAAGGCGGATCTGATCGCCACCACCGAGATCGGCCGTCATCGACAGGGGCCGACCAGCGCGGCGAGAAGTCGCTGCCTGCAACTGTCTACTCGCACCGGAATAGCGATTGAGCCGCTGGTGGGGATACTCGCTGTCGCCACGCTCGATAACCAGGTGGACGACGCGGTGTGGGCGGGGCTGCAGGCGCTGGCCAGCGGGATGCCCGTCGCGCCGCCGGTGCGGCGACGGCTTGTCGACGTTCTCGGCGTGTTCGGCGTCGCGCAGGCGACAGCCGCGATCCGGCGCGGTTCCAGCCGCGTCGAGACCGTGACGCTGCTCCGCGGGCTGAGCTGCATCGATGAGGTCGTCGACGCGATCGAGGCGCTCGGCGCGCAGGTTCGCTACCAGCGCCTGCTGGACGCCGTCGCGGACTTGGAGACCCTGGCCGTCACTCACCCGCGGGTCAGCGAGTTCCTGTCCCGGGATGACACGGTGGTCGCCCGGATGATGGCCGCGGTGGATGCCGTCGAGGCTGGCGGCAGCACCGTCGACCGCGGCGACAGCGCCGACGCGCATCTGCGCCGGGCAATCGTGTGGCGGCGCGACCAGCCGGTCGCGGGTCTGCGCAGGGCCTGCCACGCCGACATCGTCCGCGGTTCGCTGCGGCTGTGGGCCGACGCAGGGGGGACGGTGTGACCGACCAGCCGGGCAGCGACGCTGTTGCCGACGTGGACGCTATGGTCGCGGCGATCGGGCCGCGGCTGGATGCCCCCAGCGTCAACCGCCTGAACGCCGTCCTGGTCACCGGTCCCTGGCTCTCCGGGGTCACCGGGGTCGTCGCCGTGTTGACCGAACGCCTCCCAGAGCAGCGGTTCGTCGAGTCGACAGAGCTGGCGTCCGGCGAAGCGCCGGCAGTGGTGGTGTTCGTCGTCTCAGCCGCGGCGGTGTTGACCGAATCCGATTGCGCGTTGCTGGACGCGGCGATGGCCGAAACCGACGCGGTGATCGGCGTGGTGTCCAAGATCGACGTGTACGACAACTGGGCCGAGGTGCTGTCCGCCGATCGCGCGGTCCTGGCAGCTCATGCGCCGCGCTACCGCGACGCGCCGTGGGTGGGTGCCGCCGCTGCGCCGGAGGTCGGCGACCCACAGGTCGACGACCTAGTCGCCGCGGTGTCCGACCGACTGGTCGACGACGAATTGCCGCGACGAAACAGGCTGCGCGCGTGGGAATCCCGGCTACAGGCCGCAGCCGACCGGTATGAGCGTGACGCCGACGGCGCCGGCCGACGCGCACGGGTCGAGGCGTTGCGTGAGGAGCGCAGCGCCATCCTGCGGCAGCGACGGCTGTCCAAGTCCGAGCGCACGATCGCGTTGCGCAGCCAGACCCAGCAGGCCCGGGTGCAGCTGTCGTACTTCGCGCGCAACCGGTGTGCCTCGGTGCGCTCCGAACTGCAGGAGGACGCGGCTGGCCTGACCCGGGCCAAGTTGTCGGGGTTCGCGCCCTACGCAGGGGCGCGGCTCAACGAAGTGGTCGCCGAGGTGGACGACGGCACGACCACCCACCTGGCCGACCTCGCCGCGGGCCTGGGCTTGCCGATCGAGTCGCCGACGCCGGCTCCGCTGCCGACGGTCGACCCGCCCGCTCCACAGCTGAAGTCGAGGAAGCTGGAATCCCGGCTGATGATGCTGGTGGGCGCGGGCTTCGGCCTGGGTGTGGCGTTGACGCTCAGCCGGTTGTTGGCCAACCTGGCGCCCGGGCTGACGGTCGCCGGGGCCGTCGCGTGCGCGGCCATCGGGTTGGGGCTGACCGTATGGGTGGTCGGGACCCGCGGGCTGCTGCGCGACCGCGGGCTGCTGGACCGGTGGGCCGGCGAGGCGACCGGGCTGGCGCAATCGGCGGCTGAGCAACTCGTCGCGACGCGGGTGCTGGCGGCGGAGTCGGCGCTCACCGCCGCCCTGGGCGAGCTGGACGAAGGCGAGAGCACCCGGGTCGCCGAGCAGGTCAGCGCGATCGACACCGAGCTGCGCGAGCATTCCGTCGTCGGGGCGCGGGCCGCAGCGCTCCGGGGCCGGGAGATGCCGACCCTGCTGGCTGCCCTGGAGGCGGTACGCACCGAGCTCGGCGACCCGCCGCCGGCCTCCGACGACGGGTCCGACTCTGCAGTCATAGAGTCCGATACATCGGCATCTGCGGACGCCGGCGGCGAGGAAATTGACGAGAATTCGCCGACGAATACCGCCGATAACGTGTTCTGAATCGTTCCTGTGAGTTAGCCGATACACTCCCGACCCTTTATGGGTATACGGCTCGCGATAACCTTGTGCGGAGGCCGCGCCGCGCATAACTAGCCGCGCAACACGTGCAAAAAGCGAGTGCAGGAGATTTTGATGACTTCAGCGACCGTTCCTGGTCTGGATACTGCCCCGACGAGCCACAAGGAGCTGCTGTCGTGGGTGGAGGAGATCGCCGAGCTCACCCAGCCCGACCGAGTGGTCTTCGCGGACGGCTCCGACGAAGAATGGCAGCGGCTGGCTGACCAATTGGTCGAGGCCGGCACGTTCACCAAGCTGAACGAGAAGAAGCACAAGAACTCATACCTGGCGCTGTCGGACCCGTCCGACGTAGCGCGGGTCGAGTCCCGGACGTTCATCTGCTCGGAGCGCGAAGTCGACGCGGGCCCGACCAACAACTGGAAGCCGCCGGCCGAGATGCGGGCGACCATGACCGAGCTGTACCGCGGCTGCATGCGCGGACGCACCATGTGGGTGGTCCCGTTCTGCATGGGCCCGCTCGGAGCGGAAGACCCGAAGCTCGGCGTGGAGATCACCGACTCCGAGTACGTCGTCGCCTCGATGAAGGTGATGACCCGAATGGGTAAGGCCGCGTTGGAGAAGCTCGGCGATGACGGCTTTTTCGTGAAGGCATTGCACTCGATCGGTGCTCCCCTGGAGCCCGGGCAAAAAGACGTCCCGTGGCCGTGCAATGACACCAAATACATCACGCACTTCCCGGAGACGCGCGAAATCTGGAGCTACGGCTCCGGATACGGCGGTAATGCGTTGCTGGGCAAGAAATGCTATTCGCTGCGGATCGCTTCGGCGATGGCCCACGACGAGGGCTGGCTCGCCGAGCACATGCTGATCCTCAAGCTGATCTCGCCGGAGAACAAGGCGTACTACTTCGCCGCCGCCTTCCCGTCGGCCTGCGGTAAGACCAACCTGGCGATGCTGCAGCCCACGATCCCGGGCTGGCGTGCCGAAACCCTCGGCGATGACATCGCCTGGATGCGGTTCGGCAAGGACGGCCGGCTCTACGCGGTCAACCCGGAATTCGGTTTCTTCGGAGTGGCACCTGGCACCAACTGGAAGTCCAACCCGAACGCGATGCGCACCATCGAGGGCGGCAACACCGTCTTCACCAATGTGGCGCTCACCGACGACGGCGACGTCTGGTGGGAAGGCCTGGAAGGCGAGCCCGACCACCTGATCGACTGGAAGGGCAACGACTGGGTCCTTCGTGAGACGGAAACCAAAGCCGCGCACCCGAACTCGCGTTACTGCACGCCGATGTCGCAGTGCCCGATCCTGGCGCCGGAGTGGGATGACCCGCAAGGCGTTCCGATCTCGGGCATCCTGTTCGGCGCTCGACGCAAGACCACGGTGCCGCTGGTGACCGAGGCGCGCGACTGGCAGCACGGCGTGTTCATGGGAGCCACCATGGGCAGCGAGCAGACCGCAGCCGCTGAGGGCAAGGTCGGCGACGTGCGCCGCGACCCGATGGCCATGCTGCCGTTCCTCGGCTACAACGTCGGCGACTACTTCCAGCACTGGATCGACCTCGGCAAGAACTCCGACGAGTCCAAGCTGCCGAAGGTGTTCTTCGTCAACTGGTTCCGTCGCGGCGACGGCGGCAAGTTCCTGTGGCCGGGATTCGGCGAGAACAGCCGGGTGCTGAAGTGGATCGTCGACCGCATCGAGCACAAGGCGGGCGGCCAGGAGACGCCGATCGGCGTTGTCCCCGGTGCGGACGACCTCGACCTGACTGACCTCGACGTCGACGCCGCTGACGTGGACAGGGCGCTGGCGGTCAACGCCGACGAGTGGCGCGCCGAACTGCCGCTGATCGAAGAGTGGTTCGAGTTCGTCGGCGACAAACTGCCCACCGGCGTCAAAGACGAGTTCGAGTCGCTCAAGCAGCGGCTGGCCGAGGCGGACTAGGGTCCGTTCGCCGGCTCGGCAGGGTAGCCACATCTGAAGTATCGGGTAGCCGAACTCTGGGCTGCGAGGCTGTTGAACAGCAGTTTTGGTCGATTGTCTGCGCCCGTTCGGTAGTCGGCCTATGTTGCTGGTTCGATGCCCGGCGGGTAACTTAGCGGCGTGACGACTTCCGCCCGTGCTGTCACGGAGTCGGCCGCGCCGTCGCGTGTGCTGTTTCGCTCACTGGCGATCGTCGTCGTTGTGATCGGCCCCGCCATGGTGCTGCGGGTCCTCGGCATCCAGCTCGATCCGGTTGTCGGGTTGTTGACCTACGGGGCCGCTGTGGTGGGCGCCAGCTTCGTGCTCGCCTGGGCCGCCGAAGCCGCGCAAGTCGACGTGTCCGGCAGCCTGGCGGTGGCGGTGTTGGCCGTGATCGCGGTGCTGCCGGAATACGCGGTCGACCTGTACTACGCCTACACCGCCGGCCACGTGCCCGAATACACCCAGTACGCGGCGGCCAACATGACGGGGTCGAACCGGCTGCTGATGGGCCTCGGATGGCCGGTCGTCGTCCTGGTCAGCGTGCTCGTCGCGCGCCGGACCTCCGGACGCAAACTCGACGGACTGCAACTCGAGGCGAGCAACCGGGTGGAGATCGGCTTCCTGATGATCGCCGGGGTTGTCGCTGTCGTCATCCCCGCCACCGGCCGTATCCACATCGCGCTCGGGGTGGCGCTGCTGGGCTGGTTCGGCTTCTACCTGTTCAAGCTGAGCCGCGGCGACGTCGAGGAACCCGAGCTGATCGGCACCGCGGCGGCGCTGGGCGCGCTGCCCGACCGGACGCGGCGCATCGCGGTGTCCACGCTGTTCATCGTCGCCGCCGCGGTGATCGTGACATGCGCAAAACCGTTCGCCGACAACCTGATCGGCGCCGGCACCAAGCTGGGTATCGATCGCTTCCTGCTGGTGCAGTGGCTGGCCCCGCTGGCATCGGAGGCGCCGGAGTTCATCATCGCGACCATCTTCGCCGCCCGTGGTAAGGGTGGGATCGCGATCGCGACGCTGATCTCGGCGAAGGTCAATCAATGGACTCTGCTGATCGGATCGTTGCCGGTGGCGTTCATGCTCGGCGGGGGAAGCGCTGCAATGCATGTGGACGGCCGCCAGATCGAGGAGATCGTGCTGACCGCCGCGCAGACATTGATGGGCGTGACGCTGTTGCTCGGCCTGCGGTTCCAGCGCTGGACCGCGTGGACACTGCTCGGCTTGTTCGTCGTGCAGTTCCCGCTCACCTCGACCGAGGGGCGCCTGCTGCTCAGCGGGGTGTACGCGGTGATCGCGATGGCGGCCCTGATCCGCTATCGACGGGAGCTGCTACCGACTTTGTCGGCACCCTTCGCCGGACGGGCCAAGCGGCACGGCGGGCACCCGCACCCGCACTCCGAGCAGGTGCATTCGCCGTAGGGATCCGGCGGCCCGCGGCCTCTTGACAGCTGTCAATTTTGACGGCGGTACAGTCTGCCCATGCAGATTCGCGAGCATCTCGGCTCCAACAAGCCGGCCATCATCCTTCACCCGTCCGGCACGGTGATCAGCTTTGACGAGTTGGAGGCCCGGGCGAATCGGCTCGCGCACTATTTCCGTCGAGCCGGCCTGGTCGAAGGCGACGCGGTCGCGATCCTGATGGAGAACAACGAGCACATCCACGCGGTGATGTGGGCGGCCCGGCGCAGCGGCTTGTACTACGTGCCGATCAACACCCACCTGACCGCAGCAGAGGCTGCCTACATCATCGACAACAGCGCGGCCAAGGCGATCATCGGATCGGCCGCGCTGCGCAAAACGTGCGAGAACCTCGGTGAACACCTACCAGGCGGCCTGCCGGATCTGCTGATGATTGCAGACGATGATCTGGACGGCTGGGCGCGCTACCCGGAATGCGTTGCCGGTCAGCCTGATACGCCGATCGCCGACGAGCGTGAGGGTGACCTGCTGCAGTACTCCTCGGGTACGACCGGCCGACCCAAGGGCATCAAACGCGAGTTGCCGCACGTCGCACCCGCCGACGCGCCGGGCATGATGTCAGCACTGGTCGGATTCTGGATGCACCCCGACGCGGTGTATCTGAGCCCGGCCCCGCTGTATCACACGGCGCCGTCTGTGTGGTCGATGAGCGTGCAGGCGGGCGGCATCACGACCGTCGTCCTGGAGAAGTTCGAACCCGAGAGCTGTCTCGATGCCATTCAGCGGCACCGGGTGACACATGGGCAGTTCGTCCCGGTCATGTTCACCCGGATGCTGAAAATGCCTGAAGCGACGCGCAACTCGTACGATCTGTCCAGCCTGGAGCGGGTGATGCATGCGGCCGCACCGTGCCCGGTGGAGATCAAGAAGCAGATGATCGACTGGTGGGGGCCGATCGTCGACGAGTACTACGCGTCCTCGGAGGCCATCGGATCGACCTTGATCAGCGCCGAGGAATGGCTGGCCCATCCCGGCTCGGTGGGTAAGCCGATGGCGTGTGCGATCCACATCCTCGACGAGGATGGGAACGAGTTGCCACCGGGTGAACCCGGCGAAATCTATTTCGAGGGCGGTCTTTCCTTCGAGTACCTCAACGACGTGGAGAAGACCGCCAAGTCCCGCGACACCCATGGTTGGACGACCGTCGGCGACATCGGCTACGTCGACGATGACGGCTACCTGTTCCTCACCGACCGTCGCCATCACATGATCATTTCCGGTGGCGTGAACATCTATCCGCAGGAAGCCGAGAATCTGCTCGTCACGCACCCAAAAGTCCTCGACGCCGCGGTGTTCGGCATCCCCGACGACGAGATGGGCCAGAGCGTCAAGGCCGCGGTACAGACCGTCGACCCGGCCGAGGCCACCGACGAATTCGGCGACGAATTGCTCACCTGGCTGCGAGAGCGGTTGGCGCACTACAAGTGTCCGCGGTCGATCTCGTTCGAAGCACAGTTGCCGCGCACTGACACCGGCAAGCTGTTCAAACACGATCTGGTCAAGAAGTATTCGGTGTGACGCTGCGCATCGTCGACGTCTCGGACCCGCCGTCCGGGATCGACGCGTGCGGCGCTCCGCTGGTTGCAGCCGGTTCGCTGGCCGACGCATCCGAATTCTGGCTGGAGCAAGCAACATTCACCCTCACTGAGGACGACACCGATGACCGACGGGCGATCACCGTCGCATCGATAACGGCCACGCTCGTCGATCTGACCGCGCGGGCCGAGCGCTGGCCGATCGCCGCGGCGGTGTGCGACGACGTGCTGCGCTCAATCGATCCGGCCGGTCCGGCGCTGGCTGGCGTGATGACCGAGTCGCTGGCCTACTCCGCGCTGCAGGCCGGTCCGGAATTCGCGCGTTGGCTGGCCGAGCGGGGGCCGACCACCATGCCCGTCATCGCCGACCCAGTGCAGGCCGACCGCGACGGCGACTCGCTGCGGATCGCGTTCAATCGCCCGCAACGGCACAACGCGTTCTCCACCGATGCCCGCGCCGCGTTGCTCGAGGCATTGACTGTGGCGCAACTGGATTCGTCGGTCGACGAGGTCGTGCTGACCGGCAACGGCCCGTCGTTCTGCAGTGGCGGCGACCTCGCCGAGTTCGGCACCTTCCGTGATCCGGCCAGCGCGCATCTGGCCCGCACCCGCTACAGCCCGGCACTGGCGCTCGATGAGATCACCCAAAGGCTGGGGCGGTCGTGCCGTGCCGAAGTGCACGGGCAGGTGCTGGGCAGCGGGTTGGAGATGGCGGCGTTCTGCGGGCGGATCGATGCGGCGCCGGATTCGGTGTTCGGGTTGCCGGAGTTGAGCCTGGGCCTGATTCCCGGCGCCGGCGGCACCGTGAGCGTGAGCAGGCGGATCGGACGTTGGCGGACAGCGTATTTGGTGCTCGGCGGGCGCACCCTGGACGCCGACACCGCGCTGGCGTGGGGGCTGATCGACGCGGTGCGCTAGATGCCGCCGCGGGAGACCAGTTGCGCGGCGATCACGTTGCGTTGAATCTCGTTGGTGCCCTCGCCGACGATCATCAGCGGCGCGTCGCGGAAGTAGCGTTCGACGTCGTATTCGGTGGAATAGCCGTAGCCGCCGTGGATCCGTACAGCGTTCAGCGCAATCTCCATCGCCACCTCGGAGGCGAACAGCTTGGCCATCCCGGCCTCCATGTCGCAGCGCTCACCGCTGTCGAAACGCTCGGCGGCATAACGGGTCAGCTGCCTGGCCGCGGTCAGCTTGGTCGCCATGTCCGCCAAGTAGTTGCCGACCGACTGGTGTTTCCAGATCGGCTGGCCGAAGCTTTCGCGCTGCTGCGCGTAGTCCAGCGCGTCATCCAGAGCCGCGGTCGCGACCCCCAAAGCTCGCGATGCCACTTGAATGCGGCCGGTCTCAAGGCCTTTCATCATCTGCGAGAAGCCTTTGCCTGGTTCGCCGCCCAAGATGGCGGAGCGCGGCGCCCGATAGCCATCGAATGACAGCTCGCAGCTCTCCACGCCCTTGTAGCCGAGCTTCGGTAGATCCCGCGACACCGTCAGCCCCGGGCCGTGCTCGACGAGCAGTATCGAGATGCCGTGGTGGCGTGGTGTCGCTTTCGGGTCGGTCTTACACAGCAACGCGATCAGCCCGGATCGTCGCGCGTTGGAAATCCACGTCTTGGACCCGTTGACGACGAGTTCAGCGCCGTCCGACAATGCGGTGGTTGTCATGTTCTGCAGATCGCTGCCGCCGCCCGGCTCGGTCAGCGCCATCGTCGCGCGCAGTTCACCGGTGGCCATCGACGGCAAGTAGTGCTGCTTCTGCTCCTCGGTGCCGAACAGGCTGAGCAGCTTGGCCACCACCGTGTGGCCGCCCATCGCGCCCGCCAGGCTCATCCAGCCGCGGGCCAACTCCTGGGTGACCAGCACGTAGCACGGCATCGACACCGGTGTGCCGCCGTATTCCTCGGGGACGGCCAGCCCGTAGATGCCGATGCGCTTCATCTGCTCGATCCACGCTTCGGGATACTTGTTGGCATGCTCGACTTCGCGGACCGTCGGCCTGACCTCTTTATCGACGAACTCGCGCACCGTCGCGACCAGCATCGCCTCGTCGTCGTTCATGCGCCCATCGTGGCACGCCCGCAGGGCGGTCAACGATGACAGCCGGCCCCTACTTCGACCAGGTGCACACCGGGCAGGTCTTCGCCGGTGCGCCGTCGATGACGTTGACCCCCGGACTGGCCGCCGTGCACCAGAGCATCCTGGGCGACCGACTGCGGCTGCCGCTGGACGCCGAACTGTCCGCGGCGGTGACCACGCTGCCCGCGCCTCTGGCGCACCCGGGGTTGGTGTGCGACGTCGCGATCGGCCAATCGACGCTGGCCACCCAGCACGTCAAGGCCAACCTGTTTTACCGTGGGTTGTCGTTCTTCCGGTTTCCATCGATCGGCGACACGTTGTTCACCCGGACCGAGGTCGTCGGACTGAAGAAGAACACGGCCAAGCCGGGGCGGGCGCCCACCGGGTTGATGGCGCTGCGGATGACCACCATCGACCAGGCCGATCGGCTGATCCTGGACTTCTACCGTTGCGCGATGCTGCCGCTGAGTGCCGGAGCCGACCCGGACGCCGCCGACCACGCCGACGACCTGTCGAAGATCGGCGCTGATCTGGTCGCGCCACCGTCGGCCGCCGCCGAGTGGAGCGGCGACGTGTTCCGCCAGCGGGTCCCCGGTCCGCACTTCGACGCCGGTGTGGCGGGTTCGGTGCTGCACAGCGGCGCTGACGTCGTCAGCAGCGCACCGGAATTGGCTCGCCTCACGTTGAATATCGCAGGTGTGCATCATGATTCGCGCCTCGGTGGGCGCCGCCTGGTGTATGGCGGGCACACCATCGGGCTGGCGCTGGCGCAGGCCACCCGGCTGCTGCCGAATCTGGCGACGGTGCTGGGCTGGCAGTCCTGCGACCATACCGCGCCGGTGTACGAGGGCGACACCGTATACAGCGAGTTGCACATTGACTCCGCTGAGCCGACCGGTGACGGTGGACTGCTGGGCCTGCGGTCGTTGGTCTACGCGATCAGCGACGCGAATGACGACCCGCGCCAGGTGTTGGATTGGCGCTTCACCGCGCTGCAGTTCTGAGAACCCGGCGATGACTGCGACGACGGAGTGGGCAGCTGTTCTGGCCGAAGCCCGCCGGGTCACTGCCGACATCGGCGGGCTTCTCGGTGTCGAGGTCGACGCCGCCACCACGCTGACGGGCCGCGCGGCGATCATGAACCTCACGGCCCGAGGCCGCATCTCGGCGGGCGGTGCCACCCGCCTGCTGGCCACCGTCGACGGCTGGTGCGCGGTCGCGTTGCCCCGCGACGACGATGTCGAAGCGCTTCCGGCGCTGATGGAGGTCGACGAGGTCACCGGTGATCACTGGGCCGCGCTGACCCGATGGGCGGCAACATGTCCCACGGACGACGTGGTCGCCCGCGCTCAGCTGCTCGACATCGCCGCCGCGGCGTTGGGGGAGTCCTCACCCGCGCCACCGGCGGTACTCAGCAGCGGCGGTGGCACCGGGCGGCGGAGCTTCGAAGGATTGCTGGTAGCGGACTTGTCGTCGTTGTGGGCCGGCCCGTTGTGCGCTCAGCTCTTAGCCCGGGCCGGCGCCACCGTCGTCAAGGTCGAAAGCCCAGGCCGGCCTGACGGCACCCGGAGCGGCGAGCCGGCGTTCTTCGACTGGATGAATTCCGGAAAGCTCTCCTATACAGCTGATTTCGACCGCGACGGCGACGCGCTGCGACGGTTGCTGGCCGCCGCCGACATTGTCATCGAGGGTTCCCGGCCAGCGGGGCTGCGTCGCCGAAAGTTGAGCGCCGGCGACCTGCCTGCCCGACCAGGGCGAATCTGGTTACGCATCAACGGGTATTGCGATCAGCCGAATCGACCCGCATTCGGCGACGACGCCGCGGTCGCCGGCGGGCTGGTCGGCGCGGCCGCCGACGGACCGGTGTTCTGCGGGGACGCGATCGCCGACCCGCTGAGCGGACTCGAGGCGGCCCGCGCGGTGGGGGAATCGCTGCGCCGCGGCGGCGGCGACGTGATCGAGGTGTCGATGGCCCAGGTTGCCGCGCGCTATGCGGCATTGCCGCAGTCGGCGGAGTCAGCTCCGCCGACCGCGAAGCCGGCACGACCACCGGCGGTGCCGCCGGCGTCGCCGCTGGGCGCAGACAACGCCGCCGTCGAACGCCTGGTGGCGGAGAGGTCCTGTGCGGCATGCTGATTCAGCGGGCGAGGACCCTGGACGGTGCGGTCGTCGACCTTCGGGTGAGCGCGCACATCGACGAGGTCGCTGACTCGTTGACGGCCCGGCCCGGTGAAGACGTGCTGGACGCGGCAGGCGGGACCGTGCTGCCCGGCCTGCATGACCACCACGTGCACCTACATTCCGCTGCGGCCGCGGAGCACTCGATCCGAGTCGGGCCGCCGCAGGTACGCGAGCGCACCGGACTGGTCGCCGCCCTGACGAACGCCGAAGCCGGCGCCGACGGCTGGATCCGCGCTGTGGGCTACCACGATTCGGTAGCCGGCCCGCTGGATCGCGACGCCCTGGACGCGGTATCGGCCTCGGTTCCACTGCGCGTTCAGCATCGCAGCGGAGTGCTGTGGATCCTCAACTCGGCCGGTCTGGCCCGCATCGGTCTGACCGGCCATCCGGACGGCCGGCTGCGCAGCGCCGACGCCTGGTCGGATGCGTTGACTCGCAACGAGACCAGCCTGTCGGCTCTCGGCGGTCGCCTCAGTAGCTACGGCGTCACCGGAATCACGGACGCGACACCGGATCTCGACATCGCCGACATCGTCCGGCTCGAAGAGTTGCACCGGCATGGCGATTTTCGTCAGCACGCGTACTGCCTGGCGCCGGGCAAACGGATCCTGCACGACGACGACCTGAACCTCGACCAGCTTGCCGGCTGGATCGCGCAACGGCACCGCGATGGTGGCCCGGTCGCCATCCACTGCGTCACCGCCGCTCAACTGCTGGTGACCATCGCGGCGCTGCGCGATGCCGGCACTCACCCGGGTGACCGCATCGAACACGCCGCCGTCGTGCCCTCGGATTGCCTGGCCGACGTGGCCGATCTCGCCGTCACCGTCGTCACCCAACCGAATTTCGTTGCCGAGCGCGGTGATCAGTACCTCGACGACGTTCCCGCTGCCGAGCAGGACCAACTGTGGCGGGTGGCGTCGCTGCTGCAGGCGGGCGTGCCGATGGCGCTGTCCACCGATATGCCGTTCGGCGACGGCGACCCATGGGCGGTGATGCGCGCCGCAGTCCGCCGCACCACGCCGAGCGGAAAAATTCTCGGCGGCAACGAATGTATCTCCGCCCGAACAGCTTTGACGCTGTTCACCGGCTGGCCGGATCAGCCCGCCCTGCTGCGCACCGTCGCACCGGGTGAGCCCGCCGATCTCTGCGTACTGAGCGTGCCGCCCGAGGCCGCGTTGGCTGAACTGGAGGCCGAGATGGTCGCCGCGACGATTATCGACGGCGAAATCGCCTACACATCAGCCTGAATCAGGAGATGTCACCGATGAGGTAGCGCTGCAACGTGGGCGCCACCGCGTTGACCAGAGTATCGACGTCCATCGAGTGAATCGGCTCGACCCGCACCCCGTAGCGCATGATGCCCAGACCGACTACCGCCGAGGCGCACAGCGAGGCGCGGAACGTGACCTGGTCGGCGCCCAATGCCTTGAGCAGTGGGTTGAAAACCGGGCCGATGAACAAGCCCTGCGCGACATCGACTGTCTTGGCCAAACCCGCCGTGGCGATCGCGCTGGCCGCGAACGGCCCACCGCCGGTGGCATCCCAGGTGGTGATCAGCATGTAAAGCGTTCGGCGGCCGGCCTGGTTCACCCCACCGCGGACGATCTTGTCGATGAAATCTTTCGTACCGAATGGCAGCTGCAGCTTGCGTGCGACCGGGTCGAGAATCCCGCGAAAGGGGTTTGCACGAGGGGCCACATTGCCAGGATGGCACGGGCCGAATCAGTGCGGCAAGTCGCGGAACGGTGTGTCGCGATACGGCTCAGGCTCTTTCGGCAGACCCAGCACACGCTCACCGATGATGTTGCGTTGAATTTGATCGGTACCTCCGCCGATCGAGGTGAAGTACGCGTTCATCGTCCGGAACGTCACCGCGTCGCCGACGGGATTGTCCGGTCCGGTCAGCATGGCTTCAGCACCGACGATTTCGGTTTCCACCCGGGCGGTCTCGTGCAAGATCCGCGACATCGCGATCTTGCCGAGCGCCATCAACGTCGCTGCCTCGCCGCGATCGGCGCAGGCCCTCGAGCGTTGGGTGTTCCACCGATTGACCGTGGTGAGTGCGTCGACACGGGCAATCTGCTGACGAACGTAGGGGTCGCTGAGCCGGCCGGCATCACGTGCCAATTCGACAAGCACGTTTGCCTTTTCGGCCCGTGGCCGCTTGCTGTCCCGGGCGGTGCGGGCCAGATCGCCCATGAACCTGCGCTCGTAGGCAAGCGCGGTCTGCAGCACCGACCAGCCGCCGTTCAGCTCGCCGATCAGGTTGTCGGCGGGCACCCGGGCGTCTTCGATGAAGATCTCGTTGAACTCCGACTCGCCAGTGATCTGGTGGATCGGCCGAATCTCGATACCGGGCTGACGCATCGGCAACATGAAGAAGCTGATGCCCTGGTGTTTGGGCACATCCCAATCGGTCCGGGCGACCAGCATGCCGTAGTCCGCTGCCGTCGCGAACGACGTCCACACCTTCTGCCCGTTGATCACCCACTCGTCCCCGTCCCGCTCGGCGCGAGTGCGTAGGCCGGCCAGGTCGGATCCGGCACCGGGCTCGCTGTAGAGCAGGCACCACTTGCTCTCTCCGCTGATCGACGGCGGAAGCAGTCGCCGCTTCTGCTCGTCGGTTCCAGCGTCGTGCACCGTGCAGGCGAACAGGTTGGCGCGGTCATGACCGGTGCCCGGTGCGCCGACCGCCGCGAATTCTGCTGCAACAATCCGAGATTGGGCATCCGAGAGACCGCGCCCGTACCACTGCGGCTCCCAGCTGGGCACCGCCCATCCGGAATCGACGACGGTGCGGGCCCAGCCGGCGCGGTCGATACCAGGAATCCAGTTGGTCGCCAGCCAGTTTCGTACCTCGTCGCGCACCTCGTCGTCAGTCATGCGCCGCTCCCCGTCATCGCTTCGACCTCCTGCAGATAGCGTTCCCGGTGCCACGATGGGCTGCCCAGCAACTGGGCGTCGCTGCGTGCCCGGCGCAGGTACAGGTGCGCGGGATGCTCCCAGGTGAATCCGATGCCGCCGTGCACCTGAATGTTGGTCGCCGCCACCGAGACGAACGCATCCGAGCAATACGACTGTGCCAGAGCAAGGTCGGCGATACGCGAGGGTGCGTGCGCGCGAAAAGATCCGGCGACGAAGCGCGCGGCCGATACCGCCGACTCGGCCTCCAGCAGCATGTCGGCGCACATGTGCTTGACAGCCTGGAAGCTGCCGATCGCCCGGCCGAACTGATAGCGGGTCTTGGCGTAGTCGGTGGCCATCTCGACAACGCGCCGTGCACCGCCGGCCTGTTCGCCGACCAGCGCCACCGCCGAGCGGTCCAGCGCAGCGGTGAAGGATTCGACGCCGGCGCCGACCCGACCGACCAGGCGGGCCGGGGTATCGGTCAATTGCAGTCGGCACTGCTGACGGGTCAGGTCCACCGTGGTCAGCGTCGTGACTTCCAGGCCGGGAGATCCCGCGTCCACCGCGAACACGGCGGGCCCAGCGTCGGTGCCGGCGAGGACATACAGCAGATTCGCCGACTGCCCGTCGAGTACGAAATCCTTGCGGCCGTTGACATACCAGGCGTCACCGACGGCACTCGCCGAGGTGGCGATCCTCTCCGGCAGTCGAGCCGAGCCGTTCTCGGCGAAGGCGACCGTCGCGATGACGTCACCGGCGGCGATTCGGGGCAGCACCGCAACGCATTCGGCAGCGTCGCCAACCTCGGTCAACAGGCTCGGTACCAGCACCGCCGTCGACAAGAACGGAGCGACCAGCAGCGCCCGGCCCATCTCTTCCATCACAATGCCCAGCTCAACCAGGCCCGCACCGGAACCGCCGTACTGCTCATCGATCAGCAGTCCGGTCAGACCCATGGCCGCCAATTCGCGCCACACCGCCGGGTCGCAACCCGCGCTGCCGGCCAGCAGGGCCCGCACCTGCGCCTCATCCGAATGACGTACGAGCAGGTCGGCGACCGCGCGACGCAGCGCTCGCTGCTCATCGGTTGTCGCGAACGGCGCGCTGTTTGTCACGGTGTCGATCAGACCTTGGCCGCCAGCGCGGTGCGCAGACTCGCGCACTGGCTGGCGAAAAACGACCGTGACACACCGGCTTTCGGCACCACCAAGTCGAAGCCGTGAAATGCTCCGGGGACCACCTCGACTTGGCACGGCACGCCGGCCGCGGTGAGCCGCTCAGCGTAGGCGAGGTTCTCGTCGTAAAACATGTCGTGGGTGCCGACGCCGATCCACGCCGGGGGCAGTCCGCTCAGATTCTCGTGGCGCGCCGGAACCGCGACATTGGGGTCGGCGTTGCCGAGGTAGGCCGCCCAGCCGAAGCGGTTGCTTTTCGGGCTCCACAACCGGTAATTCGGGTTCTCGGGTGCCGACGCGCTGCGGTCGTCGAGCATCGGATAGGCCAGCAGTTGCAGAGTCGGTGACACCTCGCCACGGTCACGCGCCAGCAACGCCAGCGCTGCCGCCAACCCTCCGCCGGCGCTGGCCCCGCCGATCGCCACCCGCGCCGGGTCGACGGCGGGCAGCGCGGCCAACCAGGTCAACGCGGCATAGCAATCTTCCAGCGGCGCCGGATAAGGGTGCTCGGGCGCCAGCCGGTAGTCGACCGCCGCGACGGTGATGCCCAGCTCGTGGGCAAATCGACGACACAGCCGGTCGTCTTGCTTTGCAGTACCCATCACATAGCCGCCGCCGTGAATCCATAGCAACGCTGCGCCGGGTTGGCTGACGCTGGCCGGGCGGTGTAGTCGCACTCCGACACCGGATCGGAGGATGAGCACCTCGACGCCGTCGGGGTTTTTGCCGCGCGGCATGACCGACGACAGCCCGCGGATCACCCGCAACGTGCGGGGGCCGAGTGGCGCTTTCGGCGCCAGGCGGGCGACTCTGCTCAGGTCAGGGTGGAAGTCAGTGCTCGGCATCGGTCCAGTATCACCAACGGCAGCCGATCACCCCGACCGGGCTCCGTTGTCTGCGGCATATATCAGTTCTGACTAGATTGCCGATTCGGCAGATCGACGTTGCGGGCGGTCGTGCTGATGAAGTCGTCGAGGATGTCGACCACTGCTCTCGGGGATTCGACATGCGGAAAGTGCCCGACTCCGGGAAGCACTTCGAGCCGGCTGCCGGGCACCGCGTCGTGAGCGGCGCGGCCATGGGCCACGGGAATGATTTTGTCCTCCTCGCCCCAGATCAACAATGTGGGCAGGCCGTGACTGACGTGGATCTTGCCCAACGCGCTGACCGCCTGACCGCGGTAGTCCACCACCGAGCGCAACGTCCGTAAGAAAGCTTGCCGCGTCTGTGGATCAGCCAACGAGGAATAAGCGCTCCACATCTCGCCGGCGCGCGGCGACTGCACGCCGGCTGCGGTGAGCCAAGACCCGAGCTTGTTGCCGACGTTCAACACCGGCCGCGGCGCGACCACTGGCAGCAGCAACTCGGCTCCGGGAGCTGAGAGGAACCGCAGGATCCAATTCAAGTCGGGGCCCAGGCCCCCACTGCTGATCAGAGCCAGTCGTTCGCAGTAGTCGCGATGTTGATAAGTGAATTGCATGGCCACACCGCCACCAAGTGACTGACCGACCACGGTCGCCCGACTGATACTTAGTTCATCGAGTAGATCCCGCAGCGACGCGGCGAAAGCACCCAGTGAATAATCGCCGCGCGGCTTCGTCGATTCGCCGTGTCCCAGCAGGTCCGGTGCCAGCACGCGGTACTTCTTCGACAGCTCAGGGATGATCGCGCGCCAGGTCGCTGAGCTTCCCGCCATGCCATGGATCAGCAACAAGACTTCGCCGGTGCCCACGTCCTGATAGGCAACGCGCTCACCGTGTAGATCGAGATACCGCATCTCGCTCACTTGAACCGGCCTCCGTCTGTCGGTCGTCCGGGACGCCATCTAAGCAACCGCTTTTCTGGCTTCGGAACGACTTTACCCCACCTACGTTACCGTAGGTTACCCATCAGTAGCTTTTTGCCGGCTCATCGGAGGTTCGGTCCTGACCGGCGCGCTGGTCGTGACGCCATTGGCGGACCGCCGCGATCGCCGTCTTCAGGCCGCGACGGCGCCCCGTCAACAGGTCGGTCCCGGTGACGCCGGGCTGAAGTTCGGTGAACATCCGCTCGCTACGGGTCTCCGGAGCGTCGTCGGCGGTACTGCGCAAGTAGCGGTCCGGCAGCGACAACTTGGCGATGGTGCGCCACGTCTTGGCGTTCTGCACGAGGAATGTCCCTGTGGTGTAAGGCAAGTCGTACTTGTCGCATACCTCGCGCACGCGCAGCGAGATCTCGTGTAGCCGATTGCTCGGTATGTCGGGGTACAGGTGATGCTCGATCTGGTAGCACAGATTGCCGCTCATGAATCGCAGCGCTGGGCCGGCGTCGAAGTTGGCACTGCCCAGCATCTGACGCAGGTACCACTGACCCCGGCTTTCGCCGATCATGTCCGTCTTGGTGAATTTCTCAGCGCCATCGGGGAAATGCCCACAGAAGATGACCGCGTCCGTCCAGATGTTGCGGATGACGTTGGCGACGATGTTGGCCTTCAGCGTCGATGTGAACGTCGCCCTCGGCGACACCGAGGTCAACGCCGGAAAGGCGACATAGTCCTTGAACAGCTGCCGTCCGGCTTTGATGGTGAATTCACGGATCTGCTGCAGGGTCTTGTCCTGTTCCGGGCTATCGTCGAGCAGTTTGCCGAACTCGATGGGCTGCAACGCAATTCCCCACTCGAAACCGAGCGCGAGGATGGCGTTGAAGAGCAAGTTTCCGACGTTGTAGCCCTTCCAGGGCTGGTCACGGGTGACCCGCAACGTGCTGTAGCCCACATCGTCATCCATGCCGAGAATGTTGGTGTATTTGTGATGCTGAAAGTTGTGCGTGGTTTTCCAGTGTTTCGACGCCCCGCTCATGTCCCATTCCCACGTCGTGGAATGGATCTCGGGGTCGTTCATCCAGTCCCACTGGCCGTGCATGACGTTGTGGCCGATCTCCATGTTCTCGATGATCTTGGCCAGGCTCAGCGTCACTGTTCCCGCCCACCACGCAGAGCGTCTCGAGCCAGCAGCCAGGATGAGCCGCCCGGCGACATCCAGTACGCGTTGCGCGGCGATGGTGTGACGGATGTAGCGCGCGTCGCGGGCGCCGAGGGAATCCTCGATATCCAGCCGGATCGCATCCAGCTCAACGGCGAGGTTGTCGATGTCGGAGTCGGTGAGGTGAGCGAACGCCGGAACGTCGGTGATCGCCATAATTGTCCGCCTTTCTTTGGCGCGTGTGGTCAGGGCTGTCGGGTTTGCTCGCCGACGAAGGTCTAGGGAACTGCACCCGGCTCGGCCGCTTGGCTGCTGGCCGAGCCGGGGAGTGCATCCGGCAGGTCAGTAGTAGTGCCGGCGACCGCCGACGGCGCGTCCCGTTCGGCCCAGTATCGCCAGTACTGCGCCGACGACAAGGAGGATGACCCCGAGGACCAAGAGCAAATGGGCGAAGGCGAAGGTGGGGACAAGGCTGGGGAGGAGGAGCGCGAGGACGATAAGGACGACTCCGAGACCGATCATGGCATGTACCTGGTTTCTGAGAGTATGCGAGAGAAGGATGGTGGGGCAGGGGTGGAAGGTGTCATGGGCATTGTCGCTCAAGCGATTTGGGCGCGCCTTGATGTGCGCGACCTGGTGAAGAGGAAGGCATGCTTTTCCGACCCAGTCGATTGATTCAGGATGTGCGGCGCGAGCAAATGCTCAACGAGTCCGGCGGTATAACAGCCAGACTCAGTCCGTACCGGCTGTAAGTCTCAGCATCCTTAACGGTACACGCGTCGGGAGTCTGGCGCTGGCCGCTCAGGCCGGGTCGCGTCGGGCGCGGGCACGGCGCACGGCTTCATCGACGATCTGTTGAGCCACCTCAGCCAATTTGCGGTGTTCGGCTTGGCTGATTGCGCGCAGCTGGCTGAACGCCTCCTCGGCGTTGCGCCCGCTGCGCCCCCGGATCAGGCCGATCGCTTGATCGATCACTGGGCGCGTCGACAGCGCCGTCTGCAACTGCGCGGTCAGCGCCATTGCGTGGGAGAGGATCTGGGCGTTGTGCACCGCCACTGCTGCGGGCTTCGCGAACAGTTCCCCCAGTTCGGCGGCGTGCTCATGGAAGACGTTCTTACCGTAGGCGTAGACATTGATCGCGCCGATCACTTGATCCGACAGCAGCAGCGGCAAAGACAGCGCGCTGTGCACGCCTAAGCGGCCCACTCGCGGACCGAACCTCGGCCACATTTTCTCCCCACCCAACGACCCAGATCGCACGGTGCGCCGCTCCAGTGCCGCGGTGATGCAGGGACCTTCCTTGAGGGTCACGTACTGAATCTCGTCGATCTCGTCGACAAACGTGGCACTCGCGGCCAACGCCTCGACCATGTTGTCCATCCGGTCGACCCGCAACAAGGTCACCCCGGCACCGTCGGCGCCGGGTATCGCGCGCACCGCGAAGGTCGCCACCTCGGCCAACAACTCAGGCAACCCCAGACTGCCGGCCACCAATCCCGCCAGGTCGTCGATCCCGGCGCGCAAGTCCGCGGCGTCGGAGCTAGCTTGCTGCGGGCTCAGCCTTACCGACGCTAAGCCGTCGGCGTCCTCGGTCAACTCCGTCATACCTGCGCTCAATAGTCTTGGCGAAGCTGGGAATCGAACACCGAAGCCCAGCGCCATCGTGGCGCAAGCGTCACTAGATGGGTGTCCAATAGATAGTACTCGGCGAGACACACTCGCGCGCCTGCAGTCTGTACGCCGACAACGGGAGCCGCCCATTGGGTGTAACGTCGGTGCTGCTGAGAATTTCAGCTATTCCGGGATGAGTTCAGCCGTCCGCCGCTTAACTCAAGGAGCGTTGGCTCCGTACCCTCGCAACCGGTGATCCAATGCACGTCAGGTCGTCATGGCCACCTCGCCCCTTTTCTGTGCCGACACCGGCATGTACTTGCTCGTCGATCTGGTGAATGAGCCGATCGCTTCGCGCCACGGCCGTCGATCCATCTGCGATCTGGCGCAACAGATTTCGAAGACGGCTGCCTCGCAAACTTCCGTGTGCGCAACAACGGCGTCATCCGCGGCTGCGCGCCATGACGACATCTGAGGTGATCGCAATGACCATGTCTGCTGTGAACACGGCGAAGCGACGCGTGACGTCGGAGCCGAATGACAGTCCGGCGCCGATGCCTGCGACGGTATATCGGCCCATCGCCCAACAAGCGCTGAAGCTGACGGGCGCAGAAATCACACTGGTCGCCATTGCAATTACCCACAACCTACCCACGCCGCAGGTGGACGATCTGATCATCGTGGAAACCGCCGGTGCTGCGATGGCGTCGGCGCCCACCCATGCCATCCCGCTCGCCGGTACCTCGATCGGGCAGGCCTTCGTGGAGCGGATGCCTCGACGACTGAACAACTTCGACGTCGCCATCAACGGCGTCCATCATGCCGGCCCAGCCCTGGTGCTTCCGCTGCGCACCACCGAGACCGTGGCCGGGGTGTTGGTCGCGCTGCGACGCGACGGCGCCCGGACGTTCGACGATGAGCAACTCGACATGATGGCCGCATTCGCCGACCAGGCGGCGCTCGCCTGGCAGCTGGCGTCCACGCAGCGCCGTATTCGTGAACTCGACGTTCTTGCTGACCGCGAGAGGATCGCCCACGACCTGCACCACCGCGTGATCCAGCAGATCTTCGCGGTCGAAATGGCTCTGCAGGGGACCATTTCGCGGGCGCGATCATCTGAGGTGAAGGAGAGACTGTCCGGCAGCATTGACGATCTTCAACGCGTCATTGAGGAGATCCGCACCGCAGTTTTCAACCTGCACGGCGCGCCGCCGCACATCACGAAGCTGCGACAGCGGCTCGATGACGCGGTCGCGCAGTTCTGCGGATCCGAAGTGCGTACCACGGTTCAATTCGTCGGCCCCTTGTCGGTTATCGATGCCACACTCGCCGATCACGCCGAAGCCGTTGTGCGCGAGGCGCTCTGCAACGCCGTCCGGGAGGCTGGCGCGACAACAATTGCGGTGACGGTCCGGGTCGATGACGACGTGTGCATCGAGGTCATCGATAACGGTCGAGGCGGCCCCGGCGGCGCGTTGACCGGCTTGCATCACCGCGCGCAGCAGAACGGCGGCGCGTTGAGCATTGCGGATGCTCCGGGCGGCGGCACCGTGCTGCGCTGGTCAGCTCCGCTGCCCTGATTACGCGGCCCCTTCGCTGATCGCGACCAATCGGGCCACCGCATGTTCGATACCGTCGGCCAGCTCGTCGACATCCGGCACCGCGTCAAAGTCGGCGGTGATACCAAACACCAGATCGTCCCCGTAGCTGAGCATTGCTATGCCCGTGCGGAGGTGCAGCGCGATCGGCGGGATAGGCAGCAGGCGCAGCACATCTCGACCCATCATGCGTAACCGACGACGGGGGCCCGGCACGTTGGTGGCCAATGCGACGATCCCGAATTGGGGAAGCCGGGTCAGTAACCGAACCGCCCAGGCCGTCAAGGCGAAGGGGATGTAGTTGGCTGCCGAAAAGAACGCCGATCCGGCTTGTCGCTGCCCGCCGGACTTGACTCTCGTCAATCGGCTGTGCACCTCGTGCAGCCGTTCGACCGGATCGTCGAGCTCGATGGGAAGGTAGGGCAGCAACAGCGAGACGCGGTTGTCGAGCTGGTGCGATGCGTCCGCCGACCGCACCGACACCGGCACCAGCGTGCGCAGCGAATTTGATTGCGGCTCTTCGCCCCGGTGCATCAGCATGGCCCGGAAGCTGTCGGTAATCGCAGCCAGCGCAACATCATTGATGGTGACGTCAAACTTATGGCAAATCAGGGCCACATCGCTGAGCAGGACCTGGGCTGCGCTGTAGCGCCGCAGGTTGCTGACCGAGCCGATCAGCGAGGAATCCGCCGGGTTCAGCACGCCGGAGACGATTTGAAGAGCGCCGGCCGCTATGCGAGCAGCGGCACTCGTGACGGCGGTGGAAAGGTGCCACATGCCGCCGGCCCAGTCCAGCGGATTCAGGCTCAACCCAGGAGGACGGGGCACCGAGGACTCGGTGCCGGCTCGTATCCGGCTGGCGAACGTCTCTGCATCCGCGCCGTCGCACAGCCCCGCGAGCAGGCGTGTCGCCGAAATCCCGTCGGCCATGCAGTGGTGCAGCTTGGTCAGGACCGCCCAGCGATTCTCGGCAAGCCCTTCGATGGTCCAGCTTTCCCACAGCGGTCGATCTCGATCGAGGCGTCGCTCCATGATGTCGGCGACGACCCGGTACAACGCTGCGTCATCGCCGGGCTGTGGCAACGCAATTCGATGCACATGATGGGCGAGATCGAACCGGGGATCATCCACCCACTCCGGCGCCGAGAGGTCGAGCGGATGGGTGCGCACCACCTGGGTGAACCGGGGGATCTCCGACACCCGCTCGGCGAGCACCGACACGAGCGAGGCGTGCTCGGGCGGTGGCCCCTCCATCACGGCCAGGCCGCCGATCGCCAGACTCACATGCCGGTCGGAATCCTCCGCTTCGAGGAAGCCCGCGTCGAGGGTTGTCAGGTGCTCCACGGGTGCCTCCAAAGTTGTTTCGTTCCATCACTATCGACCTCGTGCAGGCGCTCCGGCAGTGGCACGGAGCGCCACCGGAGACAGCGGCTCACAGGGTCGACGCCACCAAGCCGGTCAGATCGGCGAGGCGGTGGGAATAGCCCCACTCGTTGTCGTACCAGCCGACGATCTTCACCAGATCACCAGTGACTTTGGTGAGCCCGGAGTCGAAAATGCACGACGACGGGTCGGTCACGATGTCGGAGGAGACGATGGGATCCTCGGTGTAGGTGAGGAAGCCCTTCAGCTCGCCGCCGGCCGCAGCGGCAAACGCGGCGTTGACCGCCTCAACAGTCGCCGGCTCGCGGACGACGACGGTGAGATCGGTGGCCGAGCCCGTGGGCACCGGCACCCGCAGCGCGTAGCCGTCGAGCCTCCCCTCGAGTCGGGGCAGCACCACGCTGATCGCGCGGGCGGCCCCGGTGGAGGTGGGCACGACGTTGATCGCCGCAGCGCGGGCCCGACGAAGGTCGCGGTGCGGACCGTCCTGCAGGTTCTGGTCCGGGGTGTAGGCGTGGATGGTGGTCATGAGGCCGCGCTCGATGCCGAATACCTCGTCGAGCACCATCGCCATCGGCGCCAGGCAGTTGGTCGTGCACGAAGCGTTGGAGACGACGGTCTGTGTGCCGTCGTACTCGCGGTGGTTGACACCCATCACGACGGTGAGGTCTGCACCCTTCGACGTCGCGGACACCACCACCTTCTTCGCTCCGCCATGAAGGTGACCGCGCGCCTGCTCCGCGGCGGTGTAGCGACCGGTCGACTCGATGACCACGTCGACGCCGAGATCTCCCCACGGCACCGCCGTGGGGCCGTCGGCGATCGACCACGCTTTGATCCGCTGGTCTCCCACCACGAAGTCTTCGCCGTCCACCGATACCTGATGCGGCAAGCGTCCGAGGACGGAGTCGTATTTGAGCAGATGGGCCAGAGTCTTGTTGTCCGTAAGGTCATTCACCGCGACGATCTCGATGTCGGTCGTGCCCGCTGCCCGTTGTACGTCCACCGCGCGGAAGAAGTTTCGGCCGACACGGCCGAAGCCGTTGACGCCCACTCGGATAGCCATAGTGATCTCCTCGTCGTGCTGTGGTCTAGGACCGGCGCGCTGTTTCCAGCAATAGCCGTCGTTCTGCTGCGCCGACGGCGTGACGCGCCGCGTCAACCGCATCGGGATTGACCGACACAGATGTGATGCCCAGGCGGACAAGATGTTCGGCGAAGGCCGGGTTGGTCGACGGTGCCTGACCGCACAGCGACGAGGTGATTCCGAGGACGCTCGCCGTTTCTATGATCTGGGCGATGGTGTCGAGCACAGCGGGATCGGACTCGTTGAACAGCTCCGCACACACATCGGAATCGCGGTCGACCCCCAGCATCAACTGCGTGAGATCGTTGCTGCCGATCGACACCCCGTCGATACCCATCCCGACGTACTCGGGCAGCCAATGCACCACCGACGGAACTTCGGCCATCACCCAGCGGTGCAGTCCACGCTGACGACCCAGCGGGCTGGCGTCGACCAGCGACAGGCATTCCTCGAGCTCCCACCCGGTTCGAACGAATGGAATCATCAAGTGCACGTTGGGGTTCTGCTCGCGCACCCGGGCGAGTGCTTCCAGCTCAAGCCTGAACAGATCAGGGTCCTGGACGTAGCGGTAGCAGCCGCGGTAGCCGATCATCGGATTGTGCTCGACGGGCTCATACTCCTCACCGCCGCGCAAACCACGGAACTCGTTGCTACGGAAATCTGTTGCGCGATACACCACCGGACGCGGTGTGAACGCGGCGGCGATGCGGCCAACCGATGCCGCCATCGCGTCGACGAGCTGTCGCTGTTCACCGTGCGCCATCAGGTCACGGGGGTGCCTGCCCCCGAGGGCTTCGGTGAGCATGAACTCGGCGCGTAACAGGCCGACACCGTCAACGTCTTGTGTTGCAACGCGTTCCGCGGACTCCGGCATCGCGAGGTTGACATAGATCTTGGTTCCGGTGACTTCGGCGGCGGGGGCGGCCGCCTGCGGTCGGTCGATCGCCGACGTCTGCTCGTTGGCGACTGGGCTGCCCTCGTGAACCTTCCCGTGGGTGCCGTCGACGGTGACCATGGTGCCGTCTGCAAGATCGGTGGTCGCAGTCCGGGCGCCGACGATGCAGGGCACCCCTACCTCGCGGGCCACAATCGCAGCGTGACATGTCATGCCGCCGGAGTCGGTGACGATCGCCGCCGCCCGCCGGATGGTGGGTAGCCAGTCCGGATTGGTCATCGGCGCCACCAGTATCTCGCCGTCTACCAAACGATCACCCAAGTCCGGTGTGAGCAGTACCCGAACCAACCCGGATGCGACGCCAGGCGCTGCAGGCAACCCGCGCGCCACCACTGTGGTCTGATCGGTGTCAGCGGTGACGGCGGTGCCGTGCGTCGTGATCGGCCTGGCTTGCACCAACCATGTCTTGCCGCCCGAGATTGCCCACTCGACGTCTTGCGGGCCACCGTTGTGTCGCTCCGTCGCGATCGCCAGGCTCGCGATCCGACGCAATGCGGCATCGTCGAGAACGCGTGATTCCGCGGTGGCCTTGTCCAGATCCACGGTCCGGTCACGGCCGTCGGGGCCGCGGACGATCTTGAAGGTCTTGCGGCCGATCCGGGCGTCGAGCACGCCCAAGTTGTCCTTTGCGACGACGTAGGTATCCGGTTCGACCCTGCCCGACACCACGACCTCACCTTGTCCGAACGCGGCCTCGATGACGACGCGATCTGTCGCGCCGGTGGTCGGATCGGCGGTGAAGGCAACACCGGCCTGTTCGGCCGGAATCATCAGTTGCACGACGACGGCCATCGCGGGATCGGCCGCGAAGCCGCGGCTCGCCCGATAGGTGATAACCCGGGGGCTGAACAGCGATGCCCAGCAGCGTTGCACGGCGTCGATCAGGCCATCGTCTCCGGTGACGTTGGTAAAGGTCGCGTTCATCCCGGCGAACGACGCGTCCCGGCCATCCTCCCCAGTCGCTGACGATCGGACTGCCACGACGGCGCCGGGCCCGAGCCGTCGATAAGCGGCCAGCATCAAGTCGCGGACGTCATCGGTGACGCCGGCCTTGAGCACCAAGGACTGCATTCGCTCGCACAGCTCACCGAGGTGAGAACTGTCGCCGACTTTCGTCAAGGCCTCGCGGTGCGCGGCGGCGAGTTCCTCACTGACTCCGCCGGCTCGCATCGAGTCCTGGTAGGAGGCCCGCAGCAGCACAAAGCCGGGTGGCACCGGAAGTTCAGCAGCGACCAGCTCACCCAGATTCGCGCCCTTGCCGCCGGCCTCTTTGGCGTTGTCGATCCCCAGGGCCGAGATGTCGCGGACGTAGTCGTCAGTTTTCATGTGGCTCTCCTCGGGGACTGCCGTGATCGGTGACTGGTGTCGGCCGTTTTGGGCCGAGGGACGCGCTTCCGTGTTGGTCACTTCGTCAGCGTCCACTACGGACTCCTCGGGCCGGAGGGCCGTAAGTCCCCGATCTGGCTGCCGGGTGTCATCAAGAGGCGGAAGTCAATCGATCTATAGAGGCCAAATGCTCTGGTGGCCAGTGCCGTCGCGATCCATCCTGTGAAAGCAAAGGAGGGCGACGATGCCCAAGAACTGGTTGGTGATGGAGGGTGACGGCCCCGCGGCGCCCTTTCGCGCCCGAGTGGCCGGGGCAGGACGGCATCTGCCTGCCACCGTGCTCACAACTGACGATTTGATGGCGACCACACGACATCACACGCACATCGATCTCGAACGACTGACCGGCATCTACGAACGTCGCGTCTCGATCGGCGACGAGGACTCCTACAGTCTCGCGACGTCGGCGGCGCGGAATTGTTTGGACAAGGCGCAACAGCAGGCGGCGTCACTCGATGTGGTGATCAGTTGCAGTATCACGAAGTTTCGTGGCGGTCTGACGCAGTGGGTCGAGCCGACGATGAGCAGTGCCGTTGCGCGTGCGATCGGGGCTGACAATGCCGTCACCTTCGACCTGTCCAACGCGTGTGCCGGAATGCTGACGGGTGTCACGGTACTCAACGATTGGATCCGGCAGGGCACCGTCAAACGCGGTTTGGTGGTCAGCGGCGAGTACATCTCGCAACTCGGCCAGAATGCTGCCCAGCACATCCGCAACATCATGAGCAAAGAACTCGCCTGCCTGACACTGGGCGACGCGGGTGCGGCGCTGCTGCTCGAACGTGCCACCCCCGGGTCTGGTGGCATCAGCCTCGCCGGTTTCACCACCGTCGCCGACCACAGCCGGCTGTGCCTCGCGTACCCGAAGGGGCATGATCCGGGTGCCCGGATGTTCACCGACTCTCGCGGGATCCAGCGGGCGGCCATTGCCGACACCCCGCTTCTGCTGCACGAAGTCCTCGATGCAGCCGGCATCGCGATGCACGACATCGATCACGTGATCACCCATCAGACGTCGGCCCGCGCGATTCGCAAGGGGATGGCCGCAGTGTCCGCTGCATTCGGTGACAGCCCACGGCACGACGCCGTGATCACGGTCGATCGGTACGGGAACACGGCCTCGACGACCCACACGGTGGCCCTGGTCGAAGAACTCGAAGCCGGGCGCATCCGGCCGGGCGAAACCATCGCCCTGATTGCACTGGCATCAGGTCTGGAGATCGGCGTCGTTCTCCTCACCGTGGACGAGGATTTGGTGGGCCGTTATGGGCACAGTGATTGAGCAACTCGACGTCACCCGGGCAGGTTGGCGTAATCGTCACAGCGCACTGCACCTGGCGGTCGCGGCGGGCAAGACCTGTCTGCAACGAGCGGGCCGAGAGCCCGACGACGTCGATCTCCTGATCAATACCGGCATATACCGCGACAAGAATCTGGCCGAGCCGGCCCTCGCGGCGCTCATCCAACAGGACATCGGGGCCAACACCGAGGACCCACACGAGGACGCGCACGGCACGTTCTCGTTCGACATAGCGAACGGAACATGCGGAGTCCTCACCGCGCTGCAGATCGTCGACGGCTTTCTGCGATCACACACCATCGATTGCGCCCTCGTCGTCACGAGTGACGCCGATCCGGGGCGCGGGATGAGTGAGCACTTCCCGTTCTCACCCGTCGGGGCGGCACTGTTGTGCGACTGGAGCGAGGACGACTTCGGGCTAGGCCGCGTGCACTGGTTGAACATCCCCGACGACGGTGAAAGCTTCCGCGCCACAGTCGGACTCGAAGATGCGCGCAATGTCCTTCGGTTCGATGAGTCGCCGGAAATGGACGACCAATTCGCCGCCGCCGGCGCGCAAGTCGCCCAACGCTGCCTTCAGGAAGCCTCGCTCGGCCTCTCCGACATCGACGTCATCGTCGCCTCGCCGGCCCGGCACGGCTATCGCGCGGCACTGGCGGACAAACTCGGCGTACCGCTGGAACGAATCGCCGTCGCCGACGACGAGAGCATGCACACCGCCTCGCTGGTGTCGGCCCTCAGTAGTGCGGCCGAAGGGCTCTCGCCCGGCGCCCGCATTCTGCTCGTTGCCGCAGGCGCGGGAGTCACCGCGGGTGCCGCTGTCTACCACCAAGCACTGCGTCCGGCGCCGCTGACATGACATCACCGACGAGGTCGGGATCGACAATTGTGACCCTGACGATGAATCCGGCGCTCGACATCACCACGGACACCGATCGGATCATTCCCACCGACAAAATGCGATGCGGGCTGCCCCGCTACGATCCCGGCGGCGGCGGTATCAACGTCGCCCGGATCGCTTATGAACTCGGCGAATCGGTATTGGCGCTGTTTCCCGCGGGTGGTCACACCGGCGACAAAGTGACCGATCTTGTTGCCGGATCAGGGGTTCCGGTGCAGCCGATCCGCGTGTCCAAATCCACCAGGGAAAGCTTCACCGTGGACGAGTGCAATACCGGGAAGCAGTACCGGTTCGTGCTCCCGGGCCCGGGGCTCACTGATGCCGAGCAGACCGAGTGCATCGACACCCTGAGCGCCGCAGCAGGATCCGCGGACTTCGTCGTCGCGAGCGGCAGCCTGCCGCCGGGTGTGCCTGCCGACTTCTATCAGCGGGTCGCCGACATCTGTCGTGAGCGCGGTTCGCTGCTGATTCTCGACACGTCCGGGGAGGGACTTCGGCATATCACCTCCGGCGTCTTCCTGCTCAAGCCGAGCGTGCGAGAACTACGCGAATGTGTCGGCCGCGAGCTGCTCAGTGAGTCAGAACAGCTAGCCGCTGCGCACGAACTCATCGACCGCGGCTGCGCTCAATTCGTCGTCGTGTCACTTGGCGCCGAGGGCGCTCTGCTAGCGACACCGCATGGCAGCCAACGCTATTCGGCGGTCAAGGTACCGTCCGGCAGCGGTGTGGGCGCCGGTGATGCCATGACCGCCGGCATCACCGTCGGCCTCAAGCGCGGCTGGCAGATCACCACGGCGGTGCGACTGGGCATCGCTGCCGGTTCGGCCATGTTGCTGACTCCCGGGACCGCGCAGTGCAACCGTGACGACGTCGAGCGGTTTTTCGACATCGTCACCGAGCCCATAGATATCGACGACGACCGACGGTTGTCCGCTCGAGCGATGACAGCGCCATGACGCTGCCAGTCACCGTCGACCCGCGCTATCACGACGCCGTCATCTTCAGCCTGGACGCGGTCTTGACCGAAACTGATGGTGTTCCACCGTTCGAGTCCACCAGCAACCTGGTCCGAAAATTACTCGACGTCGGGGTCGCCACGGCGGTCTATTCGCTGTGCGCAGGCGGTCAACAGCTCTTGAAATCCGCAGGGATTGAAAACCTTTTCGGCGTCTGTGTCGATGGCGTCCCGTCCGGTTCCCTGGCAGAAGTCACCCGCCAACTCGGTGTGCGTCCGCAACGCTCCGTCGTCCTCGACGACGCCGGCGCCGGGATAGCCGCGGCCCAGAACGACGGTTTCGCACTGGTCATCGGTGTCGACCGCGCCGGGAATCCCGACCGACTAATGAGCTGCGGAGCCGACGTCGTGGTTGCCGACCTGGAGGACGTCGCTGTGCGTGCGGGCGACAGGCGGATTTCCGCGCTCCCCGATGCCGTGGAGTCATACGGTCAGATAATCGGTGTCCTGGGTGCCCGAGAGCCGATGCTGTTTCTCGACTATGACGGAACGCTGTCTCCGATCGTTTCAGACCCCGGCGCCGCCACCCTGGTCGACGGAGCGGCCGAAGCCCTGGAAAGCATGGCGTCGCATTGCCCCGTCGCCATCCTGAGCGGTCGCGACCTCGCCGATATCCGCACCCGGGCGCCGATACCGGGAATCTGGTACGCGGGCAGCCACGGCTTTGAGCTGACGGGACCGGACGGCACGTACCACCGAAACGAAGCGGCCGCCGCCGCCGTCGGTGTCCTCGAAGGTGCGGCGGCCGAATTGAACGAGGTCCTGGCGGAGATTCCCGGAGTACGGGTGGAACACAAGCGCTTCGCCGTCGCAGTGCACTACCGCCAGGTCGCGCCGGAGCATATCGGCGAGATTGTCTCCGCCACACACAAACTCGGCCTACGAGATGGTCTACGCGTGACGAGCGGGCGCATGCTCGTCGAGCTACGGCCCGATATCGACTGGGACAAAGGGACCACGCTGGCCTGGATTCGTGATCGCATCGACGCGCAGGGTCGACTGCTGCCGATCTACATCGGCGATGACCTCACCGACGAAGACGCCTTCGAAGCAGTCCAATTCGACGGTATCGGGATCGTCGTTCGGCACGACGAAGACAGTGATCGCACAACGGCCGCCCATTTCGCACTGCAGAGTCCCGATCAGGTGTGCGAGTTCATTCAGCGCGGGTCGAGCTGGCTGGCGATCAAGCACGAGAAATCTTCCACAGCTTGGGATTTCACCTTCGATGGATACGACCCGCAGAGCGAGAAGCTTCGTGAGTCGTTGTGCACGGTGGGAAACGGCTACTTCGCCACCCGGGGCGCGGCGCCCGAATCGAAGGCCGACCAGGTGCACTATCCGGGCACCTATGCCGCCGGGGTGTACAACCGTCTCGTCGACGACGTGTCAGGCACCGCAGTGGACAACGAGAGTTTGGTCAACCTGCCTAACTGGCTTGCCCTGACCTTCCGGATCGACGACGGCAGCTGGTTCGACCTCGATACAGCCGACGTGCTGTCGTACCGGCAGAGCCTCGACCTTCGCGGCGCAATTCTGACCAGAGAGGTGAGCTTCCGTGACGAGGACGGGCGCACCAGTTCGCTGACCCAGCAACGATTCGCCGCGATGCACATGCCCCATGTCGGTGCATTGCGAACGACGATCCTCGCCGAGGACTGGTCGGGGACAATCGAGATCCGATCGACGTTGGACGGCAACGTCACGAACTCGCTCGTCGAGCGGTATCGCGATTTGGCCAACGATCATCTCGAGTTGGTGGAAAAGCGGGAGATCAATGATCACTCTGTGCTGCTGACAGTTCAGACGACCCAATCGCGCATTCCCATTGCCATGGCGGCGCGCAGCATCGTCTGGCGTGACGGGACTCCCGTCCCGGCCACCTACCGACTAGTCGACCAGGTAGCGGAGATCGGACACGACATCGCTGTGGAAATGTCGGTCGGCGACGAATTGACCGTGGAGAAGATCGTGACCATCTTCACCGGGCGCGATGTCGCGACATCAGAACCCGCTGTCGATGCCCAGCGCTGGCTCAGCCGACTCGGCCGCTTCACCGAGTTACGCGACGGGCACGTCACTGAGTGGGCGCACCTCTGGGAACGCCTGTCCATCGAGTTCGAAGACTTCACCGACGAAACGCGCATCCTGCGACTGCATCTGCTGCATCTGCTGCAGACGGTGTCAGCCAACAGTTGCGACCTCGATGTCGGTGTGCCCGCTCGCGGACTCAACGGTGAGGCATATCGCGGGCACATCTTCTGGGACGAGTTGTTCATCTACCCGGTGCTCAACCTGCGGCTGCCGATGGTCACCAGGTCGCTGTTGGGATACCGTTACCGGCGCCTGCCTGAGGCACGTCAGGCTGCCAAGGCAGCGGGTTACGCCGGTGCGATGTTCCCGTGGCAATCCGGCAGCGATGGACGCGAGGAAAGCCAACGCCTGCACCTCAATCCGCGTAGCGGCCGGTGGAACCCCGACTCGAGCGCTCGTGCGCACCACATCGGCATCGCAGTCGCCTATAGCTCGTGGACGTACTATCAGGTCACCGGCGATCTCGCCTACCTGATCGACTACGGCGCGGAGATGCTGGCCGAGATCGCCCGATTCTGGGTCAGTCGGGCCAGCTACGACCAGGACCG
Source organism: uncultured Actinomycetota bacterium (assembly GCA_963836495.1). Taxonomy (GTDB): domain Bacteria; phylum Actinomycetota; class Actinomycetes; order Mycobacteriales; family Mycobacteriaceae; genus Mycobacterium. The sequence continues at coordinate 545,424 of CAWIJT010000002.1, read as the reverse complement.
CGGACGCTACAGCATCCGAGGCGTCATCGGGCCCGATGAATTCCACTCCGGCTACCCCGACGCGCCGTACGACGGCATCGACAACAACGCGTACACCAATGTGATGGCGGTCTGGGTGATCATGCGAGCCCTCGACGCATTGAAACTGCTCCCGCTGCCGAACCGACTCGACTTACAGGAAACGCTCGGACTGCACACCGCCGAACTGGCGCACTGGGACGAGGTGAGCCGGCGGATGTACGTCCCGTTCCACGACGGGATCATCAGCCAGTTCGAGGGATACGGCGCCTTGGCGGAACTCGACTGGGACGGCTATCGACGGAAGTACGGCAACATCCAACGCCTCGACCGCATCCTCGAGGCGGAGAACGATGACGTAAACCGTTACAAGGCTTCCAAACAGGCCGACGTGCTCATGCTGCTCTACCTGATGTCGGCACCGGAGTTGGGCGAATTGCTCGAGCGGCTCGGCTACCGCTTCATGCCTGACAAGATTCCGGAAATGGTGGACTACTACCTGGCTCGCACGTCGCACGGGTCGACCCTCAGCGGTGTGGTGCATACCTGGGTGCTTGCCCGGGCCAACCGTGATCGTGCCATGGAGTTTTTCCAACAAGCGCTTACCTCCGACGTCTCCGACATCCAGGGCGGCACCACTTCCGAAGGCGTACACCTCGCAGCCATGGCCGGCAGCGTCGACCTTGTGCAGCGATGCTTCACCGGGATGGAGACCCGGTCGGACCGCATCATCTTCTCCCCTTACTGGCCGGAAAAGCTTGGCGTGCTGGCATTTCCGGTCCACTACCGCGGCCTGCACATGCACCTACGGGTCAGCGGAAAAGGCGTGATCATCAGTGTGGATCCACGCGATGCAGCGGGAGTCGAAGTGGAATGCCGTGGTCGAGTTGTCCAATTGATGCCCGGGACCACCGTCCGATTTCCCGGCTGACCGTTGACCAACCAACAGATGGAGGGCGGAGTGGTCAACGTCGGCGATACGATCGCAACTCGTGCAGACGGTGAGCGCTCGCGACGGCGACCCGTGATCGTTGGTACCGGTGAGAACAGGAGTTGGCTGACCCGCAATGTGTGGGTGCTGTCGGCGGTTTCGTTCCTGCAAGACACCGCCAGCGAGCTGCTGTATCCGCTTTTACCCATCTACCTCACGGCAGTTCTCGGTGCTCCACCGGCCGTCGTAGGAGCCGTCGAAGGCGCGGCTGAGGGAGCGGCGTCGCTGACAAGGCTGACGGCCGGAGCACTCGGCGATCGATGTGCGCGGCGCCCTCTCATCACAGCGGGCTACGGTATGGCCGCGCTCGGCAAGGTGATCGTTGCGGTCGCCGGAGTGTGGCCCGGCGTCCTGGCCGGACGCGTGGTCGATCGAGTGGGCAAGGGTATCCGGGCCGCGCCGCGCGACGCGCTACTCGTCGACGGCATCGATGAATCCAGCCGCGGCCGCGTGTTCGGGTTCCACCGCACAATGGACACCCTCGGCGCGGTTGTCGGACCGCTGATCGGGCTTGCCGGATACGAGCTCCTCGATCATCGGATTCCGCCGTTGCTGTACATCGCGATTGTTCCGGCCGTCCTGAGTGTGGCTTTGGTCCCGTTGGTGCGCGAGCGTCGCCTGCCGGTCGAGCGCGCGCGCAGACCACCGTTAGCGGCAACCCTGCATAAGCTGCCGGGTCGCTACTGGCGGGTGATCCTGCTGCTGGCGGCCTTCGGCCTGGTCAACTTCCCCGACGCCTTGATTCTGTTGCGCCTCAACAATATCGGCTTTTCAGTGGCCGAAGTGATCCTGGCCTACGTGGGATTCAACATGGTGTATGCGTTGGGCAGCTACCCGGCCGGGTCGCTCGCTGATCGCATCCCAAGTCATGCGGTGTTCGGGATAGGCATGCTCTTCTTTGCGGTCGGCTACATCGGGCTCGGTCTGACAACCGACAAGGTCGCGGCATGGCTCATCCTCGGGCTGTATGGACTGTTCGCCGCATGCACCGACGGCGTTGGAAAGGCATGGATCTCCGGACTCGTTCCCGCCGAGCTGCAGTCGAGCGCGCAGGGCGTTTTTCAGGGTGCGACGGGCTTCGCGGTGTTGTCGGCAGGTCTGTGGGCCGGTCTGCTGTGGGGGACAAGAGGCCAACTCCCGCTACTGATCTCGGGAACCGCCGGCGGCTTCTTTGCGGCGATCCTGCTCGTTGTCTCCATCACCGGGTGGATTCGCGCCAAATCCTCTGCCGTACAGCCAAACTGATTTCACCGGAAAGAAGTATGCGTGAACAGACAACCCGGGCGTCGAGAACAGGCGGTGACGCCGCTCGACCTGACGCCGCTTGCGGACCTGTCGCACGGACAGTCTCGGGCCGGACCGGTGCGCGAGCACCGACCCGTTTACGTCGACCTGCTTCCACCGTGCAACGCGGGTTGCCCTGCAGGCGAGAACATCCAAGCCTGGCTTGCCCATGCCACCGCCGGCCGGCACGAGCAGGCTTGGCGTCAGCTCGTCACAGACAACCCCTTCGCCGCAATCCACGGACGCGTGTGCTATCACCCGTGCGAAACCGTCTGCAACCGTGCACATCTCGACAGCTCGGTATCGATCCATGCGGTGGAGCGGTTCCTCGGTGACCTAGCTTACGAGCGCGGTTGGGGGTTCGAACCACCGTCGACACGCAGCGGCAAGCGAGTCCTGGTCGTCGGCGCGGGGCCGAGCGGACTGTCCGCCGCCTACCATCTGGCACGCCTCGGCCACGAAGTGGAGATCCGCGATGCGGGCGCGGTGCCCGGCGGGATGATGCGGTACGGCATCCCGAGCTACCGGCTGCCGCGCGATGTGCTGGATGTCGAGCTGAATCGAGTCGCGGCGATGGGGGTCCAGGTGACCAGCGATCATCGGGTCGACGACCTCGCCGCCGAGCGGGACGAGGGCGGCTTTGACGCGGTGTTCGTCGCGGTCGGTGCGCATCTGGCGAAACGAGTCGACATCCCCGCCCGCGACGCCGGCACGATGGTCGACGCGGTGTCGTTTCTGCGCAGCGTCGCTTCCGGCGAGAGGCCGGAGGTCGGACGTCACGTGGCGGTGTACGGCGGCGGCAACACCGCGATGGATGCTGCCCGCGTGGCCCGTCGACTCGGCGCCGAGGACGCGGTCATCGTCTACCGCCGTACACGCGAGCAGATGCCCGCCCACCAAGAGGAAGCGCAGGACGCCGAACGTGAAGGCGTGCGCATCAACTGGTTGCGAACGGTCAACGCGTTCGACGGTCCCGAATTACGCGTCGAGGTCATGGAACTCGACGACTCAGGCTACCCACAGCCGACGGGACGCTTTGAGACGTTGGCCGCCGACACCCTGATCATGGCACTCGGTCAGGAAACCGAGTCGGCGTTCATGCGGACGCTGCCGGGCGTTGAATTCGACGGCGATGGCAGCGTACGCGTATCGGCATCATTGATGACCGGCTGTCCGGGCGTATTCGCCGGCGGCGACATGGTGCCCAGCGAGCGCACCGTCACAGTCGGTGTCGGCCATGGGAAAAAGGCGGCATACTATATCGACGCCTGGTTGCGCGACGCGACCGACGCGCGCCCCGTCAAACACCCGACGGCGACGTTCGACTCGCTGCATCTGTGGTTTTTCGGTGACACCGCCCGGCGTCAGCAGCCCGAACTCGAGCCGGCCACGCGGGTCGCGAGTTTCGACGAGGTGGTCGGCGGGTTGTCTGCCGAGCAAGCGACCTACGAGGCCGGGCGGTGCCTGTCATGCGGCAACTGCTTCGAATGCGACGGCTGCCTCGGCGCATGCCCGGAGGATGCGGTGATCAAACTCGGTGTCGGACATGGCTACACGTTTGACTACGACCGCTGCACCGGCTGCGCGGTCTGCTTCGATCAGTGCCCGGTGCACGCCATCGAGATGTTCCCGGAGCCGACATGACACGCGCAACGGTCGATGGCAATGAGGCTGCCGTCTCGGTCGCCTACCGGCTCAACGAGGTGTGCTGCATCTACCCGATCACACCGTCATCGCCGATGGCCGAGTTGGCTGACGCCTGGTCGAGCGCGGGTCGGCCGAATGTGTGGGGCACCGTCCCGACGGTGGTCGAAATGCAAAGCGAGGGTGGAGCGGCCGGAGCGCTGCACGGCGCCCTGCAGAGCGGTGCGTTGACCACGACCTTCACCTCGTCGCAGGGTCTGCTGTTGATGATCCCGAACATGTACAAGATCGCCGGCGAACTGACGTCGGCCGTCATCAATGTGGCGGCGAGATCGATTGCAGCGCAGGGGTTGTCGATCTTCGGTGACCACTCCGACGTGATGGCCGTCCGGCAGACGGGATTCGCACTGCTCGCGGCGGCGTCGGTGCAAGAGGCGCATGACCTGGCACTCGTTGCGCAGGCGGCCACGCTCGCGACCCGTGTGCCGTTCGTGCATTTCTTCGACGGCTTCCGAACGTCTCACGAACTCAACACCATTGAGACACTGTCCGACGACGACCTGCGCGCCCTGGTGCCCGAGGAGTTGGTCCGGGCGCATCGTGGGCGGGCGCTGTCTCCCGAGCGCCCGTTCATTCGCGGCACCGCGCAGAACCCGGACGTCTACTTCCAGGCGCGTGAAACCGTGAACCCTTTCTACGCGAGGGTTCCCGCTGTGGTCGAAGATCTGATGTCCCGCCTGGGTGAGCGGACCGGCCGCACGATGCACATCGTCGACTACACCGGTCACCCGGAGGCGCAGCGCGTTCTGGTGGTGATGGGTTCGGGCGCCGAGACGGTTGCGCAGACCGTCACCGCTCTGGTCGAGTGCGGCGAGCGCGTCGGGGTGGTTCAGGTGCGGCTGTATCGCCCCTTCCCGACCAGAGCGCTCCTTGATGCGCTGCCGGCGACGGTGCGCACGATCGGTGTTCTGGACCGCACCAAGGAGCCCGGGTCGATCGGCGAGCCGCTGTATCTGGATGTCGTCGCTGCGCTTGCCGAGTCCCATACCGACGGCGAACGATCGGTCATGCCGCGGATCACCGGCGGACGTTATGGGTTGTCCTCCAAGGAGTTCACGCCCGCGATGGTGGCCGGTGTGTTCGCCGAACTCGCGCGCGAGCAACCACGGCGCCGTGTCACCATCGGTATCGACGACGACGTCTCCGGCACCAGCGTCGACTACGACCCGGCGTTCGACATCGAATCACCTGAGACGCTCCGGGCCGTATTCTTCGGTCTGGGCTCGGACGGCACCGTCAGCGCGAACAAGAACACGATCAAGATCCTCGGGTCCGAAGAAGGCCTGCACGCCCAGGGCTACTTCGTCTACGACTCGAAGAAATCGGGTTCACAGACCGAGTCGCATCTACGCTTCGGGCCCTCGTCGATCCGGGCCCCCTACCTGGTGACTGCGGCCAATTTCATTGGCTGCCACCAGTTCCGGTTCCTCGACAACATCGATGTGCTCGGTCGGGCTGCCCCCGATGCGACGCTGCTGCTGAACTGTCGTCATCCCGCTGACAAGGTCTGGGACGCTCTGCCGCGGGCGGTCCAGGAACAGATCCTGGCCAAACGGATCACGTTGTACACCGTCGACGCGGATCGGATCGCTCGAGAAGCCGGACTCGCAGGGCGGATCAACATCGTGCTGCAGACCTGCTTCTTCGCGATCTCCGACGTGCTGCCTCAGGAGCGGGCGATCGCCCGGATCAAAGAGTCGGCGGAAAAGATGTATGCCAACCGCGGTGCTGACGTGCTGGGCAAAGAACTGGCCGCAGTGGACGGCGCGCTGGCTGGGTTACACCGGATCGAGGTGCCGACCCAGGTCACCTCCATGCGGACACCGGCACCGACCGTGCCCGATTCCGCGCCGGAGTTCGTCCGCGCCGTCACCGCGGAGATGATGGCCGGACGCGGAAACGCGTTGCCGGTCAGCGTACTTCCGGTCGACGGCAGCTACCCGAGCGGCACGACCGCATACGAGAAGCGCAACATTTCCGAGCTGGTCGCAGTCTGGGACGCCGACAGCTGCATCCAGTGTGGCAACTGCGGGTTCGTCTGCCCGCACAGCGTGATCCGGTCCAAGTTTTACGACGAGTCCCAGTTAGCAGGAGCGCCAACACAATTCGACTCCGCGCCGTTGGACGCCGTCGGCGTGCCGAACGCCCGGTTCTCGTTGCAGGTGTATGTCGAGGACTGCACCGGGTGCGGCCTGTGCGTCGAGGCCTGCCCGGTCGTGTTACCCGGCAACACCGTCACCAAAGCAATCAACCTCGGCCCGAGCGAGCCGCGGGTGATCGCCGAGCGCGAGAATATCGCCTTCTTCGAGACTCTGCCGACCAATGACCGGTCCCGGGTGGACTTCGGCACTGTGCGCGGCACCCAGTTCTTGCAGCCGCTGTTCGAGTTCTCCGGCGCCTGTGCGGGTTGCGGCGAGACGCCGTATCTCAAGCTGCTCTCGCAGCTGTTCGGGGACCGGCTGATGATCGCCAACGCAACGGGGTGCTCGTCGATCTACGGCGGCAACCTGCCCACCACACCCTGGACCACCGACGCGGACGGGCGGGGTCCGGCCTGGTCGAACTCGCTGTTCGAGGACAACGCGGAGTTCGGGCTCGGCCTGCGGTTGGCCAGCGACGGACATGCCGCGCTGGCCCGGCGTCGCCTCGCCGAATTGCGCGACGCCATCGGCACCGGACTCGTCGATGCCATTCTGGCGGCACCGCAGCTGCGGGAGTCGGAGTTGGCGGCCCAGCGTGAGCGGGTGGCCGAGCTCAAGAACCGGCTTGCGGGCCTCGATCCCGCGGTGACCGCCGACTTGCGCAGCGTGGTGGACAGTCTGGTCCGGCGCAGCGTGTGGATCGTCGGCGGTGACGGCTGGGCCTACGACATCGGGTCCGGTGGGCTCGACCACGTGTTGGCCTCCGGGCGCAACGTCAACGTGCTGGTGCTCGACACCGAGGTCTATTCCAACACCGGCGGTCAGATGTCCAAATCGACACCGCTGGGCGCGGTCGCCAAATTCGCCGCTGCAGGCAAGACGGTGCCGAAGAAGGATCTGGCGTTGCAAGCGATCGCGTACGGAAACGTCTACGTCGCCAAGGTGGCCATGGGTGCCGACCCGCAGCAGACCTTGCAGGCCTTCCGGGAGGCGGAGGCTTACGACGGCCCGTCGTTGATCATCGGCTACAGCCAGTGCATTGCGCACGGCATCGATATGCGCCTCGGCATGGATCAGCAGTACCGCGCGGTCGCCAGCGGACACTGGCCGCTGGTCCGCTATGACCCGGTACTGCGCGCCGCCGGACGCAATCCGTTCCTGCTCGATTCGCATCGACCACGGATCCCATTGGCTGACTACGTTTACCGAGAGCTGCGCTACCGCGCACTGGCCAACGCCGATCCGGTCGAAGCCGAACGGCTGCTCGGGCTGGCAGAACAAGCGATCGAACAACGCTGGACTACCTACGAAGAAATGGCTTCTCGCGGTCCCGAACACTTTCACGCCGACGCCCGCAGGGAACGCTGATGGAGCTCTCGACTCGCTATCTAGGCCTCACATTGCGAAACCCCTTGGTGGCGGCGGCATCTCCGCTATCGCAGACACTGGACGGCATTCGGCACCTCGCCGACGCCGGTGTCGGGGCGGTCGTGCTCTACTCGCTGTTCGAAGAGCAACTGCGCCACGAAGCGCAGCAGAACGCACGGCTTGCCGAGGCAGGGGCAGAGGGTTTTGCCGAAGCCCTCACCTACTTCCCGCCCGCCGCTGACGAAGACTACGGCCCGCGCCGCTACTTGAGCCTGCTCGAACGCGCGGCCGGTGCGGTCTCCGTTCCGGTGATCGGCAGCCTCAACGGCGGCACGCCCGGCAGTTGGGCGCGCTATGCCCGGTCCATGCAGGACTGTGGCGCGGCCGCAATCGAATTGAACATCTACTATCTGCCCGGCGATCCGCACGTCAGCGGCCGCGATGTCGAGCAGCGTCACCTCGACATCCTGGCGCGGGTCAAGGAGGCGGTCACCGTACCGGTGGCTGTGAAGCTCAGTCCGTACTTCAGTGCAACCGGCGACATGGCGCGGCGCCTGGATGAGGCCGGTGCGGACGGCTTGGTGCTGTTCAATCGATTCCTGCAGCCCGACATCGACACCGAGACCATCACGGCGGTGCGCGCGGTGTCGTTGTCCACTCCAGCGGAGATTCGGTTGCCGATGACCTGGATTGCCTTGCTGCGCGGCCGGGTCGGCGCGTCGCTCGCCGCGACGACCGGCGTCGAGGGCGCCGCGGAGCTGATCAAGTACCTGCTGGCCGGTGCGGATGTGGTGATGACCGCGTCAGCACTGCTGCGCCACGGTCCGGATCACGCCGCCGTGCTGCTCGACGGCTTGCGTGAATGGATGGGGCGCAAGGGATACACCACCGTCGAGGAGCTGCGTGGGCTACTTGCCATACCCGTTGGCAGCGACGGGACCGCCCGTGAACGCTGGGACTACGTCAGCGCGCTACGACAAGCCGAGGTCACCGACTACCGATACTCTGAATGACAGGGTGATGCAGCAACCATGAATTCCGGTATCGCGACGATTCTCAATCGGCACGCGCCAGACCGCACTGGGCTCATTGACATCTTGTGGGATGTGCAACGCGAATCCGGCTACATCTCCGGCGAAGTCGCCGCCGGGATAGCCGATTGGCTCGGGCTGTCCGTCGAGGATGTTCTGGAGACCGCGACGTTCTACCATTTCTTCCACACCACACCGTCGGGCCGTCACCGAATTTATCTGAGCAACAACGTCATCGCGAAAATGCATGGCTACGGCAAGGTGTATGAGGCGCTGGAATCCGAGACCGGGACACGATTCGGCGGCGCCGGTTCGGCCGACTTCGGGCTGTTCGAAACCGCATGCATCGGGTTGAGTGACCACGAACCGGCGATGTTGATCGACGATGTCGTATTCACCGACCTGACACCGGCTCTGGTCGGCGAGATCATCGCGGGACTGAGAAGGGGTGACACTCCGGCGCAGATCGCCAATCCGGCTGGCCTGCCACGTGACCAGGTGGCGTATGCCGATGCGCTGACACGCACCACCGTGCATACGTCGGGGCCGGTGTTCTTCTGTGGTGGAATCGATTACAGCGCGTTGTGGCGCCGCTGCCTGGCGACGGCCCCCGAGGATGTGATCGCCACCATCTCCGAGTCCGGGCTGCGGGGGTTGGGCGGCGCGGGTTTCCCCACCGGAAACAAGTGGAAGTTCTGTCGCGCGGCCGCCGGCGCCGAGAAATACATCATCTGCAACGCCGACGAGGGCGAGCCCGGGACCTTCAAGGACCGGGCGTTGCTGACCTATTCTCCCAAGCAGGTATTCGTGGGCATGGCGATCGCGGCCCACGGCGTAGGGGCCCGGCACGGCATCCTCTACCTTCGCGCGGAGTACGCGTACCTGCGCGACTACCTCGCCCGGCAGTTGGCGGAGCTTCGCGAGAGCGGGGTACTCGGCGACAGGTTCGACATCCGCATCCAGCTCGGTGCCGGGGCCTACATCTGTGGCGACGAAACCGCACTGATCGAGTCCTGCGAGGGTAAGCGGGGAACGCCGCGACTCAAGCCGCCCTTCCCGGTCGAGCACGGTTTCCTGGGCATGCCGACGGTGGTCAACAACGTCGAGACATTCGCCGCGGCAACCCGGATCATGCAGGAGGGTGCCGGGTGGTTCTCGGCCATGGGGGTACCGGGGTCCACCGGCACCCGCTTGCTCAGTGTCTCCGGCGACTGCGCCGCCCCCGGGATCTACGAGGTGGAGTGGGGGGTCACGTTGCGTGAGGTGCTCAACATGATCGGCGCTGATGACCCGCGGGCCGTGCAGATCAGCGGTCCGTCCGGGGAGATGCTTTCGGTGGCCGCCGACGCCGACCGCAGGCTTGCCTTTGACGATCTGTCCTGCAACGGCTCCTTCATGGTGTTCAACCACGAACGCGACCTGATCGACATCGTCGGGGACTTCATGCAGTTCTTTGTCGACGAGTCGTGTGGCATCTGTGTGCCCTGTCGTGCGGGCAACGTGCTGCTGCGGCAGAAGGTCGGTCTGGTTGCCGCGGGCCGGGCGGTCCGATCCGATCTCGACGACATGGTCGCCTGGGGTGGGATCGTCGCCCACACCAGCCGATGCGGACTGGGTGCCACCTCGCCCAATCCCATCCTGAGCACGCTGGAGAAGTTCCCGGACATCTATGCGGCCCGGCTTCGTGAGCGCGACGGCGACCTGCTGCCTTCCTTCGACTCCGCGACCGAGTTGACCGGTTTTGCCCAAGCTGTTGCCGCGCTGGCGCCGCAGGAGTTGGCGTGACCATTCGGATCGAGATCGACGGCACAGCCGTCACCTGCGAGGAGGGCGCGACGCTCGTCGATGTCGCCGCTGAGGCGGGCGTCTACATCCCGACCTTGTGCTACCTGCCCGATCACCCTGCCCTGGGCACCTGCCGGGTGTGTTCGGTCAAGGTCAACGGCAGGGTCGCCGCCGCCTGCGCGGTCGAGGTCAGCGACGGAATGCGGGTCGAGGTCACCGACCCCGAGACCACCGATGCGCGGAAAGCGTTGGTGGAGATGCTGTTTGCCGAAGGCAACCACAACTGTCCCAGCTGTGAGAAGGCCGGCCGGTGCACGCTGCAGGCGGTCGGCTACGAGGTCGACATGCTGGTGTCCCGTTTCCCGTACCAATTCCCCGAACGGGTTGCCGACCATGCGGCGGAGACGATCTGGCTGGAGCGGGACCGCTGCATCTTCTGCCAGCGGTGTGTGGAGTTCGTCCGCGACCGCGAGACCGGCAAGAAGATCTTCAGTATCAGCGGCCGCGGAGCCGATGCCCGCATCGAGATCGATGTCGAACTCGCGAACAAGATGCCGCCCGAACAGGTCCGCGAGGCCGTCGACATCTGTCCGGTCGGAACGATACTCGAAAAAGGGGTGGGCTATGACGAGCCTATCGGCGAGCGGCGCTACGACGTCGAGTCGGTGAAGGACCGGGCGCTGGAACCATCACGGAAGCAACGAAAGTGATGACACCAGACTCCAATGAGATTGCGTCGCAGGAACTTCCTGCCACGCCGCTCGACCCGGCACTGGCCGCCAACCGCGCCGGCAAGATCAAGGTCTCGATGATCAGCCTGTGCGGCTGTTGGGGATGTAGCTTGTCGTTGCTCGACATCGACGAGCGGATGATCGACCTGCTGGACAAAATCACCATTCTGCGATCGTCGTTCACCGACATCAAGCGCATTCCGGAGCGGTGCGCGATCGGATTCATCGAGGGCGGGGTCGCCAACGAGGACAATATCGAGACGCTGCGGCATTTCAGGGACAACTGCGACGTTCTGATCTCAGTGGGCGCCTGCGCGATCTGGGGTGGTGTTCCGGCGCTGCGTAACCTGGTGGGGCTCAAGGATTGTCTGGCGGAGGCCTACACGAACTCCCCGACGTTACCGCCCGCCTCCAGTCCGGTGGTGCCCTATGACCGTCGGATCCCGATCCTCACCAACAACGTCTATCCGTGCCATGAGGTCGTGCACATGGACTACTTCATCCCGGGCTGCCCGCCGGGAGCGGATGCGATCCTCGACGTATTGGAGGACCTCATCAACGGCCGTCCGGTGAATCTGCCCACGTCTCTCAACCGTTTCGACTGATCGGGGAATGCCGGCATGGCGACAACACTCGTAATCGATCCGGTCACCCGGATCGAGGGACACGGAAAGGTGGTCATCGAACTCGATGACGACCGCAACGTCGTCGACGCCAAGCTGCACGTGGTGGAGTTCCGCGGTTATGAGAAGTTCATCCAGGGCCACCCGTACTGGGAAGCGCCAGTTCTCATGCAGCGGATCTGCGGGATCTGCTTCGTCAGCCACCACCTCGGCGGGGCGAAAGCCCTCGACGACATGATCGGGGTCGGTCCGGCGTCGGGCACGTGTCTCACGCCGACCGCGGTCAAGATGCGCCGGCTGGGTCATTACGCACAGATGCTGCAATCACACGTCACGTCCTACTTCTACCTGGTGGTGCCGGAAATGCTGTTCGGGATCGACGCCGCGCCCGAGCAGCGCAATTTCATCGGGCTTATCGAGGCCAACCCCGGTCTCGTCAAACGTGTTGTTCGGCTGCGCAAGTGGGGCCAAGAGGTCATCGAGGCCGTCTTCGGAAAACGTATGCACGGCCTCTCCGCGGTGCCCGGCGGTGTGAACAAAAGCCTCACCGCGGCCGACGTGGATCGATTCCTGCGCGGCGAAGACGGATTGTCGTCGGTCGACGAGGTCATCGACGACGCTCAACTGGGTCTGCAGATGTTCTACGACTTCCACGACAAGCATCGTGCTCAGGTCGACGGCTTCGCGAATGTCTCGGCGCTGAACATGTGTCTGGTGGACGATGACGGCAACGTCGATTACTACGACGGGCGGCTCATGGTCGTCGACGAGCAGAAGAAGCTCGTACGCGAGTTTGGTTATCGCGACTATCTCGTCCACTTCTCCGAGGGCGTCGAGAAGTGGACGTACATGAAGTTCCCGTACCTCACCGACCTCGGCCGCGACGCGGGATCGGTGCGGGTCGGCCCGCTGGCCCGGCTCAACGTCACTCGGACCTTGTCGACCCCGATCGCCGCCGAAGCACTGGAGAAGTTCCACGCTTACACCGACGGGCGCGCCAATAACATGACGCTGCACACCAACTGGGCGCGCACCATCGAAATCATCCACGCCGCAGAGGTTGTCCGGGACCTGCTCAACGATTCCGACCTGCAAAAGGATGACCTGGTGGTGTCGCCGGGTGCCGACGCCTGGACCGGGGAAGGGGTCGGTGTGGTGGAAGCCCCCCGGGGAACCTTGCTGCACCACTACCGCGCCGATCGCGAGGCCAACATCACCTTCGCCAACCTGATCGTGGCCACCACCCAGAACAACCAGGTGCTCAACCGAACGGTACGCAGCGTCGCCGAGGACTACCTCGGCGGCCAGGCTGAGATCACCGAGGGCATGATGAACGCGATCGAGGTGGGCATCCGCGCCTATGATCCCTGCCTGAGCTGCGCCACTCACGCCCTCGGACAGATGCCGTTGACCGTCACCGTCGTGGACAACCAGGGGCGGGTGCTCGATGAACGTGCGCGCTGAACCGCACGCTGTCACGTTCGGGCTCTTCGACAACCCCAGGTCGCTGATCTATGGCATCGGCAACGACGGACGTCAGGACGACGGACTGGGATGGGCCTTCATCGACCGGCTCGAGCAGATCCGTCCTCAGTCTCGCGCACGCCTGCGCCGTACCTATCAGCTGGGCCTGGAAGACGCGGATCTGATCAGTCGATACACCCGAGTTTTGTTCGTCGATGCCACGAAAGACGCTGCGGTCGAATCGTTTAGCGTGAGCGTTCCGGAGCCGAGGTTGGACTTCAGCTTCACCTCGCACGCCATCTCCGTTCCGTCGATCTTGGCAACTACTCAGCAGTGCTTCGATCGCGTCCCGGAGGCCTACGTGCTGGCGATCCGCGGCTACGAATGGGAACTGCAGCAGGGACTGAGCATCTCGGCGCAACACAACCTCAGCCACTCAGTGGAGTTCTTGTCGAGGCCGCGGTAGCGCGGGCCGCTCAGTGGTGCAACGCGCTGACTGCTTCGCCGACTGAGGCGAACAAGTGGTCCTCGCCGATCTGTGCCAGCAGGCCGCTGCGCGCCAAGCCGGCGCGGACCGTTTTATTGGTTCGTGCCATCGCGAACGACACCTCACTGTGGTCGAGTTGGTCGAGCATCTGGCGTAATGCCCGGGCTCCGGTGTAATCGAGGTCAGTCATTCCCATCGCGTCGAGCACGACGAGCCCAAGTGAGTGACCCGCGTGGTCGACGGCGGCGGTCAAGTCGGTTCGGAAACGACTGGCGTTGGCATACCAGAGCGGTGTCGAGAACAGCACCACGAGGACCCCGGGTATCGCGACGGCGTGTTCGCTGCCGTCCAGCGGGGCCCAACTGGTGGTCGAGGGGATGCGGCCCAGGACGTGCAGGTGCGGGCGGGCGGTGAGGCGGGTGCGGTCGAGGATGGCCAGGGCCACCGCGACGGTGATGCCCTGTTCGACGCCGACGAATGCGACTGTGAGCAGGGTGATCAGAGCCAGCCCGAATTCGAAGCGATCGTAGCGGGCGATGTCGGCGAGATCCTGGATGTGCAGGATTCGGGTGGCGATGAAGATCAGGATCGCCGCCAGGGTCGCCAACGGCAGGTCCTCGAGCAGGGCGACGGCAGGGATCAACAGAACCAGGGCACCGGCGGCAGCCAGTTCGGCCACCTGGGTCCGCCCGGCGGCCGAGACTACGGCGGCGGTTCGCGGCGGGCTTGCGTTCACCGGGAAGGCGCCGACCAGGCCGGCGACGACATTGCCTGCTCCGACGCCGAGGAAGTCGCGGTTGACGTCCACCTCATATCCGCCCTGGTCGGCGAACGCGCGGGTCGTCGCCGCCGTCTGGCTGATGATCACCAGGGCGACCACGCCGGCGATCGGTGCCACCGCACGCAGCGCCGACCAGGTCAACCCGTGCAGCCCGAGGTTCGGCGCGCCGTGGGCCACCGCACCCAACACCATCACCCCATGGGCGTGCAGGTTCATCGCAGCGACGAGGACCGTCGAGCCGATCAGCCCGACGAACGCCCCCGGCAGCCGGCGATCGACGCGTTCGGCGACGACCACGATGATGAACACGCCGACGCCGATGCCCAGCGCCCACCCGTTGATCGAATGCAGACCGCTGAGCGTGGCACCCACTCGGTGCAGTGTGCTGCCGCTGGCGCCGGGCAGGCCGAGCAGATCGGGTAGCTGGTGTACCAGGATGATGATCGCTACCCCGCCAAGGAATCCGCTGATGATCGGCGCCGACAGAAATTCGGCGACCCACCCGAGTCGGAGAAGGCCAACGAGGGCCACCACGACACCGACCATCACCGCGAGGATTCCGATCAACGCCACGTAGCCAGGGGACACGGCCGACACCACAGCGGCGATGCCGACGGCGAACAGCGGGGCGATGGTCGAATCGGCGCCGACCGACATCTGCGGGTTGGATCCCAGCAGCGCGAACATCACGCTGCCCGCGACGAATGCGTAGAAGCCGGTGATCGGCGGCATGCCGGCCAGCCTGGCGGTGGCCAACTGCTCGGGTACCGCGATCGCCAGCAACGTCAGCGCTGCGACCAGGTCGCCGGTTATCCACGACGATCGGTAGCCGTGCAGTGAGGACAACAGCATCGACCGCGCCCTCAGCACCCGTGCCGTCAACGCTGCTGCCGACCGCATCGACCCATCAAACCAGGAACTGCGTGCGCAGCTGACGGTACAGGCGCACAATTGAGCTGTCCGTCTGAAACCTGGGGAGCCGCGATGAGCGAGCAACTACATGACTTTTTCGGCGAGATCTTCCAGCGGTACTTCAGACCGGCCATCGACGCGTATCCCCGCATGGGCAGCGCCCTCGTCGAAAGCTTACTTACGCTGACTGACGACGTCACCGATAGATTGGCGCAAACCCGTTGCGCCGCAACGGCGTGGGGCACATCCGAGATCCCGAACGCCAGGATCACCTCGGAACTCTTCGTGATCACCCAACACGGACTGATGTATGCCGCCGGGTTGAACGAGTCGCGCCGGGCGTTGTACTACCTGGCCACGCCGCCCGCATTGTTCGATCCTTTCGTCGATCAGGTCGACACCGCCGAACTGCATGAGGGCGCCGTAGTCGTGGTGGACGGCCGGTTGGGCCGCGACCTCGCATCGGCGCATCCGATGGACGCCGCGCTGCGCCGGATCCTCGATGAGCACCTCGCGCTACGGGTGGATCTGCCCGTGTAGCTGCTTTCTCTTCTTGCGTGCGCCCGCGTCACCGTCGTTGCCCACCAACGCTTTTCTCGCCTCTGCCAGTTCAGCTTTGGCGGCGGCGTCGACTCGCGGATACTGCGGGTTGAGATCCCGCAGCGTCTCCAACAGCACTGCGGAAGTCGAGACATGGCTAAACCATTTGTGGTCTGCGGGGATCACATGCCAAGGCGCCCAGACGGTACTGGTGTGGCTGAGCATGTCTTGAAAGGCCTGCTGGTAGTCGTCCCAGAACGCGCGTTCGTGTAGGTCCGCGACGGAGAACTTCCAGTTCTTCTCCGGTTCGTCGATGCGCTCGAGAAACCGGCGCGCCTGCTCGTCCTTGGAGACGTTGAGAAACAGCTTGACGATGACGGTCCCGTTGTCGGTGAGGTATCGCTCCCAGTCGTTGATGTCGCGATACCGCCGCGGCCAGATGTCCGCATCGTCGAGGACTGCGGTACGCGGCCATAACGTCTCAGGGTGCACGCGGGTGATCAATACGTTCTCGTAGTGCGACCGGTTGAACACCGCGATGCGGCCCAGTTCCGGCAGACACCGTTGGTGGCGCCAAAGGTAGTCATGTGCCCGCTCGGCCGCCGATGGAGTCTTGAAGCTGTACACGTCGACGCCCTCGGGGTTGAGGCCGCTCATGACGTGCTTGATCGTGCCGTCCTTACCGGCTGCGTCGATCGCCTGGAGGATGATCAGCAGCGAGCGGTCGGCCTGGGCTATGAAGCGGTCCTGCAGATCCAGCAGCGCCGCTTTCGCGTCAGCCAGCGCCGCGGCACCGTGGTCTTTTCGTAGTTGTTCGTCGCGGCGGCCGGGATCGAAGTCCTTGGCCAACTCCACCGTGGATCCCGGCTTCACCCGGGTAGCCTCCGCTAGTCGCTTCCAGAGCGCCGACAACTTCGCCTCCTGGTTGTGGATGAGTCGTTCATGCATGGATAGGCCTGCCAGTGACTTTTCGGAAGGTCGACTCGATGCCGAAGGACAAAGCGACCATCGCGACCAAGACGCTGACGGACCGGAGGCTGCTCATGGCGATGAGCGCGGCCAATGCCCCGACACACGCCACGGCGGCTGCGACCGAGATCCATGGGCTTGATCCCCATGTTCGGGCCGTGTGAGCCGCGGCGAGGTTGACGGCGGCGAAGATGATGAGGAACCCGGCGCTTCCCATAGTGGAGATGCTGGCCAGGTCCAGCACGTTGGCGAGCAAAACGGTCGCTGTTGCGGTGATCAGCAGCCCTTCTAGGGGCTGGTCCCAGATCGGTCGGTCGAGTGGGGCCGGCAACTCCCGCGATTTTGCGATGGTGTAGGTCATTCGCGCGGATCCGTAGAGGGTGGCGTTGATCGCCGACGCAGTCGACAGCATCGCGGCGACACCGATCATCGCGAAGCCGAAGCCGCCCAGCGCGGGCCGGGCGGCTTCGGCCAACGCATAGTCACGCGCGTTGATCAGTTGCGACAGCGGCAGAGACCCCACCGAAACGATCGCCACGGCGATATACAACGCGATCACGAACAGCACCGAGATGTAGTACGCCCTGGTGAGCACCTGGGCAGGGTTGGCAACGTCCTCAGCGGAGTTGGCGATCAGTTCGAAGCCTTCGTAGGCCAGGAAGATGATCATCCCGCCCGCGATATTGACCACGGTGATCACCACAATCGCCGCGGTGAGGAACACATGCTTGCCAAAGTTATGGGCGGACTGGGGCAGAAAACTCGCAGCGTAGCTGCCGAACGCCTGGGAATACAGGGCGAGCATCACGATGTAGCTCAGCCACAACAGTACGTTGATCCCGCCCGAGAACAGACCGCCGCCAAACGTGCGGTTGAGGAACGTGATGGTTCCCCCGCGGCTGGGATAGACCTTCGACAACAGCGCGTAGCTGCGCGCGGTCAATAGCGCAACCAGCCCGGCGAGCAGAAACGCCAGCGGCGCAGCCCCTTTGGTGATCTGCACCGACAGCCCGAGAACGGCGAAAATGCCGCCACCGACCATGCCACCGATGCCGATCGCGACGGCACCCCACAGCCCGACCGGATGCGCGGCCGCTTGTTTGGATGCCGTCATGGTCTGAGCTTAAGAACACCTCCCCGAGAGAAGCTGCTCAGCCGTTCGGCGTCCGCTGCGGGGCTGGTACGACCACTACCGGACACGGCGAGTGGGACACGACGTGCTGGCTGACCGAGCCGAGCACCGCACCGATGAACCCGCCGTGCCCGTGAGAACCGACCACTAACGTGTCAGTTTCGCCGACGCTATTGAGTAGTACATGCGCGGCGTGGCCCTGCAGTGTGTCTCGGGTGAGTGGGACCTGACCCGACGCGCGGTCCGGGTCGGATTCGGTGACCTTGGCGATCGCGGCATCCAGCAGCTTTTGAACTGAAGCAGTTGTCGTGGCGAACTCGTCTTCGGGCACGCTGCCTTCCGGTTGATAGGCCAACGGAAACATGCTGCCCAACCCAGGGTCGACCCAACGCGGGTGGTATTCCCACGCGAACACCGCATGGACCGGAATCCTGCGTGCCCGTCCTTCGCTCAGTGCCCACATCAGCGCTTTCAATGATCCTTGGGACCCGTCCACACCAACGACGATCCGCGCGCTCTGGTCTGGTCCATCGGCAGGAGTTCGTTGGTCTGTTGGTGTCACGGCGCAGAGTCCTTGAGCAGCCTGACGAGCTGGTGCTCGTCCAGTGCGGTCCAGGCGCCGTCGGCGGCATGCTGGTGCAGGGAATCGTCCTCCAGCGTGATGGCCATCGCGCTGAGGGGGGCGGGCTGGTCAGTCCTGGCCGCCGGCCTTAACCGCGCCGCGCGGCGCATCATCCAGTAGCTATACAGCATGAGCGAGAGGAATTCGAGGATGATGATCATGGCAGGCTCCCCGCAGCGGAGCCCCCATTCGCCACCACCGCAGTCGGTTTCAGGACGGAGGTCGCCGGCTCTGGTTGGGCTGCTGCGCCGCTTTCTCGGGCCAGGAAGTTGCCGAGTTCGGCGATGGTCGACATCAACGGTGCCGGGAACACCACGGTGGTGTTTTTGTCGACGCCGAGTTCGACCAGGGTCTGCAGGTTGCGTAGCTGCAGCGCCAGCGGGTGGGCCATCATGGTGTCTGATGCGTCGCCTAAAGCAGCGGCGGCCAGTGATTCACCTTCGGCGGCAATGATTTTGGCGCGCTTCTCGCGCTCTGCTTCGGCTTGGCGGGCCATCGCCCGCTTCATGGAGTCGGGCAGCTGGATGTCTTTGAGCTCGACCAGGGTGACCTGCACACCCCATTCGATGGTGGTGACGTCCAGGATCGCGCGGATATCGAGGTTGATCTTGTCGGTCTCCGAGAGCGTCTCGTCCAGCGTGTGCTGGCCGACGACCTTGCGCAACGTCGTCTGGGCGATCTGATCGATCGCGGAATAGACGTCCTCGATCGCCACCACCGACTTCACCGCGTCGACGACCTTGAAGTAGGCCACCGCCGAGACGTCGACAGTGACGTTGTCGCGGGTGATGATCCCTTGGGATTGGATCGGCATCGTCACGATCCGCAGCGAAATCCGGTGCATCACATCGATGAACGGAATGATCAGCCGCAACCCGGGTTGGCGTTCGCCGATCACCCGGCCCAACCGGAACAGCACACCGTTCTCGTACTGCTTGATGATCCGCACCGCCATCGCCAGCACCAACAGTGACAACACGACCACAACGAGGATGACGGCGCCCGCTGCTTTCATCGCCGGGCACCGGTCGGTGAGGTGTGCCCACCACTCGCGGCCGCGTCCTGGGCGACCACTGCCGGTCGGGGGCGCCGCCACGGCTTGGCGGTAGCCGGTCGAGTGGAGAAACTCTGTGGAACAAGCATGGCGATCCTGACGTGCAGACGATCACCGGCGCGTAGGGGCCTCGAAGCGAAAGCTCCTGAAGTTCAGCAGCGGACAGCCGAACTCATCCCAAACCAGCTGAAATTTTCAGCCCCCACAACGCTACACCTTCCCCGTGAACGTCGATGAGTCCTCGACTCCGACCGGGACCTTGAACAGCCGTTGCGATGAGCGACGAGCGCAACAGACCACACCGAAGAGGTGTAGCGTCAACGACGTTGGGACACTCAACCAGTCCGGAATGAGCCAGCCGTCCGCCGCTGCCTCATAGAGCAGTCGCTCGTGCCGAACCCTCCGGTGACAACCGCATGCTCGGGGATCGCCATGACTGCTCCGCCCGCTGCGAGGGCACCGAAGCTGAAACCCGCACCGCACTTTCCGACCGAGAGCGTCTTATGCCTGCTCAAGAGTGACCGGCCATATCGCCTATCCAGCGAACCTGCCCGTGACGTCGAGCCCGCGGACTGGCCGCTATGACAACCGCCGTGCCGCATGTCACGCCTTCGTCCGCCGATGCGGGCAATGCCCACCCAGGCCGCGACTTCAAATCGGCGGCGATGTCAGAGGTGAAGGCGGAGCTGCGGTACTCGCCGGACGGACTAAGCACCGCCGAGGCAACACGACGGTTGGCACAGTACGGGCCCAACGAGATCGCTGAGCACAAAACCAACCCGCTGCTGAAGTTCCTCAGCTACTTCTGGGGTCCAATTCCATGGATGATCGAGGTTGCCGTCATCTTGTCCGGCGCGGTGGGGCACTGGCCGGATTTCTTTATCATCCTGCTGCTGTTGGTCGCCAACGGCGTGGTCGGCTACACCGAAGAACGGCAGGCGGGCAACGCAATTGAAGCCCTCAAAGCCAAACTGGCGATTAATGCCCGTGTGAAACGCGCGAACGCTTGGGAAACCGCACCCGCGCGCGAGTTGGTGCCCGGCGATGTGATCCGGCTGCGCCTCGGTGACATCGTGCCCGCAGATGTCCGGCTGCTGGACGGTGACGAGATCGAGGTCGATCAGTCCGCGCTGACTGGGGAGTCTCTGCCCGCCGCCCGTCTGGCTGGCGATGCGGTGTTCTCCGGATCCATTGTCAGGCAAGGTGAAATGGGTGCCTTGGTCTATGCCACCGGGACTCGCACGTACTTCGGAAAAACTGCCGAGCTGGTGGCCGACGCGCACACGGTCAGCCATTTCCAGCGGGCCGTGCTCAAGATCGGCAACTATCTGATCCTGCTTGCGGTCGCGCTCGTCACCATCATCGTCGTCACGGCGATTCTGCGCGGCGATGCGATCCTGACGACTCTGCAGTTCGCCCTGGTCCTGACTGTCGCTGCGATCCCGGTGGCGATGCCCACCGTGCTCTCGGTGACGATGGCTGTCGGTGCACGGCTGCTCGCCAGGAAGCAGGCCATCTTGAGCCGGCTGGTTGCCATCGAGGAACTGGCCGGTGTCGACGTGTTGTGCGCGGACAAAACCGGGACGCTGACCCAGAATTCGCTGACGTTGGGCACTCCGTTCAGTATCGACGGCGTCACCCCCGCGGCCGTCATCCTCGACGGCTCATTGGCCTCCCGGGCTGACAACGACGACCCGATCGACCGGGCGGTGCTCGGCGGCCTCGAGGACATCGAAGTCCTGCAGGCTTACACCGTGACCCATTTCGCCCCCTTCGACCCGGTGCATAAACGCACCGAGGCCGGTGTCACCGCCGCCGACGGGACCACCTTCAAGGTCACCAAGGGCGCGCCGCAGGTCATCTTGGCGCTGGGCGCCAACGCCGCCCAGATCAAACCCGCCGCCGATAAGGCAGTCAACGACTTCGCCGCCCGTGGATTCCGGTCTTTGGGCGTGGCCCGCGCCGACGGGGACGGCGGCTGGCAGTTCGTCGGTGTGCTGCCGCTGTTCGACCCGCCCCGCGACGACGCCGCGGCGACCATCGCGACCGCCGCAGCGATGGGCGTCACCGTCAAGATGGTCACCGGCGACGCGCTGGCCATCGCGAAGGAAACCGCGACCAAGGTCGGCTTGGGCACCAACATCCTGGACGCCGCAGCCTTGGGCGACACGACGAAGAACGAGACGGGTGCATTGGCCGAATCCATCTTGGCCGCAGATGGTTTCGCTCAAGTCTTTCCTGAACACAAATACCACCTCATCGACGTTCTGCAGAAGCACGGCCACATCGTCGGAATGACCGGCGACGGGGTCAACGACGCCCCCGCGCTGAAAAAGGCGGACTGCGGCATCGCCGTGTCGGACTCCACCGATGCCGCGCGCGCAGCCGCCGATATCGTGCTGCTGACTCCCGGCCTCTCGGTGATCATCGAGGCAATTAAACAGAGCCGCAAGATCTTTCAGCGAATGAACAGCTACGCGATATACCGCATCGCCGAGACGCTGCGCGTGCTGCTGTTCATGACACTGGCGATCCTGGTCTTCAACTTCTACCCGCTCACCGCCATCATGATCGTGATGCTCGCGCTGCTCAACGACGGCGCCATCCTGTCTATCGCCTACGACAACGTCCGCTACCGCAACGAGCCCGAAGCCTGGAATATGCGCCTGGTGCTTGGCATCTCCACCGTGCTGGGCGTCCTCGGGCCGATCGCCGCATTCGGCCTCTTCTACCTCGGCGACCGCGTCTTCGACCTCGGCCACCCGCGCGTGCAGACCCTGATGTACCTGATGCTGTCCGTCGCCGGACACCTCACCATCTTCTTGACCCGAACCCGCGGACCCTTCTGGTCCATCCGACCCGCCCGCATCTTGTTGATCGCCGTCTTCGGCACCCAGGCCATCGCCACGTTGATTGCCGTCTACGGGCTCTTCATGACCCCGCTCGGCTGGACGTGGGCAGCTGCGGTGTGGGGATATGCCCTCGTCTGGTTCCTCGTCAGCGACCGCATCAAACTTCTGGCCTACCGCGTCCTCGACCCGGCAAAGAACGCAATGAAAAAATCCGAACTGGTTCCCGACCTAACCCCCGCGACCGGGTGACACAGACGATCCATCGGCCGACGAATCACTCACTACGAGCGGAGAACTCACATGCTTGTCATCCTTGGATCAGTTGTTCTACTCGTCGCAGCCATCGTCGGGTTCACCGGTCTGCTGAATAACGCGGGGGCTGCTCACACGCTGACCGAGAACTTCTCCGTGTTGGGATATCACGTCACAGGGTCGACAGGCACGTTGTTCCTCTTCGGGATCGCGATCGGGGCGCTTGCGATGCTCGGTATGAGTGTGTTGCTGGCCGGTGCGAACCGCACCGCCCGTCGCGGTCGCGATGCACGCCGTGAGCTTCAAAGGTCTCAGCGCGACGCGGATTCTATAGTGAACCGTGAGCGCGGCCCCGTCGGTTCGACCGGAGGCTCAACCGTGGACTCGGAATTGCCCACGACTTGGCGGAGCAAATTGAAGGGTTCTTTCTTCAGTCGCCGGGCGTACGGTCGACAACCGACCGCGCCGCTTGCAGGCGACCAGAGTCGCTAGATCTCGTCGAGTCGGGGATAGAGCACTTCCTGGGTGAGCAACTGGAGGGCTGCCGCGATCGGGATGGCCACCAGCGCACCAATAATGCCGAGCAGCTCACCCCCGATGAGGACAGCGACCACGGTGATCAGGCCCGGCACCTTGACCGCCCGGCCGATGATTCGTGGCACCAGGAGATAGTCCTCGAGGAGTCGGAACACGATAAAAAACGCGATCGTTGCGAGGCAGACCGGAAGCGAGACGGTCAGAGCAACCGCGGCAGTGACGACACCGGCGATTGTCGATCCCACGATGGGCACCAAGTCGAGCACGGCGACGAAAATGGCCAGCATCAATGGGTAGGGGACGCCGAAGACGATCAACCAGATAAAAGTCGCGACGCCGGTGATCACCGATATCAACATATTGCCGAGCACATACGCACCGACCTTCGCGAAGACATCATCGCCGATCAGGATGGCGCGAGGCCGGCGGGTAGCGGGCACCAGCCGGTACAGGGTGGTGCGGATGCGGGGCATGTCGACAAGGAAGTACACGGTCAGCACGATCACGATCAACGAATCCGCCAACGCCCCGAAGACCGCGGTGCCCGCGCTGACCACCTCGTTGAGGGCCGATCCGCCGGATCCTTTGACCGCGTCGGTGATCCGTTGTTGGAGATGGAACCGGTCGTTGAGCCTCCCGATGGCCGACGAGTGGTCTTGGGCCTGCTGAAGATAATTCGGCACCTGGTGAATCAGGTCCTGTGCTTGCTGGGCCAGTGGGGGGATCGCGGCGGCCACAAAGCCGGCCAGTGCCACGAGAAAGACGACGAACACCAGCGTCGTCGCCAACCACCGGCGAAGTCCGCGGTTGACGAACCACGAGGCTGCCGGTTCCAGCCCCATCGCAAGAAAGAACGCCACACCGATCAGCAGCAAGATCGACGACAATGACCCGAGGACCCGGACCAACCCGTACGTCACGGCGACACCGGCCGACGCGGTCAACCCGATATAAAACGGAGACCGGCGGTTGAACTGCCGTCCCAGTGAACCGAGTGGAAGCTCATCGGAACTCATCTCCGCTGCAAGGACTTCCGCCTCCGCGATCGGACCTTCCTCGCCAGAGTGCGGTTGGGCGACCATGGGATGATGGCCGTCGGCGGGCTCATCGTCGTCGACTCGAGTCATCTGCATACTCCGGCGATTCGAGGGGCTCTCAAGTCCCCGGGAAACCGGGATTGCCCGTTTGAATAAGCCTTGAAACGGCTGCGCGCCAATTGCTTTGTGTCGCGCGGGCGAATTAGCTGTGCAACCCGTAGCGTGATGATGCCGCGAATCGGGAATTGCGGGGCCTCCGCGGAGCCGTACTCAGCGCATCTTTTCGGGAATCGAATTCAGCGCGTGCAGAACATGTTCCGCGAGTTGGCTGGCTTCTTTGTCGCCGAGCTTGGAATGAGACTTGAGGGTGTCCCTGACCAGTTCGAGGCGGATGATGTAGGGCGAGCGGAGCGTCGTCGGTGAAGCCATCAGTTTTTCCTTTTCAGTCGAGCATGTTCGCTCGCAAATGAGCTGCCCGATATCGCCAACGGTACGCCGCTTCGCCGCGGCGGGTGTGGGTATGAACGCCAGGCCTGACGAGCGTTCCTCGAGACGAGGCCTCCACAATGTGGACGCGTTTCCAGTTTGGCCGACGGACCGCGGGGTATCCTCGGCCGATGACGGTACGACCGGCGCCACGCACTCCTGGGCGCAGCATGGCCTCGCGGGCCAAATGGTTCCTGCGAGCCCGCCCCGGTGATTACATGCTGGCAGCCAGCGACGCAATGGCTTCGCTGCCCGTCGTCGGCAGGCATTTGGAACCGCTGGGTGGAATGACTGCGATGAGCATCTGGGGCTCCCGGATGGCACCGGGGTTTGTCTCGGCGTCGGCGAAGTCGTGGCTGAGCCCGGGCATCGGCGCGCTCAAGAAGGCCGAACGCGACCAGACCCGGATCGTCTCTGATGCTGCGCTGCGCGGCATCGTCTCTGGAAAAGACCTCGACATCGAGTGGCCCGCACCGGACCGCACCCCGCCGTTCTGGCGAGCGCGGCACCACCGTCGGCACCTGCACCGCACCTCGGTGCGCTACGGCAAGCACCCGGTGCAACTGCTGGACGTGTGGCGTCGTAAGGACCTGCCGGTCCGGCCGGCGCCGGTGCTGATCTTCGTGCCCGGCGGTGCCTGGGTGCACGGCGGGCGCCAGCTGCAGGGCTATGCGCTGATGTCGCACCTGGCCGAGATGGGTTGGGTGTGTCTGTCGGTTCAGTACCGGGTGTCCCCGCACCACCGCTGGCCGTCGCACATCACCGATGTCAAGACCGCGATCGCGTGGGCACGGGCCAACGTCGACAAATTCGGCGGCGACCGCAGTTTCGTTGCGGTGGCGGGTTGTTCGGCTGGCGGGCATCTCTCCGCGCTGGCCGGCCTGACCCCCAATGATCTCGATATGCAGACTGATCTGCATGCCGGATCCGACACGTCGGTGGACGCGGTGGTGGGTATCTACGGTCGCTACGACTGGGAAGACCGGTCGACCGAGGAGCGGATGCAGTTCGTCGATTTCCTCGAGCGCGTCGTGGTGAAGCGCAGAATCAGCCGCCACCCCGAGGTGTTCCGCGATGCTTCGCCAATCGCACGGGTAAACCCCGACGCCCCACCGTTTTTGGTGATTCACGGCAGCGGGGACAGCGTCATCCCGGTACAGCAGGCGCGCAGTTTCGTCGAGCGCCTCAGGTCGGTCTCCCGTTCGGTGGTCAGCTATGTGGAGTTGCCGGGCGCCGGCCATGGATTCGACATGATCGACGGTGCTCGCACCGGCGCGATGTCGACGGCGATCGGGCTGTTTCTCGGCCAGATTTATCGCGACCGGATGATCGCGGCCAAAGAGGTTATTTAACCGCCGCCCGACTGTAGGGTCCTCCCCATGAGTCCTGTGAGGGAGGCACTCAGGTGAAGCGTCTGAGTGGCTGGGATGCGGTGCTGCTCTACAGCGAGACACCCAGTGTGCACATGCACACACTGAAGGTTGCCGTGATCGAACTTGCCGAAGATCGTCGTGACTTCGACATCGAGGCGTTCCGCCGGGTGATCCACAGTCGGCTCTACAAGCTGGAGCCGTTTTGCTATCAGCTGGTGGACATTCCGCTCAAAATGCACCACCCGATGTGGCGGGAGAACTGCGACGTCGACCTGACCTATCACGTGCGGCCGTGGCGGCTACCCGCGCCGGGCGGCCGCCGCGAACTGGACGAGGCGATCGGCGAGATCGCCAGCACTCCGCTGGACCGCAGTCATCCGCTGTGGGAGATGTACTTCGTCGAGGGGTTGGCCGATCACCGGATCGCTGTGGTCGGCAAGATTCACCACGCCCTGGCCGACGGGGTGGCCGCAGCGAATCTGCTTGCGCGCGGCATGGATCTGGCTCCCGCGCCTGACGACGGGAAGAACCGACACGCGCCGGACCCGGCGCCGTCAACCGGGGAGCTGCTCCGGTCGGCCTTCGTCGACCACCTGCGGCATATCGGCCGCATTCCACGCACCGTCGGCTACACCGCGCAGGGCATCAACCGGGTGCGTCGCAGCAGCCGCAAACTCTCACCGGAGTTGACGATGCCGTTCACCCCTCCGCCGACCTTCATGAACCACATGCTTACTCCCGAAAGGAAATTCGCGACCGCGACCTTGGCGTTGAGCGATGTCAAGGAAACCGGCAAGGCCCTGGGCGCGACGATCAACGACATGGTGTTGGCACTGTCCGCGGGGGCACTACGCAGACTGCTGTTGCGCTATGACGGCCACGCGGATCACCCGCTGCTGGCGTCGGTGCCGGTGAGCTTCGACTTCTCGCCCGATCGGGTTTCGGGCAACTTCTTCACCGGCATGCTGACAGCGTTGCCGTCCGATGTCGACGACCCGCTGGAGCGGGTACGGCAGTCGCACGACTACGCGGTCGAGGCCAAGGAAAGCCATCACCTGCTCGGACCGGAACTGGTAAGCCGTTGGGCCGCTTACTTTCCGCCGGCGCCGTCGGAATCGTTGTTCCGCTGGCTGGCCAGTCGCGACGGCCAGAACAAGGTGCTCAATTTACCGATCTCCAATGTCCCGGGTCCGCGTGAGCACGGCCGGGTCGGCGGTGCACTGGTCACAGAGATCTATTCGGTAGGACCGCTGACAACCGGCAGCGGCCTGAACATCACAGTGTGGAGTTATGTCGACCAGCTCAACGTGTCGGTGCTCGCCGACGGTGCGACTGTCGACGATCCGCACGAGGTGACCGAGGCGATCATCGACGAATTCGTCCAAATACGGCGTGCAGCAGGACTTTCCGAGGAGCTCACGGTCATCGAAGGCGCGATGGCTCAGGCCTGACCGGGTATTCATCCCGTCCGTTCACGAGGACTGCCGGCTCACTCAGGGACTGTCGGTGTTGATGTGACTCAACAGATCGCGGCGGGCGATCTTTCCGGTGCTACTGCGCGGCAGCTCGTCGAGGAGGACGATCTCGCGGGGCACCTTGTAGTTGGCCAGATTGTCCCGGACGTGTTGCTTGAGGTCATCGACGGTGACTGAATTGCCTTGTGCCAGAACGATGAATGCCGCTAACCGTTGACCATACTGCTCATCGTCGACGCCGAGTACCGTCGCCTCGGCGACACTCGGGTGCGTCACCAGTGTCTTCTCCACTTCGATCGGGTAGACGTTCTCACCGCCCGAGACGATCATCTCGTCGTCGCGCCCGACGACATACAGTCGGCCGGCTTCGTCGAGGCGGCCGATGTCGCCTGACGCCATGAAGCCGTCGTGAAAGTTCTTACCCGCCCCCGAGGTGTAGCCGTCGAAGCGGTTGGAGTTGCGCACGAAGATCTGACCGACCTCACCGGTGGGCACCGGGCGGTGGTCCCCGTCCAGGATGCGAATCTCAGTGCCGACAGCGGGTTTTCCCGCAGTGTCTGGCGCGGCCCGCAGGTCCTCCGGGGTCGCGGTGGCGATCATGCCGGCCTCGGTGGCGTTGTAGTTGTTGTAGAGGATGTCGCCGAATTCGTCCATGAACCGAGTGACGACGTCGGGTCGCATCCGGGATCCCGACGCGGTGGCGAACTTCAGCGAGCGACCGCTGTAGCGGCGACGCACGTCATCGGGCAAATCCATGATTCGGTCGAACATCACCGGAACCACGCACAGGCCGGTGGCTTGATACCGGTCGATGAGGTCGAGGGTGGCTTCCGGGTTGAACTTGCGCCGAGTGGCCACCGTGCAGCCCAGCGACGCGGCGAACACCAGTTGAGAAAAGCCCCAGGCGTGGAACATCGGCGCTACCACCACCGTCGTCTCCTCGGTATGCCAGGGGACGCGGTCGAGGATCGCCTTGAGTTCGGTCGCGCCGCCGCCGGAATGCTTGGCGCCCTTAGGGCTACCGGTAGTCCCCGAGGTGAGCAAGATCAGCCTGCCGGTGTGTTCGGTGCGGGCGGGCCGCTCACCGGCGTGGCCGGCGATCAGCTTCTCGACGGTCGTACTGTGCTCGTCCGGATGGTCGGTCCACGCGACGACGCGGGTGGCGTCGGCTCGGTCGGCCAGCGCGCGGTCCACCGATTCGGTGAACTCCTCGTCGTAGATCACCGCATCGGCGCCTTCGCGATCGACCACGTCGGCCAGCGCGGGGCCGGCGAACGAGGTGTTGAGCAGCAGAACGTCGGCGCCGATCCGGTTGGCGGCGATCAGGGCCTCGACGAAGCCGCGATGGTTGCGGCACATGATCGCAACGACTTTCGGGGTGCCGCCGGGCAGACTCTGCAGCGCTGAAGCCAAGGCGTCGGCGCGCTGGTCGAGTTGACGAAACGTCAGGGTGCCGAGTTCGTCGATCAGGGCTGGGCGGTTCGGGCAGCGTTGCGCCGCCAAGGCGAATCCCATGGTGAACGAAAGACCTTCGCGGCGTACGGCCGCGGCCATCCGCAGATACTTGTCGGGTCGTAGCGGCGCGATGATGCCCGCGCGGACCATGGTGCCGAGCAGGCCGAAGGCTGCCATCGAAGCGACTAGCCGATCACCGGCAGGCGGCGTTGTTTGGCCAACTCGTCGAGCGCCTTCTGCATGACGCGACGGACATGGTCGTCGACCGCCGCGATGTCGGGCTCCTCGCCGAACTGCGCCGTCACGTCGATCGGCTCGAGCACCTGCATTACGATCTTGGTCGGCAGTGGCACGTTCACCGGCAGCACCGCGGACAGGCCGAACGGGAAGCCCACCGAGATCGGCAGGATCTTCACCCGCATCAGCTTGTCCAGCCGCAACGCTTTGGCCAGTCCCATGCCGCGGGTGAGGTACAGCTGGCTTTCCTGACCGCCGATGGACACGGCCGGCACGATCGGAACCCCGGCGTTGATCGCCGCCCGCACGTATCCGGTCCGGCCGTCGAAGTCGATGGTGTTCTCCGACAGTGTCGGTCGATACACGTCGTAGTCGCCGCCGGGAAACACCACCACCACCCCACCGGATCGCAATGCAGCGTCGGCGTTCTCGTGGTTGGCGCGGATGAAGCCGGTGCGAACGAAGAATTCACCGGTCGGGCCGGCGAAGATCAGGTCGTGGCTCAGCGTGTAGACCGGCCGGTCGTAGCCGAACTCCTCGTAGAACCCGGTGGCGAACACCGGCACGTCCATGGCGAACAGTCCGCCGGAGTGGTTGGACACCACCAGCGCACCGCCCGCGGGGAAGGAGTCCAGCCCGCGCACCTCGGCGCGGTGGTAGCCCTTGATGATCGGACGGATCCAGCCCATCACGCGTTCGGTGAGCCCGGGATCCCATTTGGACAGCTCGCTGGGTTCGATATCGGTAGCAGCCATTTGGCTGTGATGCTAGCCGAGCTACGACGGCTCGATACCATCTCTCTACAGACACCCGTCCCAAATTCGAACAAGGAGCGTCACACCGTCGTGAGCACTGAAGAAGCCAGCGAACCCGAGGTCCTCGTCGAGCAGCGGGACCGGATTCTGATCATCACCATCAACCGGCCCAAGGCCAAGAACGCGGTCAATTCCGCGGTGGCCCACGGTTTGGCCGACGCGGTGGACAAGCTCGATTCAGATCCGGGCCTCTCGGTGGGCATCCTCACCGGCGCGGGCGGCTCGTTCTGCGCGGGAATGGACCTCAAAGCGTTCGCCCGCGGTGAGGTCCCCATCGTCGAGGGCCGCGGCATGGGCTTCACCGAGCGCCCGCCGGTCAAGCCCCTGATCGCGGCGGTCGAGGGCTATGCGCTAGCCGGCGGCACCGAGTTGGCGCTGGCCACCGACCTGATCGTGGCATCCAAGGACGCGTCGTTCGGCATCCCCGAGGTCAAGCGCGGGCTGGTGGCCGGCGGTGGTGGACTGCTGCGGCTGCCCGAGCGCATCCCGCCCGCCATCGCCATGGAGTTGGCGCTGACGGGCGAGAGCTTCACCGCCGAGCGTGCGCACGCACTGGGCATGGTCAACGTGCTGGCCGAGCCCGGCGGCGCGCTGGACGCGGCGATCGAGCTGGCCGAGCGGATCACCGTCAACGGTCCGCTGGCCGTGGCCGCCACCAAACGGATCATCGTCGAGTCCCGCGGCTGGAGCCCTGACACCCGGTTCTCCGAGCAGAACGCCATCCTGATGCCGGTGTTCTCGTCCAACGACGCCAAGGAAGGCGCGATCGCGTTCGCGGAGAAGCGCCCGGCGCACTGGACCGGCACCTGACCTCAGGCGGCCCGCTCGTCCTCGAATTCCTCGGCGTCCGCGCTGTCCTCGGCGGTGACCGGACCGGCCACCCCCGACGCGGCGTCGGTGGTCGGTACCGGCGCCAGACCCGGCTCCGGGGTGCGCATCATCTCGGCACGAGCATCCAGCACGTGACCGATGAAGAAGTCGTACAGCAGGATGCCGGCGACCGCGCCGAACAACGGGATGAAGACCGGAATCCACCAGTAATTGGTCGTCTGCCCGTAGTTACCGGGCAACGCCAACTTGCCCCAGCCCTCCATCCACGCGAACACGCGCGGGCCGAGTTCGCGGGCCGGGTTCAGTGCATATCCGGCGTTGGTGCCGTAGGAGCAGCCGATCACCGCGATGATGAAACCGATGAGCAGCGGAGCCAAGTTGCCGGCCGGCGCCTGGTTGCGGTTGTCGATCAGCGCCGCGATCAACAGCACGAGAATCGCTGTGCCGACCAGCTGGTCGACGACTGGCCCTAGGTAACCGCCGTGGAAATAGGAGGCGGGCGAGGTTGCGAAGATCCCGTAGGTGTCCATCGAATCCGCCCGCGACACATGCTTAGCGGCGTTGAAGCTGTCTATTGCGGGCCGGTAGACGGCGTACACCATGGCGGCACCGCAAAAGGCACCCGCGGTCTGGGACACCCAGTACGGAATCACGTTGCGCCAGTCGAACTTTCGCGCCACCGCGAAGGCCAGCGTCACCGCCGGGTTGAAGTGTGCACCGCTGATACCGCCCGAGACGTAGGCCGCCAGCATGACGGCGAACGCCCAGCCGAAAATGTTGATCAGCCAGTTGTCCGGGCCGAACGGCACGGTCTGCCTGCCGGAACCGGGCAGGCCGACCACGTTGACCGCGCAGGTGCCGAGGCCGAGCAGCATCAGCACGAAGGTGCCGAAGAATTCGGCCAGCATCGCGCCTGCTATCCCGGCGCGCAACCTGGTCCATGTGCTGTGTGTGGGCAGCGTGTCTGCTGCGAAGGTCGTCATCGTGGAATCCCCGAACTTGTGGTCGTTGTTTGGACTACTTCTGGCGGCCTCGGAGCGGGGTAGCCCTCAAGTTCTCGGGTAAACGCCATCGCGGGTGTGGCGTAGGCCACGCCCCGACGGCGGCATAGTTGCGTGATCTAAACTCGGCATGACACTTTTGACGGGCTTTGTAACGTGTTGACACCACAGAAAGTGCGAGCGTGAGTATTTCGCTACTGCTCGAGATGGCGACCTCGGCCGATCCCGATAGGACTGCCGTCGTCTCGGGGGATGTCCGGCTGACGACTCAGCAGCTGAGCGATCTCGCCGACGGCGGCGCCGGCCTCATTGCGCGCTCAGGGGCATCGCACGTCGCCTACGTCGGACTGGGCGGCGCAATGTTGCCGCTGCTGATGTTCGCGTCCGCGCGGGCCGGGGTGCCGTTCACACCGATCAACTACCGGTTGTCCGCCGAGGGCATCACGACGTTGATCGCCCGGCTGCCCGATCCGCTGGTGGTCGCGGACCGTCGCTACCTCGACGAGCTGGGTGGGCTGGACGGCCTGGCCGACACCGCCAAGCAGGTGATCGTCTCCGACGACTTCCTGAGCCAAGCCGGCGACGCCGAGCCGGCCGCGGAGTTCGCCGACCCGGACTCGGTGGGCATCGTGCTGTTCACCTCGGGCACCACATCGCAGCCCAAGGCCGTCGAGCTCACCCACAACAACCTGACCAGCTACGTCACCGGCACCGTCGACTTCGGCTCAGCTGAGCCCACTGACGCGGCGCTGATCTGCGTGCCGCCCTACCACATCGCCGGAGTCAGCGCGGCGCTGTCGAACCTGTACGCCGGACGCAAGATGGTGTACCTGCCCGTCTTCGATCCCGAGGAATGGGTCGGTCTGGTCGAGGCCGAGCACGTGACCAGCGCGACCGTGGTACCGACCATGCTCGACCGCATTGTCACCGTGCTGCAGCAGGGCAACCAACACCGGCTGTCGTCGCTGCGGAACCTGGCCTACGGCGGATCGAAGGTGCCGTTGCCGCTGGTACGCACGGCCTTGGAGCTGCTGCCGCATGTCGGTTTCGTCAACGCCTACGGCCTGACCGAGACGAGTTCGACCATTGCCGTGTTGACGCCGGACGACCACCGCGAGGCGCACGGCGCCGGAGATCCGGCCGTGGTGCGGCGGCTGGCCTCGGTCGGTCAGCCGGTGCCGAGCATCGAGGTGCAGATCCGCGACGAGAACGGCGCGGTCTTGCCGGCAGGGGAGACCGGTGAGTTGTTCGTTCGCGGCGAGCAGGTGTCCGGTCGTTACACCGGAATCGGCTCGGTCCTCGACGCAGAGGGCTGGTTCCCCACGAGGGACATCGCACTCCTCGACGAAGATGGCTACCTCTTCATCGGTGGCCGCAGCGACGACACCATCATTCGCGGCGGGGAGAACATCGCGCCTGCGGAACTGGAAGACGTGCTGGTCGAGCACCCGCACGTGCGTGACGTCGCGGTGGTCGGCGTCGAGGATTCGCAGTGGGGCCAGGCGATCGTCGCCGTGGTAGTGCCGGTCGCCGGCATCGACCCGGATCCCGAGGAATTGCGCGAACACGTCCGCAAGGCTTTGCGGGGGTCGCGCACCCCTGACCGGGTAGTCTTTCGCGACGAGCTGCCCACCAACGCGACGGGCAAAGTGCTTCGCCGCGACATCGTCGAAGAGCTTCGCGCCGCAACGGCCGAGCAGTAACTCCAACCGAGGATCGAAATCATGATCAAGAACGGAACACGTCTGGCCAGCCAGGTGTGCGACACCCAGGTCATCGTCGTGCGGAGCGCGGACAGCCTCGACGATCTGCGCTGCGGCGGCGCGCCGATGGTCGAGTTGAATGCCGAGCGTTCGGGCGAATTGGATCCGGCGTTCGCCGACGGCAGCGTGATGGGCAAGCGGTATGTGGACGAGACCGGTGCCGAGGTGCTGGTGACCAAGGCCGGTGCCGGGACATTGGCCGTGGGCCAGACCGCGCTCAGCCTGAAAGAGGCCAAGCCGCTGCCAGCCAGCGACTAGTTTGACCTAGCCCGATCTAGCCCGTCGACAGGCCGTTGCGTCGGACGAATTCCCTTGCCTTGACCAGGAATTCCAGCTGGTCGTAGACCTTGTGCAGCGGGTCGCTACTGCGCGCCGACCGGCATAGCACGACTGCGCCTTCCAGCGCCGCGATCGACATCACCGCCAACGATTCGGCATCGGTTTCCGGGAAGCCGTCGGCGACGAACGCCCACGCCAGGGCGGTACGCCAGTGCGCGAAGATCCGCGCGGCCTCGGCGGCCAACGGAACCTCGTCTTCGGCTGAGCCGATGGCCGCGGCAACCACCGGGCAGCCGGCGCTGAAATCGCTGTCGGCGAGCACCCGTTCCCAGAAGTTGACGAACTGTCGCAGCAGCACCTTCGCGCCGCGACCGGCGGCGTCGTCGATATCGGCGGTGATCGCCTCTCCCGCGTAGTGCAGCGCTTCGGCGAGGATTTGGTTGCGGCCGTTGGGGAAGTGGTAGTACACCGAGCCGCGGGGCGCTCCGCTGCGGGTGAGCACTTCGTCGATGGTCACGCCTGCGGCGCCGCGTTCGCGCATCACCTCAGCAGCGCTGATCAGCATTTTGGTTCGGGTGTCGCCGCGCTTCTTGCGGGCGTGGGTCGCCAGCGTCATAGGAGCTCGGACGGGCGTCAGGCCGCGCGGGAGTCGCGGAGCTGCGGAATCCGCCAGTGGATCGCGCGCGGATTGAATCGCATGGAACGCAGTGGCTTGCGGCGCACGTCGGACATCTCGCCGCTGAATCGATACCCGGCGAGGTTGAGTTCGACGATCAGCATGACCTTCTCCTGGGGCTGGTGCCCTCACGCGCCGGATTCGCCGACTCATGACTATGCAAAGAACCATATAAGACTCAAGTCCAGCAAGCAAACGTTAGTGATATGTGCCACGTCAGCGCTGGTCGGCCAGCTCAATCGATCGAATGCCCAGACGCAATCGGACTCGGAGATTCGGAAATATGCTTTGGTGCATAGTCCGACGGCACGGTGCTGTCCACGCTGGATGGGGGCCGTTGGGCGTACGTCCGCGCATCGCTGGCCGCGTGACCAGATCGATAAGAACTGAATTCGCTGCGGCCACCAGAACCAGCGTCCGAGTAGGGCCGCGATAGACGGTGTCATCAGCGAGCGCACGATGAGCGTGTCAAAGAGCAAGCCGAGGCCGATGGTGCTGCCGGCCTGGCCGATCGAGCGTAAATCGCTGGCGACCATGGACATCATGGTGAAGGCGAACACCAGGCCCGCCGCAGTGACGACGCCGCCGGTTTCACCCATGGAGCGGATGATGCCGGTGTTCAGTCCCGTGCGTGCTTCCTCCTGGAACCGCGAGACCAGCAGCAGGTTGTAGTCAGATCCGACAGCCAGCAGGATGATCAACCCGAACACGGGCGCGATCCAGTTCAGGTCCAAGCCCAGAATGTGTTGCCACACCAGCACCGACAGCCCGAAGGCGGCTCCTAGCGAGAGCAACACGGTGCCGACGATCACCAGAGAAGCCACCAGAGCCCGGGTGATGATCAGCATGACGGCGAAAATCAGTGTCAGCGCTGCGATTCCCACGATCAGCAAGTCGTAGTGAGAGCCCGACTGGATATCGCGGTAGATCGCCGCCGTTCCGGCCAGATAGAACTTGGCGTCGGTGAGAGACGTGCCCTTGACCGCTTGATGCGCGGCGGCCAGTTCCGGCTCGACGGCGGAAATGCCTGCCACGGTGGCCGGGTCCGCATCGTGGGTGATGATGAACCGCGCGGCCGTGCCGTCGGGCGACAGGAAAAGTTTCAGACCGCGTTGAAAGTCCGGATTCTGGAACGCTTCCGGCGGTAGGTAGAAGTAATCGCCGCTCCTGGAGGCATCGAAGGCCTGGCCCATCGCGCTCGCCGTTTCGGTCATCTTGTCCATTTGTGTGACCAGGCCCGAAAAGCTGCTGTGCATCGTGAGCAGGGTCCCCTGGATGGATTGTGCGACGGCGATGATCGGCGGGAACTGGGCGACGATGTGGGGCAATATCGCGTCGACGTTGTGCATGTCGTTGATCAGCGTGCCCATGTTCTCGCTGAACTTGTCCACACCGTCCATTGCCTCGAACACCGACTTGGCCGCTGCGCAGACGGGGATGTCGAAGCAGTGTTGCTCCCAATACAGATAGCTGCGAAACGGCCTCGCGAAATCATCGAAATCCGCCAGATGGTCCCGCATCTCGTCCAGGGTGGACTGCATACCCTGCATATCGCCGACCATGTGATGAGTCGTCGCGCCCATGTGACCCACCAAGCTCTGCATGCGCCGCATCGAACCGATCATGGCACCGAGGTCGTCGCTCATCGTGAGCATGTCGGCCGTCCGGTCCCTCATGAATTGAAGGTTCTCCCGGATGGGGATCGATTGGGCACTGATCTGGAAAGGTATCGACGTGTGCTCGATCGGGCCACCCAATGGGCGGGTGATGCTTTGCACCATGGCGATTCCCGGCGACCGGAAGACGTCTTTGGCGAGCCTGTCCAAAATGATCATGTCGCCGCTATTCCGCATGTCGTGGTCGCTCTCGATCATGAGGATATCGGGATTCATTGTGGCAGCGGTGAAATGGCGTTCGGCTGCAGCATACCCGACATTCGACGGGAGGTTGCGGGGTATGTAGAAGCGGTCGTTGTAGCTGACCTTCATGCTCGGCATGATGAGGATGCCGACGATTGCGATGACCAGTGAGGCCGCAAGTACCGCACCGGGCCAGCGCACTGTAGCGGTGCCGATGCGCCGCCACCCACGTGTCTTGATCATCCGTTTCGGGTCGAGCAGGCCGAACCGAGTGCCGACGACGACAACGGCGGGCGCCGCGGTCATCGCTCCCGCGACGACGACGAGCAACCCCAAAGCCGACGGAATGCCGAGCGCTGTGAAATACGACAGGCGTGCGAAATGGAGGCAAAACGTGGCTCCGGCGATAGTCAGACCCGAGCCCAATATGATGTGACCGGTACCGCGAAACATGCTGTAGTAGGCAGTTTCTCGGTCCTGGCCGGCTTGGCGCGCCTCCTGGTAACGGCCGATCAGGAAGATCGCGTAATCGGTTCCTGCCGCGATCGCCAACGACGACAGCATCGCGACGACGAACGTCGAAAATCCCAACAGGTTGTAGTTCCCAAGGAGCGCGACTAGCCCTCTGGCCGTGCCCATCTCGACACCGACCATGACGAGAATCAGCAGTATCGTGCTGATGGAACGGTAGACGATGAAGAGCATGATCATGATGACCAGGCCCGTCACGCCCATCATCGTGAACATGCTTTTATCGGCAGCCTCGTTCATATCCGTGTTCAGCGCTGCCGGGCCGGTGGTGTATGCCTTGAGCCCGTTGGGCGGCGCCGACCTGTCGACGATCGCGCGTGCCGCTTTGACGGATTCGTTTCCCAGCGTGCTGCCCTGATTGCCGGCGAGATTGAGTTCCACATATGCGGCTCTGCCGTCACGGCTCTGGACACCGGCGGCAGTGAGCGGGTCTCCCCACACGTTCTGGACGTGTTGCACGTGCTTGGGGTCGGCCTTCAGCTTTTGCACCAAGCCGTCGTAGTAGCGGTGCGCTTGTTCGCCGAGGGGTCTGTCGCTTTCCAAGACGATCATCGCGATGCTGTCGGAGTCCGACTCGTGATACTTCTCGCCGATGCGTTTCGCGGCGATCATGGCCGGCGCATCTTGCGGCGACATCGTCACGGCGTGGTTACGTGCCACCGATTCGATCGGGGGCACAAGCACATTCAGGGCTACGGTCAGCAGCAGCCAGGCAACGAGTATCGGTACGGCGAACCTGCGGACAAACCGCATGTATCTCGGACGGGTTTCATTGCCGGTATTCATGCGGCCTTCACCAGGCAGGACGTCTGGGCGTGGTGCGCCGCCGAGGATTGCTCGTCTTTGACGACGCCGTCGACAGTGATGCGACACCCGATGCTGTCGCTATTGCCTTGTGCCACAACGTTGGCGATCACGGCAGGCACTGTCGTCGTGATCGTGAATGTCCACGGCAGGCCGGTGAAGCTCGCCCGTTCCGGCTGGGCATTCTTGTCCAGGTAGCTCACGCTTCCTGTTGCGTCGCTGCGCCCGTACACCTCATACGTCACCTGCTTGAGATGGGACGGTTCGAGCGGTTCGGCGCTGCTGCCGGTCGCGGTAAAGATCGGGTCCGAGCCGAAAATGCCGCGGAGCCGGTCGACGGTGACACCGCCGAAGAGAACCGCGACAATGACGACGAGCGGCACCCACACCCGCTTGAGAATCGTCAACATCGCAGCTTCCTCAATTCATGGCCTGGTAGTTGTCGTCTAGCTTCGCGCCCGTCCAGCCCAGTTAGCGAGGGTCGTTAGACCTCGAAGTAAGGGGTCACGGTACGGTAAATATACCCTACGGGGTATAGTATTGGGCAAGTCGGTTTAGAGCCTGGTTAACGAGATCAATCAGCGCGACATCTTCCCGCGATGAATCCATGGGTTTCGAAATCGTTTGGTGGATCTGGGATAACCGTCATCGCTGGCACACGCCAACCGGCGGGGGACCTGTCGGGTCAGGCGAGGCTCAAGAACAGCTTCTCGAGTTCTTCCATGGTCAACGCTGCTGTGCCATCTGCGTTTTGCCCCGTCTCGTCGAGGCAGTTACGCAGACCGGAGGCAATGATCTTGAAGCCGGCGCGGTCCAGTGCGCGTGAAACGGCCGCCAATTGAGTGATGACGTCTTTGCAGCTTCGACCTTGTTCGATCATCGTGATGACGGCACCGAGTTGCCCATGGGCTCTGCGTAAGCGGTTGAGGGTCGCGTCGACTTCTTGGCTGGCGTGCCCGGGACGTGGCTCCGCCGAGGGGGTAACGCCAGCTCGCTTCGACATGGCTCCTTTGTACCATACCCCCGGCGGTATAGCGAAGTCAGCGCAGTTGCTCGCGTGACTGTCGACGATGTTGCTCCCGCCGGCGGAATTTATACGGTGGGGGGTATGTTGTGGGTAGAAGTGGGTGGCGACCGATCGTTGATCGAGCAGTCGCTCGCCGTAGTCCCTTTCCTGATGACAGGAGCATGTGATGACCCATCGGCAGCTACCGGATGACGTTCCCAGCGTGACAACCTTGTGGCTCGACCCGGTGTGTCCGTTTTCCTGGAACACCGCGCGTTGGTTGACTGCCGCCGCCGACAAGGCCGGCTTTTCCATCGATTGGCGGCTGATGAATTTGGCGACGCTCAATGAAGGGCGTGAGCTGCCGGCACCCCAGCGGGCACGCATGCACGATTCTCGACAGGTCGGCCGGCTGATGGTCGCCTTGCGACGCGAGCTCGGTGTCGACGCGATGGTGAAGGCCTACTTCGCTTTTGGCCACCGGTACTTCGACCAGTCGGCTGCGTTGGATGACGAACTGGTCGAGCACGTCCTTGCGGCGGTTGGCGCCAAGCACGTCACCGTCGCTGCATTGACCGATACCAGCCTGGATGCTGCGGTGCGGGAATCCCACCAGGCCAGCCAGGTGGCGCTCGGAGCGACGGGCGGCAGTCCGCTGATCACGATCGACGGCCACACGATCTTCGGGCCGGTCTTGACCTCGGTGCCGACCCCGGACAAGACGCTGGAGATTTTCGATGCAGTCGCAACTCTGATAGGCGCATCGGAGTTCAGCGAGCTGCAGCGTCCTCGCAACCACGCATAGTGGCTGCACCGCCTGCCGAATGATGCACCGTGCGCTTTATTTTGGCACCAACAATCTCCCGTGGCCGTTCCGGCTGCATCGTTGTCGGGCTACGCTCGGTCCAAGCGATCGAAAGGCGTAGCCATGGGCCACTACAAAAGCAACGTTCGCGACCTGGAGTTCAACCTCTTCGACGTGCTCAGCCTCGATAAGGTGCTTGCCGACGACGCATTCGGTGATCTGGACGGCGACTCAGTGCGGCAGATGCTGTCCGAGGCCGCGCGGCTGGCCGAAGGGCCGGTGGCCGAGTCCTTCGCCGACAGCGACCGGCATCCGCCGACGTTCGACCCCGACAGTCATGTCGTCACCCTGCCCGATCCGTTCAAGAAATCGCTGCACGCGTGGCGGGAGGGCGAGTGGTTCCGGGTCGGGCTCGCCGAAGACGTCGGCGGCGTGCCCGCGCCGTCGATGGTGCAATGGGCGGTCAACGAGCTGGTGCTCGGCGCCAACCCCGCGGTCTTCATGTACGTGGCCGGGCCGTTTATGGCCAACATCCTTTACGGCATCGGCAATGAGCAGCAACAACATTGGGCATCGCTCGCCATTGACCGCAACTGGGGCGCCACCATGGTGCTCACCGAACCCGACGCCGGCTCTGAC
Organism: uncultured Actinomycetota bacterium; assembly: GCA_963836495.1. Lineage (GTDB taxonomy): Bacteria > Actinomycetota > Actinomycetes > Mycobacteriales > Mycobacteriaceae > Mycobacterium. Next base: position 505,074 of record CAWIJT010000002.1, on the reverse strand, counting down.
GTCGGCGCCGGGCGGACCAAAGCGATCGATCAAGGCGATGGCACATGGCACATCGACGGCGTCAAGCGGTTCATCACCAGCGGCGACAGCGACGACGTGTTCGAGAACATCTTGCACCTGGTGCTGGCCCGCCCCGAGGGCGCAGGGCCGGGGACCAAGGGGCTGAGTCTTTTCCTGGTGCCCAAGTTCCTGCTCGATCCGCAGACCGGTGAGCCCGGTGAGCGCAACGGAGTGTTCGTCACCGGCGTGGAACACAAGATGGGCCTGAAGGTCTCGGCCACTTGTGAGTTGACGTTCGGTCAGCATGGTGTCCCGGCGACGGGCTGGCTGGTCGGCGACCGCCACAACGGCATCGCGCAGATGTTCAAGATCATCGAATACGCGCGAATGATGGTCGGTACCAAGGCGATCGCGACTTTGTCGACGGGCTACCTGAACGCACTGGACTACGCGAAGACTCGCGTCCAGGGCGCCGACCTCACCCAGATGACCGACAAGACCGCGCCGCGAGTCACCATCATCCATCATCCCGACGTGCGCCGCGCTCTGCTGACACAGAAGGCCTACGCCGAAGGGCTCCGCGCGCTGTATCTGTTCACCGCGGCCCACCAGGACCCGTCGGTCGCAGCCGTTGTATCGGGCGCTGATGCCACATTGGCCGACAAGGTCAACGACCTGCTGTTGCCGATCATCAAAGGGGTTGGCTCAGAACGGGCCTACCAATGCTTGACCGAGTCGCTGCAGACGCTCGGCGGGTCCGGCTTCCTGCAGGACTATCCGATGGAGCAGTACATCCGCGACGCCAAGATCGACAGCCTCTACGAAGGCACCACCGCAATTCAGGCCCAGGACTTCTTCTTTCGCAAGATCGTCCGCGACCACGGCGTCGCGCTGGGTCATCTGGTCACACTGATCGAGGGATTCATCGGCAGCGCCGACGCCCGGCCCGAACTGGCCGAAGCCCGTGCGCATCTGGCCACCGCGCTCGAAGACCTGCAAGCCTGGGTCAACACGATGACCGGGTATCTGATGGCCTCGCAGGAAGACGCACGCGAGCTCTACCGCGTGGGCTTGGAGTCGGTGCGATTCCTGCTCGCGGTCGGTGACCTGCTGATCGGATGGCTGCTGCTTCGGCAGGCGGAGATCGCCCTGATCGCGCTCGACGGTGATCCGGGCCCGGCGGACAGCGCGTTCTACGCCGGAAAGATCACCACGGCGAAGTTTTTCGCCAAGAATGTGCTGCCGCGGCTGACCGCTGAGCGCGAGATCGCGGCGAACGTCGATCTCGCGGTCATGCAGTTGAGCGAAGACGCGTTCTGAGTGCGGCAGGACCGCTGAGCGTCAGGCGTCGATCGTGTAGCCCATCGGCATCAGCACGCTCTTCTGTTGGGTGAAGTGCTCGACGCCCTCCGGACCGTTCTCGCGGCCGATCCCGGAGTTCTTGTAGCCCCCGAACGGACAGCACGGGTCGAAGGCGTACCAGTTGATGCCGTAGGTGCCGGTGCGGATCTTCTCCGAAACCTTGATGCCGCGCGGCACGTCGGTGGTCCACACACTGCCGGCCAGGCCATACGCCGAATCGTTGGCGATCTCGATCGCGTCCGCTTCGGTGTCATAGGGGATGATGCTCAGCACCGGGCCGAAGATCTCCTCCTGCGCAATCGTCATCTTGTTGTCCACGTCGGCGAACACGGTCGGCTGCACGAAGAAACCGTCATCCAGTCCTTCGGGGCGGCCACCGCCGCACACCAGCCGGGCACCTTCGTCGATGCCCTTGGCGATGTAGCCCTCGACCCGTTCCCGCTGCTTCGCCGAGATCAGCGACCCGACCTGGGCGGCCGGGTCGGACGGCAGTCCCACCGGCAGTGACTGCGCGAAAGCGCTTACCGCATCCACGATTTCGTCGTAGCGCGAGCGTGGCGCCAGGATGCGGGTCTGGGCCACACACGCCTGCCCGGTGTTCATGATCCCGGAGAACACCAACATCGGTACTGCGGCGGCCAGGTCGACGTCGTCCAGCAGGATGGCCGCCGACTTTCCGCCGAGCTCCAAGGTGCACGGCTTGAGCATGTCCGCGGCGCGCTTGCCGATCTCCTTGCCGACGGCCGAGCTGCCGGTGAAGGAGAAGATGTCGATGTCGGGGTTGGACGTCAGCGCCTGTCCGGTCTCGATCCCGCCGGGAACGATCGACAACACTCCCTCGGGAAGACCGGCCTCGGCGAACGCCTCCGCCAAAGCGTTTGCACTCAAAGGTGTTTCGGCAGCGGGCTTGAGCACCACCGTGCAGCCGGCCAGCAGCGCCGGGCCCAGCTTGTTGATCGCCAGGAACAGTGGCACGTTCCAGGCCACGATCGCGCCCACCACCCCGAGCGGCTCACGATGGACGATGGTCTGCCCGTAGCCGCCGTTGCGGATCTCGTGCCACTTGACTTGATCGACGGCGGGGCCGGCGAAGAAGTTCAGGCACCCGATCCCGCTCATCCACTGCATCGTCTCGACGCTCAGCGGCGGCTGACCGGTCTCGAGTCCAAGGAGCTTGACGAACGCGTCCTTCCGCTCTTCCAACAACTTGAGCGCGTTGCCGATCACGGCCGCGCGATCCTTCGGCGGTGTCGAGGGCCACGGGCCGTGGTCGAATGCGTCGCGGGCCGCGGCGACCGCAGCATCGACGTCGGCTGCCGCCGCCAGTGGGACCTTGCCGACGTACTCGCCGGTGGCCGGGCAGTGCACCTCGATGACGTCGGACGTCGACGGCTCGGCCCACTTGCCGCCGATGAAGAGTTTGTCGTATTCGGTCTTGGCGTCGTCGCTCATGGCAGCCACCCTACCCAAGCCGATGCAAAACGAGAACAGGTTTCAGTCAAGAGCTGCGGGGAGCACATCAAGGCTGCAGCACCAGCACCAGATTGCTCACCAAGAACTCGCGTAGCACCGGTACTGATGTCAGCCACCACGCCCATCGCGGGTGGTAGCGGGGAAACGCGGCGATCAGCGCGCCGGTGCTGAGCGCCCAGTCCAGTCCCTCGGCCGCCGACACCGCAAACAACGACGATCCGTAGTCGTTTTTCGCCCGATGGCCGTGCTTACGGGCGTAGCGGTCGGCGGCGCGGGCCCCGCCGAGGTAGTGCGTGAGTCCCATTTCGTGGCCACCGAACGGCCCCAGCCACACGGTGTAGGACAACACCACCAGGCCGCCGGGCCGGGTCACCCGCAACATCTCGGTGCCCAGCTGCCAAGGCCGAGGGACGTGCTCGGCGACGTTGGAGGACAGGCAGATGTCCACGCAGTCGTCAGCGAACGGCAGCGCCATCCCTGAGGCGCGAACAAATGTCCCCGGATCCCCGGCGGGTTTCGTTCCGGCGCCGTGCATCTCGGCGGAATCCGGTTCGACGCCCAGATAGCGGACGCCGGCCTCGGCGAACGCCCCCGCGAAGTATCCCGGTCCGCCGCCGATGTCGAGCAGCGTGCGACCGGCCGCCGTGCCGCCGCGGATTCCCCGCCACAGGTCACCGATCATCGCGGCGGTATCGGCGGCCAGCACCCCGTAGAAGCGGGCCGGGTCGGGCTGCTCGTAGCGGAACTCCGACAGCAACCGCAGCGACCGTGACAGCGTCGCCCGCTGCGCGAAGACCTCCGTCACAGCCACCGGCCCACCCTAAAGCGGGGCATCGCTAGGCTGACACGATGCCTGGTCTGCGCTCGGTGCTGCTGCTGTGCTGGCGCGACACCGGCCACCCCCAGGGCGGTGGCAGCGAGACCTATCTCCAACGCATCGGCGCTCAGCTGGCCGAATCCGGCGTCGCAGTCACGCTGCGCACAGCCCGCTACCCGGGTGCGGCGCGCCGCGAAGTCGTCGACGGTGTGCGGATCATCCGCGCGGGCGGGCGCTATTCGGTCTATGTGTGGGCGATGCTCGCAATGGCGGCCGCTCGACTGGATCTCGGACCGCTGCGGACCGTCCGGCCCGACGTGGTGGTCGACACCCAGAACGGCATACCGTTTCTGGCCCGGCTCATCTACGGCAGGCGAGCCGTGGTGCTGGTGCACCATTGTCACCGTGAGCAGTGGCCGGTCGCCGGCTGGGCGCTGAGCCGGGTTGGCTGGTTCGTCGAATCGTGGTTGTCGCCGAAGCTGCACCGCGGCAATCAGTACGTGACGGTGTCACTGCCGTCGGCCCGCGACCTGGTCGGCCTCGGCGTCGACAATGAGCGAATTGCCGTGGTGCGCAACGGGCTCGACGAGGTGCCGTTGCCGTCGCTGGGTGGTTCGCGAGCGGCCGCGCCGCGGGTTGTGGTGCTGTCCCGGCTGGTGCCGCACAAGCAGATCGAAGATGCACTGGCCGCCGTGGCGCAACTGCGGTCGACGATTCCCGACGTGCACCTCGACGTTGTCGGCGGCGGATGGTGGTCGCAGCGATTGGTCGAGCACGCGGAGCGGCTTGGCATGAGCGACGCGGTGACGTTCCACGGTCACGTCGACGACGCCACCAAACACCGCGTCATCCAACAGGCTTGGGTGCATGTGCTGCCGTCGCGCAAAGAAGGTTGGGGTCTGGCCGTCATCGAGACTGCCCAGCACGCGGTGCCTACCATCGGCTACCGGTCCTCTGGCGGGTTGGCCGACTCGATCATCGACGGGGTGACCGGTGTGCTGGCCGACAGCCACGACGACCTGGTCAGTCGGTTACAGCAAGTGCTGGCCGATCCGGTGTGGCGCGACCAGCTCGGCGCCAAGGCTCAAGCGCGCAGTACCGAATTCTCTTGGCAACAAAGCGCATCCGCGATGCGCACGGTATTGGAGTCGGTGATGGCCGGCGACCGTGTCAGCGGCGTCATGTGGCGCTCAGCCGAACGTGAGCTGTTGCAGCACCCGCAGGAAGACCGTCCGGTCGCCGGCTGACAGCTGTGCAAGCCAATGCTCCTCGCCGCGTTGGATATCCGCCTGCGTGGCGTTTTTGATCGCGCGGCCCGACTCGGTGATCTCCAGCAGGCGCGCACGACGGTCGTCGGGGTCGGGTACCCGCTCGATGTAGCCGCGTCTCTGCAACTCGTCGAGCACGGGAATGATGCGTGTCTTGTCGGCGCCGATTGATTCAGCCAGGGTCGCCTGCGTGCGAATCGCGGATTGGTCGAGCGCGCTGAGCACGATGTAGGCCCACATCGTCAGGCCGTGCGCCGCGAGCACCGGCTGCTCGGCTGCCACGGTTTCCCGGGTCAACTGCGCAAGCATCGCCGCGAGATCGGGTCGTCTCGGCTTGCGTGCCATGTGCCGATGGTAGTGCTTGACATATCATGTGCTGACGCACATCATACGCAAATGCATACTAATATGGATATCCGGTCAGTGCACCGGGCTGCTGTACTCGCTTCGGTGGATGTGGTCTCAGCCGTTGACACCGACGATCTATCGAGGCCGACGCCGTGCGCCGGCTGGAACCTTGCCGACCTGCTCACCCATATGACCGTGCAGCATCGCGGGTTCGCCGCCGCCGCACGCGGCCAGGGCGCCGACCTGGCGATATGGCAACCGGCTACGGTGGGCGACGCGGTCGCAGCCGACCCCGCGGGTGCCTATTCCGCGGCCGCTGCCGACGTGATCGAGGCGTTCTCCGGTGCGGACGTGTTGGATGCGATGTGCGCGTTGCCTGAGTTGGCGCCGGACGCGACCATCCCGGGTTCCATGGCGATCGGCTTCCACTTGGTGGATTACGTTGTGCACAGCTGGGATGTCGCACGTTCGCTCGGTCGTCCCGTCGAGCTTGCGGCCGATGTGGTGGCCGCGGCGCTACCGATCGCGTTCGCCGTGCCGGACGGAGACTTCCGCACCATGGCGAACGCCGTCTTTGCCCCGGCCGTCTTGTCGGCGGAGTCGGTCGACGACCTTGATCGGATCCTGGCCTATCTCGGTCGATCTCCTGAATGGGCACCACCGCGCTGACGCCACGCCAGGCCTGCGGCCCCGCTGACCAGCAACACCAACCACGCCAGGTGTGCGATCACGGCAGTCAGCCGCTGACTGGCCGACGCCCCGGCCGTCACGCCGCCGACCCGATACAGCGCGAGAGATCGCCCGTGATAGGTCTGCGGCAAGCGGTCCAATGTTCTTGCAGCCAAGCCCATGTCGCCGGGCGTGGCGAACTCGACCACCAGCCATCCCACGCCCGCATCCCGAAGCTGTTGCGGCTCAACGCCGTTGACGAGAAGTCGCTGGAGGTCGCGGGCCCGGTCGCCCTCACCGCGAACGGTCGCTCCCGAAATCGTCAGGTCGCCGGTGCTCAGCACGTCGGCTCGCAGCCAGCGTGGCAACGGGTCCAGCACCGGCGCCGGCCCGGACCAGGCGAAGCGCCGCATCGTGTCTGGCGGTAACACCGCGACCTCGGCGGGGTCGTGATTGATCGCCGCCGCGACGGTCGTCCAGTCGGACGGGTAGCGCACCGGCTCGACTTTTCCCGCTGCGCCCCAAGCCAAGTCGGGAAGTGACAACACCAGCGCGGCGCAGCACACCAGCCCGGCCGCTGCGGGATGCAACCAGCGTCGCAGCGTCAGCGCCGCACCCGCGCCGGCCAGGGCGTAGCCGGGCATCGCCAAGGCGACCCACTTCTGCCCGTCGCGCAGCACGCCGATGCCTGGCGCTGCCTTGACCGCTGCATGCAGGACGGTCAATCCCGGACCGGTGGCCATGGCGGCGGCGAGCACCACCGACACGGCCGCCAACACCAACAACGGTCGCGCCATCCGATTGCGCGTCAATGCGACAGTGCCCACAGCGACCAACGTCAGCAGCACCAGGGCCGACATGACGGCGAAAAGCGTTGTTCGCGAATCGAGTACGGCGTCACCGTTCCAGATGCCACCCAGGCTGGCCAGACTGCCCAGCGTGCCCAGACCGGGCTCGGCGCGCGCCGCGAACGCGGCGACGTCGGGAACATGCGACCAGATGTGGTCCCTCGACGACAAACCCAGCATCGCCGCCGTCAGCCACGGCAGCGCTGCCACCACCGAAATCGCCGATGCACCTGCGGCGCAGGACCAGCGCGACCGCCCGACTCCCGGCTGCGGCGACGCACGCTACGGCGACCGTCGCAGCCAGGATCAATCCCGTCGGGGTGAGTCCGGCCAGCGCGATCCAGAACGCCAGGCCGAAAAAACCTCGCCACGAGTCGATTTCAGCTGAACGTAGCCTCAGCATCGTCGTCGCCACCCACGGCAGGCAGCCGTAGCCGAGTAGCAGACTCCAATGTCCTTGCAGCAGCCGTTCACCGACATAGGGATTCCAGATTGCGAGGGTGGCTGCCACGAGCTGACCACTCAAGCCGGATTCCGGCAGCACCGTCGCGACCAGCCGGGCCGCGCCCCAACCCGCCAACCAGAGTCCCGCGACGAGCAACGCTTTCACCACGACGCCGCCGTCGATGCCGTGCGAGGCCACCGCGACCGCGAAATCCTGTGGCGTCGCTCGGGGAGCCGACACCAGTCCGAGGGCGCTATCGGAAAGGTATGAGCGCGGCGTGGACACCGCGTCGCGCAGCAGCAGGTAGCCGGGGCCCAGCAGCGGCGCGGCGACCACCAGCGCCAATGCCAGTGGATAACCGGGAAGGGACCACCGTAGGACCCAGTGGGGTACCGCCCGCACGTGCTCGGCTAGCTAAGAGTCGACGGAACCTGACGAGCCTTCACCGGACTCGCGTTGAGCGTCTTTGGGTGGTGTCGGCAGCTTCTCGGTGACGGCTTCGGCGCCGGGCACCCGCTCGCGCTCGACCGGTGGCTCGCCGCGGCCGAAGAACCCGCGATCGGCGTCTTCCGAACCGGGCTCGAGCAACGCGGTCTCGGTGCGCAGGCTGAAGGAGCCGAGCAGCAGCCCACCGATCAGCGCGACCACGCCGGCCGCGGTGAAGGTGATCGGCAGTACCCGCGACCACAGCGCCAACCGGTCGCGCTCGTTGCGCGCCGCGTTGACCTGCGACTCGACGGTCTCCTCGTTGGAGGTGATCTTGTAGTCGACCACCGTCACCTCAGGCTTGAGCGCATCGCGGGCGAAGTACTGATTTACCCGCTCTTGTTGTTTGACGATCGTTCCCGATTCCGGGTCGACCCAGAAGGTCCGCTGCGCGGCGTAATAGCGCGTCATGGTGATCTTCTCGTCCGGTTCGCCCGGCACATCCCACTTCGACGCGTTCTCGGTGACCTTGCTGTCCTCGTCGTTGGCGTACAGCGACGGGTAGCGGATCGGCTCGGCAAGCTTGCCGTCGGCGTCGTAACCGACGTCCTGGGTGAACTTGTAGGCCGTCAGGCCGTTGACGTCTTCTTCCCCGGTGTAGTTGGCGTCAAAGGCCTTTTGCGCGATCGGGTCGAAGTACGGGTAACTGCGCTTCTCGGTGTGAAACGGGAATCGGTACGACAGCCCGTCGTGGGGCAGCGCGATGTTGGTGGCCGGGTTCTCGTCGTTGAACGTGCGGGGCTTCTGCACGGCGCCGCCCGGGTGGGTGTCGTCGGACACCGCCGATGCCGTCTTGCGGTTCAGGGTCACGGTGTCCACCAGGGCCAGCAGCAGGCCTGAGTCCTTCTGCCGGTCGCTGCGCCGGACCGAGGTGCCGACCTGGAGGGTGACGACGTCGGCGTTGGCGGGGGACTCGACGTCGATCTGTTGCTGGGAAACCAGTGGCACGTTTTTGTTGACCACCATTTTCATGGTGCTCATCGAACCCGGGTCCATCGCGGTTCCGGTGCCGTCACTGATCAAAGTGGCGTCCAGATTGAGCGGAATCTTGGTGATCCTGCTGCCGGTGTACGTCCACAACAGCAGCGCGGCGATCAACAGCGCGGCTCCGAGGCCCATGATCCCGCACGCGGCCATACGCAACATGACTGCTCGGTTCACGTTGCCGTGACCTCCTTCTGGTCTCGTTCGGTTCAGGCCACTGCCCCGTTCCGCCCCGAACCCCCGCGACCTGGGGTTCTACCCGCTTGCGCTGCCGCAGCGAAGCAAAACTCGTTCGACCCTAACAGCAATATTTAAGGTCGGGATTGACGTCCCCTTATAAGAAAACCCGTGGGCAAACCGGGTGCACCTGATTTGCCGGACAGCCCATCGCGGGCAGACTGTCGGCATGCAAGCGCAGGCGGTAGGCGGCACCCGCAGCTTCCTGCCCGCGGTCGAAGGGATGCGGGCGTGCGCGGCCCTCGGCGTCGTGGTCACTCACGTCGCCTTCGAGACCGGTCACTCCACGGGCATCGACGGGAGGTTGTTCGGACGGTTCGATCTGGCGGTCGCGGTCTTCTTCGCGTTGTCGGGTTTCTTGTTGTGGCGTAGCCACGCGGCGGCGGCCCGTGGCCTGGCGCCGCGACCGGCCACCGGTCACTATCTGCGGTCCCGGGTGGTCCGCATCATGCCGGCCTACGTGGTGGCGGTCGTGGTGATCCTGACCCTGCTGCCCGACGGCAATCACGCGAGCCCGACGGTGTGGTTGGCGAATCTGACGCTCACCCAGGTGTACGTGCCGCTGACGTTGACCGCGGGCCTGACGCAGATGTGGAGCCTGTCGGTCGAGGTCAGTTTCTATCTGGCGCTGCCGATCCTGGCGATGCTCGCCGCCCGGCTACCAGTGCGTGCCCGCGTGCCCGCGATCGCCGTGCTGGCTGTCGCCAGCTGGTTCTGGGGCTGGATCCCGTTCACTGCGCCGCCCGGTTTGAATCCGTTGACGTGGCCGCCGGCCTTCTTCTCGTGGTTCGCCGCGGGCATGCTGCTCGCCGAATGGGTGCACACTCCGCCCGGCTGGCCGCACAGGTTGGCGCGACACCGGGTGCTGATGTCCGTCGTCGTGGTGGTGGCGTACTTGGTGGCCGCTTCGCCGCTGGCTGGGCCGCCGGGCTTGGTGCCGAGCAGCGCCGCACAGTTCACCGTCAAGACCGCGATGGGTGCGCTGGTCGCGGCGGGCCTGGTGGCGCCGTTGGTGTTGGATCGTCCCGACGACAGCCATCGGCTGTTGGGCAGCGCGCCGATGGTGACGCTGGGTCGCTGGTCCTACGGAATCTTCATCTGGCATCTTGCCGCGATGACGATGGTTTTCCCGTTGATCGGTGAGTTCTCGTTCCGGGGACACCTGCTCGAAGTTCTGCTGCTGACCGTTGTGTTCAGTATCGCCATTGCCGCCGTCAGCTACGCGCTCGTCGAATCACCGTGCCGGGATGCGTTGCGGCGCTGGGAGAAACGTGAGAAGCGTAGTGCTGGCGACAGTTCGGTCAGCGGGCGTCAAGAAGATGCAGTCGCGCCATGATGTCCGCGCGCACTGCTGAGCGGCGCGCCTTGCCGGCGTCGTCGCGCAACGGAGAGTCGACGAATTCGACGGTGTCCGGCACCTTGTATCCAGCGATGCGGTCGCGGAGGAACGCCTGGACAGCCTGCTCGTCCAGCGCTGAGCCAGCCTGAACCAAGGCGTAGGGCACCTGGCCGAGATCTTCGTGAGGCACGCCGACGACCAAGCAGGACAACACATCCGGATGTTCGGCCAGCGCACTCTCGATTTCGGCCGGGTACACATTTCGGCCGCCGACGGTGAACATGTCCACCCGGCGGTCCGAGATGTAGAGAAATCCGTCGTCGTCGAAGTAGCCGAGGTCGCCCAGCGAATCCCAGCCGTCGCGCGATTTCGCGGTGGCACCGACGTAGCGATACGTGGGCGCACTGCCCGGGTTGGGTCGCATGTAGATCTCGCCGACCTCACCGGGCGCACACGGATTGCCGTCATCATCGAGCACCTTCATCTCGCCGGCCACGACGACGCCGACCGAGCCGCGGTGGGCCAGCCACTGGTCACCGGAGATGAATGTGAGCGCCTGTAATTCGGTGCCGCCGTAGAGTTCCCAGACCTTCTCGGCGCCGAGGATGTCGATCCAGGATTGCTTGATCGCGGGCGGACACGGCGCGCCCAGATGCCAGAACCGCCGAATCGACGACAGGTCATAGGAATCCGGATCGGCGTGATAGAGCGGCAGTGCCCGTTGCATGATGGTCGGCACCGTCGTCAGGAACGTGACGCCATGGTCGGCGATCAGTCGCAGGAACTGTTGCGGCTCGAACCGGCTCATCAGCACCAGATGGTGTCGCATCAGCAGGGCGATGGTCGCCGTCGTGAAACCGGTGTTGTGTGACAGCGGCACCGGGATCAACGTGGTGTCACCCTCTTGCGCGCCGAGTGGGTATCCGATCGCGGCGGGGATCCGGCTGTCACCGCCGGATTCGATGAGCTTAGGACGACCCGTGCTGCCGCCCGACCCCATCGCCTTCCAGACCGGCGACACCGCTTCGGGCAACGGCGCATCCGACAATTTCGGGTCAGGCACGAAACCCGCTGGCACGCTTTCTATTTCACTATTTCCGTGTCGCACGGTCGGCGACCCGCTGCGCCCGGCTTCGCCGAGCTGGCGATCACCTCCGCGGCCCACCAGCAGCTTCGGCGGGCGCAGCTCCAGCAGGCCCGCGAGCTCGGCATCCGGCAGCCGCGCCGACAGCGGTTGCGGCACCGCGCCGAGCTTCCAGCAGGCCACCGCGGCCTGAATCCATTCGATCCCGTTGGGCAGCACCATCGTCACGTAATCGCCGACGCCGACACCACGTTCGGCGTACGCGCGAGCCAACCGGTTCGTCGAGCGGTCGAGTTCGCCACGGCTCAGCGTCTGCCCGTCGCAGGTGACCGCCGGCTCGTCCGGGGCGAGCGCGGCCAGGGCGGAGATCTGGACGCCGATGGGCGGAATCGGTGCGCTCACGCGTAGGCGCCCTGGCGCTCGAAGATGCGCCGCGGGTTGTCCACCAACATGGTGTGCAACTGGTCGTCGGTCACGCCGCGCTCCTTGAGCGCCGGGATGACGTCGTTGTGGATGTGCAGGTAATTCCAGTTCGGCATGACCTGCGACACCAACTCGTCGGGCAGGGCGTCGAAGTAGCAGTTGGCGTCGTGGGAGAGCACCATCTTGTCGGCATGCCCACGCTCGCACATCTGCGCCACGATGTTCACCCGGTCTTCGAACGGCGAGATCGCGTCGATGCCGAACCGGTCCATCCCGAGGTAGGAGCCGCCGGCGATGAGTTCTTCGAGATAGCCGATGTCGGTGCTGTCGCCGGAGTGCCCGATGACCACGCGGCTGAGGTCGACGCCCTCGTCGGCGAAGATGCGTTGCTGTTCCAGTCCGCGTCGCAATCCGGCATGAGTGTGCGTCGAGATCGGCACCCCGGTGCGCTTGTGTGCCTGCGCGACCGCGCGCAACACCCGCTCGACGCCGGGGGTGACGCCAGGGGCATCGGTGGCGCACTTGAGGATGCCGGCCTTGATGCCGGTGTCGGCGATGCCTTCCTCGATGTCGCGGACGAACATGTCGGTCATGACCTCCGGGCCGCCCAGCTCCGCGCCCGGGCCGAGGTAGTGAAAGGCGAACGGTACGTCGTTGTAGGTGTAGAGCCCGGTCGCGACGACGATGTTCAGCTCGGTGGCCGCGGCGACGCGGGCGATGCGCGGAATGTAGCGGCCCAGCCCGATGACGGTCAGGTCGACGATGGTGTCGACGCCGCGTGACTTGAGTTCGTTGAGCCGGTCGACGGCATCGGCCACCCGCTTGTCCTCGTCACCCCAGGCTTCGGGATAGTTCTGCGCGATCTCGGTGGTCATGATGAACACGTGCTCATGCATGAGCGTGACGCCGATGTCAGCGGTATTGATAGATCCCTGAGCGGTATTCAGTAACGACACGTAGCCGATGCTATGACTCCGACGGCGTCAGATGTCCGGATCGGGGAGACGGGATCGAACCGGAATTGGTCAGCCCAATCACTTGAGAAGTGACCTGGCTCACAGTAGAGTGACCAGTGGTCATCCAACGGAGGGGGCCTGATGCCAACGGTGACGTGGGCTCGCGTCGACCCGGCGCGGCGAGCGGCGGTGATCGAGGCCGCCGAGGCGGAGTTCGGCGCGCACGGCTTCTCCGGTGGCAGCCTGAACGTCATCGCCCGGCGTGCCGGTGTGGCCAAAGGCAGTCTGTTCCAATACTTTGCCGACAAGCGCGACCTGTATGCGTTCATCGCAGATGTCGCCAGCCAGCGGGTGCGGGTGTACATGGAAGATCGCATCCGCGATCTCGATCCGGGCCGGCCGTTCTTCGAATTCCTGACCGACTGGCTCGACGTGTGGGTCGCCTACTTCGCCGATCACCCGCACGAACGCGCACTGCATGCAGCGGCCAGCCTGGAGGTCGACACCGACGCCCGGGTCAGCGTGCGCAGCGTCATTCACCGTCACTACCTGGAGGTGTTGCGGCCTCTGGTGCGCGACGCCCAGGTTCGCGGCGACTTCCGCGATGACGCCGACACCGAGGTGCTGATGTCGTTGCTGCTGTTGATCTTTCCGCACCTGGCGCTGGCGCCGTACATGCGTGGGCTGGATCCGATCCTCGGGCTCGACGAACCCAGCCCGGAGCAGCCGGCGCTGGCGGTCCGCCGCCTGGTCGCGGTGCTGGCCGCGGCTTTCTCCGAAACACCCTCGACAGCAACATATTTGAGCCGCAAACGATCTGAGGAGGTCACATGACACGGACGCAGCTAGGCTCGCTCGCCGCAGGAGGACTCAACTGGGACAGCCTGCCGCTGAAGCTATTCGCCGGTGGCAACGCGAAGTTCTGGAATCCCGCCGACATCGACTTCTCCCGCGACCGGGCCGACTGGGAGCGGTTGACGGACGACGAACGCCACTACGCCACCCGACTGTGCGCCGAGTTCATCGCCGGCGAGGAATCAGTGACCCAGGACATCCAGCCGTTCATGTCCGCGATGCGGGCCGAGGGACGGCTCGGCGACGAGATGTACCTGACGCAGTTCGCCTTCGAGGAGGCCAAGCACGTCCAGGTGTTCCGGATGTGGCTCGACGCCGTCGGCGTCACCGACGACCTGCACCCCTATCTCGACGACGTGCCCACCTACCGCACGATCTTCTACGAGGAGCTGCCCGAAAGCCTCAGCGCACTGGAGACCGACGCCTCGCCGGCCGCCCAGGTCCGCGCGTCGGTCACCTACAACCACATGGTCGAAGGCATGCTGGCGCTGACCGGCTACTTCGGCTGGCACAAGATCTGCGTGGAACGCGGCATCCTTCCCGGGATGCAGGAGTTGGTCCGGCGCATCGGTGACGACGAGCGACGCCACATGGCGTGGGGTACCTTCACCTGCCGGCGTCACGTCGCCGCCGACGACTCCAACTGGGGCGTCTTCGAAACGCGGATGAACGAGCTGATGCCGCTTGCGTTGCGCATGATCGAAGAAGGCTTCGCGCTGTATGACCCGATGCCCTTCGGCCTCTCGACAGACGAGTTCATGCAGTACGCCGCGGACAAGGGGATGCGGCGGTTCGGCACCATCAGCAGCGCCCGCGGGCGGCCGCTCGCCGAGATCGACCTCGACTACTCGCCGGTGCAGTTGGAGGACGCCTTCGCCGACGAGGACGAGAAGGCCCTCGCCGGCGCGGCTGTCTAGATCCGCATTCGTCGACCTCGATGCGCGCTACCTAACCGACCCACACGGTTTTGGCGTTGCAAAACGCGCGGATGCCGAGGCTCGCGAGTTCGCGACCATAGCCGGACCGTTTGACGCCGCCGAACCCGAGTTCGGGGTAGGACACCGTCATCCCGTTGATGAAGACCTGTCCGGCCTCGATGTCGTCGATGAAGCGTTCCTGCTCGGCTTCGTCGTTGGTCCACGCATTCGAGCCCAGGCCGAACGTGGTCGCGTTGGCGATCTCGATGGCTTCGTCGATGTCTGCGGCGCGGTACATGGATGCGACCGGTCCGAAGACTTCCTCGGTGTAGAGCGCCATGTCCTTGCTGATGTCGGTGACCACCGTCGGCGGGTAGAACCAGCCGGGCTGGTCCGGCTTCTTGCCGCCGAGGCGAACCGTGGCACCGGCGGCGACGGCGTCGTCGACCTGCTTGGCGATCTCGTCGCGGCCCGACTCGGTGGCCAGTGGACCCACGTCGGTGTCCGGGTCGGTCGGGTCGCCGACCTTGAGCGCCTGCATCCGCTCGACGAACTTGTCGACGAACGCGTCGTAGATGTCGGTGTGCACGATGAATCGTTTGGCGGCGATACAGGATTGGCCGTTGTTCTGCACCCTCGCGGTGACCGCGGTCTTGACGGCTTCGTCGAGATCGACCGACGGCATCACGATGAACGGGTCGCTGCCGCCGAGCTCCATCACGGTGGGTTTGATCTCGTCGCCACAGATGGCGGCGACGGACTGGCCGGCGGGCTCGCTGCCGGTCAGCGTGGCCGCCTTGACCCGGGGGTCGCGCAGGATGCGCTCGACAGCCTTCGATGACACCAGCAGAGTCTGGAAGCAGTTCTCCGGGAAGCCGCCGCGGGCGATGACGTCGGACAGATACAACGCCGACTGCGGGACGTTAGAGGCGTGCTTGAGCAGACCGACGTTGCCCGCCATCAGCGCGGGCGCGGCGAAGCGGACTGCCTGCCAGAGCGGGAAGTTCCACGGCATGACAGCCAGCACGACGCCGAGTGGCTGCCACCGGGTGTATGCCCTTTTCGCGCCGACCTTCGACGCTTCGGCCGGCTCATCGGCCAGCAGCTTCTCGGCGTTCTCGGCGTAGTAGCGAAAACCCTTTGCGCACTTGATCGCTTCGGCCTTGGCCGACTTCAGGGTCTTACCCATCTCGAGCGTCATCATGGCCCCGACTTCGTCGGCTTCCTTCTCGAGGAGGTCGGCGGTCGCGTTTGCCCACTCGGCGCGCTGGGCAAACGTAGTCGAGTGGTGGTAGTCCAGAAAGCGCTCGTGGGCGCGGGCGATCGCGGCGTCGACTTCGCTATCGGTTGCGGCATCGAAGGTTTTGACTGTCTCGCCGGTGGCCGGGTTGATGGTCGCGATTGACACGCTGGCCTCTCCTTCGTGGAGTCGTCTTGGTGATTAGGTGAAACGTCCAACATCTAGCCTGCCACTATCGTTCCCACAAAGGGAGGTGCCCATGAGCAAAGCCGCCGAGTTGATCGTCGAGTGCCTGGAGAACGAGGGCGTGGAGGTGGTCTTCGGGCTGCCTGGGGAGGAGAACATCCGCTTCGTCCAAGCGCTGGCCTCGTCCAAGATCCGCTATGTGCTGACCCGGCACGAGCAGGCGGCGTCGTTCATGGCCGAGATGTACGGCCGGGTCACCGGGCGGGCGGCGGTGGTGTCCGCGACGCTCGGCCCGGGCGCGATCAACATGCAGTTGGGTGTCGCCGACGCCACGACCAACAGCACGCCGTTGGTCGCGATCTCTGCCCAGGTGGGCCAGAACCGGCAATACAAGGAATCGCACCAGTACGTCGACTTGGTGTCGATGTTCGCGCCGATCACCCGGTGGGCCGCCGGTATCCCGACTGCGCAGGCGATACCGGAGATGGTCCGCAAAGCGTTCAAGCTCGCCGAGACCGAGCGTCCGGCAGCGGTCTATCTTGCTGTCCCCGAACACATCGACGCAGACGAAGCCGACTATCCCGACCTGGGCCCGTTGCCGCGCAACGTTGTTCGCGCTGACGCGCCGGCTGCCCGCCAGGTGGCGCGCGCCGTCGACATCCTGCGCAAGGCCGTGCGGCCGGTGGTGCTGGCCGGACACGGCGCCGCCCGTTCCGGCGCGACCGATGCCCTGGTGCGATTCTCCGAAAAGTTCGGCATTCCGGTGGCCAACACGTTCCACGGCAAGGGCGTCATGCCCGACGATCACCCCAACAGCATCGGCGCGCTGGGGTTCATGCGGCACGACTACGTCAACTTCGGGTTCGACAACGCCGACGTCGTGATCGCGGTCGGCTATGAGCTGCAAGAGTTCGACCCGGTACGGATCAACCCCAAGGCCGACAAGAAAATCATCCACATCCACCGGTTCCCGGCCGAGGTCGACGCGCACTACTCGGTCGACGTCGGGATCATCGGCGATATCAGCGAGTCGCTCGACGAGCTGGCCGAGTCGCTCGACGACCATGTTTTCGTCGCTGACCCGGAAATCCCCGGGTCTGGTCTACTCGCCGAAGAATTCGAACGTGGACAACAGGATTCGCGATTCCCGCTGGCGCCGGCCCGGATCGTCGCCGACACCAGGGCCGCGCTGGGCCGCGCCGATATCGTGCTGGTCGACACCGGCGCCACCAAGATGTGGATGGCCCGGCTCTACCCGACCTATGAGCCCAACACCTGCCTGATATCGAATGGGTTGTCCACCATGAGCTTTGCGCTCCCCGGAGCGCTGGGAGTCAAGTTGGCGAAACCGGAGGCGAAGGTATTGGCGGTGGCCGGTGACGGCGCCTTCCTGATGAACTCGCAGGAGATCGAAACCGCTGTCCGCGAGAAGATCCCGTTGGTCGTGCTGATCTGGGAAGACGGCGGATACGGCCTCATCGAGTGGAAGATGGATCTCGAACTCGGCGAGCATCACTACGTGAAGTTCGGCAACCCCGACATCGTGAAGTATGCGGAAAGCTTTGGCGCCAAGGGTTATCGGATCTCTCATGCCGACGAGCTGCTGCCGACCCTGCAGGCCGCTCTCGACGACGACGGCGTGTCGCTGATCTGCTGCCCGGTCGATTACTCCGAAAACCTGCGGTTGACCGACCGGCTCGGCGAACTCGACGAGACGCTGTAATCGTCCGTTTCGTCATCGCAGCCCGACGATGTACGGCGGCGGCAGGCCGGCGATGACGGCGCCGAAATTCTGCAGCGCCCTGTTGCCGTCCGACCAGTAGCTGCTGTGCGCGTCGACGCTGGGCAGTCCGAGCGGGCCGCCGGGTCCCGGATCGGCTACCAGTCGAGTAGCGCCGAAGCCGGGCGCGGTCGGCTCGGCGCCCAACGTCCATTCGGTGACGACGCCACTGAGCCCGATGATGTCGTTGCCGGCCCGCATTGCATAAATATGGGCGCTGCGGTTCAGGCTCAGCCGATCGGCCCGATCGACCAGCATGCCGGGGCTTCCGACCGCGATGACGTTGTCGGCGTCGAGGTGATGCCCGCCGGATGCGGCCGCGCCCAACACCGTTGATCCGTAGCTGTGCCCGATCACCGTGTCGATCGAGCGACGGCCGACGTGTGAGGCCCGCAGCCCGTCCTCGAAGGCATCGAGACGGTCCGCGCCACGCTGCGCCGGCCCCGGCAAGGCCGCCTGGCTGAGATTCATCGGGCGGTCGTAACCCATCCACGTCGTGACCGCGACGTCCGTCGGCGTCAGGCCGGCATCGGCGGTCCGCGTGGCGGTGTACGTCGCCAGCGCGACCTCGTCGCTGAACGACAGGCGGGATAGATCCTGCCCGGTGCCGGGTACGAAGATCGCATTGCGGACGGCGGTGTCCGGATTGCCGAGCGACACCGCGCCGTGGCCGAACTCGTCGAGCAGACCCAGGTAGCGCTTCGGACCACCGCCGGAAGCCAGCCGTGCTGTCAGCGCTCGGTAGCCCTCGAGTTGTGTTGTGGCAGCTGCTAGTTGCGACTGCAGTGCATAGAGGATGCCGTCGTCGACGTTGTGTCCAGCGAGCAACTCCGCAATGCCGCTGCGCATCCGGTCGACGTCGGACTCGGCGCGGCTCTCGAGCTCAGCGAGGTGCAGCCGGTTGTAGTGGTCTTTGCCCAGATGGTCCGGCGGATCCCAGGGCATCCCGGCCCGGTTGCCGATGCTGTGATCACTGCGGAAAAGCCAGTCCTTCTCGTCCGGAGTGAGCTGATTCCACAGCGCGTTGAATTGTCTCGGGTCATCGGGCAGCGGCGAGGACAGTGGCGGGCGGATCTGCGGTCGATGGTGCTGCGGCCCGCCGTCGGCTGTGGCGATCGCGCGCGCGAGTTCTTCGTCTGCCGAGTTGGCCTCGGCCACAATCGCATCCAGCCGGAACTGGAGCGCATCGCTGAGCATCGAACTCGGTGCCACCGTGTTGGTGCGCGCGTCGATCGTCATGTCCAGTTCGGCGGCATCGTGACGCAGCATCGCCAGCCTGGCCTGCAACTGTGCGATGCCGTCGGCCGCTGCACCGGCCGCCCGCGCGACCGCCAGCGACTCGATGCCGTGCGCTTCGAGGTCGTCGCGGATTGAGGCGTTGGACTGTTGGCGGGCTTCGGCTTCGGCGCCCGCCCAGGTGTCGTCCAGCGTTGCCGAACTCAGTTGACTCGCGGCTTCCAATGTCGCCCGTCCGCGTGAGTCGGCCGCAAGGAACACCTCACGCACCGCGGCGGCGCTCCACCGCTCGATGTCGGCCACTGTCAGGGCCACGGGTCAGGCCGGACCCAGCGCGCCCAGATCCTGGCGGTGCGTGTCCTCGGCCTCGGCGAAGCGGAACGCGTCGTCGGTCAGGTTGAGCGCGTGATCACCGAGCCGTCCGAGCAGCCTCCGCGAAGCTTGCAGCCACGCCGCCGCCGTGGTGTCCAGCGCGACCGCAGAGGTTCCCACCCAGCCCGACTGCGCCGCAGCAATCCGGTTGTCTGACAACAGATGAGCCAACGCCACGTCCTCGCCGAGTCCGGAGACGTACGCTGCCCAGGCCGCCAATGCGGCCAAGTCGACTCGATGCATGTGCCAGCCGTAACAGTGACCGAGATGCCGGGCAATTCACCTGCGGGCCCGTGGCGTGCGCGACGCGACCCCTATGCACAGTCGGGCGTTAACGCTCATCCGTCGAGGGACGCGTCAGCACCGACGCTGCCACCGCCGACAGCGAAATCAGCGCGAATAGTTGCACCCAGGCCGAATGACCGGCGTAACCGTCGACCGCCCGCCAGGGATGCCGGGCCAACATTGCGCCGGCCAGAATCAGACCGCCCGCGCTCAGCCCCAGCGTGACAGCGTCGCATCGTCGCGGACGGCGGCGCAGTGCCCAGCGCAGACCCAGCACCGCGCCGAACACCACAGCGCCGGCGACCCCGGCGATCACCGCCGTCGCCGCGAACACTGCGACGGCAGCCCATGCTCCGGGTGTCCACGGGCGCGCCGCGGGATCCTCGGGAGGTCTGCGGCGCTGCGGCCACCACGCCAACATGGCCAACAGCGGCAGCAGCGCCAACCCGCCGGCCAGGCCCGCGCGATACAGCGAGTTCGGCGCGAACGTCAGCGTGATGGTGCCCGAGGTTCGGGGCGGCACCACCCACCCCTGCTGCCATCCGTTGACCACGATCGGACTCAACCGGGTTCCCGCGCTGGTGCGCGCCACCCAGCCCGCGTTGACACTTTCCGGCACCACCACCACTCGCGACGTCGTGGAGTCCTCGACGCGTAGTTCGCGACGGGCCGGGCCCCAGGCTCCGGTGGACGCCGGCGTCACCGAGGTGGCTCCGGAAATCGGGGTAGGCGTGGACAACTCCGCGCCGTCGACGACGAATTGCGGCCCGGGACTGATCAGTAACTCCTGCTGTCCGGCCGGCAACGTGATCGGCTGTGCATCGCACGGTTCCGCATTCACCGGCGCGCCGGCCAGCAGCGCGCCTACCGTCGCGTGAATTGACGTGTGCACGAACCGGCCGGCGATCGCGATGACCGGTCCGTGCTCGCAGTCGACGGTGATCCCGCGGGCCCGGTTGCGGGAGGCATCCGCGGGGGCGATCGGGGTGCCGTCGACACCCAGCGCCGCGATCTCGGCCAGCCCCGGTGGTTTGAGTTGGTCGAAACCCAATGCGGTGCGGTCGATCACGTCGTCCCAGTCGAGCAAGCTGACCGTCACGGTGTCGGTGACGCGAGATTTCAGCGGGACATTCTGCGGACCGGACCCGGCAAGGCGGGCGGCCTGCGGGCCGTCCCCGAGGTCGACGGCCACCATGGTCGGGTGCACCGGCAGCGCCGACGTGCTGGGTGTGAGCCGCAGACCGGTCACCTCGGTGGGTTCGGGCAGGGTGAGGGTGAGCGTCGGCGGTGTCTTGTGCTGCACCACCCGCTGCGGCGCGGTCCAGGCGGTCGCCGGGTCTCCGTCGGTGGCGGCGTAGGCCGCGCCCAGGACGTCGACCAGATCGGAGTCGCCGCGCGCCCGGGTGGCGCCTGGCTCGGCGACCAGGTCGGCCAGTTGGGGTCCGGAGCGGGCCCGCACCCAGACCGTCGGCTGCACCTCCGTCGGCTGCGGCACGCTCAGGGTGCGGCTGAACGTGGCCGGTGTTTCCGGCGCCAGCGCCATCGACGGCGCGCACGCGACGTTGACCGGGCCCATCGCGCAGCCGGGTCGGTCCAGCGGGTCGGAGCCAAGATCCCATTGCGCGACAACGGATTTCGGTGGTGGCGCCGGGACCAGCACGGTGTGGCGCAGATCGACCGGGTGGGCGAACCCGCCGGCGTCGTACTGCGTGATCGACAGGTCGGTGATCGCGAACTGCACTCCCGGGGAGCCGTCGCTGGTGCCGACCGCGGTGATCCGCACCCACGGCGTCTCGCCGTAAGGCAGCGCAGCGGTGGTGGGCTTGCCCGCCTCGTCGAAGCGCAGTGTCGTTGTGCCGGTGGCAGTTTCGACTTCGACGCGGCGGACCTGCGCGCCGACCGTGGTGGCGCTGGGGGTGATGGTGATGACGCTGTTGGCCACCGGATGGTCGAAATCGACCTGCAACCACTGGCCGACGGCGGACTGCAGACCGTTGGACACCCACGCGGTCGCCGAATCGCTGTCGATCGCGGCGGCCGGCGACGCGGCCGTGGCGACGTCGGGCAACGTGGTGGAGTCCGACGACGAACTGGACGCCGTCAGCCGCCCGCCGCTCCACCCGCCGTAGACGGTGTCCGCGCCGGGGCTCGGGTAGTCGGGCACTCGGTTGAAGGTGCGTCTGGCATCGCCGGCGGCGCGGATCGCCGACGAGTGGTCGTCGACGCGGCCGTAATCCGTTTCGCGGGCCAGCGGGGTATCGGTCACCGTGACCACCGGGACCGGCAGGCCCGCGCGCTGCGCGTCAGCGGTCAGCAGCGCCGGACCCAGTGCCGGCTGACCGGCGAGCCGGCGTCGTTCGTCGAGTCGCAGCAGCACTTCTGGCCCGCCGTCGATGCGGGCCAACCGGTCGATGTCGACGAGGTAGGGCGCCGCAGGATGTGCGGGGGCTGCGGCCACGCGGTAAATCTCGACGGCGGGGTAGCGGGGCCGCAACCCGCTGTCGGTGACGAAACCGGTCACCGGGCCGGGCCCGACCGGCGCGCCGAATTGGGCGACCTTCTGCAGCCGCCCCGATCCGCTGATCGCTCGGTGCACCAGGATCGGGCGTGCCGATCGCGAGGTGTCCGGGTCCAGATCGTTGCGTACGACGACATACGAAACACCTTGGCGGGCGAGCGTATCGGCCAGCCCGGCCGATGGTCGTCCGGCCGCGAACAACCGTTGGACGGAGTCCAGCGCGCGAATGGTCTGCGGCGGAGTCAGCGGAATCGAGTCGCGCACACCCCACGGGCTGTCGCCGAGCACCTGCAGCGGCTCGTCGTGGCTGGTGCCCCACAGTTGCGTGGCGAACGGCGCGCCGGGAACCACCAGCACGCGGCCGGGAGCTCGGTGTCCCGGTGTCGTGCGCGGAGAGCCAGTCGGCGGTCTCATGCCAATACCCCGGTATCTCCTTGAACGTGCCGGGCGGGGTGATCCGGCCGGTCCAGGCCAGCGACGTCGCGGCCATCAGCGCGGTCAGCACGACGATCCCGGCCGCGACCCGTCGGTCGCGCTCCGGATGGGCGAACGCGTGGACCCACACCGCCTTCGGGGCGCTGCCCGGCAGCGGAATCCGGCCGAGCAGCTCGGCAAGGCCTAGCACGACGGGGATGCGGATCAGCGACTCCAGCTTGTGCACGTTGCGCAGCGGCGCCCCGCCGGCGTCCAGGAACGCCTGCACCTGATGGGCCACCGGCGATCCCAGCCCGCCGCTGTACCCCACACCCAGCAGCACCACGCCGACCAGCAGCATCGTCACCAGCCGCCCGCGGGCCGGCATGGCGCTCGCCGACGTCCCCGCGAGCCCGGCCAGACCCGCCGCCGCCACCAGGCAGGTGGCCAGAATGGCGACCGACCCGGTCACCAGAGGTGCCCCCGCGGTCGCGCTGGGCGCCACGAACGGCGTCCAACTGTCGGTGCCGCGCAGCACCTCCACCAGCGACGACCATTGCGTCGTCACACCAGAGGATTCGATGAAATCCAGAAACGGCGGGCTGATCCGCGCCATCAGGATCAGCGCCACCACCCACCACGACGTCGCCAGCGCCACAGCCAGCAACGACCACACCGTATAGCGCCACCAACGACGGCCGGGCCGATGGCAGGCCCACCAGATCACCGCGGGCAAGCAGCCGGCCAGCGTCGCGATCGCGTTCACCGCGCCCATCAGCGCCACCGCCACACCGGCCTGCCCGGCCAGCCGGCGCACCGACCTGTCGCCGCCACGCAGCGCGAGAATCGTCGGCAGCAATACCCACGGCGCCAGCATGATCGGCAAGGTCTCCGACGAGATCGACCCCAGCGTGCTCAGCACCCTCGGCGACAGCGCGAACGCCGTCGCGGCGATCACCCGCGACGCCGGACTGCCGATGCCCAGCGCTTCGGCTACCCGCAGCAGTCCCCAGAAGCCGACGGTCAACAGCAGTGCCCACCACAGCCGTTGGGTGAGCCAGCCCGGCAACCCCAGCAGATGACCGGCCACAAAGAAGGCGCCGTGCGGGAAGAGGTAGCCGTAGGCCTGATTCTGCGCCTGCCCGAACGGCAGTTCGCTGTTCCACAGGTTGGTGGCCCGGGCCAGGAAACGCAGCGGGTTGACGGTGAGGTCGAGCTTGGTGTCCGGCGAAATGTCACCGGGCGACGATGCGAGGCTCAGCGCCAGTGCGACCGCGCTGACCAGCCACAGCCACCGCCGCGACAACGGCACGGCCTCGAGGGGCCCCGGCTCGGCCCGCATCGTGGGGTGAGCCAGGTTAGCTGCGGTTGCCGTACTCGACCCGATTGAGCACCGACGACTGCGGGTCGCCACCGGGCAGTGGCGGCTTGGTGTCCTGTTGGACCATCAACGTGATCCCGAAAATCGCGGCGGCGCCCAGCAGCAGACCGACCACGACGCTGGCGGCGGCGGGCGCGACAAAGCGATTCATAGCAGCCAAACCTAGCAGAGTGCGAGGTCGCGACCGGTAATCGCCGGCGGCGCAGCTCATGACAGCATGGCCTGATGGGTTTGCCACGGGTTCTGGCCGTACTCGCCGCTGCGACGGCGTTGATCGGGGGATGTGGCCACACCTCGCCGAAGCCCGCGCCGACACCGGCGACGTCGTCAACGGCTAAAGCGCTTCCGCCGGCCCGATCTGCGTGCGGAGACCCTACGGCCCTACCTCCCCGGGAGAAGCTGGCTCAGCTGTTGATGGTGGGCGTCCGCGACGGCGACGATGCCAAAGCTGTGGTGACGAACTTTCACGTCGGGGGCATCTTCATCGGCAGCTGGACCGACATGAAGATGTTGGGACCCAACCTGGTCAAGGATCTCTCGGCCGGCACGGCGCTGCCGGTGGCGGTCAGCGTCGACGAGGAAGGTGGCCGGGTAGCCAGGCTGTCCAAGCTGATCGGGCCGTCGCCGTCGGCGCGCGAACTGGCCGAGAAGTACACCCCCGAGCAGGTCTACGGCATGGCGCTGGACCGAGGTCACAAAATCCGCGGGCTGGGCATCACCGTCGACTTCGCGCCTGACGTCGACGTCACCGACGCCCCTGACGACACCGTGATCGGCGACCGGTCGTTCAGTCCTGATCCGCAGAAAGTCGTCGCGTTCGCCGGTGCCTACGCCCGCGGCCTGCACGACGCGGGTCTGCTTCCGGTGCTCAAGCATTTCCCCGGCCACGGCCACGGATCCGGCGACTCACACACCGGATCCGTCATCGTCACGCCGCCGCTGGCCCAACTGCAGAACGACGACCTGGTCCCGTATCGGGCACTGTTGAACGCTGTCAGCCCGCAGGGCGCAATGGTCGGCCACTTGCAGGTGCCCGACCTCACCGGCAACGAACCGGCCAGCGTCAACCGGGCCGCGGTGCAGATGCTGCGGACCGGCGTCGGCTACAACGGTCCGGCATTCCAAGGCCCGATCTTCAGCGACGACCTGTCCAGCATGGCGGCGATCAAGGACCACTACACAGTGCCCGAGGCGGTGTTGCACACCCTGCAGGCCGGCACCGATGTCGCGTTGTGGGTGACGACCGACGAGGTGCCCGCAGTGCTGGATCGGTTGGAGAAGGCTTTGGCCGCAGGGGAGTTGACGATGCCCGACGTGGACGCGTCGGTGTTGCGGGTCGCGAAGTTCAAGGGGCCGAAGCCCGATTGCGGGCCTTGATGCGGCGTCTGGACCGCGCATTGCTTAGGCTGAACCGCGGCGTTCTTTGTGGGATCCGCTAGACAGGGGACAGCATGGCAGGTGGTACCAAGCGGTTACCCCGTGCTGTCCGCGAACAGCAGATGCTGGACGCCGCGGTGGAGATGTTCTCCATCAACGGTTATCACGACACCTCGATGGACGCGATCGCCGCGAAAGCAGAGATCTCCAAGCCGATGCTGTATCTGTACTACGGCTCCAAAGAGGAACTGTTCGGCGCGTGCCTGGATCGCGAGCTGGCGCGGTTCATCGACGGTGTGCGTGAAGAGATCAATCTCGACCAGAGCCCGAGAGACTTGCTGCACAACACGATTGTGGCGTTCATGCGCTATATCGACGCCAACCGCGCGTCGTGGATCGTGATGTATGCCCAGGCCACCAACTCGCAGGCGTTCGCCCACACAGTGCGGGAGGGACGCGAACGGATCATCGCCCTGGTCGTGCGAGTTCTGCAGGCGGGCACCCGGAATCCCGAACCCGACGCCGACTTCGAGATGATCGCCGTGGCTTGGTGGGCGCCGGTGAGGCGATCGCGACCCGGCTGAGTACCGGCGATACCGACGTCGACGGCGCAGCGGAAGTGATGATCAACCTGTTCTGGCGCGGACTCAAGGGCAAACCCGTCGAGAAAGACGCGACGGAACCCTCGGCCGAATCCGGCTAAGCGATGATGGGCCGCCGCAACATTGACTTCTTTTGCGCGGTGGTCATTGTCGGGCTGCTCGCCGGGTTCGCCGGGCTGGCGACGACGCTGCTGTTGCGATCCATCGAGCACCTCACCTACCACTACACCTTCGGATCGCTGCTGGAAGGGGTGACCGGGAGCAGCCCCGTCCGGCGAGCCCTAGGGCCGATGGTCGGCGGAGCGTTCGCAGGGCTGGGGTGGTGGCTGCTGCGTCGCCGCACCGATATCCCGCCGCTGTCCGACGCCATCGCAGACCGATCGCGTATTCGCTTGCTGCCCTTCAGTGTTGATGCGGCGTTGCAGGTACTGGTCGTCGGGTCCGGCGCGTCGCTGGGTCGGGAAGTTGCCCCTCGCCAATTCGCACTGGCCCTAGGGAATTTTGCTACGCGATGGCTGAAACGGCTGACGGCACAGGACCGCGAAATCCTGCTGGCCTGCGCGGCGGGCGCCGGACTCGGCGCGGTGTATGCGGTGCCACTCGGTGGTGCGCTGTTCACCGTGCGGATCATGATGAAAACCTGGCATCCTCGAGCGCTGGGTGCTGCGTTGATCACCTCCAGCCTGGCGGTTGCGGTTGCCTCGTTCGCCACTCATGATCAGCCGATCCTGAACTGGCCCAGCCTGCACGTGTCGTATCGGCTGATCGGTTACGCACTGGTGTTGGCCCCGCTGACCCTGGGCTTGGGACTCGCCTTCAACCGCCTCATGGCATCGGCACGTCACGCCGCGCTGACTCGATCGTGGCTGGTCGTCCCGGCGATCGCCGGAGCGGGGTTGCTGATCGGTGTCTGTTCACGCTGGTGGCCAGAGTTGCCCGGTAATGGCAAATCGATCCTGACCGCAACCCTCGCCGGCGGGATGGCCGTGCAAACGGCGGCGATCGTTCTGATTCTGAAACCCCTTCTGACGGCGGTGTTTTTGCGCGCCGGCGCGAGGGGCGGGATGCTCACCCCTGCGCTGGCCACCGGCGCCGCAGCCGGAACGCTGTTGGTGTTGATCATCAATGCGGTGGCAGGAACTCAATACCACGTCCCGGCAGTCTCAATGGCCGGCGCTGCAGGCGTGCTGGCCGTCACACAACGCGCGCCGTACTGGGCCGCGATCTTCGTCTGGGAACTCGCCCGGCCTCCGCTGTGGCTGTTGCTGGTCTTCCTGGTCGCCGCCCTGAGCGCCTACGGGTTGGGGCTCCTCGTCGAGCGCGGCCGAACGCTAGTGCGCCCGTAGCGTGCCGGTCAGGTGCGGGTAACCCTTGGACATGTTGCGCAAGCTGATGTCCCAGCCGTCCTGCACCCGATGCACATACAGTCCGGCGCTCGCCGGCAACAGCACGGGTTTGCCGAATCGCACCGAATAGGTCACCGCGTCAGGAATGGCGGCTTCAAGGTTCGCCAATACCGCTGCCGCGCTGAACATTCCGTGGGCGATCACCGTCGGGAACCCGAATATCTTGGCCCCGACTGGGTTGGTGTGGATCGGGTTGTGATCACCGCCGACGGATGCGTAGCGACGGATCTGGGCCGGCGATATACGCACGATCGCCTTGGGCGCAGGCAGTTTGGGCTGCTTCTCCGGCGGCGGCTTGGGCTCGTCGGACAGGCTGGTGCGCTGCTGATGCAGGAACGTGGTGACCTGGTGCCAGGCCACCTCGTTGCCCACGCTGACATCGCTGATCAGGTCGACGAGCAACCCCTTGCGGTGTTCCCGCAGATTCTCCGCATGGACGGCGATGTTGACGGTGTCGGTCGCCCTGATCGGCCGGTACTGGGTGATGTGGTTTTCGATGTGAACCGATCCCATTGCGGCGAAAGGGAAGTCGAATCCGGTTACCAGCGACATCACCGTCGGAAAGGTCAACGCGAATGGATAGGTCAGCGGCACCGCGTCGCCGTAGCGCAACCCGGTGACCGACGCGTACTCGGCGACGTGGGCCCGGTCGATCGCCAACTCGTCGACGTTGAGGGTCCGGGTGGGCAGACTGTCGCCGCGGGGCACGAACGGCAACGCACCGGCCGCCGCGCGCAGCATGTTCTTCAGACCACTTGGTTGCGTCACGGATTCTCCTCAGTCAATGGCCGGACTAAGCGCCCAGCATGGCCTGGCCGCAGACGCGGATCACGTTACCCGTCACCGCGTTCGACGCAGGGCTGGCGAAGTAGGCGATCGCCTCGGCCACATCGACCGGCTGCCCGCCCTGATACAGCGAGTTGAGTCGACGGCCCACCTCGCGGGTGGCCAGCGGGATGGCCGCCGTCATCTTGGTCTCGATGAACCCCGGCGCGACGGCGTTGATCGTGACGCCTTTCTCGCCGAGCTGCGGCGCCAGCGCCTGAGTCAACCCGATCATGCCGGCCTTGGTTGTCGCGTAGTTGGTCTGGCCGCGGTTACCCGAGATGCCGGCCATCGATGACAGGCCGATCACCCGGCCGCCCTCGCCGATGCTGCCGTTCTCCACCAGACCTTCGGTAAGACGTTGCGGTGCAAGCAGGTTGACGGCCAGAACGGAGTTCCAGCGGGCGTCGTCCATGTTGGCGAGCAGCTTGTCGCGGGTGATGCCGGCGTTGTTGACCAGGATGTCGGCGTGGCCGTTGTAATGCTCGCGCACATGCTCGCTGATCCGGTCGACGGCGTCGTCGGCGGTGACGTCGAGCGCCAGCGCCGTGCCGCCGATGCGGGTGGCCGTCTCGGCCAAGGCCTCGGCGGCGGACTCCACGTCGATCGCGATGACGCGGGCGCCGTCGCGGGCGAACACCTCGGCGATCGTCGCGCCGATACCCCGGGCGGCGCCGGTGACGATGCCGACCTTGCCGTCCAGCGGCTTGTCCCAGTCGGCGGGTGGCGTGGAGTCTGCGGCGCCCACGTAGAACACCTGCCCGTCCACGTAGGCCGACTTGGCCGACAGGAGGAATCGCAGGGTGGATTCCGCGCCGGTGGCCGCCGGCTTGGCGTCGGGGGACAGGTACACCAGTGCCGCGGTGGCGCCGTGCTGCAGTTCCTTGCCCAGCGAGCGGGTGAAGCCCTCCAGTGCCCGCTGCGCGATCCGCTCGTCGGCGCTCTTGGCCTCGTGGGGAGTGGTGCCGACGACGACCACGCGGCCCGAGTGGCCGATGTTGCGCATCAGCGGCGTGAAGAACTCATGCAGCGCCGTCAGCCCGCCCGGCGTCGTGATGCCGGTGGCGTCGAACACCAGGCCGCCGAAGGTGTCCGCCCAGCGGCCGCCGAGGTTGGCGCCCACGACGTCGTAGTCGCCGGCCAGCGCGGTTCGCAGCGGCTCGACCACCCGGCCCTCGCCGCCGATCAGCAACGAGCCGGCCAGCGGCGGGTCGCCGGCCCGGTAGCGCCGCAGCGTCTCGGGCTGGGGCACGCCGAGTTGCTTGGCAAGGAACGAGCCGGGCCCGGAGTTGACGACTTGCGAGAATAGATCGGGTGCCACTGAGTTGCCTTCCATGCTGTGGGGTACCAGTACCGTATCGGGAGCTAACTTACTCCAGAGTAAGAACAGTGAGTAGTATGGCCCCCAACCGTGGATAACCATCAACCGACGGAGATAAGCGTTGCCTACTCAAAGCACTCCAGCTGAAAGCTCCTCTGCAAGTTCCCAAGCGACTGCTGCCAAGCGACGCGTCGCGGTGCTGGGCGGCAATCGAATCCCGTTCGCGCGTTCGGACCGCGCCTACGCCGAGGCGTCCAACCAGGACATGTTCACCGCCGCCCTGGGCGGGCTTGTCGACCGGTTCGGGCTGGCGGGCGAGCGGTTGGGTGCGGTGATCGGCGGAGCGGTCCTCAAGCACAGCCGTGACTTCAACCTGATGCGCGAAAGCGTGCTCGGATCCGCGCTGTCGTCTTACACGCCGGCATTCGACCTGCAGCAAGCCTGCGGCACCGGCCTGCAGGCAGCGATCGCCGCGGCCGACGGTATCGCCGCGGGCCGCTACGAGGTCGCGGCCGCGGGCGGGGTGGACACCACCTCCGATGCGCCGATCGCGCTGGGCAACAACCTGCGTCACACCCTGCTGGGGCTGCGCCGGTCGAAGTCCAACGTCGAGCGGCTGAAGCTGGTCGGCAAACTGCCCGCCAGCCTGGGTGTGGAGATTCCGGTGAACAGCGAGCCGCGGACCGGATTGTCGATGGGTGAGCACGCCGCCATCACCGCCAAGGAGATGGGTATCAAGCGGGTCGACCAGGATGAGCTGGCCGCTGCCAGCCACCGCAACATGGCGGCGGCCTACGACCGTGGTTTCTTCGACGACCTGGTCACTCCGTTCCTGGGCCTGTACCGCGACGACAACCTGCGCGCCGATTCGTCGGCTGAGAAACTCGCCAAGCTCAAGCCGGTGTTCGGGGCCAAGGCCGGCGACGCGACGATGACCGCAGGCAACTCGACGCCGTTGACCGACGGCGCATCGGTCGCCCTGCTAGCAGGCGAGGAATGGGCCGCCGAGCGCTCGCTGACCCCGTTGGCCTACTTCGTCGACGCCGAGACGGCCGCGGTCGACTACGTCAACGGCGCCGACGGCCTGCTGATGGCGCCGACCTACGCGGTGCCGCGTCTGCTGGCCCGAAACGGGCTGAGCCTGCAGGACTTCGACTTCTACGAGATCCACGAGGCGTTCGCGTCGGTGGTGCTCGCGCACCTGCAGGCCTGGGAGTCCGAGGAATACTGCAAGGAGCGCCTCGGCCTGGACGCCGCCCTGGGGTCCATCGACCGCGCCAAGCTCAACGTCAACGGCTCGTCGTTGGCCGCCGGCCACCCCTTCGCCGCGACCGGTGGGCGAATCCTCGCCCAGCTGGCCAAGCAGTTGCACGAAGCCAAGGCCCACAACGGCGGTAAGCCGGTCCGTGGCCTGATCTCGATCTGCGCCGCGGGGGGCGCGGGCGTCGCCGCCATTCTGGAGGCCTGAGACAGGCCGCGTCGCGGCAGCCTCGCCCGGCGTTTAGCTACGGAATCGCCGGGGTAGTTGACTGGCTGGATAGCTCCGTGTTGTCATCCGACCCCCGACCCGGGTGGCAGCGCGGAGCTTCCCTGACCGGGCTCGTCCTGCACGGCAGGTACGAGGCCAGACCGGGGCCGCCGACGGAACGAGGGGATCCCGCGGCGGCCCCTCCCCTTGTGCCCGGCATCTACAGCAAATCCCCCGCCTCCGAGGGGCGATTTTTAGGGGTCGTTGCAACACTGCTGGTTATTGAGCCTGTAGTAGATCACGTAAGCGCTCGGCTGGGGTGTCCCAGTCGAGCGTTTTGCGTGGGCGGCCGTTGAGTTGCTGGGAGACGTGTTCGAGGTCTTCGGGCCCGAACACGCTGAGGTCGGTTCCTTTGGGGAAGTACTGCCGGAGCAGTCCGTTGGTGTTTTCGTTGGTGCCGCGCTGCCAGGGGCTGGCCGGATCGCAGAAATAGACCGCCATGTCGGTGGCTATGGAGAACTGTTTGTGGCGGGCCATCTCGGCGCCTTGATCCCAGGTCAGCGATCCACGCAGGTGCACGGGCAGTGTGGCGATCGTGGAGATCAGCCCATCGCGCACGGCTTCGGCATGATGGCCGTGCGGGAGGTGCACCAGCATCGTGTAGCGGGTGGCGCGTTCGACCAGGGTGGCGATCGCGGTCTTATTGCCCTCGCCCATAATCAGGTCGCCCTCCCAGTGCCCGGGCACGGCACGGTCGGCGACTTCAGCGGGCCGCTCGCTGATCATGATCATCGGATCAACGAACCGGTGGGTGCGCTGATCGGGGCTGCGGTGCGGTTTGCGTCGCGTGCGGCCAGAGCGAAGTGCTTGAGCCACTTCGCGTTTGAGTCCACCTCGGGCCTGGAAGTACAGCGCCTGATAGATCGTTTCGTGGCTCACCCGCATACTCTCATCGGCCGGGAAATCTTTGACCAGGCGATGAGAGATCTGCTCGGGTGACAATCGCTGTCTCAACCCGTTGCGCACCGCCCGGCGCAGCTTGTCGTTGATGACCAGTTTGGACTGTTTTGGGCGAGCGCGGGCCACCACCGCAGCGGCGTGAGCACGATAAGGCAGATACAACCCCTCGACACTGCGGCCACGGATTTCTCGCGACACCGTCGAGGTGTGCTTGCCTATCCCGGCGGCAATCACCCCCAGCGTGTGGCCGGCCTGTAATCCATCAGCGATGGCGAGTCGATCGGTCAAGCACAGATACCGGCCACTGAGTTCGGGCACACCAGTGGCCACACGGTAGGAATTTTCGGTCTTCACTGGCTGTGTGTAGCGCGTGCCGGTCGTGTAATCGATGACCGTGCCATCGGCAAGGACCCGCGTGTTGCCAACTTTGCGGGCCCCGGTGCGCCAGTCCCGGCCGGTCCGCTCATGCACGCCGACCTCACGGGCAGCACGCGTGGCTGACCATCCAGCGGCAAGCAGTTCGAAGAACCGGCGCCTGGCCTCAGCCTTACCCACCGGTTGACGCACCGATGAGACCAGGCCCTGGGACACCAACAGGCCTCGCGCGAGGCCGTGTGACACGCCGCAGGCTTTCGCGGCCTGATTAATCGAGCCGGTTGTGGCGAACACCGCGGCCACCTGGACAGCATCGACAGCGCGGCCGGCTCGCCGCGCCGACCCCACCGGCCGGCCCGCCGCCCGCAAGATGGCATAACACCGACTCGGTGAAATCCCCAGCGATACAGCCGCTTCTTTCACCGAAACACCGGCATCAACAAGCTTTGCTAGCCGATCCCCAAACCGAACACAGTCCTCCGAAAACGACACGGTCGCCGCAACCTCTCCAATCGAGAGTGCTGCGACGACCGCGTGAACCCGCCAGGAGAGCGGGGGATTCGCCGTTAGCTAGTCGATCAGGATCAGAACGCTGCTTCGTCGAGCTCCATGATGTCGTTGTCGATGTTCTCCAGCACCTGGCGGGTGCTGGTGAGCAGCGGCAGGAAATTCTTCGAGAAGAACGACGCCACCGCGATCTTGCCCTCGTAGAAGTTCCGGTCGGCGTCGCTGACGTCACCGGCGTCCAGCGCCTCCAGGGCCACCGCGGCCTGACGCTGCAGCAGCCAGCCGATCACCAGGTCGCCGACGCTCATCAGGAAGCGCACCGAACCGGTACCGACCTTGTAGATGCTGGAGATCTCTTCCTGCGCGGACATCAGGTAGCCGGTCAGCGTCGCCGCCATCGCCTGGACATCTGCCAACGCAGTGGCGAGCAACGCACGCTCGGCCTTCAGCCGACCGTTGCCGGACTCGTTCTTGATGAACTCCTCGATCTGGCCCGACACATGGGCCAGCGCCACACCCTTGTCACGGACGATCTTGCGGAAGAAGAAGTCCTGAGCCTGGATAGCCGTGGTGCCCTCGTACAGCGAGTCGATCTTCGCGTCACGGATGTACTGCTCGATCGGGTAGTCCTGCAAGAAGCCGGAACCACCGAACGTCTGCAGGCTCTCGGTGAGCTTGGCGTAGGCCTGCTCGGAGCCGACACCCTTGACGACCGGCAGCAGCAGGTCGTTGACCCTGACCGCGAGGTCGTTGTCGATGCCGTGCACCGCCTTGGCCACCGCCGCGTCCTGGTAGGTCGCGGTGTAGGCATACAGCGCGCGCAGACCCTCGGCGTAAGACTTCTGGGTCAACAGGCTGCGACGCACGTCCGGGTGGTGGGTGATGGTCACCCGCGGAGCGGTCTTGTCGGTCATCTGAGTCAGGTCGGCGCCCTGAATCCGAGACTTGGCGTACTCCAGCGCGTTCAGGTAGCCGGTGGACAAAGTAGCAATCGCCTTGGTGCCCACCATCATTCGAGCCTGCTCGATAACCTCGAACATCTGCGCGATGCCGTTGTGCACCTCGCCGACCAGCCAGCCCTTGGCCGGAACGTCGTGCTGACCGAACGACAGCTCACAGGTCGCGGAAGCCTTCAGCCCCATCTTGTGCTCGACGTTGGTGACGAAGACACCGTTGCGCTCGCCGGGCTCTCCGGTCTCGAAGTCGAATAGGAACTTGGGCACGAAGAACAGCGAGAGGCCCTTGGTGCCCGGTCCCGCGCCCTCGGGGCGGGCCAGCACCAAGTGGAAGATGTTCTCGAACAGATCGTCGGAGTCGGCGGAGGTGATGAAACGCTTCACCCCGTCGATGTGCCACGAGCCGTCGTCCTGCTGGACGGCCTTGGTGCGACCGGCACCGACGTCGGAGCCGGCGTCCGGCTCGGTGAGCACCATGGTCGAGCCCCAGCCGCGCTCCGCGGCGAGGATGGCCCACTTCTGCTGCTCTTCGGTGCCCAGGTGGTAGAAGATGCTGGCGAAACCGGCACCACCGCCGTACATCCACACCGCGGGGTTAGAGCCCAGCAGGTGCTCGTGCAGCGACCAGACCATTGCCTTGGGCATCGGCATGCCGCCGAGTTCCTCGTCAATGCCGACCTTGTCCCAACCGCCCTCGATGACCGCACGCACCGACTTCTTGAACGACTCGGGCAGCGCCACGGAATGGGTTTTCGGGTCGAATACCGGGGGATTGCGGTCCGCGTCGGCGAACGACTCGGCGACTGGACCCTCGGCCAGACGGCTCATTTCCACCAGCATCTCGCGGGCGGTGTCGGTGTCTAGGTCGGTGTAATCGCCTTCGCCGAATGCTTTGTCAATGCCCAGGACCTCAAACAGGTTGAAAACCTGGTCGCGGACATTGCTCTTGTAGTGGCCCACTAGTAGTTCCTCCTCGATGAGAACGCCACTTTAAGGTTGGGTACTAGGAATAAGTTACCCACCAGTAACACTGGCTAAATTATACCCATCAGTAACCTGACGCAACCGACTGTGAGCTAAATTTCATCAGCTAATCAACCAACCAGTTGGATTCCCGCTGATCAGGACCCTGGCGTACAGCTTCACCTGCGACGATGATGGGTACGTGGCAACTGTGCCAAGCGTCACGACGCTGCCTGAAGTCGACCTGCGCGACAGTCCTGGCCAACTGCGGGAGCGCCTTCGCGAGGCGGCGCACGAGGTCGGCTTCTTCTATCTGACCGGACATGGGGTGCCCGACGCGCTGACTCAGCGGGTGCTGGTGGCGGCCCGACGGTTGTTCGCACTGTCGCAGGCGGACAAGGACGCCGTTGCCATGATCCGCAGTCCGCATTTCCGTGGCTACACCCGACTGGGCGGCGAGTTGACTCGCGGCGAGGTGGATTGGCGCGAGCAGATCGACATCGGCCCGGAGCGTGCCACCATCGGCGGCCAGGGCAAGCCGGATTACCTGTGGCTGCAGGGCCCCAATCAGTGGCCGTGCGGCGTGCCGGAACTGCCCGACATTGTCGCGGAGTGGGATGCCGCGCTCGCCGCGGTGGCCCGCACCTTGCTGCGCCATTGGGCGGTCGCGCTGGGCAGCGCGCCGGATGTCTTCGACGCCGCATTCGCCGACGCGCCTGCCACCCTGATCAAGATCGTGCACTACCCGTCGGCGGCGGCCAGCCCGCAGGGGGTGGGCGCGCACCGGGATTCCGGGGTGCTGACGCTGTTGCTGGCGGAGCCGGGCAGCAAGGGCCTGCAGGTGCGGGCCGCGCGGGATGGCGGCTGGATCGACGTACCCGGACGCGGCGGGGCATTCGTCGTCAACATCGGTGAACTGCTGGAGGTGGCGACCAACGGCTACCTGCGGGCGACCGAGCATCGGGTGAACCTGCACTCGGCTGACCGGATCTCGGTGCCGTACTTCTTCAACCCACGACTGGACGCGCAGATCCCCACCCTGACGCTGCCGACCGAACTCGCCGAGCGCGCCGTCCCGCGCGTCGATCCTGCCGACCCGATCTTCTCGGTCTACGGCCGCAACGCCTGGAAGAGCAGATTGCGGGCCCATCCCGACGTCGCTGCCGCGCACGGTTACGTGACGGGCATCGTGCGAGATGTAACGCCGGGCGAGTAGGGTCGGTCTACGAAAAAGCCCGTCGACGTGAATGAAGCCCGGTGAACACACCTGAGAAACTGACGCCTACTTCCCTCCGTGAGGCCTTCGGTCACTTCCCCTCCGGTGTGATCGCGATTGCAGCCGAAATCGACGGTGTGCGAGAGGGTTTGGCGGCGAGTACGTTCGTCCCGGTGTCGCTGGATCCGCCGCTGGTGTCGTTCTGTGTGCAGAACACCTCGACGACGTGGCCCAAGCTCAAGGACGTGCACGCGCTGGGGATCAGTCTGCTGGGCGAATCGCACGACGATGCGGCGCGCGCCCTGGCCGCGAAGACCGGCGATCGGTTCGCCGACCTGGAGACGGTGTCTTACACCAGTGGTGCGGTCTTCATTCAGGGCACCAGCGTGTGGATGGAAACCGCGATCGAGCAACTCATCCCGGCCGGGGATCACACGATCGTGGTGTTGCGGGTCAGCGACATTCAGATCGACGCCGAGGTCGCGCCGATCGTGTTCCACCGCAGCGTTTTCCGGCGCCTCGGCGTGTAGCCTGCCCTCGATGCAGACCGCGCAGCGATCTGAGCACGAGGCTGGCCAATATAGCTAGGGACGCCTGCCGAGTTCGTCGCGGTAGCTTTGGACCCGGCGCTCGATCTCTACGGCGTCTTGTTCGCGGCCGTCAAGGTGCGCGAGATGCGCGCGCACCGAGAGTTCGCGAATCGCGGTGCGAATGTTGTTGATGCTCAGAGGTCGTCGAATGGCCATGATCACCGCCTTACCGGTCGAAAGGGTGGGGCGAAACTAAAGACCCCACTCGCGTCGAGGCTACGCGCGGATACCGGATCAGCGGTGGCGAAGAGACGATCGTTTAACGACGGAACAGTTTGTTACCCAACCAGACAACCGGATCGTATTTGCGGTCGGCGACGCGTTCCTTCATCGGAATCAGCGCGTTGTCGGTGATCTTGATGCTCTCCGGGCAGACTTCCGTGCAGCACTTGGTGATGTTGCAGAACCCGAGACCATGCTCTTCCTGCGCATCGTTGCGCCGGTCGCGGGTGTCCAGCGGGTGCATCTCCAGCTCAGCGATCCGCATCAGGAAGCGCGGACCGGCGAACGCCTCTTTGTTCTCCTCGTGGTCACGGATCACGTGGCAGACGTTGTTGCAGAGGAAGCATTCGATGCACTTGCGGAACTCCTGAGAGCGCTCCACATCTTCCTGCGCCATCCGGTACTCACCGGGCTGCAAGTCCTTCGGCGGCGCGAAGGATGGGATCTCCCGGGCTTTCTGGTAGTTGAACGACACGTCCGTCACCAGGTCACGGATCACCGGGAACGTCCGGATCGGCGTCACGGTCACCACTTCGTCTTCGGCGAAGGTCGACATCCGCGTCATGCACATCAACCGTGGCTTGCCGTTGACCTCGGCCGAACACGAGCCGCACTTGCCGGCTTTACAGTTCCACCGAACCGCCAGATCAGGTGTCTGGGTCTGCTGCAGGCGGTGGATGATGTCGAGCACCACCTCGCCCTCGTTGACCTCCACGGTGAAGTCCTGCAATCCACCGCCGGCCTCGTCGCCACGCCATACCCGCAGGGTCGCGTCATACGTCATGAGCGCTGCTCCTCTCGCCCCATTCGGATCGCACTGCCCTGTTTATCGTCGTCAGCGCGGCTCATCAGCCTCTCCGTCCTGGGTGGTCGGCCAGCTCGTCTTCGGTGTAATACTTCTCCAGCTCGGAGATCTCGAACGCCTCGAGCAGGTCGGGCCGCATCGGCACCTGGTCTTTACGGGTCACAGAGATGTCGGGGACGATCTCGTCGCCGCCCGTCGCGCTGCAGACCAGCAAGATCTTGCGCCACGACGAGTCCATCCCCGGGTGATCGTCGCGGGTGTGGCCGCCCCGGCTCTCGGTACGCTCCAGCGCCGCCTTGGCGACACACTCGCTGACCAGCAGCAGGTTGCGCAGGTCGAGGGCCAGGTTCCAGCCCGGGTTGTACTGCCGGCCACCCTCGACGTGGATGTGCTTGAACCGCTCGCGAAGCCGGTCGAGCCGAGCGAGGGCCTCGGTGATCTCCTCCGACTTGCGGATGATGCCCACCAGGTCGTTCATCGACTGCTGCAGTTCCAGCTGCAACGTGTACGGGTTTTCCGCGGCGGTGCCGTTGGTCGGCGTCTCGAAGGGGGCCAGCGCCCGCTTCGCGGCCGTTTCGACGGCGTCTTCGGAGACTGCCGGACGGCTGCTCAGCGCCCGCACGTAGTCGGCCGCACCCAACCCGGCCCGTCGTCCGAAGACCAGCAGGTCGCTCAGTGAGTTACCACCTAGCCGGTTGGAACCGTGCATACCGCCCGAGCACTCGCCGGCGGCGAACAGTCCGGGAACGGTGGCGGCACCGGTGTCGGCGTCCACCTCGACGCCACCCATCACGTAGTGACACGTAGGGCCGACTTCCATCGGCTCCTTGGTGATGTCGACGCCGGCCAGCTCCTTGAACTGGTGGTACATCGACGGGAGCCGCTTCTTGATCTGCTCGGGAGTCAGCCGCGAGGCGATGTCGAGGTAGACCCCGCCGTGCGGGGTGCCGCGCCCGGCCTTGACCTCGGAGTTGATCGCGCGGGCGACCTCGTCACGGGGCAGCAGGTCAGGAGTGCGACGAGCCGAGTCGTTGTCCTTGAGCCACTGGTCGGCTTCCTGCTCCGACTCGGCGTACTGGCCTTTGAACACCGGCGGGATGTAGCTGAACATGAACCGGGTGTCGTCGGAGTTCTTGAGAACTCCGCCGTCGCCGCGCACACCCTCGGTGACCAGGATGCCCTTCACGCTGGGCGGCCAGACCATGCCGGTCGGGTGGAACTGGATGAACTCCATGTTGATCAGGGTCGCGCCGGCGCGCAGCGCGAGCGCGTGGCCGTCACCGGTGTACTCCCAGGAGTTCGAGGTGACCTTGAAGGACTTACCGATACCGCCGGTTGCCAGCACGATCGCGGGCGCTTCGAACAAGATGAACTTGCCGGTCTCGCGCACGTAGCCGAATGCGCCCGAGATCGCGTCGCCATCCTTGATCAGCTCGGTGATCGTAGTTTCGGCGAACACCTTGATCCGGGCCTCGTAATCACCCAGTTCGGCGTGGTCTTCCTGCTGCAGCGAGACGATCTTCTGCTGCATGGTGCGGATCAGCTCCAGGCCGGTCCGGTCGCCGACGTGAGCCAGCCGCGGGTAGGTGTGCCCACCGAAGTTGCGCTGGCTGATCTTGCCGTCCTTGAGGCGGTCGAACAGCGCGCCGTAGGTCTCCAGCTCCCACACCCGGTCGGGGGCCTCTTTGGCGTGCAGCTCGGCCATCCGCCAGTTGTTGAGGAACTTGCCACCGCGCATCGTGTCGCCGAAGTGGGTCTTCCAGTTGTCTTTCGGGTTGGTGTTACCCATGGCCGCCGCGCAGCCGCCCTCGGCCATCACCGTGTGGGCCTTGCCGAACAGTGACTTGGACACCACCGCAACCTTCAGGCCGCGTTCCCGCGCCTCGATGACCGCGCGCAAACCTGCGCCGCCGGCACCGATGACGACGACATCGTAGGAGTGCCGTTCGACCTCAGCCATGAAATCCTCGCTCAGCTAATTCGGTAATTCTGAAATGGCTTCTCAGCCAATAAATCTCAGGTCGGAAATGGTGCCGCTGGCCACCAGGGCGACGTAGAAGTCGGTCAACATCAGCGTGCCGAGAGTGATCCACGCGTACATCTTGTGCCGAGTGTTGAGGTGACTGACCTGAGTCCAGATCCAGTACCGCACAGGGTGTTTGGAGAAATGCTTGAGCCGTCCGCCGGTGACGTGGCGGCACGAGTGGCAGGACAGTGTGTAGACCCACAGCATGATCACGTTGCCGAGCAGGATGATGTTGCCCAGGCCGAAGCCGAAGTGCCCCGGGCCCGAGTCGGAGTGGAACGCGACGATCGCGTCGTAGCTGTTGATGATCGAGATGATGCCGGCGGCGTAGAAGAAGTACCGGTGGGTGTTCTGCACGATCAGCGGGAACTTGGTCTCGCCGGTGTAGTGGACGCGGGGCTCGGCCACGCCGCACGCGGTGGGCGACTGCCATACCGTGCGGTAGTAGGCGCCGCGGTAGTAGTAGCAGGTCAGCCGGAACAGCAGCAGGAACGGCAGCGTCAGCGCCGCGTACGGCAGCCACCAGACATCGGGAAGGATCTGCGGCCAGAAGTCGCTGGCCTCCTTCACGCACCCGTGGCTGACGCATGGCGAATAGAACGGCGTCAGGTAGTGATACTTCGCGACGAAATAGTCGTTCTGCTGGAATGAGCGTGCTGTCGCGTAGATGACGAATGCGGCGAAGCCCAAGTCGATTCGCAGTGGAGACAGCCACCACCGGTCGGTGCGTAGGGTCCGCTGCTGGATCCGGGCACGCGTGGGTGAAAAGACACCGGACGCAGGATGGTTCGCCGTTGGTGCGCTCATCAATTGTTCCTCTTCGAACGGGCTGTTGTTCGCAGACTACCCAGAGAGACAGCGAAGATTCTCGGCGGGGCTTCAATTCAGGGCCGACTGTGACCCCCGACTCCCTCCCGGTCGACGTCGCGCCAAAAGTCGCGGTCGTACTCGGTGTCGGGAATGGCGAGCTTTTCGCCGTATTGCTGCACCGTAGCGCGTATTAAGGCTAATTCGGAAACATCGGTGTCAAGTAATTCGGCGTCGCCGAACGGCCGTGAGAGAAATCACGCCGGGCGCGGCTGGGCCCGATGGATCGGTTCCAGCATTCGATGGGGCTGACGCAGCACCGTGCTGACCGCGTCATCGCGGCGGTCCCGTGGTCGGCGCGGCGGGTGTACGACGAGGTCGGCGACGTCGGGAAGCTGGCCGCACGTCGCGCACGACCGGTCGGGACCGATGGCGCCGCCGCAGTTCGCGTGTCGGTAGCTGCGCCGGTTCGGATGGTCGACGTAGTTCTCGTTGCCCCAACTGGTCAGCGACCAGATCGTCGGCCAGAGCCGTCGACCTTTGGGCGTCAACACGTACTCGTCGCGGCCGGTGCCGCCGGCGGCCTTCGCGAGCACGCCCTCGTCAATCAGAAGAGCAAGCCGTTCGGAGAGAACCGCTTTCGGGATGTTCAAGTGAGCGCGAAAGTCGCTGAACCGACGCACCCCGTAGAAGGCGTCGCGGATCACCAGCAGCGTCCACCGCTCGCCGACGACCTCCAGTGACCGGGCGATCGGGCAACTCTCGGCGGTGTACTCGCGGGGTAGGGCCACCGGCACATCCTATGCTTGCGGGTTCGTTCACCGAACCATATGCTCAAAACCTCAAAGTTCGGTCAATGAACCAATGGGAAGCGAATCCGATGTCCTTTCACCATGAGCAGCACAAGATGACCCGTGTCGACATCGCCACTGGCGTGCCCTTCGATCAATTCGTCGCCGCGTTGGAGGAAGCGGCACCGCCGGTCGACCGGGCGGCCTTCGCGAAAATCACGGAGTCCGGCGGCGGCTGGGATGACGTTCTGGCCGCCGCGGCGAAGAACGCGCCGAACGAATTGATGGTCTACGCCAAGATCGACGCGACCGAATTGTTCAGTGTTGCAGGACATCGCACCCGGGCGATCGAATACCTGATCGGCAACCACGTCATCGCTGAGACGATGTTCCGCCACGACCCGAAGGCCTTGTTGTATGCCCCGCTACGGATGCTGGTCTACAGCGACGGCGACGGCAAGGCGATCTTCACGATGGACCAGCCCGGTCCGGCGTTCGGCAGTCTCGGCATCGACGAGGTGTCCGAAGTCGGTCGAGGGCTGGACCGCAAAGTCGCGAACCTGCTCCGCGTCGTTGGAGTCGACGCCGAGCAGGCGTTCGTCTGATCGGGATGGATTGAATCCGGTGGAGCCGTTGGGCCCCACCGGATTCAACCCGTGAACTACTTGCTGATTGCGATGCGCTGCGCCTGGGTTCCGGCGTAGGCGCCGGTTACCCGCACCGACAGCACGCCGGCGTCGTAGGACGCCGAGACGGCCTCACCGGTGATGTGGGCAGGCAGCTGGAACGAGCGGCGGAACGAGCCGTAGCGGACCTCACGCAGCGTGCGCCCGTCCTTGTCTTCAGCGTGCTCGTCGCGACGCTCACCGTGGATGACCAAGCGGCCGTGGTCGATCTCGACGTTGACGTCCTTGTCGACGTCCACGCCGGGCAGTTCCAGCCGGACCACGGCATCGTCGCCGTCCTTCACGACTTCAGCGGCGGGGCTGAAGGCGCCGGCAATCGGCTTGACCCAATCGCTCGCCGCCGGTCCGAAGAAATCGCGAACCCAGCGGTCGGTGGGTCGTGACCACAGTGTCAGGTTGCTCATTGCTGTTCTCCTCATTGTTCTGGTGCTCACTGCTCCGCCGGCTCCGTGCCGGCCTACACCTACAAACATGAGTCGACCACGCTTAAGTTCCGCTCGGCTGTTCGCTGCGAGCGAACGCCGGCTCGAAGCTTTCGTCGATCGCCAGCCGATAACCGCGCTTGACCACGGTCGCGACGATCTTCCGGTCGCCCAAGGCTTTTCGCAGCCTCAGCACCGCGGTATCGACGGCATGGGGGTCACTGGCGCCGCCCGGCAGGGCGCGCAGCAGTTCGCTACGTGCGACGACGGCACCCG
This sequence comes from uncultured Actinomycetota bacterium, assembly GCA_963836495.1. Lineage (GTDB taxonomy): Bacteria > Actinomycetota > Actinomycetes > Mycobacteriales > Mycobacteriaceae > Mycobacterium. Next base: position 462,550 of record CAWIJT010000002.1, on the reverse strand, counting down.
GGCGCTGGGCCAGCGCGCGCAAAACGGCCATCGTCGCCGGCGACAACTCCTGTACTGCGTCGTCGATCATCACGCAGGAGCCGCGCATCTCGATGCGGTGCCCGGCCGCGTGCATCGTCCTCGACCGCAGTGCGGGTAGCTCCTCGACGATGTGTCGGGCCAGCGCGCCCAGCCGCATTCGTTGCGGCCACGAGGCCGGAACCCCCAGGCGGACGAGTGGCTGCGCGGTGACCGGGCCGACGCACATTGCGTACACATCCGAGCGCAGCGCGTCGAGCAGCTGACCGGAGATGCGCAGGTCGGCGGCGCGCATCAGCGTTGCCGCGACGGCAGGCGCGGATGTGAAGCTCACCGCGTCGAATTCGCGGTGCGCGATCTGCTTGATCAGTTGGTCGAACTCGCCACCGGGCGGTGCGGGGTTCCATCGGTACACCCGGATCGGGATGATCTCGGCGCCGGCCGAACGGAGCTCGTCGAGAAATTCCGGAAACGGATCCCAGTTGTCGCTGGCGCCGTGCAGCTGCACCGCGATACGACAGCCGCTGACGCCGGATTCGCACAGGTACTGCGACACCTCGCGGGACGATTCGGACTCCGGCGACCACTCCTCGCGCAGTCCCGCGGCGCGCAATGCGCCGGTGGCCTTCGGGCCCCGGGCCACGACCCGCGCTCCGGACAGCGCCGCGACCAGTCGGTCCGCCACACCCCAAGCGGCGGCGGCGTCGATCCAGCCGCGGAATCCGACGCCGGTCGTCGCGATCACGATGTCCGGCGGATTGCTCACCAATAATTCTGTGTTACAGCGCAATTCATCGTCGTCGGCCAGTGCGACCATGGTGATCGCCGCGGCATTGGTGACGATGGCGCCGTGCCGACTCAGCAGTGTGCACAGCTCGCGGGCTCGCCGAGCCGAGGTGACGGCCACCCGGTAACCCGACAGCGCCGGGGCGGTCGGGTGATTCATATGAGTTTTCTATGCCCGCCAAATGTCGGCTGGATTACCGATGAATTGCTGCGGCGTTGCCCGCTCCGGTGTCACCAGACATCCCCGTCGCGCCAATCGCATATCAACGGCGCGGTCGGGTCGAGCTCGAGCCCTCGCGGAAAGACGAATACCGAATCGTCGGCGTCCGGAGTCCGGGTGAGACCGGTGGGTGCCAACACCGAAGTCGGGCCGCGCCACGGCAGCCAGCCGCGCGTCGTGTAGAGCCGTCGACCCAGGTCTGACGAACTGAGCGCCCCGATGTGACAGCTGCCGCGAATCACTTGCTCGCACGCATCGAGTATCGCGATCGCCAGTCCCTGCCCACGCCAATCCTCGCGTACTGCAACGGCTTCGACGTAGCCGCAGCGCAGGGAGGTGCCGTGATACAGCAAGCGGCGTTGCACGACGGCGCCGTGCGCGATGATCGCACCGCGATGCCAGATGAGGGCGTGCATGCCGCCGAGTGCGTGGTCCCAGTCGGTGTCGGTGAAGTCGCCGGCGAACGCGGTGGTGACCATGTCGTGGGCGCGCTGTCGGGCGTCGCTTTCCAGGTCGGCGGTGTGGACCAGGCGGGCGGTGTGTACCTGGGTATGCACACTGCTGGTCTACCAGGTGGGCAGGTCGTCCGCTACCTAACTCGACATACCTCTGGGCGCCGACCAGTGCAGTCGCACCTGCTGGCCGGGTCGCAGTTGGGCGAGCGTGTCGATGTCGTGGTCGGTGATCACGCCGACCACCGGATAGCCACCGGTAACCGGGTGATCGGGCCCGAGGATGACCGGTAACCCGTTGGGTGGCACCTGAATCGCGCCGCGGGTCGCGCCTTCGCTGGGAAGTTGACGGTCGGGGCTGCGGTGTCGCATCGGGGTTCCCTGTAGTCGCATGCCGACTCGGTCGCTGCGGTCAGACGTCATCCAGGTGGTGTGCACAAGCGCGTCGGCATCGCTGAGCCAGTCGTCACGCGGGCCCGGTACCACCCGAAGCTCCACCGGGGAAACGGAGATCGGCGGCACCGGAGCCAGGTCGACTTCGGGATATTCCTCGGCAGGTTCTCCGATCGGCAGGACGTCGCCGGGTTGCAGCGGCAACGGACCGATGGCCGACAGCACGTCGTAGCTGCGGGAGCCCAGCACGGGTGTGACCGCGATGCCGCCACGCATTGCCAGATAGCTCCTCAGCCCGGATCGTGGGACACCGAGTGAGACCACCTCGCCGTCGCGAACATGTTGAATACTGTTGGCGCCGAATGGCGTTCCCGCTACACGAGGGGCTGGATCGGCGCCGGTCACCGCGATGTCGACCTCGCCGCCGCGGACCCGAGCGGAGAACCCGCCCATCGTCACCTCGATGGTGGCGCGATCGTCGGGGTTGGCCACCAGTCGGTTGGCCAGTGCGTGCGAACGCCGGTCAGCGGCTCCCGATGAGGTGACGCCGAGGTGGGCGAGTCCGGGCCGCCCGAGGTCTTGGATGAGGGCCAGCGGTCCGGGGTGCAGGATCTCGAGCGTCGTCATGTGGACTCGGCCGCCCGGAACTGGACCCACGTGCCCGGCGTCAACAACGCCGGATCCGGCCGGTCGATATCCCACAGCACCGCGTCGGTGCGACCGATCAGTTGCCAGCCGCCGGGCGAGCGACGGGGATAGATCCCGGTGAATTCGCCGGCCAACCCGACGGCGCCGGGTGGTACGGCCGAGCGCGGCTCGGCCCGTCGCGGCACCGCCAGCCGCGGGTCGCCACCGACCAGATACGCGAAACCCGGTGCGAAGCCGCAAAATCCGACCTGCCACGGGCCTGCGGTATGGGCCTCGACCACTTGCGAGGTGGTCAGCTCGGTGCGCTGTGCCACCTCGGCAAGATCGGCGCCGTCGTAGACGACGTCGATCACCATCGGCTCGGACGGCGCGATCGGCGCCGTGTCAGACGCCACCCGCAGCGTGCCGACTCGTCGGCGGGCGACGCCCTGCCGGTGCGGGCCGTCGAGTGTCAGGAGCACCGTGCGGGCGGCCGGGACGATGTCGAGCACTCCTGGTATCGCGGCGTCCCGCAGCGCGACTGCCCACGCCAATACCTCAGCGGTGCTGTCGAATTGCAGCAGCAGCGCCCGATCGCCGTAGTCCAAGACGGTCACTAGTGCAGGATATTGGCTATCAGCGTGGGCAACTGATCGGTCACCAGTGGGTAGCTCAACGGCGACGCGTACGCGATCGCCCCGGCCTGGTCCTTGGTCGTGAACACGCTTCGCGAGCGCGCGGCTGCCACGTCAGGATTGGCCATCAGCGCGGCCTCGTCCTGGTCGGTTTCCGTCGTCCAGACCAACACGTCGGCACTGTCGAGCACGGGTTTGATCTTGTCGTGCGGAATGAATGCCCGCTGCTGGTCGACGGCCATCGCAGTGATGCTCTCCGGAACAGCCAGTCCCATCTGGGTCAGAAACTCAGTGCGCCAGCCGGTTGTCGCGACCGCGTTGCCGTCGTGAAACTTGCCCTGCAGCAACAGCACCCGCTTGTTCTTGAACTGCGGGTACTTGTCGGCGACAGCGGCGAAACCTTTGTCGACACCGCTGATCAGCGACTTCATCTGATCGGATTTGAACACGGCTCGCCCGATGGCGGTGGCCTGGTCTTTCCAGGGTTCGAAGAACGCGTCGCCGTCGGTCTGCGGAAGCGTCGGCGCGATCGCGGTCAGCTTCTGGTAGGTGTCCTGGTCGAGTCCGGCATCGGTGGCGACGATCAGGTCCGGTTTCAGACCGGCAATCTGCTGAACCTGAATTCCGTTGTCCAGATTCAACACAACGGGCTTGGCGTTACCGAGCTTGGCGGCGGCCCACGGCCACACCCCGAACGGTTCGTCGCCGAACCAGTTGGTCACCGCGACCGGCACGACGCCGAGCGCCAGCAGGTCATCCTGCCCGGTGAAGCCGGCACTGACCACCCGCTTGGGCGGAGCGGGGATGGTCGTCTCGCCGAAGGAGTGACTGATGGTGACCGATCCGTTAGGGCCAGTCGAACCGGACGGTGATGTGCGCGACGAGCAGGCCCCCAGCACCATCAGTCCGGTAGCAGCCCCGGCGCGCAGCAAGGCCCGCCGACTCCATTGCTGGTCCACCGCGTGAGCGTAGCGCTTTCATTCAGCGGGTTCAGCGGGTCGGCTTACCCCTCCATGGGCTGTAGTCGGCGATCAACTCCTCTTGCGCAGGCCGCTGCTCGTCGGGCACATGCTGCAGGTTGATCCGAATTCGGTACCAGATCGAGCTGGGTCCGCGCATGCCGTCGATGAGCACGTCCGCCGGCATTAGCCGGTCGGCCACCGCGGGATGCCGCTCGCGCCAGGTGTCCAACGCAGCCATCGCCTCGTCCTTGGTCTTGGTGCGGGCAATCTCGATCAGCGGCATCACCGGCTGACGCCGCCCCGTGCCTGCGCCGCGACGCGCACCCGTCGGCGCCTTCTCCGCGGGGCCGAGTTCTTCGGCGAGAGTGAGCAGCCGGTCGATGCCGCCGGCCGAGCCGTCCATGCCCTCCCACGGGTCGCCGACGTCGGCGAATCGCTGCGGCACTGTCGCCACGGTGAATTCCGCGGGGTCGCAGTCGGCGACCTCCTCCCACCGCAGCGGCGTCGAGACCCGGGCGTCCGCCGTCGCGCGCACCGAATACGCCGACGCGACGGTGCGGTCTTTGGCGTTCTGGTTGAAGTCGACGAAAACCCCTTCGCGTTCCTCTTTCCACCAACGGCTGGTGGCCAACTGAGGTGCGCGTCGTTCCACCTCGCGCGCCACCGTCTGCGCGGCCAGCCGCACTTGCCGAAAGGACCAACTCGGCTCGATTCGCGCATAGATATGGAAGCCCCGCGACCCGGACGTCTTGGGCCACGCGGTCAGCCCGTGATCCTCGAGCACCTCGCGGGCGACCTGCGCGACGTCGAGGATCTGACGCCAGGCCACGCCGGGCATCGGGTCCAGATCGACCCGCAGTTCATCGGGGTGCTCGAGGTCGTCGGCGAGCACGGGATGCGGATTGAGGTCGACGCAACCCAGGTTGATCGCCCAGGCCAGGCCGGCGGCGTCATGGATGACGGCCTCCTTGGCGGACGTGCCACGCGCGTAACGCAATTCGGCGACGTCGACCCAGTCGGGCCGCTTCTCCGGCGCACGCTTCTGGAAAACCGCCTCCTGCTCGATGCCCTTGACGAACCGCTTCAGGATCATCGGGCGCCCGGCCACGCCGCGCAGGGCGCCGTCGGCGACGGCCAGGTAATAACGGATCAGGTCGAGCTTGGTGACGTTCGATTGTCCGTCGTGACCCGGGAAAATCACCTTGTCCGGGTGGGTGACGGCGACGTCGCGTCCGCCTACCTCAAGTGACACCGGACCCATGAATCGATGGTAATTCGGCAAAGCTTCCGCGCCGCGGTGCGACGTCCGTCACATATGGTGAAGGAATGCCTAATCTCTTCGATCTGCCCGGGCAGGCGGTGGCCAAAGCTCAGCAGTATGCCGAGCGCGGCATCTCCGAGCTGCACTACCTCCGCAAAATCATCGAGTCCGGGACGTTCCGGCTGGAGAACCCGCTGAACTACGCCGCGATGGCCGCCGACATCGCGAAGTGGGGAGAGATCGGCATGCTGCCGGCGTTCAACGCCAGGCGCACACCCAACCGTGACGCGATCATCGACGACGAAGGTTCCTTCACTTACCAAGAACTCGACGACGCAGCGAACGCGCTTGCGCACGCTCTGCTGGACAAAGGTGTGCGCGGCGGCGACGGGGTGGCCATTCTGGCGCGCAACCACCGCTGGTTCGCCGTCGCGCAGTACGGCTGCGCACGGGTCGGTGCCCGCATCATCCTGCTCAACAGTTCGTTCTCCGGCCCGCAGATCAAAGAGGTGTCCGAGCGCGAAGGCGCCAAGCTGATCATCTACGACGACGAGTACACCGAGGACGTCAGCAAAGCCGAACCGGAGCTGGGCAAGCTGCGTGCGTTGGGCACCAACCCGGACGGCAAGGACTCCGGCAGCGCCGACGAGACACTCGCCGATCTGGTCAAGGCCAACAGCACGTCGCCTGCTCCCAAGGCCAGCAAGCATTCCTCGATCATCATCTTGACCAGCGGCACCACCGGCACCCCGAAGGGCGCGAACCGCAGCCTCCCGCCGACCCTGGCGCCGATCGGCGGAATTCTGTCGCACGTGCCGTTCAAGGCCAATGAAGTGACGTCACTGCCGGCGCCGATGTTCCATGCGCTGGGCTTCCTGCACGCCACCATCGGCATGTTCCTGGGCTCGACGCTGGTGTTGCACAGCAAGTTCAAGCCGGAACAGGTCTTCGAAGACATCGAAAAGCACAAGGTGACCGCGGTCGTCGTGGTTCCGGTGATGTTGTCGCGGCTGCTCGACGCGCTGGAGAAGATGGACACCAAGCCCGACCTGTCGAGTCTGCGGATCATCTTCGTCTCGGGCTCGGCGTTGGGTGCCGATGTCGCCGAGCGGGCGCTGAGGGACATCGGCCCGGTGGTTTACAACATGTACGGGTCCACCGAGATCGCGTTCGCCACGATCGCCGGACCCGAGCATTTGGATTACAACTCCACGACAGCCGGGCCCCCGGTCAAGGGGGTGAAGGTCAGGATCTACGACGACAACGGCAAAGAATTGCCGCAGGGCGAGGTCGGCCGGATCTTCGTCGGCACCAGCTTCCCGTTCGAGGGTTACACCGGCGGCGGCAACAAGCAGATCATCGACGGTCTGCTGTCGTCCGGCGACGTCGGTTACTTCGACGACCGCGGGCTGCTCTACATCAGCGGCCGCGACGACGAGATGATCGTGTCCGGTGGCGAGAACGTCTTCCCGGCCGAGGTCGAGGACTGCATCAGCGGGCACCCCGACGTGGTGGAAGCCACCGCGATCGGTGTCGAGGACAAGGAGTGGGGCCACCGGCTGCGTGCCTTCGTCGTCAAGAAGGACAACGCCGACGTCGACGAGGACACCATCAAAAAGCACGTGAAAGATCAGCTGGCCAAGTACAAGGTGCCGCGCGACGTGATCTTCCTCGACGAGTTGCCGCGCAACCCGACCGGGAAGATCCTGAAGCGGGAACTGCGCGAGATCGACGCCGACTAGCTGTCGAATCCTGTTGCGCCGTCCAGTTGTTCGCGCAGGATATCGATTTGGCCGGTGTGCCTGGCAGTCTCCTCGATCATGTGCACGAGGATCCAGCGCAGCGAGACCGACCCGAAACGATGATGCGGCACCTGGTGCTCGAGCGGATAGCGTGCGGCGATCCGTCGGGATTCATCGCATTGGCTCTGGTACTCGCTCAGCAGGGTCGACAGCGATTCCCCCGGCAGGAAGGCGAACTCCCACGAGCGCTCGTGCGCCCGACGGTTGTTGTCGCTTCTCTGCTGCAAGAGCTGTTCGAACCAGCCATACTCTGCCCAGCGCAGGTGCTTGAGAAGCCCGCCCACTGACGTCCCCGACGGCACGAGCGCGCGACGCGCGTCCGCATCGGAAAGACCGGAAATCTTGCGCGGCACGATATCTCGATAGTCGTCGAGGAAAGCCTCCAGGGTGGCACGCTCGCCGGCCGGCTCATGTTCACGACGGTCGGGACGTTGCGCCTCTGACATGACCGCGAAACCTAGCACCGCCGGCTTCCGTCGGGCATCAACGCCCGTCCCGGATGCTCCGTGTTATCTCGGCGGACAGCTTCGGATCGCGCAAGAGCAGGTCGATGAGGGCGGAGATGACTTCTTGTCCGGTGACGCGGGCGAACCCGAGCCGGTCCGCGGCTTCTCGCTGCCAGATGTCGAGAGCCCGGTGGGTGGCGGGGGAGAGGTCGACAGTGCGCCGCGTGCGTTGGCTCCGGGACGGCTTCTCCGGGTGCTGATGGTCGAAGTTCTGCCGGATGCTCGAGAAACGCTCGGTCTGCGCCGAGGCATTGGCGCGGCCGGGCGGTGTGGACCGGAAGGAAGGCGAGCTGGATTCCATGTGGGTGGATGACCTCCGGTGGGCGCAAGTTTTCAGTAGATCAGGACATAAGTATGTCCGCCGAAGCTGTGTCGCGCACCGGTTGGCGGTCAGGCGGCGTGTCCACCGACGCCATGCGCCCAGGCGTGTGCCGTGCGACGAGGCGCTGCGGACCTTGATACTCGCTGATTGCTGTGGTGTAGGGGATACCGTTCTCGCGGCATTAGATAGTCCTTTCTTTTTCCATTCGCTGCACGTCATGAATCTCTCTGGTGATGGTGTTCAATGAGGCCATTGCGGAATTACGCATCTCCTGACCTCCGTAGGAGCGGACATACTGATGTCAGTATGCGCGTAGATGCACTGCCAGCTGCACAAAAGAAATTTCGCGTCTACTGAAACCAGTATCAGTGGATGTCAGGAAATCATTGAAGTACGAAATAGTAAATTGAAATAATCAGTATTTGACATATAGACTATGAAATAGCTGTGTCAGGGAAAATCATATTTCTTACCAATATCAATAAAGTAATTTAACCTTTGCTAAGGTTCGCGAATTAGCGTTCTCGTTGTCAGTCACCAGCAGACGAAGGAGCAACCACGATGTTGAGTTCACTATCTTCAGCCCGCCGGCTCGCCGCTGGCGCAGTCGGCGCGAGCGCGGTGGCCGGCGCGATGCTGTTCGGTGCCACCCCGGCCAATGCAGCCCCGGCGCCCGTCCCACAAAGCGTGGGCTTTGCACATGTAGCACCGGCCTCGCCCGCAGGGTTCGGCGCTCCCGCGCCGACATGGGGCGGCCGTGGCGGCGGCTTCGGTCACCACGGCTTCGGTCGTGGAGGTTTTGGTCGCGGCGGCTTCGGTCGCGGCGGCTTCTGGGGTCACCGCGGCGGATTCGGCCGCGGCTGGGGCCACCACGGTTTCTGGGGCGGCCGAGGCTTCGGCTGGGGTCACCGTGGCTGGTGGCGGTAATCTCCGCCACCTAGGGGGACAGGCTAGCCCCGCCTCTTGCGCATGACGGGGCTAGCCGCCCTTCCTCACAAGCAATCCACGCCGACCCGAAAGCCTGCCGGGTCGGCGTGGATTTTTTGGCGCGGCTACGGATCACGCGGCAAGCCGAGGAGTCGCTCGGCGATGATGTTGAGCTGCACCTCCGATGTGCCGCCGTAGATCGTGGTGGCGCGACTGGACAACAGGAAGTCGTCCCACTTGCCAGGCGGGGTATCCTTGTCGCCGATCGCCGCGTCGGCCCCGAAAGAGGACACCGCGAACTCGGCATAACCCTGGCCGGTCCGCATCGACAGCAGTTTGGAAATCGCCGCCGACGGCATTGCGTCGCCCCCGGCCAGGGTCAGCAGTGTCGAGCGCAGGTTCAGCAGTTTGGCCGCATGCCCTTCGGCGATCAACTGCCCGGCACGGTGACGGGCGACCTGGTCGAACTGGCCGTCGCGCACGAACTCGACGAGTTGCGGCAGGCTGGCCAGGAAGTTCAGATCACTGCCGCCGATCGAAACCCGTTCTGCCGTCAGGGTGTTGCGGCTGACCTCCCAGCCCCGGTTGACCTCGCCGAGCACGTACTCGTCGGGCACGAAGACGTCGTCGATGTAGACGGTGTTGAAGAACTCCTGGCCGGTGAGTTCGCGCAGCGGTCGCACCGTCACGCCTTCGCTCTTCATGTCCAGCAGGAAATACGTGATGCCGTTGTGTTTCGGTGCGGACGGGTCGGTTCTCGCCAGCAGCGCGCCCCACTGGGAGAACTGCGCGGCCGTCGTCCAGATCTTCTGACCGCTGATCCGCCAGCCGCCGTCGACGCGGGTCGCCTTGGTACTCAGACCGGCGAGGTCGGAACCGGCGCCGGGCTCGGAAAACAATTGGCACCAGATCATCTCGCCGCGGAATGTCGGCGGCAGGAATCGCTGCTTCTGTTCCTCGGTGCCGAACGCGACGATCGACGGGATGATCCATGCCGCGATGCCGACCTGCGGTCGCTTGACGCGCCCGCTGCCGAATTCCTGGGCGATGATGACCTGCTCCACCGGGCTGGACGCGCGGCCCCATGGCGCAGGCAGGTGCGGTAGCACCCATCCGCCCTCGGCGAGCGCGACCGTGCGCTGTTCGCGGTCCATCTCCTTGAGTTCGGCGACCTCGGAACGTATTTCGCCCCTGAGCTTTTCAGTGTCCGGGTCCAAGTCGATGTCGATCGCGCGCATACCCGTGGTGGTGGCTGTGTCCACGACCTTCTGAGGGTATTCCGAGGCGCGCCCGAAGCCGGCGGCCAGGACCAGCGCGCGCCGGTAGTACACGTTTGTGTCGTGCTCCCAGGTGAACCCGATGCCACCGTGCACCTGGATGCAGTCCTGCGTGCAGTGCTGGGCCGCCGCGGGTGCCAGCGTGGCCGCCACTGCCGCAGCGAATTCGACGTGCTCGCTGCTGTCGTCGATGGCGCGGGCGGCGTCCCACACCGCGGCGGTGGCCCGCTCGGTGACGGCGATCATCTCGGCGCACTTGTGCTTGACGGCCTGGAACTGACCGATCGGTCTGCCGAACTGTTCGCGAATCTTGGCGTATTCGGCAGCGGTGTCGGTGGCCCATCGCGCTACACCGACCGCCTCTGCCGACAGCAGCGTGGAGATCAGCGCCCGCGCCGTCGCCACGCTGAGGTTGCTCAACACGACGTCGTCTGCGACCTCAATGGCGTTGGCCCGCACATGGGCAATCGGTCGCAGCGGGTCCACGCTGGTGACCGGTTCGATCTCGAGCTGGTCGGCGCGCAGCACGACCCACTCTTCGCCGCTGTCGATCGCCACCGGCAACACCAGTAGCGCCGCCTCACCTGCTGCGGGCACCGCGCGGACCTCGCCGCGAATCACCAGGGCCTTCTGTTCGGCGCCATGACGCGTCGCGGTCAGCCCGGAGTCCAGCGCGTAGGCCGCGATAGCCGCACCGGACGCGAGCTCCGCGAGCACCTTGGCCTCCGGATCGTGCGCCGAGATCAGCGCGCTCGCGATCGCCGACGGTACGAATGGTCCCGGCACCGCGCCGTAGCCGAATTCGGCGAGCACAATCGCGAGCTCGAGGATGCCGAAGCCTTGTCCACCAATGGATTCGGCCAAGTGCACGCCCTGCAGACCTTGCTCCGCGGCGGCCTGCCAGTACGGCGGTGGATTCTGGATCGGCGTCTCCAGCGCGGCGTGCAGCACCTCCGACGGCGCCACCCGCTCTACCAGGGACCGCACCGAGTCGGCGAGGTCTTGGTGTTCAGAAGTTATCGCGATCGGCATTGGTCGCCTTCCTTGGTATTCCCCTGAGCCAGTGTCGGCTCGACGTTTCTCAATCTAATAACCGGTGGGTTGGTTGACTACATTGGCCAGCGGCAGGCCGTCCCGCAACCGCCGACAGTTGGCGACCGCCTCGACCAGATAGCGCCGCATGGTGTCGACGGTGTACCAGGTCACGTGTGGTGTGAGCACCACGTTGTCGAGGCCGAGCAGCGGATTGTCCGGCGACACCGGTTCGGCGCTGAAGACGTCCAGGCCGGCGGCTGCCAGCCGCCCGTCGCGGAGTGCGCCGCACAGCGCATCTTCGTCGACAATGGCGCCACGTGAGGTGTTGACAAGTACCGCACTGGGTTTCATGCCGGCCAGCGCGGCCTCGCCGAGCAGCCCATGGGTGTCCTCGGTCAGCGGCAGGTGCAGCGACACGATGTCGCTGTCGGCGAGCAGTGCGGGCAGCGGCCGCCACCCGGGCAGGCCGTCGTCGCGCGTGCTGGTGTGCAGCACCGTGGCGCCCATCGCGGCGACGATGCCCGCGACCTGCTTGGCGATGTTGCCGTAGCCGACCAGTCCCACGGTGCAGGCGCCGATGTCGCGGACGGTCTCGCCGAGCTGCGGGTCGGACGGCCAGCCGTTGCCTTCGCGGGTCGCGCGGTCCAGCGTCGGCAGCCGGCGCAGCGCGGCCAACATCAGCAGCACCGTTCCCTCGGCGACCGACGGGGCGTTGGCGCCGGGCATGTTGGCAACGGCGATGCCGCGTGCGGTCGCGGCGTCGACATCGATGGTGTTGACTCCCGCGCCGAACTTGTGGATCAGCCGCAACTTGGGTGCCCGCGACATGGCAGCGCCGGTAAGTGGATGCAACACATGCCAGAAGACGTCGGCTTCGGGTAGCTCCCGGTAGAACGCCTCGTCGTCGGGACACCACCGAATGTCAAGCCAATCAGCTTCCACTGCAACGAAATCCAGCACCTTGGGACCGGGAACGAAGTGGGCGAGAACCCTCAGCGCCACCGCTTGGCTATCCATTTGGCGATTGTGTCAGCCTGCTCACTGCGCGCGCCCGGGGTGGTGAAGTAGTGGTCGGTGTTGATCGAGCACCGTGTCTTGTCGGTAGTGGCCAAGGCGTCGTAGATGCGCTGTGCGTCAGACGGGAACACGCCGGTGTCAGCCTCGGCGTTGATCACCAGCGCGGGGCAGGAGATCCGATTCAGGTGCGGCTCCGCCCGGGTCTGGGCGGTCCGCAGGCTCCACATCGCCAGCCAACTGCGCAGCGTGCACGCCGCTGCGATGCCGTGTGCGGAACGGTTGGCTTTGACCGGCAAGCCGGCGTAACAGAGGTTCGGCTGGCGGTTGGTGGGCTCGATGCTCGGATCCACCATCCGTGGATCGGCCCATGTCCGCATGACGGAAAACGGGCGATCTGAAAAGCCGGCTGCGCGAACGCGCTTCAATTCTGTTTCGACCCAGTCGGTGATCGTGTTGTTCCGTGCCACCTGTGCTGTCCGGTACCGGGACAAGAAGTCCGCCGAGTACGGCGGGCCGTTGCGTTCGTTGAACAGGTCGAGGTCGGGGTCGGAGGCGATCGGATCGTTCTCGTCGACGACGGCACCGTCCATCCAGGCGGTCAGCACGTCCGGCCGTCCCGGATGCGCTGCACTGGCCACGTAACCGTCGGCGGGCAGCAGGTCGGTGAGCCCGGCCGCGGGACGCATTCCGGCAACCGCGGTGATGTGCGGATCGACCGCCTGTGCCTGGTAGGCCGCCATCAACGAGCCGCCTCCAGAGTTACCAAGCAAGACAACGGTCTCCACCGCTTGGATGTCACGCAGCCAGCGGACGCCGACGCCGATGTCGACCAGCGCATGGTCGAGCAGAAAGCTGTTCTCGAATCCGCGGAATCGGGTGTTCCAGCCGAGGAAGCCGATCCCTCGCGTCGCCAGGTAGTCGGCGAGATAGTGCTCGGAGAAGTCGATTTGGTAATGCGTGGCGATCACCGCGACCTTGGGCTTGCGCCCGACGCCTCGGTAATACAAGCCCTGACAAGGGTGGCCGCCCGCGCCTGCGCGCCGTGCGGTCGGCGACGGCAGGCCGATGAATTCACGGATGACCCCGGGCGTACCTGCGGCGCGACTCACCTCAACTGCCTTCCTTGTGGTAGATGGCTCGGTAGAAGATGTTGGTCAACGTCCTGACGCAGGCGTCGTCGTCGGGCACGCTGGGGCCGGTCAGCTGCAGATAGCAGAACTGGTTGAGCATCGCCACGATCGCCACCGCGATCAGCTGCGGGTCGTCATCCGCGCAGTAGCCGTCGAATTGAGCCCGTCGCACCATTTCGGTGATGAATGTGGTTGGAATGGCGCAGATTTCAGCCCAGTATTCGGCGAAGTCGTCGTTGATCATCGCCAGCTGCGACACGCTGATCATCTCTGCCAGCAGGTGTTTGTAGGTGTGCCAGTGCGCTGCGGCGGCCTGATGCACGCGCTCCTGACTCGACAGCCCATGCAGCGTGACCTTCTTCGCTCGCTCGTTCACCTCGTCGCGGAACCGCAGCGCCCACTCGCGGACCATTGCCTCTTTGGAGTCGTAGTAGTTGTAGAACGACGCCGTCGACCGGCCCGCCTCGGCGGCGATGTCGGCGATGGTGGCGGCCAGGATGCCCTTGCGGGCGATCACCGTCCGGGCAGCGGCGTCGATGGCGGCCTGGGTTCGGCGGCCGCGATTCGTCGGAAGTGGCGCCCGCCGGGTGGGCTGATCGGACACGGTGGACACCGGCGAGCCTCCTTCGTCCGTCATATGTCCTAGAACGAACCTGAACCTGATGTTAGATTCAGATCCTGATCTCCGCCAAGGAACGCGCGCCGACGACGATGCCGAGCGAAGCGAGGAGGAGGAGCGGCGCACAGGATGAGAGTCCGGGAATGATCAAGCCGCACAATCGCAATGCCGAGTTCGACCTCGGCGGCATCAACCACGTCGCGCTGGTCTGCTCGGACATGGCCCGAACCGTGGATTTCTACAGCAACGTGCTCGGCATGCCGCTGATCAAATCGCTGGATCTGCCCGGGGGAACGGGGCAGCACTTCTTCTTCGACGCCGGCAACGGAGACTGCGTGGCGTTCTTCTGGTTCGCCGACGCACCTGACCGGGTGCCCGGGCTCTCCTCACCGGCGGCCATTCCCGGCATCGGAGACATCACCAGCGCGGTCAGCACCATGAACCACCTGGCATTCCACGTGCCCGTCGAGAAGTTCGACGCCTACCGGCAGCGACTCAAGGACAAGGGCGTGCGAGTCGGCCCGGTGCTCAACCACGACGAAAGCGAGCGGCAGGTCGCGGCCACCGTGCATCCCGGTGTCTACGTGCGGTCGTTCTATTTCCAGGATCCGGACGGGATAACGCTTGAGTTCGCCTGCTGGACCAAAGAATTCGGGAAAGACGACGCGCAGGCTGTGCCGAGGACGTCGGCGGACCGCCGCAGTCCGGCCGTCCATTAGCCGGCGGGCTCAATCGCGATACAGGCCCGGGTCGGCGAGCGCGTCGAGCAGCGACGCGAGCTGATCGACTAGCTGATCGGCGTCGAGCAGCACTTCGCCCGCCAACCATGCGCCGATTGTCTGCCCCACGCCACCGACCACGAAATGCGCCGCGGCCTTGATGCGGTCATTCGCCGGGACCCGGAGTGCGTTCTCAACGTGCTGGCCGGACAGCATCGCGAACAAGGCGTTGGATTCCAGCCGTTTGCGGATCAACACGGCATTGGCCAAGTGCGCGCTGAACAGCAGCCGCCCCACCCGCGGGTCCCCGCCGATGGTGCGGACGATGTTGGCCATGCCCGCGCGAGTCTGCTCCTCCGGCGGTGCCGCCGCGACCGCGGACTGTGTGGTGGTGGCGAGATCGGCGATCACCCAATCGAACACCGCCGCGACGAACTCGTCCTTGTCGCTGAAGCTTTCGTAGAAGTAGCGGGCGGTCACCCCGGCCGTCCGACAGATCCCGCGCACCGTCAACTCCGCGGCGTCCGGGCGATCGGCTCCCAGCAGATCAAGGCCGGCCTCGAGCAGTTTGGCCCGCCGTGCTGCCTGACGGTCGGCGGCGTCGATGCCGCCGTAGGGCCGTGCACTGGTCGTCTGGGCACCGGCCATGCAGCCCATCTTGACACCGGTCGCCGCCGCGCTGCAATATCAGGAAACAAGCGTTATCAGAATTAGTGAGCAGGTGTGCGATGACGGTCAACGAACCGATCAGCCATGTCGAACGGGCGTTGAGCGATCCGCCGATCACCCGGCTGACCGGCGGCCGGCCGCGGCGCGGGGCGCGCCTCGACGATCAGCTGATGGGAATGGCCTTGCTGCTCGGCCCGGCCAACGTGATCATGCAGTTGGCCGTGCCGGGTGTGGGTTATGGCGTGATGGAGAGTCGAGTCGAGAGCGGCCGAATCGACCTGCACCCGATCAAGCGGGCACGCACTACGTTCACCTACCTCGCGGTGGCGATGGCCGGGACGGACACGCAGAGAGCGGCCTTCCGGCGCGCGGTCAACCGTGCGCATGCCCAGGTGTACTCGACCCCGGACAGCCCGGTCGAATACAACGCCTTCGACCGCGATCTGCAACTGTGGGTGGCCGCGTGCCTCTACAAGGGCGGCGTCGACTTCTATCGCACCTTCGTCGGTGAGATCGATGAACAGGACGCCGAGGAGCACTACCGCGAAGGCATGGTCCTCGGCACCACGCTGCAAGTGCCGCCGGAGATGTGGCCACCGGATCGTGCGGCATTCGACCGCTATTGGGATGACCAGCTCGAGAAGGTCCACATCGACGACGCCGTCCGGGAATACCTCTACCCGATTGCGGTCGGCCGGATACCGGCGCTGCGAGCGCCGGCTTGGCTTCGCCGGCTGCCGGAGAGTCTGGGCTTGCTGATCACCACCGGCTTTCTGCCGCAGCGGTTCCGCGACGAGATGCATTTGTGCTGGGATGCCGCGCGGCAGCGTCGATTCGACCGGTTGATCGCCGCGCTGAGGACGGTCAATAACCTCATGCCGCGCTTTATCCGACGGTTCCCGTTCAATGTGCTGCTGTGGGACCTTGACCGCCGGATCAAGGCCGGCCGGCCATTGGTCTAGCGGGCCAGGCGAATACCCCCTACCCGGACGGGGTCTTGTCCTACGACACGGCGTCGTATTGAATCCGTCGTGTCTCGACCGACTGGTGGTCGATTGTTGGTCTTCAAGGAGTTTCGGTGTCCCGTCACGCGCAGCTGTGCGACCGCCTCGCAGCGATGATCCGCGCTGCTGGCCGGGCGTAGGGTCGGTTGCCATGCGCACAGACGACGACAACTGGGACATCACCACAAGTGTCGGTTCGACCGCGTTACTCGTGGCGACCGCTCGAGCATTGGAGGCGCAAAAGCCCGACGCGTTGGCTACGGACACCTTCGCGGAGATCTTCTGCCGCGCGGTAGGCGGTGACGCGGCCGACGTGATCGACGGCAAGAGCCCCGAACATCCACTCAAAACACCTGATTGGGGCGAGAATTTCGTCATCTTCCAGGGCGCCCGCACCAGGTACTTCGACGACTACTTCCGGCGGGCCGCCGACGCCGGAGTCAGGCAGGTGGTCATCCTGGCCGCCGGTTTGGACTCCCGTGCGTACCGACTGCCCTGGCCGGACGGGACGACGATCTTCGAGTTGGACCGTCCGCAGGTCCTCGATTTCAAGCGAGAGGTGCTGGCCGAGCAGGGCGCCACACCCAACGCCGAACGCCGCGAGGTCGCTGTCGACCTGCGTGACGATTGGCCGCAAGCGTTGCGCGACAGTGGGTTCGACGCCGCAAAGCCCTCCGCATGGATCGCCGAGGGCCTGCTGATCTATCTCCCCGCAACCGCCCAGCAGCAGCTGTTCGCCGGAATCGACTCGCTGGCAAGTCCCGGAAGCCATGTCGCCGTCGAAGACGGCGCGCCGATGCCCGCAGCTGCTTACAACGCCGCCGTCGAGGCAGAGCGCGCAGCTCGAGCCGAGGGGGACGGGCGGTTGTTCTTTCAGCTCATCTACAACGAGCAGCACGCTCCGGCGGAGCAGTGGTTCGGTGAGCACGGCTGGATAGCGGACCCCACACCGCTGGCGGACTACTTCCGCACAGTGGGGCGTCCGGTGCCCGGGCCGGATACCGAAGCCGGGCCGATGATCGCCCGGAACACGTTGGTCCGGGCGATCAAACAGTGAGGGCCAGATGGCGTACAGACACCCGCAAACGACATTCATTTTCAATAAGCTAGGGTGTGAGATGTTCGCAGACGATTTGTCTCGCGACGCCCTAAAAAGATCTGCCAGGAGGTCGGCATGCGGACTGACCTGCGACGGTTGGGCTTTCGCGACCACATGACCGAGGCCGGAGATCCTGCAGGTACGTGCGTCTCGACACTTAGCTTGTGCAATGCTAACTTCGCCCGAAGTTAGCTTAGGCAACACTACGTCCGAAGGGGAGCTTGAGGCGTGGACACCGCTGAAACCGGCAGCATCGCCACCCGGCCGACAACGGCCCGGGTCGACGACGACATAGCGAGCCGATTCGCGACCTGTTGCCGCGCGCTTGGGCTGACGGTCTACGAGCGCACCCGTCCGGCCGACCTGGCTGCTGCCCGGTCCGGGTTCACCGGTCTCGTGCGCATCGCCCACGACCAGAGCGACGCCTGGGTCGGACTGGCTGCCGCAGGCGACACGTCTACCCATGTGCTGGAAGCGATTTCGCGTAATGCGACGAACGCGGGCTTGCTGCAGCGCAGCGTGGAATTGACGCCGGGCACCTTGGGCTTCCACTACGACACCGGGCTTTATCTGCGTTTCCGTGCCACCGAACCCGACGAGTACCACCTCGCCTACGCCGCGGCTCTGGCCGCCGACGGTAGGTTTGCTGAAGCGCACAAATTGGTCGCCGAAGTCAGTCAGCGGCAGCCGAGTTCGCGGGAAGCCCGCTGGGTCGCGGCTGTCGTGCATTACCGCGCTGAGCGGTGGGCTGACGTCGTCAAATTGCTGTCGCCCATCGTCAACGACCCCGGCCTCGACGACCATTCAGCGCACGCGGTCAAAATCGCGCTCGGGGTGTCACTGGCCCGGCTCGGGATGTTTGCTGCCGCGTTGGCTTATCTCGAGGAGCCGGAAGGTCCGATCGCCGTCGCCGCCGTGGACGGCGGGCTGGCGAAAGCGCTGTCGCTGCGGGCCGACGGCGACGAGGAGACCGCGCGCGAGGTGCTGCAGGACCTGTATGCGGCCAATCCGGAAAACGCCCAGGTCGAAGAGGCGCTGACCGACAGCAGCTTCGGGATTGTGCCGACCACGGCGGACCGTATCGACGCGCGCACCGATCCGTGGGACTCGGCCACCGAGCCGCAGCCCGGCGACTACGTCGACCCCGGCGCGCAGGAGCGCAAGGCCGTGCTGTTGTCCGAGGCCGAGCGTGAACTCGACGAGTTCATCGGTCTGGAGAAGGTCAAGGACCAGGTCGCCAGGCTCAAGAGCGCAGTGGCGATGGAGTTGGTGCGACGGGAGCGCGGGCTGGAAGTGGCTCAACGCACCCACCACCTGGTGTTCACCGGTCCGCCCGGAACCGGCAAAACCACCATCGCCCGCGTGGTCGCCAAAATCTACTGCGGCCTCGGGCTGTTGAAGAAAGAGAACATCAAAGAGGTTCACCGCGCCGATCTGATCGGTCAACACATCGGTGAGACCGAAGCCAAGACCAATGCGGTCATCGACAGCGCGCTGGACGGTGTGCTGTTCCTCGATGAGGCGTATGCGCTGGTTGCGACCGGGGCCAAGAACGACTTCGGTCTGGTGGCCATCGACACCTTGCTGGCGCGCATGGAGAACGACCGCGACCGGTTGGTCGTGATCATCGCTGGTTATCGCGCCGACCTCGACCGGTTCCTGGACACCAACCAAGGCCTGCGATCGCGGTTCACCCGCACCATCGACTTCCCCTCCTACCAGCCGGCCGAATTGATCGAGATCGCGAACTTCATGGCCACCAGGCGCGACAGCGCCTTCGAGCAGTCGGCGCTCAGTGACCTGGAGTCGTTGTTCGCCCACCTCGCGAGCACCACGAAGGAAGATGCGGTGGGTGTGGAGCGCCGCGGTCTGGATATCGCCGGTAACGGTCGATTCGTCCGTAACGTCGTCGAAAAGTCAGAAGAGGAACGGGAATTCCGGTTGGACCACTCCGAGCACGCGCAAACCGGTGAATTCACCGACGAGGAGCTGATGACGATCACGGCCGCTGACGTCGCCAATACGGTGCCGTCGCTGCTGGAAGGCCTGCGGCTGGAGATGCCGGCATGACCACCCCAGAGTCGGGCGACGACCGCCGCTCGTTCGCATCACGCACCCCTGTCAACGACAATCCCGACAAGGTGGTCTACCGTCGCGGTTTCGTCACGCGTCACCAGGTGTCTGGTTGGCGATTTGTCATGCGCCGCATCGCATCCGGCGTCGCACTGCACGACACGCGAATGCTCGTCGACCCGCTGCGCACTCAGACGCGCGCGGTGCTGATGGGCGTGATCGTGTTGGTCGCTGCGTTGGCCGGCTGCTTTGTCTTCTCGCTGATCCGGCCGAACGGGTCGGTGGCCAACAATCCGGTACTGGCCGACCGGTCCACCGCCGCGTTGTACGTGCGGGTCGGCGATGAATTGCATCCGGTGCTGAATCTGGCCTCGGCCCGGCTGATCGCCGGCCGACCGGTGGATCCGACCTTGGTGAAAAGCAGTGAGCTGGACAAGTTTCCGCTCGGCAACCTGATCGGCATCCCGGGCGCACCGCAGCGGATGGTGCAGAACACGCGCAAGGACGCCGACTGGACAGTGTGCGACGCAGCGGCCGGTGCGGCAGCTGGGACCACGGTGATCGCCGGACCCCCGGACAGCACCGGCGCCCGCGCCAAGGCGCTGGCCACCGGTAACGCCGTTCTGGTCAGCAACCACGCCAGCACCTGGCTGCTGTGGGACGGCCGACGCAGCCGGATCGATCTCGCCGATCACGCGGTGACCGGTGCGCTCGGCCTGGGTACTGACATCCCTACCCCAAGGCCCGTGGCCGCCGGTTTGTTCAACGCGATCCCCGAGGCGCCGCCGCTGGCTGTGCCGGTCATCGCGGACGCCGGCGCACCGGCACGGTTCCCGGCGCCGGGGCCGATCGGTGCGGTGGTCGAATCTCATGGACTGGAAAGCACTTCCGGCAACGGCGTGCTCTACTACGCGGTGCTCCCGGACGGTCTGCAGCCGGTCTCGCCGGTTCTGGCCGCGATACTGCGCAATTCGAACTCCTATGGCCTGGACCAGCCTCCGCGGCTGAGCGCTGACAAGGTTGCCAAGCTGCCGGTCTCGAAGGCGTTGGACACCAGCCGTTACCCCGAGCAGCGGATCAGTCTCGTCGACGCGTCGCGTGACCCGGTCACCTGCGCGCACTGGAGCAAGCTGGCGGGCGCGAGTACGAACTCCTTGACGTTGCTTTCTGGTTCGGTTCTTCCCATCGCGGATGGGTTGCACACCGAGGATCTTGTGGGTGCCGGAAGCGGCGGGACGGCCAACCGGGTCGCGATCGCCCCCGGCGCGGGGTACTTCGCCCAGACCGTCGGGCAGGGCTCGTCGTCGACGGCCGCCGGCTCGCTGTTCTGGATTTCCGACACCGGCGTCCGATACGGCATCGACAACGAAGCCGCACGCGTGGGCTCGACAGCCCAGTCCAAAACCGCTGAGGCGCTTGCCCTGGACTCCCCGCCGACACCTGCTCCCTGGTCCATCCTGTCGTTGTACGCACCCGGGCCGACGCTGTCGCGGGCTGACGCGCTGCTCGCTCACGATGGACTGGCGCCCGACTCCCGACCTGGTCGCACGCAAGCCGAAGGACAAAACTGATGAGCCGCTTGATCTTCGAGGCCCGCCGCAGGCTGCCGTCTCCGGTGACTCGTAAGGGCAGCATCAATATCGAAGCTCCGCCCGAACTGCCGCGGGTGATCCCCCCGTCGCTGCTGAAGCGTGCGCTGCCGGTCGTGATCGTCTTGCTGATCGTCGGGATGATCGTCGCGATGGTCGCCACGGGTATGCGGCTCATCTCGCCGCAGACGCTGTTCTTCCCCTTCGTGTTGCTGCTGGCCGCCACTGCGTTCTTTCGTGGTGACAACAAATCGAGCACCGCGGAAATCGACGCCGAGCGTGCCGACTACCTGCGTTACCTGTCGGTGGTGCGCGACAACGTCCGGGCCCAGGCGTCCGCGCAACGCGCCGCGGCGCAGTGGTCGCACCCTGCCCCTGCGGAACTGGCCGCAATCCCCGGATCACGCAGGCAGTGGGAGCGTGACCCGCAAGACGGCGACTTCCTGGTGCTACGCGCGGGTGTGCATTCAGCTGCACTGGAGACGGCACTACGCGTCAATGACACCGCCGACGAGGTCGACTTGGAACCGGTGTCGCACAGCGCATTACGTGGCCTGCTGGACACCCAGCGCACGGTGCACGATGTGCCGACCGGTATCGACCTGACCCAGGTTTCGCGGATCACCGTGCTCGGCGAGGACGATCAGGTGCGCGCTGCGGTGCGGGCCTGGCTCGCTCAAGCGGTGACCTGGCACGACCCCACGGTGCTCGGAATCGCGTTAGCGACCCCTAATCTCGAGTCCCCGGATTGGTCATGGCTGAAATGGTTGCCGCACGTGGACATCCCGGCCGAAATGGACGGCGTCGGCCCGGCGCGCTACCTCTCCACCAAGCCCGATGAACTGGTCACGCTGCTGGGGCGGACGCTGACCGATCGCCCGGCCTTCGCCGGCGGATCGGCTGATGCATTGCGGCACTTGGTGATCGTCGTCGACGACCCGGAGTTCGACCTGGCAGCCTCGCCGCTGGCGGCCGGCCGTGCCGGAGTCACGGTCATCCATCGGTCGGTCACCCCGCCGCATCGCGAACAGTATTCCAACCCCGAGCGGCCGATCCTGCGGATAGCCGACGGAGCGATCGACCGGTGGCAAACCGGCGGCTGGCAACGCTACATCGACAGCGCCGACGCCTTGCGGGCGGACGAGGCCGTGCACCTCGCGCGGCGGCTGTCCCGGTGGGACTCCAACCCCACGCACAGCGGACTACAGTCGACCGCTACCCGCGGCGCGACTTTCACCACGCTGCTGGGGATCCCGGACGCATCGCGACTCGACGTCCCGACGTTGTGGGCGCCGCGACGCCGCGACGACGAGTTGCGAGTTCCGATCGGTGTGACCGCGACCGGTGAGCCGCTGATGTTCGACCTCAAAGACGAAGCCGAAGGCGGCATGGGGCCCCACGGCTTGATGATCGGTATGACCGGTGCGGGCAAGTCGCAGACGTTGATGTCGATCCTGTTGTCGCTGTTGACGACTCACTCCGCGGAGCGGCTGATCGTGATTTACGCGGACTTCAAGGGTGAAGCAGGAGCGGACATCTTCCGCAACTTCCCCCAGGTTGTCGCGGTGATCTCGAACATGGCCGAGAAGAAGTCGCTGGCCGACCGGTTCGCCGACACGTTGCGCGGCGAGGTCGCGCGCCGGGAGACGATCTTGCGCGACGCCGGACGCAGGGTGCAGGGCAGCGCGTTCAACTCGGTGACCGAGTACGAGAACGCGATCGCCGCCGGGCATGACCTGGCTCCGATCCCGACCCTGTTCGTCGTCGCCGACGAATTCACTCTGATGCTGGCCGATCACCCCGAGTACGCCGAGTTGTTCGACTACGTCGCACGAAAGGGCCGCTCGTTCCGTATCCACATCCTGTTCGCGTCGCAGACCCTGGACGTCGGCAAGATCAAGGACATCGACAAGAACACCTCATACCGGATCGGTCTGAAGGTGGCCAGCCCGGCGGTGTCACGGTCGATCATCGGTGTGGAGGACGCGTATCACGTCGAGGCCGGTAAGGAGCACAAAGGCGTGGGCTTCCTGGTGCCCGCGCCGGGTGCCGCGCCGATCAAGTTCCGCAGCACCTATGTCGACGGCATCTACGATCCACCGCAGGCCCCGAAAACGCTTGTGGTGCACTCGGTTCCCGAGCCGAAACTGTTCAGCGCCGGTCGGGTCGAGCCCGACCAGACCACGATCATCGCCAAGAACGGACACGACGAACCGGTCGCCCCATCCCGCAAATTGATCGCCACCATCGGCGACCAGCTTGCGCGCTTCGGCCCGCGGGCTCCCGAGCTGTGGCTGCCGCCGCTGGACGAGCGGATTCCGCTGAGCGCAGCGCTGGCCCGCGCGTCGGTGCCGCGTGGCGAGTGGCGTTGGCCGCTCGGTGAAATCGACAAGCCGTTCCAGATGCGCCGTGACCCGCTGGTCTTCGACGCCAGGTCGTCGGCGGGCAACCTGGTGATCCACGGCGGCGCCAAGTCCGGTAAATCGACTGCCCTGCAGACTTTTATCTTGTCGGCAGCCAGCCTGCACTCGCCGCGCGAGGTGAGCTTCTACGTCTTGGACTACGGCGGCGGGCAGCTGCGTGCGCTGGAGGACTTGGCGCACGTCGGCAGCGTCGCGTCGTCACTGGAACCGGAACGCATCCGGCGGACCTTCGGCGAACTCGAGCAGCTGCTGCGGTCGCGGCAGGAGCGTGAGGTGTTCCGCGACAAGCAAGGACCCGACGACGGGTTGGGCCAGGTCTTCCTGATCATTGACAACCTGTACGCGTTCAGCCGGGACAACACCGACCAGTTCAACACCCGGAACCCATTGCTGAGCAAGGTGACCGAACTGGTCAACACTGGTTTGGCGTACGGCATTCACGTCGTGGTCACCACACCGAGCTGGCTCGAGGTGCCGCTGGCGATGCGGGACGGCCTTGGGCTGCGGCTCGAGCTCAAACTGCACGACGCGCGTGACAGCAACGTGCGGGTGGTCGGCGCGCTGCACCGGCCGGCTGAGGCGGTGCCCGCCGACCAGCCGGGCCGTGGTCTGACGATGGCCGCCGAGCACTTCCTGTTCGCTGCACCCGAGCTGGACCAGATTCCGGCCATCAACGAGCGCCATCCCGGGATCACCGCGCCGCCGGTGCGGTTGCTGCCCGCCAACCTGGAACCCGCCGCACTCGGCCCGCTATATGGCGGCGACGATCGGATCGTCATCGGGCAACGCGAAGAAGACCTGGCGCCAGTCGAACTCAACTTCGCCGAGAACCCACTGCTGTTGGTGCTGGGCGACACCAGGTCCGGCAAGACCACGTTGTTGCGGCACATCATCCGGACCATCCGGGACAACTCGACACCCGATCGTGTCGCATTCACCGTGCTGGACCGCAGGCTGCACCTCGTCGACGAGCCGTTGTTCCCCGACAACGAATACACCGCGAACTACGACCGGGTGACCCCGGCGATACTCGGGCTCGCCGGGCTCATCGAACAGCGGCGCCCACCGGCAGGCTTCACGCCGGCCCAGCTGAGCGGCTGGTCACTGCAGGGGCACACGCACTACCTGATCATCGACGACGTCGACCAGATCCCAGACACCCCGGCGATCACGGGTCCCTATGTGGGGCAACGTCCGTGGACTCCGCTGATCGGACTGCTCGCCCAAGCCGGTGATCTCGGACTGCGGGTCATCGTCACTGCACGCGCGACGGGTGCCGCGCACGCGCTGATGACCAGCCAACTGCTGCGCCGTTTCAATGACCTGCAGGCCACGACGCTGATGTTGTCGGGCAATCCGGTCGACGGCGGCAAGGTCCGCGGTCAACGATTCGACCGCTTGCCTGCCGGTCGGGCCATCCTGCTCACTGACAGTGACACACCGACTTACGTGCAATTGGTCAATCCGCTCGTCGAAGAAGGTGTAGCTGTCGATGGTCGCTGAGTTTCATCGAAAGGGGTATGTGTCATGACACTGCGAGTTGTTCCTGAAGGTTTGGCCTCGGCCAGTGCCGCCGTGGACGCGATCACCGCACGGTTGGCTGCCGCGCACGCGAGCGCGGCTCCAGCGATCACCGCCGTGATTCCGTCGGCCGCCGATCCGGTATCGCTGCAAACCGCAGCGGGTTTCAGCGCTCAAGGCTCCGAGCACGCCGCCGTGGCAGCCCAGGGCGTCGAAGAACTCGGTCGCGCCGGCGTGGGTGTCGGCGAGTCCGGCGTGAATTACGCGGCCGGTGACGCGGCCGCCGCAGCGACATACTTGGCAGGCCACTGACGATGACCGCGCCGGTGTGGATGGCTTCGCCGCCTGAGGTGCATTCTGTGCTCCTCAGCAGCGGTCCTGGACCCGGGTCGCTGTTGGCGGCCGCCGGGGCATGGACGGCGCTGAGCGCAGACTATGCCTCAGCGGCAAGCGAACTCACATCACTTCTGGGCGCGGTGCGGGCGGGCGCGTGGGAAGGTCCCAGCGCCGAGCAATATGTCAGCGCACACGCGCCGTTTCTGGCGTGGCTGACCGAAGCCAGTGCGAACAGCGCCAGTGTGGCCGATCAGCACGAGGTCGCGGCGGCCGCTTACACCGCTGCGCTCGCGGCAATGCCGACGCTTGCTGAGCTGGTGACCAACCACATGGTCCACGGCGTCTTGCTGGCGACGAATTTCTTTGGCATCAACACGATTCCGATTACGCTCAACGAAGCCGACTATGCCCGGATGTGGGTTCAGGCAGCGACGACGATGACCAGCTACCAGGCCGCCTCCGGGACAGCGCTGGCATCGGCTCCGCGGACCAGCGCAGCGCCGCAGGTGGTCAAGTCGAACTCCGGCAATGTCGGCAACCAGGTCGCGGCGGCCACACAGGATCCGTCGCAGATCCTGCAAGAGATCATCGATTACTTCCAGAACAACCCTCTTGCCGCATTGGCGGCCGGCCCGCTCTTGGTGGCCTTTGCCGTTTACGAAGTCGTGTCGCCGATCGCCACCTACGTGCCGATTCTGACGCTGCTGCCGTTCATCATCAAGGCGATCGTGGACTACGCGCAGTCGCTGTTCGCTGTGATGCCTGACCTGGCGGTGCCGGTACCCGTTGGTGTGGAACCCGTCTCGGTGCCGGTCTCGCACTCCCAGGGGTCGTCGTTTCCCGCGACGGCCCCGACAACGACTGTCGCATCAGCGAGTTCGGCGCCCGGATCAGCGGGAGCGGCCGGTGCCGGAGCTGCCCCGGCGTCAACGCCGGCGGCCGCGGGCTTCGGTTACGTCGTGGGCGGCATCGGCCCGGATGGCGGCCCCGGCCCGACATTGATCGATCGCGAGGGAACCAAGGCGCCGGCGAGTTTCATTCCCGCAGTGGCCGCAGTCGGAGCAGTGGGACGTGACAAGACCCGGACGCGGCGGCGCCGGCGCGTCGAGATACAGGATCACGCCGACGAATTCGCGGACATGAACGTCGAGGTCGACCCGGATTGGAGCACGCATGCCGACCGAGAGCTGGTCTCGGCGGCGGTGGCCTCCGACAGCGGCGCGGGCCCGTTGGGTTTCACCGGAACTGTCGACAAGGGCACCGCTGCCCCGGCAGCTGGCCTGAGGTCGTTGAGTGGCAACGTGTTTGGCGGTGAGCCGATGATGCCGATGGTGCCGGGCACATGGGGTTCCGAGGTGCCGGAAGGGGAAGGGGGCGACAGCTGAGTGTGTTCGAGTCGCAACGGTAATCAATCAACGAAAGGACTTCAGGAATGAGCTTGTTGGATGCACATATTCCGCAGTTGGTGGCGTCGGAGTCGGCGTTCGGCGCCAAGGCGGGGCTGATGCGGTCGACGATCGGTCAGGCGGAGCAGGAGGCGATGTCGGCGCAGGCGTACTTCGCCGGTGACGGTGCGGCGGCGTTTCAGGCGGCACACGCCCGCTTTGTGGCGGCGGCGGCGAAGGTGAACTCGTTGCTGGACATCGCGCAGGCCAACCTCGGCGATGCCGCGGGTACCTACGTGGCCGCTGACAGTGCTGCGGCGAGCAGCTACCCGGGCTTCTGAGCCAGTCGAGTCTGAACGAAAGGTTGTGTGATGTCACAGATCATGTACAACTACCCGGCGATGCTGGCGCACGCCGCGGATATGGCCGGTTACGCGGGCACGCTGCAAAGCCTGGGCGCCGACATCTCCAGTGAGCAGGCGGCGTTGCAGGCCGGCTGGCAGGGTGACACCGGGTTGAGCTATCAGGCGTGGCAGGCGCAGTGGAATCAGGCGCTGGAGCAGTTGGTGCTGTCCTACCGCGCGATGGCCGGCACGCACGAGAACAACACCACCTCGATGCTGGCACGCGACGCCGCCGAAGGCGCCAAGTGGGGCGGCTAACTCGCTCCACGGCGCGGCTTGGCGGGCAGACCGCATCGCACATCCCGGCGGGCGGGTCCGAACGTTAGATGACTGTCAAGCCCAACGCCGTCGAGCTCACCGTCGATCAGGCGTGGTACATCGCTGAAACCGTTGGGGCGGGATCGTTCCCATGGGTTTTGGCGATCACCACGCCATACAGTGATGCCTCCGAGCGGGGAGCGTTCCTGAGTCGGCAGAGCTCAGAATTGACTCGGATGGGCATGATCTCGGATGACGGCGTCATCAACGCGGCGGTAGCCGACTGGATCCGGGTGGTCTGCTTCCCGGAGCAGTGGCTGGATCTGCGTTATGTGGGATCCACCGCCGGCGGTGGAGATGAGCTGTTGCGCGGGATCATCGCGCGGCGCGGCGGCAAAACCGTTGTGGCTCTGCGTAACGCGCAGCTGGTCACGTTCACGGCGATGGATATTCACGATGCCCGGGCGTTGGTGCCCGTACTCGGCGTCGGGCTGGCCCAACGTCCGCCTGCGCGCTTCGACGAGTTCAGCCTGCCTGCCCAGGTCGGCGCCCGGGCGGACGAGCGGCTGCGCAACGGCGCGCCGCTCGCCGAAGTCCTTGATTACCTGGGCATCCCGAAGTCCGCGCGAGGGGTCGTCGAGTCGGTCTTCACCGGTCCGCGCAGCTATGTGGAGATCGTGGCCGGCTGCCACTACGACGGTCGGCACACGACCACCGAAGTCGGCATGAGCATCGTCGACGCAGGCGCGGGCAGAGTGCTGGTCAGCCCGTCACGCGCGTTCGACGGCGAATGGATCTCGACGTTCAGCCCCGGGACCGCGTTCGCCATCGGCGTCGCCGTCGAGCAGCTCACCGGACAGCTACCCGACAGCTACTGGTTCGAGGGCAACCGGCTGTCCCGCGATTTCAGCTCCCAGCCCAACCCGCAAGCCGTTTAACCCCTCCCCGAACAACAGCAATTCACCAAGAGAAAGAGAAGCCATGTCGCGCAGAAGCTTGAGGAGTCAGTGATGTCCAGCGCCGTGATACCCGTCGTGCGGGTCGCGATCCTTGCCGACAGTCGGCTGACCGAGATAGCGCTGCCGGTAGATCTCCCGCTACGCGACATCCTCCCGGCAGTGGAGCGTCTGGTGGTTCCCACCGCCTCCGATGACGACGCGGTGACACCGGTTCGCCTGAGCCTCGCTCCGATCGGGGGCGCACCGTTCAGTCTCGACGCCAGCCTGGGAACGGTCGGCGTGGTCGACGGTGACCTGCTGGCGTTGCAGCCGGTCCCGGTCGGGCCGGCCGCTCCGGGCATCGTCGAGGACATCGCAGACGCGGCAGTGATCTTCTCGTCGTCACGGTTGAAGCCATGGGGGGCCGCGCACATCCAGCGCGGCGCAGTCGCGGGTCTCATCGGATTGCTCTGGGCAGCAACCGGTCTCGGTGTAACGCACCGGCTGATCACCGGTTCGCCGGCCGGACTCTTCGCGGTCGCCGCACTCGCCGTGCTCACCGTGGCCGCCGGCTTGGCCGTGCGCTCGCCTCGTGCCGGTGCCGCTCTCTCGGCCGGGGCATTGGTGCCTATCGCCGCAGCGTTGGTGCTGGCAGTGCCGGGCAGCTTCAGCGCGGCGCAAGTGACGTTGGCCGCAGCCGGAGTCACCGCATGGTCATTGATCAGCCTGATCCTGCCTCGTCGGGAAAGCGGCCGCACCATAGGCCTTTTCACTGCGACTGCGGTCCTGGGCGTCGGTGTGCTCGTTGCCGCCGGTGTGAAATCGCTGTGGCAGTTGCCGTTGGCGAGCCTGGGTGCGGTGCTGATCGTGGTGGCGCTGCTGGTCACCATCGAAGCTCCGCAATTGTCCGCGCTGTGGGCCCGCTTCCCGCTGCCGGTCATCCCGGCACCGGGCGATCCCACGCCGTCGGCACCGTCGTCGCGGGTGCTCGCTGACTTGCCGCGACGGGTGCGGATCAGCGATGCGCACCAGACCGGCTTCATCGCCGGCGCCGTATTGCTCAGTGCGCTCGGGTCATTGGCGATCGCCTGGCAGCCGCACACGTTGTCCGGGTGGGGCTGGTACGTGGTTGCCGCCACCTCGGCCTCGGCCGCACTGCGGGCCCGGGTATGGGATTCGGCCGCAATCAAGTCGTGGCTGCTGGCGCAGCCATATTTGGTCGCTGCCGAGTTGGCGGTGCTCTACACCGCGACCGCGCATTACCTGGCCGCGCTGATCGCCGTGGTGGTTCTCGCCGCATTGGTCGTGGCGTGGGTTGTCGTCGCGCTGAGCCCGTCGATCGCCTCGCCGGACAGCTACTCGCTGCCGGTGCGCCGCCTGGTGGGCTTCGGCGCGTCGGGTATCGACGCCTCGCTGATTCCGGTGATCGCGTACCTGGTCGGCGTCTTTGCTTGGGTGCTCAATCGATGAATTCCGCCCGCACTCGTCGATCCGGTTGCCTCGCAGCGATTCTGGTTGCTGCGTTGTGGACCTGCCCGCCGGCTCAGGCGATCGGTCGCCCGCAGGTCGATCCGGGTGCAGCGCCGCCGAACGGTGCGCCCGGGCCGGTGGCGCCGATGGAGAAGAACGGCGAGTGCAGTGTGACCGGCGCCGTCGCGGGCACCGATTTCAGTGCCCCGACGCCGAGCCAGCGGTTGCTGGATCCGGCTGCGGCATGGCGGTTTTCCCGCGGCGATGGCCAACTGGTAGCGGTTCTGGACACCGGGGTGCGGCCCGGGCCGCGGCTACCCGGTGTGCAACCCGGAGGTGATTACGTCGAATCGACCGACGGCCTGACTGACTGTGACGGACACGGAACAGCCGTTGCCGGCCTGATCGCCGGACAGCCGGGTGACGACGGATTCGCCGGAATCGCCCCTGCGGCACGACTGGTGTCGTTGCGGGTGACGTCCGCGAAGTTCTCGGTGCGCGCCGCGGGCGGCGATCCCGCTCTGGCGCGGGCCACCGTCGACGTGACCGCGCTGGGCCGGGCGATCGTGCACGCTGCCGACCTCGGCGCCCGGGTGATCGATATCTCGACGATCACCTGCCTGCCCGCCGACCGCAACATCGACCAGGGTGCGCTGGGTGCGGCGATCCGCTACGCGGCCATCGACAAAGACGCCGTCATCGTCGCGGCCGCCGGCGACAGTGGTTCCGCCGGCTGGGGTTCCAACGCAGCGGCATGCGAGTCCAACCCGCTCACCGACCTGAGCCATCCCGATGACCCCCGCAACTGGGCGGGTGTCACGTCGGTGTCGGTGCCGTCCTGGTGGCAGCCCTACGTGCTGTCGGTGGGCTCGCTGACAGCGGGCGACCAACCGTCGAAATTCACCATGGCCGGGCCGTGGGTGGGCATCGCCGCACCGGGGGAGAACATCGTCTCGGTGAGCAACCGTGACGACGGCGGACTGACCAACGGCCAGCCCAATCAACACCAGCAGCTTGTCCCGCTCAACGGCACCGACTACGCGACCGGATACGTCTCCGGAGTTGCCGCGTTGGTGCGCAGCAAGTATCCGACGCTGAACGCAGGCGACGTGATCCATCGCATCACCGCCACGGCCCACAACGGGGCCCGCGCACCCTCCAACGTCGTCGGGGCCGGCACCGTCGACCCGGTCGCGGCGCTGACGTGGGAGCTTCCTGCCGCCGCGAAGACCGATGCATCGCCGGTGAAACACGTTGCGGCGCCGCCGGAACCGGCAGCCAAGAGCCCCGTGCCGCGGATCGTCGCCTTCGGTGGGACCGCCGCGCTCATCTTGGCCGTACTAGCGGCCGCCACGATCGCCGCACGACGACGAAAGGAAGCCTCGCTGTGAGTGCGCCTCAATCACTATCGCCGCCCACCGGACGGATCACCTTGGTGCTGTTTGCCATTGTGGCCGCCGGGATCGCTTTCCCGTGGCACTCCGTCCGCGAGCGCTGGGTGCTCGGCGTCGCCGTCGCTGCGGTGATCGTGCTGTTGGCTCGTTGGCGGGGACTGCCCGTCACGACGATCCTGCATCGGCGACTGTCGATCCTGCGCCCGCACCGCGGCAACCGCCGGGCTGACGACTCTGTCAGCGACGTGCGGACGACCGCGCTGTTGCGCGTCACGCCGCCGCTCGCCGATGCCGACGCGCTGCCGCTGCCGCTGATTGCCGGCTATGCCGAACGCTACGGTCTGCATGCGGATGCCATTCGGGTCACCAGCCGCGACAGCACCTCCGAAGTGGGCACCCGGGAACGTGAGACCTGGATCGGTGTGACGCTGTCTGCCGTCCATAATCTTGCTGCGCTGCAGGCCCGTTCGGCGCAGATTCCGTTACAGGAGACCGCTGAGGTGGCGGCGCGCCGCCTCGCCGACCATTTGCGGGAGAGTGGCTGGTCGGCATCGCTGGCCGTCGCCGACGACGTTCCCACGCCGTATCCGCGGAATGCCCGTGAAACCTGGTCGGGGATCAGTTTGGGCAGCACGGATTACATTGCCGCGCATGGGGTCAAGGTCGACACGGCGCTGCCGAACACGCTCGCGGCGATCTGGTCGTATCCGGTCCGAGAAGTGTGGACGGTGCTCGAGGTCGCCGGGGCCGGAGCCGACCAGACCCTGGCTGTCGGCTGCGCGTTTCGCACGGATGCGGCACCGGGCACGACGGGGCCCCTTCCCGGGCTGGTTTCGCAGGCCGGTATTCAGCGTGCGGCGCTGAGCGCTTTGGACCCGCTGTCGAGTCAGCGGCTCGATGGCCACGTGGTGGTGCCCGACGTTCTGTTGCTGGAGCGGCTGCGCTGGGCCAGCACCGCCCAGCCGCAGCCAATCGCCCAGTAGCGGTTAGCTTTCGGCTTCTCCGGGGACGGCGAACAGCGCTGCGGCGTTGTCGTAGAACACTGCGCGCAGCCAGGCGTCGTCGATGCCGGGTATAGCGGTGATTGCCCGCATCGCCTCGGCGTAGCCGTAGGGGATGTTGGGGAAGTCGCTGCCGAACAGGATGCGATCGCCCAACTGTGACAACCGACGCAACTCCGCCGGTGGGAACGGCATGGTCTCATCGACGAACGGTGTGAAAGCCATTGTGGTATCGAGTCGCACGTCGATCGAGTCTTCGCAGATGTCCAGAAAATCGGCGTACTCCGGCATTCCCATGTGCGCGACGATCAACCGCAGCCGTGGATACCGCCGCAGCAGCCGCCGTATCGGCTCAGGCCCGGTGTGCTCACCGGCCACCGGCCCGGAACCGCAGTGGATGACGACGGGTATCCGGGCATCTTCCAGCGCTCCCCAGACCGGATCGAGCAGCGGATCGTTGGGCTCGTATCGGCCTACCTGGATGTGCGCTTTGAAGACCTGGGTGCCAGCACGGATCGCCGCGTCGACGTAGTGCTCGGCATCGGGTTCCGGGTAAAACGTCGCGGTGGCAAGGCAATCCGGTGTCGATCGGGAGAATTGCAGCGCCCATTGGTTCAGCCATGCCGCCATCTGCGGTTTGTGCGGATAGACCAGCGCGGTGAATCCGCGGACACCGAACCGTCGCAACGTCTGCAGGCGTTCGGACTCGGCCATGCGATAGGCGATCGGCCACTGACGACCGACGAGCGGACCCGCGGAGTCGAAGTAGTTCCACACTTTGTCCATCACTGACTTGGGCATGAAGTGGGTGTGCACATCGAGCACACCGGGTAGGTCCAGCGCAGACCAGATCTGCCGAACTTCGGCGACCTCGTCGTCGGTCATGGTCCATCCTCGACTCATCGGGCGGGCAAGGGGTAATACCGTTTGTCTATATCAGTCGCCGCGCGGGCCGTTGAACAGGAGGGTCACTATGTGGGATCCGGACGTCTATCTCACCTTCGCCGATCACCGGGGTCGCCCGTTCTACGACCTGCTGTCCCAGGTGCGGGCACAGAAGCCGCGCCGGGTGGTCGACCTGGGCTGCGGCGCAGGCAACCTGACCGCCCAGTTGGCTCGCCGTTGGCCGGAAGCGGTAGTCGAGGCACTGGACGGCTCACCGGAGATGGTGCAGGCCGCTCGAGAGCATGGCGTCGATGCATCGGTCGGTGACGTGAGAACCTGGGTGCCGCAGCCTGATACCGACGTCGTGCTCAGCAATGCCGCCATGCAGTGGGTGCCCCAACACCGCGAGCTCTTCGTCCAATGGGCCGGTCGACTAGATGCCGGGTCGTGGATAGCCGTTCAGATGCCCGGTAATTTCGAGAGCCCGTCGCACGCCGCGGTGCGCGCGGTGGCCCGACGCGAACCGTTCGCAAAAGCGTTGCGCGATGTCCCGTTTCGGGTGGGAACCGTGGTCGACCCGCCCGCCCGTTACGCCGAGCTGCTGATCGGCGCCGGGTGCACGGTCGATGCATGGGAAACAACATACGAACACCAGCTCCGCGGCGAACACCCGGTCCTGGATTGGATCAGCGGCACCGCCCTGTTGCCGGTGCGCGAGCAGCTCAATGACGATGAATACCAACAGTTTCGGCAGGAACTGATCCCGCTGCTCGCCGACGCGTATCCGCCGCGGCCGGACGGGACCACGTTCTTTCCGTTCCGGCGGGTGTTCTTCGTCGCGCAGGTCGGCGGTTAGAGCTTCGGTCTACACCGGCAGGCCCAGTTCCGTCGCGTCGTTGTGGTACCGGTCCACCCACTCATCGGAGCGCTCGTTGGCCTGGCGCTCGACCGCCGGCGCCGGAGCCAGCCGGGGATCTTGGCCCAGGGCCTCCAACACCTCGCCGACGACCGCGCGCAGGTTGCGGCACAGCACCGGATAGGACACGTCGATCGGCTTGATGCTCTCGTGAGCGAACCAGCTGCGCCAGCATTCTTCCTGCTCCCGAAGCATCGAGACGACGTGGGCGATCGCACCGGCGTGGTAGGCGGCTCTCGAGTCACGCTCGGGGTCTGGTCGGCCGCGCCACACCCGCGTCTGTACGGCGCGCCAGAACGACACCGCCTGTGACACCACATCCGGTCGGTGGACGTGAACGTAGACGGGCTCGCTACCGATCACGTCACGGATGGCTGCCCGCAGACCGTCACCGGAGCGGTCGGGCAGCGAGGCCGCCCGGTGCTCCAGCAGCGGCGTCTGGTTCCACATCAACTTCCCGCCCCAGATGCCGTTGGGTGTGCGGCCCGAGCTGCGAATGTGTTCCCGCCAGGCGGTCGACGACGCGGTATCCGGCATTCCCGGCTCCAGCGGATCGAGCAGCTCCAGGACCGTCTCGTCCTCGACATCGGCGAACCACTGTCGCGGCTGCGGTGCCAGCCCCGTCGTCGGCAAGTATTGGAAGAACTCCTGGGGTTCGCCGGCGCTGCCGGTCGCGCGCAATGATTCGACCAGCAGTGTGCTGCCACAACGCTGCGAGGCGAGCACGAGATACGCAGTCGGATGCTCGGGCATCAGGTGAGCCTAACGCGCGTCCCGGCGGACCTGTATTCACGCCGAGTACCGGCTATCGCCCGCTCTGCCCGACTTCGTCCTCGATGCCGCGGTCCACGGCGATCGCCGAGCGACTGGTCGGTACCCTCTCGTGAATCCGCAGATACGTCTCGGTGTAGCGTGCCGCGATGCGGCTGCCGGCGAAATCGGACGGTATGACGTCATTCGTCTGTTGGCGCCAATCATGCAGCCGGACAGCGAGATCGGCGGCGATCAGATCGGCGCCGTCGAGGCCGTCTCCGACGAGCAGGTTTGTCGTCTCGGTGGGATCGGCACGCAGATCGTAGAGTTCGCGTTCCGGTCTTGCCGCGGTGACCAGCGGTGCGACGGCTTGGCCGGATGGGCTTTCCTCGATATCCCACGGCAGATCCAGCAGTGGACGACGACCGTAGTTCTCGATGTAACTGAAGTCTTTCGTGCGAATCGCGCGGATCGGATCGAACGAGTCGTGATAAGTCTTACTCGTGTAGACGTGATCGCGCACCGGCTCGCTGCGATCATGAGCAAAAAGTGCCTGTGCGTGCGAAATGCCCTCAACGTCAGTAGGTTCGGGCACGCCAAGCAACTCCAGCAGTGTCGGGAGCAGATCCACACCGCTGAACAGATCGTCGTACACCGCCGGCGCCGCTGCCAACCGGGTGGGTGGCCGGATGATCATCGCGATCCCCGTCCCAGCCTCGTAGAGCGTGGATTTGGCGCGCGGGAAGGCCGCACCGTGGTCGGTGAGGAACACCACCCACGTGTTGGTGTCCAGCCCGGTGTCGGTGAGCGTATCCAGCAGGCGACCGACGGCCGCATCGGCGGTAGCGATCGATCCGTAGAAATCGGCCAGATCCTGGCGCACCTCAACGGTATTCGGTAGATAGTCCGGCGGGTCGACGGTAGCGGCATCGGCCGGCTCGTAGCGCTCCCGCGGATAGGGCCGGTGCGTCTCGAAGAAGCCTGCCGTCAACAGGAATGGTCTACTGGTGTCGTGGTCGCGCAGCCATTGTTGAGCCCGTTCCACCACGTACTCGCAGTACGAGTTCGACACATCGAACTCGTCGAAGCCCAGCCTGGACGGA
Source organism: uncultured Actinomycetota bacterium (assembly GCA_963836495.1). GTDB lineage: Bacteria > Actinomycetota > Actinomycetes > Mycobacteriales > Mycobacteriaceae > Mycobacterium. The sequence continues at coordinate 426,621 of CAWIJT010000002.1, read as the reverse complement.
TACGACGTCTCATGCTGCATGCCGAACAATACGGAGTGCCAACCGTTTTCGGCGATGATCTGCGGCAGCGTTCGAACGTCGGGACGGTATTCCCAACCATGGTGGGCCAGCCCCACAAGTCCATTGCTCTGCGGATAGCGACCGGTGAACAAAGATCCGCGCGACGGTGAGCACAGCGGCGCTGTGGCGTGCGCGCTGGTGAACAGGATGCCTTCGGCGGCCAATTGATCCATTCGCGGGCTGGACACGTCCGCATGACCGTAGACGCCGAGATAGCGACCGAGGTCGTGCCAGTGCACGAGCAGCACGTTGTCGCGCCGTGGGTGCGTCACCTCTTGGTCCGCCTCTGTACCGCCGATCGCCGCCACCTCCTGAGCTTGTCGGGCCCCGTCGACGTTATCGGCTGGGGCTCACCACTGCTGCGGCGGAGGTCCCGGCGGACCGTATTGCGGCGGTTGCGGCGGACCGTAAGGCCATTGCCCGCCGCCCCGCCCGGCGGTCAGTTTCGGCGGCAGTCCCAACACCACCCGGAACGCCGGCACGAACATCAGGCCGCCGATGACGGCGACGACGAGCCCGGCGATCAGGTCGTAGGTGAGCCGACTGGTGGCGCCGTAGCGGGCTTCGCAACCGATCGACAGCACGAGCATCACGATCCCGCCGCCGAGAATGAGGAATTGCCCCAGCTGCCTCTTGAGAAAGAGCATCACCGCACCGCCGGTCGCCGCGAGATTCGCCGCGATGATCGCGAACATGCACACCACCAACGCGACCGGAACCGTGGGAACGAGGTGCTTGATCGACTGCTGGCAGGACCTGGCGTACTCGCCGCTGAAACGATCACACATCTCGGCAGCGCGGTTGACGGCGCTGTCGAGATTGATCCACAGGGTCAGCGTGAGGACGGCGCCGAGCAACCCGAGCAATCCGACGATCGCGAATGTGATCCAGCCGATTTTTTGCTGGGACGTCGGGACCGGAAAGGGCGCGTCGTATCCGCCCCACTGCTGCGGGCCGTAGCCAGGCTGCGGTGGATAGCCGGGCCCGGGTGGCGGCGGCCCCCCGTAGTGCGGTCCACCGTATTGGGGAGGAGGCGGTTGTTGACCGTAGCTCTCCGGGGCCGGCTGGCCGCTGAATCCAGGCTCGTTGTGCGCACGCGGATCGTCGGGTGGCGGTCCCCATTGCGGGAAACCTGGCGGAGGTGGTTGCACCTCGGCATCGTAGCTGCCCCGGCGCGGGTCGGCCCTGATGTCGTTCGCGCCGTGAGCTACCGGCTTGTCGACGGTCAGCAGTCACGGGGTTAGGTCGTTGACAAGCCGGTTAACCCACGATCGAACGAGCAAGACCCTCGGCTGCGACAGCCCCGCACGCAGAGCATGCTTTGTGCTGTCACCCAAATACCTGCGCTGCCAACCGTTCTCACCAGACCCCGTCGCTCGACGGTCGATCCACAGCACGACCACCATGTGTGGCACCGTGAGTGCGAGCAGAACGCGCAAAACCTCAGCGACGACCACGGTGGGGTCCGGTGCCGCCACCGTCAACCAGCCCAGGACCGCGACCGTTCCCAACGCCGCCATCGACGGCAGCGCGGCGATTCCGGTCAGGCGCACGGCTGAGGCCCGTCGTCGCCCGGCGCGCACCAGCGCGGCGCAGCCAGGCTCGAGGGTCAACATCCGCGCGCAGTGGCGCAGCCCATGCCAGCCGCCGAACCACACGGAGAATGCGACCAACGGCGGTGCGAGCATGCTCAGCGCGCCGATGAGCGCGATGTCGAGCGCGACCGCGGGATGGCCCGACCACAGCGACGCGGTCACCGCGACCATCGCCGCCACGAGCCAGATCACCACCAGGCCGATCTGCACCGGTGCCTCGCCGATCAATCGCGCAAGGTCAGGCGAGATGGCCGTCGCCACCTCCCTGAGCTGGTCACCGGATCGAGCCAGTGGCAGCACCAGCGCCCCGGAGCCGCCGATGACAATCGCAAGGTCCACCACGCGCCGGGGCCGCCAACCCGTGAGCTGGTGTGAGACCTCGAGTTCGCCGAGTCCGAAGTGCAGCGCGCTCAGCGCGACGACGACGCCCAGCGCTATCGGACCAGCCCACTCGAGCAGGACCCACGCCGTCAGCGCCACGCAGAAGTAGGTCACGGCGACGAGCATCATGGGCCTGCCACCGGCCAGTCGCGTCGCGATGACGTGGTCGGCGGCACCGTGTGGAATGCCGGCTATGAGTCCCAGCCCGGCGACCACTAATACGAGCTGCCCCGTGAGGGAGGGGACACCGGTGACACGCGCACCCATCACCACGAGCACTGTGCCGAGCGTCAGCCGCCGCGACCAGGTCGCGGCAACGTCCAACGGGCCGCAGTCCTCCGGAATCGCTCCCGGAGGACATGCGCGGCCCGGCCTGCTCACCACGCCGACCACGACGGCCGGGTGGCCTAGGCCGCTGGAGTGTCGCCCTGGGCGCGAACGACACCGACTTTGGGCGTCACGGTGCCATTCGTCGGGGACGGCAGGTGTCCGTCGTCGTGCCCACCCTCCTCGGCGGCGAAGCCGGGGTCATCGGCGTAGGACTTCAGACGGGCGATCTTGTAGATCAACAGGCCGTAGAGGCACTTCGCCGCGATGTCGGCGATCGAGTAGCCGCCCTGCTTGGCCACCCATGCGGCCGCGCCCAAATTGGAACCGTAGAGCGGAATGATGTAGGCGAGCGGGTAGACGCCCCAGGTGGCCAGTAGCAAGATCCGCATCCGGCTCACGGTCCTGCGCACAGCCTCAGGCTGACGATCCAGGGAACGAGTCAGCTCGACGAACAGCACGTAGAGGATGTAGAGGAACGGAATTGTGGACAGCAACCCGAAGACGTTGCGCAGGTTGTTGTCACCGCTGATCTCACCGGGATAGCCGAGGGCGATCATCAGGGCAGATGCGGGAATCAGCCGGACGAGCAGCGAGGTCTGCAACTTGCGGGCCAACGCCAGGACCACGACGAGCTCGGTCAGCAACAGGGGCACCGTCAGCAACCAGTCGACGTAGCGGTAACCCTCGTTGAACGATTCTCCCGCCGCCTGGACGTACGTTCCGTGCGCACCCTGCGCGTGCGTGACGAACGCCGCCTTGAACGAGGCGAAGATGCGGAAGTAGTGGTAGGCGGCGATGCCGCAGACAATCGCCGAGATCACGATGGCCTGTCGGTAGCGAGCCAGCACTCGTGGTTGGACTGCCAGCAGGAAGAGCGCGGTGAACAACTGCGCGGCGATGGAAAACGATAAGACGTTATAGACGGTGTTGAACTGGGACTCAGTCAGTACCTCAGGAATCATGTCTCACCTTTGAGCGACTTGTTAGGGACATGTCAAATAGTACAGTACTGAATCATAAGTTCAGTAGATTTCAACTGGTACATTTCTGTTCGGTCTGTTCACTGATTACCTCTAGCGGGACTTACACGCCTCGTGAAGGCGTGCAGCGGGCACCGCGACGTGGGGCTCAGGTCGTGCGCTGCGGCGCAGTTCCCCAGCCGTTCTCCGAGATGAACTCGGCGAGCGGCCGCCCAAGTGCCCAGCCGTCCAGTTCGAGCGACGGGCGGTCGGGAAAATCTGGCACGGGGCCGAGGCACAGAATTGCCACCGGCTCGGCGTCGGCGGGCATCGACAGCAGTCCCGCCAGCTTCCGTGGATCGAAGAGCGACACCCAGCCCATCCCGAGCCCCTCGGATCGGGCTGCCAGCCAGAGGTTCTGGATGGCGCACGAAACCGATGCCAGATCCATCTGCGGCAGGGTGCGACGGCCGAACACGTAGCTGTCTCTGCCGTCGGAAAGCGCGACCACCAGCAGTTCGGCGCAATCGAGAATGCCTTCGACCTTCAGCGCGAGGAATTCCTGCGCCCGCTCGCCCAGGGCGTGCGCGGTCTGCACCCGCTCTTCGTCGACCAGCGCATGGATGCGGCGGCGTAGCTCATCGTCGGTGATGCGGATGAATCGCCACGGCTGCATCAGACCCACATTGGGAGCGGCGTGCGCCGCCTGGAGCAGGCGAACGAGAACGTCGTCGGCGACCGAGCTGCCCGCAACGAACCGACGCATGTCGCGCCGCTCGGCGATCACGCGATAGACAGCTTGCCGCTCCTGCGGGCTGAACTCGTGATCTGGCACACAGCCATCGTAGAAACCGTTAAGGCCAGTGGGGCACACCGACCGATCAACCGCGTAGAGGATGAACTGATGAACATTCCGGAATCAGTGGAGCAGTTGCCCATCAATGGCTCTCGCGGCCACGTCTACGGTGAGCCCTATCGGACGGCGGACGGCGGCATGGTCATCCCTGTCGCGAAGGTGCGTGCCGGGTCTCCGACGCCACTCGGCGTGTTCGTCGTGCATGGCGGCGAGGCGCGCTGGGTGCCCGCTACGGACACGAATCGGATCGCGCTGATCGGGGTGATTGCTGGGCTGATATCGGCGGTTATCGCCAGTGTGGCCCTCCTGCGCCGCCCACCGTGGCCGGACTTGTCGGCGACGTCGGCGGCCTGGTCACGCCGCTGACCGATCAGGGACGGTAGGGCACACCGACCGCGCGGAACACGTATTCCGGCGGCACGTCGAAGGTCAGCGATCGCCGCGGCAGCCCGGCCAGCACGTCGCCGGCAATGGCGGCCTTGAAGTGCAGTGACAGGTGGCCGGTCAGCGCGGGATTCACCTTGTCGAGAGCGAGGTCGACCTGCAGCCCGGTGGTGGATATTTCGGTAACAGCCGGACCGGATTGCGCCGCGTCCCACGGCACGTCGACGGCGCGGCCGGCCAATTTGGGTAGCGACGACAGAGTCGCCAAGGCCCGTTGTCTGGTGAACACCAGCGACCCGACGTAGCTCGCGACACTGTGGGCTGAACGCAGGCCCGGGATGGTGCCGTGAAATCGCCGAGTAACCGCCACGTACTCGGCGAGGTAGATGACCCCTTCGGCCTCGACCTCGGCCCGCAGATCGGCCGGGAGTTTGCCGACGCCGAAGAGTCTGCGGAAGAAGACCGGCATGACTCCAGTATGACGATCGTCGTGGTCGGGAACATACGCCGGTTCTACGACGGGCGCCTGCGATGACGGAACTGTGTGCGCGAGCACGAACGCGACGGAGAGAGTCGTTAATAACCGGGTCGGACCATTTGCTCAATCTCGTCTATCGATTTGGACATCAGGTGGCTAAAAATAGTGGCGTTGACCACGGACAAAATCGCGCAATCATCATTGAGACATATTTCGTAGCCCCGGTCGGCTTGCGATACCGCGACTCCAGGGGCGTAGCCCAGTCTGGCAAGGTCCGCGCCCAATGCTCCGGATGCAAGATCGGAACGAGCGGTGGTAGCCCAGTCCCAGATCAGATACTTCTCTGCTAGATCGAAACTCGACAGTTTGGCCGCGCCGTTGCGCCGTTGGCCACGGTCGTTGACTGTATCTACGATCCACCAGGATCCGTCATTGCGGAGATGGACGGAATAGTCGTGCGAATTGAAGCGGACGTCGCAGTCGGCGCAGTCGGTGGAAACCGATATGTCACCGCCGCCAAGACTCGGAGCCCACTCACGCCAATTCGCCGACAACCGAGAGAAATCTGTCATTAATTAATCCTCTTGAGAAATCCCCATTTTTCCAGCTCTGCGACGTTGCCAGTCTCTCCGAATTCGTCAACAATTCGATATTGTATGCCGCCACCGGGTTGGCGAAACCAGGGTGCCGCCTGGGATTGTTCGATGCGCCATCCAGGGGGAAGCCTCGCCGGGTCTTCGACCACATATTGAAAATACGGTTTGAGGGCGCTCTCCGGCGGAAGCGCTCGTTCAGCGAAGGGCACCCCATCGGGGCTGAGCCAGCCTCCTCCCGGGTATCCGAAGCGGTCCATCACCGTACCGGCGGGCAGATGCGCGTCGGGAACGACCGTGCCGGGCACGGCGTACACGTGTCCGGGCAGGGTGTCATCCGGATAGATGAGGCTGCCATCAGCGTTGGTGAACTCAGGACCCGGCTCATGGGGGTGATAGCCGTCGAAGATCGGTGCATCGTGCGGAAGCGGGGGCGGCGGCTCAACGATCGGCGGCGCCGGCGGATGAACGGGCTCGCCGGCGACGGGCGGTTCGTGCGTCGGCGCGGGCCCGGGGTGATCTGTGGCAAGGACCGGGGGCGGGTGGTCACCGGCTGCGGCGGGGGGAAGCGGTGCCGCGTGTCCGCCTGCGTCCGCGCCAAGCTCGGTCTCGGCTAATTTGGCGCGAAGCTCGGCCTGGGTGAGCGTCTGGGCGATGACGTTGTCCGAGGTGATGCCGCCCAGGCCGACAGCCCGTCGTTCCAGTAGCGATTTGAAACCCTGAATGGCGGCTTCGCCACCCGCTTTGAGCTCGGGCACACCCGTGGCCAGCGTGACGGCGGTGAACAGCGGTTCGGAGGTCGCTTCCACTTGGCCTGGATCGGGCGTCCGCGTTCCGACCAGCTTGCCGTCTTTGAAGGTGTAATAGGTCCCGGTGCCCTGGTCGAAGATCTCACCGGCGCCGTTTTTGAGTTGGCCGGTGACTTGCACGGGCTGCCCGTCGGCGGTGTAGCCGAACAAGAAGTGGCCGTCGGCGCTGGACCGAAGCGAGTCGAGGTCGATATTGCCGTAGTCGGGCAATTTGCCCAGGTCGTTGAGAGCGGTGGCAAGGTTTTGTTTCAGCTGGGGCAGGCTCGCCAGCGCGGCATCGGCTTGCGGTGATCCTGCGCCGAACTTCACGGCCGCAGCCGCCGCCTCGTCGATAGCCTTCTGCGCGGCACGCACTTTCGCCATCTGATCCACGACGGCCTGATTCATGACGCGCCGAATATCGGCCAGTTGTTGGCTTTCGAGTCCAGAAGGCGGAATGTCGCCGGGCTTGCGACCTTCGCCGTCGAGCGCGAGGAGCGTGTTCGGGTCGTATCCGTCGGTGCGGAGATTCGCCTTCGCTTTCTTCAGGCCGTCGGCGTACTGATCGCGGATTCGCTGAAGCCACTGCAGCGTCGCTTTGGTGTCGTCGATGGCTTCGCGTTCGCAATCGTTGATGTACTGCTCAAGCCGGTCGATGTCGTCCTCGAGTGCGTCGACGTCGTCCTCGTCGTCGGCTTGTTCAAGGAGATTCTGATCCTGCTTGATCATGGCGTCGGCCTGGCCGATCCAGTCGTCGAGTTGCTGCAACCTGGTTTCCAGGGTGTTGATGTAGCCGGTCGCGGTTCCTTGCGTCTGCGCCAGCGCCGCAGCGACATTTTCCAGATCGGCCGCGATCTTCGGAAGTTGACCGGCCTGCAGGTTCAAAGCCTTGATGGTCCGCTGCACTTCGGCGGAGTCGGTGATGGGATGTTGCCCGTTGTCGCGGATCCACGCATTCACTCGACTGCGAGCCTCGGCGAACGCGTTGTCAGCTTCCTGGGTGGACTGACCGGCGTTGTGGAACGCCTGCGCCAGGTCGGCGATCTGGGCCGGCCGGCCACTCTGCAACGTGTCGTTGATTGTCCAGGGATCGCCCCCGGCGAACATGGCCAGCAAACCCCGGCTCATGTAGCGGAGATTCACTCGAGTTCTCGCAACACCTTTGCGTTGCGCTCGTCCATCTCCGTAAACGCATATCCGGTGCGATGCGCTCGTGCGCCAACCTCGTTCAGGCTCTGTTGGTGACCGCGCAGAGCCTTGACGTGGAATTGGTGGGCCGCGTTGATCGCCTCGTGAAAGTCGTCTGCGTCGGCGAAATCGCCGAACATTCCCGCAACGGGTGCGACGCCCGACAGGTGATTCGCGCCGGCTTGGGCATGCTCGCTCGCTCGATAGGACTCATCGGCCCCGGAGTGCAGTTTTGCGGTGTCGACGAGCACGCTGACCCTTTCTCGAACTGGCCGCAACGCTACTACCGCCTGCCGGGCCGTCAATTCACTTCCGCGCACCCAGTCGCAGCCGGAACCTGACGAGGCCGGCCAGAATAACGGCCAGCACCGCGAGCATGCCCATGTCTTGCAGCCATGCACTCGCGATATGGCGCCACAGCCGATCAATCGGCAGCCCCGCCTCGACGTTGTTCAGATCCACTGTCGACGCTGAGGCGGCGAAACCCCAACGACCGGGAACCAACCACGACAGCTGGTCTAGCACCAGCCGTCCTGTCACCGGAATCAGGCCGCCTGCCAACACCATTGAGACCATGATGCTCACCACGAGCATCGGCAGCACCTGTTCGGTGGACCGGGCCAGTGACGACAGCACCAGGCCCACCATCGCCGAGGTGATGGCGGTCAGCGCCAGGCCCAGATATAACTCAACGACAGCAGGAAATTCGCCGTGCCCCAACAACACTCCGCCATGCGCGGGTGCGCCTTTGCCGATCGTTGTGATCGCGACCATGACGGCGGTGCCCATCAGTGCTGCGGCGCTGAAGACGACGACTTTGGCCATCAGATAGGCCGACGCCGAAAGGCCCACAGCTCTTTCGCGCTGGAAGATCATCCGCTCACTGACCAGGTCGCGCACGGTTAACGCGGTTCCCAAGAAGACCGCGCCGATGTTGAGCAAGATCAGGATGTCGATGGGTTCCTCGGGCGCGGTCGGAGTGACCGGTCCCAGCCCGGTGTTGCCCGGCACCGCCAGCGACAGCACGCCCAGCACCAACGGCAGCACCGCGAGGAATACGAAGTAGCCGCGATCGGACGTGATCAGTCGAGTTTGGCGGCGCGCCAACGTGATTACCTGGCGCCACTGGCTGGTCTGCGGCGGGTGACCCAGCGGTGCCGCGCCCGCAGTCGGCGACGGTCGACGCGGAGCGGCGGGATGACGGGCCAGATACGCGCTGTGCACGCCGTCGGGGTCGGTGCTGACCCGGGCGAAGATGTCGGCCCAGTCGGTGCTGCCCATCACGGGCCCGATCTGCGCGGGCGGGTCGGCGAAGGCGGTCTTGCCCCCGGGTGCGAGCAGCAGAATCTGGTCGCACATGCTGACGTAGGTCAGCGAGTGTGTGACGACGATGACGACTCGACCGGCATCCGCGAGGCGGCGCAACATCGTCATGACTTGCCGATCCAGTGCCGGGTCGAGCCCTGACGTCGGCTCGTCGAGGATCAGCAGCGATGGACCGGTCAGCAGTTCCATGGCCACCGACGCGCGTTTGCGCTGCCCGCCGGACAACTTGTCGACACGAGTCTTCTTGTGCGGAGCCAACTCCAGCTCGTCGAGTACCCGATTGACTACCTCGCGACGGTCATCGGCAGAAGTGTCCGGTGGCAGCCGAAGTTCGGCCGCGAAGTTCAGCGCCTGCTCGACGGTGAGCTGACGGTGCACGACGTCGTCTTGAGGCACCATCCCGATCCGCGAACGCATCGACGCGTATTCGGCGTGCACGTCGTGCCCGTCGAACGCGACGACGCCGGCGCTGCACGGCATCGCACCGCCAATCAGCTTGACCAGCGTCGACTTTCCGGCGCCGGACGGTCCGATCACCGCGGTCAGCGTTCCGGGCTTGGCGGTGAAGGACACGTCCTGCAACAGTTGCCGGCCGTCGATGGTCAACGCCAACCCGTACGCGGTGAGTCCACTGGTGCGCGCCACCGCGGGCTGAGGCACCAGGGTATTGCCGGTCGCGAGGAGGTCGGTGTTGCCGATGGTGACGACGTCGCCGTCACGCAGCGTCGTGCTGGTGATCAGCAAGCCGTTGACGAAAGTGCCGTTGCTGCTGTTGTTGTCGCGAATCTCCAGACCGGCCGGAGTCGACGTCAGCACCGCGTGCACACGTGAGGCCAACGCATCCTCGACGACGATGTTGTTGGTTTTGGCTCGGCCGACCGTCGCCGAACGCAACGACGCCGCCGACCGCGACGAGACGGCTGGCGTCGGCCGCGACGAGACGGCCGGAGTCGGCCTGCTCGGTGGCGGCTGTACACGCGGCGGGGTAGGCGGGGTGGGGGGCCGGAACATTGCCGTCTGCGGGCTGTCGGCCACCGCTTCGCGGGTCTGGGGCTGACGTGCTCCCAGTGCGGCCACTCGGAACGTCAGCTGCGGGCCGCGCGGACTACCCAAAGCGACGCTCAGGCGGTCGCGGATCGGCACCAGGTTCGCCCGTGTTCCACCGACGTAGAGCCCGTTCTGGCTTTTGTCGACAACCACCCACTGCGTGCCGTCGAAGCGCAGGATCGCATGCACGCGCGATATCAGCGTCAGGTCGTCAGGATTGATGTCGTGAAAGCGGATGTCACACTCACGGTCGCGACCGACGATCACGTCCCGGTCAACCGGGAATGTGTACATCGCCGACCCGAGCCAAACCGTCAACGGCGGCACGCCGGCCTCGCCCGCTGCGGCGAACTGGGTCGTGCTGCCATCAGCGGGCGGCATACGGCTGCGATCTGTGGGTGACATCCATTGCTTTCTATACCCCGGGAACCTGCGGGTGACGCATACGACCATATAGACGCAGCCAGCATCGATGGGCGCCCGGCGTTGGCGTTGCGGCCGCTCGGTGACCCGATTGACGCTAAAACTTGACTTGACCTGGTGATCGGATGGCGTCGACGATGAGACGGTGCGCCGACTGCTGGGTTTACTGTGCGCTGCCGTATGCGCAGCCGCCATACCCCTGGCGACAGCACCGAAGGGGGGTGCAGTCGGCGCACCCTGGTTCGCACCTTCGGTCGGTAACGCACCGCAGGTGATATCCGTCGTCGGGACCGGTGGTTCAAACGCGAAGCTGGATGTGTACCAACATGTTCCAGCCGGATGGCAGCCTGTTGAGCTCGGCATTCCGACACATATCGGTTCGGCGGGCCTGGCCCCAGAGGCCAAAAGCGGCTACCCCGCAACGCCGATGGGCGTTTTCGCGCTGCCGTTCGCATTCGGGACCGCCCCCAACCCCGGCGGCGGACTGCAATACGTCCAGGTCGGTTCCAACCATTGGTGGAACGGCGACGACAACAGCCCCACCTTCAACACGATGCAGGTCTGCCAGAAGGCGCAGTGCCCGTTCTCGACGTCGGCCAGTGAAAACCTTCAGATCCCGCAGTACAAACATGCGGTGGTGATGGGCGTCAACCCGAACCGCGCTCCGGGCAAAGGTGCGGCGTTCTTTTTTCACACCACCGACGGCGGCGCAACCGAAGGCTGTGTGGCGATCGACGACGCCAAGCTGGTGCAGATCATTCAGTGGCTGCGCCCAGGCGCGGTGATGGCGATCACCCAGTAGGCATCAGCCGCAATCGAATTCAGGCTAGGGCGCTACCCGGCGACAGCTTGAAGTCCAGGTTCTTCAACGACATCGTGGCATCGTAGGTCCGCTCATATCCGGTTTCGCTGATCCGCCATCCGTCGGCGGTGCGGCGATATCTGTCGCGGTAGAACCCGGCACCGATCAGCAGGAAATCGAATTCCGCCACGATCACCTTGTCCTGCAGATACCAGATGCCCGTCGCCTCGTCGCCGGTCACGGTGATCTCCGGGTGGGTGACCCGGTGCTCGGTGATCACGTTGGACGGCAGCGACGAACGCATGTACTCGACCAGGTCGGCGCGGTTGGTGAAGTGGTGCTTTTCACCCATCGACGACCCGTAGTCGCCGATGACGTCCTCGGTGAAGGTGTCGGCGAAATCGTCCCAGTGTTTGGTGTCCAGCGCACGCATGTAGCGGTATTTGAGCTGTTCTATCGCTGTGATGTCGGAGAGGTAGGAGACTTGATCGTGAGAGCTCATCACGTCATTGCAGCACACGACGTGCTCAGCGCAGATAGTGCGTGACCATGTCGATGAGTGCGCGCCGCTCCTGCTGCCAGTCGACTTCGGTGCCCACGATCATCTGCGCCAGTACCACGCCGCGCAGCGTCGCCCAAATCACTTCGGCCACACCGTCATTAGCCGGATCGTCGGTGATCAGCCTGCCCAGTTGCCCGATCGCCGAGTTCATCTCCATCAGATGGCGCCGAGACGACCCGCCCGGTCCGCCGCGGTTGGCCCGCAAGATCTCGAAGGCCGCCATCGACGTCGGACTGCTGTAACAACTCCACGCCGTGTCGATGACCACCTCGATGCGCTCGCGGAGGGGCAGTTCGCTGACATCGGCCGCGGACAGGCTCTCCAGCAGCCTGGCCACTCCGTCGTCGACGACGGACATCAGCAGGCCGTTGCGGTCGCCGAAGTGGTACTGGATCACCCCCCAGGTGACGCCTGCGCGCTCGGCGACGTGCTTGGCGGTCGCCGCGGCAAAGCCTTCCTCGACGATGCAGCGGACCGTTTCATCGATGATTTTCGCGCGGGTGTCATCACCGCGTTTTCGCGGCGCCGTCGTCCGCCGGGTCGGTGTGACCGGCAATCGGGGCTTTTGGCCTGCGGCGATAGACATTATTGACTTTATAACATAGTCAGCTTTATTTTTGGTCGGTGAGTCATTCGCGATACGCCCAGCTATCCCGCCAGGAACTCGCCGTCCTGCTTCCCGAGCTGCTGCTGATCGGGCAGATGATCGACCGCTCCGGCATGGCGTGGTGCATCCAGGAGTGGGGGCGCGACGAGATGGTGCAGATCGCGATCGAGGAGTGGGCCGGGGCGAGCCCGATCTACACCCGGCGCATGCAGCGAGCCCTGAACTACGAGGGGGTCGACGTGCCGACCATCTTCAAGGGCTTGCAGCTCGACATCGGCGCTCCGCCGCAGTTCATGGACTTTCGCTACACCATTCACGACCGTTGGCACGGCGAGTTTCATCTCGATCACTGCGGCGCGCTGCTCGATGTGGAGCCGATGGGCCCCGACTATGTCTTCGGAATGTGTCACACCATCGAGGACCCGACGTTCGACGCCACGGCGGTGGCGACCAATGCCCGCGCCCAGGTGCGGCCCATCCACCGCCCGCCCCGGGCCCCGTCTGACCGGCATCCGCACTGCGCCTGGACCGTGGTCATCGACGAGTCCTATCCGCCGGTCGAGGGCATCCCCGCGCTGGATATCGTCAGCGAAACCCGCGCTGCCACATGGGAACTCGATACGATTGATCGGGCCGACGAAGGCCTGGCCGATTACTCGGGCCCGGTGGTGTCCGACTTCGACTTCGGTGCGTACTCGCATTCGGCACTGGTGCGCATGGCCGACGAAGTCTGCCTGCAGATGCACCTGCTGTATCTGTCCTTTGCGATCGCGGTGCGAGCACGAGCAGGCTCTGACATCAAGCTGGCCGATTCGGTGTGCACGCGTGGCCTGATCGGCGTCGCGGGACTCGGTGCCGAACGCATCCATCGGGCGCTGTCGCTACCGGGCGGAATCGGCGGTCTACGAAAAGTTTTGGAGCTGCATCCACTGCTCAACCCGCAGGGCTACGTCAACGCCGAGACGCAATCCGGGTTGCACGTTCACCGGTCGCCGGCCCACGACGATGCCGCCTGGATCTCGCTGTGCTCGCCCGAGTCCGTCCAGCCGCTACAGGCGATCGCCCGCGCTGTCGATCCGCGCATCGACGTCACGATCAGTGGAAACAGCACCGACTGGGTCGCTGAATTCACTGAGAACGATACTGCCGCAACGGAGTTTCCCGAGGTTGCGATCACCAAAGTCAGCGGCGGATCGACTTTTGAATTCCAGCCGCGGAAATCGTTGCCGCTGACTCCTGTGTGACGCGCCTCTCGTGTCAAGCCGTCGGCTGTATCACTTCGGTGACACAACCGCATCGACCGTATACCGATGATGTTGTGCCCGAACGTCGTAGCGTGACCGCCGTTATGGTTAACCCTGGCCGGCGACTGTTGCTATCGACGAAAGTATTCGTTTTATGCATGACCCATTGGGGTTGTCAATCGGGACCACTAACTTAGTAGCGGTCCGCAGCGGGAATCCTCCCGTCTCTCGTCGGGCTGTGCTGACGCTTTTCCCCGATCGCGCACCGCAACTCGGTATTCCCGTTGATGACGTCGATGCCGCGGATACCGGCACGTTGATGGCCGGTTTCGTCGAGCGAGTCGGAAAGTCGAACCCCCTCAAGCCGGCTGACGGTTCCAGCCACGATCCCGGGTTGCTACTGGTCGAGGCGCTGGACGCGTTGATCACCGCGACCGGTGGCACAGCGTCGACCTCGAATATCACGATGGCCGTTCCAGGACATTGGGGTCCGGGCGCGCTTCGGGTCCTGCAAGACGCGTTGAGCACTCATGCCGGCTTCGTGCATGACGGCATTTCGCCGCGACTGGTCTCGGATTCCGTCGCCGCGCTGACCGCGTTGAACTCCGATTCTCGCCTGCCCAGCAACGGTGTTGTCGCATTGGTTGATTTCGGCGGCGGCGGGACGAGCATCACCTTGGCCGACGCTGCTTCGGATTTCACGCCGATCACCGACACTCTGCGGTACCCGGAATTCTCCGGCGACATCCTCGATCAGGCGCTCATGGTTCACGTGCTGGACAACGCCGCACACGGCAACGCCGCTGTGCGTGAGCAATGCCGTCTGGCCAAAGAACGGCTCTCCAAAGAGGCGGCGACCGAACTCGTCGTCGAGCTGTCCGGGCAACGCTCCCGCGTCGAAGTGAGCCGACCGGAGTTGGACAGCCTGATCGAAAGCCGGCTCAGCGGTTTGCTGTCGGCGTTCGATGACATGTTGCGACACAACAGCCTTCGAAGCAAGGACATCGCGGCGGTGGCGATGGCCGGCGGCGGCGCCAAGATTCCGATTGTCGCACAGCGTCTTTCGGCCCACACCAAAGCTTCGTTGGTAACCGCCGTGCAGCCCGGATTCGCGATGGCGGTCGGTGCCGTGATGCTGGCGGCCGAGCAATTGGTCGAGCAGCCAGACGATGCGGTCGAAGTTCCCACGATGGCAACGTTGGTCGGTGCATCGACCGGCAGCTTCGCGGTGTCCAGCGGCACTTTCGCCGTCCCGACAGGTGCGCTCGGAACCTCCACTGGGACGTTTGATGCATCGACCGGCACGTTCACTGCCCCGGCTGATGCGTTTTTCAATGGCGTTCCGTCGGCGGGCCTGCAGGAGTTGGCCTGGTCGCAGGCCGACGATTCCGGCAAAGAGCCGGTGTTCTACACCGGCGAGCCTTATGACGACGACGACAACGGCGCTACGCCGTCACAGCTCATGCAGCTGCCCAGGGTCGTGCCGCTCGACATGCAGCAGCGCGGAAACCGGATGCCGCAGCTGTTTTTGGGGCTCGCCGCGCTGGTGTCGATGGTCGCCATCGGCGGGGTGGCGTTCACCCTGACGAGCAGCCCGGGCAGCCGGGTGCCCACGTTGCCGAGCAGCACCACGGCAGTGCCAGTGCCGCCCCTGAGCTCGCAGCTTCCGTCGCCGAGTCCGCTGCCGCCGCCACCCACCACCGAAGCGCCCCCGCCACCGCCGCCGCCGACCAGCGAAGCGCCGCCTCCGCCGCCGCCGACGAGCGAAGCGCCGCCTCCGCCGCCACCACCGCCGGTGACCACCTATGAACCGCCGCCGACCACCAGGGCGCATGTCACCACCACGCAACAGCCGACGACTACGACGCCGCCGGCCCCGACCAGCACCACCCCGAGCTCGACTCCGCCGCCTCCGCCGCCGCCCCCGCCGAGTACCCCGTCGACGGCAGCGATGACGACGACGTATCTGAATCTGCCCTTCGTGCCGGTGCCGATACCGGTCCAGGTGCCCGCGGGGCAGGGCGGGGCCAGCCAGCAGCCGCAGAACCCCTACCAGCAGCAGAACCCTTACCAGCAACAAAATCCCTACCAGCAGCAGAGCCCGTATATGCCGCAGAATCCCTACATGAACCCGGGGTACGGCTACTAGTCGTGGCGCGAGGTCCCCGATATGCGCACACTGGACGTATCGGTGTGACCTGCCAGGAGGCGTGATGGACGACAACGGACGGTTCGGATTCGATCCGGAAGACTTGGATCGAGTGATCCGCGACGCCGGCGAGGGCCTGCGCGACGCATTGGAAGGGGTCAGCCGATTCTTTACGCTGCCCGGTGAGCGGTCAGGGTGGTCGGCGATCTTCGAGGATTTGACGCGGCGCCCCCGGACCAGGCCGGAGACCACCGGTGAGGCCGGCGACGGGGTGTGGGCGATCTATGCGATGAGCGCCGACGGCGCGGCCCGCGTCGAGGAGGTGTACGCCACCGAACTCGATGCGCTGCGCGCCAACCGGAACAACACCGACCCGAGCCGCAAGGTCCGGTTCTTGCCGTACGGCATCGCTGTCAGCGTCCTGGACGACTCGGAAGAGGCACCCTGATTCGGTGCGACCCGCGGGCCGCGACGTGGGTCACGCCGGGAGTATTGGGACAGGTTGGGGGGTACAACGCCAGAATGTTGACCATGTGTTTCCGCCAGACCGGTCGTGTCCTCATCGCAGCGCTGACAATTCTTGGCGGGTTGTTGACCGCGCCGACACCGATCTCGTCCGCCGAACCATGTCCTGATGTCGAGGCGGTCTTCGCCCGCGGCACGGGTGAGCCGGTCGGCGTCGGCGGGATCGGAGAACCGTTCGTCGACGAACTGCGCACCGCGATCGGCCCGAAGTCGCTGAACGTCTACCCGGTCAACTACGAGGCCAGCAGCGATTTCAACGACCGCATCGCCTTCGCCCAGAGCGTCGTCGACGGGATCAAGGACGCCAGCAGTCACATCGAGGCCACCGCCGCGAGCTGCCCCAAAACCAGGATCGTGCTCGGCGGTTACTCGCAGGGCGCGGTCGTCGCCGGCTTCACCACCTCGGCATCCGTGCCGCCAGGGATTCCCGCTGAATACCTGGCGTTCATGCCCAAACCGATGCCGCCCGAGATTGCCAACCACGTCGCCGCGGTGACGTTGTTCGGCAAGCCGTCGGCGCAGTGGCTGCAGAACTACGGGGCGCCCGCGGTCGTCATCGGCCCGTTGTATGTGCCGAAGACCGACGACCTGTGCGCCGACGGCGACACGATCTGCAACGGCGACCCCGGTGGGCTGCCGAGCTTCGCGCACGCGTCGTATCCAGCGAACGGAATGACCCAGCAGGCAGCGGGTTTCGCCGCCAGTCACCTCTAGGCGTCAGCTGGGCTGGTCGGCCATGATGGTGGCGAACAATGCCGCCATCTCGTCGGCGGGTCCGCCCGGCACGGTGTAACCGGCCTCGTCGCGGATCTCGTCGAGGTGGTCGCGGACTTGCTCCACGGAGAGCGCAGGGCTGTAGAAGCCCTGTGTCCGGCCGATGAAGAACCGGGCGACGTGTCCGGCGCCGACGGTGTAGATCTCGCCGGAGACCGGACAGTCCCGGTGGGTGAGGAACGCGGCGACCGGGGCGACCAGTGCCGGATCCAGCTTCTGAAGGTATTGCGCCACAAGATCATCCAAGACGGCCTGCGCTGACGGGTCGTCTGGCCGGCCGGCGCTCTCGACCGAATGCGCGAGCATCCGGGTGTAGGCGATCGGCGCGATCGCGTTGACCTTGATGTTGCGGTCGGCGCCTTCGGCGGCCAATACCCGGGTCAATCCGACCAACCCGGTTTTCGCCGAGCCGTAATTGCTCATCCGTTCGGCGCCCAGCAGTCCCGCCGCCGAGCAGGTATTCAGGATTCGTCCGTAGCCCTGCTCGCGCATGATCTTCCACGCGGGCCTCGTCACATAGAACGCACCCCTGAGATGGACGTCTAGCAACGGGTCGAGTCGGTCGGCGGTGACGTCTTCGAACGGTGCATCGCGGACGATGCCTGCGTTGTTGATCACGATGTCGACACGTCCCCAGGCGCGCATCGCAGCATCGATAATCGCTTGTCCACCTTCGGGACTGGTGACGCTGTTGCCGTCGGCGATGGCCTGACCGCCAAGCCCTTGGATTTCCTCGGCGGCAGCGGTCGCGGCGTCTGTGCTGGAACCTGCTCCGGTCACTGAGCCGCCGATGTCGTTGACCAGGACGCGCGCGCCGCGGGACGCCAGGAGCAACGCGTACTGCTTGCCCAGACCATTGCCGGCACCGGTGATGACCGCGACCTGATCGTCGAACCGCAGGTGGTCCGTCACCAGGTCACCGGCAATTCCTTCATGCCGTAGATGTCGGCGTCTTTGAATTTGAGCTGATCCGGCGGTACCGCCAGTTGCAGGCCTGGTAGCCGGCGGGCCAGCGTCGCGAACGCCACCTGCATTTCGACACGCGCAAGGTTGGCACCGATGCACTGGTGAGTTCCGTAGCCGAAAGCGACGTGCCCGCGGGTATTTCGCGCGATGTCCAAAGTCTCTGGACTGTGGACGAATTCGCTGTCCCAGTTTCCGGCGGGCAGGTTCATCAACAACCTGTCGCCAGTGCGGATCTGTTGGCCGCCGAGGGTGAAGTCCTCGGTCGCGATCCGGTCCACCTGAGCGTGCACGATGGAGAGGTAACGCAAGAGTTCTTCGATGGCGTTGGCGATGACGGCGGCGTCGTCGGTCTGCCCGAGTCGCTCGAAAATTTCCGGATTCTCTAGCAGTGCAACGGTACCCAGCGAAATCATGTTGGCCGTGGTTTCGTGGCCGGCCAGCATCATGACCACTCCATTGACAGCCACGGTGTTGTAGTCGAGCTGACCGGTCGCGACGTAGTCGGTAATGAGACGGCTGATCAGGTCGTCGCCGGGTTCGCGTTCCTTTCGCGCCACCAACTCCTGGATGTACACGTACATCTCGATGAAGCCTTGCGCCCGTTGCTCGTCGGTGGAATTCACCTCCAATCCGGCAGTGGAGTTGTGCTGGAACAGCTCGAGGTCTTCGGGAGGGACGCCCAGCAGCAGCGCGATCACCAGCGATGGCACCGGCAGGCCGAAGTCGCGCACGATGTCGGCAGGCGGCCCCTTGTCGATCATCGCGTCCAGGTATTTGTCGACCAGTTCCTGTATCTGCGGCCGCATCGCTTCAGTGCGCCGAAACGTGAATTGGCTGGTCATCATGCGGCGCAACCGGTGATGCTCGGGATCGTCGATACGCGCGAACACGACCGGCGCGTCGCTCGACTCCCCGAACAGATCCGGGAGGGTTCGCGCCGACAGGCGTGTATCGACCAGCGCGGCTCTGATGTCCTGGTAGCGGCTCACCGACCACACCTCTTGGCCGTTCCACATCACCCGCCGAAGGCCGGGCTCTTGCCGCCAGCCCGCGAATTCTGTCGGAGGTGCGAGCGGACACCGCGCGGCACGCTGCATCGGGATCACGGGCAGATCGGATGTCGTGGAAGTCACCGGCATTTCCTCTTAAGTGTCAGTTGGCTGCCAATTGCCCGAGCGTAGAACGCGGGTGAGTGGCAGTCAACTGTCAGTTACGCTGATGCGATGACTGCGGTGACCGATCGCCCGCTACGGGCTGATGCCGCGCGTAACGCCGAGCGGATCCTGCGGGCCGCACGCGAGGTCTACGGCGAACTCGGTCCCGAGGCCGCCATCGAGACGATCGCTCACCGGGCCGGCGTCGGAGAGCGGACGCTCTACCGCAGATTTCCGACCAAGGCCGAGCTGATCCGGGCGGCACTGGACCAGTGCATTGCCGAGGACCTCGCGCCGACGATCGAGATGGGTCGCAAGGCTACCGACCCGCTGGAGGGTATTGCGCAGCTGATCGACGCCGCGATATCGCTGGGCGCGCGCGAACGGGGTCTGTTGACCGCGGCCCGCATGGCCGGATCGCTGACTCCTGACATCTCGAAAGCCCTGTACGAGGCCCTCGCCGAGCTCGCCGTGCGCGGCCAGCGAGCCGGTGTCGTCCGGGCCGACCTGGCCCCTGCTGACCTGCCCCGGCTGGTCACCATGCTGCACAGCGTGTTGTGGACGATGGATGCAGGCAGCGACGGTTGGCGTCGCTATGTCGCCCTGATGCTGGACGCGATATCAGTCGGAGTTCGACGGCCGCTACCCCCTGCCGCCCCTCTGCGTTTTGCGCCGGAAACAGACAGCTGGCCGCTGTAAATGCAGGGTTGCGGTCTGCGCTCACTTGCGATGCCTTTATCTAATCGTGACTATTTCTTGATTTGCTCGTAAGCTGCTTGCCGTGGGACGCCATGTATTAGCCAGCAGTCGGCGAAAATCGCCTGTGGTGAAGGCTATGGTCATTGCCCCGGCCGCCATCGTCTTTGCCGTCGGTGGAAGCGCTCATGCGGTAGGCGCGCACCGGAACGCCGATACGGTTGCTGGCGCCGAGTCAGCATGTTGCGCGCAGGTCACACCTAGCGCGTCGACCACCTCGTCATGGGCTGCTTCCGCCGTGCAGCCTAATGACGGTGCGGGCGATCTGGCGCAGGCCTCACGTTCATCGCGATGGCGGGTGGCCGCCACTGCCGCCCCGCGCGTGCTTCCTGCGGGAGTCGCCAACGAGCGGGGCTTACAGGTCAAGACCGTCCTGGCCGCCCGCGCCGTCAGCGCGGCGTTCCCAGAGATCACAAACATCGGCGGCGTCCGTCCGGATGCGCTCCCGTGGCATCCTCGCGGCTTGGCGATCGACATCATGATCCCCAACCCGTCCAGCGCGGCGGGTATCGCGCTCGGCAATGAGATCGTCAGGTTCGCGTTCAAGAACGCAGACCGCTTCGCACTGCAAGACGTCATCTGGCGCGGCACCTACTACACGCCGAGTGGGCCATCGGGGTCCGGCTACGGTCATTACGACCACGTCCACATCACCACCCACGGTGGTGGATATCCGACCGGCGGCGAAGTTTACATCCGCTGAGCACGCCGACAGCGCGACGTCCGGTTTCTGTTAATTCCCAAAAGGTTTCGGTTCTATAACGCCAAAGCTGATGAGCCTTACCTCTTTTCGCCAGCAGTTATGCTTGCTACCCGGACCGGCTTCCGATCAAACGTCTCTATTTGGAAACAGTCCGGTGCGGCGTGGTGCATGTTGCACATAGGTCCATTAAAAATAAGTCGGTCGTCCAACACGACTTCGGTCCGGCTGTTCGCTTGAGCCGCGCCGATTTAACTGCGGGACACACCCGAAAGCGGATAAAGGAGTTGACGTCGATGGCGACCTCAGATCGAATCATCGTCAAAGTGGTTGCCGGCGTTGGCTTGTGCGGCGCCGCAATAGCGTTGAGTTCGAATGCTGCTGCCGCGCCGTTGATAACGGGTGGCTACGCGTGCATTCAGGGTGCGGCCGGCGAGGTCGGCGCTCCTGCAGTCGCCGGCGCTCCCGCAGTCGCCGGCGGTCCAGCGGTCGCAGCGGCATGCGTGCCGCCTGCACCCGCAGGCGCACCGATCGCTGACATGGCAGCCGGTGCACCTGTTCCCGCCGGCGCTCCGTTCCCGTTCCCCGCGGGTGCCCCCATCCCGGCCGGCGCCCCGATTCCGGCCGGCGCTCCGATTCCCGCGGGTGCGCCTCTTCCTGCGGGTGTCCCCGTGGTCCCGGTCGTTCCTGCCGGTGCACCGCTGATTGCACTTGGCGGCGCGGGTGCCGCACCTCCAGGTGCTGTGATGACGGACTTGGCCGGCGCCGCCGGCGGCAAGGGAGCGCCGGTGAATACTGCGTCGGCGGACGGCCCGCAGTCCGGCCAGCCGATCATGCCCGGTCCAGTGGGGTAGGAACCCTGCTTACGTGAATGGCGCCCCGACCCACGGTCGAGGCGCCATTCACATGTATAAACGATTGTACGACAGGAGCATAGCGTTCGCGGCTCGGTTTTGCGCCAGACGCAGTCAGATAGGCGCACCCAGCCGGGTCAATCCGATAGATGCGTCACCGACGCGGACAAGCGAACCGCGTCGCTACTCCTTGACGACCACCGGGTCGCCGATGTTGACCGTGTTGAAGTACCACTCGGCGTCGGCAGGGCTCAGGCTGATGCAGCCGTGACTGACATTCTCGTGACCCAACGCGTTGATCGCCCAGGGAGCCGAATGCACGAACAGCCCGCGACTGGTGATACGGGTCGCGTAATCCACCGGAACCCGGTAACCCTCTGGACTGGTGAGCGGAACGCCCACGCTGCTCGAATCCATAATCAGCGAACGGTCTTTGGACATCACCGTGTAGACGCCGACGGGCGTCGGGAATTCCGGTCGTCCCATCGAAGCCGGCATCACGCCGTCTTCACCCCAGTGGGTTTGGTGGTGCGGTGCCGGCCGCGGCGGTCCAGCGTTGGCGCCGTCGATGCTCACCGTGAAGGTGTGATCGGAAATGTCCGCGACGCCGAGGACTGCCGGACCTGTCTTGAGGTCGGTCGACATGCTACCCACCGACAGCGCGATAGTGCTGTGCGCAGGCCAGAACCGGTCCGGAACCCATTGCACGACATCGTTATCGAGCCATTCGAACTTGCCGGTCATCGATGGTGTGGCTCTGATTTTCAGAGCCAACTCGGCGGCGCGACGGTCGATCACGGGTGAGTGGAACGTGATCACGACGGGGTGTGCCACGCCGACGACTTGCTCGGCCGCAGGTTGAATCGAGGCGATAGCGAACTTCTGCGACGTGCTCGACGCCGCGGCGCTGACACCGGAAGGGTCGGCGACTACAGACGCCGCGATCCCAAGCGCCGCAAGAAAAGACAGAGAACCCGTCCGCATGCCCCAGTTCCTTCTAGTAGACCAGATTGCAATAGTGATACTAGGGGCGTCCGGAATGTTGGACGTCGACGACGCGTGAGCGATTCGGTAAAGCATCCGTCACGTTTCGGCTACGGCCGCAGCCTACGCGCGCGTGAGATTACTTGTATTAGTTGAGCATTGAGCTCAACGGACGCCTGTTTCGCCAGAAGTGACCTGGTCAACCAGGGCTGCGTTGTGGCCAGCCGCGTCAGAATCTGTGACGAAGTGCCCGAACAGCCCGGTCACCTGCAAGACGCGATCCAGGAACGGCGGCCGGTGGTCGAGATGAAGCTCGACGCCGGAATGCGAAGTGCGGCGGTGGATCAGCAGCAGGCCAGACAATGCCGCTGAGTCGAGGAAGGCCAGCTCGCTGAAGTCGAGATGCAACTCGGTCAGGTCAACGTGCTGGGCGAGTAGTCGCGAAGCACTGGTGACCAGCTCGTCGACCGATTCGTAGTCCAGGTCGCCGGTAAGCCGCACACATGCGGATTGTGGTGTCGTCGTGATGTTCATCGAAAATGTCATGGAGTTAATTGGGGTCGGTCGCCGGACTCTTCTCACCGGCGAGGGCGGATGATGCTGCGTTGAGTAGGCGCTGGCTGCGGGGAAACTCATGCAACTGTTTACCCAAAAGATCCAGTGCCGGAAACAACGTTGCCGCGGATACGCCGCGGGCGGTGAGGATGTCGGCTGTCCAGGTGATGAAACCGGTGAACAACGCGTCGTCGTCGGTGTAGAGACCCGCAACGAGAAAATCGACGATCGAGGCGATGTCCTCGGCTGTCCGCTGGTGTTGTAGCTCGGTGTAATCCCGCATCGCGGGGATGCGGGCCTGCAGCGATGCCATGGTCTCCTGCACAAGCTGCGTGGAAGTCTGGCTGACGGTGGTGTACTCCTGGTCGATCAGGTGCGGCAGGTCGTCGATGGGTTGCCGGCTCGACGACAGGTGCGTGCTCAAAAACCCCTCAGCCAGCAACTCGGCGGCGGCGCGGGCATCCGGGGCCCAGGCGTCCGCGCCCAATTGACGGGCGTAGCGGCCGTCCGCGCCGAATGCTGCGCCGCCTGCCAGGACTGCGACGCCGGCGGCCTGGCAGGCGGTGATCGCCGCGTGCGCGGTCGGAAGCCGGGTGGGGATGGAGCACGACAGTGCGACGGCGTCGGGACCGCTTTGGTGCAAGTGCGCGATCAGGTGCGGGGTGGGGACCTGCGCGCCGAGAAAGTCGACCTGCCATCCGCGCAAGCGCAGCGTTTCGGCCAGTAGACGCGCCGGCAGCGCGTGCCACTCACCGTCCACGCATGCGACGGTCACTCTGCCGGCGCGGGGGGTGGTGCGGCCTGCGGGGTGATGGGCGAGTGCGCCGATGACGCGATCATTGATCGCGCTGGCCGCATGCTCCTGGGCGACGGTGATCCGGTTGGCCGCCCATTCTGAGCCGATTTTGAACTGGACGGGGGCGATGACATCCAGCAGCGCGTCTTCGGCCGAAAGCCCGGCATCCATTGCGGCGTAGATCGTCGCCACCGCTGCGTACTCGTCGCAGTCGATGACGGCTCCCCAGAGTTGCTCGCGCACCTGAGCTCGATCGTTGCCATCGACGGCCCGCGTGGTGGCGGTATCGACGTCTCGATGGCTCAAGCCGTGAACCTTCCCCGGGTATGCCCGTCGACGGCGCTCAGGTGGGTGCGGCGCGGGGCGGTGATGGCGACGACGGCGATGTCGTCGTGCACCTGCTGTCCGATCCACTGGGTGGCAAGCATCATGACGCGTTCGACCACGGCCGCGGCAGGCAATCCGGCGCACTCGCCCAGCGCGGCCGCCAGCCGCTCCTCGCCGAACATGTAGTTGCCCAGCGGCCCGCCGCGAGCTTCGGTGACGCCGTCGGTGTACAGCACACATGTCTCGCCCGGCGCCAGTGACGTCTCGAACGTCTGCGTTTCGATGCTCGGCAACGCTCCGATGAGTGTGCCGGAGGTCTCGGCCTGCTCCACCCGCCCGCCTTCGCGCACGATCAGTGGCGGCAGGTGACCGGCGCTGGTCAACCGCAATGCCACCCCGCCGTCCCGGTTGGTGACCGAGGCGAGCACCAACGTGGTGAATCGGGCGTGCTCGGAGGACAGCAGCGCACCGTTGAGTAACTCGAGGACGGCTTGGTGATCGGCGGCCAGCGGCGTCAACGCCTGAAGCGTGTTGCGGATCTTGCCGGTCAGCATCGCCGCTTCAAGTCCCTTGCCGCACACATCCCCGAGCACGACCAGGGTCTCGCCGTCCGGCGTTGCCGCGGGGTGGACGTCGTAGAAGTCGCCGCCGACCACTTCGTAGTCTTCCGAGGCCCGGTAGCCGCCGGCGAACTCGATGCCGTGGACAGGGCGCAGTTGGGGAGGAAGCAGGTCGCGCATCAGCGTGCGGGTGATCGCCGCCTGCTCGGCGTACAGGCGCGCGGCCGACAAGGCCGCACCGGCGCGGGCCGCGAACAACCGTGCCAGCACCTCTTCGCCCTCGCTGAACGCGCCTTCGTCAGCGTGCCGCAGCAGCACCAGCGCACCCGCCGAGACGCCGTGACCGGGCAGAGGGGTGATCATCACTGAACCGACCGGTCCGGTGAAACCCTGCGGGATCAGCCAGTCGGGCAGCGTCGCTGCGTCGATCCAGCGTGACGGCACCGGCGGGAATCCGCGCAGTGCCTCGCTCAGGCCTGCGACCGACGCGGGATCTTCGTCGACCATGCGCTGTTCGACGGCACCGGACGCGTCGCCGTAAAACACCGGCATCCGCCGGCCGCGGACCGCCGGGGCGACGACGACAGCCGCGTCGGCAAGATCCCGGGCGGCGAGTTGCACCGTCGCTTCCCGGCATCGGTCGATGTTCAGCGATGCCATCAGCACAGACGACGCCTCGAGCAGGAAAGCTGCGCGTTCGTGCTCGCGGGTCAGCGCCTGCTGTGCGTCGCGTAGCACTTGGCCGGTGTCCTCGACCAGCGACCAGGCGACCTCGCCGCCCGGAAGCATGGCATGGTGCGCATCGAAGCGACGACCACCCACCGGGCCGGACGCGCTGAACGACTCGCGGTTGCCGTGAGTCGCTGCGGGTTGCACGAGCCGAAGATGTGTCGGAGACAGCCAGTCGACGGCGGCGTCGAGGCGACTGCCGGACGCCGCGTCAGGAAGTAGCGCCTGGGCCGATGCGCTCAAAGCTTGGATGATCCCCGCCTGATCGACGACGAGGGTGGGACAGGCGACGTAGGTCCACAGGGATTCGTGGTCGTTCTCGACCTGTACCGGGGACCTGTTCTGCATAACCAATCGACCTAAAATTCGCCGTGTCTACTTAACTAACGCTAGTGGCGAGTTTACGCACAACGGTTGTGGCTGCAAAAGACTCGCAATTTTTCGCGGCTGATCTTGATATTCGGGATCGGTAGCGGGGCCGCAATCGCTACGGTCAAGGGTACCTAAACAACGGAGGTCGTGATGGCCGGGCAGATCCCATTGGTCGATTATCTGGTGCTCGACGACGGTGATCCGCACCTCCGCGCGCAGGAATGCGTGAACTGCGGCGCCCGCTTTTTCGATCGTCGCAACGCGTGCGCCGGATGCTTCGCGTCCGAATTCAGAACAGTTTCGGTCCCGACCGAAGGCACGGTGCGCGCGTTCACAATCGTCACTTTCGCCGCACCCGGCATCCCCACCCCATTCGTCGCTTCGGTGGTCGACTGCGACGGCACCCAGGTGCGGGCCAACCTGATCAACGTCGAGCCTGACCCAGACCACATCCACGACGGAATGAAAGTGCGGCTGGCGACCTACCCAATTGGCGCCGATTCGGCGGGGACCGAGGCAATTGGCTTCGGCTTCGAGCCCGCGACCTGACACCTGCCTCTATTAACAAGGAGAAGCCACGATGAGCGCGAGCGACGAAATCTGGATCGTTGGAATCCGGATGACCAAATTCGGCAAGCATGCGGACAAGGACACCGTCGATCTGGCGGCCGAAGCCGCAACCAGTGCGCTCGCCGACGCGGGTGTGACGATGGCCGACATCGGGGTGATCGCAGCCGGAAACCTGATGGCCGCGAATGCCGGGATCGGCCAGCAGCTGCAAAAGCAGATCGGCCAGACCGGAATCCCGGTCTACAACGTGGCGAACGCGTGCGCGACCGGCGCCACTGCGCTGCGCACCGCGATCATGGCCGTCAAAGCCGGCGAGGTGAAATTCGGATTGGCGGTCGGAGTGGAGAAACTGTCCGGTGCCGGCTTGCTCGGCGGCGGCGGACAGCAGAAGAAGGATGCCGACACCTGGGAGCCCAAAGGCCGCTACGGCGCGGTCGCGCCGGTTGACGGTCGGATCGGCACCGAGGCCATGCCGGGAGTATTCGCTCAAATCGGCACCGAGTACGGGCACAAATACGGCGGCACCAGTTTTGAGTTGTTCGCCAGGATCAGCGAGAAGAACCACGCCCACTCGACGTTGAACCCGCTGGCCGCTTACCAGAAGCAGTTCACCCTCGAGCAGATCATGAACGACGTCATGATCGCCTACCCGAACACGCGGCCAATGTGCTCGGCCAACTGCGACGGCGCCGCGGCGGCGGTGGTGTGCAGTGGCGAGACGCTGAAGTCGCTGTCGCTGGAGCAGCGGCGGCGCGCGGTGAAAGTGTCGGCGTCGGTGTTGACCACCGATCCCTACGAAGCCGGCTGTCAGGTGCTGCCGAACGTCAACACGTTGACCCGCAATGCCGCCGCGACCGCCTACGAGCAGGCCGGGATCGGTCCTAGCGACCTCGACCTGGTCGAGTTGCACGACTGCTTCGCGACTGCCGAGTTGGTGCACTATGACAACTTGATGCTGTGCGAGAAGGGTGGTGCGGCAGACTTTTTCAACTCGGGTGCGACGTGGCGGGACGGCTCGATCCCGGTCAATGTGTCGGGGGGCCTGGAATCCAAGGGCCATCCGATTGCCGCGACGGGTATCGCCAACATCTGGGAGATCTGCCACCATCTTCGCGGCGAAGCGGGCGACCGGCAGATCGACAACGCCAAAGTCGGTCTGGCGCACGTGATCGGCCTGGGCTCGGCGTGCGGCGTGCACATCCTGGAGAAATCAGCCGCTTAGCGGGGATCGCGAGCCCGGCGGAGCCGGGCGAAGCGGGTCGCCGCCATCGGGCCAGCGGGGATCGCGAGCCCGGCGGAGCCGGGCGAAGCGGGTCGCCGCCATCGGGCCAGCGGGGATCGCGAGCCCGGCGGAGCCGGGCGAAGCGGGTCGCCGCCATCGGGCCAGCGGGTCGCCGCCATCGGGCTGAGCGGGTCTGGCCGGTTAGAACCCCGCAGCCTCATGCGCTTGTATTGTTACGAGAACGATGGTGCACCAAGCTTTTTTCTCGTGCATCAAGCTCAAGGGAGTTGCTGATGTGCAATGCTTACGGCCGCTTCATCATCCCGGCAGCCGTCCTGCGCAGGCTCGCTGACGATGACAGCATTCCAGAAGAGTCGCGGCAAGCACTGCTCGACAGCGCTGCGGTGGAGCCGTCATGGCGAGAGTTACGGACCGCACATACCGACGCGACCCAGGCTGGTCTGCTCGCAAAGGGGATCACCAGTCTTCGCCTCGCGGGGGTGCTCACACCCGTTCCGGCCGTCACGGTCTACGACTGCAAGAACACCGAATCACTGCCGGGTACGCCGATCTCGGATCCAGGAACAAGCTCGGACATGACGGCGCAACGTGCGTTCGACGCGACCAACGCCGTCGTCGAGTTTTACCGGAAATGCTTTGGACGCAACTCCGTTGACGACGCAGGCATGACGCTGATGTCGTCGATTCACTACAGCGTCCGCTACGACAACGCCTTCTGGAACGGTAGCCAGATGACCTACGGAGACGGCGACGGCAGAGTCTTCACCGACTTCACCAAGTCCGATGACGTCATCGGCCATGAACTGACACACGGCGTCACGCAATTCACCGCAGGCCTGAACTACTCCGACGAACCCGGGGCACTCAACGAGAGCGTCTCCGATGTGTTCGGGGCGACGTTTCACCAGTGGCGGCGTAAGCAGACCGTCGCACAAGCGGATTGGCTCATCGGACCTGGCGTATTGGGCCCCGTCGCGCTTGCGAAAGGCTACACATGCCTGCGCAACATGGCCGAACCCGGCTCACGCCAGTGCCTTTCGCCGCAGCCGGCGCACTACAGCGACTATGTCGCAGGAGGAGATCCGCACGAAAACAGCGGCATCCCGAATCACGCGTTCTACCTCGCGGCGACAACCATCGGTGGACAGGCTTGGGAAAAGACCGGGAAAGTCTGGTACGCGGCGTTGACCGGTGGCGACGCTCGGCCGTCTACGGGCTTCACTGAATTCGCCGCGCTCACCCGCGACGCCGCTAAATCGCTGTTTCCCAGCGATGCCAAGGTCTATCGTGGCGTCGACGACGCGTGGACGCGAGTGGGCATTCCAGAAGCGGGACGACCGAGGCGCAAAGATGCTGAACCGCTACATCATTGAACGACGCGGCGGCTTCGCCGGCCTGAAAGCCAGTGGCGCCATCGACAGTGACGCTTTGAGTCCCGACGATTGCCGAACACTGGAACAGCTCATCGACAGCGAAGAGACATTGGCTCGCGATCCTGGCGCTGACCGCTACACCTACGTCGTGACACGTCAGAATGCGTTGGGAAGCAAGACGCGTGAGATTCCGGAAAGCCTGATGCCCAATGCGGCGGCAAGCGTTGTGACGACTGAGATCTGACGAACGCTAGGCGTCTGTCAGCGCATGCGCGTTCGTTTGACATCGCCACAGGCTTATATCGACGTGCGAATGCGCGTACGGTTTGAGGTGGCGCGGGATTTTTGGTCGGGGTTTTGAAAGTAGAGAAATGAACAAAGTTATTGTCGCCGTGGCGGCATCGGCCGTGGTCTTTGGATTCCCCGTGCCGCTCGGGCCCGGCCCCTGCCTGCCTGCGACTTTCTTCGCCTGCATGGCAATCCCGAACCCTCCGCCACCTCAAGCTCCTGCACCGGCGCCGGCCGGGCAGCCGCCCGCGCCACCGGCAGCGCCACCTCCGCTCGACGCGCCCTGAGACCTAACTCGGCGCTCCCGCTGCCCATCTCCGTGGTCGCCCGTTTGGCCACGACCGGTCTTTATCCAGCTTGTCGACGGACGCCGCACGATCCGAGAAATTGCCGCGATGGTGGCGAGGGATGGCGCGCCTCAGCCCGGCGCATTGGACGTTGGGAGTCTTGCGCGCAACGTATTTCAGGATCTTTGGCGTCTCGATATGCTGGCGGTCGCACGAACGCGGCCGCGACTCGCGAATTGTGGCGAGTGCCCTCGGCGATTAGACGCTGAGCCGATGACGGGAATCCAACCCGCGTATTCGGCGTCGAAGTCGACTTGTCCAGCTATGGTTGCCGCGGTCTGTCCGCGGAGCCAGTTGACTTGGGCTTGGCATCGGTGCCGCCCGACTCGACGGGCTCAGTAGACGGTGTCGACCCGGTTCATGACGTAACGGTCAGTCGTCGATGAACCTGGATGCGTTCCGCGCGCTGCATCGGACCGGGGACAACTCACGGTGCCCACCAGGGTGGGGGCGGATGCGGAGCGGGGTCGCCCTCGTGAATAACGTGTTGGGCAATAACCCTGTTGGCGACCGGGTCGTAGTCATCGTCGTAGTAATAGTCGTGGCAGACGCTCAAGTCCCATCCCGCATGCTCCATGGCAGGGACCGGGCCCCCCGGCGAGCGGTCGTTCGGATCCGGATGGCCTGGGCACCAAGTGAAGTGATTAAGCGGAGCAGGACCGGGCGCGGCCGGGGCGACACCTGCCGGGCCCAAACCTGCCAGCCCCAGACCGCCGGCCACGACGGCTGCCGTTGCCATGCCTGCGATGAGAGTGCGTTTCATCGCTGGTTCCTTTCGCGCGGCGGTGACTACGACGTCGCTGATGCTTTCAGTAGAGATCGTGGCGACGGCTGCAAGAATGCCAGGTCAGCCGCGTTCATTCATGGGGCATTTTCCCCATTTTTCCGACGCCGCATGGCGACACCATTCTGTTGGGCAGACTTCTGCGCAGTCGGTGAATGTTGAGAACGCCTCTGGGCGGCGGCACCCGATACGGCGCCGCGAACAGCATTTGGCGCGGCCGATAGTGGAGCCGATGACGGGAATCGAACCCGCGTATTCAGCTTGGGAAGCTGATGTTCTGCCATTGAACTACATCGGCGAGATGTCTCTGACCTGCGAGAACTCCGTTCAGCGAGCGTGGCCGCGAGGCTCAGTGTCACATGATGTCACAACTCGCTCCGGCGTCCTGCAGGGCAGCAAACTGTGAGTGAGCATACAGCCGCGTGGCCAGGCTGGCGTCCTCGCATCCGTCCCATACCGATCAGCGCAATTCGAGCAGTATGGCAGTTGATTGTGGAAGTGCTCCGAAAATAATTGCGTAAAGACTCCGAAAATCGGCTTCGTGCGGTACCACTACCGCATGGCTAAGAAGACAGCGGACGACGTCACGACCGTGGACAGCATTTCGAAGTTCGTCGATGCGACATTCGATTTTTCGAACGGGGACGACATCCTATTCCGAGGGCAGAAGTGCAGTAGCTGGGACTTTCAGCCGACGCTGGCGCGTATAAGCAGACGCCACCGAACACGCACGCTGAAGCAGATTGAGAAGTCTCTGATGGATGCGTTCCACAGGCAGTACCTACCTTTTCTGAGTCGAGACGTGAAAGACGAATGGGATGTGTTGGCTCTTGCCCGACACCACGGCTTGGCTACGAGACTGCTCGATTGGTCAACGAACCCATTGGTTGCGCTCTGGTTCGCGGTTCGTGGACCAGCAGAAGGTGAACCCGGTGCGGTTTTCATGTTCGCGCCGGAAGAAAAAGATTTCTTACCTAAGGAAAACCGAGATAGCTCTCCGTATGAAGTCACGCAAACACGCTTCTTCCAGCCGACCAACCTGAACCCACGAATCGTGGCCCAGTCTGGTTGGCACTCCGTCACTGCTTGGAATGAACGTGACGAGTTCAGCGCGCTGGACCAACTTCCGCAATACAAGGACAGGATCAAGCGAGTACACATCCCCGCACAGTGCTTCCCCCTGCTACGAGCCCGTCTCGACCGACTGGCCGTCAACGAGGCCTCCCTATTCCCAAGTCTCGATGGTCTTTGCACGCATCTGAACTGGCTCAACACCAGACTTTCGGATGAAGAAGAAGACATCGTGCTGGCCGGAGCCCAAGTGATACCCGGCCGAGGTTCGACGCCCCCAAGCCAAAAAGCATCAGGACCCTCCAAAGGCCGACCGCGCACCTAGCAAAAATGCGAGATAGACGGCGCACAATTCGGTACTACTCAGCCACACGGCACCGGACTCGGGTAGACGACGTTCCGCAGGTCAGAGACTTGCGAGGATTTGGGCGAACCCGCGTATTCAGCTTGGGAAGCTGATGTTCTGCCATTGAACTACATCGGCAATGTTGCTTGGAGAGGCTAGCATCCGGAGTCACGCCGTTCATCAGGATCGCAGACGGCTACGCTCGTCGCGTGCTGCTCTCCGATCGCGACCTCCGAGCCGAGATTGCCGCCGGCCGCCTGGGCATCGACCCGTTCGACGACGCGCTGGTTCAGCCGTCCAGCGTCGACGTTCGTCTCGACAGTCTGTTCCGGGTTTTCAACAACACCCGCTACACCCACATCGACCCCGCTCAGCAGCAAGACGAGCTGACCAGCTTGGTGGAGCCTGCCGAGGGCGAACCGTTCGTGCTGCATCCCGGGGAGTTCGTGCTCGGCTCGACCCTTGAGCTGTGCACGCTGCCCGAGGACTTGGCGGGCCGGCTGGAGGGCAAATCGTCGCTGGGACGTCTTGGGCTGCTGACACATTCGACCGCCGGCTTCATCGATCCCGGCTTCAGCGGACACATCACCCTAGAGCTGTCCAACGTCGCCAACCTCCCCATCACCTTGTGGCCGGGTATGAAAATCGGTCAGCTCTGCATCCTGCGTCTCACCAGCCCGGCCGAGCATCCTTACGGGAGCGCGTCGGTGGGGTCGAAGTACCAGGGCCAACGCGGACCGACGCCGTCGCGGTCGTATCAAAATTTCATAAGGTCCACTTAAGTTGGACTGTCTCGTTACACAGCTTCCACAGCGATTGTTTATGTGTAGCGCCGGACGCGGTGTTCCCTCCGCCTAAACCCGTGGTGCGCTGCAAAGGGTCTATGGAGGCGCGATGGACATCGTGCTCGGGGTGTCAATGGCACCCACAGCCGTCCGGATGTTGCTGGTCGAAGGGGAGAACGCCGACGGCGTCACCGTCGAGGACACCACATTCGACATCGCCACCCACGACGACGCGTCAACGCTGAGTGCTGCCGATCAGGTGATCTCGGCGATCCTGGGCACCCGCGAGGGAGCCACCGAAGCCGGCCACGCGCTCGCCTCGACCGGCGTCACCTGGACCGATCACATCGAGGCGGCCACGCTGCATGCGGCTTTGGCCACCCGCAAGATCGAAAACGTCATGCTGGTGTCGGCGTTCATGGCCGCAGCCGCACTCACACAGATGGTCGGCAACACCACCGGCGAGGCGCACACCGCCCTGCTCTTCCTCGAGCCCGACACCGCGACGCTGGCCGTCGTGGACTCGTCCGACGGCTCCATCACCGATGTCCACAAAGAACAGCTGTCGGGCGCAGACACCATCGGCGCGCTGGCCCGGATGGTGGACGGTCTGGATGGGTTGGAGACGCGTCCGCAGAGCGTGTTCATCGTCGGCGCCGGCGTGGACGTCGCCGCCATCAAGCCGCAGCTGGAGGCGATGAGTTTCCTTCCGGTCACCGCGGCCGAAGAGCCAGAGACCGCGCTGGCATGGGGTGCGGCGTTGGCGTCAGCCAATGCGCCGTTGTTCGCCTCGTCGACCGCGGCGTTGGCCTACGCTCAAGATCCCGGCACCGGCGCGATCGATCCCTACGCCGTCGCACCGGGATACCTTGTGGCGCCGGATGTTCCGTTCGGCACGGAGCTGGGTGAAGAGGATCTGGCCTACAGCGCCCTTCCGGATGACGAAGCTCAAGCCCACACCGTCGCGGTGGACGTTCCGCGGGACGAGCTCTTTGACGGCGGCGCTGAACGCCGTCCGCTTGTGCTCCTCGGGAGCATGCTGGCTGTCGTCGCGGTGGCTGCCGCACTGTCGCTGGAAGTCGCTCTGGCACTTGGGGTTCGGCCGAGCGTTGCGTTGCTGCCGCGTCCGTTGCAAAGCCTCATCGTCCCGCTTCAGCAGGCGCCCGCACCTGCCCCGCATGCTGCGAGCGTTCCTGTGCCGCAGGCTCGTTCGATTCCTGCACCTGCGGCGGTGGCTCCGCCGATACGCGCACCGATTCTCGCCGCGGCGCCGCCTGCGCCGATCGCCGCCCCCGTTCCGGCCGTGGTTCCGCTGCCAATTCCGGCCAGCCCGCCGATCCACTCCGCTCCGCTGCATCTCGCGCCGCAGGCCCCGGTAAGTGTTCCGCGGTCGCCTGTCCACGTTCCCATCCCGATACCAGTCCCGATCCGCGTACCGGAGCCGATTCCAGGCTTCGGTCCCTCGTCAGGCCCATCAATGCTGGCGCCTCAGTCGCCGCCGGAGAGTACGCGTGGTCCCGGCTTTGGTGGTGGTGACCGTGGCTTTGGCGGTATGCCCGGCGGCGGCTTCGGTGGTCCTCCAGGGTTTGGCGGTGCGCCGGGTGGCGGCTTTGGTGGTCCTCCGGGGTTTGGCGGTGCGCCGGGTGGCGGGTTCGGTGATGGTCACCCGGGCTTTGGCGGAATGCCCGGCGGCGGGTTTGGTGGTCCGCCGGACTTTGGCGGTGCGCCGCATGGCGGGTTTGGTGGTCCTCCGGAGTTTGGCGGTGCGCCGGGTGGTGGCTTTGGTGGTGGTCACCCCGGCTTCGGCGGTATGCCCGGCGGAGGCTTCGGTGGTATCCCCGGCTTAGGCGGGTTCGGGGGCGGCCACGGGTTCGGCGGCTTCGGTGGCGGTTTTGGGGGTGGCCACGGGTTCGGCGGTTTCGGCGGCGGCGGGCACGGTGGCGGTTTCGGCGGTGGCCACCGGTAGCCCCGGCAGCGGTGCGAGGGTCACGGTAAAATCGTCTTGCGAAGGGTCAGCCGGGGGGCTGTGACCGATTGCTCCTGGCCGGAACTTCACCGAGCACAGCTAAACCCGCGGTAGTAACGCCACACACAGGTGCGGCGATTGATTTAGGTGTTGGGCGACCCCAGAGGTGAGCCGTGTGACACAGAGCCCGTGGGTAGCTGGCAAACATGTGGGGAGGACTGGTGGACACCGTACTTGGTGTGTCGATGGCGCCCACGACGGTCCGCATCGTGCTGGTTGAGGGACAAAACGCCGACGGTGCAACCGTTGATGAGGAGAATTTCGTCGTCACCGACGGCGAAGACCCGGCAACCTTCAGTGCGCCGGATCAGGTGGTGGCGGCAATTCTAGGCACTCGCGAAGGTGCCAACGAGGCTGGTTACGAGCTGCTGTCGACCGGTGTGACGTGGACCCACCCGCGCGAGGCCGCTGAACTGCGTGACGCGCTGGCGGCCCGCAAGGTCGAGAACGTGATGCTGGTGTCCTCGTTCCTCGCCGCGGCCGCCTTGGCTCAATCGATTGGCAGCGCGACGGGGTACGCCCGGGCGGCACTGCTGTATGTCGAGCCGGAAGCCGCGACATTGGCGGTGGTGGACACCAGCGACGGTTCGATCACCGATGTCCACCGCGAGGTACTGCCCGACGACGACGACCAGGCGGTGTCGAAGCTGCTCGAGCTGGTTTCCGCCGCCGAGGGGCTCGACGACGAGCCTGAAGGCGTCCTGGTAGTGGGCTCCGGGGTCGACATTCCGCTGATCAAGCCGGCGCTGGAAGGTGCGACATCGCTTCCGCTGAGCGTGCCCGAAGAGCCTGACATGGCGCTGGCCCGCGGCGCGGCACTTGCATCGGCGAACGCGCCCCTGTTCGCCTCGTCGACGGCCGCGCAGGCCTATGCACTCGACCCGGGTACTGGCGCGGTCGTCCACGAGCCGGGATACCTGGCCGTTGTCGAGGCGGTTGCAGCCGAGCCGCGCGGCGACGCATTGGCGTACAGCGCCATCGCCGACGACTCAGCTGCGGTGTACACACACATAGGCCCGGACGCTCACGTTTCCGAGGAGCAGGACTTCACCACTGGGATGTATCCCGATTTCAGTGCGATGGAGCACGAACACGCAAGCCGGATACCGTTTTTGACGGCAATGGGCGTCTTGGTCATCTTCGTCACCGGCGTGATGGCACTGGTGATTTCGCTGGCATTCAGCATTCGGCCGACAGCCAGCTCGCGGCCCAGCCTCAGCCACAACGTGTTGGCCCCCGCCAGAGTGTTGCCCAAGGCGCAGGTGCCCGCCCCGCACGTCGCGGCCCCCGCGCCCGCACAGGCACCGGCGCCCGCGCAGGCGCCAGCTCCGGCGGCGATTCCGGCTCCAGGGCGAGCTCCGGTGTTCGTTCCGCGCGCAGCGCCGGCCCCGGCCCCGGCCCCGGCTTTCGTTCCAGGTCCGGCCCCCGTGCCCGCGCCGATACCGATTCCGGGCCTGCCGCCGCTGATTCCTAACCTTTTGCCGCCACCGTTGTTCGGCCCGCCGGCGGGCCCAGGCCCGTGGGGTGGCGATCGCGGTGACCGCGGAGGACCGTGGGGTGGCGGCCCCGGCCCCGGTTGGGGCCACGGCGGCGGTGGCTGGGGCCACGGCGGTGGTGGTTGGGGCCACGGCGGTGGTGGTTGGGGCCACGGTCGCCGGTGAGCAGCGGCGATTCTGCCGTCAACGCATAGCCGCCGAGTTCGGCCGCCGGTAAACTCGAAGGGCGAACTGCCGGACATTGATCCGCGTCGGTTCCGCTAGAGCCAGAGGGACCCCGGCAACCCCCCCAGACCTGATCACGCATGCGAACAGCTTGGAGGAAAACGTGGACACCGTCCTTGGTGTGTCGATGGCACCCACCGCGGTCCGCATGGTTCTCGTAGAGGGCGAAAACGCCGACGGCGTCACAGTCGACGAAGACGGCTTCGAGCTCAACATTGCGGCCGACGCGCCGACCATCAACGCCGCAGACCAGGTGGTCTCAGCGATCCTCGGCACCCAAGAGGGCGCCGTTGAGAGTGGCTACCAGGTGCGGTCGACGGGTGTGACATGGTCAGATCCGATCGATGCGGCGGCACTGCGCGATGCGCTGGCTGCGCGCAAGGTCGAGAACGTCATGCTGGTGTCGTCGTTTCTGGCGGCAGCGGCGCTTGCCCAGGTCGTCGGTAGCTCCATCGGCTACGCGCAGACCGGGCTGCTCTTCGTCGAGCCGGACACTGCGACGTTGGCCGTAGTCGACAGCTCGGACGGCTCGATCACCGAAGTGCGACGGCAGCCGCTGACGCCCGGCGCTGATTCGACCGCGGAACTGGCCGCCCTGGTGTCTGGTGCCGAGGCGCTCAACGTCCGGCCTGACGGCCTGTTTCTCGTCGGCTCGGGCGTCGACATCGCGCGGCTCAAGCCGCAGCTGGAGGCAGCCACCGCGCTGATGGTCAGCGCCCCTGAAGAGCCGGAGACCGCGTTGGCCCGCGGCGCGGCACTGGCATCAGCCAATGCGCCGCTGTTCTCGTCGTCGACCGAGGCCCTGGCCTACGCCCAGGATCCCGGCACCGGTTTCATCAACCCCTATGCCGTCGCCCCCGGCTACTTCGATGTCGCTGTCGACAACGCTTCCGGCGAGCAGGCCCTGGCCTACAGCGCGGTTGCCGACGACGATGCCTACACCGCGTTCGCCGGCGAGGAGGCCGACCTCGAGACCGGTACCTATACCGGCGTCAGCGACATCCCGTCAGACGGTGGCCGCAGACCGCTCTTCCTGGTGGCCAGTGCGGTTGCGGCGCTTTTCGTGGTGGGTGCGGCGGCGTTGCTGGTCGCGCTCGCGGTCAGCATGCGTCCGACCGCTGCCGTCCGCCCGCAACCGGGCCAACAGGCGGTGGCGCCCAAACCGGCTCCGGCCGCGCCGATAGCCCCAGCTCCGGCCGCTGCTCCGGCTCCCGCCCCGGCGGCTGCTCCGGCACCGGCCGCTCCGGCGCCTGAGGCACCGGCCCCCGAACCTGCCCCCGAGGCTCCCGCCCCGGCTCCCGCGGCCCCGGCTCCCGCGCCCGTACCGGCCGCCCCGGCTCCCGAACCCGCACCCGCGGCACCAGCGCCGGTTGCTCCAGCACCGGTGGCTCCGCCTCCTGTTGCTGCGCCGCCACCCGTCGTCGCGCCCATCCCGGTGCCGATTCCGCTGCCGGGAATCTTCGGTGGGCCCCGATTCGGACCGCCAAGCGGTCCGTACGGTCCAGGTGGCGGCGGCTACCCCGGTGGCGGCTACCCGGGAGGCGGAGGCTTCGGCGGCGGCCATGGCAGCGGTGGCGGCGGCTTCGGCGGCGGAGGCGGCGGCTTCGGCGGCGGCCACGGTGGGTTCGGCGGCGGTCACGGCTTCGGCCACTGACTCGGCATCTTCGGCCTGGCCTTTTAGCTGTCGACAGCAAACCGTCACCTGACGTTTGCCCATCGCTCAGGAGAGCGATGCCGTCAGATCATTGCAGCGCCTCACAGTCGGGTGTATGAGGTGCTCCGTTTTCGGAACGGGTTATCTGGGCGCGACCCACGCCGCGGGGATGGCTGAACTGGGGCATGAAGTTGTCGGCGTCGACATCGATCCCGGTAAGGTCGCCAAGCTGGCTGGTGGTGACGTTCCCTTCTACGAGCCTGGCCTGCGAAAGATGTTGCAGGACAACATCGCGGCCGGGCGCCTGCAGTTCACCACGGACTACGATCTGGCCGCCGAATTCGCCGATGTGCATTTCCTCGGCGTCGGCACGCCGCAGAAGCGCGGGGAGTATGGCGCCGACCTGAGCCATGTCCATGCTGTAATCGATTCTCTCGCACCGCGATTGACGAGGCCGTCGGTGATCGTCGGCAAGTCGACGGTGCCGGTTGGCACCGCTGCTGAGCTGGTCCAGCGGGCGCGCTCAGCCGCGCGGCCCGGTATCGACATCGAAATCGCTTGGAACCCCGAGTTTCTGCGGGAGGGTTTCGCCGTGCAGGACACCCTGCGGCCAGACCGCATCGTGCTCGGCGTCCAGGACGGTTCGAGGCGCGCCGAGGTCGCCATCCGTGAGCTGTACGCGCCGATGCTCGATGCCGGGGTGCCGTTCCTGGTGACCGACCTGCAGACCGCAGAGTTGGTGAAGGTATCGGCGAACGCCTTTCTGGCGACCAAGATCTCGTTCATCAACGCGATATCCGAGGTGTGCGAAGCCGCTGGAGCGGACGTTTCGCTGTTGGCCGACGCGCTCGGGCACGATCCGCGGATCGGGCGTCGATTCCTCAACGCCGGCTTGGGTTTCGGCGGCGGCTGCCTGCCCAAAGACATCCGTGCGTTCATGGCTCGTGCCGGCGAGCTGGGTGCTGACCAGGCGCTGACCTTCCTGCGGGAAGTCGACAACATCAACATGCGGCGCCGCACCAAGATGGTCGGGATCGCCACCGACGCATGCGGCGGTTCGCTGCTGGGCGCGAACATCGCGGTGCTCGGCGCCGCGTTCAAACCGGAGTCCGACGATGTCCGCGATTCGCCGGCGCTCAACGTCGCGGGTCAGCTGCAACTCAATGGTGCGCAGGTCAACGTCTACGACCCCAAGGCATTGGACAACGCCCGGCGGTTGTTCCCCACGCTGAATTACGCCGTCTCGGTGGAGGAGGCGTGCGACCGCGCCGACGCGGTCCTGGTGCTCACCGAGTGGCCGGAGTTCGTCGAGTTGGACCCCGACGCGCTGGCCGACCGGGTGCGCTCCCGCGTCGTCGTCGACGGCCGCAACTGCCTCGACGTGCAGCGCTGGCAGCAGGCCGGTTGGCGCGTGCACTGTCTGGGGCGCCGCGTCGCCTGATCGCGCTGACGGCGCATTCTCGCTGGAGTCTCGGCCACCGTTCCAGACGCACGCGGTACGTTGCACGTCATGACCACATCGGAGATCGCCACGGTACTGGCGTGGCACGACGCTTTGAACGCGTCGGACATCGATACCTTGATCGCGCTGTCCAGCGATGACATCGAGGTCGGCGATGCGCACGGCGCCGCCCAGGGCCACGCTGCGCTGCGCGAGTGGGCGACCGCCCATCCGCCCAAAGCCGAGGTGGGCAGGACCTACGTCCACGACGGCGTCGTCGTCGTCGAAGAGAACATCGCCAACGGCACTGCCGCAGCCGCCTTTCGGGTGGTTCACGACCACGTCACCTCGGTGTTCCGCCATGACAACCTGGCGGCCGCGCTGGCCGCGACCGAGTTGACCGACGCCGATCTCGTCGACTGACATGGCAGGCATGCGAGGGATCATTCTGGCCGGCGGCGCGGGGACGCGGCTGCATCCGGTCACGTTGGGCGTCAGCAAGCAGCTGTTGCCGGTCTACGACAAGCCGATGATCTACTACCCGTTGTCCACACTGATGATGGCGGGCATCCGCGACATTCAGCTCATCACCGCCATTCCCGATGCGCCCGCTTTCCAGCGAGTGCTGGGCGATGGCAGCGCATTCGGTATCAACATCAGCTACGCCGTCCAAGCTCAACCCGAGGGCCTGGCGCAGGCGTTCGTGATCGGTGCCGGCCACATCGGCAACGGCTCGGTAGCACTGGCCTTGGGCGACAACATCTTTCACGGCCCCGGGCTGGGCACTAATCTTCAGCGCCTCCGGTCGGTCAGCGGCGGAGCCATTTTCGCGTACTGGGTCGCCAATCCGACCGCGTACGGCGTGGTCGAATTCGGCGACGACGGTATCGCGCTGTCGATCGAAGAAAAGCCCGCCACACCGAAATCGAACTACGCGGTTCCGGGCCTGTACTTCTACGACAACGACGTGATCGAGATCGCCCGCAGCTTACGGCCTTCTGATCGAGGCGAATACGAGATCACCGACGTCAACCGGGCCTACCTCAACCAGGGGCGGCTGTCCGTCGAGGTGCTGGCCCGGGGCACGGCGTGGCTGGACACCGGGACTTTCGACTTGTTGGCGGCCGCCGGCGATTACGTTCGCACGCTGGAACAACGCCAGGGGTTGAAGGTCAGCGTCCCCGAAGAAGTGGCGTGGCGGATGGGCTTCATCGACGACGAGCAACTGGCACAGCGAGCCAAGTTGCTGCTGAAATCCGGTTACGGGAGCTACCTGCTGGAGCTGCTGGAGCGGCGCTGACGCCGCCGGGTATCAGCCGCCGGACAGCGGGCGGCCCATGACGGTCAGGCGGTTGCCGTAGCGGGGGCCGTGACCGAATCCGCCGGATCTGCCGGCGGATGCTCCGGGCATCCCGGGCATGCCGGCCGGGACGGCTCCGGTACCGCCGCCCGCCGGGCCCACGGCGTTGGTCCACCCGCCACCGGCATACGTGACGCCGCTGTGGTTGGCCACCTGCGCCGCGGCAGTCCAGGTCGGCGGTACGGACAGCTTTCCGACCAGTGTGCTGCCGGAGGTGTTCACCGTGACGCCCACGTTCGGCACGCTCGCCGGTAACGGCGGCTGCGGCGTGACCATGCTGGTGACGCCGGCACCCCCAGCCGCCGCCACACCGGGTCCCAACGAGTTGATGTCGGCGATACCGCTGGTGATCGCGGGTGTGACGATCGCGGGGCTGATATATGAGCCGGACACGACACCGTTGACCAGTGAGGAGTTCAGGAAGGTTCCGAACGGGTTCCCGTCCGCGCCGTCCAAGAAGTCGAGGAATTGGCCGAGCGCACTCGTTGGGTTCGTGGCCGCGTTCGTCGCCGCCGACAACGGTGAGGTGAGCTGGTTCAACGACGTCGGGACCGACGAGATCACTTGCTGCAGTGTCGACTGCACTCCGGCTCCCGCGCTGGTGCTCGTCGCCTGCGCGACCGCGGATCCCTGCTGGGCGGCCGCCGCGGGACTGGCGGTCTCCGGCGGCGGGGTGAGCTGCTGCACGGTTGCGGCCGTGGCCGAGCTGCCGGCATAGCCGTACATCGCCGCCGCGTCCTGCGCCCACATCTCACCGTAGTGAGCCTCGTTGGCGGCGATCGCCGCGGTGTTCTGGCCCAGGACGTTGGTGGCCACCAGCATTGCCAACTGCGCGCGGTTGGCCGTCACCACGACCGGCGGCACCGTCATCGCATAGGCGGTCTCATAGGCGGTCGCGGCGGCCGAAGCCTGGGCCGCGGTGTGGCCGGCTTTCCCCGCGGTGGTGTTCATCCAGTCGATGTAGGGATCGACGGCGGCGACCATTGCCGCCGAAGTGGGGCCGCGCCATTCGTCGTCGGCCAATGTGTCGATGGTCGACTGATACCCGGTGGCAGCCTGCTCCAGTTCCGCGGCGAGCAGGTTCCACGCGGCCGACGCGGTTCGCAGCGGCGCAGAGCCCGGTCCGGAGTACATCCGTGCCGAATTGATCTCCGGTGGTAGCGCGCCGAAGTCCATGGTCACAGCTCCACACTGGCGGCGATGTGGTCGCGCGGCGCGCCCAAGGTCGTCACCGCCGATCTACATCGGGATGGCATCGTAGTTCTCCTTCTTGAATTGCTCGATCTGCCGCGATTCGTTGGTGCGGCTGGCGTACGCGTGTCGGCCCGGGCCGTTCAGGTTCCGCGATGGAATGGCGTCTCGACCTTTGCGTAATCGCTTCGCCCGTCACCCTCGCAACCAGATCTTTTGCGCCACAAACCAACTCGTGTCGCCACGGCCTTGTGGATCGCCAGTGCGAGAAAGCACCGACTTAGATACAAGCAATCTTGCCCGTCGATGTCACGGCGGCGCGCGCTCAGCGGGCAAACTCATAGAAAGTTCAAATGATCCGCCGGCTTCGGGGGAGACGGATGAAGGCGCTCCAGCGATCAGATGCTGCGGCCGCGTGACCGACTGACCCGTTATCTCACTGGCGGTAGCTGGCCAGGAAGTTACCCAACCGCTCGATGGCGCGGGCAAGGTCGCGCGACCACGGCAGCGTCACGATGCGCAGGTGATCCGGTGCGGGCCAGTTGAATCCAGTGCCCTGAGTCACCAGAATCTTCTCCGACAAAAGCAGATCCAGGACGAGTTGCTCGTCGTCGGCGATCTCGTGGACCTCGGGATCCAGCCGCGGGAACGCGTACAGCGCGCCGGCGGGTTTGACGCAGGAGACCCCGGGAATCTCGTTCAATTTGGACCACGCGACATCGCGC
This sequence comes from uncultured Actinomycetota bacterium, assembly GCA_963836495.1. Lineage (GTDB taxonomy): Bacteria > Actinomycetota > Actinomycetes > Mycobacteriales > Mycobacteriaceae > Mycobacterium. The sequence goes on along the minus strand of CAWIJT010000002.1, from coordinate 383,872 downwards.
TGCTCGAGCAGTCGCCCACCCGGCAGCACCAGATCGTCGATGCTCTGATGGCCGCCCAACGCGACCTGAATCGCGTGCTGGGCAGGAACATTCGGGCACAATCGCATATTGGCCAGCAGATGAATGCCTTCGATGAAGCTGCTGGCATGTTCTTTGGGTCCGGTGATCGCCAGCCAGCCCGCCCGATAACCGGCGACCCGGTATGCCTTCGACAGCCCGTTGAAGGTCAGGCACAGCACATCGGGCGCGACTGACGCCATGCTGATGTGCTGCGCGTCGTCGTACAGGATCTTGTCGTAGATCTCGTCGGCGAGTAGCAGTAGCTGATGCTTGCGCGCCAAATCGCCCATTTGCGTGAGGATTTCACGACTGTAGACGGCACCGGTCGGGTTGTTGGGATTGATGACCACCAGAGCTTTGGTGCGCTCGGTGATCTTCGACTCGATGTCGGCGATGTCGGGTTGCCAGCCTTGAGTCTCGTCGCACAGGTAGTGCACCGGCGTGCCGCCGGCCAACGACGTCGACGCCGTCCACAACGGGTAGTCGGGGGCCGGAATCAGCACCTGGTCGCCGTTGTCCAGCAAGGCCTGCAGCGTCATCGTGATCAGCTCTGAGACGCCGTTGCCCAGATATACGTCATCAACGTCGAATCGCGGGAAACCGTCGACGAGTTCGTAGCGGGTGACCACCGCGCGGCGTGCCGGCAGGATGCCTTTGGAATCCGAATAGCCCTGCGCGTACGGCAACGCCTGGATCATGTCGCGCATGATCACGTCGGGCGCATCGAATCCGAACGGCGCCGGGTTGCCGATGTTCAGTTTGAGGATGCGGTGTCCCTCGGACTCCAGCCGCGACGCGTGATCGTGCACCGGCCCGCGGATCTCGTAGAGCACATCCTGCAGCTTCGATGACTGCGCGAAGGTGCGCTGCCGCGGATGGTGCCCCGCGGTTTGCCATGGCAGCTGGTGGGTCGTCACATCGACTATGGTGCCACGGTTGTCCAGCTATTTAATAATTCAGCAATCCGCCTGATCAGCGCTTACCTGGCGGACGGGCACCGCGGGCAATGCCCAGCCCCTTCACTGGCGGCTGCGGCGCGGCCTCACCGTTGGCGTCGCCGTCGGTGTCCGCGGCCTTCGAGTGCGGCTCTTCCGTGGCCGTCGGCTCTGGCTCGGCTGCCGCCTCGGGCTGGGGCTCCGATGACGCGGGTGACGGCGCGGCAGCGCTCTTCTTCGCGCCCGGTCGCTTCGCCCCCGCGGCGATGCCGAGTCCCTTGACGGGTGCAGCCGGCGCCTTCGCTTCCGGCTCCGGCTTGGCTTCGGTCTGCTCAGCCGGCTCGGACTGCGCCGAGGCCTCCGGCTTTGCGGCCGTCTTCTTGGCGCCGGGTCGCTTGGCTCCGGCGGCCAGGCCCAGGCCCTTGACAGGTGCGGCCGGTGCGGACTCGGCCTCCGGCTCGGCCTGTTGAGCAGGGGCTGCCTTCGTCGAGGCTTCCGGTTGTGCGGCAGTCTTTTTCGCCCCTGGCCGTTTCGCTCCGCCGGCAATGCCCAGTCCTTTGACCGGGGCCGCGGGCGCCTTGGCCTCGGGCTCAGCCGTCGACGAAGCCTCTTCGGCCTCAGCCTCGGGCGCGGCCTTCTTGGCTCCTGGTCGCTTGGCGCCGCCGGAGATGCCAAGGCCGGTGACGGCTTTCGCGCCCTTGTCCGGAGCGGCTTCTTCTTTCGTTTCGGTCTTGGCAGGCTCGGTCGCGACGGGCGCAGCCTCCGCCTTGGGAGCCGCCTTTTCCGCATGCTCAGCGGCTTGCTTTGCGGCAGTGCCCTTTTCCGGCAGCGTGATGCTGTCGCGGTCCAGCGACTCGAGCAAAAGCTGCGCCACATCGCGGACGTCGACGCCCTCGCGGCCAGCCTCTTCTTGGCGGTCATTCACACCGTCGGTGACCATCACCCGGCAGAAGGGGCACGCGGTGGCGACGGTGGTGGCCCCGGTGGCCAGCGCTTCGTCGACGCGTTCGTGGTTGATCCGCTTACCGATGTGCTCTTCCATCCACATCCGCGCACCACCGGCGCCGCAACAGAAGCTGCGGTCGGCGTGCCGCGGCATCTCGGTCAGCTTTGCTCCGGCAGCGCTGATCAGCTCACGAGGCGCCTCGTAGACCTTGTTGTGCCGGCCCAGGAAGCACGGGTCGTGGTAGGTGATGTCTTCTGAGACCGGGCTTACCGGCACCAGCTTCTTGTCGCGCACCAGCCGGTTCAGCAGTTGGGTGTGGTGCAGCACCGAATAGTTGGCGCCGAGCTGTTTGTATTCGCGGCCCAGGGTGTTGAAGCAGTGCGGGCAGGTGACCACGATCTTGCGGTCGACGGTCTCGACGCCCTCGAACAGCCCGTCGAGCGTTTCTTTCGCCTGCTGGGCAAGCTGCTGGAACAAGAACTCGTTACCCGAGCGGCGGGCCGAGTCGCCGTTGCAGGTCTCACCGCTGCCCAACACCAGGAACTTCACCCCGGCACTGGCGAGCAGTTCGGCGACAGCCTTGGTGGTCTTCTTGGCCTTGTCGTCGTACGCGCCCGCGCAGCCGACCCAGAACAGGTATTCGTAACCGTCGAAGCTGTCGACGTCTTCGCCGTACACCGGGACGTCGAAGTCGACCTCGCTGATCCAGTTCGTGCGGTCGGCGGCGTTCTGACCCCACGGATTGGCTTTGTTCTCAAGGTTTTTGAACAGTACCGAGAGCTCCGACGGAAACTCCGACTCCATCATCACCTGGTAGCGGCGCATGTCGACGATGTGGTCGATGTGCTCGATGTCCACTGGGCACTGCTCGACGCACGCACCGCAGTTCACGCAGGACCACAGCACGTCGGGGTCGATCACGCCGCCTTGTTCAGCGGTGCCGACCAGTGGACGGGCGGCCTGCTCGGGCCCGTGTCCGGGGACGCGGCCAAACCCGGATTCCGGCACGTGATGGCCTTCTTCGTGGGCCGTCTCGAGGTCGAGTCCTTCGAGCGGCTCGGTTTTCTTATCGCCAAGTATGTAGGGCGCCTTGGCCATCCAGTGGTCACGCAGGTCCATGATGACGAGCTTGGGCGACAGCGGCTTACCGGTGTTCCAGGCCGGGCACTGTGACTGACAGCGCCCACACTCAGTACACGTCGCGAAGTCGAGGTTGCCTTTCCAGGTGAAGTCCTCGATCTTGCCGCGGCCGAATTCTGCGTCGTCGGGCGGGTTTTCGAAGTCGATCGGCTTGCCGTGGGCTTCGATCGGCAGCAGCGGGCCCAAGGCGTCGGGCAGCCGCTTGAAGGTCACGTTGATCGGGGCCAAGAAGATGTGCAGGTGCTTGGAGTGCAGCACGATGATCAAGAAGAACAGCGCGACGCTGATGTGCGCGAGCAGCGCGACCGTCTCGATCCACTCGTTGGCCGTCGCACCCAGCGGATGCATGAGCTCGCCCATGCCGTGGGAGAAGAACGCTCCCCAGCCGTAGGGGAAGTTGCCGGTGTTGACCGCGGCGCCGCGGAAGATGGCGTAGCTGAAGATGACCAGGAAGATCATGAACAGGACCAGCCACGCACCGCCGGTGTGTGAGCCGTAGAACCGCGACGAACGGCCGTGCTCCTTCGGTTCGGAGCGCAGCCGGATGATCGCGAACGTCGTGATGCCCGCCAAGACACCCAGGGCGATGAAGTCCTGCAGGAAGCCCAGCGCATCCCACCGTCCGACGATCGGGATGTGGAAGTTGGGCTGGAACAGCGTGCCGTATGCCTCGATGTACACCGTGATGAGGATGAAGAAGCCCCACATGGTGAGGAAGTGCGCGATGCCGGGAATCGACCACTTCAGCAGCCGGCGCTGGCCGAACACCTCGGAGATCTGCGTCCATATCCGGGTGCCGATCTCGTCCGTGCGACCAGAGGCCGGCTGACCGGAAAGCGTGAGTTTGACCAACCAGAGGACCCGGCGTAGAGCGAAGGAGGCGATGATCGCCGTCAAGCCGAGGCCAAGTACCAGTCTGATCAGCGTCTGCGTCTGCACGGAAGCGTCTCCCCAAGTCTTCGGTTACTGGCCGGTAACTTAAGTCATGTTACCAGTCAGTAACTTAACTACTGCGCCTGTTCATGCTAGCTAAGCCTGTTCATAGTGACATCTGCGTCAGGGCCACCGCGAGGAAGGATGCCCTAACTTGATCGCCTAGAAGTGCGGTATCGGCGGCAGCGGAGGTAGGTTGCTGCGCCACCAGTGGTGGTGGGGATGTTGCGGCGTCCAGGGCGCGGAGGTCGGCTCCGGAGTGGGGTCGATCGTCGTGTCCGTCGACGGAGTGGTCGGCGAGGTCGACGACGGTGTCGGTGACGTAGTCGTCGTCCGCGACGACGTGGTGGTCGACGGATGCGTCGTGGCCGGAGGCGCGGGCGCATGGCCGCCGTTGCCCCGCGCCAGGATGGTGAGGCCGTAGATGATCGTGGCGATCAGGACCACCACCGCCAGGCCCCACAGGGCCAAGACCCACCGTTTGAGGTACCAGGGCGACGGATTCTGGGCGGCGTCGACGCTGAAGTCGCGCGTCGGGAAGCTGTCGACGTCGTCCGGTCGCCTGCTACCCCCCACAGATCAAAATCGTATCGACACTCACCGGGTTACGGCATCCCGTCGTGGTGGTGATGATGATGGCGGCCGTCATCAACGCTCGTGCTCGTCGTCGGCGGTGTCGTCGTCGGTGCGGTTGACGTCGGCTCTGTGGTGCTCGGCGGGAACGTCAGCGTGGTCGTCGGAGCCGGGGCGGCCGGTTCAGTCGTCGTGGGCTCCGATGTGGTCGTGGGCGTGGTGACGCCGGTCGACGTCGTCGGCGACGTCGGGGTTTGCGTGGTGCCGCCTTTGCCGTGGGTCAGGTCGGCGAAGAGATAGATCACCAGGCCCAGCAGGATCGCCACAAACAGGCCGAGGATGAGCGAGAAGATGGGCTTGCGATACCAGGGCGACCCGGCCGGGGCCACCCCTTCCGCGTCGTCGCCGTAGTCGTAGTAGCCGGTCGGCGCTTCGCTGGGATCGTCGGGAGGTTCATATCCGCTCACGTGCGCCGATCCTAATGCCGGATCCTCGTCGAGGCGTGAGCGGCGCGGTCAGAACCAGTGCGGCAGCGGGATGTGCGGGAAGTGGTGGTGATGATGCGTAGGCGGGGCCGGGGCGGGCGAGTTGTTGCCCTGCTGTGGCGGCGGCGCTTGCTCGGGAGTTTGTTCGGGAGTTTCCGGCGGTGGTGACGTCTCGGTGGTCGACGACGGCGTTGTCGTCGACGAGCTGGTCGACGAGCGGGTGGATGTGGTGGACGACGTGGTGGTGGGCGTGCTGTTGCTCCCGGCGCCGCGGGAGATCTCGACGATGCCGTAGACGATCAACACCAGCAGCAGGATGATCGCGGCGACCCACAAGCTGAGCAGCAGGCGATTTTTGTACCAGGGATCTGGCGCGAAGTCAGGTTCGGTGAAAACAGCGCCGTAGGCGGCCATCTGGGTTGGCCGTTCGCTCGCGTCGTCAGCGAGGACCTGTTGCAGCGAACCGTCGGTGGCGCTGAAGTCGGCCATCTGGGTCGGCTTTTCGCTCGGGTCCTCAGCGGGACCCTCCGAACCCGTGCCAGTCACGCCCTGATGCTACGTCAGAGCTGCCGCTGCACCTCGTCTGCGAAAAGTCGCAGGTGTTCGAGGTCGGACAGGTCGAGTAGCTGCAGATAGACCCGTTGCAGGCCGATCTCCGCGAACGGTCCGAGGCGATCGACGATCTCGTCGGGCGTGCCGGCCAGCGGAGAATTCGACCGCAGCTCATCGACCTCGCGGCCGATGGCGTCCGCCCGCTTGGCGACCTGTGCGTCGTCGCGCCCGGCGCACACCACGAAGGCCGCGGAGTACGTCATCGACTCGGCGGGTCTGCCGACGGAGTCGACCGCTTCGCGGACGCGCTCGAACTGCGTCTTGATGGTGTCCATTGGCGCGAACGGCACGTTGAATTCGTCGGCGAAGGTCGCGGCCAGCCGCGGCGTCTTCTTGGCGCCCGACCCGCCGATGATGATCGGCGGACACGGGCGCTGCACCGGCTTGGGCAGCGCGGGTGAGTCATTGACGGCGTAATGAGCGCCGGCGTAGTCGAATGTTTCACCGACCGGACAGGTCCACAGGCCGGTGATCAGCTCGAGTTGCTCGGTCAGCAGGGCGAATCGTTCCCGCAGCGGCGGGAACGGGATCGCGTACGCCAGGTGTTCTTTCTCGAACCACCCGGTGCCGATCCCGAATTCGACTCGCCCGCCGCTCATTTCGTCGACCTGAGCCACCGCGATGGCCAGTGGGCCGGGGTGGCGGAAGGTCGCCGACGTGACGAGCGTGCCGAGCCGGATCGACGTGGTCTCCCGGGCGATCCCGCCCAGCGTCACCCAGGAGTCGGTCGGGCCGGGCTGCCCGTCGCCGCTCATTGCCAGGTAGTGGTCGGACCGGAAGAACGCGGAAAACCCTAACGACTCCGCGGCCTGCGCCACCGCAAGCTGGTCGGTGTAGCTGGCGCCCTGCTGCGGTTCAACGAATACCCGAAAGTCCACGAGCGCCAGAGTAGTGCCGCGGTGAACCCGCTCTAAGAGTCATTCTCGACGGGATACCGGTGGGTCTTCGTGTTCGCCCTGGTTGATGTCTCCGTTTTCTCGGCGAGCAGCGGCCCCGCCGGGGGCCTCCCCGCGGCGTACGGAAGCGACGAGAGCACCTAGGCCGATAAGGCCGGGAATCGTGGCCCACCAGAAGAACAGCAGGTATGTCGGACCCCAGACTACGACGAAGGTGATGAACAGCCGGATGTAATCGCCCACTGGTGCGGCGTCGGTAAGCCGGTGTGTATAGCCGACGGCGAGTGCGAATCCGGTTACCACGCAGCTCACGACTGCAACAGCAGTCGTCGATACCACCGCCCGCTTGAGCGACGGCTTGGCGAAATAAAAGCGGCTCATCGCCCTAGTGCCACCGCGGGGATTCCACCCGTGAACGGGTCGGCGAGCTTGGTGGTGTGGGAGACGAAGGGATCGCCCTCGAACGGGTTGAGGTTTTCCAGCTCCCACTGCCAACCCGGCATGTCGGGGCGCACGGCCGGGATCGTCGCATCGCCGACCCAATGGTGGCGCTCCAGGCTGGTGCCCGGACCCCACTTGCTCCCAGAATTCGCGGTATCCCACTGCAATTGCTCAGGAGGGTGACCATCCCGGTACCGGTAAGTCTCCATACTCGGGTAAATCGTGGTGTTCCCGCCGAGCCCGACTGCGCCGTCGGCAAGGGGGCTGAGGGTGAGCCGTCCATTGACGGTCATCCCCAGTGCGCTGCCGGCAGCATTCTCATACGCGTCGTGCGCGTTGTAGTCGATCGTCAAGCGCCCATCCGGCGCCTGGGCCACGTGGACGCTTGGTACGTCGGCGGCAGCTCCCCCGCGGGCTCCGTCGACATTGCCAGTGGGGTTCTGGCGCACCACGATCAAGCCATGGTCGTAGTCGACGAATATCGACACGCGAGAGGCTTCAGGGTCCGCCGTTGCGCTCGGGCCGCGATTGTCGCCGAAGTTCATCGGGAACAGTCTGCCTTGTTCTACGTCGGTGGGGTCTTTCGCAACGTTCTGAACCTGATCGGTGGGGATGAACATGTTCGACCGAACCACCCCCCGGCCAGGTTGGGGCGTAAACCGTCCCGCAACGATCTGCGGCGGCACCCCATGGTCCTTCGGCAGATAGCTGTGAGGATCGAGGGCGGCCGCCATCAGCCAGTCATTTGCGCTGACAGGTGGATGTCCATAGACGCGCTCGAATGCCTTCTCCTCTTTGCTCCTACGTTCGGCATTCATCGGCGCGTTTACCAAAGCGTTTGCGGGATCACGTAAGTCACGTCCACGCTCATCCACCTGCGCCTCCCCGACGGCCGCTCGTAGCGCGGTGGCTAGTTCGTGGTCGGTCGTGTGAGCTCGGATTCTGAGCGTGTCAAGTTGCGACTGGAGAATCTGCCGTTGCAGATCTGCTACTTCAGCACCCATCAGAAGCCAGGTGTCGCCGATGTCGACTTTCCAACCGTTGGTGATAGTCCAGCCATTGGCTTCGGCAGTCTCGTCGATTTCGCGCATCATCGTCTTGCATGCGTCGATGTCTTGCGATGCGGTGTAGACCGCTGCGGCGACCCGTTGAGACTCGCGTCCGTCGGACTCGATGTCGAGACGAGCTCGACCGACATCTGCACGGAACGCGTCTCCAGCCTCGCCCTCCCAGGTCCGCAGCAGTGCATCGACCCGATCTAAATTCTCTCCAAGTCGATGCATGGTGTCTGCGCGCGCGCCGGCGACCTGAAACACATTTCTTACTGCCGCGGAATCCCAGCGGCGTACGTCATCAGGGGTCAGCTCACTCATGGCAACGGTGTCAATTGTCCCGGTTGGGTCGATTCCCAGCGGTCGGCGGGCGATGTGTCGTGAAGCATAGACCGGCTGGTCGGGTCGCGCCCCTCACCGGCGATCAGTTCGCGCGCTTAGAAGGTGTCGACCTTCTCGATGCTGACGAACATGCCGTGTCCGGTCTGCTGATTGGTGAACCGGGTACCGCTTTCTGTGGCCGCGATCGTCCAACCCACGGCGTCATAGTTCTGGTAGTCGATGGGGACGGTGGGAATGTCGCCGAGATTGCCGAGCACCCACTTCACCTCACCGCTCGCGGTGATGTTCACGCCGTTGGTGTGTTCGCCGTCCTGCAACGGCGAGTTGGTGAACTCCGCCTCGCAACCCACACTCTCGCTGTCGATCTGGCAGCGGGTCTGGCCGGATTTGGTCGCGATGAAGACGCGGCCGTTCTCGTCGGGCGGCAGCGGAATGGCGCTCGCGGGAGGGTTGGCCCGGGACGGCGACGACGGGGTTATCGACGGTGCGGCCTTCGGCGTCGAGGGCCCGGACGGGGCGGCGTTGGGCGAGGCCACCGGCTTTCCGTCGGTGTGCGAACTGCAGCCGCCCGCCAGCGCAGCACTCAGCAGCAGGCCTGCCAGCAGTAGCCGGCCGCCCGCGGTGATGGTCTTGACGCTGTGCGGAAACATCGCGAAGCAAGCGTACGCATGGAAGTAGGCAAGAAACGCCCGCGACGCGCCGCCGCGTGCTGCGGCTCACAGCTAACGTTCAGCCGGCGGGGCGACGGCACCGGTGAGCCCGCGGGCTAATTGATCTGCGGCTCTTGACTACTGGCGATCAGCGCCTGCGCCGCGGGGCCGAACATGGTCTGTTTGATCGCTCCCAGCGTGCCAGGGTCTTTGCCGTCGAGCGGACGCAGGACGTCGACGGCCGCGGCCGTCACCGCAGCCTCACCGGCGACAGCGTCGACAATGCCGAGGCTCGCCGCGTCGTCGCCGCCGAAGCGGCGTCCGGTCGTCATCGAGGCGACGGCGGCCTGCGGGGTGAGCTTGGCTTGGATCAGAGCGGCCATCCCGGGCGTGAACGGAATACGGATGTCCACCTCGGGGAAACAGAAGAAGCCACGGTCGGCGCGCATCACCCGAAAGTCATGCGCCAGCGCCAGCATCGCTCCTGCGCCGAATGCGTGACCGACGACAGCAGCCGCGGTGGGAACGGGGAGGGTGAGAAATCGTGCCAGCATGCCCTGCACCCGCCCGACGTACCACTGCGTCTGGTCGCCGTGCGCCATCAGCCAATCCAGATCCAGGCCGTTGGAGTAGAACTTGCCACCCCCGGTGGTCACCAGCCCGTGAGCGCCGGCGCTGACGACCTCGTCGAGGTGAACGTTGATCTCATCGAGAAATGCAGGCGAGAAACGGTTTTCGTCATCACCGAGGTCGAGAACGGCGATCTTCTCTTCGTAGTTGAGGCTAATTCCCATGGTTTTTCTCCTTGTTGGTGGGTGGCGGTCCGACATCGAGAACCGCCCGGACCGCGGCGCGCAGATGCGCCCGGGCCGTCGCACTGCCAAGACGTTTTCGTTGCAGCAGAATGGCGGTCGGTAGGTCGACGATGCAGGTGGTGATCGTGTCGACGGCGAGAGCGTCCTTCCGATCCCACAGGTTGCCTGCAAGCCGAATCATCAATCCGATCAGCAGCCGATCGAGATCGCTTATCTGCGAGGCGATCTGCTCGGGAAGGTCGGAATCCACCAACTCCTTGCGGCGAATCGTCAGCAGCAGCTCGGCGGAATCCGGATACCGCCCGGCGAATACCACCGGTGCTTCGGCCGCGGCCACGACGGCCGCAACAGCGGCTTGCGGGCCCGCTTCCGCCATCGCTTGATCGACCAATGTGTTTTGCACAGTGAGGAATCGGCTTCCGGCTCGCAGCCAGGCATGCCCCAGCAGGCCCGAGCGTGATCCAAAGGTGTGATACAAAGCGCCGTTCGAAATCCCGACCGCAGCGCTGATCCCGCGGATGGTCACCGCTGCTGGACCTGATCCCACCGCCAGCGATTCAACGGCGTCGAGTATCCGGTCCGGCTCATGCAGGCGCGGCCGGGGCATCGGCTGATAGTAACAGAGCGGTTGCTCCGTTACGGGAGTCGCTGTTTACGACGTCGGGTGTACCGGCGCGGATGGCAGTTCGTCGCTGTTGGCCGCGGCCGTTGCGTAGACCCGCTTGCGGACCAGGAACCATCCACCGGCCAAAGCGGGTCCGGCCACCACCAGCGCGGTGATGATCCAGGGCCCCCGCTCGGCGTCCAACGTCATCAGCACGACCACACCGATCAGAAACGCCAGTGTGACGTAGCCGCTGTAGGGCGCGAACGGCATCTGGAACGCCGGGCGCGTCGTGGTCCCGGCTTTGGCCATGTAATAGAGCCGCAGTTGGCAGGCCACGATCGTTGCCCAGGCCGCCAGAATGCCCAACGCCGCGATGTTGAGCACGATTTCGAAGGCCTCGCTCGGTGTGATGGCGTTGAGCGCCACACCGAACAGGCCGATCACGAAGGTCAATAGAATTCCGCCGTAGGGAACGCCGTTTCTCGACATCCGTGCCGTGAACCTCGGCGCACTGCCGTTGATCGCCATCGACCGCAAGATGCGGCCCGTGGAATACAGTCCGGCGTTCAGGCTGGAGAACGCGGCGGTGAGCACCACCACGTTCATCAGGCTGCCGGCGCCGCCGAAACCGACCTTCGAGAAGAACGTGACGAACGGGCTCTCGTTGTGCTTGTAGGCCACGTACGGCAGCAGCAATGCCAGCAGCGCAACGGATCCCACGTAGAAGATGGCGATCCGGAAGACGACTGAATTGATCGCCCGCGGCATGATCTTCTCCGGCTCCGCGGTTTCGCCGGCCGCCGTGCCGACCAGTTCAACCCCGGCGTAGGCGAAGACCACCCCGGAGGTGACGAGCACGACCGGCAGTAGACCGGTCGGGATGAACCCGCCGTGTTGGGCCCATAGGCTCGGCCCCGTGGTGTGACCGTCGACTTTGAACCGGCCGACCAGAAAGACGAGTCCGACGACCAGAAATGCCGTCAGCGCAACGACTTTGATCAAGGCGGCCCAGAACTCGAGCTCACCGAAGGCCTTGACCGAAATCATGTTCAGCGACACCACCGCGATCAGCGCGACGAGCGCGATGGACCACTGCGGGATTACCTGCAGCGGTGCCCAGTAGTGGAAGTAGTTGGCGATGGCGGTCGAGTCCACGATGGCGGCCATCGCCCAGTTCAGGAAATACATCCAGCCCGCGACGAACGCCACCTTCTCACCGAAGAACTCGCGCGCGTAGGACACGAACGAACCCGACGAGGGGCGACGCAGCACCAGCTCACCGAGCGCGCGCAGGATCAGGAACACGAAACAACCGCAGAATCCATAGACCAGGAACAGGCCGGGTCCCGCTGATGCCAGTCGACCGCCGGCGCCCAGGAACAGCCCGGTTCCGATGGCGCCGCCGATCGCGATCATCTGGATCTGCCGGGGTCGCAGATCGTGGTGGTAGCCGGCGTCTTCGTTGGCGAAGGGCGACTGGTCCCGGTCAGCGGGAATGGGCGCGCTGGGCGGCGATGGCATGGAGTTCCTATCGTCGTGGTACAACGCTGCGGCGCCGGGCACGTCCGCTTCATGGCTGGTTGGCGAAACTATCCCACGACGTGATGCACGCCTCAACCGATGGGGAACAAACTCTGGAGTGCACTCGTTGGGCCCTATGACAACATTGAGTGAGTCAGACTCAACCTTGGCTTGACAACGGCCCCCCGCCGAAGGCAGGCTTGAGCGCGGTTCACTCAGCACCCTAGTGCATACAAAGCTCGACTATCAGGGAGGATTCACCATGGCTCGTGCGGTCGGTATCGACCTCGGGACCACCAACTCCGTCGTCGCCGTTCTTGAAGGCGGCGACCCCGTCGTCGTCGCCAATTCAGAGGGTGCTCGGACGACGCCGTCCGTTGTGGCGTTCGCGCGCAACGGCGAGGTACTCGTCGGGCAGCCCGCCAAGAACCAGGCAGTGACCAACGTCGACCGGACCATTCGTTCGGTGAAGCGGCACATGGGCACCGACTGGTCGGTGGAGATCGACGGCAAGAACTACACCGCGCAGGAGATCAGCGCCCGCATTCTGCAGAAGCTGAAGCGCGACGCGGAAAGCTACCTCGGTGAGGACATCGCCGACGCGGTCATCACCGTGCCTGCCTACTTCAACGACGCCCAGCGTCAGGCGACCAAGGAAGCCGGCCAGATAGCCGGCCTCAACGTGCTGCGGATCGTCAACGAACCCACCGCCGCTGCCTTGGCTTACGGCCTGGACAAGGGCGAGAAGGAACAGACCATCCTGGTCTTCGACCTCGGTGGTGGCACGTTCGACGTGTCTCTGCTGGAGATCGGTGACGGCGTCGTCGAGGTCCGCGCGACCTCCGGTGACAACCACCTCGGTGGTGACGACTGGGATCAGCGCGTCGTCGACTGGCTGGTGGAGAAGTTCAAGGGCACCAGCGGCATCGACCTGACCAAGGACAAGATGGCGATGCAGCGGCTGCGCGAAGCGGCCGAGAAGGCGAAGATCGAGCTCTCGAGTTCGCAGAGCACCTCGATCAACTTGCCCTACATCACTGTCGACGCGGACAAGAACCCGCTGTTCCTCGACGAGCAGCTGACCCGCGCGGAATTCCAGAAGATCACCCAGGATCTGCTCGACCGCACACGTCAGCCGTTCCAGTCGGTGATCAAGGACGCCGGCATCGCGGTGTCGGAGATCGACCATGTGGTGCTGGTGGGTGGTTCCACCCGTATGCCCGCGGTCTCTGAGCTGGTCAAGGAAATGACCGGTGGCCAAGAGCCCAACAAGGGCGTCAACCCCGACGAGGTGGTGGCCGTTGGTGCCGCGCTGCAGGCGGGTGTCCTCAAGGGTGAGGTGAAAGACGTTCTGCTGCTTGATGTTACGCCGCTGAGCCTCGGTATCGAGACCAAGGGTGGCGTGATGACCAAGCTCATCGAACGCAACACTACGATCCCGACGAAGCGGTCGGAGACCTTCACCACCGCCGACGACAACCAGCCGTCGGTGCAGATCCAGGTCTTCCAGGGTGAGCGCGAAATTGCCTCGCACAACAAGCTGCTCGGCTCCTTCGAGCTGACCGGCATACCGCCGGCTCCGCGCGGCGTCCCGCAGATCGAGGTCACCTTCGACATCGACGCGAACGGCATCGTGCACGTCACGGCCAAGGACAAGGGCACCGGCAAGGAGAACACGATCAAAATCCAGGAGGGCTCTGGGCTTTCCAAGGAAGAGATCGACCGGATGATCAAGGACGCCGAGGCGCACGCCGACGAAGATCGTCAGCGTCGCGAGGAAGCCGACGTCCGCAATCAGGCCGAGACGCTGGTCTACCAGACGGAGAAGTTCGTCAAGGAGCAGCGCGAAGCCGAGGGCGGTTCGAAGGTTCCCGAGGACACGCTGAACAAGGTGGACGCTGCAGTGGCCGAAGCCAAGACGGCGTTGGGCGGCACCGACATCGGCACTATCAAGTCCGCGATGGAGAAGCTGGGCCAGGAGTCGCAGGCTCTCGGCCAAGCCATCTACGAGGCCACCCAGTCTGAGCAGGCCGCCGGCGGTGCCGGTGAGCCCGGCCATGCGGGAGCCGACGACGTTGTCGACGCGGAGGTGGTCGACGATGACCAGGAGGGGCAGTGACACACGGCAACCCAGACGAACCGGTCATTGTTACTGACAAGCGGCGAATCGATCCCGAGACAGGCGAGGTACGCCACGTTGCTACCGGTGCCGCCCCCAGTGGGGCGGCACCCTCGGGCTTCGCGGGCGAAACTCCGGAGGAGGCCGACAAGGCGGCCGAACTGCTCGGCGATCTGCAACGGGTGCAGGCCGACTTCGCCAATTACCGCAAGCGGGCGTTGCGTGATCAGGAAGCCACGGCCGAGCGCGCCAAGGCCGCGGTGGTCAGCCAATTGCTGGGCGTGCTCGACGATCTCGAGCGCGCACGCAGCCACGGGGACCTGGATTCGGGTCCGATGAAGTCGGTGGCCGACAAGTTGGTCGGCACTCTCACCGGGATCGGGTTGACCGCCTTCGCCGCTGACGGCGACGATTTCGACCCGGCGTTGCACGAGGCCGTGCAGCACGAAGGCGACGGGGGTGAGGGCTCCAGGCCGGTGATCGGCAACGTCATGCGGCGGGGCTACAAGCTCGGCGAGCAGGTGTTGCGGCATGCGCTGGTCGGGGTGGTCGACACGGTCGAAGACACCGGCGCCAACTCCGAAAGCGCGAACACGCCCGATAATCACGCGAACGAGGGTGAGCAGAACGCAGAATCAGAACCGTCGGACAGATAACGACGGATTCAGGCTAGGCCAGTACCGGACAACTCAAACGAGGCGGAGGAGGTGACGCGCTATGGCTCAACGGGAATGGGTCGAAAAGGACTTCTACAAGGAGCTCGGCGTCTCCTCTGACGCCAGCCAAGACGAGATCAAGCGGGTGGCCCGCAAGCTGCTCGCCGAGCACCACCCCGACCGCAACCCGGACAACAAGGCGGCGGAGGATCGGTACAAGGCTGTGTCCGAGGCCAAGGAAGTGCTCACCGACCCGGCCAAGCGCAAGGAGTACGACGAAACCCGTCGGCTCTTCGCCGGAGGCGGATTCGGTGGACGCCGTTTCAACAATGGCGACTTCGGCGGTGGCTTCGGGGCGGGCGGCGACGGGGCCGAGTTCAATCTCAACGATCTGTTCGACGCCGCCGGCCGTAGCGGCGGAGCCAACATCGGTGACTTGTTCGGCGGCCTGTTCGGTGGCGGTCGCGGAGCTTCACCGCGTCCCAGTCGTCCGCGTCGCGGCAACGACCTGGAGACCGAGGCCGAGCTGAGTTTCATGGAGGCCACCAAAGGCGTGGCCATGCCGCTGCGGCTGACCAGTCCGGCGCCGTGCACCAACTGTCACGGCAGCGGGGCCAGGCCGGGCACCAGCCCGAAGGTCTGCCCGTCATGCAACGGCGCGGGTGTAATCAACCGCAACCAAGGCGCTTTCGGCTTCTCCGAGCCATGCACCGAATGCCGGGGGAGCGGCTCGATCATCGAGCACCCGTGCGACGAGTGCAAGGGCACTGGCGTCACCACCCGCAGCCGCACCATCAACGTGCGAATTCCGCCGGGTGTGGAAGACGGCCAACGCATCCGGCTGGCCGGCCAGGGCGAAGCAGGATTGCGGGGCGCCCCGTCGGGTGACCTGTATGTCACCGTGCACGTGCGGCCGGACAAGGTGTTCAGCCGTGACGGCGACGACCTCACCGTGACCGTTCCGGTGAGCTTCACCGAATTGGCCTTGGGTACAACACTTTCAGTTCCGACGCTGGACGGCAAAGTAGGTGTGCGGGTACCCAAAGGCACGTCCGACGGTCGCATTCTGCGAGTGCGTGGCCGCGGAGTCACCAAGCGCTCCGGCGGTCAGGGCGACCTGCTGGTGACCGTCAAAGTCGCAGTCCCGCCGACCTTGGAAGGCGCTGCGAAAGAAGCGTTGGAAGCCTACGCGGTCGCCGAGCGGTCCAGTGGCTTCGATCCACGCGCCGGATGGGCGGGTAACCGCTGATGGCCAAGAACCAGAAGGAACCTGACGCCAGGACCTTTCTGATCTCGGTGGCTGCCGAGTTGGCGGGTATGCACGCCCAGACCCTGCGCACCTATGACCGGCTGGGACTGGTCAGCCCGACCCGCAGTTCCGGTGGCGGGCGCCGCTATTCGCAGCATGACGTGGACCTGCTCCGCGAAGTGCAGCGACTGTCTCAAGACGAGGGCGTCAATCTTGCCGGTATCAAACGCATTATCGAGTTGACCAACCAGGTCGAGGCGCTGCAGTCAAGGCTCAAGGAGATGGCCGCCGAGATCGAGATGCTGCGGGCCAACCAGCGGCGTGACCTCGCCGTGCTGCCCACGAGCACCGCCGTCGTGGTCTGGAAGCCGCGGTCGCAGCGGCGCTGAGATGTTTTGTCGCGAAACAGAAGCCAGGGCTGTTGTGGTTGCCGGTTTCGCGACCGTGGCTTCTGTCTCGCAGTGCAATCAGCTGACCCGGATCGAGAATTGGGCGATGCCCCAATCGCCGGGCCGAGCCGACCGGTACCCGCCGCGGCGCAGTGCATCGGTGGGCGCGGCCATCGGCTCGAAGCACACCACGTCCTCGCCGGAAGGTGCGAAGATCTGCGCCGCCGGGTATCCCTGTTCGAAGTGGACCTCGATACGGCGGCCGCCGCCGGACACCGCGAACACGGCGCCATCGGCAACCTCGTCGTACCCGTCGTCAAAAGCCTTGTCGCCCAAGGGCTCGGTGCCGGCCGCCTGTGGTGTCGTCTCGCCGGTGGGCAGGCCGCGCTCGTCGAGCGTGAGATGCCGCATCGGCGGCGTCTCGATGGTCCACTGCCGGCGGGGCACGCCGGGCAACTGCAGGTAAGGGTGGAAACCGAAACACAGTGGCACCGGGCGCTCACTGGTCGGGGTGACGGAGCTGCGAACCCGCAGGGTCCGCTCGAACAGGGTCACGGTCACCGCCAGCCGATGCGGAAACGGAAAGCTGGCCAGCAACTCCTCGTCACCGAAGTCCACCTCTGCGGTCAGCTCGCCGTCCGATGCGTGCGTCACCCGCCAGTTCGGATAGGCGGCCAGCACGCCGTGGATCGGCAGCCCGTTGGGATCGGCTCGGACCCCGTGCTCACCGGCTGACAGCGTGACCGTCGTGCCTTCTGCGGTATAGGTGTTGGCACCCAAGCGATTTGCCCACGGGTACAAGATCGGGATACCCATCGTTTTGCCGTTGGCCACATAGGCGTCCAAGCCGCGCCGCTGGCCGAGCAGTTCGGCTCCGGAATCGGTCAGCGAGATACCGATCATGCCCGCGTCCGGCACGAACTGAGCTTCCAAGGACGACGACGTATCACGCAGCGTGACGATGTTCACGACGCTCAGGCTAGCTGTACAACGGGTCGTGCTGAATAAGCTCCGGCGGAGCCCCTTTGGCGATCAGCGCCGCCTCGGTGACGCGGACCATCTCCGGACCGCCGCAGATCAGTATCTGCCGGTCGCCCCAGCCGCCGAATTTGGTGACGACGTCCATCAACTTGCCGGTCTGCCGCACATGCAGTCCTCGCGGCGGCGTGACATCGGGGTACTCGGCGGCCCATGGCGGGTCGCGGTTGAGTTCAGAGACCGGCGTCACCGACAGCCAGGGATTGTTCGCGGCAATCTGCCAAAGCGTCGGCAGGTCGTACAGTTCGCACGGGTAGCGGCCGCCGAAGAACAGGTGAACCCGCGGATTCTCACCCCACTGAGCGAGGTCCATGACGATCGAGCGCAGCGCCGCGAGTCCGGTGCTGCCGGCCACCATCAGCACGTCGCCGCCGTCGCGGTCGACGTGCAATCCGCCGTGCGGGCTGGACAGTCGCCAGCGATCGCCCGGCCGCGTCTCGTTGACGATCGCATTGCTGACCAGGCCGCCGGACACCGCCCGAACGTGGAACTCGACCGCACCGGTGCCATCGGACGGGATCGCGGGCGTCAGGTATCGCCATCGCCGCGGGCACTGCGGCACAGCGGCATTGACGTACTGGCCGGGGTGGTAGGGCATCGGCTGTTCCAGCTGCAGCCGGACCACGGCCAGGTCGCGCGATACCCGCAGATGTTCGATGACCGTGCCGTCCCACCAGGCCGGCCCGTGCTCGGCGTCGGCGGCGCCGCTCATCACCCCGGTGATGAGATTCAGCGACTGCTCGGCGGCGGCCTCGACGGCGTCGGTCCACGCACCGTCCAGCTCGTCGCGCAGGGTTGCATACAGCGCCTGGCCCAGCGTCTCGTAATGCTCGGGGAGAACGCCGTACTTGCGGTGGTCACGTCCCAGTTGGGCGAGGAACGCGACCGGCTCCTCGGCGCGCTGGGCGACCAGTTCGCCGTAGACCCAGCTCAACGCCTGAGCGAAGGCGGCCCGCTGGGCGGCCATGTCGGGCGGAAACAGATCGCGCGGCGACGCCTCGACGGAGAACCAGCGGGCGTAGAACCGCCCGATGAGCCCGTTGCGGTCGGCCGGGTCGATGGCAGCCTGCAACACCGCCAGCGCGTCCCGATCGTTGAGGCTCACGGCCGCCGATTTTAGGCGCGGTCAGGCGGCTATTGGTTAAAGCGCCTTGAGCCCGTTGTGGAGCACCATTGCACCGATCAGGATCAGGATCGCCGCGAGCAACGCGGCGTTGTTCTTCTCCATCCACGCCTTGACCCGAGCCATCGGATCGTCGAGGCGGTGACCGGCGACCGCGTACGCCAGCACGGGTATCGCGACCGTGGATGCGGCGACGGCGAGGAAGATCGCGCCGCTCACCAACACCTCGGGGATGCCGAGCCCGGCGCTGCCGATGGCCAATCCCGCCAGCGCGCACATGATCAGCACCTCGAGCCTGACCACCACCAGCACCAGCCCGGTGATGGCTGCGCGCCGGGGCGTCATCGTCTCGAATGACCGCATCCACCGCGGTGACTCGGTGTGTCCGTGGCGGGTCAGCCATCGGTAGATGCCGAACCCGATGAGTGCCAGCCCCAGGACCACGCGGGTCCACGAGGCCCAGGCCGGTGGCTTGTTGTGCAGCGCGCCGAGCGCGTCGGACGACGCGATGAATGCGGCGGTCAGCGCGGTCAAGCCCAGCAGCCAGCCGCCGAGAAAGGCGAGGCCGGTCGGCCGGGGCCGTGGCGTCTGCAGCACCAACACCGCCGGGATCACCGACAGCGGTGAGATCGAGACGACGAGCGCCAGCGGAACCAACGTGGGCAGCACGGAAACCCAACTTCCAGTCACGCGCTGCATCTTCGCATCAACGGGCGAACGGCGAGTGATCGTTAACGTCTTCGGAGTGTCCAGGCGGGCACCCAGTGCGTGACGGTCTTGCGCTTGGACCCATAAGCGATCGGATATGTCACCAGCCCCCACCAGTCGCCCTGCTCGCACATGCCCCAGCAGGTCAGCCGGCCCTCGACGACCTTGTGCAGCTGTAAGCCGTTGGCATAGAACCGCCCCGAACGGTGCGGTTCGCGCGGAAACAGCACCGTCAGATCGATCAGGACGGTCATCGGCGGGCGGACCACTCGAAACGGGTTGCGGGCCGGCTGCCCGTTGTATCCGATCGACGCGAGGTCTCCCACTGATCGATCATACGTTCGAATAGCTCGTCGAAAACAGCCGTCGCGAAATTTGGTAGGGTTGAGCGGAACAGACTCAACCTTGACGGCGTTACACAACGCGACAAGCATTTTTATCGGGCCGCTTCAGGCCCATCTGACCGAATGGAGGTGTCGTGGACTCTTTCAACCCGACAACCAAGACGCAGGCAGTGCTGACGTCGGCCCTGCAGGCGGCGAGCGCAGCCGGCAACCCGGAGATCAGGCCGGCTCATCTGCTGTTGGCACTGCTGACGCAGAACGACGGGATCGCCGCGCCGCTGTTGGAGGCTGTCGGCGTCGAGCCCGCCACCGTCCGCGCCGAAGCCGAACGCATCGTCAACCGGATGCCGCAGGCCAGCGGCGCCAACTCGCAGCCGCAGTTGTCCCGTGAATCGTTGGCGGCCATCACCACTGCGCAGCAGTTGGCCACCGAGATGGACGACGAGTACGTCTCCACCGAGCACCTGATGGTCGGGCTGGCGACCGGCGACTCCGACGTCGCCAAGCTGCTGACCGGACACGGTGCCTCGCCGCAGGCGTTGCGCGAGGCGTTCGTCAAGGTTCGCGGCAGCGCGCGCGTCACCAGCCCTGACCCCGAGGCGACCTATCAGGCGTTGGAGAAGTACTCCACCGATCTCACCGAACGCGCCCGCGAAGGCAAGCTCGACCCGGTTATCGGTCGGGACAACGAGATTCGTCGTGTCGTGCAGGTGTTGAGCCGTCGCACCAAGAACAACCCGGTGCTCATCGGTGAGCCCGGTGTCGGTAAGACCGCCATCGTGGAAGGTCTGGCCCAGCGCATCATCGACGGCGACGTCCCCGAGAGCCTGCGTGACAAGACCGTCGTCAGCCTCGACATGGGTTCGATGGTGGCCGGCGCCAAGTACCGCGGCGAATTCGAGGAACGGCTCAAGGCCGTGCTCGACGACATCAAGAACTCCGCCGGGCAGATCATCACCTTCATCGACGAGCTGCACACCATCGTCGGGGCCGGCGCGACCGGCGAGTCGGCGATGGACGCCGGCAACATGATCAAGCCGATGCTGGCCCGCGGCGAGTTGCGCCTCGTCGGCGCCACCACGCTCGACGAATACCGCAAGTACATCGAGAAGGACGCCGCACTGGAGCGACGCTTTCAGCAGGTGTTCGTCGGTGAGCCGTCGGTGGAGGACACCGTCGGCATCCTGCGCGGGCTGAAAGATCGTTACGAGGTGCACCACGGTGTGCGGATCACCGACTCCGCGCTGGTGGCCGCCGCAACGCTGTCCGACCGCTACATCACTGCCCGATTCCTTCCCGATAAAGCCATCGACCTGGTCGACGAGTCGGCCAGCCGGCTGCGGATGGAGATCGACTCGCGGCCCGTCGAGGTCGACGAGGTGGAGCGGCTGGTGCGTCGACTCGAGATCGAAGAGATGGCGCTGGCCAAGGAATCAGACGATGCGTCGCGCGACCGCTTGGAGAAGCTGCGCGCCGAATTGGCCGACCAGAAGGAGAAACTGGCCGAGCTCACCACCAGGTGGCAGAACGAGAAGAACGCCATCGACGTCGTCCGCGAACTCAAGGAACAGCTCGACACGCTGCGCGGGGAGTCCGAGCGCGCCGAACGCGACGGTGATCTGGCCAAGGCCGCCGAGCTGCGGTACGGCCGTATCCCCGAAGTCGAGAAGAAACTCGACGCCGCGCTACCCACGGCGCAGGCCCGAACCGACGTCATGCTCAAGGAAGAGGTCGGTCCTGACGACATCGCCGACGTGGTGTCGGCATGGACGGGCATCCCGGCCGGCCGGCTGCTCGAAGGCGAGACCGCCAAGCTGCTGCGGATGGAAGACGAGCTGGGCAAGCGCGTGGTCGGGCAGCGCAAGGCCGTGCAGGCCGTGTCCGATGCGGTCCGCCGCACCCGGGCCGGAGTCGCCGACCCCAACCGGCCCACCGGTTCGTTCCTGTTCCTCGGCCCGACCGGTGTCGGCAAGACCGAGCTGGCCAAGGCGTTGGCGGACTTCCTGTTCGACGACGAGCGGGCGATGGTCCGCATCGACATGAGCGAATACGGCGAGAAGCACTCGGTGGCCCGCCTGGTCGGCGCGCCTCCCGGCTACATCGGTTACGACCAGGGCGGTCAGCTGACCGAGTCGGTGCGTCGCCGGCCTTACACCGTGGTGTTGTTCGACGAGGTGGAAAAGGCCCACCCGGACGTGTTCGACGTGCTGTTGCAGGTGCTCGACGAGGGTCGGCTGACCGACGGCCAGGGCCGCACGGTCGACTTCCGCAACACGATCCTGATCCTGACGTCCAACCTCGGGTCGGGCGGCACCGAGGAGCAGGTGATGGCGGCGGTGCGCGCGGCGTTCAAGCCGGAGTTCATCAACCGGCTCGATGACGTGCTGATCTTCGACGGGCTCAACCCCGACGAACTGGTGCGGATCGTCGACATCCAGCTCGACCAGCTGGCCAAGCGGCTCGCGCAACGGCGTCTGCAGCTCGAGGTGTCGGCGCCGGCCAAGGAGTGGCTGGCCCACCGCGGATTCGACCCGGTCTACGGCGCCCGCCCGCTGCGTCGGCTGGTGCAGCACGCCATCGGTGACCAGCTGGCCAAGATGCTGCTGGCCGGCGACGTCCACGACGGCGACGTCGTGCCGGTCAATGTCAGCGCTGACGGCGAAGGCCTGGTGCTCGGCTGAAAGTGACGACCCGCAAGTGCCCCCGCGATTCTGCGGGGGCACTTCTGCGCTGGCCCGCGTCGTCGCCACTGGGGAGTCTTTGTCCGGCTCCTCAGCGGGCCGTCCGGCCCGCGTCGTCGCCACTGGGGAGTCTTCGTCCGGCTCCTCAGCGGGCCGTCCGGCCCGCGTCGTCGCCGAACGGGTAGCAAACTTTAATTCTGTTGTGACCTGCTCGCATTCCCGATTGAGGGCTAACAGCGGTTAGGCTACGTGGCGATGGTTCCCCTCTGGTTTACGCTCTCCGCGCTGTGCTTCGTCGGCGCGGCGGTGTTGCTGTATGTCGACATTGACCGCCGCCGTGGACGGGGCCGGCGTCGCAAGTCGTGGGCACGTTCACACGGATTCGACTACGAGCAGGAATCCACCGAGATCCTCAAGCGCTGGAAGCGCGGCGTGATGTCCACCGTGGGCAGCAATATCCCGGCGCGCAACGTCGTGCTCGGCCAGATCCGCGGCGAGGCGGTATTCATCTTCGACCTCGAAGAAGTCGCCACGGTGATCGCACTGCATCGCAAGGTCGGCACCAACGTCGTCGTCGATGTGCGGCTCAAGGGCCTCAAAGAGCCCCGGGAGAACGACATTTGGCTGCTCGGGGCGATCGGGCCACGGATGGTTTACTCCACCAACCTGGACGCCGCCCGTCGCGCCTGCGATCGCCGCATGGTCACCTTCGCCCACACCGCCCCCGACTGCGCCGAGATCATGTGGAACGAGCAGAACTGGACGCTGGTCAGCATGCCGATCGGCAGCACGCGCGCTCAGTGGGACGAGGGTCTGCGCACCGTTCGCCAGTTCAACGACCTGCTGCGGGTACTGCCGCCGGTGCCGCAGGCGACCGCAACAGCCGGGGCGCCGCAAGCATCTGCACGTCGCAAATCGGCTCCCAGCCGTCCGCTGGCTCCCGCCGGCCGCGCCGAGGCGCCGCAGCGGCAGCCGGAGTCCGTCACCCGCGAGAGCGCGCCCACGTCGCACGCCGCCACCCCGTCGCACCCCGCAACTCCGCCGCCTGCGCGCCAAGAGCCGATCCGCCGGCCGCCGACGGGCCGAAACGGCCACCAGGCTTCGCATCACCAACGCTGAGTCTTCGCCGTACGAGCGCTAAGTACACTGACGCCGTGCCTCGTCGCGTCGCCCTGATCACCGGGCCCACTTCCGGAATCGGCGAAGGTTTCGCTCGTCGCTACGCCGCCGACGGCTACGACGTGGTCCTGGTGTCCCGTGACGCGGGCCGGCTCAACGAATTGGCCGCCGAGCTGTCCAACGAGGGCGGCAGCAGCGTCGAAGTGTTACCGGCCGATCTGGCTGAAGCCGCCGGCCGGGCAGCGGTCGCCGAGCGGTTGGCCGCCGGCGTCGACGTGCTGGTGAACAACGCCGGCTTCGGCACCTCCGGCGAATTCTGGACCGCCGACCCCGCAGTGCTGCAGTCGCAGCTCGACGTCAACGTCACCGCCGTGATGCAACTGACCCGGGCCGCGTTGCCGGCGATGATCGACAACGGCGCCGGCACCGTCATCAACGTCGCCAGCGTGGCGGGTCTGCTGTCCGGTCGCGGCTCGACCTATTCGGCGTCCAAGGCTTACGTGGTGTCGTTCACTGAAGGCCTGGCCGTTGGGTTGCGCGGCACCGGCGTCGGAATACACGTGGTGTGTCCGGGCTACGTGCACACCGAATTCCACGACCGGGCCGGCATCGACATGACGTCGCTGCCCTCGTTCATGTGGCTGGAAGTCGACGACGTGGTTCGCGAAACGCTCTCCGATGCCGCCCGCGGCACCGTCGTCATCATTCCCGGGCTGCAATACAAGGCGATCACCACCGCCAGCCGGATGGTGCCGCGAACGTTGGCGCGCGCCGCCACAAGCGTGTTCGGCCGGGGCCGTGGCAGAACCTAGGCCCGGCGACGATGCCGGCCGCGCAGTGGCCGGAGATGGGGGTACCTCCAGCCGCGGAGCGGCTAGGGGGCGAGCTGGGCACATTCAACCTGACCTCGCCGAGTTGGCTGATCTGGTGCGGGAATTGGCGGTCGTGCACGGCCGCGTCACGTTGTCATCGGGCAAGGAAGCCGACTACTACGTCGACCTTCGCCGAGCCACCCTGCACCACCGCGCCGCTCCGCTGATCGGCCGGCTGATCCGCGAACTCACCGCTGATTGGGAGTACGCCGCGGTCGGCGGCCTGACCCTGGGCGCCGATCCGGTCGCCACCGCCGTCATGCATGCGCCCGGCCGACCGATCGATGCGTTCGTCGTGCGAAAATCAACGAAAACCCATGGTATGCAACGTCTTATCGAGGGCCCCGATATCACCGGTCGACGGGTGCTGGTAGTCGAGGACACCAGCACCACCGGTGCGTCGGCGCTGACCGCGGTGCGGGCCGTGCAGGACGCCGGCGCACAGGTCGTCGGGGTGGCAACCGTGGTCGACCGCGCCACCGGTGCGGCCGAAGCCATTGAAGCCGAAGGTGTTCCGTACCGCAGCGTGCTGGGGCTGGCGGACCTCGGGCTGAGTTAGCCGCCGTGCGAATCCTGATCGCATTGCTGACGACGCTAGCGCTCTGCGCGGGATGCTCGAGCGGCGGTCACCGCGATCCGGTGTACGGCGCGAGTGCGGCTCGGGTGGGCGAGTCGCAGGCGGTGCTGGGCTGGAACACCTCGGTGTCGAACCTGCGTTGGCAAGACGACTACGTGCTCGTCGATGTCGACGCCGCCCCGACCGACCCGGCCAAGCCCCATGCCGATCCCCGCGATATCCGCTTCGGCCTCTACGGCGCGCTGGCGCATCCGATGGAAGCCGCCGGCAGCGGTAGCTGTGACAACATGAAAAACCTTGTCATCCAATCGCTTTCCACGCCCGGCGGCACGCGGATGACCGGGACCGTGTGCCTGGGCCCGCTGCAGGACCGCAGCGCGGTGCGCGGGGTCTACCTTTACTCGCCCCGCGACCGGATCGCCGGCACCGCCGCGGCGTATCCGGCGGCGTTCCCGGTCGGGTTGCTGCCGACCAAGGAGAACGACACCGGCCTGGTGGTCAAGACCACCAGCACCGACGCGTGGCGCGCTGACGGCACCCAACTGACCCAGGCCTCGCTGGGCGACCCGGCTGCCTTCAACGGCAGCGGTTACATGTTGCTCGGACTGAACGCCGACACCATCGCCGCCAAGTATCGCGACGACTCCGCGGCCCGAGGCGGCCCGATGATGCTGCTGGCGTCACCGACCCTGCCGCCGCCCGGAGTGAGCGAGGCCTGCTCGGCTTACGGGTCGTCGGTGCTGATCCTGCCTGAGGCCTCGCTGGACGCCGTGCACGTCAACGCGTCGCTGTGCACCCAGGGCGACATCAACCAGGCGCTGCTGTACGCGACGGTCGCTGTCGTCGGCACCCACGCCGCGGTCTGGACCGTGCGGTGAACGGGGCTGGCCCCACCGAATGGGGCGTTGGGACAAGCGGAGTCGGCCCGTGGACCGGCCCGCTACCCGACGACCCGCGCTACGACCCAGAGTTGCTGCGCGACGGAGACACCCGCAACGTCGTCGACGCCTACCGGTACTGGAGGCGGGAGGCGATCGTGGCCGACATCGACACCCGCCGTCACCCGCTGCACGTCGCCATCGAGAACTTCGGCCACGACGCCAACATCGGCGGGGTGGTCCGCACCGCCAACGCGTTCGCCGTGGACACCGTGCACATCGTCGGCCGTCGCCGCTGGAATCGCCGCGGCGCCATGGTCACCGACCGCTACCAACGACTACGTCATCACGACGACACCGCCGAGCTGTTGAGCTTCGCCTCCGCCGCGGGCCTGACGGTGGTCGCCGTCGACATCGTGCCCGGTGCGGCGCGCCTCGAGCAGACCGCACTGCCGCGGGACTGCCTGCTGCTGTTCGGCCAGGAAGGTCCGGGCATCAGCGAGGACGCCCGGGCCGGAGCTCCGCTGACGGTGTCGATCGCCCAGTTCGGTTCGACGCGCAGCATCAACGTCGCCGTGGCGGCGGGGATCGCGATGCATGCCTGGATCAGCCAACACGGCAACATCGAGAATGCCTGGTAGGGCAGGATCAGTAGACGTGGATCAAGTATGGGTGAACCGGGCGGTCAGCGCCGAAGCCGCCGTCGCGGCGCGGCATCTGAGACGACTGTGGGCGCTTCCCGGTACCCAGCTCGGCGTGGTGGGCTGGCCGCCGACCCGGCGCGATCGATGGTTCGGCGGCTGGCATTACTGGTGGCAGGCGCATCTGCTGGACTGCCTCCTCGACGCGGAGCTGCGCGACCCCCAGGAAGAGCGGCGCATCAGGATCAATCGACAGATCCGCTCACACCGCTTGCGTAACAACGGCTCCTGGGTCAACAGCTACTACGACGACATGGCCTGGCTGGCGCTCGCACTGGAGCGGGCGTCGCGGATCGCCGGCGTGGACCGTCCGCGCGCGCTGCGCAAGCTCAACGATCAACTGGTCAACTCATGGGTGCCGGAGGACGGTGGCGGCATCCCGTGGCGCAAACAGGACCAATTCTTCAACGCCCCCGCCAACGGCCCGGCGGGCATCTTCCTGGCTCGCTACGGCGACCGGCTGCGTCGCGCCCAGCAGATGGCGGACTGGATCGACGAGACGCTGATCGACCCCGAGACGCATCTGGTGTTCGACGGCATCAAGGCGGGCTCGCTGGTCCGCGCGCAGTACTCCTACTGTCAGGGCGTGGTTCTCGGCCTGGAGACTGAACTGGCCACCCGCACACAGGACGACCGGCACGCGCCCAGGGTGCATCGCCTGGTCGCCGCGGTCGACGAGCACATGGCGCCGGGCGGAGTGCTGCGCGGCTCCGGCGGTGGCGACGGCGGGCTGTTCTCCGGCATCACCGCCCGCTACCTGGCGCTGGTCGCGACCACGTTGCCGGGGGAGTCCGCGGCCGATGCCACCGCGCGTGAAGCCGCCCGCGAGATCGTGCTGTCTTCGGCGCAAGCGGCCTGGGACAACCGCCAGTCGGTGGAGGGGCTGCCACTGTTCGGGCCGTCGTGGTACGAGACCGCCGAGTTGCCCAGCGCGGGCGGGCAGCAGGCGCGGTTCGTCGGCGGCGCGGTCAACGGCTCGGAGATCGCCGAGCGGGACCTGTCGGTGCAACTGTCCGGTTGGATGCTGATGGAGGCCGCCCACACCGTGACCGCCGGTAACAGCGAAGAAGGGATCAGTGAATGAGTAAAGTTCATGCCGATGCCGAATCGGCTCTGGACGGCCTGCTGAAGGACGGAATAACCATCGCCGCAGGCGGTTTCGGTCTGTGCGGTATTCCGGAGAACCTCATTCAGGCCTTGGTGGACAGCGGCGTCAAGAACCTCACCATCGTCGGAAACAATGCCGGCGTCGACGATTTCGGCATGGGGCTGTTGCTCAAGGCGCGTCAGGTGGACAAGGTGATCGCGTCGTATGTCGGCGAGAACAAGGAGTTCGAACGCCAGGTGCTGGCCGGCGAGCTCGATCTGGTGCTCACCCCGCAGGGCACCCTGGCGGAGAAGCTGCGTGCCGGCGGCGCAGGCATTCCCGGCTTCTACACCCGCACCGCGTTCGGCACCAACCTCGCCGAAGGTAAAGACACCCGGGTCTTCGACGGCACGGAATACGTTCTGGAAGAGGGCATTCGGGCTGACGTGGCGATCGTCAAAGCCTGGAAAGGGGATAAGGCGGGCAACCTGGTGTACCGGAAGACCGCGCGCAATTTCAACCCGATGATCGCCTCGTGCGGCGCGGTGACGATCGCCGAGGTGGAGGAACTGGTCGAGGTCGGCGAGCTGGACCCGGACCTGATCCACACCCCCGGCATCTACGTGGACCGCATCATCGAGGGCGCGAATTACGAGAAGCGCATCGAGTTCCGCACCACCAGCGGCGGCGCTGCGCTCAAAGGGGAGAGCCCGATTCGCGAGTTGATGGCGCGGCGCGCGGCGAAGGAGTTGCGCGACGGCTACTACGTGAACCTGGGTATCGGCATTCCGACGTTGGTGGCCAATTACATTCCCGACGACATCAGCGTCACGCTGCAGTCCGAGAACGGGCTGCTCGGCATCGGCTCCTATCCGGCCGAGGACGCGGTCGACCCTGATCTGGTCAACGCGGGCAAACAGACCGTCACCAGCCTCCCCGGTTCCAGCTTTTTCAGCAGCGCCGACTCGTTCGCGATGATCCGCGGCGGCCACATCGACCTGTCCATCCTGGGCGGCCTGGAAGTCGCCGAGAACGGCGACCTGGCCAACTGGATGGTGCCCGGCAAGATGGTGAAGGGGCCCGGCGGCGCAATGGATCTGGTGTCGGGCGTCAAACGGGTGATCGTCGTGATGGATCACACCGCCAAAGACGGCAGCCCGAAGATCCTCAAACAGTGCTCGCTGCCGATCACCGGCAAAAGCGTGGTCGACATGATCATCACCGACCTGTGCGTCTTCGACGTCGACCCGGAACACGGCGGCCTCACCCTCACCGAACTGCACCCCGGCGTGACGGTCGCCGACGTGCGCGCGAAGACGGGCTGCGACTTCACCGTCGCCGTCTGAGTCGAGGCGTCGCTATGGTGGACAAGGTGACTTCCTCAACACCACCGCGGCCGGGGCGGGTCTTGACCCGGCGCCACGTTCTGTTCGGCACCGCCATGGCCGGCGCGCTGGCCGCCACCGGATCGGTGCTTGCCTGCACCGCATCCGGCGCGCCGCGAACGCCGCTCGGAAACTTCGAGGTGAACCACACCGATGAGGAGTGGCGACACCTGTTGAATCCGCAGCAATATGCCGTGCTCCGCACTGCGTCGACCGAGAGCCCCTTCAGCAGCCCGCTGAACGACGAGCACCGGTCCGGGACGTTCACATGTGCGGGCTGCGGCCAGGCGCTGTTCTCGTCGACGACCAAGTTCGACAGTGGCACCGGGTGGCCGAGCTTCTACCGGGCACTCAACAACGCGGTCATCGAGCGGCCGGATGACAGCGACGGGATGTCGCGCACCGAGGTGCTCTGCAGCCGCTGTGGCGGGCACCTCGGCCACGTCTTCAACGACGGTCCCCAGCCGACCGGCCTGCGCTACTGCATGAACGGTGTCGCGATGGGTTTCCAGCCTGCGTAGCTAGTCGGCGACGGTCAGCTTTTCCTTGTCGTCGCGGGCTGCCCGTCGGCGCTTCAGGTACGCCCGGCCCGACGCGATGAACGCCGGCAGCATCGAGACGAACAGGATCGCCAGCACGATCTTTTCCAGGTTCTGGTGAATGACCGGGATGTTGCCCAAGAAGTAGCCGGCGACCGTCACGCCGCCACCCCAGAGGATGCCGCCGACGATGTCGAACGCCAGGTACACCGGGTAACGCATGTAGGAGACCCCGGCGACCACCGGGGTGAAGGTCCGGACGAACGGCATGAAGCGGGCCAGGATGATCGCCGCGGGGCCGTATTTCTCGAAGAATGCGTGCGACTCGGTCACGTAGTGCTGCTTGAAGAACCGCGAGTCTTCCTTCTTGAACAGCGCGGGCCCGATCCGGCGGCCGATGAAGTAACCGGTCTGGTCGCCGAGCACCGCGGTCAGCGCCACCGCCGGGGCCAGCACCCAGATGTCGAGGGTGCCGTGTGCGGCCAGCAGACCACCGGTGAACAGCAGCGACTCACCGGGTAGCAGCGGGAACAGCAGACCCGTCTCGACGAACACGATGGCCAGGATGGTCGGCAACACCGCCGATGCGAACAGTCCGTGGGGACCGATCCAGTACATCGGGTCGAGGATGTTGGGCATTGCCACTAGGCCTTCCTCGTGGATTTCACGTGTTTCAAGATACCGGCGCTGATGGCCACCCTTCACCGGGCGGGCTGCGGACCACCCGAAGGTGTTGCGATACTGATGCAACACGTCAGGAAGGAAGCCGCATGCCCATCGCAACGCCAGATGTCTACGCGGAGATGCTGCAACGCGCCAAGGACAACGAGTACGCCTTTCCGGCGATCAACTGCGTCGGCTCGGAATCGGTCAACGCCGCCATCAAGGGTTTCGCCGATGCCGGCAGTGACGGCATCATCCAATTCTCTACCGGCGGAGCTGAATTCGCTTCTGGCCTCGGTGTCAAAGACATGGTCACGGGCGCGGTGGCGCTAGCTGAGTTCGCCCATGTCATCGCTGCCAAGTACCCGATCAACGTCGCCCTGCACACCGACCACTGCCCGAAGGACAAGCTGGACACCTACGTGCGTCCGCTGCTGGCGATTTCGGCCGAGCGGGTGGCCGCCGGACGCAACCCGCTGTTCCAGTCGCACATGTGGGACGGCTCAGCGGTGCCGATCGACGAAAACCTGGAAATCGCGCAGGAACTGCTCAAGCAGGCCGCGGCCGCCAAGATCATCCTGGAGATCGAGATCGGCGTTGTGGGCGGCGAGGAGGACGGCGTCGAGGCTGAGATCAACGACAAGCTCTACACCACTCCCGAGGACTTCGAGAAGACCATCGATGCGCTGGGGCACGGCGAGCACGGCCACTATCTGCTGGCCGCGACGTTCGGCAACGTGCACGGCGTCTACAAGCCCGGCAACGTAAAGCTGCGTCCCGACATCCTCGCCCAGGGCCAGAAGGTCGCGTCGGCCAAGCTCGGACTGCCGGACGGTTCCCAGCCGTTCGACTTCGTGTTCCACGGCGGCTCGGGTTCGCTGAAGTCGGAGATCGAGGAAGCGTTGCGCTACGGCGTGGTGAAGATGAACGTCGACACCGACACCCAGTACGCCTTCACCCGACCGCTGGCCGCGCACATGTTCACCAACTACGACGGCGTGCTGAAGGTCGACGGCGAGGTGGGCAACAAGAAGGTCTACGACCCGCGCAGCTACTTGAAGAAGGCCGAAGCGGCGATGACCGAGCGGGTCATCGAGGCGTGCCACGACCTGCACTGCGAAGGCAAGTCCGTCACCGGGTGACGATGCAGAGCGCGTAGCGCGATGAGGAGGAGCCCGGCAATCAGCCCTGCCGGGTGACGATGCAGGGCGCGTGGTGACGGCGACGAACCTCGTCAGCCGACAAGCCGCAAGGGGCACCGGTCTGAGGAGACTCGCTTTTTTCGATCTCGCACCATATGCGATATCACCACCCCGCTGATATCGCATGCGACAACGATTCTGAAAAAGAGTGGGCCCCACCTGACGTTACTGGTGTGGCATGTGGTGGCACAGGGGCTGGCTCACGGCCGGGCGACAGCCAATTAGCTTCAGCCGCTGCTGGATTCGCAGATCTTCCACTGATCGTCGCGGTACTGCAGATCGAAGCTACGAGTCGAGCGGGTCTGCGGCGCGTAGGCCATGAACGCGGTGACGTTGGCCTCGGCGTGATTACCGTTGACGACAACCTGATCGATGTTGGCGACGACGGGGTATTCCTTGGCCGCCGCGACCCGGTGGTAGGTCTCGTTCCATTCGCGCTGGTCGTAGTTGACGTAGTCGTCGCGCATGTTCCCGCAGGTCAAGCTCCGCAATGTGGTGAGATCGCCGGTCTGGACCGCGGCATCGAAGTTCTGGATGGTGCTGCGGACCTGATCTTCCCGTGACGCTGCTGCCTTCCTGTCGTTGCGGGTCAGCAGCACAGTGCCGAGCACGGCGATGGCGGCCAGCGCCAGGATGATCAGGATCAGCGCCAACACCCAGCCCCAACTGCGCTGCGTCGACGGGCGCAGCTTGGCGCCGAGCCGCGGCGGAATCAGTTGCGGCAGAGCGGTTCTCGGTTGGCCTTGGCCAGGCCCGGGCGGTCGTCCCGGCTCGAAGACTTCAGTGGCCGGATCGTTGGCGGCGTTGATGATCGCCGTCTCTTTGGCGTCGAAACCCGGGGCGGTGTAGCGACGTTCGCCGCGCTGAAGCGGCGGCGCGGAGGCCTGTCCTTCGGCCGCGGACGGCGAGATCACCTCGGTTGCCGGGTCGGCCGCTCGATAGCTCTCGGTGACCTCTTCGCTGTCGCCGACCGATGGTTCGGCGGTGGTCTCAGCGTCGGATTCCACCGAGTCGGTCGCGGCAGCAGCGTCGACGGCGTCGGGGTCTGGCCCTGATGGATTGGGCATAGGCGCCGCCGTCCTCTTCGATGTCGAAATACGTATTGGAGCTTAGCGACCCGACACTGGGTGCGGAGTGGCGGCGTTGCCACCGCACGGCACAATAGCGCCATGACGCCGATGCATGATCTGTTGGGACCCGAACCGATTGCGTTGCCTGGCGACCCCGAAGCCGAGGCCGCGCTGGACGCCCACGAGAACCCGACTGACGTCGCCGCCGCGCACCCATCGGCGTCGGTCGCATGGGCGGCGCTGGCCGAAGATGCGCTGACTGACGACAA
The DNA here is from genome assembly GCA_963836495.1 of uncultured Actinomycetota bacterium. Taxonomy (GTDB): domain Bacteria; phylum Actinomycetota; class Actinomycetes; order Mycobacteriales; family Mycobacteriaceae; genus Mycobacterium. The sequence goes on along the minus strand of CAWIJT010000002.1, from coordinate 351,195 downwards.
GGCGGTCACCGCCTACGCCTACGCCCGGACCGGCTATCACCGCGGCCTGGACCAGTTGCGCCGCAACGGCTGGAAAGGCTTTGGGCCTGTGCCGTACTCGCATGAGCCCAATCGGGGCTTCTTGCGGTGTGTGGCCGCGCTCGCCCGGGCCGCCGATGCGATCGGCGAAACCGACGAGCAGGCCCGGTGTCTGGACCTGCTCGACGACTGCGACCCGGGTGCCCGCGCGGCGCTCGGGTTGAGCTGAGCCGCACTCAGAAGCCTGCGGCGCAGTCTTCGAGGTTTTCCGGTGGCTCCACCTGAATGGTGGCGTGGCTGAGCCCGCGCGCGCTGAGCAGTAGCTGGGCGTCGTGCAGCACCCGGGCGGAGTCCGAGCAACTGGTCAGATGAGCGGTGACCATGTCCTTGCCGGGCACCAGCGTCCATACGTGGAGATCGTGCACGCCGGTCACGCCGTCGACGGCCCCCAACGCGTCGCGCAGTTCCTCGACATCGATGTGGCTGGGCGACGATTCGGACAGGATGCGCAGGGCGCTCAGGGCCAGTGACAGCGCTCGGGGCAGCACCCACATCGCGACGAGGACGGCGACCACCACGTCTGCGTACGGCCAGTGTGTGGTGATGGTGACCACCCCGGCGATCAGCACGCCGACGCTGCCGACGGTGTCGGCGATCACCTCCATGTAGGCGCCTTTGACGGCCAGGCTCTCGGTCGAATGCGACCGCAGCAGCAGCGCCACCACGGCGTTGGTGGCCAGCCCGGCGAGCGCGACCACGATCATCGGGATGCCCGGCACCTCGGGGGCGTGGCCGATGCGGCTGATCGCCTCGCGGAAGATGATCGTTGCGACCGCGATCAGCAGGATGGCGTTGGCGACGGCCGTGAACACCTCGGCGCGGTGCCAGCCGTAGGTGCGGCTCGGTGACGTGCTGCCGCGCTTGGCGAGCACCAACGCGCACAGCCCCATGAAGGTGGCGGCGACGTCGGTGAGGATGTGGCCGGCGTCGGCCAGCAGCGTGATGGAGCCGATCAGCAGAGCGGTGGTCAGTTCGACGACGAAGAATCCGCCCAGCAGCGCCGTGGCGATGGCCATCCGGGGTACGGGCGTGTCGCTACGTGCGTGATCGTGGCCGGCGCCCATGGCGAACAATATATGCGGAAATATGCATATATGACAAGACTCGGTCTCGCCGGCAACGAGATCGACGACAGCTCGAGTTTGTGCGAGAAGCCTTCGCGTCAGCGTCGGTCTGGGCGACGGCCCGACCCAGTCGTTTAGAAGGCGTGCCAGATCTGGATCAATTGCATGCCAAGGCCTACCGGCATCGTGGGGACGCCGACGAGATCGAGCAACCAGCCGATGAAGCCGAAGAACGCCGCATTGACCGGACGCGCCAGAATGATGAAAAACAGGATCATGAAGCCATACGGCTTGAACTGTTCCAGCGCGCGCTGAGTCTCGGGGCTCAGATGCGGCTCCAATGCGTTGTAGCCGTCCAGGCCAGGGATGGGCAGCAAGTTCAACAACGCCGCGGTGACCTGCAGGAACCCCAGAAACCCCACGCCGGCCCACAACACCAGGTGCTCCAGGTCGAAGAACAGTGCGGTCAGTCCCAGCAGTATCACCGCCAGCGTCACGTTGGCCGCCGGCCCGGCCAGGCTGACCAGGGTGCGTTGTCTCGCGGTCATGAACGACGTCCGTACATACACCGCAGCACCGGGCAGGCCGATCCCGCCGATCGCGGTGATGATGACGGGCAAGAGCAGCGACAGCACCGGATGTGCATAGCGGCGTGGGTCCAGGTCCAGGTAGCCCCGGGCCTCGACGTTGCGATCGCCGAATCGCCAGGCCATGAACGCGTGACCGAACTCGTGCAAACACAGCGACACGACCCAGCCGGCGATCACGAAGACGAACACCGAGACGTAGGCCATCGACCCCAGTTCGGTGCCGTCCTCATAGGCCAGCACACCGCCGAACACCGTCAGGCCGATGATGGCCAAGAAGATCGGGCTGGGCCGCACGGCGTGGTGCGATTCGAGGGCGCTCACCCGACGAAACTACCGTCACCGACTGTGCATCTGGTCCGGTGCCTCCCGCCTCGCGGCGTCCGTCACCGCGGTGTGAGTCTGGTCCGGCTCCTCCCGCCTCGCGGCGTCCGTCACCGGACGAGCAGCCAGCCTTCGGTGTTGCGGTAGACCGTCGAGCGCCGCGTCGTCCGCGGCGCGGCGACACCATCGCGGATCACGGCGACGCCGGTGCTGCCCAACTGCGCCGCACGCCCGGTCAGCCAGCGGCGCGACCGGCCGCCCGTCACTCGGGCCCGCAGGCCGGGCAGCGTCGCGGTCGGCTCGACCTGCACCCCGGCGACCTCGCCGTCGAAGAGCACAGTGTCGTCGACGACGGCCTCGCCGTGCAGCAGCTGCTGGTCGTCGGCCGGTCGCCAATGGACCAGGCCGACAATCGCCGAGCCGGTCTCGTCGCGGATCAGCGGCACCCGCTGAGCCGACCCGCGCCGCGCCCGTCGGGCCGCCCGGCGGCCCGACGGCACCCGGTGAACCCGGGTGGCGGCGGTGCGCCGCCGCGGCGCGTAAGCCACCTCGACGTCGAGCCGGTCGGCCCGCAGCAGACGGGTCAGCACCGCGGCCAGGTCGGCGTCGACGCCGACCACCACGAGCCGTCGCGCCCAGGCCAGTGCCGTCTCGATGTCTCCGGCATCGATGACCCTGAGCCCCGTCAGCGAACGCGGCACGCGGCGGCCGTCGAACATCACCACGGCGACGTCGGTGCTCAACGGCCCGCCTCCTCCCGGGCCGTCCCGGCCCGCATCGTCGCCGGGCGGCTCAACGGCTCGCCTCCTCCCGGCGCGTATCGTCGCCGGACGGGGTTCCTCGCAAACAGCTGCGATATGGTGGGTCACCGGCTGGACCACCATAAGCAGCAATTACAAGCGGGAGAAACGCCATGCCGGCAATCGTCCTGATCGGCGCCCAGTGGGGTGACGAAGGCAAGGGCAAAGCCACCGACCTACTCGGCGGTCGCGCCCAGTGGGTTGTGCGCTATCAGGGCGGCAACAACGCCGGGCACACCGTGGTGCTGCCCAACGGCGAGAACTTCGCCCTGCATCTCATTCCGTCGGGAGTGCTGACGCCCGGCGTCACCAATGTCATCGGCAACGGCGTGGTGGTCGATCCAGGTGTCCTGCTCGAGGAGCTGAAGGGCCTCGACGATCGCGGCGTCGACACGTCGAGGCTGTTGATTTCCGCCGATGCTCACCTGCTGATGCCGTATCACGTGGCCATCGACAAGGTGACCGAGCGCTACATGGGCAGCAAGAAGATCGGCACCACCGGGCGCGGCATCGGCCCCTGCTACCAGGACAAGATCGCCCGCATCGGCATCCGGGTCGCCGACGTGCTCGACCAGAAGGTGTTGACGCACAAGATCGAAGCCGCGCTGGACTTCAAAAACCAGGTGCTGGTCAAGATCTACAACCGCAAGGCGCTGGACGCGGCGCACGTGGTCGATGCGCTGCTCGAGCAGGCAGAGAGTTTCAAGCACCGCATCGCCGACACCCGACTGCTGCTCAACAACGCCTTGGAAGCCGGCGAGATCGTCTTACTGGAGGGCTCGCAGGGCACGCTGCTCGACGTCGACCACGGCACGTATCCCTATGTGACATCGTCGAATCCGACGGCCGGCGGCGCGTCAGTCGGTTCCGGCGTCGGCCCGACCCGGATCACCACCGTGCTGGGAATCCTCAAGGCGTACACCACCCGCGTCGGTTCTGGCCCCTTCCCGACCGAACTGTTCGACGAGAACGGCGAATACCTGTCCAAGACCGGCGGCGAGTTCGGCGTCACCACCGGCCGTCGCCGGCGGTGCGGGTGGTTCGACGCCGTCATCGCGCGCTACGCGACCCGGGTCAACGGGATCACCGACTACTTCCTGACCAAGCTGGACGTGCTGTCCAGCCTGGAAACCGTGCCGGTGTGCGTTGGGTACGAGGTCGACGGCAAACGCACCCACGAGATGCCGATGACGCAAAGCGAACTGCACCGCGCCACACCCGTCTACGAGGAATTGCCCGGCTGGTGGGAGGACATCTCGGAGGCGCGGGAGTTCGACGACCTGCCCGCCAAGGCGCGCGACTACGTTTTGCGGCTGGAAGAGCTTGGCGGAGCGCATATTTCGTGCATCGGTGTCGGCCCGGGCCGCGACCAGACCATTGTGCGTCGCGACGTCCTGGCGGCCCGTCCGTGACGGATTCGCGCGACGATGCCGAGCAACTCGATCCCGATTACGACCATCACGGCGGCTTTCCCGAATACGGCGCCGCCAGCCCGGGCCCCGGGTTCGGCCGGTTCGTCGCAGCGATGCGGCGCTTGCAGGATCTGGCGGTATCCGCCGACCCCGGCGACGACGTCTGGGACGACGCCGCCGAACACGCGGATGCGCTCGCGGCACAGCTCGCTCCGTTTCAGGCGCCTGAAGGTCAGGCCCCGGCGGGCCGGTCGCCGCAACTGCCCGGGATGGGCAGCCTGCTATTGCCGCCATGGACGATGAGCAAATTCGACCCCGACGGCGTGGAGATGCGTGGCCACTTCAGCCGATTCCATGTCGGCGGCAACGGGGCGGTGCACGGCGGCGTGCTGCCGCTGCTGTTCGACCACGTCTTCGGGATGGTGGTGCACGCCGCGAATCGGCCGATCAGCCGCACCGCTTTCCTGCACGTCGACTACCGCAAGATCACCCCGATCGACACCCCGCTGGTGGTCCGGGGTCACGTGTCGGCGACCGAGGGCCGCAAGGCGTTCGTCCGCGGCGAACTCCTCGAGGGCGAGGCGCTGCTGGCCGAGGCCAACGGCCTGATGATCCGGCTGCTGCCAGGCCAGCCGTAACGCCCTTCCGGCAACGCACCTATCCTTGGGCACCGTGACCAAGGATGAAGGTGTGGCCGAGAGCCGGCCGCGCGAGGCGTCGACGCAGGGCGACGGCCACCGGACCAAGGTCATGCTGCTCGGGTCCGGAGAGTACGGCCGCGAACTGGCGATCGCGCTGCACAAGCTCGGTGCGCACGTAATCGCCGTCGAGCGGTACGCCGACGCCCCCGCACACGGCGTCGCCGACCAGTCGCTGGTGGTCAACATGGCCGACGTCGACGAGTTGACCGCGGCGATCGGCCGTATCCAGCCGAACCTCGTCGTGACCGCGTCCGACGCGGTCGCCGCCGGCGCGCTCACCACCGTCGCCGACAGCGGCTCCGCCGAAGTCTTTCCCACCCCGCGCTGCGCTCGGCTGACCGCCGACCGGGAGGGCCTGCGCCGGCTGGCCGCCGACGAGCTGGGGCTGCCCACCGCGCCGTTCTGGTTCGCGGGGTCGGTCAACGAACTGCACGCCATCGCCGACCACGCCGGCTACCCGCTGCGGGTCCAGCCCGTGGCGGCCGTCGGCGGCGAGGGGCAATCGGTCGTTCTGATGCCCGGCGACGTCGAGTCGGCCTGGGAACGCGCGGTGTCCGCCGGTGGCCGACTGGCCCACGGCCGAGTGCTGGCCGAAACTCTGGTCGAGGTCGACTTCCACGTCACCCTGCTCACTGTGCGCAGCACCGGGCCGACGGGCCCGACGGTCGAATTCTGCCCGCCGATCGGACACGGCGAGGCCATCGGTGACGTGCAGGAGTCCTGGCAACCGCAAGATCTCAGCCCGTTCGCGCTGGACGCCGCGAAGTCGATCGCGGCCCGCATCGTCAAGTCGCTGGGCGGGCGGGGCGTGTTCGGCGTCGAGTTGATGATCCGCGGCGACGAGGTCTACTTCAGCGACGTCACCGCGCGCCCGTTCGAGAGCAGCCTGGTCACTCTGCGCACCCAACGTCTTTCGGCGTTCGAGCTGCAAGCCCGGGCCTTGCTGGGGCTGCCGACCGACACCATCATGATCACGCCGGGCGCCGCTGAAGTGATCTACGCCGGCGCCGACGGAGCCGGCGGCGCGGAACTCGGTGGCGTGCTGGCCGACGCGCTTCGGGTGCCCGAGAGTGATGTGCGGGTGTTCGCCCCCCGCGGCGATGCGCGGCATCCGCTCGGGGCCGCGGTCGTCACGGCGTCGGACGTGAACACCGCGCGCAGCCGCGCCCGCGAGGTGTCGGCCGCACTGCGCAGGCTCTGGTAGTTCTCGCCCGCCAAGGGGCCTTTCAGCTCGATATGGGACACTCTCGCGGGTGAGCTACGCAGGAGATATCACCCCCGAGCAGGCGTGGAAGCTGCTCAGCGAGAACCCCGAGGCAGTCCTGGTCGACGTGCGCACCGATGCCGAATGGCGTTTCGTCGGCGTGCCCGACCTGGCCAGCTTGGGCCGCGATGTGGTGTACATCGAATGGAACAGTGCCGACGGCAATCGCAACGAGAACTTCGTCGCTGACCTGTTGGAGCACGTCCCGGCCCGTGACGATCGGCCCGTGGTCTTCCTGTGTCGCTCGGGTAACCGCTCGATCGGTGCCGCCGAAGCCGCCACCGAGGCCGGCATCGCGCCGTCCTACAACGTCCTCGACGGTTTCGAAGGTCAACTCGACACTTATAGTCACCGCGGTGGAAGTGGCTGGCGGGCAATCGGTTTGCCCTGGAAGCAGACATGACCTCGCCGGACAAACGTTCGGTCCGCACGCCGGCTGCACTGCCCGACGGCGTCAGCCAAGCCACCATCGGGGTGCGCGGCGGTGTCCTGCGCTCGCAGTTCGAAGAGACGTCCGAGGCACTGTATTTGGCGTCCGGCTACGTCTATGGTTCGGCGGCTGAGGCGGAGAAGGCGTTCACCGGTGAGGTCGACCGCTATGTCTACTCGCGCTACGGCAATCCGACGATCACCATGTTCGAGGAACGGCTGCGGCTGATCGAAGGCGCGCCTGCGGCCTTCGCCACCGCGAGCGGGATGGCCGCGGTGTTCACCTCGTTGGGTGCCCTGCTGGCCGCCGGTGATCGGCTGGTCGCCGCGCGCAGCCTGTTCGGCTCATGCTTCGTTGTCTGCAGCGAGATCTTGCCGCGCTGGGGGGTCGAGGTCGTGTTCGTCGACGGCGAGGACCTCTCGCAGTGGGAGGAGGCGCTGTCGGTTCCAACCCAGGCGGTGTTCTTCGAGACGCCGTCGAATCCGATGCAGTCACTGGTCGACATCGTCGCGGTCAGCGAGTTGGCGCATGCTGCCGGTGCGAAAGTTGTGCTGGACAACGTGTTTGCCACACCGTTGCTGCAGCAGGGCTTCCCGCTCGGCGTCGACGTGGTGGTCTACTCGGGCACCAAGCACATCGACGGGCAGGGCCGGGTGCTCGGCGGTGCCATCCTGGGCGACAAGGAATACATCGACGGCCCGGTGCAGAAGCTCATGCGGCACACCGGTCCGGCCTTGAGCGCGTTCAATGCCTGGGTTTTGCTCAAAGGCCTTGAGACGCTGGCGATTCGGGTCGACTACCAGAACGCGTCAGCGCAGCGGATCGCGGAATATCTGGAAGGCCATTCGGCGGTGCGCTGGGTGCGGTATCCGTACCTGACGTCACACCCGCAGTATGACCTGGCCAAGCGGCAGATGTCCGGTGGTGGCACCGTCGTCACCTTCGAGCTCGACGTCGCGGACGGCGCAGCCAAACAACGGGCCTTCGACGTGCTGGACAAACTCCAGCTGATCAACATCTCCAACAACCTCGGCGACTCCAAATCCCTTGTCACACATCCGGCGACCACCACGCACCGCGCGATGGGGCCCGAAGGCCGCGCCGCGATCGGCTTGGGCGACGGGGTAGTGCGCATCTCGGTCGGGCTGGAAGGCACCGACGATCTGATCGCCGATATCGACAGGGCCTTGAGCTAGGAGTCTGCTGGGAGTTTCCTGGCCATCTGCAATCGTTATGTCCGACAACCGATGTTGGCGGAGCTGTTGCTCGTTACGTTGCTATTCATCTTGCCGTCGCTTAGTCTTTTCAACCGATTTGGCCAGTTAAGGCGCTTCGGCGCGATAGTAACGCCAGAGTAAGTACGTTCGATGTCAGTACGACGGTGCGTATGGCAGCGTCTACCCCTGACTGCACTGGGCCAGATATGGAGATACCTGAGTGATATCGTGCATCAGCCGACCGCGGACGTCACCTCATCCGCTGACCGGCAATTTCTCGGAGTGGGCCGTCGTTGTCGATGGTGACGAAATTCCCTGGCAGAGCTACGCGGGCCCGCTGAGATTCGACGAAACCGACTTCGCCATCGCGACGCGCAAGTTGTTGTCGATAGAACCCGATGAGCTCCCCGAGTTGGTTAGCGAGCATGTCGAATTCTCGTCGCCAAGCGAGCAGCAGCCGCGTTTGATGGTGCATTCGACCACGCCCTACGCCAGCAGCTTCGAAACCGATCTCACCGCGATGGCGGAGGGGCGGCCGGTACTCGACCTCACCACCTATGTGGAGACTCGCGGTCTGTACCTCGCCCGCAGCGGCGATCTCGTCGTCGGACGCACCCTGCCGTGGCGCCGTGGGGCGGCGGTGAGTGGCGTTGAGCGCCTTGTACTTCCGGATGCGGACTACTATTACATGTCGCAGGCGCTGCTGCGCCGCGCGGTCGACGGCGGCGACCGCGATCCGGTGATCCGCCGGATCATCGAATTCTTGCGCGAGCACCCTTCGACAGTGGTGTGCCCGTACGACTTTGAACCCGAGTTCCAGTTGTTCGTGACGTGGTTGGCCCGGATCACCGGACTTGGCTCAATACGGGTTGACGCCAACGATTCTCGGCTCGGGGTGTGGAACCGAAAGCGCATGCTGCATCCGACGCTCAAGGCCGCGCTCAATCTGGAGAGCCAGGTGGCCGGCCAGCCGGGCCCAGTCATTTTGGAACGTGAGCACCGGGCCAGCGAGGCGTTCAAAGCTCTGCAAGCGCGCATTCCTGTACTGCCCGGCTACGCGGTTGTTTGGCAAGAGGACCGCGGTGATTTCGTTCGCGATCTTCTACGCGCGGGCACGCTGCTCAAGGAGCGGTACGAACTCACGCATGCATGCTTGAAACCGTCCGACGGCGGCAACGGCGGGCGAATCGTGCCGCACATCGAACTCGATGACAGCGCGCGGCTAGAGGAACTCGCGCTCAGCGCATGGAAATTGGGCGGCGATCAAGTCCTCGAAGCGCACGTCACGTATTTGCAGCGGGACGTCGGCGGAGAGCCGGTGTTGACGACGCCGTCGGCCCATGTGCGCTCGGGGGAGCTGCTGGCGGGGCTGACCCTGCAGTTCATGCGTGGCACGTCGTGGAAGGGCAACATGTTCGTCGGGGCCTCGGACTGGGCGGGTCTGGGGCTTGACCCGCTGGTCTACGCGGGCCTGCGGAAGACGATGAGCGATCTTCACCAGCAGCTGGGTTTGCTGCATTGCGGCGTCGACTTCGCCGTCGGGACGTTGGGTGGGAAGTTCGGCGACGACGTCGTGGCCGCCGTCCAAGACATCAACCCGAAAGTGACCGGCGCATTGTTCCTGCGAGAGTTCATGGAGCGCTATCCCGCGGTCGGAGTGGGCGCGGCGACGCGCGTGCTGGCGCCCGATGCAACGGCGAGCGCAGAGAAGATCCGCTCGGTGGTGTCGAAATTCTCGACGGCCGAACAACCTTGCGAGGAGATCGCCGTCGTACCCGGCCGATGGGCGATGATCGCCACGTCCGGGCAGACGTCGATGTTGGCCGGCGCGCAGGCGCTGACGCTGGAGCGAATGCTGGCCACGTCGCGTTGATGACGCCGAGATAACAATTCGCACAACAAAGTAGCGCGACGCGCTACGCGAATACCGGGAACGGCGTCCGCGGGAACTTATCGTCGCTGTGTGTATCGCCGGACTGTGCTGAAGCTGCCGCTGCTGCTGGCGGCAGGCACCGCGCTGGCTCAAGCACCTCGTGCTTCTGCGGATCCCCGCCGCACCTCGGCCGATGCCAATCGCTGGTCACCCGATCGTGCCAACAACTGGTACCAAGCGCAGGGCTGGCCGGTCGGCGCGAACTTCATCACCTCGACTGCGATCAACCAACTCGAGATGTTCCAGCCCGGCACTTACGACCCGCGGCGCATCGACACCGAGTTGGGATGGGCCCGGCTACACGGGCTGAACACGGTCCGCGTCTTTCTGCACGACCAATTGTGGGCGCAGGATTCCCGCGGCTTCCAGACTCGGCTGGCGCAGTTCGTCAACATCTCGTCCCGTCATCGCATCAAGCCGCTGTTCGTGTTGTTCGACTCCTGCTGGGACCCGCATCCCCAAGTGGGTCGCCAGCATGCTCCGACTCCCGGGGTCCACAACTCCGGATGGGTGCAGGGCCCCGGCGCTGACCGCATCGACGACAAGAGCTACACGCGCACGCTGCAGGAGTATGTCACCGGCGTCATGACCCAATTCCGCAACGACGACCGGGTTTTGGGATGGGATGTGTGGAACGAGCCCGACAATCCCGCGCCGCAGTACGCCAGCGTCGAGCGCGGCGACAAGCTGGCCCGGGTCGCAGATCTGCTCCCGCAAGCCTTCAGCTGGGCGCGTGCCGTCGACGCTCGGCAGCCGTTGACCAGTGGCGTGTGGGACGGCGAGTGGGCGGATGCGTCGAGCCGCACCGCGATCCAGAACATCCAGCTCGCCAATTCCGACGTGATCAGCTTTCACTCGTACGCCGGGCCGTCGGCGTTCGAGTCCCGCATCGGCGAGCTCACACCGCACGGGCGGCCCATCCTGTGCACCGAATACATGGCCCGGCCCCAGGGCAGTACGGTCGAGTCGATCCTGCCAATCGCCAAGCGGCACAACGTTGGTGCGATCAACTGGGGTTTGGTGGCAGGCAAAACGCAGACCTATTTTCCGTGGGACTCGTGGAAGCACCCGTATTCAGCGGTCCCCAAAGTGTGGTTCCACGACCTGCTCCGGCCAGATGGAACTGCGTTCGACAACGTCGAATCTCAGACCATCAGAACCCTGAGTGCTTCAACGGTCGGCTGAGGCGTGACCGTCGCCAAGTCGATCCTGCTGTTCGCGCTGGCTGCGGTGTTGGAGATCGGCGGTGCGTGGCTGGTATGGCAGTCCATCCGCGAGCACCGTGGGTGGATCTGGGCCGGCTTCGGTGTCATCGCCTTGGGCGCTTACGGTTTCGTCGCCACATTTCAGCCCGACTCGCAGTTCGGCCGGGTCCTGGCTGCCTACGGTGGCGTGTTCGTCGCCGGATCCTTGGCGTGGGGCATGGCGCTGGACGGATTTCGACCCGACCGGTGGGACCTCCTCGGCGCCGCGGTCTGTCTGGCCGGCGTCGGCGTGATCATGTACGCGCCGCGCGGTCGCTGATCAGTCCTTGTGTTCGACGACACCCGTGGCGTGCTGCGCGCGGTCTTCGTAACTGCGCCGGGCAGTGCTGTCCAGGTTGAGGAACACCGTGTCGTTGCCCATCCTCTTGTTGAGCCAACGGCGGCTGCGGTCTGACAGCAATGTCGCCAACACGGCGAACGATTTGCCCCATCCGGGCACTGACACCCGAGACTTCGGCTTGTCGAGCACCTTGACGATCGCCGCGGCGATCTCGGAGGGTTCCACCGGCTTCTGCGACGCGGACGGCGTTGTCCCGGAGATCAGTTCGGTGTTGGTGAACGTCGGCAGCACCGCGGTGACCTTGACGCCGTGCGGGGCGAACTCGTCAGCCAGCCCGGTGGACAGCCCCACCACCGCGAATTTGGTTCCGGCGTAGACGACTTGACCGGGAATCGCCACCACGCCGGCCAGCGATGCGATGTTGATGATGTGCCCGCTGCGACGCTTGACCATCTCCGGTAGCACCAGCTGGCAGCCGGTCAGCACGCCGTAGAAGTTCACCTCGATCGACGAGCGGATCGCCTGCGCTGATTGGTCGAGAAACGGACCCACCGGCATGACGCCCGCGTTGTTGATCAGCACGTCGATGTGGCCGCCACCATCGGCCCGGGCTTTGTCGAGGAAGGCCGCGAAGGACTCCCTGTCGGTCACGTCCAGGGGATGGCCGCTCACCTGGCCGAGGCTGCTGATCCCGGCGACCGCGCTCTCCAGCGCATCGACGTCGCGGTCGCCGATGACCACCCGTGCACCCCGTGCCAGCAGCGCCTGCGCGGTGGCATACCCGATGCCGCGGGCAGCCCCGGTGATCACAACGGTTCTGCCCCTGATGTTGTCCATGCCGACGAACTTTACAGGTGTCAAGTCTGCTGCGGAACCAGCTTCTTATGCTCTGCGCGGCGGCCGCGCATCGGATTCGGCCGCTGCGAGCGAGCGATCACCGCTGGTCAGCGCGCTTGAAGGAGCCTCCAGAGTGCGTCATACCGAAAAGACACCTAAATACGATCTAGCAAGTCAGACCGACCGGCTATTGTGCCAAGTGCAGATCGTCTGGTATCTCTAGAAATGTAAACGATACTAAACGAATGAAACGCGCTAAATTTGCACAACACTGGTTTGGCGACGTAGGGGAGGATTCGATGAAGGCGACTTCTCTGGGCACTACGGTCGGCGGGTTCTCCCTTCGGCAAGGCTTCAGCTGGTACGACCCCGACGTCGAGGTCACCCTGATTGTCTCGCAGCCGTTGACCGACCCGGACCTGTGGGCTGAGTACGCGGCCGGTGCCCGGCGCAGCTATCGCAAGCATGGCGTGGAGTCCGCGCTCGACGCAGAGGCGTTGCGCACCGGAGCCGACACCATCATGTTCTGCGTCTTGGTCGATGACGCCGGGCAGGTGGTCGCCGGTGTGCGGGCCAAGGCGTTGCGATCGGCCGATGATTCACATGCGGTCGACGAATGGGCTGGGCAACGCGATCAACAGGCCGTCCGCGAGATGATCGCCGAACGTGTGCCGTACGGGGTCCTGGAAATGAAAGCGGCCTGGGTGACCGACGCTCCCGGTCGAAATCCCCTACTTACCAGGGCTTTATCGCGCTGCTGCTTCTACATGATGGTCCTGCTCGATTTCCAGTACGCCATGTGCACGGCCGCGACCGTTGTTCTGAACACCTGGCGGTCCTCCGGGCCGGTGGTGGCGGACATTCCTGCCACGCCGTACCCCGACGAGCGCTATCGAACCAAGTTGCTGTGGTGGAACCGACGGGATTTCTTTCATCACGCGCCACCCGCGCAACTGGCCAAGATCGTCGACGAGACAAAGCAGATGCTGCACGAGCAATTCCGCCGGAGCCAGATCGACTCCGCCCTTTCCAGCCTGTTCGCGAATCAGACGGGCAGAAGCACTCCCCTCCAACAACTCCGAGATGGCCTGGCGATCGCGTCCACAGGCTAGGCAACCCCCCGATCCGACAATCCGAAGAGGCACACAACGATGACTGACAACTCCGAACCCCAGTGGATCATGTTCATCGCGGACACTGAAACCCGCGACAAAATGCTCAAATTCGCCGGCGGGTCGCAATGGCAAGTCGACCCGTCCACCGCCGCGGCACTGATCTTGGTCGGGGCAGCGGTGCGGACGCCGTCTCCGGCGGAAGCTCAGCTCGTGCCCGGTATCGGCGGAATGTCGATGCCCGCGGCCGAGAGCGCCTGACCCGCTTCGTGCTAGATCCCGAGATCCTTCGCGACGATCGTCTTCATGATCTCGGTCGTTCCGCCGTAAATCGTCTGAATGCGGGCGTCGACGAATGCGCGAGACACCGGGTACTCCCGCATGTAGCCGTAGCCGCCGTGCAATTGCAGGCAGCGGTCGGCGGTGCGAACCTGCAATTCGGTCGTCCACCATTTCAGCCTGGCGGCACGCGCCGGCGTCAGGCAGCCGTCCAGGTGCTCAGCAAGGCAGTCGTCGAGATAGGTTCGTGCAACGTCGATTTCGGTGGCGAGCTCGGCGAGCACGAACTGAGTGTTCTGTAAGCCGGAAATGGGGGAGCCGAAAGCCTTTCGCTGCTTGACGTAGTCGAGGGTTTCGGCCAACACACCCTCGGCGGCGGCCACCGCGCCGACGGCCAGCGAAAGCCGTTCCTGCGGAAGATTATTCATCAGCTGATAGAAGCCGCTGTTCTCCTCGCCGAGCAGATTCTCGACGGGAACCCGCATATCGGTGAAGCCGAGTTCGCTGGTGTCCTGGGCGTGCAGACCGATCTTCTCCAGGTTGCGGCCGCGACTGAAGCCCGATGTCTCGGGCTCGACGACCAACAGCGACAAGCCCTTGTGCCGGTCGGGCGCGGTCCGCACGGCGACGACGAACAAGTCCCCGGTCTGACCGTTGGAGATGAAGGTCTTCGCCCCGTTGACGACGTAGTGGTCGCCATCGCGCACCGCAGTGGTGCGAATGCCCGCCAGATCGCTGCCGGCTCCGGGTTCGGTCATCGCGATGCCGATCACCGTTTCCCCGGTGACGACGCCCGGCAACCAGCGTTGTCTCTGTTCGGCATTCGTCAGTTCGGTCAGGTAGGGCAGCACAATGTCGTTCTGCAACGACAAGGCGATCGCCTCGGCGGCGGCGCCGGCCCGCTGGAGCTCCTCCACCACGATCGCGTTGTAGCGGAAGTCGTCGACACCCGCCCCGCCGAATTCCTCTGGAACCGAAAATGCCAGCAGACCAAGCTTTCCCGCTTCGGTGAACAGCGAGCGATCCAGGCAGCCGGCATGCTCCCATCGCTCGTGCGACGGGACAACGGTCTGCTGTACGAAGTCGCTGACCAGCTCCCGGAACTGACGATGCTCTGCACCGTATTCCAAGCGTGCGCTCATTGCGATACTCCTGTCAGCGGAAGGCATCCAAGCCGGTGAAAGCCTGGCCCAGAATCAACTGATGCATCTCCGGCGTCCCTTCGTAGGTGAGCACCGATTCCAGGTTGACCATATGCCGGATCACCGGATACTCCAGCGATATCCCGTTGCCGCCCAATATTGTTCGCGCGGTGCGGCAAATCTCGATCGCCTCGCGAGTGTTGTTGAGCTTGCCGAAGCTGACCTGCTCGGGTCGCAGGCCGCCGCTATCTTTGAGTCGCCCAAGCTGCAGAGCCAGCAACAGGCCCTTGTGCAATTCGACGGCCATGTCGACCAATTTGGCTTGCGTCAACTGGAACCCGGCGATCGGCTTACCGAATTGCGTGCGCTGGCCGGCGTAATCCAGCGCGGCCTGCCACGCGGACCGCGCCGCGCCCATCGAACCCCAGATGATTCCGTAACGTGCTTCCGACAAACACGACAGCGGCCCCTTGAGTCCCTTCACTTCGGGCAGCAGAGCGTCGTCCGGCAGCCGCACGTCGTCCAGCACCAACTCGCTGGTGATCGATGCCCGCAGCGACAGCTTGTGATGGATGGTGTTGGCAGTGAACCCCCGAGTCTTGGTCGGGACGACGAAGCCGCGCACCCCGTCGTCGGTCGTGGCCCAGACAACCGCGACGTCGGCGACCGATCCGTTGGTGATCCACATCTTGCGGCCGTTCAGAATCCAATCCGACCCGTCGCGTTTCGCCCGGGTCGTCATCGATGCGGGGTCGGATCCGGCGTCCGGTTCGGTCAGCCCGAAGCAGCCGAGCAGCTCGCCGGCGGCCATGCCGGGCAGCCACTGTTGTTTCTGCTCTTCGGAGCCGAATCGCCAGATCGCGAACATCGCCAGCGAGCCCTGCACCGACACCATGGACCGGATACCGGAGTCGGCTGCCTCCAACTCGGTACACGCCAGCCCGTAGTGCACGGCTGACGCTCCGCCGCAGCCGTAGCCCTCCAGATGCATGCCCAGCAGTCCGAGCTGCCCGAAGTGCTTGGCCAGGTCGCGAACCGGAAGATCGCCGATCTCGAACCACTCCGCGATGTGCGGCAGCACGTGCTCGGCACAGAATTGGCGGACTGTGTCACGCACCGCGACCTCGTCGTCGGACAACGAACTGTCCAGGCCCAACGGATCCTGCGGGTTGAAGTCGGGAAGGTTGCCAGTGCTCATTTCCTCATCCTGCCACCGCGGGGAAGTCGTGACGTCGGCGTTGGCATCAGCAGCGCACTGAGCGTGCGGTTCGCCGTGGTGGCGGCGGTCTGAGCAGCGTGACGCGGTAGCGTCCCTGGATGTGACGCTTCGCGATCATGGTGACCCCGGCGACGCTCCCTCGACGCCTCCGCCGCTGCAGCCGCCATCGGACTCGGCTCGCCCGTCGGCGGCCGAACAGGCCCGCACGATCGCGGCATCGACCAACGTCGCCACGCTGGCGAGCTTGACCGCGGATGGTGACCCGTGGGCGTCGTTCGTGACCTACGGATTGCTGGCCGGGCGCCCAGTGCTGTGTGTGTCGAATCTGGCCGAACACGGTCGCAACCTTGCCGGTGACCCGCGGGCCAGTTTGTCGATCGTGGCTCCGACCACCGAGACCGATCCACTGTCGAGTAGCCGAATCACTCTGTCCGGCATTGTCTCTGAGCCTTCGGCGAGCGAGCGCGACGCAGTCCGCGCCGCTTACGTCGACGCGGTCCCGGCCGGGCGGGTTTTCGTAGACTTCAGCGACTTCACCTTCTGGGTGTTGGAGGTCCAGCGGGTGCGTTGGGTTGGCGGCTATGGCCGAATGGACTCGGCGAGCAGCCAGGACTACGACGCCGCGGCCGCGGATCCGGTGACCCCGGGTGCAGCCGGGGCGATCGCGCACCTCAACGCCGACCACGCCGATGCGCTGGCGGCGATGGCCCGGTCGTTCGGTGGCTACCCCGATACCGACACCGCGGTGTGCACCGCAATCGACCGCTACGGCTTGGACATTCGGGTGAATACTCCGCGTGGAATCGCCTACACGCGAATCGGTTTCCCGAAGCGGCTGGATTCCGCCAGCCAACTACGTTCGGTGACAGCGGAGCTGGCCCGTGCCGCCGTCGCAGGCAATCTTTAGTCGCAGTTCGCGCATATCCCGGTCAGCGACAACTGCATGCCGCAGTTGCAAAAGCTTCCTTCGCGGCGGACGTCGCCGGAACGCTTGCCGCCCAAGCGCACCCGATTCTTCGGATGTTCGACGTACCACGTTCCCTTCCGGGAACTGGGCCCGCGCTCTGCGCCGCTGTCCACGACGCCGGCGATTTCTTGCTCGGTGGTGAAGCCGGTCGTATAACCGTGGTAGATGTGCAGGTCAGGATGGCCGTCGCGCCTCTTGGCCACCACGTAGGGCTTGTCGGGACTGACGACCGCGCGGAATTCGGCGATACCGATCGCGGCGGTGACTCGGCGGATGAATTGGTGGTTTTCTGTCGGGATGCGTGCCTTCGCCATTGCCGCCGGCAGCGACTCGGGCGGGTGTTCTGCTGTGGTCACGTTATTCAACGATAAGCGAGCACGCTGTGAACGTCGGGGCTCCGCACCGCCGCGAGGCGACTATTAAACAACCCGTAGTCGGTTCGGTGACAGTAATTTACGTTCCGAACACCCTCCACTGGCGCGTCATCTCCCTTCACACCTAGCTGAATGTCGCGACGTGGGCGGTGATGAATTCCTGGACCGTCGTGGGCTTCTTTCCTCCGATGCGTTCGACCAGGTCGTTGTTGCCCGCGAAGATTCCGTTCTGATAGTCGACGGCGACGTTGGCTAGATGCTGGGCCCGAAAGTCCGGGAAGCCCGCGGCTTGATGCCGTCGATCCATGTCGGGATGTCCGCCGGCTCATAGCGCACTGGGCGTCCCAAAGCTTCCGAGATCGCTTCGGCGATCTGATAGTGATTCATCTCGACCGCGCCGAACAACGGATACACCCGCAGTACACCGAGGGGCACAGCGTGCAAGTCACGCAGGCGGAGGCGCGTATCCGTCCCAGAAAGAAGCGCTGAGCCGCCTGTTAAATACAGCGAAGCGCCGCTTGGGTCGGTTTGAATAAACCCTATGGTCGGTGCATGGTGTGGATTCGGTGCGGGTTTGCTTCTGGTGTTCGCCACATTGATGAGCGTCGCGGGCACGCTGGTGGTCCCGCGGGCGGTGAACTCACCGGTGTCGCTGACGGTCGAGTGGATCCTCGACGTCACGTTCTTGGTCATCACGAAGCCGATCCGCACCTATGAGCACCGTGACCGGATTCTGGCGTGGCAGGCTCCCATGTCGTTGCTTGTCCGGCTTGCCGTCTGGCTCGGGCTGCTGATCGTCGGCTTTTCGCTACTGCTGCTCCCGAGTCTGAAAGGTCATCTGGGACAGGCATTTTCCGAAGCAGGGTCATCGGTGTTCACGCTCGGCTATGCGGTGCCGGCCAGCGGCGACAGCACCACACTGGAGTACTTGGCCGCATTCACCGGGCTCGTCGTGATCGGATTGCAGGTCGGCTACCTGCCTACGCTGTACGCCGCGTTCAACAAACGCGAAACCGAGGTCACTCTGCTCACATCGCGCGCCGGCATTCCGGCGTGGGGTCCGGAAATCTTGGCGCGCACCCGATGGGGTATCCGGGACGGCGACATCGCTGAAGCTTTGGAGACGTTGTTCATTTCCTGGGAGCGTTGGGCCGCAGAGGTCGCCGAGTCGCACACCACCTATTTCACGCTGACCCGCTTCCGCTCGCCGCGTCCGCTCTCGCACTGGCTGATCTCGCTGATCGCGGTGATGGACGCCGCCGCTCTGCATCTTGCGCTGGCCCCGTCGCAAGAACCCAAACTCTTGCCGCGACTGGCCCTTCGGATGGGCTTTGTGGCGTTAGGGCAGATTGCCCGGACAATGCGCGAGCCGGTGCCCGACGAGCCCGATCTCGAGACGCCGATATCGTTGACATACGCCGACTTTCAACAGGCGACCGCGATACTGCGCGAGGTCGACTACCCGATCGAACGCTCCGACGAAGAAGCGTGGCCGCACTTTCGGGGATGGCGGGCCAACTACGACGCGGCCGCGCTGTTGCTGGCCAAGCAACTCGATGCAGCGCCGGCGTTGTGGACAGGGCCGCGGCGCTGGCCCTCCACCCCGATAGCGCCGCGCCGCCCCGCGGTGATGATGACCCCAGACGGTCGATGGAAACCGGCGTGATTAGCCAATCAAGAACCCCCGCAGCGTTCTCGTTGCGGGGGTTCTTGTCACACGGGTGCGCACAGAAGGTCAGTTGATGCCGACAACCTCTTGGGCGATGGCGGCCACGCGGGTTTGCGCCGCCGACACCACACGCGGACGGTCCTTGTGAGCCTCTTCATAGGCGACGATTGCGCGGATATCATGCGGCGCCGTCAGTTCCTTGATGGCGGCCACCGCTTCCGTCTGGTTGAGCTCGTCGTAGTTGGCGATCGGCAGCTCGTCGGCGGTGAGAACACCGGCGGCACCGCGTGCCGAGTGAACAATGTCGGCGACTTGGGCGCTTCCTTGGTCACGAATGACTTTCTCGGCGGTCTGCAGCGCTGCATCTCGTGCGGCGCCAGCGGCTCTGGCCGCCACATCGCCGGCGTGTGCGCCGCGGCTGAACAAGTCGTTGAGCGCCGGCCCAGTCGAACGCACGGCTTCCACGGCGCGGTCGACTCCACGGGTCGACCAGTTGACCGGCAAGTTGACCAGTTTGACCACCGACCCGGCAGCCGCCTGCAGTGGCGTGCGGCGTAGCGCAGCCGGTCCGCCGAGCGCGTCTTCGGCGAGAACGGTGGTAATCCACTCCACCGTCGCGGAGTGCGCGGTCACCAGGCGCGTGGCCAGCTCTTCGATGTCTGTTCGCTCCGCGGCGACCGCCAGTGCCTTGATGTAGCGCGAGCGGTCGAGCAGTTGACCTTCCAGGGCGAGGTCGCCTAAGAGCGCTTCGCTGAACGGCTGGGCCTGCTCGGTGAGGGCCTTGACCGCAGCTCCCGCACGGCCCAGGAGCGGACCGATCACGTCGGGAAAGCCGCCCAGGTCGCGGATCGCCGACGCAATCGCCACTGCCCGGATACGGCCATTGGCCGCGTTCTGGGTCAATTCACGACGCACAGCATCGGTGCGGGCTTGAGCCACACGGGTTTCGGCGACTTGGATCTCGGTGTGGGTCAGATCCAGCACCGTGCGCAGCTGCGTAATCAGGTTGCTGGTATCGGAATTAGTCACTTGTAAGCTTCTCCTCGTGGATTGGGGTAGTTGATCGGTCCGTAACGCGCCTTGTGGTCGGCTACCCCAATGCGGCAAGAGATAATCGCGCAACGGGGCATGTGACTAATTAGGGCCATCCGCGTGCCGAAGTCGGCAGTCGCTAGCGGAATCGCGTCGCCTCATGTGACGTGTGGTTGCCGATTCGCCGTTCGTCGCCGTGCCAGGGACCGCGCTTCGGCCCTCCCGGTAGCCTCACTCCCATGGCGCGGCCGCGACGCAATCTGAGTTGGTTGGGCATCGACGTGGCTTGTGTGTTGGTGTTTTGCGCCGTGGGTCGGCGAAGTCACGACGAGGGGCTCAATGTCTCGGGCATCGCTGCGACAGCGTGGCCCTTCCTGAGCGGGACCGCCCTTGGCTGGCTGGTCAGCCAGGCCTGGCGGCGACCGACCGCGGTGTATCCGACCGGAGTGGTGGTGTGGCTGTGCACGGTCGTGATCGGGATGCTGCTGCGCAAGGCCACCTCTGCCGGGGTCGCGGCGAGTTTCGTCGTGGTGGCGTCAACGGTCACCGCGCTGCTACTGCTGGGTTGGCGAGCGTTGGCGCGGCGTGCAACATCCTCGACAAGGCGGGTGTGACCTGTGGCCCGCACGGACAGCGACACCTGGGGTCCGGCTACCAGCGTCGGAACCACCGCAACCCTGGTGGCGACCGCCCGAGCGCTGGCCAACCGGGCAGGTTTGATCAACGACCCGTTCGCCGAGCCGTTGGTGAACGCCGTGGGTATGGACTTTTTCGCCAAGGTGGCCAGCGGCGAACTGGCGCTGAGCGATCTCGGCGACAACAACGGATTAGCTTTGCTGACAGACCTTTTGGCGGTCCGAACCCGATTCTTCGACAACTTTCTCACCGACGCGTGTCGGGCTGGCATCCGGCAGGCAGTGATCCTGGGATCCGGGTTAGACGCTCGGCCGTATCGGCTGTGGTGGCCGGCCGGCACCACCGTGTATGAAATCGACCAACCCCAGGTGATCGACTTCAAAACCCAGACGCTGCGAGGCCTCGACGCGGTTCCGGCCGCCAACCGGCGCGCGATGGGCATCGACCTCCGGCAGGACTGGCCGGAGGCGTTGCGGAGGATGGGCTTCGACGCCACCGAACCGACTGTGTGGGTTGCGGAGGGATTGTTCATCGGGTTTCTGCAGCCGGTCACGCAGGACCGGTTGCTTGACAACGTCACCGCGTTGAGTGCGCCCGGAAGCCGGGCCGCGGCCGACTATTTTCCTCAACGGCAGCAGCCGCTGGTGAGTCAGGAGCACGCTCTTGCGGATGGCTGGCGACACTTCGGATACAAAGGCGACATGGCCGAATTCACCTACCAAGAGGAATACCGCGACGTCGCCGAATCCCTGGCCGCACTCGGCTGGCGAACCGCGGTGAATGGGATCAAGGACCTGTTCGCCGCCACCGGACTTCCGGGTTTGCGTCGTCAAGATCTCGGCGGGGCGCCCGTCGCCGGCCGCTATGTTCGTGCGCTTCTGACGTAGCCGAGCCGGAATGCGCCCGACGACGAGACGTTAGACATGTAGGTAATGACCCACACCAGCCAACCCACCCCGCCACAAGAGCTCCGCTTTGTCGCGGTGAGCCGTGACGACCCGAGGGCTCGACCTTTGCTCGACGAGTTGGCGGTCGAGTACGCACAGCGTTACGAGAGCACCCCGCCCACGGTCATGACGTGGTTGACGGCGGTCCCAAGCGCGGAATTCGCACCGCCGGACGGCGGCTTCATCATCGGCGAGGTCGACGGGGTTGCGGTCACCGGCGGCGCCTTCCAACGATTCGACGCGCAGACCGCCGAACTCAAGCGAATCTGGACCGACAGTGCGCATCGCCGCCGCGGCTTGGCGACGGCGTTACTGGTCGAACTCGAAAGCATCATCGCCGGCCGGGGCTACCGGCGCATTTATCTGACCACCGGCAACCGGCAGCCCGAGGCCGAAGCGCTCTACGAATCAACCGGCTACACAAGGCTTTCGGAGCCGTTGCCGTCACGCGGGCCGGTCTTTCCGATCGCCTTCGTCAAGGACCTGCCGTGAACCGGCAGCTGCACGTGGGCGTTGCGCTCGACGGCTATGGCTGGCATCGGCAAGCGTGGCGAACCACGCTGGCCGCCGATCCCGCGACCGACTCGGTGCTCAGCGGCCGGTACTGGGCCGGCCTGGCAGTGACCGCCGAGCGCGGCCTGTTGGACTTTCTCACCATCGACGACACGCTGACACCGCAGCCCGGACGCGGCGAAGCCATCAGCCCGCGGCGACTGGCCGGCCGGGGTGACGCCGTCCTGGTGGCCGCTCGTATCGCGCCGGTCACCCGGCACATCGGATTGATCCCGGTGGCCACCGTCACCCACACCGAGCCGTTCCATGTCTCCAAGGCCATCGCCAGCCTGGACCACGTGTCGCACGGCCGGGCAGGCTGGCAGCCGCGGGTGAGCTCCAGCGCGCACGAAGCGGCGCTGTTCGGCCGTCGCCCGGCCGCGCACGACGGCGAAGATCTGTTCGACGAGGCCGCCGACGCCGTCGAGGTGGTGCGCCGGTTGTGGGACAGCTGGGAGGACGACGCGATCATCCGCGACGCGTCCACCAATCGTTACATCGACCGCGACAAGCTGCACTACATCGACTTCCGCGGAAAGTACTTCTCAGTGAAAGGCCCTTCGATCACCCCGCGACCGCCGCAGGGTCAGCCGGTGGTCGCGGCGCTCGCCCACGCACCGCGCATCTACGAATTCGCCGCCGGCAGTGCCGATCTCGTCTTCATCACGCCGACCGACGATGTGACGCTCGACAGCATCCTCGACGAGGTGAAGGCGGCCGGCGGACAACACCTCAAGGTCTACGCCGACGTGGTGGTGACATTCGGCGGCGACGCCGACTTCGGTTCGGACGCACTCATCTTCGATGGCAGCCCGGCCGACGTGGTCGACTTGCTGCTGGGCTGGCAGCGGCGCGGCATTGACGGGGCTCGGCTGCGGCCCGCCGTCAACGCCACCGACTTGCCGGCGATCGTCGACGAGGTGGTGCCATTGTTGCAGCGGGCCGGGGTGTTTCGCACCGGGTACACCGATGGCGAGACACTACGTCAGCGACTCGGCCTGCCGAGCGCGCCCAACCGATACACCAAGGAGCGAGCCACGTGAGACCGCCGGCGACGATGCAGAGCGAAGTGATGAGGAGCGGCGCATGACGTCCGTCCCGCTGTCCATTCTGGACTTGTCGCCGATCAGCGAAGGCGGTGACGCCGCAACCGCGTTGCACAACACGATCGATCTGGCACGACGCGCGGAGCAATGGGGATATCGCCGTTTCTGGATCGCCGAGCACCACTTCGTGGGCGTCGCCAGCTCTGCGCCGGCGGTATTGATCGGCCAGATCGCAGCCGCTACCAACACAATTCACGTTGGTGCGGCGGCGGTCCAGCTGGGCCACACCACGGCCGCGGCGGTGGTCGAGAGTTTCGGCATCCTCGATGCGTTCTATCCGGGACGCATCGATCTCGGCGTCGGTCGCGGGCAACGACGCGACACCGGGTTCAAGCCGAAGCCGCCGTCGGCCAAGAAAGACCGCCCACCGCGGCAGTGGCGCGAGGTCGACGGTGTCGTGATTCCGCTGCCGTTCGACCTGCGTGGGCTGCTCGACACCGAGCGGGTGCTGGCGACGATGGGAGTCCTGCAGCAGCCCGAGGCGGTAGCGCCCGATTTCGCCGACCAACTCCGCGACATCATCGCCCTGCTCGACGGCAGCTATGAGGTCGGCGGATTCGATGTGCACGCCGTGCCGGGGGAGCGATCCGGGTTGACGCCGTGGATTTTCGGCAGCACCCGCGGCCAGAGCGCGCGGCTCGCGGGCGCGCACGGGTTGCCGTTCGTGGCCAGCTATCACATCACTCCAGCGACCGCGCTGGAAGCCATTGAGGCATACCGCGATACGTTCGTCCCGTCGGCGACTCTGCAGCAGCCCTACGTCGTCGTGTCCGCCGACGTCGTCGTCGCCGAAGACAGCGCGACCGCACGGCAGTTGGCCGCCGGCTACGGACAGTGGGTGTATTCCATCCGGACCGGTGTGGGCGCGGTGCCGTATCCGCGCCCTGGTAGTTGCGCTCCGCTCCCGGAGGAGGCGCTACCCGTGGTCAAAGACCGGTTGGAGACCCAATTCGTCGGCGATCCGGACGAGGTGGCCGAGCGGCTGTCTGCGCTGCAGCGACTCAGCGGTGCGGACGAGCTGGTGGTGACGTCGGTGACCCATGACCACAATGACAGGCTGCGCTCGCACGAGCTGCTGGCCAAACGTTGGGGACTCGGCTAGTGACCGTTCGAGAAGGCAAGCACCGCAAGCCCATTCATTTGGCGGCGCATTTCCCTGGCGTCAACAACACCACCGTGTGGACCGATCCGGCGTCGGGCAGCCAGATCGAGTTCGACTCGTTCGTGCACATGGCGCGCACCGCCGAACGCGGACTGTTCGACTTTTTCTTTCTCGCCGAAGGACTACGGCTGCGTGAACACCGCGACCGGATTTACGACCTCGACGTGGTGGGCCGCCCAGACACGTTCACTGTGCTGGCCGCGCTGGCCGGCGTCACCGACCGGCTCGGTTTGACCGGGACCATCAACACCACCTTCAACGAACCCTTCGAGGTGGCACGGCAATTCGCCACCCTCGACCACCTGTCCGAGGGCCGCGCGGGTTGGAACATCGTCACCTCGTCGGATGCCTTCACCGGTGAGAACTTCCGGCGCGGCGGCTTCCTCGACCACGCCGACCGCTATCAGCGGGCTGAGGAGTTCCTCAGCGTCACGCGCGAATTCTGGGACAGCTGGGCGGACGACGCGGTGGTCGCAGATATCGAGGCCGGCACATATGCCGATCCCAGCCGGATCGGTTCCGTCGATCACCACGGCGCACAGTTCAACGTCCGCGGCGTCGCGACGCTGCCGGCCGGGCCGCAAGGGCATCCGATCCTGTTGCAGGCCGGCGACTCCGACGAAGGCCGCAACTTCGGCGCGCACTATGCCGACGCGCTGTTCACTCTGCACGGCTCATTGCAAGACGGTCAGCGCTATTACGCCGACGTGAAGGGCCGCGCTGCGTCCTACGGTCGAAATCCCGATCAGCTCAAGGTGTTTCCAGCGGCGACCTTCGTGCTGGGCGACAGCACTGAGGAGGCCGAGGATAGAGCGCGGCACATCCAGCATCAACAGGTGAGCGGTCCAACGGCGATCGCGATGCTCGAACGGGTCTGGGGCCGTGATCTGTCCGAGTATGACCCCGACGGCCCGTTGCCCGATGAGGACCCGACGGGCGACATCAGCATCACTGCGGGCCGCGTCCGCCACGGCGACCCGATCGACGTGGCCCGCACCTACCGCGAACGCGCAGAGGCCGAGAAGCTCTCGATCCGTGAACTGGTCATCGCCGTCACCAGTCGGCAGCAGTTCGTCGGCACAGCCGATCAGATTGCCACCGAGATCGACCGTTACATCCAGGCCGACGCGTGCGACGGGTTCATTTTCGTCCCCCATCTGACGCCGCACGGCCTCGACGAGTTCGTCGACCATGTCGTGCCGCTGTTGCAAGAGCGTGCCGGGTTTCGCACCGAATACAGCGGTGCGACGCTGCGCGACCACCTCGGGCTCAGCGGTTAGCGTCGAGATCGACGTCAGCGTCGCAGCTACTCGCTTGGGTTCAAAGGATGGTTGCAACAGTGGTTTCTGTTGTGGTTGACAGTAGTGCGTTGAGGCGGTTGGTGGGGTTATCCCAGCCGAACCGTTTTCGTGGTCGGCCGTTGAGTTCGTCAGCGACGTAGCTGAGGTGTTCGGCCGAGTGAATCGAGAGATCGGTTCCCTTCGGAAAGTATTGCCGCAAAAGCCCGTTGGTGTTCTCGTTGCTTCCCCGCTGCCAGGGCGAGTGTGGGTCGCAGAAGTAGACCTCGATGCCCGCGTCGATGCTGATCCGGGCGTGCTGAGCCATCTCGTGACCCTGATCCCACGTCACGGTACGACGCAGTGTGGGCGGTAATTCTTTGATCGCAGCGATCATGGCGTCAGCGACGACCTCGGCTGAGCGGGTGTCGGGCAGGTGCAGGAGGCGGACGAATCCGGTGGAGCGCTCCACCAGCGTGCCGATCTGGGAGGCTTGATCCTTACCGATGATCAAATCTCCTTCCCAGTGCCCAGGTACGGCTCGATCGTCTGCTTCGGCGGGGCGCTCAGAAACGTTGATCATGCCCGGAATGCGGCCACGGCGATCGCCGCCACGAGACCGACGGCGTGGTTTGCGCAACGCACGGCCGGTGCGCAGACACGTAGTCAACTCACGGCGCAGCTCGCCGCGTCCTTGCACGTAGAGCGCTTTATAGATGGTTTCGTGGGACACCTGCATCTCCGGGCGATCAGGATAGGTCGTGGCCAACACCCCGGCGATTTGTTCGGGGCTGTACTTCTTGACCAACAACGCTTGCACCTGCGCGCACAACGCCGGACAGCGGGCTAGCTTGCCGGCCTTAGGTCGCCGGGCACGCGCCTCGGTGCGCTGCTGAGCCAACGACGCTGAATACCCCGATCGAGCATCCCAGCCGCCCCGGTTGGCTCCGATCATCGGTAAGGATCAAGCCTCCCAGATCGGCACGCTGGTGGAGCGCTCCACCGGATTCGTCCGCCTCCTGCACCTGCCCGACACCCGCTCAGCCGAGGTCGTCGCTGACGCCATGATCGCTGCGATCAAAGAATTACCGCCCACACTGCGTCGTACCGTGACGTGGGATCAGGGTCACGAGATGGCTCAGCACGCCCGGATCAGCATCGACGCGGGCATCGAGGTCTACTTCTGCGACCCACACTCGCCCTGGCAGCGGGGAAGCAACGAGAACACCAACGGGCTTTTGCGGCAATACTCTCCGAAGGGAACCGATCTCTCGATTCACTCGGCCGAACACCTCAGCTACGTCGCTGACGAACTCAACGGCCGACCACGAAAATCGGTTCGGCTGGGATAACCCCACCAACCGCCTAAACGCACTACTGTCAACCACAACAGAAACCACTGTTGCAACCAAACCTTGAAACCGCCTCGCGCTTTTGCGCGCTGTCGTCGATTTCGATGGAGCGCTGGTGCAGCCGCTATTGCGCCAGCGCGCTCGCTCGATTCGCGGCCTCGCGGACCGGGCCCCGCCACAGATCGCCGTGACCGGGCACCAGAATCTCGGTGTCCAGCAGCGCCAGCGCCGCCAGGCTGCGGATGCAGCCGTCTTGATCGTGACTGAACATCGCCGGCAGCAGTTGCGGTCCGCTGTGGGCCAGCAGCGGGTGACCCGTCACCAGCGCGTCACCGCTGGCCAGAATTCCGTCGACCAGGTACGAGCAGTGACCGCCGGTGTGGCCCGGGGTGGGGATCGCCATCGGGTGGCCCGGCAACTGCGCGGCCACCTCCGCGGTGAGCGCTTGTGTGGTCGGGATGCCCTCACGGCTGAGCCCGCCGTCGCGCACCAAATGCGCTGTCCACAACGCCCACCGCGGTCGCCAAATGTGCTTCGCGACGTCCAGCGGCGAGGCCTGCTCCAGATACTCGCGCTTGGCGTGGCCGACCTCGTCGGCGTGGCAGTACACGGGCGTGCCAAGGGTTTTGGCGAACCAGATCGCCGAACCGAAATGGTCGATGTGGGCGTGGGTGAGCAGGATCGCCCGCACATCCTGCGCCTGATATCCGAGCTGTTGCAGCGAGGCCAGCACGTCGTTGCGATCACCCGGGTAGCCGGCATCGATCAGCATCACACCGGATTCGTCGGTGACCAGCAGCCAGTTCACTGCCCCGCCCTGGACGAGGTGCACGCGCTCGGTGACGGCCTTCAACACCGGTGCCATGCCGGAGAGTCTAGGCACCGCCGCACTTGCGATCGGCGTGTGGAGTAGAAACGACAGCGTGGTTGAACTCAAACTTGGATATAAGGCATCGGCCGAACAATTCGCGCCGCGCGAACTCGTGGAGCTGGCGGTCGCCGCCGAGGCGCACGGCATGGACAGCGCTACGGTCAGCGATCACTTCCAGCCCTGGCGGCACGAGGGTGGCCACGCGCCGTTCTCGCTGGCCTGGATGACGGCCGTGGGTGAGCGCACGAAGCGGCTTCAGCTGGGGACCTCGGTGCTCACCCCGACCTTCCGGTACAACCCCGCCGTCATCGCGCAGGCGTTCGCGACGATGGGGTGTCTGTATCCCGATCGCATCTTCCTCGGCGTCGGCACCGGGGAGTCGCTCAACGAGATCGCCACTGGCTACGAGGGCGAGTGGCCGGAGTTCAAGGAGCGTTACGCGCGGCTGCGCGAATCGGTGCGGCTGATGCGCGAGCTGTGGCTTGGCGACCGCGTCGACTTCGAGGGTGAGTACTACCACACCAAGGGCGCCTCCATCTATGACGTGCCCGAGGGCGGCATCCCGATCTACATCGCCGCGGGCGGTCCGCAGGTGGCCAAATACGCGGGTCGCGCCGGCGACGGGTTCATCTGCACCTCTGGCAAGGGCGAGGAGCTGTACAAGGACAAGCTCATTCCCGCCATGAAAGAGGGCGCGGAGGCCGCGGGCAAGAATCCCGACGACATCGACCGGATGATCGAGATCAAGATCTCCTATGACACCGATCCTGAACTGGCGCTGGAGAACACGCGTTTCTGGGCGCCGCTGTCGTTGACGGCTGAGCAGAAGACCAGCATTCATGATCCGCTCGAGATGGAGAGGGCCGCCGACGAGCTGCCGATCGAACAGGTCGCCAAGCGCTGGATCGTGGCCTCCGATCCCGACGAGGCGGTCGCGAAGGTCAAGGACTACGTCGGCTGGGGACTCAACCACCTGGTGTTCCACGCGCCGGGTCACGACCAGCGCCGATTCCTGGAGCTGTTCCAGAAGGATCTCGAGCCCCGGTTACGACGGCTGGGCTGACCCGCAGCGTGCCTGCCTCCAGCCTGTATATCGCGGCGCCGGAAGGTAACACCGGCAAGTCGACGATCGCGCTCGGCATCCTGCACCGGCTGGCGTCGACGGTGGCTCGGGTCGGCGTGTTCCGGCCGATCAGTCGAGCAGATGAGGAGCGCGACTACATCCTGGATCTGCTGCTCGCGCACGCCACCGCGGGTCTGCCCTACGAGCGCTGCGTCGGCGTCACCTACCAGCAGTTGCACGCCGATCGCGACGGCGCCATCGACGACATCGTCGAGCGTTATCACGCGATGGCGGCGGAGTGCGACGTTGTCGTCATCGTCGGCAGCGATTACACGGACGTGGCAAGCCCGGCGGAGCTGAGCGTGAATGCGCGCATCGCGGTGAATCTGGGCGCGCCGGTCGTGCTGGCGGTACGGGCCAAAGGCCGCAACGCCGCGCAGGTCGCCCACGCCGTCGACGTGTGCCTGGCCGAACTGGACGCTCAGCACGCCCATACCGCGGCCGTGATCGCCAACCGTTGCGAGCCAACAGAATTGACCGCGATCGCCGACGCTCTGCGGGTGTTCGCGCCGAAGGCGTACACGGTGCCCGACGAACCTCTGCTGGTGGCGCCGACGGTCGCCGACCTGCAAGCCGCGGTCGATGGGACACAGCTCAGTGGCGACACCGCGCTGCTGGGCCGTGAGGCGATGGGCGTCGTGGTCGCCGGAATGACGGCCGATCATGTGCTGGAGCGGCTCGACGAGGGCGTGGCGGTGGTCACGCCCGGCGATCGGTCGGACGTGGTGCTGGCTGTTGCGAGTGCCCATGCTGCCGAAGGGTTTCCGTCGTTGTCGTGCATCATCCTCAACGGCGGATTCGAGTTGCATCGCTCGATCGCGGCGCTGGTGGCCGGCTTGCGGCTGCGGCTGCCGATCATCGCCACCACATTGGGCACCTTCGACACGGCCAGCGCGGTGGGGTCGGCCCGCGGTCGGGTCACTGCGACGTCGCAGCGCAAAATCGACACCGCGCTACAGCTGATCGAGAGCCACGTCGATCTGACGGATTTGTTGGCGCAGTTGGCGATCCCGATCCCACAGGTGACCACGCCGCAGATGTTCACCTACCAGCTGCGCGAGTGGGCCCGCTCGGATCGCAAGCACATCGTGTTGCCGGAGGGTGACGACGATCGGATCCTCAAATCTGCCGGTCGAGTGCTTCAGCGCCGTATCGCCGACCTGACCATCCTCGGTGACGAGAGCCAGATTCGCTCCCGTGCAGCCGAACTCGGCGTCGATCTCAGCGCAGCCACTGTCTTCGACCCGCGAACCAGCGATCTGTGTGACAAGTTCGCCGAGCAGTACGCGCAGCTGCGGGCGAAGAAAGGCGTAACCATCGAGCTGGCCCACGAGATCATGCACGATGTGTCCTATTTCGGCACCATGCTGGTGCACAACGGCATGGTCGACGGCATGGTCTCCGGAGCGTCGCATACGACCGCGCACACCGTTCGGCCGGCGTTCGAAATCATCGGCACCGCAGCGGGTATCGCGACGGTGTCCAGCGTCTTCTTGATGTGCCTGCCGGACCGGGTGTTGGCCTATGGCGATTGCGCGATCGTGCCCGATCCGACGGTCGACCAGCTCGCCGATATCGCGATCAGTGCCGCGCACACCGCCGCGCAATTCGGCATCGAGCCGCGGGTGGCGATGCTGTCGTACTCGACCGGCGAATCCGGTACGGGCGCCGACGTCGACAAGGTCAGGGCGGCAACCGGATTGGTGCGCAACCGGGCGCCGGACTTGCTTGTCGAGGGTCCGATTCAATACGACGCTGCGGTGGACCCTTCCGTTGCGGCCACCAAGATGCGCGACTCGCCGGTCGCGGGCCGGGCCACCGTGCTGATATTTCCCGACCTGAACGCCGGCAACAACGCCTACAAGGCGGTGCAGCGCAGCTCGGGGGCGATCGCGATCGGTCCGGTGCTGCAGGGTCTGAACAAGCCGGTGAACGACCTCTCCCGCGGCGCGTTAGTCGAAGACATCGTCAATACCGTCGCGATCACTGCGATCCAAGCGCAGGCCGCTGATGACTAGCACAGTGCTGGTTCTGAACGCGGGCTCGTCGTCGCTGAAATATCAAGTGATCGAACCTGATTCGGGGAAGTCGCTGGCGATCGGAACCGTCGGGCAGATCGGTGAACCATCATCGATTGTCACCGATCATGGGGCGGCGCTGCGGGTGGCGTTCGAGGAGCTGTCCGAGGATGGTATCGATCTGCAGGCCTGCGGGCTGGTCGCCGTCGGACACCGGGTAGTCCACGGTGGGGCGGTTTTCTACCGACCTACCGTGGTCGACGACGCGGTCATCGCCGAGCTCGAGCAGGTGTCGACACTGGCGCCGCTGCACAACCCGCCCGCGATCCAAGGCATCGAGGTCGCCCGCAAGATGCTACCCGGCGTGCCCCACGTCGCGGTCTTCGACACCGCGTTCTTCCACAACCTTCCTGCCGCCGCGGCGACCTACGCGATCGATCGCGAGTTGGGCGAGAAGTGGCATGTTCGCCGTTACGGATTTCACGGGACCTCGCATCGTTATGTCAGCGAACAGGCTGCGAAGTTCTTGGGCAAGCCGTGGGAGAGCCTGAATCAGATTGTGCTGCATCTGGGTAACGGCGCGTCGGCGTCGGCGATCGCCGGCGGCCGCCCGGTGGACACCTCGATGGGACTGACTCCTTTAGAGGGCCTGGTGATGGGCACCCGCAGCGGCGACATCGACGCGAGCATCGTCGGCTATCTGCATCGCGAAGCCGAGATGAGCGTCGATGACATCGAGTCCATGCTCAATCAGCACTCGGGAATGCTGGGGCTCGCCGGAGAGCGGGACTTTCGGCGGCTGCAGCAGATGATCGAATCCGGCGATAGCTCAGCGCAATTGGCTTATGACGTCTTCGTCCACCGACTGCGCAAGTACATCGGCGCATACTTGGCGGTCCTCGGCCGCACTGACGTGGTGACCTTTACCGCCGGAGTCGGCGAGAACGCCGCGGCGGTGCGCCTGGATGCACTTCAGGGCTTGGAACAACTCGGCATCGAGATCGATGCGCAGCGAAATGCCCAGTCCGTCAAGGGCGCTCGTCGGATCTCGACGGACAACTCGCGGATTGCCGTCCTGGTGGTGCCGACCAATGAGGAGCTGGCCATCGCGCGAGATTGCATGCGCGCGATCTAGAAAAGGCCCGGCAGCAGTTCCGCCACGACGTTCGTGAGGTCGGCTGACACGTCGCCGCCAGCGACGACCCCCGGCACACCCAAGTCGGTCAGTAGACCGCTGACCAGAGATGTCACGTCGAGCGTCGGGTCGTTGGTCAACAGTGTCGAGAGGTCCGACGCCAGCGGGGAGATGCTCCCGAGCGCCGCCAGGACGTCTTGTGAGAGGTCCTGGAAGTACGTAGCGACCGGGCTACCGTCCAGGTCGAGGCTCGGGTCGAGCGTCAACGTACTCGGAATCCCCAGGTCTGTGAGGAGGCTCGAATCCGGGTTAATACCAAGGTCGGTGAGGATGTCGTCGATCGAGAACGAGGCCAGCGGAACCGTGGAACTGTCGGTGATGCCTAGGGTGCCAAGCACGTCGCCGACTGTCAGGTTGTCACTGCTGCTGAGGCCCAGGGAAGTCAAGATCTGGCTAAGGCCAATGCTGTCGGTGTCGCTGAGGTTGAGGTAGCTCAGCACGTCGCCGATGGTCAGGTTGTCGGTGCTGCTGAGCCCCAGCGAAGACAGCAGCGAGCTGAGGTCGATGCTGTCGGTGCCGCTGATGCCCAGCGCGCTGAGCACGTCGGCGATGGTGAGGTTGTCGGTGCTGCTGAGGCCCAGAGAGCTCAAAAGTGAACTGAGTCCGATGGTGTCAGTGTCATTGAGGCCGAGGGAGCTGAGGACTTGGCCGATGTTGATGGCTGTGTCGGTGTCGCTCAAGCCCAGAGCGCCCAGGACGTCGCCCAGCGAGAGATTGCCACTGCTGTTGATACCCAGGTCGGTGAGAATGCTGCTGATCGGCACGGTGAGCGCCGGGAGTGTGATGTCACCGCTGGTGTTGACGCCCAGGTCGCTGAGGATGGTGCTGACGGAGATCGATGGGAGGCTGAGAGTGATGTCGCCGTTGCTGCCGACGAGGCTGCTGAGGCCCAACGCGCTGTAAACGTCGGAGATGGGAATGCTGAGGTCATTGCTTCCTGCGCTGCCGAGAAGACTCTTGACCGTGTTGTAAATGGTCCCGCTGATGAGCGGTTGGATGAGCGAGTCGAGGCTGACCGGCAGGGTGATGTTGCCGGTGGTTTGGATGCCGA
The DNA here is from genome assembly GCA_963836495.1 of uncultured Actinomycetota bacterium. GTDB lineage: Bacteria > Actinomycetota > Actinomycetes > Mycobacteriales > Mycobacteriaceae > Mycobacterium. Next base: position 317,919 of record CAWIJT010000002.1, on the reverse strand, counting down.
TGTCACCGAGCAATGTGTCGACGGGGATGGAAACAGACAGGCCGCTGAGGCTGCCCGAGGAATTGATGCCCAGGTCGGTGAGGAGCGTGCTGACGGGGATAGTCGGGATGCTGAACGAGAGGTCACCGCTGCTGCTCACCCCGAGGTCGGTGAGGATCGAGCTGACCGAGATACCCGAGTTGTCGGACAGGTCGAGGTCGGACAAGACGGTGCCAAGGCTGACGCCGGAGGTGTCGGAGAGACCGAGGTCGGTCAGGATGCTGCCCACGCTGATGTCGGTGCTGCTGCCGAGGTCGGACAGGATGCTGCCCAGGCTGATGCCGGAGGTGTCGGACAGGCCGAGGTCGCCGAGAATTTGGCTGACGCTGATGTCGGTGCTGCTACCGAGGTCGGACAGGATGCTGCCCAGGCTGATGCCGGAGGTGTCGGACAGGCCGAGGTCGCCGAGAATTTGACCGAGGCTGATGTCGGTGCTGCTGCCGAGGTCGGACAGGATGCTGCCCAGGCTCACGCCGGAACTGTCGCTGAGGTTGAGGTCGCCCAGAAGGTCGCCGACGGTCAGGGACGGCAACACGTTGGCTGTCGGGGACAGGCCGAGGTCGCCGAGCAGGTCGTTGACGCTGAACCCGGAGGGCAGGCCCAGGTCAGTGAGGATCTGATTGAGGCTGACAGTCAAATCCAGGTTGCCCGTGAGCAGCGGAAGTGAGCCCGTGGTCAAATCAGCGCCGCCGAGGTTCGCAATCTCGTCGGCCACGGTGTTGCTCACCTGTGCAAGGGAGTCGATCTCGCCGGTGGCCGCGCCGTCGACGGTGTTGGTGAGCAGCCCGAATTCGGGGGAGATCAGCCCAGAGCCGACGGAATCCGGGTAGCCGTTGAGAAAGGCGTACAGCACCGTCGTGCCCGCGTCTTCGAGGTCGGTGAGAGCGGCGGAATAGTCACTGCCGCTGAGCGCCGATTCGATGTTGTCCGTGACAGCTGTTAACGCGGTGGAGGCAGCGTTGAACCCGTCACCACTATTGAGCAGTGCCAGGGCGCCTTCACTCAACAGCGACAGCGGGTTGGTGACGGGGTTGGCGGTGCCTGTCGACAGGTCGCTGAAGAGAGTGGTGAACCCCTGCGAGATGTCGGGGTCGGTCAGCCAGTGACTGCTGCTCAGGATCGATTCCAGCCCCGACCAGTTGGCTTCGGTGGCGCTGGTCAGCTGGGACGCGTCGTATTCGGTGTAATCGACGAGCCGGATCGGTCGCTGCTGCAGGTTCGGTGGGGGAGGTGTTGCGGGGGTGACGGCGACCAGGCTTGCGCCGACTATCGCAATACCAGTGGTGACGTAAGGACGGAGTGTCTGCCGCATGACCTACCCCTTTGCATACAGTCGGCGATATCGGGCAAAACCCTAGCTGAGTTAAGCCTGAGAATTGTCCAAATTTCCGGAAAAAAGTTGCGCGTGGTTCGGTAGACCGCCACCTGGAGTTCAGTCGAGCGGACGTTCCGTCAGCGCTCAGAGAAACCCGAGACTCTGCCGACCCGTGCCGACTGACGGCGTCGGGTCGGTCTGCAACGTCTTCGATAGCAACTCGGCATACACGTCGCGAAAGTCTGTGGTGGGCTTGAGGTCTCCGTCGTCGAGGTCGGTCAGGCTGGGCTCCTCGCCGTAAAACCCGCCCTTCACCGGCGGACCCGCGACGAACATCGGACCCGCAGTGCCGTGATCGGTTCCTTGCGACGCGTTCGCCTTGACCCGGCGCCCGAATTCCGAGTACGCCACCAACACGACGTCCTTACCGGCAGGCGTAGCGGCCATCTCCTGCAAGAACGGTGTGACGGCTTCGTCGAAAGTTTGCAGTAGGCGCTGCTGAGTTCCCCGCTCATTGGCGTGAGTATCGAAGCCCCCGAGTTGTACGGAGTACACCCGGGTAGGCACCCTCGCCTTGATCGCCGATGCGACCATGGCAAGCTGGCCGGCCAGCGAATTATGTTCTTTGCCTGACGGTTTGATCGGACCAAAGGTGTTGTCGGTCGTCCGGGTGGCGCGGTACGCGGCGCAGACGGCCGCCATGGCCGGGGTGTCACGCGGGTCGTCGGTGCCCAACGCGTCCATGGTGGCGGTGAAGCGCTCCGCGGATTTCGGGTTGGCAGCCGGCGACAGGGCGGCGGCGGTGCACTTCTCGCCGACCGCGAGGGTCGGGAGCACCGGCCCGACGTTGACCGCGCGAAGCGGATCGTCACCGGTGGCGTCCAGCCAGCGGCCGATCCAGCCGGTGGACACGGGCTCGGCCGGCGATGCGGTCTGCCAGATATCCATCGACCGGAAGTGACTGTGATCGGGCTTGGGGTAACTCACACCCCGGATGATCGCCAGCTTCCGGCTATTCCATTGCTGAGCCAGGCCTTTGAGCGCCGGATTGAGCCCGAGTTGCCCGTCCAGGTGCAGAACATCCTGCGGTGCGTAGGCGAGTTCGGGCCGAGCGTCATGATAGGCGTTGTCCGCGTAGGGGATCAGGGTGTTGATCCCGTCATTGCCGCCGTACAGCGTGACAAGCACCAGCACTCCGCTGCCTGCGGCCAACGGCCTTTCCTGAGCGGCGCGCATCAAGTCGGGCAGCGTCACCCCCATGGATCTCACACCCATCGCCCCCGACGCCAGGCCGACGGCACCGAGGCCGGCGCCGGCAAACAGGAACTTGCGGCGACTCAAGTCAGGCATCAGAACCTCCTTACGACGTCAGGTATTCAGGTGAGTTGACGGCCGCAGCGGTCAACTGAACTGGGTTGTCCACCAATGGTTTCAGTGCGTTGGCGGTCCGGTCCGACCACGAGCCGACGCCGATCAGGTAACCGACCGCATCGACACGGTCGTCAGCGGAGGCGCTCTCGACGGTGGACAGGTCTCCGGCACGGGCGAAAGCGGTGGCGGCGCGCAGCCGCACGTCGGCGCTGGCCGTCGAAAGCCACGCCCGGCCATACGGCCAGCCACCGACGCTGGGCGGATAAAACGGCCGCTGGCCCAGCGATCTGAAGGTGGCATTGACCATCGTGACCCGTGCCGGGTTGTCCAGCGGGACTCGCAGCGAGCGGATCACTCCGACCGTCCACTCGGCCGGAGTGTTGACGATGGCGGCCCGGCTTCCGACGAACTCCTGGTCGGTCAGGATCGCGCGGGTGAGAGCTTTGAGGTCCCCCTTGGAGCCGTAGGCGGCGACGACGCGGCCCAGCGCCTGCTGTGACGGCGGATCGTCGGAGGCCAGTTGCCGCCACAGCCGTCCGGCCACATAGTCCGCCGACTTCGGTTGGGCCAGCACGCTATCGCAGAACCCCGCCGCGTCGAAATTGCGCGTGACACCGAACAGCGTTTTCGCCGTGCCGTCATGCCGCTTGGGCACCATCGTGGTGTGTCCGCCTGGCCGGATCGTCCATCCGGTCAACGCCCTGGCTCCCTGCTTCACATCCTCCTCGGTGTAGCCGTTGCCGTGGCCGAGTGCGAACAGTTCCATGAATTCCCGCGACAGGTTTTCGTTGGGAGCCTTGGCGGTGTTGGTTTGCGCATCGAGCCAACGCAGCATGGCGGCATCGGTCAGCATCGAATACGCCAGCGCCCGAAAGTCACCGAGCGACAGCGCACGCAGCTTCTGATTCTGCGCCGCCATATGGGACGCCTCGCGGACTTTCTCGGCAGAAGTGGCAAAGTGGTTGTGCCACAACAGCGTCAACTTCTCATGCAGTGGTTGGTGGACGGCCACCATGCGCCGCAGCCACCAGTTCGACAGATCCGACAGCTGCTCGGACAGCTCGTGGTTGTACTGCTTGCGCGCGGCCTGCGTAGCGCCTTTACCGGGTGCTTTCGGTGGATCGAAAACAGGAATCGGGGTCGTGACGGCGCCGGGGTCGGCGTCGGGGTTCGCTGTGAGCGCGGTGTCGACGTACCGCGGCCAATCCTGGGCTGCGACAGCATCGACCTCTGCGCCCGTCACCCCGAAACCGGCGCGGCGCAGCATGCGTGCGGTGGTGATCCACCGGTCTGACTGGCCTGCCACGGATAAAGTCTGCCCGCGGCTTCTTGCGATCTTCTTGCGGCCCAGCTAGAACGTGCTGGTCGGACGTACCCGGTTGGCCATGTCGACCAGTGTGTAGCGATGCGCCTGGGTGGGAGCGGCCCGGGCCAGCCCGCGCAGAGACGCTTCGACACCGAGCCGCAGACCATGCTCGGTGAACGGAAAGCCAAGGATGTGATTGGTGCTGGCTTCGTGTTCGCCGAGCCAGTCCAACGCGCTGCCCAGCACCAACGCGCGGATCTGCAGAACCCGCGGCTCGGTCGGCGGTAGGGCCTCCACTCGCCGCGCGGCATCGCGGATTTGTTCCTCGGTGATCTCGCTGGCCGACCGACCGGACAGCAGGGTCACCGCACTGGTCAGCCGCGCCGTTGTGAAATGCCGTGACGTGGGCGGAACTTCGTCGAGGGTGCGTACCGCACCGGCGCGATCACCCTCGACGGACTGTGCCCTGGCCAACCCGAAGGCCGCCGAGATCACCCCGTCGTCGGTCTTCCACACCTCTTCGTAATACATGTGTTCGTCTGAGCTACCGGCCAATTCGGCGGTCGCAGCCAAGGCCATCTTCGGCGCCAACTCCCCGGGGAAGGTGTCCAGCACCTCGCTGAAGTGCTTGCTCGCCAAGGCGTAGTCGCCGGTGAGCAACTCGGCCACCGCCCGGTACCAGACCAGTCGCCAGAGCCAACCAACACGGTCAGCCAGGTCGTCGAGTTTACGAGTGGCCTTGGCGACGTCGCCGAGGTCGAGCAATGCCCGCACCTCCATCAGCGGCAGCTCGATGGACTCTGAGAGATCGATGTCGTCGGAATCGACTGCGCCGTGGCGGAATGCACGCAGCGAATCCAGGGTCTGCACCGGCTGCGACAACACCGTCGCCTGCAACAGCGGTGCTGCGACGTCGGCCGGATCGACCAGCGGCACCTGCAGCGCCGTGACGATCTCCTTCGCGGTCAGCTTCTCCGCATGCACGTGGCCATCCAGGTACACGTCGGTGTGGGCGACCAACAGGTCTTCGCCGAATGTCGACCGGCTGCGGGAGAATATCGTCGACAATCCCGGGCGCCGTACACCGGTGTCCTGCGCGACGACCTCGCGCAACACACCCGACAACTGCCCGGACATCTCTTCAGCGCTGGCGAACCGCCGCCGCGGATCCGGATCGATTGCGCGGCGCAACAATCGGCCGAACGAGTCGTACTCGGCCAGCACCGGATCGTCCTCGGGAAGGCCGTCGACGTAGCGGCCGCCGCGGGCACGCAACTTCAGCGTCAGCGCCGCCAAGGTGCGCCCGACCGTGTAGATGTCGGTGGCCACCGTCGGACCGGTCCGCACGATCTCGGGTGCCTGGTAACCCGGGGTGCCGTAGAGGTAGCCGAAGGAGTTGATCCGCGACACCGCCCCCAGGTCGATCAGCTTGAGTTGCTCCTCGGTGAGCATGATGTTTTCCGGCTTGAGGTCGTTGTAGACCAGGCCCAACGAGTGCAGATAGCTCAGCGCCGGAAGGATTTCCAGCACGTAGGCGATCGCCTCGGACACCGGCAACTGGTCGCCCTTACGGCGTTTCAGCGACTGCCCACCGACGTATTCCATCACGATGTAGCCGACCGGTTCGCCATGGCTGTCGAGGTGCTCGACGAAGTTGAAGATCTGCACGATCGACGGGTGCACGACCTCGGCGAGGAACCGCCGCTCGGCCATCGCGATCGCCTGGGCCTCAGCATCTCCGGAGTGCACCAGGCCTTTGAGCACCACCGGACGATCGTTGACGTTGCGGTCGAGCGCCAAGTACACCCAGCCCAGCCCGCCGTGTGCGATGCAGCCCTTGATCACGTACTGGCCCGCGACGATGTCGCCCGGATTCAGCTGCGGCAGAAAGGAATATTGGCTGCCGCAATGCGGGCACCAGCCCTCGGAGAGCGCCTTGCCGTCCGGGCCGGGCCGGCCGACCGGCCGTCCACAGTTCCAACAGAACCGTTTGGCTTCCGGCACAACGGGATTGGGCATCAACGCTTCGAGCGGATCGATGTCCGGAACTCGCGGAATCTCGACCAGTCCACCGCCCAGTCGCCGGACTGGTGCGCGTGTCGCCGACTTCACCCGCTCCGGTGGCTTGATGTCGCCGATGTGCAGCGGCAAGTCATCGTCATCGTCATCGTCGTCGAAATCGGGCCGGAAGATCGCCTGGGTGGCGATCGGGCGACTCTGTGCCGACGAGTCGACGATCGCGTCGGCGGGCTGGGTGCCGGGAGCGACGTCGGCATCCTGGTGTTCCGGTTCCACCCCCGGCCCGGCCATCAGTCCACGTACCTCGGGCTGGGCGGAGCGGGCGCGACCCCGAGCACCGTCAACCATTTGCGGTACAACGCATTCCACGTTCCGTCGCGGCGGATGCGTTCCAGTGTGCCGTTGACGAATCGAACCAGCCCGTCGTTGTCGAGCTTGACCCCGATGCCGTACGGCTGAGTACCCATATTCGGCCCGACGATGTGCAGATAGGGGTCCTGGGAGACGAGCCCGGCCAGGATCGAGTCGTCGGTGCTGACCGCGTCGACTTCGCGCTGCTGCAACGTCACCAGACAGTCCGCCCAGTTCACCACTTCGGACACGATCGGCGGCGGGTTGATCTCGCGGATCCGGTGCAGCGACGTGGTACCTCTCGCCACGCAGACCCGCTTGCCGGACAGGTCGGCCGGCTTGGTGATCGAGGAGTCCCGCGGCGCCAGGATGCGTTGGGCGGCATCGAGATAGACGGTGGAGAAGTTGACGTCCTTGCGCCGTTCGCAGTTGATCGTCATCGTTTTGACGACGATGTCGACCTCGCCCTTCTCCAACGCGGTGATCCGCTCGGCGGACGACAGAATGCGGTACTCGACTTGCGAGGGGTTGCCGAAGATGTCGCGCGCGACCTCCCCGGCGATGTCGACATCGAAGCCGACGATCTCACCGCTGATCGGATCGCGGAAGCTGAACAGGTTGCTGCCGATGTCGACGCCGACGATCAGCCTGCCTCGGGCACGGATGCCGGCCACGGCGGCATCGGCGTCGGCCGGATCGCTGAACGGGCGCAGGCTGGCGGTGGGATTGCAGTCGTCGGCGGTCTTGTCCGGTGGCAGCGGTGGCAGCGGCGGCATCTCCTGCATACCGGCCGGGGTGGGCGGCGGCAGCGTCGGCGCGGGCGTCACGACCACGGCACCGGACTGGCCGCACCCGGCGAGAACCGTGGCAGTGACGAGGGCCCACAGGATGCGGGGCGGCCACGCGTTCATCGATACTCGCTCAACCGGGGCCACAGACCGAGCGTGACCGCGACGGCCGCGCCCAGGCTCAGCACGACGCCGCCCACCGTCGCACCGGCAAGTCCCGCGCGGGCGCTCAGGACGTCGTCGCGCAGTTCGTGACGACTCTGTTCCATGGCCTTGCCGAGCGCACGATCGAGTTTGTCGAATGCGGGCGTGGAGTCGTCTGCGCCGTTGCCCAATGCCACCTGGGTGGCCGCCCGGTAGTTACCGACGGAGATGTAGGAGTTGATGCGGTCGTCGGCCCGGCGCCATTGATTCAGCATCGCGCCCGCATCCTGCAGGTCGCCCTTGTCGACGGCGTCGCGCCGGGCGAGGTACTGGTCGAGTTGCTTGTGCATGGCATCGATGCGTTCGTAGAAGGACTGCTTGCGGACCTCTTCGTCCCCGCGCCGAATCAAGGACAACGTCTCATCGGCCCGTGCCTGCTGCGCACCGATGGACATGTTGGTAACAGTCTTCAGTGACTCTGCCGCAGTGTTTTTGGCACTTCGGCTGCTGCTGGTGGAGATCGCGAGTGCGGTACCCACCCATACCACCATAACGAGAATTGCCAGTGCACCGGCGACAAGACCTGGGTTGATGCGTCGCTTGGTGATCCTGGCCAACCATCGGTGGGAGAACGCGCCGAAGACCGCCGTCGCGAAGACGACCAGAATCACCGGCGCCGGAATCTGAGTCGACGCGGTGGTTTCGGCGTCCACCCGCTCCGACGTCTCGCGGTAGAGCCGCTGCGCGTCGGGCAGGATCTTGGACTGCATGAGCGTCGAGGCCTCGGACAGATACGACGATCCGACCGGGTTGCCGCCTCGATTGTTGGTGCGGGCGATCTCGATCAGCCCGGTGTACACCGCCAGCTCGGCGTTGATCCTGCCCAGCAACTGCACCAGCGGCTCATCGGTCAAACCGCTGGACGCCCTGGTCACCGCCACCGCTGCGTCGGTGATCGCCTGCTCGTAACGTTGCCGGACGGTCCGTGGCTCGGCCTGGGCGATGAAGGCGGTCGCGGCGGCGGCGTCTGCCACTGACAGCGTGGTGTAGAGCCGTCCGGCTGCGAACGCCAGCGGCTCGGTGTGGCTGAGCACCGTGGTCAGCGCATGCTGTCGCTGGTTGATCGTCGTCGACGTGGCGAACGCGCTCAGGCCGCCGAGAATGGCCAGCACGAGTCCGATGGACAGGATGCGGCCAGGCGTCGTCGCGACGAACCACCAGCGGGGGTGGGCCGGTTCGATTGGCGACCGTGAACCAAGCGGCTCGGTCGACGGGTGCGCCAACTCAACGGTCACGTCTTTCGAACCTCAACTTTCAAGCGTGCGTGACTCGAACGGTATAAGCGAATTCTAAGAGGTAGCCACGAAGTTGCGGGGATGTCGGGCGTGATTGCCCACACCGTCTCAACCAGTGGACCCGATGTGCCGCGGTCGGGCTGCTTATCCTGAACGCGTGCGCGGCGACGGTGACGGATGGGTGGTGTCGGACACCGGTAGGCATTACTGGGGTGTGCACGGCGCGGCGGGCCTGTTGCTCCGCGCGCCGCACCCCGACGGAACGCACGCGGTACTCCTGCAGCACCGGGCGCCGTGGAGTCATCAGGGCGGCACGTGGGGCCTACCGGGTGGCGCCCTCGACAGCCACGAGACCCCCGAAGAGGCCGCCAAGCGAGAAGCCCATGAGGAGGCCGGCCTGCCCGGTGACCTGGTATCGGTGCGGGCAACGGTCGTCACCGCCGACGTGAATGTGGCGTACGGCAATCGCTGGACCTACACCACCGTCGTCGCCGACGCGGATGGGCTGCTGCAGACCGTGCCGAATATGGAGAGCGCCGAACTGCGCTGGGTCATCGAGGACGAGGTGGCCACGTTGCCGTTGCACCCCGGGTTCGCGGCTAGCTGGCACCGGCTGCGGACCGCCCTGGAGATCGTGCCGTGGAGCCCCGGCGATCAGCCGCGGGGCAATCTGGCACGCACGGTCGAGCTGGAGGACGGCGGCTTGGTGCTGCGCATTGTTGGCCTATCCGATCAAGCGAGTCCCGACTAGGAGAGTGCCGACCGAAGCTGCTCGGCCGCAGCCCGCGGATCCTGTGCCCCGGTGATCGCGCGTACCACCACGATGCGCCGCGCGCCGGCCGCCAGCACGTCCGGCAACCGGGCCGCATCGATTCCGCCGATCGCGAACCACGGCTTGTCGCCGGCCGACTCCGCGGTGGACCGCACCAGCTGCAGGCCGGGGGCCGGGCGTCCTGGTTTGGTGGGAGTGGGCCAGCACGGACCGACGCAGAAATAGTCGACGTCCTCGGTGATCGCCGCCGCGACCTGCTGAGGATCGTGAGCGGAACGGCCGATCAGCGTGTCCGGGCCGACGATGTCACGGGCCACCGGCAGCGGGAGATCGTCTTGGCCGAGGTGCAGCACGTCCGCCCCGGCGGCGCGGGCGATGTCGGCGCGGTCGTTGACGGCCAGCAGCGCGCCGTGCCGTCGGGCGGCATCGGCGAGGACCTCCAGCGCCGCCAGTTCGTCGCGCGCCTCGAGTGGGCCCGAATGCTGCTCACCGGCCGAGCCCTTGTCGCGCAGCTGAATGATGTCCACGCCGCCGGCCAGCGCGGCGTCGGCGAATTCGGCCAGATCGCCGCGCTCACGACGCGCATCGGTGCACAGGTACAGCCGGGCGTCGGCGAGCCGTTCGGAACGCGCCGCGGCGAGCCGTTCCGAACGCGCCCCGGCGACAATGCGGGCCGTTTCGGCCCGATGAGGAGCGGGGTCATGACGCGCCCCGGCGACAATGCGGGCCGTTTCGGCCCGATGAGGAGCGGGGTCATGACGCGCCCCGGCGACAATGCGGGCCGTTTCGGCCCGATGAGGAGCGGGGCCATGACTTTGGTGCACACCGCGACGCTAGCGACTACCGTGGGTAGCCGACACGGGAGTCCCGGGATATGTGCGGGGCTGAGAGTGGGCACACCGGCCTTGCCCTTACCGTCACACCTGATCCGGATCATGCCGGCGAAGGGAGCGAGAGATGCCACCGGACTCCGGAACGCTGGCCGTCATCGGCGGCGGCGTCATCGGACTGTCGGTAGCCCGCCGCGCGGCGCAAGCCGGCTGGTCCGTGCGGGTCCACCGTTCGGGGCAGCCGGGCGCTTCCTGGGTAGCCGCCGGGATGCTGGCGCCGCACAGCGAGGGATGGCCCGGCGAGGAGCGACTGCTGCAGCTCGGCTTGGAGTCGCTGCGGCTCTGGCAGGCAGGCGAATTCACCGACGGTCTGCCCGCTGACGTGATCACCGCACGGGAGTCATTGGCGGTCGCGGTTGATCGCGCTGACGTCGCCGACCTGCGGACGGTCGCGGACTGGCTGTCCGCGCAGGGCCACCCCGTGGTCTGGGAGTCGGCGATCCGCGACGTGGAACCGATGCTGGCGCAAGGCATTCGGCATGGCTTTCGGGCGCCCACCGAATTGGCGGTGGACAACCGCGCACTGCTCGACGGGTTGCAGACGGCGTGCGAGCGACTCGGTGTCGACTGGGATGGACCCGTTGCCGATCTCGGTTCCGTCCGCGCTGACGCAGTGGTGATCGCGAACGGAATCGACGCCCCGGCGTTGTGGCCCGGTCTGCCGATTCGGCCGGTGAAAGGCGAAGTGCTCAGGCTGCGCTGGCGCGCAGGATGTATGCCCTTGCCGCAGCGCGTGATTCGTGCTCGGGTGCACGGGCGCCAGGTGTACGTGGTGCCACGTGCCGACGGCGTCGTCGTGGGGGCCACCCAATACGAGCACGGTCGCGACATCGCGCCGACCGTCTCCGGTGTGCGGGACCTGCTCGACGACGCGTGCACGGTGATGCCGGCGCTCGGCGAGTACGAATTGGCGGAGTGCGTCGCCGGGCTGCGCCCGATGACCCCGGATAACGTGCCGCTGGTGGGCCGCTTGGATGCGCGGACGCTGGTCGCCGCGGGTCACGGCCGGTCCGGTTTCCTGCTGGCACCGTGGACCGCCGAACAGATTGTGTCCGAACTCGTTCCAGTTGGAGCACAGATATGTTAATTCGCGTCAATGCCGATGACCTCGAGGTCGACGACCAGACGACGGTCGCGACGTTGTTGCAGTCGCTCGGCTACCCCGACCGTGGCATCGCGGTCGCGGTCGACCAAGCCGTGTTGCCGCGGTCCAGTTGGGCCACAACGCTTTCCGACGGCGCACACATCGAAGTGTTGACGGCGGTGCAGGGTGGTTGACTCGAAGCTGACGATCGCCGGGCGCACCTTCGCCTCGCGATTGATCATGGGTACCGGCGGCGCGGCCAACCTGGCCGTGCTGGAAGAGGCCTTGATCGCATCGGGTACCGAGCTGACGACGGTCGCGATGCGCCGGGTCGACGCCGCGGGCGGCACCGGCATGCTCGACCTGCTCAGCCGGCTCGGTATCACCCCGCTGCCCAACACCGCGGGCTGTCGCAGCGCCGCCGAAGCGGTGTTGACGGCGCAACTCGCCCGCGAAGCGCTGGGGACCGAATGGGTCAAGCTGGAAGTGATCGCCGACGAACGCACACTGCTGCCTGATGCCATCGAATTAGTCTCCGCCGCAGAGCAATTGGTCGACGACGGCTTCGTGGTGCTGCCCTATACCAACGACGATCCGGTGCTGGCCAGGCGTTTGGAGGACACCGGCTGCGTGGCGGTGATGCCGCTGGGATCACCGATCGGCACCGGTCTGGGAATCGCCAACCCGCACAACATCGAGATGATCGTCGCCCAGGCCGGTGTCCCCGTCGTGCTCGACGCCGGCATCGGCACCGCCAGCGACGCCGCGCTCGCGATGGAGCTGGGCTGCGACGCGGTGCTGCTGGCCACTGCGGTCACCCGCGCCGCCGACCCGCCGGCGATGGCCGCGGCGATGGCCGCCGCCGTCACCGCCGGATATCTGGCCCGCCGGGCCGGGCGTATCCCGAAGCGGTTCTGGGCTCAGGCGTCCAGTCCCGACTTGTGAGCCGCTACGTCGCGCTCGGCAGCTCGATGGCGGCCGGCCCCGGCATCCGACCGGCTGCTCCGGGCGCACCGTTCGGGTCGGGTCGATCGGCGCGTAACTACGCCCATCTGGTCGCCGAGCATCACGGTTTCGACCTGGTCGACGTCACCTTCTCCGGCGCCACCACCGCGCACGTGCTCACCGAGCGGCAGCGCAGTGCCCAGCCACAGGTCGACGCGCTGGACGGCTCCGAGGAGCTGGTGACCATCACGATCGGCGGCAATGACGTCGGATACGTGCCGCTGCTGATGGCTGCGTCCCTGCCGACCATCGCTCGCGGCCTGCTCGCCGGCCGGCTGCGCGAACTGTTCGACCGCGGCGCGCGCGAGCGGGCGCTGCACGACGTGGCCGACTCGTTGCATGCGGTCGGCACCGCAGTGCGCCGTCGCGCACCGCGGGCCAGGGTGATCTTCGTCGACTATCTGACGCTGCTGCCGCCCGACGGCGAGGCGGCCGCCCCGCTGTCGGCGGAGCACGCTGACCTGGGGCGTTACGTCGCCGCGCGCTTAGAGGGCATCACCGCGGCGGCCGCCGAGGCCACCGGCTGCGAACTCGTCGCCGCCGGACACGCCAGCCGTGCCCACCACGGGTGGTCTGCAGATCCCTGGGCCGTGGCAGCGGGTCTGCCGTGGCCCTGGCGACCGGCGCCATTTCATCCCAACGCCGCAGGTATGCGCGCCGTGGCCGACCTGATCGTGAAGCAGGCCGGCGAGAACTGATTAGTTTCGCTGGGCTCGGGTAGATCTACCGAAGCGGACATGCAGGGACGCATTGCCGAGGGAGTTATCCGTCGACAAGACACTGAGAAAGCACGTGCACAGTCAAGCTTTTGATCATTCGGCGCTCTTCTACGAGTCGGAGAGCGAATTCGTCGACGCCATAGTGCCTTTCATTTGCGAGGGTTTGGAACTCCAGCAGCCGGTCATGGTCGGCGTGCCGGCGGACAAGTTGGCGGCGCTGCGTGACGCGTTGGGGGACATGGCGGCCGACGTGGCGATGGCCGACATCAGCGAGCTCGGCCGCAATCCTGGTCGCATTCTGGCCACTCAATTGGCGTTCGTTGACCGGCATCATGGTCGGCATGTCCGGTTCATCGCCGAGTTGGCGTGGGCGGGCCGGACGGCGCCGGAGTACCTCGCCTGCATGCACCACGAAGCGCTGGCCAACATCGCTTTCGCAGGCGCCAGCGTCACGGGCCTGTGTCCGTACGACGCGGCCGGTCTGGACGACAGCGTGCTCGCCGACGTGCGTCTCACCCATCCACAGATCTGGACGGGCGGATCGCGGACCCATTGCTCGGAATACGCGGTCGACGCCGCGTTGGACCAATGCAACCAACCGTTGTCGACCAATCCGGCCGCGGTGACCCACACCGTCGAGCATCCCGCGGGCCTGGCCGGCGCCCGCAAGTGCGGCGAACGCTATGGCCGTCTGCTCGGCATGTCCGCGGATCAACTCGCCGACCTCTTGTTGGTCGCCACCGAACTGGCGACCAACAGCCTCGATCACACCGGGGGTGCGTGCCGGATGGCGTTTTGGTACGAGGCCGGGTACGTGGTGTGTGAGGCTCGCGACGTGGGCCATTGGGCAGACCCGCTCGCGGGGCGGCGACCTCCCGTCACGGGCGGCGCGGGTCCATACGGGCTCTTCGTCGTCAATGCGATTGCCGATCTGCTGCGCACGCACACAACGCCGGAGGGCACCACCGTCCAGGCTTACCTCCGGCTGGACGATTCATCCGAAGTCGCCAGTTGAGGGCTCAGTGCGATGCGTGCGTCTAACCTGGGGCGCGATGCTTAACAAATCAACGCCCATGGTCATCGCTGTTGCGCTCATGTTGGCGGTCGGCGGGTGTGCCTCGTCCGACAACGCCAACACGCTGAAGCCGGTATCGGCGCCCGACTTCGCTGCGTCGTTGCGCGGGCGGGTCACCACCGACGCGATGATGGCACACCTGACGAAGCTGTCGGATATCGCGAAGGCCAACAACAACACCCGCGCTGTCGGCACCCCCGGTTACGAGGCCAGCGTCGACTATGTCGCGGGAAAGCTGCGGGACAAGGGTTTTGACGTCCAAACCCCGCAGTTCGAGGCACGGGTCTTCCATGCCGAACCAGGCGCGGTGACCGTCGCCGACAAGAAGTTCGAGAGCCGGGCACTGGAGTTCAGCCTGGCCACGCCGCCGGTCGGGGTGACCGGTCCACTGGTCGCCGTGCCCGTCAGCGAAAGCCCAGGCTGCAACGGCGCCGATTACGACAACCTGCCGATCAACGGTGCGGTGGTGCTGGTGGACCGCGGCACCTGCCCGTTCTCTCAGAAGGAGAAAGCCGCCGCCGAACGCGGCGCCGTCGCGATGGTCGTGGCGGACAACGCCATCGAGGAGAAGATGGGCGGCACCTTGGGCGAGGCCACCGACGTCAAGATTCCGGTGGTCAGCGTCACCAAATCCGATGGCGCACTGCTGCGCACCATGCAGGGACCCGCAACCGTGCAACTGTCCGCGGAGACCAAGAACATTTCGGCCCGCAACGTGGTCGCCCAGACCAAGACCGGCTCGAGCAGCGACGTGGTGATGGCCGGGGCACATCTGGACAGCGTCCCCGAGGGACCGGGCATCAACGACAACGGCTCCGGGGTGGCGGCGGTGCTGGAGACTGCGCTGCAACTGGGCAGTTCACCGGGGATTCACAACGCGGTGCGGTTCGGCTTCTGGGGTGCCGAGGAACTGGGTCTCATCGGATCACGGAAGTACGTCGAGTCGTTGGATCTCAACGCGCTCAAAGACATTGCGCTGTATATGAATTTCGACATGCTCGCGTCGCCGAACCCGGGGTACTTCACCTACGACGGCGATCAGTCGTTGCCGCTCGACCAGCGGGGCAGTCCCGTCGTGCCGGAAGGCTCGGCCGGCATCGAGCGGTCGTTCGCCGCCTACCTCAACTCGGCCGGCAAGACTCCGCAAGACACCTCGTTCGACGGCCGGTCCGACTACGACGGGTTCACCGTGGCGGGCATCCCAGCCGGCGGGTTGTTCTCCGGCGCCGAGGTCAAGGAGACGCCGGAAGAGGCGAAGCTGTGGGGCGGTGCCGCCGACCAGCCGTTCGATCCGAACTACCACAAGGACACTGACACGTTGGACCACATCGACCGTACCGCGTTGGGTATCAACGGTGGCGGTGTGGCGTACGTGACCGGGCTGTATGCCCAAGATCTCAGTGGCCGCAATGGAATTCCGGTCCGCGCCGACCGGACCCGTCACACGCTGTCGAAGTAATCGTCCCGCGGGTCTAGAGCCCCGGTAAGCAGATCGGGGCGCCGTAACACGGGGGCGGGCCGTGCGGCGGCGGAGTCGCGCCGTCCCAGACGAATTCGCCGACGTTACCCATTCCGCCGACCGGGACCCAGAACCAGGTATGGCAGATGTTGGTGTCCCAATGGACGTCGTCCATCGGTAGGCGTTGACCTGGGCACCACTGGTGGGGTTGGGAAAAGTTATCGGTGGGGATCGGGGGCGTCGCCTGGGCGCTCGCCGAAGCCAGTCCCAGTCCCGCTGCGGCGATGCCGCCTGACAGCAGAACCGCGGTGATGAGCCGCGTCGAATGGTGGTTGATGTTCATGGCTAGCACGCTAGGGACCGCCGCTGCACGGATCCTTAACGCGCCGTGCTAGTCGCCGGTGCGCGAGAACTTGTCTTCGAAATCGCCCCCACTGCAAGCGCTTCCCGTCGAGACGTTCGATCCGTGCCCGATCAGCTCTGGAATCGGATCCTGCAGGTCTTGGGGCAGGGGGTACTCGGCGGTGATTCTGATCTGTGTCATACCGCCGAGGTTGCATGGGACGGTGCCCACGTCGTCGCGCGTCCAAGTGCCGGCAGCGAAGACCAACGGCACGACCCCGTCGGGGGCATGGAACATGCTCATGCACCGATCTCCGGTGCGCAGGCATTCGGTGCGCACGGTGAGATCGTCTTGTCCGGGTGCGGAATTGCCGTTCGCGTAGGTGATCGTCTCGTGGTAGCGCCCGTGCAGGGCCGATGCCGGGGACACCGCGCGCGGCGGCAGACCGGTCGGGTCGGGAACCTTCGCGGTATCAGCGTCGCCGGTGCGGGTGAAGGTCACGGTTCGCTTGCTGGCGCTGCAACTGTTGGTGGTGCCCCTGGTCGTCTCGCCCGTCAGAGTTCCGTCGGGTTGGGGTTGCAGGGTGAACACCGCCCAGACTTCGACGGGGGCGTCGTTGCACTGAGTTGATCCCAGCCCCACCGCAATCCAGCTGCCACCCACCTGGTCGAACACCAGGTTCGAGACGAGCACGATGCCGCTGCCGCCCAGATATGACGCCGTGGCCACGCACCCGCCTGCCCTACAGACCGACCGCACGCCCCACGCCGCGGCCATCGGCGGAGCGCCGGCGAGCGGCTTGCCGTCCAGATCGGTGCCGGGCCCGTAGTTCGCCCGATAGGTGCCGTCGAAGGCGTGCGGACGGGGAACGAGGGCGGCCGACGGCCGGGCGTCGCCTCGATCACGGTGTTGCACAAAGATCACGCCCGCGACCACGGCAGCGGCGACTGCGAGCAGCGCAACAGCTGCGGTAATTATCAAGCGCGGACGCGGGATTCGCTGCCTGACGGTGAGCAGGGTGGAGGCGGGAGCGGGTGGGCTTGGCGGCGGCGGACGATCGGGGACCTGTCCGGATGATCGGCTGAGCAGGTCGCTCAGTTCCCGTGCGAAGTCTCGGCAGTTCGGGTACCGCTCATCGGGGGTTTTAGCCATCGCTCGGGCCAGCACCGGATCCAGCGCCGCGAGCTCCGGTCGGCGTTCACCCAGTGACGGCACCGGCGCCGCAACATGTTTGGTGATCACCACGGCAGGATTGGAATCGACGTAGGGCGGGGATCCGGTCAGCAAGTCAAAAGCGGTGCAGGCCAGCGCGTATTGGTCGGTGCGGCCGTCGAGCGGCTCACCGCGCAACTGCTCGGGCGCGGCATAGGCCATGGTGCCGACCGCCATGTTCGTCGCGGTCAGCCCGGACGGGTCGTCGATCAACCGGGCGATTCCGAAGTCGGCCAGGAAAATCCGCTGTGCATCGGGATCCAGCAGAATGTTGGCCGGTTTGACATCGCGATGCAGCAGCCCCCGTTGATGCGCGTAATCCAACGCCGAGGCGACCGCGGTGATGATCTCCAGCGCCTGGTCGACAGGCAGCCCGGCAGGGTGCTGCTCGCGCACCAGCCGGGACGCGTCGGTGCCGCCCACGTAGTCCATCGAGATCCACAGCTGCCCGTCATATTCACCGCGGTCGTGGACGCCGAGGATGTTGGGATGCGACAAGCTCGCCGTGAGTTCGGCCTCGCGCAGAAAGCGGGCGCGGTATTGAGGATCGGCAGTCCACTCCGCGGGCAACACCTTCAGCGCGTCCTGGCGCGGTAAGCGCGGATGGGCGGCCAGGTAGACGGTGCCCATTCCACCGGCGCCGAGCACCCGCAGGATCGTGAATCCTGCAAACAGTTCGCCCACTGACACCGGCATGGGCAAATCCTAGGCTGGCGGTTTGACCGACACGATCGATTCGGTGCCCGCAAAGCTATGCTGCTGTTGTTTAGCTGGCCAACCAGGTAGGCGCCGAAACGTCATGATGAGCGACGAGGCAGGCACGGGTCGCGAATTTGCGGCGCCGTCGACAGCCAGGCCCACGAGTGGCACAGTCGATTTCGGCGTACTGGGTCCGTTGCAGCTGCGGATCGGTGCCGCGTCAATACCGTTGGGCACGCCCAAGCAACGGGCGGTGCTGGCGGTGTTGGTCATGAACGCCAACCGGCCGGTGGGCGTTGACACGCTGATCAGCGCCGCATGGGATCAACGGCCACCGCAGGGAGCGCGGGCGACACTGCACGCCTACATCTCGAATCTGCGTCGGCTGATGAGTGGTGCCGGCGTCGACCGGTCCGCATTGGCCAGCACGCCGCCGGGATATCAACTGGTGATTGCCGACGACCAATACGACTTCGGACGCTTTGTCGCCGAGAAGAACACCGGACTGCAGGCCGCAGCCGCCGGGCAGTTCGACCGGGCCGCGCTGCACCTGTCGGCCGCGCTGGCCCAGTGGCGTGGTCCGGTGCTGGAAGATCTGCGGGACTTCCAATTCGTCGACACCCTCGCCGTGGCGCTCGACGAGGAGAAGGTCATCGTGCACATCGCCCGTGCCGAGGCCGAAATCGCCTGTGGCCGAGCACATGCGGTGGTCACCGACCTCGAGGCGCTGACCGCGACCCACGGCTACCGGGAGCCGCTGTGGGCCCAGCTGATGACCGCTTACTATCTGGCCGACCGCCAGTCAGACGCGCTTGACACCTATCTGCGGCTGAAAACGCTGCTGGCCGAAGACTTGGGCATCGACCCGGGCTGGACGGTACGTGACCTGTACGAGCGGATCCTGCGCCAGGAGACGCTCGATGTGGGCAAGACCGCCCAGTCGCACGCCGAAGACACCATCGTCGCTCAGTCCGACAACGCAATTCGGATCCGCCGTCCGGCATCGGCGGCGTTGCGCGGTGCGGACGGCCTACGCCACGCCTTGGCCGGAACGGCCACCCGGATAGGTCGCAGCCCCGACAACGACATCGTCTTGTCCGACGCGAAGGTGAGCCGTCACCACGCCGTCATCACCGACGACGGCACGACGTTTCTCATCACCGACTTGGGATCGGCCAACGGGGTTCGGGTACATGGCCGGCGCATCGATCCCAGCGCCGAGCTGCGCGAGGGTGATCGCGTCCGTATCGGCGACCAGGAATTCACTCTGGAAACCCACTCTTCGGGAGCCACTTAAGGATTCGTTCAGGACCTCGTCGGATTCTGGTGCAAAACCGGATCGACAATCCTGAGGAGCTCCGATGAACCACCGGCCCGAACCACCGCAGCTGATGCCGACAACCGTCTCCGACGGGCGCGCACCGGGGGTGTATTACCGCATCGACGGAGAACTCGTGCCGGTGCTGCACATCTGGCTCGACGGTAGCGTGCCCGTGTTTTTCGAGCATCACATCGTGTTGTGGAAGGACCCGGCGCTCGACATCGGGGTCAGGGGTAAGGGTGCGCTCAAGCGGATGGTCGCCGGAATGCAGCTGCTGCTGACCGAGGCACGTGGGCCGGGACAGATCGCGTTCTCCCGCGACGGCGCCGGGCATGTTTTCCCGCTGCATTTGCGTCCCGGTACAGCCATCGAGGTCCGCGAACACCAATACCTCGCAGCAACCGGCAATGTGGACTACGGCTTCGTTCGCCAGAAGGGCATCCGGAACATGCTGTTCGGATCGACCGGGTTCTTCGTCGACCGGTTCGCGGCGACGCAGACAGAGGGCGTGGTGTGGCTGCACGGCTACGGCAATGTCTTCGAGAAGGTTCTAGGCCCCGGCGAGCAGATCGACGTGGAGCCCGGAAGTTGGATCTACCGCGACGAGTGCGTCCGGATGGAACCGCAGATCTACGGTCTGCGCACCGGAATGTTCGGCGGGACAGGCAATCTCATCTTCAACCGCTTCACCGGGCCGGGCCGCGTCGGCATCCAGTCTATGTGCCTGGACATGTCGACCGACTCCGAGCGCTGAGCATTAAGAATCCATAAAGCCCGCTATCGCACAGTGATCAGGCATCGCGACCGCGATAGACAAAGGAGCAGAAATGAAGCGCGAACTCATCATCACCGCCGGTGCGGCAGCAACACTCGTCGCCGCGTTGGCCGGTTGTTCACACCACGACGGGGCCGTCAGCGTTGGCAACGCCGCCGTCGCCCCGGCCGGTTCGTCGAACACCAAGGTGCTCGTCGACGGCAAGGACCAGAACGTCAAGGGCCAGGTCGCTTGCACCACCGCCGCCGGCACCGTCAACATCGCCATCGGTGGTGGATCCGGCTCGGGAGGGGTTCCCACCGGCATCGGCGCCGTGTTGACCGATGCCAACCCGCTTGTCGTCAAATCCGTGGCGCTCGGCAACGTCAACGGTGTGTCGCTGGGCGTCGGTGGAACCACCGGCAAGGCCCAAGCCACCAAAGACGGCAGCACCTACAAGATCAGCGGTACCGCCAGCGGCGTGGACATGTCCAACCCGATGGCCGGGCCGGTGAACAAGTCCTTCGAACTCGACGTCACCTGCCCCTAGCCGGGCTGCGCCCGGCCACCGGGTGCCGCTGCGGCGACATCCGGTGCCGGGCCGACCGTTACGCCATCCATCACTGACCAGAAAGAACGAGATTCATGAACACCAACAACAAGCCCGTGGCCCTGATACTTGGAGCGATAGCCGCTCTTTTCGCCTTCTCGCTCGTCATACGCTTCGCCTTCCTGAGCCAGTCCGGCCTGCCCGGCGGATGGCTCTTCTACCTCGCGCTGCCGATCGGAGGTATTGGCACGCTCGTTCTGCTATTGGTGCGGCTCGGGGTGATCAATGTCGGCGGACACACCATCGCGCCTGTTCAACATTGGCAGCCGGCCGACTCGACATCTCAGCGCCTGCACCAGTTGGAGACGCTGCGTGCCAACGGCACTGTGTCCGACGCCGAGTACGCCAACGAGCGTGCCCGGATCATATCCGGCAGTTAACCGATTGCAGCTCAACCGATCTGACTGATCCTGGGCATAACCTCGTCGCCGAAGCGCTTGATGAAGCCTGCGGGGTCGGGGTTGCCCGGGAACGGTCCGGTGTTGATCAACTGGACACCGAGCGAGGCCAGGCCCTCGACCGACTTCAGGTATTCATCGACGTCGTCGAACGGATCGATGAACAGTCCCACCGTCTTCTGGATCTCAGCGGAATCACGGCCCACAGTGTCGCAATGGCGTTGCAGCACATCGAGCTTGTGTGCGACCACCTCCAACTCGTAGTCAGTCGAATTCCAGACATCGGCGTACTGGGCGACCATCCTCAGCGTCTTCTTCTCACCCCCGCCGCCGATCAGGATCGGCGGACGTCGAACCGGCTGAGGCTCGCAGATCGTCTCTGCCAACTGGTAGTGCTTTCCGTCGTAGGGGCCGTCGTTGCCGCTCCACATCTGCCGACAGATCTGCAACGTCTCTTCGAGCATCTCGAATCGCTCGCGCACCGGCGGGTAGGGAACGCCCAAGGCGCGGTGCTCACGTTCGTACCAGGCGGCACCGAGCCCCAACATCGACCGGCCCTGCGAGAGCACATCCAGTGTGGTCACCGTCTTGGCCAGCAGGCCGGGATGGCGATACGTGACCCCGGTGACCAGCAGCGTCAAAGTGATGCTGGTTGTCCGGCCCGCCAGGTAACCCAGCGACGTGTAACCCTCCAGGAACGGATCCTGAGCGCGCCCAACGGTTTCCATCTGGAAGAAGTGATCTGCCAGCGTGAACACCGACGCCCCGATGTCCTCGGCGGCCGTAGCGGTCGACAGCATGGTCGGGGCCAACTTCGTCGCGTCGCCCGGTAGAAAGTCGATGTAGTGAATGCCCACGTCCATTGCTTGCTCCTTCGTTAGTCGGTCAAGCGCTGAAGCAGGGACAACGCCTCATTGATGACGTGGCGCTCCCGCTCCGAGTAGCGCTCTTGTAGGGCACGGGCCAGCCATTCCTCGCGGACCTGGCGGTCGCTTTCTGCGCGCCGACGTCCGGCGGCCGTCAGCGAAATCACTTGCCGCCGACCGTCATCGGGATCGGGTGCCCGTCGGATGAGGCCGTGTCGGTCGAGGCCGGCCAGCATGGTGGCCATCGACTGCGGCCGCACTCGCTCGGCCGCGGCCAGCGCGCTGGCCGACGATGCACCCTCTTTCCACAACCGGGTCAGCACCGCGGTCTGCGACGGTGTCAGGCCGCCGCCAGTCGCGACTTCCCTGAGTTGACGGCGCAACCGGCTGAACATCACCCGCAGATCCCGGGCCGCCTCCGCTGCCGACTCGCTGATCCCGTCCACGTCGTCAACCCTACACTCGACAGTTCAAACTGTACAGTTGGGACTGTCTAATATCAGGGCAGTCGGTAGCCCCTCGAAAGGGGATGAATCGGGGGGCTAGCGTGCTTGGGAGTGGCGGATGGCGTTCCCGCCCAGATAGGCGAGATAGCCGATTTAGGTTTGGAGACTCGTTGGCGATAGCGTCTAGCTCAAAACTGTTGCGGTGTTTCAGCTTTACGGCACGGCACGGCACGGCGCGACGTGATGCCGACGTCGCTCTCGATCCCGAGCCCGGAAACTCGTTAATCAGACCCCGTTATCTCTACGTCGTGCCCTGAGCCGGCACATCTTCGGGCTCGGATGCCTTAGGCTCGAACAGGGTCCTCGGAGCTGGGTGCCGATGAGCCTTATCAAGCCGTTCCTTTCCTTATTGATCGCATCGCTGGACTCGCGGTGGGCCTGTTCCAGGTATTTGTCTGCATAGGGGATGTATTGGTGGCGCACTTCCGGGCGAAGAAGTCGAGCGCCTGTTGGAGCTCGACGTGTCGGCCGTCTATCCAATTCGACACGAGCTTCTGGCGGGAAGCCGGCGGTCAACAGTTTCAGAGCGATTGCAACTGGACCGGCGGCACGAACGAGCACACCGAGTTCCACACCACCGTCTGGAAATCGGTGCCGCGCGACACCACTGCGACAACTTCAGGCCTTGGTTTCGGTTGGGCAATGGACTTCTGGTGATCTTGCCAATTGGCGGCGAGCTCCGGAGATAACAGTCGGATAACCTCTGATGTGCTGGCGCCGTCGAGTAGCTACGTGAAGGGTCGGCACCAACCGAATAATCGGACATCGATGATTACTTCGGACGTCGTTACCCCCATCCATCGCTGCGGCGTGGGCACGTACGGTACCGAGTCTGCGTTTTCGCGATGAGACATGCGCAAACGGTAGCCAAGTGCCGGCACGTGCGAGAACTCAGCGCCGTTGACTATCATCAACTCGGCGATGACGCTTCCGCCGTCGGATTCGGTTGCTGGGTTGGCCATTTGCTGCGGCAGCCGTCGAGATTATCAACCCAGGACTTCAGGTCGTCGTAGTAGTCGTATTCGCGGGATTTCGGCTTGAGATCGTCAGGGTTCACGCCTAGGACGCCGAGTATTTCCTTGAGAACATCTGCGGTAGTCGTCGTTTGGTCGTCCCGCAAAATCTTTGTCAGTGTGTACGTCGCGGATCTCAGCGATCCCTCGATGAAACCGGTGTAATCGGTGAAGGCCTCTCCGCATATGTGAACGTGCGGGCCGGCATCGCCTTCGGCGACGGTGATGTCGGCGAGATCTGCCATTGTTTCCCAGAACTTACGCTCCGGCCGCCAGGCGTGGTTGCCGGCTCCGTACGGCAGCCGCCCCCAGTCCATGATGCCGCACCAGATGATGTCCGCCTCCATGATATCTGGGACGTGATTCTCGTTAATGTATTGCACTAGGCGCTGTTTGAGGCGTGCCCGGATGATATTACGGTCCTTATCCTCGCCATTAGCGACGCAGAGTTCCTCAACATCGTTCTGCCGGCCTGCAGGCACGTAGTTCGCCCAAAACGATGATGCGGGCCGATCGGTGTAGAGCATGACCATGCCTCGGCGGCTCTTGGTGTCGCGGCTCTTCCAATAGTGGACCTCGCGGGTAGGAAATCGAGTTGCGAACCAGTTGGCGCGTTTGGCCTCCTCCCACCAGCGATCGCGAACTACGAAGAACACCTTGACCATGGGGAATCCGAAGGACGCGTCGAGTAACTCCGGAAGTGCTGATGTGCCATTGTTCTCGTCGCGCCGGTTGTGCGTTTGTTTGAGTTCGGTGCTGGCCATCACGAGTTCGTGCGCCGGCGCTTTCGGTAGGGCCAGGATCACTCGGCGATATGGGGTATCTGCGCAGGGCCGGGACTTCCCGGGCTCCGGCACTAAGTGCAGCATTCCGCCGACCTTCCCCTTTTTGATGTGTGAGACGTGTGCGTTCACATGCAGTGAGATCGGTGTTGTGTTGACGGTGCCGGCGCCCGCCTCGGAGTCGTAGTTCATCTGGGTCAGCAACTTCTTGGTGATGGTCTGCATGCCGCCGTTGATGCCTTGCAGTTGGTCACTTATGGACAGTTGCCGCAGTTGCCAAGTCAGCCAATGGGCTGCGTTGGGATTCTCGGGCAGTAGGTGATAGAAGGTCCCGAGGTCTCTCACTTTGGTTAAGGCGTTGTGGCTCAGATAGATCGACATGAGGTTCCAAAAGCCCATGGCGTATAGGGGCACGTGGGCATCGGCGTCGCCAACGAGGATGTATCCGTATTTCGCGATCAACCAGTAGTCGTCCTCGCGCAACGTCTTGGCCCACTTGTCGAAGGTCGGTCCGATGGGTTCCTGCAGTGCGGCAGCATCTCTCAAGTTGTTGATTAAAGTCTGACGCTTCTGCTCATATCCGGGATCGTCGCTGCCTGACCCCGTGTACTTCTTCGCATCGTCCCCTTCGAACTTGTTGTCGATTTGGATGTGCACGATGGCTCGACACAGCGCCAGTGCCATCAACTCAAGGGGGTTCTTACCTTCCTCGTCCGGCCGCAACTGATAAAGCGGGTCAGCTTCTGATGTCGGTGAGGAGAAATGGGGGAAGGGTTCAAGGTGAGCAGCCCTGAGCGTGGTGGCGATGTTCTGCTTCTGCTGTTCCTTCTGCTCTGTTTGGCTCAGACCAACTGCGCTGGTCGTGTTGGCGGTGCGGTGCGGGTCCACTCCAATCTTCAAATGCGTGAGGAGGAAC
Source organism: uncultured Actinomycetota bacterium (assembly GCA_963836495.1). Classification (GTDB taxonomy): domain Bacteria; phylum Actinomycetota; class Actinomycetes; order Mycobacteriales; family Mycobacteriaceae; genus Mycobacterium. Next base: position 292,867 of record CAWIJT010000002.1, on the reverse strand, counting down.
TTCAGCAACACCTGAACGTCGAGTTCGATGCGCATGGGGCCGAATTCGGCGCAGAACTCAAGACTCTGGTACTCACCGTCTTTGACCTCCAACTCGGTGATGACAGCCCGGTCCTTGATGGGATGAGGTGTGCCGTCGCGTTCGTCGCGCGCGCATTGCTCCATCTGCTCTCGGCGGAGAAGAAAGGAGCGAATGCGTCCCCCAAATTGATCGGAGGACTCGAATAACTCAACGGGGTGGCCGTTGTACGCAAGCACGTAAGCACAAAACAGGCCGGTGATGCCGCCACCGACTATCGCTATGGTGTCAGCGACAGGTTCGCGTTTTTTGTCTTCTGTGGGGGTGGGGGCGCCCATGTGTCAGCTCCGATTTCTAGGGAACGCGGGGACGGGAAACGGCAGGCACTCTCACAAGGGATGGCGGCGCAGCGAATTCGCCCGGGCTTCTGGCACGGTTGTGTTCGAGCGATCGTCGGGGGGGGGGGGGTGAATCGGCGCCAGTGTTCGTCTCGACTGGCGGGTCTGCCCACCGCGGCCTAAATGCCGACCCACTACTGAAATCAGGCGTTGAGGCGTCAAGCACGCGGCTGGCATAGCGCGCTCCGTTCCGTGACCGTCCCTGGCCTGGGAGCGTACGCTGGTCGGACAACAGCTACCCAGAATTTGTAAAGATTCTTTACCGACGACTACGACCGCCGTCTTACAGTTGCAGCGCCGTTGCGAGGCCGCAGAACTGCCTTTTAAGCTCCCGTGGTCGAGCAAACTGTTGGCTGTTGCTCGGTTCAAACCATGGGGCGCCGAACGTGAGCGTTGTGAACTACGGCCGAGAGTGATTGCTTCCCTGGCTCGATGACGCAATCGAGAGCGCGATCGAAGACTCCGCGGCCGAATGGGATCGCTTCATAGATCGCAATGTTGCTGGCCCGCTCGCGCCCGATTGGTGCGCCGGTTATCCCTTGGTGGTCACATACATGCCCTCCACAAGGGCGGCGCAGTACTTGGACTCGGACAAGCCCGTGCGTATCGGCTGCGACATCACTTTTACCTCGGGTAAAGCCGTCTACGTCCACCGCCATCTACGGCCGGGTCGTCGGAATCGTCTCGTGGCTCGATCACGCCAAACTCGTCGACTGGAAAGTGTTCGACGCGCGAGAGCCTCGCAATCAAGTCGTCTACCCGAAGTGGCTTAATCTCGACGCTGTACAAACCCTCACTTTGACGGTGCACTCCCTTTCGGGCACGCCGCAATCAGCGGAGCGGTCGTGATCACGAAGCACGACACTCCGGCAGCGGTGCTGCTGTCCGAGGCCGAATTCGTCGCTTCGAGCGCATATGTCGCGCCCGCCCCCGGTCTCGCTGAGCACTTCGACATCCTATTCGCCAGCACGCAAGCCCCCAAGCAAAGCCGGCGTCGCCGGGGCTTTCGATGCTACCCCTGTTGAATTGGGCGCTGCCGTGGTGAAGGGGGGCGCACCACTCGCGACGCTGACCTGGCGCCGCCCGCGGTTGGCGCAACGACCGCGTCAAATACACGTGGTGGCGGGATCATATCGACTGGAGCACATCGACTTTGGGAGCGGTTAAGGGCAAAAGCAGCATCGTCGGGTGACAACCGGGCTAGAAGGCGGGAGTAATACCACCCGTACGAGGCACACCGGAGCGGAGAAAGACTCACGGAATGTAGCGGAAGCGGGGGCCAGCGAATAGTCCAGTGTGCGCCTCGGCGGTCAGTTGTTGGTGCAGCAGGTCGTCGACCGCTTTGCGAAATTTGCCCACCATCACACCGATGGCGTCGTGAACTTTGCCGGGTTGGCCGTTGAAGCCCATGTGCAGCACGCGCAGCATCTCCGAATAGGCCATGTCCGCTTCTTTAGAGAGCGTTTCGGCGTCGGTGTCGGCTTCGTGGTAGGTCACCGTCGCGGGGTCATCGATCATCTGGATGACGTCGTCAGTATCGTCGATGACAAGGGGCTGAGTGGGGTCAAAGCTCACATCGTATGGCGATGCAGGGTTGGGTTTGATTCGCATGCGTTTGGAGAATTGTTGAAACTGGTAGTAGTGCGCTGCAACGTTTTTGGGGTTGAGCGGTGACTGCTGCGTACCTTCACCTTGTTGCACGATGATGTCGATGGCGTGTTGTGCCGAAGCGACGTCGGTCACCAGGCTGTCCTTACCGAACGGGACTTGCAGTTCAGGCTTGCCAGTGAACAACTCCTCATTGTCGATGCGCATCCGGATACGCTGGTAGAACTGGCCGATGGTCATCGGCTCGTACTCCGCATCCATCGGCTGCTCGATGGTCGGGATGTCGAGGGGCTCCTCGGGCTCCTCGATTTTCATAAACGTGTCCTCGACCAACGCTTTGGAGAACCGCCGCAGGTGCACCTCGACGCCGCCGGCGACACCCATCGGTAGCCGGCCAGGATACGTCGGAATTTGGCTGGGATCGGCAATGACAGGGTGCCCACCGATCGCGTTGAGGATGTTGCATGCCAGCGTCATGTGCAACATTTCTTCCACAACGATGTCTTTGATGCAGTCGCGGGCGAATCCCACCGCTTCTGACGTGCCCTTGAGCGTGGCTCGCGCCGTGAGGTAGGGCGGGATTGTCGCGTGCTCCAAGCGAATTGCGTTCTGCAGTGCCGCGCGTAGATCGTCGACGGTAGTCAGCGATTGCGGCTGTATAAAGAGCATCGGTTGCTCCTCTGGGCCCGTGCGCTGGACGGTGGATCCTGCCCGGGCCGCGGCAGGGTGCCGATTGAAGATCAATCACACGTGCTGGCCGGTCGCCAGTACCGGCGCTACTGCAGAGCATCACCGTAGCTACGCAGGTCGCTGGCCGCGGGCATTTGACTGTTTGGTTGCGATCGTCTCGTCGACGAGCACTAGGGCGACAACAGATGGGCACAAGCGTTACTTGTGCGCCGTGACAAGCAACGCTTGTCCGCGTTCGTGGTGGTCGTTAGCATCCCTGGCGTGCCTGATACCAATCCCTGGCGAAGGAATCCATGACTGCCGTTGATGCCGCTGTCGCGTTACTTCAGGCTGCAGCACAACGAGACGCCGGCACCTTCTCCGAGAAGATGGCCGACTGGTCGCTGGCGGCCGCGGTGACATCTGGTTGCGGCGCGTGGCCCGTCGCAACGTCACGCCGGCTCAGCGGGCTTGACGGGTGAAAGCTATGGAGCGGGCCACTGCATTGTTGCGTACCGCCGGTCTCTATGAACGACTGCGGCGGCGGCGACCGTGGCCGGAGCGACCTACACCGAGGTGGGTGCGGTGCTGGGCATCACCCAGCAGGGAGTCAGCGCCCGCGTGCGCTCCTATCTCGCCGCGTCCACCCCCGCCCCCGCCACGCCGCGCATGTCTGCGGTGATGGTGAGCGGCGACGGCTCGTCCAGCCCGATAGGGAGGCTGACCGGGCCGGCCGATTTGGTGGACAAATTAGAGAAGTTGATCGATTGGGCCCACCGGCACAACCCGCTGGCACCGCTGGGGTCGGCCACAAGCGATGGCGCTGGACGCCGCACCGGCACGCGACTGGGTGGGGGCGGCGGCTGCCAGCGACTACTCGGGGATGTTCGTAGCGATTCCGGCGATAAGATAGAGACGCTGAGCCAGTCGTTGGCGCCGCTGATCGGACACGGTTGCGAGCTGCGCCGCGGCGCGGGCTCTGCGGTGGTGTTGAGTCGCGTCGTCGGTCCGCAACGATTTTCGGTGGAGATCCTCGCCGAGGCACGGCCATCGCTCGCGGGTGCAGGCGGTCCGGTCTATGACAGGTCCGAACTCGGCCGCAGCCTGCGGCTTTGGTAGAGCGCGTTCGGAGCGTTGCCCGCGTTCGCCGGAGCGGCTTCTGGTGAAGCCGTGCAGGACCATGTCTGTAAAGGGACCGGTACGAGCGCGGCAACGTGTTTACTTGGTGGCCTTTGTTCTGCGTGAGTCGTTACTTCGCCAACGCCGCCCGAAATTGGAAAGGCATGGCAGCAACGCTTGTCACTCGGATGTTGATGATCCGGTCATGCACCTAACGGCTTCCAAACTAGGTGCCACCAGCATATATCGTTGAGCAACAAAGTATTCCGTACAAGGTGTCACGACGGTTAGCATCATCGACCGCGAAAGCGGTTGAAGCGCAGCGATCGACAAAACAGAGGAGAGGACCACGACGGGGGTCTCGTCGATCAGGGCGTCGATCGACTTCCACACCGCTAGCTGCGAGGCGCCCATGGTTTGGGTGACCTCCCGGGGCGGCAACCGAGAATCGAGCACTTTCACTGTTAGCGGCGCGGGCAGCGGGGTAGAGCAAGTGCCGGCGTGCGCGCAGCATACCGCGCCTTGGAAGCGACTAGTCGATGTGAACAGCCCCGGTGCGGTCGCAGACTTTCTCAGTTGGGGACTGCGGCGATGCTCCTTTGGCCAGCCACTCCTCGACGTCGGCTACCGCCTGCTTGACATGCCATTCGTCTCGCACCTGGTCGACTATGCCGGGATTGTCGCGGATATCGGTGTCGTCGGGATCGCCGCAATGGACGACGGGATCGGGACGGTATTGCATCTTAAGCTGGCAGATGCGCGCCTTATCGAGTCCCAGGATGACCGACGTTACGTACAGAGATTGGTCGATACCTGCTGAAATTCCCGCACCGGTGATTCGGTTGTCGTGGCGGACGTAGCGGCGATTATCGTCTACCACGTCCACGCCGGGAAATTTTCGCAGCACATCTCTGAATGCCCAGTGCGTGGTGCACGTGTAATCGCGGAGCAGTCCAGCAGCTCCCAAAAACAATGCTCCTGAGCACACCGAGCAGATCCATTTGGTTCCTGCGCGCTTCGTGAGGAAGTCCAGATAAGGATTGTCCCCCAGCGGTCCACACTTAATCACATTCTGAACGGGGTCGGCCCCGCCCGGCACGAACAGCACGTCGAGATGCAGACGGTCATCATCGAAAGCCTTCGTTGTCTTAATCGAGACGCCTTCCCATGACGTCACAAAACCGTCGACACGTGGCCCTATCAGGTAGCAGTCCATTTTCGCGAACTTGAAGGTTTGGTACGGACCCAGCACGTCCAGGAATCGAAGCCCTCAAACAGCGGTATGCCAACTTTCAACGAGGCCTCCTTGCCGAAGTGCGATCCACGAACACATGACGCTGGCATAGCAGCGACGATTGCGGCATCGTACGCGTGCCCAACACTGCGTGAAAAGCATTTGTCGTATTCGTGGCGCCGATTGGCGGTGTCGTTGCCCGGCGTCGGGTGGCGTCGCCGCGGGCTCCTATGCCACCTGTTCGGGACGGGCTTGAGAGACAATGGTTGGCTTTGCCCCGACAACGGCAGGTTCAGCTACATAATCGCGCACGCTGCGTAGGTGGCGTGTGATTAACGCGCCCCCACGTGGTGGGCGCGCCCGCAGGTGTCAGCGCCGAGTGTGAACCGCGATTCAGATTACGAGTCGCGCAGGAGAACATCATCATGTCGCAGGTGCACACGACAATGAAGATTGTCTGCATTCAGTGGCAAGGGAGGGAGGTGCCATGGCAACGCCGGGCTTATGGGGCTTGCGATTGTCCGCATGACTCAGCTCGATTCAAGTTCACAATTTGCTCTCGCAGCGCAGGAGAGAATCAACGACCTGCCGACACGTCACACGCTGAAGGACGTCGGCCCGAGCAACGGCTGCGCTGCTTCTCGGCAGGAATTCGACCGGCACCCCCCGCGTTCGGCCTGCGTGGCTGTCGGTGAGTCGTTGAATCATGGACGCGCGCTCCCGGAGCGACGACCAGCAACCTCGCTGAGGGATCGCCGACGCCCGAATCGGCGCTTGTCGTCAGCAAATGTCCGAGGACGGGGACGGGGACGATAACCTGCTTGAAGCAATCTACGCAGTGTTGTCCCCCGGGGTTTTCGCGTCGTGCTACCGCTAATAAAGATTTGGTGGCTGAGCGATTGTTCATCGCCGAGCACCGTGCGCACACATCTGCAGCGAGTGCGGGCCAAATAAATAGCGGTCGGCAAGCCGGCGTCGACGAAGTCCGGTCTGCTCGCGCGCGCGATCGAAGACGGGATCCTTCATCTCGGCGATCTAAACCATAAACACAGACTGGGATATGTTGCGAGTGCGTCGGCCGCGACGATGGCAGTGTGGCTGTCGTGCTTAATCCGAATGCCGCTACAGCGCTGTTCGCAAAAGCGATGGCTGAGCTCATAGGAAGTACCTGTGCACTCAACGTGCAAGCTCGAAAGTCGCAGAACGCAGATTTCCACGATGGAGGACTCGGCCATATGGTGCGTTGCGACCAGTTAGGCGATCAGTCGTGCGGTGAGTCGAATTTGGCTCCTTCCAACAGTGTGCGCCTAACTCGGATGGCAGCCGCATCGCCGTCGTAACTAAGCGGATGGGGTGCCGGAATCACCTCGACGCACCTCGATTCGTGCATGTGCGATGGGTGATGGAGTTTCGGGCACCGAACTCGCCGACGCTGTTGATGCGGTGGCGGTTTGTAGTGCCGGTGACGTCCATTCACCGTCGCGGGTGGTGACAATGTAGTCGTAGGTGGTTGGATCGCTGCGTTCAGCCGCCGACAGGGCCGCGGTGGGTGCCGCTCCGGAACCGGGTGCGGTAACAAATGTCGTCACGGCCAGATGGTTTTGGCAGTTTGCGCAGTTCTCTATGTTCCATCGGCTCAGCACTGCTTCTGTTCCGAGGTGCTCACGGCTTCCGTCGACGTTGCTGAGTATCCAGACCACTAATTATTCGCGAACCGTCGCTCTGTCAATTCCAGTGACGCTGACCACGCGGTCATCCGCGGCAGCTGTCGCTACCGGGCCAACGACGGGCGCTGTCAACGAACCAATTTCGTAGGTGTAACCCAGCTGAGTTTCAGGACTCAAGCAGTCTCTAGAGCTGTATGGCGTGCCATCACTTTTGCGGAATGGGTCAAGTGGGCTGTCCAGGTCGAGCCAGGAGTTGGGGGTGACGCCGGGTGTTGGTCCTTGGCCATCCACGGAGTTGGTGCCCGGGTAGTGGGGGATAATGTCAACATTGTTGTTCTTCTGCCAGAGCCAGAAGACGTAGTCCACGAAGCAGTGATGGAAAAAAAAGATTGGATCGAAAGCGGCAGTGTCGTTTTCGCCGATGTCGCCGTTGGCGCCTGTAATTGCAGCAGCAGGGGGCTGGCCGGGTACGGAGAATCCGCCCACTGCGAGATGAATGCTGTTATGGGGGGCCTCGAGTGACACGGCGATCGGCGTGTTGTTGTCGTTCCATGCGGCGGCGGAGGTCGTGTTAGAGAACACGGTGTAATTTCCGGCTTCGAGGGACTTGCGATATGCCTCGGCAACCATACCGTGCGCAGATGGTTCATCTTTCATGATGACGATGCCCTTAAGCCACGTAGAAACGTTCTGATTGAGCAACGCCGTGCTGAGGCTCTCGTCGGCGTCGTAGGGCTTGTTATGCTCGGTCGTCTGTCTGATTCGTCGTCTTGCTCGATCAGCCCTGAACGCGGGAATCGTGTCGTCTCATAACCAACGGGTTTACTGTAGTCGACGGCGTTGTTGCCGATGTGGTTTTTGATCGGCGCGTTCAACCGCTGAAACTCAGCATAGAGGATTATCGACCGGCTGGCCATCTATTTCCACCTGTCGCTGCGTGAGGGCCCACGGGATTCCATTATTGAGTGAGTCATCGCTTGTCTCATCCCAATACGGCATCATGACATCGCTGCAGCCTTCTATACTTTGTAACGCTTTTTCGAGCCTATGCAGGTACAGGCGGTGCCACGTCGGAAATAAAACATTGCCATGGTTGCAGTAGCCGCCCCAATAGATCGAGCTGCCCCATCCAGCGCCGCGGAAAGGCTCGCCATGATAGCCGGCAATGTTGAAGAACGAATCTTCATGCTCGGGCGGTAATGATTGAATACCTCTCCACGCCCGCCACAGGTCTTCGAGCGGCGCCTTATTACCCGATTTGTGGTCAGCCTGCAGGGTGTGGAGCGACCGGCGCATGCGCGGTTGTTGAGATGCCACTTGAACTCCTTAGCGAAGGCAGGGGACGCCGACCTGATTAGCGGGTCTGCGCCTAATTGTGTGGTCCCATCTTGTGGTCTCTGCCGGCCTGACGTCAGGGCTTTGGTCCACATGGCGATACCTAGTGATCTTTGGTTTGCCAGCGTTTGGCTGAATGGATCGCGGCGATGGCATCAAAGTCTGCGAAGAGCGTGATCGCCGAGGGTAAGCATCGCAGCGGCGACGGGCGCCACGTTGTACGTGCAACGCGGGGCGGACGCGTTGGGTAGTAGGTAGCAGGCGGTCGAAGACAGCGCCCGGCTTCTCTATGCGTCCTCTTCGGGGAACACGGTGCGAAGCTCCCTAGAACGTTGTCCGCGAGGCATGCCCAACGCACATATTCTGCATAAGGGGCGGCCGCATGGCACGCAGACATCGATGGGTCGTTGTGGAGATAAGGCGTCTCCAGTCACCCTGTGAACGGCGCTGTCACACCCGGTTAATCAGTTGTGGGAGGGCTGTTCGCAAGAATTCTGATCTTGGTCGTGTCGGTATTGAAAGCCCTATGCCGGCCGGTGCTACAAGGAACGACTGACTATCGATTCGGATCATCGGCACTGAAGGAGAGCCATGACCACTCGTGCGTTCAGGGACAGTCGAACTCCGCACCCCGCCGCGGGACAGCGACAGCACGACCTCGCAAGCTGAGCAGTGAGAATGGGTTGCTATTTCCGCCGGAACAACGGTTTACTGCCAAAGCATTACGGCGAAACTCTGCCTCGCTTACCGGAAATACATCGAACACCCGGCGGCGTCCCTTGCAAATCAGCACGTCCGCTATTCGGTCAGCTCGCGTGGCTGCTGGACCATCACTTCAACAAATCTCCGAGATCCATTCTACGATGGCAACTCCACCATTAACAGCATGGCATTCGGGGCGATGTATGGATAATTCGCGCTGGTGCGGGACGTGACAAGTCGGCGCCGCTCGGAGGCTGGTACGGCACCGAGGTTGCGTGCTCACCATGGGCTCCACAAAGCGTAACCGTCGCCTTGTTCGTCTGCTCAATATCGCCGACCCTGCGGAAATTGGCAGCGAGATCTATGACAGGCAGCGCCTAGCGGAAGGAAAGGGAGTGGTCCCGTGAGGTGTAGCCGGCGAAGGTCCGCTTTAAAAATCCGGTCACATGCCGCGAGGGAGACCAGTCTCGGTCTGGCGACGCTGCTTGGCCGCAACGCACTTCCGCACATTCACAAGACCAAGGTGGCGCTGACGAAGCGAGCGGGCGGCAACAGCTAATTTCCTAAGGGAGGTCTCTTTGGAGGCCGCCGAAGCGCTAGAACAAGCTGACTTCACTATCTTCCCACACGCCGAGAATCAGACCGTCTCCTCGGGCTAGGCGTGGAAGTTCGACTGGACCATCGACAGGGATAACAATCTCGTCGTCAGACATCGGCACCGCGCCCTCGATGTCAACCTCGACATCGCCGAGGTTGCGAAGATGTTCGCCAACCTCCTGCAGACTGGTGTCCGTCTGCACGGCGACTAACCATTTCATGCCTAAATACTACAGATTTGAACGTAGGTTCGCATAGGACGTGGCCGCGTTGATCACGCCGTGACCAGTTAGGTAGTCGTGCCCGGGCGCGCCGATGTTAGTTGCTCCGGCGATCAATGCCTCGCGGATTTCAACGGGCGTCAGATGCGGAAACGCTGACAGCAGGAGCGCAACGACGCCGGCTGCGACGGGGGTAGCGCATGAGGTGCCGTTGTCGTACTCCTGCACCTCGCCTCCTGGCCGGCCTGGGCCGAAGTTGCCGAAGAAGTGGCTGTACGCCGCCAAGTCGGGTTTCCGGAACTCGCCCCCCGGTCCCGGTCCGTGCAGCAACTCAAAAATGCTAGGCCCTTGCGAGGAGTAGCCGATGCGTTCGTTACGACTGTTCACTGCCGCAATCGTTATGACCTCTGGCAAGCTGTTCGAGCCGTGGATCGATCTGCTTGGACCAATAGATGACTCGTGACATCTTCCGGAGGGGCATTCCTGGCCGCAGTTTCCGGCGGCGAACAGAACGGTAGCGCCCGAGGAAACGACTTCAGCGACTTTTCGGTGGAGAGGGTGGTCGATGTCCCAGATCGGGTTGGTCGGTGCATCCTCTTGAAGTGGGACTGCAGTGAATCCGTAGCTGTTGCTCAATACGTGAGGTGTTCCGTCCAGGCGCCGTTGCGCGAGCGCTGCCTGGAACATCTGCAGTGCGCCACCCGAGCGCGGTACCCCTAGGAACGGGTAATCGTAGAGCTTAGCGGTAGGGGCGGCGACGAGAACGTCTGCTGCGCACATTGATCCGTGACTGGTGATATGTGCCGTGCCGGGACGTTGCGCGCTTGGCCGAGAGAACCCTCCGACGACCGGGTACTGGGTGCCATTGACGCCCTCATCGATGATTCCGATGACAATATTCTGTCCACGAAAACCGTCGCGCCACACCCGATCCACCCCGAGTAGAGTCCGGATCTCTTCAATCGTCACGCCCGGTCGAAAAGGACGACAGTCGAGACCTCCAGCCGAGGAGGCAAGATCGAACAAATTGCCCGACGCAAGGCTCTCGTGCCCGCCGCAGGACTGGCATCGGTCCAGCAGGTCGATCACCGGGTCATCCCACACCGTCACATGGTGCTCGAACTGTAAAGATTCGATCTGACTCGTATCCACCTCGGCCGACACGACCACCGTTGTCGCGCCCATATCAGGACTAGCGACCTCGCTTCCGAAAGCCTCGAGCCCGGCGGGCCCGAAGCCCTGTAGTTGTCGTTCCAGCCCTCAATTGGTCGTAAACATTGGCACCGGCGGCAGATTGGGCGTCATTTCCACGCCCAAGCCAGCGAGCCCTTCAAGGACTGACTCGCTGGCTCTGACCGCTTGCGATGTCGACTCCAGACCAACGTGGAAAGCCTTACGAATGCGTCTTCTTGAGGCTGAGCCACTTCCAGCAGCACTTGAACTTTTGCCATTTCCGCTCCTTACAGCGATGAGTCGATTCGAGTTTTAGGTGGTAGAGAAGGTATAGAATGAGCTCGGTCGCTGCTCAGCTGTGCGCGTACACCCGTTCAGGTTCTTAATTGAATCTAGCGACGGTTAAACCCTGTCTCGTCTATTTCGTTGGCGGACCGCCGAGAACATGCACGGCATCGACTGCGGCACCGATTTGCTCTCGAATTTCTCAGCGGACGACGCGCGCCTCGAGCGCAGCGTCTTCGTACATCGCGCCAATTCCTTAACCCCCTTGGTATCCCACCACGGGCGTTGTTGCAGTTAGACACTGTTAATCATCCCGCGAATAGAGAATACGCGCAGCCCCGAGAATTCGCATGCGAAATTGCTGACAGCCTCACATGTTGGGCGCAGAGAAGGCACGAATCGAGTAGAGACACGCGCCCGACGCCGTGGACTGGGTGCCGCAGCGATGCCTCGCGGGCACGCGATGCCGCCCACCGTATCGAGGCGAGGCGGGGTAAATAAAACGACAGGTCGACGGTCGCTCTCCGATGCTCCGGAGTCTGACATGTCGGTGTGACAAGCATCATCGAGCGAGGTGGTGGGCTCCGATCTCGTCAAGATTGACCTAGCTCGTGCCGGCAGCGCAGTGAAAGTGCGGCTCAGCCAGCTCTGTGCCCTGTTGTCGTCTACCCTCGGCCCTGATCTTGTTTCGCAACCAGTCGCGTGCATCCTCGGCATCACCGTGGGTCTCGACCCCGTGAAGGGCAGATCCGCGAGCATCTTGGCTCTGGTTCGCGTTCGTGACCACACCGCGGCGGAACCATTTGAAACACGTGCCGCTCGCACCGACACCGGTAGTAGGCCGCTCCTCAGGTAGGCGACGCATAGGTTTCTTCAGCTGGCGAAGCGGTGCGAGTTCACGTCGGAGGCGCGCGGTGTTCGTAGGGCATCGAAGGAAGTGGGCACCTCGGACCGTAAGTCGATTCACATGGCACCTCAAAGCAATACACGCGGTTCTGGGAATTTGTTACTCGTTGAGCGGACTACTCTTCACTATCTGTGTCATGTCTGCCGTTCGACCTGCCGTTTTCGTGGGCTCATCGAAAGGAAGCCTTGGGGGTCCGCAAGGCACTTCAGGTGCTCTTGGAGCCTGTTCTAGCGAGAGCTGAAATCTGGAACCAAGGAATTTTCCCGTTGGGCGGCGTGACAATCGAGGAACTTGCTGCTGCCGGTAGACCGGTTCAACCTCAGCAGTGCTGGTAGTCGACAGGACCGACACCGCCGTCTCAAGGGGTAAGACCAAAAACGTGCCACGTGACAACGTCGTCTTTGAATTGGGGCTATTTATGGGTCGGCTAGGTCCCAACCGGACCTTCATGGTGTTCGATGAGACGAACCCGCGAGATAGACATAGCGACTTCCTGGGTGTGACGGCGGCAACATATTTCCCCACACCCGCACGGGCAACCTAAACGCTGCGCTTGGTGTACCGGCTACCAAAATCGAGCAGGCGATCACGGTCACCGACTACGAGAAGCTCGCACCAGTAGGGACGTGGCGGAGGCGGCCGAAACGGTTCGGGTGACCAGTGCTCAGATGGAACGACTCGTAAAGATATTGGCTCGCTCTCGCAAGGTCGAATTGAACATTATTGCCTCGCAGTTCAGCTCGACGATCGAGAACCCAGAACTTGAGGCGATACAGGTAGACTTAGAGGCCCTCGAACGTCAGCTTGAAGGCAAGCCGTTCTAATCCAGCCAAGCTAGCTCCTGTCACTCCCTCGACAACGCATCGCCCCGCAGAGCAGTCGGCGGAGACTTGATTGTGCGGCTTATGGCAGGGAGTCCATCTCTCTCCCAGAAAACCTGCGGCACAACGAATTAGATGGGCCTAACCTTGAGCGACGTCCGGTGAGTTTCACACAACTGGTACATCCCGGCAGCCCGTCCAGTCAATGAACGTCCCTGGATGGTGTGATCGAGGAAGTAGCGCGGCAACCGCTAGACCGTAGTCAATAGTCCCGCAGCGGCACGTCCGCGTCAGTTGCCGGTTTCCGGCATCACGAACCGCCGTCAGGACCGAGACGCACCCAGGCGTGATCAGGTGCCCCAGTTCGCGATGCTCCGCTCTCGACGGGTGCACGTGTCAGGCGAATGGCACTCAATGCAACAGATTATTGGGACGTTTCAAAAAGAATATCGTCGCTGAAAATGAATAGCGCTGCAGTACAACTGCGTAGGTCTGGACCGTTACCTGATCGACCACTGCCCGAGCCTCGACGGCTGCGCAATATCAGGCGACAGACATCCTGATTTTTGCCGACAAAGGATATCTCAGAGTGGTCAATACCGCTACGAGCGACCACTTTCTGAGGCGCCTGAACTAGTCCCGCTCCCACATCCACGAGATCAGCGTTCGGTGCAAGCGCCGAAAAGGTCGCGAACCCGATCAGTCGTCCTTGAAGAGTCACTGGATTGAGGTGACCATGCTGGGCGAGCTGCTCTGCGCAAAGTGCAGCGACTCCCGCCACATGGGGTGTCGCCATGCTGGTTCCGCTCTTAATGCTGGTTCCACCACCGACCCTCGCGCTAGTGATGTTCACCCCTGGAGCCGCGACGGTTGGGCGCGTGTTGGAGAACGGCGCGACGCTCAGGCCAGTCTTCTCCTGCCCCAGTGCACCTACTGCGACAACGCCATCAGAGGATGCGGGCGGTGCGACGGTAATCGCGAACGGGGGAGTCGCGTTCCGCCCGCTCTCGTTTCCCGTTGCCGCGATGACGAGGGCAGCCTGCGCTCCGACCAGATTCGCACGCGCTTCAAGAACGGCGGAAACCGAGTCAAACAGCCGGATGTTCGCCCGATACTGCTCAAGCGCAAGGGACGTGGCGACGGGGATGCTCAGACCGGCCTCCTCGACCATGCGTTTGACCCAGCCGGGAAAGTTGATCCCGAGGGACATTGAGATAACGTGGGCGCCGTTGTCCGAGGCCCACATCAGAGCGTTACAGAGGATGTCGCTTCCGCCTCCGCCAGGTCCTATTATTTTCGCGATCACCGCCTTGGTCACACCGGGCGCGACGCCGATTCGTAACCCATCGATGTCGCGACCGAATATGGTTCCAGCGCAGTGGGTACCGTGTCCATTCGTGTCTTTGACGCTGCCCGATCCCGTGAAATCCTGCGTGACAAAGTCAACGCCGTCGAAGGCCAGGTGAGACTCGTCAATGCCCGTGTCCAGCACGGCGACCGTGACGCCGGCGCCATTGAAAGGTGAGCTCGGCGCCCTCGCCGCCGCGACACCCCAAGTGGTCGGGCCCAATTCGGGAGCGAAACTTGCTGAAGCATCGAACGGTTCGATGAGTTGCATCGGCAAAGCTGGCGCCGCGACCAACAACCGCCCATCTTTCTGCGCCAAGCGGAGCTTGTCGCAGTCCATCTCGTCGTCGATCTCAATCTCGGCCTGCGCGGCGGCCTCCACCACGTCGAGCGGCGACGCATCTGGGTTGTCCACCGGTCGGCCTGCGGGTGACCGCAAAAGGATCGTCTTCTGAAATCTAATGACGCCATCTGGACCCAACACAGGTTTGCGGGCCATTGCTCTCAGCCGCCGTTGGTTTTCAACGGCGCGCGCGTGCATCTCGGCCGCGTAATCACGTTCATCAAACTCTTGGTCAGAATTGTCTGATAATGGCGGTGTTTCGGCCATTTCTCTGCTCCTAAGCGGAAGATGGTCGCCCCGTTGCGGCGATGTCGCCCGATCCCTCGGTAAGAGAGCATATGCGCCGCAGAAGTCGCTCATTGGCGAAACTACGCAGATATACGTGGCGGCGTAATGGCTAAGGCAGCAGCGCGTTCGGCATTTCACTCGCTCCGGCGTGCTACCTTGGACGTACTCGAAAGCGGGTCGGAGTTCCCTCATGACCATGACCAGGCCACAACCCGCCGGTTCGGGGCCGTCTCATTGCGCCGCTGAGGGCCAAACCGGCTGCGCGACAACCGTGCACGGCGGGGATGTTCGGCCGGCGCATGGGACTGTTAGAGCTTAACGGTCATTGTTGGTGAATTACGAATTCGTATTCCAGTGGCCGGAGCGTGGGAGCGTCTTTGGGCCCGCCGTCGGAGTGAAAGACCCAGATGTCGCCTGAAGTGGTGGTTAAGGTCGCGTAGGGACCGGAGGAGGCGCTTTCGGCGTTGTTGGTTCGAGAAACGATGAGTTGAATTCACCAATGAGTTGCGTAGCAGCTTGTTAGAGGGAGGCATCTGCCGGAAGTGGTTGCGCCGGAGTATGAGTCGCTTGCTGGTCCACTTCGAAAAGAGCCGGGACGGCAAACGGCTGCGAACCAGTCGTCGGGACCCGATCTGCTCGCTGACTGCTCAGAGCTATCGCCGCCGGAGGTGGATCCGCTTCGAATATCATTGTGGCGCAAACGATCGCAATCAATGCGATGAGCCCGACACCGCCGATGATGAGAAGTTTTTGACCTTGAGGCGACTGCTGGCGCCAAACGTCGCGGACTGTATCATCGGCGTGGCGCGGCCTGCCTGTATTTCCGGCGTGAGGGGTCCATGCTCGGCCATCCCAATAGCGTTGCCCCCCGACCCGTTCGGGTCGGGGTACCAGCCAGGAAAAGGTCGCGGATTGTTCATGTGTTGGGTGCGCCCGCGGCAATGGACATCCAGTGCCAGGTTCTGGCTTGGGTGAGAGCTCTTGATGGATGCCGTCTATTTGTCATGAAGGGCGAAGCCGAACTGTGATAGCGGTGCGGTTCCAGTACTGATGCGTTGGTGGCGAAGGGGCGAACCGACCACACCATGCCGTCGCTTATCGGTGAATGTCGCATACGAACCGGCGCCGAAATGAAGGTCGTTGCTCATCAAGAAGGCTGGAGCTGTATGTGTAGAAACTAATGCCCGTCCCCGCTTCTTTTGACTGACACCATGACGACCTGGTCGCATTGGGTAGCTGGTTGCCACCCGATGGGTGATAGGAGCCACGGCGGCAGACGCTAGAGATCCAGTCAGCGGGCGCAGACGCAGAGCCGCCTCCCGCTAGATCCGCACCGTTAACCCCGTTCGACGGTGGGTGCCGATTTAGCGCCACGGTGACGGCGGCAATCACCGGAACCAGCGCGATGACGACAGAGCTCATCAGTGTCTGGCCGATCCCGGACAGGCTTCCCCAGAAAAGGATCGGTCCGCGCTTGGGCGGTGGCGTGCAGTGCGCGGTCCAGACGCTGCCGTCCCAATAACGCTGGCCGCCTGAGCCGGCAGGGTCCGGGTACCACCCGTGCCTCGGCCCGGTTGCGGGCATGACAAACCTCCCTACTCCGACACTGAGATCCCCGTTGCCTCGACGGTATTGTTGTCTGCAGAGGCGCAGCGCCGGTTTGGGCTCGATTGCACGTCTTCGCTCCAACCCGTTGTGGTAGGTACGGGAGGGACATGTCCGGCGAGGTCGATCCGAACTGGCCGCCACCTCAGCCTGAAGCCAGAAGCAATCTCGACTGGACGCCGCCGCCGTACGATCGATCCGTTGGCATTGAACCGAATTGGCCACCGCCGATGCCGCAAGTAGGTGCCGGCGCAACGGCACCGCCGACCGCGATCTCCTCCCCGTCACCAACGCAGTCTCCGACACGAGCATCAATCGGAAATCGACAGGTGCTCGTGTGGTCGCTTGCCGTGCTAGCCGGGGTGGCCTGCGTCGGTCTCGGTGCCGTCATCACCCTCGCGCTGACAACTAGGGAACGCACAGCTTAGATCGTGCCCAATTCGGCTCCAGCTTCGGCCGCGCCCGCGCCGGCGGATACGTTCCCGCCAGTCGGATTACCGTCGACTTCCATGGCTGCACCGGCGCCGACGCCGGCAGCGACGCTCACTCCCAACCAGCTAGGGTACGTCACGATCAGGACGGCGTCCGGCAAGACGAAATGCCAAATCTCAGCCGACAGGGTGATTTGCGGAGCGCAATTCACCCACTCGCCGATCATGGATGGCGACCACGCTGACGGAGCCGTGATCAGTCCGAATGGCAGCGTGACATGGCTGAACGGCAACTTAGGCAACGCCCCTGAAGTCAGGCTCGGCTACCAAAACTATCACGCACTGAACTGGACCATCTCGGCGACAGAAAGCGGCACCACCTTCACGAATGGTCAGACCGGGCGCGGCGCGTTAGTCAGCATTGACGACGTGCACACGATCTGAACCGCCCGCGATGCGAGTGGTGCTAGGGCCGTGTCATTTTGGTCAGGACGCCTCGGCGCGTATTGGAGCGGGCGCCGAGCCGTCATGCGATCCACCTCGATTGGCCAGAAATCAAGCGCCCCTGGAGCCGAACCGCGGCTAGCGCGGCGTAGAGCGGGACCGAGGGTTTCACAGGTTCCTCCTCATTCGCAGGTCGTATCGACGAATAGATGCCGTCGTCGTCCGTAATAGCGTTGGTGTATTTAGGGTTTCACTTTTGCTGCCTCGACGCTGTCAGCCATTCGGCCTAAAGTGCCGAGACGTTTTTGCTCGGCGCTAGCTAGCTAATGAGGCGAGCTGCGCCATCAAACGGAGTTTTTTTCGCGCGGCTGACTCGCGAATCCATGACATACCTTGCGGCGGCACGGCTCTGCTTGCGGTGTCTGTTTGATCAACGAATCAGTGACGACCGCTGCATATGATCTGCGTGGCCGACCTACTCCGACAAAACGGCCTGCTCGCTAGGCAAACGGGAGCCGTCACAACGCCTCGCAACACGCGGACGGTGTGCCGTGCTTGCCGCTAGGCAATGCTTCTACATAAGTATGGGCGCGCGAGGAGGTTGTCAAAGCGAGCTCCGGCTATTCATTTTGGCGTCGGGCTAGGGCAACCACCAGCGATGGCGGACGACGTTGGTCTGTTTGCGGATTCGGAACTGCTGACCGCGGCACCCTACTGACGAAAGCTGCTGTCGGAGTGCAGGACGCGTTCTAGCGGCATACCGCATGTAAGGCGTGGTGACGGATGTGGAACTTCTGGGCTCTCGCGTGAACTTCTGGATTGCCCGCTGTTGAGCAGACCGAGACTTACACCTCTCAGAGGGCAGTTAGAAGTCGCTCTCCGACCGGCGGTCTAGTCGTATCAACGACTTCCGGGAGCGCGCCGAGGGGGCTTCCCGTGTGCCGTCGGAGCGCGAGCCGGGCCTGATCGGCGTTGGGAAGTAGTTCGAATCGGTTCGGAGTTCTCCATAGTTCGACGGTTTGAATGACCCAATAGATAGTGAACTCGAGGATCAGCGCGGTCTCGACAACGATGACCCAGTGGTTCCAGCGGTCGAGCACCAGGTGCAACATCACAACGGCGATCAACGTCACGATCATCGCCGCCGCAATGCCCTGGTAGAGCAGGTAATAGAGGTGCCGATGGGGGCACTTGGCGTCATCTTGACGGCTGACGAGGAATGCCGTGGTCACAACGGTGGTGATAATCGCCAGGAACATGATGATCGCGGCTATGCCGTGTCCATTGGAGGCGAAGCGGTCTGGGCAGAAGATAAATGACGCAAAACCTATGGTTGCGATCACCCGCAGGAGGTACATCGACGCTGTGCCCAGGACGCTCTTGGGCACGGTGGTGTTCGTGCGTTGGTACAGCCACCACGACACTGCGCGTGCTACCACCAGGGCGATCACGACAGCCCACACGTTGTTGGTGACTGCATGCTTCACGTTGTAGTCGGCTGGCAGGTCGTAATGCCCGCACAGCAAGACCGGTCGGGTGGTGGGGACTACGGCGACGATGAACGCCAGAATGCCCGCCAGAGTCAGCAGGACCTCTTCGGTGTCGCTGCTTCCTTTGTAGACGATGAATTGCACGCCGAGGGCACACAGCGCTGCGACGAACATGGCGTGTGCGGAAGTGAAGTAGTAGGCGCTGATCGAGGTTTGCCAGCAGCTTGCCGTCAGCCGTTCACCGATCGTGGCCACGCCGAGCATGACGATCATCACCGCCATGCCGCCACGCAGGTAGCGGTAGGTATCAAGAGTGATGTCGCGCGGATGTGCCGTCATATCGCCTGGCGTGTTCATCTGCTCACCCGCGTTACCAGAAGCATCGTTTGTTTATCCGCACGCAGCTTGGTTGCCGTTTTGAGGGCGAAGCGGGCTTCGTGACCGCTCAGGTGCGTGAGTTACTCATACCCGCTGCAGCTGCGCACGGTGGCCGATCCGCAAAAGTCACGATGCCCAGATCAAGGGCGATCCGACGTCGTTCTGGCCGCATGCTGTTCTGTCGTTGCCTTGGCACCTTCGGGTGGCGTTGAGGCGACAGCCCACCCGTGGACGCCAGGGAACTCGGAGTCAACACCGCCACCAACAAATACTTCAACAAATTGCACGAGCATTGCGAGACGCTTCCACGCCGTCATCAAAGGTGATGCGGCGCAGTATAAACCGCGATCGACGCGTCGAGCAGGAAAGGCAGCTCTGCGATACTCGACCATCGGCCTTATCTAGATCAGCGGCAACACCGTGACCGTCGCTGCCACGTTCAGCGTTAAAAGTTCACCCTCCCATGCGAAAGCGTCGATCCGTCCGATTTAACGGCCCGAGAGAAAAGACCAACGGAAACTGCGCCCCAGGCCCTAAGTGCTCACGGCGGTACCGGCGGTGTGGGTGTCGTGTTCGATGAACCATCCGTCCTCGGCAAATACCGGTTTGAACTGAGTGAACAACTCGTCATCGTCCATGTCGATGTCGTCGGAGATCTGCTCCACCTCGTCGGCGATGGCCCGCAAAACTAGCGTGCGTGGGAGTGGCGGATAGCATTCCCGCCCAGATAGGCGAGATAGCCGATCAACCCGACTGTCGCCAGGCTGCGGGTTTGCTTGCTGCTGAAGCCAAGTCCGAGGACGGTCTCGATGCTGCCGTTGGTGTAGAGGTGCTGACGGGTGTTGCGCGGGAACGCCGATTTGGTGATCGGCTCGAAGAGTCGGGGACTGGTGAAGTGGGCCAGTCCGGCTCCGGCCAAAGCCAAGCCGGAATACCGGGCGACGCGGTTGCTTTTGCGAGACATGATTTCCCGTCCTCCTCAGCTGATCGCGTAGTCGCTCAGCGGGAAATTCGATGCTTCCTTGATGGCTGTCGAGGTGGCCATCGGACGCAGCAGCGAGGGTTCTCCGCTGGGATTGAAATAATAGGAACGTGACGAGGCGCAGTTACCGAGCGTCCACAGCGAATCGCCAAGCAGTTCGGTCATCCTGTCGAGGTAGCGGGCGTTGGCGTCTTCGGTCACTTCGAATGTGTCCGCGCCCCGACGCTTGAGCTCGGTGAAAAGCCTTTCCATCAAGCCGCATCTGGTATTCCATGGTGTTGAAAAAGTTCAACCCCAAGAAGGCGAACGGGCTGGCCAAGCTGAGATAGTTCGGGAAGTAGGGCATCGACACGCCCTGATACGCCTGGAATCGGGTGTCTCGCCACCACTTTCCGAGGTTGCGCCCCTCGCGTCCGATCACCTCGATAGCCGGGAAGTTGGCCTCCCACAGATCGAATCCGGTCGCCAGTACCAGCGTATCGATCTGAGTCTTCGAGCCGTCGGCGTTGACGATTCCGTCCGCCTCGACGCGCTCGATGCCATCGGCCTGCAGATGCACGTGCGGCTTGGTGAAGCTACGGAAGTAGGTGTTGGAGAACGTCGGACGCTTACATCCGAGGTCGTAGTCCGGGGTGAGCTTGCGGCGCAATTCCTTGTCGCGAATCGCCACGAACTGGTTGATCTTGCACAGATCCATGGCAGAGATGTTGAGCCGGCGGAACAGCGGAACCCGGTATCGAACCAAGCCGACGGTGATCATCAACTCGTAGATGGTGTCCGTGATCGACCGAATCGCCCGCTGCGTCCACGGCAGGCGGGCGAACAGCCGCTTGGCTCCATCCGAGAACCGCAGGTCGATCTTCGGCGCCACCCAGATCGGGGTGCGCTGGTAGACGGTGAGATCCGCGGCCTTGTCCGCGAGTTTCGGAATCAGCTGCACCGCAGTCGCGCCGGTCCCGATGATCCCGATGCGCTTGCCCGTCGGATCGAAGTCGTCCTCCCACGCGGTGGTGTGGATGACTTTGCCCTCGAACGTAGTTGATCCCCGGAATGTCGGGTGTCTTCGGCTGGGACAGGAACCCGGTCGCGGTGATCAGATAGCGCGCCGACAGCACGTCGCCACCCGACAACGCCACCTCCCAGCGCCGGGTCTCCTCGTCCCAGCGGGCGCTTTGCACGACGGTGTTGAACCGCATGTGCCGGCGGACGTCGTACTTGTCGGCCACCCCTGCCGCGTACTGCTTGATCTCCGGCCCCGGGGTGAACAACCGCGACCAGTTCGGGTTCGGCTCGAAGAAGTACGAGTAAGTGGTGGTGGGCACATCGACGGCCAGGCCGGGGTAGTGGTTCACGTGCCAGGTTCCGCCGAGGTCGTCCTCGCGGTCGAGGATGACGAAGTCGTCGATACCCAGGCGCTTGAGCTGGATTGCCGCACCGATACCGCCGAAGCCGGCCCCGACGATGAGGACCTCGAACTGCTCCGAACTCATGGGACGACAATATACCCGGTACCCCTGGTACTGGTAAGCGCCGGGGCCTAGCCGGGTCTGCCTTTTTTCGTTGCGTTCCCGCTTGACGCGCGATTCTCGGCGAGCAGTACCGCATTGTCGTCTTCGAGGTCGAGGATCCGGCCGATGCCGGCGATGTTGACTCCCGCGGCGACCAGTTCGCTGATTCGTCGGAGGCGAGCCAGATCGTCGGCGCTGTAGCGGCGGGTGCCGCCGTCACTGCGAGTCGGCGTGAGCAGGCCGTGGCGCTCGTAGAGCCGCAACGACTGCACGGGGATGCCGGACAGTTCGGCCGCCACCGAAATGCCATACACACCGTGGCTCGCGGCAGGCTGGCCCTGAGTATCGGCTCGATCGTTCGTCACATTCATCCTTGGCTACGAGCTACAAGAAATCTTTGTAGCACACTTGCGACTTACTTTCACCGATGCTATAAAAAATCTGTGTCGCAAGGCACAGGTTATCAAAGACCGTCTGAGAAGATTGGAGAGGCAGGGTGACCACCATGCTGATGCGTACCGACCCATTCCGCGAGCTGGACCGTTTCACCCAGCAGGCGCTGGGCACTGCCGCCCGTCCAGCGGTGATGCCGATGGACGCGTGGCGTGAAGGCGATGCGTTCTTCGTCGAGTTCGACTTGCCTGGCATCGACCAGGACTCGCTGGACCTCGACATCGAGCGCAACGTCGTGACGGTGCGTGCCGAACGTCCCGCCGTCGACCCGAATCGCGAGATGCTCGCCACTGAGCGTCCACGCGGAATCTTCAGCCGCCAACTGGTTCTCGGTGACAATCTCGACACCGAGCGCATCGAAGCCTCGTATCAGGAGGGTGTGCTGCGGCTCCGTATTCCGGTGGCGGAGCGAGCCAAACCACGCAAGATCACCATCGGTCGTGGTGACGGGCATCGGACCCTCACCGACACATCCACCAAGCGCGAGGTCATCAACGCTTGACGCCGCGATGGGCGGCAGCAGGGATGCCAGGGATGCGGGCCCGCTGCCGCCCATCGACGTTCGCCCGGAACAGGAGGTTTGCGGTGTCGTCCGTCGATCCACCCGGTGTGTTCACGTCGTTGGCTGACATTGCGCGAGAAGCCTCTACGCCGAAAGAGATGTACGCGGCGATCTGTGTGGCAGCAACACTGACGGTTCCGGGATGCGACCACGCCAGCCTGATGATCTGCCGTGACGGCGTCCACAGCACAGCCGCCGTCAGCGACGCCGTCGCGCGCCACATCGACAAGCTGGAATTGGCGCTGGGCGTTGGACCGTGCCTGGATGCCATCGCAGAGCGCACCTCTCAAATCCAGACCGATCTGACCGCGGGCAGTCGATGGCCGTCGCTGGCGAACCGGGTACTCGCTGAGACGCCGGTGCGCGGCGCTTTGAGCGTTGGGCTATCGGTAGACCGAGCCCAGGCCGGTGCGCTCAACTTGTTCTCCGATACACCCAACGCCTTCGACGAGGGGTCGGTCGAGAGCGCGCTGGTGTTGGGTGCGTTCGCGACCGTCGCGACCAATGCGGTGGCACATGGCGAAGACGCCGCCGCGCTGCGGCGTGGACTCGCGAACAGCCGCGAGATCGGCAAAGCCATCGGCATGCTGATGGTGCTCGACGACGTCTCGGACGACGACGCCTTCGGTCTTCTGCGCCGAGCATCGCAGGAGACGAACGTGAAGCTTGTCGATATCGCGGCCGGCATCGTGCGAGAGCGCGGCCGTCCCGCGGCCACCGACAGCGTGAACTAGCCGCGGCCGAGCAGTCGTAGCGCGGCGGCCACCGCCAACCCGGGCACGTCGAGGGTCTTGGAGCCCAGATCGTGCCGCGCGCCGGCGATCTCGACGATCTGGGTCGGCGCCGAAATCAGCGCCGCTGCATCGCGCAACTCCTCGAGAGTTCCGAACGGGTCCGACGAGCCGTGGGTGAACACCGTCGGCACGCGCGATATCGGGCAGGTGTTCGGTGCGGGCGCGTTCCGGCTTGCCCGGCGGATGCACCGGATAGGAGAACAGCGTCAGCACGTCGACGTCCGCTTCCTTCGCGGCCACCACCATCGACGTCTGCCGGCCGCCGTAGGAATGACCGCCCACGATCAGCGGACCGGGCGCCAGCTCGCGGCACACGGTGATCGCCTCGACGATGCCGGCTCGGTCGGTGGCAGCCGACCCGGACGGCGGCCCCTTGGGCCGTCGGCGGCGATACGGCAAGTTGTAGCGAACGGCGAGCCAGCCACGTCGGGCCCATTCGTCGCAGAGTTTGACCAACAGGGCGGAATCGCGGTTACCGCCTGCGCCGTGTGTCAGCACAACCACACCGGACGGCGCGCCGTGCGGTTCGTGCGCGATGCCCGCAATCTGATCGAGCTCAGTCATGCTTGCAACCTGAACATCGCGGAGACCGGACCGTGGCCGTGCCCGAGCGGGTAAGCGGCACGCAGACATTCGGTCACCCAGCCTTTGCCGAATAAGACGGCGTCGGGCACGGTATAGCCGTGCGCCAGTGCACATGCCGTGGCGGCGGCCAGCGTGTCGCCGGCGCCGTGATCGTGGCCGGTGTCCACCCGTGGCGCCTCGAACTCGCGAAAGTCGTTGCCGTCGAACAACAAATCGGTGCTGCTGGCCGAGCCCTGCAGGTGTCCTCCCTTGACCAATGCCCACTGCGGCCCGAGTGCGTGTAGTGCCCGGGCCGCGTCGGCCTGAGTCTTCGCGTCGACGACGTCGATGCCGACCAGCAGCCGTACTTCGTGCAGGTTGGGCGTCACCAGGGTCGCCAGCGGAAACAGCTCGGCCCGAAGGGATTCCAGCGCGGCGTGGTCGAGCAGTGGGTCACCGTGCATGGACGCGCAGACTGGGTCGACCACGAGTGGAATGCCCGCGCCGTGCTCACGCCAACTCTGTGCGACCACCGCGATGATGTCGCTCGACGCGAGCATGCCGGTCTTGGCGGCCTGCAGCCCGATGTCGTCGCACACCACCTCGATCTGGCCGGCGATGACGTCAACTGGCACCTTGTGAAAGTCCTTCACGCCCAACGAGTTCTGCACGGTCACCGCAGTGACCGCGCACAATGCGTGCACGCCGAGCAGGGTGCAGGTGCGTATGTCGGCCTGTATGCCGGCGCCGCCGCCGGAGTCCGATCCGGCGATCGTCAGCACTCGTAGCGGCGTGCTGCCGCGCGCCGCCAGCGGAAGGTAATTCACGGGGCCGGATGCGCGCCGACCCGCTTCGCCCGGCTCCGCCGCGCTTGCGGTCGTCACGGAACTCGATGCGCGCCGACCCGCTTCGCCCGGCTCCGCCGCGCTTGCGGTCGTCACGGAACGAGCGGCAGATACACCCGGTTGCCGTGCTCGGCGAACTCGACCGACTTCTCCGCCATGGCCGCCTCGATGGCTTCCTCACTGTCGAGCCCATGCTTGGCGGCGTAATCCCGGACGTCCTGGGTGATGCGCATCGAGCAGAACTTCGGGCCGCACATCGAGCAGAAGTGTGCGGTCTTGGCGGGCTCGGCGGGCAGGGTTTCGTCGTGGAATTCCTTCGCGGTGTCCGGGTCGAGTGACAATGCGAACTGGTCGTTCCAGCGGAACTCGAAACGCGCTGTCGAGAGCGCATTGTCGCGCTCCTGGGCGTGCGGATGCCCCTTGGCCAGATCGCCCGCGTGCGCAGCGATCTTGTATGCGATCACGCCGTCCTTCACGTCCTTGCGGTCGGGCAGACCCAGGTGCTCCTTGGGGGTGACGTAGCACAGCATCGCGGTGCCGGCCTGCGCGATGATCGCCGCGCCGATCGCCGAGGTGATGTGATCGTAGGCCGGCGCGATGTCGGTGGTGAGCGGCCCCAATGTGTAGAACGGCGCTTCCTCGCACAGCTCTTCTTCCAGGCGCACGTTCTCGACGATCTTGTGCATCGGGACGTGACCCGGACCTTCGATCATCACCTGTGCGCCATGGGATTTCGCGATCTTGGTGAGTTCGCCCAGCGTCCGCAGCTCGGCGAACTGGGCGGCGTCGTTGGCGTCGGCGATCGATCCGGGCCGCAACCCGTCGCCGAGCGAGAACGTGACGTCATAGCGAGCGAAGATCTCGCACAGCTCGTCAAAGTTGGTGTACAGGAACGACTCCTGATGATGTGCCAGACACCAGGCGGCCATGATCGACCCGCCGCGTGACACGATGCCGGTGACCCGCTTGGCGGTCAGCGGCACGTACCGCAGCAGCACACCGGCGTGCACGGTCATGTAGTCGACACCCTGCTCGCACTGCTCGATCACGGTGTCGCGGTAGATCTCCCACGTCAGCTCGGTCGGGTCGCCGTTGACTTTCTCCAGCGCCTGGTAGATCGGCACGGTGCCCACCGGGACCGGTGAGTTGCGCAGAATCCACTCGCGGGTGGCGTGGATGTCCTTGCCGGTGGACAGGTCCATGATGGTGTCCGCGCCCCAGCGAGTCGCCCAGACCATCTTGTCCACCTCTTCGGCGATCGACGACGTCACCGCCGAGTTGCCGATGTTGGCGTTGACCTTGACCGCGAACGCCTTGCCGATGATCATCGGCTCGAGCTCAGGGTGGTTGTAGTTGGCCGGGATCACCGCTCGACCGCGCGCGACCTCGTCGCGAACCAGCTCGGCCGGCATCTGTTCGCGGGCGGCGATGTATGCCATCTCGGCAGTGATCTCGCCGGCGCGGGCCCGCTGCAGCTGGGTACCGCGATCGCGGACGACGCCCGGGCGCGGGCGCAGTCCGGCCGTCACATCGATGACGGCGTCCGGGTCGGTGTAGGGCCCGGAGGTGTCGTACACATCGAGGTGCTCGCCGTTGGACAGGTTCACCCGCCGGAACGGAACCTTCGCACCGGGAACGGCATCGATGCTGTGGTAAATCTTGCTGCTGCCTGCGATCGCGCCAGTGGTCACGGTTGGTTCGACTGCCAAATCGGTCATTACGTCATCTCCCTACGTCGGCATTACCCGGTCAGGTTCCTACGGTCGACGGCCCCGAGCCGTCCTCTCAGCGCACCGGGCGTGCGCTCCCGTTCTGATATGCGGTTCCCACGCTAGCGCAGCCGAGCATCGCTCGCGCCAATGCGACCACCTGCTGTCCAAATCGGTGGGCAAGCACTGTCATCAGTGGAAAGATGATCAACGTGCGCGAGGTCGCCGATACCCGGATTGGCACCGGGGCCTGGCCGTCCCGATGGCCGGAGGCCGTTGGTGACGGCGAGGGTGTGGGTACCTTCCGCTTCTGGTTCGTCGGCGAACGCTGGGAATGGTCCGACGAGCTTGCCCGGATGCACGGTTACGAACCCGGTACCGTCGAGCCCACGACGGAACTTTTGCTGTCACACAAGCATCCCGACGACCGCCGCCACGTTCAAGATCTGCTTGACCGGGCGTTGATGTCGAATAGCTCGTTCTCGGGCCGTCACCGCTTCATCGACACCGCGGGCACGGTGCATGACGCGGTCGTGTTGGCCGACCGGATATATGACGACACCGGTGCGGTGGTGGGCACCGCCGGCTATTACGTCGACCTGACCGAAACGTTCGTCGAGACCCGCCAGGTGGCCCTCGACGAGGCGCTGCCCGACCTGTTCGAGGCGCGGGCCGTGATCGAGCAGGCCAAGGGCGTTCTGATGGCCGTCTACCGGGTCAGTCCCGAGCAGGCATTCGGCGTGCTGCGGTGGCGATCCCAGGAGACCAACACGAAGCTGCGTTCGCTGGCGAAGCAACTCGTCGCCGAGGTATCCACTGTCCCGGCGCCATCGGCGGATGAGCAGGGTGCGTTCGATCATCTGCTGCTGACGGTGCACCAGCGTATTCCGGGCGAATCCACCGCGTAGGCGTGCCGCCGGTTAGGCTCGACACAACAATGGACGTCGACGCCGGGCTGGCGTTGTCCGTCCGATGGTCTGGACCTGGACCCGTGGTCTGTGGCTGAAAGATTGAGTGCGTCGAAGCGGGTGAAGCGATGGAACTGTTGGTGGTCGACTCCGAAGTTCGACCCGACGCTGTCCTGGTGCACGCCAACGGCGAGATCGATTCCAGCACCGCGGGAGAACTCAGGTCTGGCCTCGAGGCCGCTCTGCAGCAAGCAGAAGCCCACGACTCCCGCCTGCTGATCGTCGATCTGCAAGGTGTGACGTACTTCGGGAGCGCCGGGATGAACGCCGTGCTGGATTGCCACAAGCAGGGTGTGCGGGCCGGGACGTCGGTCCGGTTGGTCGCCGACAACGATCTGGTGGTTCGTCCGATCCAGGTGACCAACCTGGACGCCCTGCTCGAGCTGTATCCCACGCTGCCGGACGCACTGGAAGGCCGCGATTCCGAGCAGGGGTCGTGAGCGGCCAGCAGCGCCGCGGCTGGCCGATCGAATCGAAGACTCTGCCGCCGGACCTCGCCGCCGCTGTCGAGCTCGGCGGCGAAATGGGCCGTCGTTTCGCCGAGTTCGACTGGACGGCGCATCCGTTGGGGCCACCGCAGTCCTGGCCGGCCGAAGTCCGGTCGGCGGTTGTCGTGGTGCTGACATCGCGATTTCCGATCGTGCTGTGGCTGGGCGCCGACGACCTGTTCCTGATCTACAACGACGCCTATATCCAGATCCTTGGTGACCGGCACCCGGAGGCGCTGGCTCAGCGCGGCCAGTACGCCTGGTGGGATATCTGGCAACCGATCAGTCCGATGCTCGCCAGCGTCATCGCCAGCGGGGAAGCGACCTGGTCGCGCGATCTGATGCTGCCGATGGTGACCGCAGGCCGCCGCCGGGAGCGCTACTTCACCTTCACCTACAGTCCGCTGATCGGTGACGACGGCAAGACCTACGGGATATTTTGTCCGTCCTTCGAAACCACCGAGCGGGTGCTGAGCGAGCGCCGGCTGTCCTTGCTCAACGCGGTGGCCTCGGCGGTGATGGACACCAACGCCATTGACGCTGCGGCGAAGGCGACCGTCGCGACGTGCGCCGAGCAGCCCGCCGACGTGCCGTTCGTCGCCGCCTACATCGGTGATCCCACAACAGGCGACTGCACGCTGCGGGCGGCGACTGCCTCGGTGCTGTCGTTGCTGCCCACGACGCTGGCGACGTTGACCAAGTCCGCGGCGGTGCCGCGGACGCGCTCGGAGATGGACGTCATCGACGACGTCGCCGCGATGATCGACGGTATCCACGACGTCCTGGGTCACGACTGTCCTGACCAGGCCCTGCTGCTGCCGCTGGGTGAGGGCGCGGTCGCCGGGGCTCTGCTGGTCGGGACCAGTCCGCTCTGCGCGCTCGACGACCAGTACATCGGCTTCTGTCAGCTGCTGGCCGACCAGTTGTCGTCGGCGATGGCATCGGCGGTGTCCTACGAGCAGCAGCGGCAGCGGGCGGACGCGCTCGCCGAACTGGACCACGCCAAGACCGCGTTCCTGACCAACGTGAGCCACGAATTCCGCACTCCGCTCACGCTGCTGCTGGGCCCGCTCGACGATGCGCTGTCGGACAGCGAACCCGACAGCGTGTTGTCGCATCAGCTCAGCGCGGCGCGGCGAAACGCGGGTCGCCTGCAGCGCCTGGTGGACTCGCTGCTCGATTTCTCCCGCATCGAAGCCGGCCGCGCCACCGCCAGCCCGATATGCATCGACGTCGGCGCGCTCACATCGGATATCGCGTCGTCGTTCGCTGAACTCTGCGAGCGGGCCGGGCTGGAATTGGTGGTGGACTGCCACCCGGCGGTGGCCGACGTCGACCCCGGCATGTGGGAGACCGTCATGCTCAACGTGCTGTCCAACGCCGTGAAATACACGCTGGCAGGCACGATCACCGTCACAACCCACAGCGATACGTCCTTCTGTCACATCATCATTCGCGACACCGGCGTCGGGATCGCCGAGGCCGACCTGAAACGCCTCGGCGAACGATTCTTTCGCGCGGACAGTGCGCACGGCCGTAGCGTCGAAGGCACTGGAATCGGACTGTCGCTGGTGCAGGGGCTCGTCGAATTGCAAAACGGGACAGTCGATTTCACCAGTGAACTCGGACGCGGTACTGCCGTCGCCATCCGGCTGCCGCGATCGGTGCACGGCAACCCCGTCGGTCACTCACCCGCCGCGCTGCTGGACAACCCGTACGTCGTCGAGGCCGACCAGTGGGTGGCGTCGCGTCCGACGCCGGCAGAGGACACGGCGCCGGTGGCCGACGACCGCGCGCTGGTGCTGATTGCCGACGACAACGCCGATATGCGAGCGCATTTGGAGCGGGTGCTGTCGCCTCGCTGGCGAACGGTCTTGGTTGCCGACGGCCTGGAGGGCATCGAGACGGCCCGCAAGCTTCGCCCGGACGCGATCGTGACCGACGTGATGATGCCCCGGATGGACGGCTTCGAATTCATCGCGGCGATCCGCGCCGACCCGAAATTGGCTGCCACGCCGGTGCTTATGTTGTCCGCGCGGGCCGGCGCCGAGGCGATCAGCGAAGGGTACTCGGGCGGGGCCGACGACTATCTGCCGAAACCGTTCACCTCCCGGGACCTGGTCGATCGCGTCGCCGCGCGGCTGTCGACCGCTGCCCGCGAGCGGGCCACTCGGCGATTCAGCGACGCCCAGGCGCAGGTGGCTCTGGACTTCGCTCAGCTCGACGCAGCGCTGCAGTCCGCCGACTCCGCTGCGGCCATCGCGGATGCGCTGCAAGGTTGTTCGTTCGGATCCAACGAGGCCCCGGTCATCTGTCTGGGCATGCTCGACTCCGACGGCAAGAACATTCGATTCGAGTACGGCCATCCGGTGCCCCCGGAGATTCGCGACCGCTATCACGTCGCGTCGATGGACACTCCGATCGTGCCCGTCGACGTCATCAAAACCGGTCAGCCGATGATCATCACCGACACGCTGAGTCTGAGCACGCGTTATCAGCACGTGGTGAACGAGACTGTTGAGGTGGTCCGGTCGTGTATCAGCCAACCGTTGCGGGGGATGGACGGCCGGGTCATCGGCTCCCTCGGGATGCTGTGGTCGATGCCGCAGGAATTCGATGCCGCCGAACTCGATTGGGCGGCAAGGATCGCCAAGATGACCCAGTCGGCACTCGACGGCATCCGCAATGTGCAGCGCGAACATCAGATCGCCGTCGACTTCCAGGACCACCTGCTCGATCTCGACCGCGGATCGACGGCCGCGGTCGTCGCGGCGGTCTACCAGCCCGGTGGCGAGGCGATGAGGGTCGGTGGGGACTGGTATCTCGTTGTGCCACTGGAGGAAGCGGGCCAAGTCGCAATATCGGTGGGCGACGTGGTCGGACACGGACTGCCCGCCGCGATCGCGATGAGCAGGTTGCGCGCGGCGGTGGCCGCCACCGCGCTGACCGATGCCGATCCGGGCGGGGTGCTCGAGACGTTGGACCGCTACGCCGCGACAGTTCCCGGCGCCCGCTGCGCGACGGTCAGCTACGCGGTGATCGACACGCCGTCGGCTGACGGTCCCGCCCGCGTCAGCTATTCCTGTGCGGGCCATCCCTATCCGCTGTTGGTGACGCCAGATCGACCGGCGGAGTTTCTCTCGGGCGGCCGGCGTCCACCGGTCGCCGCGTGGGAAAGCCCGCTCAAGCAGAGCACGGCCGTCGAGGAATTGCCGGCGGGCAGCGTGATCCTGCTCTACAGCGATGGGTTGATCGAGCGGCCCGGGGAGACGCTCGACCAGGGATTCCTGCGGCTCCAGGGCGCGGCCGGTTTTCGCGCCGACCTCCCGGTGGGAGATCTGTGCGCCGAATTGCTCGAGCGGATGGCGCCGCCCGGGGGCTACACCGACGACGTCGTGCTGTTGGCGCTGCGCCCCTGCCACAGCGCTGCGCGCAGTTTCGCCACTGTGGTGTCCGCAACGCTGGAACACATCGCTGAAGTACGACATCGCTTGCGCGACTGGCTGTCCGGCGTCGGTGTCGACCCCAAGCGCGAATCCGACATCCTGCTGTCGACCGGAGAAGCGCTGACCAACGCCATCGAGCACGGCAGCGGAGTCGATGCGCGCAAGACGGTGTCCGTGGAAGCCTTCGTGCGCGGTCAGACGATCACGGCGACGATCAGCGATGCCGGTCAGTGGTCGGGTGACTCGTCGGCCAGCCAACGCAGTCTGAAGCGCGGTCGCGGGCTGACCATGATCAATGGTCTCGCCGACGGCGCGAGAACCACCCGCTCAGCGGGCGGCACCCAAGTCACCCTGACGTTCGAGCACGCGATTCTGCCGGACTCCGACCTTGTCGAAGGCGTGACGACGTGACCCGGGCGGTCTTCCAGTTGCACGTCCCGGACGGCGACGACGTGCCGACACCCATCGAGGTGACGGTGACCGGTGAGGTCGATGCGTCCAACGTCCGCGAATTCACCCGGATGGTGTCGGAACTGCCCGGCGAGCGGCCGCTGATTCTGCAGCTCAGCAGCGTCAAATACCTGGACAGCGCCGGCTTCGCGGCACTGGATCGGCTACTCGCAGACAACGCCATCCGCATCGTGCTGTCGCCGGACAGCTTCATGTACCGGGTGGCGACGCTGATGTGTATGCCCATTCACGACGACGCCGAGACCGCCCGTCGCGCTGTCGACGGCGGAAGCTGAACCGCGTTTCGATGGCGTCGCCCACCGAGAGGTATGCCAACTTTCTTAATGTTTAATTGGCTTGACTAAACCAGAGCCGGCAGCGTTCGCTGGGATTAAACTTGTTGTCCAGCGCATCGAGAGTTTGGTCAGGAGAGCAGTTATCAACGCACGGGCTACGTCGAGGACGAGAACTTAGACTTGTCCTGTGCCGCGGTGAAGCTTTTCGGGAGCACGCGCGCCCTTCAAGCTGAGGTGCTCGATGATGCAGCGGGTCGCTTCGACCCAAGGGAGAAGAATGACCGACGACGCGATCCGGACGGTAGGCAGTCAATCAGAAAGCGGCTGCACAATATTGATATTGGTCAACGACGGCACGATCACCATCTCCGACGGCGAATTGACCGACCAAACCGCGAATCACCTCCGAGTGGATGTGGAGAACGCCGGGAAGCTGGGCAAGGTGCTGCTCGCCCTGGCCTCGGCACTTGGGACTGACTCGACCCGGAACGGGAAGGAACCGGACGCGGGGGGCAGCGATGATGAACGTGCTCTCCTGCGGGCTATGGCGGCCCGGGCAGCACGGACTTCGGGATCGTCCGGATGGTCCAGCGACCAGCTTGCGGTGATCGACACCTTGGTCTCCCGCGGTGCCCATCGCGAGGATTTCGAGGCCCTGACGCCCGAGCGGTTCGTGCAGTTCTGCGAGGCGTGGCTGCAGATGGACGGTCGCATCAATGAGACCCAGTGTGTTGCCTGCGGCAAGACCTTCGCCTACGAGCGAATGGGCAGGCCTCCGCTCACCTGTTCAGCTGAATGTCGACGTAAGCGCAACACCAAGGCGCAGCCACGCCCGGCAGAGTAAAGCGCCAGCCCCTGCTAGGCGGCCGTTTGATTTCTCAGCTCGCGTCGACGTCGCGGTTAACGGGATCGGCTATCCGCACAGCTTGTTGATTTGGGCAATCTGCGACTCGAGATCGTGTCGCAGCGGATCCAGCACGAGATCCGTTGCGCCCTCCAGATAGCCGACGCCGAGCTGCTCGATCGTCGTTCCCATTGAGTTCACGGCTTGCGCGAGATCGGGAGGTGTCGCCGGTTGGGCAGCGACGCGGTCGTGTAGATATGCGCCGCCCCCCAACAACGACAGGCGAGCGTTAACCGCGATCGCGAGTTGACCAGCTTGGTCCTTGGGGTTCGAATCTGTCAGGTGGGTATTCCTCACCACCCCTTGGTGCACGGCCGTGTAAGCCGAGCAAACGGTGGTCTTCGCTTGGGCGGTTTGCTGATCGTTGAAGGTGGGTGAAGCGCTCTGGGGCACGGGTCGAAACCACGACGCGGTGGCGACGGCTGCGGCGATCACTGCTATCGCGAGCGCCGCGAACATGGGCCAGCGCGACGACTTCCACCAGTGCGGGGAGGGGAGGGGCTTCTCGGGGCCGGCCTCGACCTCAGGCTCAGTGAAATGCGTAGGGGGCATTAGGTAATGATATCGCTGGTCACTGATTAACATTGATCAATGCCGAAGTTGCTTTAAGTTGCTCAGCCGTGCGGTACACCTCTGCGATTATTGGTTGACCGAGTTCTGTTCGGGGTTGAGTGCCATCGCAAGAAAATCAAGTCGCCACAGTGACTGAAATAGCGTGCGGACGAATTTCTGGAAGTCGGTGGCACTGCCTCGCGGCGTGTCTTTGCTTTGTGCCACGCATGCGGCGATCTCCCGAATTGTGCGGTGGCCATCGATGTGCTCCACAAAAGGCACCTGTGCTGCGTTGAGGCTCATACGCCAACCGGGCCGAGAAATTTCAGCGCCGGATAGCCCGCAACGCATACGCATCAGCGGAACGTAATCGAGGCAGTCGGCCGTCGAAAAATCGATGGTGTAGGACTCTTTCGGCCGGTCGGGATGGCACGCGATGAAGAAATGGCATGCGTTCAACGGTATGGACGCGCTCCATCACCGACCACTGCTTCGGCTCGGGCAGCGCGTTGACCGCTGGATACAACTCACTCTGAGGAAGTAACCACACTCGTGTGGGTAATACGGCGCTTTGTGCAGCCAACCCTGAAATGCGAGTCCAGCCGAGCTGACCAACTCAAGGCAGTCGTCGACGCTGTAATTTCGCGCGCGACCGTGCAGAAACGTATCCACCAGGACCGCATCGAACTGCGGATTGCGGGCTATCTTCAAATAGCTTCGGGCTGGGTGATCGGCCGGCAGCAACGAGATTGTCTCTTTGACCACTCGCAGCGATGCGTCATCTTGACGCAGCCCCAAGTCGCGAAATACCGATTCCAGCAGCTCGACGCCGATACGGCCATATTTCGCATACAACATGACACCGATCGCGCCATCAGGACGGACGCAATCGGCAAGTGCTCTCAGGCCTGTCAGGGGGTCGGCGAGGTGATGCAGCACGCCGGTGGACACCACAAGGTCGAAGTCGAGTCCCAGCGTCGGCAACTCTTCAATCGGCAGCAGCCGCAACTCCAGGTTCCAGAGCGCGTGCTTGTCTTTGAGATATTGCTGATGATCCAATGACGGCTGGCTGATATCGACCGCGAGCACTTTTGCGTCAGGATTGGTGAATGCGAAAACCGACGCCTGGTTGGTGCCGCACCCCGCAATCAGGACGTCCAGATCGTGTTTGTACTCCCGGTCGGGCCATAAGATGCGTGATGCGTGGCTGGGGTCGAACCATTCCCAATTGCCGCGCAGGCACGCCTCCAGGTCCTGGATAGGTTCTGGATAACGCCACCGCTCGTATTGGCGGGCGACGATATCGGACTTGACGTCGTTCACGTCAGCGGTGGCTCCTTCGCGGTCAATTGTCTGATGATCGAGGCTCGCTAATCAGTCGAGACCATTCCGGGTTCACCAGTATGTACTTTTTTCCTGATTCGCCGAGGAATTATCGCTGCGCCGGGGTGAACGGCATTCGAGCGTCGGGCCGGGGTGCGCTCGCGCATCCGGGATCCGGTGCGCGAGAACCAGATATGGCCGCCTCAGACGGCAACCACGGTCGGATTTCTCCGAGCCGTGGTTGCCGTGTCCCCCGGTTTGTAGGTGACTGCTATCCGGGCGTGCCGGGCGTGCCGGCTACGCCGACGAGAGTCCCGGTGGCGATGAGGTCGGCGGAACCGCCTGCGCCGCCGTCGGTGCCGTCGGTCCCGACGCCGCCTGCGCCGCCGATGCCGCCGATGCCGCCGTTGGCGGTGGCGGTGCCGATGGTCTGGCCGGTCGTCGTCACCGAGGCTTCGCCGCCGGTGCCTCCGCTGCCGCCGGTGCCGCCACCCGTGCCGCTAGCGCCACCGCCGCCCCCGGCGCCGCCGGTTGGGGTGCCGGTGGTGATGGTGCCGCCACCGGAGGCGGTGACGCTGGCGTCGCCGCCGTTTCCGCCTGCGCCGCCGTCAATGCCGCCGCCGGCGGCGCCGCCGACCCCGCCGACAGCCGTGCCGGTGGTGATGGTGCTGCCCGCGGTGGCGGTGACGGTGCCGGTCCCGCCGATGCCTCCGTCGACGCCGTTGCCGGCAGCCCCGCCAGCCCCGCCCGTCACGGTGCCGGTCGTGATTGTGCTGCCACCGGTAGCGGTCACGTCGGCGTTGCCGCCGTCGGCGCCAACCCCGCCGTCTGTGCTGCCGGCCCCGCCGACCCCGCCGGTGACGGTGCCGGTGGTGATGGTGCTGGTGTCATCGACGGAGACAACGCCGTTGCCGCCGCTGCCGCCGTCCCCGCCGGCGGAGGTGCCGGTGCCGGCCCCGCCGACCCCACCGACCCCGCCGGTGGCGGTACCGGTGGTGACGGTGCCGCCATCGGGGGCCGAGACCTCGGCGCCGCCGCCGCCACCGCCGCCGCCGCCGCCATAGCCGGGTGTGGCGCCGGTGGCCACGCCGCCCGCGCCACCGGCCGCGCCGGCGCCAGCGGTCACTGTCGCCGTGCCGGGATCGCCGATCACGGTCGCAGCGCCGTCGCCGCCGGTGCCTCCGTTCCCGCCGCCGCCGGCCACTGTGCCGGCGGTGCCGTCACTCCCGAGGAGGCCGTGGGGGCCGGTGATCGCCGTGCCGCCTGCCCCGCCGGTCCCAGCGGTACCAGCGGCGCTGCCGTCACCACCGATGCCGCCGAAGCCGCCCTCACCGGTGCCGCTGCCGCTGGTGAAGCTGCCGACTGCGCCGTTGCCGCCGAGCCCGCCGTCGGCGCCGTCGCCGCCGTCGCCGCCGTTGCCGCCGTTACCCGCGATCGCGCCGCCGTCGCCACCGAGCCCGCCGTTGCCGCCGTTAGCGGTGCCTCCGACGCCGCCGTCGCCGCCGGCGCCGAGGCTGCCGCCGGATCCGGCCACGGTGATCACGCCGAGCGCGCCGTCGCCGCCAGCGCCCGGGGTGCCGCCGTTGCCGCCGGCACCGGCGTTACCGCCGTTGCCGGTGGTGCCCGCGGTGCTGCCGAACAGCCCGCCGGTCCCGCCGGCCCCGCCGTTGCCGCCGTTGCCGCCGACCCCGCCATTGGCGTCACCGCCGGCCCCGCCCGCGCCGTCGTTGGTGCCCGACACTCCGGTGATCCCGTCGCCGGCGGTCCCACCATTGCCGCCCGCCGCGCCGGCGCCCCCGTTGCCGCCGTCACCGCCGTTACCGATCAGCACTGAGCCGTTACCGCCTGCGCCGCCGGCTCCGCCGGCTCCGCCGGCCTCGCCGTTGGCCGATGCGCCTGGGGTGTCCGTAGTAATGCCGTTGGCGCCAACAGCGCCGGCCCCGCCGTTACCGCCGTCACCGCCGTTGCCGAGCGAGAAGTAACCGAGGAGGTCCTGGGCTGCCCCAGTGCCGCCGCCGGCCCCGCCGGCCCCGCCGTCGCCGTCGTTGACGCCTGTCACACCGGCCCCACCGTCGCCGCCGAGGCCGCCGTTGCCATACAGCTCGCCGCCGTCGCCGCCGGCCCCGCCGTCAGCGCTGAGCCCGCCGTCTCCACCGTCGCCGCCGTTACCGATGCCTCCCGCATCCCCACCGGCACCACCGGCCATTCCGGGATCACTGGCCGCGTCGTAGCCGGCGCCGCCGTCACCGAAGAAGAGCCCGCCATTACCGCCAGTGGGGTCTGCCTCCGTACCCGCTGCGCCGTTGCAGATCAGACCGCAAAAGTCTCCGGTGGCGAAATACGGATTGATCGCATTGTCGAACGCCTCACCGGTTGGGCTGTTGATCCAGGCCTCGTCGGCCGCGTGGATCGGGTCATAGATGTCTGTTTGAAACAGATCGGCAAGAGTTGGATCGGCTGCGGGCGCCGCGGCGCTCACCGCGTCACTCGACGACGCGAGAGCAGCCAAGGGCTCAGCGGCCAACGACGCGTCAGCGGCAGGCAGGGCAAGGCTGCCGAGATCCAAGGCCGAGGATGGATCGATACCGACAAGGGCATCCAGACTGGTGATGGATCCCAGGATCGAATTGATGACGGGATCAATGACCACGTCGAACACGTCGGCCTGGGCAACAGGCGCGCTGGTCAACGGGGTCATGCCGAACGCCAAAAATGCGCCAG
Source organism: uncultured Actinomycetota bacterium (assembly GCA_963836495.1). Classification (GTDB taxonomy): domain Bacteria; phylum Actinomycetota; class Actinomycetes; order Mycobacteriales; family Mycobacteriaceae; genus Mycobacterium. The sequence continues at coordinate 255,222 of CAWIJT010000002.1, read as the reverse complement.
CAGTCGTGCCCGCACCGAGCACCCGACGACGGCGAACTTTGGCGTTGCGCGACCGCTGATTCTGCTTCTTGTTGTGTCGACCGGCCATCCTCGTGCCCTCCGTAGACGCTGGAATCCTCAGGTCTCGTTAAGCTAGCCCTTAAGTTGCATGCGAGGGACAAAAATGGCAAAAAAGTTTTAAAAAGTTTTTGAAACTGCTTAAAACTTTTGCGATGATTAGTATAAGTGCAGCTCAAAGGGCTAAAAATCCCGAGTAATACCGCCGCAGCCAACGTGCCAGGCCGGGCGCGCCGCTAGTTTTCGACGGAGCAGAAGCTGAGCTTGCGCTGAGCAGCGTTACACCTTTTTGTTAATTTGTTGTGCTGGCGCACGCCACAGCCAGTGGCGGGATAGCCCTGAACACCGTCGACCTGACTGCCTGGCGACACTTGTGCGGATCCGCTCAAGGCTGACGATCTCGCGAGCCCTTCGGGTTACATCCGAACACACCGCTCAGGGTGTCATCGTCAGCTGACGTGGCGAAGCACGACCGTGAGGCGTTCAGAACAGATTCGCAATTCACGTACCTGAGGTCGTTCGGTTGCCGCTGGGTCGTGTAACCAGACCGCTAGCAGCGCACACAGGGCGTCGACGGCAATGAAGTCGCTGCCGCTCAGGTCGACGATCAGTTGGCCGCAGTCGGACACCAGCCTGCGCGCGTACGGGCTCAAGCGGTCCACGTCGGACGCGTGAATCTCGCCGGTGATCGTGACGACGGTGAGTTCGGCGTCGGTGCGGATCCACATACAGGGCTCGCGGCGACCGATGAGTGTTGCGCCGTTTTGCTGCGACGCACGGTTGGTCTTTTTGAGTTTAGAAATCACGTGCAAGCCTTCGCCGGTCTTGCCGGAATGACGGAACGGCGGTGCGCACAAAGGGGGACTCGAACTCGGACGCCTTGGGACAGCCCGCCGCAAAGGCTGTTAGAACAACCCCAATATCGAATTTACGCTGCACTTGGTCGATGCACCATCCTTCTGTGGCAAATGGGCGCATGCGACGAGGTGTTCTATGTGAGTCCACTTCGCGGCATTCCCGATCGGGTGATTCCGGCAAGCCCGAGACGACCGGACCTAGCGGACTGGGAGGTAAACGCCGACGGCCTCGCCAAGGTCAGCTCGGAGCTATCAAGCACCAAAGAGGCTGGCGCCGTAAGAATTTCGTCAGCACCGCCGACGATCGTCATATCAACTTGGCAGAAACCGGCCGCGTGAACGTGCGCGAATCTTCCGAATTCGAGTTTTACGTGGAGCGGCGATTGCGCGAATTTGGATCGGCAACTTGCCGACTATGCCATCCTCATCGCGCAGCTGCCGATCAGCTGCACGCACCTGATGGTGAATCTCGAGTGTATGCCTATTTGTCGAGCCGCGGCCGAAAAAGGCGATTTCCGCTACTCCACGTCCTCGATGGCCTCGCCGAGTTCCTCGAGGAGCTTGTTGTGGTGGTTGCTGGCCAACAGGTGACCCGCGGCGATGACCAGCGCGACCGGCCAGTCGATGAGTTCGAATGCGGCCAGGGCTGCCAGACCGCCGTAATAGGCAAGTTGTTCGGGTCGCGGAATCTCCACCTGCCCCACCACGGGCAGGTTGATCGCGAATGTCTCACCCTCCCGGATGTGAGCGACGGCTTCGGACTGGGAGGTACCGCTGCGCGACTTCACCTTTTCGGCCATCATTTGCCTTTCAGTAACTTAAGCGTTGCCCTTGTGACTGGTGGTGCGTTCACCGTCTAGTTATGTCGACGATGAAGGAAGCTCTCGCCGACCCACTAGGCGAAGCTGTGGCTGGTTTCCTGACCGTTCCGTTGATCGAGCTGTACGCGCTGCTGTGGCGCGTGGGCGCCGTGACGGTCGTGGGGACTGTTCCGGCGCGCGATCAGCGTCATTCGGCTCCAGTGCAGGCTTATCTGCGAATGCGCGTGTCGCGACGGCAACCGCAGCCGTCGCAGCCCCGGCTGAGCCCAGCGCCTGGGCCCAACCGAGCGGGCCGAGGGGCGTGCAGCCAAGCAGCTGGCTGACACCCGGGATGCTGATCAGCGTCCCCATCACGACCAGCGAGCCGCCCGCCGTCAACACGACCAGCGGGGTCCGCGAGTCGAGCAGCGTCTGACCAAGCTGCGCTGAGACCAGAGCGACCAGCGCCACCGTGGACGCCCGCTGCGGACGCCCGGTGACACCGGCCATCGCCCAGGCCCCGGTCGCCGCTGCCGCTGTGGTCGCTCCGCGGATGGCGACGGCCCGCCACAGCGCTTGCTGGTCTGGCCCGCGCCCCTCGGGCTGGACCGGGCCGCTCGGCTTGCTGACCGCCAGCGCCGCCGCCGGCAGTGCGTCGGTGAAAATGTTCACCAGCAGCAGCTGGCGGGTGTTCAGCGGCGAGGTTCCGGTGATCGCGCTGCCGATGACCGCGAACGCGACCTCACCGGCGTTGCCGCCGAGCAATACCGACACCGCGGCCTGGACCCGTCGCCACAGTTCGCGGCCTTCCTCGATCGCGGTCAGCAGCGCCTCGATGCGGGCGTCGACCAGCACCACGTCAGCCGCGATGCTCGAGGAGTCGCTGCCGCGGGCGACGACGCCGATGCCGACGGTGGCCGCCCGGATCGCCGCGGCGTCGTTGGAGCCGTCGCCGACCATCGCGCACACCTTGCCGATGCGTTCCAGCGTCTGTACGACCTGCACCTTGTTCTCCGGTGACATCCGGGCGAAGATCACCCGCTCGGCGACCACACGTTCCTGGTCCTTGCGCGACAGCGCGTCCCACTCGGCGCCGCTGATGACCTGATCCGCGGTCACCGCAAGCCCCATCTCCCGCGCTATCGCTGTGGCGGTGATCGGGTGGTCGCCGGTGATCAGCCGGACGCCGATCTCGCGCTCGACCAGCGCCGCGAGCAGAGCGGGAGCTTCGGCTCGCGGGGTGTCGGAAATCCCGAGGAAACCGGCCAGTGTCAGGTCGCTGCCGGCCAGTCCTTCGATGGCGTCTTCGTCCTCAGAGATCATCGTGACTTGTTCTGGGGTGAGCCGGCGGCGCGCAACGGTGATCACCCGCAGACCCTCGGCCGCCAGCGTCCGCACCGTCTCATCGATGTCGGGCCCGATGCCCGCGCATGCGGCCAGGACCACTTCGGGTGCGCCCTTGACGGTCAGCTCGTCGCCGAGCACCGACGCCGAGAACGACCTACCGGACCGGAACGGTAGATGCGCATCGGCTTCCTCGGCGGCGCTCGCGCCGTTGACCGAGTGGGCCGCCTCGATGATGGCGCGATCGGTGGCGTGCACTTGCGGGCCGCCGTTGGTCTCCGGGGCGGCGTTGGCCGCGCAGCGCAGGACCTCCTCGCGAGAGAAGCCTTTGGCGGGATGCACCTGCGAAACCCGCAGCCGGTTCTCGGACAGCGTCCCGGTCTTGTCGAAGCACACCACGTCGATGCGGCCCAGCGCCTCAACCGATCGGGGAACCCGAACCAGCGCGCCGTAATTGGTCAGCCGTCGGGCCGATGCGGCCTGCGCCAGCGTCGCCACCAGCGGCATGCCCTCCGGCACGGCGGCGACCGTGATGGCGATGCCACTGGCGACGGCTTGACGTAAACCGTTGCGGCGCAACAGGCTGAGCCCGCTGACCAGCAGTCCGCCGCCCGCGCTGACCGGGAAGGCCTTGTTGGTGAGCTGGCTCAGCTGGTGTTCAAGCCCGATCTGCGGGAGCTCGCTGGACACCAATTCCGCGGCGCGGCGTGCCTGGGTGTCGGCGCCGACCGCGGTGACCACCGCGACCGCGGTGCCCGCCACGATGGTGGTTCCGCCGTAGAGCATGCAACGACGGTCGGCCAACTCGGCGCCCGGTGTGGGGTCGACTTGCTTTTCCACCGGCAGGGATTCACCGGTGAGCGTCGATTCGTCGACTTCGAGGTCGTCTTCTTCGATCAGCCGGGCGTCGGCGGGGACCACTTCGTTGGTCCGCAACTCGATCACGTCGCCGGGCCGCAGCTGCACCGCTTTGACGTCGGTGTAGATCGGAGCACCGTCCGGACTGGTCGTGACTTTGCGTGCCGGTGGAATCTGTTGAGCCAGAAGCTCGTTCAGCCGGCCTTCGGCCCGCAGCCGCTGACTGGCGGCCAAGATGGAGTTGCCGGTCAGCACCGACCCGACCAATACCGCATCGACCGGCGAACCCAGCACCGCGCTGGCGGCCGAGCCGAGAGCCAGCACCGGGGTCAGCGGGTCGGACAACTCGGCGCGCACCGCCCTGGCGAACTGCCACACCGCTCGGCTCGGGCGTCCGGTCAGCTCGGCGCTCCGATGCGCCGTCTCCAGTGCCCTGGTGGCCAGTGCGCCGTGTTTGGGTGCAGCGTCGGCTTCGTCGTCGGGCGGCGGCAACATCTTGCGCACCTGCTCGATCGACATGGCGTGCCATTCGTGGATTGGCGCGGGCAGCGGGGCGGGGGAGCGCAATACCCCGCGGGCCATCAGATACCCGGACACCAAGCCTGCCGCCGCGCCGGTCGTCACCGGGCCCGGCCCTCGTCCACGCACGCCGGGCACCATCAGCAGAGAGCCCAAAGCCGTTGCACCGGTGGCAATCTCGATACCACGCCGGCTGGCCGATTTCGCCACCGGAATGGCGTGCAGCAGCCGCCAGGCGCCGGCGAGATCGGTCAAGATCACATCGGCGGTCCACGGCGGGGCTTCTTTGTCGGAGTTGGGCATCACGCCCAGGCCGATGTCCGCCGACGCGAGTGCCTGCCCGGCTGCCGACGAGAGCACCGCGACGGTGCGACCCGACTGTTGCAGGTCGGTCAGCGCCGCCGCGAGCGCCTTGTCGATCGATATGCGCTGCAGCGTTCGCAGTTCATCGAAAGCCGTGCGCAGTTCACCGAGATCCTCGACGTCGATCGAGATCAGCTCCAGGCCCGCCCGTCGGGTCTCGGCGAGTACCGCCGAAGCCAGCGGATCGTGGGTGGGGCCGATCAGCGCTTCGACGCCGGTCTCGGAGTCGCGTGCGGTTACGCCCGGGACGGCATGCCAGCCTGCGCGCAGGCCCCGTTTCTCCAGCAGCAGCTGAGCGCGGTGCCATGCCGGGGAGATCTCGTCATCGTCGGCTCCGCGGACTCGCACCACCCGCAAGGTGTCGGTGCACAGCACCCGGGGATCGATCAGCAGTGCGTCGATGCGGTCCAGCCAGCGCAGTTTTTCCGGGCGGAGCGGCAACACCGCGTGCTGCTCCGCCAGTCCCTGGCCGAGCGCCGCGGCGAATGATTCGCGGGTGGTGCGGGCGGCCTTCGGCGTGGTGACCAACGCGGCAGTCGAAGCCATGCCGAGGTTGCGGGTGGCGGCGCCAACCGCTGCGGTGCCGGCCGCCTGCAGCAATGCGGCGCGCCGGGAGTGGCGCTCCACCGGTCCGTCCGGCGGCGGCACCGGGCGCGACGACGGGTATACCTGCAAGTTTTCGGCATGCCGGGCCAACGTCGGCTCCAGACGGTGCCAGGCCCGCGCCTCGGCCTGATACTCGGCGGCCTTCAGTATCTCCACGGTGAGGTCGACGACCAGCGACGTCGGGGAGAGTTCGAGCACGTGGGCGACCGTCATCGCGACGGACAACACGGCGTCCGTCGCCGAGTGACCGATGCGGTCTTCGATCAGCCGACGGATCCGCGGCTGGTAATCGACGGCCACCACCATTGCTTCGACACCGTCGAACAGCCGCGGCCACACCAGTATTCGACCGGCGACCGCCGCGCCGACCCCGACAGCGGTGGCGCCGACACCCAGCGCGTTGGTGGCCAGCAACAGGCCGTCGCCCGGCAACGGCTTCGGCCGCGCGTCGCTGCGCCGCTCTTTGACGTGATCAGTTGCACGCCAGCGCCTTTCGGCCTCGTCGACGTCTCGGCACAGTTGACGCAGCGAGGTCTGCTCGCCGTTGAGTTCGATGACGGCGCGAGACAGCGGACGGTTGAGGCTGACTGACTTGACGCCCGAACGTCCGACCAGAGCGTCGACGACGAAGCGTCCGAGTTCGGCGCCGTCCGGGCCGTCGAGTCCACGGACCTCGATCCACGCGCGCCCCTTGCCACGCCAGCTATGCCTGGTCAGTGTGGGCGCGGGCAACCCATCGGAGAGCGCCTTGACACCTTCGCGAACCGGGATCGCGGCCATGGTCAGGCCGGTGGAGGCGACGGTGCTCAGCGTCTGCAGGCCCAGCGTTACCGCGCGCAAGGGAAAAGGTGCTCGCACCAATGCGACGCTACCTACTCGCCTGCGTCAACGACGGGTGCGCGACTGTGCTGTGCGCGACTGCCGTGCCGGGGTCTTCTTCGCCGGCGTCTTGCGTGGCCTGGCCGAGCTTGTCGACTTGACCGCAGCGATCTTCGCCGGGCGACCCGACTGGTCGGTATGTGAAGAGTTGAGCCGCCGTATCAGCAGCGCGCCGCCGCCGACAGCCAGCAGCAGCGGCCATTCCACGAGACCGGCGACGCCGAGGGCGCCCAGCGTCAACGCGGCCGCGGGCGTCGAATGGCTGCCGCTGTCGATGCCTCGCTGCACACCGCTTGCGGCTCCGGTCACTGCGCCGACGACGCCGTTGACCGCGGCGCCTCCCACGGCGCCCGCTGCTGCGGTGGTTGCCGAGGCGGCACGGGTGACCGCCCGACTCACGTTGTGTACGGCGCCGTCAACGACACCCATGATGACTCCTGATATCCGGTATTCGGGCCGAGCATCTAATGCCCGTAATCCTAGGACTTCTATGGACAAATGAACAACGGATGAATACCCGTGCGCGAAATTTCTATGCGTCAACCGCGGTGAAGATCTACCAGAACCGGTGCGTGATCGCTGGGTGCCTTACCCTTGCGCTCTTCCCGCACGATCTGCGCGTCGGCGACCCGGCCGGCCAGCGCGGGAGAGGCGAGGATGAAGTCGATGCGCATTCCCTGTTTCTTCGGGAACCGCAGCTGGGTGTAGTCCCAATAGGTGTAGACGCCCGGTCCAGGCGTGAAAGGCCTTACCGCGTCCGTGAATTGAGTGTCGACAATGGCTTCGAACGCTGTGCGCTCCGGTTCTGACACGTGCGTTGCGCCTTGGAAGAAGTCGATGCTCCAGACGTCGTCGTCGGTGGGTGCGATGTTCCAGTCGCCGACAAGCGCGATCTGAGCTGTCGGATCGTCGCGTAGCCAACCTTCTGCGGTATCGCGTAGTGCGGCAAGCCAATTGAGCTTGTAGGTGTAATGCGGATCGTCCAGGGCGCGGCCGTTGGGAACGTACAGACTCCACACCCGCACCCCGGCGCACGTAGCCGCCAGAGCGCGCGCCTCGGCCGCAGCGGCGACATCAGGCTTGCTGCTCCAGGTGGGTTGGCCCTCGAATCCGACTTCGACGTTGTCCAGGCCGACCCGGGAGGCGATCGCCACGCCGTTCCACTGGTTGAAGCCGCAGTGCGCCACCTCATAGCCGAGTTCGAGGAACGGCATCGTCGGGAACTGCTCGTCGGAGCACTTGGTTTCCTGCATCGCGAGCACGTCGACCTCGGCGCGTTCCAGCCAATCCAATACACGGGGCAAGCGGGAGCGAATCGAGTTCACATTCCAGGTGGCGATGCGCAAGGGCGGCGAAGCCGGGCGCAGCGGGTCGCCACCATCATCTATGCCGTCGGGCATGGCGTCGACCCTACGTGACGGACTCCGCGGTGACGGTGACGAAGCGCGCGTGATGGTGCAGGGCGAACCCGATCGAGCGGGCCAGGGTTGCTGCGTCGCGGTCGCCGTCGGAGATCCGCAGATAGCCGCGCGTCGCGCCGCGGGCCGCGCCCCAGTTCAACAGCGCCTCGCACAGCGTGCCCCCGGCGTGCGGGTCGGTGGTCCGTAACTCCGAGACCCCCACCCAGCGCGTGCCGTCGGGGGCGTCGGACACCGCGGCCCGCGCCGTCGCCGAATTCGCCAGCCGGCCAAAGGTAAGTTCGCCGTCGACGACCGCTGTCAACTCGTCGACGGCAACGTTGCTGTCGGAGTGCGTGAGCCAGTCGTCGTCGGGTCGGCCGGCGAGCTGGACTGACGGATCGGGTTCGGCGGCGCTGACATTTCGCACCAGCATCCGGTTAAGGTGTTCGCCGGTGACCGAAATCCGAAGCAGGCGATCGGGAATCGCGAGCCGCGGGGACAGACCGCGCCGCCGGTACCAGTCGGCGATCGACGGTATGGCCTCCTGACTCGCCGAAGCATCAAGTGGCACAGCGGAGTTGGCGCTGAGCGTGGCGCCGTGTCCGGCACGCAGCAGCCAGCCGTCCAGCCAGTGTTGCTCGAGGCCGGGACAGGCCAGCGCGGCGGCGTGCTCGAGTGCGCGAATTTCTGAAGCACGCACCGGGGCATCGCTGAGCGTTCGGAGCGCGACCACATCGTCGGAGGCGAATTGCACGACGGCGCCGGTTTTTGTCCGGACGCGGACCAGTGGTGTGACGTCGAGAAGATGACCGACCGCATCGGTCAGTGGCGGCGTCGAGCCGGTCGGAAGGCGGTATCGCACCGCCACCCTGGTTCCGAGCTCAGGCCACGAAACCATCAGTGGCCGAACGGGTCCGGCACCTCACCTGGAGTCCACGACAATCCGGGGACGCCCCAGCTGTGCGATTTCACGGCGCGCTTTGCGGCGCGGGCATGCCGACCGACCAACCGGTCGAGATAGAGGAAGCCATCCAGATGTCCGGTCTCGTGCTGCAGCATCCGGGCGAACAGTCCGGTGCCTTCGAGGGTGATCGGCGCGCCGTCGGCGTCGAGCCCGGTCACTTTCGCCCACTCGGCCCGGCCCGTCGGAAACGATTCGCCCGGCACGGAGAGGCAACCCTCGTCATCGTCGTCGGGGTCGGGCATGGTTTCGGGGATGTCCGAAGTTTCCAGCACCGGGTTGACGACTACGCCGCGGCGCCGTGCCGACTGTCCTCGCTCGTCGGCGCAGTCGTAGACGAATACCCGCAAGCCCACGCCGATCTGGTTGGCGGCCAGGCCAACCCCGAACGCGGCGTCCATGGTGTCGTAGAGGTCGGTGATCAGATCGGCCAGGTCGGCGGGCAGCGAACCGTCCGCCCCGACCGGTATCAGTTCGGTGGGCGTGTGCAACACCGGATCGCCCACAATGCGAATGGGTACGACTGCCATGAGCGCAAAGCTTAAGCCCGCCGACGATGCGCTCGGGTTGCGGAGTCGGCTTGGGGCAGGCAATCTCACCTCGTCAGCCGACTCGCGGGCTTGGGTTCCGAGTCAACAGTTGTCGACGTGGTTGAATATCGCCGGAGCAGCGGGAATTCGAGCATTTCGCCGAAAGGGTCGAGGAAGCGATATGGACAGCGCTATGGCGCGGGCGAATCGATCGGGGGACGACTCTGGACTCGCCGATGGGTTGACCCGCCGCGAGCACGACATTCTGGCATTCGAACGCCAATGGTGGAAATACGCCGGTGCCAAAGAAGAAGCCATCAAAGAGTTGTTCGCAATGTCGGCTACGCGTTACTACCAAGTTCTGAATGCGTTGGTCGATCGACCCGAAGCATTAGCCGCCGATCCGATGCTCGTGAAGCGGCTACGGCGACTGCGGGCCAGTCGCCAGAAGGCGCGGGCAGCGCGACGGCTGGGTTTCGAACTCACCTGAGTTTTTGCCTGCCCACCGAGCGTCGGTGTGGGTTTTGGCGCACTCATCGATACAGTGACGTCAATGAATGAGCGTGTTCCCGATTCGACCGGGCTTCCTCTACGGGCCATGGTGATGGTGTTGCTGTTTCTCGGCGTCATCTTTTTGCTGGTCGGGTTTCAGGCCATGGGGTCGGGCACGAATACCGACGACGACTCGGCGGTATCGAGTGCGACGACCAGTTCAGCGCCCACGACCACCTCCGCGAAGGTCGTCGCAAAATCCGACGTGCGGGTCTACAACATCTCCAGCCAACAAGGTGTTGCCGGGAAGGCCGCCGACCAGATCAAGCAGGGCGGCTACAACGTCACCGAGGTCAGCAATCTCTCGCTGCCTGATGTTTCGAAAACGACCGTGTATTTCGGCAGCGCCGACGGCGAGCGGGAAACCGCCGATGCCGTGGGCAAGCTGCTGAAAGCACCCGTCGCGCCGCGGACCCCTGCTGTCGCCGGCCAGCCACCCGGCGTCATCGTCGTCGTCGCCGCGGGCTAGCGAGCCCCCGGCCGCCATGCGGTCGGCGTTCCTTAGCGGATGCTGAGCGACTTGGGAAATCTATTTACGCGTCGAGTCGGTGTAACCGCTCACCGCAAGCTCTCTCCGGTCAGAAAGTTCGATGTCTGCTGAGCAGCATCAATGCCGCAGTACGCGCTGGCGGGTGACAGAAGCGGAGTTACCGGAAGAATTTTGCTCAAAATCCTGCTGAAGGCAAAAGCCAAGGTTTACCTTAAGCGCACCTGAGACCCCGGGCCCCTTGTCTAGGAAGTACCAGCGATGGCTGATCGACGCGGCAGGAAGCGCAATTCACGCTCGCACCAAGCGATGATCCACGGTCGGCAGCGTGCAGTCGGGTTGGGCGGCGCAATCAGCATGTTCTTGACACTCGGGCTGGGGTCTCTGGCCAACGCGCCGAAAGCCACGGCCGATGAGTTCGACGTGGTTGTCGATCAGGTCCTCAATGCGATCACCGCTTCGTTGGGTGATGTGGCTGCCGGTTCGGCGGCGGTTCCCGAGCTAGGCAGTCTGGGCTTGGGTGCCACCGAGTCGGCGGCGGCGGCCAGTCCGGCTGATGCTTGGTTGCAAGGGCTAGAACAGGATTGGATTAACAGCGGCGTCGGTCAGCAGTTTGACACCCTGATCAATAGTTGGTTCAACCTCGCCGATCCCAGCAGCAGTGCGTGCGGGTTGATCTGTGACGGCGCTGATGGTCAAGGTGGCGGGTTGATCTTCGGTGACGCCGGCAATGTTGCGCAGCCGATGAGTGAGAACTTGCTGGTCAACCCGAGTTTCGAAACGGCCGACCCGTCCGAGTCGGGATACAGCGGGGTGACCATCCCTGGCTGGACCGAGACCGGCACCCCGACGGTGATCGCGTATGGCACCCAGGGCGGTTACCCCTTCGCCTTCGGGTCTCCGCTGCCAAAGTTCTTCGACTTTCCACAGACCGCGCCCCCGGGGGCCGGGGACAATTTCGCCGGCGGCGGACCTGTCGCTACGTCCACCATCAGCCAAACCGTCGACCTCACCGGCGCAGCCGGAACGCCGTTCAGCCTCAGCGCGGATCTCGGCGGCCAAGGCTGGGATCCGTCCGACGCCTCAGTGCAGGTCACCTTCCTCGACGCCCATGGAGACGTGCTGGGCACCGACTCGCTCAACCCGGTCACCGTATGGGATCGCCTGGGGCTCACCGGTTTTGAGGACCGCGACATCAGCGGGACGGTGCCGGAGGGCACCACCTCCGCGCAGGTGACCACGACCTTCACCGACAACGACACGTTCCTCGGCAACTACAACGGCTCGTATGCCGACAACGAGTCGTTCACCGTCGGCGATCCAAGCCTCACCGCGGCGCCGCTCACCCCACCGACATCCGACGTCGGCCAACTGGACCACGTGTTCCTGATCTACATGGAGAACAAGGGCGTCGGCGACATCGTCGGCAGCCCCAACGCGCCGTACCTCAACAGCCTGATCAACACCGAGGACTACGACAGCAACTACTTCGCGCTGGGCCACCCCAGCGACCCGAACTACATCCGGCCCTTGGGCGGATCGGACTTTGGCCTCGACTACAACCCCGCCGGGAACGTCATCGACGCGAACAGCCTCATGCAAGAAATGGATCAGGCGGGCATATCGTGGGCCGGCTACGCGCAAGGCATGCCCACCCCGGGTGACCTCACGTCATCGGGTGACTACGCCGTCGACCAATTACCCTTCGCCCAATTCAGCTACGTCTACGACAACACCCCCGCCTACCTGCAGCAACACCTGCTCCCGCTGACGGATTTGTCCACCAATCTTCAGGACCCGAGCACTTTCCCAGCATTCACCTGGATTGCTGCCGACGAAGCCAACAACGGGGAAGGCCCGATCGATACGCCTTCTGGCATTTCCCAATTCCTTATCAGCCAGGTCACGAACCAGCAGTACAACGTCGCGGCCGCCGACCAGTTCGTCCAGCAAGAGGTGTCCGCCATTGAGAATTCGCCGACGTGGACTGACCCGTCGGAGAAGGACGCGATCATCGTCACGTTCGACGAGGACAACAACAACTTGTCACTGGGATTCGGTAACGAAGGCAACAACGTTCCGATGATCATCATCCCGAACGGGGGAGCCGTGACGGATGGGGACATGCAATCCGGCCCCTTCACCACCGACGCCTACGCCAACGAGTACAGCCTGATGGCCACGATTGAAGACGCCTTGCGTACGACGCCGGGAACTCTGGCCCCGCTCACTGACAACGACATGTACGCCTCACCCATGAATGCTTTCTGGAAGTAGCGCGCCCGGCTTGGCGATCGCGTGAAGGAGAGTCGCGGCGCCGTTTCCCTCGACTATCGGCAGCCCGTGCGCTGTTGAGTGTTTACCGACCGCGGCGGCGGGCAACCAATCATGGATGGTTGGCTCCTTCTGGGAGAACAAACGGACCGGCAAGCTGGTGGAGGTTGTCGCCGCCGTACCGGACCCCATATTGGGGGGTTGGCGGTGTAGCTGCCGCAACCTAGACACCGGGCACCGGTTCAGCATCCACCATCACGGCCTGCTGGAACGCTACCGGGAGCTTGGTATCGATGACTGAGCCAACTATGTCTCCGACAAGGTCGACCGCACGCTGATCCCGCATCGTCGCCGGGGTGACGTTTTGATCCCGCTCCTCAACGGGCCGTTCCGGCACGCATTGTCGGCGGGATAGGCTCTCCCCATGGTCAAGCTCGCCAGCCGCCGCAAATTTGCCGCCGCCGCCACATTGCTTCCACTCGCCGCCACCGTCGCCCTCGCCGGGGCATGCAAGCCGAATCAGCCGCCGGCGACCTCGCCCGGAACCACGCCTGCGATCTGGACCGGATCGCCGTCGCCGTCGGCCGCGGCGCCCCGAACCGGGGAGGCCGCACCGGACAGCATCACGACTTACTTGAGCGCACCCGACGGCACCAAGGTTGCGTCGGCCAAGTTCGAGTTCGACCAGGGCTACGTCACCGTGACCATCGAGACAACGGGCGGCGGCCACTTGGCCCCTGGCTTCCACGGCGTGCACATCCACTCGGTGGGCAAGTGCGAGGCCAACTCGGTCGCCCCCAACGGCGGCGCGCCGGGCGACTTTTTGTCCGCGGGCGGCCATTTCCACGCGCAGGGCCACATGGGCGGCCCCGCGAGCGGCGACCTGACCTCGCTACAGGTCCGCCACGACGGCTCGGCACTCCTGGTGACCACGACTGACGGGTTCACCAAGGCCGACCTGCTGGCCGGCACCGGGACGGCGATCATGATTCACGCCGGCTCGGACAACTTCGCCAACATCCCGTCCGACCGCTACAACCAGGTCAACGGCGCACCGGGTCCCGACGAGACGACCATGTCCACCGGTGACGCCGGCAAGCGCGTCGCGTGCGGCGTGATCGGCGCCGGTTAGTCCTCCGTCCGACAGGGGTATCGCTATCAGGGTGAACTTCGCGTCATCACCCAATCCGACACTTGGCGTCGAGTGGGAGTTCGCGCTCGTCGACGCGCAGACCCGCGACCTGAGCAACGAAGCCACCGCGGTCTTCGCCGAGATCGGTCAAAACCCGCACGTGCACAAGGAATTGCTGCGCAACACCGTTGAGGTGGTCACCGGTATCTGCGACTGCACCGCACAGGCAATGGAGGATCTCCAGTCGACGCTGGGTTCTGTGCTGCCGATCGTCCGGCAGCGCGGTATGGAGTTGTTCGGCGCGGGTACGCATCCATTCGCGAGTTGGTCGACGCAGAAGCTGACCGATGCGCCGAGATACGCCGAGCTGATCAAGCGCACCCAATGGTGGGGTCGTCAGATGCTGATCTGGGGAGTGCACGTGCACGTCGGGGTGTCCTCGCCGGACAAAGTCATGCCGGTCATGTCGTCGTTGCTCAACTGGTATCCGCATCTGCTGGCGCTGTCCTCGTCGTCGCCGTGGTGGGTGGGCGAGGACACCGGCTACGCCAGCAATCGAGCGATGATGTTCCAGCAGCTGCCCACGGCCGGTCTGCCGTTCCAATTCCACAAGTGGTCGGAATTCGAGGGTTTCGTCCACGACCAGAAGAAGACAGGCATCATCGAGGACGTCAACGAGGTCCGGTGGGACGTTCGGCCATCGCCGCACAACGGAACACTCGAAGTCCGGATCTGCGACGGAGTGTCCAATATTCGCGAGCTCAGCGCGTTGGTTGCGTTGACGCATTGCCTCGTGGTCGATCTGGAACGCCGGCTGGATGCGGGCGAGGCACTGCCGACCATGCCGCCGTGGCACAACCAGGAGAACAAGTGGCGCGCGGCTCGCTATGGGTTGGATGCGATCATCATTCTCGACGCGGACAGTAACGAGCGTCTGGTCACCGATGACCTCGACGATCTACTGACCAGGCTGGAACCCATTGCCAAATCACTGGATTGCGCCAACGAGCTGAGAGCGGTCGCCGACATTCCACGACGGGGTGCGTCCTATCAGCGGCAGCGGCGCGTCGCCGAGGAGCACGACGGCGACCTGCGGGCCGTCGTCGATGCGCTCGTCGCCGAGCTGGAGATCTGATGGCGAGCGCAGCAGATTTCGGCACGATGGCGATGTTCCCCTTGCAATCGGCGTTGCTGCCCGGCGAGGAGCTGCCGTTGCAGGTCTTCGAGCCCCGCTATACCGAGTTGGTGCGAGACTGCCTCCGTGACAAGGAACCTCGCTTTGGCGTCGTGCTGATCTCCCAGGGCCGTGAAGTCGGCGGCGGTGACGTCCGCTGCGATGTCGGCACGGTCGCCGCGATCACCGAATGCGTCGACATCGCGGGCTCGGGTCGCTTCATGCTGCGCTGCCGGACTGTCGAACGGATCAAGGTGTGCGAGTGGCTGCCGGACGATCCGTACCCACGGGCGGTCGTACAGGTATGGCTCGACGAGGGGGGCGATCCGGTGAGCGCGGGCCAGATCGAAGCGCTGGAAGACCGGATCATCGGATTGTTCGAGCGCATCGCGACCGCCCGTGATCTTGCGCTGCCGAGTCGGGAAGACGTGCTCGGCGCCGACGTCGACCGGATTTTTGATGCTGGAGAACGGCTGTACGCGTTGGCATCTCGCATCCCGATCGGGCCGGCCGACCGCTACGCGGTGCTGGCGGCACCGACGGCTGCCGAGCGGTTGACGGCGCTGACCGAGGCCGTCGATTCCGTTGCCGAGGTGATCGAGTTTCAGCTCTCCGAGTAGCAGCGGCGCGCCGTGTGCAAGCGGCCTTCGATGAAGACGTTCCGCGGCGCTAGATCCTTCATGTCGTGATGCGGCGGCCGGTCGTAGCGCTGCATCAAGTTCAACGTCTCGATCGCGGTGACAGCCCAGCCGCGTTCAGTCAGCCACGGCCGAAGGTCGGTGCGCTCCTCCATGAACAACAGATCGTGGATATCGCCTGCGTTGTCCTGCTGCGCGTCGCGCAGGTACTGACGACCTCGCTCGAGGTAGTCCGGATCGAACGCGCCGGGGCTCAGCGCCTCGACGGCGATGCGGCTGCCGTCGGCGCTGAGGCTCGCGATCCGGTCGAACAACAGATCTTGGTCGGCCGCCGACAGGTAAGGCAACAGTCCCTCGGCCGACCATGCCGTCGGCGTCGACGGGTCGAAACCGGCATCGCGCAACGCTGTTGGCCAATCGCCTCGCAGGTCGACGGGCACCGCCTGATATCTGGCGTTGGGTCGCGCGCCGCGTGCCGCGAGCGTGTCGGCTTTGAACGCCAGCACCCGGGGTTGGTCGATCTCGTACACGCTGCTGCCGCTGACCCACGGCAGCCGCCAGGGGCGGGCGTCCAGCCCGGCGGCCAGAATCACCGCCTGGTCGATACCGTTGGCGCCGGCGGCGATGAAATATTCGTCGAACCACTTGGTGCGCACCGCCGCATAGTCCTTGATGATCGGCACTCGCGAGGCGATCGGCGCAGAATCCCAGCCACGTTTGATCGCGGCGTCGACGAAGATCTGAGCGTATCGGTCGGTGAACAGCGGGCAGTCGCACACGGATTCGGCGGCTCGCGCCATGGCCACACCGAGGGCGGTGGCGCCGACGCTCTCGGTGATGTCCCAGCTGTCGTCGTCCGTCCGTGCCATGACCATCGCCCGTCTCGCTTCCCCGGCAGTGCTGAGTCGACGACAACGCTGTCCGACCAGACCAGGCTAGTGAAATTCCAAACAACCCGCTGATCACCAGGTCACATGGTGTACTTCGACACGATGAGCAGCGATCTGACAGTCGAGGTCGACGCGGGTGTCGCCGTGCTCACGCTCGACCGGCCCGACCGGCTCAACGCCTACACCGCCGAGATGGGCACCCAGCTGAGCCGGGCGTACCGGGATTGTGACGATGACGATGACGTGCGGGCCATCGTGATCACCGGCGCAGGCCGGGCGTTCTGCGCCGGAGCGGATTTCTCCGGTAGCGCATCGCCGTTCGACGCCCCCGACGACGAGTTCTCGGCGTCGCCGATCGACCCGGCCGCCTTCGAATTGCGCAAGCCGGTGATCGCCGCTGTCAACGGCCACGCCGTCGGGATCGGCTTGACCATCGCCCTGCAGGCCGATATGCGGATCGTCGCCGACGATGCGAAATATGCTGTCGCGCAGGTTCGTCGGGGCGTGATACCCGACTGCATGTCGCACTGGACGCTGGCGCAGCTGACCAACCTGGGTGTGGCCGCCGAGGTGTTGCTCACCGGGCGCACATTCACCGGCGCCGAGGCGGTCTCGTGGGGTATCGCCAATCGCGCGTTGCCCGCCGCGGAGGTGCTCGACCATGCGCTGGCGATTGCCCGTGACATCGCCACCAACGTCGCGCCCATGTCCGCGGCGCTGTGCAAGCGACTGCTGTGGGACAGCGTGAGTTACGGCTACAGCCCCCGTCAGGTTGCGGCACTGGAGACGCAGTTGCACCATCGGGTGATGGGGACTGACGATGCCCGCGAAGGTGTCGCGGCTTTCCTTGAGCGGCGGGCGCCGCGGTTCACCGCGCGGCTGTCGACCGACTGGACACCGCTGCCGGCGCCGGAGTTGTAAGCATGCTCATCGACGTGGTCGCCGACGGCCTCGGGTTCACCGAGGGCCCGGTGTGGCTGCCCGACGGCAGGGTCGCGTTGACGTCGATCAGTCATGGCTGCGTCTATATCGTCGAACCCGACGACGGCTCCCTGGAACGTATCGACACCGGCGGCGGACCCAACGGCTTGGCGTGCAGCACCGACGGGACGCTGTATGTGGCACAGAACGGGGGCGTCTGGGGGGCAAGCGGTCCCGCCGAACCCGGCGTGCAGGTGATCACCGGCACGCAGGTCGACTATCTGGTCGGGGGCCTCGGCGCCCCCAACGATCTGACGTTCGGGCCGGACGGTCGGCTGTGGGTCACGGACACCCGCTCAGAGTTCGATGTCAGCACCCCGGGCGCGGGCGTACCCGGTTACGTCTACGCTGTCGACGTCGGTTCCGGTGAAGCCCAACAGATCATCGACGACGGGCCGGTCTTCATCAACGGGCTGGCCTTCGACCGTGACGGGACCAGATTGTTGGTGACAGCCACAATGTCGTCGCAGTTGCTGTCTTACAACATTTTTCAATCCAGCTATGGACGATCCGTTGCGCCCGAGGTGGTGCACACCTTCGACGACGGCTGGCCCGACGGGATGACGGTCAGCTCACAAGGGGACTATTGGGTCGCGCTGACCGCTGCCGACCGCATCGACGTCGTCGACAGCTGGGGCCGGCTCATCGTCGAACTCGCACTGCCGGGCGGGTCGCTGCCCACCAATGTGTGTATCGGCGGCAGACGGTACGACGAGCTGTTCGTGACCGCCGCGCACGCAGAGTCGCTGCTGCGCATCCGGTTCGAGGGAGATGCTCCTCCGCTGTAGGGCGCGATCAGCGTTCGGCGGCGAAGGCGCGCAGTGACGCCAGCTGCGCGGGATCCAGTGATGGATGGACGTTTTCGCGCGCGGCGGCGACGTCGGCCGCGGTGATCTCGGCGGCATCGACCGAGCGCCGCATCGCGGTCAGCGCGGCCTCGCGCAGTAGCGCGACGCAATCGGCGGCGCTGTAGCCGTCGAGGTCGGCCGCCAGGGCCTCCAGGTCGACATCGCGTAACGGGATCGACTTCCCCGCGGTGCGCAAGATGTCCAGGCGACCGTGCGCATCCGGTGGTTCGACGAACACCAGCTTCTCCAGCCGGCCGGGGCGCAGCAGTCCTGGATCGATCAGATCCGGTCGATTGGTGGCGCCGACGATCACGACATCGTTCAGCGGCTCGATGCCGTCCAACTCGGTGAGCAGCGCCGCCACCACCCGGTCGGTGACACCGGAGTCAAAGCTCTGCCCGCGCCGCGGCGTCAGCGCGTCGATCTCATCCAGGAAGACCAACGATGGCGCAGAATCGCGTGCGCGAGTGAATAATTCGCGCACAGCCTTCTCCGACGAGCCGACCCATTTGTCCATCAGCTCGGAGCCTTTGACGGCGTGCACCGATAGCTTCCCGGTGCTGGCCAGTGCGCGAACGACGAACGTCTTGCCGCAGCCCGGCGGCCCGTAGAGCAGGACACCGCGCGGTGGCTGGACACCGAGTCGGGCAAACGTGTCGGGGTGCTGCAGCGGCCACAGCACGGCTTCGGTCAGCGCTTGCTTGGTCTGGGCCATGTCGCCGACGTCGTCAAGGGTGATCGAGCCGACCGACACCTCGGTGGCGCCCGAGCGGGACAGCGGCCTGATGACGGTCAACGCGCCGAGCACATCGTCTTGGGTGAGCTTCGGCGCGTTGCCGTCGGCGCTGGCCCGTGCCGCCGCACGCAGCGCCGCCTCACGTACCAACGCGGCAAGATCGGCGACCACGAAACCCGGTGTGCGATCAGCGATCTCGCCGAGCTGAAGTTCCTCGGTGGGCACGTTCTTCAGCAGGCCCTGCAGCAGCGCGGTGCGGGTCGTAAGGTCCGGCAGGCTGAGCACCAGTTCGCGGTCGCAGAGGTCGGGCGCGCGCAGTCGTAGGTCGAGGTTGTCCGGGACCGCCGAGGTGACGATCAGTGCGACCCCCGGTGCATCGACCGCCTTGCGCAGTTCGCCGATGATCAGCGTCGCCACCGGTTCGGCTGCGGCGGGCAGCAGCGCGTCGATGTCGGCGACAAGCAGCACCCCACCGCCGTCGCGGATGGCGGTCACGGTCGCTGCCACCCGTTGCAGGCGGTCCTCTGCGGCCAGCGCGCCGACCTCGGGGCTGTCGAGTTCGACCAGCCGTCGGTCCGCGCAGACAGCGCGTACCAGCGCGGCCTTGCCGACGCCGGCCGGGCCCGATACCAACACGCCCAAATTGGTTGTGGCGCCCAGGGATTGCAGCAGATGCGGTTCGTCGAGCGCCAGCTTGAGCCACTCGGTCAGCTTGGCCGCCTGCGCGCTCACGCCCTTGAGGTCGCTGACGGTGAGCGCTGACGCCTTGACGCCGGCCCGGGCGGATTCCGGTGTGCGGGCGGCAGCCGGAACGCCGGGTCCCCAGTTCACCGCCGAGTTGGGCTGCACACTTACTGGCCCAACGGGATCCACGCCGGTCACGGTCAACAATTCCGACGTCCAACTGATGCCCACTGCTGAGGCCAACGCGCGGGTGGCTTCCGAGGTGGACGTGCCCGGCCCGAGGTCGCGAGGCAGCAGCGATACCGCGTCGCCGACCGTCAACACCTTGCCCAGCAGGGCTTGCCGCAGCGTCGTCGAGGGCACCGACTGGGTGGTGATCGCCGAACCACTCAAGGTCACCGACCGTGCGCCGTACACGGTGGCGGCGGCGATGATGACGGCGGCGTTCTCACTCAGGCCGGCGTTGGACAGCGTCACGTCGTCCAGCAACACGGTGCCGACCGGATTGTGCGCGCCGGCCATCCCGGCCACTGCCGTCGTGGTCCGCGAGCCCGTGAGCGAGACCGCGTCCCACTCCCGAATGCCCAGGGCGGCAATGGCACTGGGATGCATTCTGATCACGCCTCGGCGAGAATCGACGGCCGAGGTGTTCAGCCGGGCGGTCAGGGTGAGGCGCTCGGGCGCTGTCATAGCCGGCCGGTCGGCCTGCGCAATCCCAGCCGCGCCATCGAGCGGCGGCTAGGCTGCGCCCGCCGGATCGCGCGCCGGGTGGCGCGGCGCTGCTTGGGCTTCTCGCCCCACGCCTCGGGATGCTCTGCCAGCCAGTGGTGGTTGCGCATCGAGAACGGGATGTAGCAGAGGTAGGCCGCGATGACCACCATGACCAGGATGTACGGGAAGAGAAACGCGGCGGCGGCGACGATGGCCAACGATGCCAGTAGTAGCGCAGCCAGATTGGGCGGTACCGAGAGGGCATGCATCTTGCGCATCGGAATCCGACTGACCACCAGTAGCGAGCAGAACGCCACCCAGGTCAGGACGAACCACGGTGACGTCCACCAGCCCGCACCGAATTGCAGCTTGGCCGCCAGTGGGCCGAGGACAGAGATCGCGCCGGCTGGCGCTGGCACGCCGACGAAGAACTCGCGCGCAAACGGTAGTTGGGTGTCGTCGTCGAGCAGCGCGTTGAATCTGGCCAGCCGCAATACAATTGACACCGCGTAGAGCAACACCGCGACCCAGCCCGCTGGCGACGAGTGCAACATCGACACGTAGATCACCACCGCCGGAGCCACCCCGAAGTTCACCGCGTCGGCGAGCGAATCGATCTCCTCTCCCATTCGCGACTCCGCGTCCAAGGCGCGGGCCACCCGTCCGTCCAGCCCGTCCAGGATCGCCGCCGCCGCGATCAACGCGAGCGCCACCTGGGGCTGACCCTCCAGCGCGAACCGGATCGAGGTCAATCCGGCGCAGATGGCCAGCACGCTCATCGAGCTGGGCAGGATGCGCAGCGGGACCACGCGCCTGCTGCGCGGTCGGTTGCTGATCACTGCAGCTCAGCCAGCACGGTCTCGCCGCCGACCGCGCGTTGGCCGATGCGGACCGCCACCTCGGTGCCCGCGGGCAGGTAGGTGTCCAGCCGGGACCCGAACCGGATCAGACCGTAGGTGTCGCCGATCGACAGCTTGTCCCCGGCGTGCACGTCGCAGACGATCCGTCGTGCCACCAGACCCGCGATCTGCACCGCGACGATGTGCACCCCGTCGTCGGTGCGGATCAACACGCTGTTGCGCTCGTTGTCGTCGCTGGCCGCCGGAAGATCGGCGGATCCGAACTGACCCGGGCGGTGTCGCACGGCGATCACCTCACCACTCACCGGGGCGCGCTGCACGTGGGCGTCGAACACCGACAGGAAGATACTGACGCGGGTGAGCTCGGCGTCGCCCATCTCGAGCTCGGGAGGTGGGGCCGCGGTCTCGATGAGGCAGACCTGGCCGTCGGCCGGTGCGACGACGACGCCGGGCCGGGTCGGCGGCACCCGCGAGGGATGCCGGAAGAAGCCGGCGCAAGCGCCCGCGGCCAGCAGACCGGCGCGGCGCAACCAGCGGTGCCGGCGGCCGACCAAGGCAAGTCCCAATCCTGCGGACACGAACGGCAGACCGGCCGGATGCACCGGTGGGACGGTCGAACGCAGCAACGACAGGAAATGCTGCGGGCTGAACGTCGGACTCTCGGCGTTCGCGCTGGGTCGTCGTGCCACGCGGTCATCTTAGAAGAGCCGCGGCCACCGTCAGACCGGATACGTGACGCCGGTCAGTTCTTCGGAGACCGCCCACAGCCGGCGTTGCACGTCCTCGTCGTGGGACTGCCTGCTGGAGGAGACCAACTTCGGGTGGCCGCGCTGCTCGCCCAGACCGTCGGGACCGTAGTACTGGCCGCCCTCGACGCCGGGATCGGTGGCCGCCCGCAGCGTCGGCAGGGCGCCCATCGCCGCGTTCTGGAACAGCAGCGGACCCGCCAGCGCAAAGAGCGGCTTGATCAGCGTCGGGACGTTGCGCGCCAGTTCGGTGCTCGACGAACCGGGGTGAGCGGCCACCGCGATGGTGTTTTTCTGACGGCCGGCCAGTCGGCGTTGCAGTTCGTAGGTGAAGAGCAGGTTCGCCAGCTTGGACTGCCCGTAGGCGGCGAACCTGTCGTAGTGCTGCGCGGACTGCAGATCGTCGAAATTGATCGCGGCGCGAAACCGGTGACCCATGCTGCTGACCGTCACCACCCGTGAGCCGCGAACCGGCAGCAGGTTGTCCAGCAGCAGCCCGGTCAGCGCGAAATGGCCGAGGTGATTGGTGCCGAACTGCATCTCGAAGCCGTCGGCGGTGAGCTGCCGGGGCGTCCACATCACCCCGGCGTTGTTGATCAGCAGATCGATGCGCGGGTAGGCCTTGCGCAGCGCCGAGGCCGCGGTGCGCACCGAGTCCAGTGAGCCGAGGTCGAGTTCCTGCAACGTGACGTCGGCGTGCGGGTGGGCGGCGACGATGCGTGCCAGCGCGAGGTTGCCCTTCTCGGTGTTGCGTACCGCCAGCACGACGTGCGCGCCGCTTTCGGCCAGCACCGCGGCGGTGTGATAGCCCAGTCCGGTGTTGGCGCCGGTCACCACGGCGACGCGACCGGCTTGGTCCGGTACGTCGGCAGTGGTCCATGTGCCGTCGGAACTCATCGTCGGAAACGATACTCACCGACGACCGGTCCCGTCGTGTCGCTGCCGGGTGAACAGGCTCGGTGGCATCCTCGTGGGCGTGGACATGGTTGATCCCGCACATCTGCCGAGCCGACGAGCGCCGCTGCGGTGGGCAATCGGTGGTGTGGTCCCGTGGCTGGTGCTCGCGGCGGCCCAGGCGGTGTGGATCGGCATCGACAACCGACTGCTGTGGCTACACATCGCGATCGGTGTCGTCACGCTGCTCGGGGCGGTGATCGCGGTGTCCGTCGTGCCGCTGTGGCGCTACCGGGTGCACCGCTGGGAACTCGGGCCGCAGGCGGTGTTCACCCGCACCGGATGGTTGGTGCAGGAACGGCGCATCGCGCCGATCTCGCGGGTACAGACCGTCGACACCTATCGCGGCCCGCTGGACCGGTTGTTCGGCCTGGCCACGGTCACCGTCACCACCGCATCGTCGGCGGGTGCCGTGCGCATCAGCGCACTCGATGTCGATGTGGCCGATCACCTTGTCGCGCAGTTGACCGATATCGCGGCGATCGGCGCCGAGGACGCCACGTGACTGAGACTGGTTGGCAGCGGCTGAGTCCCAGGATGCTGCTGGTGCATCCGGTGCACGAAGCTCTACGCGAGCTGCCCTTGCTGATCGGCGGAATCGTGGTGGGTTCGACAACCGGCAACCAATCCTGGACCGCGGCGGTGTTGGCGTGGACCGTCGCGGTGGGCGTGGCCCGCTGGTTCACCACGACCTACCGCATCGACGCCGATCCCGAATCGGGCCAGGTGCAACTGCGGACCGGTCTGCTACAGCGCAAAGTCCTGTCGTTGCCGCGCAACAGGATTCGTTCGGTGCAAAGCGACGCACGGCTGCTGCACCGCATGTTGGGCCTGGCGGTGCTGCGGGTCAGCACGGGTCAAGAAGCCAAGGGCGAGCATGGTTCCGGGGTGTTCGAGCTCAACGCTGTCCGGGTCGATGAGGTGCCGCGGCTACGGTCGATCCTGTTGGCCGCGTCGACGCAGCCTGTCGATGCGGCGACGGCGGCACCGGTGGCCGACGGTGGGGTGCTGGCCCGTTGGCAGCCGTCGTGGTTGCGCTATTCGCCGTTGAGCGTGTCCGGTTTACTGACCATCGTCGCGGCGGCCGGTCTGGTCTATCAGAGTGGATTCATTGGGCCGCTTCGCCATTGGCGGCCAGTCGAGTCGGCATTGCAGGCCGCGCAGCGCCTGAGCCTGGCGGGCACCGTTGGGGTGATCGTGGCGGTGGTGTTGGTCGCGTCGGTGGTGATCGCGGTGGTCAGGTCGTTGCTCACCTGGGGCAATTTGGTGCTCTCGCGCCAAGGGGACGTCCTGCACCTGCGGCACGGGTTTCTGCGGCTTCGTGAACGCACCTACGACATGAGCAGGTTGCGCGGCGGCACGCTGCGCCAGCCGCTGCTGGTGCGCCTCTTCGGCGGCGCCCGTCTCGATGCAGTGATGACCGGTGTACACGGCGCCGGCGAATCGTCGGTGCTGTTGCCGCCGTGTCCGGTTGCGACCGCCGAGTCGGTGTTGACCGGGCTGGTCGGTGACCCCGATGTCGTGACCGGCCCGCTGCGTGGGCACGGCCGTCGCGCCGCATCCCGACGTTGGACGCGGGCACTGGGTGTTCCCGTGCTGCTGGGTGTCGCGCTCGCGGCTGCGGCGGCGCGGTGGGGGATATCCGTTGTGCCCGTGTGGGTATGGCCGGCCTGGGTGGCGGTCATCGCGTGGTGTGCACTGCTTGCCGCCGACCGTGCCACCGCCCTCGGTCACCGCGTCGACGATCGCTGGGTGGTCATGCGCGCCGGCAGCGTCGAGCGCCGCCGCGACTGCATCGCCGCCGCGGGCGTCATCAGCTGGACCGTGCGGCAGTCGCCTTTTCAACGCCGTGCCGGCGTCGCGACATTGGTGGCGGCCACCGCGGCGGGGACCAAGCGCTACCCGCTGGTCGACGTCCCCCAAGATCGGGCGTGGGAGATCGCGGCGCAGGCGTCGCCATGGGTGGCCGACAGCATCTGGGCGGTCCGCTAAGCCGCTACGCGGTCAGGCCGCGCACCGCTTCGATACGTGCCTGAAGCTGTTCCGAAGTAGCTGCGGCCACCGGCGGGCCACCGCACAGCCGGCGTAACTCGTTGTGAATCCACCCGTGCGGCTTGCCAATTCGATGGTGCGTCGCCGACACCAGCGCGTTGAGTTCGCGGCGCAGGTCGCGCAGTTGGCCGTGCCGGGTGACGGGCTCGGGTGTGGCGGCGCGGCGGTCGAACTGCTGTTCCTGGTGTCGGCGCAGCAGGTCCCGCATCTGGCCCGCATCCAACAGTCCTGGGATGCCCAAGTAGTCGGCCTCCTCGTCGCTGCCTGCGGGTGTGGCGGTGCCGAACGACGACCCGTCGAAGATCACCTGGTCCAACTCGGCATCGGCACCCAGCGACTCGAACTTGTTGTCGATTTCCGACGGCTCGTCTCGCTGTCGCTGCGCCTCGGCGAGCTCATCTTTGGGTTCCCGATCCGGTTGGCCGAGAACGTGATTGCGCTGTGCTTCCAACTCGCTGGCCAACAGCAGAAGGGTGGGCACCGACGGCAGGAACACGCTGGCGATCTCACCGGGGCGCCGCGACCGGACGAACCGGCCGATGGCCTGGGCGAAGAACAGCGGGGTGGATGCGCTGGTCGCGTAGACGCCGACAGCCAGCCGTGACACGTCGACACCCTCCGACACCATGCGCACCGCGACGAGCCACCGACTGGTGCCGCGGGAGAACTGTGCGATGCGATCCGAGGACCCAGGATCGTCGGAGAGCACCAGCGTCGGGTCCTCACCGGTAATCCGTCGCAGCAGAACGGCGTAAGCGCGGGCAGCTTCTTGGTCGGACGCGATGACCATGCCGCCTGCATCCGGCACCCCGCCGTCGCGCAGCTGCCGCAGCCGGGTATCGGCCGCGGTGACGACCGCAGGCATCCACTCGCCGGCCGGGTCCAGTGCGGTGCGCCAGGCCCGCGCGGTGTGCTCGGCGGTGGCGGGCTCACCGAGTCGGGCGGCATACTCGGCGCCGGCGCTGTCGCGCCAGCGGGTCTCGCCGGAATAGGCCAGGAACACCACCGGTCGCACCACGCCGTCAGCCAGCGCGTCGGTGTAGCCGTAGGTGTGGTCGGCCTGCGAGCGCAACAGGCCGGCGCCGTCGGGTTCGTAGCGCACGAACGGAATCGCCGCGTCGTCGCTGCGAAATGGCGTGCCGGTCAACGCCAATCGGCGGGTGGCGTCGCCGAAGGCCTCCAGGATCGCCTCACCCCAACTCTTCGCGTCACCGCCGTGGTGGATCTCGTCGAAGATGACCAGCGTCCGTCTGGCCTCGGTGCGCACCCGGTGACGGGCGGGGTGTTTGGCGACCTGGGCGTAGGTGACGACGGTGCCGTGGTACTCCGACGAGGTATGTGCCGCGCTGTTCCGAAATTTCGGGTCGAGCGCGATGCCGTCCTGCGCCGCCGCCGACGCCCACTGAACCTTGAGATGCTCGGTGGGCACCACGACGGTGATCGCCTCGATGACGCGGTCGGCCAGCAACTCGCCCGCGATGCGCAGAGCAAACGCGGTCTTGCCTGCTCCAGGGGTAGCGACCAGCAGAAAATCCCGCGGTTTGGTGGTCAGATATCGCACCAAGGCTCGCCGCTGCCAGCCCCGCAAAGCCCGGGTGCTGGGCGCTTCAATTGCCCGCACCCGCAGACTCCTATCTGGTCGAGATGCAGTCTAGGGCAAGGATATCGGACCGTGCATCTCTGCAGGAAAGCGGCGAGTCGCCGCTGGCCGCAGCAGTGTGCGCAACGCAACAACGACCAATTTCGGGCAGTGGAAAATGCACGATAACCGGGTATTCGACACGGCGTCGCACAAGAGCAACGGCGCTGACCGGAGGCGCTTCATTCGTGACCTGCCGGATCGCCTGGTAGCAAGGGTACTGATCTGCTGACGCCGGATACCTGGGGGTGGCCCGATGCATTTTGCGGTACTGCCGCCGGAGGTGAACTCTGCCCGGATGTATGCCGGCCCCGGAGTGGGGCCGATGCTGACAGCCGCGTCCGCGTGGGACGAACTGGCAAACGAGCTGCATTCCTCGGCAGACGATTTCGAGTCGGTGGTTGCCGGGCCGATCAGCGATCGCTGGCGAGGTCCGGCCTCGGCGTCGATGAGTGCGTCTGCCGCACCGCAGACGCAGTGGCTGCGCACCACCGCTACGCAGGCGACTCAGGCCGGCGCGCAGGCGAAAGCTGCGGCGTCGGCGTACGAGTCGGCGTACTCGATGACTGTGCCGCCGTCCGAGGTCGCGGCCAACCGCGCTGAGCTGATGACACTGCAGGCGACGAACCTGCTGGGTCAGAATGCCTCGGCGATCGCTGCCACCGAAGTCGCGTACGGCGAAATGTGGGCTCAGGATGTTGCCGCTATGTATGGCTACGCGGGTGCGGCCAAGTCCGCCGCCCAGGTGACACCCTTCACGGCGCCGCAGCAGGCCACTAACCAGGGCGGGCCCGCCGCGCAGAGTGCGGCGGTGGGTCAGGCCGCCGGCACTTCGGCGGGCAGCGCGCAATCGGCGATGTCGGCGGTGCCGAGTGCGCTGCAGTCCCTGGAGTCGTCCACCGGGTTGACCGGTTTCGAGGATTTCTCGAATGTCTACGACCTGGCCGAACTCGGCACCGGACTGATAGGTAACGGCACCGGGCTGATTGGGTTGTCGGGCGCCGCGGGCTTCATCACCAAGGCCGAAGACAAGATCGCCGGAGGTCCGGGCGCGCCGGCCGATGGGCCGGGGTCGGGTGCCCCGAAACCGGACGCGGCGCCACCGGCGGCCCGCGCACCCGGCGCACCCAAAGGGGCGACCGCGGTGTCGGCGGAGATGGGCGAGTCGGGTTCGCTCGGCCGGCTGTCGGTACCACACGGCTGGGCGTCGGCGGCGCCGCAGGTTCGGCTCACCGCCCTCGAGGCGCCGATGGCCAATGCCGCCCCCGCGAGCGCTTCCGGAATGTTCAGCGATATGCCGCTGCTCGGTCAGGCGCCACTGATGGCCATGCCCGGACGCGACACATCTCGTGGACCTCAGGCTCCGGCCGGGCAACGAGCAGCTGTCGTCGCGGCACCGGAGACCAAGCCCGATGACCGAGCGTCCGGCGCGGCAACACAGATGCGCGAAATCACCGACGTCCTCAGCAAACTCGCCGACCTACGCGACAACGGCGCGTTGACCACGCAGGAGTTCACCGAACAAAAGCAGCGGCTACTGGGTGGGCGCTGAAACCCTGGTCGGCTCGCGCGGCCAGCTCACCGCTCTTCGGCGAATTGTGCCGCTAACCACCCGATGATCTTCGGCACCACCTCGGGCGCCTTGCTCATCGCGCAGTGGCCGGTGCCCTCGATCAGGTGTACCTCGGTGTTGGGGCGGCCCGCGAAGACTAGCGTGTCGGATTGCGGGACGAAGTAGTCGTCCGCCCCGTTGACCACTAGCATCGCCGAATTACGTTGCTGGGCAATCAACTCCCGCCGATTTAACCGTTCAAGGCCGACGATGAGTTCGTTGAGCGTGGGGGAGTGGTCCCAATGCATGGCGTTGCCCAAGATGTCGTGCATGCCGAAGGGCAGCTTCTGCACGTTATCGGTTCCGAAAGCCCCGACGACCGGGCCACCCAAATCGACTGCGGCGTCGACGATGCCGGACAACCCGGACATGGCGGCGAAGTTAGCCCCGAATGAGACGCCGAAGTGAGCGACCTTCCCATTCCCGAGGGCGCGAGCGTAGTCGGCGAGTCCGCGGATCACTTCGTCGGCGTGGTCGTCCAGCGGGATTGCGGTTTCTCCGGTGCCCGGGTGGTCGAAGGCCATGGTGGTCACCCCAGCGCCCTGGGTGAATCCCACCCACCAGGGGTGGATATCCATCTTCCAGGTGTCCACGCCGCCGCTTGCGATCAGCACCGGCCGCCCCGCATACACGCCCTCGGCGGAGTACAGGTGAACAGCTATCTCCACGCTGGTGCCTCGGTAGGGGACCGAGATGATGCGGCGCTCAAAGGCGACCGGAAAGTCCTTGGCCGCCAACTCGAATTGTTCGAGTTGGTGCTGAGCGGCCGTTACCCGCGCCGGATCGGTCAGGCAGGGAAATTTCGCGCAGCCGTAGATCAACGACGCCATGCGGTGCTCGCCGCGCTCGGCGTATTGCTCGGCCAGCCGAGACCACTCATAAACCCAGCCGCCCGGCGCGTCAGCCCACATGTCGGTGACGGCCGATCGGACATCGTCGATCTGGTGGAGCGGAATGCCGAATTTCTCGAATTGGTGCGTACGGTCGTCGAACATGGCCGCGGCGTCGATGTCGTAGGTGTACATGGTTTCAGCTCCTGATCTTGGCGAAGTAAGCGGCGATGGTTGTGGTGTCGTCGAGAGCCGCGATCGCTCCGATGTAGCCGTCCGGCCTTATCAGCACGCGCCCGCCGTTTTTGAGCCCGAAACGCGCCGCGAACAGGCCGTTCGGGTCAGTGACGACGGTGTCGTATCCCGTGACCGGCGCCTCGTCGCTGCTCACCAACACCTGTACCTGGTCGGTGTCTGCCGCGGCAGGGTCCGCGTGCCGTGCGGCGACAGTCACCAGAACGTGGCCCAACGCGTGCGCACCGCACGCCGCGCTGAGTTGCTTCTGCACCGCCTCATCGACAATATGCGGAAGATATTGGCCAGCAGCAACTTTAACGCCCTTTGGGCGTCGGCCCACTACGATCGGGCTGCGCTGGTAGCCGATGTTGACTTCTTCGGCGGTCTCGGCGATGACTCGTCGCGCCGCGGGCACATGCGAAAGTAGCCGGATCGCCACATCGCGGATCCGGCGCGGTACACCGGACAGCGTGCCAGCCTTGGTGAGCCGGTTGGTGAACGCGATGACATGGTCCGCGACCGGGATGCGCTCGGCCTCGTAGCTGTCCAACAGGGTGTCGCCGGCGTCGCCATGGAGTACTGCGGCCAGCTTCCAGGCGAGGTTGAAGGCGTCCTGCATACCGGTATTCATGCCCTGACCGCCGGCCGGGCTGTGGATGTGCGCGGCGTCGCCGGCCAGAAAGACCCGGCCCCAACGGTAGGCCGTAACCCTCGCGTGGTGAATGTCAAAAGTGGTCAGCCAGTGCGAGCGGACCAACCGGATGCCGCCGATCCGCTTGTCGATGATCGCCTGCAGCTCGTCCTGGTCCGGGTTGATCTCGACCGGGGTACCGGGCGCGTCGTGCACTTCGGCCAGGAATCGCATCCGCCCGTCCCGCATTGGCAGCACCACCACCGGCCCGTCGGGGGAGAAGAAGGTGTGCATCGAGTCCAGCTCCAGGTGGTGTTCGGCGTCGACGTCCCCGAGCAGAAAGCGTTCGCCGACGAACGTACCGACGAGCTTGGTGCCGACCATTTTCCGCACCGTGCTGCGTGCGCCGTCCGCTCCTAGCACCCAGGAAGCGCAGAGCCGCTCTATGAATCCGTCTTCGCGCCGCAAGGTGAGGTGCACGGCGTCACCGTCTTGGTTCAGCGCCACGAGTTCGACACCGCGCTCGACGTCGACACCGAGCTTTTGCAGGTGCTCGTCCAGTACGCGTTCGGTTTCCGTCTGGGCCGTGTTCAACGTGAAGGGGAAGGCGCTCTCCACGTCACCGAGCGGAATGCGAAAAAGCTTGCGGCGCCCCGTGTACAGCTGCATCGCGATCGTCTTGATGCCGGTGCTCAGCATCTCGTCGACTACGCCCATCCGGTCGAACATCTCCAGACTGCGCGCGTGCACCGAGACCGCGCGGGATTCCTCGGTGGCCCGAGACAGCTTGTCGATCACCCGGACGCGAATGCCACGGCGGGCGAGTTCACATCCGGCGACCAGGCCGACCGGTCCGGCGCCGACGATGAGCACATCGATGTTCGGGGTGGTACTCATTGCTGCTCCTTATTTTCACGTTACGTTGAAACTAGTCTCACGCTACGATGAAATTAGTTTCAACGCAAGGGGAAATTCACGCTAGGATGAAACTCATGTCGAAGAGATCGATTACGCCTGGTCCCCGGGATGAGCGCGGGGTGCTGGCGGCGCGAATCATTGGCGCCGCCCGTGACGAGTTCGCCGAGCACGGCTGGGCTGGAACCACCCTGCGGGCAGTCGCGCGCGCGGCCGACGTGGACCCCGCGCTGGTCTACCACTACTTCGGATCGAAGGAGGGGTTGCTTGACGCCGCGACCAACCCGCCGCAGAGATGGCTGGACAACGTTGCCAAGGTGTGGAGCACGCCGATCGAACAACTCGGCACCGCGTTGGTGGAGTTGCTGTTGGGGAGCTGGGCTGACGGCGAGATCGGGCCGACGCTGCGGGCCATCCTGCAGACCGCCGCGCACGAACCGACGACGCGGGAGAAACTGCGGCGTGTCGTTGAGGGCAGCCTGATGGGCGTCTCACAGCTCGGCAGCGACGATCGCGACCGCCTCGTTCGCAGCGGGCTCATCTCGTCGCAGATGATGGGCTTTGCGCTGATGCGCTACGTCTGGAAGATCGAGCCCATCGTCTCAATGTCGCACGACGAAGTGATCGCCGCGATCGCCCCGAACTTGCAGCGTTACGTCGATGGTGACGTGAGCGCTGGAGACTGACCGCTTTCGAACTGTCATTCCCAGCCGAACGGGCGGGGCAGCGTCAAGGTCCTCTCGGCCTTGTCGTACCAGCCTTGCGGAGCGTGCTGGCTGGTATGCAGGTAACACCGGACGGTCACCCGGTCGCTGCCGGGCAGAAAGGTCAGCAGACGACTGATCGGTAGCGTGGTGATCGGCATGTGATGGCGACTCAATGATGCGACGTTGAGAAACCAGGTGCCCCAACGTTGTTCGATGTGCGTCTTGTTGCCGAACGAATCGTCGGGATGGGTGTGGGTGTGGCCCGCGAGCCACAACGCAACGCGGCCAGGCCGGGCGGCCAGGAGCCTCTCGAAAGCTGCGGAATCCGGCTTGTTGTCAACCCAGTACAGGTAGGAAGCACCGTTGGGTGTGCCTTCTTCGAAGGGCCGGTGATAATGCTCCACCAATTCGCCGGTGGCGCTTCTGCGTACGCCCTCCCATTCACCGGAGGCCACGGTGGTGTCCTTGAGCACGTAGTGATGCACTGCGACGATGAGCGCGTCGGAGTTGTCGTCGATCATCGACGTGAACCAGTCGAATGTTTCACCGCTGACGACCCCGCCCGGGTTGCCGCCGAGCGTTCCCCGGCCGACCGACTGCGTAGGCTCGTTGCGATCGCTCATCATCAAGAACAACAGGTTGCCCACCCGAAAGCTGTACCGCTCCCACGTCCCTTCGACGTGATATCGGCGGGCGGCTGGATTGACACCGGAGAACTCGGTGTTGACCCCGAGCGGATCGATCCACTTCTGCCACCACCACGCCTCAGCCTCAGAAAGCCCGCTGCGGTCATGGTTGCCGCACACGCTGTAGACGTCCTCGCGGCGATGGGTGCGCAGCGTTGCGAGCTGAGCGATGACTTCCCGGCCTTCGGCGTCGTCGGGCAGGCTGTGGTGCGCGCCGGACATGTCGCCGACATCGACGGCGATGTCCCACTCGAACGGCGGGCCCCCGTCGTCGCCGCCGAACTCGGAATGTGAGATAGCTTCGGCCAAACTTCTTCTGCCGAAATGCTTGTCGGTGCCGACGTGTGCGTCGCCGAAAGCCCACAGCCGCAGTGGCCGAGACGCCGTCACGATTCGGAAGCGTCGACGAGTCCCCACCGGCGACGGACCACGTTGTCCAGAAACGTGAACAGCCCGTCGATGATGATCCCGAGCGTCAGGATGACGATCATGACCGCGATGGCGGCGGGCATGTCGGACATGTTCTGCGCATTCTCCAGCAGCACACCGATGGACGCGGTGTTGGTCACGATCACCACCAGCTCACCCGACATCAGGCTGCGCCAGGCGAACGCCCAGCCCTGCTTGAGGCCGGTGACGAACACCGGCAACGATGCGGGCAGGATGACGTGCCGATAGAGCGCGAATCCTGTGAGCCCCATCGTTTTCGCCGCGCGCAGCAGCAACGGCGGAATGTGATCGGACCCTGCGATCACGGCGGTCGCAATGGCGGGCGCGGTGCCGATGACGATGACGAACACGATCGCCGATGTGTTGAGACCGAAGAAGATGATGGCGAACGGGAACCAGGCGATTGCCGGCATGGTCTGCATGCCGGTGATGATCGGACCGAACGCCGCCCGGAGCAACCGATTTCGGGACACGACGATACCGGCGGCCAATCCAATCACCACTGCGAGGCCGAACCCGTAGACGGCCCTGCTCAGGGTCGTCGCGATGGCCTGCCACAACAACGGCTGGTTGGCCTGACTCCACAGACTTGCCAGGGCCGCCGCGGGGCCGGGTAACACGAACGCGGGCTTCCAGCCGCTCAGATAGACCGCCTGCCAGCCCGCCAGCACGACCAACAAGCCCACGCCCGGGGCCCACAGCGATCGGGCCAGGCGACGACTGAAAAGCACTCCGGCCGAGCGTGACTCAGTTACCGGATCGAGGTTGCTAAGCGTCATCGCCGGTCCCTGGCCCTTGGAGATCGGCGGTAATGGCCGCGACCACTTCGGCGATCGGTCCGGCGTCGGGCCGCCGTGGTCGTGGAAGGTGCACGACGTGTTCGGCAATGATCCGGCCTGGCCTGTTGCTCATCAGCACCACCCGGTCGGCCAACCTGACCGCCTCCTGCACATTGTGGGTGACGAACAATACCGTCAAATCTGTTTCGGCGACGATGCGTTCGAGTTCGGTGTGCAACAGGTCGCGGGTGATCGCGTCGAGTGCGCCGAACGGCTCGTCCATGAGCAGGACATCAGCATCTTGCGCCAGTGCGCGTGCGAGTGCCACGCGCTGGCGCATCCCGCCGGATAGTTGATGCGGTCGGGCGCCAGCGAAGGCGCTCAGCCCCACGATGTCGAGCAGCGCGGTGACTCGGGCGCGACGCTCGGCTCTGGGAATCTTGCGCGCCCTTAGCGCCAGGTCGATATTGCCGGACGCGGTCAACCAGGGGAACAGGGCAGATTCCTGAAACATCAATGCCAGCTGACGGTTTCCGGTCGACACCGAGCCTGACGTGGGCTGATCCAGGCCAGCCGCCAGTGACAACAATGTGCTCTTGCCGCAGCCGGAGGGACCGACGATGCAGACGAACTCACCCGGGTTGACGCTGAGTGACAATTCGGCGAGCGCGGCGACTGTCGTGGCGCCCTGTTCGTAGGTCCGCGACACCGACGACAGCCGGACAACCGGCTCTGCTGCGGCGCTCGGCGCGGCACTGGTCACCTGCTGGGTCGACGTGCCGGTCACGTATTCACCTGAGCCTTACCGGAGGTTTTCAAGACTTCGTTGAGCAGGTGCAGGTCCACAAGTCCGTCCAGGTCGAGCGGGTCCAGCAGGCCAACCGAAACGGCCTTGTGTACTTGATCTTTCAACGACGCTGTATTCGGGTCGTTGGTGAACGTGGTCTCCCGAAGCGACGCGGTCAACACATCGGGGGTCAATCCTTTACCCAAGTCCTTCGCGAGCGTGTTGTTTGCCGACTGCGCCGCCGCGGCGGGATCGTTGTGCAGCAGGTCATCGGCCTCGACCTGTCCGCGTAGCAGGGCCGAGACCGCGTCAGGGTGAGCCCTGAGGAAGTCTTGACGCACAACCAATACGGTGATCGTTCCCGGATCCGGCCACAACGTGACTCCGCCGGCTTTGACCAGTTCGACGTCGTAGGGCGCGGACTCCGCGGCGCCGGCGATCTGGTTGGTGGCGAACTCCTGCAGGATCGCCGATTCGGGCTTGGTGGGTTTGACCGACACGTCCCCGCCGCCCTGTGTATTGGTCTGTAGGCCATTGTCTTTCAGCCAACTTCGCAAGCTGATGTCGTGGTTGCCGCCCAAGCCTGGGTCGGCCACGGTCTTGCCGCGCAGATCTTGCGCGGTCTTGATGCCGGGCTTGACGACGAACGAGGTGCCGCCGCGCGCTGAGCCGGAGACGATGTTGATCGCAGTACCGTGCGACTTCTGCCAGGCGTTGAACGCCGGGTTGGTCCCGATGTACGCGGCATCGAGTTTGTCGGACAGCAGCGCGGTGACTTCGGCGATTCCCTGCTGAAAGGGCTGCGGGGCCAATGTCGCCGACGGACCGAGGTTCTTGGTGAACAAGCCCCGGTCGACGGCGACCAGCGCCGAGGCGTGTGTGATTCGGGTGATGTAGCCCAGGCGCAGTGTGACTTTCGACCCTGACCCGTCGGTGGATGTCGAATTCCCGCACGCGCTCAGCAGGGCGGCGACGAGTGCGACGACTATCGCGCGACGGGCTGGAATGCGAGTTGGCATGAAATCTCCTTGAGTGACCAGCGGGCGAAGGCGGACCGGGTCAGCTACAGGAAGCGGCGATGACGCGCTGCAGGTCGAGATGCAGACGTTTGGTCAGTCGTACGGCGATGCGGCTCAACATGATCAGTCGGTGCTTCGGGAGATGAACAGCGGGCTGGTCCATGCCTGGTGTCCGTCGGCTTGGCGGGCCCGCAGGTAGAGCGCGCTGTCGGCAGGTGGCAGGTCGACGGTCAGTTGACCGCTCGCTGTGACGGGCAGAGCAGCGAGGTCGGCGATGCGCTCCACGATGAGCCTCAAGTTGAGCCCGCCGACTCCGATCTCGTGTCGGCCTGCCTCGGTGAGTTCAGCGCCGGTGATCGACACACTCGTGTTCAGTTCGTCCTCGACGACAGTGGTGTCGATCTGCAGGTGTGACGAGGCCAGATCGGCCACGCTGACCACGACACCGAGGTCACTGCCGTATGTCGTTGTAAACCAGGAGATTTCGCTGCCAATCGCGTTGAATGTCTGCTCTGGATGCGCGGCGGCCCACGGTGTCACGGAATCGACGGCGCTACCGGTGACCGCCAACCGGCCAGACCAGGTTGCCCATCGGTAGCGGTCCTTGTGCCGCGCGCCGCCCCAGCGGATCCGCACCAGGGTGTCCGACAGTCCGGTCTCGGTGTGGAAATCCCGGTGCCACAGTCGGCCCGCGCTGTCCCACACTTCGAGCTCTTCCCAGCCCGCGGTGCCGTAGAGGTCGTATGCGGCGACCAGTTCATCGGCGGCGGTGTAGATCTCGTCGCCCATCCAGTGCCTACCGCTGCGCAGCAGTGCGACCGCGCGGGTACCCGTCGTCGCCCAGGTGCGCCGATTACGCAACGCCCGGCCCACATCGGCGCGGGTGAGTTCGGGCGCCAGGACCCCGGTGAGGCCACCGTGCCCGCCGAAGATGTTGGCCCCCGGCGCACCGCCGCCGGGCCGTCCGCGGTGCTCGTCACTGGCGGCGCTGGCGCCCAGGCGCAGGCCGCGCGCCAGCGCGTCCTCGAGGAACCAGGGGCTGGTTCCCCAGGAGGAGTGCACTTCGATCAGTCGCTCCAGTTCTGGATGGTGCCAGTCCAAGATCGCCCGCCGCCCGCCGACATGGGGGATCAGCAGGTAGGAGTCGGGATCCTTCTCGTAGGCGGCGTAAAGCTGTGTGATGGGCCAGGTTTGGGGAACCGGTGCGGCGGTGGCCATGCCCTGATGCCACTCCAGCGACCGTGCGACGGTGGTGTCCTCACCGAGGAAGACAACGTTGTGGTCGCCGCCGACACCGGCTGTGCCGCACCACTCCACACCGGGGTAGCAGACCAGTCGGCCATCGCGGTTGGCGGCGTTGCACGCTGCGACGACGTCGACCCACACGTCATCGGTGATCTGGAAGTCGTTGGCCGTGTAGCCGATCACGTCCAACGCACCGATGTCGCGGCCATAGGCCAAGTTCGACCCGGTGTCCTGGGTTCCTACTGTGTCATTGGAATGCACATGCAGATCGGCGAATAGCGCACGGGGGGAGGGGAAGTCGTCGACGACGTCGAGATAGCAACGTTGGCGGCCGATTTCCGTCGTGCCGGCTTCGGCGACTAGGTCGATGCGGTGGTGTGCAGCCGGCACGGTCAGCGCGCGGGACGCCCATCCGGTGCTGGGGAATTCCGCCGAGGCGATGTCGGTGTCACCGGCACGGGCCCGCACGGTCGCGGCGACGTCGCGGCAGGCGTTGCCCCATCGGTCCTGAAGGTGCACCCGCAAGTCAGCCGAGCCGACGTCCCGCCGCACCAACCGCGGGCCTTGCACCACAACGTGTTCGGGCGGGCCGGGTACGACCGCGAGCCGGGTGGCCTGCGCTCGTGCCATCCGCGATGTGCCTAACACGTCGACGAACAGCTGGAACTCGAACTCATCCTCGACGAACGTCTGGACGCGAGTGCCTGGTCCGCCGAATCTGCGGTCACCCAAACGGATTTCGATGACGTCACCGGGCCGCAGATAACCGTCTTTGGCGTGGATCAGCAACGCCTTCTGGAACGGGCGTTCGCCACCCTTGACGTCGTAACGGGTGACCAGCTTCCGCACGGTCGCGGCGGAGGCTTGCGAAGCCCCGCCGATAAGCGACCGGCTCACCAGGCGTGCCGACGCGTAATCGCGTGCCTGCGGATCAATCGTCTGCAGGTCCCAGTCGGAATAGAAGCGAAAGCACAGCTTGAGCCAGCCGCTGTCGGCGATCCCCGACCGGCCGACGGTGTAGGTGAAAACCAATTCCTCCGTCGAACCTGCGACAACCGTCGCTGTGTCGCACACGAGTGAGCCGAGGAACGGCAGCGCATCCAGCTCTGCGGTGATGGCCTCGCGCGTCACCAGGTCCGAGCAGTCGTTGGTGTCCAGGTCGCCGCGCGGCCGCGGATGAAGGCGGACGGTCGGCGCGGGAACCACGGACATGTCGACGATTCTCATGGACGCGCACTTACCAGTCCAACGCATAGATATGATCACATCTATTACTGAAAGTGACGAACGATGAATTTGCGGCAACTGCGCTACGCGGTGGCGCTGGCCGAGTCGCGGAGTTTCACCAGAGCCGCCGACAACGAGTTCGTCGTGCAATCCGCGCTCAGTCAGCAGCTGCGCAAACTCGAAGACGAACTCGGCGTTGCGTTGTTCGAGCGCACGACGCGTTCGGTCGCGCTGACCCCGGCGGGTGAGGCGTTGCTGCCGCTTATGCACCAGGTGCTGGCCGGGGTCGATCAGCTCAAGTTCGACGCGCAGGCGCTCAGCGGCACGATCGCCGGCCGTCTGACGGTGGGGATGATGGAGGTGCCGTCGGAAAGCCTCGATGTCGCTGTGCTGATGGCCACCTTCCACGCCCGGTATCCCGAAGTCAGCGTGACGTTGCGCAGCGGTGGCAGCAATCTGCTGATCGAGGCGGTGCGCGATCGGAAGCTTGATGTCGCTGTCGTCGGATCCAATGTGCTGCCCCCGACCGGGCGACTCACCGTCACCGAATTGTTCACCGAGCCGCTGGTGGCAGTGCTGCCGTCATCGCACAAGCTGGCGTTGGGGCGCTCGGTGCGTCTCGATCAGCTGGCGGCGTTGCCGTTCATCGACTTTCCGCCCGGCTACGGTCTGCGGCATGAAACCGACCGGGGGTTCGCGTCGGTGCCCCGCCGAGTGGCTTTCGAAGTCACCCGCGTCGACGAGGTGATCCAGTTCGTCAGCCAGGATCTCGGCGTCGCGCTGCTACCCGAGTCGGTCGCCGTCTCGAGGGTGGGCGACGACCCGACCTTGGCCCTGCGTCCTGTCGCCGGAGCCGACCTCTACCGCCAAGTCAACCTGGTCGCGCCTGGCATGACGTTCAGATCGGCGGCCTCGCAAGCCTTCATCGGCTGCGTGGAAGACCACATCAACCGCTAGTCCGATGGCCGCACTTCTGACATCGTCAGATCGATGATTACCGGACTGGCCCATACCGGCGTCTGCGTGCCCGACTGCGAAGCGGCGGTGGCGTTTTATCGCGACGTGTTGGGCCTGCGCGTGCTGTCGCCGCCCTATGTGATGGCAGGGGACGCGATTCGTGACGACATGGGCCAGCTGGTGTCGGATCCCACCATGAAGGCGGCCATCGTTGGCTTCGACGACGACGGCGATCGAGTCCTCGAGGTGATCGAATACCTCGGCATCGCAGGCGGCGATCAGCGCAGCGCGGCGGCGCTTACCGACCATGGGTTGTCGCACGTGGGGTTGATCTGCGAGGACCTCGACGCCACCCGGGCCCGACTCGAGGCCAACGGGGTGCGGTTTCTTGTCGACGGCATTGCCGACGTGGCGCGGGTCCGCACGACATGGTTTGTCGACCCGTGGGGTGTGGTGTTCATCCTCGTCGAGAAAAGCAAGCCGGAGCGCCCTTATTTCGCGCAGTGGGCGTGAAGTCAGCTGGCCGTAGCATCGGTGCTGTGGACAATGCGATCGCCCCGGAAAGCGTGCGGGCAGAACGGCTGCGCGACGCTGAGGCAAAGGCGGCGCAGCTGTTCGACGAGATCGAAGGCCGCTCGATGATCCGGGCCGGCATCGGCGAGCAGCAGCTGTCCGACGAGATCAATGTGTTGGCAGCGGACATGTTCGGGGTCAACCGGCATTGGCATCGGCGGATCGTGCGGGCCGGCGAGAACACCCTGCAACCCTTCAAGGAGCGTCCGCCGGATCGTGAGATCGTCGACGACGACATAGTGTTCCTCGATTTCGGACCGATCTTCGAGGAGTGGGAGGCCGACTTCGGGCGCACCTACGTGCTCGGCGACGATCCGGACAAACTCGCCGTCCGCGATGCCCTACCGCGGGTGTGGCAGGCTGGTCGCGACTATTTCGACAACCATCCCCAGGTAACCGGGGCGCAGTTGTTCGAAGCCTCTGTCGAGGCAGCCCGCGCCGAGGGTTTCGGCTGGGGCAGTCACATCGCCGGCCATTTGGTCGGGGAGTTCCCGCACAAGAAGATCGCCGGCACCGCCACCGAGTGGTACATCATGCCCGGATCGAACAAGCCGATGCGGCGCACCGACCCCAGCGGTCGCCGGTGCCACTGGATCCTGGAGATCCACCTCATCGACCCGCGGCGCCGGTTCGGCGGTTTCTACGAGCAGCTGCTCGATCTGCCCTAGACCGGGTAAGTGACGGCGGTCAGCTCCTCGGAGACCGTCCACAACCGGCGTTGTTTGTCGGTGTCGTGCGACTTCTTGCTAGACCCAACGATTTTCGGATATCCGCGCGTCTGGCCGATGCCGTCGGGGCCGTAGTACTGCCCGCCGAGCACCGCCGGGTCAGTTGCCGCCCGCAGCTGCGGCAGGGCGCCCATGGCCGCGTCTTGGAATATCGGTTCGAGCACCGGGTACACGGACTTGGCCCATCCGGGCAGGTGGCGCATCAACTCCGTGTTCGAGCCGCCGGGGTGGGCGGCCACGGCGATCGTCGTGCCGTGCGAGGCCAGCCGTCGTTGGAGTTCGTAGGTGAATAGCAGGTTGGCCAGCTTGGCCTGCCCATAGGCCGAAACGCGGTTGTAGCCGTGTTCCCACTGCAGATCGTCGAAATGGATGTCGGCACGGATGCGGTGGCCAATGCTGCTGACCGTCACAACCCGCGAACCCGCCACCGGCAGGAGCCGATCCAGCAGCAGACCGGTGAAAGCGAAGTGGCCGAGATGATTGGTACCGAACTGCAGCTCGAACCCGTCTTTGGTGTTCGCCTTCGGCGGGTACATCACGCCGGCGTTGTTGATCAGTAGGTCGATGCGGTCGTAATTGGACTGCAACTCCCGCGCCGCGGCGCGCACAGAATCCAGCGACGTCAGGTCGAGCTCCTGCAGCGCCACATCGGCCTGTGTGCTGTGGGCGACGATCCGCGCGGCGGCGTCCTTGCCCTTGTCGAGATTGCGGACCGCCAGCACGACGTGGGCGCCGTGCTCGGCGAGCGCGAGTGCGGTCTCGTAGCCGAGGCCGGTATTGGCTCCGGTGATGACGGCGACGCGGCCGGTCTGGTCGGGAATATCTGATGCTGTCCACTTGGTCATGCCGAACTCCTAAGCTGTAAGGTAAACGGGGCGTGCGCTCCGGTTCTTCCGACGACTATACGGAACGTGCGCCCCGTTTTGTCAATGCCGGTGCGAGGGCAGGGTGGTGCGTGATGTCTGTACCCGCTCGGCCGCTGCGCGCCGACGCGGCCCGCAACCGTGCGCGCGTGCTGGAAACGGCCTACGAGACATTCGCAGCCGAGGGCCTTGCGGTGCCGATCGACGAGATCGCCCGGCGTGCGGGCGTCGGCGCGGGGACGGTCTACCGGCATTTCCCCACGAAGGAAGATCTGTTCCGGGCGGTCGTCGCCAGCCGGATACGGCGCATCATCGATCTCGGGCGCGGACTACTGGACGACCCTGGACCTGGGGAAGCGCTGTTCACGTTCCTACGGTCGATGGTGCTGGACTGGGGCGCCACCGACCAGGGTCTGGTCGATGCGCTGGCCGGACTGGGCATCGACATCGACTCTGTTGCTCCCGACGCCGACGCCGCCTTCCGCGGCCTGCTCGGCGAGTTGCTGACGGCGGCGCAACGGGCCGGCACGGTGCGGCCCGACGTCGATGTGGCCGAGATCAAGACCCTCATGGTGGGGTGCCAGGCGATGCAGGGTTACGACGAGGCGCGGGCCGAACGGGTGACTGGCGTGGTGATCGACGGCTTGCGGGCCTCTTCTTAGGGGTCGGTAGCGCGTTTGGGCTGGTTGCACTCGGCATAGGCGAGTGCTAAGAATGACATTGGCACTCGCGACCGGTGAGTGCTAGGTCGGGACGGTGAGGCAGGGGCCGCGTCAGCGGAAGACACCCATAGCCGTCCGTCGCGGGCACTGCACCCGACCACAAACGTGTCATCCCTAACCGGAGGAATCACTTCGCAATGGCTAAGACAATTGCGTACGACGAAGAGGCCCGTCGCGGCCTCGAGCGGGGCCTGAACGCCCTCGCCGACGCGGTAAAGGTGACGTTGGGCCCCAAGGGTCGCAACGTCGTCCTGGAGAAGAAGTGGGGCGCTCCCACGATCACCAACGATGGTGTGTCCATCGCCAAGGAGATCGACCTGGAGGACCCCTACGAGAAGATCGGCGCCGAGCTGGTCAAAGAGGTCGCCAAGAAGACCGACGACGTCGCCGGTGATGGCACCACCACCGCCACCGTGCTGGCTCAGGCCCTGGTCAAAGAGGGTCTGCGCAACGTTGCGGCCGGCGCCAACCCGCTGGGCCTCAAGCGCGGCATCGAGAAGGCCGTCGAAAAGATCACCGAGACCCTGCTGAAGTCGGCCAAGGACGTCGAGACCAAAGAGCAGATCGCTGCGACCGCCGGCATCTCGGCCGGTGACCAGTCGATCGGCGACCTGATCGCCGAGGCGCTGGACAAGGTCGGCAACGAGGGCGTCATCACCGTCGAGGAGTCCAACACCTTCGGCCTGCAGCTCGAGCTCACTGAGGGCATGCGGTTCGACAAGGGCTACATCTCGGGCTACTTCGTCACCGACGCCGAGCGTCAGGAAGCAGTCCTGGAGGACCCCTACATCCTGCTGGTCAGCTCCAAGGTGTCGACGGTCAAGGACCTGTTGCCGCTGCTGGAGAAGGTCATTCAGGCCGGCAAGCCGTTGCTGATCATCGCCGAAGACGTCGAGGGCGAGGCGCTGTCCACCCTCGTGGTCAACAAGATCCGCGGCACCTTCAAGTCCGTGGCCGTCAAGGCTCCGGGCTTCGGTGACCGCCGCAAGGCCATGCTGCAGGACATCGCGATCCTTACCGGTGGCCAGGTGATCAGCGAAGAGGTCGGCCTCTCTCTGGAGACCGCTGACATCGCGCTGCTGGGTCAAGCTCGCAAGGTCGTCATCACCAAGGACGAGACCACCATCGTCGAGGGCGCCGGTGACTCCGACGCCATCGCCGGCCGGGTGGCCCAGATCCGTGCCGAGATCGAGAACAGCGACTCCGACTACGACCGCGAGAAGCTGCAGGAGCGCCTGGCCAAGCTGGCCGGCGGTGTTGCGGTGATCAAGGCCGGTGCTGCCACCGAGGTGGAGCTCAAGGAGCGCAAGCACCGCATCGAGGACGCCGTGCGCAACGCCAAGGCGGCCGTCGAGGAGGGCATCGTCGCCGGTGGTGGCGTGGCTCTGCTGCAGTCGGCTCCGGCGCTGGACGATCTGAAGCTCACTGGTGACGAGGCGACGGGCGCGAACATCGTGCGCGTGGCGCTCTCGGCTCCGCTGAAGCAGATCGCCTTCAACGGTGGACTCGAGCCCGGCGTCGTTGCCGAGAAGGTCGCCAACTCGCCTGCCGGTACCGGCCTGAACGCCGCCACCGGTGAGTACGAGGACCTGCTGAAGGCCGGCGTTGCCGACCCGGTCAAGGTGACGCGTTCGGCGCTGCAGAACGCGGCGTCCATCGCGGCGCTCTTCCTGACCACCGAGGCCGTTGTCGCCGACAAGCCGGAGAAGTCGGCCGCGCCCGCGGGCGACCCGACCGGTGGCATGGGCGGCATGGACTTCTAAAGTCTGTTCTGGCGAAAAGCCCGGTCCCCATGTGGGGCCGGGTTTTTCGTATCTTCGGCCAACTGATGTACTGGTTCATTCAGATATTGGGGACGAAGGGACCACGCAATGAGAAAATCGTTATGGCGCACAATTTTTGG
The DNA here is from genome assembly GCA_963836495.1 of uncultured Actinomycetota bacterium. GTDB lineage: Bacteria > Actinomycetota > Actinomycetes > Mycobacteriales > Mycobacteriaceae > Mycobacterium. Next base: position 211,819 of record CAWIJT010000002.1, on the reverse strand, counting down.
AGTGATCCCCGGCTGTGTTCTGTGTCTCACCGTCGCGCCGACGGCGAGTGCCGGCGATCCGTGCTCGGCCAGCGGGGTCGCCGCCACCGCGAGCGGCGTGTTGAATTCGGCGAGCGGCTACCTCGATGCTCATCCGGACGCGAACAATGTGCTGACGAGTGCCGTCAATCAACCGCCCGCCGACGCGAAATCGGCCATCCGGGGCTATTTCATCGGCCACCCGGGCCAGGCGTTGGACCTGAAGAACATCGCCCAGCCGTTGCTCAACCTGAAGAGCCAGTGCCCCAACTCGGTGTCGCCGGACCAACTGGCCGCGCTGGTCGACGCGCTGTCCGGCCGGTGCTGTGGACAAGCGATCCCAAAGCGTGCGGCAGAACGGCTACGCGACGCTGAGGCAAAGGCGGCGCAGCTGTTCGACGAGATCGAAGGCCGCTCGATGATCCGGGCCGGCATCGGCGAGCAGCAGCTGTCCGACGAGATCAATGTGTTGGCAGCGGACATGTTCGGGGTCAACCGGCATTGGCATCGGCGGATCGTGCGGGCCGGCGAGAACACCCTGCAACCCTTCAAGGAGCGTCCGCCGGACCGTGAGATCGTCGACGACGACATAGTGTTCCTCGATTTCGGACCGATCTTCGAGGAGTGGGAAGCCGACTTCGGGCGCACCTACGTGCTCGGCGACGATCCGGACAAACTCGCCGTCCGCGATGCCCTACCGCGGGTGTGGCAGGCTGGTCGCGACTATTTCAACAACCATCCCCAGGTAACCGGGGCGCAGTTGTTCGAAGCCTCTGTCGAGGCAGCCCGCGCCGAGGGTTTCGGCTGGGGCAGTCACATCGCCGGCCATTTGGTCGGAGAGTTCCCGCACAAGAAGATCGCCGGCACCGCCACCGAGTGGTACATCATGCCCGGGTCGAACAAGCCGATGCGGCGCACCGACCCCAGCGGTCGCCGGTGCCACTGGATCCTGGAGATCCACCTCATCGACCCGCGGCGCCGCTTCGGCGGTTTCTACGAGCAGCTGCTCGATCTGCCCTAGACCGGGTAAGTGACGGCGGTCAGCTCCTCGGAGACCGTCCACAACCGGCGCTGTTTGTCGGTGTCGTGCGACTTCTTGCTCGACCCAACGATTTTCGGATATCCGCGCGTCTGGCCGATGCCGTCGGGGCCGTAGTACTGCCCGCCGAGCACCGCTGGGTCAGTTGCCGCCCGCAGCTGCGGCAGGGCGCCCATGGCCGCGTCTTGGAATATCGGTTCGAGCACCGGGTACACGGACTTGGCCCATCCGGGCAGGTGGCGCATCAACTCCGTGTTCGAGCCGCCGGGGTGGGCGGCCACGGCGATCGTCGTGCCGTGCGAGGCCAGCCGTCGTTGGAGTTCGTAGGTGAACAGCAGGTTGGCCAGCTTGGCCTGCCCATAGGCCGAAACGCGGTTGTAGCCGTGTTCCCACTGCAGATCGTCGAAATGGATGTCGGCACGGATGCGGTGGCCAATGCTGCTGACCGTCACAACCCGCGAACCCGCCACCGGCAGGAGCCGATCCAGCAGCAGACCGGTGAAAGCGAAGTGGCCGAGATGATTGGTACCGAACTGCAGCTCGAACCCGTCTTTGGTGTTCGCCTTCGGCGGGTACATCACGCCGGCGTTGTTGATCAGTAGGTCGATGCGGTCGTACTTGGACTGCAACTCCCGCGCCGCGGCGCGCACAGAATCCAGCGACGTCAGGTCGAGTTCCTGCAGCGCCACATCGGCCTGTGTGCTTGTGGGCGACGATCCGCGCGGCGGCGTCCTTGCCCTTGTCGAGATTGCGGACCGCCAGCACGACGTGGGCGCCGTGCTCGGCGAGCGCGAGAGCGGTCTCGTAGCCGAGGCCGGTATTGGCTCCGGTGATGACGGCGACGCGGCCGGTCTGGTCGGGAATGTCTGATGCTGTCCACTTGGTCATGCCGAACTCCTAAGCTGTAAGGTAAACGGGGCGTGCGCTCCGGTTCTTCCGACGACTATACGGAACGTGCGCCCCGTTTTGTCAATGCCGGTGCGAGGGCAGGGTGGTGCGTGATGTCTGTACCCGCTCGGCCGCTGCGCGCCGACGCGGCCCGCAACCGTGCGCGCGTGCTGGAAACGGCCTACGAGACATTCGCAGCCGAGGGCCTTGCGGTGCCGATCGACGAGATCGCCCGGCGTGCGGGCGTCGGCGCGGGCACGGTCTACCGGCATTTCCCCACGAAAGAAGATCTGTTCCGGGCGGTCGTCGCCAGCCGGATACGGCGCATCATCGATCTCGGGCGCGGACTACTGGACGACCCTGGACCTGGGGAAGCGCTGTTCACGTTCCTACGGTCGATGGTGCTGGACTGGGGCGCCACCGACCAGGGTCTGGTCGATGCGCTGGCCGGACTGGGCATCGACATCGACTCTGTTGCTCCCGACGCCGACGCCGCCTTCCGCGGCCTGCTCGGCGAGTTGCTGACGGCGGCGCAACGGGCCGGCACGGTGCGGCCCGACGTCGATGTGGCCGAGATCAAGACCCTCATGGTGGGGTGCCAGGCGATGCAGGGTTACGACGAGGCGCGGGCCGAACGGGTGACTGGCGTGGTGATCGACGGCTTGCGGGCCTCTTCTTAGGGGTCGGTAGCGCGTTTGGGCTGGTTGCACTCGGCATAGGCGAGTGCTAAGAATGACATTGGCACTCGCGACCGGTGAGTGCTAGGTCGGGACGGTGAGGCAGGGGCCGCGTCAGCGGAAGACACCCATAGCCGTCCGTCGCGGGCACTGCACCCGACCACAAACGTGTCATCCCTAACCGGAGGAATCACTTCGCAATGGCTAAGACAATTGCGTACGACGAAGAGGCCCGTCGCGGCCTCGAGCGGGGCCTGAACGCCCTCGCCGACGCGGTAAAGGTGACGTTGGGCCCCAAGGGTCGCAACGTCGTCCTGGAGAAGAAGTGGGGCGCTCCCACGATCACCAACGATGGTGTGTCCATCGCCAAGGAGATCGACCTGGAGGACCCCTACGAGAAGATCGGCGCCGAGCTGGTCAAAGAGGTCGCCAAGAAGACCGACGACGTCGCCGGTGATGGCACCACCACCGCCACCGTGCTGGCTCAGGCCCTGGTCAAAGAGGGTCTGCGCAACGTTGCGGCCGGCGCCAACCCGCTGGGCCTCAAGCGCGGCATCGAGAAGGCCGTCGAAAAGATCACCGAGACCCTGCTGAAGTCGGCCAAGGACGTCGAGACCAAAGAGCAGATCGCTGCGACCGCCGGCATCTCGGCCGGTGACCAGTCGATCGGCGACCTGATCGCCGAGGCGCTGGACAAGGTCGGCAACGAGGGCGTCATCACCGTCGAGGAGTCCAACACCTTCGGCCTGCAGCTCGAGCTCACTGAGGGCATGCGGTTCGACAAGGGCTACATCTCGGGCTACTTCGTCACCGACGCCGAGCGTCAGGAAGCAGTCCTGGAGGACCCCTACATCCTGCTGGTCAGCTCCAAGGTGTCGACGGTCAAGGACCTGTTGCCGCTGCTGGAGAAGGTCATTCAGGCCGGCAAGCCGTTGCTGATCATCGCCGAAGACGTCGAGGGCGAGGCGCTGTCCACCCTGGTGGTCAACAAGATCCGCGGCACCTTCAAGTCCGTGGCCGTCAAGGCTCCGGGCTTCGGTGACCGCCGCAAGGCCATGCTGCAGGACATCGCGATCCTTACCGGTGGCCAGGTGATCAGCGAAGAGGTCGGCCTCTCTCTGGAGACCGCTGACATCGCGCTGCTGGGTCAAGCTCGCAAGGTCGTCATCACCAAGGACGAGACCACCATCGTCGAGGGCGCCGGTGACTCCGACGCCATCGCCGGCCGGGTGGCCCAGATCCGTGCCGAGATCGAGAACAGCGACTCCGACTACGACCGCGAGAAGCTGCAGGAGCGCCTGGCCAAGCTGGCCGGCGGTGTTGCGGTGATCAAGGCCGGTGCTGCCACCGAGGTGGAGCTCAAGGAGCGCAAGCACCGCATCGAGGACGCCGTGCGCAACGCCAAGGCGGCCGTCGAGGAGGGCATCGTCGCCGGTGGTGGCGTGGCTCTGCTGCAGTCGGCTCCGGCGCTGGACGATCTGAAGCTCACTGGTGACGAGGCGACGGGCGCGAACATCGTGCGCGTGGCGCTCTCGGCTCCGCTGAAGCAGATCGCCTTCAACGGTGGACTCGAGCCCGGCGTCGTTGCCGAGAAGGTCGCCAACTCGCCTGCCGGTACCGGCCTGAACGCCGCCACCGGTGAGTACGAGGACCTGCTGAAGGCCGGCGTTGCCGACCCGGTCAAGGTGACGCGTTCGGCGCTGCAGAACGCGGCGTCCATCGCGGCGCTCTTCCTGACCACCGAGGCCGTTGTCGCCGACAAGCCGGAGAAGTCGGCCGCGCCCGCGGGCGACCCGACCGGTGGCATGGGCGGCATGGACTTCTAAAGTCTGTTCTGGCGAAAAGCCCGGTCCCCATGTGGGGCCGGGTTTTTCGTATCGTCGGCCAACTGATGTACTGGTTCATTCAGATATTGGGGACGAAGGGACCACGCAATGAGAAAATCGTTATGGCGCACAATTTTTGGAGTGATCCCCGGCTGTGTTCTGTGTCTCACCGTCGCGCCGACGGCGAGTGCCGGCGATCCGTGCTCGGCCAGCGGGGTCGCCGCCACCGCGAGCGGCGTGTTGAATTCGGCGAGCGGCTACCTCGATGCTCATCCGGACGCGAACAATGTGCTGACGAGTGCCGTCAATCAACCGCCCGCCGACGCGAAATCGGCCATCCGGGGCTATTTCATCGGCCACCCGGGCCAGGCGTTGGACCTGAAGAACATCGCCCAGCCGTTGCTCAACCTGAAGAGCCAGTGCCCCAACTCGGTGTCGCCGGACCAACTGGCCGCGCTGGTCGACGCGCTGTCCGGCTAGGGGTTTTTCTGCCGCCCACTGTGCAGGTTATGTACGTAGTTACGGCCTGTTCAGTTGCATAACCTGCACAGTCGGTGCCTGTGCACAGCTGCGCCCGGCGCTGACCGTCAGCAACGAAAATGCCGGGCATGGGCGGAGACGACTGGCCGTTTCTGGGGCGACAGGCGGTGCGTCGACACGCTGTGTCGGCAATTCGGCTGCAGAGGGATTATCGACCGATCTACCGCAACGTTTATCTGCCCAGGCAGGCGACGCTCACCGCGCTTACCCGAGCCCGCGCAGCGTGGCTGTGGTCCGGTGGCACCGCGACGTTGACAGGGCTGTCCGCAGCGGCGGTCCTCGGTACTAAATGGCTGAGCGCAGGCGAACCCGCAGAACTGTGCCGTGCCAATCGACACGCCCCGGCAGGGATCGTCGTCCACTCATACGACTTGGGTGCTCGAGAAATTTGTACTGTCAATGGAATTCGGATCACCACGCCGGGACGTACTGCGTTTGACATCGGCCGGTCGTCGCCGCCGAACCGGTCGATTCCTATCTTGGATGCACTGGCGAATGCAACGAATTTCAAGGTTTCCGATGTCGTCGCGCTTGCCGACGCCAAACCTGGCGCCCGTGGTGTCCGGCAGCTCAGGTCGGTGCTCAACCTCGTTGACGGTGGCGCTGAATCGCCGCAGGAGAGTCGAGTACGACTCTTGCTGGTCCGCGCGGGCTTGCCGCGACCCGAAACGCAGATCGAGTTCACCGACGAGTTCGGTATCACGCGGATCAGGGTTGATATGGGCTGGCGAAAATGGCGGGTTGCCGTCGAGTACGACGGCATCCAGCATTGGTCCGACCGGTATCAGCGGTCGTGGGACATCGACCGGATTGCGATGCTCGAGGCGATGGGATGGGCGATCGTCAGAGTCAGCGCTGAAATGCTCTCGCGGCCGGACGTCATCATTGAACGGGTCCGCGGCAAGCTCAGAGCGGCGGGCTACCCTGTCTAACGTCGACTGTGCAGCTTGTCCGCGCGATCGAGGCCCAATCGCTCACACAAGCTGCACAGTCATCTAGGGGGAGACCGCCGGGATCGGCTGCCGGCCGCGGATCAGCTTGCCCGGCCGTGCATCGGTGGGCACTCCGTTCTCGGCGATCACCTCGCCGGAAACGATCGTGGCCACGTAGCCGTCAGCGGTCTGGTCGAGACGGCGGCCACCTGCCGGTAGGTCGCGGGTGATCACCGGCTTGTGGATCCGCAGCGCCGCGTGGTCGATGACGTTGAGGTCGGCCTTGTAACCCACAGCGATGCGGCCGCGGTCGCCGAGCCCCGCGACGCGGGCCGGCACCGAGGTGAGTCGGCGCACGGCTTCGGGCACCTCGAATCGGCCGGACTTGCGGTCGCGCGCCCAGTGCGTCAAGAAGTACGTCGAATAGCTTGCGTCGCAGATCATTCCGTAGTGCGCACCGCCATCACCGAGGCCGAGCACGACGTCGTCTCGGTGCAGGAGCTCCCCGACGGTGTCCAGCGAGTTGTTCTCCAGGTTGCTGAGGGTGACCAGCAGGATCGCTTCGCCGTCGTCGTCGAGCAGCCGGTCGTAGGCCTCTTCCCTCGGGTCGATTCCGCAGGCCCGGGCCCGGGCGCCGATGCTGTCCGACGGGTCCGGCTCGTAGTTGGGGTTGTCGCCCAGCGGGAAGATCCAATCCCACATCTGCGCGACCGCCATGAGCGGATGCCCGTGGCCGGCCTTGTCGGCGAGGATGCGGGCGCGGACCTCGGGCTTGCGCATCTCGGCGACGCGCTCGGCCAGCGGCAGATCCGCGATCGCGCGGTAGCTGGGGTACAGCACAAACGGGTTGGCGCTGAGCTGCAGACCGATGATCAGCCCGATCGGGCGCGGCAACAACTGCGCGGTCACATCTCCACCGGCTGCGTTGGCCTTCTCGATCATGGTGATGGCGTCCGGCCAGGTCGGGTCACCGAAATTTCCGACGACGAGCGTGAAGGTGACCGGCAGCCCGACGTCCTCGGCGACGTCGAACACCGTCTGCAGCACCGGCTGATAGCCGCCGGCGGGAATGTCAGGCACGAACTGCAGCAGCCCGCCGCCGCCGTCGACAACGCCGCGTGCGATCTCCTCGATCTCCTCGCGCGCCGCGTCGTAGCTCGGGATCGGCGAACCGCTCTCGGTTTTGTGGATGGTCAGCCGCGACGATGCGAAGCCCAGCGCTCCGACCTCGATGGCCTCTTTGGCCAGCGCCCGCATCCTGGTCAGATCCTCGGCGGTGGCCGGTTCGCGGTTGGCGCCGCGCTGACCCATCACGTAGACCCGCAGCGGCGAATGCGGAAGGTAGGCAGCGACGTCGATGTCACGCTTGCCGGCGTCGAGGGCGTCCAGGTATTCGGGGAAGGTCTCCCAGTTCCAGGGCAGGCCGTCGGTCATCACCACGCCGGGAATGTCCTCGACCCCGGCCATCACGTCGACCAGCACGTCGTGGTCCTCCTGGCGGCACGGCGCGAACCCGACACCGCAGTTGCCCATCACCACGGTGGTCACCCCGTGCGCCGAGGACGGCGTCAACCGGTCCGACCAAATGGACTGGCCGTCGTAGTGGGTGTGCAGGTCGACGAAGCCCGGCGTGACCAGCAGCCCGGTCGCGTCGATCTCCCGACGTGCATCCGACCCGTTGACCGAACCGAGCGCGGCGATCACCCCGTCCTGCACGGCGACGTCACCGACGTACGGCTCACCTCCCAGCCCGTCGACGATGGTGCCGTTGCGGATGATGAGGTCGTAGGTCATCTACTGAATCTACGACCGTGTCGGTGCCTCATGCCAGGATCAAGCCATGTCCGATGACGACGCTGCTTCCCGGGAATTGCTTCGCGATGCGTTCACTCGACTGATCGAGCATGTTGACGAGGTCACCGATGGGCTCACGGCCGAGCAGGCCAACTACCGTCCGACGCCGAGCGCGAACAGCATCGCCTGGCTGATCTGGCACAGCGCGCGAGTGCAGGACCTTCAGCTCGCGCCGATCGCCGGTGTAGACCAGGTGTGGACACACGACGGCTGGGTCGACCGTTTCGGGCTCGACCTGCCGCGCAACGACTCCGGCTACGGCCACGGCCCTGACGAAGTAGCGAAAGTGCATGCGCCGGTCGAGCTGTTGACCGGCTACTACCACGCCGTACACAAGCTGACGCTGGAGTTCGTCGCGGGCGTCACCGCCGAGGACCTGGCGCGCGTCATCGACCGCAACTGGGATCCGCCGGTCACGGCCAGCGCTCGGCTGGTCAGCATCATCGACGACTGCGCCCAGCATCTCGGCCAGGCCGCCTATCTGCGGGGTATCGCGCCGTAGGGCGTGCTGTCGCCGGCTCAGTATTGTCGTCGCGTGGATTGGTTGGCGCGACTACAGACCGGCCGGCGCAGCGGTGCGGTCTTGCTGATCGTGACGTTCGCGATGCTCGGCGCGCTGTTCGCGCTGCTGCCGAAGTCGATGCCGGACGCGGTGCCCCCGCAGGGTGGTCCCCCGGCGGCCGAATCGACGAAGGTGGCGGCCTTACTCAAGGAATTCCCGGACGCCGATCAGACCGTCGCACTGCTCGTGTTCGCCACCTCCGACGGCGCTCAGCGACAGGTGCTGACCGGCCCGCAGCGTGCCGCGGTCGATCAACGCGCGACGGCCCTCGCCGGATACTCGACGGTGCCGGCGGCGGTGCGGCCACGGTTCAGCACGGACGGGACGACGGCGCTGATCACGGTCCCGGTGCGGGCACAATCCGGCACCACCGCGATCGTGGCGCAGGCCGACTCGTTGCGGCAGATAGCAAGGCAAGGCCTGCCCGGCGGTATGCGCGCGTGGCTGACCGGTCCGGTCGGATTTCAAGGCGACACCATCACGGCGTTCGCCGGGGCGGATGTCCGCCTGTTGCTGATCACGGCCTCGGTGGTGGCGGTGCTGTTGATCGTCACCTATCGCAGCCCGGTGTTGTGGACGGTGCCCCTGGCGGTGGTAGCTGTCGCCGACGGGCTGGCCCGCTTTGTGGTGGCGGCAACGGCGGACGCCGACGGCCTACCGGTGGATCCGTCGATTCTGGGAATCTTGTCGGTGCTGGTATTCGGCGCCGGGACCAATTACGCGCTGCTGCTGATCGCCCGCTACCGCGAAGAATTACTCGTCGAGCGCGACACCCGTCGAGCCATGCGTACGGCGGTCGTGACGGCCGGTCCGGCGATTATTGCGTCAGCCGGCACCGTGGCGCTCAGCCTGTTGATGCTGCTGTTCGCCACACTCGTCGGTAACGGGGCTTTGGGGGCGGCGTGCTCGATCGGCATCGCCATCGCCCTCCTTTTGGTGCTGGGTGTCCTTCCCGCAGCCCTGGTGCTATGTGGCCGAAAAGTGTTCTGGCCCTTCATTCCGCGATACGTGGAGCCGGAGAATCGTGGTGAGGGCGGACACCCGATCTGGGGTCGGATCGGCTCGGCGGTCCAGCGAAGGCCGTGGTGGATCGGCACGGCAGCGGTGCTGTTGATCGTGGTCCTGAGCGCCGGCCTGACTGGCGTGAAGATCGGATTGAGCCAGACCGATCAATTCGTCGGAAATCCCGAGTCCGTGCGAGCTCAGCATCTGTTGGCCGAGACCTTCCCGGCCGATTCGCGCGGGCAACTCGTTGTCCTCGCCCGCGACGCCGACGCCAGCACCGCGTCAAGGATCGCCGCGTCGGTCAACGGCGTGACGTCGGTGCGCGTTGCCGGCACCGCACACGGATGGACGAAGATCGACGTCATCCCCGCTGGGGCGCCTCAGAGCGACGCGGCGTTCGCCACCGTCAAGGCGCTGCGAACCGCCCTTGCCAGTGGCGGTGCGTTGGTAGGCGGGGCCGACGCCGCCGCACTCGACCAACATGAGGCCGCCGCGCGTGACCGGTTGGTCATCATCCCGCTCATCTTGGCGGTCGTTGCGGTGGTCCTCTTGGTGCTGTTGCGATCCCTCGTCGCACCGCTGTGCTTGATCGGCACCGTCATCGCCACCTATGTGGCGAGCCTGGGTGCCGGCAACTGGCTGTTTCACCACGTCTTCGGGTTCGAGGCGTTCGACACCCAAGTCCTGCTCTATGCGTTCCTGTTCCTCGTCGCACTCGGTGTCGACTACAACATCTTCCTGGCCACCCGCGCCCGAGAACAGCGCCTGCACCTCGGCGCCCGAGAGGCCATGCGGTACGCGCTCACCCGCACCGGTGGCGTCATCACCAGCGCGGGAATCCTGCTGGCGGCGGTGTTCGTCGTCTTGGGCGTCCTTCCGGTCGTGGCGCTGGCCCAAATCGGGACGATCGTGTGCATCGGGGTGCTGCTCGACACGCTCGTGGTGCGCACGCTGCTGGTACCCGCGCTTGCATCCGTTCTCGGCGAACGCTTCTGGTGGCCTGCGGCTCGGGCCGCCACGAGATCCACGTCACACTAACGCGTCTACGATGGCGAACATGACCGCCACCAAGCCTCCCGAGACCGCACCGAGCACCACCGAATTCACCGGCACCGGCACCATCCTCAACCCTGCCACCGGTGCAGTCGCCGGGCACGTGCAGTGGACCGACCCTGCTGACGTGCCCACCATCGCCGCCGGTCTGCGCGCTGCTCAGCACGAGTGGGAGCAACGCGGCGCCAGAGGCCGCAACAAGGTGCTCGCCCGGTTCGCGGTCTGGCTGGGTGACCATCGCGGCGAGATCGAAGAACTGCTGATCGCCGAAACCGGCAAATCGGCCGTCGACGCCGCCCAAGAGGTGCCGATGCTGATCATGATCCTGTCGTACTACATCAGGACGGCGGAGAAAGCATTGGCGCCCGAAAAGCGCCCGGCCGCATTGCCTTTCATGGCGATCAAGAAGATCACCGTGCATTACCGGCCACGGCCCGTCGTCGGCGTCATCGCGCCGTGGAACTACCCGGTGGCCAACGCGCTGATGGACGGAATCGGTGCCCTGGCCGCGGGCTGCGCGGTACTGCTGAAACCGTCCGAGCGCACCCCGCTGACCGCGGAGGTGCTGCGCCGCGGCTGGCAGGAATCCGGCGGACCTGAGGTCTTCGAGCTGGCCCAAGGCGCCCGCGCGGTGTCGGAGGCCGTCATCGACAACGTCGACTATCTGCAGTTCACCGGGTCCAGCGCCACCGGCAGCAAAGTCATGGAGCGCGCCGCCCGCCGCTTGACGCCGGTCAGCCTGGAACTCGGCGGCAAGGACCCGATGATCGTGCTCGAGGACGCCGACGTCGACCTGGCCGCGCACGCCGCGGTCTGGGGGGCGATGTTCAACGCCGGGCAGACCTGCGTCTCGGTGGAGCGGGTCTACGTCCACGACTCGGTCTACGACCAATTCGTCAAAGCCGTCGTGCGCGACGTGCAGTCGCTTCAGGTCGGTGCCGGCGAGGGGAAGACCTTCGGCGCGCTGATTGACGAGCAGCAACTCCAGGTGACCGAGCGTCACGTCCGCGACGCGGTGGCAGCCGGAGCGCGCGCGTTGACCGGTGGACGGCGCGCCGACACCTCAGGCAGCTTCTACCCGCCAACGGTGCTCGTCGACGTCGACCACTCGATGGCGTGTATGACCGAGGAGACCTTCGGTCCTACGTTGCCGATCATGAAGGTCGGTTCGGTCGAGGAAGCGGTGCGGTTGGCCAACGACAGTCCCTACGGGTTGAGCGCCTCGGTGTTCTCCCGCGACGTCGAACGCGCCAAAGACGTTGCCCTGCGTCTTGATTGCGGTGCGGTCAACATCAACGACGTGATCACCAACCTGATGTGCACGACGGCGCCGATGGGTGGCTGGAAGACCTCGGGCATCGGTGCGCGGTTCGGCGGCGCCGACGGCCTGCGCAAGTTCTGTCGCGTCGAAACCGTTGTGGGGCCGCGCACCAACGTCGGCGCCGGCGGCAACTACTACCACAATTCGCTCAAGGCGCTGAAGCGGACGAACCGGATGATGACGAAGTTGGCGTTGTCCCGTCCTCGCCGCGCCGCCAAGTAGCGGCTGCGTTGCGATTCGCGCTGACGGCGCTGCTGTGGCTGTTCACCACCGCCGCGTTGGCGGTTGCCGTGCCGGCGGCGTGGGCGCAGACCCACATCGTCGACGTCAACGGCTACACGGCGATGGCCCGTCAGGCGGCCGGTAACTCGGAACTGCAGACGGCGGTGGCATCCGAGTTGGCCACCAGGGCGACCGTGCTGATCAACCAGCGCGGCTATCGGGTCGACTCGGCGCGGGTGCACGGTGTGGCTGCCGGCTATACCGCCGGCCCGGACTTCCCGTTGCAGTTCGCCGACGCCAACCGCCTGGCGCACGACTGGATGTTCACCGGCGCCCACGCCCAGGCCGAAGGCAGCCAGTGGGTGGTCGACCTGGCCGGCATGCTCAAAGACAGTGCCTTCGCCCCACTGCTGGCCGCTTACTACGTGCAGGTGCCCGACGAGGTTCGGGTTCCGGTGACGGTGTCGACACCGAAAGCGTTGCAGCCCGGCGAGTTACGGCCGCTGGCCGAATGGGGGCTGTGGGCGGCCATCGGTGTGACGGCGCTGGCCGTTATCGGTGCGCTGCTGACGCTGGCGGCCGCGCGCAGCCGTGGCCGGGCGCTGGCCGGGCTGGGTGTTTCCGCGCTGCTGGTCGGCGCTGCGGGCTGGGTCGGCATCGAGGTGGCCCGTCGCCGCATCAACGACACGCTGAACGACACCACCGGGGACATTCGTCGGATCGCGGACGTGATGGTCGGCCAGGCCAGAGCGAGTCTGCACCATTGGCTCGACCTGACGCTGGCCGCCGGTGGTGCACTGGTGCTGCTCGGCGTCCTAGTGGCTCTGCTCGGCAGTCTGCGGAAGAGCTGAACGGTGTTCGCTCAGTAGGACTTCCAACTTCTCGTTCGCCGATTCCAGCCCAGCCGCGATGTACCCGAACACCTTGTTGCGCACTGCCTGCGGCTTGTCCATCAACGGGGCGTACATGTGTCGCATCAGATCCAGCCGGGCCGCGCCGAGCCATTCCATCAGCTCGCCGTCGGCGAACCAGCGGATCTGATTGCGGTGCTCGGCCAGGGTCGTGGTCAACCAGTCCAGATCGGTATTGGGATGGGGCACCGGTTGGCAGAGCTCGTTTCGCGTCAGGTCATCGTGATACCCGGCTTCGACGTGAGCGATCATCCCGGAGCTGAAAACCTGCTGACAGCCCCGGATACTTTGCAGCGTGATCTTGTCGCCGCTGAAAACTGTTGCCGCCGGGCGTCGTTCGAGTCCATCGGCGCTGCAGTCGACGTAGAGTGCCGAACCCTCAACGGAGATTGCGCCGTCGGCCAGTGTCACCTTGCCGGCCTCGATGCGTTCGACACGGCCCAGTCGCACGACATCGTCGATGCGGCGCAGTTGGTCCAGTTCGGTCTGCGTCACGTTCGCGCAGCGGTACATGGTCGGCCGGATCGCCGGATCCAGCCGCAACAGGGTGCCGCTCGCTTCCAGGCGGTCGAACAAGTCCGGCACGGAGGTGGCTTCCATGATCGCGCCCAATCGCGCGGCGAACCCGCCCTGAAATCGCTCCAGGAATTGCGGGCCCGGTTGGATATTGGCGCGATCCATCAGCCACGAATCGCGCGGCATGATCCAGGTCAGCCGCTCGGGCGCGATGTCGTGACGCAGCAACCACAAACAGGCGTCGATGCCGGTCTTGCCGGCGCCGACGATGACGAACCGATCGCGGTTCGCCGCGAAGGCGGCCAGGTCATTGGGTGGCACGCAGTCGACGCCGTCGACGACGTAGGCCGGCGGGCGCATGGACGGCACGGTGGTCTGCAGATACGTCGCGTCCACGACGCGTTTGCGGACGTCCACGGTGTACTCGCGGCCGGACAGCGTCCGAAAGCGGCCCTCGCCGAGATACTCAGCCATCGGAAAGTAGGACACCTGCCCGCTTGGCAGCAGATCCTGATGCATCACGCGTTCGAAGTAGGCGCAGATTTCGCCTACCGTCGCCAGTTCGTAAAGCCCCTCATTCCAACCGATCTGGTCGATGCTGTCGCTGCCCAGCGCGCGAGAGTTGACGCCGTAATACGCCGACGGCTGATGCAGACGCACGAACGGGTAGGCCCGGTTCCAGTGCCCACCCGGCGCCGGGCAGCGGTCGACGACCACCACCTGTGCGTCTGTCTCGGCCACCAGCGTGTCGGTGAAGGCCATACCCATCGCGCCGGCACCGACGACCAGGTAGTCCGTTTTCAGAGTTGTCACGCCCAGCCCACCCCCTTGCGGCCAGGCTAACTCAACGGCAATTTGGTGATGATCGACCCGGTCGGCTGGACAGAACCGTTGCCGGGTTCGACAGTGAACGCCAGCACGCGGGATTTCCCGAGGTTGCGCAGCAGATGAGTGACTGACGGAGTGACGGCCGCGGCATCCATCGTGCCCGCAGAGGTAGGACCCTTGTCGTCGTCGATCAGCCACATCTGATACACGGTGCCCCGCGACGGGGGCGGCACATTGCTCATCTCCAGCACGCCGGCGTTCACGTCCCGGGAGAAGATCACCGTCGCGGTCCCGCCGGCGAGTTGACCGGAGACCGTTCGCTTGTCGGGTGCTGCCATGATCTGCTCGGTCATGGTCGGCGTGGGCGGCGGCCGCAGCGCGACGCCGATGCCGAACGCCGCCAACCCGACGATGATCGCCGCCGCGGCCGCCAACAAGGCGGTGCGCAAACGAAGTTGGCTCGGCCTCTCGGATTGCACCGCGGCCAGCACCGCAGCGCGCAACTGAGCCGGTGGCTCGGCCGAAGTCGCCGCGGACACGATCGCCATCGTCTCGCGGATCGCGCGCACCTCGTCGTCGAAAGTGTTGGCGATCGGCGTCGAGGCAGCGGCGAGTCTTCGGTCGACGGCAGCGCGCTCGGTGTCGGAGATGGCGTGCAGCGCGTACGGCGTGGCCAGCTCGAGCAGGTCGAATTCGTTCGGTTCGGTCATGTCACACCCAGGCATCCGCGCAGACCGCGTAACGCATCGCGCATGCGTGATTTGATCGTGGACAGGTTGGCCGACAACCGTTGCGATACTTCGGAATAGGTCAGTCCGCCGTAATACGCCAATTCGATGCACTGGCGTTGCACGTCGGTCAGCGAATCCAGGCATGCGGCCACTCGGCGGCGCTCGTCGGCGGCGATCGCCGAATCGGCGACCAGATCGCCGGGCCTCTCGACGCTGGCTGCGCCGTACCGTGACTCACGCTGGCCGGCGGCCTGCTCGGACCGCACCCGGTCGACGGCGCGGCGATGCGCCATGGTCAGCAGCCAGGACAGCGCAGACCCCTTGGCGGAGTCATAGGCCCCGGCGGTCCGCCACACTTCCAGATAGATTTCCTGAGTGGTTTCCTCGCTGTACCCGGCGTCGCGCAGGACCCGAATCACCAGCCCGTAAACCCGCGATCTGGTCTGGTCGTACAGCGCGGCGAACGCATCGGCGTCGCGACGCGCCACTCGGCGCAGCAATGCGTCCAGATCGCTGCC
This sequence comes from uncultured Actinomycetota bacterium, assembly GCA_963836495.1. Lineage (GTDB taxonomy): Bacteria > Actinomycetota > Actinomycetes > Mycobacteriales > Mycobacteriaceae > Mycobacterium. Next base: position 196,378 of record CAWIJT010000002.1, on the reverse strand, counting down.
GTGGCTTAGTTCGGTCATCGGTCGGTAGCTTATCGATTCCGCGAGAAGAGTCGTCATGATCGAGCCGATCTGGGTCGGCTCGGGATGAAAAACGAAGTCCGTTGCTGGTATTCCGCGAAGCCCGGACGGCCCCTCATGTACTTCTCGGTCAGCCGGGCGCCGGTGACGGCGACCAGGAAGTACGTCATCAACGCTGGTGATAGCACCGTGGCCAGCGACCACCACCCGGCGATCGTGATCAGCCACAATCCCCACCAGACGCAGGCGTCGCCGAAGTAATTGGGATGACGCGTCCATGCCCACAGGCCGCGGTCCATCACGACGCCGCGGTGCGCCGAATCAGACTTGAACTCCCGCAGTTGACGGTCGCCGACGGATTCGAAGCCGATACCGACCACCCACACCAGCACGCCGGCCGCGGTGACCGCCAGCAACGGCCGAGGTGTGGGGCCCAGGACCGACGAGAGTTGCAGCGGCAGCGAGATGAACCAGGTCGCGAGCCCTTGCATGAGGAACACTCGGCGAACGACTTGGCCGACGCTGGCGTCCCGCAGCAAGTCCGCGTAACGCGGATCCTCGCCCTTGCCCACCGACCGTCGATGGATGTATCCGCTGAGCCGCAGACCCCAGATCGCGACCAGAGCCAGCAGCAGCCAGCGGCGCGACGGGTCACCGCGGCCGAGAATCGCCGCGATCGCCGCCACGGCGATGAAGCCCAGCCCCCAGGTCACGTCGACCACGTTGTAGCGGCCGATGCGCCGGGCGATGACGAACGTGATCGCGAACACGACGGCCAGTGCCGCGGCCGACGCCCCGGAAACGATCGCGCAGTCGGCGATCATGTCTGCGCCTCACGTGCAAACGTCCATTGATAGACGTTGAGGTATCCCGAGCGGAATCCGGCCTCCGAGTAGGCCAGGTACAACTCCCACATTCTCGAGAACACCTCATCGAAGCCGATGTGCGTCAGCGTTCCGCGGTGTTGGATGAACCGCTCCCGCCACAGTCGCAACGTTTCTGCGTAGTGTGCGCGCAGCGAGAACATATCGACGGGTCGCAAAGCGGTGTGTCGCTCGGTGATCTCGGCGATCGCGGTGGTCGACGGAATCAACCCGGCCGGGAAGATGTACTTCTGGATCCAGGTGTGGCTTTTACGCGACGCCAGCATCCGGTCGTGCGGCATGGTGATGGCCTGCATGGCGAATCGCCCGTCGGGCCGCAATAGCCCATCGATCGTGCGGAAGTATTCCGGCCAGGCGTGAAAGCCGATCGCCTCGATCATCTCGACGGAGATCACCGCGTCGTAGTTTCCGCCGACGTCGCGGAAGTCGCGCAAGTCGATCTCCACCCGGTCGGACAGCCCGGCCGCGGCGACTCGCTGCCGGGCCAGCGACACCTGACGCTCCGACAGGGTGAGCGAGCGGACTTCGGCTCCGCGTTCGGCGGCGCGAATGCAGAGTTCGCCCCATCCGGTGCCGATCTCCAGCAGTCGGGTGCCCGGACCCACGTTGGCGGCGTCGAGCAGCCTGTCGATCTTCTGTCGTTGCGCCCCGGCCAAGTCCGGCCACCTGGCCGGTAGGCGATCGAACAGTGCGCTCGAATACGTCATGGATTCGTCGAGGAACTCGCTGAACAGCTCGCTGGGCAAATCATAATGCCGGGCAACGGCGTGGCGGGCCTCCGCGCGGCTCGGCCTCGTCGAACCCGGTTGAGAGGCAACGACAATCGGCCGGAGCCACTGCAGTGCAGACGGAACCAGGGTGGCCATGTCGGTCGCGAGCACGGTCAGCACCTCGGGCAGCGTGTCCGATTCCCACTCGCCGGCCATGTAGGACTCACCGAATCCGATCAGACCATGCCGCCCGATCCGACGGGCCAGCCGGTCCGGGTGCTTGATGGTCAATGTCGGCGATGCCTCGTCGCCGGCGCCGGTGACCGTGCCGTCGGGGTAGGCGAATCTCACGGGCAACCGGCCGGCGATGCGGCGCAACAATCGGTTGGCGATGGTCGCCGATACCGCGGCGCGTGGCCCGGACGGCACTCGGGCGACCGCGGGCCAGAGCTCCGGATCGACTGCAGGCGAGGGCTTTTGGTCGATCGCAATGTGCGCGGTGCTTCGTGGCACCACCGGGAGCCCGCGACGCCACAATGCGATTCCTTGCAGACGGATCCTGAACGCCACCACCAACGGTGCCAGTGGCGACACGATCTGCATCCGGGTGATGTGCCGCAGCGTCGCGGGCCGGTGGGTACCGCGCAGTCTCGCGACAAAGGCCGGTTTGGCGCCGTCGTGCAGCGACACCACCAGGTCCAATTCCTGATCCGGGCGCGGCGCCACTACCTGGTAGTGGCCACTCACCCGGTTGAACGGTGAGACGTAGAGCTTTTTGGTGACCACCACCGGCTTGTTCGCCGGTGGAACCAGGTAGGCGTGGCGTTGGCCGTAGGTGTTGTGCACTTCGGCGATGACGTGCCGGAGCACTCCTTCGTGGTCGTGGCACCAGAAGACGCTGATCGGGTTGAACACGTACCCGAGCACGCGCGCCTGCAGCAACGCGGTGATGCGACCGCCGGGCAACTCCGCGCCGTGGTCGGCCAGGTAGGCGTCCACCCGGTCGCGAAGCGACTGACCCGGACGGCCGGCGAAATGGTCTCGCGCGTCGAACCGGGCAAACGCCCGCAACCACCAGGGCAGCGACGGCAGTTCGTCGATGTCGACATACCAGCTGTAGCTGCGGTATTCGAAGGAGTGCTGCACCGGCGCCTGCCGGTCGTGGGTGATTGTCGTCTCGTAGATCGCCGGCGTCAGCATGCCAGTGCCTCCGTGCGCGCGGAATGTGCCGGCCAGTCGGCGCCCAGCCGTCGAGCGGCGCGCAGTCCGGACGCGGCGCCGTCTTCGTGAAATCCCCAGCCGTGGTAGGCGCCGGCGAAGACCACCCGGTCGTCATCCAAAGTCGGCAGCAAGCGTTGCGCCGCAACAGATTCCGGGGTGTAGAGCGGATGACTGTAGGACATCTCGGCGATCACCGATGTCGGGTCGACCCGGTCGTGGCCGCCGAGTGTGACCAGGAATCGGCGGTCGGCGTCGATACGCATCAGCCTGCTCACGTCGTACGTCACGAGCACGTGGTCGTCGTTCGGCCGGATCAGGTAATTCCACGATGCGCGAGCGTGTTGCCGTCGCGGCAGGACCGACTCATCGGTGTGCAGCTGAGCGTGATTGGTCGAGTACGGAATCGCGCCCAGTACAGCCTGCTCGTGGCGCGACGGATCGTCGAGAAGCGCGAGCGCCTGATCAGGGTGCACCGCCACCACGGCGGCGTCGAACATTCGCGGCGCCGCTCCACGGACCCCGACCTGCACGCCGCCAGCCAGCCTGCGTAACCCGCAAATTGACTGTCCGGTGCGGACTTCGTGCAGGCGTTCGGCGACGGCCTGCACATAGTGAGCCGAGCCCCCGGTCACCGTGCGCCACGTCGGTGAGCCGAAGACCGACAGCATGCCGTGGTGGTCGAGAAAGACGAACAGGTAGCGCGCCGGATAGCGCAGCGCGTCGTGACTGCTGCAGGACCACACCGCCGCCACCAACGGCGTGACGAAGTGCGCGACGAAGAACGCCGAGAACCGGTACCGGCGTAGAAACGCGTCCAAGGTCTCCAGGTCGTCGGCGTCGTCTCGCCTGAGCACCCGGCGCGCGGCGCGGTGAAATCGCTTGACCTCGAGAAGCATTCGCAGATAACGGGGCTGAGCCGACTTCCACGAAGCGAACAGGCCGCGCACGCCGAGAGCGCCGGCATATTCCAGGCCGGTGGCCTCTGATCGCACCGACATCGACATGTCGGATTCCTGTGTGCGGACGCCGAGTTCGTCGAACAACCGGCACAGCGTCGGGTAGGTGCGGTCGTTGTGGACAAGAAATGCGGTGTCCACACCGACGACGGCGCCGTCGCCGCGGTCGACCCGGTGGGTATGTGCGTGGCCGCCCAGTCGGGTGTCGGCCTCGTACAGCGTGACGCGGTCGCGGCCGGACAGAAGGTAGGCAGCGGTCAGGCCAGCGACACCGCTGCCGATTACGGCTACTGACCGTCCTGTTTGCTCAGGCACATTGTGTATTCGGAGCGGGAGGCCGCGAGGACGCCCGTGACTGGCGTCACCTTCACGGCCCATCCATGATGGCCGCCGCTCCGAATAACGAGATGTCTGACCGTAAGCGGCGGCGCTCGCCGCCTTTGACAAAGGAGCCAACGCGGAATGAAGGACATGCACACAAAGACACTGGCGGTGAGCCTGGCTGCGCTCGCTGCGGTGGGGTTCTCGGCGTGTTCGAGCAAAACATCTGACTCCGGGCAACAGACCAGTTCGAGTGCATCGAGCAGCACCACGGCGCCCGCCATGACCGGCGCGCCCGCTGCTCCCGCGTCCGACCTGATCGGCTCCGGTTGCGCGGACTACGCGGCGCTGCATCCGACTGGTCCGGCGTCGGTGACCGGAATGGCCTCCGACCCGGTCGCGACGGCGGCGTCGCACAATCCGCTGCTGTCGACACTGACCGCGGCACTGTCGGGCAAGCTCAATCCCGCCGTCAATCTGGTCGACACGCTGAACAGCGGCCAGTTCACGGTGTTCGCGCCGACCAACGCAGCGTTCGACAAGCTGCCGGCGAGCACGATCGACGAGCTCAAGACCAACGCCGACATGTTGAAGAGCATCCTGACCTTCCACGTGGTGGACGGGCAGAACAGCCCGGCCAAGGTCGACGGCATGCACAAGACGTTGCAGGGCGCCGAGGTCAACGTGGTCGGCCAGGGCAACGACCTCAAAGTCAACGATGCGGGGCTGGTGTGCGGAGGGGTGCACACCGCCAACGCGACGGTGTACATGATCGACACTGTGCTGGTGCCTCCCAGCTAAAAACAGCGGTCGATGACCGTCGCGAGATAAGGCAGTCCGGTCCGCCGGGCTGCCTTATCGCTTGTTAGGCCACCGAACCAATCCAAGACTGCACTGGTGGCGAATAATGACCATGGTGTCTATTGCGTTGATCGGTCTGGTCGGGGGACTTATCACCGGCATTTCGCCGTGCATATTGCCGGTGCTGCCGGTGATCTTCTTCTCATCGGGAACGCAGAGCGCTGATGCTGAGGTCTCCACCGAAGCGGGTGACGGCCGGGTTGCCGTCGCGGTCAAGCCGAAACGTGATGTCTCGCGGCCATATCGAGTAATCGGTGGACTGGTGCTGAGCTTCAGCATCGTCACTCTGGTCGGGTCGGCGCTGCTGTCGCTGCTGCACCTGCCGCAGGACGCGATCCGCTGGATCGCGTTGGTCGCATTGGTTGCGATCGGTCTCGGCTTGATCTTTCCGCGGTTCGAGCAGTTGCTGGAGCGGCCGTTCGCCCGCATTCCGCAAAAGCAGATTGCGGCTCGCGCCAGTGGTTTTGGTCTCGGTCTGGCGTTGGGCGTGCTGTATGTGCCGTGCGCCGGCCCGGTTCTGGCTGCGATCGTGGTTGCGGGCGCGACCGCCAAGATCGGCCTGCCGATCGTCACACTCACTCTGGCGTTCGCCGTGGGGACGGCCATTCCATTGTTGTTCTTTGCGCTGGCGGGGCAACGGGTTGCGGAGCGGGTCAGCGCTTTTCGGCGCCGCCAGCGCGCGATCCGCATCACCGCAGGCGTTGTCACGATACTGCTGGCCGTGGCGCTGGTCTTCAATCTGCCTGCGGCGCTGCAGCGGGCGATCCCCGACTACACCCACTCGCTCGAGGACAAGTTAGGCAGCAACAAGCAGGTCCAGCGGCAACTCGGCGGCATCGTCAACGACCAGAACAAGGACTTGGCGAATTGCGATAACGAGTCCGAGCAACTGCAGAATTGCGGCTCTGCGCCCGACCTCAAGGGCATCAACGCATGGCTGAACACTCCCGGCGACAAACCGATCGACCTGCATTCGTTGCGGGGCAAGGTCGTTCTGATCGACTTCTGGGCATACTCCTGCATCAACTGCCAGCGCGCCATCCCGCACGTCGAGGGTTGGTACAAGGCATACCGTGACAAGGGTTTTGAGGTCATCGGTGTACACACTCCGGAGTACGCCTTCGAAAAGGTCACCGGCAACGTCGAAAAGGGCGCTGCCGACCTCGGGATCACGTATCCGATCGCACTGGACAACAGCTACTCGACGTGGACGAACTACCGAAACCAGTACTGGCCCGCCGAATATCTCATCGACGCCAACGGCACCGTGCGGCACACCAAGTTCGGCGAAGGCGACTACAACGGCACCGAGAAGTTGATCCGCGAGCTGATCGGCGACGCGCACAACGGAGTTGCGCTGCCCCCGCCGGTGGATGCGCCGGACACCACTCCGCAGGGCGGGCTGACTCCCGAGACGTACTTCGGGGTGGGCAAGGTGGTCAACTACGCCGGCGTCGGGACCTACGACGAGGGCCGCTCGGTCTTCTCGCTCCCGCAACAACTGCCCGACGACTCGTTCGCGCTAGAAGGACCGTGGAAGCTCGATTATCAGGGCGCGACGTCGGACGGCGATGCGTCGAGCATCAAGCTGAATTACCGGGCCAAAAACGTCTACATCGTTGTCGGCGGAACGGGCAACCTTGTTGTGACGCGCGACGGAAAGACGACGACGTTGCCGATCGACGGGCCGCCGCAGGCGCGCCAGATCGCCGGCGGCAACGACATGATCCGAGGATCACTGACGGTCCGCCCCAGTCCAGGCGTGGAAGTGTTTTCCTTCACATACGGCTGATCACCCATCCGCCGCCTGTTGTGCTCCGAATGACGGCCATGAACATGTACAGCAAACTCATCCCAGCTACTGGTGTCGCGGCCGCGGCCGTCGGTCTCGTCGTCGCCACCTCGGCACCCGCGGTGGCCGCACCAAACCTGATCGGCGCCGGTTGTTCCGACTACGCGGCGATGCACCCCTCCGGACCCGCATCGGTAACTGGTATGTCGACTGCTCCGGTCGCAGTGGCCGCATCGAACAATCCCGAGCTCACCACCCTGACCGCGGCGTTGTCGGGTCAGCTCAACCCCAACGTCAACCTGGTCGACACTCTCAACGGTGGCCAGTTCACCGTGTTCGCGCCGACCGACGCGGCCTTCAACAAGCTGCCTGCCGACACCATCAACCAGCTCAAGACCAACTCGGACCTGCTGAAAAGCATCCTTACCTACCACGTCGTTCCCGGTCAGTTGAGCCCCAACCAGGTCGACGGATCGCACAACACGGTGCAGGGCGCACCGGTGAATGTGACCGGCGCGGGTAACGGCCTGAAGGTCAACAACGCCGGCCTGGTGTGCGGCGGCGTGCCCACCGCCAACGCGCAGGTGTACATGATCGACACAGTTCTGATGCCGCCGGGGCAGTGAGAATCAGCAGCACACTGACCGGCGCGGCAAACGCCGTTGCCCCCGCCCTGGCGGCGGCCATCGAGCCAGTGATCGGCGGCGAGTTGCCGATCAGGCTGATCGCCTGGGACGGCAGCGTCGCGGGGCCGGAGGCCGCGCCGGTCGTGTGGCTGCGCAGCCCGGACGCGCTTCGCCGGATGCTATGGCGTCCAGGCGAACTCGGTGCGGCACAGGCCTACGTCTGCGGCGACATCGACGTCGACGGCGATCTCGGGGTGGCGCTGAACGAAGTGTGGACGCAGACCGCCGAGCGCCGATTGACGCCGGTGAAGCCCTCACCGGCGGCGCTGGGGCGGCTCTGCGTCATCGCGGCGCGGCTGGGTGCGCTCGGCGGCCCGCCTCGCCCGCCCGACAGTCAGGCACGGCTGCGCGGCCGACTGCACAGTTTGTCCCGCGACAGTGCCGCAATCAGGCATCACTACGACATCTCGAGTGATTTCTACCGTCTCATTCTCGATCCGTCGATGGCATATTCGTGCGCGTACTGGGATCCCTCGCGAACGGATTCGACTCTGGCGCAAGCACAGTCGGACAAGCTGGACCGGATTTGCCGCAAAATCGGATTGCACGAGCAACCTGGCATGTGGCTGCTCGACGTCGGATGTGGTTGGGGCTCATTGAGTGTGCACGCGGCCGAGAAATACGGCGCTCAGGTCGTGGGCCTGACTCTCGCACCCGAACAGAAGGCCTACATCGATGCCGTGCTGAGCGCACGGGGACTGCAGGATCGGGTAGAGATCCGCGTCGAAGACTACCGGGCGCTGATCGATGGTCCATTTGATGCGGCCGCGTCGATCGAAATGGGCGAGCATGTGGGCGAAGCGAATTACCCGATGTTCGCGTCGATCCTGCACAGGAGTGTACGACCCGGTGGCCGCGTGCTGATTCAGCAGATGTCACGGCGCGGCAGCCATCCCGGCGGCGGACCTTTCATCGAATCGTTCATCGCCCCCGACATGCACATGCGTCCGACCGGCCAGACTCTTGGTCTGCTGGAAGATGCCGGCCTGACGATGATTTCGGTGGAAGCGATGCGAGACCACTACGTCCGCACAGCCGATGAATGGATCGATAATCTCGAAAACAATTGGGACGCCGCGGTGGAACTGATCGGCGAGGAAGCCGCCCGGGTGTGGCGTCTCTACCTGGCTGGCGGACGGCTGGCTTTCGAGCAGGGTCGAATGGGCGTCGATCAGATCCTGCTCGCCCGCTGACCGAGGAAGGTCGACGAACTGACTGCCGAAAATGATGTTGCGACGGAAGTCGCATCGGCGAGTACCGCACGGCGCTGGTCGATGCTCGGCGTGTCGCAGGCATCGTCGTTGTGCGCCAACGTCTTCATCAACGGGGCCGCGTTCTTGATTCCCGCGCTGGTCGGAAAGCACCACGCCAGCCTCGCGGAGGCGGCTCTTTTGGCGTCGATGCCCAACGTCGGCATGATGCTGACGTTGATTCCGTGGGGATACCTGTTGGACCGGGTCGGCGAGCGAATCGTGCTGTCCCTGGGTCTGGCCACGACGGCCGCGGCGGGCTTTGCCGCGGCGTCGGTGCATTCGATGGTGGCGGTCGGGACGTTCCTCGTCCTGGGCGGCATGGCGGCCGCCAGTTGTCTGGCCGCCAGCGGCCGCCTGGTGACCGGGTGGTTCGCCAAGGGTGAGCGGGCGCAGGTGATGGGAATCCGGCAGACCGCGCAGCCGCTGGGCATCGCGGTCGCCGCTTTGGTGATCCCTGAACTCGCCAAACGAAACCTTTCGCTGGCGCTGCTCTTTCCGGCGGTGCTGTGCGCGGTCGCGGCAGTGGCGTGTGTGCTGGGCGTGCACGATCCACCGCGGCCTGAACAGCCGAAGGTCGATTTCCAGGAACTCGCCGACCTGTACCACAAGCCGGTGTTGTGGCGGATCCATGTCGCGTCGGCGCTGCTCATGGTGCCCCAGCCGGTGGTGCTGACGTTCATGCTGGTCTGGTTCATCAGCCGGCACGGCCTGTCGATGGCGTGGGCCGGTGTGCTGGTGGGGCTCTCGCAGATACTCGGCGCGCTGGGCCGCATTGCGGCAGGGCGGTGGTCTGACCGCATCGGCTCGCGGATGCGCCCGCTGCGCATCATCTGCGTCGGGACCGCGGTCGTGATGACGGTGCTGGCATTCACCGATCAGGTGGGCTGGGGATTCGCCGCGGTGCCGATGATGGTGGTCGCCTCGGCGATCGCCGGCGACAACGGGTTGCCGTTCACCACGATTCCCGAGCTCGCCGGACCGTTCTGGAGCGGGTGGGCGCTGGCCACCCAGAACACCTTCGAGCGGCTGGTGGTGGCCGCCGCGCCGCCGCTGTTCGCCGTGCTGATCGTGGCATCGGGATATCCGCTGGCTTTCGCGATCTGCGCGGTCTTCCCGCTTATTGCGTTGCCGTTGGTGCCATTACGGGCTCGCGGCGCGCGGCTGTGACTGTGTCGGGCCGCGATCAATCCTCAGCGTGTCGTCGGGCATCCCACTGCTCGAGGTGCGCCTGCAGCTTGTAGAAGCCCACCGCGGCCAGCGGACCGGCCACCCACAAGGTGCCTATCAACACCGGGTTCATCTCGACCCCTTCGATCACCCACGCACTCTCGGTGAGCGCCAAAGTACGCCTCAGACAAATGCGGTGGAAGCACCGTCGCGGCATTTCGGCCGAATCGTTGCGGAAAAGATGTGATCGCTTATCCGCCGTCGGGCGGCAACATCTGGAATCCGGTCAGGATGGTGTCGGCGTCCCGCGCGTAGGCGGCGTTGGTGGGGTCGGTGGATTGCACGGTGACGGTCGCAACGTAGGTGTGGTCGCTGAAAGTGCCTGTCACCATCAGCGTCTTGGCTTTGCGCGGCGGAATCCGGCCCATGCGTGGCGCGTCGTAGTCGACCAGTTCGGCCTTGTCCCCGCACAACGTCGTCTCTGAGACCCGTAAACCGGTGGCCCCCAGTCGTTCGACCAACGCCGAGCGTTCCTGGTCGAAGATCATCCGGTCGTCGGCGTGCCCGCTGGGCAGCGATTCCAGAGTGACGACGGCGGTGGGCATGAAGTTTCTGGCCGACAGGGCTTTGTTACCCATCGTGAAGCGGATGATCTCCGAGTCGAGCATCGACGCGTGTTGCCATCCGGGCGGCTGCGGAATCCTCAGCTGCGGCTCGGATGCCGCGTGCGAGTCGATCGACGTCATCGGCGCTGACACCGAATTGCATGCACCGCCACTGGTTGCCGGGGCGCTCGCATCCCGAATCGGGCTGCCGGTCACCACCCTCGTGCACGCCGGCACGGTGAACAACGCCGCCACCGCGACCGTCGCGCACAGCAGGTACGCCGATCGCATCGCACCACACCACACCTTCGCCACTCGGGCTGTCAAGAGGTCAGCATCCGCCAGAGGAACGAGAAGCTCAGCGCCGTCTTGAACGCGGTCTGGGCGTTGTCCGCCGCGCCGGCGTGGCCGCCCTCGATGTTCTCGTAGTACCAGACGCGGTGACCCGTCGCTTCCAACGCCGCCGTCATCTTGCGGGCGTGTCCGGGGTGTACCCGATCGTCACGGGTGGACGTGGTGATCAGCACGGGCGGATATTCGATATCGGCCGAAATATTTTGGTAGGGCGAGTATTCGGCGATGAACTCCCAGTCCGCGGGATCGTCTGGGTTACCGTATTCGGCCACCCAGGATGCGCCGGCCAGCAGCAGATGGAAGCGGCGCATGTCCAGCAGCGGCACCTGGCACACCAACGCGCCGAACAGCTCTGGATATTTGGTCAGCATGATGCCCATCAGCAGCCCGCCGTTGCTGCCGCCCTGCGCGCCGAGTTGCGACACCTCTGTGATGCCGCGATCCACCAGATCGTTTGCCACCGCAGCGAAGTCCTCGGCAACCAGGTGACGTCCGACACGCATCGCCTGGGTGTGCCAGGCGGGACCGTACTCGCCGCCGCCGCGAATGTTGGCGAGCACGTAGGTGCCGCCACGGGCCAGCCACAGCCGGCCCAGCACGCCGTCGTAGCCGGGCGTGCGGGCGACCTCGAACCCGCCGTAGCCGCCGAGCAGCGTGGGGCCGGGCCCGGTCGCGTCGCTCGGGCGTACCACAAAGTACGGGATCGCGGTACCGTCCTTCGATGTTGCGAAATACTGTGCAACGGAGATGTTCTCGGCGTCGAAGAACGCGGGTGCGGACTTGATCTGCTGCAGCGGCCCGTCGACGGGTCCGTGCAGCAAGCGCGACGGTGAGTCGAATCCGCTGGAGTCGAGGAAGATCTCGTCGCCGTCATCGTCGGCGCCGGCGATCACGGTGTTGGTGTTGGCCGGCACGTCGGTCACCGCCCGACGCTGCCAGCTGCCCGGTGTGACGATCTCGACGCGGCTGGCCACGTCGGCAAGCGTGACCATGACAAGCCGGTCGCGGGTCCAGGCGTAGTGGTTGAGGCTGGTGTGTTCGTCGGGGGAGAACACCACCTGTAATTGCGCTGTGCCGGCGAGGAATTCGTCGTAGTCCGCCGCGAGCAGCGAACCCGCGGGGTAGCTGGCGGCGGGAGTGTCCCAGTCGGTGCGCAGCTCGATCAACAGCCACTGTCGATGCACCGACAGGGATGCGTCGGTCGGTGCGTCGATGCGAATCAGCTCGTCGCCGCGCAGCTCGTACACCTGGTCGTTGAAGAAGTCCAGCGCCCGGTGCAGCATCGTGCGTTCGAAGCCCGGCGTGCGGTCGACACCGGCCGAGACGATCACGTCGCTGGGTGCGCCTTCGAACACCGTCTCGGCGTCCTCGAGCCGTTGGCCGCGACGCCAGCGTTTGATGATCCGCGGGTAGCCCGATTCGGTCAGCGAGCCCTCGCCGAAGTCGGTCCCCACCAGCAGGGTGTCCGGGTCGGCCCAGGTGTAGCCGGACTTGGCCTCCGGCAGCGTAAATCCGTCCGGGATGAATTCTCTTGTCGCCATGTCGAATTCACGCAGCACGGCGGCGTCCGAGCCGCCCCGTGACAGGCCGACCAGTGCACGGGTGCGTTCGGGATAGATGACGTTCGCGCCGGCCCACACCCAGTTCTCGTCGTCGGTGCGGGCCAGTTCATCGACGTCGATCAACACGTCCCAGTCCGGGTTGTCGCTGCGGTAGCTGTCCAGCGTGGTCCGCCGCCACAGTCCGCGCGGGTTGTCCGCGTCCCGCCAGAAGTTGTACAGATGGTCACCGCGGCGGCGCACGTAGGGAATGCGGGCGTCGGTGTCGAGCACCTCGAGCGCCTGGTCTCGCATCCGGTCGAAATCCTCGCCGGCGAACTGGGCCACTGTCGGTTCGTTGCGGGTACGCACCCAGTTCAGCGGCTCATCGCCGAGGACGTCTTCCAGCCACAGATAGCGGTCTTCGGGCATGCGACCCATTGTGACGCCGACGGTAGTGTGAGCTGTGTAACACACCGCCAAAGCGATAAGAGGAGTGGCGCAAAATGACCGTCTTCGCACGCCCGGGTTCCGCTGGGTCGCTGATGTCGTACGAATCGCGGTACGAGAACTTCATCGGCGGCGAATGGGTGGCCCCGTCGAGCGGCAAATACTTCGAGAACCTGACTCCGGTCACCGGTCAGGTGTTCTGCGACGTGGCGCGATCCGATGCCTCCGATATCGACAAGGCGCTCGACGCGGCCCATGCCGCGGCACCGGCATGGGGCAAGACCGCCCCGGCGGAGCGGGCCGCGATCTTGAACAAGATCGCCGACCGGATCGACGAGAACCGGGATGCGCTGGCGCTGGCCGAGGTGTGGGACAACGGCAAACCGATCCGGGAGGCGCTGGCCGCCGACATCCCGCTGGCCGCCGACCATTTCCGGTATTTCGCCGGCGCCATCCGCGCCCAGGAAGGTTCGCTGAGCCAGATCGACGACGACACCGTCGCCTACCACTTCCACGAGCCGCTCGGCGTCGTCGGGCAGATCATCCCGTGGAACTTCCCGATCCTGATGGCCGCCTGGAAGCTGGCGCCCGCGCTGGCCGCAGGCAACGCAGCGGTGCTCAAGCCCGCCGAGCAGACACCGGCATCGGTGCTCTACCTGATGTCGCTGATCGGCGATCTGCTGCCGCCCGGCGTGGTCAACGTCGTCAACGGGTTCGGCGCCGAAGCCGGCAAGCCGCTGGCATCGAGCAACCGGATCGCGAAGGTCTCCTTCACCGGGGAGACCACCACCGGCCGACTGATCATGCAGTACGCCAGCCAGAACCTGATCCCGGTCACGCTGGAGTTGGGCGGCAAGAGCCCCAACATCTTCTTCTCCGATGTGATGGCCGCCCACGACGACTTCCAGGACAAGGCGCTGGAAGGGTTCACCATGTTCGCGCTCAACCAGGGCGAGGTGTGCACCTGCCCGTCGCGCAGCCTGGTGCAGGCCGACATCTACGACGAGTTCCTCGAACTGGCGGCGATCCGCACCAAGGCCGTCCGCCAGGGTGATCCGCTGGACACCGAGACGATGGTCGGCTCACAAGCCTCCAACGACCAGCTGGAAAAGGTGTTGTCCTACATCGAGATCGGCAAAGGCGAGGGCGCCAAGATCATCACCGGCGGCGAGCGCGCCGAGTTGGGCGGCGACCTGTCCGGCGGCTTCTACGTGCAGCCGACCATCTTCGCCGGCAACAACAAGATGCGGATCTTCCAGGAAGAGATCTTCGGGCCGGTGGTCTCGGTCGCGTCGTTCTCCGACTACGACGACGCGATCTCGATCGCCAACGACACCCTCTACGGGCTGGGCGCGGGCGTGTGGAGCCGTGAGGGCAACACCGCCTACCGGGCCGGCCGCGACATCCAGGCCGGCCGGGTGTGGGTCAACTGCTACCACGTCTATCCCGCGCACGCCGCGTTCGGTGGTTACAAGCAGTCCGGCATCGGCCGGGAGAACCACAAGATGATGCTCGACCACTATCAGCAGACCAAGAACCTGCTGGTGTCGTATTCGCAGAAGGCGCAAGGCTTCTTCTGATGGCGACCACCCGCTTGGTGATCACCTCCGCTGCCGCCGAGCTGCTCGGTGCGCTGCGAGAAACCCACGGCCCGTTGATGTTTCATCAATCCGGTGGCTGCTGCGACGGGTCGTCGCCGATGTGCTACCCGGCGGCAGACTTCATCGTCGGCGACCGTGACGTGCTGCTCGGTGTGCTGGACACCGGGGACGACGGTGTGCCGGTGTGGATCTCGGGTCCGCAGTTCCAGGTGTGGAAGCACACCCAGCTCGTCATCGACGTGGTGCCCGGCCGCGGCGGCGGGTTCAGCCTGGAAGCACCTGAGGGCGTGCGGTTCTTGTCGCGCGGACGCGCGTTCAGCGACGACGAGAACGCCGCGCTGGACGCCTCGCCGGTGATCACCGGCGCCGACTACGAGCGCGGCGAGCGCCCGGCGGAACGCTCGCCGGTGGTTGCGTCCGCCGCCGACGCGTGCCCAGTACCCGCAGGGCGCGCCGGGGCAGTAGAGCGCTAGCGGCGTGCGGCGGCAGTATCTTTGAGAGCGTGATACCGCTTCCGCGGAGTTGGGTACTGGCCAGTGCGATGCTGGTCGGCATCGCCACCGGAGTGCTGGGCGCGGCGGCCGCGCTGACCGTGGAGCACGCTCGCATGCGACCCGACATCGCCATCGCCTTGGTGGTGGGCTTCCCCAGCGTCGTCGGGCTGCTGGTCGTCCTGCTCTCGCGGGCCCGATGGCTGACGTTGTTGGGTGTGTTCGTCCTGGCGGTGGCGCCGGGTTGGTTCGGCGTGCTGGCGGTGATCGAGGTGGTGACCCGTGGCTGAACCGGAACGGCTCGATACCGAATCGATGCCGCTGACCGAGCGCTTCACGCCGAGCTTCGACACCGGCGTGCATCCAAAGGTCGAGCCCGAGGTCATCGAGCCCCACGCGCCCGCGCCGCGCCGACGGCTGTGGGGGCGTCGGCGGGCGGACGCGATGCCCACCGACGTGCCGGCAGCCGATCCACTCACCGACGCCGTGCCGGTGCCAGCCCACCTCCACTATGTGAAGTGGTGGCAGTTCATCCTGGCGTTGCTCGCGGTGTGGATTCCCGCCGGCGGGATCGGCGCGGGCCTGTTCTATTGGTGGAGCCACGACAAATCCAGCCATAAGACGCCGGTGGTGTTCGTCGTCCTGGTGTTCATCGTCGTGTCCGCGGTCGCGGGATTGGTGATGGCGATGGTGCCCGACCGACCGCTGGCGTCGGCGCTGGCCATTGCGCTGATCTCGGCGGTGTTCGCCGCCGTCGTCGGGGCCGCCCCGGTCTACGGCAAGTTCTACTGCGAGCACAGCCAGCGCCATTGCGTAGCGGGCGTTCTGCCGTACTGAACGCCGCAACGCCGCCGACTGTCACGCCAGAGTGACGCCGGTCGACGAACGTCACGCTGGCTTGACGATCGAGGACCACGAGCTCACCGACGACGGACAGGACCTGGTCGGTCCGTCGGGTCCACCTGGCCGGCGCGCTTCCCGCCGCGATCACCAGCGTGTTTCTCGACCGCGGCTGGCTCACCCGCGGTCCGGGCCGCGGCTTGCGGGTCGACGACGACTTCGACGACAACATCGAAAAATGGTTGGTGATCTGACGCCGAGTATTCGGCCACTAGGGTGGATGCCGTGACTTCTCACTATGACGTTGTCGTGCTCGGAGCCGGACCCGGCGGATACGTGGCCGCGATCCGCGCCGCGCAGTTGGGCCTCAATACCGCCGTCGTCGAACCGAAGTACTGGGGCGGAGTCTGCCTCAACGTCGGCTGCATCCCGTCCAAGGCGCTGCTGCGTAACGCCGAACTCGCGCACATCTTCACCAAAGAAGCCAAGACATTCGGCATCAGCGGGGAGGTGACGTTCGACTTCGGCGTCGCCTTCGACCGCAGCCGCAAGGTGGCCGAGGGCCGGGTCGCCGGTGTGCACTTTTTGATGAAGAAGAACAAGATCACCGAGATCCACGGCTATGGCAGGTTCACCGACGCCCACACACTCGACGTGCAGCTCAACGAGGGTGGCACCGAGACGGTCACCTTCGACAACGTCATCATCGCGACCGGCAGCAGCACCAGGCTGGTCCCGGGTACCTCGTTGTCGAAAAACGTTGTCACCTACGAGGAATTGATCCTGTCCAGGGAGTTGCCGGAGTCGATCGTCATCGCGGGCGCCGGAGCCATCGGCATCGAGTTCGGCTACGTGCTGAAAAACTACGGCGTCGACGTCACCATCGTCGAGTTCCTTCCGCGCGCGCTGCCCAACGAAGACGTCGACGTGTCAAAGGAAATCGAGAAGCAGTTCAAGAAACTCGGCGTCAAGATCCTCACCGGCACCAAGGTCGAATCGATCGCCGACGACGGCTCCACCGTCACGGTGACCGTCAGCAAAGACGGCAACACCGAAGAGCTCAAAGCGGCAAAAGTGTTACAGGCCATCGGCTTTGCGCCCAACGTTGACGGCTACGGGCTGGACAAGGTCGGGGTCGCGCTGACCGACCGCAAGGCGATCGGGATCACCGACTACATGCGCACCAACGTCGAGCACGTCTACGCGATCGGCGACGTCACCGGCCTGCTGCAGTTGGCCCATGTCGCCGAGGCGCAGGGCATCGTCGCCGCCGAAACCATCGCCGGCGCAGAGACTTTGGCGCTCGGCGATTACCGGATGCTGCCGCGTGCGACGTTCTGTCAGCCCAACGTGGCCAGCTTCGGGCTCACCGAGCAGCAGGCCCGCGACGAGGGCTACGACGTGCTGGTGGCCAAATTCCCGTTCACCGCCAACGCCAAGGCGCACGGGGTGGGCGACCCGAGCGGATTCGTCAAGCTCGTCGCCGACGCCAAACACAAGGAACTCTTGGGCGGACACCTGGTCGGCCACGACGTTTCCGAGTTGCTGCCTGAGCTGACGCTGGCGCAGAAGTGGGACCTGACCGCCGATGAGTTGGCTCGCAACGTCCACACCCACCCGACCATGTCTGAGGCGCTGCAGGAGTGCTTCCATGGCCTGACCGGGCACATGATCAACTTCTGACGCTGATGCGCCGGCAGATGCTCGCGGTCGTCACGGCGATGGTCGTGGCCTGTATCGCCGCGGGATGCCATTCCACGACGCCCGACCGGCCCGCACCAGGGCGACCTTCTGCGGCGCCCCGGCTGGTGCTGTCCGCACCGCCGGCACCCGATTTCAGCGGCTACCCAGAGGTCGCGGCGGACGAATACCGGGTCGCCGACCAGGACGTCGGATACGTGGCCTTCCAGACGCCCGACGGATTGACCTGCCGGATCGGGTCGGAGATCGGCTGCGACGGCCCGATACGCGGCACCTTGGCGCCGGCCAACGAGGTCGTGCTGAACGGCAGCCCGGCTCCGGCAGCGGTCGCAGTCGAGCCCGACGGCTTCCGCCACACCTCCCGGCCACGCTTCGCCCCACCGCCCGGCAGCGCCGCAAAGCTGCTGCCGCCGCGGCACCGGATCGTCAGCAATGACCTGCAGTGCGCCGTGGCCCCCGGCGCTGTCACCATGTGCACCCACGGCCGGCCGCTCACCAGCTGGTTCGTGTTGTCGCCCAACCGCAGTGGCATCGGGCCACGGGTTGCCGGGTTGCCGACGAGATTCCCGGACCCGCACGACTTCGTCGTCGACGAGCAGAGCTACACAGTGGGGTCGGGAAGCCGGAACATGTTCCCGTACTTCACCGTAGCGTCCGGACTCACATGCAATATCGGCGTGTTCAGCGGCGGCGCGTTCGGTTGCGACGGACCAATGCCCGGCATGACCGAAGCCGACAACGAGATCTTTGTCGATCTGTCCGCTCGTCAATCCGGCATGCGTACGACCGACAGACCGAGATTCACCACGTCTGGCCCCGTCAAGCGGTTACCGGCCTGGCACCGCATCGACTACACCTACGAAACCTTGACCACCTGCCTGGCCACCAGCGACGACGGAGTGGCGTGTTACGCCCAATTGCCTGATCATCCCAAGGGCTTTGTGGTGTCGGGCCATTCTGCGTGGACGTTCGGCGATTAGCCCGGATCTCCGCAGCGATACGATGGCCACGTGACCTCGCGCACTCAGTCGATTTGGGCCGCGATCGGTGGCGTACTGGCTGGTTACATCCTGTGGCTGGTGGCGATCTCGATCGGCGACGCGCTCACCACGGTGAGCGTGTGGGGTCCGGTGGTGTTGATCGTCTCGCTGGTGTTCGCGGTGGCCGCGGTGCTGTGGGGGCGGCGGCTTCGGCAGCGCAACGGCACGCTCGGGTCATTCGCGTACGCGTTGCCGGTTCTGCCAGTCCTGCTGTCGATTGGCGTGCTGGCCGACAGCTACCTGTAGCGGGCCGTCTGTCCGGGATTGTCCAGCGGAATCTGCAACGCTGACATCGTTGCGGCAAGACTGTCGTATTGCCCTGCCAGCATGCAGAATTCGATGATCTGACGCTTGTCGAGGTGAGTCGACAGTTGCTGCCAGACCTCGGGGCTGATCGCGCGGTAGAGGATGAACTCGTCGGTGGCGCGCAGCAGCGTCTGCTGGCGGGCGGTCAGTTCGCCTGCCGTGGTGTCCGGCCAGGCGAAGATCAGGGACTGCGTGTGATCGTCGAGCCCGCGCCGTCGGCCCATCCAGCGGTGGTGCTGCAGCTCGTACTCCGAACCGCGCAGGTGGGCGACCCGCAAGATCACCAACTCGGTGTCCACCTGGGGCAAACGGCCCCGCAGCAACAGGGCGGAGTAGGGCATCATCGCCAGGAACAACCGCTTGTGCTGCCCCAGGGTGGCGAACAGATGCATCCTGGGTGCGCGCACAGTGCGGGCCGCCGACTTCGCCAAAATCCAGTTGATCGGCCCTAATTCGCGAAAGCCGCCCGCCGGGATGCGGCCCACCTGGTCGCTCATGCGTGCTTCACCAGGTAAGGCGAGACCGTGCTGCGGTGCTCGTCGAGGTCAAGTGCGCGGCCCAGTGCGGGGAACGCCCGCTGCGGACAGTTGTCGCGTTCGCACACGCGGCAGCCCGCGCCGATCGGTGTTGCGATATTGCCGGACAGGTCAAGTCCTTCCGAATAGACGAGCCGGTGGGCGTGCCGGAGTTCGCAGCCCAGCCCGATCGCGAAGGTTTTACCGGGCTGACCATACCGTGATGCCCGTCGTTCAACGGTACGGGCCACCCACATGTAGTTGCGTCCGTCCGGCATCTGGGCGATCTGCACCTGGATTTTTCCCGGGTTGGCGAATGTCTCGTAGACATTCCACAGCGGACACGTGCCGCCGCTCGATGAGAAGTGAAAACCCGTGGCGGACTGACGTTTTGACATATTGCCGGCGCGGTCGACGCGAATGAAGGAGAACGGCACGCCACGCATCGACGGCCGCTGCAGAGTGGACAGCCGGTGACAGATGGTCTCGTAGCTCACCGCGTAGAACGCTGACAGCCGTTCGACGTCGTAGCGGAAGTTCTCGGCGACCCCATGGAACTGCCGGTACGGCAGCACCGTCGCGGCGGCGAAATAGTTGGCCAGCCCGAGCCGGGCAAGCTTGCGGGACTCGTCGCTGGTGAAGTTGCCCTCGTCGACCAGACTGTCGACCAGTTTCCCGTGTTCCAGGTAGGCCAGCTCTGCGGCGAGCTTGAACGCGTACTGACCGGACGGTAAATGCCCGCCGATCTCCAGCGTCCGCGTTTCCGGATCGAAGTGGTGAAGGACGTTGTCGCCCAGATCGATTCGTTTGATACGGACGTCGTGGACCGAGATCAGCCGGTCGGACAGGTCGCGCACCAGATCGGCGCGGTTCATCCGCATCCGCACCGTGAGCTCCTCGGCCGCCGTATCCAGCTCGTGTAGATAGTTCTGTCGCTCATAGAAGTAATCGCGCACTTCTTCGTGGGGCATGGTGATCGACCCGCTGCCGCTGCCGTCGGAGAAGCGGTCCTCGGTGGCCGCAGCGAGTTGCGTGGTTGTGAGCCGGTATCGCCGGTGCAGGTTGACCAGAGCGCGCGCCATCCCCGGGTGCGAGCTCACGACGTCGGACAGTTCCGACTGGTCGATCTCGACGCCCAGGTCGTGGTCGAGCGTGACCTCGCGTAGCTCGGCGAGCAGACGAGTGTCGTCCTGGGACGCGAAGAACGTCGAGTCGACGCCGAACACCTCGGTGATTCTGACCAGCACGGCCACCGTCAGCGGCCGGACATCGTGCTCGATCTGGTTCAGGTAGCTCGGCGAGATGTCCAGCATCTGGGCCAGCCCGGCCTGACTAATTCCGCGCTCGCTGCGCAGCTGCCGAACCCGCGAGCCGACGAAGGTCTTGGACATCTGCCCAGCGTACGCAGAATGCGAAGGTGTCGTTAGCAAGATTTGCAGGATGGTCGGGATTAGCCCCGCGTCGTGGTCGTTTGGCATCATCGATGGTTGGGGGAGGATGTGGCCGGGCCACCCGACGCATGCGGCGGGGTCCGGGCGGGAGGAGCGCCGGAGAGTGAAGTCGTGAGTCTGAACAAAGTGATGATGCCGGTGCCTGACCCGCATCCCGACGTCTTCGACCGCGAATGGCCGCTGCGCGTTGCCGACATCGACCGCGACGGGCGACTCCGCTTCGATTCCGCAGCTCGCCACATCGTGGACATCGGTCAGGACCAGCTGCGCGAGATGGGGTTCGAGGAGACCCATCCGCTCTGGATCGTGCGCCGGACGATGATCGACGTGATCCGCCCGATCGAGTTCGGCGACATGCTGCGGATGCGCCGGTGGTGCTCGGGAACGTCCAATCGATGGTGTGAGATGCGGGTCCGCATCGACGGTCGCAAAGGCGGCTTGCTGGAGTCCGAGGCGTTCTGGATCAACTTCAACCGGGAGACCCAGACGCCGGCACGCATCTCCGACGACTTTCTGGCGGGCCTGGGGAAAACCACGGACGTCGACCGGCTGCGGTGGAAGGCCTATCTCAAAGCGGGCAGTCGAGACGACGCCGCCGAGATCCACGAGTTTCCGGTCCGATTCACCGACATCGACTTCTTCGACCACATGAACAACTCGGTGTATTGGAGCGTTGTCGAGGACTACCTGTCGTCGTACCCGGAGCTGCTCACAGCGCCGTTGCGGGTGACCATCGAGCACGATGCCGCCGTCGCGCTGGGCGACAAGCTGGAGATCATCTCGCATGTGCATCCGCCGGGATCGACGGATCGCTTCGGCGCCGAGCTTGCGGACCGCACTGTTAGAACGCTCACATATGCCGTCGGCGACGAGACCAAAGCGCTCGCGTCGATTTTCCCGCTCTAACAGTACGAGCGTTATGCAAACGTGGCACTGACCTGCGGATTCATGTTACCGGCGAGTAACGGCTGAACCGGTTCAGTTGCGGCACAACTTAGCAAGCTTTGCAAAAAGCATTCAACCCCTAACGAAAATTGGCACGGAAATCGGTGGACCTGCGGCGCAAGGCTGTGCCATCTTCGTGTTAGCAAAGCAATAAAAAACTGAAGGCCTTAACAAGGCTGGAAATCCCTATCGACCCGAGGAGCAGCGCAATGTCTAGCGTTGGCACGCCGAAGACCCCCGAAGAGATCCAGAAGGACTGGGACACCAACCCCCGCTGGAAGGGCATCACCCGTACCTACAGTCCCGCCGACGTCGTCGCCCTGCAGGGCTCGGTGGTCGAGGAGTCGACCCTGGCCCGTCGCGGCGCCGAGGTGCTGTGGAGCCAGCTGCACGACCTGGAGTTCGTCAACGCGCTCGGCGCGCTGACCGGCAACATGGCCGTCCAGCAGGTTCGCGCCGGCCTGAAGGCCATCTACCTGTCCGGTTGGCAGGTCGCCGGTGACGCGAACCTGTCCGGCCACACCTACCCCGACCAGAGCCTGTACCCGGCCAACTCGGTGCCTCAGGTGGTTCGCCGGATCAACAACGCGCTGCTGCGTGCCGACCAGATCGCCAAGGTCGAGGGCGACACCTCGATCGAGAACTGGCTGGCCCCGATCGTCGCCGACGGTGAGGCCGGATTCGGTGGTGCGCTCAACGTCTACGAGCTGCAGAAGGCGATGATCGCGGCCGGTGTCGCCGGTTCGCACTGGGAAGACCAGCTCGCCTCGGAGAAGAAGTGTGGCCACCTCGGTGGCAAGGTGCTGATCCCGACTCAGCAGCACATCCGCACCCTGACCTCGGCTCGCCTGGCTGCCGACGTCGCCGACGTGCCGACCGTCGTCATCGCCCGCACCGACGCCGAGGCCGCCACGCTGATCACCAGCGACGTCGACGAGCGCGACCGTCCGTTCGTCACGGGTGAGCGCACCGCTGAAGGCTTCTACCGGGTGCGCAACGGCCTCGAGCCCTGCATCGCCCGCGCCAAGGCCTACGCGCCGTACTCCGACCTGATCTGGATGGAGACCGGAACCCCGGACCTCGACCTGGCCCGCAAGTTCGCTGAGGGCGTCAAGAGCGAATTCCCCGACCAGCTGCTGGCGTACAACTGCTCGCCGTCGTTCAACTGGCGCAAGCACCTGGACGACTCGACGATCTCGCGGTTCCAGAAGGAACTCGGCGCGATGGGCTTCAAGTTCCAGTTCATCACGCTGGCCGGCTTCCACGCCCTGAACTACTCGATGTTCGACCTGGCCTACGGCTACGCGCGCAACCAGATGAGCGCGTACGTCGAGTTGCAGGAGCGCGAGTTCGCGGCCGAGGAGCGCGGTTACACCGCCACCAAGCACCAGCGCGAGGTCGGTGCCGGCTACTTCGACCGGATCGCCACCACCGTCGACCCGACGTCGTCGACCACGGCGCTGGCCGGCTCGACCGAAGAGGGCCAGTTCCACTGACGATGCGCGGCTCTTGCCACTGACGATCTGTGCCGAGCAGACGCAGATCGCACTTCTGCAGTCGCGATCATGCGAGTTCGCGTCTGCTCGCGACGGATGAGACACAAGCCGTAGCCACAAGCTGGCGGCTTGACAGCGCAGGCCCCGCCCGGAAACCCTGGGCGGGGCTTGCCGCATATCGAGAGGACATTTTCCACAGTGAGCATTGAACGGGTTGGCGTAATCGGCGCTGGGCAGATGGGTGCGGGCATCGCCGAGGTATCGGCTAAGGCCGGGGCCGATGTGGTGGTCTTCGAGCCGACCGAGGAGCTGGCCGCGGCGGGCAAGGCCCGCGTCGAGGCATCGCTGGAGCGGGCCGTCAGCAAGGGCAAGCTGCCAGCCGACGAGCGCGAGGCGACATTGAAGCGGCTGCGCTACACCACCACGCTGTCCGACCTGGCCGACCGCCAACTGACGATCGAGGCGATCGTCGAGAACGAGGCCGTCAAAGCGAAAGTCTTCGCCGAGCTCGACAAGGTGATCACCGACCCTGCCGCCGTGCTCGCGTCCAACACGTCGAGTATCCCGATCATGAAGATCGCTGCGGCGACCAAGAATCCGGGCCGCGTGCTGGGTTTGCACTTCTTCAATCCGGTTCCGGTGCTGCCGCTGGTCGAGTTGATCAGCACGATCGTCACCACCGACGAGGCCGCCGCGCGCACCGAACAATTCGCGAGCGAGGTGCTCGGCAAGAAGGTGGTGCGCTGCGGCGACCGCTCCGGGTTCATCGTCAACGCACTGCTGGTGCCCTATCTGCTGTCCGCCATCCGCATGGTCGAGTCGGGCGTCGCGTCGGTGGAAGACGTCGATACCGCCGTCGTCGCCGGGCTGTCACATCCGATGGGTCCGTTGCGGCTGTCCGACCTGATCGGGCTCGACACCATGAAGCTGATCGCCGACGCCATGTTCGACGAACTCAAGGACGCCCACTACGCCCCGCCGCCGTTGCTGCAACGCATGGTTGAGGCCGGCCAGCTGGGCAAGAAATCCGGTAAGGGTTTCTACTCCTACTGAGGTTCCATCGCGCCACTCGCGGAGCAACGTATTGCGCGGACCAGGTTTACCCTGATCGCATCCCGGTCAATGGTTATTGGGTTCGTTGGCAACACAGCGAGTAGGGAAACGGCGCAACGCTATGAACGCTATGGCGAAGTTATCGACTGGAAATGGACTGCCCGATGTCGTAGTCACCGCCGTCGAGATGACGACGGCGCTCGGCACCGATGCCGACGGGACCTGGAAAGGGTTGCTGGACGGCCAAAGTGGGATTCGCCGCCTCGATGACGCGTTCGTCGATGAGTTCGATCTGCCGGTTCGCATCGGCGGGCACCTGCTCGAGGATTTCGACGAGCTGTTGACGCGTGTCGAGTTGCGTCGGTTCCTGTTCCTGCAGAAGATCTCGACAATCGTCGCGCGGCGACTCTGGACGAACGCCGGATCCCCGGAGGTCGACCCCAATCGCTTGATGGTCAGCATCGGCACCGGGATGGGCTCGACCCAGGAATTCGTCTTCGTCTACGACGACATCCGCAAACGCGGTGCCCGGGCGATCTCTCCGCTGGGAGTGCAGCAAGCCATGCCCAACGCCGCGGCTGCGGCGGTCGGGTTGGAACGCGCCGCGAAGGCCGGCATCGTCACGCCGGTGGCCGCCGGCGCATCGGGTGCCGAAGCGATCGCCCGGGCGTGGCGCAACATCGTGCTCGGCGAGGCCGACATCGCGATCTGCGGCGGCGTCGAGACGAAGATCGAGGCGGTACCCATCGTGTCGTACTCGCATCAGGGCCTGCTGTCGACGAACAACGACGATCCCGCCGGCGCGTGCCGCCCGTTCGACAAGGACCGCGACGGCTTCGTGTTCGGTGAAGCGGGCGCGACGATGCTGATCGAGACCGAGGAGCACGCAAAAGCCCGCGGAGCCAACATCATTGGGCGCGTCATGGGCGCCGGTATCACCTCGGACGGCTACCAGGCTGTGCTCAACGAGCCCAGTGGTGAGCGAGCCGGCGACGCGATGACCAGGGCGATCCAGCTGGCCGGACTTGGTCCGGCCGACATCGACCACGTGAATGCGCACGCCGCCGGAACCATCGCGGGCGACGTGGCCGAAGCGCGGGCGATCAGACGTGCACTGGGTGCGCACACGCCTGCGGTCTACGCGCCGAAGGCGGCGCTGGGGCATTCGATCGGCGCAGTCGGCGCGGTCGAGGCGATTCTGACGGTGTTGGCGCTGCGGGACGGCGTCATCCCGCCCACGCTGAACCTGCGAGCCATCGATCCGGAGATCGACCTGGACGTGGTGGCCGGCGGGCCGCGATCGGGTGACTACCAGTACGCGCTCAGCAACTCGTTCTCGTTCGGCGGCTACAACGTCGCGTTGGCCTTCGGGAAATACTGACGGCGGCTAGCGGCCCGGCAGCAGGTCGCCGATCGCCAGGCCGAGCACCAGCAGGGCGCCGGCTTGCCGAACGTGCACCCAGGCCAACGCCGCGTACCAGAGTGGCCAGACCGGAAATTTCGGCGGCGGCTCGGCGGGCGGCGGGCGGCGGAAATACGGCCACACCTTGACCAATCGGGGCAGTGCGAGCACCACCAGCAGCGCCGGCCACGGCATCGCCTTCGCCAGCACCGCCGCCGCGACCAGCAGGTAGAACCCGACCATCATCGCCAGCGTCAGCGTGCGGGCCCGGGCCTCGCCGAAGATCACCGGCAACGTGCGGATGCCCAGCGGCTCGTCGAACGGAATCTTGTCGGTGTGCTTGCCCATCAACACCGTTGTGCACAGCAGGCCGTAGGGGAGCGACGCCAGCAGCACGTCCCAGCCGACGTGGCCGACCGCCGAGTAGTAGGTGCCGCAGACCATCAGCGGCCCCCACACCACCAGCACGTCCGGTTCACCGAGGCCGCGCTTCTTCAGCCGTACCGGCGGCGCGGTGTAGGCGACGCTGAGGATGAACCCGGAGAGCGCGAACGCCAGCACGGGCCAGCCGCGGGCCCAGGTCAGCACGATCAGGATCGCCAGGTCGGCCAGGTTCACCAGCCCGATCGAGACCACCAGGGTGCGGCGACTGACCAGACCGGACAGCACCGGATGCGGGGCGTACAGCGCGCGCGGATAGGTGTTGCTGTCGAGACCGGTCTGGGTGTCGAACAGATCGTTCATCAAGTTATTCGCGGTGTGCGCCAACAAGATTCCGATGATCGCCAGAGTGAGCAAGCGCCCATCGAATCCGGGCTGCCTGACCGCCAGCAGCGCGGCGACCAGGCCGGCGAACAACGTCATCGGCAGCACTGCGGCGCGGGTGATGACGAGCCATCGGGTGACGGCATCGACCGGGCCGTCCGGCGGGGGATTGGTGGTGCGCAGGGCATAGGCCCATGAGCTGAAGCGAGAACGCGTGTGCGTGTTGCTCATGCCCGCAACCTAGTCCGCTAGTCGCGCAGCGGCGGCACTATCGGCGAGGGATGCGGTTGACCGCGGAATTTCTCCAACGAGCCGCCGACCTCGACGATTCCGCACAGCGCGCTCCAGCTGAGCATGGTCAGGTAGTCGATCAACTCGTCGGCGCTCGTCCGGGGGTCCAGCAACCAGGAGTGGGTGGCCAGCTGTACGCCGCCGACGATCATGTACGCCCAGGCCTCGACTCCGCCGACGTCCATGCCCGCTGGCCGCATCCGTCGGCGCAGCATGACCGCCAGCATGCGGGCGATGATCCTCTCGGAGTCGGCGACCACCTTGTTCTTGCCGGCCGAGTTGTTCGCCATCGCGAACCGGTACGGCTCCGGCTCGGAAGCCACCGTCTCGACGTAGACCCGAATGATCTCCCGGGTGAGATCGAAGCCGTCCAGGTTCGACGACAGTGCCTTGGCCATGTTGGGGATCAACGTGATCTGCGCGAACCGCATCGTCACCGCGGTGGTCAGATCGTTCTTGTCGACGAAGTAGCGGTACAGCACCGTCTTGGAGACGCCGATCTCGCCGGCGATCTCGTCCATGCTGACGTACTGCCCGCGCCGCCTGATCGCGTCGATCGTTCCGTCGATCAGCTCGTTGCGGCGATCAACCTTGTGCTGATGCCAACGTCGTTTCCGGCCATCGGTCTTCACCGTCCCGGCCGGGAGCTGCTGTACCACTATTGCCGGATCCTTATCTCTAGACCCTTTGCATAGTACGGGTTATTTATGGCTAATTCTCGCCTGGACCTCATATAACATCGTTGTGTTAGCAGACCGGTAACAGTTACCGGGCCTTCTTCGACCATCGCCCGGACGTGCGTCGTCGCCGAACAGCAACCTCGATAGCGGATGATGGTGGGGTGGCAGTCGGATTGAACGGGAGACCCGAGACGGGTCCCAAACACCGAGCGGACCCGCGGCATGTCTCGACGACGCCTGCGGATCCGACAACACTGCCGCCAGGGGCACCGGGCAAACCCGCGTCGTTCGCGGAGTCGTTCGCCGGAGCCGACCCGCAGGCCGACGCCGACCGACGCCGCGGACTGCGACGGATGAAGGCCCTGGCGCTGAGTTTCCTGGTCGGTGCGACCGTCCTGTTCCTCGCTTGCCGGTGGGCCCAATCCGCCGGGATCACCGCCACCTGGGTCGGCTACACGGGTGCCGCCGCGGAAGCCGGCATGGTCGGCGCGCTCGCGGACTGGTTCGCGGTGACCGCGTTGTTCAAGCACCCGCTGGGCATCCCGATCCCCCACACGGCGATCATCAAACGCAAAAAGGACCAACTCGGCGAAAGCCTGGGCACTTTCGTCCGGGAGAACTTCCTGTCGCCGGAGGTGGTGAGCACCAAACTCCGCGACGCGCAGGTCCCGAGCCGGCTGGGCAAGTGGCTCTCAGAGCTCTCGCACGCCCAGCGGGTGGCCGCCGAATCGGCCACGGTGCTGCGGGTGCTGGTGGAGCTGCTGCGCGACGACGATGTGCAGCATGTGATCGACCGGATGATCGTCAAGCGCATCGCCGAACCGCAATGGGGTCCGCCGGTGGGCCGCGTGCTGGCCACGTTGCTCGCCGAGAACCGGCAGGAAGCCCTGATCCAGCTGCTGGCTGACCGGGCATTCCAGTGGTCGCTCAATGCCGGTGAGATCATCCAGCGCGTGGTCGAGCGCGATTCGCCGACCTGGTCGCCGCGATTCGTCGATCACCTCGTCGGCGATCGGATCCATCGCGAGCTGATGGACTTCACCGACAAGGTGCGGCGCAACCCCGAGCACGAACTCCGCCGCTCGGCGACGCGCTTTCTGTTCGAGTTCGCTGACGACCTCCAGCACGACGACGCGACGATCTCCCGCGCCGAGGCGGTCAAAGAGCAGTTGATGGCGCGTGAAGAGGTCACCAACGCCGCGGCGACGGCCTGGAAGACGCTCAAACGCCTGGTGCTCGAAGGTGTCGACGACCCGTCGAGCGCACTGCGCACCCGCATCGCGGACGCGGTGGTGAGCATCGGCGAATCGCTGCGCGACGACATCGAGCTGCGCGACAAGGTCGACAACTGGATCGTGCGGGGCGCGGAACACCTGGTCGCGCAGTATGGGGTAGAGATCACAGCGATTATTACCGACACCATCGAGCGCTGGGACGCCGAAGAAGCCAGCAGGCGTATCGAGCTGCATGTCGGCCGTGACCTGCAGTTCATCCGGATCAACGGCACCGTGGTGGGCTCGCTGGCCGGGCTGATCATCTACACGGTCGGGCAGCTGCTCTTTTGAGCACTGCTAACTAGTGCTTGCAAAAGCTAGCACTAGTTAGCTACGGTGAGCGCGTTCGCATTGTTTACCCGACGCGAGGAGCCGCCATGGCGCAGGAGGAAAAGCTCTCCGCCGTAGTCTCCACCGCCGCGTCCGATATCGGCAGCTTCATCAAAGCGCAGCGTGAAGCGGCGCAAGTATCGGTGCGGCAGTTAGCGGAGAAAGCCGGTGTCAGCAATCCGTACCTCAGCCAGATCGAGCGCGGATTGCGCAAACCCTCCGCTGAAGTGCTCAACCAGATCGCCAAGGCGCTGCGGGTCTCCGCCGAAGTTCTCTACGTCCAGGCCGGAATTCTCGAGCCCGGGGTCAAGAGCGAGGTCCGCGACGCGATCGTCACCGACGCGACGATCACCGAGCGGCAGAAACAGGTCCTGCTGGACATCTACACGTCCTTCGTTCAACAAAACGAAGCTGACCGCGAGGAGACTGCGCCTGCTTAGACCTCGGACAACCCGGCAAACCAACTGGCAAGACCAAGAATGACGAGAGGAAACACCATGGCAGAGAACAACCCGAACATCGAAGACCTGAAGGCCCCCCTGCTCGCCGCGCTGGGCGCCGCTGACCTGGCCCTGGCCACGGTCAACGACCTGCTCACCGAGCTGCGCGAGCGCGCCGAGGAGACTCGCTCGGACACCCGCAGCCGCGTCGAGGAGAGCCGTGCCCGCCTGACCAAGCTGCAGGAAGATGTGCCCGAGACGCTGCGCGAGCTGCGCGAGCGGTTCACCGCCGATGAGCTGCGTAGCGCCGCGGAAGGCTACGTCGAGGCCGCGACCTCGCGTTACGCCGAGCTGGTCGAGCGCGGCGAGGCCGCTCTGGAGCGGCTGCGCAGCCAGTCCGGTCTGGACGACGCGTCGGCGCGTGCCGAGGGCTACGTCGACCAAGCGGTCGAGCTGACCCAGGAGGCGCTGGGCACCGTCGCTTCGCAGACCCGCGCGGTCGGCGAGCGTGCCGCCAAGCTGGTCGGTATCGAGCTGCCGAAGAAGACCGACGAGGCCGCGAAGAAGGCCCAGAAGGCCGTCGCGAAGAAGGCTCCGGCCAAGAAGGCTCCGGCCAAGAAGGCCCCCGCCAAGAAGGCTCCGGCCAAGAAGGTCACCCAGAAGTAATCACGCAGACGTACACCTCGACTCCGAGTCGCCCGCTTGGGTGGCTCGGAGTCGACGTCTGTGGGGACGCCCGCTTACGCTTACTGCGTGGACTTGGTGAATATCGTCGTCTTCTACTTGCAAATCGGCGTGATGCTGATGGCGCTCTACGCGTTCGTGCACGCGGCGATGCAGCGGCCCGATGCCTACACGGCCGCGGACAAGATGACCAAGCCGGTGTGGTTGATCATTCTGGGCCTCTCTGTGCCGGCGGCCTGGGTGCTCAGCGTGATGGGGGCCGTCGCCGCAGCCTGCGCCGCGGGTGTCTACCTGGTCGATGTGCGGCCCAAACTGCTTGAGATTCAAGGTAAGTCGCGATAGCGGTATGCGAGTTCTGATCCTCGCAGCGACCGTTGTCGGCGTGCTGGCCGGGGCCGCTCCTGCGGCGGCCGATCCGGGATCGAGCGCGCCGGCCTATGCGCCGCCGTTCGTCGACCACGCCGAGTGGACGCACTGGAACCAGCTGGCCAGTCTGCGGGTCTATCCAACGCCGTCCGGGCGGGCCGCGGCACGTCAGCTGGGATCCTCGACACCCGAGGCTGACGAAGCCTGGTCCGAGGTGCTCGCGCTGGCCCCGAACGCCGGCACCCCCGGGATGCGTCAGCAATTCCGATGCCATTGGGAGTTCGCCGAGGTTGCGCAGCCCGGCAAGGTCAGCTGGAACCTGGAGCCCTGGCGTCCCGTCGTCGACGACGTCACGATGGTCAACGCCGGCTGCAACCCCGGTGGCGGGCACGAGCCGTCCTGATGCCGACCCGATTGACCCGCGGCCAGTTCGCCGCTCTCGTCGACCACACCCTGCTCAAACCGGAGGCCACCGCAGCCGACGTCGAGGCGGTCGCCGACGAGGCTGCGGCGCTGGGTGTTTGCACCGTCTGCGTCTCGCCGTCGATGGTGACCTACGCATCCCACGCCGGCGTGCCGGTCGCCGCAGTCGCCGGTTTCCCGTCAGGCAAGCACCTGTCCGAATTCAAGGCGCACGAAGCCGCCCGGGCCGTTGCATCGGGCGCTGCCGAGATCGACATGGTGATCGACGTCGGGGCGGCGGTTTCCGGTGACGTCGCCGCGGTGCGGTCGGACATCGCGGTGGTGCGCGCCGCCGTGCCCGACGCCGTGCTGAAGGTCATCGTCGAGTCGGCGGCGCTGTTGACGCTGGCGGGCGAGCAGGTTCTGGTCGACGTCTGCCGCGCCGCCGAGGATGCCGGGGCCGATTTCGTGAAGACCTCCACGGGCTTTCATCCCGCCGGCGGCGCGTCGGTGACCGCCGTCGCCCTGATGGCCGACGCAGTCGGCGGCCGGCTGGGTGTCAAGGCCAGCGGCGGCATCCGCACTGCCGATGCCGCGCTGGCGATGCTGGACGCGGGTGCCACGCGGCTGGGGTTGTCAGGGACCCGCGCCGTGCTCGACGGCCTCGGCTAGCGCCCGACTGCCCGGCTCCTCCCGGGCCGTACTGCGGCCCGCATCGTCGCAGGGCTAAAGGTTGGCGAAACAAGGATCCTGGCTGCCGCCGGACGGGATGGTGGCGTTGCTGGACGAGAAGGTGCCCTCGACCCCGGAACTGGTGACCTTCACGCTGTCGGCGTGGATGCCCAGCGGATAGTTCTGAGTCGCTTTCGACGTGAGGTCGTCCAGGTTCTTTTGCACGGTGGCCGTGGACATCGAGGAGCCCAGCGCGGTCAAGCTGACCACTTGCAGCGACAGCCCGTTGTTGACGATCTGCGGTTTGAGGGTTGCGCTGGCGAGCGTGCCCTTCAGTGCGACGGTCCCGTCGCCGGGGCTGGTGGTGACGTCGCCGCTGACGAACTTGCCCAGCACCGGAATCATGGCCTGAATCGACTGCTTGATGCCATCGGTGGACCAGGTGACGGTGCCGTTCAGCGACCCGATTGTGCCCGCAGAGTTGTTGCCGCTGTTGAGCTTTACGTCGTGGATATCCAGGCTTACCTTCATGCCTTTGGCCTGGCGCACCTGGTTGCCGCCGGTCTGCACCGAGATGTCGCTGTAGTCCTTGGTGAGGTACTGCCACAGCACTGGCGGCATTCCGGCGAAGGACACGCTGGCGCTGTCCTGCACCTCGCACGCCACCGCGGTCGCCACTTTGCTGCTCGCGGCGTGGCGCGCGTAGAGCTCGGCGCCGATCGGCACCGCGACGAGGACCAGCGCCACGATCAGCAAGATCAACCACAGTGACGTCCGGTTGGCGAAGTAGGCACGCGTGCCCGCCTCCGGCGCGTCCGCCGGCGGTGGAGGCGGCGTCGGCATCGAGATCCGGGTGGTCAGCTGCTCATTCGGATTCGGCGGCGGCCCAGGTTGCCGTGGCCGCGGGTTGGGCGGCAGACCGGGTTGTTGCGGCGGCCTGTTGACCGGGGGAGGCGGTGGCTGCGGCGGGCCGGACGGTCGGCCGGGTTGCTGCGGCCGCGGGACGTCACGGGCCGTCGACGGCGGTCGGCCGGGCTGGGGGATGTGGCGAGTCGGGGATTCCGACGGCACCGGAGGGTTGCGGCGCGGTGGGAAACCGCGGTTGGGCGGTCCGGCGGGCTTGGGCGGACGGCCTCGTTCCGGCGGCTCGCCGCTGCCGGGTCCTGGTGGATTCGTCATCGATCATCGACCTTAGACATGCGCGAAGCACGGGTCTTGCCCGCCCGCCGGGATCGCCGCGTTGTGCGTCGAAAAGTGTGCCTGCACACCATCGTTGGTGACCTGCACGCTGTCGGCCTTGATGCCCAGCGGATACTGCTTCAGCAGTGCGGCGGTGAAGGTGTTCAGTGCGGACTGGGCGGCCTCGTGCGGGATGATGGCGCCCAGCGCGGTGACCTTGTAGACCTGTAGCGTCAGCGCGCCGCCGGAAACCTCCGGTTTGACGGTGACGCCGCCCAGGCCCATCGCCCCGCTGAGCTCGATGGTGCCCGCACTGGGGTTGGTGCTGACGCTGTTGACCAGGCCGCCGATGATCGGCAGGGAATCCTGAATGGTCTGCTGGATGCCGTCCGAGGTCCACGTGATGTTGGCGTCCAACTCGCCGATGGTGCCCTTGGAGTCAGCGTTGCCGTTCAGATCGACGTCGTTGATGTTGATGTCGGCCTTCATGCCTTTGGCATTGCGGATGTTGTGCCCGGCGGTGTGGATCGAGATGCCGGTGTAGTGGCCGGTCAAGTGCTGCAACAGGAATGGGCGGGGTCCGAACGACGCCGTCACCTGATCCTCGACCACGCATTGGGTCGCGGCGGCGACAACGCTGTTGGCGCGGTTGCGGGCGTAGAGCTCGCCGCCGACCAGCCCGGCGATGCCCAGCGCGGCCACGATGACCAGCACCAGGATGATCGATACGGGGTCACCCCGAAATTGCGGTAAACCGAAGCGGCGTTTGGTTTTCGGGGGAGCTGCGGTGTCCTGCGGCGGCGGGCCGTAGGGCGAGCCGGCCGGGAATTCCGCGGTTGCCGGATATTCTTGCGCGGGCGGCGGACCGGGCTGTCCAACCGGCTGAGTGGGCGGGCTGTTTTCGCCCGGACGGCCCCACACCGACGGGTCCTGTGGCGGGGGCCCCTGCGGATTCGTCACCTGGGCGATTCTGCCTTATCGCCATGAGCGGACGCTGAGTGGTTGCGCAGCACCGCGATAGTTTCGCGGGCCTTGGTGACCTGCTCGAGGTCCAAGTCGGCGATCAGGAGCTGCGGCTCGCCGCCCGCCGAAGCGACTACCTGGCCGAACGGCGACACCACCAGGCTGCCACCCACCCCGGTCGGCGCGCTGGAGGCGAGCGGCTCGCCTGGGTCGGCCTGCCCGGCCGCGACGATGTAGCTGGTGCAGTCCAGGGCGCGGGCCCGGGCCAGCAGCGTCCACTGCTCCAGCTTGCCGGGACCGGCGGCCCACGACGCGCTGACGACGATCAACTGCGCGCCGCGGCGGGCCAGGGTGGTGAACAGTTCAGGAAAGCGGACGTCGTAACAGGTGCTCAGGCCCACCCCGACGTCGTCGACGGTGATCACTACAGGCTGGTGACCCGGCGCGACGGTGCGCGATTCGGTGAATCCGAAGGCGTCGTAGAGGTGGATCTTGTCGTAACGCGCGTCGAGCCCATCCGGACCCGTGGCCAGCAGCGTGTTGAAAACCCGGTCGCCGTCGGCCGGGGTGAACATGCCCGCGACGACGGCGATGCCCGCGTCGGCCGCGATCCGGCGGACGCCGTCGGCCCACGGACCGTCGACCGGCTCGGCGATCGGGGCCAGCGGAACCCCGAACCGGCACATGGTCGCTTCCGGGAACACCGCCAGCGACGCTCCGGATTCGGCCGCCCGCCCGGTGTAGTCCCGCACGAGTTGCAGGTTGTCGGCCGGGTCGGTGCCACTGAGAATCTGGGCCACCGCAATCCGCATGGACGCCAGCCTAGGGCCGATCGCAAGGGCGGCGAAGCCGGGCGCAGCGGGTCGGCCCCGATGGGCTAGGGCCGATCGCAAGGGCGGCGAAGCCGGGCGCAGCGGGTCGGCCCCGGTGGGCTAGGGCCGATCGCAAGGGCGGCGAAGCCGGGCGCAGCGGCGGCGGATCAGGCGGTCTCGCCGATCCATGTTGTGGTGAAACGCTGCTCGGCGATCAGCAACTCGACGAGTTGGTTGCCGATGAAGTTCTCCAGCTTGCCGCCCACCAGCGGGACTTTCACTTCGACGGTGGCCCGCAGCTTCAACCGCGCCCCGCCCGACTCGGTCAGCGGTTCCAGCACGGCGGCGCCGGTCAGCAACGCCGGTGCATCCAGGATCGACCCGGTCACCGTCGCGGTGGCCGCGCCGTCGGTGATCGACTCCCAGCGCTCCTCGCGGCGGATGCGCAGATCGCCGCGGTGGAACTGGGTGACCACGCCGGGCAGCCGATCTCGGCGCAGCACTTGGGTGGTGATCACGTCGACGCTGCCGTCATTTCCGGACGGCCCGCCGACCTCGATCGAATCCAGGATGGTGTCGTCGGCGCCCGAATCGGCCAGCCGGGCCAACCAGTACTGCTCTTCGCTGAAGGCCCGCAGAACCTCTTCGACGGTCACGCGATAGTCGGTGGACATGTCGAACGATCGCGGCATAGCAGGTCAGGCTACCGTTACGTCTCGTGGTCGGAACGCTTTTCGCTGGTGCGCGCGTCGACTTCGGCGTACCGCTGGCGCCGCTGAGCACGCTGCGCGTCGGCCCGGTCGCGTCGCGGCTCATCACCTGCACCAGCACCGAGCAGGTCGTCGCCGCACTGCGCCATCTCGACGCGGAGACGAGTAGCGGACCGCTGCTGGTGCTGGCCGGCGGATCGAATGTGGTAATCGCCGACACGCTGACCGATCTGACCGTCATCAGGTTGGCTACCAACAACATCAGCGTCGAGGGCAACGTCGTGCGGGCCGAAGCCGGCGCGGTATGGGATGACGTTGTCGTCGCCGCCATCGACGCGGGGTTGGGCGGACTGGAGTGCATGTCCGGCATCCCCGGTTCGGCGGGTGCCACCCCGGTGCAGAACGTCGGGGCCTACGGCGCCGAGGTGGCCGACACCATCACCCGGGTTCGGCTGCTGGACCGGCGCAGTGGCGAGGAGCGCTGGGTGTCGGCCGATGAGCTGGGCTTCGGGTATCGCACCAGCGTGCTCAAACACTCCGACGCCGCCACCGTGCTGGAGGTGGAGTTCGCCCTGGACGCCTCGGGGCGCAGCGCGCCGCTGCGCTACGGCGAACTGGTGACGGCGCTGGACGCTGTGGCCGGTGGGCGTGCGGATCCCGCCGCGGTCCGGGCCGCGGTGCTCGGGC
Source organism: uncultured Actinomycetota bacterium (assembly GCA_963836495.1). GTDB lineage: Bacteria > Actinomycetota > Actinomycetes > Mycobacteriales > Mycobacteriaceae > Mycobacterium. The sequence goes on along the minus strand of CAWIJT010000002.1, from coordinate 160,466 downwards.
TCCGGGCGCGCAAGGGCATGGTGCTCGACCCGGCCGACCGCGACACTTGGAGCGTGGGATCCTTTTTCACTAATCCTGTTGTCACGCAACAGATTTACCAGTCGATCGCCGACGATGCGGGCCGTGCGGTGCCGAGTTATCCGGCACCGGACGGCGTCAAGCTGGCCGCGGGGTGGCTAGTCGAACACGCCGGCTTCGGCAAGGGCTATCCGGACGACGCCACCGCACAATGCCGGTTGTCCACCAAGCACGCGCTCGCGCTGACCAACCGCGGCGGCGCCACAACGGCCGACGTAGTGACGTTGGCCCGGACAGTGCGCGACGGCGTCCGCGATGTGTTTGGCGTCACACTCGTGCCCGAGCCGGTGCTGGTCGGCTGCTCACTGTGACGTGCTCGTCGGCGGTGACGGACGAGGAACACCGATAGTCGCCGGTATCTTGGAATCTCGTGAGCACAGCGCGCGGCTTGTCGCCGGTCAACCGGCGCCGGGCCTTGACGACCCTGGCGGTCGGGGTCGTCGCGCCCAACGTGTTGGCCGCCTGCTTCGGGGAAGCGTCCAAGCAGGCGGAAAAGGCCAAGCCGCCCGCGGAAGCGACCATCGCGTATCGGCCCGCCGACAAGGCCACCGGTGTGAAACCGACGGTGCCGGTCAGCGTCGAGGTCCGTGACGGCTGGTTTCAGCACGTCGCGTTGACCAATTCGGACGGCAAGGTCGTCGCGGGCTCGCTCAACCGCGACCGCACCGTCTACACGGTCACCGAGCCGCTCGGTTACGACGCGACCTACACCTGGAAAGGGTCGGCGGTCGGACACGACGGCAAGGCCATCCCATTGGCGGGCAAGCTCACCACTATCGCGCCCAGCAAGGTGATCGACGGCGGATTCCAGCTCAACGACGGGCAGACCGTCGGGGTCGCGGCGCCGATCATCATCCAGTTCGATGCGCCGATCTCCGACAAGGCCGCCGTCGAGCGGGCGTTGAAGGTGACCACCGAGCCGCCCGTCGAGGGCAGCTGGGCGTGGTTGCCCGACGAGGCGCAGGGCGCCCGCGTGCACTGGCGCAGCCGCGAGTACTACCCGGCTGGCACCAAGGTGAACGTCGACGCCAAGCTCTACGGGCTGCCGTTCGGCGACGACGCCTACGGCAAGCAGGACTTCAGCCTGAGTTTCCAGATCGGCCGCCGTCAGGTCGTCAAAGCCGAGGTGTCGTCGCACCGCATTCAGGTGCTCCGCGACGAGGGCGTCATCATGGACTTCCCGTGCAGCTACGGCGAGGCCGACAAGCCGCGCAACGTCACCCGCAACGGCATCCATGTGGTCAGCGAGAAGTACTCCGACTTTTACATGTCCAACCCCGCCGCCGGCTACAACCACATCCACGAACGTTGGGCGGTACGGATCTCCAACAACGGCGAGTTCATCCACGCCAACCCGAACAGTGCGGGTGCGCAGGGCAACACCAACGTCACCAACGGCTGCATCAACCTGTCGACGTCGGATGCCGAGCAGTACTTCGGCAGCGCGATCTACGGCGACCCGGTCGAGGTCACTGGCAGCACGATCGAGTTGTCCTACTCCGACGGCGACATCTGGGACTGGGCCGTGCCCTGGGACACCTGGGTCGGGATGTCGGCGCTGCCGCCGTCGTCGGGGGCCAAGCCGTCGCCGGTCTCGATTCCGCGCAGCGCACCGGCCACCCCACACGACGCGCCGACGCTGTCGGGCACCCCGACGACGTCTAGCCCTGGGCCCGGCGGTTGAACCGGCCCGCTGAGGCCTGGTCGCGTGGCCGGATGATGATCTGATCGAGGTTGACGTGCGACGGCCGCGACGCGACGAAGCCGATGACCTCGGCGACGTCGGTGGCCGTGAGCGGCGTGATTCCGGTGTAGACCGAATCGGCGCGCTGCCGGTCACCGTCGAAGCGGACTAGCGAGAATTCCGTCTCGACCGCTCCGGGTGCAATCTCAGTGAGCCGCACCGGTTTTCCGAGCAACTCACCGCGCAGCGTGCGGTGCAGCGCTCCTTGGGCGTGCTTGGCCGCGGTGTAACCCGATCCGCCGTCGTAGATCTCCATCGCCGCGATCGACGTGACGGTGACGATCAACCCGTCGCCGGAGTCGATCAGCTTGGGCAGCAGCGCGCGGGTGACGCGCAGCGTGCCCAGCACGTTGGTCTCCCACATCCACCGCCAGTGCTCCAGATCGGCCTCGGCCACCGGCTCCAGCCCCTTGGCGCCGCCGGCATTGTTGACCAGCACGTCGACCTGGTCCAGTGCAGCAGCCAGGTCGGCGATCGCGGCGTCGTCGGTGACGTCGGCCACAATCGCCGTGCCGCCGATGTCGGCGGCCAGCGCCTCGATCCGGTCTGCTCGCCGCGCCACCGCGACGACGTGAAAGCCTTGGGCGGCAAGGGTTCTTGCGGTTGCTTCGCCTATGCCGGCGCTGGCACCGGTGACCACTGCAACCGGCTGTTTAGGGGAAGTCATCTGCTCGACTCTAATAACCGTGCTAAATTCCTCGTGTGTTCACGTACACCTTGTTCGGCTGTCTGTCTGCGTGTTGTTCCGCAGACTGCGCGTGTTGTTGCCGCGCAACCAGCCGCGCCTGAGCGAACCGCAAGCGCTCGCGACGGTGCGCGGCCCAGCCCGCCATCGAAACTTGGACAAGGACACCGCAAGTGCGCTCAACAACTTTCACCACCCACAGTCATCTCGCTCCCTCCCGTCGGCGATCTCCCGGCCGACATCGGGTCGTCGCTCCATCACTGCAACTCTCTGACGCCGCCGCGTCATCGGTATTCCGGGCGGTCCGGCTGCGTGGCCCGATCGGCCGCGACGTCATCGCCCAAGTCACCTCGCTGTCGATCGCGACGGTCAATCGGCAGGTCATCGCCCTGCTGGACGCCGGAATCCTGCGGGAACGCGCTGACCTGGCCGTTTCCGGCGCCATTGGGCGTCCCCGGGTGCCGGTCGAGGTCAACCACGAACCGTTCCTGACGCTGGGCATCCACATCGGTGCGCGGACCACCAGCATCGTCGCGACCGACTTGCTCGGCCGCACGCTGGACGCCGTCGAAACACCCACACCACGCAGCGCCCAGGGGCCCGCGCTGGCCTCGTTGGCTGACGGCGCGCAGCGCTATCTGCGGCGCTGGCACCGTCGTCGGGCGCTGTGGGTCGGCGTGGCGATCGGTGGCACGGTCGACGCCGCCAGCGGTCACGTCGACCACACCCGGCTGGGCTGGCGCGATGCGCCGGTCGGTCCGGTGATCGCCGAGGCGCTGGAGTTGCCGGTGTCGGTGGCGTCGCACGTCGACTCGATGGCCGCCGCCGAACTGCTGCTCGGCATGCGCCGGTTCGGGCCGAACTCGTCGACCAGCCTGTACGTCTACGCCCGCGAAACGGTGGGCTATGCGCTGATGATCGGTGGCCGGGTGCACAGCCCGGCGAGCGGGCCGGGCACCATCACCAACCTGCCCGCGCAGTCCGAGTTACTCGGCGGCAGCGGGCTATTGGAATCGACCGTCAGCGACGAGGCCGTGTTGACCGCTGCGCGTCGACTGCGCATCCTGCCGGCCCGCACCGGTGGCTCCGGTGTGGCTGTCACCGAGTTGCTGCGAGCCGCCCGAAGCGGCAACCAGCAGGCCAAGGATTTGCTGGCCGAGCGGGCCAAGGTGCTCGGTGAGTCAGTGGCTTTGCTGCGTGACCTGCTCAACCCCGACGACCTGGTGGTCGGCGGGCAGGCGTTCACCGAATACCCCGAGGCGATGGAGCACGTCGAAGCCGCCTACAAGGCCCGCTCGGTGCTGCCGCCGCGCGACATCCGGATGACCGCGTTCGGCAACCGGGTGCAGGAAGCCGGGGCCGGCATCGTGTCGCTCGCCGGTTTGTACGCCGACCCGCTGAGCGCCATGCGCCGCGCCCAGCCGCCGGCGCCCGCGTTCGAGGTTGCCTCCGAGACGTCCGCCTGACCTGCGCCTTCGGGCGACGTTACGCGGTCCTGCAAAGATGTTGGTGTGGGCCACACTGACGTCTCCCGGCTGGACACTTCTGAGCTGACCAATCCGCGCCGCGTCGCGGTGCTGGCGGTGCACACATCGCCGCTGGCGCAGCCGGGCGTCGGGGACGCCGGCGGGATGAACGTCTACGTGCTGCAGAGTGCGCTGCACCTCGCCCGCCGCGGTGTCGAGGTGGAGATTTTCACCCGTGCCACGGCGTCCACCGATCCGCCGGTGGCCAAGGTGGCGCCCGGCGTGCTGGTGCGCAACGTGGTGGCCGGGCCGTTCGAGGGCCTCGACAAGTACGACCTGCCGACCCAGCTGTGCTCGTTCGCCGCCGGCGTGCTGCGCGCCGAGGCCGCCCACGAGCCGGGCTACTACGACATCGTGCACTCGCACTACTGGTTGTCCGGCCAGGTCGGCTGGCTGGCCCGGGACCGCTGGTCGGTGCCGTTGGTGCACACCGCGCACACGTTGGCCGCGGTGAAGAACGCCGCCCTCGCCGACGGCGACATCCCGGAGCCGCCGCTGCGTACGGTCGGTGAGCAGCAGGTCGTCGACGAAGCCGACCGCTTGATCGCCAATACCGATGACGAAGTCCGACAACTGGTTTCGCTTCACCACGCTGACCCCGCCCGGGTCGACATCGCCCACCCCGGCGTCGACTTGGACGTGTTCCGCCCGGGCGACCGGCGTGCGGCGCGGGCCAAGCTCGGCCTGCCGGCCGACCACAACATTGTGGCCTTCGTCGGCCGCATTCAGCCGCTGAAGGGCCCCGAGGTTCTGCTGCGCGCGGCGGCCAAACTGCCGCATGCGCACATCGTGGTCGTCGGCGGACCGTCGGGCAGCGGGCTGGCTGCGCCCGATGGCCTTGTTCGGCTTGCCCACGATATGGGTATCTCTGACCGGGTGACGTTCTTGCCCCCGCAGTCGCGGGACAACCTGGCCACCGTCTTTCAGGCCGTCGACCTGGTCGCGGTGCCGAGCTACTCCGAGTCGTTCGGCCTGGTCGCCCTGGAGGCGCAAGCCTGCGGGACGCCGGTCGCTGCAGCCGCTGTCGGTGGTCTGCCGGTGGCGGTGCGCGACGGCGTGACCGGCACGCTGGTGCCGGGCCATGACACCGACCGGTGGGCGCAGGCCATCGACGAGCAGTTGGCGCGCGGCGAGCAGATGAGCCGCGCGGCCGTCGAGCATGCGTCGCGGTTCTCCTGGGACCACACCGTCGACGCGCTGCTGGCCAGCTATCGGCGTGCGATCGGCGACTTCACTGCCCGCCGCTCGGTCCGCGGCCTACCGTCGGCGCGCAGGGCGGCCAGTCCGTCCGGGCGGCGGCCGGCGCGCAGGAAGGCATGGGCATGAGCCGCGCCGACGACGATGGTGCCAGAACGAAGGAGTCGCGCCAATGAGTTCAACGAATGGCGATCGGGCGCCGGTGTCGCACGTGCAGCGCCTGATCGAAGACACGCTGGAGGCCAACGAGCTGACCTACTCGCGGCATGAGGGCGCGCACGGCGGCTTGCCCGGGTTGATCGTCGAGTTGCCCGGCGAGCGCAGGCTGAAGACCAACACGATTCTGAGCATCGGTGAGCATTCGGTGCGCATCGAGGCGTTCGTCTGCCGCAAGCCCGACGAAAACCACCAGGGCGTCTACAAATTCCTGCTCAAGCGCAACCGACGGCTCTACGGCGTCGCCTACACGCTGGACAACGTCGGCGACATCTACCTGGTCGGCCGTATGGCGTTGGCGTCGGTGGACGCCGCCGAAATCGACCGGGTGCTCGGGCAGGTGCTCGAAGCGGTCGACAACGACTTCAACACGTTGCTGGAGTTGGGTTTTCGCTCGTCGATCCAGAAAGAGTGGGAGTGGCGGGTGTCCCGGGGCGAGTCGCTGAAAAACCTCGAAGCGTTCGCGCACTTGATCGAAGAGGACGATGCAGAGCGCGAAGCGCGATGAAAAGGAGTCGAGCATAAAGCTCGAAGACGAGGACGACGGAGACAGCTAAGACGCGACCGCGCGCAAAAAGTTGTCGGCGAACACCATGCACGCCTCGTCCACATCGGGTAACTCGATCTCGGGGATGTTCTTGGCGGCCGGACGAATCATCGTGTTGATCGCGATCGGTGCCAGCATCTGCTGAATCAGCAACGGCAGCGGCAGATCTCGGATGCGTCCTGCGGCGACTTCGCCCGCCAGCCACTGGCCCACACCGTCGAGCATGCGTGGCACGTGGTACTGCAGAAGAGCGACCACCGCGGGCTCGGTGGGACGGGCCAGCCCTTCGGCGAGCATCGCCGGCGCCACCCGCGGTTCGCGGCTGAACGCCTCGGCCAGCGACCGATAGACCCGGTGGACGGTTTCGCCGAGTTCGGCGCCCGGCTCGGCGATCGCTTCGTCGAGATCCAGGATCGGGCTGTAGCGGTCAAAGACCGCGCGCATCAATTCATCTCGGCCACCGAACACCGCATACAGGCTGTGCACTGAGCAATCTGCCTGCGCGGCAACCGCTTCCAGCGTCACAGCGGCAAGGCCGCGACTGCTGATCAGCGCCGCCGCCGCGTTCACTGCACGTTCGCGCACCGGCGGCCGCCCACCGGGTTCCACCCCCGCTGCCCGCACCGCGTCGTCAAGCAGTTGTCGTGAACCATTCAACCGGCGCACCAGCGTGCTGCGCGACATGCCCGCCTCGCGGGCGATCGCGACCAGTGGCACGTCGGCGACGTCCCTGCCGAGGGTCTCGGCGGCCCGCAACGCCGCGTCGACCACCTCGGCGGCCACGTGATTGACGGTCGGCGTCGTCGTCATCGGTTCGTTGTTGTTGACGCCGGTTGGGTTGCCCGGCGGGCGAATTGCGGAGCGTGTTCGGGCCGGACGCCGACGCCGATCAGGTACGCGGGAATCGCGGACAGCCAAGGGAAGCGGGCCAGGACGGGCATCAACTTTGCCGGTGCCGGCATCTTGCCCCCGGCCATGGCGCGTCCGGTCACCCTGTGCAGCAGGCGTTGCAGTGTCTGGGTGGCGACGGTCGCCGGCACGCGGCGCCGTTGCACGGCAGCGAGGTCCTTCTCGGTGACGCGGTGCTCGCGCAGCGGTGCCGCGAGCAATGCCGCCGCGGCCACGGCGTCCTGGACGGCGAGGTTGATCCCGACGCCGCCAAGAGGAGACATGGCGTGCGCGGCGTCGCCGATACACAGCAGCCCCGTGCGGTGCCAGCGGCGAAGCCGGTTCACCCGTACTTCCAATAGCTTGACGTCGTCCAGCGATTCGAGAGCGTCGACGACATCGGAGAGTTCGGGTGCGGCCGTGGCGATGTCACGACGTAGCGCTTCGATCCCACGCGCTCGCAGTCGGTTGTCGGCGCCTTTCGGGATCATGTAGGCGATTTGTAAGTAGTCCTGGCGAGGGATCATCACGATTGGCATGCCGTCCATGAATCGCGGCAGCAACGTGTCCGCGACACCTGTCGCCGACGGCAGCCGGAACCACCACACGTCCACGTTCATCGGGTACTCGCGCGGGACGAGTCCGCCGTCGCGGCGGCACAGCGACCAGCGCCCGTCGCACGCGATCGTCAGGTCGGCGCGCACTTCGCCCGGCCCGTCGGGGCTGTCGTAGCGAACGCCGACAACCCGGCCCGATTCGTGCAGCAGCCCGGTGACGTCGTGGCTCATCCGCAGGGTGAACGTCGGCTCCTTTTTCCCGGCCTCGGCGAGCAAGTCGAGGAGATCCCATTGCGGCACCATGGCCACGTAGCGGTGCGGGAGGCGCAGCCGGGTGAAGTCGACCATCGTCACCGCGCCGCCGTTCGGCCGGTCCAGTGCCAACCGCTCGAGCTTGGTCTGCGGCAGCGCGTCGAACTGCTCGAACAGGCCGAGCTCATCGAGTAGCCGCAGGGTGGAGGGATGCACGGTGTCGCCGCGGAAGTCACGCAGGAAGTCCGCGTGCTTTTCCAACGCGGTGACGTCCACCCCGCCGCGTGCCAGCAGCAGCGCCGCCACCATTCCGGCCGGACCGCCGCCGACGATGATGCAGGTCGTCTTCTCGCTCATGGCGCGCTCCTCACGACGTTGTGATACTCGATTACGTACCAACTGTATACCAGTATCACAGTCAAGAACACCGCTGTGACTCGCCTCACCGTGCACCGATGCCCGAGGTGGCCATCCCGCGCGGGGTGAGAGACTGGCGGGCATGGGAGATACGGCCACGTTGGTGCTGCTCCGCCATGGCGAGAGCGAATGGAATGCGAGCAATCAGTTCACCGGCTGGGTCGATGTCGACCTGACCGACAAGGGCCGCCGCGAGGCGGTGCGCGGCGGCGAGTTGCTCACCGAGCACAACCTGCTTCCCGACGTTCTCTACACCTCGCTGCTGCGACGGGCCATTACTACCGCGCACCTGGCGCTGGACGCCGCCGACCGGCTCTGGATCCCGGTGCATCGCAGCTGGCGGCTCAATGAGCGGCACTACGGCGCCCTGCAAGGCCTGGACAAGGCCGAAACCAAAGCCCGCTATGGCGACGAGCAGTTCATGACCTGGCGGCGCAGCTACGACACCCCGCCGCCGCCCATCGAAAAGGGCAGCCAGTACAGCCAGGACGCCGACCCCCGCTACGTCGACATCGGCGGCGGCCCGCTGACCGAGTGCCTTGCCGACGTGGTGGTCCGATTCCTGCCGTACTTCACCGACGTCATCATCCCTGACCTGCGGGTGGGCAAGACGGTGTTGATCGCCGCGCACGGCAACTCGCTGCGTGCCCTGGTCAAATACCTCGACGGCATGTCCGACGAGGACGTCGTCGGACTGAACATCCCGACCGGAATTCCGTTGCGCTACGACTTGGACGCCGATATGCGGCCAGTGGTTCCCGGCGGCAGCTATCTCGATCCGGATGCGGCCGCTGCCGGCGCAGCCGCGGTGGCCAGCCAAGGCGCGAAATAGCCCGCCAACCGCAGCAACTCGGCCAACGCCGGGTGAACGGCGCCCGAACACCTGTCTTGTGGCATGTGACATGCCCGGTTTTGGCCTTGCGCTGCTGGGTTGGCGTTCACCAAATTTGTAAGCTTTTCACGTGACCGTGTTCTCGGCCCTGTCACTGGCCGGGGTTTTATTTCTCGCGGCATTGGCCGTGGGAGTCACCGTCGGCGTCCGTCTGGCGCCGAGGGCGCTCAAGCGACGCCAAAGGGCAGCCGTCGAGGCGGCCGGGATCACCGTCGCGCAGATGCTGGATCGCATCGTCGCGCTGATGCCGCTGGGTGCCGCCGTGGTGGATCGGCATCGTGACGTGGTCTATCACAACGGGCGCGCCAAGGAGCTCGGCCTGGTGCGTGAGCGACAGCTCGACGAGGAAGCCTGGAAGGCTGCGCGCAAGGCTCTGGCCGACGGCGCCGATGTCGAGTTCGACCTGATCCCCGGCAAGCGGCTGGTCCCGGGGCGTGCAGGCCTGGCTGTGCACGGTCAAGCGCGACTGCTCAGCGAGCAAGACCGCAGGTTCGCCGTGGTCTTCGTCTACGACCATTCCGAATACGCCCGCATGGAGGCGACCCGGCGCGACTTCGTCGCCAACGTCAGCCACGAGCTCAAGACGCCGGTTGGCGCGATGTCGGTGCTCGCCGAGGCGCTGCTGTCGTCGGCCGATGATCCCGAAACGGTGCGACGGTTCGGTGAGAAGGTGCTCGTCGAGGCGACCCGGCTGGGCAACATGGTCAGCGAGCTCATCGAGCTGTCCCGCCTACAGGGGGCGGAGCGTCTTCCGGATATGGGTGCCGTCGACGTCGACTCTGTTGTCGCCGAGGCGATTTCGCGTCACAAAGTGCCCGCCGACAACTCCGACATCATCGTGCGTACCGACAACCCCAGTGGCCTGCGGATGATGGGCGAGCAGGCGCTGCTGGTCACCGCGCTGGCCAACCTGGTGTCCAACGCGATCGCGTACTCACCGCGCGGGTCGTCGGTCTCGATCAGCCGTCGGCGCCGCGGCGACAACATCGAAATCGCGGTCACCGACCGGGGTATCGGGATCGCCCGCAAGGACCAGGAGCGCGTCTTCGAGCGGTTCTTCCGCGCCGACAAGGCCCGCTCACGGGCCACCGGCGGCACCGGACTCGGGCTGGCGATCGTCAAACACGTCGCGGCCAATCACAACGGCAGCATCGGGTTGTGGAGCCAGCTGGGCACCGGATCGACTTTCACCCTGTCCATTCCCGCCTACGACACCGACTCTGAAACAGCCGAACAACCGCAAGAGCGCGAGATTCGGCCCATGAAGCCCCAATGGGAGCCCCAACGAGAGGAAGAACTACACCGATGACCCGTGCCGATGACGATGCAGAGCGCAGCGATGAGGAGGAGCGGCACTAATGACCAGTGTGCTGATCGTGGAGGACGAGGAATCGCTGGCTGATCCGCTGGCGTTCCTGCTCCGCAAGGAAGGCTTCGAGGCCACCGTGGTGACCGACGGGCAGTCCGCGCTGGCCGAGTTCGACCGGGCCGGCGCCGACATCGTATTGCTTGATCTGATGTTGCCGGGCATGTCGGGCACCGACGTATGCAAGCAGTTGCGGTCGCGTTCAAGCGTGCCGGTGATCATGGTGACGGCGCGCGACAGCGAGATCGACAAGGTCGTCGGACTCGAGTTGGGCGCCGATGACTATGTCACCAAACCGTATTCGGCACGCGAGCTGATCGCTCGGATCCGTGCGGTGCTACGCCGCGGCGGCGACGACGACTCCGAGATCACCGACGGCGTGCTGGAATCCGGACCGGTGCGGATGGATGTCGAGCGTCACGTAGTCTCGGTCAACGGTGAAGCAATCACGTTGCCGCTCAAGGAATTCGACCTGCTCGAGTATTTGATGCGTAACAGCGGCCGGGTGTTGACCCGCGGTCAGTTGATCGACCGGGTATGGGGCGCGGACTACGTCGGCGACACCAAGACGCTCGACGTACACGTCAAGCGGTTGCGGTCCAAGATCGAGTCCGACCCGGCCAATCCGATACACCTGGTGACGGTCCGCGGGCTGGGTTACAAGCTGGAGGGGTGAGGGCGGGTCCGCTATTCGGCGGCCCTGGTCGCGGGATGCACCGCGACGAGTCCTAACCCGCTGCGCCGCTTGCACATTGCAGCCAGCTCTGTGTAGGCCTTTTCGCCGAGCAGTTCGGTGAGTTCGGCGGCCATGCTCACCCACACCTGCTCGGCGCCGACGTGAGCGGCGGGATCGCCGGTGCAGTACCAGTGCAGGTCGGCACCACCGGCGCCCCAGCCGCGGCGGTCGTACTCGGTGACCGTGGTTTTGAGGATCTCGGTACCGTCGGGACGGGTCACCCATTCCTGGCTGCGGCGGATGGGCAACTGCCAGCAGACATCCGGCTTCATCGTCAGCGGTTGCACGCCGAGCTTGAGCGCTTTGGTGTGCAGCGCACAACCTTGGCCGCCGGAGAAATCCGGCCGGTTCAAGAAGATGCAGGCGCCCCTGTATTTGCGGGTGCGGAACTGTTCTTCGCCCTCGTGCTCGTCGAGTTCGAGATAACCCTTGCGGCCCAAGCCCTTGTCGCGGAACTGCCAGTCGTCATCGGTGAGTGTGGACACAGCGTCGTCGAGCCGGGCGCGGTCGTCGTCGTCGGACAGAAACGCACCATGCGAGCAGCATCCGTCGTCGGGCCGATCTTCGACGGTGCCCTGACAGGCCGGCGTGCCGAAGACGCACGTCCACCGCGACAGCAGCCACGTCAGATCCGCGGCGATCAGATGCTCGGGATTATCGGGGTCGTAGAACTCAACCCACTCACGGGCGAAGTCCAATTCGACTTCACCCGGGTGATTTTGCTGCGCAGGTGACACGGTTTTCACGGTAGACCAATCCACCGCCACTGCGCCCGACCCGCGCCGGTGACATTGGCCGGCTCGCCCCCTCGCCGCTGCGCGAATGGCCCGGCTCCTCCTCGTGCCGCGAGCGGCACGCCTCGTCGCCGCTGCGCGAATGGCCCGGCTCCTCCTCGTGCCGCGAGCGGCACGCATCGTCGCCGGGCTAAGTTGTGCTTGTGCGATTAGGTGTGCTCGACGTCGGCAGCAACACGGTCAACCTGCTTGTGGTGGACGCCCGCCGCGGCGGGCACCCGACGCCGATGAGTTCGACCAAGGCCACCTTGCGGCTGGCCGAGTCGATTGACGGCTCCGGCAAGATCACTCGCAAAGGTGCCGACAAGCTCATCGAGACGATCGACGAGTTCGAGAAAATCGCCGACAGCTCCGGATGCGCCGAGCTGATGGCGTTCGCCACATCGGCGGTTCGCGACGCGAAGAACTCCGAAGACGTGCTGTCCCGGGTCCGCAAGGAGACCGGTGTCCAGTTGCAGGTGCTGCGCGGCGTCGACGAGTCGCGGCTGACCTTCCTGGCGGTGCGACGGTGGTACGGCTGGAGCGCGGGCCGGATCATCAATCTCGACATCGGTGGCGGCTCGTTGGAGATGTCCAACGGCGTCGACGAGGAACCCGAAGTCGCGTTGTCGCTGCCGCTGGGCGCCGGGCGGCTGACCCGCGAATGGCTCAAGGACGACCCGCCAGGACGTCGCCGGGTGGGGATGCTGCGCGACTGGCTGGACGCCGAGATGGCCGACGCCAGCGCCAAACTGCTGGACGCCGGAACCCCCGACCTTGCGGTGGCGACGTCGAAAACGTTCCGTTCGCTGGCCCGGCTCACCGGTGCCGCTCCGTCGGCCGCGGGGCCACGAGTCAAGCGAACGCTGACCGCCAATGGCCTCAGACAACTCATATCTTTCATATCTAGGATGACGACCGCTGACCGTGCCGAATTGGAAGGGGTGAGCGCCGAGCGAGCGCCGCAAATAGTGGCGGGAGCTCTGGTCGCAGAGGCGAGTATGCGAGCGCTGTCGATAGAAACGGTGGACATTTGCCCGTGGGCGCTACGAGAGGGCCTCATTTTGCGGAAACTCGATAGCGAAGCTGATGGAACCGCCCTCGTAGAGACATCTTTGCGAGATGCTGGTAGTCAGCGAGCCGAGCGGAATGGCGGCAAGAAATGACCGGACCAAACGACACCACCCGACCCATCTCTGTTGCGGAGTTGTTGGCCAAGAACGGCACGCACGGAGCGCCGGCTCCCGCACGCCGTCGCCGGCGTCGCGGCAATTCCGACGCTGTGACCGTCGCCGAACTGACCGGCGAGATTCCGATCATCACCGACGACATCGAGCCGCAGAAGGCCGAACGCACGAGCTCCGCACCGGTCGACAAAGCGGTGCCGGCCGAGACCAAGAAAAGCGAAGAAAAGCCGTCGTTCTGGTCCGAACCGGAGGCGCGCTGGCCGGAGTCCGAGCCACCTCGTCCGCGCATTGGTGGACCCGAACCGCGCGCGGCGCGTCCGCAACGCAGCGAGTATCCCCGTCCGGTGCGCACCAACGGCCGGACCGAGGCCGAGGACCGCAACGACAAGCCGACCGACCGGACCGGCGCCGAGGGCATGGCCCCCGACCCGATCGAGGACTACGCGGGCATGTCGGTGGACGTCATGGACACCGACGTGCGCGACGCCGAGCCGGTCATCGAAGACTCCGCCTACGTGCGCTCCTACCTGCAGACCGGCAAGGACGACGATTCGCACGATTCGTCCTACCGTGACATCGCCGACGTCGCCGAGGAAGAGGACTACCCCGACGGTCTCGATCACGAATCGCACACCTGGTCTCGGGCTGAGAGCATGCGCTTCGGCGGAATGGTTGTGCTGCAATCGATTCTGGCCGTCGCGTTCGGTGCAGGGCTGTTCATCGCGTTCGATCAGCTGTGGCGGTGGAACAACATCGTCGCGCTGGTGCTCTCGGTTCTGGTCATCCTCGGCCTGGTGGTGGGCGTGCGGGTGGTCCGTAAGACCGAGGACATCGGCAGCACGCTGATCGCGGTGGCGGTGGGCGCACTGGTCACGCTCGGCCCGCTGGCGTTGTTGCAATCCGGCTAGCGCCAGCAGAATTCGCGTGCGCCCAGCCATCAAGGTCGGTCTGTCGACGGCCTCGGTCTATCCGATGAAGACTGAGGCCGCGTTCGAGTATGCGGCCAAGCTCGGCTACGACGGCGTCGAGTTGATGGTGTGGGGCGAGTCGGTCAGCCAGGACATCGATGCGGTGGCCAAGCTGTCGCGGCGATACCGGATACCGGTGCTGTCGGTGCACGCGCCGTGCTTGCTGATCTCGCAGCGGGTGTGGGGCGCCAACCCGATCTCGAAGTTGGATCGCAGTGTGCGGGCCGCTGAAAAGCTCGGTGCCCAAACCGTCGTCGTGCATCCGCCGTTCCGCTGGCAACGGCGCTACGTCGACGGCTTCACCGAGCAGGTCGCGCAGCTCGAGGAGTCCAGCGACGTGTTGGTGGCCGTGGAGAACATGTTCCCGTTTCGCACCGACCGCTTCTTCAACGCCGAACAGACGATGGAGCGGATGCGCAAGCGCGGGGGAGGACCGGGGCCGGGGATCTCGGCGTTCGCGCCGTCGTACGACCCGCTGGACGGCAACCACGCGCACTACACACTGGACCTGTCGCACACCGCGACGGCGGGCACCGACGCGGTCGACATGGCGGAGCGGATGGGTTCGGGGCTGGTGCATCTGCACTTGTGCGACGGCACCGGATTGCCGGCTGACGAACACCTGACGCCGGGCCGTGGCACCCAGCCGGTGGTCGAGGTCTGCCAGATGCTGGCCGCCGGCGACTTCGCCGGCCATGTGGTGCTCGAGGTATCGACATCGAGTGCGAGTTCGGTTCATGAGCGCGAGGCCATGCTGGCCGAGTCGCTGCAATTCGCCCGCACGCACCTGTTGCGTTGATAGCCAAGGATAGTCAATAAGTTGACGGCATTATTCACCTCCGCGATGGCCCTTCGCGAGGTTCATGAAGACGGTGCGCGCCGCGTCTACGAGGGCGAGCTGAACAAGTATTGGACGATCGGCCCCAAAGTGCACGGCGGGGCGATGGTTGCGTTGTGCGCCAACGCTGCTCGCACAGCCCACGGCGGACCCGTTGAACCGGTGGCGGTTTCGGCCAGCTTTTTGTCGGCACCCGACCCCGGGCCGATGCGGGTGGTCACCTCGATGCGCAAGCGCGGGCGCCGGATCAGCGTGGTCGATGTCGAGCTGATCCAGGGTGAGCGGGCCGCCGTGCACGCCGTGATCACGCTGGGCGAGCCGGAGCACCTGGTGCCGCCGTTGCTGTCGGCCAATCCGGCGGTGGGCCTGATGGATCCCGAACCGCCCGACGATGTGCCGCCCATCGAACCCGGCCACCGGTTGGCCGGGTTGGTGAATTTGGCCGAGGGCTGCGACGTGCGGACGCGGATCTCGACGCTGGAGCCCACCGACGGCCGCGCACCGGTGATCGAGAACTGGGTGCGGCCGCGCGGCGTGGCACCTGACGTCTTGTTCGCGCTGATGTGCGGAGATGTGTCGGCGCCGGTGAGTTTCGCCGTGAACCGCACCGGTTGGGCGCCGACCGTTCAGCTCACCGCCTACCTGCGGGGCCTGCCGGCCGACGGCTGGCTGAGGGTGGTGGCCACGTGCGTGCAGATCGGTCAGGACTGGTTCGACGAGGACCACACCGTGGTCGACTGCGAAGGCCGCATCGTGGTGCAGAGCCGGCAGTTGGCGATGGTGCCCGCGCCTTAGCTGTCGGCGTGCGACCCGCGGCACGCCGCGCTTGCGGTCGCCCGCTAGCGACAAAACCCGCGGGCGTCTGAGATGCTGGGCGGCATGGCCAGAATCGCGATCGTCGGCGGCGGCAGCATGGGCGAAGCCCTGCTGTCCGGGTTGCTGCGGGCCGGGCGGCAAGTCAAGGATCTGGTGGTCGCCGAGCGGATGCCCGACCGTGCCCGCTACCTCGCCGACACCTACTCGGTGCTGGTGACGTCGCTGCCCGATGCGGTGGGCAACGCGACGTTCGTCATCATCGCGGTGAAGCCCTCCGACGTCGGGTCGACCGTCAGCGACATCGCGCAGATAGCCTGCGAGGCCGCCCATGACAGCCCAGATCAGGTGGTCATCACCGTCGCGGCCGGTGTGACGACCACCTATCTGGAGTCCAAGTTGCCGGCCGGGACGCCGGTGGTCCGGGTGATGCCCAATGCGCCCGCGTTGGTCGGCGCGGGGATCAGCGCCATGGCTGCCGGCCGCTACGCGACCCCTGAGCAGCTCAAGGAGGTCGCCGCGCTGTTCGACTCGGTGGGCGCCGTGCTGACAGTGCCTGAGGAGCACCTGGACGCGGTGACGGCGGTGTCGGGTTCTGGCCCGGCGTATTTCTTCCTTCTGGTCGAGGCTCTGGTGGATGCCGGCGTCGGCGCTGGGCTAAGTCGCGCGGTCTCCACCGAACTGGTTTCCCAGACGATGGCGGGGTCGGCGGCGCTGTTGCTGGACCGTATGGAGCACGAGCGCGGAACGGGCAGCGATACGTCGAGGGATTTGTCGCTGGATACCACGGCTGCGCGGCTGCGGGCCACCGTGACGTCGCCCGGAGGTACCACTGCGGCTGCTCTGCGCGAATTGGAAAAGCGTGGTTTGCGGGCCGCCGTGGACGAGGCGGTTCGGGCCGCAAAAACACGGTCTGAGCAGCTAAGAATTACATCAGAGTAATTTATAGAATTTTATTTAATTACCCCCACCCGTCGCAGTAACCCCACTAGTCCCGCTATTCTCCTTCTTGGTAAGCACTTGTTGGTGCCAGCGGAGGGGAAGCCGCTGGGATTGCAAGAGCCTGATTGATTGGGTTGCGATGACGTCTATGAACGGACCATCGGGACGGGACTCAGCTGGCGGTAAGTCGGGACGAGATTCAGGTTCCGCTGACGGCCAGCAGCCCCGGACGCAGTTTCTGACCGTCGCTGAGGTGGCAGCACTGATGCGGGTCAGCAAGATGACGGTCTACCGGCTGGTTCACAACGGTGAACTGCCGGCGGTCCGCGTCGGGCGTTCGTTCCGCGTGCACGCCAAGGCCGTGCACGACATGCTGGAGAGCTCTTACTTCGACGCTGGATAGCGTTGCCGCGTCCAGCGTCACGCTGGCGTGACTTTCGAACGCGATCACCACGCTGGCGTGGCAGTCGCTGCTAGCCGCGTGCACCGGTGAGCCCTTATCGGCCCGCCGGTGCACTTTGGTGTTCGGTGTGCCATCCCGGGTAGAGTGTCCGGGTTATTGCATATTGCCCGGCCATGGCGGTTTCGGGCCGCCACTCGCTCGACGACGATGCGGGACGCGCAGCGTCCCGAGGAGGAGTCGGGCAATCCAGCACAGATAGCGGAGTTATGGGTTCAGTAATCAAGAAGCGGCGCAAGCGGATGTCGAAGAAGAAGCACCGTAAGCTGCTTCGCCGCACGCGAGTTCAGCGCAGAAAACTCGGTAAGTAACGGCTTTCTGCTGCCGTCGCTAGGCTAGCCAGGTGGAGTCGTCGGGCGGGCAATCGGGCACTGGGACCGACAGCGTTCACTATCCGAAAGTTGTGCTGGTCACCGGCGCGTGCCGGTTTCTCGGCGGCTATCTGACGGCGCGACTGGCGCAGAACCCGTTGATCAACCGGGTCATCGCTGTCGACGCCGTCGCGCCCAGCAAGGAC
This sequence comes from uncultured Actinomycetota bacterium, assembly GCA_963836495.1. Lineage (GTDB taxonomy): Bacteria > Actinomycetota > Actinomycetes > Mycobacteriales > Mycobacteriaceae > Mycobacterium. Next base: position 142,867 of record CAWIJT010000002.1, on the reverse strand, counting down.
ATGCTGCGCCGGATGGGCCGCGCGGAGTTCGTCCGTGCCGACATTCGCAACCCCTTTGTCGCCAAGGTGATTAGAAACGGCGACGTCGACACGGTGGTGCACGCCGCGGCGGCGTCGTTCGCGCCGCGCTCTGGCGGCGGGGCGGCGTTGAAGGAAATCAACGTGCTCGGCGCGATGCAACTGTTCGCCGCCTGCCAGAAGGCGCCGTCGGTGAAACGCGTCGTGCTGAAGTCGACGTCGGAGGTCTACGGGTCCAGCTCGCATGACCCGGTGATGTTCACCGAAGACAGCAGCAGCCGCCACCCGTTCCGGGAGGGATTTCCCAAGGACAGCTTGGACATCGAGGGCTACACCCGCGGATTGGGCCGGCGCCGGCCCGACATCGCGGTGACCATTCTGCGGTTGGCAAACATGATCGGTCCGGCAATGGATACCACGTTGTCGCGTTACCTGGCCGGGCCGCTGGTGCCGACGGTGCTCGGTCGTGACGCGCGGCTGCAGCTGCTGCACGAGCAGGACGCGCTGGGGGCCTTGGAGCGTGCCGTAATGGCAGGTAGGGCGGGAACTTTCAACGTCGGCGGCAGCGGGGTCATCATGTTGTCGCAGGCGATCCGACGGGCCGGCCGAGTCTCGCTGCCCGTGCCGGGATTTGGCCTTTACGCCTTGGATGCGGTTCGTAAGGCGAACCGCTATCTCGACATCAACCGCGAGCAACTCGACTACCTGAGCTACGGCCGGGTGATGGATACGACCCGGATGCATAAGGAGCTCGAATACCACCCCAAGTGGAGCACTGCGGAGGCTTTTGACGATTATGTGCGCGGGAGAGCTTTAACTCCCATAATCGATCCAGAATGGGTACGCTCCATTGAAGGTCGCGTCGTAGCAGCAGCGCAGCGCTTTGGCGGCCGAATCACATTCAACTGACGTTGGGGCGAGGTCAACTTCGTGGCGGGCGACTCAAAGGCGAAAGTCATTCCGCTGCACGGGAATTCAGGTCGTGCAGCTGCTCAGCGCCGTGCCGGACGCGCGCAGGCGTCGCGCCAGCATCCGTCGCTGCTCTCCGAACCTGACGCTCACGCATCGGCTGACGAGATCGCCGCCGTCGTCCGCGAAATCGATCTACACCGTCGCGATGCGAGCAGCCGACCCGAAGTCGAACAACCGCCGAACGAGCTGTCGCAGAAGGTCAGCGCCGTCGCCGACTTCCTGCGGCACCGACTGGCCGGCGACTACCGCGTCGACGAGTTCGGATTCGATCCGCAGTTCAACGAAGCGATCGTGCGGCCGCTGCTGCGGTTCTTCTTCAAATCCTGGTTCCGGGTTGAAGTCAGCGGCATCGAGCATCTACCCGACACCGGCGCGGGGCTGGTGGTGGCCAACCATGCCGGCGTGCTGCCGTTCGACGGGCTGATGGCCTCGGTCGCCGTGCACGACAAGCACCCCGCGCATCGGGATCTGCGGCTGCTGGCCGCTGACATGGTGTTCGACCTGCCGATGGTCGGTGCGGCGGCCCGCAAGGCCGGGCACACGATGGCCTGCACCGCCGACGCGCACCGCCTGCTGGCTGCCGGCGAGCTGACCGCGGTGTTCCCGGAGGGTTACAAAGGGCTGGGGAAGCGGTTCAAAGACCGCTACAAGCTGCAGCGATTCGGCCGTGGCGGCTTCGTGGGTGCGGCACTGCACACCAAGGCGCCGATCATCCCGTGCTCGATCGTCGGCTCGGAAGAGATTTACCCGATGCTGACCGATGTACGGCTGCTGGCGAGGCTGTTCGGTCTGCCGTACTTCCCGGTCACGCCGCTGTTCCCGCTGGCCGGTGCGGCCGGGCTGGTGCCGCTGCCGTCGAAGTGGCACATCGCGTTCGGGGAGCCGATCCCGACCGATCACTACGAGCCTGCCGACGCCGAGGATCCGATGGTGACGTTCGAACTGACCGACCAGGTACGCGAGACGATCCAGCAGACGCTGTATCAACTGCTGGCCGGCCGCCGCAATATGTTCTTCGGCTGACCGCTACTTACGCCGGCTTGATCAGGGTGAACTGGGCCACGTCGCAGGCGCCCTCGCGGAACAGGTTGGCGCACCCCGTCAGGTATTTCATGTAGCGCTCGTAGACCTCTTCGGACTGGATCTTGATCGCCTCGTCTTTGCGGGCCTCCAGCGCCTCGGCCCAGTAGTCCAACGTGCGCGCGTAGTGCAGGCGAAGTGGCTGGACGAGGGCAACCTCGAAGCCGGCCTTCTTCGCGTGATCCTCGACGATGGCGACCGTCGGCAGGCGGCCGCCGGGGAAGATCTCTCGCATCATGAAGAGGGCAAAGCGCGCCCTGGTCATGGTGATCTTGATGCCGCGATCTTCCAACTCTTCGTCGCTTGGGACGACGATGGTGTGCAGCATCATCGTGCCGCCGGCCGGAAGCGCGTCCCAGGCCATCTTGAAGAAGTCGTCGTAGCGTTCGAAGCCGAAGTGCTCGAACGCGCCGATCGAGACGATCCGGTCGACCGGCTCGTGGAACTGTTCCCAGCCGTTCAGCAGCACTCGCCGCGAGCGTTCGGTGTCCAGCGCGTCGAACGATTTCTGCACGTGCTCGGCCTGATTCTTGCTCAGCGTCAGGCCGATCACGTTCACGTCGTACTTCTCGATCGCTCGGCGCAGCGTGGCGCCCCAGCCGCAGCCGACGTCGAGCAGGGTCATGCCGGGCTCCAGGCCCAGCTTGCCCAGCGACAGGTCGACCTTGGCCCGCTGGGCTTCTTCCAGCGTCATGTCCTCGCGCTCGAAGTAGGCGCAGCTGTAGGTCTGGCTGGGGTCCAAGAAGAGCTGGTAGAACTCGTCGGACAGGTCGTAGTGAGATTGGACGTCGTCAAAGTGCGGCGTCAGATCGGCGCTCATCGGTGTAGGTCCCCCTGATTCATCGCGGCTGACATTAAGCCCCGCCCCGGATAGAAGCAATTGCGGCGATCGTCGCTTCAGCGTTGGCATCCGGGCTTGAAGATTCCCCGAGCATAGTGACGATGCTGGTGATCACCGGGTTGCCGTCGCTGTCTGTGACTTCGCTGCGGATCTCGGCGATCACAGTGCTGTGGGATTCGATGACCGAATCCAGGTAGGTGTCGAAGTACAGCCTGTCGCCGACCACCATCGGCCGGTGGTAGACGAACCGCTGGTCCCGGTGCAGCACACGGGCGAGGTTGATCGGGATGTCGAACTTGGTGAACACGTCGAGCTGGACGCGACGTCCGGCCACGGCAAGGAAGGTGAGCGGGGCGACCATGCTCTTGTAGCCGTTCTCGGTGGCCGCGTCCTCGGAAATGTGTGTCGGGTGGTTGTCTTTGACAGCGAGCGCGAATTCGCGGATCTTCTCGCGTCCGACCTCGAAATAGTCTGGGTACCGGTAGTGCGTTCCGACGAGGCCCTCGGCGCCTACGGGGAGTGACATGCGCAGCTTCTCCGCTCTGATGGATGCTCAGCGGCGCAGCTTATCAGCGGGATTGCCGCCGAGATGCCACTGCGGCCAGTGCGCCCCCGGCCGCGCCAAGCGCCAGCGCCGACGGTACGCCGATCCGGGCGGCCTTGCGTGCAGTCCGAAAATCGCGGATTTCCCATCCGCGTTTGCGCGCGTAGTCGCGTAACGCGGCATCGGGATTGATCGCGACGGCGGTGCCGACGAGTGAGAGCAACGGCACATCGTTGTAGCTGTCGGAGTAGGCGGTACAGCGTTTGAGGTTGAGGCCTTCGCGGATGGCCAGCGAGCGCACCGCGTGGGCCTTGCCGGGGCCGTGCAGGATGTCGCCGACCAGCCGGCCGGTGAAGACTCCATGCTCGGATTCGGCGACGGTGCCCAGCGCGCCGGTCAGGCCGAGCCGACGGGCGATGGTGATCGCCAGTTCGTACGGGGTGGCGGTGACCAGCCATACCTGCTGGCCGGCGTCGAGGTGCATCTGCGCGAGATCGCGAGTGCCTTCCCAGATCTTGTCGGCGATGATCTCGTCGTAGACCTCTTCGCCCAGTCTCATCAGCTCTTCGGTGGGTCGGCCTTCGATGAAGGCGAGCGCCTTGCGGCGGCCCGCGGCGACGTCGTTGCTGTTCTCCTTGCCCAGGACCTGAAACTTGGCCTGCGCGTAGACGAACCCGAAGACGTCGCGATAGGTGAAGTACTTGCGGGCGGCCAGGCCGCGGCCGAAGTGCACTAGCGAGGAGCCCTGCACCAAGGTGTTGTCGACGTCGAAGAACGCCGCGGCGGTCAGGTCGACGGGCGGCTGCTCTGGTCCGGGGGTTTCTTGTTGGGCGTCGGTTTGGACGTCGACCAGCGCGCGCTCGGCGCTGGCGTTGGCGGCCATCGTCTGAAACTGCAGTTCAGCCGGGTCGGGCGCTGCGCCGGGGCTGGGTTCGACGGCGTCCGGGCCGTCGGGCGAGGTCACGCGTCAACACTATCGGGCCGCAGGCCGCTGGGGTGGGCGGTGTTGGGGAGTGGTTGCCCTCGGGATCAGGCCGGTTGCACATCAAGGCCGGTGAGTTCGCGGAACGCGGCGCAGGTCGCAACCGGATCGTCGGAACTGTAGATTTCCACGTTCGCCTCCCGGAAAGTCGCGGCACGGAGCACCACCTGTTGGCCGGTGCGCAGGCGGAGCATTATGAATTCACCTTCAGGGCCGTCCGGTCCTCCTGTCGAGAAGCTCCGGCTGAGACGGCCCTCGACGTCCCTCGGAAGTATGGGTATCCGCGCGATCAGCGGCGCGCTCGCGAGTGTGAACGTTTCATCGACTGGAAGTGCCTGATACGCCGCCTCCGGCCAAGGTCTGCGGTCATCCAAAACCTTCACGAGCCGTGTCAGCAGGTCACGCACCGCGCCTTCATCCTGATCGTCGTCGGAGCTAAGGCGTTCACCGCTACGAAGCGCCTCGGCAGCCGCCTCGTAGTAATCCGCTACCGGGAGCGTGAAGAAACGTTGGCGGATCAGTTCGTCTGCGAGACGATTGAGGAGCGAATCATCGAGTGGGGCGCGCAGGTCGGCGCCGTAGATCATCTGATTGATGTATCCACGCCACCACAGCATTGGCTGTTCCGTTGACATATTCTTCAAAACCCTGCACCGAAAAGAATCCTGCTGATGTCGATCCCCTGTTCCTGCAGCATATCTCGGACCAGGGACAACTGTTCTTCGTCAGGTTGGTAGTGTCCGCTCTTGCGATTTATCAGAGTAGGGACTCCATCTATCACTTCAAGCTCACCGGCTCCGGCCACCGGCTTTCCCGCGAGCAAGCTCGAGTGGTGAAACTCACCGACTAACTGCTTGAGTGAAGCGTAGAAATTGCCGTGTCGATCCATCACGTAAATCGCGCGTCCCTGGCTCCACACAGTCCCTGCAGACCTCGTGTCGAACGGGAGTCCGTCTCTCACTGAATAGAGCAGACCGTCTTTGACGAACAGTCGGTGCTTCTCCAGGTCTTCGGGAGACAAATAATCCACGGTTTTGGGACGAAAGTATCGATTCGGATTGTCCGGATCGTTCTCGTCCTTTGTACTGATCTAGGAGATCTTCGCCAGGCAGCGGTTCGTCTCGATGTAGGGCCGGCGGCGGCTCCCAGTCGCGTGGGTGGTCGCCGTGGTCTTCGTGACCGTGAGGACCGTCGGAGTTGGGCGCCCCACCCTCAGCAGGCCTGCCGCCATCACCGCCGACAGGATGCGCGCCAGCGCCGGGCGATCCGCCACCGGGACTTCCATCGTGACCTCCGCCAACGAAAGAGCCGCTCCCGTCAGCTCCGGCTTCGCGGCCTGCCGGAGGCCAAGCGTCGGCGGACGGCATTGTGTCCGGAACGTTTCCTGCCGTCGAGTGAGCGGCTTCGGAGCGCCATCTGTTGTAGGGATATTCCCGGCTGCGTGAATCCACTGTCAGCAAGCGGCGATTCGGACGGGATAGATGCGTGGAGCGAAGACTCTGCGCCATAAGAGGGCAGCGGACCTGCCGGAGCGGCGGCAGATGGCATGGGCTCCGGACCCGCGAGCGCCGGCGCTGATTGGTGCACGCCACTGGGCGCGGGTGTCGCCGCCTCGGCCGCAGTGGTGGGTGCTGTTGCCGGCGGTCCGGATTGGGGATCAGCCGGAGCGGACACGGTCGGCGCGGGCTCGGCAGGGCTTGGCGGCACCGCCGCCCCGGCTCGCCTGGTTCGGCGGTGGCAAAGACGCCGGGCGTCCGCCAGGAGCAGAGTCGCTCTTGGGGAAATCGGCGCCGATCTTGTCGAGGTCCTTGGCGAGTCCATTGGCTGTGCTGCCGACTTCACCCATTGTCCCTGTGGTGCTTGCGAATTCACTTGCCTCGTCAAGCATGCGCCCGTCGCGGCCGACCGTCCCTGCCACGTCGGCAGCATCCGCGGCCCTGGTGGCAGCGCCGGCCGTCTCGCCTTGGCGCCGGCTTCATTGCCAGATCCTGGCACGACGCCGTTCCAAGTTGAAGAGGTTGTGTCCGAGACCCACGAGGGGGCGGTCGCTGGACCAGTCTTTGTAATCGACAACCCCCTCGACCATGTCGAGGGTTCCCTTCGGATCGGCCGCGATTTGCGCTGGAATGCTGCCGGGTTCGCGGCCATCTCCGCGAGCTTGCTCAGACCTTCCCAGCTGTGCAGCGCGCCCTTGGGGTCGTAGGCGAAGCGTAGTGGGTTGAGCTGGCTCAAGGAGTGAGCCGCATCAGCGGCGCCTTTCAGTAGCCCTTCGCCGATATCGATTTGTGCGTCAACGTACGCAGAAACCGCCGAACCTACTTCCTCGCCAAGGAAGTGGGTCAGCTCCCTTTTTGCAAAGGCCTCTAGTCCGACTGCGCAACTATCCATCAGGCCCATAGCCCTTTGAAATAACTGCTCTTTCGCGTCGGCCTCGCGCTTCATGTTCGGCGTGGTCTTATATCGATCTGACATCTTCTTGTCTCCTCGAGTCCGAGACTTTAAGCCTTCGAGCCTCATCAACAACCCAATGCTCTTTCCAGCTTCGCTCGCGGATCGCGCTCTCTCTCACCTGTCGAAGCGATTAGCGCATTTCCAGCTTCGCTCTTCGGCTGACGATCTTGCCCATGGCATCGCCGAGCTTGGAGAACGCTTGTTGAATCAGCGCGCTCTCCGGAATATGTTGTTCGGCGACAATAGCATTGGGTCCCTGAAGCGCGTGCTGCACACCTTGAAGCGCTGTACTAAAGCTGCGCCAGCATCCGGCTGCAGCGTGATTTGGCCGAGGTTCCCGTTCGGCCACAAGTCCCCGACGAACTCCTCCACTAACCCCCATAGAGCGGGTTCAGCAATGCCCGGTCCCAGTGTCCACGGCGCGCCGGCATCGAAGTTTCCGGGCGGCATCGGAGCTCAAATCGCACTCCCACCCCCACTCAGGATGTCCCGTCTCGTTTTGCGCGTATTCCATATTTCTCCAAGTTCGTTTCCGGCATGAATCGCGCTCACGCCTTCTAATTTATCGAGGTATGCTCGATGTACTCGTGGGACAGGTACGTCACCGAGGGATCAGGCCTCGTACTTTCTCCATGGCGAGGATTCCTCCGTCGCTCCTCCTCTCCATCTCCTTCTGATCACGCGCCCCTCACCTACCCCTCTTCACTCCCTCGCTTCGCGTCCGACAAGCCGGGCGGTGACGCATCGTCACCGCCGGTTAGCTGACCATCGCCGCTTACGTGTCCGTGGCTGCTGCCGCCACCGGGACTTCCATCGCGACTTTCGCCACCGGTGCTGCTGCTCCCGTTAACTCCGCCGTCGTCGCCTCCCGGAGGCCAGGCTTCGGCGGACGGCATTGTGTCCGGTAAGTGTCCTGCCGTCGGGTGCGCGTCTTGTAGCGCCATCTGTTGTGGGGATATTGCCGGCTGCGTTGAATGCACGTCAGCAAGCGGCGATTCGGACGGGATAGATGCGTGGAGCGAAGACTCTGCGCCATAAGAGGGCAGCGGACCTGCCGGAGCGGCGGCAGATGGCATGGGCTCCGGACCCGCGAGCGCCGGCGCTGATTGGTGCACGCCACTGGGCGCGGGTGTCGCCGCCTCGGCCGCAGTGGTGGGTGCTGTTGCCGGCGGTCCGGATTGGGGATCAGCCGGAGCGGACACGGTCGGCGCGGGCTCGGCAGGGCTTGGCGGCACCGCCGCCCCGGGCTCGCCTGGTTTCGGCGGTGGCAAAGACGCCGGGCGTCCGCCAGGAGCAGGGTCGCTCTTGGGGAAATCGGCGCCGATCTTGTCGAGGTCCTTGGCGAGTCCATTGGCTGTGCTGCCGACTTCACCCATTGTCCCTGTGGTGCTTGCGAATTCACTTGCCTCGTCAAGCATGCGCCCGTCGCGGCCGACCGTCCCTGCCACGTCGGCAGCATCCGCGGCCCTGGTGGCAGCGCCGGCCGTCTCGGCGGCCTTGGCTCCGGCGCCAAGTTCGCCGACTCCTGGCACGACGGCCGTTCCGACGTCGAAGAGGTTGTGTCCGAGACCCACGAGGGGGCGGTCGCTGGACCAGTCTTTGTAATCGACAACCCCCTCGACCATGTCGAGGGTTCCCTTCGGATCGGCCGCGATTTGCGCTGGAATTGCTGCCGGGTTCGCGGCCATCTCCGCGAGCTTGCTCAGACCTTCCCAGCTGTGCAGCGCGCCCTTGGGGTCGTAGGCGAAGCGTAGTGGGTTGAGCTGGCTCAAGGAGTGAGCCGCATCAGCGGCGCCTTTCAGTAGCCCTTCGCCGATATCGATTTGTGCGTCAACGTACGCAGAAACCGCCGAACCTACTTCCTCGCCAAGGAAGTGGGTCAGCTCCCTTTTTGCAAAGGCCTCTAGTCCGACTGCGCAACTATCCATCAGGCCCATAGCCCTTTGAAATAACTGCTCTTTCGCGTCGGCCTCGCGCTTCATGTTGTGGAGGATGGCCTTGATGTCGTCTGCGATCTTCTTGATCTCCTCCAGGCCGTGACCTTTGAAGACTTCGAAGACCTCATGCAACAGACCCGATGGTGTGTCCAGGCGGTGTAGCAGATCGCGGATCGCGCTCTGAGCGTGCTGCACCTCGTCGGCGAAATCGTCCAGGCCTTTTGCCAGCTTGCCGCTTTCGTCGCCGATCTTGCCCATGGCATCGCCGAGCTTGGAGAACGCTTGTTGAATCAGCGCGCTCTCGGGAATATGTTGTTCGGCGACAATAGCATTGGGTCCCTGAAGCGCGTGCTGCACACCTTGAAGCGCTGTACCAAAGCTGCGCCAGCATCCGGCTGCAGCGTGGATTTGGCCGGGGTTCCCGTTCGGCCACAAGTCCCCGACGAACTCCTCCACTAACCCCCATAGAGCGGGTTCGGCAATGCCCGGTCCCAGTGTCCACGGCGCGCCGGGGGCATCGAAGTTTCCGGGCGGCATCGGAGCGGGCAAAGTCGCACTCCCACCGCCCAGCGTCGAGGATGCTTCGGCTCGGGAGTAATTTGACGCGCCTAATTCGATTTTGAATCCGACTGTGTGACAGGCATTTATCCCTGCTGCGACGGCTTTCAATACGGATTTCGCGCCGTCTTGGTAGGACAGCGCGAACGCCTCACCCGCTGAATCCTGGCCGAGATTTGCACCAGCGCCAGAAGTCAACGTGCCAGTCGCTGCCGCCGCGCCATCGCCGGCTGAGATCACCGCGGCCCCGGCACCTGACAGCGCCGCTGGGTCGACGGTCAGCGGAGCCATCAGCTCACGACCAAAGGCCCATATTCGCCGCCATCGCGCCGGTGTAGTTGTGCTGAGCGACGGTGCCGGCACTCTTCAAGCGTGTCAGCGCTTCTCGCATCGTCGCTTCACCGTGCGACCAATGCCGATGCGCCTCGGCGTGAGCGGCTGCCGCCTGTCCTGACCACGTCTGGTGTAGCTGTGCTACAAGCGAATTCACTTCACCAACAACGCTTTCAGTGTGCTGGACGAATTCACCCATGCGCTGGAGCGCGTCAGCTAACGCGTCGGGATCTACGCTGAACGCGTCAGCCATGGTAGATCCCGTCTACCGTCTGGGTGGACGCCGAATCTTGGTTTTGGAAATCAGCACCGGCAGTGCCGACCGCCTCGGCAAGGATCGCCAGACCCTGTTGCACTTCGCTGGCTCCACGATGCCACAGGTCCCAGGCTTCGCCGTAGGCGCCGCCCGCTCCACCTTGCCAACCGGCAAGCATTTCGCGGATCTGCCCGTCAAGCTCACTGAGTCTGGTGTGAAAATCCCTAGCCGCGCCCGATACGGCTTGTGAAACCCCGTGCATCACTTCGGGGTCGACACGAAGACCGTCTGTCATACCGGTTAAACCTAGTAAGTCAGCACCGGCCACACAATTCACCCTGGTCTAGGCGCGGACGTTATTTCGCGCGTGCGGCTAATCGACCGGCAGTCCGGTGACGAGAGCGTCGCCGACGCTGCCGGCGCTTGCGGTCAGGCTGGCTGCGACATCGCTATCCACTCCGATCAACGTGATGGCGCGCTGACGAATGTCGGCGGCAAAGGTTTGCGCCTGTGACTGCCGAGCGATGAGCTCGGCGGGATTGCTCGTTGCGCGGATGTCGTTGACGGAGAGGTCTTCTCCGACATCGAAACCAGCGTCCTCTGCGTCTCCGACTGCATAGAGAATCCGGTTGCGCAGCCGCTCAAGCTCGCCGGCCTGTTGGCGGGCTATGCCTGCGGCGGAACGCAACTGGTCGGCCCGATGGGCGGCCACCACGTAATCGGTCACCGTCCGCGCTCGCAGAGCGTCCCCGGCTGTGCCCTCCCAATTGAGCGAATGGGCCTCGTTGCGGACCTGCCAATGGGCATCCTCCCATCGGTCAGCCAAGTTGCCCCAATACTCGGCGGCGTCGACCAGATGGTCAGTGGTGTAAGACTCAATCTGGCTGCGCGTCGGAATCATTCGGGCTCACCGGCCTAAATTTCTCTCGGTTGCTGATCGTCAGGCGCCGACGGCGACGAATTTTCAGGATGGTCAATCAGCGACGGCGTTGGCGCAGGCTGCGGCGGGCCACCGGCGTGACTCAGCGCGTGATCAATCGGCATCGACGCTGTCTGCGGCGCGCCGCCAGCGTGACTGAGCGCACCGGTCAAGGTGCTGGTGAGGTTGGTCGTCACCGAAACTGCCTGCCCCCCGAGTTGGCCAATTGTCCCGGCGATTGAACTGCTGACACTTCCCAAAGATCCGGCGATACCGATGACATCATGAAGCGGCGACGTGGCAAGGCTCATCACGTCTTTGATGTCGCTCGCTTTCACCGTCTCGTGGTTCTGAAATGCGTTGGCTGCCTTGGTCGATGCTGCAGCATTGCCCGCTATGCGAGTCTGAAACGAGCCGGTGGCGGCGGCCGCGCGTGCGTGGATGCTGTTCGTTGCAGCCGCCGTGGGCCATGACTTCATGAGGCCGACCGGTGGCGCACCGCCCTCACCAAGACCGGTGCTGATCAATTGCCAACGGCTGGCTGCGGCCCGCAACTCCTCTGGATCGACACTTAACATTGACCCTCGCTCTGAATTGCGGTGATCGTCTGGCTGTGCATGATCTGGAAGGTTAGCGGCCAAGCCGCAGCGCGCAAGTCACCCCAAATCTGCTGGCGCTCAGGCCTTCATCGGGGGCTGCGTTTGGTGATCAGATTCCGGGCGGGCCGCCGCAGCCAAGGGCGATGCCCAACATCAACGGCTCTGTGGCACAGGAGGTTCCGAAGCTTTTCCTGCCGTCCAGCCTAAGTCGCGGCTTCCGTCGTCGTATCAGGAGCGGTTGCGGTTGATCTCGTCGTCTTCTTTATCGCGCTGGTCGTCCGGCGACAGGATGCGCCTGCTGGCAATCGGTTTGCCCGCCACACGTTTTACGACTTCCGGCGCGGTCTGCGGCGTGGTGATGCGGCCCTGCACTGGGGCGCCGTTCTTGACCGACGGGGGGACAACACGTTTTGTCTCGGCCTTGCCTTCGCTGCCGCTCGCTCCGGCACCGCCCATGGCACCGGGCGGCATCATCGGCATGCCGCCCATTGGACCGCGGGCTCCGGCCGCCGAATCAGGCGGACTGGGTACAGGTGCCGCTGGGGTGGCCGCCGAAGTCGGGTACGTGCCGGCCGACGGAGTTGGCGGCGGCCCAAGGTTTCCGGCCGGGGTTGTGGCGCCGGCTAATTCTGCACCGGCACCTCCGCCAGCGCCGAGCGCCGACCCTCCTGCGCCAAGAGCGTCGCCGAGGGCTTCCGCGGGTAGCTCGGCGCCCAGGCCAGCGCCCTGCCCGGCCTTGCCCATGGAGCTGGCCATCTGCGTGGCCATCTGCATGCCCTGCTGCATTGCCTGGTTGAGGGGTTGCGACAACCCCTGGAAGAGGCCGCTGAAGGATTGCATGAGCTGCTGAGGCATCTGCGTCGCGCTGCTCATCATCTGCTGGAGTTCTTTGCTCGCGTCCTGGTCGCCCGCAGGGAATTTCGCCATAGCCTCGCCGGTCTTCTGACCGCGCTGCTCGAAACCCGCCTGGCCGGCGGCAGTGTCCTTGGGATCGCCGGAATTTCCGGCCATGCCCAGACCCGCCAGGAGCATGTCGATCTCCGACACCGCCCCTGCCGGCATGTCGGCGGGGATGGGCGGCGGCGGCATGTTGTGCTGCAGGGCCTCGGCGAGTTTCTCGACGTAGATGCGGAGTTCGTCACCGCCAGCCATCGCGCCCTCCTGCCTTGTTGGAGTTCCGCCTTCGTTGCGCTCGTACCGCGCTACCAGGCCGCCTTGTCCCGCCAGACGGCGTATTTGGCCATGGTATCGCTGATTAACGAGGTCGCTATTCACTTCATGCTGACGTTCAAGCGCTATGACGCCTCCGCCGGAAAGCTGAATACCCGCAACGTCGATCAGCGATACCATCGCTTTCATGTCGGAAACGCCTGCTCAAGGGCATCCATCGGCGCCAGGCCCGCCCGGATATCCACCTGGGCTGCCTCCGACGGGCCCGTGGGGGCCGCCTGGGCCGATCGCTTTGAATAGGCCCACGCGGTGGCCGGTTTTCGTCATGTTTTTGATAACTCTGGTCGCCGTCGCTGCGGCAGTCGCCGCGTGGTTGCGTCCGATCCCGCACGAGACTTCCTCGGTCGCCGCCACGCCCACTTTTAGTGAGAGCAGGTAGCCGAAGCGAAATCGAAAGTGTGCGCTGCCTACGCGAAAGTGCAAAGGGCGACAGTACTAACGCAAACTCGGAACGGTGGTGATGATCCGAATCTTCAACTTCTAGTTGCGGTTAACATGCGACAAGTGTTCGATGTCGGGCAGCGCGTATCTGTTGAAGACGCTTGCCGAAGAACCGGCAACCCCAGCTGATCTCGCGGCAGCCGCGAAAAATCTCGCTCACTTATACCAAGTTATAACGCTCGACGGTTTGGCAGGCGACCCCAGCGACCCAGCGCATAATGCCGCGAATGAGGCAGGCTTCACTATTCAGGGACTTTGCAAGTGATGCAAGCTGGTGGAGGTTCTCTCGGTGGGTGGTCGCAACTGATAGTCTGGCCACCGATGGCCCAGCGAAATGACGGTTTCGGGTCTCCATGCGTGGATCGAGAACCGCGAGCAAATCGCAAACGCTCACCACAACATCGCAGACTTGCTGAATAGCGCGAAAACAGGCCCGCTTTCGGTCGCAAGCAGGGCAAAACGGCTGACGCTGTCGTTCAACTCTTCGACGAGGGCGAGCAACTAGCTCGCGAGGTCGCCAAAAAAAATGGCGTGAAAAAAGACTCGTACGCATCTGCCCTCGCCAGCGTGCACTCTCTCAGAGAGAAGCTTTCAGATATCGCGGATCGCTACAACCAGGAAATCAACAAAATCCTGGAGTCCAAGGAGCCGGCCGCGGTAAAGGTGCCCCACGTTCTCGAGGCGATCGGCCGCGGCCAGCAGGAAGCGAACCTGGCCGCCGCGAATTGCGGCGGCGACATCGGCGATGCGGCCCAGCGCATCCTCGACCAAGAGGGCGCCGATCAGTCTTTTCGCCAATTCGCTCAAGCGAACGGCGTTGACGTGAGTCAGCTTTTCCGATCGCGCGACGTAAAAGGGCTTAAGTCGACTGTTCAGGGGATGCTTGGTGGTCAGGATGGCTCGGCCGACGGGCTCTAGTGCCGGTGTTGTGTCGGCCGTAAGCCCGGCATTGTCTGGTCTGTCTGGTAGCGCGGCCGGTGGAGTCGCTGGCGGCTCCAGTGGCGCGGTGCCGGCGGCGAATCCGGCAACTTCCGGTGGTTTTGCGAGTGGCTCGGGCGCAGGCGCGGCGGCCCCGGTAGGCGTAAGCCCGGCGTCGGCAGGCTTGTCCGGAAGTGCAGCTGGTGGAAAGGCTGGCGGGTTAGGTGGTGCAGTAACAGGGATGAGCCCTCCGGTGTCGGGTGGTTCGGGCGTGCAACCAGCTGGCTTCTCGACGACTACACCAGGTTTTAGCCCACCTACCGCGCCCGCGCCGACTGCTCCTGCACCCTCGCCTGCTGGACCGCCCAATACGTCGCTCGCAACGCCAGGCGGCTTCGGCGGTGGACCCACTCCTTCGGCGCCATCGCCGGGTTCGTCTCTCGCTACGCCGGCTGGCTTTGGCGGCGGGCCCACTCCTTCGGCGCCATCGCCGGGTTCGTCTCTCGCTACGCCGGCTGGCTTTGGCGCCCAAACCGGGCCCCTAACGCCCGGGACCTCTGCGCCTGGGCCCTCCGTCACCGCCCCGCCGCCAATGTTCGGCCCGGCATCCTCCGGCTTCGGCGGTCCAGGACCTTCGGCCTCACCCGGAATGCCGTTCGGCGGCGGCGCGTTCCAAGGCGCCCCGCCACCCAGCTTTGGCCCCGGCGAGTTCATGCACCACGCCGAGGGTGGACTCGGGCCAGGGGGAGCTGGCGCGCTCCCACCGGCGGCGCCGATCGCGCCGCAGGTCGCGCCGACGCCGGTATCGCCGCAGACTGCGCCGACCGCTGGTTCCGGGGACTGGCATTCGTCCATCCCCACCGAGCAACCATCCGCGCCTCAGGCGCCGTCGTACAGCAGCCAGGCCGCGTCGCCAATGATGAGCTCGCCCTCGTCAACGAGCGGCGGGTTCACGCCATCCGCACCGTCGGCACCGTCGGGCGCATTGCCGTCTTACGGCTCGGACTTACGGCCCCCAGTTGCCTCAGTGCCAGCCGGGTCGCCCAATGTGCCTCCGCCCCTGGCGAGTTCATCGCCAGCGCCGGGATCGCCAACGACGAGTCCCGCGGCAGGCTCTGGCGCTGTGACGAACACCGCGGCGGCGCGTCCCGTGAACATGTCTCCGTCACAACCGCCGGCACCAATAGGCATCGCCGGCAAAGCCGTCGCAGCCGGCGCGGGAGGTGCTGTGGCGGGCGCAATTTCAGCCGACGCGACAGCGCGAATCCGCTTGCAGCGCATCGTTGACGCCGTGGCCCGCCAAGAACCCCGGCTTGCGTGGGCAGCCGGTGATAGCCCCGACGACACGACCGTGCTCGTCACGGACCTTGCCGGTGGCTGGATCCCGGCCGGTATCGACATCCCCTCCGTGGTAACGCTTTTGGAGCCGGGGCGTCGGCGCGGTGACCTCGAAGCGCTGCTCGGCGAAGTCAAAATAGCAGTCACTCATACACCTGACCGCTACGTTCCTGAAGCCGATGAGCCGGTGCCCACCTCTCCCCGTCCTCGGCACGCACCGGAAATCGAGGAACTCGGTTGGGAGCTCAGCAGCGCTACGCGTTACCGCGATGGGCTACCCCGAATGGCTCACACCCTGGCGAAGGCGGCCTTCTCGGGCACCGGCGTGGACGGCCTCGAAGTCGAGAAACTGCGCGAATATCTCGAGGACATCAGTGAGCGGGTGCTCGAGGCTTATCCCGACGAAGTCGACTCCAACGATCTTGGCAATTGGCAACTCCTGGCGGCTATCGAAGCATTGGTCCGCAGCGACAGAAGCGGTGCTAATTATCACTTGGCGTGGTTCCAAGCCAGCATGGCGAGCTTCAGCGGGCAGCAGCGGTAGCCGCCGGCTGCCCCACCGGCACACTGGACCCCATGACGCGCCCCCAAGTCCAGCTGCTCACCCGCGCCGGCTGCACGATCTGCGACGGCGTCCATGCGCACCTCAAGCAGCTCGCCGAAGAACTCGACTTCGACCTGGAGACCACCGACGTCGACGCCATCGCGGCGACAGGTGACAACGCCTTGAGGGCCGAGTTCGGCGACCGCCTGCCGGTGGTATTGCTCGACGGTCGCGAGCACAGCTACTGGGAGGTCGACGAGCCCCGACTGCGCAAGGACCTGGCGAAAAGGTGACTTCACCGTAAATTTGGTGGCCCACCAGGTAACCGACTACCGTGGAGCCAAGTCATTCACCGGTGTTAGCAAGGGAGCAGGCCAGGTGATCAAGCCGTGAGCGTCCTGCTCTTCGGTGTCTCGCACCGTAGCGCGCCGGTCTCCGTCCTGGAGCAGCTCAGCACCGACGAATCCGAGCAAGTCAAGATCGTCGACCGGATCATGCAGTCGCCGCTGGTGACTGAGGCGATGATCCTCTCCACTTGCAACCGCGTCGAGGTCTACGCCGTTGTCGACGCTTTCCACGGCGGGCTCTCGGCCATCGGTCAGGTGCTTTCCGAACAGGCAGGCATGTCGCTGGGCGATCTCACCAGATACGCCTACGTCCGCTACAGCGAGGCCGCCGTCGAGCATCTGTTCGCCGTGGCCGGTGGCCTGGATTCCGCGGTCGTCGGCGAGCAGCAGGTACTCGGTCAGGTGCGCCGCGCGTATGCCTCCGCCGAGACCAACCGGACTGTCGGGCGCACCCTGCACGAGCTGGCCCAGCGTGCGCTGGCAGTCGGCAAGCGGGTGCATGCCGAAACTGGTATCGACGCGGCGGGTGCGTCGGTGGTCTCCGTCGCGCTCGGCATGGCCGACACCAAAGTCGTTGGGCTGCAAGGTAAGACGGCAGTCGTCGTCGGCGCCGGAGCGATGGGCGCGCTGTCTGCGGCCCACCTGACCCGGTCCGGCATCGGCAACGTCTACGTCGTCAACCGCTCGCTGCCTCGCGCCCAGCGGTTGGCGCGCAAGATCCGCGAAACCGGCACCGCCGCAGAGGCGTTGAGCCTGGAGAAGCTGGCCTTCGCGCTGTCCGACGCCGACGTCGTGGTCAGCTGTACCGGCGCGGTGAGCCCGGTCGTATCGCTGGCCGACGTGCACAACGCCCTGGCCGCCGGCCGCCGCGACGAAACCCACCAGCCGCTGGTGATCTGCGACCTGGGTATGCCCCGCGACGTCGACCCGGCGGTATCCGGGCTGCCGGGCGTCTGGGTGGTCGACATGGACCGGGTGCAGCGCGAGCCCTCGGCACGGGCCGCCGCCGCCGACGCCGAAGCCGCCCGGCAACTCGTCTCCGCCGAAGTCGCCACCTACCTGGCCGGGCAGCGGATGGCCGAGGTCACCCCGACGGTCACAGCGCTGCGCCAGCGCGCGGCCGACGTCGTCGAGGCCGAACTGCTGCGTCTGGACAACCGCTTGCCCGGGCTGGACGCCGATCATCGCGACGAGGTTGCCCGCACCGTGCGACGGGTTGTCGACAAGCTGCTGCACGCGCCCACCGTCCGCATCAAGCAACTGGCCAGCGCACCCGGCGGCGACAGCTACGCCGAGGCGCTGCGCGAGCTGTTCGAGCTCGACCAGACCGCCGTCGACGCAGTCGCCACCGCGGGCGAATTACCCGCTCTCCCAACCGATTCCACTGAGTAGCCGGTTGACCGACGTAATCCGGATAGGTACCCGGGGCAGCTTGCTGGCTACCACCCAAGCTGGTGGCATCCGCGACATCTTGGAGGCGAAGGGCCACCAAGCCGAACTCGTGACCATCAGCACCGCAGGCGACCAGTCGCACGAGCCGATCGCCGACATCGGGATCGGCGTCTTCACCGCCGCATTGCGCGAAGCCATCGACGACGAACGCGTCGACATGGCGGTGCACTCGTACAAAGACTTGCCGACCGCCGACGATCCGCGATTCCTGATCGCCGCCATTCCGCCACGTGAGGACGCCCGCGACGCGCTGGTGGCCCGCGACGGATTGGTGCTGGGAGAGTTGCCGGCAGGCGCGATCGTGGGCACATCGTCGCCCCGTCGGGCCGCGCAGCTTAGAGCACTGGGTCTCGGTTTGGAAATTCGCCCCCTACGAGGCAACCTAGACACCAGGTTGAACAGGGTAAGCAGTGGTGATTTGGACGCAGTTGTGGTTGCCCGGGCGGGTCTGACCCGGCTGGGGCGTCTCGACGACGTCACCGAGACGCTGGAGCCGGTGCAGATGTTGCCGGCGCCGGCTCAAGGAGCGCTCGCTGTGGAGTGTCGCGCCGGGGACACCCGGCTCGCGGCACTGCTGGCCGAGCTCGACGACGCCGACACCCGCGCGGCCGTCACCGCCGAGCGTGCCCTGCTCGCCGAACTGGAGGCGGGTTGCTCCGCGCCGGTGGGTGCGATCGCTGAGGTGGTCGAGTCCATCGACGAGGACGGCAACGTCTTCGAGGAGCTGTCGCTGCGCAGCTGCGTGGCGGCACTGGACGGATCCGACGTGATCCGCGCGTCCGGTGTCGGAAGTCCGGATCGGGCACGGGAGCTCGGGCTCTCGGTGGCCGCCGAACTTTTCGAGCTGGGCGCACGGGAACTCATGTCGAGTGCGCGGCAATGAGTTCGCGCGCGAAAACGAGGTAGGAGCGACGATGACGACGCGAGGGCGCAAGCCGAGGCCCGGCCGCATCATGTTCGTGGGATCGGGTCCTGGTGACCCGGCACTGCTGACGACGCGGGCCGCTGCGGTACTGGCAAATGCACCCCTGGTGTTCATAGACCCCGATGTGCCCGAACCGGTGTTGGCGTTGATCGGTAAAGATCTGCCGCCGGTGTCCGGGCCCGCGCCTGCCGAGCCGGCGCGGTCGGACGACGGAACCAGCGGGGATCCAGCGGGAACCGGAACCGAAGAACAACCCGCCGTGGTGTCGGTGGGACCAGACATCCGCCCCGCGCTGGGCGATCCGGCCGAGGTCGCCAAAACACTGGTCGCCGAGGCCCGTAGCGGATCTGACGTGGTGCGCCTGGTGTCCGGCGACCCATTGTCGGTCGACTCGGTGATCACCGAGGTGAACTCCGTGGCCCGCAGCCACCTGCACTTCGAGATCGTCCCGGGCCTGTCGGCCAGCGACGCGGTGCCGACCTACGCCGGGCTGCCGCTCGGCTCGTCGCACACGGTCGCCGACGTCCGTGGCGACGTGGACTGGGGTGCCCTGGCCGCCGGACCGGGCCCGCTGATCTTGCAGGCCACCTCGTCGCACGTCGCCGACGCGGCGCGCACGCTGATCGAGTACGGCCTGGCCGACACCACGCCGTGTGTGGTGACGTCGTCTGGAACCACCTGTGCGCAGCGCTCATTGGAGTCGACACTCGGTGGGCTCACCGATGCCAACCTGCTCGTCGGCGTCGACGGTGCCGCCCCGTCTCCGGTGATCGTGACCATCGGCAAGACGGTGGCCAACCGGGCCAAGCTGAACTGGTGGGAGAGCCGCGCGCTGTACGGCTGGACCGTGCTGGTGCCGCGGACCAAGGACCAGGCCGGCGAGATGAGCGAGCGGCTGACCGCGCACGGCGCGCTGCCGATCGAGGTGCCGACCATCGCCGTCGAGCCGCCGCGCAGCCCCGCGCAAATGGAGCGCGCGGTCAAGGGTCTGGTCGACGGTCGCTACCAGTGGGTGGTGTTCACCTCGACCAACGCGGTGCGTGCGGTGTGGGAGAAGTTCGGCGAGTTCGGCCTCGACGCCCGCGCGTTCTCCGGCGTGAAGATCGCCTGCGTCGGCGAATCGACCGCAGACCGGGTTCGCGCGTTCGGGATCAGCCCCGAGCTGGTGCCCTCCGGTGAGCAGTCGTCGCTGGGCTTGCTCGACGAATTCCCGCCCTACGACAGCATTTTCGACCCGGTGAACCGGGTGTTGCTGCCGCGCGCCGACATCGCCACCGAGACGCTGGCCGAGGGTCTGCGCGAGCGCGGCTGGGAGATCGAGGACGTCACTGCCTACCGGACCGTGCGGGCAGCCCCGCCGCCGGCGGCCACCCGCGAGATGATCAAGACCGGTGGTTTCGACGCCGTGTGCTTCACGTCCAGCTCGACGGTGCGCAACCTGGTCGGCATCGCCGGCAAGCCGCACGCGCGGACCATCGTCGCCTGCATCGGCCCGAAAACCGCTGAGACTGCAGCCGAATTCGGTTTGCGTGTCGACGTGCAACCCGAGACCGCCGCGGTGGGCCCGCTGATCGAGGCGCTGGCCGAGCACGCCGCCCGGTTGCGCGCCGAGGGCGCGCTGCCGCCACCGCGTAAGAAGAGCCGCAGGCGATGAGGCACTAACCGTGCGGCAGCGTCCGCGTCGACTCCGGTCGACCCCGGCGATGCGCCGACTGGTCGCGCAAACGTCGCTGGAGCCACGGCATCTGGTGCTGCCGATGTTCGTCGCTGACGGCATCGACGAGCCGCACCCGATTGCCTCGATGCCGGGGGTGGTGCAACACACCCGCGAGTCGTTGCGGGCGGCGGCGGCCGACGCGGTGAACGCCGGGGTGGGCGGATTGATGCTCTTCGGCGTGCCTTGCGAGCACGACAAAGACAGCACGGGTGCGGCCGCCGTAAGCCCGGACGGCATCCTCAACGTCGCGTTGCGTGATCTGGCTAAAGATCTCGGCGATGCCACCGTGCTGATGGCCGACACCTGCCTCGACGAATTCACCGACCACGGGCACTGCGGGGTGCTCGACGATCGCGGCCGCGTCGACAACGACGCCACTGTGAAGCGGTACGTCGAACTTGCAGTTGCACAAGCGAATTCGGGCGCACACGTGGTGGGTCCGAGCGGGATGATGGACGGCCAGGTGGGCGCGATCCGCGACGGGCTGGACGCCGCAGGCCACACCGACGTGGTAATCCTGGCTTACGCGGCGAAATTCGCGTCGGCGTTCTACGGACCGTTCCGGGAAGCGGTGAGCTCCAGCCTGTCCGGCGACCGGCACACCTATCAGCAAGAGCCCGGCAACGCCCGTGAGGCGCTGCGCGAGACGCAACTCGACCTCGACGAGGGCGCCGACATCGTCATGGTCAAACCCGCGATGAGCTACCTGGACATCGTCAGGGCAGCCGCGGAGATCTCGACGGTGCCGGTCGCCGCCTACCAGGTGTCGGGGGAGTACGCGATGATCTGCGCTGCCGCCGCCAACGGGTGGATCGACGAGCGCGCCGCGGCACTCGAATCGTTGACCAGCATTCGGCGCGCCGGCGCCGACATTGTGTTGACCTACTGGGCCGCCGACGCGGCCAACTGGTTGTCGTGACTGGTCCCGTCCAGCCCGAGCCGCAGCCTGCTACCCGGCCGGTCGACGTCGACACCGGCTTCTGGCTGTGGCTGGTCGCATTGCCGCTGATGGTCATCGGCTACGGCGCCGACGTGGTCGGCTCGGCGAACGGTCGCGGATCTGCGCCGTTGTACGCCGCGGCCGCGCTGTTCACCGGGGTGCTGTGCGCGATCGTCGTGACGTTCCTGATCCTGATGCGCGCCGGTTACCGCTGGGCGCGGACGGTGTTGACCGGCGGCGCCATCGCCACGGTCGTCTACGTCGGAAGCCGGCTCTTCACCGTGACCTGGCCGCCGATGTACGCCGTGCTCTGCGGCGTCACCGGGATCACCGGATCGGTGCTGATCGCCGGCGGCATGTTCCTGCTGCACCGCATCGACTCCCACCAGTACTTCACCAGGTGAGCCCGCCCAAAGGTGAAGTGTGGGCCTAGCGCTGGCCATATAGCATTTCGGCCGATCGGTCGAATCGCTCATGGGAGGGGCTGTGGACAACCTCACGATCAAGCCCGACGAGGTTTTCCACGCCGCGACGGTCGGACGTACCCACCACGAGCAACTGGCCACCACCTATGCGTCGACGCAGTCGCAGGGGTGGGACGCGGAGTCCGGCTGGGTCGGCACCTCGGGTGCGGCGCTGTCGGGGCTGCTGGACCGCTGGCAGTCCCACGCCGTCGACCACCACCAGATGATCAACCACCACCACGAACGGATGGACACCGCGGCGGTGACCTTCGCCGAGATGGACGACAACGCCGCCGAACGGGTGCGACGCGTCCAATGACGTTGTCGCTGGCGGACATCGAGACGTGGGATGAGGCCGCGATCGAGCAGGTGTTCTCCGCGGCGACGTTTCGGGCCGAGGGCGCGCAGACCACCGGCGACACCGTCGGCGACCTGCTGACGTTCGTCACCTGGCATGGCGCGACGGCCGACGCCGCGCGCGACTCGGCCGCTCATATCAAGCTCACGCTGTCCAACCACGCCGAGGAGTGCACGCGGGTCGCGGCCGCCGCACACAAGGCATCTGCGGAGGTCGCCGACCTGAAATACCGGCTGTCGTCGATCAAAGCCGAAGCGGGCAAGGCGCAACTGAGCATCAACGAGCAGACCGGCGCCGTCACGTCCAAGGCCACCGTCCTGACCGTCGAGATGAAAAAGCAGCAGGACGCGGTAAAAGCGGACGTCGAGAGCCGCATCCGGCAACTCGTCGCCGACGCTGACGGCGTCGACCGCGATCTGGCCACCGCCATCCAGACCGCCGACGGGGCGTCGCCCGGGCCGACCCCCGGCGGTGGTCCGGCGCCGAATCTGCCCAAACCCCCACCGGCGCAAGCTAAACCGGACGAGCTCAAGAAGTGGTGGGACGGCCTGACCCCGCAGCAGCAGACCGACTACATCGCCCATGATCCGGCGGCGATCGACCGCGACGGCATTCCGGCCGACATCCGCGACGCCGGCAACCGGATCCGGCTGCCGCACGAACTCGCGGTCGCCGAGTCGACACTCAACGACGCCAAGGGTCGGGAATCGAAGTATTGGGAGCAGGTCAACACAAATCCAGGAAGCATCGAAAGTCTCGGCGACCCGCCAGGCGACCTGGTTCGGGCGCAGGCCAGATACGACGACCTGACCGGTATCAGAAGCGCGCTGTATCCGACGAATTCGGACGGATCACCCCGCGCGATCAACCCGAAGGACCGCCGCAGCCTGATCCTGCTGGACACCACGTCCAACCCCCGGCACGTCTTCGGCGCGATCGGGATCGGCGACGTCGACAATGCCACCCACGTCGGTGTCACGACCGGCGGCGTCGGCACCAACGCGGCCAGCCTGCCCGGTATGGCCGACGAGGCCACCAATCTGCGGCACACCACCCGCGACATCCTGACCTGGTCGCACGACCCCGACCCGGAGTCGGTGGCCACCGTCGCGTGGGTGGGTTACGAGCCGCCCGCAGGCATGGACGACCTCCGGGTGATCAACGACAGCCTCGCCAAGGCGGCCGCGCCACACCTCACCGGCTTCTTCAACGGGCTCGGCGTTACGACCGAGAACCCGAACCAGCAGATCACCGCGTTCGGGCACTCGTACGGATCTCTGGTCACCAGCCTGGCACTGCAGGGCGGCACACCGGTGACGGATGTCGTGTTCTACGGCTCGCCGGGCCTGGAGCTACCCCACGCGAGCGACCTGCATCTGGCGCCGGGCGGGCACGCCTACTACGAACAGACGCCCGACGACCCGATTCGCGGCGTCCAACATCCGCTCAGCCTGATTCCGTACGTCGGGCCGACGCTGGACTGGCTGGTGACCGGTGGCTTTCCTACCGACATGCCCTTCGATGCCACGCCCGACCAGATGTCCGGCATCACCCAGCTGTCGACGTCGCCGGGGACCGACCCGATGAACGTCGACCGGCTCGGGTCCAGCGGGCACTCGGAGTATCCGCGTGACGACGGCACCGGCAGGCAACAATTGCGAATGTCGGGATACAACCTGGCGGCCGTGCTGTCCGGGGTGGCCGGCGCGACGAAGGAGGGGCGCTGACATGACTCGCCTGTGGATCCTGGTGGCCGCGATGCTGGCGGCCGGGTGCCACCACCATAACCCCTATCCGTGGCCTCGGCCGGGTGAGCCTTCCGCCGCGCCGCTGGAAAATCAACTGAGTCAACGGGATTCGCTGCAAGATGCCGCCAACGACTTGATCGCGGTCGCTGCCGCCATCCGGGACGCGGTGGTCAAGGTTTATCCCGCGGCCACCTGGGCGCCGACATCGGACGGCGCTCAGGCCGGCTGCGAACCCCCATTCGTCTTTCTGTCCGGCTCGATCTACGAACTCCCCAAGTGGCAAGCGTCCGCGCCGACGTCGCCGGCCGACGCCCACGCGGTCGTCGCCGCTGCGGCAGACGTGCTCACGGCGCACGGTGCGCAACACCTCGACCTGAAGGCTGGGCAGTCGGTGCGCGGTGCGTTGCCCCGAGAACACGGCTCACTCGACTTCACCATCAGGGCGCCCTACGGCTCGAATCCGCCCGACATGGTCGTGTCGGGTGCAACCGGGTGTCATCACGTCGCACCCGGCCCGGGACCGTGGAACACCCCTTCGACGCGCTGAGCGCGCGCAAGGGATGATGGTTGACGTGACCGCAGGTACTGACAGCGACGGCACCCCGCTTTTCCGTGAGGTCGGAGCCAGTTGGCTGTGGCTGCTGGCGGGTCCGCTGGCGGCCGGGTCCATGCTCTGGATCGAGAAATCCAACGGCAACGGCTGGCAGGTCTCGGTGCCGTTGCTGTTCCTCGTGGTGATGACCAGTTTCATTGCGCTGCAAGTCAAAGCGGCCCGCATCCACACCTCGGTAGAGCTGACCCCGCAGACGCTGCGGCAGGGCACCGAAACCATCCGGGTGGACGAGATCCTCAAGGTGTACCCGGAACCCGACCATCCGCTGACGTCGAAGAAGGATCTGGAGCGCTGGCAGTCGGCTCGTGCACTGGGTGAGCTGGTCGGCGTGCCCAAGGGCCGCACCGGCATTGGTCTGCGGCTTTCCGGCGGCCGCACCGCCCAGGCGTGGGCGCGTCGGCACCGGCATCTGCGCAATGCGCTCACCCCGTTGGTCGAGGAGCGCGTCAGCCCTGCCGAGCTGTCCCGAGACGACGACGGCGACGAGGGATCACCCTGGTGATGACCCGTTTTCGTGCGGTCGTCGAGCTTCTGCTGGCTTGTGCCGCGGTGGCCGGCTGCGCGATCGCGTGGTCGACGGTGCGTTCCACGGTGGTGGTCGCACCCGTCGCGAAAGGGCAACCGGTGACCACCTCGGTGGTCTATGACCCGTCGTTGTTGTTGGTGACGCTGCTGTTGGCGACGGCGGCGGGAATGCTGGCGGTAATCGGCACCGCTCGGCTGGTGCGAGCCGGCAGGCGCTGATCGCAGTGACCACCACCGATCTCGACCTGCGTGGGATGAGCTGTGCGGCTTGCGCCGCGCGCGTCGAGGGTGCGCTCAACCGCCTTGACGGGGTGCGCGCCGCGGTCAACTTCGCGCTCGAGCGGGCCCATGTCCAGCACGGGTCCGCGGTGTCGGCCGGTGACCTGATCCGCGCGGTGGAGTCGACGGGCTATCGGGCGTCGGTGGCCGCGGACCGATCCGCGCTGCCCGAGGACCCGCCGCAGCGGGAACTGCGCACGCGGCTGGCCGTCTGCGTGCTGATCGCGATCCCGGTGTTGGCCATATCGATGGTGATGGCGTGGCAATTCGCCGGCTGGCAATGGCTGGCACTCACGCTGACCACACCGATCGTGGTGTGGGGCGGCTACCCGTTCCATCGCGCTGCGGCGCGCGGCGCCCGGCACGGCACCTCGACGATGGACACCCTGATATCGCTGGGCACGCTGGCCGCCTACCTGTGGTCGGTGACGGCGGTGCTGCGCGGGACCGGCCCGGTGTACTTCGAGGTCGCGGCCGTCGTCACGGTGTTCCAGCTGGCCGGCCGCTACGCCGAGGCGCGGGCCAAACGCGCGTCCGGTGCGGCGTTGCGCTCGTTGCTGAGCCTGGGCGCCAAGGATGCCGCGGTGCTGCGCGACGGCGACGAGGTACGCGTGCCGGTGTCGCAACTGCGGGTGGACGACGTTGTGGTGGTGCGACCGGGAGAGCGGGTCGCCGCCGACGGTGTGATCGTCGAGGGCACAACGGCTTTGGACACCTCGGCGATGACCGGCGAACCGATGCCTGTCGATGCCTCCGCCGGTGACAGCGTGACCGGCGGCGCGTTGAACACCTACGGACGACTGCTGGTGCGCGCTGTCAACGTCGGCGCCGACACCCAGCTGGCCCGGATGGCCACGCTGGTCAGCGACGCGCAGAATCGCAAGGCCCCGATCCAGCGAACGGCCGACCGGGTTGCGGCGATCTTCGTCCCCGCCGTGCTGGTGATCGCCGCGTTGACAATGGCCGGCTGGGTGATGGCCGGGCAGCCCTCGTCGTCGGCGTTCACCGCGGCCGTCGCGGTGCTGGTCATCGCCTGCCCGTGCGCACTGGGGCTGGCGACACCGACCGCCATCCTGGTCGGCACCGGGCGCGGCGCGCAGCTGGGCATCCTGTTCAAAGACCCGCGGCTGCTGGAGATCATCAGCGGCGTCGACACCGTCGTCTTCGACAAGACCGGCACCCTGACCACCGGCGCGATGGCGGTGCAGGACGTTCACGCGCAGGCCGGCGAAGACGCCGACGTCGTACTCGCCCGCGCGGCGGCGCTCGAAGCCGCATCCGAGCATCCGGTGGCGGCGGCGATCGTAGCCGCGGCGCGCGACCGAGGGTTGCTGACCGCAGCAGGTCCGGACGGGTTCGTCAGCGAGCCGGGCACCGGGGTCATCGGCGTGGTCGACGGCGTCGAGGTCTCGGTCTCCAGGGCCGGGTCGTTGGCCGGTGTCGACCTGCTGGCGCCGCCGACACGGCAAACGGCGGTCCAGGTGGCCTGGGACGGGCAGGTGCGCGGCGTGATCACGCTGGCCGATCAGGTCAAGCCCGGCAGCGCCGCGGCGATCGCCGAGCTCACAGCGATGGGTATCACCCCGATGCTGCTCACCGGCGACAGCGTGGACGTGGCCGAGCAGGTCGCGGCCGCCGTCGGCATCGAAGCCGCCGACGTGATCGCCGATGTGCTGCCCGCCGGCAAGTCCTACGTCGTCAGGCAGTTACAGGCGCAGGGCCGGACGGTAGCCATGGTCGGCGACGGCATCAATGACTCGGTGGCGCTCGCCGTCGCCGACATCGGCATGGCGATGGGCAGCGGGGCCGACGTGGCCATCGACGCGGGCGATCTGACGTTGATGCGCACCGACCTGCACACCGTGCCGACCGCGCTGCGGCTGTCGGCGCGCACCCTGCGCACCATCCGGACGAATCTGTTCTGGGCCTTCGCCTACAACGCGGCGGCGATTCCGCTGGCGGCGACGGGCCTGCTCAACCCGATGATCTCGGGTGCGGCGATGGCGTGCTCGTCACTGCTCGTCGTGGGAAATAGCCTGCGGCTCAGGCGGTTTGAGGAGAGGCAGGGTCAGGACGCCAGCCAGGAAAGCTCACCGGGCAGCTGCTGACGCCAGTACGCCTCGTCGTGTCCGCCCGGCGTGAACCCACCCGCGGGCGGTCTGTGCAACTGCGCGACGAACTGGTGGGTGGCCGGGCAGAACTGGTCGTCGTTGCCGCAGTCCACCCGCAGCGGAATCGAGGACAGCGCCGGCAATCCGAACACCGTGTTCCTCGTCCAGTCGTCGTAGCTGTCGAACGCCCCGATCGTGCTGGCGGTGTAGGACTGGTACAGCGCCGGGCTGACCGCGCAGATCCCGGCGGTGCGGGCCGGGCCCAGCCGAGCGCCCAGCAGCATCGCGCCGTAGCCGCCCATCGACCAGCCGATGAAGCCGATCCGCGAGATGTCCAGGCCCATCGCCGGCAGCATCGGGATCAATTCGTTCAGCACCATCGACCCGGCGTCCTCGCCACCGGCCCGTCGATGCCAGTAGCTGTCGCCGCCGTCCACCGCGACCACGGCGAACGGCGGTCGACCCGCTTGGACCAGCTGGGCCAGCCCTTGTTCGACGCCGAAACTCATGACCTGCTTGGCACTTCCGCGCACGCCGTGCAGGGCGATTACCGGACGCAGCGGTCCGACCTGGCCGGGCGGCCGGGCGATGATCCAATTCGTCAGCACACCGCCGCGGGCCGCCGAGATGAACGAGCCGGCCTCTCGGGTCGGCAGAGGAGCGGCGACCGGAGGCGTCGGTGGCGCCGCCGGCTGGTCCGGATCGGCGGGGCTGGGCATGGCCGGGACGGCGACCGGATCGACCAGCGCGCTCAACGCCCACACCCCCACCGCACCCGTGACCGCACCGGTCCCAAGGCGCAGCGCAGCACGGCGCGACAGGTCGGGCATGAGCGCCATAATGCCGATCCCGACAGCAACACTCGGCAAAACACGCCGCTTCCAAAAGCAACATGGCGGTCACGATTTCCTGGACGCCGGCTGTGCACTTGGTACAAAGTTCGAAATGTGTAACACTGTCCCATGTGACCGAGCTGAGTGAGTCGTCTACCACCGGGGACACCGCCGACGCCCTGCCGCTGGGGCCGCAGTCGTTGGTGTGGCGGTATTTCGGCGACAACAGGATGTTCCTGATCGGCCCGCGGCCCGCTGTGCTGCAGAACATGCTCGCCGAGCTCGGTCAGGGCGTCCTGGATCACTCGGTCTTCTTCAGCGACACCGCGGCGCGGGTCAAGCGTTCACTGCCGCCGATCTTCAAGACCGTCTACGGCTCCGACGACGACAACACCGGCCAGCAGGTGCGCGACTTCCACCACCAGATCAAAGGCGACATGCCCAGCGGTGAGCGGTATCACGCGCTGGACCCCGACACCTACTTCTGGGCGCACGCCACCTTCGTCGAGCAGGTGCTCTACTTCGCCGACACCTTCGTCAAGCGGCTGACCGACGAGGAGAAGCAGCAGATCTATCTGGAGTCGAAGACCTGGTATCGCCGGTACGGCGTCAGCGAACGGCCGATGCCCGCCGACTACGACGAGTTCGAGCGGTACTGGGATCACATGATGGAGCACGTCATGATCGCGCACCCGACCGCCAAATACGGTGTCGGATACGTGACTAAAGGTTTTCCCCGGCCGAAAGGCGTCTCGCCGCTGGCCTGGAAAGCAGTGGCGCCGGTGTTCAACCCGGTCGCGGCGTTCTTGACCACCGGCGGCCTGCCGCCGCGGGCCCGCGTACTGCTCGGTCTGCCCTGGAGCGATCGCCAGGAGCGCCGCTATCAGCGGTTCGCCGCGGTGTGGCGGTCGCGGCCGGTGAACTGGGTGTGGGACCATCTGCCAATGCGGTTGCACTACAACGGATATGCCCAAGCAGGCTATGCCCGCGGATAACCCCGCTGATTCGGCCACCAATGCCATCCTCGACGCCGCCGTCGCCGAGTTCGAGCAGCACGGCTTTCGCCGGGTTGCGCTCGACGACGTGGCGCGGCGCGCCGGGGTCAGCCGCACCACCATCTACCGGCGCTTCACCGGACGAGACGAACTGGTTGCCGCCGTCATCGACCGGGAGAACGCGGTGCTGTTCGCCGACATCGCCGACGAGCTGAAAAGCCGACGGCCGCAGTCGAATTACTACGTCGAGGCGTTCACGTGCGCGATCGTGCGATTCCGGCAACATCGGGTGCTGACCCGGATGATCGCCGACGAACCCGGCCTGATGCTCGAATTAGCGCACCAACACTGGGAGCCCGCCGTCGAGCGGATGGCGGCCGCGTTGCGGGTGATCTTCCCCGACGGGTTCGCCGAGCGGATCGGCGCCGACGCTGTCGACGAGTTGGCCGACACCATTCTGCGCTACGCGACGATGGTGCTGCTGCTGCCGGCCCGCGAACCGCTGCTGGACGCCGACGACCTTCGCGCGTTCGCCACCACGCACTTCCTGCCCAGCTTGCCCGCCGCGCTGCGCGCCGTGCCGGTCTGAATCGAGCGCCCCCGGGTGTTACCGTCCGGTGATGCCGCCGACCAACGAGACCCGCACGGGCGGTGCGTCACCGCTGCGCCGCGGGCTCTCGCAACGGCAGCTCAACATGATCGCCCTCGGCGGTGTGATCGGCGCGGGCCTGTTCGTGGGTTCCGGCGTCATCATCGAAGAGACCGGGCCCGGCGCGTTCATCACCTACGCGCTCTGCGGAGTGCTCGTCGTCTTGGTGATGCGCATGCTCGGCGAAATGGCAACCGCTCACCCGTCGACCGGTTCGTTCGCCGACTACGCCCGTCAAGCGCTGGGCGGCTGGGCAGGCTTCTCGGTCGGTTGGCTGTATTGGTATTTCTGGGTCGTGGTGGTCGGCTTCGAGGCGATCGCCGGCGGTGCGGTGCTGTCCTACTGGATCGAGGCGCCGCTGTGGCTGCTGTCGCTGGTCCTGATGGTCGCGATGACGGCGACCAACCTGTTCTCGGTGGCGGCGTTCGGCGAATTCGAATTCTGGTTCGCCGGAATCAAAGTCGCCGCGATCGTGATCTTCTTGGCCCTCGGTTCGCTGTTCGTACTGGGAGCCTGGCCGCAGCACGGCATCGATTTCAGTAACCTCACCGCACACGGCGGGTTCTTCCCGAACGGCGTCGGCCCGATCTTCGGCGCTGTCTCGGTCGTCATCGGCGCGATGGTCGGTGCCGAGGTGGCCACCATCGCCGCCGCTGAAACCGGGGATCCCGAGCGGGCGGTAGCGCGGGCGACCAAGTCCGTCGTCGTGCGCATCGTGATCTTCTACCTGGGATCGGTGTTCCTGCTCGCCGTGATCGTGCCGTGGAACGCCCAGCGACCGGGCATCTCGCCCTACGTTGCGGCGCTGGGAGACATGAGAATTCCCTTCGCGGGTCACATCATGAACGCGGTGGTGCTGACTGCGGTGCTGTCGTGTCTGAACTCGGGCCTCTACACCGCATCACGCATGCTGTTCGTCCTGGCCGCCCGGCACGAAGCCCCGATGAACCTGGTGAAGGTGGGTCGACGCGGGGTGCCCTACGTGGCCATCCTCTGCTCGTCGCTAGTGGGCTTTGCCTGCGTGGTATTGGCGTGGATCGCACCCGGCGCGGTGTTCACCTTCCTGCTGAAATCGTCTGGCTCGCTTGTCCTGTCGGTGTATCTGCTGATCGCGCTCTCCCAGATCGTGCTGCGGCGCCGGACTCCGCCGGGCCGGCTGCGCGTGAAGATGTGGTTCTACCCGGGACTGTCGGTGTTCACCGCGGCGGCGATCGTCGGCGTGCTGGTGCTGATGGCCTTCGACCCGAAGGCTCGTCTCGAGCTCTGGCTGGGTCTGCTGTCCTGGGCGGTGGTGCTGGCGCTGTACTTCGTGCCCCGGCGGCGACGCGGCCCGGCCAAGCCCGAGCCGACGACCGCGCCGACGGGTCGAGCCAACCGCGTTCTGGTGCTGGCCAACAAAAACGTTTCCACCAGTGAGCTTTTCGACGTGCTGCGCCGGGTCGATGCCGAGCAGCGCGCCGACTACTTCATCTGCGTTCCAGTGAACCCGGTCGACACCGGTCAGGCAGAGCGCACGGGTCCGCTGTTCGTGCTGGACGCGACCGCGAGAGCGGCGCAGGACCGTCTCGACGCCATCCTCGTGGCGATGCGCGGCATCGGGCTGTCGGCCGCGGGCGAACTCGGCGACTACCGCCCGCTGCGGGCACTGGAGGCCGCCGTGCGCCGTTTCCGGCCCGACCAGTTGGTGATCGCCGAAGCCCGCTCGTCGTGGCTGCGGCTGGGAATGGTCGACAAAGTGCGAGTCGCCTACCCGATCCCGGTCATCCACGTGGTGCCGGGCCAGGCGATGGCCGTCACCCCGGTGCAGACCTGATCGCCGAC
This sequence comes from uncultured Actinomycetota bacterium, assembly GCA_963836495.1. Classification (GTDB taxonomy): domain Bacteria; phylum Actinomycetota; class Actinomycetes; order Mycobacteriales; family Mycobacteriaceae; genus Mycobacterium. The sequence goes on along the minus strand of CAWIJT010000002.1, from coordinate 111,129 downwards.
TGATGACCACCACACCGCAACTGCGCCAAGGCTTGTCGCAGCGACAGCTGACGATGATCGCCATCGGTGGCATCATCGGCGCCGGATTCTTCGTCGGCTCCGGTGTGGTCATCGGCAAAGCCGGACCGGCGGCGTTTCTCACCTACGCGCTGTGCGGCGTGCTGATCATCCTGGTGATGCGGATGCTGGGGGAGATGGCGACCGCGAACCCCTCGACGGGTTCGTTCGCCGAGTACGCCCGGCAAGCCCTCGGCGGCTGGGCGGGCTTCTCGGTGGGCTGGCTGTATTGGTACTACTGGGTGATCGTCGTCGGCTTCGAGGCGGTGGCCGGCGCCAAGGTCATCACCTACTGGTTCCATGCGCCGCTGTGGTTGCTGTCGCTGATTCTGATGGTGTTGATGACGGCGACGAACCTGTTCTCCGTTTCGTCCTACGGTGAGTTCGAATTCTGGTTCGCCGGAATCAAAGTCGCGACCATCCTGCTCTTCTTGCTGCTCGGCACCATGTACGCGGTGGGGCTGTGGCCGCATCACCACGCGAGCTTCTCCAACCTGCACGCGCACGGCGGGTTCTTCCCGAACGGCGTCCATGGGGCCTTCGCGGCCATCGTGGTGGTGATCTTCTCAATGGTCGGTGCCGAGGTCGCGACGATCGCCGCCGCGGAAACCCCGGACCCGGAACGCGCCGTCCAGCGCGCCACCAACGCGGTCGCCGCACGCATCGCGATCTTCTTCGTGGGATCGGTCTTTCTGCTGACCGTCATCCTGCCGTGGAACTCCGTGCCGGCTGGCTCCTCGCCGTTTGTGGCCGCCCTCAAGCAGATTGGGATCCCCGGCGCCGATCATGTGATGAACGCGGTCGTGCTCACCGCCGTGCTGTCCTGTTTGAACTCCGGACTCTACAGCGCGTCGCGGGTGTTGTTCGTGCTCGCCCGGCAACGCGAGGCGCCCGCTCAGCTGCTGAAAGTCAGCGAGCGCGGGGTGCCGCACCTCGCCATCGTCGGCTCGTCGGTGGTGGGCTTTCTGTGCGTCATCATGGCCGGCGTCGCCCCGAACACGGTGTTCTCGTTCCTGCTCAACTCTTCGGGCGCGATCGTGCTGTTCGTCTACCTGTTGATTGCGTTGTCGCAGATCGTGTTACGCCGCAGGACGCCGCCGGAGAAGTTGCGGGTGAAGATGTGGTTCTTCCCGGTGCTGTCGATCCTGACGGTCGCCGGGATCGTCGCGGTGCTGGTGCAGATGGCGTTCGACCACTCCGCCCGCGGCCAGTTCTGGCTCAGCCTGTTGTCGTGGGCCGTCGTGGTCGCGATGTACTTTGTGACCAAACGTGTTGTGGCCCGGTCGCATTAACCCGTCTTGGTCAACAGCACCGCCTGCTCGAACGGGATCCTCGGAAATACCCGCCGTCCCGCACCGGTGACGTGCGCCGCCGCTTGCTCCTTGGTGACCGTCTGCGGGTTGCTGACACCGAAGGTTTTGCCATGGCGTCGCATCACCCCACCGCCGGCGGCGTTGAGGTTCTTCAGCCAGTCGCGGTCGGGGCCGTAGCTCAGCAGGATCGCGACCCCCGGCTTCCCGTCGACGTCGGCGTTGAACACCGTCAACGGGGTGCGGTAGGCCTTGCCGGACTTCCGTCCAACGTGCTCGAGGATCCCGAACGACGGGGCCCAGCCGGCCCACATGCGTTGAATCGGATTGGTGACGTGCCGGTTGAACCGGGCGAGTCGTTGCGGTAATTGCATACCGCCATCCAACGCCCATTCCATGGGCCGCTTCAAGGTCTCCGCGAGGTCGATATCACCAGCGTTACGGCTGTGCGCAAAGCGTCATACCGAATCTTGTGAGACTGGTGTTGCTGGTGGGGCTAACGGCAACCAAATTGTTGATATACGACGTTTAACCAGCTCAGCCGGGGTGTATATCTGTGATTCTGGCCACAACGCCGGTACGGGGGGAGAGCAAGATGACCGATCTTCATGTTGGGGGAGCGCGCGGAGATGCAGCGGCGACCTTGTTGAGCGTCTGCAGGGGGCTGTCGCAGTCGGCCGGCCGCATTTCCAGCGCACAGCTTGCCGAGCTGAACAGCGCAGAACTCATGGACCTCCGAGAGGTCGTGACAGCTGGGACTCGTGCCGGCGACGACGCCTTCGTCGCCTGGTGCACGAGAACGGGCGGGCAGATCGTGGCCGAACTCTATCTGCGGACATATACCCAGGCCGCGATCGACGCCAAGGCCGCGGCGATCAGCGGTGAAGAACGGCGGCTCGCGTGCCGAGCCCGCTGAGCGCTCGATCTTCCTAGCCTTTCGCTGCCTCGGGGCAGCCTCACGCCTGCCGGGTGGCGCTCGAGATTCCCGTCGCTCGTCGGCGTCACGCTGTGAGCTGGTTCTTGTAGACCGCTTCCAACCGGGACGACGTCAGCTCCGAATACCGGAACGAGCCCGAGGAGGAACCCATGACCCATCCCGCCGTTGACCATCTGCCCGAAGAGGCCACCTCGACGCTGCTGCGAATTTGCGAGCGGCTTTCCCGGTCGCGGCACGCAGGTCTGGCGCAGTGGGCCACCGCCACATCCGACGCTCTGCTCATTCGGCTGATGTCAGTGACGAGTGGTGAACCCGTCCAGGTCGTCGACTTCCAAGCGTGCGGGCCGCTGGCCCAGCTCACGGCCGCCGAATTGGAAGAGCTGCAGGTCGCCGTGCTCGCCGGAGCTGCCAACAACGCCGACGAGTCGGTCGTCGAGTGGTGCACCCGCATGGATCGGCTGATCGTCGCCGACTTCTGGCGCCGTGAATACGAGCAGTCGGTGATCGACGCCAAGGCCGCCGTCATGGAAGCCGAGGAGCGACGGCTGGCGTGCCAGGTACGGCCGGTGCGGGCCTGTCGCAGCGTTCCGCCGCTGTCGGGGGACTGACCGCCGCCAAGCACGTACAACTACACCCTGTAGTGGGGCCGCCCGCCGAAGCTGGGACACTGGTGAACGTGTCCAATACCGCTATCTCGGCGACGCTGTTCGAGGAAGCCTGCGCCGTCATTCCCGGTGGGGTGAACTCGCCGGTGCGGGCATTCACTGCGGTCGGTGGCACCCCGCGCTTCATCACCGCCGCCGATGGCTACTGGCTGAGCGACGCCGACGCCAACCGTTACGTCGATCTGGTCTGCTCCTGGGGTCCGATGATTCTGGGCCACGCGCATCCGGCGGTGGTGGAGGCCGTCACCAAGGCCGCCGCCAACGGCCTGTCATTCGGGGCGCCGACCCCGGCCGAAAGCGAGCTGGCCCGCGAGATCATCGACCGGGTGCCACCGGTGCAGCGGATACGGCTGGTCAACTCCGGCACCGAGGCCACCATGAGTGCGGTGCGGCTGGCCCGCGGGTTCACCGGTCGCGCCAAGATCGTCAAGTTCTCCGGTTGCTATCACGGTCACGTCGACGCGCTGCTTGCCGACGCCGGTTCTGGCGTCGCGACGCTGGGCCTGCCGTCCTCGCCTGGTGTCACCGGCGCGACCGCGGCCGACACGATTGTCTTGCCGTACAACGATATCGACGTCGTGACGCAGACTTTCGAGAAGTTCGGCGACCAGATCGCCGCGGTGATCACCGAAGCCAGCCCCGGCAATATGGGCGTCGTCCCACCCATCCCGGGCTACAACGCCGACCTGCGCGCGGTCACCGCCAAGCATGGCGCGCTGCTGATCGTCGACGAGGTGATGACGGGCTTCCGGATCAGCCGAAGTGGTTGGTACGGAGTCGAACCCGTCGACGCCGACCTGTTCACCTTCGGCAAGGTGATGAGCGGCGGTTTGCCGGCTGCGGCCTTCGGCGGGCGCACCGAGGTGATGGAGCGGCTGGCGCCGCTGGGCCCGGTGTATCAGGCCGGCACGCTGTCGGGTAACCCGGTGGCGGTCGCTGCCGGGCTGGCCACCCTGCGCGCCGCCGATGACGCGGTCTATGAAGCGCTCGACGCCAACGCGAACCGGCTGGCCGACCTGCTGTCCAATGCTCTGGCGAATGCCGGTGTGCCACATACGATCCCACAGGCCGGCAACATGCTCAGCGTCTTTTTCGGTGAGCGCCAGGTGACCGACTTCGCCTCGGCACGAGCCAGCGAGACGTGGCGTTTCGCGCCGTTCTTCCACGCGCTGCTCGACCGTGGCGTCTACCCGCCCTGCAGCGCCTTCGAAGCGTGGTTCGTCTCGGCCGCACTTGATGATGTCGCGTTCGACCGGATCGCCGCCGCGCTGCCGGCGGCGGCACAAGCTGCAGCCGAGGAGCGCAAGCCCTGATGGCCGAACAGACCCGCGTGCATTTGGTGCGCCATGGCGAGGTGTACAACCCCGATGGTGTGCTCTACGGGCGGTTGCCTGGATTTCGGCTGTCCGAGAAGGGAAATCGGCAGGCGCAGGCGGTGGCCGAGGCGCTTGGCGACCGCGACATCGTCGCGGTGATCGCGTCTCCGCTGCAGCGCGCGCAGGAGACGGCGGCACCGATCGCCGCCCGCCACGGACTGCCGGTGGACACCGATCCCGATCTGATCGAGTCGGCCAACTTCTTCGAGGGCAAGCGGCTGGGTCCGGGCGACGGCGCCTGGAAAGACCCGCGGTTCTGGTGGCAGCTGCGCAACCCGTTCACGCCGTCGTGGGGCGAGCCGTACAAGCAGATCGCGGCGCGGATGACGACGGCGGTGTTCAAGGCCCGCGCCCGGGCCGGCGGCCGCGAAGCGGTGTGCGTGAGTCATCAGCTGCCGGTGTGGACCGAACGGTTGTCGCTGACCGGCAGGCGGCTCTGGCACGACCCGCGGCGCCGCGAGTGTGCGGTGGGCTCGGTGACGACGTTCGTGTTCGACGGCGACCGGGTGGTCGACGTCGAGTACCTCGAGCCGGCACTCAGTTGACCATGCGGCGGCTGACGTTCGTCGTCGTGACAGTGGCGGGCCTGCTGGCCGGCTGCTCGCACGGCGATGACGCGGTCGCGCAAGGCGGCACGTTCGAATTCGTCTCGCCCGGCGGCAAAACCGACATCTTCTACGACCCGCCCGACCACCGCGGCAAGCCGGGACCGGTGGCCGGCCCTGAGCTGACCGACCCGACCCGCACGGTGTCGGTCGACGACTTCCCCGGCAAGGTCGTCGTCATCAACGTCTGGGGCCAATGGTGCGGGCCGTGTCGCGCCGAAGCTGCTGCGCTGCAACAGGTATACGACGCCACCCGCGCTGACGGGGTGGTGATGCTGGGCATCGACGTGCGCGACACCAATCGTCAGGCCGCACAGGACTTCGTCAACGACCACAAGGTGACGTACCCGTCGATCTACGACCCGGCGATGCGCACCATGATCGCGTTCGGCGGGAAGTTCCCGACGTCGGTCATCCCGTCCACGTTGGTGCTGGATCGTCAGCATCGGGTGGCCGCGGTGTTCCTGCGGGAACTGCTCGCCGCGGATCTGACACCGGTCGTGCGACGGGTCGCGGCCGAACCGGGGTCCCAGTGAGCGGCTTCACCGAGACCGCTGCCGCCGGACCGCTTGCGCTGGCGTTGGCGGTGTCGGTGCTGGCCGGTCTGGTCTCGTTCGGGTCGCCCTGCGTGGTCCCACTGGTCCCGGGATACCTGTCGTATCTGGCCGCCGTGGTCGGCGTTGATGAGGCAGGCGACGCCCCGGCGAACGCACGCTGGCGGGTCGCGGGGTCGGCCGCGTTGTTCGTCGCCGGATTCACCGTGGTGTTCCTGCTCGGCACCGTCGCGATCTTGGGCATGACCACGACATTGATCGCCAATCAGATTGTGCTGCAACGGGTCGGCGGCGTGCTGACCATCCTGATGGGCCTGGTGTTCGTGGGCTACGTCCCGGCGCTGCAGCGTCAGGTTCGGTTCGCCCCGCGGCAGTTGTCGACGCTGGCCGGGGCTCCGTTGCTCGGCGCGGTGTTCGCGCTGGGCTGGACGCCGTGCCTGGGGCCGACGCTGGCCGGTGTGGTGACGGTCGCGTCGGCGACCGACGGCGCGAGCGTGGCCCGCGGCATCGTGCTGGTGATCGCCTACTGCCTGGGTCTCGGAATCCCGTTCGTGCTGTTGGCATTTGGATCGGCCACAGCTGTCGCCGGGCTCGGTTGGCTGAAGCGGCACACCCGAGCGCTGCAGATTTTCGGCGGCGTCCTGTTGATCGCCGTGGGCATCGCCTTGGTCAGCGGCGGCTGGAACGAGTTCGTGTCCTGGGTGCGCGACGGCCTGGTATCCGATGCGAGGTTGCCGATTTGAGCCGCATACTCGCCTGGACGCGCAACACCTGGCGCGCGCTGACCTCGATGGGCACCGCGCTGGTGCTGCTGTTCCTGCTGGCGCTGGGCGCGATGCCCGGCGCGCTGCTGCCACAGCGCAGCCTCAACGCCCGCAAGGTCGACGACTATCTGATCGCCCATCCGAAGATCGGGCCGTGGCTGGATCGGGTGCAGGCGTTCAACGTGTTCGGCAGCTTCTGGTTCACCGCGATCTACACGCTGCTGTTCGTCTCGCTGCTGGGATGCCTGACGCCGCGGATGATCGAGCATGCCCGCGCCATGCGGGCGAGGCCGGTGCCCGCCCCGCGCAACCTGGCCCGGCTGCCCAAGCATGCCGAGGCCACCATCGCCGGTGAGCCCGATGAATTGGCGACGACGCTGACCACCCGGCTACGTGGCTGGCGCACGGTCGTCCGCCACGGCGACACCGTCGAGATCTCCGCCGAGAAAGGCTATCTGCGCGAATTCGGCAACCTGGTCTTCCATTTCGCACTTCTCGGTCTGCTGGTCGCCGTCGCGGCGGGCAAGCTGTTCGGCTACGAGGGCAACGTCGTCGTCATCGCCGACGGCGGACCCGGCTTCTGTTCGGCATCACCGGCGGTGTTCGACTCGTTCCGGGCGGGCAACACCGTCGACGGCACATCGCTGCATCCAATCTGTCTGCGCGTCAACGACTTCCAGGCGCGGTACCTGCCGTCCGGGCAGGCCACGTCGTTCGCCGCGGACATCGACTACCAAGCCGGCCGCGATCTGACCGGCGGAAGCTGGCGGCCCTACCGGCTCGAGGTCAACCACCCGCTGCGGGTCGGCGGGAACCGTGTCTACCTGCAGGGGCACGGCTACGCGCCGACGTTCACGGTGATCTTCCCCGACGGACAGGCCCGCACCTCGACGGTGCAGTGGCGGCCGGACAATCCCCGCACGCTGCTGTCCTCGGGCGTCGCGCGCATCGACCCGCCGGCCGGGTCCTATCCGGACGCCGCCGAACGTGCCAAACATCAGATCGCCATCCAGGGTCTGCTCGCGCCGACCGAGCAACTCGACGGCAAATTGCTGTCGTCGAGCTTTCCCGCACTCAACGCCCCGGCGGTGGCCGTCGACATCTACGTCGGTGACACCGGCCTGGACACCGGCCGGCCGCAGTCGCTCTACACACTGGACCCGCACCTCATCGACCGGCACCGGCTCACTCGGGTCAAACGGGTGAACCTGCGCGTCGGCGACCAGGTCCTCGTCGAACAGGGCCCGGCAGCGGGCACCGTCGTGCGTTTCGACGGGGCCGTACCGTTCGTCAACCTGCAGGTCTCGCATGATCCCGGGCAGATCTGGGTGCTGGTGTCGGCGATCACGATGATGGCCGGGCTGGTGGTGTCGCTGCTGGTGCGCCGGCGGCGGATCTGGATTCGGCTGGTGTCGGCGTCGCCCGGTACGGTGAATGTCCAGGTAGGCGGATTGGCGCGGACCGACAATGCCGGCTGGGGTGACGAATTCGAACGGCTCGTCACCAGGTTGCAGGACGGGCTACCCGTGGCGCCGGCCGAGCCGGTCGCGACCGGAAGGAGCACGCAGTGAATACCACTCACGTGGACATCGGTCTGGCCCGCAATTCCGATTGGGCGTTCACGTCCTCGGTGGTCATCCTGGTGGTCGCCCTGTTGCTGCTGGCCGTCGAACTCGCCTACACCGGTAGCCGTCGAGCCGACCGTGAACTCGTCAGCGCCGGATCGGTCGGGGCGGACAGCGTCGCGCCGGGTGTGGTGACCGACGCCCCGCGTCGGCCGTTCGATGAGCGCCTGGGTCGGGCCGGCCTGCTTCTGGTCTATGCCGGCATCGGGCTGCTGTTCGTGTGCATCGTGCTGCGCGGTCTGGCCACCGCGCGGGTGCCGTGGGGCAACATGTACGAGTTCATCAACCTGACCTGCTTTTGCGGGCTGACCGCCGGCGCCATCGTGCTGCGCCGGCCGCAATACCGCCCGCTGTGGGTGTTCCTGCTGCTGCCGGTGCTGATTCTGCTGACGGTGTCCGGGCGCTGGCTCTACACCAATGCCGCCCCGGTGATGCCTGCGCTGCAGTCGTACTGGCTGCCCATCCACGTGTCGGTGGTGAGCCTGGGCTCGGGGGTGTTCCTGGTGGCCGGGGTGGCCAGCATCTTGTTCCTGTTGCGGACCTCGCGGCTCGGCGAGCCCGACGCCCAGGGCGGCTTCGCCGAGCTGGTGCAGCGGCTGCCCGACGCCCAGACGCTGGACCGGATCGCGTACCGGACCACGATCTTCGGCTTCCCGGTCTTCGGCTTCGGAGTGATCTTCGGCGCGATCTGGGCCGAGGAGGCGTGGGGCCGGTACTGGGGCTGGGACCCCAAAGAGACCGTGGCCTTCATCGCATGGGTGGTGTACGCCGCCTACCTGCACGCCCGGTCGACCGCGGGCTGGCGGGACAGGAAAGCGGCCTGGATCAACGTCGTGGGCTTCGTGGCCATGGTGTTCAACCTGTTCTTCGTCAACCTGGTGACCGTAGGTCTGCACTCCTATGCCGGGGTGGGCTGAGTCACGATCAGCAGGCTCTCAGCGACGCTGCGATATGTTCGGGTCAGCAGGGCTGTTCGCTAACGACGCGACCTGAGAGTTGCAACTAGGGGAATTTCACGTGTCTGACCATCCGACGCACGACGCGAACGCGACAGCTTCGCGCGGTCGAGCGGACCATCCGACGACCGAATTGCCGCCGCATCCGCCACCACCGCCGCCGGCCCCGGAGCCGCAAACCCGGGCGTTCGCCGGCTTCCGCACCGAACGGCGGTTCAGCGAAGGCGCGACGCAGAACGCGCCGCTCCCGGAGACCCATGTCGAACCGCGGGCCTGGGCGGCCACGCCGTATCAGGGAATGCCGCGCGTCGTCGAATCCGGCGATGCGCCCCGGCGGGTCTACGGCAACTACGGGGGACCGCCGCCCGCGCTCGCGGACGCCGGACCATCGCAGTCGTCCATGCCGCCGCCGCGGTATCCGGAGTTGTCCACCAGCACCCTGCTGCGCCACGTCAAGCCGGCGCCGACGGAGGGTTGGCGCAAGCTGCTGTTCCGCCTGTCCGGCCAGCTGATCAACGTCGGCGAAAGCCAGCGGACCATGCGCTACAACGACCTGACCGTCCAGGTCAACAGGCCGCTGAAGGGTTGCTACCGGATCGCGATGCTGTCGCTGAAAGGCGGCGTCGGAAAGACGACCATCACCGCCACCCTCGGTTCGACCTTCGCGTCGATCCGCGGCGACCGGGTGGTCGCCGTGGACGCCAATCCCGACCGCGGCACGCTGAGCCAGAAGGTGCCGCTGGAGACGCCGGCCACGGTGCGCCATCTGCTGCGCGACGCCGAGGGCATCGACCGCTACAGCGACGTTCGCAGCTACACCTCGCAAGGGCCCAGTCGGCTGGAAGTGCTTGCGTCGGAAAGTGATCCGGCAATGTCGGAGGCATTCAGTGCCGACGACTACGCGCAGACGCTGGAGATCCTCGAACGGTTCTACGGTCTGGTGCTCACCGACTGCGGCACCGGGCTGCTGCATTCCGCGATGACGTCGGTGCTGGACAAGGCCGACGCCCTGGTGGTGGTCAGCTCGGGTTCCATCGACGGCGCCCGCAGCGCCTCGGCCACCTTGGACTGGCTCGACGCGCACGGCTACGAAGAACTGGTGAGCAATTCGATCGCGGTGATCAACGCCGTGCGGCCACGGTCGGGCAAGGTCGACATGCAGAAGGTGGTCGACCACTTCTCGCGGCGTTGTCGCGCAGTGCGTTTGGTGCCGTTCGACCCGCACCTCGAAGAAGGCGCCGAGATCGACCTGAATCGCCTCAAGCGGGATACCCGCGAGGCGCTCATCGAGTTGGCAGCCGTCGTCGCCGACGGGTTCCCGAACGATCAGCGCCGGTCCAACGAGCACTTCATCTAGGACGCCCTGCGACGATGCGGGCCGCACCGGCCCGGAGCAACGCCGGGCACATCAATCTAGGAGCGAGGCTTGTTGTCGCCGTTGTTCAGTCGCCACAGGAACTCCGGATCGTCGTCGGGTCCGATGACGCGACTCTTCGGACGCGTGACCTGTGAGCGGACCGCCCGCCAGCCGACGTAGACGAATGTCCCGAGAACCAGGATTAGGAGCAGGTAGAGCACGCAACACCTCCTTCGTCCGAATATACGCGGCGACCTAGGCTCGCACTGTGTCAAGCGGAATGAGTCCCTCAGGTCGTGCGGCCGTGGGCGTACTGCTCTACGCCGCGGCCCGGCTCGCGTTGGTGACAGTGCTCGCCGCGCTGATCTACTGGATCGGCCGGGCGCTGGGGGTGCAGGAGTTCCCGATCGTCGTCGCTGTGCTGTTCGCTCTCGTCATTGCGATGCCGCTGGGCTTCTGGCTTTTCGGCCCGCTGCGACGCCGCGCTACCGCAGGCATTGATGAGGCCACCGAACGTCGCCGCCGCGACCGTGAGCAGCTGCGGGCCAGGCTGCGTGGCGAGGCGCCGCCCGAGGACGGTTCGTAGCTGCTCGTCGAGTGTGCGTCCACGGCGACGACACGCCGACGGCTTCCGCCATGAGTGCACACTCGAAGCCCTGAGCGCACGATCGAAGGCCGATCAGCGTGCGGCCAGGGTCAACGCTGCGGCCACCGCGACGGACCAGACCAGCATCGTCAGCCCGGTGTCGCGCAACACCGGAATCAGCTCGACGCCGTTGCGCCCCGAGCGGACCGGCGCCGCGGCTCGCAGCGCCAACGGTGTGGCGACCAGGCCTGCCCAGCACCACGGCGTGGCCGCCGTCAGCGCCAGTGTCGCCACCGCGGCCGCGGCCAGCAGCAACTGGTAGAAGATGCGTGTGCCCTTGTCGCCCAGGCGCACCGCCAACGTGATCTTGCCGGACTGCGCGTCGGTCGGGATGTCTCGTAAATTGTTGGCCACCAACACTGCTGACGACAACGCGCCGGTCGCCACCGCCAGCGCCACACCGACCCAGTTCACCCGCAACGCCTGGGTGTACTGCGTGCCGAGCACCGCGACCAAGCCGAAGAACACGAAGACCGCGACCTCGCCGAAACCCGCGTAACCGTAGGGCCTCGAGCCGCCGGTGTAGAGCCAGGCGCCGGCGAGGCACAGCGCACCGACCGCAATCAGCCACGGTGCGCTGGTCAGCGCCAGCGCCAACCCGGCCAGCGCGCCGATGGTCAAGCTCGCGATGGCCACCGCCCGCACCGCCTGGGGCGTCGCCAGCCGCGAACCCACCAGCCGCAGCGGTCCCGCCCGGTCGTCGTCAGTCCCGCGGATACCGTCGGAGTAGTCGTTGGCGAAGTTGACCCCGATGATCAGCGCGATCGCGACGGCGAGCGCAAGCAGCGCCTTCCACCAGACGGCGGCATGCAGCCAGGCTGCGCCGCCGGTGCCGGCGATCACCGGGGCGATGGCATTGGGAAGGGTCCGCGGTCGCGCCCCGGCGATCCACTGCGCAAAACTGGCCACCGTGTGATCGTTCCATGCGGGTGCTCGACAATGAGCACCATGCCCGCCGGTGACGAAGCGGAGCGCAGCGACGAAGAGGAACGGCGGTACATGCTCGGAGTGATCGGCGGCAGCGGCTTCTACACCTTCTTCGACTCCGACGCCCGCAGCGTCAACCTGGACACGCCCTACGGCGCACCCAGTGGCCCGGTGACGATCGGCACGGTGGCGGAGCACGAAGTGGCGTTCCTGCCCCGTCACGGCGCCGAGCACCGCTTCCCGGCGCACAAGGTGCCGTATCAAGCGAACATGTGGGCGTTGCGGGCGCTGGGCGTGCGGCAGGTCTTCGCCCCGTGCGCCGTCGGGAGTCTGACGCCCGAACACGGGCCCGGCACCATCGTGGTGCCCGATCAGTTGGTGGACCGCACCCGCCACCGCGCCGACACCTATTTCGACTCGGGCGCCGCGCACGTCTCCTTCGCCGACCCGTACTGCCCGACACTGCGCGCCGCCGTCAGCGCCCTGCCCGGAGTCGTCGACAGCGGGACGATGGTGGTCATCGAAGGTCCGCGGTTTTCCACCCGCGCGGAAAGCCGATGGTTCGCCTCAGCCGGCTTCACGCTGGTCAACATGACCGGCTATCCGGAGGCAGTGCTCGCCCGCGAACTCGAAATATGCTACGCAACAATAGCTTTGGTGACCGATCTGGACGCCGGCATCGACGAGGGTGCGGGCGTCAAGATGGACGAGGTGATCAGCGAGTTCGACAAGAACATCGGTCCGTTCAAGCAACTCGTGCGCGACGCGATCGGCCGGGTCGGCGCCGAGCGCACCTGTTCGGAGTGCCTGGCGCACACCGGAGCCCCGGTTCCGTTCGACGAGGCGTGAGAGCTCAGCTGGCCTTCGCCTCGGCAGGGCGCTCGTCGTCAGCGGCCGGTGGCCGCGGCGGCCGCCCTCGCCGCAGCGTCTCGATCAAGTCGCGGTACGGCCCCACCAGGTAGACGGTGTCATCGGCGTGCAGTCGGGCGTCGCGCCGCGGGTGCAGCTTGAGCAGGCCATTGGATGTCGTGATGGCAATGACCCGGGTGTGGGTGGACAGCTCGTACATGCGCAGGCCGTCGAGTTCGCTGCCGGCGGCCACTTGCATTCCGCCGACCACGAAGGAGCGTTGACCGACCGAGAATGTGCCCAACACCTGCAGGCCGATTGCGGCGCCGATGAACCAGGGCGCCGCCAGTTCGACAGTGGAGCGCACGTGCTGGAAGCCGAACCGTTGGGCGACCGCGAAGCCCAGGGTGTTGTCGTAGACACGCAGCACCAGCGGAATCTGCTTCCACTGCTCCTGGCTCTCGGATCTCTTGCCCAGCATCTCGGCCATCACGATGCCCGCTTCGATGTTGATCATGTCGTCGCGCGTGAGCACCGCCACCGCGCGGGCGCGATCCGCCCGGGCCGCCTTCAACGTCTGACGCAACGTGGCGTCGCCGAAGATCACCGGGACGTCGAGCTCGCGCACCGCTGACAGGAACCGGTTCTCCTCATTGAGTTCGATGACGGCGACGTCGTATCCCGCGGCGACCAGGTTGGTGACCACGCGGATGCCCAGCGCGCTGAGCCCGACGACGACGATGTGGTTGCGCAGATGGCGCACCCGGGGGCGGGCCGACGCGAACACGAAGCGGCGCGACAGCAGCACGTCGGCGACGAACGAGACCAACAGCGCGGTGGTGGTCACACCGCTGAACATCAACATCGTCGAGAACGTGCGCAGCCAGGTGGGCTGGTTGACGAAGCTGAAGTCGCCGTAGCCCGTCGTGGTCATCGTTTCGACGGTGAAGTAGAAGGCGTCGATCCAACCCATGGTGGGCGGCGCCTGGTAGCCGAAGCGCAGCACGATCGTCGAGGTGATCAGGACCAGGAATGTGGCCGCGACGACGGGGTAGAACGTCGGGTTGAAGTCGCCGAGGACGCCGCGAACAGCGTCGAGCAGCCGTCTCGGCCATGGGTGACGGGTCCGCTTGCGCGTCGCGCCGGGGATTCTGATGCCCTGGGCGGCGATCTCGTCGGCGGTGCCGATCATCATCGCCCAGTCGCCGGCGTGCACGCGCTGATCCCGGCCGGGGCAGACGTCGATCTCGCCCGGTTCGGGCGCGTCCTCGCCGTGAATCACCGCCACCGGGGCCAAGTCGCCGTAGAGCTCGCGAAGCGTCGCATCACGCGACGCCGTGCCGCCCGAAACCACGAACTCCAAACCGGCGGCGTCGAACCGGTGGGTGGTCTGCGCCAGGCAGGCCTCGACAACCAGCGGGGCGGCGAGATCGGCGACGTCGAGGATCGCGCCTGGCCCATTGTCGTCGGCGATCGCTTCACGCAGCACTTCGTTCGCCACTCTCGCCACCACCCGAACGTCTGGGTTGGCTTTCCTTGTGAGCAAGGCGATTTCGAGGTTCCGTGCGTCGTCGTCTCCGGCGCACACGACGGCAAGCGCGTGGGAGACCTCATTGAGGGCAAGGTCACCGGCGACGCCGGCCTCCGACGTCTCGGCGTCGAGCAACCTGACGACGGTCAACCCGGCGTTCTTCAGCTCGTCGGCGATCGTCGTGGCCAACGCGTCGTCACCGCTCACGATGATGTGGCGATGCATGCTCACGCCATCCCTGCGGGCCGGTTCACCAGGGCATTATGTCATCCGACGTGCGCTGGCCAGCTGTATCAGCGCCGAGCGGTCGACCTTGCCGATGCCCCGCATCGGCAATGCGCCCACGACATGCAGCTCGCGGGGCGCGGCGGTGTGGGCCAACGTCCGGGTCACGTGGGCCCGCAGCGTGTCGAGCGTCGGCGCGGTGCAACCGTCGGCGACCACGACCGCGGCGACGACCCGCTGGCCCAGTCGCTCGTCGGCAACCCCGAACACCGCGCAGTCAGCCACCGCAGCATGAGTGCGCAACGCCGCCTCGACCAGTTGCGGCAACACCGTCAACCCGCCGGTGCTGATCGCGTCGTCGACCCGGCCCAGCACGCTGAGCACACCCGAATCATCCACTGCGCCAATGTCATCGGTGTGAAACCAGCCCGGCTCGGCGAACGGGTCAGGGTCCGGCGGGTTGCGATAGCCCTTGGCGAGCGTGGCGCCGCCGATCGCGATCCGCCCGCCGTCGTCCACCCGCACGTCGACGCCGTCGAGCGGAACCCCGTCGTAGACACAGCCTCCCGCGGTCTCGCTCATGCCGTAGGTGCGCACCACGCGGATGCCGGATCCGGCGGCACCATCGAGGACCGGCTGCGGGGCTGGGCCGCCGCCGATCAGCACGGCATCCAGGCCCGACAGCGCTGCGGTGGCCGCGGGATCGGTCAGCGCTTTGGCCAACTGTGTGGCGACCAGCGCGGTATAGCGCCGGCCCGACCCGAGTTTGTCCACGGCAGAAGGTAATTGGCCGACGTCGAAGCCGGTCGAGACGTCGAGTTCGACGGGGGCGGAGCCGGCCAGCAGACTTCGCACCAGCACTTGGACGCCGGCGATGTGATACGGCGGCAGGGCCAGCAGCCACCGGCCGGGCCCGCCGAGTCGGTCGTGGGTCGCGGCGGCGCTGGCGGCGAGCGCCGCGGCGGTGAGCAGCGCGCCTTTCGGCGCACCGGTGGTTCCCGACGTCGTCACCACCACGGCGACGTCGTCGTCGATGATTTCGCCCACCCGCAGCGCGGACAGGGTGGACCGGCGCTCGTCGCCCGCCGGCATCGGCAGCAGCGCGGAGGCCCGGCCGGCAAGGACCTGCTCCAGGGCAGCGAGCAGCGGTTGCGCCGAGGAGCCTTGCGCCACGACGAACGCGCGTAGGACGGCTATCCGGTTCCCTCGCCGTCGCGGGCGTCGTCCAACGGCCAACCCTTGGCGGCCAGTCGCTCGCGCACCCGTTCGATGTCGATCGGCGACGGCAATTCGTCGGTGAGCTGTGTGATCAGCACGCCGATGTCGACGTGGTCGAAGTCGCCGCGCTGCATCAGCTCATGGGCAACCAGTTTGACGTCGTCGTTGCTCATCCGGCGGGTCAGCAGGGCGAGCACCGGGAAGTAGTCAGTCGGTGGAATGCCTTCCGGGTATCCCGCGCGCAGCCAAGCGACCACCGAGGTCAGGAATCGATTCACAGTGTGTCACTTCCCCCACCGGGCCGTCGGTAAGCCTCAACAACAAATAATTCTCGATGCTACGCGGGCTTGGCGCCGAGAATGAACAAGCCGGTGCGCGCCCCGATGAAGTCCCGGGCGATGTACAACACGCCGATGATGACGGCGACCAGGGCCAACGTGTAAATCGCGTAGGAGATCGCGGTCAGTGCGGGGTTTTTGTGCTTGACGGCCGCGCCGTCGGAACCGATGACACCGTCGCCTGCGGCGCCCGCCCGCACGGCGAGCGCGAACAGGGCCGGCAGTCCGCTACCGAGGATCAAACCGAAGATCAGGATCTTGAGCGACGCCTGGTAGTTGAACCAGTGGTTCAGGTGGCTCACAGCGTGCCTGCTTTCTTTGACTCGGCGGCGTGCGGAGTGGCCTCGCCGTCGGTGAAGGGAGAGCCTGCGATGCCTGGCTTGCCGTGCTCGTCGAGCCCGGCGGTCAGGTCGCCCTTCCATTCGGCGTTGACGTTCTTGTGGTCGACCTTCGTCTTGCGCGATTGCCGGTAGATGGCAAAGGCCACCGCCGCCAGCAACAGGAAGCCGACGGTTGCGCCGGCGTAGCCGCCGATCCCATGGGTCAGCCAGTACGTGATGGCCCCGACCAGGCCGGCCGCGGGCAGCGTGATCAGCCATGCGGTCGCCATTCGGCCGGCGACGCTCCAGCGAACCTCCGCGCCGGGTTTACCGACGCCGCTACCGAGGACCGATCCGGTCACCACCTGGGTGGTGGACAACGCGTACCCGAACTGAGCCGACAGCAGAATGATGACCGCCGAGGACGACTCTGCGGCCATGCCTTGCGGCGATTTGATCTCGACGAGGCCCTTGCCCATGGTGCGGATGATTCGCCAGCCGCCGGTGTACGTGCCCAGCGCCATCGCGCACGCGCAGGCCAAGATCACCCAGAACGGCGGCAGGGCGTCGGTCCGGCTGACCGCGCCGTAGGAGATCAACGCCAGGAAGATCACGCCCATCGTCTTCTGCGCGTCGTTGGTGCCGTGCGCCAGCGACACCAGGGAGGCCGAGAAGATCTGGCCGCGACGGAACGCCGTCTCGCTGCGCTCCTCCGGGACACCGCGATTGATCCGGTACACCAGCCAGGTGCCGACCGCGCCGACGATCCCGGCCAACAGCACCGACACCAGCGCCGGGATCAGCACGCGGGACACCACGCCGGTCCAGATCACCCCGTGCGCGCCCGCCGCGGCGATCATGGCGCCGACGATGCCGCCGACCAGGGCGTGCGACGAGCTCGAGGGGATTCCCAGCAGCCAGGTGAGCAGGTTCCAG
The DNA here is from genome assembly GCA_963836495.1 of uncultured Actinomycetota bacterium. Classification (GTDB taxonomy): domain Bacteria; phylum Actinomycetota; class Actinomycetes; order Mycobacteriales; family Mycobacteriaceae; genus Mycobacterium. The sequence goes on along the minus strand of CAWIJT010000002.1, from coordinate 93,933 downwards.
ACGATTCCGCCGACGAGGCCGGCGAACACCAGCTGCAGCGTCACCAGGTGACCGTTCACCAGGTCTTTGGCGATCGTCCCGGCGACGGCCGTGGACAGGAACGCTCCGCCGAGGTTCAGCACGGCCGACAGCGTCACCGCCTGCTTGGGCTTGAGTGCGCCACTGGCGATGGAGGTGGCCATCGCATTTCCGGTGTCGTGGAATCCGTTCGTGAAATCGAATGCGAGGGCGGTGATCACGACGATGATCAACAGGAACAGCTGAAGGTTCACGGGCCTAATTCTGGGGGTATGGGGGCGCAGTTGTCGAAAGAACGAGGTCAGGAAACCAAGGTATTTTGCAGTCGTCGTCAGATGTTCGTCTGGGGTTAACCTGCGGGCTTGGCCCGTTCACCGCGCATATCGCGCCGCAGAGGATGATCCGGCGGAATTTCGACGAAGATCAGGCTGACGCCGTCGGGATCGGTGACGTGCATCTCGTGCAAACCCCACGATTCCTGGCGGGCTTCGCGGGCGATCGGCACGCCCCTGCCTTCCAGTTCGGCTTGCGTTGCCCGCACGTCACGCACCTGCAGCCACATCGCGCCCGGAAACTCTCCGGCCGGGTGCTCCGGGGCGCCGTGGCTGGCCAGCTCGATCAGCGATTGGCCGGCGTAAAAGACTGTGCCCGCGCCATAGTCGCGATAGATCGCGAGACCGATCTCGTCCCGGTAGAACCTCAGCGACCGTTCGTAGTCCGCGGGGCGAAACAGCATCCGGCTCGCCAGGATCTCCATACCGTCGTGTCTAGCACGCTCGCGATCAGGGCTGGAGTCGCTGGCGCCTGATCATGTTGGTCGCGAAACCGGGACCGAAGGTGTCCAGCGCCTGGGCGACGATCGCCATTCGCGGCGCGATCCGTACCGGCCGGTCGCGGGCCGCGGTGATCATCCACCCCGCGGCCTCCTGTGTGCTCAGCGCGGGTATCCCTTGGTACTCCTTGGTCGGCGCGATCATCGGGGTGGCCACCAGCGGGTAGTACAGCGTCGTCGAGCTGACGCCCTTTTTGGCCCACTCGGTCTCGGCCACCCGGCTGACCGCCGACAGCGCGGCCTTCGAAGCGTTGTAGACGCCGAACAGCGGTGACGCCTCGCTGAAGACCCCCCAGGTCGCCACGTTGATGATGTGCCCGTCGCCGCGCTGCAGCATCGCCGGCGCGATGCCGCGGATCAGCCGCAACGGCGAGTAGTAGTTGAGCAGCATCGTCCGCTCGACGTCGTGCCAGCGTTCCAGCGACTCGGCCAGCGGCCGGCGGATGGACCGGCCGGCGTTGTTGATCAAGATGTCGACTCCGCCGTAGCGCCGGTCGACATCGGCGACCAAGGCGTCGACGGCGTCCAGGTCGGACAGGTCGCAGGGGACCGCGACGGCGTTGCCGCCGTTCGAGGTGATGCGACCCACTATCTCGTTGAGCAGATCCTCGCGGCGGGCGACGGCGATCACCGTGGCACCGCGGCGGGCGAACTCCTCGGCGGCGCTCTCACCGATCCCGGAGGACGCCCCGGTCAACAGGATTCGCTTACCGTCCAGCTCGACCGGCTTGGAGGTCGGCCGGTACAGCCTCAGCGGCGGCGTCAACGGCGGCCGCATGGCGGTCAGCGAGATTTGCTCGGCCAACCGGCGAAAGGGGTTCTTACTCACAGGTCAGGAGTCTAGGTGGGGCCCGCGGCGCCGAGCGTCACGCTGGCGCGGCCGTCGCGTCCGGGCGCCACGCTGGCGTGACGCTGGCTAGAAATACCGCGGGAATGAGCTCCAGTCGGGCGGCCGCTTCTCCAGAAACGCGTCACGGCCCTCGACGGCTTCATCGGTCATGTACGCCAGTCGGGTGGCCTCGCCGGCGAACAGCTGCTGGCCGACCAGCCCGTCGTCGATCAGATTGAACGAATATTTCAGCATCCGTTGCGCCTGAGGCGATTTCGCGTTGATCTCGGCTGCCCACTGGATGGCCTCGGTCTCCAGTTCGGCGTGGTCGATGACGGCGTTGACCGCGCCCATCTGATGCATCTGCTCGGCGGTATACGGCCGGCCCAGGAAGAAGATCTCGCGGGCGAACTTCTGCCCCACCTGCCGGGCGAGGTAGGCGCTGCCGTAGCCGCCGTCGAAGCTGCCGACGTCGGCGTCGGTCTGCTTGAAACGGGCGTGCTCACGGCTGGCCAGGGTGAGGTCGCAGACCGCGTGAAGGCTGTGCCCGCCGCCGGCTGCCCACCCGTTGACCAGGCAGATCACCACCTTGGGCATGAATCGGATCAGCCGCTGGACTTCCAGGATGTGCAGCCGTCCGGCGCGCGCCGCGTCGACGGTGTCGGCCGTCTCGCCCGCGGCGTACTGATAGCCGCTGCGCCCGCGGATGCGCTGATCGCCGCCGGAGCAGAACGCCCAGCCACCGTCTTTGGGCGAGGGTCCGTTTCCGGTCAGCAACACCACGCCGACGTCGGGCGACATTCGCGCGTGGTCGAGCACGCGGTAGAGCTCGTCGACGCTGTGTGGACGAAACGCGTTGCGCACCTCGGGCCGATTGAACGCCACCCGCACGGTCGCGTCGGCGACATGACGGTGATAGGTGATGTCGGTCAACTCGCCGAAACCGTCGACGGGCTTCCAGGATTCGGCGTGGAAGGGGTTGTCACTCAAGGCTGCACCTGATTCATACGGCGACCGTACTCGTCAGCTCTGGTCGACGAACCTCTCGATGCCGTGCGGCACCGGGTCGGCTCCCGGCGCGGTCACCGCATCCAGGCGCGACGACCTGGTCGGCGCTGAGCACGACGTCGCCCGCGCCGATGTTCTCCTCGAGGTGGCCGATCGACTTCGTGCCCGCGATCAGCAGCACGTTCGGCGCATGAGCCAGCAGCCAGGCCAGCCCGACCTGGGCTGGTGTGGCGTCCAGCTTCGCCGGCGATCGCACGCACCACGTCGTTGTCGGCCACCTTCGGGAAGCCGGGGAACGCCGACCCGAGCGGGAAGTACGGCACCCACGCGATGTCTTCGGCCTGGCAGAGCTCGAGCATCGCCTCCTGAGAACGGTCGAGCAGGCTGTAGGCGTTCTGCACGCAGACAATGCCCGCGGGCAGTGCGCGCTGCAGGATCTCCAGCGGCACGCTGCTGATCCCGATTCCGCCGATCTTGCCCTCGTCGCGCAGCGCGATCATCTCGGCCAGCTGATCGTCGACGTCGACGATCTGGTCGCCCTCGGCGTCCAGCCCTGGCCCGAGGTCGAGGCGGCGCAGATTGACCACCGGCACGCAGTCCACGCCGAGCTGGCGCAGGTCGTCTTCGACGGCGGCGCGCAGTTCGGCGGGTTTCTGCGCGGCCCCCAGCGGGACCGGGTCGTCGCCGGTGAAGCGGGCGCCGACCTTGCTGACGATGACGAGGTCGTCGGGGTAGGGCGCCAGCGCCGCGTGGATGCGGCGATTCACCTCACCGGGCCCGTAGAACGACGCGGTGTCGATGTGGTTGACGCCGAGTTCGACGGCGCGACGCAACACCGCGGCAGCGTCATCGGGCGCCGGTTCGAAGAGTTGCATGGCGCCGTAGCCGACTCGCGCGACGGTGCTGGTGCCGATGTGACCGATGCCGCCTGGCTTGTCTGTCATGGTGCTCCCTTGTCCGTGAGACACTCGAGGTATGCGGAGGTTCCTCCGCTTGCCAACGTAGCACAACCGGAGGAGGCTCCGTTTTGGCTGACGGCGTTCGCTCCGATGCGCGTCGCAATCGGGAGAAGCTGCTCGAGGTGGCGACCGCGGCGTTTTCCGCAGCGGACGGGCGGCCGGTCTCGCTGGAATCGATCGCCCGCGACGCCGGCGTCGGGATCGGCACGCTCTACCGTCATTTCCCCAGCAGGGAAGCCCTCGTCGAGGCCATCTTCCGGACCGAACTCGCCGACGTCGCTGGGGCCGCCGGCCAGATGCTCGAGCGGTATCCCCCGAAGACCGCGCTGCGCCGGTGGATGGACCGCTACGCGACCTTCGTGGCCGCCAAGCGCGGGATGGCCGAAACGCTGCACGCGATCTTCGACTCGGGCGCCATGCAGCCCAGCCAGACTCGCGACAGCATCGCCGGCGCCGTCGACCTGCTGTTGCGGGCCGGCGCCGACGACGGCAGCCTGCGCTCTGACGTCGAAGCCGACGACGTGGTCTCCGGCCTCATCGGCATCTTCCTGGCCAGCCATTCACCCGAGCAGACCGGCAGGCTGCTCGACCTTCTGGTCGCGGGTGTGGCCCAGCGCTGAGGGAATCAATCGACGCCCGCCGTGTTGCATGCAGTCATGACACTCAACGACGCGGCGCGCGAATTCATCGGCAACGGCGCCGACGCGACTCTGGTGACGATCAACCCCGACGGCAGCCCGCAGGTCAGTGTGGTTTGGGTCGCGCTGCGGTCCACGCCCGACGGCGACGAGTTGGTGACCGCACATCTCGCCGAACACAAGAAGGTCCGCAACGTCCGCCGCGACCCACGCGTTGCCGTGACGATCGTGCAGCCCGGAGACGTGAACAGGGAGCTGCGGAACTACCTCGCCATCACCGGGACCGCGTATATCGAAGAAGGCGGAGCCCCTGAACTGCTCACCAGCCTGTCGGAGGTCCTGCTGGACCCGAATCAGTTCCCGCCGAAGGACGCTCCGCCCGGATTCGTCACGCACATCCGCATCGAGAAGGTCGGCGGAATAGGCCCCTGGTCCTGAGCGCGGCCGAGCGTGACGCCAGTGTGACGTTGGGCCGCGAGCGTGACGGCAGCGTCACGCTCGGCGCGTAGATCAGCCCACCGCTCGGCCGGCGCCTTCCCAGAACCGCGCTCGCACAGCCTTTTTGTCCGGCTTGCCCAACCCCGTCAACGGCAGCGCGTCGACGATCTCCACCCGCTTGGGTGACTGCACCGAGCCCTTGCGCTCCTTGACCGCGGCCTGGATCTCGGCGGTCATGGTTTCGATCGCGGCGTCATCGGTCGGCGCATCGGAGCGCAACACCACCACGGCCGTGACGGCCTCGCCCCACTTGTCGTCCGGCGTCCCAACCACACACACCTGTGCGATCGAAGGGTGTTCGGCGATGACGTCCTCGACCTCGCGGGGGAACACGTTGAAACCGCCGGTGACGATCATGTCCTTGACCCGGTCGACGATGAAGTAGAAGCCGTCGTCGTCCTCGCGCGCCATGTCGCCGGTGTGCAGCCAGCCGTTCTTGAAGGTGTCGGCCGTGGCCTCGGGCAGATTCCAGTAGCCGCCGGCCAGCAGCGGTCCGCTGACACAGATTTCGCCGGGCTCCCCGTGGGGAACCGGCTTGCCGTCCTCACCCAGCAGCGCCACCCGGGCGAACAGCGTCGGGCGCCCGCACGACGTCAGCCGCTTCTCGTCGTGATCGCTCTTGGCCAGATAGGTGATCGCCATCGGCGCCTCGGATTGGCCGTAGTACTGGGCGAAGATCGGACCGAACCGCCGGATCGCCTCGGCCAGCCGCACCGGGTTCATCGCCGAGGCGCCGTAGTAGACGGTCTCCAGCGACGACAGGTCGCGGGTGTGCGAATCCGGGTGGTCCATCAACGCATAGAGCATCGACGGCACCAGCATGGTCGCCGTAATCTTCTGCTCTTCAATAGTTTTCAGCACTTCGGCGGGATCGAACTTGCTCAGCACCACCATCTCGCCGCCCTTGACCACCGTGGGCGTGAAAAACGCCGCACCCGCATGCGACAACGGTGTGCACATCAAGAACCGCGGGTGCTCGGGCCATTCCCATTCGGCGAGCTGGATCTGCGTCATCGCGGCGATGTTCCCGGTGGTGCCCATGACACCCTTGGGCTTGCCGGTGGTGCCGCCGGTGTAGGCCATGCCCCCGATGTGGTCCGGTGCCAGCTCGGCGACCACTAACGGCTTGGGCTCGTACTTGGCCGCCTCGGCCGACAGGTCCACCGCTCGGTCGCCAAGTCCCTTCAGGCCTTCGGGCACTGGGCCGATCGTGAGGACCTGCTTGAGCGAGTCCACCTTCTCCAGCAGCCTCAGCGCGCGCTCGACGAACGCCGGGTTGGGGTCGACGATCAGCGAGCTGGCGCCGCAGTCGGAGAGTACGTAAGCGTGGTCGTCCAGCGACCCCAGCGGGTGCAGCGCAGTGCGCCGATAGCCCTGGGTTTGGCTGGCGCCGAGGATCATCAGTACCTCGGGCCGGTTCAGTGCCAGCAGTCCCACAGTCACGCCGGTGCCGGCGCCCAGCGCCTCGAAGGCCTGCGTGTACTGGCTGATCCGCTCGGCCAGTTGACCGCCGGTCAGGGTGGTGTCGCCGAGAAACAGCACCGGACGGTCCTTGTGGCGCTTGAGGGCGCCTACTAGCAAGTGGCCGTTATGGGTCGGATGGCGCAACAGATCGTCACTCATGAAGGCCAGACTAGAACGTGTTGCAATTCTTGTCTGCCACCCCCTTCGAACAGCCCGGGCGACTTCGTTGACCGGTGGCGACCCGCTTCGTTCGGCTCCGCCGCCCTTGCGATCGCCACTAGGGCTGACCGGTGGCGACCCGCTTCGTTCGGCTCCGCCGCCCTCGCGATCGCCACTAGGCTCCCTGCCTATGGCCGCCGCAGATGTCGTCATCACCGGAACCGTGCTGACCGTCGACGACGCCCGGCCCACCGCTGAGGCGCTTGCGGTCACCGATGGCCGCATCGTTGCCGTCGGCGACCGGTCCGATGTGGCCGGCCTCATCGGCACCGACACCCAGGTCATCGACCTCGGCGACGGCTGCGTGATGCCGGGATTCATTGAGGCCCACGGTCATCCGCTGATGGAAGCGATCGCGCTGTCGGATCGGATCGTCGACATTCGCCCCGTCACCATCCCCAACCCCGACGACGTCGTCGCCGCGGTCCGCCACGAGGTCGCGGCACGAGGGCAGAGCGGTGCCTACCTGAACGGCTGGGATGCGCTGCTGCAGAGCGGGCTGCCGCAGCCGACGTCGGCCTGGCTCGACGACATCGCGCCCGACGGCCCCTTGGTCATCATCCACAACTCGGGGCACAAGGCCTTCTTCAATTCGCACGCCGCGCGGCTCAACGGGTTGACCCGCGACACCCCGGACCCCAAGGGCGCCAAGTACGGTCGCGACGCCGACGGCGAACTCGACGGCACCGCCGAAGAGATCGGCGCGGTGTTCCCGCTGCTGGGTGGCGCGATCTCGCCCAACGACTACCCCGCAATGCTGCTGGCCGAATGTGCCCGGCTCAACCGGGCCGGGCTGACTACCTGTTCGGAGATGGCGTTCGACCCCAACTTCGGCCCGCTCGTCACGGCGTTGCACGACGACTTGACGGTCCGGCTGCGCACCTACGAGGTGTCCAACCCGACGATGTCGACCACCGCCACCCCGGGCCAGGGTGATGACATCGTGCGCCAGGTCGGCATCAAGATCTGGGTGGACGGCTCGCCGTGGATCGGCAACATCGCGCTGACCTTCCCGTATCTGGACACCGCCGCGACCCGGGCCATCGGCGTGACGCCGGGCTCCTGCGGCTGTGCCAACTACACCGCCGAACAGCTCACCGAGATCGTCGAGGCGTACTACCCGCGGGGCTGGCAGATGGCCTGCCACGTCCAGGGCGACGCCGGTGTCGACACCATCCTCGACGTGTATGAGCATGCACTGCAACACAATCCACGTGATGACCATCGGTTGCGGCTCGAACATGTCGGCGCGATCCGGCCCGAGCAGCTGCAGCGAGCCGCCGACCTCGGCGTCACCTGCAGCATCTTCGTCGACCAAATCCACTACTGGGGCGACGTCATCGTCGACGGCCTGTTCGGCCCGGAGCGCGGATCCCGTTGGATGCCAGCGGGTTCCGCTGTGGCCACCGGTATGCGTATCTCGCTGCACAACGATCCGCCGGTGACGCCCGAGGAGCCGCTGCGCAACATCAGCGTCGCCGTGACGCGCACAGCGCCCAGCGGGCGGGTGCTCGGTCCCGAGGAGCGGCTCACCGTCGATCAGGCGATCCGGGCGCAGACCATCGACGCGGCCTGGCAGCTGTTCGCCGACGACATCGTCGGCTCGCTGGAAGTCGGCAAGTACGCCGATCTGGTTGTGCTGTCGGCAGATCCGCGGGCCGTGTCACCGGAGGAGATCGCCGATCTCGACGTGCGGGCAACATTTCTAGCGGGTCGCCAGGTCTACGCGCAATGAGCGTCGCGCTCGATGACGTGCTGGATCGACTGCATGTGGTGTCGCTGCCGATGCGGGTGCGTTTCCGTGGCATCACCACCCGCGAACTCGCGCTCATCGACGGCCCGACCGGCTGGGGCGAATTCGGCGCCTTCCTGGAATACGGCGACGCCGAGGCCGCGCACTGGTTGGCCGCCGCGCTCGATTCGGCTTACCGGATGCCGCCGCCGCCGCTGCGCGATCGCATCGACGTCAACGCCACCATCCCCGCGGTGCCTGCCGCGGAGGTGCCCGACATTCTGGCCCGTTTCCCCGGCGCCCGCACCGCGAAGGTGAAGGTCGCCGAGCCCGGCCAGACCCTCGACGACGACGTCGCGCGGGTGGACGCGGTCCGCGCCGTGATCCCGACAGTGCGGGTGGACGCCAACGGCGCCTGGACGGTTGAGCAGGCCACCGAGGCCGCGGCTGCGCTGACGGCGAGCGGCCCGCTGGAATACCTCGAGCAACCCTGCGCCACCGTGGACGAACTCGCGCAGGTGCGCCGACGGGTGGACGTCCCGGTTGCCGCCGACGAGAGCATCCGCAAAGCCGGCGACCCGCTCGCCGTGGTGCGCGCCGGCGCCGCCGATATCGCGGTGCTGAAAGTCGCTCCGCTGGGCGGGATTTCGGCCCTGCTCACCATCGCCGAGCAGATCGACATCCCGATTGTGGTGTCCAGCGCGCTCGACTCGGCCGTGGGCATTGCGATTGGGCTGTCCGCCGCGTCGGCGCTGCCGGAGCTCAAGCATGCCTGCGGGCTGGGCACGGGCCGGCTGTTCGTCGAGGACGTGACCGAGCCCGTCGCGTCCGTAGACGGCTATCTGCCGGTCGGGCCGGTAGTCCCGGATCCGGCCCGGCTGCAGGCGCTGGCCGCGCCGCCGCAGCGGCGGCAGTGGTGGATCGATCGGGTCAGGGCCTGTTATTCCGTGTTGTCCTGATTTGCGCAGCCCGCCGCTGAGTCAGGCTGCGATCGCGTCGATCACTGCGTTCGGGTTGTCCAACGAGACAAAGGTTTTCGCGCCGGGCACCTCGATGAGTGTGCCGTTGCTGAACACCTCGGCCAGGCGGCGCCCCAAGCTCGGCGTGAAAACCCGATCCCCCTGGCCCCAGACCAGGGTCACCGGTTTGGCGAATTGGCGCAGGCGCGTTGCCACGTCGGTCAGGTCGGCCGGAGCCACCTGACGCAGCAGCGCCGCCAGGTCACGGCAGATGCGGGTGTCGTTGAGGCACGGTTCAATCCACTGCGCCGTGAGGCGTGAATCGGGTTGGCTTATCAGCAGGCCGAAGCCGAGCGCGGAGTTTCGTAGCGGACTCAGCCGCATGGGCCGGAACATCGCTTTGATCGACAACGGTCCGCGCAGCAGGCCGAACACCGTGTCGAACGGGAACGGCGGGCACTTGTCGAAGGCGTCGCAGTTGGTCAGCACCAGCCGACCGATCCGTTCCGGGTGGGCGTCGACCACCAATTGGCAGATCCCTCCGCCGGTGTTGCTGCCGACCAAGGTCACGTCGCAGAGGTCGAGGGCAACGATCGAGTCGTGCACGATCTGCGCGACTCCCGGCAATGACAAGGTGCCGCGCTCGTTGACCGGGATGGTGTGTGAGCCCAATGGCAGGGTCGGCACGATGCAGCGGTAGCCACGGCGTCCGAGGTCTTCGGCGACATCGGTCCACAGCGTCCCGTCGACCAGAATCCCGTGGACGAAGAACACCGGCGGATGCGCAGAATCCTGCGGTCCGAATTGCCGGTATTCGATGGTGGCTTGCTTGAGTGCCAGCTGTTCCATGCGGATTGTTCCTCCTTGAACTCCTCGGTTTCGTTCACCGATAGTCAAGGTCAGGACCCGCTGCCAGGTCGCCACAGCGCGCTGCCAGATACTGCCAACCGCCCGGCATCGCGTAGTTTCGTCGTCGTGAACCTGGCTTACGACGTCACCGGGACCGGTGAGCCCGTCCTCTTCATCGCCGGCCGAGGCGGTCTGGGACGGACCTGGCACCTGCACCAGGTGCCGGCTTTCCTGGCGGCCGGGTACAGCGTCATCACCTTCGACAACCGCGGGGTCGGGGCGACGGCCAATGCCGACGGGTTCACCACCGAGACGATGGTCGCCGACACCGTCGCGCTGATCGAGTCCTTGGGCGTCGGCCCGGTGCGCATCGTTGGGGTGTCGATGGGGTCCTACATCGCCCAGGAGATGATGGTGGTCCGGCCCGATCTGGTCAGCCAGGCTGCGTTGATGGCCACCCGCGGCCGACTCGACAAGGCGCGTGAGTTCTTCCGCGCCGCCGAGGATGAGCTCGGCGCTTCCGGCGTACAGATACCCACGGCCTACGACGCGAAGATCAGGCTGCTGGAGAGCTTTTCTCCCAAGACGCTGAGCAACGACGAAGCCGTCGCCGAGTGGATCAGCATGTTCACCATCTGGCCGATCAAGATCACCCCGGGTTTGATCCGACAGGGTGCGGCCTCGCCGCAGGGCAACCGGTTGCCGGTCTACCGCAGCATTCCCAACCAAGTGCTGGTGCTGGGCTTCGCCGACGACGTGGTCACACCGCCCAACCTGGGCAAAGAAGTCGCCGACGCGATCCCCAACGGCAGCTACCAGCAGATCGCCCACACCGGTCACCTCGGATTCCTCGAGCGGCCGGAGATCGTCAACGCCGCCATCCTGGACTTCTTCACCCAGGTGCCGTTCTAGCGCGGGCTCCGCAGCAGGCCCACCGTAGGCTGGTCTGGTGAATCCTTCGACGGCTCAGGCCCGCGTCGTCGTCGACGAACTCATCCGCGGCGGTGTCCGCGATGTGGTGCTGTGCCCCGGCTCACGTAACGCCCCGCTGGCGTTCGCGCTGCAGGACGCCGACCGGGCCGGGCGGGTTCGGCTGCACGTCCGCATCGACGAGCGGACCGCAGGCTTCCTGGCGATCGGGCTGGCCATCGCCGCAGGCACGCCGGTGTGTATCGCAATGACGTCCGGCACCGCGGTGGCCAACCTGGGTCCGGCCGTGGTGGAAGCCAACTACGCGCGCGTCCCGCTGATCGTGCTGTCGGCCAACCGGCCCTACGAACTGCTCGGCACCGGTGCCAACCAGACCATGGAGCAGCTGGGCTATTTCGGCACCCAGGTACGGGCGATGGTCAGCCTCGGCCTGGCCGAGGGCGCGACGGAGCGCGTCGATGCGCTCAACGCGACGTGGCGATCGGCGACCTGCCGGGTGCTGGCGGCCGCCACCGGTTCCCGCACCGCGAACGCCGGGCCGGTGCAGTTCGACATCCCCTTGCGCGAGCCGCTGGTGCCCGACCGCGATCCGGCCCCCACACCGCCGGGGCGGCCGGACGGCAGGCCGTGGACCTACACGCCGCCGGTCACGTTCGACCAGCCGCTGGACATCGACCTCAGCCCGGACACCGTCGTCATCGCCGGCCACGGCGCCGGCGTGCAACCCAACCTGGCCGCGCTGCCGACCGTCGCCGAGCCGACCGCACCGCCGGCCGCCAACCCGCTGCATCCGCTCGCGCTGCCGCTGCTGCGGCCCCAGCAGGTCATCATGTTGGGCCGCCCCACCCTGCACCGACCGGTGTCGACATTGCTGGCCGACGCGGCCGTACCGGTCTACGCGCTGACCACCGGACCGCGCTGGCCCGACGTCTCCGGTAACTCCCAAGCCACCGGTACCCGCGCGGTCACCACAGGTGAGCCCAGTCCGGCCTGGTTACGCCGCTGCGCCGAACTCAACGAGCACGCGAACGCGGCGGTCCGCGGGCAGCTTGCCGACCACCCGCTCACCACCGGCCTGCATGTGGCCGCCGCCGTCGCCGACGCGCTGCGCCCCGGCGACCAGCTCGTGCTCGGCGCCTCCAACCCGGTGCGCGACGCCGCCCTGGTCGGCCTGAACGCCCATGGCATCTCGGTGCGTTCCAACCGCGGCGTCGCCGGCATCGACGGGACGGTGTCCACCGCGATCGGGGCGGCGCTCGCCCACGACCGGACGGGCGGTCGCACCATCGCGCTGCTCGGCGATCTGACCTTCGTGCACGACAGCTCCGGGCTGCTGATCGGGCCGACCGAGCCGGTCCCGGCGAACCTGACCATCGTGGTGTCCAACGACAACGGCGGCGGGATCTTCGAATTGCTCGAGCAGGGCGACCCGCGCTTCTCCGACGTGTCCGCCCGGGTGTTCGGCACCCCGCACGACGTCGACGTCGGCGCACTGTGCCGCGCCTATCACATCGACAGCAACCAGATCGAAGTCGACCAACTCGGCGCCGCGCTCGACGAGCCGGCCGGCGGAGTGCGGGTGCTCGAGGTGAAGGCCGACCGGTCCTCGCTGCGGCAGTTGCACGCCGCCATCAAGGCCGCTCTGTGAATCGACTGGCCGACGCCCTTGCGGTGCTGAAAGCCTGGTGGCGCATCCTCATTCACGGCCGCAGCGGAGAATTCCCGAACACCCGGGGGCATCGTGCGGTGCGCTGGGCGCGGATCGCGGTCTTGATCGTGGTCAGCCTGGTGACGTTGCAGTCGTTGCTGCTGGTGGCTGGCGCATGCCGCGACGACCTTGCCATTTCACGCGACATGGGCGTGGCCGAGGCCGAGGTGCTCGACGCCGGCGAACGCCGCTCCACCATCGAGTTCGTCACGCCGGACCGGGTCACCTACCGGCCGGAGCTCGGTGTGCTCTATCCATCCGAATTGGCAACGGGGATGCGGATTTACGTCGAATACGACAAGCGCAACCCCAATCTGGTCCGGGTGCAGCACCGCACCGCCAGGTTGGCCATCATCCCGGCCGGATCGATTGCGGTGCTGGGCTGGCTGATCGGCGCGGCCGCGCTGACCGGTCTGGCCATGCTGGACAAGCGATTGGATCGTCAGCTTGTCAGTGCGTCGAGCCAACCCGAGTCGTGAGTGTCGACAACACTTTTGGTGTTGAGGTTGTAGACCGTGGGAGTTCCAGGGTGCTCAGGGCTCTCATCTCTCAGTCGCGCTCTGTTGGCGTCGTTCACCGCGGCGGTGTCGATCACGTTGTCCCCGGCCGCGATTCGGTCAGCCACCCAGTCGGGCACACCGCTGTCGCGGGCCATCGCGGCGACGTCGCTATTGCTCGGGCCGTCGGCACTCTGATGGCGGTAGAGGTCTTGCACGAACGCCTGATAGGCCGGCGGCGGTGTGGCCGGGTCGGCGGCGACGAACAGCGCATCGGCGACGCGGGCGGACACGTCGTTGTGATGCCTGGCGTCGAGGAATGTCAGCCACCGGTAGGTGATCGCGAGCCGGCCGCCCGCCAGCGCCCCGGCCAGCTTGTCGCCGTCGGTCGACTCCAGCTCCGCGCAGTATGGGCATTGCGGGTCGCAGAAGATCTCCAACTGCACTGGGGCCAGCGGTGATCCAAGTAACACCCCGTCGCCGTCACCGGTGCGTGGCACGTCTGCGTGCGCGGTATTCGTGCTCAACATCACCATCCACAGCGCTGCCGCCGATACGCCCAGGTAGGACCGCATTGTCAGACCCCCTTTGCGTCAGAGTTCGTGTCGCGTATGCCAGTCGGTAACCATATCGACAGGAGGCGCTGCCACCGTGGTGGTGTGCGCGTAGCGATAGTCGCCGAGTCCTTTCTCCCGCACGTCAACGGCGTCAGTAACTCGGTGGTCCGGGTGCTGGAGCATCTCCGTCGGACCGGTCACGAGGCCCTCGTGATCGCACCCGACACTCCGTCCGGCGAACCGCCGGCGGACCGCATCCATGACGGTATCCGAGTACACCGCGTGCCGTCGCGGATGTTCCCGAAGGTGACCACGCTGCCGCTCGGGATTCCCACGCCGCGGCTGTTGAGCGTGTTGCGCGGATTCGAGCCTGACGTCATGCATCTGGCGTCGCCGGCCCTGCTCGGCTGGGGCGGGGTGAAGGCGGCCCGTCGCCTCGGGGTGCCGACCGTCGCGGTGTACCAGACCGACGTGCCGGGTTTCGCGGCCAGCTACGGGATCGGTATCACCGAGCGAGCGGCCTGGGCGTGGTTCCGTCATCTGCACCGCCTCGCCGACCGCACCCTCGCGCCGTCCACGGCGACGATGGAATCCCTTGTCAATCACGGCATCCCGCGAGTACATCAATGGGCACGCGGCGTCGACATGATCGGCTATGCGCCGTCGGCCCGCGACGAGGCACTGCGCAGGCACTGGTCACCGAACGGCAAGCCGATCGTCGGGTTCGTCGGCCGCCTCGCGCCGGAGAAGCACGTCGAACGCCTCGTCTCGCTGGCCGCAGGCGGTGACGTCCAGGTGGTCATCGTCGGCGACGGTGTCGACCGCGCCAAGCTGCAATCGGCAATGCCGACAGCGGTTTTCACCGGAGCGCTGTACGGCGAGGAACTCGCCGCAGCCTACGCCAGCATGGACGTCTTCGTGCATGCCGGTGAGCACGAGACGTTCTGCCAAGTCGTGCAGGAAGCGCTGGCGTCCGGACTGCCGGTGATCGCCCCCGACGCCGGCGGGCCACGCGATCTGGTGACGCCGTGGCGCACCGGATTGTTGCTGCCCGTCAAGGAATTCGAGGCACAGCTGCCCGGTGCGGTCGCACACCTGCTGGAAGACCGGCAGCGCTACGCCCTGGCCGCCCGACGCAGCATCCTGCAACGCAGCTGGCCGGCGATCTGCGACGAGCTCCTCGGTCATTACGAGGCGGTGCTGTCGCCGATCGCCCGCGCACGCGTGGCGCGCAGGCAGCACGCCCAGGGCGAATAGCTCTAGCTACCCCTGCGCCAACTCCGCGACCGGCTGCCACTGCTCCCAGACCCGCAGCCGCTCCTCGTAGTCGGCCTTCGCCAATCCCAACGGCGCGTCGCCGAAGAACACCCGCAGCGGCGGCTCGTCGGCGTCGACGACCTTGAGCACCGCCGCCGCCGACGCTTTCGGATCGCCCGGCGCAGCCCACCTGGTCTTGCGTATCTTCTCGTTCTCCGCGTGCAGGTCGGCGTAGGCCGGCAGCTGCTCGGCACGCCGCGACGACGACCCGGACCAATCGGTGTCGAATCCCGCAGGCTCGATCAGCGTGACGTGGACGCCGAACGGCGCCACCTCCTGGGCCAGTGACTGGGAGAAGCCCTCCAGCGCCCACTTGGACGCGTGGTAAATGCCGACGTTCGGGAACGCGGTGATGCCGCCGATCGACGACACCTGAATGATGTGGCCGCTGCGCTGCTCACGCAGGTACGGCAATGCCGCCTGGGTGACCCACAGCGCCCCGAACACGTTCGTCTCGAACTGATCCCGGACATCTCGCTCGGACAGCTCCTCGACGAAGCCGAACTGGCCGTAACCGGCGTTGTTGACGACGACGTCGAGGCGTCCGAAGTGGTCGTGGGCCTGTTTCACCGCGGCGAAGTCGGCGGCACGGTCGTTGACATCCAGCTGGAGCGGCAGAATCGCGTCGCCGTATTTCTGCACCAGATCGTCGAGTGACGCGGTGTCGCGGGCCGTGGCCGCGACCTTGTCGCCGCGGTCCAGCGCGGCGATCGCCCATTCCCGTCCGAAGCCACGCGATGTACCGGTGATGAACCAAACTTTTTCAGCCATGCCGGTGTGCAACGCACACGTCGGCCACTCATTCCCTCCTAAACGGTAGGTTCGGCGTTATGAGCCGCGCGACGTTGGACAAAGATCCCCGTGAAGTGGCGTCGATGTTCGACGGCGTCGCTCGACGCTACGACCTGACCAACACCGTGCTGTCGATGGGGCAGGACCGTTACTGGCGTCGGGCCACCCGGTTGGCCCTCGGCATCGAGTCGGGGGAGAAGGTGCTGGATCTGGCCGCGGGCACGGCGGTGTCGACGGTCGAGTTGGCCACCTCGGGGGCGTGGTGTGTGGCCGCGGACTTCTCGGTCGGCATGCTGGCGGCGGGGCAGGCCCGCAGGGTGCCCAAGGTCGCGGCAGACGGCACGCGATTGCCGTTCGACGACAGCGTCTTTGACGCGGTCACCATCAGCTTCGGGCTGCGCAACATCGCCGACCGCGGCGAGGCGCTGCGTGAGATGGCCCGGGTCACCCGGCCTGGCGGGCGCTTGGTGGTGTGCGAATTCTCCACGCCCACCAACCGGCTCTTCGCCACGGCCTACAAGGAATACCTGATGAAGGCCCTGCCGCGGGTGGCGAGCGCCGTGTCGAGTAATCCCGACGCGTATGTCTATCTGGCCGAATCGATTCGGGCCTGGCCCGACCAGGCCGACCTGGCTTACCAGATATCGGACGCCGGGTGGTCGGCGGTCCGGTGGCGCAACCTGACCGGCGGGATCGTCGCGTTGCACGCCGCCTACAAAGCGTCGCGCTGATTTCCGATCGCGGTGATTCGCGGGCTGGTCCGGTTCATTCCGGTGTGCAATCATCGGGCCCGGTGAGCCGCGAATTTCTTTGGTATATCCCAAATACTGTGCTGTCCGGGCATCGAGGCGACGACACGCTCGACGGCTGGGGCAGCCTCGAGTACTCGGTCGAACTCGCGTTACGCGCTGAGCAGAGTGGTTGGGGCGGGGCGCTGATCGGCACCGGTTGGGGCAGACCGGACTCGTTCGCGATTGCGACCGCGATCGCCGCGCGAACCACCACGTTCGCGCCGCTGGCCGCGATCCGCCCCGGCTACTGGAACCCCGCGCATTTCGCCAGCGCTGCCGCCACGCTGGACCAGCTCAGCCGCGGCCGGCTGCTGGTGAACGTGGTCACCGGCGCCGACGCGGCCCGGGCGTACGGCGACGTCGACCTCGACAAGTCGAGCCGCTACGACCGGACCCGGGAATTCCTGCAGCTGATCCGTCGGCTGTGGCGCGAGGAGGACGTCACGTTCGACGGCGAGTACTTCTCTGTCGAACACTCGACGCTGGAGCCGCGACCGTTCGGCGCCGACGAGGGCCGTCATCCCAAGCTCTACTTCGGTGGCGCCTCGGCTGCCGCGGAGGAGGTCGCCGCAGCAGAGGCCGACGTCCAATTGTTCTGGGGCGAGCCGCTCGACGGGATCGCCGAACGCATCGAACGGCTCAACGCGTTGTCCGAGAAACTCGACCGCGAGCACGCGCCGCTGGAGTTCGGCCTGCGGGTGACGACGCTGGTCCGCGACACCTCCGAAGAGGCGTGGCGCGACGCCGAGGCGAAGGTCGCCGAACTGGCCGGCAAGCCATCGGTGTTGCTGCTGCACAACGCCGGTTCTGCGGAAGGGCAGCGACGGCTCAGCGATCTCGCCGGCCGCGGAGAAGTCCTCGACTCCTGCCTGTACACAACGCCGAGCAAATACGGCGGCGAGGGAGCCGGAACGACGTGGCTGGTCGGATCGGCCGACGAAGTGGCCGCTGCATTGCAGAAGTACCGGGATCTCGGCGTGAGCCATTTCATCTTGTCGGACACCCCGTATCTGGCTGAGGTGTCGCGAATCGGCGAGCAGGTGCTGTCGCTGCTCCGCGGTTAGCAGAACGGCTTGCGGCGGTCGATCAGCCGCGAGGCCAGCCCGGCGCCGCGCCACGCACGCGCCACCCAGTCGGTGTCCTCGTCGGTCACCAGGTTGCCCATCACGCGCACCGCGATGCCCATCAGCGTCGTCGAGCGCATCCCGAGCGGTCCGGCGGCAGGCAGGAACCGCGGGAAGGTCAGCAGCAGCCCGAGCCGGCGTGCGACCGAAAACCCTCTGCCGTAATGGGATTGGAGCACGTGCGGCCACGCCGCCGACAGGTCGCCTGAGCCGAGCATCTCCGCGGCCAGGCGCCCGGTCTCCAGGCCGTAGTCGATGCCTTCGCCGTTGAGCGGGTTGACGCAGGCCGCGGCGTCGCCGATCAGCATCCAGTTTCGGCCGGCCACGCCCGATACGGCGCCGCCCATCGGCAGCAGCGCCGAGGACATCGCGCGCGGCTGGCCCTCGAAGCCCCACTCGTCGCGACGCAGATCGGTGTAATACGACATCAGCGGTCGCAGCGCCAGCTCGGCCGGACGCTTCGTCGTCGACAACGCGCCCACGCCGATGTTCACTTCGCCGTTGCCCAGCGGAAAGATCCAGCCGTAGCCGGGCAGCACCGCGCCGTCGGGGGAGCGCAGCTCCAGATGCGAAGTGAGCCAGGGATCGTCGCTGCGCGGCGTGGCCAGATAGCCGCGGGCCGCGATGCCATACACCGTCTCCTGGTGCCACCGCCGGCCCAACACCCGGCCCAGTGTCGAGCGGGCGCCGTCGGCGACGATCAGCTCGCGGCAGCTGGCCTGCGTTCCGTCGGCCAGGCTCACCGACGTCACCCGCGTCGACGAATCGTGATGAACGCCGACCGCTTTGACGCCGAGTCGCATCCGTGCGCCGGACTCTTCGGCGACTTTGCGGATCCGATCGTCGAGTTCGACGCGGGCCACCGCGCTGCCGGTGGACGGAAACGACGGGCCGGGCCACTTCACTTCGACCTCGCCGCCGAACCCGCTCATCCGTAAGCCCCGGTGCCGGATTCGGGCGTCGAGCCAGTCGCCCAGCCCCAGTCGTTCCAGCTCGGCGACCGCGCGTGGGGTCAGGCCGTCACCGCAGGCTTTGTCGCGGGGGAAGTTCGCCGAGTCGACGACGAGCACGTCGCGACCCGCCCGGGCCGCCCACGCGGCTGCCGCCGAGCCGGCAGGTCCGGCGCCCACGACCACCACGTCCGCGGTGCTATCCATGCTCACCAGTATGTTGGTTGCGTGAGGACTCCGGCGACAGTGGTAGCAGGCGTGGACTTCGGCGACGCCGCATTCGCCACCGATGTCCGTGACGGTGTGGCCCGCATCGAGCAACTGATGGAAACCGAGCTGCGTGGCTCAGATGACCTGATGACCGATGCCGTGCTGCACCTGTTCGAGGCCGGTGGCAAACGGTTCCGGCCGCTGTTCGCGGTGTTGTCCGCCCAGCTGGGCCCGCGGCCCGACTCCGATGATGTGGCCATCGCCGGTGCGGTGATCGAGTTGGTGCACCTGGCCACGCTGTACCACGACGACGTGATGGACGAGGCCCAAGTGCGCCGCGGCGCTCCCAGCGCCAACCTGCGCTGGAGCAACAACGTCGCAATCCTGGCCGGTGACTACTTGTTCGCCACCGCCTCTCGGCTGGTGTCGCGGCTGGGGCCGGACGCGGTGCGGATCATCGCCGAGACCTTCGCCCAGCTGGTGACCGGGCAGATGCGCGAAACCCAGGGTGCCGCCAACGCGGCGGACCCGATCGCGCATTACCTGAAGGTGGTGCACGAGAAGACGGCCTGTCTGATCGGCGCCGCAGGCCGGTTCGGCGCGATGTTCTCCGGCGCCGACGAGGATCAGATCGAGCGGCTCAGCCGGCTGGGTGACCTGGTCGGCACCGCCTTCCAGATCTCCGACGACATCATCGACATCGACAGCGATCCCGACGAGTCCGGCAAGCTGCCCGGCACTGACCTGCGCGAAGGTGTGCATACGCTGCCGGTGCTCTACGCGTTGAACGACAGCGGGCCCGACGCGGACCGGTTGCGCGAGCTGCTGGCGAAGCCGATCGAGGACGACGCCGTGCTGGCCGAGGCGTTGACGCTGCTGCGGGCGTCCGATGGCATGGCCAAGGCGAAGGACACCGTGGCGCGCTACGCCGCTCAGGCGCGTGAGGAGTTGGCGGCGCTGCCTGAGGGTCCGGGCCGGCAGGCGCTGGCCACGCTGGTCGACTACACAATCCACCGACACGGCTAGCGCGTGGAACTCCGCCGGTCCTTCTCGGCGTTAGATGGGGAGAACCCTGCTAGTTGGAGGAATCGATGACCTGGCATCCGCATCACAACACGGCGAAGACGTTCGCGTTGCTGGTTGGCATGTCTGCGCTGATCGTCTTCGTCGGCGCGCTGTTCGGCCGAGGCGTGATGTTCGTTGCCGTGCTGTTCGCCATCGGGATGAACCTCTACACCTACTTCAACAGCGACAAGTTGGCGCTGCGGGCGATGCACGCGCAGCCGGTGTCCGAGCTGCAGGCGCCGTCGATGTACCGGATCGTGCGCGAGCTGGCCACCGCCGCACACCAGCCGATGCCTCGGCTGTTCGTCAGCGACACCGCAGCACCCAACGCGTTTGCCACCGGCCGTAATCCGCGCAACGCCGCGGTGTGCTGCACGTCCGGGATTCTCAACCTTCTCGACGAGCGCGAGTTGCGTGCGGTGCTCGGGCATGAGCTGTCGCACGTCTACAACCGCGACATCTTGATCTCGTGTGTGGCCGGCGCGTTGGCGTCGGTGATCACCGCGCTCGCCAACATGGCGATGTTCGCCGGAATGATGAGCGGCAACAATCGCGAAGGTACCAATCCCTTTGCGCTGCTGCTGGTTTCGATGCTGGGCCCGATCGCGGCGACGGTGGTGCGGATGGCCGTGTCCCGTTCCCGCGAATATCAGGCCGACGAGTCCGGCGCATTGCTGACCGGTGACCCGTTGGCACTGGCCTCGGCCCTGCGCAAGATCTCTGGTGGCGTGCAGGCCGCGCCGCTGCCGCCGGAGCCGCAGTTGGCCGCCCAGGCACACCTGATGATCGCCAGCCCGTTTCGCGCCGGCGAGAAGATCGGCTCACTCTTCTCCACCCACCCGCCGATGGCCGACCGCATTCGGCGGCTCGAGGAAATGGCCGGGCGCTAGCTCTGTGCACAGTTTGACCACGTGGTGACTGGCTGTGGCTGTTCGACCTCTGATATCGCATGTGGTCCTGTTTTCACAACAGGTCACCCACTCAGAAACCGGAGCCGTGCACCTCGTGGCCAGGTGTCTCGGCCGCCAACCCGCGGTAGGCATCTTCGACAGTGCACCCGTGGTTGATCACGCCGTCGACTTCGCGGGCGATCGGCATGTTCAAGCCGTACTTGTCGGCGAATTCCATGATCACGCTGGCGGCCTTGACGCCCTCGGCGACCTGGTTCATCGACGAGATGATCTCGTCGATCGGTTTGCCCGCGCCGAGCTGCTCGCCGACGTGCCGGTTCCGGCTGCGCTGGCTGGTGCAGGTGACGATCAAATCGCCCATGCCGGCCAGCCCGGCGAACGTGTCGCGTTGCCCGCCCATCGCTTCGCCCAGCTTCGACATCTCGCGCACCGAGCGGGCGATCACCATGGCCCGGGTGTTCTCGCCGATGCCCAGCGAGTAGCCCATGCCGACGGCGATCGCGTAGACGTTCTTCAGCGCGCCGGCCATCTCGACGCCGAGCACGTCGTCGATGGTGTACACCCGAAACCGCTTGGTCCGGAATAGGTGTGCGAGCTGCGCGGCGAGGTGCTGGTCCGGCATCGCCAGCACCGCGGCCGCCGCATAGCCCTCGGCAACCTCGCGGGCGATGTTGGGCCCGGCGAGGATGCCGGCCGGGTGACCGGGCAGCACCTCGTCGACGATCTGCGACATCCGCATGTTGGTGCCCTGCTCGAGACCCTTGACAAGCGAGACCACCGGGACCCAAGGCCGCAACTCTGTCGCCAACTCGGTGAGCACATCACGGAATCCGTGCGACGGCACCCCCATTACCACGACGTCGGCAGCGTGCGCGGCCTCGGCGAAGTCCGTGGTGGCGCGGAGGCTTTCAGACAGCTCGATGTCGTTGGCCAGATATTTGGTGTTGCGGTGCTTCTCGTTGATCTCCGTGGCGGTCTCTTCCGAGCGCACCCACTGCAGCGTCGGCCCGCGGCGCGCGCAGATCGACGCGACGGTAGTGCCCCAGGAGCCGCCACCCAGGACGACGACTTTCGGTTCGCGTTGAGCAACCATGGCGCCAGCGTATTGCCGTCACCCGATCTTTACCGGCAGTTGGTCAGATGAAAGCTCAGGGCCGGATCTGGGAGTTCAATTCTTCGACATGCTTGGCTTCCATCGCCGAAAACGCTCGGCCGCAATTGGAGAGATGCTCGGCGTGATCGCCCATTCGTGTCACCAGCGCCGTTGAGTTCTCGGTCCACCGCGGCGCACGACGGGCCAACGCCTCCGCAGAACGGCCGGTCCAACCACCCTGCGCGGACGCGATCCGGTTGTCTGCGTAAAGGTGCGAATTGGCCAGGTCTTCGCCGCGCTCGGTTATCTGCACCGCCGACGTTGCCAGGTGCTCGAGGTTCACTCGCAGTGACATTGGCACTTCATACCAAGACCTGCCGCGGCTGTCACTTCACCAGAAGGCCGACGAGTCCCGATTCGGCGAGCCTTAGCACGAACGCCGTTACCCATCCGCCGGACCATGTCAGCAGCGCCAACGGAACCACCAGCCGAAAAACCCGAAACGGCAACGCGCACAAAACTGCTAGACCCCAGACCAAGGCGGTCACCCAGCCGGGCGACGACTCAGCAACAACCGCGCCGGCAACCGCGACGATAGGTGACCAGACCGAAAACCCAGGCGCCGGAGGCGGGTGGGTGGTGTTGCGATCCGTCGTGGTCATGTGGCTCTGAAAAGTTCGTACTCGATCACTCCGATCAGCACAAGGACGAGCGCGGCGACGGACGCGACCACCACTGCGCGCGCCCACGGCTTCGGTATGAACGCGAAAAGCACGCTCAAGACGAAGAGCGTCCCAGTGCGGACCGCGTACTCGGCCTCAGTTGAGTGGGCCAACCCCGCAGCACTGACGCCGAGCCAGACGCCGTAAGCGATCGCGGCAGATATCGGGATGAAAAAGGTTGCCAGAGCCCAGTATTGCGGCGAGAGACTGATGGATTTGATCGTTAGCGGCACTTTCTTCAGGAGGGCGGAGTCGACAGCGGCGGCGGGGTGGGGACGGGCAGCGGCGGGGCCGCCACTGACAAAGTAGGTGGAGCGGGCAATTCGACCGTGGCGATCTGCGGTGGGTTCGCCGCCGGCCCCAGGGTAGTCAAGGGTAACGGTTGGGTCGGTATAAGCCGGGGCGCAGATGGAGGTAGGCCGTCGGGCATTTGTGGGGTCCATGGTTGAGGCAGATCCGGCAAAGATGCCCCGACGT
Source organism: uncultured Actinomycetota bacterium (assembly GCA_963836495.1). Classification (GTDB taxonomy): domain Bacteria; phylum Actinomycetota; class Actinomycetes; order Mycobacteriales; family Mycobacteriaceae; genus Mycobacterium. The sequence continues at coordinate 70,784 of CAWIJT010000002.1, read as the reverse complement.
GGTTGTGACCGAACGGCAGAGTCAGCGGCCCCAGTTGATTTGTGGTCACCTGTTGATTGAACAGCTGAGTTACGGTTCCGTCTGGCTTGTACTGATATGCCTCGGTACTCGGATACGGCGTGATGTCACCACCGACCGCGACGCTTCCGCCCCCGGTAGGAACGATGTTCATCGTGCCGTTGACGTTGACGAAGGGCTTGGCAACCCCAGGCTCGAACGGGTCGGCGGCCTGATACGAGATCATCAAGGCACCGTTACTGCCCTGCAGCACATTCACGATGGGCTTCCCCGCGCCGGCGTCCGTTCTGTCGGTCGACATTGTCGGGTTCTGGCGGGCGACGACGATGCCGCGATCCATGTCTACGAACAGGCTGACCCGTGAGGCTTCCGCTGGAGCGAACGGGGACGGTCCCCGGTTGTCGCCGGCCATGTGCGGATTGGCTCGGTCATTCAGTTCAAAGTTCTGCACCTCGGGCCCGGGGATGTACATGTTCTGGCGGTAGACACCGCCGCCGGGTATTGGAGTGAATCTTCCGACCACCACATTGGATTCGAGCCCGCCGTATCGCGGGTCATAGGTGTGTGGATCGAGCCCCTCGGCCATCCGCCAGTCGTTAGCCGATACTGGATCTCGGCCATAAACCTGACGGAACGCGTCTTGCCGGTTCTTTTCCTGGCTGGCATCGATGGCGACTTGCTGGGGGGTCAAGCCATCGGGCCCAACCCTGTCGATAGTCGGCGTGCCGTGCGGTATCGGCACGTCGCCATCGGCCATATCGATGGCCTGCGCCAATTCCTCATCAACGACGGTCGCCTCGCCCAATATCGCATCCAGCGTCGGCTGAAATTGGGCCTGCAAAGCTGCGAGTTGGGCAGCCGTGCCCGTGAATGACGGGCCGGCCACGATCTTGTCCCCACTCGGGTCGATCGCCAGCCTGGCAGGTCCTATGGCGTCGCGCAGGGCTTGCAGCTTTGCCTTAATCGACTCGATGCCATCCGCTGCCCGATCGGCTGCCATCGCCACCGCAAGCGCTTCGCGTCCGTCCTTATCGAGGTCCTTGCGAGTCTGCTCGACAGAGTTCTTCGCCGCGTCCGCCGCAGCTCCACCCCAACTCTGAAAAGCGGGCAATGTAGCCAGCCCGTGCCGCGCAAGTTCGTTGGCCTCGTTGCGACTGCGAGCGGAGTGAAAGACCTCGCGGACGTCGCCTGGCTTCCACCGGTCGATCTCCGCAACCGACAGACCCGGCACGGGAGGGAGCTTTTCACGGATGCGCTGGGCGTGTCACTTCACCCGTGTGAGTTAACCGGTCAGCGCCGACTTTTCCTCGATGCGGCCGAACACCATCGACTCGGCGATCCGGTCGAACCGGTAGTCGATGGCATCGGCGAAGTAGTTCTGCCGCACATTCCACGGCCGCTTAATGCCCGACTTCGGCAGTGCGTGCGGCGCCCGCAGCACATAGCCGGCCTGAATGTCCCACGCCGGCTTCTCCGGCATCGGCTCACCGTCAAGATGCGGGTAGGCGTGGGTGTAGCCGCGAGAGCTCATGTGCGCTAACAGCTTTGCCGTTGCGCGGGCAGTCATGTCGGCGCGCAGCGTCCACGATGCGTTGGTGTAGCCGACGCACCAGAACAGGTTGGGCACGTCTTCCAGCATGTGGGCCTTGTAGACGAAGCGGTCCTGCGGCTTGATCTCGGCGCCGTCGATCGACACCGTCACGCCGCCCAGCGCCTGCAATTGCAGACCGGTCGCGGTGACGACGACGTCAGCGTCCAGATGCCGTCCGGACTTCACGACGACGCCGGTGGAATCGAAGTGGTCGATGTGGTCGGTCACCACCTCGGCGCGGCCGTCGCTGATCGCGGTGTAGAGGTCGGCGTCGGGTATCAGGCACAGCCGCTGGTCCCACGGGTTGTACCGCGGCTTGAAATGGGTGTCGACGTCATAGCCCTTGGGCAGGTTGGACACCGCTATCCGACGGATCAACCACTTCACAAAGCCCGGTGTGGTGCGAGACAAGAACCAGATCAAGCCTTCCAGCAGCGCATTGCGCTGCCGAATGATGGAGTGAGCGACACTGCGCGGCAACACTTTACGAAGGAAATCCGTCAACGCGCTGTATTTGGACCCAGAGAACAAATAGGTGGGCGAGCGCTGCAGCATGGTGACCTTGGCGGCTTTTTCGGCCAGCGACGGGATCAGCGACATCGCCGTGGCGCCGCTGCCGATCACCACGATCTTCTTGCCGCGGTAATCGAGATCCTCGGGCCAGTGCTGCGGATGAATGACCGTGCCGCCGAACTTGTCGATGCCGGGGAAGTCCGGGGTGTAGCCCTCGTCGTAGTTGTAGTAGCCGGACCCGAAGAACACGAACCGGCCGCGGTAGGTCCGCTCATCGCCGTCGTGCTCGGCGGTGACGGTCCAGGTGTCGGTCGACGAGTCCCAGTCGGCCGAGTGGACGTGGGTGTTGAACCGGATGTTCTGGTCGATGCCGTACTTGTGCGCGGTGGCGGTCAGGTACTCGCGGATGTCCACCCCATCGGCCACGCCCTCCCGACGAGTCCACGGTTCCCACGGGAAGCACAGCGTGAAGATGCTGCTGTCGGACCGCACGCCGGGGTAGCGGAACAGGTCCCAGGTGCCGCCGATCTGCTCGCGCCGTTCGAGGATGACGTAGCTGGTTCCCGGGTTGCGTTCGGTGATGCGGTACGCCGCGCCCAGCCCGGAGATTCCTGCGCCGATGATGACAACGTCGACGTCCGTCACGCTCATCGTGATCCTCGCTTCTACCGCGGCGGTGTGGTGCCGATCACGTCAACGGTAGTTCACGAACTGCAGCGCGACGTCGAGGTCGGATTTCTTCAGCAACGCGATGACCTCTTGCAGATCGTCGCGCTTCTTGCTGGTGACGCGGACCTCTTCACCCTGGATCTGGGTCTTGACGGTCTTGGGGCCTTCGTCGCGGATCAATTTGGTGATCTTCTTGGCGTTTTCGCTGCTGATGCCTTCTTTGAGGGTGCCGGTGACCTTGTACGTCTTGCCGGAGGCCTGCGGCTCGCCGGCATCGAAAACCTTGAGGCTGATGTCGCGCCGGATCAGCTTTTCCTTGAACACGTCGACCGCGGCCTTGACCCGTTCCTCGGTGGAGCTGGTCAGCTCGATCGCCTCGTCGCCTTTCCAGGCGATCTTGGTGTCGGTGCCGCGGAAGTCGAACCGGGTGCTGAGCTCCTTCGCGGCCTGGTTGAGTGCGTTGTCGACCTCTTGGCGATCGAGCTTGCTCACGACGTCGAACGATGAATCCGCCATTGGATACGTCCCCTTCCATCGATGTTGGCCATTTGTTGTCCGAGTACATCTTCGTTGTATCCTGCTACACGCACCACGGCAGATTGCCCGAGCGGCCAATGGGAGCGGACTGTAAATCCGTCGGCTAACGCCTACCCAGGTTCGAATCCTGGATCTGCCACCGAGTCAGAGGTTTTTCCCGGCGCTGACAACGACGTTCAGCGTCGGGATCGTCCGCAGAGCGTCCGCAGCAGTATCGAAAGCGGTCGCTACGGCGTCGAGATCGTCGGGGTACAGATGCCCGTAGCGGTCCAGCGTCAGCGTCGCCGTTTTGTGGCCCAGGAGCCTCTGCACCACCTTGACGTTTGCCCCCGACCGGATCGCTAACGAGGCGCACGTGTGGCGCAAATCGTGCAGCCGCATCCCACCGCAGCCGTCGACTACGGCCACTGCTTTGCCGAACGCGTAACGGGCCTGACCAAGGGTCAGATAACCGCCGCCGCGCGCCGAGGTGAACACCAACGCGTCTCCGTCGCGGTCGCCGATCTCCGTTTCGATCAGTCGGGTGACGAACGCCGGCACCGGCACAGTGCGCGCCTTATGACTCTTCGTCGGCCCCTCCACGAGTCCCGTCTTGCGGACGTACGTAACTGAACGCTGCACACGAATCCGGCGGTTGGACACGTCGACATCGGCAACCCGCAACGCGGCCGCCTCGCCGAACCGCAGCCCGCAATAGCCCAACACCAACACCAACGTCCTTAGCCCGCCCGACGCCACCGCGACCCGGTGCACCTGCTCATGCGTCAGGTATCGCTGCTCGACTTCCGGCAGCCGAGGCAACTCGAGGCCATCGGCGGGATTCGCGTTCAAATGCTTGGCCTTCACCGCGAACTTCAACACCGCACCAACGAGCTGGTGCGCCTGCCGCACCCGCGACGCACTCAGGCCCTTGCCTTCAAACCGCACTGATCCATCCACCGACAGGGCGGTGATCCACACTTGCAGATCGTCAAACCCAATGTCCCGCAATGGGATTTCTCCCCAGCGTGGCAGTACCACGGTGTCCAGCAGCGAGCGGTATCCGGCAACCGTCTTGGCCGATCGGGTGGCCTTGGTTGACAGCCAACGTTCGGCCATTACTGCGAAAGTGACGGCTGACATCGCCGGATCGGTCCACGTCCCAGTCACTTGATCGCTGACCTGTTGGTTCAGCCAATTCTGGGCATCGACCTTGCGCCCAAAACCCTTCGCGTGTTCGCGGCCCTGGTCATCGACATACCTTGCGCGCCAACGGCTTCCTTTACCATAGTTGACGCTCGGAACGGTCTGCGTGTTGCCGTGCTCGTCGCGGACCGTCTTGTTCCAGCGGTCCTCGATCCCGGCCCTACGATTGCGCTTCATTGCCGAAATCCTCGGACCTGACGGGCTTGAGCGGTAACGTCTGCGCCCCTATCGCTTTGACTATCTCGTGGAATTCGTCCAGGTCACGCTGCCACACGGGCTCGTTCTCCGGCAGTTTGACCGTTGCGACTCGCGCCAGCCACGACTGCGCATGCGCCAACGCGTCGATCGTGTCCTTGAGGTCGGCATCGAGCTCGTCCTTGCCATCAAATCCAAGCTCGAACGTATCGGATCCCCAGTCACGCAAGGCTTCGAGCATGCTGGTCAGGTCCGCCATCGTCTTCTGCGCCGTCTCTTGGAGGACGCGTAGCGCCAGCCTGACTTTGCGCCCTGGGCCGGTGGCTTGCCGCCCCAAAAGCCAGTCGAGTGGTACTTCGAGGAGATCAGCTATCCCGGCAGCTTCGTCGATCCTGACACTTCTTTCTCCGGCCTCGATTTTGGCGACGGTTGTCGCATACATCGGTATCCCGTTGTCTGACAGCTTCTTTGCAACGTCGGCTTGCGACCAGCCGCGGCGTTCACGCTCGTGCCGAAGCTGTTTCCTGAAACGGACGTCGACACCCTGGCGTCTCCCCATATTAGGGATATTACCGATTAGCGGTTGTCAAAGCAAGCCTGGTGTACCCATAATCGGTGTGTAACCGATTTCAGGTCATAGGGCCTGATCAGCACAACGGGATGGAGTAGATCTCAACGTGAACGACAATTACGTGCCGCCGGGTACGGATTACCTGTCGGCCCCCCAACTCGAACAATTGACGGGCACGCCAGCATCAACATGGCGGTACTGGGCTCACATCGGAACTGGGCCAGCCAGTTTCAAGCTCGGCCGTCGACGCGTGTGGAAGCGGTCAACGGTCCGAGAGTGGCTGCAGAGCCAGGAGACGGTGTCGCAGTAATGGACCCGACTGATGTCATTCCGACCAACGCAACCACGATGTCGCAGGCTCAGGTGCCCGGCATGCCTGCTGCTTCCGGCGACGAACTGTTGGACGAAGTTCTCGCCTCGATCCGGAAGTTCTGCGTACTTCCCGGCGAACATGAGTACACAGCGGTGACCCTGTGGTGCGCTTACACCCACTTCGCGGATGCGTTTCACTATGCGCCCCGACTGATCGCGTGGTCGCCCCACAAGCGATCGGGGAAGACACGTCTGTACGAGATCGTGGCTGAACTGGTCCGGTCACCGCTGAAGTCGACCGACGCGACAACGTCGTTCATCTTCCGCTCGCTGGATGCGAACTCGCGTCAGACGCTGATGTTGGACGAAGTGGACGCGGCGTTCGGAACTGCTGCTGGTGCTGCGCAGAACGAGCAGCTAAGGGCGCTGCTGAACTCGGGCTTTCAGCGTGGCGGCACCGTGGGCAGGGTGTCCGGCCCGAACCTTTCGCCGACCATTTTCCAGACGTTCGCCCCCGCTTTCCTGGCGGGTATCGGACGGATGCCGGACACCATCGAGGATCGCGCAGTTGTGCTCCGCATGCGCCGCAAAGCCGCTGACGAAACAGTGCAGCCGTACCGGCCACGCCGCGACGGTCAGCTGTTGTGGGATGTGCGAGACCGGCTGAGCGCGTGGGCCGAGACGGACCTTGCACGCGCTTCGAACTACGCCGACAACCAACAGATCGACTTGCCCGTCGACGACCGCGCTGCCGACGTGTGGGAACCTCTGCTCGTCGTGGCGCAGCTCGCTGGTGGCTGCTGGCCGGCACGGTCGCGTGCCGCGTGCATCGGGATGGTGGCCAGCGCAGGCGAGGACGACACTGATGCCAGCCCCGGTCAGCAACTTCTCGATGACATCCGGAGCGTCTTCATCTTGGATTTCATGTCATCTGCCGGCCTGTCCGAGGCCCTCAACAACTTGCCCTAATCGCCGTGGGGTGAAATCCCACTCACTCCGCACAAGCTCGCGAGCCGGTTGAGGCCGTACTCTATCAAAACGCGCCACAGCACGGATAAGACCCACCGTGCTTTCTACCGCACCGATTTCGTGGATGCGTGGCAACGCTACGTGCCTGACGAAGCGTCCCAAAGCGTCCTAACCGTCCCGCACTCAACCGACCAGGCGGAAGCTGAGGACGGAGCAGGGACAGGTTCGGACGGTTCGGACGTTCGGACGGTTCGGACGGTTCGGGACGCTTCACAGCAGACAAGTCTCAGCCACCGGCCGTGTCGTTGCCGGGCATGACGCCGCGCGTCGAAGCAGCGCTCGCACGGGCGAAGACGAAGGCGTCGTAGCCGTTGGCGAATGCGGCCGCCATCATTTTTCCAAAATCTGCTTCACCACAGAAACGCTCGGCGAGCGGTGGGGCGGTGATCGCGCCAGAGTTCCCGCCCACCCCAGCCCCTGAGGACGGACCGACGGATAGGCTGCATAGGCGCGTGCGAGCTGACTATTGGGAGGTTGCAGTGACGCTGACCATCCGAAAGATACTCGAACACGTCCAAAACGGAACGATACGTGTTCCCGCTTTTCAGCGCGGGTTCGTCTGGGACGCCGAACGAGTCGCGTATTTGATCGATTCAATCTACAAAAACTATCCATTCGGTAGTTTAATTTTGTGGCGTTCCAAGGAGAAACTTAGTCACGAACGACAACTTGGACCATTCTAGTTGCCCGAAGTTGAGCCTGAATATCCCATTGACTATGTGCTCGACGGGCAGCAGCGACTCACTTCTATCTTCGGAGTCTTTCAGACGGACCTATCGCCCGTAGAGGACGCGTCGTGGACGGAGATCTACTTCGATATGTCCGCGGAGGATGATCTTCAGGACAGTCAATTTTTGTCTCTTCGACCGGACTAAGTTGACATCAAAAAGCACTTCCCGATAGGAACTTTTTTTGACGTAACTGCCTACCGGAAAGCGACCGAGCATCTGGATGCGGATGAGGCGAAACTGATTGACGGTGTTCAATCTCTGTTCAAAGAGGCTACTATTCCGACTCAGGAAGTTGACACCGAGGATCGAGCCAAAGTGGCTATAGTCTTCGAACGGGTCAACCGCCTCGGCGTTGAGTTGGACACGTTCCAACTTCTATCGGCTTGGACCTGGAGCGATAACTTCGATCTGCAAGAGAGGATACGCACACTCGCCGATGAGGTTGCTCCTCACGGCTTCGGCGACATATCCGAGGATAACAACCTAATACTGCGATGTTGTGCCGCTGTTGTAGCAGATGATGCGTCGCCGGCGACGCTTATGGGACTCAAGGGAGCCGAAGTCCGCGCGAGGTTTGACGAAATCGAAAATGGCGTAAAAGGTGCCATCGATTTCTGTCGAGGAAATTTGAGTGTGAAGACGCTTGCGAATCTACCCTATCCATCGCTTTTAGTCCCACTCGCAGTTTTCTACGCGACTCCGGACACTAAGGGAGTAAAAGTGAGCGACTCACAGCGCGACACTATTGTGCGGTGGTTCTGGAAGTCTTGTTTCTCGCGTAGATTCAGCGCCAGCGTTCTCAGAAACCTGAAACGTGACATTGACGAAATTAAAAAGCTAAGAGAAACAGGGATTTCAGAGCTCACCTCTTTTGTGGCTCCGTTAGATCAAGAATACTTCATCGATCAGTCATTCACGATTGGAACCGTCCATACGAAGACGCTGATTCTACTGTTCGCGAATAAGGGTCCGCGCTCGTTCGTGTCTGGGCAGTCTGTTGACCTCGGTCCAGTGCTCCAAGCTTACAACCGCGAGGAGTTCCATCATTTGATGCCGCGAAGCTTTCTGAAGGGCATAGGCAGAGACACGATTGACATCAATCGGCTGGCGAATTTCGCAATCATCTCGGCGCTGGACAATAAGATGTTGGGAGGGGATGCGCCCAGCTCTTATCGTACAAAGATGCCCACCGATGCAATCAACGATATTCTTTCCTCTGCGGTTTGTCCGAACTCCCTGTTCGACGACGACTACGATGCCTTCATTAGTGCGCGTGCGAAAGCATTGGTGACATACGCTCAATCTTTGATGGGTAAGGCCGAGCCCACCGATTCAGCAGATGGTGAAAACGATGGCAGCGACGCGGAGGTCGCCCAACGTGAGAGGCAAGCCCGATCTGGTCTGGATCGGCCTCGGGCCGCCGCGCCCCGGATATGACCCCGATGACCGCAAGCAGCGCGCCGGATCGTGGTTGGGTGCGTTGACATGCCGATTCGCAGTGATGTTAGGCAGCACCATCGGCCGGCGCCGCGTTGGCCCTGACCGTGTTGAGGATCTGCACGATATTGTCCACGTCGGCTTCGGGAAACACGGTGTCCGGTCCGGTCGGGGCTTGGTCGATGTACGGGGACTCATAGAGACGTGCGGGGTCGACCATCCCGTTGGCGGTCAGTTCATTAACGATGAGGTTGATGAAGTGGATCTGGTCGGCGGTGAACTTCGTGCCGTCGAGATATCCGCCGAATGCCTCGACCGCAGCCTCGCGGTCCAGGCCGATGAGGGACCGCACGAACAGACCCAGCCCGTGGGAGCGTTCTTTGGCCAGTTCGATGTCGGCGAGCGCGCCGGTGCCGCTGTCAATAAGCATCTGTTCCAGTGCCAGCAGATCATCGGTGGTCAACGGTTTGTTGCGGCGCAGCCGCTGCAGCGCGAGGTGGTCCTGGTGCTGCTTGAGGTAGGCGGCGGCCTTAGCGCGGAACCGTTCCCAGTTGGTGCCCGGGGTGATGCCGGGAAGATCGACCAACGTCGACTCGGACAGCTCGTCTTGGAAGTCGGTATAGACGCGGTTCTTCTCGAGGTTGTCGAGGAACTGCAGCAGTGAGCGCAGCCGCAGCCGGGCCAGCTCGAGCATCGGCAAGGTCACATCGATCCACCAGGTGTCGCCGGCGACCTCGTCGAGCAACGCCTGCTGTGCGGCGACCGATGGGACGGTGGTCTTGGTCAGCAGTGCCGAGGCGATGTTCTGCACCTTGTCCCGCAGCTGTTCAGCGGCCGACGCGTCGCCCTTCAGCTGTGCCAGTTGGCGGCGCAGGATCAGCAGGTCGAACCGCTTAGCAGGCTCATCGCGGTCGAGTTCGCTGGACGGCAACCCGGCGAGGTTCTCGGCGACGTCACCAGCAGCCTCCTCAGTCAGCGTCGACCACGCGGGCCACTGCGCATACTGCTCGACGAGACGTCGATGCTGGCGGACTAGGACATTATCGAGGTTCATCCCGACAACGACCTTGTGCAGACTCCACGCGGTGTCCACCCGCAGTCCCCGCTCGGATTCGCTGCCGTGGCCTTCGGCCGGGTCGGCACCGTTGGGCTTCACCGCGGAGTCCAGGGTGGTGACGAGGCCGACGCGGGTCTCGAACAGCCGCTGATTCAGAGACTTCTGCAGGGAGCCTTCGGAAGTGGGCAGGTTCTGGCTGAAGTACTCCAGGTTGCCGCAGAAGTCGAAGACGTAAAAGTTGGCCTTGTCCTGGCCGGGCCCGAACAGATTCGGACATAGTCGAGTGCCGCGGCCGATCATCTGCCAGAACTTGCTTTTGGAGCGCACCAGCTTGAAGAACACCAGGTTGACGACCTCGGGGACATCGATGCCCGTGTCGAGCATGTCGACCGAGATCGCGATATGCGGGGCCTTGTCATGGATGGAGAAGTCGTCGATCAGGCTTTGGGCGTAGCTGATCCCGTGGGTGATGACCCGGGCGAACTGTCCGGCGTGCTCGGGGTATTGGAGGTCGAATCGCTGTGCGATGAACTGGGCGTGATCGCGGTTCTTGGCGAAGATGATGGTCTTGCCCAACCGGTCCCCGGCCGCCACCTTGTGGCCCTGAGTCATCAACTCGGCGAGCACCTTGTCGACGGTGTCGGCATTGAACAAAAAGCGGTTGAGCTCCTCGGTCGAGACCGCATCGGGGGTTTCGCCGTCCTCGCCCCAATCCAGCAGGTCCCACTCGTCTTTCTCTTCCTCGGTCAGATCGTCGTAGCGGATACCCTGGCGCAGGAATTTCGTACCCACCGAAATGCCCACGGCGGGAACGAGGAACCCCTCGGCGACCGCGTCGTCCAGGCCGTAGGCGTCCGTGGGGACGCCGTCTTCGAGGTGGAACAGCCGGTAGGTGTTGTGGTCGACTTCGTCTTTCGGGGTCGCGGTCAACCCCACCAGCAGCGAATCGAACCAGTCGAAAATGGCCCGATACTTTTGGTACACGGAGCGGTGCGCCTCGTCGATCACCACCAGGTCGAAGTAGCCGGGCCCGAAGGTGCGCTCGCCGCCGTCGATGGCGTTAATGAGGTTGAGCATTGTGGGGTAGGTGCTGACGTATACCCGCCCGTCGCTGACCTTCTCGGTCACTAGGTTCACCGTGGTGGCGTTGGGCAGATGCGCTTTGAACGCATTGACGGCCTGAATGACCAGCGCGGTGCGGTCAGCCAAAAATAACACCCGCTTTACCCAGCCGGCCTCCATGAGCTGTTTGGCCAAGGCGATGACGGTGCGGGTCTTACCCGACCCAGTGGCCATCACCAACAACGCCTCACGTCTCTTGTTGGCGAAGTCCTCACCGATACGGCGGATGGCGTGGATCTGGTAGTGCCGCTCCACAATCACCGAGTCGATCGCTGCGTCCAGTAGCGGCTGGCGGCCCGTGCGGCGGGCGATCATCAACTCCAGCTCGTCAGCGGTAAAAAAGCCCTGAACCTGCCGCGGCGGATAGCCCGCGGCGTCGTCCCACACCCAATGCTCATATCCGTTGGTGTAGAAGATCACCGGACGCCGACCTGTCATCTGCTGCAGGCAGTCCGCGTACAGCTTGGCCTGCTGCTGGCCTTGATCCGCGTTGACGGTGGTGCGCTTGGCCTCCACCACCGCCAACGGAAGCCCGTCAACGCCCCACAGCACGTAGTCGACGTAGCCGACCCCGTTGTTGTTCGGCATGCCCTTGACCTCGTACTCGCGGTCCCGGGCATCGGCCAGCGGCCAACCGGCCTCGTTGAGCAGGACGTCGATGTAACGGTCGCGGGTCTTGGCCTCGGAGTAGTCGCGGTCATCGGTGGCCGTCTTGGCGGTCTGCGCAGCCTTGATCTGGGCGCGCAACTCGGCGATCTCGGCATCCTTGGCCGCGGCGAGGTCGTCCTTCTCGGCCAGGGCTTTGGCGTGGGCGTCGTCCTGGGCCTTGAACTTCGCTGCCAGCGCGGCGATCTCGTCGCGGCTCAACGGTGCTGCCTTGGCGGCCAGCGCCGGATCAAAGGCCGCTTTCATCGGCACCGCCCGCGGGGCCGTGGAGTACCGGAACGCCGCCCACAACATCACGTGATGCAGTTCTTTGAGTGAATCAAGCGCCGCGCGCTGGGGGATCTGCTTGGTGTCGTGGACGGCGAAGTTGCCCAGCTTGCGAATCAGGTTGAGCTTCTGGGTGATTCCCATCCCGACCTGGGACTGGAAGCGGGTGTCGTTAACCTTGGCTGCCAGGTCGGTCTTGTAGGGCACGGGCAGCCCCAGGATGTCGTAGAGGAAGTCGACCAGCTGCTCGGTGGCACGACGACTGTAGAAACAGGCCGAGCGTGGATCACTAGCGGCGTAGCTTTCCGCCCGAGCGCAGTCGCCGTAAATCTCCGGCCAGTCAACGGCTTTGAGGAAATCGTAGTTACCCATCGCCGGCTCTGCTCACAGTTGGCCCGAGAAAGCACGGGACTGGATGGAGGCGAACAGTTCATCGAGTTCCATCGCCGCCAGCTCAACGGTGTGGGCTTGGCGTCGAATGGTATCTAGCTGCTCACCGAACCGCCGCTGAACATTCAAGCTCGGGAGGCGGACATCGAAGGCTTCCAACTGCTTGCGATTCAACTTCGGGATATTTGCTCGGTTCGACAGCCTGTGAGCGTAGGCAAGGAACGCCGGCGAGCGGAGTGTGAACTCGACAAACCCGGGTGTGGCTACTTCGACGCGCGGCTCAAGGGCGTACATATCAGCGCTGCAAAGTCCATGGAACGATGCCACCGCAACCTTGTTCAAATTTGGGCGGATCTTCGAGTAAAGAACATCGCCTGCTTTGAACTCATATTTACCGCTCGTCACGCCATCAGCACCGACGGTTCGCCACCCTTCGATTCGGCTGCTCCCGGACTTTATGCTGTCGGGGCCGATATGAGGAAGCGATTGGTATCGGGTCTCAGTGGGGTTAACAAGCGATGATCGGACATCAACAATGTCGCCCATGCTTGCGGACGTACCGCTGCCCTCGAACGTCAATTCGCGAAACATTGATTGGCTGAGGGCGTCCAGGTGGGGAAGTACCTGGCTTCGCAGGACGCGGAGCGCATCGGCCCGGTCAAGGATTGCTGCGATTCGGCGTTGTTCAGGGAGCGGAGGTAGCGGGATTTGCGTTTCGTGAATTACGTTGCGATTTAATGTTGGAACGCCAGTGCCAGTGCAGTATCGTTCAAGCTTCATTTCACGAAGAAGCCAAAACACGTATTTTGGATGGTTGCCGTGAAAGTCGCGGACATAGAGTGACGTGTTGAGCGGCCAGAAGTCGTCTTCCACGTAGTGGACTTTGCCGATGCTTCCACTTCGTCCAGTGACGACGCCCGGCCCCTTGACCCGCGCCGTTCGGTGAAAGCCGACTGGTCCGTTCGCCGCGAAAATTGGAATGTCGCCTGTTAGGCGGTCCTGGACCGGCAGGTCGAAGCCTCTTTGGAGCGTTACGGCATTGCCCAGCCTATCAACCGGCCAGCCGCTCATCGTGCACCTCCAGCCAGCATCTGTCGCAGCTGCGCCAGGCCGTCGGTAATTTCCGCTTCCAGCTTCTCTATGTCGGCGATGATTTCCAGCGGCGGTCGGTGTTCGACGTCGTCGTGGACGATCGCCTTGTAGCGGTTCAGCGACAAGTCGTATCCCTGCGCTACGATCTCGGCCTTCGGCACGCAGAACGACTGCTCCGTACGCGTCCGCTCTACCTCGGACCCCGAGCGTAAAGCCCACCTCGTCAAGGCGTCCGGTAAGTCGTTGGCCTTAACTGGATTGCGTTTGTCATCAAGTGAGAATCCGTCGGCCTGAACGTCGTAAAACCACACGTGTTCTGTTCCACCGGAGTTCGTCTTCGTGAACAGAAGGATCGCGGTCGAGACGCCAGCGTATGGGCGGAAGACACCCGACGGTAGCTTGACGACACCATCGAGCTTCTGATCCTCAACGAGGATTCGACGAAGTTCCTTGTGTGCCGTCGATGTTCCAAACAGGACCCCGTCGGGGACGACGACCGCTGCGCGGCCGCCCGGCTTTAACAGCTTGAGGAATAGCGCCACGAACAGCAGCTCGGTCTTCTTGGTCTTGACGACCCGTTGTAGATCCTTCGACGTCGACTCGTAATCCAGCGAGCCGGCGAACGGCGGGTTCGCGAGAATCAATGTGTACTTGTCGGTGTCCCCGCTAGCGCCCTCCGACAGTGAGTCGCGGTAGCGGATGTCGGGGGATTCCACCCCGTGCATCAGCATGTTCATGCTGCCGATACGCAGCATGGTCGAGTCAAAGTCGTAGCCGTGGAACATGCTTGCGTGGAAGTGCTTCCGCTGCGCGGCGTCGGTCAGCACACTGGGATGCTGCTCGCGCACATTTTCGGCGGCGGCCACCAGGAAACCAGCGGTGCCGCAGGCTGGGTCGCAGATCTCATCGGCTGGCTGGGGGTTCATCATCGCGACCATCGTCCTGATGATGTGCCGCGGCGTGCGGAACTGGCCATTGACCCCCGCAGTGGCGATCTTGGACAACAGGTACTCGTAGAGGTCGCCGTTGGTGTCGCGGTCGGTCATCGGGATGTCGTCGATCATGTCGACCACCCGCGAGAGCAGTGCCGGGTTGGGGATGGTGAACCGGGCGTCCTTCATGTGCTCGGAGTAGGTCGACCCGTCGCCGCGGAGCGCTCGCAGGAAGGGGAACACCTGCTGGCCGATTGTGGTGAACATGACGCCGGGCTCGTCGTCCTTGAGGTTCTTCCAGCGCAGGTTCTGCTGACCGGGGCCGAACAGGATCCCCTCTTGGGTGCCGGTCACCCGGGCTTTCTTCTCGGCAAGGATGTTGAGGTCATCAAGGCGGCGGATGAACAGGAGATAGGTAATCTGCTCGATCACCTCAATTGGGTTGGAGATGCCGCCCGACCAGAACGCATCCCATACGCGGTCGACCTTGCTCTTCAGTTCACCGGTGATCACGGATTCCCCCAGTCTGCTCGCGCCCAACTGAACGGAACTTTATATAGCGCGCCACCGACAGCGCTCGCATTCATGCGGGTGTCTGCCCCGAGGGCTCCTGCGACTGTTCAGCGTCATTCGAGCGTTGACGGGCCCAGGCTCACCTCCCAGCCTGAAACCCAACTCCGTAAGTCACTTCGGTCGTCCGCCGATCGTCCGCAGGGCGTCCGCAATAGTTCCGGTAACAGCTTTAATTAGCCAACGTCGCCAACCTCGTGAACTGCGACTTCATCGGACAACCAATACAGCTTGACGCATCAATCGTCGACAAGAGCGGACTGTAAATCCGTCGGCTAACGCCTACCCAGGTTCGAATCCTGGATCTGCCACCGCCAATCAGGCCCGCTTCGCAGCGGGCCTGATTGCGTTAGTACTGAGCAGCCGCATCGTGACCGGGCCCAAGGCTGGCCGCGCGGTGCGGGATGCGCGGCGGCAACGGAGAGCGACCATTCCGGCTATCACATAAATCCGCCATTCACATCCTAAAGGAATGGGAATGCTGATATACCGGACTTCTAGTCCGGCGGAAGCGTCAACGGACCTGTCATGCGGTCGTAGGAGGTCCCGTGTTCGACAACATCACAAGCACCTTTGAGGTCCCGAGGGTGGAGCGCCCGAGCCGCCGCGAGTTCGAGGAGCGTTTCCTCTTCCCGCAGCGCCCAGTGATCATCTCAGGCGCGATGGAGGACTGGCCTCCGCGGGAGCGGTGGACCAACGACTACCTCACCGAGAAAGTTGGCGCCCGCACCGTCAACCCCTGGAAGCCGAATCAGTCGCCCTGCGACACGCCGCCGA
Organism: uncultured Actinomycetota bacterium; assembly: GCA_963836495.1. Classification (GTDB taxonomy): domain Bacteria; phylum Actinomycetota; class Actinomycetes; order Mycobacteriales; family Mycobacteriaceae; genus Mycobacterium. Next base: position 55,123 of record CAWIJT010000002.1, on the reverse strand, counting down.
TGAAGCTCGCTGAGTACATCGATCTGCTCGGCGGCACCGCCCTCTCCGACGGCCAGCTCTACGCCGCCCTATTGCCTATCAAGACTGCCCTGCCCGAGCTCTGGCCAGATGTCCGGTTTCCCCCCTTCGTCGACGTGGACAAGTACCGCCAAGTCAATTTCTGGTTCGGGCCCGGCAACAACTTCACCCCTCTTCACTACGATGCCGCCGACAACTTTCTCGCGCAGATCCGCGGCCGAAAGCAGGTGATCCTGTGCCCGCCGCGGGAGATCGCCCGCCTGTACCCCTTCCCCTTCAGCTACGCTGCCAACCCCTATAGCCCCGCCGCCAACCACATGTCCCAGGTCAACGTTCTCTCCCCGGATCTGACCCGATTCCCCGCTTGGGCCGACGCGGACCGCGTTCTCCTCGAACTCGGCCCTGGCGACATGCTCTTCATCCCGCTCTACTGGTGGCACGCCGTCTGTGGCATTGACCAGAACATGTCGATCAACTACTGGTGGCGCACCCGCAACGCCAACCTCCTCCGGCACCCCCGCCAGACGGCTGCCTTGATCGCAAAAACCTCTGTAAAAGTAGTCAAGACCGTGCGAGGCGATCGAACTTCGTCGTGATGTGGTCCCCAGCCCAACGGGCCGGGTTGCGTTAGTCAGTGCGCGACGCGGGAAGTCGCGACCTTGCGATTGGAGGCCGCCGCCGTCCGTGGGCTTCGTCCCCTGACGGAGGGCCGCCGGGCCGGTCGGGTGATCGTCGCGCCGGCCGTGATTGCCGGTGCCACCCAGCGGCGCAGGAAGTCCCGCAGCTCTTGGCCTTTGTGGGGTGGTCGGCCTGGATCGATGACCAGCGACTGGAAAATCCGCAGCATGAACTCGACGAGGCCATCCAAGTTGTCGTTGGTGATTCCGGTGCTACTCCAGTCGACCTCGAAACGCTCGAGCAGCGACCGGCCGAACGACATTGCCATGTCAGAGGTGACTCCGGCGGAGAAGGCGCTGGCTTTCCCCGGAGTCAGCAGCAGACCCAAATAGCTTTCGTGGGGTAGACGTTCCAACGTGTGGGCGATTCCCTCGACGACCGCCTCGGCCGGGTCATGAATCTTGCGGACGTGCTTGGCCAGGCTGTCCAGGAACGGGCCTACCTCCGCGACTGACGTCGCGAACAACAGTGCTTCGGTGCTCGGAAAGTAGCGGTACACCGTCTGGCGGGTGACGCCGACATCCTTGGCGACGTCGGAAATGCCGAAGTCCCTGCCGGACTGGTCGATTCGGTGGCGTGCGGCGGTCAAGATGCGGGCAATCGCTTCATCGTCATCGGCCGGCGTGGCACCGGACCACCCATGTGTACGCATCAGTGATCAGCGTCCCGCATCGTCACTCCGGGAACGTTACCGCGAGCAAGCCAATTCTTGTTGACCATTCATGTATGGCCGGGTGTATGGTCGTCATGTGACGGCGGCGAGGGAGGCGTAAGTGAGCATCATCGACGGGGATGTGCGCACCGGAGTGTGGGATATCCGGCTGACCCAGCGGGCTTTACGAATCGTGTTGGACAAGTCCACCGACTTGGCCGACAACGTCCTGCGAGTTCCCTTGCGCTACTACCGTGACCCGAAGATCGCCGAGATCGAGGAATCGCAGATCCTTCGGCGCACCCCGCTGGCCATCGTTCCCAGCGCGCAGGTGGCTGCGACGAACGATTACGTCGTGCGCTCGGTACTCGGCGATTCGCTGCTCGTCACGCGCGATAAAGACGGCGTCAGCCACGTCTTCTTGAATTACTGCCGGCACCGCGGCGCCATGCCCGCGTGTGGCTCAGGAAGCGCCACCCGCTTCACCTGTCCCTACCACGCGTGGACGTACAAGAACGACGGCACGCTGTTCGCGGTTCCGGGCAACGCCGGTTTCGCAGGGATGGACAAGAACGATTACGGCTTGGTCGAGTTGCCCAATCAGGAACGCTACGGCTTCATCTGGGCCGTGCTGAGCGCTGATGCCGACATCGACGTCGACGCCCATCTCGGCGACCTGGGTCCCGAATTGGAGGCCATCGATTACCCGTCGTTTAGCTACCACGACCATCGCGAGTTCGAATCCGAGGTGTCGTGGAAAGGTGCGCTGGAGGCGTTCGCCGAGGGCTACCACTTCCCATTCGTCCACGGCGAGAGCCTCATTGGGCAGAGCGCACTGGCGAATACGTCGATCCACGATCGCTACGGCAAGCACCACCGGCTGGGCTTTCCCTTCAACTGGATCACCAATCTGGAGAGCGATCCCGATGAGTTCCTGGGATGTCCGGGACAACATGGGCGTCATCTACTGGATCTATCCGAACCTGATTCTCGCCAACAGCTCGGTCGGCGTGGAGGTCATCGACATCCTGCCTGCCGGTTCGCCGACGCGGTGCACGGTCCGCCACAGCTGGTTGGCACGCGTGCCGGCCACCGATGACGAGACGCGGTCGGGTTACGACATGATCTTCGCCGCTGTTCACGCCGCGGTGCGCGACGAGGATTTCGCTATGTTGCCCCAGTGTGGAGAGGGCGTGCGCCACGGCCAGCACGACCATATGATCATCGGCCGCAACGAAATTGGCGTCCAGCACATGATCCGGGTGTTCGCTCGGGAACTAGGCCTGGCGTTGGGCTGATACCCGCATCGCTTCGGCGCCGCGGGGAGGCACCGCCGGTGCTCGCCGACCCACCCGCAGAAAGCTGCCGGTGCGGATCTTCCCGAGGATGTCCGTGGGCTTGCCGTCCGCTATCACCTGCTGACCGCTGATGAACACCGCCCGAACGCAATCGTCGTTGCGATTGACCATGCGAGACAGCCCGTCGTACTGTTCGACGCGCTCTTCGCTGTATTGCTCGAGGGAGTCGTCGAGTCGCGCGGGATCGATGATCGACAGGTCTGCGCGGTCGCCCAGGCGGAGGTGGCCGGCGTCGACTCCGTACCAGTCCGCGATCTCGCCACTGAGCCGGTGTACGGCGTGTTCGATTGTCATGAAAGGTTTTCCGGCCATCTCGGCGTCCCGCACGTGTTTGAGTAGACGCAGGCCCATGTTGTAGAAGGCCATGTTTCGTAGGTGTGCGCCGGCGTCGGAGAATCCCAACTGGGTGTAGGAGTCCTTGGCGAACTTCTTGAGCACATCGGGGCGATGGTTGGAGATCGTGGTGAACCAACGCAGATTCGTGCCGTGCTCGAGGACGAGGTCGAGGAACGCGTCGACCGGATGCACCCCGCCGCGATCGACGCCGACCTCGCCGAACGACTTCCCGATGACCGACGCATCCGGGCAGTCGGTGATCTCCGCGTCGAAGAAGTCGCGGTGCCACACTCGGATTCCGAACTTGTGGTCGTAGTCCTTACGGAATCGCCGCCGGTAGCCTTCGTCGCGCATCAACTCGTCGCGTTCCAGGCAGTCGGCTAGGTGCATCGCTTCCTGTCCCGATCCGAACTCCTCGAAGATGACGAAGTCGATGCCGTCGGCGTACACGGTGAACGGCACGGGCAGATGCTGGAAGCGGAAGTCGGCGCCCAGCGCGTTGACGGAGCCGGCGAGCCCCTTGAGTATGTACGGCGCCAACGGGTTTGACTTGGCGTCGGCCGCGGCCAGCAAGGTCGTCTTCAACGGCTTGCGGACCAGCCCGATCGACTGCAGGGCCTGGAAGACCATGTTCAGCGGCATGCTGATATCGGGAGCGGATTGCACAATGCGGCCCCGTGCGCGCACCAACTTCTTGAGGCGACGATTCTCGCGCCATTTCGCGTAGGTCGACGGCAGCGTGCGCGAGCGGCAGATCTGCCCGTCCAGCTTGTCGAACCGAAGCTGATTGGTCGACAGCCCGAGGAAGCCCGCATCGAGCGCCTCGGTCAGCATCCGCTCCATGCACGCCACTTCGGCGCGGGTCGGCGTGATGTCGTCGTCGGTGGAGCGTTCGAGGCCCATGGTGACGGTGCGGATATCCGAATGTCCAATGAAGGAACAGAGATTCGGGCCCAGCGGCCGGTCCTCGATGGCGGTGATGTACTCCTCGCTGCCGCTCCATGTCTTGTGGGCGCCGATCGAGGAGATCACGTGCTGGCGGGGGATGGCCTCGACGCGGCCGAAAAGGTCGCCGGCTTCTTCGGCGTTGACGTGAATCGTGGATATCGAGCACGACCCCGTTGCCACCGTCGTCACGCCGTGCCGGACGGACTCCGCCAAGCCGGGGCCTTCCAAGACCTCGATGTCGTAGTGCGTGTGGATGTCGAGAAAGCCGGGAACGACCCACTGACCGCTCGCGTCGATGACATCCGGGCAGCCGCTGTCGTCGAGGTTGTCGGCCGAGATCGCGGCGACGTGTCCGGCCGAAATTCCGATGTTGCGGATGGCCGAGGCTGCTCCGGTCCCGTCGAACCAACGTCCGTTGCGGATGATCGTGTCGTATGCCATTCGGCTCACCTACGCCGTGAAGCGGCCGGCGAAGGCGCGCAGCGGTAGGTCGGCACTGGTCAGCAGGCCCGGCGGAGCATCGACGACGGACTTGATGGCGTTGAGGGCGGGCAGGCCCGTGACGGTCATCCCAATCGAGGCGAAGTTGTCCGGGTTGGACAGGTCGACACCGGGTTTGGGGAAGATCATGTGTTTGTTGTAGACGCAGGGATCGCCCTGGATCTGAGTGATGTAGCAGCCCTTGATATGCCAGCTGGGGTCGGTGTGTGGCGTCATCTGCCATTCCAGGTGCGTCTCCACCTTGGGCACGCCGTCGACCATGCCCTGGTACTTGATGTAGTTGCCGCCCAGTGAGCCTTTCGGCATCTGGTACCAACCCAGGTCGACGTCTTTGGTGCACGCGCCGAGTTCGTAGGCGAACTTCACTTCGTCGAGCTTGATGTCGAAGCAGTCGGCCATCATCAGCACGCTGTCGGCGAAGACGCGGGTGTACTTTTCGAGCCTGTCCGGGATGCTCGGGTCGTCGACGGGCAGGCCGTAGCCGACCTCGATCCAGGTGTCCTTGCTGTGGTGACAGGACACATCGACCGACTCGAGCGTCAACACATGCTCGATCTCTGCGACGTCGGCGGAGCACACCACGCCGAGGATCTGGTTCAGGCCGGGGTTCATGCCGGTGCCATAGAAGGAGGAACCGCCTCGCGCGCAGGCGTCGGCCAGCAGTTGGGTCACCGGCTTGCCGGACGGATGCGGATGGTTCTTGTCGCGGTGCCAACCGGTGATCCAGTCGGCCGTCGTCACGATGTTGATCCCTGCCTCAAGGACTTTCACGTAGAGGTCTTCGTCGGGGAAGACGCCGTGGAAGGTCAGCACGTCCGGCTTGGCCGCGATGATCTCCTCGACGGTTCCGGTGGCCTTCACCCCGTTCGCCGGTAGTCCGACGATCTCGCCGGCATCACGTCCGATTTTCTCCGGTGAATAGCAGTGCAGACCAACGAGTTCCAGATCGGTGCGATGACCGATCCGCTTGATCATCTCGGAGCCGACATTGCCGGTGGCAACCTGGAAGACGCGGACGGGAGCATTCATTCGTGTGGGCCTTTCAGCTGATTTCGGCTGCCGTGGAACGTAGTTCGGCGGCGCTGCCGCCGCGTCCGTCGGGATAGAACTGCCGGGCCCACTCGCGGATCGCGGTGAAACCCTCGAATTCCGAGGGCGACAACGCGGGCGGATCCGAATACCGTTGGTGCGACCAGATATAGATGTCTTGCTCGAATTGCCGGATGACCTCTTGGCCGAACTCCTGCGCCTTGGTCTCGGCGCGGGCGGAGTCTTTGCCGGGCACCCGACCGATGTAGACGGTGAAGCGCACATCGGAGGTGTTCTCGTCGACCGGGGTGATCGCCGAGATGGTCCGGTTGTCGACCATGCCGGAACTCTTCGTCACCGCGATGCCCAGGCCGCCGTTGATGGCTTCGACGCCGCTGTCGATGTCGTCGATCGACTGGTTCTCGTCGCCCTCGAAGGTGATGGTGAAGTCGACGTAGGACACCGGCTGATCGAAATCGTGTCGGGTGAACACCGGCACGATCGGCGTTTTGTGCACGAATTTGAAGTGGGCGACGTCGACACCGTTTTCCAACACGTACTGCGGGTGCAACTCCAGGCCCTGCTCGTACAGGCTTTGGCGCGGGTAGTAGTCGGCGAGGCTGCTGCCGTCCTGGAAGCTGGCGAAGACGTCGGGAACATCGAAGAACGGTTCTCGGCCCTCGACGTCGTGCCAGATGTAGACGGACTCGTTGCGTTCGACCACCGGATAGGTGCGGATCCTGCGCCCGCGGTTGGGTCGCTTCTCGTAGGGGATGCAGACGTTGCGGCCTTCGTGATTCCACTGCCAGCCGTGGAACGCACACGCGATGACCTCGCCCTCGACGTGGCCGCCGAAACCCAGATGGGCCCCCAGATGTTCGCAGTAGGCGTCCATCACGGTCACCCGTCCCGAGTCGGCCCGCCAGGCCACCATCTCGTGCCCGAAGTAGTGCATCGTGTGCACGTCGCCGATGGAGATCTCGTCGGACCACGCGATCTGGAACCAGCCGGTCGGCTTCATCGACAGCGGCGGCTTCGCCATCTGAACTCCTTTCCAGTGGTGGGCAGGCAAAGGGCGTCGAACTGTGAGCATAGTGGGGTCAATGAAAAAACCATAGAATGCTCTGTGTATCGCGTGGTCAGTCCGTACCATCTGCTAGATGACCGACGCGGGTATCCAGCCGCAGCGCACGAATCGGCGCGGTGACGCCACCCGCGCGAACATGCTCGAAGCCGCCTTGAAGGCACTGGCGACCGGCGATCCCGGCGCGGTGTCGGCGAACCGGATCGCCAAGGAGATCGGGGCCACCTGGGGAGTCGTGCAGTACCAGTTCGGCGACGCCGACGGGCTGTGGGCCGCGGTGCTGCACCGCACAGCCGAGCACCGGGCCGACGTGTTCCAGCCCACCAGCGCGTCAGCGCCGCTGCGTCAACGAGTCGCAGCCATCATCGACACCCTGTATGACGGGTTGACGGCCACCGACTCGCGGGCCATCGAGAACCTGCGCGCTGCGCTGCCCCGCGATCCCGCCGAACTCGAACGCCTCTACCCGCGCACCGCCGCCGAACTTCAATCTTGGGGACAGGGATGGCTGGAGACCTGTCAGAACGCTTTCGCCGGCTTGGTCGTCGACCCCGACCGGGTCCGCGAAGTCGCCACGTTCATTCCCGGGGCCATGCGCGGCATCACCTCTGAGCGTCAACTCGGCAGCTACTTCGACCTCGACCTGGCTCGGCGAGGGCTGACCAACGCGATCGTGGCCTACCTCGAGGCGTCCGCCGACGTCTGAGAGGGGCCAGCCCGGAGCTTCGACGACGGCGACGACGCGGGTGCCACGCCCGGGCGCGGTGTCGATGTGCAGCGTCCCGCCGATGGCCGACACGCGGTCAGTCATATTGGCGAGCCCGGTGCCGTTGGTGGTCGGCTCGAACCCGCGCCCGGTGTCGCTGATTGTCAGGGTCAGCGTGTTCGCATCGGCCTGCGCCGTGATCGTGACGCTGGTGTCGGGCCCACCATGCTTGGTGGCATTCTGCAGCGCCTCGCTGCAGCAGAAATACAGTGCGGCCTCGATCGGAGCGGGGTAGCGGCCGAGGCCATCCACGTCGACGTGAACCGGGATCGGGGCGCGCGCGGCCACCGCCGGGATCGCCTGTGCCAGGCCGCCACTGACCAGGGATGTCGGATAGATGCCGTGCGCGAGCCTGCGGATCTCGGCAATCGCGGATTCGAGCAGCCCGGACGCCTCGGTCAGCAGCGGCTGGTACTTGTCCTGCTCGGCGTGACGGGCGAGCTGAATGAGCACCGCCAGCGCGACGAGGTGCTGTTGGGCACCGTCATGCAGGTCGCGTTCGAGGCGGCGCCGCTCCTCGTCGGCGGCCGTCACCAGCCGCGTCCGGGACGCCTCGACCTCGGCGGCGCGCTCGGCGAGCATCTTCTTCGACACGGTCAGCGCGCCGGCGTTGTTCCAGGCGATCACCAGGAGGTGAAAAGCATTCACCGGCAACGCCACCAGGATGAACGCGCTCTCGATCCAGCGCGGCGGTTGCACGTCCATGTGCACGAAGTGCTGAAAACGGCCTAACACCGCCAGAGCCACTACGCAGCCGGCGGTGATCACGGCGAAAGCCAGGCCTTGCTGCCAACGGATGTAGGGCTGGGCGAACACGACAGGTACCAGGGCGGCCAGCACCATCACCGGCAGCAGGTTCGGTGCGACGAAGGTGATGAGCAGAGCAGCGGTCCAGTTGCCGATACAGGCCAGCGTGATCGATTGCCGATATTTCCCGCGACGCGCCAACGGCAGCGCGACCGCCAGCACCAGACATTGGCCGGTGCATATTGCGGCGATGGCCAGGAACCACGCGGATCGCAGCACCCACAGGTATTCCCACAGCGGCAGCGCCACGCCGGCGCCGCCGTACATGGCCAGGTAGCCGGTGAGGAACAGCTGGAAGCGTTGCACTGCGAAGCGGTGAATGAGGTCGTGCCCGATGAGATACGACGAGCGGACGGTTGCGAGAAGAAGGACCTGCGGCACCCGCCAAGAGGGCACCGACTCGGCCTCGGCCGTGGGGCTCAGTGGCTCGCTTGCCATAGCCGCGTCAGCAGATCGGGACTCAGGTGTTCTTTGTGCAGGTAGGCCGCGGCGCCGCAGTCGGCGGCATCCGGCGGCAGGTCTTCGATGTCGTACGTCGAGGTCAGCAGCACGATCAGATCTGGATGTGCGGCGAGGATTCGCCGAGTGGCTTCGATGCCGCCCATTCCCGGCATGTGGATGTCCATCAGCACGATCCCGGCGCTGCCGTCCGGAATGAGTTCCAGCGCGGCTTCACCCGACTCGCAATCGCCGGCCATGGCGAAATCCTCCGTGGCGGCCACCGTGGCGGCTGTCGCGAGCCGGAAACTGGCCTGGTCGTCAACGACCCAGACCCGCACCCGCTCCTCCGCCATCCTTGGATGATGCGGCGCGACGCCGTCGCGGACGATGGTGTACACACCACATTTTCGGTGGTGTGCATATCACTTCTCGGGCGCAGAGCCATGGTCGTCGAGGAACATCAGCACGGCCTTGACCCGCCGGTCGACGGAATCATCAACGGTCAGGCCGAGTTTGGCGAAGATGGAGTTAATATGCTTTTCCACTGCACGCTGAGTCAGCACCAGCCGCCGCGCTACCGTGCGGTTGCTGAGCCCGGTCGCCAGTTCGGCCAGCACCTCGCGTTCCCTGGGGGTCAGCCGGCTGAGCGCCGCGGCGGAGTTCGGCTGAGCGAGTAGCGATTCCACCACCAGCGGATCGAGCACCGTCCCGCCTCGGGCGACCTGGTGCACGGCCTCGCTGAGCTGGTCGAAGTGAGAAATGCGTTCCTTCAACAGATAGCCCCGCGCCGCCGTACCGCCATCCAGCAATCCCGTTGCGTAGCGTGGATCGGCGTACTGCGACAAGACGATCACCCCGATATCGGGATGCGCCGTCCGCATCCATCGGGCCAAGCGAATCCCCTCGTCGGTCGATGTGGGTGGCATCCGCACGTCGGTGAACAGCAGCGTCGGATGATGCCGTTCGATCAGGTCGACGGTGGAGTCATAGTCCTCGGCGACGCCGACGACGGTCACGCCCGCATCCGTCGACAACGCCCGGTGAACGCTGTCGCGCACCAACAGGTTGTCGTCGGCAATGACGACCGAAATTGCGCCAGTCACCGCAACGTCGTCCTCTCTCGATACCGGCAAGTGATGCCGTCGATCTTGATTGTTAGCACTATCCGCGCATGTGCGCCGGGCCGCTAGAGTAGTGCGCTACTCAATTCGCGACGGTGCCTACACCGGGGGGTGTACACCACCCACAGTTGTGGTGCCTGCTTTGTGGTTGGCGCCTGGTCAGCGGACGACACTCAATTCCTATCCGAGCAAGCCCATTACGAGGCAAGCCACCAGGTTAGGACGTGAAATGTCGCAATTGTCAGAGACATCCGTGGCGACACGCGATGTCGTTCCCGAAGCTCCACCGGCCGCGCTCGAAGAGCTGGCACCTACTTCGCCCGTCGTCATCACCGAGCAAGAGGTGATGTTCGGCACCCGAGCAGCCTTGTCGTCGCGAGTTGCGTCGTTGCCGCACCGGCTGATCGACGCGATTCGTTCTGCCGCTTCCTCATTCCAACTACCAGCACCGCGCCAGCACTATCCGACGGACACCGGTTATCTCGAGCATTCCCGCATGGCGCGCGAAATGTACCGGCTGTGATGGCCATTAGCTCAGTGTGACTGCTGTGCCATGGCCGAATTCGGAGCGGCCCAGTCGGTGGACACCTTGCGGTGCTTGATCCGCCAGGTGTCGCCGTCGGGGACCACGGTGTCGCGGTAGCGGCCGAGGTGGTCGAGCCCGATGTGGGTGATGACGGTGAAATAACTCGACACCTGCGCGCGGTCCCGGGTCAGCTCGTCGAAAAGCACATTGGCGACGTTGTGGCGGACGATCGGCTTCACGTCAGCACTGTCGGCGACCTTCCCGGTGACACCGCCGAGGAACGCGATGATCTCGGCCCGTCCGTTGAGCGGCTCGAAGCCGCGGATCTCCAGAACACCGTCGGCGCAGAAGGTGTCCGCAAGCCCGTCTAGCCGGCCGGCGTCGCCCGACCAGTTGTATCGCGCCAGCGTGTCGCGAATCTGCTCACGGGCCACCAGTTCCCACATCTCCATCGTCATCCACTCCTCTGCAGCGCCTCGTCGATGCAAAGGCGGATTCTATTGCGTCCGCCGGTTGCGGCGGTCACGTGACGGACGTCGATTGTTTGTCTTCTGTCCACCAGGGCGCGCGTTGGTTCTGCGAACCTTGACTCGACGCAGCGGGAAAGGGCCGTTATGACAGAACACTTGCGCGCTTACAACAGTCTGTGGCAGGTCCGCGGCGACTCCTGGTGCCGACTGGAGGAGGCCGCTGATCGGCTGACCCGCCCGGACACCGCCGGAGCGTTGAAAGACAAATGCATTGCGGACAGCCAGGAATTGCTGACCCGCTTGAGCACGCTGGAGCCATATTGGGCCTACCCGGGCTCGCTGCAATTCGCCCGCGTGCAAAGGCTGTTCGCGGCAGGTAGTTACGACAAATTCTCCCAGGCGGTTGCGCGGATCAATCGGGCGCTGACCCAGGAGTCGTACCGCTCCGGGGATGTGGAGAACGCCGGCGCCGACGAGCTGGACATGTTCCCATCGGACCCGCGGCAACTCGAAGGTCAGACGGAGGCAGAGCGCGAACGCCCGTACTTCGAGGTACTCGTCGTCGAGAAGATGACCGACGCCCAGGAACGCGCCCTGCGCAACGAGGTCCGCAAGTGGCGTCGCCCGGACGACGAATTCGTCTACGAACTCGTCGTGGTGGCCAGCGGCGACGAGGCGCTGATCGCCGCGCGGCTCAATGTGAACCTGCAGGCGGTGGTGATCCGGCGACGCTTCTCGCACCAATCGACCCGCGATCTGTCATCGCTGTCGGAGTTCGTCGACGACGGGGTGTCGCACGACTTGGCCGACCACTACTCGCCCGAAGAGCGCGCCCAGATTCTGGCGACATCGCTGAGCAAGCTGCGTCCCGAACTCGACCTGTATTTGATGACCGAGATCGACGTGGAGGACATCGCCGGTCGACTCGGCCAGTACTTCCGCCGGGTGTTCCACGCCCGCGAGGGCATGCTCGAGCTGCACCTGTCGATCCTGCACGGCGTGGCCGCGCGTTACCGCACACCGTTCTTCAGTGCGCTCAAGCAATACAGCCACCGGCCCACCGGCGTCTTCCACGCCTTGCCGATCTCGCAGGGCAAGTCGATCGTCAACTCGCACTGGATCAAAGACATGGTCGGCTTCTACGGCCTGGAAGTGTTCATGGCCGAGACGTCGGCCACCTGCGGTGGCCTCGACTCGTTGCTGGAGCCCACCGGCCCGCTGCGGGAGGCCCAACAGCTCGCGTCGAACGCCTACGGCTCGCGGCACACCTACTTCGTCACCAACGGAACGTCGACGGCCAACAAGATCGTCACCCAGGCCCTGGTGGCCCCCGGCGACATCGTGTTGTTGGATCGCAACTGCCACCAGTCGCACCACTACGGGATGATGATGGCGGGCGCGAATGTCATCTATCTCGAAGCCTATCCGCTCAACGAATACTCGATGTACGGCGCGGTGCCGCTGCGCGAGATCAAGTCAAAGCTGTTGGCGCTCAAGCGTGCCGGCAAGCTCGACCGCGTCAAGATGATGTCGCTGACGAACTGCACGTTCGACGGGATCGTCTACGACGTCGAGCGGGTCATGGAGGAGTGCCTCGCGATCAAGCCCGACCTGGTCTTCCTCTGGGACGAAGCGTGGTTCGCCTTCGCCCGCTTCCACCCGGTATATCGCACCCGCACGGCGATGGCGTCCGCGGCCGCAGTGCGCGAGCGACTGCAGACACCGGAATACAAGGCTCAGTTCGAGAAATACCTGGCCGCGCAGACCGCCGAGAAGCCCACCGACGACGACCTGCTGAACCGTCGTCTGATGCCCGACCCGGCACGCGCGCGGGTACGGGTCTATGCGTCGCAGTCCACCCACAAGACGTTGACCTCGCTGCGGCAGGGATCGATGATCCACGTCTACGACCAGGACTTCGACCAGAAGGTCGCGGTGCCGTTCCACGAGGCCTACATGGCGCACACGTCGACCTCGCCCAACTACCAGATCCTGGCGTCGCTGGACCTCGGTCGTCGTCAAGTGGCCTTGGAGGGCGCCGAATTGGTGCAGCGGCAGATCGAGAACGCCATGCAGCTGCGCGACGCCATCGACAACCATCCCTTGCTCAGCAAGTACATGAATTGCCTTGGCACAGCGCATCTCATCCCGGACCGCTTCCGCCCGACTGCCATCGACCAGCCGTTGCGCTCCGGTTTGCGCAACATGATGGCGGCCTGGCACGACGACGAGTTCGTGCTCGACCCGTCGCGAATCACGTTGTCCATCGGGCGTACCGGATATGACGGCGACACGTTCAAACGCGAACAGCTGATGGACCGCTACGGCATCCAGATCAACAAGACCTCCCGCAACAGCGTGCTGTTCATGACCAACATCGGCACCACCCGCAGCTCGGTTGCGTTTCTGGTCGAGGTGTTGGTCAGTATCGCCGCCGAACTCGACCAGTCGATCTCCGAGATGAGCCTGGGTGAGCGTGAACATTTCGCTCAGGCGGTGTACCGGCTCACCGACCGTCCCGTGCCGCTCTGCGATTTCAGCGGCTTCCACCCGGCGTTCCGGGACCACAGCGGAGACGAACCGACGCCCGAAGGCGATGTCCGTCGCGCGTTCTACCTGTCCTACGACGACACGAACTGCGAGTACCTCACCGGTCAGCAGATCGACGAAAAGCTCGATGCTGGAATCGATGTCGTGTCATCGACGTACGTGACGCCGTATCCGCCGGGCTTCCCGGTGCTGGTGCCGGGTCAAGTGTTCAGCCGCGAGATCCTGCAGTTCATGCGCGATCTCGACACCAAGGAGATCCACGGCTACGAACCGAACTTCGGCTACCGGGTATACACCGAGAAGGCGATCGAGATGGTCGGCGCCGCAGTCGGATTGCCGTCCAACGGCCATCATCCGGTGGAGGAGACGTCGTCGTCCAAGACCGCCAAGAAGAAGTCGGTGAAGCGCACCGGCAATCTTCCCGAGGTCGGCCAGGACGAGCTGCTCGGTCAGCAGCAACCGGGCGACGCCGTGACCGCCGACTGACGGGTGCATCTACAGTCCATGGGATGAGCAACCGAGTTGATGCCCAGCGTCGTGACGTCGCGTTCAGCGTGCTGGGCGGTCCGACCACGGTGGTGGATTTCGGTGGCCGGCGTTTCGTCATGGACCCGACCTTCGACGAGCCCGGTCCGCACGACTACCTGACCAAGACGGTCGGGCCGGCAGTCGCCGCAGCGCAGCTCGGCGTGATCGACGTCGTGCTGGTCAGTCATGACGAGCATCCGGACAACTTCGACACCGAGGGCAGGCGGGTGGCCCTCGCCGCGCCGCTGGTGCTGACTCATCCGGGTGTCATGGGCCGGCTCGGACCGCCCGCCGTCGGGCTCGAGCCGTTCGCGTCCGTCGAGCTCCCGGCTGGCGACGGCATGAAAGCCGTTACGGTGCAAGCAGTTCCGGCCGTGCACGGGCCAGCCGACGGGCAACGCGACGCCGGTGGCCATGTCAACTGCGAGGTGACCGGCTTCGTGCTGTCCGGCGCGGGGCTGCCGACGGTGTATCTCAGCGGCGACAACGCGTCGGTCGGCACCGTGAAGACCATCGCCGAGCGGGTCGGCACCGTGGATGTGGCGGTGATTTTCGCCGGTGCCGCCCGCGTCACGGCCAAAGAGCGTGGACGCCCGCTGACCATGACGGGTCAACGGGCCGCCGCGGTCGCCGAGGTGTTGGGCGCCCGCATGGTCATTCCCGCCCACGTCGACGGGTGGAAGCACTTCAGCGAAGGAGTCGGCGAATTCGGCGTCGCCTTCGACGACGCCGGGCTGTTGGGCCTGCTCGCCGTCGTCCCGCACGGCGAGTGGATCGTGCCGCCCTGGCTCTAGCGTCCGGTGTTTCTACGACACCCTGGCGGCGGCGCGGGGAAACCCTAACGCGGGCAAAAGCTTTCGGGTCAGTCGTGCAGCAGGCCGTCGACTGTCGATGCGTCGTCGGGGGCCGCCGCGGCCATCATGATGTCGTGCGCATGATCTGGCTCGGTCCCAGCGGGGACCACCAGGAGAACGAGCTTATGGCCAGTGCGTCCGATGACTTCGATGGTGTTGCCCGGCTGCTGGTGGTAACCGTCGAGTCGCACCATGCCGCCGCCCGTCGCAAATTTGACCGGCGCCAATGCCCATTCGGCGAGGTTGTACATCACGTGATCGATATGGCCGAGCCGTACTGACAACACCGCCAGTAAATCTGGAAGTTCCGTCGTGAGGTCGTCAGTGTGCGGCCACCAGGCGCCGTCGACGTAGCCAGAAGTGGGTGCCTTGGGCTTCAACCGCAGGCGAGGGGTGGTCTCGGGGCCGGCTTTCGTCGAGCCTGCTGGGCTTCGGTCGTGTTGTAGCGTCATGAGACGCTCCCGTCTTGACCGCGAATCGGCCAGATCAATTCACCGGCGACGACACAATCTCAGACGGTTGTGTGCGAAATGCCACCGACCATTCCACGCTACACGCACTCGGCGTTGATGCGGGTACAAGCGGTGTAGTGTCGATGTAGATCGCTCGTGGCCGGGATACATCAGACCGGATTCTTGTGTCGATTCGACGATTACACGCCCGAGCAAGTTCGACGTTAAGGAATGTCATGGACCGCCAGTTCAAACGGGAGGTCGGCGCTCAACTCGACGTCGAGGTCACCGACCCGACGACGCTGGAATTCCAGATCGCTGTCGCGCCGCACCCGAATGCCCAAGTGTCAGAACGACTGTCGTTCATGTTGGACGGTTGCCCGGTGCAAGCCACCGAGATCAGCGGTACGCACGGCAATCGCATCCACAAGTTGGAAGTGTCGGGCGGTTATCTGAGCGTCGACTACGCCGCCACGATCACCGGCCGGACCGATCCGGCGCCGGTGACCGAACATGACCTGTCGGTGTACCTGCGTCCCAGCCGCTACGCCGAGGCCGATAAGCTCTACGGTTTCGCCGCAACGGAATTCGGCAGTTACGCTGACTCGACGACACTGCTCGAAGTCGTGTCCCTCTGGGTCGGCACCAGGCTGAATTACGTGCCCGGCTCGAGCGACCCGATCGACGGTGCGGTGGAGACGATGCTCTCCGGTGCGGGCGTGTGCCGGGACTTCGCGCACTTGGCCGTTGCGTTGCTGCGGGCGGTCAACGTGCCCGCGCGCGCCGTATCGGTCTACGCCCCAGGGCTGTATCCGATGGACTTCCACGCAGTCGCCGAGGCATTCGTCGACGGGCAGTGGCGGGTCGTCGACGGGACGTTGTTAGCGCCGCGGCAGGCCCTGGTGCGCATCGCCACCGGGCGGGACGCGGCCGACATCGCCTTCCTGGACAATCACAAGGGCGCGATCATTCTGCAGAAGTTGGCAGTCACCGCGATCGTGGACGGCGACCTTCCGGTGGATTCGATCGACCAACTGGTGTCCATCCGCTGAGTCGCAAACTGAGCCAATGTTCGTAAATTCTTTCCGACGAGAGGATGGTGGAGGTATGACCTCGCCACTTCGATCTTCGGGCCACGCCGACGCCCGACTCTTGCCCGGCTGAATGTGGCGATCAACGAAACTCTGCGCGCCGCCGTCGACGGTCAGCGCGGCCTAGCGGCGGCCGACTCACTATGCGAGGCCTGCGTGACGTTGTTCGACATTGACGCAGCGGCCATTTCGCTGATCTTCGCGGGGGTCAGCAGCGGAACGCTGGGTTCCAGCGATGCGGCCGCGCGCGTGTACGACGAACTCCAATTCACCATCGGCGAGGGCCCGTGTCTGGACTCCGTGTCGACGCGCGCTCCCGTCCTCGTCGCCGACCTCGCCAAGCCCGGCCAGGTTCGGTGGCCGCTGTACCGCCCCGCGATGCTCGACCACAAGATTCGGGGCATATTCGCGATTCCGGTCGTGCTGGCCGGGGAATACGTTGGGGCGCTTGACTTTTTCCGCGCGCAACCCGGCGAATTGGGAGACGACGAACTGGCCGGCGGTGTCGTTGCCGCCGAGTTGGCCGGCGCCCCGCTGCTTGATCTGCTGGACGCCGATCTGCAGGCCGCGGCCAACGATCCGACGAGTAGCGCCTGGACCGAGCTCAACTTGCTCAGCCGCACGGAAGTCAGCCAGGCCACCGGCGTGCTCGTCGCCCAACTGGAAGTCGAGCCGGCCGAGGCGTTGGCGCGCCTGCGCGCTCATGCCTACGCCACCAATCGCAGCGCCACCGATGTCGCCCGCGACATTCTGGACCGGCGACTGCGACTCGAGATCGACTGATGTACCTCTGAAAGGAGGGTAGGCATGACCGATGCTCCTCGTGAAGCTCGAGTACTGGACGCCGTCGTCACGCTCGTCGACAGCCTGCTCGACGACTTCGACGTCGTTGAACTTCTGACGGAGCTCACCGAACGCTGCGCCGAGCTGTTGGATACCGCGGCAGCGGGATTTCTGCTCGCCGACCCGCTGGGGCAATTGCGGTTGCTGGCCGCGACCTCCAGGCAGACCCGTGAACTCGAGCTCTTTCAATTGCATGTCGACGAGGGACCCTGCGTCGAGTGCTATGCCAGTGGCCAACCGATTTCGGTGGCGGACCTGCGCGCCGAGTCACGGCGGTGGCCGCAATTCGTGCCTGCCGCGCTCGACGCAGGTGTGGCGTCGGTGCATGCGGTGCCGATGCGCGCCGCGGGCATTGTGTTGGGCTCGCTGGGTCTATATGGCAGCCGGCCGGGAGAATTGAATGAGTCCGATTTCTTGGTCGCGCAGACCCTGGCGCATGTCGCGTGCGTCGCGATTCTGCAGGAGCACCCGCCGACGCCGTCGACGGTCTTACCGCAGCTGCGCTCCGCGCTGACCCATCGCATCGTCGTCGAGCAGGCGAAGGGTTTCCTGCGGGAGCGGCTTGATGTTTCGGTCGACGAGGCATTCACGATACTGCGCACCTACGCCCGCACCCACGGCGCTCACCTGACTGACGTGGCACGGCAGTTGCTGGCCGATCCGAGTTCGCGTCCGCGGCTTTTAGAAAGAATGCAGGCGCTGACTCAGAGCTGACTGCGTCGCACCTGGGCGCGCCGCACGGACTCCTCGACCAGTCGCGCCGCGACGACGCGCAGTTTGACGTTGCCGTTCTGACTCATCTGAACCAGACGGGCGAAGGCCGCCTCGGTGCTGACGCCCGAGCGGCTTCTGATGATCCCGACTGCCTGATCGATCACCGCGCGACTGTCCAGAGCCTCCTGCAGCTTTTCCACCCGCGCGCGCGCCTCGGCCAGCAGTTCTGCGTTGTAGATCGACACCGCCGCGGGGTCAGCGAACTGGGTGCCCAACAGCACGGCATGCTCGCCGAACGCGTCGTGGCTGTGTGCATAGCAGTTGATCGCACCGATCACCCGTTCGCCGACCATCAGCGGCAGCGACAGCGCGGAATGCACGCCCATCCTCGCCACCCGGCCGCCGAAGCGCGGCCAACGCTTGTCGGCGCCGAGCGACCCACTGACGGTGGCCCGCCTCGAGTGCATACACGTGATACACGGTCCCTCGTGTAACTCGTTGTACTGAACCGAATCGATTTCTCGGACGAATCCCGCTGTCGCAGAGGCGGTCTGAAGTATCGGTATGTCTCTGCCTTCATCCATCAGCGAGACTCCGGCACCGTCGACGCCGGGAATGGCGTCCGAGGCGAACTCGGCGACCTGGCAGATCAACTCGTAGGCGCCGCGGGCCCCCACCAACCCGGCAAGTCCGCGCAACCCGGCGAACAAGTCGATTTCGTCCGCTTCCCTTTGGGCGGTGGACAATTCAGCGAGATCTGGTGGCTCGCGACCGGGTTGGGCGTCAAACTCTGTCATCGTAGGTACCCAGATCTAGGTTACCAATGCCAGTGCGTGGGCGCGTCGAAGTTTTCCCGATGGCGTCTTCGGGATCATTCCCGGCTCGAGCACCACGACATTGCGGGGCCGGACATCGACTTCGGCGACGACCTCATGGGCTACTTGACGCTCGACCCGGCGAACCTCGGTCGGGTTCTCCCAGACGCTCGCTTCGACCGCGACCGCGAAAGTCTCCCGTCGGTGGCCGGCTTCCAGACGCACCGCCACCGCGCAGCCCTGCCTGACGCCGTCGACGCGCGCGGCGGCACGTTCGATGTCCGTCGGATAGATGTTGCGGCCGGCCATGATGATCACGTCCTTGACCCGCCCGCACACCACTACGTTGCCGGTTTCGGTGAGATAGCCCAAGTCGCCGGTGTCGTACCACCCTTCGTGATTTCGCGCGGATACGAAGCCGGCGATCGTCGTGTAGCCCAGCGTCACCGGTTCGCCGCGCACATGGATGACGCCGACATTGCGCGCGGGCAGGGCGCAACCGTCGTAGTCGACGATCCTGGCTTCCAACCCCTTGAGCGGACGACCGAGGGAGGCCAGTCGGCGGGTCTTACCTCGCGACGCCGGGACAGCTCGGTGCAGCATGGCGAGTAAGTCGGCGTCGACTTCGTCGACGACCAGCCCGCGGCCGCACTCGGTGAACGACAGCGCCACCGTGGTCTCGGCCATGCCGTATGCGGGGACCATCGCTTCCGGACGCAAACCGAACGGCGCGGCAGCCGCGCACAGGTCTTCGACGTCTGCCGGGTCGACTTGCTCGGCGCCCGACAGTGCCCACCGCAGCGAGGACAAGTCGAACTGGCCGGGCTGAGCCTGCCTGCGCAGACGTTTGGCGAACATTGTGTACGCGAAGTTGGGCGCCGCGGTCATGGTGCCCTTGTATTTGTCGATGAGCCGTGCCCACAGCAGGGTGTCGCGGAGGAAGTCCATCGGCGTGATCTTGACCAGTTCGACGCCGAAGTACATCGGGACGGTCAGATAACCGGTCATGCCCATGTCGTGGAAGCACGGCAGCCAGCTCACGATCACGTCGGATTCGGGGTCGACGTCCGCGCCGACGAACATCGCCTCGGCATTCGCCACGACGTTGCGATGGCTGATCCGGACCGCCTTGGGGGGCCCGGTCGAGCCGGACGTCAGTTGGAGGAGCGCGACGTCGTCGTCGTCGGTGTCGACGGGCTCGATCGGCGAACTTTCGAGTAGCTGGTTGACCGTGAGCACCTGCATGCCCAGTTGAGACAGCAGCGGCGCCGCGGCCATGAACGGATCGGAGACCACCACGGCCTTTGCGGCGATCATCTGGATCACCGCCGTCGTCTCCTCGGCCCAACGTGGCAGGTCGGTGCGCAGCGTGGGCTGGTGCAGCATCGTGACGCTGGCGCCGCGCATCCAGACGCCCTGCGCGGTCGGAGCGATCTCGACCGGCGCCCCGGCCAATACTGCGACGGCATCGCCGCGCCCCACGCCCGCGGCGGCCAGACCGCCCGCGATGCGTCGGCCCCGCTCGTGCACCTGAGCCCAGGTATGCCGCACGGGGGCGTCGGGCTCCCCGGTGACCATGCCCTTCCGGCTTCGCTGGGCATTGGCGTACATCGTCTCGGTAAAGCGGCTCACAAGGCAGCCCCTGGCTCCGGCGCAATTGCGCAGGAAGTATTGGTCGCATCGCTAATGCGTTGGTTTCGACGGAGCCGCTGAGGCACGGCTTTGGAGGAGCGCGACCATCTCTTGTACACCCCAGATGGTGTTAGACCCACTGAATGTACAGAATTGAACGTTGACAACCGATGCGGCGCGCGACGAACCACGGAACCAGCAGTCACCAGGACCTCCAGCGCACAAAGCAGAACCCGACTGGGACGGCTTACATCGGAGCTTGTGCGCCATTCGGCGGGGGAATCTGATCGCCGCCGTGATGTTTCCGTGGGGCTGGAGTGTCAACCGGGAATGAGGTTACCTGCCCGACCGCCGGCTATCCAAGACATCGACAGCGCGGGGCTGCTTACCGACCCGCAATCGGCGCTTCGTTGTCCTCGGCCGCCGCGATGACTTTCGCGATCAGCCACTGCACCGCGCCGACCGCGTCGGCGTGGTCGAGGTTCCATGAGCCGACCAGCCGTTCGTAGGTCGGGGGGCTCCACAGCACGTCGAGCAGGCCGGCCAGCGCCCGGCGCTGAGCGTCGGGCAACCGTGTTGCCGAGACGGCACGGCTGAGCGCAGCGTGTCGTTTGGCTTCGGCGCCCACGAAAGCCGACCCGTGCGGTGTTCCGATCGAGTCGTTGATCGCGAACCGGCCCAGCGACGCGAAAAGCCTGGCAGTCACGTCGGCGAGGTTGTCCAGCCCGACGTCCTCGTAGGCGATGCCTGCCTCGTCTTCCAGCCGGCTCATGATCGCGTCGTGCAGGTGTCGCTCGGTCGGAAAGTGGCGGTACACCGTTCGCTCGCTGACCTCGGCGCCTTCGGCGACGGCGCGAAACGTCAGCTCGTCCCAGTTCCAGCTGGTGAACTCGCGGACCAGCCGGGCGCCCGCGTCGATGATGCGGTCGCGAGTGGCCGCGGCCGCCTGCTGGCGCGCCGGGCTGCGGTAAGGCCGCCGCGGTGCCGTTGACAACTCGCCCATAATCGCGTCAGTATACTGACACGGATTTTCCCGGAAGGGGATGGTGGTGGCCGATCTCGACCGTGTCCTCGGCGCCGCCGTCGCTCAAACCGGGCTCGACGACTTCGGCGACGACTCGTTCCGCGACGGCCTCGAGGTGCTGCTCGCCTCGTTGCGCGACGAAGCCCGGCTCAACGCGCGCGGCGAGGCCTTCGTCTACGCCCGGATCGTCACTTTGCTGTCGCAGCGGTCGCAGGTGGAGAACTGGTACCGCCGCCACCCCGAGATCGACGACGTCGACCTCCTGCCACCGCTGATCGGGCTGGGCTTGCCCCGTACCGGTTCGACGGCCCTCTCGGTCCTGCTCGCACAGGATCCGGCGATTCGGTACCTGCGCCGGTGGGAGTCGTCGCAACCCTGCCCACCGCCGTCGACCGTGCAGGGCCCGGACCCGCGCATTCCGGCCGACGAGGGAAACCAGGTCGGGTCCAGAGCGCACGTTCCGACCGGCACCCATGCCCCGATGGAATGCCTCGAGTTGATGGCGCTGGACTTCACCTCGCACATCTTTCAAGCCTTTGCGCAGATCCCGTCCTACTCCGCGTGGCTGCTGGACAAGGCGGACTTCACGCCGACCTACGCCTATCAGCGACGGGTGATGAAGCTGCTGAGCTGGGGCGAGCCGAGGAGGCCGTGGCGGCTGAAGTCGCCGTCGCATGTGCTGTCCCTCGATGCGTTGAACACCGTCTTCCCCGACGCCCGATTCGTGATGACCCACCGCGATCCGACCGACGTGATCCTGTCGGTGGCCGATCTCTACGCCGACATCGTCGGCGGCTTCACCGACCACGTCGACTGGGCGTACCTGGGCCGGCTCAACGTCGAACACTGGTCGGTGGGCATGCAGCGGGCGATGCAATTTCGCGACGGCGGCGCCGATAACCGGTTCTACGACATCGACTTCCGTGCAATGCAGGCCGATCCGATCCGCGAGGTCCGCGGGCTGTACGCCTGGCTGGGCGAGCCGGTCGGCGCCGACTTCGAATCCCGCATGCGTGCCTGGTGGGCCCTCAACGCGGCGGAGCGTGAGCCCAGTTCACCCGCCGACCCCGAGACGTTCGGCATCGATCTCGACCAGGTGCGACCGCTGTTCGCCGACTACGCCGCAAGGATGTTGCATGGCAATTGATCTGACCGGTGGTATAGACCCCGCGCGCGAGCAGGTCTTCGCGAGCCGGCCCGACGACCCCGAGATGCGCGACTCGGTCAGCTTCTGGGTCGTCGACGACCGCGGGGCAGTGGGCCTGCCGCGCATCGGCATTGAAGCCGTCGCCGCGAACTGGGATGCGCACGACATTCAGGTCAACGTGGCCTTCCCGGACGGGCGGGTGTTTCGGCTGCGCGACAACGGCGCCAGTTGGCCCGTGGCAGGACCCGACGGCCGGCCGACGGTGCTCGGTGCCGGCGGGTTGGGCTTTCGCTGCAACACGCCGTTCGAGACCTGGACGATGACGTTCGACGGCAAGGCGGTGCAGACCTCGTCGCCGGATCTGATCGACGGCCACAAAGACGGGCCGCTGGTCGACGTCAGCTTCCAGGTCGAGGCCGCCATGGCGGTGCCGCCGTGGGTGCAGGGCACGCTGTCCGCGGAGTCGGGGGAGCGGTTGAAGACCTCGATCGAGGGCAAGCTGATGGGCGGCGCACGCTACGAGCAACTGTTCCGCGCGACGGGGTCGGTCAAGGTCGGCGACGCCGAGCATGACTTCACCGGAACGGGCCTGCGCATCCGCCGGCAGGGCGTGCGCAAGCTGGCCGGATTCTGGGGTCATGCCTGGCAGTCCGCGCTGTTTCCCAGTGGGCGGGCCTTCGGCTACATCGCCTACCCGCCGCGGCCCGACGGCGAACCGACGTTCAACGAGGGCTATGTCTTCTTCGGTGACGGCGACCTGGTCCCCGCCCGCGTCGTCGAGGCGCCGTGGCTGACCCGGCTGACCCCGGTGGGCGAAGACGTCACAGTGGTGCTGGAAACACCAAGCGGCACAGTGCGTATCGAGGGTGAGACGGTCCTGTCCACCCACGACGTCCATCACGACGACAAGATGTTTTCGACGCAGGCGCTCAAACAGGAGATGCCGAGTTTCCCCGCGTTGCAACAGGCCGGGGTGCGCTACCGCTGGGACGGTGAAGAGACGTTCGGGATGCTGGAGCGGTCCAACCCGCTGGACCAGCTGATTTCTTAGATCGCGTAACGAGCGCTCGGCGTAACCGCGAAACTGACTGGATGAAGAACGAAATCGCACTGCAGCGGTGGGAGCGGCGTGCGGAGTGGCCGCTCGCTGTAGCAGCCGTCGTATTTCTCGCCCTTTTTTCCAGGGAGGTGATCGCCGAGCCGCACGGGCGTGAAGCCCACATTCTCTGGGCGGTCGACTGGGGCATCTGGTCGCTGTTCGTTGTGGACTACGTGGTGCGGTTCAGTCTCGCCCCCAACCGCTGGCACTGGTTCGTGCGGCACCTACTCGACTTTGCCATCGTGACGCTGCCATTCGTGCGTCCGCTTCGCCTGCTGCGACTCGTTGTTCTGATCAAGGTGCTGCAGAAGGCAGTTGGAGATGCGTTCCGGGGCCGCATCCTCGTCTACACCGTGTCAGGTGTGTTCCTGCTGATCTACTCGGCATCGCTGGCCGTATTCGACAAGGAGCGTTACCTGCCCGGCGCCACCATCACATCGTTCGGCAAGGCGGTGTGGTGGTCGATCACGACGGTGACCACCGTCGGCTACGGCGACGTCTACCCGGTGACCAACGCCGGTCGCGTGATCGCCGTGCTGCTGATGATCGGCGGAATCGGGCTCGTCGGCGTCGTCACGGCGGCCCTCGCGTCGTGGATCATCGAACGCGTCGCCGAAGAAGACGCTCTCAACGAGGCGGCAACCGTGGCCCACGTCGAGGAACTCCGCGACGAAATCCGAGAACTGACAGCAGAACTGCGGCGAAAGGGGGACGTCCATCATGCCTGAAACGTTCACCACGTGCGGCGTCGGCGGGACGCGCATCGTCGCTGACCGCCTGGGAAATCCGGATGCGCCGGTGGTGGTGTTCTTGCACGGCGGTGGACAGACCCGCCGCTCCTGGGGCAAGGCGGCCGCAGCCGTGGCCGAGCGCGGTTGGCAGGCGGTCACGGTCGACTTCCGCGGCCACGGCGAGTCGGACTGGTCAGAGGACGGCGACTACCGCCTGGTCAGCTTCGCCGGTGACGTCCAAGAGGTGTTGCGCCACCTGCCGCCGCGACCGGTGCTGGTCGGCGCGTCGTTGGGTGGCCTCACCACAATGCTTCTGGCAGGGGAGATTTCGCCCGGGATCGCTCGCGCGGTCGTCCTGGTGGACATCGTGCCGAACATGGATCAGTCCGGGGCCGACCGGATCCATCAATTCATGGCCGACCGGATGCAGACGGGCTTCGAGTCGCTCGACGAAGTCGCCGACATGATCGCGGAATACAACCCGCATCGGCCCCGGCCCAGCGACCTGAATGGCTTGCGCACCAACCTGCGTCGTCGCGGCGACCGCTGGTACTGGCACTGGGATCCGAAGTTCATCAGCGAGAATGCGTCGCTGCCGCCCAGCGAGGTGGCCGACGTCGATCGCCTGCACGCGGCCGTGGAGACGATTCTCGGGGACGGGATACCCATGCTGCTGGTGCGCGGTCAGGTGAGTGACCTCGTCGGCCAAGATCGCGCCGAGGAGTTTCTGGCCCGCTTCCCTGCCGTCGAGTTCGTCGACGTCCAAGGTGCGGGGCACATGGTGGCCGGTGACCGCAACGACTTGTTCGCCGACGCCGTGCTGGATTTCCTTGTCCGCCAGTCCTAAACGGGTGACAGTGCACCGTTGTCGGCGCCGAGATCGGTGGCGGTGTCGATGACGACGCGGTCGATCTGGCGCAGCGCATGCAGGGCGTTCATCAACCGTCGGTGATCCAACGCCTGGTCGTCTTGCCGCCGGGCGAGGGTCTCGGCGGCGTCGATGTAGTCGGTCGACGGAAAGACCGTCGCCGCCTGGTTGAATTCCAGCGACGTGATCAGCACGTCGATGTTGCGCCGGATCTGGGTGGCGGTCGACCTGATCGCGTCGGCCAGCTCTGGAGAAGTGTCGATGTGTATTTCGCTGCTGCGGGCCAGGATTCGGGCGTAGCGGTCGCTCGCGGCGAGCATCCGCAAGCTGCGCCGCGTGGTTTGGCGCCCCGCCAATCCGACGACTCCGGCGCTCATCGGCTTGGCGGTGATCCGGAACTGCGCCAGATCGCGGTCGAGTTGACGTGCCTTCTCGGTCAAGCCGGCCGGCGCCGGAGTCCCCAGCAGGCTGGCGACCGACGCCTCGACGAGGTCGGACAGCGTCAGGAAGAACGTGTGGGCGTCGCCGCGGATCTTCGCTCGGGTGTTGACCGGCAATACCACCACGGCGCACGCGATCCCGACGACCGCACCCACGGCGGTCTCCTCGATCCGCAGTAGCAGGAGGCCATAGGTGAATTCGCCGAGCAGACCGTACATCAACGCCAGCATGGTGCTGATCCAAAAGGTCATCAGGCTGTAGGTGACCTTCATGAAATAGAAAGCGCAGAACAGACATACGAAGATCATCGCCAGCGAGGCGATGGTGTTGCCGGACACCAGCGTGGCGACCAGCACGCCGCTGGGCACACCGAGCACCGTGCCGAGTAGGCGCTGCCAACCCTTGTCGAGGGTTTCGGCCCAGGAGTTGGTGCCGGCGAAGATGACGAATGCGGCGATCGCCGCCCAATACCAGTGTGACGGTGACACCGTCTCGCCGACGACGATGGCCAGCGCGGCGGCTACGGCCACCTGGATGGCTTGTCGGGTGGTCGGCAGCAGGCCCGGGCTGAGCTGCTGCTCGTCGGGTGGTGGCACCGGCTGCTCGGCCGCTTCGGTCGTGACGTGTTCGATCCGCTTGCGGACTTCGGCGGTGGCTGTGGCCGTGTCGACGATCGCCAACGCCAAGCGCCGGATTGGCACGTCATTCGGATGGCTGTCGAGCTGATGCTGGGCGAGCTGCGCGGTCAGCCACAGGGCGTCGGTGCGCGGTGTCCGAATGGCCCGCGACAGCATGGCAATTGTGTCGGCCAATTCGGCACGCGTGCCGGCCGGAATGTCGGCCAAGGCCGCGCGCGTGCCCGCGGTCGCGAGACGTTCGACGGTGAGCTCGGCGTCGAACAGCCACAGCGCCAGGTCGTCACCGCTGACTCCTGGCCACAGCGCACTCGGATTGACCCGGTCTTCGATCTGCGCCTGGACCAGCAACGCGGTCTCGTTGAGCCGGCGCATCCGTATTCGCAGTCGGCGCTGGCGTCGCTCGTCGGGGTCGCCGATTCGCACGAAGTCGGCGGTGGTGTCGACGACGATCGCCATCCGCGCCCGCAAAGCCCAAATATTGCCCCGCAGAACGCTTTCCGGCCGATCGGGCAAGATGAAGACACTCCACACGTAGCTGCAGAGCGTGCCCACGAGTGTCGCGCCGACCAGCCACGGTAGCTCGGAGAATTTCGCCCGCAGGTAGAGCGTGAAGAAGTACGACATGAACGTGACCATGCCCAGCGTCGTTCCGCGTGGGCCGAAGCGACGTGCGTAGGCCGCACCGAACACCACCACCACGAACACGACGTCGGCGACCACCGGGCGCGGCGATACCAGCGCAGCCGCGGCGATGGCCAGCGCGGTGGGCAGCGGCAGCAACGCCATCGTGATGCGCTGGCGACGCGGGTCGGGCTCGTTTACCGACCGCGCCGAGACCATCGTGATCAGCGCCCCGAGCAACGCCACCGTCAGCGGCTGATGGGTGGCCTTGGTCAACAGAAAGAGGGCCACCAGTGCCGTCGCGAGAGCGCCCGTCGTGCGGGTGGCCATCCGCAGCCGCAGCAGCCCGGGATCGGATCCGATCGCCCAGTTACGCGCCCGCTGGTATCGCGCGTTGGCGTCACCGGGCACTCGTGACCAGCCTCTCTGTTGCGGATTGCATGTCTATCGTGACTTGACTCTGGCATAGCGGCCAAGATGAGACCCGATGAGCGTGCGAACGACCTTGGCCGATGGCCGCGAGCTGTTGTTCTTCTCACTACCCGGGAACACGCCCGCGCCGGTCGTCGACCGCCGGCCGCTGCCGCCGTTCGAGCCCGGGCAGTCGCAATTGCGGTTCGACCAGACGACGGGGCAGTGGGTGATCATCGCGGCGCGACGGCAGGACCGCACCTACAAGCCGCCGCCCGACCAGTGCCCACTGTGCCCGGGCCCGACCGGGCTGACCAGCGAGGTGCCCGCCCCCGACTACGACGTGGTGGTCTTCGAAAACCGGTTCCCGAGCTTGTCCGGTGCGGGATCTGTGGCGATTGTGCCCGACGGCTTTGTCCCGCAGCCCGGCGTCGGACGATGCGAGGTGATCTGCTTCTCCAGCAACCACACCGGCTCGTTCGCCGAGCTGTCGGTGCCGCACGCGCGGTTGGTCGTGGACGCATGGCAGGACCGGACTTCGGCGTTGAGTGCGCTGCCGGGCGTTCAGCAGGTGTTCTGCTTCGAGAACCGCGGCGAAGAGATCGGGGTGACGCTGGCTCATCCGCACGGTCAGATCTACGGCTACTCGTATCTAACCCCGCGGACGGCGGCGATGATGGAGCAGGCGCGTAAGCACCGGGGCAGCAACCTGTTTGCCGACCTACTGGCGTCCGAGGTCGCCGAGGGCAGCCGTATCGTGGCGCGCACCGAGCTGTTCACCGCGTTCGTCCCGTTCGCGGCACGCTGGCCGGTCGAGGTGCATATCTATCCGAACAGGTTCGTGCACAACCTGCTTGACTTGTCTGCCGCCGAGCTGGACGGGTTCGCCGAGATCTACCTCGACGTGCTGCGGCGGTTCGACCGGATGTATTCCGGCCCGCTGCCGTATATCTCGGCGCTGCATCAATACTCGGACTCTCCGGAGTTGCGCGACGGGTACTTCCACGTCGAGCTGATGTCGATCCGGCGCAGCGCTGCGGCGTTGAAGTATTTGGCGGCGTCCGAGTCGGCGATGGACGCGTTCATCGGCGACGTGATGCCCGAAGCCGTGGCCGAGCGCCTGCGCGGACTCGCATGACAATCCGTTATTCGGCACCGGGGCGGATCAACTTGATCGGTGAGCACACCGACTACAACCTCGGCTGGTCGCTGCCGATCGCGCTGCCGCAGCGCACCGTCGTCACCTTCGAGCCGTCCGATGCCAACGCGGTGACTGTCCGCAGCGACAGCGCCGACGGCGCGGAACGGATTCCGTTGAGCACCAAGCCCGGTGACGTTACCGGGTGGGCGGCGTATGTCGCCGGTGTGGTGTGGGCGCTGCGGATGGCCGGTCACCCGGTGCCCGGCGGGACGATGTCGATCGCCAGCGAGATCCCGATGGGGTCAGGGTTGTCGTCATCGGCGGCGCTGGAATGCGCGGCGCTGGGTGCATTGACGTCGGGGCTGCACATCGACCGGCTGGACCAGGCGCGGCTGGCTCAACGCGCGGAGAACGAATATGTCGGTGCGCCAACGGGTTTACTCGATCAGCTGTCGTCGCTGTTCGGTGCACGTAACACCGCTCTGCTGATCGACTTTCGGACGCTGAGTGTCTCGCCGGTGCCCTTCGACCCGTCCGCCTCGGGTGTGGCGTTGATGTTGATCGACTCCCGCGAGCGCCATGGTCATGTCGGCGGCGAATACGCGGCGCGGCGACTGTCGTGTGAGCGGGCGGCGGCCGATGTCGGTGTGGTGTCGTTGCGCGAGATCCAGGATGCCGGGGTGTCCGTGTTGGACGGTGTCACTGATCCCGTCGATGCCCGCCGCGCCCGTCATGTGTTGACCGAGAACCAGCGGGTGTTCGATGTGGTTGCGGCATTGGGTGATTCGGACTACGCCGAAGCCGGTCGAATCTTCACCGCCTCGCACGCCTCGATGCGCGACGACTTCGCCATCACTACCAAGCGCATCGACCTGATCGCCGACGCCGCGGTGAGTGCCGGTGCTTTCGGCGCTCGGATGACCGGCGGTGGATTCGGCGGCTGCGTGATCGCGCTGGTGCCCGCCGACCGGGTGGACGCGGTGGGGGAGGCGGTGCGGGCGGCGGTGCGCAACGCAGGGTACGACGAGCCGGCGATCAGCCAGACGTACGCCGCCGACGGCGCGGGAGCGCAGTAGTCACGCGCGTACTCATAGTGCCTGCATAGTGGAATCTGGGTGGTAACCCAGAAGGCGACCGCATCGTGGGCTATGACCAAACATCTCGCAGGTCGAATCAATGTTCGCGGCATCAACTCGGCGGTGGTGGCCCTGGCGGCGAGTACCGCCATGTTGGCATTTGTCGTTGTGCTACCTCCGGGCGCAGGCGAGATCGCTGTCGCATCCGCGTCGGTGGGGGCGGTGCACTCAGACGCCCCGGCGCCCCCGCCGCTTCCGCCCGGGCTCCCGGGACCCGTCGCCCAGGATTACGCGACGGTGATGCAGGTGCTGCAAAACCTTCCGGCGAATGGCGATGATGCCACGTCAGGCGATGACGATGGCGACGTCGATACCACTGCGCAACAAGGGGATCAGCAGCTGCAGGACCAGCTGAACCAGAATCAATCTGACCAACAACAAAATCAGCTGAACTCCGACCAAATGGTTCAGCAGCAGAACCTGCTGAACTCCGAGCAACTGTCCCAGGAACAGAACGATCAAGCCCAACAGCAAGTCGATGAGGGCTTGCAACAAGCCCAGCAGGACGAGATCGACGCCAACCAGTGACCCCGGAGCGACGTCGTCGTGCTCGGGTCGGTCTCGTTAGCGCAGCAGAACCTCGGGATGATCGGCGTGCCACTGCTGCTCGATGCGGATAACCCGCCGGTGCTCGACGACGATCCACAGCACCCCGGCGACCGCGCCGAGCACGGCGATGAGCGCCGTCGTCGTGATCCACTCGTAGTGTCGGTAGGCGGCCGCGACCGCCAGGCTGATCATTCCGAGGGCGGACACGGCCAGCAAGATCAATCCCGGCCACATGAAGTTGTCCTTCATGGCGATGCCGGCGTGCGGTTGCGTGGTCCGAGAGTGGTCCGTCGGATCGTGGTGAGTGTCGCCCATCGTGTGTTCCTCCGCCTGGTCAGGTCGATCCGGTGAGCTCGCGGCGGAACACCTCGGGAAGTGACACTGCCCCAATGGTTGTCACGAGCCACACCACGAGCGTCGTGGCAATCCAGGACGCCAAGCCGTGGATGGCAAGCCCGTGTGTTTCTGCCGTGGCCAGACCTAACGCCACAAGGGTCAGTGCCAGGCCGGTACCCCCGAGGAGTAGCGACGCGTAGCCGTGTGGCAACTTCACGATCAATAAGGACAACAGCGCCTGGGTTAGCGAGAACACCAGCACGGCAACGATGAACCCCGACATCGTCAATGAAACCCCGGGAACTACCGAGGCGGCGACCAGTAATCCGATCGCCCACGATCCGAGAAGCAGAACTGCGCGCAGCAAAATTTGCCGCATCCGCTAAGAATAGGCCTCGGGAGCGTGAAAATGAAGGACCTAATGCACGCGTACCAGATTCTGACCACTAGATGCTGTTTGAGTGTGTGACCACATGCGCTATCACGCCGGGGCGAAGCGGATCGCGGTCAGGCCCAATTCGTCGACCGCATCGGCGAATTGGGCGCGGGTCGGCATGCGGTGGTCGCGAAAGCCCACGCCCATCACCTGCTCTGCCCGCTTGATGCCGTAGGACTCCACGCAGCGGTAGTAAAGGTCGGTGACCAGCGTCCGGTTTTCGATGAGTTCGCCGTGCATCGTCCTGGTCTTCCCGCCGTGCAGCACCTTCGCCGTAGCGCCGCCGCGGAAGTTGTACTTCCAGGTCGCGCCGGTCAGCGCATAGAGAATGCCGTCGATCGTGTGGGCGGTCAGCACAAGTGAATACCGGCGTCCGCTCTTGCGGCCGGCGAAGTCGATGACCATGAACTGGTTGCGCGCCGCGCCCGCGAGCGGGGTGCGCAGCAGCAATGACAGAACCGGGTTGACCAGACGCAGGAATACTTTGGGCGGGTGCGACAGCGTGATGGGGTTCGACTGTTCGGACATCACTTCACCGTAGGTCCCAGCCGACGGTGAAGCCATGATGCACGACCAGATCGGTCAGAAGGTCGAGAGCGAAGAAGGCGTATTTGATCGGCCGCTGGGCGAAGCGCACTAAGCTCAGCGGCGCGGGGGCTCCGACCAAGGAGGGTCAGTGAACATCCAGTCGGGCATCAGCTGACTATGCGAGCCTTCAGGTGCCCGGACTGCGGGCAGGCGGTCGCATTCGAGGTGCAGCAGTGCCCGACGTGCGGTGCGACGGTTGGCTACCACCAGCCGTCGCGGCAGATGGTGTGTGCACCGTCGGAGACGGTGACGGTGGACGGCAGCTTGTGGACCCGGTGTACGCATTGGCAACGAGGCTGCAACTGGCTGGCGGCTGAGGACGCCGAGTCGGGTATCTGCTTCGCCGACAGTTTCGTGCGCGAGGGGCCCGCGCCGGATGACACCGAGGCGCTGTCCGAACTCGATTCGGCGCTAAAGGATCTGCGGCGGTTGATCTTCGAGCTGATGGACCTCGGCCTGCCCGTCCATCCGTACTACGCGGACGAGCATGGGTTGGCGTTCGACCTGCTGTCGAGCAAGACGCTGAAGCGGCCGGTGGTCACGGGGCATGCCAACGGAGTGATCACGATCGACTTGGCCGAATCGTTGGAGTTGTACCGAGAGCGTCTGCGTATCAAGCTGCGTGAGCCCTATCGCACCATGCTGGGCCACTTCCGTCACGAGGTCGGCCATTACTACGAAATGCTGCTGGTGCAGGACACCCCGCTGATCGACGACACCCGGGCGATGTTCGGCGACGATCGGGAGGACTACCAGGCCGCACTGCAGCGCCACTACCACAGCCAGGCGCCGGATCATTGGCAACATGACTTCATCTCGGAGTATGCCACCGCCCACCCGTGGGAAGACTTCGCCGAGACGTGGGCCCACTATCTGCACATCACCGGAACCCTTGCCACGATTGCAGATTCGGGCCTCGTTGTCGAAGCTGACCGGGTGAAGTGGGACCTGCCAGCCAATATCGATGCACGGGAGTCTTACGCCGACGCCACCATCGAGGACATCATGGGCGACTGGTTGGTGCTGTCGGGTGTGCTCAACCGGGTCAACAACTCGATGGGCCGCGACGACCTGTACCCGTTCACCATCTACCCGCACGTCGTCGCGAAGCTCGGATTCATCCATCGTGTGGTGGTGCAACGGAATTGACATCGATCGACCACGACCAGATCACCGAGGCGGTCAGTGCCGCCTACGCCAAGCACAAAACGAACCGCAGCGGCAAGAACGCGAGCTACATTCCGGCGTTGGCGGGCGTCGACCCGAGTCTGTTCGGCGTGTGTGTGGCAACCGTTGACGGTCAGACGTTTTCGGCCGGCGACGCTGACTGTGAGTTCGCGCTCGAGTCGATCTCGAAGGTCTTCACGGCGGCTCTCGCCCTAGAGCAAGCGGGCGCGACGGTGTTCCATCGCAAGGTGGGGGCCGACCCGACGGGCGCAGAGTTCAATTCGGTGATGGCGCTGGAACTCCACAACGACAAGCCGAACTCTCCGATGGTCAACGCGGGGGCGATGACGACGACCAGCCTGGTATCAGCCACCGACGCCGAGGACCGCACCCGCCAGATCCTGTCGATCCAAAGCGATTTCGCCGGTCGACCGATCGAGGTCAACGAACAGATCGCGGCGTCGGAGCGTGCCACCAACTTCCACAACCGGGCCATCGCGTGGCTGCTGCTGTGTGGTGGATACATGTACTGCGACCCGATGGAAGCCTGCGATGTTTACACGCTGCAATGCTCGACGATGGTCACCACGGTCGACTTGGCAATCATGGGCGCAACTTTGGCCAACGGAGGTGTCAACCCGGTGACGGGCAAGCGGGTCATGGCGAAAGCCAATGTGCCACACATGCTGGCGTTGATGACGATGGAAGGGCTGTACACCAGCTCGGGCGACTGGGCCTACACCGTGGGGCTGCCCGCCAAGAGTGGAGTCGGCGGCGGCCTGGTCGCGGTGTCGCCCGGCAAGCTGTCGATTGCCGCGTTCTCGCCGCCGTTGGACAAGGCCGGCAACAGCGTTCGCGCCCAAGCCGCGATCTCCCAGATCGCGAACACGCTCGGGTTGGGCCTTTTCAACGCTTAGCCGCTCTGTTGTGACATTCTGCAGGCATGTCCGCTGATGCGGCGGCCACAGCCCCTTCGGGGGCGGTGACGTTTCTGTTCACCGATGTTGAGGGCTCGACCCGTCGGTGGGAGACAGACGCGGATGCGATGCGGGTGGCACTGGCCGCCCACGACGAGGTACTGCGCACAGCGATCGAGGCGCACGGCGGCTGGTTGTTCAAGCACACCGGTGACGGGGTGTGCGCCGCGTTCGCTTCGCCCGGCTCGGCGGTTGACGCGGCGGTGGCCGCGCAACGGGCACTGGAGTTGCCAGCGCGGATGGGGCTGGCAACCGGGGAAGCTGAACTGCGCGATGGGGATTACTTCGGTGCGGTGCTCAACCGCGCCGCGCGGGTGATGGCCGCCGGTCATGGCGGTCAGATCCTGTTGGCTGATTCGACGGCGGGTCTGCTCAGCGGGGTTGATCTCATCGATCTGGGACCGCGGCGATTGCGGGACCTGCCCACCGCGGTGGGGCTGTTCCAGGTCCAGGCGCGGGGGCTGCGCACGGGCTTTCCGCCGTTGCGGGCGTTGGATGCGAGTCCGGGGAACCTGCCGGCTGCGACCACGAACTTCATCGGACGCGAGTCCGAGGTCGCCGAGCTGCACGCCGCGGTGAAAGCGCATCGGTTGATCACGCTCACCGGGGTAGGTGGGGTCGGCAAGACCCGCCTGGCGCTGGAAGTCGCGGCGCACCTCGCCGATGAGTTTCCGGACGGGGTTTGGTTTTTCGAGCTGGCCGCAGTCGCCGACCCCGCGGCGGTGCCCGACGCCGTCGCGGCGGTGTTGGGCATCACTCAACAACTGGGGAAGAGCGTGAGCGAGTCGGTGGCGGCCGCCCTGGAGGGCAGGGTCCGGTTGCTGGTGTTCGACAACTGCGAGCACGTGGTCGACGCCGCGGCGGATCTGGTCGAGGCGATTCTTGCCGCCTCGGCGACCGTATTGATTGTCGCGACGAGCCGTGAAGGATTGGGGGTCAGCGACGAACAGTTGTGGCGTGTACCGTCGCTCGCCGTCGACTCCGGAACTGCATCCGCCGCCGTGCACCTTTTCGTCGACCGGGCCCAGAGTGTGGTGTCGGACTTCTCGCTGGTCCAGCGCGGTGAGGCGGATGCGGTGGTGGAAATCTGCCGCAGGCTCGACGGCATTCCGTTGGCCATCGAGTTGGCGGCCTCGCGGATGGCGTCGATGACCGCCAGCGAGGTGCGTGATCGTCTCGATCAGCGGTTCCGGCTGCTGGTCGGCTCCCGGCGCGGCCTGGAGCGCCATCACACGCTGCGCCACGCGGTGGCGTGGTCTTACGACCTGCTCGATGAGCCGGAGAAGGCGCTGCTGCAGCGGTGTTCGGTGTTCGCCGGTGGATTCGACCTGCAAAGCGCCTGCGCCGCAGCGGGTTCCGATGACGACTTCGCCACCCTGGATCTGCTCGATGCGCTGGTGCGCAAGTCGCTGCTGGTGGCCGACCGGTCTTCGGGGCGGACTCGGTTTTCGATGTTGGAGACGATCCGCCAGTTCGCCGAGGAACAACTCGTCGCCGGTGGTGAAGCTTCCGAGATTCGGGCCGCCCACTCGCGCTACTTCGCCGCACGCGAAGCCGACGTCATGGCCCGGTGGGACAGCCCCCGCCAACGGGAGGCCTACGACTGGTTCGCGATCGAATTGGCCAACCTGCGCAACGCGTTTCGCTGGGCCGCCGACCAGGGCGATCTGGACGCTTCCGCCACCATCGCCACCTATGCGGGGTTGCTCGGCGCAATGTCCGGAAATAACGAGCCGATGGCCTGGGCCGAAGAACTCGTCGATCCCGCCCACGCCGCCGAGCAACCCCGGCTGGCGTTCCTGTACGTGATTGCGTCGCTGTGCTACATGACCGGACGGATCGAGGCGGCTGTCGGCTACGCCGAAGTCGGCCAAGTCGTTCTTGACAACGGCCTTGAGGCGCTGCCGGCCGGCATCGAAGCCTGGCTTGGGCTTGTATACCTAGCCATTGGGCAGCCCGAGCGGTTGGCCGAGTTGTGCCGCGCCCAGCTCGCACGCCGCCGCGACAACCACGTCAACATCCGTGCATGGCTGATTGTCGCCCTTGTAATAGCCGGTACCGCTGAGGAGGCGAGGGATTCCGCGGATGGTCTTATCGAGTCCGCAGAGGCAACAGGTAATCCGTTGTTGCTCGCGTGGGCGCTCGGTGCACACGGTTTGGCTTTTCGTGACCCGGATCCACTCGCGGCGCGTAACGACCTCCGGCGGGGTCTGATGATTGCGCAAGACAGCGGAAACCGCACCCTCGCATCATCACTGGCGCCGTATCTGGCACGACATGAGGCCGAACACGGCGACACCGTGTCCGCATTCGATCACCTCACTCTGTCAATCCGCGGTTTCCACGATTCGGGCAACCCTGCGTCGATCCGCATCCCGCTGGCCGTCCTCACCGTTCTTTTCGACCGGCTCGGGCGCTACGAACCGGCCGCCACCATCGCCGGGTTCGCGCTGAGTCCCTTCTCTGCATCGGGGGTTCCCGAAATCGCCGCCGCGATCACCCACCTGCGCGATGTCCTTGGCGAGGCGGCCTACGAATCCCTCGCCCACAACGGTGAAACGATGACCATCTCCGCCGTGGCGAATTACGCCTACGACCAAATCGAACAGGCCCGAGCAGCATTGAAATAGACGGGATGCTGTGAGGTGACCGAAGTCGACCTGACGTCCAGCGGCCAACGTGAGCCCAGTCAGCGACGTCGTCGTGCTCGGGTCGGGTTTGCTAGGTTGTGGGCCGCCCGAGGTGCGGCCCGCCGAATCGATGAACCCGGTGAGTGAAGATCTACCGGCTTCGGTGGCCAGACCCGACACGTCCGCGAGGCGCATGCCCCCGCTGTGCAGGACGGCGACGGCGCTGCTGAGCAGGCTGCGCGCTGACCGCAGGCTTAGCCGTCGGGGCCTGGTGCGGCGCAAGATCGCCGACCAGCGCGACGACGGGCTCGGACTGTGCAGTCACCTGCTGCGGCTTGACGTTGATACCGGCCTTGCGCAGCAGCGCATTTGCGTCTCTGCGTTGTTCGGGCAGCACGACGGTGACGACGTCACCGGCACTGCCGGCGCGCGCGGTGCGACCGGAGCGGTGCAGATAGGCCTTGTGCTCGGCGGGCGGGTCGACGTGGACCACCAGCTGCACGTCGTCGACGTGCACACCGCGTGCGGCGATGTCGGTGGCCACCAACACCCGAGCGGTCCCCGCGGCGAACGCCGCGAGGTTGCGGTCACGAGCGGGCTGAGAGAGGTTGCCGTGCAAGTCAACTGACGGCACACCGGATTCGGTGAGCTGACGGGCGAGCTTGCGGGCCTGATGCTTGGTGCGCATGAACAGGATTCGACGACCGGTGCCCGACGCGAGGTGGTGCACCAGGTCTTTCTTGGCGTCGGCGCCGGTGACGTGGAAGACGTGGTGCGTCATGTCCGCCACCGGTGAGTTGACCTCGTCGACGGAGTGCGAGACCGCGTTGTGCAGGAACCGCTTGACGAGCTTGTCGACGCCGTTGTCCAGGGTGGCGGAGAACATCAGCCGCTGGCCGTTGGACGGAGTCGCAGCCAGAATGCGGGTGACCCCGGGCAGGAAGCCGAGGTCGGCCATGTGGTCGGCCTCGTCGAGCACGGTGATGTCGACAGCGTCGAGGCTGATCACCCGTTGGCGCATAAGGTCTTCCAGGCGACCGGGGCAGGCGACGACGATGTCGACGCCGGCTTTCAGCGCAGACACCTGACGGCCTTGCGGCACGCCGCCGAAGATCGTGGAGACCTTCAGGTTGTACGCGGCAGCAAGAGGTTCCAGCACTGCGGTGATCTGGGTCGCCAGCTCACGGGTGGGTGCGAGCACCAAACCCGTCGGCCGAGAGGGGCGCCGTTTGGCCGATGCGAGTCTGGCCACCAACGGAATTGAGAAAGCCAGCGTTTTACCGCTGCCGGTCTTGCCGCGGCCGAGTACGTCGCAACCGGCCAACGTGTCGGGCAGGGTGTCGATCTGGATCGGGAAGGGTGCGGTGATGCCACGTGCATTGAGCTCGCGGATCAGCGGTGCGGGCACGCCGAGGTCGGCGAATGTTTGTGTAGTCACGTTAGGTTCGGTGCCTTTCAGGCATCGGGTGTGCAGTAGCGCCGCATTGGGCATGGTGTGCACAGAGTGGCGAGATTGCCGGGGGGCAAAATCGATCGCCGCGAAAAAGCTTGGAATTTAATGTCGGAGCATTCCACGACGTATTGGCATCACGGGACACCAACGTTGTGGACAGCGTAACCCACCGGTGGGTGCGGCACCAACACAGTGAGCAACGACACGTCGCTCCTAGACCATGTCGTTGCGGGTCAGCCACTGCATGACCGGCCAACCGACGAACACCGGCAGCCAACAGGTGAGCACCCGATAGAGCAGCACCGACGGCACGCCGACGGCCGCGGGGACGCCGAAGGCGGCCAGTCCACCGATCAGCGCCGCTTCGACGGCGCCGACTCCGCCGGGTGTGGGGGCGGCTGAGGCGAGCGTCCCGCCGACCATCGTCACCACGGTGACGGTGACGAATGTGGTGTGGCCGCCGAACGCTGCGACGCTGACGAACAGGGCTAAGGCCGCGCCCAGCGTCGTCCCGGTGCAGCCCAGAACGATCAATGCCAGCCGCTTGGGTTCGCGGGCCACCTTGTAGATGTCGATGGTGATCTCTTTGACCTTCGGGCCGACTTCCGTCGCTAGGAAGCGCCGCAGGTTGGGAACCAGCACGAAGATGCCGACGATGCCCAGCGCCACACCGGCGATCAGGTAGAGCATCGTGGCCCTCGGGACGAAGTGCGACAGGTCGGTGCCCGCGCCCGCCGCGGTGCTGAAGAAGATCAGCAGCAGCACGTGCATGATCACCTGCATCGACTGCTGCAGCGCGACAGCGGTGGTGGCGCGTGTGGTGCTGAGCCCGCTTTTCTGCAGAATCCGGGTGCTCAGCGCCAGCCCGCCGACGCCGGCAGGGGTGGTGGTGGCGGCAAAAGTGTTGGCCACCTGAGCGATTGCCAGTCGCCAGAAGTTCACCGACTCATCGGCGGAGGCCCACAATGCGGCGGCCGCCCCGACATACGTCGACGCCGAGATCGCCAACCCCAGCAGCGCCCACCACCAGTTCGCTTTACCCAGCGCGTTGAAGAACGTCGGCACGGTGCTGATGAACGGGTAGGCGACGTAGACCAGCGCGACGAGCAAGACCAATTGGATGAGCTGGCTGCGGGTGAACCGGGTGATCGTCTCGGATTTGATCTTCTCCGTGCCGGTTTGGCGCATCACCGCCGCGCGGCTTCGGGAGATGACGCCCTTGGGGTCGTTCACCGACTTCTGAATGTGTTTCGGCACTGCGGTTTTGGTGAGCCTGCGCGATGCCTTGAGCACGGTGTCTTTGCCGAGCACGCAGATCGCGGCTTGCACCGCCTCGTCCGCGCCGTACAGCGCCGTCGTCGTCACCAACAGTTGGGCGATGTCGGATTGGAGCTGGTTGTCGTTGGCGCCGTATTCCGCGCTGCCGAATCCGCCGAAGAACACGGCGCCGTTGCTGACGGTGATTTCTTTGTCGCGCAGGTCGCCGTGCGAAATCTGGTGTTCCTGCAGCTTGTGCAGCGACTCCCACACTTCGGCGACTGGAGTCGAGGTGTGGCATTCCTTCAGCGGGGCGCCGCGAATGTGCTTGTGCGCATACAGCGTCCAGCCCCGGTCGAGGGAGCCGACGGCAATCGTCGAGGTGTTGGCGACGCCGAGGTCGCCGATCGCGATGGCCATCAGCGCGCGGTGCTCGACGGCGCGTCGCATGGACGCCTGCAGAGGTGGGGTCTCGCTGCCGCGCAGCCGGAATATCCGCCACGCCTGACGCAAGGCGCCGCCGCTGCGTTGATGCGGTCCGTACATCTCGACGACGGCGGTGTCGTCCTCTTCGTCGTCGGTGGTTGCCGACAGGATCATCGGGCCAGACCCGGCCGGGCGAACTACGGTCAATGCGGTAACGCAGAAACCGCGTTTGGCCATCGCGCGCACCGCGCCGTCCAGTGGAACCTCGAGCGCGGGAGTGCCGCTGACCAGGATCACCAGCGCGCCGACGAACCATCCCACCGTCAGGCCCAGCAGCGAGCGGGCCGGCACGATGGCGCTGACCACCAGGTGGATCGGGATGAACGCCAGCAGCAGCCCCCACCACCAGTGCCGCCAGCGCGCAGGCAGCCACGGGCCGGACACGGTGAGCACGGCGGCGAGCATCCCGATCCAGCGGGGGTCGTCGAGGAACTGGGAGAGCAGCGTGCGCATCCGGTCGGACAGGTCGAAATGCCATTTGGGCGCCGTGAGGCCGTTGTAGGTGATCGACAGGATCGTTATGGCGAGGAAGGCGGCCGTCGCGTAGGGAAGGAGCAATCGCCACTGCCGGGCGAGGATCAGGCCGAACAAGATCATGAACGGCAACGCCAGCACCGCGAGGCCGTAGACCAGGTAGACCAGTTCGGACTGGATGGGGGTCAGCACGCCGATGATGCGGGAGATGGATTTCTCCAGCTCGTCCCAGCGGGTGCGGGTGACCAGCGAACTGGTGATCACAGCGGCCAGCAGCGCCCCAGACAGCGCGACCCGCAGGATGTCGTTGGTGCGCCGGGTCAGCGGTTGCAGCAAGCTACCGGTGACGGTGACGTTGCGCCCGTCGACCTGCATGCTTCAACAACCTCCGGCCCCACGTCCTGTCGCCCCGCGGACAACATAACCGGAGACCAGCGTCAGGAGCCGGATTGGCGGGCGTTTGCGCCGGTGCGGCCCGTGCGTGAGTCACAAACGTCACGTGCGCACCAGGGAGTGGGCATGACATGCGGTTCGAAAACGACGCCACATGCGATATCACGGCCTTTCAGGATCACTCCCGATAAATGGTCGACGTCGCGCCCCGGGCATTGGGGCAATCGGAGTTTCGACGTAATTCGCCGTGGTAAACGGTGTGCTTTCGTTAAGCTCTCCACGCTCCGGTCGGCACGGGGACGCACGTCATTTGAGGTGACTGCGCGCCGGTCATGGTCCGAGGAGAAGCGCCATGCAAGGGGGGAAGTTAGCCGCCGCGATCGCTGCCACGGCAACCCTTTGCGCGGCTTGCTCGGCGCCTGGCAGCAATACCGCAGCCTCGACCGTGACGTCATCCGTGACGATAACGGCGACAAAAACGATCACCTCGACCGTGACCGCCACGCCGCCGCCGCCGGAACTGTCCTCACCAGCCCCGACGCAGGCACCGACACCGGCACCGTCGCCGCCGGGTGCCGACTCGCCGAACCCGGCACCGGGACCGCCAGCAGGCGCTACCGCTATATGCATGGATGGCAGCTACTCGTTCAGTCGCCATCACTCCGGTACGTGCTCGCGTCACGGCGGCGTCCGACAGTGGCTCTAGAGGAAATCGCTGGCTGCTCAGGCCCTAGAGCGAACGCCCAGCTGGCACACAGCCGGCGCACGTAGGGTCGAAAGCTGTACTGCCGGAGAAGGGATGAGCGTGGCGAGAACCGACAACGACACCTGGGAGATCACCGAGAGTGTGGGGGCGACGGCACTGGGCGTGGCCTCGGCACGCGCGGCCGAAACCGAGAGCGACAACCCACTGATCCAGGACCCGTTCGCGCGGGTGTTCCTCGACGCCGTCGGCGACGGGGTGTGGAACTGGCACGCGGGTCCCGATCTGCCGCCGGAGGTCGTCGAAGCCGAACCGGATTTGCCGTTGCAGATGCAGGGCATGGTCAGCTACATGGCGTCGCGGACCAAGTTTTTCGACTCGTTCTTCCTCACCGCCACCAATTCGGGCATTCGTCAGGCCGTG
Organism: uncultured Actinomycetota bacterium; assembly: GCA_963836495.1. GTDB lineage: Bacteria > Actinomycetota > Actinomycetes > Mycobacteriales > Mycobacteriaceae > Mycobacterium. The sequence goes on along the minus strand of CAWIJT010000002.1, from coordinate 13,780 downwards.
ATCCTGGCTGCAGGCTTGGACGCGCGGTCGTGGCGGTTGCCGTGGCCGGACGGCGTGACGGTTTACGAGCTCGACCAGGACAAGGTGTTGGACTTCAAGCTGTCGACGTTGACCGAGCACGGGTCGCAGCCTGCCGCCAACCGGGTCGAGGTCGCGGTGGACTTGCGCCACGACTGGCCGAAGGCGTTGCTGGACGCCGGTTTTGATCCATCTCAGCCGAGCGTGTGGTCAGCCGAAGGGCTGATGCCGTACCTTCCTGCCGCGGCGCAGGACTTGCTGTTCGAGCGCATCGACGGGCTCACCGCGCCGGGCAGCCGGGTCGCCGTGGAGGCGCTGGGGCCGACGTTCCTCGATGAGGAGCTTCGCGCCAAGCGCCGCGAGCGGATGGAACGGGTGCGCCAGATCGCGGCCAAAGTGGACCCGCAGCGCGACATTCCGCGGACCGACGAGCTGTGGTATTTCGAAGAGCGCGAACCGGTCGGCGACTGGTTCGGCCGCCACGGCTGGGACGTCACGGTGACGCCCGCCGCCGAGCTGATGGCCGACTTCGGTCGCAGCCCTGCACCTGAGGTCAAGGACTTGGTGCCGGGCAACGAGTTCGTGTACGCGCGGAGGGCGTAGCTCTTACGGAACCGCTTTCACCCATCGGCGCTTGATGTGTTCGGCTGGGGGGACGTTGGTCAACCCGCGGCGTGTATTCCATTGACACGAGCGGATAGGCGTAGACGTAGGCCTCGGTCGCGATGTCGGCGGCTTCGGACTCCGACAAGCCCGGCGCCTCAGACGTTTTCGATCGACCAGCGGCGTTGTCGTTGCCCCCGCACGCCGTGATCATCAGAAGGGTAGCCAGCACCACGCCGACCCATTTGATGGTTGAGCGCATATCGGGATACTTCCACGCCGTCGGGTGGGGCGCTGAGCGGTCAGTTGTAAGCAGTGCTTCCTTCGACGGGCATTGATGTGCTGACGATTTTGGCGGCGCAATGGTCCGAGTCGAAACCTCGGTCTCTGCACCACGCGAGGGCGCCCGAAGAATCGGAAAATGTGACTCCGACGATCGTGACCCAGAAGTTGGAATCTGAGAAGGTCGACCAGTCGCCTGACCACAGCAATCGGACCCCGGGGTAGCGGCCGCGCAGTCGAAGATGCTCTTGCAGCGTCTCCATGTTGTCCCAGGTGTGCCCCTCGTCGAATACTCCCGGTCGTTTGGAGCTGAGTTGGGGCACCCAGCGGTCGGCGAGGACTTCGCCGACGTAAGGGCGGTCCGAGGCGGCAAGTTCTTGCAGTCGCTGTGCGCTACCTGCTTCAGAATTCTCGGGTGCCGTTGTCTCGGTAGTTGTCGGCGTGGATGGGGTCTGGCTCTCCTCCGTAGTCGATTCGGATGTTGGATTGGTCGGCGAGGGGTAAGCGGTTGCCGTTGCGGGGGGTACTGGATGCTCGGATTGTTGATTGACTAGCAGGCCGATCACAACGCCGATCGCGCTCAGCACGAGTGCGGCTGCGACTGCTATCACTGTCGGCAAGACCCACGTGCGTGACCGTTGGTGCGAATACTGCACGGCTGGCACACCTGTAGGGCCGGTGGAGGGTCCCATGTACGGCAGGGGACTTCCGATAGGTGGTGGGTAGGCGGGAGCCAGTTGAGTGGCGGTTTGGGACGGGTTGGAGTCGTTCGTCTCCAGTGCACGCTGGGCGGCTCGTCCAAGAGCGCCCGCGCTACCGTAGCGGTCGTCGGGATCTTTGGCCATGCCGCGTGTAATGATGTCATCGAACGCTATTGGCACAGAGGGATTTACAGTGTGTGGACGCGGCGGCGGCGAGGTGATGTGAGCGCCCATGATTTGCTCGACACTCCCGCCCGGGAATGGCCTTTTCCCGGTCAACGCTTCGTGCAGCACACAAGCCAGCGAATACACGTCGGCCGCGGGCGTGGTCGGCTGGTCGCCGAATCGTTCGGGCGCCATGTAGTCGAAGCTGCCGATCTGGTAGCCGGCCACTGTCAGTCGGGTGTCGCCCTGTGCCTCGGCGATACCGAAATCGAGGAGATAGGCGAAATCGCCGGGCGTGATGATGATGTTCTGCGGCTTGACGTCGCGGTGAATCAATCTCTCGGCGTGCGCCGCGTCCAAGGCTTGCGCGACCTGATTGACGATGGCCACAGCTCGCTGCGGCTCGATCGGCCCCTTCTCGATCAATTCGTGCAACGTCTGGCCTTTGACCAGGCGCATGTCAATGTAGAGGTTGCCGTCGATCTCGCCCCAGTCGTGGATGGGGATGACATGGGGCTCCTGCAGGACCGCCGCAGCATATGACTCACGTTGGAAGCGCGTTCGAAACTGCTCGTCGTGTGAATACTGCTCAGCAAGGATTTTCAGGGCAACGCTTCTGCGTTTCTCGTTGTCGTAGGCCTCGTAGACCTCGCCCATCCCGCCTTTGCCGAGGAGACGTTTCAGTATGTATTTACCGAACGTGCTCCCGACGCGCGAACTACCCGTGCTCAACCTTTCCTCCCCTGACAGGACGCAGTATGCCGGGAGGCGGCGACATTCGCGCGGCGTTTGCCGCAGCTCAGCACAGCCCGGTCGCCGCCGCACCGGCCTGGCTCCCACACCGAGTGGCGACGGAGGAGTAAGACACAGATATGCGGTCACGGCGGGGTGCCGCGGCGCTCGTAGCGGCAGCGCTGCTGGTCAGTGCGATGCTGGCCAGCGCTACTCCGACGGCGTATGAACCGCCCGACCTCGTCGCCAACCCGGTCGAACACGTCAACACCCTGATCGGCACCGGCAACGGCGGCAAGACGGTGGGGGAGATCAACAACTTTCCCGGCGCCTCGGTGCCGTTCGGGATGGTGCAGTACTCGCCGGACACCGTGGACAACTACGCGGGCTACGCCCACGCGAACAACCAGGCGACTGGGTTCAGCATGACGCACGCCTCGGTGGGCTGCGCCGCGTTCGGTGACATCTCGATGCTGCCGACGACCAGCCCGGTCGGCGACGATCCGTGGGACACCTCGGAGGAGATCGCCCACGACCGCACCGAGAAGGGTGTGCCCGGCTACTACACCGTGCGTTTCCCCTCGACCGGTGTGACGGCCGAGTTGACCGCAACCACTCGCACGGGCGTGGGCCGTTTCACCTATCCGCACGACCGTCCGGCTCGGTTCTATGTGCGCTCCGGTGGGTCGCTGGGCGGGAACTCCGCCGCCAACATCGCGATCGGCGAGGATGGCACCACGATCACCGGGTCGGCGACCAGCGGCGGCTTCTGCGGCAAGAACAACGTCTACACGGTGTATTTCGCGATGAAGTTCAGCCAGCCGTTCACCTCGTTCGGCACCTGGGACGGCTTCTCGGTCTTTCCGCAGGAGCGCAAGGCGTATTCGAGTTATCAGGGCTCCAGCGGGGGCTATGTGGAGTTCCCAGCCGGCTCGCAGCTCGAGGTGCGCACGGCGCTGTCGTATGTGAGTGTCGACGGCGCGCGCAAGAATCTCGACGAGGCTGCGGAAAGCTTCGAAGCCGTGCGCGCCGCCGCGTCGACGCAGTGGAACGATGCGTTGTCGCGCATCAAGATTGCCGGCTACACCGAAGACGACATCGTCACGTTCTACACCATGCTCTACCATTCGCTGTTGAATCCCAACACGTTCAACGACACCGACGGTCGCTACATCGGTTTCGACGGCGAGATCCACACCGTCGCGGACGGCCATATTCAGTACACCAACTTCTCCGACTGGGACACCTACCGCGGTGTGGCGGCGTTGCAGGGCTGGGTGTTTCCGCATCAGGCCAGCGACATGGCGCAGTCGTTGGTCAACGACGCCGAGCAGAGTGGGTCGTATCCGCGGTGGGCGCTGGCCAATACGGCGACCGCGGAGATGACCGGTGACAGCGTGGTGCCGCTGATCGCGAACTTCTATGCATTCGGCGCCAAAGACTTTGACGTGCAGCGGGCGTTGAAGTTCATGCTCGACGCCGCCACCAAAGGCGGTGCCGGGCGGCACGGTTACGTGGAGCGGCCGGAGATCGAGACATACATAGAGCGCGGCTACCTGCCGTTGCCGACGACGTCATGCCATGGGGCGTTTCCGGCGGCGTCAGTCTCGTTAGAGTGGTCCGTCGACGACTTCGCGATATCGCAATTCGCCTCTGCCTTAGGCGATTCCGGGGTGGCTCGTGACTTTCAGGACCGGGCGCAGTATTGGCAGAACCTGTTCAATCCGACGACGCACTCTATCTCGCCGCGCAACGCTCTCGGTTTCTTCCCCGCTGGCCCTGCGGTGGTGCCGCCGGGGGACGGTTGCTTCAGCCAGGTCGGCTTCGACGAGGGCAACGCGGAGCAGTACGTCTGGTACGTGCCGCAGAACATTGCCGGCCTGGTGACCGCTCTGGGTGGGCGGCAAGCGGTCGCCGATAGGCTCGACAAGTTCACCTCGAAGCTCAACGTCGGCCCGAGGGAGCCCTATCTATGGGCCGGCAACGAGCCAGACTTCTTGGTGCCATGGCTGTACAACTACATCGGACAGCCCTGGAAGACACAGGAATTGGTCGACCGGATACGCAGCACGCTGTTCAGCCCCACGCCCGACGGCGAGCCCGGCAACGACGACCTCGGCGCGATGTCGGCGTGGTACGTGTGGGCCGCGATGGGCCTGTATCCCAGCGTGCCCGGGACATCGGTGTTGACGGTGAACACGCCGCTGTTCGACAAGGTCGAAATCGCTTTGCCTGCAAACAAATACATTCGGATCTCGGCGCCGGGCGCGTCAGGGCATCATCGGATGCAGTACATCAGCGGTTTGCATGTCGACGGGCGGGGCGTGGATAAGACTTTCCTTCCGCCGTCTGTTGTTTCGGATGGCGGCGAGCTGGCATTCTCACTGTCGCCGAGGCCGAACAAGACCTGGGGGACTGCTCCGTCTTCGGCGCCGCCATCGTTCGGGGCGGGGAGTTTAGCTTTGTCCGTCAACGTCTCGCCGGCCGTGGTCGCGGTGGACGCCGGGACATCGACGGATGTGACGGTCAATGTTCAGCGGATGGTCGACGGGCCAGTGGACTACCGGATCACCGGAAAGGCGGACGGCGGCGGGATTTCGGTTGCGCCGGTGTCGGGGCAGTTCGGCAGCGACGGGTCTGGTACGTCGACGGTCACGATCAAGGTGGCGGAGTCGGTGCGGGACGGGTATTACCCGCTGGTGCTGACGACCAGGGCGGGCAAGGGGGAGAGGACGTTCATGCTGCTGGTCGCGGTGGGGGAGGGTGGCGCCGCCGAGTGACTGACCTTTGGAGCCAGCACTGCCGCCCGTGCGACTGCCCCCACAGGACGTTAGGTTATTCCGAATCGCTCGGTAGCACGATACGTTTAGTTCTGTGGGATGGGCAGGTTGGCACACAGCTTGATGTAGCCGACGGTGGGTGAGATCCATTCATGCCAGTTGCGGTAGCTCACATTAGAGGTGAGTTTCGAGCACAACCTTCCAGACAACAATCCGATCGATCATGTGCTGCCGTGGTCGCTCGTCGGTATCGACGGGCTGTCGAACTTAGTACTTGCCTGCGCGCTGTAATGGCGACATCAGCGGGGCCTTACCAGCGGCGGAGTCGTCGACCGGGTTCTGCGGCGTGAGCGCGACGCCCTCGAAGAGATCGCTTCCGATTTGCATTGGCCCACCCAACATGAGCGCGTGGTAGCCGCTGCCCGGGGGATCTTTCGCGCGCAACCAGCGGTTGTTCCGACATGGTCGGGTTACAAGCAGACCGAACGGCTCGACACCAGCTTTCTTGCGCGGTGGGTGTAGCTGGACTCACGATTGCGCGCCTCATATGAACCTCTGCGGTGAGCTCGGTGCTGCTCATGCCACGGCCACAGTAGACGCCTGGTATACCTCTGTCGGCATCGGCTGACGCAGCCGCCACGTGATCGCCATCGGCCGGTCCCCTTCGTGCGAGACGTAGTCAGCCGGACCCAGGAAAACATAGGGCGAGGTCCCGAGTGCGTTAGTTTTCGCTTGCCTCACGAAAAGCAGGATGTGCGAGCCCCGTTCTCGGTGATGGATATATCTCTGTCCAGTCGGTGAGCTCGACGATGTGGTGGACTGCGATTCCCAATGGAACAACTCTGGACTGAGCGCGAAGTCGCGATACATCGTCGTCGGCGAGTAGTCGTTGTCGGACTTCTTCAATGTGATCAAGAAGGCATCGGCGTTAGCTGATTCACACCACGCCACTCCCTCACGCATGGTGCTGGGCGTTCGACGCAACGACGCAAATCCCAACGCCGCCAGGATCTCCTCGCGCGAGTAACTTGCGTGGACCTCAAGCGGTATCTGGGTGAGATCGGGCACGAGGCTTGCCAACTCGTAGGTGCTGCGTCGGGCATTGTCGAATGCGATGTCGATCACTTCGCGCAGCTCGTTGACAACAGCTTCGCCTTGGATCGCATCGAGTCCTGATGCAGCACTGTCGAATCCGCCACCATTTGGGTTCAAGGAGTAGAACAACATCTCGGCAAGGCGCTGCTCCATGGGGCTGTCCACGTCAATGGTGCCATCGAGGATTGATCGATAACCCTCCCACCGTCGGCGGTCGTCGACATGTGCGACCGCGCGGACACGTTTGACGAGATCGGCCTCGCGTTGGCCGGGTTCGCCAGCGAGTTTGCCGGCATCGCGACACAGCGACGTCCACGATCGATTACTTTTGAGCACGTCTTCGAGACGACGCCCTGATTCATCGAGGTAGGACGCCAGCCGATTGTTTGAGTGCGCACGGACTTCGGATACCAGCGTGGCCCATCTCGGAGCGACCTGCTGTTTGATGTTCTCCAAAACGAGATCCTGCGCGACTGAGTCGAGGACGATCTGACTTCCCGACGGCAGAAACGGGAAACCTTCCTCGACCTGATGCTGCAGTGCCTTGCCGCCAAGGCCCGTCATAGCTCGAAAACGCTGATCGAATCGGAACTCACGGCGTTGGTGCCCGACAAAGTCCAGCGCGGTCAGTACCGTCTTGCCTCTGGTCAGCCGCAGCCCGCGACCCAACTGCTGCAGGAAGACGGTCGCGCTCTCAGTAGGGCGCAAGAATAGAACTGTGTCAACTTCGGGAATGTCGAGGCCTTCGTTAAAGAGGTCGACAGCGAAGATGATATTAATTTCGTGGTTACGCAGCGCGGTCAGCGCTTCGCGACGGTCTGCCGCTGAAGTCTCGGCGGATACCGCGCGGGCACGAATACCAGCTTCACCGAATCGCTGAGCCATATAACGCGCGTGCTCAACGCTGACACAGAAACCTAACGCGCGCATGGCCGCAACGCCAGCCACCTTATCGCCGAGCTCTTTCAGCACTATGCGTGTGCGGGCATCGTTCCCGGTGTAGACGCCGTTGAGAGCTGCCAGATCGTAGCCGCCACCTCGCCACTGAACGGTCTCAAGATCCGTTCCGTCGTGGATGCCGAAATAATGGAACGGGCATAGCAGATTCTGCTCCAGCGCTTCCCACAACCGTAGCTCCGCGGCAATCCGGCCACCGAAAAAGTCACGAACGTCGATACCGTCGGCGCGCTCCGGCGTAGCGGTAAGTCCTAACAGCTCGATTGGGCGCACGTGGTCGAGTAGCCGCCGATAAGACGCGGCCTCGGCATGGTGAAATTCGTCGACCACTACAACGTCAAAGTCATCCGGCGTGATGCCGGACAGCCTTGTTCGCGAAAGAGATTGAATGCTGGCGAACACGTGGCGCCAGTTCGCTGGCTCATGTCCGTCGACGAGTAGCTCGCCAAAAGTCGGATCAGTGAGGACTTCTTGATAAATCCTCCGCGATTGGAGAAGTATCTCCTTACGGTGAGCTACGAACAGCAACGTGAGGTCACGACCGAGGGTATCGCGTGTCAAGCGACGGTAGTCCAGGGCGGCGATGACGGTTTTCCCGGTGCCGGTCGCCGCGACGATCAGGTTGCGATGGCGGTCGTGAATTGTGCGCTCTGCGTCGAGCTCTTCGAGTATCTCCGCCTGGAACGGCTTGGGGTGGACTTCGAGACCAGACAAGGTGACGGTGATCCCGTCACGCGCCCGATTTCCTGATGCGGTTTCGAGTGCCGCTCGCAGGCGATCGCCGTCCTCAGATGGCCTGTACAGCTCGAATTCTCTGTTTTCCCAGTAGGAGTCGAATGTGGCCCGGAACTTCTCCAGAAGATGGGGCGTCGACATCGCAGACAGTCGGACGTTCCATTCCAATCCGTCCACAAGCGCGGCATGGGACAGATTGCTGGACCCGACGTAGGCAGTATGAAAACCGGTGTCGCGCCGCAGAAGCCAAGCTTTGGCGTGGAGACGGGTGCGGTCGATTTCATAACTAACGCGGACTTCCGCCCCGAAATCGTTCACAAGGACGTCAAGAGCACGAGCATCCGTCGCGCCGAGGTATGTCGTCGTGATGACACGGAGCGGAATGCCGCGCCGCTGCAATTCATTGAGTTGATCTTCAAGCAGTCGGAGGCCCTGCCACTTAATAAAAGCACACAGCAGGTCGACATGATCGGCGCTTACGAGCTCGGCGCGAAGCTCTGCGGCCAGGGTTGGTTCGTTGCGTGCGTTGGTCATGAGCGCGGCGTCGGAGAACGGGGTTACAGGTCTCGGCAGATGGGCGTCGCCAAGCTGAGTTCCGCTGACCACCTGGTCGAGGCGCGTGATCTTGCCTGGATCGACCTGGTACAGCGCCTCGCCAACAACGTGAGCGTCTGGTAGGACCTCGAGAATCCGCCGAACGAGTTCTATGCGGTCCTCGGCGGTTCGGGCATCACGCATTGCGCGCTCAATGATCGGTGCGAGATGGCGCGCGATCGTCAGCGCCTGCTCGGCCTCGTCAACAGTGCCGTACTCGGCCTGCAGACCGTCCTGTAGCTCGAGCTGTTGCTTGAGTTGATGCGTCAGCAGCGACTCGTATATCCCCCTGTGCACGAACCGGACGTTATCGGATGGCGGCGACAGTTTAAGAAATTCTGATCGAGATCGCGTGATCCAACCGCAGGGTCGCGCGGGCGACGGGATCGCGCATAACCGAATTTTGCGGCGGTTTCGACACCACCTTGGCCTAGCATGATCTCTGCGGTCCGACGGACTTCCTCAGTCACCTTAGCTGGCTCGGATATGTCCCCACCCGCACGACTCTGTTCGTGCTGCCTTGGGGAACTCGACGTGACACTCATCCGGACGACCGCGGATCGCCTCATTGGTATGACGCCCGAGTCCTTAGTTGAGCAGATGCTGGAGCAGATGCTTTACCGAACCGGCCGTCGTGCGGCGCCCGCCGAGCAGTCCTCTTGGAAGCGCAGCCTCCCAGTGTTGGCCGCGGACCTTGCCGATGCCGGCCTCGGCGATGTCGAGATGCTGGTCGAATATCACCTTCCGCTGACATCTCAGCGCGCCGACGTTGTCCTCGCCGGCACACACCCGCGAACCGGCGAGGCGTCCTACATCATCGTCGAGTTGAAGCAGTGGTCAGCCGCCTACACCTTCGAAGGCGACCCGGAGATCGTCGAAGTTCCGGGTGTCCCAGGGGGACCGCGGCTGCATCCCGTGATTCAGGTGCGAGGGTACTGCGAGTACCTCCTCGACTTCGCCCGAGTCATAGCGGACCGGCCGGATTCGGTGGCCGGAATGGCCTACCTGCACAACGCATCCGATCCGGCTCTCGTCAAGGAGCTACTCGCCGTACCGGTCTCAATGACGGGCCGACTCTTCACTGCCGCCGACAAGGGAGCCATGTTCGACTTCCTTCGGTCGAGGCTTGCTCCCGTCCCCGGGCGCCAGGCGGCTGATTTGTTGATTAACTCTCCCGTGGCACCGTCGAAACAGCTTCTGAAGCTTGCCGCTGCGGAGATCCGCGACCGCTCGCAGTTCCGGTTGATCGGAAACCAGCAGCTGGCGGTGGACTTGGTTATGCACGCAGTCGAACACGCGCGTGCCGGGAACGCTAAGCGGGTGATCGCGGTAACCGGCGGGCCCGGCAGTGGCAAGAGCGTTATCGCGCTGTCTCTTGTCGGCGAGCTGGCACGGCGGGGTCGCACCGTCATCCATGCGACGGGGTCACGCTCGTTCACTCAGACGCTCAGGAAAGTCGCGGCTGTCAGAGCCCCGAAGGTCCGAACGCTGTTTAAGTATTTCAACCAGTTCATGACGGCCGATCCCAACGGCTTGGACGTTCTGGTCATGGATGAGGCGCATCGCATCCGGCAAACGTCGGTCGACCGGTATACCCGCGCGGAGTTACGGACCGATCGCCTGCAGATCGACGAACTCATTGCCGCTGCCCGGGTTCCGGTCTTTCTGCTCGATGAGCATCAAGTGGTGCGTCCCGGTGAAATGGGAACCCTTGAGCAGATCGAGCACCACGCTCAGGAACTCGGACTCGAATGTCAGCACATTGCGCTCGGTGAGCAGTTTAGGTGCGGCGGGAGCGAGGAATACGTGCACTGGGTGGTCCGGCTGCTGGGACTCGACGGTGATCATCCGCCATCGGTGTGGTCCGGTGATCCGCAGTTCCATGTCAGCCTCGCCGAGACGCCTGAGGAGATGGAACGCTATCTAGTAACCCAGATGCAGAAGGGATACACCGCGCGTATCACCGCCGGGTATTGCTGGCCGTGGAGCGATGCACGCAAGGACGGAACCCTCGTCCCTGACGTTCAGATCGGGGCGTGGTCACGTCCGTGGAACAGCAAGAGCGACAGGCGAATAGGAGATGCGCCACCCAGTGCGCTGTGGGCCACCGACGAAGGCGGATTCGAGCAAGTGGGCTGCGTCTATACCGCACAGGGGTTCGAGTACGACTGGAACGGCGTGATCCTCGGACCGGACCTCGTGTGGCGCGACGGGCGGTTCGTGACAGTCCGCAATTTCAACCGGGATCCTGATTTCCGCAATCCGAAGACTGTGCCCGACAAAAGGTTCAACCTCCTTGTGCGTCATGTCTACAAAGTCCTGCTGACTCGCGGGATGATCGGCACGGTCATCTATTCGACCGACCGCGAGACACGGGAGGCGCTCCGCTCGCTTGTCGGTTCTCGTCGAGGTAGGGAAAGCGGTTCTATGGATGTCCAACCGCAGGATGTGAAGACTGTCATAGCAGATGGCCGGGCGAGCGCCGTGCGATGAAAGTACAAGTCGCTCCCATGGTCAGCTCGCCGAGAGTCAGGTTCGCCAGTGTGTGCGCTGTGGGCCGGTCTTCTTCAGGGTTGTGACGGTCCCGGCTGGCCATAGCCGCTGGCAGATTAGAGTTGAGCGGTCATTTCGGCGATCACTGTCTTAAACGCAGCCGTAACCCTGTTGCCCGGACCGCCCGCCGATCGATCGCCGCTCGCACCGTAACGTCAGATCCGACCACCCGCACCTTGCCCTGGGTCCGAGTCACGGCGGTGTAGAACAACTCCCGCGTCAACAGCCGCGAATCCTCCGGTGGCATAAGCACTGTCACCTCATCAGCCTGGCTGCCTTGAGATTTATGGATCGTCATCGCATGCATGGTCTCCACATCGGAGAGCCGGCTGGTCGCGAAGTCCAGTGGCCCGCCAGCGCCTGCGATGACGGCCCGAAGACCGTCGGCTCGGGCGATCACCACACCGGTGTCGCCGTTGTAGATGTGCAGCCCGTGGTCGTTGGCTGTCACCAGTAATGGACGACCGGGATACCAGTCCGACCACGGCGGTTGGCCGGTCTCGTCGAAAATCCATTGCTCCACTTGACGATTCCAATGCCGCACCCCATACGGACCTTCCCGGTGTGCACACAGCAGCCGGTGCTCATCCAACGTCGCCAACGCGACATCGTCGGCGCCATACAACGCTGCCTCCCGCAACCGCAACGCATGCGGCAACAAGACTGAACGCAAAGCATCCGACGCATCGTTGTCTTCGATGAATTCGATGTGCTCGCCGCCGGCATGCAAAAGTTCCAGAGCACGGTCGGCGTCACCGACTCGGATCGCCTCGGCCAGATGGCCGATTGTCTTACCGAACCGATGTGACGTCCGAAGCGTCGCCACCCGCATATCGGTCCGCGCCGAAATGCCGTCGACCAAGTCGGCCAGTACGGCACCGGCTTCCACCGACGCAAGCTGATCGGCGTCGCCGACCAAAATCAGCCGCGCATCCGGACGCACCGCTTCCAGTAGCCGCGCCATCATGGTCAGCGACACCATCGACGTCTCGTCGACAACAATGACGTCGTGCGGCAAGCGGTTTCCGCGATTGTGTCGAAATCGCGACGAAGTGTCCGGCCGGCTACCCAGCAGTCGGTGCAATGTCATCGCCTGTAGTCCGCCGAGCCGCACACGATCGGACTCGTCCAGGCTGGCCACTTCGAGTTGCACGGCTTCGGCCAACCGGGCCGCCGCCTTTCCGGTTGGCGCCGCCAGTGCGATTCTCAGTCGTGACGCACCGGCTTGCTCGGCGAGCAACGCCAGCAGCCGCGCGACCGTAGTGGTCTTTCCCGTCCCGGGCCCACCCGTCAACACCGTGACTGCCTGCGCCAGAGCAATTTCCGCAGCCTCGCGCTGCTCCTCGAAACCCGCCGGGAAAAGTCGCTCTGAGGCGGGCAAATCGCTTGTCGGCTTGGACACCTGTAAAGCCAACAAGTCGTCGCAGACCTGTTTCTCCTCGCGCCAATACCTGTCGAGGTAGAGCAACCTCTCGTCGTAGAGATGCAGAATCTGGCCGAGCAGCGGACTGTCCCACACCGCCGCCAGCCAAGCCTCAGCCGAGGGCCACGGCACGTCGTCAACGCCGATGTCGGAAGCGATAGTCCCCAATTCGATGCAGACCGATCCGCCGCGAAGGCCGCGCACCAGCAGCGCGACCGCCAGAGCTACTTGCTCGTCAGACTCTTTGCCGAGAACGCAAATCCGATCGGCCACGCGAACGTCCGAAACATCCAGCACGCCAGCCTCGTTGAACGTCTGCAGCAGGCCGGTCGCGTTAACGGCAAGCTCGATGGTCATGCCACTTGCCTTCCCTCGTCGAGCAGATCCGAGAGCGCGAGCACCAGCGCAGGGGGCGGCTGCCAACTGAATACGCCGCATGGCTGCCCGTCGATCACCGGTGTATCAACGCCGCACATGCCACGGACAAACAGATACAGCACCCCACCGAGATGCACAGCAGGGTCGTAATGGGGAACTCGCCAGCGCAGAAATCGATGCAGGACAACGGTGTACAGCAGCGCTTGCAGCGGATAGTCGGAGTGCAGCATCGCCTCGGCCAGCCGCAGGGCGCCATAGTCGGCGGCATTGTCGCCGAGGTAGTTGGTCTTGTAGTCGACCACGAGGTAGCGCTGGTCGGGCAGGCGCAGCACCGCGTCGATGGAACCCGACAGGTATCCGCGCAGCGACTGGTTGCCCAGCGCGGCGGAGGTCAATCGATCGATGTAGGGAGCTACCGGATCGTCGTCCGGGAGAAAAGCTCGCAGTAGCTCGCCGACATCGGACACCGACACATTCGGCGCAGCACCACGCACATCCCCGCCGACCAGTGGGATCTCGAAGTCCAACTCCCGCAACCGGTCCCGCAGGCCGATCTGCCGTAAGGTCAGGCCACCCGCCAGTGGACCCAGCGGCGTGTCGTTCATTGGCACCAACGCCGCCCCCAACTCGGGGGCGGAAACATCGACCGACCACCAGTTGAGCTCCCGCAAGACACAGGTCTCGAGCTCCAAAGCAAAGTTCGCCGCAAAAGGATCGGCCTTCTCCAGCACCGCATGCACCAACGACCCGAACGTCGCACCACG
>CAWIJT010000001.1:0-467798 GCA_963836495.1 uncultured Actinomycetota bacterium | reverse complement strand
CCAGCCAAGCCTCAGCCGAGGGCCACGGCACGTCGTCAACGCCGATGTCGGAAGCGATAGTCCCCAATTCGATGCAGACCGATCCGCCGCGAAGGCCGCGCACCAGCAGCGCGACCGCCAGAGCTACTTGCTCGTCAGACTCTTTGCCGAGAACGCAAATCCGATCGGCCACGCGAACGTCCGAAACATCCAGCACGCCAGCCTCGTTGAACGTCTGCAGCAGGCCGGTCGCGTTAACGGCAAGCTCGATGGTCATGCCACTTGCCTTCCCTCGTCGAGCAGATCCGAGAGCGCGAGCACCAGCGCAGGGGGCGGCTGCCAACTGAATACGCCGCATGGCTGCCCGTCGATCACCGGTGTATCAACGCCGCACATGCCACGGACAAACAGATACAGCACCCCACCGAGATGCACAGCAGGGTCGTAATGGGGAACTCGCCAGCGCAGAAATCGATGCAGGACAACGGTGTACAGCAGCGCTTGCAGCGGATAGTCGGAGTGCAGCATCGCCTCGGCCAGCCGCAGGGCGCCATAGTCGGCGGCATTGTCGCCGAGGTAGTTGGTCTTGTAGTCGACCACGAGGTAGCGCTGGTCGGGCAGGCGCAGCACCGCGTCGATGGAACCCGACAGGTATCCGCGCAGCGACTGGTTGCCCAGCGCGGCGGAGGTCAATCGATCGATGTAGGGAGCTACCGGATCGTCGTCCGGGAGAAAAGCTCGCAGTAGCTCGCCGACATCGGACACCGACACATTCGGCGCAGCACCACGCACATCCCCGCCGACCAGTGGGATCTCGAAGTCCAACTCCCGCAACCGGTCCCGCAGGCCGATCTGCCGTAAGGTCAGGCCACCCGCCAGTGGACCCAGCGGCGTGTCGTTCATTGGCACCAACGCCGCCCCCAACTCGGGGGCGGAAACATCGACCGACCACCAGTTGAGCTCCCGCAAGACACAGGTCTCGAGCTCCAAAGCAAAGTTCGCCGCAAAAGGATCGGCCTTCTCCAGCACCGCATGCACCAACGACCCGAACGTCGCACCACGCGGCAACGCGGCCATGGGAGACAAAACGGATGGCCCGGAGGCGTTCTCGGTCAACGAGATATCGCCGGTCTCGTCATCCAGCTCGGTGACCTCAGGCTCGCTGGTAACCCCAACTGCCTCGGCCACCCGGATGAGACCTGAGTAGGACGTGCGCCGCCACCCGGTGTCGATGCTGCGGTGGAAGTGCCGCATCTCCAAGTCCGTTGGCTCTGGCTTAGCTGGGACCGGTGGTGCTGCGGCCACCACTGAGTCCTCGATGACCGGACCGCCCGCGGCCTCCCACTCTCGGAACCGCGCCATCACGTCGTCGTCGGTGATCTTCGGGGGATCACACTTATCGGGCACCTGTGGCTCGCCGGGGCGTCGGCCGCGCAGCAGTCGCGACAGACCACCGGTGGGTTCGTCGCGGGCCGGCGCCCACCACACGACCACCTGCGACTGCGCGCGCGTCATCGCGACGTAGCTCAGCCGGCTGACGTCGCTGGCATCCTCGCGGCGGCCTTGCTGTTTCGCCAAGGCGACACCGGGACCGTTCGCACCGCCGATATATAAGCAGCGCTCTCCGTCGTCGTGGAACACCACGAGGTCGTAGTCCTGGATATTGCGGTTGAACGCGAACGGCACATAGACGACCGGGAATTGCAGTCCCTTGGCCGCATACACCGTCATCACCTGCACTGCGGTGGCGTCACTGTCCAGCCGACGGTTGCGTTCGGTTGCGCCGCTGCGCTCTTCGCGTTGCTTGCGCAGCCAGTCGCGCAGTCCCGGCAAGCCCAATCGTTCGTGGTGCGCGACGTCTTGGAGCAGCTGGGTGACGTGCGCGAGATCGGTCATCTGCCGCTCGCCGTCCTCCCACGACAGCACTCGATCACCCATCCCACGCAACTGCGCGGCCTCGTAGACCGCCGCCACTCCGCGCTCCCGGGCATGAGCGGCCCATTCACGCAATGTGTCGGCAACGCGATCCGTCAGCCGGTCACCGCCGGCCATAAGGGTTTCCGCGGTCTCGCCGAAGAACACCGTCGCCGCGGCCGCGCGCACCATCCCGGGGCGGTGCGGTTGGTCGAACGCCTCCAGCAGGCAGAGCCAGTCCGCCGCGGCGTCCGACGTGAACACGTCGGTGTTACCGGTGTACACCACCGGAATGCCCGCATCGCACAGCGCCTCGAAGCAGACCTCGGCGTCCCTGTGCCGCTCGACGATCACCGCAATGTCTCGGGCCCGCAATGGCTTACCGTCGAAGCTCGCATCGCTGGCTAACAATGCACGGATGTCGGCGGCAAGGTCAGCGCTGATGTGCTCCCGCAAAGCAGCGATAGGCGGCTGCTGAACACCTTTGCGGCCCAGCGTCGCTCGTTCAACAACCCGTAACCGAAACGGATCGTTATGAGGCGCACCGACAAGCCGATGACCGCGATGGTGTGCCTCGACTTCCTCCACCACGATCTCGGCATCACCGAGCTGGGCACCTCGCAGCACCACCTGCAACCGATCGAGCAGCGCGGAGTCGCTGCGCCAGTTGGTGGCCAACGTCTTCTGCTCGCCCGCCGTCTTGGCCGCCTCCAGATACGTCACGACATCCCCACCACGAAACGCATAGATCGCCTGCTTCGGATCACCGATCAGGATCACAGTGGAGTGGCCGCTGAACGCGCGGTCGATCACCTGCCATTGGATTTGGTCGGTGTCCTGGAATTCGTCGACCATGACGATGGGCCAGCGGTGCCGCATCCGCGTTCGCGCGGGGGAGTCGTCGGTGTCCAGCGCGGCAGACAGTCGGCTCAGTAGGTCGTCGTAGCTCAGCACCCCGAGACGGCGCTTGCGGTTATCCAGTTCGGCCAGAACATCTTTCGCAAAATCGATGCGGGCAGCGGCCTCCGAACCGGGGTCCGGGTCACGGGGCCGCAACTCGACGGCGGGGTTGTCGACCACCTCGCGGGCCAACTTCAGCGCGGCGCCGTATTGAAGCACCGGATCGTCGCGCTCCTGGCCGAAGTGGGCCAGGTACAGGTCGTCGACGATCTCAGTGGTGAGGTCGTCGAGGCTTTCCAGCAGCGTGACATTGGAGGCGGTGTCGCCGGCCACGCCGAGCGACTTCAGCACAAGCTGGCAGAACTGGTGCGTAGTGGCGATGGTCGCCGCGTCGAAACCGGCCAGCGCATCGCGCAACCGCTGCTTACGGACTGCCCGCTCGTCGTGAGGGGCGTCTATCAGATGCGCCACCAGCTGGTTGTCACCGACCGTCGACGTATCATCGAAAGCGATTAGGGCGTCGGCGATTTGGCGGCGCACCCGTTCGCGAAGTTCTTGGCTGGCCGATCGACTGAACGTGATGAGCAGCATCTGATCCAGCGTCGCCTTGCCCTCGGTGAGGTAGCGCGTCACCAGACCGGCCAACGCGAACGTCTTGCCGGTGCCTGCGCTGGCTTGCAGCACCGTGGTGGAGCGTTCGGCCGGCAACGGGCCGAGTAGGTCGAAAGGCTCCATCAGGTCGGGATCCTGTCGGCGCGCAGCATCGGCAGCCAGAGTCGACAGGCATAGGCACCGAGCCGGTTGTCTTCGCTGTCGAATTCCTCACCCGGCCGCAGCGGTGTCATCAGGTCAGACAGCCACGCGTCTTTGCCCCAAGCCCGCACGTGCGCCGGCGACTGGTCTTCGCCGGGGTAGAGACCGCTTCGCCATCGGTATCCCGCGGCCTGCTCGGGGTCATCGCCGGAATGCCGCGCAACCGCCCAGGCGTAGGAAGTCTTGACGGGCAACGGGAGCGGCTCGCGGCGGCCGGCATCGTAGATCGCCACCAGCTCGCGCAACACCTCGACGGCGTCGCCATCGGGACGGCCTATTTCCTCCACCCGCGGAGTTGTGCCGCGCTTTGGTCGTCCGATGCACGCCGCTGACCAGTCTTGGCGGGAATCGCGAGCGAACAACGTCAGCAACGGAATCCACGATGCCAGCAGATGTTTGCCGTCCAGCTTGGAATACGTTACCGACACCAAGCGCTGGCCGTACACCGCGGGCACGGTGCCGCTGAGGCGCCGCCCGCCACCGAGTTCGATGTCGACGTCATACGGCGTCGGATCCGTCGTGCGGTATTGCTGCGCCTCGGTCGCCAGGAGGTTGGCCTGATCGCGGATCTCGGTTGCCTTGCGCCAACCCAGCTGTCCCGGGCGGCAGCGTGCCGCGTCGCCATTCCGCTTGGCGCGCTTGGTCAGCGGTCATGCCGCGCAGGACGTCGCTGAGTATTCGGTCGCCGACCGACCACTCCTCGAGGTTGTCCAGGTCGACCGGCATGGCGTCTTGGACGCCGTCGACGTCACGCGGCAACGTGAATTCCAGCGCCCGGAAGAAGCCTTTCACCGGGTCTTTGAAGAAGCCGATCAAGTCGGCGAGGATGACGTCGTCGGCGGGTGGCGGCGGCAGCGGACCGGAGATGAACTTCGGGCTGTTCGCTGCGGTCGCCCGCGCTGGCCCGCGCTGCCCGCAGTGCGGTTGGGTCGAAGCTGAACGGGACATTCGGCACCAGCTCGCCCGGTATCGACATTGCGAATGTCGAACGGCTGCAACGGATGTTCGACGACGATGCGCTTCCGGATCTTCTCGGTGGTGGTCATGTCGAGGGTGTCCAGCAGTTCGTCCAGTGGCACCGCCGGCGGACGGGGCTGGCCCGAGTACTGATTGGCTCCGGTGTAGGTGATGACCAGTTTCTCGGTGGCCGCGCCGATGGCGTCCAGCAGCAGTTGGCGGTCCTCAGAACGGATATCGCGTTCACCGGTCATCGGGTCGCGGGCCAGCACGTCGTCGCCGTCGACGACGCCGAGCCGCGGGAAGACGCCGTCGTCGAGACCGACCAGGCAGACCACCCGGTGCGGCACCGATCGCATCGGCACCATCGTGCACACGGTCAGGGTTCCGGTGCGGAAGTTGGCCCGGGTCGGGCGCCCGGCCAGGTGCTGGTCGAGCAATGCCCGAATGTCGGGCAGCCGTAGCGAGGTGTCGGCGCGAGAACCGGCCTGCTCCAACACTTCTGCGAACTCGCGCTCCACCTGCCGTGTCTGCCAGGCGTCGGAATCGCTGATCCGCGTCAACGCGGTGATGCCGTCAGTTAAGGCTTTGAGCCAATCGCTCAACGGTCGCGCGCCGGACAGTGAGTCGGCTGCGCGTTCGAGCCGGCAGACGAATTCGGCGAGCTGTCCGGCCAATTCGACTTTGTTGCTGCCGACGTCATCGAGCGGCAGGGTGTTGTCGATCCAGGCATGGGCATCGTCGGACATCGCGACGCCGGCCAGAATGCGGTCGATGCCGAAACGCCATGTGTTGTGGACGAAGTCGACGTGGTACGGCCGCCGATGTTCCTGATCGAAGCCCCACCGGATATTCGCCTGCCGCACCCAGCGAGTAATCGACTCCAGGTCGTCATCGGTGAAGCCGAACCGGGCTCGCACCGGCGCGGTCTCCGCGATGTTGAGCACTTCGCTGGCGGTCACCCTGCCGTCGGCCAACGCCAGCAACTGCGAGGCTAGGCCGAGCAGCGGATTGGTCTGGATCAGCGAACGGTCGGCGAGCTTGACCCGCAGCCGGTGTGCGGGATGCGCGCCGTGCACCACGTCGCCAAGCCCGAAGTCGGCGACGATCAGCGGTGCATACGTTTCGATGTCCGGGCACATCACCAAGATGTCGCGTGGCTCCAACGTCGAATCGTCTTGCAGCAGGCCGAGCAGCACCTCACGCAGCACGTCGACCTGACGGGCGGGGCCGTGACAGCTGTGCACCTGCACGGAGCGGTCATCGTCGCTCAGCGTACGACCTTCTCGCCGAACGGCATTGGCGGCGATATCGGACTGCAACCAGCCGAGCAAGGTGCTCTCGCGGTTGTCGTTGGGCAGATATTCGTCGGTCTGCAGATCGGTCGGGCAGGCCGCGTTGGAGTTCGCGGAGGTCGCGTCCGAGCGTGGCCAACAGCGGATGGTCCACCTCGCGGTGGCTGGTGTCCTCGCGACGGGGGATAGCGCCGTGGTGTCCGGCGAGCTTGTGCCACAACGCGTCGCTGGGGTGCGGCAGCCACAGGTGCAGATCGTGGTGGGTGGACAACGCTTGCAGCAGCTCGATGTCGGTGCACGCCAGGCGGGTGTGCCCGAACAACGACAGCCGTGCTGGCAGCTCGCTCGGCCCCTCCTGCAGCCGTGCGACGGTCTTCTGCTGGCGGATGTGTGGGGGATCGGCGTCGACGCGCTCGACGAGCGCCCGCCACAGCGCGGGCTGCCAGTGCAGATCTTTGTCGAGGCCTTCTGCATTGCCGTAGAGCCAGTCGACGAGCAGTTGCGGACGCTGCCGGGCGTAGGAGGCGAACAGTCCGGCGAGCCGTCGTGCCACCGAATACCTTCGGCCTCTTCGTAACTCGGCTTCGTCGCCGGTGTCGAAATGGCCCAAGTGCTTTGCCAGGATGGCGCACCACGGTTGATCGAGCGAGGCGTCGATCGTCTCGAGCAGCGGCCACGTCATCGCATCGGGGGACCACGGATCGTCGTCGACGGTGCCGGTGATCTCGGCGATCAACGAGCCCGGGCTGCGGAACGCGACTCCCGCGCACACTCCGTCGCCGTTACTGCCGGCGCCCAAGACATGCGACAGCCGCTGGCTCAGCCACCGTTCGACGCCGCGGGCCGGCACCAGGACAAGCTCCTCGGCGAACGGGTCGGGCAGCGGGTTGGCCAGCAACGCGCCCAAGCCGTCGGCCAGCAGGTCGGTGCGCTCGGCACGGTGGAGGTGAAGCGCCATTGTGGGCCACCCTAGAACGGGAGTCCATCGACGTCGACCGGATCGGGAGATTTGTCGTACGAACGTGCTAGTGAGGGTCAAAGGTGTCGACGACGACCAGCTAAACAACGTTCCCGGGTGAAAGAAGAGGCGAATCACCTCGGGGGATTCAAAGAAGTTCGCGATCGAGCAAGCGTGAGAATGCGTCTGCGACGCAGCGGGGAAGGACGGCCATTGCTGTTGCCAGACCCGAAGCGGAATGTCCGCTAGCGGATCGAATTCGGCTGCAAGCCTGGTGTACTCGCTATGGCGCCAATCCCGTAGTTGTCCACGACTCTTAGTGAACGCCACAAGCCGATCGATCTGCTGCTCGATGATCTCCGGGGATGCTTGAACGCTGACCCCGATTCCATTCATCAGGCTGTGGCGGCCCAGCGCTAGCGGTCGAACGCCCCACTTTTTCTCCAGCGCATCGTTGACTGCGCGGCAGCGCTCGCAGCCCAACCAGGCCCACCGTGAAGTGCCGCCCGCTGTGCCTCTGCAGCAGACCATGCACAGGTCGAGTGCCCTCGGGACGTCGCAGTGCTCCCATTGCTCCGGGGAGTCCTCGTCAAGGCACGACTGCCATGAACCTCGTCGCTCGACCGGACCTCGCAACCCCCCGCACGGAATATGCACTGACAACTCTGTGATCCGTTCGCGCAGCGCCGCATCTGCAGCACTCAAATACCGCTCGGTCATTTTCCGCCACTCCTGGCGACGCCACCTTCGGGCGTCCACCGCTTGCACGAATTCACGTGCCGGCTCTTCCCCTGGGGCACCGTGCGGTGGGGCGCGGTTGCCGGAACGGCGGGCCAGGTACCCAAACAGCCGTTCACTCGTGAGCTTCCAAAAGCTTAGCGGACGGAACCGACAACCATCGGGAACATTTCGTGTGTAGCCCCCGTTGCACTGCCGAGCTTGCAACAATTGCGAGCAACAATGCCGCAGGGCGGCGTCGTGTGAAACGGTTGACATGAACGAGCACTCGCGACAAGGTCCTCCCGCCCATCCCAGCTGCGTAGTTGTCCGGGCGCGGCTATGGGAACTGATCGACGGAGAATTG
Organism: uncultured Actinomycetota bacterium; assembly: GCA_963836495.1. Lineage (GTDB taxonomy): Bacteria > Actinomycetota > Actinomycetes > Mycobacteriales > Mycobacteriaceae > Mycobacterium. Next base: position 459,898 of record CAWIJT010000001.1, on the reverse strand, counting down.
TCCCTGCAGCTCTGCGACACTCTGCTGCGTCACCTCGACGACTGCCCTGACTGCATGGAGCACTTTTGCGCCGATGCGCGGCTCAAGATGCTCATCGCCACCAAGTGCCGCGGCGACAAAGCCTCAACACGACTCCGATTACGGCCAGCCGACTGACGCGGTGGAAGCGTTGTCTAGCAACAGATCACGGGTGGTTTAGTACTCGGCCTCGTCGTCGTAGAACTCAAGGCCTTCCTCATCTTTATGCGGGCCGCTGTGGCCCTCCTGCAGCACACAACGTTGCAGCACGCCATCCAAGTTCGGGTCGAACGCGTCGCACTGATCGCTCATCATTCAGGCCCCTTTCGGCCGGAGTCGTCGCAGTGCCTCGTGAAAATCGGAATTCGGGTGCGCGCCGTTCAGGACTGCGGCGACGTCGTCCAAAGCCGTGTCGATATCGACGTCCCGCCTGCGAGCTCCGTAGAGCGCGGAGATGGTGGGTGTGCGACTGTATGCCTGCACGCAGTGCAGGAACACGGTTCGTCCCTCGTCGCGCAACTGCTCGACTGCCCGTACGGTATCGAGCAACACGAAGTCAAGATTATCGTTTCCGCCCACTTGGTCGATGAGCCGAACATCAAGGTGTGTCGCGCCGTCGGGCAGTTGCGAGTCCTCGACGCGGCACATCGAAACGATCGCGTCGACTTGCGTCGGAAGCTTCTGTAGCGCAGCGACGCCGCCGATCCACAGCTCGTCGTCGTACGGATGTTGGACGAGTTGGCGGGCTTCGGGATATCCGCCGTAGGTGTAGTCGAACCCGTCAGGTCGGCCCTTGTCGATGATCTTGTCCGCAAGCGCGATCAGTCCGCGAGTGTAGTGCCCGGGCCAGCCGTGCAACATGAGCCGCCATCGCGCGGGCACCGCGGACGCGCCGTAAGCCGCGCCAAGAAGACCGCCGGCGATGGCCGCGACCGTGTCGGTGTCATGGCCACCGCGCACCGCCGCTTCGAGCGCCAATCGCAGATGGTCGGCGCGAAACACTCCGGATTCTGAATCATCCTTAGGCGCAGGCGTGCTCGTGATCGCCGACCATGCGCCTTGCAATGCAGCGACCACCCAGCCGTTCTTGTCGGCGAACGCCGAAGGCTGCGACGCTTCGGCCTCGTCCAGCCGGGACGACCACAGGTCGCGGCGCTCGGCGGGGATACGGTCCAGCCCGACTCGTGCATCGAGCTCGCCGGTCAGGATGGCGTGCCGAATCGCAACGCACCACAGCACGCATGCATCGCCAGCCTCAGGGTCGAAATGCGTCAGCTCGCTGACCGAGCGAGCCGCTTCGACGAGCGCATCTTCATCGTCGAGGTATGCGAGCGCCACCGGCGCGGTCCGCATGAGAGATCCATTACCCGCGGTGTGGCCACTGTGCCTGTGAAGAGCCTCGGATTCGTCGCGAGCGGTCCGCGACGAGATTCCGCGCTTCTTCGCGGCGGACAGGACCGAGCTGGTCTGCACGCCAATGTCTCTGGCTGTCTTCGCCCAAAAGCTCCACCGGCTCACAACGTCGTCCTGTGCTCGCTCGTCGCGCAGGTCGGCTCCGGTGGCTGCGGTCTCGGCGATCGCGATCGCCATCGACGTGTCGTCGGTCCACTCGCCGCGTTCGAACGGCCCCAGGCCGCCGCCGATCATATCGACGGTGGCGTCGGCAGGCATCGGCGGGTCGAACTCGTACCCCGCGCCGAGGGCATCCCCGGCCGCTGTGGCGAGCAATGCGCCAGCCGCCCGATCACGTTGTGCAGCAGTTAATTTCATAAACGATCTCCTTGGTTTTGAGTGAAGGTGGGTGGTCACACGAATCCTTGATCGACGAGAACGGTGCCTTCGGGCGTGACCAAATGAGCCTGACCAGACCCTTCGACCAGGCCGCACCAGCTTTTGACTTCGAGGCCGCCGTGTTGCAGTTCGATGTGGAAGCCGTACTTACCGGGTAGAGGGAACCAAACCCTTTGACCGGGTAATTCGTGCAGTATCTCAACTGGCGGGTATCGCAGCACCGTGCGCAGGTCGCCCTCGAAAAGGCGACCGGCAATACGTCCGTCGATGAGGTCGACGAGTTGTTTGTCGAGGGCTGCGATCTGCCTCGGCCTCAACCGGGAGCGCGGGGGGCTCAGCAGTCGCTGCAGTCTCGGTGAATTCGCGTGCTCGGCTCCGACGTCGAAAGCGGTGCGGCCTTCCGCATCGCGAAGCGACCGTAGTGCGCCGCGGTCGAGGAGTTCCCTGGCGACGTCAACAGGCGCGCCATGCCACGCGGCTTGGTGCAGCGCGGTGAACCACGTTTTTCCGCCCGGGCGCCATTGGTTGACAACCAGCCACTTCGATTTGCTGTCGAGCACGGACATGACCTTTGGCCAGTCGCCGTCTTTCGCGGCATCAGCCAGTTGGTGGCCGGCGCGGACCAAGTCGTCGGTCATGACTGACGGATCCAACACGGCCTGCCATGGCTGAGCGCCGTCGATGATTTCGATGTAGGACGTCATGCAAGCCTCCCGTTGATAGGCCCCCGCCGGGGGTAATTTCGCCGGCACCTCAGTGTCGCGTAATGCAATTGATGAGATTCGATACTGTGATAATGCAGTTTTTGCTGTGATGACACAGTAGCAACGCCTGGAGACATTCTGCAATAGTGCAGAGTAGGCTGCATATGTGCAGACACCCGAAAGTCGATCCCCTCTGCCGGAGGACGAGGTCACGGCCACTTTCGCCGAGCGGGCGAAGGTTGCCCGGCTCCGGTCGGGCTTGACGCAGCAGCAGCTGTGTGCCCGTCTTCGCGAGGAGGCCGGGGTTGATCTCGACACGTCGGCTATCACTCGAATCGAGGCCGGCCAGCGTGAGCCACGCCTCGGCGAAGCCCTGGCCATCGGCCGGGTGCTGGGTTTCGGATTGAACAATCTCGTGCCGCGCGCCGATCTGGACTTCTACCTCAGTGACGTCGAGCGACTGATGAAGGAAAGTCGTGCAGCGCTGATCCGGATGGTCAAATCGGTCGACCCCGTCATCGAATACGTTCGCGTGAATCCCAGTTCCCTCGGCGATAAACGCCTCGACGACCGCTTCCGCGAAACCATCGAGTGGTTCCAGCAGAGCGCTTCGCGCGACGAATTGAAGAACATCGCGATCACGACGAACCGCACCGACGAGAAGCTCAAACGGCAGCTGTTGCGTGCGGTGAGCGACGGAATTCTCGTCAGAACCGAGGACATTGAGCCTGCCTACGAGGGTTGGTACAAGGAAGACGTCGAGGGCGAATCTGACAGGGCGTCCACGCCACGTGCGCCACGGGGGGGTTGGCAGAGCGGAGAACGCCGAGTGCTAATTGAGCGGTGGGAGAAGAACTACGGGCAACTGCTCGCATACGTCCGCCAGCATGGGAACGCTCGAGTTCCGCCATCGCATGTCAGCGGAGATGGCGACCGGCTCGGTGCGTGGGTGGTCGAGCAGCGCGACCGCTTTACTCGGGGGATGCTCGAGCCCGACCGCGCGCGACGGCTCGAACAGTTGCCCGGCTGGACCTGGGGCCCGCGCAATGCATAATCGCAGCGAGCATTCCCGAGCCGACTACCGGTCGTTCTGTACGTAGTGCTCAGGCTCGACCCGGCTCTCACCTGACCAGCGGTAGGCCGTGAGCGTTCCACCCTTCACAGCGCTGAAGTCCACGCACGCGCTCAGCGAGTTCCAGTCTCGAAACTGCTGCGGATGGCCTTGACGCCAGTAGTGGCGAGTAAAACACCGGAACGGCGCCTGCATAAACGAACGACCGGTCTTGCGGTGTGACGTCGATATCCGGCAGATCGGGATACGGCTCGCCGCTCTCCGTCGTGAAAGTGCTACTTATTTCGGCGATGTCGCGCAACGTCGTTGCGCTTCCGTTCCACCAGCGGATCCTGGCGTTCTCACGTAGATGGCCGTCCTTGTCTGCGTACCGCGGCTGGCCGTGATCGACCAGGCTGATTTCAGGACCCTTGAGCAGAATCTCGATGGCGTCGTAGAGCCGGTCGCCCTTCGTGCTCGCTCGCACGAGGTCGTCCAGCGTGCCGAACCGGTTTGAACCCAATTCGCCTGTCACGACTTTGATCGAGTCTTCGTGCCAGCAGGCATGGACGACGCGTATGTCACCGAGGTCGAGCCACAGTGGCAACGTCGTGAACCACTCGATATACGCGGCTCGCTGCGCACCGGTCACCTGGTCGAGGAAGCTCTGGTGCTGGCGGTTGTTCTTGTCGTTGTGCCGTCGCAGATATTGCCCGCTGCCGGCGGGGTGCTCCGTGGCGTACGCGATCGCGTTGAACTCGTGGTTGCCCATCACTATCTGTGCGGTGCCGGCATCCACCATGGCCTTCACCGTCTCGAGAACGAGCAGTTGCTGCTCGCCGCGATCGATCAGGTCACCCACGAAGATCGCCTGTCGTTGCGGGTGTCGGTAAGCACCGGTCCGCCCGTCGAGTCGATACCCGAGATCGCTCAGCAGCGCTTCGAGTTTGGCGGCGCACCCATGAATGTCGCCGATGATGTCATATCCCTCCACGGCTCAATTGTCGCGTGGGGGTCTGACAGCTCGAGTTGGCTCGAAACTAGCGCGCCCTATCCAGCGTCCGAGTTGCATGATCGGTAATCCATTCCGCTTCGATGCCCGCGCCGTGCGGCTGCGGCCTTAGCTGTCGCCACCACGCCGCGATGTAGAGCAGCATCGCCACCACCAAAGCCACCAGCACCCACAAGACGATCGTGAGATCGATCCAGCTTCCGAACGCCGGCGAGCCGGGGAGGGCGTTTCTCAGCGGGACCACCGCAAACAACATCGCCGCGTACCAAGTTGTCATCGGAGACTGAAACTTTCGTCGCCCTTGGAACGTCTGAACCGCGACAAACAGACCAACGGCGGCGATCGCGACGAGAATGCACAGAACGACGATCGCGAACACCATTGTGCTCGCTGAGCGCTGCAATTCGATTGCGTAGGGCGCTAGCACATCGGCGTTATGGGTGCGGGTCACGTGGGCTTTCCAACCGGGCAACCTGTCGACGAATGTCACGTTGGCACGCGTCGGCACCTGCGCCGCGCCGGTGAACAGTTCGACCGTGATGGGTCCGGTGTAATAGTGATCGAACGGCCAACGCTCGATGTCGCGCCCCAAGGTCAGCGGAACAGGGAAAACGCCGGGCAACATACCCTTGGTCCACGTCCGCTTCACCGGCGTCGTCACGGATGTAACTGCGACAGTGAGGTCTTGCCTGAGACCGTTGGTCACCGGATCCAGCAACGCAGGTCCGGGCGAAATGATGAGGTTGCCGACCAGCTCGCTGTAGTTGTTCTCGATGCTCTCCACATCCAGCGTCACGGTGGTCCCCCCGCTGACAGGCGGACCGTGGGTTGGAATGTGGTGGGGCGCAGCGCCATCGAGATATAGCGCAATCGACGCAATCATTGCGCCGGCCACGGTCGCGATCAGAGCGGCACCGCCGAGTTTCATGCGCGGCCACCACCGGTGACCGCGAACTTTCGACTGGATGCGCTCGCCCGACCGCATAGCCCCGTTCACCTTCCCTATCGAAGACCTTCACATCAAGATGACTATCCGCTGATGACGCGGCGGTGTTACCTGCTGTGGGCGGCGCTCTAAGGCGCCGGACGGATGGATCGCGACGTTCAGCCAGAAGCGGGGGGGTCTATAGCTTGACGGTGACGGTAACCCTGCCGCGATCGTCGCGGGTCGCGACGGCGTGCCCGGTCCGGTTGGCACCGTTGAGCCGCAGCGCAATCGGGCCGCCGTCGCCCAGGAAGTTTCGCCACCAGTTCTTCGCGTCGGGAAGCCCGACGCGGATGACAATCTCGTCACCGACCCGCCGGTAATTCACCGGTATGGAGAATGTCTTGCCGGAGCGGCGGCCGACGTAGGAAATCACTACCAGGTTTCGGCCCACAATGTTGCCCACCAGGGGCACATCGATGAGCTTGGCCGCGACAGCGTTCATGGCGGGCACTATCGGGGTGGCGAATATTCCGCGGCTCATGACGACCTCCGAAGGCGAAGCGATGCTCACCAGCCTAGCCGGGCCGCGGGTTGGACGAGGTGCACGCTCAGGGCGTAAGGCTTTCGTAAAGATCCGCCAGCGCTCGGGTCCGGATGGCTGAGCGGGCGCAGTCTCAAGTGGTGACATCGTCCAGACGGTCGTTGCGAGCATGAGGGCGCCCTATGGCCCGATCGCGTTACTGCGAACCGCCCACTACCGCCGTCGGTGCCACGTGCGCGACGCGCGGGTGAAATAGCGAACTCGGAGGTCGTTGTGCAGGCAGCGGAGATCGACGAGCAGTTCCCGGTAGTGGACATCGACTCGTCTGCCCTGGAAGCCGTCCGGTTGCTCGCCGAATACAGCCTGCCCGGAATAGTCGTACTAACTCCGGACGGGCAACCGCACGCGGTGCTGCCCGCCGATCAAGTGGTGCGCTTCATCGTGCCCGGTTTCGTGCAGCTAGATCCCCTGCTGGCCGGCATGCTCGGGGAGTCGGTGGCCGACCGGGCTACGGAAAAGTTGAGCGGCAAGACGGTTCGCGAGCTTTTGCCGCACCACCGGCTGCAGCTGCCCGCCGCCAATGCAGATGACACGATCATCGAGGTGGCCGCGATGATGGGCAGGCTGCGAAGTCCCCTGGTAGCCGTGATGAAGCACGGCAAGCTGCACGGCGTGATCACCGCGTCGCGGCTATTGGCCGTGGCACTGAAGTATGGGTTGACCGAGCAGGAATTATCCGCCGTCATATAGCCTGCGCCGACGCGAGTCGGTGTCCCTGCGTCGCCGGCGACGGCGATGGCACCATGGATGGAGCCGCATAAAACTGGCGCTACAGGCGCAGATGGAAGGCCGACATGGAAGCTTGGGATGCGATTCGCGCCCGACGCAATGTGCGCGAGTACACGCCGGAGTCCGTGTCAGAGGAAGACCTGAACCGTATAGCTGAGGCTGGGTGGCGGGCTCCGTCGGGGAAGAACCGTCAGCGCTGGGACTTCGTCGTCGTCACGGATCCTGCTCAGCTACAAGAGCTTTCGACCGTTTGGCAAGGCGCCGGTCATATCGCGAAGGCTGCCGCGGCCATCGCTTTCGTTCTGCCACCGCCAGAAGATGACCGCCGGACACGGACCGACCATTACGACCTCGGACAGGCCACGATGGCAATGATGATCGCGGCCACCGACCTGGGAATCGGGACCGGCCACTCGTCAATCGGCGACGAGGCCAGAGCTCGGGCCATTCTTGGCGTGCCCGACGGACACACAGTGGCCTACCTGATGGGTCTCGGCTATCCCGCTGACCGACCGCTCAAGCCGATCCGCAAACCGAACCGTCGACCGTTCGATGAGGTTGTCCATCAGGGACATTGGTGATCTTCAGCGGCCTAACTCCGGTCCTGCAGTGTAGACCCGTAATTCCTGCCCGCGAGCCGCACAGTAGGCGGACAGCTCGCTAACGATCAGTCGCTTGGACAAAGATTGCTAATCCACCATTTGCCAAATTTTCTCAGCTTATGTTCTAAGCACTTAGCCAATCGTCGGAAGGGCTCGATCCGGGATGACTTGGCTTCAGCGGTGGTGGGCTCAGCCCAGTTACTACGACTGGCTCAGCGGCTATCTGCGTAGCCACGGCGTCAGCGGAGCCGTTCGCGTATTGATGGCGTCGCTGCTCGCGTCGCTGGCTGGTTGCCTAGTGGTGTTGCTGGCCGGCTCCGATGGTCCGCGAGGGTTTGTCCCGGTGACAATGACGTCGATAGCACTGGGCGGTGGTATCGCCGCTGCGCTGTTGTGGACGCTGCGATGGCCCACTCACGGTCAGTCGGTGGCCTTCCTGCTCACGGCAAACGCTTCAGTCGCGCTCGCCTGCGCGGCTCATCCCGATCCGTTGGCCGCGCTGAATGGATGCATCGCATTCGCGCTCTTCGGCGGCTACATCGCCTTCTTTCACACCCTCAAGTACGTGCTCTACAATTTCGCCGTCGCCGCCAGCGTCGGTGCATTCGAGGCGGTCAGGCTGACATCGTTGGGGCACCCCGGGCTCGCCGGAGTGGATCTGTGGTTGGTGGTCCAAATCAATATCGCATTGCCGGTGGCCATCCTCATTTTGATCCGAGCGCTCAGCAACGATGTGGTGCACGCCGATTGCGACCCGCTGACCGGCCTGCTCAACCGTCGGGGTTTCCGACACAGGGCCCTTGGACTTCTGCTTGCGCGGCCGGCCGGGGCCACCTGGCTGGTGGCCGCGGTGATCGACATGGATTGCTTCAAATCGCTCAACGACGAATACGGTCATGCGGCCGGCGACCGAGCACTACTACAGGTGGCGGCAGCGTTGCAGGCCACATGCCACACTGCGGTCATCGCGCGCAGCGGTGGCGAGGAGTTCGTGGTCGCCGACATCGCCTTGAGCGATGACACTGGACCTTGGTTGGCTCAACGGATATGCCAGGCGATCGCCGCGCTGTCCAGCTCCGTGACCGCGAGCGTAGGCAGTGCCTGCGCGCCGCTCGAGGGCGTACGAGAACACGACTACCAATCCCTGCTCGACGAGGTGGTCCATGCCGCGGACACTGCGATGTACACCGCCAAACGCGGCGGTGGAAATCAAACCCACCATCGCCACCTGCCCGCGCGTTCCCGGCACCAAGATGGCGGAGCGCCCCGATCCGCTTGAGGCGACAGTGATCCGGCCTCGGTCTGCATCGCCTCGCCGTTCGATGAGGCCTAGTGGCCCGCGCTGTGGGCTAGGTCGACAGGGCCCCCGTTGTGGGCCAGATCGACGACGTACTGATTCACGAAGGTCCCCGCCGGCGGATCGCCTTTGTCGCATGAACCGTCGGATTCACCGGGACGCTTGATCCACAAGAAAGCATCGACGTGTCCGTTGCCGGTCGCCGTGGTCGGCGCAGCGCCGAGCGCCCGACCGCTGGGATTGCACCAGTCGAGCTTGGACGCGGGCGCTGGGCCGGCGCCGTTGCGCGACGTGTCGATGACGTAGTGGGCGCCGTTGGTGTGCGCCGAAATCGCATCGCCGTAACCGATTTCGTCTTCGTTAGTGAAGAAGTTCGCGACGTTGAGGCTGAAACCCCGCGCGTGGCCGACACCGGCTTTGTTGAGCCTGTCAGCCATGTCCTCGGCGCTGTGCCAGCGCACATGACCGCCGTCGACGTACACGGCTGTGGCCGGGTTGCGCGTCAGCGTGTCGACGGCGTAGTGGATCAAGTCGTAGCGTTCTTGGCGCTGGTCGCCCGACAGGCAGTCGGCCATGGCGAGCGCATCGGGTTCGACGATCACCGCAGCCCGTGACGGGCCAATTTGGGATGCGATGGTGTCGATCCACCCGCGATAGGCGTCGCCGGACCCCATGCCGCCCGCCGCGAAGCTGCCACAGTCGCGGTGCGGAATGCCGTAGACCGTGAACACCGGCAGGGCTCCGGCAGCCGCCGCGTCGCCGGTGTACTTCGCCACCGTCGACGCCGACGAGCCCGGGACGATCCAGTACGCCTGCGGCGTGTTGGCGACGGCGGTCAACTCGGCGCTGGGTGGATCGGCCTTCTGTGCGGCGCGCATAGCCGCTGAGGTGGGGTTGACGTAGAACGGCATGCCGGCCAGCGGGTTGGCGTCGTCGGCCAGGCGTATCGCCGGGGCGGGACCGCCCTCGCCAAGTTGACCCATGCCGACGACGACCGCAAGAGTCAGAAAAGGGGCGATCCACCGCGAAACTGCACCAGCAGCTGAGAACATCACAATTTGGAAACTTAGTGCTCCAGGATGTTGGACGCCAATCGTCGACGGAAGGTGACGGCGCCACGCAAGCCGACCATTGCGCTACGGCATGCACGCGGACCGCAAGACGTGAGGCGTCCACGCCGGCCAGGTCGGCGAGCCGACGCAGAAGCCGTCGTTTACCTGAGCGACGATGCGGGGGCCTTGAAGTTCGCTGTTGTCGTACACGCTTGCCGAATCACAGCGAATGAGTGCGGTGGCGACCAGGCCCCAAAGACGTTGGTAGCGTTCGCGAATCTTGTTTTCGGGCACATCATGGCCGCCCGCACTGACCCGGAGCCTCACCCGCTCGACTGCCAAATCCTCGGGGATCAGCAGGACATGCAAGACGATCGTGTAGGCCGCCGCGCGAGCATCCTCGATCAGTTCCAGCTTCGACGGATGGGAGAACACGGTCTCGGCGATGAACGATGTGCCCAGCTCGATGAGCTTGCCCCTGGTCGCTGCCGCCACCCGCGCAGCCTCATACGAGTGAGAGGCCGGATCCTCGGGCCAACGCTGTTTCGCGATCTCGTCGGCGTTGACGAAGGCGCTGCCGGGCAACAGTGGCGCCAGCGTGAGTTCGACGAAGGTCGACTTGCCGGCTCCGTTGGGTCCGACGACGAGATCGAGCCGCTTCATCGGGTGGGCTTGGCGCTCGCCTTCCCGCGGCGTGGGTGTTTCGCGTTGAGCGTGACCGACGATCCGTCAGGGCGGTGCTCGACGATGTCACCGTTCTCGTTGAGAGCCACAGTGGTGATGCCGCGCTCGGCCAGAAGCTTGCCGTAATTTGATTCCGCCAGATTCTCCTGAATGGCCGCAGCGATCTCGGCATTGAACACCGCGCCCTCTTCGACGCTGAGTTCACGCAATTCCAGCTCGCCGGTCAGCGCGGCTTCGACTCGTCGGCGGGCCGCAGTCTGCTGGCTCGATACCTCGCGTCCGACACGCGCCCAATGGTCGAGCTGCTGCTTGGCCGATCGGCTCTGTCGCGCGCCTTCGGCGGCCGCGCTGTCCATGAGGTCGGCCGCTACGCGAGTCACCCGATCAGCGGTGTTCGTCATGTTGCCTCCTCATGTAGCAGTCTGCTACAAGCGTAGCAGACTGCTACATGGCTAATCGGTCGTCGACGCGAAGATACAATTTCAACGGTGCGCCGGCCACACTCCACGAAACTTCTCACAGCACGTTTAACCGTTATGCCTTCGCATATCAGCTATCTGACGCCTTGCCGACGATCTCGTTCGAAGCTTGTTGACCCGCAGCAGTGAGGTTCAGCCAGATCGTGTACTGCCATTGGCGCTGGTCGTCGTAGTGTCCGACGAAGTGGTCGATGAACCGCGCCATCACTTCGTCCAGTGTCCCCGGCCATGGCTTGAACCCGGGGTCATTGTGGCCTGGAATGTCGCCGACCTGCAGCAGCCCGTCCTCCAGCAACGACCGCACGGTGTCCACTACGAGTTGCTGACGCTCGGCCGACAGTTCTGAGAGCAGGCCGCCACAGATGCTGGCCTGCACGTCAGCCATTGACACGAAATCATCGTGGCCCATTGCCAGGATGTCGTCGCGGAGTGCGTCCCGCGAAGTGATTCCGGGTTCTGTCATCAAGCCTGTCCTCCTTTGATCTGCGCAAACGCTGTGGATGCTTCAGTGCTTGAAGTCACGCTCGGCCTCGCCGGGGTCGTCCTCGCCGATGATGGGGATCCCGTGGTCAATAGTGCCCGGTGGGTGCACGAAGTGGGGAGCGACCGGTATGCCCGCGGGACCGCCACCTTCAAAGCCCTCGACCGGAGCCGATTCAACTGGCGCTGGCTCTGCCGGTGCTGCTTCAACCGCGGGGATCTCGGGCGCCGCACCAGTCTTTGGGTTGATGTGAATCTTCCAGTGTTGAATCGTCCCATCCGGATTTTTGAGGTCGACGTCTAGCGCGTCCTTACCAGTCGAATCGGCGCCATGGCGCTCACCGACTTCGGTGCCATCCGGTAATCGCGTCCATTGCCCTTTGCCAGGCTCGCTATACCGGCTGGGCATATCGGTGCCGTGCTCGGTCATCCATCGTTTGAGGCGCTCCAAGTCCTCGGGCGACTCGACCATCCGGTATGTATCCTTCGAGCCTTTCGGAAGCTTCTCGAACACCTTCCGCATGTCGCCCGCGCTCGGGCCCTTTGGCGGAGGCGGTGGTTTATCGGGGCCTTGTTTGAACGTGCGGTTATCGACGGCATGGACTTGGCCGTTGGTCGGCGGAGTCTGCGGAAATGTCGAACCGACACCGGCTACCGCGGCGGTGACCGTACTCGCGACCAGAGCGTCCGTGCTGACCAGCTGGGCTGCGCGTCCACCAATACTTGCGGCGAAAGCCTGAGCCGCGGCCTGGCGCGCGGCCTGCCGTGCGGCTGATCCGCCACTCGTCCGGTCAGTGACCGAAAGATCTTCGCCCACTTCGAACCCCGCTGAGCGGGCATCTTCGACGGCGTAGCGCATCTGGGAACGGGCGGCCTGGAGATCTGAAGCTCCGCTGCGCGCGACGCTGGCCGCTGACTGAAGCTGATCGACAACCCCACTGGTGGTCATCAAATCGGCGTGGGTGTCAGTACGCAGTGCCTCGGCGGCCTCGCCGCTCCAATCGACGGTCAGCGCATCGCTCCACACGGCGTGGGCCACGCCATAGCTGCGCTCGCCAACGGTTTCCCAGTGAGCCGCCGCCTCGGTGAGATGGTCAGTGGGCCATGCCAAGAGGGCCGACAGGCCGGGAGCTCCCGCGACCGCCGCCATGGCTACTCGCTGACCGTCGGCTGGAAGACGTCAGTCAGGGCGGCCGTCGACGCAGCTTCCTGAGCGAGATAGCTGGTATCGGCTTGATCGACGCCCGCGGCGCGGTCGCCGACCCGCGCAGCCAACGCGGCGGTGAACGCCGCGACATCGACATGCGCGGCATCCACTGCCGCCGCGCTCGTCTGACACGACAACCCCAACCCCGTCGGCGCGACGGTCTCGTTGAGGTCGCCCACCGACGCGCCCCAACGGGTAGCCATCGCCTGCACACCGGCGGTGTCGACGCGTAATTCCTGCCCCATGGGCCGAAGTTTAGGCAGATGGCTCACGCACAACCAGTCACTCGTCTCACAACCGCAATAAATCCGGGCTGAATCACGCGGAAACATCGTGCCAACAGCGGGAAAGCTGTTGGTTGCCAAGGCAATGTCGGCAATCGGCCCGCCCGGCGATGCGCCTAGACTCTGGAAACCGATGAGACTGAGCAGCCGCCTGCGGCATCCCCCGCTGGTTCCGCGCGTCGAGAAGCCGCGCGCGGAGGGCCAGTTCCAGTTGTCCGGCGGTCGCCGCCTCGGCTACGCCGAATACGGCAACCCGTCGGGCCCGGTGGTGCTGTGGTTCCACAGCACGCTGGGCGCACGACGGCAGTTCCCGATGATCGGACGGCGTGCGGCCGAGAAGCTCGGCCTGCGGGTCATCGTCATCGAGCGTCCCGGTACGGGCTGGTCCGATTCGCACCGCTACGGAGCGGTCAGCGATTGGGTCGCCGACATATCGCGAGTGGCTGACGTGCTCGACGTCGAGCGGCTCGGTGTCGTGGGTCTATCCGGTGGTGGCCCATACGCTCTGGCGTGCGGCGCACTGGCCCCGCTGGTCGCGCGGGTAGCCGCCGTGGCTGTTCTGGACGGCACCGTGCCGTCGGTCGGTCCCGACGCCAGTAGCGGCGGCGTCACCGATGTCGCCCGCCGCTATCACCGCATACTCACCCAACTGCGCCGGCCACTGGCGGTGCTCAGCACCATCCTGCTGGCACCGCTAATTCCGTTCGCGCACAGCGCCTACCGCGTTTACGCCAGCAGGTGGCCCGAAGACGATCGACGGGTGCTCGCCGATCCGGAAGTCGAGGCGATCTTCGTCGACGACATGGTCAATGCCTTTCACGGTCGCTGCCTGGCCATGATCGACGATGCCCGACTGTTGGGGCGGGACTGGGGTTTTCGGTTGGCCGACGTGAAGGTGCCGGTGCGGTGGTGGCACGGCGACACCGATCACGTCGTTCCGATCGCCGGTGTCCACGCGGCCGCATCGCGTCTGCAGGACGCCGAGCTCGTCGTTCGTTCCGGCGAAAGTCACCTCGGTGGCTTCGCCAAGATCGACGAAGTGCTCGAGTACATGCGCTCGCAGCTCTGAGCAGCAACGGCTTTCGATAAAACGAACCTTAGCGGCCTGGGGCAGCGATCGGCATGCCGAGTGCCGCTGCAGCCGTGAGGAGGCGTTCGTCGTAGCTGACGAACGCAGTCAATTGAGAGCCGAACACCGCGTCCCCGGTTGCGAGATGGATCGCGTCGAGTGACCTCAGTGCAGGATCCGGATACGCCGCCGCGGCGGCCCGCACCAGTTCGTCGATTTCGTAGCGCGCTACCCGAGCCACGATCGCGGGCACATCGGCGAGCAGCGAGGGCTCTACCCGGTGCAGGGCGCGAGGGAGTTCCACCTCAATCAGCATCGAGGACACCCACGGCGCGGGTGTGTGCGCGTCAAGCCAGTCAGCGAGGGTATCGCTTTCGGGTTCATGCCGTATCAGCTTCACCAAGGCCGAGGTGTCGAGGTACAGCATCAGTAGCGCTCGGTGTCTCGCAGCTCGCGCAGCACTTGGCCGGCCTCATTGTCGGTCTTCACTGGTCCGGATGGACGTGGCGCTGCTCCGCTGAGGGTGGCTGGACGAAGCCTTCCGGCGCTGATCATTTCGGCTAGAGGATTGGTCTGAGACGGGACCAGGCGGGCCACCACGACTCCACGTTCGGTGATATCGATGTGCTCACCGCGCTTGACTCGTGCAAGCACGCCAGCAGTATTTTGATTCAGCTCGCGCACCGGCACTTCGGACATGCGAGCTATCGTACTACTTATAGGTAGTACACGGGCAGCGCTCGATCAACAGCGACTGCGGATCCCGGCTTCCACGACCGACATGAATGTGGTCAGATCCGAAACGAGGTCCTCGAAGGTCCGCGGCCGAGGCGGCTCTGTCTCGTGCAGCCAGTCGGTGACGGTCTCGAACAGTCCGCCGACGGTGGCGACCGCCAGCGCGTGATAGTTGATCCCGCCGCCCGGCTGACCGCTCGGATGGTGACGACGCCAGAGCGCCTCGATGAACGAAGCCGCCCAGCGCCGATTCTCCCGTCGCTGAGCTTCGACCCGCGGTGAAATACCGGCGGCCACACCGAAAGTCACCATCGCGACACGGGGGTCATCAACGAGCGTGTGGGCGAATGCCGACAGCAGCCGGCGCACAGTCTCTTCTTCGTCGGCATCTTCGGATTCCCGCATCGCTTGAGCCACTTGATCTTCGATCCGTTCCGAGACCTGGCGCAGCAGCGCGATGTAGCAATCCTCCTTGCTGTCGAACAGGTCGTAGAACGCCTTGTTGCCGACGTAGGCGGTCTGGCAGATCTGTTCGATGGACGCGTTCGCGTACCCGTCCCGAGCGAAGAGTTCGAACGCCGCCGCTAAGAGTTGTTCGCGTCGCTGTGCGCGTCGCTGTTCGGCATCCATGCCGCGGATCCTGCGAGGCTGGGGAGGCGCGGACGTGCGTGCTGCTGCCATAGCCTCGGATTTTAGCGCCGGCATCATTTACGGCAAGAGCTCTTGTTTCTAACCTGAGCCCGTGTTGTAATTTGCGTCACATCGTGCGGACAGGGAGATGCTATGCCGGGTCGCGGAGTCATCGTCGCCACCTTCGTCGTCGCCGGAGCCCTCGTCGCCGTTTCATCCCTGCCGCGGCACGCTGACATACGGCTGGCCGACGTCGACGATGCCGACTCACCGCTCGGCGACGGGACGGCGTTGATCTTCGGAACCAGTGGCACGCCGGTCGCGAGCACCGGCTACCAGAATGCCGTCGAGCAGCTGTATTTGGAGCCGCGAGGCTTTGATGGCACGGTGCAGGCTCCGTTCACACCCGAGGGTTTGTATCCGGTCACCGGCGTTCACACATTGCCCGTCGACACCTCCTTCGCGCAGGAGGAACAGATTCTGGACCAGGCCATCCAGAGTCAGATCGCCACTGGGGGAGTCGATGCCGCCAACCCGGTCGTCGTCTTCGGCTGGTCGCAGAGTGCCGATTTCTCCGGCCTAACGATGCCCGAACTCGCCGCACAGGGTGTGCCCAGCGACGACGTTCACTTCATCCTGGTGGGCGACGCCAGCAATCCTGACGGCGGGCTACTGGAACGCTTCGATGTCCCAGCGGGCTCGGACCCATCGGTGCCCAGCCTAGGTATCACGTTCGACGGTGCCACGCCGGCCGATCTGTTCCCGACGGACATCTACACCAACGAATACGACGGCTTCGCCGACTTCCCTAAGTACCCAATCGATTTCCTGTCCGATCTGAACGCGTTCTTGGGCATCCTGTTCGACCACATCACCTATCTCAACCCGGATCCCGGACAACTCGCCGATGCCATCCAACTGCCGACGTCGGCGGCCGACACCCTCACGAACTACTACATGGTCCCCGAGAATCTCCCGCTGCTGGACGTGCTGCGCTTCATCCCCGTCATCGGCAATCCGTTGGCAGATCTGCTGCAGCCCGACATGTCGGTGTTGGTCAATTACGGCTACGGCAGTATCGCCGACGGGTGGAGCCCGGGAGATGCCGATGTGGCCAGCCCGATGGGGTTGTTACCGACGGACGTCAGCCTGAGCGATGTCTTCACCGCGTTGGTCAATGGCATCCCCCAGGGCATCACCGCCGCCGTCAAGGACTTACAGGATCCCGCGAATTACCAAGTGATTTCGTCGATTCTGGACAACCCGCTGACCAATCAGCTGATCAGCATCGGCCATACGATGGGCTTCACCGATGCCACCGATCTGCAATCGATCTTGAACATCCCATCGCTGCTCGGAGTGGCGCAAACGGCGCTGAGCGATTTCGCCAACTTCCCGATCTCCACTGCGACGCTGCTCTCGTCGCCGACCGACCTCCTGAACGATCTCAGCGCCACCCTGTCGGCCGATTATGCGACGCTGGTGCCCGTCGCAGACACTGTCAACGCTCTGCTGACCAGCCTGCCCGCCTACGACCTCAACCTCTTTACCGATCAACTCGAATCCGGGAATCTGCTTGCCGCGGTGGGTGATCCAATCGCGGCCGACCTGGCGCTGGTTCCTTTTGCGTTCGGGTACGGCGCGGCGGCGCCGGTCCTGGAAGCGGCTGCAGGCACGCTCATCAACCTGGTGGACCTGATTCCCGGCCTCTGATCGGGCTTTCAGAGAGTGTGGGCCGCGAAGAACTGCCAGATGGTCTGCGTGGCATTGAGCGCGTGCGACGTCGGGTCCGCTCGTTCGAGGTGGGTGGTACCGCCGGGCCACGCGTGCCGGCCACCCTCGATGGTGATCAACACGACGCTGCGATGGTCGGCGCACGCGGCGGTTGACGTGGTGACCGTCGCGTTGATGGTGATATCGGGTGGACCGCAATGGTCGGCGTTGCGCCAGAACGTGTTCACGTCAGCAATCGGTGGCCCGTCGACAAAGCTCGCGCCGTGCCCGCCGTGGTACGGAACGAGCCGGTCGGCGGTGCCGTGAATGTGGATCACCGACGTCGGGTGCGGCGCGGTGCAGGCGTCGAGCTGGGTCGCCGAATTCGGACCGATGGCCGCGAAGATGCCGCTGTTGCAGGCCAACATGTAGCTCATGATGCCGCCGTTGCTCATCCCGGCGGCATAGACCCGCGCCTTGTCAATGCCCATGGCGCCGCTGATCTGGCCGACCATCGCGGTGATAAAGCCGACGTCGTCGATGTTCTCGCGGGCGGCCCGGCCACAGCAGCCGTGCCCATTCCATGCCTGGCCGACGCCGTCGGGATAGGCGACGACGAACTTCGCCGAATCGGCCAATGGGTCCCAGCCATAAGAGTTTTCGGCTTGCTCACCGCTGCCAGTCACGCCGTGCAGCATGACCACCAGCGGGGCCGCCGCTGCCAGACCCGCAGGCCGGTAGACCCGATAGGTCCGGTCGAGCCCGCCGAACGCCATGGTGTGCAGGCTTGTGCCGTCCACGAATCCCGTTTGCTCCCGATCCGCGGCGGAGCACCCCGACAGGGCAAGCAGCACGCCGAGCAGTGCGGTGAGCTTCACGAGCATGCATTGAACCTACGGGGTTTTCGGCGTGCCATGCGCCGACCAGGCGAAGTCATCCGCATCGAAAATCGCTCAGAGGCGGGCAATTCGAATCGTGGTCGCGCGACATGACTGGTGCGACCGGGGTGAAGCCCGCCGCAAACCCCGCCACCGAATTTGCCATTTTCACCGCTCAGGGGCCTATAGCTGACAGACTTCTGTAATTAGCCACTGAGCAGGTGAGACCACCACGATGCAAGTTGTGATATCTGGGGGTAAACGGGGACGCGGGGTGGCGATCGCGGCTGTCCGATGCGCACGCGATCTTTCCAAGGGCCCGGACCTGCACACCAACTACGACAACGACACGCCCTCCGAGTCGATCCGCGCCCGCCGTTGGCGGCGTAGTGGCATACCAATGACGTATTGGGTAGCCGCGCATTGAACGGGAGGCAGCGGATCGGACCGATAAATCCGAAGGAGTGCAACGATGTTGAAGAGTGTGACGGTTCACAACGGGGTCCATCCGCAGCGCGCGCAAGATGCCGAGCTGCTGAAGAAGTCGGGTGTCCACAAGCTCGTCATCACCGACCGCGACGGCAACTGCTTGGCGTTCGTATTGGCTTGGGACAGCTTCGAATATGACGCTGAGTCCGACACCTACGTGTGCGTTGCCGCCAGCGACGGCAGAGAACTCATGACCATGTACACCGCCGGTGAAATCAAGGCAGTTCCTGGTGCCAGCATGTATGTCCTGACCGCACCGGATGGGTTCAGCGGCCGCCAGGCGCTGTAAGACCTGTCTGACTGAACCCGACAATCGGCGGCCACTGGTCCCGGTGGCCCCTCCCGTCGCGAGCGGGCCAGCGCGCGACACGCTGTTAGGGGATACTCACAACCGGGCAAATGTGATAGACCGGACGTACGGTTAGTTAAGCCCGAAGGTTTGAAATGCCCAGATCACCCGGCAGGCGTGGTGAGATTCTCGACGCCTTTGTCCGCTACGTCGCCGAACGTGGTTATGACAGAACGAATATCGGCGACATCGCCGACGAGCTGGGCATGTCCAAGGGCACCATCGTGCATCACTTCGGAACCAAAGCGCAGATGTTGCGTGAGCTCGAAGAAACCCACCTCGCCCGTCAGCTCGACGTGCTGGGGATGGTCTGGGATCGCCTGGCGGCGCCGCACGAACGCATCGTCGCGATCATTTACACCTCCACGCTGCTCCACGTCCTCGACCGCGACGCGACGGTGGCAAGCCAACGCGAGGTCGTGCAGTTGTTTGACGACCCGGCGATGCAGCAGGTTCAGAAACTGCGGGATCAGTTGCAAGCGCTCATGATTGACGAGATTTACCACGGGGTGGAGAGCGGTGTTTTCCGTCCCGTGGATGTCGAATTGGCGGCGCTGCAACTGTGGGGATCGCTGCAGTGGCTGTGGGTATGGTTCGATCCCGACGGCCCCCGGACACCTGAACAAGTCGGGGCCGCCTTCGTCGACGTGTTCCTCGGCGGACTGCTGCTCGACCGCCTGGGGTTGAGCAAGTGGGCGGACCCTTCCACGAGTGTCGTCTCGGTGGTGCGGGAATGCCTTGCCGCGGTCGCCGCTCCGTCGCGTTGATCGCTTTGCCGCAGAAACCCTTGCGCGAGTGCGCCCTAACAGCTAGCCGGGTAAAAAGCTGAGCTGTTGTGGGTCGCTCGGCTCGCGCGCCATCATGACTGTACGTATAGTCAGCTGAACCGCTGGACGTCGGCGCGGTCATGAGGGCCATTTCAATGACCTAAAGCGCTGATAGATGGTGGTTTTATCCATCCCTGACGCGGCGGGTTCAGGCTCGGAGAATGCCGTAAATTCGCATCATTGACTGTACGGACGGTCAAGTGCCATAGTGACTTCGTGACGCGAATGAGGGCGACGCGGACCCAAGAGACGGCGGCCGGCCGTCGAGGTCGAGGCGATGCGATACGACGCCGGAGATCACCCTCGTCTAGGCGAGGCTCGAAACACTCGCCAGACAAGCGTCTTTCGCTCTGCTATCACCCCGAACTGGATCGCCGATGACGACCTCCAACGTGATCGGCAGCAAAATCGGCAACCAGCTCCGGCCGGGGGCCGAAGTCGTCGGCGGGTTCTTCCGAATGTGTGCGCTGACCGGCAAAGCCCTGCTGAAGCCGCTGGAATGGCGCGAAACCATCTGGACCGGCTGGTTCCTCATGCGGGTGTCACTGCTGCCCACCATCGCGGTGTCCATCCCGGAAACCGTGCTGCTCATCTTCACGCTCAACGTCCTGCTGGCCGAGTTCGGCGCCGCCGATGTCTCGGGTGCGGGTGCGGGGATCGCCGCGGTCACCCAACTCGGCCCGATCGTGACGGTGCTCGTCGTCGCCGGCGCCGGGGCGACCGCCATCTGTGCCGATCTCGGCGCCCGCACCATCCGCGAAGAGGTCGACGCGATGGAAGTGCTTGGCATCGACCCGATCCACCGGCTGGTGGTGCCCCGCGTCATCGCCTCCACAGTCGTCGCCGTACTGCTCAACGGCCTGGTCATCGCCGTCGGACTGACCGGCGGCTACATCTTCAGCGTCTACCTGCAGAACGTCTCCAGCGGTGCCTACCTGTCCACGCTGACTGTGCTCACCGGCCTGCCCGAAGTGATCATCGCGCTGGTCAAGGCCGCAATCTTCGGGCTGATCGCCGGACTGGTCGGCTGTTACCGCGGGCTGATCGCCCGCGGCGGCTCCAAAGGTCTGGGCACTGCCGTCAACGAGACCGTGGTGCTGTGCTTCATCGCGCTGTTCGCGGTGAACGCCGTGATGACGACCATCGGTGTCCGGTTCGGGACGGGGCGCTGACATGTCGACGGCTGCCGCACCGCTCGTCCACGTCTTTCGGCCAGGCACCACCCTAGGCCGGTACGGTCGCGCGCCGGCCCGGGTGCTGGTCGAGGTCGGGCAGATGATCTCGTTCGCGCTGACCGCAGTTGGGTTGATTCCCTTCGCTGTTCGCCGCTACCCCAAAGAGGTGCTGCGGATGGTTGCGCAGATGGGGATGGGTACCGGCGCGATGGCCGTGGCCGGTGGCACCTCCGCGATCGTCGGATTCATCACCCTGTCCGCCGGATCACTGGTCGCCATCCAGGGTTTCGCGTCGCTGGGAAACATCGGTGTCGAGGCGTTCACCGGATTTCTGGCCGCCATGGTCAATGTGCGGTTCGTGGCGCCGGTCGCCTGCGGTCAGGCGTTGGCGGCTACGGTCGGTGCCGGCGCCACCGCCGAACTGGGCGCCATGCGCATCAGCGAGGAGATCGACGCGCTGGAGGTGATGAGCATCCGCTCGGTCGCCTACCTGGCGTCCACCCGGGTGATATCGGGTTTCATCGTCATCATCCCGCTCTACGCGCTGGCGATCACCCTGGCCTTCTTGTCCGCACAGGTCACCACGGTGTTCTTGTACGGGCAGTCGGTCGGAACCTACAACCACTACTTCCACACATTCCTGCGCCTCAATGATGTGGGCTGGTCGTTCGCCGAGGTGATCCTCGTCGCGGTCGTCGTGATGACCACCCACTGCTACTACGGCTACAACGCCAGCGGCGGGCCGGTCGGCGTCGGTGAAGCGGTCGGCCGCTCGATGCGGTTGTCGTTGATCACGATCGTTGTCGTGGTCGTCCTGACCGCGATGGCGGTGTACGGCAAAAATCCCAACTTCAACCTCACGGTGTAGCCGTCATGCCGCCGACAGGAAAGATCAACCCGCCCCGCATCGCGCGGTACAAGACCAGGGCCGTGGTGTTCTTGTTGGTCAATGCGCTTGGGCTGGCCGTCTTTTGGATGCAGTTCCGCGGAGAGCTCACGTCGAAGACACCCCTGACGATGATCGCTGCCCGGTCGGGTTTGGTGATGGATCCGGGGTCGAAGGTCACCTACAACGGGGTGGAAGTCGGCCGGGTGGCCAGCATTTCGGAGATCCAGCGCGACGGCAAGCCGGCGGCCGAGTTCGTCTTGGACATGAAACCGCAGTACATCAAGCTGATTCCGGCCAACGTGGATGCCGATATCCAGGGGACCACGGTCTTCGGCAACAAGTATGTTTCGTTGAGATCGCCGAAACACCCGACACCGCAGCGTATCTCGCCACAGCATGTGATCGATGCCAGGTCGGTGACGACGGAGTTCAACACGTTGTTCGAAACACTCACCTCGATCGCGGAGAAGGTCGATCCGGTCAAGCTCAATCTGACGGTGGCTGCGGCCGCGCAGGCATTGACCGGGCTGGGGGACAAGTTCGGGCAGTCGATCGTCAACGGCAACGCCATTCTCGACGACATCAATCCGCAGATGCCGCAGATCAGGCATGACTTTCAACAGCTGGCGGCGCTCGGCGACACCTACGCCAGCGCCGCACCGGATCTGTTCGACTCGCTGAACAATGCGGTGATCACGGCGCGCACTCTGCATGGGCAGGAAGCCGACCTGGACGCCGCGTTGTTGGCCGGGACCGGATTGGGCAACACCGGCGCAGACATCTTCGCCCGCGGCGGGCCTTACTTCCAGCGCGGGGTCGCCGATCTGCTGCCCACCGCCCAGCTGCTCGACGCCTACAGTCCCGAAATCTTCTGCATGATCCGCAATTACCACGACGCCGAACCCGATGCGTACAAGACAGTCGGCGGCGGCAACGGCTACGCGCTGAAAACCATGACCGAGCTGATGTCCGGATTGGGCGGCATCCTGACGCTGCCCGGGTTGGCCGGCGCAGTGGGCACCATGGGACTTCTCGGAATCGCCGGATTGGTCGGCGGTGCACCGAATCCCTATGTCTATCCGGACAATCTGCCCCGGGTGAACGCCCGCGGCGGACCGGGAGGAGCGCCGGGCTGCTGGCAACCCATCACCCGTGATCTGTGGCCGGCGCCGACGCTGGTGATGGACACCGGCGCCAGCCTCGCGCCCTACAACCACATCGAAGTCGGCTCGCCCTGGGCGGTCGAATATGTGTGGGGCCGCCAAATGGGGGACCAAACGATCAACCCATGAAAATCACCGGCACCGCAATCAAACTCGGCATCATCTCGGTGGTGCTGCTGTTCCTCACCGTGATGATCGTCGTGGTGTTCGGACAGATGCGCTTCAACAGCACCAACGGCTACTCGGCGGAGTTCAGCAACGGCAGCGGATTGCGCGAGGGTCAGTTCGTCCGCGCCTCCGGAGTCGAGATCGGCAAGGTCAAAAAAATCAAGCTGGTCGACGACGGCCATCGGGTGCGGGTCGACTTCAGCGTCGACCGCTCGGTGCCGCTGTATCAGTCGACGACCGCGGAGATCCGCTATCTCGGTCTGGTCGGCGACCGTTATGTGGAACTCAACCGCGGCGTGGGTGAGGGCGCTGACCGGGTCCTGCCGCCGGGCGGATTCATCCCGCTGTCCCACACGTCACCGGCGCTGGATCTCGACGCCTTACTCGGTGGTTTCAAGCCGCTGTTCCGTGCGCTGGATCCGGACAAGGTCAACACCATCGCGTCGGCCATCATCACCGTCTTTCAGGGTCAGGGCGGCACCATCAACGACATCCTCGACCAGACCGCGGAAGCGACCAGTGAGATCGCCGATCATGACCAGGCGATCGGGGAGGTGGTCAAGAACCTCAATACCGTGCTGGACGTCACCGCCAAACACCGGCAGGAGTTCGATCAGACGGTCGACAACTTCGAGAAACTGATCACCGGGCTGAACAACCACGCCGATCCGCTCGCCGCCGGCACCGCGAACATCAGCAACGCCGCCGGAACGGTGGCAGACCTGTTGGGCGACAACCGAACTCTGCTGCATAAGGAACTCGGCTACCTGCAGAGTCTTCAACAGCCGCTCGTCGACCAGAAGGATCAGCTCGACGATCTGATCCACAAGACCCCGACTGCGTTCAACCTGATCGGGCGCAGCATCGGCCTCTACGGCGACTGGGTCAACTTCTACCTCTGCGACCTCACGATCAAGTGGAACGGGCTCCAAGCGGGCGGCCCGACTCGCACGGTGCGGCTCTGGTCTCAGCCGACGGGCAGGTGCACGCCGCAATGAGATCGCTGCAGCCTTCCAACCGGGTGCGAATCGGCATGATGGGCACCCTCATCTTGACCCTGATCGTCGTCGTAGGCCAAAGCTTCACCAGTGCCCCAATGCTTTTCGCCCAGCCCAGCTACTTCGGGCAATTCGCCAACACCGGTCAGCTCAACAAAGGCGACAAGGTCCGCATCACCGGCGTGGTCGTCGGCAAGGTCGAGGGGCTCAAGATCGACCACGACCACGTGGTGATCGAATTCTCGACCGGCGGCAACACCGTGGGCACCGAGAGCCGGCTGGCGATCAAGACCGACACCATCCTGGGCAAGAAGGTGCTCGAGATCGAGCCGCGCGGAAGCCAGAAGCTGCCGCCCAGGGGCGTGTTACCGCTGAGCCAAAGCAGCACTCCGTATCAGCTCTACGACGCGAATACTGATATCACCAAGGCCGCGGCGGGCTGGAACATCGACACCGTCAAGCAGTCGCTTAACGTGTTGACGCAAACGGTCAATCAGACCTACTCGCACCTGAGTCCCGCCCTCGACGGTCTGGCCAGATTCTCCGACACCATCGGCAAACGCGATGAGGAGATCACCCATCTGCTCGCGCAAGCCGACAAGGTGGCCAGCGTGCTCGGTGACCGCAGCGCGCAGATCAACCGGCTGTTGGTCAACGCGAAGTCGCTGCTGGCCGCATTCAACGAACGTGGACGGGCCATCGACGCGCTGCTGAGCAACGTGTCCGCTTTTTCGGCGCAGGTGAAAAACCTCATCAACGACAACCCGAATCTGAATCCGGTGCTGGAGCAGTTGCGCACGATCAGCGACGTGCTGGTGGCACGCAAGGACGACCTGGCGCAAAGCCTCAAGTATGTCGGCCAATTCGCCGCGTCACTCGGTGAAACCGTCTCGTCGGGGCCGTATTTCAAGATCGTGCTGTCAAACCTTTTGCCCTACTGGATCATGCAGCCGTGGGTCGATGCCGCGTTCAAGAAGCGCGGTATCGATCCGGAGGACTTCTGGCGCAGTGCGGGGTTGCCGGCGTTCAAGTTCCCCGATCCGAACGGCACTCGATTCCCCAACGGCGCGCCGCCGCCCGCCCCGCCCGTGCTCGAGGGCACCCCGGATCACCCCGCACCGGCTGTCGCGCCCGGATCGCCGTGCTCGTATGCGCCGCCGCCGGAACTGCTGCCGCGGCCGGGCAATCCGATGCCGTGCGCGAATGTCGATCAACAGCAGGGTCCTTTCGGGCCCAACGGGCCGTACCCGGTGTTGCCCGACGTCGCGTCGTCGCCGCCGAATCCGAACGGTCTGCCCCCCACACCGGGGATCCCGATCGCCGGGCGACCCGGGCAGACCCAACCCGATGTGCCCGGCACCCCAGTGCCGCTCGCACCCGGACCGCCAGGGGCGCGCACCGAGCCGTTGGGCCCGCTACCCGGGTCCGGCGCCGGCGAATCCGGCCGCGGCACCCCCGCCGGCAGCATTGCCGCCCGGACCCCCGGCGCCGCCGGGACCCGGCGCACAAGTGCCCGTGCCCTCCATCGGCAACACCGGTGGAGCAGGCGGCAGCGGCGTGACGGGAGGTAACCAGAATTGAGTATCTCCGTTAAGCGGCCCCGGCCATCGGTGATCATCGGTGCGCTCGCCGTCGTGCTGGCGCTGATCCTCGCGGTCGTCGGGTACCAGCTGTACAACAAAGCCACGAATAACACTGTGGTGGCGTACTTCCCGGCGGCCAACGCCCTGTATTCCGGTGACCGGGTCGAGATCATGGGCGTCCGGGTGGGCTCCGTCGACTCGATCGAGCCCGCTGGCGACAAGATGAAGGTGACCTTCCACTACGACAACACCTACAAGGTGCCCGCCAACGCGTCCGCGGTGATCCTCAACCCAACCCTGGTGGCGTCGCGCAACATTCAGTTGGAGCCGCCCTACAAAGACGGTCCGGTGCTGGCCGACAACGCGGTGATCCCCATCGAACGCACTCAGGTGCCGACGGAGTGGGACCAACTCCGCGGCAGCGTCGCCAACATCATCTCCAAACTCGGCCCGACGCCCGAGCAGCCCACAGGGCCGTTCGGAGAGCTCATCGAGTCCTACGCCGACGGGCTGGCCGGCAAGGGCAAGCAGATCAACACCACGCTGAACAGCCTGTCCGGGGCGCTGACCACGCTGAACAAAGGCCGCGGCGACGCGTTCTCGGTGGCGCACAGCCTGGCGCTCTTCGTCAACGCCCTACACAAAGACGACCGGCAGTTCGTCGAGTTGAACACCAACCTGGCGAAGTTCACCGACAACCTGACCAACTCAGATCAGGAGCTGGCCAACGCATTACAGCAGTTCGACGGACTGCTCACGACGGTTCGTCCGTTCCTGGACAAGAACCGTGAGGTGCTGACGCACGACATCAACAACCTCGCCGACGTGACGACCACGCTGGTGCAGCCCGATCCGCTGAACGGTTTGGAGACCGGCCTGCACGTGCTGCCGACGCTGAGCGCGAACCTCAGCGAGATCTACCACCCGTCGCACGGCGCGGTCATGTCCATTCCGGCGATCCCCAACTTCTCCAACCCGATGCAGTTCCTGTGCAGCATGATTCAGGCCGGTAGCCGACTCGGCTATCAAGACTCCGCCGAACTGTGCGCGCAGTACCTCGCACCGATCCTCGATGCGATCAAGTTCAACTACCTGCCGTTCGGGCTCAACCTGTTCAGCACCTCCGAGGTGCTACCCAAGGAAGTCGCCTACTCCGAGGACCGGCTGCGCCCGCCGAACGGATACAAAGACACCACGGTTCCCGGGATCTGGGTACCCGATACACCGTTGTCCCACAAAAACACTCAGCACGGCTGGATCACCGCGCCGGGCATGCAGGGCGTCAAGGTGGGGCCGATCACGGCGGGGCTGCTCACCCCCGACTCGCTGGCCGAACTCATGGGCGGCCCGGACATCGCGCCGGTTCAATCGACCCTGCAGACTCCGCCGGGACCGCCGAACGCCTACAACGAGGAGCCCGGCCCGGCGCCGTACATCGGCGTGCCGGGCAACCCGGGGCCGATCCCACCGCCGCCGCCGGGGCCCGACGTGATTCCCGGTCCCGTCGCCCCAATGCCGATGTCACCGCTGCCCGCTGAAGCCGGCGCTCCGACAGGACCAGGCTCGTGAAGCGCCGGGTGCAGCAGGGGTTGGCGCTGCTGGTGGCCGGGTTGCTGCTGAGCTCGTGCTCGAGCTGGCACGGAATCGCGAATGTGTCGATGCCCGGCGGCCCGGGCAGCGGCGCCGGTTCCTACACCGTCTACGTGCAGATGCCCGACACGCTGGCACTGAACGACAACAGCCGGGTGCGGGTGGCCGATGTCTTCGTCGGCACGGTACGAGGGATCACGCTGTCGAATTGGGTTGCGACACTGCGGCTGAAGCTGGACAAGAGCGTCAAATTACCGAACAACGCCACCGCCAAGATCGGGCAGACAAGCCTGCTGGGTTCTCAGCATGTGGAGCTGGCGGCGCCACCCAACCCGTCCCCGACGCCGTTGAAGAACGGCGACACCATCCGGCTGCAGAATGCGTCCGCGTATCCCTCGACGGAGCAGACGCTGGCCAGTCTCGCGTTGATCTTGCGCGGCGGCGGCATCCCGAACCTCGAAACGTTGCAGAACGAGATCTACAACGTCGTCAACGGGCGAGCCGAGCAGATCCATGCGTTCCTCGGCAAGCTGGACACCTTCACCGCCCGACTCGACGAGCAACGCGGTGACATCACCCACGCCATCGACTCCACCAACGGGCTGCTGGCCTACGTGGCGTCCCGCGCGGACGTTCTGGAACGGGTGCTCACCCAATTCCCGCCACTGATCAAGCATTTCGCGGACAAACAGAGTTTGTTGGTCAATGCGATCGACGCGATCGGACGGCTCAGCGGAGTTGCCGACCAATACCTGTCCGCCTCGCGGGGCGACCTTCACCAGGACCTGCTGGCGCTGCAGTGCCCGCTGCGGGAATTGGGCCGTGCCTCACAGTATTTGATCCGCGCGCTCAAGCTGATCCTCGTCCAGCCGTTCGATCTCGACGCCGTGCCGAAGTCGTTCCGCGGCGACTACTTCAACCTGTCGCTGACGCTCGACCTGACCCTGAGCGCTGTCGACAACGCGGTACTCACCGGGACCGGATTCTCCGGAGCGCTGCGTGCGCTCGAGCAGTCCTACGGCCGCGACCCCGCGACGATGATCCCCGATGTCCGGTACACGTCGAACCCGAACGACGCCCCCGGCGGGCCGCTGGTCGAACGGGCGGACCGACAATGCTGACCCGATTCGTCTGGCGCCAGCTCATTCTGTTCACCATGCTGAGCGTGGTCACCGCAATTGCGTTGGGCTGGTACTACCTTCGCATTCCGACCGCCGTGGGAATCGGCCAGTACACACTGAAGCTGGACCTGGCCACGTCGGGAGGTCTGTACAAGACGTCCAACGTCACCTATCGCGGTGAAACCATCGGCAAGGTCACCGCCGTCGAGCCGACCGAGAACGGTGTGCAGGCGACCATGAGTATCGCCAACAAGTACAAGATCCCCATCGACTCGTCGGCGAACGTGCATTCGGTGTCGGCGGTCGGTGAGCAATACGTGGATCTGGTGTCGGAAGGCAATCAGAGCACATACTTCTCGCCGGGCCAGACCATCACCAAAACCACTGTGCCCGTTGAGATCGGGCCGACACTGGACGCCGCCAACCGCGGGCTGGCCGCGCTACCCAAGGACAAGATCGCCGCCCTGCTCGATGAGACGTCCCAAGCGGTCGGCGGGCTGGGCCCCGCGCTGCAGCGGCTCGTCGACGCGACCCAGGCGATCGCCGGTGACTTCAAGACCAACATCGGCGATATCAACGACATCATCGAAAACTCCGCACCGATCCTGGACAGCCAGGTCCACTCGGGCGACGCAATTCGGCGCTGGTCGCACAACCTGGATGTGCTGTTCGCGCAGACCGCGGACAACGACCAGCACGTGCGCAGCATCCTCAGCCAAGGGGCACCGACGGCCGATCAGGTCAACTCGGTGTTCAGCGATGTGCGCGAGTCACTTCCGCAGACGCTGGCGAACCTCGAGATCGTGCTCGACATGCTCAAGCGCTACCACAAGGGCGTCGAGCAACTGCTGGTATTCCTGCCGCAGAACGCCTCGGCCGCCCAGACGGCAACGGTGGCGTTCCCGGGCTACGCCTCGCTGGACACCGCGCTGACGATCAACCAGCCCCCGCCGTGCATGACCGGCTTTCTTCCCGCGCCGCAGTGGCGGTCGCCGGCCGACATCAACGTTGCGCCGTTGCCGTCTGGAACGTATTGCAAAGTCCCGCAAGACGCTTCGGGCAACAATGTGCGCGGGGCGCGCAACATCCCGTGTGTCGATGTCCCCGGTAAACGCGCCGCGACGCCGCGGGAATGCCGCGACCCCAAACCGTACGTTCCACTGGGCACCAACCCGTGGTACGGCGACCCCAACCAGATCCTTAACTGCCCGGCCCCCGGGGCGCGCTGCGACCAGGCGGTGAAACCGGGCTTCGTGATACCCGCGCCGTCGGTCAACACCGGCCTCAACCCGGCGCCCGCCGACCGGCTGCCGCCCGCGGGACAGACGCCGCCTCCCATCAGCGATCCGCTGCAGCGCCCCGGAGCGGGCAGCGTGCAGTGCAACGGTCAACAGCCCAATCCCTGCGTCTACACCCCCGGTGGTCCTCCCACGGCTGTCTACAGTCCGCAGAGCGGTGAGCTGGTGGGTCCCGACGGCGCCAAGTACGCAGTCGAAGATTCGAGGAAAACAGGAGACGACGGATGGAAGGACATGCTGGCGCCGGCCGGCTGAATCATGAGTGAGGACAGACCTTATCGAACTGTGGTGGTCGGCACGGACGGCTCCGAGTCGTCACTGCGCGCGGTCGAACGGGCCGCCGCGATTGCCGCCGACTCGCACGCCAAGCTGATCCTTGCCACGGGCTACGTCCCGCACCCGGACGACTTGCGCGCGGCCGACACGCTCGGGCAGGAGGGCTACAAGGTGCGCGGCAACGCGCCGATCTACGCGATCTTGCACGACGCACACGACCGGGCCAAGGCGGCCGGGGCGAAGATCATCGAGGACCGGCCGGTGAAAGATGGTCCGGTGCAAGCACTGGTCGACCTTGCCGAGGAGGTGGGGGCCGATCTGCTGGTGGTCGGGAATGTCGGACTGGACGCGCGATCCGCGATCGTCGGGCGGTTGTTCTCGATCCCCGGAGCTGTCGCCAACCGGGCCAAGATCGATGTGCTGATCGTCCGCACCACCGACTGATCCGGTTCAGCGCTCGCTATCGGCGTCGCCGTGCCCGCGCCACTTCCGGAATCCGTGCCGCGCCGCGAAGGCGCCGACGACGGCCGTCACACACCACACCCCGATCGCGACATACGCCAACACCGGTGACTTGTTGCCGATCGAAGCGCCTAGCGCGGTGTAGACGAACGCCCGCGGCACCGAACCGATCGTCGCCCCAACGGCCATCTGCCACAACGGAACTCCGAACGCTCCGAACGCATAGGAGGCCAGCGCGTCGGACAGTCCGGGAACAAAGCGCTGACCGACGACCGCCCATAGTCCGTACCGCTGGATGAGCGCGTCGATGCGCTCGGCGCGGTCCGCACCCAGCAGGGCCCGGGCGCTGTCGCGACCTGCGCGACGGCCCAGCAGACTCGCGACGACGGCGGTGCCCACCGTCGCGCCCAGCGTCACGAACACGCCGAGGATCGGGCCGAACAGCAGCCCGCTGCTCGCGGCCAGAATCGGACCCGGCACGAAGATCGCGCCGAGTACCGCCGACAGCACGATGTAGGTCAGCGGCGCCGCCGGTCCCGTCGCGGCGACGGTGCGACGGACGTCCTCGATGTTCACCACATGCCGGACGGCCAGCAGGTAGAACATCACCAGCAGAAAGACCGCGAACACCGCGAGCCGCGCGATGTGGGGTCGGCGTGATGTCGGTGCGGGGTCCTCGTCCATGTTGACGGTGATTCTTCTCCTACACCGGCCTGACGTAATGTCGGGGCGTGGCCAGAACCGATAACGACAGCTGGGAAATCACCGAGAGCGTCGGCGCGACGGCGCTGGGTGTGGCGGCGGCGCGCGCGGCCGACACCGAGAGCGACAACCCGCTGATCAACGACCCGTATGCGCGGATTTTCCTCGACACCGTCGGCGACGGCGTGTGGAACTGGTACGGCGGTCCCGAGCTGCCCGCCGAGGTGGTCGAAGCCGAACCCGACATGCCGCAGCGGATGCAGGCGCTGGTGGGTTACTTCGCAACGCGGACAAAGTTTTTCGACACCTCCTTCATCGATGCCGCCGACGCCGGCATTCGCCAGGCGGTGATCCTGGCCGCCGGTCTGGACGCGCGGTCGTGGCGGTTGCCGTGGCCCGACGGCACCACGGTCTACGAGCTCGACCAGGACCGGGTGCTGGACTTCAAAGCCTCGACACTGCACGAGCACGGCGCCGAGCCCAAGGCCAATCGGGTCGCCGTCGCGGTGGACCTGCGCCACGACTGGCCGACGGCGTTGCGGCAGGCCGGATTTGACCCGTCGGCGCCGAGCGTCTGGTCGATCGAGGGCCTGTTGATGTATCTGCCGGCCGCGGCCCAGGACCTGCTGTTCGACCGCATCCAAGACCTCGCCGCGCCCGGCAGTCGGCTGGCCGTCGAAGGGCTCGGGCCCGAATTCGCCGTACCCGAGCTACGCGCACAGCGCCGTGAGCGGATGGACCGCGTCCGCGAACTGATGGCCCAGGCGGGCTCGACGCTCGAGGTCCCGTCGACCGACGAGCTGTGGTATTTCGAGGAGCGCGACGACGTCGGCGACTGGTTGCGCCGCCACGGCTGGGACGTCACGGCGACGCCGTCCGACGAACTGATGGCCAGCTACGGTCGGCCCTCCCCGGAGGGCCTCGAGGAGGCGTCGCCGACGCACTGGTTCATCTCCGCCCAGCGGACCTAGCGCAGCCGTACCAGCCGCGTCGTCGAACTCTCATCGAGCTCGACGACGTCGGTGCGGGAGCGCAGGAAGTCGCTGAAAGAGCGGAATCCCAGGGATTTTTCGCTGAACGACGGGTCCATCCGCTTCATCTGCGCCTTGACCGCGGAGTTGTGCAGCCACTCGACGTCGTCTTTCTCTGTGCCGATCCGCAGCGCGCGGGTCAACAATGCGGTGGCCGCGGCCTGCTCGTCGGGTGCCGGCGGCTCGTCGTCGGCGGCCTTGGTGCGGCTCGCCTTCGGCGCCGGCGCAGGAACCGGAACCCCGGGCAGCGCGTCGTAGGTGACGAACTCGTCGCAGGCCGACGCCAGCGCCCGGCTGGACGAACCCGCCACGCCGACGCCCACCACGTAGCGGCCGAGCCGCTTGCAGCGCTGCGCCAGCGCGATGTAGTCGGAGTCGCCGGCGGCGATCACCACATGCGTCAGGTCGGGCAGCCGGAACATGTCCTCGACGGCGTCGACGGCCAGCCGGATGTCGGCACCGTTCTTGCCGTAGGCGGCCGCCGGGAACAACTGCACCAAATCGACTGCGCGGCCCACCAATTGCTCACGGTAGGTGGTGTTGACCTGGGCCGACCAGTCCGCGTATGCGCGGGTGAGCACCAGCGTGCCGAATGACGACGCGAAATCGATGATGGCGCCGATGTCGACGGTGGCCCGCTCCAGCTGGTCGGCATGCTTGTCCAGGCCCTTGGCTTTGTCTCGCTGAAACGAGTTGCGGCCGTTGACCTGGTCATAACGCGAGATGACGATGTTGTCGAAGTCGAGGTAGACCGCAACACGGCCCTCGCCGGAATCTGTCATGAGTCCAGTCTCGACCATAGAAGCCCGACTGCGGTGAACATCTGCCACACCAGGATCGAGTAGACGCTGCCGCGCTCCCATATCCCGCGCGACGCGCCATGCATCGTCACAACGAAGACCACGAAGCTGAGCAGGCCGAACACCCCGAGCACCACCGAGACTCTCCGGTACAGCGGCCCGCCGATATGAGATCCGGCCAGGATGGCGGCGTTGCCACCGACGATCGCCAGCACCGCGCCAACGGCATGTGCGGCGACTCCGCTGTGGAAGATCGCGATCAGCACATTTCCGGCCGCGTTCGCGACGGCAAGCGTCAGGAACAGCCGGG
Organism: uncultured Actinomycetota bacterium; assembly: GCA_963836495.1. GTDB lineage: Bacteria > Actinomycetota > Actinomycetes > Mycobacteriales > Mycobacteriaceae > Mycobacterium. The sequence goes on along the minus strand of CAWIJT010000001.1, from coordinate 426,723 downwards.
CTCTCTCGAGAAAGACTGCGCCGAGGAGAAACAGCGTTCCCTGTAAACAGAACGCGGCGTTCATCACGTCAGCGCTCGGCGACGCCGTGACGCCGAGATCGCTGATGAAGTTCTTCGCGTAGCTGTAGTGCGGAAAGCCCTTAGCCGCAACAGCTTCCAAGATCAGATACGTCAGCGGCCCGACGGTCCAGGCGACGGCGGTGCCTAGTCGCGATCGTGGTGACATACCGCCTCCAGCTTGATCCCGAACGGATCGGACCAGAACGTCGCGTAGTAGTGACCGGGATACTGCGGAAAGTGTTGCGGTGCATGGATGACGCTGCCGCCCGCGGCGACCACGTGCTCGTGGATGCGGTCGACGGCCGATCGACTCCGGACCATGAACGCGAGGTGTTGCAGGCCGGTCCGTTCCGGCGAGTAGGGGCCGGAAAGAGCGGTCGGATAGAAGAAGACGAAGGTGCCGCGCTTGTCCTCGGCAGGCTGGTAGGAGAACTCGTCGTCGGTGGCGAAGAAGGTCTGGTAGCCGACCAGTGGCATCAGGGCGTCGTAGTAACGCTTCGCCGCCATGAGGTCGGGGACGTTGATACCAAGGTGACCGAGCATATGTTGAGTATCAACCAAACGGCCGCCGAAGCTGGTAAGCCTGGAAGCGTGATCGAGATACTGACCGAAATGCCCAAGGGAGTCACCGGTGTTCGCGTGTCCGGCCGATTGGCGGGCGACGAACTGCGCAAGCTCAAGCCCACCATCGAGGACATGCTGAACACCGACGAGATCAGGATCGTCGAGGTGATCGCTCCGGACTACGAGGGCTTCGGTCCCGGCGGGTTGTTCGAAGACCTCAAGCTGGCGGTAGGCACTGTGCTGCCGCATCATTCGGCTTTCAAGCGGATCGCCGTGGTATCCGACAAGGCGTGGGTCGCGCACACTCTGCATGCGGTGTCGTGGATGATCCCCGGCGAACTCGCCATCTTCACCCTCGACGAACTCGACAAGGCCAAAGAGTGGGCGGCCGCGTCATGAGCGAGGTCAAGATGGTCATCTTGTCGACCGACGACCTGGACGAGTCGATCCGGTTCTACACCGAGACCCTGGGCATGTCGCTGAAATTCCGCGACGGCGCCCACTTCGCCGCCCTGGACGGCGGGCCGGTCACCCTCGCGCTGGCCACCTCCGTCGACCACCCCATCCCCGGGCAGGTCGTCGTGGGGATCAAGACCGACGACGTCGACGCCGCGGCCAAGGCCGTCGAGGACAGCGGCGGCGGCGTCGTGAAGGGCCCCTACGACGACGCCCACGAACGCCGCGCCGTTGTCTACGACAACAAAGGCAACGGGATCGTGTTCTACAAACCGCTGGCGCGTTAAGACGCCAAATGCGCGCTGCCGTCGTCTAATTCGTTGCGACGCAGAGCCATCGGGGTGACGGCGGGGACATCGCCGCCTTCGACGACGGCCCGGGTGATCGGCGTCAGCGTTTGGAACAGCGTCTCGACCTCGTCGTCGCTGAGCGCGTCGAGCGCCGACAGCGCCACGCTGTCGGTGGTGGATTCGACGTGGTCCTTCAATGCGCGGCCGGCGTCGGTGATGGACCCGTCGTCGTCGAGCAGGCCGCGGGAGGCGAGTTGGCGTTCCTGGGTATGCCACGCCTCGTCGTCGTAGTCGCGGGTGCGGGCGATGTACTCGCGGGGGATTTCGCCCGCCGCGGCGTGCAACACGTTGCATTCCCGGCCCGTGACACCGGCAGCGCTCAGCACCGCGGTGTGGATGTCGCCGCGATGCTCGCGCAACAAGGTGGCGGCCTGCCACAGCGCGGCCAGCGGATTCTGCGGCCACGGCAGCGCCAGGTTCGCCGCGAACAGTGGTCGCCCGCACAGCGGCGCGCCGCGAGCCGCCTTGCCGGCTAATTCCGCTGCGGTAGAGACATTTTCATCGTCGCTGAGGCCGTAGCGTCGCAATGCCGCGACCGCGGTGTCCAGCCGGACCCGCAACGCTTCCTCAGGACCGGCGATCGCCCACGCGGCGGGCAGTGCCTTCGCGACCCGCTCAGGAGCGAAGTTGTAGAAGATCGCCGTCACGACCTCCGGCGGCACGGGGCCCAGCGGGGCTGACCGCGTTGCGAAATAGCCCATCCAGTAACCCTTGTAACCCAGCCCGTCCAACGCCTCGCGCACCTCCGGCGCGAAGTACGTCACGCCGTGCACGGGCTCGAACCGATCGAAGAACCGTCGCGCTAGCCCCGGATCTCTGTGCACGCTGTTACCTCTCCAACATTCGCTTGAGGACCGGTAAGGCAAACGGAGTCGGCACGTGCCGGGATGCCCCCAGTGTCCACCGCACCTGCGGTCCGCCCGGCACCACCGACGCGTGGCCATGCTCGGCGGCTTTGAGCGCGTCGGAGACCACCCGTTCGGCGGAGACCTGGGTGAACCCCGGTAGCCGGTCCAGCAGGTGACCGGCGTCGTTGGTTTCCATGAACTCCGTGGGCACCGGGCCGGGACAGACCGCGGTGACGGTCACGCCACTGTCGGCGAGTTCGGCGTGCACCGCCTCGGACAGCCACAGCACATACGCCTTGGCCGCGGCATAGCCGGCGTTGTAAGGGGCGGGCTGAAAGCCCGACACCGACGACAGGTTGATGATCGCGCCGCGACCGCGCTCGACCATGCCGGGCAGGTAACGCAGCATCAGATCGGCGACCGCCTCGACGTCGACGCGCAGCAGCTGTAGTTCTTTTTCGCGGCCCTCGGCGCCGAATTTCGTGTAAATGCCCAGGCCGGCATTGTTGACCAGGACGTCCACCTGGGCGCCCAACTCCTCGATGCGGGCTACCAGCCGGTCGCGGTCTTCGGGGATGGCGAGATCGGTACCGACTGCGACGGCGTGCTTCTCGCCGCCGAGCTCGTCGCACAGCGTGTGCAGCCGGTCTTCTCGGCGTGCGGTGACGACGACGCGGTAGCCGCGGGCGACGAGTTGGCGGGCGAATATTTCACCGATGCCGGAGGACGCGCCGGTGACGACGGCGACCGATCCGGGCGATGGCGGCGGGAGTGTCATGTAGCCCGAGCCTAGGTACCGCCAGGGGCTACCGCAATGGGCGGTCATCGGCAAGAGCCCCAAAGCGCCGACCCGGTCGACTGGACCAATCCGCACATGGCCGCAACCAGGAGCTAGCTAGGTTGTCGAGAGGCGTACGGCCAGGGCTGGTTTCGCTCCGGGATGGAACGTGCTCGCGCATGCTTGAGTTCTGTCCGCAGCCGCTGGCGTAGCTCGTGCAGAGCCGGATCGGTCCACCGGTTGTCGGCCTCAATGGGGTCGTCGGTGAGGTTGTACAGCTCCCACTGGTCGTCCAGTGGACTCATCCGATACGCCTCGCCGCCCAATCCGTTGGCCGCGAGGTGGCGAACCCCGGGCTCGGTCCACGTCGCCGGATCGTCGAACGTGCGGACCAGCTTCCACAGCCGGTCATCGACGCGGATCACCAGGCCTTCGAAGTTCGACGCCACGTAGGCGGGCACCCGGATACGCAGCGGCCCAGGCGGATTGGATGTCCGCCGAAGACGTCGCGCCACGCCCGAGGCACCGCTGTCGCCTTCGAGGATGTTGTCGCGGGTCATCAGATAGACGGCGCGGTCATCGTCGGCCGGGCCGCCGTCGAGCACCGGCGTCAGGTCCTGGCCGGGCAACGGATGCACCTCGGAGAACGACTCGTTGAGCTGATCGGCCGCCGCCGAGACGTCGACGCCGGCCGCGGCCAGCAGCGTGGGTAGCAGGTCGACGTGCGACGTCGGCGCCGTCACCGTGCGTGACGCCGTTGCGCCGGAACCGATCCGGGCAATCGCGAACGGCACCCGGGTGGCCTCGTCGTAGAGGTTGAACCACTTCTGGTGCAGCCCGCCGTGTGCGCCGAGCAGATCGCCGTGGTCGGACGTGCGTACCAGAACCGCATTATCCGAGCCGCCTTCGGTGACCGCGCGTCGCACCCGGTCGATCGGCCCGTCGACCTCGGCGTGCAACCGGTAGTACAGATCGCGGTAACGCTGCGCATTCTGCGTGTACAGCCGATCGATCAACGGCGCCGGGCCGTAGCCGGAGAAGTAGGCCTCCCGGAAGGCGATCTGCGCCGCAGGCTTGGTTGTCAGATCCTCGTCCGTAGTGGGGGCCGCGGGCACATGTGGCGGATCCAGCGGCGAGGGCTTGATCGGGCTGCGGCGCAGCCAACCGGGGAAGAGCACGATGTCGTGCGGGTTGACGAAGCTGGCGACCAGCAGGAAAGGCCGCAATGCGGCGGGATCGCCCGCGCGGCGGCGGGCATACCGATCGGTCAGCCAGGCGACGACCCGCTCGGCGACCAACGGGTCCCGCCGGGTGCCGGAGTTGGCCAGCAGCGCGCCGTGCGGCTCCGGGCCGACCCAGCCCGAGAAGCCAAACGGCGCAAGGGGATCGGCATCGCGGTAGCGCTGGACGGCGGCGGAATCGACCACGCCGCGATCGTCGTTGGTGGCCACCACGGACCCGTCCGCTTCGTGCAGGTCGGCGTGCGAGATGTGCCACTTGCCGTCGTAGTGGGTGTCGTATCCGGCGGCGCGAAACCAGTTGCCCATCGTCGGCACTTCGCCCGGTCGCAGCCAGCGCATGCGTGAGTCATCGGGCATCTTGCCCAGCCCGTCGGTCTGGGTGACGCCGTGCAAGTCGGGGTAGTGCCCGGTGAACATGGTCGGCCGACTGGGTGCGCACGCCAGCGAACCGGTGTAGTGCCGGGTGAAGCTGACGCCGTGCTCGTCGAACCACTTGCGGCCGTGCAGTGTTCGATCCCGCCAGGCGAGGATCTCGGGCGATTCGTACGGCGGGATGGCGCGTTCCTCATCGGTCATCAGGATGACGATGTCGGGCTGATCAGTCACCAGAATTCTCCAATCGGTGCGCGAGACCGGCGAGCATGATGTCGGACTGTCGGAGCTGAACGCGGCACACGGCCCGCTCGGCGATCTTGTGCACTGGGCCAGAACCGATGTCGACCGTGCTGGTCAGCGTGACGACGGTGCCGTCACCACCGGGCCGCAGACTCCAGCGATTGTTGAAGCGCCGCAGCCGTTTCGGCAGGCCCTCGACGTCGTAGGCGAGCGCACGCGTCTCGTCGTACTCGGTGATCTGCTCGACCAAGGCGTTGCGGCCGATCTGGACGCGCCGAGTGGTGCCGACGGGCTCGCTGCCGTGATTGAGGATGCACGAGTGGTCGATGTTGTCGGCCCATGAGCTGATCGCACCGAAGTCCGCGAGCACAGCCCAGACGGCCCGCGGATCGGCCGCGATTCTGCGACTGCGATGGACCTCGGCCACCGCATAAAGCTATACGATCAGCACGCCCTGGCTTCCGGGTTCGGGGTCGGAGTCGTGGCCGAGGAAGCCGATCGCGACCCGCATGACGGCGTCGCCTTCGGTGATGTAGTTGGCCGCTCGCTGCAGTCCGTGGCCGTCGTTGGCCTGGGTGGCCGAAATGCAATAGGGGAGACCGAGGTCGTAGCTGCTCAGAGCGCGCTGCAACGTCGTGGTCAGCGCCGGCGCGGGGCTGGGCATCTGTCGGTGCAGATGCGCTGCCGCACCCGAGGCTGTGCGGCAAGCCGCGCCCGTCGCTGCGAGGTCCCCTTTGGCCGCCGCAGCAGCGATCTCCTGGCGTGCGGCGACCAGAGCATTGATCGACGGCTCAGATTCGGCAAGCCACTGCGGCATTGTCGATGTCGAAGGAGCTACCGAGCTGTTGACCGAATCTGCTTGTCTCGCTGAAGATTTGCAGTACGCCCACGATGCCAGTGCGGCGATGACGATCAATAGTGCGATCAAGCCTGTCAGCGCGATTTGCTGGTCGCGTTCATATCTGGGGCTGAGGGTAGAACTTGCCATGGCGGCTTCCCTGAATTAGGCGATTCGCGGTTGCGGTCTCGCTTTCGGCGCTGGACATCATTGGCCGTCGGCTGTATCTACCCACGACGTCGCCTACTTAATCCTGCTCCAGACAGCGGAAATCCTCGTCAACGCAATTCGACGAAATTCCCCGGACCCGCACGAGCGAGCATTACTGTCTCTGGTGGGCATGGCAATCGACGCTGTGGAGGGCATATGACCGGCTATCGGACTTTGGTGGTCGGCACCGACGGCTCGGAGTCGTCCCTGCGTGCGGTCGACCGTGCGGGCGAGATCGCCGCCGAATCCAACGCGAAGCTGGTCATTGCGTCGGGCTACTTACCCGAGAAGGACGACTTGCGCGCGGCCGACACCCTGCGGGACGAGGGCTACAAAGTCTCCGGCAACGCACCGATCTACGCGCGTTTGCACGACGCCCACGACCGAGCCAAGGCAGCGGGCGCGACGAACATCGAGGACCGCCCCGTCAAGGGCGCCCCGGTGCATGCGCTGGTGGATCTTGCCGAGGAAGTCGGGGCCGACCTGCTGGTGGTCGGCAATGTCGGACTCGACGCGCGATCCGCCATCATCGGCCGGGTGTTCTCGGTTCCCGGAGCTGTCGCAACCCGAGCCAAGGTCGACGTGCTCATCGTTCACACCTCTAGCTAGGCCGTCCACACCCGATTGTCGCGCGCTTCGGAGGACAGATCGTCCTCGATGATGCCGACCGCTGCCTGCAGTTCGGCGCTGCCTCGACTCGTCGCGACCCTGGCTTCGCCGAGTTCGACGGGATCCCGGTTTCGCGCCCCCGGGACGCAGTGGCCGATTCCCTCCCGGTAGTCGGTAATGGCTTGTCGCAACTTGATATTCAGGGTCTGGTCCGGGCTCGGAACATGGTGTTGCGCGTTGCCCACCGCACTCGCGAGGGTGGGGCATGCCGAGCCGGCCGCGGCGATGTTGCCATATGTCGCAGCAGTGACCAGATTGTCTGCCGCGCCGAACAGAGCAATGATCGACGGCTTGGCCTCGGTGAACCATGCCTGTATCTGCGTGCCCACGGTCAGGGGCGCCAGGGGTGGGCTCATCGACTTCGCCGGCTGCGCTGCAGCGCTGTGCGACAACGGCGGGCGTGTGGTGGCCAGACTTTGGTGAGCCCAGCTCGACAGCACGACGAGAACGACCAACAGAGCGGCCCAACCCATCGCCACCAATTCACGGCCGTCCCCGTCACGTGACGGACGGTGACGGGTTGGCGTTGCCATGATGGCTCCTGAGCTGCGAGCAGAGTTGCGGACGCCCTTATCTTTCGCGTTCCGCGCCACCGCCGACGAGGGCTGTAGGGCACCGACGTGGGAGACCAAAGTCCCACCGAATCCGGCCAGCTCACAGAACGGTCCGGTAACAGTGGGCTGATGAAGACCATCGCGTTCGAAGAGCACTACTCGCTCCCGGCCATCGTCGAGGCGCATCCCAACAGCCCCCGCACGCTCTTCGACCAATCGCGCGGTGGCGGTGGCTGGCCGCCGCCGGGCATCAACGATCTCGGGGAGGAGCGGATCGCGGCGATGGATGCGGTCGGCCTCGACGTGCAGATCCTGTCCAACGTGCCCGGCGTGGAAGCGATCGAGACGCCGCTGGCCGTCGAGTTGGCCAGGCAGGCCAACGACGCGGTGATCGACGCCGTCACCGGCTACCCCGACCGGTTCCTGGGTTTCGCCACCCTGCCGATGCGCGATCCCGCCGCCGCCGCGGCCGAGTTGGAGCGCACCGTGCGGGACCACGGGTTCGTCGGCGCGCTGATCAACGGCCACGTGAATGGCCGCTTCCTCGACGACCAGTTCTTCTGGCCGGTGTTCGAAACCGCCGAGCAGCTGGGCGTGCCGATCTATCTGCATCCCACCGTGCCGCCGCGGCCGGTGATCGATGCCTACTACCAAGGCTTTACGCCAGCGGTGTCGGCGAAGTTGTCGGTGGCGGGTCTCGGTTGGCACCTCGACACCGGCATCCACTGCATCCGGCTCATCCTCGGTGGGGTCTTCGACCGCTTTCCCGGCCTGCAGGTGATCGTGGGCCACCACTTCGAGGCGCTGAGTTGGATGGCGTGGCGGGCGGACTATTCGTTCCCGGTTGAGGAGAGCGGGCTCAAGCGGACCGTCAAGGAATATCTGCGGGAGAACTTCTACGGCGGCCTTTTGGCCGGCGAATTCGCCGGCCAGCAACCGGGCGGGCCCGATCCCAGTTGGAGCCTGTCGCTCAACGCCTACCAAGCCATGGTCAACGTGATCGGGATCGACCGGATCGTGTTCACCACCGACTACCCGTTCGGCAACATGCAAGCCGGTCGGCAATTCCTCGAGCGCCTGCCCATTCCGCCGGCCGACAGGGAAAAGATCGCTCACGTCAACGCCGAGCGACTGCTCGGGCTTACGAATTAGGTTCTGCTGCAATCATTGTGGCTAGGTGATATCGCATGTGGTGCTAAATCGGACAGTGGTCACATGGCCTAGACAGCGCGGTGCTGTCAGGGCTCCATGCGAATCCACCACGGTGGATAGCTGATATCAAGGGCTGCGCTCTGGTGGTAACCGGACCAGGTGGGCACTCCGCTCGGCTGGCCCCGGTAGAGCCCTCGCGCGGCTGCAACCACGCGTTCGCGCTGAGTGGGCCACTCGAGCTCCGCGGCAATCTGTTCGAGCACATCATAGTCGCGGCTGAGGACTCGATCGACGATCTGAACGGCGGGCAGAGCGTTGCGCTTATCACCGTTGCACCGCGTACACGCCAGCACAAGGTTGGCAAGGCCGTCGATTCCCACCACCGACCATGGCAGTACGTGGTCTATCGGATTGTCCGCGCGCAAATGTGTTCCGCAGTAGAAGCAATGCGCACCGAAAGCGTCCTTGAATGGATCGCGGATGGCAGCTAGCGCGATTCGCTCGCGCCCGAACAAGTGCCCCGCCACATCAGGGACATCGGCCACGAGAAATTTGTTGATCCGTCGAACGTCCTCGACCCACATGATCTCCAACGCAGGCTTCAGAAGTCCGGCGAGGCGTGCCAGTCCAAAGGCCACACCGGGATGAAGTTTGATGGCATCGCCGTGAGCCCGGAGGGCGCTCCGCGAGATCTGATCATGCAGAAACGAGTCGTCGTACAGAAATGGATCGCTGGTAATGGCGCCCGGTAGTCGCTGAAGCCGGTGAAGGGGCTGCTGCGCCAGGCAGAGGCTGATTTCCTCGATGGCTGCTTTGTACGCGCCAGGAGCTCTGACGATCGCAATCTCGAGCGACGCACTTCCGCGGGCAAAGCTACGAAAAGTGCTTGCGGCTATCAGAATCCGTGCACGCGGCTGTGTCGACTGCCGAAGTTCCTGGCCTTCGAAGGGACGAATCTGACGCCAGTAGATGTCAAGCACGCGATGCGCCAAGTCTGGAATCGGGACGGCCAGCGTGTCGGATGCGTTGTCAGGCAGATGCTCGACGCAGTGATCGATCAACGCCATCAGTGTGGCGAGTTTGTACGTCGCTGTCCGTAGACCCGTTTCCAAGATCGCCACGACACGCTGGCCAAGGAGCAACGGATCGTCAGTCGGATTGGACATGTCAGTAAACAATTATGCGTATGCAAACAGCGACACCACGCTGGAACGCAAGAACGTCAGGGTTCATGCTTGTCTTCGTGACGCGAAACGAGATCACCGAACAGATCGTCGTCGCCCGGCTGGCCAAAGGCCTGACCTGGCAGCAATTGGCCGACGCGATCGACCGCCCGGTGGTGTGGACCACCGCGGCATTGCTCGGCCAGCACCCGATCCCGACCGACATCGGCACAGTGCTGGTCGACATGCTGGGCCTCGACCAGTCCGCGGTGGCAGTGCTGGCCGCGGTGCCGATGCGCGGCGGCCTGCCCACGTCGGTCCCCACCGACCCGACCATCTACCGCTTTTACGAGGCCCTGCAGGTGTACGGCGGCGCGCTCAAGGAGCTCATCCACGAGCAATTCGGCGACGGCATCATGAGCGCGATCAATTTCAGCGTCGATATACAGAAGAAATCGCACCCTTCTGGTGACCGCGTGGTCGTCACATTCGACGGGAAATTCCTTCCCTACGACTGGGTTTCTGCCGACCCGTAAAGAAACCGTCAAGAGGCACACGCAGGGGACTGCGCGCGCCTAGCTTCGTTCCAACTACTCCCCGAAGGGGAAACGAGATGCGCGGTCCCTATTTCGAGGCCGACTGGCGGCGGGAGCAGCTGCGGACCAACCTGTGGCTTGTTCCGGTGCTCCAGACGATTGCAATAACGCTACTGTTCGGCATCACCTACGCGGTCGACCGCGCAGCTTATGACGGATTGTTCAAGCTGCCGAGTTTCGTGCTTAATGGCAGCGCCGATTCGGCTCGGGTCGTGTTGGCCACGGTCGCCGCGGCCATCATCACCGTTGTCGGCATCGTTTTCTCGATCACGATCGTGGCCCTGACGCTGGCTTCCACGCAGTTCGGGCCGCGGATGCTGCGCAACTTCGTGCGCGACCCAGGAACGCAATTGTCTTTGGGGACATTCGTGGCGAGTTTCTGCTACGCGATGATCGCCCTGGTTTCGGTGGGCGGGGGCCCACACGGTGATTTCGTTCCGCATCTGTCGATCACGGTGACGTTCATGCTGACGTTGACCGACGTCGCCGTACTGATCTTTTTCTTCAACCACATCGCGACGATGATTCAGCTCCCGGTGATGATCGCAAGCATAGCCACGACAATTGTCGACGAGGTCGCGGCAATGGACCGCGCCAGCTCATTTGGAGTCGGCGCGGCGCGCGGGCTGTCGGACAAGGAATTGCTGGCGCGGTTTGCCGAGTCTGGTGCCCCGATCCGCACACCGCGCAGCGGCTATCTTCAGGTCATCCGGCACGACGTCCTGGTCAAGATCGCGGCGAAGGCCAATGCGGTCGTTCAATTACCCCACCGTCCTGGGCATTTCATGGTCGCGGGTCAGGTGATTGCTTGGGTGTGGCCGCCCGAAGCTGCCGCATCCGTCGAGGAGCGTCTGGCGCTGGGGCACGTCGCGGGTGCGTATCGCACACTTGCACAGGATATTTCGTTCGGTTTGGATCAATTGGTCGAGATCGCCTTGCGTGCATTGTCGCCGGCGGTCAACGACACCTTCACCGGGATGACGTGCGTCGACTGGATCGCCGATTGCCTCTGCCGGATTTCCAGCACATGGCGTCCACAGCGGATCCGGCGCGACTCGGACGGCAACATCCGGGTCATCGCCTTCCAGCCGGATTTCGAACGCCTCGTCGAACGGACCTTCGACACCATCCGTCAGGCCGCAGTCGGCATGCCTGCCATCATGATTCGTCAGCTCGATGCGGTGGCCAAGGTCATTGAGCAGGTTCCCGACAGAAAAATTCGGACTGCGTTGATCCGCCAAGCCGAGGCGATCCAGCGGTCCAACCTGGAAACGGTGCCCGACGCGTCGGACCGTAACGACGTCACGCAGCGCTTCGAGGCGGTCATGGCGATGGTTGCCCGCGCCGCGTAGCGGCTATGTTCGGTACTTGTGACTACCGAACTGAAGGCCGACCTCGTCCTCTCCGGTGGCGGTGTCAAGGGCATTGGCCTGTCCGGCGCCACCGTCGCGCTGCTGGAAGCCGGATATAAGATCCAGCGAGTCGCCGGTACGTCAGCCGGCTCGGTTGTCGGCGCGATTCTGGCGGCCGGCGCCGATCAACTGGGCCCCGAAGACGTCGAGAAGCTCACCATGACGCTGCCCTACCCGAAATTTCTCGACCCGACGCGCATCACCGGGATCCCGCTGCTCGGACCGGCGTGGGGTGTGCTCAGCGAAACCGGTATCTACAAAGGCGATTTCGCCCGCGAATGGATCCGCTCCGAGCTGGCGAGCCTCGGCGTGCGCACCTTCGGCGACCTGGCTATCGACGCCCCGAACCTGCCACCGGAACAGCGCTACCGGCTTGTCGTCACCGCAGCCGATGTGACCACCGGCCAGCTGGTCCGCCTGCCGTGGGACTACCGCAGGCTCTACGGACTGGACCCCGACGAGCAACAGGTTGCCGACGCGGTACGCGCCTCGATGTCGATTCCGTTCTTCTTCCGAACGACGAAGCTGACCAGCGACGCCGGCCTGACGTCGACCCTCGTCGACGGTGGCATGCTGTCGAACTTCCCGATCGACTCCTTCGACCGCCGCGACGGCAAACTCCCACGCTGGCCGACGTTCGGAGTCACGCTGTTGCCCAACCTCCCGCAAGGCAATGACAAAGTGATTCCGGTTCTGGGACCGGTGAATTGGATTTTCGGCGGCCCGCCGCTGATCGAAGCGCTGATCACCACGATGATCGTCGGCCGCGACCAGACCTACCTGAATCAGCCGTGGGTGAGTTCACGGGCGATCCGCGTCGACTCGTCGAAAGTCGGATTCCTCGACTTCAATATCGGCGACAAGCAGAAGCAGGAGCTATACCAGAGCGGCTACAACGGAGCGATTGAGTTCTTGTCCAGCTGGAACTGGGAGGATTACCTCGAACGCTTCCGGCGACCCCACACCTGACCAGGCTAGACCTCGAATTCGGCTGCCATGTTGTCGATTCCGGCGCGAATACCCGCGAGCGCATCGGCCCGAGTGCGCAGCTTCGTCCCGAGATGGGCGTGCTGCTTGAGCGTGGTGAATTCCCGTGCGGCTTCCTCGGCACGGCTCAGCACCATGTCAGGCAACACGATCTCGTCAAGCCAGCCTGCGGCGATCGCGGTCTCGCCGAAGAACGTCTTCGCCAATCCGGTCGCCTGCTGGTAGGCCGACGGGGTCAGTCGCAGCTTCATCACTTCCAGCGCCGAGTACGGAATCGTCATACCGATCGCGACCTCGTTGGCCTGAATGCTGGCCGCGTGAGCCGCAATTCGGTGATCGCCGCTGGCCAGCAGGAAGGCGCCCATCGCGATCGCCGGGCCGGTACAGGCCATCACCACCGGCTTGGGGTGGGACAGCAGCCGATACGACAGCTCGAAGCCGCCCTTGAGCATGTCGATCGCGGGCTGAATCTCGCCGGATGTGAGCACCTTGAGGTCGAAGCCGCCGCTGAAAACCCGATGGTTTCCGGCGATCACGAGCGCACCGGCGTCGTCGCGGTCGGCGTGATCGAGCGCCTCGTTCAGGGCCTGCTGCATCGTCGGGCCCAAGACGTTGACCTTGCCGTCGTCCATGGTGATGAATGCGATGGACTCGTCGAGGCGATAGCTGACCGGTCCGCTCATGGGGAGATTGAATCAGACCCGCTCGCCGCGATGTTTGCCGAGTTCCTTTTCGGCGTCACCCCACCGAAGGCTGACGTCGGTCGGCGGCGCGTCGATCTGGCGGGTACGCCAGCGGTCCTTGGTCTCGTCGACTGCGCGGTTGATCCGCTCGATCTCACTGCGGAACACCTCGACGCGAGTTTCCTTGGAGGCGTAGTGGAAGTAGGTCAGCAGGCTGCGCAACAGCTCGAGCTTCTGCTTTTCCCGCTTGGCAAGGTCGTGGCTCGTCATCAACTCGATGCGCTGCACCGGCGGCAGCGACGCCCAGTCCAGCACCACCTTGGTCTGCAACGGACGCCGGCCGCGCTGCCAGAACTTCCACCCGCGCGGATTTTCCACGCGGTCGTAGAAGGTCACCGTGCCCGGGAAACGCGATTCGATGCCCTCGCCGAGCTCGGAGCGGTCCAACGCGGAATCCCACACCGTGCGCCACTCCTGGCCCGGCGCGAGGGTCGGCAACTGCTTGGGCAGCTGCAATTCGATGACGTCGGCATAACCATCGGTGGCGTTCTCGTATTCGGCGACGGTTGGGGGTTGCGGAAACGTGAACGAGACGTCGTAGGCAGGGGTCTTCCCGAAATTCCGCACCACCAGTTCGATCACATGCCAATCCGCGGCGTGCGGTTCCATGAACATTCCGACGTGCGGTCGGGTTTCTTCGGCGGCCAGCCGACGATTACGCCGATTCTGTTGACCGATGTAGATGAGCGCGATGACGCCGAGTGCGAGAAGAGCCCAGACAGCGCCCGCGAGCCAGGCACCCGAACCCGCGTTGACCACCTGATGCCAACGTGCGTGGATCCATTCCATCGAAGAACCCATCCCCTTGGTTAAATCGCAGCGCTGCTGCGCGCACGAATTCGCTGGAGAGCTTGTCCGCGCACAATTACCCACCCATCAGCGTTCGCCACTGGTCAAGGTTAGCGACTCGATAGACGTAATTCGACCGCTTCACCTCCGACAGTGACGCACTCGGCTCTTGCGAATACCAATGACCCGGAAATACCGTCGGATTACCCGGAAGTTCTGCAAGCTTTTGCAGGCTGCGAAATATCTCGTCGGAATCGCCGCCGGGGAAGTCGGTGCGCCCGCAGCCCTCCAGAAACAGGGTGTCGCCGGCCACCAGGCGGCCGTCGAGCAGGAAGCACTGGCTGCCCGGTGTGTGACCGGGGGTGTGCAGCAACTCGATGTCGATGGCGCCGACGCTGACCTTGTCGCCGTGTTCGTGGGAAGTGAGGTCGCTCAGCGGGATGCCGGTGATACTCGAAACGAACTGTGTCTCTTGGGAATTGACGTGGACCGGCACACTGACGCGCTCGAGCAGCTCGGCCAGGCCCTTGAGCTCGAAGCCCATCATCTTCCCGCCCACGTGGTCGGGATGGTGGTGGGTGACCAGCACGCCGGACAGGTGCATGCCGTCGGCTTCTAACGCGTCGACCAGATCGCCGGCCGCGTAGGCCGGGTCGACCACCACGCAGTCGCCGGTCTGCCGGTCACCGATCAAGTAAGCGAAGTTGCGCATCTGTGCTGCGATCCCGTCGCCCCGGGCGAAGTCGCGGCCGGATAGCAGCTGGCGAAAGTACAACCGGTCCCCAGAAGACGAGTCAGACACCCGCTCAGCCTAGACCGGCGCTTGCTGCCCAGCAGGCGCGCGATACCGGGTAAACCTCATCGTTTGGTGCGCTAGCAGACCAGCCTGTACCCTCTTTTAGGCCCGTGACATGACCTAATTGGTCCTACGGGTGAGGCCCCCTTAGCTCAGTCGGTAGAGCGTTTCCATGGTAAGGAAAAGGTCAACGGTTCGATTCCGTTAGGGGGCTCGGCGGACGCCGAGCAGGCAGGCGGCCCGTAACCGAGGCGGTGTAGCTCAGTCGGTTAGAGCGAACGACTCATAATCGTTAGGTCGCCGGTTCGAGTCCGGCCATCGCTACAAGTGAACAACGAACACCCGAAAAGAGAAGTCACGTGGCCTCCAGTACTGACGTACGGCCCAAGATCACCTTGGCGTGCGAGGTGTGCAAGCACCGCAACTACATCACGAAGAAGAACCGGCGCAACGACCCCGACCGGCTGGAGCTGAAGAAGTTCTGCTCCAACTGCGGCAAGCACCAGGCGCACCGCGAGACACGCTAGCGACACTCCGCGAGCGAATATCGAGTCTGACTAGGTAGGTTCTAGAGCTGTGTCGTTGGGCCAGAATGCCATCGGTAAGCGCTACCGGTACCCCGACCACTACATCGTGGAGCGGGAAAAGATTCGCGAGTACGCGGTCGCGGTCAAAAACGACGACCCTGTCTTCCACGACGACAGGGCCGCCGAAGAGCTGGGCTACGACGGATTGCTCGCGCCACTGACGTTCATCTCGGTGTTCGGCTACCGGGCTGTCGCGGCGTTCTTCGAGTGGGCCAACATCGAGACGCACGATGCGCAGGTCGTCCAGGTGGATCAGGCGCTGAAATTCTTCGCCCCGATCAAGGTGGGAGACCGCCTGTACTGCGACGTGGAGATCGAATCGATTCGGCGCGCCCACGGCACTGACATCATCATGACCAAACAGACCATTACCAACGACGCGGGTGACGTCATACAGGAGACTTACACGACCTTGGCGGGCCGTGCCGACGAAGGGGAAGAGGGTTTCAGAGATGCCACTGCGTGAGTTCGATGCGGTGAAAGTGGGGGACCAGCTTCCGGAGAAGGTCTACACGCTGACCCGTCAGGATTTGGTGAACTATGCGGGCGTGTCCGGTGACCTCAACCCGATCCACTGGGATGACGAAATAGCGAAGGTCGTCGGTCTGGACACCGCGATCGCGCACGGCATGCTGACCATGGGACTGGGTGGCGGCTTCGTCACCTCATGGGTCGGCGATCCCGGCGCGGTCACCGAGTACAACGTGCGATTCACCGCAGTCGTGCCGGTGCCCAACGACGGAAAGGGCGCTGAGATCGTGTTCAGCGGCCGGGTCAAGTCCGTCGACGCCGAAAGCAAGTCGGTGACAATCGCCCTGACGGCGACCACCGACGGGAAGAAGATCTTCGGCCGCGCGATCGCAGCTGCGAAGCTGGCGTAACGGTGGCGATCAATACCGACATCCTCGGCATGGTCTGGGACTACCCGGACAGCTACGAGGTCGGCCGGGAGAAAGTGCGGGAATTCGCCAAATCGGTCAAGGCCGACGACCCGGCTTGCCATGAAGAGAGCGCGGCCGCTGAACTCGGGTACGACGGCATCGTCGCGCCGCCGACGTTCGTCACCATCCTCGGCAAGCTGGTCCAGGCGGACTTCATGCGCAAGGTCGACACTGGCTACGAAACGTTGCAGATGGTCCAGGTCGACCAGCGCTTCGTCTTCCACAAGCCGATCCTCGCCGGAGATGTGCTGCACGCCCGGATGGAAATCGATTCCGTCGTCGAACGCTTCGGCGCCGACATCGTCGTCACCAGAAATACTCTGACCAACCAGCACGGCGAACTGGTCATGGAGGCCTACACCACGGTGATGGGCCACGAGGGCGACAACTCGATCAACCTCAAATGGGACAAGGAGACCGGCCAGATCGTCAGGACGGCGTGATTAGTACCTGAGACTTGCTTGGTTGTACACTCGGACCTCGGGGTTTTCCCATTACCAGCGTGTTTTTCACCGAAGTTGGAGAGCGCGCGCGTCAATGAAGGCCCCGGCACGCGCAGGTTGGCCTGCCAACCAGCGAAGGGGCGTAGCTCAACTGGCAGAGCAGCGGTCTCCAAAACCGCAGGTTGCAGGTTCAAGTCCTGTCGCCCCTGCAATGCGTCCGGTGACGATGCGGGCCGGTACGGCCCGAGGAGGAACCGGAGCTGCAATGGTGGACACTGGAAGGTGATCACCACCCACACGATTGAACGAAGGAGCATGCGGTGAGCGACGAACGCGACGATGCCGACGCCGCAGCCGACGGCGGCGGAACCGACGACGCGCAGGGCGGTCGTACGGCGGTAGTGACGCGGCCGCAGCGACCCACCGGCAAACGGTCCCGACTGCGGGCCGACGCTGCTGACGAGTCCGGGGCTGTCGAGCTCACCGAGAGCGACGCCGACGACGGTGCCGGCAAGAAGGCGAAGAAAGCCAAGAAGCCCCGCAAGCCCGGCGACGAGCCGAGCAACCCGATCGTCTACGTCTTTAACTACCTGAAGCAGGTCGTCGCCGAGCTGCGCAAGGTGATCTGGCCCAACCGCAAGCAGATGGGCTCCTACACCTCGGTCGTGCTGGCGTTCCTGGTGTTCATGGTGACGTTGATCGGCCTGGTGGACCTGGGCTTGGCCAAGCTGGTGCTGCTGGTATTCGGCTGAGCTTGTCAAGGCCGCCAAGAGCTGACGTATTGAGGAAGGACCCATTACCCGTGACTACCTCCGACGGCGATCTGCCCGTGGGTGAGACGGTCGACATCGAAGCCGCGCTGCACGAGGTCACCGAAGACCAGACACCCGAGACGGCTGACGCTGAGGCGTCGGCCGATGAGGGCGCTGTTGCTGCTGAACCGGCCGAGGCAGAGCCCGACGAAGACGTCGACCCGGCCACCGCGCTGAAGGCCGACCTGCGTGCCAAGCCGGGTGACTGGTACGTCATCCACTCCTACGCGGGATACGAGAACAAGGTGAAAGCCAACCTCGAGACCCGCGTGCAGAACCTCGACGTCGGCGACTACATCTTCCAGGTGGAAGTGCCCACCGAAGAAGTCACCGAGATCAAGAACGGCCAGCGCAAGCAGGTCAACCGCAAGGTGCTGCCGGGCTACATCCTGGTGCGGATGGACCTGACCGACGACTCGTGGTCGGCGGTGCGCAACACCCCGGGCGTCACCGGCTTCGTCGGTGCGACGTCGCGTCCGTCAGCGTTGGCGCTCGACGACGTGGTGAAGTTCCTGCTGCCGCAGGGCGCGGCCAAGAAGCCCGCCAAGGGCGCGGCCAGCACGGCCGCCGCGGCCAGCGACAACGGCCTGGAACGTGCGGTCATCGAGGTCGACTACGAAGTCGGCGAGTCGGTCACCGTGATGGACGGACCGTTCGCGACGCTGCCGGCCACGATCAACGAGGTCAACGCCGAACAGCAGAAACTCAAGGTGCTGGTGTCCATCTTCGGCCGCGAAACACCTGTCGAACTGGGCTTCACCCAGGTCTCGAAGATCTAGAAGAAATACGGCGCCGGACGACGATGCGGATGGTCCCGCTGAGAAGTCCGGCAACTAGGAAGGAACACCAACACTCATGCCCCCGAAGAAGAAGGTCGTCGGGCTGATCAAGCTGCAGATCCAGGCCGGAGCGGCCAACCCCGCCCCGCCGGTCGGTCCGGCGCTCGGCCAGCACGGCGTCAACATCATGGAGTTCTGCAAGGCGTACAACGCCGCGACGGAAAGCCAGCGCGGAGACGTCGTACCGGTGGAGATCACCGTCTACGAAGACCGCAGCTTCACCTTTGCGCTCAAGACACCGCCTGCCGCCCGGCTGCTGCTCAAGGCCGCCGGCGTGGCCAAGGGCTCGGCCGAGCCGCACACCAAGAAGGTCGCCAAGGTCAGCTGGGCTCAGGTCAAAGAGATCGCCGAGACCAAGAAAGCCGACCTGAACGCCAACGACGTCGACGCGGCCGCCAAGATCATCGCCGGCACCGCCCGGTCGATGGGCATCACGGTCGAATAGCGTCGCCGGAACAACTGAATACGAAGTTCGTGGGAGGGCCAGCTTCGGCCCGCCGACCACAACCCATCACTCCAGATTGGATATTCAATGAGCAAGAACAGCAAGGCATATCGCGCCGCGGCCGAGAAGATCGACCACGACAACCTCTACTCCCCGCTGCAGGCCGCCAAGCTGGCCAAGGAGACCTCGTCGACCAAGCAGGACTCGACCGTCGAGGTCGCCATCCGGCTCGGCGTCGACCCGCGCAAGGCCGACCAGATGGTCCGCGGCACCGTCAACCTGCCGCACGGCACCGGTAAGACCGCCCGCGTCGCGGTGTTCGCCGTCGGTGAGAAGGCCGAAGAGGCAACGGCGGCCGGCGCCGACGTGGTCGGCAGCGACGATCTGATCGAGAAGATTCAAGGCGGTTTCCTGGACTTCGACGCGGCGATCGCCACGCCCGACCAGATGGCGAAGGTCGGACGGATCGCACGCATCCTCGGACCGCGCGGTCTCATGCCCAACCCGAAGACCGGGACCGTCACCCCCGACATCACCAAGGCGGTGTCGGACATCAAAGGCGGAAAGATCAACTTCCGGGTGGACAAGCAGGCCAACCTGCACTTCGTCATCGGCAAAGCCTCGTTCGACGAGAAGGCGCTCGTCGAGAACTACGGCGCTGCCATCGACGAGGTGCTGCGACACAAGCCGTCGTCTTCCAAGGGTCGCTACCTGAAGAAGATCACCGTGTCGACGACCACCGGCCCGGGCATCCCGGTCGATCCGTCGGTCACCCGCAACTTCGCCGAGGCGTAAGCCGCTCGGCTGTTACCGGCGGGCGCTACCGGTAAAACGCACCGCCGGTCTTTAGACTCTCTCCACATGAGAAGTGCCTCGGCGAACGAAAGTGGCACCCGGTCAAGTCGGCCCGAGTTGACCGACTACCTCGATGCCGACGGCAGCATCTTCCTGCCAGACGGCGTCAGCCTCGTGACGTTTCTGGACCGCCACATCGACAGCATCGGCGACGCCGTCGCCTACCGCTACCTCGACTACACCCAGCACGCCGACGGCAAAGCCATCGAGCTGACCTGGAGCGAGCTGGGCACCAGGCTCCGAGCCATCGGAGCCCGCCTGCAGCAGGTGACCTCCCGGGGTGATCGGGTAGCCATCTTGGCTCCGCAGGGCATCGACTACATCGTCGGCTTCTTCGCCGCGATCAAAGCCGGCGACATCGCGGTGCCGTTGTTCGCGCCGGAGCTACCGGGCCACGCGGAACGCCTCCATGCGGTGCTCGGCGACGCCCAGCCGTCAGTGGTACTGACCACCGCGGCCGCCGCCGCCGCGGTTCAGGAATTCGTCCGGTCGCTGCCCCGCAGCCGCAGACCGCGGGTGATCGCGATCGACGAGGTCCCCGACTCGGTCGGCGCCACGTTCGCTCCGGTTCGTCTCGACACCGACGACGTCGCGTATCTGCAGTACACCTCTGGCTCGACGCGTGCCCCGGTCGGAGTGGAGATCACCCACCGGGCGATCGGCACCAACGTGCTGCAGATGGTGATCTCGACCGGGATGGACTGGGACATCCGCAGCGTCAGCTGGTTGCCGCTCTACCACGACATGGGCCTGCTGATGATCGTCTGCGTCGCGGTATTCGGTACCCAGGTCACGCTCATGTCGCCGATCGCGTTCGTCCGACGGCCGCAGCGGTGGATCCGCCAACTGGCTGCCGAGTCCCGACACGGACGCACCTTCGCGGCGGCCCCGAATTTCGCGTTCGAACTGGCCGCGACGCGCGGGCTGCCCGATCCCGGCGAAGATCTCGACCTGAGCAATGTGGTGTCGCTGATCAACGGCTCCGAACCGGTGAACATCGACTCGATCGCGAAGTTCAACGCGGCGTTCGGCCCGTACGGGCTGCCGAGTACGGCGATCAAGCCGTCCTATGGCATGGCCGAGGCGACCCTTTTCGTCTCGACCATCGACGCCGTCGCCGGGGCGACCGTCGTCCACCTCGACCGCGACCAGTTGGGCGCGGGGCATGCGGTCATGGTGTCACCGGACGCACCCAACGCCATCGCGCAGGTTTCCTGCGGCCGGATCGCCCGCAGCCAGTGGGGCGTCATCGTGAACCCCGACAGCGAAGCCGAACTGCCCGACGGTGAGGTCGGTGAAATCTGGTTGCACGGCAACAACATCGGCCGTGGCTATTGGGGGAGCCCCGAGGAAACCAAACGGGTTTTCGGCAACAAGCTGCAACGCACGCTGACGACGGGCAGCCATGCGTACGGGGCGCCCAGCGAGGCCACCTGGCTGCGAACGGGTGATCTCGGCGTGTACCTCGATGGTCAGCTCTACATCACCGGGCGCATCAGGGATCTGATCATCGTCGATGGCCGCAACCACTATCCGCAAGACGTCGAGGCCACCACGGCCGAAGCGTCGCCGGCAGTGCGATCGGGTTACGTCGCGGCGTTCTCGGTGCCGGCGAATCAGGTGCCCGGAGCGCCCGCCGACGAGGCCGGCGAGCGTGTGGTGATCGTCGCCGAACGGGCACCCGGGGCGGGACGGGCTGAACTGCAGCCGGTCATCGACGCCATCCGGGCGGCGGTGTCGCGCCGGCACAACCTACCGTTGGCCGACGTACTGCTGGTGGCGGCCGGTGTCATCCCGCGGACCACCAGCGGCAAGCTGGCCCGTCGGGCGTGCCGCGCCCAATACCTCAGCCGCGAGCTGGGCCACCGGGGCCATTCCTGACCGATCGCCTTACCCACCGCACTCAGCTATCCGTCGGCGCAAATAGTCGCGCCCCGGATCGGAACCGTTGGACGCCAAGGCCGTTCGATACCACTGAAGCGCGTCGTCGCGACGTCCGGCTCGTCGCAGCAAGTCGGCACGCACCGACGCGACGAGGTTGGACCGAGTCAGCCTCGGGTCGTAGGCGACCTTCTCCAGCGCGGCCAGACCGGCTTCCGGGCCGTCGCGGAACCCCACGGCCAACGCCCGATTGGCGCGCACCACCGGCGAATCCGTCATCACGGCCAGCTTGTCGTAGGCCGTGCAGATCGCCCGCCAATCGGTCTGCTCCCAGGATGGCGCCGTCGCATGCAGCGCGGCGATCACCGCCTGCGGCAGGTAAGGGCCGGCCGAACCGCGCGCCTGTCGCAGTCGGTCCAGGCCGCGCGCGATCCGGCCACGGTCCCAACGCCGGCGGTCCTGCTCTTCGAGCGGCACCAACGCGCCGTCGGCGTCGACCCGGGTGGACCGTCGCGAATCATGGAGTTGCACAAGGGCGGCCAGCGCGTGCGCGTCCAATTCGTTGGGCATGAGTGTGCACAGCTCGGAGGCCAGCCGGACGCCTTCGTCGCACAGTTCGTCGCGAATCGCCGACGGGCCCGCGGTCGACCAGTAGCCCTCGGTGAACACCGAATAGATGCAGCTGAGCACATGCGGCGTGCGTTCGGGCAGCAGCTCGGCCGGTGGTACTCGTAGCGGGATGTTGGCGTGCCGGACTTTCGCTTTGGCTCGGGTGATCCGTTGTCCAACGGCAGTTTCCGTCTGCAGTAGGGCGCGGGCGATCTCGGCGACGGTGAGCCCGGACACCAGCCGCAGCGTCAGCGCGAGCTGCGACAACCGGTCCAGGGCCGGGTGCGCACAGGTGAACATCATCCGCAGCTCGTCGTCGCGGACCGGGTGCACGTCGACCTCGGTGCGTGCCTGAATGCTTTCCAACACCGCTGCCAATTCTTTTCCCGGGCGCACCGACTCGCGACGCAATCGGTCGCGGGCGCGGTTGCGCGCCACGGTGATCACCCATGCGCCGGGGTTGTCTGGCACGCCGTTGCGAGGCCACCCGCGCAATGCCTCGGCGAAGGCTTCCTGGACGGCGTCCTCGGCGACACTCAGATCACCCGACCACCGGGCCAGCGCGGCCACGGCCGGGCCCCACTCCCGCCGAAAGACGCCGTCCAGGTTGACCATTCGTGGGCTAGAGGCCTGACACCCCGGCCAGCTGCCGCACCTCCACAACCGAAGCGGGAATCATCGATGCCAGCTTCACGGCCTCGTCACGGTCGGCGGCGGTCAACAGATAGAACCCCGTGGCGATCTCGGCGCTTTCGGCGAACGGCCCGTCGGTGAACAGCGCCTGGCCGTCGCGAACGCGCACGGTGGTCGCCGTCGCCGCATCGTGCAACGCCGCGCCCGCGACGATGTGATCGCCTGCTGCAGCGGCGAACTCGCCGTGGAGAGCCGCCTCGGCCTCCCACTCCGGTGTGCCCGGGGTATTGACCGATGCCGGCGGCTCCAGTAGCAGGGCCAGCCACTGCGCGTCCGAGCGTGACCACTCGGAGTCGATGGTGTGAAAGATCGGCCGAACTTCGATCGCGCCATAGCGGGCGGCGGGAACACCGCGGGCCAATTGCAGTGCGTCGTCGAGGTTTTCGGCCTCGAACACGTAATAACCGCCGGCGACTTCGGCGCCCTCGGCGAACGGGCCGTCGGTGATCGTCGGCGCGTCGGGCCCGCCGCTGATACGCACAGCGGCCGCGGCGGGCAACAGCGCGTCGCCGGCGCGGATCGCCGAGCGCGCTGTGGCGTGAAAACTCTGATAGGCCGCCATCTCGGCGGCCCTCTCGTCGGGCGTGAGGTCTCGTTCTTGGCTGATCAACAACGCGAGGTACTGCATGTGGTCACCTCCGGTAGTGAGCAGAACCCTCTGTTCCACTCTCTACCTCTGCGACGAACGGCGCAGCCGCAATCCGACAGGCAGCGACGAGAAAGTTACGCTGCGGCGCCAGGCTTGAGGTAGGTGACCAGGCTGCAGTCGATCGTCTCGTCGGCGAAGTGGGCCTCGCAGCCGCGCAGATACCTCATGTACCGGTCGTAGTTCTCCTCAGAAGCGGCGGCGATGGCCTCGTCTTTGTGGGCCTCCAGCGCGTCGCCCCAAATCCGCAGCGTCTTCACGTAGTGCGGCTGCAGCGACAGCGGTTCGGGAACGATGAACCCCGCCTTCTCGCCGTGCTCGACCATCATGTCGGTGCTCGGCA
The DNA here is from genome assembly GCA_963836495.1 of uncultured Actinomycetota bacterium. Classification (GTDB taxonomy): domain Bacteria; phylum Actinomycetota; class Actinomycetes; order Mycobacteriales; family Mycobacteriaceae; genus Mycobacterium. The sequence continues at coordinate 402,808 of CAWIJT010000001.1, read as the reverse complement.
GCCGACCGCCGGGGAAGATCTCGGTGAGCATGAACTTGATGAACCGGGCCGTCTCGAAGGTGATCTTCTTGCCGCGCTCGTGCAGGTTGTAGGGGTGGTACGCCACGCTGCTCTGCACGGTCATCCGCCCATCGTCGGGCATGATGTTGAACGTGTTCTTGAAGAAGCGGTCGTAGTTCTCGAAGCCGAAGTGCTCGAACGCCTCGATGGACACGATCCGGTCGACGGGCTCGCTGAAATCCTCCCAGCCCCGCAGCAGCACCCGGCGTGAGCGGGTGGTGTCGAGGCTGTCCACCACGTTCGTGGCGCGGGCCAGCTGGTTCTTCGACAGCGTCAACCCGATCACGTTGACGTCGTATTTTTCGACCGCGCGTCGCATCGTCGTTCCCCAGCCGCAGCCGATGTCCAGCAGCGTCATGCCGGGGCGCAAGTCCAGTTTGTCGAGGTTCAAGTCGATCTTGGCGATCTGGGCTTCTTCCAGCGTCATGTCGTCGCGCTCGAAGTAAGCGCAGCTGTACATCCGCGTCGGGTCCTGGAACAGACCGAAGAAGTCGTCGGAGAGGTCGTAATGGGCCTGGATGTCTTCTGGGCGCGTCCGCGTGTTCGTCGGTGAGACTGGATTGTCAGTCATCATCCTCTTGTTGCCCTTCCTACTGCTTTTGTTTCGCCTCAACCGAGTTGGTGATCGCCGACTGTGCACATTATCGGGTGGTGTCAGCACAATACCCGTGATTGGCAATGATCGGACCGACCCTCAACGGTCATTTGCAGGCTATTTCTCCAGGGTGAATTGATTGACATCGATGTAGCCGACCCGGAAGCCGTTGGCGCACCCGGTCAGATAGTGCATGTAACGGTCGTAGACCTCTTCGGACTGGATCTTGATCGCCTCGTCCTTGTGCTCCTCGAGCGCGGCGGACCAGCAGTCGAGCGTCCTAGCGTAATGCGGCTGCAGTGACTGCCTGCGGGTCAGCGTGAAGCCACCCTTCGATGAGCGATCTTCCACCATCTCGATCGACGGCAACCGGCCGCCCGGGAAGATCTCGTCCACGATGAACTTCATGAATCGGGCCAGCTCGAAGGTCAACGGCATGCCGCGCTCGGTCATCTGCGCCGGCGTCAGGCCGGTGATGGTGTGCAACAGCATCACCCCGTCGTCGGGCAGCACACTGTTGGCCATCTTGAAGAAGTCGTCGTAGCGGTCGTGGCCGAAGTGTTCGAACGCACCGATCGACACGATCCGGTCCACCGGCTCGTCGAACTCTTCCCAGCCGGCCAGCCGGATCTCCTTGGTGCGAGGGCTGTCCATCTCGTCGAGCGTCTTCTGGACGTGTCCGGCCTGGTTCTTGGACAGCGTCAGGCCGATGACGTTGACGTCGTACTTCTCGACGGCGCGGCGCATCGTGCTGCCCCAGCCGCAGCCCACGTCGAGCAGCGTCATACCGGGCTGCAGGCCCAGCTTGCCCAGCGCCAGGTCGACCTTGGCCTGCTGCGCCTCTTCCAGCGTCATGTCGTCGCGTTCGAAGTAGGCGCAGCTGTAGGTCTGGCTCGGGTCGAGAAACAGCCGGAAGAAGTCGTCGGACAGGTCGTAGTGAGCCTGGACGTCTTCGAAATGCGGCCGAAGTTTTTGGGCCATCGCGCGACGCGCCTTTCTGGATTCTGCTTAGTGATCACCCATGTCGGCATCACATCCCGCCCCCGGGTATCCGCCCGCCATGCTAGTCGATTGGCCTGGTCAGGCCGAATCGACGAACGCGCCGGTCAGGCCTGCGCAAACGTGGCGGTGAGCTCGCCGGTGATCCGGTCCCACAGTTGTTCGGGCAGGTCGTGGCCCATGCCGTCGATCAAGACCAGCCGCGCGCCGCGGATCAACCGAGCGACCATCCGGCCGCCGAAGGGCCGCTGCAACTTGTCGGCGCGGCCGTGCAGGACGACGGTCGGGGCGCTGATCTGTCGGTCGTAGTGGGCCAGGCTGCCGCTGGCCAGGATCGCGCCGAAATGCCGGGCAACTCCCCACGGGTAGTGGCAGCGCTCGTAGCCCTCGATCGCCTCGGCGCGAATCTGATGTTCGGGTGCGGGGTAGCGGGGGCTGCCGATGGTCCGCCAGACCCGCACCGAGTTGTCGGCGATCACGTCGACCGGGGCATCGGGCCGCGGACCGCTGAGGAGAGCGAGCAGAGCTTTCGGCGCAGGCGGCGGCAGGAACGGCTGGTTGTTGCTGGAGAACACCACCGCCAGCGAGCGGGTCCGTGGACTGAACCGGGCGGCGAAGATCTGGGCGATCATGCCGCCCATCGACGCGCCGACGATGTGCGCGCCGTCGATGTCGAGGTGGTCGAGCACGGCGGCGGCGTCGTCGGCCATGTCTTCCAGCCGGTAGTCCGCGTCGCCGGGCAGTCCGATCCAGAACTTGACCATGTTCGGGATCACCGCGCCGGCCGACTTGCGTCGCTCGGTCTTGCTGGACAGGCCGACGTCGCGGTTGTCGTAGCGGATCACCCGGTATCCGGCGTCGACGAGCTTCTGGCAGAACCCGTCGCGCCACAACAGCAGTTGTGAACCGAGTCCCATGATCAGCAGAACCGCCGGGTCCCCGGTGTCGCCGAGGTCCTCGTAATAAATGTCCAAATCGCCCGAACGTGCTGTGCCGGTGCGGATTTGCATGCGTTAAACCTCTAGATCGGTCTGGTGTTCCCGGCTGACCTCGACCATGAAGTTGGCGAAGTATCCAGTCAGCTGCGGGTCGGACATCATCTGCCAGCGCGGTGCCAACAGCTTCATGTAGCGCTCTACGTAGAGGAATTGCTTGCCGATCAGCACCAGCTCGCGGGGCAGCTTGACGTCGTAGGCGTCGGCCAGCGCGGAGAGCTGCTTGCCGATGTCGGCATAAGACATGTCGCCCAGCGACTGCATGGTCAGCGGCGTGGCGAACTTCTCCAGGTCCTTCGCGGCCTCCGCTTCGGGCCGCATGGTGCCCACGGCGCCCATCAGCACGACGATCTTGCCGGCCGCGGCGTGGTCCTTCTTGACCAGCAGCGCGTACACCAGCTCGCGCAGCAGCCAGCGGGTGCGCGGGTCGATGCGGCCCATGATGCCGAAATCGAAGAACACGATGCGACCCTGGTCGTCGACATAGAGGTTGCCCGCGTGCAGGTCGCCGTGGAACAGGCCGTGCCGCAGGCCGCCCTCGAACAGCGAGAACACCAGCCCTTTGACCAGCTCGGTGCCGTCGAAGCCGGCTTTGCGGATTTCGGCGACGTTGTCGATGCGGATGCCCTGCACCCGTTCCATCGTCAGCACCCGTTCGCTGGTGAAGTTCCAGTGCACCTGCGGCACCCGGATGTTCTTGCCCAGCGGCGAGGCGTGCAGGTGCGACACCCAGGCGTCCATCGACTGCGCTTCGAGGCGGAAGTTCAACTCCTCGGCGAGATTGTCGGCGAAGTCGGCGACGACGTCCTGGGCGGACAGCCGTCGGCCCACCTTGGCCAGTTCGACGGCCTGCGCGAAGCGCTTGAGGATCTGCAGGTCGGCGGCCACCCGGCGGCGGATACCCGGCCGCTGGATCTTGACGACGACGTCCTCGCCGGTCTTCAGGGTGGCGTAGTGCACCTGAGCGATGGAGGCCGAGGCGAATGGCTCGTCGTCGAAGGTGGCGAACAGCTCCGCCGGGTCGGCGCCGAGCTCCTGGACGAACAGCTTGTGCACCTCGCCTTTGTCGGCCGGCGGCACGCGGTCGAGCAGGCTGCGGAATTCGCGGGAGAGCTGTTCGCCGAACGCCCCGGGGCTCGACGCGATGATCTGGCCGAACTTGACGTACGTCGGGCCCAGGTCGGCGAAGGTCTGCGGGATCTGCTTGATCACCTTCTGCTGCAGTGGCCCTTTGCCGGGCAGCTTGGTGAGCACGCGGGCCGCGGTGCGAGTGAGTTGCCAACCGGTGACGCCGATGCGCGCCGCCTCGACCGGCAACGGCACCCGGTCAATCCTGGCAACCTCGCGGTGGTTGTTGGAACTCATCCATGCAGTCTGCCAAACCGGTGGTGTCAAGTCCCAATCTCTGTGAGGCCGCTCACCGGACGGTGGTTCGGGCAAAGTTCTCGGTCAACGCCTCCAGGATCGGCCGCCACACCGGTTCGGGGAGGTCGTGGCCCATGCCGTCGATGATGACGAAGCGGGCGCCCGGGATGGCGGCGGCGACGGCCCGGCCGTGCCCGACCCGCAGCATCGGGTCGTGCGAGCCGTGCAGCACCACCGTCGGCGCGGTGATCGCTTTGCTGAAGCCCACCAGGCTGCCGGTACCCAGCACCGCGTCGAATTGCCGCAGCATGCCCGGCGGGTAGGTGCATCGCTCGGCCAGCTCCCGGACGCGGCTGCGCAGCTCAGCTTCCGGCGGCAAGAAGTTCGGGCCATTGAATATCGCGACGTTGCGGACCTCGAACGCCAGCTTCTCTTCATCGGACGCGTCGTCGCCGGGTGCGGTGAAGGCCAGCCGGATCACCCGCCACGCCGGCAGCCGCGAGAACGCCCGCCCGGTGCCCGACATCACCACCGCCAGCGATGCGACCCGGTCCGGCTCGGTCGCGGCGAGGATCTGCGCGATCATGCCGCCCATCGACGCTCCCACCACATGAGCCCGGCCGATGTCGAGGTGATCGAGCAGCGCGACGACGTCGCCTGTCATGTCGACCAGCGTGTAGGGCACCGGGCTGGTCCGGCCGAATGTGTAGCGCATGAACCGCCGATACACCGAACCCTCGGCGCGCTGGCCGTGCATCTTGGCCGACAGCCCGGTGTCGCGATGGTCGAACCGGATCACCCGGTAGCCGGCGTCGACGAGCCGTGCGCAGAAGCCGTCGGGCCACATCGGCAGCTGTGCGCCGAGGCCCATGATCAGCAGCACCGGCGGGTCGGCCGGGTCGCCGAGGTCTTCGTAGTAGAGCTCGACGGGACCGTTGCGCGCCTGGCCGCTACGGGTCAGCATGCTCGCGCTCCGGCTTCTTCCACGGCTGCACCCAGCCCTTGATGGCCCAGCCCTCCATGGCGGCGAGCAATTCGTACATGGTGGCGCCGTCGATGCTCTCCCGGATGATGTCGGCGTGGCCGGAGTGCCGGGTCAGCTCGTTGATCACATGCAGGATCACCCACCGCACCGACCAGGATTTGAGGCCCTTCGGAAACCACGGAATATCCTGTGGGACAGGAACTTCTGCGTCCAGATCGGAGGTCTCGACCAGGCGCAGCGCAGCGGCGTTCTCGGCGGCGAACGCGCTCAACAGCCCGTCGAGCGTCTCGTCGGGCCGCATCACGTGCTGATCGGCGAAGTCCTTGGCGATCTCGTCGAACGACCGAGGATCCTTCGGCGGTGCGTCCGGCGCGGCAGCAACTCGCGACATCCAGGTGCGCTGCATGCAGGTGACGTGCTTGACCAGGCCGCCGACCGACAGCTCGCTGACCGTCGGGGTCAAGCGGGCCTGCTCGTCGGTCAGGCCGTACGCCACCGCGAAGAACGCGCCCTGGTGATAGGACAGGTACTCGCGCAGCGCACTGCGTTCGTCGGCGACGGGTGAGGCGAGAGCAGGCATCGGCGATCCTTCCGGTTGCTTGGGCACAAGCCTGTCATCCGGTCGTAGGGTGGGAGTAATGCAGGTCATTTCGGCGGAGTCGACGGAACTTTTCTCGGGCTCACCGGACGCGCCGGTGCAGTTGGCCCGGGTGACGCTCGACGGCATCACCTCGCGGGTGACCGTTCGGGTGGACGGCGACGGTCTGAGCGGGTCGGCGACCACCGAGGCGGGCGAGGCCGTCATCGAGGTGCCGGTGACCGTGCAGCGGCCGGTGACCGGGCAACGCCGCGCGGCGCGGGCGTCGGTGGGTGATTCCGCTGTGTCGTTCGTGTTCACCGTCGCCGAACCCGGCTGGACCATGTTCATGGTCAACCACTTTCACTACGACCCGGTCTGGTGGAACACCCAGGGCGCTTACACCAGCGTCTGGACCGAGTACCCGCCCGGCCGGTGCCGGCAGACGCACGCTTTCGACCTGGTGGGCATGCATCTCGAGAAGGCGCGCAGCGAACCGGAATACAAGTTCGTGCTGGCCGAGGTCGACTACCTCAAGCCATACTGGGACACCCACCCCGAAGACCGGGCCGACCTGCGGCGGCTCATCGCCGACGGCCGGGTCGAGATCATGGGCGGCACCTACAACGAACCCAGTACCAACTTGGTCAGCCCGGAGACCACGATCCGAACCCTGGTGCACGGCTTCGGTTTTCAGCGTGACGTGCTGGGCGCCCACCCGGCGTCGGCGTGGCAGCTCGACGTGTTCGGGCACGACCCGCAGTTTCCCGGCATGGCCGCCGACGCCGGGCTGACGTCGAGCGCGTGGGCGCGCGGGCCGCACCACCAATGGGGGCCGACGCACGACAGGGAGTGCGGCGTCGAGGGCATGCAGTTCTCCAGCGAGTTCGAATGGGTCGCCCCGTCCGGCCACGGTCTGCTCACCCACTACATGCCGGCGCACTATGCGGCGGGCTGGTGGATGGACGAGTCGGCATTACGGGCCGACGCGGAGGCCGCTCTCTACCGGTTGTTCGACGACCTGAAGAAGGTCGCGCTGACCCGCAACGTGCTGCTGCCGGTCGGCACCGACTACACGCCGCCGAACCGGTGGATCATCGAGATCCACCGGCACTGGGCGTCGCGCTACACCTGGCCGCGATTCGTCATTGGGCTGCCGCGGGAGTTCTTCGCCGCGGTGCGCGAGGAATTGGACGGCCGCGGGCTGGCGCCGTCGCCGCAGACCCGCGACATGAACCCGATCTACACCGGGTGCCACGTGTCCTACATCGACACCAAGCTGGCCAACCGGGCGGCCGAGCACGCGGTGTTGGCCGCGGAGAAGTTCGCCGTGTTCGCTTCTCTGGCCGCCGGTATCGACTATCCGTCGGCGGCGCTGGCCAAGGCGTGGGTTCAGCTGGTCTACGGCGCCCACCACGACGCGATCACCGGCTCGGAGTCCGATCAGGTCTACCTGGACCTGTTGACGGGTTGGCGCGACGCGTGGGAGTTGGGCCGCACTGCTCGGGACAACTCGCTTGCGGTGTTGTCCCGGGCGGTCGATGCCGGCGAGTCGCTAATCGTGTGGAACCCGTTGACGCACAACCGCACTGACGTGGTGACGGCGCACCTCGACACCCCGGTCGCGGCTTTTGCGCGCGTGCTGGACGCCGACGGCGCCGAACTGCCGACGGTGGTCGAGGACGACGGCCACACGCTGACCTGGCTGGCGCGCGACGTGCCGTCGCTGGGCTGGCGGGCCTACCGGCTGGGCACTGCATCAGCGGCCAGTGGCTGGAAGCCGTTGGCGGGCAATATTATTGGAAACGAGCATTATCGGCTGGAGGTCGACCCGTCGCGCGGCGGGGGTGTGTGCTCGCTGATTCACCACGGCAGACAGTTGATCGCCGACGGCCGGGTCGGTAACGAGCTGGCCGTTTACCAGGAATACGCCGCGCACCCGCGCGAAGGCGAAGGCCCGTGGCACCTGGTGCCCAACGGGACGGTGATCGGCTCCTCGGCGACGGCGGCGCAGGTCAGCGCCGAATACAGCCCGATCGGACACCGGCTCGTCGTGCGCGGTCGCATCGGAGACGTGTTGCGCTACACCCAAACCCTGACGTTGTGGCACGGCGTCGACCGCGTCGACTGTCGCACCACGATCGACGACTTCAGTGACGCCGACCAACTGCTGCGGCTGCGATGGCCGTGCCCGGTGCCGGGCGCGATGCCGGTCAGCGAAGTCGGTGACGCCGTCATCGGACGTGGTTTCGCGTTGCTGGGCAACGGCTCTGACGCCGTCGATTCCGCACAGCATCCCTGGACTCTGGACAACTCGGCCTACGGCTGGTTCGGGCTGTCGTCGGCGCTTCGGGTCCGCGACCGCGACGGTGTGCGGGCGGTGTCGGTCGCCGAGGTGGTGGTGCCGGCCGAGGCCCAGGCCGGCGCGCTGGTGCGCGACCTGATGGTTGCGCTGGCGCGGGCCGGCGTCACCGCGACCTGCAGCGGCGCCGACCGACCGCGCTACGGCTACCTCGGTGTCGACTCCAACCTGCCGGACGCCCGGATCGTCGTCGGCGGTCCGAGCCAGAACGCGTTCACCAAAACCGTTCTGGCCGGCGCAGATCCGGTCTACGCCGCCGAGGTCGATCGGCAGCTGGCACACTCCGGGCGCGCCGCGGTGTGGGTGCCCGCTGCGGTCTCGTTGGCCGACGGCTGGGTGCCCGGCGCCGACTTGCGCGACGCCGCGGCGCTGCCGGTGCTGGTGATCGCGTCTCGCGACGACGCCGAACTCGGCGCGGCAGTCGCGGCGATTGTCGCTGACCTGGCCGACGCGGAGATCGGGATCGAGCAGCAGGCGCCCACCGGAATGCAGCGTGGCGAGTCCCGAACCGTCGCGCTGCTGAACCGGGGAACACCGAGTTTCGCCGTCGACAGCGACGGCACCCTGCACACGGCGCTGATGCGGTCCTGCACCGGATGGCCGTCGCGGGCCTGGATCGACGACCCGCGGCGCACCGCCCCCGACGGCTCGAGCTTCCAGTTGCAGCACTGGACGCACAGTTTCGACCACGCGCTCGTCGCGGGCGACGGCGACTGGCGGGAGGCGGCGATCCCGTCCCGCAGCGCCGAATTCTCCGAGCCGCTGCTGGTTGTGCAGCGTTGCCACGAGGCGGGCGCACTGCCGGCATCCGGCTCGCTGCTCGACGTGGAACCGGTCGATGGTGTCCAACTTTCCGCGCTCAAGCCTGCCGGAAACCCGTTGGTGCGCAACAGTGTCCAGCCCGTGGATCCCGCCGATGTCGCGCTGCGCCTGGTCGAACCCCGCGGTCGAACCGTCGACGCCGAAGTGCGCTCCGGCCTCGGCGGCGTCTCCGAATTGCGCGCGGCCGACCTGTTGGAAGAACCGCGGCCCGGCCAGTCGGCCAGACGCACCGTCAACGTGCGGGGGTATGAGATCAGCACCGAGCTGGCCCGCCTCGAGATCCCGCGGCTGATCGACGCCGCCGGTACGGCGTTGGCCCCGGAAGCCGAGCACTGCCAACCGCTGTACGCGCGGTACTGGCTGCACAACCGGGGGCCTGCCCCGCTCGGTGGCCTGCCGGTCGTCGCGCATCTGCATCCGCATCGGATCGCGGTCACCGGCAACGACGTCGCGCTGCGACTGACCGTCGCGAGCGATTGCGTCGACGCGGAGCTGAAAGGCGCTGTCACACTGGTCTGTCCGCCGGGCTGGTCGGCCGAGTCCGTCCCGTTTGCGCTGCCGCCGGGTGAGCATACGGAAAGCCATGTGGCCGTTCGCATTCCGCAGCATGTCGAGCCTGGGGTGTATCCGGTTCGGGCGCAGTTGCGGCTCAGCGGTGACGATCTGCCGGCATCGTGGCATCAGGTCGTCGAGGACGTGTGCCTGGTGTCGGTCGGCGCTGTCGATGAGAGCACGCTGCTGTACCTGGTCGACGGACCGGCCGATGTCGAAGTGGCAGCGGGCGATTCGGCGCGATTGACCGTCACCGTCGGCAGCGCCGCCTGCGCCGAACTGGCCCTGGAGGCACACCTGATCAGCCCGTGGGGCACCTGGGACTGGATAGGCCCCGCCACCCGGGGCGCGGTGGCGCCGGCCCGCGGCACCGCGACGCTCAGCTTCGACGTCACTCCGCCGCTGTGGGTCAAGCCGGGTCGGTGGTGGGCGCTGGTCAGGGTCGGTTGCGCCGGAAACCTGGTCTACTCGCCCGCGGTCAACGTGACGGTGCGATGAAGAACGCGGCGACGTGCTGACCCTGGCCCTCGACATCGGTGGCACCAAAATCGCCGTCGGGCTTGTCGACCCCGCCGGCGAGCTGGTGCACACCACCACCTGCCCGACCCCGAATCATCAGGATGCAGAACATGTTTGGGGTGTGGTTGAGCAGCTGATCGCCGACACGGTCGCATCGGCCGAGGGCGCGGTCCGCGCAGTAGGTATCGGCTGTGCGGGGCCCATCGACTCGACCGCCGGGACCGTCAGCCCGGTCAACATCGCCACTTGGCGCGGGTTTCCGCTGCGCGACCGGGTGATAGCCGCCGTCCCGGACGTTCCGGTGTTGCTGGCCGGTGACGCCATCTGCATGGCCGTCGGCGAGCATTGGCGCGGCGCCGGTCGCGGCGTCGACTTCCTGCTGGGCATGGTCGTGTCGACCGGCGTCGGTGGAGGATTGGTGCTCAACGGCGTGCCGTATCACGGCCGGACCGGCAACGCCGGCCACGTCGGCCACGTCGTCGTCGAGCCTGACGGGCTGCCGTGCCACTGCGGCGGGCGCGGATGTGTCGAGACCATCGCCGCCGGACCGTGGATGACGCGGTGGGCGCTGGACAACGGCTGGGCCGGGCCGCCGGGCGCCGACGCCGTGGCACTGGCTGATGCGGCCGCCGCCGGTGATCCCGTCGCGGTGCGGGCCTTTCACCGTGGCGCGACCGCGCTGGCCGCGATGATCGCCTCGGTCGGGGCGGTGTGCGACCTGGATCGCGTCGTCATCGGCGGGGGCGTGGCCAAATCCGGCCGGACGCTGTTCGACCCCCTGCACGAAGCGCTGGCCACCTACACCGGCTTGAGCTTCATCCGCGACCTGCGCGTGGTGCCGGCCGCGCTCGGCGGCGACGCCGGCCTGATCGGCGCGGCGGCTCTCGCCTCGTCTGTCACATGAACAACGCGGCGGACTCAGGTGCCGACGTGCCCGCCTCCAATTCGCCGTTTTGGCTGATGACAACAGTGCACTGTATGGTGGTCGGCGATCCACCAAAGACCGTCGGTCACCGAGCAATCGGTCGAAGGTCCGGGACATCCCGGGCGGCCCACGCAGGAGGACGAGGCAGACCGTCGTTGGCCACAAGCTGACGCCATTTCACGCCCCGACCGCTTCCTGCGTCGGGGCGTTCGTCGTTCCTGGGCCGAGAACCCTAGGAGGGATGCATGGCCCAGGCTGACAAGGCCACCGCCGTTGCAGACATCGCGGAGCAGTTCAAGTCGTCGACCGCCACCGTGATCACCGAGTATCGCGGCCTGACCGTCGCCAACCTGGCCGAGCTGCGCCGGTCGCTGGCCGGCTCGGCGACCTACTCGGTCGCCAAGAACACGCTGATCCGGCGCGCCGCGTCGGAAGCCGGCGTCGAAGGGCTCGACCAGCTGTTCGTCGGCCCGACCGCGATCGCGTTCGTCAGCGGCGAGGCCGTCGATGCCGCCAAGGCGATCAAGAAGTTCGCCAAGGACCACAAAGCCTTGGTCATCAAGGGCGGCTACATGGACGGTCGCGCGCTGACCGTCGCCGAGGTCGAGCGGATCGCCGACCTGGAGTCGCGCGAAGTTCTGCTCGCCAAGCTGGCCGGCGCGATGAAGGCCAACCTGTCCAAGGCGGCCGGGCTGTTCAACGCGCCCGCCTCGCAGGTCGCCCGACTGGCTGCCGCACTGCAGGAGAAGAGGGCTGCAGAGGCTCCGGCCGAAGCCGCCGCCCCCGCCGCCGAAGCTCCTGCAGCCGAGGCGGAATCGACCGAGGCTCCCGCGGAAACCCCCGCCGAGACCACCGAATAAACCCCGTATCAATCAGGAAGGGACCCACACCATGTCCAAGCTGTCCACCGACGAATTGCTCGACGCCTTCAAGGAACTCACGCTGCTCGAGCTCTCGGAGTTCGTGAAGAAGTTCGAGGAGACCTTCGAGGTCACCGCGGCCGCCCCGGTCGCCGTGGCTGCCGCAGGCCCCGCCGCCGCGCCCGCGGAGGCCGCTGAAGAGCAGTCCGAGTTCGACGTCATCCTCGAGGCCGCCGGCGACAAGAAGATCGGCGTCATCAAGGTCGTGCGTGAGATCGTCTCCGGCCTGGGCCTCAAGGAGGCCAAGGACTTGGTCGACGGCGCGCCCAAGGCCGTGCTGGAGAAGGCGCCCAAGGAAGCTGCCGAGGAGGCCAAGGCCAAGCTCGAGGCCGCCGGCGCCAGCGTCACCGTCAAGTAGTCACGTCGCGACAACCCCCGGAGCCCACCCGGCTCCGGGGGTTTCGTGCATTCAGCCCCGCTGGACCGCGTCCTGCTGCGACTGTTGCACTCGCTCAGGCGAATCGCCCAGCGCGACAAGAAGATTCCCCGTCAGCCCGGCCAGCACCGGCACCACGGCGCTGCCCTGCGCGCCGTAGTAGCCCGCCAGCTCGAGCATGACGAAGCCGTGCACGGACGCCCAGAACTGCGCGGCGGTCGCCACCACGGTGGCGTCATCGTCAGGTGATCCGGCATCGATCCGACCGGCCAGCATGCAGCGGTGCACGCCACGGACGACGTGGGCGAAGCTGGGGTAGTGGTCGCTGATCTCGGCCAGGCTCAGGGTGAGGACGTCGTGCGCGGGCGCATTGATGCCATGGGCGCTGGTGCTGCCGAACATCAACCGGTACATGTGCGGACGTTCGATCGCATAGCGCCGATAGGCGATCCCGGTGGCGACCAGGTCCGCGACCGGATCCTCGGTCTGCGGCATCGTCATCGCGGCGTCGAACTGGCGTAATCCCTCGTCGGCAATTGCGGCGATCAACCCAGGCATCCCGCCGAAGTAGGTGTACACGGCCATCGTCGACGTTCCTGCGGCGCTGGCGATCTTGCGCGTCTGTAGCCCGTCCGGGCCGTCCTGATTGAGCGTGTCGACGGCAACACGCAGCAACTCGCCGCGCACGTTGCGGTCGGTCGGCGAACTTTCTGGAGTCATCGATTGACATCTTGGCATAGCTGGCGCAGTATCGGTGTAACAACGCCATATCAATGTTATTCGAGCTAGGAGCCTTCGTGAGTACACCCGTCACCGTTGCGCCAGTGAACCCATATCTCGACGACTTCCTGGCACCGGTCAGCGCCGAGGTGACCGCGACCGATCTGCCGGTCACCGGGCACATCCCTGACTTCCTGGACGGGCGCTACCTGCGCAACGGGCCCAACCCCGTCGCCGAGGTCGACCCCGCCACCTACCACTGGTTCACCGGCGACGGCATGGTGCACGGCGTCGCGCTTGGCGACGGCAAGGCCGGCTGGTACCGCAACCGCTGGGTCCGCAGCGCCGCCGTGCGCGCGGCGTTAGGCGAGCCGGCGACGGCCAGCCCCAACCTGCGGGCCGGCATGCAATCCCTCGGCGCCAATACGAACGTGCTGGCCCACGCGGGAAAGACGCTGGCCCTCGTCGAAGGCGGCGTCGCCAATTACGAACTCACCGACGACCTCGACACCGTAGGGGCGTGCGATTTCGACGGAACCCTGGCCGGCGGTTACACCGCTCATCCGCATCGTGACCCGCGCACCGGCGAACTGCACGCGGTGTCCTACTCGTATGCCCGCGGCAAGACGGTGCAGTACTCGGTGATCGACGCGGCCGGCCACGCCCGGCGCACGGTCGACATCGAGGTCTCGGGGTCGCCGATGATGCACGACTTCTCGTTGACCGACAAATACGTGGTGATCTACGACCTGCCGGTGACGCTGGACCCGATGCAGGTGCTGCCGAAGAAGATGCCTCGTTGGATGCGACACCCGGCCCGGTTGGTGGCCCAGTCCGTCGTGGGTCAGGTACGGGTACCGGGCCCCATCGCAGCGATGTTCAACCGCAACGAGCGGTCCGCCTACGAGCTGCCCTACGCCTGGAATCCGCGCTACCCGGCGCGCATCGGCGTCATGCCGCGCGAGGGCGGTAACAAGGACGTCCGGTGGTTCGACATCGAGCCCTGCTACGTCTACCACCCGCTGAATGCTTACTCCGAGATGCGCGGCGCCCACGAGGTCCTGGTGCTCGACGTGGTGCGCTACGAGCGGATGTTCGACCGCGACCGGCGCGGCCCCGGCGGCGTCACCCCCACGTTGGACCGCTGGACGATCAACCTGACGACCGGCGCGGTGGCCAGCGAACGCCGCGACGATCGGTCCCAGGAGTTCCCGCGGATCAACGAGACGCTGCTGGGCAGCCGGCACCGCTTCGGCTACACCGTGGGCGTCGATGGCGGCTTCGTCGACTCAGGCAGAACAAAAATGTCGACGTCGCTGTACAAGCACGACTACTCGACCGAGTCCAGCCTGGTGGCCCCGCTCGACGCCGACCTGCTGATCGGGGAGATGTCCTTTATTCCGCGCCCGGCCGCCCAGGCCGAGGACGACGGTGTGCTGATCGGCTACGGGTATCACCGGGGGCGCGGCGAAGGGCAGTTGGTGTTGCTCGATGCGCAAACGTGTGAATCAGTTGCTACCGTGCATTTGCCGCAGCGCGTGCCGATGGGATTCCACGGCAATTGGGCGCCGCGGAACTGATCGAATCGCCGCTTGAGTCCAATTTTCGGGGATGGTTGCAGTAGCCCACTACGCATCTACCTGTGCGCTACAGTGACTCAAGCCACAAGCTTGTCTTGGGCTGCGGTGAGCAACATTAGCGGGAGGATTTCGCATGGGTATCGGTATCCAGGTTGAGGGGCTGACAAAGTCCTTCGGTGCTCAGCGAATCTGGGAAGACGTCACGATGGACATCCCCGAGGGAGAGGTCAGCGTGCTGCTGGGCCCGTCGGGTACCGGCAAGTCCGTCTTCTTGAAGTCGCTGATCGGTCTGCTGCGCCCGGAGCGGGGTTCGATCGTCGTCGACGGCACCGACATCACCGAGTGCTCGGCCAAAGAGCTCTATGACATCCGCACCCTGTTCGGCGTCATGTTCCAGGACGGCGCGCTGTTCGGGTCGATGAACCTCTACGACAACACCGCGTTCCCCCTTCGTGAGCACACCAAGAAGAAGGAAGGCGAGATCCGTGACGTCGTCATGGAGAAGCTGGAGTTGGTGGGTCTGGGCGGGGATGAGAAGAAGTTCCCCGGTGAGATCTCCGGTGGTATGCGCAAGCGCGCCGGGCTGGCCCGCTCGCTGGTGCTCGACCCGCAGATCATTCTGTGTGACGAGCCGGACTCGGGTCTGGACCCGGTCCGTACGGCGTATCTGACCCAGTTGCTGATCGACATCAACGCCCAGATCGACTGCACGATCTTGATCGTCACGCACAACATCAACATCGCCCGCACGGTGCCGGACAACATGGGCATGCTGTTCCGTCGCAAGCTGGTCATGTTCGGCCCCCGCGAGGTGCTGCTGACCAGCGACGAGCCGGTCGTCAAACAGTTCCTCAACGGTCGCCGTATCGGCCCGATCGGTATGTCGGAGGAAAAAGACGAGGCCACCATGGCCGAGGAGCAGGCGCACATCGAGGCCGGCCACCACGACGGCGGCACCGACGAGGTCGAGGGCGTGCCCCCGCAGATCTCCGCCACCCCCGGAATGCCCGAGCGCAAAGGCGCCGCCCGCCGCCAGGCCCGGGTGCGGGAGAACCTGCACCTGCTGCCCAAAGACGCCCAGGAAGCCATCCTCGAGTCGTTCGAGAACGACAAGAACGAGGCCGCCAAGGAGTCCAACCGGCAGCACGGCGCCCAGGACTACGACGCCCACGCCCGGCACCGCGACGAGGCCGACACCGCATCGATCCCCACCCAGCGCGGGTACTGAGGTAAGGAGTTAGTCCACCAACTTGGCGCGTCACCTCTTGACGGAAGCGCCTCCAGGAGTCACTCTGTTGGGCAGTATGTATGCACGGGAAGATCGATTCGCCAGCCAGCGCCGCCTTCCCATGCAAAATAGATTGAGGCCCGAGCAGGGTAGTTGAGGAATGCGCCGTCCTGCGCTATTGTTGGACGTTGCGCTGGCTTCCTCCTGCCCACCTCACCTGCCACAAGACACCGTGGTCCTAGCCTGAGCTGTCTCTAGCTCAGAGATCTAGCCGCGTGCGTGAGATTGGGCAGATCGTTCGCCAGCCGAACCGACAAAGAAAGCGGCGAACGGGTCCGGTGGTTGCCGGGTCTGCAGTCGCACGAGGTGCTGGAAGGAATGCATCTTGGCAGTCTCCCGCCAGAGCAAGAAAAATCCTCAAGTTCGTTAGGTCAACTTCCGCTAACAGCTCCGTACCTGGAGCGCCCGATCGCGTTTCGTTCGCCAAGCTGCGTGAACCTCTCGAGGTTCCGGGCTTGCTGGACGTGCAGACCGACTCATTCGAGTGGCTGGTCGGCGCGCCGGGATGGCGTGAGGTCGCCACCGCGCGTGGCGAAGCGAACCCAACCGGTGGCCTCGAAGAGGTGCTCAAAGAACTGTCACCGATCGAGGACTTCTCGGGCTCGATGTCGCTGTCCTTCTCCGACCCACGCTTCGACGAGGTCAAGGCCCCGGTCGACGAGTGCAAAGACAAGGACATGACGTACGCGGCCCCGCTGTTCGTCACCGCTGAGTTCATCAACAACAACACCGGCGAGATCAAGAGCCAGACGGTGTTCATGGGTGACTTCCCGATGATGACCGAGAAGGGCACGTTCATCATCAACGGGACCGAGCGCGTGGTGGTCAGCCAGCTGGTCCGCTCGCCCGGTGTGTACTTCGACGACACCATCGACAAGTCGACCGAGAAGCTGCTGCACAGCGTCAAGGTGATTCCGAGCCGCGGTGCGTGGCTGGAGTTCGACGTCGACAAGCGTGACACCGTCGGTGTCCGCATCGACCGCAAGCGTCGCCAGGCCGTGACCGTGCTTCTCAAGGCGCTGGGTTGGAGCAACGAGCAGATCCGTGAGCGCTTCGGGTTCTCCGAGATCATGATGCAGACGCTGGAGCGTGACCCCACCTCCGGCACCGACGAGGCGCTGCTGGAGATCTATCGCCGGCTGCGTCCGGGCGAGCCGCCGACCAAGGAGTCGGCGCAGACGCTGCTGGAGAACCTGTTCTTCAAGGAGAAGCGCTACGACCTGGCCCGTGTTGGTCGGTACAAGATCAACAAGAAGCTGGGCCTGAGCGCCACGCCGGCCGAGACGTCGTCGACGACGCTGACCGAAGAGGACGTCGTCGCGACGGTCGAGTACCTGGTACGCCTGCACGAGGGGCAGGCCACGATGACGGTGCCCGGTGGCGTCGAGGTCCCGGTGGAGACCGACGACATCGACCACTTCGGCAACCGTCGTCTGCGCACGGTCGGTGAGTTGATCCAGAACCAGATCCGGGTCGGCATGTCCCGGATGGAGCGCGTGGTCCGCGAGCGGATGACCACTCAGGACGTCGAGGCGATCACGCCGCAGACCCTGATCAACATCCGGCCGGTCGTCGCCGCGATCAAGGAGTTCTTCGGAACCAGCCAGCTGTCGCAGTTCATGGACCAGAACAACCCGCTGTCGGGTCTGACCCACAAGCGCCGTCTGTCGGCGCTGGGCCCGGGTGGTCTGTCCCGTGAGCGCGCCGGCCTTGAAGTTCGTGACGTGCACCCCAGCCACTACGGCCGGATGTGCCCGATCGAGACGCCGGAAGGCCCGAACATCGGTCTGATCGGCTCGCTGTCGGTGTACGCGCGGGTCAACCCGTTCGGCTTCATCGAGACGCCGTACCGCAAGGTCGTCGACGGCGTGGTCACCGACGAGATCCAGTACCTGACCGCCGACGAGGAAGACCGCCACGTCGTCGCGCAGGCCAACTCGCCGATCGACGATGAGGGACGTTTCACCGAGAACCGCGTGCTGGTTCGCCGTAAGGGTGGCGAGGTCGAGAACGTGTCCTCGGCCGAGGTCGACTACATGGACGTCTCGCCGCGCCAGATGGTGTCGGTGGCCACCGCCATGATCCCGTTCCTCGAGCACGACGACGCCAACCGTGCCCTGATGGGTGCCAACATGCAGCGCCAGGCGGTTCCGCTGGTGCGCAGCGAGGCACCGCTGGTGGGCACCGGTATGGAGTTGCGCGCCGCGATCGATGCCGGTGACGTCGTCGTCGCTGACAAGGCCGGCGTCATCGAGGAGGTGTCCGCCGACTACATCACCGTGATGGCCGACGACGGCACCCGGCACACCTACCGGATGCGCAAGTTCGCCCGGTCCAACCACGGCACCTGCGCCAACCAGCGTCCGATCGTGGACGCCGGTGAGCGGGTCGAGGCCGGCCAGGTCATCGCCGACGGGCCGTGCACCGACAACGGTGAGATGGCGCTGGGCAAGAACCTGCTCGTGGCGATCATGCCGTGGGAGGGCCACAACTACGAGGACGCGATCATCCTGTCCAACCGCCTGGTTGAAGAGGACGTGCTGACGTCGATTCACATCGAGGAGCACGAGATCGATGCCCGCGACACCAAGCTGGGCGCCGAGGAGATCACCCGGGACATCCCGAACGTCTCCGATGAGGTGCTGGCTGACCTCGACGAGCGCGGCATCGTCCGCATCGGCGCCGAGGTCCGTGACGGCGACATCCTGGTCGGCAAGGTCACCCCGAAGGGTGAGACCGAGCTGACCCCGGAGGAGCGGCTGCTGCGGGCGATCTTCGGTGAGAAGGCCCGCGAGGTCCGCGACACGTCGCTGAAGGTGCCGCACGGCGAGTCCGGCAAGGTCATCGGCATCCGGGTGTTCTCCCGCGAGGACGACGACGAGCTGCCCGCCGGTGTCAACGAGCTGGTCCGGGTCTACGTCGCGCAGAAGCGCAAGATCTCCGACGGTGACAAGCTGGCCGGCCGACACGGCAACAAGGGCGTCATCGGCAAGATCCTGGCGCAGGAGGACATGCCGTTCCTGCCGGACGGCACGCCGGTGGACATCATCCTGAACACCCACGGTGTGCCGCGACGGATGAACATCGGCCAGATCCTGGAGACCCACCTCGGGTGGTGTCGCTCACAGCCGGCTGGAAGGTCGACGTCGCCGGCGGTGTCCCGGCCTGGGCCGAGAACCTGCCCGAGGGCATGCTCGAAGCCGAGTCGAACAACATCGTCTCGACCCCGGTGTTCGACGGCGCCAAGGAGGACGAGCTGACCGGCCTGCTGGCCTCGACGCTGCCCAACCGCGACGGCGAGGTGCTGGTGAACAAGGACGGCAAGGCTGTCCTGTTCGACGGTCGCAGTGGTGAGCCGTTCCCGTATCCGGTGACGGTCGGCTTCATGTACATCATGAAGCTGCACCACTTGGTGGACGACAAGATTCACGCCCGCTCCACCGGCCCGTACTCGATGATCACCCAGCAGCCGCTCGGTGGTAAGGCGCAGTTCGGTGGTCAGCGGTTCGGTGAGATGGAGTGCTGGGCCATGCAGGCCTACGGCGCCGCGTACACGCTGCAGGAGCTGTTGACCATCAAGTCCGACGACACCGTCGGCCGGGTCAAGGTGTACGAGGCAATCGTCAAGGGCGAGAACATCCCCGAGCCGGGCATCCCCGAGTCGTTCAAGGTGCTGCTCAAGGAGCTGCAGTCGCTGTGCCTCAACGTCGAGGTGCTGTCCAGCGACGGTGCGGCCATCGAGATGCGCGACGGCGACGACGAGGACCTGGAGCGCGCTGCCGCGAACCTGGGAATCAACTTGTCTCGCAACGAATCTGCGTCCGTTGAGGATCTCGCCTAATTGTTTTCTATTTCTAATCCCGAAAGGGGAAAGGGAGTTACGTGTTAGACGTCAACTTCTTCGATGAACTCCGCATCGGCCTGGCCACCGCGGAGGACATCCGTAACTGGTCTTTCGGTGAGGTCAAGAAGCCGGAAACCATCAACTACCGCACGCTCAAGCCCGAGAAGGACGGCCTGTTCTGCGAGAAGATCTTCGGACCGACTCGCGACTGGGAGTGCTACTGCGGCAAGTACAAGCGCGTGCGCTTCAAGGGCATCATCTGTGAGCGCTGTGGCGTCGAGGTGACCCGCGCCAAGGTTCGTCGTGAGCGGATGGGCCACATCGAGCTGGCCGCGCCGGTCACCCACATCTGGTACTTCAAGGGTGTGCCCTCGCGGTTGGGGTATCTGCTCGACTTGGCGCCGAAGGATCTCGAGAAGATCATCTACTTCGCCGCCTACGTCATCACCGCCGTCGACGACGAGATGCGGCACAACGAGCTGTCCACGCTCGAGGCCGAGATGGTGGTCGAGCGTAAGGCAGTCGAAGATCAGCGTGACGCTGACCTCGAGGCCCGTGCGCAGAAGCTCGAAGCCGACCTGGCCGAGTTGGAGGCCGAGGGCGCGAAAGCCGATGCGCGGCGCAAGGTTCGCGACGGCGGTGAGCGTGAGATGCGTCAGCTCCGCGACCGGACCCAGCGTGAGCTGGACCGGCTGGAGGAGATCTGGACGACCTTCACCAAGCTGGCTCCCAAGCAGCTGATCGTCGACGAGGTGCTCTACCGCGAGCTCATCGACCGCTACGGCGAGTACTTCACCGGCGCCATGGGCGCGGAGTCGATCCAGAAGCTCATCGAGAACTTCGACATCGACGCCGAGGCCGAGACTCTTCGTGACGTCATCCGGAACGGCAAGGGGCAGAAGAAGCTTCGCGCTCTGAAGCGTCTCAAGGTCGTCGCGGCGTTCCAGACGAACCGCAACTCGCCGATGGGCATGGTGCTCGACGCCGTTCCGGTGATCCCGCCGGAGTTGCGGCCGATGGTCCAGCTCGACGGTGGCCGGTTCGCCACGTCAGCGACCTGAACGACCTGTACCGCCGCGTGATCAACCGCAACAACCGTCTCAAGAGGCTGATCGACCTCGGCGCACCCGAGATCATCGTCAACAACGAGAAGCGGATGCTGCAGGAGTCGGTCGATGCGTTGTTCGACAACGGTCGTCGCGGTCGTCCGGTCACCGGACCGGGCAACCGTCCGCTCAAGTCGCTGTCGGATCTGCTCAAGGGCAAGCAGGGCCGGTTCCGTCAGAACCTGCTCGGTAAGCGCGTCGACTACTCGGGCCGTTCGGTCATCGTGGTCGGCCCGCAGCTCAAGCTGCACCAGTGTGGTCTGCCGAAGCTGATGGCGCTGGAGCTGTTCAAGCCGTTCGTGATGAAGCGGCTGGTCGACCTCAACCACGCACAGAACATCAAGAGCGCCAAGCGGATGGTGGAGCGTCAGCGTCCGCAGGTGTGGGACGTGCTCGAAGAGGTCATCGCCGAGCACCCGGTGTTGCTGAACCGCGCACCGACTCTGCACCGCCTCGGTATCCAGGCCTTCGAGCCACAGCTGGTGGAGGGCAAGGCAATTCAGCTGCACCCGTTGGTCTGTGAGGCGTTCAACGCCGACTTCGACGGTGACCAGATGGCCGTGCACCTGCCGCTGAGTGCGGAGGCGCAGGCCGAGGCCCGCATCCTGATGCTGTCGAGCAACAACATCCTCTCGCCGGCATCGGGTCGTCCGCTGGCCATGCCGCGTCTGGACATGGTGACCGGGCTGTACTTCCTGACCACCGAGATCGACGGCGACAAGGGCGAATACCAGCCGCCCGCCAAGGATCGTCCGGAGTCGGGCGTGTACGCCTCGCCGGCCGAAGCCATCATGGCGATGGACCGCGGCGCGCTGAGTGTGCGGGCCAAGATCAAGGTGCGGCTCACTCAGCTGCGTCCGCCTGCCGAGATCGAGGCCGAGCTGTTCGGTCAAAACGGTTGGCAGCCAGGCGATTCCTGGATTGCGCAAACCACGCTGGGCCGGGTGATCTTCAACGAACTGCTGCCCGTCGGGTATCCGTTCGTCGACAAGCAGATGCACAAGAAGGTGCAGGCTGCGATCATCAACGACCTGGCCGAGCGCTACCCGATGATCGTGGTCGCCCAGACCGTCGACAAGCTCAAGGACGCCGGTTTCCACTGGGCCACCCGTTCGGGTGTCACCGTCTCGATGGCCGATGTGTTGGTGCCGCCGGGCAAGCAGGAGATCCTCGACGCGTACGAAGAGCGCGCCGACAAGGTCGAAAAGCAGTTCCAGCGTGGAGCTTTGAACCACGGCGAGCGCAACGAGGCGTTGGTGGAGATCTGGAAGGAAGCCACCGACCAGGTTGGTGAGGCGCTGCGGGAGCACTACCCGTCCGACAACCCGATCATCACGATCGTCGACTCGGGTGCCACCGGTAACTTCACCCAGACCCGAACGCTGGCCGGCATGAAGGGCCTGGTGACGAACCCGAAGGGTGAGTTCATCCCGCGGCCGATCAAGTCGTCGTTCCGTGAAGGCCTGACGGTGTTGGAGTACTTCATCAACACCCACGGCGCGCGGAAGGGTCTGGCGGACACCGCATTGCGTACCGCTGACTCGGGTTACCTGACCCGTCGTCTGGTCGACGTCAGCCAGGACGTCATCGTTCGCGAGACCGACTGTGGTACCGAGCGCGGCATCCTCGTCGAGCTGGCCGAGCGTCAGCCCGACGGCACGCTGATCCGTGACCCGTTCATCGAAACCTCTGCTTACGCAAGGACGTTGGGCACCGACGCGGTGGATGGCGACGGCAACGTCGTCGTCGCGCGCGGGCACGACATCGGTGACCCGGAGATCGACGCGTTGCTGGCTGCCGGCATCACGCAGGTGAAGGTGCGTTCGGTGCTGACCTGCACCACCGGCACCGGCGTCTGCGCGACCTGCTACGGCCGTTCGATGGCGACCGGCAAGCTGGTCGACATCGGTGAGGCCGTCGGTATCGTCGCGGCGCAGTCCATCGGTGAGCCCGGCACGCAGCTGACCATGCGTACGTTCCACCAGGGTGGTGTCGGTGAGGACATCACCGGCGGTCTGCCTCGGGTGCAGGAGCTGTTCGAGGCCCGGGTGCCGCGCGGTAAGGCCCCGATCGCCGACGTCACCGGACGGGTGCGTCTGGAAGACGGCGAGCGCTTCTACAAGATCACCATCGTCCCGGACGACGGTGGCGAGGAAGTGGTCTACGACAAGCTGTCCAAGCGGCAGCGGCTGCGCGTCTTCAAGCACGAGGACGGCTCCGAGCGACTGCTCGCCGACGGCGACCACGTCGAGGTCGGTCAACAGCTGATGGAAGGCTCGGCCGACCCGCACGAGGTGCTGCGCGTGCAGGGCCCCCGCCAGGTGCAGATCCACCTTGTCCGGGAGACCCAGGAGGTCTACCGCGCCCAGGGTGTGTCGATCCACGACAAGCACATCGAGGTGATCGTCCGGCAGATGCTGCGCCGGGTGACCATCATCGACTCGGGCGCAACGGAGTTCCTGCCCGGCTCGCTGATCGACCGTGCCGAGTTCGAGGCGTCCAACCGCCGGGTGGTGGCCGAAGGCAGCGAGCCTGCCGCCGGCCGTCCGGTGCTGATGGGTATCACGAAGGCGTCGCTGGCCACCGACTCGTGGCTGAGTGCGGCGTCGTTCCAGGAGACCACCCGCGTGCTGACCGATGCGGCGATCAACTGCCGCAGCGACAAGCTGCAGGGTCTGAAGGAGAACGTGATCATCGGAAAGCTGATCCCGGCCGGTACCGGTATCAACCGGTACCGCAACATCCAGGTGCAGCCGACCGAGGAAGCCCGCGCTGCGGCGTACACGATCCCGTCCTACGAGGATCAGTACTACAGCCCGGACTTCGGTCAGGCCACCGGAGCCGCGGTTCCGCTGGACGACTACGGTTACTCGGACTACCGGTAGTTCGACGACGATGCGGCTCGTTACGAGCCGCTGAGGAGTCGGACAAGACTTCGATAGTCCCCGCTATCGGCGCACAAACGAAAAAGCCCCGGGTTTCGCCCGGGGCTTTTTCGTGCTGCGCGCGCCGAGCGTGCGTCCAGCCGCACGTTCGACAGCGAGTGTGCGTCCAGATTCACGTTCGATGGCTGCCCACTAGACTGGCGACGTGCTGATCGGTTCACATATCAGTCCGCAGGATCCACTGGCTACCGCTGCGGCCGAAAACGCCGACGTCGTGCAGATCTTTCTCGGCAACCCGCAGAGCTGGAAGGCGCCCAAGCCGCGTGAGGACGCGGCGGAGTTGAAGGCGGCGGCGCTGCCGATCTACGTGCACGCCCCTTATCTGATCAACGTGGCGTCGGCGAACAACCGGGTGCGGATTCCGTCGCGCAAGATCCTGCAGCAGACGTGCGACGCGGCCGGCCAGATCGGCGCCGCCGCGATCATCGTGCACGGCGGCCATGTCACCGAAGACGATGACCTCGACGAGGGGTTCGAGCGCTGGCGCAAGGCGCTCGACCAGTTGGAATCCGACGTTCCGGTCTACCTGGAGAACACCGCCGGCGGTGATCACGCCATGGCCCGGCACTTCGACACCATCGGCCGATTGTGGGATCACATCGGCGACAAAGGGATTGGCTTCTGCCTCGACACCTGCCATGCGTGGGCGGCCGGCGAGGGGCTGGTCGACGCCGTCGATCGCATCAAGAGCATCACCGGCCGGATCGACCTGGTGCACTGCAACGACTCCAAGGATGCGGCGGGCTCGGGCCGCGACCGGCACGCCAATTTCGGCACCGGGCAGATCGATCCCGAGTTGCTGGTGGCCGTGGTCAAGGCCGCCGATGCGCCGGTGATCTGCGAGACCGCCGAGGAAGGCCGCAAAGACGACATCGCCTTCCTGCGGGAGAAGACGAGCGACTGAGCATGTTTCGTCGAATCGCGACGTTGCTGAGCGTCGCGCTGATGGTCGCGGGGTGCTCGGTCGTGCATCCCAAGCCGCCGTCGGGCTTCGTGAACGGCACCAGCATCCACACCATCGATCTTGGCGGCCACGAGCGACACTATCGGCTGCACAAGCCTGTCGGTCTGGCCGCGCCGTCGCGGTTGGTCGTCGTGCTGCACGGTGGCTTCGGCAGTGCTGAGCAAGCCGAAAGGTCTTACGGCTGGGATCAATTGGCCGATTCGGAGAAGTTCGTCGTCGCCTATCCCGACGGTGTGAAGCGGGCCTGGAACGTCAACGGCGGCGGATGCTGCGGGCGGCCGGCCCAGGAAAACATCGACGACGTCGGCTTCATCAGCGCCGTCGTCGCGAACGTCGCCAAGAACATCGGCATCGACACCTCCCGTGTGTATGCCACCGGCATGAGCAACGGCGGCATCATGTCCTACACCTTGGCGTGCAACACCACACTGTTCGCCGCGATCGGGCCGGTGGCCGGCACGCAACTGGACCCGTGCAGGTCGCCGCATCCGGTGTCGGTGATGGCCATTCACGGCACAGCCGATCCCAACATTCCGTACGGCGGCGGGCGGGGCCATGGCTTCGCGCACATCGACGGTCCGGCGGTGCCGGAGCTGAATGCGTTGTGGCGCAACGTCGATCACTGCCGAACGCCGACCGTGGATACCGATGGTCAAGTCACCACCTCGACCGCCGGGTGTGCCGAGAACCGCGGCGTGGTGCTGATCACCGTCGCAGACGGCGGCCACCACTGGCCCGACTTCGCCAGCAAGAGGTTGTGGGAGTTCTTCGCCGCGCATTCGCGCTGAACATTACACCTCTTGTGCAGTTGTAGAAAAAATGTAACAGTGGTGGGCATGCCAGATACTCATGCCGTCGTCAACCAGGTGCCGCTCCTGGAGGACCACAACCCAGCGTCGTCCCCGGTCCTCATCGAGGCCCTGATCCGCGAAGGCGGGCAATGGGGACTGGACGAGGTCACCGCGGTCGGCGCCATCTCCGGCGCCCGGCAGACGCAGCGATGGGGTGAGCTGGCCAATCGCAATCGGCCCATCCTGCGCACCCATGACCGGTACGGACACCGTATCGACGAGGTCGAGTACGACCCCGCCTACCACGAGCTGATGCGGGTGGCGATCGAGCACGGCCTGCACGCCGCCCCATGGGCCGACGACCGGCCGGGTTCACACGTCGTCCGCGCCGCCAAGACCAGCGTGTGGACCGCCGAACCGGGCCACGTGTGCCCGATCTCGATGACCTACGCCGTCGTTCCGGCGCTGCGCTTCAACCCTGAACTGTCCGCCATCTACGAGCCGCTCCTGACCAGCCGCCAGTACGACCCCGAATTGAAGCTCGCGACAACGAAAGTCGGGATCACCGCGGGCATGTCGATGACCGAAAAGCAGGGCGGCTCCGACGTCCGTGCCGGCACCACACAGGCGACCCCCAACAGCGACGGCACGTACTCGCTGACCGGACACAAGTGGTTCACCTCGGCGCCGATGTGTGACATGTTCCTGGTGCTCGCACAGGCGCCGGGCGGGTTGTCCTGTTTCTTCCTGCCCCGGATATTGCCCGATGGCACCCGCAACCGAATGCTGTTGCAGCGTCTCAAGGACAAACTCGGCAACAACGCCAACGCGTCCAGTGAGGTCGAATACGACGGCGCGACCGCCTGGCTGGTCGGCGAGGAGGGACGTGGCGTCCCGACCATCATCGAGATGGTCAACCTCACCCGGCTGGACTGCACGCTGGGCTCCGCCACCAGCATGCGCACCGGCCTCACCCACGCCGTTCACCACGCCCAGCACCGCAAGGCGTTCGGCGAATACCTGATCGACCAGCCGCTGATGCGCAATGTGCTGGCCGACCTCGCCGTCGAGGCCGAAGCCGCCACCATGGTCGCGATGCGGATGGCCGGTGCCACCGACAGCGCTGTGCGCGGCGATCAGACCGAGACCCTGCTTCGCCGGATCGGCCTGGCCGCCAGCAAGTACTGGGTGTGCAAGCGCGCCACCCCGCATGCGGCCGAGGCGCTGGAATGCCTCGGCGGCAACGGATACGTCGAGGAGTCGGGCATGCCGCGGCTCTACCGCGAGGCGCCGCTGATGGGTATCTGGGAAGGGTCCGGCAACGTCAGCGCGCTGGATACCCTGCGCGCCATGGCAACTCGGCCGGAATGTGTCGAGGTGCTGTTCGACGAGCTGGCCAAGAGCACCGGTCAGGACGCGCGGTTGGACAGCCACGTCGCGAAACTTCGCACCCAACTCGGCGACCTTGAGTCCATCCAGTATCGGGCCCGTCAGGTCGCCGAGGACATCTGCCTGGCGTTGCAGGGCGCGCTGTTGGTTCGGCACGGACACCCGGCCGTCGCCGAAGCGTTCATGGCCACCCGGCTCGACCACCAGTGGGGCGGCGCCTTTGGAACCATGCCGACGGGCCTGGATCTCGCGCCGATCCTCGAGCGGGCCATGATCAAGGGATGACGCACGCGATCAGGCCGGTCGATTTCGACAACTTGAAGACGATGACCTACGAGGTCACCGACCGGGTTGCGCGAATCACTTTCAACCGCCCCGAAAAGGGCAACGCCATTGTCGCGGACACGCCGCTGGAGCTCTCGGCTCTGGTTGAACGGGCCGATCTGGACCCGAGGGTGCACGTCATCCTGGTGTCGGGCCGCGGCGCAGGGTTCTGCGCGGGTTTCGACCTGAGCGCCTACGCCGACCGCACCGGCTCGGCGGGCGGAACCGGCGCCTACAACGGGACCGTGCTGGACGGTAAGACGCAGGGCGTCAACCACTTACCGGATCAGCCGTGGGACCCGATGATCGACTACCAGATGATGAGTCGCTTCGTGCGGGGCTTTTCCAGCCTGCTGCACGCCGACAAACCGACGGTCGTCAAGATCCACGGCTACTGCGTTGCCGGCGGCACCGACATCGCGCTGCACGCCGACCAGGTGATCGCCGCATCGGATGCGAAGATCGGCTACCCGCCCACCCGCGTCTGGGGCGTGCCTGCAGCCGGGATGTGGGCGCACCGGCTCGGCGATCAACGCGCCAAACGCCTTCTGCTGACCGGGGATTGCATCACCGGAGCCCAAGCCGCCGAGTGGGGCCTGGCGATCGAGGCCCCGGAGCCGCACGATCTCGACGAGCGGACCGAACGTCTGGTGGAGCGGATCGCCGCGGTGCCGGTCAACCAGTTGATCATGGTGAAACTCGCGCTGAACTCCGCACTGCTGCAACAAGGTGTCGCCACCAGCAGGATGGTCAGCACCGTCTTCGACGGTGTGGCCAGGCATACGCCCGAGGGCCATGCATTCGTGGCCGACGCGGTCGAGCACGGCTTCCGCGAGGCGGTCAAGCACCGCGACGAGCCGTTCGGAGACCACGGCCGGCGAGCTTCTCAGGTGTGACGCGATGCCGAAATCGTTGGCCCGCATGCCCGCCCGGTCGGTGGTGCTGAGCGTCATGCTCGGTGCCCATCCGGCGTGGGCGAGTGCGGCTGAGCTGATCCGGCTCACCAGTGACTTCGGCATCAAGGAGGCCACGCTGCGGGTGGCGTTGACCCGGATGGTCAGCGCCGGCGACCTGGTCCGGTCCGCCGACGGCTACCGACTCTCCGATCGCCTGCTGGCCCGGCAGCGCCGCCAGGATGACGCCATGCGGCCGCAACTGCGTCCCTGGCATGGATTCTGGACGACGCTGATCGTCACCAGCGTAGGCACCGATGCCCGAACTCGCGCCGCGCTGCGAACCACGCTGCAGCACCAACGTTTCGGCGAGCTGCGCGAAGGGGTGTGGATGCGGCCGGACAACCTCGAACTCGACGTGGACGCCGAGGTCCGCGGCCGGGTGCGGATCGTGCAGGCCCGCGACGACGCACCCGGCGAGCTGGCCGCACAGCTGTGGGACCTACCGTCGTGGGCTCGCACCGGCCAACGCCTGGTAGCCGAGATGTCAACGGCAACAGACGTTCCGGCCCGATTCGTGATCGCCGCCGCGATCGTGCGCCACCTGTTGACCGATCCGGTGCTGCCGGACGAATTGCTGCCCGCGGATTGGCCGGGCACGGGGCTGCGTGCCGTCTACAACGACTTCGCCACCGAACTGCTCGAGCGGCGCGACGATATCCGACTAGTGGAGGCGACATGACCGAACCGGTTCGCGTAGAACGTCATGGCCCGGTGACCACTGTGATCCTGAACCGGCCGGAGGCGCGTAACGCCGTCAACGGCCCGACTGCCAACGCGTTGTTCGCCGCGTTCGACGAGTTCGATCACGACGACAGCGCGTCGGTGGCGGTGTTGTGGGGTGATCACGGAACCTTCTGTGCCGGAGCCGATTTGAAAGCGTTCGGCACGCCGGACGCCAACGCGGTGCACAGGACGGGACCCGGACCGATGGGGCCGACCCGAATGGTGTTGTCGAAACCCGTGATTGCCGCGGTGAGCGGCTACGCGGTCGCCGGTGGCCTGGAGCTCGCGCTGTGGTGCGACCTGCGGGTGGCTGAGCAAGACGCGGTGTTCGGGGTGTTCTGCCGCCGCTGGGGTGTGCCGTTGATCGACGGCGGCACGATCCGGCTGCCGCGGCTGATCGGCCAGAGCCGGGCGATGGACATGATTCTGACTGGCCGTGCGGTGGACGCCGACGAGGCGCTGGCGATCGGATTGGCCAACCGGGTGGTGCCGACTGGCCAGGCCCGCGACGCGGCCGAACAGCTCGCCGCCGAGTTGGCCGCGTTACCCCAGCAGTGCCTGCGGTCGGATCGGCTGTCTGCGTTGCATCAGTGGGGGAGTGGCGAATCCGACGCGCTGGACTACGAATTCGCCAGCATCTCCAGAGTGGCCGCGGAAGCGAACGAAGGCGCCGGACGATTCGCCGCCGGGGCCGGCCGGCACGGTGCGCCGGCGGGATAGCTAGCCGCCTTTGTTGACCGTGTTGCCGCTGCCGACGTTCTCGACCTTGGGGTCGCCGTCTTTGTAGCTGATCGCGTTGTGGGAGCCGACGACGTTGAGCTGCCTGTCGATCTTGTCGACGGTGATCTTGTTGTCGCCGCCGCCGATGCTGACCGTCCCGCAGGTGCCTCTGACGGTCAGTGTGTTGTTGAAGCCGCCCACATTCAGCGACTTGCCGTCGCCGCAGTCGAGAGTGGTTGTGGTGCCGGTTGATACGTAGTTGATCGTGTTGCCGATGTCGAACTGCGCACCGGTGCTCGTCGTGGCGGGCGCCGCTGTGGAGGAGGCGCCCGGCGATGTCGTCGGCGCCCCGTTGTTGTTCTTCGGTCCACAGCCGGCCGCGCCCAACACCGCTGCCGCGGACAGCGTCAGGACCACCGCCTTCGACATACGCACGTTTCTCACGACCCCACGTGGCTGATGCGGTTGACCATGCCGAGTTCGCGGCCGCGGTCCCACGCGACGGGGTCGCCGTTCTTGTAGAACACTGATTCGTTATAGCCGTAGACGGTGATGTCGTGGATGACGTTGTCGGCCACGACGGTGTTGCCGGAGCCCATCACCGCTACCGCCCAGCACGTTCCCAGCGCATTGACGGTGTTGCTGGTGCCGTCGACCAACAGCGTCGCGCCGTTGCAGTCGACGGTCTGCTCGATGCCTTCACCGGTGACGTGCGTGTCCCCGTTTTTGGCGTTCCCGGTCGGAACGGCCGCAGCACATGCGACGGCGATTGCACACACCGCCGACACACGAAAGGGGTTCGACCATGTCACGCCCGTGCTCCTCTCGCCCGTGGCGGGTGATCTGCCGGAAAAGAGCCTACGTCGCGCAGGTGTCGGCAGACTAGAGTTCTTCGTTCCGGGGACCCCCAACTAGAGTCCGTCGTTAACGCAACCGAAGGGCGACCGTGATGCCAGCTCAGCCGGGCGCCGCAGCGAAGCCCG
The DNA here is from genome assembly GCA_963836495.1 of uncultured Actinomycetota bacterium. Lineage (GTDB taxonomy): Bacteria > Actinomycetota > Actinomycetes > Mycobacteriales > Mycobacteriaceae > Mycobacterium. The sequence goes on along the minus strand of CAWIJT010000001.1, from coordinate 372,423 downwards.
CGGCGCGCGCGACCAAGCTGAGTCGCGACATCATCGTCAACGCCGCGCTCACCTACTTGGACCGGGAGGGCTGGGACTCCCTGACCATCAACGCGCTGGCGACGCAACTCGGAACCAAGGGGCCGTCGCTGTACAACCACGTCGACAGCCTCGAGGACCTGCGCCGCACGGTGCGCATCCGGGTCATCGACGACATCATCACGATGCTCAGCAGAGTGGGTGAGGGGCGCGCCCGCGACGACGCGGTGTTGGTCATGGCCAGCGCCTATCGCAGCTACGCCCATCACCATCCCGGCCGGTATTCGGCCTTCACCCGGATGCCGTTCGGCGGCGAGGACCCGGAATACACCGCGGCCACTCGGGGTGCGGCCACGCCGGTGATCGCGGTCTTGTCGTCCTACGGACTCGATCTCGAGCAGGCGTTCTACGCGGCGCTGGAATTCTGGTCGGCGCTGCACGGGTTCGTGCTGTTGGAGATGACCGGCGTGATGGACGACATCGACACCGACTCGCTGTTCTCCGACATGGTGTTGCGACTGGCCGCCGGCATGGAACGCCGCAGCGGATCTGAGGCACAATAGGCGTAGTCACAGGCGCCGCCCGGGAGGCTCACCGGAGCCCGACACCGTCGCTTTGACCTGCGAGACCAGCGACGGGTATTGTAGAAGCTCGTGCCTGGCGGCTTAAGGCGCTTGACCTTAGGAATGCACGCCGGGCCAATTCGCATGTCCACTACGTAACGGATTCGATCCGGCGGCGGGCGCGTGCGACACACCCGGCCGCGGGGGACCGCTAAAGGGCATAACTGCAGTACAGAGACTTGAAATAACCGAAAACGAACAGCACCACAACAAGCGAAGTAGGAAGCCGGTAGATGCCAACCATTCAGCAGCTGGTCCGCAAGGGTCGTCGCGACAAGGTCGCGAAGGTCAAAACCGCGGCCCTGAAGGGCAGCCCGCAGCGCCGCGGGGTCTGCACCCGCGTGTACACCACCACTCCGAAGAAGCCGAACTCGGCGCTTCGTAAGGTGGCGCGTGTCAAGCTGACCAGCCAGGTTGAGGTGACGGCGTATATCCCCGGCGAGGGTCACAACCTGCAGGAGCACTCGATGGTGCTGGTGCGTGGCGGTCGTGTGAAGGACCTGCCGGGTGTGCGTTACAAGATCATCCGCGGCTCGCTGGACACCCAGGGTGTCAAGAACCGCAAGCAGGCCCGCAGCCGCTATGGCGCCAAGAAGGAGAAGAGCTAATGCCGCGCAAGGGCCCCGCACCGAAGCGCCCGCTGGTCAACGACCCGGTCTACGGATCGCAGCTGGTCACCCAGCTGGTGAACAAGATCCTGATTCAGGGGAAGAAATCCCTCGCCGAACGCATTGTTTATGCAGCGCTCGAACAAGCTCGCGACAAGACCGGCACCGACCCGGTGATCACCCTCAAGCGGGCTCTGGACAACGTCAAGCCGGCATTGGAAGTCCGTAGCCGTCGCGTCGGTGGTGCCACCTACCAGGTGCCCGTCGAGGTGCGTCCGGAACGGTCGACCACGCTCGCGCTGCGTTGGCTGGTCAGCTTCTCCCGGCAGCGTCGGGAGAAGACCATGACCGAGCGCCTGTCCAACGAGATTTTGGATGCCAGCAACGGCCTGGGCGCCTCCGTCAAGCGACGTGAGGACACCCACAAGATGGCCGAGGCGAACCGCGCCTTCGCGCACTACCGCTGGTAGAAAACGGCGGCCACATCGGCAGAGTGGCCGGCCGGGCGCGAGACGACAGCTAACTACGCAATCGAAAGAGTGGGAAGATTCCCGTGGCACAGAAGGACGTGCTGACCGACCTCACCAAGGTCCGCAACATCGGCATCATGGCGCACATCGACGCCGGCAAGACGACGACGACCGAGCGCATCCTCTACTACACCGGTATCAGCTACAAGATCGGTGAGGTGCACGACGGCGCCGCCACCATGGACTGGATGGAACAGGAGCAGGAGCGCGGGATCACCATCACCTCCGCGGCCACCACGTGCTTCTGGAACGACAACCAGATCAACATCATCGACACCCCCGGACACGTCGACTTCACCGTCGAGGTGGAGCGCAGCCTGCGCGTGCTCGACGGTGCCGTCGCGGTCTTCGACGGCAAAGAAGGTGTCGAGCCGCAGTCCGAGCAGGTCTGGCGGCAGGCCGACAAGTACGACGTCCCGCGGATCTGCTTCGTCAACAAGATGGACAAGATCGGCGCCGACTTCTATTTCTCGGTGCGCACGATGCAGGAGCGCCTCGGCGCGAACGTCATCCCGATCCAGTTGCCCGTCGGCTCCGAGGGCGACTTCGAGGGCGTCGTCGACCTGGTCGAGATGAACGCCAAGGTGTGGCGTGGCGAGACCAAGCTCGGTGAGACCTACGAGACCATCGACATCCCGGCCGAACTGCAGGAGAAGGCCGACGAGTACCGCACCAAGCTGCTCGAGGCCGTCGCGGAGACCGACGAGACGTTGCTGGAGAAGTATTTCGGCGGCGAGGAACTCTCGGTTGACGAGATCAAGGGTGCGCTGCGCAAGCTCACCATCAGTTCCACCGCTTACCTGGTGCTGTGTGGCAGTGCGTTCAAGAACAAGGGCGTGCAGCCGATGCTGGACGCCGTCATCGACTACCTGCCGTCGCCGCTGGACGTGCCGCCCGCCGAAGGCCACGCGCCCGGCAAGGAAGACGTCTTGATCACGCGCAAGCCGTCGACCGACGAGCCGTTCTCGGCGCTGGCATTCAAGGTCGCCACCCACCCGTTCTTCGGCAAGCTGACCTACGTCCGGGTGTACTCGGGCAAGGTCGACTCCGGCTCGCAGGTGATCAACTCCACCAAGGGCAAGAAGGAGCGGCTGGGCAAGCTGTTCCAGATGCACGCCAACAAGGAGAACCCGGTGGAAACGGCCTCGGCGGGCCACATCTACGCGGTGATCGGGCTGAAGGACACCACCACCGGCGACACCTTGAGCGACCCGAACAACCAGGTCGTGCTCGAGTCGATGACGTTCCCGGACCCGGTCATCGAGGTGGCCATCGAGCCGAAGACCAAGAGCGACCAGGAGAAGCTGAGCCTCTCGATCCAGAAGCTCGCTGAAGAGGACCCCACCTTCAAGGTGCACCAGGACAACGAGACCGGCCAGACCGTGATCGGCGGCATGGGCGAGTTGCACCTGGACATCCTGGTGGACCGCATGCGCCGCGAGTTCAAGGTCGAGGCCAACGTCGGCAAGCCGCAGGTGGCCTACAAGGAGACCATCAAGCGCACGGTCGACAAGGTCGAGTTCACCCACAAGAAGCAGACCGGTGGCTCAGGCCAGTTCGCCAAGGTCCTGGTCAGCCTCGAGCCGTTCCACGGCGAGGACGGCGCAACCTACGAGTTCGAGAACAAGGTCACCGGTGGGCGCATCCCGCGGGAGTACATCCCGTCGGTGGACGCCGGCGCCCAGGACGCCATGCAGTACGGCGTGCTGGCCGGCTACCCGCTGGTGAATGTCAAGCTGACGCTGCTCGACGGCGCTTACCACGACGTCGACTCGTCCGAGATGGCATTCAAGATCGCCGGTTCGCAGGTGATGAAAAAGGCTGCCGCGCAAGCACAGCCGGTCATCCTGGAGCCCATCATGGCCGTCGAGGTCACCACACCCGAGGACTACATGGGTGACGTGATCGGCGACCTGAACTCACGCCGTGGCCAGATCCAGGCCATGGAAGAGCGCAGCGGTGCCCGCGTGGTCAGAGCCCACGTGCCGCTGTCGGAGATGTTCGGCTACGTCGGCGACCTGCGGTCGAAGACCCAGGGCCGGGCGAACTACTCCATGGTCTTCGACTCCTACGCCGAAGTACCGGCGAACGTGTCGAAGGAGATCATCGCGAAGGCGACCGGCGAGTGAGTCGCGACGCCAATTCACGGGTGACAGTCGGTTCGGAGTAACCTTGCCCGGTCACGACCGCGGCACAACTGAAATAACAACACTGCTTTAACGAGCACCAACAGTCCAGGAGGACACAGAAGTGGCGAAGGCGAAGTTCGAGCGGACGAAGCCGCACGTCAACATCGGGACCATCGGTCACGTTGACCACGGCAAGACCACGTTGACCGCGGCTATCACCAAGGTCCTGCACGACAAATACCCCACGCTGAACGAGTCGCGTGCGTTCGACCAGATCGACAACGCGCCTGAAGAGCGTCAGCGCGGTATCACCATCAACATCTCCCACGTGGAATACCAGACCGAGAAGCGCCACTACGCGCACGTCGACGCACCTGGTCACGCGGACTACATCAAGAACATGATCACCGGTGCCGCCCAGATGGACGGCGCGATCCTGGTGGTCGCCGCAACGGACGGCCCGATGCCGCAGACCCGCGAGCACGTGCTGCTGGCCCGTCAGGTCGGTGTGCCCTACATCCTGGTCGCACTGAACAAGGCCGACATGGTCGACGACGAAGAGCTGCTCGAGCTCGTCGAGCTGGAGGTCCGCGAATTGCTGGCCGCCCAGGAGTTCGACGAGGATGCCCCGGTCATCCAGGTGTCGGCGCTCAAGGCGCTCGAGGGCGACGAGAAGTGGGTCAAGTCCGTCGAGGACCTGATGGACGCGGTCGACGAGTCGATTCCGGACCCGGTCCGCGAGACCGAGCTGCCGTTCCTGATGCCCGTCGAGGACGTCTTCACCATCACCGGTCGTGGCACCGTGGTGACCGGCCGTGTCGAGCGTGGCGTGATCAACGTCAACGAGGAAGTCGAGATCGTCGGCATCAAGCCGGCCAGCACCAAGACCACGGTCACCGGTGTCGAGATGTTCCGCAAGCTGCTCGACCAGGGTCAGGCCGGTGACAACGTCGGCCTGCTGCTGCGTGGTATCAAGCGTGAGGACGTCGAGCGCGGTCAGGTCGTCGTGAAGCCCGGCACCACCACGCCGCACACCGACTTCGAGGGCCAGGTCTACATCCTGTCCAAGGACGAAGGTGGCCGGCACACGCCGTTCTTCAACAACTACCGTCCGCAGTTCTACTTCCGCACCACCGACGTGACCGGTGTGGTGACGCTGCCGGAGGGCACCGAAATGGTGATGCCTGGTGACAACACCGAGATCACGGTGAAGCTGATCCAGCCCGTCGCCATGGATGACGGTCTGCGGTTCGCGATCCGGGAGGGTGGCCGTACCGTCGGCGCCGGCCGGGTCGTCAAGATCATCAAATAGTTTCCACAGCACAGCGGCGCTCACCTGAAAGGGTGGGCGCCGTTCTGCGTTTGACAGCGTATCGGTGCAGCCCAGTATGCTTTTTCGGAAGCGATGCGTTGTCCCGCGTCATCGATCGACCGACGACGGGAACTGTCATGCTTACGCGCTATCTCAAGGCCCTGTTCATTGCCAACCTTTTCAGCGGGTTCATCGGGCCGATCTTTCTCGCCATCTACTTTGTAATGCCCAGCATGTTCGGTGCTACCTCGTACGACGATGGGATGGGCACCACGGTGTCCACCCAGCAGTCCATTCAGTGGATGCTCTGGCTGGGGTTGCTGATCACGGCAGCCACCGCCGTCGTCGCGGTGTGGCTGGCCAACCGTGGCGCCAAATCTTCCGCCAAAAGCGCAGCTCTGCACCAGACCGGGGTGCTGACGACGGCTCAGATCACCGGTCTGGGCGAAACCGGGATGCGCATCAACGACCGTCCAGTCGTAGCCCTCGATCTGCACATCGCCGGCCCCGGATTCGCGTTCGACGACCGAAAGCGGGTGACCGTCGATATCTCCAAGCAAGCCGTCGTCACCGCTCGCAAGCTCGTCGTTCTGGTCGATCCGAACACCCACGACTACGAAATCGATTGGCAGGCCAGTGGATTGATTGCGGGCGTCGTTCCCGCGCAATTCTCGATCGCCGAGGACAACAAAACGTACGACCTGAGCGGACAAGCCGGCCCACTGATGGAAATCTTGCAGCTCTACCGAGCGCATAACCTGCCCACCAGCGGCACCGTCGATCTGCGCTCGTACCCGGCGGTACGCGAACAGGTGTTGGCCGTAGTCCGTCGCGCTGCCGAGCAAGCGTCAACGGCTTCGGGCGGCAGCGTTGCCGCGCCACCGCAGGCGCCCGTCGCTCAGCGTCTGGCGGAGCTGGAGACACTGCGTGCCAGCGGTTCGCTCTCGGAAGCCGAGTGCGCCGCCGCGCGGCAGAAGATCATCGCCGACATCTGACCGTCGGCGGCGATGAGAACACGTTCTAGTTTCGCTGCTAGCCTGATCGACAGTCGGCGAGAGGGGCTGTCGTGTCGGGAAGTCTTCAGGGGCGGGTGGCGTTCATCACCGGTGCCGCGCGCGGTCAGGGGCGGGCGCACGCGGCCCGGTTGGCACACGAGGGCGCCGACATCATCGCCCTGGACATCTGCGCGCCGGTGTCCGACAGCATCAGCTATCCCGCGGCCACCCTCGAGGACCTGGCCGAGACCGTTCGCGCGGTGGAAGCCGAAGGACGAAAGGTCGTGGCACGTGCGGTCGACATCCGCGACGACGCGGCGGTGCGGCAGTTGGTCGCCGACGGTGTCGAGCAGTTCGGCCGCCTCGACATCCTGATCGCCAACGCGGGTGTGCTCAGTTGGGGACGGGTGTGGGAGCTCACCGACGAGCAATGGGACTCCATCATCGGGGTCAACCTGACCGGAACCTTCCACACCGTGCGCGCGGCCATTCCCGCGATGATCGAAGCCGGCAACGGCGGCTCCATCGTCGTGGTCAGCTCGTCGGCCGGGTTGAAGGCAACGCCGGGCAATGGGCACTACTCAGCGTCCAAGCACGGCCTCGTCGGGTTGACCAACTCGCTGGCCATCGAACTCGCCGAGTTCGGCATCCGGGTCAACTCCATCCACCCGTACTCGATCGACACGCCGATGGTCGAACCGGAGTTGATGATGCAGGTGTTCGGAAAGCATCCGCATTACATCCACAGCTTCGGCCCAATGCCACTGCAGCCCAAAGGTTTCATGGCTGCCAGCGAAGTGTCCGACGTGGTGGCGTGGCTGGCAGGCGACGGCTCGGCCACCCTGACCGGAGCGCAGATTCCGGTCGACAAGGGTGTGCTGAAGTACTAGCCCGCCATCTCGGCCAGCGTCTCGGCGAACCGGTCGACGGCCCAGTCGATTTCGTCGGCCTTGATCACCAGCGGGGGAGCGATCCGCACCGTCGACCCGTGGGTGTCTTTGACCAGGACGCCGCGTTCGGCCAGTCGCAGGCTGAGCTGTTTGCCGGTGCCGAGCGCTGGGTCGATGTCGACGCCGGCCCACAATCCGCGTCCCCGCACCGCCAGCACCCCGTGGCCGATCAACGCTCGCAGCCGCCAATGCAGCCGCGCTCCCAACCGCGTTGCCCGGCTCTGGAATTCGCCTCGGGCCAATATCGACACCACGGTGGTGCCGATCGCCGCTGCAAATGGGTTGCCGCCGAACGTCGATCCGTGCTCGCCGGGATGCAGCACCCCGAGAATGTCGCGATCGGCCACCACCGCGGACAGCGGCACCACGCCGCCCCCCAATGCCTTGCCCAGCAGGTACATGTCGGGCACCACGTTCCAGTGGTCGCAGGCGAAGGTACGGCCGGTGCGGGCCAGGCCCGACTGAATCTCGTCGACGATCATCAACACGTTGCGTGCGGTGCAGAGTTCGCGCACTGCCGGCAGATACTCGTCCGGCGGCACGATCACACCCGCCTCGCCCTGGATCGGTTCGAGTAGTACCGCGACGGTGTGCTCGTCGATCGCGTCAGCCAGTGCGTCGGCGTCACCGAACGGCACCGAACGAAAGCCCGGCGTGAACGGGCCGAAACCACCGCGCGCCGTCTCATCTGATGAAAAGCTGACGATGCTGATGGTCCGACCGTGAAAGTTGTTGTCGGCGACCACGATATTGGCCTGGCCCGCGGGAACGCCCTTGACGTCGGTTCCCCATTTACGTGCGACCTTGATCGCGCTTTCGACCGCTTCGGCGCCGCTGTTCATCGGCAACACCATGTCCTTGTCGCACAGCGTCGCCAGCGCTGCGCAGAACCGGCCGAGCGCCTCGGCGTGGAACGCCCGGCTGACCAGGGTCACGAGGTCCAGCTGGGCGTGCGCCGTCGCGGTGATCTCGGGATTGCGGTGCCCGAAATTCACCGCTGAGTACGCGGCCAGGCAGTCCAGGTAGCGGCGCCCCTCGACGTCGACGATCCACGCCCCTTCGGCGCTGGCGGCCACCACCGGCAGTGGCGAGTAGTTGTGCGCGGTGTAGTGCTCGTCCAGCGCGATCGCCGAGTCGGTGAGTGCACCGTGCCCCGTCGCGGCGATCACGAATACAGCTCGAGTGTGCAACATTTCACGGAACCGCCACCTTTGAGTAGTTCGGACAGATCGACACCGATCGGCTCGAAACCGGCTTCGGACAATTGCTCCGCGAACCCGACGGCGGTGGCCGGATGGACCACGTGGCGGCCGTCCGACACGGCGTTGAGGCCGAACGCGTACGCGTCGGCGCTGTCGACGACGATCGCCTGGGGGAACAGAGTTTCAAGATGTGCCCGTGAAGCATACGTGAATGCGGGCGGATAGTAGGCAATCGTCGTGTCGTCGAGCACGGTCAGCGCGGTATCGAGATGGTAGAACCGCGGATCGACCAGTTCGAGGCTGACGACCGGGCGCTCGAAGATGTCGGCGATCTCGCCGTGTGCCCGCGGGTCGGTCCGAAAACCCGTCCCGGCCAGAATCATTGCGCCGACCGGCAGCAGATCGCCCTGCCCTTCGTTCACGTGGCGTGTCTGCGCGGGTTGGTAACCCCGCGATTTCAACCAGTCGGCGTAGGCGACCGACTCTTTCTTGCGCTCAGCGTGCTTGAAGCGGGCGACCACCGCGGTGCCGTCGATGATCAGACCACCGTTGGCGGCGTAGACCATGTCGGGCAGGCCAGGCACCGGGTCGACCAGGTCGACAGTGTGCCCCATCTGCAGGTAGATCTCGCGAAGTTGCTGCCACTGCGCCAACGCGACGACGGTATCGACCGGATTGGTGGTGTCCATCCACGGATTGATCGCGTAGTCGACCGCGAAAAATCGCGGCGGTGTCATGACGTAGTGCCTCGTGCGCGCCTGCCGTGCAGTCTGCGCTGCGGTGTTCGGGGTCACCCCCGCTGACGGTTCGGCGAAAATCGTCATAATTCGACGGTATGGGAGATCCAGTAAACAATCAATCGTTAACTGTTGCGATTGATAGCAGGTTTGTTGCGCCAAACGCCGATTTGCGGCAGTCTATTGTGTCAGGAGGGCACGATGGACCGGCTGGATAGCACCGACGAGCAGATTCTTGCGGAGCTCGCCCAACATGCCCGCGCCACATTTGCCGAAATCGGCGAGCGGGTGAACCTTTCGGCCCCTGCGGTCAAGCGCCGCGTCGACCGGATGCTCGACGCCGGTGTGATCCGGGGCTTCACCACCGTCATCGACCGCAACGCGGTGGGCTGGAACACCGAGGCTTACGTGCAGGTGTTCTGCCACGGACGCATCTCGCCCGGCGAGCTGAAACGCGCCTGGATGGACATTCCCGAAGTCGTCAGCGCCGCAACGGCAACCGGCACCGCCGATGCCATCCTGCACGTGTTGGCCCGGGACATGGGACATCTGGAAGACGCCCTGGAGCGCATCCGCACCAGGGCCGACGTCGAACGCACCGAGAGCATCGTGGTTCTGTCGAACCTCATCGACCGGTCGCGGGCCCGAGAGGTGGGGTGAGCGACGATTCGCTACCGCGATCGTGTATGAACGCCAGGTGACCAATAGCGCAGAAGGCAACGGAATTCTGATCGTCGGCGGAGGACTCGCCGCGAATCGGACCGCCGAGCAATTGCGCCGGGCGAGCTTCACCGGATCCATCACCATCGTCAGTGACGAGGTGCACCTGCCCTATGACCGTCCGCCGCTGTCCAAAGAGGTGCTGCGCAGCGAAGTCGACGATGTGACGCTCAAGCCGCGTGAGTTCTACGACGAACAAAACATCACCCTGCGGCTCGGATCGGCCGCCACCGGTGTGGACACCGAGGCACAGACGGTGACACTCGACGACGGATCAACGCTGGGCTACGACGAACTCGTCATCGCGACAGGCCTGGTGCCGCGGCGCATTCCGGCATTCCCGGACCTGGAGGGGATCCGGGTGCTGCGATCGTTCGACGAAAGCCTCGCCCTACGCCAGCACGCAAGCAAGGCACAGCGCGCCGTGGTGATCGGCGCGGGATTCATCGGTTGTGAGGTCGCGGCCAGTCTGCGCGGCCTCGGCGTCGATGTCGTCTTGGTCGAACCGCAGCCCGCACCGTTGGCAGCGGTGCTCGGCGAACAGATCGGTTCGCTGGTGACCCGCCTGCACCGCGCCGAAGGTGTCGATGTGCGCACCGGTGTCGGCGTGGCCGAGGTCCTCGGCAGCGATCACGTCGAGACCGTGACATTGACCGACGGCAGCGAGGTGAGCGCCGACCTGGTCGTGGTCGGTATCGGCTCGAAACCGGCGACCGAGTGGCTCGACGGCAGTGGCATCGAGGTCGACAACGGCGTGATCTGCGACGCGGCCGGCCGCACCAGCGCACCACACGTATGGGCACTGGGGGACGTTGCATCGTGGCGGGATCCGAAGGGACACCAAGTGCGCGTTGAACATTGGAGCAACGTCGCCGAACAGGCCCGGGTTGTCGTGCCGGCGATGCTCGGCCAGGACGCGCCCTCCAATACCGTCGTCCCGTATTTCTGGAGCGACCAGTACGACGTCAAGATCCAATGCCTGGGCGAGCCGATCGCCACCGACATCGTCCATGTCGTCGAGGACGACGGCCGCAAATTTCTTGCCTTCTACGAGCGTGACGGCGCCGTGTCTGGCGTCGTCGGCGGTGGCATGCCCGGCAAAGTGATGAAGTCCCGCGCGAAAATTGCTGCCGCGGTGCCGATTTCCGACGTGCTGGGCTGATACGGCACGCTCAACCCAGGAACTGGCCGACCGCCTCGCGCAGCGCGGGCAGTGCCGACGCGGCTTGATGCTCGATGAGTGCGGCCTCTGCGACCATGCCAACCCACAGCTGCGCGCTCTCGTAGGGGTGTGGACTTCCCAGCGCGGCGAAATCGGATTGACACAACTCGGCGCTGGCTTGGTTGCGGCGGGTGATTTCGTCGGCGACCGTGGGTTCTGCGCGCGCCTCCAGAAGCAGTGCACGCACACCCCGGTCGTGCAGGCAGCCGTCCAGGTAGGTGTTTGCGATCGCGATCAGGCGGTCGCGCCCGGGCGACATGTTGGCGATGGCGGCTTGGATCTGGGTGCTCAAGCGTTCATGGAACTCGCGGTGCAGCGCAAGCAGATATGAGGCGCGGTCGCCGAAGTGATGAAAGAACGTGCCTTTGGCCACCCCGGCATCGGCGACAATGAGATTCACGCTCAACCCGGTGAGGCCGGTGCGCTCGGCCATTCGCAGCCCCGCATCGATGAGCGCTTCTCGGGTTCTGGCCATCGCCTCCTTGCGCGCGCTCGTCATGCTCGCACTCTAACCGTGATTGTGCGTGCTGCTGTGCGACGATGACGTCGTGCGAGCAGCTCACCGTACTGCTCACAGACGTGGATCACCCCGGCGAGCTGATCGGTGATCCCGCTGGGGCTCGAGGGCGTGTTGTCCTCGAAGACTTTATGACCTGCGATCTGAAAGATCCAGCCGCCGAGGAACATTGGGATTCCGGTTCGTGGTCTGGCGAACAGCAACAAAATCGCGGCCACGATGACGGGCGTGCCGATCATGTGCGCGAGTCGCACTCCGCGGCTGGTGTGCCGGGTTCGGTAGGAGGCCGTCTTCGCCGAGAACGGCGCATCGGCTGCTGGGGCAGTCATTCGGCACTCCTTGAATCGGGATCGTTCGAATGCTACCGTTGACTGACCGGTCGGTCAATGAACGGAGCGAGATGGTCTACGTGGTCGAGACGAGGGTGGGAAAGGTCGCGTACAGCGATCGCGGAGAAGGGTCCGTGGTGGTGCTGCTGCACGCCACCCTGCATGACCGCCGAGATTTCGACCCGATCGTCTCTGAGCTATGTCGCGACCACCGCGTGATCGCGCTCGACTCGCCCGGCCACGGTGACTCACCGGCGCCGGTGCCGGATTATCGGCCCACGGCGGCGTCCTTCGCCGACGTGTTGACCGATGTCGTTGCCGCACTGGAGCTTCCGAGCGCGGCATTCATCGGTAACTCGGTCGGTGGCTTCGCTGCGGCGCGACTGGCGATCACCGATCCGCAACGGGTTTCACGACTGGTGTTGGTCAACGCGGGCGGCTTCATCGCCGGGCCGGTCACCAACCTCTACTGCCGGATCCTCGGGACGCAGGCGGTGATGAAGCGAGTCCTGCCGCGGTCGATCCGCAGCTACATCAAAGTCACCGGCGACGACGACAGCCTCGTTCAGCAACGCGCGCTCGCGCGGGCGAGGACCCGCGACGGCGTCGTCCTCACGGCGGCCATGTGGCGCAGCTTCGCCGAACCCGACTATGAATTGCGCCCACAGGCCGACCGCATCACGGCGCCGTGCCTGGTGATCTGGGGATCGAAAGACACCGCAATTCCAATGCGATTGGGCCGGGCGACCGCGGCCGCGATATCGCGGTCGCGGCTGGAAGTGCTTCCAACAGGCCATGTTCCGTTCTCGTCGGACCCGGCCGGATTCTTGGCCATCGCTGCGCCGTTTCTTGCTGCGGCTATTCCCAGCTGACCGGCGGCCCGTGCGGCGAGCACACGGCCAGCAGCCGCTCGTCGCCGCCCGGCCAACTGCGGGCCCGGACCGCGAACTCGACCGGAGCGTCCAGTGTTCGCCGATGCGGCTCCAGCGCCAGATGGGCGAACGGCGCGTCCGGTGTGGCCCGCGCTCCCAGCGCCTCGATCTCGGCAGCGACCGTCTCCTGCTCGCGCGCAGACAGGTATTGCCACATGATGGAATGCCACAGCACGGTGAGCGTCCCGGCCGCGACGTCGAGATCGGCGACGGCATCAAGGGCATTGCGGCGGTGCAACCGCGCGGGAATCCGGTGGGCGATGTCGATTGCGCCGCGCAGCCGATCCAGCCGCGCCTGCTGATCCGGCCATACGTAGCTCAACAGAGTCAACTCGCCGTCGGGGCTGGTCGCGTCCAGCGGTGCGATGTCGAAGCCCTGACGTTCGACGATCTGCAATTCCGCCGGGGGAGGCAGCTGCCCCCGCCATGCGTCGTCGACGGTCACCGGTGAGCCGGCCGGACCCCAGTCGCCGCCGGGATGGCGGTAGCGGTAATGGTCGGCGCGCAGGTTCAGCCCAGCGCTGCAGCCTATTTCGAAAAGCCGCACCGGTAGCTCGAAGTGCCGGCCAAGCAGCAGCAGGCCGCCGATCAGCGCGGCGGACCGGCCTACCTCGTTGGTCTGTGGCGGCTGCTCGAGCGCGTCGCGCAGATCGTCGACATGCTCGGTGGCGGCCAGCACGAGATCGGGCCATGCGGCGTCGGCGTTCCAGTGCCCGCCGGTACTCGGATACCACTGGCGCAGTGCCGCCACGCCTCCGCCGAGCGCCAACCGATGTAGTCCGCCGAGCAGCCTGAGCGCCAACGCCATTCGGCCCGGGGCATTCTCGTGCCCGGTCAGGATTGTTGCGAACACCCCGCCGGCCTCGACGTCGTCGGCTACCCGCGTCAGGAGATCGCCGTACATCGTCGATCCCATCCCCGAGCAGACCTGGGCCTGGACCCGGATGGAACGCAGCAGGCGACTCTCGCCGCCGGATGGACCGCTCACCGATCCAACTCTTCCAGCCCGGTGCGAACCACGTCGAAGGCGCCCCCGAGCGCTTCGGGCAGCGACACCGACTCGTCGTCGAGCCAGTGCTCGTAGGCGCTCAAGGCGACGCCGAGCATCATCCACGCGACGGTCTGCGGCCGCAGGTCGGTCGTCTTGACCCCGGTCCGCCGCGCCACGAAGCCGGCGATGACCTCGCGCCAGCCCGCGTACATCGTCATCGAATATGCCTGCAGTTCCGCGGTCTGCAGGATCACCCGCATCCGCTGTCGATGCCGGGCGGTTTCGGATTCGTCAAAAGTGTTGAACGACAACAACGCTGTCCGCAGTGCCTCGCCGAGAGCCATCTCCGGGTCGACGTGATCCAGCAGTTCGCGCAGGTGCTGCAGGTGAGCGTCGAAATCGCCCCAGGGAATCGCGTTCTTCGACGCGTAATAGCGGAACACCGTCCGGCGGGCGATACCCGCGGCCCGGGCGACGTCGTCGACGCTCACCTCAGCGAATCCGCGCACGGCGAACAGACCGAGCGCAGCGTCGGCGATGTGCTGCGGGGTCGTCGAGCGGCGGCGGCCGACCCGCGGCTGCTGCACCATAAGACCCCAGCTCTTCCGTTTCGGCACCCGATGCCATATTCTGTCCAAGATTCTGACCAGATCGACGCGATCTGTCGAGCCCCGGATAGCGAAAGGCAACGTCATGGAGCCGAACCAGCAGACCACCACCGACACCGAGCTCGTCACCGAGACCTTGGTCGAGGAAGTTTCCATCGACGGGATGTGCGGGGTCTACTGACCGTGACCGCTCCCGCGCGGCCGGAGCTGACCGCCGGCGCGTTCGATCCCGACCTCGCGTGGCGGCTGCACCCGCAAGTTGCGGTGCGGCCCGAATCCTTTGGGGCACTGCTGTATCACTTCGGTACCCGCAAATTGTCGTTCCTGAAGAACCGCGTCATTCTCGCGGTGGTGCAATCGTTGGCCGAGCATCCAGATGCCCGGGCCGCACTGCGCGCTGCCGGAGTCGAGGACGCCGCGTTCGGGCCCTACCTGCATGCGCTCGGTGTACTGGCCCGGTCCAACATGCTGGTCCCGGCCGGCCCTGAGGAGGCTGCATGACATCGACCGTGCCACGGCTGATCGAGCAGTTCGAACACGGGTTGGACGCTCCCATCTGCCTGACCTGGGAGCTGACCTACGCATGCAACCTGGCCTGCGTGCATTGCCTGTCCTCGTCGGGCAAGCGTGACCCGCGTGAGCTGTCGACGCAGCAGTGCAAAGACATCATCGACGAGCTGGAACGCATGCAGGTGTTCTACGTCAACATCGGTGGCGGGGAACCGACTGTGCGGCCGGACTTTTGGGAGCTGGTGGACTACGCCACCGCCCATCATGTGGGCGTGAAGTTCTCGACGAACGGCGTGCGGATCACTCCTGAGGTGGCTGCCCGGCTGGCTGCCAGCGACTATGTCGACGTGCAGATCTCGCTGGACGGCGCGACCGCCGAAGTCAACGACGCCGTCCGTGGTGCCGGATCGTTCGCGATGGCTATCCGCGCGCTGGAAAACCTTGCCGCCGCCGGGTTTTCCGACGCCAAGATCTCCGTGGTCGTCACCCGGCACAATGTCGACCAGCTCGACGATTTCGCCGCGTTGGCAAGTCGATACGGGGCGACGCTGCGCATCACCCGGCTGCGTCCCTCCGGCCGCGGCGCCGACGTGTGGGACGAGCTTCACCCGACCGCCGAGCAGCAGGTCCAGCTGTACGACTGGCTGGTCGCCAAGGGCGACCGGGTGCTGACCGGCGACTCGTTCTTTCACCTGTCCGGGCTCGGCGAGCCCGGCGCGCTGGCCGGCCTGAACATGTGCGGCGCCGGCCGGGTGGTGTGCCTGATCGACCCGGTCGGCGACGTGTACGCCTGCCCGTTCGCCATCCACGACCGCTTCCTGGCCGGAAACATCCTGTCGGACGGTGGTTTTGACAAGGTCTGGAAAGATGCGCCGCTGTTCCGGGAACTGCGCGAGCCGCAATCGGCCGGTGCGTGTGGCAGCTGCGGGCATTACGACAGCTGCCGGGGCGGCTGCATGGCTGCCAAGTTCTTCACCGGCCTGCCGATGGACGGCCCCGACCCAGAGTGCGTCCAGGGTTACGGCGCACCGGCCCTGGCCGCCGAACGCGACAAGCCCCGCCCGATGGGCGACCACTCGCACGGACGACGGCGCGGCGGACCGGTGCCGTTGACGCTCACGGTCCATCCCCCGACGCCGCCGCAGCGGTTGTGCAACGAGAGCCCGGTATAGCCGTGGCCCGTGACGTGTGGTTCGAGACGGTCGCCATCGCGCAGCAACGCGCGAAGAAGCGGCTGCCGAAGTCGTCTTATGCGGCGCTGGTGGCCGCCAGCGAAAAGGGGCTGACCGTCTCCGACAATGTCGAAGCGTTCGGTGAGATCGGGTTCGCGCCGCATGTGGTCGGTGCGATCGAGAAACGTGACTTGTCGACAACCGTTATGGGGCAGAACATTTCCCTGCCGGTGATCATCTCGCCCACCGGTGTGCAGGCAGTCGATCCGGACGGCGAAGTAGCCGTTGCGCGCGCAGCCGCGGCGCGCGGCACGGCCATGGGATTGTCGTCGTTCGCCAGCAAGCCGATCGAGCACGTGATCGCCGCCAACCCCCAGCTGTTCTTCCAGGTCTATTGGTCGGGCGGACGCGACGTGATCGCACAGCGGGTCGAGCGGGCCCGGCAGGCCGGCGCGGTGGGTCTGATCGTCACCACCGATTGGTCGTTCTCACACGGGCGCGACTGGGGGAGCCCGAAGATCCCCGAGCAGATGGACCTGAAGACCATGCTGCGGATGGCGCCGGAGGTGCTCACGCGTCCGGGGTGGCTGTGGCGTTTCGGCAAGACGCTGCGTCCGCCGGACCTGCGGGTGCCCAACCTGGCCGGCCGAGGCGAGCCCGGGCCGCCGTTCTTCGCCGCCTACGGCGAATGGATGGCGACGGCACCGCCGACCTGGGAGGACATCGCCTGGCTGCGCGAACTCTGGGGCGGTCCGTTCATGCTCAAGGGTGTGATGCGCGTGGATGACGCGAAAAGGGCTGTGGATGCCGGTGTTTCGGCAATCTCGGTGTCGAACCACGGCGGCAACAACCTGGACGGCACCCCGGCGTCGATCCGGGCACTGCCGGCCGTCGTCGACGCGGTCGGCGACCAGATCGAGGTTTTGCTGGACGGCGGGATCCGGCGCGGCAGCGACGTCGTCAAGGCGCTGGCGCTGGGTGCGCGCGCGGTCATGATCGGCCGCGCCTACCTGTGGGGTCTGGCGGCCGCCGGACAACCGGGTGTGGAGAACGTGCTCGACATCCTTCGCGGCGGCATCGACTCCGCCTTGATGGGACTCGGCCGCGCATCGGTCCACGACCTGAATCCAGACGACGTCTTGGTGCCGGCCGGCTTTGTCCGCGCGCTCGGAACAATCGACGCCGCCGGCGAGTGATGCGCGCGTAGATCAGTAGGTCGGCTCGCGCCCGAGACCAGCGAGCATGCTGATACTGGCGGGGCGGACGTGGCGGCGGAGATCGCCGCCGGTGAACGTCTTGCGATAAAAACTTTTTCCAGGGCGCCAACAACCAGTGCACGACAGGTGAATTCGGCTTACCATTCCCGAGTGGCAGTCCGCGCCGACCTGGGTAGCTCGACGTCGAGCCAGTTGCGGGATGTGCCGCGAGGGCTGACGATACCGGTCGGATCGACCGAGCAGCACGGCCCCCACCTGCCATTGGACACCGACACGAGGATCGCGACCGCGGTCGCCGCGGCGGCTGCGGCTCGGCTGAGCGACGGTCCCGAGCTGCACTGGATGGTGGCGCCGGCAGTCGCGTACGGCGACAGCGGCGAGCACCAGAGCTTCCCCGGAACGATCTCCATCGGCACCGACGCTCTGACCACGCTGCTGCTCGAGTTCGGCAGGTCAGCCACCTGCTGGGCGCACCGCCTGCTGTTCGTCAACGGTCACGGTGGCAACGTGGCAGCGCTGAGTCGCGCGGTGCGCCTGCTGCGGTCCGAAGGACGCGACGCCGCGTGGTGTCCGTGTGTGGTCGCGGGCGGCGACGCGCATGCCGGGCATACAGAAACTTCACTATTGCTGCATATTTCGCCCGCCGACGTCCTCACCGACCGCTGGCGCATCGGCAACGACGCACCGCTGTCCGACCTGATGCCGTCGATGCGGCGCGGCGGAGTCGCGGCGGTCAGCGAGGTCGGGGTACTCGGCGATCCGACCACCGCCACCGCCGCCGACGGCGAGCGGATCCTGGCCGACATGGTCGACGACTGCCTGCGTCGGATCGGACGCTGGGCGCCCGGGGCCGACGGGATGCTGACATGACGCGCGTCGACGGCGACGGTGCCGTCGCCAGAAAGTTGCGCTCATGACACAGGCGCGGTTGCCGGATGGATTCGCCGTGCAAGTCGACCGGCGGGTCAGGGTGCTGAATCAAGGCTCGGCTTTGCTGGGCGGGTCACCCACTCGGTTGCTGCGCCTGGCGCCCGCCGCTCAGGGCATGATCGCCGACGGCCGACTGAAGGTGAACGACGCGGTGAGCGCCGAGCTTGCCCGCACCCTGCTCGATGCGACGGTGGCCCACCCGCGACCCGCGGGTGGGCCGTCGCACCGCGACGTCACCGTCGTAATACCGGTGCGGGACAACGCTATTGGCTTACGACGCTTGGTGCTTGCGTTGCGCGGTCTTCGGATCGTCGTCGTGGACGACGGCTCCTCGACGCCGATCAAGCCAGAGGACTTTGCCGGTGCGCACAGCAACGTCGACGTCGTGCGGCACGTGCAGAGCCGAGGTCCCGCCGCGGCCCGCAACACCGGCTTGGCCGCATGCAACACCAACTTCGTCGCGTTCATGGACTCCGATGTCGTGCCGCGCCGCGGCTGGCTTGAAGCCCTGCTGGGCCATTTCTGCGACCCCACCGTGGCGCTGGTCGCGCCGCGAATCGTCGGGCTTGCACAAACCGATCATCTGGTCGCGCGTTACGAGGCAGTGCGCTCGTCGCTCGACCTCGGGCAGCGAGAAGCTCCGGTGATTCCCTACACCACCGTCTCGTATGTGCCCAGCGCCGCAATCATCTGTCGCACTTCGATATTGCGTGAGATCCGCGGGTTCGACGAGACCCTGCGCTCCGGCGAAGACGTCGACCTCTGTTGGCGACTGGTCGAGGCCGGCGCCCGACTGCGCTACGAGCCGATCGCCCAAGTGGCACATGATCATCGGACTGAATTACGGGATTGGGTTACGCGCAAAGCGTTTTACGGCGGGTCGGCCGCCCCGCTGTCGGTGCGCCACCCCGACAAGATCGCACCGCTGATGATCTCCGGTTGGGCGCTGACGGCATGGATCCTGATGGCGATCGGCTCGACGTTCGGCTATTTGGCGTCGCTCTTCGTCGCCGCGCTCACCGGTCGCCGCATCGCCAAGGCCATGCAGGGGCCCGACACCCAAGTGTGGGACGTCCTGACGGTGGCAGCGCGTGGGCTCTGGTCGGCCGCGATGCAACTTGCGTCCGCGATCTGCAGGCACTACTGGCCGGTGGCCTTGCTGGCCGCCCTGGCTTTCCGGTCGTGCCGCCGGGTGGTCTTGGTCGCTGCCGTGGTCGACGGAGTGGTGGACTGGGCCAGTCGCAGGCAATCCGCCGACGAGGAATCCAAGCCGATCGGGCTGTTGACCTACCTGCTGCTCAAGCGCGTCGACGACCTGGCCTACGGCCTTGGGCTGTGGTACGGCGTGGTGCGGGAGCGCAACCTCGGTCCGCTGAAGCCGCAGATTCGAGTCTGACCCCTGACCGTTGCGGCGCTGCACAGCGATGTGCTGATCATCGGCGCGGGCAGCGCTGGATCCGTTGTCGCGAATCGTGTTTCGGCCGACCCGAACTGCGTGGTCACCGTGCTGGAGGCGGGTGTCGGCCTCTCCGATCCAGCGCTGCGCGCCGAGACGGCCGATGGGCTGCGGTTGCCGATCGGCGCGGTGAGTCCGCTGGTCCAGCGTTATCAGACTCAACTGACCGATCGACCCGTCCGCCACATCGAGATCGTGCGGGGCGCCACGGTGGGCGGCTCCGGTGCGGTCAACGGCGGATACTTCTGCCGCGGTCTGCAGCGCGACTTCGACGACTACGAAGTACCCGGCTGGGCGTGGTCGGATGTCGCCGAGCACTTCCGCGCGATCGAGACCGACCTGGATTTCCGCGGTCCCGCGCACGGCGACGCTGGACCGATTCCGATTCGACGCACACATGAAATCGTCGGTAGCACAGCATCATTCGTCAGTGCTGTGCAGGCTGGTGGCTTCGACTGGATACCCGATCTCAACGACGTGAGCGACGGCGGCGCGCTCCCGAGGGGTGTCGGGCCGGTCCCGCTGAACATCGTCGACGGTGCGCGCATCGGTCCGGGCGCCGGATTTCTGCTGCCCGTCCTGGGACGCCCGAATCTCACGTTGCTGACCCAGATGCGCGCGTTGCGGGTTCGGTTCTCCGGTAGTCGCGCTGTCGGCGTCGACGCTCTCGGCGCGGGCGGTCCGGTCACGCTGACCGCTGATCGCGTCGTGCTGTCCGCCGGCGCGATCGAATCAGCCCATCTGCTGATGCTGTCCGGCATCGGAGACGACGCTGTGCTGCGGGCGGCCGGTGTGGACGTGGTGAATCGGCTACCCGTCGGACAAGCCTGCAGCGACCATCCGGAATGGGTACTTCCGACCACCTGGGCGATCGCGGCCGGCCGGCCGCCGCTCGAAGTCGTGCTCAGTACCCCCGACGAGATTGAAATCCGGCCCTACACAGGGGGATTCGTGGCCATGGTCGGTGACGGGACATCGGGCCACCCGGATTGGCCACATATCGGTGTGGCGCTGATGCGGCCACTCGCCCGTGGGCGGGTCACGCTGGTCACAGCCGACCCGCTGGTGCCCCCACTGATCGAACACCGCTACGACAGCGAGCCGGACGATCTCGACGCATTGCGGCTCGGCTGCCAGCTCGTTCGCGAATTGGTGGGTGCGACAACCACACTCGGTCAGCCTGCGTGGTCGACATCGCAGCACTTGTGCGGGACTGCCCCGATGGGCCGCGCGCAGGATCCGGCTGCTGTCGTCGACCCCCAGTGCCGGGTGCATGGCGTCGACAACCTGTGGGTGATCGATGGATCGGTGCTGCCGACCACGACCAGTCGGGGCCCGCACGCCACCATCGCGATGCTCGGGCACCGGGCCGCGGAGTTCGTCCGCTGACCCGTCGGCGTCTGCTCTCGGCGGCGGGGAGTAGTTTCGGACTATCGGTCTCGAACACAGACTGACGGTCTTGCTCGCGAGCAAGGAGGTGGTCTCCATCACCGACAAGACGGATCCACGGCCGGCACGTTCGCGGGCTCGCTTGCTGGAAGCCGCCACCGCGCTGCTGCGCTCCGGCGGCCCCAGCGCGGTGACCGTCGATGCGGTCACGCGTGGCGCCAACGTCGCCCGGGCCACCCTCTATCGTCACTTTCCCAGCGGAAACGACTTGCTGGCAGCGGCTTTCAACAGCTTGATACCGCCGGCACCGATGCCGTCCGACCATGGCACGCTGCGTGATCGGCTGATCTCGGTGGTGGTGGCATTCGGTCAATCGATCGCCGAGGCCCCGGGGATGGTGTCGGCGATGAGCTGGCTTTCGCTCGGCCGCGACCTGGACCAGCTGCCGGAGTCAGATCAGACCCGGACCGCCGACAGCCCGGCGATCACCACGCTGCGGGAACGTATCGCCCAGCAGTACGCCGCGCCGTTCGACGCGATCTTCAACAGCCCCGAAGCGGCCGAGCTCGGTGACATCGACCGCTCACGCGCTATTGCGCTGCTGGTGGGCCCGGTGGTGTTGGGACGGCTGTCCACCCTGCCCGACTTCGACTATCGCGAATGCGCTCGCGCCGCCGTCGACGGCTTCCTGTACGTCCATGGTGCACAGGGCAATTCGCTCAACACAGCTCGTAGCTGACCGGTAGATGCTTGAGGCCGCCGACGAATGTCGTCGCCATGAGCTCCGGCTGTCCGTTCAGCTCGATCGATGTCAGCCGGGGCAGCAGTTCGGTGAAGAAGCTGTTGACCTCCATCCGGGCCAGTGCGGCGCCCAGGCAGAAGTGCACCCCGTAGCCGAAGGCCAGGTGTTTGTTGGGGTCGCGGCCGACGTCGAATCGGAACGGGTCGGTGAAGACCTCTTCGTCGCGGTTGCCGGACACATATGACAGGTACACCGACTCGCCCTTGGCGATCGGCACCCCGCGCACCGTGGTGTCCGCGGTGGCGGTGCGCATGAATTCTTTGACCGGGGTCACCCACCGGATCATCTCTTCGGTGGCAAGTGGCATCAGCTCAGGGTTGTGGCGCAAGCGCTTTCGTTGATCGGGGTTGTCGATCAGGGCCTGCAGGCCGCCGGCGATGGTCGCGCTGGTGGTGTCATGGCCCGCGCTGGCGACGATCACGTAGTACGACGCGGTGTCGACGTCGGACAGCGGTTCACCGTCGACGCGGGCGTTGGCGATGGCCGACGCCAGGTCGTCGGTGGGATGTTCGCGGCGCGAAGCGGTGAGCGCGCTGAAGTAGCCAAAGAAATCGAGCAGCACCTGAAGCTGTTCGTCGAGGCTGGTGCCTCGTCGGAATTCGGCGTCGTCGCCACCGAACATCTCCTGGGTCAGCTTGAGCATGCGTCCGAAGTCCGATTCCGGCAGCCCGAGCAGCGACAAGATCACGTAGAGCGGGTAATTCACGGCGACCTCCTGCACGAAGTCGCAGCTGTTGCCCGTCGCCATCATCTTGTCGACGTAGATCTTGGCCAGTTCGTCGACCCGGAGTTTGAGCGCCCGCATCGCCTTGGGCCGAAACCAGTCCGCGCCAATCGCGCGCACCACGCGATGCTGCGGATCGTCCATATGGATCAGGGTGCGCAGCCCCATCCCGGCGTCCAGTTGTTCGCGCGCCATGTCGTCGGCTGCGGCCGTGGCCAGCAACGGTCGCGGCTCGTTGATGAAGAGGTCGTTGGCCCGCTCGATCTCCATGATGTCGGCGTGCTTGGTGATCGCCCAGAACGGCCGATAGGGCGGGCAGTCGACCAGTGACACCGGCGCATGGGCGCGCAGATGGGTCAGCGCGGCATGCAACCGCGGTTCATCGGCGTATGACGTCGGGTCGACGAATACCTTGGCGGCCTCGTCAATGATCGGTGTGCTCATCTGCCTTCTCATCTGCGGAGTTGTTTGACATGTGTCATTTCGCTCAGTCTCCGCGATGGCTGATTGTCGGACGACCGCTTTCTGGGAATCCGTAGGCTGTCTTTCCGTGCCGATGTGTTCGCCCCGTCGCCGCCGTGCATGGGCCGCCGTACTGGTGGTGGCCCTGATGGCGGCTGCGTGTGGGCATGGCGCCGCGATCACCAAGCGGAAGGCCGAGCCGCCCTATGCGGGCCCGCTGGACGCCGGGGTCGTGCGTACCTCGATGGGATCGCTGCGCGGTATGACCGCCGCGGATTATCGTGTGTTTCAAGGGATTCCGTATGCCGCACCCCCGGTGGGGCCGCTGCGGTGGCAATTACCGCGGCCCGCGGTGCGGTGGTCGGGAATCTTGGACGCGACCAAGCCTGGTCCGCAATGTATGCAGGACACCGGACCCGATCCGCGGGTCGGCAAGCCGACCAGCGAAAACTGTCTCACACTCAACGTCTGGGCTCCGCCGCGCGGACAACGCGGCGACAAGCGGCCGGTGATGGTGTGGATCCACGGCGGCGGGTTCGTCAACGGCAGCGGCGACATTTATCACTCGCGCTCGCTGGTCGTCAAAGGCCACATCATCGTCGTCACGATCAACTATCGGTTGGGCGCGTTGGGATTTCTGGCTCACCCCGCGCTCGGTCCGCCGGGAGATGTCGGCAACTACGGTCTGGCGGACCAGCAGGCCGCGCTGCGCTGGGTGCGCGACAACATCTCCGCGTTCGGCGGCGACCCCCAGAAGGTCACCATCGCCGGCGAATCAGCCGGCGGCATGTCGGTGTGCGATCACCTGGTGGCGCCCGGGTCGGTGGGGCTGTTCCGGGCCGCCATCATTCAGAGCGCGCCGTGTCAGGCTCAGGCCGACCTGGCAACCGGGCAGCGGATCAGCGTGGATTACGCGGTGCGGGCGGGTTGCCGCAATCCCGTCACTACGGCGATGTGTCTGCGCGCGTTGCCTGCGGCGCGACTGGACCGCCCGCCCTGGTACTACTTCATCGGCGACTCCAACGCGCTGTCCGGTCCGCTCACCGGCGCGGCGGCGCTGCCGGACGGCCCAGTCGCGGCATTCGCCGCCGGGGGAGCGGCCCGCGTCCCGGTGTTGATGGGGGTCAACCATGACGAGTTCACGATGTTCGCCGCGTTCCGGCACACCAGGCTCGGTCGGGGTGTCGGATCCGGTGAGTATTCGCATGTGCTCGCCGACATCTTCGGTCCCGACGGCGCCGCCGTCGGAGCGCACTATCCGCCGGAGCGTTTCGGCGGGGACGTTTCGCTGGCCTACTCCGCCGCGGTCACCGACGGTGCTTTCGCCTGCACCACAGACCGATTGGCGGATTCGCTGAGCCGCAACGCACCGGTCTACGCCTACGAGTTCGACGATCCGCGCGCACCGGCGCCAAAGCCGTTGCGCGACGCGCCGTTTCCGGTCGGCGCCAGTCACTCACTGGAGTTGGCTTATCTGTTCAACGTCGGCGGGCTGGCGCCGTTCGATCCGGCGCAACAGATGCTGTCCGACCAGATGATCGGTTACTGGACTCATTTCGTCATCGACGGCGCACCGAAGGCGGCCGGGCTGCCAAACTGGTCGGCCCAAACCGTCGGCGCCGATCGCGACGTCTGGATGTCGCTGCGACCCGGGGGCAGCGCGGCCATCACCGACTTCGCGGAGGCACACCAGTGCCCGTTCTGGGCGTCGCTGAAAGGCCGATCGTGAGCGCCCACGGGTGGCCGCTCAACCGGCGGGCGTGACCCAGGTGGTGATGTCGGCGTGCACGACCTCATTGCCGCTGCGATCGGTCACTGTGACCGGCACGATCAGGTCGACACCATCGGTGATCTCGGCGAAATCCGGCGGGTCCAGTTGCGCCCGCGCATGCAGCGACGTGGTGGCCTTGCCGAGGTACTGAACCGTCATCGACTTCGGTATCCAGCGGTGACTGCGTGGGACCGTGGCTTCCATCAGCATTCCCATCGCCACCTCGGCGGCGTTGCACGACGCGATCGCGTGCACGGTGTGCAAGTGGTTGTAGACCATGAACCACTTGGGGACCCGCACCTCGGCCAGGCCGGGTTCCATCCGCACCACATGCGGCAGCACCGAGGCGAAGTACGGGACCCGGGCCATCGCCGCTACCGAGAAAAGCCGGCTGCCGCCCGGACGGCCGGCGAGGCGTTGCCACGCCGTATACGTGCTGGTCGCGCTCGTCATGACGACACACCTTACTCTGGAGTAAGAAAGCGCACGTGGATCGTCCGGCGGGATTTGGCCGTGACCGGGATCTAAGGCATACTGTTCGGGTTGCCCTGAGCCAGGTTTGCGCCTGGCAGGGCATACGACCGGCGCCCAAACGGGCGCGTCCGGTCCCAACCTTGGAGCGCGACGAATTTCGGTCGCGGACCAGGCTGCGTGAGGGCGACACACCCGACCGCGGGGGCCGGTGTACCAAGACAGGTAAACAGCGGCGCAATATCCGGGTGACGCCAGATCGCGTGAAAAGCGATTCGGTGCCCGGCGGGACAGAGTGAGGTAGGAGAAGCGTGGCGGGACAGAAGATCCGCATCAGGCTCAAGGCCTACGACCATGAGGCTATTGATGCCTCGGCGCGCAAGATCGTCGAGACGGTTGTCCGGACGGGCGCCAGTGTGGTCGGCCCGGTGCCGCTGCCCACTGAGAAGAACGTGTATTGCGTCATTCGCTCTCCGCACAAGTACAAGGACTCGCGGGAGCACTTCGAGATGCGCACGCACAAGCGGCTGATCGACATCCTTGACCCGACCCCGAAGACCGTTGACGCGCTGATGCGCATAGACCTGCCTGCCAGCGTCGACGTCAACATCCAGTAGGAGATCAGCGAGCAATGGCGAGAAAGGGCATTCTGGGCACCAAGCTCGGCATGACGCAGGTGTTCGACGAGAACAACCGTGTCGTACCGGTGACGGTGGTCAAAGCCGGGCCGAACGTCGTGACTGGCATCCGCACGCAAGAGCGCGACGGATACAGCGCGGTGCAGCTGGCCTACGGAGAAATCAGTCCGCGCAAGGTCAACAAGCCGCTGAGCGGTCAGTACGCCGCTGCGGGGGTGAACCCGCGTCGGCACTTGGCCGAGCTGCGTCTCGAAGACGCCGAGGCGGCATCCGGTTACGAGGTCGGCCAGGAGCTGACGGCCGAGATCTTCGACGCCGGAACGTATGTCGACGTGACGGGCACCTCCAAGGGCAAGGGCTTCGCGGGAACCATGAAGCGGCACGGCTTCAAGGGGCAGGGCGCCAGCCACGGTGCGCAAGCAGTGCACCGTCGCCCCGGATCCATCGGTGGCTGCGCCACCCCGGCACGGGTGTTCAAGGGCACCCGGATGGCCGGCCGGATGGGTAGCGACCGGGTGACCACGCAGAACCTGTTGGTGCACAAGGTCGATGCCGAGAACGGCGTGCTGTTGATCAAGGGCGCGGTGCCCGGCCGCACGGGTGGACTCGTCGTGGTCCGGAGCGCGATCAAACGAGGTGAGAAGTAATGGCTAGCGATAGCGCCGCCAAGGCACTCAAGATCGACGTCAAGACGCCGGCCGGCAAAACCGAAGGCTCCGTTGAGTTGCCGGCCGAACTCTTCGATGCGCCCGCGAACATCGCGTTGTTGCACCAGGTGGTGACGGCCCAGTTGGCCGCGAAGCGCCAGGGCACGCACTCGACGAAGACTCGCGGCGATGTCCGCGGTGGTGGTCGGAAACCGTACCGGCAGAAGGGAACCGGTCGCGCCCGCCAGGGCTCGACGCGCGCCCCGCAGTTCACCGGCGGTGGTGTGGTGCACGGCCCGCAGCCGCGCGACTACAGCCAGCGCACGCCCAAGAAGATGATCGCCGCCGCGTTGCGTGGTGCGTTGTCCGACCGGGCTCGCAACGGTCGCATTCACGCGGTCACCGAGTTGGTGTCGGGGCAGACGCCGTCGACCAAGAGCGCCAAGGGTTTCCTGGGCACTCTGACCGACCGCACGCAGGTGCTGGTGGTCATCGGGCGCAGCGACGAGACCGGTGCCAAGAGCGTGCGCAACCTGCCCGGTGTGCACATCCTGTCGCCGGACCAGCTCAACACCTACGACGTGCTGCGCGCTGACGACGTCGTGTTCTCGGTGGAGGCGCTGAATGCCTTCATCGCATCGAACGCGAAGGGCAAAGAGGAGGTTTCGGCCTGATGGCGACCGTCACTGACCCCCGGGACATCATTCTGGCCCCGGTCATCTCCGAGAAGTCCTACGGCCTGATCGATGACAACGTGTACACGTTCGTCGTGCACCCCGATTCGAACAAGACGCAGATCAAGATCGCGATCGAGAAGATCTTTTCGGTCAAGGTGGCCGCGGTGAACACCGCGAACCGCCAAGGCAAGCGCAAGCGAACCAGGACCGGATACGGACAGCGCAAAAGCACCAAGCGCGCCATTGTGACGTTGGCACCCGGCAGCAAGCCGATCGACCTGTTCGGCGCTCCGGCGTAGCCGAGGATAGAGAGACTTAACAGACATGGGAATTCGCAAGTACAAGCCGACGACTCCGGGTCGCCGCGGTGCCAGCGTCTCCGATTTCTCCGAGATCACTCGCTCCACTCCGGAGAAGTCGTTGGTCCGTCCGCTGCACGGCCGCGGGGGACGTAACGCGCACGGCCGCATCACCACCCGCCACAAGGGTGGCGGACACAAGCGGGCCTACCGGGTGATCGACTTCCGCCGCAACGACAAAGACGGCGTCAACGCGAAGGTCGCGCACATCGAGTACGACCCGAACCGCACCGCGAACATCGCGTTGCTGCACTTCTTGGACGGTGAGAAGCGCTACATCATTGCGCCGCAGGGCCTTTCCCAGGGCGCAGTGGTGGAGTCCGGCGCCAACGCCGACATCAAGCCGGGCAACAACCTGCCGCTGCGCAACATCCCGGCCGGTACGTTGGTCCACGCGGTGGAACTTCGGCCCGGCGGTGGTGCCAAGCTGGCTCGCTCGGCCGGATCCAGCATCCAGTTGCTCGGTAAGGAAGGCGCCTACGCGTCGCTGCGTATGCCCAGCGGCGAAATCCGCCGCGTCGACGTGCGCTGCCGCGCCACGGTCGGCGAGGTGGGCAACGCCGAGCAGGCCAACATCAACTGGGGTAAAGCCGGCCGGATGCGATGGAAGGGCAAGCGGCCCTCGGTTCGTGGTGTCGTCATGAACCCGGTGGACCACCCGCACGGTGGTGGTGAGGGCAAGACCTCCGGTGGTCGCCACCCGGTCAGCCCATGGGGCAAGCCGGAAGGCCGTACCCGCAAGGGGCACAAGCCCAGTGACAAGCTCATCGTCCGACGCCGGCGCACCGGCAAGAAATCGCGCTAGCAGTAGCGAGGAGTAGCTAAAAATGCCACGCAGCCTGAAAAAAGGTCCGTTCGTCGATGACCATCTGCTCAAGAAGGTCGACGTCCAGAACGAGAAGAACACCAAGCAGGTCATCAAGACCTGGTCGCGGCGCTCGACCATCATTCCCGACTTCATCGGTCACACCTTCGCCGTGCACGACGGGCGCAAGCACGTGCCGGTGTTCGTCTCCGAGTCGATGGTGGGCCACAAACTGGGTGAGTTCGCACCGACGCGCACCTTCAAAGGACACATCAAAGACGACCGGAAGGCCAAGCGGCGATGAGCACGGCTACTGAATTCCCTTCTGCGTCCGCCGTAGCGCGGTTCGTGCGGGTGTCGCCGACCAAAGCACGCCGGGTGATCGACCTGGTGCGCGGCAAGTCGGTGGCCGAAGCACTGGACATTTTGCGCTGGGCACCGCAGGCGGCCAGCGAGCCGGTGGCCAAGGTCATCGCGAGCGCTGCCGCCAACGCGCAGAACAACAACGGCCTCGACCCGTCCACCCTGGTGGTGGCCACCGTCTACGCCGACGGCGGCCCGACCGCCAAGCGGATCCGTCCGCGCGCCCAGGGCCGCGCTTTCCGAATCCGTAAGCGCACCAGCCACATCACCGTGGTGGTGGAGAGCCGGCCGACCAAGGACGCCCGCGGCTCGCAGTCTGCGAGCGCGACGCGCGCCCGCCGCGCGCAGGCCAGTAAGGCTGCTGCGGGCAAGGCGCCCGCCAAGAAAGCGCCTGCCAAGAAGGCTGCCGACACGGCACCGGCCAAAAAAGCATCGGCTGAGAAAGCGCCTGCCAAGAAGGCGGCTCCCAAGAAAACAACTGAAGCAAAGGCACCCGCCGCGAAGTCCAGTGAGACTGAAGCGACTTCGGACGCGAAGGGAGGCTCGCACTAGTGGGCCAGAAAATCAATCCGCACGGATTCCGGCTCGGTATCACCACCGAGTGGAAGTCGCGGTGGTACGCGGACAAGCAGTACGCGGAGTACATCAAGGAAGACGTCGCGATCCGTCGCCTGTTGTCGACCGGCCTGGAGCGCGCGGGCATCGCCGACGTCGAAATCGAGCGCACCCGTGACCGGGTGCGGGTCGACATCCACACCGCCCGGCCGGGCATCGTCATCGGTCGCCGCGGCACCGAGGCCGACCGCATTCGCGCCGACCTGGAGAAGCTGACCGGCAAGCAGGTCCAGCTGAACATCCTCGAGGTGAAAAACCCTGAGTCGGTAGCGCAATTGGTGGCCCAGGGCGTCGCAGAGCAGTTGAGCAACCGAGTGGCGTTCCGCCGCGCGATGCGTAAAGCCATCCAGTCGGCGATGCGTCAGCCCAACGTCAAGGGCATCCGGGTGCAGTGCTCCGGCCGCCTCGGTGGGGCCGAGATGAGCCGCTCGGAGTTCTATCGCGAAGGCCGGGTGCCGCTGCACACGTTGCGCGCCGACATCGACTACGGCCTGTACGAGGCCAAGACCACCTTCGGCCGTATCGGTGTGAAGGTGTGGATCTACAAGGGCGACATCGTCGGCGGCAAGCGCGAACTCGTTGCGCCCTCGGCCGGTGCGGAACGTCCACGCCGCGAACGCCCGTCGGGCACCCGTCCCCGTCGTAGCGGTTCCGCGGGAACGACGGCGACCAGCACCGAGGCCGGACGCGCCGCGTCCAGCGCCGAAGAGACTGCTGCCCCGTCCGCCGCGGCACCAGTCGAGGTGCCCGCAGTCGAGGCGCAGAGTACGGAGAGCTGATTCATGTTGATTCCCCGCAGGGTCAAGCACCGCAAGCAGCACCACCCGCGGCAACGCGGTATCGCCAGCGGCGGTACGTCGGTCAGCTTCGGTGACTATGGCATTCAGGCGCTGGAGCACGCGTACGTCACCAACCGGCAGATCGAGTCCGCTCGTATCGCCATCAACCGGCACATCAAGCGTGGCGGCAAGGTGTGGATCAACATCTTCCCGGACCGGCCGCTGACCAAGAAGCCCGCCGAGACCCGCATGGGTTCCGGAAAGGGTTCGCCGGAATGGTGGATCGCCAACGTCAAGCCGGGACGCATCCTCTTCGAGCTCAGCTACCCCAACGAGCAGACGGCCCGAGAGGCGCTCACCCGAGCGATCCACAAGCTGCCGATCAAGGCACGCATCGTTACCCGAGAGGAGCAGTTCTGATGGCAGTGGGAATTTCGCCTGGCGAACTGCGCGAGCTCACTGACGAAGAGCTGATCGAGAAGCTGCGCGAATCCAAGGAAGAGCTGTTCAACCTGCGCTTCCAGATGGCGACCGGCCAGCTCAGCAACAATCGTCGGCTCCGCACGGTGCGGCAGGAAATCGCACGGGTCTACACCGTGCTACGTGAACGTGAGCTCGGCTTGGCTGCCGGGCCCAATGGTGAGGACTCGTAATGGCTGAGGCAAAGACCGCCGGCTCCAAGGCAACCAAGGCCGCTCCCAAAGCTGCTGCCGCGAAGGACACTTCCGGTAACGCCAAGGGGCCCAAGCACACTCCGGCCACTCCGAAGCCGCGCGGTCGGCGCAAGACCCGCATCGGCTACGTGGTGAGTGACAAGATGCAGAAGACCATCGTGGTCGAGCTCGAAGACCGTATGCGCCACCCGCTCTACGGCAAGATCATTCGGACCACCAAGAAGGTCAAGGCGCACGACGAGCACGGCGACGCCGGCATCGGCGACCGGGTGTCGTTGATGGAGACTCGTCCGCTGTCGGCGACCAAGCGCTGGCGGCTCGTCGAGATCCTGGAGAGGGCCAAGTAGTTTCGCGCGCTGAGTTTCCCGCCCCGGCGATCACACGGTCGCCGGAGCGGGAACTTTGCGGTAGGCGGGATCTACCCGTCGCACGGTGAAGACGAAGGCCAGCGCGATCAGAGGCGCGACGCAGCCGTAAAGAGCTGCCGGAGTGGCCATCTCGGTGCTGTTCAGAAGCTGTGGGCTCAAAGCTATGCCCATTGCCAGCATGGCGTTGTGCAACCCGATCTCTAGGCTGACGGCGATGGACTGTCGCGGCGGAAGCGCAAGCCGCCGCGGTGCAAGATAGCCGACGGTCAAGCTGATCACGCAGAACGATACGACGGCTCCGGCGAGTGCACCGAGGCTGGTCCATATCGTCGTCTGGCCACCGGCGATCGCTCCGAGGCTCACGGCTACCAGCAAAATGGCCGCCGCGATCCGTACCGGCTTGTTGAGTCGTTGAGCCAGCGCCGGATACCGATGACGAATGGCGACGCCGATCGCGGTCGGCACCAGTATCAACCCGAACACTCCGAGGAACTTGTCCGCCTGTAACGGGATGAAGTGACCCTCACCGATGAACCAGAACATCGCGAACGCCACCGTCGCGGGCAAGGTGAAGATCGACAGCACCGCGTTGATCGCGGTCAGCGTGAGGTTGACGGCCAAGTCTCCGTTGACCAGATGGCTCATGATGTTCGCCATCAACCCGCCGGGTGCGGCCGACATCAGCATCAGCCCGACCGCCAACTTGGGCTCGAGGTGAAACGCTTCGGCGATCAGCAGACACAGGCTCGGCAGCAGGATCGCCTGGCAGGCCAACGCCACCAACAGGGGGCGGCGCAGCGTGGCGGCCCTGCGGAAGTCGGCGACCGTCAGCGTCAATCCGAGCGCCAGCATGACCGGCACGACGACCAAGGGAAACAACCGGTTGTCCATCACACTCCAGGGTGTTGGGCGCCGTGCGCCGGTCGGCGCGAGCCGGCCGCGCGACGATGCAGCAGGAAATCAGCTTGCCTGTGCACCAAGGCTAGAGGACAGCTGGCTTCCGACGCAGGGCGGCGACTGTGCGATCCTCCGGTTCCACTGATCGCGCACGCCGACGATGTCGACGGCATGCCCTCGTCGCCTGCCGAGCCGAAAGGCCGGCATCCCCGGCCGCACCGCCATCGATGCCGAGGCATGCCTATCGCAGGCAGCCGCGCTGACCTGAAAAGTATTGTCCAGAACGTGAATTCGCAATCCTCGGCGCACGGCGTCGTAGCGCGAGGTAGGTGCGGGCGAGAGTGGCTTCAGCGTGGCGCTCCTCGAGACGTGCGGTCAGTGCCGCCGAGACGCCCCGGCATCACCGCGTCTTGAATCACTTTGAGCGAAAAGCCCTGACTTTGTTCCTGGCCGGGTTGCCGGAGTCGATCAAGTCCACATCCGACGGATATCAAAAACAACATGATTCAAAGCCGCGAAGCCGTCCGGATGGTCGCTTCCAGTGCATCTGGTTCGATTCCTAAACGTACTCGGGGACAACGTTTTTCACATTGCCAGCCACCCATGATCGTGGCACCCGCATGTCGCAGGCGAGGCCCGAAGCGGGGTTCCCTCGGGTTAACTACACACGTTGTCAGCGCATAGCGTTCTCTCATTCCGCGTGCCTTGGCGCCCAGAGCATCGATAAGGAGTAGCTGCTATGACCTTGCGCGTCGTGCCAGAGGGCTTGGCTGCTGCCTGTGCGGGTGTGGAGGCGTTGACAGCACGCTTGGCAGCCGCACATACCGCTGCGGCCCCGCTGATTACGGCCGTGGTGCCGCCCGCGGCGGACCCCGTCTCGCTGCACAGCGCGGCGGATCTCAGTATCCGCGGCGGCTTGCACACGGCGGTGGCTGCCCAAGGCGCCGAAGAGCTCGGTCGTTCCGGCCTCGGCGTGGGGGAGTCGGGCATCAGCTATGCCAGCGGTGATGCGGCTGCATCGTCGGCGTATCTCGTCGCGACCGATTGACTATGACCGCACCTGTCTGGATAGCGGCACCCCCCGAGGTCCATTCGACGTTGCTGAGCAGCGGGCCTGGGGCTGGCCCGCTACTTGCGGCGGCGGACGCGTGGAGTTCATTGAGCGCTGAATACACCTCGGTGGCAGACGAACTCACCGCATTGCTTGGGCAGGTGCAGGCAGGCCCATGGCAAGGTCCCAGCGCGGAGTCGTACATAGCCGCGAACGCACCCTTCCTCGCCTGGCTGACCCAAGCCGGCGCCGACAGTGCCGCGGCAGCCGCCAGTCATCAAGCTGTGGCTGCGGCGCATTCCGCCGCACTGGCGGCCATGCCGACACTGCCTGAGCTGGCCACCAATCACGTGGTTCACGGCGCATTGTTAGCAACCAATTTCTTTGGTATCAATACGATTCCGATAACTCTCAACGAAGCTGACTATGCGCGGATGTGGGTCCAGGCCGCGACGACAATGGCGACCTATCAGGCGGTCGCCGGTGCCACGGTGGACTCGACGCCGCAAACCGCGGCGGCGCCGGTCATCCTGAAGTCGGATAGCCAAGCCAACTCCGCCGCCTCGCCGGCCGATTCCACCACCGAGACCCCGCTGGACCAACTCATCGTGCAGTTCCTGCAGGCGAGGGGGATCACCTGGGATCCCACCAGTGGCACCATCAACGGTCTGCCCTACTCGTCGTACACAAACCCTCTGACGACGCTGTACTGGGTCAAGAACACCGTCACGCTCGTTCAGGATCTCGAGCAGTTCGCCCAATTGGCGGCCACCAATCCGGAAGCGGCGCTGGCGAGTTTGACGCCGGCCAACATCGTCGCGTTCCTCGTCGCGCATCCGGTGGTCGCCGCCGCGGTCGCCGCCAGCTCGACCACCGCTGTCCTTCCCGCGGCAGCCGCTGCTTCGGTGGCTTCGGTGGCCGCCGTGGCAGGGTTGATCGACCCGTCCGCCATTCCGCCGATCGCACCGGTGCTGCCCACGCCGCCCCCGCTGCCGATCGCGCCGGTCACCGCGACGACCCCGGCAGTCGCAACCGTCGCTGTTCCGGCGCCCGCCCCGGCACCCGCGACCGCGCCCGCGGCGAGTCCGGCCACCGGCGCGGCACCGGCGCCGCCGAGTCCGCCGCCCGCGGGCGTCCACGGTGTGGCCTTCCCGTACCTGGTTGCCGCCGGAGGTGGCCCGCCCATCGAATTCGATTCCGGAGCCAGAGCCAGAGCCGGGGCCAGTGCGACGTTGAGAGCACCCGCCGAGTCGGCTGCAGTCGCCGCAGCGTCGGCCGCTCGGCGACGCTCGCGTAAACGGCGCCAACAGCAGAGTCATCGGCACGACTTCGCCGATGCGACAATGGATTACGAAGTCGACCCGGATTGGGGCGAGCCGCCACCCGAGGTCGTCTCGACGGTGGCCTCGGACAGTGCCGCCGGACCGCTGGGGTTTGCAGGGACGGTGTCGAAGGGCAGCGAGCAGGCGACCGGTCTGGCCACGTTGTCCGACGATGATTTCGGTACTGGGCCGAGTGCCCCGATGTTGCCGCATACCTGGACGCCGAAAGACGGCGAAGACAGTCCCTGACTCTGCTCGGTGTGGATGTCCATCCATACGGAGTTGGCCGGCAAGTCGGCTGAGCGGTGTAATCTGCAGTCCCCGGGGGGTCCACTACGAGAGTGAGGCCAGCGATGGCGACCGAGTTCAACGGCAAGGTCGAATTGGACATCCGTGATTCGGAACCGGATTGGGGCCCGTACGCCGCGCCGACAGCACCCGAAGGCGCCCCCAACGTGCTGTATCTCGTGTGGGACGACACCGGCATCGCGACGTGGGACTGTTTCGGTGGCCTGGTGGAGATGCCGGCGATGTCACGCATCGCCGAACGGGGCGTGCGACTGTCGCAGTTTCACACCACCGCGTTGTGTTCACCGACCAGGGCGTCGCTGCTGACCGGTCGCAATGCCACCACGGTGGGCATGGCCATGATCGAAGAATTCACCGAGGGATTCCCCAATTCCAATGGGCGCATCCCTTTCGAAACGGCTTTACTGCCAGAGGTGTTGGCCGAGCGGGGCTACAACACCTACTGCGTGGGCAAATGGCATCTGACCCCGTTGGAAGAGTCCAATGTGGCCGCGACAAAGCGGCACTGGCCCACCTCGCGCGGGTTCGAACGCTTCTACGGGTTCATGGGCGGCGAGACCGACCAGTGGTACCCGGACCTGGTGTACGACAACCACCCGGTGGACCCGCCGGGCACCCCCGAAGACGGCTACCACCTGTCGAAAGACATTGCGGACAAGACAATTGAGTTCATCCGCGACGCCAAAGTCATCGCGCCGGACAAGCCGTGGTTCAGCTATGTGTGTCCCGGCGCCGGTCACGCCCCGCACCATGTCTTCAAGGAGTGGGCCGACCGCTACGCCGGCACGTTCGACACCGGCTACGAGCGCTACCGCGAGATCGTCCTGGAGCGGCAGAAGGCGCTCGGCATCGTGCCGCAGGACACCGAATTGTCGCCGGTCAACCCGTATCTCGATGTCACCGGACCCGACGGTCAGCCATGGCCGCTGCAGGACACCGTGCGACCGTGGGACTCGCTGAACGACGAAGAAAAGAAACTGTTCAGCAGATTCGCCGAGGTGTTCGCCGGCTTTCTCAGCTACACCGACGCTCAGATCGGGCGGATCTTGGACTATCTCGAAGAGTCCGGTCAACTCGACAACACCATCATCGTGGTGATCTCCGACAACGGCGCCAGCGGTGAGGGTGGGCCCAACGGATCGGTGAACGAGGGCAAGTTCTTCAACGGCTACATCGACACCGTCGAAGAAAGCATGAAGGTCTTCGAGCACCTCGGCGGGCCCGAGACCTACAACCACTACCCGATCGGGTGGGCAATGGCGTTCAACACGCCATACAAGCTGTACAAGAGGTATGCCTCGCACGAGGGTGGCATCGCGGACAGCGCAATCATCTCGTGGCCCAACGGAATCGCGGCGCACGGCGAAGTGCGGGACAATTATGTCAACGTCTCTGACATCACCCCGACCATCTACGACCTGCTCAACGTCGAACCGCCGGCAACCGTGAAGGGTGTCCCGCAGAAGCCGCTGGACGGCGTGAGTTTCAAAGCGGCCCTTAGTGATCCGTCAGCCGACACCGGGAAGCAGACCCAGTTCTACACCATGCTGGGCACCCGCGGGATCTGGCACAACGGCTGGTTCGCCAACACCGTTCACGCTGCCACACCAGCGGGCTGGGGGCACTTCGACGCCGATCGCTGGGAACTTTTTCACATCGACGCCGACCGCAGCCAATGCCACGATCTGGCCGGCGAGCATCCCGACAAGCTGGAAGACCTCAAGGCGCTGTGGTTCTCTGAGGCTGCTAAATACAACGGTCTGCCGTTGTCGGACTTGAACCTGTTCGAGACGTTGACCCGGACCCGGCCGTTCCTGGCGAGTGAACGGGACAACTACATCTACTACCCCGATTCCGCCGAGGTGGGCACCGGCGCCGCGCCCGAGATCCGGGGCCGCTCGTTCTCGCTGCTGGCTGACGCCACGATCGACACCACCGGAGCTGAAGGCGTGCTGTTCAAGCACGGCGGTGGCCATGGCGGCTATGTGCTCTTCGTTCAGGACGGGCGGTTGCATTTCGTGTACAACTTCCTTGGTGAGCGTCAGCAGGAGGTTTCCTCGTCGGCCGCAATACCGTTGGGCCGGCACGTCTTCGGCGTCCGCTACGTCCGCACCGGCACTGTGCAGAACAGCCACACCCCACTCGGCGACGTCGCGTTGTTCATCGACGACGAGGCAGTCGGCTCATTGGCGGATGTGCAATCCCATCCCGGAACCTTCGGGTTGGCCGGTGCCGGCATCACCGTCGGACGCAACGGCGGCTCAGCGGTGTCGAGCCGGTACAAGGCGCCGTTCCGGTTCACCGGCGGGACCATCGCTCATGTCACCGTCGACCTCTCCGGCCGGCCATACGAAGATGTGGAAAAGGAATTGGCGCTGGCCTTTTCACGTGACTGAATCGTCGTCGAGGGCCGTGTCGGGCGCGGCCCTCGTGGCGGT
Organism: uncultured Actinomycetota bacterium; assembly: GCA_963836495.1. Lineage (GTDB taxonomy): Bacteria > Actinomycetota > Actinomycetes > Mycobacteriales > Mycobacteriaceae > Mycobacterium. Next base: position 335,154 of record CAWIJT010000001.1, on the reverse strand, counting down.
GATCGCCGCATTGTCGGGGTGCATCAGGACCACCGACGGCGTGGCAACGTGGATCGCCGGGCCCGACGGCCTCACCGGGATGGTGACCATCGCCGCGACCACGCTCGACCCGGCGGCAGCCTTCGCCGATGGACCACCGGGCACGCGCGCGTTCGCCGACCGCATCACCCACATCTGGACCAACACCGATAAATACCTGGTCGCCACGCACCTCGAAGGACCCGCCGATACCCCGGGCTTCGATGCGGCGAAAACCGCGCTGATGCAAGACTTCGCGGTGGTCATACCCTGAACTCATGCTCACCGCGTTGGTCGAACTGCCGCCCGGATCGTTTCGGATGGGATCCACGAGCTTCTACCCCGAAGAGGCGCCGATCCACACGGTGAGCATCGACGCTTTCGCGGTCGAACAGCATCCGGTGACCAACGCTCAATTCGCCGAGTTCGCCGAGCAGACAGGGTATGTGACCGTCGCCGAACAGCCCATCGACCCCGCGTCGTATCCGGGGGCCAACGTCGGTGAATTACAGCCGGGCGCAATGGTTTTCCGTCCGACGGGAGGTGCGGTCGACTTGCGCGATTGGCGACAGTGGTGGGTCTGGGTACCGGGCGCCTGCTGGCGGCATCCGTTTGGCCCGGACAGCGACATCGCCGACCGGGCTGATCATCCGGTCGTGCAAGTGGCGTATCCCGATGCCGTGGCGTACGCGCGCTGGGCCGGTCGGCGGCTGCCCAGCGAGGCCGAGTGGGAGTATGCCGCGCGCGGCGGGGGCAGCACCACATATGCGTGGGGCGACGAGGAGAAGCCCGACGGGACGCTGATGGCCAACACCTGGCAGGGCAGGTTCCCGTACCGCAATGACGGCGCGCTCGGTTGGGTGGGCACCTCACCGGTGGCCACGTTCCCACCCAACGGGTTCGGACTCTCCGACATGATCGGTAACGTCTGGGAATGGACGACCACCGAGTTCTCCGCGCATCACCGGCTGGATCAGCCGCCGAAAACCTGTTGTGCGCCAACGGGACCCGCTGACCCGTCGATCATGCAGACCCTCAAGGGCGGCTCGCACTTGTGCGCCCCGGAGTACTGCCACCGCTATCGGCCTGCGGCGCGCTCACCGCAGTCGCAAGACACCGCGACCACACACATCGGGTTCCGGTGCGTGAGCGATGTCCCGGTCAGCTGATGGCGTCGACCGCGGCTGAGACTTTCGCCTGGAAGTCGGGCGGCAGCGGAATGTAGCCGTGCTTGTCGAGATCGATCTGGCCGGGTCCCAAGGTCGCCTGCAGGGCCCCTTTGACCGCCTGGCCGACCTGAGGGTCGGGGTATTTGGAGCAGACGATCTCGTAGGTAGCCAGCACGATCGGGTAGACGTCTTCTTCGGTGGGGTTGTAGAACGACGAGAGATCGAGCACCAGGTCGTTGCCCTTGCCGACGATTTTGGCCCCGGCGATGGTTTTACCGACGGAATCGGTGCCGATGCGGACCGGGCGCCGGGACTTGCGGCTTGCGGGCGTTTTGATCTCCGCGGCGAAAAGTCCCTCGTCCATCGCGAACGACAACTCGTTGTAGGTGATCGCGCCTTCGGTGTTTTTCACCGCTGCCGATGTGCCTTCGTTGCCTTTCTCGCCGGTTCCCACCGCGCCCTTGAAGGCCTTACCGGTTCCCTGGGTCCAGGTTCCGCTGGCCGCGGACTGCAGGTAGGCCTGGAAGTTGGCGGTGGTGCCTGAGTTGTCACTGCGGTAGATGACGTGGATGTCCTCGGATGGCATGGATGCGTTGAGCGCGGTGAGGGCCGGGTCGTCCCAGCGGGTGATGCTGCCGTTGAAAATCCCGGCCAGCGTGGGCGCGTCGAGCACCAAGATGTCGACGTTGAGGTTGTAGGTGATGGCCAGCGGGCCAAATACGACGGGCAGGTCCCAGGCATCGGCCCCGCCGCAACGCTGCTTGGCGGCGGCATGTTGGTCGTCGGACAGCGGCGTGTCCGATCCGGCGAAATCGCTTTTGCCGGCGAGGAAGTCGTTGATTCCGTTGCCCGAACCGTTGGAGGTGTAGCTGAGTGAGCGCCCAGGGCAGGACTTGCTGTAGGCGCTGATGAACCGCTTCATCGCGTCGGCTTGTGCGGTCGAGCCACTAGCGGTGATCGCCGGCTTGCCGCCACAGTTGACGACCTCGCTGGCGTAGGCCGTGCTGGTGTGTGGGACCTCGCATCCCGATAGCACTACAGCACCCGTTGCCAGCAAACTCATCGCAGCGACCAGACGACTGTGCTTCATGTTGACTGCCTCACCCCGGACTTCGACGCATTGTTGCGAATTCTTGCTAACGATTCGGCCTTGCGAACAGACAACAGATTAGCGGCTCGCGAGCCGAAGTGTCCCGTCCCGATAGAGATTTCATAAATACTGATAGCTATCCTGAACTGCGCGTTACTGCCGGGTGGCCAGCGGGTGACGAGTCTTTGTCAGTGCGATCGGCATCATTGCTTCGCCGCGCGATCGGAAGCTTGATTCGCTAACCTGACCCCGTGTTGAGCCGACAGGACGACGTCCTGCACTCAGTCCCAGTCCACTCCCGGCAGGCTGCTCGGCCCGGGGGTGAGCAATGACCACCGAGGCCCCGCCGACGGCTGCGGAGACGCGCGAGGAGAAGCGGCAACGTCGGCGCATCCCGATCGTTGTCGTCGTCCTGGTGGGGTTCGTCATCGCCTACGTCCTCTCGTTGATCGGTGTGCATCTCCTGCAGAAATCTGAGGGACCACTCCCGCCGCTGGACCTGAGCCAGGCCGGGCCCGACGAGACCGTCGTGCAGATACGCCTGGAGGAGCTCAAACCCACGACCAACCGTCTCACCGTGAATGTGCTCATCTACCCGGGCGAATCACTGGAGGACAAACGCTTCGAAGAGTTGAACACCGACATAGCGGTGCGGCTCTATCCGCCGAACGACCTGGGCGATCTGACTTTTCCGAAAGGCAAAGCGCCGGCGCAGGTCAGCACCACGATCCAGGCGCACGGAAATCCCGGCAGCTGGCCGTTCGACGCGTACCACACCGAACCGCTGTCTGCTGACGTGTTCGTCGGGACGGGCGCCGATCGGAAACGGATACCTGCGTTCGTCCAGGTGACCGGGTCGATGGACGGCTGGGACGCGAGCGTCAAGCGCAGCACCGATTCCAGCGAGACCGGAAACCACAACAGCAGCAATGTGGTCGTCACCCTGCATCGGGCCAAGGGCCCGCTGATCTTCGACCTGGGCATCATCATGGTGTTGATCAGCCTGCCCACCTTGGCGCTGCTGGTGGCCATTCCGATGGCGTTGGGCAGAAGGAAATTCGTGCCACCCTTCGCGACGTGGTACGCCGCGAACCTGTTCGCGATCGTTCCGCTACGAAATATCTTGCCGGGCGCGCCGCCGCCCGGTTCATTGATCGACCAGGCTCTCGTTCAATGGGTACTGCTCGCATTGGCGACCGCGATGGCGCTGTACATCTTTTCCTGGGTACGCCAAGGAGATTGACGCCTTATGGCCCGTGACAGGTGAGGGTGGCGCGCACGACCACGCTGTCGGAGGTCAACAGGCTGGTCTCGACATCGCCGTAGAAGCTGCTGCGGTCGGAGTTCCAATTGGCAGTCTGCACGACGGTCGCATAGAGCGGCTTGCGCCCGATGCTTTTCGCGCTGTCACCGACGTTGAAGTCGCTGAGCCGCTGCGGGTTTGAGCCGTCAGGGTTCATCGTCCACCAGTCGGTGCCATGTGACGGGTTGTCCGCGTTGGTCATCCACAGCACCTGACCGTCGGGGGTATAGCGGGGATGTTCGTTGTAGCTCTCGCCGCGGGTAAGCCTGGTGATCGCGTGGGAATCGATGTCGAAGCGGTAGATCTGACTGGTCCAGAAGTTGTGCGTCTGGAAGTCGCTGGTGAACACCAGCGAGGCGGAATCTGCTGAGAAGCCGCCGGTTTCGTTGAAGGCATCGTCGCTGGGGGAGACGGTGTGGACGTTGGACAGCGACGGGGCGCCGTCGGCGCTGACGTCGAAGCTGGCCACCTTGATCGCCCAGAACCCGGCGAACCGCTTCGGTTGCAGCGCCTTGCCTGCCTTGGTGCGTTCGGTCCACTCGAGCAATCGACCGTCCGGTGAGAACTCCGGGATGATGGTGCCGTGATCCTTGTCGGTCGGGACGTCGGTGAGCTGCCAGGCTCGTGACCCGTCCGCGGTGGCCACCCACAGGTCCGAGTAGCTGCCCCAGCCGGGTGTCGCGCCTACCGAGTTGCCCGGGTGTGCCTGCTTCTCGGCGACGAAAGCGATGAAGCGGCCCGACGGGCTCCAGACCGGAGTGCCGGTGCTGCGTTGCGGAAAGCTCGCCGAGCCCAGGCCCAACTGCACGGGGTTCGCGCCGTCGGGCGTCACCGTATAGATGTGGTAGGCGCCGTCGCTGCCTTTGGCGTTGTATGCGAGCAGATTTCTGGTCGCCGACCAGTCCGCGCCGTACGCGTCGCGCTGCAGCACCTGATAGCTGATCGGTGGTCCGCACCCGGGACGTCCCACGGATCGAGCAGTCCCTGAGCCCGGTGCGCTGACGGGCGAATGTGCGCAGGAGGTGCAGAGTATGAGGAACAGCGCCATCCAGACACGCAGAACCCGGATCGACGTCCGGGCTCGCCCGTGCATCCGAGGCTCTTTCTCTCGCGGTATCCGGCCGACGTAGGCCGTTGGCCAGGAATATTCAGTGGCGACCCGCTGCGCCCGGCTTCGCCGCTCTGGCGATCGCCACGGAATTTGGCTCTGAGCAGGTCTTCACCTAGACTCTAGGGGTTGCCGTGGGCAGACCTCGGCTGGCATTACGAGTTTTAGCTGTCAGCCCCGCGTGCCTTTCGACGACAAAGACCATGCACGACAGGTCGGGTGGACTATGTCCGTCGACATGCTGGAGCTTGGGCGTGCATACGTGAACCAGGTCAGGAGATCGAGTGATTCAGCAGGAATCGCGGCTGAAGGTGGCCGACAACACCGGTGCCAAGGAGATCTTGTGCATCCGCGTGCTCGGCGGCTCGTCGCGGCGCTATGCCGGCATCGGCGATGTCATCGTGGCGACGGTCAAAGACGCCATCCCCGGTGGCAACGTCAAGCGCGGTGATGTGGTCAAGGCCGTGGTGGTGCGCACCGTCAAGGAGCGCCGCCGGCCGGACGGCAGCTACATCAAGTTCGACGAGAACGCGGCCGTCATCATCAAGCCTGACAACGACCCACGTGGAACCCGCATCTTCGGGCCGGTCGGCCGCGAACTGCGGGAGAAGCGCTTCATGAAGATCGTTTCGCTTGCTCCGGAGGTGTTGTAGATGAAGGTGCACAAGGGTGACACCGTCCTGGTCATCTCGGGCAAGGACAAGGGCGCCAAGGGCAAGGTGATCCAGGCCTACCCGACGCGCAGCAAGGTGCTCGTCGAGGGTGTGAACCGGATCAAGAAGCACACCGCTATCTCCACCAACCAGCGCGGAGCGCAGTCGGGCGGGATCGTCACGCAGGAAGCCCCCATCCACGTCTCCAACGTGATGGTGGTCGACTCCGACGGTCAAGCCACCCGGGTCGGTTACCGGGTCGACGAGGAGTCCGGCAAGCGGGTCCGCATCTCCAAGCGCAACGGCAAGGACATCTGAGGGCATGACAACCACAGAGCAAGTAAAGGTTCAGCCCCGGCTGAAGGCGCGTTACCGCGACGAAATCCGCGACGCGCTCAACCAAGAGTTCAAGTACGCCAACGTCATGCAGATCCCGACGGTGGTGAAGGTCGTGGTGAACATGGGCGTCGGTGATGCTGCCCGCGACGCCAAGCTGATCAACGGCGCGGTCAGCGACCTGGCCCTGATCACCGGACAGCGGCCGGAGATCCGCAAGGCGCGCAAGTCAATCGCGCAGTTCAAGCTGCGCGAGGGCATGCCGATCGGGGCGCGCGTCACTCTGCGCAACGACCGGATGTGGGAGTTCCTCGACCGGCTCACCTCGATCGCGTTGCCGCGTATCCGCGACTTCCGCGGGCTGTCGCCCAAGCAGTTCGACGGCACCGGCAACTACACCTTCGGGCTGAACGAGCAGTCGGTGTTCCACGAGATCGACGTGGACAAGATCGACCGGCCGCGCGGAATGGACATCACCGTCGTCACCTCGGCGACCAACGACGACGAAGGACGGGCGTTGTTGCGCGGCCTCGGCTTCCCGTTCAAGGAGAACTGACCAGATGGCGAAAAAGGCACTAGTCAACAAGAGTCAGCGCAAACCCAAGTTCGCGGTGCGCGCGTACACCCGCTGCAACAAGTGCGGCCGCCCACATGCGGTTTTCCGCAAGTTCGGGCTGTGCAGGATTTGCCTGCGTGAGATGGCGCATGCGGGCGAGCTGCCCGGCGTGCAGAAGAGCAGCTGGTAACCCCGGCCGACAACCAGACCAGTGACGACCACTAGACCGATTCCGAGAACAGCTGCGCAGAAGGCCCGACCGGGAACCACTGCGAGGAAGGCGACACCGCTGTCATGACCGCGATGACGACGACGCAGAGCGTAGCGATGAAGAGGAGCAGCGCTCGATGACTATGACGGACCCGATCGCAGACTTCTTGACACGTCTGCGCAACGCCAATTCGGCGTACCACGATGAGGTGACGCTGCCGCATTCGAAGATCAAGGTGAACATCGCCGAGATCCTCAAGCGGGAGGGTTACATCACCGATTTCCACATCGAGGATGCGCGCGTCGGCAAGGCGCTGACGGTTCAGCTCAAGTACGGGCCGAGCCGGGAACGCAGCATCGCCGGCCTGCGCCGGGTGTCCAAGCCGGGGTTGCGGGTGTACGCGAAGGCGACCAGCCTGCCGCGGGTGCTCGGTGGCCTTGGCGTGGCGATCATCTCGACCTCCTCGGGTCTGCTCACTGACCGGCAGGCAGCCAGACAGGGCGTGGGCGGCGAAGTCCTCGCGTACGTGTGGTGAGAGGGGACTGACATGTCGCGTATTGGTAAGCAACCGATCCAGATTCCGTCTGGCGTCGAGGTGGCCATCGACGGCCAGAACGTCTCGGTCAAGGGTCCCAAGGGCTCGCTGGATTTGAAGGTCTCCGAGCCGATCAAAGTGGTGCGCAACGACGACGGCGCCATCGTGGTCAGCCGTCCCGACGACGAGCGGCGCAACCGTTCGCTGCACGGGTTGTCGCGGACCCTGGTGTCCAACCTGGTGACCGGGGTGACGCAGGGTTACACGATCAAGATGGAGATCTTCGGCGTCGGCTATCGCGTGCAGGCGAAGGGCTCCAACCTCGAGTTCGCGCTGGGTTACAGCCACCCCGTGGTGATCACGGCGCCCGACGGCGTCACCTTCGCAGTCGAGACGCCGACGAAGTTCTCGGTCTCCGGTATCGATAAGCAGAAGGTCGGCCAGGTCGCGGCGAACATCCGTCGGCTGCGCAAATCGGACCCGTACAAGGGTAAGGGTGTGCGCTACGAGGGTGAGCAGATCCGCCGCAAGGTCGGAAAGACAGGTAAGTAGCCATGGCACAAGTTGTTACCGCGCAGAAGCCGCCCACGCAGAGCGTCTCCGCTGTCCGGCGGAAGAGCCGGCTGCGCAGGCACGCGCGGCTGCGCAAGAAGATTTCGGGCACCACGGAGCGTCCGCGCCTGGTGGTGCACCGCTCAGCCCGGCACATCCATGTGCAGCTGGTCAACGACCTGACCGGCACCACCCTGGCAGCCGCCTCATCGATCGAGGCGGACGTGCGCGGGGTGGACGGCGACAAGAAAGCCCACAGTGTGCGGGTCGGCCAGCTGATCGCTGAGCGGGCCAAGGCCGCTGGAGTCGAGGCGGTGGTCTTCGACCGCGGCGGCTACACCTACGGCGGGCGGATCGCGGCACTGGCCGACGCCGCTCGCGAGGGTGGGCTCAAGTTCTGATGGCAAGCAACAATCTTGGGGAATCAAACCTGAGCGGAAGGACCGCATAATGGCGGAGCAACCGGCTGGAACGGCCGGCCCGACGAACGAGGGCCGCGACGACCGTCGTGACTCGCGTGACGGTCGCGGCCGCCGGGATGGTGGTGGCCGTGGTGGCCGCGACCGCGACGGCGACAAGAGCAACTACCTGGAGCGGGTCGTCACGATCAACCGGGTGTCCAAGGTGGTCAAGGGTGGTCGGCGCTTCAGCTTCACCGCGCTGGTCATCGTCGGCGACGGCAACGGCATGGTCGGTGTCGGTTACGGCAAGGCCAAGGAAGTCCCGGCTGCCATCGCCAAGGGCGTCGAGGAGGCTCGTAAGAGCTTCTTCCGCGTGCCGCTGATCGGTGGGACCATCGTCCACCCGGTGCAGGGTGAGGCCGCCGCGGGCGTGGTGCTGCTGCGTCCGGCCAGCGCCGGTACCGGTGTGATCGCCGGCGGCGCCGTTCGTGCGGTGCTGGAATGTGCCGGTGTGCGCGACATTCTGGCCAAGTCGCTGGGCAGCGACAACGCGATCAACGTCGTGCATGCCACGGTTGCCGCCCTCAAGCTGTTGCAGCGGCCGGAAGAGGTCGCCGCCCGACGCGGACTGCCGATCGAGGATGTCGCCCCGGCCGGTATGTTGCGCGCACGCCGCGAAAGTGAGGCGCTGGCCGCCAGCGTCGCTCGTGAAGGATCGGCATAATCATGGCCGCAGAAAAAGCAGCACAACCGACGCAGCTGAAGATCACTCAGGTCCGCGGAATCATCGGCGCCCGCTGGAAGCAGCGGGAAAGCCTTCGCACGCTTGGACTTCGGCGGATTCGCCAGTCGGTCATCCGCGACGACAACCCGCAGACCCGCGGGCTGATCGCTGCCGTCCGGCACCTCATCGAGGTCGAGCCGGCGCAGGGAGGTAGCACCAAATGACGATCAAACTGCACGACCTGCGTCCCGCGCCGGGGTCGAAGACCAAGCGCACCCGGGTCGGTCGTGGTGAGGGCTCCAAGGGTAAGACCGCGGGCCGCGGTACCAAGGGCACCAAGGCGCGTAAGAACGTGCCGGTGACCTTCGAGGGTGGGCAGATGCCGATCCACATGCGGCTGCCCAAGCTGAAGGGTTTCCGCAACCGGTTCCGCACCGAATACGAAGTCGTCAACATCGGCGACATCAATCGTCTGTTCCCGCAAGGCGGTTCGATCGGCGTCGACGAACTGGTCGCCAAGGGTGCGGTTCGCAAGAACACCCTGGTGAAGGTTCTCGGTGACGGCAAGCTGGCCGTCAAGGTCGACGTCACCGCGCACAAGTTCAGTGGCAGCGCACGCGAGAAGATCAGCGCGGCGGGCGGCTCGGCGACCGAGCTCTGACTCGTTAGGCGTGCCCGCTCGCTATTTCTGCGGTCGCACGCCCAGCACGTCGCGGAACAACGCTTGCCGCAAGGCCAGCTCGCGCGGATCGCTCCACAGGTGAAACCCCAACCGGTTCATCACGTAGGCGAAGCCGACCCCGGTGTCGGGGTCGGCGAACCCGAATGATCCGCCCAGCCCCGGCGTGCCGAACGCCTTGTCCGACGAGCCGAAGTTGAAGTGCGCCACCGGTTTGCAGTAGCCGAGTGAGAACACCGAGTCGACGTGCAACACTTTGTCGCGTATCCCGCCGGTCGGCGTGCGCGCTGATTGGGTGAGCGCGGCGAGAGTGTCTGGCGTCAAACCGAGTTCGCGACCACCGGTTGCCGCGCAGCTGTAAGCCTTGGCGACTGCGCGGGCGGCGCCGATCCCATTGGCCGCCGGTATCTCGACGGTGCGGACCTCTTCGCGGTTGAAGTCCCGCATGGCATCGACATCGTTGGGCACGTTGACGCTTCGGCCGGTCAGGCTACGTGGATTCAACAGCGCCAGCGCGAGCCGTGGCGGCATTGCGTTGAGGTGCAGCAGCGCCTCGGCGCGCGGCCAACCGTGCACGTGTGCGACGCGATCACGGTCCACTGACGCGGGTAACCCGATGTGCAGGTCCAGTCCGAGCGGGGCGGCGACCTCGTCGGCGAAGAACCGGCCCAACGTCCGGCCTGCCGGGTCGGCGTGCCGGACGAGCTCGGACTCGTACCAGCCCAGGGTCAGCGCGTGATAGCCGTGCCGGCTGCCCGGCGGCCAAGCCGGAGCCTGGGCGGCCAGCACCGCCGACACTTTCTCCACATCGGCCAGGTCGGCAAGCAGCAGCGGTGCATCGAGCGCCGACAAGCCGGCTTGATGGGAGAGCAACTGCCGCACCGTCACATCGGCTTTACCCGCTTGCGCGAACTCCGGCCAGTAGTCGGCGACCTTGGCGTCATACGAGATGAGTCCACGGGAGGCAGCCACAGACACTGCCAGCGAGGCAATGCCTTTCGTCGTCGAGAACATGTTGACGATGGTGTCCTGCTGCCACGGCTCCTTGGTGAACCCGTTGCGGTAGCCGCCCCACAGGTCGACGACTTTGACGCCGTTGCGGTAGACCGCGACCGCGGCGCCCACCTCGCGATGCGCGGCGAAATTGGCCCGGAAGGCATCAGCGATCTTTCCGTAGCCCTCGTCGGCGCTGCCCTCGATCAGGTCCGGCGGCGCGATGACTTTACTCACCATGGAGTGGTTATACCGCGACACGGTCGTCCCAGTCAGCTGAGTTGCGGAATGACCTCTGCGGCAAGGCGTTCCATCTGCTCTCGATCCTCGGCGATGTCGCGGCCGACCGGATTCAGCAATATCGTCTCGGCGCCCGCGTCGATCACCTCGCGCAGGCCGGCCACGACGTCGCCGACCGTTCCGGACACCGGCACCTCGTCGACGCCGGGCATCGAGCCGTAGATGCGGTGCAGCCCTTCGAGTGCGCGTTCACGAGCCGTGGACGCGTCGTCGTCGATCATCAGGTAGACCCGCTTACCGATCCGAAACGTCGCGGGATCCTTGCCCTGCTCGGCGATTTCGCGGCGCACGATGGGCACCGCCTCGGCAAACTTCGCAGTGGTCGAGGAGCCCGCGCCAAGGAACGCGTCGCCGTGCCGCACCGCACGGGCCAGCGCCTTGGGTGCCTGCCCGCCGAACCAGATCGGCGGATGCGGCCGCTGCACGGGCTTGGGCTGGATCGGTAGATCGTCGACCTTTCGGAACCGGCCGTCGAACGTGATTCGCGGCTCGTCGGACCAGGCTGCCTTCATCAGCTGCAGCCCTTCGGTGAAGCTGCTGATAAAGGTGTCAGCGTCCACCCCGAAGGCGGCGAACTGGCGGCGACCGCCGCCAGGCGCCACACCGACATCCAGCCTGCCGTGACTGAGCCGGTCGACGGCGGTGATCGACGAGGCCAGTTGCAGCGGCTCATGCAACGACGAGACCAACACGGCCACGCCCAGCCGCAGCCGTTCGGTGCACGATGCGGCCCAGGCCAGGAGTTCCAGCGGGGCAATCAGCGGTGCCGCACCGATGGTCTGTTCGAGCACCCAGCCGCCCTCGAAGCCGAGTCCCTCGGCCCGCTTCAGGTAGTCGCGCAGGCCGGCCGCGTCGAATCCAGTGGCGTCGAACTGGTGAATCGAGATGGAGAACTTCACCTGACCAACCTACGGTCCGGGCGGCCGTGGCGCGCTCGTCGGTAGGCTCGTCACATGTTTGCTTTCCTGCCCGATCCTCCCGGTATCGACGACGTCCGAGCGCTGGCTCGCCGGGTGGACACCGCCCGCCACCACGGCGTACCCAGCGGCTGCGTGCTCGAACTCGATCTGCGGGTTGCGCCGCCCGAATCCGCCGGGCTGGACCCGGTGGCGATCATCACCGGCGGCGGCCGTCCGTTGGTGCTGCGCGAGGCCGTGGCGGCGCTGCACCGGGCCGCCAAGGATCCCCGGGTCGCCGGCCTGATCGCCCGGGTCGAGCTACCCGGCGCCGCGGTGGGCCCGGTCCAGGAGTTGCGCGAAGCAGTGGCGGCGTTCACGTCGGTCAAGCCGTCGCTGGCGTGGGCCGAGACGTACCCGGGAACGCTGTCCTACTATCTGGCGTCGGCGTTCGGCGAAGTGTGGATGCAGCCGTCGGGGACCGTCGGGCTGATCGGGTTCGCCACCAGCGCCCTGTTCCTGCGCGACGCGCTGGACAAGGCCGGTATCGAAGCGCAATTCGTCGCTCGGGGTGAATACAAGTCGGCGGCAAACCTTTTCACGCAGGACCGCTACACCGACGCGCATCGCGAGGCCGACACCCGGCTGTTGGAGAGCCTGCGGGCCCAGGTCTGGCAGGGGATCGCCGAGTCTCGCAAGGTCGACCTCGACACGCTCGACGGGCTCGCCGACCGGGCGCCGCTGCTGCGCGACGTCGCGGTCGGCTCCGGCCTGATCGATCGGATCGGCTACCGCGACGAGGCGTACGCGCGAATCGCTGAACTGGTTGGCGCCAAAGGTATTTCGCCGGAGACCGGAGATGCCGACGATGACGATGCCCCGCCGCGGTTGTTTGTCAGCCGCTACGCGCGGGCGACCGCGCCCGGCGGTCCGCGGCCGTCGATCCCCGGGCGCGGGCCGAAGGGGACCATCGCCGTCGTCACGGTCGCCGGCTCCATCGTCAGCGGCCGGGGCGGTTCACGGGTGCCGTTCGGCTCGTCCAACGCCGGCGGCGACACCATCGCGGCGGCGCTGCGGGAGGCGGCCGCGGACGACGATGTCTCGGCGATCGTGCTGCGGGTCGACTCGCCGGGCGGTTCCGTCAGCGCATCGGAGACCATCTGGCGGGAAGTGAAGAAGGCCCGCCAGCACGGCAAGCCGGTGGTGGCGTCGATGGGATCGGTCGCCGCCTCCGGTGGCTACTACATCTCGATGGGCGCCGACGCGATCGTGGCCAACCCGGGCACCATCACCGGATCGATCGGCGTGATCACCGGCAAGCTGGTCGCCCGCGATCTCAAAGAACGGCTGGGCGTGGGGTCAGATGCGGTGCGTACCAACGCCAATGCGGACGCCTGGTCGATCAACGCGCCGTTCACGGCTGAGCAGCATGCCCAAGTCGAGGCCGAGGCGGACCTGTGCTACTCCGACTTCGTGCAGCGCGTCGCCGATGGGCGCCATCTCAGCGTCGAGGCGGTTGACGCCGTCGCCCGGGGCCGGGTGTGGACAGGTGCGGATGCCCTCGAGCACGGCCTCGTCGACGAACTCGGTGGCCTTCGCACCGCAGTGCGCAGGGCCAAGGTGCTGGCCGGCCTGGACCAAGACGACAAGGTCCGCATCGCGGGCTATCCGAGTTCGTCGCTGTGGGAGTTGCTCAGGCCGCGACAGTCGTCGCAACCGGTGGCCGCATCGTTGCCGGATGCGTTAGGCGCCTTGATCACTCAGTCGGTGCTCGGGATCGTCGAGCAGGCGCAGAGATCGCTGACCGGTGCGAGCGTGTTGTGGATGGGGGAGTCCCGCTTCTAGCTTCGCAGCGTCCCGCTCACGTAGATGATCTCACCCAATGGGTCGTCGTTGTCGGCGGACGGAACCTGACGACCGTTGCTGACGAACAAGTCCGTGCGCGGCGTGCCGGCAACGTCCCATGCCTTGCCGCGCAGATAGTCGATCACATGGCTGCGCTCGCCCGCGTAGACCAGCGACGGCATGTCGATATCGAGGCCGTGCTCGCGAAGCTGCGAAGTCTGCTCGCGAACCCGGTCGGCGTCCAGATCCTGCAGGCCCGGAACGTATTCGGTGGCGATCGCGCTGCCCGGCGCACTCAACGCGGTGATGTTGTCGAACAACCGGTCCTGGGCCTCAGGCGGCAGGTAGATCAGCAGACCTTCGGCCAGCCAGGCTGTGGGAGCCTCGACGTCCAGACCGGCGGCCCGCAACGCGGCGGGCCAATCGGCGCGCAAATCGATCGGGACGGTATGTCGCGTCGCGGTCGGCCGGGCACCGAGACCGGCGAGTGTTCGTGTCTTGAAGTCGATCACCTGAGGCTGGTCGATCTCGTACACCACCGTGCCTGACGGCCAGTCCAGCCGATACGCGCGAGAATCCAGCCCGGACGCCAGTATCACCACTTGCCGAATACCCGCGCCCACCGCGCCAACCAGGTAATCGTCGAAGTACTTGGTGCGCAAGCCCATTCCGTCCACGATCGCCTGCGTACGCTCCGGCGACGAGTTCGGCATCAGCGAGAAGTCGAGTTCGCCGTCCATCATCTTCACGAAGAAATCCAGACCGACTGCCCGGACCAGCGGGTCGGCGAACGGGTCGTTGATCAGTGGGTCCTGCGCCTTGCTGGCCATCGCGCGACCCGCTGCGACCATGGTCGCGGTCGCCCCCACGCTGGAGGCCAGATCCCAGCTGTCGTCGTCGGTGCGCGTCATCCCCGCCCTACTTCAGGGTGGCGGCGACGTAGCTCATTTCCCTGAAGAGACTCATCGCCTCGTCTTCAGGGAACTGAAACCCGTTGCGGGTATACAGTTCTGCTGCGGGATGCGCGTCGACCTGCCAGCCGTGGTCGGTGAGGTAGTCGGCGACGATGCTGCGGTCGCCGATGTAGAACAGTTCTGCCGCGTTGAGGTTGAATCCGACGCGTTGCCACCGTTCGCTGATGCTTTGCACGCGTTCGTGAGAGAAGGCTTTCGGGTCGGAGACATGCTCGGTCGCCAGTTGGCTGCCCGCTGCACTGAGCGCAGTGATGTTGTCGAACAACCGATCCTGCGCGTCACCCGGCAGGTAGGGCAGCAATCCCTCGGCGCTCCATGCGGTCGGCTGGCCGGCGTCGAAGCCGCTGGCCCGCAGTGCGGCGGGCCAGTCTTCGCGCAAGTCGATGGCCACTGTGCGAAGCTCCGCGGTCGGCGTGGCGCCGAGGCCGGCAAGCGTGCCGGTCTTGAATTCGATGACCTGGGGTTGGTCGATCTCGTAGACCGTGGTGCCGTCGGGCCAGGGCAGGCGGTAAGCGCGAGTGTCCAGTCCAGACGCGAGGATCACAGCCTGGCGTACGCCCGCCTCAGCGGCGCTGATGAAGAAGTCATCGAAAAACCTTGTCCGCACTGTCATTTGCTCAGTGCGCTGTTTACGGTTCAGCGCCGGGTCATCCTCCGCGGTGAGCTCCCCGTCGAGAAGCCGGACGAACGGCGCAAGGCCCACCGCGCGCACGAGTGGTTCGGCGAAAGGATCGTCGAGCAGCGGCTCGGGTCCTTGTGAGGCCAGTGCGCGCGAGGTCGCCACCATGGTCGCGGTCGCGCCCACGCTGGAGGCCAGATCCCAACTGTCGTCGTGGGTACGTGCCATTGAATCTCTCCTACTTCTTGTCGGTCAGCGTGCCACTGATGTAGAGACGGTCGGCGAACGGCAGGTCGTCTTCGACGATCGGAGGAAGTCCGTTGGCCGCGAACAACTCTCGGATGGTGTTACCGCTCACCTGCCATCCGTGATCGGTGAGGTAGACGGCCGCCTCGTTGCGGTCGCCGAAGTAGACCAGCTCGGTCATGTCGAGATCGAGCCCGTGTTTGCGCCAGCGCTGGGAGACCGTCCGCATGCGTTCTTTGATCCGCTCCTCGTGCCCGGGCTCGCGGGTAGGCCCGCTCTCGGTCGCGATCCGGCTACCCGGCGCGCTGAGCTCGGTGATGTTGTCCAGCAAGCGATCCTGCGCGTCAGGCGGCAGGTAGCCCAGCAGACCCTCGGCGCTCCATGCGCTGGGCTGCTCGGGGTCGAACCCCGCCGCCTGCAGGGCAGCCGGCCAATCGTCACGCAAGTCGACGGCGACCGCCCGGCGGTGGGAGGTGGGCTGGGCGCCCAACTCGGCCAGCGTTCGGGACTTGAACTCGATGACTTGCGGCTGGTCGATCTCGTAGACCGTGGTGCCGTCGGGCCAGGGCAACCGGTAAGCGCGGGCGTCGAGCCCGGAGGCCAGAATGACCGCCTGCCGGACACCGGCATCGGTCGCATCGATGAAGAACTCGTCGAAGAATTTGGTGCGGACCGCCATGTTGTCGGTCATCCGCTGCACGCCCGCCGGGGACCCGTCGCTGTCATCTTCGAGGTCGGCGGGCGAGAGCTCGCCGGTCGCCAGCCGAGTGAACAGGTCCAGACCCACCGCCCGAACCAGCGGTTCGGCATACGGGTCATCGATCAGCGGAGTGTCGGCCTTGCTCGCCATCGCGCGGGCCGCCGCGACCATCGTCGCGGTTGCGCCGACGCTCGATGCGAGGTCCCAGGTGTCGTCATCGGTGCGCGCCATCGCTACCTCTCTGCCGGGGTCGAGTGGTTACTTAGCCAATATAACGAGGCTACCACGCCGCGGAAAGGGCGCTTGAGCAGCCATGTTGACCGACGCCCTGTGCGCTCAGAGGGATTCGAAATCCAGCCAGTGCTCGATGTCGAATTGATCGGCGACGGCACGGATCGTTGCGCCACCGCGGCCGGGATAGTGCGCGGGTATCAGGGCGGCGTTCGCCTCGACGGCCTCGGTGAATATCCGGCGACGGGTAGCCGCGGCTGCGTCGGCATTCACGTCGAAGGCGCACGGGTCGGCGGGCCGGCGCAGTTGCAGCGGGCTGTGGGTGAGATCGCCGACGAAGACCGTCGGCTGACCCGCATCCAGCCAGAGCACCGAGGAGCCCGGCGTGTGCCCGGGCGCCGGCCGCAGCCGCAGCGACGGACTTATCTGGTAGTCATCCGACCATTGGATGAGCTGCCCCGCCTGATCGACGGGTAAGACGCTGTCCGCGAACACCATTTGGTTGCCACGCTGGGTGGCCGCTTCCTCGTCGGTGCGCGGCGATTGCGTCGCCGCGGGGCCGTCGGGTGCGAAGTAGTGGTAGTCGGCGGCAGGTGCCAGATATCGAGCGTTGGGAAACGTCGGCACCCAGGTGTCGTTGTCGCGCATCGTGTTCCATCCGACGTGGTCGGAGTGGATGTGGGTGTTGACCACGACGTCCACCGCGGTGCGGTCGATGCCCGCCGACTCGCACGCAGCCAGGAACCCGGTGTTCAGGTGATCCAGCGGCGGCATATGCGGACGTCGGCGGTCATTGCCGACACCGGTGTCGACGACGACCGTCAACCCGTCGACCTCGATGAACCAGCTTTGGATCGCGATGTGCCATTGGTCGTTGTCGGGGTCGAAGAAGTCAGGGACCAGCACGTCGCGGTTGTCCTGCCAACCCGACGGCGGCGTTCGGGGGAAGAAGCTGGTCTTCAGGTCGAACTTCAGTTCCAGCACCCGCGCCACACTCGCACGACCACACTGGACACGGCCCATCGCTACATCGGATTCGCGCGCAAGTAGCTGTACACGCCCGCGAAGTTTGCGTTGACATCTTCGGGGATCGGGACGGGGCCACCGAGAGCTCTTGCCCCCCAGACGATTTGGGCGGTCCGCTCGACGAGCGCGGTGACATGCAGGACCTTGTCCGGCCGCGGTCCGACCGCCACCAGGCCGTGGTTGGCGATCAGCGCCGCGGCGCGACCTTCCAGCGCTTTCACCGCGTTGCTGCCCACCTCGGGTGTGGCCGACGCCGCGTAATCGCTGCACCGGATGTCGCCGCCGCAGTAGATGGCGAACTCGTCGATGCAGGCCGGAATCGGCTGGTGGGCGATCGCGAACATGGTGGCCCACACCGGGTGACTGTGGATGACGCTGCCGATGTCGTCGAACGCCGCATAGCAGGCCAGGTGCAACTGCATCTCGGTCGAGGGCGATCGGCCGTCGGCGGCCTGCAGCACCGCGCCCTCCGGGTCGACCACCACCAGGTCGTCGAGCGTCATGTCGGCGTAGTCGACCGACGATGGGGTGATGACCAGGTTGCCGTCTTCGCGGCGCGCCGAGATGTTGCCCGCGGTGCCCTCGACCAGCCTGCGGCGCAGCATGTCTTTGGCGGCCGCCAGGACCGCGGCGTCGGTGTTGGCCACGAATCTCACGGTCCCAGCACCTCCGGGTTGACGATGTGAACAGGCCGGTTGCCGGACAGCAGCGCCTCGACGTCGTCGGCCACCATCTGCGCCTGGCGCGCCTCAGTGTTCCACGTCGCCCCGCCGATATGGGGCGTCAGCACCACATTGGGCAGCGCGATCAACGGGTGATCGGTCGGCAGCCATTCGCCGGCGAAGTGGTCCAGGCCCGCGGCGGCGACCTTGCCGCTGCGCAGCGCGTCGACCAGCGCCCCGGTGTGGTGCAGCTGAGCCCGGGCGCTGTTGAGAAAGACGACGCCGTCGCGCATCGCCGCGAACTGCTCGGCGCCGATCAGTCCTTCGGTGTCCGCGGTGACCGGCGCGTGCAAAGAGACGACATCGGCTTCGGCGAGCAACTCGTCCAGGCTGTGGAAGGCGTCGTCGTTGAACGGGTCGTAGGCGATGACCCGCATGCCGAGCCCGGCCATCCGCCACCTGACCGCTTGCCCGACGGCGCCCAGTCCGATCAGCCCGACCGTCCGGCCGGCCAGCTCCCACGCGCGGAAGCGTTGATACGGAATGGTGCCGTCGCGGAACACTTCTCCGGCCCGCACGTCGGCGTCGGCGCCGAGCACGTGGCGAGTCGCGGCGAAGAGCAGCGCCAGCGTCATCTCGGCGACCGCGTCGGCGTTGCGGCCGGGAGTGTTCAGCACCGGAATGCCGACCGCTGTCGCGCCGGCCACGTCGACGTTGTTGGGATCGCCGCGGGTGGAGGCGATGGCCCGCAAGCCGGCGTCAAGCACCGGGCCGCTGACCGAATCGCTTTCCACCACAACGATATCGGCGCCTTCGGTGGCGATCCGGTCGGCCAGCTGCTCAGCGCTGTAGATGCGCAGCGGGGTCTGATCGATCCACGGGTCGTAGACGACATCGACCAGCCACCGCAACTTGTCGAACCCCTCGCCGCGCAGTGGGGCCGTCACCAAAGCTCGCGTCACGACTGCCAATGCTGGCGTACGGTGACGCCCGTGTCACGCAAAGAGGTCACAATCGGCATCGACATCGGTACCACCGCAGTCAAAGCGGTCGCCGCCGATGCCGACGGCCGGGTGGTCGCGCGGACACGGATTCCGCACGAGTTGCGGGTGCCGACGCCGGATCGACTGGAACACAACGCCGAGGAAGCGTGGCGGCGGGGTCCGCTGACGGCGCTGAAGGAATTGGCCCGCCCGGACGCGCTGGCGGTCGCCGTGTCCGCGATGGTGCCGTCAATGACCGCCGTCGACGGCGACGGTCGTCCGATCACGCCTGGCCTGTTGTACGGCGATGGGCGTGGTCGGGTCCCCGGTGTCAGCAGCGACGGCCCCTTCCCGGTCGGGGAGGCCGCCGAATTGCTGCGCTGGACCGCCGCGCACGCGCCGGACGCTGCCGGATACTGGCCGTCCCCGGCGGTGGCCAACTACGCGCTGGCCCGCGAGGCGGTCGTCGACTTTCCGACCGCCTACACCGCCTCACCGCTGTTCGACGCCACCGGCTGGAACGCCGAGGCCTGCGCGCAGCACGGTGCGACGGTGGGGCAGATGCCCCGCGTCGACGCACCGGGTGCCCCGGCCGGGCAGGTGGGTGACGCCGTGCTGGCCGTCGGGGCGATCGACGCGCTGTGCGAGCAGATGGTGTCCGGCGCAGACCACATCGGAGACGTGCTGGTGCTGTGCGGCACCACGCTGATCGTGTGGGTGACCATTCCCGAAGCGCGGCAGGTGCCGGGGCTGTGGACCATTCCGACCGCAACCGGGAACAGCCAGATCGGCGGAGCGAGTAACGCCGGCGGGCTATTCCTCGGCTGGGTCGATCGCGTTCTGGGGCCGGGAGATCCGGGCGGGGCCGATCCGCGACGGGTTCCGGTGTGGTCGCCCTACCTGCGCGGCGAACGCACACCGTTTCACGATCCGGACCGTCGCGGCGTGCTGGACGGGCTGGAACTCGGTCACGATGCCTCAGCGCTGCGCCGTGCGGCCTACGAAGCCTCGGGTTTCGTTGTCCGCCAATTGATCGAACTGAGCGGCGCCGACGTCGCACGGATCGTGGCCGCGGGCGGGGGCACGCGGCTGCAGCCCTGGATGCAGGCGATCGCCGACGCAACCGGTCGGCCGGTTCAGGTGTCGGCGGTGGCCGAAGGTGCGGCGCTCGGCGCGGCGTTCCTGGGCCGGATGGCCCTCGGCAAGGAGTCGACGATCACCGACGCCGCCCGGTGGGCCGCCATCGAGCGCGTGGTCGACCCGGATCCGGCGTGGGTGGAGCCGGTCGCGGAACGTTACCGCCGGTTCTGCGAACTCGCTTTACGGTAGTTCTGCGGAGACGTACCGGATATCGCCGAACGCGACCATCGAAGGCGCGTCCGGAAATTCGAAACCGTTGGCGGTGTACAGCTCTGGCGTGGTGTGCACGGTCGTCTGCCAGCCGTGACCGGCCAGGTACTCCACCGCGTCGTTGCGCTCACCGTCGTACACCAGCTCAGACCAGTTCAGATTCAACCCGAGGCGGCGCCAGCGCTCGCTGATCTCTTTGCCCCGCTTGGTGATTCGATCGCGGATGTCCGGAACGTAGCCGGTGCCAACCCGGCTGCCCGCCGAACTGAGCGCGGTGATGTTGTCGAACAACCGATCCTGGGCGTCCGGCGGCAGATAGCCCAGCAGCCCCTCGGCGATCCACGCCGTCGGCTGCTCGGAATCAAACCCATTGTCCCGCAGTGCTTTCGGCCAGTCATCGCGCAGGTCGACGGCCACCGTCGTGCGATCGGCCGCCGGAGTCGCCCCCAGGTCGGCCAAGGTGCGTGTCTTGAATTCGATGACTTGCGGCTGGTCGATCTCGAACACCACCGTTCCCGAGGGCCATGCCAGCCGGTAGGCGCGGGTGTCGAGCCCGGCGGCCAGAATCACGGCCTGGCGGACACCCGCTGCGGCCGCCTCGGTGAAGAAGTTGTCGAAGAACCGGGTTCGCACGGCCATTCCCTCGGCCAGTCGTCGCGGGGTGAACGCGGGATCGTCGTCGGTGAGCTCGATCTCGCCGTTCATCATCTTGATGAAGGCGTCCACGCCGACCGCGTTGACCAGAGGTTCGGCGTACGGGTCGTCGATCAGCGGATCCGGGCCTTTCGACGCCATCGCGCGTCGGGCCGCGACGGCGGTGGCGGTGGCACCCACGCTGGATGCCAGATCCCAGCTGTCGCCGTCGTGTCGTCCGGTGTCGCTCGCGGTCATCTCGATCCTCCTAGCTGCGGGTTGCGGTTAACGAGACGATGTCGCGGAACGCGGCCAGTGCCTCATCGCCGGGGAAGACGCGGCCGTACTCGCCGAAGAGGTCCCGACGGTTTCGGGCGTTCACCTGCCACCCGCGCTCGCCGATGTAGTCCGCGACGTTGTGGCGCTCACCCTCGTAGAACAGACCGGACAAGTCGACGTCGCAGCCCAGGCCGGCCCACCGGTCGTTCATCAGCCGGCTGCGCTCGGCCATCGTCGAATTGGTGTCCGGGTGGTATTCGGTCGCGAGTTGGCTGCCGGGCGCGCTGAGCGCGGTGATGTGGTCGAACAGTCGATCCTGTGCTTCCGGCGGCAGATACATCAGCAGTCCTTCGGCGCTCCACGCCGACGGCCTGGTGGCATCAAAACCGCTGTCGCGCAAGGCGGCAGGCCAGTCGTCACGCAGGTCGATGCTGACCGTGCGGCGCTCGGCGGTCGGCTCGGCGCCCAGTCGCGCCATGGTCTCGGTCTTGAACGTGACGACCTGAGGTTGGTCGACTTCGTAGACCACGGTGCCCGCCGGCCACGGCAGGCGGTAGGCCCTGGCGTCCAGACCGGCGGCCAGGATGACGGCCTGACCGATCCCGGCCTTGGCCGCGTTGAGGAAGAACTCGTCGAAGAACTTGGTGCGCACCGCCAACGAGTCGGTTTCGGTCTGCAGTTCGGTACTGCCGTCCTCGCCCGCTTCGACAGGATCGACCTCACCGTCGACGACTCGGGTGAAGAAGTCGATACCCACCGCCCGAACCAGCGGGGCGGCGAACGGGTCGTTGATGATCGGGTTGGTGTCCTCGGTCGCCAGTGCCCGGGCCGCTGCGACCATCGTCGCCGTCGCGCCCACACTGGAGGCCAGATCCCAACTGTCGGTATCGCTGCGCGCCATGCTCAGCCCCTTTCGTCGATATAGAGCTGTACCCACTTGATATTTAGCCAAGGTAAAGAATCAGTGAAACATTACGCTGGGTTGCTGAGTGTCAGCTGGAAGCGTCGGTCCGGCCCGATGCCGCGTGCAGCCACCCCGTTTGCGAGCGAGAGCTTCGTGCGCTGTTAGTCTCGTAGACTGTCTGACGCGCGCCTGAACACGTTCTGCCTGCTAGTGCTCGGCGCGCGCCCCAGGACCATGCAGGACACTTCAGTGCTGGATACGCCAGCCGTTGACATGCCGCGACCAGAGCTTGGCTGCGCAGGAGGAAAGAGTGCTTTCGGCTTTCATCTCATCGCTGCGAACAGTCGACCTGAGACGGAAGATCCTGGTCACCCTCGGCATCGTGATCCTCTACCGCCTGGGCGCCACGGTGCCGTCGCCCGGCGTCAACTACCCCAACGTGCAGAAGTGCCTCCAGCAGATCAGCGGCGGGGAGTCGGCGCAGATCTACTCGCTGATCAACCTGTTCTCCGGTGGAGCGCTCCTGCAGCTGACGGTGTTCGCGGTCGGCGTGATGCCCTACATCACCGCGAGCATCATCGTGCAGCTGCTCACCGTGGTCATACCGCGGTTCGAAGAGCTGCGAAAAGAAGGCCAATCGGGTCAGGCCAAGATGACGCAGTACACCCGCTATCTGGCAATCGCGCTGGCGATCCTGCAGGCCACCAGCATCGTGGCGCTGGCGGCCAATGGCGGGCTACTGCAGGGCTGCAACCTCGACATCATCGCCAACCAGAGCATCTTCACCTTGGTCGTCATCGTGCTGGTGATGACCGCGGGCGCGGCGCTGGTGATGTGGATGGGCGAGTTGGTCACCGAGCGCGGCATCGGTAACGGCATGTCGCTGCTGATCTTCGCGGGTATCGCCGCCCGCATCCCGGGCGAGGGTAAAAGCATTCTGGACAGCCGGGGCGGGGTGGTGCTGGCCACGGTCTGTGTGGCGGCGCTGATCATCGTGGTCGGCGTGGTGTTCGTCGAGCAGGGCCAGCGGCGTATCCCGGTTCAGTACGCCAAACGCATGGTGGGCCGGCGGATGTACGGCGGCACCTCGACGTATCTGCCGCTGAAGGTCAACCAGGCCGGTGTTATCCCGGTGATCTTTGCGTCGTCGCTGATCTACATCCCGCACCTGATCACTCAGTTGATCCGCAGCAGCAGCGGCGGCGTGGGTAACAGCTGGTGGGACAAGTTCGTCAGCAACTACCTGTCGAACCCCGGAAGCCCGGTCTACATCGGCATCTACTTCAGCCTCATCATCTTCTTCACGTACTTCTACGTGTCGATCACGTTCAACCCTGACGAGCGAGCCGACGAGATGAAGAAGTTCGGCGGCTTCATTCCCGGTATCCGACCGGGCAAGCCGACCGCGGACTATCTGCGCTACGTGTTGAGCAGGATCACGTTGCCTGGTTCGATCTACCTAGGTGTCATCGCGGTGCTGCCCAATCTGTTCCTTCAGATCGGCAATTCCGGACCGGTGCAGAACTTGCCGTTCGGTGGTACTGCGGTGCTGATCGCAATCGGTGTCGCGTTGGATACGGTCAAGCAGATCGAGAGTCAGCTCATGCAGCGCAATTACGAAGGGTTCCTCAAGTGAGAGTTGTGTTGCTTGGGCCTCCTGGAGCAGGTAAGGGCACGCAGGCCGTCAAGCTGGCCGAGAAGCTGGAGTTACCGCACCTGTCCACCGGCGACCTCTTTCGGGAGAACATCGGCAACGGCACCAAGTTGGGTCTGGAGGCCAAGCGCTACCTGGACGCCGGCGATCTGGTGCCGTCGGAGCTGACCAATGAACTCGTCGACGATCGGCTGAGCAAGCCGGACACAGAAGTCGGATTCATCCTGGACGGCTACCCGCGTTCGGTACAGCAGGCCCGGGCGCTGCACGACATGCTCGAACGCCGGGGGGTTCAACTCGACACCGTGCTGGAGCTTCGCGTGCCCGAGGACGTGTTGTTCGAACGACTCAAGGCCCGCGGACGCGCCGACGACACCGACGACGTCATCCACAATCGGATGAATGTCTACCGCGACGAAACCGCGCCCCTGATCGAGTACTACAACCACGAGTTGAAGACCGTCGAGGCCGTCGGGACGGTCGACGAGGTGTTCGCTCGCGCGCTTCAGGCCTTGGGTAGGTAACCGGTGTTCGCCCTGGCGGGCCTGCGCAGTCGCAAGGTGGTGCCGCAGCGTAGCGCCGCCGAACTCGACGCGATGGCCGCTGCCGGGGCGGTGGTCGCCGCCGCGCTGCGTGCGGTCCGCGAGGCCGCGGCTCCCGGCGTCTCCACCCAGGACCTCGACCAGATCGCCGAATCGGTGATCCGCGACGCCGGCGCCACGCCGTCGTTCCTGGGCTACCACGGCTACCCGGCATCCATCTGCTCGTCGGTCAACGACCGTGTCGTGCACGGCATCCCGTCGACCGGCGACGTCCTGGCCGCAGGCGACCTGGTGTCCATCGACTGCGGCGCCATCCTGGCCGGCTGGCACGGCGACTCGGCGATCACCTTCGGTGTCGGGCAACTCATCGCCGCCGACGACATGCTGTCCCAGGCGACCAAAGAGTCCATGGAAGGCGGGATCGCGGCGATGGTTCCCGGCAACCGCCTCAGCGACGTCTCGCATGCGATCGAAACGGCCACCAAGGCGGCCGAGGCGCGCTATGGGCGTGCGTTCGGAATCGTCGAGGGCTACGGCGGACACGGCATCGGCAGGCAGATGCATATGGATCCGTTCCTGCCCAACGAGGGATCGCCCGGCCGCGGCCCGCTGCTGGCACCGGGATCGGTGCTGGCCATCGAACCGATGCTGACCCTGGGCACCCGAAAAACCACGGTGCTGGACGACGAATGGACGGTTGTCACCGCCGACGGTTCGCGCGCCGCACACTGGGAGCACACCGTCGCGGTCACCGAGGATGGGCCCCGGATCCTCACGCTCGGCTGACTTCGCGCCGGACGAATGAACTAACCGGCGATCTGAACCGTGTCATCACCGAAAGGGTGGTGATGGATCGAGTGAGTCGACTCACCCGCGCAGCCGACGCTGAAGCCGCGTTGATGAAGGCGCTGTACCACGAGCACGCCGGGCCGTTGTGGCGCTACGCGCTGCGACTGACCCGGGATGCGAACCGTGCCGAAGACGTGGTCCAAGAGACGTTGTTACGGGCGTGGCAGCATCCCGAGGTGATCGGCGATACCGAACGTTCTGCTCGCGCATGGCTTTTCACCGTGGCCCGCAACATGATCATCGACGAACGGCGCAGCCCGCGGTTCCGTAATATCGTTGGCTCGCTTGATGACTCAGGCGCACCGGAGCAGTCCGTTCCAGACCAGGTCGACTCGGCGCTGGATCGGCTACTGATTGCCGACGCCATGGCGCAGATGACAACTGAGCATCGAGCCGTCGTCGAGCGGTCCTACTACCGGGGCTGGAGTATCGCCCAGATCGCTGCGGATCTTGACATCGCCGAGGGAACGGTGAAGTCGCGATTACACTATGCGGTGCGGGCTTTGCGTCTCACTCTGCAGGAAATGGGGGTGACCCGATGACCCCGGTGACGGCATTCCGGGCCATCCGTGGGGCCTTCAGCGCCGAATGCCTGTCCATGGCAGTCGACGGGGGGACACGATGAGAGTGGTCCCGCCCGGCGACGGCAACGAACCCGTCGGCGACAGCCACGACTATGCGACGTGGGATGCGGCCTACGTGCTCGGGTCGTTGTCGCCGGCCGAGCGGCGAGAGTTCGAAGCGCACGTGAAGGTCTGCCCGTCGTGCAGCCAATCGGTGTCGGAGCTCAGCGGCATGCCGGCCCTGCTGTCGCAACTCGATGCCGGCACCGTGGCCGCGATCAACGCGGGCGACCACACCGCCGAGCCACCCAACCTGCTGCCGTCGTTGCTGGCCGAAGTGCAGAGGCGCCGGCGCCGGTCGCGGGTGGTGGCCTGGTCGTCGGCGTCCGCGGCTGCCGCGTTGCTGGCCATCGGTCTGTTCGTCGCCGCGGCTCACCAGTCACCGACGTCGCCGCCCCCGACGGCCAGCGTGTCTGCGCTGCCGATGTCCCAGGTCGGGACGACGGCGTTGGCCTCGACGGTCACGCTCACCAGCCGACACTGGGGCACCTACATCGACCTGAACTGTGTCTGCCTGGCCCCAGTCAACGCGCACCACGACAAGCTGGCGATGGTCGTGGTGAGTCGCGACGGTTTCCATACCCAGTTGGCGACGTGGACGGCGGATCCGGGCCACACTGCCAACCCGGCCGGCAGCGTCTCGACGCCCGTCGACCAGATCGCCGCTGTGCAGATCGTGTCCGCCGACAACGGACAGGTGCTACTGCAGCGATCGCTGTAAACCTTGGGCGGAGTCACTCGCCTAGAGCTACGGGCGGCCCTTTGCTGGTAGAAAAGGGCGTGGCTGCCTCCAATCCAGACAAGCGCGACCCGATCGCCGTCGCGCGAGCCAACTGGGAACGCGCCGGCTGGGGTGACGTGGCCGACGGAATGGTCGCGGTGACGTCGGTGATGAGAGCACATCAGATCCTGCTTGCCCGCGTCGAAAACGCTTTACGGCCTTACGATTTGAGCTTCTCCCGGTTCGAGCTGCTGCGGCTGCTGGCGTTCAGCCGCAGCGGCGCGTTGCCGATCACCAAGGCCTCCGATCGGCTGCAGGTGCACGTCACCAGCGTCACCCACGCCATTCGCCGACTCGAAGCCAACGGTCTGGTGCAACGGGTGCCGCACCCCACCGACGGACGAACCACGCTGGTGCAGATCACCGATGTGGGCCGTTCGACGGTCGAAGACGCCACCGTCACGCTCAACGAGCAGGTCTTCGCCGACATCGGATTATCCGAGCGTGAGTCGCAGGCGCTGGCGTCGTCGATCGAGACCTTGCGCCACAGCGCCGGCGACTTCTAAGCGCGAGCAGACGCAGAATCGCACGCGGAAGGCCCGCGCAGTGCGATTCTGCGTCTGCTCGCGCTATTGATCGATGGGCGACGGCACCGGAATCGTCGCAGTGACCGTGGTCCCGGAGCCGGGCCGGGACCGGATGTTCAACCGCCCACCGACCAGCTCAGCGCGCTCGGCCATCGACAGCACGCCGTAGCCACCCATCTCGTCGCTGCCGAGCGGATTCTCGAATGTGTCGAAACCTATTCCGTTGTCCAGGATTTCGAGCCGCGCGATGTCTCCGGCGTCGATTGCGAATCTCAGCCGCGCCACTGAAGCGTTGGCATGCTTGACGATGTTCTGCAGGCCTTCCTGTGCGATCCGGTACAGCGCGATCTCGATGTGCTCGGGCAGCCGGACGTCAGCCAGGTCGAGTTCGGTGTCCAGTTGCGGAATCGAGCGCGCGAGACTGGCCAGGCCGCCGGCCAGGCCCAAGTCGTCGAGGACCGGGGGCCGCAGCCCGCTGATCGCCGCGCGGGCCTCGCCCAGCGTCAAGCCGACCAGTTCGCGGGCCTCAGCGAGTTGGCGAGACGCTTCGCCCGAGTCGACGGCGACCGCCCGCGCCGCCGCGTCGAGCCGATACGACAAGGTGATCAGCCGCTGTGAGATGCCGTCGTGGATATCACCGGCGACCCGGCGGCGTTCGATCTCCTGCGCCTCGATCACCTGCTCGACGAACAGTTCATGCGACCGTTCCCTGGCCACCAGCTGCCGGTGCAGGCGGGCCTGATGCATGGCGCCGGCGATCAGGCGGCCGATGACGCGCAGCAATTCGACATCGCCATCGGTGAATTCGCGACGCGCGACGGTGTGCACGTTGAGGACGCCGACCAGCCCGCCGGGATCGGTGTCCATCGGCATGGAGACCATCGAGGTGAAGTCGCGTCCGCGCAGCGACTCGATGGGCAGATAACGTGGGTCGGCTTCCTTGTCGTCGGTGATGACAACTGGCTTGCGGTGCCGGGCAACCCAGCCGGAAATCCCGGATCCCAACGGCAGTCGAATCTTTCCCACCGAGGCGTCGAACGGCGGCGTCGCACCGGCGAGGCTCAGCGAGCGGTCGCTGTCATCGAGCACATGCACGAAGCACACGTCGGTTCCGGTGGCCGCGGTGATCATTCGCGCCGCGGCGGCGGCCAGCGGCTCCACCCCGGGGCCGCTGGAAGCGGCCTGGATGAGTTCGCGCAGCAGCGCCAACTCCCGGTCGGTGTCGACGAGATCGCGGACGGCGTTGGAGGGTTGGGGTGTGGTCACTGGTAGATGCCCTCCCGCAGAGCAGTGGCGACCGCGCCGGTGCGGTCGTTGACTCCGAGCTTGCGGTAGATCGCTCGCAGGTGGCTTTTGACCGTCTCCTCGCCGATGACCAACCTGGTGGCTATCCCGCGGTTGGACAAACCGTTGACCATGCAGGACAGGATTTCACTTTCGCGTTGGGTCAGGCCTTGGCGCGCGCCGGGCCAGAATTCGTCACGCTGCATGCGCGCCGCGGTGTCGGCCGCGCGCGCCGCCATTCCCGGGTCGATCACGGTGTCGCCCCGGACGGCGAGCTCGAGCTGACGCACCAGTTCGTCACTGCTGATGCTCTTCAGCAGGTAGCCGCTGGCGCCCACCCGGAGGGCCTGAAACAAATACTGCTCGTCGTCGTAGACCGACAGCATCACGACCTTGCGGGCGGCGTCGTGTTCGCGGAGCAGCTTGCACAGGTCGAGGCCGCTGGAGCCCTGCATGCGCACATCGCAGAGCACGACGTCGGGTTGCAGGTCGTCGACGACGTCGACCGCGCGGTCGGCGCCGACCGCCTGGCCGACCACCTGCACGCGGTCAGAGAATGCGGCCAGCATCGCCTTGAGCCCCTCGATGACCATTTCGTGGTCGTCGACGAGAACGAGACGTACCGGTGCCGCCATGGGACCACAGTAATGCGGGTTTGATCCTGCCAATCCCCCTTATGGGGGAGGCTGAAAGTGGCGGGTCCGGGGCACCCTGGCGGTGTGCGAGCCACAGTGGATACGCGGCAGGCCCGGACATTCTGGTGGGACCGTGAACCACCGACCGAAGCCGGTGTCTTGCGTGCGGTCATCTTCGACGCCGACTCCGCGCTGGCCGACGTCGGACGCGATACGCCCAGGGCTGGTCTCGTCGATTCGGTGATGAGCTTGTTCTGCGCAGGAATCTGGGTGGGCGTGGTGAGCACCCGGCGTCGCGAGCGGGTCGAAACCCTGGTGCGCCATGTGGTCGGTGACGGGTTGGTTGAGACGATCGTGACCGTCGACGACCTGACCGATAACCCGACTGGGCGCGCCCGGGACGCCGGGCTCTATCGATTGGCGTTGTGGGAGTTGGGGATTACGTCACGGGAGGCATTGGCCGTCACGGGCTGCAGACGTGGTCTGCGGGCGGCGGCGGCCGCCGAACTACCCGCCGTGAAGATCCGGGGCGGCTACGACGATCCTGACCCGCTGCTGGCATCTGCCTTCCAACGGGCACACCGTCGGTGGCGGATCGACCACCTAGCCGCGTAGCGTCTCGATGATGGCGCTGAAGTCCTTGTCGGCGTTGGTCGTTGCGAATTTGGCGTAGATGTCGGCGGCGTGGCTGCCCAACGGCGCCGACGAGCCGGTCGAGTTGACTGCGTCCATCGCCAGCCCGAGGTCTTTGTTCATCAGTGCGGTGGCGAAGCCGGGTGCGAAGTCGTTGTTGGCCGGCGAGGTCGGCACTGGCCCGGGCACCGGGCAGTTGGTCTGCACCGCCCAGCAGTTTCCGGTCGCACCGGTGATGACGTCGAACAGCGACTGCGCTGACAGGCCGAGCTTTTCGGCGAGCACGAACGCCTCTCCGATCGCGATCTGCTGCACGGCAAGCACCATGTTGTTGCACACCTTGGCCGCTTGGCCCGCACCGGCCGCGCCGCAGTGGATGATCTTGCCCGCCATGGGCTCGAGCACCGGGCGCGCGCGCTTGAGCGCATCGTCCTCGCCGCCGACCATGAAGGCCAGCGTGCCCGCGACAGCGCCTTTGACTCCGCCGGAGACCGGCGCGTCGAGTTGGGCCACACCGTGCGACGCGGCCAGCGCGTGCACCTCGCGGGCGTCGTCGACGGAAATCGTTGAGCTGTCGATGAATAATGCGCCGTCGCCGACGGCGGGCAGAAGCTCGGCGTAGGAGCGCTTCACCGCATCGCCGTGCGGCAACATGGTGATGACGACGTCCGCCCCGACCGCCGCTTCGGGGCCGCTGTCGAACACCGCGACACCGTTGCCGATCGCGGCTTCGACTGCCGCGGGCACCGGATCGAACCCGTGCACGGTGTGACCGGCGGCGACCAGATTCGTCGACATCGGACCACCCATATGCCCCAGCCCCAAAAACGCGACCGTAGTCATCTGTTCTGGCCTTCCTAAGCGTTGGCGCGGACCCGGGCGGCCTCGGCCCGGCCGATCACCACCCGCATGATTTCGTTGGTTCCCTCCAGGATGCGGTGCACCCGCAGGTCGCGCACGATCTTCTCCAGACCGTACTCGCGGAGATAGCCGTAGCCGCCATGCAGTTGCAGGGCCTGGTCGGCGACGTCGAAACACGAGTCGGTGACATAGCGTTTGGCCATCGCGCACAGCTCGACCTTGTCGTCGGCGCCGTCGTCCAATGCGGCTGCCGCGCGCCACAACATCAGCCGCGAGGTCTCCAGCGCGGTGGCCATGTCGGCCAGGGTGAACCGGATCGTCGGCTCGTCGAGCAGGGGAGCACCGAACGCCTCGCGCTGCGAAACATAGGTCGCCGCCTTGTCGTACGCGGCCTGTGCGCCGCCGAGCGAGCACGCCGCGATGTTGATCCGGCCGCCGTTGAGGCCGTTCATCGCGATACCGAAGCCGCTACCCTCGCCCTCGGCGCCGCCGAGCATCGCGTCGGCAGGCACCCGCACCCCGTCGAGCACCACCTGCGCGGTCGGCTGTGCGTTCCAGCCCATCTTCTCTTCGTGCGCGCCGAAACTCACTCCTGGGGTGCCCTTTTCGACGATAAACGCCGAGATGCCGCGGGGTCCGCTTGATCCGGTACGCGCCATCACCACATACACGTCTGAGGTGCCGGCCCCTGAGATGAACTGCTTGACGCCGTCGAGCACGTAGTCGCCGTTCTGCTTGACCGCGCGGGTGCTCAACGCACCGGCGTCCGAGCCGGCGCCCGGCTCGGTCAGGCAGTAGCTGGCGATGAGGTCCATCGACGCCAGCTTCGGAACCCAGTTCTTGCGTTGTTCGTCGCTGCCGAACGAGTCGACCATCCACGCGCACATGTTGTGGATCGACAGGAACGCCGCGGTCGTCGGGTCGGCCATGGCCAGCTGCTCGAAGATCCGGACGCCGTCCAGGCGGCGCAGCGCGCTGCCGCCCACGTCGTCGCGACAATAGATCGCCGCCATCCCCAGGCTCGCGGCCTCACGCAGCTCATCGACCGGAAAGTGGTGGGCGGCATCCCATTCCAGCGCGTACGGGGCGATCTTCTTGGCGGCGAACGCAGCCGCCGTCTCGGTGATGACCCGTTCGTCGTCGTCCAGATCGAACAGTGGCATGCCCGGCGCTACTTCATCGTCGGGATGCTGAACTCCGCGCCGTCCTTGATGCCTGACGGCCAGCGCTCGGTGACGGTCTTGACCTTGGTGTAGAACTGGATCGACGCGGGGCCGTGTTGATTGAGGTCGCCGAAGCCGGACCGCTTCCAGCCGCCGAAGCTGTGGTAGGCCACCGGCACCGGGATCGGCACGTTCACGCCGACCATGCCCACCTGCACGCGGGACACGAAGTCGCGGGCGGCATCGCCGTCGCGGGTGAAAATCGCCACCCCGTTGCCGTATTCGTGTTCGGTGGGCAGCCGCAATGCGTCTTCGTAGTCATGGGCCCGCACGATGCAGAGCACCGGTCCGAAGATCTCGTCGGTGTAGATCGACATGTCGGTGGTGACATGGTCGAACAGGGTGGGCCCGATGAAGAAGCCCTTCTCCAAACTTGTGTCGTCGTAAGTCAACTCGTCCGTGGTCCGCTCGCGGCCGTCGACCACCAGATCGGCGCCCGCCTCGACGCCCTGGCCGATGTAGTCGCGCACCCGCTGCAGCGCCGCACCGGTCACCAGTGGGCCGTAGTCGGCCTTCGGGTCCAGGCTGTGGCCGACGCGGAGTTGGTTGATGCGCTCAACCAGCCTGTTGCGCAACCGATTTGCCGTCTCTTCACCGACAGGCACCGCGACGCTGATCGCCATGCACCGCTCGCCGGCGCTGCCGTAGCCCGCACCGATCAGCGCGTCGACGACCTGGTCCAGGTCGGCATCCGGCAGGACGACCATGTGGTTCTTGGCGCCGCCGAAGCACTGCGACCGCTTGCCGTGGGCGGCTGCGGTCGAGTAGATGTATTGCGCGATATCGGAGCTGCCCACGAAGCCGACGGCTTGCACGTCGGGGTGGGTCAGGATGGCGTCAACAGCTTCCTTGTCGCCGTTGACCACCTGAAAGACGCCCGGCGGCAGACCGGCCTCGAGGAACAGCTCGGCCAGCCGCAGCGGCACCGACGGGTCGCGCTCGGAAGGCTTGAGAATGAAGGCGTTTCCGCATGCCAGCGCGGGACCGGCCTTCCACAGCGGGATCATCGCCGGGAAGTTGAACGGGGTGATGCCTGCGACCACGCCGAGCGGCTGGCGGATGGAATAGACGTCGATGCCTGAGCCCGCGCCCTCGGTGAACTCACCCTTGAGTAGGTGTGGGATGCCGATCGCGAACTCGATGACCTCGATGCCGCGCTGGATGTCGCCCTTGGAGTCGGGGATGGTCTTTCCGTGTTCCAGGCTGAGCAGCTCGGCGAGTTCGTCGACATGAGCGTTGACGAGGTCGACGAATTTCATCATGACCCGGGCCCGGCGCTGCGGGTTGAACGCGGCCCACTCTTTCTGCGCCTTCTTGGCGCTGCTGACCGCGGTGTCTACGTCGGCGGCCGACGCCAGCAGGACCTGTGCCTGCACCTCCCCGGTGCTGGGGTTGAGCACATCGGCGGTCCGGGTCGACGAGAGATTGCTGCGACGGCCGTCGATGAAATGCGGAATCTGTGTGGTCATGAGTGTCCTCGGACATCAAAGTGCATCGGTGGGTTTACTAGGACATCCTAGTAACTGCGACGGGCCGATGGCAAGCGGCGGGCCACGTGGTCACCGAGACTCGAGGAAAGTGATCACCGCTCGGACGCGGCGGTGGTCTGCAGCGGCCTCGGGCAGGTCCAGCTTGCTGAGAATGCTTCGCACGTGCTTCTCGACGGTGCCTTCGGTGAGCCACAACTGACGGGCAATACCGGCGTTGGAGCGCCCCTCTGCCATCAGCGCCAAAACCTCGTGCTCCCGCGGACTCAGAGCAGCAAGCGGATCTGTGCGTCGGCGTCCCGCGACCAACTCCTGGATGAGCACCGGGTCGATCACTGAGGCGCCGTTGGCGATCCGCTGTAGGGAATCGAGAAACTCCGCCACATCGGTCACCCGACTTTTGAGGAGGTACCCGATTGCACGGCCGCTGGCCAGAAGCTCCATCGCGTGTTCGACCTCGACATGAGCTGATAAAACCAAAATCCCGGTCTCTGGGTGCTCGTCCCGGACGACTCGAGCGACATCGAGACCTTCGGTGGTGTTGCTTGGTGGCATACGGATGTCGACGACGAGCAGGTCGGGAATCTCCGTGCGCACTACTGCAAGAGCTTCGGTTCCATTGCCGACCCGCCCGACGACGTCGAACCCAGCGCGCTCAAGCAGGCTCGCCAACCCTTCCCGGAGGAGGGCGTCGTCATCGGCCACGACCACGCGTAGACCGCGTCCCCGTGAACCGGGTTCTTCTGCCGGCGCGCTCTGTGCGTTGCCGGAGCCAACTCCCATGCGGCGACGTCCTCTCGGCCATTCGGCTGATCACATTTTGCTACGGAAGGACACCTAAGTCACTGATCGGGCCATTGCCCGGTCGAACTCGTTGACGTCATGCCGGTACGAAGCGATCACACAGGACGGCGCCGAATCGGGAGGCGGCCCGAGATGTCAGAGGACGGTGACATGGTGATCCACCCACTACGCTGGTGTTGTCTCGTGCGTCATCGGATCCGCGTACGCGGTTGTCGTTGCAGACCAGGTGATTTCAGCCGGTGCTGTAAGCCCAATAGTCATACGAGCCATTCACCGGGCACAGGTCGTGGTAGGCGGCGAGAACGAACTGTCCCGCTTGGCCGGGGGTCAGTTGCGGATGGTCTTGCACCAGCCCCGCGGCAACTTGAGTACCCGGGGCGTGTTGATTCCAGAGTTTCCAGCACACGTCGTAGCCGTCTTCCAGCATCGCAGGATCGGTCCCGGTGATGCCGGCGGCGCGTACTGCGCCCAAGAAGTCCGGGGCAGCGGCGCCCGCCGGCGCGGCCAGGGCTACCGAAATGACGGCTGCAGCGGCACCGACGAAGACTTTTCCCAGGGCCAACCCTTTGCCTGATCGCGGTTGGTGGGATTGCTCGGCTGACTTCAGCGGGTGAGCCATGTGGTCGATTTCAACGCCCGCGGCACCTGCCAGCACAGTTGACCGCCGTAGAAGTCTTCACGTTGATAGCTCAAAGGCGGCTGCGGCGAAGGTGTTTCGCACGGATAATGGTTCATAATGCTCAGCGTCGCGCCCCAAGCACCAAATGTCTTCGCCGCTAACGCCTATGGGTCATGCCGGTCAGCGGCAGTCAGCGGTTACCGGCTAGCTGCAAGGCGGATCGCTACCTCACGCGGCTGTGGCCGAGGCGATCCATGGCTGCGTTGATCGCGCCGGCGGATAGGGCGGACTTGGCGAGAAAACCTATCGCGGAACTCGTCTCGATCATGTCGGCCAGGTCCGGCTCTGCGTGGGTGGATATCAGTATCACCGGGACCGGCGCCCATTCGTCGCTTTCCTGAAGTGTCTCAGCAAGATCGAATCCGCTCTCGTCGCCGAGGTTCACGTCGACGAGTGTGACGTCGGGTCGTAATTCTTGGATTTGCCGCAGCCCATCGGCATTCGTTGTCGCCAGGCCGACGACGCGGACCCCCTGGTGTTCAAGGAGTCGTCTGGCTGAGTCGAGGAACTCCGGGTTGTCATCGACGATGACAACCCGAATCGGCTTAACCAGTGACTCCACGACGCCATTGTGACCGGGCGGCGGTCCAGTCTGGAATCCCGCTAGCACCAATCCTCAGGTCTCGCACGGGACAAGCTCGCTGGACTGCGACCCGGGCAGCACGTCGCGTCTCAGTGGGATCACCGCATCGAGCGACGTACCGTCGCCGCAACGACTCATGATGTCGATCCGACCCCCGAGGGCCTCGACGCGGTCCACCAACCCGATGAGTCCGGACCCTTTGCCGGCGTCGGCTCCGCCAATGCCGTCGTCGCGTATTGAAAGGTAGAGGTGATCACCCTCGGACTTGACGGACAGAAGTACCTCAGATGCCTGCGCATGCTTTGCCACGTTCGTCAGTGCCTCTGCCACAACGTAATAGCCGGCGACTTCTACGTAGTCAGGTAAACGGCAAGGTACGGCTACATCCAGATCCACCGGGGCCGTGCAGCGGCGCGCCAGTGTCCTCAGTGCTGGTTCGAGCCCACCTTTCGACAGGATCGCCGGGTGAATACCGCGAGAAATCTCACGTAGTTCGTCCGAGACATCGCCGAGGCCAGTGACGACGTCGGAGATCTGTTCCCGGAGCGCCATCTGCTCAGGCGCGACCGAGTCTTCCGCAACCCGCAGCCTGAGTCCGAGGGAAACCAGTCGCTGCTGGGCGCCGTCGTGCAAATCCCGTTCGATACGCCGCCGAGTGTCGTCGGCGGCCGTGACGATCCGTGCCCGAGAGGCGGTCAGTTCCGCACGTGCTTGCACGTTCGCGATCGCAATCGCGATGAGGTCCGCGAAGTCGCTCACCCGTTGCTCGGCGCCGGGCGGAAAGGCGTCGGGCCGCGACGAACCCGCGATGGCCGCTCCCCACACCCGGTCGCCGACCACGATCGGGGCTCCGACAGCCGAGCACAAACCCAATGCGCGGATACGCGCCGCCGCGGACCCGCCAGCATGGTCGTGGCTGTCCATTCGGACGGCTCGGCCATCACGCCGTACCATTGCCACGACATTCTGCCCGTCGAGCGAAAAGCGTTCGCCCGCAGGCATCTTCTGCAGACCGCGTTCGTCGGCCACCGCAAGCAAGAGAGCCGTGCCGTCAGGCTCATACCGGAACAACGACGCGTTGCGAGAGTCCAGACAACTGGCTAATTCGGCGACCACGGCTGAGAACACTTCCGATGGCGGAACGCCGCGTGCCACCAAAGTCGCGACCCGACGCAGCGCAGTCTGCTGCCGTGCGCCGAAATCGGCTTCCTGCCGGCGCCGTTCGGCTTCGATCGCGCTCGCCCGGGCCAACCACGCAAGGCTGTTGGACAGCAGCGCCACGACGAAAAAGACGCCAACCACGACCCAGTTCTGGGGCTGTGAAAGACCGCTGTCCGGCCAGCTCCTGCAGTAGTCGAACGCCACCGCGCTGGCCAATGCGTTGGTCGCCGCTAAGCCGAACCCCCACGCCGCTCCGACCACCAAGACCCCGAGAAGGTACACCGTGCCGAAAGCGTTGGTAGGAGCGAAATGTCTGAGCAGGAGAACCACAACCGTCTCCAGGCCGATCAATGCCGCGGCGGCGACGAGCCCGACCCATAACGGCGGAGGGGTCGGCCGCACCAGCAGCGACATGACCCGGCCGACCGGACGTTCAGCTCGGCCGTTCTTGACGTGAGCGACCGCATGCTCTGCCACATAATCGGCTTAGCACGCGCGATGGCCCGCCGCAATATCGCGACCGACGCGTCGGCTCAGTTACCTGCTAGCTGGTAGCCGAACATTCCGGCTGCCCGCAATCCCTCCTTGCAGTCAGCCACAAAGACACAGCCTCCTCCGGGCGAAATCATCAGAATCTCACAACATAAAGGAGGCGGCGATGAAGTCTCTATTGATCGATACTGCCATTCTCAGTGCCGCAATTGCACTGGCACCACAGGCCAACGCATCCAACCAGGATGACAACTTCCTTGCATTGCTTGCTCAGGCGGGCATCCCTGCCCACGATGGCATTCCCGGTGTCATCTCCTACGGCCACAAGGTGTGCGATGCACTCAGTGGCGGAGAGTCGCCGTCGTCCATCGCCGACACGTTGGCCCAATACGCCTACGCAGAGGACCCGTCGCACCCGCTGGATCAACATCGGCGCACGATGGCGGCGTTCGTCCGGGTGTCGTCGCAGGCATACTGCGCCGGCCACGCTGGCGGTGCTGCCTACCACGGTGGCTACCGCATCGTCCTCACCGGCTTGGCAGTGCCCCATCCCGCTCCCGCGGTGCCGCAGGTGCCAGATATGGCTTCCATGACGCCGCCGGTCGTGGTGGCCAAGCCCAAGCAGAACCCGCCACCCGAGCAGAAGCCCCCGCCACCACCTGAGGTGGTCCCCCCGCCCTCGCAGGGGATGCAGGGAGGCCAGGGAAAGGGTGGCACGGGTAGCGGCATCGACGGTGGCGGCAGCACCAATGGTGGTGTGCAGTCTGCACCGGAGCCACCCGAGGGTCACATCTCGCTGCTGCCCTGAGGCGCTGGATAACCAAGGGAAAAGCCCTCAGAAGATGGTTACCGGCGAGCTGCACGTGCGGATCGCTACCTCACGCGGCTGTGGCCGAGGCGATCCATGGCTGCGTTGATCGCGCCGGCGGATAGGGCGGACTTGGCGAGAAAACCTATCGCGGAACTCGTCTCGATCATGTCGGCCAGGTCCGGCTCTGCGTGGGTGGATATCAGTATCACCGGGACCGGCGCCCAATCGTCGCTTTCCTGAAGTGTCTCAGCAAGATCGAATCCGCTCTCGTCGCCGAGGTTCACGTCGACGAGTGTGACGTCGGGTCGTAATTCTTTGACGTACCGGAGCCCATCGGCATTCGTTGTCGCCAGGCCGACGACGCGGACCCCCTGGTGTTCAAGGAGTCGTCTGGCTGAGTCGAGGAACTCCGGGTTGTCATCGACGATGACAACCCGAATCGGCTTAACCAGTGACTCCACGACGCCATTGTGACCGGGCGGGGGGCCTTTCGACAGGATCGCCGGGGTGAATACCGGGAGAAATCTCGCGTAGTTCGTCCGAGACATCGCCCAGGCCAGTGACGACGCCGGAGATCTGTTCCCGAAGCGCCATCTGCTCAGGCCGGATAGAACTCTTCTGCCAGTCCCAATGTGAGCCCCAACGACACGAGTTGCCGTTGGACGCCATCGTGCAACTCGTGGCTGCGGACGAAGCGGTGGGTCAGTACCCGCTAGCCGGTAGCCGAACATTCCGGCTGGCAGCAATCCCTCATTGCAGTCAGCCGCAGAGACACCGGCTCCTTCGGGCGAAACCATCAAGGATCTCAGCCATGAAGGAGGAGGCGATGAGGTCGCTAGTGATCGGTAACGCCATCGCAGAAGGTCCGATGAACACATGATGAACGTAGACCAAACAGGGCAGCCGCAGTCAAGTGCGCCATCCGAATTCGCGCTCACCGCAGGGAGTCAGTGATGTCGTTCGGGCGAGTGCCGCCAGAGATCAATTCCGGACGGTTGTTCTACGGTTGCGGCTCGGCGTCAATGGAGCGGGCAGCGACGGCTTGGGATGAGCTGGCGGCAACCCTGCGTCAGGCCAGGGCAGCGTGCTGTGCGGTTGCCGCCAGTCTGGCTGAAGGTTGGCACGGTGCTGTCGCAGTCGCCGTCGGCCGGGCGCTGGCGCCGTACATCGCCTGGCTCGACGCCGCCGCTACCCAAGCTGCGCACGCAGCAATGCAGGCGGCCGCTGCGGTGAGTGCCCACGAGTTGGCCTTGGCGGCGATGGTGCACCCGGACACGATCATCGCCAATCGATTTCGGCTGACATCGCTATGTACGACGAATTGCCTGGCGCAGGCCAGTCCGATGGTCGCGCAAACCGAAGCTGACTATGAGCAGATGTGGGCCGATGATGCCGAGGCCATGTATGCCTATGCCCGGGCATCGGCTCGGGCCTCCGTGCTGATGTCGTTCGGCTCATCGAGTCTCACATTCGACTCGTCTGGATCGACACACCCCGACGTGAACGTTCGGCGGTCGGCTCGCAAATTGGCATCGGCCCCAGACGCCATCGCGGCCGGGGAGCAGGTCATTGCCGCTATTCCCGAAGCGCTCCAGGCGTTTTCGTCATCGCCACAAACGACGTTAGAGGTTCATCTGCTTTCGGTGACGCGTGCGCTGTCCAAGCTCAGTTCGTTGTCGCCCGCAGCGGAAGTCGCGATCAAGAATCTGAACGCGATGAACAGGGGGATGATGCTGATCAAAGCGGCTGTGTTGTCGGCGCCGAACCCGAGCGGGATCGCTGCGCGTTTCGGTCACGCGGCGGCAATCGGAGCACTGTCGGTTCCGCAGCGCTGGTTAGACGACACAACGAGTGATTGCGTTGTCGACGATTGGTTCCCACTCCCGCTGCGCTTGGTCGATGCCACCGAGGGGCGGAGTGGTCGCCGGACACAGCGCACGCGGGTGTCGGGACCTCACGAGGGCGACTGAGGAGCTACGCGCAGCTATGTCATCGAGATGATGAAAGCCCCTGAGCGTCAGTCGCCGGCACCTGTGTCGTGGTGGCCACCGCCTCCGTCGTGTTGGCCGCCGGCCCCGCCGGGTCCGCCGGCGCTGGTCCTGATTTCCTTGTCGCCCGGCTCCACAGATTCGTCGAGTTGTCGCGGGCAGTATGCCTTCGCCGAGATCGTCGCGAATTGAGCGGCGCCGCTCTCGGTGAGGGAGGGGTTGTTGTCTTGGAGGTGCTTGATCAGATGCAGGCCGGACATCCCGTTATGGATGTGCGCGCACACCGCTTGGCCGGCGCTGATGGCTTGCGCCGGGTCGGAAAACCCGATCCCCACCTTCTTCAGGTCAGCGAGAAAAGAGCCGTTGTTCTCGCTGTTGACCGGCTCGTCGATGCCGG
The DNA here is from genome assembly GCA_963836495.1 of uncultured Actinomycetota bacterium. Lineage (GTDB taxonomy): Bacteria > Actinomycetota > Actinomycetes > Mycobacteriales > Mycobacteriaceae > Mycobacterium. The sequence continues at coordinate 295,164 of CAWIJT010000001.1, read as the reverse complement.
GGTCGGCATACGCTGGCGCGGCGAGCATGAGTCCGAGGGATACCCCGAATATGGCGAAGAGCTGTTTCATCGATCCTCCTTTTACGTGTCTGAACGACGTGTGCGACTGCGTCAACCGGTTTCGGCTGCGAGCTTGGCGGCCGCGGCTGCGGCCTTGTCGTCGGTGAGGTGCACCGCATGAATGCCCGGTTTGGTCGACAGCCTGGCGACCAACTCGTCTAGCCCGGCCTCGTCAACAGACCAGTGCTGCACCTGATCTGGCGCCTGCTGAAGTTGCGCGATGACCTTGTCGAGCTTGACCGGCCCCTTGCTGCGCTCGCCCGCAGGAGTCACCTTGGGCCGTACGCCCGTTGAGCTGACGACACGGGCGGCTGGGCTGCCCAGCGCACCTCCCGTCAAGCTGCCCATCGTGCTCTGATTGAGCAGGCTCAGAGGGATATCTGTTGCGGGTGCCGCGGTCGCGGCAAAGGTGCCTTCCGGCAACGCCGTAGCGGCAAGCCTGACGGCTGGAGTGGCGCCGGCCCAGCTGGGCGGCACCGACAACTTGCCGACCGTCTGCGCACTGCCGAGCGTCGCCGACGCCGCGCGCGCTCCCAGGCCCCCCAAACCCGCGGCCCCCGAATGTCCGGGCGAGGACAGTCCGCCATTCAGCGACCCGAGCGGTACTCCGTGACTCCACGGCTGATAAATGAAGAAGTTCTTCCACTGCCCAATACCCAGGCTCGTACTGCTATTGGCGACGTTGGTCCACGTCGCCTGGCTGCCGGCACCCGAGACGAAGGAGTAGAAGTTCGTCCACGTCGTGGACAGCGTCGACCCGCCGGGGATGCTGCCCAGCGCGTTGGTGAAGAACTTGGTGTAGTCGCCGTTGAACGCAGTGACTTGGTTGAGGAAGTTGGTGGCGTCGGCTTCGATCTGTTCGACGATGGTTTCCAGATCGTTGGTCGGCGCCGTCGCGGCTGCCTGGGCGGTTGCGGCCGCCTGAGTGGTCTGGCCACTGTTGTTGGTCGTCTGCGGCGCCTCGGTGAACGAGCCCAGACCGGTAGTGGCCGCTTGCGAGGAGCCGGCGTAGCCGGTGATGGCGGCGACGTCCTGGGCCCAGAACTGGGCGTATTCGGCCTCGAGCGCCGCGATCGACGCGTTGTTCTGCCCCAGGATGTTTGTCTGCAACAGCGACAGCAGTTGAGTGCGGTTCGCGGCGATCTCGGCCGGGGGCACGGTGGCTGCCAGCGCGGTCTCATAGGCGCTGGCAGCAGCCCGGGCCTGACCGGCAGTCTGCTCGGCCTGCCCTGCGGTGGTCGACAGCCACGACACATACGGTGCCGCTGCCGCTGCGGCGGCTTCGGACGACGGACCTGTCCAGTCACCGCTGACCAGCCCGGAGATCACCGATTGGTAATTGGCGGCGGTCGACTGCAATTCGCCGGCCAGACCCTCCCAGGCCGATGCCGCGGCCTGCAATGACTCGCTGCCCGGACCGGAGTAGATCTTGGTCGAGATGACTTCCGGCGGCTGCGCTGCGAAATCGAAAACCATTGTCAGCCTTCCTTATTCCGCGCTCGGCGGGATGACGATGATGGTGGCGGTGGTGGCGATGTCGTCGGTCGCCACGGCGCCGGGTATGCGGTAGCCCTGTCCGGCGACAGCGCGCGTCGCCGACCCGCCGATAGCGCGGCCGGCCAGGCTGGACAGTGCCGTCTGACCGAACATCCCGGGGTTACCGATCGAGGCCATCTCTGGAGCGGCGTCAAGCGAGGTTGCGTCCATCTCGGCCGCAACCGTCCGGACCGCGGGAACCGCCGAGGCCCAGTTCTGCGGCACCGAGAGCGAACCGATGGTGCCGGCCCGGCCGACCGACGCCAGCGCGCCGACATTCCCCTCGCCGGCGTAGGAGCCGCTCAGCAGTCCGCTGTGCAACAGCGGCGACAACGCCCCCACAATCGGCTTGGGGTTCAACAGCGGACCGATGCCCTGAATACCGGTACCCAAGCTCGGAATACTGATGGAGACCTGGTACCAGTTCTTCATCAGACTCCCGAGTCCGATCAGTGACCACGGCCCGGCGCCATAGGTGCTGAGTGTGTTGGCGCCGGTGGTGAGCGACAGGTTGAAGAGGTTGATGGCGTTGGTGACCGACGTCGGCAAGCCCAGGCTCGATACGAGCGAAGCCAGGCTGGTGGTCGAGGCCGGGAAATAGCTGCCGAGTTGCGTGCTGAGGGTGGAGATCTCGGTGCCGAATTGCGTGAATTCGGTGTTCAACTGCGTCAGGAACGACTCGATGGCGGTGGTCGTCGCATCGGCGGACGAGGCGGCGGCCGACTGGGTGGCCTGTCCGCTGTCGTTGGTGGTCGCCGGTGCGGCGGTGAACGGGGTTAACTGGCTTGCCGTAGTGGCGGCCCCGGCATAGCCGTACATCGCGACCGCGTCCTGCGCCCAGAACTCGGCATAGGTCGCCTCGTTGGCGGCGATCGCCGGGGTGTTCTGACCCAAGAAGTTAGTCGCGACCAGCAGCGCTAACGCTGCGCGATTGGCCGCGATCACCGGCGGGGGGATGCTGGCTGCGAAAGCGGCCTCGTAGGCAGCCGCTGCCGCCTGGGCCTGAGCGGCCGTTTGCTCAGCCTGCGCCGCGGTCGTGCTCAGCCACGCGGTGAAGGGTGCCGCGGCATCGGCCGCGGCCGCCGAAGATGGCCCCTGCCAGCTGGTGGTCAGCTCACCGATCGTGGATCCGTACGACGCTGCCGTCGTCTGCAACTCACTCGCTAACGCATCCCAGGCAGTCGCGGCCGCCACAAGCGGCGCCGAGCCCGGGCCCGTGTAGATCTTGCCGGAGTTGATCTCCGGCGGTAGCGCTCCGAAATCAAAAACCATGTCCTCGCTCCGGCTCTGTGGTGTGGTCCCCAAGTGCTCGGCGCCCGTCCAGCGCTGAGCGGAAATAAGCTGTGGAATGCTCCTGTCAGCTGTCAGGTCGTTGCGAAATGCCTGTTAGCTGACTGTTTTTCCCCGTCGTTGGAGATTAGCCAGCCTCAGAAAAATCAGCGCTGGCCCAAGCGGCTGCATGCGGTGGCGCAAGGGGTTTGACGGCTGTCCGGCGACTCGTCGGGTGCAACCTCGAATTCGACCGCTGAACTGCTGTAACACTCCGGCGGTGAACGGCCGGCCGACCCGGTGCGAAGGGTGAACGAGCGGTGGCCGCGAATAAAAATCTTGATATCCAAAATTCCGGACAGCGGCGCGGCCGTTGCCGCCCGCCAAGGCGTCGCAGGTCTCAGCGTTTTTTCACGGCAAGATTCTTACTCGCAGCCGTCTTTCTTGATGGACAGCGGCGTCCCTGATCACGCCGCATTTCAGCACGCTGCGGGCATATGGAGTCGCCGCCGAATCCGCCTGTGGCGGCCGCAGCGATGCAGATACGTGGCCCAGCGCTGACGTCGTCGTAAGCTTGATGGGGCGAGGAGGCTTACAGTCGAGCCACCAAGCCAACAGTCCAGTCACTCCGCAGCTGGTTGCGGAGTTTGCACTCGAGGGGACACGCACATGTCATTCGTCACCACCCAGCCCGAAGCCCTGAGTCAAGCGGCAACCGCTCTCGGCGGGATCGGCTCGTCGTTCAACGCGCAGAACACTGCCGCCGCAGCCCCGACCACCGGCGTGGTCCCCGCCGCGGCCGACGAAGTATCGGCGCTGACCGCCGCGCAGTTCGCCGCGCACGCCCAGCTCTACCAGGCGGTGGCTGCGCAGGCCGCAGCGATTCACGAACAGTTCGTCAGCACGCTGGGCACCAGCGCCGGCTCGTACGCGGCAACCGAGGCCGCCAACGCCGCGGCCGCCGGCTAACTTCCGACCTATTCTGTCGGCCGGGCACCCTTACGGTGCCCGGCCGACAGTTGTTTGTGGGAGGTCCGTCATGACGTCTCTGCCGGAGCAGGAGGCTGATCCGCAGTCGCTATTCATGCTCGCTTCCTCGTCTCTGGAACTCGGGCACTACGAGGAAGCATTTCGCCATGCCTCGGCCGCGGTGCAGCGTGCGCCATCTTCCGCGCCGGCGAGAGATCTGCTCGCGAAGGTGAACCTTGCTCTGGGCGATTACGATTCCGCGTTGTCGGATTACGACGCGCTGGCCGCGCTCTGTCGAGAACAGCGTTCGGCACCGCCTGCCCAGTATTCGATTCCCGCACACTTCGCGCTGCGCAATCTCGAGCAACTCGACCACATTCTGACCGAGAACCGCACGAAGCAAGCACCCGCCGGCGCGATGGCTGAACAACTCCACGGCTTACGCCAGGGACTCGCCGACGTCATCGACGGGGCGAATGGAGCAGCGCCGTGGATTCCGGTGAATGCAAGCAGCAGTCCGCTTTTGGCCGACCCGCCGTTCTTCAAGGTTCCGGAGGAAAGGCTGCCGACCTACCTGAACGCGAATGTCGATTACGGGCCGATACGACAAGCGATCTCGTCAGGCCGGCTGACGGCGGAAGTCATCGACGATTTCCTCACCCCGGACGCTTTGGAGCAACTGCGAAAGTTCTGCCTGGAGTCCACAGTCTGGCGTCACCCCTATAAATTCGGCTATGTCGGAGCGTTTCCGCAGGACGGATTCGCCAGCACCTCGCTGTTCGCCGTCGCGGAACAGTTCGAGGCCGCGCTCGGTGATGCGTTTGACGGATATCACTTGGCGCAGTGGTGGGCGTTCGAGTACGACGCCCGGCTGCCAGGCACTGATATCCACGGTGATGACGCCGATTTCTCGCTGAACTTGTGGATCACCCCTGACGCGGCGAATCTGGACCCGGCCACGGGCGGCCTGGTTGTCTGGGACAAGACGGCGCCCAGTGACTGGAGCTTCGACGACTACAACTCTGGGGGAGAGCGGGTCAGGCAGTACCTGCTAGACACCAACGCCGAATCGACGGTCATTCCTCACCGCGAAAACCGGGCAGTCTTGTTCAAAGGACACCTCTTTCATCGGACTGACGACTTCACCTTCGCGCCCGGGTTCGCCAACCGGCGACGCAGCGTGACCTTCTTGTTCCGGCGCAGCAAACGGTAGGGCGGAGTCGTGATTTTGCCTGACCGACAGCTGTTCGTTCATATCCGTTCCGCGCGCGGAAAGGTGCGCTGAGGAAGTTGCCGTCATGACGTCTGTACCGGATTCGAGCAATACCGCCTTCACCGAAGCCGGAGGTATGACGCAGGGCGAAAGCCGTGCGGCAGCAGTGGATATCCTCGCGAACGTCGTCGAGCTGGGGGGTTCTCTCCAGGAAATGTGCATGCTCGTTTCGTTGTATCTCGAACTGGGAGAGCATGACAAAGCACTTCACTACGCCTCGGCCGCGGTGGCAAGAGAACCTACCTCTGTGCCGGCCAGAGACGTCCTTGCGAAGGTGAATGTGGCTCTGAGGGACTACGATTCCGCGTTGTCAAATTTCGAAGTTCTTAGCGCCCTCATTCGCGACCAACGTCCGATTCCGCCCGGGCAGTATTCGATTCCGGCACATTTTGCGTTGCATAACGCAGAGCAACTTGACTACATTCTTGCCGGCAATGGTGATGAGCACGTGCTTGCCGGCATTTCCGCTGAAGAACTCCTCGGCGTACGGCACCACCTGGCAGAGATCATCGACGGGGCGCAAGGCGAGGTCCCGTGGGTGTCCGTCGACCCGAGAGACGGTGAAACTCTTGCAGACCCGCCGTACGTACGGGTTTCCGAGGAAAAGCTGCCGAGATATGTGAACCCGGCTGTCGATTACGGACCAATGCGACAGGACATCACGGCGGGCCGACTGACGGCGCAGGTGATCGACGACTTCCTCACGCCAGAGGCTCTCGATCAGGTGCGAAAATTCTGTCTGGAGTCGACGGTCTGGCGCCATCCGTATCCGTTCGGCTATGTAGGGGCCTTTGCTCAACAGGGATTCGCCAGTGTCTCGTTATTTTCTGTAGCAGAGGAGTTTTCAGCGGTACTCGGTGAGGCGTTCGATGGATATCAACTCGCAGAATGGTGGGCATTCGTGTACGACACCAAACTGCCGGGAACCGACATACACGGGGATGACGCCGATTTCTCGTTGAACTTATGGATCACGCCAGATTCAGCGAACCTCGAGCCGGGCACGGGCGGTCTCGTTGTGTGGGACAAACAGGCGCCGAGCGATTGGACCTACATGGACTACAACTCCGGAGGGGATCGGGTCAGGCAGTTCCTGCAGGATCACAACGCGGAGTCGCACGTCATCCCGTACCGAGAGAACCGGGCAGTCTTGTTCAAAGGTCACCTCTTTCATCGAACTGACGACTTCAGATTCGCGCCGGGATTCGCCAATCGGCGACGCAGCGTGACCTTCTTGTTCCGGCGCACCAAGGGCTGACGATTCCTCATTACCCAGGCTAGCCATAGCCCGACAGTCAGGATCTCGGCGGCAACGCTGATCGCCGCGTGCGGAGCTGGTTGCCATCCGCGTTCAGCGAATCCGAAAATACCGACGGTGCGTGACAATGCGAACGCAACCAGTGCACCGCCGGCCACCACCGCAGCAGCCCACCGAAGCCATCCAGGACCACCCGCCAGGATAAGCACCGCAAGCGCGAATGACGTGCCTGCTTGCGCAACAAATGCTGCGCCGATCATCGGAATATGTTGGTAGCCATGAATATACAGGTAGGCATGACTGAGACCGCTGGTGGCCAGCGTGGCGGCAATACCGATCCGATTGACGTAAGTCATTGCAGTGTATTCTCTTTCAACGCGAGGGATTCTTGACCTCGGACGTAGCTGACCTCTCGGATGCCGAGCGCATCGTGCAGCTTGCCGGCGGGCAGGGTCAGTGGCTTGGGCGCGGGACCATCGCCCGGGTGCGGCAGCGGGTAGGCGGTCGTGGTTCCGCTGTAGAAGCTCACGTTGCCCTCGGCTTTAGAAAATATTTGGTGGACATGGCCATTGAGGCACGTCACCGATGAGAAACGGCGAAGATAGCTCAGGGCCTGGGCGGCGTCATCGGTCGCCCAGCCCCAGTCCGGATACATCGCGCACAGTGGAATGTGACTCAACACGATGACCGGGGTGTCGCTGGGCAGCGGTGCGATGTCTTTGGCGAGGAAGTCGAGTTGATCAACACCCAAGTGCCCAAGCTTCTTCAGATTGAGCGTGTTGACCAGTGCGATGACATGCACCCCGGCGATGTCGAAGCTGTACCAACCGTCGCCGCGGGTCCCGGTGCCGAACGCGCTTCGATACTTCTGGCCCGCGTCGTCGATTGAGTCATGCTCGCCGGGAACGGTGAAGACGTGCGGCGTGCGAAGTCCCGTCATCATCTGCTTGACCTGATCGAACTGCGCGGGCGTGGCCAGGTGGGTGAGGTCGCCGGTGTGAATGACGAAATCGGGTGTGTAGCCGAGATTGTTGATTCGGCCGATCGCCTGACTGAATGAGCCGACCACATCCGGGTTGGCCTTGCCGGTAAATCCGATGTGGCTGTCGCTGACTTGTGCGAACCGCACGGTGGGCCGGGCTTGAATCTGCTTGGCCTGCGCGGTGCCGGCGATATGCGAGACGACTTCTCCGCCGGCTACCGCGAGGCCGACCGCCGCGCCGAACCATGCGCCGTGGCGGACGAGTTGGCGCCGGGTCATTGTGTGTGGAGTGTCGGTCATTGCGTCACGACCACGGTGGCATGCATGAACGGGTGGATCGAGCAGACGTAGTCGAACGTGCCGGCAGTCGCGAATGTGTAGGAAAACGTTGCCTGCGATCCCATTCCGGGCGAGTGAAACGAGCCATCGTTGGCGACGACGGTGTGTGGTTCCTCGTCCCGGTTGGTCCAGGTAACTGTGCTGCCCGCGGGAACGGTCAGCGTCGCGGGGACAAACGCGAAGTTGTCGATGCTGACCGCGTCGCTAGCCACCGGCGCTGCCGATCCCGGCGCCGGCGCCGGCGCCGGAGTGCCCGCAGGCATGTTCGGCATGGCGGGCATGCCACTCATGCCGGACATGCCGGGCGTCGCTGCCCCTGACCCGAAGGTCACCGATGGGGACGTTACCGAGGGGGGCGATGAACATCCACCCGAAATCAGAACCGCCAGAACAACAATCAAACGCGCGGGCATCACGATGCACCTCCATCGTCGGCAGAACATCCGTCGCCAATAGATAGAAGGGCGGGTTACACCGTCGCTAGGCCGGCGGCCCGTCGGGCCGCGACGGAACGAACACCTCGATCGCGCCGCCGCGCTCGCGGACCATCAACGTGGGCAAAGCTTTCGGAGCTATCGGCAGCTGATGCGTCAGTACCCGGCCGGCGGGCGAGAACGACGTCGCGTGGCATGGGCAGCGCAGCCGGTCGTCGGGCGCGTCGAACCACAACCTGCAGCCCTGGTGAGTGCACACCCCTGACACCGCTTCGGGCTTGCCGTCCACACGGCGGACGAATCCGACGACCGTGCCGAGGTCGAATGACCGCATGACTCCGTCGGTCAACTCGGCGCTGGCCGCGACCCGCATCCATCGCCCGTTGTCCGGTGTGAGTTGGCCGGAGCTCATGTTGGTCTTGTCAGCGACGTGACCGCTGTCGACCAATGCCCGATCGACCGAGACCGCCGCGACTGCGGCAGCTGCGGCCGCGGAGGTGCCGACGATCACGTTCCGGCGGGTGGCACTCGGCTCAGACGCCGACCGTCCCGCGCTGTTGTGTTGTGCTGCAAGCCGACTGCGCAGATCGGTCAGAAATTCCTGCCGCGGAGCGTCACTGCCCAGCCGCGCCGCCTGCAGGTCGATCGCGGTTCGGATCTGCGTGGCTTCGAAATCGTCCGGGTGAAACGGCTTTGGGCGCCGGCCCCGCAGCAGATCGTCGACGTATCTGCGCAACCCACGCGCGTTCATGATTGGCCCTTCTCGTTGACCTGCGCGGCCAGTCGCAGCGCCCGATGCTGGAGAACTTTGATGTTGGCGATGCTGACCCCCAGTTCGGCCGCGGACTCTTTGATCGAACGGCCCTGCAGGAAACGGAGTTCCAGGACCCGCCGGTAATTGTCCGGCAATTGATCGAGGACATGGGCAACACGTTGCGGTGCAGTGCTGATCGCCTCCTCGCTTTCGGGCGGCTGCTCGACGTCGTCGATGGAGGTGATCTCCCGTCCGAGCGTCTCGCGCCAATGCGCGGCCAAGACGGTTCGCGCAGTGACGCGCAGATAACCGCGAACCTCATCGACGCTGGCCGTCAGTCGCAGCGGGCGCAGCGCCGCGAGGAAGACCTCGGCGGTGAGGTCCTCGGCGTCGGCCCGGTTTCCGACCCGCGCGTAAATGGTGCGATAGACCCAGGTCGCATTGTCTTGGTAGACCGCCTCCCAGTCCGGATAGCCGCCGTCGGGCACCACGCGCAGTGGCCGCGGGTCCACGGATCCGCCGTGTGCAGTCACAGATCGCCTGCCTGTCGAGAGCGTGGTTCCGCTGAGAATTCTGCCGTTCGACTGTCCATAGCGCTTCGGGTTACACGTGTCGGACCCCGGAGGCATAATCGAAAGTATGTTCGATACAGCCTCGCCACTGCTGGAGCGGTTGCGTACGGCGGCGCGCGCGGAGAACCGGGCTGCGGGTGAGCGGCTCGCGGCCATCGGGGAGCTGGATCTGCTGCGCCTGCGTCAGGTCGGCGAGCGTGAGACGTGGTGCACCGATACTCAGGAGGCGATCACGACTGAGGTGGCGGCGGCGTTGGGTATCACCCAGGGGCTGGCGACGAGCTATCTGGAGTACTCCCGGGCGATGAGATTGCGGTTGCCGCGGGTCGGCGCATTGTTGTTGGCCGGCGACATCGACTACCGGTCGTTCCGGACGATCGTCTACCGCACCGATTTGATCACTGCCCCCGATGTGCTGGCTGCCGTCGACGCCGAATTGGCCGTGAAGGTGGCGCGGTGGCCGGGCATAACGCAGGGTCGGTTGGGTGGGTACGTCGACTGGGTAGTGGCCCGTGCCGATCGTGATGCGGTGCGACGTCGTCGCGAGCGCCGCGGCGGTCGAGAATTCTCGATCTGGGGTGACGCTGATGGCCTCACCGAGGTATTCGGACGCCTGATCACCACCGATGCCCACGCAGTCGATGCGCGACTCGACGCGCTGGCGGCCACGGTGTGTGACGCCGATCCCCGAACCCGCAACCAGCGCCGCGCCGATGCCATGGGGGCGTTAGCCGTCGGCGCCGACAGGCTCACCTGTCGCTGCGGCCAACGGCAATGCCCCGCGCTCGCCAAACCAGCGCCATCTCCGGTAGTGATCCATGTGATCGCCGACGAAGCCAGCGTGGCCGGCAGGGCGCAGGCGCCGGGCTCGATGATCGGCAGCGACGCCCTCATCCCCGCTGACATGATGACCGAGCTCGCCCGTTCGGCCAAGCTGCGACCGTTGGTGCATCCCAACGACGCCACCGGCGAGAGCGGCTACACGCCGTCGCGAACACTCGCCGACTTCGTCCGATGCCGCGACCTCACCTGCCGATTTCCCGGCTGCGACAAACCGGCGACGCGCTGCGACCTCGACCATACGATCCCTTATCGCGACGGTGGCCCCACCCACGCGTCGAACCTGAAATCCCTGTGCCGCCTTCACCATTTGATCAAGACATTCTGGGCTTGGCGTGATCAACAGCTGCCCGACGGCACACTCATCTGGATATCGCCGTCCGGGCAGACCTATGTCACCACCCCCGGCAGCACCCTGCTGTTCCCCAGTCTGTGCGTTCCCACGCCTGCGCCCGGACCACCGCATTCAGCCTCGGCCCGTCCGCAGTGCGCAGACCGGACCGTGATGATGCCCAAGCGCCGACGCACCCGCGCCCAGAATCGTGCCAATTACGTTGCCGCCGAACGGCGGCACAATCAGCGGGCCCGACTGCGCAGCGCAGAGGAACGATTGCCGATCGTCGCGAATGACGAGCCGCCGCCGTTCTAGCTATCCGGCACGTGGCTAAATCCGGCGCGTAAGATCCTTATATGAGAAGGACTTTCGTCGTCACATTCATGCTCGGTTCAATCCTTGCGGTGCTCGGTGTGGTCTGGGCGCTCCAGGGATTCGGAGTGCTTGGTGGTAGCCCGATGAGCAACACCACCACCTGGTCCATCAACGGTCCGATTGCGGCGCTGGTCGGCGTCGTGGTTGCGTTAGTCAGTTGGCGGAAACTCTCGTCGAAATAGCGCTGTAGCGTCTCCGCTGGCGTTGAGCCTGTGTGCGGCCGTCTAGCCGTTGCGCAGGCCTTTCGCGAAAGCCTGAGCCTCTTCCCAAGTCGGCAATAGGCCGGCGGCGCGGACCTCTTCCAGCGTCGGCGCGGCGGCGTCGCGGTCAGACAGCACCAGCTCGTGCTCGCTGGGCCATTCGATCGCCAGCGTCGGATCCATGGCGGCGATGGTGTGCTCGCGCTGCGGGCTGTACTCGGTCGAGCAGAGGTACATGACCGTCGAATGATCCTGCAGCGCAAGGAAACCGTGCGCGAGTCCTTCAGAAAGGTAGATCGTTTTGCGGCTGCGATCGTCCAGCGTGACCGCATCCCAGCGACCGAATGTCGGTGAGCCAACCCGGATGTCGACGGCGACATCGAATACCGAGCCGGACACGCAGGTCACGTATTTGGCCTGGCTCGGCGGCAATTGGGCGAAATGCAGACCGCGCAGCACGCCGGCCGCCGACACCGAGCAGTTGGCCTGCCGGACGTCGAGATGATGGCCCGCGAATTCGGTGAACGCGCGGTCAGTCAGCCATTCGAAGAACATTCCCCGCGAATCGCCATGCGCCTGCGGCGTGATCTCCCATGCGCCGGGGATGTCGAGTTCTCGGACCTGCATGTCACTGTCCCCGCTGTTCGTAGCGAGCCTCGGCGGCATCCTTGAGTGGGCGCCACCAGGATTCGTTGTCGCGATACCAGTCGATAGTGGCGCGCAGGCCGTCGGCGAAATCAATATGCTTTGGCTTCCAACCCAATTCGTTGCTCAGCGCAGACGGATCGATGGCATATCGAAGGTCGTGGCCGGCCCGGTCGACTACGTGGTCGAAATCGTCGGGATCGCGGCCCATCAACTCCAGCAGCGTGCGCAGGACTGACAGGTTGCTCCGCTCGCCCTCGGCGCCGATCAGGTAGGTCCGACCGGGCTGACCCTTGGCGAGGATGCTGCGGACGGCGAGGTTGTGGTCCTCGACGTGGATCCAGTCCCGGACGTTGGCGCCCTTGCCGTAGAGCTTCGGCCGCCGCCCGGTCAGCACGTTGGTGATCTGGCGGGGAATGAACTTCTCCACGTGCTGGTAAGGCCCATAGTTGTTGGAACAGTTCGAAATCGTCGCGGTCACGCCGTAGGACCGCACCCAGGCTCGCACCAGCAAGTCGGAGCCGGCTTTGGTTGCCGAGTACGGGCTCGACGGGTTGTACGGCGTTGATTCGGTGAAGCGCCGCGGATCGTCGAGTTCGAGATCGCCGTAGACCTCGTCGGTCGAGACGTGATGCAGCCGCACGTCGTGCTGGCGTATGGCCTCCAAGATCGTGAACGTCCCGAGCACGTTGGCCCGCAGCGAAGACTGCGGATCGGCCAGCGAGTTGTCGACGTGGGTTTCCGCGGCGAAGTGCACCACCGCATCCGACTCGGCGACCAGTCGGGACACCAGCTCGGCATCGTTGATGTCGCCCTCTACCAGCCTGATGTCGTTGGCGACAGCTGCCAGCGATTCGCGGCAGCCGGCATAGGTCATCGCGTCCAACACCGTCACGGTGTCTCCCGGGTGGTCGCGCACGGTGGCGTGTACGAAGTTCGCGCCGATGAAGCCGGCGCCGCCAGTGACCAGCAGCCGCATGGTGGCACCCTAGCTGGGTGGCTTGAGCCCCAAGGGTCCGGCCAACTCTTTCAATACGGCCACCAGCTTGTCCTCAGACTCGGCGCCCAACACCTGGATCGTGACGTGATCGGCGCCGGCCTCCAGGTGGTCGTTGAGGCGCGCCGCGATCGCAGTCGGTGTGCCGTAGGCGACGACGGCATCGATCAGCTTGTCGCTGCCGGGTTTCCGCACGTCGACGTCGGTGAACCCCAGTCGGCGCCAGTTGTTCACGTAGTTGCTCAGACCGAGGTAGAAGTCGACGGCACCGCGGCCGATGTCGCGGGCCTCATTGGGGTCCGCCGTGAGGACGACTTTGTGTTCCGGCGCCAGAAACACGGTGTTGCCGATCAGCTCGCGGGCCTGCGCGGTGTGCGCGGGCGTGGTCAGGTACGGGTGGGCGCCGGCGGCGCGCTCCGCGGACAGGGCCAGCACTTTGGGGCCGAGCGCGGCGAGCACCCGCCGACTGGTCGGTACCGACGCGGCGTCGAGAGCGTCGAGGTACTCGACAAGCGCGTCGTAGGGCTTCTTGTACTCGTCGGTGTGTTCGGGATGCCCGACCCCGACGCCCAGCAGGAACCGGCCCGGGTAGGCGTCCTCGATCCGGTGGTAGGACGCTGCCACCTCGGCCGCCGGGGAGGCCCAGATGTTCACGATCCCGGTCGCCAGTTGCAGCGAGGACGTCTCGGCCAGCGCCGGCTCCACCCACTCCAGCCCGGCATCGGGCGAGCCCCCGATCCAGGCGGCGCCGTAGCCCAACGACTCGATCTGCTTGGCGAGTTGCGGGGTGATGGATCGCGTTGGCAACCACACGCCATACCGGCCCAGGTCGAGTGTCAGTGAAACGCCCTCGGTCATCGAGGTTCCCCCTCTAGTTGGTTACGCCGGTTTCAGTCCAAGCGGCCCGGCGAGTTCGGCCAGGGCCGACACCAGGTTTTCATCTTTGGTCAGAATCTGCACAGGCACATGGTCGGCGCCGGCGTCGAGGTGCTCTGTCAACCGTGCTGCGATCTGCTCCGGGGTGCCGTACGCCACCAATGCGTCGACCAGGCGGTCGCTGCCCGGCCGGTTGATGTCGTCCTCGGAGAAACCCAGCCGCTTCCAGCTGTTGCGGTAATTGGCCAGGTTGAAATAAATATCCAGCGCTCTGCGGCCAACGGCGCGAGCCTTCTCCGCATCGGTGGTCAGCACCACCTTGTGTTCGGGCGCCAAGAAGGCCGACGGGCCGATCAGCTCGCGGGCCTGCGCGGTGTGCTCGGGCGTGGTCAGGTACGGATGCGCCCCGGCGCTGCGCTCCGCCGACAGCTTCAGCACCCGCGGACCCAGAGCCGCCACCACTCGACGATCGGCCGGCACTCCGTACTCGTCGAGCTGGTCGAGGTAGTCGACGAGCGCGTCGTAGGGCTTGCGGTATTCGGTGATCGCCTCGGGATGCCCCACGCCGATGCCCAGCAGGAAACGCCCCGGATAGGCCCGGTCGATGCGATGGAACGACTCGGCCACCGGCTTGGCCGCCGCCGACCAGATGTTCACGATCCCGGTGGCCACCTGCAGCGTCGTCGTCGCTTCCAGAATCGGCTCGACCCAAGCCAACTCGGCGGGCGGTGAGCCGCCGACCCAGACCGCCCCGTAGCCCAGGGCTTCGATGTCTTTGGCTTGTGCGGGCGTCACGCCGCGTCCGAACGATCCGAACCGGCCTAAATTGGGTTTGCTCTCAGCAGAATCGGTCATGCCCTGTGGCAACCAGCACTTCAGCGTCGCTATTCCGGACGACGATCACCGCGGGACGGCTAGTCCGCCAGCGACGTTGCCCGGTCGCCGTCACCGTCGCTCGGGAGCGCGACGTCGACGGCCGGCGGCATCTCCAGTGGCAAGAGCACGATGAAGCGGGTGTCGCCCGGTACGGACTCGACGCGCAGGTCGCCGCGGTGCTTGCTGACGATGATCTTCCATGCCAGATCCAGCCCCAGCCCGGTACCTTCGCCGACCGGCTTGGTGGTGAAGAACGGCTCGAAAATTCGCTCGCGCACGTCCTCGGGAATGCCCGGGCCGGTATCGCAGATTTCGACGTGCAGCATGTTGTCGGCCTCACGAGAGGTGCGGATCGTCAGCGTGCCACCTTTGTCACCCATCGCGGCGATCGCGTTGTCGATGATGTTCGTCCACACCTGATTGAGATCGCCTGGATAGCAGGGAATTTGCGGAAGCGATCGATCGAACTCCTTGGCGACCGTGATATGGCAGCTGCTGTCCTTGCCCAACCTGTCGGCGAACATGGTCAGCGTGCTCTTCAGCAGGTCATGCACGTCGGCCACCTGAAATGGCGCCCTGTCCATTTGAGAGTACTGTTTGGCGTCTGCGACCAGTGCCGAAATGCGTTGACTCGCTTCTGAAATCTGATTCAGCAGCAGTTCGCCATCGATGGTGTAGTTGAGCCAACGGATCGCCTTCTCCAGTGAGGCCGACGCGTCGAGTTCCTCAGCGGTCGCGGCTATCCGCTCCAACCAGTCGACGTCGATCCCGCCTTCGACGAAGGTCGGCGCCAGATCCCACGCGTCGTCGATGCCATGGTCTTCCAGCCACTCGCCGACGGCATCCTCGTTGTCGGCGGTTTCCATCGCCGTCATGTGCTGTGACGCCGTTTTGGCGACTTGTTCGGCGATCTGTTCCTGCAGCCGCACCAAACCTCGCAGCGCCTCGGGGGTGATGGTGCCATCGGCGAGCATCACCATTTTCTGTCGCATACCGGCGATCCGCTCGCGCAGCTCGGCCGCGGCGCGCACGCTGGCGGCGGCGGGGTTGTTCAGCTGATGGGTGAGCCCGGCCGACAATTGCCCCAGCGCCAACAGCTTTTCACGATTGTCGATGAGCCGGCGGGTGCGTTCGGTGCCGACGGCGATCCCGTCGAGCAGATGCACCGCCATCGGGAACTGGTCCTTCATGAAGGCGGCGAACGCCGGTGCGTCCATCACGAAGAACCGCGACGGCTTGGTCACGTGCACCGATGTGGTGTACAACTGCTGCTTTTCACCGGTAAACGCTTGCCACGCACCGCAATACACGCCGCGGTGCGATGTCCGGTTGGTTTCGATGTCCTGGCCGCCGGAAAGCTTCGACATCGCGAGCTCGCCCTCGATCAGGACGTAAAAACACGTCGCCGGCTCACCCTCGACGCAGAGCGGGCCGGGTTCGAAGTTCTCGATGTGACCGTCGGCGCACAACGTTGCGAGCTGCTCGTCGTTGAGGTGCTCGAACAGAAACAGGGTGCGCAGTTCGGCGGCCTTACACGGGTGTTCGGTGGTCATGATTCCGCCAGGTAGCGGTGCACCAGCATCACGGCCATCGATCCCTCGCCGACGGCGGCCGCGACCCGCTTGGCCGATTCGGATCGCACGTCGCCGGCGACGAAGACGCCGGGCACGGACGTCTCCAGATGATGCGGCGGCCGGTCCAGCGTCCAGCCACACACGTTGCGCAGGTCCGGGCCGGTGAGGATGAAACCGTGGTCGTCGCGGGCAAGCACTCCGTCGAGCCAGTCGGTGCGCGGCGCGGCGCCGATGAAGATGAACATCCGAGCGCAGCTGACGTCCTCGGTGTCGCCGGTCTTGTTGTCTCTCAGGGTCAGTCGTTCGAGGTAATCGTTGCCGATGGCGCAATGCACTTCGGTACAGGTACGGACGGTGATGTTGGGTCGCTTCTCGATCTGCTCGATCAGGTAGTGCGACATCGACGCCTCCAGCGACGGCGCGCGCACCACGATCGTCACCGATTTGGCCTCGCGGGACAGGTACATCGCGGCCTGGCCCGCCGAGTTCGCCCCGCCGATCACGTAGATCTCTTCGCCCTCGCATTCCGAGGCGATGGAGACCGCGGCTCCGTAGTGCACGCCGCGACCTTTCAACGTTTCGCAGCCGTCCGCAGTGAGCTCGTTGTAGGCGACGCCGGTCGCGACGACGATCGCGTGCGCGTCGATGGAGCCGCCGTCGTCGAAGACGATGGTGCGTTTGGATCCGTTGACCTCGAGGGCGGTGGCCGTGCGGGCGGTGATGAGCTCGGCGCCGAACTTCTCCGCCTGTCTGCGCGCCCGGTCGGCCAGCTGACTGCCGGACACCCCGTCCGGAAAGCCCAGATAGTTCTCGATCTTCGAGCTCTGGCCGGCCTGCCCGCCAGTCGCGGTGGTTTCGATCAGCACCGTGCGAAGACCTTCGGAGGCGCCGTAGACGGCGGCGGCCAGGCCTGCGGGCCCGCCGCCGACCACAATCAGGTCGTAGAAGTCTTGCGACGGCGTCGTCGTCAGGCCCAACGTGTCGGCCAGTTCGGCATCGCTGGGTTCGACGAGCGGGTCGCCGTGTTCGGTGACGACGACCGGGAGTCGCTTGCCGTCCTCGCCGGCCGCCTGCAGCAGTTGCTCGCCGAGGGGTTCATCGGAGGCGAACCAGTTGTAGTGCAGCCCGTTGCGGGCCAGGAAGTCGCGGACCTCCCAGGATCGCGCCGACCAGCGGTGGCCGATCACCTTGGTGTGCGGGATGGGCCGTTCGGGGACCCGCTTCCACGCCTCGAGTAATTCGTCGATGACCGGGTAGAGCTTCTCCTCAGGCGGATCCCACGGTTTGAGCAGGTAATGGTCGAGGTCGACGACGTTGATCGCGTCGATCGCGGCGTGGGTGTCGGCGTATGCGGTCAGTAATACCCGCTTGGCCGCTGGATACAGGTCCATCGCCGCTTCGAGAAACTCGATGCCGGTCATCTGGGGCATCCGGTAGTCGGCGACCAGCATCGCGACCGTCTCGCCACGCAGTTTGAGCTGCTTCAGGGTGTCGAGAGCGTCGGGTCCGGACTCAGCCCGCACGATGCGATGCGCCTCGCCGTAATGGCGTCGCAGATCACGGGCAACCGCGCGCGAGACCGCCGGGTCGTCGTCGACGGTCAGCATCACAGGCTTGCGCTGGGGATCGGGGCTTGTGGAGCTAGTCATCGGCGTTAAGTATGCGCCTGTCAGAGGCCGCGTGGGGGCCGACGGATGGCTGGTCCGGTTACGCGGACAGCGATTTTGGTCAGCACGAAACACCAGGTATCGTGGAGCAACGGCGCGTCTCGCGCTGACTTTCAGTGTGCCCAGTCTTAGGAATTTCCTGCCACCGGTTCACGTTGCAAAGCCGGCGAGTGCTGCTCCGACATGGGCGTAGAAGCGAAACGAAACCAAAGACGAGGATTTCAGAAGACATATGGCCAAGAAGGACGGCGCCATTGAGGTCGAGGGCCGCGTAGTCGAGCCCCTGCCCAATGCGATGTTTCGCATTGAGCTGGAAAACGGCCACAAGGTGCTTGCCCACATCAGCGGCAAGATGCGGCAGCACTACATTCGCATCCTGCCCGAGGACCGGGTGGTGGTGGAGTTGTCTCCCTACGACCTGACTCGGGGCCGCATTGTGTACCGCTACAAGTAACCGACTCGCCCGAAACGAACACGACCGACAAGAAGACAGAACAGGACCACAACAGCCGTGAAGGTGAACCCGAGCGTCAAGCCGATCTGCGACAAGTGCAGGGTGATCCGTCGGCATGGGCGGGTCATGGTGATCTGCTCTGATCCCCGCCACAAGCAGCGCCAGGGCTAGCTTCGCCCCGCGTGCTGAAGCGAGACACATACAACTGAATGTTGACCTCCCAGCACCACTGAACGGCTGGCATCTGTAGAGATGGGCCAGTTCAGCTTCGTCCGGAACGGAGGCCGGACCCCGGAGCCCCGAGTTGTTTTCTGGGCAAGGGAATGGGCTGAGAACAGACCTCCGCATAGAGAAGGAATGCCACCCATGGCTCGACTAGTGGGCGTCGACCTCCCGCGCGATAAGCGCATGGAGGTCGCGTTGACGTACATCTACGGCGTTGGCCGTACCCGTTCCAACGAAATCCTGGCCGCTACCGGCATCGACAAGGACCTGCGCACCAAGGACCTCACCGATGACCAGGTGACGCATCTGCGCGACTACATCGAAGCGAACTTGAAGGTCGAAGGTGACCTGCGCCGCGAGGTGCAGGCCGACATCCGACGCAAGATCGAGATCGGCTGCTACCAGGGGCTTCGGCACCGTCGCGGCCTGCCGGTGCGCGGTCAGCGCACCAAGACCAACGCGCGCACCCGCAAGGGCCCGAAGCGCACCATCGCCGGCAAGAAGAAGGCCAGGTAATACCATGCCCCCAACCAAAAAGCCTGGGCAGGCAGCTTCCGCGAAGAAGGGTCAGAAGACCCGGCGGCGGGAAAAGAAGAACGTCCCGCACGGCGCCGCCCACATCAAGAGCACGTTCAACAACACGATCGTGACGATCACCGACCTGCAGGGCAACGTGATCGCCTGGGCATCGTCGGGTCACGTCGGCTTCAAGGGGTCGCGTAAGTCGACGCCGTTCGCCGCACAGCTGGCCGCCGAGAACGCCGCCCGCAAGGCGCAGGAGCACGGCGTGAAGAAGGTCGACGTGTTCGTGAAGGGCCCGGGCTCGGGCCGCGAGACCGCTATCCGTTCGCTGCAGGCCGCAGGCCTCGAGGTCGGCGCGATCTCTGACGTCACCCCCCAGCCGCACAACGGCTGCCGTCCGCCCAAGCGGCGCCGGGTCTAGAGGAGATAGAGAGACATGGCTCGTTACACCGGACCCGTCACCCGCAAGTCGCGCCGCCTCGGCGTCGACCTCGTCGGCGGCGACCAGTCCTTCGAGAAGCGCCCCTACCCGCCCGGCCAGCACGGTCGCGCGCGGATCAAGGAGAGCGAATACCGCCAGCAGCTGCAGGAGAAGCAGAAGGCCCGCTTCACCTACGGCGTCATGGAGAAGCAGTTCCGCCGCTACTACGCGGAGGCTGCCAGCCGACCCGGCAAGACCGGTGACGAGCTGCTGCAGATCCTGGAGAGCCGGCTCGACAACGTCGTGTACCGCTCCGGGATCGCCCGCACCCGTCGGATGGCCCGTCAGCTGGTCAGCCACGGCCACTTCACGGTCAACGGCGTCAAGGTGACCATCCCCAGCTATCGGGTGTCGCAGTACGACATCATCGACATCAAGGGCAAGTCGCTGAACACGGTGCCGTTCCAGATCGCTCGCGAGACGGCGGGCGACCGCCCGATCCCGAGCTGGCTGCAGGTGGTCGGGGAGCAGCAACGCATCCTGATCCACCAGCTGCCGGAGCGCGCCCAGATCGAGGTGCCGCTCACCGAGCAGCTGATCGTCGAGTACTACTCGAAGTAGCTCTGGCGCCGCATCCGCGGCGGCCAGAACCCAACCGGCATCAAATAGCGGGTGCCGAGAAGGAGATAGAAGAACACCATGTTGATTTCACAGCGACCGACTCTGTCCGAAGAGATCATCAGCGACAGCCGTTCGCAGTTCGTCATCGAGCCGCTGGAGCCGGGTTTCGGCTACACGCTTGGTAATTCGCTGCGCCGCACGCTGCTGTCCTCGATTCCGGGCGCGGCCGTCACCAGCATTCGCATCGACGGTGTGCTGCACGAGTTCACCACCGTGCCGGGTGTCAAGGAAGACGTCACCGACATCATCCTGAACCTCAAGAGCCTGGTGGTGTCCTCCGAGGAGGACGAGCCGGTGACCATGTACCTGCGCAAGCAGGGCCCGGGCGCCGTCACCGCCGGCGACATCGTGCCGCCGTCCGGCGTCACCGTGCACAACCCCGAGATGCACATCGCGACCCTGAACGACAAGGGCAAGCTGGAGATCGAGCTCGTCGTCGAGCGTGGCCGCGGATACGTTCCGGCCGTGCAGAACAAGGCGTCGGGTGCCGAAATCGGCCGCATCCCAGTCGATTCCATCTACTCGCCGGTCCTCAAGGTCACCTACAAGGTGGACGCGACCCGCGTCGAGCAGCGCACCGACTTCGACAAGCTGATCCTCGACGTCGAGACCAAGAGCTCGATCGGTCCCCGCGACGCGCTGGCGTCGGCCGGTAAGACCTTGGTCGAATTGTTCGGTCTGGCACGCGAACTCAACGTCGAGGCCGAGGGCATCGAGATCGGGCCGTCGCCGGCCGAGGCCGACCACATCGCGTCCTTCGCGCTGCCGATCGACGACCTGGACCTGACCGTGCGGTCGTACAACTGCCTCAAGCGCGAGGGTGTGCACACCGTCGGCGAGTTGGTCTCGCGTACCGAGTCCGACCTGCTCGACATCCGCAACTTCGGTCAGAAGTCCATCGACGAGGTGAAGGTCAAGCTGCACCAGTTGGGTCTGTCGCTCAAGGACAGCCCGGCCAGCTTCGACCCGTCCGAGGTCGCCGGCTACGACGTGGCCACCGGCACCTGGTCGGCCGACGCCGCCTACGACGACCAGGACTACGCCGAAACCGAACAGCTCTAAACCGCCGGCGACGATGCGGCCGTGCAGCGGCCGCTGAGGAACCGGACACTATGACAGAAGTCCGTCCCGGCCCTACCTGATACGGGGGTCGGCCCCATTGAGGAGAAGTCGCAATGCCCAAGCCCACCAAGGGTCCTCGCCTCGGCGGGTCGTCTTCACACCAGAAGGCGATCCTGGCCAACCTGGCGACGGCGCTGTTCGAGCACGGCCGGATCAAGACCACCGAGCCCAAGGCTCGGGCGTTGCGGCCCTACGCCGAGAAGCTGATCACCCACGCCAAGAAAGGCACGCTGCACAACCGGCGTGAGGTGCTCAAGAAGATCCGCGACAAGGATGTGGTGCACAACCTGTTCGCCGAGATCGGGCCGTTCTTCTCCGACCGCAACGGCGGCTACACCCGCATCATCAAGGTGGAGAACCGCAAGGGCGACAATGCCCCGATGGCGGTCATCGAGTTGGTGCAGGAGAAGACGGTGACCTCCGAGGCCGATCGGGCCCGTCGCGTCGGTGCCTCGAAGGCCGCCGCGCCGGCGAAGGCCGCTGCACCCGAGCCTGCCGCAGAGCCGGAAGCTGTCGAGCCGGAAGCCGTTGAGGCTGAAGAGACCCCGGCCGCGGAGACGACGGAGCCGGCGGCCGCTGAAGGGCAGGCCGACACCGCTGAGTAGCGATTCATCGTTGAACGACGTGCCCGCCATCGACGCTGATGGCGGGTTCGTTCGTCTTCGGCTCGATATCGCTTACGACGGAACGGATTTCGCCGGCTGGGCGACGCAGGCGGGTCAGCGCACGGTAGCGGGTGTGCTCGAGGAGACGCTGGCGACGGTGTTCCGCACCCCGGTGCAGTTGCGCGCGGCCGGGCGCACTGACGCCGGCGTGCACGCCACCGGGCAGGTCGTGCACACCGATATTCCTGCCGACGCACTGGCTCACGCATATCCGCGTTCGCCGCGCCCGGGCCAACCCGAATTCGAGCCGCTGATCCGGCGGTTGGGCGGTCTGCTGTCTGCTGATGTCCGGGTTCGCCAGATCGCGCGCGCGCCAGCGGGTTTCGATGCCCGATTCTCGGCGCTGCGTCGCCATTACGTCTACCGGATCTCGACGGCTCCTTATGGGGTCGAGCCCCACCAGGCCCGTTACATCACCGGCTGGCCGCGGGCGCTCGACGTGGATGCCATGGTCGAAGCGTCGCGAAATCTGTTGGGGCTACATGATTTTGCGGCGTTCTGCCGTCATCGCGAAGCGGCGACCACGATTCGCGACCTGCAGCGGTTCGACTGGGACCGCGACGGCGATCTGATTACCGCTTACGTCACCGCCGATGCGTTCTGCTGGTCGATGGTGCGGTCGCTGGTCGGCGCGGTGCTGGCTGTCGGCGAACATCGGCGCACCGCCGACTGGTGCGCTGAACTGCTCACGTCCACCCGACGATCCAGCGATTTCGCGGCCGCGCCCGCGCGGGGTCTGACGTTGGTCGGGGTGGATTACCCGCCGGACAGCGAGTTGCAGGCACGGACGTTGATCACCCGCGACCTGCGCACCCGGGATTGACTACAGCTTGCCGGCAACGAAGTTGGCGGCCTGATTGATCAAGCCCGAGTCGACGTACGACGGCTGCAGATGGGCAGCCCATTGCAGGTTCTGGAAGCTCCGGGTGCAGATCGGGTCGTTTGGGGCACAAAGGTCGATGGTCTTACTGGCGAAGGCCGGGCTGAAATTCGGGACCGGGCCGAGCACCCGCTGCGTGCCGTTGCCGAACAACGCAACCGCGGCGACGTGCTGATCCATCGCCGGCGGTAGGGGATTGGTGAACCCGAACCCAGGTCTGTTCACAGCGACCACGACGTCGGCCGCGGCGGCACCCAGTGAATAACCGCCGAGCACCAGCTTGGTGTTCGGGCAGCTTGCCACCATCGATTGAGCGTGCGCGCTCATGTCGTTGGCACCGATATTGACCTCGGTGTTGGCGGGATAGTTGACCCCGTAAGAGCCGATGGTCATTTGCGGCACCTTCGCCCGCAGCGCGTTGATGAAGGACTGGCCGATCAGGCCGACGCCGGGTGGTTCTTCACGGCCACGGGCAAAGTCGACTTCGGCGTCCGGGCAGGCCGCAGTTGCCACCGCAAGCGTCGTCGTCGGAACGAGCACCGCGGCAGGGCCGCACAGCAAACCGGCTGCGAACAGCGCCGCGACTGCTATATAGCTCAGGCCTGGTCGCATGGACAAAACTTAGGGGGTAAAACTATATGCCCGCTGTGAGTGAGCTAAGGGTTGCGCTAGCGAACGCGGCTACGCGAGCTTGCCGGCGACGAAGTCAGCGGCCTGATTGACCTCGCCGTCCTGGATGTAGCCATTCGCCATGTGTTGCGACCAGTTGTCCTGCCAGGTGTGCGGATCGGCCGGATTGCAGATGGGGTCGGCGCCGTGGCACAGGTCGATGGTCCGGTCGGTGTAGACCGGGTTGAAATTCTTGATCGCCCCGACCCACTGCGTGCCGTTGCCGAACAGCGCGATCGCCGCGATGTGCTGATCGGCACCCGGCGGTAGGGGATTGGTGAATCCGAACATCGGACCGGGAGCCGCCATCACGACGTCGGTGACCGCGGCGCCGAGCGAATAGCCGCCCAGCACCACGCGGGTGTTCGGGCAGTTGTTGATCGTCTGTTGCACATGCGCGCTCATGTCGTTGGCGCCGACATCGACCTCGGTGTCGGCGGGGTAGCGCACCGCGTAGGAACCGACGTTCTTGTTGACCCTGGACCGCACTGCGCTGATAAACGCGTTGCCGAGGACTCCGGGGCCGGGAGATTCCTGTCGCCCGCGGGCGAACACCACCTCGGCGTCGGGGCACGAGGCGGATGCGGTCGGGATCAGCGTCGGACCGGTTCGCATCAGCGCCGGCGCGAGCCACAGCACCGCGACAAGGAACACGGCGGCAGCCGCGCGCAGCTTCATCGCCTGATCATGTCGCACATCAGTGCAATAAGCGATTGATCAGCGAAAGGCAATCGGCTGGGTTTGGTCCACGACCGACGTGCCCTGCTGACCGGGGCCGGGGAATGGCGCCTGCCCGGGCATCGGGCCCGGTGGGACGCCCATCGGACCGGGCGGTACACCCAACGGCCCGTTCGGCCCGCCGGGCACGGTGGGCGGCAGCACCGCCAATAGCCGGGTCTGCACGAAGCTGACGGCCTGGTTGGTGTAGACGGGCACGTAGCCGTCGGTGTGCCCCTTCCACTCATTGCCCTGGCCGGCGTGGCAGATCGGGTCTTCGGGGTTGCAGTAGTCGACGGCCTTGGCGCCGAACATCGCGCTCTGGGCCGAGATGGTCCCGCCGCTGCGGTCGGCCGGGTTGCCGAACGTGGTCACCGCGACGATGTTGTTCGCGTACTGCGGCGGCAGCGAATCGCCCCAGCCGACGCCGGCGATCTGCGTTCCGGTGACGATGTCGACCACCGACGCGCCTTGGGAGTAACCGCCGAGCACCTGCGGGGTGGCCGGGCATTTGTCGGCCATCTCCTTGATGTGCTTGATGGCGTCTTTGGCGCCGTCGTTGCCGTGAATCTGAAACAGGGTGGCCCGGTAGTTGACGCCGTAGCCGTCGACCTTCTTGCCGGTGCTCTGCCGAAGGCCGTCGACGAGGGCGTCGCCGACGCGGCCCAATCCGTTGGGCTCATCGGTGCCGCGGGCGAAGGTCACCGCGATATCGGGGCAGTTGTCGGCGTGCGCTGACGGGGTCGCGGTGCGCACCGCGCTGGGCGCGACGAGCAGCACGCCCGCGGCCAGCAATGCGGCGCCGGCCAGACTGAAGCGTCTTGACCAGGCACGACGGGACGCGAGGCGGCTCTTACGGCTATTGCTCACCAGGTGATTCTACGGATTTTCGGGCTTCCGGTCACCTTGACGGTCGTCCTGTGGATGAACGGCGGGGCGCGGCACGACCGCGACATAGCGTGAAGCCGGATGACATCCACGAGGCTGCACGTCAGCGGCCATCGCTTTCTGCTGCGTCGCATCGAGCGCGCATTGCTAGGCAGGGACATCGATGCCGTCGACGAGTCCGTCCGGGCACCCGCTCGGTCGCTGATCACGGGAGCGGTGATCGCGGTCTGCCTGCTGGCCGGTTGCGCGGTGTTGGCCGTTCTGCGCCCGCAGCCGACCTTGACGAACGCCCCGATCCTGATGGGACGGCAGTCGGGGGCGCTTTACGTCCGCCTGGGCGACACACTGCACCCGGTGCTGAATCTCGCATCGGCTCGGCTGATCACCAGAACGAATGCAGACCCGCAACCAACGCCGGAATCAGAACTCAACCGCAACAGCCGGGGTCCGCTGCTCGGCATCCCGGGTGCACCGCAATTCCTCGGGACACCACTTACCGACAACGAATCCCGATGGACGGTGTGCGACGGTCCCGATCGCACGACCGTCATCGTCGGCCGGGGCGAAGGTCCGCTGTCTCATGTCCTGGCGCGCGAACAGGCACTGCTGGTGACGCCCGCCTCCGGTGGCTCGACATACCTGCTTTTTGGCGGTCGACGAGCAGTGGTGGATCTGCACGAATCTGCAGCGGTGCGTGCGCTCGGCCTCGAAGGTCTTGTCCCGCTTACGGTGTCGCCGTCGCTGCTGAATCTGATACCCGAGAACCCGCACATCACCGCGCCGCGAATTCCCCGCGCCGGCAC
Organism: uncultured Actinomycetota bacterium; assembly: GCA_963836495.1. Classification (GTDB taxonomy): domain Bacteria; phylum Actinomycetota; class Actinomycetes; order Mycobacteriales; family Mycobacteriaceae; genus Mycobacterium. Next base: position 269,287 of record CAWIJT010000001.1, on the reverse strand, counting down.
CCGCGGACCGGCAGCGCTCGCGGGATTCCCGGTCGGCAGTGTGCTGCGAGTCGCCCGAGCAGGAGGTGACGAGTTCTACGTCGTGCTGCCAGACGGGGTCCAGCGCGTCGGGCAGGTCGCCGCCGACCTTGTGCGATTCACCAATTCGCACAACGCGCGCACCGCCGTTGCGGTCGCACCTGACGTCCTCCGCGGCGTGCCATCGGTGACTCCGTTGCCGGTGTCGAGCTTCCCCGACAAGGCGCAGGTTTCCGCGGTTGTCGACGGCGGCACTCTCTGCGTCCGCTGGACGCATTCGGCGTCGGGGGGCGCCGAGATCACGTTTTCCGTTGGTGGGCTGCCGATTCCAGCCGGTCAGAAACCAGTCACGTTGACCCAGGCCGATGGCAGGGGTCCCGCCGTCGACGCCATGTATCTCGCACCAGGGCGCACGGCGTACGTGCGTGCCGCCGGCCTTTCTGGGGGCAACGCGGACGCCGGCACGCGATACCTGATCTCTGACAGTGGCGTCCGATTCGCCGTCCACGACGACGACGCAGCCCATGACCTCGGCCTGCCTGAGGTGGTCGTTCCTGCGCCCTGGCCGCTACTCGCGACGCTTCCGGCCGGACCGGAATTGAGCAGGGCCAATGCCTCAGTCGCTCAGGACGTTCCCGTCGGTGGACGCAGTTCGCCGTAAACGGGAGAGCAACGCGCTCACGGACATGACGGCGGCCAGTACGCCGCCGCAGACGGCGGCACCAGTGAACGATGTCCGTTGCGCGCGGTGGTCCGGTGGCCCTGGGCGCGGAGGTGCTGGAATGGGTACCGGCGCCCGGCGAGGCTCAGGTACCGGGCTCAACGGAGTGTCTGTGCTGACGGCGGCGAGGAAGTCGACCAGTCCGGCGCCAACCCGCGGATCCCTTCCGCCGGGCGGATGATGCGCGGTGGCCGTAATACGTTGCATCACTTGCCGAGCCGTCAAATGCGGAAAGCGAGACCGGATCAGCGCCGCCAGCCCGCTGACTACCGGCGTGGCGTAACTGGTTCCGCGGAGTGGAACCGACCCCTGTTTCCCGCCAACCGCATTCGCTAACCCGTTACCTGTGGAGCTCAGCGATGTCACTGCTTCGCCGGGTGCCGCGACGTCCACCCACGGACCGGCAAGGGTGAACGACGATGGCTCGCCGTGCGCGTCGACCGAACCGACGGTCAGCACGTAGTCGTCGTACCAGGCGGGACTGACCACGACCGTCGCGGTGTCCCATGTTGCTTGGCCTTGCTGCGCAGGACATTGCCCGGCGCCGGTGTTCCCGGCGGCTACCACGACAACTGAGTCCTTGGTGTCGACGGCGTAGGCAAGTGCTGCACCGAGCGCACCGTCGTCGAAAACAGATCCGGTCCGGATGCAGGCGACCGACGAGATGTTGATCACCGATGCGCCGAGGTCCGCGGCCGTCCGGACGGCTTTCGCCATGGTGTCGACGTCTCCCACGCCGGACGTCGACGGGTCTGCCTCCGGACCGAACATCGTGCTGGACTGGCGGATGCTGATCACGTCGACGTCCGGGGCAACCCCGCTGAACTCGTCGCTGTGACCAGGATCCGCTGCGGCGGCGATGATTCCGGCTACGGCGGTACCGTGTCCGTCGCAATCTTGTCTACCGTCCCCAGTGAACACATAATCACCGCCGGCCGAGGCGCGGGGCAGGCGTGGGTGCGGTGACACTCCGGTGTCGATGACGGCGACGCGTTGCCCTGAACCGCGGGTGAGGCTCCAGACCTGCGGGAGATCAAGACCCGAAAGTTGTTTGTAGCCTGCTGCGTTGCCGTCACCAGTCATCGAGGGTACCGCGCAGACCTCACGCTGCACGGTGGACTGCGGTGGGTGTGCCGGCGCCGGACGTGGCAGCCGACGCTGGTCTATCGGCGGCGGCGAAACCGCGTGTGCGGTAAACGTGCCGCATTGCGGGAGGGCGGCGAGGACCGCCACCGCTGCGCAACGAATTAGCCTTAACCCCACGGCAGAGTCAAGCCACGCGCAGCAGCGAAAAGACCGCATATCCAACAGGCCAGCGGGAAGACAGCGGCCAAGCAAAGATATTCGAGCAACTCGATGCCGCGTCGACCGATCGGACTGAATCTCGTCGAGTGGCAACCAAGGCGCAGCGCGACAGCGGCAAGCCCGATCGACGCCGCCGCGAGATGCGCTGCCCGGTTCGGGTAGACCAGATCCGTGCCGACGAGAGCAGCACTGAGGGTGACCGACCCGAAGATGACGAGCGGCAGAGAAATGCCCAGATCGCTATGTGAACGGGCCCGCAACAGCAGCACACCACCGGTCAGCGCCGCGAATGCGATCCCGGGCAGACGCGGGCCATCTGTCGGATACATGCCCACTGCGGTACCGATCGCTCCGAGCGTGGCACAAGCCGAAAAGGCGATGACCATGCTGATCAGCCATGCCCTGGCGTTAATTGCGCTGACCTTCAGGCGATCTGAATCCAGCACCGGCCGAGCCGAATCGGCATTCGCCTGCCGGGACAACCCGGCCAGCTTGATCGACACGGGTGCCGATACTTCGATCAAGATCAGCGATATCGCCGCCGACGCCGCACATAGTGTCTGCAGTGGGACGGCGGTCACCGAGCCGACCAGCGCCGCGGTCGCTGCGGCCGCGGAGAAGACCGCTATTGCGGTAAATACGACTGTGTGACAACCGATCGCACGCATGGCTGCGGACGATGTCGCCGATGCGGAGGCCGCGACGAGCGCGTTCGGGGCGCCGAAGCTGTCCGGAACAATGAGTGCGCCGGCAACAGCGGCGAACCCGCAGGCGGTCAGGCCCAGCGCCAGTCCCGTTGACTTGTCCTGCAGCACACGATATGCGGCGGCCCCGGCAAGCAGACTGACCAGACTGGTCGTTGCCGCAACAGCGATGCCGCCGGCGCGGACCGCTGTCACGTCAGACACCGTACGGATCAGCATCGCCGCGCACACCACGGCGAGCCATCCTGCGGCCAGCGTACCGACGAGCCGGGACGCTGACGGAGTCCAGCACCGCTCCGTGGCATCGAGCGAACGCGATATTGCGTCAGCCGGATCGTCGAGACGCGGTGCGGGCAACGTGACCGATGAACTCGTCATCATGAGTGCGTCACCATCGCGAATCCTCAGCTCAGCCAACGTCTTCGACAGGTCGACCGCGGGATGCCCCGGCGTGGACAGCTGATGTCGAAGAGCCATCGACCCGGCCCGGTACCGGCGAGTGCCGGACACGATGTCGACAATCGTCGGTATCAACAATTGGAGCGGCACCGAAGCAGGCAGGACAAGGTCGGCGCGGACGGAGTCGGCGTAGACCGTCAACCGGCGCAGCGTTCCGTCACGTGGGGGGAATCCGTTTTGGGCCGCATCTACCGTTGCTTGGTTCACACCGATCTCCGTCCGCCGAACCGCACGTTAGCGGGTGGGCGGAGGCTGCCTATGCGTTGATCCACAGGCGACTTGCCGCTGGTCTCACCGCTGCCTAACGTGCCATCGACGACGGGCCGGGCAGGGGAGGGGCTGATGGAGTCATTCAACGTCGGTGCTGCTGAGGAATTCGTTCCGACACCGCGTTTGACTCCGCCCACCTATGAGACGGTGGACCTCGCTGTCGCGGCGCCGCATGATGTCACACGGCCGACGCAGACCAACCCGCTGATTCGCTTCCTGCCGATCGTGACGGCTGTTGCGGCGGTAGCAGCGATGGCCATGGTCTTTCATACCCGCTCGGGTGTCACGCGAAATCCGGCGTTCATGCTGTTTCCGGCCATGATGCTGATGTCGGCGATCGCCACCGTGGTTTCGGGCGCCGACCGGCGCGCCGCCGAGGTCAACACTGCACGTGCGGAATATCTCAGCTATTTGTCCGGGTTACGCGCCAAAGCCGTTGATAACGCTGCAGCGCAGCACTATTCGATGACGTGGTGCCATCCGGATCCTGACGCCCTATGGACATTGATCGGCGGCTGCCGGATGTGGGAGCGGCGAATCTCGGCAGCCGACTTCGGTCACGTGCGCATCGGCATCGGAACCCAGCGTCTCGCCAGCCGGTTAGTTGTGCAGACCATCGAATCAACGCATCGGCAGGATCCCGTGACCACGGGTGCGATGAAGCGCTTCGTTGACGCGCACGGAACGGTTGCGGGCGTCCCTGTCGCGATTGGGTTATCGGGTGTCGTCAGTGTCGTTGGTGAGAAGACGCGGGCCCGAGGACTGCTGCGCGCCATGATCTGCCAACTCGCCGTCATGCACAGTCCAGTGCTGGTGTTGATCGCCGCTGTTGTCACCGATCTCCGCCACTCGGAGTGGGACTGGTTGAAATGGTTGCCGCACAGCCGACATCCGCGCGCGAATGATGCGCTGGGACCCGTCCGGCTTGCTTATCCATCTGTCGCGGCGGCGAAGGCGGCGCTCGCCGGTCTGCCCCTCGATCAACGGGTCGTGGTTGTCGTCGACGACGCCGACGGCATCGCGCTGTTGACGATCGACGGTGGCGAAAGCTCTGCCGCAGTGTCGCGGCTGCAGATCGCCGGAGACACGGTGACAGCGGAGTCGGCTCGTGGGGAAGAAGTTCTCGCACGCCCGGACCAGATGAGTTACCTCGCTGCACTGACGTGCGCGCAGCGGATGGCGGGCTATCGCGCCGGCGGAATGGACGCGACCGCGACAGCCGGTCTGAGCTGGCAGGATCTCGCCGGGATCGGTGATCTCGTGTTCTATTCGCCCATCGACACCTGGGACGCCAGAAGCGCCCGCGATCGGCTTCGCGTCCCGATCGGCACGACGATCGACGGTGGGTCGGTGGATCTGGACATCAAGGAGGCCGCGGCGAACGGAATGGGTCCGCACGGGTTGTGTATCGGGGCGACCGGGTCAGGTAAGTCGGAGTTCCTCCGCACAGTCGCACTCGGCATGATCGCCCTTCATTCGCCCGAGGTGCTCAACCTGGTCTTGATCGACTTCAAAGGCGGTGCGACCTTCGCCGGGCTGGAACCGGCACCGCACGTTGCAGCGGTGATCACCAATCTGTCCGACAAGGCGGCATTGGTCACCCGGATGCGGGATGCGCTGACCGGAGAAATGAACCGCCGCCAGGAATTGCTGCGCGCCGCGGGCAACCTTGACGGGATCGCCGCGTACGAGCGCGCGCGACGGTCCCAACCCCAGTGGAGTCCGTTACCGGCGTTGTTCATCATCGTTGACGAGTTTTCCGAGTTGCTCAGTCAGCATCCAGATTTCGCCGATGTGTTCGCGGCCATCGGTCGACTCGGCCGATCGCTCGGGATGCACCTGTTGTTGGCCAGCCAGCGTCTTGATGAGGGCAGACTGCGTGGGCTCGAGTCGCACCTGTCGTATCGCGTGTGCTTGAAAACGTTGTCGGTCAACGAATCGCGCGTCGTGTTGGGAACATCTGAGGCCTACGAGCTGCCGGGCACGCCGGGTGCGGCCTATCTGCGCGTGGGCACGCACAACGTCGTCCGCTTTCAGACGTCGTATGTGTCCGGCCCGGGTGGCTCGGAGACACCATGCGCCGCTTCGCCGTCGCGAGGTGAGGCGCGCGTGCGCTTGTTCACCACTGAACCGGTCGGAATCGTCACCCCTTCCGCCAGCACCAGAACCGACGCCGGTGATCGATCCACCGTTCTGCAGACGGTCGTCGCAAGGATATCCGGGCACGGTCCCCGGGCGCATGAGGTGTGGTTGCCGCCACTCGGTGCGGCACCACCCCTCGACGCGGTGTTGGCAGAGGCTGAACCGTTGGGCGGCTTGACGATTCCGATCGGCAGCGTCGATCGGCCGTTCGAGCAGCGTCGCACACCGCTGCTCGTCGACGTGTCCGGAGCCGCAGGCAATGTCGCTGTCGTCGGTGCTCCGCAATCTGGCAAATCGACCGCGTTGCGCACACTCATCACAGCGCTCGCCGCCACCCACGATCCCGGGATGGTGCAGTTCTACTGCCTCGACTTCGGTGGTGGGGCGCTGGCAACGCTGCGGGATTGGCCGCATGTCGGCTCGGTTGCCGGCCGGGCGGATGCAGAGTTGACCCGCCGAATGATCACTCAGGTCGACGCCGTCATCCGATCTCGCGAAGCGCTCTTCCGCGACAACGGGATCGAGTCCATCGCGCACTACCGCCGGCTCAAGGCGAAGCAGGACCCGATATGCGACCGGTTCGGCGACGTCTTTCTGGTCGTCGACGGTTGGGCCGGCTCGCGCCGGGAATTCGAGACGCTCGAGCATTCGGTCACCACCATCGCCGCGGAGGGGCTTTCGTTCGGTGTACACGTTGTGCTCTCCGCGTCGCGGTGGGCCGAGGTTCGTCCTGCTCTGAGGGATCAGATCGGAACCAGAATCGAGTTGCGACTCGGCGATCCCGCGGATTCTGAGCTGGATCGCCGACGGGCTCAGCAAGTTCCCAAAGATCAACCCGGGCGTGGGCTTTCGCACGATGGGCTGCACATGCTCGTCGCTCTGCCCAGGCTTGACGGTGACCATTCGAATATGAATTTGGCTGAGGCGGGCTCGCGGGTAGGTGAAATGTTGCGCCGTCGGCATGGCGGATGGAGTGCGCCACCGATTGCGCTGCTGCCAAGGCAGATCGACTACGCCAGTCTTGCTCGTCGAGCCAAGGGAGGCATCGTGCTCGGTGTGGAAGAGACCGAGCTCCGACTGGTAGCAATTGATTTCACCCAGCAGCTGCATCTGCTGATCGTCGGAGACAGTGAGTGCGGCAAGACGGCCGCCCTGCGGATGGTCTGCCATGAGCTGCTGAGGACGACGAATCCCGACAACTGCGAACTATTCATCGTTGATGTGCGGCGCTCGCTGTTGGATGTGGTCGAGCCCGAGCCCGAACAGGTTGGTGGCTACCTCGCGTCCGCAGATGCTGCCGGCCAAGCAATGCCGCGCTTGATCGAAGAGCTGCGGCGACGAATGCCGCCGCCGAGCGCGAGCGCGACGCAATTGCGCAACAGAACCTGGTGGTCGGGACCTGAGATCTATGTCGTCGTGGACGATTACGAGTTGACGGGCACCACGCTGGCGCCTCTTGCGGAGATGCTGCCGCACGCCCGGGACCTGGGCTTGCATCTGCTGGTCGCACGCCGCAGTGGCGGTGCGGCCCGCGCGATGTTCGAGCCCCTGCTTGCCGGACTGCGCGACGCCGGCTGCCCGACATTGCTGATGAGCGGAAAGACGGATGACGGGTTGACCATTGGGTCTGTACGCCAGTCGCCTATGCCGCCCGGCCGCGGCACGCTGATCACTCGTCGGAGTGGACCGCAATTGGTGCAGGTCGCCTGGAGCCCGCCGGCGTGAGAGCCCACGTTGTCGAGGTCGGGCCGAATGCAATCCGGCGATTATGTTGCGGCGTCGCCACTGTCGCTGACCGCACACTGGAAAGGCTTGCTCTCGAGAGCCTCGACGATGCGGTAACTCTGGTCGACTGTGAACCTGTGACGGTCGGCTCGCTGTGGCGCTCCGTGCTCGAGTCAGTGAAATGCAGTGGTGCAGAAAGCATCATCGTCGTTCACCCGTCGTGGTGGTCACCATCGCGCGTGGAACTAGTCAGGGCCGCGGCGCGCGCTCTCGGCGACGGGGTCGTGATGACACCGCGGTCAAAGCTGCTGCGCCGGGCATCTCGGCACCCGACGATAATCGTCGAGATCACAGACGGTTTCGTCGTTGTCACGGCCGACGCGGTGACGACCGAAACCCGTCGTCAAGAACAGTGCGGCGTCGTCGAAGCGGTCGCGAACGCTGTGCGACAGATGGCGTCGGACGTTGTCGAGACCGTTGTCATCGATGCACCGAGAACGGTGCGGGGAGCTGGTGAATTGTCGGCGCTCCTCGCCAAAGAGTTGCAAGATGCCGGTGGCGTAGTTGTGATGCAGGTCGACGACATCGAGATGAGAAAGCTTGCCGGCGGACTGAGTGTGGTTGAAAGCCAAGATCGTCACGCTGGAACGCCGCGCGTCGGTAGCCGTCGGTGGAAGCTCGCCGTGGTGGTGGCAATCGTGAGCGTGGTCCTGGGCGTCGGTGCGCTCCTGTACCACTCCGCGCCGCAGGCAGGCGATCCTGCGTCGACGACCTACGTAGTGGAAGGCCATGTCGCGTTGGAGGTCCCGGCTCGATGGCCGGTGCGAAGGGTAGTGGCCGGGCCAGGCTCGGCACGGTTGCAGATCTCCTCGCCATCCGATCCGGAGGTGGCGCTGCATGTGACGCAGTCGCGGGTCGCATTGGAGAGTCTGGATGCTACCGCGGAGTTTCTCAGAGGGGCGATCGACGCGGCGCCGGCTGGCGTGTTCGTCGACTTCAATCCAGCGGCCCGGGTTGTCGGCCGCCCGGTGGTGACCTACCGCGAGGTCCGGTCGGCCCACGACGTCCGATGGACGGTGTGGGTCGACAAAGCCATCCGGATCAGCATTGGCTGTCAGAGTCGCCGCGGCCACGACGAACCTGTGCGTCAGGAATGCGATCTCGCGGTCCGGACCGCGCGGGCATTGATGTGAGGGAACCAATCACGGCGGTCGCGAGTCTTATCTTCGTCAGCGCGTTGATTCGCGGCCGTCGGGCAGGAAGGAAGCATGTGGGCACGCCTGGAGGTGGCAACGTACTCAGTACCGACTTTGACCTCATGCGCTCGGTGGCGGCAGCCATCGATACACGCAACGAGGAGATCCGGGCAACGTTGCGCGCATTCATCGGCCGGATGAGCGATGTCCCGCCGTCGATATGGGGCGGCTTGGCGGCAGCCCGCTTCAAAGACGTGGTGCAGCGATGGAACGCGGAGTCGATGCGGTTGCACCACGCCCTGCATGAGATCGCGGAAACGATTCGCCATAACGAAGTCTCGCTGCGGGACGCGGCCGACAACCACGCGTCCCACATCGCTGCTGCCGGCGGAAGTCTGTGAGGCGCTGATTCGTGGACCCGCGACTGTCATACAACTTCGGCGAGATCGAATGCGTCGTCCGGCAAGAAATCCAGACCACGTCTGCGCGCTTCAATTACGCGCTGCAGGAACTGAAAGCGCAGATTGCTCCGCTGCAGGAGCTGTGGACTCGTGAGGCCGCGAACGCATATGGCGTTGAGCAACTCAGGTGGCACCAGGCGGCGACCGCGCTCAACGAAATCTTGGTCGACCTCGGACATGCGGTGCGTGACGGCGCGGAAGACGTCGCTGCCGCAGATCGCCGCGCCGCGGCCGCCTGGGCGCCGCCCGGTCGGTAATCACCTAAGACTCTGCGCGGCCCCTGCGGTAAGGAGAGACCGCGGGGCCGCGCAGTTACATCTGTGCCACATCTAGGCGGCGTGGTGGCCGTGCCACTCCGCGTCCGCAGACGAGGCCTCGGGCCCGCGCCGGTCGGCCGACGCAGGCCGCGGAAGGGGAGCCGCGGGCTGCGCGGCGTCGTCGCTGTCTGCGCGATGCAAGAGCTCCCGGAATCCCAACCAGGCCGCGATCACTGTCGCGACCGCCAACATGAGACCTACCAGCAGCACCGTGTCGACGGTGGAGAACAGCACGACGGCGGCGGCCAGGCCCCAGAGAAGTTCGGCGCGCTTGTTCCAGAGCCTGTCGGCGATCGAGGGATCGGTCTGCTCGGGTCCAGTCATCTCACTTTTCGGCACCGTGACCTCCTCATATTTAAAGTCACCCCGATTTTAACTGCTCACCTGGTCGAACGCGAATTTGTGTGAAGGTTTGCGCCGCACCTGCCGTCGGGATCCGGATCACCGGGACCGAGGTGGATTCGTCGCCGAATGACCAGCACCGACCCCGGTAGGGCGGCGTTTTGACCTGCGCGGATATCCGCCGGTAAGCTGCTCCGTTGGCGTGCGGAGCGCCGGGCCTCGGGTCGATGTCGGTCGCCGAGAACATCCCTTTTCCGCAACCGCCTGACCGGCACCCGGGTCACCGGGATCCGCAACCGGGTTAGAACCCGAACGAGAGAGGTAAGCGCTGTGCCCACCTACGTGCCCAAGGCGGGTGACACCACGCGGACGTGGCATGTCATCGACGCCCAGGACGTGGTGCTCGGTCGTCTCGCCGTCGCGGCAGCAAATCTGTTGCGCGGCAAGCACAAGCCGACATTCACGCCCAATGTCGACGGCGGTGACTTCGTCATCATCGTCAACGCAGACAAGGTCGCCATCGGCGGCGACAAACTGCAGAACAAGCTGGCTTACCGGCACTCGGGTTACCCGGGCGGTCTGCACAGCCGCACCATCGGCGAACTGATGCAAAAGCACCCCGACCGCGTGGTCGAGAAGGCGATCCTCGGGATGATCCCGAAGAACAAGCTGGGTCGTCAGATCAAGCGCAAGCTGCACGTCTACGCCGGGCCGCAGCACCCGCACGCCGCTCAGCAGCCGACTCCGTACGAGATCAAGCAGGTGACCCAGTCATGACCGCGCCGACGACGATGCAGAGCGAAGCGATGAAGAGGAGCGGCGCCAAATGACCGAGACGGCAGCAACCGAGACCACCGAAGAAGTGGTCGCCGAGACCCCTGAGACCACCGAGGCTCCTGAGACCACCGAGGCGGCCGCACCGGCGCCGCGGGAGGACTCCTTCGTCATCGAGCGCCCCATCCAGACCGTCGGCCGTCGCAAAGAGGCCGTTGTCCGGGTGCGCCTGGTCCCCGGCACCGGCAAGTTCGAGCTCGACGGCCGCAGCCTGGAGGCTTACTTCCCCAACAAGGTGCACCAGCAGCTGATCAAAGCCCCGCTGGTCCTGGTGGACCGGGCGGAGAGCTTCGACATCTTCGCCCACCTCGACGGCGGCGGCCCGTCCGGCCAGGCCGGCGCGCTGCGTCTGGCGATCGCCCGGGCATTGATCCTGGTCACGCCCGAGGACCGGCCCGCGCTGAAGAAGGCCGGCTTCCTCACTCGTGACCCGCGTGCCACCGAACGTAAGAAGTACGGCCTGAAGAAGGCCCGTAAGGCGCCGCAGTACAGCAAGCGCTGATCTCCGCGGCGATCACGGCCGCGTATCTGTTGGGTGGCACTCTGGGCAATCCGCTTGTCGCGAGGGTGCGCGGTCACCATCTGTGAGAGGTTTGTGCGCATGGGTCGACTCTTCGGCACCGACGGCGTGCGCGGCGTCGCCAATCGTGAGCTCACCGCCGAGCTCGCGATGGCGCTCGGCGCTGCGGCCGCCCGACGGCTGACCAGCATCGGCAGCCGACGCCGTCGCGTCGCGGTCATCGGTCGCGACCCGCGCGCCAGCAGCGAAATGCTGGAAGCCGCGGTGATCGCGGGCATGACCAGTGAAGGCGTCGACGCGCTGCGGGCCGGTGTCCTGCCGACCCCGGCGGTGGCCTACCTGACGCACGCCTACGACGCCGACTTCGGCGTGATGATCTCCGCATCGCACAACCCGATGCCCGACAACGGCATCAAGATCTTCGGGCCGGGCGGCCACAAGCTCGACGACGCGACCGAGGACCAGATCGAGGACCTGGTCGCGACCGGGCCGGGTCTGCGCCCGATCGGCGCGGACATCGGGCGCGTGATCGACGCCGAGGACGCCTTGGACCGCTACCTGCGCCAGGTCGGCAAGGCGAACACCGTTCAGCTCAAAGGGCTGACCGTCGTCGTCGACTGCGCACACGGCGCCGCCTCGGAGGCCGCACCACGGGCCTACCGCGCTGCCGGCGCGCGCGTCATCGCGATCAACGCCGAGCCCAACGGCCTCAACATCAACGACCGCTGCGGCTCGACCCATCTCGACGTCTTGCAGGCAGCGGTGCTGCACCACGGCGCCGACATCGGCCTTGCCCACGACGGCGACGCCGACCGGTGCCTGGCGATCGACGCCGACGGTCAGATCGTCGACGGCGATGCGATCATGGTGATTCTCGCGCTGGCGATGCAGGAGGTCGGCGAACTGGCCGGCAACACCCTGGTCGCGACGGTGATGAGCAACCTGGGCCTGCACCTGGCGATGCGCGCGGCCGGTGTCGAGGTTCGCACCACCAGCGTCGGCGACCGGTATGTGTTGGAGGAGTTGCGATCTGGTGAGTTCAGCCTCGGCGGCGAACAGTCCGGACACATCGTGCTGCCCGGATTGTCGACTACCGGCGACGGCATCCTCACCGGCCTGCGGCTGATGTCGCGGATGGCGCAGACCGGCGCATCGCTGGCCGGGCTGGCCTCGGCGATGCACACCCTGCCGCAGGTGCTGATCAACGTCGGCGTCTCCGACAAGGACGCCGCCCTCGCCGCGTCGTCGGTTCAGACCGCATTGCAGCAGGCGGAAGACGAGCTCGGCGACACCGGTCGAATCCTGTTGCGGCCCTCCGGGACTGAACAGTTGATCCGGGTCATGGTCGAAGCTGACGACGAGCACGTCGCCCATCGGCTTGCCGCTCACGTCGCGGACACCGTGCGCGCCACGCACTGAGGCGGAACCTTCTACCGACGCGCCGCGTCGAACTCGTTATGGGACAACGAGACGCGTCAGTGGACGCCGCGACCGTACACGCGGTGGCGAACCGGTTCGACGACACGGCGTATCTCATCGAGGCCGCGGCGCGCACGCAGTTCGGCCGGCTGGCCTTCGACGGAACCACCGCGGGGCGCGCATACATCGGCCAGGGTGATGCGATCCGGTTCGCGCTGCACCGGCTCGGTGGTGAGCTCGCCCAATGGGCAAGGGCCACTGCCGAAGTCGCGTCCGTGCTGCGGGTCAGTGCCGACCGCTACGCCGAAGCCGACCAGCGCGCCGCCGCAGGGATCGGCTGACAATGAGCGAGCGGTGGGATGTCGCGGGGCGACTGGCTGAGGGCCGGCCTGCCGTCGAGCACACCCAGACTTACGTGCAGGCGTGTCAGGCGCTCGGTTACCAGCAGGCCGATCTCACCGAATCCAACGTCCGGGATTGCTATGAGGCCGAGTCGGGTCTGGACCTGAAGATGCTCGATGCCGATTGTGCAACGTTGCGCGCGGCGGTAAACGCTGTCGAGGAGGCATTATCGGTGCAGCGTGCGCAGGTCACCGAGCTTGCGGCGGGCTGGCGAGGTTCCGGGGCCGACGCCGCGATGCGATTTCTGCAGCGCCACTGCGACGCCGCGGCGGAAGTGGTTGCGCGCGTGCGGGCCGCTGCGGAGGGCTGTGCGGCGCTGCGCGAGAACCTGTGGCAGTCGATCGACAGCAAAGTCGCGACCACGATCGCGATCGACGAGCGCCGGGCGGCGCAGCGACCAGCATGGCTGGCTGCTGCGCACACCGTCACGACGGGGACGTCGGAGCGTTCGGTTGCCGACGAGCTGATTCGCCGAGAGGTCATTCCCTACGTGGACAACGACATTCGCAACGACTGGCTGTCCGCCATGCATTCGGCGACGGCGTCGATCGCGGCGGCCTACGATGCGACCATCCACGCGTTGACGCCGGTGCCCGACGTGCGTTTCGAGATTCCGGGTGAACTGGGACCGAGTTGGCAGCCGACATTCGACGAGCCGACGCGTGCGACCCCAGCCGCACCGGCCATGCCGGGCACGCCTGCCGATCCGGTACCGACCGTGCCCGCAGCAGCGCAGACCGCGCCGCCCTCGGCGATGCCCGAGCCGTTGCCAGAGCCGCCAGCGCCAGTCGACGATGACGTGGGGGCGCCGCTGGGAGATATGGGCGGATTATCCAGCGGCGCAGGCGGTCTGGGTGGTGTCGCCAGTGGTATCGAAGGAGTCATCGGCAGCATCGTCGACGGGATCGGCGGCCTGATCGGCGCGCTGACGGGCGGGCTCGGGGACGGCTCCGGTGACTCGCCGCTCGACGATCCCGTCGATCCCGTCGAGCCAGACGACCCAGCCGATGAGAACGAGGAAGACGCAGAGCCGGCCGCCACAGACGAACCCGTCGCCGCGGAGCAACCCGGCGAACAGCTCACCGAAAGTCCGCCGGCCGCAATAGAAGCCGTCGACGAGCCGGCCGCACCGCCGCCGATCGATCCGCCGCCTGCTGAGCAGACCCCGCCTCCGGCCGGCCCACCGCCAGAAGCCTCGACGCCGGACGGCTCGACACCGTGCGAGATCGCCGAGGACCAACTACCCCAAGCGGGCCAGTGACCGGAAAAGACTCAGCTGGGCAGCAGTTCGCGCAACTGCTCGATGAAGCGCACCGACTCGTCGCGGTCGGAGCTGAGCGGTGTCGCCAACAGTGTTGTGACACCGGCTTCGGCGAACGCCGCCACCCGTTCGGCGACGAATCCGCGCGGCCCGACCAGCGAGATCGACCGCGCGAGTTCATCGGGAACGGCGGCGATGGCCTCCTGCTTGTTGCCGCCGAGGTACAGCTCCTGGATCTTGTCCGCGATGTCGCCGAACCCGTAGCGACTGGCCAAGTTGTGGTAGAAGTTGCGGCCTTTGGCACCCATCCCGCCGATGTAGAGGGCCAGTTGCGGTTTGAGCCACTCCAGCCGCTCGTCGACGTCGTCGCCGATGGCCAGCGACGTCCCGACCATCACATCCAGCGGACCGAGCGCCGGATCGCGCCTGGCTCGACCGGCGGCGAGGGCCTCGCCCCAGACGGCCTGCGCCTTCTCGGGGTAGAAGAAGATCGGCTGCCAGCCGTTGGCGATCTCGGCGGTCAGCTCCACGTTCTTGGGGCCCAGCGCCGCGATCGAAATCGGAATCTGCTCGCGCACAGGGTGATTGATGAGCTGCAGCGGCTTGCCCAACCCGGTGCCGCGTTCGGCCGGCAACGGAACCTGGTAGTGCTTGCCGTCGTAGTTGACCCGTTCGCGACGCCACACCTGGCGGCAGATCTCCACCACTTCGCGGGTGCGGCCCAGCGGCGAGTCGAACGGGAGGCCGTGAAACCCCTCGACGACCTGGGGCCCCGACGTGCCGATGCCCAACTGGAATCGCCCGTCGGACACGTAGTCCAGGCCCGCGGCCGTCATCGCCAGCAGCGAGGGAGTGCGGGTGTAGATCGGGAACACCCCGGAGCCGAGCTCGATGGTGTTGGTCTTGGCCGCCAGGTAGCCGAGCTGACTGACCGCGTCGTAGGAATACGCCTCAGCGACCAGCACGATGTCGGCGCCGACCTTCTCCAGTTCGACGACATGGTCCACGGCTTCTTTGAAGCCGCCGGAGTAGTTCAGCGACAGTCCGATTTTCATTGCCACGTTATATCACCCAACCGGTTGGTTGATTCGCTCGGCTCAGCCTTTGAGCAGCGCGACGAACTTTTCTTCAGGAGTCACCGGGACTGCGTGGTCTTCCAGTGCGACGGTCCGCGGTAGTCGTACATCGGGATCGGCGAAGTCCCGGTATGTCGTGTCGCCGCCCAGCGTGTAGAGCAGATAACCGGTCAGCAACGCGCGGATCGCCTTCTGCGTCTTCCGATCGGGGGAGCCCAGGCCGAATGCCGTCGTCAACCGGCGTCCTTCGGCAAGCCCGTTGGGCTGGGCTTTGCTGACGACCCGCAAAGTGGCGGTGTCCCAAGCCTTCCAGAGTTCAATCGCATTGGAGCGCAACGTTTTTGCCGCCCCTGGCGCGCTGAACACTACACCCGGCACCCGCAGTGATGCCGCGGGCTGTTCAGCCGGCGGGCTGGTGGCGGTCGGAAAGATCGCCGCGACGGCTCTGGGCTTGGCCTTCATGCCGGCTGCCGCGAACACTGCGGCCGAGCCGCCGAACCCGTGCCCGACGACGCCGAGTTTCTCGTGGTGGACGCTGATCTGGCCCGGTCCGAGTCGCACTCCGGCGGCGATGTCGAGCGCTGTGCCCAAATCGAAGGCGAGGTTCAACGCCGACGGCGCCAGCCCTCGCTCAGTGTCCGGGGCCGCTGCGACGATGCCCCACGAAGCGAGGTGCTCCAGCAGGCCCGAATACCGGCCGACGCCAGTCAGCCAGTCGTGACCGAACGCCACGCCGGGCAAGTTGAAGCCGGCTTCGGGCGTGTAGACCACGCCCGGCAAGCCCGCGAAGGCCAAGTCGCCGCGCAGAACTCGGTGCGGCCCGCGTCGGGTGAGGGCGGCGACGAGCTTGCTGGTCTTGGCCACCCGTTGACGGTAGCGCACACCGCCTTCGGCTCAACGGGCCTGTGACCAGGTGAGCCAGGTGACGTCAAGCTGATTGACAGTGAGTCGCCAGCTAAACACGCGGCGATGCGCGTTTCGCCGATTCAGCAGAGTGGTACGACGGCCCGATGAATATCAGACACTTCACCGCAGCGACCATCATCACCACCGCAGGTTTCGGGTTGGCCGGCCTGGGAGTCGCGGGCCTCGCCGAGGCCCAGCCGGGCGGACCGCTGCCCGACTACCACTGGTGTCCGGGTCAGTTCTTCGACCCGCATTGGGGTAACAACTGGGACCCGGGGCGCTGCCACGACGACAACTACTTCGACGGCGAACCCCACGACGCGGGCCACTGGCATGGCATGGGCCCCTGGCACCCGTGAGCCAGCCCCATCCACGATTCGACGACGCAGCCGCCCCAAACCGGGGCGGCTGCTTTTTTCAGCGGACCGAAAGATCGACGCCGGCTTTGCTGCTGACTCTTATTCAATAGCAAGCCCTCTCACAACGATTCATAACGACATTTGCTCGCAGGTTGTTTGGTGAACGGCCTTCGGGTGGTACGAAGAGATGGTGATAAACATCAAACAGATCGCAGCTGCGACTGCCATCACCGCTGGTCTTGGACTGGCCGGTGTGGGCGCGGCGAGCGTTGCGCAGGCTCAGCCTGCCGGGCCGATGCCCGACTATCACTGGTGTCCCGGTCAGTTCTACGACCCCGCCTGGGGTAACAACTGGGACTGGAACCGTTGCCACGACGACGGTTACTACGACGGCGACGCACGGGACGCGGGCCACTGGCACGGCCCCGGCGGTTGGCACCCCGACGGCCCCGGTCCCTGGGACCACCCCGGCGGCCCGGGTTGGCAAGGACCCGGCTGGCAGGGACCTGGCTGGTAAGCCGGCTAACAGATAACGGACCTCCCGCAGGTCAGAACAGTGCAGCCGTCCCGATCGGGGCGGCTGCACCGCGTTAGATGAAGCTCGTCATCGCGCGACTGCACTACCCTGAAGGGCTATGTGCGGAATCGTCGGCTACGTCGGGCACCAGCCCGCCCTGGGCGTTGTCGTCGACGCGCTGCGCCGGATGGAGTACCGCGGCTATGACTCCGCGGGCGTGGCGCTGGTCGACGGCACCGGCAAGCTGACCGTTCGCCGGCGTGCCGGCCGGCTGGCCAACCTCGAAGAGGCGCTCGCCGAGACCGACCCCGCCGGCTTGACCGGCAGCACCGGCCTCGGCCACACCCGCTGGGCCACCCACGGACGTCCCACCGACCGCAACGCCCACCCGCACCGCGACGCGGCGGGCAAGATCGCCGTGGTCCACAACGGCATCCTGGAGAACTACGCCACGCTGCGTCACGAGTTGGAGGCCGCCGGCGTCGAGTTCGCCAGCGACACCGACACCGAGGTGGCGGTCCACCTGGTCGCTCAGGCCTATCACCACGGCGAGGCCGCAGGCGATTTCACCGCCGCCGTGCTGGCCGTGCTGCGCCGTCTCGAGGGTCACTTCACGCTGGTCTTCGCCAACGCCGACGAGCCGGGCACCATCGTCGCGGCGCGCCGGTCCACACCGCTGGTAGTCGGCATCGGCGACGGCGAGATGTTCGTCGGCTCCGACGTCGCCGCCTTCATCGGACACACCCGCGAAGCGGTCGAGCTCGGCCAGGACCAGGCCGTCGTGATCACCGCCGACGGCTACCGGATCTTCGACTTCCACGGAAACGACGACGCCGCCAACGCGCGCAGGTTTCACATCGACTGGGACCTCGACGCCGCCGAAAAGGGTGGCTACGAGTACTTCATGCTCAAGGAGATCGCCGAGCAGCCCACCGCGGTGGCCGACACCTTGCTCGGGCATTTCGTCGACAACCGGATCGTGCTCGACGAGCAGCGGCTCTCGGATCAGGAACTGCGCGAAATCGACAAGGTCTTCGTGGTTGCCTGTGGCACCGCGTATCACTCCGGGCTGCTCGCCAAATATGCGATCGAGCACTGGACCCGGCTGCCCGTCGAGGTCGAGCTGGCCAGCGAATTCCGTTACCGCGACCCGGTGCTTGACCGCAGCACGCTGGTCGTCGCCATTTCACAGTCGGGGGAGACCGCCGACACCCTGGAAGCTGTGCGCCACGCCAAGGAGCAGAAGGCCAAAGTGCTGGCGATATGCAACACCAACGGCTCGCAGATTCCCCGCGAGTGCGACGCGGTGCTCTACACCCGTGCCGGCCCGGAGATCGGGGTGGCGTCGACCAAGACGTTCCTGGCGCAGATCACCGCCAACTATCTGGTCGGCTTGGCGCTGGCGCAGGCCCGCGGCACCAAATATCCCGACGAGGTCGAACGCGAATACCGCGAGCTGGAAGCGATGCCCGCGCTGGTGGCCCGGGTGATCGACGAGATCGCGCCGGTCGCCGCGTTGGCCCACCGCTTCGCCCAGGCGTCGACCATCCTGTTCCTCGGCCGCCACGTCGGCTACCCGGTGGCGCTGGAAGGCGCGCTCAAACTCAAGGAACTGGCCTACATGCACGCCGAGGGCTTCGCCGCGGGTGAGCTCAAACACGGCCCGATCGCCTTGATCGAAGACGGCCTGCCGGTCATCGTGGTGATGCCCTCACCGAAGAGTTCGGCCATGCTGCACTCCAAGCTGCTGTCCAACATCCGCGAGATCCAGACGCGCGGCGCGATCACCATCGTGATCGCCGAGGAGGGCGATGACACGGTGCGTCCCTACGCCGATCATTTGTTCGAAATCCCCGCGGTGTCAACTCTTTTCCAGCCGCTGCTGTCCACCATTCCGCTACAGGTTTTCGCCGCCTCGGTGGCCCAGGCCCGCGGATACGATGTCGACAAGCCGCGGAACCTGGCCAAATCGGTCACCGTCGAGTAGCAACCGCCCGCGGCTGTTAACGTCGGAGATGTCCGACCGGGCCGAGGGTTCCACCTCCTGGTACCGAGCGTCCGCCACCTGCACGCCATCGTCGACGCGCAGTCAGCCGCGACTGAAGACCTTGCTCGGTTGTAACGCGCCATGGCACGCGCGGGATGAGACATGTGGCCCGGTGAACATGGAGGCGAAAGACGAATGGGACAGCAGGTGCGCGCGACGTATGGCGCATCCCTGTCCCCAGACGGGACCGCGTTTGCGCATCTGGTCGACGACGGCGGTTATCCGCGTGCGGTGCAACGCTTTCTGCGCGGCTGGCGAGCCAGCTCGTCCCGTGACGTCGAGCTGCCGGTGGCGGGCCCGGTCTCGCGGGTCATCCACTCCGCCGACGGTCAGTGGCTGGCCTGTGAAGTGGCGCCCGAGGGCAGCAGCCGTAGGCAGATCTGGGTTGTCACGACCGACCCCGACGACCGGATGGCCCGACGCATCGACGGCGAGGACGCCGGCACCGCCGAGCTGATCGCCTGGGACGGCGTCCGGGTGGCGGCGATCCTGACCGGTGAGGACGGCATCGGGCGGTCCTGCCTGATCGATCCGAACGACGGCACGTGCACCGTGCTGGATCGCCGATCGGGCGGCCGGCTGGTCGACGCGTGGGCCGGGGCATCGCTGATCCGCGTCGGGCCGCGCGGCTACCGGGAACTCATCATGTTGCACGGCCGAACCGAAATCGGCTTGCTGCCATCCGATCCGGGGTCGACCACAGATGCCGGGGTGATCCTCGACGACCACCACTCGCGGCGTCTGCGCAGCGGGCCGGACGGCGAGGTGATGAAGCTGTATCGGCCCGCCAAGACGTACAAGACCAACCACAACGGCTCCGCGACGCGGGGTGGCGGCTTCGGTCGCGGCTATGTTCGCGCGCTGATCCGCAGCGAGAATGGCTGCGACCGTGCCCGGCTGCTGGAAGTGGTGGCCACCCAGGACGGCGTCAGCTACTTCGTGGTGGCCGAGCGGCCGGACTGTGAACTCGACGAGTTCGCCGTCAGCGACGACTTGTCGACCGTCGCGCTGCTCTGGAACGTCAACGGCTGCAGCGAGTTACAGATCTTGCAGTACACCGACTACACGCTGGACGAGCCGATTCCGTTGCCCGGCATGGTGGCCAGTGAGCTGTCCATCAGCGCGGGCGGTTCGATGGTCGCTCTGACCGTCGAAGGGCCGTCGATGCCGAGGACCGTCGAATTGGTGGATGTGCGATCGCGCCAATGGGAACCGATCGACCGCGAACCCAGCCGCGGCCCGATCCTGCCCGGCTTCCCGGTCGGCATCGGCCGGGTGACCATCCCGGCGCGCGACGGTCTCGAGCTGAACGCCTGGCTGTATCGACCTGTCGGCGCCCCGGCGGTCGGCGCGGTGGTCTACCTGCACGGCGGGCCCGAAGGCGAGTCCCGGCCGGACTACAGCGAGATCTTCCCGCATCTGGTCAACAACGGGATCGCGGTGCTGGCGCCCAACGTCCGCGGGTCCGGCGGTTCGGGCCGGACATTCGGCCATGCCGACGACAAAGAGAAGCGGTTCGCCGCCATCGACGACGTCGCCGATTGCGCGCAGTTCCTGATCGACAGCGGAGAAGTCGAGCCGCACCAGATCGCCTGTGCGGGATGGTCATACGGCGGTTATCTGACGATGGCGGCGCTGACGTTTCATCCGGAGCTGTTCGCCGCCGGTGTCACCATCTGCGGGATGAGTGACCTGACCACGTTTTATCGCAACACCGAGCAGTGGATCGCCGAGGCTGCCTACGCGAAGTACGGTCACCCGTTCAACGACCGCGAGCTACTCGAAGAGCTGTCTCCGCTGCGGCGGGTGGACGCAATGACCGCGCCATTGCTGGTGGTGCACGGGGCCAACGACACCAACGTTCCGGTCAGCGAATCGGAGCAGATCGTGCACGCGCTGCGGAACGCCGGACGCGAAGTGCGTTACCTACTGTTCGGCGACGACGGCCACGCGATCCTCAAACGCGAGAACCATGCGACGCTGGCGGCGACGATGACCGAATGGCTGCACACGGCGTTCGGCGCGGTACGGCCGCTAGTAGAGTTAGACGCGTCGCACGACTAGTCAAGTCCTGCTTCGTATCTCGAAGGCAGACCAGTCCGGTTCGCGGGTCGCTGCCCAATACTCGTTGAGCCGCCACGGGCTGACGGTGTGGATTTCGCCCTCGGCGTTCTTGAAGTAACTGTGTGTGACCGCCGGGTGTGACCACACCATCTGCTTGATCTCGGCCTGGGTGCGCTCGTGCCATTCGGCGGCGGCGTGTGCGGTCGGTTCGATGGAATGCACGGCCGGATCGGCCAACTTCGCCAGGCAACTGTCGATGTAGCGCATCTGCAGTTCGGAGTTGAAGATCAGGCTGCCGCCGTGCGCCAGATGCGCGCCCGGCCCGTACAGGACGAAGAAGTTCGGGAACCGCGGAACGGTGATCCCCAGATAAGCGAACGGCCTGCTACCCCATACGCTGTGCAGGTCGACGCCGTCTCTGCCGGTGATCGTCATCGGCCACAGCACATCGGTATGCCGAAAACCGGTGGCGTAGATGATGATATCGACGTCGTGGCGCACTCCGTCGGCGGTGACGACGCCGTCGGCAGTAATCTGCTCGATCGGCGTACGAACCAAGTCGACGTCGTCGCGACGCAAGGTGCGCAGCCAGGTGCCGTCGTCCTGCAGGGTCCGCTTGCCGGTGGCCGGGTAATCCGGCAGCACCTTGGCCAGCAGATCCTCATCGCCGTCAACCTGATTGGTGATCCAGTCGGTGAACATCAGCCGGGCCAGCGCATTGATCTCGCTGACGGCGTAGTCCTGATCGGCATAGTCGGGGTCGACTCGCGCGGCGTCGAGGCCCTTGTCGGAACCCGGCCACAGCACCAGGAATCGATACCAGCGCCCGTAGTACGGCAGATGGTCCATCGCCCAGCGCACGCCGTCGCCGACAGCATCGTGATACATCGCGTTAGGAAACATCCACTGAGCGGTGCGCTGAAAGACGGTGAGGTGCTTGACGTCGTCGGCGATCGCCGGGGCGATCTGGAAGCCGCTGGCGCCCGCACCGATCAGCGCGACGCGCTTGCCGGTGGCATCGACCGAGTGATCCCATGCCGCGGAGTGAAACGACGGTCCGTGAAACGTGTTCGCGCCCTTGAACTGCGGAATATGTGGGCGGTTGAGCTGACCGACGGCGGTGATGACCGCGCGCGCCCGCATCGTGGTCAGCCCCTCATCGGGCTCCTGCATCGTGACGGTCCACATACCGTCCTCGTCGTCCCACTCGGCGGCGACGACTTCGGTCTGCCAGCGCACATGTTCGTCGAGTCCGTGCTTGTCGATGACGTTCTCGAAGTAGTTCTGCAGCTCAGGCTGTTCGGCGAAGAAGTGCGTCCAGTCGTTGCTGGGCTCAAAGCTGTAGCAGTAGAAATGATTCGCCACGTCGACGCGTGCGCCCGGGTAGCTGTTCTCCCACCACGTCCCACCCGGCCCGGCGTTCTTTTCCACGATTGTGAACGCAATGTTGGCCTGGCGCAGCCGGATTCCGGCCAGAATCCCCGATTCGCCGCAACCGATGACCACAACCGGGACGTGGGTGGCGTGGTCGGAGTCCAGCGGCGCCGGCTTGCGCGGGTCGACGCCGTCGAGATCCATTTCCTCGGCCAGTAACGCCCGGTAGTCGCCGGGCACGTCTTCGCAAGCCGCCCAGTCCATCATCTCCTCGATGAGTTCGGCGGGCAGCGGATCCAATGGGGGGCAGCCACGGTCGCGGTAGTCGGCGATCACCGGCAGCGCCTCAGCGCGGGCGCGGGCTTTGTCGTCCTCGGACATGAAGCCCTGGACCTCGTTGAGGAAGATCCCGGCGGGTTTGAAATCGCGGATGTAGCGGGCGTCGCCGGTGATGTGCACCAGCGACAGCAACAGAGTCGGGATGCTGACCTGCTCGAGCGCGGCGGCGATATCGGCGGTGGACGTGGTGAAGGGTTGGCCCGCATAGCGGCTGCGCACCAGGGCAGGTCCTTTCGCGTTCTCGATTACGATACGCTGGGTCTCGTAATTTCGATGACGATACGCGTGGCCGTGGTGCCGATCAAGGGTCGATCGAG
The DNA here is from genome assembly GCA_963836495.1 of uncultured Actinomycetota bacterium. GTDB lineage: Bacteria > Actinomycetota > Actinomycetes > Mycobacteriales > Mycobacteriaceae > Mycobacterium. The sequence continues at coordinate 246,192 of CAWIJT010000001.1, read as the reverse complement.
AGCTACCGCCGGGTTGCGGTCACATAGCCGAGACCGGCGAAATCCTCACCGTCGCCGTTGTCGGCCTGCGGTGCTGAAAGCCCATAGGTAGTAGCGAGTTCGGGGATGCTGTTGGCGGACACCTGCCAGCCGTGGCTGCCCAGATAGTCGATGACGTCATTGCGGTCGCCGCCGTACCAGAGGTCGGTCATCTCCACGTCGAATCCGTGCTTGCGCCAACTCTCGGTGGTCTGACGCATCCGCTCGGCCATCAACGGCACGGCCTGGCCGGCGTTCGGCATGTTCTCGGTGGCGAGCCGGCTACCTGCCGCGCTCAGCTGGGTGATGTTGTCGAGCAGCGCATCCTGTGCCTCCGGCGGCAGGAAGGGCAGCAATCCCTCGGCGCTCCACGCGGTGGGCGCTGTGGAGTCCAGCCCGGCCCCGCGCAGCGCGGCCGGCCAGTCGTTGCGCAGGTCCATGGCGACCGAGCGCAGATCGGCGGTGGGCTCGGCGCCCAAGCCGGTCAGCGTCGCGGTCTTGAATTCGATGACCGTGGGCTGGTCGATCTCGTAGACAGTGGTCCCGTCCGGCCAGGGCAGTCGGTAGGACCGGGCGTCGAGCCCGGACGCCAGGATCACTGCCTGACGAATGCCTGAGTTGGTCGCCTCGATGAAGAAGTCGTCGAAGAAGCGTGTTCGCACCGCCATCATGTCGGTCATGCGCTGCATGCCGAAGTCGCCACCGTCGTCGACGGCGTCCGCGTCCAGTTCGCCGCTGGCCAATCGGGTGAAGAAGTCGACGCCGACCGCCCGCACCAACGGCTCGGCGAAGGGATCGTTGATCAGCGGGTTGCTGGCCCGGTTCGCCAGCGCGCGTCCGACCGCCACGCCGGTCGCAGTGGCGCCGACGCTGGTCGCCAGATCCCAGGTGTCGTTGTCTGTCCGTGCCATGAGCGCCCTCCTCGTCTTGCTATCCCGTCTCGACCGAACCTACGGACGAGTCCTGAGTGTGGGCTGTGTGTGAATCGCCCTCCGAGCGTGGAATGCTGGCGTTGATGCGGCATTACTTCTATGCAGACGCGATTCGCGAGGCCGAGGCACCGTTGCTGGCCAGCCTCCCGGATGGCGTCCTGATGCGCCGTGCGGCTTACGGATTGGCCACCGAGATCATCGCGGAGCTGACCGCTCGCACCGGCGGTGTCGCAGGCCGCCGGGTATGCGCGGTGGTGGGATCCGGCGACAACGGCGGTGACGCGCTGTGGGCGGCGACGTTCCTGCGCCGTCGCGGCGCGGCCGCCGACGCGGTGCTGCTGAAGCCGGATCACACGCATCCCGGAGCGCTGGCCGCATTCCGCGGGGCCGGCGGTCATATCGTCCACAGTGTCGATGCGACAACCGATCTCGTGATCGACGGCGTGGTGGGGATCTCCGGATCAGGACCGCTGCGCCCGGACGCCGCCGAGGTGTTCACCGCTGTCGATGCGGCCGGCATACCGGTGGTGGCCGTCGACATCCCCAGCGGCATCGACGTCGAGACCGGCGCGATCACCGGGCCGGCGGTGCACGCGGCATTGACGGTCACGTTCGGCGGCCTCAAGCCCGTGCATGCGCTGGCGGACTGCGGCCGGGTGAAGCTGGTCGACATCGGACTCGACCTGCCCGACACCGACGTTGTCGGTTTCCAAGCCGCCGATGTGGCGGCGCGCTGGCCGGTGCCCGGGCCGCACGACGACAAGTACACCCAGGGCGTCACCGGCGTGCTGGCCGGCTCCTCGACGTATCCGGGGGCCGCGGTGCTGTGCACCGGCGCGGCCGTGGCGGCGACCTCGGGGATGGTTCGCTACTCCGGCAGCGCGCACAGCGAAGTGCTTGCGCATTGGCCCGAGGTCATCGCGTCGCCGACTCCGGCCGCGGCGGGTCGGGTGCAGGCCTGGGTGGTCGGGCCGGGCCTGGGCACCGACGAAATCGGCGCCGCCGCACTGTGGTTCGCGTTGCAGACCGACCTTCCGGTGCTCGTCGACGCCGACGGTCTGACGATCCTGGCGGCGCACCCCGATCTGCTCGCCTCCCGTCGCGCCCCGACTCTGCTGACGCCGCATGCCGGCGAGTTCGCCCGCCTGGCCGGCGCGCCGCCCGGCGACGACCGGATCGCCGCCACCCGAAAGCTGGCCGACGCGCTCGGCGCGACGGTGTTGCTCAAGGGCAACGTCACCGTCATCGCCGAGCCGGGCGGCCCGGTGTACCTCAACCCGGCCGGGCAGTCCTGGGCTGCGACCGCCGGGTCCGGCGACGTGCTGTCCGGGATGACCGGCGCCCTGCTGGCCGCGGGACTGCCTACCGCCGAAGCCGCCGCCGCCGCTGCGTTCGTGCATGCCCGCGCGGCGGCGCTGTCGGCCGCTGACCCGGGGCCGGGTGATGCGCCGACGTCGGCGTCGCGCATCGTTGGCCACATCCGGGCGGCGCTAGCCACCCTGCAGCTCTGAGCCACCAACCGAGAGGATCCGCCGTGACCCACAGCCGTCCATCCGTCCCTGCACACTCGATCGCGCCCGCCTACACCGGCCGCATGTTCACCACCCCGGTACCTGCGCTGCGGTTGCCCGAGGAATCAATGGATCCCGACGCCGCCTACCGCTTCATCCACGACGAGTTGATGCTCGACGGCAGTTCGCGGCTGAACCTAGCGACCTTCGTGACGACCTGGATGGATCCCCAGGCGGACAAACTGATGGCCGAGACGTTCGACAAGAACATGATCGACAAGGACGAATATCCGTTGACCGCGGCGATCGAGCAGCGCTGCGTGTGCATGGTGGCCGATCTCTTTCACGCCGACGACCTACGCGACGACGACCCGTCCAGCGCCATCGGTGTGTCGACCATCGGCTCCAGCGAGGCGGTCATGTTGGGTGGGCTGGCCTTGAAATGGCGCTGGCGCGAAAAGGTCGGCAAAGACTGGGCGAAGCGGACCCCCAACCTGGTGATGGGCTCCAACGTGCAGGTGGTGTGGGAGAAGTTCTGCCGCTATTTCGACGTCGAACCGAAGTACCTCCCGATGGAGGAGGGGCGCTACGTCATCACTCCCGAGCAGGTCGTCGACGCCGTCGATGAGAACACCATCGGCGTGGTCGGGATCCTGGGCACCACCTACACCGGCGAACTCGAGCCGATCGCGGAGATCTGCGCCGCGCTGGACAAACTGGCCGCCGGCGGCGGCGTGGATGTTCCGGTGCACGTGGACGCGGCCAGCGGCGGGTTCGTCGTGCCGTTCCTGCACCCAGAACTGAAGTGGGACTTCCGACTGCCCCGGGTGGTGTCGATCAATGTCAGCGGGCACAAGTACGGCCTGACCTACCCCGGCATCGGTTTCGTGGTGTGGCGCAGCAAGGAGTACCTGCCCGAGGATCTCGTCTTTCACGTCAACTACCTCGGCGGCGACATGCCCACCTTCACCCTGAACTTCTCCCGCGCGGGCAACCAGGTGATCGGTCAGTACTACAACTTCTTGCGACTCGGCCGCGAAGGCTATACGCAGGTGATGCGTGCTTTGTCGTCGACCGCCCGCTGGCTGGGCCAACAGCTGCGCGAAGCCGACCACTGTGAGGTGATCTCGGACGGTTCGGCGATCCCCGTCGTCGCCTTCCGGCTGGCCCGCGGCCTGGGCTACACCGAATTCGACGTCTCCCACGAGCTGCGGGGCTTCGGCTGGCAGGTGCCGGCCTACACCATGCCCGACAACGCCAACGACATCTCGGTGCTGCGCATCGTGGTGCGCGAAGGGCTGTCGGCGGATCTGGCTCGCGCACTGCATGACGACGCGCAAACGGCGCTGGCCAGCCTGGACAAGCTCAAGCCGGGCGGGCACTACCGGGCGGAGCATTTCGCGCACTAGCAGCGGCGCTGGCGCGGGCGAGCGGCTCTGGGACAATGGCATGGACATGACTGCGATATCCCTGACGCCGGGCGTGCTTGCCGAGGCCGTGGTGGATCTGGATGCGATTGCGCACAACGTGCGGGTGCTGCGCGAGCACGCCGGCGACGCGCAGGTGATGGCCGTCGTCAAGGCCGACGGCTACGGGCACGGTGCCGCACGAGTCGCCCGCACGGCGCTGTCCGCTGGTGCCGCCGAGCTGGGAGTGGCCACCATCGACGAGGCGCTGGCGTTGCGCGCCGACGGCATCGCCGCGCCGGTGCTGGCCTGGTTACATCCGCCCGGCGTCGACTTCGCGCCTGCATTGCTGGCCGACGTGCAGATTGCGGTGTCCTCGCTGGGCCAGCTCGACCGGCTGCTGGACGCGGCCCGTCGTACCGGTCGCACCGCTGCGGTGACCGTCAAAGTGGACACCGGGCTGAATCGCAACGGTGTGCCGCTGGCCGAATACCCGTCGATGCTGGACGCGTTGGGTCAAGCCGCCGCTGAAGACGCCGTCCGGCTGCGGGGCCTGATGTCGCATATGGTCTACGCCGACCAGCCCAACAACCCGATCAATAATATTCAGGCACAACGATTTACCGATATCGTGGCTCAGGCGCGCGAGGCGAAGGTGCGGTTCGAGGTGGCACACCTGTCGAACTCGTCGGCCACGATGTCGCGTCCCGACCTGGCCTTCGACATGGTTCGCCCGGGAGTGGCGGTCTACGGCCTGAGTCCGGTGCCGACCCTGGGCGACATGGGGCTGATACCGGCGATGACGGTCAAATGTGCTGTTGCGCTAGTGAAGTCGATCCGTGCTGGCGAGGGTGTGTCGTACGGGCACACGTGGATCGCGGAGCAGGACACCACCGTGGCGCTGATGCCGATCGGCTACGCCGACGGCGTGTTCCGATCGCTGGGCGGGCGACTGGATGTGCTGATCAACGGCAAGCGTCGACCCGGCGTCGGCCGCATCTGCATGGATCAATTTCTGGTCGACCTCGGCCCCGGACCGGTCGACGTCGCCGAAGGAGATGAAGCGATCCTGTTCGGGCCGGGAACCCGGGGTGAGCCGACCGCGCAGGAGTGGGCCGATCTGCTGGACACCATTCACTACGAAGTGGTGACCAGTCCGCGGGGCCGTATCACCAGGACCTACCGCGAGGCTGGACATCGTTGAGCGGTGACGACCTGAGCATCCCCCACGTGAACAAGGGGTTGGCGCGCTGGCTGGCGGGTGCTGCCGGCGTGGGTGCGCTCGGCACCATCGCCGGAGTTACCGTGGCGCGCTCCATGACTCGTCGCATTGCGGTCGAGGACCCGTACGCCCACGAGGACTTCGAGACCCTCGACGGTGACCGCAGCTACCTGGTGACGACGCCTGACGGCGTGCCACTTGCGGTGCGCGAGGTCGGACCCACCGACGCACCGGTGACCGTGGTGTTCGCCCACGGATTCTGCCTGCGGATGGGATCCTTTCACTTTCAACGCATCCGGCTGTCTGAGGAGTGGGGCTCGGATGTCCGGATGATCTTCTACGATCAGCGCGGTCACGGCCGATCCGGTGAAGCCCCGCCGGAGACCTACACCGTGACTCAGCTTGGCAAGGACCTGGAGACAGTGCTGCAGGTGATCGCGCCGCGCGGCCCGATCGTGTTGGTCGGTCATTCGATGGGCGGGATGACGGTGCTGTCGCATGCCCGGCAATTCCCGCAACACTATGGCAGCCGGATCACCGGGGCGGCGTTGATCTCGTCCGCGGCCGAAGGAGTGGCCAAGTCGCCACTCGGAGAAATCCTCAACAACCCTGCGCTGGAAGCTGTTCGGCGTGCCGCACGGTCGGCGCCCAAACTCGTCCACCGTGGCCGCAATGCGACGCGTTCGCTGATCGGGCCCATCCTTCGGGCAGCGTCCTTCTCCACCGCGAACATCAGTCCGAGCATCGCGGCGTTCTCCGAGAGGATGATGCTCGACACCCCGATCCCGACCATGGTGGAATTCCTGCACGCACTCGAAGTGCATGACGAAACAAAAGGACTGTCGACGCTGGCCTCCATCCCGACGCTGATCGTCTGCGGTGACCACGACCTGGTGACGCCCGATGAATACTCCAGGCGGATCGCCGCCGCCCTGCCGGATTCCGAGCTTGTGATCGTCTCGCACGCAGGGCATCTCGTGCTACTGGACCAGCCGGATCCGATCAATGACGGGCTGGTGCGGCTGGTGAAACGCGCGACGCCAAGCAGGTTCGCGGTGATCAGCCAGCGGTGGCGGGATCGGGTACTGCGCCGTGTCTGAGGAGGGGATCGCCACGCTGCCGCAGGTGGAAGACACCGTCGCACTCGGATCGCAGTTGGGCGAGCAGTTGCGCGCCGGCGACGTCGTCGTGCTCTCCGGTCCGCTCGGTGCCGGAAAGACAGTGCTGGCCAGAGGAATTGCCGCAGCGATGGATGTCGACGGGCCGGTGACGTCGCCGACGTTCGTGCTGGCGCGGGTGCATCGGCCGCGGCGCAGCGGCGCACCCGCGATGATCCACGTCGACGTCTACCGGTTACTCGACCACACCGGAGCCGATCTGCTCGACGAGCTCGAATCGCTGGATCTCGACACCGAACTCGACGATGCCGTCGTGGTGGTGGAGTGGGGCGAGGGCCTGGCCGAACGGCTGTCCGAGCGGCACCTGGACATCCGGCTGGAGCGAATCAGCAACTCCGACACCCGGACCGCGACCTGGCAATGGAATCGCCCGTGAGTCTCGTGCTCGCGATTGACACCGCAACGCCCGCCGTGACGGCAGGCATCCTCGACGGCAGCAGCGTGCTGGCCGAGCATGTCACCCACGACGCACGCGCGCACGCCGAGCGGATCACCCCGAATGTGTTGGCCGCCTTGGCCGATGCCGGCCTGACGATGTCCGACCTGGATGCAGTCGTGGTCGGCTGCGGGCCCGGCCCGTTCACCGGCCTGCGGGTCGGTATGGCCAGCGCGGCCGCTTACGGGCATGCGCTGGGCATTCCGGTTTACGGCGTCTGCAGCCTTGATGCCATTGGCGCGCTGACCACCGGTGAGGTGCTGGTCGTGACCGACGCCCGTCGGCGCGAGCTCTACTGGGCCCGCTATCGCGACGGGGTTCGCACCGAAGGGCCGGCGGTCAGCGCGCCGGCCGACGTCGACCCGGGATCCGCGGGCGCGGTGGCCGGTTCGCCCGAACATGCCGCGATGTTCGACCGCCCGTGTATCGAGCCGCGCTATCCGACTGCGGCGGGTTTGGTTGCGGCCGTGTCTGATTGGTCGTCCCAGCCTGCCCTGGTGCCGCTGTATCTGCGTCGACCGGACGCCAAGACCATCGCCGAGCGCGAGGCGGCGAAGCAATGACCGCCCGCAGCGAACCCGTCACCATCGGCGCCCTGACAATCGGCGACGCCGACCGCTGCGCCGAGTTGGAGGGCCTGCTGTTTCCCGGCGACGATCCTTGGCCGACGGCCGCATTCGTACGCGAACTCGCCGCCGCTCACAATCACTACGTGGCGGCACGAGTTGGCGAGACGCTCATCGGCTACGGCGGCATTTCCCGGCTGGGCCGCACACCGCCGTTCGAATACGAGATCCACACCATCGGCGTCGATCCGGAATACCAAGGCCGCGGCATCGGCAGGCGGGTGCTCGACGAGCTGTTGAATATCGCCGACGGCGCTGTGGTGCACTTGGAAGTCCGCACCGACAACGAACCGGCGATCGCGCTCTACCGCAGCGTGGGATTCACCGAGGTAGGCGTGCGCAGGCGCTACTACCGGATCAGCGGCGCGGACGCGTACACCATGCGACGGGAGGCGTCATCGTGACCAGCACGACGATCCTGGCCATCGAAACCTCCTGCGACGAAACAGGTGTCGGTGTCGCGCGCCTTGACGGCGACGGCACCGTCACACTGCTGGCCGACGAGGTCGCCTCCAGCGTCGACGAACACGTCCGGTTCGGCGGCGTCGTTCCCGAGATCGCGTCGCGGGCACACCTGGAAGCGCTCGGCCCGGCCATGCACCGCGCGCTCGCGACGGCTGGCGTGGCCAAACCCGACATCGTCGCGGCGACCATCGGGCCGGGACTGGCCGGCGCTCTGCTGGTGGGAGTGGCTGCGGCCAAGGCGTATTCGGCCGCCTGGGAGGTGCCGTTCTATGCCGTGAACCACTTGGGCGGCCATCTGGCCGCCGATGTCTATCAGCATGGGCCGTTACCGGAGAGCGTGGCGCTGCTGGTGTCCGGCGGGCACACTCACCTGTTGCATGTCCGGTCGCTCGGCGAGCCGATCGTGGAACTCGGCAGCACGGTCGACGACGCCGCGGGGGAGGCCTACGACAAGGTAGCCCGGCTGCTGGGAATCGGTTATCCGGGTGGCAAGCTGCTCGACGACCTGGCCCGGACGGGCGACGCACGAGCGATTGTGTTTCCCCGCGGCATGACCGGGCCGCGCGACGACCGGCACGCGTTCAGCTTCTCCGGGCTCAAGACCGCCGTCGCGCGCTACGTGGAGAGCCATCCGGACGCGGCGACCGCCGACATTGCCGCGGGCTTCCAGGAATCGGTGGCCGACGTGCTGACCATGAAGGCGGTGCGCGCGGCGACCGAGCTGGGGGTGTCCACCTTGCTGATCGCGGGTGGCGTCGCCGCGAATTCACGGCTGCGCGAGCTCGCCGCCGAGCGTTGCGCAGCTGCCGGGTTGACCCTGCGGATCCCCGGTCTGCGGCTCTGCACCGACAACGGAGCGATGATCGCCTCCTTCGCCGCGCACCTGATAGCCGCAGGTGCGTCGCCGTCCGCGCTCGATGTCGCCAGCGACCCGGGACTGCCGGTGGTAAAAGGCCAAGTCAGCTGACAGCGAAGAAGCACCGGGCCGATCTTGAGTGCTAGCACTCGCACGTATAGAGTGCTAGGTGGCACTCGGACAACCCCCTACGTCGGCTCCCGCGACGACGACGTGTGGGCACGGACGAGAGCCGAAACACCTGGTAAATCGGGGCAACCGCCCCGGACCTGCTAACTAAGTGGAGGGCTCCAATCGTGGCGAGCGTGAACATCAAGCCACTCGAGGACAAGATCCTCGTACAGGCCAATGAGGCCGAGACCACGACCGCATCCGGTCTGGTCATTCCCGACACCGCTAAAGAAAAGCCCCAAGAGGGCAAAGTCGTCGCCGTCGGCCCCGGCCGGTGGGATGAGGACGGCTCGAAGCGGATTCCGCTGGACGTGTCGAAAGGTGACACCGTCATCTACAGCAAGTACGGCGGCACTGAGATCAAGTACAACGGCGAGGAGTACCTGATCCTCTCCGCTCGCGACGTACTTGCCGTCGTCGACAAGTAGCTAAAGGCGTGTTCCGCCCCGGCGATCCCCACGTCACCACGTGGGCGATTTCCGGGGCGGTTCGCCCATCCGGGCGGAACAGGCCAGACCTGACAAGAAAGAGCTATGAGCAAGCAGATTGAATTCAGCGAAACCGCGCGGCGTGCGATGGAAGCCGGTGTGGACAAGCTCGCCGACGCCGTCCGCGTGACGCTGGGCCCGCGTGGCCGGAATGTGGTGCTGGCCAAGGCCTTTGGCGGCCCGACGGTCACCAACGACGGCGTCACCGTCGCCCGGGACATCGACCTGGAAGACTCGTTCGAGAATCTGGGCGCCCAGCTGGTCAAGTCGGTGGCGACCAAGACCAACGACATCGCCGGCGACGGCACCACCACCGCGACCGTACTGGCCCAGGCCATCATCAAGAACGGCCTGCGCCTCGTCGCCGCAGGCGCCAACCCGATCGCCCTTGGACTCGGGATCAGTAAGGCCGCCGACTCGGTATCCGAGGCGCTGCTGGCATCGGCCACCCCGGTGTCCGGTCAGACCGGTATCGCGCAGGTGGCCACCGTGTCGTCGCGCGACGAGCAGTTAGGTGAGCTGGTCGGCGAGGCGATGACCAAGGTCGGCCACGACGGCGTGGTCAGTGTCGAGGAGTCGTCGACGCTGAACACCGAGCTGGAGTTCACCGAGGGCGTCGGCTTTGACAAGGGATTCCTGTCGGCCTACTTCGTCACCGACTTCGACGCCCAGCAAGCTGTGCTCGAGGATGCGCTGATCCTGCTACACCGCGACAAGATCAGCTCGTTGCCCGACTTGCTGCCGTTGCTGGAGAAGGTCGCCGAAGCCGGTAAGCCGCTGCTGGTGATCGCCGAGGACGTCGAGGGTGAGCCACTGTCGACGCTGGTGGTCAACGCGATTCGCAAGACCCTGAAAGCCGTCGCGGTCAAGGCGCCGTTCTTCGGCGACCGTCGCAAGGCGTTCCTGGACGACCTGGCGGTCGTGACCGGCGGCCAGGTGGTCAACCCCGACGTCGGCCTGGCGCTGCGCGAGGTTGGCCTCGAGGTGCTCGGTTCAGCCCGCCGTGTTGTGGTCAGCAAGGACGACACCGTCATCGTCGAGGGCGGCGGCGGCGTCGAGGCCATCGCCGACCGCGCCAAGCAACTGCGTGCCGAGATCGAGACCACCGACTCCGACTGGGATCGCGAAAAGCTGCAAGAGCGGCTGGCCAAGTTGTCCGGCGGGGTTGCCGTGATCAAGGTCGGCGCCGCCACCGAGACGGCGCTCAAAAAGCGCAAAGAAAGCGTCGAGGACGCGGTAGCCGCCGCGAAAGCCGCCGTCGAAGAAGGCATCGTCCCGGGCGGCGGGTCTGCGCTGGTGCATGCCCGCAAAGCGCTTGCCGGGCTGCGTGATTCGCTCAGCAGCGACGAGGCGGCCGGCGTGCAGGTGTTCTCCGACGCGCTCACTGCTCCGCTGTACTGGATCGCGACCAATGCCGGGCTCGACGGCGCGGTCGTGGTCAACAAGGTCGGCGAGCAGAAAGCCGGGCACGGGTTCAACGCGGCGACGCTGAAGTACGGCGACCTGGCTGCCGACGGGGTCATCGACCCGGTCAAGGTCACCAGGTCCGCGGTGCTCAACGCGGCATCGGTGGCGCGCATGGTGCTGACCACCGAAACGGCCGTTGTCGAGAAAGTCAGCCACGACGACGACGAGCACGGTCACGGCCACCACCACGGCCACGCTCACTAGTCAGTAGACGCGAAGCACCCCCGGTCATGGGCGGGTTCACGCGGTCGTCGCAGCACTCTCGATTGGAGAGGTTGCGGCGACCGTGTCGTTTTCGGAGGACTGTGTTCGGTTTGGGGATCGGCTAGCAAAGCTTGTTGATGCCGGTGTTTCGGTGAAAGAAGCGGCTGTATCGCTGGGGATTTCACCGAGTCGGTGTTATGCCATCTTGCGGGCGGCGGGCCGGCCGGTGGGGTCGGCGCGGCGAGCCGGCCGCGCTGTCGATGCTGTCCAGGTGGCCGCGGTGTTCGCCACAACCGGCTCGATTAATCAGGCCGCGAAAGCCTGCGGCGTGTCACACGGCCTCGCGCGAGGCCTGTTGGTGTCCCAGGGCCTGGTCTCATCGGTGCGTCAACCGGTGGGTAAGGCTGAGGCCAGGCGCCGGTTCTTCGAACTGCTTGCCGCTGGATGGTCAGCCACGCGTGCTGCCCGTGAGGTCGGCGTGCATGAGCGGACCGGCCGGGACTGGCGCACCGGGGCCCGCAAAGTTGGCAACACGCGGGTCCTTGCCGATGGCACGGTCATCGATTACACGACCGGCACGCGCTACACACAGCCAGTGAAGACCGAAAATTCCTACCGTGTGGCCACTGGTGTGCCCGAACTCAGTGGCCGGTATCTGTGCTTGACCGATCGACTCGCCATCGCTGATGGATTACAGGCCGGCCACACGCTGGGGGTGATTGCCGCCGGGATAGGCAAGCACACCTCGACGGTGTCGCGAGAAATCCGTGGCCGCAGTGTCGAGGGGTTGTATCTGCCTTATCGTGCTCACGCCGCTGCGGTGGTGGCCCGCGCTCGCCCAAAACAGTCCAAACTGGTCATCAACGACAAGCTGCGCCGGGCGGTGCGCAACGGGTTGAGACAGCGATTGTCACCCGAGCAGATCTCTCATCGCCTGGTCAAAGATTTCCCGGCCGATGAGAGTATGCGGGTGAGCCACGAAACGATCTATCAGGCGCTGTACTTCCAGGCCCGAGGTGGACTCAAACGCGAAGTGGCTCAAGCACTTCGCTCTGGCCGCACGCGACGCAAACCGCACCGCAGCCCCGATCAGCGCACCCACCGGTTCGTTGATCCGATGATCATGATCAGCGAGCGGCCCGCTGAAGTCGCCGACCGTGCCGTGCCCGGGCACTGGGAGGGCGACCTGATTATGGGCGAGGGCAATAAGACCGCGATCGCCACCCTGGTCGAACGCGCCACCCGCTACACGATGCTGGTGCACCTCCCGCACGGCCATCATGCCGAAGCCGTGCGCGATGGGCTGATCTCCACGATCGCCACACTGCCCGTGCACCTGCGTGGATCGCTGACCTGGGATCAAGGCGCCGAGATGGCCCGCCACAAACAGTTCTCCATAGCCACCGACATGGCGGTCTATTTCTGCGATCCGGCCAGCCCCTGGCAGCGCGGCACCAACGAAAACACCAACGGACTGCTCCGGCAGTACTTCCCCAAAGGAACCGACCTCAGCGTGTTCGGGCCCGAAGACCTCGAACACGTCTCCCAGCAACTCAACGGCCGCCCACGCAAAACGCTCGACTGGGACACCCCAGCCGAGCGCTTACGTGATCTACTACAGGCTCAATAACCAGCAGTGTTGCAACGACCCCTAAAAATCGCCATGTGGCCGGGGGTGTTTTCGTTTCGGCTCTGGCAGCCGCCGGTCAGGGTTGACGCGCCGCCGCATACGGGTGCAGTGTGATACTCATCACATGACCGCTGGTCATACTCGGGGCAGGAAGGCGGCAGCTCATGACCACGAAGGACAAGTACACCGACGTGCCCGCGCCCTACTCGTGGGAGGTTCCCAGTGCCGGGGACGCGCGCTTCACCTGGGAGTATGACGACGGGCGTGCCCGGCTGCTGTCCCTGTATCAAAAGGGAAAGGACAAGCAGTGGGATGCTCAGTCGCGCATCGACTGGGCGCAAGACGTCGACCCGATGAACCCGATCGAGCTGCCTGACGAGTTCCATCCGCTGTTCGGCAGCCCGATGTGGAACGCCGCGGATGACGCACGCCGCGCCGAGATGCGCCAGCACTTTCAGGCCTGGCAGCTCTCGCAGTTCCTGCACGGCGAGCAGGGTGCGATGGTGTGCGCGGCCAAGATCGTCGAGGTCGTCCCGGACCTCGACGCTAAGTTCTACGCGGCCACCCAGACGATGGACGAGGCCCGGCACGTGGAGGCGTTCTCGCGCTTCCTGCAGGACAAGGTCGACGTGGTCTACCCGATCAACAAGAACCTGACCGCGTTGTTGGACGACACCCTGCGCGACTCGCGCTGGGACATGCCCTATCTCGGCATGCAAGTCCTCATCGAAGGGCTCGCACTCGCCGCATTCGGGGTGCTGCGGGACATGTCGGCGCCGAACTCGCTGGCCAAGAAGGTGCTGGCCTACGTCATGCAGGACGAGGCCCGGCACGTCGCCTTCGGCCGAATCTCGCTGAAGGACTACTACTCCGCGCTGACCCAGGCCGAGCGGAACGAGCGCGAAGAGTTCGTCGTGGACGCCTGTTACCTGATGCGCGACCGCTTCCGCGGCGAGGAGGTCTTCGAGACCCTCGGCATGGACGTCAAAGCGTGCGCAGAGTGGGTCGACGCCTCGCCGCTGATGATCCAGTTCCGCTCACACCTGTTCAGCCGCATCGTGCCGATCGTCAAGGACATCGGGTTGTGGGGCGACAAAGTGCAGAAGGCCTTCGGCGACATGGGTGTTCTCGACATGGCCGGCTTCGACATCGAGACGCTGATGAAGGCCGACGAGGATCAGGCCGAGGCGCTGGACAAGGCACACGCCGAGATGGCCGCTCGGGCTATCGAGGTGGACGAGGTGATCGCGGCCGGCGCGAACTGATACAGCGGCTAAGTGGCGAAGTGGAACAGCCCGTACCAGACGACGAAACCGAAGAGGGTTAGGCCGCCCAGCAATGCCGGCACGAACTGGCGCGGCGTGAGGATCTTGTCTTTGACGATGACGGTGCCGACCAGGATGCAGATCGGATAGTAGAGGAGCATCGCGGTGATTAGGCCTGGCGAGTAGCGGTCCAGGATCGGCGTCATGAACAGATGAAAGAGGGCGTCCCAGAACAGGTTTGCACTGGCGAAGACGACGAGCAGAACGCCGCGAAGGGGAGTGCTCCGGCGGTAGTTCACGTAGACGAGCGTCAGCAGTATCAGCATGAAGGCGACGTTGTTGACGGCGAAAGCGGTGTCATCGAAGCTCCCGTGGACGTCGTGGGTCACCCAGGCTGGAAACCCGCCGACGTACTCCTCGATGATGTGCAGAAAGTACGCCGCGGGCAGTAGCCAGATGATTTTCTGAAATCGCGGAAGCGTGACGGCCGGTCGTTGTTCGTCGTTAGAAACCATCCGTCGATGTCCTGAATTGCTCGGACGCATTGGCCTCGGCGGCGTCGGGTTGATGTGCAGTACATCGGGGTACTCCGCCTCCCCCACGCGCTCCGACCGGACGCGCCTCAACAACAGGAGTCGGCAATGTTGCACGAACTGGTGCTGGCGGCACAAAGTCAGCCAGAGGCTGCTGGATTCATCCTTCGCGGCATCAAGGGCATCTTCGTCGCGATTGGAAGCGTGATCGCGTCCATCGTGTGCGCCGTGATCGCCGCGACGAAGGGCCGTAGTCCGCTCGGCTGGGGGATCCTCGGCCTGATCTTCTCCATCTTCACGCTGATCGTCGTGGCCATCATTCCGTCGAAGAAGTAGCGCGGGGTTTCGCGCCCCGGCGCGTCCATAACGTTGACGAGGCCCGTAACGCGCCCCTACGCTGGAACAGATATTTGGTCAGCTCGGCCAGTTGCAGCACGGAGGTGACCGGTGCCGGAGAGCGTCGACACCGACCGGCTGAATGCTCTCGGCATGCTCGCTTCGGCCTTTGCCGGACGGGCCGTCGCGGTCGACGCGCACGGCGCAGGTGATCCGTCGTGGACCGATGGGCAGACGATATTCATCGACGCGTCGGCGCCGCCGCAGGCCAGTCTCGAGGCCATAGCCGTGCACGCGTCGATGATCGCCGCCGGCAGCCTTGACCCTGATATCTCACGCTCGCTGGTACGCCACTCCCGTTTGGCCAGAAGGTATTTGGCGGTCGAGGGACATCGCGCGCTGGTCGCGAACGCCGATGTGCTGCCCCGGATGTTGGTCTGCCTCGGTGACACCGCCGTCGCCGAGTGCAGCAGTTCGCCGGCCGAGTCGTTGGGCCTGGCATCCAGGAGAACCACGATCGACGATCCACCGCCCGCATTCGGCGTCATCCGTGCCAACAAGGTGCTGGCCGCCTGCGCTCGTGCGGCCACCCGCGCCGAGAAGGAGATACCGGGGCACGTCCCGCGAAGCCGGCCACGGCAGGAACTGACCGAGCTCGACGACCGTGACGTCGACGACAGCGACGATCCCGACCTGTTCAGCAGCCCGGTGGGCGGTGGCGGCTTCATCGGAAGGTGGCTGAAGAAATTGCTGTCCTCGGCGCGTAAGACCGGCAGCGGTGGCGGACCGCCCGGCGCGGACACCCCGACGCACCGCACCGACTCGGCCAAGCGTGGACTGCATGCGGTGTCGTCGTTGGCGTCCGCGTCGAGCGAGAGCGTCGGCGATCACCAGGCCGACCTGACGACCCGCGGCGTGAAATACCCGGAATGGGATGTCAACCGGAAGGGCTATCGGCATGACTGGTGCACGGTGCTCGAAATCGAGCCTGTGACAAAGGCATCGGCGAGTCCGGCGATCGATGCCGCCATTGGTGTGCGGCGCCCGCTGGCACGGCTCGGGATGGGCCTGCACCGCAGGCATCGCCAGCCTCAGGGCGACGACATCGACATCGACGCCGCAGTCGAGGCGCAGGTCGAACTGGTCGCGAGATCGGTGCCCGACGAGGCCGTCTATCTTGACAGCTTGCGGCGGCGACGCGACTTGTCGGTGCTGCTGCTGTTGGACGTCTCGGGGTCGACGGCCGAGGCGGGCACGGTTGGTCGAACCGTGCATGAGCAGCAGCGGGCCGCGGTCGCTGACTTGACCGTCGCACTGCACGACCTCGGTGACCGGGTCGCGCTTTATGCGTACTACTCACAGGGCCGATCTGCGGTGAGCATGGTCCCGGTCAAGCGATTCGACGACCACCTCGACAGCCACGTCATCCGGCGGTTGAACAGCCTGGAACCCGGGGCGTATTCGCGACTGGGCGCGGCGATCCGGCACGGCGCTGCGGTGCTGGAAGCGCGCGGAGGGACGTCGCGACGCCTGTTGGTGGTGCTGTCCGACGGGCTGGCCTACGACCACAGCTATGAGCGCGCCTACGGCGCTGCCGATTCTCGTCGCGCGCTGAGCGAAGCGCGTCGCCGCGGCACCGGTTGCGTATGCCTGACGGTAGGGGCGGGCACTGACGTCGAGTCGCTGCGCAGAGTATTCGGGAGCGCGGCGCATGCGAGCATCGCACGGCCCGACGAACTCACGAGTGTCGTTGGGCCGCTGTTCCGTTCGGCGCTGCGTTCGGCCGAAGTGCGCAGGCGGGTGTCATGACGGGCACGCCCCGTCCCTTCTACCGGGCCGTCGGCAACGAAGAAGCCGTGTTCACAGCCGCCTACCGACAAGGTCTGTCGCTGCTTCTCAAAGGCCCGACCGGCTGCGGCAAGACCCGCTTCGTCGAGGCGATGGCCCACGATCTGGGCCGGCCTTTGATCACCGTCGCCTGCCACGACGACCTCACCACGGCCGACCTGGTCGGCCGGTATCTGCTGAAGGGCGGCGAGACGGTGTGGGTCGACGGCCCATTGACCCGCGCGGTCCGCGAGGGCGCCATCTGCTACCTCGACGAGGTGGTAGAGGCCCGGCAGGACACCACCGTCGTGTTGCATCCGCTGGCCGATTACCGGCGCCAGCTCCCGATCGAGCGACTCGGGGTGACGTTGGACGCCGCGCCGGGCTTTGGACTGGTGGTGTCCTACAACCCCGGCTACCAGAGCGTGCTGAAAGATCTCAAGGATTCGACCCGGCAGCGGATGGTGGCCATCGAATTCGGTTTTCCGGCAACCGAAGTCGAAGAAGGCATCGTGGCACACGAGGCCGGGGTGGACGCCGGCACAGCCGCCGAACTGGTGCGGTTCGCCCACGCGATCCGCCGCCTGGAAACCGGTGGTTTGCGCGAGGTCGCCTCGACCCGGGTGCTGATCGCCGCCGGGCGACTGGTCGCTGCGGGTCTGCCGATGGCGCTGGCGGCCGAGGCTGCGATCGCCGGTCCGCTCACCGACGACGTCGCGGTGAACCGCAGCCTCAAAGAGATGATCGGCGTCTATCTCACCGAGGCATGATTGACGCCGCTCAGCGCCGAGGTTAGGGTCTGAACAAATATTAGGTCGACAAAGACCGGGCAGAAAACTGTGGTCAGCGCGGACCAGTGGAGGTCAGATGTCTTACGAAAGCACCGCTGAGCCGATCAAAGTCGGCTACCTGATGGACTTCAGGTTGCCGCCCGGCTTCCCCGAAGATCTATTCGCCTCTTTCACTCAAACTTTCGACCTCATTTTCGAAGAGGCGGTCGCGCAGGGCCTCATGGATCGTCCCGTGCAGATGGTCTATCGCGAAGTGGAAGGGCTGCCCAAGGGTTCGGTGAAGGCGGTCATCGACGCGTATGGAGAACTGGTCGACGAGGGCTGCCTGGTGGTCTTCGGTCCGAACATCACCGACAACTGCGTGCCGTTGCGTGAGGCGATCGAGGAGCGTTTCAAGGTTCCGGCTATCAGCGTGACCGGTACCGACGACTGGTTGGGGGAGTGGACCTTCGCATTCCCCCAGGGATCCATGACCGACGAGCCGATCTTTCTGGCCGATCTCATCGCCAAACGAGAACTCACCGAGATCGGTGTGCTGGTCGAACAGAGCCTGATCGGTGAGAGCTACCTGAAGAACCTGCGAAGTGCCTGTCGGCGCAAGGGTATTCGGATCGTGGCCGAAGTCGCGGTCGCGCAGACCGCACAGGACATCAACGGAGCCGTCGCCACGCTGCATCAAGCGAAGGCCGAGGCGATTGTCCACCTGGGCTTCGGCTTCGGCATCGTCTTCATCAACCCGGCGTTGGAGGCCGTCAACTGGGACCCACCCCGGTTCACCACCACCGCATGGCAAAACGCATGGGTCAACCCCATCATGTGGAACGCGTTCATGGGCTGGACCGGTGTCGACCAGTACGACGAGGCGAATAAGATCGGCCAGGACTTCCTCGACGCCTACGCGGCGAAGTACAACGGCAGTCGCCCCGAATTTTGCGTGACCGTCGTCAACCGCGACGTCGCCGCCACACTCGTGCGGGCATTCACAGACGCCCATCCGCTCAGCCCGCGCGGCGTCAAGGAAGCGCTGGAACGGGTGAAGATGATGCCCGCTGCTTCCGGCGCACCCGGCACCCGCGTGTCGTTCGGCAAGTGGACCCGCCGCGCCTGGATGGGTGCCGGCTACCTGGTGGCCCGAACTCTGGACGCCGACGGGGTCAACTCGCATCTCGTCGACCGTTTCGGACAGGACGGCTGAGCGCCAGATGACTACCGATCAATCCACGCCGCCGGCCACGGCCAAGGAACCGGCCGCGCCGCAACGCAACTGGGGCGGCTGGGTCGCCGGCGCAGCGTTGGCGGCATTCGCGCTGTTCTTCATCGCGAACCGCCGCTGGGTGCTCGACCCGCGCGTCGCCAACGGAGGCGTCCACGGCCGTCCGCGTCCGGTCAAGTTCACCTTCGGGCTGGACTACATCGGCTTCCTCGACGTGGCCACCTGCGTCGCGCTGATCACCTTGCTGATTGTCTTCATCAGGGGCTGGCGTCGTAACCCGGGCAGTCCGGTGATGCTGATGTTCCTGTGCACCACGCTGATCGTGTGGCAGGACCCGATCATGAACTGGTCGCCGTTCGCGGTCTACAACCCCGACCTCATCCACTGGCCGGAGTCGTGGCCGCTGGTCTCGCTCTCGCCGACCGTCGAACCCTTCGTGGTCTTCGGCTACGTGATGTTCTACTTCGGCCCGTACTTCCCGGCCGTCTGGCTCCTGCGTAAACTACAGGCCAAATATGGCCCGGCCGGCTATGTTTCGCGACACCCGTTGGTCAGCCTGGGGCTGATCACGTGCGCGATCGGCTTTGTGTTCGATGGCTTACTTGAGAACATCCTCATTCACTGGGGCATGTACATCTACTCCCAGGTGATCCCGTGGGGCTCGGTGTTCACCGGCACCACGTTCCAGTTCCCGTTGATCTGGGAGTCGTTCTCGGTGTGCTTCGTGATGGTGCCCGCGGCGATCCTCTGCTACCGCGACGACACCGGCAAGTCGGTCGCGGAAAAGCTTGCGGCGAAAGCGAAGTTGTTCCCGACCCGACCGGTGCTGGGCACCTTCCTGGTGATGTTCGCCATCATCAACGTGTCGTACTTCGCGTACGGCGCCTGGTTCTGGGTCATCAAGGTCAGCCACGCTGCGACGTCCGTTGCCTGCCCATGGCCGTACCCGGAAGCCAAAGTGTATGACCCGCAAGGGTTCTATGAGAAGGCCGGAGCCCAGGGTCCGTACTCGGTCGGTATCTGGTCGACGTGGGCGAGCGGTGAGCCGAATGGCCGGCCGCACGTCGTTCCGCCGCCACCCGGTCAAGGCGCCTGTGCGAGCAAGAATGGCTGAGCGGCGAACAGTCGTCGTCACCGGTGCTTCTCGCGGCCTCGGGTTCGCGTCGGTCGTGCGGCTCTACCGCGAGGGGTGGCGCGTGGTCGCGGCCATGCGGTCGCCCGATCGTGGGCTTGCGCTGCTTCGTGAAGCGACCGGTGCTGCTGAAGACGACGACCGGTTGATCGGTGTGCAACTCGACCTGTTGGACGCCGAGTCGATCGCCGCGGCCGCCAAGTCGATCGAAGAAGCCGTCGGCGCGCCGTACGCGCTGGTGCACAACGCCGGGATCTCGGCAGCCGGCATGGTGGAAGAAACCGATATGGCGTTGTGGCAGAACATGTTCGCCACCAGCGTGCTGGGGCCTGTCGCGCTCACTCAGGCGCTGCTGCCGTCGATGCGTACAGCGGGTGAAGGGCGCATCGTGCTGGTATCCAGTGCGGCCGGGGTACGCGGTCAACCGGCCACCGCGCCGTACTCCGCGGCCAAGGGTGCCTTGGAGCGCTGGGGCGAGGCGATGGCGGTCGAGATCGCGCCGTTCGGATTGGGTGTCACCGTCCTGGTGGCCGGCACCTACGACACCGACATCATCACCGACGCCGGCACCACCGACGATCGCATTTTCGACGGTCCCTACGCCCGGCTGCACAACACGATGAACACCCGTGGCAGGGCCGCGATGAAACTTGCCCGACCGCCCCAGCGGTTCACCGACGGCCTACTCAAGGCGCTGGACGACCGTGCATCGTTCCGCCGGCACGGCGTCGGACCCGATGCGTCAATGTTGTTGTTGGCCAGCAGGGTTCTTCCGGCGTCCGGCATGCACCACATGTCGCGGATCGTGCTGGGGATACCCAAACAGGGATCGATGCGCAACGGTGCGTGGCCCTTGACTTACGCGCAGAAGGGGATGGTTTTCGCCGCGAAGATCATCCCGGCGCCGGTCATGCAGCGTCTGGTGGCGCTGGCGGCCAAGCGCACCAAAAATGAGGAGTAGCAGGAATGGAACAGCTTTTCGACGACCTCGAAGACTTCGGCGCATTCGACGACGCGATCTCCGGGGACGTGCGTGACCCGTACACCGAGCTCGCGCGGCTGCGTCGCGAGGAACCGGTGCAGCGACTCGACACCTCAGGGGCGTTGCCGCACGAAGAATCGCTGCCGATGTTCATCGTCTACCGCCACGAAGATGTCCAGCAGATGCTGCGCGACAACGAGACGTTCTCCTCGGCGGCCGTCATCGCGGCGTTCGGGCCGGTGCTCGGTCAAGGCGTGATGCTCGGCATGGACGAGCCCAGGCACGGGCGGCTGCGCTCGCTGGTGCAGAAGGCATTCACCCAGAAGTCGTTGGCGCGCTGGGAAGACGAGCTGGTCGGCCGGATCGCCAATGGGCTGATCGACAACTTCGCGGCAAAGGGCAAAGCGGACCTGGTCAAGGAGTTCACCTTCGACTATCCGAGTCAGATCATCGCCGGCCTGCTGGGTTTGCCGGAACAGGACTACCCGCAGTTCCAGCGGTGGTCTATCTCGCTGCTGAGCTGGCTGATGAATCCGGAACGCGGGCTGGCGGCCTCGGCCGCACTCTGCGAGTACTTCGAGCCGATCCTGGAGGCACGCCGCGCCGAGCCCAGGGAAGACTTGATCAGCGCTCTCGGCGCCGCCGAGATCGACGGGGAGAAGCTCAGCAACGAGGAGATCTTCTCGTTTTTGCGGCTGCTGCTGCCCGCCGGCGTGGAGACGACCTACCGGTCGCTGGGCAGCCTGCTGCTCGGACTGTTGTCCGACCCAGCGCAATTGGATGCGATCCGCGCGGACCGCTCACTGATTCCCCAGGCGATCGAGGAGGGTGTGCGGTGGGAGCCGCCGCTGCTGACCATCACCCGGGTGACGACCCGTGACACCGTCCTCGGCGGGGTGTCGATTCCCGCCGGCTGCACGGTGATGCCGATGCTCGGCTCGGCGAACCGGCAAGAGGACCGTTACGAAGATCCCGACACCTTCAACATCCACCGGCAGGCCAAGGCGAACCTCGGCTGGGGCCACGGCATCCACGTCTGCCTCGGCATGCACCTGGCGCGGCTGGAGATGCGCACCGCGATCAACCTGCTGTTGGACCGGCTGCCCAACGTGAGGCTCGATCCCGAGGCCGACGACCCGCATGTCCGCGGCCAGGTGTTCCGGTCGCCGACCTCGGTGCCGGTGCTCTTCGATCCGCAATAGATCGCGGATACCGCCTTTACATTGACGGCGCCAGCCGTAAAGTCCTCACTGAGCAACTGCTCAACTTTCCGCGCAGGAGGGACGAGGCGATTGACCGGACAGCTGCGAGACATCAGGGAGTTCCTGGGCGACGCCGACGCCTACCGGGACGAGCTGTACAGGCGCTGGACCGGCCTGCTGAGTTACCGCTACATCGGTCGCAATCATTCGTCGATGAACGTCGGCGACACTGACGACACCGTCGTCATCCGTCGCGACATGCGTAACGAGGCGGGCGGAATCATGGTGGCGCCGTTGGCGATAGCATCGCCGGAGGGGTGTCAGACCGACATGGTCGCGGTACCCAACCCGGTGATCGCCTCGGTGCAGATCGTCGATCCCGGATACGACGTGACAAGGGTCGAGATCGTCGACTCGGGAAACATCCACCAGGGCCGGATGATGGGCTACGGCCGATGCAAGATCGTCGACGCCGACAACCCCGATCGGGTCATCGCCTTCAATGAAGGCCAGGGCGCCATCATCGGTGTCCCACCCGAAGGCCTTGGCAAGATGGATGTTTCGGGCACCGAGCTGGTGATCGAGGATTCTCCCGACCTGCCGCCACTGTGGAAGGCCTTCGGTGCGGCCAAGCGTCCGGACGGTCGTTGGCAGTTGCCGGCGCTCAGCGCGGAAATGGCGTCGCCCGATGCTGCGCTGCACATCGGTCCGCAGCACGTCGTTCTGGAAACCGCCGCCATCGATCTGGCCGCCGAGGCGGTCGGAACCCGCGCGCTGCAGGTGGTCAGCTGGCACGTGATGTTCATGTCGCGGGGCAAGGTCGGCCCGTTCCGGGTGGAGGGCACCGCGCACGTCGGCGGCGCGGGGAAGGTCGGCGTGCGCATGCTGCTACACGACGAGGGCAACGGCGACAAGGCGGTGACTTCGGCCGCGGCCGTGTTCGAGGTCGTCGGTTAGGTAGTGGCACTAACTCAGGGAGTGGAAGATGGCTAACGCCAAGGACGCACGGCAGTGGGCGCGCAACGCGCTGCACGGCATCGGTGACTCGCTGTACACCCCGTTCAGTGGTGCCGACGGCGACGAGATCGACTGGGACGCCTACCGCACGCTGGTCCGGCACTGCGTGGGCACGCTGCACCACCCGATGCTCTGGGTGACCAGCGGTGTCGCGGAATTCTGGTCGCTGACCATCGCCGAGCGAAAGAAGCTGCTGGAAGTCGCGATCGAAGAAGCGCGCGGCATCGACCCGGCGGTGATCGTGCAGTCGTGTACCGGCGCGATGTCGGCCAAGGACTGCCTCGAGCTGACCCAGCATGCCCAGGACGCCGGCGCCGACATCGTCTACATCCAGACTCCGATGATGGAATTGCACGGCGGCGAAGGCGCTGTGAACTTCTTCAGATACATCGCCGACCGCACTGACATCGCGTTGGGGATGTTCAACTCACCCAGCTCCGGATACGTGCTGTCGGCTCAAGAGGGCGCGCACATCGTCGACGAGATTCCCGCGGTATGCGCCACCAAAGAAGGATCGTTCCGGCCGCATCAGAGCCGGTTCCTGCACGAGCTCGCGCCAGACCTGGTGATCTGGGAATGCGACACGACGGTGTACCGGGCGGGGTGGCTGAAAGCGGGCATCGTCGGCCCCGGCCAGCTGGGCACTACCGGCTACCTCTTCGAGACACCGAAAAAGCGTGCGCTGTCGCAGTATTGGGAGCTGGTCTGGAATGACAAACTCCTCGAAGCGATGGACTACGCCCAAGAGTCGGGGCTCGACCAGTTCGAACTCGACATGCGGGGCTGGTTCACGCGCTATCCCGGACGCCCGGACTACTTCACCCACTGGGGCGGGGCGTTCAAATACGCCGCCTCGGTGGTCGGGTTGCCCATCGGGTCGTACCCCGAATCACGGCCCCCGCAAGCTGAGTTGCCCGAACAGGCGCGGACCGATATCCGTGCCGCGTATCGCCGGTTCGGGCTCATTGACGACTGAACGCCACGACAACGAGATCGGAGAACTCGCATGACCGACGCGAAACCACTGAGCGGCATCCGCGTATTAGAAGTCGCCGCATGGACATTCGTCCCTGCGGCCGGCGCGGTCCTGGCCGAGTGGGGGGCCGACGTCATCAAGGTCGAGCCTCGCGAGGGCGGCGATCCGCAGCGTGGGCTGGTCACCATGGGCCTCATCCCCGGTGGACCGACCGCCGTCAACTACATGATCGAAATGCCCAACCGCGGAAAGAAATCCATCGGCATCGACCTGACCACACCGGGCGGTCAAGAGGTCGTTCACGAACTGGCCAAGACCAGCGACGTGTTCCTCACCAGCTATCTGCCCGGTCGTCGCAAACACTTCGGCATCGAGGTCGAGCAGATTCGTGCCGCAAACCCTGACATCGTCTATGTCCGCGGATCCGGTTATGGCCCACAGGGTCCCGATGCTGACCGGCCCGGCTATGACGGCGTCTCCTTCTGGTCGCGCGGCGGGATCGCCGATGCCCTGACCCGCGAGCTTCCCGAGCCGGTGATGCAGACCCCCGCTTTCGGCGACCTGATGGGCGGACTGACCATCGCCGGCGGGATCGCCGCCGCGCTGTACAAACGCAAGGCGACCGGTGAGACCTCGATCGTCGACGTCTCGCTGCTCGGCCTCGCGGCGTGGGCGATGACCCCGCAGGTGACCGCCGCGAACCTCTACGGCGGCGATCCGATCCCGACGTTCACCCACCGCGACATGCCCAACCCGCTGGTCGGAAACTACAAGACCAAAGACGACCGCTACATCACGCTGATGATGCTGCAGGGCGACAAGTTCTACCCCGAGTTCATGACAGTCATCGGCCGGACCGACCTGATCACCGACGAACGCTTCGCCGACGGCCACAACCGCTTCATGAACCGTGGCGAGCTCATCGACATCATGGATGAGGAATTCGCGTCAAAGACCGTCGACCAGTGGCGCGAGATCCTCAAGCCGCTCTCGGGTGCCTGGGCTGTCCTGCAAAAGACCAGTGAGCTGCACGAGGACCCCGCCGTCATCGCCAACGGCTACATCCCGACGGTGAACGCGATGAACGGCAAGCCCTACATCCTGCCGACCAATCCTGTTCAGTTCGACGGTCACCACGTCGTGCCTACCGGCGCCCCCGAGCACGGTCAGCACACCGAAGAGATCCTGCTCGACGCCGGGATCGACTGGGACAAAATCGAGCAGTACAAGCAGGACGGCTCGGTGCTCTAGGCGCTGCGGCGGATGCCGCGCGTGCGCCCGATCTCCCGCTTGAGCAGCAACTCGCGCTCGGTCTCCGACAGGCCACCCCAGATGCCGTACGGCTCGCCGACGTCAAGGGCGTGTGCCCGGCACTGTGCCATCACCGGGCACTGCCGGCACATCTCTTTGGCCCGACGTTCGCGCTGCATCCGAGCCCGGCCGCGCTCGCCGTCCGGGTGGAAAAACACTGACGAATCGACCCCGCGGCAAAGCCCCTGTAATTGCCATTCCCAAATATCGGCATTAGGGCCTGGAAGTTGCTCCGGTTGCGGCATTGAAGTCCCTCTCTACACGCCCATTGAGGCCAGTTCGCGATCAAGTTAGTCGTCAACTGAATCGAGCGGGTCATCGGTGACTACTCGTCGAGTTAAACGTAGGGGTGCTAGGGAAACTCCGTCAACAAGCTGTTCGCCGCCGAATGCTGCACTGCGGCTTGGGAATTTACCGCGAGTTCATCGACCTCCTCAGTACGGTCGACCACGTAGTGCAGTAAGACCGCCCGCGATGATGCAATATCCCAGCTAGCGCGCCAATCACAGACAGGACACACCAAATATGATCTTCGTTGGATTTAATATCGGCGTAACGCAGATACCACGAAGTCTTAACTGGTAACCGGAAGTGATTGATATCTCGTCCGGTCCGCCGGACGACGCTGACCTCGCCGCCGCGGCATTCGGGGACCAGCCCGGCCGGTGGCCTTTGCCCACGTGCCGATACGCCGCATCAGCTGTGGCTACGGGCGGTCGCGGCGGCAGGGCAGGGTCGCTACGCCCATGCCCGCAGCGACCTTGCGGCGCTACTGCGCCTCGCCCCGTCAGGGGTGCCGGCGTCGCTGGCGCATAGCGCATACGCGTCGTTTCTGCGCCAGCTCGGCTGGCACGACCTGGCCCGCGGCCGGGATGGTCGAGCGTTCCTGTTGTCCAGCGGCGACGCCGAGGCCGCCGGCGACGCGCTGACCGGGCTGGCGGCCGACGCGCTGGGCGTGGGCCGACTCGCCGCCGCCGCGACGCTGCTGGCTCGCGCCGATTCGGTGGTGGCGCAAGCGCCGCACCGGCTGGCGGTGCGACGCTCCTGGGTCGCCGCGGAGCTGGCGATGGCAGGAGGCGATGGTGCCACGGCGGTGCGTCACGCGGAGGCCGCGGTCGAACTGGCGACGGCCACCGAATCGGCCCGGCATCGCGCCAAGAGTCAGGTGGTGCTGGCTGCGGCGCTGTGCAGCGCAGGCAAGGTCGATCGGGCCCGGGCAGTGGGCGAAGGGGCGTTGGAGCTCACCGGCGAGTTGGGCCTGCGGCCGCTGCGCTGGGCGGTGGCGTCCTTGCTGGTCGACGTGGTCGGTACCAACGGCCCGACCGCCGAGTTGCGCGACATCCGCGACGAGTGCGCCCGCCGCGTGCAGCGCTGGGGCGGAACCTGGCGGCAGGCCTGATCGGAGGCCGGCCTCTATTGTCGAGGTGATACCCCGGTCCGTAACGCTGGAGATGTTGCCGTCGATGTCTACGCAGGAGGAGCGTCTCGACGCCGTTGTGGCCCAGGCTGTGGCGGGCGATCCGAACGCGCTCCGAGAAGTGCTGGAGACCATTCGTCCGATCGTGGTCCGATACTGCCGCGCACGTGTCGGCACGCTCGACCGAAATGGTCTCTCCGCCGACGACGTGGCACAGGAGGTTTGCTTGGCTGCCGTCATGGCGTTGCCGCGATACCGCGATCGCGGGCGCCCTTTCCTAGCCTTCGTGTACGGCATCGCGGCGCACAAGGTGGCTGACGCGTTTCGGGCGGCAGGCCGGGATCTCTCGTACCCCACGGCGACCGTGCCGGATCACCGGTCGGCGGAACCGGATCCCGAGCAGGCGGCCGTCGATGCAGACTCCGCGACCAGGATGAGCGAGTTGCTCGGCTTACTGCCGGACAAGCAGCGCGAGATCCTGATCTTGCGGGTCGTGGTCGGTCTGAGCGCAGAGGAGACGGCAGAAGCCGTCGGCAGCACCGCAGGAGCGGTGCGGGTGGCCCAACACCGGGCATTGGCGCGGCTGAAATCTGAGATCGTCGCGGCGGGGCGGGATTATGTCTGAACTATTTGATCAGCTTGAGCCGCATGCGGTGGCGCGCAGTGAGCGGTTCATCGACGCGTTGGCACACGGTGAGCCGGTTGACGGCGATCCCGGGGATCGGGCGCTGGCCGGACTACTGGAGGACTGGCGCGACGGTGTGCGAACATTGCCGACCGTCAGCATCTGCCCTGAGCAGGAGGCCGCCGCTGCCTTGGCCCGTGGGCTGGCCGCACGTCGCCGAAACGGCCACCGCACGGCGGTGATGGGCGTGGTGGCCGCAGCCGTGCTGAGCATCGCCGGCTTCGGTGTGTTGATCGGCCAGGCCCAGCCCAGCGGTCCGCTCTACGGGGCCCGAACGTCGCTGTTCGGCGAGCCGGCGGCGGTCCACGACGAGCAGATCGCGGTGTCTGCTGAGAGCGATATGAATGACGTCGAGCAGATGATCGCGACGGGCCAGTGGGATCGGGCCCACGACAAGCTGGCCGCGGTCAGTGCTCACGTGCAGACCGTCAAGGACGCCGATCGCAAGCAGGGTTTGATCGATCACATGAACCGGTTGACGGCGAAGGTCGTCAGCCGTGACGCGCACGCAACGCCGCCACCCATCAATCCCGGGATCATCTTCGCGCCCAACGCTTTCGGGGGCTGACAGCCTGCTCAGCGGCGGCCGTGGAATCCTTCGGTGTCCGAGGTCGCCTCGTTCAGAGACGCGTCGGCGTAGCCGCGGCAGTAGTCCCAGGTGACGTAGGAGTCGGGTTCGGGATCGTAGGCCGGCTCGTGTGGCCGCACGGTGCCGTCGACCAGCAGCTGAAGCAGGTTCGCGCGCAACATGTCCCAGTCGTGATAGTGGTCCTGCTGACATTCGTCGCAACACACCACGAGACCGCGAACACCTTTATGAGCCAGTAGCGCCTCGTACACGGCGAGATCGGCCAGATCTGCCTCGACCGCCATCCGCTCTTGGGGGTCCAGCGGCTGACCAGGCTCGACGGCATCTAGGGCCGCGGACGGATCGCACGGGTCGTCGGCGAAGGGATCAGGCGGCAAACCGGGCGGGAGGTAGTCGCGCACGGGTCCACATTACGCAGCCGGGCGGGCATCGCGCCAGCGCTGCACCCGCAGCCCAGTTGCATGTCATCACCTCACGGCGTGCATCGCCGCGCTGACAGCCCAAGCCGATAGGATGGCCTTCTCACTCCGCGCGTCCTTGGGAGGGCCCCGGCAATGTCATCTGGCTTGTCCCGTCTCGAAGGCAACGGCGACCTGATTGTCTCGTCATATCCCCGCGTCGGCGGTTTCCCGGACGATCCGGTGCCGACCGGCGGTGACGATCCGCAGAAGATCGCCATGCTGGGATTGACCTTCGACGACGTTCTGCTGCTGCCTGCCGCCTCTGATGTGGTGCCGGCGACCGCCGACACGTCCAGTCAGCTCACCAAGAAGATCCGGTTGCGGGTTCCGTTGGTCAGCTCGGCGATGGACACGGTCACCGAATCGCGGATGGCGATCGCGATGGCCCGCGCCGGCG
Source organism: uncultured Actinomycetota bacterium (assembly GCA_963836495.1). Classification (GTDB taxonomy): domain Bacteria; phylum Actinomycetota; class Actinomycetes; order Mycobacteriales; family Mycobacteriaceae; genus Mycobacterium. The sequence goes on along the minus strand of CAWIJT010000001.1, from coordinate 217,448 downwards.
GCATCGGCGTTCTGCACCGCAACCTGCCGATCTCCGAGCAGGCCGGACAGGTCGAGACCGTGAAACGCTCAGAGGCCGGCATGGTCACCGATCCGGTCACCTGCCATCCCGAGAACACGCTGGCCCAGGTCGACGCGATGTGCGCACGGTTCCGCATCTCCGGGCTGCCCGTCATCGACGACACCGGCGCCCTGGTCGGCATCATCACCAACCGTGACATGCGCTTCGAGGTCGACCAGTCCCGTCCGGTCGCCGAGGTCATGACCAAAGCCCCGCTGATCACCGCCCAAGAGGGTGTCAGCGCGGACGCCGCGCTGGGCCTGCTACGGCGGCACAAGATCGAGAAGCTGCCCATCGTCGACGGCCACGGCCGGCTGACCGGGCTGATCACCGTCAAGGATTTCGTCAAGACCGAGCAGCATCCGCTGGCGACCAAGGACAGTGACGGCCGACTGCTGGTCGGAGCCGCCGTCGGCGTCGGGGACGACGCGTGGGTGCGGGCGATGACGCTGGCCGACGCCGGCGCCGACCTGCTGGTCGTCGACACCGCGCACGCGCACAACCGGTTGGTCCTCGACATGGTCGGCAAGCTCAAGGCCGAAGTGGGCGATCGCGTCGAGGTGGTCGGTGGCAACGTTGCGACCAGGTCCGGGGCCGCCGCGCTGATCGAAGCCGGCGCCGATGCCGTGAAGGTCGGCGTGGGTCCCGGTTCCATCTGCACCACCCGCGTGGTCGCCGGGGTCGGGGCGCCGCAGATCACCGCGATTCTCGAGGCGACGGCGGTCTGCCGCCCGGCGGGCGTGCCGGTGATCGCCGACGGCGGTCTGCAGTACTCCGGTGACATCGCCAAAGCGCTGGCCGCGGGCGCATCGACGGCAATGCTGGGTTCGCTGCTGGCCGGCACCGCCGAAGCGCCCGGCGACTTGATCTTCGTCAACGGCAAGCAGTTCAAGAGCTACCGCGGCATGGGGTCGCTGGGCGCGATGCAAGGCCGCGGCGAGGCCAAGTCGTACTCGAAGGACCGCTATTTCCAGGACGACGCGCTGTCCGAGGACAAGCTGGTGCCCGAGGGCATCGAAGGACGGGTACCGTTCCGCGGGCCGCTGTCGTCGGTGATCCACCAGCTGACCGGCGGACTGCGGGCGGCGATGGGCTACACCGGCGCGGACACCATCGAGACGCTGCAACATGCACAATTCGTCCGAATCACCGCGGCGGGCTTGAAGGAAAGCCATCCGCACGACATCACGATGACCGCCGAAGCGCCCAACTACTACGCTCGGTGAACTGATCGAAGGACCTCGCATGCGTGACATGGTCGAGATCGGCATGGGCCGAACAGCCCGGCGCACTTACGAACTCGCCGATATAAACATCGTGCCGTCGCGACGTACCCGCTCCTCGCAGGACGTCGCGACAGCCTGGCAACTCGATGCCTACCGATTCGAGATCCCGATCGTCGCTCACCCGACCGATGCGCTGGTGTCGCCGGAGTTCGCCATCGAACTCGGCCGGCTCGGCGGGCTGGGAGTGCTCAACGGCGAAGGGCTGATCGGCCGTCACGCTGACGTCGCCGCCAAGATCGCCCAGATCACCGAGGCGGCCGCGAAAGAACCCGAGCCGTCGGCGGCCATCCGGCTGCTCCAGCAGATGCACGCCGCTCCGCTGGACCCCGAGTTGCTCGGGGCCGCGGTGGCCCGAATCCGCGAGGCCGGGGTGACCACTGCGGTCCGGGTCAGCCCGCAGAACGCTCAGGCGCTGACGCCGGCGCTGCTGGCGGCGGGCATCGATCTGCTGGTCATCCAGGGCACCATCGTCTCCGCCGAACGTGTCGACAGCCACGGCGAGCCGCTGAACCTGAAGACCTTCATCTCCGAGCTCGATATCCCGGTGGTGGCGGGCGGGGTGCTCGACCACCGCACGGCACTGCACCTGATGCGCACCGGGGCGGCCGGCGTCATCGTCGGTTACGGGTCGACCAGGGGAGTGACCACCAGCGACGAGGTGCTCGGGATCAGTGTCCCGATGGCCACCGCGATCGCCGACGCCGCCGCGGCCCGGCGGGAATACCTCGACGAGACGGGCGGCCGCTACGTGCACGTGCTCGCCGACGGCGACATCCACACATCGGGCGAGCTGGCCAAGGCCATCGCCTGCGGAGCCGACGCGGTCGTGCTGGGCACGCCGCTGGCCGAGTCGGCCGAGGCGCTGGGTGACGGGTGGTTCTGGCCGACCGCCGCCGCCCACCCGTCACTGCCGAGGGGGGCGCTGCTTCAGGTCGCGGTCGGTGAGCGGCTGCCGCTGGCGCAGGTCCTCAACGGCCCGTCCGACGACCCGTTCGGCTCGCTGAACCTGGTCGGGGGGCTGCGCCGCTCGATGGCCAAGGCTGGCTACTGCGATCTCAAGGAATTTCAGAAAGTCGGCCTGACCGTCGGTAGTTAGCAGGGAGCTGACCTCGATTCCTGGCTTATTACCGGTGAGTAAGTACATACTGGGGAACGTGGAACCTGACTACGACGTCTTGATCATCGGTTCGGGTTTTGGGGGCAGTGTCACTGCGCTGCGATTGACGGAGAAGGGCTACCGCGTCGGCGTTCTCGAGGCCGGCCGGCGCTTCGCCGACGAGGACATGGCCAAGACCTCCTGGAACCTCCGCAAATTCCTGTGGGCCCCCAAGTTGGGCATGTACGGCATCCAGCGCATCCATCTGCTGCGCAATGTGATGATCCTGGCCGGCGCGGGAGTCGGCGGTGGATCGCTGAATTACGCGAACACGCTGTACGTGCCGTCGGAACCATTCTTCAAGGACAAGCAGTGGTCGCACATCACCGACTGGCGCTCGGAGTTGATGCCGCACTACGAGCAGGCCAAGCGGATGCTCGGGGTGGTCACCAACCCGACGTTCACCGACGCCGACCGCGTGCTCAAAGAGGTCGCCGAGGACATGGGCTGCGGGGACACCTTCGTGCCCACCCCGGTCGGGGTGTTCTTCGGGCCCGACGGCACCAAGACGCCCGGCCAGACGGTGCCCGACCCGTACTTCGGTGGGGCAGGCCCAGACCGCACCGGCTGCCTGGAATGCGGCAGCTGCATGACGGGATGCCGCTTCGGGGCCAAGAACACGTTGTTGAAGAACTACCTCGGCCTAGCGGAATCCAAAGGCGCCGAAGTGATTCCGATGACAACCGTCACCAACTTCGAACAACGCGAAGACGGCATCTGGGAGATCCGGACCGCGCGGACGGGTCGTTCCCTTCGTCGCAAGAAGCGCACCTTCACCGCCAAGCACCTGGTGCTGGCCGCGGGTACCTGGGGGACGCAGCATCTGCTGTTCAAGATGCGCGACAAGGGCAAGCTGCCTGAGCTGTCCGAGCGACTGGGTGAGCTGACCCGGACCAACTCCGAGTCGATCGTCGGGGCGGGCCGGCTGAAGGTCAGCGATGACCTGGACCTGACCCACGGAGTGGCGATCACCTCGTCGATCCACCCGACGTCGGACACCCACATCGAACCCTGCCGATACGGCAAGGGCTCCAACGCGATGGGTCTGCTGCAGACGCTGATGACCGATGGGCAGCTGCCCGACGGTACCGGCGAACCTCGGTGGCGGCAGCTGCTCAACAACGCCGGGGGAGATCCCCGTGGCACTCTGCGGCTGCTCAACCCGAGACGCTGGAGCGAGCGCACGATGATCGCGCTGGTGATGCAGAACCTGGACAACTCGATCACCACGTACACCAAGCGCAGCAAGCTGGGCCGTCGCCGCTATGTCAGCAAGCAGGGGCACGGCGAGCCGAACCCGAGCTGGATTCCGGTGGGCAACGAAGCGACCCGCCGCATCGCCGAGAAGATCGACGGCGTCGCCGGCGGCACCTGGGGCGAGCTGTTCAACATCCCGCTCACCGCGCACTTCCTCGGCGGCGCACCGATCGGTGACAGCCGGGAGGCCGGCGTCATCGACCCGTACCACCGGGCCTACGGCTATCCGACGCTGTTCGTGGTCGACGGCGCCGCGATCTCGGCGAACCTCGGCGTGAACCCGTCGCTGTCGATCACCGCGCAGGCCGAACGGGCGGCGTCGCTGTGGCCGAACAAGGGGGAGAACGACATTCGGCCCCGGCAGGGTGAGCCCTACCGTCGGCTCGACCCGATCGCACCGGCCCACCCAGTGGTGCCGGACTGGGCGCCCGGCGCGCTGCGCTGGCTGCCTTCCCCCGGCGACGATGCAGCGCCCGGCGACGATGCAGCGCCCGACGACGATGCAGAGCGCAGCGATGAGGAGGAGTCGGGCCATCATCAGCGCAGCGATGCTGAGGAGCGGGGCATCGAGCAGGCGTCGATCAGCGCGGTGGCTCAGGAGCAGAGTCCCGGGTCGGTCAGCTCGGCTGGTTGACCGAACGGTACGCGTCCCGGTGCAGTGGAGCGCGACCCGGTGGTTGCTGCGGTGTGGGCAGCAGCGGTTCGCGCTTGATCAGCGTGATCGTCGTCGGTTCGGTGGTGCTGAGCTCGATGTCTTCTCCCGCGTGCCGGATGGTCAATCCACCGTGGGGTCCGTCGCGCAGCGTGTAGGTCACCTCGTCGTGGATGACGTCCACGGTCAGCCGGAACTCGTGCCAGCGCAACCGGAATCGCAGACGTGAGATGCCGTCGGGCAGATACGGGTCGAGGTACAAGATCCCCTCGTCGTCCCGCAGGCCGCCGAAGCCGGCGACCAGCGCGGTCCAGGCGCCCGCCAGCGACGCCATGTGCAGCCCGTCCTTGGTGTTGTGGTGCAGATCGCGCAAGTCGACCAGCGCCGCCTCGTAGGTGTAATCGTGAGCGAGTTCGACGTGCCCGACGTTGGCGCACATCACCGCCTGGGTACAGGCAGACAACGATGAGTCGCGCACCGTGCGCCGCTCGTAGTAGTCGACGTTCCGCGCCTTCTGCTCATCGCTGAATTTGTGGCTTTGCCAGTACATGGCAAGCACCAGGTCGGTCTGCTTGACGACCTGGGCCGGGTACAGCAACGCGTAGGGCTCATGCAGTAGCAGCGGGTATTTGTTTCTGTTGTCGAAATCCCATTCGGCGTAGGTGGTGAAGCCTTCGGACTGCGGGTGCACGCCGAGTTCTTCGTCGAACGGAATGTGCGCGGCGTCGGCGGCATCGCGCCACGCGGCGGTCTCTTCGGTGGTGACGCCCAGATCGCGGGCGGTTTCAGAGTTCCGGGCGCACGCGTCGGCCGCGACCCGCAGGTTGTGCGCGGCCATCATGTTGGTGAACACGTTGTCCCGCACGATCGCGGTGTATTCGTCGGGACCGGTGACCCCGTCCAGATGCCACACACCGTGGCGGTCGTGATGTCCGAGTGAATGCCACAACCGGGCCGTCTCGATGAGCACCTCGAGCCCGCAGTCTTTCTCCAGCGATTCGTCGCCGGTGACAACCCGATAGCGGTCGAAAGCCATGGCGATGTCGGCGTTGATGTGCCACGCGGCGGTTCCGGCCGGCCAGTAGGCCGAACATTCCTGACCGCGGATCGTCCGCCAGGGATAGCTGGCACCCTTGAGGTCCAGCTGCGCGGCGCGCTCCTTCGCCAAATCCAATGTCGAAGCGCGCCAACGCAATGCGTCCGCGGCTGCGTGCGGCAAGGTGTATGTCAGCACCGGAAGGACGAAACCGTCGGTGTCCCAGAAGACATGGCCGTCGTATCCGGTACCGGTCAAACCCTTACTGGCGATGCCGCGGCCTTCGGCCCGCGCACTGGCCTGTAGCAAGTGGAAGAGCCCGAACCGGACCGCCTGCTGACATATCGGGTCACCTTCCACCTCGACATCGGCGCCGTCCCAGTAGTCATCCAGGATCTTGCGCTGCGCGTCCAGCAGGCCCTTCCAGCCGCTGTACCGCGCGCTGTGCAACGCGGCGGCCGCCTGATCGCGCAACGCGGGGCGGGACCGTTGGCTCGACCATCCGTACGCCACGTATTTCACGATGCGCAGCGTCTGGCCCGGGCGCAGTCCACAGATCACGGTTGTGCGCGCGAGATCGTCTTGCGCGTCGGTGGTTACCTCGTAGCGGCCTTCGACCTCGATTTCGTGGTCCATCGCCGCAGCCATCATCAGTGCGCTGGCGCGCGTCTTGTGCATCAGCAGCGCACCGCATTCGGTGTCCTCGTGTTGTACCGCCTCCAGCGGTCGATCGAGGATGGCCGCGACGCGTGGATCGCCCGACGTTACGGGTTGGTCCTCGTTGGCCACCAGCTCGGATTGCACTGTGACACGGACGAATTCGTCAACCGCCTCGACCATGTATTCGATGGCGACGACGCTGCGCTGGGACAGCGACACGAGCCGGGTCGAGGTCACCCTGACCTGCTTGCCGACCGGTGACTGCCAATGCGCGTCTCGAGTCAGGGTGCCGGCCCTGAGGTCGAGCACCCGCTCGTGGCTGAGCAGCTTGCCGTAGCGAACGTCGAACGGTTCGTCGTCGACCAGGAGGCGCAGGATCTTGCCGTTGGTGACGTCGACGACGGTCTGCCCGGCTTCCGGGTAGCCGAAGCCGGCTTCGGCATACGGCAGCGGCCGCACCTCATAGAACGAGTTGAGATAGGTGCCGGGCAGACCATACGGCTCACCTTCGTCGAGGTTGCCTCGAATTCCGATGTGCCCGTTGGACAGTGCGAACAGCGACTCCGATTGCGCCAGCATGTCGAGGTTCAGCTTGGGTTCGCGGACCTGCCAGGGTTCGACGGGCAGAGCGTTATCCGGGATCATGCCGGCCTCCTAGAGTAGTTCGCCGAGGTCGGTGACCACGACATCGGCTCCGTGGCTGCGTAATTCGTCCGCTTGACCCACGCGATCGACGCCGACCACGAAAAAGTTTCCAGCACGGCCGGATTCGACACCGGACAGCGCATCCTCGAACACCGCTGCCGCGGCCGGTTCCACGTTGAGCAGCTCGGCGGCACGCAGATAGGAGTCTGGTGCCGGCTTGCCCGCGATGTGTTCCTCGCGCAGCGTCACGCCGTCGACGCGCTGCTGGATGAACTTCTCCAGGCCGGTGATCTCGAGCACCTGACGGGTGTTGGCACTCGACGACACCACTGCGGTGGCCAGGCCCGCGGCGGTCACCTTCTCCAGATAGCGGCGCGAACCGTCGAAGACCTTGACGCCGTCCTTCTCCAGGGTCTCCTGGAATGCGTCGTTCTTGCGAGTGCCCAACCCGTAAACGGTGTCCTTGTCGGGGGAGTCGTCCGGGTCGCCGTCGGGCAGCTCGATGCCGCGGCTGGCCAGAAACGAGCGGACGCCGTCCTCGCGCTTCTTGCCGTCGACGTATTTCCGGTAGTCCACGTCCGCGTCGAACGGGACGAATTTCTGCCCGTCTGCCTTGGCCCGCTGCTCGAGGAACGAGTCGAACATGACCTTCCAAGCTTTGGTGTGGACACTCGCGGTGTCGGTCAGCACGCCGTCGAGATCGAACAGGCAGGCGTGCACCGCTTCCGGTAGACCCAGCACTGCGGACCTCCTTCCAGGTTGGCTTCGGCCAGGGGCTGATGTCGGCCCGTGGGCCACGTCATCAGATACCACCTCACCATGACTGGTGGCTGTCCGCCACGCGTTCGCGCTGGCCACCTGTTTCCCTGCTGTTCGTCCAACCGACGTTGCGGGGGACCGTCAGGTCGGAGTTGTGCCGGTGAACACGCTTTCGGCCAATCTGAGCCACGCTTGGAGGTATCTGTCGGCTTCGACATTGCCGGGTGTGTGTCCGATCAACAGCTGCATGATGGGGAAGTAGGTGAGTGCGGCCAACAGCACGGCGCCCGTCGCTTCGGAATCGTCGACACGTGACGAGCCCGCGCGTTTGGCGGTGGCCAGTGCGGTACTCATGGTCTGGTAGGCGGTGGACGTCACCGCAGACCAGAGTTCGTCGGCGAAGTCTTCGATCGCCTCAGGCTCACGAAACATCAACCGAAACACATTCGTGTTCTCGTTGACGCCGTCCCAGATCCGCTCGGCGCCACGGCGTAGGGCTTCGCCAGCGTCGGCGGGCCGCGTCCGCTCGTGTTCTTCCCGCTCGGTCATCATCCGGCTCACCTGGCGCCGCGTTGCCTCGAGCAGGAGCGCATTTTTGGATTCAAAATGCCTGTACAGCGCGCCGGAGCTTGGTGACAGTCCGCATGCCTGCTGTATGTCGGCCACTGTGGTCGACGCGTAACCCTGACTGGCGAACAGCGCGATCGCCGCGTCGAGTAGCCGGTCGCGGGTGGAGTCGTTACCAGAAGGCATTCGATGATCTCGTTTTCTATGTGTGGTGAGGAGTACTGGCAGGCTGACGGGCGCAACGACGATGTCGATGTTTCGTCCACAGATTCGGCCGCAGGAGCGACCAGCGGTGAGTGGCCAACGATCAGCCGCGGCTCAGTCGGCAAATTTTGCGGGCGGGATCGACGGAAACCGTCAGCTTGCAGCCGCGTCCAAGGCCTGTAATGGCGCGCCGCTGATCACGCGGCTACGGCGGCCGTGCACGTCGACCGGCACGTCGCCGAGCACGGTGACCCGGTGCATCAGCCGGTACTGATCGTCGTAGTCGTCGACCGCCCGGTGCTGAGTGGCCCGGTTGTCCCAGATGGCGACGTCACCTACCGACCAGTTCCACCGAATAGTGTTCTCCGGCAATGCTATCCGTCGTTGTAGCAATTCGAGGAGGGTCTGCGATTCGTAGCTGTCCAGGCCGACGAACCCGCGCACGAAGTCGCCGGCCACCAAGGTGCGTTCGCCGGTCTCGGGATGGACCCGGACCACTGGGTGCTCAGTGCGGAAGTCGACCTTCTCGAACCGGGTGCGATGGGCTTTCTGCTCGTCGGTCTGCGCTTCCGGCGCGGCGATGTAGTCGTAGCGATTGCTGTGCACGGCCCACAGGTTCTCGGTGAGGTGTTTGAGCGGCTCGGGCAGCGCCTGGTACGCCGCCGCGGTGGATGCCCAGAGGGTCGATCCGCCATAACTCGGCAGGGTGACGGCGCGCAGGATCGACGCGGCCGGATAGTTCGCGACGAAGGTGACGTCGGTGTGCCACCGGTTGGCCTTGCCGTAGTCGGAATTGATCGGCGTGATGATCGGCGCGCCGTCCTGCTGTACCGCGGGGTGCGCGATCGGCGTACCGATGCGGGCAGCGAAGGCCTGCTGCTCGGCGTCGCCGAGGTGGTGTTGGTCGGGGAGGAAGATCACCTTGTGACGCAGCAGTGCATCGCGGATGTCGTCGACGGTCCCGGTGTCGAGGTCGCCGTCCAGTCGTACGCCGTCGATGCGTGCGCCGATTCGGCTCCCCAGCTGGGTCACGATCATGTCGGTGGTCCTCTCGAGTCCTGGGTGTAGTCATTTGACTACAGCCCGTGATCCAGAGTGTAGACACATGACTACACTCTCGTCAATGCCGGTTGGTGCGCCGACGTGCCTGCGGTTGCCCGCCTCTAGAATGTGCCGGTGGAGTCAGCAACGCCCCGGCCCGTGCTGGTCGTCGATTTCGGTGCGCAGTACGCCCAGTTGATCGCCCGCAGGGTGCGCGAGGCGCGGGTGTTTTCCGAGGTGATTCCGCACACCGCCTCGGTCGACGAGATCAAGGCGCGCGATCCGCTGGCGGTGGTGCTCTCCGGAGGCCCGGCCAGCGTATACGCCGAGGGCGCGCCGCAGCTCGACCCTTCGTTGTTCGACCTGGGCGTACCGGTGTTCGGTATCTGCTACGGCTTCCAGGCGATGGCGCAGGCGCTCGGCGGCACCGTCGCGCGTACCGGAACCAGCGAATACGGCCGAACCGAGCTGAAAGCCGTTGGCGGCGAACTCCATTCGGACCTGCCCAGCACGCAGCCGGTGTGGATGAGTCACGGTGACGCGGTGACCTCGGCGCCGGACGGGTTCGAGGTCACCGCGACCAGCGCGGGCTCACCGGTGGCCGCATTCGAGAACCGGGCGCGGCGGCTGGCCGGCGTGCAGTATCACCCCGAGGTGTTGCACAGCCCGCACGGCCAGCAGGTGCTCACCCGTTTCCTGTACGACTTCGCCGGGATCGCCGCGGACTGGACGCCCGCCGGTATCGCCGAGGCGTTGATCGAACAGGTGCGCAACCAAGTCGGCGACGGGCACGCGATCTGCGGGCTGTCCGGGGGCGTGGACTCGGCGGTGGCCGCGGCGCTGGTGCAGCGCGCCATCGGTGACCGGTTGACGTGTGTGTTCGTCGACCACGGTCTGCTGCGCGCCGGCGAGCGCGCGCAGGTGCAGCGCGACTTCGTCGCCGCCACCGGGGCCAACCTGGTGACCGTCGACGCGGAGGCGACGTTTCTCGAGGCACTGTCGGGAGTGACGAATCCCGAGGGCAAACGCAAGATCATCGGCAGGCAGTTCATCCGCGCGTTCGAAGGTGCGGTGCGGGATACGTTGGAAAACCAGGACATTGAGTTTCTGGTGCAGGGCACGCTGTATCCCGATGTCGTCGAGTCCGGCGGGGGAACCGGCGCCGCGAACATCAAGAGTCACCACAATGTTGGTGGGCTGCCGGACGACCTGAAGTTCAAGCTCGTCGAGCCGTTGCGGCTGCTGTTCAAAGACGAGGTACGCGCCGTCGGGCGGGAATTGGGCTTGCCGGAGGAAATCGTTGCGCGCCAACCGTTTCCGGGACCAGGTTTGGGAATCCGGATTGTCGGCGAGGTCACCGCTGGGCGGCTGGACACGCTGCGCCGTGCCGACTCGATCGCGCGTGAAGAGTTGACGTCAGCGGGATTGGATCAGCTGATCTGGCAGTGCCCGGTGGTGCTGTTGGCCGACGTCCGCTCGGTGGGCGTACAGGGCGACGGCCGGACCTACGGGCATCCGATCGTCTTGCGGCCGGTCTCCAGCGAGGACGCCATGACCGCCGACTGGACGCGCGTGCCTTACGAAGTGCTGGAACGGATTTCCACCCGGATCACCAACGAGGTGGCCGAGGTGAATCGCGTGGTAGTGGACGTCACCAGCAAGCCGCCCGGCACCATCGAGTGGGAATAGCCCGACGACGATGGCTGCTGCTGTAGACCCATCGGTGCCGCCCAGCGGCATCGGCTGTGTTGAATGCGATGCCACCGGCGGTTGGTGGGTGCACCTGCGGCGCTGTGCGGCCTGCGGCCACATCGGTTGCTGCGACGATTCGATCTCTCGACACGCGACGGCGCACTGGCGACAGAGTGGACACCCGATCATTCGATCGTTCGAGCCGGGCGAGAACTGGTTCTGGGACTACGAGACCAATGACTACTACGACGGTCCTGTGCTTGCCGCTCCGCAATGTCATCCCGCGAACCAGTCGGTCCCTGGCCCCGATGGTCGGGTGCCGCGCGACTGGGCCGAGTTGCTCAGCAGTAAAGACGACTGAGAGCCGCCGCTACCCGACTGGGTCGATCGCACGAGCGCGGCCGGTTGACCGTGGCGCCAGGCGCGTGGTACCTATTGGATCAATTGAAAACATTATTTTCAATTGATCGCCGCTGAGTCGGCTGGAGGGCAGACGTGGCCGAAGACACTGGTGACGAGACCCAACCGGCCTGGAAACAGACGATGGCATGGCTGCCGCACGCCATCGCGGAGGCAGCGCTGTCGCCAGGTGACGGCGAGGCCGCCGACCTCTCGGGGGCGTGGGCGCATCTGCAGGAGCGGCTGAACGCGGCCGAGCATCTCGTACGGTCCTCCCCGGTCAACAAGAATCGCCTCGACCACGGGTCAGGGATGCGACACCTGCTGGTGTTGTTGGCGGTCGGCACGGACATGGCACTGCGGGCGGATCCGGACCCGGTTCTCGCCGTCAACCGGGCAAGCATGGACGACATCGTCACCTGGGGGCTGGAATGTCCGGACTGTGTGTACCTGAATGCGAGCCTGCGCGCCGGCGAGACGTACCGGATCTTTGGCAGCCGGGGCACGGCCCGATACGTCGGCCTGCAGACGATGGACGGAATCGCCGCGACGGCGAACTGCCTCGTCGACGAACTCGAGGTCGACGCCGATGGGAACTTCGAAGCAATCTTGTCCGCCGAGGAGCATGACGGCAACTGGCTGCGGCTGACCGGCGATCATCCGACGCTGACGGTGCGAAACTTCTTCTACGACTGGGACACCGAGGTTCCCGCGTCATTGCATATCGAGCGCATCGGCGACGAGGTGGCACCACTGGCTCGTTCGGTCGAATTGGATGTCTCGGTGTCGCGCCAGCTGCACGCGTTGGGCGACTTCGTCTATGACAACCTGAAATTCTTCCTCGACTTCGGTGCCATGCCGCCGGCCAACGGCTTCATACCGCCGATGGACATGAGTGACATGGGTGCCGCAGCGGAAAACCGTCCTGTCATCGGAAGATTCGAGCTCGAGCCCGACCAGGCGCTGATCCTCGAGGTCGAGCCACCCGTTGGCGTCTATTGGAGCATCTCGTTGGGCAACCCGTGGTTGGAGACGATTCACTACGGGCGCCATCAGTCCAGCCTCAACGGACATCAGGCGGTGATCGATCCCGACGGGATCTTCCGTGCCGTCATCTGTGCGACGGATCCTGGGGTGGCGAACTGGCTGGACACTGCGGGTCACAGCAACGGCGCGATGCTATTGCGTTGTGTGCGAACCGAAACCGCGCCGGTACCAAGCGTGCGCGTGGTGAAGGCCGACGAGGTCCTGTCGTTGTTGCCCGCTGACACCACCACGGTCACCCCCGACGAACGCTCTCACGTGATCGAAGCCCGGCGTCTCGCCGTCTACGAAAGGTTCTACCGGTGAGTTTCTCCGCTGACGATCTCGAAGACGGCGCCCGCGCCGCCACTGGCCTCGACGATTTCGGCTCGGCCTATTACCGCGAAGGTCTCGAGCGGACCGTCGCCGCGTTGAACACCGAAGCCGACCTCAACGATCTTGGCCGGGTCATGCAGCACGCGACCATCAGCAACGCTTTGATCCAGCGCCTGAAGATCATCGAAACCTACAAGCAGCATCCCGAGATCGGCGACGAGGTCGTCGACGGCCCGATCGTCGTCCTGGGTCTGCCGCGCACGGGGACCACCGCGCTGGGCCAATTGGTCTCTGCCGATCCACAATTGAGATCGTTGCGCACCTGGGAATCCCAGGCGCCGACCCCGCCGCCCGAGGTCGCGACCCAGCACAACGATCCGCGGATCGCGCAATGCGCCGAGGGCATCGCGATGATCGACCAGATGTTTCCCGAATTTCGGACCATGAACAGTTTCGACGCCGAATCCGCGACGGAATGCCAGGACCTGATGGGCATGAGCTTTCGCACCTTCCACTTCGACGGGGTGGTACGGGTCCCGAGCTACGTCGAATGGCTGCTGCAGAGTGACATGCGCGAGACCTACACCTTCCACCGCGATGTGTTGAAACTGCTGCAGTGGCATTGCAAGCCGAGCCTGTGGCACCTGCGGACGCCGGTGCACATGTTCGCCCTCGAATCGTTTGTCGAAGCGTATCCGGATGCCAAATTCCTATGGAGCCATCGGGATCCGGCAAAGGTGCTGGGCTCGGTCTGCAGTCTGATCGCATATGTCCGGAGCTGGAGCAGCGATCACAAGGACCCTGAAGAGCTCGGGGCCGAGCAACTGGCGTGGTGGGCCGAGGGCATGGGCCGTGCCATGGACTTCCGTAAGAAATTCGGCGACGACCGTTTTGTGGACGTGTCTTTCGCCGATCTGCAAACCAACCCGGTCAACACGATCGCCCGCAGCTACGAAAAGCTCGGTCTCACGTTCACCGATGCGGCGCGCGCGAGAGTGCAGGAGTGGGCAGATGGGCACAAGCCCGGTCAGCATGGCACTCACACCTACGAACTGGCCGATTACGGGTTGACCCCGGAGAAGGTACACGAGGCGTTCGGCGACTATATGGCTACCTTTGATGCTTCAGCATGATGGGGCCGACGCCAGAGCCGGCGGGCGCCGAAAGCTCGAACCCGATCCGCACACACATGCGCTAATTGTCGCCGCCGCCGCCGAAGTCGTTCGGACCGAAGGAGTTCAGGCCCTGTCCATAGCCCGGGTGCTCAGCAGAACACAGCTGGGTACCCGAGCGTTCTACCGGCACTTCGAGTCGAAGGACCAGCTGGTTGCGGCGGTATTCCTGGAGATGGCCCGCGCCGAGGTTGCGCGCCTGGAGCAGCGGATGGCGGACTCCGACCCGGTCCGCGCGGTGGCAGCCTGGATCGACGGAAGGCTGGACCTCGCCTTCAATCAGCAGATCCGTTCCGATCTACGCCAGATGTCACTCGAGGCGCAGAATCAGATGGTCGCCGCACCCGAACTGGTCGCCCCCGCTTACCGGGAAATTCTGCGTCCGCTTGTCGAACAACTCACCCGCGGTGAGGCTCTGGGGCTATTCGCCGAGATCGATCCCGACGGTGAAGCCCTGTCCGTCCACGGTGTCGTGTGGACCAACATCGAACGGCATTGGGGGATCGCCCAGCGTGATCCGGCCGAAATCCGCAGGCGCGTACAGTCTTTCTGCCTACGGGGTCTCGGGGTCGCGCCGGAGGCGATCGCGGCCGTGCTCAGTGATGCTCGGCGGAATCGACCTGGTCGGGGGAGAAGTCGATGACGGGTGTCGAGTCGCCGTAGACGTCGAGGGTGTGCAGGAAGCGGTGCAGTCCCATCGTTGTGGCGCAGGTGAATCCGAGTTCGATGATCTGCGCGGCGCTGAAGTGCTGGCCCAGCCGCCGATAGAATTCGTCGTCGATCGAGTGGTGATCCGCTGACAGCAGGTCAAGGAACTCCACGGCCAGTTGCTCCTGTGGCGTCAACGATTCATGGCCCGGTGCGAGCAGGCACGCGACGTCGTCGTCGGTGATCGAATCGTGCTTGCGTGATTGACTGCAGGGCTCGCACTCGCCCAGTTGAGCGCTGCGGATGCGCAGCAGTTCCAGGATCCGGCCGCCGAGCAACGTATCGGCGCCCAGATGTGTCCTGGCCATGTCCACCTGCGCGAGTTGGGCACTGCGGTAAGCGAATATCTGCAATGGCACCGGCGTGGCGTACAGGCCGGCCGCAACGCCCGCTTGCACGATCTGGCGCGATTGGGTGCTCAGTTGATCCATCGGGATCGGTGCGATGCGTGGCATCAGCTTGGCCCGAGCGCATACACGCCGGTCTCCGGATGGTGGTACCAGCCGCTGGCTGCCTGGGTGCCGCCGTCGACGTGGATTGTCTGCCCAGTGATATAGCTCGACATCTCAGATGCGAGAAATACTGCTGCGCCTGCCATCTCGTCGACGTGACCCGCGCGTCCCATCGGAACTGTGCTGCCGAACCGTTCCTCAGAGCCCGGGGGTGCGATGCTCATGATCCCTTCCGTCAAGGTGATGTCGGGAGCCAGGGCGTTGACCCGAATGCCGTGCGGCGCGAGTTCGAGGGCCGCGGTCTTGGTGTAGTTGATGACCCCTGCTTTGGCGGCCGCGTACGTTGCGTAACCCGGTGCGGCACGAACGCCTTCGATCGACGTGACGCTGATGACACTGCCCGTCAACGTGTGCTCGACGATGCTTCGGGCCACCCGTTGGGTGCACAGGTACACGTGGCGAAGGTTGGACTTGTAGAGCGCATCCCAACCGTTTTCGGTGGTATCGAGGATCCCGGACCAGAAGACTCCGCCGGCGTTGTTCACCAGGATGGTCACCGGTCCGAGTTCGGCTGTGGTGCGCGCGAGCGCTGCGTCGACCGCGGCGCTGTCCCGGACGTCGGTGGGAATGCCCAGCGCGCCGATCTCTTCGGCGGCCGCCGCACACGATTCGGGGTCGCGCTCCCAGATCGACACTGTGGCGCCGAATGCCGTCAATCCCGCCGCGATGCCCCGGCCGATGCCGGCGCCGCCACCGGTCACCACTGCGACGCGGCCATTCAACAGGATGTTCGACGGATCGATCGTCATGAACTAAAGATCCTATATTTGCACTTCAAGGATTACAAGATTTACTATCTCTGTCAGATATGTCGTACAAGGAGGGTGTAGACCATGGCCAGTACGATCTTCGTCACCGGCGCCACCGGCCAGACTGGCGGCAATGTCTGCGAACAACTGATCGAGCGCGGCGACCACGTCCGCGCGCTGGTCCGCAACCCGGATCAGGCCACCGAGCTGGCCGGGATCGGTGTCGAATTGATCAAGGGCGACATCAGCGATGCCGACGATGTGCTTCGCGCAGCCAAGGGCGCCGAGGCGGCCGTCCACTGTGCGGCGCTGCTGGGCGGGGCCAGTCAGGACCTCGAGGACTTCAAGGCCGTCAACATGGTTGGCACCACCAACGTTCTCGACGCGGCGAAGCGACACGGCATGCGTCGCGTCGTTGCCCTCAGCACCGCCACCTTCATCAACCTGACCACCGACCTCGCGTTCGAAGAAGCGCCCGTTCTGGAGAACCCGCCGGACGACCCCTACACGGTCACCAAACTCGCTGCCTTCCGCGAGGCCCACAAACGTGCCGCCGCAGGGGAGGACGTGTTGACCTGCCACCCCGGCGCGATCTTCGGTCCCGGCCTGGTGGCGCAAAGGGCCTTGCACCGCACCAGCTTCAATCGGGTGCTGTTGGCCGGTATGCGCGGAAAGATCAAGCGCTACCTGGCATTCCCGGTGACGTGGGTGGCGGGCAAGGACGTGGCGAACGGTTCGATCACGGCGCTGGACCGGGGGGTGGCCGGGGAGCGCTATTTGTTGATCGGCCGGCCCGAGGCCAATATCACCACCGCCGCCGGTATCAATCGGGCCTGTGAGATCGCCGGAATCGACCATCAGGTAGAGGATCTCGATTACCGCTCCGATCCGCAGACGTTGAAAGCCGAATTCGGCCCCACCTTGATGGCCATCGCGGAAGCCGCGGCCAAGGACGTTCGCAAGCCCCGAACGAACGACAACCTGACCACGCGGCGCCTCGGCTACGACCCGATGTCGTTCGACGACGGACTGCGCCTGCTGATCCCGTGGCTGCGCGAACTCGGCCGCCTCGATCCGGTGCCCGCTTGACCGTCCGTTGACCGCAGGAGCTGTCGCCGTGACGAATGCGCACAAGCGCCAATCCCGGTCCGATTACGGCGATCTCGCGGATCGGATACTCGATGCGGCCGGACGGCTGTTGCTGAGCGTAGGCGCCCGAAAGCTGTCGTTGTCTGACGTGGCAACTGTGGCCGGAGTGTCTCGGCCGACCATCTATCGCTACTTTGCGTCCAAAGAAGACCTCATCGATGCGCTCGGGGCGCAGGTACGACGTCGTTTCGACGCGGCGATGGAACAGGCGATGAACGGGGTCACCGGCCTCGCACGATGGGAGGCCGCGGTCGACGTCGTGGTGACCTTCTTGGAGGAGCAGCCGTCTGGGCGTCAACTCGACTTGGATCCGGGCTTCGCGCACGAACAGATGGCCGGGGCATTGCCGATGATCACCGAAAGGTTGATGGTGGTGCTGCGGCAGTGCTCTCGTGAGGACGGTTTCGGCGGGGCGGCGGATGCCCGAGATCTTGCCGGCGCCGTTGCACGAGTCGCACTGAGCCACTACATATTCCCCGATGCGAACCCTGCGGCGCGGCGTCGGGAGATCCGCGCTGCGGCTGGCATTCGGCATTGATCAGCCGCTTCGTCGACGTCTCCGGCCGGCGTCGCTGAAGTTAGCTGGCCGGAGCGAGCCGCAGCTGATCCGCTTGACGTTGTCGGTGGGTGGGTGTTGACTGATTTCATCGAACATACATTCGAACATCAGTAGTAACACCAGTACCGCAGGAGTAACCGATGACGGCTGTTCTCGCGTCCGATCAGCCGCAATTCGACCGCGCTGAGCAGCTAAAACAGCTGCGCCGACAGATGGCGGCGGTATCCGGCAAGGTCGGCTCGTCCCGGCGCGGTCACGTCCACACCCCTACCGCCGTGGATGACCTGTTGCCGGGTTCGCAGGCCAGGCTCCCGCTTCCGCGGTTGCTGGCCGATGTGTTGCCAGATGCGTTGCCACGGGGGTCGGTTGCGGTGCTGTCCGGCGCCCGGTCGCTGCCGGTGAGCATGGTGGCAGCGGTGACGGCCGCGGGCGGGAATGCGGCCATTGTCGGCCAGCCGGATATCGGCCTGCTGGCCGCCGTGGAAATGGGAGCCGACCTGAGCCGGCTTGCGGTGATCCCGGATCCCGGGACCGACCCGGTGGAAGTGGCGGCGGTGCTCATGGACGGGATGGACCTGGTCGTGCTGGCGCTGCGAGGGCGTTCGGTGCCGCTGACCCGGGCCAGGGCCGTGGTGGCCCGTGCTCAGCAGAAAGGTTGCACGCTGCTGATCACCGATGGCGACTGGCAAGGGGCGTCGATCCGGCTCACGGCTCGCGTCTGTGGGTACGAGACCACTGCGGATACGCCAGGGTTCGGGCGGATCAGCAAGGTCCGGGTCGACGTGTGCGCGGAGGGTCGGGCGACCAGGCGGGCCCGAACGGGGTAAATCGTGGCTTCCCGAGTATTGGCATTGTGGTGCATGGACTGGCCGGCGGTGGCCGCCACGGTGGCCGCGGGTCTACCCGCGACCGCCCCGGTCGCCGTCACGCTGGCCAACCGGGTGATCGCCTGTTCATCGGCTGCCCGTGGAGTCGGCGTGCGGCGGGGGCTGCGGCGACGCGAGGCGTCGGCCCGGTGTCCGCAATTACACGTCGTGGCCGCCGATTCGGATCGCGACGCCCGTTACTTCGAAGGGGTCATCGCGGCGGTGGACGATCTGGTGCCCCGCGCCGAAGTGCTGCGCCCTGGCCTGATGGTGTTGCCGGTGCGTGGGGCCGCCCGCTTCTTCGGGTCCGAGCAGCAGGCCGCCGAGCGGTTGACCGACGCGGTGGCCGCCGGTGGCGCCGAATGTCAGGTCGGGATCGCCGACCAGCTGTCCACCGCGGTGTTCGCCGCTCGTGCGGGCCGTGTCGTCGAGCCGGGGCGGGACGCGCGGTTTCTGTCCGCGTTGTCGATCCGGCAACTCGCCACTGAGCCCAGCCTGTCCGGGCCCGGCCGTGCCGATCTGGCAGATCTGTTGTGGCGGATGGGGATTCGCACTGTCGGGCAGTTCGCCGCATTGTCTCGCACCGACGTGGCTTCTCGGTTCGGTGCGGACGCGGTGAGCGCGCACCGGTTCGCCCGCGGTGAGCCGGAACGCGGACCGTCCGGACGTGAACCACCCGACGAACTCGAGGCCGTGCTGCCCTGCGATCCGCCGATCGACCGGGTCGACGCCGCGGCTTTTGCCGGACGTTCGCTGGCCGCCGCGTTGCATCAGACGTTGATGGCCGCCGGGGTGGGATGCACCCGGCTGGCTGTGCACGCTGTCACCGCCAATGGTGAAGGGCTGAGCCGAGTTTGGCGATGCGCTGAGCCGTTGACCGAGGATGCCACCGCTGACCGGGTGCGCTGGCAGTTGGATGGCTGGTTGAACACCCGGATCGTCGCGGATCGACCTACCGCGCCGGTGGTGCAGTTACGGCTGCAGGCGGTGGAAGTGGTGTCGGCGGGGGCATTGCAGTTGCCCTTGTGGGGCGGCCTCGGCGAAGAAGACCGGATGCGGGCCCGTCGCGCGCTGGTGCGGGTGCAGGGTCTGCTCGGCCCCGAGGCGGTGCAGGTCCCGGTGCTGTCCGGCGGTCGCGGGCCCGCCGAACGGATCACGTTGACACCGCTGGGGGACGAGCCGGTGCCGCGTGCCGACCCGGGTCCGCCCTGGCCCGGGCAACTCCCCGAACCGTCGCCGACGGTGCTGCTCGACGATCCGGTGGAACTTCTTGACGCTCAGGGTAACTCGATTCGAGTGACCAGCCGTGGGTTGTTCTCCGCCGATCCGGCGCGGCTGACCTCCCGCGACCGCGACGACCGATTGCGCTGGTGGGCCGGGCCGTGGCCGGTCGACGAACGCTGGTGGGATGACCGGCTTGGGGCCGGTCAAGCGGGAAGCCGCACCGCCCGCGCCCAGGTGTTGCTACACGGTGGGCATCGGTCTGATCCGGGTACCGCGCTGCTGCTGTGCTACCGCCAAAGGAGGTGGTATCTGGAGGGGATCTACGAGTAACGCTGGGCGCGGTCAGTCAGCCAACCGGGCGGCGAACGGCCCGACCCGCTCGACGAACCGGTCGAAGAACGTCGCCGGATCTGTGTCAACAGCGATCAGCGCGTTGGGCTTTCGATTCCACCGCCCTGTCCAGTCGGTGACCGTCATGCCACGGGTCAGTGTCCCCGTCAGTTCGACATCCACTGTGGCCTGCCGGGTGACGACAAGCTGCGGGTCCAACGCGGCCGCCGCGGCCAACGGATCGTGCAGATGTGCCTGAAAACCGTGGCCGAGGTCATGGTAGGACTCCAGGTAGAACCGTGTCGCGTCTTCGATCACCCGAATCAGCGGGTTCGACGCCGACGACCGCGTCCCCCGCTCGTCGGTGACGCTCAGCACGGTCGTCGTTGAGTCTGCCGCGGTTGCCAAGCGGGACAAGACATCCGGTGTGATCGCGATCTTGCGAGTCACATCGAGGCCGCACAAGATCGGAAGACTTTGCGGGGCAATGTCTTTCCCCACTTCCGGCGACCAGGCGGCGAACACCTCGGCCGCGGCCTCGGGGTCGAAGGCGATGTTCCACTCCGCCACGGTGTTGGTGTTGCCGCGGTAGTCGTACGCGCCGCCCATGATCACCAATCGGCGCAACAGCGCGGGCAGCGCGGGCTCCATGCGCAATGCCAGCGCCAGGTTGGTCAGCGGACCGGTGGCCACTCCGATCAGCTGTCCCGGATACCGGTGTGCCGCGGTGACCCATGCGGTCGCGGCATCATCGCCGCAAAGTTGTCGATCTGTCGACGGCAACTCCGCGTAGCCCAAGCCCCGAGGCCCGTGGACCGCGCTGTCGGCGGGTGCGGCGGAGTTCAGCGGGTGATCGGCGCCTCTGGACACCGGCACGCCGTCGACGCGGCATAAGTCGAGCAGGGCGAGGTTGTTCTCGCAGACTTGGTCGACGCCGACGTTTCCGGCCGTCGAGGCGATCCCGACCAGTTCGGCGTCGGGGCTCGCGAATAGGTAGATCAGTGCGATGGCGTCGTCGACACCAGTGTCGACGTCGACGAAAACTGGTGCGGCGGCCACTACGGAAACAATACCGTCGGCTCGTGAACCGGACGCGACGATCTACCAGTGCACCCCGGGCAGCAGGCGGGCGGCCCGCTTGACCGGCCCGGGTACCCGCATGCGGGCAACGGCGGCGCGGGCGGGACGCTTCGGCTGACGTGAAGAGGGTTGTTGCGCTGGGGATTTCGGGACTTCCGAATGCTCGGACCCGGTCTCTCCGCGTGCGGCCGCTGAATCCGGATAGCCGAGGAAGACCTGATGCAGGATTCGCCGTGACAGCTTGGGGGTGAAGTAGTGACCGGCCTCCGACAGCGTGCCCAGCGGGGTGTCGATGCGCGACGGCTTGTCGATCAGCCCGCGCACCACCATCGCGGCCGCGTGCTCGGCAGTGATCGGCGGAACCGGGTTGAGCCGCCGAGACGGCTTGATCATCGGAGTCGCCACCAACGGCATGTGGATATTGGTGAACGTGATGTGGTCGGAAAGCGTTTCGGTCGCCACCACTTCCGAGAACGCGTCGAGTGCGGCCTTGGTGGGCAGATACGCACTGTATTTCGGACTGCGCGCCTGCACACCTGCGCTGGAGACATTGACGACGTGACCGAACCGGCGCTCGCGCCAGTGCGGCAGCAGAGCCAACACCATCCGCACCGCTCCGAAGTAGTTGACCGCCATCACCCGCTCGTAGTCGTGCAGCCGGTCGGTCTGGTTGACCACCGAACGGCGGATCGATCGGCCCGCGTTGTTCACCAGGTAATCGACATGGCCGAAGCGGCCCACAATGTCCTTGACGGTGTGCTCGACCGAGCCCGAGTCGGTGACGTCGCAGGTGAACGCATACGCCTGTCCGCCGTTGGCGCGAATTTCGGCGACCAGATCGTCGAGTGCATCGCCGTTACGGGCCAGCGCGAACACGCATCCACCCCGTTCGGCGACGGCGATGGCCGACGCCCGGCCGATGCCGCTGGACGCACCCGTGATGATCACGTGCCGGCCGACCAGCGGACCCTGCGGGTCGTCGCGGCGGGCCCGGTCGGGGTCCAGGTGCTCAGCCCAGTACCGCCACAGGGCCGGGGCGTAGCTGCCGAATTCCGGCACCGCGATCCCGGTGCCGCGCAACGCGTTCTGCGTGTGTTCGGAGATGAACGTTGGCGCCAGGTCGACGACGTCGAGAACCTCACCGGGGATGCCGAGCTGGGTGGCGGCCATGTTGCGCCACAGCTTGGGTCGGCCTCGCACTTTGAGCAGTGGGGCCGCCACCGACCGGGGGAGCGAACCGCGGAGCGGCGGCAGACCGGCCGCACCGGCGACACCACGGTAAATACCCTGTAGCCCAATGGTTTTCGGTGAGGTGAGGTGGAATGTCTGGCCGTCCCGGCCGTCGGCGTGCATCAAGGCGACCAACGCGTCGGCGACATAGTCGACCGGGACGATGTTGGTCCGCCCGGTGTCGGGCAACATGATCGGAGTCAGTCGGGGCAGCACTGCCAGTTTGGCCAGCACGCCGAAGAAGTAGTAGGGCCCGTCGACCTTGTCCATCTCGCCGGTTCGCGAATCGCCCACCACGACGGCCGGCCGGTAGATCCGGTGCCGCAGGCCCGGGGCCGACCGGACCAGCAGTTCGGCTTCGAACTTCGTCTGGTGATACGGCGTCGGCAGCTGCTGGCCGATGTCGAAGTCGGCTTCGGTGAACTCGCCGGGGAAGTCTCCGGCCACCGCGATCGACGAGACGTGATGCAGCGTCGCGTCCAGCCGGGTCGCCAGGTCGATGACGGCGCGGGTGCCGTCCACGTTCGCGGCGCGTTGCTCGGGTTCGGCCGCGGTGATGTCGTAGATCGCCGCGCAGTGCACCACGTGGTCGACGTCACCCAGTTCGGCGATCGCCTGGTCGGTCAGCCCGAGGCCCGGCTCGGTCAGTTCGCCCACCAGGGGCTTTGCCCGCTCGCCCCAGTCATCGGCCAGCCGTTCGAAGCGACTCAGCGATTGGCGTCGAACCAGAACCCACACCTCGGCGTCCGGCCGCGCATCGAGCAGACGGGACACCACGCGGCGCCCAATAAACCCGGTACCGCCGGTAACGACATAACGCATGAGACATATGGTGCGCCCGGCCGGGCCGCACGTCAACGCTGTGTGACGCGATCGGCTGCCTCGTCCGGGTCATCCCACAGCAGCAGTTGACGCACCGCGGGCCGCGAGCCGTATGGCTGAAGCATGCTGCTGGCCGGCCGCGCACGAACGCGCAGCGGCCACCAGAACCAGCGCCCGAGCAGGGTGGCGATGGACGGCGTCATGAACGACCGCACGATCAGGGTGTCGAAGAGCAGGCCCAGGCCGATGGTGGTGCCGATCTGGCCGAGAACCTGCAGACCGCTGAACACAAATCCGCACATCGTCACGGCGAAGACCAACCCCGCGGCGGTCACCACCGACCCGGTGCCGGCCATCGCACGGATGGTGCCGGTTTTGAGTCCGGCGTGGATCTCCTCTTTGAACCGGGAGATCAGCAACAGGTTGTAGTCGGACCCAACGGCCAGTAGCAGGATAACGGCCAAAGCCAGGACGACCCAATACAATTCGATGCCGAGTATGTACTGCCACAGCAGCACGGAGAGCCCGAACGAGGCGCCCAATGACAGCGCCACGGTGCCGACGATCACGAGGGCGGCGACCAGACTTCGGGTGATGATCATCATGATCAACAAAATCAGGCTCAGCGAGGCGATGGCGACGATCAGCAGGTCGTAACTCTCCATGTCGCCGATGTCTTTGTAGGTCGACGCGGTGCCGCCGAGATAAAAGCTGGCACCCGCCAGCGGGGTGTTCTTCACGGCCTCATGCGCGGCGAGCCGGATCTGTTCGACGTGGGAGATGGCCGCGGGCTCCGCCGGGTCGCCTTCGTGGGTGATGATCATCCGGGCCGCTTTGCCGTCGGGCGAAACGAACAGTTTCAGGCCGCGTTGGAAATCGGGATTGGTGAAGACCTCGGGCGGCAGGTAGAACAGATCGTCATTCTTGGCTTTGTCGAACGCCTGTCCCAGCGCGGCCGGATTGTCGTTGGCAAAGGCCGACTGCCCAGCGATGCCGGCATTGGTGGCGAAGTTCTTCAGCACCAGCTCCTGGTTGACCTCCTGGCTGGCGATCTGGGGCGGGATCAGCCCCACCAGCTGCGGCTGGATCGAATCCAGCTTGTCCAGGCTGGTGGTGAGGTCTTCGAATTTCTCGGTCAGCTGGTCGATGCTGTCGATAGCTTCGAAGGTGTTCCGCAGGGCGAAACATGCCGGGATGTCGTAGCAGTGCTTCTCCCAATAGAAGTAGCTGTGCAGGGGCCGGAAGAAGTCGTCGAAGTTCGCCAGCTTGTCGCGTACCTCGGAAATGATGGCCAGGGTCTCGTGGAACTTCTTGGTCTCTTCGTGGGTGGCGCCGGCAAGTTGCTGTTGCAGCGCATATTGCTGCTGCAAGATACCGATGGTTTTGGTGAGCTCGTCGGACTGCCTTAACAAATCGTGCGCGCGGTCCATCTGGTACTTGAGGTTCTGCACCTGCCCGACGCTTTGCTGGCTGACCTGAAACGCGATCGAGCTGTGGTCCAGCGGAGCTCCCAGGGGCCGGGTGATGGACTGCACCTGAGCGATGCCGGGTATGTGGACGACGCCTTTGGCCACCTTCTCCAGGACGAGCATGTCGGCCGGATTGCGTAGGTCGTGGTCGGCCTCGATCATCAGCAACTCGGGCTCCAACCGGGCGCGGGAGAAGTGTCGCTCCGCCGCGGTGTACCCGACATTGGCCGCCGCATGGGCCGGGATGTAGGGGCGGGTGTCGTAACTGGTCTTGTAGCCGGGCAGGGCAAGCAGACCGATGAGGGCGACGGCGGTCGCGACCACCAGAATGGGCCCGGGCCAGCGGACGATCGCGGTGCCGATTCGCCGCCACCCGCGGGTCTGCATCACCCGCTTGGGGTCGAAGAGGCCGAAATGACCGGCGATCGTCAGCACGGCCGGACCCAGCGTGAGCGAGGCCGCCAGCGCGACCAGGATGCCGATCGCCGCGGGCGCGCCCAAGCTTTGAAAGTACGGCAGCCGGGTGAAACTGAGGCACGCGACCGCGCTGGCGACGGTCAGGCCCGAGCCCAATACGACGTGAGCGGTGCCGCGGTACATCGAATAGAACGCCGTTTCCCGCTCTTCGCCGGCGGCGCGCGCTTCCTGGTACCTGCCGACAAAGAAGATCGCGTAATCCGTTCCGGCGGCGATCACCAGCAGTGTGAGCAGGTTGGTTGCATACGTCGAGAGCCCCAGGATCCCGACGTTTCCCAAGAAGGCAACGAATCCCCGCGCCGCGGCCATCTCGATGAGGACCGTGCCGAGAACCAGGAGGGTGGTGGCGATCGATCGATAGACGAAAAACAACATCACGCCGATCACCGCGACGGTGATTGCGGTGACTTTGTTGGAGCCTTTGCTTCCCTCGGTGAACTGATCGGCGATGAGCGGGGCCGCTCCGGTGAGGTAGGCCTTGACGCCCGGCGGCGGCTGCATGTGGTCCACCGTGGCGCGCACCGCGTCGACGGACTCGTTGGCTTGCGCCTCGCCTTGATTTCCAGCCAGGAAAAGCTGAACGTACGCCGCCTTGCCGTCGCTGCTCTGCGAACCGGCCGCCGTCAGGGTGTCGCCCCAGAAATCCTGAATGTGCTGGACGTGCTTGGTGTCCTGCTCCAGTTTGTGGATCAACGCGTCGTAGAACTTGTGCGCGTCGGCGCCGAGCGGCTTGTCGCCCTCGATCACGATCATCGCCGAACTGTCGGTGTCGAACTCGTGGAAGACCTTGCCGATGTGTTTGAACGCCTGATATGACGGCGCCTCCCGAGAGCTGAGGCCGACATTGTGCTGTCGCCCGACCTCTTCCAGTTGCGGCACAAGAATATTCGGGACGGCGGCAAGGGCTATCCAGAACAACAGGATGGGCACCGCCAGCCGGTGAATGGTGTGCGCGACGACGGGACGGCGACTGCTGTGGTCGCTCATCCGGACTTGTCCAGGCAGAAGGTGTAGGCGTTCATTTCGTGGACGGTCCTTTCGTCTTTGACGACGCCGTTGACGATGATGCGGCAGCCCAAGGTGCTGCCGTTGCCTTGTGCCACAAGGTTGGCGATGACCGCGGGATCGGTGGTCGTGATCGTGTACGACCAGGGCAGCGGCGCGTTGTCGACTCGTTGCGGTGCGGCGTGGACGTCTTGATAGTTGATCGTCGCTGTTGCCCCGGGGGCGCCGAAAACTTCATAGACCACGCTTTTCGGGTTGAAGGGCACGATTTCGTTCGAGACTCCGCCGCCCGCCGCCGAGTTCCTGTGCGAACCGAACGCGTCGTGCAATCGGTAGACGGCGAATGCGGCCAGAGCGATCACCACGACGGTGACAACGACCATCCAGCGCCGCCTGACCAGACCTGAGAGCCGGCTCACCCGTTGACCTTTCGGGTGAGGCTCGGGATGATGACGTCGTCGACGAGGGTTTGGACGGTGTGCTCGGTGGGCGGCCTGCTTGGCATGATGGTCCGGAAGATCAGGTAGCCGGGCAATAGGTCCCAGAGTTCGTCGCTGATGACGGATTCGTCGATCTCGCCGCGGATCACCGCCTGCTGCAGCACCTCGTGCAGCAGCGCCTTACGTTGATCGAGGAATTGATGTTGCATCGCCTCGCTTAGTGCCGGGTGCCGCGATACCTCGACGAGCACCGCGCGAATGGTGCCGGCCTGCTGGCACGCCTGCTTGCGGATGGTGTTTCCCAGATGCAGCAGATCGTCGCGCAGCGTGCCGGCTTCGGGCAGCACCGCGACTTGGCGGCAGCCCTCGATGAATGCGGCCAGCACCAGTTCGGCTTTCGACGGCCAGCGTCGGTACACGGTTGCCTTGCTGGCGCGAGCCGAGGCCGCCACGGCATCGATGGTCAACCGCTCATAGCCGTGCTCCTGCAGGAGCTGCAGCGTGACGTCGAGGAGTTCGGTCTCCCGAGGCGACCAGGGCGAGGACTCCGCACCGCGAGGGGCAGTCTGGGTCACAGCGCCTAACCCTAGAGCGAATGAGGCAGTACTGTCCAGTACCGTACCGCCGGTCTTACTCGGTCAGTAGCTGAAGTCGCGGATACCGTCCCAGTCGACCAGCGTCCATCCCCGGACCGGGCTACCGGTGATCACCACCCGGCCGAGGTTGGGCAGCGGATGGCTGGTGGCCAGGCTGTCCTTGGGGTTCTTCACGTTCATCAACGTCCAGTACATGATCGACTCGGCGTGCGAGAACGCCACTGGCCTGCTGCTTTTGCTGTCGTAGATCTTTTGCACGGCGGCAGTGAACCGGTCGTTGAACTGCTCACCGCTGACCGAGCCGGGCACGGCGTCTTTCAGATCGCCGTTCAGCCAATCCGCCGGTGCGAGCAGGTACGTCAGGTCGGCGCGTTTCGCCGGCGTGTCGTTGTACCAACCCGCGTTGATTTCCCGCAGCCCGGGCAGTATCTCGACCCGCTTGCCCAGCGCGTGAGCCAGTGGTGCCGCGGTCTCCTGGGTGCGGACCATATCGGAGGCGTAGACGGCGTCGAAGTTGTTGCGGGACAGTTGGTGGGCGAGCTGCTCGGCCTGGCCCTGACCTTCTTCGGTGAGATTGGGGCCGGGGACGTCGGTGTTGATCATGTGTGCGGCGTTGCTCTGCGACTCGGCATGCCGGATGAAAGTCAAGGTGATGCTGCGCTCGTGCGGCGACCCCGAGCAGGCGCCGACGGTGAGGACGGCGACGATCGCGGCGGCAGCCTTCCAGATGACCGTGCGAGAGCGATTACGCATGCCGATAGCCTGCCTTGTCGAGGGCTTTGGTGTGGTGGGTTTGCCACGGATAGCCCAGTGAATCCGACCCAGAGGAGACCCGAGATGGCGATCGACCCGAATGCCGTTGGCGCGACAACCGAACCCCAGCTGTTCGAGTGGACCGATCGCGACACGTTGCTATACGCGCTCGGTGTCGGCGCCGGATTAGACGACTTGGCGTTCACCACCGAGAACAGCCATGAGATCACTCAGCAGGTGCTGCCGACGTACGCGGTGATCTGCTGCCCGGCGTTCGGCGCGGCCGGCAAGGTCGGATCGTTCAACTGGGCCATGCTCCTGCACGGTTCGCAGGGCATCCGGGTGCATGCCCCGCTGCCGGCCGCGGGCAAGCTGTCGGTCGTCACGGAGGTGGCCGACATCCAGGACAAGGGCGAGGGCAAGAACGCGGTCATCATGCTGCGCGGCCGCGGCAGCGATCCCGACACGGGGACACTGCTCGCCGAGACCTTCACCACGCTGGTGATCCGCGGCGAGGGCGGCTTCGGGGGACAGCCCGGCCAGCGGCCGGTCGCGCCGGAGATCCCTGACCGCGAGCCCGACGCCCGGATCGCGCTGTCCACTCGTGAGGATCAGCCACTGATTTACCGGCTCTCCGGCGACCGCAATCCGCTGCACAGCGACCCGTGGTTCGCCAAAGAGCTGGCCGGTTTCCCGAAGCCGATCATGCACGGGTTGTGCACTTACGGGTTCTCCGGTCGGGCGCTGATCGCCGAGCTCGGCGACGGCGACGCCGACGCCATCACCGCGATCGACGCCCGGTTCACCAAGCCGGTCTTCCCCGGTGAGACGCTGACCACCCTGATCTGGCGCACCGAGCCGGGCAAAGCGGTGTTCCAGACGGAAGCTTCGGGAGTCGAAGGTGTCGAGGCGCGCCTGGTTCTCGAGGACGGCGCGGTGGAATACCGGGGTTAATTCGCTGTAACCGGTTTACCGGGGCTGTCGGCGTGGCAGTCCCGGGCATGGCATTCAAACTCACCTATAGCGACGGGCAATCCACCGACTACGACGACAGCACCAATTGGGAGGTCGACAACGGTGTCGTCAAGCTGGGCCGCGAGTCCGGGAAGTGGACCGTGCTCATCTCGCCGAGTCATTGGGCGACGTTGGAATTGGAAACCGGCGGAGACGATAGCGACCACAAAGACGACGACAAAGAAGACAAAGACGACTGACGGTCAGCGGGTGAGCTGAGCCGCGAGCCGCTCGGTGAATTCCCGCACCTGGTCAGGGTTGTCCAGCGCGTAGCCCGCCGCAGTTGCGCGGTCCCCGTCGTCGTTGTGCCGCACCAGGATCGCGACTCCGTCGTCGTGCACCGCGTCGAAAGCGTCCTCGTCGGTGATGTCGTCGCCCAGATAGATCGGCAGCAGCGAGCCGCTTTCGTCGTCTTCGATGTGGTCGAGCACCCACCGCAGCGTTTTCCCTTTGTCCCAGTCGACGTCTGGACGAAGCTCGATCACCTCACGCCCGGTCGTGACGCGCAGCGCGGTGCGCTGTGCGGCGCTTCGCACCGCCGCGGCCACCTCCCCGACGCGGTCGCGCGCCGCATTGCGGTAATGCACGGCGACGCCGAACCGCTTGTGTTCCACCACGACGCCCGGAATATCGGCGAGCTGGTCGGTCAGTTCGGCCGCCGCCTCCGCCAGCACCGGGATGCTCTCCGCCGCTTCAGCGTTCTGGTGGTGAGCGCCGTCGGGCCCGGTCAGCTCGAAACCATGACTGCCCGCATACCAGAGGCCGGGCAGACCGATCCGCTCGCGCACGTCGGCGAGGTCGCGGCCGGACAGGATCGCCACCGGACACTGCGCGCACAGCGCTGTCAGCGCGTCAGCCGCGCCGTCGGACAGCCGGGCCGAGTCGGGATCATTGACGATCTCGGAGAGCGTGCCGTCGAAGTCGTAGAACACCGCGGGCCGTCGTTCGGCGGCCACGCCCAGGGCCGCCAGGCCGTCGGGCAGTTCGGACATCCGCCGGTCTCCGGTGCGGACCACGATGTCGGACAAATCTTCGACCACGGCGTCGGCGCCGCGGCTGGTCAGCGCATCACGGTGGCCCGTCGCGTCGACGCCGATGACCAGCGCGAATCCACCGGCCCGGGCGGCCGTCACACCCTTTTCGGCAACGGTCACCACGGCGCACCGGCCCGGCCGCGCCGCCAGCTGATCCGCTGCCTCGACCAGGTCTGCGTCGTCGCTGTGGGCAAAGCGCACGCCGACGTCGCGCAGCCGCGCCTCGAGCGGGCTCGGGTCGTCGAGATCGAACAGCACCGCGTCGAGACGTCGGGGATCGATGGTGACCGACAATTCGCCTGTCCTGCCTTCCTGCCGTGTGGCCGGTAGCCACGTTAGTCAGGCAGGCAGGCGGAAAGAGAAAGACCGTCAGACGGATTTCTTGTCGAACAGCAGGATCGAGTCCTGGCTGAGCATGTCGAGGCGGGCCACCCCGATCTTGATCCCGTCGGCCAACTCGTCGATGTCGGCTCCGCCGTCGTAGTCGGCGGTGATCCCGAACACCAGATCGTCGCAGTAGCTCATCACTGCGATCCCGGTACGCAGCTGCAGCGCGATCGGCGGAATCGGCAGGACGCGAGCGACGTTGCGGCCCATCATCGTCAACCGCCGTTGTGGGCCGCGGACATTGGTCGCCAACGTCACGATGCCCCGCTGCGGCAAACGGGTGAGGAAGCGAATCATCCACGACGAGAACATGAATGGGACGTAGCCGGTCGCCGAGACGGCGAGGTTGCCCGCCTGACGCTGACCGCCTTGTTTGGTCCGGGTCAACCGGCTGTGCACCGTGCGCAACTGCAGGATCGGGTCGTCCTGCTCGACGGGAAGGTAGGGCAGCATGATCGACAGACGGTTGCCCGGCTTGTCGAGAGAGTCGTGGGAGCGCACCGATACCGGCACCAGGGTGCGCAGCGAGTCCGGCTGGGGCCGTTCGCCGCGGTGCAACAGGACCGACCGGTAGCCCTCGGTGATCGCCGCCAGCGCGACGTCGTTGACGGTGACGTCGAACTTGCGGCAGATCTGTTCGACGTCGGCGAGGGGGACCCGCACCGCGCGATAACGGCGCATCGCGGTGACGGGTCCTACCAGCGACGATCCCGCGGTCGGCCGGAGCAGGCCGCCGGCGATCTCGGCGGCGCCGCTGACCGTCCGGCTCACCGTGTTGGTGATGCCGGTAGCGGTTCGCCACAGGTTGCTCACGGGGTTGCTGTGCGGGTTGGGATCGGGGACGGGCGTGAGGTGCGGATGTTTGGCGTCCCGCTTGGCGACGCCCGGTCGGGCGAACACGTCGCCGTCGATCTCGTCGCACAGTTGGGTGAGGATCCGCGCCGCCGTGACTCCGTCGGCCATGCAGTGATGGATCTTCATCAGGATGGCCCAGCGGTTGCCCTTGAGACCCTCGATGACCCAGCACTCCCACAGCGGTCGATCCCGATCCAGTCGACGCTCGAGCACGTCGGCGACAACCTGGAACAGTTCGGTGTCACTGCCCGGCCGCGGCACGGCTACCCGGCGCACGTGCCGGCTGAGATCGAATGACGGATCGTCGACCCACTGTGGCGCGCCGATGTCGAAGGGTTGGGTGCGAAGCATCTGCATGCATCGCGGTATGGCTTTAATCCGCTCTGCGAGAATATGTTTGAATTTGTCGTAATTGGGTGCCGAGCCGTCTATGACCGCGATCCCGCCGATCGCCAGACTGACATTCCGGTCTGAATCCTCCGCCATGAGGAAACCTGC
Source organism: uncultured Actinomycetota bacterium (assembly GCA_963836495.1). Taxonomy (GTDB): domain Bacteria; phylum Actinomycetota; class Actinomycetes; order Mycobacteriales; family Mycobacteriaceae; genus Mycobacterium. The sequence continues at coordinate 185,746 of CAWIJT010000001.1, read as the reverse complement.
ATCGAGCGTATTGAGGTACTCCACGACTCATCACCGCCGTTTCACTGCTGGGGATTGGTCCAAGTATCGGTGGTGACCACCGGTCAGAGGTGGCGACAGGATTAATTCATGTAAACAACTGGGGTCGGTTGTGTGGCAACGCAGTTGGAAATCGCGCTGCGGTATTCGTCGCGCAGTGAACAATCCGCCATCGACAACGCGGAGTCTGAGAATCTCTGAGAATCTGGGCGGGACAACGACCTTGGACTCGGCTGGGACGGTATCCGTGAATGTTGTTGTTGCGCTGGGATAATGGACAGAGTTGACGAACGATCCTGCGCAACGGAATTATTTCCAGCAAGTGCCCGCAGAACAAGGAGGACGATGAAGACCCCCATTGCGAACTTGCACGATTTCGCCGCGCTCGAGCCGTTCTTCCAGATCATCGTGCAGGGCCTGCAGGGATTTGTTGAGCCAGGGCACTTTTTCGATCTCATGGCCGAGGATGTTGTCACCGAGTACGTGATCACGGTGCCCGGCTACCCGGCACGGGTGGAGGGGCGGCAAGCGCTCGCCGAGCTCTACCGCCCCTACGGCAACGCGATCCATCTGGATCGCTGCTTCGACCTGTCCGTCTATCACGACCCGGACAGGGGGGTGGCGATTCTGGAATACGCGTCGGAGGGCCACACCGTCGACGGCAACCGCCCCTACGCCAACAGATTCATTTCGGTGATCACCCTGCGCGACCGCGAAGTCGTGCACTGGCGCGATTACCTCAACCCGGTGGCCGTGTTCAATGCACTCGGGTGGCCCGACAGCTGAGTAGCCTGCCATTCGAACATATATTCGATAGACTCTGCGGGTGGGTTGGAGCAACGGGCCGCCGGGCTGGGCGGAAATGGAGCGGGTGCTGGCCGGTAAGCCGCGCCGCTCCGGCACGCCATCGGTGTGGGGGCCCGCCGATGAGGTGCCGTTATCGCACAAGCGCGCGGCATACCAGCCGCCGGACGACAGCCGGTCGATTCGCTCGTCCGTGCCGTATGCCGAGTTGCACGCGCATTCGGCATACAGCTTCCTCGACGGGGCCAGCGCGCCGGAGGAGCTCGTCGAGGAGGCGGCCCGGCTGGATCTGCGCGCCATTGCGCTGACCGACCACAACGGCCTGTACGGCGCGGTGCGGTTCGCCGAGGCTGCCGTGGAACTGGACATCAGCACGGTCTTCGGCGCCGAACTGTCGCTAGGGGCCGGCGCCCGGACCGACGGTCCCGATCCGGCCGGCCCGCATCTGCTGGTGCTGGCACGCGGCCCGGAAGGCTACCGGCGGCTGTCGCGGCAGCTGGCCGCGGCGCATCTGGCCGGCGGCGAGAAAGGCAAGCCGCGTTATGACTTCGACGCGCTCACCGACGCCGCGGGCGGGCACTGGCACATCTTGACCGGTTGCCGCAAAGGCCATGTCCGGCGTGCGCTGGCCACTGGTGGACCGGATGCGGCTTCGGCGGCGTTGGCCGATCTGGTGGACCGGTTCGGCACCGACCGGGTCAGCGTCGAACTGACCCACCACGGTTGCCCGCTCGACGATGAGGTCAATGCTGAATTGGCAACATTGGCAACGCGATTCGGCCTCAGCAGCGTTGCGACCACCGGTGCCCACTTCGCCGCGCCGTCGCGGCGCCGACTGGCGATGGCCATGGGGGCGATACGTGCCCGGCAGTCGCTGGACGAGGCCGCGGGCTGGTTGGCCCCGCTGGGCGGTTCGCATCTGCGGTCCGGCGACGAGATGGCACGGCTGTTCGCACAGCGCCCCGACGTGGTGACCGCCGCGGCCGAACTCGGCGAGCAGTGCGCATTCGGCCTGGCGCTCATCGCCCCGCAACTGCCGCCGTTTGACGTCCCAGCCGGGCATACCGAAGACAGCTGGTTACGCGAGCTGACCATGGCGGGGGCCCAGCGCCGCTACGGCCCACGAGCTCACGCTCGCCAAGCGTATGCCCAGATCGAGCGCGAGTTGAAAATCATTGAGCACCTGAAGTTTCCGGGGTATTTCCTGGTGGTCTACGACATCACCCGATTCTGCCGGGACAACAACATCCTGTGTCAGGGCAGGGGATCGGCGGCGAACTCTGCGGTCTGCTACGCCCTCGGCGTCACCGCGGTCGATCCGATCGCCAACGAGTTGCTGTTCGAGCGTTTCCTGTCACCGGTCCGCGACGGCCCGCCCGATATCGACATCGACATCGAGTCCGATCAGCGGGAAAAAGCCATCCAGTACGTCTATGACAAGTACGGCCGCGACTATGCGGCTCAGGTCGCCAATGTGATCACCTACCGGGCGCGGATCGCCGTGCGCGACATGGCTCGCGCCTTGGGTTTCTCGCAAGGGCAGCAGGACGCGTGGAGCAAGCAGATCAGCAACTGGGGCGCCCGACCATCCGACATCGACGACGTTCCCGAGCAGGTGGTCGACCTGGCCAACCAGATCCAGAACCTGCCCCGGCACATGGGCATCCACTCCGGCGGGATGGTGATCTGCGACCGTCCGATCGCTGACGTCTGCCCGGTGGAATGGGCGCGCATGGAGAATCGCAGCGTGCTGCAGTGGGACAAAGATGATTGCGCGGCAATAGGTTTGGTGAAATTCGACCTGCTCGGTCTGGGTATGCTCTCGGCACTGCACTACGTCATCGACCTGGTGGCCGAACACAAAGGCATCGAGGTCGACCTGGCCACGCTGGACCTGTCCGAACCAGCGGTCTACGAAATGTTGCAGCGCGCCGATTCCGTCGGTGTGTTCCAGGTGGAGTCGCGAGCGCAGATGGCCACCCTGCCCAGGCTCAAGCCCCGGGTGTTCTACGACCTGGTGGTCGAGGTCGCGTTGATCCGCCCCGGTCCCATCCAGGGCGGCTCGGTGCACCCCTACATTCGGCGGCGCAACGGCCTGGACCCGGTCGTCTACGACCACCCGTCGATGGAGCCGGCGCTACGGAAGACGTTGGGAGTGCCGCTGTTTCAGGAACAGCTGATGCAGCTCGCGGTGGACTGCGCCGGCTTCTCCGGCGCCGAGGCCGATCAGCTGCGCCGCGCGATGGGATCCAAACGGTCGACCGAACGCATGCGGCAACTGCGCGGCCGGTTTTACGACGGCATGCGCCGGATGCACGATGCCCCCGACGACGTAATCGACCTGGTCTACGAAAAGCTGGAAGCCTTTGCCAATTTCGGTTTCCCGGAAAGCCATTCGCTGAGTTTCGCGTCGCTGGTCTTCTACTCGTCGTGGTTCAAGCTGCACCATCCCGCGGCGTTCTGCGCGGCGCTGCTGCGTGCGCAGCCGATGGGTTTCTACTCGCCGCAGTCGCTGGTGGCTGATGCCCGCAGGCACGGCGTGGCGGTCCACGGCCCTTGCGTCGCGGCCAGCCTGGCGCACGCCACACTGGAGAACGCCGGCACCGAGGTTCGACTGGGGCTGGGCGCCGTCCGTCACATCGGCGACGACCTGGCCGACAGGCTGGTCGAAGAACGAAAAGCCCACGGCCCCTTCGCTTCATTGCTGGATCTGACCTGCCGGCTGCAGCTGTCCGTCCCGCAGACCGAAGCGCTGGCCACCGCGGGCGCGCTGCGCTGCTTCGACATGTCCCGTCGGGAGGCGCTGTGGGCGGCCGGTGCGGCCGCCACCCAGCGGCCGGACCGACTGCCGGGGGTGGGCTCGTCGTCGCACATCCCGTCGTTGCCGGGGATGAGCGAGGTGGAATTGGCCGCGGCCGACGTGTGGGCCACCGGCGTTTCGCCGGACAGCTACCCGACGCAATTCCTGCGGTCAGATCTTGACGCGATGGGGGTGACACCCGCCGACGCGCTGCTGTCGGTACCCGACGGTGAGCGGGTGCTGATCGCCGGGGCGGTCACTCACCGGCAACGGCCGGGCACAGCTCAGGGCGTGACATTTGTCAATCTCGAGGACGAGACCGGGATGGTCAACGTGCTCTGCACACCGGGCGTGTGGGCACGGCACCGCAAGGTGGCGCAGACATCGTCGGCGCTGCTGATCCGCGGTCAGGTCCAAAACGCCAGTGGCGCAATCACTGTGATGGCGGAGCGAATAGCCAAGCTCACGTTGACGATCGGATCGAAGTCCCGTGACTTCCGGTGAGCCTTCGTGCTATGCGCCCGGCGTCGTCCACACCCTGGTCGGGGTGATCGCCAACCGGGTGCTGAACGCATCCATCGAGATCCCCTCGGCTGACTCCAATTCCTTGGCCTGTTCGCCGTACTTCGCCCAGTAGGGAGCGTCGTCGCGGCAATTCACGTCGGTCGCGTCGATCGCCGCGGTGCCGCCGATGACGATGATGCCGCCGCCATTACCGTCTGAATCCAGGTTCAGGCTCACTTCAGGGTGCGCTTTGATGTGGACGACCTTGGCGGCCTGTGGCATGGAGTACACCGTCAGCCTGGTGCCGTCGAAGTAGAACCAGACCAGCCGGGGCACCGGTTGGCCCGACTTGGCGACGGTGGTCAACCACCCGAAGTCGTCCGACTCGAGCCTGCTGACGACCTCTTGCGGGAGTTCGATGCTCATAACCGCGAATGTAGTCTCGCGCATATGACCTTGAATTTGTCCGTCGACGAAGTTCTCACCACCACCCGATCGGTCCGTAAGCGCCTCGACTTCGACAGGCCGGTCTCCCGCGATCTGCTGATGGAGTGTCTGGACCTGGCGCTGCAAGCGCCCACCGGCTCCAATTCACAAGGCTGGCAATGGGTTTTCGTCGAAGACGAAGACAAGAAAAAAGCGATCGGCGAGGTATACCTGGCCAACGCCCGCGGCTACCTCAGCGCACCGGGCCCCGAATTCGCCGAGGGCGACACCCGAGGCGAGCGGATGGGGGCGGTCAGAGATTCGGCCACTTATCTCGCCGAGCACATGCACGAAGCCCCGGTCCTGATGATCCCGTGCATCGAAGGCCGTGAGGACAAGCAACCCTTGGGCGGGGTGTCGTTCTGGGCGTCGCTGTTCCCGGCGGTCTGGAGTTACTGCCTGGCGCTGCGCTCGCGCGGTCTGGGCTCATGCTGGACGACGTTGCACCTGATCCGCGGTGGCGAGGAAGAGGTCGCCGACATACTCGGCATTCCGTACGAGAAATACAGCCAGGGTGGCCTGTTCCCGATCGCCTACACCAAGGGCACCGATTTCAAGCCGGCCAAGCGACTGCCCGCGGCGGACCTCACGCACTGGAACGCTTGGTAGTCAGACGGCCCGGTCACTAGACAGCGCCGTCGAATCCCTGCTGCCGCCATGCCTCGTACACGGCGACCGCGGCGGCATTAGCCAGATTGAGCGACCGCCGTCCGCTCAGCATCGGGATGCGGATCCGGTCGGTGATGTGGCCGTCGGCCAGCGTCGTCGCATCCAGGCCGGTGGGCTCCGGGCCGAACATCAACACGTCGTCGGGCTGATAGCTGACGTCGGTGAACAGCCGCGTCGCGTGCGCGGTGAACGCGAACACCCGCTGCGGCGACAGCGCTGTCCAGGCGTCATTCAGTGACGCATGCACGGTGACCGACGCCAGGTCGTGGTAGTCCAGCCCGGCCCGACGCAGCTTGGGCTCGGACAGGTCGAACCCCAGCGGCTCGACCAAGTGCAGTTCTGCGCCGGTGGCCGCCGCGGTTCGGATTGCATTGCCGGTATTGGGCGCTATTCGAGGGGAGAAAAACAGCAGCCTGAACACCTGACGATCATGGCAGCCGCCGGTGGGCGCGGCCTGGCAGAGTGCGGCGTCCTCTGGTAGGTGTCGACGGGTTAGCTGCTGTGTCGGGATTAAGGGAACTCTGCCGACAAAAGTGGCCGCTGAAACATCTGCCCGCCTCGTTCGTGGGTCGCCAACAATTTGCTGGACGACTCTCTGCGGTTTCTGGCGTGATTCGGTGAACTCTGTTTGTTCAGTAAGAACTGTGGTCTCGCTAGCCGCTGGCTGGCATACTCGACCAATTGCCAGGCGATATCGCTTGCCCGTCGCCCGGGGTGAGCGCAATTAGCAGGAAGTCCCATGAACGACGCGCTAACTCTGAGATTCAGCGGGGCGGTCAGTAGCACCGCTGCAGTCCGGTGACCATGTTTGCCCGCGCCACGCGGGCCGTGCTGCCGGGCACAAGTAGCGTGTCGAACAACAACGGCGCCGGGGCCGGATCGACAAAACGGCCGGCTTCCTGGTCGCTGAGCAATTGGCCGGTGCGGTGGAAAGTCGTTGCCATTGCCGCGCTGCCATTGGTGTTGGCAATGGTTTTCGGTGGATTTCGCATTGCCGGGGCGCTGACCGACGCGCACGATCTTCGGTTGGCCGCCGATCGCGCCGAGGTGGTCCCGGCGATTACCAAATACATGTCGGCGCTCGATGTCGCATTATTGGCGAGTTCGACCGGCGGCGACGTCGAAGGCGCGAAGAAGAACTACGAGGCCCGCAGGCACGAACTCGAAGCCCGGTTGGCCGAGACGGACGTCGCCCCTGACGTCGACACCGGGGTCACTGCCCTGTTGGACGCCGGACAGACGCTGCTGGACGCGGTCGCGACGAACGGCATGCCGCTGCGCCTGCGGGTGACCACCTACGCCCCGATCCTGCTGACAGCGGAGAACACGATCGATGCGTCGGTGCGTGTTCGCGACGAGCGGATCCGCGCCGCAGCGCAGGGACTGAGCCGCGCGATCGGGGCCCGCGGCCAGATGATGATGCAGCAGCTGCTCATCACCCGCGGCGCTGACCTGCCCGAGCCCGAGCTGCGCACGTCGATGACCACCCTCGCCGGTACCGAGCCGTCGACGCTGTTCGGCATGGCCGAAGTGCTCGGCGCCGGCTCGGCGGAAGCCAAGACGTTGCAGCAGCAGATGGTGACGCGGATGTCACTGTTGTCCGATCCGGCGACTCTGCTGGCCAACAATGCGGCGCTGCGGCATTCGGTGGAGACGACCGACGGCATCGCCGCCCAGATCATCAAAGACAGCACCGACTTTGTGACGAAGTCCGTCGAGCGCCAAGCCCACGATCGGCGCAACGCCGCGATCCGCGACATCGTCCTGGTGCTGACCGCCATCGCCGCCGCGCTGCTGATCGTGTTCCTGGTGGCGCGTTCGCTGATCCGGCCGCTGCGGGTGCTGCGGGACGGCGCCCTGAAGGTCGCCCACGAGGACCTCGAGCGCGAGATCACGCGGGTGCGGGCCGGTGACGAATCGCCGCCCGACCCGTTGCCGGTGTACACCACCGAGGAAGTCGGTCAGGTCGCGCACGCGGTCGACGAATTGCACACCCAGGCACTGCTGTTGGCCGGTGACGAGGCCCGGCTGCGACTGCTGGTCAACGACATGTTCGAGACCATGTCGCGGCGTAACCGCACGCTGGTCGACCAGCAGCTCGCGCTGATCGACCGGCTCGAGCGCAACGAAGAAGACCCCGAGCGGCTGGACAGCCTGTTCCGACTCGACCACCTGGCCGCGCGCATGCGCCGCAACGGCGCCAACCTGCTGGTGCTGGCCGGTGCGCAGGGCTCGCGCGCAGACCAGCGTTCCGGGGTGCCGCTGTCATCGGTCATCCACGCGGCGGCCTCCGAGGTCGAGGACTATCGCCGCGTCGAGACGTCGATGGTGCCGGACTGCACGATCGCCGGCGCAGTCTCCGGCGACATCGTCCACCTACTCGCGGAGTTGGTCGACAATGCGCTGCGCTATTCGCCGCCGGCATCGCCGGTGCGGGTGTCGGCCGGATTCCGCAACGACGGGGCGGTGCTGCTGCAGATCGTCGACTCCGGGCTGGGCATGACCGAAGCGGACCGGCGCATCGCCAACATGAGGTTGCGCGCCGGGGGAGAAGTGACTCCCGACAGCGCTCGGCACATGGGTCTGTTCGTGGTCGGCCGGCTGGCCGACCGGCACGGCATCCGGGTGCGGCTGCGCGGTTCGTCGGTCGAGGAAGCGCGGTCGGGCACGACCGCCGAGGTCTACCTGCCGTCGTCGGTGCTGGCCGGAGCTGGCGGGGGTCCGGCTGTTGCGCCCGAGACGGGGCGGCCGACTCGGCCCGCTGCCGTCCCATTTGACCAGCCGACTCCCGCGCCGGAGTTCGGCGATACGCCGGCGCCGACCCCGCCTGCCGACCAGTCCGAGCGCAACGGCTCGCCATCGACAGAGTCGTCGATCAGCTTGTTGCCCCAACGCCGGCCCGGCAGCAGCGGCATCACCGGCACCCCGGTCGAGGCTCCGGATCGGTTGCCTCGCCGCGAGCCGACGCCCGTTGCGGACGAAGTGACTCCGGAACAACCTGCGGAGCAACCGGTGTCCAACACCTCATCGTTCTTCGGCTCGCGAGTCCGACTCAGCCGGGAAAGCCGTCAGCGCGCCAAGCCCGAAGCGCCGGAGCCGGTGCCAGTCGTGCCAGAGCCCGCGGTGGCCGAGGTCGACGATGTGTGGACCGCCGAGCCCGCGGCCCCCTCGACCCGGCCGGCCGACGACGATCTGATCTACCAGCGGATGCTCTCCGAATGGCTGGTCGACCCGCGCGACATGGCGAGCAGCCCCGACCTGGATTGGCAGACGGTCTGGGACCGCGGCTGGTCGGCCGCCGCCGACGTCGAGAACGTCCCGGTGCAGACGCATACCGACCAGGGCCTGCCGGTGCGTGACCCCGGCGCCCGGCTGGTCCCCGGCGGTCCCGCCGCCGAAAAGAACGGAACAGCGCACCACCGTGCCGCCGACGACGAGGGTTTGGCATCGCACGGCGTGCGCGACCCGGAGGCTATCCGTGCCTCGATGAGCAGTCATTTCGGCGGCGTCCGCGCTGGACGATCGCATGCCCGTGACACCGACCAAGGACCCGATCACCCATGAGTTCTGGCTTCGATTCGGCCCGCCCCGACAACTCGCTGGACTGGCTGGTGTCGAATTTCGCCCGCGACGTCCCCGGGGTGGCACATGCCATCCTGGTCTCCGTCGACGGACTGCTGATGGCGGCCAGCGAGCACCTGCCGCAGGAGCGGGCCGACCAGCTCGCCGCGGTGTCCTCAGGCCTGGCCAGTCTGGCGAGTGGTGCGGCTCAGCTGTTCGACGGCGGCCAGGTGCTGCAGTCGGTGGTCGAGATGCAGAACGGCTACCTGTTGCTGATGCAGGTCGGAGACGGATCGCATCTGGCCACGCTGGCCTCGACGTCGTGTGACATCGGCCAGATCGGTTACGAGATGGCCGTCCTCGTCGAACGGGTGGGCAACGTCGTGCAGTCGACCCGTCGCGCTCCTTCCCCAAGCCCGTCACGTTCGTGAGGTGCGATGGACAATCGCGAGCCACACGAACCGCCGCAGCCCGCGGCTGAGGCGAGCCTGGTCCGTCCGTACACGCTGACGGCAGGACGAACCAAGGCCAGCGTCGAGCTTCCGCTGGAAGCTCCGGTGCAGACGCTGCAGTCGGCGATGTTCCACCGGTGGCCGCTCAACGACGTGCGCGGCCGGATCGTGAAGCTGTGCGTCAACAGCCCGTCGGTGGCCGAGATCTCGGCTCGGCTAGATTTGCCGCTCGGGGTTACCCGCGTGTTGGTCGGCGATCTGGTGACTTCGGGCTACCTTCGAGTGAACCGGACGTTGACCGAAAGCTCGACCCGGGATGAACGCCGCGAACTGATAGGAAGGACGCTCCGTGGCCTACGAGCGCTCTGATGCGAGGGCCCGCCCGCGTTCGAGGTCACGCGATACCGCCTCCACCAAGATCGTCATCGCCGGTGGATTCGGAGCAGGCAAAACGACGTTCGTCGGCGCTGTTTCGGAGATCATGCCGCTGCGAACCGAAGCGATGGTCACCGACGCCTCCGCGGGTGTCGACATGGTGGACGCCACCCCGAACAAGCGGACCACCACGGTGGCGATGGACTTCGGCCGCATCACCTTGGACGAGGATCTGGTGCTCTACCTGTTCGGCACGCCGGGGCAGCGCCGATTCTGGTTCATGTGGGACGACCTGGTCCGCGGAGCGATCGGAGCGGTCATCCTGGTGGACTGCCGGCGTCTGGAGGACAGCTTCGCCGCGGTCGACTTCTTCGAGCACCGCAACCTGCCGTTCCTCATCGCGGTCAACGAATTCGACGGCACGCCAAGGTTTCCGGTGACCGAGGTGCGAAAGGCTCTGACGCTGGCCGAACACGTCCCGGTGATCAACGTCGACGCCAGGGATCGCAGGTCGGCGACCGACGCCTTGATCGCGGTCAGCGAATACGCGTTGGCAAGCTTGACGCAAAGCGCGTAGTGCACTGGAGCGACCGCGAGTTCGTCGGTCACGATTTCCGCGACGACGAGGACCTGAGCCGGTTACAGACCGAGCGGGTGGTGTTCACCGAATGTGATTTCAGCGGCGTCAACCTCGCTGAATCCGAGCACCGGGGATCGGCGTTCCGCAACTGCAAGTTCAATCTGACAACGCTGTGGCACAGCACTTTTCGACAGTGCAGCATGCTGGGTTCGGTGTTCGTCCGGTGCCGGCTGCGGCCGCTGACCCTCGACGAGGTGGACTTCACGCTCGCGGTGCTGGGAGGCAACGACCTGCGCGGCATCGACTTCAGCGGCTGCCGGTTGCGGGAGACGGGCTTGGTGGAAGCCGATCTGCGCAAAGCCCTGCTGCGCGGCGTCGACCTGACCGGCGCACGCACCGTCGGGACCCGGATGGACGAGGCTGACCTGCGTGGCGCGACCGTCGACCCGTCGCTGTGGACGACGGCGTCACTGTCGCGGACGCGGATCGACATCGAGCAGGCGCTCGCGTACGCCGCGGCCCACGGACTACGGCTGGACGGCGGCTAGCGTTTGAGCCGGATGCTCCAGCGAACATAACCGGCGTAGAACAGCGACAGCGCCGCCAGCATGCCCATGTCGAACAAGAAGATGTGCTTGGAGTGCTGCCAGATCGGGTCGTTGGTCGGAATCTGCTTGACCTTCACCAGGTCTGGGAAGTCGATCGACGACGCACCGGCGGCATAACCCCAACGCCCGGGCGTCAACCACGACAGCTGGTTCAGCCCCGCCCGGCCCGTCACCGGGATCATTCCGCCGGCGAGGACGAGCTGCGACATGATCGAGACCACCAGCAGCGGCATGATCTGCTCGTTGGACTGCGCCACCGCCGAGAGCATCAGGCCGAGAATCGCTGACGCCACACACGTTCCGGCGACGGTGACGAACAGCGAGAACGTCGAATTGTCGAAGAACGGCGGATGCGCCGTCGGGGCGCCCTTGCCGAGCCGGACGATGATCGTCGAGATCCCCGCCTGAGCGGTCGCGAAGACGCAGAAGACGGTGACCTTGGCCAGCAGATAGGCGGTCGTGGACAGGCCGACCGCCTGTTCTCGTCGGAAGATCGGACGCTCACCGATCAGGTCGCGGATGGTCAGCGCCGTGCCCATGAACACGGCCCCGATATTGAGCAGCACCATGATGTACTGCGGCTGGGTTGGCGCCAGACCGAGGGGATCGGCCGGGCCCAGCCCCGGTTTGGGCCCCTTCACCGTCAGCGACAACGCCCCGATGAGGAACGGCAATACCGCCAGGAACACCGAGTAGCCGCGGTCGGAGATCACCAGTCGGACCTGGCGACGCGCGATCGTCGAGAGCTGGCGCAGTAGGTCGCTGTGCACCGGTTCGCCGAGATCGGCCGGGCTTTCGGGAGCCGGTGCCCGCGACTGGCTGCCCCGGCCGCCCTGTTCCAGGAAGCGGCGGTTCGCTTCGTCCGGGTCGGCGCCCACGTTGGCGAAGATGTCGGCCCAGTTGGTGGTGCCGAGCGCAGCCCCGACCTGGCTGGGCGGTCCGTTGAAGGCCATTTTTCCGCCGGGCGCCACCAGCAGGATCTGGTCGCAGACGTCGAGGTAGGACACCGAGTGCGTCACCACCAACACCACACGGCCGGCGTCGGCGAGCTGGCGCAGCATCAGCATCACCTGACGGTCCAGTGCCGGGTCGAGGCCCGAGGTCGGCTCGTCAAGCAGCAGCAGCGACGGCTGGGTCAGCAGCTCGAGTGCGACCGACGCGCGTTTGCGCTGGCCGCCGGAGAGCTTGTCCACCCGGGTGTCGGCATGCTTGGTGAGGTCGAGTTCCTCGAGCACCTGCGCGACGACCTGGGCGCGTTCCTCCTTGCTGGTGTCCGGCGGCAGCCGCAGCTCGGCGGCGTAACCGAGGGCCTGGTTGACCGTGAGCTGGCGGTGCACCACATCGTCCTGCGGCACCATCCCGATTCGGCTGCGCATCGTCGCGTACTCGGCGTGGATGTCGTGGCCCTCGAACGTGACGTTGCCGGAGCTGGGGCGGGTGTATCCGGCGATCAGTCGAGACAGCGTGGTCTTGCCCGCGCCCGAGCCCCCGATGATCGCGGTCAGGGTGCCGGGCCGCGCCGTCAGAGAGATGCCGTCCAGCAGTTCCTTGCCGTCGATCCTGAAGTGCACGCCGTTGACTTCCAGGCCGCCGCTGCGTGTCGCGGCCTCGGTGCGGCGGATCAGGGTGCCGTTGGTCAGGACCAGGTCGATGTTGCCGATCGTGACGACGTCGCCCTCGCTGAGTACCGCCGAGCCGACCCGCACGCCGTTGACGAACGTGCCGTTGATGCTGTTCGCGTCGCGGATCTCGAGGCCGAGCGGCGAGTCGACCAGGAACGCGTGATGACGCGACGCCAGCACGTCCTGGATGACGATGTCGTTGTCGTTGGCGCGACCGATTGTGGACGAGCCCGGCGGCGAGGACGGTGTCAACGACCCGGGCAGGATCGCCTGGATCATCTTGGTTGCGAGGTTGCCCGATTCCGGCGGCCTGCTGGCCGGCCCCATCTCGGTTTTCGGCGCCGCGTTCGGTACCGGCGGCGGGGGTGGGGGTTGCCGGTGTTGCGGCGGCTGGTGCGGCGGCGGCTGATACTGCGGGCCCGGTGGATAGGCCGGCGGCCGCGGGCCGGCGCTGGGTTGATAGCCCGGTTGCGGTGGCGCCGAGTACGCCGCGCGGCGGAGGGGGAGGCGGGCCCTGTGGTCTCGGACCGGCCTGCGGGCGGGACGGCGGTTGCTGTGCGTGCGCCGGCCGTGGCGGCGCCGACACGCTGGCCATCGGCATCGACGTGGTCTGCGGTGGCCGCCCGACGTTCCCCTCGTGGCGTCCGACTTCGAAACTCAGTTGCGGCCCATCGGGATTGCCGATGTTGATCGACTGACCGTCGTGAATGTCGATCACCGGCGCTCGACGGCCGTTGACGAAAGTCCCGTTCAGCGAACCGTTGTCGATGGCCAGCCAGCGGCCCTGGTCGAAACGCAGCAGCAGGTGAGCCCGAGAGATCAGCGGATGGGTGATGCGCATGTCGGCGCGCAGATCGCGTCCGACGACGACGTCGTGACCCGCTGCGAAAGTACGTTGTGATCCGTCGTACCGAACTGTCAGCACGGGCGGTGCTGCTTGGCTCGGTGCTGCTGGGCTCATTGCCCCAACCTTAGCTGGCTCACTGAACCGACTTTATCGGCTGCCGTGCGCTCGGCTCCGAGCGACACGGGCCGCTCTAGGTCACTGCGCGAGCTGATCCGGGGCGCCGGTAACCACGCAGCGGGTACGGCTGTAAATCGTCGGCATGCACCGGTTGCAGTGTGTACAAGCCGAATGCACGCTGCGGCCGTCGCGCGCGATGCGGTTGATCAAGTCAGGTTCGGCGAGCAGGGCCCGGCCCATCGCGACGAACTGAAAGCCCTCTGCCATGGCCAAGTCCATCGTTTCGCGGTTGGTGATCCCGCCGAGCAGGATCAGCGGCATCGTCAGCTCAGCGCGGAACCGCTGGGCATGACGCAACAGGTAGGCCTCGCGGTACGGGTATTCGCGAAGGAATTTCTTGCCGGTCATCCGCATGCCCCAGCGCAACGGTGGTGCGAAGGCGCCGGCGAACTCCTTGAGCGGGGCGTCGCCGTGGAACAGATACATCGGGTTGACCAGCGAACTGCCCGCGGTGAGTTCGATCGCGTCCAGCGCTCCGTCGTCCTGCAGCCACTTGGCCGTGACGAGTGCCTCCTCGACGGAGATGCCGCCGCGCACGCCGTCGGTCATGTTGAGCTTCGCGGTCACCGCGATCTGATCGTTGACCGCGCGCCTGACGGCCAGGACCATCGCCCGGGCCAGCTTGGCCCTGTTCTCCAACGAGCCGCCGAACTCGTCGTTGCGGCGATTGATCAGCGGGCTCAGAAACGCGCTCGCCAAATAGTTGTGCCCCAAGTGCACTTCGACAGCATCGAATCCGGCGTCGACGGCGAGCCGGGCGGCGTCGGCGTGTGCCGCGATCACGTCGTCGATGTCGTCACGGGTGGCCTTCTTGGCGAACCGCATGCCGATCGGGTTGAAGAACCGCACCGGCGCCAGCGCGGTGGCCTTGTTCGAGCGGGCGTTGGCGACCGGGCCTGCGTGGCCGATCTGCGCGCTGACCGCCGCCCCCTCGGCGTGGATCGCCTCGGTGAGCCGACGGAACCCGGGCACGGCTTCCGGGCGCATCCAGATCCCGTTGCCTTCGGTCCGACCGCCCTGCGACACAGCGCAGTAGGCCACGGTCGTCATGCCGACCCCGCCCGCGGCCGGCAGCCGGTGGTATTCGATCAGGTCGTCGCTGACCAGAGCGCCGGGGGTGCGGGCCTCAAAGGTCGCGGATTTGATGATGCGATTGCGCAGCGTGATGGGTCCGAGCTTCGCCGGTGCCAGCACGTCCGGGGCTTCGGACATGTGCAGGAGCGTACCGGCGCTACCTCGGCGCGCATGCCAAACTGGACGACGTGGGTGCAATCACGTTGGACGGCAAATCAACGCGCGACGAGATCTTCGTCGACTTGAAGCAGCGGGTGGCTGCGCTCACCGCCTCGGGGCGCACACCCGGTCTGGGCACTGTCCTGGTCGGCGACGACCCGGGATCGCAGGCCTACGTCCGCGGCAAGCATGCCGACTGCGCGAAGGTCGGCATCACCTCGCTGCGCCGCGACCTGCCCGCTGACATCACCCAGGCCAAGCTCAACGAGACCATCGACGAGCTCAACGCCAACCCCGAGTGCACCGGATACATCGTGCAGTTGCCGCTACCCAAGCATCTGGACGAGAACGCGGCGCTGGCGCGGGTCGACCCGGCCAAAGATGCCGACGGACTGCACCCGACGAACCTCGGACACCTGGTGCTCAACACCCCGGCGCCGCTGCCCTGCACACCGCGCGGCATCGTGCACCTGTTGCGGCGCTTCGACGTCGAGATCGCGGGCGCTCACGTGGTGGTCATCGGCCGCGGCGTGACGGTCGGCCGCCCGCTGGGACTGCTGCTGACCCGCCGCTCGGAGAATGCCACAGTGACGTTGTGCCACACCGGAACTCGTGATCTTGCCGCGCTGACCAAGCAAGCGGACATCATCGTGGCGGGTGTCGGCGTGCCGCACATGCTGACCGCCGACATGGTGCGTCCCGGTGCGGCCGTCGTCGACGTCGGCGTCAGTCGGGTGGACGGCAAACTGGCCGGCGATGTGCATCCCGGCGTCTGGGAGGTCGCCGGCCATGTGTCGCCGAATCCCGGTGGCGTCGGCCCACTGACCCGCGCCTTCCTCTTGACGAACGTTGTCGAGTTGGCCGAAAGCCACTGAGCGTGCGTCGAATTCTCCGCTTGCAGTGGCCGGTGATCGCGGTCGTGCTGATCTTTGTGGTGGCGTTCACTCTGGCGGCGGCGAATTTCTGGCGCCGCGGCGCGCTGCTGATCGGCATCGGAGCCGGGCTCGCCGCGGTCCTGCGGTTGGCCCTCACCGACGACCGGGCCGGGCTTCTGGTAGTGCGCAGCAAGGGAATTGACTTCGCGACGATGGCGTCCGTCGCGGCAGCGATGGTGTACATCGCCTGGACGATCGACCCGCTGGGGACCCGTTAGATCCCCGGGATTCCCGTCACGCCCGGCCCCTGCGGCAGGCCAGATACGCTGCCGTTATTGATGTTTGCGATCTCGGTCGGACAATAGGTCTGTATCGCGATCGTGGTGAACAGCTGAGCCATCCGGGGCGACATGCCACGATGAGCCACGCTGGAGGCGGCAGCGGCGAAGCTGCCGCCTGGCTGCGCGAGCATCGGGCAGAGCGACTGGCCAACGGCCATCGCATTTCCGGGTTCTCCGTATTCGATGCCGGCGTGGCTGAGCGCATCGATGAAGTTGTCGTCGCTCGGATCTGCCTCACCCGGCGCCGAGAACGCCGTGGCAACCGTGATCAGACAACCGATACCGAGCAGTGCCCGCACGGTCAACGGCTGATTGTTCAGTCGCGTCATCAAGCTGAGACCCATACCCAACCCCCTCGTGGTCTGCATCGAACATTGGTCTACCGCTGTCACGTCGAGAACACGGTGACGTAAAAGTTCGCATACGTTTCGCGCGACGCGCGTCGACACGTCTTGCGCCACCGCGGTTAATGCCCCCGAGTGGCTGACAATGCAGGACATGACAGGAGTCCGGCGTTGACCCGCGAGATCTCGCGTCAGACGTTCCTGCGTGGCGCCGCCGGAGCGTTGGCCGCCGGTGCGTTCTTCGGCTCGGCCCGCGCCGGCGGTGAACCGGTCGCATCCGGCTGGGACGGATTGTCCAGAGCCATCGGCGGACAGGTCATTACGCCGAGCGGTCCGCAATTCGGTTCGGCCAAGCAAGTTTTCAACACGAACTTCAACGGGATGACGCCGGCCGCGGTGGTCACGGCGTCATCGCCTGCCGATGTGCAGAAGGCGATGACGTTCGCCGCCGCGAACAACCTCAAGGTTGCTCCGCGCGGAGGCGGGCACTCGTATGTGGGGGCGTCCACCGCGAACGGCACGATGGTGCTCGATCTGCGGCAACTGCCCGGTGACGTCAATTACGACGCCGCGACCGGGTTGGTCACGGTGACACCCGCGACGAGCCTGCATGCGATGCATCAGGCGCTGGCGGCCGCGGGCCGGGGTATCCCGACCGGCACCTGCCCGTCGGTGGGTGCGGCCGGGCACGCGCTGGGCGGCGGGCTTGGGGCGCACTCGCGGCACGCGGGCCTGATGTGCGACGCGTTGAGGTCGGCGACGGTGGTTCTGCCCAGCGGTCAGGCGGTCACCACGTCGGCCAACAGCCAGCCCGACCTGTTCTGGGCGTTGCGGGGCGGCGGTGGCGGCAATTTCGGTGTGACGACGTCGATGACCTTTGCGACATTTCCGACCGGTGAGGTCGACGCGGTGAACCTCAACTTCCCGGCGCAGTCGTTCGCGCAAGTCCTGCTGGGTTGGCAGGGCTGGCTGCGCACCGCCGACCGGAGCAACTGGGCGCTGGCCGATGCCACCGTCGACGCGATGGGCACGCACTGTCGCATCCTGGCGACGTGTCCGGCCGGTTCGGGCAACAGTGTGGCGTCTGCGATTACGTCAGCCGTCGGCATCCAGCCGGTAGGCGTCGAGAATCATACGTTCAACTACTTGGACTTGGTGAACTACCTGGCCGTCGGAAATCTCAACCCGTCACCGCTCGGATACGTCGGCGGCTCAGACGTTTTCGCGACTCTGACGCCGGCGGCCGCGCAGGGAATCGCCGCCGCGGTCGAGGCGTTCCCTCGGGGCGCGGGCCGCATGCTGGCGATCATGCACGCACTCGACGGTGCTCTGGCCGATGTGCCCGCCGGGGCGTCGGCTTTTCCGTGGCGACGGCAGTCCTCACTGGTGCAGTGGTACGTCGAAACTGGCGACCCGTCAGCGGCTTTGGGTTGGTTGAGCACGGCGCACCGCGCGGTGCAACCGTATTCGGTTGGGGGGTATGTGAACTACCTTGAAGCCGGCCAGTCGCCGTCGCGGTACTTCGGATCGAATCTGTCTCAGCTGAGCGCGGTGCGGCAGAAGTACGACCCGGGCCGGGTGATGTTCTCCGGGATGCCGGTATGAGTCTTTGAGTCTGGGCAGTTATCCACAGTTGCCGTCTTATCCACAGATCCGGGATTTCCGATAGCCGCCACCGGCACACCGCCATATAATTCGAACATGCGTTCTAGTAGTCGGGAAGAGATCGTCGAAGTGTTCGACGCGCTGGAGGCCGACTACAAGCGCGCCCTGGATCTGACGTTTGATGTTGACCACGCCCGAGCGGCTGGCGGTGTTGGAGCGGTGCGAGCAGATGCGCCGCCGCCAGCCGGCTATTGAACACGTCCTGATCAATCAGCTCAGCCAGCAGGCCGGTCCGACCGAGTTGGGCGGCATGCTGGCTCCCGCGCTCGCCAACAGGTTGCGCATCACCCGCGCCGAGGCATCACGGCGCATTCACGAGGCGGCCGATCTCGGGGAGCGGCGGGCGTTGAACGGCGAACCATTGCCACCGCTGCTGTCGGCCACTGCCGAGGCCCAACGCAACGGCGACCTCGGTGCGGGCCATGTCGCGGTCATCCGCAGCTTCTTCCACCGGCTGCCCGACTTCGTCGACCTCGAGACCCGTGGGGTCGCCGAAGCCCAGTTGGCCCGGCTGGCCGGCGAGCATCGCCCCGATGAACTGGCGAAGCTGGCCGACAAGCTCATCGACTGCCTGCACCCCGACGGCGACTTCACCGACGCCGACCGCGCCCGGCGGCGAGGCATCACCATCGGCAAGCAGGGCGTCGACGGGATGAGTCCGATCAGCGGATGGCTCACACCCGAAGCCCGCGCGACGTGGGATGCGGTGTTCGCGAAGTTGGCCGCACCGGGCATGTGCAACGCCGACGACGACAAACCCTGCATCAGCGGCACACCATCGGCAGCCGCCATCCAGAGCGACACCCGCAGCACCGCACAACGCCACCACGACGCCCTGCTCGCCGCCGCCCGCGCGCTACTGGCCTCCGGTGAACTCGGTCAGCACAACGGCCTGCCCGTCTCCATCATCGTCACCACCACGCTGGAAGAACTCGAGAAGGGCGCCGGCCGCGGACTCACCGGCGGCGGCACGCTGCTGCCGATGTCTGATGTCATCCGGCTGGCCGCCCACGCTCGCCACTACCTGGCGATCTTCGACAAGGGAAAGGCGCTGGCGCTGTATCACACCAAACGCCTGGCCTCACCGGCCCAGCGAATTGTGCTCTACGCCAAGGATCGTGGGTGTTCGTTCCCCGGCTGCACCGTGCCGGGCTATCTCTGCGAGGTCCACCACGTCGACCCCTGGGCGATAACCCACACCACCGGCATCAACGGACTCACCCTGGCCTGCTGCCCCAACCACACACTCGCCGACCAGGGCTGGACCACCCGCAAAAACAGCCACGGCGACACCGAATGGATCCCACCGCCGCACTTGGATTACGGCCAGCCCCGCGTGAACACCTTCCACCACCCGGAGAAATTGCTACAGGACAGCGACGACGACGAACCGGAGTGAGTGTGGCGGTGCTTCGATCAACCGGCCTAGTACGGCAGCGTTGTCGGCAGCACTGTCGCTTTCTCGAGGCAGAAGTTCGATACAGCCGAGCCGATGACAAGCGCGGACAGATGCATGTTCAGGCCGCTGTTCTCCTGGTTCACTGCTGCAACGAGCGGATCGAAGCCGACTATGGGAAGCCTGTCGCACAATTGCCGGCCGTACGCGGGAGAGGCCGCGGGGCTGCCGTCCGGAACGCCAATGTTTTTGATGCCGAATAGATACGCGTTGTCGTTTTCGTCAGCATGGGCCAGCGGCGCAGCGCTCATCGCCAGCACGCAACCGACGACGAGCGATGTCAGTTTCACACCACGAACCTTAGCCGCGATCAGGGGACGTCAGGACAGCGTCGCGCGCACGCACACCGTGACGTAAGGCAGCGCAAGACCGCCGGCGTTAGCGAGGGCGGGATGCGTTGCCAGCAACGTGCGGACTTGGTCCAGCGTCTTGGTGCGGACTTCGGTGGGCGACATGATGCAGTAGCTGCGCGACGCGACCAAATCGATCAACGCCTGCGGCGTGAGGTAATTGGTCCACTCGACCTGATGGCGCTCGACGTCGGTGAAGGGTTCGGGCAGTGTCACGTGGTCGCGCATCGGATCCCCGTCGCGGCCAATGATGCTGCCGAGTTCCCGCACCCATCCGAGTCGCTCGTCGCGGGTGTTCCACACCAGGCCCAATCGCCCACCGGGCCGCAGCACCCGGGCCAGCTCGGGAATCGCCCGCTCAGGGTTGAACCAATGCCACGCCTGCGCAACGAGCACCGCGTCAACACTGTTGTCCGCCAACGGAATGTCCTCTGCAGTACCAAGAAGCGCCGGGGTGTCCGGCAGCGACGTACGCAGCATCTCCAGCATCTCGGCGATCGGGTCGACGGCCACCACGTCCAGCCCGCGTTCCACCAGCCGGGCGGTCAGCTTGCCGGTACCGGCGCCGAGGTCGAGCACATCGCGGGCTCCGCTGGGCAGCAGCCAGTCGATGGCATCCGGCGGGTAGGACGGCCGGCCGCGTTCGTACGCGGCCGCTTCAGAGCCAAACGACAATGAGCGGGCCTGAGACGACCGGGTCACCGCGAACACGCGCCTTCGGCCAGGTCGAGCGTCTGACGCACGAGTTCGCCGACGGCCTCGGTTTCCACCAGGAAGCCGTCGTGCCCGTAAATCGAGTCGACGACGTGCAGGCCGACGCAACCGGGCAGCAGCTCGGCCAGCTCCTCCTGCAGCCGCAGCGGGTAGAGCCGGTCCGAGGTGATCCCACCGACCACCGCCGGCACCGGACACCCGCGCAGCGCGGCGGCCACCCCGCCGCGGCCCCGGCCCACGTCGTGACTGGACAGCGACTCGGTGAGCACCACGTAGCTGCCCGCATCGAACCGCGACACGAGTTTGCCGCCTTGGTGTTCCAGGTAGCTCTGCACCGCATAGCGACCGCCTGCCAGCGGATCTTCGCCGCGCTGAACGTCGTTGGCGAAGCGGGTGTCCAGCTCGACCTCGCCCCGATACGTCAGATGCGCGAAACGTCGCGCGACATCCAGGCCGTCTTGCGGGCTGCGGCCGGTGCCGTGATAGTCACCGCCCTGCCAGTTCGGGTCGGCTTTGATGGCCGCGATCTGGGTGCTCTGGGTGCCGATCTGGTCGGCGGTGGCACGCGCACCTACCGCGAGCAGCAGGCCCGCGCCAACCCGATCGGGGTAATCAAGCATCCATTCCAGCGCCCGGGCCCCACCCATCGACCCGCCGAGCACGGCAGCGACGTCGGTGATACCCAGCGCTTCCAGCGCGGCCACGTCGGCACTGACCTGATCCCGCACCGAGATCAACGGAAACCTTGAGCCCCAGGGCTTTCCGTCGGCGGCCAGCGAGCTGGGCCCAGTCGAGCCGCGGCAGCCGCCGAGCACGTTGGTGGCCACGGCGCACCAACGATCGGTGTCGATCGGCGCGCCGGGACCGGCGATGCCGTCCCACCAGCCCGGCGTCGGATGCCCGGGACCCGCAGGCCCGGTGATGTGCGAGTCGCCAGTCAGCGCGTGCAGCACGACGACGACGTTGTCGCGGTTCGGTGACAACTCGCCCCACCGCTGCACGGCGATGCTGACATCGTCGAGCACCACACCGCTTTCCAGCGTCAGCGAGCCGACGTGAACGATGCCGACTTCACCCTCGGCGGGCAGCGTCTGCGTCGGCACATCTGAGATTGTCACGTCCGGGCTCCTCAGAAGGCCGCCACGGCGCGCGGATCACCGCTGCCGGCTGCCACGTCACCGAATTTTCGCGCGGCGGCGAAGCCGAGTTCGAGGTCGGCGAGGATGTCGTCGATGCCCTCGATGCCCACCGCCAGCCGGACCAAGCCGGGCGTCACGCCGGTGGCCAGCTGCTCTTCGGCGCTGAGCTGGGCATGAGTCGTCGATGCCGGGTGAATCACCAGCGACCGCACGTCACCGATGTTGGCGACGTGGCTGTGCAACTCGAGCGCATTGACGAAGGCCTTGCCCGCCTGCACGCCGCCGGCCAACTCGAAGGCCAGTACGGCTCCGGTTCCCTTGGGCGCCAACTTCTTTCCCAACTCGTACCACGGCGAGCCTGGGAGCCCTGCGTAGTTGACCGAAAGCACGTCGTCATGGCCTGCGAGATATTCGGCGACCCGCTGAGCGTTGGCGACGTGACGCTCGACGCGCAGGCTCAGTGTCTCGATGCCCTGCGCGATCAGGAACGCATTGAACGGTGACGCCGCCGAACCGTAGTCGCGCAGCAGCTGCACCCGGGCTTTGACCGCGAACGCGGGCGGGCCCAGCTCGGCGTACACCACACCGTGATAGCTGGGGTCCGGCGTGGTGAACCCGGGAAAGCGGCCTTGCGTCCAGTCGAAGGTCCCGCCGTCGACGATCACCCCGGCGATCGCGGCGCCGTGCCCGCCGAGGTACTTGGTGGCCGAGTGCACGACGACGTCGGCGCCCTGGGTGATCGGCTGAATCAGGTACGGCGTGGCGATGGTGTTGTCGACGATCAACGGCAGACCGTGCTCGTGGGCGACCGCGGAGACGCCGGGCGTATCCAGGATGTCGATCTGCGGATTGGAGATCGTCTCGGCGAAGAACGCCTTGGTGTTAGGGCGCACCGCGGCCCGCCACGAATCCAGGTCGTCGGGATCCTCGACGAAGCTGACCTCGATACCCAGCTTGGGCAGCGAGTAGTGGAACAGGTTGTAGGTGCCGCCGTAGAGCCTGGGACTGGACACGATGTGATCACCCGCGGCGGCCAGATTCAGGATCGCGAACGTCTCGGCCGCCTGACCCGAGGACAGAAACAGCGCGGCCACCCCGCCTTCCAAGGCGGCGACGCGCTGTTCGACCACGTCGGTGGTCGGGTTCCCGATGCGGGTGTAGATGTTGCCGGGCACCTCCAGACCGAACAGCGCCGCGGCGTGCGTGGTGTCATCGAAGGTGTACGAGGTGGTCTGGTAGATCGGCAGCGCACGGGCGTGGGTGGCTGGGTCCGGGGTCTGCCCGGCGTGGATCTGCTTGGTCTCGAACGACCAGTGTGCGGTTGGATCAGTAACGGATTCGGAGCTCACGATGGGTGCTTTCTGGGAAGTCAGGTGGTCGGATGCCGGCGGTGGCGCGGGTTGTCATCTGAAGGAGAGATGATGTCAACCGGCGCGTGAGCGATCAGCAACTGCGACGCACGATGGGCCAGCCCACATAAATACGCATCAGGTTTCCCTGTCTACTCGGGGGGCCCGTCCAGACGGACCCGCGCTTGCCGACGTAGCCGCTGCTGGCTACTCAACCTGGTCGTCTCCCGGGGCACCCCACCGCGGTTGGAGGGTTGCCGGCCAGCAAGCCGGGGCTTGACGCTGGCGCTCATGACCTGGCTGAAGCGTATCGCACAGCGCCGACCTCGTGCCACTGGGTGATTCTTGAGGGGTCAACCGTCACGCTGCACGTGCGAGGCGACACCAGGCCAAATGCCCTTGCTAACGTGGCAGCAAGAACGCTTAGCTCTCCAAAACTCTGACGCCGGGAGACAGACCGTGTGCGCCGATAAACCGACCATCATCTACACGCTGACCGACGAGGCGCCGCTGCTCGCGACGTACGCGTTCCTGCCGATCGTGCGGGCGTTCGCCGAGCCGGCGGGCATCGAGATCAAGACCAGCGACATCTCGGTGGCCACCCGGATCCTGGCCGAGTTCCCCGACGACCTCACCGAAGACCAACGGGTGCCGAACACCCTCGGGGAGCTGGGCAAACTGACCCAAGAGCCGGACACCAACATCATCAAGCTGCCCAACATCAGCGCGTCGGTGCCGCAGCTGCTTGCGGCGATCAAGGAACTGCAGGGCAAGGGCTACAAGATTCCCGACTTTCCACACTCGCCGAAGACGGACGAGGAGAAGGAAATACGCGACCGCTACACCAAATGTCTCGGTAGCGCGGTCAATCCAGTGCTGCGGCAGGGCAACTCAGACCGTCGTGCGCCCAACGCGGTCAAGGAGTACGCCCGTAAACACCCGCACAGCATGGGCGAATGGTCGCAGGCGTCGCGTACCCACGTGGCGACCATGCGGCACGGGGACTTCTACCACGGTGAGAAGTCGCTGACTCTGGATCACGCCCGTGACGTGAAGATGGAGCTGAAGACCAAGGGCGGCGAGACGATAGTGCTCAAGCCCAAGGTGTCGCTGCTGGACGGCGATGTCATCGACAGCATGTTCATGAGCAAGAAAGCTCTCTGCGAGTTCTACGAAGAGCAGATGGAAGACGCTTACGAGACCGGCGTGATGTTCTCGCTGCACGTCAAGGCGACCATGATGAGGGTCTCGCACCCGATCGTGTTCGGCCACGCGGTGAAGATCTTCTACAAAGAGGCATTCGACAAGCACCAGGAGCTGTTCGACGAACTCGGCGTCAACGTCAACAACGGTCTGGCCGATCTGTACGACAAGATCGAGTCGCTGCCCGCGTCACAGCACGACGAGATCATCCGTGACCTGCACGCCTGTCACGAACACCGGCCAGAGTTGGCGATGGTGGATTCGGCCAAGGGAATCACCAACTTTCACTCGCCCAGCGATGTGATCGTGGACGCGTCGATGCCGGCAATGATCCGTGCCGGCGGCAAGATGTATGGCGCCGACGGGCGGCAGAAGGACACCAAGGCGGTCAACCCCGAATCGACCTTTTCCCGCATCTATCAAGAGATCATCAATTTCTGTAAGACGCACGGCCAGTTCGACCCGAAGACGATGGGCACCGTCCCCAATGTCGGTCTGATGGCGCAGCAGGCCGAGGAATACGGCTCGCACGACAAGACATTCGAAATTCCCGAGGACGGCGTCGCCGACATCGTCGATGTCGAGACCGGCGAAGTCCTGCTGACTCAGAACGTGGAAGCCGGCGACATCTGGCGGATGCCCATCGTGAAGGACGAGCCGATCCGCGACTGGGTCAAGCTGGCCGTCACCCGGGCGCGTAACTCGGGAATGCCGGTGGTGTTCTGGCTGGATCAGGAACGTCCGCACGAGAACGAGCTGCGCAAGAAGGTCAACACCTACCTGGCCGAGTACGACACCGAGGGTCTGGACATTCAGACCATGTCGCAGGAACGAGCGATGCGGCACACCATCGAGCGCGCGATGCGCGGGCAGGACACCATCGCCGCGACCGGAAACATCTTGCGCGACTACCTGACTGACCTGTTCCCGATCCTGGAGCTGGGCACCAGCGCCAAGATGCTGTCGATCGTGCCGTTGATGGCCGGCGGCGGAATGTACGAGACCGGGGCGGGTGGCTCGGCGCCCAAGCACGTCCACCAGCTGGTCGAGGAGAATCACCTGCGATGGGATTCGCTCGGCGAATACCTGGCGCTGGGAGCATGTTTCGAAGACATCGGCATCAAAACCGGTAACGAGCGGGCCAAGATCCTGGCCACGACGCTGGATTCCGCGATCGGAAAGCTCTTGGACAACAACAAGAGTCCGTCGCGCAAGACCGGTGAGCTGGACAACCGCGGCAGCCAGTTCTACCTGGCGTTGTACTGGGCCCAGGAACTCGCCGCGCAGCAGGACGACGAGGAGCTGCAGAAGCATTTCGCCGCGCTGGCCGACACGCTGGGGAAGAACGAAGACAAGATCGTGACCGAACTCGCTGCGGCACAGGGCGAGCCGGTCGACATCGGCGGCTACTACCAGCCGGACCGGGACAAGACGACCGCGGTCATGCGGCCGAGCAAGACGCTCAACGACGCGCTGGCGGAATCAACGAGCTGACAGCGGCGCGGGATCTGCCAGGTAATGCGCGAGCACCGGGCGCAGCCATTCGGTGAGCTGGGCATCGTCCATGACGACCAGCGGCGGGACCGCGAGCACGTAGCGTGCCACCGCCAGGCCGAGTAGTTGCGATCCCACCAGCGCGGCGCGCTCGGCGGGATGATCGGCGACGACCGCCGACAGGGCCGGTGCCACCTGGTCGACGAAAACCTGCAGCAGGGCTTCAGCGGCAACGCGATTCGTTGCGGCCGCGCGTAGTAACGGCAGAAATGGCCCCTGCGGTCCCCACGCCGTGATGAACAGCGGCAGCAGCACGCCGGCGACCTGATCGGGCGCGACCGCTGACAGGTCGGGGAAGGTGATCTCGAACCGGGACGCGGCGGCGAAAAGGCCGGCCTTGTTGCCGAAATAGTGCATCACCAGCGCCGGATCGACACCGGCAGCTGATGCGACCGAGCGGATGGTGGTGCGTTCGAAGCCGTGGTCGCCGAATTGGGACCGCGCGATGTCCAGAATCGCGGCCCGGGTGGCTTGCCCGTCGCGCGTTGCCGAGGCCATGCGGACCAGTGTATTCAACAACTGTTGACATGGCACGCGGCAGGGTTTAGCGTCGAGTTCAACAGTTGTTGACTTCCGCGGCGTCGATATCAGAAGGAGGGCCTGCCGATGACTGCTCACGATGTGAACGTCATCGTCGTCGGGGCCGGACCGACCGGACTGACCGCTGCGGGCGATCTCGCGCGAGCGGGGCGGTCGGTCGTCGTGCTGGAACGCCGGCCGGCGATCAACCCGTCCAGTCGTGCCTTCGCGACGATGGCGCGCACACTGGAGGTGCTGGACGCCCGAGGGATCGCTGATGGACTATTGGCGCGCTCGCACACGGCGCCGGGTGTGACGATCTTCGGCGGCGCCCGCATCGACCTCACGCATCTAGAGTCGCCTTATCAGTTCACGATGATCGCTCCGCAGACCGATGTCGACCAGGCGATCGGTGCCTACGCCGTCGCGCAGGGCGCCGATATCCGGCGCGGGATGGCGGTCGTCGCGCTCGATCAGGACGACCACGGCGTCACCGTGACGGCGCGCGGCGAGACGGAGCAGCGTTGGCGGGCAACGTATGTGATCGGCGCCGACGGCGCGCACAGCTCGGTCCGCGGGCTGCTGGGCGTCGAGTTCCCGGGAAGGACCATCTTGTCGTCGGTCGTGCTGGCCGACATCAAGCTCGCCGATGGTCCCACCGGCGGCGGTCTGACGCTGCGGAGCACCCGCAACGAGTTCGCCTTCCTGGTGCCGTATGACCGTCATGACAGCGACGGCTCCTGGTACCGGACGATGCTGTGGGACCGCCGCAATCAGCTCCCCGACAGCGCCCCGGTGGGTCACGACGAGATCGCCACGGTGCTGGCCACCGCGGTCGGTGCTGATCTCGGCGTGCTCGAAGTCGGCTGGAAGTCCCGATTCCATTGCGACGAAAGGCAAGTCGAGCAGTACCGGCATGGCCGGGTGTTCCTGGCCGGCGACGCGGCGCATGTGCACTCTCCGATGGGTGGCCAGGGCATGAACACCGGCATTCAGGACGCGGCGAACCTGGCGTGGAAACTCGACGCGGTACTCGCCGGCGCCGACGACAGCGTGCTGGACAGCTACCACGACGAACGCCATCCGATCGGGCGGCGCGTGCTGCGGCAGTCGGGCCTGATGGCACGCGGCGTCACTCTGCATCCGCGGGTCGCACGTGGTCTGCGAAACCTGTTGGCGCCCAGGATTCTCCGAATTCCGCGAGTGCGCGATGCGGTGGCAGGCAGCTTTGCCGGCACCACGTTGCGGTACGCCCACCGGCCAGGGGAGAGCGCGCTCGTCGGTACCCGTGCGACGCAGATTCCGCTGACGCAGGATCGGCTCACGCAGTTGCAGCGTGAGCCCGGTTTCGTGCTGATCCGTGAGCGCGGCGCGCCCGCGGTCGACGTGACCGACCTGCATCAGGCACAGCGAGCCGATGCCGGCCCGGCCGTGCTGGTGCGACCCGACGGTTATATCGCCTGGGCCGGAGATTCCGCAGACGCCTCGGAATGGCTTGCGGCACTGAGCCGATGGTCCGGACCAGCGGTGCATCCCGGTCGCGTTTCCGCTATCACCTGAGGGCGCAGGCTGCCCTTGTAGTCTGGGCACATGCCCAACAAGATCAGGGTCAAAGGCACGGTCGTCGATCTCGACGGCGACGAGATGACGCGGATCATCTGGAAGCTGATCAAAGACATGCTGATCTTTCCGTACCTCGACATCGACCTGGACTATTACGACCTGGGCATCGAGCATCGCGACGCCACCGACGATCAGGTGACGATCGACTCGGCGTACGCCATCAAGAAGCACGGCGTGGGCATCAAGTGCGCCACGATCACGCCCGACGAGGCCCGGGTCAAAGAGTTCAACCTCAAGACGATGTGGTCGTCGCCCAACGGTACGATCCGAAACATCCTCGGCGGCACGATCTTTCGTGCGCCGATCATCATCTCCAACGTGCCGCGGCTGGTTCCGGGCTGGAAGAAGCCGATCGTCATCGGCCGACACGCTTTCGGCGATCAATACCGGGCCACCAATTTCACAGTCGACCGGCCCGGCACCGTCACCCTGACCTTCACCCCCGACGACGACAGCGAACCGATCGTGCACCAAGTGGTGCGCATCCCCGACGACGGTGGCGTGGTGATGGGGATGTACAACTTCAAGGACTCGATCCGGGATTTCGCCCACGCGACGTTCGCCTACGCACTGCGGGAAAACTATCCGGTGTATCTCTCGACGAAGAACACCATTCTCAAGGCTTACGACGGGATGTTCAAAGACGAGTTCCAGCGGATCTACGACGAGGAGTTCGCCGACGAATTCGAGGCGGCCGGGCTGACCTATGAGCACCGGTTGATCGACGACATGGTCGCCTCGTGTCTGAAGTGGGAGGGCGGGTATGTGTGGGCGTGCAAGAACTACGACGGCGACGTGCAATCCGACGCGATTGCGCAGGGCTACGGCTCGTTAGGGCTGATGACGTCGGTGCTGATGACCGCCGACGGCAAGACGATGGAGGCCGAGGCGGCGCACGGCACGGTGACCCGGCATTTCCGGCAGTACCAGCAGGGCAAGCCGACCTCGACCAATCCGATCGCGTCGATCTACGCATGGACGCGCGGCTTGCAGCATCGCGGCGAACTGGACAACACACCCGAGGTCGGCGATTTCGCCCAGCGACTGGAAGACGTCGTCGTCGCCACGGTTGAGGGTGGTCAGATGACCAAGGATCTCGCTCTCCTGATCGGACCGGATCAGCAGTGGCAGACCACCGAGGAGTTTCTCACCGCCATCGCGGACAACCTGGAGAGGGCGCTGGGTTAGGCAGTCGGTTGGTCGAACGCCTGAACCGGCCGACTGTATCTGTCGAGGAATTCGCTGATGACTTCGGTGACCCGGCCCGGCGCCTCGAACATCGGGATGTGCCCAACGCCGTCGAGAATGGTCATCTCGTGATCGGCGGGCAGATGGTCGGTGAAATGCCCGCTGAATCTGCTCGGGGGAACCACCCGGTCTTTCTCGCAGAGCACCAGGTGCGTCGGCACATCGGTGTGCGCGAGCTCCATGAGTCCAGGCGTCAGCAGTGATTTGACCAGTAGCTGGAAATAGGCCGGGCAATGCTTGAGGTCGTCGACCACGGCGACGAGGTCTTCTTCGCTGACCCCGTCGGGCGATCCGCTGATGGGCAGGGTGCCGATCCGGCGGCCCATCGGCAGGCGCAACAGCCGCGGTCCGAGCAAGTGGGCCAGTATCCATACCGGCATACCACCGACGAACTTGCCGATCACCTCGAATTTCGTCGGGCTCCACGCCCTCCAGCCGCCGGCCGGTGCGATGCCGGTGACGGTGCGGGCCCGCCCGCGGCGTTCCAGTTCGAAGGCCACCCAGCCGCCCAGTGAGTTGCCGACGATGTGGGCGGTGCCCCAGCCGAGCTCGTCGAGTTGCCGCTCGACGTGGTCGGCCAGCACCGCGGAGCTCAGGAACCAGGTACCTGACCGGGGCCCGCCGTTGTGGCCGGCCATCGTCGGGGCGAACACCTCGTAGCGGCCGGTGTCGGCCAGTTGCGGCGCCACCTTCTGCCACACCAACTGCGACATCAGAAACGGGTGCAGCAGCAGGACCGGTTCGCCGGACCCGAGATGGATTGGCGCGCGAGTCTTCATTCAGCCGACATTAAAGGCGATACCGCTGGTACCGCAAGAAGCGGCGGTCTCCGCGTGAAAAGATTGACGCATCATGAGTGCCGCTACGGGTCTTCGCCGGGTGTTCTCCGGCGTGCAGCCCACCTCCGACTCGCTTCACCTCGGAAATGCGCTGGGTGCGGTCACCCAGTGGGCCCAGTTGCAAGACGACCACGACGCGTTCTTCTGCGTCGTCGACCTGCACGCCATCACCGTTCCGCAGGACCCGGAGGTGTTGCGGCATCGGACCCTGGTCACCGCCGCGCAGTATTTGGCGCTGGGCGTCGACCCGGCGCGCAGCACCATCTTCGTGCAGAGCCATGTCGCCGCGCACACGCAGCTGGCCTGGGTGCTGGGCTGCTTCACCGGATTCGGTCAGGCCTCGCGGATGACGCAGTTCAAAGACAAGTCGACGAAGCAGGGCAGCGACGCCACCACGGTCGGCCTGTTCACCTATCCCGTGCTGCAGGCCGCCGACGTGTTGGCCTACGACGCCGAATTGGTGCCGGTCGGCGAAGACCAGCGTCAGCACCTGGAGCTGGCCCGCGATGTCGCACAACGATTCAACGGCCGGTTCCCGGATACCTTCGTCGTCCCCGACCTCCTGATTCCCAAGGCCACCGCCAAGATCTACGACCTGCAGGACCCGTCATCGAAGATGAGCAAGTCGGCGGCGACCGACGCCGGGCTGATCAACCTGCTCGACGATCCGGCCCGGTCGGCCAAGAAGATTCGGTCTGCGGTGACCGACAGCGACCGCGAAATCCGCTACGACCTGAACGCCAAGCCCGGGGTGTCGAATCTGCTGACCATCCAATCAGCAGTCACCGGTACCGATGTCGACACGTTGGTCGAGGGTTATGCCGGCCGGGGTTACGGCGATCTGAAGAAGGACACCGCTGAGGCGGTCGTGGAATTCGTGACCCCGCTCAAGGCCCGCGTCGACGAACTGCTCGCAGACCCAACCGAACTCGAGAACGTGCTCGCCACCGGGGCGGTCCGGGCCGAAGATGTGGCGGCGAAAACTGTCGACCGGGTCTATGACCGGCTCGGGTTCCTGCCGAGACGTCCTTAGCAGCCATCGTGAGCGAACCGGACAAGCCAGGGATCTTGGATCGGTTGCGGGCGCGGTTCGAATGGTTCGACCACGCGATGCGCGCGAACGACTGGTTCGACGACTGCCAGGGCAACTTCTTCGCGGCCGGACTCACCTACTACACCATCTTTGCGTTATTCCCTTTGCTGATGATCAGTTTCAGTGTCGCCGGGTTTCTGCTGTCCGTGCGTCCCGATGTGCTCCACGCGATCGACAACAAGGTCCGCTCCGCGGTACCCGGTGCGCTCGGGCAGCAGATGCTCGACCTGATGAATTCGGCGATCGAAGCCCGGACATCGGTCGGCGTCATCGGTCTGGCGGCCGCGGTGTGGGTTGGACTGAACTGGATGAGCAATCTTCGGGTCGCAGTCACCGAGATGTGGAAGCAGACCGACGGTTCGCGCGGATACATTCGCACGAAGTTCTCCGATCTGGGAACGATGTTGTCGTCGTTCGTGGCGATTTTCGCCACGGTCGCGCTCAGCGCCCTGACCGGCGCAGCACCGATGGCCAAGGCGTTGGAGCTGCTGGGCATTCACAATGCGCCGGTGCTGGACGCGATCCTGCGTGCCGTGTCGGTTCTGGTGTCGTTCCTGCTGTCGTGGGCGGTGTTCGGCTGGATAATCGCCCGGTTGCCCAGGGCGCCAGTCGACTTGGCCAGCTCGATTCGGGCGGCTCTGCTCGCGGCCGCTGGATTCGAACTGTTCAAACTCATCGCCTCGATCTACCTGAGGTCCGTGCTGCACAGCCCGGCCGGTGCCACGTTCGGTCCGGTGCTGGGTTTGATGGTGTTCGCCTACGTCACCGCTCGGCTGCTGCTTTTCGCCACCGCGTGGGCAGCGACGTCGACGGAAAGCCTGGCCAAGATCCCGGTCAAACCACCCGAAGGCGCGATCATCACGCCCAGGGTGCACATCGACGAGCGGCTCGCCACGAAAACAGCAGTCGCGGCGGCCGCAGTGGGAGCTGCTGGAGCACTGGGTGTTTCGCGGCTGGTACGGCGAAAAAAGGGTTAGCCCACGTAACGTCGGGTTCGGTTCAACGTCGTGACGGTCTCCATACCGAAACGATTTGGCCACGACGGGGCGCGTCGGCCTTCGGGCGTGTCATCCTCAGAGACTCAATGAATTGCGCTACGCAAAGGCGGGTAGGCGATGTCAGCACCAAACCTTTTTAACAAGTTGGCTGCGGAGACGATCGGCACCTTTTGGCTGGTGCTCGGCGGCTGCGGCAGCGCGATATTCTCGGCGAAAGCTCATTCCGGCCATTACCCGCTGGGGATCGGCTACCTAGGCGTGGCGCTGGCCTTCGGTCTGACCGTGCTGGTTGGCGTGTACGCATTCGGAACCCTGTCGGGCGGACATTTCAATCCGGCTGTCACGCTCGGTGCCGCATTGGCTCGTCGGGTGGAATGGAAAGTGCTGCCCGCGTACTGGATTGTTCAGATGATCGGCGGCCTGCTCGCGGCGGTGGTGATCTATTACATCGCCACCGGAAAGCCTGGTTTCAGCGCTACCGGGAACATGGCGGCCAACGGCTATGGCGAACACTCACCCGGTTATTACTCACTCGGTGCGGTGATACTCGCTGAGATCGTCCTGACGGCGATGTTCCTGTTCGTCATCCTCGGCGCGACCGACGACCGGGCACCGAAAGGCTTTGCCGGCTTGGCCATTGGGCTGACCCTGACAGGGATCCACCTGGTCGCCATTCCGATCTCCAACACATCGGTCAACCCCGCGCGTTCCACCGCCGTGGCATTCTTCAACGGCAACGGTGCTCCTGCTCAGCTGTGGGTGTTCTGGCTTGCCCCGCTGATCGGCGGGGCGATTGCCGGCATCGCTTACCCGTTCCTGTTCGGCCGGGCCGAGGAGGCCACGGAGCAGCGAACGTCGGCCTGACTCGCCTGCGCGGGCTAGTTGTCCGGTAGCCAGCTGCCGCATGCCATCACGGCTCTGACCCGCAAATCACCGTCCAGCACAACGAGATTCGCTGCTGCACCGACACGCAGGCTACCCAAGTCCGACAGGCCCAACGCTGCGGCCGGGGTGGTCGACGTCATCCGCACCGCATCGGCGAGCGCGGTGTCCAGGTCGGGCCCGAAGCCGGCCGCGACCCGGAACAGCTGGTCCATTGTCGCGGTGCTGCCCGCGATCGTCGATGTCCCACGCACCCGGGCCACCCCGTCGAGCACATCGACGGGCGTTGTCCCGAGGCGGAATTCGCCGTCGCCCAGCCCGGCCGCTGCGGTGGCATCGGTGACCAACGCCACCTGATCGGCTCCGGCCGCCCGGGTGATGGCGTGTACGACCGCGGGGTGGACGTGGACGCCGTCGGCGATCAACTCGACGGTGACGCGGGCATCCTCCAGCAAGGCGAGCACAGGGCCCGGCTCGCGGTGATGCAGTGGCCGCATCGCGTTGAACAGGTGAGTGCCGACGGTCGCGCCGAGGTCGATGGCCCGACGTGTTTGCGCGTAGCTTGCATCGGTATGGCCAACGGCGACAACCACTCCGGCGTCGACCAGCGTGGCGATCGCCTCGTCGCTGCCGTCGCGTTCGGGTGCCATAGTGACCATGCGGATCGTGCCGTCGCCCGCGGCCAGGAGCGCGTCGATCTCCGTCGGCGCCGGGTCGCGCAACTGCGTGTGGTCGTGTGCCCCGCAATGCGTTGCGCTCAGCCACGGGCCTTCGAGATGGATGCCGGCGATGACGCCCTCGCGGGTCGCCTCGGCGAGCGCACGCACCCCGGTGAGCAGGTCGACGGCGCTCGCTGTGACAAGGCTGGCCAGCGTGGTCGTCGTACCGTGCCCGCGGTGAAAGCTGGCCGCCCGCTTGGTCTCTGCGGCGTCACCGGCCAGATACGATGCGCCCCCGCCGCCGTGCACATGGATGTCGACGAAGCCAGGAACCAGCACCGCGTCGGGCAGATCGACGTCGGGGGGTTGCGGTGGAGCGCCGGCACCGCAGCCCACGATCTGCGTGCCCACCGCGTGCACCCAGCCCGGCCGGCAGACTCCCTGCTCGAGTACGACAGTGCCCGCCGCGATCAGCGGCATGCCTGGACGCCCGTTGTCGGACTGTCGTTTTCATCAGGCCAGCGACCGTCGTTCTCCCAGAAGCGGCGGATCTCTTCGAGCTGCCGGCCCTTCGTTTCCGGAGCGAACCGGTAGGTCAGCACGAACCCGACGGCCGCCAACAGGCCGAATACGGCGAATGTGCCTGCACCCCCGAGCGTGTGCAGCATCGTCAGGAAGACCGCGGCGACCAGAGCGTTGGCGGACAGGTTGGCGGTGAGCATCGCGCTGGAACCCAGCGACCGCAGGTGCGCGGGGAAGGCCTCACCGGCGTAAACCCAGACCAGCGCCCCGAATCCGAAGGTGAATCCCATCGTGAACAGCAGCAGGCCGACGTACCCCAACCCTGAGACGGCGCTGGACTCGGCGGCGAAGACGCCGACCAGCACCGCATCGCCCAGGACCATCGCCGCGATTCCGGACAGCAAGATGGGCCGCCGCCCGAGCCGGTCGACGAGAAACAGCGAGACCAGCACCGCGGCCAGCGAAGCCAGCTGCACGAGCGCGGGCAGCACCAGAAGTGCGAACTTGCCCTGGAATCCCATCGACTCGAACAGTCGGGGGCTGTAGTAGATGATCCCGTTGATGCCGGTCAGTTGGGCGAAAAAGCCGAGCCCGACGACGAATAACGTCGCGCGCAGGTACGGCGGGCGCAGCATCTCGCTGAACGTCCCGCCGACTTCGTCACGCATCGCCTCGGCGATCTCGGTGAGTTCCTGCTCGACGTCGCGATTCGGCTCGACCCGCAGCAGCGACCGGCGGGCGTCGTCGACACGGTTCTTGAACAGGTACCACCGGGCGGTGTCGGGCATTCGGGCCAGCAGCGGCAGAACCACCAGCGCGGGCACCGCGGCCAGTCCGAGCATCCACCGCCAGTCGTGCGAATCCGCCAGCACGTACGCGGCGAGATAGCCGGCGATGATGCCCAGCACGGTCGCCACCTGATAGGTGACCAGCATGGCGCCGCGCACTCGCGCCGGCGCCGACTCGGCGATGAACACCGGCACCACCACCGCGGACAGGCCGATGGTCACGCCGAGCAGCAGCCGTGCCGTCAGTAGCAGCGGCATCGATTCCGACGCGGCGGCCAGCAACGCGAATACCGCGTAGCCACCGGCCACCAGCATCATCGACTTCTTGCGCCCGATGGCGTTGGCGAGCACGCCGCCGGACAGCGCGCCGCCGATCTGCCCGATCACCACCGTCGTGGTCAGCAACTCCTGCTGGTGGATGGTCAGCCGGAAATCGTCGGTGATGAACAACAGCGCACCGGCGATATTCGACAGGTCGTAGCCGCAGACGATGCCCAGGCTTGCCGCGGTGAGGGCGATCAGCAGCCGTCGTCGCGCTCGTACAGACTCGCCGATGCGGCCCACAATCATCCTCCCGCGTGGCCGCTTCGGCCGCTAACCGCCGCTCAGTGCTGCGGCCGCCGGTTCATCGAGCGAGCCACCATAATCAAGCCGAACACGACGACCGTACCGATGACCGCGACCCCGACCCTAACCGGCAGCGCATCGGCGGTGGGGAGCAGCGCGGCAGCGTTCGCAGCGGGTCCGGCAGCGGGGTCCCCGGGGGCGGCGGCCTTGGGAATCGCCAGCGACGGGTCGGGTTCGATCAGCGTGCCCACCCGGGTTCCGGGCGCCGTCGCGAAACCGTAATCCAGCAGATGGGCGGCCTGCTGCCACGGGGCGATCGGCTGGCGGGTGCCGTGCAGCAGCACCGCCATCAGCCGGCGCCCGTCGTGGTTCGCGGCGCCGACGAATGTCTGGCCGGCGTCGTCGGTGTAGCCGGTCTTGCCGCCGAGTGCCCCCGGGTAGTGGTAGAGCAGCTGGTTGTCGTTCTCCAGCTCGTAGCCGGGGTGGTCGGCGTGGCCGGGGAAGTCGAACTTCTGGGTGTGCACGATGTCGGCGAAAGTGGGGTTCTCCCAGGCGTATCGGTAGAACAGTCCGATGTCGTAGGCCGACGTGCTCATGCCCGGACCGTCCAGGCCCGAGGGCGTCGCGGCGCGGGTGTCCTTGCCGCCGAGTCTGGCGGCCAGCCCGTTGATCTTCTCCAGCGCGACCGGCATGCCGCCCAGTTGCATGGCCAGCGAGTGCGCGGCGTCGTTGCCGGAATGCATCAGCAGGCCGTGCAGCAGCTGGTCGACGGTGTAGGTGCCACCCGGGGCAACGCCGACCCGGGTGCCCTCCGCGCCGGCATCCTCAGGCGTGCCGTCGACGGTCTTGTTGAGGTTGAGCTCGCGCAGCGATGCCATCGCGACGAGCACCTTGATGACACTGGCCGGCCGGTGACGGCCATGCGGGTCACGCGCGGCGATGACGGCGCCGCTGTCGAGGTCGGCCACCACCCACGCGTCGGCGGAGATGTCGCCGGGCACCGGCGGCGTGCCGGCAGCTGTGACGACACCGCAGTTGCCCAGGGCGTTACCGCCGATCGGTGACGGCGGCACCGGCAGCGGCAACGGCGGCTCGCCGGCCTGCGGGACTTCCGACGAGTCGACCGCCTGCGGGGTCGCCACCTTGAACGGGCACATGTCGTGCACTGAGCCCGGGCCGGGGCCGGGTTCAGCATCTGCGGCGGGCATACCGAGCATCGCCGGCGCGGTCAGCATGAAACCGGCCGCTGCCAGGCATGACGCACGGTGTAACACGGGCCCCAAGGGAAACATTGGTGTGCAGAGTAGGCGATCAGCGGCTCAAATCCGGGGAGCCGCGCTGTGACTGGTGTTACGGATGTTGCAAATTCAGGTAACAGATGCCGGAACCCGCGATCCGGCCCAGCCACAGCCGCCCCGGCGTCTCCACCACGCCGGTGGCCAAGCCGAACTCAGGATGTGAGGTGTGCAGTTGGGTCACCACCCGGCCGTCGTCGGGATCGAATGCGACAACCCACACCGTCGGCTTCGGGTCGGGCAGCCAGCGATACGGCAGCAGGCGCCACATCAGGCTGCGGATGACCGGTGCGCGCGGGCCCAGCCATTCGTTGAGGCTGTTGCGGTCCGAGACCAGGGCAACCCAGATTCGTCCGTCGAGACCGGTGGAGATGTTGTCCGGGTAACCCGGCAGCGCGGTCACCAGAGGCGTGATCGAACCGGCCCGGTCTCCGGTGAGCCAGTACTTGGACAGCCGGCAGGCCGAGCTCTCGGCATAGACCAACGCCGACTCGTCGGCGGTCAGCGTCACGCCGTTGGCGAAGTACAGACCCGAGGCCAGCTCGCTCACCGCCCCGTCGCGGTCACGCCGGAACAACGAGCCGGTCGGGCGGCCTTCGACCACCGAGCCCTTGTAATACTCGTACCGGAAACGGCTGGTCGATTCGGTGAAATAAATTGTGCCGTCTGATGATTCGACGACGTTGGAGCAGAATGTCAGCGCTCGCCCGTCGACCTCGGCGACCAGCGTTTCCATGATCCCGGTGGCGGGGTCGAAGCGCAGCAGGCCGCGGTGGCTGTCGCAGATCAGCAGTCGGCCGTCGCGTGCGACGGCCAGGCCCAGCGGTCGGCCGCCGGTGTCGGTGACCACGTCGGCAGAGCGGGTGTCGGGCCGGACGCGGATGATCCGGCCGTCCTCGACACCGGTCCAGATGTTGCCGTCGGCGTCGGCCACGACATCCTCGGCCGCGGTGCCGGGCACCGGGACGACGTGCAGCGTCGCCGTCAGGTCGGGATCGGGCAGTGGACGCGACGGCGGTGGCTGCCACCGGATCGGGTCGATGGGCGGTTTAGTCAATGACGTCGAGCTCCTTGGTCAACACCTCGCGCACGATGGCTTCGATGGCGTCGAACTCGGGTTGTCCGCTGATCAGCGGTGGCGCGAGCTGGATGACGGAATCACCGCGATCGTCTGTGCGGCAGTACAACCCGGCTGCGAAAAGCCCGGCGGACACCCGGCTGAGCAGCGCGCGCTTCTCGTCGGCGTCGAAGGTCTGCTTGGTCGCTGTGTCCTTGACCAGTTCGATGCCGAAGAAGTAGCCCTCGCCGCGGACATCGCCGACGATGGGCAGGTCGTAGAGCTTCTCCAGGGTGGCGCGCAGCGCGGGGGACTGCGCTTTGACGCGGTCGTTGAGGCCCTCGCGCTCGAAGATGTCGAGGTTGGCCAGCGCGACCGCGGTGGACACCGGGTGACCACCGAAGGTGTAGCCGTGCGCGAACATCGTGTCGGTGCCGTAGAACGGCTCGAACAGTCGCTCACTGGCGATCATCGCGCCCAGCGGCGAGTATCCCGACGTCATCCCTTTGGCGCAGGTGATCATGTCCGGCACGTAGTTGTAATCGGTGCAGGCGAACATCGACCCGATGCGGCCGAACGCGCAAATCACCTCGTCGGAGACCAGCAGCACGTCGTAGTCATCGCAGATCTCGCGCACCCGCTCGAAATACCCGGGCGGCGGCGGGATGGAGCCGCCCGCATTCTGCACCGGTTCGAGGAAGACCGCGGCGACGGTGTCGGGTCCTTCGAACTCGATGGCTTCGGCGATGCGGTCGGCCGCCCATCGCCCGAACGCCTTGATGTCGGTGCCGAACGATTCGGGCGCCCGGTAGAAATTGGTGTTGGGAACCCGGAAGCCGCCGGGGGTGACCGGTTCGAAGGGCGCCTTGTACTTCGGCAGGCCGGTGATGGCCAACGCCCCCTGGGTAGTGCCGTGATAGGCGACCGCTCGCGAAATGACCTTGTGCTTACCGGGTTTGCCGGTGAGCTTGAAGAACTGCTTGGCCACCTTCCACGCGGTCTCGACCGCCTCCGTCCCCCCGCTGGTGAAGAACACCCGGTTGAGATCGCCCGGCGCGTAGCGCGCGAGCCGTTCGGAGAGC
Organism: uncultured Actinomycetota bacterium; assembly: GCA_963836495.1. Taxonomy (GTDB): domain Bacteria; phylum Actinomycetota; class Actinomycetes; order Mycobacteriales; family Mycobacteriaceae; genus Mycobacterium. The sequence goes on along the minus strand of CAWIJT010000001.1, from coordinate 146,848 downwards.
TCGATCGCGGGGGGAGTCGCGTATCCCCACAGCGGGAAGAACGCCAGCGTCTCGGCTTGTCGGGCGGCGGCCTGGGCGAGCTCGGCGCGGCCATGACCGACCTGCACCGTGAACAGCCCCGACAGTCCGTCCAGGTAACTCTTGCCGGCGTCATCGAAGATCGTCACGCCATCGCCTCGGGTGATGATCGGCGGAGTGACGTCGGGGCCCTGCCGGGCGAAGTGCAGCCAAAGGTGATCAGTCATGTAACACGTTGCCGTGCGAAGCTTTTCAGCTCGGCCGACAGCGCGTCGGCCTTCAACAACTCGGGAGCTAAGCCCGGGTCTTTCATCCGGGCTTGAAAGACCAGCCCGATGGTGACGTCGTGGTTGGGGCGGTGCTCGATCGTGATGCCATCACCCGCGCGCACCTGACCCGAGGACAGTACGCGGAAATATGCACCGGGCAGTCCGGCGTCGGTGAACGTCCTGATCCAGTGCGGCCGGTTCAGGAAGGACGCGAAGGTCCGGCACGGTGTGCGCGGGGCGGAGACTTCGAGAAGCAGCGTGCCGGTCCCGATGCGCCATTGTTCGCCGATCCGGGTCTGGGTCAGATCGACACCGACGGTGGTGAAATTCTCGCCAAACGTTCCGTTGTCGAGCGTGACCCCGAGTTGCGCTTCCCAGCTGTCGAGGTCTTCGCGGGCGTAGGCGTAGACGGCTTGGTCGGATTTGCCGTGAAACCTGGTGTTTCCGATGTGGTCGCCGACCAGACCGCTGGCATCATCTTGCGCCTGGCCGGGCGGGCGGACCAGGACGGGCCCGGCGATGGGACGCTTGTCGATACCCGTCAAATTCGATTGCGCACGCGGATCTGGGTTTGTGCTGAGCCGGGCCATATTAACTGACAAGACATGCACTGGCTCAAGATACGCTCGAGCCGGGCAATCGGGCCAGCCAATTCGAGTCGTTGCGACTGCACCTGATGTCGGTTGCGTACCGATTGACCGGCACGGTGACCGACGCCGAAGGCATCGTGCAGGACGCATGGCTGCGCTGGAACGCGTACGACGGCGAGATCGTCGATTTCACCTCGATGCCGCGCGGGCAACCTAGCTCGAGATGTTCGGGTCGAACGTCAGCAGCACATAGGTTCCCAGTACCAGCGTGAAAGCCATCGACAACACCAGCAAGCTATTCAGCCAGATACGGGTAAAGCGCTTGCGGCTGTAGTCGTCGATGATGGTGCGAAGGCCGTTGCCGCCGTGCAACTGCGCCAGCCAGAGCAACAGCAAATCCCACGTCTGCCAGAACGGCGAGTGCCAGCGCTGCGCAACATCATTGAAGTCGATCCGATACACGCCGTCTTCCCACATCAGCATCACGAAAAGGTGCCCCAGTGCGAGAAATATCAGGACGACACCAGACATTCGCATGAACAGCCAGGCGTACTTCTCGAAGTTCGGCATGCCACCCGGTCGGCGTGGGGCCCGCGGGTGGTCCAGGCCGGCCGGGCGGTCATGGCTGCGGCCGAGTGGCCGGGACGGCGAGCTCATCGGAAATATCCGATCATGTGAATTGTCATGACGACTCCGGCCGGGACCATCAGCAACAGCCAGACGGCGCCGATCGCCCACGACATCACTCGCTGGTAGCGGGGGCCCTGCCCCCAGAAGTCGATCAGGATGACGCGGATGCCGTTGAGGGCGTGATAGAGCACCGCGGCCACCAGACCGAACTCCATCAATCCGACGATCGGCGTCTTGTACGTCGAGATGACTTCGTCGTAGGCCTGCGGACTGATCCGCACCAGCGCGGTGTCCAGCACGTGGATGAACAGGAAGAAGAAGATCGTCGCACCGGTGATGCGGTGCAGTACCCACGACCACATGCCCGGATCGCCGCGATAAATGCTGCGGCGCAAGCGTCGTGCTCGCGACCTGTCCGGATTCGCAGACGTCGTCGTCATCAGCGCCTCCCGTATGGGTATCAGTCGCGAATCTAGACCCATGTGGACTCATCGATGAACCGCTTTGGTGGCTTACGCCAATGATCGGTCCGGGGAATCTACAGTGGCGGTGTGAATTAGCCAACATCGAACGGGGTAGTCGGATGCTTTTCGATCATGCGCGGTATCGCCGACCGTGACAGACGCGATTGACTGGAAACTGCTGCGGGACAATGCTATCCAAGCTTCGGCGGGCGCCTACGCGCCATATTCGAACTTTCCGGTCGGTGCGGCCGCATTGGTCGACGATCGCCGGATCGTCAGCGGCTGCAATGTGGAGAATGTCTCATATGGTCTAGGTCTCTGCGCTGAGTGCGCGGTGGTCTGCGTTCTGCACGCGACCGGCGGCGGCAGGCTGCTCGCGCTGGTGTGCGTCGACGGCACCGGCGCGCTGCTGATGCCGTGCGGCCGGTGCCGCCAGGTGTTGCTCGAACACGGCGGACCGGAGTTGCTCATCGACCATCCGGGCGCGCCGCGACGGCTGGGCGACTTGCTGCCCGATGCGTTCGGCCCGCAGGACCTCGCTGACTACGAAGGGCGTAGATGAGTTTCGACGCACCGACGGTGATCAGGACCAAACGCGACGGCGGTCGGCTCTCCGATGCCGCCATCGACTGGGTCATCGATGCCTATACCCACGGCCGGATTGCCGACGAACAGATGTCGGCACTGCTGATGGCGGTGTTCCTGCGCGGCATGGATTACGGGGAGACCGCGCGGTGGACGGCGGCCATGGTGGCCTCGGGTGAGCGGATGGATTTCACCGACCTGCGCCGTGACGGTCATCGGCTGCGGACCGTCGACAAGCACTCCACCGGCGGAGTGGGCGACAAGATCACGCTGCCGTTGGTGTCGGTGATCGCCGCGTGCGGCGCAGCGGTGCCGCAGGCGTCCGGACGCGGACTGGGCCATACCGGTGGCACTTTGGACAAGCTCGAATCGATCGCCGGATTCTCCGGATCACTGACCAATAGTCAAGTACGACAACAACTTTACGATGTCGGCGCGGCTATCTTCGCGGCCGGGCAACTGGCGACCGCCGATGCCAAGCTCTACGCGCTGCGCGATATCACCGCGACCGTCGAGTCGCTGCCGCTGATCGCGAGTTCGGTGATGAGCAAGAAGATCGCCGAAGGGGCCGGCGCACTGGTGCTCGACGTCAAGGTCGGCTCCGGCGCCTTCATGCAGTCCGAATCGATGGCCCGCGAGCTCGCCGCGACCATGGTCGCGTTGGGCGCCGAGCATGGGCTGCCGACCTGTGCGGTGCTGACCGACATGAACCGTCCGCTGGGCGCGGCCGTCGGCAACGCGCTGGAAGTCAAGGAATCGTTGGAGGTGCTGGCCGGCGGCGGCCCGGACGATGTGGTGCAGCTGACGCTGACGCTCGCCCGCGAGATGCTCGACCTGGCCGGGATCAACGGGCTCGATCCCGCGCAGACCCTGCAGGACGGCACCGCGATGGACCGGTTCCGCGCGCTGATCGCCGCGCAGGGCGGAGACTTGTCCGTTCCGTTGCCGGTTGGTAAGTACTCCGAAACCGTGACCGCCGCCCGAAGCGGCACAATGGGCGATATCGACGCGATGGCAGTGGGGCTGGCGGTGTGGCGGCTCGGAGCGGGCAGGTCCCGTCCGGGCCAGTCCGTCCAGTTCGGCGCCGGTATCCAGATCCACCGACGGCCCGGTTGCCCAGTGACGGCCGGCGAGCCGCTCTTCACCCTCTACACCGATACTGCGGAGTGCTTCGGGCCTGCGTCGGACGAACTGCATGCGGGCTTCACGATCACCGACCAGCCGCCCGTCGACCGGCCGCTGATCATCGATCGGATCACGCCATGACGACGCCGCCGAGCCCGGAGACGATCAAACGGGCGCCCAAGGCGTTGCTGCACGACCATCTCGACGGCGGTCTTCGCCCGGCCACCGTGGTCGACATCGCCGGGCAGACCGGATACGACGGCCTGCCCGCCACCGACGTCGACGAACTCGCGCTGTGGTTTCGCACCGCGTCGCACAGTGGATCGCTGGAGCGCTACCTCGAACCGTTCTCGCACACGGTCGCCGTCATGCAGACCCCTGACGCACTGCACCGGGTGGCCCAAGAATGCGTCGAAGACCTGGCCGCCGACGCGGTGGTCTACGCCGAAGTGCGATTCGCGCCAGAGTTGCACATCAACCGTGGGCTCTCCTTCGACGCCGTCGTCGATGCGGTGCTCGCGGGCTTTGCCGACGGCGAAAAGACCGCTGCGGCAGCGGGACATCCGATCGTGGTGCGCTGCCTGGTCACCGCGATGCGGCACGCCGCGGTATCCCGGGAGATCGCCGAGTTGGCGATCCGGTTCCGCGACAAGGGCGTGGTCGGTTTCGACATCGCCGGTGCGGAGGCCGGTTATCCGCCGACCCGCCACTTGGATGCTTTCGAGTACATGCGGAACAACAACGCCCGCTTCACGATTCACGCGGGAGAGGCGTTCGGTCTGCCGTCGATTCAAGAGGCGATCGCCTACTGCGGCGCCGACCGGTTGGGACACGGCGTGCGCATCGTCGACGACATCGACATTGCCGAGGATGGCACGGTCCGACTCGGCCGACTGGCATCCATCCTGCGGGACAAGCGGATTCCACTCGAGATGTGTCCGAGTTCCAATGTGCAGACCGGTGCGGCGGCCAGCATCGCCGAGCATCCGTTCGACTTGCTGGCCCGGACGCGATTCCGGGTCACCGTCAACACCGACAACCGGCTGATGAGTGACACCACGATGACGCGTGAGATGGCGCTGCTCGTCGAGGCGTTCGGCTACGGCTGGACCGATCTGCAGCGGTTCACCATCAACGCGATGAAGTCGGCGTTCATCCCGTTCGACGAGCGGTTGGCGATCATCGACGAGGTGATCAAACCGCGCTACGCCGTACTCGTCGGCTAGTCACATGACGACGTGGCCGGCGTCGACGGGAATCGTCACGCCCGTCACGTAGCGCGCCCGCGGGCTGACCAGCCAGAGCACGGCCTCGGTGACGTCGTGCGGTTCGACCAACGGCACGTCGGGTAGCAGCATCTGCGAGACGGCCGGATTGGGATTCTCCGTCATCCGGCTGATCACGAAGTCGTTGAGAATCATCGGCGTCGCGACACCGCTGGGATGTACGGAGTTGACCCGAATCTTGTGCGGTGCGTAAGCGTTTGCCGCCGAACGCATCAGGCCGACCACGCCGTGTTTGGATGCGGCGTAGGCGAACATCGCAGTGCTGCCGTCACCACCGCGGCCTACCAAGCCCTGCGACGAGCTGACCAGGACGACCGATCCGCCCCTGCCTTTGCGGATGATCGAGGGAACCGTCGCCACCAACGTGTGCCACACGCCTTTGAGGTTGGTGTCGACGATCGTGGCGAAAAGGGGTTCGGCGCGAGTCTGGGTATCGCCGATCGCCACCACGCCGGCGTTGGCGATGACGATGTCGACCTCACCGAGAGCGTCGATTCCGGTCTGCACGCCGGCCTCCAACGCGTCGAGGTCGCGAACGTCGGCGATGACGGGCACCACCCGGCGGCCCGCAGCCTGAACCAGCTCGACGGTTTCGTCGAGGTCGGACTTGCTGGCCAGTGGGTAGGGAATCGTGTCGATATCGGCGCAGACGTCGATGGCGATGATGTCGGCTCCCTGCTCGGCCAGCGTGACCGCATGGCTGCGGCCTTGGCCGCGGGCCGCGCCGGTGATCACCGCGACGGTGTTGTCTAGTTCGCCCATGGGAGGAAAGGTACCTTGCTATTCGACCCAAAACGCCTGCGATTCGACGCGGTTCTGCCAGGATTTCAGGGACATGAACGATAGTGCGCGAGAAATCACCAACCTGATCTACCACTACGCCGAACTTCTCGATGCCGGCGACTTGGACGGCGTGGCAGGGCTGTTCGCGCACGGGCGCATTTGTGGAGTCGAAAACGGGCCACCGGAGACGGTATTCGAGGGAACCGCCGGAGTGCGGAAGATGTACGAGATGGCCACCCGGATCTACGAAGACGGCACTCCGAAGACCAGACACAACACCAGTAACGTGCAGCTCGAGATCGACGAGGCCGAGGGCACCGCGCGCAGCAGATCCTATTACTCCGTCACCCAGGCCACCCCCGACCTGCCGTTGCAGGTGATCGTGACCGGGCACTACAAAGACACCTTCCACCGGCTGGACGGCGGCTGGTGGTTCGACAGTCGGATCATGTTCGTCGACCAGGTCGGCGACGTCAGCCACCACCTGAAGTTCTAAAGCGTGGACCCATTCGATCTGACCGCTGTGCTCGCCGACGCACAGCGCAAGGAGTCGCTGACCGACTGGGGGCCAGGCGATTTCGAGCAGCCGCTGGAAGTGCTGCTGGCTGACTATGCCAATGCCGACCTCAACGCCGTCGGCGTGCTCATTCTGCGCGCGGGCATCGTGCACAGCCTGCGGATGCGACTGCGCGCTGCGGAGTGGATCCGCAGAAACCCGGAGATTCTCCTGGAGCGCGTCGCGGCGCCGGTCGTGGTTGTCGGAATGATGCGCAGTGGCACCACGCTGTTGCAGCGGTTACTTGCTGCCGACCCCCGCTTCCACTGTGCTTACGGCTGGGAAGTGGTCGAAGCCGCGCCCCGTCTTGACTATCCGTTCACCGGCGTCGACCCGCGCATCGCCGTCAGCGAAGCGCGCGAAGCCAAGTCCCGCGAACTGGCGCCCGACCTGTTCGCCATTCATCCGATGTATGCGCGGGAGGCCGAAGAGGAGATCGTCTTTCTGGCCGATGCGTTCTTGTCGCACGTCCCGGAATCCGGTGCGCACCTACCGAACTACCGAACCTGGATCGATGCGCAGGACTTCACGCCCGCCTACACGTATCTGCACCGCATGTTGCAGTTCTTGCAGTGGCAGAAACGGCACATCGGTGTCGAGGCGACCCGCTGGGTGCTCAAGTCGCCGGCCCACCTCGGCTATCTCGGTGAGTTGCGGGCACAGTTCGGTGACCTGCACATCGTGCACATGCATCGTGACCCGCGCGCCACGATCGCGTCGGGGGCCAGCCTGAACGCGACGCTGCACGCCATGCATGCCGACACCGTCGACGTTCACCGGGTGGGCGCGCAGTGGTTGCATCGGATGGGTTGGACCAATTATCGCGCCATGGCAGTCCGCGACGGCTGGGCGGATGACGCGGCGCGGGTGACCGACATCGCCTTCGACGACGCGGTCGCCGACCCGATCGGCCAGGTGGCCCGCGTCTACGACGCCATCGGCCTGCCGCTCACCGTCGAGGCCGAAAGCGCGATGCGACGCTGGCTGGAAGAGCGGCCGCGCGAGGCAGCGCGCCCGCCCTACCGCTTGGCGGATTACGGCCTGCGGCCAGAGCAGGTCGATGAGCGATTCACGCTGTACAACAAGCGGTTTGGACAATATGTCGGGAAGTGAGGACAGTGCATGGTAGACGAGCCCGTCGCGACAGCGGCTCAGCACGAGCAGGAACTGGCTGCGCTCGAATTGATCGAGCACCCTACGGTGAAGGCGGCGTACCAGGATGTCGCGGAGACGTGGCTGGGCCGGGCCAAGGCATCGCCGGCGATGCGCGAGCGCTTCGACGACGCGTTCGCCGAGGTGATGTTCTCCGCGGCGATCTGGTCGTCGAACCAGGACAAGCTGCGGCCCAAGGTCAGTTGCATCACTCGGCTCGCACACCCGGTCGACGGTCGACGTATCCCGGGATCGCGTTGGGGCATCGACAATCCCGACAGCGTGTACCGGGTGATCCCGATATCGGGCGACGAACGCTACGAGATCCACGGCCGGGTCGGTGACCACCGCATGACGGAGAATTACTTCACGCTGTGGGATGCCAACATGGGCACCGTCGACGTGCTCAACGGCCGCACCATGCAGGTGGATTCCGACGGTCGCTTCACCATCACCGTCGACGCCCGGCCTGCCGACGGACGGCCCAACCACGTGCAGGCGACCTCGGCGGCGCATGAGTTCTACATCCGCGATGTGCTGCTGGACTGGAGCCGCGACGACCCCAATTACGTTGAGGTGCAACGCCTTGGCGGTCCGCCGGTCACACCGGCGCGCACAGTGGACGAGCAGGCCGACGCGACGGCGGCGATGATGGCGTATTTCGCGAACTTCACCGGCAAGCTCAGCCACGGTGTGTACAAGATGCCGCCGAATCACTTCAACCTGGCGTGGTCAGCCGACAAGGTCGGGGCGATGCGCAACCAGGTCTATGTGATGGGTCGTTTCGAGCTTGCCCCGGACGAGGGTTTCGTCGTCGACGTGCACGATGGGGGCGCCGAATACTTCACCGTGCCATTGAGCAACATCTGGGGCACCACGCTGGACATCGTCGACCGCACCGGCAGCCTCAACAAGGCGCAGTCGGCTGCCAACGAAGACGGCAGCTATACCTACGTGATCTCGCCGACCGATCCCGGGGTGGCCAATTGGATCGACTCCGACGGGCTGCGCGAGGGCATCCTGACGTTGCGGATGGCTGAGTTCGGCGAGGCAGGTCCACGTGAGGACCTGGGCGCCCACGGCAGGGTCGTCAAGCTGGACCGGCTCGACAGCGAGGTTCCGGACTTGCCTCGGGTGAGTCCTGAGCAGCGCGCGGCAGCACTCGCCGAACGGCGCTCGGCATATCTGCGTCGCCTGCCGGAAGGGACGGCCTGACGTGGCGCGCTGGCTGATCACCGGCTGTTCGACCGGCTTCGGACGCGAGATCGCGCGCGCGGTGCTGGAGGCCGGTCACAGCGCGGTGGTCACCGCGCGACGGTCTGAGGCAGTGCAGGACTTCGCCGATGAATTCGGTGACCGTGCGGTGGCTGTCGCACTGGACGTCACCGATGCCGGCCAGATCGCGGACGCGGTGACGGCGGCGGCGAACGCGTTCGGCGGCGTCGACGTGCTGGTCAACAACGCCGGGCACGGCTATCTGTCGGCCGTGGAGGAGGGTGAGGACGCTGAAGTCCGAAAGCTCTTCGACGTCAACTACTTCGGCGCGGTGAACATGATCAAGGCGGTGTTGCCGGCCATGCGGGCGCGGGGCTCGGGCCACATCGTCAACATCTCGTCGATGACAGGCCTGGTGGCCAACCCGCCCAATGCCTATTACTCCTCGACGAAGTTCGCGCTCGAGGCGGTGACCGAAGCGCTGGCCACCGAGGTCCGGCCGTTGGGCATCAAGGTCACCGCCATCGAGCCTGGGGCTTTTCGCACCGATTGGGCGTCACGCTCGATGAAGGAGTCGGCTACTCCGATCGCCGATTACGCCGACGTCGCGGCGCGCAAGGACCTGATCAAGCAGTTCGCCGACCATCTGCCCGGCGACCCGCGCAAGGTCGCCGAGGCGGTGCTGATGGTGACCGAACTCGACGACCCGCCGCTGCGGCTGCTGTTGGGCCGTGACGTCCTGAAAGCGATGCGCGACAAGATTGCCGCGATGTCGGCGTCGATCGAAGAGTGGAAATCCGTGACCAAGGACGTGAACTTCCCCGGTTCGTGATTGCGCGCTATTCGCGCCTCAGCCGGGAATCCACAAACGCCTCGAGTTCTTCCCAGGCGTGCACCGCGTCGGCGTACGGCGGCTTGGGCGCGCTCACTGAGTCGGGGTCCAGGACGTAGGCCGTCAGCGTGCCGAGTGGGCGCTCCAGCGAGAGCGCCTTGTCGACGGTGTTGTCCTCGGCGTAGTCGCCGACATCGCGAAGCAGTTCCACGGCCAGGTCCAGTTGGTCGCGGTCCACCGCGTCCGGCCCGTCGGCGAGGTCGTCGGCCAGTCCGGTCAGCACGTAGATGTTGTCATCGGTGATCTCGACGCGTAGCGAGCCGTCGGTTGCCGCGGTGCGGATGTCGTCGTAGGTACTCAGGTCGGACAAGTCGTGGTCGTGTTCGTCGGCGAGATAGCGGGCCAGTGCCCGTTCGGAGGTGAACACACTGATCCGACCGTTGCGGCCCAGAAAGATCGGCCGATCGTCGAAGTAGCACCGCAGCGAGTAGAAGGTGCCCGAGCCGGTCATGATGCGGATCGGGTCGATGCCGACTTTCGCCCAGAAATCGTCGTCGCCGCCGAGTATCAGGTCGCTGGACGCGCCGGGCGCGTCGGCCTCAACCTCCTCGGTCTCATCGGCTGCCTCTGCCTCTGCTTCTCCTTCGCCGGGGGTCTGGGCCTCGTCCTCGTCGAACGGCTCCGCCAGTTCGGCAGCGGCGGCCTCCGACGCGCCCGAGTCCACCTCGGGGATGCTGACGATCTCGTCGACGGCGCTGAGCACGTCGTCCCAGCCGCGCGCGACCACGGTGGCGATCGCGTCCCAGCGTTTGAGCCCCGCCTTGCCGGTGAAATGGTCGATGCCGCCGCTGAGCGTGCCCAGCGTCGGGTTTCCGTTGAAGAACTTCATCACCGCAGGCAACTCGCAGACCGATCCGATCGACGACACGATCGCCAGCGCGTTGGCCAGCGTGGTCACCGACGCCTCGGTCGGTTTGTCCGACACCAGATCTTCGACGCCGACCAGGTCGAAGTGTTTGTCGTCGCCCGGTGCCACCTTGTGCGCGTTGGCCTCGGTCAGCTCTTTCCACGCCGGGTGGTCGACGAGGTCGTTGTCGGTGTTGGTGCGCACGAATGCGACGAGGTCGGCAGGCGTCTCGAAGGTGTAGAGGTCTTCGTCTTTGCCCAGGAACGCCTCCCACTCGTCGCCGGCGTCGCGCCAGCGGGGCGCCCACACCGTGTAGCGGTCACCGGCGGTCAGGCTCAAGCGGATTGGCACGAGGTCAGCAGCCATGCGGCAAACAATAGCGACGAGCTAGCCGGCTGCGGGGTCAGGCACCCCAGATGTCGGTGATCGCGGGTGCTCGGCTGGCGAGGCCGAGCTTGGGCAGCCCGTACATCTCCTCGAGGGTGGACAGCACGTTGTAGTGGCTGATCGGCTCGTTGTAGATGCCGGGCCTGACGTTGGCCCCGTACAACACCGTGGGGATCTGATTGCGCGGGGTGTTGTCGTCCTCGTCCCAGGTCAGGATCAGCAGGCTGTTGTTGGCCCGCGCCCACGAGGCGTACTGCGACAGATTCTGATACAGCCAGGTGTCGCCCTGCGTGATCGAGCCGTCGTGCATGTCGTTGTCGAGGTTGGGAATGACCAACGAGACCGTCGGCAGCCCGGCGTAGTTGGACGGCGGCGGGAACGCCGAGAACGGCAGCGAGCGTGAGCTCGGGATGTTGGTGAAGCTGGCCCACGGCACATGCTTGCGTGCATATTTCCCGGCGCTGCAGGCCGGCGAGCCCACCTCCGGCAGGCTTTCCGCGAAGCCGGCGAAGGTGTAACCGGCCCCCAGCAATTGGGAACCGAGGTTGGGCGTGTTGCCGCCGTTGACCGGACAGACGTTGGCCGTGACGAGTGTGTTGCCGGCGAACAGGGCGTAGTAATTCGGTTCGCTGGGATGTAACTCGGCGAAGGATTGCGCCATCATCGCGCCGTTGGCGGCCAGCTGGTTGATGAACGGGGCCGCCTTGTTGCCGATGATGTTGGTCTGCGAGCGGTTCTCCTCCACCACGATGACGACGTGTGCGGGGGTCGGAACGGTGGCCGCCCGAAACTCGATGGGGGCCTTTTCGGGCATGCCCGGCAGGTGAGGAGGCGACGGCCAGGACATCAGTGCGGTCGCCACGGTCAACACGCCGAACAGGCTCACCGCGCGACTCCGCGTGCGATTTCGGCCTGGGCGGCGCTGCATGGCCGGAGTATATGGCCGGTTCCGCGGGACCGTCGGCACCGCTCTGCACGTGTCGGCTGGTGGGCCCGCGGAGAATATCTGCGAGTTTGCCGTGTGACGCCATGCCCAGGTCCTACGATGCAGCCACACCGCAGAGAGGGTTGCGATGACGGGCGTGCGGAGTCGTTCGCTGTGCACTGCGTTGGCAGCGGCCGTGCTGGGCACGGCGCTGGCGGTGACCGCGCCGTCCGGGGTGCGCGCGTTGATGGCAGACGTCGCGCTGGTCAACGGCGAAGACCTCGGCTGGATCATGGGCGGCACCGACAACCCGATACCGGATCCGGGCTACCTCAGTAGCGTCGAAGGCCTTTACCTCGGCCAGTACTCCGGGTACACCTTCGACGGCTTGGAGACGCCCGAGCAGTTCTGCCCGATCATCTGCAATGCCAGTCAGCCGGACCTGGGTTTCGGTGACTCGGTGAACGCCGGCGTCGGCGACCTGCAAGGCGTGGTCGTCCCTGCGCTGAACGCCGGTGATGACGTCTCGGTGCTCGGCTACTCCCAGAGTGCGACCGTCACCAGCCAGTTGATGAATCAGCTGATCAGTGACGACCAGGCGAACCTCGGCAATCTGCACGTCACCCTGCTCGGAGATCCCAACAGCGCGATCGGCGGCATACTGGACCGCTTCCAGTTCCCCGACGGCGTGGGCGCTTTCAGCGTGACCCCTGAGCCGCAACAGATCCCGTTCCTTGACATCCCGATGGGCACCGACCCGACGCCGCTGACCGGGATCGACACCGACATCTACACGGGCGAGTACGACGGCTGGTCGGACTTTCCCTCCGACCCCACCAATATCTTCGCCGACATCAACGCCTTGATCGGCATCGAGACGGTGCATCCCTATTACCCGGACCCGACTCCCGGCGTGAACCTGGACACCGCCAACATCATCAATCTCGGGACGATCGGCGACACCAACTTCTACGCAATCCCCGCGCCGCTGCCGACGTTGGCGTTCATGTACGACGGCGGACCCGCCGGGCAGTTCTTCTACGACTCCTTCAGCCCCTTTGCGACGCTGGTGGACGACTGGGGCTACGGCAACCCGGGTGACCCGGGCGCGGGCTTGACCGTTGACGGGGTGGCGCCGATCGGCGTCGCGGGCCCGTGGCAGGTCGACGCGACCGGTCAATTGATGGCCTCCGGTGTCGACGGCTTCATCCCCAAGATGGACCCGCTGCAGATGCTGGCCGGGGTCGAGTACGCGGCGGTGCAGACGTTCGTCGGCCCGATCAACGACCTGTTGCAGGACGCCGGCCAGTCGCCGCTGCCGACGTCGTTCGTCGACGGGCTGCTGTCGGGTTACGACCTCACCAACCAGCTCGATGCGTCGCTGCTGACCGCGTGGACTGACGCTACGGCGAGCGTCCCGTCGCTGGCGCCGGACGCGGTCTTCGACGGCTCGCCACTGATTTCCGGGCAACCGTTGATCGACCTCGTCGGCTACGGGTTCGACGTCTTCAACTTCTTCGGTGCTTAGGCGGTGTGCGCCGGCCGGGACGCAAGGCGATATCGCCGGCGCGCTCGCGTTGGAAAAGGCACTAGTCCCTCGGCGGGGGACTGCTGAGTCTGGTGGGATGACTGCGTGAAGGTGCATGTCGTCGACCACCCGCTGGCCGCGGTCCGGCTCACCGCGCTGCGCGATGAGCGCACCGACAATGCGACCTTTCGCGCGGCGTTGGCCGACCTGACGCAGATGCTGGTCTACGAGGCCACCCGTGACGCACCGCGGGTCACCGTCGACGTCCGAACCCCGTTGGCCGAGACGGCGGGCGCGCGATTGGCCACACCGCCGCTTCTGGTGGCGATACTGCGGGCCGGTCTGGGCATGGTCGAGTCGGCGCACGCCCTGATACCCGAGGCTTTGGTCGGCTTTGTCGGGGTCGCCCGCGACGAGGAGACCGCGCTCCCGACCGAGTATCTGGTGTCGCTGCCCGATGATCTGCGTGGCCTGCCGGTGATCGTCCTCGATCCGATGCTGGCCACCGGCGGCTCGATGACGCACACCCTCGGTCTGCTGCACAGCCGTGGCGCCGACGACATCACCGTGCTGTGCGTCGTCGCCGCCCCGGAAGGCGTTGCGGCGTTGGAGAAAGCGGCCCCAGGCACGCGGCTGTTCACCGCGGCCGTCGACGATCGCCTGAACGAGGCCGCCTATATCGTCCCGGGTCTCGGCGATGCCGGCGATCGCCAGTTCGGACCGCGCTAGGTCACCAACTCCGTACCGACTGCGTGAGCTCATCGCACAGAGCGGCGGCGCGCTGACGGGTGCCCGACCGGACTTCGATGTAGAACTTGACCTTCGGTTCGGTGCCCGATGGCCGGACCACGACGCGCACCGACGTGTCGGCGTCGCCGCCAGTGAAGATCAGCGCATCGGTTCGAGGCAGCAGATCTGTTGTGGACGAGTCGAATCCGGCGATTGTCGTGCGCGGCGACGCCCGGAACCGCTGCATCAGCGCGGCCGCTTCGCCGGGGTCGGCCACTGGTCTCGAGACCGCTGCGCCGACGTGGACGCCGAAGTGACGGGCGAGGTCGTCGAGCGCGTCGGGCACCGAGCGTCGTGCGTGTTTGAGCGTCGCGACCAGGTCGCAGACCAGCACCGCGGCGCTGATCCCGTCCTTGTCCCGGACCGCCGCCGGGTCGACGCAGTGCCCGATGGCTTCCTCGTAGGCGTACACCAGCGTCGTGCCTGGCAGGTCGGCGTCGGCGCGGGCCAACCACTTGAAACCGGTCAACGTCTCGACGTGGTGTGCGCCCCAACGAGCCGCGATCGACGACAGCATCCGCGACGACACCACCGTGCTGGCCACCACACTGGTCGACAGCTCGCCCGGATCTGTCCGTGACAGCACGAAATCGCCGAGCAGCCAACCGGTTTCGTCACCGGATAACATCCGCCAGCCGGAGTGCGTCGGTATTCCGATGGCGCATCGATCGGCGTCGGGATCGAGCGCGATCGCAATATCGGCATCGACCTCGGCCGCCAGCGCCAGCACCGCGTCCGCGGCGCCGGGCTCTTCGGGATTCGGGAACGTCACCGTGGGAAAATCAGGGTCGGGAGCGAACTGGTTGGCGACGGTGTGCACGTCGTCGACACCGGCGCGGTGCAGCGTCTCCACGGCCACCGCACCACCCACCCCGTGCAGGGCCGTCAGCGCGACGCGAACCGGACCCGGCGATCGCCGCAGCAGGGCGACGCGTTCGATGTAGCGCTCGACGAGCCCGGTGCCGGCGGGTTGCACCGGCGCCCTGGCGATGTCGTCGGCGAACGGTGCACCGGCGATCGCGGCCTCGATCTCCCGATCGGTGGGGGAGACGATCTGGATGCCGCCGTCCAGGTACACCTTGTAGCCGTTGTCGGTGGGTGGATTGTGCGATGCGGTGATCTGGATACCCGCGGCCGCGCCGATATGACGCACCGAAAACGCCAGCACGGGCGTGGGTATCGGGTCGGCAAACACGACAACGGAAAACTTCGCTGCTGCAAGCACTTCCGCTGCCGCCGAGCAGAATTCGGCCGACCCGTGCCGCGCGTCCCGTCCGACGACCACCGTCTTGCCGACCAGCCCGCGGTCGGTGAGCACCTGGGCCAGTGCCCAGGTGGCCCGCAACACCACCGCGAGGTTCATCGCGTCCGGGCCACCGCGCACCGGACCGCGTAATCCCGCGGTGCCGAACCTCAGCGGCCGGGCGAACCGCGCCGCCAACTCCGCCGGATCGCAGCGGGCGAGTTCGGCGGCCGTCTCCGGGTCCGGGTCGTGGGCGATCCATTCCTCAGGAGTCATTGCGCCGCTCAGAGCCGCGCGACGACGCCGGCCAGCAGCGCGCCCATCCGGGTCGCCGAAGCGGCGCCGGTGGCAAGCACCTCGACGTGGCTGAGCGGCTCACCGGTGATACCCGCGGCCATATTTGTCACCAGCGAGATTCCCACTACCTCGGCGCCCGCCGCCCGCGCCGCAATCGTCTCGTGCACCGTCGACATGCCGACCAGGTCGGCGCCCAAGGTCCGCAACATCCGAATTTCTGCGGGCGTCTCGAAATGCGGCCCGGGCAGCCCGGCATACACGCCGTCGGCCAGGGCCGGATCGACCTCGCGAGCCAGCAGCCGCAGCCTGGGCGAGTAGGCGTCGACCAGGTCGACGAACTGGGCCCCGACCAGCGGCGACCGGCCGGTCAGGTTCAGGTGGTCGCTGATCAACACCGGCTGGCCGACGGTGAAGTCCGCACGCACCGCCCCTGCCGCGTTGGTCAGCACCACGACCCGCGCCCCGGCAGCGCAGGCTGTCCGCACCGGATGAACGACGTGCCGCAGGTCATGGCCTTCGTAGGCGTGCACGCGACCGGCCAGCACCAGCACGGTGTGCGCGCCGATCCTGATCGACAAGGCTTGACCGGTGTGGCCGGCCGCGGTCGGGGGAGTGAATCCGGGTAGCTCTGCCATCGGCAGCACCGCGGTCGGCCGGCCCAGTGCGGCAACCGCCGGCGACCATCCTGAACCCAGCACGATCGCCACATCGTGTGCGGCGACCCCGGTCTCGTCGGCGATGAACTCCGCTGCCGTCCGCGCGACCGCTTCGGGGTCGGTTCGGCCAGTCACAAGGCGGGAGCCTAGTCGGTGAGATACTGCGACGATGGCCCCAATCCCGGTGCTGGATCACGTCGAGGAGACAGTGCAGCGTCGCAGCACCGACCTCGTCGAGCTGTCGCACGCGATCCACGCCGAACCGGAGCTCGCGTTCGCCGAGTACCGCAGTTGCGCCAAGACGCAAGCGCTGGTGGCCGAGCGGGGTTTCGAGATCACCGCGGCAGCGGGCGGCGTGGACACCGCGTTCCGCGCCGAGTTCGGCAGCGGCCCGCTGACGGTTGGCGTGTGTGCCGAATATGACGCATTGCCGGGGATCGGTCATGCCTGCGGGCACAACATCATTGCCGCCTCAGCCGTCGGCGCTGCGCTGGCACTGGCCGACGTCGCCGATCAGCTCGGGCTGAAGGTCGTGCTGCTGGGCACGCCCGCCGAGGAGTTCGGCGGCGGAAAAGTGTTGCTGCTCAACGCCGGTGTCTTCGACGACCTCGCGCTTGCGGTGATGGTGCATCCCGGACCGATCGACATCGCCGCGGCCAGGTCGCTGACTCTGTCCGCGGTCCGGGTGGACTACCGCGGACGCGAAGCGCACGCGTCAGCCGCGCCGTACCAGGGCATCAACGCTGCCGACGCCGTCACCGTCGCACAGGTGGCGATCGGCTTGCTGCGCCAGCAACTCGCACCCGGACAGCAGGTGCACGGCATCGTCTCCGAGGGTGGGCAGGTCGCGAACGTCATTCCCGCGCACACCGAGTTGCAGTACACGATGCGCGCCACCGAGGCGTCATCGCTGGCCGATCTGGAAGCCAAGGTGCGCAACTGCTTCCTGGCCGGCGCAGTGGCCACCGGCTGCGAATACAGCGTCGAGCAGACCGAGCCGATGTACGACGCACTCAAGCCGGACCCGTGGATGGCCGAGGCCGTCCGCGACGAGATGACGCGACTCGGCCGCGCGCCCGTCGACAAAGCATTGGAAGCGGCGCTCCCGCTGGGCAGCACCGACATGGGCAACGTCACCCAGTTGCTGCCCGGCATCCACCCGATGGTTGCCGTCGATGCCGGTGGCGCGTCGCTGCATCAGCCGGCTTTCACCGCGGCTGCCGCCGGTCCGACGGCGGACAAAGCCGTGCTCGACGGTGCAATCATGTTGGCGCGCACGGTCGTTCGACTTGCCGAGTCTCCCGATCAGCGCGACCGGGTGCTCGCGGCGCGTGAGGAGCGGCGCCGATGAGTTGCGCCGGCGACGATGCAGAGCGAAGCGATGGGGAGGAGCGGCGCCGATGAGTTGCGCCGGCGACGATGCAGAGCGAAGCGATGGGGAGGAGCGGCGCCGATGAGTTGCGCCGGCGACGATGCAGAGCGAAGCGATGGGGAGGAGCGGCGCCGATGAGTCTTGCACAGATCGCGGACTCCTGGCTCGCCGCACACTTCGACGACCTGGTCGAGTGGCGGCGCCACATTCACCGCTACCCGGAGTTGGGCCGCCAGGAGTACGCCACCACCCAATTCGTTGCCGAGCGACTGGTCGACGCCGGGCTGAATCCCAAGGTGCTGCCCGGCGGGACCGGACTCACCTGTGACTTCGGCCCCGACCGGGAGCCGAGGGTCGCGTTGCGGGCCGACATGGACGCGTTGCCGATGGCCGAGCGGACCGGAGCCTCCTACTCCTCGACGATGCCGAACGCCGCGCACGCCTGCGGCCACGACGCGCACACTTCGATCCTGCTCGGCACGGCGCTTGCGCTGGCCGGAGCGCCCGAACTGCCGGTCGGATTGCGGCTGATCTTCCAGCCGGCAGAAGAGCTGATGCCGGGCGGCGCGATCGACACCATCGCCGCGGGCGCGATGGCCGGGGTGAGCCGGATCTTCGCCCTGCACTGTGACCCCAGGCTGGAAGTCGGCAAGGTCGCGGTGAAGCAGGGGCCGATCACATCGGCGGCGGACATGATCGAGATCAGCCTGTCGTCACCCGGCGGCCACACGTCACGGCCACATTTGACCGGCGATCTGGTCTACGGGCTGGGCACCCTGATCACCGGCGTGCCCGGTGTGCTGTCGCGCCGCATCGACCCGCGCAACAGCACCGTGATGGTGTGGGGCGCGGTCAATGCGGGCGTGGCCGCCAACGCCATTCCGCAGAGCGGCACGCTGGCGGGCACCATCCGCACCGCCAGCCGGGAAACCTGGTTGGGCCTCGAGGACATCGTCCGGGAGGTGGTGGCCGCGCTGCTCTCACCGCTGGGCATCGAACACACCGTGCAGTACAACCGCGGCGTCCCGCCGGTGGTCAACGAAGAAGTCTCGACCCGCATCATCACCCACGCCATCGAAGCCCTCGGCCCGGATGCGCTGGCCGACACCCGGCAGTCCGGTGGCGGCGAGGACTTCTCCTGGTACTTGGAGGAAGTGCCGGGCGCGATGGCCCGGCTCGGGGTCTGGTCGGGTCACGGTCCGCAGCTCGACCTGCACCAGCCGAACTTCGACCTCGACGAGCGCGCCCTGGCGATCGGGCTGCGGTTGATGGTCAACATCGTCGAGCAGTCCGCCGCATTCGGTCAGGCCGGCGCCGGCTGACGTCAGAAGCGGGGTTTCATCCGCCGTGGCCAGGGCCGATGTTGCGGGCCGGGCGGGTGCGGAGTTTGTGCACGTAGGTGCTTGGTGCGCCGGCGATTTCGGCGGCATCGGCCATCACGCCGATGTAGCGTGCCGACGGCAGGCCGCCCTCCCAGGCGTCGACGACGTAGAGCCATGCCAGCACCGGATCGGTCGTGGTGTCCGACGAGACACGTTCGACGCGGCAGCGGATCTTCTTGTGGACCCCGAGCTCGGAGCCTTCCCAGCGGTCCAGGTTGTTCTCGTCGGCGGGCGTCATGTCGTAGAGCACAACGAACACCTTCGAGGTCGGGTCCTCGACCACGGTGGCCAGGGCGCCTTCCCAGCCGATGTCCTCACCGCCGAACGTCAGCCGCCAGCCGTGCAACCAGCCGGTTCCGGCCATCGGCGAGTGTGGTGCACGCTGCTGCATCTGCTCGGGATGCATGTTCGAGCCGTAAGCGGCGTAGAGCGGCACGGGGAAATCTTAGACGGCGTGTGCTGGCGCGGCGCGTATCCGCAAGGTTCGTTAGGTTAGGGCGGTGGCGACCCGCATCGTGATCATCGGGGGAGGGCCCGCCGGCTACGAGGCGGCGCTGGTCGCAGCCGCACGCAACGCCGACGTCACCGTCATCGACTCCGACGGCATCGGAGGGGCGGCGGTGCTGTTCGACTGTGTGCCGTCGAAAACGTTCATCGCGTCGACCGGCGTGCGCACCGAATTGCGTCGCGCGCCGTATCTGGGCTTCGACATCGACCCGGACGACGCGAAGATCTCGCTGCCGGAGATCCATCAGCGCGTCAAAACGCTGGCCGCCGACCAGTCCGCCGACGTCAAAGCGCAACTACTCAACGCCGGCGTCAAAGTGGTCGCCGGCAAAGGTGAGCTGATCGACGCGGCGCCCGGCCTGGCGGCACACCACGTCCAGGCCACCAGCCCGGATGGCAGCACCAGCAGCTACGACGCCGACGTGGTCCTGATCGCCACCGGTGCCAGCCCGCGCGAGCTACCGACCGCGCGGCCTGACGGCGAGCGCATCTTGACCTGGCGGCAGCTCTACGACCTGGAGGCGTTGCCCGAGCACCTGATCGTGGTCGGTTCGGGTGTCACGGGCGCGGAGTTTGTGCACGCCTATACCGAACTGGGCGTCGACGTCACGGTGGTCGCCAGCCGCGACCAGATACTGCCCTACGAGGACGCCGATGCCGCCCAGGTGCTCGAGCGGATCTTCGCCGAACGCGGGGTCGAGTTGGTCAAGAACGCCCGCGCCGACTCGGTGACCCGCACCGATTCCGGGGTGCTGGTGACGCTGGCCGACGGCCGCACCGTGGAAGGCAGCCACGCGCTGATGACGATCGGGTCGGTGCCCAACACCGCCGGTCTGGGCCTGGACCGGGTGGGCATCGAACTGGGCAGCGGCAACTACCTGACCGTCGACCGGGTGTCGCGCACGTCGGTGTCCAACATCTACGCCGCCGGCGACTGCACCGGGCTGCTACCGCTGGCGTCGGTGGCCGCGATGCAGGGTCGGATCGCCATGTGGCATGCCCTCGGCGAGGCCGTCACCCCCATCCGGCTGCGCACCGTCGCCGCTGCGGTGTTCACCCGGCCTGAGCTTGCCGCGGTCGGTGTGCCGCAGTCCGCCATCGACGACGGATCGGTGCAGGCCCGCACGATCATGTTGCCGCTGCGGACCAACGCGCGAGCCAAGATGTCGGAGCTGCGGCACGGCTTCGTCAAACTCTTCTGCCGCCCGGCCACCGGCGTGGTGATCGGCGGCGTGGTGGTCGCGCCGATCGCGTCCGAGTTGATCCTGCCGATCGCCATGGCTGTGCAGACCCGGTTGACGGTCAACCATCTGGCGCAGACGCTGAGCGTCTACCCGTCGCTGTCGGGTTCGATCACCGAGGCGGCGCGGCGGCTGATGGCCCACGACGACCTGGACTGACCCAGGTAACCTTGACGCAGCAAGCTACTGACGAGTAACCGACAGGAGACCGTGGCCGTGAGCGACCCGATTCGCGTCCCGGCGAGCGAGCCGACCCGGCCGGGTTCGTTTCTGGGACCCGAACAACGCGCGACGGCCTGGGAGCGCCTGGGCAGCGAGCAATTCGACGTCGTCGTCATCGGCGGCGGCGTGGTGGGTTCGGGCGCCGCGCTGGACGCCGCGACCCGCGGGCTGAAAGTCGCGTTGGTCGAGGCCCGCGACTTCGCCTCCGGCACGTCGAGCAGATCGTCGAAGATGTTCCACGGCGGGCTGCGCTACCTCGAACAGCTGGAATTCGGATTGGTCCGCGAGGCGCTGTTCGAGCGCGAGTTGTCGTTGACGACGTTGGCGCCGCACCTGGTCAAGCCCCTGCCGTTCCTCTACCCGCTGACCAAGCGGTGGTGGGAACGTCCGTACACCGCCGCCGGCCTACTGCTCTACGACCAGCTCGGTGGCGCGAAATCCGTTCCCGCGCAAAAGCATTTGACCCGTGCGGGCGCGCTGCGGCTGTCGCCCGGTTTGAAGCGCAGTGCGCTCATCGGCGGCATCCGCTATTACGACACCGTGGTCGACGACGCCCGGCACACCCTGACCGTGGTGCGTACCGCGGCGCACTACGGCGCGGTCGTTCGGTCGTCCACCCAGGTGGTGTCGCTGCTGCGCGAAGGCGACCGGGTGACCGGCGTGCGGGTCCGTGACTCCGAGGACGGCGCAGTCACCGAGGTGCGCGGCCACGTCGTGGTGAACGCGACCGGGGTGTGGACCGACGAGATTCAGGCGTTGTCCAAGCAGCGCGGGCGTTTTCGGGTTCGCGCATCCAAGGGCGTGCACATCGTCGTCCCGCGGGACCGCATCGTCAGCGACGTCGCGATCATCCTGCGCACCGAGAAGTCGGTGATGTTCGTCATCCCGTGGGGCAATCACTGGATCATCGGAACCACCGACACCGACTGGGCATTGGACCTCGCGCATCCGGCGGCCACCAAAGCCGACATCGACTACATCCTTGGCACCGTCAACACCGTGCTGGCCACTCCGCTGACCCACGCCGACATCGACGGGGTGTACGCCGGGCTGCGGCCACTGCTGGCCGGGGAAAGTGAAGATACGTCCACGCTGTCGCGCGAGCACGCGGTCGCGGTGCCCGCCCCGGGTCTGGTCGCGATTGCCGGCGGCAAGTACACCACCTACCGGGTTATGGCGGCCGACGCGATTGACGCTGCGGCACAATATATTCCGGCTCGGGTCGCGCAGTCGATCACCGACAAGGTGCCGTTGCTCGGCGCCGACGGCTACTTCGCGCTGATCAACCAGACCGAGCATGTCGGTGCGCTGGAGGGGCTGCATTCCTACCGGGTGCGTCACCTGCTGGACCGTTACGGCTCGGTGATGAGCGAGGTTCTCGCACTGGCGGCCGACCATCGCGACCTGCTCAACCCGATCGCCGCCGCCCCGGGTTACCTGCGGGTCGAGGTGGCCTACGCCGCGGCCGCCGAGGGCGCACTGCATCTGGAAGACGTCCTGGCCCGGCGGACCCGGATCGCCATCGAGTATTCGCATCGCGGTGTCGACTGCGCCCGCGAGGTCGCCGAGATCGTCGCCCCGATCCTGGGCTGGACGGCTGCCGACGTCGACCGCGAGGTCGAGACCTACACGGCGCGGGTAGAGGCCGAGGTGCTGTCCCAGACCCAGCCCGACGACGCGTCCGCCGATGCGCTGCGGGCCAGCGCCCCCGAAGCCCGCGCCGAGATCCTCGAGCCGGTGCCCTTAAATTAGGCGGACCGTGAGGCACCAACCGTTGCCGCCCCGCGACGGCGTGGGGCCGGCGCGGCTGCGGGTGCGCGGCGGACCGTTGGGCGACGAGCTGAACAGCCGTTTCGGCCCCTCGGTCGCCGCCAAGGCGGTGGCCGGTGAGGTCGTCGACCAGCACGGCGTCGTGCTCGATCCCGCGACGGTGCTGCCCGCCGGCGCGTATGTCTACCTTTACCGCGAACTTCGCGACGAGGTGCCGGTGCCGTACGACATCCCGGTGCTGCATCGGGACGACCACCTTGTCGTCGTCGACAAGCCGCACTTTCTTGCCACCATGCCGCGAGGACGTCACGTCGCGCAGACGGCGTTGGTGCGCCTTCGCCGGCAACTCGGGCTGCCCGAGCTCAGCCCGGCGCACCGGTTGGATCGGTTGACCGCCGGGGTGCTGCTGTTCACGACTCGCCGCGAACTGCGTGGGGCCTACCAGACGCTGTTCGCTCGCGGCGAGGTGCGCAAGACCTACCAGGCGCGGGCTGCAGTCGACCCCGATCTTGAGTTACCGCAGATAGTTCGTAGTCGAATCATGAAGCATCGCGGCAACTTTCAGGCTGTCGAGGAACCTGGCGAACTCAACGCGGAGACCGTGGTGGAGCTGATCTCACCGGACGGGCTGTATCGGCTGACGCCGCGTACCGGTCGCACGCACCAGCTTCGGGTGCACATGGCGTCGTTGGGTGTCCCGATCTTCGGAGACCCGTTGTATCCCAACGTTGTCGAGGTAGCCGCTGACGACTTCTCCACGCCACTGCAGCTATTGGCGCATCGCCTCGAGTTCGACGACCCGCTGGATGGGGCCCGCCGGGAATTCGTCAGCCGACGGCGGTTGCCCGCGTCACCGAGATCAGCAGCGCTCGATGCCGGGGCTGAGCAGTGGTAGGTCGTGGCCGATCACGATGTAGTTCGACCGCCTCGGTGCACGCCTCGGGGTAGTGGGTGTGGGCTGCGGCGTGCTGCGCGCGGTCACGGCTGCCGATACGACGGTGCGGCACATGTCGCGTGCTCGAACCGTGAGGCCGCCAGCGCTGGTCAGGTCAGCGAGGCGCGCGCTCACAAAGCCTTGCAGTGTTGGCACGTTGTCTGTCCTTTGATAGTTGACGGCTACTCGTTGAACGATACGGGCGTCGCCATCGACTCAATTCTTTGCCGATTGTGATGAAGGCCGTGTCGCGCCGAAGGTGCGACGCAGGTCACCAGGCGTCGACGCCCGGTCGCATTGTTGATATCCAACGATATGCGGTCCGCGTCGACGGTGCCGACGAGCAGACGTCAATTCTTCGTGAATAGTCTCAAAGGCCGCCTCGGAACGCGTACTGACCTCGGCGAACGTGAACGATGAGGAAACTGCCGTTGAAATCGAGAACCGAACGCAACCGGCGATAACCGGGCATGATTGCGGTAGTACGAATCTTGTTACGATGGCTCATGCCCGCAACGAGAACAGCGGTTCGGCGGGCTGAGGCTATGCCGGCGGCGATGATCTCGTCTGTAAAAGGAATTGGATTGAAGCTCAATCGATTTGGCGCCGCCCTCAGCATCCTTGCCAGCTGCGCGCTCATTCTGTCCGCGTGCGGCAGTCACAACAATGCCGGCGGTGCAAGTCCGAATGCCACCGCCACGTCGCCGGTGAAAGTGGACTGCGGCGGCAAGTCAGTCCTGAAGGCCAGTGGATCGACGGCGCAGAAAAACGCAATGGCCCTTTTCGTCAAGGCTTTCGAACAGGCTTGCCCTGGGCAATCTTTGGATTACACGCCCAATGCCTCCGGCGCCGGGATCAACGACTTCGTGAACAACCAAACCGACTTCGGCGCGTCCGACTCGACGCTGACGAAACCGGAGTACGACAAAGGGCAGCAGCGGTGCGGTTCGGAAGTGCACAGCCTGCCGGTGGTGGTCGGGCCGATCGCGATCGCCTTCAATGTCAAAGGCGTGACCTCGCTGAACCTTGACGGCTTGACCGCGGCGCAGATCTTCAACGGCCAGATCAACATGTGGAACGACGCCGCCATTGGGTTGCTGAACCTGGGCGTCGACTTGCCGAACGAGCCAATACACGTCGTGTACCGCAGTGATCAGTCCGGGACCACGGACAACTTCCAGCGCTATCTCGACACCGCATCCAGGGGCACGTGGGGCTTCCCCGCCGGCAAAACGTTCAACGGCGGCGTCGGCGACGGTGCCGTCGGCAGTGACGGCGCTGCCCAGGCAGTCAAGAACACCGAAGGGTCGATCACCTACCTGGAATGGTCGTTCGCCAAGCAGGAGCACTTGAGCGTGGCCCAGATCATCTCGTCGGCCGGCCCAGATCCCGTCGCCATCAGTCCGGAATCGGTCGGAAAGACCATCACGGGTGCCTGGTACGTCAAAAGGGGTGACGAACTGGCCCTCGACACCATCTCGTTCTACCGCCCGAATCAGCCCGGCTCGTATCCGATCGTGATGGCCACCTACGAGATCGTGTGCTCGAAATATCCCGACCCGCAAGTCGGTATGGCGGTGCGCGCCTTCCTGCAAAGCGCTGTCGGTGCAGGCCAGAACGATCTGGCCGCTAACGGGTACATCCCGATCCCCCCTGATTTCAGGCCGCGGTTAGTGGCCGCAGTGAATGCGATCTCATGACGTTCCGCCGGCCCCGACGCGTAGAGTTCGAGGGGTTTTTTCGCCCCAGTCAATCCAACGTTCCAAAAGCTTTCTGGCGGTAGTCGATGGTCGGTGCCATGGAGTTCATGACAGTGCCTCCAGAGATCAGTTCTGCGCTGATCCACTCGGGGCCGGGCGCGGAATCGCTGCTGGCGGCGGCCGCTGCCTGGCAGCAGCTCGGCATCACGCTGGAAGACTCGGCCGAGAGCTACGACGCCGCCCTGTCGTCACTGGATAGCAGCTGGCTCGGCCCGTCATCGGCGACAATGCTGCAGGCCGTCGAGCCCTACGTGACCTGGCTGCGCGCTACCGCGCAACAGACGCAGCAGGTGGCCGCGTCGGCGCAGACCGCCGCTGCGGCCTTCAGCTCTGTCCAGGCGGCGGTGGTTCCGACCTCCGCCGTTGCCGCCAACAGGACGCTGCTCGCGCAGCTGTTGGCCACCAATGGATTCGGCAGGAACCTTCCGGCCATCGCAGAAACCGAAGCCGCGTACCAGACCATGTGGGCGAACAACTCGGCGGCGATGAGTCGCTATCAGGCAACGTCGGCCCAAGCTTCGACGCTGCCGCAGTTCTCGTCGCCGACGTCGGCTACGAACCCGAACGGGCTGTCCACGAAGGCCGGCGCGTCGTCCGCCGCCACTTCCGGGGCGTCTACGGCCACGTCCGGGGCCTCCAACGCCGCATCGGGGACCTCCACAGCGACCGCTGCTGCTGCAACCCCCGCGGCAGCTCTTCCCACCGACGGCGATCCCAACGCCGGCTACATCGGACTGGCTAACGTATACGCCAACCAGTTCGTCTCATCTGGATTCCCCATCAACCTGCTCAGCTATCTGGCACAGAGTCAGTCGGCCCAGGCATTGCAGGGCGTCAGCGCCCAAGTCGGGCAAGGCTTGTCGGAGGGTGAGCAGGCGCTGGGAGGGTCGGCGGCCAGTCTGGGCGGCGGTGCTGCCGGAGCCTTGGGTGCACTCGGCCAAAGCGGAGGCCTGGGCGGCGCGCTGGGCGCCGCTGGACTCGGCGAGATCGGCACCACCTCGGCGGCGCTGGGTGCTGCGGTGCCGATGGGCACGCTGAGCGCGCCGCCGGCCGCGACCGCTCTGCTGGCGACATCTCAGGCGCCAGTGCAACTCGCCTCCGCGGCAACGCCGTTGACGGGGGGTGCCGGGATGCCCATGATGCCGCCGCTCATGCCGCCGCCGATTTCGCCCGGCAGCGGCTGGCGTAAGCGCAAACCGCAGAAGTACGACGACATTGCCATCGGCGCTGAACTCAAGGGCAACGTGATGAAACCGCCGCCCTCGGCGGGCTAGGCGACGCGACGGTCAGTTCACGAACCGCGCGTCGGGCGCAGAGAACCAAGACCATTCTGAATTCCTTGGTTGATCTGGTCCTTGACGTCGGGCTTGTCGGCCGGGATCTTGGCTGCCGAGTCGCAGCCACAGCCTAGGGAGCCGAACGGGTTGGGGTCGGCCTCGGCCGGTACCGCAGTGACGGCCAGTGTGGCGAAAAGCACCGCGACACCGGCCAACATTCTCTTCATCGTGAATAGTTTTGCACGAAAGTCATTGTCCAGCGTGCCGTGGGCAGAATGCGGCGATGCTGACCCCGACGAAAAAGCCGGCGTGGTAACCGTCCAAACTACTTTGCTGCATCACGTCATTGGCGACGTCCTGCGTGGCCCTACCCTGGTCGAGTTCGTCACAGACTCCGTGGCCGGCCTGAATCGCGGCCTGCGACGAGGCGAATGTCACTCCTTTGACCTTCAATGCATTCAGGAAATTGTTGTCGACCGCATCCGCATGCGCTGCCGGGCTGGTGATCGCCAAAAGGCCAAGCAGTGCCACCGTCAGGAGAAGGATGGGTGGGCGCACTTGGGTGGTCGACATCCGGTGAACCTTTCCGCTCAGCAGAATTGCGAGTTTTGCTGATGGCAAGCCAAGCCGCTTGCCTTGAGATCATTGCATGCCGTGCCCAGACTTTCGAAGCGCGTAGGGCCGGCGGCGCGAGCGAGCGCGATCGTTTACCGCGCGGACACGTACCAGGCGCTCAACGTTGGCAAGCGGGGCACCAGTAGGTTACCCGCTCGCCGCTGCCGTCCTGCCGGACGGGCGTGCCGCAGCGGCGACAGCCCTGCCCAGCTCTCCCGTACACCCACACCTGCCGGCCCGCCCGGGTGTCTCCAGTGGTGCAGCGGTTACGGCGGAAGCGGTTGGCCCACAGCATCTCGCGGGCGCGGGACACCAGCCGGTGCGGGTCGGTGATCGCGCTGACCGGTGCTGTGGGCAGATGACCGGTGATGAAACACAATTCGTTCGAATACACGTTGCCGATCCCGGCCAGCACCCGCTGATCCAGCAACGCCTCGGCGATCGGTCGGTCGGGACGCGCAGTGAGGTTGGCAGCGGCGAGCTTTGGATCCCAGTCGTCGCCCAGTAGGTCGGGCCCCAGGTGGTCGACCACGTCGAAATCGTTTGCCCGATCAAGGATTTCCAGCACGCCCAGGTCGATACCCAGCGCGCGGACATTTTCGGTGTCCAAGATGATCCGGACTCGGTAATCGGCGCGCGCGGTCAGCGACGTCACCCGCCAGCTGCCGTCCATCTTCAGATGTGAGTGGATGCTCGCCGGCCCGACCCGGATGAACAGATGTTTGCCCCGGGTGCGCACCTCGTCGACCCGGTGGCCGCTCAGGTCGACGGTGGCGTAGCGGGGCACCCGGACGTCGCAGCGGGTCACGTTGTGGCCGACCAATGCCTCCCGCAGTTTTTCCGCGGTGCGAAAAACGGTGTCACCTTCCGGCATCGGTTATCGCAGCCGTAGCCCGCGAGGGGTTCGGGCGAACCCGGCGTCGGTCAACGCCGTCACGACCGCAGCGGACACCTGCTGCGCCAGCACCGGCGCGCTGTTGACACGCTCGATGAGGATCCCGTTGACTCGCCCAGCCCCGACCAGATCGGCCAACGCGACGGCCGCGGCATGGTTGGCGTCCGCGTCCTCGTCGGCGAAGCTCAGCAACGACCGCCCGCCGCGCTCGAGGAACCACACCAGTTCGCCGTCGACCAGCACGACGAGCGCCCCGGCTTTCCGGCCCGGCCGGGCGGCGCCGTCACCGTCGCCGCGGGCCGGCCAGGGCAGCGCGGCACCGTAGGGGTTGGCCGGGTCGGCGGCGGCCAGCACTACGGCGCGATATTGCGGCCGCTCGGGATCGACCCCGTCGAGATAGCTGCGCAGACGGTCGACCGTGGACGCGACGGCGAACTGCGCTCCGCCGAGCGACTCGACGAAATAGCCGCGCTGGCAGCGGCCCGAGTCCTCGAAGGCGGTCAGCACTTTGTACAGCGTGGCGAAGCCACCCGGCACACCCTCTGCCATCGCTGCGCCGCGAGTCAGCACCCCGTGCCGGCTGAGCAGCAGGTCGGCCTGATGATGGGCCCGAAGCGTGGAATCGGGTTCCGGCGTCGGCAGTGCCGACCAGCGGCCGGCCACGGTCGGATCGGCCGAGCGCGCCTGCGGGTGGGCGACGCTGTAGCGGCTCAGGCGCGGCGGACGCTTGCTGCGACCCTGGCGGTGCGCCGGCGCGGACCGTTTGCGTGCGCCCGGCCCCCCCGACAGCGTCGCCCGTACCGGCGCGAACGTGTCGCCGGTGACCCAGCCGGCCCAGATCAGTTCCCACAGCGCTGCTTTGAGCTCGCTTTCGCCGACTCCGCCTTGAGCGAGCTGCCGGAAGAAGAACGCGCCGCCGCCGGTCAGCATGTCCAGGACCGCGCGATGGATCTCGGTGAAGTCGATGTCGGCCGGCGCGGCCAGCGTCAGCGGGGCGGCATCGGCAGAGTG
Source organism: uncultured Actinomycetota bacterium (assembly GCA_963836495.1). Lineage (GTDB taxonomy): Bacteria > Actinomycetota > Actinomycetes > Mycobacteriales > Mycobacteriaceae > Mycobacterium. The sequence continues at coordinate 117,625 of CAWIJT010000001.1, read as the reverse complement.
GAAGGCGATCCAGCCGTCGCTGCCCGAGATCGTGCCGCCACCCGACCAGATCACCTCGCCGGAGGCCAGCAGTTCGTCGAGCATGGCGGGGGAGTAGTCGCGCATGCGCGGCGCCAGCACCAGCGATTCGATCGCCGAAGCGGGCAGCGGAACGCCGGCCAGTTGATCGATCACTGCCGCCAGGCCGTCGAGGCCGGAGTTACTCGGCGAACCCGTCGCGGCGCTCAGCCCGTGCCACGCCGGCAGGAAGCGTGCATAGGCACGTGTGCTGACCGGCTCCACCTGCGCTCGCAACGCCGCCAGCGATCGGCGGCGGAGAATGCGCAGCACGTCGGCGTCGCACCACTGGTCGCCGACAGCGTCGGTAGAGAATTCGCCGCGGACCAGTCGACCGTCGGCTGCCAGCCGGCCCAACACATCGGCCGCGACTCGCAGCCCGAGGCCGAACCGTTCGGCGACGTCGGTGGTGGTGAACGGCGCATGGGTTCGCGCGTAGCGGCCGATCAGCTCGCCCAGCGGGTCGGCGACCGGTCCGGTGAAGCTGGCCGGCACGCCCACCGGCACCGCCACCCCGACGCCGTCGCGCAGTCGGCCGATGTCCTCGATCGCCACCCACCAGCTGCGGCCGGCGAAGGAGACCGGCAGCACCCGTTTTGCCGCGTACAGCGCTTCCAGCCAGCCCCCGACATCGGCGCCGCCGGCTCGGGCAGCCACCTCGTCGGTGGTCAGCGGGCCCAGCATTCGCAGCAGATCGGCGACTGCTTCGGCGTCCCGTGCGGCGCGTTCAGCCGAAAGGTGTTGTAGCTGACGGCCAGTGGCCGCAACGATCTCGGGCTCGAGCAACTCGCGTAACTCGACGCGGCCGAGCAACTCAGCGAGCAGCGTGGAGTCCAGCGAGAGCGCGGCGGCGCGGCGCTCGGCCAGCGGACTGTCGCCCTCGTACATGAAGGCCCCGACGTAGCCGAACAGCAGCGACGCCGCGAACGGCGACGGTGTCGAGGTCTCGGTTTCCAGAACGCGGATCTTCCGCGCGGCGATCTCGCTCATCAGCCCGGCCAGCGTCGGCACGTCGTAGACGTCCTGCAGGCACTCGCGGACCGCCTCCAGCACGATCGGGAAGTCCGGGTATTTGCGTGCCACGTCGAGCAACTGCGCGGCGCGCTGACGTTGATGCCACAGGGGAGACCGGCGCCCGGGATTGCGGCGCGGAAGCAGCAGGGCGCGCGCGGCGCATTCGCGGAATCGCGAGGCGAACAACGCCGAACCACCGACTTCGGCGGTGACGATCGGGTCGATCTCGTCGGCGTCGAACACGAAAAGTTCAGCACCGGGGGGTGAGTCGGCACCGGCCTCCGAGATGGTGTCGGGTAGCCGCACCACGATGCCGTCGTCAGAGGCGGTCGGTTTTTCGTCGATGCCGTAGCGTTCACGCAGTCGCCGGCTCACCGCCAGGGCGAGCGGACCGTGCACCCGCAGCCCGTACGGCGAATGCAAGATCACCCGCCAATCGCCCAGCTCGTCGCGGAAGCGCTCGACCAGCAAGGTGGCATCGGTGGGCACCACCGTGGTGGCGGTGCGCTGATCGTCCAGCAGGCGCCACAGGTTTTCGGTGGCGTAGTCGTTGAAACCTAGAGCAGCGCAACGGTTGTCGAATTCGCCGCGGTCCAGGCCGGCCAGTTCGCCGGTGAACTTGCCCACCGCCCGGCCCAGCTCGGCGGGACGCCCGGAGTCGTCGCCGCGCCAGAACGGAAGCCGGGCCGGTTCGCCCGGCGCCGGTATCACCAGCACGCGGTCGTGGGTGATCTCGGTGATGCGCCAGCTGGTGGCTCCCAGTGCGATGACGTCACCGGGACGGGACTCGTAGACCATTTCTTCGTCGAGTTCGCCGACTCGGGACGGAGTCTCGGAATCGGTGGCGAGGTAGACGGTGAACAGGCCGCGGTCCGGGATGGCGCCGCCGGAGGTGACCGCGAGCCGCTGCGCACCCGGACGCGCCGTCACCGTGCCATGGTCGCGGTCGTAGACCAGACGCGGCCGCAACTCGGCGAACTCGGTCGACGGGTATTTGCCCGACAGCAGATCCAACGTCGCCTCGAAGGCGCTGCGCGGCAACGTCGCAAACGGCGCGCTGCGACGAACCGTGTCGAACCAGCGGTCGGCGTCCAGCGGCTCCAGAGCGGACGCTGCGACGGTGTGCTGGGCCAGGATGTCGAGCGGGTTGGTGGGCACCCGCATCGTCTCGATCTCGCCGGCGAGCATGCGCTCGACGGAGACCGCGCAGCCGATCAGGTCGGTGCGGTGTTTGGGAAACAGCACCCCGTGCGAGATCTCGCCGACCTGGTGCCCGGCCCGGCCGATGCGCTGCAGGCCGCTGGCGACCGACGGCGGCGCCTCCACCTGGATCACCAGATCGACTGCGCCCATGTCGATGCCCAGTTCGAGGCTTGACGTCGCCACGACTGCCTTCAGTCGGCCGGTCTTGAGGTCCTCTTCGACGATCGCACGCTGCTCTTTGCTGACCGAGCCGTGATGGGCCCGGGCCAAGAGTGTTGGTGCGCCGTACGTTTGGCCGCTGCCGAGGAGGTGGGCCGGCGCGCCGCCGGCGACCTTCGGGTTGGCGTCGCCCGACAGCTCCACGTCGGTGCGTTCGGCGTGAATCTCGTTGAGCCGAGCGGTCAGTCGCTCGGCCAGCCGTCGGGAGTTGGCGAACACGATCGTCGAGTTGTGCGTTTCGACCAGGTCGACTAGTCGGGCCTCGACGTCGGGCCAGATGCTGTTGTTGGCCAGGTTGGCCATATCGGGCACCGGCACCTGCACGGTCAGCTCGAAGGTCTTCGCCGCCGGGGGCGCCACGATGGTGGTCGGGGCTGCGCCCGACAAGAATCGGGCGACCTCCTCGGGCGGACGCACGGTGGCCGACAACCCGATTCGCTGCGCCGGCGCCTCCAACATGTCGTCGAGCCGCTCCAGCGACAGCGCCAGATGAGCGCCCCGTTTCGAGCCCGCGATGGCGTGCACCTCGTCGACGATCACCGTCTCCACGCCTGCCAACGTCTGGCGGGCAGCCGACGTCAGCATCAAGAACAGCGACTCCGGGGTGGTGATCAACACGTCGGGCGGTGAGCTGATCAGCTGACGGCGGCGGGCCGGCGATGTGTCGCCCGACCGCAGCCCGACGGTGATCTCCGGGGCGGGCACACCGCGTTGGGCCGCGACACGAGCCATCCCGGCCATGGGAGTCCGCAGGTTGCGTTCGACATCGACGGCCAGCGCCTTGAGCGGCGAGACATAGAGCACTCGCGTGCCCGACGTCCGTCCCTCCCGCGGCGCGCCGGCCAGTCGGTCGATCGCCCACAGGAACGCCGCCAGCGTTTTACCGGAGCCGGTCGGGGCGATGACCAACGTGTTGTGACCGTCCGCGATAGCCGCCCAGGCATCGCCCTGCGCTGGGGTAGGCGCCGCGAACGTGCCCGCGAACCAGTCGCGGGTGACGGCGCTGAACCGCGCGAGCGGATCCTCGGCTACAGAGACCACTTAGCCATGGTGCCAGCGCGCACCGACAAGAGGGTCGGGCGCCGTTACCGCTGGTCGGGTGCGACCGCTTTGGCCAGTTGCTCGGGGATGTCGTTGACCCGGGTTATCGCGTCGAGCAGCGAGTGGGCGCAGGCATCGCTGAGGTGGCCCGCATCGGTCTCGGGGTGGATGATGCGCTGCCTGCACACCTCGAAAGTCAGCGCCAGCCAACCGTGGATGACGATCCGCAGGTCGCGTTCCACATCAGGCTCGAGATTGCTGCACGCCGCGTCGACCTCGACGATGCGGCTCATGATGTGCTCCATCTGACGGTCTTTGGCCTCGTCGTCGATGCCGAGTAAGACCGGATCGGAACGGCCGAGGCCGACGTATGCAGCCCAGGCGGCGTGCGGGTGCTCCTGGTGGTACTGCATGTAGGCGAGCACACCGTCGCGGGTTTCCTGGAACAACGTCTGGCCCGGCGTCGGTAGGGCATTGGTGGTCTCGAACAGCTGGTCGGCCTGGCCTTTGACGACGGCGGCGAAGAAGGCCCGTTTGTCGGGGAAGTAGTGATACATCAGGGCCCGCGACACCCCGGCACGCTCGGCGATCTCGTCGATCCGGACCTCGTCGTAGGGTCGTTGGCCGAAGACTTCCGCGCCCAGTGCAAGCAACTCGGCGCGGCGGTCTTCCGGAGACAACCGGCGCCTGGGCGTTCGCATAGCCCAGATGGTACTGGTCGATGCTTTGTACAGGTCGTCAACGCTCAGGAAGTCGCTGCAAACTCTTCGTCGGCCCTGCGGCCGTCAAGACTGCGTGCGCACCACGCCAGCGCCGCGAAGCGGCGAACATGCCACGACCACTGCTTTCTCCACACCAGCGAAGGAGCGGACGGTCGCAGGCTGATCCCGAGCCGGCTCACCGGGCAACACGCGGAGGCCGTATGCCCGCGGCGTACGCAACCCTGGTGCGCCATACAATCGCACGGCGATGAAATCGAAACCGGACGCAACCCGCCCCGGCCTGAGTTCACGGGTCGGCACATTGGTCGACGGTTTCGAGACGGTCATTTACGCGATCGCTTTCCTGCTCCTGGTTGCCGCTGCGGTGCTGGTGGTCATCGGCGGTTTCCAGGCAGTCGTCCAGGCCGCAGGCCATAAGGTCGACACGCTGCAAGGCGGTGTGCTCGTCCTCGACCGCGTTCTGATGGTCCTGATCATCGCGGAGATTGCGGCGACGCTTCGCGCGGTACTGCTGTACCACGAGATCGCCGCCGAGCCTTTCCTTTTCATCGGGTTGATTGCCTGCGTCCGGCGGATCCTCATCGTGACCGCAGCATCCGAACAGGTCCATTCGGACAAGGAACTCGACCGGCTCCTGTTCGAACTGGGCGCACTGGGTCTGTTGGTCATCGGCATCGCCGCGGCGATCTTCATGATTCGGTCCAGTAACCGGCACGCGGCGCCGACGCACCGCGACGACGCCTGATCTCGCAGGCCGTTTTACCCGCCCTGAACTGGGGTATATGGCTGTGGCGCAGGTGCTCGCGCATGTGAGAGCGATAGAGGTCCAAGATGCAGACGCAACAGTATGGCTCGACCGGTGACCGCCTCGGGCACGACGACAAGGAAGTCCACACCGCCGTGCGGTTCGCCGTCGTGGCGGGGTTGGCAGGAGTCGCATTTCTGATTGTGGCCGCGTTGTGGGACAGCACCTGCACCGGAGCGATGTCGGTCGACACCGTGGCATGCGGAGCGCCGCAGCTGACGGTCTTGGCGTTCGGTGCCCCGGTGATCTTGCTCGCCGCGGGAGGCTGGGCTTTTCTGCGGACGTATCGCGTGTGGCGCGGCCACGGAACCTGGTGGGCTTGGCAGGGCGCGGGATGGTTCCTGATGGTCTTGATGTTCGTCACGCTCGTGATGGGAGCCCCGATCGCCGGGCCGATTCTGGCCAGCTGACGCATCCGACCCGGCAGCCGTCGGCACCGCAACCGGGTTTTACATATCGACGCGAGCGGGTATCTGCATGACGGCCACGACATAAAGCCGTGGTTAGCTTGTCACCCGATAACCGGAGACAAGATCACGAATGCGATGACATAAATGCCCACTGCGATCAGTACGAGGACGGCCAGCGTGACAACGGCGATTATCGCGACACGCTTAATGCGGCGTGTGCGTGCGATTTCCGCCGCCTCCCTCGAATCCATGGCAGGTGCAATACCCGGCGGCAATCATGACTAACCAGCTCGAGCGCCCCGGTACTGTCGGTCAAACAATGCTGGGAGGCCACATGACCGTTGCTGCAAAGCCAGTGAACGAACAGCAACGCGGTGAACGTGCCATCGAACTGCGCGTTGCGGCCAAGCTGGAGAATCTGGCGGTGTTGCGGACCTTGGTCGGGGCAGTCGGCACCTTCGAGGACCTCGATTTCGACGCGGTCGCCGATCTGCGGCTCGCGGTCGATGAAGTGTGCACCCGGCTGATCCGATCAGCCGTCCCGGATGCCACGCTGGCGATTGTGGTCGACCCGCACGACGACGAGCTCAGGGTCGTGGCGTCGACGACATGCGAGAACTTCGACGTTGTGACGCCGGGCAGCTTCAGCTGGCACGTGTTGACGTCGTTGACCGACGATGTGCAGACGTTCCAGGACGGCAGTGGGCCAGACGGCCACGGCGTCTTCGGTGTCACGCTGACCACCAGGCGGGCGGGCTCTCGCAGGTGACACCGCGAGCCGGCGGTGGTTCGTCATCTCGTCCGAACGAATACGCCGACGTTCCCGATATGTTTCGCGAGCTGGCGACTCTCGACGCCAGCTCAGCTGATTTCCAGCGTCATCGCGACAAGATCGTCGAGCGCTGCCTGCCGCTGGCCGACCACATCGCCCGCCGCTTCGAGGGTCGCGGTGAACCACGCGACGACCTCGTCCAGGTCGCCCGCGTTGGGTTGGTCAACGCCGTCGTCCGCTTCGATGTCGAGACCGGCTCGGATTTCGTCTCCTTCGCGGTGCCCACCATCATGGGCGAGGTCCGCAGGCATTTCCGGGACAACAGCTGGTCGGTCAAGGTTCCGCGGCGACTGAAAGAACTGCACCTGCGCCTGGGGGCGGCGACCGCCGATCTGTCGCAGAAGCTGGGCCGGGCGCCCACCGCGACTGAACTCGCCGCAGAACTCGAGATGGACCGCACCGAGGTCATCGAGGGCCTGGTGGCCGGCAGCTCGTACAACACCCTGTCCATCGACAGCGGCGGCGGCAGCGGAGACGAAGAGGCGCGTGCCATCGCCGACACGCTCGGCGACGTCGACACGAGCCTGGAGCGGATCGAGAACCGCGAGGCGCTGCGTCCCCTGCTGGAAGGGCTGCCGGAGCGTGAGCGAACGGTGTTGGTGCTGCGGTTCTTCGATTCGATGACCCAGACGCAGATCGCCGAGCGCGTCGGCATCTCACAGATGCACGTCTCGCGCTTGCTTGCTAAATCGCTGGCGCGACTACGTGATGAGCTGGAATAGCCGGTTCGGGTCCTGATCCTCGCCGTCGCCATCCCAGAACGCGGTCACCGAGGCGACCAATGGCAGCGTGTTGTCGGGGTCGCAGATCCGCAGCAGTCGGGACACCGCCGCACTCGGCACGACGGCCCAGCGCTGATTCGCGCCCGCGCATCTGACATTGATCAGGTGTAGCGCCGAAAAGCCGGCGGTCCCAAAGAATTCCAGACCGCTTAAATCAACGACGACCGCCGTGGATTGAGCGACGCAACGTTCGACGTAATCGGCGAGCTGGTTGGCGTTGGAGGCGTCCAGTTCGCCGTGCGCGACGATCACGACGCCGGACGAATCCGACTGCGCGGTGAATCGCGCCGAATGGTTTTCCCATGCGGGGGGTGGGTGCGAAAGATCCGAGGGCAAAGACATCAAGTGACTCCATCAGTCGACAAGCAATCTGTGGATCACGTCAAGCGGTTAGGGTGCCGCGCGCGGGGGGAGACTGGGAGAAATGAGCCTCTCCCTGCGTCATTAACGCTGTTCCGAGCGGCTGTTAACTCAACCTGTTTGTCACAGTACTCCGGCACCGCCGCACCGACAACGCGACGGAAGCTTTCTCAGAAAGCCTGGTCAACGCGCCGCTGACCTGACTCGATCACGAATCCTGTTCTGGCACAACAACAGCGGCGGCGAATCGTTTGACCGTTTGCGCCGCCGCGGCGGCCGCGTCGGCGTGGCCGGCCCGCGCCTGGGTGGCGATCTGCCCGGTCGCCGGATCCATCGTCGCCTCGGCCAGCAACTCACCGGTTGTGACGTCGCAGACCGCCCACGAGTAGCCGGTATCGGCAGACCATGCGGCGGCACTGCGAGCGATGTGATCCGGATCGGTCACGCCGAGATCAGCCAACGCTGCGCGGTCGTCGATGCGGCTGTCGGCGCGCAACGCCCGCAGATACCACTGCCCGGCATTGATCTCGACAGGCTCCACGTGGGGCTCCGAGGTCGCGGGAGTCGCTACTTGATCTCGGCGAGCACCGTGCCCTGCGTGATGGCGGCGCCGGTCTCGACAGCCAATCCGGTGATGACACCGTCCTTGTGCGCAGTGACCGGGTTCTCCATCTTCATCGCTTCCAAGACCACGACCAGGTCGCCGGTCGAGACTTCTTGTCCTTCTTCGACGGCAACCTTGACCACGGTGCCCTGCATCGGCGCGGTCACCGCGTCGCCAGAGGCTGCGGCACCGCCTGCCGCACCACGCTTGCGCGGCTTCGGCTTCCGGCGGACGACACCGACAGCGTCGGTCGTGGCAGCCCCGTTGCCCAACGCCAGATCGCCCGGCAGCGACACCTCGAGCCGCCGGCCGCCGACCTCCACGACGACCTTGTGCCGTGGCAGCGCTTCGTCCTCCTCGATGGGCTCGCCGGCCGTGAACGGCTCGACGTTGTTCTCCCACTCGGTCTCGATCCAGCGGGTGTGCACCGTGAAGCCCTTGTCGTCGCCGATGAACGCCGGGTCGGACACCACTGCGCGGTGGAACGGGATGACGGTCGCCAGTCCCTCGACATGGAATTCGTCCAGCGCGCGCCGCGACCGGGCCAGGGCCTCGTCGCGGTTGGCGCCGTACACGATCAGCTTGGCCAGCATCGAGTCGAATTGACCGCCGATGACAGAGCCCGCCTCGACGCCGGAGTCCAACCGGACGCCGGGGCCGCTGGGCGTCTCGTACTTGGTGACCGGGCCCGGGGCGGGCAGGAAGCCGCGGCCGGCATCCTCGCCGTTGATCCGGAACTCGATGGCATGCCCGCGGGGCGTCGGGTCCTCGGTGATGCTCAGCTTCTCGCCGTTGGCGATCTTGAACTGCTGCAGCACCAGATCGAGGCCCGCGGTCTCCTCGGTGACCGGGTGCTCGACCTGCAGACGGGTGTTCACCTCGAGGAATGAGATCAGACCGTCCTGGCCGACCAGGTATTCGACGGTGCCGGCGCCGTAGTAGTGCGCCTCCTTGCAGATCCTCTTGGCGGACTCGTGGATCTCCTTGCGCTGCGCGTCGGTCAGGAACGGCGCGGGTGCCTCTTCGACGAGCTTCTGGAAGCGGCGCTGCAGCGAGCAGTCGCGGGTGCCCGCGACGACGACGTTGCCGTGCTGGTCGGCGATCACCTGCGCCTCGACGTGGCGCGGCTTGTCCAGGTAACGCTCGACGAAGCATTCGCCGCGGCCGAACGCGGCGACGGCTTCGCGGGTCGCCGACTCGAACAGCTCCGGGATCTCTTCGATGGTGCGGGCCACCTTCATGCCGCGGCCGCCACCGCCGAACGCCGCCTTGATCGCGATCGGCACGCCGTACTCCTTGGCGAAGGCGACCACCTCGTCGGCGTCCTTCACCGGTTCGGGAGTGCCGGGGACCAGCGGGGCTTGTGCCCTGGCGGCGATGTGCCGCGCGGTGACCTTGTCACCGAGGTCGCGGATCGACTGCGGGCTGGGCCCGATCCAGATCAGGCCGGCATCGATCACGGCCTGAGCGAAGTCGGCGTTCTCGGAGAGGAAGCCGTAGCCGGGGTGGATCGCGTTGGCGCCGGACTTCTTAGCGGCCTCGAGCAGCTTGCCGAAGTCCAAGTAGGACTCGGCCGAGGTCTGGCCGCCCAGGGCGAAGGCCTCGTCGGCGAGCTTGACGTGTGGGGCGTCGGCATCGGGCTCGGCGTACACCGCCACGCTGGGCAGTCCCGCGTCCTTCGCCGCGCGGATGACCCGCACCGCGATCTCACCGCGGTTGGCGACGAGAACCTTCGAGATCGTCGAGCTGGCGTGACTGGCCACTGCGCCTCCTGTAGAGCTGAACACGTTGGGGATGTCTAAGAGAAATTCTTACAAGTCATGTCCGGGGAAGTTTATGCGCCGCGCCGTGAGCGACGAGACCCGGTGTCTACTTCTCCGCGGAGTCGCGCAGTCGACGCTTGATTCGGGCCAACATCGCCGACATGCCACGCAGCCTCAGCGGGCTGATCAACTCGGCCAGACCAAGATCGGCGTAGAAGTCCTCCGGCACGGCAAGGATGTCGGCGGCAGGCTGTTCGTCGAGACCGGCGGCCAGGATCGACGCGAAACCACGAGTGGTGGGCGCTTCGGCAGGCGCGCTGAAATACAGCCGCACTCGGTCCGGGTCGTGGGCGTCGACATGCAAGAACAACGGCGACTGGCATTCGGGGACCGGTTCCATCGCCGCCTCTTCGAGGTCGGCGGGCAGGGCAGGAAGGTCGTCGGCGAACTCCAGCAGCAGCTTCAGTTTGTCCTGACCTTGGACTTCGCCGAAGTCGGAGACGACCTCGGCCAACGGCGCAGGCATGCTCATCAGGCGGGGACGGCGCCCGGGTTCTCGCCGGCGACGATCGGCACCCGCACGGCGTTGCCCCATTCGGTCCACGAACCGTCGTAGTTTCGGACGTCCGGGATGCCGAGCAGGTGGGTCAACACGAACCAGGTGTGGCTGGAGCGTTCGCCGATCCGGCAGTACACGATCGTCTTGTCGTCCGGCTCGATGAAGCCATAGAGTTTCGCGAGTTCGTCGCGGTGACGGAAGCGCCCGCTGTCGTCGACGGCCTTGCCCCACGGAATCGACTGTGCGGTAGGGATATGCCCGGCCCGCAGCGCGCCTTCTTCGGGGTACTCGGGCATGTGGGTGCGTTTGCCGGTGTACTCGTCGGGTGACCGGACATCGATCAGCGGACCGGTGCCCAGGGCGGCCAGCACGTCGTCCTTGAACGCGCGGATCGGTGCGTCGTTGCGCTGCACGACGGGATAACCCGATGACGATTTGGCGGGGACGTCCAGCGTGGTGTCGCGGCCGTCGTGGATCCACAGATCGCGTCCGCCGTTGAGCAGTCGCACATCCGGGTGGCCGAAAAGCGTGAAGACCCACAACGCGTACGCGGCCCACCAGTTGCTCTTGTCGCCGTAGATCACGACCGTGTCGTCACGCGAAATACCTTTGCGGTTCATCAGATCGGCGAATTGCCTGCCGTCGATGTAGTCGCGCACCCGTGGGTCGTTGAGGTCGGTGTGCCAGTCGATCTTGACCGCGCCGGGAATGTGGCCGACGTCGTAGAGCAAGACATCTTCGTCGGACTCGACGATGGCCAGTCCGGGCCGGCCCAGATTGCCCGACAGCCAGTCGGACGTCACCAGCCGTTCCGGGTGGGCGTATGCGCTCAGCGTCGGGCTGGGATCTGCTGGTAGAGACACACTGCGAGCCTACCTGCCGGTCAGCGGGCTACCGGTCACGAGTGGACCGGGTTGGCGGCCCACAACTCGGCGACCGACAGCCCGACTTGCGCCAGCATGCGTCGGGTCAACGGCAGGCTCAGGCCGATGACGTTGGACGGGTCGCCCTCGATGCGGTCGACGAACCAGCCGCCGAACCCGTCGAGCGTGAATGCGCCCGCGACGGCCAGTGGCTCGCCGGTGTCGAGGTATGCCTGCAGATCCGCCGGTGCTGGCTCGGCGAAATGCACTGTGGTAGAGGATGTTTCGGCGACACGTCGGGTGTGTCCGTTGAGCAGCCGCACGAGGCAGTGCCCGGTGTGCAGTTGACCGGAGGTGCCGGCCATCGCCCGCCACTGGTCGCGCGCCGCATCGGACGATGCCGGCTTGCCGACCAGTTGACCGTCAAGAAAGAGCATCGAATCACAGCCAATGACAACGCAATTCGCGGCGATCGCCGGATCGAGGACTGTCGCGACCTGATCGGCCTTGGCTTCGGCCAGGCTGCGGACGACGTCGCCGGGCGAGATGTCCGAACCCAACGCGGCGACGGCGGCGTCTTCATCGACACCCGAGACGACGACCAGCGGATCGATGCCGGCCTGCCGCAACACTCGTCGCCGACCGCTGGACGCGGACCCGAGTACCAGGCGCGTCATCGGCGGGATGGATGGCGCCATTCCTCAGCATCGCTCCGCTCTGCATCGTCATCGGCGGGATTGGATGGCGCCATTCCTCAGCATCGCTCCGCTCTGCATCGTCATCGGCGGGATTGGACGGCGCCATTCCTCAGCATCGCTCCGCTCTGCATCGTCATCGGCGCATGTGGGTCCGCTCCAGCAGGGTGATCTTCTGCCAGCTGAAACTGGGGTAGCGCAGTTTGTCGACGGGCAGGCCCCAGCGACCGGCCTCGGCCGGTGCGGGTTCACCGCCGCCGCCGCCGGCCGCTCCCAGCACCGCGACCAGCGCGGCCAAGTCCTCGGCGGTCGGCTCACCCTTGAGCACATGGATCACCGGCTCGTGCGCCGCGGCGTCGATATCCGGCGCGGCGTTGTTCGTCTCGCCGCTCACAGGGGACTGACCGTTCGTCTCGCCGCTCACAGCGGAATGTTCCCGTGCTTCTTCGGCGGCGTCTGGGCGATCTTGCGCTCCAGCAGCCGCAGCGCGGCGCCGATGTAACCGCGGGTGTGCGACGGCGGAATCACCGCGTCGACGTAACCGCGCTCCGCGGCGAGGTACGGGTTGACCAGGTGGTCTTCGTACTCTTGCTGCAATTGCAGCCGCAGCGCGTCGACGTCCTGGCCGTCCTTGGCCGCATCGCCGAGCTGCTTGCGGTAGACGAAGCCGACCGCACCGGAGGCGCCCATCACCGCGATCTGGGCGGTCGGCCAGGCGACGTTGACGTCGCAACCCATGTCCTTGGAGCCCATGACGCAGTAGGCGCCGCCGTAGGCCTTGCGGGTGATCACCGTGATCTTCGGAACGGTGGCCTCGCCGTAGGCGTACAGCAGCTTGGCGCCGCGACGGATGATGCCGTTGTACTCCTGGCCCGTGCCGGGCAGGAAGCCGGGCACGTCGACCAGCATCACGATCGGGATGTTGAAGCAATCGCAGGTCCGCACGAACCGGGCGGCCTTCTCCGAGGCGTTGATGTCCAGGCAGCCGGCGAAGTGGGTGGGCTGGTTGGCCACGATGCCGACCGGGTGGCCGTCGATGCGACCGAACCCGATCACGATGTTCTCCGCGTAACCGGCCTGTACCTCGAGGAATTCGTCGTCGTCGAGGATCCGGGTGATCACCTCGTGCATGTCGTAGGGCTGATTGGCCGAGTCCGGGATCAGCGTGTCGAGCTCGATGTCCTCGTCGGTCAGGTTGTCCTCGATGGCGCCCACCGGCACCGGCACCGGCAAGCGCGGCGCATCGGTGAAGTTGTTCGGCGGCAAGTAACTCAACAGGTCGCGGACGTAGTCGAAGGCGTCCTGTTCGCCGGAGGCGACGTAGTGCGCGGTCCCGGACTTGGCCATGTGCGTGTGAGCGCCGCCCAGCTCCTCCATGGTCACGTCTTCGCCGGTGACGGTCTTGATGACGTCCGGGCCGGTGATGAACATCTGGCTGGTCTGGTCGACCATCACGACGAAATCGGTCAGGGCAGGGGAGTAGACATGGCCGCCGGCGGCGGCGCCCATGATCAGCGAGATCTGCGGGATGACGCCGGAGGCCAGGATGTTGTTGCGGAAGATCCGGCTGTACAGGCCGAGCGAGACGACACCCTCCTGGATACGCGCGCCCGCACCGTCGTTGATGCCGATCAGCGGGCGGCCGGTCTTGACCGCCAGTTCCTGCACCTTGACGATCTTCTCGCCGTAGACCTCGCCGAGGCTGCCACCGAACACCGTGGCGTCCTGGCTGAAGATGCAGACGTCGCGGCCGTCGATGGTGCCGTAGCCGGTGACGACACCGTCGCCCAGCGGGCGGTTCTGCTCCAACCCGAAGTTGGTGCTGCGATGCCGGGCCAACGCGTCGAGCTCGACGAACGATCCCTCGTCCAGCAACGCATAGATGCGCTCGCGCGCCGTCAGCTTGCCCTTGGCGTGCACCTTGTCGACAGCGGCTTCGCCGACCGGGTGCAGCGTCTCAGCGCTCCGCTTGCGGAGTTCGGCGAGCTTGCCCGCGGTGGTGTGGATGTCGATGTCGTGCTCGGCTTGCGCCTCGACCGAGGTCTCGGAAGTGCTCGTCATGGGAACCGAGCTTAACCGCCTCTTAAGTTTGCAGCCGCATCAGGCCGTCGGCGTCGTGCGTGTCCCGTGAATGGCACTTTTGTGTCACTCGTCGATGCGCAGGTAATCTTCGTCACTTGTCGCCGTATTCGTCTCGACGGGACCGGGGCCGGAGGATCGCGCGTGGTGAAGTCGGAGACCAACCGCCTGCTGCATCAGTGGTGGAACGAACCGGGCGATTTCCAGTGGGTGGTCGATTTCTACCGGCGGCGCGGTTTGTTGGGTGCGCTGAGGGCGTCCACCGGCATGGGCGGCGTGGTCACCGCGGTGGCCACCTTCTGCCTGTGGTTCGAAGACCTCGTCCAACCGTTTTGGCTCAGTCATGCCGTCGTCGCCTGGATGCTGCTGAACTCGATCGGCTGGGCGGTGTACTGGTGGTTCTTCCGGTGGCCGAGCGCCCGGCAGGCGGTCGTTCTGTTCGCCTTCGCCGACATCGGCATCGCCATCGCGACGGGCTTGCACACTGACCCGCTGGCGGCACTGAGCGTCACGCCGCTGTTCGCGATGCCCGGCGCCTGCATGGTGTTCTTCTTCGGCCCACGCGCCAATGCCGCGCACATGGCGTTCTCCGCGGTCACCATCGTGGCCGCGGCGACGTGGCTGGCGCTGTCCGACCGTCCCGACGCGGTGGCGGTGGCGATCGCGAAGGCGATCGTCGTGCTGACGGTGACCGTCGCGATATTCCCGCCCATCCAGTTCGGTTTCTGGCTGATCCGGAGCAACTCCGTCGAGTCGCTCACCGATCCGCTGACCGAACTGGCCAACCGTCGCGGGCTGGCCAACTACCTGGCCAGGAAGCTCGACACGCTGACGTCGTCGGCTAAACCGTTGTCCGTCTTCGTTGTTGACTTGGACGGCTTCAAGAACATCAACGACATCTACGGCCACCAGGTAGGCGACACCGTCATCGCCCGCACCGCCGAACAGATTCGCATCGCGGTCGGCCCGTCGGCTTTCGTCGCCCGCACCGGCGGTGAGGAGTTCGTCGTCCTCGACCTGCTGACACTGCAGGCCGCAGCGGCGATCGCCGAAGGCATCCGAGCCGCGATCGAAGCGCCGCGCACCCCGCAAGCCACCGCCAGTGTGGGAGTGGCCGTGGGTCCGATCACCAACCTCGCCGAATTCGAGGCAATACATGCCTGCGCCGACGAAACGATGTACGCGGCAAAACGCAGCGGCGGCAACAGGATCGCCTTGAGCGGTGTCGTCGACGGCGTCGATTCCAGTCGGCTGCCCAACGAAATTCCTTTCAGGCCAATTGAATTAGGGGACAACAGCGGGCTTGGTGCCGAGTCCCTGGAACTGTGAGGCTGCGCAATGGACGTTGACTCGCTCAGAGCGCCGTTGGATGCGGCGGCGCTGCGCGCTGGGCTGGTCGGGCCGGGGATGCCGTGGCGTCAGCTCGACGTGGTCGGCGAAACCGGTTCCACCAACGCCGATTTGATCGCCCGAGCCCACGACGGCGTCGACATCGACGGGGCGGTGTTGCTGGCCGAGTATCAGAACGCCGGCCGCGGTCGGCACGGCAGGCAGTGGTCGGCGCCGCCGCGGGCGCAGGTCGCGTTGTCGGCCGGGGTGCGGGGCTCCTCGGTGCCCAAATCGGGCTGGGGATGGCTGCCGCTGGCCACCGGCGTTGCGGTGGCCGACGCGCTCACCGCGCTCAGCGGCGTCGAGGTCGGCCTGAAGTGGCCGAACGATGTGCTGGCCAACGGCGGCAAACTCGCCGGCATCCTCGCCGAAGTCGCCGCGCCTGCATCGGCGATCGTGCTCGGCCTGGGGCTCAACGTGACGCTGACCGCCGAGGAAGCGCCCGACCCGGCCGCCACGTCGCTGCTGGTGCAGGGGTCCTCAACGACCGATCGAAACGCGTTGGCGCGTCGCATACTTCGAGAACTGGCGCTGCGCATCGACGCCTGGCGCACCGCAGGGGGCGCCGACTCGGCGCTGATGGTCGACTATCAGCGCTACAGCGTCACGCTGGGCTCTCGGGTGCGGGCGAGCATGCCCGGTGATCGCGAGGTGATCGGCATCGCGCGCGCCGTCGACGAGACCGGGCGGCTGTGTATCGACACCGGTGGCGAGACGGTGGCGATCTCTGCCGGAGACATCACGCACCTGCGTCCCAGCGTCTAAGGTGCCAGCGTGGGCTACCCCGACAACGTATTGGCCGGTGACGAGCAGGTGGTTCTGCATCGCCATCCGCATTGGAAGCGGCTCTTCTGGCCGGTCACTGTTCTGATCCTGGGGAGTGCGGCGGCGTCGTTCGGCTGCGCGGTGGTCAACGGCACCACCTGGGACCCGACCGCCAAGCGAGTCGTCTTCTGGGTCATCGGCGCGGTCTGGCTGGTGCTCATCGGCTGGCTGACGCTGTGGCCGTTCTTGAATTGGCTGACGACGCATTTCGTCATCACCGATCGGCGAGTGATGTTCCGGCACGGGGTGCTCAGTCGCAGCGGCATCGATATCCCGTTGGCCCGGATCAACAGCGTGGAGTTTCGGCACCGGCTCATCGATCGGATACTGCGGACCGGCACGTTGATCGTCGAATCCGCGTCACAGGATCCGTTGGAGTTCTACGACATTCCGCGCGTGGAGCAGGTCCACGCGCTGCTATATCACGAAGTTTTCGACACCCTGGGATCCGAAGAATCGCCGAGCTGATCGTCGCGGTTGCGTCGCGCCCGCCACGCGCCCAACAGGGTGACGGTGCCGCTCTCTTCGACATCCTCGAAGACCTCGGCGATGCCGCCTGCGGTGAACGCCGCCTCGCTGCTGCGCGCGGACTCTTCTGGGAACACCCAGCGGCGGAACGCCCAGAAACGGAACGCCATCTGCAGCAGGTTGCCGATGACGTAGGCCGAGATGAAGTCGGCGATGTTTTCCACCGTCAACGACACCATCGGCACCCGCAGCTGCAACATGTAGCTGGAGACCCACAGCGGCGCCATGCTCAGCAGCACGCCGACACCACTGAACGCGAAGAACAGCAACGCCTCGTGGTGACGTTCCCGTCCGCCGCGATCCCGGAAGCTCCACTCCCTGTTCAGGATGTAGGACGCGATGACCGCGACGATGCCGGCGATGACCTTGGCGGTCACCGGCTTGGGCTCCAGAATGGTGAGCTTGAGGGTGTAGAAGATCGCCGAGTCGATGACGAATGTGGTCGCGCCGACGATCGCGAACTTGATCAGCTCGTGATGGCGCTCGGCGAAGGGGCGCAGCGGCCCCGGCAGTCGGGCGATCGTGGCATCGGCGAAGGACACAATGTCGCAGTCTACGTATTGCTTGTTAAGGGTGCTCTGTGACTTGTGTGCGCGCTGCCAAATGGCCCGTTCCAGCCCTTTTCCAAGGCCATGACACCATGATTGCCGTGCCGCGCACGTCTGCCCCCCACTCCGCCATCCCCGTCGTCGCCATGGTCGGCGGCGGCCAGCTCGCCCGGATGACTCACCAGGCGGCGATCGCGCTGGGCCAGAGCCTGCGAGTGCTGGCCGCCGACGCCGCCGATCCCGCCGCCCAGGTCAGTCCCGACGTGGTCATCGGGTCGCACACCGACCTCGACGCGCTGCGCCGGGTCGCCGCCGGCGCGGACGCGCTGACCTTCGATCACGAGCACGTGCCCACTGAGCTGCTGGAAAAGCTGGTCGCCGAAGGAGTCAACGTCGCTCCGCCGCCCGAGGCACTGGTGCATGCGCAGGACAAGCTCGTGATGCGGCGGCGACTGGAGGCGCTGGGCGCCGCGGTGCCGCGCTATGCAGCCGTCGAGCATCCCGGCGACCTGGACAGCGTTGCCGACTTCGCCCGCCGGGTCGGCGGGCCTGTCGTGGTCAAAGCCGCCCGAGGCGGCTACGACGGTCGCGGGGTTCAGATGGCCGCCGACGCTGCGCAGGCCGGCGAGATAGCTGGTCAATATTTACATTCCGGTGTACCCGTAGTGGTCGAGGAGCGGGTCGCGATGCGGCGCGAGCTCGCGGCGCTGGTAGCCCGGTCGCCGTTCGGGCAGGGCGCAGCCTGGCCGGTGGTGGAGACGGTGCAGCGCGACGGAATCTGCGTGCAAGTGATCGCACCGGCTCCGGCGCTGACCGACGACACCGCGGCCACGGCTCAGCAGCTGGCGCTGGGATTGGCCGCCGAGCTCGGCGTGGTCGGCGTGCTGGCGGTCGAACTGTTCGAGACGGTGGACGGGCAGCTGCTGGTCAACGAGTTGGCGATGCGCCCGCACAACTCCGGACACTGGACCATGGACGGGTCGCGGACCAGTCAGTTCGAGCAGCATCTGCGCGCGGTGCTGGACTATCCGCTCGGCGAGACCGATGCGATCGCGCCGGTGACGGTGATGGCCAATGTGCTGGGCGCCGCTCACACGCCGACGATGACGCTCGACGAGCGGCTGCACCACCTGTTCGCCCGGATGCCCGACGCCCGGGTCCACCTCTACGGCAAGGAGGAGCGACCGGGCCGCAAGGTCGGGCACATCAACTTTCTCGGCGGGGATCCTTCAGACGTCGCGGTCTTGCGTGAACGCGGCGAGCGGGCGGCACACTGGTTGTCACACGGCGAGTGGACGGACGGATGGGACCCACACAATGACTGAACGGCCCAGCGTCGGGGTCATCATGGGCAGCGACAGCGACTGGTCGGTGATGACCGACGCCGCCGAGGCGCTGGCCGAGTTCGACGTCGCCTATGAGATCGGCGTGTATTCGGCACACCGCACCCCGCAACGGATGCTGGACTACGCGCGGGAGGCCGCCGGCCGGGGCATCAGAGTGATCATCGCCGGGGCCGGCGGCGCCGCGCATCTGCCTGGCATGGTGGCTTCGGCGACGCCGTTGCCCGTGATCGGGGTTCCGGTGCCGCTGGCAAAACTGGACGGTCTGGATTCGCTGTTGTCCATCGCGCAGATGCCGGCCGGTGTGCCGGTGGCCACGGTGTCGATCGGCGGTGCACGCAACGCGGGCCTGCTCGCGGTGCGCATCCTCGCGGTGTCGGATCCGGGGCTGAGCAGCCGAATCTTGGCTTTTCAGGAGCAGTTGGCGGAGTCCGTGCTTACCAAGGATGCGGCGTTGCGCGAGCGTCAGGGTAAAGTTACCGACCAGTAGCTAAGGAGGCCAAAATGGCTCAGTGGGCCGGAGATTCGTCGTTCGATCTGTTCAAGCTGCCCGAGGAGCACGACGAGCTGCGTGCGGCGATCCGCGCGTTGGCGGAGAAAGAGATCGCTCCGTATGCAGCCGACGTGGACGAGAATTCCCGCTTCCCCGACGAGGCACTCTCGGCGCTGAACGCATCCGGCTTCAACGCCGTCCACGTGCCCGAGGAGTACGGCGGACAGGGTGCGGATTCGGTCGCGGCGTGCATCGTGATCGAGGAAGTGGCGCGTGTCGATGCGTCTGCGTCGCTGATCCCCGCGGTCAACAAGCTCGGCACGATGGGCCTGATCCTGCGCGGCTCCGAGGAACTGAAGAAGCAGGTGCTGCCGTCGCTGGCCTCCGGCGAGGCGATGGCGTCCTATGCGCTGAGCGAACGCGAAGCCGGCAGCGACGCCGCATCGATGCGGACCCGGGCCAAGGCCGACGGGGACGACTGGATCCTGAACGGCACCAAAGCCTGGATCACCAACGGCGGCAAGTCGACCTGGTACACGGTGATGGCCGTGACCGACCCGGACAAGGGCGCGAACGGAATTTCGGCGTTCGTCGTGAACAAAGACGACGAGGGTTTCATCGTCGGGCCCAAGGAAAAGAAGTTGGGCATCAAGGGTTCGCCGACCACCGAGTTGCACTTCGAGAACTGTCGGGTTCCCGGCGACCGGATCATCGGCGAGCCCGGCACCGGCTTCAAGACCGCGCTGGCCACGCTGGACCACACCCGTCCGACGATCGGCGCGCAGGCTGTGGGCATCGCCCAGGGCGCAGTCGACGCCGCGATCGCGTACACCAAGGACCGCAAGCAATTCGGCCAGTCGGTCAGCTCGTTCCAGGCCGTCCAGTTCATGCTGGCCGACATGGCCATGAAGGTCGAAGCCGCGCGGCTGATGGTGTACAGCGCCGCCGCCCGCGCCGAGCGTGGCGAATCCAACCTGGGCTTCATCTCGGCGGCGTCCAAATGCTTCGCCTCCGATGTGGCGATGGAAGTCACCACCGACGCCGTGCAACTGTTCGGCGGCGCCGGTTACACCACCGACTTCCCGGTCGAGCGGTACATGCGTGACGCCAAGATCACCCAGATCTACGAGGGCACCAATCAGATTCAGCGTGTGGTGATGTCGCGCGCGCTGCTGCGCTGACGACGCGAACAGGTCTCACAGCAAAGATTCAGCTAATGCGCAGTTGACGCGCATCTTGGTGCCGCTCGCATTACAGTCACAGTGCATCATGTCCCCCCTGGTGAACGCCTTGCTGGAACGCGAGGCGCCACTGGCGCAGTTGAATGCGCTGGCGCGCCGCGTGGTACGCGGCGGCCCCGGGCATGTGGTGTTGCTGCGCGGAGAAGCCGGAGTTGGCAAAACTGCGCTCCTCGCCCGATTCGCACACCCACTCGATTCCGGAATCCGGGTGCTGCGCGGCTGGTGCGACCCGCTTCTTGCGCCGCGGCCGTTGGGCCCGTTGACCGACGCCCTGGCCGGACTGGACACCGCCGCGGGTGCGCCGTTGGCGGAGGCCGTTGACTCCGGGGATACCGCGCGGATCTACCGAGAATTGCTCGGCGCGTTGGGCGGCGGGGACCGCTGGGTGTGGATGATCGAGGACGCACACTGGGCGGACGGCGCCACTCTGGATCTAATCCGGTTCCTGGCGCGACGCATCGGAACGCTGCGAATGTTGCTGGTGATTACCTTCCGCGACGACGAACTGGCCCCGACACATCCGCTGGCGGTGACGCTGGGAGACCTGGCGAACTGTCCCGCAGTGACCCGAATCGGGTTGCAGCCGTTGAGTTTGACGGCGGTCACGACGCTGGCGGCCGGCAGCGGGCTCAACGCCGAGCAACTGCACGGCATCACCGGCGGTAACGCGTTTTTCGTGACCGAGACGCTGGCGGCCGGGCCGGCGGCAATGGAGCGGGAAGGTCTGCCGCGCAGCGTATCCGAAGCAGTGCGCGGTCGGCTGGCCCGGCTCTCCGCGACGGCACGGCACGCCGCGCACGCTGTCGCGGTGTGCGGCCCACGCGCAGACCTCGCGCTGCTGGAGAAGATGTGTTCGGACGCCCGGCCGGCGTTGAGTGAATGCCTCAGCGCCGGAGTGCTGATCGCCGAAGGGGAACGGGTCGGGTTCCGGCACGAACTCGCCCGCCAGGCCACCCTGGCGGACATCCCCGGCTTTGACCGCATCGAGCTGCACCGGCAAGCGCTGACCGCGCTGTCACACCCGTCATTCGATGCGAACACTCTGCCGGCGTTGGCATTTCACGCAGCCGAGGCCGACGACGGGGAGGCGGCGGTTCGCCATGGGATCGCCGCGGCCGAACGATCCGCGTCGTTGGGCGCCAATCGGGAGGCGGCGAGCCTGTATGCCCTCGCGCTGCGCCATGCCGACGCCGTCGCCGACGAACAACGAGTCGTCTGGCTCGAGCGGTACGCCTTCTCGTGTTATCTGAGCGGTCAGGCCGAACCGGCCGTCTCGGCGCTGCACGATGCAATCGCGCTGCGGCGTAACCTCGGTCATCACATCGAGGAGGGCGATGACCTGCGCTGGCTGTCGGTACTGTTGCAGCCGCTGGGACGTGCCGGCGAGGCCCTCGACGCCGCGCACGCGTCCTTACGACTTCTGCAGAGCCTCGGCCCGTCGCCGCAGTTGGCCTGGTCGCTGCTCAACATGGCCCACATCGGTGCGCTCGCGCTGGACCCGGTATGCGCCCGCTACGCGGCCAGCGCTTTGACTCTCGGTACCGAATTAGCCGATCCTGCAGTGGTTATCCGCGCGCGCGGCTACGCGGCGCTGACCGTGGTGTTCAGCAGCGGCACCGGCTGGGGCGAGCTGGAGGCGGAGTGGCGCGAAGCATTGTCGTCGCCGGGGCTGGAAGAACATGCCGCCGTACTCGGCGTGCTGATCTGCTGGTACACGGTGCTGCGCTGCGAACTCGATCGCGCCGATGAGTATCTGACGCAGGCTTTGCAGTTCTGCAACGACCGCGACCTCGGAATGTTCAGCGCGCTGCTGAACGCTGCTGCGACGCTGGCGGCGCTGCACCGCGGAGAGTGGGATCGCGCCGCGACCACTGCCGAGGAGATTGTCACCCGTCCCGAGCTCAGCCCACAGCACCGGATTCTGCCGCTGGTGGCGCTCGCCCTGATCCGTGCGCGGCGTGACCAGCAGCCCGCTGTCTTGCTGTCGAACGAGATCGACGGCGGCGCCCGACTCGGCGACCTGGTGCACCTGGGCGCGGCGTCGGCGGCGCGCGCCGAAATGGCCTGGCTCAGCGGCGATGACGAGACGGCGCTGGCCGAGGCGAAGGCCGGGTTGGTGGAGGCACGCGACCACGCCGATCAGTGGCAGGTCGGCCAGCTGCGCCGCTGGGTCCGCCTGGCCGGCGGCACGCCTGAGCCCACCGACGGTGACATTCGTACGCCGTTCGACTGGGAAGTCCGCGGCGACTGGCAGAGCGCCGCCGAGGAGTGGGAACGCCGAGGCTGCCCCTACGATGCCGCGCTGGCCCAACTCGGCGGCGACGTGTCCGCGGTGAAAACGGCGCTGGCCACGTTTCGTCGACTCGGCGCGAAGGCGGCGGCCCGTCGCGCCCAGCAGCGGTTGGCCACGCTGCGGGAGCGTGCCCCGCGCAGCCGTCGGGCCGACACGCTGTCCGACCCGCATGCGCTGACCGGACGTCAGCGCCAGGTTCTCGATCTGCTCGCCGCCGGCTGTAGCAACCGCGAGATCGCAGACCAGCTGAACATCAGCCCGAAAACCGTGGGCCACCACGTCGAAGCCATTCTCGTCAAGCTCGGCGCGGAGAACCGCACCCATGCCGTCGCCTATGCACTGCAGCAACAGGCAGAGTCGTAAGTCAAGCCGTTGCGGCAGAGGCGGTTTCGGCGGCACCGGCCTGTTCGACACTCAGCAGGCTTTCCGCCTCGTGTTCCTGCCGGTACGCCTTCCCGCCACCGTTGAGCCCGAACAGCCGCTTGCTCCAGAGCAACCAGATCACCGCGACGATGTTGACCAGCAGGGCGACAAGCCGCAGGGCCGTGATCTTTTCGGTCAGCTCGTAGATCTCCAGCGGAAGGAAGACGCTGGTGGCGATCACCGCGAAGTACTCGCCCCATCGCTTCATCAACCACAATCCGACGGCCTCGATGAGTTCGATCAGCGCATAGCCGGCCAAGCCGACAGCGATCCACTGCAGTGTCGATGACGACAACGCGAACGCATGCGCGATGTGACGAATGAGCTTGGAGTTCTCCGGATCCCAGCCGATCTGGTTGGCCAGCGGCTTGAGCAACGGGATGTCTTGGTCCAGTGCGTGCTGCAATCGTCCGCGCGACCCGTTGAACTTGAGCACGCCCGCCGCGACAAGCGAAAAAATGGCGGAGCGGAAGGCTCGTTCGATCGCGAGCGCACGCATCAAGGTCCGGTCGCGCAGGAATCGTCCACGCGGAATCTCTGGCGCGGTATTCGCCGGGCCACTGCGGCGCGGCGGCCCGACAACGAAAGTCTCACAACGCAAACACCGCCACGCCTCACCCGCGGGAGTGTCGGCCTTCAGGCGCTCCCGAAGATTCGGCTCATCGGGAGCGAATGTCGCGTGCCCCCGCAAACCACACGAGCGCAGAGCAAAATCCACCATGAGAGCACGCTACAGGGCCACGTCTGTTCGTCAGCGGTATCGGTGAACGAGGCCGAACTGTACCGTGTCCGCCATGACAGGCGCCGCACGTGAGGCCGTGCGCAACGGTTTGCTGCTTGTTGCCCTGGCTGGGCCCGTCGATCTCAATGCGGTGGATTGGCATGTCAAACACCGACATCCGTCGGCCACGCCGGACGAGGTGCGCAACGAGACGTTGGACGCCATTCGGGAGTGGGTGAGCGAGGGCTTGTTCCGGCTCGGCGCGCCCAGCGGCAAAACCCGACGCTTTGTCGCCTGGCATCATTCGCTCGAACATTCGCTGCACCACATCGCACACGTCTACGTCAGGCACTACGACGATCCCAAGAAGTGGATGTTCGCGGCGTGGCTGGCGCTCACCGCAAAGGGTGAACAGCTCGCGAAGTCACTCGAGAAGCAGGAGATCGACGGCTACCGGCACAAGAGCTAGCTACCGCCGAAATGGGCCGTGCAGTAATAGTTTTCGGTCTGACCGTCGTTGCGCTGCGGCACGGGCAATCCGGCGTCGGCCAATAGTTGTCCGGACCGGTGCCTGGTCGTCTGCCAGCCGCGCTCATCTAGATAGGGCGCGACGTCATGGCGCTCGCCGCCGTACCACAGGTCGTCGAGGCGGGCGTCGAGGCCGTGCTCGTACCACTTCTCCGACGTCGTGTGCATGACTTCCAGCGATTCCGGCGTGCTCAGGAAGATCTCCACGACCAGCCTGCTGCCGACGGCGCTGAGGTCGGTGATGTTGTCCAACAAGCGATCCTGGGCCTCCGGCGGCAGGAAGGCCAGCAGCCCCTCGGCGAGCCACACGGTCGGTCGCTGCGGGTCGAAGCCGGCCTGCTGCAACGCTGCTGGCCAGTCGTCGCGCAGGTCGACGGGCACCGCGCGCAGGTCGACCGTCGGCTCGGCGCCCGCGGCGGCCAGCGTCGCGGTCTTGAAGTCGGTGACCTGCTGCTGGTCGATTTCGAACACCACCGTGTCCGCGGGCCAGGACAGCCGGTAACCGCGGGCGTCGAGTCCGGAGGCCAGGACCACCGCCTGCCGAACGCCGGATGCGGTCGCGTCGACGATGAACTGGTCGATCAGACGAGTGCGCACGGTCAGCAGATCGGTCATCGGTTGCATGCCCCACGGATGACCGGGAATGTCGACCTCGTCGGCGCTGAGTTCGCCTGCCGCCCAGCGGGTGAAGAAGTCGACGCCGACCGCCCGCACCAGTGGTTCGGCGAACGGGTCGTCGATGAGTTGCTCTCTGGTCGCGCGGGCCCTGCCCGCAGCCACCATGGTGGCGGTCGCCCCTACGCTCGTTGCCAGGTCCCAGGTGTCGTTGTCGATGCGCGCCATAACGGCCAGGGTAGCGAGCCGATTCGGCGGCTCGGCTCGTCGGCAGCGCTTAACGCGTCGGTCAGTTTCCATTCACTCGTCGGAGACCGCGGCGGCGTACCGTCGCGCGCTATGAGCGCTCCTTCGGCCGAGCCTGCCTCGGGACTGGCGGCAGACGGCAATTGGTCTCCGCGGCGGTGGGAAACCCACTTCATCCACGTGAAGAACGAGTCACTGGAAGCCGTCATCGAGGAAGCCAGCCGCCAGACGAACAGCTTCGGCGAGCAGGGCTGGGAGATTGTCGGCTCGTCGGTGCAGCGGGCCCAGGTCTCGCATCATTTCGCGGGGTATGACAAGGGCGGCGAGTTCTACTTCGAGTGGAGCATCGTCTGCACCTTGAAGCGGCCGTTGCCGCCGGCGTAAACCTTCCGCCGGCGTGTGGTCGGCCCACCGCTGTTGCGCGTTGACCTACCATCGCCTGGTGACCGAATCCCGCTCGACCGGCGATCGGCTGGTCGTCGACGCCTGCTGCGCCGAGGACGGGCACGGACGCGTCGTCCTGCACGACGCGCGATGGCAGCGCAGTGCGCAGTGGGCCTGGCGGTTGGCCTGGGTCAGCATGGTCGCCATGCTCAGCGAGGGTGTGGTGGGGCTCTGGCAGGGGCTGGCGGTCGGCTCTATCGCGCTGACCGGATGGGCGCTGGGTAGCCTGCCCGAGGCGCTGGCCAGCGCGATGGTGGCGTGGCGATTCTCCGGCTCTCGCACCGCGTCGGAGACCGCCGAACGACGGGCCGAGCGTGGTGTCGCCCTGTCGTTCTGGCTGACGGCGCCCTACATCGCTGCGGAGTCCGTCCATCACCTGGTGGACAGGCAGGCCCCGGAGACCTCGGTGATCGGCATCGTGTTGACGGCCGTGTCTCTGGTGCTGATGCCGACCCTCGGGCATGCGAAGCATGTCCTCGCCCATCGGCTGGGCTCAGCGGCGACGGAGGGCGAAGGCACCCAGAACTATCTGTGCGGCGCGCAGGCCGCGGCGGTGCTGACCGGCCTGGCCGTCGCCGCGTTCTGGCCGGGGGTCTGGTGGTTCGATCCGGCGATCGGTCTGGGCATCGCTGCGGCGGCGATCTGGCAGGGCGTCAAATCGTGGCGCGGCGAGGACTGCTGCTGACACTCAGTCGTTGGCGTTCCCGTCGGGGGCGTCTGTGCCCCAACTGCTCGGCATCATCGGCATGCGCGGTCCGCGGCCGTAGTCGTCGTCGGCCAACATCGCTAATCCCGTCGCGCTGCCGGCTTTGGTCGCGGTGCCGGTGAACCCGAGCGGTCCGGCCCCGTGCGCCGAGGGCGTCACGGTCGGCTCGTCGTCGAGGTCGATGTATTCGTGGCCGCGCCCTAGCCGTTCGACGGTCCGGGGTCGACGCCGCCCGCCCGGCGTCTTCTTCGCCGACGGCGCGGTGGCCGGGTTGTCGGTGACCTCAGCCGATTGTCCTTCCGTGGCTTGGGCGGCCCGACTCGCCGCTCTGCGCGCCGTCGCGGACAGCACCCCGACCATGTAGAGGTAGCCCTGCATGGTGGCCAGCGGCGGACCGGCCGGCGTCGGCGGCGGTCCAGCGGCGGCGGGGGGATGAGCTGCCGCGATCACCGCGGGGGCGGGTGCCGGGACGG
Source organism: uncultured Actinomycetota bacterium (assembly GCA_963836495.1). Classification (GTDB taxonomy): domain Bacteria; phylum Actinomycetota; class Actinomycetes; order Mycobacteriales; family Mycobacteriaceae; genus Mycobacterium. Next base: position 90,801 of record CAWIJT010000001.1, on the reverse strand, counting down.
GCGCCGGAGCGGGGGTCGGCACCGGCGTCGGGCCCGGAGGCGCCGCCATGGCGAGGGGCATCGGAAGCGGGGGAACGGGCATCGGCGGAATGGCGGCCAGTCCCGCCAAACCCGCCAGGCCCGCGAAGCCCGCCAACGGGGCGGCCGTCAGAGGAATCAACGGGACGGTCAACAGCGGCAACACCGTGGGGATCAGCACCACAACAGATTCGAGCAGGGTCTTCATCAACGCGATGGTGTCGGTGATGACGGTGCCGATCGCCTCGACCGTGTCGAGCACCAAGGTCAAGCCGATGGCGTACGGGTTGCCGGTGGCGAACGCCGCGGTGATGTCGGCCCCGATGTAGGCGAAGGTCTCGGACAGGTAGGCGACGTAGGAACCGATATCCAACGGGTAACCCAACGCGAACGCGATGTTGTACGGGCTGAGGAAGGACAGCGGATTGCCGAGTTCGACCAGATACGGATCGATCTGGGTGAACAGCGCTATCAGGAAAGGGTTGTTGTCGAGCTGGTCGATCAACGGCTGCAGGACGTTGTTGTAGAAATCGGTGTATCCGATGTTCTGCAACCAGTCCAGCCACTGGTCTTCGGTGTCGGGCGGCAACGACGAGGTCGAATCCGCGGCTGTCGCATTTGCTTTCACGATCGTCGGTGCCGCGGCAGCCTGCGGCGACGCTGCGACCGCCGCGCTCGCCACAGCGTGATAGGTACCCATGACGGTGGCCGCCTGGATCCACATGCGTGCGTAGTCGACTTCGTTGACCGCGATCGGAATGGTATTGATGCCAAGGAAATTGGTCGCCAGCAGCACCGCGTGCGTGACGTGGTTGGCGGCCAGCTCACCTGACGTCGGCATGGCGGCCAGCGCGGCCGTGTAGGCCGTCGCCGCGACTTCCTGCTGTGCCGCTGTCGCGGCCGCGTCGGCCCCGGCTTGTGTCAGCCAGGCCAGATACGGCGCGTGGGCGGCCACGTATGCCGCGGCGCTCGGGCCGTCCCACATTCCTGCCTGGACACCATCCAGTACCGCCGCCAGCTCGTCGGCGGTCTCGGCGTAGTTGATGCTCAACGCTTTCCAGGCCTCGGCCGCCGCCAGCAGCGAGCCGGGTCCGGGTCCGCTACTGAGCAACGTCGAATGCACTTCAGGGGGCGCCGCCATCCAGATGGGAACGCTCATGATGCGTCCTCACTGACCGGGCTGCCGGGTGTGTTCGTGAACACACAGTCGCCGCACAGCCCGCCGCTGCGAGTTCGGTAGTAGAGGCAGCAGCTGGAACGGCGATGGCCGCGTCCATCGAAAACAACGGCGCCGGAGAGCCGTTCGTCCGCGCACAGCCGACGGGCCAACTGCCCTCCCGGGCCGTGAGAGCCGGTGGCCCGGTGCCGGTCGTATTCACGTGCGGCACCCAGTAACGCCGATGCTGCGTTGCCGCGCAGCAACTCTCGCGATATCGGCTGCAGTGCGTCGCCTAGCGGTGTCAGATGCCCGTCGAGGATGGCGTCGGCCAGCATCGGCTCCAGATCATCGCCGTGCCAACCCACGGGATGAGCGATGTGCAAGGTGATCTGGCCGCGGCTCTCCCGGAACAACAGCCGCTCGGGAGCGAGGTCGGGCAGCAGACCATGGCCCACAACGGCGCCGAGTCCGATCGACCACAACCGTGCGGCGAAGCCCAGGAAGAATATCGATGCCGCGACGCGCCGCTCGGCAGCGCCGATACCCGCCTGCACTCGCTCGACGACGCCGTCGAGCAGGGCGGGATCGGTGTAGAGCTGCTCCACTGGGAGACAGCCGCTGTCGACCGGCCCGGTGTCGACGGCGAAGTATTCGTTGATCTGTGAGATCTCGGCCAGTACGGCCGCGGTTTTCGGTGGGACCTCGGGGACCAGCGCAGGAGGGGTCCAGAAACGGCGTGACATCGACGCTCGCCAGCTCTCTCGGGGTCGACCGCCCCGGGTTGCAGGATGCGACGACGCGAGTGTCCTGGCTCTCGGATCGCTGCTTACCTCGCCTTCCAGCTCGCGGCCGTGGCTAGTGAGGTTCGCTCCCCGATGACAGTGGCGGGACCGCGCCGGATTCGCACCGGCTTCCTACATCGTCATCGCCTAACCCGGGAATTATTGCATTCCCTCCGCCGAGCCGGCGGCACATCAGCCCGCGCCGGCGCTCAATGCGTCCACCGCCGCGTCGATGTTCGGGATGACGGCGGGCCCATGGCGGGCGACGATCTGGCCGAGGGAGCGGGCGAGGTGCGGTCCCACCGCGTCGGCCAGCAGCACCTCTTCGGCGATCACGATGCCGCCGACGACGTGTGCCGCGCTCAACCGGTTGTCGTCAGTCACCTCGTAGCGCCAGTCCCCGATCTGTAGCCGCGCGGGTTGAGACCGGAACACCCCCCGGCGGGCGGCAGTGTGCGTGACGCCCGGCACACCGGCGAACACGTTGAGCACCAATGCGATTCCACCCGGGCCGGCCAGTGCATGGGTGACGGTGCTGCTCACTCGCTCGGCGTCGAACGCCGTCATCAGTCGTTCATGGCGAGCACGAACGACGGTGCGATGGTTTCGGGCGTGCCGCTGCGACGCACTGCCGTTCCGGCGGCGTAGAACTCCACGGTGTGGTAGCCCCAGGCGTAATTCTGGATGGCGAAATGCACGCCGACGACACCGGACGCGCCGTCGCGCTCGGCTTCACTTTGCATCCGCGACATGGCCAGCTCGCGCGCCTCGTAATTCCCCGTCGTCCACTGTGGCATTTCCATGTTGCGGCCCATCTGCCGCAGCGTCTGCATAAAGCCTTGCGCGGCAATGTGAAAGACACAGTTGCCCATGACGAACGCCACCGGCGCCCAGCCGGACCGAAGCAGGGTCGCCATGTCCTGTCCCGAGAGATGACTGGAGAACGCTTGGCCGTTGCTGCGCTTGAACGCCCCTGGTTTCGGGGTGTAGCGCACCGCGGTGCCCACGGCGATGAATTCCAGATGCTCCGATTCGGCGCCGTGTTGGCGCCATTCCAGCCGGACGCCGACCACACCGTCGGCCCCCAACGAGTCGGCTTCGGCCTGCATGCGCGCCATGGCATTCCAGCGTGCCCGGTACGTCGCTTCGGTGAGCACGGGCAGCTCGGATTGTTGCCGGATGCCGGCGAACTGATAGCCGACGTGGTAGACCGAGACACCCATCACCAGATCGAGTGGCTCGAAACCGGACCCGTGCAGTAGCGCGAATTCGTTGATCGACAGGTCCGACGTGAAGACCTTGTCGGCGTGCGACAGCCGTTCGCTGGCAACGGGGTCGAGCGGGGTCGATGACACGTCGGTACCCTTTCGTCGGTTGCGCACATCGTACGAGGCCGACGTCCGACCGGCGGGCGGTTAGTCGAGCCGGTACCGAATCAAGCGTGAACTGTTCGCGACGACGGCAACCGACGAGGCGTTGTGCAGGATGGCGGCGAGCACAGGTGACAGGGCACCGCCCGCGCCGATGAGCAACCCCACGGCGTTGACGGCGATCGACATGCCGTAGTTCTCCCGGATGACGTCGACGGCGCGGCCGCCCAGATCGCCGACGTCGAGCAGGCGCCGCAGGTCGTCGTTGGCCAGTGCGACGTCCGCCGTCTCGACCGCGACGTCGGTGCCTGCCAGACCCATCGCGATGCCGATGTTGGCCGCTGCCAACGCCGGGGCGTCGTTGATGCCGTCGCCGACCATCCCGACGATGTAGCCCTCGTCCTGCAGGGCGCGGACCACTTCGAGCTTGTCCTCCGGCAGCACTTCGGCGCGCCACTCGTCGATACCGAGTTCGCCCGCAACGACTTTCGCGATGTCGGGGTGGTCGCCGGTCAGCATCACGACGCGACGGATTCCGTTGGAGCGCAACTCTTTCAGCACTTCGGGTGCTTCGGCGCGGATCTCGTCGCGCAGGCTGATCAAGCCGACCAGTATGCCGTCCACGGCGAGTAGCAGCGGCGTTTCAGCCTGGCGGCGCAGCTTCCCGACCCAGTCGGCCGCCTTCTTCGACACCTTGACCTTTTCTGAGCGCAGCAGCGACGGGCTGCCCAGCAGCAATGTCCGCCCGTCCGCCCAGATCCGCATGCCCAGGCCGACCAGCACTTCGCATTCCTCGTGCGGCGGGATGGTGATGCGGCGTTCCTCGGTGGATCGGATCACCGCCTCGGCCAACGGGTGCCGGGAGTGCAACTCCGAACTCGCGGCGTAGGCGAGTACCTGCTCGGGCTGCCAATCATTGTGTAGTGCAATGATGTTCGTCACTACGGGACGGCCAACGGTGAGGGTCCCGGTCTTGTCGAAGACGATCGCGTCTACCCGGCTGGCCTGCTCGAGGTGCGAGCCGCCCTTGATCAGGATGCCGCGACGCGCACCATTGCCGATGGCCGCGCTGATCGCGGTCGGCGTCGACAAGCCCACCGCGCACGGGCAGGCGATCAGCAACATCGTCATGGCTCTCCGGACGTCTCCGGTGAGGACCAGGGTGATCGCCGAGACGATGAACGAGATCGGCACGAAGCGGCGGGAGAAGTTTTCGCCGACGGTCTGGATGGGCGCCCGATCGTTGTGTGCCTCTTCGACGCGGGAGATGATGCGGCCGATGGTGGTCTCGTTGCCGACCGCACTAGCCCGCACTACCAGGCGCCCACGCAGCACCACCGAACCCGCGTGCACCCTCGAACCCGCCATGATGCTCGCCGGCAGGGTCTCGCCGGTGATCGCGGACTGATCGACGATCGCCTCGCCGTCGACCACCTCCCCGTCGACCGGTATCGCGACGTGATCGTGAATCACGACCTCGTCGCCGATCTGCAAGGTGTCGACCGGCACCTGCACCTCAGTGCCTTTTTGATCACCGTCGGTGATCAGGACCCACGCCGTGTCGGCGGTGCCGCGCAACAGATCCGAGATGGCCCGTCGGGTCCGGCGCAGCGTCAAATCCTGAAGGTACTCACCGATATTCAACAGCCACAGCACGGTGAGTGCGACCACGTTCTCGCGTAGCACCAGGCTGGCAACGGTCGCCGCGGTCACCAGTGCATCGGTGCCCGCGCGCCCGGATCGCAGCGAGCGCAGCGCTCCGCGCAGGAAGGGGTAGCCCATGAAGACCGTCGCGCCGGTGGCGACCAGCTGGCCGGTCGGGCCCAGCAGCGGCGGCCGATTGAATCCGTAGCGGCGGATTCCGAGCAGGGCCAGCGCGGCGCCGCCGATCACCATGCGCAGCACCTCGGTGTTGCGAATATCCGAAGACCGCGGGGTGCGGGCCGGAATCAATTCGGCGGCAACGTGTTCGGCGGATGTGATGGCCGCCAACACTTCGGCGCGATCGCAGCGTTTCGGCGAATACCAGACCACGACCGACCCGGTGTGGGGATAGGCGTGCACAGCGCGCACTCCGTGCCGTGCGTCGACCGCTTCTTCGACCGCCACCGCGCGCAGGGAGTTCGCGCGAACCCAGGGCACCCGCACCCGCATTCGCCCGGCCGCGTCGGAGATGACCTCCAAATCCGGGCAGACCGTCATCGATCAGTGCTCGTGGTCGTGCTCACCGATGGCCGGCGGTTGTGCCTCCTCGCCGACGCGCTCGCGCGCTTCGGCGACCACGTCGGCGACCTTCAGTCGAGCGGACTCCGCTGCTTCCTCGGCGCGCCGGGTCCCGCGCAGTCCCCACTCGGTCGCGGTGACGGCGGCCTCATGCAAGGGTGCTTTGCCCAGGGCCTTGCGTAAGACTTCGTAGGCGCTCACACCGACCAGGCCAGTGACCACCGTGCCCGCTGCCTTACCCAAAAGTCCTTGCACCACCATCGCGAAACGTCCTCCTGTCACAGCCCAACGTACGACTTTCGACGACGATAACATCCACATATAGCGATATCAATATGAATTGCGGGCGGTTGTCGCTTCCAGGCGGGCGCCCCGTTCTAGAGACTGCGGGTGACCTTCTCGGTCTCCATCCGGCGTGCCATTGCCGCCGGATCGGGGTTGGCGACCTGGACCAGCGACCCGCCGACCGCCAACACGCTCAGCAGGCCTTCGACCACGTCGTCGGGGGTATTCCAGGATGCGGTCGAAAGCACTCGGTCGCCGGGCGTCAAACCCCGTGCCGCCGCGGCGTTCTGGCAAGATTCCAGCACCTCCTCGACCGATCGCCCGGACAATGCCGGGCCCGGATGAGGTTCGGCGACAACCTGATCGCCGTGCACCCGCACGGCCGTCGCGTAGTCGGTGACGCCGATCGGCAGATCGGGGACCGACCGGCCGAATGCGTCCAGCGACAGCACCGCCACTTCGCCGGCGCCGGTCGCGTCAGCGTCGTCGAGACGCTCGGCGGTACACAACGCGATATCCGCCTCGCCGCCACCGATCAGCGCGTCGGCGCCGATCCACCACACCCCGAACAGCACCGCGGCGGTCTGCCAGTGCGCGGGCAGCAGCACGGCCACCCGGCTGCCCGGTCCCGCGCCCAACTCGTCGCGCAGCAGGTTGCCGGTCTTGGCCGCCCAGTTGGCCAACGTGACCGCGGACAGTTCGATGCGCTCGCCGGTCGCATCGTCGTAATAGGTGATGCGCGGCCCGACTGGGTCGGCGCGCAGCATCGGATCCAGAATCGCGCCGCTGAGGGTGGTCACGCTCAGTTGACGCACTCGGGGTGGTCGGAACCTGCGGTCAGGATCGGCGACGGCGGGGGAGCGGCGGACGGTGCCGAACCGCCGGAGTTCGCCGAGGCCGCCATCGTGGCGTGGCCGTCGCCAAGGCCCGAACCCGGGCCGGTGTAGTCGTTGCTCAGCACCACCCGGACGGAGCCTTGCGGCAGCGACTTGTTGGCGATGACGGGCAGCCCGCCGAGTTCCTTGGCGACCGCTTGTGCACCCACGTCGTCGGACTTGGCGGCTTGCACCTGGCTGCTGGTGACGTGCGCGGCGTCGTTGTTGCCGACCGCGCCCGTGCTGAAGCCCTTCAGGGTCAGCACCTGCGACACCGATGCGGCGAGCCCGTTGATGTCCGTGTCGTTCACCACGCTGGCGCTGGTCTTGTCCGGGCTGTAGGTCAGCTCTTCGGTTTTGCCTTGCGCCTGGCCCTGCAGCAGCCCGCTCACCCAGTCCTGCACCTGGTGCGGGTCGACGCGGACGACGCTGTGCATTCCGTCGTCGCTCCAACCGGATTCGTCGAGCACCGGAATGGTGGCGAAGGCGACTCGGCCGCCGGCCAGCTTCTGCAATTGGTTGACGAAATCCATGATGTCCCAACCGGAGGACAGCACCACCGAGCGCTGGATGGCCTGCTGTAGGCGGTTCATCGTCTTCGGGCTGGACAGCGTCTTGCCCGAGATCACCTGGTGGGCCAGCGATGACATCACCACTTGCTGGCGCACCACCCGGTCCAAGTCGCCGCGGGGGAGTTCGTGACGCTGCCGGACGAAGCTCAGCGCTTGCGGGCCGTTGAGCTTCTGCGGGCCGGCCGGGAAGTCGGCACCCGAAAGCGGTTCGAAGACCGGCTCTTTGAGGCAGACGTTGACTCCGCCGAGGGCATCGGTGATCAGCGAGAAGCCCAGCAGGCCGATCTCGGCGTAGTGGTCGACGGTGACGCCGGTCAGGTCCGCGACCGTCTTGATCAGCGCCTCGCGCCCGGCCTCGGTGCCCTGCGCCTCGGCCTCGGCGGCGGCTACGCCCGACTCGACCAGGCTGACTCGCTTCTCTTCCTTGGTCTGGCCGTAGACGCCGTTGATTTTGGTCTTGCCCAGGCCGGGCGCCGACACGTAGGTGTCGCGGGGAATCGAGATCGCGGTCGCCGACTTCCCGCTGTTCGGGATACGCACCAGGATGATCGTGTCGGTGTTGCTCGCCACCTCGTCGCCGGCCCGCAACGACGCCAACTCCTCCGGGCTCAGCGGATTGCCGTGGGCGTCGGTGCGACTGTCCATGCCGACCAGCAGAATGTCGATCGCGCCGTCGTCGGCCCCGTTGCCCAGCGAGGGCGCAAAGACGTGGTAGATCCCGTCTTCAAAGGAGCGGACCTTGCTCCACGCCACTCCGGTGACCAGAACGACCGCCACGGCCGCCACGGTCGCAATCACACGCGCAACGCGTTGCTCAGGCATCACAACAGATTACTTTCGTCACAGCGGTATCGCGGGTAGCGCCGCGTCGGCGTGCCAGACTCGTGACGTGCCGGTGACGATGCAGAGCTGAGCGATGAGGAGGAACGGCACCAGTGGCATATGTGACAAGCAGAATTGTGATCGCCGGCGCCGGCGGCCAGGTCGGCAGCTTCCTGACGGCCGAGGCAACCCGCCAGGGCCGCGACGTCCTGGCGCTGACGTCGTCGCAGTGGGACATCGCCGACCCGCAGCTGGCGGGCCAGATCGTGCAGGCCGGCGACGTGGTGGTCAACTGCGCGGCCTACACCAATGTCGACGGCGCCGAGACCGACCAGGCCAGGGCGCACGCGGTCAACGCGGCCGGGCCGGGGTACCTCGCGCAGGCCTGTGCGCGGGCGGACGCGCGGCTGGTGCACATCTCCACTGACTACGTGTTCGACGGCGACTTCGGCGACGCGGCGCCGCATCCGTACGAGTTGGACGACCAGACCCGGCCGCTGAGTGTGTATGGGCAGACCAAACTGGATGGGGAAGAAGCAGTGCTGGCGGCGCTGCCGGAGGCCGTCGTGGTCCGAACCGCATGGGTCTACACCGGCGGGGACGGCAAGGACTTCGTCGCCACGATGCGCAAGCTGGCCGCCGGCGACCGGGTCATCGAGGTGGTCGACGACCAGGTCGGGTCGCCGACCTATACCGGCGACCTGGTCGGCGCGTTGTTCGAGGTGATCGACGGACACGTGCGGGCGCCGCACGGCATCGTGCACGCCGCCAACGGCGGTGAAGTCAGCCGATTCGGTCAAGCCCGCGCGGTGTTCGAAGGCGTCGGCGCCGACCCGGAGCGGGTGCAACCGGTGAGCAGCGACCACAATCCGCGACCCGCGGCCAGACCGCCGTATTCGGCGCTGTCCAGTCGAGGGTCGGCGCAGGCCGGGCTGACGCCGCTGCGGCCGTGGCGTGACGCGCTGTCAGCCGCGCTGCACGCATAGGCCGCTGACGATGCGGTGGGGGTACCTCCGGCCGCGTAGCGGCGAGGGGGACGCGCAGCGCGATGAGGAGGAGGCGGGCCATCCGGCAAGGCCAGTAGTCTCAACCCGTGAGTGACGTCCTGCCGGTGGTCACGGTGACCTATTCGCCGGGCCCGCACTTGGACCGGTTCCTGGCATCGCTGTCGCACGCGACTGCCCGGCGCGTCAGCGTGCTCATGGCCGACAACGGCTCTACCGACGGGGCGCCGGACGACGCGGTCGAGCGCTACCCGGACGTGCGATTGTTCTCCACCGGGGCCAATCTCGGTTACGGCAGCGCGGTGAATCGCGCGGTCCAGCGGCTCCTCAGAGATGGCGAGACCGAGGGTGGCGACGAGTGGATCGTGGTGGCCAACCCCGACGTGCAATGGGGGCCCGGCAGCATCGACGCGCTGCTGGACGCCGCGGCCCGGTGGCCGCGCGCGGGTGCCCTCGGTCCGTTGATCCACGACCCGGATGGGTCGGTGTACCCCTCGGCGCGCGAACTGCCCAGCCTGGTCCGCGGCGGCATGCATGCCGTCCTCGGACCGATGTGGAAAGCCAATCCGTGGTCGGCGACCTATCGTCAGGAGCGGCTGGAACCCAGCGAACGGCCGGTCGGCTGGTTGTCGGGATCGTGTCTGCTGTTGCGCCGCACGGCTTTTGAGCAGATCGGCGGTTTCGACGAGCGTTACTTCATGTACATGGAAGACGTCGACTTAGGCGACCGGCTGGCCAAGGCCGGCTGGCTCAACGTCTACGTGCCATCCGCGGAAGTGCTGCACCACAAAGGCCACGCCACTGCGCGGGCATCGGCGCACAACTTGGCGGCGCACCACAAAAGCACCTACACCTATTTGGCCGACCGGCATTCTGGACCGTGGCGCGCGCCGCTGCGGTGGGCTTTCCGAGTCGGGTTGGCGACGCGGGTGCGGCTGATGACACGTCACGAGAAGGAGCGGCGCCAGTGACGCGCGCCGGCGACGATGCAGAGCGAAGCGATGAGAAGGAGCGGCGCCAGTGACGCGCGCCGGCGACGATGCAGAGCGAAGCGATGAGAAGGAGCGGCGCCAGTGACTGAAGCGGATGCGGTCGTCCTGGTCGGCGGCAAGGGAACTCGGCTGCGGCCGTTGACGCTGTCGGCGCCCAAGCCGATGTTGCCCACCGCCGGACTGCCCTTCCTGACCCATCTGCTGTCGCGGATCGCCGCCGCCGGCATCGAGCACGTGATCCTGGGCACCTCGTACAAGCCGGCGGTTTTCGAGGCGGAGTTCGGTGACGGGTCGAGCCTGGGTCTGCAGATCGAGTACGTGACCGAGAAGGATCCGCTGGGCACCGGCGGTGGAATCGCCAATGTCGTCGACCATCTGCGCCACGACACTGTGATGGTGTTCAACGGCGACGTGCTCTCCGGGGCGGATCTGGGCCAAATGCTGGACTATCACCACGAGCAGCAGGCGGACGTCACCTTGCACCTGGTGCGGGTCGGCGACCCGCGGTCGTTCGGCTGTGTGCCGACCGAAAATGGCCGCGTGACAGCATTTTTGGAGAAGACGCAGGACCCGCCGACCGACCAGATCAACGCGGGCTGCTACGTGTTCACCCGTGAGACCATCGACCGCATTCCCCGCGGCCGCGAGGTGTCGGTGGAGCGTGAAGTGTTTCCGGCCCTGCTGTCCGACGGCGTCAAGGTGTGCGGCTATGTCGACAACTCCTATTGGCGGGACATGGGCACGCCGGAGGACTTCGTCCGTGGATCGGCCGACCTGGTGCGCGGCATCGCGCCCTCGCCGGCGTTGGGCGGCCATCGCGGCGAGTCGTTGGTGCACGACGGGGCGGCGGTGTCACCCGGCGCGGTGCTCATCGGCGGCACCGTCGTCGGACGTGGCGCCGAGATCGGTCCTGGCACCCGACTGGACGGCGCGGTCATCTTCGACGGCGTGCGCATCGAAGCCGGCAGCGTGATCGAGCGGTCGATCATCGGGTTCGGCGCGCGAATCGGCCCGCGCGCACTCATCCGTGACGGCGTCATCGGCGACGGCGCCCACATCGGTGCCCGCTGCGAACTGTTGCGGGGCGCGCGGGTGTGGCCCGGCGTGCAGATCCCCGACGGCGGGATCCGCTACTCCAGCGACGTGTGAGCGCGCTGCACGAGGTAGGCCAGCGCATCGTCGGAGTCGGCGGGTAACGCGTCGATGGGCCACCACCGCAGGTCCACCGACTCATCGCTGAGCTGTATCTGCGCGCCTGCCGGCGCTTGCGCGACGAACTGCAAGTCGAGATGGCGGGTCGGTACGCCCAGTGAGCAGGTCAACGCATGGACGTGCACCGCGGCCAGGTTGGGCAAGATCTGCAGGCCGTCGACGCCGGACTCCTCGGTAGCCTCCCGCAGCGCCGCAGCGAGGATGTCGTCATCGGAATCCTCGCAGTGCCCACCCAATTGCACCCAGCGTCCCAGCCGCGGATGCAATGTCAGCAGGACCTGGCTGCCGGTGTGATCGAGCACCAACGCCGACGCGGTGATATGCCCTGCCGCGCATTCGCGACGGCAGGCGTCCTCGCGCGCATCCAGGAATGCCAGTACCGCATGCCGTAGCGAGTCCTGCCAACGATCCGGTGCCCGCCACTCGGACAGCACATCGATGGCTGTGGACCGCACACTCACTTGCGTACCAGCAGATCGTTGACCGGCACCGGATCGCGGGGCTCGGTGACGGGCTCCTCGGCATAGCCGATCGCGATGGCGCCCAATGGTTCCCAGTCCCCGGGTAAGCCGAGTTCGTCGCGGACCAGGTCGGCGGCGAAGATCGTGGAGCCGATCCAGCAGCTGCCGACTCCGCGCACCGCCAGTGCGACGAGCAGCGCCTGCACGGCAGCGCCGACCGCGACGGTGAACATGGTGTGCTCGGCGTCGGTCCGGGCGGCGTCGGGATAGCTGTGCGCGCCGTCGGGAACCATGAACGGAATCACGACTTCAGGTGCGTCGTAGAGAATCTGGCCGCGCGCCACCCGGCGGTCGACGGCGTCGGCGGGCTTGCCGTCGCCGGACAGATCCGCTCGCCATTTGTCGCGCATCCGCTCGAGCAGCCGGGTCCGAGTGGCCGGTGTCTGCAGCCAGACGAAGCGCACCGGACGGGTGTGATGCGGCGCGGGCGCGGTGAGCGCCTCGGCTACCGCATCCTCGACGAGCTGCGGTGCCACCGGTTCTTTGCTGAACTGGCGCACCGAGCGACGCAGCAGCTGGGCCTGCCTGCGGCCCAAGTCCAGTGCTTCTGCGGTGCCCAGCCAGAACAGGTCGTCAATGCCGGAGCGCACGAGTTGCCGTGCGGTGGCATCGGTCTCGGATACGACGCCGGACGGCAGTCCGCGCACCACTGCCACCGGTATCGCGGTGAGCTTGCCCTTGACCAGGTCGGCTGCCGCGGCGATCTCGTCGGCGACGGCGACCTCGGTGACCAACAGCTCGTTGCCGTGCCGGTCGAGCGCGCCGGCGTAACCGTGCAGCACCTGCAGGCCGGCCGCGCCGACGGCGGCGTCGGTCTGGCCGTTGCGCCAAGCGCGGCCCATCGTGTCGGTGATCACGACGCCGACGGTGACGCCGAGGTGGTCGCGCAGTCCGGCGCGCAGCGCCGCCGCGCTGCCGTCGGGATCGACGGGCAGCAAGGCCAGTTCGTCGGTGCCGATGTTGGATCCGTCGACGCCGGATGCGGCCTGCACAATGCCCAGCTTGTTCTCGGTGATCAGTGTGCGGCCTTTGCGGGCAAGGGTGCGCACGGCTTCGGAATCGACAAGCTTGCGGCGCAACGCATCTCGCTCTTCGGGGTCTTCGGGCGCCGGAATCAGGCGGCCTTCACACTTGGACAACACTTTGCTGGTGACCACCAGAACATCACCGTCGCGCAGCCAAGGCGCGGCCGCGGCCAGCGCGTCAGTCAAGTCGTCACCGGGACGGAATTCGGGAAGCCCAGTGACAGGCAGGATCTCAATCGTTGACGCGGTGCCGTGCTCACCCCCGGCGGTCGGAGAGTCGTTCATGCGGCCACGCCCGCAAGCTCCAAACCGGCACTCACCATCTCGGCGGTGGCCTTCGGGTCGGTCATCAGCAGCGGCACCGATCGCACCGCGATGCCGTCGATGTCGGCCTGATCGCCTTCGTGAACCAACCAGCAATCCAGGATGCCGGTGCCCGCACGCGCACCGTAGTACCGCCCCACCGCGTCGGCGGTCGATTCCACGCCGATCACGTCGAGGCACTGATCGGCCATGCCACGCAACGGCTTTCCGCTGATGATCGGGGAGTAGCCGACAACGGGCGCGCTGGTGGATCGCAGTGCGGCGCGGATACCGGGGATGGCCAGGATCGCGCCGACGCTCACGACGGGGTTTGACGGCGCGACCATGACAACGTCGGCGTCTGCGATCGCATCGGTGACCTCCGTTGTGGCATTGGCCTTTTCGGCGCCGACGAAGGCAAAACTGTGCGTCGGTAGCTGCGCGCGATAGCGCACCCACCATTCCTGGAAGTGGATCGCGCGTCGGCTGTCATCGGCGGGATCGGTGATGACAGCGTGCGTTTCGCACCGGTCATCAGTGACGGGCAGCAGACGCGCCCCCGGCTGCCAGCGGTCGCACAGTGCCGCGGTGACCTCGGACAGGGGATATCCGGCTCGCAGCATCTGGCTGCGGACCAAGTGAGTGGCCAGGTCGCGGTCGCCCAGGCCGAACCAGTCGGGCTGCACGCCGTAGCGGGCGAGTTCCTCTTTGGCATGCCAGGTTTCGTCACGGTGGCCCCACCCCCGCTCAGGGTCTACACCTCCACCTAAGGTGTACATGCAGGTGTCCAAGTCGGGGCAGATGCGTACGCCGTGCATCCAGGCGTCGTCGCCGATGTTGACGATCGCAGTCAGTTCGTGATCGCCCGCCGGCGCTGACGCGGAAGCGAATTGGCCCAGGCCGAGCAGTTGTTGCACCCCGAGCAGGAAGCGGGCGCCGCCGACGCCGCCGACCAAAACCGTGACCTTCACACCGCACGACAGTACGCGCGACGCCATGTCGAGCGGCGGGCTGTGACCGGTGTGACCGACACGCCGCGGGGAGATTGGCATCAGTGGCGCAAAGAAACGGTCACGAGATGATATGGAATTCTTCCGAATCGCTTGCAAAGCGCTGCTTCCCAGTGTGTAATCACAGCAGTGTCATTTCGGTAAGCCAACCGGATTCGGTGTCGCAGACCGAGATTCGATCATCTGTTCGAATCGGGATGGCCGTACATCAAAACAGTGGTGTTAATTCGCGATCAAACGAAACCAGAGTGAGGAGGCGGAGCATGTCCTATGAGCACCTTCGTGGTCTAGTGGGAGGCACCCCGCACACCACTACCGGCTCGCCAGTAACAGGGGTAACCCCAAGGCCCCATTTGAGTTTGGTCCCCGTGCCCGATGTGGTCGTCGACGAGTTCGAGGCCACAGAGGTCGAGGCCGACAGTTGGCAAGATCAGGCGTTGTGTGCTCAGACAGATCCCGAGGCGTTCTTCCCCGAGAAGGGCGGCTCCACCCGCGAGGCCAAGAAAATCTGCCTTGGCTGCGAGGTGCGGAGCGAATGCCTCGAGTACGCCTTGGCTCACGACGAGCGGTTCGGTATCTGGGGCGGGCTTTCCGAACGGGAACGCCGTCGCCTAAAGCGCGGAATCATCTGACCGAGCCCGGCGACGAGGCCGGGCGATCAGACGACGCCCCGATGTCCCTCGGGTGACCCGTCGCGATCGCGTCTGCGATCGACAACTATTCGTCATCTATAGACGGGTCGATGACCGACGGTTCGACGTCCAAATAGGTGGCCACCTGAGCCACCAAAATCTCATGCAACAGCTCGGCCAGTTCGATGGTGTCTTTGGCGCGCCGCTCAATCGGCTTACGGAACAACACAACTCGAGCCCGCGTCGCGCTTCCGCGAACATCGACGCCGGCGCCGATCAATCGGGCCAATGCAATGGGCCCGTCAGCGACCACCTCCGGCGGCCATTGCACGCTGTCAGGATCCTTCGCCGAAATCCGGGGGATCTCGTCGACGGCCACGTCAAGCCCGGACAACCGCTCCTGCCAGCGTCGCTCGATGGGCTCATAGGCCTCGAGCACAGCCATGTCGAAGCGTTCGGAACGGCTGCGCCACCCGGGCACCGTCGGCGGCAGCAGCGGCCCGCGCATATCGCGGCCGCGGCGCGAGACTCTTCTTCCCACTGGACGGCCGCCGCGCGGGACATCGCGCGAATGGCTCACCCGGCGATGGTAACGGTTGGGCATACCGTGCCGACTGAATGCGCGTGTCCGGCGCCGTGGAGGAGTTCCTGCGCGATAACCTCTCGATCGTGAACGTTCCGCGTCGCTGTTGCCGGCCCGGGTGTCCGCATTACGCGGTGGCGACGCTGACCTTCGTGTACTCGGATTCGACGGCGGTTATCGGTCCGCTTGCGATTGCCCACGAGCCGCACTCCTGGGACCTCTGTGTCAGCCATGCCGGCCGCATCACCGCGCCGCGCGGCTGGGAGCTCGTCCGCCACTCCGGCCCACTGGCCGCAACGAACCCCGACGAGGACGATCTGATCGCGCTCGCCGAAGCGGTGCGTGAAGGTCGCGAAGTGATTGTTGGAGGCGTGCCGGTCAACGGATTTCACGATCCGGGTGGCCAATGCAGCGCCGCTCCGGCTGAGGCGCCGTCCGCGAGTGTGCTCACGTCGGCCGCTCAGCGTCCGGCCGGCACCGGACGCCGCCGCGGTCATCTCCGGGTGCTGCCCGACCCCGCCGACTAGCAACCCGGCCCATCTCGGTCGGCCTCGTCGCCGACTGGGCTTGATGACCCGGCTCCTCAACCGACCGTGCCGGTCGGCCTCGTCGCCGACTGGGCTTGATGACCCGGCTCCTCAACCGACCGTGCCGGTCGGCCTCGTCGCCGGATAGGCTGACGTCCAAGTGTCCCCGTCGTCAGGAGCCCTCGATGTCTCGGCCCGCTGCGGCTGTCCACCGTGTGATCAAGGCGTACGACGTGCGGGGTCTGGTCGGTGCAGAAATCGACGAGTCGTTCGTCGCCGAGGTCGGTGCTGCGTTCGCACGGTTGATGCGTGATGAGGGTGCGCAGCGAGTCGCCATCGGCTACGACATGCGGGACAGTTCGCCGTCGTTGGCGGCGGCCTTCGCGACCGGGGTCACCGCCCAGGGGCTCGACGTGGTCCGCATCGGCTTGGCGTCGACCGATCAGCTCTACTTCGCCTCCGGGCTGCTCGACTGCCCCGGAGCAATGTTCACCGCCAGCCACAACCCGGCCGCCTACAACGGCATCAAGATGTGTCGCGCCGGCGCCAAACCGGTCGGCGCCGACACCGGCCTGGCCGTCATCAGCGACGACGTCATCGCCGGGATTCCCGCGTTCGACGGGCCCAACGGAACCATCGCCGACCAAGACGTGCTGGCCGAATACGGCGAGTTCCTGCGTTCGCTGGTCGACATCTCCGAACTGCGCCCGTTGAAGGTTGCCGTCGATGCGGGTAACGGGATGGCAGGCCACACCACGCCCGCGGTGCTTGGCTCGATCGACTCGATCACGTTGCTGCCGTTGTACTTCGAGCTCGACGGCTCGTTTCCCAACCACGAGGCCAACCCGCTGGACCCGGCCAACCTCGTCGACTTGCAGGCTTTCGTGCGCGACAGCGGCGCTGACATCGGGCTGGCGTTCGACGGCGACGCCGACCGGTGTTTCGTCATCGACGAGCGCGGACTGCCGGTGTCGCCCTCGACCGTTACCTCGTTGGTCGCCGCGCGCGAATTGCATCGCGAGATCGGCGCGACCGTGATCCACAACCTGATCACGTCGCGGGCGGTGCCCGAGCTCGTGGTCGAGCGCGGCGGCACACCGGTGCGGTCCCGGGTCGGGCACTCCTACATCAAGGCGCTGATGGCCGACACCGGCGCGATCTTCGGCGGTGAGCACTCGGCGCACTACTACTTCCGCGACTTCTGGGGAGCCGACTCGGGGATGCTGGCCGCGCTGCACGTCCTGGCCGCACTTGGTGAGCAAGAGCGTCCGCTGTCCGAGCTGACCGCCGACTACCAGCGCTATGAGGCCTCCGGCGAGATCAACTTCACGGTGGCCGACGCGCCGTCCTGCGTCGAGGCGGTGCTGAAGTCCTTCGGTAGCCGGATCCACTCCATCGACCACCTGGACGGCGTGACCGTCGACATCGGTGACGGTAGCTGGTTCAACTTGCGCAGCTCCAACACCGAGCCGCTGCTGCGACTGAACGTGGAAGGCCGTTGCGTCGAGGACGTCGACGCGATCGTCGAGCACGTTGCCGATGAGATTGAGCGCCAGGTCGGCCAACCCGAGGCCGTGACGTGAACGCTGCCCAGGCCACGATCGACCTCGACGACGCCGAGGGCCTGCTGGCCGCCGATCGCGAAGGACTGCTGCGGGCGGCATCGATGGGCGGTGCGCAGGTGCGCGCCGTCGCCGCCGCACTCGACGAGGGCGCCCTGGATTCGGTGCGTGGCGATGACCGCCCGCGCACCATCATCTGGGTCGCCGGGCGGGGCACCGCCGAGACCGCGGGCACCCTGCTGGCCGCGACATCCGGCGGCTCGGCGGCGGCGCCGATCGTGATCGCGGCCGAGGCGCCGCCCTGGATCGGTGCGCTGGACGTGTTGATCCTGGCCGGCGACGACCCCGGCGATCCGGCGCTGGTCGGGGCCGCCGCGAGCGCGGTGCGCCGCGGCGCGCGAGTCGTCGTCGCCGCGCCCTACGAAGGCCCGCTGCGCGACGCCACGGCCGGCCGCGCTGCGGTGATCGATCCGCGGCTCCCGGTCGTCGGCGAATTCGGGTTCTGCCGGTACCTGGCCGTCGGACTGGCCGCCCTGCAGAGCGTCGACCCCCGGTTGAGCGTCGACCTTGCCGCGCTGGCCGACGAGTTGGACGCCGAAGCGCTGCGCAACAGCGCCGGCCGCGAGGTGTTCACCAACCCGGCCAAGGCGCTGGTCGAGCGGATGACCCGACGCCGGGTCGTGCTGGCCGGCGACAACGTCGCCACCCTGACACTGGCCCGGCACGGTTGCTCCGTGCTGCTGAGGGTCGCGCAGCAGGTGGCCGCCGCCGCCGGCCTGGCCGATGCCTTGACTGCGCTGCAGGTAGGCGCCGGAGCGGGATTCGTCGACCCTGCCGACGCGCTGTTTCACGACGAGGAGATCGACGGACCGATCGCCGACCGGCTGCGGGTGCTGACGCTGACGTTGGCTGCCGAGCGAGCGGTGGTCGCGTCGCGGGTGGCCGCGTTCGACGACGTCGACATCGTGGGCGCCGAGGACGTGCCGGACCAGCCGGAAAGCCGCCCGGCCTCGGCCGGCATCCCACGAGCGGAGCAGCAGTTGGCGGTCTTGGCCGTCCGACTGGAGATGGCGGCGGTTTATTTGCGGCTGGTACGGGGATAACTGGTTCTGAGGTAATGCCAGTGCAGGTGCTACGCGGAGCTATCCGAACGTACGCGTGGGGGTCGCGGACCGCCATCGCGGAGTTCACTGGTCGCCCATCGCCTGCCGCCCACCCGGAAGCCGAGCTCTGGCTGGGCGCCAACCCGGGTGATCCGGCCTACTTGGAAGCGCCCGGCGGCGAAGTCTCGCTGCTGCAGGCGCTGATCGCCGACCCAGAGGGCCAACTCGGCCCCGCGGCCCGTGCTCGATTCGGCGATACCCTGCCATTCCTATTGAAGGTGCTGGCCGCCGACGAACCGTTGTCGCTGCAGGCGCACCCCAGCGCCGCGCAGGCCGCCGAGGGCTACCTCCGCGAGGAGCGCAGCGGCATTCCGGTGTCCTCGCCGGTGCGCAACTACCGCGACTCCAGCCACAAGCCCGAGTTGTTGGTGGCGTTGCATCAATTCGAGGCGCTCGCCGGATTCCGCCCGGTCGCCAAGACCATCGAACTGCTGCGGGCGCTGGCGGTATCCGATCTGGATCCCTACATCGACTTGTTGGACGACCAGTCCGACGCCGACGGCCTGCGGGCACTGTTCACCACCTGGATCACCGCGCCGCAGCCCGACATCGATGTGCTGGTATCTGCGGTGCTCGACGGTGCGATCCAGTACGTCAGTTCTGGCGCAACGGAATTCGTGGCCGAGGCCAAGACGGTGCTGGAGCTCGGCGAGCGCTACCCCGGTGATGCCGGTGTGCTGGCCGCGCTGCTGCTCAACCGGATCACGCTCGGGCCCGGCGAGGGCATCTTCTTGGCAGCCGGAAACCTGCACGCCTACCTGCGTGGCGTCGGGCTCGAGATCATGGCCAACTCCGACAACGTTTTACGGGGCGGTTTGACACCCAAGCACGTCGACGTTCCCGAGCTGCTCAGGGTGCTGAACTTCACCCCGACCACCGAGTCGCACCTGCGGGCGCCGACGCACCCGGATGGTTTGGCTCTGGTATACGACACGCCCACTGAGGAATTCGCGGCTTCAGTGCTGACCCTCGCCGTCGACCAGGTCGGCCACGAAGTCGACGCGCCGTCGCGTCACGACGGCCCGCAGATCCTGCTGTGCATCGAGGGGTCGACGGCCGTCTGCGGCAAGTCCGAGCAAGTGACGCTGACCCGGGGCGTCGCTGCTTGGGTCGCCGCCGACGACGGCCCGATCCGGCTGATCGCCCACGAACCGACGAAGATCTTCCGGGCCACCGTCGGCCTGTGATCCGCGCCGGCGCAGACGTCAGCGCGGCGCAAGGGCGTGGTGTTCGGTCCGAGACGAACGGCGCTCGGCCAGCCACAGTCGCATGTTGTGCCGGACAGTGCGGCCGACGAGGCCGGTAGAGGGCACCATGTACAGGCTGTCCAGCAACGAGAAACGGCGCAAAAACCATTCGGCGAGAACGGGATCGGTCTCGGCGGCGCCGAGGAACTGGTCGAACAGGCTACCCACTGGCCGGTACCACCGCGGCCGCGGTCCGCTCGCGTGGTGGAAGGTGAAGTCGCCGATCGCCGTCATCATCCACACCGGGTAGGTGGTCTTGGCGGTAGCGCGGTTGACGTCGCGGCCGATGTTCTCGTCCGAGCCATTGGTCAGGGCCCGGCGTAGATGACCTGCTTGCAGCGAGGTCATCGTCATGCCCTGTCCGTAGGTGGGGTCGAAGCTGGCCACCGCGTCACCCAACGGCAGAATCCCGGCGGGAAACCGGTCCAGCTTGTGGTAGCGCCGCCACCGGCTGGTGGGGTAGCGGTGGAAGGCCGGCTCGCCGACCGGCTCCGCCGCTTCCAACGCAGTCGAGATACGTTCGGGCAGAATCTTTTTGGCGAGCGCAAGCATCTCGGCAAAGGTATGCGGCGGCTCGACTTTGCCGGTGCCGAAGGTGGTCAGCGTCCAGGTGCCGTCCTCGTAGCCCAGCAGGCCAAGTCCGAGCGGCTGCTCACGGGATGCGCCGGCCACGATCACCCGCTCGCGAAGCGCCCCCTCCGGCAGCCGGAGCTGATGCGACGCGTAACCGATGCCGACCTCGACGGTCTTTTCCGGCGGTCGCCGAAATCCCCACTGCTCCAGCCACACCGGCAACCTGGTGCCACGACCTGCCGCGTCGACCACCAGGTCGGCGGCGACGAAATCGGGCTCGTCGGTGTCGCTGTCGAGGTAAACCCCGGTGACCCGTTGCGCGTCGACGTCGAATCGCGGCTGGGCCACCGAGCGATGCTGGATGTCGACATTGGGAATTTTGTAAACCCGTTGCCTGATTTGCCATTCCAGCTGCGGGCGGCTGGGCACGTAGGCGGTGAACTCGTCGCGCAGCGTATGTGCGGTACCCAGCACATGACCGGCCGCGCCGAAATAGATGCAGTCCGGCCGGTTCTCCAGGACGGGAACCCCGGCGTCCACCATGTCGTCGAGCAGACCGGGGAACAGCCCGTCGAACTCCATCGCGCCGCGGGCCATCAACAGGTGAACGTGGCGGCCTTGCGGGACGGCAGTGCGGTTGCTCGGCGTGCTCGGGAGTTCGTCACGCTCGAACACCGTGACCCGGTCGAAGAAGTCGGACAACACCCGCGCCGCGCACAGCCCGGCAAGGCTCGCGCCGATCACAACAGCATGCCTACGAATGTGCTCCCCGCCCATGGGGCCACCGTACTCGGTATGGTCCGGGTATATGGCCGGTCGCTGGCGCACCAAATCAATTGAACAGTCGATCGCCGACACCGATGAGCCGGGAACCCAGCTACGGAAAGAGCTGAGCTGGTGGCACCTGTGTGTGTTCGGGGTTTCGGTGGTGATCGGGGCCGGCATCTTCACCGTCACCGCGTCGACCGCGGGCGACATCACCGGGCCCGCGATCTGGATCTCGTTCCTCATCGCAGCGATCACCTGCGGGCTGGCGGCGCTCTGCTACGCCGAATTCGCCTCGATGCTGCCGGTGGCGGGAAGCGCGTACACGTTCTCCTACGCCACTTTCGGCGAGTTCCTGGCCTGGACCATCGGCTGGAACCTGGTTTTGGAGCTGGCCATCGGCGGCGCCGTCGTCGCCAAGGGATGGTCGAGCTACCTGGGTACGATATTTGAATCTGTCAGCGGCACAGTGAGACTCGGCTCGATGACGCTGGACTGGGGTGCGCTGCTGATCGTCGCGCTGGTTGCCGGCCTGCTGGCACTGGGCACCAAGTTGTCGTCGCAGTTTTCCATGGTGGTCACCGCTGTCAAGGTGTCGGTGGTGGTGCTGGTGATCATCGTCGGTGCCTTTTATGTCAAAGCCGCGAACTTCTCGCCGTTCATTCCGCCGCCGCAGGACGATCAGGCCGGCGCCGGTGCTGACCAGTCGCTGTTGTCGCTGTTCACTGGCGCGCACAGCAGCCACTACGGCTGGTACGGGGTGCTGGCCGGCGCCTCGATCGTGTTCTTTGCGTTCATCGGCTTCGACATCGTGGCCACCATGGCTGAGGAGACCAGGAACCCGCAGCGCGACGTCCCACGGGGGATTCTGGCCACGCTGGGCATCGTCACCGTGCTCTACGTGGCGGTATCGGTCGTGCTGTCCGGGATGGTCCCGTACACCGTGCTGAAGACCACCCCCGACGGCCATCACGCCAACCTGGCCACTGCCTTCGCGGCCAACGGTGTGCACTGGGCGTCCGGCATCATCTCCATCGGCGCGCTTGCCGGGCTGACCACGGTGGTGATGGTGCTCCTGCTCGGTGGCTGCCGGGTGCTGTTCGCGATGGCGCGCGACGGGTTGCTGCCGCGACAACTGGCCAAGACCGGTTCTCGCGGCACCCCGGTGCGGATCACCATGCTGGTCGCATTACTGGTTGCCGCAACGGCTTCGGCGTTCCCGACCGACAAACTGGAAGAAATGGTCAATGTCGGCACGCTGTTCGCGTTCCTGCTGGTGTCGGCAGGCGTGATCGTCCTGCGACGTACCCGTCCGGACCTGCCGCGCGGATTCCGCGCACCGCTGGTGCCGCTATTGCCGATCGCCTCGGTGTGCGCGTGCGTGTGGCTGATGGTCAACCTCACCGTCATCACCTGGATTCGGTTCGTGGTGTGGATGGTCATCGGAATCGCGATCTATTTTGCTTACGGCCGCCGGCACTCGGTGCTGGCCAGACGCGAGGCAACGGGGGTCCAACTGGCTAAACAATGATATGTGAAAGGTGTTGTTGTTCAATTAATATCGCTAATGCAACTCACCCGAGGCGCTAGTTCGTCTGGTTGCGTTTGAGGTGCTACGAGTAGCCCGGAGGTTAGCGATATGACCGCAGGATCTACGACAACACGATGGAATGGCGGGACAGGAAGCGCCGTCTGTGGCTGTTGGGACTGGTCTTCCCGACGCTGATCATCACTGTCACGCCGTTCATTTGGGGAATGAACCAGTTGGGCTGGTACCCCGCCTCCCAAGTGCTGTTCTGGATCGGCCCGATTCTGCTGTGTGTCGTAATGCCTACTCTCGACTTGCGATTCGGCGCCGACGGGCAGAATCCGCCCGACGAAGCCACTCAGTGGCTGGAGGACGACAAGTACTACCGCTTCTGCACCTATGCGTTCATCCCGCGCGAGAAAGTGTTCGCCCGCTACGGCGCGGCCGCATGATGGCGGCCTGACCCGGGGAGTTTACAAATATGCCTCTCGTGTCTAGACAAAGGACGTGAGGCGAGATATTGTCCAATCTCAAGGGTGCTACGGATCACAAGGAGGTTGGCGATATGACCGCCGAATCGACCCAGAACACAACGATGTGGCAGGACAGAAAACGGCGGCTGTGGCTGATGGGGCTGATCGTCCCGACGCTGTTGCTGGCGATTCTCCCGATCGTGTGGGCGATGAACCAGCTCGGTTGGCAAACCGCGTCCCAGGTGTGGTTCTGGATCGGGCCGATCCTGCTGTACATCGTGCTGCCGGCGCTCGACCTGCGATTCGGGGCCGACGGCCAGAACCCGCCCGAAGAAGCCATGCAGTGGCTCGAGAACGACCGCTACTACCGCAACTGCACCTACCTGTTCATCCCGTTCCAGTACCTGAGCGTGGTGCTGGGCGCCTACCTGTTCACCGCGTCGAACCTCAGCTGGCTGGGCTACGACGGATCCTTGAGCTGGCCCGCCAAGATCGGTCTGGCCCTGTCGGTCGGCACCTTGGGTGGCGTCGGCATCAACACCGCGCACGAGATGGGGCACAAGAAGGAGTCGCTGGAGCGCTGGCTGTCCAAGATCACGTTGGCGCAGACGGGCTACGGCCATTTTTACATCGAGCACAACCGCGGGCACCACGTCCGGGTGGCGACACCGGAAGACCCGGCTTCAGCTCGCTTCGGTGAGACGTTCTGGGAGTTCTTGCCGCGCAGCGTTCTCGGCAGTTTGCGCTCGGCCGTACGGCTGGAGGCTCAGCGGATACGCCGGCAAGGCGCCAACCCGTGGAACCCGAAGACCTACCTGTCCAACGACGTGCTCAACGCGTGGCTGATGACCGTCGTGCTGTGGGCGGTGCTGCTCGTGGCATTCGGGCCGGCCCTGATCCCGTTCCTGGTCATTCAGGCGATCTTCGGCTTCAGCCTGCTGGAGTCGGTCAACTACCTCGAGCATTACGGGCTGCTGCGGCGCAAGAACGACAACGGCCGTTACGAGCGCTGCACGCCCGAGCACAGCTGGAACTCCGACCACATCGTCACCAACCTGTTCCTGTATCACCTGCAGCGACACAGCGACCACCACGCCAACCCGACCCGGCGCTACCAGACGCTGCGCAGCATGGACGGGTCGCCGAACCTGCCCAGCGGCTACGCCGCACTGATCGGGGTCACGTACTTCCCGCCGCTGTGGCGCAGGCTGATGGATCACCGGGTGCTGGAGCACTACGCGGGCGACATCACCCGGGTCAATGTGCAACCGCGACTGCGGCGCAAGGTGCTGGCCCGCTACGGCGCCGCGGTGTAACAGCCAAAGGCGCTGCGCGAGAAGGTTTTCCGAAAGAAATTCGCTCAGGACAGCTCCTTCGAGGGGTGGAGCTGCCCGCACTGACGGAGGTAACGGCATGAGTGACTACAAACTGTTCGTGTGCGTGCAGTGCGGCTTCGAGTACGACGAAGCCAAGGGCTGGCCGGAAGACGGCATCGCTCCCGGCACCCGGTGGGATGACATTCCCGACGACTGGAGCTGCCCGGACTGCGGCGCTGCCAAATCCGACTTCGAGATGGTCGAAGTCGCACGCTCATGAGCCTGACCACTACTGTCGCGCAAGTGAGAAGGGTCCCGTACGCCGAGGCGTCGCGGGCTCTTCTGCGTGACTCGGTCCTCGACGCCATGCGCGAGCTACTGGGCATCCGCGACTGGTCGGCGATCACCCTGGCCGATGTCGCCCGCGCAGCAGGCATCAGCAGGCAGACCATCTACAACGAGTTCGGCTCGCGACATGGCCTGGCCCAGGGTTACGCGCTGCGGCTGGCTGATCGCCTGGTCAACGCCGTCGAAGACGCCATCTATGCCAACGTCGGCGACGTCTACGCGGCGTTTCTGCAGGGATTTCGGGCCTTCTTCACCGAGTCGGCAGCCGACCCGCTGGTGATCTCGCTGCTCAGCGGTGTGGCCAAACCCGATCTGCTGCAGATCATCACCACTGACAGCGCTCCGATCATCACGCACTGCTCGGCCCGCCTGACCGCGTCGTTCATGGACAGCTGGATGCGGACGAGCGAAGAGGACGCCGGCATGCTGGCTCGCGCGATCGTTCGGCTGGCGATGAGCTACGTGTCGATGCCGCCGGAGGCCAACCACGACGTCGCCGCCGACTTGGCGCGGCTGATGACGCCGGCGGCTGAGCGCTACGGGGAACTGCGCGAAGGCGAGGACCGGTGGGGCGGCAGTGGTACCGCCGGTGAGCCCGGAAACGCCGGCGAATAGGCTACTTTGCGACAGTGCAGGCCCTTGGGCCCGCGGGGGAGCTGAGAATAAGCTTCTGTCAGCGCTGACTCCGTCGCAGCCGCTTGTGCGCCGCGACTAATATGTAACCAAGCTAATTAGTTGACCAGAGGAATGGTGTAGTAGATGACGACGACCGAACAGCAGCTGACCGCCGACGTCCGTAATGGCATCGACTTCAAGGTCGCCGACCTGTCGCTGGCCGATTACGGACGACGCGACATCGAGCTCTCCGAGCAGGAGATGCCGGGCCTGATGTCGCTGCGTCGCGAATACCACGACGTCCAGCCGCTCAAGGGCGCCCGCGTGTCGGGTTCGCTGCACATGACCGTGCAGACCGCAGTGCTGATCGAGACGCTGGTCTCGCTGGGCGCGGAAGTTCGTTGGGCATCCTGCAACATCTTCTCCACCCAGGACCACGCCGCCGCCGCGGTGGTCGTCGGCCCGCACGGCACACCGGAGGAGCCCAAGGGTGTGCCCGTTTTCGCGTGGAAGGGTGAGACGCTCGAAGAGTACTGGTGGGCCGCTGAGCAGATTCTGACCTGGCCGAACGAGCCGGCCAACCTGATCCTGGACGACGGTGGTGACGCCACCATGCTGGTGCTCCGCGGCGCGCAGTACGAGAAGGCCGGCGTGGTGCCGCCCGACGACGAGGACGACTCCGCCGAGCACCGGGTGTTCCTGAACCTGCTGCGCAAGCGCTTCGAGACCGACAAAGACAAGTGGACCAAGATCGCCGCGTCGATCAAGGGCGTCTCGGAGGAGACCACCACCGGCGTGCTGCGGCTCTACCAGTTCGCCGCCGCGGGTGACCTTGCGTTCCCGGCCATCAACGTCAACGACTCGGTGACCAAGTCGAAGTTCGACAACAAGTACGGGTGCCGGCACTCGCTGATCGACGGCATCAACCGCGGCACGGACGTGCTGATCGGCGGCAAGAAGGTACTGGTCTGCGGCTACGGCGACGTCGGCAAGGGTTCGGTCGACTCGCTGGCCGGTCAGGGTGCGCGGGTAACCGTCACTGAGATCGACCCGATCAACGCGCTGCAGGCACTGATGGAGGGCCACGACGTCAAGCGGGTGGAGGACGTCATCGCCGAGGCAGACATCATCATCACCACCACCGGCAACAAGGACATCATCACCCTCGAGCACATCAAGGCGATGAAGGACAAGGCCATCCTGGGCAACATCGGCCACTTCGACAACGAGATTCAGGTCTCGCGGCTGGAGAAGTCCGGTGCCACCAAGGTCAACATCCGCCCGCAGGTCGACCTGTGGACCTTCCCGGACACCGGCAAGTCGATCATCCTGCTCTCCGAGGGCCGGCTGCTGAACCTGGGTAACGCGACGGGCCACCCGTCGTTCGTGATGAGCAACAGCTTCTCCAACCAGGTCATCGCGCAGATCGAGCTGTGGACCAAGAACGACGAGTACGACAACGAGGTCTACCGGCTGCCCAAGCACCTCGACGAGAAGGTGGCCCGTATCCACGTGGAAGCCCTCGGTGGCGAGCTGACCAAGCTGACCAAGGAGCAGGCGGAATACATCGGCGTCGACGTCGACGGCCCGTACAAGCCGGACCACTACCGCTACTGAGTTATCGCTTCGGTTGTCGAGGGTGAAAGCAACTTCACGTTCGACGCCGAGCGTGACCGCAGCGTCACGATCAGCACGGCGCAGCTAGGCTCGCGCCGTGCTGATTGCTATCGAAGGCGTCGACGGCGCGGGCAAGCGGACACTCACCAACGGCCTGCTCGCAGCGTTCGAAGCGGCAGGCAAGTCGGCCGGCACGCTGGCTTTCCCACGATATGGACAGTCAGTGCCGGCTGATGTGGCGGCCGAGGCGCTGCACGGCGAGCATGGCGACCTCGCGTCGTCGGTCTACGCAATGGCCCTGCTGTTCGCGCTGGATCGGGCCGGCGGTGCAGACGAGATCCGTGAGCTGTGCCGGGTGCGCGACGTGGTGATTCTGGACCGCTATGTGGCCTCCAACGCCGCCTACAGCGCCGCCCGCCTGCACCAGCAGGTCGACGGCGAGGTGGTCCGCTGGGTGCGCGACCTCGAGTACCAGCGGCTCGGGCTGCCCGCGCCGGACTGGCAAGTGCTGCTGGGCGTTTCGGCCGAGCTTGCCGACCAGCGCGCGCGGGCGCGGGCGCAGGCGGATGTCAGCCGGCGTCGCGACGCCTACGAGCGCGACGCCGGGCTGCAGCAACGCACCGGTGCGGCCTACGCGGCGCTCGCCGCCGTGGGGTGGGGCGGGCGCTGGTTGGTCGTCGACGAACGGGTCGAACCGGCCCGACTGGCGGCCGAATTGACGGCCTGACCACCGCCCGGCCGCAAGAGCTGGGGTAATCGGTGCGCGAAACACGGGTGTGGCAGCACTGTTTTGTCCCGATCTGGTGACACCATGGACACCATGAGGCAAAGGATTCTCGTGGTCGACGACGACGCGTCGCTGGCCGAGATGCTAACCATTGTGCTGCGGGGGGAAGGTTTCGACACCGCGGTCATTGGTGATGGCACCCAGGCGCTCACCGCAGTGCGCGAACTGCGGCCCGACCTGGTGTTGCTGGACTTGATGTTGCCGGGCATGAACGGCATCGACGTGTGCCGGGTACTGCGCGCCGACTCCGGTGTGCCGATCGTCATGCTCACCGCCAAGACCGACACCGTCGACGTGGTGCTGGGCCTGGAGTCCGGCGCCGACGACTACATCATGAAGCCGTTCAAGCCCAAGGAGCTGGTTGCCCGGGTGCGGGCGCGGCTGCGGCGCAACGACGACGAGCCCGCCGAGATGCTCTCGATCGCCGACGTCGACATCGACGTGCCGGCGCACAAGGTCACCCGCAACGGCGAGCAGATCTCCCTGACGCCGTTGGAGTTCGACCTGCTCGTGGCGTTGGCGCGTAAACCGCGTCAGGTGTTTACTCGTGATGTGCTGCTCGAACAGGTGTGGGGCTACCGTCACCCCGCGGACACCCGTTTGGTGAACGTGCACGTCCAGCGTCTGCGGGCCAAGGTTGAAAAAGACCCCGAGAACCCGACCGTTGTGCTGACCGTTCGAGGAGTGGGTTACAAGGCCGGACCTCCGTGATCCGCCCCTGCGACGACGCAGAGCGGCGCAGGGTCTCAGAGCCTCGTAATGTCGAGGAGTGGCGCCATTGATATGGGGCTCGAAACCACGTTTCCGCGGCCGATCCGGCCGCACCGGCCCCGTCGTGCGAGGTCTGGGCGCGTTGGGTCGAGCCCTCGGAGTGGCTTGGCGCCGCTCACTGCAACTCCGCGTGCTCACACTGACGCTCGGAATGTCGCTTGCTGTGATCTCGGTGCTCGGCTTCGTGCTGACCAGCCAGGTCACCAACCGGGTGCTCGACGTCAAAGTCCGCTCCGCGACCGAGCAGATCGAGCGCGCGCGTAGCACCGTCAGCGGGATCGTCAGCGGGGAAGAAGCGCGCTCGCTGGACAGCAGCCTGCAGTTGGCCCGCAACACCTTGACGTCGAAAACCGACCCGACCTCCGGCGCCGGCCTGGCCGGCACGTTCGACGCGGTGCTGGTGGTGCCCGGTTACGGGCCCCGACCTGCGGCGTCGGCCGGGCCGGTGGACCAGCTGCCCGACACGCTGCGGGATTTCGTCAAGGCCGGGCAGGTCGCCTACCAGTACGCGACCGTGCACACCGACGGGTTCTCCGGCCCAGCGCTGATCATCGGCACCCCGACGTCGTCGCGGGTGACCAACCTCGAGCTCTACCTGGTCTTCCCGCTAGGCAACGAGCAGAGCACGATCGCGCTGGTACGGGGCACGATGGCCACCGGTGGTGTGGTGTTGATGGTGCTGCTGGCCCTCATCGCGTGGATGGTCACCCGCCAGGTCGTGGTGCCGGTTCGGGCCGCCGCGCGGACCGCCGAGCGATTCGCCGACGGGCACCTGTCCGAGCGGATGCCGATCAACGGCGAAGACGACATGGCCCGGCTGGCCGTGTCGTTCAACGACATGGCCGAAAGCCTGTCCCGGCAAATCGCCCAGCTCGAGGAGTTCGGCAACCTGCAGCGGCGCTTCACCTCTGACGTCAGCCACGAATTGCGGACGCCGCTGACCACGGTGCGAATGGCCGCCGACCTGATCTACGACCACAGCGAAGACCTCGACCCGGCGCTGCGACGGTCCACCGAGCTGATGGTCAACGAGTTGGACCGGTTCGAATCGCTGCTCAGCGACCTGCTGGAAATCTCCCGCCATGACGCGGGTGTCGCCGAGCTGTCCGTCGAGGCGGTCGATCTGCGGACGACCGTCAACAGCGCACTGGGCAACGTCGGCCACCTCGCCGAAGGTGCCGGGGTACAGATGATCGTCGACCTGCCCGACGAGGATGTGATCGCCGAAGTCGACCCCCGCCGGGTGGAACGCATCCTGCGCAACCTCATCGCGAATGCGATCGACCACGCCGAGCACAAGCCGGTGCGGATCCGGATGGCCACCGACGAAGACACCGTCGCGGTCACCGTCCGCGACTACGGCGTCGGGCTGCGGCCGGGCGAGGAGAAGCTGGTGTTCAGCCGGTTCTGGCGTTCGGACCCGTCGCGGGTGCGGCGATCCGGTGGAACCGGGCTCGGGCTGGCCATCAGCGTCGAAGACGCACGGCTGCACCAGGGTCGCCTGGAAGCCTGGGGCGAGCCGGGCAACGGCGCCTGCTTCCGGCTCACTCTGCCGCTGATCCGCGGGCACAAGGTCACCACCAGCCCGCTGCCGATGAAACCGATGGCGCCGGAACGCAAAGACGGCAAGACCCGCCCGCGGGAGCATGCGGAGCGGGGCGCGTGATGCGCATCGTCGCGCCGCTGCTTGCCGTGGCCCTGGTGCTGGCGGGCTGCGCGGGCGTACCGAGTTCCTCGGCGCCGCAAGCCATCGGCACCATCGAACGACCGGCGCCGGCGAACCTGCCC
The DNA here is from genome assembly GCA_963836495.1 of uncultured Actinomycetota bacterium. Taxonomy (GTDB): domain Bacteria; phylum Actinomycetota; class Actinomycetes; order Mycobacteriales; family Mycobacteriaceae; genus Mycobacterium. Next base: position 60,333 of record CAWIJT010000001.1, on the reverse strand, counting down.
AAGCCGACCCCCGGGATGGATCCCGACGTCCTGCTGCGCGAATTCCTCAAGGCCACAGCCGATCCGGCCAACCGGCATCTGGCTGCCCGGCAATTCCTCACCCAGTCGGCGTCCAACTCCTGGGACGACGCGGGTAGCGCGCTGTTGATCGACCACGTGGTGTTCGTCGAAACCCATAGCGCCGAACGGGTTTCGGTCGCGATGCAAGCCGACAAACTCGGGTCGCTGTCCGACATGGGGGTCTTCGAGACCGCCGAGGGTCGACTGCCCGACCCCGGTCCGATCGAGCTGGTCAAGACGCCGGGCGGCTGGCGCATTGACCGCCTGCCCAACGGGGTGTTCCTGGACTGGAAGCAATTCCAGGCCACCTATAAGCGCAACACGCTGTATTTCACCGACCCGACCGGCAAGACGGTCGTCCCCGATCCGCGCTATGTCGCGGTGTCCGACCACGATCAGCTGGCCACCGAGTTGGTGTCCAAGCTGATCGCCGGGCCGCGCCCGGACATGGCCAAAAGCGTGCACAACATGCTCGCACCGCCGGTGCGCCTGCGCGGTCCGGTGACCCGCGCCGACGGCGGCAAGAGCGGGGTCGGTCACGGCTACGCCGGAGCGCGGGTGGACTTGGAACTGTTGACTATCGCCGACCCGCACAGCAGACAATTGCTTGCCGCGCAGATCATCTGGACGCTGGCCCGGGCCGACATCAAGGGACCGTACGTCATCAGGGCCGACGGCGCCGCGCTCGACGAACGCTTCGCCGAGGGCTGGAACACCACCGACGTCGCGGCCACCGACCCCGGCGTGGCGTGGGGCGCGGCGGCCGGTGTGCACGCGCTGATCGGCGGGCGGGTGGTGGCACTGGACGGCCAGCGTTCCGACCCGGTGCCGGGCGCGTTCGGTCGCGCGACGGATCAGAGCTCGGCGGCGCTGTCGCGCAACGGCCATCAGGTGGCCTCGGTGGTGACTCTTCGGCCCGGCGCCCCGGACATGGCGTCGTCGCTGTGGATCGGCGATCTCGGCGGCGAAGCGACCGAAGCCGCCGACGGACATACCTTGTCGCGGCCGACCTGGTCGCTGGACGACGCGGTGTGGGTGGTGGCCGACGGCAACACCGTGCTGCGGGCCATCCAGGAAACCGCCTCGGGCCAGCCCGCCCGACTGCCGGTCGATTCGGCCGCGGTGTCCACCCGCTACCCCGGCGTGCTCGCCGAGTTGCAGCTGTCCCGGGACAGCACCCGTGCGGCGATGGTCATCAACGGGCAGGTGATCGTGGCCAGCGTCGAACAGACCCAGGCCGGCCAGTTCGCGCTGACCTATCCGCGTCGCCTCGGCTTCGGACTGGGCTCCTCGGTGGTGTCGCTGTCATGGCGGGCCGACGACGACATCGTGGTGAGCCGCAACGACGCTGAGCATCCGGTGTCCTACGTCAACATCGACGGGGTGAACTCGGATGCGCCGAACGCCAATCTGCAGCAGCCGGTGGGGGTGATCGCGGCCAACCCGTCGACGGTGTACGTCGCCGATCCACGCGGGGTGATGCAGCTGTCGATCTCGGGCGCCGAGGGCCCGCAAGGCTGGCTGGACGTCCCGCCGTTCATGGCGGGCGGGGCGATGCCGGTGATGCCGGGCTGATGTCGGCCCCCCGCGCCACACTAGCGCTGTGCTCGATCTGGTTCTGCCACTGGAATGCGGCGGCTGCGGCGCGCCGTCGACGCGATGGTGCGCGGCCTGCGCCCGCGAGCTGACCCTGACCACCGATGCGCCGCGCGTCGTCACCCCGCGCGTCGACCCGGGGGTGCCGGTGTTCGCGCTGGGCCGCTACGCCGGCGCGCGACGGCGGGCGATCATCGCGATGAAAGACCGCGGCCGAACAGATCTGCTGGCGCCGCTGGCGCGATCGCTGGGCCTCGGCCTGCATCGCCTGCTGCTGTGGGGTCTGCTCGACGTGCCGGTGACCGTGGTGCCCGCGCCGACCCGCGGCTGGGCGGCCCGGCAGCGCGGCGGCGACCCGGTCACCCGGATCGCGACGCTCGCGACGGCGGACAACCCGGACGTCGCCGTGGTCGCGGCGTTGCGGATGAAGGCGCTGGCTCGCGATTCGACCGGACTGAACAGCGCCGCCCGCGAGCGCAACATCGCCGGACGGGTGCTTCGGACGCGTCGACGGCTGCCGGTTGGCGCCGAGGTCCTGCTCGTCGACGACGTCGTCACGACCGGCGCGACGGCCCGCGAATCGGTCCGCATCCTGCACGGCGCCGGGGCGCGGGTGTCGGCTGTGCTGGCGTTAGCAGCGGCGTAGGCGTTTATGAAGAACTCGCAACACGTGACGCGAAACCCTGGCACAGCGACCTGTCGAAGGTCTAGCGTCGGGTCCAAGCACCATCACAGCGGCTGCAACTCACGAGACGACTGAGGCGCCGCGCCACCGTTGACGGTAGGGGGTGAGTTTTCGACACCTTGCATCGGCGGGCGGCCACTGAGTTCGACAACCCCGTCGGCGCGTATCCCATGCCGGGCGCGCAACATCTGCGTGCAATGCGAGAGAAACGAGTTGTCATCTATGTCAAGGCAAACCGTGGATACCGGACAGCTGTTGGCCGAACGACCGGCCGACGCCGACGAACAGCCCGAGACGACGACGCGCGCTGAAGTCGTCGTGAAGGGCCGCAACGTCGAGATCCCCGACCACTTCCGCGTCTACGTTTCCCAAAAACTCGCCCGCTTGGAGCGACTCGACCGAACCGTCTACCTGTTCGACGTCGAGCTCGACCACGAGCGCAACCGGCGCCAGCGCAAGTCCTGCCAGCATGTCGAGATCACCGCTCGCGGTCGCGGGCCGGTAGTCCGCGGCGAGGCATGCGCCAACAGCTTCTACGCCGCGTTCGAGGCCGCCGTCGCCAAGCTGGAAAGCAGGCTGCGCCGCGTCAAGGATCGCCGCAAAGTCCACTACGGCGACAAGACCCCGGTGTCGTTGGCCGCCGCGACCGCCGTCATTCCGCCCGAGCCCGCTCCCGACGACGCCGACCACGGCGACGCCTCGGTCAACGGCCACCACGAACCCGGCAAGGTGGTCCGCACCAAAGAGCATGAGGCCAAGCCGATGTCGGTGGACGACGCGCTCTACGAGATGGAGCTGGTCGGCCACGACTTCTTTTTGTTCTTCGACGCGCAGACCGACCGGCCGTCGGTCGTCTACCGTCGGCACGCTTACGACTACGGTCTGATTCGGCTGGCCTGATCCGGCTGATCCTGGTCCTTGGGCACTGACTAGCGCCGACGCGTCGGCGCTCAGCCGGGCAGTGCGTGCCGTCACCTAGGATGGACAGCGCCGAAGACGTCTGATCTGCAGAGGACCTAGGGGATTTCAAGTGGTGCTGGATAAGTTGTTGCGCCTTGGTGAAGGCCGCATGGTCAAGCGCCTCAAGCGGGTGGCCGACTATGTCAACACCTTGGGCGACGACATCGAGAAGCTCAGCGACGCCGAACTGCAGGCCAAGACCGCCGAGTTCAAGAAGCGGCACGCGGACGGGGAAAGCCTCGACGACCTGCTGCCCGAGGCGTTCGCGGTGGCCCGTGAAGCGGCCTGGCGGGTGCTCGACCAGCGGCACTTCGACGTGCAGGTGATGGGCGGCGCCGCACTGCACTTCGGCAACGTCGCGGAGATGAAGACCGGTGAGGGCAAGACCCTGACCTCGGTGTTGCCTGCCTACCTCAACGGCATCGGCGGCAACGGCGTGCACATTGTCACGGTCAACGACTACCTGGCCAAACGTGACAGCGAGTGGATGGGCCGGGTGCACCGCTTCCTCGGTCTGGACGTCGGCGTCATCCTGGCGCAGATGACGCCCGACGAGCGTCGCATCGCCTACGCCGCCGACATCACCTACGGCACGAACAACGAATTCGGCTTCGACTACCTGCGCGACAACATGGCCCACACGCTCGAGGACTGCGTCCAGCGCGGACACAACTTCGCCATCGTCGACGAGGTCGACTCGATTCTGATCGACGAAGCCCGCACCCCGCTGATCATCTCCGGGCCCGCCGACGGCTCGTCGAATTGGTACAGCGAATTCGCCCGTTTGGCGCCGCTGATGGAAAAAGACGTGCACTACGAGGTGGATCTGCGCAAGCGGACCGTCGGCGTGCACGAGATCGGCGTGGAGTTCGTCGAAGACCAGCTCGGGATCGACAACCTCTACGAGGCGGCCAACTCGCCGCTGGTCAGCTACCTCAACAATGCGCTGAAAGCCAAGGAGCTGTTCAGCCGCGACAAGGATTACATCGTCCGCGACGGCGAGGTGATCATCGTCGACGAGTTCACCGGGCGCACGCTGGTCGGCCGGCGCTACAACGAAGGCATGCACCAGGCCATCGAGGCCAAGGAGCATGTCGAGATCAAGGCCGAGAACCAGACGCTGGCCACGATCACTCTGCAGAACTATTTCCGGCTCTACGACAAGCTCTCCGGCATGACCGGTACGGCGCAGACCGAGGCCGCCGAGCTGCACGAGATCTACAAGCTCGGCGTGGTGCCCATCCCGACGAACCGGGAGATGGTCCGCACCGACCAGTCCGACCTGATCTACAAGACTGAGGAAGCCAAGTACATCGCGGTCGTCGATGACGTCGGCGAGCGCTACGAGAAGGGTCAGCCGGTGCTGATCGGTACGACGAGCGTCGAGCGCTCGGAGTATCTGTCGCGGCAGTTCACCAAGCGGCGCATCCCGCACAACGTGCTCAACGCGAAGTACCACGAGCAGGAGGCCGGCATCGTCGCCGAGGCCGGCCGCCGCGGCGCGATCACGGTCGCCACCAACATGGCCGGCCGCGGTACCGACATCGTGTTGGGCGGCAACGTCGACTTTCTCACCGACTTGCGGCTGCGGGCCCGCGGTCTGGATCCGGTCGAGACCCCCGAGGAGTACGAGACCGCGTGGCACGAAGAGCTGCCGATCGTCAAAGACGAGGCGGCGGCCGAAGCCAAAGAGGTCATCGAGGCCGGCGGGCTTTATGTGCTGGGCACCGAGCGGCACGAATCTCGCCGCATCGACAACCAGTTGCGCGGCCGCTCGGGTCGTCAGGGCGACCCCGGTGAGTCACGCTTCTACCTGTCGCTCGGTGACGAGTTGATGCGTCGCTTCAACGGCGCCGCGCTGGAGACGTTGCTGACCCGGCTGAACCTGCCCGACGACGTGCCGATCGAGGCCAAGATGGTGACCCGTGCGATCAAGAGCGCGCAAACCCAGGTCGAGCAGCAGAACTTCGAAGTGCGAAAGAACGTCCTGAAATACGACGAGGTGATGAACCAGCAGCGCAAGGTCATCTACGCCGAGCGGCGCCGCATCCTGGAAGGCGAGAACCTGCAGGGGCAGGCGCACGACATGCTCGTCGACGTGATCACCGCCTACGTCGACGGCGCTACCGCCGCCGGCTACGCCGAGGACTGGGATCTCGAAAAGCTGTGGGAGGCACTGAAAACGCTGTATCCGGTCGGGATCGACCACAAGGACCTGATCGACTCCGAGGCGATCGGCGAGCCCGGCGAGCTGACCCGCGAGGAGCTGCTCGACGCACTGGTCGCCGATGCCGATAACGCTTATGCCAAACGCGAGGCCGAGCTGGAAGAGTTGGCCGGCGAGGGTGCCATGCGCCAACTGGAGCGCAACGTTCTGCTCAACGTCATCGACCGCAAATGGCGCGAGCACCTCTATGAGATGGACTACCTCAAGGAGGGCATCGGGCTGCGCGCGATGGCGCAACGTGACCCGCTGGTCGAATACCAGCGCGAGGGCTTCGACATGTTCAGCGGCATGCTCGAGGGCCTGAAGGAGGAGTCCGTCGGCTTCCTGTTCAACGTCGCGGTCGAGGCGGTGCCGGCGCAGCAGGTCGGACCAGTCGAAGAGCCGGAAGGTCTGGCGGAGTTCGCCGCCGCCGCGGCAAGCGGGCAGCAGCGTTCCGCCGCGCAGGCCGCGACCCGGGAGACGGCTACTGCGTTGCGCGCCAAGGGGATTGAGACCGAATCTCCTGACCTGACCTACACCGGGCCTGCTGAGGACGGCTCGGCCCAGGTGCAGGGCAACGGCGGCAAGACGTCGGCTGCAGTCTCCGGCGGTACTCGGCGCGAGCGGCGTGAGGCGGCCCGGCAGCAGTCCCGTCACGCCAAACCGAAGTCCACCAAGCGGCGCTGAGCGCTAGCGGGTCAGCCGATGTGCAACGCGACCACCTGCCAGCGCCCGACGCTCCCCAGTTCGATGCGGCAGGCGATGGCGTGCACTCGGTGCCCGCGGCTGTAGCTGCCGAACACCTCGGCCGACCGGTCGCCACCACCCGCCGGTTGCAGCCGCACCCGGCGCAACACCGCGACGCCGTCCTGGCCGCCCGCCGGCCGATTGGCCGAGAGCACCGAGTCGACCAGTCCGGCGGCCAACAGTCCGTTGAGTTGGGCGACCGGGCGGCGACGGTCGATCACCTCCAGCACCCGGCGCAGCGCTGCGTCGGCGAACGCCGCAGCATGGCGCATGGATGCCGACATGGCCGGTGCCGGTGGTGGCGAGTGTCGTTGCGGGACATGTACGTTGCGACGCCGCAGCGCGGCCGGTGACGTCGGCCGACACTGCCGGACATCGCGGGCGGGCGGTTCGCAGTCGACGACGGGCGTGACCGCGAACGCGATGCGATCCGATGGGCTCAGGCTGGTCACACTGCACTCTCCCGGGATTTGCCAAGGGCTGACAGGTTGGCCTGCTGGAGAGTGGCAGACGTTTTCTGTGCGGCGACCCGCTGCGCCCGGCTCGCGCCGCGCTGGCGATCGCCGCGTGTGAGGATCATCGCACAATCGCGCTGCCGATGATCCCGCGCTGTCGCCGGCCGGTGTGGACGGGTTAGCGTGGCGGCAGATCATCGTTAGGGAAGCAATGGGGACAGGCAACGTGACGTGACCCGGTTGTCCACTTCGGACGCCTCGTTCTATCAGCTGGAGAACAGCGCCACCCCGCTGTATGTGGGCTCACTGTCAATCCTGCGTGCGCCGCGTGCCGGACTCAGCTACGAGACGTTGCTGGCGACCGTCGAGCAGCGGTTGCCGATGGTGCCGCGGTACCGGCAGAAGGTCCGTGAAGTCACGATGCGGCTGGCCCGGCCGGTATGGATCGATGATCGCGATTTCGATATCACCTATCACGTCCGGCGCTCGGCGCTGCCGTCGCCGGGCAGCGACGAGCAGCTGCACGAGCTGATCGGCCGGCTGGCCGCACGGCCGCTGGACAAGACGCGGCCGCTCTGGGAGATGTACCTGGTCGAGGGCTTGGCGAAAAACCGCCTCGCGCTGTACACCAAGTCGCACCAGGCATTGATCAATGGAATGGGCGCCGCCGAGATCAGCCACGTGATGGCCGAGCGGAACCGCCGTCCGCCGCCGTTCGGCGAGGACATCTGGGTGCCGGCCCGCGAGCCAGGCACGACGCGTCTGCTGCTCGGGGCGATCGGTGACTGGGCGACTCGCCCGCAGGCTCAATTCCGGGCGGTCCGCAGCGGCGTCACCGATCTGTTGACGAACTCGGGCCAGCTGGTGGACACCGGCAGACGGCTGTTCGACGTCGCGCGCACGTTGGCGCGCGGCTCCGCTCCCAACAGCCCGCTGAACACCACGGTGTCACGCAATCGGCGGTTCACCGTCGCCCGCGGACGCCTCGACGACTACCGCGCGATTCGATTGCGCTATCACTGCGACGTCAACGACGTGGTGCTGGCGGTGATCGCCGGTGCGCTGCGCAACTGGCTGCTGTCCCGTGGCGAGGCGGCGGCGCCGACCACGACCGTGCGGGCGATGGCACCGCTGCCGGTCTACGTCGACGACACGTTCGACTCGTCCAGCCGGGGCCAGGCGATCAGCCAGGTGTCGCCGTTTCTGGTCGATCTACCGGTGGGGGAGGGCAACGCGGTCGTGCGACTGTCGCAGGTCGCCCATGCCACCGAATCCAATCCGACGGCGGGCAGTCTGGTCGATGCCCGCACCATTGTGACGCTGTCCGGTTTCGCACCGCCGACCTTGCACGCCATGGGAATTCGGGTGGCGACCACTCTGTCGCCGCGGCTGTTCAACCTGTTGATCACCAATGCGCCGGGTGCACAGTCGGACATGTACGTCGCTGGGGCCAAGTTGCTGGAGAGCTATGCGGTGCCGCCGCTGCTGAACAATCAGGTGCTGGCCATCAGTGTCACGTCCTACAACGGGACGCTGTACTTCGGCATCAACGCCGACCGGGATGCGATGAGCGATGTCGACATGCTGCCGGCTTTGCTGGCCGAATCGCTCGAGGAATTGCTGGAAGCCGCGCGTTAGAGCCGCTCTTCACCGAGAAAGAAGCAGCTCAGGGCCTTACGATTCGATAGCATGACCACCAACGGATCGGCTAAAGACTCCTCAGCTAAAACGAAGAAGGCCAAAAAGCCGGGCGCGAAAGGTCAGAAGACCTCGCCGGCCAAGATTGCCAACGACCTCTACGAAGCCGAAATATTCAGGCTGCAAACGGAATTCGTCAAATTGCAAGAGTGGGTGAAGTTCTCCGGCGCCCGAGTCGTGGTGATCTTCGAAGGCCGCGACGGGGCGGGCAAAGGCGGGACGATCAAGCGGATCACCGAATACCTCAATCCTCGCGTCGTCCGGATCGCCGCCTTGCCCGCTCCGAACGACCGCGAACGCGGACAGTGGTATTACCAGCGCTACATCGCGCAGTTGCCCGCCGAGGGTGAGATCGTTCTCTTCGACCGGTCCTGGTACAACCGTGCCGGCGTCGAGAAAGTCATGGGATTCTGTACGCCGCAGGAGCATGCGCTGTTCTTGCGGCAGACCCCGATCTTCGAGCAGATGTTGATCGAAGAGGGGATCCTGCTACGCAAATACTGGTTCTCGGTGTCCGACGACGAGCAGCTGCGGCGCTTCAAGGGCAGATTGAACGACCCTGTGCGGCAATGGAAGTTGAGTCCGATGGACGTGGAGTCGCTGAATCGCTGGGAAGACTATTCCCGCGCCAAGGACGAGATGATGGTGCACACCGACACGCCGGGCAGTCCATGGTTTGTGGTCGAGTCCGACCTCAAAAAGCACGCCCGGCTGAACATGATGGCGCATCTGTTGTCCACCATCGACTATCACGAAGTGGAGAGGCCGAAGGTCAAGCTCCCCTCCCATCGAGAGATCAGCGGTAACTATCAGCGGCCGCCGCGCGAGTTGTCGACCTACGTGCCCGATCATGTGGCAACGTTGATGGCTCCCACGGAGAAAGCTGGATAACCGCTCACTGATGCGCATTTACATCCCGGTGACCCTGCCTATGCTGCAGAAACTAGTCGCCGACGGTTCGCTGTGGCCGGTTAACGGCACTGCCTTCGCGGTGACGCCGCGGCTGCGGGAGGCCTACGCGGAAGGCGACGAGGACGAGCTCGGCGAAGTCGCCCTGCGTGAGGCGGCATTGGCGTCGCTGCGACTGCTGGCCATCGCCGCAGACGAGTCGGCGGGGCCCGTCGAGGGGTTGCCCGCACGGCGCGCGGTGCTGGTGGCCGACGTCGAGGACGCCGCAGCGGTCACGTTGCGTCCCGACCTCGACGACGCCGTCGTGCGAATCGCCGAGCCGGTGAACTCTGACGAGGTCGTCGCCGCGTTCGTCGACAACGCCGCCGCCGAAGCTCATGTCGAGGCCGCGATCGCGGTGATCGACGCGGCCGACCTCGGCGACGAGGACGCCGAGCTGACCGTCGGCGACGCACAGGACCACGACCTGGCCTGGTACGCCACCCAGGAGCTGCCCTTCCTGCTCGAACTGCTCTAACCTGGCCCGGCACTGGCTACGGTAGCGTAAGTTACGGTACCGTAGGTTGAAAGACCGAGGGCAGGAGCAGTTCATGAGCCGACGCATTGGGAGAGTCACCGCCGATGTCGTCGACACCGTGCCCGTTACCCTGGCCGGAGTGGACACACACCCCGGGTGGCACGTACTGCGCACCCTCGCCCAGCGCATCACCACCCCGCTGCTACCCGATGACTATCTGCACCTGGCCAATCCGCTGTGGTCGGCCCGCGAGCTTCGGGGCCGAATCCTGCAGGTCAGGCGGGAAACACAGGACTCGGCGACGCTGGTCATCAAGCCGGGCTGGGGCTTCGGCTTCGACTACGAACCGGGGCAGTACATCGGCATCGGGCTGCTGGTCGACGGTCGCTGGCGGTGGCGCTCCTACTCGCTGACGTCCAGCCCGCGCAGGGGTGCCCGCACGGTGACCATCACCGTCAAGGCGATGCCCGAGGGCTTCCTGTCCGCGCACCTGGTGGCCGGGGTGCAGCCGGGGACTATCGTGCGGCTGGCCTTGCCGCAGGGCAATTTCGTCCTGCCCGACCCGCCGCCGCCGACCATGCTGTTCGTCACCGCGGGGTCCGGCATTACCCCGGTGATGTCGATGCTGCGCACGCTGGTCCGCAGAGATCAGATCACCGACGTCATCCATCTGCATTCGGCTCCTACCGAAGACGACGTGATGTTCGGCGCAGAACTCGAACAGCTTGCCGCCGAGCACGAGGGCTATCGGCTGCGGCTGCGCACCACCCGCAGCCAGGGCCGGTTGGACTTCAATCAGCTCGACGCCGAGGTGCCCGACTGGCGAACCCGGCAGACTTGGGCGTGTGGCCCGGAGCCGATGCTCAAGGCCGCCGACCATGCGTGGGCGGCAGCCGGCGTCAAGGACCACCTGCACCTCGAGCATTTCGCGGTGTCGCGCGCCGCGCCGGTCGGTGCCGGCGGGACCGTCACCTTCGCCAAGAGCGGAAAGAGCGTCATGGCCGATGCGGCGACGTCGCTGATGGAAGCGGGCGAGCAGCAGGGCGTGCAGATGCCGTTCGGTTGCCGGATGGGTATCTGTCAATCGTGCGTGGTAACCCTGACCGAGGGCCATGTGCGGGACTTGCGAACCGGCGCCGAACACGAGCCGGGAACACGCGTGCAGACCTGCATTTCCGCCGCAGCGGGCGATTGTAAGCTCGACGTCTAGGGGTTACCCACTGGTAACCTACGGTTTCGTAGGTTACGATAGCGTAGGTATTGGATCTGCAGTCTGCAGGAAGGCACACAAGACGATGGCGATCACCGACCTCGATGTCTTCGCGCATCTGACGGACGCCGACATCGACAACCTGGCCGTGGAGCTGGATGCCATCCGCCAGGACGTGGAGGACTCCCGCGGCACGCGCGACGCCCGCTACATCCGTCGCACCATCGCCGCGCAGCGCACGCTGGAGGTCGCCGGCCGGTTACTGCTGGCGGCCAGTTCGCGACGCTCAGCCTGGTGGGCCGGAACCGTGACGCTGGGAGTGGCCAAGATCGTCGAGAACATGGAGATCGGCCACAACGTCATGCACGGCCAGTGGGACTGGATGAACGATCCCGAGATTCACTCCACGTCGTGGGAGTGGGACATGAGCGGGTCCTCCAAGCACTGGCGCTACACGCACAACTTCGTCCACCACAAGTACACCAACATCCTCGGCATGGACGACGACGTCGGCTACGGCCTGCTGCGGGTCACCCGCGACCAGCCCTGGAAGCGCTTCAACCTGTTCAACCTGGTGTACAACACGCTGCTCGCGCTCGGCTTCGAATGGGGCGTCGGCCTGCAACACGTGGAGCTGGGCAGGATCGCCAAGAGGCGGATGGACAACGACGAGGCCCGCGAGCGCGTCGACGAGTTCCTGGCCAAGTCCGGCCGCCAGATCGTCAAGGACTATCTGGCGTTCCCGGCGCTGACCGCGCTGTCACCCGGCGCGACCTACAGTTCGACGCTCAAGGCCAACGCGGTCGCCAACGTGATCCGCAACGTGTGGGCCAATGCGGTGATCTTCTGTGGCCATTTCCCTGACGGCGCCGAGAAGTTCGCGAAGACCGACATGGTGGGCGAGTCCAAGGGGCAGTGGTATCTGCGGCAGATGCTGGGCAGCGCCAACTTCGACGCCGGCCCTGGTCTGCGGTTCATGAGCGGCAACCTGTGCCACCAGATCGAACACCACCTGTTCCCGGATCTGCCGAGCAACCGGTACCACGAGATCTCGGTGCGGGTACGCCAGGTGTGCGACAAGTACGACTTGCCTTACACCACAGGGTCTTTCCTGTTGCAGTACCTCAAGACGTGGCGGACCATCGCCAAGCTGTCGCTGCCGGACAAGTATCTGCGCGCCACCGCGGACAACGCGCCGGAGACGCGCAGCGAGTCGATGTTCGACGCGCTGGAGCCGGGTTTCGCCGGCACCGACCCGGCGACCGGACGCCGTCGCGGCCTGAAGACCGCGATCGCCACCGTTCGCACCTGGCGCCGTCACAACCAGGCCAAGCGGGCTCGCGGTAAAGCACAGCCGGGTCGCGACGACCTGGCCGCATAGCGGCTGTGGAGGTCGTCACCAGCCATCCGATCGTCGACGCCGTATTGGATCGGCATCGCGACGCACTGGGCGGCGACCTGCCCACTTACCGCAATCACGTCTATCGCTGCATCACCTATCAGCAGTTGCTGCTTGGCTTTTCGATTCCCGACGTCGCCGCGCTCGCCTGGGCGGTGCACGATCTGGGCATCTGGACCGCGGGCACCTTCGACTACCTCGCGCCGTCGGCCGACCTCGGCGCTGCGTACGCGGCCGAATTCGGCATCACCGACGTCGACCAACTCCGGGCGCTGGTCAGCGAACACCACCGGCTGCGACACGTCGACGACCGCCTCACCGAGACGTTCCGTCAGGCCGACCTCGTCGATGTCAGCCACGGACTGCTCCGCGCGCGCATTACCCGCTCGGATGTCCGGGCGACCGTCAATGATCTGCCGTACAACGGATTTCACGCCTTTTTAGCCAAGGGCCTGACCGGCTACGCGGCCCGTCATCCGCTGCACCCGATGCCGATGATGCGCTGGTAAATACTTACGGCTCAAGCTGATTCAGCGATGGCGACCAGGCGCTCCAGGATGGCGAGCTGCTGGTCGAGATCGCCGTCGAGCTTGGCCAACAGCGTCGTGATGCCGGCGGCGCGATAGCGGCGCACCCGCTCGGCGATCGCGTCCTCGGTGCCCAGCAGATTCGTCAGGCGGCCGAGATCAAGCGGCACCGCGGCGCGGGCCTCGTCCTGTTTTCCGGCCTGCCAGAGCTCGGCCACGGTCGCGACCTCGGCCCCGTAACCCAATCGGGTGAAAGCGTCGTTGTAGAAGTTCTGCCCGCCCACACCCATGGCGCCGATGGTGAACGCATAGCCGTCGGCGTGGCGGCGCGCGGCATCGTCGGCGGCGGCATCGTCGTGATGGAATTCGACGGCGACCGGCGCGACCAGGTCGAGGTGGTCAAGGCCGCGGCCGGCGCGCTGCGCACCCTCGCGGATTGGCCCGAGAAACACCTCGGCGGCTTCGGGGATGAATGCGTTACCCAGCCAGCCGTCGGCGGCTTCGCCGGTCAGCCGCAGGTTCTGCGGACCCATCGCCGCCACGTAGACCGGGACGTGATCGGGTCGCACCATCGGCCGCAGCGCCGCACCGCGGCTGTCCGGCAACGGCAGCGGATAGATCTCGCCGGCATGCTCGAGCCGATCGCCGCGGCTGACGGTGCGGATGATCTCGATGGTCTCCCGGGTCGTCTGCACCGGCTTGCGGAACCGGACGCCGTGCCAGCCCTCCATGACCCGCGGTCCCGACGTGCCGATGCCCAGAATGAACCGGCCTGACGACAGCGCTTGCAGACTCAGGGCCGACGTGGCCAGCATCGCCGGACTACGCGAACCCAGTTGCACCACAAACGTTCCGAGCTTGATCGACGACGTCTTGGCGGCCAGGTAAGCCAGGCCGGTCAGCGCGTCGTAGCCCCAGACCTCGGGGATCCACAGCGACGAGACACCGATCCGCTCGGCGGCTACCGCGAACTCGACGGCGCCCGGCAATCGAGGTTCGATCATGGCGCCGACCTTCATGGCTGGCATGCTAGCCACTATGCGCTACCGCGACCAACCCACAATCGAAGTGACTCAGCGGGTTCGGTGCGACGTCCCCACGGCATGGGGACTGGTGACCGACATCGGCCTGTCTGCGCGATGTTCGTCGGAACTGCAGGCGGTCGAATGGATCGACGACGCCGACCACGTCGCCGTCGGTGCACGTTTCCGCGGTAGGAACAAGCATGAGGCTTTCGGGGATTGGGCGACAACGTGCGAGGTCGTCGAAGTCGAGGATGAGCGGCGCTGGGTCTACAACGTCATCGGTCCCGACGGGATCAGCGCGACCTGGGCGTTCGAGGTCGAACCCGCCAGCGACGGTGTGCTGGTGCGCCAATGGGGCCGGATGGGCCCTGGACCATCGGGGCTGACCCCGGCGATCGTGGCGCAACCGGGCAAGGAGGCGCGGATCGTCTCCCGTCGACTGGCCGAGTGGCAGGACAACATGCGGGCCAACCTGGAGTGGGTCCGGTCGCAGGCCGAGGCCTGACTGTTCGCCGACGCGTGCCCTTACGAGCTCAGAGCGACGGCATCAGGTCGAACAGGAAATTGCCGCCGGTAGCGCTCGAGGTGAGCGCCTCCCCGAGCGCTCCCGCGAAGTCGTAGCTGCCCGCTCCCGCATAGGCGTCGCTGCTGTCGCCGACGACGCTGGCGACGTCGCCGGCGCTCGCGGTGCTGACGCCGCCAAGCGCGGCCTCGGCTACGGCGTTGTCGTCGTTGCCGATCGCCGACGCGTACATGTCGTTGCCTGCGAGCTCGAGGATGCCTGCGTTGTTCTCGCCGCCGGCAGTCACACTGGTGCCGGTGCCGTCGGCAAAGCCGGTATCGCCGCTGCCCGAGCCGACGGAGGCGGAGCTGTCGGTGCCGATAGCGGTGGCGGAGTCAAGGTTGCCCACGCCGGCGTAGGCCCCCGCGTCGGTTCCGTCGGCAAAGGCGTAGTCCAGAATTCCTGGATTGGAGTCGGCGCCCGCGCTGGCGGTGGCGCCATCGCCGTACGCGATCGCAATATCGCCAGTGCCCGAGTAGGCGGTCGCGCTGCCGTCCTGCAGCACGGTGTATCCGTCGATCGAAATCGCCAGGTCCAGGCCGGACACCGCCGAACCGGGTTCCGCGATCAGCGCCGACGGGTCGAAAGCGGCGGCGTCGACAGCGGTGGAGTCGGCAGTGGCGATGCCTGGTGTGGCGACCGCTGCGGCGATGCCCAGTCCGACTGTCAGAAGCGCGAGTTGACCGATAGCTTTCGTGTTGCTCATGAAAATCCCTTTCCCCTCCGGGCGTTGTGGCGGCTTTTCTCAGCCGAAGCTCAGCATACCTTCGTTTAGGCAAAAGTAAAGATTACGTACTTTTAGTATCAAATTGACGCTGAAGAAAACCGGCCGTCGGGCGGGTTTACGACAGGTCAGACCTCGCGCAGTGCGCCGAGCAACCGGCGTGCCGCCGCGACGCGACGGACCACCGGCCCGGTGAGAGTGTCCAGCGCGCATTCAGGATCGGCCGGAGGTCCCAGGTGCCCGCAGCCGCGTGGGCAGTCTTCGATCTTCTCGGCCAGGTCGGAGAAAGCCAGCATCACGTCGTCGGGCTTGATGTGGGCCAGCCCGAACGAGCGAATCCCCGGGGTGTCGATCACCCAACCACTGGGCTCAAACGGCAGGGCGACCGACTGCGTCGAGGTGTGCCGACCCCTGCCGATATCGGTCACCTCGCCGACTGCTCGATGCGCCTCGGGCACAAGGCGATTCACCAGCGTCGACTTTCCCACACCGGAATGGCCGAGCAGCACTGTGATTTTGCCGTCGAGCAGGTGCGCCACCGCGTCCAACGGGTCGTCGCGGCCCGCGATGATCACCGCGAGGTCCAGGTCGGCGTATTGCTCGGCGAACGGCGCGGCGGGCGCGAGGTCGGTCTTGGTCAGGCACAGGATCGGGAACAGCCCGCCGGCGTAGGCCGCGATCAGCGTCCGGTCGACCAACCCGGTGCGCGGCGGTGGGTCGGCCAGCGCCACCACGATCAGCAGCTGATCGGCGTTGGCGACGACCACCCGCTCGGTGGGATCGGTGTCATCGGCGGTGCGCCGCAACAGGGTTCGTCGCGGGCCGCGTCGCACGATGCGAGCCAATGTGTCGGTACGGCCGGACAGATCGCCGACGATGTCGACGTCGTCGCCGACCACGATCGGTGTGCGGCCCAGTTCGCGCGCCCGCATCGCGGTGACCCGCTGCTCGGGGTCGCCGCCGAGTACGCACCCCCACCGGCCGCGGTCGACGCTGACCACCATCGCCTGCTTCGCGTCGGCGTGCTCCGGGCGGGTTTTGGTCCGCGGTCGCGAACCCCGACCCGAGCGCATCTTGGCGTCGGACTCGTCGTAGTCGCCGGGCCGCAACCTACGCGCCTCCGAGCATCTCGGACCACATCCGAGGGAAATTCGGCAGTGTCTTGGCGGTGGTCTCGATGTCGTCCACCTCGACGCCGGCGACCCGCAGCCCGACGATCGCGCCGGCCGTGGCCATCCGGTGATCGGCGTAGGACTGCCAGGTGCCCGGTCGCAGCGGCGTCGCGGTGATCTCCAAACCGTCGGGGGTTTCCCGGCAATCGCCGCCGAGACGGTTGATCTCGGTGGTCAGCGCGCTGAGTCGATCGGTCTCGTGCCCGCGCAGGTGAGCGATGCCGGACAGTCGGGACACCGACCCCGGGGTGGCCAGCGCCGCGAGCACCGCGACCGACGGCGTGAGCTCGCCGACGTCGCGCAGGTTGACGTCGAATCCCGGATAGCTTTGCGGCCCGCGCACCTCGAGGTACGAATCAGTGTGCTTCACAACAGAATTCAGTTGGCCGAGAATGCTCAGGATCGCGTCGGCCGGTTGGATGCTGTCTTCGGGCCAGCCGCTGATCCGCACGACGCCCGCACTGACCACCGCCGCGGCGATGAAGGGGACGGCGTTGGACAGGTCCGGTTCGATGTGCCAATGCCGGGCCGCGACGATGCCGGGCCGCACCTGCCAACGGTCAGCGGTGGTGTCGTCGACGGCGACGCCGGCCTGGCGCAGCATCGCCACCGTCATGGCGATGTGCGGCGCCGACGGCAGCGCCGAACCGCGGTGCTGCACGGTCAGGCCGTCGTTGAAGGACGGCGCGGCGAGCAGCAGGCCGGACACGAACTGTGACGACGCCGAGGCGTCGATCTCCACCGCGCCACCGGCCACCGAGCCGGCCCCGCGGACTCCGAACGGCAGCCCGTCGCCATCGATGCCGACACCCAGGCCGCGCAGCGCGTCGAGCAACGGCGCGATCGGCCGACTTCTGGCCTGCTCGTCGCCGTCGAAGGTGACCGTCTGCGGGCCGAGTGCGGCCAGCGGCGGGACGAAACGTAGCACCGTGCCGGCCAGGCCGCAGTCGACGCGGGCCGCGGGCGGCGGGGAGATCGTGCCGCCCACCGTGAGCTCATCCGCCGGTCCGTCGATCCGCAGGCCGAGCGTCTGCAGTGCGCCGATCATCAGGTCGGTGTCGCGACTGCGCAGCGCGCCGCTGATGCTCGACACGCCGCCATGCGAAGCGGCCAGCGCGGAGAGCACCAATGCCCGGTTGGTCTGCGATTTCGAGCCCGGCACCGTCACGGTCGCCGCAACCGGCGTCGTCGCAGCCGGGGCGGGCCAAGTGCTCACGCATCCATCATCTCTTGTCTGTCTGCTCTGCCACCATGGAGTCATGTGTGGACGATTCGCGGTCACGACAGATCCGGCCACGCTGGCCGAGAAAATCGAGGCGATCAACGAGGCCCGCCCGGCCGAATCGGCAGGCCCGAATTACAACGTGGCGCCGACGACGACCATCACCACCGTGGTCCGGCGGCATGATGAGCCCGATGACGAAGCGACCCGGCGTGTCCGGTCGATGCGCTGGGGATTGGTTCCGCCGTGGGTGAAGGCCGGGGCCGACGGCGCACCGGAGGCCAAAGGCCCGTTGCTGATCAACGCCCGGGCCGAGAAGGTCACCACGTCACCGGCGTTTCGATCCAGCGCCAAGTCCAAGCGTTGTCTGATACCGATGGACGGCTACTACGAGTGGCGAGCCAACGCCGACAGCGATTCTGGCAAGAAGTCCCGCAAGACGCCGTTCTTCATGCATCGCGCCGACGGCGAGCTGCTGTTCATGGCGGGCTTGTGGTCGGTATGGAAGGCCGCTAAGGACGCAACCCCGTTGCTGAGTTGCACGATCATCACCACCGATGCCGTCGGTGAGCTCGCCGGGATCCACGACCGGATGCCGTTGATCGTCGCCGAGCGGGACTGGGATCGCTGGCTGGACCCCGATGCGCCGGCCGACCTCGACTTTCTGGCCGCGCCGCCGAGCATCGATGGCATCGACCTGCGGGAAATCTCGACGCTGGTCAACAGTGTGCGCAACAACGGTCCCGAGCTGTTGGAGCCGGCCGAGCCGCAGCCCGAACAGGCCACGCTGCTGTAAACACCGCTGACCAGCGATATCCTCTGGGGCATCGAATGTCGTCAGGGCGGCGTTAGCCACGAGTGGTGTCGGGAGCCGGGCAGTGGTGATTGAGGCGCAGGAGCACACGGATGGCGGTCAACCGTCGACGTGGGCGCCGCTACGCAGTGCGCTGTACCGCAATCTGTTCATCGCGCAGTTCGCGTCCAACATCGGGACGTGGATGCAAAGCGTTGCGGCCCAATGGTTCCTGGTGGAGAAGCACAGCAGCGACGTCATCGTGGCACTCGTCCAGACCGCAAGTCTCGGCCCGACGCTTGTTCTGGGGTTGTTCGCGGGCGCGCTGGCCGACCTGTTCGACCGGCGGCGGTTGCTACTTTTTCTGCAGACGTATGCCGTGCTGGTGGGACTGGCGCTGGCCGTGTTGGCCTACCTGGGTCGCCTGAGTCCGACATCGCTGTTGCTGTTCACCGTGGCCATCGGTTGCGCCTCCGCGCTGACCGCACCGGCCTGGCAGGCGATTCAGCCCGAAGTCGTCCCGCGGGAGCAGATCCCCGCGGTCTCGGTGCTGGGCAGCGTCTCGGGAAATGCGGCCCGCGCGATTGGACCCGCGATCGGTGGCGTGGTCGTCGCACTGGCCGGGCCGGCCGCGGTTTTCGCTATCAACGCAGTGTCGTTCGCCGGAATCATCGTTGCTCTGCTCTTGTGGCAGCGGCCCAAGCAATACGCGCCACTCGAGCGAGAACACTTCGGCCAGGCCATCGTCACCGGCGTGCAGTACGTCGGCAACAGTCCGATTTTTCGCAGAATCCTTACGCGCGCAGCTCTTTTCCTTTTCCCTGCTTCAGCTCTGTTGGCTCTGTTGCCGGTGGCCGCCGCCCACAGATGGCACTTGGGAGCGGCTGGCTATGGTGTGGCGCTGGGGGCCATCGGTTTTGGCGCCGTACTCGCGGTGGTGGTCGCCACCCCGCTGCACCGGCGATTCTCTGACAACGCGCTGTTGGCGGTGTCAGCCGCCGCGTTCGGCGTTGCGCCGCTGGCGGTGGTTTCGCTGCCGTTCGCTGCCGCACTCCCGATCTTGGCGGTGTCGGGGATGGCCTGGTTGATTGCGCTGACCACGCTGAACGCGGCGGCGCAACTGTCGCTACCGCGATGGGTTCGCGCTCGCGGGTTGGCGATGTATTTGCTTGTCGCCACTGGATCTCAGGCACTCGGTTCCTATGCCTGGGGTGCCGTCGCGACGTGGGCGGGACTTCACGTCGCGCTGCTCGGCTCCGCCGTGGCGCTGGGTGCTGTTGCCCTCAGCGTTGCCGTACTCCCATTGCGCCCGTGCACGGGCATGCTGAGCGTCGATATTTCCACGGCTTGGCCCTCACCGTCGCTCGTGTTCGAGCCTAATCCCGACGACGGACCGGTCCTGGTCACCGTCTGGTACCGAGTGCCGGAGGAGCGCCACAAGAACTTCATCGATGCGATGAGCGAGGTCAGGAGATCACGGCTGCGAACGGGCGGCCACAGCTGGCGGCTGTATCACAGTGTCGGACAACCCGAGACGCTCTTCGAGAGGTTCACCGTGCCGTCCTGGACCGAATTCGAGCACCAGCGGACGGAGCGCTGGGTGGAGGCCGACCACGACGTCGTGACGAAGGCGATCAGCTATACCGTGGACGGCACCCGGAGGCACGAGTATTACCTCGCTAAGCGCACCCCCCGTTGACGATCGCCGGATGGTTGTCGCCACTCGACAAGGGTGGGTAAACCTTTGTCGATTCGAGACGCCTCGCGCCGGGCACGCTGAATTAGCATGGGGATTAACAGAAAAGAGGGAACTGTGCCGTACACATACACCTTCGAAGACATCCGGAGTCGTCCGGTCGCCGTGATCGGGGCGGGAACGTTGGGCCGGCGTATCGCGCTGATGTTCGCCAGCCGCGGGGGGACTGTGCGAATCTGCGCTCGTCGCGAGGAACAGCTGGTGTCGGCGACACAGTATGTGGCCGAGAGTCTTTCACAAGTCATCGAGGCCCGTGGCTTCGGCGAGCCGGGCAAAGCAACGTCGACCACGTCACTCGCCGAGGCGTTGGACGGCGCGTGGCTTGCCGTGGAGTCCGCGCCCGAGAAACTCGAGATCAAAATTCCGCTGTGGGGTCAGATCGACGAAGTAGCCTCGCCGGACACCATTTTCGCGACTAACTCGTCGTCGTACCCGTCGCGTCTGATGGCAGAAAATGTGCGAGACAAAACCCGCCTGTGCAACACGCACTTCTACATGCCGCCGGATATCAATGCGCTCGACCTAATGTCCGATGGCGAGACGGACCGCGGTCTGCTCGACACCTTGCTGACCGTCCTGCCCGAGTTCGGCGTCTACCCCTTCGAAGCGCGCAAAGAGTGCACCGGGTTCATCTTCAACCGGGTGTGGGCGGCCATCAAGCGTGAGTCGCTGGCCGTGGTCGCCGAGGGGGTGGCCCGTCCCCATGACGTGGACGGAATGTTCAAGCTCAACTTGGGTGTTCAGGCCGGGCCGTTCCAACTGATGGACCTCGTCGGTCTTGACGTCGCACTCGACATCGAGAAGCACTACGCCGAGGAGTTCCCGCACTTGCCGAAGCATGCGCGGGACCTGCTGCAAACCTACGTCGATGCGGGCAAGCTCGGCGTCAAGACCGGCGAGGGGTTTTACTCTTACTCGCAGTGACCCTCAGTTGCTGAGAACTAACCGCCAGTTACCGGCAGCCAACCGATCCGGGACGCACCAGAAGTTGTTCCAATTTCCGGGCGTCGCAGCTTTCACCTCCGGTCCGGCGTTCTGGCAGGCCTCCCGACTGGGGTAGTTGCCCTCGGTCTGAATTGTGTCGGCGCTGCTGATACCGACGCCGGTGGTCATAAATCCCGCGAAAGCCAGCGCAGCTGCTGCGACGAGGTTCCTGGGGTTGATCGGTCGCGTCATGTTCATCCAATCCTCTCGCGGTGAACCGGTGCACGCGAAGTGTGCCAGGCGGACTCCTCGAATACCCAAGGATTGGGCGAATGCCCTCAGCCCAGACGCGCCAGGTAGCCGAGCGCGAGTGCAGCGGCGTTGGCTCCGCACATGCCGTGGGCGCCGGGACCCGGCGGGGTGGCGGCCGAGCATATGTACTTGCCCGGTAACCCAATGGTGTATGGCGACAACGTGATTCGCGGTCCGAAGGTCAGCTGCCGAATGTCCTTGGCCCCGGTCATGATGTCGCCGCCGACGTAGTTGAGGTTGTAGACGGCCATCTGTGTAGTCGAGCGAACTGCGAAGCCCGCGATGCGCTCCCGAAAACCGGGGGCGAACCGTTCGATTTGGGCGATGATCGCCTCGGTCGCGTCGCCGGTGTACCCGTTGGGCACGTGCGCATAGGTCCACACCGGGTGCACATTGCCGACGGACCGCTGCGGATCGGCCAGATATTGCTGACCGACCAGCACGAACGGCCGCTCGGGCATGCGGCCCGCGTGGATTTCCCGCTCTGTCGCGGCGAGTTCGGAGTAGTTCCCGACAACGTGCACCGTGCCTGCGCGCCGAGCCTCCGGGTTGGTCCAGGGCACACCGCCTTCGACGGCGAAGTCGACTTTGAACGCACCCGGACCGCGTCGGAACCGGGTGAAGGCACGCGAAACACGCCGCGGGAGAAGGTCTTCGAGGATCCCCGCGACCGCGCTCGGCGCCAGATCGAACATCGTGACATCTGCTGGCGGCAACTGCGACGCCGTCTGGATCCGCACACCGGTCTCGATCTTGCCGCCGAGGTCGGTCAACAGCGCGACCATTGCGTTGGTGATCGACTGCGATCCGCCTTCGGCCACCGCCCAGCCGTGCCGATGGCCGGCCGCGATGATGCCCATCCCGATCGCCGAGGTCATCGGGTAGTGCAAAGGCCGGAAGGCATGGGCCGCAACACCTCCGAACAGTGCCCGCCCCTCCTCGGTGCGGAAGACCCTGGCGAACGTAGACGCCGGAAGCACCGTGGGCGCACCGAACCGGGCCAGCTTCAGCGGGTGATGCGGGATCCGCAACAACGGACCCATGATGTCCGCACTGAGTGCGTCGAATCGAGACGCCGGGTAGCCGAACGTGCGCCGCCAGCGCCACCCGTCGCGACCAAGACCGGCCGCGGTCTGCTCCACCGAGCGGTGCAGCACGCCGGCGCTGCCGCCGTCGAGCGGGTGCGCACAATCGATCTCCGGCCAGCGCCATCGTGAGGCCGTAGCGGTCCAGGTTGACCTTCGTGAGGAATTGCGAGCCGACGGCCATCGGGTGGATCGCCGAGCAGTGATCGTGCAGCAAGCCGGGAACGATCGCCTCGCTGCTGCGGGCGCCGCCGCCGACCTCATCGGCGGCCTCGAGGACGGTGACCGAAACACCCTCGGCGGCCAGGGCGATCGCTGCGGCAAGCCCGTTGGGCCCACCGCCCACCACCAGCGCTGTGCTCATGCCAGCGCTCCGTGACCGGGCTGCGATCCGCTCAGTGACCAGCTCACGTGCAGGGGGATAGGCCCGTTGGGCAGCCAGGGCTGTTCGGTGACCGCGTCGGCCACGCTCCAGGTGCCACGCTCGATCACCCCGAGCGCGGCGTCGATCAGCTGATAGTGCTGGACGCCGCTGCCGAAGGCTTCCGACTCGACCCAGGCGATGACGCACTCGCCCGGCTCGAAGTCGGCTTCGCGTTGCACGGCCCGGACCATGTCTGCATTGTGCAGGTGTCCGTCGCCGAAGTTAAAGCCGATCAGCGAGTTGCACACGAACTCACCTTCCCGCACGGTGCGTGTATCGATGTCGGGCAGGTGCGTCAACAACAGCGAGAACAGTCCGCGGCCCTGACTGTGCATGGTGCGCCACGCGATCGTCTTCTGCATGGTGATCTCAGCCCACGCGGGTTCGTAGCCGGCGGCGATGAACTGGTCGATCTGGTTGGACGCTGACCGCGTCACCCGATTCAGCTTCTTCTCGGCGCCGGGCGCGAACGTCCACACCGCCGAGGCCCAGTTGCCCGCGTACTGCCGCATCGAGGGCAGGAACGACACCTTGTCCGGCCGCAGATTGCCCAGAATCGGGTAGAACAGCAGAGCGGCGGCGATGACGAGCGCCAGCCATGGTGGCGACATGCTCCACGGGGCGTAGCCGTTCCAGTTCGGAAAGCCGAGGAACAGGAAGACCGTGGTGTACGCGAACGACCACATTCCACTCCAGCGGCACTGCGAGCGGGAAAGTCGAAATGATGAACAGGTGGAAGCCCACCATCAGCAGCACCGCCAGCAGCGTCACCCATTTGTTGGTGGAGAAGAACAGGATCAGCGGTGCCGCGATCTCGACGGTGGTGCCGTTGACATGTGCCATGAAGTCCGCCAGCGGCGACGGCCGCATGTCGCATCCGAAGTCGCGATAGTGGGCCCGCCGCAACGACTTCGGCGCAAATATCGTGTTGCTCACCATCGGCGGAATGACATTGGAGAAATGTTTTCCGAACTTGGAGAAGCCGGCACCGATCCACACCACCACGATCACCATCTTCAACGCGACGATCATGTTGGTGAAATTCGACTGCGAGAGTAAGGCGAATATGACCAGGACGGGCAAGTACTGCTCGCCCCGGGCGGCCAGGAAGATGGTCTTGTCCCGCAGACCGACCAGCACCAGCAGCGCGATCGGAGCGACCAGCAGCATGGGACTCACCAACCCGGAGGTACTGTCCGGCAACGCTTTTGAGAGCGCATCGCTGTGCACGCCGGGCTCGAGCAACGCGACGGCCAAGCTCGCCAGCAGTGCCAGGTACAGCCCGATGTCGAACCAGGTGCGTCGGTCGCCGTCGGTGAATGGCACCCATTTCCACGGGCGCAGCCGGATGGTTCCCGGCCGAGCCCAGAACAGTATGCCGCCGGTCATCGGCTTGACCTTGCCGGCCAATGGCCCCCAGGATCCGGCCACGCCGATGGCTTCGAGCAGCACTGTCCAGAGAATCAGCTTCTGATAGACGATCGGCTGATTCCACCATTCGGTCACATGCCAGAAGGCGGGCAGCCCCGACGTCGCCGTCGCGACGGTGATCCCGCCGATGGCGAAAAACACCACGAGCTTGACGATGTAGATCGTGTGCACCATCTTGGGCGAGCCGAATCCGTTGTCGGCCCAATCGATGGCAAGGATTCGCATCCGTTCCATCAGCGGCTTGCTGACGAAGGTGTCCGGATCAACCTCCGGTAGGTACGGCTTGATGAATCCCATTGTCTTCGCTCCTTCTGACCAAGGTTCCGTCGAGAATGGCGGTAACGATAGGAATCTGGTGGGACGGCGCAACAGTAGTGAGACCGACGAACGATTCGTGCCGCTCTTGTCGCCTGGAGATAAGGCTCGACGTCGGGAAATCGGTGACCAGTGCTCGGACAGGGGTCTACCGTTATTCAGGTGACAAAATCGCGTATTGACGACGGCGTTGAGGTGACCCGATACGTCGCGGAAACCGCCGACCGGTTACACGCACGGTTGGCTGAGGTGTCATCGATCGTCTTTCGTTCACTCGAGGAGCAGATCCCCGACCTCCGCGGCGATGCCCGGCTCATGGAGTTGCTCGGCGCCAGCGTCGAGGGAAATGTGGACACCGTCCTGCGCGCGCTGCGCTACGACATCGCCGTGGAGCGGGTCGAGGCGCCAACTGCCGCGCTGGAATACGCCAGGCGATTGGCGCAACAGGGGATGCCCGTCAACGCGCTTGTTCGTGCGTATCGGCTCGGTCAGCGCCGGATCAATGAGCTCGTCTTTGCCGAATTACGCGCCGTCGATATCCCGGAACCGATGAGGGTTGCGGTGCTTGAGGCCATCACCGCGACGCTGTTCGAATACATCGACTGGATGTCCCAGCAGGTCGTCGCCATCTACGAGGACGAGCGCGAACGTTGGCTGGAAAACCAGAACAGTCTTCGGACCTTGCGGGTACGGGAGGTTTTGGCTGCGCACAAGGCGATTGACGTCGACGCGGCGACTACGTCGATCCGGTATCCGCTGCGGTGGCACCACTTGGGGCTGGTGTTGTGGTACCCCGAGGTGGGTGCCGATGGCGACGAGCTCGCCCGACTGCAACGGTTTCTCCGCGAAGTTGGTGAATCGGCTGGCGCCGATGCCAGCCCGCTCTTCGTTGCCGCCGACCGAACATGCGCGTGGGGTTGGCTACCGTACCGCGCTGCGGCGCCAAAAGCTCTGGCCGAGGTTCGCCAATTCGCTCTCGCGCAACCGGATTCCCCGAGTGTGGGAATCGGGACGATGTCTCAGGGCGTCGAAGGTTTTCGTCAGTCACACCGGGAGGCAGAGAATGCGCGCAGCGTAGCGGTGACAGCCAAACGGCCGGAACCGACGGTGATCTCGGCGACCGATCCAGGTTTATCCGTGATTGCGCGTCTCGGTGACGATGTGGCCGGCACCCGCGACTGGGTGGCCACCGTTTTGGGGGATCTGGCGACCGATCACGAGAACGACGCACGGCTGCGGGATACGCTGCGGGTGTTCCTGGGTTGCGGTGCCAGCTACAAGCAGGCTGCCGACGAACTCAATTTGCATTTCAACTCGGTGAAGTATCGGGTCGGTCGCGCCGTCGCGCGGCGCGGTCGGGAGATTGGCGCGGATCGGCTCGACGTGGAACTGGCGCTGCTCGCCTGCCACTGGTACGGCGGGGTCGTTCTGCAGCCAAAGTAAACCGGGGCCGCACCCCGAAAGGCGCGGCCCCGCTGGGGTTTCGGCGGAAGCTATCAGGCGGCGGCAACCGCGAGGCGACGGGGCGGCGTAAGCCTTGAGTGGCTGGCCGTACGAGCCGGTGCAGAGGTCCGGCGCCAGGACCGGACAGCATGGACAGCGTGGACGGTGACCGGGATGAATAGCGGGAAGAGGACGAAGGCAACCATCCCGGCGAGGGTGAGGCAGGTCGTGATCATTGGTGGCTCGCATTTCCTCCGCGGAGCGGAATTGTGAGATAGATTGTCGCGCTGACCTATTCGGACGCAATTAATTCGAATCTCGGTTCAGCCGATAAAACGCTGCGTTGCGTTCGTCAGGAAAGATATCGGTGTGAGTCCGCCGCCGTGATGTCGCTGACCAACCAACTTGCGACGGGTCCTTGTCTTCCGGCGACAAAGCCGCCGACGCGCTCAGGGCAGCCGCTGCTCGATCTCGAAGGCCAGGCAGAGTTCGGCGATGTCCTGCGGCCGAGAAAGTGAGCGGCCCGTCAACTCCTCGATACGGTGAAGGCGGTGCCGCACGGTGTTGGGATGACAGAAGATCTTCGTCGCGGTGTCGTTGGCGGATCCGCCCTGCTGAACCCACGCGTGAAACGTGTCGTACAGGATCGTGCGCTCGGCGATCGGTAGTTCTTTCACCCGTCGGAGCACCGAGGACCTGATCTTCGCCATCACCTCCGGTGCGCTCACCGCCGCGACGGCAAGCGGGGTGTTGTCGAACACCGTCACCAGTGAATCGCCGGACGGCCTGCCCGTGACCGCCAACCGAGCGAATCGCAGCGCCTCGCTGGTTTCGGCCAAGTCGTCGAACGGCGGGCTGACGCCGACCCGGGCTGCCGCGGCTTGGCGCAGCACCGAGATCAACGTGCTGACGGTGTCGCGTATCCGCACGTGGACGATGCCGATATGTAAGTCCGGCAGCAGCCGCCATGCCGACCGGATGTCGCGGGTGGCGAGCTTGTTTTCGATCGCGGGCAAGCCCAATTTACCGATCGCCGGCAGCTCAGCCGCAACGACGAGGTATGGCCCGGTGGTGGGCAGCCGGAGCAGGTCGGCTGCCTCCCAGAGGCTCTGCCTGTCGGTGATTCGCCGAGATAGCAGCGCTTCGACCAACGCCGACCGTTCTTCCTCCTGCTCCAGGATCTGCGCGGTCAGTTGCTGCCGGTAGGCGCTCACCATCGCCTGAGTGAAGGTGTCCTGGGCGATAAAGACGCGCGCGGTGGCTTCCAGAATCGATTCGGTGGGTATGCCCGCGGCCCGCCCGCCGGCGAGGGTCTGCTCCCACATGAAGCGGAACCCGATGCGATAGGCCGTCATCACCGCGGGTAACGGCACGCCGACGAGCGCACGTGCGGTTCCGACGTGCTCGGCGGGCGATACATCGACGTCGCCGTCCCCCGACAGCGAGTGGAAGACAAACGCCAGGTTTGCCTCGCAACTTGTGGCCACTTCGTCTTTCGTGACGACTGTGCCGTCGCGGTACGCGTCGATTTCCCGAAACAGCCGATCGGCCAGCGCCCGCCCCAGCTCGGGGGCACGAATCAGCATCAGCTTGCTGAGCTCGACGATGTGCGGGTCAGATTCGGCGCTGCGCCGAACCTCGCCGGCCTGCGGTACCGCGCTCATATCCCGAGACCTTATGCCTGAGCACCGGTCAATGTGTGCGGTCAACCAAAGCAGTCGGCCGGGCGGACGGGGCCGCTCGTCGAGGAGGGGTCCGGTGAAATACCTGCGTCCGTGACTTACGTTGTCCGCTAGCGCTTTACGTCTGGACTCTGACACCGGCGCGGCCGGCTGTCGTCTCGGACCATGACGATCGGCGGGGTGACCAGCTGTGCGCCGTCACACCGAACCCGCGGGGTTCTTGTATCCATCCACATGGTTATGCGAGCTTGCCGAGAGCAGGATTGGAATCCTCGGGACAAGCCCCAGAACCGGGCAGCCGATAGATCCGCAGAGGTACACATGACCAGCCTGAGCACCAATCTCGTCGCGTCAACAGAGCGCAACCCCAACGGCGTCGCGCTGCGGTGCGACGACCTGGAATTCACCTTCGCCGAGCTCGACGCGGCGGCCGCTCGGGTGGCGACGCTGCTCGAGCAAGCGGGAGTCGAGCCGGGTGACCGGGTGGGCGTCATGTTGCCTAACACTCCCGCATTCGCCGTTGTGTTTCACGGAATCATCTACCGCGGCGCGGTCGCCGTCCCGATGAATCCGCTGCTCAAGGCGAGGGAAGTGGCCTACTACCTGTCCAACAGCGGCGCCAAGGCATTGTTCGGGACACCCGACTTCGCCGCTGAGGCCGGGGCTGGCGCCGACGACGCGGACGCGCAATGCTGGATCGTCGACGACGCCGGCCTGATGGACCTGATCGCCGACCTGCCCGCGCAGAAGTGCCCCGTGGAGCGCGGCGCCGACGACGTCGCGGTCATCCTGCACACATCCGGCACCACAGGAAAGCCCAAGGGCGCCATGCTCACCCACGGCAATCTGGGTCGTAACGCCGAGGTCGCCGTCCGCACGTTGCTCGAGACCGGGCCGGACGACGTGGTGATGGGCTGCTTGCCGCTCTTTCATGTATTCGGCCTCACGTGTGGTCTCAACGGCGCCGTGCTCGCCGGTGCAACGCTGACGCTGATTCCTCGTTTCGACGCCCGCAAGGCGCTCGAAGTAATCGCGCGCGACGCCGTCACGGTGTTTCAAGGTGTGCCGACGATGTATTCGGCGCTGCTGGGCGTAGCCGACGAGGCTGCAGCGGAGGCGACGCGCACGTTGCGGGTATGCGTTTCCGGGGGTGCGGCGATGCCCGTGCAGGTTCTCACAGACTTCGAAAAAACCTTCGGCTGTGCAGTTCTCGAGGGTTATGGGCTCTCCGAAAGTTCGCCGGCGGCCGCATTCAACCACCCGAACCGGGAGCGCAAAGTGGGCTCGATCGGTACCCCGATCGAAGGGGTGCAGATGCGGGTCGTCGACTTGAATGGCGGTGAGGTGCCGCAGGGCGACACCGGCGAGATCCAGATCCGTGGTCACAACGTGATGAAGGGCTACTGGAACCTCCCCGACGCAACCAGAGCCACGATCAGCCCGGACGGCTGGCTGGCTACCGGCGACGTCGGACGTGTCGACGAGGACGGCTACTTCTACATCGTGGATCGGACCAAAGATCTGATCATCCGCGGCGGCTACAACGTCTATCCACGGGAGATCGAGGAAGTGCTCTACGAACATCCCGACGTCGCTGAAGCTGCGGTCATCGGCGTCCCGCACGATTCGCTGGGTGAGGAGGTCGGAGCGGCCGTCGCGCTCAAGAAGGGCGCGAGCGTGGGTGCCGACGAGCTACGCGACTACGTCAAAGCCCGAGTGGCCGCCTATAAGTATCCGCGCCAAGTCTGGCTGGTCGACGGCCTGCCCAAGGGTCCCACCGGCAAGGTCGTCAAACGCGAAATCATAGTTCCGACAACTGAAAGCACGCGATAACGATGGCAACCCCCAAGGGCACCACGGCCAAAGTCGACGAGCTGGCTGCGCCACTCGACCTGCTTCTCACCAGCGCCACAAAGCCATTCGCCAGCCGGATGATGCCGAACGCTACCTGGGCTCGCTTCGCCGGGAGCCTCGCTCAGCGCCCTGGCGCGGTGGCCGACCGGGTGGGCTCGCTGACCCGTGAGCTCGGCAATATCGCCGTGGGCAAGTCGTACCGCGCTCCGGCACGCGCCGACAAGCGCTTCAGTGACCCTGCGTGGCAAGAGAATCCGTTCCTGCACAGGATCATGCAGGCCTATCTGGCGGGATCCGAAACGGCTGAAGAATTGCTCGCGGACGCGCAACTGGATTGGCGCGACAACGAGAAAATGCAGTTCGTCGTCGACAATGTTGTCGAAGGCTTAGCGCCGAGCAACAACCCGCTGATCAGTCCGCTCGGCTGGAAGGCGCTGATCGACACCGGTGGTTTGAGCGCGGTACGTGGCGCGCGGGCCTTTGCCCGAGACATGCTTTCGAAACCCCGGGTGCCCGCGATGATCGAGCCCGACGCCTACGCGGTGGGGGAGAATTTGGCTGTCACTAAAGGCGCGGTTGTCCTACAAACCTCGGTCTTCGAATTGATCCAGTACGCCCCCCAGACACCCAAGGTGCGCGCGATTCCATTGCTCATGGTGCCGCCGGTGATCAACAAGTACTACGTTATGGATATCGCGCCGGGGCGCAGCATGATCGAGTACTTCGTCCAGCAGGGTCAGCAGGTCTTCGCAATTTCATGGCGGAACCCGCAAGCCCGCCATCGGGATTGGGGCTTCGATACCTATGGGGCGGCGATCATCAAGGCGATGGCTGCGGCGGAGAAAATCACCGGGGCTGACAGCACGCATTTGTTGGCCACCTGTTCGGGCGGCATCCTGGCGGCGATGACGGCGGCCCATCTTGCCGAGATCGGCGAGGGCGACCGGGTCGCGGGCCTCAACTTGGCCGTCACCGTGCTGGATGAGACCCGCGCGGGGTTTGCTGCGGCAGCGATGAGCGACCGCGCTGCGCAAGCGGCGATTCGAGTCTCGGCTAGGAAGGGTTTCCTGGACGGGCGCGACATGGCGGAGATGTTCGCCTGGCTTCGTCCCACCGACCTGGTGTGGCGGTACGTGGTGAACAACTACGTGCAGGGCCGCAAGCCCGCGGCGTTCGACGTGTTGTTCTGGAACGCCGACACCACCCGGATGGCCGCCGCGCTGCACCGCGACCTGGTGCTGATGGGACTACGGAATGCGCTGGTCACCCCCGGCGGAGTCAGCATGCTGGGCACCCCGGTCGACCTGCACAAGATCACCGCGGACGCCTACATCGTCGGCGGCATCGCCGATCACATCTCCCCATGGCAAGCCACCTACCGCAGTGCGCGATTGCTGGGCAGCAAGGACAACCGCTACGTCTTGTCCACCAACGGTCACATTGCGGCGCTGGTCAACCCGCCAGGCAACCCCAAGGCATCGTTCCGCACCGGTTCAGTCGACGTCGAGGATCCCCAACAGTGGCTGGACTCCGCGGAGAAGCACGCGGACTCGTGGTGGCCGAACTACACGGCCTGGCTCGCTGAGCGCAGTGGCTCGGAGGTTGATGCGCCGAAAATGCTTGGCGGTGAGGAGCTACCGCCTCTGGGGCCGGCCCCCGGCAGTTACGTGATGGAAAAGTGAAGTCACGAGCTGCCGACAAGCGTCGAGCGACCCGGGATCGGCGCCGTCTCCGTGCCCTACCGGTGAGTCTGTTTGGTGAGGAGTGCTATGTCGCCACCGGCGGACAACGGATTCGGGTGAACGTCCGTTGGGGAACGGGTGTGCCGCTGGTGTTGTGCAATGGCATCGGGGCGAGCCTGGAAGTGCTGGACCCACTGGTGGAGCAGCTCGATCCGGGTATCACAGTGGTCAGATTCGACGTACCTGGAACCGGAGGATCGCCCACATCGCTTGCACCCTATGGATTCCCGTACCTTGCCTGGGTGCTGGGCCGGGTGCTATCCGAGCTGCGAGTCGGCGTGGTTGACGTGCTCGGGCTGTCCTGGGGTGGGGCGCTTGCGCAGCAGTTCGCGTTTCAGAATCCGCGTAGGTGCCGCCGCTTGGTTCTGGTAGCGACAGGTACCGGCGCACTCATGGTGCCTGCTCATCCACGTGTACTGGCGAAAATGGCTACCCCGCGCAGGTTTTCCGATCCGGACTACGCAGCATCCATTGCCGGCGAACTATACGGCGGCACCGTCCGCTCGCACGGAGAGGATGTGGCGCGACTGTTTCTGCAGCAGTTGCACGCCGGATCGAAGATGGGCTATCTGCACCAACTTCTCGCGGGTTCGGTGTGGTCCAGCTTGTTCGCGCTGCCCGCAGTGCGGCAGCAGACGTTGATCGTGGCGGGTAGGGATGATCCGATCATCCCGATCGTCAACGCGCACATCATGAACGCGTTGCTGCCCCACGCGCGACTGCACCAACACAGCGGTGGCCATATCGATCTCGTTCACAATGCCGCCGAGCTGGGACCCGTCATCGAGGCTTTCCTACACGAACACGGCAAGCGGCAGTGACCGGGCTCTGCGCGTTCGACCGAGGAATACTCGGTTGAGTTAGAGTATTCCTCGTGCCGACATCTGCGGTCATCGATGCGCGAGGCCGATTGATGAAGACGGCCCGTCGCCGGTTTGCGGCCGACGGCGCGATCGCCGCGACGCTCGACGAGATCCGGCGGGACGCCGACGTTAGCGTCGGGGCGCTGTACCACCACTTCCCGGACAAGCCCACGCTGGCGGCCGCGGTCTATGCCGAGGTGATGGCCGAATACCAAGCGGGTTTCACGGCGATGTTGCGTCGACACGACACCGCCGAAGCGGGTATCCGCGGCGGCGTTGCGCATCATCTGCGATGGGTCGCCGCCAATCGCAGCGAAGCGGCGTTGCTGCTGGGGGACCGGCTGGACAGTGGCGAGCTGCGCGACGCCAATCGGGTGTTCTTTGCCGCCGTGCGGGACTGGTGGCGGCCGCACCACACCTACGGACTCCTGCGGCCGATGCATGCCGGTATCACCGCCGCCCTGTGGATCGGTCCGGCGCAGGAATTCAGCCGGTACTGGATCGCCGGTGACGAACCGAGAATGCCGCGCGGGGTGATCAAGACATTTGCCGACGCCGCGTGGACGGTGCTGCGAGCCAACGCTATTGAGGAGGACGATTGATGGAATCGCTCTATCGCGGGCTGGTTGCCGACGGCGACGACCCTGATGCGCCACGACGGGTGACCGTCGAACACCACGGCGACCGTGCGATCGTGACCCTCGACGAACCCGACCGGCTCAACGTGCTGTCGGCACCGCTGGTGCGGCAATTACGTTGCGCGCTGGAGGATCTCGTCGCCGACGCCGATGTCCACAGCGTCGTACTCACCGGCCGCGACCTGGGCTTCAGCGCAGGTGGCGACCTGAGGATGATGCAGCTGGCCACCGAAAACCTGAGCCAACCGCAGGGCGTCGCCGACGTCTGGCGCTGGATCCGTCGCGAGTTCGGCGGCATCGCCAGGCTGATCGCCGGGTCGGACACCATCTTCGTGGCGGCGATCAACGGCCCGGCCGCCGGGGTCGGCCTGGCGTGGGCGCTGAGCTGTGACCTCGCCATCGCCAGTGAACGAGCGGTGATCGTGCCGGCGTTCGGTCGGCTGGGCCTGCTGCCAGAGGTCGGCACCAGCTGGGCGCTGACCCGGCGGCTGGGTTACCAGGGTGCGCTGGCGTACTACCTGCGCGGCGCGCACATCGACGCCCGCGAAGCGCAGCGGATCGGCTTGGTGCAGCAGGTGGTTGCGCACGACGAACTACTCGCGGCCGCCGACGAATGGTGTGCGCGGGTCGCCGCGATGCCCGCCCATGCAGTCGCGATGACCAAGCCGCTGCTGCGGGCCGCCGCCGACGCCGGCTGGCACGAGTCGCTGACCATGGAGGAGTTCGCCGAGCCCACCTGCTTCACCACCGCCGCGTTCGCCGACAGCGTGGACACCATGCTGGCTGAGCGTCCTGCGGTCAGTCAGAAGGGCGGTGGATCGTCGTCGCTGCCGGGTGGCGCCGGCCCGAAGTAGCTGGCGGACTTGGCTCGGCGGCGTGCCCGGGCGTCGCGATTCTGTCGTCGTTCGGTGTTGATGCGGTGAGCGCGGTTCTGGGTGCGGGTGCGGCGGCGCCTAGGCATCATCGCGGTGCGTTCGCCGCAGTAGTCGGCCGGCGGCTCAGCTTCTGGCGCCGGCATGCCGCCGGTGGAGTAGCAGAGGCTGGGGAACAGCAGGGCGCTGCCCGGCGTGGTGACGTAGGTATGCCCCGTTGGCGAGGTGAGAATGATTGTGCCGTCGGGCAATTGCTGATCACGCCAGCCCCAGAACGTCTTCACCAAATGATGTGTTCGACAGTAACACTTGAGGTTTGAGGCGTGGGTTGGGCCGCCGTCGGCGTAGGGAATCGTATGGTCCACATCGCATCGGTAGGCGGGTTGGTCGCAGCCGGGCCAGCGGCAGGTTAGGTCCCGGCACCGCACAAACGCGGCAAGGGCTTGCGACGGCGCATAGCCCGGTTCGGGTGCGGCGTCGCCGGGGTGGACCAGAGGTATGAACTTGGCTGAGGCGACCAACTCCGCGAGGAGTTCTGGTGGGATCAGCCCGTCGGCGCCCACCTCGGATGCCGGCGCCAGGCTGTTGCCGTTGAGGGTGGCCTGCTCGGCGATGACATGGATCACCACCGGAGAGGCGGAGGGTCGGGTTGCGGCGGCGCAGTCACCGCGCCCGCAGTGACAGGCAAGCCGATCCGCTCCCGCGGCCAGCGCGCCCAACGCATCGGCGCGGCGCTGCCGGTGGTTGCGGGGATCGTGCTCACAGACGGTGGACGCCAACGCGGTTAACCGCTTGTCCAGGGCATGAGCCTCGGGGGTGAGCAGGCTGGCGTGCATCTCGCTTATACCGCCGGCCAGATCGGTGAACCACACCTCGCGCTGGGGCAAGCGTTCATTGCGCCGTCGCACCGCATCGGCGTCGGCGCTGGCCACGACTTTGTCGACCTGGCCGGCCAACCGGGACCGGGTCATCGATGGCCAACGTGGCACCGCGATGGCCAGCTGGGCGTCCACGGCCACCAACACTTCGGGGTCGGTGATCAGATCGGTGCGATACACGATGGTGGCGAACATCCGAAAGTCGATGTCGCCGGCGGCGAACACCTCGCCTACTTTGGGCAGGCGTTCGCGCATGGCCCTCGCATAGCGCAGTCGGCTAGCGGCAAAGGCTTGGCTGATCCGCAACGCCGCAGCGACCTCGGCGGCCAGCGCTTCCTCGGTATCTACTGCCCATTCTTCGGTGTCCGAGCAGCGCGAGAGCCGGTAGCCGAACAATTCCCCGATCGCGGCCAGCTGCGCCGCCGCCGCCTGGTTCTCCGCCCGGGCCGTCGCGCAGATCCGATCCAGCAGAGCCGCCGATACCGCTGTGGTCGCGGGATGACGCCGCTCGAAATAGTCATCGAGCCGCTCAATCGCCTCTGGCGACGGCTGACGCCCCGACATTGACTCGAACATATGTTCGATTATGCCACACCGAGCCGACATTGAGCGGCCGCAGTCGCTAGGCGCGAATCTCCGCGATGACCGAGCCGGTGAGCCGGATCAGATCCGCGGGCGCAACCGCCACATCCCATCCGCGTCGGCCCGCGCTGCAGTAAATCCGGTCCCAGGTGAGCACGCCGGAGTCGAGGACGGTAGGAAGCTGCGACCGCTGTCCGAACGGGGAGACGGCGCCGAGCACATAACCGGTAGCTCGTTGGGCCGCAGCGGGTTCGGCCATGTTGGCCTTCGGCACTCCCAGCGCCGCAGCAGCCGCCTTCAGTGACAATTTCGACGATGCCGGCAGTATTGCGACCGCCAAGCCGTCGGGCACCGCGATGATCAGCGTCTTGTAGATCTGCTCCGGGGATATCACGCCCGAGGAGGTCAGCGCTGCCACGGCCTCATCGCCGAACGAGCGTTCCCGCGGATCGTGGGCGAACTTGACCACCTCGTGCGCTACGCCCGCGTCGATCAGCGCCGCAAGCGCCGGAGTCGCCGCAGCCGCCACGGCTAGGGGCCGGTGTACCCCGGCGGGTTGACGCCGTCCACCCAGAAGTCGACGCCCAGCGCCGAGCCCGGGATGCAGTCGTACACCGACAAGTCAGAGACCCCGGAATCCACCAACACGTCCTCGCACAGCAACGTGTTGCCGGTGTACTCCTTGGACGGCTTGTTGAGGATGACGTAGGCGGCGTCGGAGTAGATCTCCGGCTTGCGGGCGCGGCCCATTGCCTCGTCGCCGCCGAGCAGGTTCTGGACGGCGGCAGTGGCCACCAGCGTGCGCGGCCACAGTGTGTTCGAGGCGATGCCCTCCTCGCGCAGCTCTTCGGCGATTCCCAGCGCACACAACGTCATGCCGAACTTGGCCATCATGTACGCGGTCGGCTTCAGCCATTCCTTGCCGAGCAGCACCGGCGGCGACAGCGTCAGGATGTGCGGGTTCTCCCGGCCCTTCATGTGCGGGATACAGGCATGGGACACGGCGTACGTGCCGCGGACCTGGATACCGTTCATCAGGTCGAACCGCTTCATCGGCACCTCGGTGATGGACCCCAGGTTGATCGCCGACGCGTTGTTCACGACGATGTCGATCCCGCCGAACTGCTCGACGGCCTTGGCCACCGCGGATTCGACCGACTCCGGGTCGCGGACGTCCCCGACGATCGGCAGTGCCTGCCCGCCTGCCTCCTCGAGCTCCTTGGCGGCGGTGTAGACCGTGCCCTCGAGCTTGGGGTGCGGTTCGGCGGTCTTGGCTATCAGCGCGATGTTGGCGCCGTCTTGCGCGGCGCGCTTGGCGATGGCCAGCCCGATTCCGCGGCTGGCACCCGAAATAAACATGGTCTTGCCCTTGAGTGACATGAGCGCCACAGTAACGCCGGTCACAAGCGCCCCGAATCAGTGGCCCGGAAATAGCTCGGCGACGGTCGCTGTTGACTGAGCTGTCTGGTCAAGCAGACAC
Organism: uncultured Actinomycetota bacterium; assembly: GCA_963836495.1. GTDB lineage: Bacteria > Actinomycetota > Actinomycetes > Mycobacteriales > Mycobacteriaceae > Mycobacterium. The sequence goes on along the minus strand of CAWIJT010000001.1, from coordinate 23,585 downwards.
ATGTCGGTCGCAGCCTTTAGATTGGGAAAGGGGAGTCGGGTGTCAACGGCAACGAGCCTTAGCCGATCGGGTCCGGTATTGATGGACCTGTTCAGCGGCATCGCGACAGAAGGGACTGTGTCACCCAGCATGGCCGACATCGATGGCGCGACAGACTCGGGAATCGCGCAGGCCGCCGATTTCATTGATACCCGTGGACAAAGCCGGTCCAATGAGACCGACGCGGAACTGACCGCGCGCTTCGAGCGCGACGCGATTCCGCTGCTCGACCAGCTCTACGGCGGTGCCTTGCGCATGACCCGCAACCCGGCCGACGCCGAGGATCTGCTGCAAGAAACCATGGTCAAGGCCTACGCCGGATTCCGCTCGTTCAAAGAGGGCACCAACCTCAAAGCGTGGCTGTACCGCATTCTGACCAACACCTACATCAACAGCTACCGCAAGAAACAGCGTCAGCCGGCGCAGTACCCGACCGACGAAATCACCGATTGGCAATTAGCGGCCACCGCCGAGCATTCCTCGACCGGATTGCGTTCCGCCGAGGTCGAAGCGCTCGAGGCCTTGCCCGACACCGAGATCAAAGAAGCGCTGCAGGCGTTACCCGAGGAATTCCGGATGGCGGTCTACTACGCCGACGTCGAAGGCTTTCCCTACAAGGAGATCGCCGAGATCATGGACACTCCGATCGGGACGGTGATGTCGCGTCTGCACCGCGGCAGGCGTCAGCTGCGCGAACTGCTGACTGATGTCGCCAAAGACCGCGGCTTCATTCGTGGTGACCAGGCACCGGAGGAGGTGTCGTCATGAGCGACTTCGCGTCAGATGCCGCCGGCGGGGCCCCGCACATGAAGGCGGAGTGCGCCGAGGTGATTGCCGAGGTGTGGACCCTGCTGGACGGCGAGTGCACCGCGGAGAAGAAAGACAAGCTCAGGCAGCACCTCGAGGACTGCCCGCCCTGTTTCCAGTTCTACGGGCTGGAGGAGCGAATCAAGGGCTTGATCGCGACCAGGTGCAGCGGCGAGAAGGCTCCGGACAGCCTGCGTGAGCGGCTGCGATTCGAAATCAGCCGGACCACCATCATCCGCGGCCAGTCCTAGCCGGAGATCTATCGAGAAACGACGAAGGCGCGGGCCGCCTGTCGGACGGTCCGCGCCTTCGTTGGTCTTTATGCGTTGGGCCGCTTGCCGTGATTGGCCTTGCTGTGCTTGCGGTCGCGCTTCTTCCGGCCTCGCTTGGCCATGATCGGTCCTCCTTGCAGGTCTGATTGCCTGCCATTCTTTCATGCGGTAGCCAGCGGCTAGACCACCGGCACCACGGCGTGCACCAACGTGCCGCCGGAAGCACCCGCCGACGCGACCGGACCAGACTGGCCGGCCTGCGCAGCCGGACCCGGACCGCCGGGCATCATCGGACCCTGAGCCCCTGGGACGGTGTTGCCCGGGTAGCCGCCGACACCGGGTGCCTGTCCCGGAAGCTGCTGGCCCGGCAGTCCGCCGGGAGTCTGACCCGGTAGCTGGCCCGGTGCCTGTCCAGGGAGCTGCTGGCCCGGCAGTCCGCCGGGGTAGCCGCCCAGGCCGGGGGTCTGACCCGGCATCCCGCCGCCGAGCCCACCCGGCATGCCGCCGCCGAGCCCACCGGGGATGCCGCCGCCGAGTCCGCCTGGGATGCCGCCGCCGAGCCCACCGGGCAGTCCGCCGCCACCACCCAGTGCGCCGGTCGCCGGCATCAACAAGTCACCGGTACCCGGCAGCACGTTGTTCATCAACCCGCTGAGCGAACCGAAGAGCGAGTTGGCGATGTTCACAGCGTTACCTGCGCCGGGAAGTCCCGGCAGCGGGTCGTCGGCGGCAAAAGGTTGCTGGGGAGCGGCCGCGGCGGCGCCGGCGCCGAGCCCGATCGTGGCCACTGCCGCCAATGCCATACCGATGCCGGTTGCCATGCGGGACAGCGGTCCGTGAGTTCTCGAATACGCAAAAGTGTTCTCGGACAACGGAATACTCCTCAATCGTGGCTCAGTCACTCGGGTATCTTCAGACGCTCCATTCACTCTGGGAACTCTGCTAGTAAAATGTCACAGCAGCATCACGACACGATCACTGAACGAACTCTATAGGTTTGCTTACTAATCTTGGAGTTTGCTTACGTTTGGTCACATAGCCATCACGCTGCGATTACGCGCCTCCCGGTGGCCGGATCAACGGAATCCGGGGCGGCGCCGACACGCCCGGCCGTTCGGCTTTGCTCCCGTGCAACCGAGGAAATTCGATTGTGGTTCGATGGAGCGACGCAATTGCGCATACCGGCTTGGTGACGAACGGGGTGATGATGGCCGAGGACGTCCGGGCAGAAATCGTGGCCAGCGTGCTCGAAGTCGTCGTCAACGAGGGCGATCAGATCGGCGAGGGCGACACCCTGGTATTGCTGGAATCGATGAAGATGGAGATCCCGGTTCTCGCCGAGGTCGCAGGCACTGTCAGCAAAGTGAGCGTGTCTGTGGGAGACGTCATCCAGGCCGGCGACCTCATCGCCGTGATCAGCTAGCCCCCAATCGATGTCCACCCTCGGTGACCTGCTCGCCGAGCACACCGTCCTTCCGGGTAGTGCCGTCGATCACCTGCATGCCGTGGTGGGCGAGTGGCAGCTGCTGGCCGACCTTTCTTTTGCCGACTACTTGATGTGGGTGCGCCGCGATGACGGTTCGCTGGTGTGCGTCGCGCAATGCCGTCCCAACACCGCGCCGACCGTGCTGCTGCGCGACGCAGTCGGAACCGTCGTCGACGCCGATCAGCGGCCGCTGATCGCCGCGGCGTTGGACTCCGGTGCGATCGGCTTGGAAAGTGATGCGGGCCAACAGTATTCGTGGCAACAGACCGGTGTGAACATCGAAGCCATACCGGTGCGACACGGTGAGCGCGCGGTTGCGGTGCTGACGCATCAGACAGCCGTCGCCGACGCACCGAAGTCCAGCCCATTGGAGACCGCCTACCTCGACTGCGCCGCCGACCTCGTGCACATGCTGTCCGAGGGCACCTTTCCCAACGTCGGCGATCTGGCGATGTCGCGCTCCAGTCCGCGGGTGGGAGACGGCTTCATTCGACTCAACGTCAGCGGCGAGGTCTCCTACGCCAGCCCGAATGCGCTGTCCGCCTTCCACCGCATGGGCCTGACCTCGGAGCTGGAGGGCCACAATCTGATCGCGATCACCCGTCCGCTGATCTCCGATCCCTTCGAAGCGCACGAACTCGCCGAGCACGTGCTGAACTCGCTGGCAGGCGGAGCCAGCATGCGCATCGAGGTCGATGCCGGCGGGGCGACGGTGCTGTGGCGGACCCTGCCGCTGGTGGTGCGCGGCTCGGCAGCCGGCGCCGCGGTGCTGGTCCGCGACGTCACCGAGGTCAAGCGCCGAGACCGCGCGCTGATGTCCAAGGACGCCACCATCCGGGAAATCCATCACCGGGTGAAGAACAACCTGCAGACCGTCGCGGCGCTGCTGCGCTTACAGGCCCGCCGGACCAGCAATCTCGAGGGTCGAGAGGCGCTCATCGAGTCGGTGCGGCGGGTGTCGTCGATCGCGTTGGTCCACGACGCGTTGTCGATGTCGGTCGACGAGGAGGTCAACCTCGACGAGGTGATCGACCGGATCCTGCCGATCATGAACGACGTCGCGACGGTGGACGCGCCGATCAGGATCAATCGGACCGGCATGCTCGGCGTCTTGGACTCGGATCGGGCCACCGCGCTGGTCATGGTGATCACCGAGCTTGTGCAGAACGCCATCGAGCACGCTTTCGACCCGGTGGCCTGCGAGGCGGCGTCTGCGGCCGGTGACTCGGTGACGATCCGCGCCGAACGCTCGGCGCGCTGGCTGGATGTGGTGGTTCATGACAACGGTCGTGGGCTGCCCGAAGGGTTCAGCGTCGAGAAGTCCGATCGGCTGGGTCTGCAGATCGTGCGGACACTGGTCTCCGCCGAGCTGGACGGCTCGCTGGATATGCGGAACGCCCCCGAAGGCGGCACCGACGTGGTGCTGCGCGTGCCGATAGGCCGGCGCGTCCGGACCCTGCAATAGGCCACACACAACAGTGCGGCCCCGACAGTCCGCCGGGGCCGCACCGCTGATCGTCTGGGTCAGACTCCGCTGCGGGCCTTCGTCCGAGCGTTACGACGCTTGAGAGCCCGTCGCTCGTCTTCGCTCATTCCACCCCATACGCCGGAATCCTGGCCGGTGTTCAGTGCCCAAGACAAGCAGTCCGTGGTCACCGGGCAGCGGTTACAGACCAGTTTCGCGTCGGCAATCTGCGCAAGAGCCGGTCCGCTGTTCCCGACAGGGAAGAACAGCTCCGGGTCTTCGTCGCGACAGACCGCGTTGTGGCGCCAATCCATAAGTCGTTACTCCTCGCTATGTGCGCAGCGGTGCGCACGAATGATTTTCTTCGGCTGTTAACGCAGGCACAAGAAATGTTTCCGTACCGTTGCGTGCGTTCACTCGATCGTTTCACAGGCTCAACAGATGTCAAGGGTGCTCGTTGGTCCGTGGGCTATCTCACTTTAGAGATCTGTTACCAAACCTCTTAATCTTTTGTACTACAGTCGCCGCGGGCCTGACCAGTGCTTTTGGCCACATTTGGCTAGCGTTGCAGGTCAGGTAGCTGTTTTGGATGCGGTGCGACGACGTCCAGCACGTCCGGGACCGCCCGAAATGTCATCTTTTCCCGGACCCCGAGGTAGTCGCCGTCGAACTGGCAAGCCATCGGCGGATCTGCGCAGGTCACCCGCACACACGCCGCATCGTCGTCGCGGACGACTTGGGCGCCCTCGATCTTCGGTCGTTTGGAGAACATCTGCGCAACGAGTTTCAAACTCGGCACCACCTTCAGCCGTGTGACGCCGAACACTCCCAGGCCGGCGTCGAAGCTGGTGCCGGGGTTGGTGCACATCGGACGCTCGTTGGCGAACGTCCAGGGGCTGGAGTTGGACACGAAGACGAAATACACGCCGGAGACCGGCTCGCGTCCGGGCAATTCGACGGTCAGCCGCGGTTCCTTGCGCGAGTAGCCGATGGTGGCCCGCGTCGCCGCGAGGATGTAGCGCATCGGGGTGACCTTGCGGCCCTTTTCCCGCTGCTTTTCCACCTTGGCCACCGCCTCGGCGTCGACGCCCATGCCGGCGTTGAGCACCGCCCAGCGTTCGCCGCAGTCGATCAGCCCGATTCGGCGCCAGTTCTTCTCGGGACCGTATTTGTCGAGCAGCCAGATGAGCTGGTTGGTGGCGTCGACCGGACCCGGTGGGATTCCCAGTGACCGTGCCGTCACGTTCGCGGAGCCGCCGGGGACGATCGCCAGTGCCGGGAGAGGTCCGGTGGGCAGTTGCCCCGGACGGCCGAGGATGCCGTTGACCGCGCTGCTCACTGTGCCGTCGCCGCCGTGCACGACGACTACGTCAACCCCGTCCCGAACGGCGGCCTGGGCGATCTCGCCGCCGTGGCCGCCGTGCCGGGTGTGCTCGACGGTCAGGTCCAGCCGGCTCTGCAGCGCGTGGGTCAGCAGATCACGTCGTGCTGTGGTGGTCGACGTCGCGGTGGGATTGACGATCAGCACGGCACGCATGATGCGCAAGACTACGGGAGCGGCTGCGGGAGGAACGCGACAGTCGAATTGAGCGTGGTGGCTACGCTGAGACCGTGACTGAGCGCCCGCCGAGCACTGTGCGCGGCGCAGGTTTGATCGCCGCTGTCCAGGGCGCGACGGGTGTGGTGATCGCCGCGGTTCTGGTGTTCCGGGCGATCGCCGGGGTGGATCAGCGGGTGGCCAACGGGTTCGGCACGGCGATCTGGTTCGCTCTGGCGGGTGGGGCCGTGCTGGCCGCCGGCTGGGCGCTGCTGATCGGCAGGCGCTGGGGCCGGGGACTGGCGGTGTTCGCCGAACTGCTGCTGTTACCGGTGTCGTACTACCTGACCGTCGGCTCGCATCGGGCGTCGATCGGCATCCCGGTAGGCCTGGTCGCGCTCGCCGGGCTGGTGCTGCTGTTCAGTCCTCCGGCGCTGCGGTGGGTCGCTGCGGGTGGTCAATCCGGGCCGGCGAGCTCTGCCAACTCGACACCGGACACCCGGTAGGTCGTCCACTCGCTTTGCGGTCGAGCGCCGACGGACTCGTACAGCGCGATCGCATCGGTGTTCCAGTCCAACACCGCCCAGGACAGCCGGGTGTAGCCGTTGTCGACGCATTCTCGTGCCAGCGTGGACAGCAGGCCGCGGGCCAGCCCGAGGCGGCGAAAGTCCGGTCGCACGAACAGGTCTTCCAAGTAGATGCCGTCGACACCATCCCAGGTGGAGAAGTTGAGGAACCACAACGCCATCGCGGCGACGTCGCCGTCCACGTCCGCGACGTGCGCTCGAAGCGTCGCGGGTTGTCCGAAAAGCGCTGTGCTGACTTGTTCCTCGACGACGGTGCATTGCTCGGGCGCACGCTCGAACTCGGCGAGCCCGTGGATCATCGCGGTGATCGCAGCGGCATCGGCCGGGCGTGCTCGTCGGATCCGCACGGTCACGGGTCAACTCCCAGTGCGGTCAAGATGGTGCGGAATTTCGTTGTCGTCTCGGCGACTTCGCCATCGGGATCGGATTCGGCGACAATGCCGCCGCCCGCGTGGGCCAGTGCGGTGAGCCGGTCGGCGGCCAGCTGAGCGCAGCGGATGGACACCACCCAGCGCCCGTCGCCGCTCGCATCGCACCAGCCGACCGCCCCGGCATAGAAGCCGCGGTCACCTTCCAACTCGGTGATGAGCTTCGCGGCGGCGTCGGCGGGAACGCCGCCGACTGCGGGGGTCGGGTGCAGTGCAAGCGTCAAATCGATTGCGGTGGTGGACTTCTCGCGTAGCTTGCCGGTGATGGGTGTGCTGAGGTGCCAGAGCGCGGTGGTGCGGCTCAGGGTGGGCGTGGGCGGAAAAGTCAACTCGCTGCACAGCGGGCGCAACGCCTCGGCCATGGTGTCGACAACGAGCTGATGCTCGTGACGGTCCTTGGCGGAGTCGGCGAGCGCGGCACCGTTGGCGGCGTCACGCTCGGGGTCGGCGGCCCGCGGCGCAGACCCGGCGAACGGCTGGCACGTCACCCGGTCGCCGTCGCGGGCGACCAGCAACTCCGGGCTCGCGCCCACCAGCGCCATGCCGGCGTATCTTCCGCCCGCCGCCGACAGGTCGACCAGATAGCCGTAGGCCGCCGGATCGTCGGCCACCAAGCGGCCCACGATGACCCGGGCGTCCAGCGGTGCATCGGCAGTCAGTCGCAACGCGCGGGCCAGCACCACCTTCTGCAGTGGGCTGCCGGTCGCGGTGAGCCGGTCGCAGGCACGGCGAACCCGGTCGCGGTGCTCGTCGGCCGTCGGAATAGCGTCGGTCACGTGCACCGCCGGCAGCGGTCCGGTCGGCCAGTCGGGCAGCCCGGCGCGCCGTTGAACGGACCTCGGCGCCATCAACGCCGCCGGTCCAGAAACGTCAAATGGCAACGCGCCCAGGATGATTGAAATCTCTGCGAGCGCAGTGCCGACTGCGCGCCGGCCACGGTGTCGAAGCACGCCTGCGTGCCGTCGGCGATCAGTACGCCAGCCGGCCCGCACAGCACGAAGGGCGGCTCGGTGTTCAGATGCTCGGCTCCTCCTCGCGCCGCTGGGCGGCGCGCATCGTCGCCTTCGATGGTGCTCAACCGGCTGTGATGGCCTGCGGGAGACCGGTCAATCCGAGCGCGGCGAGCTGTCGCACGCCATGCTCGAAGCCGAGCACGGCTATCGAACCGGCGAGCATCCAGAACCGGCTGCCCTCGACGAGCGGCAGCTCGACCCAGCGCGTGATCACCGAGCGGGAAAAGTGGCTGTGGCCCACGAACACGACGTCGCGCGAGGCCATGTTCTCCAATGCCAGTGACACGGCCTGATCGGCGCGGTCGCTCACTTCAGCCACCGTTTCGCCGCCGGGGCAGCCGTGCGTCCAGATCAGCCAATCAGGATCTGTTTCGTGGATCTGCGGGGTCGTCAATCCCTCGTAGTCGCCGTAGTCCCATTCGGCGAGCAGGGGCGACACCTCGTCCACGGCGAGCCCGGCCAACTTGGCTGTGGTCAGGGCACGTATACGTGGGCTGCTGATCACGAGCGGGTCGGTGAGTTTCAGTTCACGCAGAACACGCCCGATGAGCTCGGCCTGTACTCGGCCGGCGTCGGTCAATTCGAGATCGGTGCGCCCGGTGTGCTGGCCGGACTTGGACCACTGGGTTTCCCCGTGGCGCAACAACACCACATGGTGGCTCTCGACGCCCATGCTGACCGATTGTGCCTGACACACATGGCCATCCGCGCGCGGGCACCAGGGGTTTGATGCCAGGATGGGCATTGATCACCCGCCGGCAATAAGGAGGAGCGCCGCTTCATGACGACTCGGGTGTTGGCCGTGGCCAACCAGAAGGGCGGGGTGGCCAAAACGACAACGGTGGCGTCGCTGGGCGCGGCGATGGTCGATGCGGGTAAGCGGGTCCTGCTTGTCGACCTCGACCCCCAGGGCTGCCTGACGTTCTCGCTGGGCCAGGACCCGGACAAGCTGGCGGTGTCGGTGCATGAGGTGCTGCTCGGTGAGGTGGAGCCCGCCACGGCCCTGACCGAGACGGCGGAGGGCATGACGCTGCTGCCCGCGAACATCGACCTGGCCGGGGCCGAGGCGATGCTGCTGATGCGGGCCGGCCGGGAGTATGCCCTCAAACGCGCACTGGACAAGCTCGGCGACACCTTCGACGTCGTCATCATCGATTGCCCGCCCTCGCTCGGCGTGCTGACCTTGAACGGGCTGACCGCCGCAGGCGAGGTCATCGTGCCGCTGCAGTGCGAGACGCTGGCTCATCGCGGCGTCGGCCAGTTCTTGCGGACCGTCACCGACGTGCAGCAGATCACCAATCCGAAGCTGAAGCTGCTGGGCGCTCTGCCGACGCTGTATGACCCGCGCACCACCCACACCCGCGACGTGCTGCTCGACGTCGCCGACCGCTACGACCTGCCGGTGCTGGCGCCGCCCATCCCGCGCACGGTGCGGTTCGCCGAGGCGAGCGCGTCCGGATCGTCGGTGCTGGCCGCACGCAAGAACAAGGGTGCGGTGGCCTACCAGGAGTTGGCCAACGCCCTGCTCAAGCACTGGAAGACGGGCAAGGCGCTACCGACGTTCGCCATCGACGCCTGAGCGTCGGGCTCGCTAGCCCAGGGCGACCAGGGTGTTGCCGCGCTGCTCGAGCAGCTGCGAACCGGAAACGGCGGGGATCACCGCTGAGATTCCCGGTTGCCGGCTCACCGGCAGGAAGCCTTCGTCGACCCCGGTGATCGGATCGCAGATCGCGATGCCGTCAGTCACCGGGACGAGCAACTTGCTGGCCATCATCGTCGCCGGTCCCACGGGAACGGATTTTCCCGCGGGCCCGATGGAGTAGCGGTAGGTCAGGTTCGCGGCATCGAAGACCATCACCGTGTCGCCGGTCCACCACGTGATCAGGTTCCCCGGCCGCGACACCACGCTGGACGCTGACGGCGGTTTGGGCAGCAGCGTGCTCGCAACGGTTGCCCCGGTCTCGTCGATGATGTCGACGCGAGGCTGCGGCACCGGCAGATAGACCGCGGTCCGGGTCTCCGCGACCGCCACCACGCGGGCGCCGGAGCCCTCGCTGATCCCGGGCTCTGGCACTTCGTGTTGGTCCGGCTCGTCTTCCTCTTTGCTCGGACGCAGCAGGGTGAGCCGCAGATCCGCCTGCCTGCCGCACGCTTCGAGCACTGACACCGCCGAGGAGCTGGCGGCCGCCGACGTTAATCGGCAACCGGTGTGCGGTCCCTTCGAGGAGGGTTTGATCCGGGCGTCGATCTCACCGTAGGAGAGCATCCGGACCATATCGGAGCGCCACAATTCCAGCCGGGTGTCGCCGGCCGACAAGACCGTCGTGCCATCGGAGGACAGCTTGACTCGCTGGTCGGCGTAGCTGCTTCGGGCGGGCCCGCGGCTGCCGGTCGGTCCTTCGATCGTGCTGACCTGACCGCAGCCGCGGTCGTCGCGGTAGACCGCAACCGCAAAGCGGTAGACCCCGGTGACCCCGCACAGATCGCTGTTGCGCGAATAGCTCCATCGCACCTGGCCGGTGACCGGATCGCGGCCCTGGACCGCACGCCCGTCGGCGGTGACGACGGTTCCGGCGACAACGACGGGCTGATCGGTCGGCGCGTTAGGCGCGGTCCAGAGCTGCTTGACTGAAGTCGGCACCTCGTGGGCCAGCCTCGGGCTGGGCGCTGGCCCTGTCGCAGGACGGCTGATCGTGGCGCGCGCATCGCTGGTCCACCAGATCAATGCCGCCGCCACGGCGACCACCACCACAATCGCAGCCGCAGCCAATACGTCAGCCTTGGTGCGGCGTTCCGGTTTGACCATCCGGCTGCGACGTCAGATCAGGTGGCGGTGGCGCTTGCGCCCGCTGATTTGCGGGGGCGACGTCGGCGACGGCGTGCGGGGCGTGCGCCGTCACCTGACGGTGCGTCGGCGGCAGGCGCCTCGACCTCGGTCTGGCCATTGGTGCCGGCTGCCGGGTGGCCCGTCGCCGAATTGCCCCCGCGGGTACGACGGCGCTGCCGGTTGCTGTTGCGCTCCCGAGCGGGCTCGTCGCTGCTGCGGGTTGCCGGTGCGGCCCGCTTGGCGGGTGATTTACGCGCGGCGCCGACGGAGCCTTGCGAATCGGTCGGGATGTCCAGTTCGACGTACAGGTGCGGCGAGTTCGAGTACGTCTCGGCCGGGTCCGGGCAGCTCAGGCCGAGCGCCTTGTCGATCATCGTCCACCGGGCCAGCTCGTCCCAGTCGACGAGGGTGACCGCGATACCGGTCTTACCGGCGCGGCCGGTCCGGCCGATGCGGTGCACGTAGGCCTGCTCGTCCTCGGGGATCTGGTAGTTGATGACGTGGGTGATGTCGTCGATGTCGATGCCGCGGGCCGCCACATCGGTAGCGACCAGCACGTCGACGCCACCGCTGCGGAATGCTTTGAGGGCCTTCTCACGCGCGATCTGGCCCAGGTCGCCGTGTACGGCGCCGACCGCGAAACCGCGTTCTGCCAACTCGTCGGCGACTTTCTGAGCGGTCCGCTTGGTGCGGGTGAAGATCATCGTGGCGCCGCGTCCGCGCGCCTGCAGGATCCGACTGACGAGTTCGACCTTGTCCAGCGCGTGTGCGCGGTAGACGTATTGCTTGGTGGAGTCGTGCACGGCGGAGGAGTGCGGCGCTTCGGCGCGGATATGGGTCGGCTGGTTCATGAAGGTCCGGGCCAGCGTGATGATCGGATCCGGCATGGTCGCCGAGAACAGCATCGATTGCCGGACGTCGGGGATCTGACGCAGAATCCGCTCGATATCGGGCAGGAAGCCCAGGTCGAGCATTTCGTCGGCCTCGTCGAGGACCAGCACCGACAGGCCGCCAAGCTGCAGATGGCCCTGCTGGGCCAGGTCCAGCAGCCGACCCGGGGTGCCAACCACCACGTCGGCGCCGGCGCGCAGGGCCTCGACCTGCGGCTCGTAGGGCCGGCCGCCGTAGATGGACACCACCGACAGCTGTCGGCCTTCGTCGGCGCTCAAATATTTCGCCGCGGTGGAGAGGTCGCCGTGCACCTGCAGACACAGCTCGCGGGTCGGAACAACGATCAGCGCCCGGGGAATTCCGTTCAGCGGGCGATCTGCGCCGGAGGTGGTGATCCGCTGCAGCAGCGGCACTCCGAACGCGAAGGTTTTGCCCATCCCGGTACGGGCTTGTCCGATCAGGTCGTCGCCGGTGAGGGCGAGTGGCAGCGTGAGCTCCTGGATAGCGAAGGGATGCTCGATGCCCTTTTCGCTGAGTGCCCGGACGATTTCGGGGCGGATGCCGAGGTCGGCAAAGGTGGATTCGGCTGCGGCACGATTTGGTGTGATAAGTGGGGTCATGCGTGAAGCACGTACGCCTTTCGGGGTCGTATTCGATTGGTCAATCGTTGCGGTCACGCGCGCACCAGTTGACTGTCGAATACGTTGCCGATTCGCGGGGCCCTGCTCTACGGAGGCGGGCCAACTGCGTGCACGCACATTGCTCAGGCGGTGGCGATATAGGTCTACCGCCGGTGCCTGTGGCAATTGTAGCTGGTAAAGCCGCGAGACCCGAGTTGGCGGCGTTTGTGCGCGCAGCGGGTCGCCGAGCAACACACCCGTCGGCGATCGCCAGCGCGGTTTTGTCGCGCGCAGCGGGTCGCCGAGCAACACACCTAGAGTGGTCCGCATGACTCCGCTTTCGCCGGGCGACCAGCTGGCCGATCCGCCTCCGTCTCGGCTCCCAGCGGACCATCCCGGCGTCAACGAATTGTTCGCGCTGCTGGCCTACGGCGAGGTCGTGGCGTTTTATCGGCTCACCGAAGAAGCGAAGATGGCGCCGGATCTGCGCGGGCGTATCTCGATGGCCAGCATGGCCGCCGCCGAGATGGCGCACTACGAAATCCTGCACGACGCCTTGGAGAGCCGCGGTGTCGACGTCGTGCCGACGATTTCGAAGTACGCCTCCGCACTGGACGGCTACCACCGGCTGACCACGCCGAGCACCTGGCTGGAAGCGCTGGTCAAGACGTTCATCGGAGACGCGTTAGCGGCCGACTTCTACCTGGAGATCGCCGATGTATTGCCCGATGACGTCGCCGACGTGGTGCGCGCGGTGATGTCGCAAACCGGACACTCTCAGTTCGTCGTCGCCGAGGTGCGCGCCGCGGTGACCAAGAGCAGCAAGCAACGCAGCCGGCTGGCGCTGTGGTCACGCCGGCTGCTCGGCGAAGCGATCACGCAGGCCCAATATGTGCTGGCCGAACACGATGAGCTGGTCGACCTTGTCATCTCGAAGACCGACGGCCTGACGCAGCTCGCGGGGTTCTTCGATCGCTTGCAGCGCACCCACGACGAGCGGGTGCATGAGCTCGGTCTGGTCTGACGATCTAGCGGGTGCAGGTGGCGATCATCGCGCCGTTGGTCGACATGGAGATCGGCTGACCCACACTGTCGGCGATCGAGCAGTTCAGGTGACCGGCGAGGCTGGTCGCCACGACCGACCTGAGTTCGGTTCCCGGGTTCATCACCACGGTCCGTGACCACGGCAGCGAGACGTTGAAGTCGGTCTGCGGCGCACCTTGGGCGTCGGTGTAGACGATCGTGACGATGTCCAGCAGTCCTTTGGTCCCGGTCACCCGGTAGGTGAAGGTGCGTTGCGCCACGTCCGGTGGCGGCGCGGCGGGCGGCGGCGGGACGTCCGGTGTGGTGCTGGTGGCAGTCGGGCTGGGCTGCTGTGGCCGCGGCGCGACGGTGGTGACGGTCTCGGGCGGCACGACTGTTCGCGGTGTCGCGGTCATGCTGCGGCTCGGTGGCACCACGACGGTGGCTGAGGTCGAGGCGCTGTCGCCGCCGTTGACGATCACCACGGTGGCGATGACGGCGAGGACGAAGACGATCCCGGCGATGGCCGCGATGGGGCGCCAACGTGGGTCGACCGGCCCAAACAGGTCATCGCCGTCGGCGTAGATGTCGTCGACAGCGTCATCGCGGTTGTCCTGGAGTTCGCGATCCAGGTATCTCGTGGTGCTGATGGTGCAAATGTTATCGATGTGACACGAAGTCGGCGGCCTGCCGGCGGGCGTGTCAGGTCACGATTTGCCAACAGCAACCAGCTCCAGCATGACGTCGCGAATCGTTGGTGCCGACCGGCTTTCAACACACCTCAGCGGCGTCCACTAGCCTGCTTGTCGGAGCACGATTATCTGGCAACTGGGAAGGGGCCGACGTGGAGGTCAAGATCGGTATCACGGACAGCCCGCGCGAGCTGGTCTTCACCAGCACGCAAACCCCCAGCGAGGTCGAGGAACTCGTCACCGCCGCGCTGGGCAAGGGCTCCGATGTGCTCGGCCTGACCGATGACAAAGGCCGCCGCTTCGTGGTGAACTCAACCAAGATCGCTTACGTCGAAATCGGCGTCTCGGACGCGCGCCGGGTCGGCTTCGGAATCGGAAGCCACGCAGCTAAGAACGGGTGAGCGGCACGTGCGACAGTCCGCCCCAGGCGAACAGCACGGTGCCGTCAATGGCGTCCTCTTTGGTAATCGGCCGGTCGGCATTCAGCCAATACCGCGCACAGTCGACGCTGAGTGCGACCAGCGCCACCGCGATCATTCTGGCGCGATGCGGGTCCAAACCGGAATCGGCGCTGATCAAGTCGAACACCGCGTCGATGCATGACTCGGTGGCCACCCGTACCTGCGCCGCGACCTGAGGTTCGGTGGTGTTGTCGTTCTCGAAGATGAGCCGGTAACCCTGGCTGTCATGCTCGATGAACTCGAAAAAAGCCTGCACTGCCGAGCGCAACCGTTGCCGGTTGTCGGTGGTCGTGCGCAGGGCCTGACGGACGCCGGACACCAGATTGTCCGTGTGCCGCTGCAGGACCGCGAGGTATAACTCCAGTTTGCTTGAAAAGTGTTGATAGAGAACAGGTTTACTGACACCGGCGCGTTCGGCGATTTCGTCCATGCCGGTGGAGTGGTAGCCACGCTCGACGAAGATGTCGCTTGCCGCGATGAGCAACTGGCCACGACGTTCGTCACGAGGCAGCCGGTTGCCGCGCCGAGTGGAGGTGCCGGGCTTGGCCCCACCCCGTCCGCTGGCGTTGGCAAGATCGCTCATCGAAGCCTCAATCTGAATGTCCTGGCGGCGCTATGGCGATGCGCGGCTGATCGCACAGACACTACTACCGACCCACATCTCCAATCGTCACCCGCGCCCTGAATGTCGGCATCCCGAGTTCGCGCGGTTGCGCGCGCCGAGAGTCCCAGGTCGCGGCTGTTGTGCCATTCTGTGAAAGTGACCTTCGACCCGGCCCGGCACGGGGGCAACAGGACGCCGGTCCTCCGTGACGACTGGCGAGAACCGCTGCGTGCTCAGCGGGACCCGCTGGCGTGGGGCGGCGCGGGTCGGGTCCGCTCGAATCGGGACAACAGTCGCTGGCGCAAACAGAGTTGGCTGGGGCGGTTTGTGTCCACCTACGGCTGGCGCGCCTACGCGCTGCCGGTGTTGGTCGCCGTCACCGGCGTGGTGCTCTATCAAACGGTCACCGGTACGAGCGCGTCGGCACCCGTGTCCGGACAGCCGGTGCAGGCACCGAGGATCGGCGCGGTGGGCACGGTGATCATCGATGCCCCGCCGCGCGGTCTGACGCAGTTCGACGCCAGCCTGCCGACCGGGATGCTGCCGAACGGCGGGCCGTTCACCGAGGCAGGCGCCAAGTCGTGGCAGATCGTCCCGGGTAGCGCGCCGCAGGTTGGTCAGGGGACCGCCAAGGTCTTCAAGTACACCGTCGAGGTGGAAAACGGCATGGATCCCACCGCGTTCGGCGGTGACGATGCGTTCGCCGCAATGGTCGACCAGACGCTCGCCAATCCCAAGAGTTGGGTCCACGACGCGCAGTTCGCGTTCGTCAGGATGGACGCCAGCGACAAGGGCAAGCCCGACATCCGCGTCTCGCTGAGCTCCCCGATGACGGTGCGGGAAGGCTGCGGGTACGAATTTCCGCTCGAGACCTCCTGCTACAACCCGTCCTACGGTGCCGAGGTACAGCCGCGGGTCTTCATCAACGAGGCACGCTGGGTGCGTGGCGCGCTGTCCTTCCAGGGCGACGTGGGTTCCTACCGGCAGTACCTGATCAACCACGAGGTCGGCCACGCCATCGGCTATCTGCGGCATGAGGCCTGCGACAAGCAGGGCGGCCTGGCGCCGATCATGATGCAGCAGACCTTCTCCACCTCCGACGACGACGACGCGAAGTTCGACCCGGAATGGGTCAAGCCCGACGGCAAGACCTGCCGGTTCAACCCCTGGCCGTACCCGATCGCCTAGCCCGGCACGTTGGCCTAGCCTCGGTGGGGTGTTGCCACCGCTTGTCGAGCCTGCCGCCGAGCTGACCCGCGACGAGGTCGCCCGCTACAGCCGGCATCTCGTCATCCCCGACCTTGGTGCCGACGGTCAGAAGCGGCTCAAGAATGCGCGAGTTCTGGTCATCGGTGCGGGCGGGCTCGGCGCACCGGCACTGCTGTATCTGGCCGCCGCGGGCGTCGGCACGATCGGGATCGTCGACGACGACGTGGTCGACGAGTCGAATCTGCAGCGACAGATCATTCACGGTGTTGACGACGTCGGCCGATCCAAAGCGCAATCCGCGCGCGACTCGATCACCGAGATCAACCCGCTGATCGAGGTCCACCTGCACGAGGTCCGACTCGACCGAGACAACGCTGTCGGGCTGTTCGAGCAGTACGACCTGATCGTGGACGGCTCCGACAACTTCGCCACCCGCTACCTGGTCAACGACGCCGCGGTACTCGCGCGCAAGCCTTACGTGTGGGGGTCGATCTACCGCTTCGAAGGTCAGGCGTCGGTGTTCTGGGACGACGCGCCGGCCGATGAGGCCGGCAATGAGCGGGCCTGAACTATCGCGACTTGTACCCGGAGGCGCCACCGCCGGGCACGGTGCCGTCCTGCGCTGAAGGTGGCGTGCTGGGAGTGCTCTGCGCGTCGATCGCGTCGGTGATGGGCACCGAGGCGATCAAGCTGATCACCGGGCTCGGTGAGTCGCTGCTGGGTCGTTTGCTGATGTACGACGCGCTGCAGATGAGCTATCGCACCATTGCGATTCGGAAAGACCCTGCGACGCCGAAGATCACCGAGTTGGTCGACTACGAGGAGTTCTGTGGCACGCCGACTGGAGCGGCGGCCACCGCGGGCGCGATCACCCCGCGTGAACTGCGCGAACTGCTGGATTCCGGCGAGAAAATCACCCTGATCGACGTGCGTGAACCAGTGGAATGGGACATCAACCACATTGACGGCGCACAGTTGATCCCTGCGTCGCAGATCAGCACTGCCGAGGGTCTGGCAACGCTGCCCCGGGACCGGGCGACGGTGCTGTATTGCAAGACCGGCGTGCGTTCGGCCGCGGCGCTGCTCGCGGTCCGCAATGCGGGGTTTGCCGACGCCGTGCATCTTCAGGGCGGCATCGTGGCTTGGGCGCAGCAGATGCAGCCCGACATGGTGATGTATTGATCCGCTGCGGCAAAGCGGGTTCTCGTGTCGGGTCCAGAGAGTTCGCTGGCCCCGATTAGGCTACGCGTGTGAGTGTCGAGCCGCCGCCGGAGCACGTGCTGTCGGCGTTCGGTTTGAGCGGTGTCCGGCCCGAGCCCTTGGGAGCCGCCTGGGAGGGTGGCTGGCGGTGCGGCGAAGTGGTGCTGTCGATGGTGGCCGAGAACGCCCGGGCCGCCTGGTCGGCCCGGGTGCGCGAGACGCTGTTCGTCGACGGTGTGCGGTTGGCCCGTCCGGTGCGGTCCACCGACGGGCGTTACGTGGTCTCCGGATGGCGAGCGGACACTTTCGTGGCCGGCCAACCCGAGCCCCGGCACGACGAGGTGGTGTCGGCGGCGGTGCGGCTGCACGAGGCGACCGGCAAGCTGGAACGGCCGCGATTCCTCACTCAGGGTCCCACCGCGCCATGGGCCGACGTCGACGTCTTCATCGCCGCCGACCGCGCCGCATGGGAGGAACGGCCGATGCAGTCGGTGCCCGCGGCGGCCCGCACGGCGTCACCCACAGCCGACGGGCAGCGGTCGGTGGAACTGATCAACCAGCTCGCCGGCCTGCGCCGTCCGACGAAGAGTCCCAATCAACTGGTCGACGGAGACCTCTACGGCACTGTGCTTTTCGCGGGCGCTGCCGCTCCCGGGATCACCGACATCACGCCCTATTGGCGGCCCGCATCGTGGGCGGCCGGTGTGGTCGTCGTCGACGCGCTGTCCTGGGGCGAGGCCGACGAAGGTCTCATCGACCGCTGGAACGCATTACCGGAATGGCCGCAGATGTTGTTGCGCGCGTTGATGTTCCGTCTCGCCGTTCACGCGCTGCACCCGCGTTCGACGGCGGCGGCTTTCCCGGGTCTGGCGCGCACCGCCGCGCTGGTGCGGCTGATCCTCTAAAAGTCGGGGAAGGCGTAACGGACCTCGTCGAGCGCAATCTTGCCGTCGTTCGACAGAACCCCTTCTGCCCGAAGCAATTCCAACTGCCGCGTCGTCAGATGCTTTGCAGGACGCCCCGATGCGGTGATCACCCGATGCCAGGGCAGGTCGAGGGAGTCGATGCGCATGATGTATCCGACGATTCGCGGGCTGGAAAGCCCTGCGACAGCGGCGATATCGCCGTAGGTCGACACCCGGCCCGATGGGATCGAGGCGACCAGCGCTCGCACCCGCTCGACCTGATCGTCGGTCACCGGAGCCACCGTCAGACCATCCGTTCGCGGATCAACGCGGCGACTTCGGCGGGCTTGGTTTCTGCCACCATGTGGTCGCATTCGAAGGTCATCAGCCGGAAATCGTCGCCCAGTCGCTCGCGCAGAACCGTGACGAGCTCATCGGTCACATACCTCGGCGACGTCCATGCCGCCCGCACGACCGTTGTGCCGATGCCATTGGGCGGCAATACGATATCGCGGGCGAGCTCACTCCAATACGACATCATCGCGGGCATGCTGAGTCGCCAGCCGTACCGCCCGCCCGGCAATGCGACGAGGTGTTCGTCGAGTTCGTCATCGACCACGGCCGGGTCCACCTCCGCCCAGGACCCGTTGGTTTTGGCCGCGCGGGCTTCGGCCGGATCGGAGTAGTCGGGGGAGGCCAGCATCGCGTCGGCGATCTCACGCATCCATCCGCCGTCCAACCCGACCGCCGGATCGAGCAGGACCAGTGCCGCGACCCGGTCAGGATGTGCGGCGGCCAGATGCATGGCCAGCGCGCTGCCGAACGAATGCGCGACGATGACCACCGGGCCGTCGGCGTGCTGCTCGAGCAACTCGACAAGCGCCGCGACATTCGCCTCGATGCTCCACGGGGCATCCCACGAAGACCGGCCGTGCCCGATCAGATCGGGTGCGGCAACGGCGATCTCGGATAGGTGCTTCGTCGCCAACGGCTCCCAGCGCTTGCCGTGCCCGGTCAGTCCGTGCAGGGCGAGCACCCGCACCGGACCGGGCGGTCCGTAGCGGTGCACATGCAGGCGGGTCACTCGTCGATGGTGCCAGTTCGGCATTGACCCGTCGGCGGCCGGGCCGACTTGTCGGACCCCCGTGGTGATATGCCGCTATGTCTTTCCACTGGGGCCCCGAGGCCGGCGCTGTGCTCAATCCCGATGTGCGCGGGGTCGTGCGAGTGCTGGGCGGGCCGGGCACCGGGAAGAGTTCACTGTTGATCGACGCGGCGGCAAGGCGGATCGCAGCCGGCGCCGATCCGGAATCGGTGCTGCTGCTGACGGGTTCAGGCCGGATCGGGGCGCAGGCGCGCAGCGAGTTGACGACGACGTTGCTCGGCTCCCAGCATGCCGGTCCCTGCCGCGCGGTGATTCGCGAACCGTTGGTGCGCAGCGTCCACAGCTATGCGTTCGCGGTGCTGAGGCTGGCCGCTCAGCGAGCCGGTGGCCCGCCGCCCAGGCTGGTCACCAGCGCCGAGCAGGACGCGATCATCGCCGACCTACTGGCCGGCGAGATGGCCGACGGCGCCAATGCGTGGCCCGCCGAGTTGCGGGCCGCCGTGGGCACCGCGGGGTTCGCCGCCGAGTTGCGTGAGCTGCTGACTCGTTGCGCCGAACGTGGCATCGACCCGCAAGAGTTGGCGCGGGTGGGTCGGCTGTCGAATCGTCCGGAATGGGTGGCCGCGGGCCGGTTTGCGCGCAACTACGAGCAGGTGATGCTGCTGCGCGCGGCCGTCGGGACGGCGGCTCCGCAGGCGACGACGCCGGCGGTGGGCGCGGCCGAGTTGGTCGGGGCCGCACTGGAGGCGTTCGCCGCCGACCCCGAATTGCTGGCTGATCAGCGCGCCCGGATCGGCGTGCTGCTGGTCGACGATGCGCAGCAACTCGACCCGCAGGCCGCTCTGCTGGTTCGCGTGCTGGCCGCCGGTGCAGACCTGACGCTGCTCGCCGGTGACCCGACCCAGGCGGTGTTCGGCTTCCGTGGCGCGGATCCCGCGGCGCTGTTGAGCGGCGAGACCCCGTCAGTGACGTTGACGGCGTCACATCGCTGCGCGCCGGCGGTCGCGCGCGTCGTCTCAGGCATCGCCGGCCGGCTCGCCGGCGGATGCGAAATCACTAGCACAGGAGACGAATCCGGATCGGTAACGGTGAAGCTGGCCGCATCCGCTGAGGCCGAGGCGGCGCTGATCGCCGACTACCTGCGGCGCGCGCACCTCGTCGAGGGTGTGCCGTGGTCGCAGATGGCGGTCATCGTCAGGTCGGTTCCGCGAGCCGCCGCCGGGTTGCCGCATGCATTGGCGCGGGCCGGTGTCCCGGTGGCCCCGTCGGCGGTGACGGGTTCGCTGACGGCGCAGCCCGCGGCGCATGCGCTGCTGACAGTGTTGGCGGCCACCGCCGGCGGCCTGGACGGCGAGCAGGCGCTGGCGCTGCTGACCGGTCCGATCGGGCGGGTCGACCCGGTGTCTCTTCGGCAGCTGCGCCGAACGCTCCGCCGCGCCGACAAAGGCCAGACGCCAACGGAATTCGGCGACCTGCTGGTGCAGGCGGTAAACGGCGAATCGGCCGCCCGGCTGACACCGGCCCAGGCCTGGCCGCTGCGGCGGGTGCGTGCAGTGCTGGACGCCGCGGCCAGTTCGCACCAGCGCGGCGAGGATGCGCGCTACACACTGTGGGCGGCATGGCATCGCTCGGGTTTGCAGCGTCGCTGGCTGGTGGCGTGTGAGCGCGGCGGCTCGTCGGGCGCGCAGGCCGGTCGCGACCTCGACGCGGTGACGGCGTTGTTCGACGCCACCGACGAGTACCTGGCCCGAACCGCCGGTGCGTCGCTGAGCGGGCTGATCGACTACCTGGCCACGCACCCACTGTCCGCGGCGGGCCCTGATTCCGCAGCCGGCGACGAGCAGGTCGCGGTGCTCAGCGCGCACGCGGCCCTCGGCCGCGAGTGGGACGTGGTCGTCATCGCTGGACTGCAGGAAGGGTTGTGGCCCAACACGGTTCCGCGCGGGGGAGTGCTCGGCACGCAACGGCTGCTGGACGTGCTGGACGGGGTCGATGAGAACGTCTCGATGCGGGCACCGCTGCTGGCCGAGGAACGGCGGCTGCTGGTGGCCGCCATGGGCCGGGCGCGCACGCGATTGCTGGTCACCGCGATCGACGGCGAGGCCAATGGCAACGACGAGGCCAGCATGCCGTCGCCGTTCTTCACCGAGATCGCGCAGTGGGCAACTGGCCCCGCCGATGTCGTGCCATCGCCGGTCGTGGCGCCGCGGGTGCTGTCGACCGCCGCGGTGGTGGGCCGGCTGCGCGGTGTGGTGTGCGCGCCGCGGGACGTGGTCAGTGATGCGACACGTACCTGCGCGGCAACGCAATTGGCACGGCTGGCCGAAGCAGGCGTGCCCGGTGCCGACCCGGCCGGCTGGTATGGCATGACACCGGTCAGCACTACCGAGCCGATGTGGAGCGGCGACGACCAGGTCGTCACGCTGACTCCGTCGAGCCTGCAGACGCTGACCGACTGCCCGCTGCGCTGGCTGGCCGAACGCCACGGCGGGACCGACCCTCGCGATCTGGGCTCCACGCTCGGGTCGATACTGCATGCCTTGATCGCCGAACCGGCAGGCAACGAATCCCAGCTGCTGGCCGCATTGGAGCGGGCCTGGCAGCACCTGCCGTTCGAATCCCGTTGGTATTCAGACAATGAGCTCACCCGGCATCGCGCGATGGTCCAGGCGTTCCTGGAGTGGCGGTGCCGCACCCGCGGCGAGTTGACCGAGGTCGGCGTCGAAGTCGACATCGACGGAGCTGTCGAGGAGAACGTGCGGCTCCGCGGTCGGGTCGACCGGATCGAACGCGACGCGGCGGGCCGGCTGGTGATCGTCGACGTCAAGACTGGCAAAACGCCGGTCAGCAAGGACGATGCGCAGCGGCACGCCCAGTTGGCGGCCTACCAGTTGGCGGTGGCCGAGGGTCTGGTGACCGACGGCGACGAGCCGGGCGGCGGGCGGCTGGTGTATCTCGGCAAGACGGGCTCAGCGGGCGTCACTGAGCGCGAACAGGATCCACTGACGCCCGAGGCGCGCGCGCAGTGGCGCGAACGGATCCACGATGCAGCCCAGGCGACCGCGGGACCGCAATTCATCGCCCGGATCAACGACGGTTGCTCGCACTGCCCGTTGAAGCCGAGCTGCCCGGCGCACACCGGTATCGACGGAAAGGGATCGGTATGACCGTCATCGCGCCAGCGCGCTACACCCCAGCCGAATTGGCACGCGCTCTAGGCCTTTTCGAGCCGACAGAGGAGCAGGCTGCTGTCATTGCCGCGCCGCCGGGGCCACTGGTCGTCATCGCTGGAGCGGGCGCCGGCAAGACCGAGACGATGGCCGCCCGGGTGGTGTGGCTGGTGGCCAACGGCTACGCCGATCCCGGTCAAGTGCTGGGCCTGACGTTCACCCGTAAGGCGGCCGGCCAGCTGTTGCGCCGGGTCAGGTCGCGGCTGGCCCGGCTGGCCGGCACCGAACTGGCCATCGGCAACCCGTCGGTGGGTGAGGCCGCAAACACACCGGTGGTCAGCACCTATCACGCCTTCGCCGGTCAGTTGCTGCGCGAATACGGCCTGTTGTCTTCCGGCGCAGGAGAGCCCATCGAGCCGGACACTCGACTGCTCAGCGAGACAGAACTGTGGCAGTTGGCCTTCGAGGTCGTCAACGGATATCCGGGCGCGCTGCACACCGACAAAAACCCGGCCGCGGTCACCGCGACCGTGTTGCGGCTGTCTGGTCAGCTCGCGGAGCACCTTGTCGACTCCAGCGAACTCAGCGACACCCACGTCGGCCTCGAACAGCTCGTGCACACCTTGCCGCCGGGCCGCTACCAGCGTGACCGCGGCCCCAGCCAATGGCTGCTGCGCATGCTGGCCACGCAGGCCGAGCGCGCCGAGTTGGTGCCGCTGATCGACGCTCTGCACCGCCGGATGCGGGCCGAGAAGGTGATGGACTTCGGCACCCAGATGGCGGCCGCCGCCCGGCTGGCCTCGGCGGTCCCGCAGGTCGGCGAGCAGTTGCGCAGCCGCTACCGGGTGGTGCTGCTCGACGAATACCAAGACACCGGATACGCCCAACGTGTCTTGCTCTCAGCGCTGTTCGGCGGCGGAGTCGACGACGAACTGGCGCTGACCGCCGTCGGCGACCCGATCCAGTCCATCTACGGGTGGCGCGGCGCGTCGGCGACCAACCTGCCGCGGTTCACCACCGACTTCCCGCTGCCCGACGGCAGCCCGGCGCCAGTCCTGGAGCTGCGCACCAGTTGGCGTAACCCGCCGACCACCTTGCAGGTCGCCAATGCGATCTCGGCGGATGCGCGACGACGGTCGGTGGCGGTGCGGGCGCTCCGCTCCCGACCGGACGCCGCCCCCGGCACGGTGCGCTGCGCGCTGCTAGCTGACGTGCAGACCGAGCGCGACTGGGTCGCCGAACAT